>CAWHMZ010000008.1:0-1677272 GCA_963830625.1 uncultured Isosphaeraceae bacterium | reverse complement strand
AAAGCTCGAGAAAGGAGGAAGAGGCTCGAACTCAGAAACCTTTCATCGCGACCCTGCGGGTTAACGAATCCCGCCCGGCAGAGCTTGGCCAGCAGCCGGAAGCGAGTCTTGCGTGGGGAGGGGTGACTCTCACTGCGAAGCGTAGACAGCGAGTCCCAATGCCGTGCTATCGAGCCCCGAAATACTCATCGCGGGAGCCTCCGTTGTAGACACAAGCGGGGGCCACGTCGACACGCCGCAATGGCCTGGCGTGTTCGGTCCTACCGGGGTCCAAGAACAGGGCGCAGGGACACGAGGGTGGCTCGGGAACCTGGGAGGCCCTGCCGTTTCCATCGTGACTGCCGGCTGGAGCTCCGGCTTACCAACTCCAGGTAGATCCACAGCTCTGTCCCGAGCTGGTGGGGACGAACAGGGGACGAACGATGGTATCGCCAAACGAAGTGGCTATAGAAACAGAAATGGGGATGCCTCAATAGGCGGCTAGTGGCAAGACTGTTGAGGTCTCGCAACCGCACTTGCAGGAGGTCATCCCAATGACTAGGAAAGCATACCGTGCGACGAACGTCAATGATGTGAAGTGGGAGCAGATTGCCCATGGGAAGGAGAATTTGGGCGTGATACTCGGTGTTGACGTGGGGAAATTCGATGTGCTGGTTGTTTGCCGCTGGGACGATGGGCGGTTCGAGCGTCCCTGGCGAGTGAAGAACCCGCAAGAGATCGCGACATTGATTCTCCTCGCGAAGCGGGCCCAGTCGAATCGGAAGTTGGTGGTCGCCATGGAGTCATCGGGCACCTACGGTGACGCCTTACGACAGGCACTGGGTGACAACGAGATTGAAGTCCAGCGCATTGGTGGCAAGGCCGCACATGATTTCGCGGAAATCTTCGACGGGGTGCCGTCGCAACACGACGGTAAAGATGCCGCGGTCCTCGCGGAGCTGGCGGCGTTGGGCAAGGGGAAACCGTGGCCGTATGGGGCCGCTGATTCATGGGAGGAGGAACTGACCTATTGGGTGCAGGAAATGGTGACCCAGCGGCAGGTAGTCACTTTCTGGCAGGGGCGGTTGGAGGGCCTGGCGGTGCGGCATTGGCCGGAACTGCTGCAAGTGCTCAAGCTTTCCTCCGGGACGTTGCTTCGCATCTTGAAGCGTTATGGTAGTCCGCAGGCGTTGGCGGCGGATCCCGAAGCCCCGATCCAGTTGGCCCGGTGGGGTGTTGGGCTGTTGTCGGCGAAGAAGATCGATGAGCTCCTGGCTGGTGCCCGGTCGAGTGTGGGTGTGCGGGTGGGCCCGTGGCAACGGCGTCAGATCCAGGAGTACGCCGAAAAGGCACTAGCCGCTCGGCAGCAGTCGAACCGAGCGCAACGGCGATTGCGTCAGTTGGCAGCGGGACATCCGGTCCTCGAGGCGCAAGGAAAGATCGTGGGTGTACCGACAGCGTGTGTGTTGTGGGTGTGCACAGGTGATCCGAGGAAGTTTGATTCGGCGGCTGCCTACCGCAAGGCGATGGGATTGAACTTGGTGGAGCGGAGCAGTGGGACCTACCAGGGGCGGCTACGGATTAGCAAGCGGGGCAGCGCGCGGACGCGGCAATGGATGTATTTCGCGGCCATGCGGCTGGTCCAGCGGTGCGGAGTACGTCCCTGGTATGAAGCCAAGAAGGCCCGCGACCCAGGCGACGCACGGCGGGTGCTGGTAGCCGTGATGCGGAAGCTGGCCTTGGCGCTGTATCACGTCGGGGTGCGGAACGAGGAATTCCAACCACGGCGGTTGTTTGGCCGGATCCGCAATCGCCGCGGCCGCCCGGCCCCGCGTGTGATCAGGGGCGCAGAGCAATCGAGATTCGACGGACAGAACGGTCCCAAGGTCGTGTGAGATGCGTTGTGCTCAAAGTGGATGTTGACCAAAGCCGGCGATTGTGGCGGCCTGGTGGAGGGCAGGCCGAGAGCGGCCGCGACGTGCGGCGGGCGAGCGGGTTTCATCTGTGTCGGACGGGCCCGCGGTGGAGAGCACGGGAATGTTGGAACATCAATATACTATCACAATACTTCAATGGAAGGAGGGCATGTCCGCGTTGCAGGTGAGCGACACGCGTGAGCGTGATCTAAAGGATCCACGCGGCCATCCCGGCGGGGGATTTCGCCCGCGTCGTGCGGGCGAGCAGGGCGCTGATTGCCGCCCCCTGCACCCCCGGCTAGCCTCTCTCTGTTCAGCCTTTAAGACCGCCTCTGCGGCCTGGAGTCGGCGGCATGCGAGGCTCTTGCGGGGAGGTCGACAGCAGCACCGTCCCACGAGAACAGTGAGCTCGACAACCCTTATCGATAAGGAGAAACTTCCCCGACGGGATTGCGGTTCGCTCTAGGCCACCGATCTGTCCTGCCACCTTTCTCAAGTTTCCTCCGCCCCCTTCGAGGAGCGCCCAACGAAGTATCGAGGGGCATGGACAGAGGTGATCGGTCAAATCTCCGATATGGCCAATTCGGCGGTCGCGCATTGCGCACGATACGCTCGAGGTGAGAGGCTTGAGTTACCCGATTGGCTCTGTCCCAGAACGGCCCTTCAGAGAACGGAATCCCCCGATCGATCAGAACGCCGTCAGTGGACGCAAGATCAGACCAATGGATGGTATCCAGATGGTCAGCGATCGCGTTCGCAAAAGAAGGCCGCCAGCATCCCCAAAGAAGCGAAAAAAAAGCCCTTTACTTTTCCAAGGAGAGGAAACGAAGTGCGGCGAGAGGAACGGCAGGGAGTCGCAGCGCCTCATAGTAGCGGAGAAGCGGGGGAACTGGCCCTCCAGGACCCCGGGGAGCGAAGGGGGCACCGCGTTGTGGACTGGAGGCCGGAACCACGCCGAGGGCATTGGACCTCCTAGCGTGTGACCGCGAGGCTGACGGATCGTGAGAGGGACAGCGACCCCACAACGTGACGAGCCGGGTGCCTTAATTGGGCACGCCCGGATCTGTGGGAGCCCTGGGGGGCAACCCCCAGGGCGACCCGGCGAAGACATCGGCTTTTGAACCAGGACCCGAATCATGATTATGAAGATGACATTGGATGCGGCACCCGGGGCACCCGCGGCACCCGGCCGTTGTAATACCGTGCCGGCAAGCGACTTCTGATGAACGAAGTGGGCGCCGCAGTGCGGCCTGATCCGGCACCCCGTGCGGCAGCGTGCGGCACCTGGAGCTTCACGGAGATGCGGGTTAAACGGAATTCACGGCGCGAGCCGACTTTTCCATTACCCGGCCGGGCTCTCCGCGTCAGACCTGGCGATCGTGATGAAACGTATTCCGTGTGAGCGTGAGGTTGTGCGTTGAACCCCGACTGCGCCATTTGGCCGGCCAGTGGGCGAAGCGCGCGGGAAAGTGCCCAGGGTGACTTTGGCCAGCCGGTCGCCGCGGAGGCGTGCTCTGGTTTGAATTGGGTTAGCCCCGCCGCAGCGCCCGTGACGGGTGAGCAGCAAATGAAAAAGCCCGTAGGCGTGTCCGGGTGGGACAGGCCAACGGGCTTGGGAATGCGAATCTCGTGGTTGACCGTTTGTCCGGCTCAGGTCGGAGCCGGTACGCGTCGCCAGCGTCGATAGCCGAAGAATCCGCCGGCCATCACGCTGAGCAGGACGAGGCTGGAGGGTTCGGGGATCGACGTAGAGTACACACCATGGCCAGGGCTGCCTTCGCCCGTCCCAGCCGAGTAGTTGTAGTCACTCGAAGTAATCTGGTTGGTCCCACCGCCGGTGAGGGCGACGATTCGACCGCCGCCGCCGGCGCCGCCGCCGTAAGAGTCTCCCGCGCTGCTACCGTCGCCGCCCTGTACATTTAGCGAACACGGTCCCGCTTACGTCGATGGTGCCACCGCTGACGGAGTTGGTGGACGTGTTCACCGTTCCGGAGTGTAGGAAGATGCCGCCGCCGCTGCCGCCGCCACCGTCGGTGAGGCTAGCGCTGCTGCCGTTGCCGCCGGAGGCGTTGATGGTCGCGCCGGAGAGCTTGATAGTTCCAATCGCGCCAATCTCGATCGCGCCACCGCCGGCGCCGCCGCCGCTGTTGCTGTAAGTTCCGGCACCGCCGCCGCTGCCACCGACGAGCATCGCACCTAGGTTCCCGTAGGTTCCGCCGCCGCTGCCGCCTGTGCCGCCGTCGTTCCCGCCGGTACCGCCGACGCCGCCGAAGCCACCGCCGCCGCCGCCGCCGTAGTTGCTGCCGCTGCCACTGCCGCCGTGTCCGGCGCCGCTGCCGGTGCCATTCCCGCTGTCGGTACCAGTCGTACCGCCGTTGCCGCCGCCGGCGACACCCGTACCGCCGGTACTCGAGGAAGTGGTGCCCCCATTGAGACTGATGGTCCCACTTATCGTTATCGTGCCCGCCCCAGAGCTGTTCGTCGAGGCGAGTAGTGCCAGAGCGTTGGTGCCGGTAACTGTGATCGTCGTGCCGCTGCCGATTGAGAGGGACGTGAAGTCGAAGATGTCCACGTTGCTACTGGAAATCTGCCCGGTGTACGTGGTGCCGTTGTACGTGAATGTATCCGAGGTGGTGTTGATCGTGAGATTGCCATCACCGCTGGTAATACTCAAAGCCCCGTTGAGCGTGTAGGACGAGCTGTTCGGATTGAGGATGTCGGCTCGTACCGGTGTGACGATTGCGGCGACCAGTGCCATTGCCGCGAAACTCAAAACGAGGGGTCGGCTTCGACTTGTCATCTCGGGGGTACTCCTCGGATCTCGTGCAGACGATCCTCTTGTGTAGTTTCAACCGAAATTGTATTAGATTTGCGAGCGCAGGTTCAACACAATTCGGAACAAATTCCTCGGAATCGAAGTGATTTCATGGAGCAGGTACTGCCGGGGCTTTGGGCAAGACGGAACGCTCGGGATTTGCTGGCGTGCTCGCAGCGCCGGCCCGCTGGCGGTGCTCGGCCGCCATGCTGGGCGCGTCCAGGTGCTCGTAGGTCTCGGCCAGCGTTCGGTGCAACCCAGGGCTCTCAGGGTACACCGTCAACGCCGCCTCCAGATCGGGCAGCGCCTCCTTCCAGCGCTGCATCCTGGCCAGGATCTGACCCCGGGTCTCGCGGAATCGCGGGTCGCCCGGCCAGCGCGCGACGACGGGGTTGATCGTGTCCAGGGCGCGGGGCAGGTCGGGGTTGGGCCCGGTACCCAGGATCCAGGCCAGGTTGTTGACGAAGGCGGGCATGTTGGGCGACTGCCGGCAGGCCTCTTCCCAGTGCAGCCGGGCCTCGGCGGCCCGGCCATGCTCCCAGGCGTCGAGGCCCAGCGCGTAGCGGACCGGGCCCGTCGCTGCCCCATGCGCCACAAGCGCCAGGAGCGCCGCGCGGCGCGCTCCCCTTCGGCACCAGCCGCCCGGATCACGTCGGAGAAACGGCCGAGTAACTGCATGTTGGCGGGGTCCAGAGCCAGGCCCCGTTCCAAAAGCAGAAGGCGCTCGGCGAGTTTCGACGGGCCCTCACGCGCTAAAGAATCGGCCCAGGCGAGATAGACCTGCGCCAGGGCCTTGGGATAGCGTTCATCGCTCTTCAAGAGTGCCTCGCGCTGGAGTGCGTCAACGGCATCGGCAAAGTCTTCGAGGATCAGGTCGGCGTCGACCCAGAGCAGGCGGGAGCTATGGTCGTCGAGATCGGCTTCCGCCCGGCGCCTGAAGAGCAAGCGGGCATCCTTGGCTCGCTCGCGGGCACTCATCCGCCGATCCGCCGCCAGCTCGGCGCGGGCCAACGGCAGCAGCATCTCCTCGCTCTCGCGCGCGGCCGCCTCGAGGTAAGGAATCGCCTGCCTGGCCCGGCCTGCCGCCAGGTAATATTGGCCCAACAGCGAGCAAGGCTCGGTGGCGCCCGGAGTGTCCTGGAGCGCCCTCAGCAGGTGCTCTTCGCCCGCTCGGATCTCAGCCGGGGTGTGGTTGGTGCCCGACCATAAACTCCGGGCCCGCCAAACGTGGGCAGGCCCGAAACCTACGTGGTCGTCGGGGGTAAGCTCGTCGATCAGCGCAGCCGCGCGGTCGGGCTGGCCCAAGACGTCGAGGCAGACCGCCAGGTTGTAGCGTACCTCGCTGGAACCCAGGTCCCACCCTTCCCGGACGATCCGCTCGAAGCCAACTCGTGCCGCTTCATAGTTGCGGCGATTGAAGTGCCACGAAGCCTCGTCGAAGTATCGCCGCCGGAGCTGATTCGCGTCGGTGAGCGCGGCCGCGCAGGCCACCGTCACCATGGCGGCCGCCGCGATGACGGCCGGCAAGCCCAAAAGCAAGTGCTTGCGGACCGACCGTTGCCTCAAGGGCGTGAGCAGTCTCGGCCGGCGCGGCCGCTCGAGCTCCACCTCGTCAATGAGCTCATCGTTTAAATTCATCGCGACACCTCCCAACCGCCGGGGCCGAGGCGCTTGATGAGCCGCGTGCGGACCTCTTCATAAAACGCCAGCACCTGTTCCCGCTCGTCGGGCGTGAGGGCCGCCCCGCTCGCCACCAGGACCTGGACCTGATAAGTCGGGTGCCCGATGTGCCTGTGCCAGAACGACAGTCGCTCGAGCACGTAACTGACGTCGCCCGGGAAGAATGGCTGCAACACTTTGCCGTGATCCTCGAACAGGCTAAAGAGCAGCTCGCCATGTCAGCGCCGGCGGCCGTTCAAGACGAACTTCCGAGATCGATCCACCACCCTCCTTGCCGGGCCGGACCGAGCGCTCCAGAGTCGTCCATCCAGCGCCGAGATAACAGATGCCCAGCTCGTGCCAGCCCTGGAATGGGCCGTCCAGCGAGACGGTGACCTCGCGCCGCCCCCACCGATAGGTCCAGATCTGGGAGTACCGCCCGCCGTCGTAGACTTCCTTGCGCTCTTCCATCCGGTGCCCTTGCTGCTCGAAGGCTCCGCCCCACTTTGCCGGCAAGTCTGCTGCGCCCAGCGCTAGCAAGCGCGAGGCAACCACGCTGGGGGCGAGATACTGCTGCACGAGCCCGCCAATCAGAACAGGCTGCGCGGTGAGCAACGACAAATACCCTGCCGCCAAAGGCCAAGATGCCAGCGCCGTACGGCGCAGGTCGGGCAGCCGAGTCGGCATCGAAGCCAGCTTGGGTGGCACCGGCTCGGGAGCCAGCGAGGCTGCCGGCTCGTCGACCAGTCCCTGCTGCCAGCCGCGGGGCTGCTCGCGCAGATCGGCAAAGAACGAGAACAAGTTATCGGTGCTCGCGGTCAAGCCCAGCGCGAGGGCAAACACGGCCAGGCCCAGTGCTTCATGGCTCCAGCCGGAAGCGACGTCGACTTGCCAGCGCAGGCCAGGAGGACCACGACCACGATGCGCACGACGTTGGCAGCCAAGACCCACGCGACCGCGGCGACCAAGAGCGAGAGCCCGCGGGCGAGCGAGCGACGGCACCAGATGGTGAGGAAAACCATGCCGGCAATGACGGCAAGGAGCGAGTTGATGCCGCTGCACGCCTCTTCGATCAAGAGCGGCCGGTCGGCCAGCCGGATCACATTGCCTTCACGCAGGTGAAACACGCCGAGAAGGTCGAGCACCGTGCTGCTTGTTTGCGAGACCATGCGCTGGATTGCGCTAATGAGCTCAAGATCGAAGCGCAAGGGCGGCGGGATCGCCAGCACCAAAAGCCCAATGGCCGGCAGCAACGGCCGCAAGAGCGCGCGCCGCCGATCGCGTACACGACGGCCGGCACGGCCGCCAGCGCGGCGACCGCACCCAACCAGGGCGAGCCGATCAGGCAGGCGAAAGTCACAAGCGCCCACGATGCCCCGAGCAGCCACGATGCCCGCCGGCGCGCGCCGGAGCCAGCGGCCCGAGCCGACGCGCCGCGCACCGCAACAAAGCCCGCTGCGATCGGCACCGCAGGAAAGAAGCGGTAATGGGGATATTCCCAAGTGAGCCGGGCCTGCACCGCCAGCAGGGGCAGGTGGGTGAGCATGATCAGGGCCGAGGTGCCCTGCGGCAGCCACGCAAAGCGCGCCCGGCGACCGGTCGTGCGCCTCGGCGCCAGGGATGGCAAGGTCTGGATCAAGCTCATGGTCGTCCTCATGGCTTAGAGCAATTGCAGCGCGAATTTCCAGGCCTGGTAAACCAGCATGCAGAGAATGCTGAACGCGACAAGAACGAAGCTGATTGCCACGGACCCTCGAACGAGCTTGCGGCGCCTCCGCAGCCAGCGTCGCCTTCTCCTGCTCGCGTGGCGACGACCATGTCGACGAGATTGACCGCCTGATGTCTGCGATGGCTCGGCCGCCCGATTCGCTGCCGGCGGGTGTTGCCGCCGGGCGAACCACCGTGCCATCGAATCGGCGCAGTGGGGGCACAGGTTAATGATGCGCTGGTCTGGCGCCTTGGCCCGGATTGGGCCACGACCAGCGCCGGCTCGCCGTCGATCAGGCTGCCGCATCGAGTACAATTGCGTAGACCATCGGGTGGCATTTTTCAGGGGCTGCCTGGGAGAACTCGACTGCTTTTGTGGGGACCAGTGATTCGTTAAACTTCGATTGACGGGCGAATCGGAGGGAGACCTGCGGTCATCTTGTGGGCGGGGGAGATCTCCCCCTCACCTGGCCTCCGGCCATCCTCTCCCCCATGGGCGAGGGCGAGACCCGCGCCCAACGAGAGAAGCGTAGACGGCTGCGATCTCTCGACCGTACCGATCTTGAGTGAACCGCTCGACGGCGGTGCGCCGGGCGTTGGCCCCGAGCCGGGCCCGCAGCCCCGGGTCGGCGGCCAGCCGGGCGATCGCGGCGGCGAGCCCGGCGGTGCTCACCGGGTGTGTGGCCAAGCCCGTCGTACTCGGGCGTGAACAGCTCCGCCGCGCCGCCGGCCGCGGAGACGACCACCGGCTTGCCGCAGCTCATGGCCTCGGCGATCGTCAGCCCGAACGGCTCAGGCCGGGTGCTAGCGTGGACCGCCACATCGAGCATCCGGTACACGTCGGCGGGGTCCGTCTGGAACGGGACGAACCCGAACCGGCCGGCCAGCCCGTTCGCCGCCGCCCGCTGCTCGAGTTCGTCGCGGGTGAACTGAGACCCCGCGGTGGCGTAGATCGGCCCGCCGACGATATAACCCCGGACCGGCGGCCCGGTCGCGGGGAGCCGGGCCAGGGCGTCGAGAAACACGTCGTGGCCTTTCCAGTTGGCGTAGGTCGCCACCAGCCCGACCCGGACCACCCCGGGCCCGGCCGGCTCCAGCCCGGCGAGGCGGTCGAGCTCGGCCCCGTCGTGTTCCGCCGGAGCAAAGTGATCGGTGTCGACGGCGTTGGGCACGACCTAGATCGAGAGGCCTGGCAGGACGGCCTCGGCGTCGCGCCGAACCGCCTCCGAGATGGCAATGCCGCCGGCCACGCCGGCGCTCAAGCCGCCGCAGCAACCGTGCCATGACCGGGCGGTGCGAGAGGAAGTCGTGCAGGTGCCAGAGCACCGGCACGCCGCACGGCCGGGCCAGCGCGGCGAAAGCGTGGGTCTTCAGGCCGTTCGAATGAATCAGGTCGGGCGCGAGGCGGCGCAATGCCGCGCGCAGGCGCCGGGCGAAGGCGACCGCGGCGGGTGCCTCGGCAACGGCGGTGCACCCAAACCCGAGCTGGGCCAGAGTGCGGGAGCGGCGGCCGTCGCGAAGTCGAGTATCTCCGAGTCTGGCGAGGCTCGGCGGCAGCGGGACGACTGTCACGGCAGCGCCAGTTGGCCGATCTCGGCCTCGAGCGGACCGGCGGCAAACAGCACCGCCTCGAGGTGCGCACCGGGGAGATGTTCGCGGGCGCCGCGGATCGCCGCGAGCATGACTCGCTCAGCCCCGCCGATTTCGCCGATCGGGTTCAGAAACGTGATACGCATAACCTGCGACCAAAACGCTACGGCTCGTCCGCACGAGGCGGACCAGAGCCGGAGAGCCTGCTACGAAAGGGCGACGGCTCGCGGAGCGAGCCTGCTACGAAAGCAATCCGTGATACGCTTGGGCGATGATCTCGGCATGGGCCTTCCAGGTAAAACGGCTTGCCCAGGCGAGCCGATCGGTCGCGGTGGCGCAGCGGCCGGATCAGCGACCAGGTTGGATACGACTTCGGCCCACGCGCCGACGTTACCCACCGGCGCATACAACGCAGCCGGGCCGCCGACTTCGCGCAGCGCCGGAATGTCACTGGCCACCACCACGGCGCCACAGGCCAGCGCTTCAATCACCGGTAGCCCGAACCCCTCGGCCGCGCTCGGCATGAGCACGACCGCGGCCCGGCGATAAAGTTCCGCCAGCTCGGCACGGGCCAGGCCCGAGACGTGGGTGATCGCGCCACTCATGCCAAGACGCGTGATTCGCTCGCGCTGGTCCGTCGTCCACTCGCCGCCGACCTTGACCAGCCGAAGATCTGGAACCGTTTGGCGGACAGCCGCAACCGTGTCGAGAAGCACGTCGATGCGCTTGCGTGCGATGCAGCTCCCCACGTGGAGCACCCACGGCCGATCGTCGACTCCCAAGAGCCACGGCAGCCTTACCGCCGGTTCGTTTGCGCCGGGGGTGAACTCGGGTGACACACCGTAGGGTGTCAGGACCAGCCGCACTGGATCGACCAGTCCGGCCCGCTTGATTTCTTCGCCGACGGAGGCAGTGCTGTGGAATACCACCGCCGCCCGCCGCAATCCATCGAGAATGCGCTTTGACATGGCGCGAAACCATCTCGGCCTGGGTTCGGCGTCCAGACCGGCGAGGCAGCGGAACGCGTCGACGTCGTGGCAGTAAACGCCGGTGCGCCCGACCGGTAGCGAATGGGCGAGCTGAGCGTAGGTGTGATCGGCAATATGGAACAGGTCGAATCGCTTGACCGTACGGCGCGCCGACCGGGGGTAAAATATGAAGCGATTGACAAATCGATCGCCGTTGACGGCCGCACGGCGCCAGCCGACCGCCGGCAGCCGGGTGGCGAGCCGCCGGAAAGGAGGACAGCAGCGCGCGGCTCGACAGCGAGCGGCCCCGTGCGCGGCAGGTGGTCAAGCAGCATGTCCCCGCACAGGTCCATGCTCGGCCAACCCTCCTCCAAAAAATCAGTCATGATCGCGAGGCGGCGCGGCACGGCCCATCGCTCTCCCGGTTACGAACCACGAACCAGACCTGACTGCCCAGCCCCGGGGCGAGCCAGGCCAGCGGCGAGCTCAGGGTGCTTTCGAGCTCAAACTGGGCGGCGAGCGCGGCTTTGAGCACGCGCCAATTGAACCCCTTGTGACAGTAACCGCCAACCCCGCCGTTCGCCGACGCGTGCACGGGACGGCTGATGTGCTGGCTGTTGCCTGCGAACATGGACCTCAGGTATTCGCCGACCGTGTACGGTGCGATTCCGGGATAATCACCAATTCCCCGCCACCCGGCGACCCGGCGCACCGCCTGCTTCAGCACCAGTACCGGACCGGTTTCCACCGGGACGCTGACCAGAATGGTCCCGCCCGGCTTGACCAGCCACCGCCAGCATTCAAATAGTGGCGCCCAGTCGAGCACGTGCTCGAGAACCTCCATGCAAACCAGCGCGTCGAAGCCGGAGGCATGCTCGGCCGGGTTGAGCGCATCGATCCGCACGAACGACAGCCGTGGTTCCGCCCCGAACCGCGCTTTGCAGTCATTGACCTGGCCATCGTCGATCTCTGCACCAAGAGCCGCGGCCGGCGCCGCCGGACGAGCCATCAACAGCGCCAGGAACGTTCCGTCGCCGCAACCGTAGTCGATCAAGCGCTGGCCGCGGAACCCGGCGGAGAGCCGTAGTCCAGTCTCGAACCGCGCCCGGTGGCTCCAGGCGATCAGCCGCGATCGGCTGTGAAGCTGCTTCTTGGCGTAGTGGCCACTCTTGATGTTGTCGACTAAAGCCGTCATGACTCACCCGTGTGTCAGTCGGAATGTGGGCAGACTTGTATTGCTCGATTAAGCTCGTAGCGCCCGGCGCAGTCCACGGCCGCTGTTGCGGCGAGCGTCAAGGGCAGCCCGCTCAAGGCAAAGTGCCCAAAGCCGAGCAAGCAGGCGCTAGCCCGAGCCCGCTCTTGTAGTCGAGCCATGGGCACTCCAGACCAAGGTCCTCCCGGAACAACCGTGCCTCGCGGACATACGGTGACGTTTCTTGAAGCAAACGCCTGTAGAAGGTGAACCACCGGCGATGCATCCGGCGATAGGCTGGTGTCAAGACCCACCACGGTTTGCCTGCGATCGCATGGAGGAACGTCGGCACGCCGTGGCCGACGCCTGCAAGTCGCATGGCGAGCGAGTAGCCGAGCGCCCCACCGCAGTGGATCACGTCGCGTCCTCCGCGCAGGTAATGCAGCCGGACGTTGCTGAACGGCTCCGAACCGAGCAGGGCAAACAGCACGTCCTGGTCGCACATGAGGTGCTGGGGCCGCGCGTTGAACGGCTTGCACTGCGCCTCGACGTAGCAGGACGCGGAGAGGCATTGCTGCCACGCTTCGAGCAACGGGACGTGATGACTAGTCAGGCGGAGCACGCTACTATTGAGCGAAACCGGGTACGAGCGTCCTGGCGTCATGCTCCAAGCCGCGGCCAGCGCGGCCGAGCCCGGATGCGGCTGCGTGGGCGGCTCCTCGGTCGCGAGCACCGCATCCGGGCTGATGGATTCGAGTAGCGGGGAAGGGTCGCGAGTGACGATGATGTCGGAATCGAGCCATATCGCCTCGTTGAACTGGCCGCTCAAGAGCGGCAAGAGCGCCTGCGGCTTGCAGTTCCAGCTCCACGCCCCCTCGGGGCTTTGTGGGATCAGGGTCAAGCCCGAAAAACGCTCGGCCCAATTGCGGAATGACGTGGTGGCGCAAGGCCAGTACGCAACAGCCCGGCGCCTGGCGCGTTGTGGAAGAGGCTGGCCAAGGCAAGACGGAGCCCGACCTCGAAGTCGGGTCGGTCTTCCGCGAGCACGTACACCCGTGACATGTGTTTTCAGGCCCCTCCACGACGAGCGATACCGCGCCGGCGCATCAGGCCGCGCTCGAGCGCGGTTCGCACCCGGGGCACCAGCACGTCATAGCTGAAGTGGCGCTCCGCGAGTTCACGGCTGCTTGGCGCAGTGACAGGACGTCGTCCACCACCGGTCAGCTCGGTGACCCGCTCGGCCAACTTGCGCGGATAATCGGGGTCGGTTTCACCCTCGAAATCAACCAGCATCTCGTCAGGCAGCACCCGGGCCGCCTCGCCGACGCGGCTCGCCAGCACGAACTTGCCGGCGGCGAGGTACAGGGGCAGCTTGCCGGTCGTGCGCACGCTGCCAATCACGTCGTTTGATTGTGTCGAGAGGCAGATATCCCATGACTCCAGCCGGTCGGGCAGCTCGGCAAACGGCACCCGGCCGGCAAACTCCACGAGGTCGAGAACGCCGTAGTCGCGACAGCGCCCTTTGAGGACCTGAAGGCCTGATCCATCTCCAATCAAGACGCCGCGGACCGGGAACCGCGGGCGAAGTAGGCAGATCAATTCGGCGAGCTCGCAGCCGTAGCAGGTCTGCCGCGCCGGCACCCAGACGATACTGCCAAGTAGACCAATGACGAGTGGACTGCCGGGTCGTTTGGGAGTCGGCATCTTATTGGGGGCGAACAGATCAAGGTCGACTCCATCGGGGATAAAGACGGAGTTGACCCCGCGGCCGGCGAGCAGCTCGCGATGGTGGCTGCCGCGCACCACTACGCCCGAGGCGGCACGCAGAGCGAAGGATTCAAGGGCCTGCGTGGCGGCTAGGCCCGCCCGCCCGCGCCCGAGTGCCCGGCCCAGCTCGACCACCGCATCGCCCGTGTCGAGGACGAAGGGCGTGCCGGTAGCCCGCTTGTAGAGAGCGGCGGCGATCACCCCGCTCGAGGCAAGGTCCAGAACGTAGCACACATCGGGCCGGACCGCGGCGAGCGCACGCAGCATCGCCGAGATCGCGCCGAGCCTGCCGCCCGTCCGGTAGATCATCCGGCAATCGAACTCTTCGCGCAGCCGGCTCGCGAACGATAGGGCACGTTCGGCCATGGCTGATTGCCGGCCGCCGTTGACCACAAACGCCACGCGAGAGGGAGCTCTCATTCTCGGCTGTCCACGGTCGTTGACAAAAACAGGAGCACGATCACTGGGCCAGCGCACGCGGCCGCATCCACAACCAGCTCATCGGCCCCGGTCGTCCCTCGCCCATCATTCGGAGCTTGATGCGCTTGGGAATGAGCCGGTTGAGTGGCCCCCCGTCTGGGAAGTCGGCCAGCACCCGCGCTTGGCTGTTGATGAAGTCGATCTTATGAGAGCCGCGAAATCGCCCGGTGAGCGCGTGGGTTATGCCGGGCGATTCAACCTCGTGTACCTCGACGAGCAGATGTGCTCGGGCCAGACCGGGCACGCGGTCCGGGTCGAGAAGCACCGATTCGTAGCCTTCGACGTCGCAGAGCACAAAGACGCCGCAGCCATCGCCGAGGGCGCTCGCCAGCTCCGACTGGCCGCATTCCTTGCCGATCTCAACCCTGTCAACCAAAGCGTTGGCTTTGACGTTGCGCCGAAGCATCGCGCACCCCTGTTCTTCAGCCTCGAACGCAAGCACCGATCGAAGCGACGGCATCGCCTTGCAGAGGCCGATCGCGTAGTACCCTTCGGCGGCACCAACATCGACAAAGCGCGTGATGGGTCGATCGGCGATGTACGCTAGCACGGGCCTCAATTCCATTTCATAGGTGCCCACAACCTTGGCTGCGAAGCAGCTACCCCATGCCCTCCGGCCAACGAGCATGCCGGCGAAAGGGCCGGTTGCCACCTGCAGGCACGGCGGGACCAGCCGGAAGGCAGATGGGAGGGCGGCCGCCAGGAGTGCCATTTTTGCCAGGTCGACGATCATGCCGAGCTGTGCTCCTCCAGGAACTCGCGGTAGACCGCTATCGTTTGCGCGGCCGCCAGATCCCAGGTGTACCGTTCGATCTTGGAGCGGGCGTTTGCTCCCAGGCGATTGCGCAGGTCGGCATCATCAGCCAGGGCCCGAAGCCCCTCGGCGATCTGATCGGCGTCCCATGGTTCTGCCGTCAGCCAGCCGCTCTTGCCGTGCTCGATCAGCTCGGACGCACCGGCTGTGCGGCTCGTGATGACGGGTAGGCCGCACGCCATCGCCTCACTGATCACCATGCCGTATGGCTCGTAGATCGTCGGGAAGACGAACAAGTCGGCCGCGGCGAAGTACTGTTCGATTTGTTCAGACATCGGCCGAAACACCACGCGATGTTCCACGCCCGCCGCCCGAGCAATGGCACGGTCCGCAGCAGGATTCGACGCCGATACGAGCGCCAGCCTGACGCCAGGCACCCGCGCAGCGGCGCGGATCGCGGCTGCTGCCCCCTTCTGCAGGTTTCCCACAAATAACGCCAGGGATTCTCCGGGCGCTGCGCCGAGTTCCGATCTCAGCCGGTCGCGGCAGATCGTTTTCTGCCGCGGATGGAATTTTTCGGAATCGACTCCATGGTAGATCAGCCGTACGCCGTCCGCACGGCCGAAGTAGCGGCCCAGGTCCTGGCGAACCAGGTTCGAGATTGCGATCACGCGCCGGGTCGATCGCTTGGCCAGGGCGAGGCGCTCCAGAGGAGTGATCAGTGCCCGCGAAATCGACTGGCGCCAGCTTCAGCGCACCGTTTGCGCGGAGGAGCGCGTCGTACCAGCCAGGTTGACACATGTGAGCGGTCGCGACGTTGTGCCGCAGACCGCAAAGACCCTGGGCGTGTACGATGTCGAACCGGCCGCGGACCAATGCGGTGGCTGGTAGCACAAACGAGAGAATACTAACCAGAGCATTCGCGCACCACGCCGGCACGTGGTGATAGGCAATGCCAGCCGGGTCGGGCTCTTCAAAGGTATTGGCAAATACATGGACTTCGTGGTCGCGCTTGAAGCGAGTGGCTAACTCAGCGACGTAGCGCCCGTGGCCCAAATGCCGGCCGTAGTCGTGGACGACGAAGGCGATGCGCAGGCGCCGGTCGACGGCGGTCATGGCGAGTCCAGCAGTGCGGCGACGGTGTGGCGGACGGCGAAGTGGTCCTGGTATAGCCTTTGGCCAGCCGCCCGCAGCTCGGCGAGACGTTCCGGGCGGTCGAGGATGTCAAGGGCCAGCCGGGCGAGCCCTGCAGCGTCGCCGGCAGGGGCGGTAGCAACCGCTCCGCCCGACCAGACTGATTCTGAGAGGACTCCAGTCGTGGTAACGACCGGCACGCCATTGGCCAACGCGGCCATCAGAGTACCTCGCCGGCTGCTTGCCCCGTCAGAGTATGGCTGGATAACAACGTCGCATGCCCGCAGGTGCTCGGCGATCATGGGGGCCGGCAGCGGACCGGGGGCGATCACGCGAGCTTGCCAGTCCGCCCGTCCGTCGGTCAGCTCGCCCAGCCAACGGTCCCCTCCAGCCCCGAGGAGAAGCACCCTGACCTCTGGCCGGCGGCCGAGCAGCTCGCGCAGGACAGGGCCCAACGCTCGCGTGACCGACGGGCCGTAGGTACCGAAGTGGCAGACCAACCGGACGGTCGGATCGTTCAAGGTAAGCTCGGCCCGGCGGGCAGCGACTGCGGATGGCGAAATCTCCTCGGGCACGTTTGATGGAACCGGCGTCCAGGCAATCGGCAACCGCCCGGCCCCGAGCCGCCGCAAGTGCGGCACCCAGCCCGGGATGCTGACATACGCCCGGGTACAGGCTCGGACCAGCACCGCTGCCATGACTCGGTTGACGGCGGCGATCACATTATGCCGCAGCGGCCGGCGGACCCACGGGAAGGCGACCTCATGGAACATCACCCGGACGTCGTCCCGCCGGCGGAGCCGCCGGATCAAGGTCCACGCCACGAAAGGCAGATTCATGGCCTTCCAGCCGAACGCGTGGGGGACGTACTGGACCAGGATCGTTCGAGGGCCGGTGAAGCGGTTGAGCTCACGGTCCACGCGAGCCAGCCCTGCCAGCCCGAACCGGCCTGCGACCCGGTGCACTCCGACCCCTCCCGGCAAGGCGACTGCGCCTGACTCGTCCCCGCTCGCCCAGACATGCACTTCAGCCCCAGTGTCGGCCAGTGCACCCGCGACTGCCGCGGTATAGTCCGCTACCCCGCCCAGGTCCGGAGGATAGCCGCCGGTGACCATGTGCCAGACACCGGGCCGGGTAGCGGGGTGACGAGCTTGGAACTGGTCACCCATCCCCGGATCCCCATATTAGCAGGCGGTTCTCGACGGCGGAGTTTCCCGGCTCACCCGCAATCCCGGATCGATCAACAAACCCCTGGTCCAACAACCCCCGATAGACCTCCTGCGAGCTCGTGCCGGCGCGAGCCAGCCAGTGGGCGTTGAACTCGCACAAGATGGCCCGTATCTTCCCATCGGCCAGTGTCCGCACGGCCGCGGCGAACACCTCCGGCTCGTAACCCTCGACATCGATTTTCATGAGATCGATTCGATCAATATTCCACTCGCAGACGCACTCATCAAGGGTCCGAATCGGGACCGCCAAGCCCTGGCTCCCACGATCACCGAGCATAGTCGGCGTGTGGTTGCCGACGGCGGCATCGCACAATACCGCGTGGCCTGGGCTGCTACCTAGCCCGTATTTCTCGACACGGACTTGGGAAATGCCGTTTTCTGCGACCGTTTGGCACAAGCGCTCGGCCGCGTAAGGGCTCGGTTCGATCGCGAAAACCTTGCCGCTCGGGCCAACTCGGCGGGCCGCGACGAGCGTGTAGTAGCCGATGTTGGCGCCCACATCGACAACGCACATTCCGGGCCGAAGCCAGCGCCGGACCGCTGTGGTCTCCCGCCGCTCGTAGGCGCCGAGGAAGACCGTTCTCTGGATGTGGTCGAGCAGGTCGAGTTCCACCCGGTAGCCGTTGAGAACGGTGGCGCGCGCGCCAGAACGCGGTGTCAACGGCCCCAGCAGCCTGGCCTTCCCTTTGAATTGGAACGGCCGGAGGGCCGAAATCAACGAGTCGAGCATGCGAGTCCCCGGTCGAGCGCCTCGCCATCTGCGAGGCGAAGCGCTTTCTCAGCCGCTAGTCGGGTCGGGCGAACCATTTGATCACGGTTCATTGCGCCCTGTAGTCGACTGGGCTGATGTCAACGCCGGTAGATAAACATAATTCTCTAAGGATCCAGTCACGCCCGTCAGTTCCTCAAGCCGCCGCTCGGCATACTGAAGTTCGCGAAAGTAATCCCCGACCGCCGCACGGTTCTGTCGCTTTACCTCAATCAACACGACCGGGCGGTTTCGGCGGATTGTCTGCGCCGCCCCGGTTAGAAGTTCCACCTCGTGCCCTTCAACGTCTACTTTGACGAAGGAGACGTCGTCGAAGCCGAACGAGTCAAGGGGCCGGACTAAGACTGCCGACTGGGTGTACCGCTCTGCGCCGGGGCAATTGTCCGGCTCCAAGCTGGCCCATCCGTGCAGCGGGCGACCGCGGCAGTGCGGTGTGTACAGCATGGCACTGCCCTCACGAGAGGATAGCCCGACCGGATATACGCCCACATGGGACGGTGTCAGCCGCCGCAGGCCGTCGGCCAACGCCGGATTGATCTCGAACGCGTATACCTGGTTATATAGCGTGGACAGCCGATAAGTGAAAAGTCCTAAGTTCGCTCCGGCGTCGATCGCCGTGCCACGGTTCGGACCCAGACGGTGGAGCTGTGCCAATTCCGGCTCGCATCCGTCTAATTGGGCAATTTGGTAATCAAATGCGAGCCGGAGTCCGCGCGGTACAGCCGCACCGAAACCGCGCCGTAGCCCGGCGCGAGCAGGCTTGGAATCGATCGCATAAGGCTAAAGTCCGAAATGGGCCGGTCGAGCCAATGCACGTCACCCGTTGTGCCCGGCGAACTTGGTGAGCACGTCCATTAATCGTGAATAATGGTTGGCCCACGTGAACCGGCCGGCAAGCCTAACAGCCTCGGTCCGGAGGCGCTGGTGAAAGGCAGGATCGGCAAGGCAACCAACGATCGACCCAGCCAGCCCGACCGCTGTCGGAGGGTCGCCGGGCGCGAGCAAGCCGTTCACTCCGTCTGTCAGCCAGTTCGGGGTACCGCCCACTGCGAACGCCGCCGCCGGCACGCCGTGCGATCCGGCCTCGACGCCGACTTGCCCGAAGGGCTCGGGCCAGACGCTGGGAACCACGAGCAAGTCCGACTGCTTGAATAGGGCGGCGCGGCCATCGGAGTCAACCCAGCCTGTAAACTCGATTGCGAGTTCGGCATCGGCCGCATGCAGGGCTGCGGCCCGCTCTTCCCATTGCGTTCGCTCCCGCCCGTCGCCGGCGAATACGACGCGGAGCGGGCGGCCCAGCGCGGCGCGCACCCGGGGCAGGGCATCCAGCAATAGTCTCCCCCCTTTGAGCGCTTCCATTCGGCCCAAAAACAGCAGCGTCGGGCAAGCGGTGAGCGGTCGAGCTTGGAGCTCCTCGGGGACGGACTCGGCGACGTAGAACGGGAAGCTGAACACGCGATCGGCCGGAATCCCGTTCCGTATGTATCCGTTGCGCACGTGCTCCGAGTGGGTGACCACGGCCGCGCACTTGCGGATGGCGGCCAACCGCTGAGACTGGAGCCGGTATTGCTGCACCATCGTCAGCGGGTTCAGCCCGCCGCACCGACGCGGGAAGTAATGGGCCAGGCAGGCGGGCCCGAATCGCCTATCACACGGTTTGGCCACTGGAAACCACGTGGTTTTGGCTCCGTTGATGCACGTACCGGCATACCCGTGCGCGAAAAAGACGGTCGGAGCGATCAAGTAGGCGTGCCGTTCCAGCTCAGGAGAGTCGAGGCCGTGTGCATAGATCACGTCGGGCCGCCAGCGGCGCAGAGCCTCGATCGATGGTGCCCGGCCCGCTTCGGCGATCGACCAACCGCCCCCCGGTGGGTCAGGAATTGTTGCCCGGTCGGCCGGTCCGGCGATGGATTCATACCAAAACGCGACATCATGACCGGAGTGTGCTGCCGCTCCAAGAAACCTGCGCAGGTACTCTTCGACTCCCCCGACCAACCGATTGCTCCGGCTCAGGACCGCTACTCGCATCGCTTCGAACTTCCGTTTGATAGCTTCGGCTCGTACACGTCGAGGCAATGCCGAACCACAGCCGGCCAGTTGAATTGCTGCAAGACGCGCTGGCGGCCCGCCTGGCCGAGCCGAGTCACTTCGTCAGGATGGTCTCGAAGCCATTCGAGTTTGGACCGCAGAGCCGCGGGATCATTCGGCGGCACAACAAATCCGGTTTCCCCGTCGGCCACGACCTCGGGCA
The DNA here is from genome assembly GCA_963830625.1 of uncultured Isosphaeraceae bacterium. Classification (GTDB taxonomy): domain Bacteria; phylum Planctomycetota; class Planctomycetia; order Isosphaerales; family Isosphaeraceae; genus CAWHMZ01. Next base: position 1,657,062 of record CAWHMZ010000008.1, on the reverse strand, counting down.
TCGATGCCACGGCGGTGCATATTGCCGGAGTTCCGCACGCCATTCCCTCGAGCAGAGTTTGGCCGAGCAGTTCCGGCACGCGGGTTTCGTCTCCGTAGATTGTCTTGTAAACGCTCGGAAGGACGACACACAGCGCGCGGCGGTACGCGTCGATGACGTCGTTGTCGTCGCAGTCGCTGCGAAATCGGACAGGCTTGCCGGACGCAAGCCGCTTGAGGTCGGCGAAGTAGCGATCGTCGTACGGCCGGCCGATCACCTCGAGAGTGAGCCCCTCGGGCAGCGCCTCGATCAGGTCATTCACTCCCTTGTGCGGCATGATTCGGCCGACGAACACGACCAAGGGCTCCTTGGGAACGGCCGGGTCCGGCATGAAGCGCTCGGTATCGACGCCGCCGTAGACGACGTGGGTTCGCTCGGGGCCAAGTTTCCCATCAAGCGAGCGGCTGTATTCGCTGATATGCAGGTGGCCGTGGAACCAGCGATCGGTCGGGATGTATGCCGAGACGTCCCAACCGCCGCCCCCGAGGTCACTGACGAACACTCTCCGGCAAGAGAGACGGCAGAATGCGGCTGCCAGGCTGCTGGCGACGACCGCACGCTGGTGACAGTGCACCACGTCCGCCCAAGCCAGATGGCGGAGGAGCTGGGGATGGAACGGGTTGAACGCCTGTCCGCGGACATGCCAGGCCGGGCCGAGGACTCGGATGTCGAGCTCACCGGCGGATCGCCGAGCGGGGACATCGGCAAACGTGACCAGGCGGGTCGCCGTCTGCTCGGCCATGTACCGGGCAAGCTCATACGCGTAGCGTTCGGCGCCACCAAATACCCCCCCCTCGCCGAACAGGGCCGGTACGACGTGAGCGACGCGGGGACGAGTTTGAGCAGTCATGGACGAGCCGGTTCCAGGGCCACGTGTCCGTACTCGGCCAGAGGATCGAGCTGGCCCGAGAGAGGCACGGCCCGGAGTTGATACTCGGCCAGCCGCCGTTCCAGCTCGGCTCGGCCGGTACGGGCGACGTGCCAGGCGTTGGGATGGAATTCAACGACGGTGACCGGCGGCGGACCGCCGATGAAGAGTTCGCGAGCCCCAGCGAGCGCCGCAACCTCGAATCCTTCAATGTCCATCATCATGGCCGCGGGACGAACGGACCGCTCGCTGCAGAAGCGGTCGAGGGTATCGACATGCACCTCGATGGGGCGGGTACGACCGGCTAGGCCCGGATTGGGCTGGCCAAGCCGGCTCATGCCGTCGATCCCGGCGGCATGGAACACCGCGAGACCCGGTTGGTCAGCAACTGCTCGTTCGACAACCTCGACTCGAGGTACCAATCTGTTCATGGCGATGTGCCGGCGGAGAACGTTTGCGGTGTCCGGATTGGGCTCGAACGCGTAGACGACGCCATCCGGTCCCGACCAGTGCGCGAACTGGAGAGGGTACACGCCCAGATTTGCGCCGACGCTCACGCAGATCGATCCGGGCCGGATCCGTGCCCGGAAGTATTCGGCGACTGGGGCGTCGTAGCGGGAACAAAAGTACCAGCGGTGATCGGGGTGGATCCGCAATGGAATCCCGTTGACCGTTCTTTGCATCCCCCGCCCACAACATACGGCCCGCAATATCAGCCCGCGTACCTGCTGAAGGCTACGGCTCACCCGAAATCCGTGTCCCACGACGCGGGCACCGCCGTCGTCCTGCGCCATCGAATCCCCAGTGGCCGAACGGTTCACTTCGGCCTGGTTATTAACCCGGTCAAGGAGCCCGGCGGTCAGCCACTGAGGCGGGTCGACTGGCGAGCGTTACGTCTCACGGACCAAGCTGCAGCCCAGAGAGCGAGGAAAAATGCGAGATTCTTGCCGACGACCCGCCAAGGCCAGCGGGAAATGCCGACGTAGTCGCGATAGGCACGCCACACGTTCACAGAGCGGACGCCATCGCGGAAGTGCTTGAGCACGAAGTACAAATGGTTAAACTGGTGCCGGTACAAGCTGTGGTATCGGGCCAGCTCCGCCCGAACCGGCGTGACTGGCGGCTTGGCGTCTCGTGTTCCTCCGCTTGGGGCGTTCAAGTGGACCAAGGCCGCGGCCGGGACAAAGCGCACACGATAGCCCGCGGCGCGTACGCGCATACACATGTCCGTCTCCTCGCGAAACGCTGGGTGTGGTGCCAAGCCCATGTCGAACCCGCCCAGCTCGATGAGGAGATCGCGGCGAAAGGACATGTTGCAGCCCCGGGCGGTCATCACGTCACCCTCAACGGCATGGTCAAAATGGGCGTATAGCCAGCCGTCGACGGGGTGGAATAGTTTCGGGTGCGGAGGCGGAGTGACCGTCTGACCGGGCTCCAGGATTCGGCCAGCCACAGCCCCGACGGTTGGATCGCGATACGCCTCCAGGTGGCCATCGATCAGCCCGGGAAGTGGGATCACGTCGTCGTCAAGAAACAGTAGGACATCGCCGTGCGCGAGGCGAACACCGGAGTTTCGGGCTGCGACATGTCCAGGCCGATTTGGTGTCACATAACGCAAACCCGGGACGGACAACACGTCGTCGGGAAGGTCACCGGTCGGGCACTGGTCGATCACCAAGAGCTCGCCGTTCGCCGGGTCAACGAGCGACGCCAGGACCCGAAGCGTGTCGCACAGCGGGCCGTGCCGGTGGTATGTGACAATGATTATCGAGTAATGCACGGATAGTAAGCTCCCCTCAATAAACCCTTGATTGCAGCGCCCAAAAGACGCCACCAGGCGAGCTTCCAAGGCCGCTGGGCGACGCACGGGAGGGCGTGCTTAAGCGCAGTCCGATAATTCCGCCCGGCGACAGCCTGATACCCCCACAGTGTGCGCACTTCGAGTGCGCTTGAAAGGTAATTGATGGGTGGCGGCGGTCCGCCTGCTAATCCGCGGCGTTTGTAGGCGTTCTCGATAATCGCCTGCACGAAGGGCGCATTTCGGCGCCCTTTGCTCACGTTGGCGCTGTGCCCGTGAAGCCGATATCGCAAGAGCATATCAGGAAGATTGGCTAACTTGCCAATTTCGCCTAGCCTGAGGTACAGGTTGAGGTCCTCAGCCATGGGGAACTCGGGTTGGTACCCGTTGACTTGCTCGTACGCGTTCCTCCGGATCATCGCGGCCGGCTGACAAACAGTGCCCCCTTGTCCCTGGAACAGGAGGGACTCGATCGCGGTATGGTCGAGTGGGTTGTTGAGGTAACAAATAGGGTCCCCATCCTGGTCGATCGCGAGGACTCGGCACCCGACCACGACGCAATCCGGGTGCGAGTCCAAGTATTGGATCTGCCGGGTGAAACGATCCGGCTCGGCCACGTCGTCGGCGTCCATGGCAGCGATGTAGTCGGTGCCACGGGATGCCGCGAACCCGTCGTTTCTGGCGCCGACTACGCCGGTGCCGGGGCTCGAAATGAGTCGGCACCTGGGATCGCCGGCGATTGCCCGCAGACAGACCTCCGGAGTTCCGTCGGTCGATGCGCCGTCGATGATTATCAGCTCGAAGTCTCGATAGGATTGAGCGCGGATGCTGGCGATCGCCTCCCGAACGTACAGGACGCAGTTGTAAGCCGGCATGAGAACACTAACACGCGGCGCATGCATGTGCGTTCACCGGTGGGGTTGGTCGATGTCCGTCATAGCGCAGAGGCGGGCGGATTGTACCCAACGAGGGGGTCAAGGCCCCACGCAAAGTTTGCCAGAACCAGTGCCGACGCAGTTGCTGCAGGATGCACGGCTTCAGGATATGGAAGCACCGGCGATACCTCAAACTCGGCTGCCCGCTCGAATATGTCGACCGCTCCCGAGTGAGAACCTACGTGTAAATCCAAGGTATACCTACCTGGCGCGAGCCACAGACCGGCGATACTCAGGCGACCCCAGAACGCCTCCGGGCTTCGAACCCAGAATCCAGTCAGGCGAGAATCCAGCCGGGTCAGGATGACCCCTTCCTCGTTAATCAGTAGTCCGCTTAAGAATATGGGCCCGGCATCAGCCTTGGTCGGGGCAACATGGAAGGCCACTTCCTTCGGCTCGTCAGCCCTGAAGGCGAGCTTCGTCGGAGCGGCCTCGGTGAACCGCCACTCGCCGGAGCCAGTCCTCGTCTCAGGCAAACGGGCACGCCGAGAGCGCACTCCGGTGCTAGTGGCGTCCATGTAGTGCGATACGCATGCCGCGGCAGAACCAGAGAACAAGATCCGCCCTTCCTGAAGCACCATTCCCTTCGTGCAAAGCGCCTTGATCGCGTGCATATTGTGGCTGACGAAGAGCACCGTCCGCCCGCGATTGGCCACATCGCCCATTTTTCCCAGGCATTTTTTCTGGAACTCCGCGTCGCCGACCGCCAGCACCTCGTCGACGATCAGAATCTCCGGCTCCAGGTGCGCCGCCACCGCGAAAGCCAGCCGCATGTACATCCCGCTCGAGTAGTGCTTCACCGGCGTGTCGATGAACTTCTCCACCTCGGCGAACGCCACGATCTCGTCGAACTTCCGCGCGATCTCAGCCGCGGCGCATCCCCAGGATCGCACCGTTCAAGTAGACGTTCTCGCGGCCGGTCAACTCCGGGTGGAACCCTGTCCCCACCTCCAGCAGGCTCCCGACCCGGCCGTTGATATCGACCTCGCCCTCCGTCGGCTCGGTGATCCGGCTGAGGATCTTCAGCAGCGTGCTCTTGCCGGCCCCGTTGCGGCCGATGATGCCGACGACCTCGCCCGGCCGCACGTCGAACGACACGTCCTTCAAAGCCCAGAACGGTCGCGATTTGGTCCGAGCCCTTCCCCATGCGGCGCAACGCCCTGAACGGGAGCGGAGGCCAGCCTGTTGATCCGGTCACGCAGGGTGGTGTATCGCTCCCGCGGCCCACCAAGCCGGTACTCTTTGCCGAGACCTTCGACGCGGACCGCGAGTTCGCTCATCCATCACACCACGTCGGCAAAGGTTCGTTCCATCCGCCGGAAGTAAAACAGGCCGCCGGCCAACAGGACCAGCACCACCCCGGCCGATACGGCCATCATGCCCCAGTCCGGGGCGTCGGTATCCGAGCAGCGCCCACCGGAAGCCCTCCACAACCCCGGCCATCGGGTTGAGGCCATAGAGCAGACGGTACGTTCGGCGGCACGATGCTGGCCGCGTAGGCGACCGGCGTCAGGAACATCCAGAACTGGGTCAGGAACGGGATCGTGTACCGGACGTCGCGGTACTGGACGTTCAAGGCCGACAGCCACAGGCCGACGGCCAGGGCGGTCAGCACCGCGAACAGGGTGAAGATCGGGATGGCCAGGACACGCGGCCGTCGGCTTGCACCGTGAACCAGCCGAATACCGGCCCGGCGGCCATCATCGCGACCATCAGGCCCAGCGCCACCAGGAAGTCGACAAGCCCCGACAGAACCGAGGCGATCGGGACGATCAGCCTGGGAAAGTACACCTTGGTGATCAGCCTCTGCTCGGCGACCAAGCTATTGCTCGACTGCGTCAGCGCGTAGGCGAACAACTGCCACGGGAGCAGGGCCGCCAGCACGAACAGGGCGTAAGGCTTGCCGTCGGAAGGCAGTTTTCCGAGTTTGCCGAAAAAGATGGTGAACACCGCCATGGTGAAGAGCGGCTGCAAGACCGCCCAGGCCACCCCCAGAGCGGTCTGCTTGTACCGCAGCTTGATGTCGCGCAGAGTGAGAAACCAGAGCAGTTCCCGATACCGCCAGACCTCCCGCAAGGTCGATCGCCCGCCAGCCCCGGCTGGGGCGAATGCGTGTGAGCTCCGCGGGTTCGCGTGCGGTAAACTTGGCGCAATCAATTGCTGCGATCAGACCGTCGTCCGCGTGCCGACGAGCGGACCGTGGACGACCGCCTGAGGCGTCGGGGCAGCGTTCGGTCGCGTCGTGCTGAGCACTCGGCACTATTTCGCCAGTGATCATCAAATCAGCGTCCTTGGGCCTAGCTGGGGCGCCGCACGGTTCACTTCGATCATGGACCAAGGCGTGTGAGACTGTATCGCCACTCCCGAGCCCGTTTCCACATCCTCCCCGAATTCGGCTTGAGCGCGACGGGTAACTGACTCGGGCACCGCTCCCTGGTTGCGAACCGCGACCAGCACTCCCATCTGGGTGAGCATCAGGAACGTCTGGGGTATCGAGGTCAGTAGGCCCGTCCCGATAAACGCGGTCGTCCATTGAGTAAGAGTCAGGGCATACATGAACACGACACCGAACCGCCAAAGCGCCGCCGGCCGCGCCGGCGGCGGGCGAAGGAATAGCCAGCCCAGAAACGCCAACCAGCCAGCGAGGCCGAACCACCCTTGTTCGAGCAGGATGCGACTGTATTCGTTTTCCAATCCAATCTGTTCCGGAGCTAGGTGCCGTAGGAAGAACGGAACGCTCGTTCCAGCCGCTGACCCTAGCCCAGTGCCCATCGGATGATAAATTATTAACTCGAACAAACTCGAGTGCAGGCTGCCGCCGATTCGTTGGGACACTGATTCCGCGTCGGCCAGCGTGGTTGCGCGCTGAAACCTCTCGTTGTTCCGCGCAACAGCCAAGCCGATCCAACAGGCCAGACCAATCACCAGCACCAACTTGAGCGAGAGTCGCATCAGCACCCAGGCGATGACTAGACTTACCGTCAGCAACACAAGCGGCAACCGGGCGCCGCACATCAAGAGACCGCCGAAGGCGGCGACCACCCCGGCCACGGCGAACCATCGGTCAAACAGGCGGACCTTCACCCCTACCAAACGGTCAAGAAGGAACGGCAGGGTGGCGAGCATGGTCCCGCCGTAGGCATGCGCACTGAGAAACGAGGCCGGGATCCGGTGGTACTTGGAGCTGGCAATGTCACTCGACTTGTAGATGATCTCGGTGACGGGGTTTAACGGGTAAAGGGATTCGACCCCGTAGAAGTAGATGTAGATGCCGAACGCAAACGCCACGAGGTTCAGCACGACCATTCCGCGGGCGATCAGCGTGAGGTCACCCGTCTTGAGCCGGGCGGCGAGCAACAAGACCGGCAGGAACCAGACAGCCGCGCGCAGGCCGACGCACTGGATCAAGAAGTGGTTGATCGGAATGAAGCACAGCAAGGTCGGCCACGCAATCAGGAATGCGACAAAACCCGTGATAGGCCCCCACACGGCCCCTTTTTCCCAGTGACTTCTGCCGAGCAAGAATCCGAGGTAGAGCCCGAACAACGCGGCGTCAAACATGAACGTGGTGAACACACCGAGGTAATTCGCGCGAATTACCCCACTCAAGTAGCCGACGGCCGTCACGGCGAGAAAGCCCCAGCCGAGCGACCGAAACATGGCCACGAGCACCGAGAGGAACGCGACCGCAAAGAAGGCGATGTCGACGCTCACGGATCAGTCGCCCCAACGGCCCGGTGCGGCGCCATGGTCATCGATCGGCTTGCTGCCGAGAACCAGAACGTTGTCCGAGAAGACACGAGGAGCCAGACGTGACAACGCAGCCGGCCAGTGTCTGCCGCTGCCCGGAATCCGGCCGCTGGCCGTGTAGGAGACGGTGAGATTGACCCAACCGCACTCGCTGCCGATCCGTCGCAGGTCTGTTTCGAGCAGCGCGGTCAGGTGGGCGGGGTAGCTGCCGTTCTGAAAAGCGTTGAACTCGTTCTTGACTAGCAGCGTTAACTTGCTCAGCAAGCTAAGCTGGTTCGGAGTCGTGATGACCACCCATCCACCGGGTCGGCCGAGCCGAGTCAGTTCCCTGGCGAACGCGCGGGGATTCTCGAGGTGCTCGATCGTCTCGACGGCAACCACCACGTCTGCAACCGAGTCAGGCAAAGGCGCCCGGCCGGTGTCAAGATCGATTTTGTAAAACTCAACGTCGTCCGGCAGGCCGTCATATCGAACGACGTCGATCCCGATGTATCGGTGGAACTGAAAACCGACGTAGCGGTGTAATGTACCCGTACCGCATCCGATGTCGACGATCGTGCCGCCGCCGGAGTGCCGCGCGGCGAGGGCGCTGGCGACCGCCTGGTAGATCCGTTCAGCGCTCGTGCCCCGGCTCAACCGAGCTCGCGCTTCGACGTCCTGGAGGGTGGCCGTCATCGGGCTCTCCAAACTCAACACGCAGCGACCGCTTCGATTTGTTGTGCGGGCGCGGAGCGGAAACTTCTGTTCTCGTCGGGCCCCACAATGGCTTGAAGGAGCGTCGCGAGGGTGCCGATCTGCCGCCCCGGATCGCAGAGCGTTTCCGCTCTGCCAGGGCCCGTCCGCGCAGCGCCCCTCGCCGTGACGGTTCCAGAATCAAGCTCCGCAGCGCGTCCGCGACAGCCTTGCAGTTGCCCGGCGGGGTCAGAACACCACAGGTTTGGTCGACGATTTCGGCCGCACCTCCGAATCCCGAGGTGACGACCGGCAATCCGGCATACAATGCCTCCACGAAGACGATCCCGAACGGCTCTGGGCCGGTGTTGGGCTGGCAATAAACGTCGGCCGCCGCCATCAGCCGCGCCACGTCGGTGCGCTGACCCAGGAACCGTACGCGCCCTGCAATTTCGGCGCGCAGGCTGCCGAACCCAACTCGTCCAAAAACTCTGCCTCGCCCGCTTTCTGCACACCGCCGGCGATCCAGCACTCCCATCCCCTTAAGTCCCGAAGCTGACCCATCGCCGCCAGCAGAACCGCCTGGCCTTTCCAGCGCTCCAATCGGCTGGCTTGTAGGATCACCACGGCGTCGTCCGACGTGCCTAGCTCCGAGCGCACCTGTGAACGCGCTGCTTTCTCGACGACTCGCTTCTCGACGGGTAAATGCCAGGCGGCGACGCTGGTGTTGGGAAACACGCCTCGCACGGAACCCGCGGTGAAGTGGCTGTTGGCAAAGATCAAATCCGGCGAGGTGCGGCTAGCGAGCCGCTCGAGCCAGTTTCGGCCGTTCATCTCGCCATGGACGAAATTGACCAGGCGGATGCCTCGGCGACGCACGACGGGGGCAAACACCGCATGCGGCCAGCAGCCGTGCGTGACCACCACGTCGGGCCGGCTGGACAAGAGAAGCGGTCGCAACCGCTGGCGTGCTCGCCAGACCGCCCACGGTCGGCTCAGTCGGACGCGACCGAGGTCATAAACGGTGGCCCCGGTCGCGACCAGCTCGTCCCACTGCCGGCCGCGGAAGCACAAACCGAACTCGGGATCCATCTGCGGGGCCAGGTGCCGCAGACGGCCCATCGCGGAGAGGAGCGTCTCGATGCCGCCGTACAGATTCCCTGAAGATAGGTGTAAGACCTTCAACATGCCGCTCCACATTCAAATGGATCGCTCATCGTCTACCTCGGGAAGCGAGAATTGACGAACCGATGCCGATGTACGCTTGAAGCGAATACGATCACTCCTGGGAGAGACCGTTAGGGACCACCAATCCGTGCGGCCCTACTGGGCAATCCGGTGCCGCCGCGATTCCAGACCGTTTTGATCGCGCGGCCCACAGCACTGCGCGCGTTAACCGTGTCGAGTATTGTGAAACTCGGAGCAAGGAGGCCATGGCACGGTAGCCGTAATAGCGGCCTCGAGACCCGGCGACACGCGCCGACCAGTACGAATCGTACCCGTTGCCGACCAGATAAGGATTCATCAGGGCGGTCAGATACTGAATCTCGCCAGGGTCACACGACTGGCGCCAGGCAAAGGCCCGGTCCCGATCCGGGGGCTGGCTGGCCCTGGACTTCCACCACTCGCCGTCGGCACTGACCTCGTCGCGGCCAGACCCAAGTAACTGGGTCGGCTCGTATGCCAGTCCCAGAAAATCGTCGATGCGCCTCACCTCCGCGACGGGATCTTCCACGAGTGCCTCGAACCGGCAGATCAGGAACCGGTCCGGATTCCGCCGCCGGTGTCGTTCCGCCAGCGCCGCCGCGCGGCACCAAGCCTGACACTGCCACCAGTCCGGCTCCCAGGAGAAGAAAGGCATGCCCCGGCAAGACCGCACCACGTCGCGGCCATCGCGGATCACCCACAAAAACTTAGCACACGGGTAGAGATTCATCAGCTCAGGAACAGCCAGCATGTGCCATGGTGACTTTTCACCGCAACGCTGCTTCCCGCGGGCTTGGGCGTACTCGACCAGCATGCAGCGAAACAGGTCCCCGGACGACGCGGGCCCCTTGACAAAGGTCGCCTCAACCGACTCATTCGCGATCCCGTTGCCATTGGGAATCGACCGCGCGTACTCCAGCAGCGCCTTGTGAGAGCGAGATCGGACGGCCGCGCGCCGGCGTCCGCGGTGGGCCGGAAGAAAAAAGCTCAACTCTGGGGAAATGGCCACGCGGGAGTGGCGGTTGAGGATGGTAGCCAAAAGCGTGGTGCCGGATCGTGGATGACCAACAATGAAGATTGGGTCGAAACCTTCATTTCCTGTGGCCGGCTGGAACGTCTCCAGCTTGGCGCTTTCTAGCATGTTGACCACATCTGTCTGAAACATATCCAAATACTTGGCTTAAATCAACCCGTTGGATCATGAGGGCGGTTGTCGCCGCTAGCGCAATCCGACCGCGGCGTTAGCAACAGCCACGATTGGTCGGGGCGGATCTCGTGCTTTGCCGAGCCGAGCTCGTTCGCCGATAGGAAGCCGAGGTCCACAGGAGGATTTGGTCGGCCGGTCTGGTGTGAGGACACTGTCGCGATCTGGTGCGAAAGGGCGAATTGACTGCGGATCGCGCTGGTCGCGCCTGGACAGAATTCATCGTGCGTTTCAACGATGAGCGTTGCCGACGCGAGCGACTGGCTGCGCGAACGTGTTAGCAACTCGCGTTCGTAGCCCTCGCAGTCGCTCACGATCAGACTGCCTGGTTGGAGGTTTCGGTCGAGCCAACGCGGTGAGCAGAAGGCGCGCACACTAACGTTGGGAGTTACGTTTGCTTGCGCCATCTCCCGGCATGCTGCGCGTGCCCACCAGTCGGGGTCGAAGGCGAAAACTGGAGTGTCCGGGAAGATGCGGGCAAGGCCGACAGCGTAATACCCGAACTCGGCGCCGACATCGAGAACCTGGGCGAAGCGTGCTTTTGCGAGGGATTCGAACCACGGGTGAAGCTCGTATTCGTATGTCCCGAGCAAGAACGGGCCGAGATGTTCCCGGTGCGTCATCCGCGTGAGGCTCAGACCGCGGAATGGGCCGGACTGGACGACCGGGCCGAGGGCAGCGACTAGCTTCTCGGTGAGAGCGCCTAGTCCGCATTCCCGGACCCAACAATGAGAGTGTGCTCGCGCTCGCGCCGACAGCACTGCGCTCGTCCACTCCGGGGCAGCGGCCAGCAATCTGCGTTTGAGCGTCTGCTTCAAGCCATGGCTCCGTGAGTAGCAATCATTTCCTGCCCCAAGTGCCGGATTCAAGGGCCCGCCCCGGCTGCTACCAGCGCGGCGGAATACAGCGTGAGCGACCGACGGCCCATTGATTCGCGCTGGAACTCGGCGAACGCCCTGGCCCGGGCCCCTGCGGCGAGACGATCGCGCAGTCCTGGCTCCCCGATGAGCCGCCGCGCCGCAGCCGCGAAGGCTGCCGGGTCGTTGACCGGCACGGTGAGGCCGGTTTCCTCATGCCGGCTGACCCAGGGGACTCCGCTGTGCGGAATCGCGGTGTTGATCACGGGGCAGCCACTCGCCATCGCCTCGACCTGGGCGATGCCAAAGGCTTCGCTCCGCGCGTTGGAAGGGAACCACAGTGCCTCGGCCGCCAGGTAATACGGCACGACATCCTGGTAGGGCATGCCCCCCAGGAACACCACGCGCTCCGCTACCTTGAGGCGAGCGGCCTCGGCCTTGAGCGCGGGCTCGTCCGGACCGTCGCCAACCAAGAGAAGCGTGCCCGCCACGTGCGGCAAGGCGCGCACCGCGTTGATGAAGCCTTTGTAATAAATCAGCCGTCCGACGCCCAACCACAACGGCCCCTGATGCTTGGCGCGGATAACTTCCGCCTTCGAGCGGTCTTCGCGCGACGGATTTCGAATAAGGCTCGAGATCGATTCCATTGGGGAGCACGTGAAGGCGGTCGCGGTATGGCCGCAGAAAGCCCGAGCCGGCCGCATAGGTTGGGCTGGTCGGCAAGATAACGCTCACTCTTCGATAGGCCAATCTCTCGAGCGGCCGGAACAACGCCGCGCGCATTCGCTGCTTGATGACGTCGCTCTGGTAAGTCACCACCACCGGCTGACGAGGCCGAGCCGCCAACAGCGCCAGGATCATTGTCGGATTCGGGACCTGCATGTGCAGGATATCAGCTTCAACCTTGCGCAGCTTCGCGACCAGATCGAGGCAGACGTCCAGCTTGGCGACAGACGCGGCCCGACCAAATCGCGTGACCCGCACGGGGCCGTCTAGCTCCTCGACGGTAGGACCGGGCTTGTGATTGATGCAAAAGACGCCCACGTCGGCGCCCAGATCAGCCTGTGCCCTGGCCAGTACGCGCACGTGCGTCTCGATTCCGCCCGGAGCAGGCGGGTAATACTTGCCGAGGTGACAGACGCGAATCGGACGACTCATCGAATAAAACTCACTGGTGTTGTTTCGCGTCGCTCGTGCTGGCCGATGCTCGGGGAGACCGACGGCCGAATCTATGGTTGGACAGCTTCGTCTGCCGCGATGTCGCTGGGGAAAGGGACCTCGACGGTTGGTGCGATCCGACTGAGCGTCTCCGCAAGATTCTCGGAATGGCCGTTTGGTACGTCGCCATTCGATACTTTCGTTTGGCTCATGGCCAGCGTTAACGGATCTGAGAGCAGGAAACGGTGCTCGCTTATCCAATCCATGAGCAACTCGAGGCCTTCACTCACATGGACCCTCGGGGACCAATCCAGTAGTCGCTCGGCCTTGCCGATGTCGGCCACAAAGAGTCGCTGGTCGCCGGGCCGCCAGTCCGCAAACGACGGGGCCAAGCGCCGGCCAAGCCGATGCTCGAGTCGCTCGACCAACTCGAGGAGGCTGAGCGTATTACCGGGGCCGCCGCCGATATTGAATGCCTGGCCGCGGACCGAGTCGATGCGCTCGAGAGCGCGCTCGTAGCACTCGACCAAGTCGCCCACCCAGAGCAAATCGCGCACCTGCCGGCCATCGCCATAGATTGTCATCTGCTGGCCGGTCAGCGCCGCAATGCAGAACCAGGCGACCCAACCTTGGTCCTCGACTCCGAATTGTCTTGTGCCGTAAATGCACGATTGACGAAACGAGACGGTCCTCATGTTGTAGATACGCGCGTAATCGAGCACGTATTGATCGCTGGCCCCCTTCGAGCAGCCGTACGGGCTGTGGAAGTCGAGACGTTCCAGCTCGTCGACGCCTTGTCGGTCTTCATATGCGTAACGGCCGTTGCGGCGGACGATACGTAGATGGTGCAGGCCGCCGTAGACCTTGTTCGTCGACGAGTAAAGAAATGCCGGCCGGCCGTGGGCCGCGACGCGAACCGCCTCCAAAACGTTGAATGTGCCCAGAGCGTTGGCGTCGAAGTCGGCGCGGGGATTCGCCACGCTGCTCGTCACTGCGACCTGCCCGGCCAGGTGTATCACCGCGTCGGCATCGGCGTGCTCACTCATGAGCTCATTCATCGCTTCGGCGTCGGAAACATCAGCCCTGATGAAATGCTCGACCCCTTGCTCACGCAGCCATTCCACGTTTGCTTCACACCCGCGGCGACCCATGTTGTCGACGACGACGACTTGCGCTCCAGTCCACCGGAAGTGCGCTGCGGTGTGACACCCGATAAAGCCAGCCCCGCCTGTGATGACGATCTTCTCTAAATTCGATGCCATTCCCTTCGCCTCCTCGACGAGTCGATGTTGCGGGAGTCAAGCCAGGTGTCCGGCCGAGTTGACCGACAGGTTCACATTGGACAGCGATTGTGCCGCGGCGGCTGATACCGGAGCGTCCGCCGACACGAGTTGCGCCTCCAGCAGGCGCACCAACTTTTCCACCTTGTCGAGATAAGGTGATCCGCACCCATCGACGCCACCCGCCACCCGCAACACCCCGGCGGGAACACCGGCGGCGTGCAGGGTGTGGACGATCGACCAGTTCGGCCCGTGCATGGCCGACGTGGGCAGCGACCAGAAGCCGTGGTAGACCTCGCCCGCGGCGGCGATGTCGATCGCGAGCTCCATGCGCCACACGGCGCAGCCCTCAACTTCGCCCACCAAGGCATCCCACACCTCGGCCCAAGCGCGAATGCCGTGCAGGCGGCACTCCCGGCTGACGGCCCGGCGGCGATCGTCGCCGCGGCCCAGGCGCGGAGCCAGCACCGACTGGATGCGAAAGAGGAGGAGTCGCGATTCCGACCCACCGAAAGTGTTGGTGCCCATCAAGAGGCCGACGCAGATGACGACGGCCAGGCTGGGCACTTGGTCTCCCAGGCGGTAGGCCGCTGCCAGCGCGGCCCCGCCGGCCCCCAGCGCGGCCAGGCCGACCGCGGCGGCTAGCGCGGCGACCGTGTTGCCCAGCCGGCCCCTCAAGCGATGGTGCAGGTGCCCGCGGTCGGGCGAGAAGATCGAGCGGCCCGCAAGCCCGCGCCGCGCGACCGCCGTGACAACGTCCAAGAGCGGCAGGGTCAATAGGGCCAAAAGCGTCGGAAACGCGATGACGGCGCTCGGCGCATGAGAACAGGCCCGCAGCGAAAGGGCCGAGAACAAGAGCCCCAGCGTCATGCTGCCGGCATCGCCCAGATAAACCCGCGCCGGCGGCAGATTGTCCTTCAAAAAGGCGGCGAGCGCGCCGGCCAGGGCTAGCGCGAGAATCGCGTCGGTAACGTGACCCGTCCGGAACCCGACGAAGGCGACCCCCAGGGCTGCCACGAGGCTCAGACTGCCGCAAAAACCGTCCATGCCGTCGATCAAGTTGAAGGCGTTGATCACCAGAACGACCCAGCCCATGGCGATCGGGACGGCGAAGATGCCGAGCTTGATCTCCAGTCCAAAGCCGCTCAAGGCATCGATGCGCAAGCCCGCACCCGCCAGGACAAGCGCCGCCACTAACTGCCCGGCGAGCTTGGGCCGCGCGGTCATACCATAGCGGTCGTCGATCACCCCCAGGCCAAGGACGACAAGCGAAGCGACTGCTAGCGCGATGACGAACCCGAGGTCATCTCCGAGCGTGGCCGCGCCCGGCGGGCCGAAGAGCCGGCTGATGCCCCATCCTGACCAGGTTGCCAGCCAGACGGCCAGGCCGCCGCCCAGTGGGATCGGAGCTTCGTGGAGCTTCCTCCATCGGTCAGGATTGTCCACGAACCCCACCGCCAGCGCGATCCCACGCACGATCCGAAGCGCGCACAGACCAATCAAGAACGCAGCGAGCGGCGCTACGAGATTCCAACCTTGGAACATTACTGCACCCCTGCATCAAGGAGCGGTCATGTCTCCGGCGCGCACTTCGTCCCCGTCGGTTGCGCGCGTTTCTAAAATGCGACGGACCGTTTGAACGAGACCAAAGCGGGCCGTCCAGGGCCTTCCCGCCAGCGCCACCGTACAGGCGCCTGGGCGGGGGCGAATCCATTCTTGCGAAGACTGTGCGTGAACCTAAGCGAGAGCGCAGAAGCGTTTGGGCAGTTGTGGTGCAGGCGTCTCGCCTGCCCCGGTGCAGGCTGGAAGCCTGCACCACAATCATTCTGCGGGCCCACTCATTTCAGTTCGGGCCTCTTGCGGCGCTGCCTGCTTCGGCACAGCCGGCACGAAAGGCCTCTGGCTTGCGAAATTGCACTGTCCGACTGCGGCGCCGGAGAGAAAACGCTGCGGCCAAGACTCGTTCGACCATCAAAAATCGTTGTCTAAACTACCTTGCGTGATTTTGGGAGGGTCCCGGCGCGCCAGGATCCGAGCCCCGTGGAAAAGCGGCTCGCCGGGAGGCTCGCCCTCCCCGGATCGTGCAACCCCGTTTAGCCCTCTATTGCCTTCACCTCCACGTTCTCGAAAAGGAAACAGAAATAATACATGCTCAAGTCACCTGTTAACCGGATTCCACGGGTGCGTGGCCGTTGGTTCCATTGAGGCCGATTGGCGGCACATCGACCGCGGAGCCGGCGCGGCCGGCGGCCAGCGCGAGCGTGGGGTCGTCGCCATTGGCGACGGTCGTCGATCGCCCGTAGGCGCCGTAGCCGTAAAGGTAACCGTAGCCGTAGCCGTAGCCGTAGCCGCGCTGGCCGGCGTTGACGCCGTTGATCACCAGGCCGAGCACGGGTGTTTGCAGGGCCTTGATCAAGTCCTGGCAGCGCTCGGCGTCGAGCCGGCGCGTGACAGCGGCCCGCACGACCAGCATCAAACCGTCGATCGTCACCGCGACGATCGAAGGATCGGTCACCACGAGCAGAGGCGAGCTGTCGATGATCACCATATCGTAGGCCAGGCGGAGCTCACCAATCAGCGTCACGAGCCGTTCGGTCGCCAGCAGTTCGGCGGGGTTCATGACTTCTGGTCCGGCGGCGATCAAGCCCAAGTTGGGGACCGCGGTCGGCTGCACGGCCATGTGGTAGGGCAGTGCGTCGTTCAAGACATGGGTCAACCCGGGGGTGCGCGAGAGCCCGTGGATCGAGTGCTGGGAAGGGCGGCGCAGGTCGGCGTCAATCAGCAAGACCTTCTTGCCCGATTGCGCCATGCAGATTGCCAGGTTGCTGGCTGTCGTGCTCTTGCCGTCGCCGGGCTGGGCGCTTGTCACCAAGAATACCTTGCCGTCCCAAGTGCGGCGCAGCAGCTCGATGCCGGTTCGAATTGATTTGTAGGTTTCGGCCAGGCGCGACCGCGGCTTGGCGTGGCAGATCATGCCGATCTTGATTTCTTCTTTTTGGTTTCGGACCATGAGCGGGACGACGCCGAGCATGCGGTAATCGAGCAGCCGGCGGATTTCAGGCAGCGAACGCACGCGGGCATCGAGCTGGTCGGCGACGTACACCGCCCCCACGCCCAGGGCGCCGCCGACCATCACGGCCGCGAGCAACACGAGGGGGATCGGGGGACGGTTCTCCACCGCAACCGGCGGGTTCAAGACCTGGGCGGTGACGCTGCCGAAATCGCTCACGAGCTGGGCCTGCTTGAGCTGGTCCACCACCGAGTAGAACAAGGCGCGCTGACGCTCGAGGTTGTTGCGCAGGTTGGACTCACCCAGGAGGCCAATCTCGGACTTGTGCGCCTCGGTGAGGTCTTGCTGGAAGCGATGCTCGACCTCTGCTTTCATCGCCTCGACCGACTTGAGGCCTTGCTCGATCGACTGCAAGAGCGCGCGAGACTGCGCCTTCCGCGGATCTGATGATACCTCGCTCGAGTCTCCCCTCATCCGCTCGAGCTGCTCGCGGACTTCCTGGACCTTGGCATGACCGGGGCCGTGCAGCTTGACCAGGCGGTCATGCTTCTCCTTGAGCACCACGAAGCGCTGCGCCTTGAGCTCGTCGAGCCGTTCCTTGAGGGAAGCTTCCTTGGCCCTTAGCATCTTGAGCTCGCTGGCGGCTTGACGGACCTGGTCGACGTCTCCGCCGGCCAGCATCGCCCTCAACCTCGGCTTTGTTGTCTGCCACAGCCGGGCCAGTTGGGCCTCGAGGTCCTTCACCCTGTTCGCGGCCATCACGACCGAGACGTCGGAGGGATTTCGGCAGGCGATTTTCGCCTGGTTGTAACCGGTGCGGGCGCGCGACAGCGCCGCGGAGATCGCGGCGACGTTGGGCAACTCATAGAATTCGCGCGCCAGCTCGCTGTCGCTCACTTCCAGCGAAGCTGCCGCCTGGGCATTTTCGTCGCGGAGATGTTCGAGCATGCTCTCGGCCGACTGGCGCTGGAAGATGACCTCGGCGAGCTGGGCTTCGACACGTTCATACGAAACGCCCGTCATTGGCCCCGAGTCGGTAGAAATCGGGGCCGGCGGTGTGCCGCTTACATTGCCGATCGCGCTGGCGATCACATCGGTGCTGGCGCCCTCCTCGACGAGGTTCTTCCCGAGCTCGAGCTGAGTCTTGAGGTTGAGCAAGCGGAGCGACGCCTGGTTGATGGCCTGGTCCCACTGGTCGAGCCGCCGGGTGATGAACGTTTTGCCGTCGCCGCCGGCGGGGTGGCTCGCGCCCTTCTGGCGATACTCGAAGTATTCTTTTTCCAGCTTCTTGAGGTCGGCGCTGAGCTCATCGCGTGCGCGGGTGATCAGGCTCAGGACCTCGTTGGAGTTCTTCTGATAATTTTCCTGGAGGAAGCGGTCGTAGCTCTTGATCACCGCATCGACCACCTTGATCGCCTCGGAGCTTGTGCCGGCCTTGAAGGTGAGCTCGAGCACTCGGGCCATCGGGTCGGGGAGCTTGACGGTGAGCCCGGTGATGACCGCCCCGGTCGACAGGCTCTTGATGCCGGCCGAGGCAAGCGCGCGCCCGACAATGAGCGGGCTGCGGATGATCATGATGTGGGTCGTGAGCGAATTCGAAGAGCCGTCGACCGACTGGAAGAGGTTGTCCTGACTGGTCGCGTTTGGCGCCACGGAGAGCGGCTGACCGCCGTGCTGGAGAACCAGAAGGCGGGCCGAAGCCTGGTACACCGGCTTGGCCTGCGCCAGATAAATGGCCGCCACCGTGATCGTAATCGCGACGCAGACCGCCACCAGCCGCCAACCGCGCACGACGGTGCCCAGGAAGTCGTAGAGGTCCTCGACGAGCTTGCGGCTGTCGGACTGGGCTGTTAACGGAAGCTGCTGCATGAACTCGCCCTCACACAAGGCTCGGCCGTCGGCGGTCAATCCCGTGCGCGTGCGCAAACAACGACTTACATCTACTGCGTAGGTGTTAACAAATCTTAATGCTGCGATTTCGAGTGTGGTGCCGCGCGTGCAGTGCGGCGGTTTCAAAGCGACCGAACGCGGTCAGAACTCTGTCGGGATCGGCGCGGAACGTTTAAGCACCTGCGACTTGGCCGGCTGAAAATCGCGGACGCCGGATCGAGCCCTCACGTCCTTGGCAGTGGTGCCTGTCAACGGCGCTGACATCTACGCTTCATCGTTAGATTGTCCCGTGCGATCATCATGATGGCCGAATGCGATACCTCCAGTTGGCAATTGTGGTTTCGCGGCAAACGATCAAATGGCGGCCAGGGTGACTGGCGCTTTTGCTTCTGGATGGGGAGAGTTGCCCAGGAGTTGAGAGGTCCATCTTCGCCCTCGTCGTTTGCCGGCCCTTCCTCGGGATTCACAACAAGCTAATAACATTTGCAAATCGACACCGTTCCTGTCAAGAGTGTGGTGATCCGTAACGAAAACTTCACACCGAAACTTCACATTTTGGCAACGACGTGCTTGTTATGGCCTGACGAGCAGCTCGATGACCTTTTGCCAGTGGCCTCGCCGCTCTTGCTCCCACGTGGCGAGCCGCTCTCCCACGACCATCTGGACGGCCTCGGGGTCGACGACTCGCGCTTGCGGGGCTTTTGAGCCGGGCTTGGCGGTGGCGTGCTCCGGAGTCGTGTCGGCGCTCGGCGGCCTGACGCCGTTTCCGGGCGTGGGTCGGGCCAGCCCCGCGCGCGTGTCGGTGATATCGTGGTTGATCCGGCGGATCTGCTCAAGTTCGTCGCGGACGAGCTTCAAATGATCGTGGTGCATGGTGCCGAGCAGGCGAATCAGCAAGATCAGGGCCTGCCCGAAGGGGGAAGAGACGAGTTCGGGGCTGGGCTCCGACTGCTCCAGCAGCGGACGGAGGGCGGCCTCGGAGAAGAGCACCTCGGGCCGGTCAAAGAGCGCCGGCAGGAGGGTCGTGATGCCCAGCAATTCCGAGCCGGCGGTGGGGGTCGAACCGGCGGGAGGGGCGGGGGCGTCGGGCCGAGAGGGCCGGGCCGGCCCGCCGTAGGTCACGCGGACGGTCAAAGTGCCTAGTCGAAGCAGATCGCCGTCCTCCAGCCGCGCTTCACGGCAGGGGACGCCGTTGACGGCGATTCCCTGGCTCGACAGCAAGTCGACCGCCCACACTCCCGCGGGGGTGCGCACGAGCCCGCAGACCACCTTCGAGCTGGCGGGCGCCGCGAGGCGGACGTGGCAGCGCTCGGAGCTCCCGACCAGACTGAGCACGCGATTGAGCGTGAATTGTCGCGGCTCGCCGCCTTGCCCGCGGAAGTCCAGGACCGTGGTGGGCAGTTGTCGTGGGCTTTCGTAACGGCGCGAAGTCGGCCCCGGGCCGGGCGGCAGCTCGACAGGGCGGTCATCGTCGACGACCCTTACCGTCGCCGGGCCCACCTGCACGGGGCGGCTCCGGTCCGCCCACCCCGCGTGCCGGGGCACGCCGTTCCAGCGCAGGCCCTCGCGGCTGCCGAGGTCGACGGCGTAAAGTCGTCCGTCCACGACCTGGAGGTAGGCATGGCGCTTCCCAACGAGCGGGTGGTCGATTATCAGATCGGCCTTCCGGCTCCGCCCGACCACGATAACCGGCCGCTCAAAGTCCTGGCGCACGGGCTCGCCGGTCTGGGCGTCGCTCCACTCCAGCCGCAATGGTCCACCTGCTCCGCATGCTGCGCGGAACAACGTGCAATCGGCAAACATCACCGTCCCCCGCGGCACACGCGCCGGCCAACGTCGACCTCCACCCCGATTCTCACCGACCAAGCGCGCGGCTGCAAGTGCGTTGTGCCTGCGAGCGATAGATCGGCGCCGCGACATGCGTTACCGACTGCCGGGCTCGATCTCGTTTGATCGCCGAACGGCCGGCTGGCCCCGGCGCTGTCGCGCCTCACTTGGGAGTGCAGGTCGTTGGCCCCCGGCAAGCAGCCACCGGATGGCTCTTCCCAAAAGCGAACCGAGACGGCCGCGGCCAGCGGATTTTAGGGCGACTTCCCCGAACGGGAGGACCTCGACGTCGTAGCCAAGCGATTGCAGTTGTAAGACCATGAGACAGGCGGCACTCAGGTTGTGGGAGTGCACGACGAAGTGGGTCGTTTTCAAGTGGGGCCTCGGCTCGGCGCAGAGCCAGCGCACGACGGCCATCCCACAATCGTCGCGCTCGTGATCGACGAAGATCTCGCCCCCCAGATCATGGTCGAGGTGGACCTCGTCCCAGGGCCCGCAAAGGTAGGCGATGCATTCGTCGGCCGTCCGCGCCAGACGGCGCCTGGATGCTCGGCCAGAAAAATCTCGCCGCGAACGGGATCGTCATCGAGGAACAAGATACGCGACTTTGGCTCACCGGCTTGGTCCACGTAGGTCATCGTGCGCCAACTTGTTCGAGTCCGGGACTTGCGGTCTTGCGTTCGTGGCGTCACGATGAAAAGCAGCCGCCCTTAAACGAACTTTTCTGGACGTGCCGGAGCTGGACATGAGCGACCGCGATCAACCGGGCAGAGCTCGGCGGAGTGCGCCCGGCTGCGTGGTCTGGGTCGCCTGCGTCCAGATGATCCTGTCCACCTCGTGTACCCAATCGCAGCCCGACGAACTGGCGGCGCCCTTCGATGTTACAGACGCCAGCCCGTCGACCGATGCGCCGGAGGATCCATCGCGCGCGCTGCCGGTGGCCTTCATCATGGAGCACCCGGAGTTTCCTGTCCAGACACAGGACGGGGTCATTGACGGCAAGGCCCTGCCGGCGAGTCGCCGCCGCCCGGCCGAGTCGTGCGAAACGCTGCTGGCTGAGGAGATACGGCTTTACCCACTCGCGCTATCGAAGGAGATCAAGCTGCGCCAGATTGTGCTTTGCGAAGAACTTTCTTTCAACGCAACCCGGTGCTCGTCGTTCACCGATGTGGAACGCGGGTCCATCTACATGGCGGTGCACGAGAGCGTTGACGCGCAGAGGCTGCGCTGGACCATTCACCACGAACTCTTTCATCAGCTCGATTACGCCGGTGACTCGCGGATCAACCTCGATCCTGGCTGGGAATCCCTGAATCCTGTCGGTTTCCGCTACACGGTGGATGTCGAGCGACTGCAGACCGACGCTGCCGCGGTGCGGACCGACACCGGCGTCAAGGGCTTCGTCAACCGCTATGCGATGGCCAGCCCCGCCGAAGACAAAGCCGAGCTGTTTGCGCTTTTAGTGATCGAACCGGAGCAGGCGCGCAGCGCCTTGCCGACGACGAAGTCCTGCGGCGCAAAGCCGCCAGAATTCGCCAGATGATCGATGGATTCGGGCCCTACAGTGGCCTTTTGACTGGACGCTAGCTTTTCAAAACTTTACACACCGGAAAAGAACCTCTTCGGACAGAACTGGCTTGCAAGTCGTTCGGAGCGTCGCTTATATTGTTTGGCGGCCGGTGGGCAATCCCGATGACGCTCACAGCCATGTCGCCGGGACGAGTCGACGTCGACGCAGAAATGGGAACCAGCCCATGACTAAATTCAGGTACGCGGTGTTCGTGGGACTGATCGTTGTATCTCCCTGGACGACCATGCCGGTCGCTGCGCAAGTCACCGAGCTCGATACCAGCCGGTTCGGCTACACGGGGTCATACACCACATACAGCACGCTGACCGACGCCCAAAACGGGTCCAATTCGATTGGCGGGGGAACGATCGGCCAGACCGATCTGTCGATGTATTTTTTGAACAATTTGGCGGGCTACCCCAATGCCAATGGTTTCCTCACCGCGTGGTATTACACGACGACGGGGCCGAGCCCCGGCGACAATAACCCGAACAATCAAATTACGAATTACATTCAGATCGCGGACTACACGGGTGCCACTGGGTCGTCATACGCCTACTGGTCGAACACCGCCCTCACGCAGTTCACGTTCACAGCGTCAGGCAGCAATGCCAACTACGACAATTCTTACGCCCGATTCCAAACGGCCCTGGGCGATACGTCGACGACCTTCGTCTCCTACAATCTCAATGCCGTTTTCTCCGGTCTGCAGGCGGCGACGTGGAATGCCCAGGACGGAGCCTACGAGTCGTATGCCGATACGGCGAATATGTCGGTCAATGGCATGTTCACAGCCATCGCTTACAACTCGACCTTGAACCAGTACTTCGACATCAATCTCACCCTTAACACGACGAGTTGGACTTACGACAATGCGGCGGCGATCAACGCGGCCGCTGCGGACAACGGCAGTTTATCTGCGTACTATCCGAGCTTTTTCGGCGCGTCGGTGATAATCCCCGAGCCGTCGTCGCTGACGATCGTCGGTCTGGTTGGGGTTACTGTTTTGGGATATTGCGGAGTGCGGCGCGTGCGGGCGCGGGCCGCGCGCTTTTGTGGCGTTGGCCCAGCCGAAGGCGTGGGTGCTGCGCCTGAGAGCCAAAGCCCTGGGGCTGAATGTGTCACGTGAGGCGACGAGTTGAGTTGCCAAGAAAGAAACTGTAACGTCCTTGCGTTCGCCCTGACGGACCAGTACTTTTGGTATTCCTGAGGAATCACTGCCGCGGAAACAAACGGTAAAGGAGGCGAAATTCGATGATGCTTCGCCGCTGTCTTTTTGTCGGTGCTGTAGCGATCGTGGCCTCGATTTGCTCGGTCACGGCCTACGTCCGCTCTGAGCAGCCACCAGGGAATTCGGGCGCACGTCAACGGTTCGTTTCGCTGCTCAAGTCAAGCGATTCCAAGGAATACGCCAAGACCCTGCGCGACGCACGCCATGGCAGCCTGGTTGCGTTTGGTCCGCCCGGCGCTCCAGCGGGCGGTCCACCGAGCGGTCCGCCGCCGCCGTCGATTATCCAGTGAGAGCTCGCCCTCACATGAGCTTGTCTGATGACGGACGCGACGCGAACGGAACAGGGTGACGAAGCCGTTCCCTGGGCCCAGCGCTTGGGCGAAGGCGTTGTCCTCGCGATGGTGTGCGCCGCGCCGTGGATGCTGGGGGCGGTGCACGCACGGAGCCAACTTGTCCTCGTCGCTGGATCGGCGGCGGTGATGATCCTCGCGGCGGTTGCGGGGCGGGTGACGGTTTTCTGTCAAAACGTGACGAGCTTGCCGAGTGTCGCGCTGGGCGGGCTTGTTCTTTTGGGCCTGGCTCAATCGACACCGCTGCCCGAAGCCCTGCTGCGGGTCCTCGACCCATCAAAATTCGCGTTACACAAAGCGCTCGTGCCCGACGTCCCCGAATGTATTGGTGACCAGTCGCAAGCAAGCGTTCCCCTGCCACCGTTGACAATCAGTCACGAGCCGGGCGCGACCCGGGAGACGACGGCGAGCCTGCTCTTGGCTTGGATGCTGTTTCACGCCGTGGCGATGCTGGGCGGTGGCTACGATGCGTTGCGGCGTTTCGGCTGGGTTGTTGCCGCCAACGCGACCTTGCTCGCGCTTTTGCGCTCATCCAGGCGCTCTCCTGGAACGGCAAGGTTTACTGGGTCATTCCGATCCACGCCGAGTGCACGGCGTGGGCGGTCGGTGGGCCGTTCGTGTGTCATACGCACCTGGCCGAGTACGTGAACGTCGGGCTCGGTTTCGGGCTTGCACTTGCGCTAGGAGGAGTGGGCGAAGTACGCCAGGGCAGGCTCGGCAGTCGAGCCCTGGCGATTTACGTTGTGGGAGTGCTTGTGCTCTCGATCACGACCTCACACTCGCGCGGCGGGTTCCTGGCGATGCTCGCGGCATCGCTGTTCACACTGATATGCCTGGGCTTGCGTCGTTTCAGGCTCTGGATCGGGCTTGCGGCCGCTCTGGCAATGTCGGCCTTGTTCCTGCTCGTGCTGGGCGACGCGTCGCCGTATCTTGCACGCCTGGGCACGATCTTGGACGCCGGAGAGGGCGCGTACCAGTTCCGTGCGGAACTCTGGCGCACCGCCTTGCGCGGCTGGGTCAAGCATCCCATCTGGGGGACGGGATTGGGGACGTTCGCCGCTGCCGCGCCCCCATTCACAATGCACGATCATGGCGTCTACATTTTACACGCCGAAAACGAATATGTCGAAATGCTCCTGGAAGGCGGCTGCGCCGGTTTCGGTCTTGCGCTCTTGGGTCTCATCGGCGTCGGTTTGAAAGCACGCCGCGCCTGGCAGTCGGCGCCACTCGATGCCGAGCGAGCACTCGTGTTGGGCGCAGCGCCGGCATCGTCGCCCTGGCAATCCAGTTCCTGAGCGATTTTGGGCTCAATATCCCGGCCATATCATTGCTCGGGGTCGTGCTCTGCGGGCACGTCTGCCGGTTGGCGAACAAACCCGTACCTGTGGCTCTGCCGGCAAGGAGTGACTTCCGGTGGGCTGGCTCGTGGCTTCGAGTGCCGGTCATGGCGATCGCGGCGGCGCTTGCAGCTTTATTCATTCGCGGGGCGGCCGCGCGCGCACGGAGCGAGGCCGTCATCGCTGCCGCGGGGCTCAACCTTGCCGAGACCCACCGGCCAACGCCGACACTGGAAAACGGGCCAGTCGAAGAACTGGAGCGGAAGCGAGAAGCTCTGGAGCGAGCGGTCCGGCTGAGGCCAGGCTGGACCGAAGGGCACTTGCGGCTCGGCTTGACCAACCTGGCCATGTACAGTGCGACTGCCGACTTGTGGCTGGCGGATTCGGTTGCCGATCCCATCGAGCGGCAAGCGATGGCCGATCCGCTTTGGCTGCTGAGGTTGATCCGCGAGGGCAAGGCTGATTCGTCTTTGCTGCTAAAGCAAGAGCCGATCCGACAATTCCTGCGCCCGCTGCACGTAGCTTTCTCGAGGCTCGGCGCTGCTCTCTGGTTTCGGCGGTGGCTCACGCCGAGCTCGGGACCCTGTCGTGCCTGCTCGAAACGAAGTTCACGGTTTCGAATTACGTCGAGAGTGCGTTATTGACGGCGGGGGGAACAACCGATGTGCTCACGCACGCGGCGGCAACCGCCCTCGAAGCAGGCGACACCGCGCTGGCGGCCCGCTGCTGGCGGCAGACGCTCGAAGCCGGCGATACTGCATGGGCGCAGGTCGCCGACGTCGCGAGCAGGGCTCTTTCGCCGGATCAAATTCTCGCCGACGTGATTCCCAGGAACCGCGGCCGATACGCCCTCATGTTCGCAGACCGGCTGTATGCCACCGCCGATCACCACGCAAGTCGAGAAAAGTTCCTGCGCGTGGGGGCGGCGCAAGTGAAAGGCGACTTCGATCTTTCGCCCGCTGAGCGTCTTTGGCTGGAGGGGCGAGCCTGGGCTGAGCTTGACGACCGTGAGGCGGCTCTGAGCAAGATCCAGGCGGCGCTATTGCTCGATGGCTCGCGATTCGAATGGCGGAAGGACCTGGTCGATCGTCTGATCGCTTGGGGCAACCCGGACGACGCTCATCAACAAGCGCTTGTGGCGCTGCAATTCGCTCCGACAAACCCGGACGCTCGGAAGCTGGTCGATCAAACAGCGGAAGCCGTGGCCAGGGGCGTCGCACCGGCGCGGCCAGATAGTGGTCAGAACGACCGCCGTTGACAGCGTAAGCCGACGGAGTTCAGCGCCGCCTCTAACGAGAAGGGAGCGATCCAAACAATCAATAGCGCTGTTCCGTTAACCAACTGCCGCACTCTTGGCGTGCCGTGGGTTCACAGAAAAGTTAACAGCGCGCTGAAGCCGGGAAGTCAACAGAGAAGCTAGTATCGCAAGTTTTGACTCGGTAAAATTTTGTGGAGATCGGAGAGGTGACCGAGAGGCCGAAGGTGCGGCACTGGAAATGCCGTGTGCGGGTCAAACTGCACCGTGGGTTCGAATCCCACCCTCTCCGCTCTTGCGCCAGCTTGGAACTGGCGACTGGTGGTGCTCCCCCAGGATCTATGTCTCTTTATGAGGGATCGATGCGTTGCTGGAACTGCGGCCGTAAGGTGACCAGAAAAGCGAAAGTCTGCGGGCATTGCGAAGCGGACTTGACGGAGGTACCCAGCGCCGAAGAACAGGCTGCCGTGATGGAGCTCCTTGAGCAGATGCCGCCGGATGTGCTCGCCGAACTGAGCAAGGCGATGAGTGAAAGCGCCAGCGCCGAGGAATTTGCCAATCGTATTCTGGTCGGCCCATGCCCGAGCTGTGGCTGTGACCAAACAGGTGACTGCGAAGGCGATCCCGAGATCGGCGAACTCCTCGTCGGGCGTTGCTACGAGTGCGGTCATCTCTGGTGCACCGAATGCGGCAGCGCACTTACGCGCAAGAGTTTTCACTGCGCTTGCTGCGACGAAGCCGACGAGTAATGCCCTGCGTGCGTCGCTCGTTCGAGCGTGTTGCACGCTTTCGAGATGGTCGCCCACCTTCCCTGGCAAAGCGCTTGAGCAGGGGCTGGTCCGCTTGAAAGGCGACATTGGGACGCCGGGCTGAAGCCTGACCGACGGCGCGTGGAGAGTTCGGCGAAAGCGCCAAGCCAGTTTAGCATAGTTTGGATTCGCGGCGAATGAGAAGTCGAAATGCTTGCTAGATGCGAGTATGATTTGCCACCGAACTGCAGGTTGGGAAATCACCTCAAAGCCGATAAGATACACCAAAACGATTGACGCCGTGCACGCGGCACGCCGTGTTCAGGACCACGCATGACAACGATCAGAATGCTCGGGATTGGAGTCTGCGCCTCTTGGGGGCACAGCTTGCCGTACAAGCATCGGATCGCAGTGTACTCGTTCGTTCCTGCCGAAGCGGTGCCTGGTCGGATTCGACGACCTGGGAGGGCGGTAGGGTCCCCGCGGCCGGTGCGCGGGTCCAGATTCGCTCGGGTCACTCCGTGACCTATGATCTGGATTCCGACCGAGCCATTCGATTGATCCATGTGGCCGGCACCCTGAGTTTCGCCACCGACCGCAACACCCGGCTCGATGTCGGGTTGCTCAGGATCGAACGAGGGGAAAGTGTCAGCGAGGATGGTTTCGACTGCGATGCGCACGGGTCAACACTTGACGCACCTGAACCCGGGCCAGCCCTGCTGGTTGGCACTCCCGGGCGGCCGATCGAGCCCGGCAAGAGGGCGATTATCCGGCTGGTCTGGTTTGAAGACCAGGATCGCCAGACGTGCCCCGCCGTCGTCTGCTGTGGCGGCCGCATGGAGATCCATGGCGCACCCATGAGCCGGACCTGGGTCAAGCTCGGGCGGACTGCCCGGAAGGCCGACGCCACAGTGGTCCTGGCCGAGTCCGTCACCGGATGGCGAGTGGGCGACCGGATCATCGTCACCGCGACCCAGACGCACGACAACGGCCGGCAACGGGGTACGCTTGAGGCCCGGCGCCCGAGGCAGGAAGGCATACACCGAAGAGCGCACGATCACCGCGATCCGCGACCAGTCGCTGACCCTCGATCAACCCCTGGCCCAGAATCACGAGTTCAGCGGCGGCTATGGCGGCGAGGTGGCCAACC
This sequence comes from uncultured Isosphaeraceae bacterium, assembly GCA_963830625.1. Lineage (GTDB taxonomy): Bacteria > Planctomycetota > Planctomycetia > Isosphaerales > Isosphaeraceae > CAWHMZ01. Next base: position 1,628,926 of record CAWHMZ010000008.1, on the reverse strand, counting down.
TGAGCCGCAACGTCGTCGTCGAGTCGGCCGATCCGACCGGAGTTCGGGGCCACACCATGTATCACCGCGGCTCCTCCGGATCGATCTCGTACGCCGAGTTTCGCCACCTCGGAAAGGAAGGGCGTGCTCGGCAAGTACAGCCTGCATTTTCACCTGGTCGGCGCCTCCATGCGGGGCAGCTCCGTGATCGGCGCTTCGATCTGGGACAGCGGCAACCGCTGGATCACGATCCACGGGACTGACTACCTGGTGGTCCGCGACTGCGTCGGTTACCGCTCGGTGGGCCACGGTTTTTACCTCGAGGATGGCAGCGAGGCGTACAACGTACTGGACCGCAACCTGGCGGTGCAGGCTTTCGCAGGCAAGCCACTGCCGGCTCAGTTCCTGCCGTTTGATCACAATGACGGCGCAGGGTTCTGGTGGGCCAACAGTCATGAGCAGCTTCACGCGCAACGTCGCCGTGGAATGCGACCGCTACGGGTATCGCTACGAGGCGAGGCCGGATTCCTCGGGTCGTCTGGTTCGCCCGGTGCGCGCGCCCGGGCGGCTCGGTCGAGGATGTTGACATCAGGACGTTGCCGTTCGTCCGGTTCGACCGCAACGAGGTCCATTCGCAGCTCTACGGCATGAACATGGGCGAAGGTGCGGGGGGAGTCGGCCCCGACGAATCTCATCCGTTCGTGATCAAGGACATGAAGGTCTGGGATTGCCTCTGGTCGTTTCAGCCAGGTGCGCCTTCGATCGTGATCGACGGGATCGACATTGCGCGCTCGGCGTACGGGATCTTCGTTCCACGGTACGATTCGCGGATTCAGCCTTACGGCCGGATGACAGCCAGGGGAGTCAACATTCCGGGCGTCTTGCCGGCCAGCCCGACCGCCGTACCCGGCGAGCAGGCGCCTCTACCTGTGGGGATCGACAATCGCCCGCCGTTCTCGATCATCACGTCGGTGATCCGAACCGCCGATGGCCGCGTGACGGTGCGCGGGACCACGGCCGATGACGGCGAAGTCAAGCGAGTCCTGGTCAACGGCAACGAGGCGCGGCCGCTCGCACCCAACTTTCTCGAGTGGGAGATCGCGGTCAACGCCCAAGCCAAGGGGACGATCACGGCTGTGGCGGCCGACGCTGCGGGCAACACCGAAGCGCGGCCGCACGTCGCTCAACTCCCCTGATGTCAACGACTTCCACCAATGGCAAAGAGTATAGACGCGTTGATGCCGTAAACCTTGCCGTCAGGGCCGATGATCGTTGGAGTGTAGGGCTCGCCCAGGCCCGCGCTCAAGGTGATCTGCGGCGGTCAGGTTATTGGTTGTGAAGTCCCAGCAGTAGAGATTGCCGTCTTCGCTGTTGATGATGGCGCGCTTGTTGATGGGGTCGATCGCGGCGGTGTTGATGCACCACTCGTGCACCGCGTTGGGATAGCCCTCGTTGCGCCCGCTCTGGTCCGGCGTCGGCCCGGTGACGGTCAAGATCGTCTTCATCACGGTTGCCCCCGTGATCGGGTCGGTCATGCTGGCGTTGGGGTCCTGAACGGCAACCTGGTTGACTCCGTCGCCGGTTCCGAGGCCGACGTAGTTGTTGTACTTGGTTAAGATCAGGTAGCTCGAGGTGCCCGTATAGGAGGGAACGGCGCTGGCCGGCACGATCGAGGGCGTGATGTCCCAGCCGAAGGCGCCGGGGATCTTGGTTGTTTTCAAGTCGCCGCTGAAATGCAGCATCCAGCCCCGGTCGTTGTTCTCGGGGAACGGATTCTCCAGAACGCCGTAGTACACGTCGCCGTCAGGCCCCACGGTTGGCGAGGCTGTCGAGTCATCGTAGAACGCACCATCATTTTGGGGGACGAGTACGTCCTTGAGACGGACCGACGCAACACGAGCGAGCGTTCGGGCGTCGACGGCAACCAGATAGCCGGCAACCCCATCCGCCCAGCCATTGACGTTGTTGACGCCGACGTACACCTTCCGGTGGTCCAGGCTCAGGGCCGGTGCGCAGTTATAGGCGACCTTCTGCATCGTCGCGTCGGCGGCCATCGCCGAGGCAGGCGTCCAGATGCCAGTGTTCGGCGATTTGAGGTCGAGCCGTGCCAGACCGCTTGTGATTCCCCCAGGCGCGCCGGTGGCGAGATAGCCGAAGTACAAGACACCGTTGCCGTCGCTGGTGATCGGGGTGATGATCTGGATGCTCGAATTGTAAGCAGCCGAGTTGGTGTTGTAGTTGTTGATTCCGTAGAAGGCGTAACGGTTGACCGTGCCCGACGGCTTGTCGGGCGCGCTCCGCACGATCACCGTGCCACCGGCGCCGGCCATCGCCACCTGGTTGCTCTGCGCGAGCACGATCTGGAACGGCAGCAGCCAGTTGTACGAGGGAGGGTATGTGTAATCGCTGGCGAGCTGCCAGAGCAACGTGCCGTCCGAGCCGCGGTGCGCCTCCATGCTGAAGTCACCGTTCTCGCCGGTCTTCACCGGCACGATCACCGTGTTCTGGGGCGTGATGACCGGGCTGCCGTAGTGGATATTGAGGTAACCAAACTGGGCAGTCGAAAACAGGTCGACCGAAGTCGACCAGATGATTTTCTGGGGAAACTGCGACGCAACACTGCTCAAAGCCTGATGCTGGGAACCATTGGCGTAGCCCGGCCAGCCCTGGGCCAGCACCGTCTCTTGGCCGGCAATTGCCGCACAAACCAGCGACAACACGAGTGCAGGACGGAATATCACTCGCAGCGTCCCGAGTCGAAATTGCATGTTGATGAGCTCCTTTTTGTCGTGCACTTGCTGAGAAATGAGATCGGCATAACGAGAAGCCATGGAGCCCGCTCGCGGCGTTGCGAGCGAGCCACGCCTGGCAATTTGCGAACGATTCAAGGCGTGTAAGACACTGCCGGCTTGGCCTTGGGCTTGGGTACGGTTCCTCCCAATGCGTTCAAAGTCGCCTGGTCGATGACCCCGAGGAAGAGCGAATTCAAAGCCTGATCGACGTTTGCCGGAACGAGCGCGGCGGGCCTGGCCACCGCCGGAGCGCCTGGGCCCGTCACGTTGACGTCGAGTGAGAATTCTGACGTGTTGCCGTTGGGGTCGGTCGCGGTTGCGCTGATTGCCAGTCCGGTTGCCAGGCTGACGTTGAAAGTGGCGCTGAACGTGGCATTACCGCTGGTATCCGTCTTCACCGAGATTGACCCCAGGTAAGTCTGTCCCTGGCCATAGCCCGAGGGATCGGCCGTCGTGTTCGAGAAAAACTGGATTGTGAAGGTCTCGCTGTCAGCGCCGTTGAGCGTGCCGTTAATCGTCGTCTGTGACGCAGAGCTAACCGCTGATGAGAGTACCGGGTAGTTCTGGTACCCGTTGGGCCCGGTGATCAGGCCGCCCTGGTGGTTCATCGTCACGCCGTTGCCCCCCAGGTCGATCCCCAGTGCGGCGTTGCCGTAGATTGAGTTGGACAGGATGGCATTGCCGACGTTCAAGCCCGTGTCGCCGGGATCCAGGACGTTGACCCCGGCTCCGCCATTGTTGGCGATGATGTTGCCGTCGGCCGCGGCGGTTCCACCAATCGAGTTGTCTGCCGCTGGAGAGAAGCTGTAGCCCCCGATCGTCACACCGTCGCTGGTGTTGTTTTCGATCAGATTGCCCTGTACGAGGGTATCGGCGGCGAGGATGTAGATCCCGGATCCTCCGTTGTCGGAGATCACATTGCCTGCCCCCGCCGTCGTCCCACCGATCGTCACTCCGGTGGTGAAATAGCCGACGTAGATCCCTTCATCGGCATTGGGTATCGCCACGGTGCCGGTCGCGTCGGTGCCAATGAAATTACCCTCGACGAGCGCGTTATTCGTGAAGACATCGATTCCATCGCCGAACTCGGTACCGCCGATCACATTGCCATCACCCGGCGCTGTTCCTCCGATCAAGAGGTCGTTGCCGGCGTCGAGCAGGATCCCCGCGTAGAAATTGCCGAGGGGTACCTCGCCGGTCGCATTCGTCCCGATCAGATTTCCTTGAATCACGGAATTGTCCGGTCCCTGGGTGCTGTCGTAGGCGTAGATGCCGTAATAGTTTCCCGAGATCAGATTCCCTGCCCCGGCTGTCGGACCTCCAACCGTGGTGTCGGGCGCGGCAGTCAGGATGATGCCAAAGAAGTTGTCGATTGAGGTGTTCCCGGTCGCGTCGGTGCCGATGTAATTGCCGAAGATCTGGTTCCCCGACGACGCAATGCCGGTATTCCCATTGGTTATGTAAATGCCGGTGCTGTTTCCCGAGATGAGGTTGCGCGCGCCGGGCGTTGTGCCGCCGATCGAGTTGTTGCCAACGTTGTTGATCTCGATGCCGTCGCCATCCCCTTCGCCGATCTCTCCAGTCGGGTCGGTCCCGAGGAAGTTACCGGTCACCAGATCACCGCCGGCACCGGTCAGCAAGATGCCATTGCTGAAGTACGTGATCGCCAGGCCACTCACGGTGCTTCCTCCGGCAGAGATCGTGAGTCCGTTGCCGCCACTGGCGTCCAAGCCGTCGAGCTGGATCAAGATCACCGCGTTGTCCCCTTGGGCTACCGTGTTGGGACTCGCTCCCGGCTGGCTGTAACCGTCAATGATCGTCGGATGGGCCACGGTCGGCAGGGCAGAAAACGGGGTGATCACGAACGGTCCTGTGCCCGGGATGTCGAAATCGATCGTGTCGGGCGGCGCGCTGTTCGATTGACTGGCGTAGAAGAGGGCCTGGCGGAGCGAACCGGCTCCGCCGTCGTTGGTATTCGTCACCACGAAGGTCTTGGGCAGGACGGTGATCGTCACCGTGGCGACGTTGGAGGTGTTGGAACCCTGAACGTCCTGGTAGGTGAACGTGTCCGTGCCCACGAAGTTCGCGTCGGGGATGTACGTGAATGCGCCGTCGGGGTTGAGCATGACGGTCCCGTCACTCGGGTTCGTGACGATTACGGACGAGAAAGGCTGGAAGTTCTCGGCGACGTCATTGGCCTGGACTCCCGGCGCCGGCACAGTGAGCGTCGTGTTGATGTCGGTATAGTAAGAATCATTACCCGCGGCGATGGGAGCCGTTGTCGTTACCACCGGGGCGTCCGCGGAGAACTCCGACGTGTTGCCGCTCTGGTCGGTCGCCGTGGCCGAGACGGACTGCACTGCGGCAGGCGCAGACGTGAGGCCCAACTCGAGCGTTGCCGTGCCGCTCGAATTGGTCGTCACCGAGAACGTTCCCAGCAGATACTGACCCTGACCAAATCCCGAAGGGTCAGGCGCGGGGTTACCGTAGAGCTGGACCGTATAGGTTGTGCTCGGGGCGGCGTCAAGAACCCCAGCCACCACGAAGCTCGAGGGGAAGGACACGGCGACCGCCAGGTCGGGGTAATTCTGGAACAGATTGGGCCCCTCGGGCCCGGAGTTGTTGGGCGTGACCCCATCATCGCCCAGGTCAATGCCCAGGGCACTATTGCCGTAAATCAGGTTGGAAAGAATCGAGTCGTCGACCGCGCCGGTGTCAAAGGTATAGCTTCCCACGGTCACGCCGTTCCCGCCGTTGAACGCGATGATGTTTCCCGCACCCGCCGACGTGCCGCCGATCGAGTTGCCCGCAGCCCCGTAAGGACCTCCAAAAATCGCCACTCCGCCCTCCGCGTTACCCAGGGCCGTCGTACCGGTCGCGTTGGTGCCAATATTGTTGCCCTCGACCAGGTTGTCGTTGGCCGTCAGACCGATGGCATAATAGTCGCCCGACTCGATCAAGATACCGTACTGGCTGTTGCCCGAAATGACGTTTCCCGCGCCTGGGCTGGTACCCCCGACCAGCAGCCCGTTAGCCTGTACGATCAAACCGTTGGCACCGTTGGGTAACGCGGATTCACCGGTGATGTCGGTGCCGATCCAGTTCCCCTGGATCGTGTTTCCGGTTCCCGAGGTTGTCGCCACGAAGATACCGTCAAGGTTGTTTCCCGAGATCAGGTTCCCGGCTCCCGGCGCGGTGCCGCCGATCAGGTTGTTGGCACTACTGGCGTAGCCCAAGAGGACGCCCGCCTCGTTGCCCAGCGCGATCGTTCCGGTGGGGTCAGTGCCAATCTTGTTGCCTTGCACCACGTTGCCGCTGGCCTCGTCGATTGTCACGCCGTCGAACTCATGGCCGCTGATCACATTGCCCGCTCCGGCGGCGGTGCCGCCGATCGTGATGTTCGTCGACTGTATGATGCTCACACCGTTGCCGTAGTCCGGCAGCGTGCTTGTGCCGGAAGCCGTCAGCCCCAGGAAGCTCCCCTGTACGACCGCGCCGGTCGAGCCATCAATGATGTAAAGATTCTGATTCGTGTTGGCCGAGATGATGTCGCGCGCGGCGGCGGCCGTGCCGCCGATCACGGCGCTCTTGGCGTCATCGACCGAGATGCCGGCGTCGAGGTTGGGCAGCGCGGTCGTGCCCGTCGGGTCGGTTCCGACGAAATCACCGCTGATCACATCGTCGGTCCCGCTAAAGAGGCGGATTCCATACTGCTCGAACTGGTTGATGGCCAGGCCGCTCACGGTGCTGTTACTCGCAATGATTTGCAGACCGTCGGAGAAGCCCGCGCTGGCGCCGCTCAACTGAATCAGGATGACGGCGTTGTCACTGTCAGTCTCGGTATTGGGACTGGAACCCGGCTGGCTGTAGCCGTTGATGAACACGGGGTGAGTGATCGCCGGCAGCGCCGAAGTTGGCGAGATCGTGAATGGACCGGTCCCCGGAATCTTGAAGTCGATCGTGTCGACCGTCTTCCCCTTGTCGGCGTTCACCTCGGTGATCGCCCACCGCAACGAGCCCGGCTTGGTATTGTCGAGCGTGTTGGTCACGATGAAGGTCGAGAGCAGCGTTCGCTCCTCGAGCCGCAAGTGGTGCCACACATGGTCTGGCCGGACGTCGCGGCGCATCCGAGCTCGCCTGGTCGCCGAATTGCCACCGCCGATGGTTCGAAGCAGATTCCTCAAAGTGAGCGTCATCGTCAGGTCCTCTCATGGTAGGTCGGGAAGCTCGGCATGAAATAGGACCACCGCGCTTGACTGATCGATCGTCTCTGGCGGGGTCGAGACCGCGAACATCCAAACAATGCCTGCGCGGCCACCCCCGATCGCACTCGTTAACTCTTTCGTCGAGGCAGAACTCTCAAAACACCGCAGGGCGCGCACCAATGCCCCGTGGAACACCGCCGGCGCAGATTGTCGACTTGCTCGCACTTCACAGAAGCGCTATTGGGATAGATCAACAAACGCCAACGCTACCCGACAGCGCATTCCGCCAAAAATCGAGGTGTTCACTCCGTCGTTGTCATTCCAGCCACCAAACGGCCTAAGTCTCGCCTGGCTCACTGTCGCACGACCCTAAGAGGCAAGTGTCGGAAACCACCAACGTCCGTTCGGCAATCCCTGCTCCCAACCCGAAAGACGCGATGTCCCCGATGAGTTCGCAAAGACTACCAACCTTCCGTGGCGAAGTGGTAGTAAAATCCGCGAAAATTCTGGGTCATTTTGCAACCGTTCCGTGAGAGCATGCCATCGCAGCGATCGGCATGCGTTTCATCTCCTTCGCGGAACGGAAGTCTGGTAGCTCAGAAGCGTGCATGATGTTTTTTTTCAGCATCGAATCGCCGGTGCGCTCCGCACGCGAATCATGTGTGCGAGCCCGGGCAGCTCGGCCGGCACGACTTCGCCCTCGAAGTCGCGCGGAGGAGGGCGGCCACTTCTGGATCGGCCGCCACGACTTTGGCCAGCATGAGTTCGCCTGCGCCGGCTTACTTGAGAATGGCGGCGGTTTGCCGGGCGGTCGTACCGAAATAATCGAGCTGGTCGCTGAGTGTGGCGGCCAGGGTCGGGCCTCGATGGACGGCGACCTGCGGATGTAGCCGACGGCCCGGCCCGCTCGATGCGTCTTGGTCCAGCAGGACCAGGGCGGTCTTTACGGCTGCGGTGGCCTGGTCGAAGGCCGCCAGCAGTCCCTCCACCATCGTCTTGACCCCGGTGCCTCCTCATCGGCAGATGGCGAGAGGTGACCGAGAGGCCGAAGGTGCGGCACTGGAAATGCCGTGTGCGGGTCAAACAGCACCGTGGGTTCGAATCCCACCCTCTCCGCTCATTGAAGAGAAACAGCCCTTTCTCGTTTAACTCCGATTCCCCGGAGCATTCAAAGTAGGACATCAAGAGCGTGACGGTGTCGAAAGTGAAATGAGCGGCGAGTCGACCTTGAAAGCCGGCGCCTCGGTGAGCGCCAACATGCGGCGCACGACCTCGGCAAGGTCATTGGTCTCGTGGAACACCTGAAGCTGCGTGACCGATCCGGTCGGCTGTTCGGCGATATTTCGCACGCTCTGGAGGTATGAGGCGCATCCGAGCTCGTCGGCCTGTGTTTCTAGCCGGTCGATCAAGCTATGGACGACCTGCCGAGCCGGCATCGGCAACGATGTATGGGGGTCGACAAGATTGGCGTTCATTCCGTAGCGGCACGCGCGCCACTTGTTCTGACGCACCATGAAGGGATGGCAGTCGTACTGGTAAGTCCCCTGATCAATCTCCAAGGAAAGGTTGTGGACCAGGCACTGGATCAGAGCCGTCAATCCCAGGACATGCCCCAGGGTGGGAGGCATGTCGCAGATTCGAACCTCGACGGTCCCGAAATTCTGGTGGGGCCGAACGTCCCACCAGAGTTCGCGGATCGTCTTGATGAAGCCGGTCGCGACCAGGTGGTTTGCGAGCCAGGTATACTCCGACCAGTTGCGCATGAGGGGGGCAGCCCGGCGGTCGGCAGCGTTTCCATGACCTTGACTCGCTGGGAATGGAGCCCGCTATTTCGTCCCTGCCAGAATGGACTATTGGCCGACAACGCGAGCAAGGTCGGCAAATGGTGCATGATCCGGTCGCAGATCATGATCGCCTTGTCGCCTGAGTCGACCCCGACGTGGACATGCAGGCCGAACGTCACGATCCGGCGGGCCGTCTCCTGGAGCAGTTCGATCAGCCCGTGATAGCGCTCGTCGGGGCTCACGTCCTGATTCTGCCAAGGCGAAAATGGGTGCGTTCCACTCCAAAAGAGAAACATGCCGTGGCGGCGCGATCTGCCTGACCAGTTGGAGTTTTTCATTCAGGTCGGCTTCGACCTCACGCACATCGCGGCAGACAGCGGTGTTGATCTCCAGGTAGCACTGAAAAAGCTCGGGTTTGACAGAACCTGCCAGCGCTTCGGGCAAATCGCCCAAGATCGGCAAGACGCCGCTCCGCAAGGCCATCGTCTGCGCGTCGACGAGGTTCAGCTCGATCTCGACGCCGAGTGTCGGCCGTTCGTTCGAGACAAACTTGTAGGCGCTCACGCGGGGCGGCTCCCTGGCTCGGAACATGAATTCGCTGCTTGCCGCGGCTCTTTAGCGCCGCTTCGGGGCTCATGGCGGGTCGTACCCGCCCGGGTGCCACGGATGACAGCATGAGAATCGGCGCAGGCCTTTTGCCAAACCTTTTACTAGTCCATATTTCTTCGAGCGCTTCGATCATGTAGCGGCTGCAGCTTGGCTCAAAGCGGCACGCCGGGCCCAGGAGCGGGCTCAAGGTCACTTGATAGAGCCGAATCGCGGCAATCAAGCAAGCGCGGATCGCGCGGGCGGGCCACTGCAACACGGTCGCGAAGCTGATCGTGTTCATGGCGGCGGCTTGCTGTCGGTTTGGTTCTTCAGGCGGCGGGCGACATCGCGGGCGAGTGCCACGAAAGACCGCTGCACGGCATCGTACCGCGCACTGGCGTCGCGAGGGAGCACGACCAGATCGACACCCGCCGGCAAGCCGGCCTTGTTCAAGCGAAACGCTTCTCGAATCAGGCGCTTGAGACGATTGCGCGCGTGGGCCGCTCGAACCTTCTTGCGCGATATCGAGATTCCCAGGTGCGCGTGGCTGTGGCTGGTTTCAACGCCGTAGATGAGCAACACATCGTCCGACGCCGAACGCCGCCGTTCGAATGCGCGGCGGAAGTCGCCGGCGTCTTTGATGCGCTCGTACTGGCGAAAGCTCGGCTTCAGATTCATGACGACCGATCCAGGTCGCGGCCGGGAAACTCCGGCAGCTCGACTGTGCGTGGTTCGCCCAAACGCTCGCGGACCAGGCGGCCACGGTGCTTGATATGCCAGATCAGAAGCTGCGCCAAGGGCCGCGATCGTCACGAGCGCCGCTCCGATCAACTCCGCGAAGGCCCGCGCCAGCCGCGGCCGAGATTCGGGATGCTCCTCCAGGATTCGACGCAACGGGCTCTTGCGCGGTTCACCGCGCGGCGGAGGTTGGCCCGACGCGGCGCGTTCGTCACGATCAATCATTCTCGGAAATCACCAGAGCCCGGCACGCGGGTTGTAAGGGTTGCGCTGGGAGAATTCTTCGATCAATTTCTTGCTGACCGGGTCCATGTTCTTGGGGACGACGATCTTGAGCACGACGAACAGGTCACCTTGGGGATTGTCTCCAGAAGCGACGACGCCTTGCCCTTTGATCCGCAACTTGAGCCCGCCGGAGCTCCCTGCCGGAATCGTCACCGATTTCATGCCGTCGAGCGTGGGCACGTCGATCTTGGCGCCGAGAATGGCCTCGCCAACGGTGACGGGCACCTCGACTTGAAGGTCGCGCCGTTGTGCTTGAAGTAGGGATGGGGCTCGACGTGCACGTTAATGGTGAGGTCCCCGCGCGGCAACCCTTCTGACCTTGCTCACCCTGGCCTTTGAGCCGCAGCTTGGCCCCGTTATCGACGCCCGGGGGAATCTTGACCACCAGGCTTTCTGACTTCCCACCGCTGCGCTGAATCTGAATTGTGGACTCACCGCCGCGAACTGCGGTCAAGAACGGGATGGTCAAATCGGCTTCGACGGCGCGGCCGGTGCGCGGCCGGCTCGGCCGGCCGCTGCGCGCTCGCCTGATGATGTCGTCAAAAGGCTCCGGCCCGACTTGTGGCTCCGCACCAAATGATCTCAGCAAGTCGGACAGGTCGATTGCCTCGAAACCCTGGTCCCCAAAACGCGAGGTCCACTCGCCGACATGGACCCGAGGCCCACCTTCTGTCACGCCGTCAAACGCGGCATGGCCATGGCGATCGTAAAGCGCGCGCTTCTCCTTGTCCGACAAGATGTCGTACGCCTCTTGCACTTCCTTGAAGCGCGCCTCCGCCGTCTTGTCGCCTGGATTGACGTCTGGATGGAACTTCCGTACCAAGGTCCGATAAGCCTTCTTGATGGCCTCGGGCGCCGCATCACGAGCCACTCCCAAGATTTCGTACAAATCGCGATTAGCCATCGGGCGACGCTTTCCAGGCTCGTGTGCCCCAGCCCTCCAACGACGGTTCTGACCCATTCAAAGACATCAGAATTCTACTCCCGTTTCGATTCAGGATTCAAGCGACCGAGTAGCTCTCGGTCTCGCCCCAGCGAAGAATGTCGGTGTCACAGCTCATGTGCGCCAGGCCCGCGGCGTCTTTCGTGCGATCGAACAGGATTCAAACCTGAGTGCATGCAGTGTAGAGCCGCCGTCATTGACCCGAAGCGTTCGAGCCTCGAACGAGTGACGCGCAGAGGATACAATCACTTGGTGGACAACAGATCGCGGGCGGACATGCATTCGGAAGCGATTGAGAGCGGAGCGAAGGAGAAACCGGGTCTTGACTCGTGTCGCGGTCATCCTGCACGAACGGCTGGGCAACTGGAACAGGCAACTGCGTCCCCGGTTGTCGGGGTTGCCGGTCCGCTGGTTCGAGACGCGCTCCCAGGCCGACCTGGACGGCGTCCTGACAGGCCGGGCCAGCCCGGTCGTGCTCGTCGACCTTGCCAGGCAGCCGACAGAGGGGGTAACGGACCTCGGTTACATCCTCGGCCGAGCTTCGGATGCTCGGGTACTGGTGCTCGATCCGGACGGCCGCGAGGCCGAGGCCGCGCTGGCGCGGGAGATGGGCGCCACCTACGTGGCGTCGGGTTTCGTGGCTCCGCCCGTCGTGGCTGATATCCTGGCGCGATGGATCGTCATGGCCGAGCGCGACATCGCGAGCTGCGGGTGGTGCCAGACGTCGTTTCCCCAATCCCGAACCGATGCGTGGGGCTGGCTGGACGAATATCTGGACGCTCCGGCGCCGGCGCCGTCCCTCGGCACGCGAGCCGGCCGAGGCAGACGGATCCAGGATGCGGCGCCGGCAAGCTGCCACGTAGAATAGTGATGAATCACCAGCAAACCCCTGACGACGCCGCGGCGTCACGCTCGCTGTGCGACTTTTGAAAGGCAACACCTGATGTTCGGCAAGACCAAATCGGCGCTGACTGAGCGCGACGTGCTCGACGCCTTGAAGGGAGTCAAGGACCCGGATCTCGGCCGCGATCTCGTCGATCTCGGCATGATCAAGGACATCAAGATCGCAGACTCCTCGGTGTCGCTCACCGTGAATCTGACCACGCCCGCCTGCCCGCTCAAGGCACAAATCGAGCGCGACGTGCGGACCGCGCTGGCGCGCCGAACTGGCGGCAGAATGGGTACTTCATATCACGATGGGGGCCGAGGTCCGAGGCAAAGGGATCGTCGAAACCGGTGACATCGCGGGCATCAAGAACGTGATCGCCGTGGGCTCGGGCAAAGGTGGCGTGGGCAAGTCGACTATGGCCGCGGCGATCGCCTACGGCCTGCGCTCCTATGGCGCCCAGGTCGGGCTCATGGACGCGGACGTCTACGGACCGTCGATCCCCCACTTAGTTGGTGCCAGCGGCCGACCCATGGCTCGAGGCGACCGGATCCAGCCGATAGAGACCGGTGGCCTCAAGCTGATGTCGATGGGCTTCTTGCTCGAACCCGAGCGCGCGGTCATCATGCGCGGACCGATGCTCCACGGCATCATGCAGCAATTCTTGAGACAAGTCGATTGGGGCCAGCTTGACTACCTGGTGATCGATTTGCCCCCCGGCACCGGCGACGTGCCTTTGACTTTGGCTCAATCGCTGCCGCTCACCGGCGCGGTGGTGGTGTGCACGCCCCAGGAAGTCGCCTTGCTCGACGCCACCCGCGCGATCACCATGTTCCGCCAACTGAAAGTCCCCGTTCTGGGGATGATCGAAAACATGGCCTTTTTCGACGTGGTCGCCTATCTCCGTGAGCGCGGCGGGCCGGCCGCGCACAAGCTTCTCGACGGCAAGAGCTTCTTCGACGCGCCCGGCGACGAGCGGGTCTACGTGTTCGGCCGCGGCGGCGCCCGGCGCAAGGCCGAGCAAATGGGCGTGCCCTTCCTGGGCGAGGTGCCGCTCAACATTTTCCTCCGTGAGACCGGCGACGAAGGCAAAATCGAGCAAGTTCTCGCTCCCGGCTCACCAGTGCGACCCTATCTGCTAGGCGTCGTCGAACAGCTCGCCGCCCAGATCAGCATCCAGAACATCAAGACGCCGAAGATGCCCAAGCTTGAGGTTATCGGCTAAACAGACCAAGCACCGGCACCGAAGGAGGTGACTATCGGCCTGACCTAATCTCGTTTCGCACGCGGCGCGAAGAATCACCCCCGGCGCAGCGCGCCCGGGCGTTGCTCCGGTCGGCTCTCCGTTTTCCAGTGCGAGTGTTCCATTGACAATCACGTGCTCGACGCCTTCGGCGAGCGTTCGCCCCGCGGCGTAGGTTGCGCGATCAGTCACGCGACTCGGGTCGAACACGGCGATATCTGCCGCGCAGCCTGGGCGGATCAAACCGCGGTCCTTGAGACGAAATCGCCGGGCCGCGTGGGCGGCCAGGTGAGTGATCGCCTCGGCCCAGGAATAATCGCCGAGCTGGCGCGTGTGATGGGCCAGATAGCGGGCGAACGCCCCCCAACCCCGCGGGTGCGGAAAACCGCCACAGAAGATCCCGTCGGAGCCCGCCATGTGGGCGGAGTGCCGGAGAATCGCCCGGACGTCGGCCTCGGTCCGCTCGCCCGGCCGAAACCCGACGATTCCCACCGCCATTTCCGACGCGGAGAGAATCTCGCAAACGAAGTCGGCGGGATCAAGTTCCGCCGCGGCGGCGGCCGCGGTGACCGTCTGCCCCTCGACCCAGCGCCAGTCGGGATGGGCCGCCATCGAGATCGTGAGGTTTTCGAGCGCGTAGGGCATCGGCTCGGCGAACCACTCTGACTTGAGCCGTGCCCGCACGGCCGGCTCCTGCAGCCGCTCCAGAGTCGCATTGATGCCTCCTGCCTGCACCCACGCCGGCAGGGCGACCATCCCCAGAATCGTGCTGGCCGCCAGGTAGGCATAGGTGTCGAACGTCAGGTCTAGTCCCAGCGCTCGACCTTCGTCGATCAATGGCAGTAAGAGTTCGGCGGGCCCGTTGTAGTGAGAAATGTGCGCGGGCACTCCGGTCGCCTGGGCAATTTCGCGCACTTCACGCATGCCGACGGCGGCGCGACGACCGTAACCGCGCATGTGGGTCACGTAGACTCCATTGCTGGCAACGATCGCCTCACACAGCGCGGCGATCTCGCGGGCGTCGGCGTACAGGCTGGGGATATAGTCCAGGCCCGTCGAGAGCCCGATGGCCCCCGCGTCCATTCCCTCGCGCACCAGCTTCTGCATGGAGCGCAGCTCATCGTCGCGCGCCGGCCGCGGATCTAGTCCCATCACCTCCATTCGGATGTTGCCGTTCGGAACCAGATAGGCCACGTTGATTGCCGTGTGCCGATCGAAGCGGGCGAGGTATTCGTCGATCGACCGCCAGTTACGCGCGATGCCCGCAGGGTTGCCGTTGAAACCGGCCGTGTAGCGGCTCATGTAGTCGAGCGTCGCGGGCGAAGCCGGCGCGAACGAGCTGCCGTCTTGGCCGATCAAGTAAGTCGTCACACCCTGGCGCAAGGCCGGCAGATGAATCGGATCGGCCAGGAGCATGAGGTCGCCATGCACATGGGCGTCGATGAATCCGGGCACGACGTAAAGCCCGGGGACGTCGAGCACGCGCCTTGCCACAGCACCGTCGAGCCGTCCCACGTCGGCGATCGTCGTTTCGAGCACGGCCACATCGGCCCGAAACGGCGGCCCGCCCGACCCGTCGATCACCCAGCCGCGTTTCAGAATCAGGTCGAACGCCATGTTCAACGACCGGGCTTTGATCGCCGCGAGCGACGTGAGGACACAGCGGCTTTGGGTGGCTCGGGGGCCGAGCACTCTCGGGGAACGTTGGTGTTTTTCCAGATGTACCAGCTCGCGATGCTGCGATAGGGACGCCAGCGCTCGGCCAGCGCGTGGCAGTCGCGCGGCTTGGGCAGCTCGGCCAGTGCGTGCCGATCGCGCAGCGCGGCGCGCACGCCCAGGTCGCCCGCTGGCAAAATATCGGGCCGGTTCAAGACGAAGATCAAAAACATCTCGGCGGTCCAGACGCCGATTCCCTTGACCGCCGTGAGCGCGACGGTGATCTCCTGGTCGCCCCAGGAGTCATCAAAATCATCGAGCGGCAGGTCGCCGGCCGTAACGGCCACGGCGAGGTTAAGAACGTAGCGCGCCTTGGCGGCCGAGAGACCGGCGCCGCGCAATTGATCTTCGCCCAGCTCGATGAGCCTGTGAGGTAAGTACGGCAAGCCGCTCAAGTCTGCAAGCCGCCTGCTGATCGAGACGGCTGCCCGCGACGAGATCTGCTGGCTGACGATCGAGCGAACCAGCGCGCCGAAACGGTCGGGAGCCGGCTCGAGCCGGCATGGGCCGATCCGGTCAATGATCGACCGCAGATGCGGATCAATCCGGCGCAGGTGCCGCACGGCTGGAGCCCAGCGATACGAGGATACACGCCGACTCGTTTCGGCTCGTTTCGATCGTGGACGACTCGCGTCTATCATTTGCTCAGTCGGCCGCACCAGCGCCGGCCGCGTCAGCCAAGGTTGTAGGGCGTGCCCAGCACATACTGGGGCTTCGCCTCGAGGTAACGCCGAACTCGATCGCCGCGGTCAAGCGCCTGGGGGATAAAAGCAAGAGCCTCGTCGATGCGCGAATCGGGCTCGGCACAACTGAAACGTAAGAAACCGGCGCCTGCCTCGCCGAAACATTCGCCGCCCAAGCACGCCACGCCGAATCGATCATCGGCGCCTTCCAGTAGATAAAGAGCGAGCCCGTGCGACGTGATCTGCAGCCGGTTACACACGGCCCGCACGTCGGGAAAGACATAAAACGTTCCCGCCGGCCGCGCCACCCGGAAACCCTCGATGTGCTCCAGTCCCGCGCAGAGTCGCTCGACTTTGCGGCGAAACTGATTCATGTAATCGTCGCGTGTCTCCTGGTCTAGTTCGAGCGCCGCCAGGGCGGCCAACTGCACAAACGGGGGAGTGCACGAAGCGGACGTGTTGATCAGGTTGCCGATCGCAGCCACAACCTCGGGCGCCGCAACCGCGAAACCGACGCGCCAACCGCTCATGCTGTACGACTTGCTGAAGGTATACGCCGCCACGGTCTGTTCCAGCATTCCGGGCTCCGCCAGGATCGACGCATGACGGTCGTTCCAAACCATGTGGCAGTAGGGCTCGTCAGAGAAGACAATCAGATCGGTCCCGCGCACGGCGTCAGCGATCGCGGCGAGGTCGTCGCGGGTTGCAACTCCTCCCGTCGGATTATGAGGCGAATTCAGGATCAGCGCCCGCGGTTTCGGGTCGGTCGCCAGGAATCGCTTCACGGCTTCGGCCGATGGCCGAAACTGGCTCTCGAACGACAGCGGCGACAAGAACACACGCCCGCCTCGCCGCTCGATGTTGGGCACATAAGTCGGAAACTGCGGACTGAAAACCAGCACGCCGTCGCCCGGTTCGAGCACAGCCTCGGCGAAGTACAGCTCGAAAGGCTTGGCGCCCGAAGCGACTACAACGTTCTCGGCATTAACCGCAGAGCCGAACTCAGTCGAAACAAACTTGGCCGCCGCCGCGCGAAACTCGGGCAGTCCCAGGCTCGGGCAATAACCGGTTTCGTTCTGCTCGATCGCTCGGATGCCCGCCTCTTTGGCGTGGGGCGTGCTCGGAAACGGACTGTCGCCGATCTCGAGCTCGACCACAGACTTGCCCTGCACTCTGAGCGCGCGAGCGGTGGCCAATACCGTGAATGCCGTCTCGGCCTTCAAGTTCCGCGCGAACGAGCTGAGTCGGGGCATAGGTGGTGATTCGTGACTCGTGGCTCGCGTCGATGGCCGCTATCGCGACGCGATCAACTGAGCGAGGGGTTTGACGATGCGCGGAATCACTGCCTGCTGGAGAATTTCCTCGCCGGTTTCGCGCTGCATGCGCATCGACTCGACGAAGCTCATGTCCGGGCCCATGCCCCAGTATTGCCGCACCGTGAAGTAAACGCTGATCTGGTCCTCGTCGAAATCGCCTGACTGGTTTTGAGACGCGTTCGTGCGCGTCTCGATCGACAGCCGGCACTGCAGCCGGCCCGAGTCGTTCAGTGCCAGGGTCACCGACGGCTCGTAATTGACCACCTGCGATTGCGGCAGCTCCAGCAGCCCTTCGAGGGCATGCCCGACGCCCAAGGCCTCGGCGACGATCTCGTCATGGTTGCCGTCGTAATTGAAGTCGAACCCAAACATCACGTCGAGGGCTTCGCAGTCGAGCAAGCTGATCGTTAGCAGGTGCGGGGCGAGATCCAGTACCAGCTCGTGCTGGCGGAAGGCTTCGTCCAGCGACTCGGGGTTGAATTGTCCCGAGCAGAGCCGGCGCGGCTCGATGGCCAGCCAGCGCTGCGACGGTTGTCCGCGGTCGCTTTCCAGCACCAAGTCGCCATTATCGCGCGCATAGAAGTTGCGCAGCTCGGGAAAGCCCTTTTTCATTTGTTCGAAAAAATGCAGGACCGTGTCGCGGCTGTTGGGCAGCTCCAGCTCGGTATTCAGATGCACGTTAACGTAGAAGTCGTCGGCGCTAAAGTTGTAACGATTCATCCCTGTGGTCCTGTTTCTGGATGCAACCCAACCTTGGCCAACGCGGTCCGCTTCGGTCACCCTACGCCGCCGCGCCCCGCCGACGGAGGCGTTCCGACCGTGCGCCCTCGGTCCACTCTACCACAATCGTGGTCCCCACGACACGACCAGGGACGATCCGAACCGCCACGTTGAGATACGAGCAATCTAATCCGCCGACGTCCTGGTTGCCACGAAAATTGCCGGCCAACCTAGACACCATGGTAATTTTAGGATAACTGGAAAGCCTGGACAACTTACAGTTCCAAATAACCTGACGCCGAATGCTTACCCATGGTACCGGCTAAAGGGGCTGGGAAGTCTAAGCCAGCCAATGGATTACGATGCGACAAAGAGTGCGATTCCGGGCCGAGCTCGGCTAGTTCTCGCCGTAATCGAAGGGCGAAAAGAACTTATGGAGAATCCGCTCGGCGCAGTCTCGCACCAGACCGTTTCTAAAGCCGTGTCACTCCGGTCTCGGGATGCCGCAAGCGAATCGGTGTGAGTTCGTCGGGCGCGACGTTGGGGTCGGGAAAGACACGAGCGCTGTGCTGATCGAGGCGAAGAGTGCTTCGAATCGGGAACCGTGCGCCGTCGCGCGAGGCGGGAAACCAGGCGACGATCTGACCGTCGTCCGTGGAGAGAGGGACCGCCCGGCGATGCGCCACCAGGACCATGGGAGGTATCGAGATACCGGCAGGCTCCGTCCGAAATGTCACCGACCACGGCAATCCCCGCAGCCAAGGCCGCTTCAGGACGTATGAGACCGTTACCTCGGGGTTCGGCCCCGGCAGGGCCGTGGCGGCCGTCGGCTCCAATCCGGGAGAGAGGGAGAGGCGGCCGTCGGCCTCGATTGCGCTATAGACCCTGATGTGCCAAGGACCCGCATCGTTCTGCGGAGGTGTCGCACTCGATCCGTTTGTGGACGGGACCGCCGCAACACTCGCGTGGCTGCGTGCGACGGGCAGCGTGAGCGTCCAGGATTCAAGGCGTTGGTAGTCGCCGCGAGCCACCGTTGCCTTGAGCGCATCGGGATCGCTTGGCCCGAGCGGCGGCACCCCCTGGCGAGCGAGAACCAGCGCGGACGTTGCCTCGGGGGGCCAGCGCCAGCGCAAAGTGATGCGCATGGCACCCGGTCCTCCGCCGGCGCGAGTTGCCCTGAGGTCGAGCGGGTCGGCAACGTGGCTCAAGGCGATACTATGCCCGACCGTCCATGTTCCGCCCCACGCAACCAGCGGCGTGTAGAAGCACTGGCCCTCGCTCAGGGGCTCGTTGTCGTAGGCGCGATCGGCGCCGGCAGGTTCGATCCAACGACCTTCGAGTGCCTCGACCTCGGCTGCCGTCAGTCGTGCGGCGACGGGATGCGAAAATGGAGCGAGCGTGCGGATAATCCGCACCGAGCCCCGCGCCGGCTCGAGCCAATCGATGCGAATCCGGCCTGTGGGCTCTTGCAGCAACCGCGGCGCCTCGAGCGGAGCGACCGCCGGGTGAGGACGCGCCGAGACCAGGACGCCCGGCGAGGGATACAGCCGGCCGTCGGGCATGGCGTAGATCGCGTAGATGCCATAGTAATACAACTCTTCCGAATCGACGTTCCGGTCATGCGCGTGATCGAGCGCGGCGGGAAGGCGGTCGCCGTCGCGGGCGCTTTTCGGCGGGACTCCGCGCTTGCGGACCACCCTGACTTCCGACACGCCCCGCGGGAGCGTCCACGCCAACTCGACCTCCTTGTGGCGCGGCTCGACGCGTACGTCCTTGACGTCGGCCAGAAAAACGAACGGCCCCAGCGAGATCGCCGCCACGGATTCCGCGCCGGCGCGTTTGCTCAATACGGCGTAGCCCACCGTGTCGCCCGGGGAAACGTGCATGTCGTCGTACTCGCTGGTGCTGACCTCGGCGATTCGGGTGCCGTCGCCCGGGTGCTGGAGCGTGCCACCGCGCTTGCGAACGACGATATAGGTGAGCGGCCCAAGGCCGTCGGGGGGTGGAGGCGTCCACAAAAGGCGAATCCGATCGCCCATCACGTGTGCATCGAGCGCCGTGGGTGGATCGGGCGGTGTGCGTTTCAGACCGGCGAGGGCGTCGGGCAAGTCGGCCGCAATGGCAAGGCTCTGGCGGTAGAAGTCGCGCGCGTGTGCAGGATCGCTCCGCTCGAAGTCTCGGGCGCTTGCCGCCAGCGACTCGGCCCGCTCGAGCTCGCGGGTCAACTCCGACCACACGGCCAGGAGCTCGGGCGAGCTGGGGTCGACCAACCGGCTCCATGCCTCGGCGGCGCCGCGCAGCCACGAGTCGCCCGCCCGCCCGCGCGGTCTCGCAGGCCAGTCGCACCCGGGCGATGGTTGCCTGACGCTGGCGAATCTTGGCAAGCCCGTTGCGGGCCACGGCAAAGTTCGGCGCGTATTCCAGCACCCGATCGAGGTGCTCGAGCGCACGCTCGAGATCAAAGCTGCGAAAGGCATTCTGGGCTGCCTCGAAGTGCCGCAAGAGGGGCTCGCGAAGCGCCTGGCGAAAGCCGCACGTGCAGCGCCGTTCGTCAACCCAGTGGACGTGCTTGCACACCGGACAATCCCATCTGAGCGATGCCCCGCAATGCCGGCACCGCGCCGCGCCCGATTTGCGGGTGACTGGGCTAAGCTCGGTTACGCCCGCACAATGCCGGCAGCGCACCAAGCTGTACTTGGTCGCGCCGTTTCCGTGGGCCGGTGATAGAGCCGAACCCGCCGCGTTTGTTGGGCCGACCAGGGGAGCGACTGACCCGCGCTCGCGAGTGACACCGGCCCTTCGGCAGACCCGGCCGACCAGCCGATCGGCCCGCTCGGGGGCAATTCCCGCCGCGGCGGCTTCTTCCATCAGGGCCGATTGCGTGCCCGGATCGAGCCGGCTCAATCCCTTCAAGGCAAACCCGACCAGGCTTTCGAAGTTCTCCTCTGCTTCCTGGGCCAGCGTCCGGTCGTACCGCGCCCGTGCTTTGGACGAGCTCAAATGCGATTGTGCATGCGAAATGATCTCGAGCCAGGCGGTTTTCTCGGCGGTGACTTGTGCCTTCTTCATCCAGCGCTGGCGTTCGGCGTCGGCGCGCGCGGCGATATAGCTCGCGGGGGCGTCGCTCGAGACCCCGAGGGCGTCGTACAGATCGCGGCAGCCCAGGTGTTCGAGTGCCCCGCGGATCTGCCGCCGCATTGAGGGGTCAAGCACGTCGGCCGGCGAGTCCAGGTCGAGGTCGACGTCAAGGTCGATGCTGACTGCTTCAACGAGGTCAGGAATCGTCCGCGCCAGACGCGTCAAATCGTCGTCACTTAACCCCAGCTTGGCCGCCTCGTCGCTCAAGAATTTGCGGTCGGCGGGGGTAAGCCCACCTTTGGCGGCGCATAGGCGCACGCGCCGTTGCAGCTCGTCGAGCTTGCGGTCTTTAAGGGCGACCTGCGACATTGCCAGCTCGGCGTCGTAGACGGCCCGTGCAGTCGGATCGCCCAGGAGGGCCTTGCGCAGCGCGGGAATCTCGTCCAGATAAAGCTGATGGGTGTGCCGGGTCTTGGGGTTGCGCGTACCCATCGACCACGCCGGCTGCATGCGCGCCAGGGCGGCTTCGATCTCGGCCCTGCCGGCTCCAGGATCGACCCCCAGCCGCGCGTAATAGTCGGGAACCATGAACCATCCCGCTCGTGGAGATCAGGGCCATCGTGGTCTGACAATTTCACATCCTTCGTCATCAATCATTGTCGAAGAACGATCGCCAAACGTCCAGTCGCCGGTGCGGTCGGCACCGTTGAGCGCATACCAGCCCGAAGCGCAGCGAGGGATTCCGCGGGATGCGCCCCTCGCTAGCGCTTCGGGCTAGTATAAGACTCAACGGGTCGGGGTATCGACTGACGCGGCAAAGCCCGTCAGCTCATACTAGCCCGAAGCGCCAGCGAGGGATTCGGCGGGATGTACCCCTCGCTTGCGCTTCGGGCTGGTATAAGACTCAACGGGTCGGGGTATCGACTGACGCGGCAAAGCCCGTCAGCGCATACTAGCTCGAAGCGCAAGGGATTCGGCGGGATGTACCCCTCGCTTGCGCTTCGGGCTAGTATAGGACTCCGCGTCGGTGGGATCGACTGGCGCGGCGAAGGTGTCTAAAATTAGCCTCCAGCCTCGCAGAGGGAGGGACTTATGAACGTGGCGACATCGTACATCCGCCGCGACCCCGCCGAAATCGAGCCGTGGGCTGAGACCTGCGGCGAGATCCGCTGCTTGATCGAAGAAAAAGACATGGCGGCCGGTGAGGTTCACCACGTCCAGATTCACGACGCCAAACTCCACTATCACGAGCGAACCGACGAGTTCTACTACGTGATCGCCGGACGCGGCACCATGGTTCTCGACGATGACGAAATTGAGCTTCACCCGGGCGTGGTTGTCTACATTCCGCGCGGCATCAAGCACAAGGCGGTCGGCGATCTGACGGTCCTGACGATCTGCATCCCCCGTGGAGTCTTGGCCGACGTGCACGAATTGGAATGACCGCTCAGCGAGGCACCAGTCGGCGAAAACGAACGGGCAGTCAGCGCGAAAGGCAATGCTTCGATGCCAAGCGTGCAACGAGCTTCGGCGTACGAGTTCCTGATGCGATCAGGGCTCCGGCTCCTTGCAATCGTCGCGCTCTGGCTCGCCGTCGTCGCGTTCGGAACGGCCTGCTTCTTCGTGCCGCGAGGTTCGGAGGCGCAGCCGGACTGGAACGACCTGGTCGGCTTCGCATGCAGCTTGGCGATCGCCGGCGCCGTGGCAGGCTCGGTCGCTCTCGCGATTGGAGGCAAGTGGAGGCTATCCGGTGAGGTCTTGCTGGCCGTGGCACTGGTGTCCGCGATCGTTGCGCTTCTGGCCTATATCTTCTTGTGGGCAAAGCCTGCGGTGCTCCGCAGCCAAATGGATTTATGGTCATTCCTGCGGCTGCAGCACGACTCTTGGCGTTGGGCCGAGCAGATCGCTGGATTCCTCGCGCCATTGGCGACCGGCGTTGGTGCGGTGGCGGGCGTGGCAGCCGGCGTACTCATCATGCTCGACAGGCGCTGGCCGCGACTGACAACGGCAATGGCGCTGGCCCTCCTATTCGCGTTCGCCGCCGCGCCGGTGCAGAAAATGACGTTCGAGCTGGTGGTTCAGTGGGGTTGGATCATTCACTGGCATCTCGTTCCCGGAAGCTTGATAGCCGACGAAATCTCGGAATTGGCGGCGGTATTCGGCGCGATAGCCGGCGCCGTTATCGCTGTCGTGTCGTTTCGCAATACCCGGCGGACTGCGATTGACTCGCTCTGAGTTGGCCGCATCGCCAAAAAGACAAAGCCGTCGCTTTGGACGTGCCGCCGCGTCCGTCTCGAGAAGCGAGATCATGAGTACCAAGCCGACATCACCCAAAAACATCGATGAGTATATCGCGGCCTTCCCAACTGAGGTTCGGGAGATTCTGGAAAGGATCAGGACGACGATCAAAAGAGCAGCGCCAAACGCCGAGGAAACTATCAAGTACGGTATGCCGACGTTCACGCTCGGGGGCAATCTGGTCCATTACGCTGCTTTCAAAAAGCACATCGGGTTCTTTCCGCCGGTAAAGGGTGGCGACCAACTCCAGAATGAGATATCAATCTATGCGGGACCAAAGGGCAGTTTGAGGTTCCCGCTCGAGGCCTCCATTCCTTATGCGTTGATCGGCAAGATTGTGAAGCTCAGGGTCAAGGAAAACCTGCAGCGACCCAAGGGAAAAGGGAAGAAGCGATCTACCATGAAAAGTGAAGTCGCGTCGGTCGAGCAATACCTCGCAGCATTACCCGAGGATCGCCGGCAAGCCCTTGAGGCGGTTCGTCAGGTGATTCTCAAAAACCTCGACACCGTTTACGAGGAAGGCATGCAGTACGGCATGATCGGCTATTACGTGCCGCACCGGGTGTATCCTGCTGGGTATCATTGCGACCCGAGGCAGCCGCTGCCTTTCGCCAACCTCGGGTCGCAGAAGAATCATATGGCTCTTTACCTCATGTGCGTGTACGGCGATTCACTCCTCGCCAAGTGGTTTCGAGAGGCGTGGTCCAAAACGGGGAAGAAGCTCGACATGGGCAAGTCGTGCTTGCGCTTCAAGAAGCTCGACGACCTGGCGCTGGAAGTGATCGGCGAGGCGATCCGGCGCGTGCCGGCTAAGAATTACATCGAGCACTGCGAAGCAGCCCGCGCCGCGGCGGCCAAGACGTCATCCAAGGGATCGGGCCAGGCGGAAAAATCGGCGCGCGTAACAGCGGCCAAAACAAGCGCAACGCGGGGTGCGACGCCGAAGCGAAAGACCTCGCGGGGGCCCAAGTAGTGCGGTCTCGAGATTGCGCGCCGACCGAACGGATTACCAGGCAAGGACTTGATCCACGCGTGAGGTAGGCGTCGATAGGCTCACGCGGGCGCAGCGGGCGGATCACTCATCGCGCGCGAACAGCTCATCCAGCCGGAGCACAAAGCCCGGGAGCACGGCGCCGCCATCAAGCGATTGTCCCTTCTTGATCAGCGCCGACTCATCACGTGCCGTATAGACTCGCACGGTCTGTTTGCGAGGGTCCACGATCCAAATGAGTCGCACGCCGGCGTCGAAGTATTCACCGAGCTTCTTCTCGATCTCGGCCTTGGTGTTGCCTTTGCTCAAGACCTCGACAACGAGGTCAGGGGCGATCTGCGGGACCCGCGTTTTGAGGCGCTTCCGATTCGGAAAGCAGTCCCAGGAGGCGAAGGCAACATCCGGAATCCGGACCAGCCCGGGGAAAAGCCGGATCGTGCCATCGGGACCCGTGACGATCCCTAGCTTGCGCGGCCGCACGAAGTTGTTGAGGAAGGTACCAATGAGCAACGCTATTTCCGATTCGTCATAACCCACGGGCTTCTCCACGAGCGTACCTTCTACCAGCTCGCATGGGCGGTTTTCTCGGTCCAAAACGCTGATGACGTCCTTCTCAGTCGCCGTGCCAGGGGCGGGATGAAGCCGCACGCGCCGGGCCGGGATGTTGCCGAGCCGCCTTAGCAGTTCGCCGAAATTCACCAGTCCGGCCAGCGGCGAATCGCCGTTAACTGCCTTCGCCATCGTTTTTCGGGGGCGTCTCGAAGCGCGAGTCGTGGCCATGGCGAACGGACCTCCGCTTTCGGTACGGGCTCGCGGCGGGCGCGCCGAAGAAGCCACCTGGGTCAGACGTTGCCCAGGCGGCTGTCGGAATCGCCGAAGCGAGCGAGGTCGCGCAGCCCCATCCGGTCGGCCATGCTCAGGTACAGGTTCGTGAGCGGCTTCGAGCCATGCTTGACATAGCGCCCGGGCGTGAGAGCCCCGCCGCCGTGGCCGGCCAGCACCACCGGAAGGTTAGTGTGGGTGTGGCGGTTGCCGTCGGCGTTGCCGCTGCCATAGACGATCATCGAATTGTGGAGCAGGGGCTTGCCGTCGACGTCCTTGGTCGCCTGGAGCTTCTCGAGGAAGCGGGCGAACTGGCGGACGTACCACAGGTCGATGTCGGCGACTTTCTGGATCCAGTCCGCCCGGTTCTGGTGGTGGGTCAGGTCGTGGTGCCCCTCGGAGATCCCGATCTGGTCGAACGAGCGATTGCTGCCGTCGTGGGCGAGCATGAGGGTCGCCACGCGCGTCGAATCGGTCTGGAACGCCAGGACAAGCAGGTCGAACATGAGCTGGACGTATTCCGCGTAGTCAAGCGGGACGCCCGCCGGCGTATCGACCTGGGGGTCGATGGCCTCGCCGAACCGCTCGCCCCTTTCGATGCGCGTCTCGATCTCGCGGACGCCGGAGAGGTACTGGTCGAGCTTCTGGCCGTCCTCCGACGCCAGCCGCCGCCGCATCGATCGCGCGTCTTCCAGCGCGAAGTCGAGGATGGATCGCTGCTCCTCGCGCCTGCGCTTCAGGTTTGCCCGGCGCTCGCCCGGCTTGCCGGTGCCGAAAAGTCGCTCGAACGCCAGCCGTGGGTTCGATTCCGGCGGCATCGGCGTCGTCGCCGAGCTCCACGAAAGGTTGTACTGATACGCGCAGGAATAGCCCGAATCGCACGCGCCCGCCTTCCTGCCCGCGTCACAGGCCA
This sequence comes from uncultured Isosphaeraceae bacterium, assembly GCA_963830625.1. GTDB lineage: Bacteria > Planctomycetota > Planctomycetia > Isosphaerales > Isosphaeraceae > CAWHMZ01. The sequence continues at coordinate 1,602,946 of CAWHMZ010000008.1, read as the reverse complement.
GCTCCAGTGAAGGGAACCGCGTAAGGTGGCCGAGGTGGCGAGCCATCACCTGATCGATCGAGACGCCCGCGCGGATGTCGGTGGCACTCTTTTTCAGGCGGACGCCGGTCAGAAACGTGCCGTTGCCCCGCGCATGGTCGCCGGCCCCATCGGGACCGGCCTCGGCCGTCTTGTGGTTGAGGCCGCCCATGATCTGGACAAGCCCCCGCTGCGCCTCAAGAGGCTGGAGCGTCTTTTTGAGCTGGAAGTCAGTTCCCTCGCCGCTGGGCCACCAGGCGGCAGGAATCGCGCCGTTCGGAAAATAAACGAAAGCTGCGCGCAACGGGGCGCCGGTGGCCGTGGTGGCCAGGGCCCGAGCTTCCTCTGAACCGAAAAGGCGAGGCCCGCCCAGCGACGCAAACGCCGGCAGAGCTACCGACGCGCCAGGCCGCGCAGGAAGTGGCGGCGGCTCTGCCCATCACGAAATAGCGAGTGACTGCCTTCGAGTTCAGCGGCCATGCGCGGACTCCTTGTTCGTCGGTTGGGACGCCCGTCCGGTGCCCTCGTCGAAGAGCCCAGCGGTATCTAGTTTCGCCGATCGGCGACGTTTTTGGAATGGCGCGGATTGGGTAATCCCTGCGATCAGGCCCGAGGCATGGCCGCCCGTGCTCTCGAGCCGGTTCACGATTGTGTCAACGGCCTGCACATCGTACGTATCGAGCCCGCGACCAAGGGCGTACGTCAGCATCTTCTCGGTGAGGCAGCGGTAAAAGTCGCGGCGGTGCCGCTCGACCAAGATCTTCTTCAAATCGCTGATTCCCCGGAACGATTCGCCCGTGATCAGCGTACCGGAAGCGTCGACGGCGTCGGCCCGCTCCTTGTCACGCCACCGGCCCAGCGCATTGAAATTCTCCAGGCCCAGGCCGAGAGGGTCCAGCCGCGCGTGGCACGATGCGCATAACGCCTCTTTACGATGCAAGACCATTGCTTCCCTAACTGTGGGCGTCCGGCCGCCGACTTTCTTGGCAGAATCTTCCAAGGGCGGGATGTTCGGCGGCGGGGGCGCCGGCGGCGAGCCCAGGATGTTATCGAGGATGTAAAGGCCGCGCTTCACGGGCGAGGTCCGATCGGGGTTCGATGTGACCGCCAAAACAGTACCCTGCGTCAAGATCCCGCCGCGCGGGCTGCCGGCAGCGAGTTTAACGAGCCGCATCGAGTCGCCCTTGACCCCCTCGATCGCGTAGTGCTTGGCGAGCCGTTCGTTCAGGAACGTGTAATCGCTCTCGAGCAACTCGACTAGGGGCCGATCCTGCTTAACGACGTGCTCGAAGTACATCTCGGTCTCACGCTGCATGTCCCGCCGCAGGTTGTAATTCAGCTCGAACTCGCGGAAGCGGCGGAACGAGCCGAAGAACGCGGTGCGAGCCTGCTGCAGCTCTTTTTTCTCGGCCTCGCTCAGTTTCTCGGGCGGCTTGCGGTTGAGCTCGCGGAACCGTGCGCGGCGCTTCTCGGCCTCGGGGTCTGGCACCTGGTCGCGAGTAATGACGGCGAACGCGTTGATGATGACGGTCTCGATGTCGCGGGCCTGGAGCCATTGCCCGACGAAGTTGTGGAAGAATCCCCCCGAGCGCCCATCGGCGAGCATCCGATCGACCTGGGCGCCGCAAGTTCTTGCGGAGGTTGTGCTCGCCGGCCAGCTTGATCAGCTCGGCATCGGGCATTGACGACCAGAGGAAGTAAGAGAGCCGCGACGCCAGGGAGTATTCATCGACCAGCGGATACCGGCTCGTTGAATCGGATTGGACGTCCTCTTCGCGGAAGAGGAACCGGGGCGAGGTCAGCACGGCCGCCATCGCCTGAGCCACGCCGGCTTCGAACGGACTTTTGCCATGGGACGAGGCGGCCAGGGCCAGCGCCGCCAGTCGGTCCTTGGTGGCCTCATCCACCGGCCGCCGGAACGCCCGCTCGGCGAACTTGCCGAGGATCTCGCGTGCATACCGTTTGCGGGCGGCGGGGTCGGCGGGCACTCCACCGGGGAAGAAACGGGCGTGGTCAGCGGGCGGGACCCAGAATCGCTCGTCGGCAGGCCCGCGGAGGGTCACCGACTGGACGGTGATTGCCAGAGACCTGACCCGCTTTTCGTTCGGCGTGAGTGGCTGAACCTCGACCGTGAGCGTGTGTGGCCCGGCCTTCCAGTCGCGATCGAACTCGAAGCGCAGCGGCCTGTTTTCCGAACGGACGAATTCGCGGCGGAGAAGTTCCTCTCCGTCGGCGCGGAGCAAAAGCCGGCAGCGGTTGTAGTCATTCTGGCCGTCGACGTAGCGCTCATTGGCCGTCAGGTCGAAGATCGCTTTGTATCGGCCGTCGTGTTCGACCTTGGCGGTCGCGGAGGCCGTTGCCGGCTCGTAATAGGACAATGAAGCCGGGCCCGATCCGCTCTGGCCGCCCGGGTCTTTCTTGAAGCTCTTGCCCGGGATCAACTGCTCGGCCATCACCTTGGGCACGCTCGGCACGGCCCGCGAGATGATCGCGTTGGCCGCGTTCAAGTACTTCTCGAGAAGCATGGGCGACAGCGTCAGCACGTCGCCGTTGTTGTCGAAGCCGTGCCCCGTGTCGTCGGAGGGGAATTCGGAGTTGGCATCGTAGTCGACGCCGAGCAGGTCGCGGATCGTGTTGCGATACTCGACACGATTGAGCCGGCGGACTGTCACGCGGCCGGGGTCGGGGTCGGTCGGGTCGATTCCAAAGGGCGAGTACTTGATCCAGTCCTCGAGCTGGCGGAGCTCGTCACCAGAGAGTCGCGGCTTGTCGGCCGGGGGCATGATGCCGGCTCGCACGTTGCGGAGCACGGCCCACCAGAAGTCGCGATCGCGCAGGCGGGCTGCGTCTGTCTCAAGTCCGTCGAAGTTCACCCCGCCTTTCTTGCTTCCATTGCCGTGACAGGCGTAGCAGCGATCCTCCAGGATTGGCTGGACCGTCTGGCTGAACGGGTCTGCGATCGGGTCGGACGCGACCGCGACCGCGATCGAGGCGGCAATCGTGAGCGCCGAGGCCAGGACGGTGATCAGGGGCCTGCGAGTGTTCATTCGTGCTCGTCGGCGGGGCGGTCGGACTACTTCGAGTGATTGATCGCGGCTCGGGCGGATTCTGGCATGGAGTCAGTCTGGTATCTCTAGGCGGGTATCATACCGTAAATGGTCGCCGATCGCATTGGCTATGTCCAGTGTGCACCCGGCGAACATCACGGGAGTCGGGAACGCATGGACCTTTTTGGCAGTGGATGGCAGGTTTCGGGGAACCCCTCGACTGGCAGATCACCGAATCGGAGCCGTCCCGGCGGGCGGATTTCTGGGGGTCGGTCGAGCCAAGATGGCTTGATCGCAACCCGGCAATCTACGCGACTTTATGCGGGAGGACGCCGCATTCATCCAGCGACATTCCGGCGCGCGCGTCGGGTTGCCGGATCGCCCATGCGAGCACTGCCAAAACCGGCGAGTATGCCACTTTTTTGCTGAGAAGGGCCGGAATCGGCTCCGCTGAACCGCGGTTTGGGGCGATCTCAGGGGTTACAGACGTGACCGGTTGCATCGGGCTCCGCCCCGCCGGAAACTAATGAAACACGGTCTCTCGACCCAACTGGAGCCAGCAATCGATGACCCCCCACGTGAAACTGACGGTAAGCGAGCGCAATCGGCGCAAATGCGTGTCGACCGGCTCGCCCTGGGAGCCGGTGGTCGGCTACTCGCGGGCGGTTCGCGAGGGCGACTTCATCTTCGTGACGGGGACCGTGGGTCTCGAACCCGACGGGCGGTTTGCGCCGACGTTGAAAGCTCAAACACATCGGGCGCTCGAAATCATCATCGCCGCGATCGAAGCCCTGGGCGGCAAAGCGTCTGAACGTGGTCCGGACGCGGATGTACGTCACGAATATCGCCAACTGGCGCGAGGCCGGCGAGGTCCATAGCGAGTTCTTTGAATCGATCCGCCCGGCGACAACCATGGTGCAGGTGGCCAAACTGATCGACGATCAGGCCTTGATTGAGATCGAGGCCGATGCGGTGATTCACCATGAAGTGCGCGAGTGAAATACGTTCATCAGCGCCAGTGATTCAGAATGTGCATTTCATCCTGAAGCGGCACTCCCGACGCCTCAAGGTTCGCGACAGCGGTCGCGATGCCTCGGTGTGTCAGGTTATTACGGGGATCGTTGTCGAACCGAACAATGAGCAAGCCAGCATGGTGTCCGCCGCAGGCCAAGACGAGGTCGTGGAGATCGGCGAAGTCCCCATGGTCGCGCGTGAGAACGCAGCGCTGCCGCCGGACAGCCCAGGCCAGGACCCGGGCGTCCGATACAGACATCAGGCCAACGTCGTCGGCAAGTACAACATCGTGTCCTGTCCCACTAAGCCGGCCAGCAAGACGGCGGTCGATCATGTTCTCGTCGATCAGAATCCTCATGCCCGCTTGGGCCGATCCAGTCCGCGCGCCTTGACATCCGCCGCCTCACGGTCCCGCTCTTGCTCAATGAGCAGTCGGTTCCGCGCAACGTAGTCGAGAGCCTCGTGGACGGCTTCGAGGGGAACGTGAAAGTCGCGGGCAAACTCCTCCACCGTGCATGGATCGGGGCCGTTGATTGTTTCGTCGACCACAGCGGCGCAAATGCGCCGACCTTTCAGAAACATCTGCCGATAATTTGAGCCGGGACGGAGCTCGAGATGCTGGTACTGCGCGGTCGTCGTTGGGGTGCTCGAAATGGACATTGCGGATCCTCCTCTTAGGATCATCATACCCCGGAGCCCGTCAGCCGAGGAACCCACTTCGGTTACGAGCCTTGGGATGAGTCGGCCGTCGTCACAGCGACTCGGGTCGACACATGCCCCGCAACCTAACCGGTTCACGGTGCACGCAGCGCTTCCGGCACCGGCCGCTTGGCGAGGTAATAGACAAAACCCGCGACGGCCTTGAGCTCGGGCGGGTCGAGCACGCGGCCCCAGCCGTCCATTCGCGTGTTGGGCACGCCGCGGCTGATCACGTCGATCACCTGGTCGGGCCGCTCGCCGTGCTTCCATTCGCTGTCGGTGAGATTACCCACCGGCGGGCCGAGCAAGCTCTTGGCCAGCGGGCCGTCGCCGCGGCCTTCGTTGCCGTGACAGCTTGCGCAGCGCACCAGGTAAATCTCACGGCCCTTGGTCAAGAGCGCGTCGCCGGCGACTTCGGCCGGAGGTGGACCGACGGGCCTGCTGAATAGCCGAAAGGCCAATAGACCGAGCCCCATCACGCCGAGCATCGCCAGGAAGACGTACCGCGAAACGGCCGGATCGATGCCCATGGGATTCAAGGGGTCGGAAGTCGTGTCGTCACCGGACACAGGTCTTGCTCGCGCGAGTGTCAGTAGGTGCCGGGGTTGATCACTTCGCCGCCAGCGCGGGTGATCAGGGACCGGAAGGTATTGAGATCGACCGTGTTCTTGATGAAATGAGTACTGCCGTCGGCAAACGACGCTTGAAAACCGCCGGGATGGGGCGACCCGGCCCCTTGGAGAGAGGGTACCGCCGCCAGGTCAAACGGCAGCTCGTCGGGCTTGGTCCAGGGAACCGCCGCCGCCGACTCGACAACCATGATCGTGTTCGAGGTGCCGTCGGTGATGTCGCCCACAGCGCTGCCTCGGTCTTTGTCTTTCTCGAAGAGCGCGCCCTTGCCCACGAGCACTCGATAGGTCGTCGTGAATGGCTCGCCCTTGGATCGGTCGGGACACTGGTAAACGGCCGGCATCTCTTTCAAGAGCGCCTGGTTGGCAGCGCTGTCCCACGGCTCATCGAGCTTGAACTTGTCGTAGAGCGCCTTCTGATCGAGAAACGGCAAGATCGCGACACGCCAGCTCAAGAGAGGCTTGCCGGCCGCATCGGTGATCGCCGGGCGGGGGAAGCTATTATTTGTGGCGTGGTGCCTGTGCATCGCCAGGGCGATCCGCTGGAGGTTTTCGGCGCACTGCGCGCGCCGAACCGAGTCAAGCGCCGACTCGATCGCCGGCAGCGATAGCACAGCCAATGCGCCGAGTGAAACCGGCGAGGTCGGTGAAAACAGCGACTCGCGCTGAACCAGCCGCGCCCCTTCACGATCGACGACCACCGCGGTCGACGACGGAAACAGCAGCCGGTTCAAATCGGCGGCGGCGGGAACCATGTCGGCGTCGAGACGCATCGACGTGCCGTCAGGAGTCTTGCCAACGCGAGCCTGAGCCAGCGCAATCTCGCTGTTGATCTGCCGAACCGCGATCGGAAGCATGTCGACAAGAAGCGGCGACCAAACACGAGGGTCCTGCAGACTGAGATAGCTCATCTGTGCGGGAAGCCGCTTGATCACCGGCAAGAATTCCCCGGCGGGCTGCCAACGCGCGCCGGCCGCCAAGGCGCGCTCTGCCGCGGCCGGCGTCGCGGCAACCACGAGCTGATCGCGGCCGACGATCATCGTCGGCTGAAGCTTGCTCAAAAGCTGAGGCGGCGAGTTGACGTATTTGAGCTTGTAACCTCGACGCTCAGCCAGCTTGCGCACCTCCACCGTCCAACCCGGGTTGACCAGCCGGCGGCGCTGAAGCAACTGAAGCTGCCGCTTGATCGTCTGGTTCACAACCACGATCAGTGGATCGATGGCCCCGGCGACAGCTTGTTCGTCACGAACCTGCGCAGAAAACGTCCAGCCCGCGAGCTGATTGACCCACATCGCGGCAACAGTCTCGGTATCCTCTTTCGCCGGTGCTTGCGCATAGAACGCAAACTTCGGACCGAGCCGGGCGCAAAGATCCCTGCGCAGCTCGAACCCCCTGTCAGCGAGCACCAGGGGAAGGCCGGTGCCGACCTGCGATTTGAGGCCCGTCACGCTCAGTAAATTGTTCACTTGATCATAGACCATTGCCGGATCGAGGGCAAAGGCCGTGAAGCCGGTCGTGCCGGCAGGCAGCGGCGGGAGCGAGTCGATCGCGAACGGCGCCTGATCAAAGAGCGTCAGCAGGCCGCGGCGGGGCTCGGGCGCCACGACTTTCAGCTCCGTGACCAGCGCGTCATCCTGGAAGGCGAATCGCAGCTCGAAGCGTTTCAGGCCGTCGAGCCCGAGCTGGGCGGCCTGCTCGGGCAGGCGCAGGGCGGCCATGTCGAAGAAACCGATCGCGGCGGGCTGAAAAACGTCGCCGGCCTTGGCGAGCTCGACGCGAAGCGGATGATCGACTGCGCTTGGCTGCTTGCCGGCAAGCACCGCCTCGATGTCGTGTACGATGCTCTTGTGCGCAAGCACGAGGTCGCCCTTTTCGACCCACCACACGCTGGCGCCGGCCAGAAAATGAGCGTCGGTCTCGGAACTGCCGTCAGGGTCCTGCTTGTCTTTGGCGCCATGAGCCGCGGCGGCCGCCGATCTGGCCGGCGCCAGGCTCTCTGCCACGCGGCGCACCTCGGGCCGGTCGCCGCGGCGCAACACCAAGATGACCTTTCGATCGCTCGTGACATCACCAACGACCGCCACGGCGAACCCCGCGCGCATCACGTGCTTGAAGGCTTCCACCGCGTCGGCGCACGCAACCCGTTTGTCAAGCGGCGTCGACTGCTGCAACAGCTCGATCGCCTGTGTGCCCAGGTCTTCCAAGAGCGCGCCCAGCTTGGTTTCATTCAGCAGCTTGTAAGCGGCCGAGGCGCGCCAGGCGGCTGCATGAGCGTTGAGGCCGTCAAATTCGAGGTAGCATGCCAAGTGCTGGCGCGGGACGTAGCGGGCGAGCGTGCCGTCGACCTTCGGTTGTCGGGTCGGTTCAGGGGAGACCTGCGGTCTGGGGGTGAGCGGGGTCAGGAGACCCGCGCCCAACAACGCCGGTCTGGGGGTGGGAGGGGTCAGGAGACCCGCGCCCAACAACGCCGGTCTGGCGGTGGGCGGGGTCAGGAGACCCGCGCCCAACAACGCGACCTGCGGTCTGAGCGTCGGCGAGGTCAGCAGACCCGCGCCCAACAACGCCGTGAAGACCATCCCGCATGCCAGCAAGGCGTGCCGCCATCGGGCTCGATCATGACTCGCCGCATGCCCTCGAGACATCGGTTGCATCGTGCGTTCCATGGCCGGCCTTTCTCGTTCTTGCCTTGCGCCAGTCGGCGAAGAGCGGCCGTACGCTCGCCCCGCACTTCGAACGCCGTCGATTTACCTTAATCTGCGGCAGTGGTTTCAATCCAGCCGAAGCCGGCTTGAGGTCTTGCCGACCGGCAGGACCACGCGAAAGCGGGTGCCCTGGCCGGCCACGCTGTCGACCTCGAGGCGACCGCCGTGGTCTTGAACCAGGCTATGCGTGATCGAGAGCCCCAATCCCGTGCCGTCACCGGTCGCCTTGGTGGTGAAGAAGGGGTCGAAGATCTGCGGCAAGAGCTCCGGCGGGATGCCGCAGCCGTTGTCGGTGACCTCGACGGCGATCTCGCCGTCGGTGAGCTCGGTCTTGATCGAGATTCGCCCATCGGTGCGGTGGGTCGATTCGATGGCCTGCATGGCATTGACCAGCAAATTCAAAAAGACCTGGTTGAGCTGCGCCGGCGAGCCGGCGACCAGGCCAACGTCGTTGCACTGCTCGTCGATCGCGATGCCGCGCCGCTGGATTCGGCCGCGAACCATCTCGAGTGCCGTCTGGATCGCCTCGCGAACATCGATCTGGTCGACCTGGGCGCGATCGACGCGGGCAAATCCACGGAGGTTCTGCACGATGTCGGCCACGCGCTTGATTCCCTGCCGCGTGCTCTGCACGGTCTTGCCGATCGTGCCCTTGACGTGGTTCAAGTCAAACTCGGCGGCAAGTCTGTCGGCGTGGCGCATCGAGCTCCGGCTGCGTCAATGCCAGGCCGTCGCGGCCACCCTCGTAGATTGCCAGCAGCGTGAGCAGGAAGCGGATGTCGCGCTCGAGCGCGGCCAGATTGTTGGCGATGAAAGCCAGCGGATTGTTGATCTCATGGGCCACGCCGGCCGAGAGCAGGCCGAGCGAGGCCAGTTTCTCCGACTGGGCGACGCGGGCGCGCATCAGGTGCCGGTCGATGAACTGGCCGATCTGGGTTCCCAGGCTGGCCATCATCTCCAGAAGCTCCGGGTCGGGCTGCCGCACCTCGCGGCTGAAAAACTCGAGCACCCCCAGACACTCGCCACGGAGCACGATCGGCAAGGCCAATGCGGCATGGAGCCCTTCCTCCAGCGCGACCTGGCGACGGGGAGCATTGTCTTCCAGGGCGATCTCGGCAACCCACGCCGGCTGCCCGCTCCCCCAGACGATTCCCGGCATGCCCACGCCGCAGTCGAGCGAAAGCGCCTTGGTCACGGCATCAAATCGGGGCGCGAACAGGTCGGGCCGCTGCCAGACGGTCGCGCAGCGCAGGCGTTGTGCTCTGGAGTCTACCCTCCAGAACGCCCCGTAGTCCCAATCGAGAATCTTGCAGATGCATTCGAGAATCTTCACATCGGCCTGGGCGGGCGAGTCGGCAAGGGCGAGCACGCGCGTTGTTTCATACTGGGCGGCCAGTCGCTTTTCCGACGCCTTCCGCCGCGTGATGTCGTGGAAGACGATCACGCCGCCGGTGAGCTTGCCTGAGTCGTCCTGGAGCGGGCGGCCATTCACCAGAATCCAGGTTCCGTCTACGCGGGTGGGGTAGGCGATATAGAGCTCGGCCTGGTCGACCGACTCGCCGCGAATTGCGCGCGCCAGCGGGAGGTCGGCGGCAGGGTAGGGGGTCACGCGATCGGGCAAGTAGATTTCATACTGTCGCGACCAGTCCTCGGGGGGGCTATCGATTCTTCCATGCCCCACGATTCGCTCGGCGGCCGGGTTGAAGACCAGGAACCGGCCGTTCACGTCGGCGACGACCACGCCGTCTCCCATGTCGTCGAGGACCGACTGCAAGATCTGCGTTTGCTCGCGCAGCGCCGACTCCGAGCGGGCCAGGTCGTCGGCGTGCTCTTCGAGCGTCTGGTTCAAGCGGCGGATCTCTTCAAGCTGGCGCAGGCCCATGAGCGCCCGGGCCGTATGGCTCGCCAAGGTCTCGAGCGGCCGCAGATCAACTCGCTCGAGATCGATCACGGCGCGCGACGCGACCTGAAGCGTTCCGAGTATTTCGTCGCTCGACAGCGGCAGCACAATCTGTCCGCGAATTCCGGCCAGCGCGATCGCCTCTTGATCGCACCGGGGGTCAAGCTGCGAATCGGGCACGACGACGACCTGCCCGTCGCGGGCGACCGCGGCCAGGATGTCGTCGCCGTCGAGCGATCGCACCGTCAGCCCGACGATCCCCGCCATCGTGCCCGTGGCGCGCACCGCCTGGATCACCCCGGCCGGGCGATCGATCAATGAAATCATCGCATGATCGTATCCGAGCTGGTTGCAAAACCGCAGCACCGAGTCAAACGTCTTGTCGATGTTGTGCGGGTCGAGCTTCGAGGTCGAGATCCGGAAGAACGCGTCGAGCAAGTCGAGCACCGCTTCCAGCTCGCGGGTGCGGTCGGTGATCTTCGCTTCGAGGCTCGCGTGCGAGCGACCCAGCTCTTCGGTCATGAAGTTGAACGCCGCGCTCAAGCTGCCGATCTCGTCGCTCGATGTGACCTCGCTGCGCACATTCAAGTCGCCCGCGGCAACAGCCGCCGCGGCTCTGGCCAGCCGGCGCACAGGCCGCGCAACCCGGCGCACGATCAGGTTCGACGCCGCCAGGCCCAGCACCACTGCGGCGCTTCCCAGCGACAGGAGCAGCCACCGCAGGAGGTTTACCGGCCGATAGGCCTCGGCCGAGTCGATCTTGGCGACCAGGCCCCAGTCTTGGTATCGCGAGCCCACGGGCCGAAACGCTGCCAGAACGGCCTTGCCCTGCTGGTCGAGCGTGCGCGCAAAGCCGTGCTCCCCGAGAATTGCCGCACGTAACGGTGGAAACTCGCTGGCCGCGATCTGGGTAACGGGGACTGCACCGCGCAATGGTAAGAGCAAATCAATGTTTTCCCCTCTGCCGATACCGACCAAGACGTCGCCGGTTTCCTCAAGACCGCTGAAGTCCATCAGAATCCCCGCGACCGACTGGAAATCGGTCAGAAGCATCGCCCTGCCCAGGACCGCGCGGTCGCGGACCACCGCCGAGAACACCATGCCGAAGGTGTTGCCCTGTCGATGCGGCGACACCACCATGCTCCCCTCGGGCTCCTCGGCGGCTCGCTCCAGGCGCGAATAAGCGGCGATGAGGTCCGCGGGCCCACTCGCCGCCAGCACCCGGCCTGCGTCGTCCTCGACCCAGATCGCCAAAAGACCCGTGGTGTTTGCCAGCGCGCTCGCAAGTATCGATTCGACCTCGGCGCGGAACTGCTCGGGAGTCAGCTTCCCGGTCGCTCGGCGCGCGAAAAGCTGATCAAGCCCGTTGCGGCTGGCAAACCGCGCCGCATGTTGTTCATACTGCCGCAACGTGGTCGCCAGCATCCGCTGGCGGTCGGCGGCTACGACTGATAGCCGCCGGTCGACTTGGTTGAGCAGAATCCAGCTCGTGGTGAAGTAAGCCGCGGCAATGAGCAGCCCGCTGATCAGCGCGACCAGCACCCCCACAAAGAGCGTGAGCTTCCAGACGATTGACAACCGCGAGAACGACAACCGCGAAAAGGCATCCGCGTCGCGCTGCGATTGGACTGAAGCAGCCATTTTCGGACCTCAGAGCTTTGGCGGCCAGCGCCGGCAAGGGCGCGCTCGGGCGACAACTCGCCGCCTCGGATCAACGACCGCCCAACGTGGGAAACTCGGTCACGCGCAGATCGGTGCACCCGTAGGGAACGAGCGTCAGTTCCTCGAGCGGCGACTGGCTCGACACGGGACTTTGCGGCGGTGGGGCAGCCGCGCCCTTTTCCAGGCCCCAGCCGCGAAGGCGTTTCCCCTTGACCCTGAGGACCACGGGCGCTCCCGCCACGGAAAACGGCGTCGCTCCGACCGTGCGGTCATCGAAGGTCATCGATCGCTCCGGGTGATCGCGGTCGATTTGAAGAGCGTAGTTCCAGGGCGATTTCGGATAGACTTCCCAGTCGGCAAACTGAGCGTTGTCTTTCACCTTTCGCCACTCGGCGTCGACAGGCAATGAATACACGAGCGGCCCGCGCTCGATCGCGACGGAATTGTTGTAGCCGTGGTAAAGATGCACGCTCATGCGGAGCCGCAGAGTGAAGGCCTTGGTGTCATGCCACTCACCCTTTATGGGCAGGTAGTACTCCCGTTCATTCGCCTCGCGCTTCGAGAGGTCTTGCGTGAGCTCCAGGGAACCGCGCTGGCCATCGCGAAGGAACGAGTCCGATCCCTTGATCAGAAGCTCGTAGCGTTCGGTCCATTCAGGAATGCGTATATAGACCGGAAACTTCATCGCCTCGGGTACGGTTACCGAAACGACGATCTCATCGCGAAACGGATAAGCCGTCTCGACCGTCACGCGAACGGGCTTGCCCTGGATCGTGGTCGTGACGACGCACGGCGCGTACGCGACCACCGCCAGGCCGCCGTCCGAAGTCTTCATCCAGAGATGAGCCGCGAACTTGGGCCAGCCTTGATGCAGGTTAGCCGTGCAGCAGCCGAAGTTGGGCTCGAGGCCGTAAAGGTTGGAGTCGCCGCGGTTGTTGACGTAGGGATGGTCGCCGGCGGCGCTGCAGACGACCTGATTGGCTTGCTGGTCGTACTGATGAGCCGTCATGTCTTTCTTGAAGGTTGCCGGCAGGGCGTTGAACGCAAGCTGCTCCAACCGATCGCCCAGGCGATAATCGCCCAGGATCGAAGCCAAAACCTCGAGCGAGTACATCGCTTCGACCACCGTGCAAAGCTCGGTTCCCTGCGCGGGGCTCTTGCCCGCCAGGTGCTCGTCGCAGGTGAAGATGCCCGTCGCTTGCCCGTGGTAGCGGTCAAGGAGTTCGAGCATCTTGAAGACGCAGCCTTGGTCTATCGCGTCGCCGGTAAGCCGATAACGTACCCCGCCGTATTTGAGCCCCATGCCGGTATTCACGCCGTGGGTGTCGAGCTCGAACTTCGTGACTGTCTTGGTCGTGAACTTGAAGTCGTCGAACTGCGCGCGCCAGTCGTGGCTTTGCGGCAAATGCCCTGTTCGCGAGCTTGAGCAGCCATGGCTCGTGGGCGCGGTCGTATAACCAGTAGAGCGTGACGGCGAGGTCGGCCGCGCGAAATCGCGCCCAGCTATACATGGGCTCGCGCGTAATCACCTCGTCGATCTTCCGACAGCATTTCACCAGGGCCGGCACGATGCGCGGGTCGCCGGTCGCCTCGTGGTATTGCGTCAGGGCCTTCAACAGCGGGAACAGCGGCCAGACGTCGTAGGCCTTGTGCTTCTGGCTGTCGCCCACAGGACCAAGCCAGCCGTCAGGATGTTGATGGTCGATGATGTAGTCGACGGCGCGCTTGACCTTGGCCTTGAGCGCGGCGTCGTCGAGCACATACGCCAGCGGCACCAGTCCGTCGAGCCAGTAGGGAACGCGTTCCCACCCCTCGGCCTTGCCGCCGAACCAGGCGCTCTGGTTTATATCGGGCCAGAACTCATCGAGGTGGCCGCTCAAGCCGGCCGCCTGCATTCGAAGCTGGCCCTCGAGCCAGCCGGAGGGCTTGATGCTCCCAACCGGTAGAGGCTCGAAGCGCAAGGCGTGCAATTTGAGCGCAGGCGCAGCTTCGCACCGGCTCATCCGCGACTGCAGATTCGGCTCCGATTGAGGCAAGCAGCAGGCCCATCAGCACAACGCAATGCAACATCGTGAATGCTCCGGACGAAACGGGCCCGCTCTGGACAGTGCGTGGTGCAAGTCAAGCTGAAAGCCTGACCTACGATGATGATACCCAAAACCGCCGCGGCCGACAGATGGCGCTCCACAGCGAGCCGCGTTCGCGTCGGCGCTTAGAGTCTCACTCCGTCAGTTTCCTGCGCCGCGCGCGCGTCTCCCGCGTGGACGACGACGAACGTCGTAGCAGGGACGCGGAGCGTGCCGTAGCCCATTGCCGGAAAATCGCCCCCTGCCAGGTTCAGCTACGGCACGCGGAGAGGCCGTGATCTTTTTGAGGAGTCGCTGGAGATTAGCCGGCAGACGATTTTGGTCTGGGGTCACGCCATTCCGACGCCATCACGGCCTGCGGTTCGGCCCGCTCATCAATGAGTTCTCGATAACGTCAAATAATTCTTCCTATATTGACCTGTTTTCGCAGGATCACGTTCAAACCCTGGCTTGGGCCACGGCTAAGCGCAGCCTCTCACCGGCGACCAGATTATGAGCAATTGCATAGATCAGTGCTACAATGCGACAACGCGGCCGGCCGCGTACCGGCATCTGCCAGAGCCCGCGGTTGCGGCACTGTGCATTCACCCATTCCGCCGTTTGGCACCGCAGCCGATAGATCAACTTGGCCGATTCGGTTCCCATTCGGCTCCGCCACTGAGCAACCGCCTCGCTATCTCCTTTCTTGGGGGCATGCGGATCTTTTCCCTCCGCCCGTTGCTTCTCCTCGTCTTTGAGCGGAGCGTACACGGTACAGCCGCGCTCGGCCGCCCCGTCGATTGTCTCCACTGTCGCGAAACCGCCGTCGACGAGCGACTTCATCAGGCACGCGGTCGTAACGCTCGTCCAACTGATCAAGCATGGGTACCAGCTCTTCGCTGTCGGTCCCGGCCTTACTCACGTCCGCACCGACGATGACGCCGCTTTCGGTGTCGGTAGTGAATTGAACGTTATACCCCGGCCGGTATCCTCCGTCCGCAAACTTCATGGTCCTCGCCTCGGGATCCGTGGTCGACGCTCGAGCTTCATCCGTCTTGCGACCGCTCTTCTTCGCCGAGGCTTCCCGTTGCTGCTGCAACTCATCGCGCTCACGCATCGCCGCTTCGATTCGTTCCTGACGCTCGCGCACCGCACGCTCGCGGGCGGCACGTTGGCGTCGTGTCAGGTCTTCTCCATCCTGCTCGGCAAGTTGCTTGAGCGTTTCAACCTGCCGCCGCGCTTCTACCAGACATTCCTCCAGTCGACCGCGCCTGCGAAACGAGCTCTTGCCAGCACTGGCACGCACCCTCATACCGTCTTGAGCCGCCCGGTGCATTTTCACCAGACCCGCGTTCAACAAGACGGCAACGATTTGCGTGAGCAGTTCGTCCCATTTGTCGCCGCCTTGAGAGCGGAAGTCGGCAAGCATGTGATAATTGACGCTCACCCCGCCGCAAAGCCACCGGTAAGGCAGAGACTCGGAGCAGAGCCGAGCCAGCTCACGAGCGCTGCCGATTCCCTTCAAGGTGGCGAAGACCCACAATGCGACCAGCAGGCGGGGGTCTGTGGCGTCGCGGCCGACGTGTCCCCTGACCGCCTTGATGTCCCTAAGCCAGGCACTCAGGTCGAGCCGACAGACGGCCGACCAGACAATGCGTACCGAATGGTCTGCATCCAGCAAATCATCGAGGGATGCCGTATGCATCTCAACCTGGTCGCGAACCGGGCGGCGCAATCGTGGCCTGTCCGCGGGCATGGACTGGGCAATTTGTGCCGGCGATGGCGGCTCAGGCAAGTCATTGGGGTCAAAAAGGGGCCGCGTCATGGCGTTTTTCCTGCAACGCGTGGACAGCCCGAATCTGGGCGATTCGTATGAATGCGTGATAGGATATCATAGACAATACAAATGTCAACTAGAATTTCCCAAAAAAACTCACACGCTCGGAGCGTGCCTGCTACACCTACGGATTCGCCGCGCCAGGGATAAACGGCCTCGTCTGCCGCGGGGTACTTCGTTCCCGCGATCGTCCAGTCGATCGGTGTTTTTTGCGCGATCGCGGCTTGCAACTCATCGATATGTTCGAGCGCTCTGCGCTCGTCCAGTTGCGGCGCGCCATAGCGCCGCCGCCACCCCCGCGGCTGTTCCTGTGGACCATTCAATGGGATGAAGCCGTGTCGCGGAATTGGCCATGAAGGTTTGAGCCATGGTCTTGCCCGCCACAAGAAGGTTCGCGTAGGCCTGGTTTGTAAGCGCGCGAAACGGGATGTAAAAGGGCAGCGTCTCGTGCCCTTCGTGGACGTACGCCGGGTACGTACAGGTCACAAGAGGATGGATGTCGGCAGCATAGGCGCCGATGGCGATCCGATCTCGAAACGGTTTGCCCGTGCGCCGCGACGGAAAGCCGGTGAGGTCGGAGATCGTGAGGAGAAACCCGCCCAATCCGACCGAGCGACGGGTATCGCGAATATAGGGGAGCTTCGCAAGCCCGTGGCCCGTTCCGAGCACTCCTCGCGCCAGCGTGATTTGCTCCGCGGATATCCCTCGTGGTGCGTGTTGTTTGAACCAGCCGTGCCAGGCCAGGGCACGCAGCTCGGCGGCAGCGATGACCGCGAGGTCGACGCCGCCTTGCCAGTCGTTTCACTCTTGAATTGTGTCTCGCTTCGACTTGAAAAGATAGCCGAATGGGTAGTCGTTTCCACCTTGTTTGAGCCGCTGCGAATAACCCCAGTTCTGCAGGCTGAGATCGCCGGGTGGCGGCTTCTGACCGGAGTTCTTGATCCGGCGGTACGTCCAGATCAGCTCCCAGGCGTCGGGCTTTGACGAATAATCTCCGAAGCCGAGATCAGCCGGGCCGGTGGGGACCGGCGGTTCCTCGGTTGGCTCGGCGCTCATCTTTTCGACAAATCCGAAGACCGTGGCCTGACCACAGCGATCGTCGCCTTCGAGCCCGCCGTCAACGGTCTCGACGCCCTGCAGGTAGGGGGCGCCGGAGAGCGCGAGCAGTTCGCCCCACTCTGTGGCGTCGATGAAAATCGTGCGCTTGCCATCTGAGGCGCACGCGCTCAACGTCACGACGCGCTTGTCGAACCGATCGGACGGCTCGGCGCGATACCAATCGGGCAAGTCCTGCGACGGCAGCCTATCGTATCCTTCCCACGGCACGCCGGGTTTTGGTATCCGCTCGATGACCGTGATCGCGCAGATGCGATGCGATGCGGCGTCGGTGTCGACTTTCTTGACCACGGAGTTCCGGAGCACGACCAGCCGATCGAGCCGGCGCGCCAGCGGCGCGAGCTGGGTGTCAATGAACTCCTTGGGCTCGAAGCAGTAATTGCTAACCCATGCGCCACCGCGCGGTCCGATCGCGTCGAGCATGGCGCGGAAGTTTGGCGTCATGTTCGGGCGCTGCCGAGCGATCGACGCGACGTCGACGGCCACTTTCTGGGTGGTGGGATCGACGACTCGATGCCAGGCCTGATCGACGGCGGGCACGCCCGAGGAGGTGAGCTGCCCGCCGATCCAGTCCGTCGGCTCGATCAAGCAGGTCCGCGCGCCCGTTTCGGCGGCGGCGACGGCCGCGGCGAATGCGGTCGTCGAACCACCCGCGATCACAACGTCGAAGTCGTCGGCCGCGAGCAATGGCTGACTCAAGAACGCGAGCACAATCGAAACAGGGAGCAACGAGTTCTGTTTGAGCACCTGTGCTTGACCTCACACTTCAGCAGGGAACCCGATTGTCATTCATGAAGCTGATCTTAGCTCGATCTTGGTTCCGATCAGCAGGCCACAGCATACGGTCTATCTCTTCCGCCGGTGCACCTCAATCGCCGCTTTGATTGTTCGCTCCGTCAGGGCTTCGCGTGCCAAGGCCGTTCTTCTTTCCTCCTGCTTTCGTGGTTTCCTGATTGAACAATTGAAAGGGACCGCCGGTCTGTGCCGGTTGCGCGACTCCTCTCGGCCCGATCTGCCCGCGGAAACCGAGAATTATGAAGACCCGTTCGGATGCGGCACCCGCGGCACCCGCGGCACCCGGTCGTTGTAATATCTTACCGGCACCCGATTTCTGATGACCCGAGAGGGTGCCGGAGTGCGGCGTGATGCGGCACGCGTGCGGCACTGTGCGGCACTGGGGCCTTGAGGGAGATGCTGATTACAGGGGCTTCACGGCGGGAACCGGTTTTTTCGGTGAAACCAGCGGAGTGGATTATCAGGTGAATCACAGGTTTTTCGGCGCCTGATCCGCATCCTGCTTCATCATCGACCTGGCGATGGGGAGATGCGCTCGGCGACCCGGAACTCGGCATCATCGTGGACGAGCCCGATCGATCGCGGCTGTACGCTGAGGGAAGTTCCGTCTTCCGTCACGCCTAACTTCCGCTGCCGAGCGTGCTGCTGACCGTACTGAATGTGCCGCTTATGGTGGAGCTAAGCGCGCTGATTGAGGCGAGGAGGGCGACGGTGATCAGGCCCAACGTCACCGCGTACTCGACGGCCGTGGGGCCGTCTTCGCTGACCAGGAATTGGGAGATCAATCGAAGGGCGGAAGACATCGCGAAGGTCTCCGAATTGAGCCAGGACGGAGAGCTCGAACCGGTTCAGGCTCTTACAGGAACCCTAGCTCAAGTTGAACGATCGCGAGAGCAATCAAGAGCCGAACGTTCATTCGCGACAACACCGGACATCAGATGGTTGTCGGCCTCACTCACGCCGGTGACAAGCGTAAGCGAACCGCTTCGGAACCTGCCGGCGCGTCTGATCTTGCGCCAGGCTGCAATCCCAGGAAAACAAGACAGCGGTCGCTTCCCAGCGTCCCGCGACGCTTTCTGGCGTGAATGCCCCCCGCAGGTCTCGAACCTACAACCCGCTGATTAAGAGGCAACCGCTCTCGATCGAGCGGGTTCACCGTTCTCATGCTTGAGGATGGTGCTCTCTGGGCCATCGGTACAGAGCCTTGATCCGTTCCCAGAACTCCCCGCCGAGCACGAACAGGCTGGAGACGAACAAGAGCTCGCCCGTGATGGCCACCACGACGATGGCTGTCAGCTCCACGCTCTTGCTCAAGCCCAGAAAGGGGGTGGCCATCGCGACGTAGTAGGTGACGAAGCTCAGCGAGAACAGGACCAAGCCCAACACATGCCGGGGCCTGCTGATGGGTGGTGGCGCCCGGGAGTCCCGGCGCGCCACGAGCGCCGCGACCTTGGCCTTGAGGGCATCGATGAACGGCCTGCCCAGGAGAGCGGCGCTGACCCAGAAGCCGAGCTCTCCGGAGAGCACCACGCCGGTGAGCAGCGCGGCGGCCACCGCGGGCGGGAATACGAATGGGACCAGCGCGGCGATGCCGAAGGTCGCAAACGAGTAGACGAACAGGGCCAGGCCCACGTAGAACTTCCAGCCTCGCAGAAGCATGACAACTCCCGAACCAAGAATCGAACGGGCCACGTTCAGAGGCGGGTGAGCAAAGCGGCCACCTCGATGTAGTGGAACTCGTAGTCCGCCGGATCGGCGCATAGCCTGGCCTGGACACGCCGATAAACCTCTTCGATCACCGACTCGAGATTGTCGTGGTTTGCGAACGAGAGGCGGAGGATCGGTTCCGAGAACGCGCGAAGGAAACCGGTGAATTCCTGCGCATAGGCCAAGGTATCGCCGGACTGTTCCTGTTGCTGGTTGAACGGCACGGGAACTTCCAAACTCTCCACCCGATCGACACGGAAGCAGCCGGCGAGCGCCGAATCGTCGCGGAGGATGGGAGCGATCAACTCCTCCCGTGTCCGGTAGTGGATCGGAAAAATGAGCCGCCGGTAGGATTCGTGGTCGAGCCGCCCTGACTCTCGAAGGTCTAGTAGCGCATCATTGAGGACGTCGAAGATCCCATCGCAGCAGCGATGGTGCTCATCGGCGCCGAAGCTCGCGACGAGCAGCTTTCCTCCGGGCGCGGTCTCATCGGCCCGCGGCGATAAAAGCGGATCAGGTCATCGGCCGCCTGGTTCGCGAAGATGGTTCTGGCCTCGTGGGTAACCGTCACCCCGAACCGCTGCCGCTTGGGCCCCATCGGCAGGATGTAATCGGCGATCTCGGCCTGAGGGCGGCGATCGAGGTAGCCAATCGCGTTGAACGTCGTGGCAATGGTCACCGTCCCCGGCGGCAGCAACTGCTCAAACATCGAGCCCCCGACGGCCATGGAATAGACCTGTGATTGAGCGGCGGCGGCGGGATCGGCCGCCGCCAGGTTGACGAAAAGCTGGTTGAAGTTGTTGGTCGGTAAATCGCTGTGGATGACCTGGATCGGTCGCGGCGTCCTGGCTCGTAGTGCCGCGATGATCCGCCGCATTGCCGCGAGCGAATTACGCCCCTCGGAGCAGCCGTAATCGACGACCATCACCGGGGCGGACGAACCGGACAGGTCCATCTGGGCGACCGCATCCTCTAGCCAGGGAAGCACTGCGGCGACGGCGGCCATCTGGGGAGAGGAATTTCGGTCGTAGAATCCGTCGCCTTTCATTCCGCTCGTGACGGGCATGGAAATCCAACCTCGATCGTTAGGAGTGTGTGTCGATCACGGCCGCGCCGCCTTGTTCACTTCGGGTACGCGCAACACCACTCGGAACCCGACCCTGTAGTCGAGGCGCTTGTCGTCCAGGTTAAGGATGCGGAAGGCGGAGCGGCATCTCCTGCCGACAGCGCTGAACGAGCCGCCGCGGAAAACACGGAGTTTTCCGGATGGGGGCCCCTGCGGATCGCTGGGCCGATCGTTGGCGTAATCCTTCTGGCACCAGTCATGGCACCCCCCTTGCCCAACTCTCTGAGCAACTCGTAATCGCCGAATTGACGGGCTCCACGGGGCACGTCGCCGGCTGCGACGAAGGACGCGGCCCGGTCCCCAGTCATGCGGTCGCCGGCGGGGTTCGGGCCGCCCTCGGCTTGCTCCACCCCGGGCCAGACCGCACGGAGCAGCTCGACACCGCTCGGGAGCCAACCGGCGTACGCCTCAAACGAGGCACCGGCACCACCGGCGTCTACGGCAGACGATTCCGATCACGACCGCACCGAGCAAGCCCATCACGAGAGCGCTCGGCTCCGGCACGGCCTGAGTACTGACGGACCGGGAATTCGGGCCGAAGATCCCCTCCCTGAGATCGTCCCAGGTTCACTATATCGGCGCCAAAATACCCACGAAAGGGTGCTCCAAATCCATCCGATTCCGGTAACGCCTCTCGTGCTGCGACCAATACGCATGCGCGGCGGCCGTGTTGTCGCCGCAATAGTCCTTGAACACGTTCATATCCGCCCGGAAGGCGGCGGCCCCTGCGATCCTCCACACGCGTCCGCGCTGCCCGGTGTGGCAAGGCATGAAGAACTGCCAGCGCAAATCGTCGATGGCGATCGGCTCCTTGCAGGCGAAGACGGCGGCGTAGCGGGTGGGGAGCTGCGGAATGAATGCGCGGCGGACGCGCTCGACTTCGAGCTCGCGGGCCACGACGAGCGGCTCAAGCTTCGTGGCGACGATCTGGCGGCCGAAGCACGTCACACCGCGTGGGCACCACTTGGCCAGCGCCTCCGCTTCTTGCGGCTCCAGGCCTTACGGAACCGGCGCCAGATTGAGGATCTGGCCGGCCGCAGGGACTGCGCGGTCCGGCCGAGATGATAGAAGCGGCATACGCGAGGATCTCGGTGTCGGGCAGCGTAGTCATTCCGAGGTCGCGGACGCGCGAAAAGTCGATCAGCGGCTCCTGGCGGAGAACCCCGGAGACGACGTGTTCGTTGAGGTCGTGGTCGGCCAGGAATCGCGGCCGACTCATTGGGCATTCGTCCTTGTCCGCGCAGCCAAGTCACGCAGCCGCTGGACAACGGGACTCTCGGCGGCGTGGGCTTTCTCACGCCATTGCTTCCAAACCTCGTCCTGGTTGCGCAGGTATTGGTCCACGTCTGCTTGGTTGGCAAGGTAGTACGCGATCGCGCCGTAGACCTCTTCCAATGTTAGGGCCGGATACTGCTGCGCGATCGTCTCGGCGGAGTGTCCCAGATGGAACGCCGCAACGACCGAATCGAGCATCACGCGGGAGTCGCCCACGCGGAGCACGCCCTGTTCGTCCTCACGGACATAGATCCTGGCTGGTTCCATTTGCAGACACCTCGTCTCGGAATTGCCCCCCGCTGGACTCGAACCATCAACCCGCTGATTAAGAGGCAGATGCTCTCAGGTCTTTGCGGGGGTGGCAAAGAGCGAGGGCATATGGAGGTAGGGCTATTGGCTGCCACTCCGGCCCGCTGCCGCTTTCCAGATTTTATAACGGTTTCTAGCGGCTTACCAGCGTTTCTCTGCCACACCTCCGCCAGATCTAGTGTGCGCCAAAACATATAAGCGCCGGTACGGAACCGGTGCGCGTCGCAAGATGCGGAACAAGCCAGAGGGAAGTTGCGCGGACCAGTTTGGCAGAGTTAGAGAATGCGTCGGTGTCGTCGGACCGACGTGCGCAAGACCGCTCCAAGGCCAAGCTTGATGAGGTTGTTCAAACTCCTGTCGCAAGGTTGAGCGGTCGAGCTGCGAGCCCTGGAGCGGCAACGCCGTCGGTGGAGATGGGCAGGGATTCTCTGCGCAGTGCTGGTCAGGATTTCTGATTCGAGACGGTTGCCGTCGCGAGGCACCGTCGCCTTTCAATATTCCCGGCGCTGCGCGCCGGATGTAGGCCATGCCAAAAAAGCATGCGAGTCCCGACAGGGTCAGCGTCGAGGGCTCGGGGATGGAGGCGCCGGTGATGATCCATTGCCCCTCAGAGCCGGCGTTGAATCCGTTCGAACCCATTAGCGCAAGCCCTTGGCCCACGATCAGGTTCCAGTCTTGGTCGAACTCGACCTCAAGTATACCCTTGCTGTTGGATGCCGTGAGGGACAAGAACTGAGGTGTCGGCCCCGCCGTCACGGTGCTAATCGGCACCGGGAACCCACTGTCGAGCAAATCGCCTGTCGTGAACACCACTTCTTCGCTCCCGGTGCTCGTCGTAAGCTTCACCATGAAGTTGAAATCGATAACATCGGCAAATTGGATTTGTCCGTTCGCCTGAGCGTCGCCACTCACCACGAGATCTCCCGAGGCTGGAGGCCCATCCTCGTTTTGCCATGTGTAGGTGATGCTGCCGGCGCTGGACAAACGCGGCATGATGGCAAGCCCGGCCCACACAATCAGGGTGGTCAGGATCAAACGGAAGCAGCACGGCCGGCGAGTCACGGAAACCTGTGGTTTGTTCGCCTCGCGGGCGGTGCGTGACCGAGTTGGCTCGTGGATCGACGACGTGATCATTGTAGTTGGGTCCTGGTTGAATGGAGGAGATTTGAGTGCGTCAAAGATAATAAGCGTACAAAACTTAACGGTCAAGGAACTTCATGATCGGTAGCGGCTGCAAGGGCCGGAAGATTCAGGTCAACCAATCAGGTGGTCCTTGATGATAAAAAAACCGAGAGTTGTGGACGGTTGCCGACTGAATCCGGATACCTGATAGAGGGGGCACACTTAATGTCTGATTCGGCACCCGGCGTCCAGAACGACCTGCTTGAACGCGCCTCTCTGGCGATGAGCTGGCGCTTGCTGCCCTGTTCGATGGCTATCGCGACCAGCTCCGGCGCATGATCCGGCTGCGGCTCGATCGCCGGCTCTCGGGCCGTATCGACTCGTCCGACGTGCTCCAGGAGGCGTATCTCGACGTCCGCAAACGGATTGCCGAGTACGCCCGCGACCCATCGAGCATGCCGTTCCATCTTTGGCTGCGCCTGATCGCCGGCCAGAGACTGACAGATGTGCACAGGTACCACCTCGGTGCCCAGATGCGCGACGCCGGAATGGAGGTTTCGCTCCATCGCGGCCCGTTCCCCCAGGCGGACTCGGTCTCGCTGGCCGCTCAGCTCCTGGGGAAAATGACCAGCGCCAGCAAGGCCGCCATCCGCGCCGAGCACAAGCTGATTGTCCAGGAGGCGCTCAACGGCATGGACCCGATCGACCGCGAAGTCCTGGCCTTGCGGCACTTCGAGCACCTCTCCAACGAGGAAACCGCGCAGGTGCTCGGCCTAACCAAGTCGGCCGCCAGCAATCGTTACGTCCGGGCCCTGAAGCGCCTCAAAGAGATCCTTTCGTCCATCCCGGGGTTGAGGGAACGACTGTAGCTTGGGTCGCGGGGTTTGCCAGCCGCGGAGCGGCGGAAGTTCATAGCCTGGCGGCGTAAGCCCCAGGGCAGGGTGAAATCGTCAGGAGTCCACCGGTCTCATTGACCTGAGCCCCCGATGGGGGCGACAGACGTGAGTGAGCTAGGCAATCGGGAATTTAACATCAGACACGCCCAGATCAGCCTCCTCTGTCGCCCCCTTCGGGGGCTCGGAGTCCTCATGGCTCGCGGCGGGCTTCCTGGGGCCGACGCCGCCAGGCTATGAACTGACGCCCCTTTCGGGGCTGGAAAAGGTGCCGTAAGAGGAGCCATCCTATGACCACCTCCAGCGACGCACGCAACCCGGTCGAGGCGCTGGCCGAGGAGTTCCTCGACCGCAAACGGCGGGGCGAGCAGCCGACGCTCCGTGAGTATGTCGAACGCTACCCCGAGCTGGCCGAGGACATCCGCGACCTCTTCCCGGCGCTGCTCATGATGGAAGACCTGGGCGAGAGCTCCGGCGGCCCCACCGGCCCGCTGGCCGCCGACAACGGCGCGGCGGTGGGCGTGCGGCTCCAGCGGCTGGGCGACTATCGCATCCTCCGCGAGATCGGCCGCGGCGGCATGGGGGTGGTCTACGAGGCCGAGCAGGAGTCGCTGGGCCGCCGGGTGGCGCTGAAGGTGCTCTCGGCCAGCTCGCTGCTCGACCCCAAGCAAGTGAGTCGGTTCGAGCGCGAGGCGAAGGCCGCGGCCAAGCTGCACCACACCAACATCGTGCCGGTCTTCGGCGTGGGCCGGCAAGACGGTCACTACTATTTCGTGATGCAGTTCATCTCCGGGCTGGGGCTCGACGTGGTGCTGGACGACCTGCGCCGGCTGCGGGGTGGGAAACCCGAGGCAAGGCCCGCGGCTGAGATGAGCCGGATCGCCGGCCTGACGGGGGCCGACGTGGCCCGCTCGCTGCTCACCGGCCGATTCGATGCCGATGGGCCGCCGGAAGACGTGTCGGTGACCGAGCCCTGCGACGATGCGGCCTCCGCTGCCGTCAACGGTCCACCGGCCGACTCCGGCGTCTCCAAGGTGATCCTGCCCGGTTCGTCCGATCTGTCGGCGTCGTCCGATCCCGACCGTCAGTTCTACCGCAGCGTGGCCCGCATCGGCGTCCAGGTGGCCGAGGCCCTGGAATACGCCAATCGCCAGGGCATCTTGCATCGTGACGTCAAACCGTCGAATCTCTTGCTGGACAACCACGGCAATGTCTGGGTGGCCGACTTCGGGCTGGCCAAGACGGCCGAGGCCGACGACCTGACCCACACCGGCGACATCCTGGGCACGATCCGCTACATGGCGCCCGAGCGGTTCTCGGGGCACTGCGACGCCCGGTCCGACGTCTACAGCCTGGGCTTGACGCTCTACGAGCTGGTGGCCTTGCGGCCGGCTTACGAGGCGGCCGACCGTCACACGCTGATGGACCGTGTGCTCCACGAGGAGCCGGAGCGTCTCAAGAAGCTGGCTCCGAATGTACCGAGGGACCTGGAGACGATCATCGCCAAGGCGACCGCGCGAGACCCGGCGGCACGATACACAACAGCCGCCGCCCTCGCCGAAGACCTGAAGCGGTACGTGGAGGACCGGCCGATCCGGGCGCGGCGGGTGTCTGCCGCGGAGCGATTCGCAAGATGGTGCAAGCGCAACCCGGTAGTCGCCGGCTCGATCGGCGTGGCGGCGACGGCGCTGGTGGCCGTGGCCGTGCTGGCTCTGATCCATGCCAATCGGCAAGCGGAGGCGACCAGGCGGATCACCGGATTGGCGAGCGACCTGGAAGAGCGCGGCAAGGCCCTTGAGACCTCGTTGGCCCTCTCGAACAGCCGATTGGCGAGGCTCGATCTCGAGCGCGGCCGGGCCTCCTTCGAAAAGGGGCAGATCGGAGTCGGAATGCTCTGGACCGTTGAATCGCTGTGGATGGCAACCGAGGCGAAGGACGAGGCCGGCAAACACGTCGCGCTCGCGAACCTGTCGGCCTGGCGGTGCCATCTGGTCGAGCTGAAGGAGGTTCTCTCTCACGCTGACATGGTGTACTCGGTGGCGTTCAGCCCTGACGGCAAGATGATCGCCACGGGGAGCTGGGACAACAGCGCGCGACTCTGGGACGCCGCCACTGGCCGGCCCCTCGGCCAGCCCCTGGAGCACTCGGGCCATGTGTTCGGAGTGGCGTTCAGCCCCGACGGGAAAACGATCGTCACCGCGAGCGGGGACAAGACCGCGCGGCTGTGGGACGTCGTCACCTGCCGGCCCCGCGGCCAACCTCTGTCGCATGGGGGCGAGGCCTGGACTCCGGCTTTCAGCCCCGATGGCAAGATAGTCGTCACCTCGAGCAATGATAAGACGGTACGGTTCTGGGACGCCGCCACCGGCCGTCTACTCGGCCAACCAACGGTGCACTCGGGCTATGTGTACGCTGTGGCGTTCAGCCCCGACGGAAGGACGATCCTCACCGGCGGCAGCGACAACACGGCGCGGCTGTGGGACGTAACTACCCGCCGGCCGCTCGGACCGCCCCTGGAGCATTCGGGCTGGGTGCGGTGCGCGGCATTCAGCCCAAACGGCAAGACGATCCTCACCGGGAGCTGGGACAAGACGGCGCGGCAGTGGGATGCCGCCACCGGGCGGCCCATCGGCCCGCCCCTGGAGCATTCGGGTCGGGTGGACGCCGTGGCATTCAGCCCGGACGGCAAGACGATCCTCACCGGGTGCGATGACAACACTGCCCAACGGTGGGACGCCGCTACCGGTCAACGGCTAGGGAGGGCCCTGGAGCACCAGGGATCGGTCGTGGCCGTCGCATTCAGCCCGGACGGCCGGCGGATCCTCACGGGAAGCAGAGACGGGACGGCGCGCCTCTGGGATGGCGAGGTCGGCCAGCCCATCGGCCGGCTGCTGGATTATGGAAGCCCGGTGTGGTCCGTGGCGTTCAGCCGCAATGGGAGGACCATCCTCACCGGGAGCCGTGACGGGCAAGTCCGACTGTGGGACGTGGCGTCGGGGCATCGTATCGGCCTGACCGTGGAGGTCGAATCCTCGATCAATGCCATCGCGCTCAGTCCGGATGGCACGACGATCCTCACAGCGAGCATGAACCGGACGCGGCTGTGGGACGTGGCCACCGGCCTGCCACTCGGCCAACCCATGGAGCATTCGGACTATTATGTGAACTCCGTGGCGTTCAGCCCGGACGGCAAGACGATCCTCACCGGGTGCTCGGACACTGCGGCACGGCTGTGGGACGCTGCCACAGGCCAGCCACTCGGCCAACCTCTGAAGCATAAGGACTGGGTCCGCGCCGTGGCTTTCAGTCCCGATGGTAAGACAATCCTCACCGGAAGCCACGACAACACGGCGCGGTTGTGGGACGCCTCCACCGGCAATCCCATCGGCCAGCCCCTGCCGCATTCGGGCTGGGTGGTCTCCATGGCGTTCAGCCCGGATGGCAAGACCGTCCTCACCGGGAGCTCGGACAAGACGGCGCGGCGGTGGGACGCCGCCACCGGCAGGCCAATCGGGCCGGTCCTCGCGAATTCCAGCTCCGTGTTGTCCGTGGCGTTCAGCCCGGACGGTAGGACGATCATCACCGGCTGTCAGGACCAGACGGCGCGGCGGTGGGACGCCGCCACAGGGCAGCCGATCGGCCCGCCCATGCTGAATTCGGGCTCGCAGGTGGCGTTCAGCCCGGATGATCGGCTCTTGCTCACGAGCGATTCCTCTACGGCGCGGCTGTGGGAAGCCCCGGCTCCGCTGCCCGACGACGTGCCGCGGCTGGCGGCCTGGGTCGAGGCCGCCACCGGCCTGGAGCTGGACGAGCGGGGCTCGATCCGCGTGCTCGACCGCGCCGCCTGGCTGGAGCGTCGCACTCGGCTGGAGCAGCTCGGTGGGCCGCCGCCAGCGGACCCGGCGCCGCGGCTGGACCCGATCCTCTTCGGCGACAAGCCGGAGGCCCGCGGCGATGGCTGGAAGGAAAAGGGGTTCTGGGACCGCGCGGAGGCCGCCTACGCCGAGGCGATTCACGCCCGCCCGCTGATCGTATCGCTCCGGCAAACCCTCGCTCGCTTCCAGATTGACCGTGGCCATCCCGACCGGGCCGCGGCGACGCTCGAGGAAGCATTCCGCATGATGCCCGAGGACTTTGAGCTGGGCTGCCACCTCGGCCGCATGCGATTGTGGATGGGTGACCTCGCCGGCTGGCGCAAGCTCAACGGCGAGCTGCTCGACCGTTTCGGACGAACAAACAACTTCAATCGCGCAAACGAAGTCGCCTGGGTTTGCTCGCTGGGACCCGACGGCGCCGCCGATCCTCAGGCGCCCATCCGGCTGGCCGAGGTCGCGGTCCGGAACCGGCCCAACAGTCCCAACGTCCTGAACACGCTGGCGGCGGCGCTCTACCGCGCCGGCCGCTTCGACGACGCAATCCGCCGGCTCGAGGAAGCCATCCGACTGCGGGGCGGCGCGATTAAACCCGATGACTGGCCGCTCCTGGCGCTGGCCCACCACCGCCTGGGGCACGACGACCAGGCCCGCCAGTGGCTGGCCCGGCTGCGCGAGCATGAGCCAAGCACCGACCCGAGCCAGTTCTGGAACGAGCTGGCAATCCGACTGTTGCGCAGCGAGGCCGAGGCCGTGGTCCTTTACGACCCGATCTTCCCGGCCGATCCCTTCGCGCCATGAGTCAGCACCCCGTGCTGGAGGTCAACGGCATCATCGGGGCGCTCGCCATCGAAGGCGACGCTACCAGCCCGGCGGCCATGTCGATCGAGGGCCAGGTCACCAAAGCATGGTCACCAGACTCAGGCGGCACACCAGATCCGCGCTCTTCGATCCTCGAAAAGTGTTATTGGGATGGAGTTCTCGCAATCGTATGATTAGGTTGACCCTGGGGGCGCGATGAACAACGAGGTGACCGCCATCCTAAGGGCGATCGAGCAAGGTGACCCGCGGGCCGCCGAGCAACTCCTGCCCCTGGTCTACGACGAGCTGAGGAAGCTAGCCGCTGTGCGCCTGGCGCGCGAGCGCCCGGGCAGACACTCCAGGCCACGGCACTGGTGCACGAGGCCTACCTGCGGCTCGTCGGCCCCGCGGATGACCGCCGCTGGGAGGGCCGCGGCCACTTCTTCGCCGCGGCGGCGGAAGCGATGCGCCGGATCCTCGTCGAGGCGGCCCGCCGGAAGAGGCGGCTCCGACACGGGGGCGGGCTCCGGCGAGTCGAGCTTCCCGCAGATGGCCCGGCGATCACCGGCACGCCCGACGATGTTCTCGCGGTCCATGAAGCCCTCGATCGGCTCGCCGCCGCCGATGCCCAGGCGGCGGAACTCGTCAAGCTGCACTACTTCGGCGGCCTGACGATCGATCAGGCCGCCCAGGTCCTTGGGGTGTCCGTGCGTAAGGCTTACATCATCTGGGCCTACGCCCGGGCCTGGCTCCTCCGCTGCCTGGAGGGCGAGGCCCCATCGGCAACCTGACCCGTACTTTTTTTCTGTTCTCGTGCAGTCCCCGGGCCGCCACGTCGCATTGGGAGTAGAGCACCCTCAAACGGAGGCAGGCCGATGACGACCACACCGCCCGACGTGAAATCCATTTTTGGCCGCGCCATGGAGATCGAGTCTCCGGCGGCTCGAGCCGCATATCTCGAGGAGGCTTGCGGTACCAACGCCGGCCTTCGGGCCGAGATTGAAGGTCTGCTCAGGTATCACTGCAAAGCCGGCGAATTCATGGGCCGGCCGCCTGCCGCAGATGCGACCGACGATTACGAGCCGATCACCGAGCGGCCCGGCACGGTCATCGGGCCCTACAAGTTGATGGAGCAGATCGGCGAGGGGGGCATGGGCCTGGTGTTCGTCGCCGAGCAGCAGTATCCCGTGCGCCGCAAGGTCGCGCTGAAGATCATCAAGCCGGGAATGGACACGCGCGACGTCATGGCCCGCTTCGAGGCCGAGCGGCAGGCGCTGGCGCTGATGGACCACCCCAACATCGCCCGCGTGTTCGACGCCGGCGCGACGGAATCCGGCAGGCCGTACTTCGTGATGGAGCTGGTCAAGGGGATTCCGATCGTCGACTACTGCGACCAGCAGCAGCTCACGACCCGCGAGCGGCTCGATCTTTTTCTCTCGGTCTGCCAGGCGGTCCAGCATGCCCACGGCAAGGGCATCATCCACCGCGACTTGAAGCCGTCGAACATCCTGGTCGCCCCGCACGACGGCGTCCCGGTGGTCAAGGTGATCGACTTCGGCGTCGCCAAGGCGATCGGCCAGCAGTTGACTGATAAGACCATCTACACCCGGTTCACGCAGATGATCGGCACTCCGCTCTACATGAGCCCCGAGCAGGCTGAGATCAACGCTCTCGACGTCGACATCCGCAGCGACGTCTACAGCCTCGGCGTCCTGCTCTATGAGCTGCTCACCGGCACGACGCCCTTCGACAGGAAGCGGTTCGCGACCGCGGCCTATGACGAGATCCGCCGGATCATCAAGGAGGAGGAACCGCCCCGGCCCAGCACCCGGCTGAGCACGCTGGGGGAAACGCTGACGACGGTCTCCGCGCGGCGCAAAACCGAGCCGGCGAAGTTGTCGGCGCTGGTGAAGGGCGATCTCGACTGGATCGTCATGAAGGCGCTCGAAAAGGACCGCAATCGGCGCTACGACACGGCCAGCGCCTTTGCCGCCGACGTGCGCCGGTTTCTGGCCGAGGAGCCGATCGAGGCCCGGCCGCCGTCAACCTGGTATCGCTTCCGCAAGATGGCCCGGCGGAACAAAATAGCGCTGACGACGACGGCGATCGTGGCCGCGGCGCTCCTCGCGGGAACGGGGTTGAGCACCTGGCAGGCCGTACGGGCAACACGAGCCGAGAAGACAGCGCGGTTGAGCGCGGAACGGGCGGCCGCGGCCGAGGCGGCGGCCCGGTTGAGCGAGCAGGACGCCCGAGAGCAGAGGCGCGAGGCCGACGATGCCAAGGATAGGGCCGAGAAGCGGAGCGACGAACTCGCCGCACTCAATGAAAAGCTCCGCCGCGTGAACTACATCACCGACATGAACCTGGCGCGACATGCCTGGGATGAGAACAACGTGACCCTCGCGGGGGAATTGCTGGAGCGTCAACGGCCCAAGCCCGGCGAGACGGACTTACGCGGCTTTGAATGGCATTATCTCCGCAGGCTGCAGCACCGCGACCTGCGCACGGTGAACGCCCACGTCGGGCTTGCGACGACGGTGGCCTGGACGCCAGACGGCAAACGGCTCCTCAGCGTCGGGAGAACGGAGAGGAGGGAAACAGGCTTTTCGGCACCCGGTGAAATCAAGCTCTGGGATGCGGTAACGCTGACACCGCTGACCCTTCGGCTCGAGGGTGCGACAGACAAGGTTCTCACGGGCGCTCTCAGCCCGGATGGCAAGCGTCTCGCCGCGGGCTGCCGCGACAGGACGATTCGGCTCTGGAACATCGAAACGGGCAAGCTGATCGCCACACTGGAAGGGCACACGTTCGACTTCGTAAGGCAGGTTGTCTTCAGCCCTGACGGCAAGCATCTGGCATCTCACGCGATGGTCTTGACCGCAATTGGATCTAATGCTTCGGCTGAGATAAGAATCTGGGACCTGGATACACGCAAGGCCATCGTGTCCTTCGATAAGCTTTCTCCCTTTGGGAGTGTAGTTTTCAGCTCCGACGGGAAGCGCGTGGCCTATAGTGCTGCGTGGTCTGTGCTGAAGGTGTGGGATGCATTCTCCGGTCGTGAGCTTCTTGTGAAGGACATGAAAAACGGGATCATGGCTCTGGCCTTCAGCCCGGATGACAAACGTCTGGCTGTGGCATGTTCGACGAGTGACGTGCAAATCCTGGATGCCCGCACCGGCGAACTTGTCAAGATTTGTTCGGGCGACACGGCCTTTCGCCGCCGCCTCAAATTCAGTCCCGATGGGAAACGACTGGCGGCAGTGGGGTACGAGTCTGGTCTGGACCTTTGGGACGCCGACACTGGTCAGCAACTCCGCACGTTCAAGGGGCACCATGGGATGGTCCTGGATTTTGCCTTCAGTCCTGACGGCACACGCATCGCCTCGGCGGGGTCGGACGGACGCGTGAAAGTGTGGGACGTGATAGCCGACCGCGATGTCATCCCGATCCCGGTGCTCGGGCAACAGGTCGCTTATAACCCGCTCTCCCCCGATGGACGTATCGCCCTGACTGGCTTCAATGAGAGCACCATTCACCTGTGGAACGCCGAGACCGGCGAGCCGTTGGGCGAGCCTATCAAACTCGAACACAAGTGTGTGAACCTTGACTTCACGGCCGATGGGAAGCGTCTGGTGCTTACCGACCTTGGCAAGAACGTCACGACCTGGAATGTGTCCACCAGCAAAATGGTTCGCGCGTTCAAACACGATGGCCCAGAAGGTTGGCTCTCCACAGCGCTCAGCCCGGATGGGAAATGGTTCGCTTGCAAGGGCCCGGGAGGGGGATTGAAGGTGTGGGACGTGGACAAAGGCGCCGAATTCCGCACGTTCCCGGTACTCCACGGTCTTGCGTGGTTCTCATTCAGCCCAGACAGTGCTCGCCTGGCAGCGGCCGAGAACAGCGGGGTGGTAAAGACCTGGGATCTTGCCACGGGCCGAGAGTTATGCAAGGCCGAGCTGCCGTTGCATTCCGCCGGAAGGCTATGCTTCAGCCCCGATGGAAAGCGGCTGGCCGTAAAGTGCTCCGGTGGCGAGGTGCGTATACTCGATGCGGAAAGCGGCCACGAGGTCTCGCCGCCTCTCAAGGGCTTCACGGCCTTCAGGTTTGAATTCAGCCCCGATGGCAAACGCATGGCCGCGGGGATCCCTGGTGGGACCTTGAAAGTCTGGGACCTCACGACGGGACAGGAAACCCTGACGCTGAAGGGGCACACGAGCCTGGTTACCGGTCTTGCGTTCAGCCCCGACGGGCACCGCTTGATCACCGCCGCCTCCGCCACGGACATGACCGTGCGGATCTGGGACGCCACGCCGCTGCCGGATGATCCCTCGCCGAGCCCGCCATGACAGTTGCATAGGCTTTCCAGCCTGACATCTCCGGTCTTGGAGTAAGACGTCAGGCTCGAAAGCCTGACCTACGAGGCATGGCTGCGGCGGCAGCGGATTTGCCCGTCATCCCCCCGGCGGTTATCCTAAGACCTCATGAGCGAGGTCACTCGAATCCTGGGTGCCATCGAGCACGGCGAGCACCACGCTGCTGAGCAATTGCTGCCGCTGGTCTATGAGGAACTGCGGCGGCTCGCACTCGAAAAGATGGCTCATGAAAAACCTGGCCAGACGCTCCAGGCCACCGCGCTGGTCCACGAGGCGTACCTGCGGTTGGTGGACACGGAAAGGGCCCGGCACTGGGATAGCCGGGGGCATTTCTTTGTGGCGGCGGCTGAGGCCATGCGCCGTATCCTGGTCGAGAACGCGCGGCGCAAGCGGCGAATCAAGCACGGGGGTGGCGTGCGGCGGGTTGAGCTGGACGACGACCTCCCGGTGGTCGAACGAGCCCGTCGAGGATGTGCTGGCCGTCGATCTTGCCCTGCAAGAACTGGCCGGTCACGACGCGCGAACGGCCGAGCTGGTCAAGCTGCATTACTTCGCCGGCCTGACGATCGAGCAAGCCGCCGACGTGCTCGGGATTTCTCCACGAACCGCCTATCGGAGCTGGGCTTACGCTCGGGCCTGGCTCTATCGGCACCTGGCGAAGGCCGACTCCCGAGCCGCCGACTGACTTCGTCGACCGACGTCTCACATTTTTTTTGGCAGTCGCCTTGCGGCGGCGTCGCATGAAAGGGTAGAGAACGTGCGGCGCGTGTTCCGCACACGAACCATGCAGCCGGGCCGACGTGCATCGGGCCGAAGGTAGCTGTTCCATGAGACATTCCACGACGAGCGTGAGAAGCATCTTCGGTCGAGTCCTGGAGATCGAGTCTCCCGCCGAACGAGCCGCTTACTTGAACGAGGCCTGCGGCGACAACGCCGACCTGCGATCGGAAGTCGATAGCCTGCTGGAGGCGATCGACCAGGCCGGCAACTTCATGAAGCAGCCGGTGGCACCAGCGATAGAAGCGGGCACCACGTCCGATGAACCGTCGATCACGGAGCGGCCTGGCACAGTCATCGGCCCGTACAAGCTGCTCCAGCAGATCGGCGAAGGGGGCATGGGCGTCGTCTACATGGCCGAGCAGCAGGAGCCGGTCCGCCGCAAGGTCGCGCTCAAGATCATCAAGCCGGGCATGGACAGCCGCCAGGTCATCGCCCGCTTCGAGGCCGAACGCCAGGCCCTGGCGATGATGGACCACCAGAACATCGCCCGGGTCCTCGACGCCGGCACCACCGAAAGCGGCCGGCCCTACTTCGTCATGGAGCTGGTCCACGGCGTGCCGATCACGCGGTTCTGCGACGACAACAAGCTGACGCCCCGCGAGCGGCTGGCACTGTTCGTGCCGGTCTGCCAGGCGATCCAGCATGCCCACCAGAAGGGCATCATCCACCGCGACATCAAGCCGTCCAACGTGCTGGTGACCATGTACGACGACAAGCCGGTGCCCAAGGTGATCGACTTCGGCGTGGCCAAGGCGATCGAGCAACGGCTCACCGAAAAGACGATGTTCACCCACTACGGCGCCTTGGTCGGCACCTTCGAGTACATGAGCCCCGAGCAGGCGGAGATGAACGCCTTCGGCGTGGACACGCGCAGCGACATCTACTCGCTGGGCGTGCTGCTCTACGAGCTCTTGACCGGGACGACGCCGCTGGAGCGCATCCGGCTGCGCGAGGCGGCGCTGGACGAGATGGTGCGGCTGATCAAGGAGGAGGAAGCGCCGCGGCCGAGCCTCAGGCTCAGCAGCTCCAACGACCTGCCGAAGATCGCGGCCGCGCGCAAGACCGAGCCGGCGCGGCTCTCGAAGCTGGTCCGTGGCGAGATCGACTGGATCGTGATGAAGTGCCTGGAAAAGGACCGGTCGCGGCGCTACGAGACGGCCAACGGCGTGGCCCGCGATCTGGAGCGTTACCTGGCTGATGAGCCCGTGGAGGCGTGTCCGCCGAGCTCAAGTTATCGGCTGCGCAAATTTGCCCGCAAGCACAAGAAGGCACTCGCGACCGCGGCGGCGTTCGCGGTTCTGTTGGTCGCCGGCGTGGTGATGAGCACGCTCTGGCGGTGTGGGCCACGTCGGCTGAACGGATGGCCAAGCGATCCGAGCTCGAGGCGAACCAGCAGCGACTCGCCGCGGAGGTGGCGAAACAACAGGCCCTGGATGCAAAGTCTGAGGCAGACAAACAGCGCGACGAGGCTCGTCTCACCGCGTATGCGTCCGGGATGGGGCTGGCCCAGCGTGCCTGGGAAGAGAACAATGTCGTCCGCGCCCGCGAATTGCTCGCAGAGGTACCCAGCGAGGCGGCTGGCAGAAACCTGCGTGGGTTCGAGTGGTCCTACCTGTCCCGCGTGTGCCATCCCGACGAGCTGACCGTCGTAGGCCATGCCGAGTACGGTCAGGAGCGTGGCGTTCAGCCCGGACGGCCAGCGCCTGGCGTCGGGGAGCGATGACAAGACGGTGAAGATCTGGGACAGCGCGACCGGCAAGGAGCTGTTCGCCCTCAAGGGCCATGCCGGTGCGGTCTGGAGCGTGGCGTTCAGCCCGGACGGCCAGCGCCTGGCGTCGGCGAGCCATGACCAGACGGTGAAGATCTGGGACAGCGCGACCGGCAAGGAGCTGTTCGCCCTCAAGGGCCATGCCGGTGGTGGGTCTGGAGCGTGGCGTTCAGCCCGGACGGCCAGCGCCTGGCGTCGGCGAGCAATGACCAGACGGTGAAGATCTGGGACAGCGCGACCGGCAAGGAGCTGTTCGCCCTCAAGGGCCATACCGGTGTGGTCACGAGCGTGGCGTTCAGCCCGGACGGCCAGCGCCTGGCGTCGGCGAGCAATGACCAGACGGTGAAGATCTGGGACAGCGCGACCGGCAAGGAGCTGTTCGCCCTCAAGGGCCATGCCGATTGGGTCAAGAGCGTGGCGTTCAGCCCGGACGGCCAGCGCCTGGCGTCGGGGAGCGACGACCAGACGGTGAAGATCTGGGACAGCGCGACCGGCAAGGAGCTCTTCGCCCTCAAGGGCCATGCCGGTTGGGTCTTGAGCGTGGCGTTCAGCCCGGACGGCCAGCGCCTGGCGTCGGCGGAGCCATGACCAAGACGGTGAAGATCTGGGACAGCGCGACGGGCAAGGAGCTGTTCGCCCTCAAGGGCCATGCCGGTCCGGTCTCTGAGCGTGGCGTTCAGCCCGGACGGCCAGCGCCTGGCGTCGGGGAGCGTTGACCAGACGGTGAAGATCTGGGACAGCGCGACCGGCAAGGAGCTGTTCGCCCTCAAGGGCCATGCCGGTCCGGTCAGGAGCGTGGCGTTCAGCCCGGACGGCCAGCGCCTGGCGTCGGGGAGCTGGGACCAGACGGTGAAGATCTGGGACAGCGCGACCGGCAAGAGAGCTGTTCGACCTTCAAGGGCCATGCCGGTGCGGTTCTGGAGCGTGGCGTTCAGCCCGGACGGCCAGCGTCTGGCGTCGGCGAGCTGACCAGACGGTGAAGATCTGGGATAGCTGCGACCGGCAAGGAGCTGTTCGACCTCAAGGGCCATGCCGGTACGGTCAGGAGCGTGGCGTTCAGCCCGGACGGCCAGCGTCTGGCGTCGGGGAGCCTGGACAAGACGGTGAAGATCTGGGACAGCGCGACCGGCAAGGAGCTCTTCGCCCTCAAGGGCCATGCCGGTACGGTCCTTCGAGCGTGGCGTTCAGCCCGGACGGCCAGCGTCTGGCATCGGCGAGCGCCGACCAGACGGTGAAGATCTGGGACAGCACGACCGGCAAGGAGCTCTTCGCCCTCAAGGGCCATGCCGGTGGGGTCAGCAGCGTGGCGTTCAGCCCGGACGGCCAGCGCCTGGCGTCGGCGAGCTCTGACCAGACGGTGAAGATCTGGGACAGCGCGACCGGCAAGGAGCTGTTCGCCCTCAAGGGCCATGCCGGCTTTGTGCACGACGTGGCGTTCAGCCCGGACGGCCAGCGCCTGGCGTCGGCGAGCAATGACCAGACGGTGAGGATCTGGGACAGCGCGACCGGCAAGGAGCTGCTGGCCTTCAAGGGCCATGCCGGTTGGGTCCAGAGCGTGGCGTTCAGCCCGGACGGCCAGCGCCTGGCCTCCGCGAACGAAGACGGCTCTATCCATCTATGGGAGACAATGAGCGTCTCTCGCGAAATCCAGCACCGTCGGGCGACCAATCAAATGGTGGCCGACCTCTTCGGACAGATGCCCCTGCGTGCCGACGTCCTGGAACGGTTGCGAACTCTGCCCGGCATGAGTCCGTCCCGCAGGCAGGAAGTCCATCGCTGTCGCCCAGACGTATCCCGAAGATTCGTGCGGCACTCAACGTTTGCGCCTGGGAACTGGTGAGGCTGCCTGGCGGCGAAATGTCTGGCTATCGCAAGGCCCTGCGCTACAGCGAGGAAGCCTGTCAGCTTGAACCCGAGAATGGCGACTTGCTGAGTACGCTCGGCGTGGCCTACTACCGCGTAGGCAACTATGAGAAAGCGCTGGACGTGCTCGCGCGCTCGGACAAGATCAACGCGCTCCGATACAAAGGCTCTCACCCCTTAGACCTCGCCTTCCTCGCCATGGCGCACCAGCAACTCGGCCACGCCAAGGAAGCAGAGGCCGCAGCTTCAGCTCCTGCGGGAGCGGATGAAGGATCCGCGCTGGGCGCAGAACGCCGAGGCTCAGGGCTTCCTGCGCGAAGCGGAAGAATTGCTGGCAAAACCCAAGCCGCCGAGCAGCAAGTAAACAAGTGTGGGCGGCCCGAAGAAGAGTGCAAGCCTGTCCGTGTGGGATCAGTTCGCGCCCGAGCGATGCGACGACGATCGCGTGATCGGTCGGTGGCGGTGCTGGAACAAATGCCTGCCGGAGGGGCGTTCAGGGGAGTTGTCACTCGGCACGCATGAGGAGGGCCCGGATTTCTCCCCAGAGCGCCTGCCATGCTTTCCGCTCGGCCTCTGGGAGCTTGGCAAGGGGGGCGTCGTCGCGTAGGCCGGCGAGGTCGCTGTCCCGTTGCCAGTGTTGCATCACCCGCCGAAACTCGGTACGGTCGGCCGACTGGACGCTCTCCAGTTGTTTGGTGCGCTGGGCCAGGTCGGCGCGAAGCCAGTCGAGGGCCTGCTTGCGTAGGCGGGTCCGCTCATTGTCGTTGAGCGAAGCGGCGCCCTCCCCCTGGCCGGCGGCGGCCAGCGACGCAACACAGGCGGCGTTGTAGCGATGACCGGCTTCGAGGTCGCCGGCCGCCTTGGGATCTGCCGCGAATGCGTCGGCGTACAGGCGCGCTGCGGCGTGGTTCAGTTTCTTGCTCGAGCAGACCTCGGCCAGACCGAAGCGTTCCGTATTGTCTTTGGCCTGGTACTCACCCTTCAGGAACCCGGGCAGCTTGCCCTCCAGGGCGGCCAGGATCTCGGCCTGGCGAACCCAGTCGTAGGACGGGTCGGTCCCCAGCTCACGGCCGCTCTTGAAGGCGGCGAGGGACTCGGCGAACCGGCCCTGGCGTCTCAGGGCGAAACCCAGGTAGAAATAGGCCCCGTCGAAGTCTGGTTTCAGGCGAACGGCCTCGCGGAAGGCGGCGATCGCCTCGTCGGTCTTCGCCTGCAGGTACAGGGCAACGCCGAGGCCGTAGTGGGCCGAGGCGTCGTCGGGGTTGTCTTCTACGATCTTGGCCAGGCCTTGAGAGACCAGGTCCCATTGTCCGAACTGGCCCAACACCAGAACCCGGATTAGGCCTTTGGATGCCATCACCACCGTGTGAACGGACTCACGCTTCTGAGGATCGGCGACGGCCTGGCGGGCGAGCCTGCAGAACCCGGCGACTCCCAGGTTCTGGAGAGGATCGCCCGTGTTGCCGAACCGCTTGAGCATGTCGTCGCAAGCTGGTCCAACGCGGCGCGTGTCACCTGACTTCACGAGTGCATCGATGAGCTGGTAGCGGAGCTGGGGCTCGTCCGGCTTCTTTGCCACGGCCTTGGTAAGTGCCTCGGCCGCCATGGTCCATTGGCCGCCATCAGCAAGAATCTTGGCGCGTTCAACGTCGTCGGTCGCGGCTTTCAACTGCTCCAGCGTTTGGATCTTCTGCCGGTACCGAGCGTCGTGCTCCGCGGTCAGGTTCGACGCGAGCGGTGTCGCGTTCCAGACGCGGGCGGTGAAATCGATCCCACCCGTGACGATCTGATTCCCGTCGGGACTGAAGGCCACGGAGACGGCTCCGGCGGTGTGTCCAAGGAGTGTGAAAACGTCCTGGCCAGTCTGCATGTCCCAGAGCTTGACGGTCCGATCGTAGCTCGCGGTCGCGAGCCGGCGACCGTCGGGGCTGAACGCGAGGGAGACGACATCGGCCGAATGCCCGGTCAGAGTGTGAAGGACGCGCGCCGCTGGCCTTTTCGCGGACAACGACCGAGCTGAGGGAATAATCCTTGCTACGCGAGGCTGACGATGCCGCGAGGGCATTGATCTGCGCGATCAGCTTGCCGTCGGGACTCGTGGCGGCCATTTGTGGTTGGTAACGGGAGCCCGGCACAAATTCCTTGGGCAAGGTTGCATACTTGACGCCCGCCAGCGCGGTGTCGAGCTCACCGGTGAAAGGGTTCCAGCCCTTTGGGGGCCCAGCGTCTCGCCCATAAAGCCACGTCTCAGAGAGGACCCGTAGGCCGTCGCGCCGGAAGGCGCAGCCAACGACCCAGCCGGTGTGTTCGACGACGACCGGTCGGCTGGCCTTGAGGTCCCAGAAGCGGATGGACCCATCCAAGCTCCCCGTGCCGACCTCGCGGCTGTCGGGCCGGAAAGCGACCGCCTGGACGAAGTCGGTGTGCCCATGAAACGTCGCCAAACGCCGGCCGGCAGGAACCTCCCAGAGCCTGACGCTCCGGTCCTCGCTCGTCGTGGCGAGGTTGCGACTGTCGGGGCTGAAGGCGAGGTTCAGGACGTAACCTTCGTGCGCGAAGATCGTCAGCGCCTCCACGCCCGTTGCCGCGTCCCGGAGCTTGACGGTCCCATCCCACGCGCCTGTGGCCAGCCATTTCCCGTCGGGGCTGTAGGCCGTGCAGTAGACCCATTTCTTGTGACCTTTGAGATCGTGATGTTTGCGGCCGGTTTCGAGATCCCACACCTCGACGACTTCCAAGCCCGCGACGGCGAGCCGTTTCCCGTCAGGATGGAACGCGACCTTGTTCACACCGCCGCGGGGACCAGTGAACGACTTGATCTCCTTTCCCGATGCCACGTCCCAAATCTTGACGCGCCCGACCTAGTTCACCGTTGTAGGCCCCGTACCCCACGGCGAGCGACTGGCCGTCGGGGCTGAAGGACACGCTCATGGCGTCAAGCCCCGGTTCAGACTGGGTCCACGCGCTCTGTCCCGTCGCCACGTCCCAGACCAGGACGAGGCCTGCCGCGCACCCGGCGGCGACCTTCTTGCCGTCCGGGCTCACGGCCACGTCAAGCACGGTTCCCTTGGCCCCGGGCAGGGTCTTTCGCCGCTGGCCGGAGTCGACATCCCAGACGCTGATGAGCGGAGGCTCGGAAGTGGCTCCGCCCATGCTCGGGGCTCCCGAGCCGGCAACAGCCCAGGTTCCATCGGGGCTGAATACCAGCGCGTTGACACTCGTATTACCGAGATCGAGGACCCGGCGTTCCGAATTGCACAGCCGCTCGACGAAGTGCCACTCCCAGCCGCGACGCTTGAGGTCGCAGCCGTGCAACAAGTCCTCGGCCAGCGCGACGTTGTCGTCCTGCACCTCGCGATAGGCGCGGTTGACACGGTTGACGTAATCCTCGCGGGCGAGCAGCTCGGCCTTTTCGAGCGCGAGCCGCTGCTGCGCCTCCGCTTCTCCGCGTGCTTTCGCCTCCTTGGTCGCGAGGGCCTGCGCCTCTCCGCGTGCCGCCGCTTCCTTCGTCGCCAAGGTCTGCGCGATCAGCTCTTTCGAGCGCGCGATCGAGGCGCTTTGCTCGGCGCGGGACCAGAGCACGGCCATCACGGCGCACCCGACAGTCAGCACGGTCGCCAGCGTCGCCAGGAGTGCCGCGACCGCCTTGTGCCGCCGCGACCAGCGCCACAACCGCTCCGCATCGCTCACCCGCCGCGCCTGGATCGGTTCATCGTCGATGAACCGCTGCAGGTCCTCGGCCAGCGCTCCCGCCGAGGCATAGCGCCGCGCCGGGTCCTTGTCGATCGCCTTGTGCACGATCGTCTCGAGATCGTGCGGCACCTGCCGGTTCAGCTTGCCCAGCGGGTCCGGCTCGGCCTCCGTCACCTGCTTGATCAGCCGGTTCCGTTCCTTCTCGTCGAACGCCGCCCGGAACGCCAGCATCTCGTACAGCGTCAGGCCGAGCGAATACACATCGCTGCGGGCGTCGGTCTTCCCCTCGAACGCCTCCGGAGGCATGTAGCGCAGCGTGCCGAGGATGTCGCCGGTGTGCGTCAGGTTCTGCTGGTCATCCGCCTTGGCCAGGCCGAAATCGGTCACCCACACCGTCCCCTGCGAGTCCAGGAGCAGGTTCGAGGGCTTGATGTCGCGGTGGTGGATCCCCTGCTTGTGCGCGTACTCGAGCGCCTCGGCCACTTGCACGCCGATCGCGGCTACGCTCTGCCAGTAGGTCCGCTTCTTGTTCTTCGATTTGCTCCCGTCGCGACTCTGGCCCGGTAGCACGACCGACGACGAGGATAACGCGAACGAATCGGACGACGCCGCAGAGCGCCGAGCGGCCGCCTCGCGATCTTCCTTGCGCTGGTCCTCCACGGTCGCTGGTGCCGTGGCGTCGTCCTGGTCGAGCGGCGAATGAAACTCGCCCGTCAAGAGCGACCGGGCGACGCTCACGGCCGACACCGCGCCCTGGGTCTGGGTTTTCCGATCGGTCTCTTCCCAGGGCACATCGGCGACCGGCTCCGCGTTGGGGGATGCGCGGAGCTCGCCTGCGATGAACGTGCCGGCCTTGGGTCCGCCGTGTTGCAGCTTCTTCAACTCTTCCAGCACGTCATCCAGCCCGAGGCCCTGGATGAACTGCATCACGTAATACGGCATGCCGTCCTGCTCGCCGACGCCGAAGACCGGGACGATGTTGGTGTGGTGCAGCTTGCCAGCGGACTTCGCCTCGCGCTCGAACCGCCGCTTGGCCCGGGCGTCGAGCAGCATGTTCTTGGGCAACACCTTGAGCGCCACGTGGCGCCCCAGCGACACCTGCTCGGCCTCGTAGACGATGCCCATGCCCCCCGTGCCGATCTCGCGGAGGATGCGGAAATCGCCGAGCTGCCGCAGCGCGGGCGAGGCGAGCGCCGCCGCCTGCTCGGCGGTTTCCTGGTGATCTTCCTTGACCTGCTCGATCTCCGCCATGGCGGGGAGCAGCTCGCGGATGTCGTCGGCCAGCTCGGGATAGCGGTCGATGTACTCCTGGAGACTCGGCCGTTCGCCGGCTCGATAGCGTGCAGCGAACTCGTCGGCCAGCCGGGTGAGCAGGACATAGTTGGCGGAGCTGCTGGAGGTTGTCTCAGACACCGTCGAGTCCTCCCGGCATGTTGGCAAGGGTGGCCTTGAGTCTCTTGAGAGCACGAATGTAGCGCTTGGCGGCGGCCGACTCCTCGATGCCCAGCGACAGTGCGGTCTCGGCCAGGCTCAATTCCTCGAAGTGCCGCAGTGACAGAACCTCGCGGTCCATGGCGTCCAGCGTGTTCAGGGCTTCCTGAAGCCGAATCATCCGTTCCGCGCGCAAGGCCGCCTGCGTCGGCGAGGTGTGCTTGCCGAGGAGCTGAGCCGCCAGGGCGGCCGACGACGCTTCTGGCAAGGCGCCGCGGTAGAGCGAAACCTCCAGCCCAGCGTCGCGCATCTGCGTTCCCAGGTGGTGGCGATGCAATTTGAGAAGCCGTTCACCGACGATCAGGCGCAGCCAGAGAAACAGCGGATAGGATGGCTTGCTCAGGTATTCGTTCAGCCGGATGACGACCTCGACATAAGCCTCCTGGATCACGTCCGATGCGTCGATCCGCGCCTGCAGCCGGCGATCGAGGCGCAGCTCTACCATGCGCCGCAGGCGCGGCCGATGCCGGCCAAATAGAGCGCTCAAAGCCTCCTTGTCCCCGGCCCGAGCCTGTTCTAGAAGGCGAGCGGTCTCCGCAGAGTTGTTGTCCATGAGCATTCCCATACACTACGAACTCCGGCGGGAGCCGTTTCCGGGACAGGCTGATCGCGATTTTTCTGGCGATTTTTCAGTTGTCCTTGATTATGGGTGAGTCGAGGCATGGCTGGAATCATCGACTGGAGCGAAAACGCTGGCAGAACCGTGGGACCGGATTCGTCGGTGAGGCCTCCTCGCCTGCCACTTGGTCGCGTCGACCGTGACCATTGACGAATGGGACATGGCGACAATCTACACGGGAGATCACTAGTCGGCGTTGGTGTTTGTACGCCGAAACTGTACGCCCTCGATATGACATGAGAACAAACGAGGAGGAGCGATGAAGGAGTTCAAAGGCAAAGTGGCGGTCATCACGGGCGCGGCCAGTGGCATCGGGCGTGCCCTGGCGGATCGCAGTGTCCAAGAGGGCATGAAAGCGGTCCTGGCCGATGTGGAAGTAGAAGCTTTGGCGAAAACCGAAGCCAGCCTGAAGGCCTCCGGCGCGACCGTGCTGGCTGTCCCGACCGACGTTTCCCAGGCCCGGGCCGTCGCAGAGCTGGCCCAAAAGACGCTCGATGTCTTCGGGGCGGTCCACTTGCTCTGCAACAACGCCGGCGTCGGCACTGAGGCCGCGATCTGGGAAAGCACACTCGAGGAGTGGGAGTGGGTCATGGGCGTCAATCTCTGGGGCGTCATTCATGGCGTGCGCGCTTTTGTCCCGGTCATGCTGGCCCAAGACACGGAGTGTCACATCGTCAACACCGCCTCCATGGCCGGACTCATCTCGGGTCCCGGGTTGGGGGCCTACAAGGTGACCAAGCACGCGGTCGTCAGCCTCTCGGAGACGCTCCACCACGAACTGGCCGAGCGCAGCGCCAAAGTTAGGGTCTCGGTGCTTTGCCCGGGGTTTGTCAACACGCAGATCATGGAGTCGGCGCGGAACCGCCCTGGGCACATTCCGCCGACGGCACCCCTCGGTCCCGCAGCCGGAGCGCGGTGGGAAGCCATCCGCCGGCTGGTGCCCGCTGGTATGCCTCCGGTGCAAGTTGCTGATGCCGTCTTCGCGGCTCTCCAG
This sequence comes from uncultured Isosphaeraceae bacterium, assembly GCA_963830625.1. Taxonomy (GTDB): domain Bacteria; phylum Planctomycetota; class Planctomycetia; order Isosphaerales; family Isosphaeraceae; genus CAWHMZ01. The sequence goes on along the minus strand of CAWHMZ010000008.1, from coordinate 1,558,775 downwards.
GAGGATCGCTTCTACATCCTCACGCACCCGGAAGGGAAAGAGGCCGTTCGCACACGGATGGAAGACATCCTCCAGGAACGTAATCCGACCCTTCCCGGGCCATGACACGGAGGGCTCACCAGGTCCCGTAGCATGATCCCTCGGCTTATCGTGAGGTCCTCTTGAGGGACTTGAACTCACATCCCTCAAACGTTGTATTGCGCAGTTGTCATGCCGCTGGCGATCTGACGGCATGTAAGGTCTGTGCACGTTATTCATCAGACTGTAGGCTGGTGCGGCGCTGTGCGGATACGGCGGACACGGCCGGCGCACGTTCATAGCCGGCGCCAATTGAGCGTCTTGGCTGGCATTGTCACCGCTAGTGCCCCCCGATGGACTCGAACCATCAACCCGCTGATTAAGAGTCAGCTGCTCTGCCAATTGAGCTAGGAGGGCCGAACGCGTTGGCGCAACCGGACCAATCATGATCACAAAGACCCCCGCCGTTTGCAAGAGCAGGCGCGGGCCAGGAATGCGCCGATTTCGGGCATCATCACGCTGCTTCGGGCCGCGTTCTGAGATAGGCAGCCGACAGTTGCAGGCTCGCCGGATTGAAGTCCGCTTTACACGCGATCACTTGCACTCGGAGGTCGTGCAGCGTAAATGGACGTAAAGCGGTAAATGGGAGACGTTGCCTGGCTCAAACATTCGACACGATTCTCACCAAGATCGAAAATCGCCCTGTAGGTTTCGGCCGGACAGGGGGGTATAATCCAGTGCGAAGCAGGCCACGGGTGTGGTCGAGCGCGAAGGTTCGCGTCGGGCAGAGAAGCACGCTGTGGTCATGATTCCGCCGTGCGCGGTTGGGCGAGAGCGCTCGCTCTCACGGTTGAAGGGGTAGAATGCTTGTGACGCGACGGGATTTGGATGACCTGATCCAGAATTGGCCCTACGATCCCGAGCCCGGTGAGCACCTGGCTCGCGAGATCCGCGCCCGCGACGGGCGGATGGTTTTGCAGGTTCGCGTCGAGCTCGGCGTGCTGCAGCTCGAGGTCGCCGGCCGGCCTGACGGGTCCCGTCCGCAGGGGTTCGTGACCTATCTTGATTATCTGCGCCACAGCGCGGCCAGCCGCGGGCAAGCGCCGGGCGGCAAGTCGCCGCCTTGGGTCATGACGCCGCAACAGTGCGCCGAGGCCGATCGCGAGTTCATGCAGTTCTACCACCGCCGTATCGCCTGGCTCGCATTGCGACGCCACGATCGGGCCATCCAGGACGCTGACCACACTCTGGCGCTCATGGATTTCGTCCGCCGCCACGCTAATGAAGACGATTATATCGCCTCGCACGAACAGTTCCGCGGAATCGTGCTGTTTAACCGCACCGAGGCCGCAGTGGCGATGGCGCTCGAGCGGCACCGGCCCGAAGAGGCCATCGACGCCCTCCGCGACGGTGTCGAGCGCTTGACCGTCCATCAACGCTCGTGGTGGGAGCCGCGCGACGCGGCTGACTCGCCCAATCCCGCCCTGATCGAGCAGCTCCGCAATTACGAGCTGGAAATTCGCAAGAAGTTCTCGGTGGAAAAAACGTTGCGGGAACAGCTCGACGAGGCGGTCGCGCGCGAGGACTACGAGCAGGCGGCCCGCATCCGCGACCAGATCCGAGCCCAGACCAAGGCTCGCAGGTAGTCGCAACGCCAAACGTATATTAGCCCGAAGCGCCAGCGAGGGGCTTTGAAAAGTATATTAGCCCGAAGCGCCAGCGAGGGGCTTTGAAAAGCACCGCGAGCCAATCGCCAGATCCCTCGCTGGCGCTTTTTGGTGTTGCGCGACTCTGGCTCCTTCGCCCCGAAGGGGCAGCCACAAATCAGCCCAGGGCAACGCCCTGGGGGCGCTTACGGTTCTTGGTTCTCACCCTTGCCGGGTTCGGACGGCAGATCGCTGGGCTTTTTGAAAGGCAACCGAGCCGGGCGTTGGCGGCGAACCGGCGGCCGTGGTCGCTGCCGTTTTCCGGCACGATCGGCGGCTGCACCCTTCTGCGACTTGGGCCCAGGCTCGAGACCGATGATGATTCGGGGCGCACGCGCCGGCTGTGGCGACACGGGAGTTAGAACGGGCTGTGCCGCGTCGACGCCGGCTACGTCCCCGGGCTTGCGTTTGGCTGGCCGCGCGGGCTTGACGTTGTGGGGACGATCGGGCCGCCGCGCGGGAATGGACTTTGAAGCGTCGTGCGGGTGCGGCGAGCGGCGCGGCCGGCCGTGCCGCGAGCCGGCGCCCGCGTGCACACCAGGCGGGCGAGGCGCCCGCGTGCGGTCCGCGCTCTCCGCGGCTTGCGTCCGTGGGCGATTGTGCTCCCGGCGTGGGCCGCGGTCCCGCGCCGGTGAAGACTCGTCGCCGAAGGCCGGTGACACCGACATGCCGGCGGCCACCCTCCGCAGCAAGTCGATCTCGTGGCGCGACAGCGGCCGGGCCTCGCCGACAGAAAGCCCCTTGAGGCTGATCGGTCCGACGGCGATGCGGCTAAGCGACATCACCTTGTGACCGAGCTTGGAGAGCATCCGGCGGATCTCGCGTTTCTTGCCTTCGGCCAGGACCAGCTCGAGCCAGGTTGCCTGGCCCTGGCGGCCGACGATCCGCGCTCGCTTGGCGCGGACCTTGCCGTCGGAGAGCCAGACGCCCTCGGTCAGCTTGGCCAGCATCTCGGGGCCGGCAGCGCCGGCCACGAGGGCTCGGTAGCAGCTTTTCCACGCCGTAGCGAGGATGCGCCAGCCGGTTGGCCAGGTCGCCGTCGTTGGTCAGGATGATGAGTCCGGTGCTGTCTTCGTCGAGCCGGCCGACGGTGTAGACGCGCTCGGGAATTTCCGGCAGGAGATCGACGACGCGCGGCCGACCCGAGGGATCGAGATTGGTCGAGACATAACCCTTGGGCTTGTTGACGGCGTAATAAACGATCGACTCGAGCCGGATCGGCTCGCCATCGACGGTGATTCGGGACGTCGCGGGCGTCGACCCGCGTGCCGAGCTGGCGAACGACTTCGCCGTCGACCGAGACGCGACCCTTGAGGATGAGCTCCTCACAAGACCGGCGCGACCCGAGCCCGGCATGCGCCAGCACTTTCTGGAGGCGTTCAGGTTTGCCTGCGTCATTGGCCGATTCAGGGGCCGAGGGGGGACGCTTTGGCGCAGATGCGTGGCGCGCGCCGACAGCCCCGCGCGGGGTGGGGCCCTCCGAAGGGCCCCCATCCGCCGCGCCCGCATAAGGCCGTCGTGGACGTGACCGCCCGCGGTTTGATTGTGGTCCTTCTTGCGGGAAGGAACGGCGACGAGGCATGACACGATCCCTTCTCAAGCGGCCGGAGCCAGGCCATCCGAGCGCCGTGCAGCGGTGCGGGGGGTGGTTTCGACTGGAGACTTCCATCGTAGCGGTCGGGCCGCTCATGACGCTAGCGTCGCTTACTCGTCAGACAAGTTGACCCGGCCGGCTGCTGCTGCGACAGGCAGTGCAAGGTGCCCAGGCCCAGCACGAGGTCGACGCAGTGGATGCCGACGACCTCGCGGTCGGGGAACACGCTCGCCAGGGTATCGAGCGCGATCCGGTCGGCGGGGTCGTTGAACGTCGGGAACGAGCACGAGCCCGTTGGCGATGTAGAAGTTGGCGTAGCTGGCCGGCAGCCGCTGGCCTTCGAAGACGACCGGCCGGGGCATCGGCAGCTCGACGACGCGCAGCGGCTGGCCGTCCTGGTCGCGCGCCGCTCTGCAGGCGGCGAAGGTTTTCCTGGAGCGGTTCGTGGTTGGGGTCGTCGGCAGCGCGGCTCGACGACGGTGACGACGGTTTGCGGATCGACGAACCGCGCCAGGTCGTCGACGTGGCCGTGCGTGTCGTCGCCGTCGATCCCGCGGCCCAGCCAGACGACGTGGCGTGACTCCCAGGTAGTCGGCGAAGACCCGCTCGATGCCTGCGCGGTCGAGACCCGGGATTGCGCGCCTGGACGTCGCTGAGCAGGCATTCCTCGGTGGTCAGCAGCGTGCCGCGGCCGTTGACGTCGATCGCGCCTCCCTCCATCACGACGCGGACAGCATCGGCCGTCGCTGCTCGACTCCGGGAACCCACCGCGGCAGCCCCAGCCACCGCGCCATCTTGCGAGGGCAGGCGGTTGTCGCGGTGGTGGTTGTCGTATTTGGCCCAGCGCGTTGAACTTCCAGTCGACGAGCGCCGACGCGCTCGAGCGTGCTGGCTGGGCGGATCGTCGCCGACGACGAACGTCGGCCCGGAGTCGCGCAGCCAGACGCGATCGGTTGCCGCCTTGAAGAACCGGACCGCGTCGAGGTTGACGCCCGCGGCGTCGAGCCGATCGGCGACCCGGCGCTTCATCGGTGCGGCCGCGGACGACGATGTGCACCTTCTCGACGCGGCTCAGGTGGCGGACGATCTCGGTGTAGACCCAGGGAATCGGAGCGAACTTGCCGGGCCAGTCGTCGCGGTTGTGCGGCCAGGCGATCCAGGTCGCCGCGTGCGGCTCCCATTCGGCGGGCATGCGATAGCCCAGCGCACTGGGAGGCTGATTCGTGGCAGGCGATCCCGTGTTGCCGCCCGAATCGTGCTGGCTCATGGCTCCTGCTCGGTCGAGGAACCGCTGGGTGATCGGTGCGTAGGCGTCGATGCGGCGATCGCGCAGGAACGGCCAGTTGCGGCGGGTTTCCTCCTGGAGCCGGGGGTCGCAGCGGGCGATCACGATCTCCTCGGTGTCGTCGACCGGCCTGGGCGATGATCCGGCCGAACGGGTCGGCCAGAAACGAGCTTCCCCAGAATTCCAGGCCGCCGCCGGCCGGCCCTTCGTGGCCGACGCGGTTGACGGCCGCCACGTAGACGCCGTTGGCGATCGCGTGCGACCGCTGGATGGTCTCCCAGGCGCTGGTCTGGGCCGCGCCGAACTCGGCTTTCTCGGCCGGATGCCAGCCGATCGCCGTGGGATAGAAGAGGATCTCCGCGCCCTTGAAGGCCGTGAGCCGGGCGGCCTCGGGATACCACTGGTCCCAGCAGACCAGAGTGCCGAGTCGGGCAAACGACGTGTCGAACGCCTGAAAGCCGAGGTCGCCGGGCGTGAAGTAGTACTTCTCGTAGTAGAGCGGGTCGTCGGGGATGTGCATCTTGCGGTAGACGGCCGCGCAAGCGTGCCGTCGGCGTCGAGAACGACCGCCGTGTTGTGATAGACGCCGGCGGCCCGGCGCTCGAAGATCGAGCCGACCACGACCATGCGCGTCTCGCGTGCGACCTCGGCGAGGGCGTCGGTGGTCGGGCCGGGGATCGGCTCGGCCAGGTCGAACCGGGCTGGCGTCCTCGGCCTGGCAGAAGTACTGGGTGCGGAACAGCTCGGGCAGGCAGGCGACCTGCGCGCCTCGCTCCGCGGCCTGGCGCAAAGCGCGCACGCCCGGCGCGAGGTTGTCGTCGCGCGTCGGTCGAGCATCGCATCTGGATCAAGCCCACGGTGAACGGGCGCGTGTGCTGGCTCATGGCGTGGCTGCCGAGGTCTCGAAAAACAATCGATAGCGAATTCGAGACGTTTTTCATCCTACCGGCCGGGTCAAGCCGGGGCGAGACGACGACCGGCGCCGATCGGACCGGCCGCGAAATGCCGAGTCAAGCGGGGCAGATCGAGAAGCGCCGGACCGGTTGATTTGACCGCGGTGCAGCCGTTAGTGTTTGGTCGATGTGGGCTCAGTCTGCAGAGTAAAGTTGCGTTGATCGGGAACAGCACGCAGTGAGAGGGGAGGATCGTTGCCATGGGAGCCGAAGCCCGCCTGGCCGAATTGAAGCTGGTAGTTGCCGCCCGCGCCCAAGCCGGTGGCCACGTACGTGACGGCCATCCGGCACGGCGACTTGCTCTACGTCTCGGGTCACGGCCCGCTTCGTGCCGACGGGACGCTGATCATCGGCAAGCTCGGGGCCGACATGGACGTGGCGGCGGGCCAGGCGGCGGCGCGGCAGACGGGCTGGCGATCCTGGCGACGCGTGCGGTCCCACCTCGGCTCGCTCGACAAGGTCGTCCGGCTGATCAAGATCGCTGGGCATGGTCAACTCGACCCCCGATTTCGACGACCACCCCAAGGTCATCAACGGCTACTCCGACCTGATGAAAGACGTCTTCGGCGACGCGGGCGTCGGCACGCGAAGCGCCGTCGGCATGGGCGCGCTGCCGGCCGGAATCGCCGTCGAGATCGAGGCGATTTTTCAGGTCAAGGACTGAGTGGTGCGGTCACCCGTCCAATGCCGTCCCGGTGGGGGAACCACTCGTGCCACGTCCCGGCCGGCTCGACGGCCGCACCTGTCTGATCGTGGGAGGGACCAGCGGAATCGGCCTGGCGGCGGCCAGGCGGTTCCTCGAGGAAGGGGCTCGCGTCGTCGTGGCCGGCCGGTCGCCGGAGACCGGCGCGCTCGGCGCATCGACCAGCTCGCTCCGCTGGGCCCGGTCTGGGAGTTCACTGCTCGAGCTCGAACAGGGCGAGCCGGAAGTCGACGCGATGTTCGACTTCGCTCGCGGCGTTCTCGGCGGACGACTCGACATCCTGTTGCACGTCGCCGGGATCAGCGGCCGCAAGTTCGGCGACGGCCCGCTTGCACGAATGCTCGACCGAAGGCTGGGACCGCGTCATGCAGATCAACGCCACGGGCGTGTTCCTCACCAACCGCGCGGCCGTGCGGATCATGCTCGACAGCCGCTGGACGGCGCCGGCCTGCGCGGCACGGTGGTGAACGTCGGCTCGGTGCTCGACCGCTCGCCGTCGCCGGTGCATTTCGGGACGCTCGCCTACGCCGCCAGCAAGGGGGCCGTCCGCGCGCTGACCCTGGCGGCGGCGGCGCGGTACGCGCCGGACCGCATCCGGTTCAACCTGCTCGTCCCCGGCCTGATCGACACGCCGATGGCCGCTCGGGCCGTGAACGACCCGCGAATCCGGCCTACCTGGCGACCAAGCAGCCGATGGCCGGCGGTCCCGGATCGGCCGATCGACGTGGCCGAGGCCGCGCTCTATCTCTGCGAGCCGGCCTCGCGGTTCGTCACCGGCGCCGAGCTGGTCGTCGACGGCGGCTGGTGCGTTTCCGAAGGCGTCTCGGGAGGGCGAGGCTCGCTCGACTGCCGAGCCGGCCGACCGAGTCGCCTCGATGCCCATGACGTCAGATCCCGACGTCTCTAGCCGAGTACCTCGCCGCCGTCCGGACGGCGATCGACGCCATCGAGGCGACGCAATTGCCTGCGATCCGCCAGGCGGCGGCGCATTTCGCGACGAGCGATCCTGAAGGGCCGGCTGGTCCATGTCTTCGGGACCGGCCATTCGCGGATGGCCGTCGAGGAGATGTTTCCGCGCTACGGCTCGTTCCCGGGCTTTCACCCGATCGTCGAGCTGTCGATGACCTATCACAACCCGGTCGTCGGGGCCAACGGCCAGCGCCAGGCGATGTTCCTGGAAAACGTGCAGGGCTTCGGCCCGGTCCTCTGGCGCAACTTCGCAACCTCGCCCGACGACGCGCTCCTGGCCATCTCCACCAGCGGCTGCAACGCCGTGACGATCGACGTGGCCCTGGAAGCGAAACGGCTGGGGATGGTCGTCGTCGCCCTCACGTCGCTCGAGCACGCCGTCGCCTCGACCTCGCGGCACGAGTCGGGCCAGAAGCTGCACGAGGTCGCCGACGCTGGTGCTCGACCAGAAGGCCCCGGCGGGCGACTCGGCCGTCTGGATCGACGGGCTGGAGACGCCGGTGGCGCCGCTGTCGAGCGTCACCGGCTGCGCGATCATCAACCTGATCAAGGCCGAGGTCGCCCGGCTGCTCACCGAGGCCGGCTCGCCGCCCAAGGTCCTGACCGCCGCCTGTCACCTCGGGGAAGAGCGATCGCGGCGGCTCTTCGAGGAGACCTACGACGATTACCGCCGCCGCGTCGGCGTGCTCTACCGCTGAGGGCTCGCCAGAGGCCGTTTCGAAGTCAGTTGGAACACCTTCACATCCGGGTGCATCGTATAGAGCCGATCCTCGCCTTGGGACGTACGAACCAGGATGGCGCTCGAACAGTTGTTCTCGATGATCGGGTTGCCCGGGTACTTTTCCCAGTGGATCAGGTCGCGCGACCGGGCCACGCAGGTCGTCCAGTCTTTCCAGGGCCGCTGAGAATTGGCGTGGTAGAACGCGTAGTAGTAGCCGTCGCGCTTGACGATCTGGTTGACGGCCACGGCGGCCTTGTCGTATGGCTCCGGGCCCCATGGCGATGACCGGATCGTCTTTGACGTTGGTCCACAACTTCAGGTCTTTCGATGTCGCCAGCCAGACCCCCTGGTCACCGCGCTCGTAAAAGAGATACCACGTTCCGTTTTCGAACCAGGCGGTCGGCGTGCCGTACGGCCCGGGGCTGATCGGCGTGCCGTCGGTCTTGCGGATGTCGAGCGAGCCGTGGTCGGTCCACTTGCGGCCGTCGGTCGAGGTCAGCAGGTGGGCGATGTCATTCTTGCCCTCGGCGAACATGAATAGGTTCCGTCGCGGTGAACGACGCACATGTCCTCGACCCACGATCCAGAGAAGATCGGGTTGCCGGGGTCTCGCTCCCAGTGCAGCCCGTCGCGTGAAGTGGCATGACCCAGCGACATCGTGGGCGGTCTGTCGGCGGCGTAACCGGTGTACCAGAGGTGATAAGTTCCGTCGTCGTCAACCAGGATGTAGCCGCGCTCGCGGATCTTGCGGTCCCAGGTGTCGCGGCCGGTGCCGGCGAAGACCGGGTTGTCCGAGATCGGCGTCCAGACCGTGAAATGCCAGGGTGCGTCGTCCAGCGCCGGCGGTGCGGCGCTTCTGGCCTCGGGTGCCGCGGGAGCGCGAGAATGAGCACAGCGCAGGCCAGGCGGATCCAGCGTCCGGGGTGAGCGAAAATCATCGTGGTGTCCTTCGTCGTCGGCCATGCGCCGAGCACGATCCGCAGCGTGCCTCCATCTTAGCTTGCCCTGAAGTCCGCGGGAGGGTACTTTAGACGGTGGCCTAACTGGGGCGGTAGCTCAATTGGGAGAGCGCCGCGTTCGCAATGCGGAGGTTGAGGGTTCGATCCCCTTCCGCTCCACTTGGCCGCTGCTGGGAACCGCACGGCACATGTCCGCGATCACGCCACAGCAATTGAGCCCCGCGCTGCCGCCTTTGGCATCGCCGGCCGTTTACCGCATGACGGTCGACGAATTCGAACGCATCGCCGATTCCCTCGACAATGACCACGTCGAATTGCTTGATGGCTACATCGTCGGGAGAGACGACATGGGACCGCCGCACGCCGTTGCAACTCAGAAGTTGCGCCGCTGGCTCGATCGCATGGTGCCCAGCGGTTGGGTTGTCCGGGAGGAGAAAGCCGTCCGGATCCCAGGATACGATGAACCGGTGCCCGACGTTTCCGTTGTGCGGGGCGACCTCTCTGATTACGTTGATCACCACCCGGGGCCCGAGGATATCGCGCTGTTGGCCGAGGTATCGCAATCCAGTCTGGACCGCGATCAGGGCAGGAAACAACTGATTTACGCCCGCGCCGGCATCCCCGAATACTGGGTTGTCAACTTGGTGGATCGCAGGATCGAGGTCTACACCGGACCGACTTCTACCGGCTACGCGTCGCGCAGCGATTTCGTCTCTGGCCAGCAGGTAGTCGTCGTGATTGATGGCGCTATAGTCGGCCGCGTCGATGTCGACGCCGTGCTCCCCTAGTGCTTTGTGACGGGTAACGGCGACGACCTGGCGGCGCACGAGCGATCAGATCTGCCATTCACTTTGGCTCGTGCTGGAAAGCCAGAGAAAATGGCCAAGTGGCGTAGCGAACTTGGAAGGAAAGCCTGATCGCGTCTGAGACGGCGGAGTCTCATTGAGGGAAGGAATTGGGATGGACGCCGCTTACAATCAGCGGAGAATACCCATCCCGCAAATCAGCCAGCCACGGGGCAGGAAGATGTGCCGGTTTACACGTCGGGCGAGGCAAGGAGGCTGCACGTGCCGCCTGCGCGATATGACACGGGTCATGAGTCACTTCCGTCGCTGAGGGCGTCGTACCCGGTCGGTCCAAAGCCGAGGCAGTCTTCAGCCGCCGCCATGCTTCGGAGAATCGGCGCCAAGAAGAGTAAACGCTCGCTTCTGTCTGTCGTCGTCGCGGCAAAGGATGAGGCATCGAGCCTGCCTCAATTGGTGAGTGAAGTAACTCTAGCCCTACGCGGCTTGTGCGCCAGCGTTCCTCATGGGCTCGATCGTTTCGAGATCATCATCGTCGATGATGGATCAACCGACGACACGCAGTCTGTGCTAAGGGAACTTGTCATCATTTATCCTGAGCTCAGGGCCATCGCCCTGGCACCCGGCGGCGGGCAGTCTGCAGCTATCGTCGCGGGTATCCGAGCCGCTACAGGAGATTGGGTTGCTACGTTGGATGCCGACTTGCAAAACGATCCGGCCGATCTCGCACGGCTCTGGAACGTGCTGCCCGGCCACAACGTGGCACTGGGCTGGCGGCAGAAGCGGCAAGATGCTTGGTCTAAGCGGGTGATTGGTTATTTGGCCAATCTAGGCGCAACTTTTTACTGGGCCAATCGATCATTGATACGGGCTGCTCCGTCCGGATCTTTCCGCGCGAGGTAGCCATGCGATTGCCTGTGTTCGACGGCGTTCATCGATTCTTCGGACCGCTCTTGCTGCGTGAGGGCTGTCGCGTGATTCAGGTACCGGTCAACCACCGTCGCAGGCCTTTTGGCCGTTCACACTATAACCTTTGGAATCGTTCTGTGTGGGTGATCGTTGACCTCCTGGGCGTGGCGTGGCTGATGCGCCGGCCGGTTCGTTGCCACGTCGCTCGAACATGGGGTCTCGAGGAGTCGCTCAGCCCAGTAGAGTCAGATTCTACGCCGTCGGGAAGCGATTCGGATGCCGCTTGAAGGACTTGTAAGCCATGTCGAACGTGACGGTCTGGTTAACCGTTGGCTTTCTGGGACAACTGGTCTTCACCGCTCGCTTCCTGGTGCAGTGGATCATGTCGGAGCAGAAGCGCGACTGGTCGTGCCTGCGGCATTTTGGTGGCTCAGTCTACTTGGAGGGACCGCGTCTTGTCCTATGCGATTTTCCGCCAGGATCCCGTGATTATCGTGGGACAGGCCATGGGGCTCGTCGTTTATACGCGAAACATCGCATTGATGGACTCGGCAAAGCAGCGCGCGAGCGGTTCCAGGAACCAGCAGCATGATTCTACGTAGCTCTTATCAGTCTTCGTCGGGCGGGAAATGATGCATGAAGAGCTGGCTGTAGTTGGTCCCTTCGACGAGGTGCTCGTCGTCGCCGGCGGCGTGGCCGCGCGGGCGCGGGAAAGTAGCTGTAGAGGATCGGCGTCATGTACCGCGTGAGGAAGAGCGTGCAGAGCATGGCGCCGACCACGACGATGGCCAGCGGCTTCTGCGCTTGCGACCCGATCGAAGTGGCGATCGCCGCGGGAAAGAGCCCAAGCGCCGCGGTCAACGAGGTCATGACGACCGGCCGACGCGCAGCTCCGGGCCGCGCATGCACGTTTCCCAGACCGAGTAGCCGCGCTCGCGCATCTGGTTGCAGTACGTGACCAAGAGGACACCGTCCTGCACGGCCACGCCGAAGACCGACACGAAGCCGACGGCCCCCGAGATGCTGAAGTGTGTGCCCGTGAAATAAAGCGCGAACACCCCACCCATCGCCGCTTCGAGCACGTTGACCATGACGAGCATGCAGTCTTTCACCGACGAGAACATCGAGTAAAGCAGCATCATGATCAGAAACGAGGGACAGCGGGATGATCCACAGCAAGCGATCGTTGGCCTGCTCCATCTGCTCGAATTCGCCGGACCAGATGATGTCGTAGCCCTCGGGGAGAATGACGCCGGTCTTGGGGTCGTCGACTTTTCTCTGGGCCTCCGCGACCGCCGAGGCCAGATCGCGGTCGCGGACGCTGAACTTGATCGGCAGGTAGCGCCGGTTGTTCTCGCGGTAGACGTAGGAGGCCCCGGGTTCGTGAGCCTTGATCTTGGTTAACTGCGAAAGAGGAATGCGGTAACCGGTACTGTCGTCTCCGCTGCCGGGGACATCGACCAGGATCCGCCCGATGATCTTGGGATCGTTCCTCATCTCGGGCGGAAGTCTCAGGACGATGTCGAAGAGCTTTTCTCGCTCAACCATCTGCGAGAAGGCCTCGCCGCCGATCGCCACTTGCACGACTTTCTCGACGTCGGCCACGTTCACGCCATGGCGAGCGCAGAGGCTGCGATCGATCTCGATCAGAAGGTTGGGCTGGCCGACGACGTGGAACATGCCCACGTTCTCGATCCCCGGGACGGTCTTCAGGATCTCGCGTGACGCGCTGGCCGAGCGTCTCCAGCTCGTTCAGATCGGTACCGATGATCTTGACCGAGTTGGCGCCCTTGACGCCTGAAAGGGCCTCTTCCACGTTGTCGCGGATGTACTGGGAAAAGTTGAAGTTGATGCCGGGGAACTTCTTGAACTTCTCCATCAGCTCTCTTTCCATGTCCTCGCGGCTGATCGTGACGTCCCAGAGCTTGTGGCCGAAGAGGTAGAACGGCTTTTTTCGCCACTGCTCCATCGGCTTCAACGGGGCGCCGAATTCCAGGTTGAAGAAGCTGGTGGGGTCGGTCCCGTCATCGGGGCGGCCGAGCTGCGAAATGACCCTGTCGACCTCGGGAACCGAGCCGATCACTTCGCGGAGCCGAGGAGCGATCGAGGCGGCGTACTCGCGCGTGACCGTCCGCGGCAGGATGGCCCGAATCCAGAGGTACCCTTCCTCGAGTGGAGGCATGAAGATGGCGCCCAGGTGCGGGATCAGGTAGAGCGCCCAGCAGAAGAGCGATCCCATGACCGCGAGGGTCAGCCCGCGGTGCCGCAGCACCCAGCTCAAGGCCCTCAGGTAGCGCATCTTCATGATCTTGTCGAGAAGCGTGTCCGTCGCTTCCTTCTTGTTCACGAAGAAGAACGAACACAGAACCGGAGCCAGAGTCACTGCCAGCACCAGGGCGCCGCAGATGGCGAAGGCATAGGTGTTGGCCATCGGGCCGAACAGCGCGCCTTCGGGGCCGGTCATCGAGAACAGCGGGATGAAGGCGCAGACGATGATCGTCGTCGAAAAGAACAAGCGCCGCTCGATCTCGGTGGACGCGTCGATGATCCGGTCGATCAGCGGACGCGACCGGTCGGCATTCGGGCGCCGTGATGTGCCGGTAGATGTTCTCGACGATGATCGTCGAGCTGTCGACGATGATCCCGAAGTCGACCGCGCCGATCGACAGCAAGTTGGCCGACTTGTCTTGCACGTACAGCACCGTGACCGAGAACAGCAAGGCGAGCGGAATCATGATGGCCACGATGCCGGCGCTGGCGAGATCGCCCAGGAAGATGAACAGGATCGCGATCACCAGGCCCATTCCCATCAGCAGGTTGTGCCTGACATTGTGCGTCGTCACGTGGACGAGCTCGGTGCGCTGGTTGAACAGCTTGATCTTCATTCCCGGCGGCAGGAGCTTCCGCTTCTGGATCTCGTCGATCTTCTCCTCGACTGCCTTCCGATACTTCCAGCGACTTTTCGTACTTCCGCATCAGCACGATGCCCTGCACGACGTCGTCTTCCGATTTCCCGCCAGCATCCCGGCCGATGATGCCGAGCCGCGGCTGATACCCTTCCACGACCTTGGCGACGTGACTGACCAGAATGGGAGTTCCCTGGTACTGCGTGATGACGACGTTGCTGATTTCCTCGAGCTTCTGGTCGACGATCTCCTCTCGCTGGGCTGCGTTCTGCGGGTCGAGCGGGTCAATGCCCTTTCCCGAGCAATCCGATGCCGCGCACGTTGTGGGACTGAGGGCCCAGGCTGAGGATGTCGCCGCCGATGTTGGCATTCGACTTCGAAATCGCGTCTTCAACCTGCTGGAGCGTGACGCCGTAATGGCCGAGTTTCCACGGGTCGACCAGCACCTGGTACTGCTTCACGGTACCGCCGAACCCGGTGACGTCGATCACGCCGGGCACGGTCTTGAGCTGCCGTTCGAGCACCCAATCCTGGACCGCCTTGAGCTCGTTGAGCGTGTAGCCCGGGCCTTCCAGCACGTAGCGGACGATCTCGCCCGTCGGGCTCCAGGGAGAAAGCGTCGGGCGTCACCCCCTGCGGCAAGTTGGTGATGAGCGCGATCCGATTGATCACTTCCTGGCGGGCCTTCCAGTAATCGGTGCCATAGGTGAAGACGCACTTGATGTCGCTCAGCCCGGCAATGGTCGTGCTGCGCAGGCGGTGGAGACCGGGCATGCCGTTCAAGGCGATCTCGATGGGAATCGTGATCAATCGCTCCATTTCCTCGGGGCTGGCACCCGGGTTCTGGGTGATCACTTCGACCAAGGGAGGCGTCGGGTCGGGATAGGCTTCGACGTTCAAGTGGTACGCGGAATAGAGGCCGACGGCGATCAAGCAGCAGCGTGCCAAGGAGGACGATCAGCCGGTTGTGCAAGCTCCAGGTGATGATCGCGCGAACCATGGCACCCCCAACTTCGGCTGTGCTCGAATGTGACGAGTGAAGTCTACTTTGCTTCTTTATTACTGGTAGAGTAACTCTTGGTGCTCTTCGTCGAAAGGGGTATGCTGATAGTTGTAATGTTCGCGTCGTTCCGTGCCGGTCGAGAGCGAGGAGATAGTCTGATGAACAACCTCGGAACCGAATCGGTGGAATATCACGCGCCGATGGTCTCCGGGCCAAACGGCCCGCCGACCGCTCCTCCCGAGAAGCGCAAGAAGTCGATTCTCGGCAAGGTCGTCGTGCTTTTGTTGCTCGGTGCGGTGGCCGGCGGCGGCTATTACGTTTACTCGGTGGGGATCGATCGAGTCCGAGCGGGATTTTGACTGGGTGCTCGACCGCGGCCGCGAATCCGCCATGGAATCGACTTCCGTCGCGAATCCGAAGGAGCTCAAGCCTTACCCGCAGTGGGATGGTCTCGTCAAGCTCGATCCCGACGAGGCCAAGAACAGCGGCTTGCTCGTGGTCGCCGTGCAGCCCCAGGCTCAGCCGATCAAGCTGGATCTGCCGGGTCGCACCGCCTACGATCCCAACTCGCTCAACAAGGTCCGCCCCCGGTTTGATACGCTCGTCGAGAAGGTCTATGTCGAGCTGGGCCAGAAGGTCAAGAAGGGCGATCCGCTCGTGGACCTCTTCAGCACCGATCTGGCCGCGGCCAAGAACGACTTTCAGACGGCGTACGTTCAATGGCAGCACGACCTGACTCTGCGCACGCTCCGCGAGAAACTGTTCAAGAATGGGAGCGCCATCTCCGAGCAGCTCTTGATCGACTACCCGCAACGACGAAAACAAGAGCCGGCTGGCGGTCACGACGGCGCGGCAGAAGCTCTTGGTGTTCGAGGTTCCCGAACCGCAGATCGACGAGCTGATCAAAAACCTCAACCCTGCCGAGCCCCCCGACAGGGATGCAATGCACAGTTTCAACAACAAGGCGAAGATGACGCGGCTCTCGCCGGTCGACGGGATCGTGGTGCTGCGCGACGCCGTCCCGGGTAATCTCTACGACACCACCGACGTGCTGATGGTCATTGCCCCGCTCGACCACCTCATCGTCTGGCTGAACGTTTACGAGGCCGACTCGGCGAAAGTTGCGGTCGGGCAGCACTTGGAGATCCACTTCCCCTTTCTGAACCGGACGATTCTCGGCACGGTGCAGTATGTGGCGACGGAGGTCTCCAAGGAGACCCGCGCTATCAGGGTCAAAGCGTCCATTCCCAATGTCTCGGGTGATCTCCGAGCCGAGATGCTGGTCAAAGCATCCCTCGAAATTCCGCCGGTCAGCGGCCAGACAGTCATTCCTCGCTCGGCGGTCGTCGTCATGAACGGCCACGAGTACGCCTTCGTGCGCAAGCCGCCCACCGGCACGCAGCAGGAGGAACGGTTTGAGCGACGGGAACTGCAGATCGCCGAAGAGCGCTCCGATCATGTCGTCGTCGCGAGTGGAACCAGGGCCGGCGAAGAGGTTGCAACCCGAGGCAGCCTGATCCTCGCCCAGCTCTACGAGGATCAACAGATCGTCGCAACCGGCATGCCGGTCCGGTAATTCCGGTTGTATTGATCCGGTAGACTTGCCGGGCGGCGGAGGAATCCTCGGCGTCCTGTGCTCGTGCACGGACCGTACCACACCTCGCCTCGTGATTCACTCTTCGAGCAACAGCTTGCGTACCAGCGGCAGCGGCAAGGCCCCCTGGGCAACGAACGCGTCATGGAAATCGCGCAGCGTGCCCCCCTTCTTGGACCGGAAGTCGTCGCGCAGCTTCTGGATCTCTAACTTACCGAAAGTGTAGTAAAGGTACGTCGGATTGTAGGCGCCCCTGCGCGCTTCTTCGTAACCATTGGCCGGCTCCTGAAACGCCTTGTCGACGAACAGTTTTGCAGCCTGCTCGACCGTCCAATCCTCGGTATGCAGCTTGATCCCCACCACGTAGCGGCAGTCGCGCAATAGAGCTTCCTGAAGCTGCGCAAGGCGAGTTTTGGGATCGCCCCCGCCGAATCCCTCGTCCACCATCATCTGCTCGCAATAGTGCGCCCAGCCCTCGCCGTTCGTGCCGCACACCAGCAGTTTCCGAATTTTGGTCGGGAACTGTTTGGCATAAAGAAACTGCAGGTAGTGGCCCGGATACGCTTCGTGCACGTTGATCATCGCGACCACCGGCGGGTTGTAGAGCCGCAGGTGCTCTAGGGCGTGCTTCGCATCCCAATCCTTCTCCACCGGCGTCACGTAATAAAACGCCTGCGTGGCGTGGGTCTCGTATGGGCCGGGCGTGTCCATCGAGGCAAACGAGCCCGATCGGGCGTACGGCGGCGTTTCCTCGATGATCGGCCGCACTTCGCTGGGAATGGTGGCGATCGCATGGTCGATCAGAAACTGCCGGGCTGCCTCGACCGACCGCCGCACCGATGGAATCAGGTCCGCCGCCGTGGGGTGATCGTCTGAAAGCGATTTCATGACCTCCTCCGGCGTCTTCAAGGGGTCGATCCGCCGCGCGGTCTCGACGAACGATCGGTAATCTTTCTCGAGGTTGGCCTCGCCGCGCGCGAGCAGGTCGGCGAGCGAGATCTCGAGCAGCTCTTCGGCCTTGAGCTTGGCGAGAAAGAGGTCCTTGCCGATCGCGTACCGCCCGTCCGAGCGCGGCTTCAGGTCGGTCTCCAGCCAAACGGCAAACGCTCGAAGCGCGGCGACGACCTGCTTGTTCGAGTCTTCAAATCCGGCGAGTAGCTCCCTGTCCGGGCCGGCGGCCTCGCGTGCCCACGACGGGACCGCACCCTCGAAGAAGCCCACCGAGCCCTTGGCCATGCGAATCGCGAGGTCGGTGAACTCCTTGGGCAGCTTCTTGAGATTGCTTCGGGCCGCCTCGAACACGGCTGGGACCGCCTTTTCGCGCGCGATCACCGCGCGGAGCCGGTCGGCAGCCGGAGCAAAGTCGCGTTTGATGAGCAGATCGACCGCGTTGCCCGGCAGGCTCGCGTAGCCCATCGGATTGCGCTCCCACTCGCGTAGCACCTTCAAGTCAATGAGCTCGGCCTCGATCTGGCCCTCGAGGAACACCGCGTCGATTGCGTCGGCGGCGGGCAGCTTGGATTGCGCTGATTCGATCTCGCGTTCGAGCGCAGCTAGACGGTCTCGGGCCTGGATCAGCTCGTCGATGCGCCGCTGGGTGCGCTCGCGCGACAGGTCCTCGAGCTGCGAGTCGTATTGATGCAGCCCGGCCGCAGTTCCTTCTGAGGGCCGATACGCAAACCGCGCGGCGAAGTATTGATCGACGATCTTGTCGAATCGCGGATCGGCCGCCAAGGCTGGCCTGGGGCCGGTCAAAACCAAAACAGCCGCCCACACACACTCGATCGTTTTCCGCACGCCCGGGCTCTTTATCATCGCCTGCTCCCGTGATTGCCGCGGTTGATTCCTCAATTCTCCAGTCTCTCCCACGAGACCGTCGACACGCTGGGCTCGATGTTGATCCTCGACATGATCTCCTGCATCGCCCGCTCGTTGCGCTCGACCGCGTAGATGTCGACCAACACCACCGCCTGGCCGTCCCGCTCGCCGGCCTGGGTCGAGATTCGCTGCACGGTCATCTTCGGGTGCGTGTTTATGTGCCGCAGCAGAATGGTCCGCACCACGCCCTCCTGTGCGACCTGGCATACTACCCGCATCTGGTAGATCGTCTCGACGTTTACCGCCGTCTTCATCCGAGCGTCGATCCGGTTGGCGACTGGCCGCAGCGCGAGGTTCATTCCGACGACGGTCATCGTGCCAATGAGCGCGTGGAGCGGGAAACCGCTGCCGGCGAGGGTGCCGATCGCAGCGGTGCACCAAAGAGTCGCAGCCGTATTCATTCCCTTGACGTTCATCCCCTCGCGCAAGATCACCCCGCCACCCAGGAAGCCGATTCCGCTCACGATGTATGACGCAATGCGCGTCGGGCTGTTTTCGTCACCCACCAGCCTCGAGAGCGATACAAAGAGCGCGGCCCCGACGCAAACCAGGGCGTTGGTGCGCAAACCGGCCGGGTGCTGCCGGAATTGCCGCTCGAGTCCGATCGCCAGGCCCATCACCAGCGCGGCGCCAACATTGAAAACGAAGCGAGCAGGTTCCATTGCACCATCCGCCGAATCCGGCGATAAGACCCACCGCCAGCAACGCTTTCGCGCTTTTGCCCTGAGTGTGCGCGCCGTGAATCGTAGATATCGAACGTGGACGCTCATGGCAATCCACGACACCTCAAATACGGTGAGGTTTGCCGACAGGTCTCGTCCCGAGCATACGCCCCCCTCGCCGCACTTTTTGTAGCTCACGAACGCTGGGGCATGTTACAACAAACTGGATTGTCGTGCTCTGGGAGCATCAAACGGGTCCGGATTGACTTGTCGAATCATTATGTACGAAGCATTCTCTTCATCCGCCGGCTGGGTCCTGGAAACCTACGCGATCGATCTGTTCGGTGGTGGGCTGGCGATCGTGGCTCTGGCGTGGGTCTGGCTGATCGTTCGTGCATTCCGGCAGCGGGCGTGGTGGGGCTTCGGGAGTTTGCTGGTGCCGCCGGTGGCGCTCTTGTTCGCCTTACGTCACCCCCAGCGTGCGACTGCGCCGCTTGTCGCGGTGGTCCTCGGTGGTGCGATCGCCGCATGCCCGTTGGTTTACTGGCTGACGGCACCTGTCGACCTGGGAATGAGGGAAAAGCTCATGCACGGACCCGCGTCACTTTCGCCGTTGTGGGCGGGTATCCAGAGCAACGCCGTTCACGAATGGATGGAAACGCGGGCTTTGTACATGCAATCCGGCGGCGTCGCCGCGGCCGCGCTGATCTCGCTGCTGATTCTTTGGCGCTCTCTCCGCCGATTTCGGCAAACATCGCGTTCGAAGCACGGCGCAGCGACCACGGCCGAGTCGACAACCGCTCCGCGTGGCCTCCGCCGCTCACCGGTTCTGCCAGGGCTCCTTGCGTTGAGTCTGCTCGTCGCATTCGTGCCAACGCTTTATGTTATGTCCGTACCGCCGAACCTGGGCCCCTACGAGAAATTCGTCGAAGGCCAACGGCATCTCACGCTCACGGGTTGGGACCGGAAGGATTACTCGGTCTTGAAGCAAAAGTCCGATGCAGCCGTGCTCCAGATGGCCAATCCGGATGTGACCGATCAGACCCTCGAATACATCGAGCACTTCCGGGTCCTCAAAGAGCTCGACCTGAGCAACACACAAGTGACCGACGCCGGGCTCTTGATTCTCAAAGACCTGCCCGCGCTTGCGGCGCTTCACCTGGCCCGGACCAAGATCACCGACCAGGGCTTCCGAACCGCGCTCTTGGGGAAGGAATCGCTCTTGCTCCTGGACGTCCAAAAGACCGATGTTCGCCCCGAGACGATCAAGGCCTGGCACGACGCCAAGCCCGGACGCCAGGCCATGCACTGACTGTTTCATTTCGATCGTTCCGATCACGAGCTAATGAGTCTTAGGAGCAACTCCGATGAGCACGTCACTCGATAGCACGGTAAGCGGCGACCCGCGCAACGGGCTGATCCTGGCGCGGGCCTGTGAACTGGCCTACTACGGCGAGCCGGAAGGCCCGGCGCGATTTCGCTCTGAGCTCGGGCTCGAGGCGAAACTAATCAGCGCCGACAATACCCAGGTCTACGTGGCCCAAAATGACCAGGCGATTGTGGTCGCCTTCCGCGGCTCCGAGGCGCCAAACACGCTCGATGGGCTGAAGGATTGGCTCCTGACCAACGCCAACAACTACCTGATCTTGCCCGAAGGCCGGGCTGGCACCGATTTCGCCGCGGCGGGCGTCGGCGCGCGGTTCCACCGCGGGTTTCTGGAGGCGCTCGACATGGTCTGGGCGCCGTTGACGGCGGCTACCGACGCCGCGCTCAAGGCCGCGGAGCGCCCGCTCTGGATTACCGGCCATAGCCTGGGCGGGGCACTGGCACTCATGGCGGCGTGGCGGTTTCAGCGTAATTTCATCTCCGTCCACGAGATCGTCACCTTTGGCGCGCCCATGATCGGCAACGAAGCCGCCGCCAAGGCGTTCGAACAGGAATTCGCGGGGAAGATATTCCGGTTCGTTGACCTCGAGGACCTGGTACCGCACCTTCCCTCGGTGAGCCTGCTGGCCAACGCCTATACGCACTGCCAAAACGAAGTGGCTTTGAGTGCCGCGCAGGCCGCCGCTGCCGCGGGACTCGACGCCATCAAACAAGCGGCCGGTGCAAACACCGCGGCCGCGGCCGGAGGTGGGCTCGACCCGGCCGCGATCGAGCAGGTGTGGGGATTGGTCAAGAACCGGATCGCCTCTCACATGATCGCCAACTACCAGTCGCGGGTAGAGGCCAAGTGCAAGGAACTGGCGTAATGTAATCCCTCGCCACCGCCCAGACGGCGGCGATTCCGTTGTACGCGCACTCGGAGACCAGAAAGTCCATGCACGACTACGAAAAGCTCGGCCTGTTTTACCTCGGCAAAACGTACGACCTGAAAGCGCGCGCCACCACCGAAAACCTTCTCCTCTACGAGTCCAAGGACCTGACCACCCACGCCGTGTGCGTGGGCATGACCGGCAGCGGCAAGACCGGGCTTGGGATAGGGCTGCTCGAAGAGGCCGCGATCGACGGCATCCCTGTGATCGCAATCGATCCCAAGGGCGACCTGGGAAACTTGCTGCTCACCTTTCCCGAGCTGCGCCCCGCTGATTTCCTGCCGTGGGTCGACCCCGATGAAGCAGCGCGGAAACAACTGAGCACCGAGAGTTTCGCAGCCCAGACGGCCGAGCGATGGCGAAAGGGCCTGGCCGAGTGGGAGCAAGACGGCGGCCGGATCGCGCGGCTGCGCGACGCCGTCGATCTGGCGATCTACACGCCCGGCAGCAACGCCGGCTTGCCGCTCACCGTGCTCCGCTCGTTCGATGCGCCACCGCAGCGCTCCTCGGCCAGGCTGACGCCTACCGCGAGCGCATCGCGTCGGCCGTGTCGGGTTTACTGGCTCTCATGGGAATGGTCGTCGACCCGATCTCGAGTCGCGAGCACATCCTGCTGGCCAACGTGCTCGACCACGCCTGGCGCGCCGGCCACGACCTCGACATGGCCGGCTTGATCCAGGCCATCCAGTCGCCGCCGTTCCAGAAGCTCGGCGTCCTGGACCTCGAGTCGTTCTTCCCGGCCAAGGAGCGCTTCTCACTGGCCATGAAGATCAACAACCTGCTGGCCTCGCGCGGGTTTGCCGGGTGGATGGACGGCGACCCATTGGACGTAGCCGGCCTGCTCTACTCGCCCCAGGGAAAGCCGCGGCTCTCGATCATTTCGATCGCCCATCTCTCCGATAACGAGCGAATGTTCTTCGTCACGATCCTGTTGAACGAAGTATTGGCCTGGATCCGCACTCAGCCGGGCACGTCGAGCCTGCGCGCTGTCCTGTACATGGACGAGATCTTCGGCTACTTCCCACCGACTTCGAACCCTCCGTCCAAGACGCCGATGCTGACCCTCTTGAAGCAGGCGCGCGCCTTCGGGCTGGGCATCGTGCTGGCCACCCAGAACCCGGTCGATCTTGACTACAAAGGGCTCTCGAACGCGGGGACCTGGTTTCTTGGCCGCTTGCAAACCCAGCGCGACAAGAATCGAGTACTGGAAGGCCTGGAAGGGGCCTCGACGGCGGCAGGGCACTCGTTCGATCGCAAGCAGATGGACGACGCGCTCTCGGGGCTGGGCAACCGCGTGTTTGTGATGAACAACGTGCACCAGGACAAGCCGGTTTTGTTCCAGACGCGCTGGACGCTGTCGTACCTGCGGGGCCCGCTCACGCGCGAGCAGATCGAGACCTTGATGGCGCCCCAAAAGCAAGCAGCGGCCGCGGCGCCCGCCGGCCGAGAGCGCGCCCGTGACGGCCTCACGCGCGCGGCGCCGGCGGGGGCCCCCGTCGCGCCGTCGGCGCCCACGGTCAGCCGGCCGGTCGTCCCGCCCGACGTCCCCGAGTATTTCGTCCCTCCGCGTACGCGGGCGCAGGCCGGTGAATCGCTGCTCTATCGCCCGGCCCTCCTGGGCGTGGCCCGCGTGCACTACACCGAAAAGAAAGGGGACATTGATTTTTGGGAGACGCTGACGTTGCTGCGCAGCTCGACCTGGCGCCTTCAGTCGACGTGTGGAGCGGCAGCGAGCCGTTTGACGACTCGGTGCCCGAGCTCGATAAAGCCCCCGAGGCGGGCGCTGTTTCACGGCGCTGCCCGGCGACTGCTCGCGGCCCAAGAACTACGCCGAGTGGACCAAAGCCTTGAAGAGCTTCATCTACCGCGAGCGCACCCTGCCGCGGTGGAATTGTCCCAAGCTCAAAAAGTCGTCCAAGCCCGGTGAGTCGGAGCGCGAGTTCCGCCTGCGCCTGGTCCAGGCATCGCGGGAAGAACGCGATCAGGAAGTCGAGAAACTGCGTGACAAGTACGCGTCGAAGCTTGAAGCCATCAAGGAAAAGATCAGGACTGCTACCGACAAACTCGAGCGCGAGCAGGCGCAGGCAAGCAAGTCGACCTGGGACGCCACCATCGCGATGGGGAGCTCGGTACTGGGTGCGCTCTTGGGCCGCAAGCCCCTGACCAAGACCAACGTCACCCGCGTGGCCACGGCCGCCAAGGCCGCCGGCCGCACGATCCAGAAACGCGGCGGCGTCAGCCAGGCTGCCGATTCGCTCGACGACCTGCGCGACCGATACACCAAGCTCCAGGCGCAGTTCCAGCAGGAGATCGAATCACTCGACGCCGCGTTGCGACCGGAGACACTCGAGTTGGAAAGCGCGCCGGTTCGCCCGCGCAAGACCGATATCACGATCGAGCGAGTCGTCCTGGCGTGGATGCCGTACCACACCAAGCCCGACGGCAGAACCGAGGCGGCGTATTGAGCCAATACCGTTCGCCCAGTAAGAAGCACTGTCTCAGCAAAGGTTATGCGCGCGACGATTGGAAAGGGCCTCAGGAACAAATGGCAGATTGTGGCAGTTTATGGCAGGTTTTGGGGAACCCTTTTTCTGCCAGATCGCCGAATCGGAGGCGTCCCGGCGAGCGGGCTTCTGGGGCGCAGGGCCAAGATGGCCTCATCGCAAAGGACGCATCTACGCGACTTTATGCCGAAGGATGCCGCCTGCATCCAGCGACAATCCAGCGCGCCGTCGGGCTGCAGGATTGCCCGGGCGACCACTGCCGAAACCCGCGAGTATGCCACTTTTTTGTCGACCAGGGCCAGAATCGGCGTTGCTGAACCGCGGTTTGCGGCGATCTTAGGGGTTGCGCGGGTACGCGCGTTTTCCTGGCGGGACGCATCGGGCCGTCCAGCGCCACTGCGGTTAGGCCTGAGCCGGAGCGGAGCCATTGGCCCCATAGATGCCACGTCCACTCCATAGATGCCATAGATGCCACACGTGTGGGTGCTGAAATCGATGGCATCTATGGGCGCGAAGAGCGATGTCCCCGGAATGACGCGCGCAGCCGACATACACGGTTAAATCGCTCGCGCCGTCAAAACGGCGCAACCCTACCGTCGGCCGGTGAGTTGGGGGCGTGATGCTCTCGCTCGTTGTCGATTTAAGGCCTCCTGCCGCAGGACCAACAATCTCCCGAGAGGACGACGCAGAACCGGCAGGCCCGAGCAGTTCCGGTATGGTCCGAATCTTAATCGTAATCTTGATCCTCTTCGATGTTTCTCACGACACCAGGCTGCCACGCGCCCGTTCAGACGGTCGGTCCGCTGGACCAACCACGAAATCGACGAAAAGACACGAAAGGGGAACGGGTTGGCGACAGCCGGGTGCTTCTCGAACTGTTGCTCCGCGCCTTCTTACGAGGCAAGTCCCCCGAGGGCATCGTCCGATCTTTTCGGACGCTGAGACTGGCCGATGTGTACGCGGTTATCACCCGCTACCTGGCTAACCCCGCCCCCTTTGATCAATACCTTCGACAATGCGACGACGACGCCGACGCCGTTCGCCGGAAGATCGAGGCGTCGCAGCGACCCGGGCCAACGAAGGAGGAACTACTGGCGCGCGCGAGGGTAAAAGGGTTAGTCCGTTGATCGCCTTCCTGGTGGACCAGAACTTCGATTCAGATGAATGCAACGACACCGTCACGTACTTTCCGCTGTGACCGCAGCGCGGCTCACCACTGCCGCTCTTGATGAAAGACTTCGACCAAAAACCCGCCCGGCGCCTGAAAATAGAATGTCCATGCCCCGTGGAATTGCTTGGGCTCACCCGGCTCGAAGCCCGCGGCCTTGATCCGCTCGTACATCTCATCCACACGCTGGCGGCTATCCTGGCCGAACCCGATGTGGAAAGCCCCCGGATACTCCACCGTGGTTGCCTTGTCGAAGTTGTTCAAGGTCAGCGCGGAACCCCGTTTCGTCGACCAGCACCGCGAGGGATTCGCGCCCCGCTCAACCACGCAGCGAAAATCGAAGTAGGTCTCGAAGAACTCGCGTGTTTGCCGCACGTCGGGAACGGTAAGGTTCAGGTGATTGAGCCGCATGGCCAGAACTCCCTTGAATGGTGACGGAACACACCCTTATTGCCGATAAGCATCGCTGCTGCGACAATGATATCGGAGTTAATCGTTACAGTCAATAATTATTTGTTCGGTAAACGAATGGCGCGGTCATCCAGAAAGCCTAAGACTGCGGAGGCGGCTGCCGGGGTGGCTTTTCTACTTTCGCAGGTGGGTGCGCACTCGGCAAACCGTTTTGCCGAGCGGCTCGAGCCGCTCGGGCTCAAGGCGCATTACGCGGGAATGCTGCGCGTGATCGACCAGGCCGATGGTCTCAGTCAGCAGGCCCTGGGCGAAAAACTTGGCGTGTTTCCCAGCCGGCTGGTGGCGATCATTGACGAGCTGGAAGAGCGTGGTCTGGTGGAGCGGCGCAACCGCCCGACTGACCGGCGAAGTTATGCACTCTACCTGACCAGGCGCGGTAAGGATGTCTTGCGGTTGATCGAGCAGATCGGTGCGAGCACCAGGAAGCGATCTGCGCGAGCCTGAGCGACGCCGAGCGCGCCACGCTGGCGCAGCTCCTCGCGCGAATCGCCGCCGAGCAAGGGCTGACCCCCGGCGTGCATCCAGGTTATCGAAAGCTGGGTGACGCCGATTGCAAGGAGCGGTAGACACGACACCGACCCCGACGTTCCCAGAACGATCTCAAGACATTGACAGAAGTGGGCCGACTGAAGACCGGCGCCGGCCCTGATGGCATGGCCTGGCTCCCGGCGAGATGAGAATAAACCAGTCGCCTGGTCGATCCTGCTCCCGCGTCACCTCAGCACGAGGTACCCGACCAGAATGAGGAGGATCTCGATCACGAAAACGACCACCGCGGTAACGCGCGCCAGGTATCCGACCGGGATCAGCAGTCGCGTCAAGAGCATGTTGGCGATCAGGCCGCCGATGACCGCGATCGCCAGCGGCTGCTGCATCTGGGCGCCGGGCCCAACGCCCATGGCCAGGGGAACCAGGCCGAGGATTGTGCAGAGACTGGTCATGAGGATCGGCCTGAACCGGGTGCGGCCGGCTTGCACCAGTGCGGAACGCAAAGGCATGCCTTCGCTCTGGAGTTGACCGATGTACTCGATCAGGATGATGCCATTTTTGACGTCCAGGCCGATCAGCAGGATCATGCCCATGAATGACGACACGTTGAGCGGCGTGCCGGTGATCCAGAGGGCGAAGAGGGCGCTGGCCAGCGAGATCGGCTGAACCAGGAATATCAGGGCCGGGAGGGTCAGGCTCTTGAACTGGAAACCCAAGAGCAGGAAGACGAGTGCCACCGCGACGCACAAAACAGTTATCAGACTGTTGAACGACTCCTGCTGGGCACGGAAGCTGCCGGCCAGCTCCCAGCGATAGCCTGGGGGAAACTCCAGCTCGGCCAGCTTGGTTTGCAGTTCGCGATTGACCGATCCGAGGTCCCGGTTTTCGAGCTCGGCGGTCACCGTGATGACCGGCTGCTGGTTCTCGCGCCACAGCTCGTTGGGGCTGCGCACGACCCGGATCGATGCGAGCTGTCCGAGGGGAACGAAGCCGATCCCGGAGGATGAGGCCGCGACGCCGGTGCTTGGCGTGGGGGGTGCTGCGGTCGCAAGGCTGATCGGTAACAGCGGCAGGCGCTCGCGGTCGTACCGGACCCGATCGGGATAACGCACCCGGATCTTGGTCATCCGGTCCTGCTCGGGAACCGTGCTGGCTACCTGGCCGTAGAGCGCGGCGCTCAACTGGGCCTCCACGTCCGCCACCGTGAGGCCCACTCGTGCGGTCTGGATGCTGTCGGGACGGATCACGATGTCGGGGTTTCCGAGGTAGACGTGGGCATTCATGTCGGCCGCGCCGGGTACTTCCTCGACGATCTTGCCAACTTTCTCGGCCAGGGTGCGCAGGGTTGCGAAGTCGGGCCCGAAAACCTTGACCTCGATCGGGCTCTCAACGCCCGCCAGGTCGTTGATCTGGTCCTGGACGAGGGGCACGAACTCGGTCTCCAGCTCGGGGACCTCGTCCTTCAGCTCCTCGCGGAGCGCGTCAAACAATTCGCTCATCGGCCGGCGCTGACCGGGGGGCTTCAAGCTGACCAGGATGTCGCCGGTGTAGGGCTCGGTGGCGAAGAAGCCGAGCTCGGCGCCGGTGCGGCGGATGTAGCCGGAAATATCGGGCGTGTGCTGGAGCACGTCTTCGACGCGCCGCATGACCTTGTCGGTCTGAGTCAGCGAGGTCCCGACCGGCATGTTGTAATCGAGCACAAACGCCCCCTCGTCCATGTCGGGCATGAACCCGCTCTCGAGATGGCGGGCCAGCCACCCGAGCGGCACGAGTGCCAAGACCGACGAGAGAACTGTCGCGATCGGAAACCGAAGGCCAACCTTGAGCAGCCCCTCGTAGCGGTTGGCCAAAAGGTTGTAGATCGGGCCAATGCTCGGCATCGGCTTCCGCCCCAGGAAACGCGCCGCCAGCACCGGGATGATCGTGAGGCTCACGACCATCGAGACCAAGAGCGCCACGCTCAGCGCCAAACTCAGCGACTGGAAGAACTGGCCCACCACCCCGCGCACGAAGGCCAGCGGGACGAAAACCAGGATCGTCGTCAGGGTCGACCCGATGACAGCACCGCTGATCTCGCGGCTGGCGCGGTCCACGGCGGCGTCGCCGATTTCGCCCAGGGCGAGGTGCCGCGCGATGTTCTCGATCACAACCACCGTGTCGTCGATGATCAGCCCGATGGCCACCGCCAATCCGCCCAGCGACATCAGGTTCAGAGTGTCTCCGGTCAAGTAAAGGAACACAAAGCTGATGATCAGACTCAGCGGAATCGAGAGCGCCGCGATCAAGGTGGCGCGGACGCTCTTCAAGAACAAGAAGAGGACCGCGACGCTCATGAGGCCGCCGATCACGATGGCGTCGCGGACATTGGCGATTGCGGTGCGCACCAAGAGGCCCTGATCGTAGACCGGCTCGATGCGCACGCCGGGCGGGGCGCTCGAGGCGGCGTCGGCCAGTACGGCCTTGAGCGCACTCGACACGGCCAGGGCGTTGCCGCCGAGTCGTCGAAAGACGGTCAGGGCCACGGCGTCCTTGCCATTGGTGCGCACCGCCGTCGTCCGATCTTCGTGCCCGATCGTGACGCGACCCAGGTCGTGCAGCCGGATCGACTGGCCATTCTTGGCGGCGATGACCACGTCCTCGAGGTCGAGCGGGTCGGCCGCCAGCGTGTCGGAGAGCACCTGGTATTGCAGCGGCCCGCGGTCAAGCCGCCCCACCGCCTTGAGCCGGTGCTCCCTGCCCAGACGGTCGGCCACATCGGAGATCGACAGGTTGGCCGCCGCCAGCGCCTGAGGCTCAAGCTCGACGATGATCTCGCGGATGTCGCCGCCTTGCACAGTCACATAGGAAACGTCGGGGATGCGGCTGATCCGGGGACGGAGGTCGTAATAGGCATAGTCATGGAGCGCCGACGGATCGCGGCCGCCGGTTACCACGAACGAGATGATCGGGAAGACCGAGGGAGTCTGGCGTTCGGTGATGGATGTCGTGCCGGGGGGCAATTGCGCCGACCTCCGCCATGCGGGCGCGGACGTCGTTCAAGGCCTGGATCATGTCGGTGTCCGGGGCGAAGTCGATCGAAAGCTCGGCCGCGCCGCGCACCGACTTGGATCGGACGCGGACCACGCCCAGCACGATGCCGACAACTTCCTCGATCGGGCGAGTGACGGCCACTTCCACGTCCTTCACCGCCAGGCCGGGCGTCTGGGCGATGACGACGATCCGGGGGAAGGCGACCTCGGGGTAGATCCCGCTGGGCATGCGGAGCATCGCCACGACGCCAAAACCGGTGAGCAGGGCCGTGGTCAGGACGATCAGCCCGAAGTACGGCCTGGCCCGGGCGACCAGACTGATCCCGCCGTGCGGGGCCGAGCGAGTCACGACGTCGGGCTCCATGATTACGCTCACTCTTGCCCCTCCGTCCGGGCCGCGGCGATTCCGCTGGAGACCTTGACCGGTGTGTCCGCCGGTAGGTTATAGCCCCCTTCGACGATCACGGGCTCTCCCGCCTTCAGATCGATGCCTGATACCTCCACCCAGCCGTCGTGCGCCGCCCCGACCTCGGGATGAAGCACGACCGACTTTCCGTCGCGAACGACGGCAAGCACCGGTCCCTCGCCCAGGTCGAGAATTGCCGCGGCCGGGACCTGAAGAACGGCCTTGTGTTCATCCACCACGATCGATACCTGGATCGATTCTCCAATCGTGAGCCGTCCCTGCGGATTATCCACCAAGATGCGGATCGGCAGGTTTCCCGTCTGAGGGTCGACCACTCGCCCGACGAACGCGACCTTGCCGGTAATCACGTCCTTGTCGGTCTGGGCGGAGTTCGGCGACGGGACCGCGGGCGTCGGCAGGCCGAACCGAAGCGGTCTGTCCGATGTGCACCGACGACGACGACAACGACGGAAGCCAGACGGAAGCGAAGACCTGCCGTGTATCGACCACTTCGCCGATCGCGGTGCCGATGGCGATCGTCTGGCCGAGGCGGCACGTCAGGCTGTCGAGCACCCCGTCGATCGGCGCGGATGGTGTGGTATTCAAAATGAGCCTGTGAAAAAGCAACCAGCGCGTCGGCCGTCATGATTCTGCCTTTGGCCTCGGCGACCGCCTCGGGGCGGGGGCCGATCAACGTCGCCCGCAACTGCGCCTCGGCCGTCTGTTGCGCGATCACGGCCTGCTTCACCGCTCGCTCCGCGTCGAAGAGATTCTGCTGGGATACGTCGTGGCGGGCGGCAAGCGGGCGGAGGCGGTCGGCGGCCGCGTTGGCCTGCTCCACTGCGACCTTGGCCTGTTCAACCGCCAGCTCGTTGGCCCTGCGCTCTGCGGGCGCGGAAGCGACTCGAGGAGCGCCAGCGAGGCTTTGAGCCCGTCCCGAGTCGCTTTCTTCTCTGCCAGATCGGCTTGCGCGACGGCCTTGTCGAGCTCGACGATCGGCTGCCCTTTCTTCACCGTGTCGCCTTGCGCCACCAGCAGCTCGTGCACATGCCCCTCGACGGCAGGCGTCAACGTGGCGATGCGGTCGGGCAGAGACTCGCAACGCCCCAGCCCCTCAACGGTCTGGGCGAGCGTGCTGGTCCGAGCCGGCTCGGCCCGCACGGTGACGTGAGCCTCGCCATTCTTGGGTTCATCCTCATCGGGTGCGCTCGCGCCACCGTGCAAGGCGCAGCCCGAGAGCGCCACCATGAGGGGCAATGCCGTGTGCCACCGCCGAACTCTCATCACGTCGCTCCCTTCGCGCCTTTCGGCTCATGCAAATAGCGGACAACATGCACGTCTTCAACGACGATGAGTCCTCCGCCGATCATCTGATCGACGACCGGCAGCAGCCGCTCGATCTCCTCGGGCCTGTCCACGACCTCGATCTTCTCGGGCAGGTCGTCTGAGAGCCCCAGCAAGTGGGCTTTGTGGATCACGGAGTGCTTGCCAAAGCCCATAATACCTCGCGTAACCGTGGCCCCCGCCAGGCCGAGATTGCGGCACTGTTCGACGATCGCGACGGCCAGATTACGACCGCCCCAGGTGTCGGCGCTGCCGACGTAGACCGTCACGCGCTTGCCCTCTCCTTCGATCTTCATCTGACTCGTCCCCTTGTCGCCAGAGAGTCGCCCCGACATGCGCCGGTGGGCCCACCGCGGGTTCCGATCGGCTCGTCTGCTCGCGTTCGGACTCAAGAGTATAGCGGTGCACGCGTGCCGGGCTGACGACAACGAGGGCTTCGCTCACCATGGCTTCAAGGTCTACGACCAGCTCGGCGACTCGCTCGGCCGCGTCGATGATCTCGACGACGATCGGGATGTCGAACGACGCGTACTCGCTGGCGACATCGTGGAGCTGCCGGTGAGAGCCGTAGCCCAGCTCGACGGGGAACACCGACGCACCGGCCAGGTGACGACGGCGTGCCGCCTCGACGATCGCGCGATAGAGCGGCACGCCATGCGACTTTTCAACGGCCTTGGAGTAGACGCGGAGGAGACTCGCGTCGGCTGGGATCATCAATGGCCCTCGTCGCTCGTAGCGTGACGGTCGCCATCCATGTCGCCTGGGTCACCTCTTGCCGAAATCGTGTGGCCGCCTTCGGGTTGAGCGACATTCGACGGCTCGGCGGCCGCCATCGCGACTTTTCGCGAGCTGGCCGCTGGCTCGCGCGTCGCGGGCTCGGCCAGCCCCCGGGCCAGGGCTGTCCCCAGCACCACGGCCGCGAAGCCGACGGCCACGCTCCCGATCAAGTTGGCCGCTCCCAGTATACCCTCTCCGCGCTCCCACAGGTTCAATGCGTCGTTCTCGAAAGTCGAGAAGGTCGTGTAGCCCCCCAGGAACCCCGTGATCACCATGAGCCGCACATTCGGATGCGGCATCCAGCGGGTCAGGGCGACCGTCAGGAAGCCGATCAAGAACGACCCCGAAATATTGATGGTCACAGTCGCCCAAGGAAACTGAGGGCTGGTCCATCGGCTCATCCAGACTCCTAGCCAGTAGCGGGCGTTCACACCAAGTGTACCACCGATCGACAGCGCGATCACCTTGGTCCAGGTCTCCACCACGCTGGCCCTCACTTGGCATGACGACCTTGGCCTGTGTCTCCACGCTGAGACACTTTACCTTATCTTTTCCGCGCGGTCACTTGACGATCAGGACCGAGCAATGGCAGTGCTCGCTGACCCGATCGCTGGTGCTCCCGAGGAAGAACCGGGTGATCCGCGAATGTCCGTGCTGACCGATGACGACCAGATTCACTTGTTCGCTCTCAGCGAACCGGACGATGGCGTCCGCGGCGTGGCCGCGGACCACCACCGATCGCAGGCTCAGACCCCGGCTCCGAGCGAACTCCACCGCAGCTTCGCCAATCTGGCGGAAATGAGCCTCGGCGCCGCGGCGCAGCTCGTCCACCTCGTCCATCATGCCGACGACTTCCGGCACCTCGGCAACCCCGATCGCCACAAGCTCGGCTTGATAGTGCTCGGCCAGGTCGACAGCCGTCGTCAGCGCCTTCTCGCTGGCGGGTGAGCCGTCGATGGCCACCAAGATCCTGTTGAACATGGCTTGCTCCTATCGATCGCGGTATCCAGCCATCGCGCCCGCAGCCGCCCGATCAGCTTAGCGCTCCTCATGCACGGCGGCCGTTCCTAATTCGGTCCCCATTGCGCCATCGACGCCGGTGGCCGGGCCTTCGGGAGGTCGCCGCCCGACCTCCAGCGCGATCACCGGCGCGGTCTCGGGCCTGAAGAACTTCTGCGCGATCAACGTCGGCACGATGGCGCTGCCGATCACCACCGTCACCAGGATCGAGTATTGCTCCTGGTTGATATAGCTATGGAAGGAGCCGTCCGGACCCGTGTAACCGTGCGTCAATCCGAAGAGGGCGCTGATTGTGCCGAAGGTCAAGCCCGTGGACATCAGGAGCGTCGTATAGGCGCTCTCGCGGATCGCAAACCGGAAGAGCCGCGCCAGCGGCCAGACGCCGATCGCCTTCGTGAACAGCTTGACGGCAAGCAGGATCACGATCAAGCCCAGGCTCGCCGCGACGGCGATGGCGTTGACCTTCATGCCGGCATTGAGAAAATAGAAGGGGGTCAGGAAGGCGAAGACGGTCGTGCGCAGCCGGCGGATGGTGTCGCGCTGGTGGGCGAACACGCCGGCCAGCGCCAGGCCGACCATGTAGGCCGGCAGCACCGCCTCGCTGTTCGAAAGAGTGGCCAGCGCACCCAAGCCGAAGAGCACGAAAAACACCATCTTGACGCCCGGCTCGCTGACATGAGTCGAAAATCGCGTGAAGAACCATTGCACGAACCGAGGCGCCAGCCAGAGCACGATCGCGGCGACGACCGCAAAGACGAGCAGGCTCCGGTCGTAGTTGGCGAAGCAGGCGCCCAGGGCGACGACGGTCCCCAGGTCGGTGACAAAGCACGCGGCCAAGAGCAGCTTACCGAAATCGGTCTCGTTCAACCCGGTCTCGATCATCACGGCGTAGACCACGGCGACCGACGTCGTCGACAGCGCGATCCCGCAGATTGTCGCGGCGGGCCAGTCCCAGCCGCTGACGAAACGCGCGTAAAGCATGGCCCCGACGAACGGCCCCGCAAAGCTCGCCGCGCCGATCGCCAGGCTTTCCTTGAAGTACCGGCGCAGGATCGACGGCTCGATCTCGGCCCCGGCCATGAAAGTCAGCAAAATACTGCCGAATCCGGCCAGAAACCTGATCCATTCCGTCGCCTCGAGGTTCCACCGCAGTCCGAAGACGTGATGCTGGTCAAGAAGCATGGCCAGATTGCCGGCGGCGATGCCCACCAGGATCTCGACCAAGGCGACGCTCAGGTTGAATCGGATGGAGATGAAGCTGGCCAGCAGGGCCAGCCCCATCCACACC
Source organism: uncultured Isosphaeraceae bacterium (assembly GCA_963830625.1). Lineage (GTDB taxonomy): Bacteria > Planctomycetota > Planctomycetia > Isosphaerales > Isosphaeraceae > CAWHMZ01. Next base: position 1,525,301 of record CAWHMZ010000008.1, on the reverse strand, counting down.
GCGGCGATCCCCCAACTGATCTCCGTCATCGGTCCCTTCCCCTCTGCGCGTCGATCCGGCCCCACCGCCGGGCCATTCAGACTCGATTGCTCCGATCCCAGAATCGTTCCGCGGCCAGCGCCACGAGATCGACGGCCGCGGGCCCGAGCCGCCCGCTGTTGACCGTCATGTGATATCCCAGCGGATCGGACCAGTCGGTCTCGAAGTAGTCGTGGTAGAAGCGGCGGCGCCGGTCATCGTACTCGGCGATGAGCTTGCGAGCGGGCGCCTCGGCCAGCCAGCGATATTCCATCACGCGTCGCAACCGGATGGCCAAGGGCGCGACCAGGCGCGCGTGAAACGCGCTGGGGTGGCCAGAGAGGAAGCAACAGCCGCCGCGGCCGACCAAAAGCACGTCGCCGCGCGCGGCCAGTTCGTTCATGAGCTGCCCCAAAACCTCGAAGTAGCGGCGATGGATGCTGCCGGGGCGAAAGCGGTCGAAGATTCCCGCCGGGTTCTCGTCGATCTTTTCCGCGTCGATTTCAAGCACGCCGAGCCGGACGGCCTCTTGTTCGAGCAGTGCCCGGTCATAACATCGTAGGCCCAGCCGGTCCGCCAACGTGGGCGCGAAGCCGGTCTCGCCGGCTCCCAGCTCGCGCCCAGGGTCGAGATCCTGCGCCCGGCCGTGGCTGGAATCGCGTCCGAAGTCGAGCCGTTGCGGACCAGGGCCGCCATCAGGTCGACGACCTCGTCGAGCGGCACGCGTCCCGTGTTCACGACCAGGTCGTACTGCCACGGGCGATCCGCCTCGGGCCCGAAGAAGTAGCGGGTGAAGCGATCCCGGCCGCGGTCAATCAGCACGCGCCGCGCCTCGGCCGGTCCCAGCGGAATCGCCTCGATTGCCGCCATCCGCCGCGACCGCCAGTCCCTGGGCGCCACCAGCCGCAGGTGGAAGGCCCCAGGGGCCTCGCCGACCAGTTGGCGAGTGCCCCGGCCCACGAGAATGACATTCCCGTCTTCCGCGGCCGCGCGGGCCGCCTCGGAGAGACCGTGGAGATAGCGCTGGTGGGGCGGGTGCAGGCGAAATCGATCGGCAAGGCTGACCGCTTGCTCGTCGATCGCCTCGAGCTCGGCGTCCGGCAGATGCTCGAGCTGCGCAGCGCGATGCAACAGCTCGCGATCGAGCAGCTTCCAGCCGAGCAAGTCCGCGAGTCGGCGCGCAACCTCCCCTCCGCCGGCACCATACTCGCGCGAGATGGTAATCGCTCTCATGGGAACGACTCCCGGGCAGGGCGCATGAAAAAACCCCGCCGGAGCTACCGTGCTCTCCCGCGGGGCCGGTTTTCACTGGTCACCCCACCCGAAGGAGAGCTTCCCTTCCAGGTAGGGGTCATCAGCCGCGATTTTCATGCGATCGCAGCGGTTATGGCGAACCCCATCGCCATCTTCGAGTCTACCGCGTGCCCACACGTTGTCAACGCTTCGTGAAGCGTTCTTCCGGTGCACCTCGACTCCGGCCTTGGTGCTTCGCTCCGTCACGGCTTCGCGTTCCAAGGCGGTTCTTGCTTCCTCCTGCTTTCGTGGTTTCCTCATTGATCAATTGAAAGGAACCTGCCGTCTGTGCCGGTCGCACACGGCTCGGCTCGGCCCGAGCGCCCTGCGGGACCCGAGAATTATGAAGATCACATCGGATGCGGCACTTGCGGCACTTGCGGCACTGGGTCGTTGTAATATCTTGGCAGCAGGCGACTTCTGATGGCCCAAGAGAGTGCCGCACTGCGGCCCGAAGCGGCACTGTGCGGCACTTGCGGCACTGCGGCCTTGACGGAGATGCTGATTTCACAGAATTCACACCGGGCACCGGCTTTTCCACGAGAGCACGCGAGGACACCAAGGGAGACATGGATCAGCCTGTCGGCTGGCCTGTCGCGCACTGCGCGTCAGACCTGGCGATCGTGATGAAACGCACGCCGTTTGAGCGGGATGTCATGCAGTCCACCCCGATCGCGCGCATTTGGCCGGCCAGGCGCCGAAGCATGGTGGAAAGTGCCCGGGGTGACCTCGGCCAGCCGGTGGCCGCGGACGCGTGCACCGGTCGAAAGGCGTCGAGCATGTCGAGCAGCTCGGTGGCGGTGCAATGGAGCGAGCGGTAGGAATCGAGCGCCGAGGTCAGCGCGACGAAGAGTGGCGTGTCTTCAAGCGCCTGCTCGCAGGTCGCGCGGCGGTTGGCCCGATAGGCGCCCAGAAATGTCCCGGCGTCCCAGCCCAGGCCGCGCGCCACGGCCTCACCCCACCGGTCGAGGTCCGCCATCCGCGACAATGCGCCAAGCTGGACCTCGGGCCGGAACCGAATGCCGCCTGCGACAGCGTCCAAAAGCGAGCCAAGGAGCCGGGGATATTCGCGGCGAAAATCTGCCCAGAATTCCAGCCGTTCCAGGCGCTGCTGGGGGAAGATCGCGTCGAGTTGGAGGAAAATGCTGCGATCGATCAGGTCGCCGCGCCGGACGAAGTTGTCAATCCCGCTCAAGACGATCGGCCGCTCGGCATTGATCACCGTCTCACGATCGTCGGTAAAGAGGGTCCGCGAGGCAAACGCGCCGCCGGTCGAAAGCCGGCAGAGCGCGTCGGACTGCCAGTTGGTGATGGCGCTCGTGTTATCGTAGATCTGGAGCCAGGCATTATGAGCGGCGACCATAAGGTCGCGCTCGCTCCTGGGCAGGCCGCGGGGTAAGGTCTCGTGCGGGTCGATCAAGCGCCGGCAAACCTCGACCAGCGTCGTCTTGCCCGACCCTTGTTCGCCGGTGAGGACCAGAACGGGGTACGGTCCGACGGGCCGGATCGCCGCGGTCAGCCAGACGACAAAGAGGGGCCACTGAGATATGGTCACGTTAACGTATTTTCGCAGTATATCGATCGAGCCACCGTGCTCCGGCGCGGGCAAAGCGCGCTGGCCCGGCGGCCGCCAGAATGGGACGCTGGGACGCGCAACAATCTCCCATCCGTCGCTCGTGATCTTGACCGCGCGGCGGCTGCGGTCGCCCAGGTCAAGAAGATAGGCATGCTCAGCGTCGTCGGGCGCGACTCGCAGGAACACGGGCTCGAAGTCGTTGTTGATCTCGGCGCGCGCTTTGAGCGTCGCCACGACGTTGGCGATGGCCGCCTGCTGCGGCGCGGCGCCGGTCTCCTCGTGGTGCGACTGAAGCAAAAACCGGCGAAACTCGTCAGAGCCGAGCCGGTAGCACTCGACACGCCCGTGGGTGGGCACGACGGCGTAATGCCGCCCATCGGCGGCGCGGATTGCCCGCACCTGGGCCGTCAATCGCGTGAGCAAATCGTAGGATCTACGTGCATCGAGACGTTTCTCGATCGACGGCACCGGCTGGCGCGCCCGTGCCGCCGATGACGTCGTTTCGACCTGGCTCGCACGATTGCGCAGCCACTGGGAGCTCGGCGTCAGCGCCGTTCCCTGTGCTCTGCGGTTGTGGTGCCGGCATCTCGCCTGCGCTCAACCCGCTTTGTGGTTGTGGTGCAGGCGTCTCGCCTGCGCTCAATTCCGCAGGTCTTGGGATGTCGGCATCGGCCACGGGCCGCAAGCCCGGGGCGTGCTCTGCGGGGTCTGGGCACGGCTCGCGCGATTCGGCCGGCGCGGCGCTGGCGAGATGCGCCGCGGGTTCTCGGGGCTCGTCGATCGGCATCGCGCTGATTTCCTCGGACACGGTGCGCGGGGTTGGGTCATACGCTTGTCCTCTACCGAGCCCCATCGCCGCCAGGATGCGCTCTTCGTAACATCCCTTTCCGCTGCCGCAGGCCACCGGAGACGCGCGAGTGAGGACCAGCGTGCGCCCCTGGGCGCGGCACGCGGGGCAGTGCGCCTCCCAGACATCCGGCCCGACCCGGTGTGGATCGCACCCGATTTGTCTGAGCCGGTGCACGACATTGAACAGCGGGTTAGAGTACATGTCGTCATGCCTCCACGTCCTGACCGAGCAGACAATGGCCTTTTATAGCGATACTAATCGGGATGATGGGGCCAATTCTTGAGCACAGTCGCTACAGATGGCCAGAGCGGCGTGCCGGCCCGGGCCTTGCGCAGCGCAAGATGACCGGCGTAAATCCCCGATCGCAATCCGCGCGAAGCCGGGTGGACAGGTGGTCGATGAGCTCGGCCCCACAAGCGGCCCGGGCCCACATGGTCGCCGGCGTGAACTGGACCGACGTCCCGGAGGTCGAGGCCGAGAACAAGCGGGCACGGCTCGCCGCCGAGCTGCTGGTCGACGCTGCCCGTGGCGGGACCGCAGAGCGCTGCGGGGCGTTAGCCGCGCAGGGAACAGGATGCAACGCGTTGCTTTTCGTCTACCGGCGAACGTTGGGAGTGCGTGCATCGTCTTGGGCCGGTAGCTGCTCAATATCCCAGAGTAAGAGAACCGCGTCTCCAAGTTCGATCAGACCTTCGCCGCCGCCAAGCTTGTCGAATAGCGGAGTGCCTTCGAGCTTTGACTCGATGGTCAGGGATTTCCAGCACGCTGGCCGCAACGGTTCCTTGCTTGTGAAATGGAAGCGACCGCCGTGCGCGGCGGCGTTCCGGCAATGCCTGAGAAATTCCCAAACTGCGCTCTTGTCGCTTGCGTCTTTCGTCGCTTCGTATGCGGCGATCAGAAGGCTTCCCCCTGACACGGCGAGCGCCTTGTGCTGCCGCTCTGGCCTATTGCGGAAGTTTTCAGCGATCTCTTCGGCGGAATAGTCCAGACCCGTGGGCTCTGTTACACATTTCAACGCTCGCGGTCCAACGATTTCAAACGGTGCGGTGTGTGCTAGCAAGCGATCGACCGGCAAGTTGACATCGTAGGGAAATAGTTCGCGGGCGGCGGCCTTGTACGGGTAGAAGAGATCGAAGCCATCTATCGTAATGCCACGTGACGCCACGATCTCAAATGACATCGGCTCATTGCGAGCTTCACGAAAGACTTTTTCTTTCAAGTGGCGTAGCTCAAGGACATGACCCATCGCCACGATTTCCTTGAAACCCAACATTTGAACCGCGAAGTTCATGATGAGTGGATAGAAAACCTTCGCGGGGTCGAACGGTGGGAGATTCATCAGCGCGACATCCGATCAGGGCGGCCGATACCCCGGATTGCCCCATCAGGGAGGAGTTATTTGTGATTGCCTTCGCAAACCCGACCACATCGCCAGCATTCACCTCTCTTATTGATAAATGCCTTCATGGGGTGGGATAGGGGCGGTTCCACCAGGAAATCCCCATACAGGGCGCGGAAGTAATCCCAATGGCCGGTCAGGATACCATGTCGTCTGAGGTAGGGGTGTATCCAAACCCATGCAAGGCTTAGCCGTGGGGCCGCGTTGTCGTATTCCCGCCACCGAAAGCAAGCCGCGCCGATGCCCGCATGGTAGGAATACCGGTTGACGGTCCAGAGAAAAACGCGATCACGCGGGTCGGCGTCTTCCTGCGCTGAATATTGGACGAAGTCGTACCCGAACTCGCGCCGGAAGTAGTAGGCGAGGGTCTCGGTGGCCTCGCGGGCGGTCTTAGGCGAATCGCCGGTGATCAGGTTGAGCTCGTACTGCGATCTTCCAAGGTGAAAATCGCGGGGATAGAGTTCACATAATTGCTCCATGGTGAGCTTGCCGCTGGGGCTCTTGCAGTAGATTCGCGGCACGATAATGTCGAGCGTCTCATCCGAACGCTCATGGGTTCTTCGGGCCATGGCTTCGCCCTTCCGATCGATTCCGGCCACGCCGACCTTATAATAGGTCGCTCGGGACCGTACTATACCTTTGCGCGGGGATATGCAAAAAACCCGCTTCTTTCGCCAGAATCCAGCGATGGACATCCCGCCGTTTCTCCAACACGACGGCTTCGAGCCGCTGACTGCCGAGCAAAAACGATTCTACAGGTTTTGGCGAAAAAACTGGGACGCAGGTGACGCCGTCCCCATCGATGGAAACATCGGGTACCTTTACGAATACCTGCTGAGGTCCATCCAAACGCCGCGCGACGTGTACCCTCGAATAACCAAGGTCCTCGCAACATACGGTGCCGACAGCGAGTCCTTCACATGCGACTGCCGACGATGGCTCTCCGACCATTACGCTTGGTCCGGCGATTTCGTGGCGGCGATCGAGCATTTTCCCGAGCTGACGTTGGGACGCGTGGCGACGCACGCGGCCAATCATCTGATAAATATGAAGCGTTTGGTTGTTTGTAATGTGGGTGCCGCCGTACTGATGGCGCTCATAGGGCCGACGCTCACGCCGTGGAGCAGAGAGTTCCTGCCTCTCGTTTGCAAGGAGTTCGAATCAGCATTGTGTCAAATGCAGGCGGACAGGAGCGTTTCGCTCATCGAAGGATGGTCGCGGGGCGAGAACCGGTACCCGTGGCATCTTTTCCTGGGTTTGTCGTCACGAGTGACCGTAACGCTGGATAAACCTTTCTACTGTTACTACGCCGACAAAGAAATCGTGGCCTTTGTCAACAGCGAAGTTCGGGACGCGGAGAATCGGGCGCGCGTCGCGGCGGGGGTTCCAAAGATCGGGGAAGGCTGGGTGACAGAAACCACGCTGTATTACCAGATCAAGGAAGCTTTTCCCGGGCATGAGGTCGTCCAACACGCCCAGCCTCCTTGGCTCGGCCGACAGCATCTCGACATCTTTATTCCCGCGCTCAGCGTGGCGATTGAGTTTCAAGGGAAGCAGCACGACGAGCCCATTGAGTACTTTGGCGGGAGGGAGCAATTCGAAATGACGCGCCGAAGGGACGAACTGAAACGCAAGAAGTGCAAGAAGATGAAAGTACAGCTGATTTATATCCGAGATGGATATGTACTGGAGCAAGTTCTCCAGCAAATCCGCGACACTGCGGTAAAAGACATCCCATGGATTTGTGACTGATGGCTGCGGAAGTACCCCGCAAGATGATGGGCGGCGGCCTTGTACAGAGGTAATAAGGGCATTACTTGCCGCTGCTGGCTGGCCTGCGCATTACCAGCGCTAGCCGTCCGAAATTCAACGGCCGCCAGATATACGTGCTTCCGCTAGCAAGCTTTTCCTTGCACTCGTCCGGATGATCGCGCGACCACGGCTCATCGAGCTCGAAATCGGCCTCGGATTCCAGCGATTCGGGAGAGTGCTCGAAAATCTCAAATATGTTGTTCTTGCTTGCCCATTGCCCCGAAGGCAGTTGTTTGGCGACATGCGGACACGAGTTGTAAGGTGTTCCCTGCGCGTTCTGACTTTTTTTCACGTAGAGGGCAACCTTCTCGACTCCCGGCGCGGCTTGGAAATGCTCTAGCCTGTGACCGAAGGGCGCGCTGCAAGGAGCGTATCCAAAAAACTGCATCATCGCTATGCAGGCGTCGAGGTGATCCGGAAAGTCCGGTCGGCGGTCCGCTCCCGGTGGCCACTCGGCGTTGTACGCCCAGAATGCGTCCGTCTTTCCTAATGCGTATGCCCAGCAATTATATCTATCGAGAGGCGCACCCGGGTCCGGCTCGATAATCCTGAAGCGGGCGTCATTCTTGAGCTTCGGAAACTGGCAACACAAAGTCTGTCTGCTCACGGCAGCTTCTCCCACCAGGAAAACCGCAGCGCGCGCGTCCGGTTGATAGATCGTCAGTATTTGAGCACGTAGGCCGGGCTTTTGCTGAGGCGGTCGCGGCTGCGGATGTAGGTCAGCGTGGTCCTGGGATCGGCGTGTCCGGCGAAATCCTGCAAGTCGATGATGTCGCTGCCGCGTTCCCTGGCTGTTGTCAGTGCCGTCACGCGGAGCGAATGCACGGTGAAATTGCGATCAAGGCCAATGGTTTTCACATAACGCTCGATCAGTATCTCGACCGCCCTGGTCGTCATCGGCTTGGGGCGGAATCCGTCCCTGCCGTTGCCGCGTACCGATTTCTGCGGGCGGAAGAGGGGAGCCGCGGGATTCTCACCAATGCCGGGAATGGCCAGCCACGCGGCGAGTTTTTCGACTGCCTCCAGGTGCAGGGGTGTCGTCCGCTCCTTATTGCTTTTGCCGGTGATGTTGAGGACACGGTGCTCGCCATTGGTGCGCAAATCACGCACCCTGAGCTTGACCAGTTCGCCGACGCGGCAGCCGGAATAGGCCAGCACGGCGAGCATGGCGCGGTAACGGACGCCGACCGGGATGAGCTGCTTGGCCTCGTCCTTAATATTCAGGTCCAGGGTCTTGGGAGCGTCGAGAAGGTGACGGCAGTCGTGCGGCGACAGGCCGACGGTTTTGCCGTCGCGGGCCACTTTTGGTGCGGCGACAAAATCGCTGTGCGCCGGGTTAGCGCCGGCATAACCGTAGGTCTTGAGGTAGGAGAACAGCCAGCGCGGTGCGGTCATCTTGCGGCGGATGGTGCTGTTGGTCTGTTCGCCGGCTGCCAGCCGGTCACGCCAGGCGGCGACGTGCTCGGGGCGGACGGCGGCAAGCTGCTCCCAGGCTCCGGCCTGGATGCCAGCGTGCGCGAGGAACTGGTCGAGGTCGCTCTGATAGGCCCGGCGGGTATGGGGGGAAGGGGTGCGGAGCTTCCATGCCTTGACGGCCGTCGCTATCTGCTCGCGGAGGTCGGCGGGCAGGGTGCCGACGAATGCCGGGATGGGATCGGAACCGACCGGCACAATTTGCCGAGTGTCCATACTTGCATCCTCCATCCGTGTTGCCTCCGGTTTTTAGTTCCGATAATGCAGACTCTTGTATCCGGAGTGCCGCAGGCAAAGTCTGGCGTTCACGAAGCGCCGTGTCGGCACTTCGGATACAAGGGATTGGACTGAACCGCAGGCAGGCCGTCGCCTATGGGGATTCAATCCCGGGTCGCCCCCTCGGCGACGGCGTTGCCAGAAGGGAGAGGCCGTCGTCCGTGCGTGCGCGGCCGCTCAGTGTGCGGCGGCCGTGGCCGGACCCAGCCTCGAAATGGGTCCTCCTGGTGCTTGTGGACCCGAGATGTGGAGCTGCGTACGGGGAATCCACGGTCACCCTCCAAGGGCGGGCTTGACCATGGCCAATCACCAGGTCGCTCCTTTCGCTTTCGGAGAGCTCAGGACGTATCAGGCCCCACGCGCTCGGGAGCCGGCTGCCAGTGAGCCGATTCTCGCCTGTTGGCCAGGGTCGCACGCAGGATCTCGATGACGATCATTCGGCCATTGCCGCAGGCAGGGCACGGGTGCGCCGCGGGCTCCCCTTCGACGGCACCGTCCGGATCAGAGGCGGGCTCGGCCGCCGCAGATCCGGAGGGCGTCGCGGCGTCCAGCAGGGCGCGGCACAGTTCCAGGTTCTCCTGGCACACCCGGTTGGCGAGGAACCCGAAGTGGCGGATGCGCACGAACCCCGCCGGCAGCACGTGTAGAAGGAACCGTCGGAGGAACTCGATCGCCTTGAGGGTCATCGTCTTCTGCTTTCCGTCAGACGCGTAGTCCTTCCACTGGAAGGTAACCTCGCCGTTCTCCAACGCGATCAGCCGATGGTTGCTGATCGCCACACGATGGGTGTACCGGGCCAGGTACTTCAGCACCTGCTCCGGGCCGCCGAACGGCGGCTTGGAGTAGACGACCCACTCGGTCTGCGCGCTGGCAGCGAGCCGGCGCTGGAACTCGACAGGATCGGCCAGCGTGGCGAGCTTGCCGTGAAAAGAGAGCTTGCCCTGATCGAAGGCGGCCCTGATCAGGGCAAGGAGCTTCCCCCGAAAGACGCGGCTGAGGACACGGACCGGCAGGAAGAAGCCGGGTCTGCACGGGACCCAATGCGAGCCGTCGGGCGACAGCCCGCCGCCCGGCACGACGCAGTGGACGTGCGGGTGATGTTGCAGGTTCTGGCCCCAGGTGTGGAGCACAGCCAGGAAGCCGATCTCGGCCCCGAGATGCTTGGGGTCGGCGGCGATCTGCTGCAAGGTCTCGGCGGCGGCTCTGAACAGTAGGCCGTAGACTTCCCGCTGGTTCTGCAGCGCGATCGGGCCCAGCGCCGCCGGGAGCGTGAAGACGACATGCTGATACTCAACGGGCAGCAATTCCGCCTGGCGGGCCTCCATCCATTCCGCCGCCGCGGCCGCCTGACACTTGGGACAGTGGCGGTTGCGGCACGAATTGTAGGCGACCTGCTGATGGTCGCAGTGATCGCACCGCTCGACGTGCCCACCCAGGGCAGCTGTCCGGCAGGCGGCGATGTCGCGCAGGGCGCGACGCTGCTCCGGCGAGAGCACGTCGCCGTAGCGGTCGAGGAAGGCATCTCCGTACGCGCAGACGACCTCGGCCACTTCGAGCCGAGGTCGGTTCATGGCCGGGACTCACCAGGGAGGGGGCCGATCCGGTCGAGGGGGCTGCGGGTCGCCTCGACGGCGGCCGGCGAGACGTGAGTATAGATCGCGGTGGTCTCGAGCTTGCGGTGGCCGAGGAGCACCTGGATCGTGCGGATGTCGGTCCCGGCTTCGAGCAGATGAGTGGCGAAGCTATGACGAAGGGTGTGCACGGTGACGTGCTTGTCCAGGCCGGCGTCCCGTGCGGCCCGGACGCAGCTCAGGTGCACGGCCTTGCCGGTGATCGGTTGGCCGGGGACGTCCCCTGGGAACAGCCAGTCGGTCGGGCGAACCACCTTCCAGTATTCGCGGAGCACGGCGAGCAGCCGCGGCGAGAGCATGACGTAGCGATCCCTGCGCCCTTTGGCCTGTTGGACGCGGATGACCATGCGCTTGCTGTCGATGTCGGCGACCCGCAGGCCGGTGACCTCGGAGAGCCGCAACCCGGCGGCGTAGGCGGTCATGAGGATGGCGCGGTGCTTGATCCCGACGACGGCGGCGAAGAAGCGCGCCACTTCGTCGAGGCTGAGGACGATGGGGAGCCGCTTGGGCTGCTTGGGGAAGGGGATGCGTTCCAGGACGTCCTTGCGCCCGAGGGTTATCTCGTAGAGGAATCGCAGCGCGGCGAGGGTCTGGTTGTAGACGCTCCAGGAGACCTTCTTCTTCTGGACGAGCTGCAGTAGGTAGGCGCGGACGTCGTCGCGCCCGAGGTCCTGGGGTGACCGCCCGAGGTGCCTGGCAAAGGTGCTGACGCGCGAGACGTAGGTCTCGATGGTCCTGGCGGAGAGGTTCTTGAGCTTCATGTCCTCGATCATCCGGCGGCGCAGCGGTGTCATCACTCGCTCCTCTGCTAGGGGGATGGGGGAAAACCACCCTCATCGTGGCCCAGCAGCGGCCCGGGATCAGCACGGCGCAGCCGATGACCTAAGGACAAAGAGCAGAGGCGCGAAGAGGATTAGCAGACGCCCGAGCGAAGGGAAATGTCGTCGATCAACGCGAGGGCCGACGCTTCGAGCCTCTACCGCGCAGCGGTTTAGTCCAACCCACTTTATCCGAACTGTAAGCGACCCGATTAAAGACGCAAGCGAAAAGGTGAAAAGCTCCGATCCGTTTTCATTTGACAACGCCGTACCATGAGCCGTATAATACGTACATGCACCGTACGTGCCGGTGCTTTGCACGGATCAATCGGCAACAAGGGAGGTGAAAACATGGGAACGACTGCAAAAACGGAACGTTTTGAGCTGCGGCTTGATCCGAGCATCTTAGACGACGTTGACGCCTGGCGTGGTCGGCAGGCGGATGTTCCATCGAGGGCGGAAGCGGTGCGTCGTCTGATAGAGTCGGGGCTGGCTGAGCCGAAGGGAAGCGAGATAAGGTTCAGCGATGACGGAAAGCTTATTACCTTGATGTTGTGCGATCTTTTCAAACATCAGAAAGTCAAAAGTGACATCGATCCAAACTTTGTGGCAGCGGCGATACATCGGGGTGCTCTCTGGGCCTTGGGCTGGGAGTACTCCGGTATCTTTCATGGGCACGAAGATAGTAAAGCAACGCTGAAAGAAGTGGTGGATATACTGGACATGTGGGCATTCTTAGAGCGGGGATATGCCCGGCTGTCGAAAAAAGACAAAGACCGCGTTGTGGCGGAAGCTGAGCCATTTAGCAAGTCTGTCGTCTTCCCCGGATTCGACGGGAACTATGAAGGCGAGCATTTAGGCATCGCGGGTTTTTTGGTTAACGAGCTGGGGCGTTTTTCCGACTTCAAAGGCCGCGACCTCAACTCGCATTGTCCGTTGCTTGAAAATTATCGGCGGATGGTGAAATTGTTTGAGCCGATGCGGGACAACTTAGTCGGGCAAGAGCTTGATGCGTCTCGAATCATCGAGATTCTGAAAGCGAAATGGCCTGCCGGTGCACAAAAGTCTTAGCGTTGGGCTTGGGGCTGGACGATGCCCAACCGCCATTCCATGTCGACCCCATCATAATTCCAGCGCTGCTACAGCTTCCGGGGCAGGAGGCAAGCATGTATTTGGCTGCTTCGATTCGTTATGGTAATCGCTGGTGAGGGTTCTCGGATTGGGAGAGGCAGATGAAGTTATCCGTTGCAGCCATTCATTGTGGGACCGAGCAAAGAGTTTGCGCCAATTTCGAGCACGAGAGCAGCGCCATTGGACGTGGGTGCGCTGCGCGCCACAGACTGGGTGCGCACGCGAACGATACTCGGCACGCTGGAGAGTACGCGGAGTCAGGTCGAGCCCAAGATGTCGCGCGCCGGAGCTCAGCGTGGACGGGCCGGCCAGGCGTTCGCGCTCGGTGAGCCGGGCGTGGCGGACGGGACCACCGCCAATTCACTCGCCGCAGGTTGCCGCGGGCCGCAAAGGATGACCAGGTCGCCAAGACGAAGCTCCTCGCGGGGAGCCGCTGGCGAGTCTGGATCAGGGCCTCGGGCCAACGCGCGCCTGCTGTTCAAGGAACCGGCCGCTTGAGGAGCCTGGCACGATCGCCGCGCTCGCTCAAGGGTGGGCTGGACGTCCCCTCCACGTACGCCGGATGCCACTCACTTCGCGGGGAACACCCGATTCGGACGTTGACACACCGCGTTTGGTCACGCGCTGGTCGGGTCGGGATCGGAATCCTTGTCTTTCATGCGGTAGCTATCTCCCTGAATGACGATCGCCTCCCCATGATGCATCAGCCGGTCGATCAAGGCCGTTGCCAGGGTGTTGTCCACGTCAAACAGGGCGCCCCATTCCCGGAAGGGTCGATTCGTAGTGAGCACGATCGATCCGGATTCATAACGGGCAGCGACTACCTGGAACAACAGGTCGGCCCCGCGCTTGTCGACGGGCAGATAGCCCAGCTCATCGAGGAGGAGAAGACTGGGACGGACATAAGTTTTGAGTGCTTTGCCCAGCAGACCGTTCAGTTGGGCCGTGGTGAGATGATTGATCATGTCCACCGCGCGGACATGGCGCACCGAATAGCCACGCTCAGCCGCTGTGTAACCCAACGCGGTTAAAAGATGCGACTTTCCACTTCCGGTGGGCCCAATGAGCACGGCACAGCCGTGCCGCGGGATGAAGTCGCAATCGAAGAGCCGCAGGATCGCCGCCTTGGGGATCCGCTTAGGGAAGTTGAAATCATACTCGGCCAATGTCTTCTGCTTGGGAAGCCGCGCATTGCGCAGTCTCCGCTGGAGAGCGTGCTGCTCGCGCGGTCTGCTCCACCCCAAAAAGCAGAGCCAGGACCTCCAGCATGGAGCTCCCGTTGCGCACTGCCTCATCCAGCACTTCGCGGTAGCACCTGGCGATCTCCAGCAGCTTCAGTTCGGCCAGGTCGCGCTCCAGCCGTGCTCGTGTGTTGTCTTCACGTCGGGCCATGAGAATCCTCCTCGCTGTCCTTGCAGAAACGGTCGTAGATGCCAGGATCGGCAGGCTCTAGTTCAATCTCGTCGATCAGTTCGCGCCGCTGCGGAGACGGCAGGGTGGGCGTGGGGAGTTGTCGCCGCCGCCGTTCCGCCAACAGCAGGTTCTCGACATAGGCGGCATCGTAGGTCGCCAGCTCCAAGGCGCGCGCGAGGGCGGAAAGCAGCTCGGTCGGTCCGTAGAGCCGTGCCAGACCCACCAAGCGACGCAGGTGGACGCCAGTCTTCACCGGCTGGCGCTTGAGCTGGAGATGGAACTGACGCGCCTCGGGCCCCAAAGCATTGAATTCGTGTTCCAGCGCGGAGTCCCGAGATCGCTTGCGCGTCGCCAGCGCTGCCAGACGGTGGTCCGGCAGCACGATCGACTGTCCGCGTTCGTAGCAGCGGATATGCTGGGCCGCTATCTGACCTTCGTGCAGCACGCGGAGTTCACAACGGCTGGCGCGAATCGTGACGGGCCGGCGCGCAACCGTGGCGGCACCGAGTAGCGATTGCCATCGAACTCGACGCGCGCATGAGGACTGACGGCTGCCGGCACGACCTCATCGGTATCGAAGGGAATCGCCGGCAGGGGACGCAATAGGAAGCGCTCCCGCTGATAGCGGTCAACCGGCTGCTCTCGGGTGGTCTCATGCACCCGCAGGTTGGCCACGTGGTCGCGCCACAGAGGTGCCAGCTCCAGGTAGTCGTCGAAGCAAGTCAATTCGTCGGCGCGTCCAGCCAAGGCGTTGTGCTTCACATAGCGCACACCGCCCTCGGCGATCCCTTTTGATTCCGGGTCGCGCCGTTCGCAGGCAATCGGCTGCAAGCAGTAGGTGCCGCATAGCGCCAGGAACTCGGGATGGAAACAGGCGGCGCGACCCGAGCCATTGAGCACAGCGGCCTTCAGGTTGTCAAAGATCACGGCGCGGGGACTGCCACCGAAGAACTCCAGCGCATGCACGATCCCGCGATAGAACTCCGCCTTGCGCTGCGAGAGCGCGAACTCGATGAAGATCAACCGGCTGTAGCAGAGCACGGCTACGAACACTGAAACCTTGCGCGTGGTGGCACCGAACTGCACGCGGCCGCATTCGCCCCAATCCACCTGCATGGCCTGGGCCGGCTCGTAATGCACTTCCTGGTAGACACGCCCGTGTACAGGACGAACCGCACGCAGGTAGCGGCGCACCGTGGACGCGCTGCCGGCGTAGCCATCGGGACCGCGGGCGATCTGCTCGCGGATGCGCACCGCCGACAGTTCAGGACTCCGGGCCAACAGCGCGTCGATCTTGGTCCTGTGCGGGTCCAAGAGGCTGGTGCGGTGGGAGACTTCGCGCGTGGGAGGCTGATCGAGTGTGAGCGCAACAGCCACCGTGTGCCGCGAGCAGTGCAGCCGGCGTGAAATGGCCCAGCCGGAAAGCTTCTCGATCTCCGCCAGGCGGCGGATTTCAGCCCACAAGGCGACGTTCACGGCGAGCTCCCTTCCTGGTCTGGGCTTGTCGCTGCAAGGGCCTGACGCAAGACCTCGCCCAGAAGCATTGGCCCGTGACCCGACTCAGAGCGACGGTGTTGGACGCACGGCGGCAGGGAAAGAACCTGGGTTAAGCGCCCTCGTGGGCAATCAGATCGTAGGCCAACAACTCGTCCCGGGCAGAAACGAAGGCCGGCAGGGATGTCCGCACCAAGGCGGCCAGCGTACTGTCGCCATAGAACGACAACCCGTTCCTGTCGGCGACTGCGGACAGGACGAAGTACAACAGCACGGCATCGCACGACAGACGCGCGGCGTGCTCGTGCACGAAGCGACGGTCGACCCAGGACCAACCGGTGGTGGGCGGACGCCGCAGTCGTGTAGGAACGAGAATGCGTTTGGGGATCATGCTTGGGCTCCTGAGAGCGGATTGAGCCGGTAGCCCAAGCTAATGAGCCGCGCTGGGGTCACGCGATAATTGACGACCGGCGCATGGCTCTGGGGGAATCTCACCAGGCGGCGGGCGTGGTGGGGGAGCGAACGTGTTGGGTTGGTGGTGGGACCGGTTCAAGCGAGTGGCTTGGTACTCGTAGGCCCGCTTCTTCCGGCCATCCAAGGTGCCGCGCGAGAGCCACTTGCGTTCACGATCCTGGACATTGCGAACGGCCTGACGGCAGGCAGGGCAACAGAAACGTGCCGGGTTGCGCAGGGAGCTCACAGGCGGTTCGTGGCAGCCTGGCCGGTCGCATAAGGGAAGAGAAAAAAAGATTGTGCTGCGTGACCACGCGCCGACGTAAGCACCGGTATCCGGCCAGCCTGGGACGCGGCTTTGGCTCTCAGGCGGCGCGCATGTTGAGCCTGAGCATGCTGGGCTTTGACCGCCGCGTCTCGGCGGCGTTTGGCCTGACGCCGCGCCGCCTGCCACTGGCGGACCAGCCGCAGGCATACCGGGTTCTGGCAGTAGCGCTGGTTCCAACTTCGCGGCTGGTACTTACGTCCGCATCCTTTGCGCAGGCACGTCCGCCAGCGCGGTCGGCGCCCTCTGGCCGAACCGCCGTGCTTTCCCGTACCCTGGCGAGTGCCCACGGGAGGTGCTACTCCCACGGGAAAAGCTCGGGGAGAATGTGAGCGCATTCTCCTCGGGCCCTACCAAAACGCGAATGAGACGCTAGCGCGCTAGTCTAGCGCGTTGCGCCGGAACAAGACAGAGAGCAAAACGGCTTTCTCCCGGCGTTTTAAACCAGACAGCACGACCGACGCTCTCTCGAGTGGCGCTGTCACTATGCGCAAAAACGGCCCTGAAATTCTGCTCGGTCCCAGTAATTTCGACCATCTCCGCGAATCCCACCTCAATAAGAAGTTTATTTGCTTTTTCCTCTACTAGCTTTGCACGCTCGTCGGGGTTGGAGACGGTTCCGCCCATAATTCGGTCCAAGCAGGTTTGAAGCAAAACGGCGTGTGCTCCTTCAAGAGCAACAGCAGCGAATATGATTGCGGACACATAATCCATCTCTACCATCTTGGACTTCGCATCAAGAGCAAACTGGTAGAAGAGAAATTGGCGATGAGACTTCACATATTCTTGGATTGAGGCGATCGTCTCGAGTGGATAGTCGGCAAGCTCAAGGGCAAATTGCCCGCCGATCTGCGTGAATTCCCGTTCAGGGCGAGCGTTAAAGATGTCATGGATATCTTGATCCGAGAACACATAATCTGGTGGTGACAGTACGGTGTGGACGTAACGGACACGCTCCACGAATTCCCGTGTGGTAAGTCGCTCAACATGATAGCCGCCGAAAAGGGAGTTTGTCGCGGAATGATAGGCAACAATAGCATCATTCAATGCCTCGAAAGCTCGAAATAGCCTCTTATCGTGGCCGGGCAAAGCCTCGCTATCTCCCTGTTGGAAACATTCGGCAATTCGTTTCGCAGCGGCATCATCGACGGAGGGATGCCGATCGACAATCATGACTTCCGTTAGAAAATCCTGCTTCGGGCGAACTTTGCTGCCGACCCACGTAAGCTTAAACACATCGTTGGACGTAGTTGTGTGTGGAATATCTAAGCTGTTGCGGAAGACTACTTCAAAAGAGGAATCAAGCGTCAATCGAAACAGCACTCCGGTGCGTACTCGGAAGGGCAATCGCAGGATAAACGCTGTGCGAACGTACGCGGCCGCGACAGTGCTCAAATCGAGTGAATCAGGGATGATGAAAGCAAAGCTATATGTCATTGGGGGCTCATCTGATGCTCAAATGACAATCTTCTCCACCTCGTCGAGGGTGATTTGATCGCTGGTACGATCATATAGCTTAGTAGTCTTGGGCGATTCGTGGTTGGCGATCTGCTGGGCGTGCTCGATAGTGCCACCGTTCTCAAGGTAAGCGGTAATGCCGGTGGCCCGGAAGGTATGGTTGCAGATTTCTTCCGGCAGGCCGATGGCCTTGGCCCGGCGTTTGATCATCCGCCAGGCATCGATGCGGTGCATAGGCCGATCCGTTAAGCGGCGGTGGCGGTCGATGGAGCGGAAGAGGGGCGTCTTCTTCTCTCCGACGATGCCTGCGGCCGCGATGTAGGCATCCAGGTAATCCTCGGCGTTGTGGTGGGCGGGCACCTCGTGACGCTTGCCGCCTTTCTCATGCAGGCGAAACCACGCCCGCCTGCCTTCGGTGTAACAATCCTCGACCTTCATGCCGAGGGCGGCGGTGATGCGGGCGAAGCTGAACACCATGACGGCGATCAGTGCCCGGTCGCGCAGGCCGATCAGGCTGGGCGGCCGGTTATCTTCCTCTCCCTCCTTCGGTTCCGGGCCGATCTTGAGCGGGATGCTGTCGAGCAGCTCTCTCGCCTCGTCGGCTTTGAGCACGGGCGTTTTGCCCTTTTTGACGACATGCTTGGCCGCCCGCACGGCGGCGGCTGGGTTGGCGTCGATCACTTGCCCGGTAATCAGCCAGTCGAACAGCATCCGCAAGCTGGCCAGGTGCTGCTTGACGGTCGGCGTACTGGCCCGAGTTTCCTTGCCGGTCAGCGTGAGCTCGGCGAGGTAGCCGGACACGTGATAGCTCCTGATGGCGTCCAGGCTCAGCCGCTTTTTATCGGTCCAGGCGAAAAACCGCATGACGTTGCGGTAGTACGCCGTCCGCGTGTTGGCGTTGGGAATCTGGTCGGTGAAGAAGGTGAAGAACCGCTCGGCGGCCTTGTCGCCCTCATTGGCGATGACGCCGGGCAGGGTGAAGCTGCTTCGGCGAGTGGTTAACGCTCGTTGACGGTTCGACGCCTTAACCAGCTCCGTGCCCGTGTGGTGGTCTCCGTACCGATTGGAGTAACATAACTCCCTTTGTTTCCCCCCAGGGATGGGGTAGGCTCCGGCGATGAAATTACACGCAGTCATGTCCCATGCGAGGCGATGCCATGAGACGAATCCGGCTAAGCACGCTGATGCTGCTGATCGTGATCGCGGCCCTTTGTGCCGGGCTAATAGTGCAAGATCGCCGAGCTGCTCGCCGTGAGACCGAACTCAAAGCAAAGTTGGATAGCAGGGGAGAGGCCATTGAACGACTCATGCAGCTAGTAAAAGGACTGCAATCTCAACGTTCAAACGTTGGAACACCAAGCGTCAAGGCAGCAGATAGTCAGTGAGGTCACGAACTGGTTAAAGCGTTGCCGGTAATTGTTCAAGCACGTGCTGGGTCGGCAGCTCTGCCGTCGCTGGTTGGAACAAAGGGCAGGACAAACGAGTGGAGGTCTTCTGTGCTGCGTTAGCAGCCGTGTTACCAGAAATGGTTTATTCATATTATTTTATAGTCTTGTACAACAGGCTCCTGCTGCTCCTTACAAAGGCCACTGCTGCGACAGCGTTTAACGATGATGCGACTGCCAAAACCACACTGTGCGAACATAAGGCGCTTGATTCCCACGTACAGACTGCGATCAATGACTTCACTTCAGAGGGTGGCGTTTGTTACGTTGTTAGGGAATCAGGCCGCGTGTTAGTACACAGCGTTCCAAGCTCGTTGATGAAACCCTCGGACGCTGCTGCCGCGAGGATGATCGCCGCGATAGCATCGACGGCAGGGGATTCGGCATTGGCAGCAACTACACCGGCGGCTCGGATTCGGGCCTCGCGTGCCAGCAACCAGATATGTGGGGAGTGACAGTAAAACACGGGCAACGCGGTGTCCTTGCGTGGTTACTAAGGCGATATTTCAGTCAGACACATCAATGCAGGCAATGGTTCAGTGTACCGATGAACTGCGGGCCTGGGTGCTCAACCTGATCGGGCAGATTCGGGCGGCGAGGGCGGCGGTTACGGTGCCGATCGTGGTCAATCCAAAACCCAGCCAGTGCCGCCCGTGCGGCATGCGGGGGCATTGCGGGCAGGCTCGGATGTAAGGCAACGATGGGTTTTATATCCCATAACGCCCTTTATGAGACAGCTTTTCAGCACGGGGGTCTAGCGGCGATTGGGGGGGCCGGTCAGAGCAGGAGGGTGAAACCTTCCTGCGTGAAGTGATTATCCAATAATGGGCGTCGGCGAAGACTTGCCTCATGCGGTTGGCCGCTTGGGTGATCCGTAGAGATAATGGTCGAGCTGCTCCGCTCCGTCTTTAGGCAGTTTGGCGAACTCCTCGGGGGGGATCGCCTTACGCAGGTCGTCCACCACCTCCCAGATCGGCTTGTGCGTCAGGGCGGCCTCGGGCTGCTTGGCCTTGGTCTGCTGCTCCTTGAGCCGCTCAAGGAGCAGGGACGCGGCTTCGGTCATGGCGTCATCGACCGATGCGAAATGCCCGCTATGAACAGCGTCCTGGATCGAGCTTTCAATATCCGGAGGTAAATGGATGGTCATAGCATTGTTTCTCCTTCGCTTCTCAGCCTAGCACACTTTCCGGGGATTGCCAAGGTGCTCGAAAGTCCGGCCTGTGCTAGGGCTGCGGCACACTGGTCGCCGAACCATAGGGCACCGATTCCGGTATCAGATTGCCGGTAGCGTGTGGCCTCAAGAGCGAGCATCCAAGAAGACGCCGGGATCGATGCCTGCGGTGGTGTCTCCCCCGATTTGCTCAATCGTACTGCTGAGTTCCTGCTCGGTCCCACGGGTCCGCCGCCGATGCCAACACAGTGCCCTTGCTGCGTCGGCTTGGGAATCGTGATGCGCTTTCAACGCCAGGAACTGGACCAGCGGCACCGCTCGAGGTATTTCCCCGGAAACGCCTCATTGAGCACCGACGCCAACTTGACAGCGGGCTGGGGCGGCCGGCCAGCCCGCTTCATCACGACCTAATCTTCGGCCATCGCCGCTGGTTTCGGTTGTGCCGGCACGGGCTGCATGTGAGCCTCTGCGGTGCCGCGCAGCGTGCGTAACTCGGCCTCGAGCGCGAGGTCGCCCGGGGTGCTTCCCTCGCCATCGGGCCCGGTCGCGAGCCGCCGGACCTGCTCGCGAAACGCCCCCGCTTCCGATTCGTAGAGCTCCAGTAGCCGCGCGATCTTGACCTTCAGCCACGACTCGAGCTGCCGGTCGTGGAAATCGACGGCCTCGGCGATCGCGTGCCCCGAGCGGTCGCGGATCGCGCGTTCCACGGCCAGCGCAGCCAGCCGCGGAGCGACAGCAAACCACCAGGGTCGGGAAACGGGCACGTCGCCGCGCGGCCCGTCCAGAACGATCGCGGGCAGCCCGCCTGCGTGGAAGCCCTGGACGGCCGCCACGTCGGCCCGCGCCAAGGGCGCAATTCCCGAAAGCCGCTCGAGCGTTGCCGCCAGCGTTTCTCGCAGCCCCGACACGACGTCATGGGCCTCGCGGCCGCGCTCGAGCAGAACGCGCTCGAGCACACTGGTCGCGTCGATGCGATCGTCGGTACGCGGAGCCGACACGATCGCGCGCAGCCAATCGGGGCAACGCCTCGGCGAGGCCCCGGCGACCCTCCCACCAACTTGACGATCGCTCGCGGACACGCCGGATTGCAGCATCGGCCAGGTCGAGAATCTGCTGCGCCGCGCCCACGTCGACACCGGCTTCGGAACCGCCGCGCCGCGACCTGGCACGCAGGGTCTCCAGGGTCGCGATGACCGAGTTGCGCAGATGGGCGGTTTTCCGCCGGAGCGAGGCTTCGGCAAGGGCCCGGTGACCCTCGAGCAGCGGAGTCAGTTGTTCGTCGAACCAAGCACAGAGCGAAGATTCGTGAGCAATTACGCTGCTCACGGGATAAACCGCCAAGTCGAGCCCCAGCTCGCGGTGGACTTCCGCCTGAATGTAGTCGATCATCCGTCCTCGATCGGCCGGCGCCAGCAGGTCGGCCTTGCTGAGAAGCACCATCGCCGGGATCGCCGCTTCATAGAGCGAACGGATGAGCGCCAGGTCTTCCCGATCAAGCGTGGAGGCCGCGTCAACGAGCACCACTCCCAGGTCGCAGCGCGGCAGGTACGCGAGCGTTTCAGCCCCGCCCGACCGGGCGAGCGATCCGATGCCCGGCGTGTCCACAAAGGCGACACCCGCGCGGAGGCGCTTAGACGGCAGCTTGACCACGATCCCGGTGACATGCTTCTCGTTGCCGCGATTGCCTTCCTCGGAGGCATATTGCCAGAGATCCTCGAGCACTATCGTGCGCGGCCCGGATTGCGCGAACGACACAACCGCCGCCGCCTTCTCGCCGGCAATCAGCCACGTGGGCACGGCCGTCACGGGAGTTACGCCGACCGGCAGAGCATCCATGCCGGCGATACGATTGAGAAGAGACGACTTGCCGCAGCTTACGCGCCGAACAGCGCGACCTCGAAACGCGGGCTCTCCAATCGGTCGACGATCATCTCGAGCGGTGGCCGGAATTCGACGAGCTGCCACCGCGCGATGACCTGCTCGAGCTTGGCGAGGATATCCACGTCGGCTCGGGCCTCGTCGAGGCGCTTCAAGCGGCCTTGCAGGTCGCGACCAAGCCCCTGGCGGAGATAGGCCGCGACCTGATCGATCAGCCGCTCGAGGTCCTCGTAGGCCTTGATCGAGAGTGAACGGCCCCGCGGGTCAAGCTCGCCGTATCCGCTCAGTTTGGCCGGCCGCAGCTCCTCGGCAGTAATGCTGATGAAGGTGAGCCCGGTCTGGAGTGCCCAGCGGAGGCTCGTCGGGCGAACGTCCAGGTCGATCGCGCATTCGTCAAGGTGGGCCAGCATCGCACTGCGGATTCGCGGCAAAATAATCCCGGACGACTCTGGCCTCGGTCGGCGCCAGGTCGTTGACCTGCGACGAGAAGGCCGACGACCTGGGGTCGGCGTTCAACAGGGCCTCGAGGGCTGCCATCCTGCGATGAATATCCAGGTAGCCGCAGAGAATCGCCCGGCTTTGAGGTCCGTTGAATAGAGCCATGGCGTCGATCGCTCCTAGAATGTGCCCAAGGGCCTTTCGTCGCTCTTCTAGCAACGAAAAAAGCCCCCGAGAGGATTCTCGGGGGCTTCTTTGGTCGGGCACCCCGTGCGAAGAACCTCACTCCGCAAGGGGTCATCAGCCGCGAGTGCGGCGGTTGTTGGCGAACCCCATCGCCGTTCATTGATACCGAATTGTTGGGGATTCCTCGCTCCAAATCAAGACGGTGTCCTTGCCGCCGCGGTCCGGTGGAAATGCCGGGCGAGCGGGCGACGGCACGTAGCAGGCACGGTCGCGTGGCGGCGCCGCCGCGCCATTGCTATGATCGTGAACGACGCGGCGACCTGAACGGAATCGGGGAAGCGGAGGACGACGGACGACTGCGGGCGGCAGCCAGATCGAAATCGAGCATATCGCCATGGCTAGTAGAGCGCTCCGTTCCAAGCTGCCGGCCGTTGTCGCCGGCTCGCTGGTCTTACTCGGTGCCACGGCCCAGGCTCAGGAGCGAACGCCCTTACCCGGCTATACCGGTGTGCGCGTCATCGCCCTTGGCGTGCCCGACACGTTCCAGGACTTGAAGGCCCAGATCACGCGGCTCGAGAAGTCGTCGCCGCAGTCGTATTACGTCGTCGTCGTCAAGTCGGCCGGCAGCGGCCGAGTGCGCCGCGGTGCGTTATGTTGACGACCTGTTCGACGCCTGGCGTGCCCAGGGAGCCCAGAGCAGGCCTGCGTTCAAGCCCGATCGGTCGGTCCTGGTCGTGGTCGCCATCGAGACCAGGCAGGTCGCCTTGCTCGCGGGGCCCACGCTGCGCAATTGATTCGGCCTCGACCCCAGGACGATTCAAAGGGAGTTGATTCCCGCGTTCCGCGAGCTTGCGCGCGAGGGCAATTACCGCGAAGCGATCGCCACACTCTTGAACGACACCAACGACTGGATCGCCAAGCGCGGCGACAACGACACCGCCTATGCCCAGAGGAAGGTCGAGTCGTCCAAGCCGGCCGCCACAAAGGCGCCGCCGTCGAACGTCTCGAAGACGCCGGCCAAAGCGACCGTGCCCGCACTCGACGAGCCCGTCGACATCGTTGAGAGCGAGCCCAGCACGACGGTCGCTCTTCCGCAGCCTGTCAAGCAAGCGTCGTCGGAATGGTGGGCCGTGCTGGTGATCTGGATACCCATCGCTGCACTTGGGCTGGCCGTCGCGGCCTGGGTGTGGATCTTGCATCGCCGCGCGCAGCGCCGGGTCGCCGGCCGGCTCAAAGAGATCAAGTCGAAGGCCGTCGACGTCATGGATCGGCTCGACGGCCTCAAGGAACGGCTCAAGCTGCTGCCCACCGCCGCCGGCTTCACCCAGCCGATGGCCGGCGAGACTTTCGGCGCGCTACGACGCGAGCAACCAAAAGCTGGGAGGGCTTTGGGACGGCTGGCTGCAAGTCATGGAGGTGCTCGAGAAAGCCCAGAAACTGGCAGCGCGGTGCCGCCTCGCCGCTCTCGCAAAAGACGCTCGGCGAGGCCGAAGAGCTCATCAACAAGCAAGGATCCTTCGAGCAGATCGAGAAGCAGGCCCAGGCCATCGCGCAAGAGGTCGATGTGCTCGATCGTGCGCACCAGGAGGCCCGTGCTGCGTTCAACGGCCTGGCAGCCGACCGCAAGAAGACCGACGCAGGACTCGACGAGATCGCCAAGCTGAGTCTACCGCAGGGGCCCTATCAGGAAGAGCAGGGGGCCGTCGCCGCCGCGACGTCACAGGCCAGCGCCCAGTTGGCCGCCGACCCCGTTGGAACCAAAACGCTTGTAGAGCAGCTCAAGGTACGCTCGGAGGGACTGGCCAAGAGGATCAGTCGCGTCGTCATTCTGGCCGGCGACGCTCAGAGGCTGAAAACATCGCTCGAGGCGATCAAGCGCCAGGCGGCGACGCACCGGGCGCAGGGCTTGCGCCTGCTCGAAGAGGGAGGCAACCCCGACCCGGCGGTCGCGCAGGCCGAAACGGCCTTCGCCGCCACGATGACCCAGCTCAAGGCCGGCGATCCGGATGCCGCGTCCCGCGAGCTCGACGCGGCCAAGGCGGCGGCCGCCGAAGGCCAGGCTACGATCGACAAGGTGCAGAAAGCCAGGTCCGCCTGCGAACGCGAGCTGGTCGCTCGGCGCGAGAGACCGAGCGCCTGCGCGCCGCGATGCCGCAGGCCGAGAAATACCAGACGGAGCTCGAGCGCGATTTTGCCCGGCCGTCGTGGCAGGCCGTCGCGCGCAACTTCGAACAGGCGCAATCGCTCCTGGCGACCTTCGATCGCCAGGCCGAGCAGGCCGCCGCGTCGGCAACATCCAGTCGCCAGGAGTACTTGAGAGGGGCCGCCCAACTTGAAGAGCTGGCGCGGCAACAGCAGATTGTGCTGCGGCTGATGTCGGGCCTGGGCGAGCAATTAAGCGGACTGATCGGCGTGCGCAATGACTGCCGCCAGCAAAGCGAAGAGCTAGCCGGCCGCGAGCGGCAGGTGGAGCTCTTGATCCGCCAGAACGACGCGGTCATTAGCGACGTCGCGCGGCAGAGCCTCGAAAACGCCCGGCGGCTGCGCGACGAGGTCGCCACCGGCTCGAGTGCAGAGCGCCCCGATTGGCCCACCCTGCGCAAGCGCCTCGCCGAAGCCGCCGAAGACCTGGCGATCGCCCAGTCGCAAGCCGAAGACGACGTGCGGAATTACCAGGCGCTCGACCCAGGAATTCGAACAAGTCAGGGCGACTGCCAGCCGGGTCTATGCCTTCCTGGCCAGCCACGAGGAAGATCGCCTGGCGGCGAACCAGCACTACCAGGCCGCGGCCGACGCCCTCGACCGCGTGGCCGCCGAAATGAACGAGCCCCGCGGCCGTTCCGGCGCCCTGCTCGAACAGGTGCGCGGCGCGGCCGGCGACCTCGCCACGTCGGAGGAGCTCGCTCGCGAAGACATCCGCCTGGCCTCCCAGGCCCAAACCGAGATCAACCAGGCCATGAGCGCCATCAGCCAGGCGCGCAGCTATAGCTCGGCGGGCCTCATGGTCGACACGTCGGCCCCCGAGGCTGCAGTCGACCAGGCCCAGCAACTCCTGCAGAACCAGAGTTACGAGCAGTCGATCCGGCAGGCAGGGGGCGCGATGCAACGGGCACGGGAGATTTACTACGCGGCAATGCAGGAAGCGTTCTTCCGCCAGATGAACGTCCAGGCGATGGAGCGGCGCCGCTCTGTTCAAATGGCGTCCCCGCCGTGGAACGGGGTCAGCTTCGGCGCCGCCGCCGCCACCGCGGCCGCCGCGGTCATCCTCGAACGCGCCGCCGGCGCATCGACCGATTACTCCGAGCCCGCCGCGGCGGGCGGCTCCTGGTCCGAAGACGCCGCCGAACCCGTCTCCGATGATGCCGCCGGCGGAAGCTGGTAATCGCCAGTTGAGAGTGGCGACGGCCCGCCAGGTCGGCTACGATCGTTGGTTGTCCGTCGCGAGACGATCCATTCGGCCCTCACTTCAGGCGAGCTGATACGATGATCCTTGGCAAACTTTGGAAAGCCGTCGCTGCGCAGTTCAACAAGCTGGCCAATGCGATTCGCGGCTACGACCCGATCGCTGAAATGCAGTACGAATACGACCGCTCGGTCGAGCAGATCAAGGAGGGCCGCGAGGGATTGGCGCAATACCGCGCACTGGTCGAGCGCGTGACACGGCAGGTTGACGACAGTCGCAAGCACGTCGCCGTCCTCGAGGCCAAAGTCAAGGCCTATCTGAACGCCGGCGACCGCGAAACGGCCGCGCGGTTCGCGCTCGAGCTCAAGAAAGCACAGGATCAGCTCGCCGAGAACACCAAGCAACTGGCCATCCACGAGCAGGCTTACCAGAACAACTTGCTCAAGATCCAGCACGCCGTCAAAAAGCTCGACGACGTCAGACACAGGATCTCGCAATACGACGCCGACCTGAAGATGAGCCGGGCCGAGTCGGAGATGGCGGCCCTGGCCAACCAGTTCAATTTCAACGTCACGACCGACTTCGGCCAGGCCGAGCAGATGATTCAAGACCAGATCGACAAGAACCGGGCGCGGGTGCGCGTGGCGGCCGATCTCTCCGGCCAGGGACTCGAGGACATCCAGCGCGAGGTGGCCGTCGAAAAAACCCTCGCCGACGACGCGCTGCGCGAATATGAGGTGGCGCACGGGCTCGCCACGCCCGAGACGACCAAGGCGGCACAGGCAACCAAGGAGCTCGGGCCGGCTACCACCAAGACGCTCGAACCCTTGCCCGAGATTTGAATGGCACCGCTCGGAGCCCAAGCCTTGGTCGAGAGCGCAAAACCAGCCGTTGACGCCGTCACAGAACCGGCGCGGCGCGGCGATCAAGCCCGCGGCGTATTGCCCTGGTTTCCCGACTGGGCGCGCGAGTTTGCCGAACAGTACTTCGCCGGCACGACGTGCCTCTTTGTGCTCCACGGCAACGTGCACGACCTGATCCCGCGCGAGCAGGCCGGCGAGCGCATTTACGGCAGCGTGACCGACTTCCTGGCCACCCAGCTTTTTGGAAGCTGGGACGTCGTGCTGCGGCACGACTTGAGTCAGGGCCTGCAAGTCGCCGCCGGCCCTGACGGCGACCGGCTGCGGCGCATGGTGGGGCTGCTCGGCGAGCGCATCGGCGAGCCCAAAGCGTGGCCGCGCGACCCCGATGCCATCCTCGCGCTCATCGATCGGCTGGTGCAGGGCATTCTGCTTGAGGTCGACCCTGCCAAGCGAATCAGCCTGGGAGTCATTCTCGACCACGCCCAGTACCTGGTCCCCACCGGCGAGCTGAGCCAGATGGCGTCGGTGCAGGGGCCACGGCTGGTGCGGCTCTTGTCGTGGGCGCAGAACCCCTATATCAAGCGGCACAACATTGCGTTTTGCCTCTTGTGCGACCACTTGTCGGAGCTCAACGACCGCTTGATCGGCAGCGCCCACGTTGCGACCCTGCGGGTGGCCATGCCCGATGCGCAGCGCGCGAGGACTTCGCCGGCTGGTACGACAGCCACGACGGCAAGATCGGCAATTTGACCGACTTTCCGCCCAAGCAATTGGCCGAGCTCACCGCCGGGCTCAACCTGGTAAACCTTGAGCGGCTCCTGGCGCGGGCCGCCCAGTCAGGCCAGAAGCTCGACGGCCAGGCCTTGAAGACACTCAAAAAAGGGCTCATCGAGAGCCAGGCGCGTGGCCTGGTCGAGTTCGTCGAGCCGCCGCATTCGCTTGACGATTTTGTGGGGAATGATGCGGTCAAAGAGCGGCTGGTCGACGACTCGGCTATCTTGCAAAAAGGGCGGCTCGACGCGGCGCCGATGGGATACTTGATCTGCGGGCCGGTCGGCACCGGCAAGACCTACCTGGCCGAGTGCTTCGCCGGCTCGGTCGGCATTCCGTGCGTCAAGCTGCGCAACTTCCGCTCGAAGTACGTCGGCGAAACCGAGGGCAACCTGGAACAGATCTTGAACGTGTTGCGCGCCATGGGGCCGGTGGTCGTCGTGATCGACGAGGCCGACGCGGCGCTGGGCAACCGCGAAAGCGGCGGCGATTCAGGCACGTCGAGCCGCGTCTTCTCGATGATCGCCGCGCAGATGGGCGACACGCGCTACCGCGGCAAGCTTATCTGGATGCTCCTCACCAGCCGCCCCGACCTGCTGCCGATCGACTTGAAACGGCAGGGACGCGCCGAGGTGCACTTGCCCCTCTTTGCCCCGAGCGACGACGACGAAATCACCTTCATGATTCGTGCGATGGCCAAGAAGAACAAAAGCGGCCTGGCCCCGGACGCCGTGCCCACCGGGCTGGCCGGCCGTGGCTTGAGCGGGGCCGACATCGAGAGCATCGTCCTGGCGGCCAAGCGCGGCGCCTTGATCGATGGGCGCGACGAAATCAAGCGAACCGACCTCGAAACGGCCCTGGGCGACTTTATCCCCTCGGCGCAGGGCCTTGAAAAGGAAAAGCAAGAGCTGGCCGCCGTGCTGGAATGCACGTCGCTCTCGTTCCTGCCCAAGGAGTGGCGGGCGCGAGTTGCCAAGCCCGATGGGCGAGCCAAGCTCCAGGAGCGCATGGCCGAGATTCGTCGACTGATCGAAGAATAAACCGCAGAAAACCACTTTTTCCGAGGCAGTCATCATGAGCGCAAAGACAGGAAGCAAGTCCCGCACTCCCTGGCTGGATGACAAGACCGACGCCCCGCTGATCGACGAGTACGTAAAGCGGCTGGGCACGTTCCTCGAGGCGATGGCCGACGGCAAGATCGACGCCCACGAGCTAGAGGCCCAGGAGGTTCGGGTGGCGGCGCTCATGAAGGCGGTCGAGCCCGAGCTGTCTGACGAGCTGCATGAGCAGGTGACGCACCTTCTCTGCGAGCTGTCGGCCTACAACATCATGCAGACGATTCATCAGCTCGTGCGCGAGCGGCCCAAGACCAAGTTTCGGGGCTAGGCTTCGATTGAGAAACTGCCCTGATAGTCGTCTTTCGCTCCGCGAAAGAACGGCGTTTCGCGGAGCGAACGGCGACAAATAACTTTGCGGAGCGCTTCAGCGCTTGTATTCGCCAGGCCGAGTCGGTGCAATAAGGGGCAGTGAGGGCCGGTTGGCCGCGCATGGGCCGACTGCTCTCTCGATCTAGTCTTTTCCGCCATCAAATCGACGCGCAGCATTTCCAGGAGGGCGCCGTGCCGAAGGTCGTCATCTGCCCGGGTTGCCAGGCCAAGGGATCGATCCCCGACGGCGCGCAGCCGGCGAAAATCCGCTGCCCGAAATGCGGTCAAAACTTCGACGTGAAGGGGGCGGCGCCGGCTCCCCCCTCGGGAACGTCGAACAAGCCCGCGGCGGCCAAGCGGCCGCCGGCGGCCCCGAGCGTGTTTGCCGACCTCGAAAACGTGCAGCCCTTGCCGGAGATCACCAACTCGGGCGTACGCCGGGCGCCGCGGGGGGGCCGGTCGGCCGGCGGTGAGCGCTCCGGACCATCGCCGATCGCGTACGTCGCCCTGGGTATTGGCGGGCTCGCCGTCGTCATGCTCGGCGTCATCCTGGTCGTCATGTTGTCGCGCGAGGCCAATAATCCGAAGCAGCAGGTCGCTCAAGTGGACCCGCCCAAGGCGGATCCCGAGCCGCCGCCCGAGCCGCCGCCGCCAAGCGTTTCTACACCCGCACCGGCTCCGGCGACGCCCGTTGACAGCGACGTGATCGTGCGTCGGTTGGAAGACGCAACGGTCTATCTCCGACACGTGCTCAAGGGGAGAACCCTCGCCTCGGGAACCGGCTTCGTGATTGGTGTCGTGGGCGACGCCGTGTTTCTGGCGACGAATCGGCATGTCGTCGTGGTCGACTTCGACGAGCTGCCCCCGAGCATCGTGCCTAAAGGGAGCAAACCGGAGTTGCAAGCGGTCTTTCGCAGCGGGCAGGGAACTTCCAAGGAGCAAATCCTTCCCGCCGATATCCTGGCGGCCGACACCAGCGACGAGTTCAGCACTGACCTGGCGATTCTGGTGGTCAAGGGGGTCAAGCAGCCTCCCAAAGCGATCGACGTCAACGTCAAGTCAGAGACCAACTCGGGCATGACCTATACCGCTGCCGGTTTCCCGCTGGGGGGCCTGCTCAACAAGATCAACGACAGCGAGGGCAACCCGCGGGCCTCGATCACGGGCGGCCGCGTCTCGCGGTTGGTCACCGACGCGTTTGGCCACGTCGACTTGTTCCAGGTCGACGGCTCGCTTCAGCCGGGCAACAGCGGCGGACCGATCGTCGAGGAAAAAACGGGCAAGCTCATCGGTGTGGCCGTCGCCAAGGTGGGAGCGGTCGATACCATCGGGTTCGCGATCCCCGCCGAGGAGCTGCGCCAAACCTTGGCCGGCCGAATTGGCGCCTTGGAATTGACGCTCAAGACGATTCAGGACAAAAACGCCAACCTCGAGATCACGGCCCAGATCGTCGATCCCAAGCAAGCGGTCAAGGGAGTCGTGATCCACGCCACTTCGGCATCGGCGGGCAAGCTCAGCCCCAATAGCGACGGAACCTGGCCGCCCCTTCCTAACACCACGGCGGTCGAACTGACGCGCGACCCGAAAGTCGCCAAGGCGTCGGGCCAGATCCAGGTCGCGCTCTCGGGCGAAGGTGCCGCCGCGCGCAAGATCCTGATCCAGACCGCTCACCGCGATCTCCGCGGTAATCTCGTCTACTCCAAGCCCAAGGAGATCGAGCTGCCGGAAAAGCCCGGCCGGGTGATGGTGTCGAGCCAGATCCTGAGAATTCTCAGGACCTTGCAGCGCAAGACCCTCTCGATGCTGGGCCCGCTCGTTGACCCCGAGAAAGATTGCAAGCTGATCAAAGACGAAGACAACATGAAAATCAAGATCGAAATCCCGGGGAACAAGGTGCGGTCGCTCGCTCCTTATGTCGTCAACCGCATCAACAAGTCAAAGCCGCTGCACAACGCGCCCATGTCGCTGATCGAGGTCGAGGGCGACTTCGCCGCCTTGGTTGAAGTCACCGGAGAGTGGTCGCCCGGCACCAAGCTGCCCAAGGATCGGCAAGGCAACGAGATCCCGTTCACCTTCAACGGCGCAGGCTTGCTACTCTATGAAGATAAAAACAATTTCGTCCGGTTCGAGCGATCGCAGGGCGTGGCTGTCGAAACCCTGCAACCGATCCACAAGGTTTTGTTCGAGGTTGTGAAGGATGGAAAGCACGTCGCGAACCAGTCGTATCCTCCCGTGCGCGAGGGCCCGGTTTACCTGCTATTGATGCGGCGCAAGGGGCGCGTGGTGTGCGGCGCAGCCTGAACCTGGGCGCTCCGCCTGTGCCCATCAAAGCCGTCGAGCTCGATCTTCCGTCCAAGGTGAAAATCGGCCTTTCGGCTTCAAACATCTCGGCCAAACCGTTCACGGCAACATTCGAGAACTTCGCGCTGATCAGTAGCGAGACCCAGATGGACGCGATGTTCGGCGACAAGGTTCCCGACCAGAAGTCGGAGTCAGAATCGGAATCGGAATCACCGTGAGGCGCGCGCCCGGCGGTTGTCGGGCGTGGGGCGCATGTCGAGCGCGGGCGCGCGTGTCGGGCGCGGGCGCGCGTGTCGGGCGCGGGGCGCGCAGGTTGGGCGCGGGGCGCGCGTGTTGGCGCGGGCGCGCGTGTTGGGCGCGGGCGCGCGCGTTCGGCGCGGGGCGCGCGTGTCGGCGCGGGGCGCGCGTGTCGGGCGCGGGCGCGCGTGTCGGGCGCGGGCGCGCGTGTCGGGCGCGGGCGCGCGTGTTGGGCGCGGGCGCGCATGTTGGGCGCGGGTCTCCTGACCCCGCCCAGAGCGCGACCGAAGGTCTCCACACCGCCGACTAACGCCCGCCCACGACCGTGAATTCGGCCGGCGAACCGCCCGGTTTGCTGACTTCGACCTTGATCTCATGAGACGCCCGCGCATTCGTATCGACGAAGAGCGTGACCGTGTGCCGACCCGAATCGAGCTTGGTCACGACGTCCACGGCCCCTTTCGGAACCAAAACTTCGTCAATCCACATACGAACGCCCGCCGCCGAATCGAGCTGGACCTTGATCTCTCCGGCAGCCGAGACGGTGATTTCTCCTTGCAGGTAAAGAACCTTGCTGCCAGTCGACGCGACTAGCTCGGCAAACGGCAATGCGCCCGCGACCCTGGCATAGGCCGTCGCCCAGCGAGCGGGTTCGGCGCGAAGCACTTGATTGCGCACCAGTACTTCGTCGGGCGACAGCCGCCGCCACCGATTCCGGAACCGATTTGAGCACCCGATAGCGCTGCAGGGTCGGAATCGACCGGATCGCATACGGGCCGGGCTTGCCCAGCTCGGAAAGGAACCGCACCAGGTCGACGAACTCGGAGTGGGTCATCAGGTTCACCAGGCCTTTGGGCATGAGCGAGCCGCCGGCCTTCTGGTCTTCCACCGACGCCACGGGCACCACGCGAGTCGCACCCGTCGCCTCTTTGAGCACGATGCGCTGGTCGTCCTTGTCGGTGACGATCCCCTGGAATATCTGGCCCTCGCTGGTCTGCACGAGCAGCGTGTTATACTGTTCCTTGATCGATTGGTCGGGGTTCAGGATCGAATTGATGATGTAGTCGGCCGGCGAGGTCTGGCCGACAGCGCTCAAGTCGGGGCCGACGTCGCCGCCGGCTTTGCTGAGTGCGTGGCAGCTCATGCAACTCAGGTCACTCCGCCGGAAGACCTGCTCGCCGCGGGTCGGGTCTCCCTTGGCGGCCACCTCCGCAACGAGCTGATTGAGCTCCCCTGGCGTGAGCGGCTTGGTGTCAGTAGAGATTCCGGCTGCGCTGCGCCAGTGCCGTGACCAGGGCCTGATCCGATCGGCCGAGGGCATAGACGCTCCGAAGCGCCAGCTTCGCCGCATCGCCGGGCAAAGATTGCCGGCCGATCGCCGCAGCCAGGACGTCGCCGCCCCCTTGCCGGTCGAGGAACGCGGCCAGGAGTGGTTTCCAGTCGGTCTGCCCATCGGGTGGGATCGCCAGAATCGCCGCGGCCCGTGTCGCAGCGGCATCGACGTCGAGCTTGGCGAGTGCAGCCACCGCCAGCACGCGGGTTCCAACCGGCTGTTTGTCCGAAGCCAGGGCTTCGATCTGAGAACGACCGACCGAGCCGCCGATCGCGGCGAGCGCATCGAGTGCTCCCGCGCGCAGCCCGAGATCGGCATGGGAAGACAACGCGATCGCCCGCAGGGCATCGGCGGCGGTTTCGATCTTCCAGAGACCTGCCAGCTTGATCGCGCAGATCTGCAATGTCTTGTCGGTTCCGGCCGCATCGGTCTCGAGGATCGCGGTGAGCTTGTCGAGGTCGGCGCCGGACGAAGCCGGCGGTTTTCGGCAGCTTCCGCCAGCGCGAAAAGCGCCTTGGCCTTCACAGCCGCCGAGAACCCCGTGGGCAAGAGCGCCTGCTCGTAGAGATACGTCAGGTCGTCGACCGTGCCCCGCTTGCCGATCATCTCCACCACCGCTCCCTGGCGGGCCTCGGGAACGCGCCCGCTCTTCAAGAGCTTCACGAGCGGACCGTCGTCGCCGAGCGCGGCGATCTGGAGCGATGAAAATGCCACGAGCACAAACAAGACTTCTCGGCCTCGACAAGAAAACACGGACAGGCTCATGGGATCTAATCCTGATCGCCTTCCCGGTGCCCTATCACGGACCGCTCTTGGAATCCTTGATTCGCCGGTCAAGAGTCTTGGTAGTCTCGTTGAGCGTATATTCCAGGTAATCGTCCTGCGGCTGCACGAGCGACTCGAGCGCGATCTCCTGGGCCTTTGCCGCCGACTCGCCATCGAAGAACGAAAGCGCGCGGATCGCTTCGAGACGAACCCGCGCGTGCTCGTCGTTGACCTGCTTGCGCAAGAGATCCAGCGGATCGGCAACCCGGTCGCGCCAGTAGCAGAGCACGCGCGTGGCGGCGGCTCGAGCGCACGGCTCGGGGCAGGTGAGTAATACCTTCAAGAACGCTGAGTCGACGTCGTCGAAGCTCTGGTGCAGCCAGAGCGCCTCGAGCATCTGCCGCCAGTATTCCGGGTCGCTCTTGTTCAGGCCGCCCGTCCACTTGCCCAGGTCCGACAAAACTTCTTGCACCGGCCGCTCGCGCAGCTCGCGGCGCGCTCGGTACCTTGTGCGATCCTCATACGACTTGAGCAGATCAAGCAGCTCGGCGACGCTCGCCCCGGCGATTTGCGGTTCCTCGACCAGCGGGCGCGACGGATAGGTAATGCGCCAGATCCGGCCGTGGGTGTGGTCGCGCTTGGGGTCGCGCAGCGAGTGTTGCATGTGACCGATCAGCGGGTTGAACCAGTCGACGACGTAGAGCGCACCATCCGGGCCAAACTGAAGCGCCACGGGCCGGAAATTTGGGTCGCTCGACTTCAACAGCGGCTCGATCGGCGTGCCTTCAAAGCCCGATCCCGCCTCGCGCACGCGGTAGCGCAAAATGCCTTGAAAGCCGATGTCGTTGTTCAGCAGGTAGTCGCCCTGGCTGTCGTCGGGGAAGTGACGGCTATAGACCAGCTCGCAGCCGCAGGTGGGCCGCCACTGCATCTTGAAGAACTCCTTCATCCCGCCGTGTTTTTCGGGATACACCACCTGACCGGAGAAGGCGGTCCCGAAATAATTGGCACCGCCCGAGGCGTCGGCCACGAAGTTCTGGCCCCAGCGGTCGACGTAATGGCCCCAGGGATTGGCGAACCTGTACGAGACAAATACGTCGAACCGCCAGGTCCTGGGCTCCCAGCGGAACACTCCCGCCTCGTTGCACCGCCGCGGACCGTACGGTGTCTCGATCTGCGAGTAATGAAACGTCCCTTCCTGCCAGTGGAGGGCGCCGCCAGGGTCCCACGTGAAGGCGTGCATCGCATGGTGAGAGTCGGCGGTGTCGAAGCCGTGCAGAATGAGCTCGCGCGTGTCGGCGCGATCGTCGCCGTTGGTGTCCTTGAGAAACATCAAGCTCGGCATTTGAGAGATGTACACGCCGCCGTCGCCCAGCTCGATTCCGGTGGGCACGTGCAGGCCATCGGCAAAGACGGTGCACCGGTCGGCTTTGCCGTCGTGGTTGGCGTCGTCGAAGATCAGCACCTTGTCGTCGGGCTTGGTGCCCGGCAGATACATCGGGTACGACGGCATGGTCGTCACCCAGAGCCGTCCCTTGGCGTCGAACGTCATGGCGACGGGGTCCTCGAGCTCGGGGAACTCGACCTCCGAGGCATACAGGTTGATCGCGTAGCCTGCGGGGAGCGTGAAGGTCGCCTGTTCCTCCGACGGCGTCGTGATCCGGACCGGCGCCTTCACGTTGCTTTCAACCGTGACGAAATCGCCGGTGTCGCTGTCGTCGATCGTGGGGGCGACGCTCTTCCCCTGGGCGATGTTCCAGATGCGCCGCTCGCGCTTCTGGATCATCTTGCGGAGCTTGGCAAACTCGGCCGGAAAGTTGACGACGCCAAAGGGGGCCTTGCGTCCGCCGTAGATGTAGCAGCCGTTGACGGCGCGGTAGTCGTAGAAGAACTGCAGGTTCTTTTCCTGGACCGCCGCATAAAGCGCCTTCAAGTCTGCCTTGGCGCGGCCGGCGGGCCGAAGAGCGCCTCGTCCATGATCGGGGCCAACTGGCGATAACCTAAATCGGAGAGATGCACCCCATTGATCGAGAGCGGCTGACTGCTGGCCTGGTAGAGGCGCTGGCTCGGCGTGAACAGGTCGACATACGCGACAGGATACTTCGCCGCCACGTCGGCCATCGCGCCGGCGTAGAGCTTGATGTTCTCGTTATTCTTCTTGCCGTCGGGCAGGTGGGGGTTCTTGAGGTCTTCATGCGCGATCGGTGAGAGCAGGACCAACCGTGGCGGCGCTTTGCCGTTGTAGGCGGTCGACGTTGTGGTCTTCAAGAAGCTCTCGAGGTCTCGCTTGAAGCGTTCGAGCCCGCGCGGGCCGGCAAACGATTCGTTGAATCCGAACGCGGCCATCACGACGTCGGGCTTCTCGTCTTTGAGGGTGTGGCCGTGGTCGTTGAAGTGTGCCTGCCGCGGCCGCAAGGCCACCTCGTCGGCCGAGTAACCCAGGTTGTGGAAGACGAGCTCGAGGTCGGGGAACCGTGCGTGGAGGAGCGTCTCGAAGTGGCCGTAGTATTGCATCCGCTCGGCGAGCGTGTTGCCGATCAGGATGATGCGGTCTCCCTTGTGCAGCTCGAGCTTTGCCGGCGGCGCCGCGAGCGAAGGCGCGACGGCCACGCACGCCAAGAGCGCGGCGCCGACCACTGAAGACTTTGCGAATCCTCGTCTGGGTCGCTCGTGCATTGCAGTCGTTGCCTCTCGAAACCTTGGTGCGGGGGTGGAAGTCAGCGACGCACAGGCAGGTAGGCCGCTCCGGCCGGCGTCCATCGTGAGCCCGGATATCTCGGCCATGATTACCGCTGGGCGGGATCAGGGCGGTTCTTTCTTCGGGCAGGCGGGATCAAGCAAACCGATCTCTATCTTGTTTACCGCTGGGCGATGGGGCTGTCAAAGGGGATGCTCATGCACTAGCGAGCAGCCGAAAGCATCCGGTCCTCGGTCGCTTCGAGCCCGATTGCGACCTGTAAGTCTGGGGCAGACGGCTCTCGGCCAGCATTTTTCAGCGGGTCGCTCAGCCCGAACGTGATACGTTTGCCGAGTGCCTGCGCGTATCTTGCGAGGGTGTTAACCGTCGGGTTCAGGTGCTGTCCGTTCTCCAACCGGCTCAAGGCCGCCTTGTCGATTTCGGCGCGCTCGGCCACATCAGCCAGGGAAAGTCCCAGTCGCTCTCGTTCCCGTCGCAATAGCATGATGAACCGCCGAAACGTCACCAGGTCACCCATCGTCGTGCCATCGCCGGTCGTTCTGAGCTTTCCCGAGGCACTTCGCTCGCGTTGCACAGCTTCGCGGACGCGAGTCTCCGCAGCACGAGCCTCATCAGTTTGGTGTTTTGCCCTCAGCGCTTCCACGCGTGCGCTCTGCGCCGGAGTCAACCCGGATGCACCGGCCTTGCGCGCTCGATCACTTGCCACGATGTCAGCCTCCGATCCCGGGGACGTTCCTTCGCAAGAGCGCGACCCACCGGCGTTGCTATATAATACAACGGTATCCGCTCAGATGCAACCGCGAGCAGAGTCTTGAAGCCATGGCGTTCGCGCCGGCGGCGCAAGCGTTCGCGCCTGCGGCGCAAAGCGAGGATTTTGCGTGCGCTCGGGTTTTCCTACTATGTCATGCCCAGGAGCGCTGGCCGGCGGAGCTGACGCCAGGGCTTTACCCGCCCGCCTACGCGGTGCACGCCATTTCTTCTAAACGCGTTCACCGTGCATGGGCGGACTTCGCGCGCACCGTGTGGTAGGCCAGTATTCACGGTCACGCCTGAAAGTATCATGGCAGTGTAGACGGAGAGCGACCAAGAGGCAGTTGCTCGAATTGAGCCTTGAATTCCTTGGTGCGAACGTTCCTAATCGTGCCCTTCATCGTCGATGAGTGGCTCCGTCAGTCCCGCACAACGGGACTTTATGGCTTCATCGCGAGCGGCCCACAACTTGTCGTCGTTGAAATAGACATCATCCGGCGTCAGTATCGACCTTGCCTGCTCGATGTGCCGCTTCAGCTCGTCAGCGCCTTCAACGACGCCGAATTCACACAACCGTTCCGCGTGACGCAAGGTGAGTTCCGAAGTGTCGAGCCAATCGCGCAAAAGGTTACGAAGAGCATCTTGAAGTTCGATGCCTGCCCCAGTCGCAAAAACGCCCGCCTGAACTTCCGCATCAACGTCTAAGATCGCCTTGAATCGAGCGTTAGCGTTGGCGATGAACTGCAAGACTTTCTGCGGCCAGCGCTCGACTTCTACCCGATCGCACTCGACGTCCCTGTGAGTCGAGCGGATACGCTCTAGGGGCTGCGCCACCGACATGAATCCGGTCCCTCAACTCAACAACAAGCGAGCATGACGGGTGCTTCAGGTCACTCGTCTCCTTCGTCTGCTATACTACCACTGCACTTGCATCTTGTCTCCTGCGCCGCACCCGCGGATTCTCTCATGCTCAATTCCCCGGCCGATACGCGCCTACTTGGCGCGCGCCGATTGCTCTGAATGCGCCCCCCAAATGGCGGCGAAAGTTGGCGCACCGCAGGGCGGGTCGTTACTCACAATCTTCGCCCGAACCCCCGACGAGTTCGTTGTGGTAGTCAACGTTCTTCGGATCGAGCTGATGTCTCGACACGAGCGGACGGTCTTCGCCGTTGATTTTCACCACGCCCGCCGAGTGGAATGCTATCACTCGAAGGTCGAATATCGCATGGTGGGTGGGGCAAAGGACGAGCATGTTGTCGGGAGTGTCTTGCCCTCCATGTTCACCTCCGAGCGGTCGAACGTGGTGCACGTCTGCGTAGAAACGACCATCGGGACGCGCAATCCGGTCTTCACAAAGCTGGCATCGATAATCGTATTGTTGCTTGAGCTCGCGCACTGCGCTGAGTCGCGTATGACACGAACAGTCGTAACCTCGACGCGGCGAGGGGGCGCCACGCTCGTGCCCAGCCCGCGAGCTACCTCTGAGATTTCTTCAGCGGAACGTCCGTCGCCTCAACGCGCCTCGATGAAGAGCCGAGCCGGTACTGATTGACGGCAGGCTCTCAAGATCGTGTTATGAATCCATGCCGACTCCGATGTCGTAAGAATGGGCGATACAGGGCTCGAACCTGTGACCTCATGCGTGTCGAGCATGCTGTTATCCCGGTTTTCCCGTGGCGTCCTCACTTTTTTGTGATAATCTTGCCTTTCAATTTGCGTTTTTATCACAAATTTCTGTAACATAACTCACTGTGGTTCTCGATTCATGGGCTCACAAGAGGGTCAGAACAATGGCGTACGCGGAATATATGACATGGGAACCAAAGGCACGCCGCTGGCGAAAGATGTATCGCGGGACAGTGTACGTTGAAGTGGACCCCAAAAACTGGACAGCAAAC
The DNA here is from genome assembly GCA_963830625.1 of uncultured Isosphaeraceae bacterium. Lineage (GTDB taxonomy): Bacteria > Planctomycetota > Planctomycetia > Isosphaerales > Isosphaeraceae > CAWHMZ01. The sequence continues at coordinate 1,486,317 of CAWHMZ010000008.1, read as the reverse complement.
GAGGTAAGTTTCGCTAGACGTGGACAGTATGCGCGAACCCCCTGCGGTTGGTGGACCGTGAGTTTTCGAGGCTCTCCTGGAACACCTCCCACGGCGTTCGGTATCCCAGGCCTTGATGCTTGCGCTCGTACGTGTAGAAGTCGAAGTACTGTGTGAGGCCCGTTTCCAGATCGGCGACAAGGTCGTACACCTTGAGGTAAATCTCCTCGTACTTCACGCTACGCCAGAGGCGCTCAATAAACGCGTTGTCCAACGCGCGTCCGCGTCCGTCCATGCTGATTGCCACACCGTGGCTCTGCAGGCGCATCGTGCACGCTTCGCTGGTGTACTGGCTTCCTTGGTCGCTGTTGAAGATATCGGGCCGGTATTGGTCCAGAGCTTCGTCCAGGGCTTCCACGCAGAACGACGTGTCCATCGTGTTGGACAATCGCCAAGCCAGGACATGCCGACTGTACCAATCCATGATCGCCACCAGATACATGAATCCGTTCCTCATCGGCACGTAGGTGATGTCGCTGCACCAGACCTGGTTCGCCCGATCGATTGTCAAGCCGCGCAGCAGGTATGGATACACCTTATGGCCCGGGGCGGGAATCGTCGTTTTTCGCGGGTAAATGGCCTCGATGCCCATCAGCCTCATGAGCCGCTGGATGCGCTTGCGGTTGATGGGACTTCCCTCCTCTCCCAAATGCAGAGCCATCCGCCGGCTGCCATAGAATGGCGTTCGGAGGTGCTGCTCGTCGATCCGACGCATCAGCATCAGGTCCTCTTCAGTCGCCGCGGCCGGCGAGTAGTAGTACGTGCTCCGCGGCAGGCCCAGCAGCTCGCACTGTCGTGCGATGCTGATCCGCGGCTCGGCCGGATCGATCCAGCGGCGTAACTCAGATGCCCCCCTTGGCAAATTTTTTTTTGAGCCAATCCAGCTCGACGTTTAGCCGGCCAATCTGCTCGTAGAGTTCTGCCTGCGAAACAATCTCCTCGGTTCGCCGCTCCGCCCCGTCGAAGACGGTTCCTGCTTCCTCGACGAGTCGCTTCTTCCACTGATGAACCAGCGTGGAATGAATCCCGAACCGCTTAGAGATTTGCCCAAGCGTCTCCCGCTCCTTGATTGCTTCCAGTGCGACGCGCGCCTTGAATCCCGACTCGTACCGCTTCTTGCGCTTGGCCATTGCGTGCCTCCATGCACACGGGTCCTGCCACTGCCAAGCTCTAGCTTAACCTGCTGTCCAGTTTTTGGGGTCCATTTCACGTCGTATCATGCCGCCAATTGAACACACCAGACACTAAAGAAGCTTCCCGCGATGCCGCTAATACATGGTGGCTTGCCAAGCGTGCACAAATCGACGGAGCTAACGTTAACCCCATCGTCGCCGAATTGATCAAACGTCGTGCTTGGGCTATGAATCATGATCCTGACTCTGTTCCTGGGATTGAGGAGCAATTGCGATCAGATGAACCTTCACTTCAAACATCGTGGGACAAAACACGGCTCATGCTTCTTGACCATCCGCTCACTACCGAGCATCGCGACATTCTTCTCGGAAACGCGCAATTGTGGCAAGAACGCCTAGAGGGTCAACCCAACCAAGATATTGACCGCACGCTCGCAATTCGCATTAAAGATTATCTGGAAAATGAGCGAATTCGTGTAGTCAATGGCGATCTTTCGACACACCAATATGACTCAGCTAGAGTGAACCTAAATCACTTTCAACAGTGGTTCGGTCCCAAGACAATCGACGCAATTGACGAAGACTGCATCGAAGGTTATTGGCGTCATCTGTCTCAAGCCGAAATTGCCGTAGAAAGCCGGATCAAGCGGCAAATCTTCGCACATTCCTTGATTAAATATTTAGCGGAAAAGAAGCTTATTCCCCTGCCATCCAACATCAATTCCAAGCGGTTCAAGTTCAAGAAGCACGCGACAATTGTCCCCAACTTTACACACGAAGAAATCCACAAGCTGCTAGAGGCTTCAAGCGGTCAAGTGCGGCTGCACATCCTCCTCATGCTCAATTGCGGCATGTACCAAAACGATATCTCAGAGCTTGTCCAAAGCGAAGTTGACTGGAAAAAGGGAACAATAACTAGACGGAGATCTAAGACCAAAGACCGCAAGTCGAAGGATATCCCGACTGTGACCTACAAGCTTTGGCGTTGCACCTTTGACCTACTCAAGCAGTACCGCCAAGAAACTGGTGATATCGTTTTGCTTACTGAACGTGGGAATCGCTGGGTGTCTTCCAGGCTAGAAAATGGAATCTTGAAGCGAGCCGACAACCATCATTCTACGTGGGTGAATCTTGTCAAAAAGACTGGCATTAGGAAGGCTTCCAAGCTTCTGCGCAAAACTGCTGCCAGCACCCTCGACAATCATCCTGAGTATGGTCGTGAAATGGACCCCAAAAACTGGACAGCAGGTTAAGCTAGAGCTTGGCAGTGGCAGGACCCGTGTGCATGGAGGCACGCAATGGCCAAGCGCAAGAAGCGGTACGAGTCGGGATTCAAGGCGCGCGTCGCACTGGAAGCAATCAAGGAGCGGGAGACGCTTGGGCAAATCTCTAAGCGGTTCGGGATTCATTCCACGCTGGTTCATCAGTGGAAGAAGCGACTCGTCGAGGAAGCAGGAACCGTCTTCGACGGGGCGGAGCGGCGAACCGAGGAGATTGTTTCGCAGGCAGAACTCTACGAGCAGATTGGCCGGCTAAACGTCGAGCTGGATTGGCTCAAAAAAAAATTTGCCAAGGGGGGCATCTGAGTTACGCCGCTGGATCGATCCGGCCGAGCCGCGGATCAGCATCGCACGACAGTGCGAGCTGCTGGGCCTGCCGCGGAGCACGTACTACTACTCGCCGGCCGCGGCGACTGAAGAGGACCTGATGCTGATGCGTCGGATCGACGAGCAGCACCTCCGAACGCCATTCTATGGCAGCCGGCGGATGGCTCTGCATTTGGGAGAGGAGGGAAGTCCCATCAACCGCAAGCGCATCCAGCGGCTCATGAGGCTGATGGGCATCGAGGCCATTTACCCGCGAAAAACGACGATTCCCGCCCCGGGCCATAAGGTGTATCCATACCTGCTGCGCGGCTTGACAATCGATCGGGCGAACCAGGTCTGGTGCAGCGACATCACCTACGTGCCGATGAGGAACGGATTCATGTATCTGGTGGCGATCATGGATTGGTACAGTCGGCATGTCCTGGCTTGGCGATTGTCCAACACGATGGACACGTCGTTCTGCGTGGAAGCCCTGGACGAAGCTCTGGACCAATACCGGCCCGATATCTTCAACAGCGACCAAGGAAGCCAGTACACCAGCGAAGCGTGCACGATGCGCCTGCAGAGCCACGGTGTGGCAATCAGCATGGACGGACGCGGACGCGCGTTGGACAACGCGTTTATTGAGCGCCTCTGGCGTAGCGTGAAGTACGAGGAGATTTACCTCAAGGTGTACGACCTTGTCGCCGATCTGGAAACGGGCCTCACACAGTACTTCGACTTCTACACGTACGAGCGCAAGCATCAAGGCCTGGGATACCGAACGCCGTGGGAGGTGTTCCAGGAGAGCCTCGAAAACTCACGGTCCACCAACCGCAGGGGGTTCGCGCATACTGTCCACGTCTAGCGAAACTTACCTCGTTTGCTGTCCAGTTTTTGGGGTCCACTTCATCGCTATGCAACTTACTTCCTTGGCAATGCTCCTAGTGGCGTGACTCAGAAGCACTACATGATTCCCTCGCAACAGCAATTCGACCTAGCCGTTGAATGGCTCGCGAAGCAATTGCTCCCAAAAGGCTACAGGATCTGACCGCGAGGTAGCAAAGAATCGCGATCGGAATGAGGAAAAGACAGACAACGACCAGGTTGGCGACGCCAAGCTCCCCCAACAGCATCTGGAGTACCGAAGGCTCCTCCTGATCCGAGGGTGCGATCGTCCTCATAGCAGCCTCCCAATCACGAAGAGCCTGCTTCCTCGCCCGCCTGTTCACACGCCAGATGTGGAAGAGCCGGAGACGCTCTGCTAGCCAACAGAGGATGCAGTACAGGATGAGTAACAGAATCACGACCAATTCAATTAGCACCATCATCGAGCAGTCTCCTTGCGGGCTTAGACTAACCGGAAATCCGGGTAATGAGGTGGCGTCTTAAACGAGGGCAACGGTGGCGTTCCAGCCGCCCGCTTTGGGTCCCCCGAATTTAATGTTTTAATATTTAATTATTCGATTTCCAGTTTTGTAACATGATCGGCGAAAGCCGTAGCAGGGTCTGGACACTAATTACCTGGACGCCGGACCGGAATTGCCAGGGCGGCTCGCGCGTGGTTTCGCCAGGGCGACTACGTCGCGTTGAGTAATGCGGTGCTGCTGTCACCGACTCTTCCTGAAGGGCTCAGAAACTAATTAACGCCGGAACGTCGGCTAAGTACTGGCACGAGCGTCGCAGCCAGCTTCCTTGGCTTGCGGACTCGCGAGCGCGACGACTTAATAACTCGACCCGAGAGCAGACTCCCCGTCCCACGATCGTGAAGGGTCCGACCACTAATTCACGCGAAAACTTTCGCCTAGCGCCAACCTTGGTTGTTAATAACTTGGACACCATCCTTTGCTTGTGGGCATCTCCAGGTCCCTGTGAGGTGCTTTTGGTCGGTCGGAAACCAATTTCCGAACCACGCAGGCACAGGGGAAAGGATTCCGGGCTTCCAATCGAAGGGCTCAAGCACTAATTACCACGCGCGACCACAGTTCTACTACAAGTTGTAGTATGGCATGTCCTAAGACGAGTTGTCTGAGAGACTGGCTCAGTAGCTCAGTTTGTCCGCTGCCTCGGCAAGTTGGACCTCGGTTCGCTGGACGTATCGCTTCGTCGTGTTGAGGTTCTCATGCCCAAGGATTTGGGCGAGGCTGACGAGGTTGTTGCCGTTGTCTTCGAGGAATTTGTGAGCCATCGTGTGTCTCAACAAGTGCGGGTGAAGCTCGAAACCACAAATCGCCGCGTACTTGTCGCACAGGTTCCGAATGCCTCGGTCAGTCAGCTTGCCGCGCTCGCCGAGAAACACGTTTGGAACGCGCACCGGGGGTCGCACATCGAGCCAAGCCTGAAGGGCTTTGCGTGCCGGCAGGGGCAGCGGGAGCGATCTTTGCTTCCCGCCCTTGGCGCTTCGAAGAATGGCGACCCCGTTGCGCTCGCTCATCAGAAGGTCTTGGAGTTCGAGGCTTACGACCTCAGAGACCCTCGGTCCGCAATAGAGCATGAACGAGAATACCGCGTTCGCCCGGACGTCGCTCCGTAGCTCAAGCTCGCGAAGCAATCGACGCACTTGGCTGCGATCTAGCCCTTTGGGCGCAAGCTGCTGTTGGCGAAGTTCCTTGACCGCCTTCGCGGGATTCGCGGGGATATGTCCCTGCTGGGTCAGCCAGCCTAACAATCCGCGCAACGTGACAAGAGCGCGGTTCACAGTCGCGACGGCTTGTGCCCTCTCGCGACGCAGGTGATCCTTAAAGTCGGTGATGTCGCGGGTGGTGACCCTCTTAATGGTCAGCGGCTCGCGGTTGGCTTCCACAAACCACTGGGCGAACTTCCGGAGATCGTTCGCCATCGCCCGGCGGCTGTGCGGTGACAGGTCGTGCTCGGCGAGGTATCGCCCGACAAGAGCGGCAACGCCCTCGCCGACCGCGATGGTCCCGAAAACATTATCAGCCGGATTCTGGCGGCGTTCGCGACAAGAATTAGACACCATTTGGACAATCTCCTGGGCTAACTCGGCTGATAAGGGCTGTTATCGCCCGAGGTTATCGGCTGAGTTCTGACGCTTGAGGAACAAGAAAACTGAACGGATGACTTCACCGAGGTCGCGGTCTTGGGTTCCTCGGGGGAACAACTCCTTGATCGCTGAGTCCACCTGAGCTGCCGTCACCGACTCAAGCCCCAGGGCTTTGAGGCTCTCGACGAGGTCGGAATGACGGTTCTGCTCCACCTTCTTGGCAGTCGACTTCTTCACCGGCTTTGTCTGAGCGCCCAGGGCATGCCGGGCAGAATAGAACAGCACAGGCTTTCCGTTGATGCCGCAGTTCCGCCGACGCGCTTCAAGGCAAAGTATTTGCATGCCTTCGTCGAATAGAGGGCGTCGCGTCGAGACGTCATAGATCGGCGGCGGGAAAATGCCCTCCTCGATCAGTTGATAGAGACGGCTTCTTGAGAAGCCGAGCATCTTCGCCATCTCACTCACTGAGACGGCAGATTTGGTCTGGATTTGGACGGTCATTTGACGAGACTCCTACACGAATTGAACACTCACGTCTTCTCCCAACGAGTTTGAGCGGGCGACAACAATGCGACAGGAAGCAGATACCAATTAGCCGCTGTCCGAGCATGAATTGGACAGGTGGTCTCGCCCTTTCGCCGTGAGTTGCCGCCTGCCCTGGTCATCCTTCAGAATCAGCCCCGTCCTGATCATGAACGGCTCGATGACCAGAGAGACTGTGTGCGTCGGCAGTCCGAGGATCGTCGCCAATACGTTCAACCGGCTGTTCCCATCAGCAAGAGCGGCAAGGTATCGCTGCTCGATGGGACCGAGCCCGAGCGAATCGATCTGCTCCAGATCGCAAGCACGGGTCAGATGGTCGGGAATGATGCGATGCTCGCCTTCGCTACGTGCGACACGCCAGCAGCTTTGGAGCATCCTCAACGCCAACCTCGGAACGCCCTTCGCACGCTGGGCAATGCGAGGGAGAACGTCGTCATCAACGACCCAGCGAAGTGCTTGACTTCGCTGCTTGAGGACGGTGACGAGTTCATCTTCGGCATAATGCTGAAACCGCAGGACGAGCCTCATGCGGTCACGGAGCGGCGCGAGCAGGCAATGCTCGTCGGTCGTCGCCAGAAGCAAGCTGAAATCCGCCAGCAGGATGCTTTGCGGCGTGGTTCCGCTCTTGTTTCCGCCGCTGAGGATGACTCTTTTCTTGTCGAGGGCGAGATATAGAGCGGTTTGGTACTCGGCGCGAAGCTCGTGAGCCTCGTCGATAAAGACGATTGACCTGTCCGTTGCTGCCAATAGGACGGCATGAAGATCGGACGGGTGCTTGATCGATTGCCCCAAGACCTCGAAGTAATCACCCGCCATTTCGGCGGCGACAACTTGAGCCACGCTAGTTTTACCCAAGCCGGCGGGACCGACGAGCAAGGAGTGCTCGAAGGGTCGCCCGTCCATCTGGGCGGCATCCAGAGCCACTGAGACTTGCTGCATGACGCTGCGCTGTCCCACGATGTGGGCGACTGAGGTGGGCTTGACGTCATTGACTTCGTTTGCACGCTCGTTTTGCATAATTGGCTCCTGACGTCTTCCTTTCTCAAACACGTCCGCAATTTTCAGGGTTTAGAAACTAATTGACCGGTGGTGACACAAGCGCCGCGGTCGTAGACAAAGGCGTGAGGTAAAGCCGGAGGTCTCAGATCACCCAGGTTGGAGCGTCCAGAAACCAATTGACCGGCAAGTCCCGGTGATGGCTCACGCGGCTCGGTTGTAGCCCAGGGCGTTAAATGCGGCTTCGAGTGCCGACTCGCTCGGATAACGACCTGGTGGAGATCGAGTACAAGTACGACCCGATCAAGGTCTCAACTCGGTTGCCAGTCCGGTTCGTGATGTGCTGCAACGCCATGCCCAACTTCGCCGACGACAGCGGGGCGCTCGCCGAACGGCTGATGTTCATCGACTTTGAGAGGGCGGTCCCTCCCGAAAAGCGTGACCCGATGCTGCTCCAGAAGCTCGTCGCCGAAGTCAGCGGGATCACCAACTGGGCGATCGATGGGCTGGCGCGGCTCAGGTCGACTGGCAAGTTGACCATCCAGTCGAAAATGGCGGCAACTTTGAACTCCTACAGGCGCGAGAATAGCAAGACCCTCGGCTTTCTCCAGGATCGAGTCGTCATCCATCAATCCCTAGACACCGGCAACCTGCCGGGCGTCGACGTCGTCAACGACGATTTAGGTCAGGTTTTCTGTGACGACTTGAAGAAATCGTATCTAGTTTGGTGTGCTGACAGGTTCGTTGTGGACAGTGGCGAGGGGCATTTCTTCAAGAATTTGAATCAAGTCTTGCCCAAGCTGGTCAGGAAGCAGCGGGGGCTGACTCAAGAGGAACGATGAAGTGGGCGTACGTCGGTTTGCGGCTGAAGGAGCTCGAAGAGTGATTTGGGGGGGTCGTCTCGCTTCCGGTTGTCAGTGAAGTTGGCAGGCTTAGGGACTCTTGGCAACTTCGTCGCTCCCGTCAGCGATCCTGTACAGACGATGAGAAAGTTATTAATTAATAAGATCGCATGTTTAAGTACGGGGTTGCCACCCCTCAAACTTCGCAGATTTTGCGGCAAAAATGAGCCAACTCACACGCATCACACGCAGAACTATATTCTAATCGCATGAGGAAAAAGTTAATAAGAAAATTAAATTATAAGAGATACAATATAAAGTGCGTGTGATGCGTGTGAGTTGCCCTCCTTGCTTCCCTCACCACAACAACGACGGGACTGTCACCGAGGACGACGACGACTGGGACGGTCATCGACGCCTAGACTACGGTCGCGCTCTCCTGTTGCTCAAGAATGGCGGTGATTTCTGCTCGGTCCCAGCGATCGGCACATCAAAGGACTCGGTCGTCTTGAACGCCTCCTAAGTTCCCGACGAGTCTCGCTGCGGCATCGACGTTTGGATGGTCGGCGTCGAGGCGAACACAGGAGAAACGGGCGGATTTCTCGGCACTAGATACGTTTGCTCGGTTAACGCACAACGAAACCTCTCATAATGAAAAATCTGCCGCTGCTAGCGCGAACCTCATGCTGTCAGCGGTCGTTTGCCCAAGTGTGCACTTGCATCGTCCCCCGCCGCGGATATTTGTGGGTGTGTCTCTATTGCAGTACTAGCTTGCCGATTCCGCAAATCGAGTCCTCGAACGACGAAGACCGTGAATCTGCAGGCCACGTTGATTAGGCGCGGAACGAAAGCCGTCGCGCAATCACTGAGCCTGTCGCCCGCCTCCACCCTAGGACGTGTCCGCGGCCTGCTTGCTGTGTTATTCTCTGATAATGTGGTTTCACCGGGTGTTTTTTATGACTCTTGTGATCGGGGTGTTCCCTCGGCTCGGTACGCGCGAACCACGTCGTTCGCGGGAGGTTGCATTCCTCGCGACCGCTCGGCCTCGATACGCACCGTGCTCGCCAGAGACGCATTTCCCGCGCTTGCAAAACCACGCGCTGCGGCTTCGAACGCTTCGGCCGATCTATTAGATCGCCCCGAGTTTCTGAAAGACACGCCGAGATTGTTCTGTATCATCGCCCACTGGATCGGGAAGTCTGACTCGGTGTAGACCCGGAGTGCCGCCTCATAGCAGGCAATTCCGCGGCTGAGATTCTGGTCACGGGCACCCGACTGAAGGCTCACATAGGCGTTGCCCAAGTGATTCTGAGTCATCGCCCAGTTGTCCGGGAACTCTGACTCAGTGTAGACACGCAGCGCTGCTTCGTGGCAGGAGATGGCTCGGCGCAAGTTCTCGCCGCCGTCACCGGTCGCTAGCGTAGCGCAGGCGAGGCCGAGGTTGTTCTGCGTCATCGCCCAGTCTGCCGGGAACTCTGACTCAGTGTAGACACGCAGCGCCGCTTCGTGGCAGGAGATGGCTCGGCGCAAGTTCTCGCCGCCGTCACCGGTCGCTAGCGTAGCGCAAGCGAGGCCGAGGTTGTTCTGCGTCATCGCCCAGTCTGCCGGGAAGTTCGACTCGGTGTAAACTCGCAGCGCCGCCATATAGCAGGAGATGGCGTGACGAACGTTTCCCAAGCGGTCGCCAGCCTGTAGTTCGCAATACGCGTTGCCCAGCTTGATCTGCGTCACCGCCCAGTCTGCTGGGGAGCGTGACTCGGTGTAAACTCGCAGCGCCGCCGTGTAGTAGTGGATCGCGTGACTAACGATTTCCGCGCGATCGCCGGCTTGCAGTTCGCAATACGCGTTGCCCAGCTTGGTCTGCGTGATCGCCCATTGTTCCGGAAACTCCGACTCGGTGTAAACTCGAAGCGCCGCCGTGTGGCAGGCGATAGCGCGTCTGAAGTTCTCGCTGCGATCACCAGTCAGCAGTGCCCTGTAGATGATGCCTAGATTGTTCTGCGTCATCGCCCACTCAAGCGGCAAATCTGACTCGCTGCACACTCGGAGTGCCGATTCCAGGTGGACGATTGCGGCGATCTGGCAGGGGGTGATCGGTAGGCGGCTGAGCGCGATGCCTAGCTCGGCATGAGTTCTGGCAAAGAGCAAATCGCCTAACCGCTGACGGTCGAATCGATCGAGCGACACCTCGGACCACTCGTCAAGCAAATCAATGGCCACACCTATTCGGGAACCTGTCACCGCGGGCTTGTACCGCGCGAGCCAGTCATTCAGAGCTCCCGCAGGGTCAAGGTTCCAGGTGTGAATGAACGCCAGCGCCCGCTCGTCGCGCGTGGTCCAGTAGTCGCGGAACCAGCGATTTACGTCTGCGTCGTCCTCGCACGAGCTCCTGCCCAAAACATCTCGCATCGCCCTATGCAGACGAAAAGACCCATCGGGCTCTCGCTCCATGCACCGGTAGCGACACAGCCGCTTCCAGCCAGACCGTCCTAGATTGTGATGGTAGTTCCGGTCGAGCGCGAGGGCTGCGCGCTCGTCGAACAACGGAGTGAGACTAAGCTGGTGCACCCACATCTTCCATTCCTCGTCGGGGAGCGAGGCAGGAACCTCTGCGCGAGGGCCTGCGCCGTTCGTTCGCCCGGCAGACCGATGAAGGTGCTCGGCGCCGGGTCGGCTCCGCCGTTCTTGTCGCGGTTGTTATCGACGATGTTGGCGCAGAGGGCGAGATAGAACGGAAGATAAGTCCGTTGGCCATCCGTAGCGCGATTCTCCGCGCAGGCGTCGAGGATTGCTGTTTGCAACGGGCTCTCCGAAGCCGGGGGCATTGGTCCGACGTTCCCCTTCGCCAGGTAGATTCTGCCGTCATGCCGCGAGAACCCGCAGAGCGCTAGCGTCTCGCTCGCATTGTTCCACTCGGCATCCTCCTCGGCCCAGGGCAACTTATTGCGCCCAGCGACCACGACCAGGACTCCACCCCGCCGCAACCGCTGGACGAGTCGGCGCAACCACTCGTCGGGGGCCCGCACTGAGACCGCGCGTTCGACGTCCGACTCCATCCAAAGGGTCTCGACCGTGTTGAAGAACAGGGCGCCACGACACGCTTTGCCCGATCGCGGTGGCAAGCCTTGGAGCAGATCGACGGCGAATCGGTCGACCAACTGTTCGGGCAGCGTCGGATCGCGGTGGACTCCCTGGAGCAGGTCGAGAACATCCTCGCTCGCGGCCGCCTTGGCCAAAAGCTGCTTAATTGCCTTCGACTCGAGCATGTGACTCTGCACAAAGACGCCAGTTGCACTTGACGAGATACCGACGAGATCCATCATAACGTCGAGAGCGTTCTTAAGGCTCGGATTCAGCGCCACGAGGGATGGAGCCCTTCCACCTTGGGCGGCGAGCAACAGGCAGATGAGTAAATCGAAACGGGGAAACGTCAGCCCGATCCGGTCTTCTAGGTTGCTACGGAGCCGCAGCAAGACCTCTCTCGCGGCGGTGGCCGGAGATTTCCGGTTCTCGAAATTGAACCGCGCGTACGGCATGGGCGGGTCGAGGCGATCCAACTCATCGGCCAGCTTGCCGATCAGCGTCGTCTTCCCGCAGCCGCCGACACCGTGAATCGCGAGAGAGGGCAGCGCGTCGCCCTCAGGAGCATTGATTAAGCGGCGGAAGACTTCCAGCTGCATTTCGCAGCCCGTGAAGTCCGCCCGCACCTGCCGGCTGCCGCCAACTAGGTCTTCGTCTGCGAGCGTCACTAGGATAAGACTCCGTTCTAGCGTGTTCAACGGATGATTCGATGGCCATCCGGTCATCTGTGGCGGGCGCTCATGAAGGTCGAATTCGCGTGCACAGCTCTGATGGCGTGAGACCTCGGCGCCTCGCCGATGATCCAGTGTATTCCGTGCGCAGCATAAAGGGAACATTTCTTCGAGTCCGGGCACGGGCGGAGAGGCCGTGAGATTTTCGTGGCTTTGCGGATCGTCGGCTCTGTACCGACCGGGTTGTGGTTCGGCCCGCGGTGGTTCATTCAGGACCAACGACCCGACCCAATTGTCAACAAAGTTTATGATTATCGCGAATTAGTCTTCCCACTTTGACCACTTTTCGCAGAGTCTGGCTCGGACCGGCTTCTAGGCCATCACCGGGCGCAGCCTCTCCGCGACGACCAAGTTATGGGCAATTGCAAACAGCAATGCGACAATGCGACAGCGCGGCTGACCGCGTACCGGCGTGTGCCAGAATCCGCGGTTGCGGCATTGCGCGTTGACCCACTCCGCCGTCTGGCAGCGCAGCCGGTAGATCAACTTCGCGTCCTCCGTTCCCATTCGACTTCGCCACTGGGCAAATGGTTCGCTGTCCCCTTTCTTGGGGGCATGGGGATCTTTCCCCGCTGCCCGTTGCTTCTCCTCGTCTTTGATCGGGGCGTACACGGTAACACCACGCTCGGCGGCCTGGTCGATTGTGTCCACGGTCGCGAACCCGCCATCGACGAGTGCCTCAGGCGACATGCGGTCGTAGCGCTCGTTCAACTGATCGAGCATGGGGGGGAGTTCCTCCGCATCCGTCCCGGCGTTGGTCGCCTCTACACCGACGATCACGCCGCTTTCGGCATCGGGACCGAATTTGCGATTCGGATGGGGATCGGTCGGTACACGACGCTGGCCAAGCTCCTTCAGGCCGTGCTCAAGGATGGGCAGTGGGACAAGCCCGAGTTCGACGACGGGCGCATCCTCTGACCCTGGCAGACCTCCGACCTGCTGGTCGTGGACGACGTCGACGTCCTCTCCTTCGGCACGCCAGGCAAACCGATGGAGGTCGAGACAAAGCATCGCATCGCCCAGTTCCACGTGGACACATTGAAGGCCCAGATCCCGGCAGTCTTGCAGTCCGCTCTGAAATACCGCCGAACGGTCTGGGTTGTGGGCGAGATCGACGACGGCGAGCTGACGCACTGGCGGCAGCTCATTGCGAGCATGATTAGCGTTCCCACCGATCAGGTGCGAACGCTCAGGTTCCATCAGAAAATCATGGACCTCGACCCGAACCGCCCGATGCCGTCCGCGGCCGAGCGGGTCGATCAGTGAGGGAGCGGCAGGCGCAGGGCCTGTCGGCTCAGGTCGCACCTCGAGATCGACTCAAGATCGTGGCAGAGAAACATGCGGTCGATCCAGGGCATCTCGTGGAACGGCCGGCCGTTCCGCAGGCCGCGCCAGCGATCGATCTTGAGATGGGAGTGCCTCTGGTTGAACTCGTCGATGGCGAGCAGTTCTCCGGCCCACTGGTGGCAGGGCGTCTGGTCGATGTCGTCAAAATAGATGGCGACCTGCCGGAGGATAGGGCAGAGTTCCAGCACGCGAAGGGCGGCGGGGCTCGATGAGTAAAGGTCGACATCCATTGACACAAACCCGATCGGTCTGGGCTCGTATTCGTCGTGGAACCGCTCGATGGTGTCGCGAATATCGCCCAGGATGAGCGAGGTGCGGGTGCGAGCTTGGCCCTTAGCGCGTCGACATCCATGGGATAATCGCCCGGCCGCCACATGTCGGGATGATCGCGATAGTCACCACAAAAGCTGGGCAACCCGCCGGGGCCGGCGTCGAAGCCGTAGACACGGATCGCGACACCGGTCGCTCGTTCGACGGCTTCGGCCTCAGCCTGGAGCGTCAGGAGCCCGCTGCCTCCCGCGACTCCGAACTCGATCACGGAGATCTCGGGTATCCGCTGGGCGCGGGCTCGGCCGGCGGCGAACAGGGTTCCTACGAGGTAATTCGGCCGCTCGGAGACGTCCCACTTCGCTCGAGTCTCGACCGAGCAGGGCAGAAGCGCCAGCGTGTGCTTGGCAAAGAGCCGGAACGGCGGCTCGGCCGCCAGCCGCTGGAGCATCGAGATCGGCGATTTCACCGCATTCCTCCCACCTGAGTCGACTTCCGTTCCGCGATCAGATCCGCTCCATCCGCCCGCGATTCACCCCGCTGCCAATTCGCCCTGAACAGAAGGTTCACCGTCGGAGACACCACGATAGCCAGTCCATTTCATCACCGACCAGCATGCCGGGTCAACTCCCACACCACGACTCCTCGTTGGCCGTATGGCGGATGCTGGAGCTCATTGGGAGGGAACATCCGGGCGAGGTGGTAACGCTGATCGAAATCCGGCCAGAACTGGTGCATATCCGTCTCGAACACGATGACATCGATCACCAGGCGAGGCGGGCTCTTTTGCAGCGCTTCCACCACGTCGGGCCGCCGCGTTGGATATTTCTTGAACGCCATCATGCCCATATTCGTGGCCAGCTCAGAGGGCGGCTTCCGGCCCGAGAGCACATAGAACGGTTCGCCCTGGAACCCCACGACGATGCGGTCATCACGGGCTGTCGTTTCTTTGATGTATTTTGCCACCTCGAGAAAGGCGCTGCGATCGACCGAGGCATCGTTCCAGTTGTCCCAGATCATCACCGGTGCGAATTCGCGCGAGAGGCGAAACGCGTCGCGATAGGCTTGATAGACCGAACGGCCGTCGAGCTCGCCGACCAGCCAGGCCAGGGCAATGAAGGCGGCTGGCGCGATCCACCGGGGGCCGGCGCGCGCGGCCGACGATCGTGGGCAGCCAGCGCAGCCCCATTGCTCCCAGAAAGACGATGCCGAGCAATAGCTGCGCCCAATGGTATGGGACGGCGAACTTCGCGAAAGGTTCCGGAAGTGGCGGCACGAACAAGAGGATCGCCAGGCCCTTGGCCGCACGCTGCTCGCGTCCCGGAGCAACGAGCCGGCCCAGTCCGACCATGGCCGGCGGTAAGAGCCACATGGTTGCCCTGGTCGCATCGCGCAGCGCCGCCCGGTTGTGGCTCGGGCCCCAGTACTTGCGGATTCCTTCGTAGAACATGGTGTGCTCGTAGAAGTATTCCATGACCAGGCGGGGTGAGCCGCGGAACCAGATGATCCAGAGTAAAAGGCCCGTGCCGGCCACGGCCAGCCCCGCCAGGTGGAGGACCAAACCGCGGGGCCCGTGCAGCGCGAAAGCAAGGTAAAGCGACACGATCGGGACGAAGACAAACGGTTCGCGCAGGGCGACGGCCAGCGGTATCAAGAGCCCGGCCCAGAACGGCGCCGAGCGTGACTGGGATGAAAGGCACCAGAGTGCGCCCAGGTAAACCAGCGTTGCGGCGGCGATCGAATTACGGAACCCGCTCTCCACAAAGATGGGAAGATTGACGGCGATCGACCAGCCCGACGCCATGATCAGCGCGATCGCGGGGCCGGCCCATCGGCTGAGGAAGCCAAAGAGCATCACCGCCCCACCGGCCGCCATCACGGCATCGACGGCTCGTAACCGCAAGAGTGGTGTCGCAGGCGGCATTCCCACGACGCTGACCAGCGACGGGTAGAGATTCAAGGGCGCCGACGGAAATGTCCCCACTCCCCTGGCGGCCAGCTCGGCATTGAGTGTGTAAAAACAGTCGTCGGCGCACGGCGGCCCAGCGATCAAGAGCAGTTCTCAAGAAGAGCGTGCCCACGAAAAGCCCAAAGGAAGCGATTATCAACGATTTCCCAGCCTGGTTCTGCGCGCTCATATTGGCAGCCGACACGTCCTCATCCTAATGTAGTCTTGATCGTAATCGTAATCGTAATCCTAATCGTAATCCCAGTCTTTCTCTTAATCATCGTCTTATTCTTAATCTTGCTCTCGATCCGACTCCCAATCTTTCTGTCTCTGCGCACCGTACCCAAGAAGCGTCTCTTCATCAGTGCGACTTCCCGCGACCTGAAAAGCTACCGCGAGCTTGCGAGCCAGACCCTGCGCCAGCGCGGCTACGACGTCGAGGACCAGGCGATCTTCAACCTGACCTACCACGAGATCAGCGTCGACTTGAAACAGCGTATCGCCGCCTGTGATGCGGTCATCTGCCTGATCGGCTTCGTCTTCGGCCGCGAGCCGTCGAACCGCCCGCCCGATGAGCCCCGGCGTTCCTACACCCAGTGGGAGCATTACTTCGCTCGTGAGCTCGACAAGCCCGTCCACTTGCTGGTGGCCGATGACCAAACGAAGTTTGACGAGCACGAGCCAGAGAGCGATGAACTCCGGCAATTACAGTTAGTCCATCGAGCCGACGCGATCCGCGACCAGAACTGGCGGTCGTTTGGCAGTCCCGACCAGCTTCGCGCCGAGCTTGCTCAGTTGCGCTTTACGTGGGAGGGACTGCCGCCCGATCACAAGCCCAGCAACTTGCCACTGGCCTCGATCGGCTCGTTGTTCAAGGGGCGCGAAGCGTTCTTGCAGCAGATTCACGAGGCGCTCGGACGCGACGACCGCCTTGGGCCTCAGCGGTTCGCGGCGATCACGGCTTCCGCCAGCGCTGCGGCGGTTTACGGACTGGGCGGAATCGGCAAAACCCGCGCCGCGATCGAATACGCTCATCGCCATGCCGACGACATCAGCGCGCTCTTGTTCGTTCGAGCCGATTCGCCAGCCGGCTTGCAGCAAAACCTTGCGTCGCTCTGTGCGCCGGCCGTGCTCGACCTGCCGGAAAAGGAGGCGTGCGAGACCGAGGTGCAAGTCGCGGCCGTGCTGCGCTGGCTGCAACAGCACCCGGGATGGTTACTGATCTGCGACAACGTCGATAGCGAGGACGCGGCACAGGCTGTGGAGGACCTGCGGTCGCAGCTCTCGACAGCCGGTCAGGTGCTAGTTACATCGCGATTGAGTAACTGGCCGGGCGCCGTCGAATCTCTGGCCCTCGACGTGCTGGCAAAGCCCGACGCGGCGGCGTTTTTGCTGGAGCGAACAGACAAGCGCAGCCGCAGACAGGCCGACGATCCCGAGCAGGCACAGCAGTTGGCGGTGGAGCTCGGGCAGTTGGCTCTGGCCCTGGAACAGGCCGGGGCCTACATCGCGAAGCACAAGCTCACCTTCGCGCAATACCTCGAGCGGTGGCGCAGCAAGCACGACCTTGTGCTGACCTGGTTCGACAAGCGGCTGATGCAGTATCCCTTGAGTGTCGCCATCACCTGGCAAACGTCGTTCGACCAGCTCACCGCCGCCGGCCGCGAACTATTGAATCTGCTGGCCTGGTTCGCGCCCGACCCGATTCCGGAATCGCTGCTGGCAGCCGGAGGCGGCCCGTGGGGCGACGTGGCTCCAGCCGAGGGAGCCGACTCGTCGCCCGATCCCCACGACGTCCTGGCCGATCTGGAAGCCTATTCGCTGGTGACGCGAGCCACCGAGTCACCGACGTATTCAATTCACCGGCTGGTGCAAGACGTCACTCGCCGCAGCTTGCGGGACGACCCGAAATCTTGGGCCTTGGGGCGCACGCTTCGCTGGTTAAATGAACCGTCGTCGGTGACCCACAGGATGTCCGCACCTGGGCAACTCTCGACCCGCTCGCACCGCATGTCCACGCGGCTGCAACCCACCGCGGCATTCGACCAAATCCAGCCACCGCACGCGGGAGCGTGCCTGCTACAACGCGCCGATTCGCCCCCTCTGGATTACGAGTCCGAATTAAGAGCACGACTAACATTGCGAACTCCATTAGAATTGCGAGCACGATTACTAATGCGACCGCGAGCCACCGCGCGCGGTTACGGTCGAGATTCGGTCGTAAACTTAATCGTAATCACAATCTTAACCATCTTCATATTCTTGTTCTTAATCTCAATTATCGTCATGCTCTTATTCTTAATCCCGTTCTGGGCCCAAGTTACGCCTCTTGACCACGATCGCTCCCCCGCGCCGGTTCCGCACCCTCCCTCGGCGCCGCCTCGCGCACCTGTCGCGCCACGTACTGCGGCTTGCGATTGACATTCAACAGCACTCGCCCGAGATACTCTCCCATGATCCCCATTCCCAGCAGTTGAATTCCTCCCATGATCAGCACCGTCACGATGATCGACGCATACCCCGGCACCGTGATCTCCGACCGGAGGTACTTGACCAGGTAATAAACCGCCAGCGCAAAGCCCCCAAACGCCGCCACGGCCCCGCAGACCGAAATCACCTGCAGGGGAATCAGCGAGAAATTGGTAAACAAGTTGAAGGCCAGGACGACGAGCTTGGACACGCTGTACCCCGATCGACCCGTCGATCGCGGATGATGCTCGACTTCGACATGGCCGATCCGGTCAGTGTTCCACGCCAAGAGCCCGTCGAGGAACGTGAAATTCAAGTCGTACGTCCGGACACTTTTCACCAGTTCGCGGCGCATGATTCGAAACGAGCTCGGTATCTCCCTGGTGTGGAAAATGAACCGAAAGAACGACCAAACGATTCTTGAGCCGAGGTTGCGCCAGTGGCGGTGCTCCCGCTCTGGCGCCGCGCCGTAGACTAAGTTCGAGCTGCATGCGCTCGATCGCCTCGAGCAGCTTGGGAATCTCTTCCGGGGGGTTCTGAAGGTCGTCGTCCATGGTGACGACATACTCCCCCGTCGCGTGGCGCAGTCCGCACATCACGGCATTTTGCTGGCCGTAATTGCGCATGAGTTGAATCGCCGCAATGCGATCGCGATGTGCAGACTGCAGCTCTTCGAGCACGCCCCACGACCCATCGGGGCTGCCGTCTTCGATAAATACCAATTCATAGTCGAGCCCGGTTTCGTCGAGCACCCCCCGCAGGCGCCGCACCAGCTCGCGCAGCGACCCTTCGGATCGATAGACCGGTATGACGACCGAGAGGTCCATCCCGACCTCCTCCCCTCTCTCTGCGCGGGGACCAAGAGCACCCTTCACTCATGATTGCGCCCGGTTCCTCCGGCGGAACCAGTGCAGCGTCATGGCGGCAGTCACAACCGAGAATCCCAGCCGAATGTGCAGATTGACAGACGCGAGGTTATTGGTCGATACGCGAGTCACAATGGCCTGGTAGCCGTGCGCACGGCACAGCTCGAATGCCGCGCGCGACATCTCGGCACCCAGCCCCGACCGCTGACCGCGCGGCTCAATTGCCAAAAGCGCCAGATCAACCGTCTCGGGCGCGATCTCGCGAAGCTGATAAAACCCGACCAATCGCTGCGCCTGCCGGTCCTCGAGAGCCAGAACGATCTCACCGTCGTCGAAACCACGTCGGGCCCAGCGCTCATAGCGCTCGTCAGCCCGCTCTGGGTCGAGATTGGGGTCGAGATGAAACCTGTCCGTTCGAAACGCGTCCCGCGCGATCGCCGCGATTGCGGGCAGGTCGGCGGCCGTCGCCGGCCGGAGGACCAGGCGGTCATGAAACCAGGCAGCCGGCGGCGACTCGCGGTCGAGGCGCTTCGAGAGATCAAGGATTGTCTCAACCGGATAAAACCCGCACGCCGCAACCGCGCCCCAAAGCGCAACCTGGCCCGTCGCCACCTTGCTGTAGACAAGGCAGTCGTCATGCGCGGGAAGACTCGCCAACCACTCGCGTAAGGCCGTCAGGATCTCGCCCGCGCGGGTCTCGGTGATCCGAAGCTCGTAAACCGGGAACCCGAAAATCTCGGCGTCCCACGGCACGAGCGCGTAGCCGAACGGACCGCCCGCGCGGGGATACGCGGTGAAGCTCAGAGCAGTCGGCATGTCAGCTTCCCATCAGAGTTATCCGCCGGATCATTCAACCACGAAATAACCGAAAGGCACGAAGAATTGAACGCGGTAGATGCTCCGTTGCGATCCGTGCCCAGCTTTGGTCGCTGTTCCCTTTTCGTGTCGTTTCGTCGACTCCGTGGTTGGTCCAGCGGACCGATCGTTTGAATAGGTGTTTTATTCCTCCGTGTCGGTCGGAGGGTTCCGTGGTTGGACTCTGCTGCGAGGTCAACTTTTCATCAGCCCGGAATCGGGGCCGGCGGTGAGCCGGGAAGCGCCGCCGCGATCATGTGCCGGCGGTGGCCAGCGATACTCGCGCCCGCGCGGACCGCCGTTCCAGAAACGCACGCACCTGGCCGACAACCCGCTCTTGCTCCTCTTCGGTGATATCATGGAACAGCGGCAGCCGAACCAGCCGGCTGCTCACGTCCTCGGTCACAGGCAAGTCTCCCGCACGATAGCCAAACGTCTGACCCATCGGCGAGCTGTGCAGCGGCACATAATGAAACACCGCTCCAATCCCCTGCTGCGCCAGGTGCGCCAATAGTTCGTCGCGAGCCTTGCCGTCGGGCAGCAGAATGTAGAAGAGGTGGTAATTGCTCACACACTCCTCAGGTACATGCGGCAGCGCGATCTGCCCGTCGCGTGCCAGCGGCTCGAGCCGCGTGCGGTAAAACTCGTGGATCGCCCGCCGCCGCTCGCTGATCGCGTCGAGCATCTCGAGCTGTGCAAACAGGAAGGCCGAGCACAGCTCGCTGGGCACGTAGCTCGAGCCGACGTCGACCCAGGTGTATTTGTCAACCTGTCCGCGGAAAAACTGCCTGCGGTTGGTCCCCTTGTCGCGAATGATCTCGGCCCGCTCGAGAAACGCCGGGGCGTTGATGCAAAGGGCGCCCCCCTCGCCGCAGATGTAGTTCTTGGTCTCGTGAAAGCTGTAACAGCCTAGGTTTCCAATCGAGCCCAGCGCCCGGCCGCTATAGAACGCGTTCACCCCCTGCGCGGCATCTTCCGCCACCAGCAGGCCGTACTTTTGCGCGATCGTCATGATCCGGTCCATCTCGCAGCCGACCCCGGCATAATGCACCGGGAAGATCGCGCGGGTGCGCTCGGTGATGGCGTCTTCGACCGCCGCGTCGTCGATGTTGAGCGTGTCGGGGCGGATATCCACAAACACCGGCTTGGCCCCCAGCCGCACAAACGCGTTGGCCGTCGAAACAAACGTGAACGAGGGAACGATGACCTCGTCGCCCGGCTTGAGGCCAAACAGCATCGCCGCCATCTCCAAGGCGGCCGTGCAGCTTGGAACCATGAGCACCTTCTCGACACCAAACCGCTCGGCCAGCACCTCGCAGCACTGCTGCGTGAACCGGCCGTCGCCGCTCAAGTTCCCGAGCGTGACCGCCTGCGCAATGTAATAGAGCTCTTTGCCAGCAATAAAAGGCTTGTTGAATGGGATAGGGTTCGACATGATTTCTAGTCTGCGTCCGACTTCTACCTTTTGGTTGAAACGACGACGGATTGAGCAGTCCAGCTCGGTGACGGGACTTTGGCGTCCACGGGACGCGACGGAGTTTTAGTTTACGAACTCGCTGCCAGAAGTTCAATGCGATCGATTGGCCAAACCAACGGGGGTAAGTCTAACAAAGCGCTGTGCCGTCACCGACGGTGACGGTACATGGATTGAGCGAATGGACCATGAGGTTCTTGGCGGTGCGCCGCGATGACGCGATCAGGCCAGGGACTCGGCAATCAACGATGCGATCAGGAACGGGGCGACGATGCGCCAGGTGCGGGAATTCGCCGGCCATGCCGACATCCGGACGACCGAGATCTACTTCGTACGCAAGGAGGAAGACGCCGAGGTGGCCGCAAACAAGATAGAGATTCGTCTGACCGGACACGAGGCGACGGCGTGACGCAGGTCGATGCGGAGGCGTTGTCCGGGACCGGTTTCTGGCCGTGTTGGACCTTGCGAAAGGAAAATTCTCGAACCGATTTGATTGCCAAGCGGCGAATCGGCCCCACGCGGCGTCATCGATTTGAGGGGGCGGTTCGTCGTCAACGGCATTGTGAAACTCGATCCGGTCCGATCCCGGGTTGCGAGTAATGAACTCGCCAAATAGTTGTCAGCTCGAGAAGCTTGAATCGTACCGCCGACGGACTGAAGGGCTCGCCGCTCCAAGAATTCCACAGTCAGCGGTCGACAGCGAGCCTTCCTGCTCGTTCCTTCAGATCTGCTTGACTGATGTGACTGAGATTTAAAAATATTCATATAATGCTCTATGAATAAATTACCCCGTATTGCAACTTCAGAGCGTGCTCAGAACCGGCAGTAGTAGGCGTTGTGCCCAGATTCGGAGTCGGTCACGAGCCGGTTGCGCCGACCCCGTGGAAGGGCAAACACGCGCCGATTTCACAGAATCTCACGACCAATCGAGGTCGTGGAGTCGATCCGGCAAGAAGCAGTTGCTGTCGCCAACACGAGGCGAGTGTGCAGCCCACTCAAGCCTATCTCACGTTCGGAAAACGCTTGGCTGATTTCGCGTACTGCGCAGGGCTCAGCGTGAATTTTCCCAACGAAGCTCTGCACGAGTGGGGATCACGAGCTAAGCGGCGAATCATTTGTTCGGCCGTGGTCGTCGTCCTGCCACGGCAGGGGCTGGTGCGGGAAGTGCGGACGTCCGACCGCGCCGACGGATGGGCCGCGCGTCCGTCAGCATTAGACGGCTGGTGGCGCTTCCCGAACCCATAGGGCGCCGTGACCATCCACGATGAAGCCAATGCGGCATTCCGGCCGAGCGTCGTCCATTCCACCCCACCCACGTGGTCGGGCTATTCCGGACTGGGTGTCCGCGGCCTGCTGGATCGGCAAACCACTTCGGGCTAGGCGGGCCGCGGACAATATGCTCGTAGACGTCCCAGTTGGCCCAGCATGCTCGGCAGGACAGATCGCCTGCGCCAGGCCGTTCGGCTCGAATCCGCACCACGCCAGCAGCAGGGATCGCGTACCATCACCCGCTAGTCATCGGACGCCGTGTCACGGTGCCGTCGACCGATCAGAGACATGACGTCGATCCCTATCGTGCCCGCCAAAAATAAGTCATCAGGACAAGATTGTGGAGAATTAAGGGCAATCTTTCGGTCTTGAACGAGGCGAACGATTGCCGCGCTCACCCAATCCGTCTTGACCGGGTGTTCAATCCGCAGGAAGACGGACGTGCCGATAGGCGGCGGATTCTCGACGTCGACTAAGGCGCCACCGCGGCTGATATTCACTAAGCGCGCTTCGATGCTGCGCCAGGCCTGTGGTGCTGGGAACTCGATGCGCGACTGGTTTTGCACTGCGTTGCAACGAGGCGAGGCTCTACGTTCGCGGGGATGAGGCACAGTTGGCCATCCTGTGAATTTCGGGGACTGAATTTTGCTAAAGTGATCGACGTTCGCGCCCAAAACGCTAGAACACGGCGTGCGCCCAGAACAATTCCAATCGTCAGCCGTACGTGGCGCTCCAAACGCGATTTTGGCACCAGCCGACATCGCCGCGGGTTTCCGCCGATTCTCGCGGCGTCTCGAACCGAAACTGTGTCGCACGTTCAAATTAGCCACTCGCTCAGTGCGGTTAGACGCTCAAGAAGAACGTATGCTTTAAGAAAACTCAAACCAGTCTAGTTAACCGTAGATGCTAAATATAATAATTTTGCGCGGCATAGTTGCCTAGTTAAGCTCAACAGCGTACAGTTTGACTTGAACGCGGAGACCGGGCCGGGGCGAGCGAACGGCATGAACCGGGTTGACGTGCCGCCTTTCGATCCGCGGTCTCGAGCTTCACAAATCCTTCTTGATGCAGGAGTCAATCGATGGCGATCCGGAGAAATAGCGCCCTCGACACAGTGATTGGAGTCGAGGCACTTGGCTGGAAGTTCAGCCCAACGCTCTTGTCGTTCGGCGGCCTCGCCGCAGCAGCCTCGGTGCAAGTCAGGGTATCGGGACTCGACGATCCTCTGCCGGAGCCAGAACCGCCGCCAAGCTATCCGGGAGATGAGCCGCCGATCGAGTACCCAGTGCTCCCGCCGTCGGGTCCAGCGGGACCCGGCATCCAGAGCTAGGCGACTAGGCTAGGTGTGCCGTCCGAGCGTGCAGACTCGCACTGGTCGCTACGGCTCCGATAGCGGGAAGTGGCGCGGTGTCGCAGAACGGGATGCGCTGTGACGTCCCGATGATTCCTGGTCGGCATGACGTCTGATCGCAGCGATGCGTGAGGTGCGCCACGGTGCGCGCTGGCAGTCAGGCAAAGAGAAACAACGCCGGTGCCGGATCAAGTGATGTACGGCGCCGCGGTTTTACAAATCCAGGCGCGAAAAGCGAGGAGGAGTCAACAACGATGCCGACTGCGATGGCACAGGGCCAGACTGGGCGATCGCTGGTGATTCCCATACCGATCCCGTCCGCGACGCCGAAGCCGAAGCCAGTTTCTCCTCCGCAGTCGCAACCGGTTATGGCCACTGACGCTGCGTCTCCAGTGCGAAGTCAAGATTCGCAGAACTCAGCTCAGAGCCGCCGCGCCACGCGGGCGGAGACGCGGAGACCTCTTCGATGCCCCCGCTCCGCGCAAGCGCTGGCTCTTTTGACGTTGCACCCTGTCCAAACGTCGGCGTTACCCCTGCTGCATATCGGGACGAAGGCGCCAAATGGTACCGTGATGGTCTACGACCGAGCATCCGGCCGCCGGTTCGTCGTGTACTCGCCGAGGTTTATTCACGAATTCCGAACCGGACATCGGGCGGGTTTTTGGTATTTCCGATCGGCAACGACTGTCGAGGGCGATCCGCAAAGCCAGGGCTACATGTCGGCTCGTGCTGCTTTCGACGCGCTTCGACTCGGTGAGTGGGGCCCGCCGGCGGCGATCACGGGTCAGTCTCGCGAGCTCGCCCGCAGGACTGGACTTCAAGCGCACCTGGCCGAAAGCGACCGAGTGAGGCGTAGCGCAATCGCAATCGCTCAACCATTATTGCCGGGCGCGGTCGCCTGCGACCCAGAGAAAGCGTCCTCTCTCAGGCGGCTGCCCCGCGCGCCGATGGCCGAGGCGACCCACCCAGCCACGGCCAACGCCGCTGACCGCGATGGGGTCTCGACCGAACTCACAGCGGTTTTTCACAGGTCAGCTTGATCGAGATCTGACCTTGAGCGACGCACACACCAGCCCGGTTAACTAAAGCCTCCATCGAGCGCGCATCCCCGCCGGCGCGCGATTCTTCGGCTCTTCCGAGGTTGGAACCTGGTAGTGTTCTCCTAAACCGGTCGGCAGCGATCTCGAATCCACCCACGTCTTTGTAAGCGACGCCGGCACCGTTCGACGTGCTGGCTCGTTCCAGAAGCCGGCCAGCCATGTTTGTCACGCAAGCCACGGCCCGCCTCCTTGCCACCTAATTAAAATATCGTGCTTGAAAAAGCCGAATGCGTGAGCTATCGTGGTTATAAGGCTCAACGCGGAGATGCGAGCACTCGACGATGGATGATAGCAAAGCCAGCAAAGGCGGACGGGTCTGCATTAGGCGGCCTCCCGGCCAAATCGACAGCCGGCTGCATTTCGCGAAGTCCGGATGCGCAAGATCGCGCGACGCTGTATCCGCGAACCCGACACCAACTAGCTGATCCCCCGAATGGCCTGCGGCCCGGCAGATCGTCACCAAACAGCCGTCGCTACGGTGCACGTTGCCAAAGGCTGCGACCGAATTCAACGCTTTAGCCGAAGGAGCAGTCATGGCAAGCGATTCAGAACTCGTGGTCACCCTCTCTGAAACGCTGCTCGGTCACATGCGCGGCCGCGCGGCTGCCTTGAGAATCCCGTTGCGATGGTTGGTCGCCGGCCTTGTGTACGACACCATCGAGGCCTCTTTGAGCGGAGATCCCGGGACTTCACGGCTTTCCTGGTCCACGAGTATCGATGGGCGCTCCGGGCTCGGCGACGCGGATAGCGCGTTGACGATCGCGTCGGAGCCGGCTTGCCGTTGTCGCGGCGGGGCGGACCATCAAGCGTAGTCGCCCCAACCACGGACATTAAGGCCCACCGCACCACTGCGAACCTCGTTTGTCGCGTAGGAGGAGAAAGCGTACCGGCCCTACATTGAATGAGGTGCGCCCATCACGGCACCTGTGTTCGCCCATGCGCCCCGCATTGATTACCGAGTGCCTTTCCCGCATCGCGGGTGGCGTTACCCCCGCGTTCAGTACAGTCAGCGATGTCCGCTTCGGCGGCGCTCCGACACGGCACGCGACTCTTGCATCCCGATGCTGCGGCATTCTCTCCGGACGTTAGGGTTCGTGTTCCGCCCACGGGGCTGCGAAGATCAACGCCGGAAGGGAGATCGACCCGAAGTGTCGCGATTAAAGGCCAGCGGTTAGCGGAAATGCCGCTGTCCGTGGACGGCTCGTTCGACGGCGCGCCGATGCGTCGCTCGAACCGTTGGCGTGCCGGCGAACAGGAGCCGGGACCGAGATTGGTAACGCCTCCACCGGAGCAATCTGCACGCGGCTGGGTTGCCCTTGTGCGTCTTGGGGAAGAGAGGCGAAATAATGTTGCGTCCGGTGAATCTCGTTATCAGTCCTTCAGATTACGCCATTTCCGCGGGTTCGTTAGATTAACTAGGCTGGATTACGATTTCGGATCTTGTTATTATTAGCCGATGCTGCTGGACGGCGCTCCGACTGGCGCGAGCGAAGTACGGGCTTAGGCGGGTTCCCGGATGTCACTGGAGGACCAATGATTCAAAGCCATCGCATCGATCACCTCGTGCTCGCTCGACGAGTCCGAGAAATCCGCCTGGATTCTTACGGCGAACTTGGTGCACCAATGCTAGCGAAGGATTTGGGGCTCCCCACGCGCACCTGGCTGAACTACGAGTCGGGCGTCATCATCCCAGCGACAGTGATCCTTCAGTTCTTGCGGGTCACGGGAGCGAACCCTGGGTGGCTACTCACGGGCGGTGGGGAGCGCTACGCGTCGGGTCGAGCGACGGCGACCAGCGCTCTCTAGGGTCGCGCAGCATCTTCTCGTCGGGGAGCTTGAGCATGAGCTGCGTGTCGGCATAGATGAGAAACCACGTCTGGCACTCCTCGCAGGTGCCCAGCATCCGCTCGGGCAACTCCTCATCCGGCTGATGTAGCACCAGAGAGCCATGGCAGCTCGCGCATTGCACGACCAGTGGATCATCGTGATCGGTGGTCACCGGAATCAATTCAAGTGAGATAAGAATCGACGTCATCGACGTCATCGACGTAGACTCCTCCGCATTGAGTGAGTTGACGGGTCAACAGGACGTTGGGCGTGCTCTGTCCAATTTAAGCATAAGAGCGCCAGATGTCACGCATCTGTCCCTAAATGAACTTGATTATTATATCCTTCAGAGCTAGGGCCAGGTCGGAAATGATGTGCAGGCTGCTTTTTAAGAGATGCTTGTCTTGCAGGAAATCAGCGGAGTAAAACGCTTTCTAAGCAGCCGGCCGCCGCCTTGAGGGCGCGGCCGCCGGGGTCGCAAAGGATGCACGTCCGTTCGGCTACCACGCGCAAAAGTGCACAAGCCGGATTCTCCGCCCTTCCGCGTCAGCCCGTTGCCAAAAATCAACAGAATACGGTGCGACGAGTGATTGAAAACAAAAACGCGCAGTTGCAACCGGAGGAATTCCCCGACAGACGGGTCTCGTTCTACAGGATCCACAACGCACAAAGACCGGAGGCATAGGTCACGTCCTCCGCATCATTCGCGATTATGTTCACTTTTCGGAACACATCGACGGCAAGAAGGTCGCGCTGATTAACAGTGCACAGCTCGCGGCCCTCATGATCGACCACGGGCTCGGCGTGGCGACCACGAAAACGGACTGGCGCGGAGTGGCACTTGAACGCAAGAGCCACCATGTGCGACGATGGGGGACTGAAGTCAGCGCCGAGAGTATCCATGCGCTCCGCCGGCGAAGTGCGGGCGACGGACCGTTGACGATTCATCCAATTGCGCCGGAAGGCGAGCAGCCAGCTTGCGAGATCAGAAAGATGGTGAACTGTTTGATTGCCCTTCTGGTTCTTTCCGGCCTCTCCGGAGTTGGGCCAGGATCGGGAGAGGAGCCGAGTGTCGAAAACGTCGAGCAACCCGCGGGCGGGCAAATTCCGCCAGCTCCCGAAGAACGCTACGATCGGCCGAACACGCAAGGTTGGAACCGCGATGCCTTGGTCTGGAACGCGTCCCCGATCGATCTCTCCTTTCTCAACGCCAAGGACCGGCCGACGGGCCGCCACGGGGTGCTCAAGGCAGACGGTGACAAATTCATTTTCGAGGACGGGAGTCCGGTTCGGTTCTGGGGAGCCAACCTGGTTGCGAGCGCGCTCTTCTCCACTCCTCACGAGAACGTAGCGCCCCAGGCGCGCCGCATGGCCCAGCTCGGGTTCAACCTGATTCGAGTTCATCAGCTCGACGCCCCCTGGGCCGAACCCAATATCTTCGCCGGCAACGGCCGCAAAGACACGAGACATCTGGACCCCAAGTCGCTCGACCGCCTCGATTGGTGGATCAAGTGCCTGGAGGACGAGGGAATCTATATCTGGCTCGATATCATGTGGAACCGCGTTCTGACGCCGGGCGACGGTGTGTCCGACGGCTTTAATGAAATCAAGAAATACGGCGGGAACGTCTATGGATTTAGTTACATCAATAAAGACGTTATTCGGTTGATGGAAGAATTTCAGCGCCAACTTGTGACTCATGTCAATCGTTATACGCGCTTAGCCTATAAGGATGATCCTGCGATCGTCGGCGTCTTGATCACCAACGAAAACGACTTCACGCACCACTTCGCCAACCCGATGCTGCCGGCCCATAAGAATCTCACTCACAGTAAAATATACATGGATTTAGCGAAGAGCTTCGCCAAGCAGACTGGCCTGCCCGAAGATCGTATTTGGCGGAACTGGGAGCCGGGACCAGGGAAGATCTTCGTGAACGCGATCCAGCACCGGTTTGACGAACACATGATCGAAGTTCTGAGAAGCCTGGGCGTCCGCGCGCCGTTGGCGACCACGAATTTCTGGGGCGAGTGTCCGCTGTCCAGTCTGCCGGCACTCTGTGAAGGCGACTTGATTGACGTTCACTCCTACGGTAATCCCGAGGCGTTGAGTACAAACCCGCGTGATGTCCCCAACTTCCTAACCTGGATCGGCGCGGCCCAGATTCAGGGAAAGCCATTATCGATCACGGAGTGGACGGTGACCTACCCCGGGGTCGATCGCTTCACCGCGCCTTTGTACCTGGCCAGCATCGCGTCATTGCAGGGCTGGGACATGCCGATGATCTTCAATTACTCTCATCAGGCTATCAGAGCGCCAGGCAGGACCGAGTTGGAGTCAACAATGGGATCGTGGTGCACGTTCAGTGACCCCGCGTTGTGCGGCGTCATGCCGGCCGCGGCGGTCGCATTTCGCCAGGGGCACGTCAGCCCCGCTCGCACAAACTACTGCCTCATGCTCAATCGGACCCAACTGGTCGATCAGGATATCAATCCTCGGACCTCAGCGACGATCCGGACGCTGATCGAGCAGAGTCGCTTCACGGTTGGGCTGCCCGCCATCAAGGAACTCCCGTGGCTAAAGCCGACAAAAACGCCCAGCGACGCGACCATCGTGACCGACCCTAACCATGACTTCATTCCCAAAGGACAGTCATTCGTTCGCTCCGACACCGGTGAGGTTCTCCGTAGTTGGAAATACGGCATCCAGACGATCGATACGCCCAAGACGCAGGCGGTCAGCGGCTGGATCGGGGGAAAAACACTGCGACTCTCCGACGCAACGATTCGGGTCGACACCCACAAGTGCGTCGTCGCCCTCACGAGCATTGACGAAGAGCCCCTGGCGAATTCTCGGAGCATCCTCATCACCGCGGTGGCGCGCGCTTTCCTGAGCTCTCCCAACCATCTGCCGTTTTTCTCGGAACCGGTCACCGGCACCATCGTCTTGCGGTCCAAGACGAGTGGCCTCGAATTGCTGGCGCTTGGCCCCAATGGCAAGGTCGTGAATCGACTGAAGCCGCTCGTCGGCCCCGACGGCTTGACGATTCAATTACCCGCCGGGCAGACCCACTGGTACCTGCTCGCGAGCGCTCCGACAACTCAGGAGAGCAAATCCCCGAGTCAGTCAAGTCACTGACAATCACGATTCATTTAGACCCCAACCAAGCGTGATTTAAAGCCCGCCTGGAGCGATTTTTGAAAAAAAGCTCGAAAACCCCGCAGGTTTCTGGAATAATGTAGCTGAAAGCACATGCTCAGTCTTCCAGAACAAGGGGGCTTTCGAGTGAGTGCTACTGTCCGAAAAAAAGCGTGCGCCACGCAAGAAGAGAATGTTCCAAGAGGGTCGACGGCGAATCAAGAAACGGCTCGACAATTCGCCCGGAACTGAGCAATCAAGAACGGCGCCCCTTCGATTGGAAATTCGATCGCGCCGCTTTGCTGGACCTTCTGGAGCGATTGGATGCAAAACGCGGGAAGTTGCCCGCAGACCGCAGACTTGGCCAGAAATTACTCTCGTCGGCCCGCCGGGCACCGCAGCGAACCGCACAGTTAATTGTGAAATGGAGCACTAAGCTGCTCAAAGTGTCGTAGCGCAAGCACCTCGCGGTCAATAGGATCGAGGCTGTTGAGGTGCGAGCGCCCGCCGGTCGCCGCGGAGCTGCTCGATCGGACCAGTCGGCTTCTGGGGTGTTGTGGCAATCAAGGTCCCCATCCTATTTATCTGCGCGGCGGTCAGAAAGTGGGACCAGGGAACTGAAGTTCCCCCGTTTTCTCCTGGAATCGCCGATGCAGGCGGTGTCTAATGCGCAATTGCCGAGCCTGACCGGCGTCGCGCCAGTGAGTTCAACCCTCATCTGAGGAATTCCGGTCCAGAGTGAAATGGAACTAAGGAACCGTAAAAGTATTGTTCCCTGGTTTGAGGGTTTTTGATATGACACGCCGTCACCGAATCCACGGAGGGAGGCACACGCATGGCGGCGGTCGTGTTGCGTACGTTGGCGAACGAGGAGTCGGCATCGGCGTGGGCAGCCGAGGCTGCGGTGGTTTTCGAGCGCTTGAGCGAGTGCCAGCGTCGTTGGGTCGCGGGCCTGATGTCGAAAGCGGTCGGGCACGGCGGCGACGCCCTGCTGTCGAAACTGACGGGGTTGGATCCGCAAACCGTGCAGACAGGCCGTCGCGAGGTGGGTGCGAAACTGACGAATTGCTCCACCGACCGGGTGCGCGCCCCGGGGCCGGGCGGCCGTGTGTCGAAAAAAAAGTCCCGCCGTGCTCGAACACTTGCCCCGCTTGATCGAGTCCGAGGCGGGGGGCGATCCCGAGGGGAAACGCAAGTTCGTGCGCGTGAGTCTGAGACGGTTGGCCCAGCAGTTGAAGACGATTTGCCACGTCACTGTCGGGCGTCTGCTACGCAAGCTCAAGTTCTCGCTCAAGACAAACGTCAAGCGGCTCACCGGCCCGCCGCATCCTGATGGCGACCGCCAGTTCCGCTGGATTGGGAAACTGCGGGGGCGTTTCCTGCGTGCTGGTGCACCGGTTATCAGCACCGACACCAAGAACTCCGTGTTGATCGGCAACTTTAAGAACCCAGGTGTCCATTGGTGTCGACAGGCCGAGGTGGTCAACGCTCACGATTTTCCGGGCGATGCCGACTGCCGCGCCGTGCCGTATGGGGTCTACGACCCTGGTCGCAACCGCGGCCATGTCTGCGTTGCCACCAGCAAGGACACGTCGGAACTGGCCGTCAATTCGATCCGTGACTGGTGGAGGCGATACGGCCGACGCGCGTACGGGTCGTGGAAGCGATTGCTGATCCTGGCTGACAGCGGTGGCAGCAACGGTTGCCGCGTGCGCCTTTGGAAGCGCGAGTTGCAACGCCTGGCCGATGAAACTGGTCTGACCGTCACCGTGGCCCATTATCCGCGGGGAGCATCGAAGTGGAATCCGGTAGAACATCGCCTGTTCGGTCCAATCAGCCAAAACTGGAAGGGCCGTCCTCTTCGCAGCCTGGACACGCTCTTGGGCTACATCCGTGGCACCACCACTGAAACCGGTCTGAAGGTCACGGTTTGCTCAGACCACCGAGAGTATCGCCAGAAGATCAAGGTCACGAACGCCGAGATGCGAGAACTCAACCTCCGACGCCACCGCGTCTGCCCGCTGTGGAACTACACGCTCAATCCACGAGTGAAAACAGGAAATAATTAATTTACGATTTCTAAGTCGAAACGTTGACTCAAACACATCGACGGGTGCGCTGAAAATCAACAACTCAACCGCCGGAGCCGCGTTGCCTTGGTTGGTGTTCGCGATCGCCTCCTTGCTTTTCTTTGGGACATTTTCGGTGCATTACAGTGAAGGCGAGGATAGCCCAAATTGGATCAACCTCGCGACGACCGGCTCATGGGCCGAGCTTCTCGACCAACCGCACCATATCGGGTTTCTGCCACTTTGCCGGGCGACTTACCGAGTCGCCCAGTCGTTAGGCTATGCTGGTGACGCCGGCTCCGTGATGAGAGCCATGAACGCGCTGGCCGGCGCGCTCTCCTTGGCGCTCTCGACCGTCATTCTCGGGCGACTGAATTTGAGCGCGCGGCTCAATCTCGTTTGGGTCGCCACCGCGGCGTTCACATTCGGTTTCTGGTCATACAGTACGCAGCCGGAAACTATGTGCTTCCCGTGCCGGCGGTGTTGTTAGCCATGGCTCTCTTTCTCGACCTCGCGGATGGCCAATTTCGAATGTCATCGCTCGCGCTCTTGGGCGGACTCTTGTCCTCGGCCACGTTAATCAACCAGGCGCACGTGATCTTCGTCGTCCTGACGCCCATTGCAATTGTGGCGGCCTGGTATGAGCGTCGCGGCGAGATTCCGGCACGAGATCTGGTGCGGGGACTGGCGAGCTATGGAACTGTCGCCACGCTCATCATCGGTGTTGCGTACTTCGGCGTTACAATTTTCGTGCTGGGACTTCGCGATCTCCCGTCCATCATCAATTGGTCCAAAGGCTATGCCGGTGCGCCGTTCTGACCGAGCCGTTCAAGCCCACCGACGCGATCAAGGCGATCGTCGGGATCGGCCGGACGGTACTCGGGGGACACTTGCTCTTTGGGTTCGATTGGTATTATAATATGATGCATCGTCTGTTCCCGGTGAAGATTATTTATGAAGAGCGTTTCCTCGGCTTGAGCCTCTCGCCGGTGACGCGGATCACCTGCTTGATTGCGACGATCGTTGCGCTCTTGTCGGGTCTGGTCGTGGCTGGCTCACTGCTCTTACCGGGTCAAGGCGCCGTGATCGAGCAAAGAGAGGTGCGGCGACGATTTCGTGCGCTCGATGTTTTCACGGCTGTCATTTTAATTGGCCAATATCTGTTCAATATGATTTGGGAGCCGACGAACGACGAGTTCTGGATCGGGGTGGTGCCGATCGCATGCATCGGAATGGCTGCCGTATTCGCCCGCCGCCGCGTGGGGTGTCAGCGAATCGCGGCCGGAGCCGTCTTCGCGGGTGCGCTTTTGGGCGCCAATGGCCTGGGCTCCATTCTGCCTCAGACTCATCTCGAGTCAGATTACTGGTATCACGTCAATCGCTTTCTGATTGAGAATGCCCGCAAGGAAGACACAATCGTTACCGATGGGGGGTTCATCAGCGACACCTATCTGAAGCTCTACACCGGTGCGCACGTTCATTCAGTACGGCGGGGAACTTTGGAGCAGCTCAAAGAAGTGCTTTCTGGAACGCAGGAGGGGCGAGCATGGATCTCGTCGTGGGCATTTGAGCCGCCCAAAGAAGTTGTCGCCACCGGTATTTTCGCGAAAGAGAAATTCGACGAGTCGGCAATTCAGTCGGTCCTGGGTCAAATCAAAGGTCGACTGGTGAAGCGCAGCGAGATTCCCGAGCAGACCGTCTGGGAGTTACCGCCCGCTTCGGTCGGCCACGGTGCCCGATCGGACCGATCCGACGGATCAGACCGATCCGGAGTGGCGGCCGGGCGACCATTGCCGTGAACGACGCGGAGCAGATCGCGCCCGCGAGCCCGCTAACGGAGCGTCGCCCCAGTCCGAAGGCGGAATGTAACCTTCTCGCGCCGAGGTGTCACTAGTCTATAGAGGCCGAGGACGGCTGGGCCGACTGTCGTCTACCACCCGCGATTACCGGGCTCCCGGGAGAACCCCAATACTTATTAATAAACCGTTCGGCTTGCCCTGGCGTTGGCTGTCGCCGTCCCCACGGCGTTCGCACAGCAGCGCCCGCAGTGCGCCACGCATCCCGCCGCCTCGGCAGGGCGTCAGGGGGCTGGCCACGTGGCCGCGCACCCCGGTCAAGCCATGACTCCTGAGCAACACCTCCACATGATGAACCAGATGATGCTCGGCGACCAGATGGGTTTCGAGGCCCTCATGACGTCGTGCGCTGCAGCGAGTCGGGCGGCGCGCACGGCGGGTTCTGCCGCGTCGGCGAACCGGCGGTCCACCGGGAACCAATCTCATGCTCCAGCCGGCCCGACCCAATCGGGGCAGCAACAGCTCTCGCAGAATCTGACTAGCAAGCAAGCACGCGCTTCGTCACAAAAGCCACGTTCGAGGTTGGCGTAGAGCAAGGGCTCGGTCTCTGATTCGCTGACTGAGCAGGCCACCACGGGCGCCCCCCCGAGCAGCAAGAAGATGTCGGCGCGTGAGCGGGAGAAGTGGGGGAAGGAGCGTGCGCGGTTGCGGCGCGAAGCTGAGCTGGCACGCCTGGCGGCACTCGGCACGGTGGCTGGGCCGACGAGCCTAGAGCAGTCGATCCGGCTGTTGCGCGAGGCCCACGCGACGCTGCAAACAACGGATCTTCATTACCAGGGGCACCGCTCCCAGGCCATGGCTAACGTCACAAGCGCGCTCGAGCAGCTCGGTGGGAGAGTGCCGCTCATCGCCACCAATGGCAGGGGGGCGGCCATGATGGACGCGCGGCTTCCGACAACGTCCTGCGCCGGGCGAAAGCGGACTTGCTCGCCGCGCAAGGCGTTCTTGGGACCGAGCACGGAATCACTGCCAGTTTTGAGCATTTGGAGAAGGCCACTAGCCCTAAACCAAGCTTGATAAAAAGTCCGTGAGGGTCGGATTTGTAGAAAAAGACTCGAAAACCCCCGGTGTTCTTGGAATAACAGAGGTGTCAACACGTCCTCACTACTCCAAGCGACGGAGGCTTTCGAGTGAAACCAGATGTCCTCGACAAACTGCGGCAACGCAAGCGTAGAATTCTCAAACGCATCGAGAATCGTCCCGGTCCGGAACGGGATCGTCCAATGATTGCTGCCAGCAACATCCAGTATGAGCTGGCCGATCGGGTCCAGGGGCTGGCCTGTGGCGGCATCGGCGCCATGCTCTTGGTGGCCCGCAAGACCGGACCGATCAGCGATATCGACAGCCGTCTCCACCTCCTCAAACGTTACCTGCCTTACCACGAGTCCGATCACGTGCTGAACATCGCCCTCAACATCCTGGCCGGAGGACACAAGCTCGAGCATCTCGAGCTGCGACGTAACGACGAGGTCTACCTCAATGCCCTGGGGGCCCAGCGGATCCCCGATCCCACCACCGCTGGGGATTTCTGCCGGCGGTTCCAATTCGGAGATGGTCCTGGATTTGATGGACGCCAGCAACGAGGCTAGGCTCCGCGTGTGGAAACAGCAGCCGTCCGCGTTCCTCGACGAAGCGGTCATCGACGCTGATGGCACGCTCGTGGCCACGGACGCCTCGTGCAAGGAGGGGGTCGACCTGGCCTACAACGGCGTCTGGGGCTACCACCCCCTGGTCATCTCGCTGGCCAACACCCAAGAGCCGCTGTTCCTTGCCAATCGGAGCTGCAACCGCCCCTCGCATGAGATGGCCGCGAGCTTTCTTGAGCAGTCGATCGCCCTCTGCCGGCGAGCCGGCTTCCGCTCGTTCCTGCTTCGGGGCGACACGGACTTCACCCAGACCACGCACCTCGACCGCTGGGACGATGCTGGAGACATTCGCTTCCTCTGCGGCATCGACGCCAAGCCCAACCTGGTCGCGCTAGCCGAGCAGTTGCCGGAGTCGGCGTTCAGCTTCCTCGAGCGTCCCGAGGCTCCGATCAAGACCGTTCCGCGACAACGGCCCGAGCGGCACAAGCAGCGGATCGTTGAGGAACGAGGTTTCGAGACGATCCACACGCTCGAGGAGACGGTCGCCGAGTTCAGCTATCAACCAGTGGCTTGCAAGCGAGCCTATCGGGTCATCGTACTCCGCAAGCTGCTGGCAACTGACAAGGACCAGATGCGGCTGATCGAGAAGTATCGTTACTTCCTCTTTATCACCAATGATCACGAGATGACCGCTGCCGAGGTCGTGCGCTCGGCGAATGGCCGCTGTAACCAGGAGAACTTGATCGCGCAGCTCAAGGGGGGCGTACACGCCCTCACGACGCCGGTCGACGATCTGATGAGCAACTGG
This sequence comes from uncultured Isosphaeraceae bacterium, assembly GCA_963830625.1. Lineage (GTDB taxonomy): Bacteria > Planctomycetota > Planctomycetia > Isosphaerales > Isosphaeraceae > CAWHMZ01. The sequence goes on along the minus strand of CAWHMZ010000008.1, from coordinate 1,450,132 downwards.
GCCTACATCGTCATGGCGAGTCTGGCCTGGAGCCTGAAGGCGTGGGCTGCTTTGCTGGTGCCCGAGGTGCCCCGGCATACCCCCAAGCACCGGGCGGAGAAACTGGCGCTCTTGGGGATGGAGTTCAGGACCTTCTGTGCGGCGATGATCGAGATGCCCTGCCAGATCGTCCGGAGTAGCCGTCGGCTGGTCTATCGACTCCTGTCGTGGAACCCGTGGCAAAGCGTCTTCTTCAGACTCGTGGAACGGCTCAACAGCGCCTGGCTATGCTGAGCATCGCGACGTTGAAGCCGGGGTCTGGATGCCCCGGTCCGTTTAGGCCTCCAAATCGAAAGTCGGGTGAAACGCGCGAAACACGAGCGATGGGCGAACGACCCCGGGAGGCACCCCGGCCCCGGGGATGCTCCGTAACTGCCCATTTCGCCGATCGTGGGAAAACCGGGGGTTATATCACTTTTGGTTTAGGTTTAGATGCGCGCCGGGAGCGTGTGCATCGCTCTTTGCGCAAATGCCATCATGAACGGGGCGCAGCGACAAAGTTGACCGCTTGAAACGGGTATTTCATCGCGGTTTCGAATTGAGGCAGTTCCAGGGGCGAAAGCCGTGCGAGCCAATCTTTGATCAAGTAGATCTGATAATCGAGCTCCGTCGTGATAAACTCGAACATACGGGCGGCTGTGATTCCGAAACGCGAGGTTCCCGACTGCGTGCATTCGAACAGCACGATGGGTCGACTCTCGGCGAAGACCCTCCGTGCACCTTGAAAGACAAATAACTCCGCGCCTTCCACGTCAACCTTCATGAAACCGATCGTTTGACGTTCAGACACCAAATCGTCCAATCGTCTTGTGTCCACTTCAAGCATTTGAACCCCCTCCTCGTTGTCCGGGCCTTTTAAGCTGCTGTAGCCGGAACGGCGGGTGTTCCACTGGAATTCGACCCTGCCGTTCTTCTCGCCCAAGGCCACCTGGTGAATCTGGACGTTCGGGTATTTGCGCCTGAGCCACTCGGCTTTGTAGGGTAAGGGTTCAAGAGCGATATGATGCCCGTGTGGCGAGAATCTCACGATCTCGTTGAGCGTCGACCCCAAGTGGCATCCAACATCGATGCAGTTCATTCCATCATCGATCGTTTGTTCGAGTAATTGAACTATTCGTTTCGGTTCGAGAAGGAGTTCCGGCAAATCAGGCGACCTCCACCGCCCGAGTAAACACCGAACGTCCTCAAGGGGCCGCTGTAGGGGCGTTCCGATCAAGGTATGGACAATTCGCTCGCGAAGCATTCTTGCATTTTCCTCGGGTGCCGCGGGAAGAGCTCGGATCTGGGGAGCGAGGCTCGAACGCCTCCGTCAATGGATCGAACATGGTCGATGTTCCAGTCGAGCCCGTGCGTGAGGCTCGACAAGGACGACCATTAGAGCGGCCGGCACCACACGTTCTGTCTGTCCCGGAAGGTCCTACTTGAGGCCGCTTGGGGGCAAATCGGCGATGCGTCCAGAGAAGGATCTACTCAGGCGGGTGGTGACCTAAACTCAATCGCCGCACCACATTGACGAATAATTAGACCTCGGAACGGCGCTCGTTGTCAAGATCGAGACGGACGCTGACCTTCGCGCAGTGGGGCGTGAGTGGCTAGCTCGAAGCGGCTGGCTGCCACCGCATTCATGCTGGCCAGTCTTCATCTTCGCGCCGGTGATTGGGTGATTCAGGTCGAGGGTGGCGTGTTGGTGACGTTGCCCGAGCATTTCGCTGGCCGGACAAGGACCGTGGAGCCAACTGACGTCATCCCATGGGCGGTCAATGCGTTGATTCCGGCGTCAAGAACCCTGGTGATGCGCCGCTACAAGGTGCCGCGTGCCGTTGCCAGAGTCTACCGCGTCGTGGAGGACTTCGTCGTCCCTGACTTTCCTCCGAGGACGTGATAGCCGTCGGTAGGAGAATGCTTGGCGCGGGAAAAAAAGTTTCACGCAAGAAGACGGCGTCCCTGGCTTCGGCCTCAGGCCGTCAGCGCACTGCGACCGCGCCCGCTCATATCACAGCAGTTTCTGTTACACGTGCGTCTTAGACAAAGCCAGACAAAAAAATGCGCGCCATCGAATTCGACTTTCCAAAAAAAGCGCCCTTTTACTTGCTAAGGAATCAGCGCGGTTTCTACCGCTTGGTTGCATTTCACAGTTGCTCGTCGGGAAATGCGTGACCGATTTACCAAGTCGCGTGCATTGTTAGCCCCCGCAAACGGATCTGCGCTTAGCACGCCGACTTGAGCAGGCGCGACGTTCAGGATTCCTGAGGGCGTTACTTGGGGCATCGTTCTTTCGCACAAGCAGAGCCGCTGGGCACGCGCCCGTGGTCTCCTTCTGAATCCGCGTCCATGAGCCATGAGGTTCCCATGAGAAGGCAAAAGGGTCTTCGGCGTCTTCGCCCCCAGATGGCAGAGCTCGAGTCTCGCCTGGTGTTGAGCAACATCGGAGTCGTGCTCGACTTTAACTCGCCGGAAAGCGGCAGTCCGGTGTGGGTCGATGTGCACAACCTGTTCAATACGTGGGGCTCCGTCAGCAGCCCGTGGACCGACCAGGGCCAGATCCCCGTCAACTCGGATAACTATCCCTTGGAACCCGCGTCCACGTTCGCCAATCTCAATGATTACCCCGACGGCGATTATCAACTGAGCTACCAGGGATCCGGAACCGTTTCGTTCAGCGGAATCGGTTCTCTGTCCGGGCCGCTTGTCACCAGCAACGGAGTAACTACAGGCACCGTGGTGGTGAACAAGACCACCAGCCCCGGCTACAACGATGGGCTGATTCTGACGGTGACGAATGTCAGCGCGACCAGCACGATCAGCAACTTTCACTTGTACACGCCCGGCTACGGCAGTGACCCGACCCAGATGTTCACAAACCAGTTTCTCAATCAATTGAAACCGTTCTCGACCATCCGCTACGAGAACTGGATGCAAGTGATCGGCTCCACGATCTCGACGTGGCAACAGCGCACGCCTCCAACCTCGTTTCTAGCGACGACCTCTTCCGGGGTTCCCTACGAGGACATGATCGAACTGGCTAACGAGTCGCAGACAAACATGTGGATTAACATCCCGGCCCTCGCCGACAGTAACTACGTCCAGAACCTGGCGGAGCTGATCAAGGCCGATCTCGACCCAAACCTCAAGGTGTACGTCGAATACAGCGACGAGACGTGGAATTGGGCATTCCCTGAGGCTTATCAGATTATGGCGCTCGCCCAGTCAAACCCGCTGGTCACCCCGAACGGCGATCTCGGTCTGATCGAGCAACAGACCGCCTACGAGATTGTTCAGATTTCCAATACCTTCAATTCTGTCTTCGGCGCGGGCAATACGCAGGTGCAACCCGTGCTCGCGGGATTTATTCCCGACACGACCGTGCTTTCGTCCGAGCTCGGCTTCATAGAGAGCCATTACGGATCTCCCAGCCAGTACATCGCGGACCTTGCCATCGCGCCGTACATTGGCCCGACCGCAAGCCAGGACGTGCCCGGCCTCACTCTCGACCAGCTCTTTGCCGACCTCGATCAGAACTTGAGCACCTATTACATCCCATGGCTTCAGTCGAATGAGGCCCTCGCTCAACAGTGGGGCCTACCGCTGATTACCTACGAAGGCGGACAGAATCTCACCGCCCCTAACAACATCGACTACAGCGTCATGCTGCAGGCGCAGTCGGACCCGAGAATGTACCAATTCTACACCACGATGATGAACGAGTGGAATGAGTACGTTGGTCCAACCAATCTTTTCATGGCATTTAGTTTTACATATGAGGCTGGATACGATGCATTCTGGGGCCTCTTAGACTCAGCCTCCGACATCGGCAGCCAAAAGTACGACGCCATGCTCAGCGAGCTCTTGGTTGCTGGCGACGCCAACATGGACGGAACGGTCGACTTCGCCGATTTTCAGATTCTGGCGGCGGATTACGGAATGACCAACGCCTGGTGGGAACAGGGTGATTTCAACGACGGCGGGGTCGTCAACTGGTCCGACCTCAACCTTCTGCGATCGAACCTCGATCCGGCCGCGACCACTCTCGCCCAGTTTGCCCAGATCGCTACCTTCGGCCAGCCGGCAACGATACCGTCGGGCCAGGCTCCTGAGTACGACGGCTACGGCGTCACCTATGTAAGCGATATGCCGTGGATTTCGTCATCCAACGGGCAAGGCGTGGTCGAGAGCAACGCGAGCTCTTCCGGCTCGTTGATCGTGCTGGACGGTCAGAACTATTCTCAGGGGCTGGGGGTCTACGCCGATTCGGACGTCGTCGTCGAGCTTGCCGGCGATTATTCGCGCTTCGAGTCGGAAATCGGCGTCGACGGAGAGACCGGCGGCTCGGTCATCTTTGACGTTTACGGCGACGGCAATCTGCTCTACCAATCGCCGACGATGACCGTCGCATCGGGAGCCATTCCGATCGACCTCAACGTCTCGGGCGTTCAGCAGCTGTCGCTGGTGGTGAAGGGCGCGACAAGCAACACCGCCGGCGATCACGCCGTATGGGCCGATGCCCGTGTGATCTCGACCCAGAATTTCAGTCAATACCAGGTCACGCCGTACACGCTCACCTGGCAGGTTTCCGAAGACGGGGAGGTTCTGACAACCGACACGACCGACTCGTTCGTCTTCCCCTATACTCAGCCTGGAATCTACACGCTCACCCTCACTGTCACCGATTCAAACGGTGATACCGCATCTTCCAGCACCGCCGTGACGGTGACTTCGCAAGTCACATCAGCGTCGTTCCTCAAGGAAGACGAGACTACAGGCGGCGAGTGGATCGGAACCTACGGCTCGCAGGGCTATAACGTGATTGGCGCCGCCGCAAGCTATCCCTCCTACGCCGTCGTGACCCCCCAGGGCATTTCAACCACGACTTGGGCCGCGACCACGACGGACCCGCAAGGCCTCGAGGAGCCTGGGTATTCCGGCGCGATCGCCGCCGCCTGGACCGCCGCAAGCGAGTTTTCGATCAACCTCGATCTGACCGATGGCCAGGCGCACGACCTCGCACTTTACGCAGTTGACTGGAACGCATCCGGCCTGACCGAGGAGATCCAGATCACCAACACCCTTACGGGCGCGGTGCTGGCGAGTCAGACGATCAGCAACTTCAGCCAGGGAGTCTACCTCGACTTCCTGGTCAGCGGCAACGTGACGATCAACGTCATCGGCCTGAACGGAACCAGTCCCGTCCTGAGCGGGCTGTTTTTCGATGCCGCCACCGCTCCTCCAGCGGCAACCGCCTCGTTCATCGGAGAGGACACCACCACGCAGGGCAACTGGATCGGGAGTTACGGAGGCCAGGGCTACAACGTCGTCGACGACGCCTATAACAATCCTTCGTATGCAGCCATCACTATCCCGCCTGGTTCGGCCCATCAGTGGGTAGAATGGACGACCGCTCCACCCGCGCTCGAATATTATCCTTCTGACGGCGGCCGAATGGCCGGGTACTGGACCAGCGGCACGAGTTGGTCGATGAACCTCGACTTGACCGACGGCCTGGCGCACAACGTGGCCCTTTACTTGCTTGACTGGAACAACAAAGGTCTGGTCGAGCAGGTCCAGGTGACCGACAATTTCACCGGCACGGTGCTTAGCACGGAGACCGTGTTGAATTTCTCGGGCGGCGTCTATCTGGACTGGAGGGTGTCCGGCAGCGTTACCTTCACCTTCACCTCCTTGGCAGGTGGGGGTGCCGTCGTGAGCGGGCTGTTCTTCGACGCGCCGAGTATCCCGTCCCTTGCGGTAACAGGGGTTACTCCTACCGCCGGTGCCGGCAGCATCCGCACCTCGGTCACCACAGGCCTACCCAGTGTCTTCTCGAGTGTGTCGGCGACCTTTAACGAACCGGTGCTCTACGGCACGATCTCGTTTGTGCTCGACGGCCCTAATTCCGCCGAGGTGCCCGCGGTACTGAGCTATGACAGCGCGACCGACACCGCAACGCTCATTCCCGCTTCCCCGCTTGCCGCCTCGACAACCTATACGGCGAGGGTGAGTCAGGTTGAGAACCTGGGTAGCGCGGCGCTCGCGAGCCCCTACACGTGGTCATTCACCACCGCCGCGTCCGCCACCGCTCCCCCTCTGGTCATTAGCCAAACGCCGAACGCGGGCGGTACAGCGGATTCTCCTCTTGATCCGCTCATCACCGCCACCTGGAATGAGCCGGTGTCGCCCGGCACGATCTCGTTCGTTCTCGAAGGTTCAAACTCGAATGTGATTCCCGCATCGGTCTCCTACAACAGTGCAACCAACACGGCGACCTTATCGCTTAGCGTAGCCCTGGCACCCTCGACGACCTACACGCTGTTTTTGAGCGGCGCGGAAAACGCGGCCGGCACCGCGACGATGAGCACTGACTCGTGGTCGTTCACCACGCCCCAATTGACGGGGGAAAGCTTGTGGAACATCACCGCAACCCCGCTTAACCCCTCGAACAATGACTCGAGATCCGTCAATTTGGGCGTGAAATTCACTTCCGACGTCGCCGGTTACATCACGGGCATCCGCTTCTACAAGGGGAGCGGCAACACGGGCACCCACATCGGCTACCTGTGGACGAGCAACGGAACGCTGCTCGCCTCCGCGACGTTTACGGATGAGACAGCCACCGGATGGCAGCAGGTCGATTTCAGTACGCCAGTCGCCATCCAGGCCGGAGTAACGTACGTGGCGTCGTATTTTGCGCCGAACGGCTACTATGCGGCTGACGTGCACTATTTCGCGACCAGCGGCGTGAGCAACGGTCCGCTGGATGCCCCATCAAGTCCGGCGGCTGGGGGCAATGGAGTGTATCTGTACGGCGCTAGCGGCGGCTTCCCGACCAGCAGTTACGAGGGAGCCAATTACTGGGTGGACGTCGTCTTCCAACCGACTACCATCGTCGCGAGCGCAACGCCTGCCGTGGGGGCCACCGGCGTTTCGCTCGTGACACCCAATATCACCGCGACATTGAACCCGACGTTGGAAAGCGGCACGCTCTCGTGCGTGCTCACTGATGCCAATTCCAACGTCATTCCAACGTCGTTCATCTACGATAGTTCGACCGATGAGCTGACGCTGACGCCCAGCTCCGACCTGACGCCGTCGATGACCTATACGGCGACGGTTAGCGGCACGTTCGACGTGGGGGGCGACGCAGTCGGCGCCTCGTATTCGTGGTCCTTCACCACGACGGCGATCCCATGCGTGAGCATCTGGAGTGCCTCGTCGAGCCCAAGTAATCCGTCGCAGAATGATTCGAATTCCGTCAACGTGGGCGTCGAATTCTCTTCCGATGTGGCGGGATACATCACAAGCATCCGCTTCTACAAGGGGAGCGGCAACACGGGCACCCACATCGGCTACCTGTGGACGAGCAACGGAACGCTGCTCGCCTCCGCGACGTTTACGGATGAGACAGCCACCGGATGGCAGCAAGTCAATTTCAGTACGCCAGTGGCCATCGCTGCCAATACGACGTACGTGGCGTCATACTTCGCTCCGGACGGTCACTATGCCGCGGACGTGAACTACTTCGCGAACAGCGGCGTCAGCAACGGCCCGTTGGACGCCCCGGCGAGCACGCTCGCGAACGGCAACGGGCTGTACCTATACGGGAGCAGCGGCGCATTCCCGACCAACACCTACAGTGGAACCAATTACTGGGTGGACGTCGTCTTCTCCCCGTCGACGCTAGTCGTCAGCGCAACTCCTGTTACGGGGGCCTCCGGCGTTTCGGTCGTCACACCCGATATCACGGCAATTCTGAACCCCACGGTGCAAAGCAGCACGCTCTCGTTCGTGCTCACGGATTCGAACTCCAACGTGATTCCCGCATCGTTGTCCTATAGTGGCTCGACCAACGTTGCCACCCTGACGCCGAACACTGCCCTGGTTGGCTCCATGACATATACAGCGACGATTAGCGGCACGTTCCAGCTCGGCGGGACCCAGGTCAGCGGGTCTTATTCGTGGTCGTTCACGACGACATCGATCGCAAACGAGAGCATCTGGAGTTCATCGGCGACTCCGGCCAACCCCTCTAACAACGACCCGAACTCCATCAACGTGGGCGTGAAATTCACTGCCGACGTCGCCGGTTACATCACGGGCATCCGTTTCTACAAGGGGAGCGGCAACACGGGCACCCACATCGGCTACCTTTGGACGAGCAACGGGACCCTGCTCGCCTCTGCAACGTTCACAGATGAGACAGCAACCGGATGGCAGCAAGTCAATTTCAGTACGCCAGTCGCCATCCAGGCCGGAATAACGTACGTGGCGTCGTATTTTGCGCCGAACGGCTACTATGCGGCTGACGTGAACTATTTCGGAAGCAGCGGCGTAAGCGACGGGACCCTTGACGCGCCGTCGAGCCCGGCGGCTGGAGGAAATGGCGTGTACCTGTACGGCGCCGCCGGAGGCTTCCCGACCAACACTTACGAGGGGACCAATTACTGGGTAGATGTCGTGTTTAACGCCGGTCCTGTGGCAAGCACAACACCGGCGAGCGGTGCGACTGCCGTTTCCTTCCTCACACCTAACATCACGGCAACCATAAGCCCGACGGTGCAGCCTGGGACTCTCTCGTTCGTAGTTGAGGATGCGAGTTCCAACGTTGTCCAGGCGTCGTTCTCGTACAACAGCTCAACCGGCGTGGTGACGCTGACGCCAAATTCCGCCCTGGCGCCTTCGATGTACTACACGGCGACTTTGAGCGGCACCTTCGACGTGGGCGGTATCGCCGTCAGCGGTTCTTACTCCTGGTCATTCACAACAACGGCAAATGCAAACTTCAGCATCTGGAACAACGCGTCAACCCCGGCCAACCCCTCGAACAATGGCTCGGAATCCGTCAATTTGGGCGTGGAGTTCAGTTCCGACGTCGCCGGTTACATCAACGGCATCCGCTTCTACAAGGGGAGCGGCAACACGGGCACCCACATCGGCTACCTGTGGACGAGCAACGGAACGCTGCTCGCCTCCGCGACGTTTACGGATGAGACAGCCACCGGATGGCAGCAAGTCAATTTCAGTACGCCAGTGGCCATCGCTGCCAATACGACGTACGTGGCGTCATACTTCGCTCCGGACGGTCACTATGCCGCGGACGTGAACTACTTCGCGAACAGCGGCGTCAGCAACGGCCCGTTGGACGCCCCGGCGAGCACGCTCGCGAACGGCAACGGGCTGTACCTATACGGGAGCAGCGGCGCATTCCCGACCAACACCTACAGTGGAACCAATTACTGGGTGGACGTCGTTTTCAACGCGGCCCTGTTTGGGAGCACAACGCCGGCTCCTGGGGCAAGCGATATTTCCGTCATCGCGCCAAACCTGACGGCAGCCTTCAACGCACCGCTTGAAGCCGGCAGTCTTTCGTTCACCCTCACCGATGCCAATTCCAATACTGTCCCCACCTCGTGGTCCTACGACAGCTCGACCAACGTGGCTACGTTCGCGCCGAGCTCCTTCCTGACTGCTTCGATGACCTACACGGCGACGTTGACCGCCACCTTCGCGGTGGGTGGTGTCGCGGTCAGCGGTTCTTATACCTGGTCCTTCACAACGACATCGATCGCGAACGAGAGCATCTGGAGCACATCGACGACGCCGGCAAACCCCGCACACAACGGAGGTGGCTCGGTTAACGTCGGCGTGAGGTTCGAGTCGTCGATGGCGGGCTACATCACGGGCATCCGCTTCTACGAGGGGAGCGGCAACACCGGCACGCAGGTCGGGTACCTCTGGACCAGCACCGGCACGCTCTTGGCGTCGGCAACCTTCACCGATGAAACGTCAAGCGGCTGGCAGCAGGTGAATTTCAGCACGCCGGTGGCGATTGCCGCCGATACGGTGTACGTCGCGTCGTACTTGTCGCCGAGTGGGATTTTTGCCTGGAACGACAACTACTTCACCAGCAGCGTCACCAATGGCCCGCTGACCGCGCTTTCCAGCTCTGCGTCCGGCGGCAACGGGGTTTACACCTACTCCGGTACCGGCGCATTCCCGACCAGCAGCTACCAGGCGAGCAACTACTGGGTCGACGTCGTTTTCAGCGCCGCTTCTGGACAGGATACAACCACGACGCCGGCCGCAGTCTTAGCCGCCGCCGTGCCCGGCATCACTGCAACCGTGAATCCGACGTCGCAAGGCGCCAGTCCTCTGTCCGTGCCCGCGCAAGTGAATTCCAACATCGTCCCCACGTCCTTGTCCGACAACAGCTCGACGTCCGACGACAACTCGGCCGACGCCGCGCCGGTCGACCCGAGCATTAGCTCGGTCAACCAATCCGCCGCACTGGCGGCGTCACCATCGCCGCCCCCGTTGTCCATCGCTGCCTCTGCGCCGGCTCGCGCCGGCGGCACGATTCGTATCGCCCGCACGCCGGTAAATGACAACATTGGCCCGTTCGCGCCTGGGCACCGTCGTCGCCGGCTCGCACGGCGCGGCGTAGCCACCCTGGTCGATGAGGTGATTGACGCCCTGGCGGTTGAGCGCGTCGCTGTCCGTCGTCATGATGGGCTCGAACTCTAAGTCCGTCCACATCAACGCGACCTCGCGGGCTTCTGGAGAACGGCCAGCACCGACGTCCCCCACGGAAACGGAAGCCTGTGACCAATAGGGGTTTCACAGCAGAATATCAGCCCCAAGAGTGCATTGACAACCGGATGAGGTACCGTGTGCGTTTTCGTCACCAGCGCTTGCAACTGCTGGGCCGACATTCTTTTAAGGTCGGGCCGGACGAAAAACCGCGCGGCCACCAAGAGCGGGCTCAAGAAGAACATAAAATACCGTGCGTCAAGAAGTTGAAACCCGCATGCGGCCGCCAGGCGCCGAAAATCGGCCTTCGAATAGCGGCGCACGTGATGAACGGCCTCGTCGTTCCATGACCAGAACGCTTGCAGCGCGGGAGTTGTGACAAACAAGAGACCGCCGGGCGCCAGCGCGGTGCACCTGGCGCAGCGCCTCTTCGTGCGCGGGGATGTGCTCGAGCACGTCGAGCAGGAAGGCCACGTCCCAGCGGTCGGTCCAGGGCAGGTCGAGCAGGTCGACCTGAAACGTTTCAGTGCCCCGAGGGAGCACTGCGGCAGCCAGGCGCAGGGCCTCGGGCGCAGAGTCGGCCAGAGCCAGCTCGGCCGTTGGGAACTTCTTCCGCGCTGCCAAATAGGAAATCCAGCCGCCGCAGCCGCCTCCCAAGTCGACGACCCGCGGCACCGCCGCCTTGGGCAGGTGTTGCGTGACCGAACGGAGCAAGAACCGGTGCCGGCCGCGATACCAGAAGTGCCGTTCTTGCATGTCCCAGAGCAGCGCAAACCCGCGCGGGTCGTACTCGTCGTCGCGGTGGACGACGGCGCGATTGCCCTCGGGAAATTTTGAAGCAGAGGCGTCGCTTTTCATTCGGTGCCTTCCGCGCGGTGGTGCTCGGATTGAGTTTATCAAATGGGCGGGCACGCTCGCGACGGTTATTTGACAGTACCGGCAGATGAACGCTCCGGTCGCGATCGGCGAGCAAAGACGATCATGCCGCGGGGCACCAGGTCATTCTCGGCCGGCGCCTCCGCGGTCTATTAGCTCCCACACACGCGCGCCATGGCCGCCGTAATGCTTGCTTTCGTCTAGCGGAAACTCTTTGGCCAAGCAGTACCGCTCGTCGAAATCAGGCCAGTAGTCTTTCAGCTCAACGGGGAAGCGCAGGGTCTCAATGACCAGCCGAGGCGGGTGCTGGCGAAGCTGCTCGACGAGCTCAGGCCGGCGCTCCGGATAGCGCATGCAGGACATGAACGTCAGGTCGCACGTGAATGCCGAGGGAGGCAGGCGGCCCGAAAGAGGATAAAGCACCTCGTAAGCACCCGAGACCACGACGCGGTCGTCGGGGCTCGTGTTATCGCGAATGTATTTCGCCTGCTCCAGGTAGGCGCTCCTCGCCACCGCAGGATGATTCCAATCGCCCCACACCATCACCGGGGCGAACTCGCGACTGAGGCGCAACCCATCGCGATACGCCTGGTACACCGACCGGCCGTCGAGCTCGCCGATTAGCCACGCGAGTGCGCAGTAGGTCACGATCGTAACCCAACGATTTCCCACCGACCTCATCACAGAAGAAAGCCAGTTCAAGCCCATCGCTCCCAGAAACGCTACGCCCAGCAGAAGCTGCGCCCAGTGATAGGGTACGCAAAGCTTGCCGAGTATTTCCGGCAGCGGCGGCAGGAAAAGGAGGACTGCCAGGCCCTTGGCGACGCGCTGGTCGCGACCCGGAGCAATGAGCCAGCCCAGGCCAAGAAGCGCCGTCGGGGCGAGCCACATGGTGGCTCTGGCCGACTGTTTCAGCGACGTCCACCGCTCAGCTCGAACGTCTCTGCCGAGACGCACCATTTCCTCATACACCATTGCCAGGTCGCGGTAGCGCTCCAGAACGACGCCGGGCGAGCCGCGATAGAGCCACGTCCAGCCCAGGAGCACAGACCCCCCGACTGCGAGTCCGCCGATATGGAGCAGCAAGCCGCGCATGCCGTGAAGCGCGAAGGCCAGGTAGAGCGACACGATAACGATCGGCAGGAACGGTTCGCGCAAGATCACGGCCGCCGGAATCAGCAACCCGGCCCAGAACGGCGCCCACGCCGTCCTGTACGTGAGGAACCAAAGTGCAGCCAAGTAGACCACTGTCGCCGCGGTGATCGAGTTCTTGAAGCCCGCTTCGGCAAAAAGCGGCAGGTTGTCGGCAAGTGACCAGCTCGCGGCGGCCACGAACGCGGCGGCGGCGTGGGCCCAGCGGGACAGGAAAAGAAACAGCATGACCGATGCGCCGGCCGCAACGAAGGCGTCAGCCACGCGGAAGGGCAAAAAGGGCGTCGAAGAATGCGCGGCCACGCTGGCCAGCAACGACGGGTAGGCGTGCACAGGCAGGATCTGCATTCCCTGCGAGCTGTCGAGCGACAGCGCGGCCGAGCACACGTAGGTTCCGTCGTCTGTGAACGGAGGTCCGCCGACGAGCGGCAGCCTCAAGAGCAGAGTTCCCAGAAATAACCCGAGCGGGGCGAAAACCCGCCATTTTCGATCGTGACTCGTCGACGTCATCGCAGCCGTAAGGCCTCCCCTGATTCGGTACCCCTGACCACTCCTCGCGATCGCATCAAATCGCTTGCGACCGACGGCAAAAGAAAATGATAATAGCACGAGCTTCGCGCGCGGGGCCATGAGCCGATCGGCAACGCCGACGGCCGCCCCGGCGCGAGGGGTCGCTTTCGTCGCTGGTCACCACCTTGGAGCGCTGCTATGGGTCTTGGCCTGGGAATCAAGCCGCGGATCGAAAGGCTCTGGAACGCGCCGGAATTCGCACCCGTCCGTCGGGCGTGGCAGACCAGCTTCTTCACGACCGGCAAGGTCGCGCTGGGCGAACGGCTGACTTATGACGACTTTCCCCTCAACTGGGTCCATGTTGATTGGAAGGACGCGGACCACACGGTGAACTTGGTGGAACAACCCCTGCTTCCGTTCAAAGATCGCTCTAAACGGCTGATTTACACGGCGCATTTGATCGAGCATCTTCCGGCGGCGACCCTGACCACGCTGCTGGCGGAATGTCACCGCATATTGCGACCGGGCGGCCGGATCCGGATCGAATGTCCCGACGCGGAGGCGCTCGTTTCGCTCTATCGCAGTGCCAATCCTCATGCCCTGACCCACTTCCGAAAATTCCGCAAGGAAACGATCGTCGAACGATTCGGCTACGACGCCAAGTACCTGGAAGATCATCTGATGGTCTTAGGCGAGATCTCGAACTACATCGTTCCCGGTGAGGGCGTTCACATGCCGGTCTACTCCCCCAAAGAGATCTTCGACGAGAAGCTCGCCACGCTCGATCTGGACTCGTTCGCCGATTGGTGCTTCGCGCTCCAAACTCCCGAGCAGCGCAAGAGCGGCGGGCACGAGAACATTCTTTATTTCTCCAAGCTCGAGAAGTTGCTCGAAAACGCGGGATATACCAACGTCGTCCGCGCCGATTTCGGCAGAACCACGATCCCCGAGCTCAAGCTCAATCAAGACGCTCGGCAGTCGATTCGGACCAAGCCGCACCGGCGTTTTTATTCGCTTTACGTCGAAGTAGCTAACGGATAGACCTCACCAACAGCGTGCCGATCGTAATCGTAGGCGTAATCCTAATCCAAATCGCAATCCTAATCCTGTTCCGAATCTCAGTCTTACTCTTAACCATAGAAACGATTGCATGCCTCGTGGAAGGCCCCATATCGACCTTGCCACTCTGCTCTGGCAAACTGGATCGAGCCCAGCGGTCTGGGTCGACGTGCCGGCACGATTCGCGGAAGGAGTTTCGCCCGGCCTGTGAGCAACACTACGAGGACAGAAGCCAACGATGGTAGCACCGATCGCCTGTGACACCGAACCGACCAGACCGCTACAGACATCGGTCTCCAGGGCCCTGGGACTGCCGATGGGGATCTTCGTCGTGGTATCGAGCATGATCGGCGTCGGGATCCTCACCACGTCCGGGTTCACGGTCGCATCGGTGAGAAGCAACCAGCTCATGCTGTTTCTCTGGGTGGTTGGTGGCGTCGTTGCGCTGTGCGGGGCGCTCTGCGTGGCGGAGCTGGCGGCCGCCCTCCCGTCGTCGGGGGGAGACTACATTTACCTATACGAAGCCTATGGCCCACTCGCGGCGTTTCTTACCGGGTGGGTCTCGTTTTTGATCGGTTTCGCCGCGCCAATCGCCGCGTCAGCGTTCGCGTCCGCGTCTTATTTGCTGGCACCGCTTGATCTGCCTCCCAAGACGGCGAGGCTGGCCCACCAGGTATTGGCAAGCGTCGCCATCGTCTCCTTCGCTTTGATCCACACGTCGAAGGCGAGGCATGCGACACGCGCTCACTTCAGCGTCACATTGTTCAAGCTGGCTATCCTATGCACATTTCTGGTCGCCGGATTGTATGCCGGTTGGGGACACTGGGAGAACTTGGCCGACCGTCCGTCGGTGAACCTCGGTACTGCATCTTCGATGCTGTTCTCTCTGGTTTACATCTCCTACGCATACACGGGGTGGAACGCTGCTTCTTACATCGCGGGCGAGATCGCCGAGCCGGGTCGACGGCTCCCGCAGGGGTATTTGCGGGCAGCGAATAGGCAGCTCCCAGTCCGAGATACTGAATCAGAAAGATGACGTCCTCGAGACGGTTGGGTTTCAGATAGAGGGCACGTTGCATTGGAACCTCCGGCTCGGACCACTAGAAGTAGAGATCAAACTGACCATCCCTATAACGGCCAATTGCGGTACCACGGTCCAATGTATCCAGAACGCCTCCGAAAAGCCCTGAAAGCCGTCCCATTACCCATCCCGGGATCAAAGTCCCGAGCCCTCGCTCAACCGCTGAGTTCCGGGACGGGACGACCTTGACTTTGTTTTTTTGTCCGTTTGCTACGGGAAGGCCCACTTGCCGTCCATGCCCGCATGACCTAGGATGACTTGAGACGCCATGTGTTCGACGCGACCGCTCTGACGATTGGTGAGTGCAAGACGTGAGCCGGCAGATAGACAGGCGGGGCCTTTTGCGATTGGCCGTTTTGGGGGGCTTGCCGCTCGTGGCGTGCGGCTGCGACGAACCAAGCGAGAGCCAGATGAGGCAAATGGGATTCGACAATCGCTTTCGCGATCACGATCGGGCCGTGCGGCGAAGATTTCTGGAGAGGCTCAGACGTGGCGATCCGTGTATGCCGAACGAAAAGCCAGGAGTTGCCAAGCGCCGTCTTCGAGTGTAGCACGACGCGCCTTGCGCGCGCCGCGCTGACAATGACCTCCGATTTCTAAAACCCGTCAGCACTGGCGGCTGGACCTGCCGAATTCGCGACGCCCGCGCCCGGGTTGGCCTTCCCGTAGCGAACGGACAAAAACCAACGCTTAGCAGCTCATTTCCAGAACAAATTGGCTATCCCGGTAGCTGCCGCCGCCACCGCCGCTAACATGGTCACCCATGTCTTCCACACTTCGACCCGCTTGGCCTGCCGATCATGCAGGGACATAGCGTTAGTGACTAACCCCTAGATGGTTTCAACAGACAGCGGCGGCGGATTGTTGTCACCGGTCCTCAGGTAATAGCGGTAGCCCAGGGTAACCGATCTGGCATCCGTTAAGCGGAAGAATTCCGGATGCTCCTCCCCAGATCATCCCACGACTTAGCAGAGCGTGGACTCACGCCCCCCCTTCCCCCCGCGGGGGCGCTAGACGGCCTGGCGTGCCCCGCGGTCGAGAACTCGCTTGACCTGCATGGCGGACCATGCGGTGCCGGTCCGTGTGACGTGCCCCCCCTCGTTAAGCCGCCCCGCGATGGCCTGCATGGAAAGCCCCTCGGTCCGCAGCTTCTCCACCAGGGGGGTTATCAGAGCATAGGCAGTCACCGCCTGATTGCGATTCTCGCCGGCCCCCTTGGCTCTTGCGGCCGCGGTCAAGTTTTCCGGCTTGCCGAGTTTCGTCCCGCGGGCCTTGGCCACAGAGAGAGCATCTTTCGTGCGCTGGCTGATCTTGCGGGGGCGTGAGAAGCGCGTGGCCAAAGGTCTGGCGGTCCTCTTGTGCATGCCGCCGGTTCCCGAGATCTTTGGGAAGATCTGCAGCTTCTACCACTGGGCCCAGCTCCTGGTGGCCGTCGTTTTTCTGGCGCGATCGGATTGCGATGGCTGTGATCAGTTCTCGAACGCATCGAGAAGCCTTGGCTCGCGCTGGCCGCCTACTGCGCTAGCCTGGCTTTGCGGCGAGCTCGACGGCCGTGCGGTGAGTCGCGCCTATCGGGACGGGTTTCGAATGAGCTGCGAATACGCCCCGGTGATGGTCTGGGGCAACTGGGACGATCCCGTGGTCGAGGAGAACGCCTTGCTCAAGATCGCGAAGTACGTTCGCGACAATACGGCGCCCGACGATCGCATCGTCACGTCGGGGATGTACACGATGATGTTTCCACTTTCGGGGCGCTTGCCGCCCTCTGAGTTCGTCGCGGATCTGTGGCTCCTGTCCGCGACGCGGTACCCAGAACGCCGGCCCGACCTTATCGAAATCCTTCGTCAGCACCCGCCTCGTGTCGTCATCGATTTCTCGCGCTTCCCAGTTACGCTGCACGACTTCTGGCCGGATTTTGAATCGCGATACCGGCTGGCCAAGACGTACCCCGCAGACTACTATTCTCCCCTGGACAACGGAATCGTACCTAACACGATAACGCTGTGGGAGCACGAAAAAGCCGTCACACGATGAATTCTGCTCGAAGCCGATCCTGGTCATTCTGGACCGTTGCCCGCCCCGCAGGAGCCAACCCTCCAAGCGATCTCCACAGTAGCCACACTGATCGAACAAGGGTTCAGCCTGCGAAGCCAACGGAACGGGGTCCATAAGCCCCTGTTGAGCATGCAGCCGGCGCCATGTCGACTTTGCCGCTCCGCTCTGGCAGACTCGATCGAGCCTAGCCCGCGGACAAGGCTGGAATGCCCGGCTGGGTCGGCGTGCTGGCACAATTGGCGGGAGCAGTTCCGCTTGACCTGTGAGAAACGCGACGAAGAGGGAAGCCAACGATGTCAGGACTCATTGCCTCTGATACCGACGCGATCAAGCCGCCAGAGCCGTTCGCCTCCAGGGTTTTCGGACTGCCGATGGGGATCTTCGTCGTTGTATCGAGCATGATCGACGTCGGGGTTCTCACGACGTCCGGGTTCACGGTCGCATCGGTGAGAAGCAACCAGCTCATGCTGTTTCTCTGGGTGGTTGGTGGCGTCGTTGCGCTGTGCGGGGCGCTCTGCGTGGCGGAGCTGGCGGCCGCCCTCCCGTCGTCGGGGGGAGACTACATTTACCTATACGAAGCCTATGGCCCACTCGCGGCGTTTCTTACCGGGTGGGTCTCGTTTTTGATCGGTTTCGCCGCGCCAATCGCCGCGTCAGCGTTCGCGTCCGCGTCTTATTTGCTGGCACCGCTTGATCTGCCTCCCAAGACGGCGAGGCTGGCCCACCAGGTATTGGCAAGCGTCGCCATCGTCTCCTTCGCTTTGATCCACACGTCGAAGGCGAGGCATGCGACACGCGCTCACTTCAGCGTCACATTATTCAAGCTGGGTATCCTGTGCACATTTTTGGTAGCCGGATTGTATGCCGGTTGGGGACACTGGGAGAACTTGGCCGACCGTCCGTCGGTGAACCTCGGTACTGCATCTTCGATGCTGTTCTCTCTGGTTTACATCTCCTACGCATACACGGGGTGGAACGCTGCTTCTTACATCGCGGGCGAGATCGCCGAGCCGGGTCGACGGCTCCCGCAGGCAATCTTGATCGGCACCGCGCTGGTCGTCGCGCTCTATATCGGCCTGGCCTGAACACGGTCTACGCCCTGGCTTTGCCGGCTGGAGAGATTCAGCGGATTGCCAAGGAACAAGGGTTCGATGCCGTTGCGCCGATCGCCGAGCTGGCCGCGAAGCGCCTGTTCGGTTCGACGATCACAGCCACTCTCTCCGTCGCCTTCGGATTGAGTCTGCTCGCTTCCTTGAGCGCTTACGTTTTGACGGGCCCGCGAGTCGCTTTTGCCATGGCTCGGGCCGGGCAATTCCCGGCGATTGCCGGACGGCTGTCCGCCCGCACTGGAGCCCCCGCGGTTGCGACCGCGTTGCAGGTTGCCTGGGCGCTGACGCTGCTCTGGTTGGGAACCTTCGAGAAGATTTTGATCTACGCGAGCGTGGGGCTGGCCCTGTTCTCGATGCTGTCAGTGAGCACGATCATGGTGTTGCGGCGTAACAGGCCTGACCTGCATCGTCCCTTCCGAGCCGCAGGCTACCCGGTCGTCCCGGCCATTTTTCTGATAGGAACGGCTCTCCTGACGATCGCTGCCTTCCTGGAGCGGCCCTGGCCATCGCTCTATTCTTTGCTGACCATCCTGACAGGCGTCCCTGTGTATTACCTGGTGCGCCGGCCACTGCACCGGGTGGCTGAGAATCCGTAGACGCAGCGGCGAAAGCGATGGGGGGACCGCTCTTCGATGGTGTCCCCCGTCGGTCGTTCCGGCATCTCCCGGCAAATCGTCGTGGATCACCACGATTTTGGAGGCTCATCCGATGGATGTTCCGATGCAAGAGACGCTCTGGTCGGCCGTTGCCGACGTGGGAATCAAACGAGGCCTGGTCATCGCCGGCGGTAGTGCCCTTGTTCTGGTGGGGCTCGTCGGGTTGGTGCTCTCCTGGGCCGCGATCCGGCAAACGGTTTCGGAGGGGGGGACGCCACGGCGACGTCTCGGCATCGTCGGCTCGGTTCTCTTCTTGGCCATCGGTGCGTTGCTCGTCCTCGGAGTCGGGATCATCATCCCTCTGGGGGCCTTGAGAATGAAGGACTTCGATCTTGCCGATCGACTGGCCGAAGTGTCCGGTCGGGTGTCATATCAAGCGTCACAGGTGAGTATTGTAGCTAATGCACAGTCCGAACAGATCGTTCGCGAGATCCTGAGCCGGCCGAGGTATCAGAATCCGAAACGACTCAACAGATTCGAGCTCAAAGTGTGCTCGCAGAGCGGGGAGGACGGGATCGTCGCCGAGATGTTCCGGCGGATCGGCACAGCAAATCGTTACTTCGTCGAGTTCGGCGCCTCCGACGGTTTTGAGAACAACACGGCCCTGCTCGTTCGACAGGGATGGAGCGGGTTATGGATCGACGGAGATACCCAGGCGGTCAACAGGGCCAGGGCTTTATTCGCCAGTGAGATAGCGGCTGGGAAACTCACCGTGCTGGAAGCGTTCATCACGGCGGAGAACATCGAGGATCTCTTCCGCCGGGGCAATGTGCCCGAGGAGTTTGACCTCCTCTCAATCGATATCGACCGCAATGATTACCACGTCTGGGAGAAGATCACGCACTATCGCCCCGCGTCGCAGTGGTCGAGTACAACGCGGGCATCCCACCCACGATGTCCTGGGTGATACCCTATGAACCGAACGGCTACGGCCGAAACCTATTCGGTAGCGGGAACGGCGCGAGCCTGAAGGCGCTGGAGGAGCTCGGGGCGAAAAAGGGCTACAAATTTGTGGGCTGCAATCTGTGCGGCGTGAACAGCTTCTTTGTCCGCAACGATCTCGTCGGCGACCACTTCGCCGCGCCCTATACGGCCGAAAATCATTTCGAGCCTTTCCGCATGGATTACATCAGAATTCCTCGGTGCGATCCTCGGATCAGTGGGGATCAGGAGGAAGATCGGTCGGCTTCAGTTCGTTAGTTTCTCCGGTCGATGGACTCGAACACCAGGCGCGGCGGTTTCGCGAGCGCTTCCATCAGGTCCGGCCGCGTGAGTGAACACTGCTCGAGCGACACCGCACCCAGATCTGCTGCCAGCTCGGACTAGTGAGGCAGGTGCAAAGCGTGGCGGCTCAGTTTGCATTTCGCGAGCGACTCGCGATCGTCGCAAACAACCGTATGGTCGATCCGGGCCGTCTCGTGGCGCGGACGACCGTTGCCACGGTCCACTCCGCGGCTCATAATCGAACGTTTACCGGCAACTCCGAAGCGTGCATCCATGTGCGATTGTTTTCCTGTGTCGGAGGCGAGTGTCGTAACATGCAAGTGAAGGCTCTTATTCCGGCGCCCGTGCGCCGGTACTTACGCGCGATCGTCCGCAGGTCGGCGCGCCGGGCCGCGCCCCAGTCTGCCGAGGCGATCACGCGCGACGCAGAGCGGTATTGGTCGGCGAGCCAGACCGAGACGGCACAGCGGGACATGTCGCACTGGCTCGGCGAAGGCCGGTGGGCCGCCGAGCAAAAATGGCTGGACATCGGCCAGCACCACTTTGCACTTTACGAGTGGCTCCTCGGGCTTTCGGGTCGAACGGCCGCGGTGCGGTCGATGCTCGAGTGGGGCCCGGGCGGCGGGGCGAACGCGGTGCGATTCGCGCCGGAAATCCCGACCTTCGTGGCCGTGGACATCTCGGAACCCAACCTCCACGAGTGCGCGCGCCAGCTCGAATCTCGTGGATACCGCAATTTTCGCGGCGTTCTGATCGACGCCTTGAAACCGGAAGAGGTCCGGGAAAAAGCGGGCACCAAGGTCGATTTCTTCCTTTGCACGGCCGTTTTCCAGCGCTTCCCCACCAAGGACTACGGCGTTCGCGTCACACGGATTGCGCACGACCTTCTTGACGACGATGGTGTGGCGCTGATCCAGACCCGCTTTGACGACGGGACCGATCGCTTCAAGCCCAAGACCAGCGACTATCAGGCGAACGTGACTTATTTCACGTCTTATCCGATCGAGGAATACTGGACGATCGCGCGCGACAACGGCTTTCGGCCCCTTGCGGTCGTCCTCAAGCCGGAGGTCAATTACGCGTTCTATCTGCTCGCGGCGGCGTGATGCCGACGGGCTCGCACACGCAGCCGTTCCGCGGACGTCAGATCCCAAGTCGAAGTGGGCCCGCGCTAGAAACTGCGGCGGCCGGGTTCACTCGTGTGCGAAACCCTGCGGCAAGGCCACATCGCGGCGCACCGCGACGTGAAGTTTCTGCATTACAGTTCCCTTGGGAAAGACGGTGTATCCGGCCGATCGGGCGATCGATTGAAACCAGTCGTATGTCAAGGTCGCGTCCACTGCCGGGTGGAGCTCGACGATCATCATCTTAACGCGGTCTTTCCAGGCACCGATCGACCGCATCACATATTTCTCTCCCCCTTCGATGTCAACCTTGAGCAAGTCGAGCTCGCCTAAGCCCGTGCGGTCGAGCAACGTCGTGACGCAGAGCGTGGGCACTTCGAGCTCGCCGCTCTCTTCGGCGATGTGATGCCCCCGGCTATCGTCGCGCAGGTGAAATCGGATCACGCCGTCCCGATCGGAAACAGCCACGTTGTAGAGCGAAACCCTCTCAGCCGGTTTTTGCCGGGCTACTTGCTCTTCGAGCAGTGCAAACGAATCGGCGTTGGGCTCTGCTGCCACGTACACCTTGATCTTCGCCTCGGTCATCAGGGGGAGATAGGCGGCAAACACGCCGACGTTCGCGCCACAGTCAAGAACTGACGAGATCGCAAATGACTTCCTGAACGACTCGTGCAGGTCGTACTCTTTCATGTAAAAGATTTCCCAGATCACTTCCCGATCCTGGGCGTCGGGCCGGACCAGTAGCGGCGTCTTCAAGCTGCGCAACCGGCATTCGAGCCACGGCGCGGCTCGCTCTTGGGCCGTGAGCGACGACTTGAGCGCTCGCCAGGTACGAAAGTCTCGCAACTCAGTCCAGGCCCAGTAATTCATCAGAATCTTGTCTTTTAGTGATGCGCTCATGTTGTCTTGTCAAACGCACGGGCTGCGCGGCTCGATCTCTGTGCCGTCCGCGAGCGGCCTGGAATCGTCATATCCGCGAACGAACCGTCGAGAGAATCGACCGTAACAATCAGGATCGCCCGTGAAAAGCCCTGGACGTTATTTCGAGATGAACTTTGACGGGTTTCTGGTGACGTGAAGCATGTCGCCGGTTTCCGACATGAAGTCGGGCTTGACCGCTTTATCGGAGAGAAAAGCAACACTAAAGTAGTCGGACGAGTCGGCGAAGACGTTCACCACAATAGCGCGAATGCTCAGGGAGGGTGTCCCATCCGTAGTTGAAATGTGAGGCAGATCCTCAGCCACATTTTCACGCGACATCTCGATCGTTTCCAGCCCCTCGCTTCTGAGCAAAAGAGTCCAGAGCCTTGAGAAGGATTGGCATGGCGCGATAGCCCTTCACCCGTTTGAACTTACTTTCCGCCCGCAGAAGGCCCGCCACGCACCATCGCCGGCGCATGTCACCGTCACGCCACCGCGTCACGCGGGCCGTCACGCGCCGTGTCACGCTCAGCGCGCTCTCGATCGGGTTGGTCGTCGCCAGTGTCTTACGCAGCACCCCAGACAAACCCAGCTTCACCACCGTCAGCGTTTCCTCCAGGCCTTCACGCAGGCTCGACGCCGCGTCTGGGCTGATCCGCTCCAACCAACGCACCGTCCCTTCCAGCAGCGCCTTCGCCGTCGCGTAGCCGGTCTGGTTGTATGCCTCTGACAGCCGGTGCTCCAACTCGGCGTGGTGCTTCTCGGAAACGTGTGCCGTGACGTTCCGCCGCTTGTGAATCTGGCAGCGCTGAATCACGGCGTTCGCACCCCACGCCTGACTCACCGCCTTGTGCAGCGCCTTCGCTCCATCGAGCACAAACAGTGTGGCGCGATCCATGTCCAGGCCGCGGTTGCACAGATCCTCTAACAGTGACGTGCAGACCTGGGCGTTCTCGGTCGCTCCTTGACGCACGCCCAGAATTCGCTTCGTGCCCTCAGCGGTAAGGCCCAGGGCCACGACCATCGTCTCCCCAGCATACTCGACGCCGTCGATCATGATCGTCGCGAAGTGCTGCCCCGCGATTTGTCGGTCGGCCAGCACCTGGACGTTGGCCGCCGAGGCCCGCACGAACCCGCGACTGACATGCAACCGAGCCACACCGAAACCTTCGCGGGCCGTATCAATCACGTCTTCATAATCGCGAGTGCTCACGCCCCGGACCATACGGCGCAGCACCGCCTGCGGCATGGCGTCGTCGGACTGGAGGCGGGTGTAGGTCTCCAGCGGCGCTTCGCCGCCGCCGTCGGCTTTCCGCACTCGAGGGCGTTCGATGGGCAGCTTCTGGCCAGCGAGCGTTGCCACGCCCCGCTGATGGCCGTACCGAGTGTGCTCGCGACTGGGTTGTCGCTCGCATCGCCCTCCGCACAGCCGGGTCACCTCGTCCTCGAGGATGGCGGAGGCAACGAGCAGACCGAGCTCGACAGCCGGACCGTCCAAGGAATCCTGCATGACTGCGAGTAATTCATCCCGGTCCAAAGGGAGCTGGATTACTTTGCCGGAGACCGAGCGGTTAGCGCGACGGTCTCGCCGTTCAAACGGCGTACGCTTGTTGCTGACACCCCGGTTCGCATAGTCTCGTTTCAAGGCGGTTCCTCCTTTTAAGGGAAAAATGCACGTCCAGTCTAGCGACCGGACGGGAGGAACCGCCTCATTTCAATTTTCAACTACGGCCGGGACACCCTCCGGTCCCTCCCGAAAAGCGTGACCCGATGCTGCTCCAGGAGCTCGTCGCCGAAGTCAGCGGGATCACCAACTGGGCGATCGATGGGCTGGCGCGGCTCAGGTCGACCGGCAAGCTCACCATCCCGTCGAAGATGGCGGCAACTTTGAACGCCTACAAACGCGACAATAGCAAGACCCTTGGCTTTCTTCAGGATCGAGTCGTCATCCATCAATCCCTCGACACCGGCAACCTGCCAGGGGTCGAGGTCGTCAACGGGAATGACGGTCACGTCTTCTGCGACGACCTGAAGAAATCGTATGTGCGTTGGTGTGAGGACAGCTTCGTCGTCGACAGTGGCGAGGGGCACTTCTTCAAGAACTTGAATCAGGTATTGCCCAAGCTGGTGAGAAAGCAACGGGCTGACTCAAAGGGAACGATGAAGTGGGCGTACGTCGGTTTGCGGCTGAAGGATCTCGGAGAGTGATCCCTTGAGGGCGGTCTTCTCGCTTCCTGTTATCAGTGAAGTTGGTGGGATCAGGGGGTCTGGGCAAGAACCTTGCTCCCGTCAGTGACCCTGCTCAGACGATGAGAAAGTTATTAATTAATAAGATCGCATGTTTAAGTACGGGGTTGCCACCCCTCAAACTTCGCAGATTTTGCGGCAAAAATGAGCCAACTCACACGCATCACACGCAGAACTATATTCTAATCGCATGAGGAAAAAGTTAATAAGAAAATTAAATTATAAGAGATACAATATAAAGTGCGTGTGATGCGTGTGAGTTGCCCTCCTTGCTTCCCTCACCACAACAACGACGGGACTGTCACCGAGGACGACGAGGACCGGGACGGTCATCGACGCCTGGACTACAGTCGCAACGAGTGGCGGCGGTGAGGAAGACGAACCGCCGGGCTTACCCACGCCGCGATCGACGGCGAGGAAATTGCGACGGTGCTCGCGGAAACCGGGCTAAGTCCGATAACGACCGCTCGGGGCATTAAGTCCATCCCGCCAGTCATGACGGTCGCTTTCTTTTCGACCCCTGGCGCGAGGCACCCGAAAGGAATCAAGCGGCGCGGCGACCTTGCCCGCCAAGATTCAATCAGCCATGAGTGGAGCGTCACCTCGATCAGAGCACCTCAACCGGCGGTGCAACCTTTTCATATCCGAGGCTCTTGAGCACCTCCAAGACTTCGCTCCACGTCGGAAACATCCGACCGCTGCGCCGCTTATAAGCCTGCATCGCCTGCATGAATTCGAGTTCCGCCCTGGTGTAGTCCCGTTCGCAAGTCGTCGGGTCCACATAGCGACGCCTGCCACTCGCCTGCCGGGCGAGGGCGGCACGTGTCGCCCGCTCGTGAGAGCGCCCACTGAGCCAGGTTGAGGGCTCGTCGATCACCAGAGGATCGCTGGAAGAGACTGGGGGTTTCTCCGCAGTCGCGAGATCAAGAGAACTGGTGCGCATCCTGTAACTCCCTTCATGGGGAAGACTTGATGATGGCGGCATAGCCACCGGCTGAAATAGCTCGCCACGCTGCCGAACACGCCTTAGTAGCATCTCGCTCCCAAAGGACCATAGGCTATTTCTGCCTAGTTAGGCAAGATATAGCACGCCCGGACCGCAAGCAAGCCGTTCTTGTTGATAAAAAAGCACAATCTATTGTCATTGTCGATATTTTGGGTAGTTTGGGAGAGGAGAATCGGGGAGAATGTTGCTTAATTCGAGGACGTTGCATGCCCGTGAGCGCGAGAAGGGCACGTTGCCACTCCGCGGAGGACGGAGGCTCCGTGGGGCGCTTGAGGAAACCCAACTCTTGTTCTCGGTCGTGAAGGTCCGGAGGCTCTCGTCAGGCGATTCTCATTCCGTAAACTAGCGCGAGGCGGAAGACTCCGAGCGGGGGTTTAGCTTCTGCCGGCGACCGAAAAGCGCGAAATGCTAGCGCCTCCTTGATCGGGGACAGAGAAATCCAAGTCGGTGTGTTACGCCGGTTGTGTTCGGCATTTGACCAACCTTGGAGCACTCCGCAACCAACGATCAATCCTGATCGGTCGCGAGTTGCAAGAGCCGCCGCCTACCAATCCAATTGCACCTGTCGGTCGTCTCGGGGATTTCGAGGCAATGCGATCAGCGAATTGAAGTATTCATCCGCGATGAACCACGCCTTGCATTCGTCGCACGTTGCCAGGAGGCGGTTCGGCAATTCGGGGTCCGGTTGATGAAAGACCAGCAAGTTCTCGCACTCAGGGCAGCAGATTGCCGGTTCAACCCGTCGCGGGTCCATCAGATTCCTGCCGGAAAAAAAGGGTGCTCATTGGTGAGATGCTCAGTCGCAAATCACTGGTACTCTGTGATCGGCATTCATCCGATGAATGGAGAGTCACGGTCCAACGACGACGCGGTGTCAAACAGAGGTAATGGGGCAATATAGCAAGGGAAAGCCTGAGTGGCTATAAGAATCTTGCGAACACGAGAATTTGCCAGAGTTCGCTCGATGATGAAGAACCCGTGCTTTATCTGAAGGCATTTACGCTTTGTCCTACTTGACTTCGGGGACATCGTGCGTGAAAATTCTGCCCTAACGGGCGAAGTATAGCGCGGAGCCTAGGTCGCCCGACAGCGATTTTCTGGGGACACTACTCAAGAAGCGAGCGAGCACAGCGGCTCGCCGCCGGAACTGCACCCAAGCTTGTTACAAAGGGGTGACGGAACATGACTCGGATGGCTTCACTCGCCCTGGCGAAGCGGATTCGCGAAGTCCGCACGGACCTTTACGGCGAAAATGGACTTGAAGATTTGGCTCGGGCTTTGGGCATCCCAGCGCAAACTTGGCTCAACTACGAATGTGGCGTAACGATGCCCGCAGTGCTAATGCTCAAATTCATTGAGGTCACCGGCACCAATCCGCATTGGCTGCATACCGGCGAAGGCGACTGGTGTTCAGCCCGAGCCTTTCGACGGTTCACCTCCGATGATCGCGACCGATGAGCCATCGCGGTGGCACGGCACACGGAAAACAGCGACTTGCATGCCCGCCCGGATTGCGACGACGCGATCTCGAACAGAAATGGAGCGAAAGCGCTGCCGCGCACGCCGGAGAACGAGCCTCTCGGGGGAACCACTGCTGGTGTGGGAGAGGGCGTCTAGCGGCAGGTTTGGGGGCGTTCGCGTTGATGTCAGTTCATGCACTCGATCGGCAGGGCACCGATCCTGAAGTAGCAGTCATCGCTGGAGGGGTCCGAGAGTCGCCCCGGCTTCATGCCGGGGCGTGATGAATCGCTCCAAGGGCTTCGCGCACCCGACTGACCAACTGTCAGTCATGCTGAAAGGGTGCGTGTGGAATTCGTGATCGCCAATCAGGTTTGTCAACCTTGCGGGCTGGGGCTGTATGGCGATCGCCTTTGCCGGTAAGCAACCAGTTCGGGTTGGTCGCCGTGACCTCAACGAATTTGAGCATGACTACCGCCGGCATCGCTGTCCCACGCTCGTAGTTGAGCCATGATTGCGTCGGGACGCGCAACGCGCCAGCCAAATCTTCGAGTCCGTTCTCGCCATAGAGGTCCGCGCGGACTTCGCGGATTCGCTCAGCGAGGGCGAGGGAATCCATCCGACCCATGTGTTGGTTACCCCTTTCTTACGAACGTTAGACGTCGTTCTAGCGACGAGCTTTAGCCTCCGATCCGTCGGGAACGCCGATGAAGATCGCTATCGCACGACCTCGCTGTGGTGTCGAACCGGACCTACGACACCTCCAATCCGTTGGTCACAGTTAGCACAGCAGCGTCCCTCCTGAGCCGCCGGTTCCGATGATGATCGGTGACGAGCCGCCCGATTCGGGCATGTCCGTGTCCGCTGGTTGTACTGTTCCCGGATCACCCACACCGACATGCGCGGCTGCGACCAATTGAGGCGACAGTGCTCCCACCGTGGATGAAGGCACCAACCGACTGGACATCACGTCCAAAGATGGCTGAAATCTCGCGTGTTTACGCATTGATAAGCGCCTTGAGTTCGGAAATCACCAGGACGGGCTGCTGAACTGCTGCGCTGATGCGGGATGCGGCTGGACAGGAGGTCGAGACATCGCCGAAACGCTGCGTGTTTGCGCGTTGATCCGCTCCTCGGACCGCAATTCCGAGAAGACTGCGACAGCGCTGCACTGTCACAAAAACCGAGGGACGAACCGGGTGGAGAATGCGCCCATAGGTGCCTGAAACGGTGCGTGATTGCTCATCGGCACGGTTGTCGAGTGACATTCAGAATCGACGAGGACGCGATGCTCGCCAGCCCCATAGGTGCGGCTGACCATGCATACTCGCCAGTCCAGTTCTGTGACAGACGAATTCTTTAAAAGAACTTATATTAGTAAATTCAACTGATATGAGCGACAATTACCAACGTGGCGACCCCAACGTCGAGAGGAAACACTTTTGAAATCCTGGCAATTCCGCCGAGACGTCAACCGAGCGGCGGCTCGATTAACAGGCTAGCGAACATGTCAAAGGGTTGCGGACAAGGTGAAATTCGTGCTCTGCGCGAGATGCACGTGATCGCGCTCTCTATGGACGCGGAGCTCGTTCGGGGGCACGACTAATGGCTTGGCGGGATATCGAAGAATTATGGGTACGGCGAACCTTGAATAGAGCGAAGACCGCGCACCACGGCTGCGGCTATCGCGACAGGTTGTGAGCTGGATCATGCCGCCCGACACGCCGATATTGCTGCGAATTGTCGTGATCACGGCGCTGGTTGTGCCGACAATGAGCTACCTCGTGAGTCCGCAGCTCACACGCCTGTTCAAGAAGTGGCTCTATCCCGGCCCTAGCTAGTCAGTCCCGAACGGAGCGGCTGCCGACCCATCCCGCCGCGAGATGCCATCCCGCGAAAATATCATCCACACTGAAAATCGCCTCCGCCAGGCATGCAATCCGCAACACACTGGTATCACGCAACTTGAGTCAAAGCAACAGGGTATTGCTTACGCCGAAGTCCCGAAGAATTACGTATCTATCCTGTTTGGGTCTAACCTAGTGTTTAAGTAGTAGGAGCGTTTTTCGGATTGACGGAGCGGTGAGACTTATCGTGAGCAAGATGAGCTCGAGAGCAACGCGTCGGTCTCTCCGATCGCCCCGCTGGACGCAGCGTTCCGTGAGGCCGGGGATTGATCATCTCGAATCGCGCGCACTGCTCAGCACAACGGTGGCCCACCCGACGTTCGTGATAGGGCCCATGGGTGGCGGCGGGCCCCCCGCCGGAGCGTACACGCCGGCACAACTCCAGCAAGCATACGGATTCAATAACATTACCTTCGGTAACGTCGTGGGCAACGGCAGCGGCGAGACGATCGCCATCGTCGATGCGTACAACGACCCGAACATCCAGGCCGATCTGAACACGTTCGATACCCAGTTCGGGCTACCCGCCACGACGGTCGCGGTCTATAACGAGACCGGTGGGACGACTTATCCGGCCAGTGATCCGACGGGAGATTGGGAGCTCGAGGAGTCGCTCGACGTGGAGTGGGCGCACGCCATGGCGCCCGGGGCGAACATCATGCTGGTCGAGGCCAACTCCGCCGATTCTGACGACCTGCTCACCGCCGTCGAATACGCGGCGGCTCATGCGAATGTCGTGTCGATGAGCTGGGGCGGCAGCGAGTTCTCGGGCGAGACGGCGTACGACAGCGTACTTTGACCAGGCCGGCGTGGCGTTCGTGGCGTCCGCGGGCGACTCGGGCGCGCCCGCCTCGTGGCCGTCGGCTTCGCCGAACGTTCTGTCCGTCGGCGGAACGGCCCTCACCCTGGCCGCGGGCAATGTCTGGTCGAGCGAGGTCGGCTGGAGCGGCAGCGGTGGCGGCCCCAGCGCCTACGAGTCGCAACCGTCATACCAGAACGGTGTGGTGACGCAGACGTCGACGGCGCGAGCCACTCCGGACGTCGCCTATGACGCATCGCCGTCAACCGGCGTCGCTGTCTATGACTCCGTCCCATACGACGGAACGACCTACGACTGGATCGAGGTTGGCGGCACCAGCGCCGGGGCACCGCAGTGGTCGGCGCTCCTGGCGATCGCCGACCAGGGCCGCGCCCTTGCGAGCGAGCCGGCGCTCGACAGCACCAGCCCGCAGGAAGTGATGAACATCCTGTACGAAAACCCGACCGACTTCCACGACATCACGAGCGGCACGAGCACCGGCAACCCGCAGTATTCGGCCGGGCCCGGCTACGACTACGTCACCGGCCTGGGCTCGCCGATCGCCAATCTGATCGTCGGCTCGCTCGATGCCACGTCCACCTCCTCGCACGACACGCTGGTCCTGGCCGCGCCGACTGCCGAGACGGCGGGGACGTCGTTTAACCTCACCGTCACCGCCGAGAACTCGAGCGGGGCGACGGACACCGATTACCTGGGCACGATCCAGTTCACCAGCAGCGATGTCCAGGCCGGCCTGCCGGCGAACTTTACCTTCACGGCGGCCGACGATGGAACGTACACGTTCACGGTCACGCTCAAGACCGCCGGCAGCCAGTCGATCACCGCGACTGACACGACGACGTCCGCGATCACCGGCACGCTCTCCGGGATCAGCGTCAGCCCGGCCACCGCCAGCCAGTTCGTCCTCTCCGGCCTTCCCGCGACCTCGACCGCGGGCGTGTCGCAGACCGTCACGGTCACCGCGGAAGACCCCTACGGCAATGTGGCGACCGGTTACCTCGGCACTGTCCAGTTCACCAGCAGCGACCCACAGGCCACCCTGCCGGCGAACTACAGCTTCACGGCCGGCGATCAGGGGGTGCATGTCTTCTCGCTCACGTTTGAGACAGCCGGCACGCAGTCGGTGACGGTGACAGACACGGGCTCGGGTATCACCGGCACTGAGTCGGGAATCACCGTGCAGGCGGCTGCTGCCGAGTCGTTCATGGTCACCGGCTTCCCGGTCGCCGACATGGCGGGGGCGGCCAATCATGTGACAGTGACCGCGTACGACGCCTACGGCAACGTGGCGACCGGATACACCGGCACGATCTCTCTCGCCAGCAGCGACCCACGGGCCATCCTGGTGCCGTCGAGTTACACTTTCGGCGCCGCTGATGCGGGCACGCACACCTTCTCCGTCACGCTCGAGACCGCCGGGACACAGACAATTACGGCAACCGATACGGTGACCGCGAGCCTCACCGCCACCGAGTCGAACATTGCCGTCAAGCCCGCCGCGGCCTCGATCCTGAAAGTGACCGCGTTCCCCACCAGCGACATGGCGGGGGCGGCCAATCATGTGACAGTGACCGCGTACGACGCCTACGGCAACGTGGCGACCGAATACACCGGCACGGTGTCGCTGACCAGCAGCGACCCGCATGCCGTCCTGGTGCCGTCGAGCTACAGCTTCGTCGCCGCTGATGCGGGCGCGCACACCTTCTCCGTCACGCTCGAGACCGCCGGGACGCAGACAATTACGGCAACTGATACGGTGACCGCGAGCCTCACCGCCACCGAGTCGAACATTGCCGTCAAGCCCGCCGCGGCCTCGATCCTGAAAGTGACCGCGTTCCCCACCAGCGACATGGCTGGCGCGGCCGGCGATGTCGTCGTCACGGCTTACGATGCCTATGGCAACGTGGCGACCGCATACACCGGCACCGTGTCGCTGACCAGTAGCGACCCGCACGCCGTCCTGCCGTCCAGCTTCACCTTCCCCGGCACCACCGGGACGTTTACCTTCGCCGTGACACTCGACACGGCAGGGGCCCAGTCGATCACGGCGACCGACACCGTGACGCCGACGATCACAGGCACTGAGTCGGGGATCACGGTGGCGGCGGCCGCGGCGAAGACGCTCACGATCGGCGGTTTCCCCACCAGCGACACGGCTGGCGCGGCCGGCAATGTCGTCGTCACCGCGTACGATGCCTATGGCAATGTGGCGACCGGGTATACCGGCACGGTGTCCCTGACGAGCAGCGACCCACGGGCCATCCTGGTGCCGTCGAGTTACACTTTCGGCGCCGCTGATGCCGGCAAGCACACGCTCTCCGTTACACTCGAAACCGCGGGGACACAGACCATCACGGCAACCGATACGATGACGGCGAGCCTCACCGCCACCGAGTCGCACATTGCCGTCAAGCCGGCCGCAGCCTCGATCCTGAAAGTGACCGCGTTCCCCACCAGCGACATGGCGGGCGCGGCCGGTGATGTCGTCGTCACGGCTTACGATGCCTATGGCAACGTGGCGACCGGATACACCGGGACAATCTCTTTCAGCAGCGGCGATCCGCAGGCCCTTCTACCGTCTGGCTTCTCCTTTACGGCCGCCGATGCGGGTGCCCATACCTATTCGGTCACGCTCGAGACAGTGGGGACACAGTCGATCACCGCAACCGATACGGCGAATGCGACGATCGCAGGCACGGAGTCGGGCATTACAGTCCGGGCGATGCCTCGGGTCACATGGAGCTCCCCGGCGTCCATCGTCTACGGCACGCCTCTGGGCGACGCGCAGCTCGACGCCGTGGCCAACGTGCCCGGCACGTTCACCTACACCCCGGCCATGGGCGCCATCCTTGATGCCGGCAGCGGCCAGACGCTCTCGGTGGCATTCAGACCCGAGGATGCGACCGACTACACGACGGCCGCCACGACGACCGTGATCGACGTCACCAAAGCCGCGCCGATCCTCAAGGTCACTGACGACGGCGGCCGCTTCGATGGCAGCGCGTTCCCGGCCTCCGCCACGATTAAAGGCGCCGTCGCGGGTGTCGATCGTACTCCCGCGTCCAGCCTGGATGACGTCACGCCGACGTTGACCTACCATGACGGATCGGGGACCGCCGGCGCCAGTCTGGGTGCCACGCCTCCCAGTGCGCCTGGAACGTATACCGTCGTGGCCGCCTTCGCCGGCGCTGCCGATTATGCGGCCGTCACGTCCACGCCGCTGACTTTCACGATCGGGCAGGGCGCTGCGACCATCGCCTTGGTTTCGTCTGCCGGCTCGGCCGTCTCCGGACAACTCGTCAGTTTCATCGCAACGGTAAGCACCTTCGCCGGCACGCCGGCTGGCACGGTCAGTTTCTCCGACGGCGCCACTTGGCTGGCCACGTTCCCGCTCGATGGGTCCGGCGCGGCGACGTTCAGCACCAGGGCGCTCTCCGTCGGTTCCCGTTCGATCACAGCGACCTACAGCGGCGACGCTGAATTCCTCGGTGTAGAGTCGGCCCCGTACTCCGAGTCAGTCGCCCAGGCCGGCACCGAGGTGGACTTAGTCGAGAATTCGGTCTTCAAGAAGAACAAGTTGATGTCGGTCCGCCTGACGGCCCAGATCATGCCACTCTCCCCCGGCGGGCGCGTACCGACCGGCGATGTGACGTTCGAGTTGGTGACGAAGGCCAAGAAGCACGTAAGGGTGAACACGCTGGCGAAAACGGCCCTCATCGGCGGTAAAGCGACGTCGACGCTCATGGCCAACCAAGTGCTTCAGAAGGCGATCACGATCGTCTACAGCGGCGACGCCAATGACGAGGCGAGCACGCTCACAACGGTGGAAGGCGGGAGTCGTTCCACATCGGTCAGATAACGGCGCAGCCCGCGGCGGCTCCCGCGGCATCCCCCGGAAGAACATCCGGCCGATCGCAGGCAAGCCCCTGCTTGCCTATAGCATTGAGCACGCGCTGGCAACGCCGGCCGTCACGCGGACTGTTGGCATCCCGCCCGGTTATCCCGATTCTGCCCGCCTCGTGACCGACGATTGCATCCGAGCGGATTGAAGTCGTTCACGACTCAGGCCAAGGGTCAGGCTCGAGCGCGACCGCACCGTCATCACGCTTGATGCCAACGCCCCAACGGCGCGACGTATGGCGACTCGGCAGCGGATCAGCGCTGATCTCATCGATGTGATAACGGCGCGGTGGACTCGACTGAATCACGGGCTCAATCTACTCGATCGAGTCAACGTCAACGATCGGCTCTTGGCCATTCTGGCTAATGCGGAACATCGGTGCTGTGCCTGTTGGAAAGCGCCGCAACTGGCCGATTCCAGTTTGCCAGAGCAGAGCGGCAAGGTCGATATGGCACCTTGCAGCTCCGCCCCCGCGGCGATCGAAGCGAGTGGCGCGGAAGCACTGGAGGCGAGCCGCGGAGGAGCGCCACAGGGCAGAAGTCAGGAGGCTCGTCCACGCGCGAGAAGCGCTGAAGCCGGCCGAGTTGCGCACGCGGGCGATCGAGCGGCTGATGCTCCACGCCTGACCGGCGTGGGTAGTTACACACATGCGCCGCAGGCCGGTCGGATTGACGCCGACCGGGCTCTTTTTTGCGCCGACGGGTTGCGGGATCAGCCTCATGGCGCAGAGCGTTTCAGAGTGCCTGGCAATCGTGATTGGTCGTCACGCTGCGATCTTCTGATTACGCCCTGGATAAGATGTCCTGGTTGAATCACGGTTGCTGGCCTCGATACCTGAAGCGCGCCCGCCCATCGTCGGTCCTCCCATCCCGCCAGTACAGCACCGACTCGCCCAGGCGTGGCCACGGCCACGGTACGCATGGCTGGTCGGCCGCGACCAAGAGCCGCACGCCATCCGCAGGACCACCGACCAGCTCGGCCGGTTGGTCTTCGCGGTAGGGCGAAACATCGTCAGGCATGGTTGGCCCCGGGAGGTCCGTCAAGAAAAATCGTCTGATTGAATCGCCACCAGCTCTTCCGCTGGTTCCTCCGCTGAAAATCCCGCAACATCATCTCGACGGTGCCGGAGATAAACCGCTGCTCCGGGTGATCCATCAGGTACTGGCTGAAGTAGAGCACCAGATCCTCCGGGATCGACACGTTCAGCGGGACCCGGCGGGCGCACCCGGTGGAAGCGCCCGCGGGCCTGGGCGTTTGGGTTTCGGCATTGTCTCCGCTCCGTCCACCGAAGGCTCCTTTCGTGAAACCTAGTCAACTCCTTGGTATTGTACCACGCGGCTCGCGGTAGCCAACGAGATCGCCGCGGCTGACGGAGTTAAGACATCGGCGACATCTCTCATGACGTTCGCTGGGAGGATCGTCGTCGAGCCACCCCAGCCAGACACTCGCCGTCTTGTCTCGCGGCTGGGCTTAATCCAGTTTGCCAGAGCAGAGCGGCAAGGTCGATATGGCACCTTGCAGCCCCGCCATGGGGCGATCGGACGGCTCGACGGCGTTCTGATCGGTCGAGTAGCCCGTCGGAGTAGGGGCTTGACGTCGAGCCCTTGGCCGGCTCGACAGTCAATCTTCCAACTTCCAGACCCGAAGACCGTTCCCGGCGTGGCCCACGTTTTCCGGGAACCACTTGACCAAGCGGTAGCGGCTTCCGAAGTCAGGCCAGTAGTCCGTGAGCGCGACCTTGTAATTCAGCGCCTCGATCACCAGCCTCGGCGGTTGGCTCCGAAGCATTTCGATCAGTTCGGGCCGTCTGCGCGGGTATTCCATGGCGGACATCTGCACCAGGTCAGTAGCCAACGCTGACGGTGGCAGCCTGCCCGAGAGAGGATAGAGGACATGATTGTTACCCGATTCCAGGATGTGATCCTCGGGTCTGGTCGTTTCGCGGACGTACTTGGCAGTCTTGAGAAGCATATCGGTCTCAACAGACGGATCATTCCATTTTCCCAAGAGCATCACCGGGCCAAACTGCCGGCTAAGCCTGAACCCTTCTCGGTAGCTTCTGAACACGACTCGCGCGTCGAGCTCGCCGACCAGCCAGGTCAAAGCGAAGTAAGCACCGACCGTGACACGACGCTTCCCCAGGGATTCCAAAGCCGCGGACATCCAGGACAGGCCCATCGCCCCGAGAAAAGTGATGCCGAGAAGAAGCTGCGCCCAGTGGTAAGGGCCGCAGAGCTTCGTGAAGATCTCGGGAATCGGAGCCAAAATCAGCAGAACAGCCACGACCTTCGCTGTGCGTCGCTCGCGTCCGGGGGAGAAGAACCAAGCAAGGCCGAGCACTGCGGTTGGCATAAGCCACATCGTCGCCCGAAACGACAGTTTGAGGTTGATCCATCTTTCCCCCGCGATATCTCTTCCGAACTGAGTACTCAGGGCGTTGTAGTACATCGACGATTCCCGGAAGTACGCCAGAATTTCGACGGGCGAACCGCGAAAAAGCCACAACCAGGCCAGAAGCAAGGCTCCGGAAACCCCCAAGCCTGCGATATGCTTGAGGGCACCCAGCTTGCCGTGAAGCATGGCCGCCATGCAGAGGGACACGACGCGGTGGGAAAAAAAGGTTCACGCAGAACGACGGCGATCGGTATGAGAAAGCCAGCCCAGAGTGGTGCAAGTCTGTAGCGCGTCGAGAGTACCCATAAAGCGAGGAGATAAACAAACGTGGCCGCGGGAATCGAGTTGCTGAAACCCGCTTCTGCGAACAGTGGAAGGTTAATCGCGATGGACCATCCCGACGCCATCAAGAACGCGATCAAGGTACTCACCCACCGCAACAGAAAGAAAAAGAACATCACGGAAGTGCATGCCGCAACCACATCGTCGACGAATCGATACGCAAGTAACGGAGTGTGCGGATGAACGCCGATCCAGCTCAGGAGGGACGGATACAGATTGATCGGGGCCATCGGCAACAACCGAACGCCCCTGGCGGACATTTCCGCATTAAAGACATAAATCCCTTCGTTGGGGAATGGCGGACCACCGATGAGGATAAGCCTCAGAGACAGTGTGCCAAGGAAAATCGCAGACGGAGCGGCAATGCGCCACGTTGAACTCGGCAGTGCGGAACTCATTTGCTTTGGAGTCAACTCCAGGGACACAAGGCGCGACCGGTCGCGCTCGGAATCGTAGGAGCGGGTCGTTCGCAGAAATTTCCCCGCGTGTCGCCGAAACGACGGCCCGGCTTGCACTCCCGCCTTACTCGCAACCGGGCGCGATCAAATTTGCAAGGGTGGACGGGCGGGCCCAGCGTCCCCTGGATCGTTTGCTGTGAACCTACTGAGCGAAACTCAGGCTTGTGTGCTTCTTGCTTGAGATTCCTCCACAGGGATCCTGTAGACCTCGAATATGATCAAGGCTGCCGCGATGGAAGCCGGTACTGACAACGCTTCGATCGGTGTCAACAGCCAGTCTAACGAGTCGCTCATCACGTCCTCGCCTCGCGCCGCCCGCCATGATCCAATGAAGAATCCCATCATAAATGAGGCGGGAACCGGGAGCAGAAGGATCATACCCGCGAGGCGCGCGGGCCATCCTCGAAGCTCCCACTTCCAATACTTGCCTCCAGAGACCTTTCCCGTGATCAAGAACACTAATCCCGCGAGAGCCAATACACTCTGAACGACGTATCTCATGGCAACCTTACTTGGCTTGTGGAGTCCTCATCCACTTGGTATCGACCTGGATCAAAACCCTTAACGACGCCCTTGACGCCGTCAGCGGAATCGACCGCACCGAGCGGAACACCGTCGGCGTCGGTGACTCGGAGAATGCGCGGCATGGTCGAGCGTCTCCCGTCAGTGCGATGTTAGACGGCA
Source organism: uncultured Isosphaeraceae bacterium (assembly GCA_963830625.1). Taxonomy (GTDB): domain Bacteria; phylum Planctomycetota; class Planctomycetia; order Isosphaerales; family Isosphaeraceae; genus CAWHMZ01. The sequence goes on along the minus strand of CAWHMZ010000008.1, from coordinate 1,412,588 downwards.
CCATTATCGCCGACCGCCTAGCAGGCCCGCAATGAGGCGATTGGACGGCTCGACGTCGTTCTATCGGTCGAGCGGTACGACGCGCAGAATCGAAACGTAGGGGCTCGAAAACGATGCGTTAGGCATCAGGGGCTAACGCTTATCCGCCTATCCGTTTTCTTATCCGTTTGCGCTCGGATTATCCGCTTTTTGTGTCTCTCTGCGCTTGCATTCCGGACGCCCCGTTCCTACACTAACTGTAGTTGGCAAACGATTTGCGAATTTCATGCGGATATGCTCACATAGCCTCCGGAGCTAAAGGTTGCAGGTTCAACTCCTGCCGGGCATATTGAAGCATGTTTAACAGCCGACCCCACTTGTGTACGTCCCGACTCTCGGCAGGGGCGGCCTAAGCCCCACCGGCTGACCAACAGTACCTGCTGTCCGTTCTACCCGCCGATCGCACGCGAGCCCGACGGCATGCTCAGGAGGCCGCGCCCTCGACCGTGGGGCGCTTTGTTGCTGCGTGCGCCCTCAACCCCCGGCGCATCGAAGGCGGACATGGACCCTACTTATTCCAGCTTGGGGCGGCGGCGGATGCCAAAAAAAATGCGGCTCCGTTTTAGCCACCCATCGGCTGCGCCCCTGCCGCATCGCCTATCGCACCGTTGGGCCGCCCTGGCATCCCGTCTGCCTGGCGTTCGCCTTACCGCCCAATGCTTGGCTACGGGCTGACGCTTCATCGCGGCAGACGCGATCGTAGCGGCTCGCCGTCGAGCGCGTCAAAAAGGGCGGCCGGACCAACCGACCGCCCCTCCTACGGCACTATCCACTGCATCGTACCCATGCCTCCAACGCTGTCTCCGATCCGCCTGGCGGCCCCGCCATGCTGCGTTCGGCCCCATCGTCCAAGTTCGCATGGGTCGCCTGGCTAGAGGCGATCTGAGTGTTGCGATTGCATCACCGACCCGCTCAACGAGGGTGGGCACATTGCCCGAACCGGTTCGGCTTGGTCGGCAATGCAAGTAAAGCGTATCCTCGATCGCGCGGCACTTAAGAGCGTCTAACGCCGCCCCTGCGCCGCTACGCGCCCCGAGCAACCATGAGATGTACAAACACAGGATGGATTATTGAACAGATGGTTTCCGACTCGGGGCTTTCTCCCTCGCCCCCGATCAACGGACGACGCTTAAGCGCGCCGCGCAAAAAGCAGTCCGATCAGCGAACCGATCAATCCCAGAACGATGGTCGAAGGCTCTGGAACCGATAAAGGCGAGTAAAACCACTGGCCGAGGCCGCTGGTGAGGACACCACCACCGAAGCCACTTGTGAATCCGTCAAGCCCGTACGGGGCGGAGTTCACTGGCGAGTCCGTTCCAAGATTCGGGGGTAACATCAAGAGGGTGTCCGTCTGGACCGGGCCATAAGGCGAGTATGAGATAGTGTCAACGAAGAAAAACTCACCGAAAGATGAGACGGTGCTAGGCGTGAACACGTAGTCGTCGCTGCCGACCGTCACCGCGAAATTGAAGGTGATTAGGTTGCCTAAGTTGTCAAGCTCGACAAACCCGCTCAAGTTGGACGCCGGGTAGTCGGTGCCCGGCTGCGGGCTCGTATCAGTCGTGAATGTGTAGATGCCACCGGCAATCGATCGCGTTGGAATCATCAACCAAAAGACGACGACCAAGACTGAGATAACGGCATTCTTGGTACAGTGCGTGGTAGCGCTATTAAGGACAAACGCATGTGAATCTGTTTGATGCGTCGTTGGCATCGTCACCTCCCGTCATCTGGATATGAGAAGAGAAGATCTACCTGCGAATTCTACAGTGACGGCGAACAACGAGCAAGTCTCTGCTCGGGCTCGGGGATCAAGAATTCGGATGCTGGAGGAAGATCGAAATTTCGTCGATAGTGCAACATCCTCAACCCGCCCATCCGCATGCCGAATCAGTCAACCCCAAGCCCGCGACGTATTACCCGATGGCAGCGGATCAGCGCTGAGTTCGTCAACGTGATAACGACCCGTTGGGTTCGACTGAATCACGGGGTCAATCTGCTCGGTTGAGTCAACGTCAACGATCGGCTGTTGGCCGTTTTGGCTGATGCGGAATGTCGATGTTGCTCTTAGGTGGAGAATGCCGCGGCTAAGCTGGCAATTGCCTGGCAGGAACGCGAGGGTGTCCAAGAAAGAAACCTCGGCGCACCACACCGGAGAAAATGGTGCGCAGAGGTCGGTCGGCGTCGTACCACCGCCCATCCGACGTGGTACATCGAAACGCTAGGTCACATTTGCCAGGGACGCAAACTGGCGAAGGTCGAGGCCGCCTCGGGCGGGTACGCGTTGCGGGGTTTACGCCTGGAAGCGCGCGTTCTACGTCACGGGTGATCCAGCCCACACAATTAAACGCACCTTTTGGGTTCGGCGCGGCATCGTCGCGAGGTGTGGCCATCGGGGAACGGGTCGGCCCGAATCCCGTCGATGTGGTATCGTCCCGGTGGGCTCGACTGAATCGCGGGCTGAATCTGATCGATCGAGTCAACGTCAACGACTGGCTCTTGGCCGTTCTGGCTGATGCGGAACATGGGCTATGCGCCTTGAAGAAAAAGCGCCGCGGCCGGTCCAAACCTCAGCAGTGACCGCCGCGGCTGACGGAGTTAAGACATCGCCGACATCTCTCATGACGTTCACTGGGAGGATCGTCGTCGAGCCACCCCGGCCAGACACCCCCGTCTTGTCTTCGCAACCGGGCAAGTCTAGTTTCACGACCAGTCCGCGGGATGCAATGGGGCAGTCGGGCGCCGGCCGTTTTCACTCGCCGACTTCCCACTGATTGGGTTTGATCGATATTACACCATCAGGGCATATGATCCCGGTACCCCAACGGCGCGACGCGTGACGCCCTACGAGGGGATCGTCGCTCACTTCGTCAATGGCGTACTGACCTGGCGGCCGCGACCGGATCGCGGGCACGATTTGCGCGACCGACTCGACCTCGACGAACGGCTCTTGGCCATCCCGGCTGATGCGGAACATGGGTATAGCGCGTGATCAAGAAGTGCCGGGGGTCGGCCTCAATTTCTGCAAAAGGACTGCCCCGGCTGACGGAGTTAAGACACTGCCGACAACTCTCATGACTTTCGCTGGAAGGATCGTGGGCGAGCCGCCCCGGCCAGACAGTTCCGACTTGTCGTCTTGTGCTCGGCCGAATCGGCTCGCCGGCGCGGACGGCGGAAGTCGAGGTGACGCTATCGCACCCTGGGTCACAGCCGGTTTTTGTGCTCTGCCCTGGTCGCCCCCGAGATCGACGCCATCGCGTCGCCCCAGGATCACTCCAATGAGTATGGCAGGAAAAGCACCTCGATCCCACGCTCCTGGCAAACGGTCACGAGGCGCTCTGAGGAAAATGATCCGTCGGGGAGGTCGTCGCCCAGGAGTCGCAGGATGTTGGACACGTAAGTTACGCCTTGGCTCGATTCAGGGACCCAGTGCCCCGGATTGTGACGGCTCGGCATTACCGTTAGACGCTTTATTGACGGCGGCGCGGGATCGGACCCGGGCGAGACGTAACCAACCTGCGGCATCGGCACCTTCCATCGGACTCCCATCCAGCCCACACGTGCCATCGTTTAGCCCCCGCTTTGGGAAAAGTAACCGGTCTACAAAACTGCGCGTGCCCGCGAAATTGGTGGTTGTCCGCCATTTATTACCGTAGTTCTTTAAAATGCACGACATCCCTCGATCAAAGTTTTATTAAACTGATTTGAAAGTGCTTTGGCCAGGCCGAGATAGGTCGTGGCGTCGGGCGGGTTTAAGTCGCCGCGAGCTGGCTGCACGATGCATCACGGGCTCGTCGCACGGACGGGACGCTCCGCGCCGTCGAGCCGAATCGGTCGGCGCTCCGGGTACCGGGATTCGAGGATAACGATTCGTCCGTCATCGGAGAGCCACACGTTATATCCCTCGATCTCCAACCTCGGTGGACTGCCATGGCCATGTGCGCGAACGCAGTCTGCGAGTAACTTACCGGTGAACTCGACGACGTGCTCGGCGTCAGCCAGTCGCTCCGCGTACTCGCGACTGCCGCCTTGCGCGGGACATTGCTGCTTTAATGAACTCAGCCGATCGGTCGCTGTCTTGTAGGCGTAGAATTGCCCGCCGACATATCCTTGGGGCGACGACATGGCTACACCTCTAAGTTAGGTTCAGTGGCCAGCTCAGATCAACAGCTTTGCCGATCCATGATGGATCGTCCGACCCTAGACCGGCAACCGGGCAACAGTAGTCTGACGCGCGGGACGCCTCGTCTCAAGGCGCCTGAATCCGGCAGATTTCATGCACTTTCGTCCCATGGGTCAGCCTCGACCGCCACAACACCGTTACCTTTTTTTGATCCCGAAACCCCGACGCCCCGACGTATGACCCGAGGGCAGAGGATTGTGCGCTGATCTCGTCAACGTGATATCGGCCCTGTGGGCTCGACTGAATCGCGGGCTCAATCTGCTCGATCGAGTCAACGTCTACGATCGGCTCTTGGCCGTTATGGCTTATGCGAAACATGGGTTATGCGCCCGAAGCAAGAGTGCCGCGGCCGGTCCCAACTTCTGCGGGGGACCGCCGCGGCTGACGGACTTAAGGCCCGCGTAAGAATGGCAGGAACCGATCTCAGGGCGCCACGGGCGAGCCACCACGGCCAGACACCCCCGTCTTGTCGCGACCGGGCAATGTCCAGTTTGCCACAGCGGAGCGGCAAGGTCGATATGGCACTTAGCAGGCCCGCCGTGAAGCGATTGGAGGACTCGACGTCGTTCGCATCGGTCGACCGGCTCGACGCGATCTCAGTCGGTCGCTTCCGTCGTGGACCGGCTACGCGAGGGGGCAGGCTACCCGCACTCACGCCGCGTGGTCCGCTATGCAGGTGGCGCGCATCCTCGACGAAAGCGCTCGCCAGGCCGAATAACAGGCCCGCGACGCGATAATGTAATGAAACGTCGAGGACTGGGCGACCGAGTCATTTCTGGCGGCCGTGGCGGCTTACAAAGACCGCCCCATGGGAAGCGGGTAGGAAATGTCTTGCTTTTTCTGCCATCATTATCATAATAAGCATTACATCGGAGCCGGGACACGGTGGTACTCTGCTCCGACACAACATGACTAGCTGCCGTCGGACGACTAGATGAAGGGCATCCCGGCTCGGGCGGGGGGCTCGTTGACGAGTAGGCCGACGTGGTCGAAGCACTTCGAGGTGTTCGGCCACGTCGGCTCATTTTTTTTTCGAGCGAAAGAAAGGTAAGGGCAGTGATGCGGGGACAGCGCATAGGTCACGTCGTGCTGGCCCGACGGGTCCGAGAGATCCGAAGGGATATTTACGGTGACGCAGGTGCACCGATGCTGGCCGAGGTCTTGGACCTCCCCGCCCGCACCTGGGTGAATTACGAGTCGGGCGTCATCATCCCAGCCACAGTGATCCTCCACTTCGTGGAGGTCACGGGTGCGAAATCGGGTTGGCTGCTAACGGGCGAGGGGGAGCGCTATCGGACGGGTCAATCGACGGTGACCAGGAATTGCTGAGCGTCGCGCAGGGTGATCTCGTCTGGAAGCTTGACCATAAGTTCCGTGTCGCCATCGACGAGAAACCAAGTCCGGCACTCGCGACAGGTGCCCAGCAGGCGATGGGGCAAGTCTTCGTCCGGCTGATGTAGCACCAGAAAGCCGTGGCAACTCGCGCATGGGACGACCAGGACCAGGCGATCATCGGAATCGGCAGTCAGCCGAATGAGGTCGAGCGAGAGAACAATCGACGTCATCGACGAAGACTCCTCATCATTGAGTGAAGTGACGAGGCAACAGGACGTTGGATTTGTCACGTCCAATTTAAGCGCAAGAGCGCCAGGTGTAACGCATCTGTCCCCGAATAATCTCCGTCATTATATCCTTCGGATCGATCGCTGAGTCGGAAGTCGTGTATGAAGTGCCTTTTAAGAAATAACGATTGTGCCGGAAATCGGGGAAATAAAACGCTTTTTAAGCAAGTGGCTGGCGCTTTGAGGGCGCGACCGCCGCAAACCGCCCGTCGTAGGTGACGTATTTGGAGTGCGACCTCGGAGGCGTGGGCGCCGGCCCGCCAAGCCGTTTCGCTCTGGCCGGTCGCCGTCGCCATCCCGATCAGCACGGCGTGTCGAGTGCTTCCGCTGTACTGATCGCCCCGCCGAGGCTGAGGGTAGCGGACTCCACCGGAACCAATGGCGTTCGTGGAGGATTCGCACAGATCGCCACTTCGGTCGCTGGCTGTCTAGGAAACCTTGATCGCCAGCGTGCTCAGCCGGACACCACCTCCAGCCGTTTGACGGGTGGAGTACGGGCTTACCTGTTGGCCACGGACGTACAGGATAAGTCGACTCGCGCCCCGCAACCTGTCAGTCGAAGGTTGGCGTGCAAGTACCCCCACGGAAGAACATCGACGTCAGATCGGTCCCCACTGAGGCCGCCACGAGCAAGTCAACTGGACAGCGCCGAGGAAATTTGAGGCCGATCTCATGGTTTTCACTGCGGCGAACAATTCTCGCCTCCACCCAATCGCTCTTCACCGGTGTCACGACCCGCAGTCGAATCTGCGTCGCGTCACACGGGAGGTTGTCGGCGACGATTAAGGCGCCATGTCGACTGATGTTGACCAACCGCGCCTCGACTGTTCGCCTGCCTTGGGAGACCGGCAGCTCTATGCGCGACTGATTTTGGACCGCGTTGCAACGAGGCGACGCCCTGCGTTCGGGAGAACGAGCCACACTCAGCCATCCTTTGAATTCTGGGAAGTGATCGTGACTGAGATCATCGATTCATCCTCCAATCTAGAACACTTTGTGAGGACACGGGACGTGCTGGCTCTGACCTCGCTCGATGGCGTCGACGCGACCACCGATCGCTGTAACGAAGACTCGACGGTCGGTCTGGTAGAACCGGACTGGCATGAGTCCGGCGAACTCAGCAATTGTGCTGTGATCCCAACCTGGAGCCCAACTGCGCCGCTACCTGGCTCGTTCTTGCCAGGCGCTCCCGTCGACGCCATGGCCATGCGACCGAAGTTCCTCCCAGGTGCGGGTCGTAATGATGGTGAAAAAAGGCATCATAGATGGAGTATATGCCTTACAAAAGGTTATCTGACGCCCCCATGTCGCCTTAAATAAGAAATAATTCGATTGAAAAAGGCGAAGATAGAGCTATCTTGTCTCTAGAAAATGATCGCGCGGATGCGAATGGCCAACGATCGATGCGGATAACGCCAAGATTGGCTCAGCCCTGGGATTGGCAATCTGCCGCTTAATCTTCGATATGAGCCTTGAGCCAACGCTGCTCTCGCCGTAGTTGGGGAACATGCCTCGGGCTCGTCGTTTCGACCTCGCATCGGTACGCCTTTTCAGTCCTGTTTTCCAACGAACGTCGATCGCACCTGGGAATCGTCTGGGACCGTTCGGGGTGCGCGCTAGCAGATCGACTTGGGAGTTCAATGATGATCGCAACGGCAGAGAAGCCTTGCCTCGATCTCGATTCTGCACCAGCATCGGTTCAAGAGGGTCGCCACCGTCTCGGTCTGTCTCGCGACGAGGAGATCGAGCTAGCCGCCCGCATCGCCAACGGCGACCGCGACGCCCGCAACCGCATGGTCCAGGCCAACCTTGGGCTGGTCGTCACGATCGCCCGTGATTTCCAAGGTCGTGGGCTATCGGTCTGACGACTTGATCGGCGAGGGCAACTTGGGTCTGATTCGGGCGGCCGATGAGTTCGATCCTCGGTTCGGGACCCGCTTCAGCACCTATGCTGCCTACTGGATCAAGGAGAAGATTCGCTCCGCGCCTGATAGACACTGCCGCTACGATCCGCCTGCCAGCTCACATGGTCAGCCTGCTGGTCAAGTGGCGACGGGCCGAGCGAGTACGCGTACGCGAGCTGGGCCGATTGCCGACCTTTGACGAGGTAGCCTCGTTCCTGGGTCTGAGCGAGAAACAGAAGTCCATGGTGGCCAAGGCCCGCCAGGCCCGTCAGCTCAACCTCGAATCCGATTCCAGGGGAGAGGCGACCAACTGGTTGTGCGATGCGGCGCCGGACCGACAATCGGGAGAGGCAACGCTGGAAGCCGACGAAGAGCGTGCGATCGTCTCCCACCGTATGGGCTGCCTCGATCGTTGCGAACGCACCGTCCTGGCATTGCGCTACGGTCTCGAAGGCGAGTGCCTGACTTTCAAGGAAATCGGGAACCGGCTGGGATTCAGCCGAGAATGGGTGCGCGAGATCGAGCGTCGTTCTATACGCAAGCTCAGCACCACGTGCTCCGATCCCCCAGGTGGTCTCCGGCTCGGGGGGTGGTCATGACACCACCTCCATCCGTTTCCATCCCGCTCTTACGTCGCGAAAGGCAGCAGTCGAAACCATCGTTTTACCCACAGGAGCAGTCATGACACCGAATTCAGAGGTCGCCGTCACCCTCTCTGAAAAGATGTTGGGCCACATGCGCGTCCGCGCCACTGCCTTGAGAATTCCGTTGAAATGGTTGGTCGCCGGCCTCGTCTGCGACACCATCGAGAGATTCGCCGACGTGCACCCCAGTAAGACGGCGTCAACGCCGCGGGTGGGGCGCACGACCTCGCGTCACGCCGAGGCGTGATGAGCACAGAGGCCGTGATGGAAGGCCGGCATTTCTACCAGCTCAGTATCGCAGTCAACCCCGGAAACTCAGGCGGGCCGACTATCGATTCTTCGGGCAAGGTCTTCGGGGTAGTTACGCTCAAGTCAACCCGAATGGAAGCGACGGCGTTCTGCATTCCAGCCGCCGACTTGCTCTCGGCGATTGCCCGTGCCGCGTCTCGGCCTGGCGACAAGCCTGCACTGCTGGCGATGCACCGAGCGAGATCTATCGCCATCTTCCTGGACAGGCTCGGCGAGTTCTACGCCAGTGCGCTCAGCAGGGCAGTCACCGGCATGGATACAGCCATCACCCAGTGCCTCGACCCGAACCTGGCCTTCGGCTTGGTTCAGCGGGAGGTGAATGGCGGGCTCCAAACGGACGAGGCGATCCTCAAGGAATTCAGCCACGAGTTCAACCGCGTCTACACCGACGCGCGGATCGCTGATTCCATACGCCGCGGCCGCCGCGGGCGACAAACAGGATGACCAGACCATCAAGACGGTGCCCCCCGCAGGGAACTGCTCGTAAATTCTGGATCAGAGCCTGGGGTCGACGCACTGTGCTTGGTCGCGGGCTAGCCGAGTCGGAACGCTGCGCTTGATCCAATTGCTTCCTACCTTGTCGAAAGTGCGCCGCACGTGGTTCATCAGCGCATCGAACAAGGCCCTGGCCACAGTGCCGTTCCCGGGCGAGGATGATCAGTCGTTCGTTGAGGCTGGAAATCCGTGTTCAACACGAACGGTGGGTCGTTTAACTCTTTGAATCAGCGGCTTGGTTCGTCGATCTGGCGCAGGACATTGCCCCCGGTGAAGTCGAAATTCACTCGCTTGCTGCCGATGACGACGTATGGCTCGCCGGACATGTCCGGTGTTGCCTCAGCCGGTAAGTCTGCCCTGCCTGTCGCATCGAACCTGATCGAAACCCGGCGCGAGAGCACGAGCCAGAACATTCGCTCGCTTTCCCGAGCCAGGCTCGCAGCATGAGCTTTCGCCGCCTCGAACGAGAGGGCGTCGTCGGGCAGTTGAAGCCGCTGATATACACATGCCATGAGGCTGCTGACAATGTATGGTCGGATCGGCACGTTCGCCCACGAAAGCCATTCTCGGTAGTCTTCGGCGCACAAATGACGAACCTCGTCGGGACTGACCTCCAGGATCGAGGTCAGCTTGGCGAAAAGGCCGGGTTCAACGGGCGATCTGAAACTCACTCCGAGGGCCGGCAGCCCGGCAGGGAGTGTGTTTGGGACGGTCTCACAACAACGGGATTCCGCCGCGAGTTACCCGCGTTCCGCTGATGGTCGCGATATAGTCGCTGCCGGCCTGTCCATTATGGGCGCCGTCGATTTCGCGGCCTGACGCGTCGGTCAACAGTTCGCCGTTGACAATCAACTCTTCCGGCTCCGACGCGGTGAGCTTGGTTTGCAGTGTAAGCTTAACGCGATCGACCGAGGTGGAATAAACGGCCGAAGCTACCGGCACGGGCGGCCCTAGCTCGGTCGTCGGCTTCCGAGGCTTGCGTGTCCCCGAAACACCGACCTTTACAACCGGCGCGAGTTCGTAGGCTTCAACATCGGCGGCGGCGGTCGCGTTTAAGGCTCCACTGAATTGCAGGACCAGCACCGTCTGTTTCCTCGACTGGCTCCGGCTACCAACCCTTATAGTGTCCACATGTAACGATTCGACGGTGACGAGCGAGTGAGAGGAGCGAGTTGGAGTTGGAGTCGGAGTTGGAGTCGGAGCTGGGGTTGGAGTCGGAGCTGGGGTTGGAGTCGGAGCTGGGGTTGGAGTCGGAGTCGGAGCTGGGGTTGGGGTTGGAGTCGGAGCTGGGGTTGGAGCTGGGGTTGGAGTTGGAGTTGGAGTTGGAGTTGGTGTCGGAGTCGGCGTGGGCGAGTTGGCGATCACGACGTTGCCCGACGGACCATTTAGCCCCGTGATCAGCGAAGCGTTCACCGTGGCCCCAGAAGTCGTGTATTCGCTCACCGTGTTATTGTCTGTGATAAAAAGATCCGAGTCATATACCGCGATGCCCGAGGCAACTACACCTGGGGGGAGTGAAAAACTCACTGCGGCCCCGGAGGTCGTATATTCGGAGACCCCGCCGGAATTGTAGCCGACAAATAGATCCGACCCAGATACCGCGATGCTGATGGGGTTAGCTGAGGTGGTGATGAGCGAAGCGTTCACCGTACTGCCAGAGGTTGTGTATTCACCAACCGTACCCGTGGTATAGTTTGCTACAAATAGATCCGACCCGGATATTGCGATGCCACAAGGCGAACCTAGCCCTGTGATGAGCGAAGCATTCACTGTCCCGCCAGACGTCGTGTACTCGCCAACCGTGCCGCTCTCAGGCGCGCTGCCATTTGTCCCGTTCACGACAAAAAGATCTGAGCCAGATACTGCGATTGCGGTGGGGTCAGAAAATCCTGTGACGAGCGAGGCATTCACCGAGTCCCCAGAAGTGGTGAATTCGCCAATAGTGCCACGGGTCTCGACTTCGCCGGTATACGCGCTGACCGGTAAGCTCGCGACAAAAAGATCTGAGCCAGATGCTGCGATTGCGGTGGGGTCAAATAAGCCTGGGATGAGTGACGCATTCACCGTGGCGCCCGAGGTCGTATATACGCCAACTGGGTCATTACTATCGTCTACGACAAAGACATTAGAACCGGATGTCGCGATCGCGAATGGTACATCGAGCCCCGTGATTAGCGAAACGTTGACGGGGGTCCCAGAAGTCGCGTACTCGCCAATCGTATTACTATATGTGTTCGTGACAAATAGGTCCGAACCAGATACCGCGATCCCTAATCCATCTACCCCTGTGATCAGTGACGCATTGACCGTGGCGCCGGCGATCGTGAATTCACCAACCACGCCGCTCTCACTGCCGGTAAAGGCACTATTCATCATGACAAAAAGATCCGATCCAGCGATCGCAATGCCGGAAGGGGCACTAAGTCTTGTAACGAGCGAAGCGTTCACCGTGGACCCAGAGGTCGTGTATTCGCCGATTGTGCCGTTGCCTTCACCGCTTGTAACGACAAAAAGATCCGAACCAGTTACTGCGATGCCCGACGGACCATTTAGCCCCGTGATCAGCGACGCGTTCACCGTCGCCCCAGAGGTTGTGTATTCGCCAACTGTGCCGCTGCCATAACTCACGACGAACAGATCCGACCCGGATATTGCGATGCCCGAGGCATCATCCAACCCTGTGATAAGTGAGGCGTTGACCGACTCTCCAGTAGTCGTGTATTCGCTGACAGTGCTGCCGGAAAAGTTCGTCACAAAGAGATCCGACCCAGATGCTGCGACGACGGTGGGGTTACTTAAACCTGCGATGAATGAGGCGTTCGCCGTGGCCCCTGAAGCCATGTATTCACCAATCGTGCGAGGCGCTTGGTCGCCGGAATTGCAGACAAAGATGTCTCCCGAGGACAAAACCACCCGCGATTCCAGGGGCTCCAATACCGAGCAGCGACGATGTGCCCTTCTTCTCTTGCTGCCACACTTCCGACCAAGCGTGTCGTGTGATTCAAAGATTCCGATCCGCTGATGACAGTAGTTCACGTGCACGCGTGCCATTTTGCGAAATCTCTCAACTCGAAACGTAAAGGCTTTGGCGCACCGCCTCTATGTGGACCAACCTCGGTCTCCTGCTCCATGAGGTCAACGAGGCTTTGGCTTACGTTTAATTTCCGAGCCCCCAACCAGTAAGCATAGAACGTGTTACTTACAATGGCGAGTTTTCCGCCAAGCCGGCGACTATCTACACTCTGGACGCCGTGTGCGACTTTGCCGCCAGACTCGAACTTCTGGATGCGGTTGCTGCCCTTGTTCAAGTTTGCGTAGCCCAAGATTGCCGCCAGTTGGCGAAGGGACATGCCTTTTTCAATCCGGGGTTCCCGGAAGAATTTGCCCAGATGGTTCATGATTTCGGATGTCCTCTGTGCGCGGTGTTAGTGTTTCTCTCGCGTCAAGCAAGAGGCAAGAACGCCAGAATGGATGTCGAGAATCGCAGCCCCATGAGAGCGCCGATCGAGTCCGTGTTCGGTCCCGATCAACCCTTCAACATCCTCAGCGACTCCCAGGCAACCAAAGGCAAGACAACCGATTCGCCAGGACCGACCCCCGAGCCCAGCCCATCCAGGGAAACGAAGCAGTTCTGAGACAGGAACCAAGCCAGCTCTTCTCGGTCAATTGGACCCTCGGCGTACACGTCAATCAGCACCCGTGCGACAAACCGATACCGGGTCAGTCCTTTGCATCGGCGTTTCAAGATTCGCCGCATGTCTCGGGCGATGACGGTCTCATCCGCGTATGCCAAGGCTTTTCGCCGGTCCTGGGTGAAACCTCGCCCAGTCCAATAGCGCCCCCTCTCGTCTTGGATCGCATATCGAACCCAATTGGATTCCGTGTGACCGACCGCAAATAGTGCTGGCTTCCGCCTCATGGTGATCCCCTGGTAACTCATCTGCCGATCCGGAGAGCCTCTCACCGGGCTCACCTTCAAAGATCATTGGTGTCGGTCTTGCGTGCGAACGCCAGAGGCGGCGTCGGTCCCATATCTATGATTTGGTGTCGGCCAAAATGCCCACAGACGCCGGGGGGCGGCACGAGCCCTTATATATATAGCGACGGGCTGGCGTACCCGACTTCGCATGAGACTGATTCGTCTGCCTCTCAACTCATTCGCCTCTCAGAGTTTCTGTCTGCCGATCCCATCGCAGCCAGATCGTCTCACGCACATTGTGAGACAGCCCCTGTCTCAAGTCTCGCCGATCTCGGGGAACCGCACTTGTTCTTGAACTGACACCAATGAACGGGTCGTGGGTTACCAACCACGATCCACCTGGAGTCAGTCATGCCCAGCCAAAACGACATCCGCCAAAGTATCACTGACCAGATCATCGCAGCTCTTGAGAGCGGCAACGTACCGCCGTGGAGAAGACCGTGGCGGCTTGGGAAGAACGGCGGGGCGCACGCCAACGTCGTTAGTAAAAGGTCTTACAGGGGCTTGAACCCGATCCTCTTAGACCTCGCCAGCGAAACGCACGGCTTCTCGTCGAAGTGGTGGGCGACTTTCAACCAATGGAAGGGTCTGGGCGGGCGAGTGATGCCCCGACCCTCGCACGTACCTCCAGGCAAGTGGGGAACTCAAATTGTCTTTTGGAGCCCCGTGACCAAGAAGGTCGAGAACGACCAGGGCGATCTGGAAGACGATAAGCTCTTCGTACTCAGGCTCTACAGCGTCTTCAACATTGATCAGGTCGTCGAAGGCACACACCTGGACAACCTGCGGGCGGGTCAGCCGACACTGGTGAGCCCCTCGCCGTTGATTACCAACCCGCAGAAGATGCCATCGTGGCGACCGGGGCTAACATCAGATTCGGCGGCGGCAAGGCGTTTTACAGCCCTTCTGGCGACTTCATCCAAGTTCCGCACAAGGAGACTTTCGAGTCGTCTAGACGAGTTCTATGGCACTTGTTTCCACGAACTGTGTCATTGGTCAGAACAGCCGTCACGCTTGAACTGGTCTCGCAAGAAGAAAGATAACACCTACCAGTTGGCGAACTGGTCGCAGAGATCGGCTCCTGCTACGTCTGCCGTGAGTTGGGCGTACCGGCGACCGACGACCTGACCAACCACATCGCCTACGTTGGTAACTGGCTCCAGGCGATGCGGAATGACCCCCGATTTATCTTCATGGCTTCCGCACAAGCCAGCAAAGCGGCTGATTTCATTCTCTCGTTCAGCAGGAAAGAGGACGAAGCTCGTCGAAGCACGAAGCGAGTTGGTCACAACCTGACCTCAGCGGGAACGGTTTCCCACACCACCGACACCGCAGTGCGATTGTCCCGATCGTGGGCAACCGGACAGGGACGCCCGAGTCGATCAAGTGGCGGCTCGGCTTCAGCGATCAAACAACAGCGTGAACCGCTCCCTGGCTGCGCAGCAGCGGGCGGAATTCTGCTGCCCATGTGAACGCTCGAAGCCGCCTTGGATCGACGACGGCGATCCCTGTCCGGTCTTCTTCTGACCGACACCGACGAGATGGGGCGATTACAACACAACCCCTCAACGGAGACAAACATGACCGACAACCTGAAAGGACTGATCGCCAAGGCGTGGAAGGACGAAACCATCGACCTGGAGCCCGGTCGATACTACTGCGACGAAGTGCTGACCGTGCGGGTCAGTGGCACCGTCGAAAAGAAGGACGACGACTTCGCCGCCCCGACCGTGAGCATCCCGCTGATCCCGACCCTCGCTTTGTTCTGGGAGAAATGCGGCATCACCCGTGATCATGCCCTCCGAATGCTCAGAGAGGCGATCACGGAAGCCATGCTCGATGAGGTCAAAGAGGACGACCACATCCAGAGCCGCATCAAGGACGTGGACGCCGCCATCAAGGCCGTGCGGCACGACCTGATCAACCAACTTCCGAAGATGCGGCGCAGCGGCAAGGTCATCACCAAGGATCTCGCCGTCACCGTCATGGTTGCGACGGAACAGCCTGTCCTCGCCGTCGCCTGACTCACCTTCGACTGACACCGCCGAAGGGGGTGTGAGAGCAACACACCCCTTTCAACGGAGATCAACACATGACAGCGCTCGGTGAGCTAACCCTCGAAGATGCCGCCAAGGAAGCGGCCGGCAACTGGCAGCACTTTGACGTGCTTCGTCTGGGACCGGGACAGCGTGACCTCGATGACCCCGATAACTGGGCGATTGTCTATACACACAACCGTGACAGCGGGCTGCTCGACCAGTCCAACGCCGACGCCATCGCCAAAGCGATGGAACCGTTCACGGACGGCGACGATCCCGACGTGGTGATCGAATCTCACGACCACTGGGCAGTCGGTCACGTCGATGGTTTTTCCATCAGGGTCTACCGAGATGGTGAGATCACCGACGCCTTCAAGGCGTACCACGACCTATCGGAGCAACTCGCCGACTACCCAATCCTCGACGAAGAGGATTACTCGGAACGGGAACTTGAGGCGACCCTCGAAAACATCAATGACGCCGCATGGCGAGTGAAGGATGAGTACGACCTCACAGACGGCTGGGAATCAGAAGTCTACTCGTGGCTGAGCGACAACCGCTCTGGCAGCGTCGAGAACCGTGACGACCAAGGGCGGCTACCCGGAAGAAGACGACCTCCGGGCAGCGTTTGACGCCCTGGGATATGCGCAGGTGGAAGAGTGACACCGGTGGAGTGGGTGTGATAAGCACCCTCTCCGATGGAGTCACAAGATGAGCAAGATCACGGCAACCTGCAAGTTCCAGGGACACGACCTCTCCGATATCCCCGTGCTCAACCCCAGTGGCTGGTTCGGCAAGACCTGGCTTCTCGAACTTGGCGGCTCCTACACGTTACTATTCCTCATCGTTGAAGCCGACACCATCTCCGATGCCATCGACGAACTGAGCGACGACGAGACCTACGGCCATCAAATTCATGTGCCTAACGAAGACCTCGGCGATTACCCCGACAACGACCGGCACTATGACGGTAGCGGCAGGGTCATTGATCTCGATCACCTCTCGATCCACGGTCAAGAAGGCTCCGATCAGCCATATCCCGTCAAGTACAACGGTGAGGGGCTGCCGGCCGAAGGGATCGACCCTCGCCAGCTATCAGACTGGGACACGGACTGACACCGACGAAGAGGGTGTGAGAACAGCACCCTCTTCTCAGAGACATGACGATGCAGGTTGTTCGGGATCGTGATGGCAATGTGATCCGGATGTCCCGCAATTTGGCAGGTAACGGACGAGCAGGTCACTGCGATCCAGGAGATGCGAGTAGCCAGGACGCCGATCGCCAAGATTGCCCGAATCACAGGGTTGTCTCGCCCGACCGTCTACCGCGTACTGAGTCATCTCAGGGCGTCGAGTGAAGATGGGCAGCCTGATCGACACCGACGAAAGGGGTGTGAAGAATGAGGCTTACACCCCTGGAGTCACAAGATGATTACTGTTTGCCCCGGTTCACACACTGCGTCGCTGGTCGCTTCAAGCCTGGCTGAGCGTCGAGCTTCTAAACCGTCTCGCGACGTTAAACCGAGACAGGGCTTGACGACGGAACTGCCCGCTCGGTTCCGTCGCCCGATCATCATGCGGTGCGCACAGCGTGCCGTGTGATGAAAGCGGCTGAACACAGCCAGCCAGTGTGCGGTCGATGCATAAGGTCGACGGGGCGGTGGGATCAACTACCGCCCGATGCATGGAGCGGCGGAATTAGGCTACGGACTGACACCGACGGGACCCTTGTGAGAGTTGAGAAGGGACGACAACGGCGGGTCAGTTACGGAGTTTTTAATATAACAATTCCAGAGTTCTTTGTGAAAAAAAGGATACCGGTGGGCGGCGGGGTTAAGACCATCGCTGTTGCATTTTTTGTTTCTTCGGAGTCTCAAGAAACTCCCATGAGGGTTCAAAGATCGACAGGAATTCGAGGTCGGAAAAAAATCGCCGCCGAAAAAACGGTGGCTGCTAGGGATCGACCAGATGGCGACTGATCGGCAAGCAGGTGCGTGTCGCCCCGAACGTCGCCAGGTCGTAACGATCTGCTGATCTCTTTCGTTGATTGGCTGCGGCAGAGCCAATAGGCGCGCATCGCAGTTTGATAGTCAATGACGGGATCGAGCCGTCGCCTGTCACGACTTCGAACCGTTCGATGCCGCGAGATCACTTGGGCCGGTCCGAGCGGAGGCGCCCCGTGCCCGGCGTGATGCCCGCTCTCGTCGGCCGGCACCTGATCGACAAGGCGATCTTCCTGGCCCTGGAGCACGTGGCGGAAAACCTGCCGAGGCTCCGGGAGTACGTGGGTGGGCCACGACAGCCTGACTACGACGACCGGTGTCGCTCAGCCAGGCGCTGGTCTATCCCAAGGAGCAGGCGCTGCTCGACATCTGCCGCCGCGAGGTCCAGTCCGGCAACCAGGTCTGGGTTTACTGCCAGATGACGAACAAGCGCGACATCCAGCCGAGGCTCAAGCAGCTTCTCACCGAAGCCGGGTTCCGGGTGGCGTTCATGAGGTCGAGGTCGGTCAAGTCGAAGGACCGTCTTGACTGGATCAAGAAGGAAGGCAAGAGAGCGGACATCGTGATCTCGCATCCGCAGTCGGTCCAAACCGGGGTCGACTTCTTCGGCAAGGGCGCAGGCCACTCACAACTTCAACGTGATCGTCTTCTACGAGACCGGTTACAACCCATTTACGATGCAGCAGGCGGCTCGACGTGCCTGGGACATCGGCCAGAGCAAGGACTGCCGCGTCTATTATTTGCACCTCGTGGCAATGATGCAGCAGCGGGCTATGGCCTTGATGGCTCGCAAGATGGCCGCGATGATCGCCCTGGACGGCAGGCTGAGCGTCGAGGGACTCCCATTGGGACGACCCGCGCTTCCGCTCAGTCATCCCAGTCGGCTGAGCGGTGGCCTGGGCCGACGACCCAGGACAAGCGCCTCGCCCTGGTCTGGCCGCCGGGGCCGCTCATGGTCCGGCAGGCTGCGACCCAACCCCGTGCAGTTCTCCGTCTCCTAATTCGTTGGCTCGGCCGGTGTCGGTGGAAGGCGCCAGCCGCTTCCGCAACTCCGGGGCGGCTCAGTCAGCCGCAGAGGTCGGACCTACTCTCGATTCAGTGCCCAACATCCAGTAGAGTGAGCGGATGGCATTTCTCGGAGCGCGGGCTTCAGTACTTTCGTTTTACGTTGCAGATTGGGGTGTCCTATGCGCCGATGGCAACACAAGGTTGTGATTGACAAAGTTCTGGCGGGACAGACGGTCCAGAACTCGAATGAAGACCCCGAACGTGAGCAGATCCTGGACTCCTACGGTCGAGACGGGTGGGAACTCGTATCGGTTGTCATTCAGAGCTTCCGGAGGGAGTCCGATCCGTTGGTCCTTTATGGCCACATGTTCTTTCGCTATTACTTCAAAAGAGAGATCGAAGAATCGCAGAACGATGTCGTCTGAGCCTCCAAAACCGTTCACCCGAAGCGGGCGTCTCCCAGTAGACTGAGTTCAGAGATGGCCTCATGAAAAGCTGAACGGGCGAAGACAATGTGGCGAGATTGCTCGGCGACGCGACGGATGACCTCGATACCGCGAGCGAAAAGAACCTCACCTAGTCCGCCCGGGCGTGACACCGCAGGAGCACGAACCGGGTGCCGGCCGAGCTCGAGTCCCCGGTCATGGGCGAAGCGGCAGTCCGGTACGGCTCGTGGTCTCGGTCATTTCCCTTGGCGGATACGTGTGGCGGCGTGGCCCGAAGATCGGGGACAGCGATTCGGGGAAAACTGCTCACGCACCGAGCCGATCGAGCTGAGTGCCATCAGACTTTTCTGGGGCTCGTTGTCCTGAAGATTGGTGTGCTCCTCGACCACAAAGTCCCGAAGCAGTGCATGCTTGGCAAGGACTTCGCGCCTCACGAATCCAATTACTGATAAGCTGAGCCGTGCGCTCAAGAGGCCGACCAGGAAGCGGCACTCGCTCTCGAACTGCGGGGCGCCTAATCTGTAAGCGTGCGGCTACGCTTTCCAAGCGTCGATTGAAGCGTTGGCACCGACTGTGTGTAATCGGCCCCCTACGCTGCTTTGGCGTCAGCGGTGGCTGCGGGGGCGACTCAGTGCAGCCACGGAGCCATCTTCGCTCGGAAGCGCGTTGTGCAACTTGAGATCAAGGCTGGGAGAAATCGTAGCGGAGCACCTATCGCGGCGGACGCAGACCGTTCGCGAGCGACGTGGCGGCGCTCTTGATCAAGGTTCGATCGGATCAGCGTGGATATTGCTTCCTCGGCGGACGACTGAGCCGCATCGTCGCTGCCGAAGTAGAAAATCTTCACGTACTCGCTCGGCGAAGGCTGATAATTCCGCGACAAGAGCAGGATCGCGATAGTTAGCTCACACTTCCTAGCTTCGCTCCGGTCCTCGGCCTCGAGCAGGGCGTGAACTAGGGCGTCGTAGTCCGCATCCACTCCTCGAGCCGGCGGACCACTGAACAGCCACTCCCGCCCGTCGGCCATCTTGATCCACGCACCGCCTAGAAATCCCGATCGTCTCCGGGCGTTTTCGGCGACCATAAATCCCTGCCTCCATTTTTCTTATTTCCACGTTCCGGATTGCGTGGCCGTGGCATCGAAGGTTGCGCAGCGTCTCCTAAGACTCTCACGCTCGTCCTTGCGAGAGAGTCCTTAGCCAGAACCATAGGTCATATCTCAATCAGGGGCAACTTTCGTTGTCGCTTTTCGTCGCCCCATGCCCCATGATCCATTGTGCAGTAGCCCGCTTGCACCGGCCTCCAGTACCAAGCCTTTCGTTGCAACATCGTCTGATCGCTGATAGCCTACGGAGACCGGCGAACACCAAGTGCAGGGAAGCCGACTGAGACATTCCTGGCAGACATCCCGCACTGGCATTCCAACCGGAGGAACTCTCGATGTATACCCTTGTGCTCACGTCCGACGAGCGACGCGCATTCGACTGGGTCGGCGATCGCTACAACGCCGGACAAGTCGCTTCCATGCTGATCGACCACCTGCCCGAAGATCGCGAGTGGGCCGACGAAGGGGACATCACGTTCGACTTGCCGGAACACGTGGCCTGGGAGATCCAGCGCCTGGCCGAGGAAGAGGACTTGCTCTGGCCCTGCTTCAGCCCGGAGCTTCGCAGCAAGCTGAACGACTTCCTTGGGCAGATCGTCTGACCGCGAGGGTCAGGCTGAGAACGTCCGAACCTGCGAGCCGGAGCGTCCTCCCGTATGCCTATGTTGCCAGGCGAGACATTGTTCGACGGCCTACTGGATCGTACACGTCACGTTGAATCTGGCAACCACGGGAGTTAACATCATATCTGTGGTGGCCCAACCAATTGTGCCCAGATCGTAAGCGCCTCATTCAAGATCGCGGCTTCGTGGCCGGTACCGAGGAAAGAACGATCTTCACGCAGGGATATCCCCATGCCGGGAACGAAATGCCCGTTCTGCAAGGATGGTCGACTGCAACGCAACGGCAGCTTGCCTGGACGACTCTTACCTGACATGCACGCCCGCCCACTTCACAGATGCAACAGATGCGGCGAAGGCGTGACTGGCAAGCCAGAGCCGAAGCGGAAGACTAAAGAGCCGATCGGCCTTGAAACGCTTTGGTTTCGTTGGGC
Source organism: uncultured Isosphaeraceae bacterium (assembly GCA_963830625.1). GTDB lineage: Bacteria > Planctomycetota > Planctomycetia > Isosphaerales > Isosphaeraceae > CAWHMZ01. The sequence continues at coordinate 1,391,758 of CAWHMZ010000008.1, read as the reverse complement.
AGATCGTCTGACGACGACGAGTCGGACTGTCGAATACTGGAGAGCCCCTCACTCGCTCTGTTGCCTTTGATTGGGCACCTGCTGGCAACGGTGCGAGAATCATGAAAGTTGAAGTTTCGCCCAAAACGGAATGGCCGGCAGCAAGCTGACCGTCGGTTGATCGATTGGCGTGCACTACCTGGACGACCGCGACAAACTACACTAGCGATCGATGGCCCTCATGGCTTGAAAGACGGCCGCGATGGCGGCGCTGGACGGCAAGTTGGACGCCGAGGGTCTTGCGGCGACAGGCCGACGGCCTCGCCTTCCCTGGCCACGGACGGCGGAATGCGCGACGAACCGATCCGCGTCGCGGTGGTAGGCGTGCGCGCTATCCGGGGAAGGGTTGCGCGGCTTCCACGCCTCGGCGGCACGGGTCACCTGCGCGTGCAAGTCGGCAGGCAACATTCCCGCGCACGCGGGAATCGGACCGGCGATGTCCGGCACGACTTCAGCCGCTTCAGCGTGGGCACTCGTCTCTATCCCTGAGACCCGGTCTTAGTTCGGATAACCTACGTCATCCGAACTTAACCTTCCCAGAAAAAGGGGTAAGCGAAATTCGCCGGGGGCAGAGAGGCAGGCCAGGAGATTCGGCTGGCGGGCCAGTGAACATTTGGATAAGGTCGAAGAGACATACGTTGCCGGTGCTCGCCGACCATAGAGATCTGGCGCAGACCTTCCATGTCTTTGACGGAAGGCCGAACTTGAAACAGGAATTCCATATTCTTCGAGTCTTGCGGGGCAAGTTCGTTTGCGAGGAACTTGGGGAGGATGGGTTCTCGACATGAGTGTCACATGTCCAGTATGTAGACGCGAAGCAGCCGAAGACCCTTCCAAGCCTTGTCTGGGCGACCATGCCTGGATCGAGTGCGAGCGGTGCGGCGGAACCTTTGAGATAGGCGGCTCCTACTACTCCACGCGACGGCATACCAGTGAACCGCTGCCAGTCGTATCGGCCATGCTTCGTCACGCTTTCGAGCGACAAGAACCGCGGCGTATCCTTACCGACGGAGAGGCCCAGCGGCTCGAGGAGCAGGCACCGAGCTCGACAGACGCCAAGGCGAGGCAACTGCTGGGGATCATCGCCAGGAAGGCACGCCATAGCCCGGGGAAATCGGTCGTCCTGACGAACGCCATCGACTATCCATTAGCCTATGCTGATGATGAAAGGGGACTGCTGTCGTATCTGGTTCACCTCGAGAGCAAGGGGTGGATCGAGGTCAAGCATGGGGACTCAGCGTCAACGCGCACGCTGACAGTCTCGGGCGTGATGGAGGTTGAGCAGATGTGAAGCAGCGGCGTTAGATGTATCGACCCGCCGACATAAATGGCTCGCCAGAAAGCAGTGGCTCGATCACCGTCCATTGGTAATCCGAGAGTTCGTCGCGCCGCCCCGAGAACGGGAAATCGCTCAAGGCGAGTGTCCGCACACCCAGTCAAGCCTGGATAACGTGTCGAGAGTCAGCGCAGCGGCAGCTCGAATTCACTTGCCCAAATGGGACCGGTGCTACCTGACTAGATTGAGGAGATTTCAGCATGGCCAAGAAACGGGCTAGCGGCGCCGGAGGTCAGCGATCCAAGCCGGTGCGCCAGAAGAAAACGGCAAAGCCTGCTGATCACCAGGCTCCGCTCACTCCTCATGACCATGCTGAGCGTCTCGTCGAGACAATAAACACGCTTGACGAATTAAACGAAGCCGATACAAGGCACCGAGTCATAGATGCGATTCTTCACGATGTTCTTTCGTGGCCGCGTTCGTCAGTGAATTGTGAGTCCTACGTAAGCCCTGGATACGCGGATTATGTCCTGCTAGGTCGCCGCGAACGGCATGTTCTCTTTATCGAAGCCAAAAAGAATGGCTATTACTTCAAGCTTCCTCCGAAGTTTACTAAGACGGCATCTAAGCGTTACATCGCCGTGAAGACCCTGCTGACCGATGGGGACATTGCTCAGGCTATCAATCAGGTGCGAACGTATTGCCTGGACACAGGATGCGAGCACGCTGCCATTACTAACGGTCGGCAATGGATTATCTTCAAAACTTTCGGCGCAATCAGGATTGGAGAACGCTCAGTGCCTACGTCATCGAAGATGTTACATTTTTTGCGGGCAATTTCACTGAGGCAACATCGCTGTTCTCTTATGCAGCGATAACTTCTTCCGCTTCGAGGGTGTCCCAACCGTAGTTGAAATTGAGTTGGCTCCTCACGCGTATTCTTACGCCACATTGCGGTCATTGCCACTTGGTTGTCCCCGGACCATGCGATCCAGGGCCTTGAGAAGGACGGAGATGGCCTGATGCCCCTTGACGCGGTTGAACTTGCTCTCGGCCCTGAGCAGGCCCGCCACGCACCAGCGTCGCCTCATGTCTCCGTCTCTCCATCGCGTCACTCGTGCAGTGACTCTTCTTGTTACGCTCAGCGCCGACTCGATCGGGTTGGTCGTCGAGAGAGTCCGTCGCAGTGCACCAGTTAATCCCAACCGCAACACCGTCAGCGTCTCCTCCAGGCCCTCACGTAGGCTGGACGCTGCGTCCGCGTTGATCCGCTCGAGCCAGCGAACCGTCGCCTGCAGCGAAGCCCTGGCCGCCGCATAGTCGGTCTGCTGGTATGCCTCCGAAAGGCGGCGATCGAGTTCAGGCCAGTGCCTATCAGGCACGTGTGCTTTGACGTTTCGCTTCTTGTGCAGCTGGCACCGCTGGATGACAGCGTGCTTGCCCCAGACTCGCACCACCGCTGCGTGCAGCGCCTTCGAGCCGTCAAGCACGAACAGCGTGGCGCGACTCGTGTCGAGGCCTCGGTCGCGTAGATCCTCCAAGAGCGACGTGCAGACCTGGGCGTTCTCAGTCGCTCCCTGCCGTACGCCCAGAACTCGCTTCCTCCCCTCGGCGGTGATGCCGAGGGCCACCACCATTGTCTCCCCCGCGTAATCAACGCCGTCAATCAGGATGGCGGCGAAATGCTCGCCGCCGAAGCGCCGCTCGGCCAGCGCCTTCACCTCGGCCGCCGAGGCTCGAACGAATCCACGACTGACGCATGATCGCGACACACCAAAGCCCTCGCGGGCCGTATCGATTACGGCTTCGTAGTCGCGAGTGCTCACCCCTCGGACCATGCGGCGCAACGCCGCTTGCGGCATGGCGTCCTCGGACTGGAGGCGGGCGTAATTCTCAAGCGCGACTTCGCCACTACCGTCGGCCTTTCGGACTCGAGGGCGTTGAATGGGCAGCTTCTGGCCAGCGAGCATCGCTACGCCGCGCTGGCGGCCATAACGGGTATGCTCGCGGCAGGTTTGGCGCTGGTACCGGGCTCCGCAGAGCTGGGCCACTTCGTCCTCCAGGATGGCAGAGGCGACGAGCAGACCCAACTTGACGGCCAGCCGGTATTGCGATCTCCCGGCCCTCGAACGGAACGAGCAAGGGGTCGTGTGAGTGTGGCCCGTCGGCGCTCGACCGCGTCGAAGAGCGCGCGACACTGGTGCCGTCAGGGCAGTCGATCAGGTAGAACTTGCCATCCGAGGAGTGCCGGATTCGCGTGGCCTCTCCGTTTCCCGAACCCGCTGAGGCTGCGATTCTCGCCGCAAAAGCGGGGCACGCTCAACTCGACGCAACGTGTTGGCTAGCGGATTGGGCTGTAGGACGGATGAGTAGAGCCCGGCTACTCAACGTCAGCTTGGGAGGAGCACTGATCGAAACCCACGAGATCGTTACGGCCGATCGAGCACTTAATGTGGGACGTGAGAACGCATCGGAGCTTGGTTCGGTCGACGCTGAAGTCGTACGGTTTGAACCACCTCATAAAATGGGAATCAGATTCACTTCCCCTTATCATCCCGGTTTCATCCTCGCAGCGACATTAGGGATCATGCCCGCGCCGCACGCCTCCGTTATTGAAACGACGGAGCGAATCGCAGAAATCGAGCCGACGGTCGAATCAAAGGATGAAGGCCCCGGCGCATGAAAACGGCCGGTGCCTGACTGCCCCATTGCATCCTGCGCGAGCCGCGTCACACTATGGTTTCCGGCCGCGAGACGAGGCGAGGGTGCCCACCCGGGCTGGCTCGACGACGGGCGGTTTGAGGATGAAACAAGTTCAAGTCCGTGGGGCACAACCGCGGGCTCACTCGACGTTCTGGCATCGTGACCACTACGAGCACTTTCACGCGACGGTTACCTGCACCGGCGTCGCATTGACGGTCAAGCTGCTCACGATCCAGCAAGCCGGGGATCGGGTTTAACTTTGCGCACAATGCATACCGGTAGAGTAGTGCAAACCATCAGTCGAGATGATATAGTCCGCGGATTAATAAAGCGTAACTCGGCATTGAGAGCAACGCTTATGCCAAAGGCGCGTTTAGCGACAGGGACGGAGTCTTAGTGCACGATATAGCGATCGATCTTCGACCAGATCGATGATTTGCCAGCTCGATCCAGTTTGAGGATTGCTTTTGTCGTGCCAGGTCGATTTCGCCTTCCCGCGCCCGGAACGCTGTACCAGCTCTCGCTCGCCGATAGGCGATCCGGCCGGATAATCATTCGGAATGTGACGCAAGAATCCCTCGTTCAGTTCGCGACATCTGGAACACTCGCATAAGCAACGGATTGCGCGCAACTATCTAGCGGAGCCGCCCGCGAGCCCTCGTGATTGCTGGCCGGGATTGTGCTCGATGGGCCGCCCCCGTGCATCCCGCGACAACGCGTCGCCCTGTACGCTCCCGGACAACTGGATGCGGCGGAAGTGTCCGGCCGATCTCGCTCGCCAATGGGCCTTCCAGCAACTAACACATGACGTCGGTGCGTGTGAACTCTGTCGGACGTGGCGGTATGCGGCTCAGGCGACCACGGCACCTTATCGAGGGCAAGACGCATGTTTCGCATCTCCCGCAATGGTCATGGGCCGTTCGTTGAGGTCGAGTCGGTCGCGCAAATCGTGCCCGCGGTCCGGTCGCGGCCGCCAGGTCTGTACGCCATTGACGAAATGAGCGCCGATCCCCTCTTAGGGCGTCACGCGACGCGCCGTTGGGGTCTTGGGATCAAAAAAGCTGATGGTGTAGTATCGATCAAGCCCGATCAGTGGGAAGTCGGCGCATGAAAACGCCAGGCAACTGATTGCCCCATCTCATCCCGCGGACTGTTCGTGAAACTAGACTTGCCCGGCCGCGAAGACAAGACGGGGGTATCTGGCCGGGCTGGCTCGTTGACGATCCTTCTAGCGCGAATCATTAGGCGTCGGCGGTCTATAACTCCGTCAGCCGAGGCGGCCCGGTCCTCGGACCGGCATCGGCGCTTTCACACCACCGCTCTGTCGGTCGTCTAGCGCGTCGAGCCCCTCGACCGATCAGTACGCTACCATCGCGCCCGCGGTCGCATGGTGGCCTCGCCAAGTGCCATATCGACCTTGCCGTTCCGCTCTGGCAAACTGGAATCGCCCGGTCGCGACAAGACGGGGGTGTCTCCTGTATATGCCTGTGTTCGTTCTCGCGGATGTGATACCGGTTTGGCGCGGTTTTGAGGATGGATAGGACCGGTCAATCGAGCGCTCGCGAGTTGGGAGGTCGTCTGACTTAAGTGATCGTAGAGGTCAGATTATTTGTAGACCGCCGGGGTGTCTGTAGACGCATCGACGTCTCAATTCCAGTCTTGCGGCGTGGGGGATTCCAGTGGACCATGTAGCGCCGGGAGCACGGACAGGAGAATTGTTGTCTTCCCCCTAGCAGCGGCGCAAGAACAGCACCAGCGTACGCTCAACAAATACGGCCTTGGCGACGAGTTCCACTTCGATCTTTTGAAAATTGCCCACCTGTACGTTTAGCGAGGTTGATTGAAACCTCCGCGATCACGCCGCGCGCCAATCGATTCGTCAATTGAGCGGCATATACCCTGCGTACACCGCCCCGCGGTGGCGACTGGTCGGGTGGCTCGCCGGTGGCGCATAGAGATCGGTTCCCGCCATTCTTACGCGGGCCTTAACTCCGTCAGCCGCGGCGGTGCTTTGCAGAAGTTTGGACCGGCCGCGGCGCTTTTCCATCAGGCACAGCACCCATGTTTCGCATCAGTCAAAACGGCCAAGAGCGGATCGTTGACGTTGACTCGATCGAGCAGATTGAGCGAGCGATTCAGTCGAGCCCACCGGGCCGATACCACATCGACGAGATCAGCGCCGATATGCTGCCGAGTCGTCATACGTCGCGACGTTGGGGTGTCGGGATCAAGGGGGCCGATGGTTCCGTCGCGATTGAGTCGGATCCATCGGAAACATGACTACCCGAGCCCTCAATTGCCCCTCTGACGCCCCGCCGTCCCCACCTCGCCCTTTCTATCGACAAGCTTGCAGCCCGTTCGCTGGGATGCCCGCCGTACTCCAAACGCCTTTGCGTCTCACCAAATCGCGTCCTAGAGTTAAGTTGCCTTGTCAGCGTGAAGACGAGGTTCCGGACGAGAGCGGCCCCGGTACGCTGCATCGGTGTGCCCCCGTGGAGCTTTGCTTGGGCTGCTCTCGTTTTCAGTTCCCCGCGCAACGTGCATTTCCCCGCCTACGATCCCCTAATCGACCCTCTGGCGCGTCGCCCCTTTCGACGCCCTTTCTATCGACCAGCTTGCCTCCAGCTTGCTGGAGTGGCCGCCACAATGCTGTTTGGTCTGACCGAAAGAGTCAGGTGTGCCCGGCCGGGGCACTTTTCGCCAGTTGCGCGATTTGCATCCCTCACAAACGTGGCTTACGGGTTGGATGTATTGCGTGAATAGCCGTGGTACGATGGGTTCCGGCCTCGGCGCACCATGCTCCTGTGTGGTGCGTCGAGATTTTTTGTTGCGCTTGGTTTCGGCCCTCTCTTGCATCCCGCTCCCGACGCGCTATTTCTCAGCTTCGTCCGATTCACGATGCAGCACGCCAATCGCGGCACCCTAACAGAGCGTTGGGCAGCCTTGCTGATACGCTCGGCGCTATCACCTTCCTGATGGTCCAGCGCCGTCTAAGGGATGCTCGCTGGTAGTCACCTCGTCGAAGAGTTCTGCGATCGGGCGGGATACATCGGCACGGCTGTGCAATCGCCGCGCGACCCAGCGGCCGTTCCGGTTTCTGCTCCGAAACGCTCAGTTCGATGGCCGAGCACCGATTCGTGGTTTGGGCCACCTTTGATGGATGCCCATGCTCGCTAGCGAGTCCGACGTCATCCGGTCAACTCGCTCAGAGTTGTCGAGCCCATCTTTCACTGTAATTCCAGCAGCCTCCGATTCCTCGGCAGAAAAAAGACGCTTTATCGGTGAATTAACTGCGGTGGACATGAGCTCCGTCGCAGCTCGCGCTGCCTGTTCGGCGTCAAGGCGAAGCTGCGTGATTTCCTCGGCAAGCTGCTGCTGCTTGGTTCGCTCCACTTCCAGCGCTGATTGATATTCGGACGCGAGTCGCACTTGCGCGGCGCCGAGTTCAGCGTTTCTCGACTGGAGATTTGCGCAAAGCACTTCGGCAGATCGGTGCTCCTGGCGAAGCTGGTCGTATCGGACTCCCAAAGAGGCAAGCTCGGTGGTTAATCTCTCACGCTCGGCGCCGAGCGTTTCCTCGGCAGAGCTGAGCGCTCCTCGGGTGGACTCAAGCTCGGCGTCGAACCGATCGCGCTGGCTGAAGACCGTCTGATCGCGCTCGGCGATCGTATTCGTCAGTCGCCCAATTGTCTCCAGGGCATTTTGCTGCTCGCTGTTCAATCGAGCTAAATCTGCTTGGAGAGAAGCGAAGTCGTTCTTGCAAAGTTCAAGCTGATGACTGGTCTGCTCGCGCTCCTGCCGCGCGGTGCTCAGATCGGTCTGAGTTTGTTCGAGGTGCTCCCTCAACTGACAAAGCTCTGTGTTGGCGGCGAGCAGTGCCGCACATTCACCTCTGAAGGTTTCCGCGACGGCGTCACGATCAGCGCGGAGCGTGTGCAGCTCAACCTCGTGTGCCTTTACCCTTGCAGCAAGGGCGTCTTTCTCCTCACCGATCGGAACCAGTTCGAGGATTCTCTTTTCGAGCTGTGCGATAAGGTTCTCATGCCTTGCACGCTCTGCGAGCGATGCCTGGCTCTCATCTTGTATGCGCCGGACTTCCACGCTGAGTGCTTCACGTTCACAGACGAGGGACTGGACGTCAGCGGGGGCAATCGTGCCGAGTTCAGCTCGGATTGTGTTTAGCTCGTCGGTGGCATGCTTGAGCTGCTCATGGACGTCGTTGCGCTCGGTCTTCGCCCTTATGTGCTCGGTTTGCAATTGATCGTGGGCGGAACGAAGCTCGTCATAGGAGCTGACGAACTTGGCGAGGTGGTCCAACAGCCCGCTGCTCGCCGCGCCAGTTCGCTGGTTGGGTGAGTTCACGCTGGATTGTGGAGAGTCACTCGGCGCGACGGCAGGTGTGCCTTCGTAAACCGGGATCGGCGGGTTATCCACGGCAGCCGGCAACAAGAATTTTCGGCTGCATCGCTTGCAGCGAACTGCGTCGCCCACGTATTTTCGCCGCACGCTCAGGACCGTTTTGCAGTGCGGGCAAGTGACGAGAATGCGATCGTCCAAAACTGTCTGTGTCAACGCGCTGGCGGGCACATCGCCGTCGGTGGCACACGCGGGGGCTGTGCTCGCCCCGTTTTCCAAGAGACTCCCGTTCGTTGGATTCATGGGTTGGCGACTCCGATGAAGGGCTCCGTCCGTAAGTTGATGAATCTGCTGTAGCGTCCTTTGCTCCAACACGACGAATGCCACGCTCACTCGCTCAGACTGACGGATGCCAAGTGGGGGTCTACGCAGCACGACGGATGAATCAAAGTGACGACCTGAGTTGTTGGGAAACACTGGCTGGAGCAGGCTACCAATCCAACGCAACCACTGATTGTCTCGGGCGTCGAGGCAACGGCTCAAAACTATCTCATTAACCGGTGTCTTACATGGACATCGAGCTTTTGCAAAAGCTGAAACCCTCCGAGTGAGAGCGTTGCCGCCTGTTTGGCGTCAATTCATGAATTCGACCGGCACGGCGCCGATCCAGCCGAGACCAGGAACGTGCGTGAACGCAACGGGGTATTCCGAGCGCCTCTAACTCGGACCATTGGGTTACAGTCCAGATTCGCAGTTCGAAGAGCCTGGAGCCACAGGTGATGTAGATCTGCGGCACGTGGTCGCGACCGACCAAGGGATCATCGACACGAACCCCGTCTGCTGCAAAGATCATAGAATTTTTCTTCGGCAGAAGCGGCCGAGCCCCGGAATGCCCCGAAGGCGGGTGGTTGTCGCCGGCGAATCAACCATGCGGATGCCTCTAGTGTAGGAACTCATGAGGCGAGTTCCCAAACGAGAAACGAACGCGAGTCCTGATCGCTAACGCCCGCCGCCTGCGTTGCACGGGATTCCGACCGATCTCGCCCTCATGGATCACCGTAGAACGAATTGAGACAGCGCCAAATTCGCCCAGTGATTCACCACTGGGGGTACCGTGTTGCTGGACCCCTGGCGCGAGGCACCCGAAAGGAATCAAGCCGCGCGGCGACCTTGCCCGCCAAGATTCAATCTGCGATGAGTGGAGCGTCAGCTCGATCAGAGCACCTCAGCCGGCGGTGCAACCTTTTCATAGCCCAGACCCGTGAGCACCGCATGGAACGACCCAATGCCCGACTCACCGTTACCGATGCCCACTGACATAAGTTGATTGGCGACGCGCGCCTGGGCCAGCATCAACTTTTGGGCGGGACTGAAGCCTAGGACCGAGACTGCCTCCTCGAACGTCGGCGCCGGGCGCGTGAGCACGTGTTGCGCAACAATACTATTATATCACAATATATAGATATATCATACGAAGGCCCATCCTGTGGCTCCGCAATCTGCCACATACCTGTCGGTCACAAAAGACGGCCATGTGGAAATATTTGGCACGTAATGCATGATGGCGCGGGGAATGTAATCTAAATAAAGAAAAACTATGCTTGAAAAAGCTCAGTGCGTCTTCTATCTTCTTGTAGGATTGATGGCGAGGATGTGCACGATCAACGGTCGATGAAGCTCAACCCTTGGGGTAATACCGGGCTCTTGATCGGTAATCCTCCCCGTGATGTTCCGGCGACAGCTCTACAAAGACCGGCGCAGCCGCTGTCGCGAGGTGCCCGCGTCTGGTCCTACTTCGTATCAGCGCAGATGTAGTTCCCTTACGCCGAGCCTGTGGCAAGCGGCGTACGCAGCACGAGGGTCGGACTCGTCCGCTCCGCGTCGAACGTGCGCGCCGACAGCTCTAATTCGGAGTTCACTCGATGTCCGTGATGGCACAAAGCAGCGGGAGTCGCCCTGAGTCTGCACCAGTATCGAGGCACAGCGCACGGCGCGGCCTCGGGCTCTCGCGCGAAGAGGAGTATGAGTTGGCGGCCGCCATCGCGGAGGGCGACCGCGAGGCCCGCAACCGGATGATCGAGGCCAACCTCGGACTGGTGTGCAAGATTGCATCTGAGTTTCGGCGAGGCGGGTTATCCTTGGACGATTTGATCGGTGAGGGAAACCTGGGACTAATCCGGGCGGTCGATAAGTTCGATCCCCGGTTTGGAACCCGTTTCTCCACTTACGCCGTCTACTGGATCAAACAGTCGATCCGCCTCGCGCTGATGAACAAGGCACGCACAATTCGCGTGCCTGTCCACATGGTCAAACTGCTGACCAAGTGGCGCCGCGCCGAGCGGGCGCGAACGCGCGAGCTGGGCCGCTCACCGAGCTTTGACGAGATCGCGTCCTACCTTGGCCTGAGCGAAAAACATCAGTCGTTCGTTGCCAAGGCTTGCCACGCTCGAAAGCTCGAGCTGGAATGTGATCGCGGGAGCAAGGCAACGAACTGGTTATCCGACACGGTGGTCGACCGCCATCGTTCGGGCCTGGCTACCGTGGAAGCGGACGAGGAGCGGGCCGTCCTCGCACAGCGCCTCGCGCACCTCGATGATCATGAACGCACCGTGCTGGCGCTACGCTACGGTCTCGGTGGCGAGCCGCTAACTCTCAACGAGATTGGTCGTCGCCTAGGACTGTGCCGGGAATGGGTAAGTAAAATTGAACGCCGATCTCTCCGCAAGCTCGCGGGCGACGGCTCCCATCCCAGAACCCGCCGTCGTCGCTGGACGCCACCAAGAAGCGACCGAGGCGACGGTGTACTCGGCAGCATGCGGACACAATCGATCGCTGGGATAACTGCGCCCTGAAATTGCGTAGCGCGCCTTGGACGTCGCGACGAACCGCCTGAATGGCGAGGTCAAGTTGCACCCCTGGCGAACCGCGTCATGTTTTCCCCGGAAGAACGACGCCGTTACGAAAGGTTGATGTCCCGCGCTCGGGTTGTAATAAGCCCGCGGACACAACACGCCCCTGTAGAGGGGAACGCTCTGGACATCAGCGCCGGTGGCGTCGGAGTAATCTGCGCTGAGCTGCTAGCAGTGGGTGAAGATGCGTTGCTGACGTTTCACATTAGCGCACCGGACGGCGTGCAAACCGAGGAGGTTCGGGGGCGAGTTGTGCGCACGCTGTGGGACGACGAAGCTTGAGGTCATAGGGCTGGAGTTCGCCGAGGCTTTGGATCACCGGAGCACACCGCTTCTGGCGCAGTCAGTGGCGAGTAACGCGAAGATGTACAGAGCAGGCGAGCCTTTCCATGCATACGCGCTGTGGGAGCCGGCTCGCGCAACTCATCGAAACGAGTTCTACGCTTTCATGGGGTCGCAGTTGCTTGATGGACATCCCGCAAACACTCGGAGCGACGCACATCCATGACGACTGGAGTCGACCGCAGAACTTCCATTCGATGGCGCTACCGCCAACAACGAAACGTACGTTTGGATAGCGGATTGGGCTGTAGGACGGATGAGTAGAGCCCGGCTATTCAACGTCAGCTTGGGAGGAGCACTGATCGAGACCGGCGAAATCGTTGCGGCCGATCGAGCACTTAATGTGGGACTTGACGCACCGGAACTTGGTTCGGTCGATGCGGAAGTCGTACGGTTTGAACCACCTGATAAGTTGGGTATCAGATTCACTTCCCCTTGTCATCCCGGTTTCATCCTCGGAGCGACATTAGGGATCATGCCCACGCCGCGCGGCTCCATTATTGAATCGACGGAACGAGTCGCAGGAATCGAGCCGACACTCGAGTCGAACGACGACGAGAATTGGGTCAGAGCGACGGGGTGGCCGGATAACTGATCAATGAAGGCCGAGAAACTGAGCCAATCCGAGCGGCCACATACTAAGGCGGATTGACGCGTTAGCAGGGAAGCGACCTTCGACCTCGCCGGTGTGAGAGCGCCGTCCGAGGCTGTCGACCCATCTTGAGACCTCCGGTCTGGGTCACCACGCGCCCGTTAGCTCTATTCGGGAAAAGCCGGTTCCGGCCAGACACCAATGCATTTGATCTGTTCGACCACCGCCTCGATCGTCGACGGCGCGTTGCCCTCGAGCCGGTTGTTGACGAGCAGGAACGCAGGCTTCTGCGTCCGCAATGCGTGCTCGGCTATCTCTCGCAGCGCTTCCCTGGTGGACTCATCCGGCTCCTTGACGTCCGTGTAGGGCTCGAAGGTGGCGACCGCCTTTTCGTAGGAGCGACCGTTGGTCAGCAGCTGCACGAGCCGCCGTGAAACTCGCGGTGAAGACGCCAGTGAGCCCCGCCTGTGTCGCAAGATCGAGCATGCGAGTCCAGGCGTTCAGAACGTGGGCCAGCACCGACTCAGCCCAGGTTTCGATTTCAGGCCCGATGGTTTGGAAAACGACGAACTGGTGGCCTGTGGTTCAACGAAGAGGTCATTACAGCGCCAGCGACGACGCCGGCGAAACGTAAGGAGACCGGGGGAACTTTGGGGACTTGCCGTCTTCGGCTCGATGCCGTGCCCATATTTTGTACGCCTAAAGTTGCTGTAATCCGGCCAGAAATTGTCCCGCCCCCCGAGTCTTTGCGGTATTGAATAACGTAGAGATAACCATCTCAGGAACGATGACCGACTTGGGACGGGCGGAGATTGAATGATGGCACGGTCGGGTAGATTTAAAATCTCGCGGAAGGTCTCGTTGCCTGGGTGGGCCGACCTCCCTCCCGGGTCCGGCCCCGCACCGCCGCGAATTAAGCGTCTCACGGTAATGCCGAGCCGTCACCATCCGGGACTCTGGGTCCCTGAATCAAGCCAGGGCATAAACTACGTCGCGAATTTATTGCGAGTCCTGGGTGATGACCTCGTCGACGGATCATTTTCCTCAGAGCGCCTCGTGACCGTTTGCCAGGAGTGCGGGATCGAGGTGCTTTTCCTGCCATGCTCGTTGGAGTGATCCTGGGGCGATGATGGCGTCGATCTCGGGGGCGACCAGGGCAGAGCACACAAACCGGCTGTGACCCAGGGTGCGATAGTCGGCCCCGAGATCAATTATCGAGCGTACTCGAGAACCTGAATTCTTGCTCGGTCCCAGTGCCAAATCGTCGAGGAAAAACGCTTGCTGTCAAAAGGACATTCGGATCGACAGGCGTTCGCCCTCGCCAGTTACCAGCCAATGCGGGTCAGCGCCGGTCAGATCCAAGAACCTGAGGACGACATCAGCCGGCATGGTTACGCCATGCTCGTAGTTGACCCACGTCGCTGGCGGAACATTCAGAGCGCGGGCCACAGCTTCGACTCCATTCTCTCCGTAGAGATCCTGGCGGATTTCGCGGATGCGTTGGGCGAGTTGAGCGTTCCTGTTCACGTTATTCCCTTTCCTTGAATTCAGAATCTGTCGTCGAGTGGAGAGACCTCGTCAGACGCTTCCTTGCAAGGTTCAAGGTAGAACCCAAGGATTTTGCGGTCGGCCGAGACCGGATAAACCTCCCACACTCGCTTTATTATCGCCTAATCCCTCCGAGATTCAAGCCTAAGAGGCTTTGAATCGGATAGACTTAGCGTGTTTCGAGCTTGTTTCAACCACCTGGCATCTGCTTTTTTCAGGATCTTTAGTATGGCGTCCTACTTTGGCGTTTGTTACTGTCTACTCGATCCATCGCGCATGGCCTGCTTGGTACCACGGGACGGCGCTGTGTCCACTCTCGCGATTCGTAAAGCGAATATCCATCGTTGAGGACCACCAGATGAGTACGGTCTATTACTGGCAGGAGTCCGATCAGTCTGCGTCCACGGTGCTGACGTTGACCTGCCCACATTGCGAGTTTCCTCTGACGCTCCATCAGCCCGATCCGGATCTCCCGGATCGCCTGCTTGCTACCTGCGACGATTGCAAGTCGTGGTTTCTGGCGAACTCGCAGGGAGTAGCATCGCATGCACTTCCCGCATGCACCAAGGATCGCAGAACACCGGGTTTGACAGGATAGCTCTCCGGACCTCCCGGCGTGGATCAGAGCTAGGATAAGACGGTCTAGCGGCGCACGGCTCGTAGCGCTGCACTCGGCGCCGATCGCGCTCCCGGAAAGCGTGGGTGAGCCAGCACGTGGACCACGACTAGCGAAGTTGGTAGTGGTGCGTTCGCCTCCCGCTGCTCAGTCGGCCAGCCTGAAGTCACCCTGGGAAACCGAGCCCAGCGGAAGCTAGTGTATTCGGTGGTCTTGGCGTGTTGTCAAAGTGCTAAATCGGCAACGGATCGCCCCAGACATTGCCGTCCGAGGTTGGGAGGCCGTTACGCGCCTTGCGGGCGCCGATCGAGGTACTTCGACCCCTTGCCTGTCAGCAGCCAGTGGGGGTTGGCCTTGGTTATTTCGATCATTTTCAGGACCACCACGGCGGGAATCGTCACGCCGCGCTCGTAGTTGATCCATGTCTCTTGCGCGATGCCGAGGGCGTCGGCCAAGAACTGAGCGCCGAACTCCCCGTAAAAATCCTCGCGGACTTCGCGAATTCGCTCTGACAAGCCCGTTTGAACCTCGTTCACGCCGTTTCTCCTCACCGACCATCATCGCGCCTACACACATAGCGCGACGCTGGCTCGACACTCCACCACAACTTTAGCTCTCGTGAGCTTGCACCCCGTGAAGAAGCCGACAACTTAAGATCGGCGGTCGAGAGAGTTCAATTCTCACGAGCGACGTCCTCGGACTTCCCTTCTTTCGATGCCTTGTGGCCTCCCACACAGGTGGACATCAGAATCGATCACCGGATACCGAAGATCGAGCACTCGAAATTGTGCGAGCCCCGGCAAGGTTGGCTGATCAGAGACTGAATTCCGATTGCGCGGCGAATGCGCCTGGCCAGGATCATCGGTCGAGTCTTCTACTTCGACTGCTCGCATCTTCGGTATCCGCCGCGGGTAACCGCTTGAGGCACCCGGCAAGTTCGTGCCCGTCCGATCGCGCTCGACCTTGCCGGTTGGCGGCGCGGCCGGCCAAGCGTCCCCTGCCATTGTTCGCGGTGCGGTGATCGGGAGTATGGGAGAATTCTGGCAGCGGCGTTTGCCACGCTTTTGATCGTGACCTAAGCTTTCATCAAAGCTCCGGCTCGCGACGGGCCGGGAGCTGGGGTCGACGTGGCCTCGTTGTCCCACCCAGCGGTGGAGTACAGCGGGGCCTTTTTTTTGCGCAACTGGAGGCGAAGCCATGTTCATCGATGAAACTTTGAAGGCCCGCACGCTGGAGAGCGTCCCTTACATCCACCTGGAATTGAATCACGACGGTCGCGATCTCGTCGCTCGGCTGCTGTCGGCGCTCGCCGACCACAGCTTTCCCGCGAACACCGGAATATGCGATCGGTTCCACGCGGCCAGCGGTGCCACTGTCGCGTCGGCCAGGACAAGTCCCGCCATGAAAACCTCGCTGTCGACCATGCTGTCCGCGCCGCTGCTATTGGACCGCCGTGGTGCGCCTGCATGTGAGCCACAACGATAACCTCTACCGGTTGCGGTTCTGGGCGGAGGACGAATGGGTTGTGTTACCGCTCGATGCCCGGCCGGTCGTCTCAACCTATGACCCCGACTTGGAATTCTGGGTAGGTTTGGAGCCGGCGCCCCACCTGACCAACTGACGCGATCCCTCCGTACACCGGAGCTCTCGGGCTGCCCCGGTCCAGCCACTCCCGCTCGACGGGCTCTCGCTGTTGGCATCCAACCGCCAGGCGACTGCGAGAGCGGGCGTCTACCCTAGTCTTTGACAACGTCCCAGCGGCCAATCGCCTCTCAGGCAACGTGTCGGACCGTCCGGTGGGCTCTTCACGGACCACCGAGCGAGCGACGGCTATGCGGACAGCCAGACTCCCGACGGATGGAGCGGGATCGCATTCAAGGAAGGAGCCCAGGAGAGGTGGCGGGTCCAGGGGAGCCGGCGATCGGGCGGCGGGATCAGTATCGATCACAAAATTGCGGACACCAGCGTGCTGGCAAAGCTCCAGAGCAGCCTTGTGGAGTGTACGGAGAAGTTCAGGCGTGAAACATGGATAAGTCGTCCTTGACCCGATTCCCGGCCTGCATCGTGACAGGTCCCATATCGGTGCGCTCCGTCCGCTCTGGCAAACTGGACAATGCCCGGTCGCGACGACAAGACGGAGGCGGCTGGCCGTGGCGGCTCGTTGACGAGACTTCCAGGGCGGAACATTGGCCGTCGGGGCATCTGAAGCTCCGTCAGCCGCAGCATATTCCCTCGATCGGTCGGCGGCGGCATTTTTCTCGCAGATCAGTTTTCCCCGTATCCTAGACTTGAGTCGCCCGGTCAAGTGATGAGGCGGTAGTGTCCGACCGGGGTGGCTCGCCGACGAGTTTACACATTGGCGTCGGCGCGGTCGTTAACGCCGCCAGTCGCGGCGGTCCAGCTCCTAGTGATCGGCCGCGGCATTTATTCGCTATCGTGTGCGTCGTTCACACCATGCCGTGCGCGGTCAGCTTTTAACCGGAATCCGCATCGGTCCTGTGTATCATGACGTGAGCTGTATCAAGCGATCGGCCGATGGTGTGCGATAGGTGCGGGCGTCTCGCTTTGCACGCCGGTCAATCGTCGAAGAGCAAGGATGAGGCTGTATGCGTGCAAGTTGGCCAATGACTCACCGTGCAGACGGTTTACGCGCCGGCGATCGCCTGCACAAAGCTTAGTTCCAGGGGTTCGACCAGAGCCTGGGCTTGCGCCGCCAACGATCCAAGGACGCGGCCGTCTGATCTTCTCTCGGCGAGAACCGAAACGGGACGCAGACGATGCCGTTGTCGACGTCATTGGCGTGCCCACACGGAGTACAATCTCGGCACCCTGCTGCCGTTGCTCGAGGTCCGGCGAGGCGCTGATCAACTCGTCGTCGCCAAGAAACGCCGAGACCAACAGCCACGCCGCCCCGTTTGCATCGCGATGTGACGTGATCTAGTATTGAGTTGTTCCTTGGAAGGGTCTGGTCGCAGAGCGCCTCGGTGCGCTGCCTTCATCGGCGGTGCGTCGGGGTTTTTTTACGAGCTCATACGATGTTCGATCTTACAGGCTTGTTGGAGCGAACGCGGTGCGGGGGATCTGGCAGCGCCGCCCACATCCTTCTGCAACCGGACCATCCCGACATCGACGCAGCCGCCCGGCTCTTGACGATGCAAGGAGGCAGCCGATGCCTCATGGCGGCTGCAATTGTCTACCAGTTTCCAACCGCCCTGAACCGGGACGCCGTTTTGGAGCTGTTGCGGTCTAAGATGGGGTGGACTGTGGCGGAGCCCTTCGACGGTGATCCCTGGCTGCCAAGCGGCGACCCCTACGGGCAGCGTCATGTTTGCAAAGCGGCGTTTGCCGAAGCGTGAGGCTGAAGGCCGGCGCTCGAGCGCAGGGCTCCTCGGCGAAGCACGTCCCAATAACCAATAACCCGAAGAGCGCCTTCAGCCAGGACGACGAACGACCCGAGCCGCTGAAAGAGGTTTTGTGCGGAGATGGGACGCGAGCTAGGTTTCCAGTAGGACAAACTAACACACTTCTTTTCAAAGGAACTCGAACATGATTGACGCTCAGAAGCCCACTGCCGTGGACCGCCTTTCCGATGAGGAGCTGCGCAAGATTGCCGGCGGTGCGTCCGTTCCGGGACCGTCGCCCCAACCGAATCCCGAGCCATTCCACCCGCCGGTCCCGGGACCCCTACCCCCGTTCAGCGTTCTGGGGTGACGTAGCTACGACCTCGCTCGCGATTGGAAGTGTTTTTGCTGATCGTCCGCCTCGGCGCGCTGCGTTCATCGCCTGTGCGTCGAGGTTTTTTTGCGAGCGAGGGGAATCATACGGTCTTTGGTCTCGGGCGGTGGTGCAGACGGCCAGAGCGGAGTCGCACTTCCGGAGCCGCGGATTTCAATCCCCGGAGGGCAGCCGACTCAACCGGACCGACGAAGTCGCTAGGTCTAACGCCCGTTCAATCTAAGCCCAATTCGCCCTGCCAGGTGTCGTCGACCTCGGGGAAGCCGCGCCCCTTGGATCGGGACGGCGGCGCGTCAAACTGGAAGGCGCGCTGGCCACGAAGACAAGGCGGGGGTGTCTGGCCGGGGTGGCTCGCCGGTGGGCCTTCCAGCGCGTAACATGTGGCGTCGGCGGTGTCTGAACTCCGTCAGCCTGCGGCGTCGGCCGCTCGCGGGCGCGCGGCACTCCCGCATATCCCGAATCACGCAAGCACGCGGCAGCGGGCACTCCCCTACCGATGCTGAGCGAAATCAGACGTCGTAATGCTCATACGCGTCGCGAACTACGGTACCGCGTTGCAAATCTGCACGACTCAGCCAGCGCGATCGCACCAGGCAAGTCCTCGGCGGGCTCGGCCTAAATGGCGATCACCTTCGCCGGTCAGGAGCCAGTGCGGGTTGGTCGCAGTGACGGCGACGAATCTGAGGATCACGACTGCGGGCATCGTTAGCCCTTGTTCATAGTCTAGCCACCTCCGCGTCGGGATGCGTAGAGCACAGGCCAAATCTTCTAGCCCATCTTCGCCGTAGATACTCGTACGCACTTCGCGGATTCGCCTTGCGATGGCGAGCGATGCCATACTAGCCATGCTACGCCACTCCTTTTGGGTAGGAGCTAAGGTAGAGTTATCGCGCCGGGCTGCGATTCTTGAGTTATACCGATTTACACACTCGCTGGCCCAGCTCCAAATGTAGCCGCGTGTAGAAATCCTCGCGCGAGCGATTGGGTGCTCCGACCGCGCTGGCTCTCGACGTCGCTCAACGCAACTGGTTCACGCTCGCCCGCGCGTCGAAAGGTGAGCCCCATCGCAGGGTCGGGCGGCGCCGTTGACGCGATCTACGCGAATGCACGACGCCTGCGAATCCCTTGATCATAGTTAGCACGGCAGCGTGATTGGCGGATTGGTGGGTCCGATGATAATCGGACTCGAACCTCCAGTCTCGGGCATGTCGGTGTCAAGAGGCTGCACCCTGCCACCGCTCCCCATCGCGTCATGCGCGGCTGCCACCAAGTGAGGCAACACTCCTACGGCAGTGGATGGAGCGACCCGGCAGGCCATCGACTCCAAAGATGGCTGAAATCTTGTCGATTTACGCATTCATAGGCTCCTTTCGCGTGATGTGAACTGAGCTGTGAAACGACGCCAAGATCAGAATGATGCTCAAACCCGTTTGTGCTTGCGCGTGGATATACTTCTCGAACCGAGATTCCGAGACGACCGCGACAACTGGCGGAGAGCAACGCGACGAACGCACGACAGCACTGACTACTGCCTGTATTCATGCCCGAAACGCTGCTTGTTTGCGTAATGCGTACGTTGTCGAGGACGCACCTCACAAGAAGCTTGAATGTGAGGGACGCGACTGTGAAAAAAGAAGGATCGGCGAACGCAAGTGGAAGCGCAGCGACCTCGCGACGGACGCGTAAGCCGCCTAGTCGCGCGATAGAGACCGGATTTCGTGATCGTCGATGGAGCCGCCAGTGGCGTCCATGCCGCGTTCGCCGACGCTGCGCGAGCCGCGGGCCTTGCTGTCGATGCCCACGAAATCAACGGCGTGAAATGGCATAACTGCGGGCGTCGAGCCGAGCCGCAGCGCAACGCGAAGATGGTCCGCCTAAATGCGGACCTCTGCCTCGCCCCACACCGCGACCCAGCCGCCACCCTTGGCACCAAGGATTGCGCCACGCGAGCGATCGCAGCAGGCATCCTGACATACATAGTCGAGTCTGACGATGGTGCGCCGGTCAGACTGGAAGCGAATGACTCGAGACTAGCTCAGCGCCGCCACCGACGCTAACGTTGATAACGACCTCGTTGCCCCGGCCGCGCAGTTCTCGACGCTTCACTCAAGCCAATGTTCCGCATCAGTCAAAACGGCCAAGAGCCGATCGTAGACGTCGACTCGATCGAGCAGATCGAGCCCGTGATCCGATCGAGCCCGCCTGGTCGTTACCACGTCGATGAGATCAGCGCCGATCCACTGCCGAGTCGCCACACGTCGCGACGTTGGGGTCTCGCAATCAGGCACCCGCACGGTTCGGTGGACCTTGATCCTGATCCGCGGGAGGCGCGACGCCCGCTTGCTCGTCGCTTGGTCTCCTGACTTCGCGTCCGCATTACTTGTAATGAAGCGTCATGTGGGGCGCATGCACCGCGAAGTAAGCTTTGTCGATCACGCGGTAAATCGGGCGGGGACCGATCAAAATTCAGCGTCATTCCTCGCTTTGATTGAGCAACTAAGATGCCGGGTCTAAAACCGTCTTACTTGGCTGGCTGACATCAGCTCGTCTGGGGGTGCTCCCTGTCGGTTCCTTGCGCGCCCTGGCTGAGGCGCGCGCCGGATCGGACCGATCGGTCGGATTGCACGTAGCGGCCGGCCCGCACCGCTTCATATCCTAACTGACGATCGCGCTGGAATTGCGGCCGGCGCTTATCGTATGATCTTTCTCCGACTGGAGTGACAAGGGTTCTGACTCGGCGCGTCAGCCCTCCCAGTTGAACACCCGCTGTTTCTCTCGCCGAGGAGTCGGAGCATGAAGAAGTCTCAGTTGCTTGTGACGGCGGTCGTCTTGGCATTTCCGGTGACGGCGTTGGCCCAGCACGGCGCAGTCCGAGGCGGCCAGGCTGCGGGCGCGCAGAATCAGCAACAGCAGATGATTCGCCAGCAGCAGCAGGCGCTCAAACAGCAGCAGCAGATGGAAAAGGCACAACAGCGCGCAGTTCAGCAACAGGTCAAGTCGATGCAGAAGGCGCTGGCGGCGGAACAAAAGAATGCAGCCAAGGGGCAGCAAAGCCCGGCGCGAGCGCAAGCAAATGCCGCCAAGCATTCGGCTCGCCAAGGGAATAAGACCGGACATGCCCAAAGCGATGCCTTGGTCACGCAGAACTCCGCGACCAAGAAGCCAGCCATCACGGGGAAGAAAGACCTAACGGCTCGAGAGCGACGCGAGCACGCGATGGAAGAGGAACGAATCGCAAGGGTGAAGCGCCGGGACGCGTTCGAACGCTGGCTGCGCGAGAGCGATTTGTTGCGCGAATACGAAGCACGCTTCCGGGCAAAGAACTCTTACGTCGCGCTGGAAGACTGGCTCGCCCGGCAGGAATCCTTGAGGAAACGGGGACTAGCCGTTGACCCGTTGTTCACGCACTACGGCTCGTTCATGGCGAAGTACAAGCCGTGATGCGACGAGTCGGGTGTCGGCGTGCAGGGTTTCGGCACAGTGCCGCCGTCGAAACGGTGGGTAGCTGACAGCTCGTCTCGCGGTCGCGCTGGCCGCCGCGACTTATCGGACCGATCGGTCCGATCAGACCGCGCAAGACCGCTCCCAGGCCAAGCCCGATGAAGTTGTTCAAACTCCTGTCGCAAGGTTGAGCGAGGTTGCTGTGCGAGCCGGGGGTGTGCTGCCCCCGGCCTTTTTTCTTGCGCTCGACGATGAGCCGATACACGCCGCACTGACGCAACTGGCCGTCAACCCATCCCATTGATCGCCACTCGGCGGGGATTGCCGTGTCCCCGACACGTTATTCCACGCCAGAACGGTCACGCGTGGCCGTTTTGCCGAACGCGTGCCAGCGCAGCCAAAAGCGACACGCGCGGCTGTACTTGGTTGACAGCACTCGAACGCAGCAGTAGAAGATGCTCGAGCAGGTCGCGTTCTGAGCCTGCAACAGACTGCGCATCAAGTCCCACGAATCGACTCGGAGCACGGACGATGAACGAAGCCGACGAACATTCGACCAATCGCATGACTACATTGGCAGTCTACACGAGCGCAACGACACACGAGTTGCTTGACTGGCGGAAGCGTCTTCGAGAACGGTTGCCTGGCGATCGTCCGGCAATCGCGGAGATTATTCAAATCAGCCTCAGTACCATCGGTGCGGAACTGGCGATGCGAATTGACTGGCTGTCCGAACCGACTCGCTCAGCCCGAAGCTTACGCCTACCTTCAGTTTCGCCCACTCCCGTTCCGTGGCGAGAACGGGAAATCCCGTCTTCAGGCCCAGCGCCAGGCAAGCACGATCGCCGAGCGACAGACCGGCTGCCACATTGACGAGATCAGCGCCGACCCGTTGCCCAGTCGACACACGTCGTGCCGCTGGGGCGTCGGGTTCAGGCACCTCGACGGTTCCGTAAACCTCGACCAAGACCCTTGGCCTGAATCGTGACAAGCGCCATGATCACGTGCGCTGTCCGCTCGGCCAAACTGGATCGAGCCCGGCCGGGAGTAAGGCCGGAGTGCAAGGCCGGGCGAGCTTATCGGCGTTAGCTCACGTACCTCCGTCGATGGGTTACTAACCCGTCAGCCGGGGCGGTCGCCGGCTCGGTAAGGCCGGTCTCGGCATCCCACCGCAGATAAGCAACCGGGCCGTGACCGGCAGGGGAATGATCGCAACCCGGCGCCCGTGCCGGCCGGATTGGTTCAATGGGACTGCTTGCCGCGTCGCGGCCACAACGCGGCGAGTAAGCGGCCTGCGGGGGTGTCAGCGATCTCGTCTGGGGTCAACACAGTCTCGCTTTCCCGCAACTCGGAATCAACTGGGCCCAGCGGCGGCAGCAACAGGGCGGCCTGCCATAGGGCACGTGCCCGGAGATCGGGTTGCTCGAGAGCGAGCCATCGAATCTTTGGATCGTTTCCTTCGCGCTCAATGGCGCCGATGACGTCGTTCAGCTCCTTGTCTGATGCCATGGTAACCTCTTGCCAACGGGGCAACGCTTCGTAGCGAGCCAAGGTTTGATGGCCATCGCACAGCCACACGTGCGACACTGATACTGCTGAAAGTCTAGCTCACGGCAATCCGCGCGGGTCGCAATGCGTCGCTCGTGCTGGGTCTGGTAGACCATTCCTCAACCCGTTCCCTGGCAGGAAGGTTTTCGCGACGGAGTGCGGAAGAGTGATCCAATACACAGTCGGCCATGCTGTGGTCGACCGGGACTATTAGCATGACTCATGACCGGCGCCATATTGACGCTCGCTGTCCGCTCTGGCAAACTGAATAAAGCCTAGCCGCGAAGACAAGCGGGGGTCTCCGGACGAGGTGGCTCGTTGGCGAGACTTCGAGCGCGAGACATTGGCCGTAGGCGCATCTGAAAGCCCATCAGTCCCGGCGACATTTCCTCGGGCGGTCGGCCGCGGCATTTTTTTCGCAGTTCAGCTTTCAGCGTATCCTAGACTTGCGTCGCCCGGTCAAGTGACGAGGCGGTAGTGTCCGGCCGGGGTGGCTCGCCGACGCGTTTACGCATTGTCGTCGGCGCGGTACTTAACACCGCCAGCCGCGGCGGCGCGGAGCTCGACCGGCCGCGGCATTCACTTCTCCGGGAATGCTTCGTTGAGCACCATCGCCAGACGCATGCCGGCCTGATAGAGCCGCTTGCGAACGACGCCATCGAGCGAGATCAAAGTAAGAACGTCCCGCATCCTTACAACGTGTTCTAGATTGGAGGATGAATCGATGGTCTCAGTGACGATCACTCCCCAGAATCCGAAGGATGGCTGACTGTGGGTCGTTCCACCGAACGCAGGGCCTCGCCTCGTTGCGATGCGGTACCAAATCAGTCGCGCATAGAGCTTCCGCTGTCACAAGGCGGGGAAAGAGCTGAGGCGCGGTTGGTCAACATCAGCCGACACGGCGCGCTGGTCGTCACCGAAACGCCCCCGCCCGACGCGACGCAAGTCTGGCTGCGGACCGAGACACCAGTGAAGACGGATTGGGTGGAGGCGACAATTGTTCGCCGCAGTAAGAACCAAGAGGTCGGACTCGAATTTCCTCGGGGCTGTCCTGATGACTTGCTTCTGGCGGCGACGATCGGGATCGACCTGAGGTCGATGTTCGTCGGCGGGCCTACGCATACGCCATCGTTCGACTGACCGGTCGCGGGGCGCGAGTCGCCTCACCCTCTACGTCCGCGGCCAACAGGTAAGCCCGTACTCCACCCGTCAAACGGCTGGAGGTGGTGTCCGGCTGATTGAGCGGGGGCGGCGGTCAAGGATGCGCTAGACAGCCAGCAACAGAACCGATGATCTGCGCGAATTCTTCACGAAGGCCAGCGGTTCCGCTGCGGTCCGCTGCCGTCAGCTTCGGGGCTCGAACGGTGTGCTCGAAGCGATCGACAAGCCGACGGCCCATCGCGATCGCCTCGGCGATCGGCCGCACCCCCGACGGCTTGGGGGGCTGAGCGTCCACGGCTCCGAGCCCGTGGTCTGATACGTAAGGTTCAACGGGCGGTTTTCCGGCGGTCGTGCCCTCGAAAGCGGCGGCCGCCTGCTTAAAAAGCGTTTTATTCCGCCGGTTTCCTGCAGAATTATTATCTCTTAAAAGGCACTTCGCAGACGACTTCCGATTTAGCCGTCGCTCCGAATGATATAATGACGGAGATTACGCAGGGACAGATGCGTGACATCTGGCGCTCTTACGCTTAAATTGGACGTGGCAGATCCAACGTCCTGTTGACTCGTCACTTCACTCAATGATGAGGAGTCTTCGTCGATGACGTCGATTGTTCTCTCGCTCGACCTCATTCGGCTGACTACCGATCCCGATGATCCCCTGGTACCGGTCGTCCCCCGCGCGAGTTGCCCCGGCTCTCTGGTGCTGCATCAGCCGGACGAGGACATGCCTGATCGTCTGCTGGGCACCTGTAAGGAGTGCCGGACTTGGTTTCTCGTCGATGGCGACACGGAACTTATGGTCAAGCTTCCCGACGAGACTACGCTGCGCGACGCTTAGCAATTCCTGGTCACTGTCGATTGACCCGTCCGATAGCGCTCCCCCTCGCCCGTTAGCAGCCAGCCCGCGTTCGCTCCCGTGACCTCCAAGAAGTGGAGGATCACTTTGGCTGGGATGATGATGCCCGACTCGTAATTC
The DNA here is from genome assembly GCA_963830625.1 of uncultured Isosphaeraceae bacterium. GTDB lineage: Bacteria > Planctomycetota > Planctomycetia > Isosphaerales > Isosphaeraceae > CAWHMZ01. The sequence goes on along the minus strand of CAWHMZ010000008.1, from coordinate 1,366,516 downwards.
ACCCAGGTGCGGGCGGGGAGGTCCAAAACCTCGGCCAGCATCGGTGCACCTGCCTCGCCGTAAATATCTTCACGGATCTCTCGGACTCGTCGAGCGAGAACGACGTGATCCGTACGCTGGCTCTGAATCATTGCCCTTACCTTTCTTTCGCTCCGAAAAAAAACCGACGTGGCCGAACACCTCGAAGGTCTTCGATCACGTCGGCCTACTCGTCAACGAGCCCCCCGTCCGAGCCGGGTTGCCCTTCATCTAGTCGTCCAACGACAGCTAATCATGTTTTGGCGGAGCAGAGTACTACCGTGTCCCGGCTCCGATGTAATGCTTATTATGGTAATGATCGCAGAAAAAGCAAGACATTTCCTCCCCGCTTCCCGCGTGGTGGTCTTTGTAAGCCGCCATGACCGCCAGCAGGCTCTCCGTTGCCCACTCCTCGACCGTCCCCTTCATCCACGCCGCGCGGTCCTCCTTGTCCAGTTGCGCAAGATCGTTGAGCCAGAATTTCTCGCTCGTGCCGACGTGTGCGATGATGGCCGAGTGCCAGACGTGGTGCATGTTCGAGCCTCGATCAAACCACCGAACCTGCGGGCGTTGTGCTAACTGAGCACGATCGCGACGTTCCCGCGCCTGTTCAGCAACCGATGCGCAACACTAACGGGTCGGTCTTTATTCTATCCGCTCAACCACCGCCTCAATCGTCGACGGCGCATTTCCCTCCAGCCGATTATTGACCAGCAGGAACACCGGATTGTCCCTCTGCAACGCCTGCTCGGCGATCTCGCGCAGTGATTTCCCGTGACACTTGTCAAAGCGGCACTCTCCCGAGCATGGCGGAGATCGTGAACTGATCTCTCCGTGACGCCCATTTCAGGGGTGAGTATCCCATCGGTGGGACGACGTGTGTCACCACATTGCGCACTCAGGCGACCGATTTACTAATCGTCGCTCGGAACCGGTCGCGGCCGCGATCCCGCAGACTGTTCGGTTTTGGCAAGAGAATGTCGGATAACTTCTTAGCATGAGAATGTTTCAGGAAGTGAACAGCCAAATAAGTCAGGCAGGAATGACCTATGTTTCTAATGACCTCCATCTCAGCCGGTAGGTTCCTATGAACGCGTTTCAAATCTCGCCCGCGGACTGAGTCCTGGGCATGGTTTGCGCGTGGATTATCCCGAAAGCAGCAACCGCCGCGATCGAGGGGCGGGAGAGTGGAGGAGCCATGCAGTACGCGACGGGGATCAGCGGCGGATTGGCTGCTCTGGCAATTCCAGCTTCGCTATCGGGACCAACGGACCGCTACGCCAATGTTAGCGCTGCTGGAGCAGCCAGCGCCCTACGGGGTTGCTGCGAGCTACGTATTTCGATCAGGCTCCAGTTGAACCAGATACCCGAAAAGACATTGTGCGCGTCGCTGCGGCCGTCGGAGCAATCGGCAACAAGTTGTTCGGACTCAGCTATTGGGAGGCGCGGATGTTCTTGCGTTTCATCTGTCGTTTAGTCGGCTTCAAATCACGTTCCGCGAAGGAGTCGGCCGCGGCCGCTGACGATCTGACACAAACTCGCAGAACTGATCGTTCGCGTCCTGCTGGATTGCTGAAACCGCGATCAGCGCGACATCGGTGCTTCGGCGGGATGTTACCTAGATCGTGGCTCGCGGGACGTGCTAATCGCACAGATGCGTGAGGATGATGGGCGATTGCGCGGAAGCCCGACGATCAAATCAAACCATCGTCTCCGCCTGGAGAATTCCATGAACAGCGCCGGTCCAATAGTTCTCCATCCAGGGATTCTCGACCAAGGCAGCGGCACCGGCTGGTGACGATTCCGTGCGAGACGCAGACGCTCATTCGCTCCGTCCCGCTTCCGTGCGAAGAAAAACATTAGGACGTCAGGCAATCCGTCGCCGTACCAGCGGAACGCCTCTTTCAGAAGTTTCTTTATCCACGTGTCGCAGTTTTTGAGTGTGGAATACTAGGCCAAGACCTGGAGACCACCAAACCATGGTTCCGCTTAATGGCAAAGCCTCGCGACCGAAAGTAAAAGAAGCGGTGTCCGGAGGATCCGAACGGCGCCGTTCGCGTCGCCATCGGCTACATCACGCCTGCGGCACGCTGGGCTGGCGTCAAGAGTGCAAGCCTCTACTCTGCGCATTCACCGCGGCCGATATTAGTGGCGGCGGCGCGGCAGTGCTTGCTGAGCAAGCTCCACCATTTGATCAGCCGGTTTGGATTTGGCTCGAATTCGGCGACGCTGGAGCCGGGCCACTCGAAGCTCGGGTGCTCGCCGTCTCGAGCGAGGCTTCAGGCAAATACCTAGTTCGGATGCAATTCACGTCATGGATACGGCTCGGAAGCGTGCTTGAACAGCACGAAGAACATCGGCATTGGGAGCGCTACCCTGCTCGGGAGACGCGCGCATCACTGGCGTGGTCCGATAACGGCATCCAGTATTCCGTTACGGCTGAATTGGTGAACATCAGCGGCGGAGGTGCGGCGATCGTTACCGACGCAGTATTGCCCGACAAACGACCCATCTGGCTCACACTGCAAGCGGAGTGCGCTGCAATCACACCGGTCGAGTGCCGTCTGGTAGTTGTTTCGATCGATGCATCGGGATGGAGGATCGCTCGGCTCAGATTCGTCGAGTCGTGCCCAACGGACTTGTTCGACATGGCGGTGAACGGCGCACCGGCCTGGTTCTTCTGCGCAACACGTAAGGTCTTGCAGGCCGCGTTGGGCTCGTCGAACTGACCGGCTGGCCCGAGATCGACGCGAAAATCGACGCCGGATTAGGAGGTCCTGGCCCGCTAACGGACACCGCGAGATGCAGCGTGGGGAATTCGACGCTTTATCAACTCCGACCAATGGCAACTGTCCGCTGAACCTCGACGTGCCGCGGCAATTCTTTCGCCGATCGGTTTTGCTTGTGTTCTACATCGAAGCTGCCCGGCCAAGAGACGAGGCGGAAGTGTCCGGCCGGGGTGGCTGGCCGATGGGCCTTCTAGCGAAGCATGAGTCCGTCGGGGTGTCTTAACTCTGCCAGCCGCGGCGGCCCTTTAATTCCGTTCAGCCGGCCGCGGCACTTTTTTTCAAGCATCGGTTTGCCGTGTGCTAGAGTTGCGTCTGCCGGTCAAGCGACGAGGCGGTGGTGTCCGACTTGGCTGGCTCGCCGACGAGTTCTTACGCATTATCGTCGGGGTGGTCTTTAACTCCGTCAGCCGCGGCGATCTGTCCTCAATAGATCGGCCGCGGCATTCTTCGCCAGTTTGGCAGTTTGTGTCCCTGACAAACATGGCCTACGGTTTGGATGTACTGCGTGAATAGCCGTGGTACGATGGGTTCCGGCCTCTGCGCACCATGCTCCTGTGTGGTGCGTCGAGATTTTTTGTTGCGCTTGGTTTCGGCCCTCTCTTGCATCCCGCTCCCGACGCGCTATTTCTCAGCTTCGTCCGATTCATGATGCAGCACGCCAATCGCGGCACCCTAACAGAGCGTTGGGCAGCCTTGCTGATACGCTCGGCGCTATCACCTTCCTGATGGTCCAGCGCCGTCTAAGGGATGCTCGCTGGTAGTCACCTCGTCGAAGAGTTCTGCGATCGGGCGGGATACATCGGCACGGCTGTGCAATCGCCGCGCGACCCAGCGGCCGTTCCGGTTTCTGCTCCGAAACGCTCAGTTCGATGGCCGAGCACCGATTCGTGGTTTGGGCCACGTTTGATGGATGCCCACGCTCGCTCGCGAGTCTGACGTCATCCGGTCAACTCGCTCAGAGTTGTCGAGCTGGTGCTTTAATTTCTCGCATTGGATGTGAGCAGCATCTAACTCTTCTACAAGTGAAGGCTGCGGGTTCGGTGAACTCATTGTGAGGGACGCCAGCGCCTCGATCAGTTCGTCTGTCTCTTCCGCATTCGCGCGGAGCTGAGCAATCTCCTCGACTAGCTTTAGTTGCAAGCTTCGCTCAGTTTCTAGCCCTAGCTGAGTGTTGGTCGCGAGTTGCTCGTGTGACACGTTTGGCTCGGCATTGGTGGATTGACGTTCCCAATACTCAACCTCCGCAGATTCATGATCTTGGAATAGCCGGTCCTCTCCGGCGCAGGTCATACGGAGCTCGGACGATAGTCGCTCGCGCTCACCGCGCAGCATAGCCTCAGCACGAGCAAGCGATTGTCGGCTTCGATCCATTTCACCGTTCAACTGCCTTCGCAGGTTGCAGATCGTCCGGTCACGATCGGCCACCGTCATGCTAAGTCGCTCAATTGCCTGCAAGGCGGTGTGCTGCTCCCCGCTCAATCGAGCCAGGTCGGCAATAAGCGAAGCCAGGTCGGTATTGCGAAGCTCAAGCTGACGATTCGTGTGCTCGTCCTTGTCTAGGGCAAGGGCGAGATTAGCCTCGGTCTGCGCGAGCTGCTCTCTGAGTCGCTCACGCTCTGCCGTGGTTTCGAGCACTTTTGTGGCTTCGCAGTCAAATCTTCTCTCCAGTGTATTTCGTTCAGCAAGGAGGTTGGCCAGCGCGACCTCGTTTGACTTGTTCCTTTCCGCAAGCACGTCCGGCTCGCTCCGCAACGGCACCAGGTCGAGTACCTTCTGTTCGAGGTCGGCGACGCGCTCCTCTTGCGCAGACTGCTCTGTGAGCAAAGTTATGTTGACGTCGCCAAGGCGCTCAACTTCGATGCGGAGTGCGTCACGTTCCAACGCCAGGGACTGGATGTCGGCCGGCGAAACTTGCCGAGTTGCGCTCGAATCGCGTTAAGTTCCTCGGTGGCAGCTACGAGCTTCGCATCGCTCTCGTCTCGTTCCGTCTCAACCTTAGCGATCTGCCTTTGTAGTTGTTCGTGGGAATTTCGAAGCAGGTCATAGGACGCGACGAACCTGGCGATTTCGTCTAGGAGTCGGGTGTTCGGGGTGACGATGGGACGGTTCGAGCAGTCGGCGCTCGACGTTTCGCTCTGTGGGACGGCAGGATCGCCAAGGTGATTCACGGTTGCCGCGCGATCTAACGCAGGCGGCAGAAAGAAGCTTTGAGTGCATCCTTTACAGCGAACGCGCTCGCCAATCCTTTTGCGGCGCACGCTCAAATCAGTTCTGCAATGGGGACAAGCGACGAGGACACGATCGGGCTCTGGAGCCGCTTGCCTATGCGCATCACCAGGCGTCTGCCTAGCGGTGGCAGTTGTACCATCTGGGCTAGCCGTATTCTCGGTGTGATCGCTGATTGCCGGACTCATAGATTCGTGACTCCGAGTGCGTGGCTCGGCGAAAAGGTTGAAAAAGACGGGCGGTAGCATCCTCGTCTGCATGCCCAAATACGAGGTATGCCAGGTCTGATGCGTTACGACCGTGAAAATTCAAGTCGGTGGTGGTCAGAGGCGGACACACTAGCCGAGGAACCGGTGTGAGACTCCCGAGGGTTGAGAACGCTCCTGGAAGCCGCTTACCAATCCGATGGTGATTAACGCCTTTCTCGCGGAATCGGTGGTAACAGGATCAGTGACTCCGCGTTCTCGTCTGTCAGAAACCACGCCTTACAGTCGTTGCACGTCGCCAGCAATCGATTGGGCAAATCGGGGTCTGGTTGGTGTAACACCAACCGATCCTCACAGTGAGGGCAGCAGATCCCGAGCTCATTAGTCGCCGAGCCGTCAGACTCCTGCCAGAAGTAAACCGCGCTCATCGATGATGCACTCCAGCGCGGACCCACTGCTCCGTCGTGGTCCCCACGCATCGGCGTCTCCAACGTCGCAGTCCCGTCGCGACGCCAATTCAAATGCCGCCGGAAGCGTAATATAGCAAAGCCTTGGCCATCATGCTATAACTTGCGCGAGAAAAATCGGAGAATGTCGTCAGGGGCCTGGGTTTGCCGTCTAATTCCTCAGGGATGACACGCTTTAGAATGCCTGGCGAGCTGGTGTCCGCCTGCCGGAACTTAATTCCATCAATCATGCTTGATGCGATCCTGCGATCGCGCCTCTGGTGATCGTACTTCTCGTCACTTCAAGGATGGTGGCAGCCTACGAGCCAAGGATGCCAAAACAGGAGCGACTGAAAATGAGACACGGCGATTCCGTTGGTCAGCGAATCCACGAGATTCGCACAGAACTTTACGGCGAATACGGCATTGAGGCCCTAACACAAGCCCTAGGAATCCCCACCCAAACCTGGCTTAACTACGAACGGGGCGTCACGATGCCCGGAGGGATGATGCTCAGGTTCCTTGACATTACCGGTACCAGTCCACATTGGCTCCTCACCGGCGAAGGAGATCCGTTCCCATCAGGAACCTTTCATAAGCTCACTTGGTAGGGTCAGGATCGGCTGCTCTTCGCCGTCGAACCGGACAGGCAGTGCACATACGGCTCCGAAACGCCATGCCTTTGCCGGAAAAAACAGCGTCGCGACCTTGTGAGGAGTTGCGGTACTAGCCATGTTTGGAATCTAAGCACAGTCGTGTTGCATACCAGCAATCGCGCCTTAATTTGAGGAGAGACGGAGTCGAAAAAGAGAGGGCTGGCGGAAATAGCGAAAGAGCAAGGAACACCGTAACGAACGCCGCAGATTGACAAGCTTTCCACGCCTCGCTCGATCGGCGAGCGTTAACGCCTTATCTGAAAATATTTCGGCTTTGTGCTGCTTGACTGTAGCGAAGACTTGCAAAAGAATCCTTCCCCATCGCGCACCGTGCAGCGCGGCCCCGAGGCTGTCCAAGAGCGGCCGACAATTGGGCGTTCGTCGGACTCGTGTGAGCCCGAAACTCATCACTTACTAGAACCCCGTCTACCGCCTACGAGCAAAGGTACCACTGACATGACTCGCACCGCTTCTTTGGCTCAACGAATTCGCGAAGTCCGGACTACCCTCTATGGCGAAAATGGAGTTGAGGCTCTAACGCGAATTCTGGGCATTCCTACGGAGACTTGGCTCAACTACGAACGCGGCGTGACGATGCCGGCGGTAGTCATGCTCAAGTTCCTCGAGGTCACCGGCACCAATCCGCACTGGCTGCTTACCGGCAAAGGTGAGAGGCTATCAGCGCCATCCGCTCGCCGGTTCACCTCTGGTGGACGCGATCATTCGAACAACTGAACCCTTCCTCCCAGGGCCAAGCGTTTCCCGACGCGGAGTAGGCTTGCGTTGCGTTCGGTGACCGCGGGATGGGCACGACTGCTGCGACCCCAGGCGAAAAAGTGGTCCTTGGGATGAGACTGCTACCTGCTGGCTACTGCAAGTTTTAGGCCAGGCTCACGGCTTTGGTTCATTCGGCAGTTCACGAGCTAGATCGGCTTGCACTGGCGTCCTCATGAAAAGCACGGATTGCAACGACGAAACTCAAGCTATTCGTCAGCGTCGCGTGATTTGACGTCGCCGACACTACTTCTCCACGTGCGCGTCATTCAACACCCACGCCAGCCTGACGCCGGCCTGGTACAGCCGCTGGCGCACGACCGGGATGTTTTGCTCGTGGTACTGCTCTCCGAGCTTCTGGCCCGGCCTCAGCCGCTTGCCGGTCTCCGGCATCACGTAGGCCTGCCTGGCCGCCAGGAGTGACTCCGTCGCCCAGTCCTCGACCTTGCCCGCCATCCACGCCTTGCGGTTCCCTGGCGTGTCCAGTGCCGAGAGATCCGCGAGCCAGAACTCCTCCCGGTCCCCCTCGTGCTCGATCATGTCGCTGCCCCATAGTCGGTGCATATTCGTGCCCTTGTCGAAGAATCGCAACTGGGTCCTGTTGCCGCCCTTGTCCTTGTTGTCGCCGACGTGCATCGGCATGTGCATGTCCTCGACGCAGTGGATCAGGAAGCGAAGCGCGAACCGGCGCTCCTCGACCGTCTTGCTCTTGTCCTTGATCACCAGCCGAAACTCGTTGATCTTGTCGACCACGCAGCCCTTGTCAGGGACGTCGCCGGAGAACCGCGAGTCGTACTTAGGCTCGTCAATGACTCAGCTGAGCTCGTCGCACCAGATTCGAAAATAGAGGGTTGCCCGGATCGGTGATCCACTCCGCGATATCTATTCCGCGCTGAAGACAGAAGTTGTTTGGCTGCATCCCAACACGAGCCCTTTCGGCCCCTCTCGGTCCCAACAAATAGGCCGTTACTCTATTGAATCGAATAGCCCCGACATTCTTGCATAATCTTCTGAGCATACTGCAAGGCGATGATTGCTGGACGAGTGTCGGCTCACTGACCCAGTTTGTTCCATTTGCGTCGAAACACTTCACTTGATGCGTTCTACATGCAGAGCCGCGCTGACAACGATATCTATCTTCTTGGTTCCGGTGGGTGCCATGCGGCTGACCCGTGCAGAATGGTAGCGCCTTTCGCTCGTTGTTTGCGAACCTAAACATTTCCGGCCAATGTTTCACTACGGCAACGCGCAGGCGTCGTGCGCTAGAAGCGGAGTTAGGGTTGAGAAAGTGCCTGCCATTCAGTCTCAGCGGTAGATAATTCGATGCGCCGAATTCGTGAGCGAGTGTATTTCACGATCGAATATGTTTCGCTTGAAAGCGACTCGCGGACGTTGCCGCTCTCCGGCGTCGTCGCGACCTGCAGCCGCTGCTGCCATCAGAACCAGGTCGATCGGCGCCACGGCGCTCAGTTTGCGGGAGTGCTTGAGCATGATGACGGAAGAATGTCCCTGCGGCGGATCGAATGATTGTGTCGCAAATGACTCGACGTTGCGCAGCCTTGGTCGTCCAACGCGCAGAGCGCTGTGTGCTCCGCGCTGTCCGGGGAGAGGGTGTCGTCCGAATAGTGCTCTCTTTATGGGTTTGCCATAGCGGCACTGCCAGCGGCTCCGGGCGTCCAGTCCGATTCCGACTGGAAAAAGGGACCACCGCGCATGGTAATCACCGGACGCTTGCGGGACCGACAACGATTCTGCCGTGAATGGACCAGCTGGCGTCCCGTAGGCAGAGCCGGCCAGAGCGAAGAGAATGACTGATCGGTGTCTTAGCGGGGGCGCACCGCGGCCACTCCACGGCTCCCTGTCGGGCCGGCACCGGCCGGCGTTCCGTCCCGCAGAAGTGTCTCGTCTTCGAGGGTCGCCTGAATAGTTTCGGCCAACTGCCACGTCCCGCCAGCTCATGTCTCCGGCAGCAGCCCCGCAAGAACCTGCTCGCCGTGGGGGGGCGAGTATGCCGCCGTGCTTCGGACAATCTGCGGCGAGCGACCGTATGACAGTCGGCTTGGATTTGTCGCGAACATGCCGCCCGGCGCGTCCTCGCATGGCTTGCGTAAGCGGTTCCGCAGAGAGCGCTAGTGCGTTTAGTTTTGCCTGACACCGCTGGCAAGTGCCGATGACATGCCGACTAAACGGCGGATCCGACACAGTAAATCGCGCCTCAGCTCTAATCTTGGCAGGTGCGGTCGGCTGGCCATAATCTGTCTTCGGACGTCGACGAATCACGGCTGAGCGGCTCCGGGAGTGTTTCTCCTGGGACGGGGTGTGCCATTGTCCGCCGTCCCCTCGCGTTTGCTCGAAGTCCACCCACCAGCCTTATGCCCGATGCCGAAACCAGCGGGGGCGCTGCCTTCTCCCGGCGGGTTTCTCCTTCGCTGCACGGTTCTGTAACGTGGCGACCAGATGTTCATCAGTCCGACGCGAGCCTTGCCGGTCCTTCGCCGGCCGAGGCTCGGCCTTAATCAGCCAGGTTGCGTTACATGTGGCCTTAAAGCGTTGCAACGTCGCAAGGCATTCGATCAAGACATTCTTGAGCGCTCGATGTTGGTCGTGCTTCATCTGACGATCCGATCGGGGAAGATCTGGCCGCCGGTGGGGAGGCGCCGCGTCCAGAACGACTCACCCGCACCGTACCTTTCGACGAACATAAACCATTTTCTAGGCACCATTTGCAGACAGCAATTCCGCGGTAAATGAGGTTGTCGGGCCGCCATCGGCATTGACAAGGTTGGTAAGACCGACAGGAAGTCATGCACGGCCACTGAGCCTCGTTGCGATTGTTGATTATTCGCAACATTGTGGACAAAGCGCGTCAACGCGTTTACAAAAGCCACGCGCGTTACAAATAGGGCGACTTCGCCCCGCGTTTTCCTTAAGGAGTAGAACCATGGCTGATGTCGATCGGATTTCTGACAGCAACGTGAGCGACGGTCCGGATTCGAATCTGGAGCTGCCGGTTGAGCTTACGGCCGAGCAACTTCGCCAGATCTGTGGCGGAACGTCCGTCCCGCCGCCACAGCCCCAGCCCTCGTGAGCCCCGTCGAAGTAAGTTGTCCCCGCACCGGTCCTCTGGCGGTGGTCGTAGATCTAGGAGGCGCACGGCGAGGTGCCGGCCATTCACTAGATTCGCCTGCCCTCGCCAGGGGAGCCGGGCAGCATCCGGCAGTCGAAAGGCTGCGTGGCAGCAGAGTCAGCCAATGACCGTCGTGCCGAGACGAACGTTCAACTCACCGCCTGATCCGTCCCGGCGCTCGCTTGAGCAGCTCGATGCGCTGGTTCGTGTCACGACGGTTCAATCATGGGTTTACCTCGCAGCTCTTTTCGGCGTTTGTCTTGCGGCGATCGTCTTCGCAGTGCTGTATACGGTTCCCACGAAGGTGAGCGGTGAAGGTATCTTGCTAATCGAGAACGATGCGCTCGTTCAGTTGCGCACCGGCGACGGGCCGGCTATTGAACTGGCACGTCAGGGTCGGCGAAACGGTCGCTCCCGGAGACGACATCGGCGAGATATCGCAAGACGAGCTAAAGGACGCGATTCACCAGGCGAACGCCGAGCGCAGAGGGCTGTCGCGCGAGGACCGCGAGCTGACCACGCTCGAAGAGCACGAGCAACAGACCCAGGTAGCGGCGGTGTCTAAGTTAAAGCAGGCTGTCGCTGCTGCCGCGGAGAGTTCGACGGATAAGTTGAGGATTGCACAGCGGCTTGATGGAAGCGCGAATCGCCTTCGCGCTCTGAATCATGTTGGCGACGATGAGCTCTTGCAATCGCGCAACAAGCTCTACGACATCCGCGATGACTTAAACAAGGGGCAATCGCGACTCGCCGAGATTGAGCTTGATGCGGTCAAATCCGAAAACGCTCGGCGCCGAGCACGCATTGAACGCGGCCTTAGGATCGCGCAGGCACAAACGAGACTGGACGTTGAGCGAGAGAAGTTAATCCGCACGTCCAGGATCATCAGTCACGTGCATGGGCGAATCGCGCAAATGCTGGTATCCCGCGACGAGCTGGTGCGTGAGGGCTCACCCGTGGCGCTCGTCCATTCCCCCCGCTCTGAGGGCGTGGTCGACGACCCAGGCTTGCCGTACGAGTCGGTCGTGTTCGTGCCGGCCGGTGAGGGTAAGAAGGTCGAAGTTGGGCATCGCGTCGAGGTGAGCCCGGCAACGGTCAGGCGTGAGGAGCACGGGTTCATTCGAGGGCGTGTCATCGCGGTATCCCAGCTGCCGGCGACCAAGTTGGCGATGGAAGCCGCACTTGCGCATCCCGAGCTGGTCGACAGTTTCCTGAAACACCATGCGCCCGGCGTACTGCTACGAGTTCATATCAAGCTAGAAGATCTTCCGCCTCTCGGTGCGGCCAACAGACGAGACACATTTCCGGCTTGGCGCAACTCCTTTCAGTGGTCTTCTGCCTCAGGCGCCGCGCAGCCGCTCAAAACAGGGACGATGTGCCAGGCAGCCATCGTCGTCAGCCAGCGCCGGCTTATCAATCTGATCGTGCCCTGGACGAAACGGCTCGTGGGGGCCGATTAAAGGCGCCGCCAGCGTTTGATGCCGAGCGCTGCAAGAAGTGATAGAGTCCCAGCCAGAGGAAGCGGAGTAATGAACTCATCGCGGCTCCACTCGAACGGCCAGGCAGGTACTCGGAGAGCCCGCGAATCGAGCCCGTGGGAAGCTCGGAAATATTTCGCCTGGCTGGGAACAAGCCACCGAGCCGGGGCGATTCGGGACGAAGCGAAGCCGGATGGCGATCCTGACACAGGTGCAAAGCGGTGCTGGAAGAAAACGGCACGGCGCCACCGGCCAGTCAGGACTCCGACTCTGCTACAGATGGAGGCCGCGGAGTGTGGGGCGGCCGCGCTGGGTATCGTTCTCGAGTACCACGGCCGGTATGTGCCGCTTGAGGTGCTGCGTGACGACTGCGCCGTCTCTCGTGATGGCAGTAATGCATACTATCTCAAGGAAGCCGCGCAGTATCACGGTCTTACGGTTACTGGGCTTGCCGCAAACGCCCGGTCTCTGGCCCAGCAACGCCCGCCTTTGGTCGTGTTCTGGCAGATGAATCACTTCGTTGTCGTCGAGGGGTTCGCCAGGGGCAAGGTATACCTCAATGACCCGGCAACCGGCCGGCAAGTCGTAAGCGAAGAAGAATTCGCGCGCTCATACAGCGGAGTCTCGCTTCTGTGCCAGCCCGGGCCAAAGTTCAAGCGGGAGGGCCGGCGACCAAGCGTGATTGCAGGACTCGCGCGGCGGCTGACCACGTCACGTGCTGCGCTGGCCTTCGTGGTCCTCGCCGGATCGGTGTTAGTGGTCCCGAACATCATTTTGGCCGCGCTGGCAGCGCGTGTTCATTGATGAGATCCTGCTGGAGGGACGGCTCCCTTGGTTGAGGCCGCTCCTCATTGCCATGGGTCTCACGGCAGCGGTGAGGCTTTCGGCCGTCGCCCTCGGACAGGCGTACCTCACCCGGCTTGAAATCCGACTGGCGATGGTCGAGTCGCTCGGTTTCTTGGGGCACGTGTTTCGATTGCCGATCGCATTCTTCCACAATCGGCTGACCGGCGACCTCGTAAGCCGCGCTATAAGCGCTCCACGTGTCATCAGCCTGATTTCCGGCGAGCTAGCGATGACCGCGGTGAGCCTGGTTACCGTGTTGGTATACGTGGCCGTAATGATTCCTTACGACCCGCTACTCGCGGCTGTCGGGATGGCCATCGGCAGCGCGAACCTGATCGTGCTGGCTCGCATGAGCCGCTGGAGAGCTGATCGGAACCGGGCGATTGAGCAGCTGCGCGGACGGCTGTTCGCGGGGGCAACGTGGGCGATCCGAATGATCGAGAGCGTAAAGGCCGGAGGCGGCGAGCCGGACCTGGTCGTCCGTTGGGCCGCCGACCAGGCGCGCATGACGAACGCAGAGCAGGTGCTCGGCGCTGTCGATGTGCTGCTGGGTGTCATGCCGTCACTCCTGGCGAGCCTGACGGCGATTTCCGTGCTTGGACTCGGCGGTTGCCAGGTGATCGAGGGGAGCCTTAGCATCGGCGTACTGGTGGCCGTCCAGTCATTGCTGGCAGAGTTCCACCAGCCATTCCGTGACGTCGCGCGTCTCGGCGCGGACGTACAGAAGGTACAGGCCGACCTCGAACGCATTGATGACGTTCGCAACCAGCCGGCCGACATCAACGCAGGCAGCCAGTTGCCGCTCTTAGAGGGGCGCGAGAAAGTTGTCGCGTCCTCGGTCACCCAACGGCTAAGCGGCCAGATCGAGTTCCGGCAAGTGACATTTGGCTACAATCGTGCTGCGGGTGAGCCGCTGATCAAGGATTTTTCGCTCTGCGCACGTCCCGGTCAGCGCATCGCGCTCGTCGGCGCCTCCGGCAGTGGCAAGTCGACGATCGGGCGACTCGCGGCCGGGCTGTATCGGCCGTGGAGTGGGGAGATTCTGTATGACGGCGTTGTCATCGAGCAGGTACCGCGCGAGGTGTTTGTCGGCTCGGTCGCGCTGGTCGACCAGGAAATCTGCCTGTTCGAGGGTTCGATCCGCGACAATTTGACACTGTGGGACGATCTCGTGCCGCCAAGACAGCTGATCGAGGCATGCGTCGACGCAGCCGTGCATCGCGACCTTCTCGGCCGGCGCGGAGGCTACCACGCCACCGTCGCGGAGCAAGCTCGCAACTTCTCGGGTGGCCAGCGCCAGCGGCTGCAAATCGCCCGGGCGCTGGTTCACAATCCGTGCTTGGTGGTCCTGGACGAGGCGACAAGCGCGTTCGACCCTCGAGCTGAGCGCATCGTCGACGACAACCTGCGCCGCCGTGGGTGCACGTGCCTAATTATCTCGCATCGGCTGACTACGCTTCGCGACTGCGACGAGATCATTGTCCTGTCCGCCGGCCGTGTCGTCGAGCGCGGAACGCACGCAGAGCTCATCGCCGATCCACGCGGCGAGTACTCGCGTCTCATATCGCATCAGGCTTTGCCGGAATCGCGCCGCATCGGATTGCCATTGCAAAGACGGTCGGTTTCAGGCCGGGCCCGCCCGCTGCTCGAAGGCCACACGGAAAACGTCGGTCGCGCTGAACACGACCTGGATTTTCTGCCGCGCGGCGAGTCTGCCTCCGGGGACGGGACTCCACGGTTTCTCATTGAGGAGCTGCTGCCTTATAGCGAGCTCCAGCACGCTGCGGCCAATCTCCCCCTGTCCCTCGATGACCCGGGAGCTGTCTGGTGGGTGTCATCGGGAGCCGTGGATGTCTTCTTCGTGCAGCCCGAGGAAGGCGCACTCTGCGGAAGAAGGCGTCACCTCTGCCGCGTCGAGGAAGGTGGGTCAATATTCGCGCTGAGCGGAGTGCGCGGGCAGGCGGGTAGCGGTTTGATTGCTGTCGGCGCCGGCCCAGCGCAGCTCCTCAAGTTCGCTAGGGGCGACTTGATCCGCCTCAGCTTCGATGAGGGCCTGACTACGCAGGTAGCGGCACTGCTTGACGATTGGCTCACCCGTGTCAGCCGGGCTCTGACCGGGCCGACCGGCTCGGATGCGAGTTGTCGCCGGCTCGATGTCAACGCGTCTGCCGCTCTGCCGGCGCGAACGCGATACACCGTGCGAGGAGGGATCGCGTGGGTGCGGCACTTGCGCGGAGCGTCGTTGCTGCTCGACGTGGTGCGGTTGCGGGAGTGCGATATGGACCCGCGTTTTCCCTTGACGGACTACCTTTGGCTCACGGCAGAGTCGGACAGCGAGGTGACCCTGTGCGACACGGCGACGATCATCCGGGCCGGCGATCCTTGGGCAGGCTTGGACGTGTTTCATCGCGCTATCCTCGATTTCGTAGCCGGTGTCGAAGAGCGCGAAGAGGACGGTCGCTGGGCTGAATCCCGACGTACTGCGGCGCGAGCTTGTCCTGGCCGACTCGGTGTCGAGCCGGTTAGCGGCAGCGGCCAACGAAACGCCAATGATCGGCTTTACTACCGATGATGACGACCTGCTCGTCGCTTGCCGAACGGTTTGCCACTCAATTGGAATCGAGGTTCGCCCGGGGCAGCCCGAACCGGCGGCCGACGCTCAGTCGGTGGGAGAAAGGCTCAGCGAGTTCGCGCACCGGTCCGGGTTCTATGTGCGCGAAGTGACCTTAAGCGATGGGTGGTGGCGCCGCGCCGCCGGCGAACCCCTGATTGGTCAGCTGATGGACGCTGGCGAGCCGATAGCGCTGCTGCCGGGGCGCGGACGGCTCGGCTGGCGGCGGCCCTATGAGCTGGTCGAGCCGGGAGGCTTCCGCCGAGCTGTCGACGATCGCGTGGCCTGCGGAATCGGCCGCAGGGCTTGGACGCTGTACCGTACGCTGCCCGAGGAACCGGTCGGCATTCGCGGAACATTGCAATTCTGCGCCCGGGTCCCCGAGTTTTGGACCGAGATGCGGATGGTCCTGGTGATGGGCCTCCTGAGCGCGCTTCTTCGGGCTATCAATACCGATCGCGTCGGGGGTTCTCGTGGACCAGGTACTCCCTGACGCCAGCTTGCCGCGCCTGGCGGTCCTCACTGGATTCCTGGCAGTGCTGGCTATCGCCTCGTCTCTCTTTCAGGCCGTCCAAGGTCTGACGGTGCTGCGCATTGAAGGACGCATGTGTTCTGCACTGGCCCCGGCGGTTTGGGAGCGCCTGCTGCGACTCCCGACGCGCTTTTTTGCGGAATTCAGCGCCGGCGACCTCGCGCTGAGGTCCATTAGCGTGGGCGAGGTGTTCAAGAAGCTGTCCGGTACAGTCGTTGCGACTATCGTGACAGGGATATTCTCGGTCTTCAACGTCGGTCTGCTTTACTATTACAGTTGGAAGCTCGCTGCCTGCGCGACGATGCTGCTGGTCGGGATGATGATCGTTACCGCAGTTCTTCTCGCCCAGCTTGTCGTGCATGAGTCGTCGGTTCGGCGAATCGATGGCGTGATATCGGGATTGTTGCTGGAGATGTTCGGCGGGATCGCCACGCTGCGAACGTTCGGCGCCGAGGGGCGCACGTTCGCGCGTTGGGCATGGCGATACGCGGACCGGTTAACATCCGCGATTCGCCCCCGACGAGTCGCGAACCAGGTCCATCAGTGGCTTGCGGTTTGCCCGATCATCGCTGCCATGGTCATCTACGCGGGCGCGGTCCACATCGACCCTGAGCTCATGAAAACCGGCATGTTTCTGGGGTTTATGATCACACTCGGCAATCTGATGACCTCGGTGCTCGCGGTGGGCCGCGCAGTCGGCAGGGTTGCTTGAGCTGTGGCCGATGTTTGAGCGCTTGCGACCAATCCTCACGACCGCGCCCGAGTTTCCGGCGCGGATCGATCAGCCATTCGCCCTCGGCGGCGCACTCGCCTTGAACCATCTGACTTTCCGTTACCCTGGGCAGGACGAGGGGGCGAGCGTGCTTGACCAGGTCAGCATGCATGTGCGCGGTGGCGAGTTCGTCGCAATCGTTGGGCCGTCCGGATCCGGGAAGTCGACGCTAATTCGGCTCCTCCTCGGGTTGGAGCGACCCGGTTCCGGAACGGTCACATACGACGGCCGCGAACTCGCGTCGCTGGACGTGCGCGACGTTCGTCGCCAGATCGGCGTCGTATTCCAGGGCGCGCAACTTATGCCAACGGACATTTACCGGAACATCGTGGGATTTTCGGCGGATCTGACGTTCGAGGACGCCTGGCATGCGGCGCGGCTGGCCGGGCTTGAGGGGGAGATTCGCGATGCCGATGGGCATGTATACGCTGGTCGGTGAAGCTGGAGGAAATCTTTCCGGGGGGCAGCGTCAAAGGTTGCTGATCGCCCGCGCCATCGCGCACCGGCCGCGGATCCTGCTCCTCGACGAAGCGACAAGCGCGCTCGACAGCGTGACGCAGTCGAGGGTCAACGACAGCATCGCCAGCGCACTCCAGGGAATGACCCGCGTCGTCATCGCGCATCGTCTGGACGCGGTGGTGAAAGCTGATCGCATCTACGTGCTCAAGGACGGGCGCATCGAGCAATCGGGCCGGTACGACCAGCTCATCAATGAGCCAGGAGCGTTCCGCGAGCTCGCCAGGCGTCAGATTCTGTAGGGCGGTGCGAATCGGACCGGATGGTACGGTTCAGCACCGTGGGCCGGTTAGGATGGAGCCGTCATGTGGATGCCGAGAGTCAGTCAAGTGCTGCTCGACTGGACCAAGACTGAGCACCACGGCGTTTAACTAACCAGGCTCAGGTCAATCCGCTCTACAACCGCCTCAATCGTCGAAGGCGCATTCCCCTCGAGCCTGTTGTTCACGAACAGCCACGCCGGTTGCCCTGCTTCACGCGCTCTCCTCGCGATCTCGGCCAAGACTTCGCGGGTCACAGGGTCTGGCTCTTTGACAGCCTCATACGGCTCAAACGTGCTAACGGCCTGCTCGTAGGTTCGTCCACAACGAAGCAAGGCACGCACGACGCTGAAGTCAGCCTTTAAGGCACCTGGCACGTTTATCTGGTTGCGCAGGTCTGGCATCCGTGTCCAGGCATTGAAGACATGGGCGACGTTGTGGGCCGCCAGGACCTCGAAGTAATCGGGCCCTAGATACTCGCGGTTCCGGATCTCGACACCGTACTTGAACCCACTCGGGAGCACTGCGAGGAACGGGTCAAGCCGCGCCAAGAAGTCGTCAACCGTTGGAAACGTCGATTTGTTGAAGGTGCCAAACTCAAAGATCAGCGGGCCGACTTGCTCGCCATACGGCTCGAGCCGTTTCGCAAAGAACTGCGTGAACGGCATTGCGTTTAAGAAGTGCTCGTTCGGCAATCCAGCTCGTTTCCCGTATCGAGCGTGCTTCGGCCAGACCGCGACGGTAATGTCTTCGGGTACCTTAAACGAGAACACGAACGGGGCCGGCGCCGCATCGAACAGCCGTTGCCAGTACTCGACAGATGGGAATTGATAGAACGCGAAATCTCCGCACACCGTCGGGAAGATTTGGGCGTATTCGGAGAGGCAGGTGTCCTCGAATTTCTTCTTGGAGAGCTTGCCCCGCATCATGTACCGGTCTTGGCTGTAAATGCTCCCGAGCCAACCCTCGTACTTCCAGGAGCTGGTCCCGAAGTAGACGCCGAGCTCGGCCAAGGCCCTGAGCTTGGGGGCCAGGCGGGAGGCTTGTGGCGGCATGTCGTTGGGATCGATGTCCATGGTCGCTATTCTTTCACGAACGCCGTGCGAAGTGCCATCGCCAACCGCCGGAGGACCGAGTCTGCAACGAAGCGTGCCCGAAAGCCGATGCTGCTCGCGGCGGGCAGACGCCTGAAGTCGGGGAGAGACCGTTCACCCTTGCTCCCGCGGCTGCCATCCGCAAATCCAAGCCTAACGCAGCGAAGGTAGATCTGGCATGTCATTTGCTAATACAACAATTGATCCAACTTGCTTGGCTGGGTTGGGAGCGTCCTCAGCGGCCGCGTGTGGTAGCCCCTTCAGGACGCCGACTCGGATTCGATCCGTTCCTCAACTCTGGCAGATTTCACTCCACGCGGGAGACACAAGTGCCGCGGTGGTACCGTATCTGAAGGGAGGGAGCGATGCCACAGCTAGAGTTCTGTCGAGAGATGGATGGTCCCACGATTGCCGGGGTCCAAGCGGCTGATCCCGCAGTCATCCCCACTGTTCGAGATGAGGTGTACGTGCCGGACGGCGCGGAGCCCCGCGCCTACGTCCGTGTGCGGGTATCTGGCCGCCAGTTTTATTACGACCAGCAAGGCCATCTGACGATAGTCAGGCTCTCTTGTGAGGTCTTGTAACGGCGCGTTCTGCACCGCATCAAGACGCGTCGCATCTGAGGTTGGGCTGAATGCCACGACCAGCTCAGCGGCAAATCCTGACGAAGCGGCTCGCACGAGCTAGGTCCTTTCACCTGTTCGAGCACCTTCATCGTCATCGAACTGAGGCGGAGACCGTTGGGTCCCGATGCTCTTCTCTCCGAAAGGTCCTGACGGATTTCTGGGACACGTCGAGCGATTATTCGATGTATCGTCATATGGCTCTGATCGAACCATTATGTCGATTCACCATATCGCGACTTCGTTCTTCCATTGAGGATGAATGGAACTCGTCACGAAAGGAAGCCCAGATCGAGGATACTCGCTAATGGGCATGACCTATTTCGGACACGACTTCGGTTCTTTCGAGACCGACTCTTCGGTGATTCACTGCCCTCGATGTCGGTGCCTCGTGGTGATCCATCAACCCGACCCGGAACTTCCGGACCGATTTCTGGCCACCTGCGACGAATGCAAGTCGTGGTTTCTGGCGAACCAAGGAGGACTGACATCGAGTGCATTTCCCGCACACTTCGAGGATCGTGAGTCACCGGGCTTGACAGGCTAGCTCTTCGGATCTGCGAAGGTGCACCAAGCACAGCGGGGCGCTCGGCCTGGCATGATTTGCTCCACGGCACAAGGCTGATGTTTTTCGAAAGTCGGTCGATTATCATGCCGGGCGTCCGAAGGATCAATCCGACCGGGACGGTCCGACTGCCTGACGACTCGCCTGCCTGTATCGGGTTTCCAGCAGGAATCTCCCACCTGCAAGCCCCAGGCAGACGCACTCTGCCTGCGCACCGAAAATCGCCTAGCGGGCGCGATATTTGCCGATCGATCACGGAACCTTCTCCGTACCTTGAGCTGTTGGGCTTAGTCCCAAACCGAAGGCAGGTCGCGATGGAATCGGACTGGGCGAATCTCGCTGGTAGTATCCACACGACGCTCGACCTGAAGACGCTTGCCAGCCAGTTGGAAATGACCGGCCCCAAGGTTGCTGTCGCAACGCGGATCTGTGATATGCCATATCGACCTCGCCGCTCCGCTCTGGCAAACTGGACGATGCCCGGTCGCGGAGACAAGACGGGGGTGTCTGGCTGTGGCGGCTCGCCGGTGGTGCACTGCGTTCGCGTCATGCCATTCTTGCGCGGGTCTTAACTCCGTCAGCCGCGGCGACACTACCTCGATTGGGTCGGCCGCGGCGCTTCTTCTTCAGGCGCATCACCCATGTTCCGCATCAGCCATAACGGCCACGAGCCGATCGTTGACGTTGACTCGATCGAGCAGATTGAGCCCGCGATTCGGTCGAGCCCACCGGGTCGTTACCACGTTGACGAGATCAGTGCCGATCCGCTGCCCTTCGCCCGCTCTGCATCACTTCGGAGAAGGCCAGTCAGGCACAACGAACTCTTGCTCAACACGGTAGACGCGAGCGACGGCGCGCGGCTCCCCCTTAAACCGGCGCATAACCAGGGGCGCTGGAAAACTTGGAATGAGAGGATTGACTGCCCACGGAAGGAAGTCGCTTCTTTCCAGGCGCGCTACTTGGACGACGAATGCGTCGGGCAGCGTCACCAGCGACCCCCCCTCGACCTGGATCACCCAGTCTCCGGGCCGTAGCCTCGATCGACCAGCATGAATGAACTGGAATCCCTCCCGTTCGAGGTATCCACTAGTGCCCCATTGGCAGAAGAACCAAACCTTTGTGTTTGGGGCGGCCTGCCGGCGGACGAGTGCAACCGCGTCCTCGGCGACTCGCTTTTTCGCGACAGCTTCGCACGAGTCGATGCCATAGAAAAAAACGCCCAGGAGTGCGCCACCGATTGCTGCGCCTCGGACCAGACCAATTCGCTGTGGCGAAGAACAGGTCCGTGATGCGAGCCGACCAGCTACGAACGTCCCAGCGATGACGATCCCAATGAAACGACGGTAAGCCGGAAAGGGCGAGAGGGCGAAGTACCCAGCAACTTCGACGACGAACCACAATACAACGAAGCAGTCGTCGCGCCAGGCTGCCGAGATCTCGGCTCTTGGCGGCCATCGCCCGAAAATCAACCGAACACCCGCTGCGGCCATAGTCACGAGGAAGAGTGTCCCGACTCCAATGAAGAACACGCGGGCGCACCACCACGGGTTCATTCTTCCGGGTACTAACCCCACGAGGACGTAACCCGCCGCAGTTACCAATCCGAGTCTCGCCACCAATCGGTTCGGTAGGCCGAGGCCAGCGAGCGCGATGATCGACACTGCTGGTGCAAGACCACCGCCCGTCTCTACCAGGTCTTGGGCCATCGTTACAGGGCTCATCACTCTATTGCGATGATGAGGAATGTTGTGCAAGAAATGCGACTCACCATAGCGCAGGGCGATCAGCGCCTCAACGCCAGCGAAAACGGCGATCGTCGCCGCGGTCGCGATCGCCCAGCGTCTCCAACCGCGGTGAGTCGCCGCATGGGCAAGGAATACACCCGGCAGGACTAATCCGCTGTACTTGGTCTCGGCCGCCAAACCGGCTACAACTCCCGCCAAGGCGGCTAGTCCCGAAGATTTTCCCGACTCCGCCCTGATGAACAGCGCGAGCGCGGCCAAACCCACCGCCGCCTCGGGCACGTCAAGCATCAGGTTGAGCATCGGCAGGCACACGGGACCGAGGACCGTCATCCAGAGCAGTGGTGCAACCAACCCTGGTGCGAACCATCGGAGCAGAGGCGCAATGCGATAACGAACAACAGAGCGAAAGGAAAGAGACCGAGCTTGATCCAAAAGAACTGCGGCCCGACTAGCCCGACGATCGGGGCGAGGCAGTAGGGAAGAACCGGCGGGAGCGGCCCGTCGAAAGCTCGCCACGGATAGAACCTCCCACCCCACGTCGTGAAGCCGTATGGGTCTAACGGGTGCTGGGAGATCTGCCGCATTTGGCCATAATAAAAGTGGTCGTCGAATCGCAGCGGCTTGATCGCATTCAGGACCGTCAGCACCAGAGCCAGGATTACGACCGAGGCAGCTCCGCGCGACCGCGCCGAGGATCGATCATTCGACATCCCTCGACTTCGGCGTTGATCGGCGTCAGCCCGAGCAGTTATCCCCAAGAACTTGAGCATTTCGTGCACGGGCCGCTCTGCGGTTCGTCGTCGTCTGGGTGGAAGCTATCGGCATGCCAGGCACACTTTAGACGAGCGAGAAAGCGCGTTCAAGGAGGGACATGATCGGTGTCGAAAGAGAATCCACGGCTCAATGCCGCAGTTGGCTACCGCCGCGCGTCCGCCATGCCGTCCGTCGACGTCCTCGCGCGCCTCGTCGATCGGGTGAGAGCGGGCCGGCCTCGGCACTTAATCCCCAGGCGCGACACCCATGTTTCGCATCAGCCAGAATGGCCAAGAGCCGCTCGTTGACGTTGACACGGTCGAGCAGATTGAGGCGCGTGATCCGATCGAGCAAGACGGGTCGTTATCACATCGATGAAATCAGCGCCGATCCGTTGCCGAGTCGTCATACGTCGCGACGTTGGGGCGTGGGAATTAAGCGTCATGATGGAACGTTCGCGCTCGAGCCCGACCCGTGGCCTGAGTCGTGAACGACTTCAATCCGCTCGGATGCAATCGCCGGTCACGAGGCGGGCAGAATCGGGATAACCGGGCGGGATGCCAACAGTCCGCGTGACGGCCGGCGTTGCCAGCGCGTGCTCAATGCTATAGGCAAGCAGGGGCTTGCCTGCGATCGGCCGAATGTTCTTCCGGGGGATACCGCGGGAGCCGCCGCGAGCCGGTATAATAGTAAGAACATGTGATTCAGCGCCAGCCGCCGACATAAGTTTCCCGCGCCCTCAAGATCGAGCCGTCCCGTTGGCCAGATATTACAGACGATCAAACTTCGCCAGTCGGTTTATCGCCTGAATGAACCCTGCCCCGTGATGAAGGTGTCCACTCCAGATCTCAGGCACCCAGGTGAAATCAGCGCGGGCTAGCAAGCCGAGGATGTTGTCCCATTCGACCACCCCCTCGCCGATCTGTAAACCCTCGCCGTCTATCCCGCTGGCGTCGGCCAAATGAAGGTGGCGTGTATGGGGGAGACAGATACGAACGAAATGTGCCAGATCCTTGTCATACCCGGTGCAGTAGAGCTGTGCGTGGGAAATATCCAAAGTCATGCCCAGTTTCAGCTCCTGGCAAAAATCAACCATTTGTTCGGGATGAATAAACACATTCTGGAACCATTGTCCTCCCAGGTACCACGGCCTTGGAGGTAGGTTCTCGGGTAGAAGCACGACTCCCTTGGCGTCCAGCTGACGAAAGGAATCGAGGGCACGGCTCAGAAGCGGCTCGACCGTCTTCACGGGCTCGTCCATTGACATACCACCTACGTGAATGACAACGCTAACAGGGCCTGTGAAGTGGTCTCTCAGTTCGGCCGCCTTGTCGATCGTGCGCTGTATTATGGCGATGGACGCCTCGCGCCGTTCATCGTCGGCCGAGGCCATATCTAGCAGGCGCCGCTTGGCGAACTCGGGAGCATGAATGAAAAGTTGCTGGTGATAAGGTTGGTCTGGCGCCGCGAATGGATGATCCAAGTCGTCCTCGCTGAAGTGCAGTTCGACGATGCGCGGCTTCAACTCCAGCATTTCTTGCAAATCGTGAAACCGGGACTTCAGTCCCCACGGGCGCTGGAGAGTTTTGACTGCAAGCGGCTCCAGAGGCTGCGCCCTTAAGTCGCCCTCAGTGAAGAACTCACCGGCTTTGACGTCCCGCTCGAGCGCAACGCCGATCAATTCGTGCAGGCGCTGCGGGGTTAGTCCCTTGCCCGGGCCAATGACTTGCGTCATTTCGAACGTGATAGTTGTTCCCTTTGCCAGGTCCCTGGCGGCGACAATGCTCTTACGTAATACCTGCCGATTGAGGATTTCCATTGCCGACAGGTGCTTGTCAAAGCTCCCCAGCGCCATCTCCGCGTGGCGCACGTCACGGACGAGACGCTGAATCCCACCCGGTTCCAAGCTTGCCGGGTGGTCCGGGCCCGGCATGGTCCGGTCTAAGGTGATGTGCTTTTCGATGACCGAAGAGCCGAGCATAGAGCGACGAGCGGCACCGCAATACCGCGCTCATGACTACTATAACCGACGGGAACGTCGAATTTCTTTAGCGTCTCGATGAAGCGCAGATTCAGAGCCTCGAATGGGGCTGGGTAGGTGCTGACGCAGTGCAAGAGCGCGAAGTCCGCCTTGAGGCTATTCAAGTAATCGACAGCACACTCGATCTCGTGCAAAGTCGCCATGCCTGTGGACAGGATTAGGGGTTTGCCTGTGCCGGCGATGGCGGCCAATAAGGGAGGATTCACTAAATCGGCCGAAGCGACCTTGTATATCTCGACGCCAAGTTCTTCCAGCAGCTTCAGACTCACCTCATCCCAGGGGGTGCACATAAAGCGAATCCCGCGAGTTGCGCAGTATTCCCTTATGCGCCGGAAATCGTCATCGGACAGCTCCGTTTGTTGGAGAACGGGCAGCATGTAGTGTAGAGCCCACTCGGCCGAGTTCGCGTTTTTCAATAGCGAATCCGGATAGAGACTCTCGAGGTCGCGCTTCTGAAACTTAACCGCATCAACACCGGCGCCAACGGCTGCGTCTACCAGCTTGAGTGCTGTCTGCAGGCTGCCGTTATGGTTAGTACCCGCCTCGGCAATAATGAAGCAGGGCTGCCCTTCGCCAATGAGACGGCCCGGAATCTGAAGTAGCTTGGGACTCGCCTTTTTCAACATGAAATCGCCTTTGTTAGTAGGTTGACCGAAACGGTGGCGGCTCCGGCGGCTCGATGATGCGTATCATCGGGTTGTCGAATCCTCTGCACAGGAGCCACCACCGATGTCCAAATCCTATCAGATCGTTCCACGGCCCGGCAGTCCTCCGAACCTCGATCCGAAGCGCATGGCCGAGTTGCTGGCCAAGGACGGCCAACTGCTTCTGCGCCTGCTTGAACTCCTCGAAAACGCTCAGTGCGCCATCGACCGCGGTTCCCTTCCCATCGGCCTGCTTGATGCGCGTTTCCAATACCGCGCCGGCCTCTTTCACGCCAGCGTGTCCCAACGCTCGGAAGAGGCGATCGAGGTAGACTTGTGCCTCCCCCTTTTCGTCGCCTCGGATGTTTGCTCCGACCCACGTAACGAAATCGGCCAGCCGCTTCGCTCGCTCGGTTTCCATCGCCGGTCATCCCCCTTCGGCCGGCCATATCTCGTTAAGCACGATCGCCAGTCGAATCCCCCGTTGGAATAGGCGGCGGCGCACGACGGGCAGATTCGCCTCCACTAGGCATCCGCCAGCTTCTGTCCGGGCTTTAGACGCTTGCCCGTCTCGGGGACTTGATAGGCTTGCCTAGCGGCCAGCAGGCTTTCCATCGCCCACTCCTCGACCGTGCCCGCCATCCACGCCTTGCGGTTCTCTGGCGTGTCCAGGGCCGCGATCCCCGCTCGCCATGGCTTCAAGGGCGCGCCGTGAGGAAATCCTGGTACCAGCCGACGGTTGCAACCAGCCCTGTTTCGAGGTCGAACAGAGGATGCCAGCCGAGCTCTCGCCGGGCCTTGGCAGCGCTCAGGTACTGGTGGATGATCTCGTTCGACGCTTCGTTCCGAACCTCCGGCTCGAGCTTGCTGCCCATCACTCGTAGAATCCGCTGTACAATCTCCAGAACTGATACCTGGATCTCGTTGGAAAAGTTAAACGCTTGCCCAGCAAGTTTCGGCCGGGCCGCCAGAGCCTCCGCCAGCATCATGTAGGCATTGGCCCCGTCCTCCACGTAGAAGTAATCGCGGATAAACTTGCCGTCGGAACGGATCACAGGCCACTGACCTCGGAGCACCGAGCGAATGGTGCCGGGAACGATCCGATTCCAGTTCAGGTCACCTCCGCCGTAAAAGTTGCCGCAGCGCGTAATCGCCACGGGCAAACCATAGCTCACGGCATACGTCGTGCCGATGAGGTCCGCACAGGACTTACTAACGTCGTAAGGATGTGTTCCCTGCAGCGGTGTGCCCTCATCGTACGGAAGCTGTTCCTGGTCGCCGTAGGCCTTGTCTGACGAAGCCAGTACCACTTGCTTGACTGTCGGCGAACGGCGACACGCTTCCAGGAGCGCCCAGGTCCCCTGGATGTTGGTCTCGAACGTGGAGATCGGGTTGCGGTTGGCGATGCCGACAATCGTCTGGGCCGCCAGGTGAAAGACCGTCGCGACCTCATACTCGCCAAGCGCCCGCTCGAGCACGGCTTGGTCGCGCACATCGCCTCGCACCACCTTGGCGCGGTCGACCAGCCGGTCGCGAATCAATTGGCTTTGCGGAACCCAGTCCCGCACCAGGCAAACGACGTCGGCGCCGGCCGCCAGTAGGCGGCTGACCAGCCAACCCCCGACCAAGCCGGTGGCGCCGGTTACCAATGTCGGCCGGTCTTTCCAGAAATCAGTCATCAAGCCCACACCTTCCAGGGAGCGTTGCCCTCATTCCACATTGCGTTCAGTGCTTGAAACTCGCGATACGTATCCATCGCGAAGAAAAACCCCTTGTGTTGATAGACCATGAGCTGTCCGCGAGCTGCTAGTTCCTCAAGGGGTTCGCGCTCCAGCACACATTGGTCCGGGTGCAGGTAGTCGAACACTCGCTTGTTGAACACGAAAAACCCAGCGCTCGCCCATCCGTCCATCAGCGGTTTTTCCGCAAACGCGGTGACATGACCATCGCCGGAAATCGCCAACATGCCAAAGCGAGACGACGGCTGCATGGCCGTCACGGTGGCTAACTTGCCATGGCTGCGGTGGAAGTCCAATAGACGCGTCACGTCGACGTCGGATAAGCCATCGCCGTAGGTCACCATGAAGGTGTCACTGTCGATGTGGCGCTCGACCCGCTTGATCCGTCCACCCGTCATCGTGTCTTGACCCGTGTCGGCCAGAGTCACCTGGAAGTCTTGCTCACCATGCGTGTCGAGATAGTCGATCCGTGTCTTGTGCCCCAGATGAATGGTAAAGTCATTATTCATGGCCTCATAGTTGAGGAAATACTCCTTGATCATCTGCCCACGATAGCCCAGGCAGAGGATGAATTCTCGGTAACCGTGGTGTGCGTACAGCTTCATGATGTGCCAGAGGATTGGCTTCTGGCCGATCAACACCATGGGCTTCGGTCGGAACTCGGTTTCTTCTCGAAGGCGAGTTCCCTGACCGCCGCAGAGGATGACGACTTTCAACAGCTTCTCCTTATCGTTCCATACCGGTTTTCACCACGCGGGCTTCGCAGTTTAGTAACCGCGGACGGCACAGTAGAGCAATGCGCAACTCTCCTTCGACCATGGGGACTTGGTGACGGAATCCCAGCCATGCCTGCGGGCGGTTGCTCGATACCCTGACGCTAGTGCCCACCACCCCCACATTCTCGAATAGTCCAGCGGCTCAAGCGGCTCTGCCATCGTAAGGAACGCCTCAAATATCGCGTGGGGAAGGTCGGGCAGCCCGCGTCTCTTTCGGGCAGCCCGCGCGATTTCCCAGATGGTCTGGTCTTGCAGTAGGCGATCTTTATGGATAACACTCTTCGCGTGCACGCGGATCTTCATCAGAACCTGCGGTAAATTGGCTTGGCGGCCCCCATGCTCTGTCAGCCTGAAGAATAGGTCCAAGTCGTCGCCGAAGTAGTACTTTGTCTCGTATTTCCCGATTGCAAGAACCGGTTCACGGCGATATGTGACGGCCGAATGAGCAATCACCGAGCCACACCTGCCGTCGAGCTGAAGGGCCTCGATCTCCTCGTGGGTTCGCTCATTTTCACCGCAGATGCGGAGTGGATATCCCCAGGGATCGATCACAAGGAATTGGCTGCCGACCGCAAAATGATCGGGGTTCGCCTCCAGAAATGCGACTTGTTGCTCGAGTCGGAGAGGAAGGGCAATGTCATCCGCATCCATCCGCGCGACATACTCGCCCTGCGCAAGGTCAAGCATCAGATTGAGCCGTTCTTGTGGGCTCGTACCGGGCCTTACGCATGTACGGATCCGCGGGTCGCGGGCAGCATAGCGCTGGACGATTGACAATGAATTGTCTGTGGACCGCCATCGGCAACTAGAGACTCGAGATTCCTGTAAGTTTGACCAAGGATGCTCTTGACCGCCTTGGCCACGTAACGCGTGGTGTTATAGAGCGGCATGATAACGGAGACGAGCGGCGATCGTGACATCTTAGCCACCTTGCCAGGCAGGAGCCGGAGCCGAGATCAAGTCTCACCGAACCGTTTAACGACCACGGATCGAGCAGTAAACCAGGCGCCATGTCTCCCTCGAGAAAGGGGCATGGCGGAGGCAATACCGAGCATGCTTCCGGGCGGTCGGCACGTATCCTGAACGCAATGCCCACCAGCCCCATTTCATCCGATCCTCTGCTGGTCTTTTCGGCACAGTATAGTCCATTAGCCGCTATTCCATCGAAACAAAACCGCGCGGGAATACGCTGCTCGAAATCAGATGAGACATATTGGCTTCCTGCGCGCCCCGTCGAGGTCGGGGAACATCGTCGAAGGAGTGATATTCATGCTGAAGAGATCATCCAACGCCTGCTTCATCGCCCGACCGTTGATTGTGGTCAGTTGAAGAATAAAACCGAGCTGACGGCTTGCGACTTACGCCTTCAAGTCGCGGTGCGCCGCGTCGTCCAGACGTGTAAACTAGCCCCATTGGGCGCGCTGCCGCGCCGATCCATCGAGCTGCGACCGGAAGATTTTGAGTTCTGGCCAATTGGTCTCTGTCGCGCCAGAAACCATTAACCTCCAGATTACGACGGGTTCATCTCGATCGATCGAGATCGCGCCACTAATCGGCATTCCTCTTAGAGTGCCGGGGTTTAGATGTTCCGCAAGGTCCATGAACGCAAAGTAGGCTGCCACGAAAGGGCTTTCCCTCCAGTCCAACAGCGGGGTAATGAGCCCGTGGTGTCGCCCGAGCGCCCACCATTGATTCTCGGTCATGCCAGCGGTTCTGATCGCTGGCAATCCGACAGACCTGGCTTTGAAACGATCCAAGATCGAAGCTTACACTTGTGCGGCACGCGTAACTCATCGACAATCACGTTGTCGGCGCTGCTTCGTGATCCACGGTAAACAGAGTAAGTCAAGGCATTCGCCGATCAAGCTGGAGGACCTGGTGCGCTCATGACTTCGCCGACCTCGAAGCGGACGCGCTGGATACTGGCAGCAATCGCGATCTTCGTCGGCACGCTCTTCCTGAGACTGCTCTTGATCGGCGGGCCGCCGTGCGGGGGCGAGGGCTTTTATGCCTTGCACGCCGAGCTAGCAGCGCGAGGGGCCGGAGTGCTCCCCCACGCCCCGCTGAACCTCTACTCTTCGCTTCTCAGCCTCGTCGTCACTCCTCGTTCGACTCCGCTTTGGCGCTTTCGCCTGGTCGATGCCTTCGTGGCCGCGGGTTCCGCGGTGATGATGTTTGGTTTTTTGGGCCGCTGGGTGAGCCGTCTCGTCGCATTCGTGATGGCTTCAGCCTGGTCGCTGGCGGTGAATCTCCCCATCTTCGTTGAGATGGGTTTCTGCAACCCGATTGCTGCGGCGACGCTCGTTTACCTGGCCGCTTTGTGGTGCTTGTCGACCGCTTCGCGCACCGCTCTCTTCTGGGCCGGGCTGTTGATGACGCTGGCTGTCGGGCTGCGCGAGCCGTTTGTTTTGACCACCGTGGTTTCGGTCTACCTCGCGCTGGCGCTCCACGGCCGGCGCGCGCTGCTCGTTCACCTCGCTGGTTTGGCCCTCGGTGGCGGCCTTTTTCTGCTGTGGATATGCGTCTATCGCGGCTCTCCCCTAGTCATGCTGGAATATTACCGCGAGCTGGCGATGTTCTACGATGGGATCACGAAGTGGTTCGGCCCCAAGGATCGAGATTGGGCTTTGCTGATTTCAACGCGAGCCACGATGTGGCTCTTTCCATCGGCCGCCGTTGGCCTGCTCTGGGTGGTTTGGCCCCGGAGCGAGCCCCGCGCGGCCAAGGGGCTGGCGATCCTGCTCTTCCTGGTGCACTTTCCCGAGATCTTCGGCAAGTTCTGCCTTGCCTACCACTGGGGCCAGCTTCTGGTGGGAATCGTCTTCCTTGGTGCGATGGGCCTAAACTGGCTGATGATGTCGGATCCCGGTCTTAATCGTAATCTTAATCGTAATCGGGTGTTTGATCGTGCTCGTGATCCTGATCGCAATCCTAATCCGGATCCCATTCGTCCCCTCTCAATCCCTTCCCCCACCGCCGCTTGGCTCAAGCCGGCCGCGATCCTCGCCCTGGCCGCGAGCGCGGGCGAGCTCGATGCCCGCTCGGTGTATCAATCGTATCGCGACGGACTGAAGCTCGCGCGCCGCTATGCTCCCGTCATGCTCCGGGGCAACTGGGACGACCCGTGCGTTTCGGAGAGCATCTATCTCCAGGCCGCCAAGTTCGTCAAGGAGCACTCGAGCGCCGATGACCGTATTATCGCCGGGTTCGCCGGCTGGCCACTGTACGTCCTCTCCGGCCGGATGCCGCCGTCTGAATTCGCCGTCAATCTGGAAGCGATGTCGTTCAAGCAATATTCACGGCGGAGGCCCGAGGTCCTCGTAGCTTTGCGCCAAAGGCCGCCGCGATTGGTGTTTGCCTTCATCAGGTGGGAGACGGATATGCACGAATTCTGGCCCGACTTCGAGCGGCGTTACCGCCTGGTGAGGACATTCCCGCAAAACAAGGTTCAGCACCAACCGTACGGAGAGTGGGGAGCATGGGTTTGGGAGCTAAATGAGTGAACGGGAACAATAGTACATGAGTAGATAATCGATTGCGATTAGGTGGGGGGAAAGACAGAAAGGGAGCAGAAAAAGAAAGCAGGCGGTCAATCCGTCATAGCAAGCCGCTGAGCATGGTATAATCGTTTACGCTGTCGCAGCGTCCGTTAAGTCTGAGAATCGCCTGGACTCCCACCATGTCGAGCAAGCGAATACCTCGCGAAAAGGTGATAAGGTCAACGATCTTCGGGGTTACCTTTGATAATCGCGACGGTAGCTCTCGCAAGGACATCATTCAAACATACTGCGATGCTGGAATGGAGCTGGAAGTCCGACCCGAACCGGATAACCCGATTGAGAAGGATGCACTGGGACTCTGGGTGCAAACACGGGGTGTGCTCGGAACGAGAAATTTCCAAGTCGGTTATGTTCAATCTGAGTTAGCGGACAAATTGCTGGAATAGCTCGCAGACGGTTGGCAAGTCTCGGGTCAAATACTGGAAGTGACGGGCGGAGTCAGGTGCACGAGTTTCGGGGTGACCATCGAGTTGCACCTGACTCCGCCGACATACCCCCAGACAAAGCCTTGAGCATACTCGCACCCCGTACCGTGCCCGCTCTGCTGCGTTCGGACGGTTTGACGTCGTTCCGGTCGGCCCGGTGGCTGGACTGCGCCAGAGTCAAGCGTAGGGGCTCGATGTCGTTGTCACCGGTCGAGCCACTCGACGCGTCCGCAGTCTGTCGCTTCAATCGCCGACCGGCTCGACGAGAGGAGGGTACGTCAAGCTACTTCGCCGATGCGACGAAGACGTTCGACACGCCATTAACCCCCCGTGTGATGGTTCCGAACGTGGCCGGCGGCGTGTCGTCGCCGATGATGTAGACAGTGAGCCATGCTGCCCGCGTTGCCGAAGGTGCTGACCACGTAAGTGCCTCCGCTCTTAGGTGGCAATAGGACGTCCGTCGCCGAGACAGAAACCGCTGCGCTCCAGCAGACGACGCTGCGCCTCCTGCGTATGATGATGCACCCCCGTTTTGCCAATCAGAGGCAGATGGATCGTTCACGTAACAGCGAACGACAATGCTCGTAAGCCGCGCGAGCCTGCTCCATCAATTCGTCAGGAATGACGACGCCTTGGTAGTCGCTATGACTGCGGAGGATGGAGCCAGCCTTGATCCGCTTAGGTCCATGGCATGCAAGAGGTCAGGGGTTCAAGTCCCGCGGCGGGAATTGTACTCGCGTGCCTAACGCCCTCAGCCCAAGGTTGAAGGGTATCTGGGGCGATCATACCTTCGAGAAGCAGAACCCCGCGGGGGCTGAAAAGCGCGGTCGTGTCTGACTGAAGGCGACTGCTTGCATCCGACCAGGTCTGGGCTTTCTGTTCCAGCCGCTCAAGACGGTTGATCTCGCTGTGGCTCACGTTGTTCGCACGAGTCCCGAACTCCATTTGGATCGGCGACATCACCCACCGGCTAATCGGTAGCGCCGTGTTCGATTCTCTGGCGCTCTCCCTTGTTATGGTGCGCTGCATGTGATCCATTCACCCCGAGCGAATAGCTGCTCGCGCCGACGCCGCTCCACCCCGCATGGTCCAACGATTCCTGAGGCGGCAGATGTGTGTTGGACTCGTGGCGTCATGACCGTTAGCGACCACATCGAACTACCTCTGGGCCTCCTTCTTCGATGAGCGGCTGATCCGGCTCCACGGGTGCGTCGTTTCGCATAACACCCGCACGCCCGCGATGAAGCACGACGTGCACGCAAGCCCAGCTTCCCTCGGAACAAGCTGCGCAAC
Source organism: uncultured Isosphaeraceae bacterium (assembly GCA_963830625.1). Taxonomy (GTDB): domain Bacteria; phylum Planctomycetota; class Planctomycetia; order Isosphaerales; family Isosphaeraceae; genus CAWHMZ01. The sequence continues at coordinate 1,334,001 of CAWHMZ010000008.1, read as the reverse complement.
GCGCGGCGAATCACTTGGTCAAATTCGACCGAGCTGTTCGGCGCGCTCCCGCAACAAAGACGAACAGCGGCACGATTGTCTCGCACCTCTGGGGAAGCTCCGCACGGGACGCCCTGTCGAGAGTGCCGCTCTCCAATTGTTCGCAAACGCTGCTCAATTACTTCCCGATCCCACATTAACCGCATCAAAATGAGAATAAAAATGATTTTCATAACTATATTATATGAAGAGTCGCGAGGTCATGGAGACCCCGCTGTTTACAAGGATGTGCATCAATGCTTTTTAGATATCCAGGTGGGAAGAAGAAAATCGCTCGGCAGATCACCAAGATCATCGCCGGTCATCTCGAGCAAACAGCTCACGCTAACTACGAGTACAGAGAGCCTTTCTTCGGCTCGGGCGCCATTGGATTCGAGGTGCTTAACAGAATCAAATTGAGGCGGGCGTGGTTCAATGACCGAGATCCGGCGATATGTTGCGTTTGGCACCAAGTGCGCAACCCCGAACGGCTTAAAGCGATGTTGGCGGAGTTTGTTCCCTCGGTTGCCTCCTTCTTTGAGTTCAAAGGCGATCTTCTGGCAGTCACAGGAATTACCGACGTAACCGACGGCTTGTTGGTCGCGATGAAGAAGATCGCGATCCAGCAAATGTCCTACTCAGGGTTGGGAACCATGGCAGGCGGCCCGATCGGTGGCTTGAAGCAGCAAAGCGATTACAGTGTCGGTTGCCGCTACTCGCTGCCGACTCTGTTTAGGAGCATCGATACAGCAGCGGATTTGCTACGGCGTACAGAGACGCACCCAGATGTCTGCTCAAACCTGGACTTCCAGAAGGTCATCCAGGCACCCGGCAATGCGGTTATGTACTTGGACCCGCCTTACTTCGAGAAGGGTCCGGATCTTTACCAGTTTTCGTTCACGGTAGACGACCACGCCCGGCTGGCATCGGTGCTGCGCGAGGAGGAAAGACCATGGCTGCTCTCGTACGACAGACATCCGGCCATTGAGGAGCTGTATGGTGGCTGGGCAGAGCTAGGCGAAGTCGTTTTGACCTACTCGATAAATGGTGCGAACAGCAAGAGTGAGTACTTGATCGCGAACGAACCCCTCAGTGACGCCGTTCGAAGGATTTGCTCCGAAGTTCTGGTCACGACATAGGAGAGCTCCGGGTCAATGTGTGGCAAGGTCGCGCTTAATCGATCACTCCCCCGATGCCGCCAACTGTGCGACAAGGCATTTCGTGATCCTCAAGCCGGTCCTGCCTGCTGATCGTCATCGATGCGTCCTTGTCGCATGCTATACGGCGACGCTCGAGGTGTCAGCAGGCAAACGCCGTACTAAAACCATCGCCGCATAGATCCACAACCGGATACCGCGGTGGGCATTTGATCAATCCAAACTGGTGCCGAAATGCAGCGAGTACATAAACTCGTCATCGTTGTCCAACAGCCACTCCAGTAAAGCGTCTATATCGTCCCACGGGTCAGCCGGCTGAAACCTTATAAGCACATACCTCGCCTGGTCTCTGCTCAAGTAAGGTACGCGTTCAATTAGTCTATCGATTGACCAGGTGAAGCACACTTCGCCGAGTCGCTCGTGAATTCGCGAGACCAGCTCGCGACATTCATCATCGGTCAGGCTGGCTATGTCGATCTTGCTCTTCGTCTCAGGTGCCAGATCGGTCGGCTTCGCTTCATTCGAGTTCTGATTCGCACACATGGCATGCCTCGCTTTCTCGTTCAGGTTGAAGGTGAGCTACTCTGACGCGTAGTGTTAGTCCGCTGCTACGATGGTGGGTCGTTACTTATTGATCGCCCGCTTCGGCGCTGCTGTCCGCTCCAGTTGCGAGTCAAGGGGATGGTGTTCGAATGCTTGTTAATTTGGTTGGCGCTGTGGTGCTGGTCTCACGATGTGAGCGGCCAGATCGCCGCCACCGCTCGTGGCAATCGGTTAAGGAAACGCCGGCGCGTGAGTGCCCGTAGCGCAGGGACTCCTAACCGACCAGTTCCGCGACCCCGCCGAGTGTGCGAGAAGGCAGCTCGTGATTCAGAAGCCGCTCCTGCCCCCTGATCACCGACGCCTCGTCCCTGTCGCACGAGATACACCGACGACCGAGATTTCGGCACGCGAGCGCAGTGGTAAACCCGCCTCCACAAGGATCAACAACCAAGTCGCCCTCCTCTGAGAAGTACCGAACCAGGGATTCAACTTCTTCAAGCGGCTGCTGCCAGTCGTGCCAGTCCTTCTCCTTGCTTCGGACTATCGACACGTCAGTCCAGCCCACGTCCTTCGTCCAGTCTCCTTTCGAATAGACCAGAATCGGTTTCCATTTTGACACGACCCGCGAGCCTCCCAGGTGAGTCACATTCCCGTCACGATCCCAGACACTCGCGTTGCACCACCGATACCGTAGGTGCGGCTCCAGGGCAGCGATCACTTTGTCCAACCAGTACTGCCCGGCATACGTGACGAAGAGTCCTCCCTCAATCAGGACCCTGGCTGCGAACGCCCCCAGCTCGCCCACCTCTGGCAAGAACTGCTGTCCGTAGGGGATATCGGTCAGAATCAGATTGACCGATCCTGGCTCGATTTGGGCAACCTCTTGGAGCTCCTGGAAGCGGCAATGGTGAAGTCGGATATCACTGTCACCGGCAGGCTGGACTTGCCGTCCCCTGACCAAATTCAGCTTTTCCACTTGGTTCGCCCGCCGCTTCGCCAGGCGAAGATTCCAGTCCTTCCTCGGCGCCTCGTCTCCGAGCACCTGGAGGGCTCTTTGCGCCTGCTCCGCTTCCTTGGCGGTGCTCGTGGTGATCCGCGTGACCCGACGGCTTTTCCCATCGCGCCCCTTGAGGGCGTCCAACCTCGGAATCTCCGAGGTTGCGATCAAATTCCGGCGCACGGCAGCCACGGTCTTGTCGGTCGTACCCAGAATGTGAGCCAGCCAACTGTCCGACAGGTCGGGCGTTCGTCTTAGCTCGGCGGCAATGAGGTCCCGCATCTGCTGCTGGTTGAGCCGCCGACGCACCAGATTGAGCGTGAACGCGCGGTCGCGCTTCTGCTCATCGGTCAGACCGGCGACGGTCTCGATGCGGTAGTCGGCGATCCAAAGTTCTTTGCACGCTCGCTCCCGCTGGTGGCCGTCGATCGTATTGCCGTTCTCGTCCTTTAGCACAGGGACGAGAACCCCGAGTCGGTCGATGCTTTCCTTGAGCAGGTCATATTCCCAAGGCGCCAGATCCGGAAGAAGGTTGATCGCGGCTGCAGTCATTGCTCATCCTCAACAGGCAGTTCGTGCGAATCAAGAACAACGAAGATATACCTGGTGTGAGGATTCTTCCCCGCCACCCACCGACGTAGCCCGCCTTCTAGCTTGAGCTTGTACCGCCTGGTCTCAGTCGTGACGACGAACGCCTCACCGATCAGCGGCTTAAGCAGAACCCCGATCGCCCGTTCCCGACTCTTGTCGGTGTCCCGTTCATTTGCAGGGATCAGAGTCTTGACCAAGCCCTGCTGGACGGCGATCTGAGCCCACTCTGCGGGTCGGAGTGCCTTGCCTGCCTTCGCCACCCCGAGGATGCCGATCGCCAGCCGTATTGGGTCGTCCACCGCCTTGCGGGTTTGCTGGTTGCCGAGGAAGTCACCGAAGCCGTTGTGCTTGAGGATGCCCCCGACCGTCTTCGCCCAAGGTGTCATGGAGTGCTTTGCGGTTTCGTCCTGCGGGCAGCCTGCCTGACGCCATCGTTCGATCATGCCTCGGAGTTCCGCCTCGATCCGTTGGCGGTTCTTGGGCAAGAATTCCAGTTTGGGATTGCCGATCGGGGACTGTCGGTCATGGATGCTGCCCATTGGAGCCAGGTGGATCGGCAAGGCTCTATTCAGGATATCCTGGGACAGCGCTCCGTCGTTCGTGTTGATCACCACGACGTACTTGTTGGGCAGGGTGATTGCCTCACCTGCACCCGGCGATGCTAGCGTCACCTCGGCGTTCGTCACGAAACTCTCTACGAAGGCTGAGCGGATGAACTTGCCTCGCCCCCCGGCGCTGTCCAACCGCACATTGTCAAAGATGATCACACCAAGGTCGGGATCGAGTTTGACTTGACGCTGAAACTGACTCTGCATGGGCCAGTCGATTGACTCATAGAGGATGTCGGCCTTGCCGACTGAACCTCGGGCGAACTCGGCGACCGTCCCTTTGCCAGCGTGGCTCTTCGTCGATGTGATTTGGTACAGCGGTTTCTCACCGAGCCAGTGGTGCCGCAGGAGGGTCGTGAGAGCCGCTGCCACTGTGTTGGTGCGGTCGGCGTTCGAGGCAAACTCCATCACGTCCAGGAAGGCCGTGATGGTTGCGATGCCATCACTGATCTCAGGCACGGGGCCTACGTACAAGATCCGCTTGCCCGGACCCCCGTCGTGGTAACCCGGTTGCACCAGAGTAAAGTCATCGAGGTAGTAGGGAATCCTCACCACCTCGTCCACGGGTCGGAAGCAAGAGAGGAAGACCTCCGAGCGGAGCATGGCGTTGAGATGCGTCGCCTGCGGCGTCTCGCTGGTGACCTTGCCGTCCTTCGTCACCACCATGCTCACCCTGTCAGCAAGGATCGGAGCCAGTTCCGAGCCCTTCGTGATCAGGCGAGTTTTCCCGTTGGGCAAGACTTGGATCAGCCCGAGACCGTCTGACCTATTTCGATAAAGACCGTCGTTGTTGGCTAGACGTTCACCCAGGCGTGCGTAGTTCTTCTTCGCCCCGAGTTCGACCTTCCAGACGAACTTAGTTTCTGTATGGGGCTGTAACCCATTACGACCCCCCACGGAGAGCGGGATCGTAGGAGGGGCCACTGGAGAGTCACCCTGGGTGTGCGTAAGAGAGACGTTCCCTTTCGCCCTACCATTGATCGTCTTGCTGAGCATGAGTTACTCCTTTCGTCAAAAAGTGCGCATCTGCGCACACAGGAGTATCCGAAGGATTGAGACTGTAAGACTTCCTTGTCACGACTTAGGACCACCGATTATCCTATTATACGAGTCGAATCCAAAATACAACTCATGAACTTACATTTATGCACAATGAGCCATTGCGTTAAGTAGCGCCCATGAGTGTGTGGAGGCAAGCGATGGTGCAACAAAAGAAAGACCCGTTGCCCGACGAGCCCTACCGTCGCCTCGTCGAAAGGGCTGCCGAGGAAGTGTCACTCCGCCAGGTTTTGAGGGATGCCGGGGTTATTGAGAGGGAGGTGATGATTTCTCAATGGCTAAATGGGAGATGCGACAGGAATGGAGTGCGGTATTTCCCTCCGCTCAAAGCCGAGACTCGGGATAGGTTGATCGCCTATCTGAAAGCCCGTTACCCGAAGGAGGTCGCTGAGATCGAGGATGCCCCGAGAATGGCGTTGCTGGAAGAGGTATCCAAAATAGCGACACGGGTGCGCACGCCCACCGAACTCGACCGTTTCGCCGAGTACGTCAGGAATGGGGCGATCATCACGATGGTCACGGCGCACTCGGTCACCGCAGAAGGCGGCGAGAGCACAAGGACATACGAACCAAGGGAGGGGCTGACCGAGGAGGTCTACCACCGCCTCGCCTCCGATGATCTGCTGTTCGAGACCCAGGAGTCGCTCGCCTGGAGCGTGATCGAGAACCTCTTGCGGAAAAAGGGGCTCACGGGGGTTCAGATCGGACAGGCTCGGCGGCTGGTGCCCGAGGGAGTGATAACAGCCATGGTCAATCGAAAGTCGTTCGAGGTGGTCGCCGTTGCGTTGTTCAATGAGGCGACGAAAACCCCAAGAAAGAAGCGGCTTTGAGCCTGCATCGCCTCGTGGCGTACCGCCTGGGAAAATTATATTTTCACAAGAAACCGGCGGGCTGGCGGCAAGCAATGAGGAATCGCCCGCGCGACGTACGGTAAGGGAGAGGAAAGGCGAGGCTCTATTCGCCGCGTCCTAGCATCGCCAATTCGTGGGTCGGTAGATCCGAAGAGGCGTCGGTGCGGAACAGCCAGTGAGGCGTACAGGCGGTCGCGGTTCGCATGAGCCCACGATCACCGCGTAGGTGCATGCGCGGGTGAATTGGCGGTGTGAAATCTAAACCTTTTAATGCATCAGTCTCGCTGGTAATCTCACCCCCAAGGCGAGCGAAACCGAGTGCGCGCAAGAGCGTCGTGATCTTGTCGTCCTTGCTCACGTCACGTGTTGACGGACCAAGCGAGGGGCAGGTCAATCCCCACGATCCATCGTCACCAAATCGGCAACGATGCCGAGAATCACACGGATGTCAGCCCACTTCGCATTGGAACGTGCGTTGGCAGCCTAACGCATTTGATTCTGGCTCATCTTGCGGTGGACGCACGCAATTCCCTTTGCTCGATGCCGCTCAAACCACTCGACGAGCCGCCCTTTGACAATTCGTTTACGCTGCTTGCGAGAGAGGAAGTCTTTCTCGTTCTCGATCGGAAAGTGCTGGTTGTTATAACTTGCCACGTGTTCGGACTGGTAGTCGTCACCTGGACGCAGGTCCTTGAGGTCCTCATAGCCGTTCGATGCCTGGACTGCACGGAACTTACCGATCTTCATGATCGAATTCTTGGTGTAGCTCAGGTCGTCGGGAAACCGATCTGAGTCGTCCAGGATGCTCTTGAGCAGGGTGAAAGTCGGATGGGGCTTGGCGTCCGACCGCTTCGACTTGTTCTTACCGCGCACAGCGTAGTCGATCTCACCATCATCGAACAACAGTGCGTAGTCACCTTTCGACCAGTAGGCGGCGCGCACCATGGTCGTCTTATGTTCGACGCCGAACGGAAAATCAATTCCGTAAGGCAGCCAGAACGAGCGAACGTGCTCAAGGGCGAGTCGATCGAGTTCCCGCACGGCGATGCCCGGCTCCCATCCGGCCATCGATCGATACCATCGTTGACGGTTTGGCGCGTGCCATTCCCATTGTCGACTCAAGGTGGCAAAGCCCGGTCGCTTTCCCTCAAAGAAACAAACCGACCGCGGTGAGTAGATTCCACCATCGGTGATCGTCTGTCGCAGACCCAAGGACTTCGCCAGCATCCAGACGCCCAATCTCGCCCTACCTGTGATGTTGTTCGCCACGACCGTGTTGCCGATCGCGAAGAAGGACGACGCCATCGCTCCGTACAGAACGTTGATCATCAACTTCAAAACATGATCCAGCCCTTCCTATTTCCTCCGCTCCTCCTCCGAGATCGACTGGTCGTTCTTGAGCTTCTTGTACTTCTTGCGACGGTCGGCAAGCTTGCCCACGAAATCCTCCAACGGGATGCCGACCCACGACTTGTTCCGATTCTCCAGGAGGGTCCCGTACTTGACCCTGATTCGCCCGGCTCACGTATCACATCTCGGCACCAGTGGTCCACTGAAGCGACGCGATTGGACTTACGGTAGCCGGTCGCAGTGACCAACTTAAGATTCAAGATTTGCTTCAATTCCTGGCTCGTGGCGATCCTCTGGATCGCTACCAGAATATCATGAGTGATGACGGCGTTCTTGACCTCACGCCTCAGCAGGGGGAAATCGCACACGACATCCGAATTGTCGTCAGCCTGTCTGGAGACCTTGCGGATGTCCTTGGCTGACACCAATTTTGATTGCAGAAGATCCTGCTCGAAATCGACTTCGCCACTGATCGTCGCCGTCCAGAGTCCGGGCACCAAGTCGGATTGGTTTTGATCGAGCCAGTCGCCAAGTATCATGTTCTCTTCGTTCGCTGAAAAGCCCCAGACTGTTGGAATTCCCAAGGGATAAGTCAAGCTTCGCAGGGATTCGCCGTAGCAGCCGGTGATGTCGATGTCGGCACCGTCGTCGAGATGGTATTCAAATGGGTTCTCGTTGTTGCATCGTCCACCATGAACGAGGGCGTTAAACGGCAGGGTCGTGGTCGTCGGTCGATCTGCCCATGTCTTTACCGAACACGCATCCATCGCGGTCGAATCGAACTTAGCGTGGAGGAAGACCTTCATGTCTCCTTCACCTTGGTCGATCGCTTGAATCACCGCTTCCGGAGATCGGTAATTGCGGCGTGTCTCCCAGAATGCCCACTTGGATTGTTTGGAACGACGGTCGTTCTGATCAAGAATTCCGAGCCGGCGAACGGCATAGTTAACAACGTCTTTGTGACCCCGGCGGTACAGCCATTTCTGAAACGTTGAAGCCACCAGCGAGCCCAGTGTCATGGGAACGGCTTCAGCTTCCCAAACTTCATCCACCCCCAAGCACTCGCGTTGAACATCATTGAAGAGTGCAAGGAAGGATCGTCTGACACTCCAACAGCACACGTGCGTCATCGACGGAGTAACGCACGAAATGCTCTGGGTGCGCGACCAGCCCATCCATCATGTGGGTCTTGTAGTCGTCCATCACGGTCTTCGAGTTCATCTTGATCCCCAGGGCACCCGCGAATTTGTTCAAGGAGGTCTTGCCAGCCCAGCCACTGATGTCCTTGATGTGAACCTTGAGGTTGGGCAAGTCAATCGATCCGGACAGGTTGTTCCGCTGATGCACCTTCTTCTGGTCGATCGCGATCTTGAAGGCATTCCAACCGACTGCGTATTCGATATCCTTCGGCGAAAAGAAAGTCAGTAACCGGACTACCTGGACCTGATCCAAACCCGCGAGCCGTAGGGCATCCTGCAATAGAATTGATCCATCATCACGGGCTCGAAACACGAGATGGATGCCTTCTTGCATCGCGGTGGCTTCCAGACGACGTTTCACGTCGTCCGCAAGATCCGGTCGGATGAACATAATTGCCTTGCCATCCGAAAACGCAAACTGGGTCGAAAGCCATGGATCGGGCTGCGTTTTGTCCCACTCGGAGTCGGTCGCAACCCATATTGATCGTTTAAGTGTTTTTTGTTTTTTATTTGTACGCACATACTATAAAAGTAAGCGCGTAGATTTTTTCATGAAGTTTGGGAAATTTCACAAAATCTTCATATTTTCCTCCTAGAGAGCTCGGATATAGCCTTACACCGCCCCCCTCCCAGTTCGGAGGTTTTCGGGGGTCCGGTGTAAGATCATTTTCCTTATGCTGCAACAACTTACGTCATGTTGATCCTACTATGGGTTTAGGGTCGAGACCCCCAGTGGGACCAAGAGGTTCATGAGGTTGAAGCAGGGGTCGTGCAGACCCGTCTTTGAATCAACCGGACGGGATCTGAAGGCATCCCAACTCACGACCCCGAGCCCATTGCGCAATCTTGGGTGTTCACCCACCCATGGATATAATTCATGCGTCACCGTGCGAGTTCAGGGAAGGTAACAATCGGGTCGTGCATTCAAGGGGGTTCGCACCTATACCAGCGGTGACCAGTTTACCTGCAACCCTGGCTCTAGTGTGGCGGCAACGACGGAGACACTCGTGTGATGGGTGGATGACTCGTTGATCTGCTTGGGACCATCGCATTAATGATGGGGCGTCCATGCCCCATCGTATCGATCACTTCGATTCTTTCTTCTCGATGGATTCGATTTCGATATCGTCGTTAGGTTCATAGTCATGTATTTCCCAATCCATTTCCCAATCCTCTAACTCACCATCTTCCATTTGTTGCTCGATAGTCGAGCGGGCCTCCTCGACCGTGTTCGCATCGACCTTAACCGTGGCGCGAGCATGCTCGGTATAGGTTCGGGTCAAGGTGACCAGGAAAACGGTCTTCTCGGGCTTCACTTCGGAATCAAGTTTGGCTTCTCTCTTGATAGTTCTACTGTATCTCTTCAGGTTCTTAGCTGATTCTTTAAAGGCGGTAAGATGTTACGCGAACGATAACGGTAAAAGCGCGCTTGTTCGTTGCGCTTGAGCCAGCGCGTGCTCCGACGGCAAAGCAAAGTCGTCAGGTTCGTCGCCAAGTAAGCGTCGATCAGACCCCATCAGGTGCCGTAGCTGTGGGACCGTCAGCGCGGGAGTCTGGATTTTTTCCCCGCCGCGTCTCCTTGTTCAGGAACCACGCGGCGACCAGCGACAGGGTTTGGTGGTGATGCCAGCCTATCCAGTTCCTCACTTGGTAGTCCGCCAATCCAGCTTGCCCTTTGGCTCGCTCGATACATTCTTCGATGCGATGACCCGCGTTGGCCACTCTGGCGAATTCGTCCAGCGGTACATCAGTGCTCGCATTGGACAAGTAATAATCAAGCTTGTAGGTGTTATCCGCTTGACGTTCCCGAGTCACAAACAGCATCTCCTCAGGACCCGTACCCCCTGTCTCGAGTTGAGCCCGAACGCGATGCTTCACGGCCTCGATGATGAGCGGCCCTTTCTCACCGTCACGGACATTAATCGTGGTCCAAGCGTCATCAGCCAAGTTCTTGCGCCAAGCGTCCACTCGTGTGAAAGGACTCCAGGGATGTGGTCCCCGTCCCGAGTATTCCGGAGGTGGCGCCTCAATGTCGCGTATCAGCGTGTTCGAGGGGACCGCCAGCAGATAGCGCTTACCGAGACTGCGCAATTTCAGCCGAAAACTAGCGGGACGCCCCATTTCGTCGTCACCAGCGATCCAGGTATGCGCCAGGACGTCGCCGCATTCCTCCAACATCTCCAGCGCCAATTGCTGGCGGGTGCGAAACTCGATCGAATCGGGCACCCCCGCTCCCCTGCGGCGCCGACGGTTCTTGGCCCAGTCTTTCGGAAGATAAAGGCGTGTATTGACCAGTGCATGTTCTTTCCGCGTGACGTACGCCATGAAGACGGCCACTTGGCAGTTCTCGACTTTGCCGAGGCGACCGCACCATTGCTTGGCAACGCCCACCGACTTGTCGCCTTTCTTGGGAAATGCCGAGGGGTCAAATACGATCACACCGTCCTGTTCCCCCAACTCGCTGCCGATCTGAGCCGCGAGTGTGCGCAACAAGGGTTGATGATCCCAAAATGTTTGTCCGATGAACTTCTCCATTCCCTGTCGGTCTTGGTCGTACAGGTAGGCAATTCCCTCGCCAGTCTTGTGCTCCAGTCCGGACATCAAGCCGGTCGTGTACTCCGCGAGACGCTGCATCTGCGACGACCCCGACAGACTTTGCAAGAAGGGCTTGAGGAAACGACGCACCTGAGGCAACAAATCCTTGAGCAGCTCCGGAGAAACCTCGGCTTGTTCCATCATCTCGTCAAACCGCCATTCGAATCGTCGGTCCATGACATCCATCCTCCGTGTAGGCCTCCGTGACCGAAGGGGATGTCACACAAAGTGTTAAAACTCGTCAAGATCCAGATACAGTAGAAATAGCCATCGCCATGCCTTTCAATTGTGGTTTGGATCAGAAGTTCACTAACGCTTCCTTACGTTAGGCGCAGACGTCCGATTTGTAAAACGACCCACAAAAGAATTTCCGTGGCGGATTCCTTGCCACTTGCCAACGCCGGCGCCTGGTGTGCGATATGAGAGGCGTCTAGGCGTTGGGTCGGCAACGTCGAGATGACCGACACGGACGCTAGAGGCGCGATTGGTGGTTTTAAATATTTACCGTGATTGCCTGGCTGCGAACTGGTGTAATCGTCCACAACGTTGATGATGGAGACAGAGCCGACAGGTCGCGGCAGGAGTGATCGTGCGCCGGTCTTTGGATGAGCCTCGACTGGGCTGATGGAGGTCAAGCCCAGCGATAGGTTTTATAATTCGCGAGTGCCACCGTGAAGCCTACCGATTTGGCACAAAAACTGGTACAGCCTATGTGGTACAGAATTGGTACAGTTTCTGGTCGTCTTAACGTCTTATGTCATAATGGATTAAGAGTGGGCGATACAGGGCTCGAACCTGTGACCTCATGCGTGTCGAGCATGCGCCTAGCCAACTGAGCTAATCGCCCCGATGTTCGCTTTCCCCCTTATAGGCGGCTGCCGGATGCACGGTCAAGAGAGTCGCGCTTACACCTCCATGATCTCGGCGGACTTTTTCTCGGCCATTTCGTTCACCTTGGCCTCAAATTTCTTGGTCAGGGTTTGAACCTCGTCCTTGCATGTGGCCACGTCGTCTTCGGTGAGGACCTTGTCGGTCTGCTCGACGTCGGCCTGCTTGTTGCCGTCGCGGCGGATATTGCGAATGGACACCCGCGCCTCTTCGGCGAGCTCCTTGACGCGATTGACCAGCTTCTTGCGCTGTTCGACCGAGAGGGCCGGCACGTTCAAGCGCACGACCTTGCCGTCGGAGTTGGGAGAGAGCCCCAGGTCGCTCGTCTGGATCGCCTTGACGATGTCGCCGATCACCGACGGATCGAACGGGCGGATCAAGATCTGCTGCGGCTCGGGCGTGCTGAGATTGGCCATCTGCTTGAGTGGAGTCAGCGAGCCGTAATAATCGACGCGTATCGATTCGACGAGCCCCGTGTTGGCCCGCCCGGTCCGGATGCCGCGCAACTGGTCGGCAAAAAGCGCCACGCTCTTTTCCATGCGCTCTTCAGCCTCGAGCACGATTTCTTCAACGCTCATGGTGCACCTCCTCGGACTTGTTGGGCACTAGTTGGGCGCGGGTCTCCCGACCCCGCCCGAGTCTGGACCGCTTGTTGGCGCGGGTCTCCCGACCCCGCCCGAGTCTGGACCGCAGGTCTCCCCGCGTTTCACCCGCCAATTCAAGGTTGCCCGGTTGGGCGCGGGTCTCCCGACCCCTCCCAAATCTGGACCGCAGGACTCCCTCGTTTTCACCCGGCAATTCAAGGTAGACTGCCTCACTCTAGCCCGGCGCAAGCCCCGGCTCGGGCCGCGGCTCGGGCCGCGGACCAATACCGACCCAGGTGCCGATGTTGTCGCCGGCGATCGCCCGTTCGATGTTCCCCTCGTTCTTGTAATTGAACACGAGAATCGGCAGCCGGTTTTCCAGGCACATGCCGATCGCGGTCATGTCCATGACCTTGAGCTCGTCGCGCATCACTTGCTCGTAGGTCAGGTTTTCGTACAGGACGGCGTGCGGGTTTTTTTCAGGGTCGGCCGAGTAGACGCCGTCGACGCGGGTCGCCTTGAGCAACACTTCGGCGCCCAGCTCCTTGCCGCGCAGCGCGGCCGCGGTATCGGTGGTGACAAACGGGCTGCCGGTGCCGGCGGCCAAAATCACCACGCGGCCGGCATCGAGGTGGGCCAGCGCCCTGCGGCGGATGAACGGCTCGGCCACCTCCTCCATGCGGATCGTGGTCAAGAGCCTAGTGGCGCATCCTTCGTGCTCGAGGGCATCCTGTAGCGCCAGGCCGTTGATCACCGTTGCGGTCATCCCCATGTAATGGGCCGTCGCTTCCTTGATGACGTCAGACCCGCGCGAGAGCTGAGCGCCGCGAGGATGTTGCCGCCGCCCACCACGATCGCCAACTGAACGCCCTTGGCCGCGACCCGCGCGGTCTGGCGCAATCCGGCTGACCTCATCGAGGCTGATCCCTCCCTGCCCGGGCCGGCAGAAGCTCTCTCCCGACAGCTTCAGGAGCACGCGCTGGAAAATCGGCCGGCCGGCGGTGTTCGGCGAGTCCATGAGGCAAAATCCCCAGTTGGGGTCAAGTTAGAGAGAAAGAGAAACACTTCGCATTCCGCTCAATCGGCGACCTTCACCCCCCGCCGGCTCAGCGTTCCTCGCCCACCTTGAACCGGGCGAACCGGGCCACCGAGATGTTCTCGCCGGTACGAGCATTCACCGCCGTGATGATCTCCCGCACGGTCTTGCTGTCGTCCTTGAAGAACTTCTGCTCGAGGAGCACGATATCGCCGTACCAGGCGCTCAGCTTCCCATCGGCGATTTTTTCCTGGATGTTCTGCGGCTTATCGGCGACCTGTGACATAAAGATACGTTTCTGCTCGGCGACGGTGTCGGCGGGCACGTCCTCGCGGCGCACGTACTGGGGGTTGGCGGCCGTAATGTGCATCGCCAGGTCCTTGGCGAGCTGCTTGAACTCTTCGTTCCGCGCCACGAAATCGGTCTCGCAGTTGAGCTCGATCATGGCGCCCGACTTGGCGTCATGATGGATGTAGACGTCGATGCGGCCGGCCTTGGCGGCGCGGCCGGCGCGCAGCTCGGCTTGTTTCAATCCTTGTTCCTTCGCCAGGGTCTCGGCCTTCTTCATGTCGCCGTCGGCTTGCTTCAAAAGCGACTTGCACTCCATCAATCCGAGCCCGGTCTTCTTGCGAAACTCGTTAACGGCCTGCGCCGTGATCTCGGCCATCGGCATAACTCCTTCTTTTCAGCCGGGCGCGTCGCGGCTGCATGGCTTCGGCAGCCGACGTCGCCCTGATGTGCACCCCAAGTCGAACCGATCACTGCTCTATTTCCTTCGAAGCCTTAGCCTGAGACAGGCGCCGGTTCTTCGGCCGCGGCGGGGGATTTGCCGTCGCCGAGCGTCTCGCCGGCCGGGGCTGGAGCTGGTTCAGACACAGCCGCATCGGCCTTGGGTTCGGAATCGCGCTGCTTGACGGCGCCGCGCAGTCCCGCACCGCGCCCCGGTCCGCGGCGGCGATCGCGTTCGCGGTCGCCCCGGCCCGCCGGGGCCGCTTCAACGGCCGGCGCCGGCTCGGGTGGTGCGGCGGCATGGCCCTCGAGAATCGCGTCGCAAAGCCGGCTCACCACCAGCTCGATCGACCGCATGCTGTCGTCATTGCCGGGGATCGGCAGGTCGACCATATCGGGATCGCAGTCGGTATCGAGCAGAGCGACGACCTTAATTCCGAGCTTCCGCGCCTCGGCCACCGCAATGTGTTCGCGGCGCGGGTCGACGACCATCAGCGCCTCGGGCAGCCGGTTCATGTGGCGGATGCCGCTCAGATTGCGCTCGATCTTCCGCCGCTCTCGGCTCAAGGTTGAGATCATCTTCTTCGAGTAGCTGAGCGCTTGCTCGCCGTCGAGAATGCTTTCCAGCTCCTCGAGACGCTCGAGCCGGCTGCGAATCGTCCGAAAATTGGTCAGGGTGCCCCCCAGCCAGCGCTCGGTGACATAAGGCATCTTGGCGCGGCCGCACTGTTCGATGAGGGTTTCGGCCGCCTGGCGTTTCGTGCCGACAAAGAGGATCAGTCCATTCGACGAAGCCACGCGATTGAAAAACTTGATCGCGCGGAGCAGGCCCCGCACGGTTTCCTTCAAGTCGATGATATGAATCAAGTTGCGCTTGCCGTAAATGTACGGCTTCATCTTGGGGTTCCACCGGCTGGCGCGATGCCCGTAGTGGACGCCGGAATCAATCAGATCTTTGACAACGATCGCCACAAAAACTCCTCGCGACTTGTGCGACCCATCCAGCCGCAAACCCCCAAGCGACGCGCTCGGGGCGGCCTTGCTCGATTGGCTGTTCTGACAATATCGCCACGCGAAGCCTACTTTATCGGGTCATTGCGTTGGCGTCAAATCCCGCTGGTGCCAAGGGCATCGGGAAAGTTTGGTGCTCTGTTATTTCAGATCTTCCGCGATCAGCTTGTCTCGCTCGGCGGGATCGACCGGGATTTCGACTTTCCTGCGCTTGACCTCGTTCAACAGGGCCCAGGCGTAGTCGCAGACGCGGTACTTGTATTCTCATCGAATGCAAATGAGTCAACAACATCCAGGTAAGCGCCGTCAGGTGTTCCACTGAACGAGAACGTCCCGCACGGAGTCGTCGGGTTTCCGCAACCGCAGACGAGCCCCAAGAGGCACGCGGTCAAGAACGTGGTGCGTTTCATCGAGGTCATCCTCCCGAACCGAAGTGGGCGCCCAGAAGTGGTGGCCGCCTCGAAATCACCCCTTGAGCCACCGCTCCAGCCAGCCAAACGCCTCGGCTTGCATCGCTCGGTCAAACTTGTGCGGACCAGAATAGAACGAGCACCGGTAAGCTTCGGCGCCGCCCGCTTTCGAGTAAACCGCCCCCAGGATCGAATCGGCCCGGCGCATTTCTGCCAGCGTGAAAAGCTGGTCCTCGGTGTTGTTCTGCACCAGCGCGGGCAACGGCACCCGCAGGCCGAGGATCTCCGGATAATCGAGGTCGGGAGCGATCCCCGGAATGTAGATCATCCAGGTATGCGTGTAGCACTTGTGGAGCAGGTAATCGCGCCACGTCGTCATCATCCCGATGCAGCAGGCGCAGCGGATGCGGTCGTCGAGGCCGCCCAGGTAGGCGGTCCGCAGCCCGCCGCCCGAGAGGCCGGCGCAACCCCACGTGCGCAGCGTCGACGTCGGGCCGCGAGCACAGGTAATCGAGCGCGCGCTGGTCTTCGGCCGTGAAAACCCCCGGCCACGTCGTGCCCGCGCAAAACAGGCTCTTCGCCATGAGATGCTCATGCTCGGATGCGAAGTTGTTATACGCCTTGATCTCCGCTTCCGATTCCGGGTTGACCTCCTTCAGATCCTTGCGGATCAAGGCCGGCACGTCGCCGGCGCGAACGCGGCGGCTGGCGAAGGCGAATGCGTCGTGGACGAGCACGGCAAATCCGCGCTTGGCCAGTTCGTTGGCCCAGCTCACGCCGCCGTAATAAAGGTCGCGATGCGCCGTCATCATCGGGTGAACCGAGTTGCTGATCTGGGCGATCTTACGCCATCCAAAGTATTTGTTGCCCCCGTGATCATGCAGCCCGAGCACTGCGGGCAGCCGGCCAGTCGCGCCCTCCGGTTTCAAGAAAACCGCCTCAGTCGGCGGACCGTAAGGAAGCTGCCAGCTCAAATGTTCGATATGGAGCCCGTCGTACGCGAATTGGTGCTGAATCTCGGCTTGCGGAACTCCACCGGTGCCCGGCTGCAAGAGGCAAGCCTTGAGCCGCTCGCGCGCACCGGAACGCCACGCATCGACGCCCCCGGCCGCGAATTGCGGGTTCCGAAACGACCAACGCCCTGGTCCCTCACCCGCTAAACCCGCAGCCCACGGACCATAAGCCCCGAGCATGTTTTGGTCCATGCACGACCTCCATCTCTCAAAACATCGGCGATTTGTTCGCCAGATCCCTCGCTGCCGCTTCCGGCTAGTATCCGGTCGCCCGCCCCAGGGCGGAATACCAGCCCGAAGCGCAAGCGAGGGGTTATCCAATTCTCCTCGTTCCATTCGCCGGATCCCTCGCTGGCGCTTCGGGCTGGTATCCGGCCTCAAAACCAGCCCAGCTTACAGCATGGCTGCACCGGAAAACACGCGAGCCCCACGTTGCCGATTTGCATCACCGAACCCCCAGCCACACCGAATCTTGCTGTAGGCGTAAAGATTCCCGGACTACTATCTTGACTTATTCTGTCGACTTAGGTGAGATTGCTGAATCAATCGGGGACGTAAAGCCGATAGATATGACCAGGAGCGGTCGACGATCTAACACAAGGCCTCGAGGGAGTGGGTGGGAGACCGCACCCTTGCGCAACGGCGAGACGTGCCTCTCGCGCGATGTGGACGGTGGGAGATGGCCGCGGCGAATCGATGCAAGCCGTTTCTGAAAATAGCGTTACTGGTTCTGGCCTCGGTTGCTTGCAGCGGTAACGCAAACGCCCAGGAAAGCAAGCGACGTCCCAATATCATCTTGATCGTCGCCGACGACCTTGGCTGGGGCGACGTGGGCTTCAACGGGCGAACAGAGTGGTCGACGCCCTCCCTCGATCGGCTGGCAAAGCAGGGGCGGGTCTTTGAGCGGTGTTATACCGCCGCGGTGGTCTGTGCTCCGAGCCGGGCGGCTTTGTTGACCGGCAAGTCGACGATTCACTCGGGGGTGCGCCGCAATGAAGACGACCTGCCGCGCGAAGAGGTCACGATCGCCGAGGCGCTCAAGCCGCGCGGCTACGCGACGGCGCTGTTCGGCAAGTGGCATCACGGCAAGCCTCGGCCCGGAGCCGACGACTACGTGCACCCGATGGATCAGGGGTTCGACGAATTCTTCGGCTACACCGACGCGGTCCACGCCTGGGAGAAATTTCCGACCACCTTGTGGAACGGCCGGCAGAAGGTTGCTTCGTCGGGATACATCGACGACTTGATTGCCGACCGCGCCGTCGATTTCGTGGCCCGGAGCAAGGAACAGCCGTTCTTTCTTTATCTGGCTTTTGTGGCCACGCATTTCGGCATTGCCGCCCCGCCCGAAGAGGTCGCGCTCCACGAGGGCAAGTTTCAAGAGGCCGACTCCAGCCAGCCCTTGAAGGCAACCTACGCCGCCATGGTCACTCGGCTCGACCGCAATATCGGCCGCGTGGTCGCAACGCTCGAGAAGCTGCATTTGGACCGCGACACGCTGGTCGTCTTCACGAGCGATCACGGGGCGACGTTCGAAAGCGGCAACCTCGGAACGAGTGCGGCCCTGGACAGCAATCGGCCCTTCCGCGGACACAAGCGCACGCTCTGGGAAGGGGGCGTCCGCGTGCCGGCCCTGGCTTACTGGCCGGGGCGAGTTCCCGCTGGCGCGGTCGACCAGCAACCAATTCAGCTCATCGATCTCTTGCCCACCTTCGTCGCCGCAGCGGGAGCCAAAGTCGAGGCGACATGGCACGCGGACGGAGTCAATCTGCTCGACTGCTGGACCGGCAAGGCAGCCGTTGCCGAGCGCACCTTGTTCTGGGAATGGCAAAGCGAGCGCGCCGATCAGTTGGCCGCCATGCGAGGACCATTCAAGCTGGTTGTCACTCACGGCGGAAAGCCCGAGCTCTACGACGTGGTCAGCGACCCGGCCGAGCGCCGTGACCTGTCGGCGCAGTATCCCGAGCTAACAGAGCAGTTGCGCCACGAACTCGACGCGTGGCTCAAAACCGAGACGCGGCGTTAGCTTGCCGTCTTGGAGTCCCATTTCGCGGCTATCCCAAAGCACTTCGAGGGTCGACCCGTCACTCAATCATCTCCTGAAATCGAGGATTCCCATCGATGAACACGAAATCGTCGCTTCTGGCGCTGGCAACCACAATCGTCGGCCTGGCCTGGTTCTCGGCTTGGGCAGGGACCGAGACCGTTCCGCCCGACAGCGACCTGAGCCGGCTTCAAGGACGCTGGACGGCTCGCGCCGGTGCTCGACGCGAGGTCCGCGTTCTGCTGCAAATCCAAGGAAAAAAAGTCGATGCATCGATCAGTACGCCGCAGGGAATTCGGTTCCAGCTTCGCGGCGAACTCAAGCTCGATGAATCGACGACTCCGCGTAATCTCGACTGGATCAAGTTCAGCGGCGCCGATCAGCAGGAGTTTCCCGACGTCCCCGCCATTTACAAAATCAGTCGCGATACGTTCACAATTTGCAACGGCGGGCTTAACGGGCCCCGACCCAAGGAATTCAAGTCCGGCGAGGGTGTTCTCTCTGAGGTCATCGTCTTCGAGCGTGAGCGCATCGCCTCTTCGGCCAAGGAGAAACGCTCTGCACCGACCGCGCGTTAGGTCGCCGTTTCACCAGATCGGTTTGCGCGTTCGATGAAGTTTCCTTATTATTTCGGTCGAGATACTCTTCTGGAATCTTGACAAGTTCGGTCGAATTGACAAAGATGCTTGGCACGCCGTAACCCAATTCGGCTCGAATCGTTGCGCCGGGGGTCGGGGGGTCGGGCTTCGATGCAGGTGGTCACGACCGTGGCTGCGTTGCCCCGCGTGGCCGACCGTTGCCGGGAAGTCAAACGGGTCGGGCTGTTCAAAGCACGGACGCGCCTTGCTGTCCGTGCCGAGTTGTCGGTTCGAGGTCAACCGCCTGGGGGTCGCAGCGAATGTCGCAGTCATCGGGCACGCGAATCGGGATCATCGGCACCCTTCTATTGTGGCTCGTTCCGGGCTGTGGGCCGGCGCGCGACCCTAACACCGACGTGCTCAACATCGGCGCCTATTCCGTGGTCCGCGAGGTCTTGCACGACGGCGTCCTACCGGCATTCAAAGCCCACTGGAAAAGCAAGACAGGCCGCCCGGTCACGTTTGAAGAATCGTACACCGGGTCGGGCGCCCAGGCGCGCGCCATCGTCTCGGGCCTCGCCGCCGACGTGGCCATCTTGTCGCACGAAGGCGACATGGAAGTGCTGGTCAAAGCAGGGCGAGTCAAGCCCACCTGGAAGGATGGGCCAACGCACGGCATCGTCACCCACAGCCTGGTGGTGATTGGATATCGGCCGGGAAATCCCCAGGGTATTCGCGACTGGGCCGACCTGGCGAAGCCAGGGATTGGAGTGCTCTATCCCGATCCCAAGACATCAGGGGGCGCGCGGTGGAACATCAATGCGATTTACGGCTCGGCCTATCTCGCCTCGCGCGACAGAAACGCGGGTTCGGCCGACACGGGCGCGGTGCGCGACTTCATGGCGAAGGTGCAGGCCAACGTGGTCAACATGGATGAGTCGGGCCGGCAGAGCATGGCCAATTTCGCCGAGCGCGGCACGGGCGATGCGATCGTGACTTACGAAAATGAGCTGCTCTTGCGCAACAAAGACAACGACGCGATTCCGTATCTGGTCCCACCCGCGACGCTCTTGATCGAGAGTCCGCTGGCGATCGTCGAGACCTCTGTCGAGGCGAACGGCAGCCGCGCGGTGGCCGAGGCGTTCGTCGAATTCCTGCTCTCCGACGAAGGACAGCGGCTCGTCGCGGAGTTTGGGTTTCGGCCGGTCAAGCCCGGCGTATCTCCACCGCGCGGGGCACCACCGCTGCCTTCCAAACTGTTCACGATGGCCGATTTAGGGGGATGGGCCAAGATCGAGCAAGACCTTTACGGCCCCAAAGGTCTCTGGACGTCGATCTTCGCAGTCGCAACCCAGGCACGCGCGTCGGGGAGGTGAGCAGCGATGGCCTCGGGCGAAGTGAGAGCCACCGGCGCGATGTCGGACCTGGTGTTGAGAGGGACGAGCCTCTTCTACCTGGGGCTGATGGTCGTGTTGCCGATGGCGGCGCTTGGGTTCGAGGCCGCGCGGCCCGGTCTTGCCGCGTTTGGCGAGGCCGTGCAGGAGCCCTATGCGTGGCACGCGCTCAAGCTTACGTTTGCGACGGCGCTGGTGATGGTGGCAATCAACATCATCACGGGCACGGCGACGGCCTGGGTGCTGGTGCGCTACAACTTCCCGGGCGCGGGCTGATGAATGCCTTGATCGATATGCCCTTTGCCGTTCCCACGATTGTTACCGGCGTGATGCTCGTGGTGTTGTTCGGCCCGTCCAGCGTGGTCGGGACGATTCTGGGGCGGTACGGCTGGGGCGTGATCTACCATCAGCCGGGCATCGTGCTGGCGCTCTTGTTCGTGACTTATCCATTCGTGGTCCGGAGCGTGCAGCCGGTCCTCATGGAGCTTGATCGGGCGGAAGAAGAGGCGGCCGCGACGCTCGGCGCAGGCCCGTGGACGATCTTCCGGCGGGTGACGCTGCCGGGGCTCTGGCCGTCGATCATCACGGGCGCGGGCCTGTCGTTTTCGCGGGCGCTGGGCGAATTTGGCAGCGTGGTGCTCGTGGCGGGAAACAAGCCGCTCTTGACCAAGACCGCGCCGCTCTACGTGTACGGAGAGATCGAGAGCGGCAACCGCCACGGTGCGCTCGTGGTCTCGGCGGTGCTCCTGGCATCGTCGCTCTTGATCCTGGTCGGTTTGAATGCCATTCAACGGCGCTGGGGGACGGAGCATGGCGACTGATTCGCTCGCGCCGGCTTGCGCCCTCCGCCCGCGGCACTCTCGGCTCGCCGCTCGCTGCCGTTCGGGCGCTGGCTGTTGATCGCGGCGGTCCTGATCTGGTTCGGCCTGCTGATCCTCGTGCCCAGCCTGGCGCTCGTTCGCCAGGTCGTGGCCGGCGGGTGGCGCCCGTTTGTGGATTCGTTGACGACCCCAGAGGCTCAGCGGGCATTTGGTCTGTCGCTGGGCATCACCGCAATCGCCACCCTGGTCAATACGGTCTTCGGAATCGCTTTTGCGCTCGTGCTGGTCCGGCAGCGATTCTGGGGTCGGACGATCCTCGACGGTGTCGTCGATCTGCCGTTCGCCGTGTCACCGATCGTCGCCGGGCTGATGCTGATCGTTCTTTACGGGCCCGAAGGCTGGCTCGGGCGCTGGGTTCAGCGAGCGGGTTTTCAAGTGGTCTACGCCGTGCCCGGCATGGTCATCGCCACCCTCTTCGTGACCGTCCCATTTGTCGTCCGCGAGCTGGTACCGATCCTGCGCGAGCTGGGCGAAGAGCATGAGCAAGCTGCTTATACGCTTGGTGCGGGCCGATGGCGCACGTTTTGGAGCGTGACGCTTCCCTCGATCCGCTGGGGGGTGGCCTATGGCGTGACCTTGACCGTCGCCCGCTCCCTCGGCGAATTCGGGGCTGTCCTGGTGGTTTCGGGCAACCTGATCGGCAAGACCCAGACCGCGACGCTTCTGATTCATGACGGTATCGATAGTTTTCACACAGAGGGGGCCTACGCCGCCAGCTTGGTGTTGGGCTCAGTCTCGTTTCTGCTGCTGGTCGGCATGGACTTGATCAGAAAACGCTTGGACGCACGCGAAGGGAGGCGCCCGTGACCCTCTTATCGACTCGAACTCACACCGACTTGACCCGGCGCCGGCCGGCGACGACGCAATCGGCCGGTGCACCCGGCGACGCGTGCCAGTCGGGTCAAGTCTATAGCGCCATGAAGGAGGCTTCGTTGGTCATCACCGTGCGCCACCTCTCCAAGCGGTATGGGACGTTCCAGGCGGTCGACGACGTGTCGTTCGACGTTCCCGCCGGCCAGCTCGTCGCGCTCTTGGGGCCATCAGGCTCCGGCAAGAGCACGATCCTGCGGATCATTGCCGGCCTCGAGACCGCCGAAATAGGCTCAGTCGAGCTGACCGGCCAGGACGCCACGGGCCTGCCAATTCAGAACCGCGGAGTCGGCTTCGTTTTTCAGCACTACGCGCTCTTCCGCCACATGACGGTCCGCGACAATATTGCCTTTGGCCTTAAAGTGCCGCAAGCTCCCCAGGGCCGAGATCCGGGCGCGGGTCGACGAGCTTCTGGACTTGGTCCAGCTCGCGGGATATGCCGGTCGCTATCCATCACAGCTCTCGGGAGGCCAGCGGCAGCGCGTGGCGCTGGCCCGGGCGCTGGCGCCGCGACCCAAGGTACTCTTGCTCGACGAGCCGTTCGGAGGCGCTCGATGCCAAAGTTCGCGATGAGCTGCGAACGTGGTTGAGGAAGCTCCACGACGAAGTGCACGTCACCACGTTATTCGTGACCCATGACCAGCAAGAAGCCTTCGAGGTTGCCGACCAGGTGGTCGTCTTGAATCGGGGGCGCATCGAGCAGATGGGAGCACCCCAGGAACTCTACGAGCGGCCCAGGACCGCTTTTGTCACGGAGTTCCTGGGAACGGTGAACGTGCTGCGCGGCCAGAGCGCTTCCGGCATGGCCGTGCTGGGCGATGGCATCCACGTGCCGACCGAGATCGACGGCCACAATGTGCCGATTTCGGTGTACGTGCGGCCGCATGATCTAGACTTGACTCACGAGCGGAACGGGCGGCCGGCGTGGCCTGGGAAAGTGACGAGGGTCACGCCCTTGGGGGCGTTCGTACGTATTGACGTCGAGCTCGCCGATGGCCATCGTGTACGGGTGGAGCTCACCCGCGAGCACTTTCTTGCCCTTGAGCCCCAGCTTGGTCAAACTCTCTTCGTCTGCCCCAGAGACCTCAAGGTGTTCCTCGATCACACTCACGAAACCAGAATACGATGAGCGTCAAAACGATGAATTGGGCCACGCGGGCCCTGCGGCAGCAGATCGAAATCTTCGGTGGCGAGCAGGTCAGTCTCGACAGCCTGTGGCGGGCCGTCGGCAGCCCGTCCGGATGTGAACCCCGCCGCTGGTCGGAATTGGCTGCGCCCCCTCCTCGGCGGCTTCTCGGCCTATCTCGACCGCTTAAGCGGCGATCCCGACGCCACCGCCGACATGACGCGGCTCCTCTGGATCTGGCAGGACGATTCCAAAGACCCGTGGCACACCGGCGATATGATGAGCAACGAGTTCATCGCCTCGGTTTACGCAGCCTATCTCGACGAGCAGGTTGCGTGAAGCGGTGGCGGGAGCGGATGGGAATCGAACCCACCAAGAGCCTGTTTCCAGACCCCTCAACGGTTTTGAAGACCGTGCCGGGCACCAGCCACGGAACCGCTCCCGGTTGATGCCCACCAAGGGCATTCGTCCGCCGCCACGGAAATGCGGCGCTAGACCGGCGACCGAGATCGGCTCCATTTCCTTGATCGGTACCAAAGGGAGGCAGATAGATGAACCGGTCCATCTGGACGATAACAACTGCGGTGGCTATTGTGCTGTTGCTGACCCAAGCGGCATTAGCCGATCCAATCCTAACCACCTCCGGCGGCCCTCAACCACCAGAGGCGGGATTGACAGGTGATGCTACTATTGGCTGGGCTTTTGAAACCGGAGCGTCCCCTATCACGGTCGTAGCCTTGGATAGTCTTATATTGACGCAAACTGCGCTTTTTGGGGAGGGGCCAAACGTCGGGGCGACAACCGTTAGGCTTTACGACGGCTTGGGAAACATTATTGCTTCCGCAACGGTTTCCACCGCCGACCCGATGGAGACGGCTGGTTTGAGCTATTATGCTCATGGCATCACGCCGGTCACGCTCGCCGCCAACAACACCTATTACATCGCCGAGGACTATCAAGTCGGGTATTTGTACGCCTTACCCACAATTACCCCAAGCATGACCAATGGGGCAACTTATGTCGGCGGTGTTTCCGAGTGGGGTATCGGCGGGATGCCAACTGATAACTTACTAGACCCAAATAGGACCGACGTCTTCTTGTACTTCGGCCCGAACTTCGACGCTGCTCCCTCTGCCGTCCCCGAACCCTCCACCATGACCGTCGTCGGCGTGGCCGCCATCACCGGACTCGGCTACTTCGGCTGGCGGCGGCGGATTTCTCCCGGCTGAAGGCGGGGCAAGCGGCTCGTCGTCTTCGTGGCGAAGGACAAGCGGCGCAAAAACAAAAGGTGACGAAGACATGCACTGCATGCCATATATCATTTTGCATGTGAGACATGCGCCGCACGCCTGTTGCTAGTTCCTGCGAGGGTACACCGGCGGCGTCCGGGACGACGATCCCTTCCGTGAAGGGCTTTGTTCGCTCGCTCGCAACTGGCTCTCGCCTACTCATCCGTCAGCCGAAGTGCGGCACCAAGCATCGGCGAGGATAGTGGTGGGGGTTTGGTCGGTGGGGGACGACGCCCCGCGTTCCGAGTTCGCATCTGCGAACGAACTAACTCCATTCCCGTCCCCACACCCATCCACCCCGTCCCATACTGATCGTGATCGTGAAACCGGACGAGGCGGTAGCGGTTTTGTCCGCTCGCTCACAGCGTTCGCACCCGCTGTCGCTGGTCACCGAACACAAGTCCCCCTCTGAACAACACGGGAATGAGCCAATCCACAACGGTCTGAAGGGTTGGCTCCGCTTGCACCAGCCAACGGTTGGCATCGGTGAGCGGACATCCAAGACGCTCCGCTGATCAGGTTCTTGCCGAAGCGGATTGGCAGCCTCGGGCGTAAATACCGACGAAGGGAGAGCGGTGTGAACGATCGAACAAAGGCGGTAGGTGATGAGAGAGGATGTGGGCAACAACGGGCGGCATCGTCTGACCTGGGAACAGTTGGTGTCGGCTGAGCCGAGACTGGCTTCGCTGTTAGAAGAGGTCAGGGCGGCTCGACCATACGATGGCGACGAGTATGAATTAGAAGGAGTCTGGGGGCGATTCAAGGACAGGATTGCCGGTTCAGTGGGCTGGCATCGAAGGCAGGGGGAACCGCTTCTTCAGACGCATGCGGCTTATAGAACCGCCTACAACACTCTACTGAACGCGCTCCACGGCGATCACGAGTGAGGCGTTACCGATGCTCTGGTTTTGTTCGCCATCGTCGTAACGCCCTTCTCTATGATCGTTGGTGTCAATCGCAGTGCGATGCCAGGTGTCGCAGTTCCCTATATATATATTTATTCTGGGACGGGCTGGGGCGTATTGCCACGTCTCATGAGACTGTGACCGAGAGGCACAACTTGCTGCCCTTGTATGGCTTGCGTCAATCACTGATCTTTCAATTATAGTTTCAAGTGAGACTCCAACGCAGTGACACCGCTGGTGTGATTGTCCCAACCGGGATGACCAAGAACCCAGTGGAGTGCACACGATGGAGAGCGAGCAAGACCGCTTTATGCGTCTGGCATATGCCCGCACTGTTGCGGCGGCTCGCAAAGCGTTTCGCCCATGGCACAGCCGCAAGAGAGAGGATGCTAGTCCAGGAAACCCTCACGAAGATGTTCGATCAATGGATCAGGTTAGTGCAGAGGGGTGGCAACCCTGAGCCCATCATCGGCGGCATGATTCACCATGCACTGATGTTTGTACGTTACGATAGAAAAGTGGCGGGGAGGGCTCGCCGACCGGATGTGTTCGATTACCGTTCTCCGTCTGAAACAGCAGCGGCTCGACGCTCAGGGGTATGCCAGCCCTAGCGATCGAAGTGACGCCAACAATGGTTGGCTCGACTGGCGACTGGCATCCGGCGATGACCCCGCCGACGTGGTGATTGCTCTCGAAACCGCCGGCTTGAGCTTGGCTGACTATTATGCTGCCTGATCGAAATGAAAGGAGGGGGCATAGCGCTGCCCCTCCCTCCCTCGCCGACACCTCCGTGGAGAGAGCCGAGACAATTCGCACAATGCTCCGTCCACGAAATGATCCGCCCATCTTGGCTCCCGTCGAGATGCTGACCTGCCCGATAATGCTCTGACTGCGTGTCACAGAACGCAATGGCGCACTGTCGCACGTCGCCCTTCGATGACACCGACGAATTGAGCGGCGACGGCGAGGTCGGGTCGGTCGCAAAATGAGAATCCCAAGATTTCGAGGATTAGTTATCGTTAATCAGTAGCCACGCGGGGCTGGGGTTAAGACCACCGTTGTTGACCTTTTGTTTATGTTCGACTTTTCAATTTTCGCCAGGGGGCTGAAAAGACTCCCACAAAGTCGAAGTCCCCAAAAATCGCCGCTGGGCAAATCGCCGCCACGCTGCGCCTCGGCAGCGACCTCGTCTTGATTTTGACCAATGGTCAACAACATGACAAAAATCGCTGCTTGACGGCTAGCCTGGATTGGCATTACGTCAAGGGCGTGCTGTAACGCTCCAACTCCACGTCACTGCGGCGGACCAGGGCCAGACTGTTGCCGGTTACCTGTCCGGGATGATCTTGTCGCTATCCGTGAGTCCGAGCATCTGAAGCCTGCGCCTGCTGGTGATCCGGAGCGCATACCCAAGTCAGGCAATGCGCGTGCGGCTGAACCGATCAATCGAAATCGCCCGGCAACAATCCAAAACCCGCCATGATTGTGATCTGGACAACAGAACACATGGCGTGAGAGAATGATGGCACACTCGAATTATCACGACGCCCACCGCCCCGTCTGGCTCTGGCTCATCCGGCTGCCGAATTTCAAGGGCTAGCCGACGAATAGCATAAGAAGAACGCCAAAGCAGCATCTGGAGGGTATATGTCGAAGCGAAGACTTAAACAGAACCCGGGACAGCAGAAGGCAAAACGTGCCCCTCAGCCCATTGCGAACGACATAGCAACGTGCAAGGTGGATACCGTTTCCCCTGTTTCCGTGGGCGCGAGCAAGACGAGTGCCGAGCTACTTGGCCAAGACACCAAACATATCAAGACTACGCATTCGAACACGGTAATTGCGACAAGTTCGTTGGTTCTGTCTGTTATCAGTCTGATCGTCGCTGGCTTGGCGTTGTATCCATCTTTCCAACAAGCGAAATCTGCACAAGAAGCGAATGACAGAGCCGCTGGCCGGTTGCCAGCAAGTGCGAAGATACTCGGTGTGATTCCAAGTATCGAGAAACTGAAGCAACTGTTTATACCGTTGGACCCGCCCATGCTTGACGTTTATACGCGGAAACCGACAAGCGTCCCACGGTTCAGAGATTTGAGGGCTCTATGCCAAACGAATCCCCGACTACACGTGAAGAATACTGGTGACCAGACCATCGGTGCTGTGCGGATCGAAGTCGAAGAAAAGTCCGTGATGCCTTTCGGACCAGGAGATCAAATAACTATTCCCGATCCTTCCGATCCGAAGAAACCTGCGGTGATCCGTTACAAGCCATTGTTAGACCCAACTGTGGGTGACAATTGCGATCTCGGCGAGAAACTCAAGCCCGGCGACGAGGCGATCATCCCCATTTGGCGGCCTTTGATCCGCGCGATGCTAAAAGCGCAAAAGGTGAAGAGCCAGAGCGGCCAGTACAAGGGCACGTTTGAGGTGCGGTGCTATGTGCAGGGAGTCAATACACCCGCATTTGATAGCGCGGAAGGCTCGGTACCTTTAGGGTTTGTATGGTCCGCCGAAGGATTCACGGAGGAGGGCTTTAAACGAATTCAACACACGCCGAGTGTCGTCAAAGTTTTGAAAAAGAACCAGGACCCCGCGAAAGCCATGGTTCTTGAAATTGCCCTCTAGCCCGAAAACGATATGTGTGGCTTCCACAGACCTTGGCTGGGGGTCGGTGGCTGTCACATCGGCGTGAGGGTCCCTCACTTGTTCAGCATGTGGAACGGCTCCGGTTGCGAGCAAACGAACATTTATCGATAGGTGGTGGAACACCTTTGTTCGTTCGTTCGCAGGTGATCCTTGAAGATCGGTTGCCGACACTGATGTTGTTGGCGTGTTGCGTGCGAACGAACAAAAGCATGTAAGAGAGTTAGTTAGTTTGTAGAAGGACCGCCGCAACCTCGACTTTCGAGCTTCAACCAGCGGGGAACTCGCTGAACTCATCCCCGTCGTGCCGCTTGTTTCTTTGGTACCATCAAATCGGTGACGATTCAGGTTGCACTATGCCAGCGCCCGCACCATTTCCTGCGATCTTGGGATCGACTCCCCTCACGGTCGGCGCGAGCGATTCAATCCCTGTCACCGGAGCACGAATAGGCAATGGAGACGACGGCGAGGCTCTAACCTCGCCGTCGCTCCATGACAGCTTGTTCATCGACCGGATGCCAGTTTAACCGGATTTCGCCGGATTCAGCCCCCAGCGTTGGGGGCTGAAGGCTTTTTCGGAGTTCACGGGGGACGAAGCCGACATCGACTGGCAACCAAGTCGCAAGTCGTTAATTGCAGGGGGCGTGATCTGGCGGGAGCGGATGGGAATCGAACCCACCAAGAGCCTGTTTCCAGACCCCTCAACGGTTTTGAAGACCGTGCCGGGCACCAGCCACGGAACCGCTCCCCATTTGCCTCCCCGTTGCGACGGCATGCGTCAGAATGTGAATAGGGGCGTCGATTAGTCTAGTCAGCTCCTCGGGCTCAAGCGATCGACGTTCGTGGCGGCGGCCGGCATCGGGGTTTTGACTGGTCAGGTGGGCCAAGGCGTCGGTTCTCGCGCGACCATTTCTCCAAAGCCAGCGGGAGAACCCTTTGACGGCTCGCGTGTAGTGATGGATGCTTCGCAGCGATACTCCAGTGTCGCGAATAGCCTTCAAGGCGGCTTGAACCCTTGAGGGCGTCAACGCGGAGATACGGTCAACGAAGGACAGGTCAACAACGCGTTGAATACGGTTACCGCTCAGCATGGCATGTTGCGCAGTGGCTCCCTTGGCAGCCAGGTAACCGTGCCAGTCGGCCAAGTGAGCAGCCAAGGGACGGGCTTCGTGGTCGCGACAGGCCAGTTCCTTCGGGTCAACCAGACCAGAGCGAGTCTTGGCGGCGTCGGATTCAGCGGCTCGGGCCATATCTTCGGTCGCACGGCGGTCAGTGCAACCTTTGCGTTCTTGCCGAATGCCATTGGCGTCGGTCACGCGAAAGTACCAAACCTTGCCACGCTTCCTGAGAGATGCCATCTCACTCTCCCATCCGGTCAGTGACAACCCGCAGCTTGAGCAGGGCGGCTAGCTTGTTGAGGGCGTCCATCGACAACCCCGGTCGTTCCCCGCTCATGAACTTCGACAACGACGCCTTGTCGATTCCAGTTTCCTTGCACAGTCGGTAGTGACTCAGCTTCGACACCTTCACCGCATCGCGAATCTGGTCGGTTAGCAGTTTGGCCTTGCTCATGATCGGATTCTATCGACTAATTGGCGTAACGTCAACCATCTTGTTCCGTTTCATTGCCGATTATGATCACGTGATTAAAGCAGTACACTTAATGAACAAGTTAGTGTACCCCCCCGCAGACCGGAATTCCGTACACTTGTTGTACACTATCCGATGATGCCTCTAGGGAGACTGAGCTTCGCTTCGTTGGCGTCGAGCGTAGAAGATCTTCCCGACCACGGTTCCGACGAGACCAGAGAGCAGTGCGAACAAGCAATGTCCGACGCAGAGAAAAGCGTCGGTGTTGCCGCACCTGGCAACCAATTGAGCCAGGCGTTGCCTGAGCGGGGCAACGTCCCCAACTGGAACCCCAAGTTAGTTAGCTGTATAGACAGTCCGGTGTCTTCGAGGCTTCCGGGTCGCACATTCGTCGAGAGTTGTCGCAGGAGCTTCCGTCGCGTATTCATCGCGTCGCGCAGGTCATCGCTCGGCGACTGAAGCTGGGTCAGCGCAACCGTTGTGCCGAATGAATTCCGGAAGCTATCCGAGAATTCACTGAAGCCGGCGAAGACAAGATAGACACCTGTAAACACTGCGAATCCTGTCCATGCGCACCGTTCCCTTCCGCGCAGGATCAACGCGCCGGCGATCGATGTTGCTAGTGCCATCAGGGCAGCGATGGACAGACCCGCGGCCCAGTACACGTTGGCATTCCTCAATGACGCCACGCCAACGGCGACAACGACGATGAAGAGCATCAAGCCACGTACAGAAAAGCGGCGCATAGGTCACCTCCGGCCATACGATACCACGATGCCGGGTTCCGGGTCGCCGATGCTACCTCCGGCTGAGTAGCAACGATCGGAGAACGGGAATAACATCGTTGTGCGACTAAGGAGACTACCGTGAAGGCGCCTCGCTTCCGCATTGCCTCGATTATCGTCGCTGTCGCCATTGCCTCCATTCACTTCGTGGCATTTCC
This sequence comes from uncultured Isosphaeraceae bacterium, assembly GCA_963830625.1. Taxonomy (GTDB): domain Bacteria; phylum Planctomycetota; class Planctomycetia; order Isosphaerales; family Isosphaeraceae; genus CAWHMZ01. The sequence goes on along the minus strand of CAWHMZ010000008.1, from coordinate 1,303,099 downwards.
GGCATTGCTCGATCCCGGTATTGGCGGAGTCTTATTCGTATTCGGTGCCTTGCCGATGGCTGACGTGTTGATAGTCGGCATCCTGATCGCTCGAAAACGTCGCGGGAGTCGCCCGTTCCTTCTCGGGTTTGAAGTATTCGGTGCTATCGCGTTGGCCCTTTACATCTACTTAGTGACATCCTCTCCCCGCAATGCGGGCGGGCCGTTAATGTCGTACGTGCGCTTATGGGACGATCCCCTACGTGCTGCGATCGGACAAAACCAGCCTCTCGCTGGGATCGCAATCGAAGTGTTCGTGGGGGTTCTCATGCTTGTCGGTCCGCAACTCGTCTTCGCCTCGATTGGTGGTTTCCTCAGTCGTAGCGTCAAAGTCACCACCACGCGACGCTGACCGGTCCCAAAATGGACTAGTTCGAGTCTTTTTGATGATTCGCTATTCACTCGCATGTCCCCATCGCCAGGTCGAAAGCTCCTCCCATGCGAACAGAGGCGGGGCCTCGGTTCCCCCGAGGCGGTCAGTCCACCAGCGACGCAGGTCAATGCCAGCTTGATGCGCCTCGGTCCAATCCTTGTAGGGGCCGGGGGGCCTGACGCGAGCGGCGCGGGCGGGCCAGCCTTCCGCAGCCTTGTCGCCAGCGGGGTCGGCGTCGTGGGCAAGATTCCAAACAGGGGCGGCCAGCATCGCCAGGAGGGTCGATCCCTCGGGGCGAATCGATGCCGGTCCGATCGTCACGACAGCGGCCAAGTCCCCGAGGGCCTGACCAAGTAAGAGGGCGTCGAATTCCCCCTCTACGATCACCAGCGGCTTGCCAGGGCGGATCGCCTCGGGGCCAGGGTAGAGCGTCGGCCGGTCCCGGAATGCTTCCGCATACTTCGGTTCGCTCCCCTCGGGCCGGCGGATTTTCACCAGCGCCAAGCGGTCGCGATCGAGCCACGGAATTACGATTCCCCGCACGTTCCAAAATCGCGCGCCGTCTTGGATCGGAATCGACGCGCAGGGCGTCCACCCGAGACGGGCCTGGCGGATCGTATAGTCGGTCAGTCCACGGCCTCGGAGATATAAAGTCCGCTTCCCTTGGCGGGTGTAACGGAGCGTCCCAAGACGGCGGCCAGCGGCCAACGTGGCGGGGGTCAGCCCGAGGGCCTGACGCAACGATCCGTCATCGTAGAGGGCCTCGGGCTCGATTCTCACGGGTTCAATCATTCGCGTGTCTCCGGGTGGAGGAATTGGGAATCACGCGAGCGATCGTAAAACCCGAGGGGGCGGTTGCGTGCGGTTGTCGGCGGTTGTCGGTTGGCGTTCGTTTATGCGTGTCGGCGGTTGTCGGTCAGAGCTAGTGGCCTCGGTTCGCGGGATGCTTCTCGGGCAATTTGATGCCGAATTGGGTTTCCAGCCAGGGGCGGATGACCTTCCATTCGTAGAGGTCGGGTTTCCCTCCCCCTCCTTCGACGGCGGGGGCGGGCAGCGTGCCCTTGGTTTTATATCGCTCAAGGGTCCGCTTCCTGCGATGAACCAACGGGGCGGCCTGATTCAGCGTCACAAGGTCGGGCAGCTCGGGAGGGGTCTCGGGCGCCACGGTCCCCGAGGCGTCCATTGCACCCGGCACCTTCGCCAGCGTCACTGACTCGGCCTTTGGCTCGTTGCCTGACACCGGCGCTAGCGCGACTTTCTCGGCCCATCCGCCCGCGTCATTAAGACCCCGCTCCGCGCGCATATCTGCGACTAGGATGTCCGGCGGCTCTTGGCCCCTGGAGTCGAAAATCCGTGCCGCCCGATCCACGGGGATTTGCGCATCGATTGGCCTGCCGTTCTCGCACAGATCCTCCCAGGGAAAGTCCTGCGGCCAGGATGAAATCCAGACCGGCGCGTTGGATTCAACGTCGATCGCGCGTGTCACGCGCTCACGCCACCTAGGGCACTCGAAGTCGGCCGGATCGAAGTTATCGGGGTCCACAGAAGCGAAGCCATCGGCGGCCGCGCGGAGCCAATCGTAGTAAGTGCGCCCCGTAACACGCTCGCGATAACCGGGCGGCGGTTCCCCCTCTCCGTAGTCAACTGCGCCCTTGGTTTCATACCATGAATTGCCTCCGCCAAGGCGGTCATACGGTTTCTTTGCCAGGCTCTTTCCCCCAGCGCACGGGCCGAACCGACCGACCGGCGGGCTGGGGTCCGCTCGCATCGGCCGGTCCGCAAGGCTCGTGACTGGCCGGTCATCGAGCCACCCGTTGAAGCTATGGTACAGTCGCGCGAATTCAAGAGCATCCCAGGAATGCGGCAGCTTCGTTTACTGTGCATGCTCCGACGCGGCCGGGGCAGCACGTACGAGCATCATGATGGATGCGCGCACGGGCGTCGGGCAAGCCGGGCCAAACTTCATTAACGGCGGCCAAGTCGGCATCGGCAGGTTGCCTTCGCCAGACGTCCTTGGCGGCCGGTCTCCCGTACAAACCAGCGGCGGTGTGAGGCGACGGCGCCAGGCTGACGGGTGCATGATATCATAAATTGAAGTCGACCGAATTTTTGGTAATGCTGTGAGACGCTAGAGAGCGAGTTTCGGTGTCTCCGCTCAGGGTATCCCCCTGTGGGGGCAGGTTGCTCGTCCGCGGCGGGTCACGTTCCTGCCGCTCGCCTCTTTGTCACCCGCTCGGCCGAGGGTATCATCAACATCGTTATCCAGCGGACGCGACAAGCGACGGGGCCTGATCGATGGCGATCTCGTTCACATGCTCTTGCGGGAAGGCGTTCAAGGCGAAGGATGAGCACGCGGGCCGGCGGGCGATCTGTCCGGCATGCCGCCGCGAGTTCGTGGTGCCGACACCGGGGCTGGACCTAGATCCGGTGGTGCCGGAGGCGCTGACCCAGGTTCAGGTCGACAGCGAAGACGATCCTCGCCTTCCGGCCGCCGTGCCGGTGGCCCAACAGCCGGCGCGGCCGCGCGAACAGCGCCACCACCGCTCCCGCTGGCGCGGCCGCAGACGAGCGCGGCCACCCAGGACGCACACGTCGAGGAGAGGCGACCGCTCTGGAAGGACCCGGTAGTCGTGATCGGAGCCGCGGTCCCGACGCTCATCCTGGTCGCGTTCTGCGGTTACCTCTACCAGGAGCACGCCGCGAGAGCGTTTCTGTCGGGCGTTTATCGGTTGAAAATGGAAGCCGACGCTTTGGAAAAATCCGGGAAGACGCGGCTAGCCTTCGAGAAGTACGAACAGATCCTGGCTATGGTTAGGGATCGCAGATCTACCGACGCCGAGGTGCAAAAACACGCTGCGGCCACAAAGGAGGCCAGGGATCGACTCTACCAAGCGGTCCGCGAAGAGCTTAGGCGTGAAGAAATGGAACGCCGCGCTCAAGCCGAGGCACAACAGGCGGCTGCGGAAGCCAGAGCTGAGGCACAAAAACTGGCTGCGGAGGGCAGAGCTGAGGCCGATCGCCTGTCAACATTCTCGGCAAGCGTGATAGGCGGCGCGTGGCTCGTCAACAAACTGGGCCACTCCGACGTGTTGAGAGGTCTCCACGTTCACCTTATCCCGGCGCACGTGCAAAAGAAGGAAATGGCGTACGTTCTGAAGCAGGCGAAGGACCGAGCCACCCTCGAACGTGCAGCATACGAGCGCATTCTCGTTGCCGCTCGCGGCGGCCAAACGGTCGTCGAGGGAATTGATGAGGCGGAGGCGACTAGGCGTATCAACTTCAAGAGAGCAGCCGAAAACGCCGTCGAGCGCGTTAATTCGCTGGCGGACGACCATCCCATCGACACGAACGAGATCTATAGTTCGTGCAGGTTAACCGCGTTCGGAATGGCGGGGATGGTCCGCATCGTTGAAGACCGTCTTTGGCCTGATGCGGTGTCTCGTTGTCAAGTGCGCGAGACGACTACCAACATTGACGGAAAGTACAAGTTTGAAAATGTCACTGGCGGAAAGTACTACCTCTACGCGCTGCACGCCACGGAGTATTTCGTTGTCGAGTGGCTGGTGCCTATTGTGATCGACAGGTCAGGCGAACTTTCGTTCGATCTCTTTAACGAAAGAGCCGCGCTGATAATTAACAAGAGCGACTAAACTAGCCGCGCGAGCGATGGTCGCTTGGCGCAACCACAAAGAAAAACGGCTCCAAGACGGGCGGAGTTCCGTCGTCCCTTTTTTTGTGCGCGAATAGAGAACGAATAGACTCACAAGCGTCCCCCCATCAAACTGGGTTCTCTCGCTCACTTGCCGACTTCCGGTTGCGCCGTCCGAACCATGACCACGATCCCGGCCTTCAGGGCCTCGGGCAGCGTCGGCCATGCACTCACGATCGCGGCCAAGCCGCTCACTGATAAGGTGCCTGGGGCTGGTGGTGGGTGCGATCCGAGGGATTCGGATGGAGCGGCTGGCCATCGCCCGACCGCGTATCGGCGTGCGACCGTCTCGTTCTTTTCGACAGCTTCAGCCCCGAATGGCGCAACGAGTGACAACTCGGGAGTCGTCGGGGCAGTCGTTTGGCAAGACAAACTCGGCGATTAGGAGTTATAGCTAAATAAAATTGATAACGTTGTATTGACCGATTGGGCAATTTGGGGTATCTATAGAGCACATGAAGTTAGAATAGGCAGTTTAGATCGCATGATTCGTACCGAAAATGATCCCCGCGATCATTCTGATAGTCCGAGCAAGCTGCGTTGAGGCATCGAACCGCAGGCGAACGTGACGGCATGATCGATTCAACACGCTGATTGAGGAGACGCTGATGCTGCGACCGAGATCGATTTGCGCGCTCACAACGAGCACGACGTTGGCGATTGCGCTGGGATTCCCCCTGGCAAATGCGGCCCCGCAATCCAAGAGTACACCCTCCGGCGCGGCGGCTGCGGCAGCGGCGCCTGTCGGAACGACGACGCCGTCCGAGGCCAAAACCGAAACCGTCTACGAGACGGTCTACGACACGGAAACCTACCAGGTGCCGGTGACGCACACCGAGACGCGCTACCGGACAGAGTATCAGACGCGGACGGTCCCGGTCACGCGATTCGAGGACGAGCAAATACCGGTGACGCAGACACATGTCGAGCACCGGCAGGAAATACGTCCGCAGTCGGTGCCGGTGGTACGGACGATTACCGAACAGGTGGACGTGACGGAAGCGCATACCCACCTCGAGACCCAATACCGCACCGAAACCGTTCCGGTCAAGAAGACAGTCTTTGAGGTCGTGAACGTCGCGCGCAAGGCGACGAAATTCACGACGCGCCAGGAGACTGTGATCAAGGACGTGGCCCGGATCGAGATGGTGCCCGTGACCAAGACGCGGACGGACGTGTATTACGAGACGGTGATGAAGATGGTTCCACGGACCGAGTATAAGCCCATGACCGTCACGTCAATGATTCCACGGACCGTCACAACCTACAACACCGAGACATACACCGAAAAAGTGCCGGTGACGACCTCTCGCCAAGTGGTGGAGGAGCGCGGTTCCTATGAGACGCGCATGGTGCCAAAGGTCACCGCTGCGCCCGGCTGTACGCATAGCTGCGGCCACGAGTGCGGCGGGGGCTGCGGTTCTTGCAACGGCGACGGAGCGGGAACCTGCGCCACGAGCGTTATGGTGGCCAAGCAGGTGTTCGTTTCCAAGCCCGTCACGCGCACGGTCTGCGAAACGAAATATGTCGAGCAGTACCGGACCCGGACGGTTCCCGTGACGAACACCGTCGTGGTCACCGAGACCCGGACCGAGATGGTTCCCGTGACGGTCAACGTGGAGGTCCCCCAGCAGGAGCCCCGGACGAAGCAGTACACCGTCACCGTCTATGAACCTAAGCAGGTGATCGAAAAGGTGCCCGTCACCACGACGGTCCTGGTCCCCGAGGAAACGACCGAAATGGTGCCGACCATTCAGAGCAAGGAGGTGACCGAGGACGTCAAACAGCTCGTCGCGTGCACGGTTCCCGTACGCACCCCGAAGACCACCATCGTCACGCGGCCCAAACAGGTGACCGAGAACGTGATTCAGGATGTGCCGGTCACCGTGCCGGTGACGGTCGCAAACGACATTCTGATCGTGCGCCGCCGGGCAGTGACTGAGTACGTTCCCAAGCAGGTTGCCGTCTCGGTACCCTACCAGGTGCCCGTGACCGTAATGACGACACAGACAAGGCAGGTTCCACGTCAGGTCGCCGTGACGAAATGCATCACGGAGCCGGTGACGAATGCAGCGGTCGCGGTACCGGCGGCGGCAACTGCGCCCGCACCGGCGAGCACCGCGCCGGCCGTTGCGCCCCACGAGTAAAGCCGCGATCTCGTCATCCAGAACCGATGGGCCATGCGCTCCGGCCAAACCGAGCGTATGGCCCATTTTTATTGGGGAATCCGCAGCGAACGCTTTCGCCCATGAGGTGAACGGCGCAAGTGTTGTAGCCGCGCGTGTCGCGTAAGGGACCTACCGGCCGGGGTGGACATTCCGGGGCACACGGCAAGCCGCGGGGAGGAGCGCGGACCTCAGCTCACAGTGAGCGCAACCGAGTGCGCCTCGCCGTTGTCTCCGAGGTTCTCATCCCGCTTAATCTGCGGGGCCTGTCATCTCAGCACCCGGCTGTTCGCTCAACCCCAATCCTTCGCCACCGCTGCGGCCTTGACCATCGCCAGGATGCCGGCCTTCAGGGCCTCGGGCAGCGTCGGCCATGCATCCACGACGGCGGCCAGGTCGGGGTCGGTTTTACTGTTGTCGGTGGGCAATAGAGGGGCAAGAGCATCGGCTGGAGTGTCGGTGGCTTGACGCAACCCTATGTCCTGTCGGTTGTTTTGGTGTGTCGTGGAGGGGTGTTCGCAACGGTTTTGAAGACCGTGCCGGGCACCAGCCACGGAACCGCTCCCACTTAACTCAGTTCGCGTCGCCTGCATCACCGGCATCGCCCGCGGGCGCCAGGCGAATCCTGCTAATCCCGGCGGCCTCAATTTGCCTGATCGTTTGCTGGAACCGTTCAAAGGAAACACTGCTTTGAGCGCGCACGAGCACCCTGGTCGCAGGCTCGGCCTTCACCGCTGTCGCCAGGAAGGCGGTCAGCTCGGCTGGCGAAACCGCTTTCCCATCGAGCTGGCATCGATCCGAGCCTGCTTCGAGAACGACAATCCGATACGTGGGCTTGCTCGAAGGCACCGCCTTTGGTTCGAGCTCAACTGCCTCGGGAGCCAGCGTTGCCCCCTCGCGGATCGCGATGAACCCATAAGCGTGGTCGAGCATGGTGACGGTCCCCGCTATTGCGTTCTTGCCCTCCGTCCAGAGCAAGCCTTGGTAGTTCTGCTTGGCCCGAGGGTACTGTATGGAGAACTCGATCTTGTGTGGGACTTCCGCCGAGACGTTGCCGAGCACGGTATACACCGACCCGTTCAAGTCCGAGCGAAAATTCCCCGTGACCGCGCCGCCCGCATCCACCGCAAGCTCCAAGGTTCCTGACCACTGACCGTTGGCGATCAGCAAGTACCGGCCCGCAAAATCTCCAGGTTGAACGGCCCGGCCGCTCGACGGCTTGCCGGCCGCCGGCGCAGCCGCGGGAAGTGGTTTTTGGAAGGTGAAAAGTCGATTCCGGCCGAGCGCGGCCAGCTTGGGACCGTCCGACGCGTGGGCCGAGAACAGAACGTCGCCGCCCATTCCATCGGGAACGACTTGCCCGGCGTCGAGGTCGAATTGAAACCCGTCGAAGAGCACGACCTCCTTGCCCCGCGCCGTGAACGACCGGCGGTCGCCTGCACTATTGTTTCAAATCGCTCCAGGACCAAGACCGCGATCAGCTCGCTGGTTTGCTCCGATGGCTTCCGCCTCCGAAACCCGGCCGACACAATCACCTTCGCCAGGTTGCCCTGGTCCGTCTGCACCAGCACCAGCGCGGCTCGTTCGCCGCGCAGCACCGCGGGCAGCGCCTCGAGGTCGCGCAGCGTAATCGCGGTATGGCTCCGCGCGTCCGTCCGCCCTAGGAGCTCGAAAACGAGCGGCCCGCTGAGCTGGCCAAACTCGTCGAAGCTTGCGCAAACCCCAGGACAAACCGCCAGCGCCACCGCCAGGCCGGCGACCCGCCATACCAGCCAGCCCGGAACTGATCGCTTTGCGATCGCCCGACCTTGATCCGCCCGTCGCAGCATGGCAATCTCCAGAATCACCAGCCAACGCCCCGAATGAGCTTGAAATCATCGTCCATGAGCTTGTCTCAAGTTGCAACACGCCTGCAGCCGATCCCAAACGATACGCCGTCAGATTTTCCTCGAAGAATTCGCAGCGGCAGACGAATCTTCGAAATAGCCACCATGCCGAGATTGCGTCGCGAGGGGGGCGAAAATGGGTCTGGACTTGGCATTAAGTGCCATCATCGTACTGGCTGCGATCCGCGGCTGGATGCAGGGTTTCGTCAGCCAAACCGTACGAATCGGTTCATTGATTGCATGCGTGTACCTGGCTGACCTGGTGCGCTCGCGCCAAGCCCTACGTTCTTTCTTACTTGAGTTCGGTCGACGCTGAGTTCGTCGACCGGCTGATGTGGTGGGTCTCGGCGGCCTTAACCTATGTCGTGCTCGTGGGTTTCGTGACCTTGGTGATCAAGATGACCCGAAGGCCCGAGATTCCCGGCCTGACCCAGTCGAGCCGAAATGACCAGTTTGCCGGATTCTTGGTGGGAGCCGTGAAAGGGTTCTTAATCGCGGCGTTCGCCGCGGCGGGAATTCAGAACTATGGGACGGACCAGATCAAGATGGTCGCGTGGGCCGACGAGCAGGTGAAGACGTCTTGGGCGATGAAGTGCAACGACGAGTACCGGCCGGCTGCGCGGATCTGGGCTTCCCGTCCGGTGCGGCATTTCGTGAGCTGCGTGCGGCGAATGGGGCTTCAGAATCCCAGCGCGCGCTCTGGAGTCGCCAGCCTCGCAAGACCGCGATGGCGAGCCGGAGGTGCGCACAGCGAACCGCGACCCAGAACTGAATGTGTCGAGTGCGAATCGAGCCGGCGATGCCGCGGGTACCACATCCGCGCCAAGAGCCCGGCACCCGAGCCGGGACTGCAGGACCTGGAAAAAACCGTGGCGGAAATCAAGGCTGAGCTCAAGGCGCGGGCTAACCCGAACTGATGTTGACCGCCCGGCCGCGCGGCGGCACACTCGCGGTCACGCCGCGAGTTGGCGGGTTTTACGACGTCACGGAGCTTGCCGGGAAGGAGCCCAACGATGGCAGGGGCCGCGCCGCCTGGCCCCCGCGCCGGCCACGGTCCGCCGCGGTGGCTGGTGTACGTCATCATTCTCGGTCTGTACCTGAGCCTGCGCGGCTACCACAGCTACGACGGCGATCAGGCCTATCGGCTGCCATTGCTCCTGCACGAGCAAGATCCGAGCGTTCTCGCCGCCGACCCATTCGTCGCGGCGTTCACCGCGTTCAACCCTCATCGCGGCTCGCTCTGGGTACTCGACCTTGTGACGCGTCCGCTGGGTCTGTCGGCCGGATTGTTCGTGCTTTTCGCGCTGACGTTTGCCGCCACCTGCCGGGGAATCGATCGCCTGGCGCGCGCCGTCGTGCCCGAATCGGGCTCATTTGTCGGCGTGATTGCCGCGGGCTTGTTACTCAGCGCCAAGGCCGGCAACATCGGCACCAACCACCTGTTCGAGGCGATGCTGCTCGATCGGTTGATGGCCTTCGCCGCGGGTTGGCTGGCGCTCGCAGAAACAGTCGCCGAGCCCAACCGTGCGCCCTGGCGCTCGGCAGTCTTGATCGGGCTCGCCACGTTGGTTCATCCCTCCGCCGGCTTGCAGCTCGCGATGGTTCTCGCGGCGAGTCGAGCGATCTGGTGTGTGCTCCATCGTTGGACCAGAGTCAGCATCTCGATGGCAATCTCGGGCGCTCCTGCCTTGGCGTTGGCGGTCGTGCCGGGTCTGGCGATCAACTTCTCGGCCGGCTCATCGTTGCAGCACACGATGCCCGACAACCTCTTCTGGCTCTTGAGCGTCGAGCTGCAGAGCCCCCAACACATGTTGCCGCACCTGTGGCGGATGCCTCAGTGGCTGGCGTGGAGCTGCTACCTTGCCCTCGCCGCGCTCGCGCTCGCGCCACTCGCCCGGCCAAGGGCGCTTTCTGCCAACTTCACGGGAGATGCGGATCCGGAATCCCGACCGCAATCTGCAACCTGCGAACCGGCGTTCGCGAAGCGCCGTCTGGTTCTCACGCTGGCGACCATCCTGGTTGGCCTGAGCGCGGCGTGGTACGTGATTGAGTTCCGCCATCACGTGCGGGTTACGATCTTTCAGCCCTTCCGCATGGCGACGCTGGCGCGTGGAATCGCCCTGGTGATGCTCGCCGGGCGGCTGGTCGCTCTCTGGCGGCGGGGCGACGCGCTGGCGCGAATGCGCGCGATCTTGCTTCCGGTCGCGCTCACCGGCGACTGGTTGCTGGTCGTGACGACGGCAGCAGAGCTAGCCGTCTCGGCCACCGAGTCGATTCGTATCCTCTTGCCGAGGCGCCGAACATGGTCGGTCGTCGACTGGACGGTTTGGCTCTTGATGATCGCGGCCGGGTTGAACTTCCTTGGACATCACGACACCGAGTACGGACACATTCCGCTCTTGGCGACACTTGGTCTTGGATTGGCGGTCGTGTTCATCGAGCGAGCGAGGAAACGTGGTTACTTCCTTCGTTGGAGCTTGGACTGGACGCCACGGCGTCTGCGCGGCCGCTCTGGCGGCCTGGATCGTTCCCGCCGCGGCGCTCTTCGTCGCGGCGCTGCCGCCCGATTATTACGGCTGCCGGTGGTCTTATCCGCTGGCATGGGGCCTGATCAATCGCTGCCGGTTCTCGCGGTGCCGCTCGACGACATCGAGCGCCTGGCCGTTTGGTGTCGCGAGCACACGCCGCAAGCGCCCGGTTCATCGGACCGCCCGGTCCCAAGACGTTCCGCCTCTGGTCGCGACGGAGCCTGGCCTTCAACCGGGCGGCCAGCCCCTACGACGGCGTGGGCTTGGCCGACTGGTTCGCGCGGTTTCAGGATCACGTCGATTTCCACGGCAGCCCGGCCGAATTCGTGCGTGCCTATGTGAACCATCGCCATGAGTTCGAATCGCGGTACGAGGCGCAGAGCGACGCCGACAAGGCGGCCCTGGCTGCCGGCAAGGAGCCGACTACGTCATCGCCGCGGTCCCGCGCGGTGAGTCTGGTCACTCGCTCCAACCGTCCGCGGCCAGTCCGCTCGAGTTGCTGCACGTCGAGGGGCGTTACGCCGTCTATCGCGTCAATCCGGAGACGCTCGTCCAGCGCCAACGATAGCGAAATCGATGGGTGAAACCGTCCGACGTCGACGCGGCGAGGGCTTGCACGCGCGTCGCCTGCCGGCCTGCCTCGGCCAGGGCCAGCGTCGCGGGCGCGTCGGCCAGAGCTCGAGCCGGCCATCGGGTCTCCGCGCCGACGCTCCAGGCGATCATGGTCGGACTCGCGTCGACCAGCGCGCCGGTCGAGCCAGCACGACGTACGTCGCTGCCAGGCTCTCGACCGGTGCGCGGCAGCGATCGGCGACGTCGAAGTCCGACGACCAGCGCACCGGCTCCGTCGTCATCCGCGTCGCAAGCGGAACGCCGCCGAGAAGTGGTGCTGAAACAACCGGCCGGTCAACAGCAGGCAACATCCCGGCTGGCCGGGGACCTCATGGTGGTGAATTTCCTGGTAGACCGGGCTGACGACTCTGCGTGGGATCGCCGCGTCGGGGTCGCTCTCGACCGATCGAGCAACGACCCGAGGGATTTCGCCCGGAAGCCGCACCCGATGAGTCCAGCGGTCGCCGGCCTTGGTGAAAGTGCGCCATGAGCCCCGGGCCCGAGATGACGATTTGCTCGTCGCTCTGGTCGTAGGTGAATTCGGGCTGCGATCGACCTGACACGCTTATCGCGCCTTGACCAGGTCTGCGCCTCCCTTGGCGAGCTTCATCCGCAGGTAGGCCTCGATGAAGCCGTCGATCTCGCCGTCCAGGACGGCGCGCGGGTTGCCGACCTCGTGATCGGTCCGCAGGTCCTTGACGATCTGGTACGGCTGGAGCACGTACGAGCGGATCTGGTTGCCGAAGCTGACCTCGCCCTTCTCGTCGTACTTCTTGGCGTACTCGGCCTCGCGTTTCTCTTCCTCCATGCGGATGAGCTTGGCCTTCAAGAGGGCCAGGGCGTTGGCGTCGTTCTTGTGCTGCGAGCGTTCGCTGCGCGACTCGGCGGCGACGCCCGTGGGCAGGTGCGTGTACCGCACGCCCGACTCGGTCTTGTTCTGGTGCTGGCCGCCGGGCCCGCCCGAGCGGAACACGTCGCGCTTCAGGTCTTCGTCGCGGAGCACGATGTCGATCGTCTCGTCGACCTCGGGCAAGACGTCGACCGACGCGAACGACGTGTGCCGCCGCGCGTTGGAGTCGAACGGGCTGATCCGCACCAGGCGATGGACGCCCGTCTCGCCGCGGAGGTAGCCGTAGGCGTACTCGCCCTTGATGTGGATGGTCGCCTCCTGGATTCCGGCCGCGCCGCCGTCCTCGCGGTCGGTGATCTCGGTCGAGAACCCCTTGGACTCGGCCCACATCAGGTACATGCGCAACAGCATCTCGGACCAGTCGCACGCCTCGGTGCCGCCCGCACCGGCGTGGATCGTCACGAACGCGTTGCAGTGGTCGTTGGGCCCGCTGAGCATCGAGCGGAACTCGAATGCGTCGAAATCCGCCTCGGCCTGCTTGCAGGCCGCCCGGATCTCGTCGTCGAATTCGTCGGTCTCGGCCTCCTCGGCCAGCTCGATCGAGGCCTCGAGGTTGTCGGCCTGCCGGATCAGAGCCTCGAACGGCTTCAAGACCGTGTTGAGGCCCTTGAGCTCCTGGATGACCCCCTTGGCCTTCTCCTGGTCGTTCCAGAATGTCGGGCCGTTCATCTCCTGCTCGAGCGCGTCGCGGCGCGCTTGTTTTTCGCCGAAGTCAAAGAGAGTCTCGTAGATGGAGGATCTTGTCGATGACGCCCTTGGCCGTTCGTTTCAGCTCGGCGATCCACGGTGAGTCGCTCCTTGGAAAATCGAATCATGGTCGCGACGCCCCGCCGATCTTCTCCTGCCGACAGGGCAACCAGCGCGACCGCTCGCGCCACTCATTAGAGCCGATCGTGCGATTGCGGACCAGTCGAACCTTGAGATGGCGCGCCGAGCATCGCACCGATCGTGGGTCAATCGCGCAATGATCGAGAGCGGGCAAAGGCCGGGATCGCATCAGCCTGTCCGGGCCGTCTTGCCCCGTCGCCGACCGGCGGCCTGCATCTGGGGCACGCCCGCACGTTCCTGATCGCCTGGCTGGCCGCGCGGCAAACCGGCGGGCGGGTCATCCTTCGAATAGAGGACCTCGATCGCAGGCGGGTTCGCCCCGAGGCCGTTAACTTGCTCCATGTCGATCTGCGCTGGCTCGGCCTCGACTGGGACGAGGGGCCCGACGTGGGGGGTCCGTCGGCCCCTTACATCCAGTCGGAGCGCTCAACGCTCTACGACGCAGCCCTCGAGCGCCTGAAGGCGAGCTGAGAGTGTCTATCCCTGCACCTGCACGCGGGCCGACATCGAGCGCGCCGCCAGCGCGCCGCACGCCGAGGACGAAGGGCCGACGTACCCGGGCACCTGCGCCGGCCGCGCGGCAGCCGATGCCCGCGGCGCTCGGCGATCGGCCCTTCGCCTGGCGATTTCGCGTCCCGCGCGGTCCGGTCGCGCTGGGACGACCTGTTTCTCGGCCGCGTCGAGCTCGACCCGGGTCAACTGGGCGGCGATTTCATCGTGGCCCGCGAGAACGTCGGCCATTCGTACCAGCTCGCCGTCGTGGCCGACGACGATGCAATGGGGGTCAACCAGGTCATCCGAGGCGCCGACCTCGTGCCCAGCACGCCGCGGCAGATCCTGCTCTATCGCCGGCTCGGCCGGCCCGCACCCCAGTTCGGCCACGTCCCGCTGGCGGTCACCGCCGACGGCCGCCGCCTGGCCAAGCGTGACGGCTCGCTGAAACTGGCGACCCTGCGCGAAGCCGGTGTCGATCCGCGCCGGCTTATCGGCTCGCTGATCCATTCGTGCGGCTGGTCCGACACGCCTGCGCCGACCACTCCCCACGAAGCGATCGATCGCTTTGACGCAGCGACGCTTCCCCCGGAGCCGTGGGTGATTACCACCGAATGGCTCGAATGGCTGCGGAGGCCGCTCTGATGCTTCACGAAGACGGCGACCTCAGTAAGTCACGATAGAACTCCGGCACGTCATCCCACGCCGACCGATACGTCGCTTCCAAAGGCAGTGGAATGTAAACTTCTTCCGTAAGGAACAGGGGCATATCAAGAATGGCGGCGCCGATGGCGGTCGGTTCAACGAACGCTTCCGGGACCGGCCCCCCGATATACGATGCCCTCAGAATCGGCTGACTCGATAAGGCGCCGGATCAATGTGCGGAGCCGTTCCTTCCAGGAGCTCGGCCACCAGCTTGCCCGTCGCCGGCGCCATCGACAGGCCGAGCATATTGTGGCCCGCGGCGATCATGACGTTGTCATACTTGCGGGCTGCGGTCGATGATCGGCAGGCTGTCGTACGTCATCGGCCGCCAGCCGAACCACTCTTCTTGCACCGGCTCGCAATACGGCTCGCGCAGATAGTCGGTCGCCCCGTCCTTGAGGAGCTGGAGCCGCTCCGGGCGGATCGATTCGTCGTAGCCGGCAAACTCCATGGTCGAGCCCAGCCGGTATCCCGACTGAAACGGAGTCACGGCCACGCGGGTCTCGGGAAAAATCAGCGGGATGCTGCGGGCAGCTCGCCGGCCGGGGCATGGTGAGGCTATATCCCTTGCCCGGCTGGATCGGCACTCGCGCAGCCGAGGTGCTCGTTCAAGAGCGGCGTCCACGCACCGGCCGCGACGACGAACGTCGTCGGCCGGCAAATTCACCCTGCTGCGGTCTCGGCGGCGACGGCACGCGCCATTTCGCAGCTCGAAATCCCTGGAACCCACAGTTTTCGCGAATCGTCACTCCGCCGGCTTCGAGCACGCGGCGCCAGGCGAGCATGAGCTTGTCGGGCCGAAGCTGGGCATCGTCGTGGTAGTACCAGCCGCCGGCCAGTCCGGGCCGAAGGGCAGGCTCGAGCTCGACGCACGGCGTCGCCGTCGTACCGCCGGGCCGGGCAGTGAAACGCCTCGCTCATCAAGCGGTCCGTCGCCGCGTACGGCTTCCATCGCCTCCTTCGACCGATACGCAAACAACAGCCCGTGCGTCTCGAACTCGCAATCGAGTCGATTCGCGCTCGATCAGCTCGCGGTAGAGCGTCATCGACGAATCGAGCAGCGGCTGAATCCCGTGCCCGGCCGTCGATCATGTCGCGCTCGTTGCACCGCGCGGCGAAATGCAACAGCCACGACCACAAGCGCCGGGTCGAACCGCGGCTTGATCGCAAACGGCGAATTGCGCTGAAACAGGCTCTTTATTCCCTTGGCGACCATCCCCGGCTCGGCCAGCGGCAGGATGTGGCTCGGGCAAACCAGGCCGCAATTGCCGTGCGAGCTGCCGCGGCCGACTCTGCCCGCGCTCGATCAGCGTCACCTGCCAGCCCGCTCGCATCAGAAAATAAGCGCACGCCGTGCCGATGACGCCGCCGCCGATCACGACGCACCGTGCGGTCGGTCGCACTCGTCGCTCATGGTCGAATACCCAGGGCAAACGGATCGGCCGGGTCAATGATCAAGGTCGACTCGGCATTGACATAGGCCGTCCCACGAATTCGAGGCCTGACGCGCCCGTCCACGATCCGCACCGAGCCCTCGAACACGCTGCCGATGATGCTTTCCTGCCGCCAGATCTCGCCCTCTTTGAGCTTGCCGTCGGCGACCAAGCACGCCAGCTTGGCGCTGGTGCCGGTGCCGCAGGGGGAGCGGTCGTACGCCTTGCCGGGGCAGAGCACGAAGTTCTTGCTGTCGGCCTCAGGCAAGGCTGGGCGGCCCGAAGAGCTCGATATGGTCGATCTCCGCGCCGCCGGCGCCGGTGATCCCTTGCGCATGCAAGGGCCTGGCGAATCCGCCAGGTCACGTCGGTCAGCCGTTCGACGTTGTCCACGTCCAGCGTCTCGCCATGGTCCTGCACCAGGAAGAACCAGTTGCCGCCCCAGGCGACGTCGCCCGACGTAGGTCTTCAGCCCGGGCACGGCCACGCTCACGTCCTTGGCGAGCCGATAGCTCTCGACGTTGTCGATCGTGACGGTGTTGGGCCCTTCGAGCGTGATCGTCACCACGCCGACCGGCGTCTCGAGCCGGTGCGTGCCCGGCCCGATCCGGCCCAGATGCGCCAGTGCGACGGCCACGCCGATCGTGCCGTGGCCGCACATGCCGAGGTAGCCGACGTTGTTGAAGAAGATCACTCCGGCCGCGCACGTCGGGATCGACGGCGGCACGCAGGATCGCGCCGACCATCACGTCCGACCCGCGCGGCTCGTTGACGACGGCCGAGCGAAACGTGTCGTGCCGGTCGCGAAAGACGGCCAGGCGCTCGGCCATCGTGCCGTCGCCCAGCTCAGGCCCGCCCGCGATCACCACCCGCGTCGGCTCGCCGCCGGTGTGAGTGTCGATCACCGAGATTCGCTGCACGAATGGCACCTTCGGAGAAACACAGGTCGGCGACTCACGTCACACTGCTCCTACCCTGGCCGGCCGCTTCGGCCGCGTCGCAATCCCGCGCCTGATGATCGCCAGCACCCGCTCGCGCTCTTCGCCCACCAACGGCAGCCGCGGAGCACGAACCGTCTCCGAGCCCAGGCCGCATTCCTGCTGCGCCAGCTTGATGTACTGTACCAGCTTGACGTGAGTATCGAGGTGCAAGAGCGGCGTGTACCAGCGATAAACCTCGCGCGCCTCGTCCCAGCGGCCCGCTGGTCGCCAGGTCCCACAGCAGCCGGTTTTCGGCGGGGAACGCATTCACGAGGCCCGAGACCCAGCCGCTTGCGCCCAAGAGCAGGCTCTCGAGTACGAGGTCGTCGACCCCGCAGAAGAGCGTGTACCGATCGCCGCATAGGTTCTTCAGATCAGTGATCCGCCGCACGTTTTCCGACGATTCCTTGATCGCCACCAGGTCGGCTCGTCCGCCAGCTCGACGAACATCTCGGGCGTGATATCGACCGAGTACGACACCGGGTTGTTGTAGACCATGATCTCGCAGCTGGTCGACTGCGCGACGGCGCGGAAGTGTGCGATCGTCTCGCGCGGGTCGGACTTGTAAACCATAGCGGGCAGGACCATCAGCCCGTCGACGCCGATCCGCTGCGCGTCCTCGGCGAACCGGCAGGCCAGCGCGGTCGTGTACTCGGCGACCCCGCTCAAAACGGGTACGCGCCTGCCCACGTGCTGCACGGTCGCGCGCAAGACCTCGAGCTTCTCCTCGTACTCGAGCGAGCAGTTCTCGCCGACCGTCCCCAGCATGATCAGCCCGTGAACCCCGGCTTCGATCATCTGGTCGAGGTGCGTCAGCGTCGCCGGCGACATCGAGCGCCTGGTCCGGCTTGAAACTGAGTCGTGGCCGCCGGCAAGACCCCCCGCCAAGTGCTGCCCATTTGCTTGCTCCTTTTCGGTTCAGCGCCGGATATGATGAAACTGAATTCCGTGCGCACTGTCTAAAGATAACTTGCAGGCCATGGCACCTGCTAGAACGAGCTCATCGCAAGAGCCGGCACAGGATGACGACTCATCTCGAATGAATCACTCAGACGAAGTCCCCGCGACCGGTGGGCAAGATCGCCGGCGCTTTCACCTCTGGGACGCGATGATCCTGGTGGCGGCAATGGCAGTCGGCCTTGCGATTGCGAGGGTCGCTCTCTCTCAAGGCTATCCTCGTCGGCTGATCTCTCCGAGAGACCATCTCCTTTACGCGATCGAGCGTGGTCACGCCGCCGTCTTCTCTTGTGTTGCCGCGCTGACGGCGGCCTTCCTTCCGCTTCGACTGAGGCGGCCCATACCCGCCTTCCCTCGCGTATGCACGCAGCCTGGATTTGTGGCGTGTTGTATCGCGATTGTCCAGCTCATGGAAGGAGCCGTGATAGCATCTTTCGCGGAGACCGCGCCGCACACTTTCGCGCTCGCACTTTCGCCCGCCATCGGCATAAGCGTCGCGGGTGCGTGGCTGATCCTCTGGTTCAACGGTTGGTGGAAAGCTGAGCCCGGTTGGAACGACGCGATGGGCCGCGTATTGGGAGTCTGCTGGATTGTCATGCCGGTCGTACTTTACTCGGCATTCGTTTTCGCTTGAGCGAGGGAGAGCGGTTGAGGTCACCCAGGTGGGGACGCCTCTCCGACGTTTTTCATTTCCCGTCCGCACTGCAGAGATCTCCGCACGCTTGCTCGGCGGCGGCCGCATCGGCCACGCGAAACCCCTCGCGCGCCGTGGCCGCGGAGACCCCCGCGTTGACCGACGACACGACATTCACGAGCGCGTTCAGCACGTCGTCGCCGATACCGATCGCCCGCGCCTTCTCGATACGGTTCCTGGTGCAGACCTGGCACCCGCGGGTCATTGTCACGGCCACGCCAACCAGGTGCTTTTCGCGCTCGGTCAGAAGCGGCGTGCTGTGAGCTTGGCGCAGATAGCCGACAATCTGGGCATCATCGTATGGCATGGTTGGGCTCCTGGAATCTTCACTCAATCAATTCGCATCGAACGTCGCCGCAACGGCGACCGAGAAGCCCGCGAGCAATTCCGATGACGCCGACTCCCCGCGCCGGTAAGTCCCGGCTTCTTCATACGTGTCCCCGCGCAACCGGAGAACCGTGATCGTTTCCGCGAGCGGATTGACGATCCAGTATTCCAGCACGCTGCCCTCGGCGTAGTCGCCTCGCTTGTCAACGAGGTCCCGTTCCGGCTTATCTTCGCTGACAACTTCGAGAGCGAGGTCGGCGCCGAGCCAGAATCGGTTTTGCCGGCGCGAATCCGCGGCCGAAAGCATCAGCAGAAGATCGGGCTCGCGGAACTTGCCCGGTCGAATCCGCAGGCGTAACGGCGAAAAGCGCACCTTCCCGCCTCGAGGCTCTATGAAGTTAAGAAATGCCAGGTACAAGAACCCGAGAATCGCTTGGTGCTTGTCCGTCGGCATGGGCAGGACCTCAAGGAGTCCGTCGGTGAACTCGACCAGCCGGTTGCGGTGATCGGTCAGAACGAGGTACTCTTCCTCGCTCCATTCGCCCTGGCGCGGCAAAATCTCCTCTAGCACGTCTTTCCATTCAGGGGTCGGCGAAAGTTCGGTTTCGGGAGGCAGCGCGGTTGCCATGGCATTCCCTCAATAAACGGCCCTCATTTCCATGATCAGTATAGCCGGATGAGGCTCAAACGAAACAGCCGCTCGCTCGACAGACGATCGCGAAGCGCCAGCGCTCGAGGTCATATCCGGTACCAAGGGCTGCACGCCAAATCAGTTCGCGCTCGCCTGCGCGCTCGCCCGAGGGCCGGACGTCGTTCCGATCCCCGGGACCAAAAGGCTATTGTACCTTAACGAGAACTTGGGCGCGCTCGACGTCAGGCTCATCGGTATCACGCACACGCGATGCAGACCGTGAATCGGTAGCTCCCGACTGTAGACCGCCTACGACTCGCTCGTCAAGTTCCGCGGACGCGCCCAGCGGAACGCGAGATAGAGTAGCGTCCCGAATCCGAGCCCCGCCGCCAAATGGACTGCCAGGTTTGCCAGAAACAGCACACCGGTCAGCGCCCCAAAGTCGGGAAAGATATATCCCCGCTTGAAAGCCATGACCGCGAGAATCCCCTGGCACAAGCCACCGATGGCCCCGCCCGTGATCAAAGCCGCCCGGTCACGCGGGTAGGTTAAACCGGCGAGCATCGCGCCCAAGATCGGGCCGGAGACGTAGAACAAGGCCTCCTCGTGAAGCCGCGCGAAGAGCGCAAAGACGATCGCGAACAGGACGACGAGAATTAGCAGGCTAAGGATCGAGAGCCGCCGCATCGGTCACCTCGCCGCACTTCTGATCCACGGGTGGCGCTTGAAGGAACGGGTGTCTAGCCCATGGCCATACGCCGCGGCCGCTCACTTCCGCTTTTGCGATTTCTCCAAGAGGTTCCTCAGCAACACTACACCGTCCGAACCTCTCGCATTGTCGTGGGCGGCCCAATGCCACCAGAGTGAGTCCCCCAGCGCGATGACCTCTCCCCGGCCCGCGTGCGCGACAGCGACGAATCCTTGTCCGGGGAAGCCGGGAGCAGCGACGAGGATCTTTCCTCTTTTCGAGTCCGTGACCGCGACGGGAGATGGACGATGGAAGTACAGAGCTTTCACCCCGTGGGTCAGTGCATCATCGGTGATCTCGGCTGCCCCTATCTCAAACTCGTGCCGGTCGCGAGATTCGGTGTCCGTCATTTGCAGACCATAAGGGACCAGCAATTCATTGGCCTTCGCAACCGTGCCGACGAAGAAGGCATTCGCTGCCACGATCGTCCGCCCTCCTTGCTCGACAAAATGCTTTAAGAGCTTGATGTCCTCGACCCGTACGAACGCAGGCGACTCGACCTTGATCGCCAGCCCGTTTGCATTCGCCGTGTCCCTGAAAATACGCACGCTGCCTTCGACGGTTGCACCGACGCGCACCGACCCGAACTTGAGCTCGTTGGGTTGGAACTCGCCTGCGGCCGTTCGGTCTGGCAGGAGCAGAAGGCCGAGCATCCCGCTCGCCAGCGCGGCGACCAAAGCCGCGGAGAACAGCCGCCGTTTCGATTCCCTGTAAGTGATGACAGTTAGCCTCCGAGTCACAGACAGACGCCGGTCGAACCCCGGCTCTACTGCAAGAACACCGCGACGTCGGGACGCGCGCGGCGAAGCCGCTCGGCGCCGGACTCCGTCAACCGGTATGCTTTAAACAAACGAAACGGATCGCGGGTAGAGCAGCCAGGTCATCGATTATACCATCATCGAAAGGAGGGCCGGTGAGCGACAGGCGAAATGACCGATCTTGGCGGTCGCTCGCATTTCGGAGGCTCGGCGACCACCTGGCTGCTCGAAGGGCGCGGCTAGTGGCCCGTGAAGCTTTAATTGACGGGTTGCTGGGCGCGGGTCTCCGACCCCGCCCAGGGGCAGACCGAAGGTCTCCCGGTGCGGATTGTTGGGCGCGGGTCTCCGACCCCGCCCAGGGGCAGACCGAAGGTCTCCCGGTGCGGATTGTTGGGCGCGGGTCTCCGACCCCGCCCAGGGGCCAGACCGCAGGTTTCCCGGTGCGGATTGTTGGGCGCGGGTCTCCGACCCCGCCCAGGGGCAGACCGAAGGTCTCCCGGTGCCGCACCGGCTGACGGCTCAATAGGTGGTCGCCGCGGCCCCGTGCGGGTGACGGTCATCCCGACACCTTGACTGCGTCAGAATCGCGGATTACCGTCGCCGCAGAGCGCTATGATTCCAACGTACTTACTTCCGACCAGCGCCTGGTGCGCATACGCGTCGCCGTCTCGATGCTCCTTTGGGCCACTCCGGCTTGGGCCCAGGACTTTCACTTCGATTCGTCGATGCCGCGCGCGGTTCTGGAGAACTACCTCGATCGCTCGATCTCCTTCACCGAGCTGCTGCACGACGACCTGAGCCAACCGCGGAACAGCCGGGGCGTCGATCCTCGCGATAACCTGCGCCTGATCAAGAGCACCAAGGCCAAGCTCGTGGGCCGGGCCCTGATGGTCTGGGGGCAAGAGCGCAACCTTGCCGGCTTCCTGCGGACGGCGCGGCCTTATGCCGAGGCCCTCCACCGGGCCGATCCCGAGATCATCCTTCAGGCCGCGGCGTTCGAGATCGTGACCCCAGGCGTCGAATCCGTCGCGGTGCCGGAGCACGTGTTCGTCGACTTTCGACAGCCCGTCGAGAAACGAAACTTCCGCTACCAAGACATGCTCTATGAGAGCGGCCGCTTCGTGAACCACTGGGGCCGCGGCGGGTCGGTCCCCGACATGAGCCGGCTGGAAACGCGAATGTGGTTCTACTTTCTGGCCAGCAGCTACATCGACGTCGGCATCGAGGCCATCCATTTCGGCCAGGTCGGGCTCATGGACAAGAACGACCCGGGCCACGCGCACTGGATCGACATGCTCGCCCTGGCCCGCTCCTATGCACGAAAGCACGCTCGAAGGCATTTTCTGCTCTGCGACGCCCACACGCCGACCGGAGGCTACGTGGAAGACGGCAAGCTCCTCTTCGACTTCCATTCGTTTCCCCTGCGCATCGTCGGGGTCGCCGACAAGCCCTACGAAGGGTTGCTCAAGGTCGGCTATTCCGACTCAATCTTCCTGAGGAGCCGGGGCGGAATCGCCCCGAGCGGCTGGTCGTGCGACCATCTCCCCTTCCTGGTCGAATTCGACAATTTCGGCCGAAGCAATCCGGGAAAGCCCAGCAAATCGCCCTTCATCTGGGGCTGGGATGAAATCACCTGGTTTGCACTCCTGCCGGAGACCGAGCGTAACCAATGGCTTCGCTACGCCTGGAACTGGGTGCGGAAGACCGACCAGAACGGCCACCTCGAGATGCCCGGAAGTCGGGTCATGTCCCCCGGCAAACCCGACTCTCCGCGCTGGTACTGGGCCAACACCAAGAGCGACGCCTGCCCTCACGGGTTCAATACCGAGGAGACGATCAAGGACATCTGGGGGTCAAAGTAGGCCGTTATGAAAATCCACTCAAATCGCGAGCTCGTTCCGGATCTGATCCTCCTCGCCGCCGTGTGTCTTCTGACCGCCGCGCGCCGCGGCGGCCGACGATTATCAACCCTTCGAAGGCGAGAAGACGTCCTGGCACGACGGCTTCGACCGTTTTGACTACCTGATGGACGAAGTGACGCACGAGATCCAGCCGTTTGCACGCGGCCAAGACGAGCGATTCGGAATCAAGGACCCTCCGAAGGGAAAGCGGCGCTGCGTCATTGTCGTGCCGAGCAGGCGCGCCCTGGGCAATCCCTGGTCGTGGCGCGGCTGCTACTGGGACCACCAGCCGCAGACCGAGGTGGAATTGCTCAGGCGCGGCTTCCATGTCGCTTATATTTCTGCAAGCGCCACCTTGAAACCCGGCAAGACCTGGGACGCCTGGTACGCCTTCCTCACGGAGAAACACGGGCTTTCACCGCAGCCGGCGTTTGTCGGCATGAGCCGCGGAGGAGAATACGCGTATACCTGGGCGACGGCCAACCCTGGCAGGGTCTCGTGCATCTACGCCGACAATCCCGGAGTCAATGCCGACGTCCTCAAGAAACTGGGCGACCTTGCCGCTGCCGACGTGCCGCTCTTGCATGTCTGCGGCAGCATCGACCCCCTGCTGGGGCGGGTTTCATCATCGATCGAAAACATCTACCAGCAATTCGGCGGACGGATCTCGGTGATGATCAAGGAAGGGGTGGGTCATCATCCGCACAGCTTGCGTGACGCCGGGCCAATCGCCGACTTCATTTCGCAACACGTTACGGTGATTGGAAGCAATCCACCTCCATACGCAAGCGGCAGAATCTCGAAGTCGTCGTTCTACAGCCGGGAAAACGCCTACCGCTATTTCCCCAGCGAAGGAAACTACATCACCTGCCGGGGACCGTGGTTTAGCCCAAGCTTCGATCGCTATACGTTCGGCTTAAGCGGCGTGGAGGGATCGATCACCGTGATCGTCCCGAAGACGATTGCCGCGGGCAAGCCCTGGGTCTACCGTGCCGACTACGTCGACCGAGACGCGATTGTCGAGCGTCGCTCTGCTGGAACAAGGGTTCCACATCGTCACGGGCCCCGTGCCATACAACGCCGACGGGCCGTCGCTATTGAGCTGGAATGCCGTGTACGACCTGCTCATCAGACACGGGTTCTCCAGAAAACCCGTGCTCGCAGGAGCCGGCGGCGCCGCCGGTGAAGCCTACGCCTGGGCCATCGCCAATCCCGACAAAGTTTCGTGCATCTACGCCGAAAACCCGCGGCTCCGCTGCACCATGACCAAGGCACAGCCGCTCGAAGGTCTAGCCGCCCTGGCCAAGGCCGGCGTCCCCGCATTGCACGTTTGCGGCAGCCTGGATCCGCTGTTCGCGAGCCACACACGCGAAGCCGAGAAGCGCTTCAAGGAGCTCGGCGCCTCGATGACGGTGATCGTACAGGACGGAGCGGGACATTACCCGATGGGGCCCCAGGACTCGAGGCCGGTGGTGGATTTCATCGTCGGCCGGCAAGGACCAAAAGGCTCGCGCCAAAATGTTGCCCCGAGCGACGGACCGCAAGTCGGGATCGGCCGGTACGTGAAGGTTGATTATCCCCCCTCGACCGTACAGGGGGAGCTCTCGATCGTGGTTACCTACACGCTTTGGGTTCCCGACGGCGTGAAGGTGCTCCGCGGCTTGATCGTGCACCAGCATGGCGCCGGAACAACTGCTTCCATCGAAGGTAGCACAGCCGCTTATGACTTACATTGGCAAGCGCTGGCCCAGAAGTGGGATTGCGCGCTTCTGGGCCCGAGCTATCACGTGCGGCACGAGCAAAACGATCTTTCACCCGGCGGGTCCGAGCTGTGGTTCGACCCCGGCGCGGCTCGGAGAAGGCTTTTCTCAAAGCCCTCGGCGCTCTGGCCGAGAAGTC
The DNA here is from genome assembly GCA_963830625.1 of uncultured Isosphaeraceae bacterium. Taxonomy (GTDB): domain Bacteria; phylum Planctomycetota; class Planctomycetia; order Isosphaerales; family Isosphaeraceae; genus CAWHMZ01. The sequence continues at coordinate 1,278,524 of CAWHMZ010000008.1, read as the reverse complement.
AAATCATCCGGAGCTGGCGCACGTGCCGTGGGTTCTTTGGGGCCATTCGGGAGGAGGGATCTGGTCCGACGTGCTGAGCACGATGCACCCAGAGCGCGTCGTCGCCATGTGGCTGCGATCCGGCTCGGCGGCGCAGTATCGCTCGCATCCCGAATTCGTACGGCCCGAAGTCCCCGCGGCATGCTATGCGATTCCGATCATGCTCAACCCGGGCGTGAAGGAAGAGAAGCGGTTCCCAAAGAACCCCAAGGGGCTTGAACGAGGTCCCTGGTGGGGCAATCTCGCGACCTTCCGCGAGTACCGAGAACATGGCGCCTTGATCGGACTGGCGCCCGATCCTCGCACCGACCACGAATGCGGCGACTCACGATACCTGGCCATTCCCTTCGTCGACGCGTGCCTGGCGCAACGCTTGCCCGAGAAGGGAAGTCAGGATCAGGCCTTGAGGCCAATGAACGCAAGCCTGGCCTGGCTCGCGCCCGTGTTCGGCACCGAGGCTGTGCCCGCGGCGGAATACCGCGCGCTTCTGAACGAGTCGGTCTGGCTGCCGAACGAAGCCGTGGCTAAGGCCTGGGTCGAGTACATCAAGACGGGAGCCGTCGGCGATACCACATCACCCCCCGCGCCTTTTCATGTCAAAGCGTCGCACCGAGGGGAGCGAGAGACCGAAATCACGTGGAACGCCGCCGCGGATTTTGAAAGCGGCATCAGGTGCTTCCTCGTGCTTCGCGACGGGGCAGAGCTGGCGAAGGTGCCGCAAGCTCCGACCGGAAAATTCGGCCGGCCGCTCTTTCAGGGCATGACCTATCACGACACGCCGTCGCTGCCGTTGGCAGAGCTGCGCTATCTCGCCACGTCGCCGCCGCCCGGCGAAAAGCACGTCTATACCGTGGTCGCGATCAATAGCGTCGGGTTAAAGTCGGAACCGTCTCACGGGATTACTCCGTGACAACCCGCAGTGAACCGCTGCGGCTCGCCATTCAATGATCCGACGAGCGGGAGCTGTCACTCAAGCGAGTCTGGACACGGTGCGCGGCAACGACTAGTTTCAATGACTCTATGGGCCTGAAAGACATTGCACCCAAACGAGTTTCAGTTCATGGCCGGTCCCCTCGACAACGGAGCCAGCGCGAATGACCAAAGCGCGCTTTTCGGGATGCTCGCCGTTGTGGAGGAGGTGATCGATCGAGATCAGCTTGCGTGGGCGTACTCCGAATGGATGAATCGGAAAGATGCCATCCTCGCCGATATCTTGATGGAGAAGGGCTGGCTCCGGCCCGAGGACCGTCTCAAAGTCGAGCAGTCCATGCGCCGGCATTGCCGTCATGGCCTGGAGGAAACCCAGTCGACGGTCGCGGATGCCGCTGGTCGTGTCGACCCGGCAAAAGCCGAGACTGTCGGCCTCATCGCCGTCGAATTCCGACGAGACCACCGTGCCGCCGGCACGCGTTCTCGCCGAGCAATTCTCTGCCCCTGGCGCTTCAGACGGCGAGCGATACACGCTCATGCACATCCACGGCGAGGGAGGTGTCGGCCGGGTCTGGCTGGCGCGTGACGAGAAACTCGGTCGCGAGGTCGCCCTCAAAGAGCTGAGCCCCAGTCAGGCACTCGAACCGTCGGCCCAGGCCCGCTTCATCGACGAGGCGCGCGTGACCTGCCAGCTCCAGCATCCCGGCATCGTGCCCGTTTATGAGCTTTCGAGGGGTCAGCTCGACCAGCGGCCGTTCTATACCATGCGCTTCCTCAAGGGGAAGACGCTCAACGAGGCCGTCGACCTTTACCACAAGCGCCGACTCGCCGGCCAAAGCTCGGCGCTCGAACTGCGCGAGTTGCTCGGCGCGTTCCTGGCGGTCTGTCAGGTGATCGCCTACGCGCACAGTCGCGGCGTGTTGCACCGCGACTTGAAGGGCCGAAACGTCGTCATGGGCGACTTCGGCGAGGTCATGGTTCTCGACTGGGGACTGGCCAAGCTCATCGGCGAGGAATCGTCGGCCCGGTCTGGCACGAAGTCGTCGACCGACTCGTCGCAGCTTCGCTTGATGCGAGGCGATTCCGGCGAAAGGACGCTCGAGGGCTCGGTCCTGGGCACGCCGGCCTACATGTCGCCCGAACAGGCCGAAGGTCGGCTCGAAGAACTCGACCAGCGAACCGATGTCTACGGCCTGGGAGCGATCCTGTATCACATCCTCACGGGCGAGGCGCCGTTTGCGGGTGCGACGGCTTCCTCGATCCTCGCGCGCGTGATCCACGAGCCCCCCAAGCCGCCGCGCCGGCGTGACGCCACGGTCGCACCGGAACTCGAAGCGATCTGCCTCAAGTGCCTGTCCAAGAAGCCATCGGATCGCTACCCGTCGGCGAGCGAACTCGCGAGCGACATTCGAAACCATCTCGCCGACCTACCCGTGACGGCCTATCCGGAACCTTGGGCCAGGCGCCACGGCGCTGGCTCGGCCGCCATCGCACACTCGCCACGGCGTCGGCGGCCACACTGTTGGTCGCGACCCTGAGTCTCGCCGCCGCAGCGATCTTGCTCGAAGCTGCCAACGAGCGCGAAGCGGTCGCCCGAGCCGAGGCCGAGGCCCACTTCCAAACCGCTCGCGAGGCTGTCGACCGCTTCTTCAACAAAGTCGGCGACGACCCCAGATTGAAAGCCCATGGACTGGAGCGCCTGCGTCAAGACCTCTTGAAGCAGGCCCAATCGTATTACGAGAAGTTCGTACAAGACCCGAGCACCAAGCCGAGCGTCGAGGCCGAGCGCGGTTCCACGTACCTCCAGCTCGCCAAGATCACTGCGGAACTCGGCCAGACCGCCGAGGCCATTCCACTTTCGCTCAAGGCGCGCGCGATCTTCGAGAAGCTTGCGCGAGCTCACCCGCGGTTCGCCGCTTATCGAGCCGGCTTCGCCAAGGCCGAGGTTTCCCTGGGCAATGATTACCTCGCCAGCAATCAGGCGCCCGAAGCCAGGAAATCGTTCGAGAACGCCGATGCAACCTGGGAACAGCTCATTCGAGAGTACCCCGGTTCCTTGGAGTTTCGATTTGAACGGGCCGCGACTCTCAATCGCCTCGCAAAAGTCGTCGCGCTGATAGAGCAGTCTGCCCTTGAAGGTGAGAAGATCCTCGAGCAGAGTCTGAGTCTCTGTAACCAGCTCGAAGCCGAGGCCCCCGACAAACCTGAATACCAGAACGAGAAAGCCGAAACGTTGCTTTTGCTCGGGTTCTCTCGTGTCAAAACCGATTTCGATCAAGCCGAGACCATGCTCGAATCCGCCCTGAAGATCCGTGAAAAACTGGTCGAGGAACATCCCAGCGAGCCTCAATACCAATCAAACCTGGTTGACACCTGCGTGTTCATCGCCGTGTCGTACTCGAACGCCAGAGTGGCTGAACGGGTTGACGAGGTGTTCAACCTCATTCGGCCGGTGAGCCAGCGATTGGCAAGAGAGCACCCGGACGTGGCGGTTTTTGTCGAGAACGATGCGCTCGATCACCACGGTCTATGCAACCTCGCGAGCGGTGCGAGGCGACCACGAGGCGGCGAAGGCACTCGCCGAGGAGGCCGTCGCCAAGAACCCGCGATCGGGGATGACCGCGCTTTACGCCGCCTGCTTCTATTCCATGGCGTCGGAACACTGCCGGCGCGATCTGAAGCGATCGAAGGCCGAGCGCGAGCGGCTCGCCGACCTTTCTTTGAAGAGGGCGATGGAACTATTGAACAAAGCCCGAGAGACCGGTCTTTTTCAGCTAGCCAATTTCCGGGAGGGACTCGAAACCGACCCGGACCTCGCCCCCCTGCGAGCCCGCGCTGAGTTCAAGAAATTTCAGGCCGAAGTCCAGAAAGATGCGGCGACAACCCGACAAGAGCGCTGAAGTCAGAGCACTCGCTCACGCGATTGCGGCCTCCCGTGGCAAAACGCGCTCCGGAACTCCCTGTCTACCCCCTCGCAAAGGCGGAAAAGATGGGCGGCGCAGCGAGCCGTTGCGCAAACGTTCCGGTGGGAACTGCGCGGCGTCCAGAGCTGCTCTTCATCACTCCACCCCTGGATTAGTTCCGGCGGTAGCGGGTCGCCGACGCCACCGATCCGGCAGCCGGAATCGATGAGCAATCAACACGCTCACGACGAACTTTTGCCGTTGCAGCCTTACATCGCAGCGAGCAGGACGGCATAATCCCGGGATCCAAGACGCGCGCAGCAGGCCGATGTCGATTCCACGAGATCGGTCGAAGCTCATTCCTGGACGAAGGACACAGACCGTGAAACAAGCCTCGCTTTTGTTCATCGCCTTCGCTCTCTTGACCGAAGCCCAGGCGCAGGAGGTCAAACGCGACCTCCCTTATGCGGCACCGGCGCTCGAGCGACAGGTGCTTGATGTTTATTCACCTTCGCACGCGAAAAATCTGCCCGTCGTGTTCTGGATTCACGGCGGCGGCTGGCAGACGGGCGACAAGACGAGCGTGGAGAAAAAGCCGCAGGCCTTCACGGACAAGGGGTTCGTCTTTGTCTCCACCAATTACCGATTACTGCCGCAAGTCGACATGGAAACCATCGTGCGCGACATCGCCAAGTCGATCCGCTGGGTGCACGACCATATCGCCGATTACGGAGGCGATCCACAGCGTCTTTTCATCATGGGCCATTCCGCCGGTGCGCAGCTCGCTGCACTGGTCTGCACCGACGATCGCTATCTAAAGGCCGAAGGGCTATCACTGGCGATCATCAAAGGCTGCGTGCCCGTCGATGGCGACACCTTTGACGTGCCGGCCATTATCGAGACGGCGGAAACGCGCCGTCGGGTTCATGGTCAGCCGCAAGTGAAGTTTGGCCACCGCGAGAAGTTCGGCAACGACCCGGCGAAGCATCGCGACTTCTCGGCGGTGACCCATGTCGCCAAAGATAAAGGAATTCCTCCGTTTTTGATCATGCATGTTGCCGGGCATCCCGACACCAGCGCACAGGCGCAGCGCCTCGCGAGCGTGCTCAAGAGCGCGGGCGTCACCGCGAGGGTCTACGGTGCCCAGGAGTCGACTCACAACAAAATCAATGCCGATCTCGGCTTGCCCGACGATCCCGGCACAAAGGCGTTGTTCGAGTTCGTCGGCGAAGCGCTGAAGCATTGATCGCAAGGGGACGCGCGGTCATTTCTGCAGGTACAGCCAGACGAAGCCGGTTCTGTCTTCCTTCACAAACTCGCTGCGCTGGCTGTAGAGCTTTTGAATTTGCTGCTGCGCCTCCGTTTGCTTTTTCTGATCGTTGCCTCTTGAATTCAGTTGTGTGGACGCGTCATTAATTGACTTGTTCCAGTCGGCGAACTTCTTTTTGAACTCCGTTTCGGTGAGATGATCGGCCGGGGAAATCAGAGTCACCGTATCGCCGACGAGAACGTCGAGCTTGCCGTCGGAATTGAAGTCATCGACCCAAACTCGCGTGCAGCTCAGAGGCTCCTTGAGATCCGCTTCGCGCAAAATCTGCCCGAATTCGACTGGCGGACCATGTTTGATCAGCGGTTGAAAGAGCTCCAAATGCGGCGGTTTCCCCGGACCGGCGCGATTCTCGGCGCATTGCACCCCACCCTCGCTTGAGCCACTCAAGAGGTCGAGGTCTCCGTCGCGGTCCCAGTCGACCACGAACGGATCGCTGTGATAACCCTCGATTTTCAGAGGCTTATCACCTGCCTTGATCTCCTCGGGTTCCGGCAAGAACTTGCCCTTCCCCTGTCCCTTGAACAGGTAGAACGTGCCGCCAAAGTTACCGACGACAAGATCGAGATGCCCGTCACCGTCCCAGTCAACCGCGAAGGGGCGGGTGCAGATATTCTTTATTACGTTGTTGCCGTCAGCGGGAATGATGAGCGGCTTGACGTCATTACCGCTCAGTGTCACGGCTTTTTTGAACGTGCCGTCCGGCTGTCCCCAGAGGACTTGAAACAGCCCCGCCATGGGTTGTTCCATCCGGGAGTAGGAGCCCGAAAGAATGTCGCGCCGGCCGTCACCATCGAGGTCCACAAACTGTGGAGTCGAGCTGGTGCATCACCACACGCCAGGCACTTCGGCCGCCGCGCCTTCGGCCTTCAGCCACTCGCCCGCCGCGAGCTTGCCGTCGCCAAGATTCCTGTAAACGCGAATCTTTCCTTGGTTGAACTGTCCGACGAGAAGGTCTTTCTTGCCATCGCCATCGATGTCGGCCCAGCAGGGCGCAGCGTAACCGGGACTTTCGACCCGCACCGGCACACCGCCCGCTTCGAGGCGGACCGGCGGTTGGAACTCTGCGGCGCTGCCGGTGCCAAGCCAGCCGCCCACCAGCACTGTCAAGAGACACGACAGTCCCATGGCTCCTCCCTCCGCATAAGGGTTGAAAGCGGACACGGCCGAACGGCTCGTCGCCGCCTCGACCGCTTCTGGTTACTGATTATACCCGGCCGTCGCCTACGCGCGCCTGCAGGCGGCTGGGCGAAGAAAATGAAGGCAGCCTCCATAGAGCGCGGTCGTTACAGGTTTGCGCGTATCGGAGGTCCCGCCTTCAGCCTCCAGGCATCGGCACACGGCACGGCAAACCTTGCTCATAGCGCCGCAATCGGTCGGACACGGTCGCCTCGCCATAAGTTTTCCGGTATGCGGGGTCGCCGAGCGCGCGCTTCTGCAAGCGCACGGCCTGGTCAAAGTCGCCGATCTCTGCGCAGGCCGCGGCCAACGTCCCCAGGCAGTTCGGGGTGGACCAAGCTGTCGCCTTGCATGCGTAGGTCGCGTGCTCAACGGCTTCCTGTCCGCTGCGGAGTGCATCGATGGGACAGGTGGCGAGCACCCATGCCAGGTTGTTGTGGGCGGTGGGCAAATTGGGTTGAAGCCGAAGCGCTTCACGATAGTCGTCGATCGCTTTTTGCCAGTTCCCGCGCTTACCTTCGACAACGCCGCGATTCGTCAGCGCCGAAGCCAACACACCGGCTTCGCCGCCGGCGTCGATGACCTTGGTATACAGTTCGACCGCTTCGTCGAGCCTCCCCGCTCGCATGGCGGCCATGCCCTCATTCATTGCGTCCAGGGTCGGCCGCAGTCCTTGTAACCTGACGCCCAGACGAAAGCCGCGCCAAGCTTGCCAGGCGACGAAGACTGCGATCAGAGCTAGCCATCTGTCTTGAAGGTGACCAAGCGCCAGGACGATGATCCCGGCCGCTGCCACCAGCCCGATGATCCCCGAAACCATAAGACTGCGGGCCTGGCCGATCACGAACCAGAGCAAGGCCTGGAGAATCTGACCGCCGTCCAGCGGATAAATCGGCAGCAGATTGAAGATGAGCAGCCCAAGATTGATGACCGCGATGGAAAGCAGAAAGTGTGCGAAGTCAGGGTAAACGTCCGGCCAACCGGCTCCCAGCGCAATCACATACGCCACGATGGTGACGGGAACCAGGATCACGTTCACGAGTGGTCCTGCAACAATGCTCCACAAGAGCGCGCCGGGCCGAGGCGGCGGCTGCACAAAGGCCACGCCGCCCAGCGGCCAGAGCATGATCCGGTTCGCCTGCCCTCCCACCTGCCGGCAAGCCAGCGCATGGCCGAACTCGTGCAGGAGCACGATGACAAAGAGCGATACGTACTCGATGACGTTCCACGTCATCGACTCATATCGATTGACGCGGTTCCCGATCTCGAAGTAGGCGACCACGAGCCAGGTCCAGTGCAGGTAGACCTGGATGCCTCGAACGCGAAACAAAGGAAATGAACCGGCAGTGAGTCTATTCATGGAACAAAAGCCGATCGAGGCGAGAGATGGCCAAGCCCAAGCGGAGAGCTTAGCAGGATCCCGACGTGGTGGGAACGGGTTGCGGTACGACAACCCCGCGCCGCAGCAGCGGGCGCTCTCAGCGGCTGTACCAGGCCACGAGTTTTTCCACCTCGCCGCGCTGGGCCATGATACGCAGCAAATACTGAATGTGGGGCAAGCCCAACATCGCGTCGCCCCCGAAATGATCGTCCACGAGCTGAATCGCTTGCTGCACCGCTTGCAGCGGAGGCGCGCCGGTAAAAGCTCGCAAGAGCCACAGGATCATGGGCAGCGTGAGGACGAGCGATTCAAGGCCGGCCCAGAGCGGCAAGTCGAAGTTGGGCGGCCCGCAAAATTGCAGCGAGTTAAGTTTGACTACATAATATCGTTCCAGAGTCTCATCCAGTTCCGGCGGCACGCCGCTGCAACGCTCTACCGCCTCGAAGCTGGTTTCCGGCAGAAACTCGTTGACGCGAGGCACGCGACCACGGCCCCTGGCGAAGCGCCAGCCGGCGAGCACTCTGCCCAAGCGTCTCTGAATGCCTTTGGCCCGGCGCACGTCGCGATCCCTGCGGGCAAAGACGGCCAGCAAAACGCGGAAAGCGACCCCGCCCAGAATCCGGTCAGGCGGCGGCACGTCCGCGGCTTCGCGAGGCACGTCCGCGTCCACGGCCGTGCGCACCGCCTGCAAGAACTTACTCACCTGGTTGCCTCGCAGGCCGTCCAGCGGCCTTTCGCCGCAAAGGCGTGCCACAGCCAAGCACTTGCGCAGCCGCCGTTCCAGACGATCGCTACGATCTTGCACGATCTCCACCAGCACCTCGACGACCCGGCAGACATCGGGCCACGGAAGCTCATGGCCGGCTTGCAGCATGGGCGGCGGCGCACTGTCTGCAGATCTGCCTACGTGTTGCTCCAACAAGCGCGACAGGTGCACCAGGTCTTTTTCTGCTTCGGGCACCGGGCGACCCGAATTGGCCGCGGCCGACGGGCAAGAGAAACGCATGCCGACGCGCCAGTGATCGCCTGCTGGTATGAGAACATAGGGAAACAAACGGCATACAAACGGTTTGACGTCGGCGCCGAAACGCTCTTGAAGCCGGCAGTGGTTGCCGGTCGTCAAGAAGACGCAACCCCCATCAGGCCGATGTGCCAGCCTCCAGTTTTTTTTCGAGCCCCGACTGACGAGGGCGAACCACGGCTTGGGGCCAACCTCGGCGTCGTTGGCCAGATCCAGCGCTTCGATGCGCTGCTTTTCCAGGTCGGTGATCACCCCTTCCATCCGGTGGCAGCAATCGCCGCAGCTATGACAATCCCAGTTCTGCATCACGGGCAGATTTCGTAACGGAAACGACATTAATGCACGCCGCCTGTCAGCCCGTGGTCGAAGTCCTCGGCGACATGCTTGCCTTGACGTCACGCCGAGAACGTGGAAATTGGTCGTTGCACAGCACGTATACGGATAGTCTGGCAATCGCCCCAGGAAGATTCAAGGCGCCGGCACATATCGATCGTTCATGAGACTCAGCCGGCCGGAGGTCAGGCCAAACGCGCGGTCGATCCGTTTTACAGCTACGTGTCGCTCTGATACATTATCGCCAATGTAGTACGCGGAGTTTTGCCATGCCCCGAACGATTCACGCTCGGTTGGATCCGGAAACCGAACGGATGCTTCGCCGTCTCGAGCGACACTTCGGCTGGACAGATTCTCAAGTGGTACGCGAAGGAATCAAGGTTCTCAATGGGCTCACAGAGTCTGGGAGACGGCGCGTGGTGGGCTTGGGTCGCTTTTCATCCGGTATCCCCGACCTCGGTTCCAATAAGGCCCACCTGAAGGGATTTGGCCGTTGACTCCAGTGCTCCTGGAATGTCGGGGAAAGAACCGCTCTTTTGATTTCGTTCTGGGGCCTCTTTCGCGCTAAATCGAGCTACACCAATCTGCGAGGGCGAGCCTCCTGGCGAGCCGCTTTCCCACGGGGCTCGGCCGGAGCCTCGCCCTCCCTGAAACACGTAAGGCCATTTAGCGCTTCCGCGTAACGGCAAGTTTGAACGAGCAATGGCATCTTCGTGCCGGTCGATGCCGCGCCTTAAGATCCAATAGCGCGATCCTTCTCAGCTCGTAACCGATTCGTCCGCACTCGGAGTGCCTTGACGCGCGAGCGCTCGCTCCAGTTCCGATCGGAGTTCCGCGACCAGCATTGCAGCAGGCATCTTGCGAGCAAGAGGTGCACCTTGCCCGGCCCACTGAGCGCCGAATCCCGCCTCACCCGCGGTCTTCGCGGCAGCGTTCAGCGCCTTGCCTGCATCGTATGCGAGTGGATAGTCCGGAATCGCTTCGCGCTTCGACTTCAGCCCCAAGGGCCGTGAACTTGTTGGCGAGGCAGCGAGCAGGCCGACCTGAAATCGCTCTTGTCATGGCCGTATGCTCTGAAGCGGCGCTGAACAGGGCCGCCCGATATCCCGCGTCCGCGTCGGACTCCGGACATCCGACGAACGCCGTGCCGAGCTGGGCAGCGCTCGCGCCCAGAAGAAGACAGGCGGCGATGCCGGCTCCGTCCATGATGCCGCCCGCTGCGATCACCGGGATATCGAGAGCCCGTACCAAGAGGCGTGTGAGGGCCAAGGTTCCCAGACAATCGTCGCGTGCCTCGGGATCGAACACGCCGCGATGACCTCCCGCTTCGAAGCCTTGCGCGACGACGCCGTCGATCCCGGCGCTGGCGATGATTTTCGCCTCACTGAGATTGGTGGCCGTGGCAAGCAGGACAATGCCGGCTTCGCGCAGTGCCGCGATTCGCTGTGCGGCTGGGATGCCGAAATGGAAACTGACGACCTTCGGCCGTTCTTCCAGCAGCATGGCGAGCATCGCGTCGTCCTCGACGAAGCTTGTGTAAATCTCGCGCAGCCCACTCGGCGGAACCGCACCATACTGGGAGAAGATCGGCGAGAGTCGGCTCAGCCAGGCGGCCTCTCGGGTGCTGTCGCGGACGGCAGGACGATGACAGAACACGTTCACGTTGAAAGGACGGTCTGACGCCGTCCGAACCGCACGGATCATTTGCCTCGCTGTTTCCGCGTCAGTCGCACCGACACCGATCGCTCCCAGTCCCCCTGCGTTCGAGACCGCCGCTGCCATCGCCGGGGTGGAAACGCCTGCCATGGGGGCTTGAAGAATCGGCAAACGAATGTCGAGCAGCTCGAGCAAAGTGCTCACCGATTATCCCCCGGTTGGAATGTGATCTGATGTCTACCTGGCCTGTTATCGCTTCCATGGCCTACCAGCGGCCCGCGTGGGCTCCGCCATCGACGTGCAGGATCTCTCCGGTCACGAAGGCGGCTGTCTCGAGATAGAGCACGGCATCGACGACTTCCTGAATCTCGCCCATGCGATGCATCGGATGCAGGCCGGCGAGAAAAGCGTGCGTCTCAGGCGCGTGCATGGGGGTCTTGATCACTCCCGGCGCCACGGCGTTCACCCGCACGCCCTTGTCGGCGTATTCAATCGCCAGCGAGCGAGTGACGGCATTGAGCCCACCCTTGGTCAAGGCGGCGAGGGCGGCCGGTACGACCTTGAGCGGTTGCTCGGCCAGCACGGCCGTGATGTTGACGATGTGGCCGCTCTTCTGCTGCAGCATCCGCGCCGCCGCTTTTTGGGAGACGTAAAAGAAACCTGCCAGGTTCACCGACAGCACGGACGCAAAGTCGTCGCCCGTGTAATCGACGAACGGCTTCGGGATGAAAATGCCGGCGTTGTTGACGAGCGTGTCGACGCGGCCGAACTGGTCGATCGCGGCGCCGACCACTCGCTCGGCGGTCTGTGGATCGGCGACATCACCCGCAATGGCGATCACGTTTGGAAGGCCACCTGGCTTGATCGTCCGCGAGTTGGCCACAACGCAATAGCCGCGCTCAGCGAACGCTGCGACGAGCGCAGCACCGATGCCTTGCGATGCGCCGGTAATGATGGCGGTTTTCTGCTGTTCGCTCATGATCTTTCTCAACCCTGGTAAGCCGAAGATCGGGCCAAGATGGTCGTCCCGAAATCGCCCGCTCGCAGGCGATCCCGTGCTCTATTTTTTCGGCATGCGGCCGAAAAATGCAACTTGACCCCAGCAAACGACTTTGTATCGTAAAGTAATAGGTGCGCCGCAAGTGGGCCTTTGTTTATTGATTGATCTCTTACGAAAAGGGTATGGTCATGACGCCGACTGCAAGAATCATCGGCTTGTCCGTGCTCACTGCCGGCCTAGGGGCAGGGCTTGGGCTTGTTTTCTTTGGGTGGGCCCCATTCCGCGAATACATCATCCCCTGCTTGTTGCTCGGCTGTGTCGGCGGGATCATCGGAGCCATCACCGGAGCCGCACGAGAAATTGTCACTGCTCTGCACGACAAAGGCTGAAGCTAGGCGGACCCACCAAGGCTGCACATCTCTCGTCGTACTGCGCCAGAATGGCCCCTTTGGGCTTCGTCGCTTCGTTGGAGCAGACGATCATGCGATCGCTGCGCTTCCGAGTTCGGACGCTCATGGTGGCCGTGGTCGCTGCTGAATGCGACGTTACATCCTGCCAAGGGATTGCGGAACGAGCACGATTTGAACCTTTCTCTTTCGATGCAACGCGATTCGAGGTAATCGAACCTCATTTCCTGCGACTTATCTGGTAGGCAGGCTCTGTCGAAGCTTCAGGGGACTGAATTGGAAACGGACTGGAACGCCATCGTTCGAGATCATGGTCCCACTGTCTACCGGTGCGCGTGGCGCGTCCTTGGCCAGGCCGCTGATGCTGAAGATGTGACCCAGGAGGTTTTTATGGATGCCTACCGGCTGCATCGCAGGCGGTCCGTCAATAACTGGCCGGCTCTGCTGCGGCGACTGGTGGTGTGTCGGGCCCTGGATCGGATTCGCCGACGGCGACCGACCCTCACCATCAATGGCCTTTCGCTGGCGGCATCTCATGCCGAGCCTGAATCGGACCTCATCGCCGCCGAATTAGCCGAAAGGCTCCCCGAGGAGATTGCCAGCCTTCCCGACCGGGAAGGCCAGGTCTTCTGTCTTCGCTACTTCGAAGACCTCTCGAACCAGCAAATCGCCGAAGCGCTGAACATGCAGTCGGGGGCTGTTGCTGCGGCTTTGCACAAGGCCCGCGCCAAGCTCGAAACTCTTTTGCAGCCGCCCCTGGAAGCGAAAAAACATGCGCGCTGAATCCGATCAACCCGATTCCTCCGACGAGCTATCCGGTGATCTTCAAGCGGTCATCGAGTGCTTGAAGCGGCGCCCGGTCCCCGAAGCGTCAATGCAGCGAGCCCTTGAACGTGCGGGACGTTGTGGCTTGCCCGTTCGATGGACCGCGCACCGAGTGAGACAGAAGGCCGTGCTTGGAGTCGCAGCCGCGGTGTGTCTCGCGCTCGGCTTCTGGTTCTTGCGCCCTCTGATCTGTGGGCCGACGTCGTGAAGGCCGTTCAAGCCAAGCCCTGGATTCACGGCACGCTCCGAAGCGCCAAGCCAGGTGAATCGCAAGAGTTCTGGATCTCGACGTCGCGAGCAGTCGGCGGATCGCGCTCCGCGGAACAAATCTCCTATTTCGACGATCGGCTGCGGATCACTCACCAGTATGAGCCCCAGAAGAAGATTTTGTATCGACTGCCATCTTCGTCGGCAGACCTGGGCCAGGGGCAACAACTCCTGGAGATCTTTCAGGGGTTGTTTCGCGGAGACGCGGAACTCAAAGCCCAGCTTTCCGGCTTGATTCTGAAAGACCAGAAGCGCACGCAGACGGAGAAGGACGGACGAAAATGGGATGAGTACGAGCTTGTCTTTCAGATCCCATCCAGGCCGGACGCCGATGCCCGCATGACGTTTGTCGTGGACACGCAAACGCGCTTGCCTCGCTCGATGAGGTGGACCAACGCCGGCGGCGAGGCTGGCGAGTTTACCTTCGACTACCCCGAGAACGGACCTGCCGACATCTACGCGCTCGGAGTTCCCAGGGACGCCAAGCTGATCGACCGCGTGCCGACGGGCGACATAGCGCGCATTCTTGCCGGTATCGAGGCGGGCCGAGACCGCTTCGACGATTTTCACGCCATCGTGATCCGAGACCTCCCGCCCGACATGTTGCCCGGCCGCGGCCCCGGCCGAAAATTTCCCACGGCATTCCTTGTGTGGAAAAAGGGGGCGTGTTGGCGGGTCGAAGTCGGGATGGCCGCGGCATTGCTTGAGTTCCCCGATCCCCCGAACAAGAATAGAGCGGAGTGGGTGCGCGAGGCGTGCAAAAAGGCCGTCTTCGATCCACTGAGCGTCTGCGACGGCAAGGCGGTTTATCGGGGCGATCTAAGCGGTGGTGCAACACGCGGAAGCTTCAAGCTAGTCGACGCGGGGCATCAAGCCATTTCGAGCCCGGACGCGATGCGCGTCATGCCCGCCAGTTGGTGCTATCCTGTCACGTTCAATCCGCCCAATGACCGAACCGAGGAGGTTGTGAACCTCAACCCCTCCGAAGGACCGCCGAATACCATCCTCGTGACTTCCCGCGTAGTGGACATGCGAGGTCACGATCCGGCCCGCACGTTAGCGTTCACGCGGTTCTGGCTCGATCCCATGCGAGGTTACTCGGTCGTGCGCCAGGACAGCCTCCGCGCGGACCCGGCGACGAAACCGCCCACGGATGAGAGTTTTCAGGCGCTCATGGATCAGTGGGAACAAACCCCGAGCGGCGTATGGTATCCGACACGGGTCTGCAGCGGCTCGATCCAGGAACTGAAGGAGACGAAAGCGACTTGGTATCACTTCTTTCTCGACTTCCCAGCCGCCATGCCCGACGAACTCTTCAAGCCGGCAAAGCGTACCGCGTTGTCGGACCGGTATCCCGTGGGTCATTGAGGTTCGGAGCGAACGGACCTTGCACGACTTGCCTGTGGCGCGCTTCGCGTCAACCTTGCCGACGCCGGGCCGGTATCGCCTGGCATCGCTTGCATCGAATCTTCGAGAAACTTTGAAAAGGTAGATACCAAAACAAATTCCACTGGTAATATTGAATGTGGTTACCCCTTCACCTCCCCATTCAATTCGCAGCCCGGAGTAAAACACCATGAATGAAGTCGTGTTAACGGATCCGATCGCGCAAGCTACAGAAGAGGTCACGGACGTTAACGAAAACATTGAGTCTGATGAGGTCGTTCCGGCCAAGGGCGTCGAGCAGACCGAACCGTGCGCCGATGAGGTCATTCCGGCCGAGGCCATCGAGCGGGAAGCACCGGTGCTCGCCGACGTCGTCCAGACCGAAGTGTTGGAGCAGGCCGCGCCGGTCGCGGAGGAGGCCATCTCCATCGACGTCACGGAACAGGCTACGCCGGCCCAGGAGGAACTCTTTCCAGCGGACGCCGTGGAGGAGGTGCTGCCGGTCGCGGACGAGGTCACTGCGGCCGCGGCCGTAGAGGAGGCGGCACCGGTCTTGACCGACGCCATTCAAACTGAGGTGCTGGAGGAGGCCGCGCCGGGTGTGGCCGACGCCATTCAGACTGAGGTGCTGGAGCAGACGACACCGTTGGCGGACGAGGTCGTCGCGACCGAGACCGTCGAGCAGGCTGCGCCGGTCGTTGCCGACGCGATTCAGCCTGAGGTGCTGGAACAGCCCGCGCCCGTCCAGGATGAGGTCGTTCCGATCGAGACCGTCGAGCAGGTCACGCCGGCCCAGGAGGAAGCCGTTCCGGCTGAGGCCGTCGAGGACGTCACGGCGGAGAGCGCAGAGGTCGCCTCGGCGTAGCAGAGCATTGCGATCATCGACTAGCGGGTGATCCGCGATCGAAACATATCGTCGGCGCAGCGGGTCGCTACTCGGGGATGGCGTAGGGTCCGTGGGATGAACCCATGGGATGACCCGAGGCGGGGGCGCAGCCCCCGCCTCACCGCCGCGCATTTGCTCACCGGTCCGGACGGCGAGTAGTCAGCGTGTCGAGGATGGTAGGCAAGCCCTTGCGGTTGGCAAAAGTGCCGTGGCACTCGACGACGGATGCGGCGTAGTCGGGATGGCGGGCCTTGAGCAGCCGGTGCAGCCGGCCCAGCCGGTGGTGGGGGATCGCCGGGAAAAGGTGGTGGGGAAGGTGCATATCCTGTCCGTAGACGAAGACCGCCCAGCGTGTGAACGGGTCGGGGAAGAAGACACGGGTGTTGGTCAGTCGGCCGTCGTCGGCGTTGGTGTGCTGGTAGACGTCGCGAAGGAGCATGAAGAACGGGAACGACGTCATCAAGGGAAGGACCCAGAGAACCCAGAAGTAGAAAGACGATCTCCCTTCCGTGGCAGCGCGCAGTAGCCCCAGCGCGACCAGGAACCACGAATAATACGCCAGCCGCAGCACGCCTGAGGTCCGGTCGGAATAGGCCTGGCGGAAAGGCGACCTGAAGAACGCCGTCCGGGGCAGCACCCGGGCCGTTGCCACGACGAGGAATGTGCCGGCGATCCCTTCGTACACTAACCAGTCCGGCCGACGTGCCAGCGTGATCGCCCATTGTCCCGCGATAAAGGCGAGCAAGTAGCAAAGCCCGAGCACCGCCGCCAGCCGAGGCCAGGCGCGGACCGCTCCGTCCAATTCGGCCCGGCGGCTGAGGTAGACGTTCTCCGACCGGCCCAGTACGTTGATGTCGATGTAGTCTCGCTCGTATCTGAGGAAGGCAAGGGGTTCGGTGAACACCCTGAGATAGAAGCGCTTGATGAATTCCAACCGCGACATCGGGAACCGTTCGACCATCTTGCTCTCGCCCAAGGTGACGAGGTCCGGGTCGCGCGTCGGGTCGTTGGTGTACTGGTGGTGCGCCAGGTGGAAAAGGCGGTAGAAGTGGATGGTCGAGAGGATCGGGAACATGCAGAAGACGTCGCCGATCAGGTCGTTGAGGACCTTGTTTTTCAGCAGGCTGTAGTGCGCGGCCTCATGCCCGAGCCCGGCCAAGCGGTGCTGAAGGGCGCCGACCAAGACGATCCCCAAACCCAGCACGGGCACGTCCCACCACCAAGACAGCCCCGACCCCCGGCGCCATTCGCGGAACGCGATCGCCCCGCCGATGATCGTGGCCAAGCAACCGTATTCGATCGCCAGGAAACCTAGGTTCGTCGCGTGGTCCACGGCCCGGAGCCGCATGATTTCTTGGTGGAGCCCCGGGTCGTTGAACGTCGGCCTCGCCTCGGGCCTCGTCGTCGTGGACATCGCTGCACTCGTCCCGAAGTTCCGAACCGGCCGGCCACTGTCGCGCCGACCGGGCCGATACCGGCTAACATCTCACTCGTAAATATTATGGTATAGGTAAGTGCAGACGAAGCAAATGGGCAACATGGGAATAATGCGTTGGCCTTCGGGTTATTCCATGATCCGGTGCTCTCGATAGGTGCTAAACAGGGTCTCCCGGTGAGGGAGCCCGTCGGACACGGCGAAAACCGAGGTGTCTGCAGGCCGTGGCATGTGTCCGGAAGGGTAGACTCTAATCGGCATGGCCGCCGGGGCCGGCCGGGGTCCGCTGTAACCGTGGGCTAGGCCGTGAATTGGCACGGCCGAAATGGTCTCTCCCAAGGCGATTCGTCAACGGTTCGATCCGACGACGCAAGACCGCGGAGAGAGCCAGCAGTAGCAAAGATACTGGAAAACTGATCAGTATTGCGGCCCAGCAGGAACGTCCAAGTGTAGCCAAGGCGAAATGCTTGGCCTGGAGGGCTGCGACATCCGGGTTACGGAGCAGCATAAGCAAGCTCAACGCCACACATAGGCAATGTACTGCCAGCGGCGTCAACTGTCGCCAGTAGACGTAGACGGCCGCCAGCAGAAGCCACGCTAGAACCGCCTCGAAAGCAAACGCCACGAAGTCGTCGGCACTGCTCCCGCGCAGACCAAGGAAATACATGTGCGGGATTGCACCGAAGTACACGCCGCACGCGAGAACGAACGCACAGAGCTGACGAAGGTCATAACGACCCATTTCCAATCCCGATTGATGGCGCATTTCCTCATGGAATCCGCAGTACCCGGCACGTCTCTTCATAGCTCGCTTCGAGGTCGAGCGTCACGGTTTGCGTTTCCGACAACCAGACCGGGAGAGAGGGAAGCGGCTGACCGATCGCCAGGGGATGCGACCAGGTATCCAATTTCGTTTGCCGGCCGACTTTCCGTTTGCGGCAAGTCACCGCGTAGATCGGCGGCACCGGCGCGACAAACGCCGGATCGCAACGTTCTAGCAGTGCAAGCAGCTCTGTATAGAAGTTGAATTGGCGAATCGTGACCAGATCGACGATCGACAGACAGACGTCCTGGCGCAGCAGATTGAAGCACTTCGCCACAAACAACTGCCGACTCTCGGGCCGGTCCTTGTTGGCCGGGCTGACAATCTCAACTGCCGCTACTAACCGCCGATCGCGTTCGAGGTCAAAGATCAGGACTTCGTAGGCATACTGTTCCGGGAACTCGGCATCCAGGGTCAGGGTTGGCATCGGGAGCGCTTGAAGCGCCGTTGCGACGGCAACGTTTGACTCGCGGGCAGGGTCGGGGACGCGCTCACCCTCTTCGTTCTGCTCAAACGTGCAGACGTCAATTTCGTAATAGCTGCCAAGATGCACGCGCGGTTCCGCCACGAAGCCGTCCGGCAACCGGGGCGCTAGTTCTTCAACGATACTCATCGGCCAGCCGCCGTGGAATCCTTCCCACGAAGAGCGTTTCGACACCGGCGGCCGGACTTGATCGCGCAGCGGCATAGCCCCTCCTCGCGCCGATTATAACGGCTGCGGTTCCTTTTTTCCCCTAGCTCGTTCCGCTCAGCTCTCCACACGGTAGTCCCTGGGCAGATTCTCCGGCGAATAGTCCGGCTGCTTCATCCGCTCGAGTACCGAGACGTGCAACACCGCTCCCGGCTCGATTGATCGGCGGCGGCCGCGGTGCGGACTTTGCCAGCACATTTGCTTTGACTTGTCGTTCCAGCTCCGGCGCGGGAGGTGCTCGATCCCCTTCCAGAAGCCTGCGAGCGATTCGTGGATCGGGCCGCAAGGATTCGGCGGCGGTTTGTTCTTCGAATCCATCAGATACTGGCGATGGTCGGCGTTGACCAGCAAACCTGCAGCCTCCGCCTCGCGGACCATCCACGCGAGCGACACTTTCGCGAGCGTCGCCTCTTTTTCAGGGTAGCCGCCGCCAACGTCTGCGTGAACGCCGGCGAACCAGACCTGCTTGCAATTCGCCCGTTGCTCCTCCTGAGGGAAGTACAGATTTGCCGGAAAGCAGGCGCGGCGCTCGTCGATGGCCAACGCGTGGCGGAAGTGGGTGATCGAGGGGTTGACGGCCGTGTGCGGCAGGGTTCGGAAGTTCCAGAACCAGCCGAAGGAGCTGACGGTGTCCCCGCGCCGACGAAGTGGATCGGCGGCTTCGTGGTGACGCCAAAGGATCGATTGAAGCGGTTGCCGCCGGCAAAACGCTTCGAGACCGGGTAGACGAGGGCCTCGTTTGCGTAGATCGTCCAGGCGAGGGGTGCGAGGTGCTCCAATTCGGGGCGCAGCAGTCCCAGGAAGTGGATCATGCCAGCCACGACCCGCACCGTGTAGGCCCCACGGCTGAAACCGAACAAGTAGATCTGGTCGCCGGGTTGGTAATTCAGGGCGAGGAAACGGTACGCGGCAATCACGTTCTCGCGGACGCGCAATCCGATAGCTGCATCGAGCCGCCGGCTGAGATACTTGCGCACAACGGAGATGGCTGCCGGATCGATCAGCGTACCGACGCCGCCGTCGTAGTAGGCGACCTGGCGCTGGTCGCGCTCCAGCATTCGGAAGAGCCGCAGGACGTTGGTCGAGTCGGTCGCGACTTCGTTGTCGGTGCCGTCGCAGCACACGACGATATTCCTCGGCACAGTACGCATGGGCACCCCCGTCGAAGGCCGCTCACGGCTTACCAAGACCCTGGTCCCGCATCGCCCGGAGGGCAGCATCTGTGAACGGCTCGCCGTCGAAGGTGATTTGCCTGACGCCGCGCCGTCCGACACTATGTTCCTTCAGGTATTCGGTGGCGTCCATCCACCGCGTCGCCCTATCCGAATTGCGGATAAAGAGCCGAACGTTGTAATGGTGATCCTGCCGGTAGCGGGCGTGCTCTTTGTCGATATCGAAGAACCTTCACGAGCGACAACAATCGCCTCCTGGAGCGCCGAAACGATCTTCGCACCGGCCGGCGACAGGGCCTGGGTGCCGGCCCGGATCATCGACTGGGGATCGGCGATGACGACGAGCTTTTCTGCCTTGAGGAGATTTCGTTGGCCCGTCACCCGTTGTTCGAGCATCCGTTGGACCGCTTCAGGGAGCTAGCCAGTCGTCGACGCGTAGGCCGCGGATGTGCCGAAAGTGTCGGGTATTGTGCGTCACCATAGTCAGGTCTTAGACAAGGGCCGTCGCCCCGACAAGTAGATCCATGTGGAATCGGTAGAGGGGGACATCGTTTTCATGCAGGCGGCAGTACTCGCAACGCTTCCGCGCACGGGCGCGAACGAGCTTGCGCCGTGAAAGCCTCATGAGGGTCGCCGGCGGGGCCTCAAGAGCATCCGGGCTTTGGCTTGAAGGATCGCCAGCAGCTCACCAGCCAGAACGTACCCCTCGTACTCGGAGCGTTCAGCCGGCGTCAACTCGCCCTCGTTGCATTTCCTGGCCAGCGCAGCGACGCGAGCTTGCAGCTTTGGGCCGGCGCGCAGACCGACCAACTTACGCGCCGCCGCCTCGTTCAACGAGGCCGTGACCGGTTCCAAAATACTCTCCAAATCTCGCGCGGCGGATGATTCGCTCATAGCGAAAGTGTAACCGACATGGTCGGGGGCTGAAAACCTACACCTCAGCGGGAGCGCCCTAAACAACCTTGGCCTGGACTCACGGTGCACGATTCGGCGTGACTGAGCTTGGCGAGGCCGGGACGGCCAGGCGTGCGAGCTCGGTGAGCCGGGCGCGGCGGACATGACTGTGTGGTGCTACTGTCACGAGTAAAGCGATCCCGCGCATGGTCCTCAGTCAGGTCGCCGCGACAGACCTTTTTTCCAACGACATTTCCGAGCAACAAGGAAGGCGACATCCTTGATCTTCGCAAAATCTGTTTCCACTATAACCGAGGCAAGGTTTACATCCGCCACGTCTTGACCCATGCGGAATACGACCGGGAGCGGTGGAAGGGCGACTGAGCGGGAGGCAACGATCATGACAAAGCGGTCCAAGTCGGTCATCGAGCGCGGCAGGGATGACAACTATCTCAAATTGGTTCGGGCATTTCCTCTCCGTCCCATTCGCTCTGACGCCGAGCTGGACCGTGCCATCGCCATGATCGACTTGTTGATCACGCGAGACGATCTCGACCCGGGAGAGAACGACTACCTGGATGTGCTGGGCGATCTCGTTCATAGCTACGAGGCCGAAAATGATCCGATCGCGCCGGTTCCCGACGCGGACATGGTTCGATTCCTCCTCGACTCGAATGACATGGCCCAGTCAGAGTTAGCCCAGCGGAGCGAGATCGCCGAATCAACGATCTCGGAAATTCTTGCGGGCAAGCGGACTCTCAGCAGGCGACATATCGCTGCGTTCTCGAGAGTCTTCGGCGTGAGCCCAGCACTCTTCTTCCATGAGGTGGCCGAGATGACTCCCGAACGAGTAGCGAACGGTTGAAGAGGCCATTCCCGAGATCAGGGAGTTTCAGCGACAGATCGCGGAAGAGAACTGAGCACCGGTTCCGATTTTGTGGCCTGCTCCGGGAAGAGCTTTAACTCCGCTTGCAACGATTCGCCTCAACGTTGGGGCGATCGACTTTTCCGGTCGCCACCCCTCCCGCGGAGACCACCCAAAGAGAGCCCCAGCGTCGCGCGCCAATCGTGACAATCGGCGCAACCGGTCGATCCGCCCGCGGGTGGAACGTCTGACGCCGACGATGGCCGCTTTCTGACTATTGCACAAACTTGTCAGCATAACTGGCTGCCGCATTTCTGTTTACGCGAAACGATGCCCAAAAAAGTGCACACAACCCCGCTTTTCCAGTATATATAGAGAGGACACGCGCGATGAAACGAACGAACGTCCGCGTTCACCGGTGACCACGGATCGTAAGCCGGTACATCACGGCATGCACTGCGTCGAGCCCTCGTCAACGTCCCGCCCGCTTGATTGAGCGCATGCAACTCGGCTCTCGTCGGAATTGGCAGACACCCGATAAACCTGCCACTTCCGGAAGGGCGATCCGAGACTCCGTTTGGTCGGGCCAAGAGCGGCTCGACCCGTCGGCGATCCAATCGCATAAAGCTTGGCCGAATTCCGGTTTATGCTTCCGCGGCGAAAATGTCAGGCGGTGCAGGAACACCCCGGTACCGATCGCACACAAGCACCCCGTTTTGGCAACTTAAGGCCGTCGAAAACCTGCCATCTACTGCCATTTCTGAAGAACGAAATTCGCAGGCTACCCGACCGAAAGATGCTGACCGACGGTGCGGCAAATCCCGCAAACGAATGAATCTGGCAGCGAGTCGTTTTTCGCTTGCACTTACCACGCCGTCCGGTTCGCACTTGCCAGGTGCGCTCGCTTGGATCGACAATTGCTGAACGAGGTGGGCCTGCGGCCGGAGCCGGTCCGGTCAGGCAGGCATCAGCGAGGCAGCCAATTCACAGGGAGACGACCATGCGCAGCCCCAGCAGCCGACGGGATTTTTTCGCAGACGTGGCCCGTGGAGCGCTCATCGCCACGGTCGGCTCGGCGACCGCGAGCGATCTTGGACTGAGTTCGGCATCGGCCGCATTCGACGGCGAGCCGCCAGGGCTGACGTTCGGCGCCCTGGAGGGGCTGGTCGAATTGATGCAGGAGACGCCGGCGATCGCGCATCGTCGATACCGTCGTCGAGCAACTGAAGCGCGGCACAAGCCTCGAGCAATTGGTCGCGGCGGCCGCGCTGGCCAACGCCAGGACGTTCGGCGGTGAAGACTACGTCGGCTTTCACACGATGATGGCCCTGGCTCCGGCCTTTCACATGGCACGCGAGCTGCCCGAAGACTCCAGCGGCCGTTGCCCGTGATCAAGGTCTTGTACCGCAATACCAACCGGATTCAGGAATACGGTGGTCCGAAGCCAAGGAAGTCTTGCGGCCGGTGGCGGCCGGCGGCGCTTGTCGCCAGGCGAGTCCGGCGGCGAGGCTCTGCGTGAGAAGGTGCGCAGCAAGGACATGGAAGCGCGCCGAGCAGACCTTCGCCGCGCTGGCGGCCCGAGGGCCCGACGAGGCGTTCAACGATCTTGCTCTTCGCCGTGCAAGACAACACCGAAGTCCACCGCACGGTGCTGCCCTATCGCGCGTGGGACCTGCTGGCGCATGATCGGGCTCGAGCACGCTCATACGCTGTTGCGGCAATCGGTCCATTACTGCGTCAAGAGCGAGCGCGAGTGGAAGCACACGCCCGAAATGCGACAAGCCGCGCGTGCTTTTGCCCAAGCTGCTCGACCAGTTCCAGTCTGGTCGGCAAACCGCTGGGCACGCGGCAGGTCGACGACGCGTGGGTCGATCGCATGAGCCAGACGATCTTCGAGGGAACGGCCGAGCAGGCGGCCGAGGCGGCTGCGGCGGCCCTGGCCGAGGGCATGGCGCCCGAAGCGATCGGCGAGGCGATCTCGCTGGCGGCCAACCAGCTCATCCTGCGCGATGCTGGTCGCACGCCCGCGCGAAGCCCAGCAGTCCAAGCCGGCCGGCAGCGTGCACGGCGATTCGATCGGGGTTCACGCCTGCGATTCGGCCAACGCCTGGCGCAACATGGCCAAGGCGAGCAATCCCCGTAACACCGTCGCCTGCCTGATCCTGGGGGCCTACCAGGTCGCCTACGACCGCGTGAACCGCGGCGGCGATTTCCTGCACTGGTCGGCCCGGCCGCTGGCTGCCGATCTCGAGCCGATCAAGGAGGGCCGGCCCGACGCACTCCTGCGAGAGCTCGATGCGGCGATCCGGGCCAACGAACAGGCGCGCGCCTGCGCGGTCGTGCACCGGCTGGGCAGCCTGGACCAGTCGCCCGGCCCCGTCTTCGACCGGCTCTTGAGCTACGCCGTCACCGAAGACGGGGCGCTCCATGCCGAGAAGTACTATCGCACCGTCGCCGAGGAGTTCGCGGCGACGCGTCCAGCATTTCGCTGGCGGCAGCTCGTGGCTCTGGCGCGGGTCACAGCGAGCGAATATGGGCGGCCCGCACCGGGAATCGCCGAGGCCCGCGAGCGCGCTGCAAAACCACCTAAGAGACCCACGCCATGGAGACATTCGAAGATTATCGGAGACGCACGGGCGGCCGCGGGCCGAGTGATCCCTGGCTTCGCTTCCTACCGCTTTTTCCCTGGGTCGTCGGGCTCGTTCTGGCGCTCTGGCTGCTGTGGGACGTCGCCTACACCGTCGAGCCCTACGAGCAGGCGGTCGTGCTGCGGTTCGGCAAGTACCACGCCACCACGATGCCCGGCTTGCATTTCGAAGGTCCCGCTGGTCGACCAGGTGATCAAGGTCAGCGTCGAGGAGCACGGGCTGCGCCTGCCGTTCGGGCGTGGTGTCCGGGTGGTCAGAGCCGGCCGGTCGAGAGCGCAGAGACCGCAAGGAAGAAGAGACCTTGATGCTCACCGGCGACCTGAACACGGCGTCCGTCGAGTGGACGGTGCAGTGGAAGGTCACCGAGCCGTCGCAGTTCCTGTTCCGCTTTCCGCACCGACGAGTGGGACGAGCGGTTTGCCGCAGAGCTGATGACGACCGTCGCCCGAACCGTGATGAACCGGCTGGTGGGCGACTACTCGTTCGACGAGGTCATCGGCGCCAAGCGCAGCGACATCGCCGTCGAGGCCCGCCAGGACATTCAGCGCATCCTCGATGCCTACGTCTGCGGGCTCACGGTGACGGCCCTCCAGATGCAGCGGGTGATCCCGCCCGAGCGGGTCAAGCCGGCGTTCGACAAGGTCAACGCGTCGATCCAGGAGAAGCAGAAGCTGGAGAACGAGGCCGAGTCGACCCGGAACAAGCTGACTACCCGAGGCCAAGGCCAACCGCGACAGTTGATCCGCGAAGCCGAGGGCTACGCCTCGCGCCGGCGGGCCGAGTCCAGGGCGAGATCGAGGCGCTCCTGGCGAAGTACCACGCCTACCAGCGCGCCCCTGAGATCACCCGCCAGCGGCTCTACCTCGAGGCGATGCAGGACGTGCTCCAGGGGGTGAAGGACAAGACCATCATCGATTCCGACCTCAAGCAGTTCTTGCCGCTCTTGAACCTGGATCCGAAGGGAAGCAGCAGCCGATGAATCGCCGCCAGCGTCGCCGCCGTTCTTGTCGGAATGGCCCTGTTGCTCTTCGTTCCCGCTCGGCCAGATCGGTCCTGTACACCGTCGACGAGCGCGAGCTGGCGGTGCTCTTGCAGTTCGGCCAGCCGGTTGCCAGCCGCACCGAGCCGGGGCTTTATTTCAAGCTGCCGTCTGGTGCAGGAGGTCTTGCGGCTGCCCAAGACCCTTCAGCTCTGGCGCGGGATCACGTCGCGACGAGACGCTCGTCGACCTCCCGCTGGCCGACGGCAAGAAGATCGAGGTCATGGTCTGGGCGTCTGGCGGATCAACGATCCAGCCCAGTTCGTCCGGACGGTGCGCACGGTCGAAAACGCCGAGTCGCGGGTCAAGGAGTTCGTCCTGAGCACGGCGCGCAACACGATCACCACTCACAACCTGGCCGAGCTGGTCCGCAGCACGCAATCGCTCGATGACCTACACGCTCGGGCTTCCGCCCGAGATGGTGGCGCGGGCCGCCGGCGGTGCCGCGGCAAAAGCCGGGCGACACCGACGTCGGACCAGGCCATGCTCGACTTCATCGTGCCGCCGGAGGCCAAGGAAAAGATCACCAAGGGCCGGCTCAAGATCACCGACGAGATCAAGCATCGAAGCCCAGCGCGCCCTGGCCGAGGACGGCCAGGGGCAGGGCCAGAGCCAAGGGCCGCGGCATCGAGCTGGTTGACGTCGGGCTGTCGCGGATCGAGTTCGTCCCGCAGGTGCGCGAGGCGGCCTTCGACCGGGCCATCTCGCTGATGGAGGCCATCGCCGTCAAGACGATCAGTGAGGGCGAACAGCGCAAGAAAGAGATCATCAACAAGACGAAAGCCGAGGTCGCAGAAGATCGAGGGACAAGGGAAGCAGGAAGCCAACGTCCTGAAAGGGCGCGTCGACGCCGAGATCATCGACGCCTACGCCAAGGCCATCCGCGAAACCGGCGAGTTCTACAACTTCACCCGCACCCTCGAGATCTACAAGGAGGCCTTCAAGGGAGAGACGCGGCTGATCCTGACGACCGACAGCGAGCTCTTGCGGATGATCAAGGTGCTCGAGCCGGTGAAAGCGCCGACGTCGCCGCCGCGTTCTACAGCCGGCGGCGGGTCCAGCGCAGGCTCCGGCCGGCAGCCGCTTGAGCGTCGCTTGCCGGCAGTGGTTACATGCTAACAACGTGATGCTGGATCGAGAACCGCCGGCCCTTCGGCGATTTGAAGTCGAAGTAGCCCAGTCCCGAGCGCTCCGGCCGAGTGCGATGTGCTGAGGCTGGCGAACGTCGAAGCCCTCGGTCTTCGAGGGGTCGATCGCCTTGGCCCCCGTGGCGGCGACCGGCGGGAGGTTCATCTTGGCGCGCTGCGCATCGACGATGTCCCACTCGACGTGGTCGAGCGCCACGGGGTCGGTGGCGAAGAGGATCGCGTTGTTTTCCCAGGTCCACTTGCCGTCTTCTCTGCGCGAACGGTCCCCCCTGGTAGACCGCGCGGATGCCGTCCATGATTTGCAGGACGAACTTTTCACGGATGATCGGGTGACTTGACCATCTGCGGAATGAACTGGTTGCAGACGTTGGTGAACGGGTGTACTGTGCGAGCGATACACGTTGTTGACGGTGCCGTGGCTCATGTTCTTGAGCGCGCCGGTGACGCCCGCCGACCCGTGGTCCTTGACGACCGGAATGGCCACGATCTTGTTGACCGTCTTGGTCACCAGCTTGCCGAGATGTGAGCGGTACTTGCGATCGTCCTTGGGATCGTCGCCGTAGGGGATCAGGTCCATCCAGACGAACGTGTCGTGGTCGAACCCGGCGATCGGATCCGCGGCGAATGCGGGGAAATCGAGCGTGAACTGGTTACCTTCGGGGTCGAGGCCGCCCCAGCGGACGCCATCGGGGAGGATCTTGTGGTAACCGGCGTCCATGAATTCGCCGCGATAGCGGTCGTAGACGAAGATGTCGCTTGGTCTTGACGCCGGCCGCCTTGAGCTTGTCGATCACCTCGAGCACGATCTCGAAGGAGGAATGGGCATGAGGCTGACCATTGGGCACGACCTTGATGCCCACGACGTCGCCGGGCTCGAAGAAGTGCTTCCAGGCTTCGACGGCGTCGGTCGCGCCGGTGAGTTCCTTGATCCCGCGGTCCATGGTGGCCTTGATCGCGGCGGCGTCGCGCACGCCAGAGCGACACATGACCGGGTTGCGCACTTCGACGACTTGGCCGGGAAAAATGCCGGGCAGCGCGAACTTGGTCTTGGGCGCCTTGGCGCCGCCCTCGTGGACTGGTTTACTCGGCGCGTTCGTGCCCTGGGCATTCAAGAGCGACGGCACGGCCAAGGCCATGGGCGCTGCGGCCATCGAGGTACCGAGAAATCGGCGACGGCTTGCTCGACTGCAATGTGAATGTTCCTGCATCGTTCCTGGTTCTCCGGCCGTCGCTCCACGGGACGGTACTCTGATCGAACACTGCGCGAAACCTAGAGATACAAAATGCTCGATAGCCGGCGCACTGTCCAGTATTTATCCGCTTGGCTCGCTGAAATCGTTCGCCCTCGGTCCTTCGGTCATACGGAATTTCCCTTCGATTTGAGCATGTGAGTTCTTGAGATCGATCGGGTCTGGGAGCCTGGCAGTGGCGCAAGCAGCCGTGACCTTGGCGCACGCAACGCAGGTTGAGCCTCGCTCGACGACGGCTTGCGCCGGCGCCGGCACGCCGCGTGGATTGCCGCCGGTCGCGCAGCCGGAGCGCGCTTTGAAGTTTGTGATCGCCCCACTGGTACCGGTCGTGGCCGCGATCGCTGCCGGCATTATGGTGGACCGCCTCGTCGAGCCGCTGGCCACCAGAGCCTGGGTGACGATCGCTCTGGCGGCAGGAATCATCGCGGCTGCAACCGTGCGCCGCGGCCTCGTTTCCGCCGTGGCAATCGTGGTCTCGCTCTTTGCGCTCGGAGGCGGCTGGCACCATTATCGCTGGTCGGACCTTTCGCCCGATGATCTGGCGCCGCGTGTCAACGAGACTCCCCGGCCGGCCTGGGTGCGCGGCGTGGTTCGCGAAACGCTCGGTTTGCGGCATCAGGCGCCGGGATACGGCTTCGGACGAAGCGAATCCGACCGAGTGGTCACGCGCTTCGTTCTGGACCTGACGGCGGTCAGCGACGGAACAAACTGGCAGCCGGCGTCGGGCCGGGCATTGGTGATCGTAGGCGGCGACAGCTCGGCAATCTTGGCGGGCACGGCGGTCGAGGTGACAGGCCAACTTGCCGGCGTGGCTGCCCCACTGAACCCGGGAGAATTCGACTATCGGGCGTTTCTGCGCGGCCAGGGGATTCGCTTGCGCCTCTCCGTCGATGGGCCCGCAAGTGTGTGGCCCGACCCGACGCAGCGCGCAGGGCGCTCCCTCGTGCTCTGGGGCGGCTGCGCGCGTGGAGCCGCGCGCGGCTGGTCGAGCGGCTCGACCCCCAGACCGCACCGCTGGCGGCCGCCTTGCTTCTGGGCCAGCGCGAGGAGATCGAGCCCGATGTCAACGACGCCTTCGCACGGACGGGCACCACTCACTTACTCGCCGTTTCGGGCCTTCAGCTCCAGGCGCTGGCCCTGGCGCTCTTGCTTGTCGTTCGGGCTCTGGGCTTGCCGCGCCGGTCCGCTTATCTCGGCGTGGCCTTGGCGATGGTCGCCTACGCGTTCCTCGTCGGATTGGCCCCTTCGGTAGTGCGCTCGACGGTCATGACGACGACGTTCTGTCTGGCTGCGATCGCCGAGCGGATGAACCGGCCCGCCAACACTCTCGCCTTGGCCGGAATCGGCACGCTCGCGGTCAATCCCGCTTTTTTGTTCGACGTCGGCTGCCAGCTCTCGTTCCTGGCCATTGCAGTCCTGGTCTGGCTCTTTCCGCCCGCGTGTGTGCTGGCGCGCGACGTTTGCGAGGCGATCCGTTGCGGGTTTCTGGGCGCGCGCTCTCCGCTCGACGATCTCGAGCGTCGATTCGAGCCGCTGTGGCGAACCGCCGTGCGCTGGGCAGGGGCATGGATTGCCGACGGCATCGTGTGCTCGCTGGTCATCTGGCTGGCGGCGCTGCCGCTCGTCGCCTTGCGTTTTCACCTGGTCTCCCCGATCGGGATCTTGTTGAACATCCCCTTGGTTCCCATGACAACGGTGGCACTCTTTCTGGGCGGGCTGGCACTGGGGCTTTCGGCGATGTGGGGCCCGCTCGGCGCCCCGGCAGCCTGGTGCGCAGCAGTGCTCTTGAAGACGGCCAAGTCGATTGTGCTTTGGGGTGTCGCACAGCCCTGGGGCCATCGCTTTGTCGTGGGGCCGCCGTGGGGATGGGTCATCATCTTTTATGTCCTACTCGGGCTGGCCATCTTGTCCTTGTCCATTTCCCGGTCGTCGCGGGTGCGGTGGCTGGCGGGAGGTGCGATCTGGTGCCTGATCGCCGCATGGTTTTTGCCGGCCTGGTTCATCGCGGGCGCTTGGCGCGCGCGGCGGCTTTGGAGTGCGAAGTTCTGGCCGTCGGCCATGGCCTGGCGGTTATCATTCAAACGCCGGCGGGTCAGACGATCGTCTACGATTGCGGCAGGATGGGCGATCCCAGTGTGGGGCGGCGAATCATCGCACCGGCCCTTTGGGCGCGCGGCACCAACCGAATCGATACGGTGTTCTTGAGTCACGCCGATCACGATCACTACAACGGCCTTCCCGACCTCCTCGAACGGTTCGCGGTCGGAAAGGTGTGCGTTCCTGCGGGGTTCGCCGGCACGGCCAATCCCATGGCCGTCGAGCTGATGGAGCAGATTAAAGGCCGCAGGGTGGCGCTCGAGCCGATCGCGGCGCCCGCGGCATGGTCAGACGGCGACGTGCAATTCACCGTCCTGCACCCCACCAGCGGCTGGCATCCTGAGACGTCTGACAACGCACGCAGCCTTGTGCTCGACGTGGCCTATGCCAAACGCCGGCTGCTCTTGACCGGAGACCTCGAACAACTCGGGCTCGCCGAGCTGGTCGCCAAGCCTGCCCCACCGACCCCAGTGGATGTCTTCCTGTCGCCTCATCACGGCGGTAAGTCGGCCAACCCGGAACGGCTCTACGAGTGGGCCAAGCCCCGGCTCGTCGTTGTCAGCCAGCGCCAGATGCCCCGCGCAACAGCGATCCGCTGGCATGGCTCCAGCGCGAGGGAGTTCCCCTGCTGCGGACCTGGCAGTCAGGCGCCGTCCACTTGCAATGGACGAGCGATGGAATCAGCGCACGCGGCTTCGTGCAGCAGGACCGCGACCGAGATAAACAACCTCGATCGATCGATGCGAGGCTGCAGAACGCCGAACCGGCGCCGGCGTGGGCCTCGGCGACTGGAACCCGGTTTCTGGCCGCGCTCGCCGGTTTCGGATTGGGGGGCGTTGCGTGCTTGGTCTTGGCGGTGGTCGAAATCGGCGCCTGGGTCCTGATCGTGCCGCCGCGATCGGCTCGCAATCAAACGGCCGAGTCCATCGACCGATTCAACGACGACGACTGCACCGGCGAGTCGATCGCCGCCGTTGCACCGGACGGCGCGCGGTTGGCCGGCCGAAGCTTCCCTGCGCCGGGAGACGATGCCGCAGGCCGCGTGGTGCTCTTACTTCATGGCTTCGCCGAGGACTCGTCGTCGTGGGGTCGGGCGCGGGCGGCGCTCTTGAATCCTCGCGGATGGAACGTGGCGGCGCTCGATTCTCGCGGTTACGGCCGGAGCGAGGGGCCTTACGCAACGTTCGGCGCACTGGAGACGGGAGACATCGGCGCGTGGGTGGAAATACTCGGCGGCCGCTTGGCACGAGCCGTTCCGTCGGCACCCATCAAGCTGGTGCTCTGGGGCCGGTCCATGGGCGCGGCCATTGCTCTGCGAGCTGCCGCACGTGAGCCGCGAATTGCTGCTTTGATACTCGAGTCGCCGATGGTTGATCTCGACGCCTCGGTGGCGCGGGTCCTGGCGAAGCGGCGGCTCCCCTTGGCGAATCTCCTGGCCAGGCTGGTCACTCGCCGCGCAGGCAAAATCGCGGGAGTTGCCATCGACCGCCCTCGGCCCGTCGAAGCGGCCGCTCGAGTCACGTGTCCCGCGCTGATCGTTCACGGCACCCAAGACAGGATTGTGCCCAGCGGGGAAGTGCAGCGGCTGGTCGATGCTCTTGCATCGCAGTCTTGTCGTGTCGAAGTTCCCGATGCCGATCATCACAACGTCATCGGCATCGGTGGCGAAGAACTGATGCGTCGAATCGCGGCGTTTCTCGACGAGGTCGCTCGTGGCGAGCTTGGTGGGCGATCGGCGAAACAAGGTTGACGCCATCGCCCCTGTCGGAATCACGTGTCGGTTTCTTCGAGCGACTGGAACACGCCATGTAACAGGTCGGGCACGTTGTCTTCACCGAGGTCCGACCACTGGCCGAACATGAGCACCGTGCGGTGAGGCGTGCGAAAACAGCGGATGCAGGCCGCGTTGGCGACGTCAAGCGAGAAGAATTCGACGTCGTGTCCGGTGGCGCAATGCTCGTGGATCGTTTCCATCACCGGGGCTGCGGACAGGTCAGGATACTCCTCGCGCATGGCTTCGAGCGCCAGATCGGCGAGCTCGGCGGGGTCGGGGCGCAGCTCGTCAGTTCGCACCAGCGCAAAGGCGATCCCACCCGGATGCTCGAGATCGACAGTGGTCACCGGGCCTTCGTCGGTGACTTCGATCGCCCAATTCGCCGGATACGCGAAACGAACGCCGTGGTCGTCGTACACCTCGGTTTGCACGCACTGTCTCCTTCTAGCTCATCACCGCTCGCGCCCACCCAGTCCGCGGCCCGGCCACCGTCAGGCGTTCCCGGAAATCGGCCTCGGCGATGCGAAGCCCGTGCCACGCGCTTGTCGAGCGCCTGTGATGGTATCATCGATCCGGCGAGGTTGCCAATGCCGCATCGTCGCGTGTTGCCCGGGGCGCCCGGTCAAAACCAATGTTCGAGCAGCCGCAGCGCGCCACTCGCACTCGCCGTCTGAGTCAGCGCCGGTGCCGTGAGAGCCGCTGCATGGTAAGCTCTTGGTACGTTTCTCCGGCGTTTCGTTCAGCCCCTTGAGTCTGTGGCACCATGCGCATTTTGTCGGGAATCCAGCCTTCAGGCCCTTTACACATTGGCAACTATTTCGGCGCACTTCGTCAGTTCATCGACCTCCAGCACGATAACGACGCCTACTACTTCGTCGCCGACTATCACGCGCTCACGAGCGTGCGCGATGCGCAACTGCTTCGCACATACACCTTCGACGTGATGGTCACGATGCTCTCTCTGGGGCTCGACCCCGAAAAGGCCACCCTCTTTGTCCAGTCCGACGTGCCCGAAACGACCGAGCTGGCCTGGCTGTTGTCAACGGTCACGCCAATGAGCTGGCTCGAGAAGTGTGTGAGCTTCAAAGACAAGGTTCAGCAAGGCGTCGCTGCCGACCACGGGCTCTTTGCATATCCTGTGCTTCAAGCCGCCGACATCTTGCTCTACGACGCCGACCTCGTGCCCGTGGGTCAGGACCAGAAGCAGCATCTGGAGGTCACCCGCGACATCGCCGAGCGATTCAACCGAGTCTACGGCGGCGGCGAGGAGATCTTTCGCTTGCCCGAGCCGCACATCCTTGCCTCCGTGGCCGTTGTTCCCGGGCTGGATGGCCAGAAGATGTCCAAGAGTTACAACAACACGATCGAGATCTTCGACGACCCGGCGACCATCCGTAAGAAGGTCAAGAAGATCGTCACCGACAGCACGCCGGTCGAGGCGCCGAAGAACCCCGAGAACGACCATCTGTTTACCCTGTTCAAGTTGTTTGCAGCACCCGGCGATCTCGCGGAGGTCGAACGGCGCGTACCGCGAAGGCGGCATCGGCTACGGCGAAGTGAAGAGCAGGTTGGCCGAGGCGATGATCGACCGGTTCGCGCCGGCTCGGGAAAAACGCGAGCAATGGCTGGCTCATCCCGAACGCGTGGCCGAGGTCCGATCGGCCGCAGCCGCGCGAGCCAAGAGCGCCGCCCGGCGTGTTCTCGACCGCGCCGCGCGGCCTGCGGCGTTGGCTGAGCGACCACTCACAATACGGGTCGCTCGCCGGCCGTCGGCAACGCACCCCATCCGAGCTTGTCGCGCAGCGTCCTGTAAAAGCTGTGTCCTGGCAGTCGGACCATCGGGAACGGTGTCGTGCCTCGGCGGATGGTGACGCGGTCACCGCAGCGCAACGGAACCTGAACTTGACCATCGATGACCAGCACGGTCGAGATACCCTCGCCCTGCGGAGTGAGCTCGAACACCTTGTGCGCGCTGTCGACCAACGGGCGCTGGGTCAGGGTATGGGGGCAGATGGGAGTGACGACGAACATATGGGCATTGGGAGGCAGGATGGGCCCTCCGGCCGAGAGGCTGTGAGCGGTCGATCCAACTGGCGTGGCGACGATCAGGCCGTCGCCGCGGTAAGTCATGACGCTCTCGCCGTCGATCGAGAGGCCGATTTCGATCAGATGGAACAAGGGGGCGGCGCGGACGACGGCGTCGTTAAGTCCGCGGAAGGCTCGGGTCGGGCCACGGCGAGCATTGAGCACGCAGGAGAAGGTCATGAGGTTGTCGATCGTGAACTTGTGCGCGGCCAGGTCGGGTAGACGCTCCTGGAAGGCATCAGGCGTCAGGTCGGCAAGGAAAGCGAGCCGGCCGACATTGACACCAAGGACCGGCGTGGGATGCTCGTCCATACGGCGGGCGGTGTGGAGCACGGTCCCGTCGCCGCCGAGCACGACAGCCACGTCGGCCCGCAGCTCCGAAAGGTTGGAGTCGGCCGACAAGTCGACGCCGGCGAGCTCGAGCCCGGCGCACGGGTGATGGCCTCGGCAAGTTGCGCCGCCAGAACGTGGACTTCGGGTTTCGTGCCATTTCCGAGCAACATCAGCCTCACCGGTCGAACGGGAGGCGCCGGTTGCGGCTCCGGTTGCACTGGCGCGGCTATCGTCGGCCCTGCCTTGACGGGTGCGACGGGATTGCCGGGGCGAGAAGCGCGCGAGCCGGCTCGGGCTGGGGCTGGGCCGTGATGTCCGCGGATCCCATGAGAGCCATCGCCTGTTGGTGTTTAGCATTCAGCGAGCATACGGGGCACCAGGGCCCGCCAGGACGGGGCGGCCCGGCCCCGTAGCGGGTGAGCCGATGGCGGGGGCGGGCCCATCGTCTGACGGGTGTTCGCCCGCTGGCAACCAGCCTGTCGCCTGGGCCAGCGCCAGCGCCGCCTGGGTGATCCCATCCACATCGAGCCCGACCTCGGCGAGTTGTTCCTCGCGCTCGGCATGCAGCACGTAACGGTCGGGCAGACCGAGCCGGCGCAGATGGGTCGTGGGAAGTCCGGCGTCGTTGGCCGCCTCGAGCACAGCCGAGCCGAACCCCCCTGCAAGCGAGCCTTCCTCGACCGTGAGAACGAAGCCGCAATCCTCGATCGCCTTGGCGACGATGATCCGGTCGAGCGGCTTGATGAACCGCGCGTTGACCACTCCGACCCGCAAGCCGTATTGTTCGCGCAGGCGCTCGGCCGCTCGCAGGCAACTGCCGACCATCGCGCCGCAGGCCAGCAGCATGCCGTCGGTCTCCCACTCGAGGATCTCGGCCTGGCCCAGCTCGATTGGCTGCACGTCGCGCTCGATGGTGTCGAGGTTGGCGCGCGGATAACGCAGGGCAACAGGTGAGGTGTGCGCCAGAGCAAACGCCGATCATCGGCGCGATGTCTTTCTCGTCACCCGGCGCCATGACGACCATGTTGGGGAAGACGCGCAGGTAGGCGAGGTCGTAGGTGCCGTGATGAGTGGGCCCGTCGGCCCCGACCAAGCCAGCGCGGTCGAGGCAGAAGACAACCGGAAGGTTTTGAAGAGCGACCTCCTGGAAAATCTGGTCGTACGAGCGCTGAAGGAACGTGCTGTAAATGTCGACAATCGGCCGGGCGCCGGCCTTGGCCATACCGGCGGCGAACGCGACAGCGTGACTCTCACAAATGCCGACGTCGAAGAACTGGTCCGGGAAAGATTCGCGAATCTTCTGCAGCTTGTTCCCCTCGCACATGGCCGCGGTGATGACTGCGGCTTTGGGGTCGCGCCGGCATTGCTCGAAAATCGCATCGCTGACGGCGTCGGTATACGTGCGGCTGCGACGAGGTCTTGAGCGGCACCACGCCATTGCCGGCCTTCTGAAACGGCGCAGGAGCGTGGAACTTGACCGGATCTTTCACGGCGGGCTCGAAGCCGTGCCCCTTGTTGGTCAAGACGTGGAGCAACACCGGTCCGTCGAGGGCTTTGACGCGCTCGAGATAGCTGCGCAGGGTCTTGATGTCGTGGCCGTCGATCGGGCCCAAGTAGACAAACCCCAGCTCCTCGAAGAGCATCCCGTGGTGCAACGAGGCCTTGATGCCGTCTTTGAACTGCTGCAGCCAGCGTTCGGCGTGTTCGCCGAGAAGGGGTATGCTCGGTAAGAGCGACTTGACGCGTTTGTTCCAGTCGTTGTACGTGGTCGACATGCGGGCTCGGTCAAGATAGTCGGCGAGGCCGCCGACGCGCGGACAGATCGACATCTTATTGTCGTTTAAGACCACGAGCAGTTTCTCTCGCAGTCCGCCCGCGTGATTGAAGGCCTCGAAGACGATGCCTGAGGGAAGTGCACCATCGCCGATGACGGCGACAGCACGTCGGTCGGCTTCGCCGACCATCTTGTCACCGAGCTTGAGCCCCAGTGCGGTCGAGGGCGCGCAGCCGGCGTGCCCGGTCATGAACAGGTCGAATGGGCTCTCGGCGGGGTTGGGATATCCCATCAGGCCGGCTTTGGTTCGAATGGAATGAATGCGGCTGGCCCGGCCGGTGATCAGCTTGTGGGGATAGATCTGATGGCCCGTGTCCCAGATCAGGCGGTCGCGCGTGAAGTCGAAGCTCAGGTGCAGCGCCAGGCAAAGCTCGACCACGCCCAGGTTGCTGGCGAAGTGGGCCGAGCGACGGCCGACCACGCCGATCAGCTCGGCGCGCATCTCGGCGGCGAGCTGGCCCAGCTCGGCGTCGGAGAGGCCCTTGAGATCGGCCGGGCATTGGATTCTTGCCAGCACCGAGTTCGGTAGGCTCATCAACGATCCCTTTCCAAAAGAGCCGGCGCCAGGTCTCTCAAGCGGTGGCCGCGCGGGCCCAGCGGCTCGAGCGCCGCCACGGCTTCGTCAACCAACTGCCGCGCGCGGCGGCGACTGCCGTCAACGCCGAGGAACCTGGGGTACGTCCATTTTCCATGCTCGGAATCTTTTCCGACTCGCTTGCCCAACTTGGTCTCGTCCCCTTGCACATCGAGCAAATCGTCGACGATCTGGAACGCCAGACCCACGGCCTTACCATATCGGTCGAGGGCCTCGACCCACGGCTGTGGCGCTCCGGCGATGACGGCACCCATCCGCAACGGAGCGCGCAAGAGCGCTCCGGTCTTGCGGCGGTGGATCGATTCGAGCGCGGCCAGGGTCGCCGTGGGTTGGGCCAGCACACCTCCGAGCCCCTCTTCTGCCTGCGCGCTGACGCGCCGCTCTGCCTGGAGATCGGCCATCTGCCCGCCAACCATGCCCCTGGGGCCGGCTGCCTCGGCCAGGATCGATACGCACTCGAGCGCCGCCGAGGGTGGCCGCACGTCGCGCGCGACCACCTCGAAGGCAAACGTCAGTAACCCATCACCCGCCAGGATTGCCGTTGCCTCGTCGAACGCGCGGTGGCATGTGGCACGGCCCCGGCGCAGGTCGTCATCGTCCATCGCCGGCAGGTCATCGTGAATCAGCGAATAGGCGTGTACCATCTCGACAGCGCACGCCGCCGGCAGCGCCGACTCCGCAGCGCCACCGCATGCTTCGGTTGCCATCACACACAAAAGGGGTCGCAGTCGCTTGCCGCCGCCCAGTGCACTGTAACGCATCGCCGCCGCCAGCCGCACCGGGCAAGCCGACGCCGCACCGTCAACTCTCAAGAGGTATCCGCTCAAGGCCTCCTCGACCCGGCGCTGAACCCCTGCGAGGTATTCGGATAATGCTGTTCCTTCGATCGATGCCGCCGCGGAACTCGTCATGTTTCAATCGTAGCTGCCGGCCTCGGTCTTCCCCATCCGGACGCCTCCACGATTTCGAAACGGCGGACGGATGGCCCAGCGCTCCCACTTCCGAGGTCGCACCTTTTCGTGGTCTTCCATACCCGGGCCACCAATTAGCCCCGCTATTGTTGACATTCCGGGCTTGAAAGTCCACCCAAGACCCAGCGAAACTTTGTAGCACAAAGTTATGATCCGCGAATCTGGCCGCACATCTTGCCTGACACTCCCATCTTGAGGCTTGCAACCGCCATGGACAAGAGATCCGGGCGAAAAATGCGACTCAAAACGGAGGTCCTTCGTCGCCGGAGGCGTCATCGGGGGCCGGTTCGACGACATTGCGCCAGCGCCTGCCGGGTGACTTGCGTGCGATCGGCTCGTCGGCTGGGAGGCTGGATGTCGCTTGCGCGCTCGCCGCGACCTCGCGAGTAATGCTGGCAGTCGCGTCGAACGGGGCGGTCCGCGGCTCACCCTGGCTGTCTACGCCCGTCAAGAGAGCCACCGACTGCTCGGCTTCGTCGAGAAGGCGGTAAGAGAGCTTGAGCAGGCGCACCCCCGTTTCATACTTCGTCAGAGCCGACGTCAGCTCGGGCTCGCCACGCTCCAGGCTCGCCACAATCTGTTCGAGCTGACTGAGAGCTTCCTCGAAGCTGGGCTCCTCTTTCGCCTGTCCTTTGGTAGCCATGAGTGCTCCTGTGTACGACGCTTCGCACGTCACGAGAATCCAACGCGTGGATCGCCTGAGCTCCTGCAACGGAATCGGCCGCTGTTTCAGGACACGCTCTCGACCCGGCTGGTGATCTGACCGGAGGCAAGCCGTGTGTGGATGATTTCGCCGGGTTGGGCATCCGCCGCGGAGCGAATCAGCGATTTGCCGTCCCCGCGGAATGTAAGGCTGTAGCCGCGCGCGAGGACGCCGAGGGGGCTCAAGGCTTCGAGCGCGGCGGCGAGTTGGTCAGCGCGGCGGCGGCGGGCGAAGAGATCATGTGTGATCGCCTGGCGGTCGCGCTGGCCGAGCAGATCGAGGCAAGCGCGGGCTTCGCGCAGCCGGCTCAAGCCGGCCAATCTCAAGCGCTCAGCCAGTTGGTCGAGGTGGCGGGCGACCTCACGCGCATCGGGAACGCTGAACTCGCCTGCCTCGCTGGGCGTGAGCGCACGCTTGTCGGCCGCGAGGTCGGCGAGGGTGACGTCGATTTCGTGGCCTACTGCGGAGATCACCGGCAACCGTGAGCCGACGATGGCGCGGACGACGCTCTCTTCATTGAACGTCCAGAGGTCTTCCAGGCTGCCGCCCCCACGGGTGACGATGATGACGTCGGCCGCAGCAACCTGGTTGGCCAGGGCGAGCGCGGCAACGACCTCGCGGTCAGCGCCTTCACCTTGAACGCGGGTCGAAGCAATCAAGACTTGGGTGCGGCGCCACCGGCGGTTGATGATTTGAAGAACGTCGCGCACGGCTGCACCGGTGGGGCTCGTCACGATCACGATCCGCCGCGGAAAGCGCGGCAGCGGACGCTTTCGAGCCGGCTCGAACAAGCCTTCGGCCGCCAGCCGCGCATAGCGCTGCCGGAAAGCCAGTTCGAGCGCCTCGACCCCTTCGGGCTCGATCAACTTGATCACGACCTGGTATTCGCCTCGAACCGGATAGACAGTCACGCGACCGAGCACGCGAACGAGCAACCCGTCGGTGAGATCGAATGCGACCCGTTCTGCATCGGTCTTCCAGAGCACCGCCCGAATCGATGCCGATTCGTCTTTGAGCGTCAAGTAGATATGCCCGGACCGCGGCCGTGCCACATTCGAGACCTCGCCCCTCAGCGCGACCGCGCCAAAATCAGCTTCGAGGCGCGCTTGATCCGTTCGGTGAGCGCGCTGATCGACTCGAACTGCGGCGCAAACGGATCTTCGACCGCGATGCGCAGGTCCTGGGTGATGGGGGCCATGAGCCAGTTTTTCCTGTTCTACGCGGTCGTGATCGCTTGCTACGCACAGGGGTGTTGCGCAATCGACCGTTCGATGCTCGCTACGAAGAGGGATCTTCCTCCAATCTCGGCTCCTGAGCAAGATACAATTAAGGTAGGCTTTGCCGATGGGCGCTGTCGGGCGACGCGGCAGCCACGACTCGTGTTCGACAGAAGTGCACCGCTCGCAACGTCGTGGGGTTTTTGCTCGTGAGCCGATTATCGCGCAGCCGCGCGGGGCGATGGAGCAAGCTGGTGATCGCGATTGCGATCGTGGTCGCCTGCGGTTGGGGCGTCGCTGTCTTGGCCCAGGCTGGAGGGCTCTACTTCGAGACATCTGAAGGCCACGCACTCAGGCGTCAAGCGGCGATCACGTTTCTGAATGCTCTGCACGCCACGTATATCGTGGTGCTTATCGCAGTGCTGCCGACCACGGCCGTCTTGGCCGTAGCGGCGGCGTGGTCGCGGCGGCGGCACTTGCGTGAGCGCCTGACGCACGCACGCCCGGCTTCCACGATCAGCGCGCGGTTGTTGTTGTGCGCTGTTTCGGTCGTCGCGAGCCTTCTGTTGCTCGAATCGGGCGCCGCCGTCTGGCGCGCCTGGCTGCATCGCAGCCCACGGTTGCCTGAAGTCCAAGTGCAGCCTGATGCCAACCGTGTAGACGCCGATGGTGCCGTCGCTGAGGGGCGCCTGCCACACTTGCCCACCGAGTTTCCGATGCAGTCGCACCAGCCGGCGAGCGGCGCCGGCCCCCTCAAGATCCTGGTCATCGGCGAGTCGAGCGCGCGGAGAGCCGTACTCCCCGTGGTTGTCGGTCGGCCAGATCGTTGGTTGGCGCCTCCAGCACGTTTTTCCCCATCGGCCGATCGAGGTCGACAATTGGGCGCTCGGCGGGGCAACCATCGAGCGCATGCACAACCTTCTGGCTGGTCTGAAATATCGTCCCGACGCGCCGTTGTCTACGTGGGCCATAACGAGTTTCAAGCGCGTTATGCCTGGATGCGCGACGTCGACTATTATCTCGACGACGACATCTCGCCGAGGACGCCGCGGCTGCGGCTCTCGAGTTCGATCGATCGGTTTTCGCCGCTTTGCCGGCTGATCGAGGAGGCGCGGGAACGGCAGCGGCTCGACACGATTCCGCCGCGCACCGTTACCCGCGAGCTGGTCGACCGGCCAGTATGCACGGCGGCCGAGACGGCTGCGATCGTCGCCGACTTTCGGGCGCGGCTGGCCGCGATCGTTGTGTACTGCGAGCAACTGGGAACCCTGCCGATTCTGGTGATCCCGCCGGGGAACGACGCAGGCTACGACCCCAGCCGCTCAATCCTGGCGCCCGAGACCCCGAAAAGCGAGCGCGTGAAGTTTGCACACGCCGTGGCGCGGTGCGCGCCCTGGAGGAGCGCGACAGGGCCGAGGCGATTGGCATGTTCCGCGCGCTTGCGGAGCAACATCCCGAGTTCGCCGAAACGCACTATCGCCTGGCGCGGCTGCTGGCACAGACGGGGGCCTGGGATGAAGCCAGGCGACATTACGCCCTGGCGCGAATGCGATGCCTTGCCGCTGCGATGTCCCGAGCCGCTTCGCCAGGTGTACCGCGACGTGGCCGCTGCGCATCGCACGGCGCTCCTGGTTGACGGGCCCTCGGTGCTCGAGGCCATGAGCCCGCATGGTATTGTCGGCGACCAGTTCTTTCACGATGCGCAGCACCCGAACCTGGCCGGCTATGCTGCACTGGCCCAGGAGATCCTGCGGCAGTTACGGATGCGGCGTGCTTTTGGCTTTCCGGAGTCGTCGCCGCTTCCGGTCGTAGACGTTGAACTGTGTGCCCGTCACTTCAAGATCGACGCCCCGCGCTGGGCCGAGATCTGCCGGCGCGAAATCTGGTTCTTCCACGCCTCCGCCTACATACGCTATGACCCCAAGTTCCGGATCGCGCGGGCTGGAGACTACGAGCGGGCCGCCGATGCCATTCGGTCGGGCATCGACCCGGCTGATGCCGGAATGCCCGGCTGGGCCCTGCCGCCCAAGCCGGCGAAGATTCATCGGCTATCACCCAGATTGACCCGGAAATGACCTTATCCTGCCGGCAGCCGTTTGATGCTGCGACCGCCGGAACAGGAACCATCTTTCACCGCAGCGTGTTGTTCTAGCGCCGCCGGGCTCACGCTGGTTTCGCGGTTGATACGCTGTGGGTGGGTCGGCTCGGGCGGCAACTGGTAGCAAGGCCAGGTCAGGTAGGCAACCGCATCGGCGGGGTCGGATGCAATCCGCGCCTCGAGCTGCTTGAGATAATCGGCCACTGCGTTCTCTTCCTCGCCGGGGCGCAAATGGCCGATGGGCTCGATTTCGATGGCGAATCGTCCCCCCGGGCGGTGGGTGCAAAATACGAGGAACACCGGCGCGCCAGTGAGGACGGCCAGCTCGGTCCAGATTGCCAGGAAGCGGCGACGGCGGCCGAGAAACACGCCCGGAGACGTGTTGGCCCCACTCCAGGGTATGTCACCGTTCAAGTAGATCGCCAGGCCGTCGCGAAGCGTCGCGCGGGCCCGTAATACACGTTCGACGGCCGTGGCCGGGGAGAGGTCTCGGCGCAGGAAGAGATCGGCCTGCGGATGCGGGCCACCCGCGTCGAACCGTCGATTCAACTCCCGCGAGACGTGACGCGGGCGCTGCACCAGCAACCGCACCG
Organism: uncultured Isosphaeraceae bacterium; assembly: GCA_963830625.1. GTDB lineage: Bacteria > Planctomycetota > Planctomycetia > Isosphaerales > Isosphaeraceae > CAWHMZ01. Next base: position 1,236,719 of record CAWHMZ010000008.1, on the reverse strand, counting down.
GCAAGCCACTACGAAGCAGCCAGTGCACGGCCGCGATGTGGCCTCCCAGGTGGCAACCGACGAGGATCGCGCCCCGACCGTTGTCCAGCGTGGCACAGAGTCGCTCATGGCCGCGAACATCGAAGCGGTCCCTGACTGCCTGATCGGTCAGTTGATCCAAGGTGTAGTCGTGCGCCAGATAGCGCGCCGTGTTGGCCGCCAGCACAGGCCAGGTCGCCTCGATCGACCAATCTGCATCGAGCGCGGTCCGTGCCCGTTCAAGGGTGCCGCACAACCGCCGCCGGCGTCCCAGGCGCACAACCGTCGCGAGCCAACCGAGAAACCCCAAAAGCGCGTCACCCCGCGCTGGTCCCAGCGCACGCACGAGCGGAAGTAACACACCGTAGAACGCAAACTTCCAGGAGAAGATGCGGGAGAGCCGCCGCAGCCTCGGCAGCGCGAATCGACGTCCGCTCGCGTGTCTTTGCCTCACAGCCTCGGTCCTTCTCCAGCGGCCAGCGATTTCAAACTCTGATAATCAACCTTGTCGGTCGAAGTCGCCGGCAAGTGATCCAGAAAAGTGATCGTGTCGGGGATCATGTACGACGGCAGGTACTGTGTGCAGTGCCGCTTGAGCGCAATGATCGACTTCTTCCGGTTCGGCTTGAGCGCGACGAAGGCCGCGATCGACACGCCCACGTCGTCGGCCTGCGCGACGACGCCGGCCCGATCGACACCGTCGTAACGGTGCAGGGCCGATTCAATTTCTCCCAGCTCGATGCGATAGCCGCGCTTCTTGACCATCCGGTCGCGCCGGCCGTGGAACTGAAAGCAGCCCGAACCGTCATCGCGAACCAGGTCGCCGGTGCGGTACCAGCGCGTGCCAGCGGCGTCGGCAAAGAATGCCGCCGCAGTCAATTCGGGTTGGCCGAAGTAGCCGCGCATCACGCCGGGCCCGGCGATCACCAGCTCGCCCAGCGTGCCGGCGGCCAGGTCGCGGCCGAGCTCGTCGACAACCCGAGCGGTCAGCGGCGGACAAACCCGCCCGATCGGGTAGGCTTCGGTGCGATCGGCCGGAATTGCGGCGGGGATCGAATACGCGGTGCATACGTTGGTCTCGGTCGGACCGTAAAGGTTCCACATGGCGGCGAGGGGCCAGAGAGAGCGCACGCCCGGAGTTCACGCAGCGGAAATACTTCCCCGGCGAACAGGACCAGCCGCGGCGCGGGAAAGCCGGGACGGTCCAGCCCGCCATGGCGGGCCAGCAGTGCCAGGATCGACGGCGCCGAGTACCATACGCTGATCCGGCGCTCGGCAAGAAAACCACCCAGCCGCGCCGGGTCGCGGCCCAGCTTTTCACCGACCAAGACCAACGTCGCGGCCCGGCGACATGCAGTAAAAAGGTCGAAGACCGACAGGTCGAAGTGCAACGGGGCATGCGAGGCGAACCGATCGGCATTTGACCACGGGCCCAGTTCTTCGTGGCACCAGTCCAGGAACGTGAAGGCGTTCCGGTGCGAGAGCATCACACCCTTGGGACAGCCGGTAGAGCCCGAGGTGAAAAGAACATATGCCAGGTCGTCTTGTGCCCGCGGGGGGGCCAGCGGCGAAGGCGCGTCGTCGGCGAGGACGTCGGCCCACAGGGCATCGACGGGTCGCGCCGGTGCGTTCGTCCCGATGTCAAGCCCGCAGTCGCGATTGGCCGCGGCCTCGCTTGTTGTCCACTTGCCGCCGGCCGTTACGATCAGTCGGGGCAGCGGGACGGCGCTCGACCACGCGGCGCAGAGCCCGGGGACAAGGTCGGCCGAGACGATGGCCGCTTTGACGCCGCTGGCCGCGAGAATGCCGGGCTGCGCAGCGTCGGCCCCGTGGGATCGACTGGCACATAAGCGGCCCCCGTGCGCAGAATCCCGTGCACCGCGGTCATGGCTTCCAGGCTCTTGGGCAGCCACAGGCCGACGCGGTCGCCCCGGTCGACGCCCCACCGCGCGAGACGGGCCGCCAGCCGATCGGCGCTTCTTAGCAGTTCGGCGTAGGTCAGCCTGCGATCGTGTTCGTCTTCGATGGCGACGTGGCGTGGGCGCCGCGCCGCTGCTTCCTCGAGTAACTGACTGAGATGTCGACCATCCATGGACGATTCACCTATCGGTCGCCGGGTTCAAGCGGGAATGCGTCGCGCCGCGAGGCCGCAGTGCCTGCTGCGATGTAGTGGTCGGGCGCCGCCGCATGGTTCGAGTTAAACAACAAACCGTAAACGTCTCGGTTGTTCACCACGGCTCGCGCGAGCGCCAGAAACAGGCGGCGATGGCCGACGGCGTTGGGATGGTCGTCCCACGCCGCGATCTCGAGCGAAGCCGGGTCGAACCGATCGAACGTATCCGACAGGTCGAAGACGGTCACGCCCTGGTGTGCTGCAATCGCCTTGAGCCGCGCCACCGGCTCGGCGCGCACCGACGGAGCATCGGCCTTGCCGACCCGGGGAATGATCACCATCACGAGCGGCACTTCCGCATCGCGGCACTCCGCCGCGATCGCTTCGAGCGTCTGGTCGTATAGCCCCCAGTAATACGGTCGTAGTTTGCTCTTGAGCCGGTCTTTATTGATGAGCCGACCTTCCCAGTCCACTTGCAAGTCGTCGCGCACGATCTCCGCCAGATCAGTGGCCACCCACAGAAAGTCGTACTTCAGGTCGATGTTCCTGCGGAGCATGTCGCAGAGGTGGATTTCCATCAGCCTGGTGTCGAGCGTGGTTGCCGAGTAAAGCACCAGATCGGGGTGAAAAGCCATGACTTTACGGCGGAGCGTCTCGAGCCTTTGCATGGGGCTGTAGGCCGCCACGGCGAAGTTCAGCACCTCGAACCGTCGCGCCGGGGCGTTTTGGCGTCGAGCCGCGTGGGCATCGAGCCAGTGCTCCAATTGGTTGAGGTAAGTGTCCTGATAGCGCACGCCCCAGCCCATGTCCATCGACGAACCCAGAACGGCGATCCGGAATGTGCCCGGCGACTTCTCAACCACAACCGGATCGTCGTGCATACCGAACGCGTTGGTCTTGAACGGTTGGCCGAACAGCGTCCGTTGCACCTGGGGCTTGAGCTCGAACTGGAGAAAGTCCCCCTTCAGGTAGTGGACCACGTCGGCTTCCTGGAACCGCACCCATCCGCTTGGCTTGCCGATCAATCGGAGTGACGGCTCGCCTTGCCAGAGCTCCTGACCATCGCCACCGGAGATCAGGTCCTCGTAATAGCCGGTGACGTGGCCGTCACGCTCCGTGCGGTTCAGCTCGGGCGAACGCGCACTGTCGATGACGCTGCGAGCCCTCTCCCAATCGGCCGGCCACGGACAAAGGCTCAGACCCAGCAGAAGAAGCACCTGCCCAATGCCGATCCGGGCCGTCGCAACCGAGGTAAGCTGGGTCGCAGTGCTCATCGCGGTCAGCCTCCTTGGAGCAAGCCGCCGGCCGTTCCTGGAGCGGCGCCGCTGTCTTCGCGCCTGCCCGTGTTGGCGGCACGATCGAAACCGGCTCGCGGGCTTGGCCCGCGCCCGAGCTCGCAAGGTTCTGAAATTCGGGTAGCCCCGCCAACGCACTGTCTAATCGCGTGGCCAGACGAGCGTGACCGGCCACGTTGGGATGAAAGTCGTTGGGGCTGATCGCGAGTTCAGACGGCGCCACTCCGTCGTAGGCGTCGGTCAAGTCGACGACATGCGAGAACCCTGCCGTTAGGGCGACTTGCTTGAGGTCGTTGTTCAGGGCGCATCGCTCGTGCGCCGACGCGCGGAATCAGGACCCAGATGATTGGCACCCCATGTGAACGGCAGTCGTCGGCCATCGCGCGATAGACGCCGGCCAGGATGTCCCAGTGCAGCGGGCGCAGGCGCGCTTGTAGACGTCGGGACTTTTGAGGCGCTCAACCTGCGCCCGCACGAGCGCGGGGCGATAGAGGGGCGAATCCCAGCCCAGTCCCCGAGCCAGCAGATAGCGCAACCGGCGCTCGTCCCAGCCGACGTCCGCCGCGGTCGACTCGTAGATCACCAGGTCAGGAGCCATCGGCCAACCGATTTGGTTGAAATGCTGCCAACGCTGGCCGGGCGATTGACCCGGGACCGCGCAGTTGATGACCTCGACAGATCCCGCGCCGCCTGGCGCGCACGTGCATGCCAGCGCTCCTCCAGGATCGACTCGAATCTGTCCGCCACGTTCACGCCCCAGCCGGCGCCGATCGAATCACCCACGAGCGCGATCCGAAACGTGCCCGCGGCTTTTTCGACCGTGTAGTCGCGATCGCGCATTCCTTGCGCGTTGGTGCGCCAGAGCACGCCGGCTCGGTCGACGGCATCGTCCCGCTTTAAAACCACCTCGCGCAAGTCTTCGACCCTCATCATCAGGGGTGACCCATCGAATGGGACTGACCAGGCGCCGTCGCGACGGCGCAACCGTAGCGCCGGCACGTCGGCGAGATCGTCGAGCCGTCGTCCCACAGCGAGCAATTGCTCGTAATAACCCTGCTCAATTCGCTCAAGGTCCGATCGGTTGAACAGATTGCTTTTGAGGCTGGCGCACACCCGCGCTGGGCCCGCCGCCGAGGGCTCGTCCGGTGTGAGGCCCCCGACAAACATCACGATCGTGGCGACTAGCCGCCAGCTCATCATGACGTCACGATCCATAAAGCCCCCGGCGCAACAGCTCGAGCCAGGCCGACACGCTGGGGCTTGACCAGAGCGACCAGAGCAACGTGACCGTCACGAACGTGCCGGCTATTTTGACAGAGCGCACGATGTGCTCACGATAGGTCGGGGCCACGCGCCGCCGGCTCGCCGCCGGCCGGCGCGCGTCGAGCTGTACGTTGATCATGACGAGGACCCCCAGAATTCCCCAAAAGAGCGCGTCTGGCACAGTGAAACCCCAGGTGCCACGCAGCCAGTACGACTGGTACGCGTGCAAGAACCAAGTAGCCAGAAAGACCACCATCGTTGCGCACGCCAATGCCGCCGGGCGCGGCCACCGCTTGAGCCGGAACACGACCGGATTGAAGAAGATCCGGATCATGAAATCCTTCCAATAGATGTTGATCCGCCGCCAGTAGTCGGTAAAGCCTGTGGCCAGCAGGTAGCGGTGATGCGTCTCGGGGAGCTGGAAGCCGAACAGATGAAGCATTCCGCACGCCATGTGAAACTGGCCCGACACCTGGAGATAAAGCAGGTAGTTGCAGACCAGGTAAGCCGCCAGACTGTACGGATCGTGAACCTTGGTCGGCGGAATCAACAACTCGTGGTAGACCAGGCGGTAACCCAAAAGATGCATCGTGCCGCGAAACATCATCTGCAGGCCGCGGCGCTGTACCGCGTGGATCTCGGCGGCGAAATATCCGCGCTGCATGGTCCGGTAATCGACCACCGGGAAATGCATGAAACAATAATTGGGGAGCAAGAAGAAGTAAGAAAACGTGTCGAGGAGCGATTCGGGCTTCTTGACGTGTTTCAGCTCGTACAGGTAGAGCACCATGCGAAACATAAACATCGAGGCAACAACCGGCCAGACGTTTTCGGGTACGAGCGCGCGCGCCGCCTCGGGCCGGGCGAATGCCAGGCCGACCGCGGCTGTGGCCAGGATCGTCGCCCGGCCAGCCCAGGGGATCGGCAGGAAGCACGTTCCGATCAAGACCGCGGCCACCGCTAGCGCCGTCGCGGCCACCACACCGCCGAATACCCAGAACAGGCCGACGAGCGAGGCGGCGATGAACACGGGCTTTTTCCAGCGAAACGGCGCCAGGTAGTGAAATGGCAGCGCCAGAATCGCAATCGTGACGAGCATCTGGAAAGCCCGTCCCTGGTAGGCCCGTTCCTCGATGCGATAAACCTTGAAAACCGCCAGCAGCAAGAGCAGATAAACGAAGTTCCGCAGAAATGGCCGTAGCGACCTCCGGCACGTCTCCGGCTCGCCCGGAAACAAGCCCCCTTGGAGATCGGTGTTCAGGACCTGTTCGCTAACGGCCGGCGGAGCCGGCAGATACTGGCGGTGAAGCGCCCGCTTCGTCCTTGGTGCCACCGACCTTTGAGTCTCTGCCCCCATGGGTCCGTTCCCTCTCGGCTCGTCAGATCCACGGGCGTCGCGGTTCTCTTCGCACTCTGACGCGCGGGCGGCTCGGTTTCGGTGCGGGACCCTCGCGAAGAGCCGGTGTTGGCTCCTGGTGGCATCCCGGCCGTTGTTACGGGTCTCCGAGTCGATTCCGGCCGGCACACGGCCCTATTTCGCACTGTTACTCACGGCAACGCGCAACTCTCGACGGGACGTGCGGCTCAGAATGGCGAGATCGCCGAAGCGGGGATGAATTGCTTGGGTGTGAATCGAGGGAACGTGCGGGGGCCGGTTCCTCCCTGAACCGGTTTGCTCCCCGCTGCGGCCGCGCCATCCTTGATACGCTTGAAACTGCGGTCAATGTCGTCGCGTTGTGGTTTGTACGGTCGTCTGTGCGGGGCGAAGAACCGTGAATGGGGCCACTGGAACTCTCTGCTACGGGCGCAAGCGAGCACGCTCGGTGAGCCCTGTCGCACCGTCATGGCCTGATACTCTCGTCTTCTCCCCAATGACTTCCGCGGTATACACCATCCAGAGCGGCTCTGTCAATCCGACTGGTAGAACCTTGCCAACTGATGCTTGGCCAACACGTCCTGCCGACTTGAGGTTCCGGCGATTCTCGGCCGTGAATTTTTTTTGAAATAACCGATAACCAACCAAGTCCTCTTCAATTCCTCCTGATTAATCTCGGCGGAGTGGTGACCGAAGATATCGCCTCTTCACCTGCGAAAAACGCGAGAAGCGGCTTTCGCGTCTGTCCCTGCCCCGCTGGTTTACGCAGTCTTCCGCGTCAGTTATCCTGCGGATGAGGAGTCGCAAAGAGTGAACTCGATTGCGGCCCATCTGGGAAGGCGAAGATGATCGCTCGCCAGAGCGCGGTGCGGCGGCAAAGGAGCGACTCGTGGCCTTTCGGTTTCGTCGCGAGCTTGGGCTGATCGTTGCTTGGCTGGCGTTTCCTCTGGTGCCGGTGCTATTGGAGGATGCTTATTATCAAACATTTTCGATCCACGCGTGGCACCGCTGGTCATCGTCGGGCTGAGCCTGGCGATGACCTGCGGTTGTGGCTCGCCGCTGACCGTCGGTGAAGTCAGGCGGCAGGAGTTCTTCCACGTGCTCTAGGTGGCCTGGGTGCTCGGACTGGCCCTGATGTGGCGGTGGTGGGCACGCTCTCGGCACAGACCCCAATAAGACCCATATCGCTCGTCTGCGGATTGCTCCGCGAATTCTCGAAATCGTTCCGCTGACGACCAGTCGCTTGAGCCGATGAGAATAAGTGCGGCCCACGCTGCGCGCTGGACGTGTGCGAGGCGCGAACATTGTCGGCCGTTTGACCCTAAAATCCGTCCCAGCCGTTAATGCGGGCGCTGGAGCGCGTACCGTGCCAGGCCGGCGGCGGGCAAGCGCTGCAAGACGCGGAGACAATAGTCATGGCCATGCAACGACGGGTCGCCAGCTTAGTAAGAACTGTCTCGGCCATGGCGATCGCAATCGGGCTTCCGATGCTCACGCCGGGCGGCGCGTACGCCCAAACGACCGCCCCCTCGGTGCACGGCACGGTCACACTCGACCAGTTGCAGCGCATGAACTCGGCTGAAATCGAGGCGGTTTATCGCCAGGGAATCGCCACTGCGATTCCTGCAGGGCGGGTTCGTGGGGCGGCCTTGCTGTCGCCGGGAACTCGGCGCGGCCGCGCCTTGTCACGCGGTGCGCGACTGGTGTGGCAAGGTAAGGTGATCGAGCCCGACCAGACCTCCGCCGTCAATCGCTTTTTCGGTTTGCGCTTTCGTCGCGCGCCCAGATCTACGAGGGACCCAGTTGGCTCGACGGTCAGCCTTCACTAGTACTCGATTACGGCCAAACCTCGCGCGTTTACGCCAACAACCGCGATGAGATCCGCCAAATTGCTCGGGGCCTCTATCTTGGGCTGATGTACGACCGCACGACCTCGCCGCCCAGGCTCGTCATGTACTTTGCGCTTACATCCGCGGAATGAGGGACGAGCGATCCAGGCTGAAACGCGCCGTCAAGCGCTAGCCAGCCCACTGTCGAGGACGACTGACCAAGGTCAATCCCTGCGCCGAGTATGAGCGCTATAACTCGTGTAACCGCGCGTTGAGAATCCAGAGAACGTTCGCCTCGCGACCGGGTTCTGGCAGCTCGCGAACACCCCGACGACAACGAGCCTAGCAGTCGGCGAAAGCGCACCGTTCCGAAAATTGTGGTTACTCCAATTGCGCTAGCATCTTGTTTTATGCATTTTACCCGTCTTACCGGATCGTGACGACCGTCAGTTTTGTCGCCGTAAAGTGTTGCTACAAAACATGAAGCGTATTCAAGCGCCGGTGACTGCGATGACGATATAACCGACTGGCTCGCCAAGGTCATGCCACGGCGAGGACACGGGAGTACCAAACTGGTGGCATCGTTCGGAGGAGGAGGCCGCAAGGCTTCGGGTCCCGGGAAGACCTGGCTGACGAACCGATGCCATGGACGACCGATACGAAACAGGGTCGAGCGAGACGGCCGGCCGGAATCGCTACCCTCGATTATTGTTAGCCAAGGAGAGTTTTCTCCCATGTTGAAGCCCTTGACGTTGAGCCTCAGCCTCGCCGTCGCTCTCGGTATTTGCAGCGTGAGCATGGCGGGCGGGTATGATTCGAATTGCACGACCTGTGGACTCGCCTCGCCTCAGGGCGGTCCGTATGCCAGTGGTCAGGGCGGCGCTTGCGGCTGGTTGCGAATCACCCTGTGCCCCCAAGAAGCACTGTTTCAGCTTCCATCTGCCGAAGCTGCCACTGCAACCTGCCGAAGCTCAACGCACACCTGCAGCTACGAGTGGGTCCTGAAGAAGAAGCACAACTGGCTCGATCTGCCCAGTAGCCGCCACGCGCCTTGCGGTGGTGCTCCGGTGTACGCGACCGGCCAGGCGGGTGCTGCTCCTTCGGGCCAGGCGATCGCTGCCGGCTGGTCAGGGCTCACGCCGACCACTACCTGCTCCTCAGGTCTACGGGGCTGGTCAGCACGCCTTCCAGCCTGCCAAGCCGGCGACCTCGATCGCGTCGGTTCCGGCCGAGATGACCCCGGCGATTCCGGGCGGTGAAGAAGCTCCTCCCGCTCCTGACGTTCACGAGACGTCGGCGATCGGCTCCCCCAGGGCGGCCTGCTCTTGCCCACGCCTTCGGTCAACTGAGCTGAGCTGTCCGCTGTCGGGCTAAGAAGTCCATGAATCATGACAACGGCCCGTTCATCGCCGTCACGGTGGTGAACGGGCCGTTGCCTTTTGCGCCGCGACCCATCGCTCATGGGCGAAATGAGTTGTGGTGCACGCTCGCTGCGGTTGAATGACCGCCCGGTCGATACCTCTTGGATTGGCGCGATTGACAAATTGGGCCGTTTGTGGAAACTCTCCCCCGGGGCGCCATTTCGGGCGGCATGCGCCTGGTCATTCTTCGGAGGAGGGTTCTTGCGGATGGTCGATCGCCTGTCTCCAGCCGCGGTCTTCGGGCGTCTGCGCGCACCGGGGGGTCGCCTTCGGCGCTCTGTCATGGCCCAGCGACCGGCCATCCGGTGGAGTCTGGCGACTGCGGCTGTCTCAGTTGCGATCGGCCTTTCTGCCGTGGGCTACTGGGGAGTAACGTCGCTGTCGACGGTCGGTGGTCGTCACTACCTGGTCTCGGGAAGGAGCTTCTCGTCCGACGATCTGATCACGATCTGCCAGGCACTCGACAAGCAGCGCGTCCCGTACCATGTCGACGATCAGCGGCGCATCGAGGTTGGCGCCGATCAGTTCGACCAGGCCGCCGAGGTGGTTTCCAAGCTCGATCTCGGCCAGCCCTCCGATCGACGATATCCGCAAGCGCACCAGCTCCTGGCATGGCATGTTGGAGCTGCCGCACGAGCGGGAATACAGAGAACCAGCTCGCCCGGAACAGATCCTTGAGCGGCTCATCAGCCAGCTCGACGGGGTCAAGTGGTCGCTGGTCTCGATCAATCGTCCGCGAGCGCCGGCGTGGGGCCGACCTGCCACAAAGGCGTCGGCGTTTGTCTACATCGAGACCGAGGGAAACCGCCGTTTACCCTATCAGACCATTCAGGCCATCCCGAATTTCGTGTCGCGCTACCAGAGTGACGTGACTCCTGCGTCGATCAGCGTGGTGGATCGGAGCGGCACGATCTATTTCGACGCTGGCAACCTGGCCGTCGGCGATCGCGCCCGGAACAGGGCGCGTGAGGAGGAGCTCGCCAAGGAAATCCAGGAGGCGCTCGACTGGATCAAGGGCGTGCGCGTGCAGGTGCAAGTTATTTCCCCACGCCCGACAGAACCGGTCCCTCTCGCGGCAAAAGCTGTCTCCGCGGTGGCGGCGCCGAAACTTACAACCGCGCCCTTACCGGCTGCTGGGTGCCCGCGGCGCAGATAAGGCAAAAACGCCGTCAGTACCGTCGCCAACGGCGATGCGCGCCAATCGCCCGCTCGTGCTCGAGCCCGATCATGAGCCCGCGTCCCCCGCCCCGCCGGCTCGTACGGTGGGGCCCGACACAACAGTTGTGGTAAACCAAGCCACCGAGGCACACCCCACTGCCGGTCACTCGGCTGTTTCCCCCAGCCCGGAGCACGAAAGCGGTCATGTGCTGATTTGCGTACCGCGGAGCTTTTATTTCAATGCCGATCTTCGCAGCGCCGATCGCGAGCCTTCGCGAGAGGAGCTTCAGGCGATGCGCGAGCGAACCGAGCGCCATATCCGAAATGCCGTCACCATGGTGATCGCCGACTTGGCGTCGTGGAAAGTCGACATTGACATCATCCCCGACGAGGTGTCGTGGAGTCGGCCGGCGGTCTTGCCGAGTTCCGATGATTCGCGCCGGCGTGTCCTCGATTGGGGCATCGTGGGAGCCGTCGGTGCTGCGGTCTCGATCTTGGCAGCGGTCGGGTCGTGGATTCAGGCTGCCCGCCGGCCGGTACGACTTCCTGAGCCGGCCCGCACGGCCCGCCGGTATCACGCCGATTCGGCGTCGGAGCCACGGCCCTCGGAGCGGGTGCGCGAGCTGATTCGGCGTAACCCCGAGGCCGCCGCCAGCGTGCTTCAACGCTGGGCGTGCCAGGGAGGCGATCCCTCATGACGACCACGCGCGAGAATGATCGGCTCACCCGGCGACGCGGGCCCTCTGCCGCGGGCCTCGAGGCCGCGGCCGTGAGCACGGTCTCAGGCAGTGCGCACTCAACCGGCGCTGACACCGCCGACGCTGATGCCGACTGGGAAAACGACCCCGCCTTGCTCGCCTCGGCGATCCCGCCGGTCCGCAAGGCGGCGATCGTGCTGGTCAGCCTCGAACAGTCGCTGGCCTCACAGTTGCTCTCACATCTGGACCGTTCGTCAGTCGAGGCCGTGACCTGGGAGATCGCCCGCCTGGATCGAGTCGATCCCGCCGAGCGCGAGGCTGTCCTCGAGCAGTTTTACGGGCTGGGCTTGCGCCGGCTTTGTTTCGTCTTCGACGACCTCGTCAAAATGACTGACGGCGACATCCGGCTGGCGCTCGACGACGACGATCTCGAGACCTGGGCGCTTGCCCTGGCGGGTGCCGCCGCAGCCGTGCGCGGCAAGGTGCTCGGAGCCCTGTCGAACACGCTGGCGGACCAGCTCCAATTTCGCCTCGATCACCTGGGCCCGTTTCGGCTGTCCGACTCGGAAGCTGCCCAGCTCGAGATCGCCGAGCGGGTTCGCCGGTTGCATGACCGCGGACGCATCAGCCTTCCCGAGCCGAGCGGCGGCGACGAAGTTCTCGTTTGAAAGGAACCGCCGACATGCCCAGAGCGTCCGATTGGCGTCGAGCTCGGTTCGCGGCCCTGGCACTGGCCCTCATATTGGCCGGAGGGTTCATTGCCGACACGGTTGTCCTCGTGGCCGCCAGAGAGAACGTAGATTCAGTCGACTCTCGCAGCCAGCCGAATTCCGCGGTTCACTCCGATCGCACCCGGCCAATCGAGTCGCCGCGCCCGGCGAGCGCGACCGCAGAGCCAGCCCACCGCCCGGAGATTGCCTGGCCCGCGCGGTCGACATTCTGGCAGCGCGACCCGCGGAGCGAGCGCGGGGGCGGCATCGACCGCTGGTCGCTGGGAATGATCGGAGTCACCCTCGTCCTGGCCATCGGCGGCGGCGTTGCCGCGGTGGCTCGCCGCCGTTCGCCTCAGTTCAGCGCCGCGGCAGTAGCCGTCGCCGGTCGAGTACATCTCTCCCCGAAGCATACTGTCTACCTGCTTCGGGTCGGTCGTCGCTCGCTCCTGGTTGGAACCGGACCGCAGGGCGCACCAGCGTTGATTGCGGAACTCGACGAACCCACCGATTTGGGGCAGCAGACGCCGCCGGGAGAAATACCATGAGGCGACCTCACAAGAGGCGCTCGCCATGGCGAATGGTCTCCGCCCTGGCCGCGGCTGCTGCGCCGTTCACCCTTACGATGGTCACGCGCGCCGACGACACGCAATCAAGCCGCACGACAACGGCAAGCACAACTTCCCAGAAAGCCGACCGTCCCGAACCACGCGCGCCAGGCACGACCGCCGGCGACGCATCGATGAGACTCAATCAGCCGTTCGATCGTGCGTCGTCTTCTCCGATCGCGCTGCCCTCGTCGCTCGACGACCGCCGTGAGCTGTTGCGTACCCTCCAGACGGTTGCGCTCTTCGGCCTGATCTCGCTGGCGCCCGTGGCCCTGCTCATGGCCACCGGCTTTGTGCGGATCAATATCGTCCTCATCTTGCTGCGCCAGGCGCTTGGCAGCCCGCAGGTGCCCGGCAATCAGGTCTTGACCGCGTTATCTTTGTTGCTGACGGCGCTTGTCATGCAGCCGATCGGCGAGAAGGTCTATCACGAAGCGGTATTGCCTTACTGGTCAGGGGACGCTTCGACGGCCCAAGCATGGGCGGTCGGAACGCAGCCGATCAAGGCATTCATGGTCGATCAGATTGCCTGGGCCAAGCATCAGGACTACTTGCAGGTCCTTCACGACTATGCCGTTCCACCAAGTCCTGGCAGAGTTGAGCCCCCGCCAGCACGCGCCGTCGACTTGCCTCTGCGGGTGGTGGCCCCCGCGTATCTCTTGAGCGAGCTTACCAGCGCCCTTTCAATCGGTTTTTTCGTATACCTGCCGTTCCTCGTGATCGACCTGGTCGTTTCGGCTGTACTGGCAGCGACCGGGCTGTTCATGCTGCCGCCGAGCCTGGTGTCCACGCCCGTCAAGCTGATCGTGTTTGTGCTCGCCGACGGCTGGATGCTCGTGGCGTCTATGCTCTTATCGAGCTTCGCGGCGACCTCGGGTGGGCCTTAGCGGCTGTAGACCTTGCGGCGTGTCGGACGCCGAGAAGTCAGGGCAAGGAGGCCTTGCGATGGATATGGCGCATGCGATCGACTGGTCGCGAGCGGCACTTCAGTTGTCGCTTTTGCTGGGGGCGCCTCTCCTTGCGGCGGCGCTGTTGGTCGGGCTTGTGATCAACGTCGGCCAAACCTTGACCCAGTTACACGAGCCGGTCGTGGGATTGGTTCCCCGAATGTTGGCCGTCGCGGTGGTCTTGGTCCTGATCTTGCCGTGGCTCGCCGGTCGCTGGGTCGCGTTTGCGACCGACTTGATCGGGTCGATTCCCGAGCTGCTATCGGGCTAAAGGCCCCGGCGTCAGTTGCAGGTTGAAAGAAGGGGCCCGGATCATGACGACCGACATCGGCGCCGATGCCCTGGGTGCAGTGCTTGCCCGCGCTGGGGTCTGGGCACTCGTGGGGGCGCGGGTCTCCGGATTCTGTCTGACGGCCCCCGCACTGGCGATCCCCGAGCTCGACTGGCGGTTTCGCCTCGGATTGATGGCCGCGCTCGGCATTGTCTTGGTTCCCGTGATCGAGCCGATGATCGTGCCGCCGGCCGACTGGTCGAGCGCCGCCTTGACGCTAACACTGGAAACGCTCATTGGCTGCGTGCTGGGGTGGTCGGCCGCGCTGATCGTAGCGGCAGCGCGCCAGGGGGGCGAGCTGGTCGCCGCTCACGCAGGTCTGTCGACCGCAACGCTCTTCGATCCTGAGACCGGTGAAGAGCAGACGCCTCTCGGGCGGCTCTTCGGCTGGATTGCGCTGGCCGTATTCTTGCGCTTGACGGTCCCTTGGTGCTCGTCGGCGCACTGGCGGAAAGCTACCACGCCATTCCCGTGGGCCGCTTGCTGGCCGCGCCGAGATGTCGGCGCTGGCCTTCGCTCCGGTGGGCCGTGCCCTTGCTCTGGCGCTCAACGTCGCCGCGCCCCCCGCTATGGCCCTCATCGTCGCCAGCATCGTTCTGGGCTGGCTGAGCCGCGCTGCGCCCTCGCTGCCGTTTGTTGCGCTCACGCCGCCAGTTCGTATTGCGCTTGGCCTCGTGGTCGTCGTACTTGGCCTGGCCACACTAGTGACGACCGTTTCGTACGCTTGGGACACTCAATTCTTCTGGCGATGACCTGAGGCGCCGGCATGGCCGACGAGCGAACACAACCACCGTCGCGACGGCGCAGGCAGTTGGCGCGCCAGCAGGGGCAGGTCGCACACAGCCCCGAGCTGACCTCTGCTGCCGGTTGGCTGGCTGCCCTTGCCGCACTTGCCCTGCTGGGCGGCGACCTGGCGGCGAGCCTCACGGCTCTGGTCCGCGGTAGCCTGACCGTTCCGGCGGCTTTGCCGGTCGACGCGGTCGTGGTCGCTGCGCGGGTGCGCGAGCACGTTCTTGGCCTGGCCTGGCCGCTTCTGGCGATCGTCGCCGCCTTCGCAGCGGGGGCGCTGGCCGCTCACCAGTGCCAGGTGCGCGGCCTGTGGGCAACGCGGCTCATCGTTCCTGACCCCGCGCGGCTCTGGCTTTACTCGCGTCATCAAGGGTTGGGGTTCCAGGTGGAGCGCACGCTGTGGTCGATCGTCAAAGCGATTGTGCTGGTAGTCGCCTCGGTCTGGTCGATCGCGGGCGGCTGGAACGAGGTTTTGCGGCTCGGGGGGTTGGAAACACCGGCATTGGTACAGGGTTCGGCGCAGATCGTGCTCCGCACGACCTGGGTTCTAGCGGGAATGCTCGTGGTGCTGGGGCTCCTCGATTACGCGCTACGCTATCGCCGGTTCGAAGCGCTCTTGCGGACGACGCCTCAAGAACAGCGCGAAGATCAGCGCGTGATGGAGGGCGACCCGGCCGCGCGCGCTCAGCGGTTCCGGGTAGCGCGCACGTGGCGTGGCGACGCTCCTGACTTGCTTGCCGGGGCCAGCCTGATCCTGACGGGCACCGCGGGCTTGACCCTCGTCTTGGCTGGCGGGCCACCGCCGCGGCGCGTGACCGTTCGAAGCGTGGTCAAGGGAATCGCGGGTTTGCGCGTCCGGCGGTCGGCAGAGGCGAACAACCTTCCATTCGTCGAATCGGCCGACGTGGCGCGGCGGCTCGCCCGCCGCCCCGCCGCCGGCTCGCCAGTTAGCGCGGAGTTGATCGCCGAGCTGGCCTCAATCTGGCCAGGTGCGTGATCGCCAGGTCCGAAGCGACAAGACAAAGGACGCACCCGTGTCGTTCACGGTCAGAGCGGGTATCATTAAGGTGAAAACTCCGATCTGAGCCCATTCTTGCAGGGTGCACTTGCAGGGTCGGCGAGCCGTAGCGGTGCGTGAGGAGACGCTCCCTTGGACACGAATCAAGTTGTGGGACTGGTTTTCGGCTGGGTTTTCCTGATCGCCCTCGTGGGGATCGTGGGCGGTTTTCTCCACTATCGGCGCGATCGGGTGCTCAGCCACCAGGAACGGATGAAGGCCCTAGAGCTGGGCCGCGAGATCCCCGACGACCCGGCGACCTTGCGGATGAAGGCGGCACTGGGAGTCACCTCCAGCAGCGAGAAGACGGATTCGAGCGAAAAAAGTTCGGAAGCCAGCGGAGCACTGGCGCGCAGGGCTTTCGCGACAGCTTTATGGGTGGCGCTCGGGGGCTTCGGCGCTGCCGTTGTGGCCAGCGATTCGACGGAGCGTTCGCCCGCGGCCGTGGCCGTCTCCGTCGCTGTTGCCGCGTCGGCCGGCGCCGTCGGCGTCACGGCCGTGATCTGCGGCACGATCCTGGGAATGCGGGCGCCCGGCTCAGCGCTTCGGCGCGACCGGCAAGATGGAGTTCGAGAGCGACGCTGTTGATGTCGTCTCTCGCCGCGGGTGAACCGCGCTTACAAGTTCTCGCAGCAGTTGCTACGAGTTGGGGCCTGGTTCAAACCAGGGTAACACTTGGCGGCGTAAAGCCAGCGACCACCTGTCCGGAAAGTATTGCTCAGACATCGGTTGTAGCCGGAGCAGCACGGCCGTACATCGAGAAAAGTGTTACCCTGGCTCCGAGCGCCTTGAACCAGGCCGATGTTTTTCGGAAGCATTGCGCATCGTGCAGTCCGGCCCGTTTGGCTGGGTTGGCCCGATCGGGCCGGAGTGCGCGCCGCAATGCGTGTGCTCGTTGTCCTGGAACGAACTCTTCCCAGACTGTGCATCTCCCGGCAAAAAATAGGACTGTGCCCCTTCGTCCGACCTCCCGTCTCTCAGTCGCCCCGATTCGGTCGCGATGAGGACGAGCCCGTGTCGCTCCTCCGGTTCCGACTACCGGTGCCACTCCCTTTCCGATCTCCGTCTCGGGGCCCCGGGGAAGAAACGCGTCCGAGGGTGTAACATCTCCCCCGCAAATTCGTCCCTGTTTAGAGGACGATGCTGAACCTCGTGAGTTGAAGGCGTGGCGAAGACCAGCATCTTTGACCCGAACTTCGCATCGGGAAAAGAACGCGAGACGAACCTGCGCACGTCGTCTACGCCAGGGTCGATGGCGTTGTTGACCGTTTCGCCAGTTGCAACCTTTGGAGGAGAACCCAACCATGTTCCTATCGTTCGCACTTCGCGCGGAGATCCTGCATTCCGACTCGGCTCGCCGGTGCCGCCACCGACCGCCGAGCGACCAAGGCCGTCGACCGCGTGTGTTTCACACCCAGGTCGAGTCTCTTGAGGGTCGTGCCCTCTTGTCCTTTGGAACGGGGGGAATCGTGACGACTCCCGTCAACGGTAGCGCTCAGGCGTTCACGCTCGCGATTCAACCGGCCGACCAGAAGATCGTGGTTGGCGGCGACACGGGATCGGTCGAAAACGGCTCGTTCGCCCTGGCCCGATACAACACGGACGGATCTCTCGATTCCACATTCGGCACAAACGGGGTCGTGATCACGCCATTCACAACCAGCCTCGGCAACCCTCAGGTCAACTCCCTCGAGATCCAGCCAAGCAACGGCATGATCGTGGCGGGTGGAACGGATTTCTACTTCGTGAAAAAGACGCTGTCGTATGACTCGGAATTCGCCCTGGCGCGCTACACGACTGACGGCAGCCTCGATTCGACCTTCGGCAGCGGCGGCGAAGTCGTCACTTCATTCCCCGCATCCGACGGTGAAGTCAATCTGAACACGGTCTTGTTGTTCTCGAATGGGGAAATCCTGGCCGTGGGCGCCGCCAATTACAACAACGGGGGTGCTGGCTCCTCCGTTGCGCCTGGCGCTTTACAAGTCTGACGGTGCCCTCGACAAGAAGTTCGGCAGCTCCGGAACGGTGGTGGATACCTCGCTGAACACATCAACTTCCTCGCCGAATTCCCTGGGCGGGACAACGACTGTCTACCAGTTCTTCCAGCCCGCCGGCGCGGCCCTGAAATCCGACGGCAGCATCCTCATTGCGGGGACATATGTCACCGACACCAACGTTACGACGAGCTCCGGTTCCTACAGTTGGACAACCAACGAACGCGAACTCGCCCTCGTGCACTACTTGGCTACCGGCGAACGGGACATGTCGTTCGGCTCCGATGGCATCGCGATCACTCCAATCACGCCGACTGGCGTCGCCTCCAGCAACGCTGGCGGCAGCAATATTGCGATTCAGCCGAATGGCGCCATCGTCGAGGTCGGCACGGCTACAGGCTCGAACGGTTACAACGACGTGGTCCTCGCGCGCTACAACTCGAACGGAACACTTGATCCCACCTTTGGCGGCATTGGCTACGCGCTTGTGGACCTGGGGGTCGCGTCGAGCGGAGACTCCGTCGTCGTTGAGCCCGATGGTGAGGTCGCGGCCGCCGGACTCGTGGTGACGAGCTTCTACCCTGGACCTCAGGGGGCTCCGCTGACCTGGGCTTTTGCGACGGTCGGGCTCACCTCCGCCGGGCTGCTCGATCCGACGTTCGGCTCGGGCGGCGTCACGGTCACCCAGGTTTTGTACGACGACCTCTACAGCGTGACTGCCGCGACCGAGACAATCAACAACCAGACGATGATCGTCGACGCCGGGACAGCGCAAGCATCAGGGTCCAACTCGCAGGACTTTGCTCTGGCTCGCTACAACTCGACCGGAAGCCTCGACTCGGCCGCGCCCGAAACGCTCGGAGTCACGAACAGCGGCCGCGCCGCCGGTCTTGACTTGACCAAGAACGCCACCGGCGCCACAGTGGCCGCAGCGGTCGGGACGACCGCACCCGACCCCTTCCTGGCGCCGCTTGTGCTCGACAGCCCCGACTTGTGGGACAGCCTGGCAGTCAAGAAGCACGCTCGCTCTGTCTGACTGATTGACCGTGGTGGCCCATCGAACGCCGGAGCGTCGACGCCCCGGCCAAATCGCCCCGGTGCGCGATCGGCCCCGCGACTTGGAGCTACGTCGATGTCGCCGCCCGATGCCGTTCCCGAGCTCTTGCTGGCCCAGGCCCGCGCTGGTGATTCGGCTGCGCTGGGCCAGCTCCTCGAGCTCTACCGCAACTACCTCAGGCTGATCGCGCGGTCGATGATGCACGGCGCGGCCGCGCTGAAGCTTGAGGCTTCTGACCTGGTCCAAGAGACATTCCTGAAGGCGCACCGCCAGTTCGCCGAGTTCGCCGGGATGGACGAGCCGGGATTCATGGCCTGGCTGCGCCGGATCCTCGCACGGACGGTCGCCGACCAGGCCAGGTACCATCGTGCCCAGGTGCGCAGCTCGCGCCGCGAGGTCGCGCTCGAGGACCTGCTCGACCTTGCTGGCGGTGCCGCGCAGCAGGCGCTGGCCGACTCGCTGCCGTCCCCCAGCTCGCTGGCCGTCCGGCGCGAGCGGTCGGTTCTCCTGGCTGACGCGCTCGAAAAACTGCCCGCCGACTATCGGACCGTTTTTGTGCTGCGTAACATCGAGCGCATTCCGTTCAACGAGATCGCCGTCCGCCTGGGCCGTTCTCCCGGCGCCGTTCGCGTGCTGTGGACCCGGGCGATGAAGCGATTGAGCGCATTGCTGGAGGAAGAACCATGAGCGCCGAGGCTCACCGACCGCTCGACGACGACACCGGCACGCCCGCGGAGGAATCCGCTCTGGCGCGGCTGCTGGAGTCGTACCTGGCCGATCTCGAGGCGGGCCGCCCCGCTGACCCCGAGCGGCTGATCGCCGCCTACCCTGCGCTGGCGGGGCCCTTCGCGCCTGTCTGAAAGTCATGCACCTCGCCGCCGGCCTGAGCGACGCGGCGAGCCCACCCGACCGGCCGCGTCCAATCGAACAAGACGACGCCGCGCTCAGCGCCCCGCCCGGCGTCAGCTCGTTGACGGTGCTGTGGCCCAGCGACGACCCATCGTCGCAGTTGCTGTTACCCGAGTTGCCGGACGAGGACGCGCCGTGGTGCCGCTCGCCAGCGACATCCTGGCCGGCTCAGCGAGCCGCACGGGCACCGGCCGTTACCAGTTTCTGGGCGAGATTGCCCGCGGCGGCATGGGCGTCGTGATGAAGGCGCGAGACGTTGACCTCGGGCGCGACCTGGCGCGTGAAAGTGCTCCAGACCCGCCACCGCGACGATCCGGACGTGGTCGGCCGCTTCGTCGAGGAGGCGCGGATCGGCGGCCAGCTTCAGCATCCCGGCGTCGTGCCGGTGCACGAGCTGGGCACGCTCGCTGACCGCCGGCCGTATTTCACCATGAAGCTGGTGAAGGGCCGCACGCTGGCGGCACTGCTCAACGAGCGCGCCTGGGGCGTGAGCATCTACATGTGGCGCCGGGTTCAGCCAATCACGATCGCGGCGCGGGCGACGGTCCTTTCCCTGGCTCGCACGGAGGCTCGCACTCCCAGGCTGACGATCTACCTCGCTTCGTGACGATCTTCGAGGCGGTCTGCCAGACGATGGCCTATGCTCACGCGCGGCGCGTGATCCACCGGGATCTCAAGCCTGCCAACGTGATGGTGGGCTCGTTCGGCGAGGTGCAGGTGGTGGACTGGGGCCTGGCCAAGGTCTTGCCCGAAGGGGGCATCGCCGACGAGGCCAGAGCGATGGCCAAGGAGGAAACCTCCATCGTCACTGGGCGGAGTGGCCCGGCTGGCAGCGATGCCGAGTCGCAGCCCGGCAGCGTGTTGGGCACCCCATCGTACATGGCCCCCGAGCAGGCCCGCGGCGACCTCGCTCAGGTCGACGAACGGGCCGACGTCTTCGGCCTGGGAGCGATCCTCTGCGAGATCTTGACCGGCCGGCCGCCGTTTGTGGGATCGACGCGGGAAGAGATTCGCGCCAGGCGGCGCGCGGCGACTTGGCCGATGCCGAGGCTCGGCTTGAAAGAAGCACGGCCGATGTCGATCTGATTGCGCTTGCCCGCGACTGCCTGGCCGCCGAGCGCGATCGGCGGCCGCGCAACGCCGGCGCGGTTGTGCACCGGTTGACGTCGCACCTGGCGAGCGTGCAGGAACGGCTCAAGACGGCGGAACTCGCGCAGCGTCGAGGCGTTGCGCGCGCAGAGGAGGAGGCGAAACGACGGGCTGTGGCCGACGAGTTGGCGCGGGAGGCCCATGCGCGGGCAGACGAAGAGCGAAAGCGACGGCGAATGACGGCGGCGCTGGCGGCATCGGTGCTGGTCACATTCGGAGTGGTCGGGGGCGGCTGGGCCTATCTCGCGCGGAAGCAGGCGGCGCGCCTTGTGGTGACGACCCGCGTGGTTTCCGACGCCTTGGCCGACGCCGAGCGCCTCCGCGGCCACGCCCGGTCGGCGGCCGTTGGCGACCTTACTGGGTGGTTCGAAACCGTGTCGGCCGCGAGGCGCGCCCGTGACCTCCTGGCACAAGGCGAGCCGGATGGCGCACTGCAGCAGCGAGTGGACGACACACTGACTGGCGTGGAGCAAGAGCACGCCGCGGCCGCTAAACAGGCTGCCGATATCGAACGCGACCGGAAACTACTTGCAGAATTAGAGGCGATCAGGGGAAGCCGAAGTGAACACTGGGAACCGAAACAAACTGACAAAGACTATGCGGCGGCGTTCCGGGCTTTCGGCATCGACCTCGACCAGCTCGACCCCGATGATGCGGGCAAGCAGGTCGCACGACGGTCGGCACCGGTCGAACTTGCCTCCTACTTGGACGATTGGGCTTTGCAGCGTCGCGCTGCCCAGGGCAAGCAGGGCGAGGCGGCGTGGCGGCGACTGCTCGCCGCGGCGAAGGCGGCCGACCCAGACCCGTGGCGCGCGGCCTTGCGGGACCAAATCGGCCGTGATGACAAGGAAACGCTGCGACGGCTCGCCGGCGACGGCGATAGGCTGAGTGCCCAGTCAGCGCCGAGCGTGGTTCTCCTCGCCGGGGCACTGATCAGCAGAGGGGATCGCGAGCTGGCCGAACGGGTGTTACAGCGGGCCTGGTTGATTAAGCCCGACGATTTCTGGGTCAACTACGCGCTTGGAAGTGCCCGGTGGGATGGGCGCGAGTACACCCGACCGGATGGGGCTGCCCGGTACTTGTCGGTCGCGGTCGCGATCCGCCCACGCAGCTCTATGGCGCGCAACGACCTCGGCATAACACTGGCCGGCCAGGGAAAGCTAGACGAAGCGATCGCCGAGTTCCGTGAAGCGCTGCGGCTCAATCCGCGCTTCGCCTGGGCCCACAGCAACCTCGGAATCGCCCTGCAAGACCAGGGCAAAGCGAACGAGTCGTTCGCCGAGTTCCGCGAAGCGCTGCGACTCGAGCCCGACAACTCAGTTGGCCACTACAACCTCGGGAAGGCCCTGTTCCTCCAAGGAAAGCTCGGCGAGGCAACCGCCGAGTACCGCCGAGCGCTGCAGCTCAAGCCTGACTATCCAGAGCCCCACAACAACCTCGGTCAAACCCTCGCACATCAGGGCAAAGTGAACGAGGCGATCGCCGAGTTCCGCGAAGCGCTGCGGCTCAAAACGGATTTAACAGACGCCCACTTCAACCTTGGCTTGGTTTTCAGGGAACAGGGCCGATTCGTCGAGGCACTCGCCGAGCTCAGACGGGCTCATGAGCTGAGCTCAAAGGACCCGAATGAGACTTATCGCCTCGCAGAGTGGGTACGCGCGACTGCGCGGCTAGTCGAACTCGATTCCAAGCTGCCGGCAATCCTCGGCGGTCTGGTCAAACCGTCAGATGCTCTCGAAACGCTTGGCTTCGCCGAGCTTTGCTACTCTAAGAAACTGCACCGGGCCTCGGCGCGGTTCTGGTCCGAGGCCTTTCAGGCTCAGCCGAAACTGGCCGAGGACATGAACGTCCAGAACCGCTACAACGCCGCCTGCGCCGCGGCACTGGCAGGCTCTGGCCAAGGCAAGGATGACCCGCCGCTCGACGATGCGGCCAAGGCGCGCTGGCGAAAGCAGGCCATCGACTGGCTCAAGGCGGATCTGGCCGCGCGGTCGAAGATTCTGGACACCGCCCGTCCGCAGGTGCGACAAGCCGTCACCCAGACGCTCCAGTACTGGAAAGCCGACACAGACCTGGCCGGCCTGCGCGACGCGGCCGCGCTGGCCAAGCTCCCCGAAGACGAGAAGAAAACCTGCCGAGCCCTTTGGGCCGGCGTCGATGCCCTGCTGAGCAAAGCGGGCAGCCGTGCCAGGTGAGGCACATGATGCGAATGGTCCACACACCCGCCTGATCCGACGGATGCGACGCAACGTCAGTAATGCATGGGGCCTGGTTCAAAACGAGGTGCCAGAGGTAATCAAATCGGTGTCTTCTAAAATGCCTGTTCCTCCATGTTGGCGTTGGGGGCTGATAATCCCAGTCCGGCGACCGACGGCGTTCTCTTCTACCTGCCCGTCACCAAGGCCTGGCTGCGCCAACTGGTTCTGGCGCTGGTGTTGATCGGCCACAGCTCATACCGGGCCGTCGTCGAGTTGCTCCGCGATCTCTTTGATTACCACATTTCCCTGGGCAACGTGCAAAAAAAAGGCCGCTTTTGAAGCAGGCCCGAATTGGCGGTGCGAATTTCACCGCAACTATCGGAGGGAGAAGGTAAGCCCGGCGGTTTCCGAGGTCTTCGCCACCGAAGTGGGACGGCTATCCGCAGAAGCCGGACCGGGCGAGCGACGATCAGTGGACATGCTTTTCCGCCGGTTGCGAGTGCTCGCCCGCCGTGCGGTACAGTTTCGCCAGCTCGACCATCAGCTTGTCGAGCTGGCTGTAATACTCTTCCTCCGTGAGCTTGTCTTTCCGGTCGCGCAAGGCGGCGACGGACAATTCGAGCTGGTCGCGCTTCTGGCGGATTTCCCGCGGGATCGTTCGCTCGCGATCGCTCGGAATCGGGTGTAGCTGGTGAGCCCGGATGCCGTCGCGCTCGGCTCCGTCCTTGGCGCGGCGGACGGCGCGCACGCCGCGAAACCAGTTCGCGGACGTTCCCAGCCGGTCGCCGTTGTCGTCGATCAGGGCATGCTCGGTCGCCAACTGCGATCGGCTGCGGTAGTATTCCTCGACGCGCCCACTTGCGGTCAAGAATGCTTCCAAGACCGAGACTTGACCGTCCTTGTCGAGATCGGCGCGGTCGTCGACCATCGATTCAGCCATGAATTGACCGAAGTGTGCGAAGTTGATTTCAGAACCGCTCTTGGTCGCCGTCACGACCACTCGGTTAGCACCCGAGAGCCGGTTGATAAACGGCCCGCTCGCCGACGCACAGTCGATGATCACGATCGGCCGTTTGAACGGGGCCAGCCATTCCGAGAGCTCCCGATCGGTCACGTCGGGCCCGCGGAGGTTGAATTTGGCCTCGTGGCCGTCGTAGGTTCCATGCCCCAAGAGCACGATCCAGATCGGCTCGCGGCCGGCTGCTGGCTTGCCCGCCAGTACCGAACGCAACCGGTCGTGGTCGGTGGTACCTGGTTCGTCGGACTGGCCGATTTGAATCAACTCGGCACCGGCTTTCTCCGCAGCGCGCTGCCACTGGCCCGCCCACCGGTCGAACATGGTCTTGTATTCGGGAGCGCCCGGCGCTCCCACGACCACCAGCATACAAGGCCGGTCGTCGGCCGTGGCCGGAGCTGGGGCCGCCAGTGCAGAAATGGCAAGTACGATGCTCGTCAACATTCGTCGAATACTCACGCCAGCCCGTTAACGCGCCGCAAGCCCCATTCGGCCAGGAGGCAGGCGATCGCGAACAGGAAATAAATCGGGTGATGCCATAACGGCCTTGTCCACGGCTCGGTGATCGGGGCGTCGCGAGCAGAAAGGCCGGCGACAAACGTCGCCAGGCTTGCGCCATCAACCAGCTCACCGTGCGTTTTAGTCGCGATCGACTTGAGGAACTCACGGTCGGGTTCGAGCCTGGCAAATTCGTCAGCGGCAGGTTGAGCAGCCCAGCCGGTTTCGCGCTCGCCGATCTTACTGCCGTCGAGAGCGGTCGCCGTGGCGACGAACCGATAGGCACCGGGCTGCTTGGTGACGAAAGTTGCCGAGTAGGTGCCGGGCTCGCGAGGGTCGGGCTCGGCAACGAGGTGAAGGTCGTCGCCGCCCGGCCGCACCACGCGCAGCGATACCTTCGCGTTATCGAGCGGCCGATACTCGGCATCGCGCACCCGGGTGGCGATCTCGATCGCGGGCCCGGTCGAGCCGGCTTTCGGGTGCGCCGACACCTCCAGCCGGTCGGGAACGTCGCCCACGAGCCAGCGCACGGTCTGGCGCCATGCGCGATCGAAGTCGGTGTCAATCGTCTTTTCGCGGTGCATTTGCCAGTGCCAGAGACCCCCGATCAAAAGCGCGGCCACGTGACCTCGGCCAAACTGCTGTGCCACCAGGGCAGGGGAGGTGCCGCCGGCTTCGTCGCTAACCTCGGCGAGGACGACTGCTCCAGGCTTGATGTTGCCCACGCGGCTCAAGGTGCCAAACGGCGGCATCGCAGCCAAGCGCTTGCGCTCTTCGTCTTCGGTTTTGCGGAGCGCACCCACGGCTGCAGCCAGCCCTCGCGGGTGAGCACGAGGCGATACTCCGCGGCTTCCGGCTGCTCCGCAGCCGGCCGACTGAGATACACAGGCAAGAGCTCACCGACCGGTGTGCGATCGTACTTGCCTTCGGCGAACGAGTCGGGACCGCCGAGCATCAAGAGACCGCCGCCGCGCACACTCACGAAATTGCGAAGCAGCGCCAGTTGATCAGGGGTGAAGAAGCTGGCTTCGAGGTCGTCGAGCACAATCGCGTGGTAGCGATACAGCTCATCAACCGCCTTGGGAAAACCGTCACGGAGCTCGACGCCGTCGAGCGCCTTCCCGAGCCGGACCAGCACCGGCTGATCGGCGCGCTCGGCCGTATCGGGGTCTGGATGGTCGAATCCGGTGAACAAGGGGCTTGTCGAGCGCGACCGGGCATTCTGAAAGTCAAACTTCGGCTGCCGCCGGGCGATGCGCACCAGTCCAAGGAGGTCAATCTGGTCGTCTTCCTCGAGCGCCCGGCGCAAGAACTTGAACTCCCAGTCGGGGCGGCCCGCCACGTAGAGGACCCGATACGGACCGCTCCCCTGATCGACGACGACGAGTCGACTGTTGTTGGCGAGCGTCTGTTCGCTGGAAGCGGGCGGCGGCTGGCCGGGATCGCTCTTGGCCTTGTCTTTGGCGGCGGCAGCACGAACCTGGTAAAAGCTGACGCCCTTGTGCGCGGGCCGGAACTGAAAACGAAACCCGAGTGGTTTCTCATCGCCGCTTGATAAGGCCTCCTGGCGCTCGACCTCTTTTCCCGACTCGTCTTCGAGGAAGGCGGCGATCGGCTCTCCCTTGAAGCCGCGTGCCCGCACGTCGGCCTGGATCACGACCGGGGCCGCTTCGAAGTTTGCCTGGCTGGTCGACACCTGGTTGACGGCCACGTCGCGCCCGCCTGTGCCTGACGGCGGCACGACCGGATAAACCGGCGGCAGCGACGACCCGTCGAGGTCGCCGGCGTCGGTTTTGTTGCCGTCGGTGAAGAGCAGCACGCCCGCGACCGGCAAGCCGCGAAAGCGGCGAGCAAGTGCCGAGAGCGACGAGACGAGTGCTGTCCCCGTGCCGTCAAAATTCAGGGCGTCGAAGCCGTCGATTGCGCGGAGGTGCGTGTCGAAGGCATACTTGCGCACGTCGAAATCTTGGCCCAGGCGCGTCTTCCAGGCCGATTCTGCGCTGAGCAGGTTGCGCATCCACTCGCCGCGCGTGGCGCGCCCTCCTCGCCGCGGATCAAGAGGCTCTGGCTGTTGTCGGCCAGCACGACGAATACGTTGGCGCCCTTGCGCGGTCTTACGCCGGCCAGCAGGGGCTCGAGCAAGCTTATCGCCAGCGCGGCAAAGGCCAGCGCTTTCAAGGCGGCGGCGCCGATTCTGACCGATCGCTTGGCCTGAGCACGGCCATAGCTCAAGAAGATCAAGAACGCAGCCAGGAACGAGACGGCCAGCGCCGCCGCCGCCCAGTGCGGCGATCCCCACAAGAGGGATGGCATGGTCATCGACCGCTCCCCAACCGTTCATAATACCGGCGCACGCCCTCGGCATACTGCTCGGGCACGGGATCGCGGTCGATAGGCACCAGCGCGTCGGGCGATTCGCGGCGGCGAACTTCCTCGCCGATCTTACCCAGGAGCTCGTTGAGCGGCTCGACGACCAGATTTTGGAGCTTGTTCCAGTCTGGGGGCTTGGCGTGGCGTTTGAATTCCTCGCGCTCTCCGCGAACGCGGTCGCGAATCCGGGCGGCCTCGGCACGGAGCGCGGGGTTGTCGAGCAGCTCTTCGACGTCGCGCATGCGATCGGACCACTCACGATAACCTTCGCCGACGATGGGACCCCCGGGGCCGCCGCCGCGGAAGCGCTCATTCCCGTCGCCTCCTTCAGGGTTGCCGCCACCGCCGCGCCGAGAGCCCGCCTGGCGCCCCCGTTGCGATCGGTCGCCGGGCTGACGTCCGGGCTGGCCCGGTTGTGCGTCGTCGCCGCCGCCGCGTAGGCGCCGTGGGCCCTCGCCGCCACCGCCGCCTTGCTGGCCTTGGCCTGGCTGCTCTCCCTGGCCGCGTTCCTGGCCCTGCCCGGGTTGCTCTCGCTCCTCGCCCTCTTGTCCCGGCTGACCCTGCTGGCGCTCGCCGGCCTGGCGGCCCTGCTCATTGCCTTCGCCTTGCTGTGGCTGCTGGGCACCGCGGCCGCGGCGCGCCCGTTCGGCGGGTTGGCGTCCTGACCGTCACGCCCTGGCTCACCGGCCTGCGGTCGAGCTTGATCGGAAGCGTTGCGGGCGCCCTTGCTCGTCGCGGCGCCGGTTCGCGCCCGGTTGCCTGCGCGACCTCGCGGTTGACTTGGTCAGCCAGGTCTTCGAGCTCGCTTTGCGCCCGCTTGAGCGCAGCCGTCTCGTCGCCGAGCACGCTCTTGGCCGAGCGTTCAATGCCTTCGCGTAGGTGCACGATTCCCTCGCCGGCGTGGCGCGACGCCTTGGCGGCATCGTCAGTGATGCCCAGGTCCACGAGCTCGCGCGCGGCCTTGAGCGCGTCGGGGACCTTGTGCTCGTTGACGGTGCGCTCGGTATCAAAGAGCTCCCTGGCCAGGAGCGGCTCGGTTTCCTCGGCGTCTTGCACGGTCTGGCGCATCCGGTCGAGAAGCTCGCCCAAGCGTTTTTCCTGCTGACCGGCCAGGGTCTGTGCTTCTTTGCGCTCGCCCGCTGTCGCGCAGCGACGTCGGCGCACGGCCCTGCATGGCGTCGAGCTGCTCGGTGAGCTTTTTCTGATCTTCGTCGAGCCCCTGTGCCCGTTGGCGCATGTCGGTCAATTGCTCGGTAAAGCGATTCGACGCCTTCTTGCGCAGCTCTTCGCGAAGCTGACCAAGCTGGCGGCCGGCGCGGCGCCTTCGGTGAGGGCCTGCGGCAGGCGGCCTGCCTCGAGCGCGTCGGACGCTCGCCGCACGTGTTCGCGGCTTTCGTCCATCTGGCTGCGCGCGTCGGCCATGCGGTCGCGATTTTCCTCGCGCTCCATGCGCTCGCGCAGCTCGTCGGTATCGCGCAGGATTTGCTGTTGCTGGTCGCGCAGCCGCTTGAGCTGCCGCTCGATCTCGGCGCGCGACTGCGGGTCGCGAGCGGCTTCGAGGGCCGATTGCAGTTCTTTGAGCCGCTCGTTGACGTCGGTCTGACGTTCCGCCAGCTCGCGCAGGCGGCTCATGACCTGCCGCGTCTCGCGCTGCTCTTGCTCCTGGCGCGAGAGCCGCTGTTGCGAACGAGCCGAGCGCTGTTCTTCGTAGCGGTTTTCATCGTCAGCAAGCTCGAGCTGCTCGAGCTGCCGCTGCCCCGCGCCGCCATCACGGTTGCCGCCGCGGCGCTGGCGGCGCGAGTTGTTGCGAATCACCTGGAATTCACGAGCGCAGGGCCAGGAGTGCCTGATACGCTGCCTGTTCGGCGGCGAGGGCGGGAGCCAGGGCTTTGATCGCAGAGCGTTCGGCGACTAGGGCGAGCTGTTTTTCAGCTTCCTTCATCGCACCGGTAGCGCGATCGAGGCTGGCCTTCGAGGTGGAGTCTCGCAGTTGCTCGCGGAGCGGGCCCGCGCGTTCCAGCACTGACCGTTGCGACTCGAGTATCACCTTGCCATCCTCGGCCAACGCCGCCGACGGCTGGGCGCCGGTTTCGCGCCGAACCAGTTTCCAGGTCGCGTTGATCAACTGCTTTTGCAGCTCGGCTAACTGGTCGGCCGCCCGCGCATTGCCGCCGGCGCCATCCTGCTCGGATTCGTCTTCGGAGCCGCCCGGCGGCTGCTCACCTTGGCGGAAGATCTCTTCAAAAGGCCGCACCTCGGCGAAGAACATGTCGCCCGAGGTGCGCCGCGGCTTGCCGTCGGGCCCGATGTCTTCGGCCCAGAAGAAGTAGGTGACAAGCTGATCGGGAACGGCCTTGAACGATTCAAAATCAAGCATGTGCTCGACGGCAGCCTGATGGCGCGCCGCGGGGGTTGTGGGTGCCGCGAGCGCGATCTCGCGTGGCTCATGGCCCGCCAGCGTGAACGTCAGGCCCTGGCGCACCAGACCGAAATCGTCTTCAAGATTGGCCTTGAGCTTGAGCTCCTCGACGGGCGAGACGCGAACATCGTGTGCGGGCTGTGTGATGCGGACGACCGGCGGGCGATTCCGCGTGACGTTGGCCACGATCTCGGAGGCGAGCTTGTTGGATCGCCCATCCTTGTCGAGGAGCTGGACCTTGTACCGAGCAGGGTCGGCAAGGGTCAGGGTCGCCTGATAGACGTGACGGCCGTCGTCGGATTGAGGCTTGAGTTCGATGACCTTGCCCGCCGCGTCAACAAGCCGCGCGGTCGCCACGTCTTTGTTCAAGCGGCAGAGCAGCGTGAGCTCGGTTCCCTCGACGGCGGTGACGTGGCGAATGTCTAGGGCGGTTTTGGGCGCAAGCGACGTGTAAGCGGGAAACACGAGCTTGGCGTCGGCGCGCGCGAGCTCGGGATACTCGAACACGGTGACGTGATAGGTCTCGGTGCTCTGCTTTTCAAACTCCACGCGATAAGCGAGATCGGCGTCGACCGACTCGACGCGGCTGGCGAACGTCGGGTCTTCGAGACTTCGGGTCATCTGCCGCCGCGCGGTCGATTTGCCCTCGTCGACAATGAGATTGGCGGCGGCGGGCACGCCGCCCTGGAAGCTGCGCGACGACCAAAAGCGACGTGCCGCGCTCGAGCTCGGTATTGCCGGGCTCGACCTTGACGTCGCTCACCTGGGCGCCCGAAATTGGCGGCGCCGCTGCGCCGGTGCGGTCGCTCGAACGACCCGCCGCCAGGAGCAGTACCGATACCGCGACGAAGAGACAAAGCGCCGCCCCATGCGCCCATTTCGTGCCGCGGAGCGACCAGGTCGACACGGTTCTGACTCCAGTCGTTGACCGCTCGGTGGTTCAGCGCTTCGCGCAGCACGGCGGTCTGCAGAAAACCGAGCCTGCCCGGCGGCGAGACGGCGTCCTCTTCCACCGCCGAAAGAAGGGCCGTGGACAAGTCGGGATATTTCGCCTCGATGCGCCTGGCCACCCAGCGCGGGTCGCGAGCCGAGCGGAGCGCGGCAACGGCCAGCGCGATCGCGGTGATGGCCGCGAGCGCAAGCGCCGCATAGATCCCGTTTCGGGGCACCCACGCGGCGCGGCCATAGGTCAGGGCGAGGTACAAGCCCAAACCCACCACGGCCCAAGCCAGCCAGCAGAGCGCCAGTGTTGTCCACAGCCGCGCCTGGCGGAACCGGCCCGCAACTTGCTCGAGTGCCTGCCGCAGTTCCTTCCTCATGTTGATGCGACCTCCACATGGGCCAGGCGGGCGCGGTTGACGTTCCGGCCAGCCAGCAAGGTTTCGGCGATCAGCACGCCGATCGCCGCGAGAATCAGCCAGCGCCAGAGTTTCTGCCGGTTTTCCAGCTCGAGGCTGCGCATCTGCCTGAGCTGCTCGGCGTCGGTCGTGATCGGTGCGTGGTTGGCGAGCCGGCAGCCGAGCTGCTCGAGCGTCTCGATGTGGAGCAGTGCCGTGTTGCTCTCGGCCGGATCGAGATTTACCGCAAACGACCGCGAGCCCTCGGCCGTATCGACCTGGTAGATGCCGGGCTGGTCGGTGCCGGCGAAGGAACTGTTTTCGACCGCGCTCTTGACCGCGGTACCGTCGGGCTTGTGCACCACCCACTCGGTTGTTGCGCCCGGTAGGGCGGGCAACGGCGCCGGTGCTCCGACGGCAATGTTTCCCCCGAGCGCCGGCCGCCCTTTGCCGAGCTCGAGCAGGGAGCTCAAGAGCGGGACGAATTTGGAGGAGCGCGCCAGCTGGCTGTCGGCCGGCCGCCAACTGCTGGTAAACACCACGATCCTCCCCTTGCCGATGAGCTTCTCGACGATCGCGGCATCGCCGTTCTCGAACCGCGCCAGCACGCGCGAATCACCCAGCGATTCCGGCTTGATGCGCCGATAGCGCCAGAAGTGAATCTTGGTGAAATCGCTATACTGCGCCCTGCCAGCGGAGCGAACAGCGGGTGGTCGAAGGCGATCTCACCCAGCATCACGTCACCCGAGAGAGCGGCTTCTTGCACGTCGGCCGCAGGCGTTTCGGCGAGCGCGGCCAGTGCCTCGGCCCGGGCTGGTTGACCCAGCACATACAGCAAGGTTCCACCATCCTTGACGTATTGCCGCAGCCGCCCGGCATCTTCAGCCGCAGTTTCCGCCGCGACGACAACCAGGGCCACGGAACGTTTCGCCGGCGCTTCGAGCATGCCGGCTCCAATTCCCGCCTGCACGCGCACGTGCCTCAGCGGCGTATCAAAAAAGGCTCGATCGAGATAATAGAGTAGGCCGGCGGGATCGGCGGCCCGATCGGCGCCGGCGAAAACAACCGTCAGCTCTTCCGGAGGATCCTGGGCGAAGTAGAGCGAGTTGTCGAAGTCGTAATCGTCGCCGCTGAGCCGCAGCACGCGGGCACGCGCCGGCGAAGAGACTCGCACCACACGGCTTTCGCCGGCCGGGATGTAGACATCGACGGGCGCGCCGGCGCCCTGTCCCTTGTCATCGAGCCAGCGCAGCTCGAACCGATCGCGGCGTGACGACGCGCTGTTGATGACGCGCACGCGGCGCCCGCCGGCGCCGGCCTCAG
This sequence comes from uncultured Isosphaeraceae bacterium, assembly GCA_963830625.1. GTDB lineage: Bacteria > Planctomycetota > Planctomycetia > Isosphaerales > Isosphaeraceae > CAWHMZ01. The sequence continues at coordinate 1,204,838 of CAWHMZ010000008.1, read as the reverse complement.
CCGGCCCGGTGGCAACGGTGTCTACCAGCCGCTCGAGGCCGGCGTTCGAACCCTTGTCGGCAACGGCTTTGAGCTCGAGCTCGACGTCCTTGGGCCACTCGAAGTCGCCCAGCGCATCGAGCCGGCTTCCCTGCGGCAGGTCACTGACCAAGACGACGCGGCGGGGCATCTGGCCGGCGCCAGAGCGTGCATCGCCGCTGTCTTCGATTGCGGCGACGGCGGCGACCAACGCCTGGCCCAGGTCGGTTCCCCCCCAGGTTGGCGCCAGCCCGTCCAGAAGGGCGGTTGCAACGGTCTGGCGCCGGGCGGGATCGAGAGTCGTCGATTCGGCAAACCCCAGGAGCGGCCGCGGCGCTCTATCGAACGCAAAAATCGCGAGGTCGTCGCCCGGGCGGCAAGATGCGACGACCTCCTTGGCGAGCGCCACCGCGCGCGGCCAGAGACCCGCGCGGCGCATGCTGGCGCTGGTGTCGACGACGATCGCGATCCGGCGGCGCTCTTCCTGGTCGAAGTCGCGCTTTTCCGCCTGGCGCCAGAACGGCCTGGCAAACGCCAGCGCCAGGAGGCAAAGGGCCGTCGCCCGCAACAGCAGGAGGAGCAAATTGTCCAACCGGCTGCGGCGGGTCAGGCGCGGCGGAGTCGGCGAGAGGAACATGAGGGAGCTGAATGGCACCTCGCCGCGCGGCGAGCGCCTGATCAGGTGAAAGATGATCGGCGCCACGATGGCCGCGAGCCCGAGAAAGTACAGAGGGGTGAGGAAGCTCATCGTGCGCCTCCCCGTCCTGGTGAGAGCCGCCGCCCGGGCCGCCGGCCGCGGCGCATCCGCGCTTTCAAGAGATCGAAGAGCACCAGCTCGAGCGGCCGGTCGGTCGTGACCGACTCGTATTCGATGCCCAGATCGACGCACGACCGCGCAATCGAAGCGGCATGTGCCTCGAACCGGCGCAGGTATTGCTGCTTGGCTGCGCCCGGGTCAATGTAGATCTCGCGGCCCGACTCGACGTCGTGGAACATCGCCGGCGCCGCAAACGAGAACCGCATCTCCTCGGGATCCATGACCCGCACGATGATGACCTCGTGCCCCCGCGAGCGCAGGTAGCCCAGCGTGGTCTCCAGCAAGTCGATCGGGGCGAGCAGGTCGGAGATGAGGATGACGAGCCCGCGCTTGCGCACGGTCGCGGCGATCTGGTTCAAGGGCTCGATGAGATTGGTGGCGCGGCCGGCGGGCTCGCGCTCGAGTGCGGCCATCAGCCGGCGGAGCTGCCCTGGGCGGTACCGCGCCGGCAGATACTCGGTGATTCGATCCTCGAACAGAAGCAGGCCGACCGCGTCGCGCTGAATGGTCAAGAAATAGGCCAGAGTCGCCGCGGCGGTCCGCGCGTATTCGCTCTTGCTGTACGGCCCCGATCGGTAACCCATCGACCGGCTGGTGTCGACCACGAGGTAGCAGCGGAGGTTCGTCTCGTCCTCAAACCGCTTGACGTAGTAGCGGTCGGAGCGCGCGTACAACCGCCAGTCGAGATATCGGGGGTCGTCGCCCAGCGTGTATTCTCGGTATTCGGAAAACTCGACGGAAAACCCGTGATACGGACTGCGGTGGAGTCCCTTCAAGAAGCCCTCAACGACGACCCTGGCGCGGATTTGCAGGCTCTTGATGCGCATCAAGGTGCGGGGATCAATGAGCGACGCCGTCGACCACTGCGCCGCTTCGCGGCGTTTTGATTCGGAGCCTGCAGGCGAAGAACGACCCGCGACCGCCATCGGTGGTTCTACCCCTTCACGTGCTCGAGCAGGCGATCGATCACGGCGTCGACGCCTACGCCGTCGGCCTCGGCCCGGTAGCCGAGCAGGATTCGATGGCGCAAGGTGGGATGCACCAGCGCGCGAATATCGTCGGGAACGGCGTGGAACCGTCCCCGGAGCAGGGCCCGGGCCTTGGCCCCCAGGACCAATGACTGCGCCGCCCGCAGGCCGGCCCCCCAGCTCACCCATTCTTTGATGAAGTCGGGGGCTTCGGGCCCCGGCCGGCTCGCCGCCGCGATCCGCACGGCATGGCGAATCAGGTCCTCGGCGATGGGCACCCGGCGCACGATTTCGTGAAAGGCGATCACGTCTTGACCGTCGAACATGGGCTCGATCGGCTCCGTCCGGCGCGAAGTCGTTTGCTGTACGACCGCCACTTCTTCGTCTTCGGGCAGGTAGTCGACGATCACGTTGAACATGAACCGGTCGAGCTGCGCCTCGGGCAGCGGGTAGGTTCCTTCCATCTCGATCGGGTTCTGCGTGGCCAGCACGAAAAACGGCTCTTCGAGCGGATAGCGGACGCCGGCAGCCGTCACCTGGTGCTCCTGCATGGCTTCGAGCAGGGCGGCCTGCGTCTTGGGAGGGGTGCGGTTGATCTCGTCGGCAAGGATCACGTTGGCGAAGATCGGCCCCTTGACGAACTGCATGCGGCGCCGGCCGTCGGTCGATTCCTCGAGGATCTCGGTGCCGGTGATGTCGGCGGGCATCAAGTCCGGCGTGAACTGGATGCGCTGAAACTTGAGGTGGAAGACCTGCGCAATCGTGCGCACCAAGAGCGTCTTGGCCAGCCCGGGCGCACCGGTGATCAGGCAATGGCCCCCCGCGAACAAGCTGATCAAGAGCTGGTGCGTCGCCTCTTTCTGGCCGACGATCACCTTGGAAAGCTCGCGCTCGATCTTGCCCCGGCTCTCGTGGATTTTCTCGACAACCAGGCGCTCGTTCTCGAAGGCATCAAGGTCTTGGGCCACGGTGAACCTCAGTAGGCAGGGAGCGACGAACGGAGACCTTCGGTCGGGCATTGGGCGGGGTCAGGAGACCCGCGCCCAACGTAGTCGGGAGGGCGAGCTTCCGTGCGAGCCGCCTTTGGGCGGGGTCGGGAGACCCGCGCCCAACTCAGTGCGTCATGGCATAGGTGACAATATTGATCCCCATCGGGTACGACTTCTTTTCCGAGAATTCATGAAAATACTCTTCGCTTTCACCCTCGCGTTCCCAGCCGTCGCCTAAATCGGTGTTGTGGCAGATGATCGCCATCAGCCGGCCTTTATCATCTTCGATGCCCCGGAAGTGCACCTCGCGAGTACCGGGGCCGTGGCGCCATTCGTCTTCCCAGGTTGGGCTGCCCGGACCGGCCCAGGAATGAATGCTGGGAACCTGTGGCTTCTCCTTGAGCCGGTAAACGCAATGAAAGATCTCATGCTCGAGCGGCAGCTCGGCCGGACTGTACCGGTCTTCGGGAAAGACCTTCTTCATTTCCTGTAGAAAGTTGTCCAGTTGGTTGTCTCCCCAGAAATCGTCGACCATGAGGAACCCGCCATTGAGCAAGTACCGTCGCAAGGCAGCGGCCTCTTCGTCACTGAAGAACAGCCGCCCGGGCTCGATCAGGTAGAGGAACGGGTAGTCGCAAAGGTCGGGGCTCGTGAGCTCGCGGATGATCGGGTCAGGAGCGACCTTGAGCGACGTGAGCTGTTGCAGCCGGAACGAAAAGTTGAGGTCGCTATCGGGAAAATCGGTCTGCCATTGTTCCCAGCCGCCGTAGCCATAGCCGCCAAATCCGCCGCGGCGGCCGCCATGGCCTCCCATCGAAGAATACTTGACCCTTACAAATGTAAAGACATCTTTCTTGAATCGTTCGTCGACCTTCCAGTTGGGCACGCCGTTGCGGTCGTCGGGCATCGCGCCGCGATACGCTCGGCCGCGCCCTTGGCGGAATTGCTGGGCCAAGGCAACGCCCGCTCCAATGGCCAGTGCGGCGGGCAGAACGAGCAAAAAGAGCCGTCGCAATTTCATTGCGTGCCTACCTTGGGAGTCGCGGGTTCGGGGTGGTTGCCGGCGGGCGTTTCGCGGTCGACGATTTCGAGCAAGAGCTGGTGGGCTGCGCGAACCGCGGCGCTTCTTCCAGCGAGCGCAGGACCTCGCGCCGGGCTTCCTTGAGCTTGCCGGCATCGCGCAACAGGCGAGCCAGGTGGTAATGCGTGCCGGCGATATCGGCTTCGTCGAGCTCAATCAAAGCGCGGTAAGCCGCCAGCGCTTGTTCGCGATCGCCGAGCTTTTCGGCGGCGCGCGCCAGCGCGGTACGGGGCGGGAACCAGCGGGTTGACAGCCAGCAGGCGTTCGGCATTCTGCGCCACGCCACGCCAGTCAGACGCGGCCTCGTTGATCTCGGTCAAGCGCTGGTAGGCCGGGATCGCATCGCCGTCTTTCATGGCCAGCTCCTCGAGCACGCGGCGCTCCGCCGCCGGTTGCGACAGGCGATTGTAAACCGCGGCCAGCAAAAGGTAGGCATTGTCGGGCCCGACGTATTCCGGATAGAGCGCCTTCAGCTTTTCAAGGACGTCCCTGGCTTTTAGCCATTTCTCCTCGACGACCAGTTGTGCCGCCAGCCGGCGTTGGCCCTCGAAACTCTTCGGGTGCTTTTTCAGCCACGCTTCGAGCGCCGCCGAGCCCGCCGCGGCGGGCAATTCGGGATCGTCCCAGGTTGCGTCAGGGGCTGTCTTGGAAGCCCGCAGCCGTGCGAAGCGCGCAAATTCCCCATCTAACTCTTCTAGCGACATTTTCGTCCGCCGCGGCAGGGCTTCGTTCATCGAGAGCCCAGAGCCCAAGTCGGAAAGCAATCCGTTCAATGCCGGTAATCCCCATCGCTCCACCAGAAACTCGACGGCAAGCGCCGACTCAAAATAGGCGAACTGCAAGTGCAGCGGGCTCTTGGGTGCCAGAAAGGCCGAGCTGAGCTGGCTCAAGGGGGTGAGCGACGCATCGAGAATCATCGCGCGGAACTGCGGGCTGAGCGACGTGGCATAGGCAGGATTCTCGCGGCCTTCTTCATAAACCGAGATCCCCTCACTCAGCCAGCGCGGCATCTTGTTGCGCGTTTTGTTGAGCGTGACAACATGGCAAAACTCGTGCCAGAGCACGGCCTCCCAGTTTGCGTGATGCTCGCCGTGCGCTGCCGGGCTGATCGCGGTGATCACCCGGCCGAAGCAAACGCCCAGAAGCCCGTCGGCTCCGGGAAGCCCGAACGTGCGGACGCCAAAATCCTTGCGCTCGGGGAAAATCTCCACGACAACCGGCTTTTCGAGCACGACCTCGTAGCGCTGGCAGAGCGCCTTCCTGGCCCGCTTCAACAGCGCGACCACGCGCTCGCCGTACAGATCGGCCTCGCGCCCCACCATGCGAACCGTGAGCCCTTCGTCCTCGAGCGCCCGAAAGCCAGCCAGCTTGTCCCGCAATGTGACCAGGTTATAGGCGACTACGTTGTAGCCATCCTTGCCAAAGATTTCGGCAGCGAGCTTCCAGCCTTCGGTCTCGTCTCCCAGGCGCAAGAGGTCCTGGCAAAGCTGGATCTTGGCCTGCGGATAGTTCGAGTCGATCGCCAGTGCCTGCCGCTGGCGCGCGGCACCCTCGGCGAACCGGTACTTTTGCGAGAGCTTGCGCCCGATCAAGTGATCGACCTGGGGGTTAGACGCCCAGCGATCCAGTGCCGACTTGCGCGCGGCCGTTTCTGCGGGCTCGTCGCTGCGCAGATGCGCGAGCACCGCCCGGTATGCCCAGGCGCTCGGCTGGAGCGGATCGACGTCGAGGACCTGCTTCAAGAACTGGTCGGCTTCCGCATATCGCTCGGCGTCGATCAGGTGGTCGGCGCGAAGCAAAAGGCTGTCGGCGTGGCGCGAGTTGGTCTTGAGTGCGAGATCGAGCTCTCGGTCAGAGCCGGCTCGATCTCCGTCGGAGAGGGCGCGCGCCATCAACAAGTGATACCGCGGCTCTTCGTGGGCGGACTCGGGGGCCTTCCGGAGCGTCTCGGCGGCCAGCGCGTAGTCTTCTTTACCGAGAGCAAGCTCGGCCGTGGCGAAATGCGCCTCGATGAAGTTGGGCTCCTGTTTTGTAACGGCGTCGTAAAACCGGTCCAGCACCTGCCGTGCGTCGAACCCGCGGATCAGAAAGTACCGCCCCAGCGCGACGAAGCCCTGCGGCGTGGCGAAGCGCCTTGGACCAAGCTGGGCCAGCCGCTCGATCGCGTCGAGCTCCGATGCGGCATCTTGCTCGCGGCCGCTCTGGCGGTAGACTTCGTAGCCGAGCAGATGCAGGGTGACACTTGCTGGGAAACGCCGCAGCGCCTCTTCCAGCGAGGCAACGGCTTGCGCATGGTTGCCGCGAGCAAGCTCTGTTTTGATCTTCAGCTCGCGCCACGACTCGGTCCAGCCGTCGTTGCTGATCTCGTCGTCGGCCATCTTGGCGCATTCGTCGTAGCGCCCGGTTCGGAAGAGCTTCTCGGCGGCTTTCTGGTCGGCGGCGAGGGCGGTGCTGGTGCACGCAAGTCCCGAGAAGATCGAAAGAGCGGCCCATGCCGGAAGGAGCAGCGAGATTCGGGCACGGGAGCGAAGGCGGGGAGAGCACGCCGGAACGTTTGCGAGGCGCATGCAGCCCTTCCGTATTGAACGGCGTCGCTTCAAACCTGGCTGGTTATTGATTATAGCCCCGCCTGGAACTGTAATGCCAAGACTTTCCGCATGATGGTTCCGGCGGCAACGTCGGATGCCGCGTGATCGATCTCTGTCGCAAAGATGACCACGCGCGTGTTGCTGCGGTACAACTTATGATAGGTGCGGCTCCCTTGGCCGCCAGGCGAGGTCTACTGGAGGAACCGGCCATGACCCATGCCCCAGCTACTAACAGGGCCCTCGAAGCAATCCTCCACTTCAACCAGGATCGCAAGCCCAACCGGGTGCGGCTCAAGCTGCAGCGCATGTTGCAGGGCGCGTTCACGTTCTTTCGAGGGACGAATCACCTGTTCGTCGCGTCCTGGCCCGAGCTGCAGCCGCCCGAGGCCGGGCCGGACATCCTGATCTGCGGCGATCTACACCTGGAGAATTTCGGCGCCTACCGAACGGCGGAAGGCGAGTTCCGTTACGACATCAACGACTTCGACGAGGCCATGGTTGCCCCCAGCAGCATGGACCTCGTCCGGTGCACCACCAGTATCTTCCTGATCACCGAACAATGGGGGCTAACGCCGACGCAGGCCACAGGCATGGCGCTAGCCTACCTGGAGAGTTATCGTAAGGCCGTGCTCGCGGCGACCAGGGCGGGGTTCGTCAGCGAGATCGCTCCCCGGAGCGGCCAAGGAGCGATCTGGGAACTGCTCGGAAGGGCAGCCAGGGGCACCCAGCAAGAGCTTCTGGAACGGAACACCAAGCACAAGGCCAACGGTCGGCCAATCATCCGCCGCACCGTCAAGCACCCCGAGGTCTCGCGCAAGCGGTTTGATCTGATCCGCGAGTCTGTAGAGGCCCACGGCAAGAAGCTAGGCGAGCCAAACGCGTTCCGCGCCCATGACGTGACCGGGCGCATCGTCGGGGTCGGGAGCCTGGGGATCCGCCGCTACCTGGCCCTGCTCGAGGGAGAAGGGCCCCCCGACGGATACCGGCTGCTCGACATCAAGCAGGCCAAGCCATCGATCCTTGTGGGCTGCAGCCTAGCTCCGCAACCTGACTACGGCGGCGATGAGGCGAGGCGGGTCGTCCAAGCACAGACGATCCTGCAAGGCCACCCCAGGCCGGGCTGGACGCACTGCAGATCGGCGATCACTCGTATCGGATCCGGGAGATGATCCCCGAGGAAAACCGCGCGAGCATCGACCGGTTCCGCAAACAGCCCGCCAAGCTGCGCGACGCGGTCGAAACCGCAGGTCTCTTGACCGGCTGGTCTCATCTCCGCGGCGGCCGTCTGGCGCTCGTCCCAGATCAGGACCGATGGCCCGAGCTGGCCGACTGGTCTGGCGGTGCGGCGATCGATGCCGTACTGGCCGCCGCGGCCCGATATGCCGAACGCACCAACCAAGACTATGCCGAGTTCCGCGAGGGCGTTCGCGACGCGGGCGGTGTGACCCGCTGCTTCTCCTAAGCACGCAGGCCCTAGCTTTCAAGAGGAACACGGTTTATCGTTGGTCCACCTTGGAGTGGCGTTGAGCGAGAGGTGTCGTGAAGGCGATGTCGATTTGTCGCGGGTTGCAAGTTTACGGTCTCGGTTTGTGCTGGCTCGCGGCGCCAGGAAGTGTTGATTGCGCCGCAGCCGGCGAGTCGCCCAAAACGGTGCGACACGTCGTCGTGTACCGCGAAGAGGGGCGGTTCGCAGGCTGGCCGGCCAATCACGGCATCTGGTCCTGGGGCGACGAGATCTTGGTCGGCTTCAGCCGCGGGTACTACAAAGACCGCGGGCCTTTTCACCATATCGACAAGCAAGAGCCGGAGGAATTCCTGCTGGCTCGGAGCCGCGACGGCGGCTTGTCGTGGTCGGTGGAAGAGCCGCAGCCGCCGGGCGCCCTGATTGGCACGCCGGGCATGCGCCACGGGCTCATGCCCCCCGGGTCAACCGTCGAGCGGCCGGTCGATCTCGGCGAACCGATCGATTTTTCGCACCCCGACTTCGCCATGACCATTCGCATGGAAAACACCAATGCCGGTACCTCTCGGTTCTACTACTCCTACAACCGCGGCCATACCTGGCGCGGGCCTTTTGCGCTGCCGCTGTTCGGCCAGAAAGGAGTGATGGGCCGCACCGACTACCTCGTGAGCGGACCACGCGACTGCCTGGTGTTCCTTACCGCCTCCAAGACCGATGGGCAAGAAGGAAGGCCGTTCTGCGCGCGCACCACCGACGGCGGGCTCACGTGGCGGTTTGTGTCATTCATTGGCCCGGAGCCGGCGGGTTATGCGATCATGCCCTCGACCGTTCGGCTTTCCGCGGCTGATCTCGTGACCACCATTCGGCGCCTTGACGGGTCCAAGAGCTGGATCGACGCCTACGACTCCCGCGACAACGGTGGCACCTGGTCGTATCTGTCCAGGCCCGAACCCGATACCGGCGAAGGAAACCCGCCCAGTTTGCTCAAGCTGCCCGACGGCCGGCTTTGCTTGACTTACGGCGTCCGGGCCAAACCGTACGGGATTCGTGCACGTGTGAGCCCCGATCGCGGCAAAACGTGGGGCGAGCCGATTACCCTGCGCGACGATGGCGCCGCTGCCGACGTGGGCTATGTTCGCTCCGTCATCCGCCCCGACGGCATGCTAGTCGCCGTCTATTACTACAACGACCGCAAGAGCCCCGAGCGTTATCTTGCCGCGACAATCTGGCGCCTGGCATCGCCGTGATCGTGCCTTGTGGTCAATCAGCCCAGTTCGCCACTCTCAGTCCGGTAATCTGTCGGAAGTCTCTCACGTTGGCGGCCGCCTACCCCTCCCTCCAAAGCTTCTTGAGCAAATTGAACATCTCCGGATCATGCTTCTGAAGCTCGGGCCGCACAAACGGGTAAAAATCATTGGTGCCGAAAAATGCCTCGCTGGCTTCGGCGAAGTACTCCATCCGGTCGGTGACGGCGTAGGCTTTCTCGCTCTTGCCGGTGATCCGCTCGACCGAGTTATACCGGCCGGCTTTGATGGCCCGGTCGTACTTCGCCTTGATTTCGGGATTGTCGAAGCCCCGCTCGAGGAACTGATGGTGGAAGCCGTGCGACAGCTCATGCAGCACCATCCATGGCTGTTCCAGGGTCCATTTCAAAAAGTTGCGCGCGTTGGCCACCTCGACGCAACGGGCCTTCTCGGGGTTCATGCCGTTGTCGACGAGCCACTTCTGGTCGGGATGATAGGTCATGCAGGGGTGATGCGGTTCTTGTTCCTCGACCCAGATGCGAATTGTCCGCAGCTTCTTGACGGAAGCGGCGGGCACTCGCCTGGCAATCTGATAGAGCTGGTAGCGCAAGAGCGTCAGCGTCTCATCGGCGAGCGCACGCCGGCGCTCGAGAAAGCCCTTGTTGACCAGCACGGGCCAACCTTCGATTTGCTGCAGCTCGTACCGGCTGGTTGGTTCGTACGCGCGCCTTGGCGGCAACTGCCTGCTCTTTGCGGGGACTGCCTGCGCTCGTGGGCGCGGCTGCGACGAGTGCCAGCGCCGTCAGCGAAGGCAGGCAGCTATTGCGAACTCTCGAACTGCGCTTTGAAACGCGGCGCGCGGGCATGAGCAAGCCCTCGGTTCTAATCGATGTGCAGCCGGTTCTCGGCGAACGAAGCCGCCAGCTCGGCCTCCTGCGGCCCACACTGGCCGTTGTTGGCAAGGCTGTCTGCCTCTAGCTTTTGACCGCTGCCGTACCACTGGATCACGTAGTAAAACACCGGCGTGAGGAAGATGCCGAACAGGGTGACGCCAAGCATGCCGCTGAAAACCGCGGTTCCCAGCGAGCGGCGCATCTCGGCACCGGCACCTTCGGCTATGACCAGGGGCACCACGCCGAAAATGAACGCAAACGACGTCATCAAGATCGGCCGCAGGCGCAGCCGGCAGGCCTCGACGGTCGCCTGGTGCCGCGGTACGCCTGATTCCTGCGCCTGCTTGGCATATTCGACGATCAAAATCGCGTTCTTGCTCGCCAGCCCCACCAACACCACGAAACCAATCTGGGTGAACAGACTCACGTCCATGTGCGCCATGGTCACGCCGACCACCGAGCAAAGCAAGCACATCGGCACGACCAGGATGACGGCCAGCGGCAGCTTCCAGCTCTCGTACTGGGCGGCCAGAACCAGGAAGACGAAGACTACGGCCAGCGCGAAGACGTAGGTCGCCGTATTGCCGGCCTGGAGCTGGATGTAGGCAAGCTCGGTCCAGTCAAACGCCATCGACCGCGGCAGCTCCTGCCGTGCGATCTCTTCCATGAGGGCGATCGCATCGCCCGAGCTGGTACCGGGTGCGGGGCTGCCGGTGATCGCCGTCGACGAGTACATGTTGTAGCGCATCACCATCACCGGCCCGCTGGTGTTGCGCACGTCCATGAGCGTGCTCAGCTTGATCATTTGCCCCTGGTTGTTCCGCACTTGAAGCTGCCGAATATCGCGCGCATCGGCGCGGAACTTCTGATCGGCCTGGATGTTCACCTGCCACGACCGCCCGAACTCGTTGTAGTTGTTAACGTAGTAAGATCCCAGGTAAACCTGCAGCGTGTTGAAGAGCTCGCTCACCGGCACGCCGAGCGCGGCACACTTGGTCCGGTCGATGTCGAGATAGAGCCACGGAGTGTTGGCGCGAGAGCTGTTGAAAAGGCCCTTGAGTCCCGGCGTGCGCATCCCGCGGTCGACGATCCGATCGCTCACGAGCTGCAACTGGTCAATGCCGAGGTTGGCGCGGTCTTCGATGATGAGCTTGAAGCCGCCGGTTGTGCCCAGGCCGTCGATAGGTGGGGCGCCAAACAGCGACACCTTGGCGCCGCGCACCTGCTTCTCGCACCGCTCCTTCAGTTCGGCTGCGATGGCATCGGCCGAGAGCTTGCTGCCGCGGCGGTCGGCGAAATCCTTGAGCATCACGTACATCGAGCCCAGGTTGGGCGCGTTGGCGTTCAAGAGCAGCGACTGGCCCGAGACGCCCACCGTGTGCTTGACACCCGGCGTGTTGCGGGCCACTTCTTCGATTTCGGCCATCACCCCTTGAGTGCGCTCCACCGACGCCGAATCGTCCAGTTGAACGTTCAGGAGCAGATAGCCTTTGTCTTGCTGGGGAATGAAACCGGTCGGCGCATGAGTGAACTGCCAGTATGTGGCCGCCAGCAATCCGGCGTAGAGAACCAGCACGATTGCGCTGATAGCGCAGGATGCCGGCGACGGTGCGGCCATAGACTGCGGTCATGCGGTCGAAATAACGGTTGAAGCCCCGGAAGAGCCAGCCCAAGACGACATTGACCGGGCGGATCAAGAGCTTGCCGGCCAGGCCGCCCAAGAGCGCGCCGGGAGCAAAGTAGGCCGCACTGAGCGCGTAGTACATGGAAGTCGACATTTCGTCCTGGCTGTCCTTGCCCGGTAATGGAGGCAGGCTGAACCAGTGGGCCAGGTAATCGGCCCCCCACCAAAGCGTGCAAACGCCGCCGATGGCGCCGAAGATCCACCACGGCAGCGCCTCGCGCTTGAGCTCGTGGCCGCCGTGGGCACTCTCCTCGGTCTTGAAGATCAAGACGGCCCGCGAAGGCGTCATCGTCAAGGCGTTGACTGCCGAGATCAAGGTCGACACGGCGATCGTCACCGCAAACTGCCGGAAGAACTGTCCGGTGATCCCCTGCAAAAAGCAGCACGGGACGAACACACTCGAGAGCACCAGCGTGATGGCGAGAATCGGGCCGGTGATCTCTTCCATGGCCTTGATCGTGGCGGTGCGCGAGTCGAGCCCGGTGGCGATCAGCCGCTCGATGTTTTCCAGGACCACGATGGCGTCATCAACCACGATGCCGATCGCCAGCACCAGCCCGAAGAGCGTGAGGTTATTGAGCGAGAAGCCCATCGCCGCCATGATCGCAAAGGTGCCGATCAACGAAACCGGCACGTCGATCATCGGCAGGATCATTGCCTTCCAGTCCTGCAGGAACACGAGGACGACGATGCCAACCAGGATCACGGCGTCGCGCAGCGTCTTGAAGACTTCGTCGACCGACTCGCGGATGAACGGGGTGGTGTCGTAAACGATCTGGTAGTCGAGCCCGTCGGGAAAGCGGGCCTTGAGCTCGCGCATCTTTTTGTAAACGCCCTTGGCCGTGTCGAGTGCGTTGGACCCGGGCAACTGGTAAATCGACAGGGCCACCGACGGCTGGCCGTCGAGCGTGCACGACTGGTCGTACTGGCGCGAGCCCAGCTCGACCCGGGCCACGTCACGCAGCCGCACGATGGCGGGCGCCTGCACCAGGGGCCCACCCTGGCTGTTTGAGCCCCCCTGGTCGGTCGCCCCTTCCGAAACGATCTCGCTGCTCTGACCGCTTTGGCCGCCCTGGCCTTGGCTTCCCTGGCCCTCCGCGCTCCCAACCGACCCCGGCATGGGCGTGTTGCCCTGGCCACCTGCCTTCAAGATGATGTTGCCGAACTGCTCCGGTTCAATGAGACGCCCCAGCGTGTTGATGGTGAGCTGAAACTGCTGGCCGCGCGGCACCGGCTGCTGGCCGATCTGGCCGGCCGCGACCTGCAAGTTCTGCTGGCTGATGGCGTTGACGACGTTGTTGGCGCTCAGGTTAAGCGCCGCCAGTTTCTGCGGGTCGAGCCACGCCCGCATGCTGTAGTCGCGCTGTCCTAAGTAGGTGATGCCTGCCACGCCCTCCAGCCGCCCCAGTTCGTCCTTGATGTAGATCGTCGCGTAGTTGGAGAGGAACGTGGCGTCGTACCGCCCATCTGGCGAGACCAGATTGACGATCATCATCGTGTTGGGCGACATCTTCTTGACGCTGATCCCCTCGTTCTGCACCAGTGGGGGGATGACCGGCAGCGCCAGCGACACGCGGTTTTGTACCAGCACCTGGGCCATGTCGGTGTTCATTCCCAGGCGGAAGGTCACGATCAGGTTGTAGGCGCCGTCGTTGGTGCACTGCGACGACATGTACATCATGTTCTCGACGCCGCTCACCTGCTCTTCGATGGGAGCGGCCACCGTGTTGCGCACGGTCTGCGCGTTGGCCCCCGGGTAAATGGCCGACACCAGCACCGTCGGTGGCGTCACCTCGGGGTACTGGGCAATCGGCAGCGTGAACACGGCCACGCCCCCCGCCAGCACAAACACGACGGAAAGGACGATCGCAAAGACCGGGCGGTCGATAAAGAATCGCGAGATCACGTCTTTGCCTCACCGTCTGAATCACCACTTTGCGCTTGAGACCCCGCCTCGGCGCTCCCAGGCATACCAGCCCGAAGCGCTAGCGAGGGATCTGCGGGCTCGGCGTCCCATCCATACCAGCCCGGAGCGCCAGCGAGGGATCTGCGGGCCGGTTCCCTCGCTGGCGCGTAGGGCTAGTCTCTCGGATGATCCAGTGCAGCCCCAGGACGCCCAGCGCAGCCAGCACTCCGGCCGTGCTCCCGGCCTCAAGGGCAAAAGACATCTTGAGCACGCCCACCCGCGCCAGCAAGTAGCCCACTCCCAGCCCGGCCGCGCCTGAGAATAAAGTGGCGGTGGTCCAGCGAGTAAAGCCGGTCGTGAAGACGCGCGTTTCGGAGAGCCCCTGGATCACCGAGAAGAACACCGGCGTCAGGAAGATGCCAAAGGCGGTCACTCCCAGCATGCCGTAAAAGACTGTGATCCCCAGCGACCGCCGCATCTCGGCGCCGGCGCCGGCGGCCACGGCCAGCGGAATCACGCCGATGATAAAGGCAACCGAAGTCATCAAGATCGGCCGCAGCCGCAGCCGGCATGCTTCCAGGGTCGCGTCCCGGCGCGACAGCCCGTGCCGGTGCTTCTCCTTGGCATACTCGACAATCAAGATGGCGTTCTTGCACGCCAGGCCCACGAGTACCACCAGGCCGATCTGAACGAAAATATTGATGTCGCGGCCCCCCGCGGTATACATCACACCAGACACCGAGCATAAGAGGCACATGGGCACCACCAGAATCACCGCCAGCGGCAGGGCCCAACTCTCATAAAGCGCGGCCAGGGCCAGGAACACGGCCGAGACGGCGAGTGCGAAAATGAAAATCGTGGTATTGCCCGCCCTGATCTGAACGTACATCAGCTCGGTCCATTCGGCCCGCATCGACAGCGGCAGGGTCTCGGCCGCCACGCGGTCGACGGTGGCAATCGCGTCACCGGAGCTGAACCCTGGCTTCATGTTCCCGGTGATCGGGGCGGCCCCGTAAAGGTTGTAGCGCGTGACCGAGATCGGGCCTCCTCTGTCTTTCACGTTGACCAAGGTGCCCAGGGGGACCATCTCGCCGCGATTGTTGCGCACCTGCAAGAGGTTGATGTCCTCGACCCGGTTGCGGTACGTTCCCTCGGCCTGGACGGTCACTTGCCAGTGTCGGCCAAATCGGTTGAAGCTGTTGACGTAGAGCGAGCCCATGTACATCGAAAGCGTCTGATTGACGTCGTTGAACGGCACGCCGAGGGCGTAGGCTTTGGCACGGTCGATTTCGAGGTAGAGCTGCGGCGCCTTGGCGCGAAACCCCGTGGCCACGTCGGCGAGACCCGGGTGCTTCTTTCGGTCGTTTAGCTCGCGCGTCAACATGCTGGTGAAGGTCTGCAGCGCGTCGTTGCCGCGTCCCCCGCGGTCCTCGACCATGACCTTGAACCCGCCGGCCACGCCCAGACCCGGAATCGGCGACGAATTGCGCACGGTCACCCGCGCCTCGGGGACCCGGCGGGGATACTCCTCGAGCAGGTGGGCGATGATATCGTCGGCGTGCCGCCCGGGGACCTTGCGCTTGTCAAACGGGTCGAGCACCAAGAACATCGACCCGAAGTTGGAAGAATTGGCCTGCAAGAGAAACGACAAACCTGCAATCGCCACCGCATGGGCGACTCCCGGTGTTTCACGCGCAATCCGCTCAACCTTCCCCATGGCTTCCATGGTGCGCTGCAAGGACGCCGAGTCGGGCAACTGGACGTTGATGATCAGCCGGCCCTGATCTTGCTGTGGAATGAACCCCGTGGGGGCGCGCTGGAAGGTCGAGTACGTCAGCCACAGCAGGCCGCCGTAAACGACAAGCACCAGGGCGCTGACTTTCAAGAGCTTGCCGACCACCCAGCCGTAGATCTCGGCGCCACGGTCAAAGAGCTGGTTGAAGCCCCGAAAAAACCCGCCCAACACATAATTCACAGGCCGGATCAGGAACCAGCCAAGGGCGCCGCCGGTCAGCATGCCCGGCAGGAAATAAAGGGCCGTGGCCCCCCACGACATCTGCCGCGCGGCCTCGCCGGTGGTCGCTTCGACCGATCTTGCGGGCAGGCCCAACCAGCCGCCCAAGTAGTCCGGGCCGTACCAGACGCAGAGTACGCCGCCCACGAGGCCGAAGATCCACCACGGCAGGGCCTCGCGTTTGAACTCATGCGTGCCGTGGGTCGTTTCTTCGGTCTTGAAGATCAAGACGGCTCGCGATGGTGTCATCGTCAGGGCGTTCACTGCCGAGATGATCGTTGAAACAGCGATCGTCACCGCAAACTGCCGGAAGAACTGGCCGGTGATACCTCCCAGGAAACAGCAGGGCACAAACACCGAAGAAAGCGCGAGGGTGATCGCAATGATCGGCCCGGTGATCTCGTCCATAGCCTTGATGGTGGCGGTCCGGGCGTCATAACCCTTGGCGATCATCCGCTCGGTGTTTTCCAGCACCACGATCGCGTCGTCGACCACGATGCCGATCGCCAGCACCAGCCCGAAGAGCGTGAGGTTGTTGAGGGTAAAGCCCATCGCCGCCATGACCGCAAACGTGCCGATCAATGACACCGGCACATCGATCATCGGCAGGATCATAACCTTCCAGTCCTGCAGAAACAGGAGCACGACGACACCCACCAGGAGCACGGCATCGATCAGCGTGTTGAAAACTTCGCTCACCGACTCGCGGATGTAGGGGGTCGTGTCGTAGGCAATGGCGTAGTCGACGCCTTCGGGAAAACGCGTCTTGAGCTCCTCCATCTTGGCACGCACCCGGTCGGCAACGTCGAGTGCGTTGGTGCCGGGCAGTTGGTAGATCGACAGGCCGACCGACGGCTTGCCGTCGAGCGTGCACGACTGGTTGTAGTTCTGCGCGCCCATCTCCATTCGGGCCACGTCGCGCAGGCGCACGATGCCGGTCGCCGGCTCGGCCAGGCTGCGCTTGCCGGCCTTGACGACGATCGCGCCGAACTGCTCGGGGTCGGTGAGCCGGCCCAGGGCATCGACCGGCAACTGGAACGACTGGCCCCCGGCCGCCGGCGGCTGCCCCATCTGGCCCGACGGGACGTCGAGGTTCTCGCTCTGGATCGCCGCGGCGACGTCCATGGCGGTCATGCTGTGCGATGCCAGCTTCTGGGGGTCGAGCCAGGCGCGGATGCTGTAGTCGCGCTGGCCCATGTAAGTGATGTCGGAGACCCCGTAAACGCGCAACAGCTCGTCCTTGATAAAAATCGTGGCGTAATTGCTCAGGTAGATGTCGTCATACCGCCCGTCGGGCGAGACGAAGTTGATCATCATCAAGATGTCGGGCGTCCGCTTGCGGATCGTGATGCCCTGGTTCTGTACCTGCGGAGGAAGCTGCGGCATCGCCAGCGCCACCCGGTTTTGCACCATCACGAGGGCCGTGTTCACGTCGGTGCCGATGTCGAAGGTCACCGTTAACGTGTACGAGCCGTCGTTGCCCATCTGCGACGACATGTACAGCATCCCCTCGATACCGTTGACCTGCTGCTCGATGGGGGCCGCGACCGTGTCGGCGACCACCGGCGCGCCGGCGCCGGGATAGTTGATCGTGATCGAGATGCCCGGCGGCGTGATCCGGGGATACTGCGCCATCGGCAGCGACGCGAGTGCGATCCCACCGACCAAGGTGATGACCACCGAGAGGACCGTGGCGAAGATCGGTCGATCGATAAAGAAGCGGGAAATCAAGTGGAGGGCCTCGCAGACGCCTTCGGTTTTTCGGGTGATGGCGCCGCGGCGGCCTTGGTTTTTGCCGGCGCGGCCTCAGCGTCGACGGGTAGGCCGACCGCCGACCAGGCCACGTGCTCCGGGCGCACCACCAAGCGCGGCCGCACCTGCAACAGCCCTCCGCTGACCACCCATTCGTCGGGTTTGACCCCCTCTTCAACCACGCGCATGTTGTCGTCCTCGAGCGCCCCGGTAACGACCTTTTGCGACCGGACCTTGTTGTCCGCGTCGACGACGTATACGAATTTCCGCCCCTGGTCCGACCCGATCGCCGATTCGAGCACCAGGAGGGCCTGGTGGGCCGTGCCGATCGGCAGGCGGATGCGGGCGAACATGCCGGGTGAAAACAACCGGTGGCCGCTCTTCAAGACGGCATTGGCAAAGACCCCGCGCACCAGGATCGTGCCGGTCGTGGGGTTAACCTGGTTGTTGACGAAGTTGATCGTTCCCTCGTGCGGAAAGCCCTCTTCGCCCTGAAGGCCCATGAAGACCGGCACCTTCGACGGGTCGGCGTGCGGCGTGATCTTGCCCTGGGCCACCGCCCGCCGAGTACGCAGCAGGGTGGGCTCATCCATCTCGAAATAGACGTGCATCGGGTCCACCGACACGACCGTGGTCAAGAGCGTTTGGTCCTGGTTGACCAGGTTGCCGAGCGTCAAATAATACCGGCTGATCTGGCCGTCGATCGGTGAGACGACTCTCGTGAACTCGTGGCTGAGGCGGTAGATCTCCATGCTCTTTTCAAAAGCCTTGACCCTGGCCTCGGCTTCGTCGACCACTGCCTGCTCTTGGTCGAACTGCTGCTGGCTGACCGAGCCGGGCGATAGCCTGCTGATGGCAACGTCGCGGGCGAGCGTGGTCTTGGCGAGCTTGAGCGACGCCTTGTAGAGATCGACCTGTCCCTGCGCCTGGTCGAGCTGCGCCTGGTACGGACGAGGGTCGACCACGAACAAGAGGTCGCCCGCCTTGACCTCGGCCCCTTCCTTGAATGGCATCTTGACCAGGTAGCCGGTCACTCGGGGGCGGATGTCGACGGAGTAGACCGCCTTGGTCTGACCGGTGAAGTCCACGTAGTCAGTCACTTGCCTGGAGATCGGCTGGCTGACGGGTACGACCGGCGGCTCGGGGGCGCAACCTTGTCCAGCCGGTCGCCGCAGCCGCCGGCCACGGCCAAAACGATGGTTGCTGTCCCCAGTGAAATCAAAACCCGCCCGCAGCCGCGTGAGCTGCTTGGGGCCCTTCCGGCCGATCCACGCTCGATTGCTCATGGTGATTGTGCCCCTCCGACCGAAGAGCATTATATCAAGACCATCTTGATCGTCGACGCCTGCCGCGAGCCAGTGAAGAATCGAGAAGACGCTCGGCCTGACCTGGGCAGGAACAAGTCGGTTTTACCTTCGCCTTCGTGGCCGCATGGACAGGCACCAGGGGCTGGCATTTGGCGGGGCAGGGGCCTGAGGCGGGAAACGCGACGCTCTATCTAAGATAGCGCCTTGGATCGCTCTGACGTGCCCCCGCGGTGATCTCGCTCGGCGATTTTGAGCCCTGGTTGACGTCGCTCGGGTCAGCTGTGGCGAAGCGTCCCGCGAATTTGAGCCCCGCCGGATACTTCCCACTACTTAAGTGCTGCTCGGGGGTTAATAATAACGCGATCCTGGACGAAAGGAGGGCCGCTCGTGGTCGCAGATCCAACTGGGAGATGCCGGCGGCTCCCGCCTAGGGCGCGGAGTGATTTTTCGTTTTGGAGGACAGACTCCCATGCAGAGCCGCCGCAAGTTCATGTTGTTGGTCAGTGCTTCAGTCGCCGCGATGGGCTTCGTCGTCGCCACCGTGTTTGCCGACGAGTTGATCGGGGTGATCACGAAGATCGACGTCGAGGGCAAGAAGATCACGGTTCTCGAAAAAGACTCCGACAAGGAGGTTGTCGTCAAAATCACCGACGACACCGAGCAAGTCTCGAAGAAAGGCAACTCCAAGGTCGATCTCGAGAAGCTCGAGGGGTACCTCAAGAAGATGCAGGACGCGGGCAAGAAGGGACTCAGCGCCAAGATCACCCATGAAAAGAACGTTGCCTCGAAGATCCAGATCCAAAAGGGCCAGGGCAAGAAGAAGGCCGAGTGATCGCCCCAGACGATCAGGGCTCACTTTTGGTTGGGCCCGCGATGAAACCCACCAGCGGCGGGCGATCAGGCCCGCCGCTTCTCTGCCACTGCCAGTCGCGATGTGGCGAGGCTTACCGTCGGCAACAGACTCTCCGCCGCCGGCTTTGCAATCACCTGCTGCACGCGCTCGATGACCATTTCCGCGGTGACTTCCCGCATGCAGCGGTGGCCGTGGTGGCAATCGCGGAGTTTCCGCAAGTAGCAAGGCGCACAACTTACTTGGGCACGCACGACGGCATCGGGCCGGCCGCACGGACCGATCCAGACCGGGTTGGTCGGACCGAAGACGCTGACCACCGGAACCCCGACGGCAACGGCCACGTGCATCGAGCCCGAGTCATTGGTAACACAAATCGTCGCGCGCTTGATGAGGGCGACGAGGCCGGCGACTGTGGTCTGGCCTGAGAGGTCGTGGGCTCCCGGGCAAGCTGCGGCGATTGTTCGGGCGCGGTGGCGGTCGTTGGGAGTCCCCGCGATCACAACCGACATTCCCGATGCGAGTAAGTGCCGACCGACTTCCGCAAAGCCCTCGACGTGCCAGTGCTTCGTTTCCCAGATCGTCCCTGGAACCAAAACCGCCAGCGGCGCGTCGCCAATATCGTGTACCCGCAGCAGTTCCTCGAGCCGCCCAGTCTCGTCGGGCGGCAGGTGTATTGCCGGATCGGGCGGGTTGTCATCGAATCCCAGCATCGGCCCGATCCAGAGGTATCGCGCGACGGCGTGGACGTCGAGGGTCGGGATGGGGATCCGGTGGGTGTAGGCCAGCCAAGCCCCCTCGCGGGCGCCACTCCACCCATGGATGCCGGGCACATCCGGGGAACGCCCCGCTCTGATCTTTTGGGCGCGGCGACGCGGCCGGTCGAATCCGATCCGAACCGGTGCACCTGTGGCCAGCGTCAGCAGGGCCGACCGCAATTGGCCATGGAGGTCTATCACCAAGTCGTAGCGCGCCTGCCGGAGTGCGAACGGAAGTTGGAGCGGTCCCAACGTTGCCGACCAGCTCCTGCCGAATCGGCGAAACTCCCTGCGGCGAAACAAGATCGGACATGGCAGAGCGGGGTGGTTTCGGACCAGGTCTGCATTCTCAGGCGTGATCAGCCAGTCGATTTGCGCCGCCGGGTAGCGAGCGCGCAGCTTCACGAGCACAGGCAGCGCGTGGACGACATCTCCCAGGGCCGACGGCTTGATCAGCAAGATTCGCTTGAACTGCTGGGTGAGGGCGCCGGCCATCTCGGTTCCTGAAAAGGGAGGGCGAGGCTCCTGCCGAGCCGCTTTCACCTCCGGCCCGGTGATCCCGGCGCGCCGGGATCGCCGTCTCGGAATCGCGGAAGGCCATTCAGCTCGCCCGCATTCGGACCTTTTTCAAGGCAGCGGAGATTAGATGCCGCCTCGTCTCGTAGAGCAAGACCATCCGACCTGTGACCCAGTTCATCTGGATGACCCTGCGCGGTCCGATGAACGGCTTGTGACCGTGCCACGAGTTGTCGCTGCGCCGGAAGGCGATCAAGGTTCCTTCTTCCGGCGGCACCTCAACAATAAAGTTGTCCAGGTCGGTACTTGAGCGCAGCAGCCTGAGCCGACCGCCCGACTCCTCCCACGTGGGGTTCATGTAGATGAGCACGGTGATGAGCTTGCTGGCCGAATCGGTGTGAATGAAGCCATCCCGCTCCGAACTGCATCCACGCACGGTGAACATCGTTGGCCGGCCTTTGAGGTCGATGCCGAACTTTGCCTCAAACGCCGCACGGACGGCTTTGCCGCGCAGTTCCTCGATCAGCGCTGCGAATGCCGGACCGTATCGCTCACCCTGCAAAGGGAAGCTTCCCGGTGCATCCACGCGCGGAAAGTCGGCATGGATCGCAGCCAGTGCCTCGGCCCGGATAAAACGAGGCGCCACCAGAAAATCGAACGGCTCCCGGCGCAATTCCGTAGCGCCAAAGGCCGTGAGATTGAGCACCGACATGGTCCCGCCCCTCCTCCTTGACGACCTGTCTCGGCGGTCCCGCTTCCAAAGTCGCTTCAATCGGCGTGGCGGGGGACCCTGTGCGCAATTCCGGAAGCGCACGAAGTATCGTCGTGTCAGGAAATATATCGGCCTGAATCGACCACCTGGAAGAATCATTTGTGTGCTGTGGCGAGGGGATTAAAGCGCGTGCGCCGAACGTGTAACGATCACGCAGGCTTTGAGACCCGCGCAATCGGCTGACTCATCCGCGCAGCGTCGTGCGCGGTGTCTCGCCGAACAACTGCCGATCATCGTCTCAGTCGCCAAAATCTTCTTCGAGCGTCGATTTGTCGTCGACCAGAACGAACGAGCCGAATTTCGCCGTGAACGCCTTCTTCGACAAGTTCGACGCGCACAGGCCGATCTTGAGCTTGGCCGGATAGTCGAGCGTGAAGTCGCGAAAGATTCCCAGGCTCCTGCCGTCATCGAAGCTGAACAGCAACTTGAATCGGTCTCCATGCCGCACGACGAACAGGAGCATCGGCGCCTTGGGGTCGCCCGGCAGCGGAATATAATAATAAACGAATTCTTTGCCATGGCGCACGACTTCGACCAGGAGCTCGCGGATCTGCGTGGCTCCCTCGGTGCGGCAAGCGCGCTCGAGCCGCATGAAGTTTTCCTTGTCGTGATAGAGCAAAAGCCCACCCGACTGATGGCAGATCCTCAGATTGCGCCCCTTCGGGTCCTTGATTGGGTCGAGCCCCGGGTTCATCTCGCCGCTGACCTCGACGAACGCCGCGAAATCCCCCTCGATCTCGGCCAGGGTCCGCGGCGCGTTGTGAATCGGCTTGCTTTGCTTGGTCAGCACTTTCGGCGAAAGGCTGAAGGCCTGATTGGCCGGGATCGTGATCGTGATCAGGTGATTCTTGGCGTCCTTCGAAAGCTCGCACTCGTCGGATGTTTTCGGATCGGCATCCTCGACCAAACGACTGAGCTTGGCCAGGCTTTTTCGCTGCAAACGGTTTCTCAGTACCTCGAGCCTGCCGTCGTCGGAGATCGGGCCGTCTCTGTCGGGCAAAACCCAGGAGCGCGGCGGTGAGTGAATCGTCGTGCCGAAGTGATTGACGTGCGATGTTTGGATGAGCACGCGCCGGGCGTCTGCGCCGGTCTGCTTCAGTGCGACTTGAATCTGCCCCTTCGCAGTCCACTTGTCCACGCTCAGATCCACCGAAACGGCACCCGGCAGCGCCGGCCAGCTACCGTCGGCTCTGGGCGTAAGCGGAGCCGCGCCTGCGCGGCGCGATCCGCAGCTTTACCCCTTTGATCTGGCGGTTGGGATCGACGAGCTGGGCCCTCACCTGAAGGTCGGGATTGGTTGTCCCGCTCTTGCTGATGACCAGGCGCAACATCCCGACGCGCCCGGCCAGAACCTCGCGCAAGTCAGACGCCGGGATCGCCAGCCCGATGTTGTCGACACCCGCAACCTTCGCGACCGCCACTCCAATAAGCCGTCCCTGCTCGTCGACCAAGGGGCCGCCGCTGTTGCCTGGATGCAACCCGCCGTCGAGCTTGAGCGATACGAGCTGCCCGTGCTCGTTTCTGAGCAGGCTTGATACGGTCCCGCCTGTGACCGTGATGCTCGGGTTTCCCTTGTTGAGATTCAGCAGGTCGGCATACGGAAAACCATAAGCCGAGTACTTCATCTGTAACGACGGCGCGGTCGGATACGACGGATTGATCGGTGCGATGGGGCGCGCCAGCCCGCGAACCCGCAAGATGGCCAGGTCGTGATTGATCTCGCGCGAGTAGTCGATCGCCACGATCTCGGCCGGCAGCGACTGCTCAAGCGCCGCTCCCTGGCCGCTGCGAAACACCGCCGTGATGTTGGCTTTCCCTCCGTCATCCGGTGAGGCGTCGGCGACGTGCCGGTTGGTTGCCAAGAGGACCGCTTCTCGGTCGGCGCGGATCACAAACCCGGTGCCGCTGCCGACGATCTTGCTGCCGCTCGAGAGCTTGAGGTAGGCCGTGGCATCTTCGATGAGCTTCTTGCGCCGCCGCCAGGGCTGCCGCGCGATCGATTTCGGGGGGTTCGGTCGCGTCTGGAGGCTCTGGCGCACGTCGATGGGTTGCATCGCGCCCGGTCTTTTGCCGGGAGACGGAATCGTCTGCGACTGCTTCGTGGTGCGTCTGGGCATTGGGCTTGGACAGCACGAGCATACAGACAACGACCAGAAAGACTCCGCACACCCCCCCGATGGCAAGGCCCGCAAGCGCAGGTGTTGTCGACAGCGAGACTTTGCGTCGCCCCGATCGTCGCGTTGATGCAAGTGCGTAGGGTTGAATGGTCTCCGCCGCTTCGTCTGCGTCGAACGTTGCTGCGCGCGATCGTTTTAACGGCTCCTCCGCAGATTGCGAGGCGGCCACCACAAATGCTTGGTGACAGCCTGCACACTTGATGCGTTGCCCGCGCATCGCCTCGGGAAGCGTGCCCTTCTTCTTGCAGAACGGACAGGTGACGGCAATACGCATGACCCATCTCCTCGCTGATCTCCCGCCGGATCTCAGTCGAACCGACTCGCGATAACTTCAGGTACGCAGCGGTCCGAGATTTCTTACAGGGCGGTGACGGCGAAAAGTCTCGAATGAAGGTTGAGACGCAGACGACTGCGAGCGCAACCATCTGTCACGATAATGGCAACGACGACCGACGACGGGCGTAGGCGATCCGGGGCAGCCCACGTTGCCCTTGCGACTCGTCCCGGTTTTTTCGTTGCCGTTCGTTCCGCGTCGCGTCTTTTGCATCGAACGATGCATCCGATCTGCACGCCAAGCCAGCAGGTTTCACGGGGCATCCCGGGGGGTTAGCGGCGGACGACCGAGGTTTCGCGCATGGTTGCGCGGCGCAGTCCGACGGGGGATCGAGCCACTGGTTCGGTCAACGCGACCGGCTCGCCGCGGATCAGGGAATTGGCGCGGTGGCCACAGGCGATTCCGCACCGGGCGCGTTCGGTCCCGGCTGGCCCACCCGTTCGGCCGCTTCTCGCCAGAACTGGCGCAGCTCTGCGTTCTTGGGGTCCTTCTCCCTGGTCCACGCGACTGCCTTGTCGAACCATTTGCGGGCCTCGTCCTTGTCGCCTTTCTGCCAGCGCGCCATG
This sequence comes from uncultured Isosphaeraceae bacterium, assembly GCA_963830625.1. GTDB lineage: Bacteria > Planctomycetota > Planctomycetia > Isosphaerales > Isosphaeraceae > CAWHMZ01. The sequence continues at coordinate 1,180,142 of CAWHMZ010000008.1, read as the reverse complement.
GCCAGCAAGAACCAGTCATAGGCGTCACCGCCCTTGCGCAGCTCCATCGACCGCTCGCCGGCGGCCAGCGATTCCGCCCAGTGCCCCGAACGATACTCGGCGAGCGCGAGCGTGTTGAAGCTGTGTCCGTCCTTCGGGGCTAACTCGACGGCCTTCCGGGCTTGCAGCAGCCCCTCGTCGTAATCGCGCCGCGGACGCTTGGGGGAGACGACCAAGGCCCAGGCCAGGTTGTTGCGGGCTCTTGCGTCGTCGAGCTCGAGCCGAATCCCCTCGCGGTACTCGGCGATCGCCTCTTCCAGCTTGCCCTGCTTCCTCAGGGCCTGGCCCAGGTTGCCGTGAGCCAACGCGAGACCGGGCTCGAGCCCGATCGCCTTGCGGTATTCGGCGATGGCCTCCTCCCGATTGCCTTGGCCGGCCAGAGCAACGCCCAAGCTGTTGTGGGCCGTGGCGTCGTCGGGCTTAAGTCGAATCGCCTCGCGGTATTCCGCGACGGCCTCTTCCCACATCTCCTGGTGGGCCAAGGTCGCGCCGAGCCAGTAGCGCCACTCGCCATCATCGGGCTTGAGCCGGGTCGCGGTCCGGAACGCCTCGAGCGCGTCGCCGTGCTTGCCCTGGGCCCGCAGGGCGTGTCCGAGCCAGTAGTGGGCGTCGGCGAGGTCGGGCTTGAGCCGGATCGCGACGCGGTACTCGGCGATGGCCTGTTCCAGCTTTTTCTGCCTTGCCAGGGCCGCTCCGAGCGAGTAATGAACCTCGCCGCCGTCGAACTTGAGTCGGATCGCCTCGCGGTACTCGGCGATGGCCTCTTCCCACATCTCCTGGTGGGCCAAGGTCACGCCGAGCCAGTAGCGCCACTCGCCATCATCGGGCTTGAGCCGGGTCGCGGCGCGAAACGCTTCGAGCGCCTCGCCGTGCTTGCCCCGGTCCCGCAAGGCGTGTCCGAGCCAGTAGTGGGCGTCGGCGAGGTCGGGCTTGAGCCGGATCGCGACGCGGTACTCGGCGATGGCCTGTTCCAGCTTATTCTGCCTCGCCAGGGCCGCTCCGAGCCGGTAATGAACCTCGCCGCCGTCGAACTTGAGTCGGATCGCCTCGCGGTACTCGGCGATGGCCTCTTCCAGCTTTTTCTGGCTTCTCACGGCCGCTCCGAGCCAATAATGAACCTCGCCGCCGTCGAACTTGAGTCGGATCGCCTCGCGGTACTCGGCGATGGCCTCTTCCCACATCTCCTGGTGGGCCAAGGTCACGCCGAGCCAGTAGCGCCACTCGCCATCATCGGGCTTGAGCCGGGTCGCGGCGCGAAACGCTTCGAGCGCCTCGCCGTGCTTGCCCCGGTCCCGCAAGGCATGTCCGAGCCAGTAGTGGGCGTCGGCGAGGTCGGGCTTGATCCGGATCGCGACGCGGTACTCGGCGATGGCCTCTTCCAGCTTTTTCTGGCTTCCCAGGGCCGCTCCGAGCCAGTAATGAACCTCGGCGCCGTCGAACTTGAGCCGGATCGCCTCGCGGTATTCCGCGACGGCCTCTTCCCACATCTCCTGGTGGGCCGAGGTCACGCCGAGCCAATAATGAACCTCGCCGCCGTCGAACTTGAGCCGGATCGCCTCGCGGTATTCCGCGATGGCCTCATCCCACATCTCCTGGTGGGCCGAGGTCACGCCGAGCCAGTAGCGCCACTCGCCATCATTGGGGTTGAGCCGGGTCGCGGCGCGGAATGCATCGAGCGCCTCGCCGTGCTTGGCCTGGGCCCGCAGGGCGTGTCCGAGCCAGTAGTGGGCGTCGGCGAGGTCGGGCTTGAGCCGGATCGCGACGCGGTACTCGGCGATGGCCTGTTCCAGCTTTTTCTGCCTTGCCAGGGCCGCTCCGAGCCAGTAATGAACCTCGGCGCCGTCGAACTTGAGTCGGACCGCCTCGCGGTACTCGGCGATGGCCTCTTCCAGCTTTTTCTGGCTTCCCAGGGCCGCTCCGAGCCAGTAATGAACCTCGGCGCCGTCGAACTTGAGCCGGATCGCCTCGCGGTATTCGGCGATGGCCTCTTCCCACATCTCCTGGTCGGCCAAGGTCGCGCCGAGCCAGTAATGCCATTCGCCATCATCGGGCTTGAGCCGGGTCGCGGCGCGAAACGCATCGAGCGCCTCGCCGTGCTTGCCCTGGGCCCGCAGGGCGTGTCCGAGCCAGTAGTGGGCGTCGGGGCAATGGGGCTTGTGCCGGATCGCCTCGCGGTACTCGGCGATGGCCTCGTCGGGCTTCCCCAGGCCGGCCAAAGTCGCGCCGAGCCAGTAGTGAGCCTCCGCGTCGTCGGGCTTGATCCAGATCGTCGTGCGCAGGATGGCCTCATTTGCCAAGTAAGCGAGGTGTTCCTCCCCGTTGGCAACCACCGAGATCGCGACGTACGTCAGATAACAACCAAATAACGGGTACAGGAGCGAGATTGCCGCAATCCGCCGCCACGCTGGTCGCCCCGGATGCTTAAAGAGAGAACGAAACATCCTCGATGCCCACGAGATCCTCTTTGTGGCCAGGAGAATCGAAGCCAATGCATATAATAAAAACAATTGGATGGGATTGATCAATCCTCGTGGGCCCTTGACTCCCCGCGACGCGATATCGGCCGGTGGTGTGGCCGGAGAAGTGAGTTGCCAAAGCAAAATTGAACCAAAGACGGTAATGAATAGAATCGAACATGCGATGACTGTCGGCTGGACCAATTGCGGCCAATAAAGCCGTCGAAGCAGGACCACCGGAAGCATCACTGTGAAGCTAAGTAAGATACCGTAAAGCGCCACCGCCATCGGATTGTTGCATTCACATAAACATATGATTAATAATATTGGCAGAATTGCAACGGCCATTCGAAGTATTTTCGTCGTACCCGCCCGGACCTCCTGCTCGAACCAGCGCATGCCGAGCGCTTGGCGACCCGCCAGGTCGACCGTCTGGAGGCAGACGCCGCTCGACCGGCACCGGCTCTCGTTCAACCCCGGGACAGTCTCCTCGCGAAGGTCAGCGACGGCATCGGCCCCGAGGATGGCGGCGCGAATCGTCATTGCCTGGCGGGCGCTCGTCCAGTCGCGGCCCAGGGCCTCCACCGGTCCCAGGACTTGGTATCGCTCCTGAGTGCGTCGACGGAGCGACGCGGGATGGTCCTTCAGCGGGACGATTCGACAGCCGGTCGGGCGGGTCTCGATCGCCACCGGGTTGGCCTGGCTGGACTCGAAGGATTTCAGGGTAGAGTACCAATGATCGCGCTGGCTCGCTCGATGGAACGTGAGCACTCGTTCGGAACTCCGACCTTCCGGTCTCGACCCCAGAACCACGCTTCGACGACCGCGTGGCTGAAAAGACTCGATATCGGCGACGGGCCAATTCGTGATTTCAATTCCCTCGTTCTCCGATATCCAGAGGCGATCCGCCGTCAGCGCGACACACGCCCGCTTGGCCCTGGAAAAGATGGATCGACCTGTACTTATCTTGGCCTCGGCCTCCAGCAGGATGTCGGGGGCCACCGCCTGCCGGCTCAGCAGTCGACAGCCGATCGCCAGGGCGAACTGTTCGCACGACGGGAATCGCCGATCCGGGTCCTTGCTCAGCGCCTGCCGGATCGCTGCCTCGACGCTCTTGGGAACGTCAGGCGCGAGCGAACTTAGCGGCGGCGGCTCTTCTGCGCGGTGAGACTGGAGCAGCTCTCGGGGATCACGGCTCTGGAATGGGCGGCGGCCGGAGAGAAGTTCATAGGCGATCAGCGCCAGCGCATACTGGTCGGTACGGCCATCGCAGGGCAGTCCCTCGGCTTGCTCCGGCGATGCATAAGCGGGGGTACCCTCGAAGCCTCGCCAGTCGGCCGGTCGGCGGAACTCGCGGGCCAGGCCGAGATCCAGGATCTTGAAATCGCCCTGCTCGGTCGCTTTGATGTTCGCAGGCTTCAAGTCCCGGTGGACCACGAATCGCGAGTGGGCAAAGTCCAAGGCCTGGGAGAGCGGCCCGATGATCAGTTGCACCTCGTCCAACGGCAGACGGCCTCGGCGCTTCAGGACGTGGTACAACATCGGGCCGGCGACGTATTCGAAGACGGCGAACGGGGTATCGCCGTGAAAGCCGAAATCGTGGACCGTCGCGATCGCGGGATGCGTCAGGTTCGCCCCGATCTTGGCCTCCTGGAGGAACCGGTCCTGGGACTGTTTCTCGGTGGCCGGTCCCTGCGCGTACCGATCGTTATCACCGGGGAGGATCGCCTTGATGGCCACTGGGCGGTCGAGCCGAGCGTCACGTCCCAGGAAGACCAGGCCCATCCCGCCACGGCCGAGTTCCTTCTCCAGCACGTAACGGTCCTGCAGTACCATCCCCGGCGTGAAGGTGCTCGCCAGTTGCTCGATGTCTTGCGCCTCAATAACGGCTCGACCGTACCGCCCTCTCGTGCCGCGCAATACGAGAGCGTCAGGTCAGCGTCGGCCTCGATCGCGTCGAAGTGGTACGAGCCAGTAGTTCCGGCTGGGGTGACATTCGGGGCCAGATCGGGGGCGTCGCACCGTCCTCCGCCTTCACCCGGTGATGCGGAGGGATTCTCATCGATATTCCCGGGAATCGGTGGCCCACCATGCGTCGACGTGGTCGTATGGTCGCTGTCCAGGGCCCGTTGGAGGAGGCAGGCCGCGCAGAGGCCCTGAGGAGCGTTGGGCGGCAATTCCAGCTTGCAGTTGGGGCAGTGCTTACGTTGATCCATCGCGGGGGCCCCCGTCGCAATCTCTGCCGACACCTACCGGATATTACGCATCCGAGCGGGAAACCTTACACGTCCCCCCCTGGCGTTTCGGCGGGCTTCTCCGCTCCGAGCGGCGAGCTCTGACGGTGGGTTAACGCGAGCGCGCCGTTCAGCGCGGTTTTACGGTATGCCGGCCGCGGGGGTCACCGGCGATTCCGCACCGGGCGCGTTGGGTCCGGGTTGGCCCAGCAGCTCAGCCGCTTCTGCCCAGAACTGGCGCAGCTCTGCGTTCTTGGGGTCCTTCTCCCTGGTCCACGCGACAGCCTTGTCGAACCACTTGCGGGTCTCGTCCTTGTCGCCTTTCTGCCAGCGCGCCATGGCCAGCAAGAACCAGTCACCGGCGTGCCCACCCTTTTGGAGCTCCATCGACCGCTCGCTCGCGGCCAGTGACTCGGCCCAACGCCCCAAACGATACTCGACGAGTGCGAGCGTATTGAAGCTGTTTCCGTTCGTCGGGGCAAGTTCAACGCCCTTGCGAGCATGCACCAACCCCTCCTCATATTCGCGCAGTGGGCGGTCGGGCGGCAGCGCCATGGCCCGGGCCAAGGCGCTGTGGGCCCCGGCGAGATCCGGTTTGAGGCGGATCGCAGCGCGGCACTCGGCGATCGCCTCATCCAGTTTCTCCTGACCGCGCAGCGCGTTGCCGAGTTCGGCGTGAGCCTCGGCGAGGTCGGGCTGGAGCCGGATCGCCGTGTGATACGCGGCGATGGCCCCATCCAACCTCCCCTTGCTGCTCAACGCTTTCCCGAGGCAATAGTGATGGCGAGAGTTCGAGGGCCGGAGTCGTACGAGATCCTGGAAGACGGCGAGACGTTCGTCTACAAACCCGGCCTCCTCCAGGGCATGGCCCAAGGCGTGGCTCAGCTCGGGACGGATCGCACGCACGACCGTGTAGAACCGCACAACCTCGTCCCATCGCGTCGGCCGCTGCCGCGACAGCGTCTCGGCCAGTGTATAGTTGATCCACAGGTCGCCAGGATAGCGGCCTTGGGCCACACGGAGCACCCTGATCGCGTCCTCTTCATGCCCCGTGTCGCGTAGCCCGATGGCCAGCAAATAGGCGCTGTGCCTGTCCAGCGACTCCGGATCAGACGTACCGGTCAGCGTTTCGTAGAAGCTGAGACCGTAAGTGAACGGAGTTGGCGGTAACCCTGGCTCTTGACCCACGACGGGCACCGGCGGAGTTGTCCGTGTGCCGGCCCCAGTAGATAGACTTGGCACTTGATTCCATGGGTCGCGCAGCGCGATGGTCAGCAGGTAGGCGGTGTACCAGTTCAGCGAACGCAGGTCAATCGTACCGTTCAGCGCCAGCAAGCCTGCCCGGCCCGGCCTCAGAAGCAGGCCGCGACTGCGATCGTGAAGATTGGCACCTCGGGGCCCCTTGGGCGTCGACTGCAATTCTTCCCGGTTAGTCGCCAGCAGCAGGTCGCGGAGCCGGTCGCGCCATGGATCGGGGTCGGCGGCTCGAGCCACCGTCATCGGTCGATGCCAGCGGTCTGACGGTTGCCGCCGCGACCGGCGGTCGAGCGCCCAATTGTCCAGCGCGGCCGCTACTTCCACGGCAAAGGCCTTGGGCCGGGCGGCAATCCGCCGGCCCGCGTCCGCTGCGGGGATCGTCTCCACCTCGATGCCGTACTCGCGGAACGCCGCGGTATATTCCGGGTCGTTATCCACCGGGTCGAACGCGTCCCCTCGGTGAGCGCGGATTTCCTCCAGCCTTTCGACGAGCTGGCGATCGCGCCTGGCCTCGGCCGCTTTAGCCTCTGCCTCTTTCTGGTCGCGCGACAGGCTCGACAGCAAAGTGGCGACCCGATCGCTCAGGGCGGCATCGGCCTCACCGGTGGCCAGGTACCCCTCGGCCTGCTTAGCGGCGTCGTACGCCTGGGACCACTTGGTCAAGTCTTCCACGGCAGCCGCGCGGGCCTGGCCCGTGAGCGCCCGGGCCTGGTCGAGTTTATCGTTGACGTTCCGGGCTGTGGCTGCGAGCCGCAGGGCGCGGTCGCGACTCATCCAGACCCAGCCGCTGCCGCCCAGCGCAACGATCCCGAGCACCGAAGCAGCGAGCCCCGCGGTCACTCGCCGCGCCCGCCGCTCGGCGCGGCGCGCCCGTCGGCCGCTACCGCTGCGGCCCGGGCCTCCTCGCCGCGCGCCTCTTCGGCGGCACGCGCCCGTTCGGCCGCAGCCGCCGTCGCCTGGGCTTCCTCGGCCCGGGCTTCTTCGGCCGCTCGGGTCAGCTCGGCCGCCCGCAGCCGCTCCTGAACGCCGGAGAGGTAGGCGGTGATCCGCCGGGCCACCTCGCCCGCATCTCGCGGCCGCTCTTGCGGCATCGGCCGCCAGGCAGTCGACCGGCGAGGGCTACGAGTTCGACATCGGCCCCGCAGCCATCAAGCCGTCGCAGCGCGTCCGCCGTCTCGCCGCGGATCGCCTTGCGCAGAATCGCATTGGACGACGGTCCGGTGTACGCTGGCTGTCCCGTCAGGATCTCGCACAAGATCGAACCCAGCCCGAAGACGTCGGCCCGTTCGTCGATCGACTCGACGTCGCCGCCGGCCTGCTCCGGCGCCATGTAGGCCGGCGTGCCCAGGACTGAGCCCGGCTGGGATGTGTCGGCGTCCGAGCCGGTGCGCACCGTGCGAATCACGCTGACGGCTGCCTCGTCGGGGCGAGGCTGCGACTCGTCGGTCGTTCCGCCCGTGCGGCAGAACCTTGGCCAGGCCCCAGTCCATCACCTGCACCTCGCCGAACGCGCCGACCATGACGTTCGACGGCTTCAGGTCGCGGTGGATCACGCCCCGGGCATGTGCGTAGGCCATCGTCTGGCAAACCTGCTCGAAGATTCCCAGGAACCGCGGCAGCTCGTGTGCGGGGTCGCTGCGTTCCTTCAGCAACGCGGCCAGGTGCGGCCTCTTGACCAGCTTCATCGTGAAGTAGGGCCGGCCGTCGTCGAATGAGCCCAGCTCATAGACCGGCACGATGCCCGGATGCTGAAGCTGGCCGCAGATCTGGGCCTCCTCGACGAATCGGCGGGTCATCTCGGGATCGTCGTGGTATTTTTCGAGCAAGACCTTGATGGCCAGGTCGCGCCCCAGGTCGGGGTCGCGGCCCTTGAAAACAGCCCCCATTCCGCCATGGTCGATCTCGCCCAGGATCTGGTAGCGGCCTTGGTCCGCGGGCATCTCGGGGGATGACGGCCGGACCACCGGAGATTCAGGCCCGGTCCCGCTGTCCCGGAGCAGGATACTGGGCACCTCGCCAAGCAAGCTCTTGAGAAACTCCATCATGCTGCCGTGCGGAATCTTCGCGTGCCGCTGGGTCGTCTCCCCAGGCTCGCCGGGATGTAACGGGCTCGGGTCCTCGCTCTCCAGGCCCTGACGCAGGAGGCACGCCGGGCAGAGGCCGTGGGGGGAGTTTGCGGGCATCTGGTCGCCACAGCGCGGGCAGCAATCAGCTTCTGCCATGACAGGGGCTCCCGATCGAAATGGATGCAACCACCTTCCGCTCATTACGCATCCGAGCGGGGAACCTTACAAGCGCCCCCTCGGTTCTTGGATGGAAGCCGCTCGGACGCGTCACAGTCGGCAGAGGAGGCGGATGAGAGGCCTGCGCCAGGTGCGCGGCTGCACGGTGATGTGCCGCCGCTCAGGGTCGAGCCACCAATCGAGGTCGTTGTCGATAAAGGCGGGAAGCCCCAACAGCGGCAACCGCGGACCGGGAGGAAGAGCGTCCTGCGTGTAGACAGCGATTCCTCTGGCCATTGTCAACCGGAACGGCGGGCTGCCGCTGGCCACCTCCTGTCGGCAGGGGATGTTCGGGTACAGCCAGACTGTGGCCCTCCGGCGCGTTACAACCTGCCCATTGATCTCGATCTCACCAAGAACCACCAGCAGACCGGGGTCGATCCCGGCCCAGTCGCGCAGTTGCCGGTCCTGCACCGAGAAGTCGAAGTTGTTTCCCGTGTCTAGGAGCGCTGGGAACCTCGGGATGTTCTCCTCCGGCTCGAGGACTCCGGCCAAGTGGACACTCACCCATACCGGAACCTGGTTGCGATGGATTGTGGCGTACTTGTCGCCGAACAAGAGGGACGTGCGTTTCTCCGCGATCGGCAATCGGTCGAGGATCTTCATGCGGGTTCGTGGGGAGTCCCCTCCGTGACTTCGAACAGGGACCAGTCAGCATCGAGCGTTCCCCACGGAGGAACCCCGTCCGGATCGGCTTCCACCCTCCCGACGTAGAACTCCTCATGTTTCAGCCCCCGGCGGAAGCATTCCTGATAGGCTTCGACATCCGACCGCGAGAGGGCCACTCGCTCTCCACCGTGGTACGCCACCCACTTGCCATGATTCCGTTGGTCCTTCAGCAGTTCGGGCAGGTCCTGCCAGAACGCCTGCTGCGAGCGCAGAATCAAGCGCGGAATCTCCAGATCCGGCTGTTCCGCAGGACGCTCTAACACTGGCGCCAGGCGCGCGTACACATCGGCCCGAACCAAGACGTAGGCATCATGCGTCAAGGGATCAATGATCCGCACGGGCTCGCCCTGTTCCACCGCCTGCCGCTGCTCGGGATCCAGTTCAATCATGGCTCGCCTCCGCCTCGATCTTACCGCTGAAGCCGGAGCGAGGACAGGGGTAGAACCGAAGGTCAGCGCCAGCCAGTTGCGGAGGATCGGCCACCGTTCCGCCTGCTCCGTGCGTCATCAGTGGCCCCATAATCCTGTGGTGCACAACAACAGCGAAACTGATGGCCGTTGTGGTCAAAAGAGCTCAAATCCTCTGCTGAAAGCGTTGGCAAGTGCGCGAGTGCACCCGACCGGAGGGCAAGCAGGTGGGCGCCGACTCATTTCCGCCCGGCTCAACCGGCCCTACTTCGTGGAACTCCCGAACTCCGCGTCGATGATCGTGACATCGTTGAGCAGGGCGAAGTTTTCAAACGTCGCGGTGAAGGGCTTCGTGGAGATGTTGGAGGCCGAAAGGCCAATCTTGACCTTGGAAAGGAGGTTGAGCTCGATTCCCTTGATTGGAATGGGAGGAGCGTCGTCAAGGCTTGTCCCCCACACCACGCGCCCTTGCGCCGCATCAGGAGCAGGTAGACCGGCCCCTCGGGCACCGGGGCGTAGCTCTGATCCACGCGCTTCCCGTCTTTCACGACTTCGAACAAGACTTTGTGGATCGGTTGGAACGTCGAGTCAGTCACACCGGCCGTTCTTTCGAGTCTGACGAAGTTGTCCTCGTCCTGGTACAAGAGCAAGCCAGCACCTTGAAATGTGAATGGGACGTTATTGCCCTGCAGATCCTCCGGTAGGTTCGAGCCGGGACTCATCACGCCGGTGACCTGCACGAGCGCGGTGAAGTCGCCCTCGACCTCGATCAGACACATCGGGGCGTTGTGCAAGGGCTTCTTTCTGTTGACGCGAGTAACGAGCTCGGGAGCAAGGGTGCGCACCTTGTTACCGGGGATCTCGATCTCGATTTTGTATATTTCCTCATCCGTGACGAGCTGGCAGTCGTGCTCGGGGTCGACCAAGCGGCCAAGCATGGAGAAACTCTTGTGCTGAAGGGTTTCCAGCAACTCCAGCATCCGGTCCGATACCATGACCCGACCGGGCCTCTCCGGCAGCTCGATTTCCAGGGGCTCGGAGTAGATAAGTTGGCCACGAATATCGCTGCGTGCGGTCTGGATCAGGACCACACGGGCCGTGGCGCCCTTGCCGCTCAATGCGACCTCGACGTGTCCGGACGCCGAAGGCCTCTTGGGATCGCGCTGAAGCACGACCGGTGTTGTACTGGGGAGAGGCGGCCACGTGCCGTCGCTATTGGGGCTGATCTTGCGGGCAGACGCGGGGGCGACACGGACCACCACACTTTGGACCACTCGTTTGGGGTCGACGATCTCGGCCTTGACCTCCAGGTTCGCGCTATTCTGTTGTACCTCCTTAAGGGTCAGGTCGAGGGCGCCGATCCGGCCCGCCAGGGTCTTGCGCAGTTGCTCGGCCGGAACGACCAGCCCTATCGTTTTTGCGGCACCCAGTTTGGCCACGGCCACGCCGAGGAGCTTGCCGGTCTTCTCGTCAACGATCGGGCCACCGCTGTCACCCGGTTGGAGCGATCCGTCGACCTCAAGTAACAAGATCTGGCCGTGACCGTCGCGCCGCAAGGCCACGATCCGGCCTTTCGTGATGGAAACCGAGGGATTTCCTTTACTCGACGTCTCGGAGTCTTTGGCCGTTAGGCCACCGAACTGGAGCAATAAGATCTGGCCGCGATCGTTCCGCCGCCAGGCCGCGATCTGGCCTCCTGCCATGGAGATCGAGGGATCTGCTTTACTCGACCTCGCGGAGGCTTCGCCCAGAACGCCGCCGAATGGGAAGCCCCCGGCGTCGTACCACATCCCTTCGGTGGGTTCGACTTTGGCGAGCGGATCGATTGGTGTGGGAGGCCGGTTCACACCTTTGACAAGCAGAAAGGCCAGGTCGGAGGTGAGATTATCGGACGTGTCGGCTGCGATGATCTCGGCGGGAAGGGCTTGCTCCTCCCTTGGGCCGTGACCGCTGCGGAAGACGGCTTCGAGCTCGACCCTGCTTCCCTTGGGAACAAGCCTGGGCGGTAGTTTGTTAACGTCGATGACCGCGATGTGCCGAGTCGTCGCCAACAGCACGGAATCCCCCATCACCTCGATCACAAAACCCGTTCCCGACGCGAAGGTCTTGCCTGAGACCCTGTTCTTGAGGTAGACCGTCGCCTCCTTGAGACGGCGGATCTGGGGATCCGGTCCTCCGCCCTACGCAACTCGTCGCGCACGATTTGTTCGGCTTTCAAGGCCCGATCGGCTTGTGCTTTAGCCGCCTTCTCGGCCTCAAGCGCACGGTTCCACTCCACTTGAGCCACCTTCTCGGCCTCAAGCGCACGGCTCCGGTCCACCTGCGCCGATCGTTCGGCCCGCGTCGCCCGAAACGCCTGCCAGCCGCTGATCGCTGTCGCCAGCACCAGAATTGCTGCAAATGCCGCGGCCGTGAGCAGCAACACTCGGTGTTTCCGCGCAAACTTCCTCAGCCGGTACGTGGCCGACGGCGGCCCGGCCTCCACCGGATCGCCGTACAGGTACCGCTGAATGTCGCGGGCGAAAGCATTGGCCGTGTCGTACCGCCGCACCCGGTCCTTCTCCAGAGCCCGCATCACGATCCAATCCAGCTCTCCGCGCACCAGCCGCGCCAGCCGTGCCGGCTCTGTCTTCCGCTGTGCCGAGATCGTGGCCAACGTTTCTTTCGAGTCGCTCAAGCGCGTGCTCGGTTTGGGGGTCTCGTCCTCGCGGATCCGCCGCAGAATCTCCATATACGCGGCTTGCCGCAGCTTGGCACGCTCAAGTGGCGTGGTGCCGGTCAACAACTCGTACAGCATCACCCCCAGCGAATAGACGTCGCTCCGCGAGTCGATGTCGAGGGCACCCATCTCGGCCTGCTCGGGGCTCATGTATTCCAGCGTGCCGACGACCTGGCCGAACTGCGTGAACATCGTCCGTTCCGTGAGCCGCTGGTCAGTCGCCTTGGCCACGCCGAAGTCGATCACCTTGGCCACCGGCTTGCCGTCGTATAGCGTGACCAGCACGTTCGAGGGCTTGATGTCGCGGTGAATGATCCCCTTCTGATGCGCGTGCTGGATCGCGTTGCAGACCGGCACGAACAGCTCCAGGCGTTCTTTCGGCGTGAGCTGGTTGCGGTCGCAATACTCAGTGATCGGAACGCCCCGCACCAGTTCCATGACGAAGTAAGGCCGCCCCGTGTCGGTGGCGCCGGCGTCAAGCACCTTGGCGATGTGCTGGTGGTCCATGAGCGCCAAGGCCTGGCGTTCGGCCTCGAAGCGGGCGATCACCTGGTTGGTGTCCATCCCCGGCTTGATGATCTTGAGCGCGACGCGGCGGCGGACCGGCTTCTCCTGCTCGGCCATGTAGACGACGCCCATGCCCCCTTCGCCGATTTCCTGTAACAACTTGTAGGGGCCGATGCGGGAACCCGGGCCTTCGAGGATCGGGCGGGATTCGGACCGAGCATCGTCACTCGGTGCGACCGTCGCCTCGGCCTCGCCGCCGTCCGCCGAGATCGCGACCTCGCTCTGCATCCCCTCGTGCAGCAAACACGCCGGGCAAAATACTTCGGGGGCGTTCGCGGGTAGCTCCAGGCCGCAGCCTGGGCAGCGCTTGGTTTCCGCCATCGCGCAACCTCACATTCGGAGATTTTGCAGGCACCTACCCGCTATTACGGACTCGAGCGGGGAACCTTACAAGTCCCCGCCGTTTATGGTCGTATCGCCTCGAACAGGTCGCGGATCTCGTCGTCGATTTGCGCCGGGTCGTCGAGCGTGGCAGCGATCTGCTCCTTCAGGATCACCCGGTAACGTTTCTTGAGCCGATGCACGGCGATATGGACGGCGCCCTCGGTCATACCGAGCCGCTCGGCCAGCGTCGCGGCCGGGACGGCGCCTTTGCCTTCGGTCAGCACGACCTTGAGATGCGCAAAAAGGTCGGCCCGGCCGGAGTCGCTGTACTCGACGGCAAGGAGGTCGAGGACACGGCCGAGAAGGGTGGTGGCCCACGCGCGGTCGAACAGCCGGTCCGGCGTCATGGCGTCAGTGGGTTCGAAATGGTAGCGACCTTCGGCGACTTGCGCATCGATCGCGATGAAGCCAACGCCCCCGCCGCGCTGGAGTGCTTTTTCGCGACGATGCTGATCGATCAGGAAATGCTCGCAGTCGGCTCGAAGAAAGCCGCGGAAGCGTCCCTTGCGGGGGTCGGCGGCGGCGAGCACGCCCTTCTCCAGCAGCCGGGCGAAGTAGCTCTGAGTCAGATCGAGTGACTTCTCGGCGTCGTTGCCTTTGCGACGAACGAACGCATAGATGGGATACCAGTACGAGGCGCAAAGCTCCTCGAGCGCCGCCCTGGCGTCCGGTGTCGCCAGGTCTGCCGCAGCGACGACTCGGCTCCATCGAGTCGAGGGAAACGCCGATGGCTGACCCCAAGAGTTTTGTTTCGACATCGAGAGACTCCGCGCCGATCCCCCTTCGTCGGGACAACTCAGTGCACAGTTCCAGTCACTCTACCGGCATCGCTTCCTTTTGAACTGCGAGATTTGAATATTTGGATTTCTTGCTGGCAAACCCGATGAAAGCAACGGTGTCATACAGCCCATGGCACAGCATGACAGCCCGTGGATTGTACCCGCTGACGACCAACAGCATACCAAATAGAACCGAAAGTTGTGTGACGATGACCACGGCTCGGGGGCCGTGGTAGAAATGGAACGTCATCGGTGGCTTCGCTTCGCGGCCAGTTGCTTCTGGAGCCAGGTGGTTTCCGCGTCATCAAGCCGCGAATTCAGCGGCTTGCTGTAGTCTAGGCTTCCCGATGCTCCCCCTCAATGAAGGCACGCATCACACGAGCTTGACACGTCGGAAATTTCCGACGTATAATTCTGACATGACGGCCCCGGATATTTTCTCAGTTCTGGCAAATCCGGTTCGTCGCCGGATTCTGGAGCTTCTGCTCGAACGACCATCCACCGTCAACACCATTGTCGATGAATTCGAACTGCATCGTCCGTCAGTTTCGGAACATTTGCAGGTGCTGCGCAGTGCCAAGCTGGTTCGGCACGAGCGGCGCGGCCGTGAACGTTACTACTACATCGAGCCGTTGCGTCTGGCTGAGGTGCACGAGTGGCTCAAGCCATTTGAGCGGTACTGGCGCAAACGGATGCAGGCTCTGGACGACGCGCTGAGAGAGGAGAAGAAATGATCCGACCTGGTGTGATTCGCTTGACGCAGTTTATCGATCATCCCCCGGCGAAGGTCTGGCAGGCGCTCACTGATCCGAGCATCCTTGCAAAGTGGTGGGCAGCCGGTGATATCAAGCCGGTCGTCGGCCATCGCTTCACGCTAGACATGGGACAGTGGGGAAAGCAGCCCTGTGAGGTCGTCGCCGTCGAGCCTGAGCGTCTTTTGAGCTATAGCTTCGCTCCCGGGACGCTTGATACGACAATCACCTGGCGACTTGAGCCCGAAAACTCGGGCACACGTCTCTATCTTGAGCATGCGGGCTTCGACGTCGACTCTCCACTGGGAAAAATGGCCTTCGAGGGTATGGGCAGCGGCTGGCCGAAGGTGTTGGAGCGTATTGCGCCTGCCATTGACCGCCGATTTCCGCGGCCGGAAAAATAATCAACCATTTTACGATTGTCAGGGCTAGCGGTAGGTAAACACAACGGGTCGGTTTCCGAGCCAGGGGATCGGAGTCGGCTCACGGTCCAGTACCGCTTCCCGGAGGATCGGATTGTGGCTGCGGTGCTCGAAGGTGACACTGATTCGATCGTTCTGGATCCTTATCGTCCCGCCGGTCTCGACGAAGCGGCGGTAAAGCTGCTTGGGTGCGGCCTTCTCGTAACCCCGGAGCCGTGATGCAAGCCAGCGGTAGCAGCCGTTGGCGATCACGGTCAATGCGACATCGAGGTCGACGTTAAGCCGCACCTCGCTCGCCAGACAATCGAGATGAAAGAAGTTCACGCTGATGCCCAGTCCATCCTCGATGCGGTTGCGACCCGCGTAGCGGATGATCAACTCGCGGGGTGTCTCGTCAAAGTTGTTGGAGAGGAACAGCGTCGGCGCGTCGCGCCCCAACCCAGAGACGGCGAGCTGGCGGATCGGCCCCTCGTAGCCGCGCAGCTTTGCCATCTCTTCGATGTAGCGTATCTCCTGGTGGCAGCGCTTAGGGGTGTCGATGACCGCCTTCTTCCAATCCGCCTTGGGCCACTGCTGCAGGCGTCGGACGATCTGAGCTCCGCGCCGGCGAATGGTCACGAACTGGATGCCGCGCTGGTTGACGCGAGACATCTCGGCGTAGTCGATCAGCTTGGAATCGAAGTAAAGCCACTGGGGATCGGCGTCGGTGACCGCGTGCCAGAATTCGACGAAACGCATGAGCTCGCCCTTCTGGTCGGCCCGTGCCAGGTTGGCGTTGGAGTAGCACAAACAGCGGCTTTTCTGCTCCAGGGCGAAGAACGTCAACACGCTTGGCCCGGCAATCCCCCTGCGCGGCAGGTAATGCCGATCCAGGCCGGAGGGATCGCCGCGATAGGGGATTGGATGGAAATCCAGCGAGAACCCCGACGCATCGGGGAACATCACCGGGGCCAAGGCTTTGACCCAGCCTTGCAACAGCGTGCGCTGCTGCTCGCGGTGCGTCCGATATGAGTAGTCTGTGGCGAACGTTCTCTTGGGAAGAATGTTCAGGCCCGCGAACAGGCCCATGGCCTCGTCGAAGTTGAAGTCGTTTATGTGACTACGGCGTTCCTTGTCGAGCAGCTTGAGCGACAAGAGCGACAGCAACGCGGACGGCGCCGGGACCATCGCCGAGGCAGGGTATTGCGCCTCGGCGACGCAGCGGTCGAAACCGAGCTTGGCCAAGAGGGGCAAAAAGAGAAAGATACCCGCCACGCGCGTCTGGAGTGTCCTCTCCGAGGCGAGACTCAGTTGTCGGCGGTCGGCGACCTCTGGCAGCTCGGGCCCGTCTTTGTCCACGGAGTACCGTTGACCGGGAGGTCGTCCTCGACCGTCGTGCAGAAAAAGGGGGGCGTGACGCCTCGCCGGCGATCAGCACGAAACCGAGACACCACCGACTTCAGCGTGGCGACCTTGTAACTGAACCGCTCGGCCACGCGAACGAGTGGCTCACCGCTCACGAAGATCGCGCGCAGGGCCTCGTAACGCCGTTGGAAGGTTTGTTGAGGCTCGAGAAAGAACTCACGGCAGGGGCGGTCATCCATGACGCCAGCTCCTCAAAGTTGATTATTTTAACGGCCGAAAAGAGCGTTGAGTGTATGCATCGACGCAGCATCATGAAAGGCCACCATGAGACCGCGCGGGGCCGAGGAGCCTGGAAAACACGGACAACGCGCTGTATGCAGTGAGGTACGACCCCGAAAACCGCCGGTGCAGTAGCTCAGCCGGCGAGTGCGAATTCGGCCCCAAAAAAAATCAACCATGCGAATCCAGAACCGCGGAATTCTCCGGGAAATAGGATGCTCGTGGGCTGAAAAGGTTGATTATTTTTCCGGCCGCGGAAATCGGCGTTGACTCGGGCCAGACATGAAGCATACCCAGGGTGCGCTGCGCGACCCTGGGCTTTGATATCGTTCCCTTTCAGGGAACTGTCGCCTGTGTTGGGTCGAGGCACGGACAGGCGCAAGCGCATCCGCCCTCGGGTAACGAAAAAGTACGCCGAAGGCGTTGCACATCAAAGCGAAGGGTCGCGCAGCGCACCCTGGTGGTTTCTCGCGCGGCGCACCCTGGTGGTTTCTCGCGAAGCGCACGTGGCAGAGCCGGTCAAGAAATCCCTTCCAGCGTGATGAGAAAGACCAGCTTGGCGTTGGGGGGAATGGTTGGTGGCTCGCCGGTGGTGCCGTAGGCAAGCGCAGATGGTATCAAGAGCACCCGGGTTTCGCCAACTTCCATGCCGACGGTGCCCTCATCGAAGCCGGAGATCACCTGCTCGGGCGATGCTTCGACGGTGAATGTGAACGGTGTGCCGCCGTGGTCATCGGAATCGTCGAAGATCGTACCGCCGTGGGCGAGGTAGCCGGTGTAGAGCATCGAGGCGGTCTGCCCCGCCGTGATGCCGGGGCCGGTGCCGGATACGACCGTGGCGACTTTCAAGCCGCCGGACTCCACTGTGAAGGAGGGCATTGCCACTCTAAACCTGGCCGTACCGCGGCTGGACCGCAGGGACCCGCTGCTGGTGTAGACGGCGCTGGCGGTATATGCCCCGAAGTAAAATGTCGCCCCGCCCGCACCGGCGGGTATCGTGTAAGATGCGCTGCTCATGGCGTATCTGGGATTCGTCGAAGTCGTCGGCGCCAGAGTCAGCGTTTGTATGACCGTGCCGCGAACGGTGATACTGACCGACCCGGTCGGGGACCCGAGGGCAGCCGCGTCTCTCACGGTCACGGTAAATGTGACCGCCTCGCCCATCGTCCCCGATTGCACGGTAAGCAATGTCTTCGTCGCGGGCGAGGCACTGCGCACGTCGGCGACGATTGCCGAGTGTTCCACATGGCCAACGGTCGCCGCGGGCAGCGCTCCGTCGAGAAGCGTTCGATTTTCCAGGGAGTCAAACAACGGTACTCGGGCCGAACGATGCGTAAGCTTGCTCTTCATCAGTGGTCCGCTCCATGCAGAGGACGAATCCGGGTGCATTCCAGGCACGACGGGCCGGAACAATACTCACCAACTACTGCTTATCTAAATGTCTGTCGCTCGTTTCGGCAAGAACACTTTTGCAGTCTCAGATGAGCGCAGTCAACCAATCCCGGTCGAGTATCTCCCGAAGGCGGCAATTGCTATGATGACGGCGATTCATCAGTCACACCGGGGAATGGATTCATGGCAGCGCAGGTCTCTTCGCATGGACGCCCACGCAAGTCCGAAATCGTTTCGCACCCTGCACCTGCAAATCCGCCCGCCGAAGGTTGGCTCACTCCCGGCGGGATACCTGTTTCCTTTCATGCGGAGCCGTTTCTGGCGGGGCGCGTCACCTCCGATCCTCGTGACCTCCGGCTGCATCAAGAACATGCCCGGCTGAGTCTGCTGCGTGGGTTCGATGAACTGCTGTGCCTGGAAGGGCTGCACGGCGTCGAGCAATTGCCGCATCAAATTGAAACCGTCCGCAAAGTGCTGCGGCATTTTCGCGGCCGGGTGCTCTTGGCGGACGAGGTCGGATTAGGGAAAACCATCGAGGCCTGTTTGCTGCTTCGCGAGTATCTGCTGCGCGGCATGGTGCGGCGCGTGCTGATACTGGTGCCTGCACCGCTGGTTTCGCAATGGCAGGAGGAACTGAGCAGCAAATTTGACCTGGAGTTCACCGTTCCGCCGAAGGGGGGCACGGCCGACCGAGTTGAATTCTGGACGGGGAACGACCGTGTGCTGGCCTCGCTCGCATTCGTGAAGGCCAAGAAGCGAGCGGCGATCGTGGCGGCAGAGCCCTGGGACCTGGTCATCGTCGACGAAGCTCATCACTGTAAGAACCGGGCGACGCTGAACTGGCAGCTCGTCAACTCGCTAAAGCGGCGGTTCATGTTCCTGCTCTCTGCGACGCCCGTGCAGAACAACCTGCTCGAACTCTACAATTTGCTCACCCTTCTGGCTCCCGGCCATCTACAAACCGAATCAGATTTCAAGAGGAAATATGTCAAGCGCGGCAACCCGCGCGACCCGCTCAACCGCGAACGGCTGCGGTCGTTGCTGGGCGAAGTGATGGTTCGGAACACGCGCAGCTTGGTGCAGCTCAATCTTCCCCCGCGTTACGCTCAAACCGTACTTGCCAAGCCCGAGGGTGCCGAAGCCGAGTTGTATCGGAAACTGACTGAGTTCCTGCGCAGCCGCGGCAGTGGACTTGTGCACGGAACCGAACCAATCGACGAAACGGCAACGGAGAACCTGGCGGAAACCGATCTGGCCACGGATGAAGCAAGCTCGTGCGCCCGCATCCCGGTGCCCGTTTCGCGGTTGCAGTTGAGCAGTCTGCTCGCTGCACAAGGCAGCCATCCGGTGGCCGTGGCATCGTCGCTCGAGCGCATCGCGTCGGCAGATCCCGATGCTCTAGCGCTGGCGCGCATGGCAGCATCGATCGGCGGGTCTGCAAAAGATGCTCGATTGCTGGAATTGGTCCAGCAGTCGCACGGGCACAAACTGTTGATCTTCGTCAATTTTCGCCGCACGTTGGCTCACATCGAAGGGCTGCTAAAGTCAAATGGCCTGGCGTTTTCTGTGTTTTCCGGCGAGCAGACCGCACATGAAAAAGATGAGGCCGTGGCGGTTTTTCGCGACCGCGTGCCGGTCATGGTTTGCACCGAATCAGGGGGCGAGGGACGCAATTTGCAATTCGCCGACACGCTGATCAACTACGATCTTCCGTGGAACCCGATGAAGATCGAACAGCGGGTCGGTCGCTTGCATCGCTTCGGCCAGACGCGCGACGTGTTTGTTTTCAACCTCTGCACCGCAGAATCCCTCGAAGCCCGCATCTTGAACGTGCTGAATGAGAAGATTCGCATGTTTGAGCTGGTTGTCGGCGAGGTCGGGTCGATTCTGGGCAACCTCGAGGACGGAGATCAGTTCGAGTCACTGGTGCTCAATCTCTGGCTCTGCTCCCGCGACGACGACGAACTCGACAAGTCGTTTGTAACACTGGGCGAGACACTGCTCGAAGCCCAGGAACAATACGTGCAATCCAAAGAACTGGACGAAGCTCTATTCGGCGAGGATTTTCAATAACCATGTCCATGACCACGCTCACGCGTGATTTGCAAACGTTTGCCATCGAACTGTTCGAGCGCAGCGGCGGGCTCGCTGATTGGCCCGTGCTGGAGCTTCCCGGTTCAGTCGTGGTACCGCCTGATGTCGCCAAGGCCGCCCATCTGCCGGGGGAAGAGTTTTTGCTGGACGTGACGGCGGCCCCGGGAACCCTGCACGTCGGTCTCGCGGGCGAGTTTCTCGACGTGGCGGCAAGCGTGCTTGACGAGGCGGTGCCGCGGGATGGTTCGTTTTGCATCCCGGCACGCTATCTCACCAGCCGCGACCTCACGGATAAAATCGGCCAAACGTTCACCTGGCAAAATGCCCGCGCCAAATGCGGCGCGGCCGAACCGGCCTTGGTCGAATATCATTTGTGGACGATGGTGGGCTCGCTACGCTCGGAAGACGTGTGGGAAGCGATGTTCCGGGTCGCGGTCAACGCGGAGAGCCAAGCCATCGTGGAATTGCCGGACGTGTTTCAGGAACCCGACCTGCTCGGCGTGGAACGGGTGAGCGCCCCCGACGATCCGTCGACCTACGCCACGGCGATTGCGGAAGGAAAGCGCTGGCTCGATGAGCGCGTCAACCGAATTCGTTCGCCGCATCGAACAGCGGCTGGAGCGGGACCGCAAGCGGCTGCACGAGTATTATCGAGCCTTGTCGCGTGAAGCCGATGGCTCGAGGCGACGCACGGCGTCAGCACCATCAGCGGACGACCTCGCAGCGAGGAAGCGGGCAGTCGATCTGGAACTGCGTCGCAAGCTGGCGGAACTGAACGAAAACTACGCCCTTCGAGCAGTGCTGCGGCCCGTGGTCGTGGCGAGAGTTCGTCTGCCGGCGCTGGTCATTCCCGTGGTGATTCAACGGAAACAAGCGATCCGTGAATACCGTCTGTTTTGGAGCTCGCTGCAGAAAAAGCTCGAGCCGCTTTCTTGCAGCCGTTGCCGTCGCCCCACTTGTTCACCCACTTTTACCAACGAGACTATCGATCTGCTTTGCACGACCTGTGCGGCAGAAGACTGAGTCCGCTCGCGGCGCGAGTCATCGTGCTATCGTTCTGAACGGCCCGATTTGGCGACTGCACGCGAGGTGAACGGTGCAAATTTTTCGGAACACGGCCACAGGATCAGGCTATGCCAGCAACGCCGCCCACAGCACGAGGAGCCACGCGAGCAGGAAAGCACCCGCGCACACGATCATGCCGACGGCCGAGGTGGTTGCCTTGCGATCCTTCCATCGGCGCTGCGTGAGATGAATTCCCAATGCACCGAATGAGACACCGACGACGGGTATCGCCATCAACTGCGGCGAGGGAAGGAGGTACTTTTTTGTGACCGCGAAGACTTCCCCCCGATTGTCGCTTTCCCGACCCTGCACCCGGTCTTGCACGTAGAAATGCGGCGGCCCGATCGGGCGACCGACGAGGTACGAACAGAGCAGGATCGCCGCCCCCAGGCCAGCGATGATGGCCAACGTGCCGCACACGAGTGAGACGATCGACTCACGCCGGCGCCTGGACCGTGCCTTGAGAGCCATTGATTTCATGATCGCGAGCCTCTTCGATCGGCGCCGGCATGGCCATGAAAAAAGGACCGGAAGAACGTGGGCGCGGCGCTATTCTCTCTTAACGCGTTCTGTGCTATTTTTCCATTAGAAAGTCGTCGTCCGTGCTGCCAGATCCAGTCGATGGTTGCCTCCACCGATGTCATCTCCTTCGCGGTGGCTCGCGATGACGACTAGCCAGTCTCGCGTCAGTCAGCCGAATCTGAAGGCCCAGCAACACCGATGGCCACACCGATAAACCAAAGAGTTGCGGCCCGCTTGCTCGACGTGCACCGCCGGGGCGGTTACTCGTTCAGGCTCCTGCTGCGCTGGAACGCCAAGCGGCATATCATTGCACTGATCTATCTCGTCGCTTCGGTGGCTTTTTTTGCTTATGTCAAGTTCCCGGGCGCGTGCTTCCTCATGATCGGTTTATTCAGCGGCATGTGGCTTCGCGATTTTGGATACATGCGCTCTGCAATCAAAGCCTGGCCGTTCTTTAACACCGTCACGAACTGGGAGAAGGTACAGCAAATCGCTGACGGCGAGTTGATCGCCTGACGTCGACCAAGTAACGCGCAGGACATGCACAACAGCGAGGTGCGGGCTGATCGTCGGGCCCCCGACGGCGATCCTCGGCATGATACCCGCAGGCCGATTGAGTTGCCGCGAACGGAGATCACTCTACGGGCTGACTTCGATGACGAACCGCTGGCTGGCGCTGCCGACCCGCTCCGTGGAGGTGGAGAGGACTTTCTCATTGCCCCAACCCAGCACGCCCTCATCCAGCTTCCGCACCTGCCGGTCGATGGTGGCAGTGACTTCCACCTCGAACTTCCCTGCTGCATCGGGCGTGCCCGAGAGCGCGCCCGTGTCCGCCTCCAGCTTGAGCCAGCTCGGTCCCTTCAAGGCATACTTGGGGTGCTCGATGTCCCAGAAGTTGGCGACCTCCGGGTTGTGCTTCCGCAGGTCGCCCAGGGAGCGATTGGCGGAGACCTGGCCGCGGTACCCCGCGCCGACCTTGGCCTGCAACGTCGGCTTGCTGTAGATCACCGGGCGGGGCGCGACGGCATAGTCCGACGGTCCGCTCCACTTGCCCTCTGCGTCCACCGCCACCACGCGGTAGTAGGTCTTGTTGGCTGCGGGCAGAATCACCTCGCTGCCCAGGACCGGCAGTTCCGTGGTCGCGGTTTCGGCGATGAAGTTCGCCGGGAACTGCGGCGAAAGCTCCTTCGAGATGCCGACGTTGACGGTGTACGGCACGTCGCTCACGGAAAAGCCCTTCTCGTCGCTGCCGTAGACACGGTACTTCGCGGGCCGCCGGCCGAGCGGATTGGCTTTCCACTTGAGGCTCCCCACGCCCTTGTCCCGGTCGAAATCAAGGGTCACGTCCAAGGGATAGGCCGGCCCGCGGGGCGTGAAGCTCCACGTCTTGCTCCACGGCCCCCACACACCTTTCTTATCCTTGGCCCGCACGTGCCAGTAATACTGCTTATCCGGCGTCAGGAGGCCGGCGGAAGGCAGCGTGTATTGCGGCTTGCCCTTGTCCGCGGTACGGGAGATGAGCTTGTAGAAGTTGGTCGAGAGCGGCCATTTCATGTCCGCCCGATCGGCGAGCACGAAGTGGTAGTCCACGATTTTCTCTCCCTCCGCCTCTTGAGGGACGCTCCAGCGGAAAACGAGGTCGGTGCCCTCGGCCTGACCGGCGTCGGGCGGGTAAACCACGTCGGGCGGCGGCGGCCTGCGGGCCGTGCGCTCTACCCACTCATGGGTGATCCGCACCTTCCGCTCCCCGGGAGACTGGTCGGTATAGGCGAAGCTGTTCTCGCCGACGATCATCTCGGGCAGCGCCAGCAGGGCCATTTGCAGATCGTTGATCATCGCCAGTCGCTTGAGCCGGGCAGCGCCGGAGAGCTGGCAGCGGAGTTGATAGTCGAAGCGTTGCGGTCCCCAGTTCGTGAAGAACCAGTACTCCACTTTGTCCCGCGCATCCACCCACTTCTTGCCGTCCTGGGAGACTTCCAACACGGCCCCGTTGCCTTCCTCCTCGAATCGCCCGCCGACGAAGATATAGGGGCTCCGCATCGTCCAGATGATCGTGCCCGTCTTGCCTTCTTCGGCTCGAAGCCCGTCCGGGCCGCTGACGATGTTCTCGATCTTGGTTGCGCCTTTCCTCCACAGGTCGTTGCTGAAGTCCGGCCGGTATTCCCAGAGACCGTCGCAGACGGTGTCGGGGTAGTCGGGCTGCTCCGACGACCGCCAACTGTACTTGGCCGGAGTGAGGTGGCCCCAGCGCCAGACCAGGGCCTCGCCCGGCCGGAGTGTCATGTTCATGGTCGACTTCGGCTGGCTGGCGCGGTCGCCCGTGACCGGGTCTTCGCAGACGAACATGGCCGCATACGACTCATCGAGGCGGCGTATGTCGGCCAGCGTGATGCCGTAGGTGTGGGCCCGCTTGATCAGGTCGTGGTCGCGGGCCAATTCCCGGTCGCTGGCCAGCGTCTCGTTGTCGCGGAGGAGGAAGAAGCCGTCCAGGTCGCCATCCATCACGTGCCAGCCGCCGTCGTACGCCACCTGGGCGATGGCGTGCGACACGAGGCGGACCGGGGCGCTTTTGAGTCCCACCTTCTGCCAATAAGCGCCCATGATCAGGGCGTCGTTCCCGCAGACGTTGTGTCCGTAGATGTTGAAGACCTGCACCGGGTCGCCGAGGTTCGCGCCGTAGCCGCTGCGGTGGAAGCGATGCGAGACCTGTTGGAACCAGAGGGCCATGGCCTTCTCCTTGTCGCTCATCCCCGGGGTGACGGCCGAGGCCACGATCTCATCGAGGGTGCGGAAGTTGTTCCGCCCGTTGGAGAGCCATGGATTGATCAGGTCGGTCTGGCCCACGTTTTCCATCCGCACTGCGCGGTTGGACTGCCAGCTTTGCTCGATGACGCCTTCCCGGTTGATGCCGCAGCCCATCGGCGTGCGGCAGCACTCGCCGTCGACGGTGCCGCCGTGGACGACGGTGTAGATGTGCTCCGCCTGGGTGAACTCTTCGACGTGGCGCTTGGCGACATCGCCGGGCTGGGCCTTGGAAGCCCACGGCTCCAGCGCTGCGTCCCCGCCCGGGGCTTGCAGCAGGGCCGCGGATATGAGGGTTAAGATCACTCGCATGGCATTCTCCCCCAATGATTCAAGGCGTGATCTTTCCAGCTTCTGCCGGAGGTGGCGCGACTAGACGTCAGACACGCACCTTCTGCACCACGGAAGCACCAGACAGCGTGGTTTTCCACCGATCCGTTAGGACATAAACGAATGACTGCGTGCGAGCGAAGCAAACGATGGGTGTCTACCATCGCTGCGTCACGGCGCTCATTCACGGGTACCTCGCTGCGTTTTCCCATCGATCTCAGCTCCTCGCGGTCTTAGGTCGTGACAGCTACGCTGCCACGACCTGATCTATTCTCCCCTGAGGAATCCTCTCACGCCACCATTCCCAGAAACCCTGCGCAAGACACTTGACGTCACCGCGCCCCACGTCGACTCTACAGTGACTGCGTCATTTCGCCGGGCGGTCTTGACTGCGGCTCTGCCGCTGGCAACCATGAAAACGTCGCCGCCGACAGCCCGGGCGGCGTGAACGCCCTGATGGTTGGCGGCTGAGTCCGCGTCATCACAAGCTTCTGCCCATGAAGTCCTGGCGGGCGGGGACCAAAGGCAGCGCGATCATCTCCGACGACAGCAGTCGACGCCCGCGGCCAGAGTCGATGCACCATCATGCACGACCGTCGCCGCCAGGGCGAAAGCGGGACTGCGATGGGTTTTCGATGAGTCGAATGCGGCGGTGCTGGCGTTGGCTCGGCATCACTACGGTGCTTTTGGGCCTGGGATGGGTGCTTTTCACCCGCCTTGCGGCCTGGAATGACCTGGGCCAACTACGACTGGCCCAGCAGGAGATCGCGCGCGGACAGTTGGCAGCGGCACATCGACGGCTGGCCGCCTTGGCGGCGCGGCCCGGCGCACTCGATGGTTCAGCCGATTACTGGTTGGGGATTTGCGAGGCACTTAGCGGCCGCCCCGACGCCGCACTCCGCGCCTTCGCCCGGCTTCCCGAAGGGTTTGTATTCGAAGCCGTCGGCGCGTATCACGAAGCGAAGGCCCATCTGAGCCAGGGGAGGCTCCGCGCCGCCGAGCGCCGCCTCGAGGAGGCGCTCGCCCGCGGTGGTCCCGGCCTGGACAGAATCCGCGATCTGCTCAGCGAGATCTATCAGATCGAAGTCCGATTCGACGACGCCAAGTTACTTAAGAGGGCCAGTATTGCGGACGCGAAAGACCCGATCCGCGTCTTGAAAGAGCTGAGCAACTTGGAGATGGATCGGCTGCCGTACGAGGGCCTGCAAGGAGCTCTGGAGAAGGCCGGCCAACTGGCGCCGGAGGATGACCGCGTCTGGCTAGGTAAGGGCCGACTGGCGATCGAAGCCGGCCGCTGGGATGAGGCCCGACAATGGTTATCGCGTTGCAAACGTGGACTTGCGGATGCCGCGGTATGGCGGGCCTGGATTGCGCTGCGCGCGGATCCGGCCGACCTGACGAGGCGCTCGAGGCAGCGCGACAACTCGGTTCCGGCAATATCGACCTCGGAGAGCGGCTTGCGCTCGAGGCGTGGTTGCACGAACAAAGCGGCGATGCGCGGGCAGAGACTTCCACGCTCGAGCAATGGCTCCGGCTCGAACCCGCGGACACGAGGGCGCTGAGAGCGCCTCACCGAGCTGGCCCAGCGAGCCGGCCAGTACGATCGGGTCGCCGATCTGCGGCACCGCAAGGCCGAGGTCGAGCGGGCGCTTGCGGCCTACCGGCAGCTCCTCCGGCGCAAAGAGCCTCCCCGTGGGGCGGCCGAGCGGTTCGAGCTCGCCCGCTGGGCGGACGCCGCCGGTCGCCGGATTGAGGCGCGCGTTCTGTATGCGTGGTCCCTTGCCGCCCTTCTAGATCAGCCCCCGGTCCAAGAAGCCATTGCCCGACTGGATCGGATGGACGCGCAGCGACAGCTCGAGCGCACGTCGCACGAAGAACCATGGGCGCACGCCGCGACGGTGGCACTCCCACATCCTCTGGAACGAGGCGAAAAGCCCAAAAGCAGTCTGTCCTTCACCGACGATGCCGAGGCCGTCGGTCTGCGATTCGTCTACGACAACGCCGAGACACAGTTCCACCAACTGCCTGAGCCCTTCGGCGGCGGGCTCGCGCTTTTGGACTACGACGGCGACGGCTGGCTCGACGTCTATTGTGTCCAGGGTGGCCCGTTCGCGCCGGCGTCTCAGCTCGAGTCGCTTTCCGCCGGCTCAGGCGATCGATTATTTCACAATCGCGGCGACGGCCATTTCGACGATGTCACCGACGCCTCCGGCATCGGTCGCTTCCCGCGCGGTCACGGCCATGGCGTCGCGGTCGGCGACGTCGACGGTGACGGTCACCCCGACCTGTTTGTCACGCGCTGGCGGTCATATGCCCTCTACCGCAACAAGGGGGATGGTACCTTCGAGGACGTCACCCTCGAGTGGGGCCTCAGCGGCCGACGGGATTG
This sequence comes from uncultured Isosphaeraceae bacterium, assembly GCA_963830625.1. GTDB lineage: Bacteria > Planctomycetota > Planctomycetia > Isosphaerales > Isosphaeraceae > CAWHMZ01. The sequence continues at coordinate 1,152,958 of CAWHMZ010000008.1, read as the reverse complement.
GCCCACGTCCGCGGCGCTGGCCGACTTGGACGGCGACGGCGACCTTGACCTCTACGTCTGTCACTACGCCGCGTGGGAATTCGACAATCCTCGGCTCTGTCGCAACACGGCCAACAGCGCCTACCTCAACTGCAACCCTCTTGATTCCGAGGCTCTGCCCGATCACCTGTTCCGCAATGACTCGGGCCGTTTCGTTGATGTGACAGCCCAGGCCGGCATCGTCGACCGCGACGGCCGCGGTCTCGGCGTGGTCGCCGCCGACCTCGACGACGACGGCAGAGTGGATCTATTCGTCGCCAATGACTCCACCGCCAACTTCCTCTTCCGCAACACGGGCAAGATGCGCTTCGAGGAGGTCGGGCACGCTGCCGGCGTGGCGGGCAACGCGTCGGGCGCCTATCAGGCCGGCATGGGTGTCGCTTTGGGCGACCTTGACGGCGACGGATTAGTTGACCTGGCTGTCACCAACTTCTACGGCGAGTCGACCACGTTTTTTCGCAATCTGGGCGGCGGCAACTTTACCGACGCAACGGCCACGGTCGGCCTGGCCGTGGCCACCCGGCGGTTGCTCGGGTTCGGAGTCGCGCTGTTCGACGCCGACAACGACGGTCGGTTGGATCTGGCCTCGGCCAACGGCCACGTTAACGACTTGAGGCCGAATTACCCCTACAAGATGCCGGCGCAGCTTCTGAAAAGCGGTGTCGACGGCCGCCTGACGGATTGCTCCGACCGGGCCGGCTCGCCCTGGAGCGTTCCACGTATGGGACGCGGTTTGGCCATCGGTGATCTCGACAATGACGGGCGGTTGGATGTGCTCATTCTTTCGCACAACCAGCCCTTGGCCTACCTTCACAACCGAACCGAAGGGGGCCGATTTCTCACGCTGCGTCTCGTGGGCCGCCGGTCGAATCGCGACGCCGTGGGGGCGAAGGTTGTCGTCGTCGCCGGGGGCCGGCGGATGGTGGCCCAGTGCGCTGCGGGCGGCAGTTACCAATCAGCGTCCGACTCGCGGCTCCACTTCGGCATGGGTCAGATCGGCCGGATCGATTCCGCTCTGATCACGTGGCCTTCCGGGACCACGGACCGCTATTCCGGGCTCTCCGCCCTTACCGGTTACCTGCTGATTGAGGGAGAGGACAAGCCGAGGCCTCTGCCTGGTTTTTCGAAGATCGCGCCGCCCTGATGAAATGCGAAGCTTCGGAGGCCCTTGACACGAGCAGCCCGATCACGCCGCTTCTTTGTCTTTGCATCTCAGGGTCGCTCGAACTTCAACCGCAGCGTCTCTCGGAAGCGCTCCAGAGCGGCCCGTGCGTTCGGCGAGCCCGCCATATTGAGTTTCTCCTCCGGGTCAATGTTCAGAATGTACAGCTCCTCGAGCCCGTCAGCCGTGCGGATGTAGTGCATTCCGCCGGCGACGAGCGACTGCATCGGGCCCTTGGCGGCTGGCTCGCGTCCTTGGTTCGTGAAGAACTCCGGCTTTCCCGTCTCCATGAGCAACGGCTCGGCAGGGGCGGAGGCCGCTTGGGCGGGTCGACGCCAGAATCGTGCGAGCGACCGTCCGGGAAATGGTGCGTCTCGCCCCAACTCGAGCAGGTCCACGACCGTTGCTGGTATTTCGCAAAGGCTCACCGGCTCGGCGATCGCGCGTGCCGCCGGTACGCGCACCTTATCGACGATGACCAGCGGCACCTGCACGAGCTGACGGTACAGGCTACACCCGTGGAAGAACAAGAGGTGATCTCCGAGGTGCTCGCCGTGATCCGACGTGACGATCACCAGAGTATTGTCGAGTACGCCGCGCCGGCTGAGTTCGTGGAGCAGTATTCCCAGCCGTTGATCGAGATACGCGATGCAATCGTCGTAGACGTCGGCGGCCATGCGCACATCGTGCGCCGTTAGCCTCGCCTTGTCGAGCAAGTTCCAGTACAGGAGCGTCCGGCGGTCGGCCGCTGACGCGGGCCGCAGACCGAAACCCGGGGTCGATCGATCCGGTACTTCATACGGACCGTGCGCGTCGTTGAAATTCAGGAACGCAAAAAAGGGGCGCCGGCCGTCCCGCCGCCGTTCCAGCCACCGCAGGAACGCCCGGTCCACCGCTCTTGCGTCTTTCGAATGCTCCTTCGAGCGCGGGGTCACGTTGTACCAGCGCCCGAAGCATTTTACCATGAGCATATCCAAGGCTAATGCCCATGAAGGGATTTCGATACGGTGGCCCAGGGCGACGTAGCGGTTGAAGGCGTCGTAGACGTCGATCGGGAAATCCTCGTAGTGCGCGAAACCTTTAGCCAGGCCCGACTCGCGAGTGCAGTACTCGAGATTGGCCGCGAATCCCGCGGTGTCATATCCCTGGGAGGCGAGGTACTCGGCAAGCGTAGGGATGCCTTCTCGGAGAGGCGATCTCCAGTCGACGCCGAGCTCATGGGGCCAGCGGCCTGTGAACAGGCTGGCGTGCGAAGGTAGGGTCCATGACGACGTCGCGAACGCCAGGTCGAACCTCACTCCTTGGCCCGCCAGCCGTTTCAGGTTTGGCGTGGTCGAGCGGTTGTAGCCGTAGAGGCTGAGGTTGGCGGCCCGCACCGTGTCCCAGACGATCAACAGAACGTTCCGGGCATTGGAGGGCGGTGGCGGCAACGCAGACAGCGCACGAAGCTCCGAGTAGGCATGTCCGCCCCAGGTCGCCAGCGCGATTGCCAGCACCATCCCCACGAGCACCGGGGCCGTTCGGCGTACGAGCAGGAGGAATGCACCACCACGAGTTCCAGCCCAGCGGGCGGCTTGAACGGCGAGCCCCCCAGAAAGCAAAAGCGCCGCCCACAGCTCCACTGGCAGCCTCGCGCTCACGTCGAGGAACCCCACAAACGATAATAGGCCCACCGCTTTGCCCAGGGGGAGCCTCCGCCCGCGCAGGCAGGCGATCAGGCGCGAGCACCATCCCCGGCATCAGCACCAGGATCAATACCCCCGCCGGAATGATCCAGCCGAAATGTTCGCCAAGTCGATAGAAGTCGCGGTCGAACAGGCGCTTCCTGATGATCAAAAAGCCAAGGTCGAGGAAACCCGCCGTCAGACCGATCCAGACTGCCAGCACCAGGATCGTCGCGGGTGAGGCACCGACCGGCTGCGGTCGATCGGTGCCAGTGCCCAAGATCGGCTCGGCCAGGTCTTGCGTCGCGGTTCCCAGACGAAAATTCATCGACAGACCTACAGAAGACGGGCGAGATCACCGGACTCTACTCTGACCGAACGAAAGCCACGAACACAAGTCTGGGTGCGAACACCGAATTGAACCACGACTGTGATGGCACCGCAGTTGCCCCACTCAAGGCCCGGCAGTCGTGGCGGGGCCCACGCCGCCTGCAATCGCTGTCTTCTGCTCTTTGTACCACTGCTGCCAGACGTCGCGACCTGCGGGGTAAAAGCGCAGCAAGATCTGGAACTGGGCATCGGCCTCCTGGAGCTCGTGCAACCGTAGGTGCGATCGCACCAAGAGGGACCGCGCCTCGAACAATTCGGGGTTGAGCCGGATCGCCTCGCGGCAGCCCGCGATGGCTCCGGACCAATCGCCAGAGGAGAAGCAGGCGTTAGCCAGCGCCAGGCGATAATCGGAGCGCCATGGGTTGACGGCGACCGTCTGTTGGAACAGCGTCCGGGCGAGATCGGGCCGTCGGAGGCGTCTCAGCACGCGACCGGTGGAAAGGAGTGCCGATTCTTGCCGAGGTTCGATGGCGAGTGCCCCTTGGAACTCGCGGAGTGCCTCATTGCCACGGTCGAGGATCGCCAAAACATGTCCGAGGGATTCGCGGGCCGCCAGGTCGTTGGGACGGTCGCGCACGGCAGGCTGGAGAAACGCCAGGGCCTGTGTCGCTGCAGCCCCGGCAACTTGGGGTGAGGATCGCAGGTTTCGGGCGGCCCAGCCCAGTGCCACGCCCATGTCGTGCGCGGCGTCTCGCCGCTCTTCCTCCGTAAAGAGTGCCCAATGGTAGTCCTTGAGAGGAGATTCCCCCGGGTGACTCGATGCATCCCGTGCGTCTTCCGCTACCGGCCCGGGGCGCGGTGCAGGATCCGGTGGTCAGTCGCGGACGTGTGCGGCACGTTCGTAATCGTCGGTCGCGCCATGTGACACGCAATGCAGTTCTCGCCCTGTCCCTGGGCTTGGCGCTGGGAGAGCGGCAGCGCGCAGCCCTTTCTTGGCGTGACACTCGAGACAACGCTCGCGGTAGTACGCGACCTTCGTGGTTGGCTCGGGCAGCCGGTGTGGATCGTGGCAGGAGGCGCAGCCGAGCTGACCCTTGGTGGCGGCGAAACAGCGACTCGCTTCCATCTGCTCGACGTGCCCAACGGCTTCGAGTGTGCCTTGGTTTCCCTTTTTCATGAGAAACACCGCCAAGAATCGGTGGAGCGGCAAGCCCGGGCGGAAGTCAAGCGGTCCACGGCCGGCGCGTGCGAAGCGGAACGTACCCTGGAGATGGCACTGCTGACAGACCGATTCCCGTAGCGCCGGCGGCAAATCCGCGGGGTTGACGATGGTGAAATCGGGCCCGGCCGAGAGCCCGCCCCGCTTCACGTGGAGCTCGCCTGGCCCGTGGCAGCGCTCGCACCCGATGGCATGGCCCCGGAAAATCGGCTCTTCGTAGCGGTTCAGCGTCCCGGCTACCGGGCGGAACTGGTCGGCATGGCAGAACAGACAGTCGGGCTGGATTGTGCGCTCGAAATTCAACTGGGCGTTGAACTCGCCATAGCCGGGCGAGATATCCCAGCGCCGCAGTTGTGAGAACCAGGCGATCGGCGACAGGAAGAGGAAACCATCGCGGTCGATGAGGAAGCTGATACCGCGCGTCCCCGAGCCCAGTGCGTACGTGACTTCGGCCTCGATCTCGGCAAACAACGTCCCGTCCGCTCCGCGTCGCGCCGCCTTGTGAAACACGTGTCCGTCACGGTGCTCGATCGTGTACGTCACCCCCTTTGCCTCGATCGGAAGTCCCGTCGTGGCATGGGTCGGTTGGCCGTACTCGGTCTTTGCGACGGGCGCCAACGATCGGCCCATCGGGTGCGAACGGTAGGCTTCTGCGATCTCACGATGGCAGCGGCTACAGGCCGCATCGCCGACGTACCCGACTTCCCGGTGCGCGTTCTGGTACGGCGAGTCGGCATAGGGATCGCGCGTGCGCCGGGCGAGCCCTCCGAAGTCATCGGCCTGGGGCTCTTGATCGCCCGTAGCGACGGCCAGGCAGCCCAGAGCAACAAAGCGGATATCAGGGCAACCAGGCCTGCGGCAACCCAACGTCTACGGGCGGTGCGCGGTGCGGGCTGCGGAACGGGATCGTTCACGGTGCATTCCTGAGCATGACTCATCTCGGTGGTTGCGGCTGTCCACGCGACGCTGCAATCAATAACTTAACAAAAATCAAAAAGATTCTTGATCTCGATCGTCGGGGGAACGTATAGTGACCGTCACCGGGAGGACATGCCCATCGCCTCCGGGACCGCGCGGGTGGAAGCATCTCGCGCACGCCACCCTCCCAAGATTTGACGTATCGAGCGAGTAAACGTAGCTTGTGTGCGCCCCATTCGCGGGGCAATTTCATCGCGGCGTCAACGCGGGGCCAAAAATGCAACTCGGGCGATTCTTCGAGGCAGTCGGGCTTTTCTCAGCTATTAGCTCGATGGGGTTGGTCGTCGGCTGCGGAGGCGAGCGGGTCTCAGCTCCCGCAACGATCGATGGGAAAGTCGTCAGAGACGATCAGCGGAGTGTTCACAAAGAGTTGAAGGCGGAACACGCGGCTCGCGCCAAGGGGAGCAGCAATGAACGCGCCGCAATGAAGAAAGCCCACCAATGACCGGGATCGTGCCATATTGCCGGCTTAGATGGGTGCGTCGACAACGTTGACATGGCCGCAGGCGAGCGCCGGTCGCGGCGCATCTTGGCCGCGGCCCGTGACTATTGTCGTTATGCTCACCTCATGCGGAGTCTCTCCATGCGGGTTGAGGGTCCTCCCCACTCGATATCGTTTGTCGTGTGCGCGGGCTGGCCCAAGGTCAGAGCTGTGAGCTGATCAACCAAGAGAGGAGCGAACTTATGCGAGCGAATACGCGTCGCGCGTTTACACTCATCGAATTGCTCGTCGTCATCTCGATTATTGCCGTGCTGATCGCTCTGCTGTTGCCCGCCGTCCAGTCGGCCCGCGAGGCGGCTCGGCGGTCGCAATGCTCGAACAACCTGAAGCAGATCGCCCTGGCGCTGAACAACTACCACACCGCGATGAACTCATTCCCACCGGGCGGCGTCTATACTGCCTACAGCATCGGTTACAACATCGGTTGGGGGTCATGGAGCGCCCAGGCGCTCTTGCTGAGCTACCTGGAACAAACGCCCTTGTACAATGCGGCCAACTTTAGCTGGGTGGGATGCTGTGGGCAGGGCTTTGCCATGAACTCAACGGTCACCGAGAACCTTCTCAGCGTGTTCGTCTGCCCGTCCGATGGCCTTTCGCCCGTCAAAGCAAGCGGCACATGGGGCTCGGCGGCAAGCCTGTCGTGCTGGCAGTGGACGGGTACGACCAACAACTACCTGGCGTCCTTGGGCACAACCACAGCCTATGGTGGGCTGGGGTCTAACGGAACTGGCGTCTTCACTCAGGGCGGCAAGGTTTTCGGCATGCAGGCCGTGACCGATGGAAGCTCCAACACAATCGCTTTCGGCGAATCGCTCGTCGGTGACGGCACAATCTTGACGGTGAAGTGGCGCGATGGCCCGGTCCTCGCACAGCAAGGCCAGGCGATCGCTCTCTACGACATCAGCACGAATCCTGCCGGGGTTCTCGCCGATCTAGCTGCATGTGCGCAGGGTCTGATGAACCCGAATCCCATCTCCGGCACGCAAAACCAAAAGGGGTTTAGGTGGTCGCAGAGCGACGGTGGGTTCGGATTGTTCACCACGATCGTGCCGCCGAATTCGGCCCAGTATCCTTTTGCCTGGTGCGCAATGGGTCGCGGCGGCAACAACGCCTCCGACGGGCCATACCAGTGCGCAACCAGCAACCACCCGGGCGGCTGCGATTTCGCGTTCTGCGACGGCAGCGTGCACTTCCTCAAGTCGTCGATCGCCATCAAGACGTACTGGTGCTGGGGACCAAAGCCAACGGTGAGGTCATCTCATCCGATAGCTACTGACCAGCGTGACCACAAGAGCAAGCGCGACGACGGATGGAAGGGCTTCTGCCGTCGCGCTCGCGGCGAGTGCTTGCTCACCCCCTCGGCCGCGGTACTCCTCGCGATTTCGTTCGGCCTTTGCGCGGGCTATCTCGACCTGTTTCTGATGCTCTTCCGGAAACTTTGGTGGGACGATGAGTGGATATACCGAAGCGGGAGGGACTTCGCTTGGACCGTCCCGACCGCGCACGTCGTTCTGCTGCTCGTCGCCGCGCTGGTGATCGCTGCCGTGTGCCGGCTTCAGCCGCGGATCGTCTCATTGCGCAGGGGCGTGGTTGTTCGCGACGCTCGCGGTCTGGGCGGCCCTTTTGAGGCTGCCCCTTTATGGCGCTGGTACGCTGCTTCTTGCTGTCGGGCTCGGTCGGCCGATTAGCGCCGCTGTTGCCACCCGTGGGTGGTCACCATGGACGGTGCGATACGCATTGACGGGGCTCCTCGGGGTGCTGGCAGTTTTGGCGGCGCTCTCGTCGGGTCGACAGGTGATCCAGGAACACTTGGCGGTGGCTGGATTGCCGCCACCACCGTCAGCCGCCCGCAACGTCGTACTGATCGTATGGGACACGGTCCGCGCGTACGACCTCAGTGCCTACGGTTATGAGCGAAATACCACTCCCACCCTGGCGCGGTGGGCCCGCGGGGGTCCGGTATAGCCGAGCATTGGCACCGGCCCCCTGGACTTACCCCTCGCATAGCTGCTTCTTCACCGGACGGTGGCCGTTCCAGCTCAATTCCCAGTGGAAGTTCCAGCTTGATACGCCCGATCCGACCTTGGCGGAATACCTGGCCTCACGGGGCTACCAGACAGCCGGTTTCTCCGCAAACACCAACTGTTGTAATTTCGAGACGGGGCTGGCCCGCGGCTTTGCTCATTTCGAGGACTTTCCGCTCACTCCGCGGTCGCTCGTCGGGCGCACGGTGCCGGGGCGCTGGATCCTCGCGAACATCCTGTATCACGGTTTCTATCATGACATCAAGTGGATCAACCTCCAGTCCCGCGGTGCGTGGGGAACCAACGACGCTTTTTTCAATTGGTTGCGAGGGCGGAGGCCCGATCGTCCCTTTTTCGCTTTCCTGAACTATTTCGACGCCCACGCCCCGTACATTCCCCCGCCGGGCTATGCGGGACGATCCGGCATCCGCCCCAAGCCCCCGCACGATTACGAGTTCCTGCTCGGTACCATGGCCACGGACGACAAACCGATCATGAAACGGAACGTCCAGATGGCCCGCGATTGCTACGACGATTGCATCACTTTTCTCGACGACCAACTTGGTCGCTTGCTCGAGGAGCTGCGACGACAGGCGCTTCTTGACAACACGATCGTGATTATTACCTCGGACCATGGAGAAGCCTTTGGCGACCATGGCCGCTTCGGCCACTCCAAGGGGCTCAATTTCGACGAGGTCGGTGTCCCGCTCGTGATTCTCTCCCCGAGTGCTCCCGCGGGCCGGGTCGTGGATGCACCGGTCAGCCTGCGCGACTTGCCTGCAACGGTGGTGGAGCAGTTGGGGCTCTCCGCCGGTTCACCGTTTCCGGGCCGTTCGTTGGCGGCCTACTGGCACGCCGAATCGGGACAGATGCCCCAGGCAATCGCGACCGCTGCGCTCTCCGAGGTGGCCGACGCGACCGCGCTGGAACCCCAGCCCCAGAACGGTCACGGGCACAGTGCGCTCCAGTTGTCCCTGGTGGCGTCGGGACATCATTACCTGCGGAATGTCGCAGGGGCCGAGCTACTCTACGATTTGGAGCGAGATCCGTTCGAGCAGATTAACCTCATGGACTCGCCTTCCGGGGACCAAACGGTCGAGGTTTTCCGCAAGAAGCTCCTTGATGCGCTGACCGATAATCCCGGCTCGATCGAGGCGGAACGCGCTTACTTGGGCTCATTCAGGCAAGGGCTCAAAGCTCTCATTCAAAAGCGCTCTGCGCCGCAAGTCGCCGCCAGCCGGTGAATCGCCATCGATTGTGGTCGAGGAACCTGTGGTCGGCCACTTGCCAATCACTTTGGTCTGCCGCCGGGCCCAGCCTGCAAGGAAAACGAGCGGAGCAGGTCCGCCCGGTCGGGCGGATCGAACCCAAGGATCGTCTCGAGTTCGCCGCGCGCAGCCTCGGTGTTTCCCAGATTGAGATAGCTCTGCACGAGCAACTTCCGGACACTGACCGCGAGGGAATTGAGGCGAAGGGCCTGCCGGCAGGCCTCGGCCGAAGCCTGCCAGTCGCGGTTGTGGAAATAGACGAAGGCCAGTTCTCCGTGATAGTCCGAACGCCACGGATTAACCGCGATGGTGCGCTTCCAGTAATCGATCGCGACCTGGCGTCGACCCATCTTGGCGGCAACGCGAGCCGCCCCAGCCAGAGCGGATTCTCGGCTCGGTTCCAGGGTCAAGGCCATTCGGTAAGCAGCCAGAGCTTCGTCGTGCCGGCCGAGGCCGGCCAGCGCATGGCCCTTACACTCCCAGGCGGCCACATCAAGAGACCGCGCCGCCAACGCCGTCTCGAGCAACGCGAGCGCCTCCCTCGCGCCCCGTGCCCCTTCGCGGCACAGGGCTATGCCACGGTCGCGCTCGACGAGGGCTCGCTCTTCGGCGTCCAGCAGCTCGCGGTAAAAAATGACCGTGTGCCGCTTGTCGTGCTCAACGCTCCAGGGCTTCGCGATCAAAGGATTTCGTCCGCCCTCATGACGGGGAACGCGGTGATTCGCCGACGCGGAATGAGGGACGTCGAAGCTGCTCGCTTTCGCCATGTGACAGCCGATGCAGTCATCGTCTTTGCTCCGCACTAACCGGTCGGCCGCTGGAAGACTGCAACCGCGCTGGGCGTGACACGCCAGACACCGACCCCGGTAATACGCCACCCTCTCCGCGGGCGCGGGGAAATGGTGGGGATCGTGGCAGGTGATGCACCCGAGCTGACCTCGACTGGCGCGGAAACATTTGCTCTCGTGCATCTGTTCGAACTGGCCGACAAAGCGGTCGTCGGCCTGGTCCGGCGGTTGTACGAATACGGTCCAGAAACGATGAAACGGCAGCCCGGGTCGAAAGTCTGCATTTCGCCGACCTACCCGCAAGATTCGCGAATCGCCGGCTAGGTGGCACTGCGCGCAGACGTCATCCCGCAGCGCAGGCGCCAGATCCGCCGGATTGACGATCGTGATGTCCTTGCCGTCGACGATCGTGGGGCGCGCGACGTGAAGTTCACCGGGCCCGTGACAACGTTCACAGCCGATTGCGTGCCCCTGGAAAATCGGCTGTCGATATCGGTTGACCGGGCCTGCTTCGGGTTCGACCCGGTTCGCGTGGCAGAACAGGCAATTAGGCTGAGTCGGACGGTCAAAGTGATAGTTGAACGCCTCAAAGCCAGGCGACAGGTCCCACCGTTGTCTCCGGGAATACCAGGTAATGGGGGACTCGAAAAGGAAGCCATCGCGCTCGACCAGGTACGCAGCTCCCTGTCGCCCGGAGCCGATCACGAACTGAACCTCGGCCTCGTTCCGCGCGACCATCCGGCCCGATGCGTCGCGTCGCGTCTCCTGGTGGAAGACATGGCCGTCCCGATGTTCAATGGAGTACTCGATGCCTTGGCTCTCGAAGAGCGTCCGTCCGGCTCCAAGATCGCCCTTCGTCAAGTAGGCCTGCCCGATAGGAGACAGGGAGCGACCCATCGGGTGCTGGCGGAAGGCCTCGGCGATCGGTCGGTGGCACCCGATACACGCGCTATCCCCCAGATACTTCACTTCCGGGCGCGTGTTTTGGTAAGGCGAGACAAGCTCGTTACGATGGGCGCTCTGCGTCCTCGAAGACCGCCACGAAACAAAGACCATGCACAGGCTCACCACCACGAGAATTGCGGCGAGCAGCTTGACCTGCCGTTGGCGCAATCGCCACGATCGGGCTTCGGATTCGATCGCGCGCTCCACCTGCGTGTCCTGATCACGGGCCCAGCCGGACTCAGGCCGGCTCGTCAAGCCTCTCCGGGTAACGACTCGCGACTCCTTGCCTGATTCTACCGGAAACGCATGATATGACCAAAATGTCGCGCGTCATTGCTTCGGAACAGCCCGGATTGAAGGCGACGCCCCAAGGCTCTGGCTGGCTGGGCTCGCTGTGCCTGGGCTTGGCTCTGGTCTTCATCTACATGATCAATGGGCGGGAGTTGGGGACTTACGACACGATATCGACCAGCTTGCTGCCCCTGTTTATCGTGCGCGGCGAAGGGATCAATTTTGACAATAAACTTATGGGGAATCTGAAATCGAATGGCACGCTTCCGGATTATCTGACAATTTCGCATGGCCGCGTCGTGTCGCTGTATCCCATCGCTCCGGCGCTGGTCGCCGTGCCGCTTTTCGCACCGCAGGTCGCCATGCTGGATCTTTATCGTCCCGGGTGGGACCGAGACCGCCGGGTGGCACTCGCTGAAAGTCTCAGGATGGCAAAGCTGTCGATGGCGCTGGTCGTCGCGCTCGCCGGGGTCGTCCTCCACCGCCTATTACTGGCACTGGGCGTAGGCCGTGCAGCGGTCCCGGCCGTATTGGCGGCCTGCCTGGGATCAGACCTTTGGACTGTGGGGAGCCAGGCGCTATGGCAGCATGGGCCGGCAGCCCTGGCGCTCGTGACGGCGATCGCGCTCGTCCATCCGCATCCGGTGGGCCGCGGGCGGTTGGCCCTGGCAGGGGCGTCGACGGCCTTGCTTGTTGCCTGTCGGCCGCTGGACATTGTCTTGGCCATGGCCATTGTGATCTGGCTGGCGTGGACGGATTGGCGCGGACTTCGCTGCTTCCTGCCGGCGCCGGTCGTGGTCGCAGCGGTTCTGCTCTGCTACAACCTGTGGTTCTTCGACTCGATCTTGGGCGGGCAGGCCAGGCTCGAACAATATCACATGAAATTACACGGCGCGTCGGCCGCATGGTCAGGGAACTTGGTGGAGGGCTTGCTCGGCACTCTATTGAGCCCGAATCGAGGTTTGCTGGTCTTCAGCCCCTGGATCGCCCTTGCGCTCGCGACGCTGCTCGTACCGAGCGTGCGCCGACGGCTCTGCGCTCACTCATTGATATTTGTCTTAATGGTATCATTAATCCCTTTTCTGTTGATCCTTTCCAAGTACTCGGTCTGGTGGGGTGGCCACTGCTTCGGTCCGCGGTACTGGACTGAGGCCGTTCCCCTGTTCGCGGTTCTTTTTGCGTTCGGACTTGAATGGATGTTGGCGCGGTCGCGCGTCTTGGTGGCGGTCTCCGCGCTGACCGTGATCTTTTCGATCGGCGTCCACGCGATCGGAGCTTTCTGTTATCCGAGCACCTGGAACAGCCAGCCACGTAACGTGGACCTCCACCACGACCGCCTCTGGGACTGGCGTGACACGGAGCTGTCACGTTGCTTGATCGAAAGGTTCGAGTCGGGAGCCCGGTGAGGCAAACGGCATCACGAATCACGCGGAAGGCAGACGCCCACTATTCGAGCCCTGACCAACTCTTCGTCCAATTCCTGGCCGTGTAGGTTCATTGTGTCCCTGTCATTCATTCACTGCCAGTAGACCCTGACCACGGGAGGCGTAGGCGGAAGGGCTTTCGTTCGATCGAATTTGACTCGTTTACTTTGACCAGGATCGATCGCGACACTCGCTTCGTCACGGAGGGCCCTCACTCGGGCCAGAGCGGCGGCGAACTCACGCCGCCCTTCAACCTCGACCAGGCGCGCGTAAATCGTGATCGACCGGTCCAACAAGCCGGCGGCGCTGAACCGGTCGCCCCCGGCTTGCAGCGTGAGAAAATGATTCGCGTAAGCCCTGGCCAGGGGCTCGGCGAGCTCGCGCCGGCCTTCGACCTCGACCAGCCGTTGATAAATCGCGACCGCGCGGCCAGACAGGTCGGCGGAGCCAACCAGATCTCCCAGATGGCGCAGCTCGATACCCTTGTTCATGGTAGCCTTGGCAAGTTGCCCGGCCAGCTCACGTCGCCCCTCGCCTTCGACCTGCCGTTCGAGGATCGTCATCCCCCGGTCGTATAACGTCGCCGCGGCTTGATGGTCCCCCAGACCTCCCAGCAAAACGCCCTTGTCGACGCAGGCCCCTGCCAGGTCGGCGGCCAGATCGTATCGATCCTCGCTTAGCATGAGATGCTCGAAGCTCGCAATCCCCTGGTCGTAGGACTTCAGTGCGCCCGGCTTGTCGCCGAGACCCGCCAGGGCGTTGCCCTTGTTCACGTAGGCCCTGGCCAATATGTGCTTCACTTCGTGTCGGCCCTCGACCCCGACCATCTGCTCCAGGATGGCGATCGCCCGGTCGTTCGTCGACACTGCAATCTGATATTCCCGCACCTTCCGCAGCGCGATCGCTTTATTCACGCAAGCCTTGGCCAGATGCTCGGCGAGCTCGCGTCGACCCTCGACCTCGACCAGCCGTTCGAGGAAAACCACCGCCCGATCATACGCCTTGATCGCCCCGCGCATCACCGCGGTCACTCTGGTAGTTCGCCTTGTTCATGTAGGCCTTGGCCAGATCCCCGGCCAACTCGCGTCGACCCTCGACCTCGACCAGTCGCTCGAAGGTCGCGATTGCGCGGTCACTCCATTCGATCGCTGCCTGGGGATCGCCCAAACTACGCAAGGCGGATGCCTTGTCCATGCATGCCCACGCCAGTCCAACGGCATGCTCGTGGTGCTCCTCACGCTCGAGCAGGCGCTCGTACATCGAGATCGCCCGATCAAACGCCGCCACTGCACCGGGCAGATCATCGAGGCTCAGGTGGATGAAACCCTGGTGTATGCACAGAGCCGCCAGCTTGGATTCATAAGTATGGCCCCCGTGAGCGACCAGTCGCGTGAGGATCGCGCGGGCTTCCTCATAGACGATCAGGACTGCGATTGCCTGGGCCTTTCGCGACCCGGAACGGGAGGGTCTTGATCGCCCCATCTGAGCCAAGTCACGTCCCGTGGCTTTCCAGGCGAGCGTCAACCAATCCATGGGATCGACCCAATTCATGCCCAAAATCCGGCGATCGTGGGTCGCGGAGACCCGGTCCGCTGGATTGGCGGCTGGCGGTGCAGAGCGAGGGTACTCGGCGCCGATCGATTCCCGGTACACTCGCCGAAGCGCGTCGGCGGCCTCAGCCAGGCTTGACCAGCGACGATCGGGATCGACCTCGAAGCATTTCCGGAGCACTTCGCCGAGGCCGGCGTCGAGGGTCGCTCGCGAGGAGTCAGTGCCATCTCCCCCGAGGAGCCGGTCGAGCACGCGGGGGGCGAGCGGGCCTGAGGGCCACGTGACCCCTCCCACAATCATCTCGAGCACCGACACCCCCCAACTCCAGATGTCGGCTTTGCGCGACACGGGCTGCTGGTTCACCTGCTCGGGCGAGCAGTAAGCGAGAGTCCCTCCCGCGAAGCTGACCAAAATCTCCCCCTTCCCGGTTTCCTGGCCGGTCGACTCAGCGATGACGGCCCGCACCCGCGCCAGGCCGAAATCGCTGACCTTGGGCTGTCCTTCCAACGTCACCAACACATTCGCCGGCTTGACGTCCTGGTGGACCACACCGAGCTGGTGGGCCGCGTGCAGGCCCCAGGCGACCTGGATCGCCATGTCGAGGATCATGTCCAGACTGGTGAGACGGCGGTCCCGTATCCAGTCGGCCAGGCTGCCACCTTCGACATAATCGGTGAAGAGCGCCACCCTGTCTTCGACGGTGCGGAAGAAATGGCAGGCCGTCAGGTTCGGGTGCTCGGGCAGGTCGATCCAGGTGTGGAGCTCCTCCAGGAAGCGGCCGCGAACGCGGGAGCTACGGAGCGCCTGCTCCAGGATCGTCTTGACGGCGAATCGACGACCCGTGGAGCGGCTGCGCACGAGGTACACTCGGCCCATGCCTCCGTGACCCAGCACCCGCTCGACCGCGTAATCCGCCAGAATGAACCGGCCGATGGTCCAGGCCGCCGGCTCACCCGGGCTCGCGCTCTGGCGAATGGTGAATTCCCCCCCGCACCGGCGACACCGAACGCGGCTCTCAGCCAGGATGTCCTCAACCTCGATCAGGGCGAAGCAGCCAGGACAATTAACCTCGATCCGGGCCATGGCTAGCTCCTTGGCTCATCTGCTCTATAGTGTGTACGTCAAATTTCTCCAAATCTTACCGAAGGAGTTCCAGACCACCCAGGGATTCGCCGCGTCCCCTGGGGATCAAGACACCAGCATTTCATTGAGCGGCTGAAAGTTGGGCGAATTACGGCGCACAGTCATTGTCAAACGTGGGATCGCTGGGGGATCGGTAGGTGCGTCTGAGATTGCCTGCGCACAGACGGCCAAAAAGAGGGTGTCTGGCAACCCGTTCGAGATCGTCGGGATCGATTATGGCTTGATCGCGGTGACCAGACGGGTCGCCACCCATGGGCCGAAGCCGTACCAGAAGCGAAAACCGAGTGATCGGCGATCTGTGATCAAGAGCCCGCAGGCCTCGAGTTCATTGGCGTATATGCGTATGTGGATCGGCCCAGACGGCGAACTTGCCCTTGCGGGTGGTGTAGACGTCGCAGCCCGCGTTGACTTTTCGAAGCGTCCTGGTGATCCGTCAATCTGCGATTGACGGGTGATTTTGCTAAATGACGCTGGAAAATCGATCGCGGCGGATCACTCGAAGTTCGCTTCGAGGACCGCTCAATCTCCGATTGACGGGTAACGCAAGCTCCTGTTTCTTGAGGGCATTCGTGCACAGGATGCATATCAAGTGAAGGAGCTCGTTCTGTGAGAATTTATTATGGCCGGCGTCCGCCACCGGGAGGGCTCGCCAAAGAGGAACGTCTCGCTAGGTAACTGTTTCCGGCGACTGTATGCTGATAGGCGGCATAGATGGTGCCTCAGGCGATGGCCGGCGCATTCACGGTCGGGCGCGAATTGCCCGGCCGGCTTTCACCACGAGGCCACGGGTTTGCCAACTGCTTGGTTTGGCGTCGTGACGCTCTTGGACGAGACGCAACCGCCTTTTTTGCTCGCCGCTTCACCGCGATGCTGTCGCCGTGCTGGAAGGTTTGGGCTTCAGGACCGATTCTCTACCGTTCCGCTCCTGTAAGGAAGTCAGATGATCGGCAAGACGGTCGACCACTATCGCATCACGTCCCAGCTCGGTGCCGGCGGCATGGGAGAGGTCTTTCTGGCCGAGGACATTCGGCTCGAGCGCAAGGCGGCGATCAAGTTCCTGCCGGCGGAATTGGCCGCCGACGCCGAGCGGCGGCAGCGCTTCCTCAAGGAAGCCAGGGCCGCCTCGGCGCTCAATCATCCGCACGTCTGCACTGTCTACGACGTGGGCGAAACGGACGGAGGGGCTGCCGTACATCGCCATGGAATTCATCGAAGGCGGGTCGCTGGATTCGGTCGCTGAAAACACGACGGCTCGAAATCGCCGCAGATCGTCGACCTGGCCGCCCAGGTGGCCGACGCCCTGGACGCCGCTCATGCGTGCCGGATCGTGCACCGTGATATCAAGCCGGCCAACATCAGCCTGAACGAACGAGGCCAGGTCAAGGTCCTGGATTTTGGACTGGCCAAGCGGCTGACGCAGGAATCGCAGCGATGTGCTCGGACACCACCTCCATGCAGCAAACCCAGAGCGGCCAGGTGCTCGGAACCCCGAGCTACATGAGCCCCGAGCAGGCGCTGGGCAAGGATCTCGATCATCGCACCGACATCTTCAGCGTGGGCGTTGTCCTCTACGAGCTGACGACCGGCCAAAGACCGTTTACCGGGGCCAATCTTGGCGAGATCCTCGACAAGATCGTACACGCCCAACCGACGGCCATCGCCCGGCTCAACTACGACGTCCCGCCCGAGCTGGAGCGGATCACGCTCAAGTGCCTCCAGAAATCGCCCGACCGCCGCTATCCAAACAGCTCGCGAGCTTTTGGTCGATTTGCGGAACCTGGCCAGGGAGCTCGAACATCGCCCAGCGGCCTCAGGCTCGGCGACGTTGGGCCGCGTGGAAGCCGACGCAGCCGTTCGCGGAAAATCGCGGTGGGATCGCGGCCGAGCCGTTCTCGCTGGAGACGCTGAAGACCAGCGACGTGCTCTTGAATTATGCCGCGATTGACGACTTCCCGCTCCACGACGGCAGGCCCGGCTGGGTGTCGCAGTTGCATCGCAACCTGGAAGTGCGGATGGAGCAGCTTTCGGGCGAAAAGGTCAAGATCGCCCGCCTGCCGGAGGATGCGATATCGCCGGTGATCGAGGCCGAGCTGCTGCAGCATGTTCCCCAGGCCAAGGCCATGATCTCGGTCGTCTCGCCGCCATTCGTCAGCTCGCCGTTGTGCCGGCGGGAGGTGGAACAGTTCTGGCACGGCGCGGAACAGACCGGGGGCCGATACATCAAGGAGAAGTCGCGTCTCTTGAAGGTGCTCAAGACGGCCATCTCCGAACAGCAGATGCCTCGACAGCTCGTCGACATCTTCTCGCCACTCTTTGGATTTGAATTCTTCGAACTCGACGCCGAAACCGGCCGCGTACGCGAGTTTGATGAGACGTTCGGTCCTGTGCTGAAGCAGCGCTTCTTCGAGCGGGTGTACGATCTGGCCTACGATGGCTGCCAGGTCCTCTCCCTGCTTGAAACAGCTCCGCGCCCGCGACGTTTCCAGGGCGGCGCCGGACCCAAATCGGCGCTGGGTCTATCTGGCAACCACCACGTCGGATGTCGCGGATGAGCGCGACCGCATCAAGCGGGAATTGCTCGAACGGGGGCATGTCGTGCTGCCCGATGCGCCGTTGCCGATGCTGTCGCGCGACGTCGAAACGATGGTGCGCGACTGCCTCGCCAAGTGCACCATCGCCATCCATCTCCTGGGCCGGCGTTACGGGGTGACGCCGGAAGACTCGTCCGAATCGATCCCGGCGTTGCAGGTCCGTCTCGACGGCCGATCGGTCACTCGGCCCCGATCTCGAGCGACTGATCTGGATGCCGGGTGGTGACGAATCCGCCGACGAGCGACAGCGCGCATTCGTGCGCCGCGTGCAGGAAGACCCGGCCCTCCACGATCGGGCGGAGATCATCGAAGGCAATCTGAACCTGCTCAAGAAAGATCTCATTCGCCGCCTGGCACCTCCCGAAGAGAAGCCGAAAGCGGCCGCCCCCGCGAAGTCGCCGGGCGGGGCGCCGAAGCTGTATCTGATCTGCGACCCGAAAGATGAAGCCGCCGTGGAGGCGCTGGAGGACTACCTGTTCGCCCAGGGGCTGGAAGTCATGCTGCCCGCGTTCGACGGCGATGACGCCGACGCGGCGGCGCTGCACCAGGACAACCTGCTGACCTGCAACGCGGTCCTGGTTTACTACGGCGCGGCGCCCAGGGCCTGGGTCGACATCAAGCTCCGCGAGCTGCTTGAAGGCGACCGGCTACGGACGAGCGGCGCCGATTGCGGTCCAGGCGGTCTACATCGCGCCCCCCGACGATCGGCGCAAGGACCGGTTCCACTCTCACCAGGCCGGCGTGATCCGCCAGCCGGGCGACTTCCAACCTTGCGCGGAACTGGACGCCTTCGTCAGCCAGATCAAGGAGATGTGTGCATGAGTCCGCGCACCTGCCGACGATGAATCCCTTTCCCGGTCTGCGACCATTCACCCAGGAAGAGGACTACCTGTTCTTCGGCCGCGAAGAACAGACGATGGAACTGCTCCAGCGCCTGGGCAGCAACCGCTTCGTGGCGGTCGTGGGGACCTCGGGCAGCGGCAAGTCGTCGCTGGTCCGCTGCGGACTGCTGTCGCAACTGCTGGGCGGCAAGATGCTCGAGGCCGGCGCGTCGTGGGAGATCGCCGTCACGCATCCCGGCGGCAATCCGCTGGCGCTCTTGACCGACGCGCTCCTGGAGGCCGACCTCTACGATCGCGAGCAAGAACACGCCCGCGAAAATCTGCTGGCCACCTTGAGCCGCAGTCACTTCGGCCTGGTCGAAGCGGTCAAACAGGCCGACCTGGGCGAAGGGACCAACTTCCTGCTCGTCGTCGACCAGTTCGAAGAGATCTTTCGCTTCCACGAAGCCGGCCAGATGCAGCAGGAAGCCGCCAACGAGTTCGTCAGCCTGCTCCTGGAAGCGGCGGCGCAGAAGGAAGTGCCGATCTACGTCGTGCTGACGATGCGTTCCGACTTCATCGGCGAGTGCGGTCAGTTCGAAGGCCTGGCCGAGATGGTCAATCGGGGCGAGTTCCTGATTCCGCGTCTGAATCGCGAGCAATACAAACGGATCATCGAAGGGCCGATCAAGGTCGCCGGCGGACAGATCGCGCCGCGGCTGTTGCAGCGACTGCTGAACGATCTCGGTCAGCAGGCGGATCAGCTCCCCTGTCTGCAGCATGCCCTGATGCGCACCTGGAATGTCTGGGCTGAAAGAGGGGACAGTCGAGGCGCTCGATCTGGACGATTACCATCGCGTCGGCAAGATGTCGCAGGCCCTGTCGCTGCACGCCGACGAGATCTACGAGTCGCTGGCCAGCGATCGCCAGCGCGCACTGTGCCAGGGGATCTTTCAGGCGCTGACGGTCGAGGAATCGAACAGCCGCGGAATTCGCCGTCCGCAAAGGCTGGGTCGTCTGTGTCAGATCCTCGAGGTACCGGCCGACGAGCTATTGCCGATCATCGACGCCTACCGGCAAAGCGGCGTCACGTTCTTGATGCCGTCGCCCGAGGTCGAGCTGACCGACCAGACGATCCTGGACATTTCGCACGAAAGCCTGATGCGCGTCTGGACGCGGCTGCGGCAGTGGGTCGACGAGGAAACGCAGGCCGCCGGCATCTATCACCGGCTGTCAGAAAGCGCAGACCTGCACCAACGAGGGAAAGCGGGGCTGTATCGCGACCCGGAGCTGGGCATCGCGCTGGCGTGGCGGGAAGCCAAACGGCCCAACGCCGCCTGGGCCGAGCGCTACCGCCCGGGTTTTGCCACGGCGATGGAGTTTCTCGAGGCGAGCCAGCAGGCGAGCGTCGCCGAAGAGCAGTCCCGCGAAGCCGCCCGGCAGCGCGAGCTCGAGCAGGCACAACAACTGGCCGAGGCCCAGCAACTGCGACTGGAGCAAGCAGCAGCGCGCCGCCCGCAAACTTCGCATGATGGTCGGGGGACTGGCCGCCGTGGCGATTGTCGCGGTTTCGGCCTGCGTGGCCGCACTGGTCGCCAACAAGCGTGCCAACACGCTGGCGGGTGTCGCCTCGAAGGAAGCGGCTGAGGCGCACGCACCAGAGGCAGCTCGCCGAACGACGCGACGCAGGAAACACGGAACGCCCTCACCCAGGTGGCAGCGCAGAAGGCCGAGGTGGAGAGCAGCCTCACCAAGGCCGAGCAGGCCGAAGAAGAGGGCCGCAAGCTGCTGTACACGACCGATATGCGGCTGGCGCCGTTCGTCTGGGGCGATGATCGGTCGGGGCGCAGAAACTTCGCGCCCTGCTGGCGAGACACATTCCCGAAAGCAGCGGCACAGCGAACAAGAACGCACCTCCCACTGACAAAAAGCCCGATCTGCGCGGCTTCGAGTGGCACTACTACCAGCACCTGCTGGAAAGTGGCGCCGCGGTCTTCTCGGGGCATGCCGCCGCCCTGGCCGACGGCGCTTTCACCTCGAATGGCCAACTGGTGACGCTGGATCAGAACGGCCAGGTACGTCGCTGGAACCTGGGTTCTCAGGCCGAATTCGAAGCGAGCCGCCGAGACTTGCCCGGCGGCGGTCGCGCCGACCGCCGCGCCTTGTCGCCCGACGGACGGTGGACCGCGCTGGGCGTAGAGAACCAGGTGTCACGTTTTTGACACGTCCACCGGGAAAGAGAACTTCCGGATGCATTTACGATGGAGGACAAGGCCAAGGTCTGATCTTCACACCGGATGGCGACAGGTTGGTCATCATCGACAAGCAGATTCGATGGTGTGCCGCCGCCAGCGGCCAGGTGATCGCCTCTATTGACCGCGGGGGGGCGAGCGTGTTCCTGCCTGCCGATGCGCAGAGGCTGGAGGCTGGCGGCGTCATGTTCGCTACCTTACTTGACCTCGGGAAAGCGCTGTCTGCCGACGGGCTGACGCTGGCGGTTGTCGGCCACGGACGTACCGGCAATCAGTTTTCGATCTTTCGACTGGACGCGGCCAAGCAGCACGGTGACTCCACTGGCCAAGGATGTCGAGACCGCTGGAACCTTGAGTGCCGCTGCACTCAGCCCGGACGGAGGGCTGCTTGCAGTGGGCGCGAAGCTGTCCGGATCCGTCTCCGTGTACGACACGGGCACGGGCCGTCCGATCGCGCAGCATGATTCCGCGCACGCGTCTCCCGTCTCGGCGATGACCTTTTCCGGGAAAGGTTTCGAGCTGGTGACGGCGGACGTCGAGGGGACGATCAAGATCTGGGAGGATGCTCGGAAACTGACCTCGAAGCTCGCCGCCGCCGTGACGAAGAAGGGGCATGAAGCGGCGATCACGCATGTCGCGTTTTCGTCCGCCGGCAAGCAACTCGTCAGCACCAGCGCCGACAAGACAGCCCGAGTCTGGGACATGGATGGCACCGGCGCGACCGTGCGCGTACTGGAACGGTCCGGCCGGGGTTGCACCATGGCGAGATTCTCACCGCGATGGGCAACTGATCGCCGTCGCCGACGGCCGCAGCGTGCGGCTGTGGGACGCCGCCACGGGGAAGCTCGTGCGCGAACTGTCAGCCGGCGGCAGGGGTCGCGTCTATAGCGTGGCGTTCTCGCCCACCGACAATCGCCTGCTGGCCGTGGGCTACGGCGGAGCAACCGACGTGTCGTATGTCGCCCTGTGGGACATCGACGCGGCAAGGGAACTCGCCCGCTTGCCGGGCGCGACCGATCTGCCGGACTTCCGTCGGGAGGCGGACCCCGGCGCCGTCGGTGCTCTGGCCTTCTCGCCCGACGGCAAATACCTGGTCGCCGGCTTCGGCCGGCCTGGTATCATCGCACCAGGACTCTATCCCAATCAGCTCAAGGTCTGGGAGGTCGCCACGCGCCGATTGATCCGCCGCCTGAGCGGACACACGCGGCTACTGTGTCGCCCTCGACTTCTCCAACGACGGGGCTCGACTGGCCAGCGGCAGTCGCGATGGAACAGCGATCCTTTGGTCGACCGAAACCTGGAAAGCGACGCACACGCTCCGGAATGCCGACGTGGATTCCACGTATTCCCTGATTTATGCGCAACCTGGCATGGTTGAGGATGTGGCCTTTTCCCCGGACGGCAAGACCCTGGCCCTGGCGAGTCGCGAGGGAACGGTGCAGTTCTGGGACGTTGCGACCGGCGAACGGAGAAAAACGCTGAAGGGGCATTCCAGTGCGGTCAGCGCCGTGGCGCTTTCTCCGGATGGACGCACCCTGGCGACAGGGGGCAGCGACCAGACGGTTCGCCTCTGGAACGTCGAGACAGGGCGCGAACTCGTGCAGTTGGATTTCGGCGACGTCGAGATGGGAGGCGTGGAAACCCTGGCGTTCTCGCCGGACGGCACAGCAATTGTTGGCCGGAGGCAAAAGCACCGCCTTCTGGTCCACCGCGCCGGTCGTCTGGAACGACCCCGACCGAGCCGCCGCAAAACTGCGTGCGCTCGTGAGCTCGAACGCCGACTTCCAGAGCCGCATCCGCATGTTGTCCGAGAACCTCCGGCTGCACACGGCGCTGGCAAAGCTCGACGCGAACGACGTGCGTGTGTCGGCCGCCCTGGCTGCCACGCAGGCCAACTGGCATGCCTCGCGGCAGGCGTGGCCGGAGGCCGCCCTTGCCTTTGATCGGTTGAGGGCCGCCGATCCCACCGCACCGGAGAATTGGCTGCGCACGCCCGGGTTGTTGCGCCTGGCAACGGCCCTGGTGCACCAGAATCGGCCTCGTGACGCCGCGGCCCTGCTGACGGGGGGCGCCAAACGCCGCGCCGAGGACGGGCTTCCCGCCGCCGTTTCAGAGGTGGGAGCCGGCGTCAAAGATGCGGCGACCGGCGAGCTGCTCTCTCCGCTGCGGGCGGCGATCAATGAGCGCCTCGCCCGAGAGCCTCGCAACCCCGGGTTGCTCGAGCTGCGTGCCGAGCTCGCCGGCCAGTGGTCCGATACGAAGGCCCAGTTGGCCGACTACACGGCGGCCATCGAAGCCCTTTCCCGGCAGACACCCGAGCCCACGGCCGACCTCCGGCGGCTTTACGGCCGCCGAGGCAACGCGCACGTCGCCTTGAGGCAGTGGCAACAGGCGGTCGACGATTACGCTCGCGGCGTGACCGACGCGACAACCGACGAGGCCTTGCTATCGAACCAGGCCCTCGCGCTCTATCAGATTCTCGGCGACCAGCAGGCCATTGACCAGTTGGTCGAGCGACGATCCGAAGCTCGCGGGCCAGATCGGCGACTTGTTCATCGAGGGAAAGGACAAGGACTGGCCCCGCGCCGTGAAAATCTTTAGCCGGGGCATCACGGCCGAAGCGACTGACGCCGTCCTGCTCTCGAAGCGGGCTCGCGGCTATGAGGCGCTCGAGAACTGGGACGCCGCCGCGGCCGACTGGTCGCGGGCCGCGACCGGAAATCCGGAAGCGGCGAAACTGCTCGGAGAGTTCGGGCAACGACTCGCTGCCGCCGGCCAGGTACCGCTCGCCAGCGGTCAGTTTGAAAAGTCTCAAGCACTTTACGAACGATTGCTGGAGGCGGACCCTGAAAATGACGTGGCGGCCGCGGAACTCGCGCAACTGCTGCTGGATAAGTACGATAACGCGAGCTCCACTCGCTGGACGGTGCTGAAGCCAACGGAGGTGAAATCGGCAAGCGGCGCGACCCTGACGCTCCGAGCCGACGGATCGGTGCTCGCCAGTGGAGTCAGTCCAGACACGGATACCTACACGCTCACAGCCGACTCGCCGCTTGAGTCGGTCAGCGGATTGAGACTCGAGGCGCTTCCCGATGCGAGCCTTCCCGACGGCGGGCCAGGTCGAGGGCGGACTTCCGCGCGTAATGGCAATTTTCACCTCGGGGATCTCCGTGTGCTGGTTGACCGTGGGGAGAGAAACCATGCCCCGGCGGCGGTCAACCTCAGGAACGCGGCGGCCGACTACAGTCAGTATCGTTTTCCGGTTTCCAACGCCATCGACGATGATCCCTATTCCGCATGGGCAATCGGTCAGCAGCAAGGGAAGGCGCACTCGGCGGTCTTTGAGCTCGGCACGCCTCTCGAGCATGTCCAGAATGCTCGGTTCTTGATCTCGCTGCATTTCGCGGACGCAGCGTGGAAGCAGCATACGCTGGGCCGCTTTCGCCTGTCGGCGAGCGGCGACCCCGCCGCCTTCGTACGTGAACAGCAACGCTTCGAGGCCGCGGACGTTACCGATCCCTGGCTAAAACTTGCCGCCGCGTATGCGGTCCACGGCCGCAATGACGAGGCTTTGCGATACTTCGGCAGCATGCTCAAGCGGGCAGACGGTTACGAGGCCCGGATGCCGATTCTGGAGCTCGCGGCTCGGTTTGACGATGTCCTCTTCGCCCTCCCCGGGCGACAGCCCGGCGATTTGCAAGTGCAATTGGCTGTGGCCCGGAAACTTGCGGAGCGATGCCAGAGCGTCTGGCCGCGAAGCAGCCTGCGCTCGCAATGGCCGACATCGAGAAATCCCGCGAGATTTTCACGCGGCTGCGCACAAAATACCCGGATCCGTGGACCGTCCTGGCACCAACGGAACTGACGTCGACCGGGGGCGAAACGTTGACGGTCGAAAACGACGGCAGCATTTTCGTCAGCGGTCCGAACCCTGACCGGGCTGTGTACACGTTGAAACTCAAGACCGACCTGCCAACCGTGGCCGCGATCCGACTCGAAAGCATCCCCGATGCGCGACTGCCGCACGGCGGTGCCGGCCGTTATTTTAATGACGGCACCTTCCATGTATCGGAATTCACCGCTGCCATCGAGTCCGACAGCAAGAAGGGCAAGCCGGCACCGATTGACATCTCCTCGGCCACCGCTGACTGGCACTTAAGTTTGCTCTATTCACCGACAAACATGATCGACGGCAACCCCCGGACAACGTGGGACGCTAATGAAGGGTATAACACTCGTGGCAAGATCCAGGAACCACACTGGGCGGTCTTCGGCTTGAAAACACCGGCGCGACTCGACGGCGGCTATTTGAGCATCACCCTCGACTCCGGAATCACGAGCTGGGAGCATGGCCTGGGCCGCTTCCGGCTCGCGGTGACGGATCATGCCGAACCTGTCGACTTGGCGCTTTTCCAGGATCTCAAGGAAAGCGAGCTCGTGGACCTGAACGTCTCGCTGGCGAAAGCGTACTACTTGAAGGGCGACCACCACGCGCTCGAGGACCTGCTCAAGGCGCACCCGGAAGCCGTTACCGCCATCGGCGATCTGTGCGCGGCGGACAAGAACTGGGAACGAGCGATCGCGGAATACACCAGGGCGATCACGCCGGAAACGAAGGACGTGAAACTGCTCGCCAAACGGGCGGAAGCGTACGAGAAGCAGAAGCAATGGGACCTGGCCGTGGCCGATTGGACGCGGGCCAGTCAGCGACAACCCGACGTGGCCTTCGAGCGCTTCAGGCAGGCAGGCGCTGCGTCCTTGCGCCTTTATTCTCAGAATGGCGGCGCCGGTTCGATGGAGGTTGTCGATGGGACTGCGGTATTCACAACGACGGTCGCGACCGGAACCGATTGGCACGTTCAAGCCATCGAGGACCCGTTGCAACTGGACAACGGAGCCGAGTACGTCATTCGCTTCAAGATGAAATCACCTGACTCATGCGCTGTAACACTGCTCGGCCAGATCAATCAGGAAGATTGGCACTCAGATTGGGCTGCATGAGCTGTTAGCTCCGCCATCCGAGTTTAGGGACTACGAGTTCTCATTCGTCCCGCACGATGTCGTTCCGGGAAATAGCTCAATCGTATTCAACCTGGGGACAAACCGAGGAAAAGTCATGGTGAAGGAGATGGTGCTCCTCAAGAAATTGGATGTAAACGAGTCGATGCACGGTCCAGGGGTTGGCGCGCCCAGGAAACTGGCCCTCCGGGGCGAAACGGCCCAGGCCGCCCAGGCCTACGCGAAGGCACTGGCTGAAGCCCCGGATCAGGATGCGCGGTCGCGAATCCTGGACGAGCTGGCCCTGTTCGACGCCGTTTTTGCAGCCGTTCACCGAATCCTCCCCGACGATCCGCGCATCGAAGAGGCGTTTCGCCGCATACTGGCAAGGAGGGCGGGACCGCCCACATCCGCGACTCACGGCCTCCTCGTCGCGCTCGAGCAGCACCGGCGTGGAGAGAAAGAGCAGGCCCGCCTGGCCTACAAGAAGGCGGTCGCGGCGATGGAGCCGGTCGGCGCATCATACCCGCTTATCCGCGAACTGGTGCGCGACTCCCTGCGCGAGTTCGGGACGGATGGTCCGGAGGCAGACGCGCTCTTGGCCGCTCTGGCAGGCGAGCCGCCTCAGGCTCTCACCCAGGCCATCGGAAAGCAACCGCAGGAGCCCGGCGGATACCTGGCCCGGGGCGATTGGTACGGCCGCCGGGGCCTCTGGCGGAAGGCGGCCGACGACTTCGGCGACGCTTACCGCCAGACGCCCGAGGTGATGACCGGGATGAAACTTGGAATCTTGCTGGCCGCGATCGCGGCTGCCGACCGCTACCGGGAGCACTGTCAGAAGCTAGTCGACCGCTTTGCCGGGACGAAGGATAACCTCGAGGCCGAACGGACGCTCAAGACGTGCTGCCTGCTCGGACCGGGCCCGGTCGGCGATACAGCTCGGCTTGCCCGGCTGGCCGAGGTGGCCGCGTCGGGTGATCGTTCCCAACCGGCCTTTGTGTGGTTCGACCTGGCCAAGGGTCTGTACGAATACCGGGCCGGCCGCTTCGATGCCGCGGTCACGACATCCCGTGCGAATCGCGCGCGCATCAAGGCCGTGGGAGGCGCGGATGCGGCGGTCGCGGAGGTGATTGCTGTCGAGGCGATGGCCCTCTACCGCACCGGCGATGCCCACGGCGCCCGCCGTTCGCTGGCCGAGGCGAAGAAGCTGATCGACGAGAAGTTCCGCGTTCGCTTCGGCGCCGACCTGGAAGAGGATTGGGATCACTGGCTGGCGGCTCAACTGCTCTACCGTGAGGCGGAAGCGCTCTTGGTGAGCAAGAAGGAGGAGCCGAAGCAGTAGTGGCAAGAAGCGTGGGGCAAGACGCCGCGCCTCTCGTCGGGAGGTATTCGCGTCGCCTCCGATCTTTGCCGGGGTGCTGGGGATCCGTGCGGGTGACGGCGATCTCTACATGGCCCGCGTTCGTTCGTACGCCGAGGGCAAGCCTAGATGGACGGAGGCCGACGGCAAAACGGGATGTGCGGGAAGCCCGCGGCACAGAATCCGCACCGGCTCGCTTGGGAACGGCCGTCTCGTAGAGGCGTGTCTTTGTTCTCGCGATTCGTGATGGGATACGACCGTAGCGAATGAGTCACGGCAAGCGATTTCATCGCGGGATACGGATCCATGCCCGAGAACGGGTAATCCATATCGGTGACCTCGATCGCCGGCGCGGCTGTTTCGCGCCGGCCGGCGTCCCGGCGAGGCGACCCTCGCAACGCCAGGAAGGCGCGTATCCACTGGACCTTTACTCTGGCTGTTGCACGGCAAAAACTCCGTAAACTTTACCCGTCAATCGAAGATTGACGGCCCACTAGGAGTCGTCCGTAGCCGAGGCCTTCGGCAACTTACGTTCCAGTCCTGCGTACCTCTCACCCGCCTTCTTGAAGTCTGAGCCTTCGGCGATGTACTTCCGCTGCTGTCGCTGCTCGTTCGCCACCGCGAACATCCTGCGCACAATCGCGGGGCTGTTTTCGTTGCCCGCCTCGCTGCGGCCGCTCTCCTTGTCCGGTCGCCAGGTCTCGATCAGCTCGGGGACGATCTCGAGGAGTAGCTTCACGCGGGTGGCCCGGGCGAGCTTCGGATCTTCAAGCTTCGCCAGAACCTGAGCCGGAGTTCTCTGAGCAGTGCCGGAAACAGTCTTCGCCGGGCCGTCGTCCGCCGGCGTCGTGTCGAGCGCCTTACGCGCGAAGGGCTGGAGTGCGAGCTTCTCGGCTCTGAGGGGATCGCCGTCCAACACGCCTGCTTTGTATGCGTGCACCTCTTCGAGGAGGCCGCGCAATGCGGCGGCGAGCGGCGTCGGGAACTCGGCCCGCGACGGATCGAGAGAGACCCGCAGGAGGTTCGCGAGGTGCTCGTTCTGAAGCCTTCGATCGCTCGCGTGGCGTGCCGCTGCCTGCGTGAGGATCGCGCTGGCCCACCGCGTCTGTCCCGCCTTGGCTTCGATCAGCGCACGTAATGAGGCCGCCTCACTGTCGTCGAGCGCCCGCACCGTCAAACCGGCCGGGGGGCCGGTGGTCGCTCCCGCCGTCGCCTTTGTGGCAGGCGGCATAACTGCTGGGCCGCGCGGCGCCGGAAGAGGGGCCGGTGGGGTCATGAGCGTGCCCGCTGCCGGAGCCGGATCAGCCGCCTGGTCATATTGCCGAAGTGGCCCAGACGGGAGCCGCCGCTCCCGAGACGGCGCCGGCGGAGCCGCGTCATGCTCTGGTTCAATCTCGGTGGGCGGTGACGGCGCGTCACCGAGCGCGGCCAGGGCAAGCTCATGGAGTCGACCCGCGTCGTCCACGTCGGTGTCCTGCTCGCCGAGCAGGGGGACTTTAATGGGCAGGTCCTTTACCTTCTCACCATCTTCATTCTCGAAGTGGGTCAGGACGAGCGCATCCCCGTCCATTCGGCAGAAAATCTCTCGGACGCCGACCTCCTGCGGCTCGCCGACGTCGTTCACGTAGGTGATCTTGATCGAGGCCGCCGAGGGACGTTTGGTCATTCCGTCCCTGTACCTCGGGTCGGCTTCGGCGGTAGCCAGGAATTGACGGGCGGTATACGCGCCGTAGGTGGCGGGGTCGGCTTGGTCGATCCGCAAGCGTCCCTGATCGTCCTTGATGATGCGGATCTCCGGTACCGACCACGCCGTCGACGCTCGAGGCGCATCGGCTCGTGGTGCCGCCTCTCTTCGTCCCCCTTGATCGGTCGCTCCTGTCACCGCGTTCTTTCTCGAATGTCTGGAGGGTAGATATTCGGTCCCAAGGTCACCCGTTGAAAGGCGCCGCTCAAGTCGGTACGCCGACCGGCGCGATACGTGACTTCCCACCCGAAGCCCGTCACGGGGGTCCTTGAACAGGTCAGGTCCTCTGTCCTTTTTGACGCTTCATCCCGCTCAGAAGTTCCATGGCTTCCGGGACATCGAGCGGCTCGCCGCCCGCGAAGACCGGTTGGTCCGCATGGGTCGTGCCCCTCGGGTAGGAGGTCTCGGGGGCGCGGGCTAAACTGATGGTTGGTTGGGATAGAACCTTCTGGCGACACATGAGACGTGAGTAAGATGGAGAAACCGCCCCTCGCTTCAACTTCAATCGGGGCATCCTCCAGAGCTCCTTGCCGTCTTGACGGAATTGGAGCCCACATGAGCGAGCGTACCGGTGGTTTGGCGCGGAGTGCCCTCGTGATTCTATGTGGGCTCTTTTTAATTCCCAGCCTGTCACGCGCACAGGATGAGAATGAGCCTGGGCATGCTATCGGCAAGGTCTCGACCAAAGGAGACCTGATCGTCATGGAATTGGATGCCAGTGGGCTGGGGAAGACAGACCTGTTCGATCTCACCGGCCGCACGCTGCGCTTCACGCCGGACGGTTCCCGCTATCGCGTGGAGACCCAAGCACTCCAATGGGATACAGACTTCGGCCCGGAACTCGCCGCTGCGGAAGTGACTCTCCACCAATTCGTGTTTCCTTTCTCGGGCCAAGACTGGAAGTCATTCCGTGTCGGCGCAACGGGCTCGATACGCTTTGGCAAGCCGGTTAGTGACAATCTTGATCCTTACGGCCATCGCGATGGGGGAGTCATTCTCGGTAGATTCGACCAGTTGGCCGAGGTGGCCGCCACATTGATTTCCAGCGCCCCGGCGATCTGCGTGTTCCTGAAGCCGCGGATGTCCGGGACTCGTTATCTGAAGGAACTCCCAGATCGAGTGGTCATCACCTGGGATCTCACGGAGCCGTTCGGAGGTCTTTTGGATTTCACTTGGTTTAGAACCGTAAATCGCTTTCAGGTCGTGCTGCGTAGCGACGGCTCAATTGAGATGTCGTATAGGGAACTGGCCGCGAAGGACGCCATCGTTGGTATATACCCAATGCTCTCGGGCCAGGATAAGCCTCTTGCGGTTCATCTTTCTTCGCTCACGCGCAAGGATGGCCCCTTTGCAGCCCTGTACGAAGCGTTTCATTACCGCTCTCGGCCAAAACCTCAGGATCTCTCCTGCACCATCATCAAAGCTCTCGGCGACAAGTTCGATTTTCTTGCCTACTACTCCGACTTCCGCATCGATACTCAGGAAGCGAGCAGTCCTGGTGACGGCCCTGTGGGAGGCAATGTCACGGGGATCGGGCAAACACGCCACGACCAAACCAATCAGGCGTTGGAGAGTCGTTGTACCCAAGGCAGGTTCCAGCTTGGGTTCCAACAGCCCGTGTATGTGGGCTCAAACGAGATGCAGGAACAGCCCCCCGACGGAGCACCCGTCGGGAGCAATCACGACATAACCTTCTACTCGCGCCAACTCGCGGCGGCGTCACCGGACGGAAAGCCCCTTCCCTACAACTACGCGGTTGGACACTTAGGGCATGAGGTGGGCCATCGCTGGTCCGCCTATGTCTCGGTGAAAGTCAACGGTGAGACAATTCCTCTTGGCTCTTGGCCCCATTGGGCCCGAGGATTACAGGCTTCCGTGGCATTCCCCTATCAGCGGCCTACAGAGGCCTCCACCATCGGGGGAGGCGTCTGGCAAGACAATTTCGATGGAACCCACACGCAGCTCCACGACGGCTATTTCGTGCCGGCGACGGGTTATTCTTATCTTGACCTTTACCTGATGGGCTTGATTTCCGCCGCAGAGGTACCGGACTTCTTCATCCTGAAAAACCTTGTGCAAATCCGTAAGGATGTGAACGGACGCCCGGTATTTAAGGCTGAACGAACAAAAGTGACAATTCAAGCCGTGATCGCCGCAGAGGGAGAACGGTTGCCCGACGTCCATCATTCTCAAAGAAAATTCAACACCGGGATCGTCGTCATGGTCGAGCACGGGCAACGCCCGAGCCGCGAACTCATCGGGCGAGCCAACGGTATTCGCCGGCAGTGGATTGAGTACTGGGCGACGACTACCGGTCATCGCGCGTCCATGACCGTGAACCCCCGCTGAGGACGCCGAAGGCAGACATCCACTTTTTGGTGGGAGAATGGAGAATACGGAGGGAGTCAGACACCGGTCTTTTGCTCCGCCTCGCTGTATGGGTGCGTGCAGCAAAAGCGCCGGAAAGGTGGATGTCTTGCCTCGCTCGAAGGCACTCACCGACGCGCGAAAATCTGAAATCACCGTGCGACACTTGCGGAACATGGTTTCTGGTTTCGGTGACGAAAACCCACCCGATCCACCGGGCGGGAAGAGTCCATTCGAGCCCAAGGGGAAGCCGTTCGAATCGTGCCTGGGCCACATCGAAGGCTCGCCGATGGCGAAACTGAAGTCCCACCCCGGCAAGGCATTCCACTATAGTAACGCGGGCGTTGCACACCTCGTTCTCTTGTTCCACCGGTCGACTGGAAGTGGTCTTTACACTTTCATGAAAGAACGCGTGTTCGATCCGATCGGCGTGAGACAGATTCGCTGGATTGCCAACGGCGGCGACGGGGCGGTTGGTCCATACAGTCAAGGGTACAGCGGCGTCACGACGACCGCGCGAACACGCCCGTTTCTGCTACCTGGCACTGCACCGCGGTGAGTGGGCCGGCAAGCAGATCGTGCCGGCTGGATATTACGATTTCGCCTGGGCCGCGATCGCCGAGAAGCCCGATTACGGCGCACAGTGGTGGGTCTACCCGCACCACAACGACGCGCCCCGTGATCTCGTCCAGTGTGCAGGCTTTCGCAACAACCACGGCTACGTCATCCCAAGTCTCGACCTGGTGTTTTGTGCGGGGCGGAAGTGGCGATAAGTACGCCCCGGACTTCGAGTCCGATCTCGTGAAGCGCGTCCTCGCGGCCGTCGATTCGAAAAAAATGCGGGTGGGATGAAGACGATTGCCCGGCATCTGCATTTATATACGGTGTGAGTGCTTCTCTCGAGAGGCGTCGCGGCCCTCTACGAGTTGGAATCCGGCGCGATGACGATGATGCGGTCCTGGAACGAGGGCAGAGGGATGTATTCACGCCGCTGCTGGCGTTCTCGGCGGACGGCTCGCGCGTTGCCGCCAAACCGGCGCATGGGGTCATCACAATCGGGGACGCGAGTCCGGCCGCCGTCTCTGCCTTCCGCGAGTTGGAGCCGCCGACCGACATCGAATCGACCGATCCAGCAACGTGGAGGCGCCGTGCCGAGCTCGCCTTGCGCTCGGGCCGCTGGGACCGGATCCGGAGTGATGGCGCCCCGGACGGGAGCGGGTACGCGAGAGGTCCAACCCAGGGGGTGATCATCGATGACTGACGTCACCTGCATCGTCTCGGCGCTCGGACAGGCGGACCGGCGCACCACGCCGCATCTGCTCCCGCAGGTCTATGACGAGCTGCGCAAGCTCGCCGCCGCCAAGCTCGCGCGGATGGGGGCGGGCCAGACGCTCGAGCCCACGGCCCTGGTCCACGAGACGTATCTGCGGCTGGCGGATACTGACCGGGCCCAGGACTGGCACAGCCGGGGGCACTTCTTCGCCGCCGCCGCCGAGGCCATGCACCGCATCCTGGTCGAGCGCGCTCGCCGAAGGCAGTGCCTGAAACGCGGCGGCCACCTGAAGGGCCACGACATCCACGAAGCCGATATCGCCGCGCCGGAGGGCTCCGAAGACCTGATCGCCCTCGATGAGGCCCTAAGAAAGCTGGAACAGTCCCATGCCATGGCGGCGCAGCTCGTAAAGCTGCGTTTTTTTTCCGGATTGACCAACGATCAGGCCGCGGATGTCCTGGAAACCTCGCCCCGGACCGCGAAGCGTCTCTGGGCGTACGCGTGCGCCTGGCTGCTGCGCGAGATCCGCGGCAGTGTTTGAGCGCATGGGTGAGAATTCGGCGCAGTCCGAACTTTTTTTGGCCCCATTGGTCCCGAAATCTCGGACTGAAGGATAGAGACGACCTTCGCGTCGAGGCGCCACGGGTCGGCTCCATCGGTACCGATCCGCGCGAACAGCGCGGTGGTGTGACCGGCTCGACGCCACGCCGGCGTCGAACCGCCGACAGAGGCAGTCCCACGATCGGCGCGGGGCCCGTGTCGATCGTCCTGCATGAACCCTCCAAGGAGACTCGCATGTTCCGCAACCGTTTCGCTTCCGCATCGTCGCGATTCGTCCGCACGGCCACGCCGCGGCGCCGCTCGCGGCGGCAACCCACCCTCGAGGCGATGGAGCAGCGGCTGGTGCTCAGCACGCTGATCGTCAACCCGAGCAACCCCGCCGACTACTCCCAGATCGGCGCCGCCGTCAACGCCGCCTCGCCCGGCGACCTGATCGAGGTCTACACCGGTACCTACAACTCGTTTACGGTGCCAACCAACTACCTGACCATCGAGGCGGCCAACGCGCAACAGACGCCGGTCGTCGACGCCACCGGTTCGACCAACGGCGTCGTGCTCAGCGCCAACGGCGTAAAGATCGAGGGCCTGACCGTCCAGAACGCATCCAACGACGGGTTCCTGGTCACCGGCTCGGGCAATACGTTCTCCTACAACTTCGCCATCAACAATGGCAGCTTCACGGCGCCGTACACGTATGCCGGTAGCGGCTTCGATCTCGAGAGTGCCAGCAACAACGTGCTGCAAGGCAACACGGCGACGGGCAATGAGCAGATCGGGATCAACGTCTCCGGCGGCAGCCAGAACACGTTGATCGGTAACACGGCGACCGCCAACGGAAGCGAGGGCTTCGAGCTCTCCGGCGCCGATTCAGTCGTGGTGAGCAACAACATCTCGAGCGACGAGGTGAGCGTCGAAGGCGACACCCCCGCCGGATTCTCCGTCGACTCGTGCAGTGGTGTGGTCCTGAGCTCCAACACGTCGCAGGGGGACGGGCTCGGCTTTGCCGTGTTCAGTAACTCGGTCACGCTGAGGTACAATTCGGCCAGCGGCGCGACCTTCGACGGCTTCTATCTCGAGGGCAACGACCTGACGCTGGTACTCAACACGGCGAGCGGCAGCCTTTACAATGGCTTCCAGGTCGTCACTGCCACGAACGTCGCGCTCCAGGGCAACCTGGCCTCGAGCAACGGGGAGAACGGCTTCGCGCTCGAAGGAGCGGTCGACTGCACGCTGCAGGGCAACCGGTCCACGGGGAACGGCGCCGCCGGCTTCGTTCTCGACGCGTACAACCTCGTCATCGAGCTTTTTGGTTTCTACGACATTCAACCCAGCAGCGGCAACGTGCTGGAGGCCAACACGGCCACCGCCAACGGCGGCGACGGGTTCCAACTGATGGGGACCACCGGGAACACCTTGATCGCCAACTCCGCCAAGGACAACGGCGGCAACGGCTTCTCGGTGGAATCCCAGAACATCTACGACTTGTTCACCGGGGCCCTCTACGAGACGCTCTCGAGCGACGACAACACGCTGGCAGCCAACTCCGCCAACAGCAATGCCGGGTATGGCTTCTACTGTGAGGCTCTGCTGTCCAACGTGTTCCAGGATAACCACGCCAGCAACAACGTGCTCGGCGATTTCGATCTTTAACCGACTCGCGGGGCCGGGGCGGACGGGCGCACTCATCGTCCGCCCCGGCAGGGCTGTCGGGGGCGAGGGGGCTTCAGGCCCCGTTCGTCCCGTGGTGACGCATCGGTGGTTCCGATCGCCGACGGCCCTACAACGCGACGGACACGCAGAACAGCGAGGTGTGGGCTGATCGTCGGGCCCCCGACGGCGATCCTCGGCACGAAATCCACAGGCCGATTGAGTTGCCGCGAAATGAACGAATTGCGCCGCGCTCGCTCGCCCCGTGGACGTCCGTAACCCGTGCACTGGCCAAACCGGGCCGATGAATCGGTCAACGGTTCTCATCCCGAGGGCAATCGCACTTACAATGCAACGCATGTCCTCGACGTCGGGCAGTATTCTGCCGAGCCGGTCAGGCATCCAGCTCGGCAGGAGTTCTTGCCGCAGCCAGAAAGGCGTCCTTCATGGATGGCGGCTTGAAGGAAAGCCCTAAGCCGGTGTCTTGCATTCTGCCGCCACGCTCGTAAAGCGCTGCGACTGCTTCGCAGACGGCCGCAAGCTTGACCGCATCGTCGTAGCCCAGCCAGGGCCCGGCCGGACACAATGCGTCGATGGCTTCGGCCATGGCTTCCTGACGGGTGAGTCTCCTGGCCATCTCTGATGCCTCCGTGTCTTTTTACCGGACCTGGCCACGCAGTGCTCGCTTAGCGTAACGACTCCAAGTGCTTGCACGCCAGCCCCTCGGGAATCCGCTCGCACCAGCAACCCGGCCGTGCTATATGAAGGCATGGCAAAGAAGCGCCCCAGAACGCGACGACCGCTCGCCACGGTCGAACCCAGCGGCTACGACGATGTACTCGCCGGAATCTCTCAGCTTTTGGAGAGCGCGCGCCACACTGCCGCACAGACCATCAATGCAGTCCTCACCAGCACCTACTGGGAGGTCGGTCGCCGGATCGTCGAGTTCGAACAACGAGGCCAGTTGC
The DNA here is from genome assembly GCA_963830625.1 of uncultured Isosphaeraceae bacterium. Lineage (GTDB taxonomy): Bacteria > Planctomycetota > Planctomycetia > Isosphaerales > Isosphaeraceae > CAWHMZ01. Next base: position 1,117,048 of record CAWHMZ010000008.1, on the reverse strand, counting down.
GGGCCGCTTATGGCGAAAAGCTCTGGAGTCGACTGTCCACCGACCTGACAGCTCGTCACGGCCGAGGCTTTTCGAAGTCAAACATCGCGTTGATGCGCGCGTTCTACCTTCAGTGGGAGATTTTCCAGACGCCGTCTGGAAAATTCCTTGCCCGCTCCAAGGGTTCCCCGTTTTCCCCTCTGACCGCCAGCCCAGAAGCCGACAACCCGAACGCTCAACTTAAACCCGTCGTCGAGCATCGTGAACTTTTACCGGCATTCCAACTCCCGTGGTCGCATTACGTCCAGCTCCTGGCCGTGCGAAGCCCAACCGCTCGTGGTTTCTACGAAGCCGAGGCGTTGCGGGGCGGGTGGTCCGTTCGCCAGCTCCGCCGCCAGATCAGCTCCCAGTTTTACGAGCGGACAGCCTTGTCGAACAACAAAGCCGGGATGCTAACAAAGGGAACGAAGGCACGGCCCGAGGACGCACTGACGCCCGAGGAGGAAATCAAGGACCCATTCGTGTTGGAGTTCCTCAATCTCAAGGACGAATACTCAGAATCCGAGCTTGAGGCCGCACTGATCCAGCATATGGAGAGCTTCCTGCTGGAGCTGGGCAATGATTTCGCCTTTGTCGGCCGCCAGAAGCGGCTACTCGTTGATGACGAGTGGTATCGGGTGGACCTGGTGTTTTATCACCGGGGACTCCGTGCCCTGGTGCTGATCGATTTGAAGCTCAACAAGCTGACGCCGGGCGACATCGGGCAGATGAACTTTTACCTTAACTATGCCCGCGAGCATTGGACACGGCCGGACGAAAACCCGCCTGTAGGGCTGATCCTGTGTGCAGACCACGGCGGGGGCGTAGCGAAATACGCCCTGCCTGGACTTTCTAACAAGGTCTTGGCAGCTCGGTACCGCACGGCATTACCCTCAGAAGCGATACTCGTGGCCGAGATGCATCACACCCGCAAGATGCTAGAGGATCGGCGACGATCCTAGTGCTCTGTCACACTTCTAATTTCGCAACGCGAAGGACATTCACAACAGCGAGGTGCGGGCTGATCGTCGGGCCCCCCGACGGCGATCCTCGGCACGATTTCCACAGGCCGACTGAGTTGCCGCGAAATGAACGGAATTGCGCCGTGCGCGCTCGCCCCGTGCACGTGCATGCGGGATGCACACGGAGCGTCATCGTCTGCTCACCGGCAAGAGACGTCGCGCCGCGCCGCGACGTCTGCGATCCGTTCGGGTGCGCCCGACCGTACGGTGACCCGCGTAATGGCCAAACCGAGCCGACGAATCGGTCAACGGTTCTCAGCCCGAGGGCAATCGCACTTAGAATGCAATGCACGTCCTCGACGTTCATGCGGCTCAAGCATGTCACTCTCGCAAAAGACGACGAGTCCATCGTTCCCGGCGCTGTGCGGCCATCGCTGCGCGGCTACAGAATCGACTCACACCGTCTCGGCTTCGGGTCGCTCCACGCCCTGTTCACGTGCCGCCAGGACGGCTTCCTGCCCAACGACAGCGACAACGCGCTATGGCAGGAGCTCAAACAAGAGCGGTTCACAACTCCGCTGCTTCGCGGCTGGCTGCCCTGCATCCGCAAGGAGCTCGAGATCAGGAACCTGCTCTCCCGATGTCACACCCTCGACTGCACCTGCTGCATCCTGACCGCCACGTCCGCGGACCTGGACTCGATCGTCGAGTCCGGGCTCAAGAACGGCTCGATCTTCATCCAGGAAGAAGCCGCCGCACTTTGACTTCCTGAGCCGCCGACTCTGGTGGCGGAAAAAAAGGCCACCATTCGCCCGCATAGTGTCTCGTAGCAATCGGACGAAATGAAACTACGCTAAGCCCAGTATCGGCTTGGCTGAGGAGCCGGAGTCAAAGGTGTTCGCTCGGTAACGAGCCGTGGGCGGCCCTGGAGAGAGGGTACGCCTTGAACGTGCAGGTGTCTCGCTCCGGACCCAGCCGGCCAAAGGGGACCTTCCCAATATAGAAGAGCCTCAGCCCGTACAGCGAACCGCCGTGGAACTCCACCTCACGCACATCACCCAACCGCTGCAACCGCTCCACGACGCGGGGGACATCCTCATCGCGAAGCTTGCCGGCGTTGAAGCCTAGGGGACGTGAGAACCAACCAGGGCTGAGCCATTTTTCGAACTTGGCCGGAGTCTCGGGGAGGATATTTCTACTGCCACGCAGCTTGGTAAGGACTAGGCACAGAGGGGTCGGCTCCCTCGAATTGACGACGACGCGGTCGCGGGCTAGCTCGGCGACCACGGCTTCTTGCTCCACGACCTGCCGCTGCACCCGGGCAAGCCAGCCGAAGACTAACCCTAGGAACAAGACGATCCCGAGAAGGCTTCGCATTCCGAATCGAAATCGTCGTCGTTTCGGATTTGAAACGATGGCCTGAATGGTCGCGTCGTTCATCGCGGCGTGACTCCGGGATGCGGACAAACAGGAGCTCCCAATATGGGTATTCGTCGGCCCGGAGCGATTCTTGGACACGACTGGATTGCCGTGTCCTTCTCATGAACGACCGATTTCGGCACTGCTCCCCAGGACGGAGGACAGGCATCGCAGAATGGCTGCGAACGACAGGCATCGCAGAATGCACTGTCTGCAATGCATGGCCTATTACCCCTATGTCCTATCACCCCGGGGACACCAACCTGGCGGGTCGAAATGGGATCGAGTACCTTTGGAAAGGGGACAGGTGACAACGCGGGGCTCTTGGCGGGTCGGCGACACAGTCTCCACGATTCGCAGTCGCAGGAGGAACGGTTATGGCGGAAGTTCGCGAAAGTGGGCACGCGGGGATCGTCATTGAGATCGCGGACGGGTTCGCGGACTGTGAAAGCGCGTTCGCGCCCTTCATTAAGGGTGTAATCGCCCGGGTCTCAAAGTTCGATCTTGGGGTGCAGCTCCTGGCCGAGTTCAAGCCCGGTGGGAGCCGGCCGGTGATGGGCGGGAACTATGGCGACGCCCTGTTGAACATCACCCAGCCGACCGGCTCCTACAAGACAAAGACCAAGGTAGCCGAAACCCAGGCCGCAAAAATCAATGGCAAGTTCTGGTCCTCGAGCGACCACCCGGACGGCGGCCCGCAGAAGATCATGACCTGGTGGCCCGGTTCCCAGAACGGGGACGGTAAGACGTTCGACCGCAACGGGATCGTCTGCTACTACAACCAGCTCGCGACCTGGGACATCATCCTGGTCCACGAACTGATTCACGCCTGGCGTGGCGTGCGGGGGATCAGCAGCCAGAAGACGGTACAAGGGAACGAGGCGGCCAAGGAAGAAGAACAGATGGTCGTCGGCCTCGGTCCGTTCAAGAGTGAGAAATACACGGAAAACAAGTTCCGGGCGTTGTTCAAGATGGCCCAGCGCTTCGATTACCCCTCGTTGTGCATCTCCGATGACTCGATCGACAATTCCTCGCGCGATGCCGCACTCGTCGATGCGACGAGTCAGGTTCAGCCTTCGACGGGGTACGTCCTCGTCGACGGCCCGACCATCAGCTTCGTGACTGACGGCAAGCCTTGACCGGCGCCGCCACCGGCGGACCACCAGCGAAGGGGACGGGGACAGGCCTTCTCCCGATCGAGCCCCCGCCCGCGGTGATGAGTAAGCCATCCGAAGACAGCGGACCCAACGCGAAGGATATGCACAACAGCGAGGTGCGGGCTGATCGTCGGGCCCCGACGGCGATCCGCAGCACGATATTCACTGGCCGATTGAGTTGCCGCGAAATGAACGGAATTGCGCCGTGCGCGCTCGCCTCGTGCGCGTGAATGTGGGATGCACACGAGGCGTCATCGCCTGCTCGACGGGAAGAGACGTCGCACCACACCGCGCCGCGATCGTGCCCGGCCCTTGGCGATCGAAGGTCTTATCTTATCGTGCCGGTCATCCGCCCAAGTTGACCAGCCCGCGCACGCCCAGTCGGCTGGCAACGTCCCGCGAGCGGTCGAGCGTGGCCGCGAAGAAATGCGCCGGCCGAACCGGGCCGACGAATCGGTCAACGGTTTGCAGCACTTACAATGCAATGCATCTCCTTGACGTCACGCTAACGGCGGCCAGCAAGCTCAGGGTGAAGCTCCTCCATCCGCCTGATGCCTGCTTGTGAGAGGAAGCCGTCGATCGGAAGACCGTCGAGGAACCGCTGGATTCCAATCCGGCAGCACTCGACGGCATCGACGCTGCGTCGCGGCAGGACCCGCGTTAGCTCCTGGGCTGTCATTTCCGGGTGGTCGTGGACAAGATCGAGCTCGGCCTGGGTCCAGCGTGGCGACATCTCATGGCTCCTTTGCGAAGACGATTGCGGGGATCCGCTGCGTTAGGGATTCGCACGTCACCTGAGAAGATTAACAAACGTGCGATTCTCTCGAAATACGTCAGGCTTCCCCCCCAAGACTGATAACCGGGGGTTATTCCTCCCCCTGCTCCTCCTCCCCCATCTGCTCCTCGCATTCGCCGCACCACAGGTTAACATCGGGCTTGGCCCAGGCGTCGAAGCTGAAGCGGGGCACAGACGCTAGCCTGGCAGGAACCTCTGACCCGGCAAGCGAGCGGAGCGAGCGCCCACCGCAATAATCGGGGAAGGCAACGCCCCCCGGCCGGTCTGGCGTGTTTATCGGCCCTTAGCTGCGTTTCGGGCGGCCAGGGCTTCCTCGTAGTACCGATAGGCCCGCTGCCGGGTGGCCTCGCTGTCAGGAGGCCACCTGCCCTCCTCAATGGCCTGGTCCACGTACGCGGCGACGGCCGAGCCGTGAAACAGGTCATCAAGGATGTCGTCAAGCTCGTCGGTCATGGGCGTTCAAAGATCATGCACACGTCATGCAGGCCGGGGATAAAGCTGCTGCGGTAGACTTTCTTGCCGCTGCTGTTGCCATGGGTACGACCGTGTGCGCCCGGGCCGCTTAAGGGGCCGAGCTGGTTGACCAGTTTTCCACCCGGCTTCGAGCGGATTTCGATCGGGGATTTACACCTTCCATCCCGCGCTCTATTACGCCTGCTCTATCTGGCGTACCCAACCTTCTCGCTCGTCAGATCCATCACGCAATGCGTGATAAATCGGAGAGCGCGGATCAGGGCGAGCCGGCGGTCGTGGACCGTCAACCAGCAAGTGGCATGCTCATCCGCCCGAAATTCCCTCCGGTCCTTGTGAAGCGCGCAAGGCTCGGACCCGCCACGCCGATCTGGCCATCTGTAGCGATTATTCTCAAGGAATCACCGGCTTTTCCCGATGTTAACCGCTATAAAAAGCTGTTATGTGCTCGGACAAGACGTGGAGGCATGACGACATGCACGCGAACCCGCTGTTCAACGTGGTGCACCGGCTCAAGCAGGTCGGGTGTGATCCGTGCAGGGTCGAGGCTAATGTGTGGCTCTCACGCTGCCCGGCATGCCGCGCTCACGGGCGCACATTGGTCCTCACTCGGGCCTCGCTTGTCGCGTGCGGGAGCGGAAAGGGATGTAACGAAGAGCGAATCCTCGCGGCGATGGGCCTGCCTGGACGCCAGGCGTATGATGCGACCCCGGCGCCGTGTCCGAGGAAATCAGCGCGATGCCGATCGACGAGCCCCGAACACTCCAATGCGTGGCCGATGCCGCCATCCCAGGATCTGCGGAATTGCCCGCAGGCGAGACCCCTGCACCACAACCGCAAACTACTGAATTGCCCGCAGGCGAGACCCCTGCACCACAACCGCAAACTACTGAATCGCGCCAGGCGAGACGCCTGCACCGCAACCGCAAGCTACTGAATTACGCGCAGGCGAGACGCCTGCACCACAACCGCACACTACTGCAAACGGCCCCGACGCCGACATGCCAACCCCGGCGCTGTCGCGCGAGCCGGGTCAAAAGAACATTATCGGCTGCACGGGCACGCAGCCCATGCCGTCGATCGAGAACATCGAGAAACCGCGACGATTCGGCGGCGCAAGTCTTATGATTTGCTCATGCGATTGACGGCCGAGGTGCGGGCAATTCGCGCGGCCGACGGGCGGCACTATGCAGCCGTGCCCCTGGAGGGACGGGTCGAGTGTTACCGGCTCGGCTCCGGCGAGTTTCGCCGGGTGCTGCTTCAACTCCACCACGACGCGACGGGCTGCATGCCGCAGGAGGCCGTCGTAGCCAACATCGTGGCGATGCTCAAGGCGCGGGCCGAGATCAAGAACGATGTCGAGCCTGTATTCCTGCGCGTTGCGCCCGACGAAGCTGAGGACGCCTATTTCCTCGACCTCGGCGATCGCAGCCGCCGGGCCGTCAAGATCACGCGCGCGGGCTGGGAGATTGTCGAGCATCCCAGCGTCGCATTCTGGCGGCCGCCGTGCCAGCGCGCTTTGCCCGTGCCGGAGCGCGGGGGTTCGATCGAAGTCCTGCGAAAATACGTTAACGTGACCACGTCTCAGTGGCCGCTTTTTGTCGTCTGGCTGACTGCGGCCATCCGGCCCGTCGGGCCGTATCCGCTGCTGGTCCTTACCGGCGAACAGGGGTCGGGCAAGACCACGCTGGCCGAAGTGTGCCGCCGCTTGATCGACCCCCATGAGAGCTTGCCCCGCGGCCTACCCAGGAGCGAGCGCGACCTGATGGTCGCCGCTCATAATGGCTGGCTGCAGATTTATGACAACACCAGCGCGATGACCAACTGGCAGTCCGACGCACTCTGCCGGCTTTCGACGGGCGGCGCATTCGCTGCCCGGAGCCTGTTTAGCGACGATTGTGAGACGATCATCAATGCCGAGCGGCCGATCGTCTTGACCGGGATTGACGACTTCGTTCGGCGTGGCGATTTGGTAGATCGAAGCATTTTTCTGCAGCTCGACACGATCTTCCCTTATCAGCGCCTGGAGCGGCTGGAATTCTGGGCGGATTTTCGCCGCGAACATCCCCAGCTTCTTGGCTCGCTTTTGGACGCTGTCTCGGGCGGTATTCGGTTCCGGCCGGAGGTCCGGCTTCGCGCTTTATCGCGGATGGCCGGACTTGACCTGTGGGGCGAGGCTGTGGTGCGCGGCCTGGGCTGGGCGCCGGGCACGTTCGTCGACACCTATCAAGCCAACCGCCGCGCGACCTGCGAGCAGGCGCTTGAAGACTCGCCGCTCGTCACCGCGCTTGTCATGGCGCTCGAGTCCTACGGGTCGCTCTGTTGCTCCGCCACCGAGCTGCTCGGCATACTCGAAAGCTTTCGGCCGGCGCACGCCACCGCGGCGACCGGCTGGCCAAAGTCACCCTGGGCACTTTCCACCATGCTTCGGCGCCTGGCCGGCCAAATGCGAGCGGTCGAGGTTCACTGCACAACCTCACGCTCACACGGAATACGTTACATCACGATCGTCAGGTGTGATGCGGAGAGCCCGGCCGGGTAATGGAAAAGTCGGCTCGCGCCGTGAATTGCGCGTAACCCGCATCTCCGTGAAGCTCCTGGTGCCGCACGCTGCCGCACGGGGTGCCGGATCAGGCCGCACTGCGGCGCCCACTTCGTTCATCAGAAGTCGCTTGCCGGCAAGGTATTGCAACGACCGGGTGCCGAGGGTGCCGAGGGTGCCGCATCCGATGTCGTCTTCATACTTCACGTGCTTGGTCCTTGGTCCTTAGTCCTTGGTCCTTGGTTTGGCGCGCGCCTCGGCCTGTGGTGACTAGGGACTAAGGACTAATGACTAAGAACTAAGGAGGCGAGCCCTGCCCAAAAATTACTAATGAGCTCCAACAGCCTCTCATTTTCGCTTGCATAAAGCGCCCGCACGAAATAACCCCGAGAACCGGCCTGTCGACCAACGGGCACTGGCGGCAGCCGTGTCGGACGTGAGTCGCGCTCCGCGCTTTTACCCAAGAGCGGTCGCGGTTGAACCTGGCCGCTTTTTCTCCGGCAACCGAATTCCCGATCGGATGCGTGCTTCACGCAAGTTCAGCGACCTTGGCCGTCACAAGCTTGTCGATCTCCTCGACAGCGGCATCAGTGATTTCTTGCACCATGCGCAGCGACCCGCGACCCGAGGCTTCGATTTGCTTGGCGCCTGCTGCCGGACGGTTCTGACGGCAATCTTGGCGTCTTCCCCCAGCTTCTTGACATGTCGGATCGTCTCGTCGCGCTGCTCGACGCTTAGCGGTGGAATGCTGACACTCACCGTGGTCGGATTCAGGGCATACGCGCTCAGACGCGACTCACCGAGTGCTTTGACAATGGCCGCGACGTGGGCTCGATCAAAGGGAACAATCACGATGCGGTCCCCTTGCGATCTGACGGATCCCAGCCGATTGATCGGAACGGGCTTGCCCTGGCATTCGACCCGAATCGTCTGAATCAAGCCGATGCTGACGGTGCCGGTTCGAATGCCGCGAAGCTGCTGGGCGAGGTGCTCCGCTACGTTCCGCATTTTGGGCTTCCAGTCGTGCATGACCTGATCCCGGCTTGACGAGCGATCAACAAAAAGATGGACGCGCCGGCTGCTCTCGCACAAGTATATCGGCAGAGAGATAACAAGTCTGGGGTGACACTCCATGGCGCGTGCGCCGTCGCGTAAGGTTGTAAGGCAGTTGCACACGCTGTTTCATTGCGGCGCGGTCGGACAGCAAAGCGACGAGGAGCTCCTCGAGCGATTCGTGGCCAGCCGTGACGACATTGGCGAGGCGGCCTTCGCAGCCCTTGTCGAGCGGCACGGGGCGATGGTGCTGGGAGTCTGCCAGCGCGTGCTCCGAAACCGGCACGCAGCCGAAGACGCGTTCCAGGCGACGTTTCTCGTGCTGGCGCGCAAAGCCATCACCGTCGCTCACAAGGCACAGTTGGCAAGCTGGCTCTTTGGGGTTGCCCGCCGGGTCGCGCTCGATGCGCGCGCCCGGTCACTTCGCCAAGGAGCACGAGAGAAGCGACTGAACCGGATGTTACCCGCGGAATCACCGGACTGCGCGTTCACGAGCGAGCTGCGCGGTTCTCGACGAAGAACTTGCTCGCCTGCCTGAGCGACACCGGGCCGCGATTGTGTTGTGTGAGCTCGAGGGGCTAAGTCGCCGGCAAGCTGCGGTGCGCCTGGGCGTGTCGGAAGGGACACTCTCCAGCCGTCTCGCTCGTGGTAAAGCACGGCTGCGCGACCGACTCACTCGGCGCGGCCTGGCCTTATCGACGATGGCGATTGCCACCGCGTTCGCGCAAGATGCCCAGGCCGTCAGCGTGCCGCCGGCGCTCGTCGATTCCACGATCCGGTGCGCAGCGCTCGTCGCGGCCGGGTCTTCCCTGGCCGGAGTCGTTTCGACTTCGGTCACAACGCTTACTGAAGGAGTGCTCAAAGCCATGCTGGTCTCAAAGCTGAAAATTATCGGCCTGGGCATTGCCGCGCTCGTGCTCGTCACCGGCGGCGTGGGAGTTGTAGCCCAAGATCGTCCCTCGAATGACGATCGTCTCAGGGCATTGGAACAAAAGCTCGATCGGCTCATTGAGGTACTTGGCGGCTCAAACCGCCCCGTGTGGTCCCCGCCACCGCGTGCGAGTGCCACACCAGCTCCCAGCCCAGTCGCCCCGCCACCACCACCCGGCGCTCCGGCTTTGCCGCCTGTGCCTCCGCTGCCCGTCGCTGTTGGGGTCGCGCCCAGCGCGCCGCTGGATAACCCTCCACCGCCCGCCACTGTTGGGGTCGCGCCGTTGGCTGGCGTTCAACCTGGGGCATTGCCCACACCTGCTGCGACACCGGTCCCACCTCAAACGGTCCAGGGACCTGGCGGACGTCGCGCTCGAAGGCCGTATGTCGCCACGCAGCCCGCGCCGAGGGCGCCTCAGGCTGAGCCGATTTCCCTCGAAGGGCGTGTTCGCGCTCTCGAAGACCGTTTGACTGACCTTGAACGACGGTTTACCGCCTTTCAGCAGCAGGTTCTGCAAGCTGGCCAAGGCCCGCGGCCAGAAAGGTTTGAAACGGTACCCGCGCTGCCGGTTAGCGTCCTAACGATAGATGTTCCGAGCCAGGCGAGCGGCGGGCCCCCGATTCTTCCACCCCCAGCGGCTCCGGGACAACCAAGCGAGCCCTCAATTCTTCCGCTCCCCACAGAGCCGGCGCCCCCGCCAGCGACGCCAGAACTCAAGGCTGAGGGATCGAGTACCCCCTAAGCCGGAGTTGAGCCGAGCGCTGCGAGACCAGGTTGTCGGAGGTAAGGAGGCAACGTGCGAAGCGCGACGGCGCATTGCCCAACTGGACATCGACAAAGAGCCGTCAGTTTGCGCTTGGCCCAACCGGCGCTGCCGCGAAATCTCGGATCTGGTGCAATAGAGAGACGGGCCAGCCTCTCACAGAGGAGTCTCTCATGCACGTTTCGCGCTTCCTTACTCGCGCCGCGCTTTTTGTCGTAATGCCGGCGGGGTTTCTCATCTTGCTTGCAAGCCCAGGCTGCGGGCGCACTGACGGGTTGCCCGCAGAAGATCCGGGCCGGCTGAAGATCCAGCTTCGCAGTTCGGCCTTCACCGACGGTGGCATGATTCCGCAGACCTTCACATGCGACAGCTCGGATACGTCGCCGCCGCTTGAATGGTCGGGGGCCCCGCCGTCAGCGCACTCGCTCGTGCTGATTGTTGACGACCCCGACGCTCCCATGGGAACCTGGTCGCACTGGGTCGTGTTCAATCTGCCGCCGGAGGCGAAGGCCCTCAAGCAGGGTGTTCGGGCGCAAGAGACGATTCCACCGGGTTTTATCGAGGGTTCTGAAACATCCGCCGAGCACAAGCTTGCTGCCATCCAGGGCCAGAACGACTTTGGCAAGCACGGCTACGGCGGCCCGTGTCCGCCGGCCGGAACGCACCATTACTTCTTCCGGATTTATGCGCTTGATATCCCGCTGCGTCTGAACCCCACGGCGACGCGAGCCGATGTGCTCATGGAAATCGGCGGGCACATCTTGGCCGAGGGGAGACTGGTCGGCAAGTATGCCCGCAGCCGTACCAAGTAAGCCAGGGCGCACCCCTCTCGTCACGCGATCATTCGGCTGGTCAAATCGGCCGATTGTCGGTAAAAACCGCCAGGCCATGCGGCATGGCAAGTGCATTGCCGCGTCTCAATCCTGAAGAGATGCGGCTTTCTACCGGTACGCCAGGGAGGCATGGGTGCCGTGTCTGCGCGGGGGCGATGGATCGTTCTGGGAGTGTTGGGCTCGGCATTGCTGTCACCGGCTTGCCGCGCTCATGCAGCCGCCGAAGTGAAGCTTGGCAAGGACTTCCTCGAAGGCGTCGTAGCGAAGCTGCCGCCATGCCCTTTCGAGAAAGCCGACAAGTACCGCGGGAACGTGCATTCGTACCGGCTGATTGCGATCGATCCCCGCGCGCGCAGCTTTCTGGTCTCTTGCGAGGTCGAGGGAGAGTTCCATCCGCCGGTGGCTGGCCCGATCTCGGAGCGGGTCGGCCGGAGCCCGCAAACGCCCGAAGGTTGGCGGGCGTTTCGCTTCGAGGTAAAGGCAAATGTCAACATCGAGCCTGGCGGCGACGGCGTGCCTCGGTTTCGGATTCGAATCGACGAGGTCAAGCGCAAGGAACTCGACGGCTTTTCCGGCGTCGTGGCCCGGTTTCTGGGCAAGTACTTCGATGACCTGGTCACTCAGATCGCCAGTGGAAGAGCCTCGCGCTTGAACCAGCGTCTCAACGCCGAGATCACCAAGCGCGTGACCCTGTTCAAGGAATATGGCGTGTTTCGCGGGATTGAATACGCTCCGGCTGAAGTTGTGCTCCACTTCGACTTGACTCGGTTTCGGTCCGAGGGCGTTACGGGGTACGTATTCCCCGACGCACACGCGGGTGCTGTTCCACTCCATCGCTGGCTTCATCCCCGCGATGGTTCTCACTTCTACACGACGGCTCCGGCGCGCACCCGACCGCCCGAACTCCGTGAGCGAGGGGGTGGCCTGCCACGTTTTTGATCACCGCGCTGCCGACACGGTTCCTGTCTACCGGTGGCACCGTGTCCGCGATGATCTTTATACTACGGCTCTCGATGGCGAGAATGCCGGGCGAATCGGCTATCGGCCCGCAGGAATCGCGTGCTACATCTACCCTGAGCCGAAACCCAATACGGTACCGCTTTACCGGTTCTTCGATCCCGTCCGGCATCATCACTTCTACTCAACCCACCCGCACGCTGAGTTCGCGAAGTAGGGCAGGGGGCTCAATTCTTGACCGGCGGCGGTGTCACGCCCGATGGGCGATTGCGCACCCCATCGACGACCCTCGAGATCTCATCGCTCGTGGTATAGCAAGCACAGCCGATTCGGACCAAGCCAAGGTCGGCAAGCCCCAGCCGCTTGGTGACTGTCGTGGCGTAGAAATCACCGTGAGAAGCAAAAACACCCCGTTTGGACAATCGCCGGCTGACTTCCACGGCCGGCATTCCTGCGACCGTGAACGCCACGGTCGGCGTGCGCGGTGCGGCGGGCACGGGCCCATAAAGTCTTACTCCTTCGATCTCGCGCAAGCCCTCCCAGAGCTCTTGCACAAGCGCTGTGCTGCGCTCGTGCAGCGCCGCGAAGACGGTCTGAAGCCGATCACGACGAGCGTGGCCCACTGCGCCATCGAGGGGAATAGCCAGCGAGGCAAGAAAGTCCACCGCAGCGGCCGCGCCGACGATTCCCTCATGATTCTGCGTCCCGCTCTCCAACCGTTCGGGCGCCGACTCGGGAGCCGGCTCGAGCTTGGCTACGTCGAGGGACTCGATCTGCTCGCGCCGACCAAAGAGAACTCCGATGTGCGGACCGTAGAATTTATAGGCCGAGCACGCCAAAAAATCACAGCCGAGTGCGCGAACGTCAACAAGTTCGTGTGGTGCATAATGAACTGCGTCGACGAAACAAAGCGCGCCGGCCTCGCGCGCCAGCGCAACGGCACGCGCGACCGGGTTGATTGTTCCGAGGGCATTCGACGCGGCCCCGATTGCCAGCAGCCTGGTGCGCGGTTCCGTTACACAGCGGACGAGGTCGTTCTCGTCGAGGTCACCCGTGCTCGGGTTCATCCGAACCTGCAAGATCGTGACGCCGCGCTCGCGCTCCAGAACGCGCCATGGGTCGATGTTGGCGTGGTGGTCAAGCTCGGTGACCACAATCGCGTCGCCGGGTCCAAGTCGCCGGCCAATCGCTCTCGCCAGATGAAGCGTCAGCGTGGTCATGTTGGCGCCGAACGCGACCTCGTCGGCGGAGGCGTTGAGAAAATCGGCGAGTGCCTGCCGCGCGGCGGCGAGTGCGGCATCGGTCTCGGCGCTGGTCGGAAAGGCCCAGTGAGTATTGGCATTGTGATGGACCAGGTATTCGGACATCGACGCGACAACGACATGAGGAATCTGAGTTCCGCCGGGTCCGTCGAAATAGGCCACTGGATGCCCGTTATGAACCCGTGCCAGCGCGGGAAAGGCCGCGCGGATGGCAGCCGTCGTCGCGACGGTGTGTTGAAGCTTTTGCTCGGCGGCAACGTTCATAAATCAAGCCTCGTTAGCGCGGCGCAAAGAGCCGCGAGTGCCGGTTCGAGGGACGCCGGCTAGCGTCGCCTGCTCCAATCAGCGAGGATAACTCCACGAGATGTTATCCCCGACCGCCGCGAGAATCGAGACAGGAGCAAGCTTCCAGATGACTCGACCTATGCGCAAGCTGCCACCAGGGCCGCCGGCGAGGTTCTTGCTGGGAAACACGCTCGAGTACATGCGCGACCAGTTGGCGTATCTGGAGTGGGCAACCCGCGAGTATGGCGACGTCGTGCGGCTGCGGCTTGGACCGTTGAATTCCTATGTGCTCCGCGATCCTGAGTTCATCGAAGAGGTTTTGCGCGTCCAGGCCGACAATTTCATGAAGGACAGAATGACGCGCTGGCTGATTCCCCTGGTTGGTGAAGGCTTGCTCACGAGCGAGGGCTCGCTATGGCGGCGGCAGCGCAAGCTCGCGCAGCCGGCATTCCAGCGCCAACAGATCGATCATTATGGGCAAACGATGGTCGAGCATACTGATCGAATGCTGGCGGGCTGGCAGTCCAATCAAGTGCGCGATGTCCATGGAGACTTGATGCGGTTGACGCTGGGAATCGTCGCCAGGACGCTGTTTGACGCCGAGCTTTCCACCGAGGCAGCAGTTATCGGCGAGTCGCTTGGAATTGTCATGAACCACTTCGCGAGCCCGGCGCGGTGGTTCAAAGCTATTGACTACTTGCCCTTGCCATCGGTCCGACGCTACTGGAACGCGATCAGCAGGATCGACGAGATCATTTATCGGATCATCCGCGCGCGACGCGCCGACGGCCGCGATACCGGCGACCTGTTATCTCGCCTGCTTGCCGCGCGCGACGAAGATGGTACCGGTATGACCGACAAGCAGCTCCGCGATGAAGTGGTCACACTGGTGCTCGCCGGCCACGAGACGACGGCCCTGGCGCTGTTTTACACGTTCTACTTGCTGTCGCAATCGCCGGAGGCTGACGCTCGTCTAGCGAATGAGCTGCACGGGATCCTTGGCGACCGCCTTCCAAACGCCGCCGACGTTCCGAACCTTCGCTATACTGAGTGGGTCGTGCGCGAAGCAATGCGATTGTACCCTCCGGCCTGGGCGATCGCCCGCGAAGCGCTCGCCGACTGCGAGATCGGCGGCTACTACGTTGCCAAAGGAACTCAGCTCTTACTGGTTCAGTGGCTTATGCATCGCGACGGCCGCTGGTTTGACGACCCGGCATCCTTTCTGCCCGAGCGCTGGGACAACGACCTGATCAAGCGCCTGCCGCGATGCGCTTATTTCCCCTTCGGCGATGGCCCGCGAATATGTATTGGCAACCATTTCGCCATGATGGAGGCCGTGCTGATTCTGGCCACAATCGCCAGCCGCTATCGCGTTGTTCTCGAGCCCGGGCAGAACCTCGAGCTTATGCCGTCGATCACACTGCGGCCCCGGCGCAGCCTGCGCATGCGAATTCAAGCCCGCGAACGAGCGAGCTCACCACACAAGGCAGAGCACGCCGCCAGAGCTTGAGCGGCATAGTTTCGACGTGTCATTTACCGGCCGACCGACGGAGCCGAACGGAATATCGCAAGAACGACCAATGGGTCGGGCGGACTGTTGGTGATTCCGGGGCGGGCTAAACAACCCGCCCCGGAGAATCACAACGTTGGGTCGTGCTGGGCAGCGCGACCGCTGCGTTCGGCTCACGGTTAGCTGCGAGGCGTTCGCGGCGTCGGTGGCGGCGCCGGTGGAGTGCCTAGACCGGACGTGCCCGATGGCGTAGTCGCGGCCGGCAGCGACCCGGCAGGCGTGGTACCCGCGGGAGTCACGTTCGAAGGCTGATTGGGAGCCGTAAACATGGTCTCGCTGTACGTCGGAGTTGTTGCGGCGGGTATCGTTCCCGTCGCGACTGTAGCGGGCGTCGTGGAGTAATAGTAGTACGTCACCGGCGTCGCGGTCGTGTAGGTCGGCGCCGTGGATGCCGGAACAAGCATTTGCCGACGCCGGCCTTGGAACAGACCAAGACCGAACAACCCGCGACGCACCGGTGTGTAGGTTGACTGACCCACCGGCGTGTAGTAGTAGGTCTGGGCTACCGGCGCATAAGTCATCTGAGCTGGAGCCGTGGTGTACGTCACCATCGGTGAAGTGTAAGCCGGGCTCGGATTCATCACAGTGCCGGAGTTGCTTGGCGCGAAGATCCGGAACATCCTGCGGCCGAAAAGACCGCGATTGGTAGTCGGCCCGTACATCATGTTCGACGGCTGGGCCATTGTCGTGTAGCTTCCCGGGCTAGTCACGCTTGGTGCTGCCGTGGGAGCCATCATCGTGGGCGACGTTGTGCCCGCGTTGTACACGCCCGAGGGGGAGATCGTGGGCAACGTGGGCGTCCCCGTAGCGGGGAGGGGAGGAGTCGTCGTAGTCACTGCCGGAGCTTGGTAGCCGGACGCCCCGGCTACCGGGTCTTGTTCCGCGCTCCACGCGAAACTGCCAACGGCAAAGACAACGCACAAACTCAGGATGCAGCGCATGGTCGTGTCCTCCTTACTCGCTTGGTCCTGTACCGACACAGAGTTATCGTTCCCTCCGTTGAACCGCCAAGCCCGTCGGGACTCGACGGTTCGGCAAACCTTGGTCGTAGCGACGACTGGTCGATGCTCCGTGGATTATAGCCGTCAATCGCTCGACGGCAACAGGCTGGCCGCTCCCGGCGAAACTGCACGGCTCAGAGGGCTGCCGGAGCGCGCCACGCTGAATCGACAAAACAACCGGCTAATCTTTGGTTGCATCGCTGTTCAAAAGCGGTCATGGGCGCGCTCACCGCAGAAAGAACCGCCCCATCGCGAGATAACGGATGCGCTTGGCGTTTTCTTAGCGCCCCACGATGTGTCACCGGGTAAACTATGGTCCTGATCCAGACGAATTCAGCTTGCGGTGGCCGGATTCCGGGAGACTATCGGATGAGCACAGACCATAGCCTGGTGCCCAAACTGAGGAGCGGCATTGCCCAGAGGGCGTTTCTTGCAATCGGCAGCATACTCTTGGCGATTTCGGCTCTCGCCGGCGAGCAAGCGACCGATCCGCCTGTTCCGGCATCGAGCCTGCTGCCCGACGCGACCGAGGGATTCGTCAATTCGGGCGACGTCAAGATCCATTACGTGAGCCTGGGCGACAAGCAAAATCCACTCCTGGTGCTGATCCACGGGTTTCCCGACTTTTGGTATAGCTGGCGAGCTCAGATGCCAGCGCTCGCCAAGCGATTCCATGTCGTCGCGATCGATCAGCGTGGCTACAACCTCAGCGGTCAGCCCGAGGGGGTTGAGAACTACAAGACCGACAAGCTCGTCGGCGATTTGGTTGCGGTGGTCAAGCATTTCGGAGACGGGAAGGCGGTGATCGTCGGTCACGACTGGGGCGGTTTAGTCGCCTGGACGTTCGCAATGACCCATCCCGAATTGACCGACCGATTAATCGTGCTGAACCTGCCGCACCCCCGCGGACTCTTGCGCGAGCTGGCCACCAACCCTAATCAGCAGAAGAACAGTCAGTATGCCCGCGATTTCCAGAAACCGGACGCGGCTAAAAAAATCTCGACAGATATGTTATCGGGCTGGGTCAAAGACCCACAGGCCCGCGACGTCTATCGCGCAGCATTCAAGCGATCGTCACTCGATGGAATGCTCAACTATTACAAAGCCAACTACCCGCGCATGCCTGCCCAAGCGACAGACCGCTCTTCCGCGCAGCCGGCATCACCGCAGTTCCCGCCGGTTAAATGCTCCGTCCTCTTGATTCACGGGCTCAAGGATCAGGCGCTGTTGCCCGGCGTGCTGAACGACACGTGGAATTGGCTCGACAATGATCTGACGCTCGTCACGATACCCGGGGCGGGCCATTTCGTGCAGCAAGATGCCGCCGAGCTGGTTACCAAAACAATGGTCGGTTGGTTGAACCGTTGAATTCAAGGATCATTGCTTGCTCATCGCAAACGATGTCTTGCCTGCGCTCTTGCCGCCCACGAATGCTTCCCAGGCACTGGTAACCTTGCCATCGTCGTGGAATGTGATCTCGAGACCGTGTATGTGCATGTCTTTTTGAGCGTCAAGGTTGGAACCGCCGTCAAAGACAAAAATCAGATTCGTTGGAGTGGAGTTGACCCGGTCGAGCTTGACCCTTGGCTGGTTTCCCGCCGCACAATAATGAGTCATCCGCAGCTCATCACCGTCAAGGTGGTATACCGAAACCATTTCGTGGTCTGAACCGGGGAATTGCGTCTCGACGAGGGCACTGCCGGCACCGGTCAACTTGTAAACGACGGTCGACCCGCTCGGGTGGTTTTCTCCCTTTTCCTTATTGTCGGCCGCCTGGTGCTCACCCGAGATTTGGCAAGTCCAAGTGCCTGCCAGGGTCTTGATTTTAGCAAATGCCGTCTTGGCATCTACGCCCTTGGCACCAGGCTTGTCGTCGCCTCGACTAGCCCCGGGTGTACCCAGCGCGCCCGCAAGAAACAGAACTCCAACCCACTGTGCTAGCTCAATCTTACGCATCATCGAAATGTCCCCCTCTTTTGCCCTGGGTTATGTTTGTGTGATGACATCGTACGGCCCATAACTCATCCATAACGGCCGGCTGAGATTCCTCGCTGACGAAGTCTCACGATATGAGCAACAAAACCAATTAGCAACACCCCGCTTGGACAGCCCGTCAAGATGCTCATCGCACGAGCTCTGGCCGAACGGCATGTCTGATGCCAATGGCATCTTATTGCCGAGACTTGCGAGATTCGCGAAATTCGTGGTCGACTTCCCCGCGCAACGGCCGCTGGGCATGTGCTTCTTGATGGGCCGTCCGAACGTGCCCCGCAATCTCAGGCGCTGGCAGCGCGCGATCGAAGACGACTACCTCGTCGATTTTGCCTTCAAAAGTGAACGATCTGTCGCTGCTGCCACCAATGAAAAGCTCAAGTGATCGACGGCGTGCATGAGCGTCGGCCTCGCAAGAGAGCTCCGGCTCGGAATTGCCGTCCAAGAAAACCGAGACGCGCTTTTGATCGCGCACGAGCGCGACGTGGTGCCAGGTCTTAAGACCGAGCTTCGTTTTCCCATTCACGAACTCTCCCGTCTCGGGGCCACACGAGAGGAAAAGCTGGCCAGCACCACGGGTGCGCCCGCCAATTCCAAGCCTGATCGCAGATGTGTTGTTATTTTCTTCGGTACCGAACGAAAGGATGTACCCAGTAACAGGGCGAATGTCTGCCGGTATACCGTTCCAGAACCAGAGCTCGAAAGTGTAATTCTCACCGATGCCGTCAAGCGCCGCCTCGAGACGGCCGCCGGCGAAATGCGCCGCGCGATTGACTGATCCGCCGGCCGAAAGGCCTGGGAAAGACACTCCTGGCAAGTAGAATGCAACGCCGTCTTCGAAGCGGGCATTTCGCTGATTCGTGGTGGAGTCAAGCGCGATCGGCGCCTGGATATCGTCGAGCCGCCAATACGCCATTGGCCGAGAAGTATTGATGGCGGTTGCGTACGGACCATTCGCCGTGGACAACGCGCGGCGAGATTTGCCTGCGATTTGCTCAAGCAATCTGAGAACGGTCGCAACGATCTTGGGCTCGGCTTGGACTTCCAGCCCCGCCGTCCGGGCCGGCCAGGTTGTGTAACCGCCGAGTGTGTGTTGCTCGGGCGGTGGGATGTAGCCTTCTGCTCCATTGGCCAGCTCGATGTTGATCGTCGTATCGAACGGACTTTGCGCTTTGATTTTCAGTCCCGTGATCGCGAATACCTCGTTCGGGATTGCGGTGATGCCGAGCTCGCCGATTTGGATTGCCTGAAGCTTCAATTCCCGCCGAGGTTCGTCGTGCAGAAACATGGCTTCTTGCGCGTATACCTCGGGAAGCGTGCTCGGCGCGGGAGTTTGGCCATTTTTTAGCGCGTCCGCAGTCATCCGGTCCACGACTGCCTTCGCCCACTCCAAGCGTGCGCGGTCCGGAACGCGCCGGCTGAGAGTGAGCGAGGTCTCGGCCACCGCGAGCGGAACCCAATCGTGGTACCTGATCAACTGATATGCTCGGTGCGCAGCCATTGCGACATTCGCCGCGTAAGCATCGGTTCCTTGGTCTTGACGCGGCTTACCGTAATCCATCCACATCAGGTCACCGCTAGTGCCTTGCGACATGATCCCGACAAACGGCGGTGTGACTGCCTGGGCACCGATACGGACCGCGAGTGCTCGGGCGAATCGGCCGAAATAATCGGCGGAAACCGGCTCGGCTCCGTAATAATGCATCGAATAGTTGGCGACGACCGCAATGGGCCGCCCGCTTTTCGATTGGACCGAGAGCACCGTCAGAGCCGGATCAACGGGCCCGGCAGGCCCGATCACGTCGGGGCTCTGGTAGCCCGGGTGCATGTTCGCTCTGACGCTGCGCTGACCAAACGGGTCATCCAGCAGCTTATCGGGACGCCGGATCCAGCGTCTGCAAAAAGTGTGGGCGTGATCATCGACCACGTTCCAACCAATGCGAGCCGGCTCAAGGTTCTTGGCCGCGCCTTCAAGCGACGCGGCAATCCAACCTGGCAACTGCACCGTATAGTTCGCATCGGCTGGACAGCCTAGTGCACCCATCGCCGCGGGGGCCGAGTGAGTATGCGTCGCCGAAATGAGCATTCGCTCGATAGGAATGCCCGTCCGCTTCTGTGCGAGCGCTTCGGCGCGGTCAAGCAGCTCGCGCGGCATCATGCAACTGTCGACGACGACGATGGCCACTTGAATTACGCCGTCGTCCAGGACGAGCGCTTTGGCGCTCAATGGATCGCCAACCCGCATGGCCTGGCTTCGGAGGAAGCCACCGTTTACGAGGACGGGAAGATTCCGCGGTGAGACATCAATTGAGCAGGCGCCTGCGCGAAAATGTCTGGTTGGCGCCGATTGTAGCCCGGCACACTCGCTCGGATTCTCGGACGCCTCTATCCGACTTGACGACAGCAAAGCCAGAACGAGAAATAAGAGTCGCCTCATGGGTCTTCGATCAGCGAATCTCCTCAAACGGTTGATTTCAAGTGAGTATTGCATGGAACCCTGGCTTTCTCAAGTTCACGTCGATCGGGCCGGGCGACGTCGCACCAGGTCGTTGACGGCTTCTTCCCGATCGTTACAGTTGTCGAGACAGAGACCTTCATCGCTTACAACCAGGGAGCGTCGGCCGTGAGACGAATATTCTGCGTCTTGTGTACTTGTTTGGGCGTGCTCGCGGACTTACCCGCCGTGCGCGCCGAGATTCGGGTCGGCGCAGCGGTCCGCGTAATTACGCCTGACCCGCTCTTGCCAGTTTCCGGTGGCATGGGAGTACCCAAGCCGACCCGCGAAAAACGTGGCGAGCTCACAGCGCGGGCCATCGTGTTTCAAAAGGGGAATGTTTCCGTTGGCGTGGTCGCGCTTGACCTCCTTGGGTTTCCGTCGGTGCTCGCCGATCGAGTGCGCGCCAAAGTGAACCGCATTCCGGCGAATAACATACTCATTGGCTCGACGCACACGCACAGTGCGCCAGACTGTTATGCGTTTCCCGACGGTAACGGAGGACACACCGGCGATCTCAAGTACATGGACTTTGTTTGCGAAAAGGTTGCAGAGGCGCTCAACGAAGCCATCGACCGGCTCGAGCCAGCTTCGGTCAGGATCGCGACGGGCGAAGCACACGGGAGGATCGCCTACAACTACTACGCACCCGACCTCTACGACCGGCGGATGAGCGTGATCCAGGCGGTCGGCCTTCAGGGCAAGACGATTGCCACGCTCGTCAATTACGCCATTCATCCCGAGGTCTTGGGCAACGAGATTGGCATCCTCAGCCCTGACTTGGTCGGCCCTCTTTGCGAAAAGCTAGAATCGCAATCCGGTGGTCTGGCCCTGTTCATGAACAGTGCTCAAGGCGGAATGGTCACGGCCGACAACCGCATCCTCGACCAACCGCGGGACCCCGAGCGCGGCTACTGGAACGATTCACGAAGCTGGGGCGAGTGCCAGCGCATCGGCCACCTCATGGCCGACGAGGCCATGCGAATGATCAAAGATGCCCCGTCCCAACCAGACCCGAATCTCTTCTGCGACTCGATTTCAGTCCGCTTTCCGGTCGAATCGCCGCCGATGTGGGGTGTTATCATGGGCTCGCCACTCAAGTATCCACACAACGACGATCGCTCGATCCATGCGCGAATCAATCTGGTCAATCTAGGGGACGCCCAAATCTTGACGATCCCCGGCGAGGCCCTGCCGAACATCGGCTTTTATCTCAAGCGCAAGATGCGCGGCAAGCACAACCTCCTCTTCGGTCTCACGAACGAAGCATTCGGATACATCTTGACGAAAGTCGACTTCCAGAGTTTTCCGCGCTACGACTACGTGTCTCGAACGTCACTGGGTGAGATGACCGGCGAGATCCTGATCGAGAAATCGCTCGAGTTCATCGCTCGATCACCAGCGCCTGATCAATGACCTCTCGAAAGGACATACCGATGGCTTTCGGTTGCGGGTCGAGGCTTGTTCGCGGCGTTGCCGCAGCCGTTGCGTGCTTGGTTTTCATGGCTGGGCCGCAAAGGAAGGCGCTGGGTGACATTAGGGTGCCGACAATCATTGGGCCTCACATGGTGCTGCAACGCGATCAGAAAGATCGCATCTGGGGTTGGGCCGATCCCGGTGAGGAAGTCACCGTCAAGATCAACGGACAAACCCACAGCACCAAGGCGGGCGGCGACGGGTCGTGGCAAGTCATGCTCGACCCGATGCAGTCTAGTGGTCCGTACACACTGTCGGTGCAGGGCAAGAATACGCTAGAGCTTGATGACGTGCTCGTGGGAGAAGTGTGGATCTGCTCGGGTCAGTCGAACATGCAGTGGCCCGTGGCCGCCGCCAAGGACTTTGACCTTGAGATGAATACTGCCAACCAGCCGCGGATCCGGTTGATCTCGGTCCCCCAGCTCGGCACGCAAGAGCCGCAGAAGAACTTTGTTGGCAAGTGGCAGGTGTGTCGTCCCGATACGGTCGGCGGGTTTTCGGCCGTGGGCTACTTTTTCGGGCGCCGATTGCACGCGACCCTCGATGTGCCGGTCGGTCTGATCAATAACGCATGGGGCGGCTCTGCGTGCGAAGCCTGGATTCGCCGCGATCTGCTGGCAGCCGACCAGAAATTCGCCCCGCTCCTCAGGCATTGGGAGGAGCTCGAAAACAACTACCCGCGCGCCAAAGCCGAGTACGAATCGAAGATGTCCATGTGGCGCGCGGCGGTCGCGCAGGCCAAGACCGAGGGTGAGAAGCCACCTCCAGAGCCCGAGAACCCCGGCAATTTGATGCGCGGCAACTTCCGGCCAGGCAACATTTATAACGGTGTTCTCAAGCCGACCGTCGGCTTCGGCATCCGTGGTGTCATCTGGTATCAGGGAGAATCCAACGCGGGCCGGGCTTACCAGTACCGTGAGTTGTTTCCCCTGTTGATCAAGAGCTGGCGCGATGAGTGGGGGCAGGGAGATTTTTCATTCTACTGGGCCCAGCTTGCCGACTTTCTTCCCGAAGCGTTAGAGCCTAAAGAGAGTGCCTGGGCCGAGCTCCGCGAGGCCCAGACGATGACGCTGAACCTTCCCAAGACGGGCCAGGCGGTGATTATTGATCTGGGCGAAGCCCAGGACATCCATCCCAGGAACAAGCAAGATGTCGCCAATCGGCTAGCGCGATGGGCGCTCGCGCGGGACTACGGCCTGCACGTTGCCTGTGAAAGCCCAAGGTTCAAGGCGCTCCAACAGAACGGCAATAAGGTCCTTCTTCAGTTTGACCACGTTGGCACTGGTTTGAAAGCCGCTGACGTCGCCGAGCCGCGTGGTTTTGCCGTCGCCGGCGACGACCGCAAGTTCGTCTGGGCCAAGGCCCGAATCGTGGGGCCTGCCACGATCGAGGTCTGGTCCGACAGCGTGTTGCACCCGGTTGCCGTTCGCTACGCCTGGGCTGACAATCCCGTGTGCAACGTCTACAGCACTCTAGGTCTGCCGCTTACACCCTTCCGCACGGACGACTGGCTGGGCGTGACCATTCGTAACTTCTGGTAAGACCGAGGCGGCCCTGTCGTCGGCTCGAGCCAACGCATCAGAATCCAAGACCCGGTCCAACCACGGTTCTCCGCGCGCGGGACTGTCTGGGAACCCGTCACTGGACGTGGCATAATCGATGTGTATTAAACTCTCGTTGAACGTCGACCGTTCTCGGATCGGTGCCAAGCACTTCATTGTGAGGAGCCAGAGCGATGTCGAATTCGAAGCGGGACCTGAGTCGTCGCCAGTTCATCGATCGAACCCTTGCCGCTACTGGCGTTGGAGCTGGATTCGCGATCGGCGGGACCAAATCGTCGGGACGGGTCATTGGGGCCAACGACACGATCCACATCGCGGTGGCTGGACTTAATGGCCGTGGTGGCGCGCACGTCAGTGCGTTCACGAAAATGGCAGGCGTCGAGATTACCCGTCTCGTTGATCCCGACACTCGCACATTTAAAAAGCAGATTAGGGAGATCGAGAACCGTGGAGGTCGTGCCCCGGCGACCGTGCAAGACATCCGCCGCGTGCTCGACGAGAAGACTGTCGACGCCGTGTCAGTCGCGACCCCAAATCATTGGCATGCGCTGATCACGATTTGGGCCTGCCAGGCGGGTAAAGACGTCTATGTCGAAAAGCCGTGCAGCCACAACATCCATGAGGGTCGGATCGCTGTCGAAGCCGCACGGAGATACGGCCGGATCGTCCAGCACGGTACTCAAAACCGGTCGAGCCGTGAGTGGGCCAAGGCTGTCGCTCTCGTCCACTCAGGCAAGCTGGGCAAATTGCTGGTCTCGCGGGCGCTATGTTACAAACCGCGCGGCAGCATTGGCTCGAAGCCGGTCGCGGCACCGCCCGCTCAGCTTGATTTTGACATCTGGCTCGGTCCTGCCCCGCAGCAGCTCTTTCACAGCAATCTGGTGCATTATAACTGGCATTGGTTCTGGGATTTTGGCAACGGCGACATTGGTAACCAAGGCGTGCACGAAATGGACAAGGCGCGCTGGCTGATTCCAGCGGCGAGCTCAAGCGCGCCCGGAGCCAGCGCAACATTTCCCAAGACCGTCTTGAGCCTGGGTGGCCGGTTCGGTTACACCGACCAAGGCCAGACCGCCAACTCTCAGATCAGCATAATGGACTACGGCGATAGTCAGCTCCTCTTCGAGGTGCGCGGGCTAAACAGCGGTGAGTTTAATGGCGAGAGAATCGGCAATATCGCGCACCTCGAAGAAGGGATCATCGCCGGAGGCAATAATGGACCTCCCCGATTCTTCCCCAAGCACCAGAGCAGGCCCGTCTCCCTTTCGAGCTTGCTCAACGGCAGCGTCGAACGCGGTCCCGGCGGCGACCACTTTGGCAACTTCATCGCGGCGGTGCGCAGCCGGAAGACCGACGATCTCAACGCCGACATCATCGAGGGGCACTATTCTGCCGCACTCTGCCACCTGGCGAATATCTCGTACCGGCTCGGGCAAGAAGTGCCATTCAGCAAGCGAGGCGCCTTCGGTGACGACAAGGAAGGCTACGAAGCGTTCGCCCGAATGGAAGAGCACCTCAAGCAAAACGGTGTCGCGCTTGATGGACTCAACTACCGCTTGGGCCGGAAGCTGACTCTCGACGGCGCGACTGAATCTTTCGTCGGCGATGCCCAGGCCAATGAGTTACTCACCAGGCCTTATCGCGCGCCGTTCGTCGTTCCGAAACGGTTGGCTTGACCGGCAAAAGAGATCTTGCAGCGATCAGCCAACGAGATCCCGCCAAGCGAAATACGCGTCGATCCACTCATGGCCGTTTGGCTTTGGATCGACCCACTCAAGCATGCTGATATCCACAACGCGAGTTTTGGCTTTGGACTTGCAAACGGCATTGAGCCCGTAGCCGTTCTTGGGCCATTCGAAGTGGATGCATTCAACCTCTTCACCCTGGACCCGCGCACGGAAAGGACACGTAACTTCCTCGCGGATCATGCTGAGTAAGCCGGCGTGCTCGTCGCTTTCGTCCACGCTGTCGCTTGTCGCTTGGTCGATAAGGGCGCGAAGCCTCTTCCGGTCCGGGCGAACAATAGTGCTGCCTATCGTCGTGGGCTTTCCCAGTGGCCAGTTCATGGATGCACTCACCGACGGTTGCGGCGAGCCTCAAGTTGCGACTCTTGGTATTCTCCCAGAGAGTTCACGCAGGATGCGCGCTCTGGACTGTCATGTCTTGCGAGCAAGTATACTCGATTGCGGGAAGCTATCAGTCTTTTTGAGCGACACGGCATAAAAGAGCGAGAGCGTGCGTGAAATAGCACAGGATGGCTGTTTCGACCGCGCTCTACCTGGCAGACGTGCTCCTGCGCCGGATGGTGTTTATTGGCGGTTTCTTGCCAACCACTGATCAGAGACATGGTCGGCCGGGATCGGCTGAGTGGTCGAAATCCTCGGCCAATGCGGGAAGGAGGAAAAGTTCCGTCTCCTTGCCCTTGAACAGCGAACTACCGCGCGAACCGGCAAGACCCATGCTGTCGAACGCGCTTCGTTGACGCCAGCTTACTTCACGGCAGACGATCTTATCAAGCCAGAAAGTTGGGGGGCTGCTGCATTTCTTTGCTCCCACCCGATGATAGCCGATGCCGCGCTCGGCGCATTATGATCATGAGAACTCCGTTCAGCCCACGTTGCGAGAGGAGCGATCCATGAAACCGCTGATCGCGTTGTTCGTCGTGGTCGGTGCCGCCTCGGTAGCGTGCGCTGACGAGTGGAAGCTCGTCTGGAGCGACGAGTTCGATAAGCCTGGATTGCCAGACCCAGCCAAGTGGAGCTACGAAACCGGCTTCATCGCCAATCACGAAAAGCAGTTTTACACACGCGACCGAAACGAGAACGCGCGCGTCGAAGACGGTGTTTTGATCATCGAAGCGCGAAAAGAAAAGTACTCAAGCCCCGCGCCACGATCGAAAGCTGCAGGACGAGGCAAGGTTGCCGCGCAAAAGGCTGACTACACATCAGCGAGGCTCACAAGTCGTGGCAAGGGTGAATGGACCTACGGCCGAATCGAGGCCCGCGCTAAACTTCCTTTTGGTCGGGGCACCTGGCCCGCGATTTGGACCCTCGGGACAAACTTTGACCGGGTCGGCTGGCCCGCCTGCGGCGAGATCGACGTCATGGAGTTTGTCGGCTTCGAGCCCGGAGTTGTGCATGCTAATGTTCATACCCGCAAATACAACCATTCCGTCAGTACAGGCAAAGGCGACAAGATCTCGGTATCCGATGCCTCT
Source organism: uncultured Isosphaeraceae bacterium (assembly GCA_963830625.1). GTDB lineage: Bacteria > Planctomycetota > Planctomycetia > Isosphaerales > Isosphaeraceae > CAWHMZ01. Next base: position 1,090,287 of record CAWHMZ010000008.1, on the reverse strand, counting down.
GACACGTTCCATGTCTACGCGATCGAATGGGACGCCGAGAAGATCGACTTCTTCGTAGACAAGCACAAGTACTTTACCTTCCGCAACGAGCACAGCGGCGCAGACGCTTGGCCGTATGACACGAACCAGTTTCTCATCCTGAACCTCGCCATTGGCGGCGATTGGGGCGGACAGAAAGGAATCGACGACAGCATCTTTCCCCAGCGCTATCTGGTCAACTACGTCCGGGTTTATCAGAAACCGAAGGCGACTCGGTAATGTGGTGCAACTGATTTCGATTCGTGTCGCCCGGCTGTAAGTGCTGACGTCACTTCACAGACTACCGGCGATCTCTCCCCAACGCCATTGCCACTAACATGGGCAAGCGCTTATCCCTTGACGACAAGCTCTCCGCAATTCGCCATCTGCGTGATCTCGAGCCATCTAGCGACGTCACGGCCGCGCTGCGTTTAGCACTGGGCGACAAGTCTAATCTCGTCGTCGCGGCGGCGGCAGATATTGCCAGTGACAGCAGGTACGCCGGCCTGTGCGGTGACCTACATGCTGCCTTTTCGCGGTTCATGGTAGACCCTGACAGTACTGACAAGCTGTGTCGCGCCAAGATCGCGATCGTCCAGGCGCTCGACAAACGAGAACACGATGGAGTGGACTTGTTTCTCGGCGCCGTTAACCACGTGCAGTTCGAACCGGTGTGGGGTGGCCAGGAAGATACGGCTGCGCCGCTGCGCACGGCCGCCGTTTTCGCCCTTGCGCGCCTCGGTTACCGTGGGTTGTTGCCATTGCTTGCCGACGCGCTTGTCGATCGATGCAAAGAGGTGCGGCTCGCAGCAGCGCAGGCTCTGGGCGATCAAGGCACCGAAGCGGCGGTTTTGCTGCTGCGGCTCAAAACGCGCATCGGAGATAAAGAGCCAGATGTCGTCTCCGAGTGCCTGCTCGGGCTGCTCAAGGCGGCACCGCAGCCGAGTTTACCCCTTGTCACCCAGTTCCTTGACTCTTCGGAGAGTGCCATGAGCGAAGCAGCGATGCTCGCTCTGGCGCGGTCGCGCATTCCGGAGGCGTTCGACTTGCTTCGGAGCCACTGGCAGAATCATCAGGTCAGCTCGAACGAGACGATCTACGTGGCGATGGCCATGCTGCGCCTGCCCGCGGCCAACGAATTCTTGCTGGAGCTTGTCGCGAATGGATCAGAGCGATCTGCGTTGGCGGCGCTTTCGGCGCTCCTGATCTACCGCTACGATCCCAGCTTGCGCCGCCAGATTGCCAACGCGGTCCAACGATCAAGGAATCGCAGCCTCAAGGTCAAGTTCGAGCAAAAGGTGATGGCTAAGGAATAACCCCGTTGATCCCGGAGAACTCGAGATTACTCGCGGGTGACGACCCAGTGGGGGTTTCGCTTTGGACATTGTGACTCAGGATGACACGGTGGTCCCGTCAGAACAAGCTCCGGATGCAGAGCCAGGTGCCTGGATATTAGTGTGGGCCGGCTGGGTTATCATGACGGCGTTGACACTCACGCTGGTCGCATTCTGCGGGCCCAAGCTCCCGATCTGGGACGATTTCGACGTGGTCGACGTGCTGGCTGGCGCGCGCCGGCTGACCATCGAGTGGCTCTGGTCTTTTCACAACGAACACCGGGTCCCGCTGCCGAGGCTGATCCTTTTGATTCTTCTTCGCCTCAGTGGCAATGACTTTCGCGCGGGAATGTTCTTCAACGGCGCGGCGCTGGCGATCCTCGCCGGCGCGGCTGTCATTGTCGCCGGGCGGCGTCCTGGGGGCTCTCGAACGTACGATTTGCTCTTTCCGCTTATCCTGCTGAACCCGGCCAACACGACCAACCTTCTTTGGAGCTGGCAACTGCAGTTCGTGCTGTCGACGGTGATCGCCGGTGCGTTCATCCTGCTGATCGTATCATGTCCAGCCTGGCCAGGGCCGCTCTTCGCAGCAGCAGGCGGCGTCTGCTTGGTAGCGCTCACTCTTTGCGGGGCGAACGGTGTGGCGCTCGTCCCTGCGTTTGTCTGCTGGCTGCTTGCCGCGTCTCTGGCTCACCGGGTCTCAGGGTCTCTCCGAGTGCGGTTTTCGGCATTTGCCGTCATGGCAGCGGCGGTTCCTGGCATCGTGCTTGCGATCTTGTACTTTTCTGATTATCACGGCTATGCGCCTCACCCGACATCCACAGCGCTTACGCCCGCGCTTCGGACAAGCCTCCAGTTCATAAGCCTGATGTTCGGGACAGAGGCTCGTCGGCTCTGGCCGGCTTCCGGATTAACCGCTTTGATAGCGGTCGGCGCGACTGTCTTGATACTTGTTCGCGCCATCATGATCGCCCCGGCCCGTGAGCGATCTCGTGCCTTCGGCCTCCTGTGCGCTCGGCGCCATGGGTTCGCTCGCGCTGGGGATTGGTTGGGGGCGCGCTGGGTCTGGTGAGTACGCTGGTTTCGAGCCGCGTTACTTCACGCTCGTCGTTCCTGTCTGGATGATATTCATATTCACGTTTGATTTGTATACTTCTGCGGTAATCCGACGGGTCGTTCTGAGCTTTGTGCTAACCGCCATGCTCGTGCTCCTCTGGCCGACCGCGCGCGACGCGATCGAGGGAGGGAGGAGGGTGGCATTGCTAGTCGACAACTTCGAGAGGGACGTTCGGGCGGGGGAGCCGATTTACCGACTCGCCAAACGGTACGCGCCGTTCTTGCACCCATCTCAAGATGTGCTTGCCGATGAGCTCACGTTGCTCCAGAAGGCCCGCATCGGTGTCTTCGGCATCATCCGACCTAACCCCGCCTTCCGAGAGATCGACGTGCCAGTGATCCCGTCTGACGTTCGGCTGCGCGCTGGGAAAATGGAACTGCTCACGTCACGGGGGTCGACCCCTTCTTGCACTATGTTCTGCCTCGGGCCGAGACCGTCTCCGGAATCCGCCTCAGATATTCACACGCAAACAAAGTCGGTGGACCAGCCCGCTTCCGAATCTGGTGGACGTCTCGCACAAGCTCAAAATCGGCACTCGGACAATCGTATTCCAATTGGGCACTACCGAGCGGCCGCAGTCGCGTTACAATGATCTGGGTTGACGACGACGTGAAGGAGTTCTGGCTCCAGCCGGACAACCAAGCCTGCGAATTCACCGTCGACGAGATCACCCTGCTGTGTCCCTGAAGCAATCGTTCATGGTCCTCCTTTCTCCGGCATGCGGCGGTTCGAACTGAGCAGCGTGATGGCCGTTGGAGTTGTCGACTCTTGCATAGGTTTCGGCTTGACGTGTGTGTGGTCGGCGGGTGCGGCCACGTCGGCTTACCCCTTGCCCTAGCGTTCGCGCAAGCGGGTCTGCGCGTCGGGATCTATGACATCGACCACGACGCTGTAGAGATGATCCATAGCGGACGGATGCCGTTTCTAGATTCGGGCGCGGAGCCGATCCTCCAACGGGTCATCGGCAAGTCGCTGGAAGTAACCTGCGACGCCCAACCCGTAAGCGAGGCGGAGCACATCGTGGTCGTGATTGGGACGCCCGTTGACGAGCACCTCAACCCCACATTTCACACGCTACGCCGATTCTTTGTCGACCTGAGATGTCACCTCGTCGAGGGCCAGTGTGTGATCCTGCGCAGCACCGTGTTCCCGGGAGCGACGGAAAAAGTTCGCGAGCTGTTGGTGTCATCAGGACTCGACGTCTCGGTCGCGTTCTGCCCGGAGCGGGTGGCGGAGGGCTACGCACTCGAGGAAATCCGCACATTCCCACAGATCGTCTCTGGTTGCGACCGCCGAGCTGAGGACGCGGCGGCGGCGCTCTTTGCGCATTGCGCCGTCGATCATTCGACTCACGCCCAGAGAGGCTGAACTGACGAAGGTCTTTACCAACGCTTGGCGGTACATCCAGTTCGCCACCGCCAACCAGTTCTTTATGATGGCCACTGACACAGGCATTGATTTCCACCGTGTCTTTGACGCAATGACCCGCGACTACCCTCGCTTGGCAGGCATCCCGCGCAGCGGTTTCGCAGCCGGTCCATGTTTGTTCAAAGATACGATGCAACTTGCAGCGGCGAACGACAACAACTTCCTGCTTGGCCATGCCGCGATGTTGATTAACGAGGGCCTGCCGAACTTCGTCGTCCGCCACATCAAGGCGCGACATCCGCTCCGGCAGATGCGGGCTGGCATCTTGGGTATGGCGTTCAAGGCCGAAAGCGACGACCCGCGAGAGTCGCTCTCGTATAAGCTTCGCAAAATACTTGAATACGAATCGGCTGGCGTCTTCTGCACCGATCCGTTCATCAAGGATCCCACGTTTCTCACGGTTGCCGAATTGATCGAGCGCTCCGACTTGCTGGTCGTGGGCGCTCCCCATCGCGCGTACAGGGCACTGGTGCTGCCAGAAGGGAAGCCGGTCGTCGACGTCTGGAACCTTTTCGGAAAAGGCGCAGCGTTGACGTGAAAATCCGTGTCAGGGGTTTATCTGGGTTCATCGCCGGCTACTTGATCGAAGAGTTGCTGCGAGGGGGCCACAATTCGAGGCGGGAGGCATCTAATGGCTTCGGAACCGGCGGCGACCGCCGAAGTCGATCTCGTGATGCCCGTGTATAATGAAGGGCCAAACATCGGGTGCGCCCTGGCGGAAATTTACGCGAAGGTCCCGCTCTCGAAACGCGTGCTGATAGTTTACGACTTCGACGAAGACGATACGCTTCCCGTGCTTCGGGAAATGGCTCCCGCGTACCCAGGCGTGGTGGCCGTCAAGAACACACTTGGCCGCGGGGTCGTCGCTGCGGTTCGGGCCGGTTTTACCGCGGCTAGAGCGGAAGTTGTGGTCGTAACGATGGCCGACCTCTCCGACGACGTCGCGGTTATCCCCCGCATGGTCGAATTGATCCGCAACGAGGGTTACGACATCGTCTGCGCATCGCGCTACGTGCGGGGGGGCCGTCAACTCGGTGGCCCATGGCTCAAGCGCTGGATGTCGCGCACCGCGGGACTGAGCCTCTACTGGCTAGCCGGCTGGCCGACTCACGACGCAACGAATGCATTCCGCGCGTACCGGCTGAGCGTCCTTCGTGATATCCCAATCGAGAGCAGCGGCGGTTTCGCGTACTCCCTGGAAATCACGGCCAAAGCGTATGCCAGGGGCGCTCGGATCACGGAGCTCCCCTCCACATGGACCGATCGTTCCGCCGGCCAGTCGAGGTTTCGCCTCGGCGCCTGGCTCCCGCACTACCTCCGGTGGTATCTCTACGCGCTGACTCACCGACCGCGCAACCGGTAATATTGCGCCAATGCCATACCACACGCGAGGTGATCCGTGCTCGTGGCCAAACTACGCTTAAGCCAAAACAAAAGTAGCAGCGAGGTGTTTGTTTTGCAGCTCGAATATCTTGCTGGGGAGAGATTCAAAATGCGAGGGTCCGTCAGAGAGCTTTTCTGCTTAAGCGTTTTGGTGGCGGCGTATGCGCCGAGCGCGCTTGGCGCAGGTGACGAGTCGGCCGTCTGGAAGGCTGGCGTGGCGCGGGCGGATACCACCCCCGCCGCACCAGTTCAAATGGCGGGATATGCCTCGCGGACATCGCCGTCGCAGGGCATCGATCATCCGCTCTTTGCCAAGGCGCTTGCCCTGACCGATTCCCGCGATCACAGACTGGTTGTGGAAACTTGCGACATCATTGGCTTTCGCCGGAGTTTCACCAAACGTGTGACTGATCGGGTCACGACCCGGTTTGGCCTGCCGCGCGAGGATGTCGTCCTGTTCGCCTCGCACAATCACGCCGGCCCGGCACTTGTCGAGCTAACCGACGGCCCGGGTGCTCCAGCCCGGTCCGGCTTTGAAAACAATGTCGCATATACGAGGAGCCTCGAAGACAAGATTGTCGCCCTAATCGGCGAAGCACTCGCCCGAATGGAGCCGGTAAGCCTCTCCTTCGGCGTCGGCAGGGCTCATTTCGCGATGAACCGGCGCGAGCAAACTGCGAATGGAATTAAGCTCGGCAAGAACCCTGCCGGCCTAACCGATGAGAGTGTACCGATCTTGCGCGTTCAGAAAGCAAACGGCCAACTGCTGGCGATCGTATTCGGTTACGCGTGCCACAACACCACGCTACGACCCGACATGATGAATATAGCCGCCGATTTCGCGGGATACGCTCAGGATCGGGTCGAAGCCGACTATCGAGGAGTAACGGCCCTTTTTGTAACGGGCTGTGCCGGCGATGCCGACCCGCATCCGTTCGGCACGCTCGCTATGGCCAAGGAGCACGGCGAGGAACTCGGCGGGGCGGTTAAGTTCGTACTCGATCATCCCACTTGGATGACTAGCCTGACTGGACCGCTGCGCACGGCCTACGCTGAAACATCGCTTCGCTTCCGTGGACCGACCGACCGGACGTCATACGAGAAGCTACTGAACGATCCGAACCAGGGACGCCGCCAACACGCGGCGCGAATGATCAAGATGATTGAGAGCGGCAAACCAATTGCGACAGAATACCCATTCTACGCTGCACAGGCTATGGCGCTGGGAGACCGTTTGACAGTGGTTGCGCTCTCGGGCGAAGTGGTGGTTGACTATGCCATTCGTCTTCAAAAGGAGCTCGGTGGCGACAACCGCAGCTTCTGGGTTGCCGCTTACGCCAATGATATGCTCGGATACATCCCATCGGTACGAGTTCTAAAGGAAGGAGGCTACGAGGGTGGCGAGGCGTTCTTCGGCAGTACCTGGCCTCGTCCTCTCGCAGACGATGTCGAGGCGACGGTAGTCAATGCGGTCCATCAGGTGGTGGACAACATTCGTCGGCATTGATGATCTGGGATGTGCTGATCAAGGCCAACCGGCGCCTAGGTGTGTATCATGGTTGCGTATCCGCGCTTCGCTCCCCCGCCTTTGGGCTCGTCGCCTCGGCGCGTTACTTGGTAACGAGGCTCAAATATTGCCTGCGCCCGCTGCGGCCGAGGAAAGACGCGCCGCCGATTATTACCAGCTCGACAGCACCTGTGCCAGCTCATGCGACATCCAGCAACTTTAGAGACACAATGATGAGATTCGATAGCAAGAAACAACGACAGATCATGGGTCAGTTCGCCACAGGTGTGACGGTCGTGACGACTGGGGGCGCAGCAGGAACGCATGGCCTGACGGCCAATGCGGTTGCCTCGCTCTCGCTTGATCCGCCGCTTGTGCTCGTGGCAGTCGACAAGCAGGCCATGACGCTCGATTATCTCAAGAAAAACCGCTGCTTCGCGATCAACATACTTCGGCATGACCAAGAAGACATTTCGCGCCGATTTGCGACGCCAGGGCCGAAAGACTTTTCTAACCTCTGTATCACGGCGGCGAAAACGGCGGCGCCGATCCTAGCAGAGTGTCTGGCGTACGTCGACTGCCAGGTCGTTGACATTCTTCCAGGCGGCGATCATGAGATCTTTATCGGCGAGATCGTGGCGGGTGAACTTCAAGGCGGCCGACCACTCTTATACCACTCCGGTAGCTACCGCTATCTTGCCGAGTAAGACTCCATCAGCTTTTCGACAGGAGACACAGTGCGATCCCTTGGCTTTCCGCGCGGTTTAATGGCATTCGTCACGCCATTCATCGGATGGATCTGGCTATGTCTGCCAAGTCACGGTCGGGCGGACGCCCGGTGTGACGACACTCCGGCAGCGGCTACCACTGCGATTGACGTGCGCGAGGGCCTTGCGATTTCGGGCTTGAGCCGTAATCGCCGCGCTCTCGTCGCCATCGATCCCGTCGCCGCCCGAGTCGTCGCCGGAACATGGACCATGCCGCGAGCTGGTGATCTAGTGGCGAATGCTGAGGGTCAACCTCTGCGGTGGGAATTGATCCAAGCGGGGAACGACGGCACGTTTTCCCACTCAGCGCCGAATGGGTATCTCGCGGCGACGATTACCATGTCCAATGAGGGCGTAATGGTGCTCGAGGCGTCTGGGAACATGATGGTTTATGTCAACGGGGAGCCGCGGGTCGGCGATAATTATGCGACAGGATACGGACAAATTCCAGTATGGCTCCACAAGGGGCCAAACTTATTCCTCTTTCAGACGGCTGGACGGATTTTCAAGGCTCGGCTGACGACTCCGAAAGCGCTGGTGTTCCTGAACACCGCCGATCTGACTGCGCCCGATTTAGTTGCAAATCAGCCCGTAAGTACCCAGGCGGCCATTGTAGTCGTCAACGCGACGACTTCGTCGCGCACCGATCTCGCGATCGCCGCCACTGCAGGCGATGGAGCGCTTACCCGGGTGTCGATCCCCGTTCTCGCACCTCTTTCGGTCCGCAAGGTGGCGTTCGAGATTCAAGGCACTGCACCGCGAGACAAAGAGACGTGTCCGCTTCAACTGAAGCTTGAGCGAAAGGTCGCAGACTCGGGTGAGACATGGGAACCAGTCGACACGGCGTCGATTACTCTTCGCGTTCGCCAGCCAGGCCAGACGCAGAAGCAAACGTTTCGCAGCGAGATTGACGGCAGTGTTCAGTACTATGCCGTCGTGCCGGCGCTTCGTGCACCGTCGCAGACATCGCAAGGTCGTCCCGGACTTGTCCTTACCCTACACGGCGCGGCCGTTGAAGCGATCGGTCAAGCCGAAGCGTACAGCCCAAAGCCGGGATTGCACATCGTTGCGCCGACGAACCGTCGCCCATATGGCTTCGATTGGGAAGATTGGGGCCGGCTCGACGCGATCGAGGTGCTTGAGTATGCGCAGCGAGTGTTTGACACTGACCGTCGCCGTACGTACTTGACCGGTCATTCGATGGGGGGACACGGCGCATGGCATTTAGGTGTAACATTTCCGGACCGCTTCGCGGCAATTCGCCCAGCGCCGGCTGGATCAGCATGTGGTCGTATGCGGGAGCTAGACGAGTCGAGCCGATCAACTCCCTCCAAGACCTCGTTGCCCGCGCGACAACTCCAAGCGATACTTTGGCGCTCGTGCATAATCTCAGCAGGATTGGGGTTTACGTCTTGCATGGCGATGCAGACGACAACGTCCCCGTGACCGAAGCCCGACGCATGCGCCATGTTTTGGGAGAGTTTCACCCCGATTTTGCCTATCACGAGCAGCCGGGCGCCGGACATTGGTGGGGAAGCGCCTGCGTTGACTGGCCGCCGCTTTTCGCGTTTCTCAACGAGCACACCATTCCGTCGCAATCCGAGGTGCAGCAAATTGATTTCGTGACGTCGAGCCCGGCCGTCTCGCACCGGGCCTATTGGGCGTCAATCGAGGCACCGATCAAGTGGATGATGCGAAGTGCTATACATCTCGAATTTGACCGGAAGCTCGTTCGGTTCCGCGGGACTACGCAGAATGTTGCGCGAATGATGCTCGACATCGGCCGAGCTTTGCCCGACGCCAATGTCCAGAAGGTCGTTTCGGTCGAGATCGACGGCCAAACGATAGCAGACGTTGCCCCGATCTCCTCTGGCTCGATCGGCAATCGCCAGGTCTGGTTGGTTCGATCGGGAGACCGGTGGTCGTTGGCTCGAACACCGGCTCCGCCCTCTTTGAAAGGCCCCCGACGCATGGGTCCGTTCAAGGAGGTCTTTCGAAACCGCTTTGTGCTCGCGGTGGCAACGAAAGGGACGCCCGAGGAAAATGCTGCAGCAATGGCCAGAGCGGTTCGACGCCGAGACCTTCTGGTACCGCGGCAACGGTGGGGTCGACATCGTTGCTGACACCTCGTTGACCGACCCAGCACGAGTGGAAGCTTTTCGGGACCGAAATGTGATTCTGTACGGGCATTCCGAGTGCAACGCAGCGTGGGCATCGCTCTTGGGCGACAGTCCCGTCCAGGTTCAACGCGGGCAGGTCCGCATCGGCAAACGCATTGAATCAGGTGATGACCTGGCCTGTCTGTTCTTGCGACCGAGGTCTGGCAGCGATGTCGCGACCGTCGGTGCTGTGGCCGGCTCGGGATTGACCGGTATGAGGCTGACAGCAACGCTTCCTTACTTCAGCTCGGGCGTCGCATATCCGGATTGCGTACTGGTGCGCACCAGCGCGCTAAATGAAGAGCCAGGCGCTGATCGCGGCTGGCTACTTTGGCCCGGACTGGAGCGTTGAATTAGGTGAATTCGCTTGGCGCGATTGAATCCGCGAATCCTGCCGGATCGTTCAGCCTTGGGTCTCGCCCTTGCGCAGTGCCCGTCGTCGATATTTAGCTGCCATTCAACTTGCGAGAGGTTCACGCGCCACAGATCACCATCTTTTCGAGGTGCACGGAGCCGGGAGTACGCCGCGAGCGCGTCTCACGGCATGCCAACTCGACCGACCATCCGGTGTCAACGTCGTTCGGGTTGTTGAGCGTGCCGTCGACGTGAACAGCCGTCTTCAAGCCCGAAATCTCCCATTGCGCACGACCGCCGTCACGATGCGGCTATTTCAGCCAGAGATCCCACAACGTGCCCCGGACGTGAGGTTGTTTCAGCGAGGCCGCTAAAGTGGAAGTAAGAGTCGCCCCAGAGCATCTTGGCGCAGGTCTCGAAGCGCTGTCGAGGCCGAATGTTTCCTTGAATTTCGACGAATGCATCTGTCGAAGGAGCGACTTTCCACGTGTCCTCATCAAGCTGACCATCAATCTGCATCCTGACTTGCACCCTGTAGGAGACGTAGCCCTTGAGCGGCACGAGTCACAAAGGCTTCTCGGCTGGCTGGGAAGCTGGCTTGGCGGGTGCGCACGGTGCAACCGGCTTGAGGATCTCCGCAAGGAGGTCTGGCTTGGCCGTGTCGCGCACCAGCTCGACGTAACGCGGACCATCTGCGTAATTGAGGACGACCGTGCGGAATTCTTCACCTTCCACGAGCAGGAGATCGATCTTGTGCCGGGTTGTGCTCTCGGCGATAGCGTCGAGCAGCCGTTGGTGGCTGAACGTTTTGTTGTTGACGCCTACGACCTTCATGCCGGGCGCCAAACCTGAGCGATCACCGATCATCCCCGGGACGACTTCGCTGATGTGTCCGTCGCCGCCAAGAGAGAGACCGATTGAGTCTTGAACGGCGACTCCATCTCCCATGCCTCGGCTCTGCCGAGTCATCTGCTCTGTGGGCGGCCGAGCCGTGTATTGGAGATGATAGCCACATCGTGCAACGAAATCCAACGGCATTGATTCGAGCGGCTGCGACACCCGTTTCGCGAGGAATGGTGCCCAATCGAATTCGGCCTGCGCCGCAAGTAGCGTTACAATCTCCGGCAGCTCGTACGGGACAACCTTGGCGTTTGACATGCTCACGCCGAAGAAAGCCCGGCAGAAGTCGTCGAGGCTCTTTTTTCCTGCCGATCGCTCGCGAATGATTGCATCGGCTTCTAGCCAAAGCAACATCCCTTCGAAGTAGTAGTCCTGGTCGCGCCGGAGGTCGTTCCAGTTAGGGCTGCTTCCTCGCAGCATATAAGACGCTGAAGCGGTGTCTTCCAGGGATCGCCAGCGCCTGCCTTCGTGATGCGAAAGAGAACGGATTGTCGATGAGAGCCGGTCGCGGTATTCGCTCAGGCTCAGCAGGCCGCTGCGAACCATCAACACCTCGCCGAGATACTCGGCTAGCCCCTCGTAGACCCAGAGGAGCCGGGTTTTCTGCGGCGTGTGAAAGTCGGATGTGCACATTCCGGCTGGCCTGCGGAATTTGCCACACCATGAGTGCACATACTCGTGGGGAAGCAGGTTGGCGACCCAGCCCTTCGGCCGTCCCCGATCAACGAGATCTCGTTCCATCACGCCGTTAACACTCGAAGTAAGATGTTCGAGCCCCAGGTAGCCGAGGTCGTCACTGCATGTAACGAGGAAGTGGAACTCCAGGTAATGACATGCGCCGAACAGCGTGCCGGCCTCCCTCACAACGCGGCTGTAGATGTCGACGATCTTCGGTCCAACCGCCAACGCGCTGGGTGATTCTGACACCAGGTCGAGTTAGGCTGGTGGATAGGGACCAGCGTCAAGCGCGATCGTCCGCAAGTGCTTCCCTGCAACCAGGGGACTGTCAACCAGGTCCATCAGTGAAACCGTCTGGAACGAAGACAATCCGTCCTTCGTGCCGTCACATTTAAGGGCCGTAGCATACTTCCACTTGTTCGGCAGTCGCAGCGTGAGGTGAACCTGAATGTCGTCACAGGAGGTACCTTCGGGATACAGCAGGCACGTTCCCCAGTTGATGATTCCAACCGCGTTGTTGCCGAAGCTCAAGAAGCCGGCGGCTTGCACCGCGGCCTCGTTGCAGATTGTGTCAAGCAGTACAGTAATTTGATCCGTCGCAACAGGCACGTCGCATTCGATGCGGTATGGTTCGATCTCATCGCGGCGCCACGCCAGCAGCTTGGCTTGGGGGGTTTGGATCCGCAAGCCACCGACGTTCTGGACGGGCCCGTACGGTCCATGTGTGCCCGGTACCCATTTCGGAAACCAAAGCTTCAGTTTGCCAGGCTGACAAGGCATATCAATACGCGTGTGCAAGAGCCGGCGCGGCAGGTCTCGGGCATCGACCTCAATATGTAGCGTCGGCGCTACGCCTGCGTTCGCACATTGGACGTGTACCATCCAGAAGACACCGATCGCGACGGACGACCGAAAGCGCAGGGCTATTTATTGCCCAACGATTGTAGAACATCTAAGGTTCACCTCGTTTACCAAACCACGCTCCGCACCGACGCGACGCCTCTGGAGGCTTGACCCACGACGCAATCCATCCTAGTCGGCCGATACCTGCGATGCTATCGGTGTGCCGCGGTGTTGCATCCCGTGCCGAAAGCGCCGATGATGATCGATCTGATCGTTAAAGGCGTATGGCCAGCTTTCCAAGGATTCGCACGGACCTCATGTTCAGGACCTCGCCATGATGTACCGCGTGCTCGAAACGAGCGCTATCGTCACGGTGGCCGAGATCCTGTTGCTGATCGGTTCTGCGGCAGCGGGTGAACCTCGCAACCAGTCGTTACGAGCCGGCATCATCGGTCTCGATACCTCGCACGTAGTTGCCTTTACGCAACTTCTAAACGCCCCGAACCCCAAGCCCGAGTTGGCTGGCGTTCGGATCACCGCGGCCTATCCCGGCGGTAGTCCCGACGTCCCTGCCAGCCGGGATCGTGTGGCTGGTTACACACGCGAACTGCGCGACAAGTTCAAAGTCGCTATCGTCGGCTCGGTTGAAGAACTACTGGCGAACGTCGACGTTGTGCTGCTGGAGAGCGTTGACGGCCGACCTCACCTCGAGCTGGCACGGCCTGTGTTTCGAGCGCGAAAGCCCCTGTTCATCGACAAGCCCGTTGCGGGCTCTCTCGGCGACGCGATTACTCTTTTTGAGCTCGCCGCTCAGACAAAGACGCCGTGTTTCTCGAGCTCTTCGCTCCGATTCAGCCCAGGGATTGCTAGCTTGCGCCATTCTGCGAAAATTGGCGAGGTCATGGGATGCGACGTATACGGCCCATGCCCGCTTGAGGAGCACCACCCCGACCTTTTCTGGTACGGCATCCATGGTGTCGAGATGCTTTTCACAGTCTTGGGCACCGGGTGTCAAAGGGTGGCCCGTACTCACACTGATGGGACAGATATCGTTGTCGGTATCTGGCGTGACGGACAAGTTGGCACTCTCCGCGGGATTCGGCAAGGCCATACCGACTACGGAGCGACGGTGTTTGGCTCCAAGGAAATCGCAAACATCCGCGGTTCTGCGGGCTATGAGCCGCTCGTTGTTGAGATCGTGGCGTTCTTCAAGTCTGGCAAGCCTCCGGTCAGTCCCGAGGAGACTCTCGAGATCTTCGCCTTCATGGAGGCTGCCGACGAAAGCAAGCGCCAGGGGGGAAAACCCGTGACACTCGAGGCCGTTGTGACCAAGGCTCGGGCGCAGCTCGCCAACTAGCAACCGAGCTTTCTGGCCCGGTGATCGCGCTCCTTGGACGCCTGAGGTCAGGAGTTGGGTTCTTTGATGAACGACGCGCGCGACCGACTCTTCGTGGAGACCCCGTCGAAAGCAAAGCCCGCTCATGAGCCGAGTGAGAACCCCACTCGCGTTCGTTACGTCGTGCTCGCCTTCCTGGCCACGATGACCTTCATCCTTTATGTAGATCGCTCGTGCATTAACCAGGCAGCTCCAATCATCAAGCGAGAGCTTGAAATAACTCAGACTGATATCAGCACTATTTTTAATGCATTCGCGCTTTCCTATGCGGTGTTTGAAATTCCAGCCGGCCGTTGGGGTGACCGCTACGGGTCCCGGCGCATTTTGACGCGCATCGTGCTCTGGTGGTCGTTGTTCACGGCGCTTACGGGCTTTGCCTGGGGATTCGCGTCGCTTGTGGTGATTCGATTCCTCTTCGGCGCCGGTGAAGCGGGGGCGTTGCCCAATTCAGCGCGGGTCCTGCGAGCATGGTTTCCCGATTCCTCGCGCGGGAGAGCACAAGGGTTTGTCACAACGGCGATGATGCTGGGCGCAGCGTCAGCACCTGTTACGTCGCAGTGGTTGATCAACTCGGTCGGATGGCGATCAACGTTCGTCATTTTCGCCGTGGCCGGCGTGATATGGGCCATCGCGTTTTTCATCTGGTTCCGCGATGAGCCTGCTCTGCACTCAAATACCAATCAATCCGAGCGGCAATTGATTGCCGGCGGTCGAAATCCTCACGTGCCTTCTGTCGCGGTCGATAGTGCAACGGCCGCGCAACGTGCCACGGAGTTCGATCATGTTCACGGACGCATTCCCTGGAAGTGTGTGCTCTCTAGTGCAAACATCTGGCTCCTGAGTGCGGTCATGATGACGATGTCGGCGATTCACGAAGTGCTGTCATCGTGGTATCCGACGTATCTGCAGTCAGCACGAGGCGCAACGCCAGACGTGTCGGGGCACTTGGCCAGTATGGTGCTCACCACCGGCGCGGTCGGCACGTTTTTGGGCGGCTGGCTTACAGACTGGCTGGTGAAGAGAACCGGCAGCCGCCGCTGGGGACGTACAGCGCAAGCTATTGCCGGCGCGGGCCTCGCTGCCGGCGGAATCCTGGCCAGTATCTGGACCGACTCGACCGAGCAAGCCGCAGCGTTCTTGGGGCTGACCGCATTTGGAGTACAGCTTCAACTTCCCGCGTGGTGGGCCAGTGCCACGCAAGTCAGCGGGCGACACCTTGGGGCGTTATTCGGACTCATGAACATGTTGGGCGGGATCGGGCGGCTGGTTTCACAGCAATTCGTCGGACGCTTTGCGGATTGGCGCCAAAGCCTTGGACATTCCGGCCGTGCCCAGTGGGACCCGGCCCTCTACGTCTATGTTGTCATCGCTTTGATCGGCATGGCTCTCTGGGCGCTGATTAACCCCGAGAAGACCGTGGATGACCGACCGCGGAAACCAACCGACCCAGACTCTACCGCCGCTTGATCTTGTATGCGTCGTTTTCCTCAAGAAAACGATCACGAAAGAAGTGGCGTGGAGCAACTCGACCAATCTGGCTAAAGGTTGGAAACGGTTTTCCGCGCACGTTGATCCGTTTGGCGTTGCTCAGACGTCAAGCCGCCACGGCGATCGCATTTCACGCGAAAGCATCGCGTTGCCCTTTTCAGCGCGCGGGCCAACGAACTGCTCGGCCTTGGGGTCCCAATCGAGCGGAATTCCCAGCCGCAGCGCGATCGCGCCGATGTGGCAGACAGTCACTGAGCGATAGCCGACTTCAACGTCGCAGATCGGCCGTTTGCGGGTTCGGATCCCATCAATGAAGTTGCCCATGTGATCATTCGACACGTAGAGCCGTACCGATTCCTCGGGAAGCGGGCCTTTGAGCAGCTTAGGGTCGCTGGCCTCAATCCGGTCACGGTTGACGAAAATCCAGCCCTCGTCACCGATGAAGCGGTTGCCGTTCTCGCCGTCACTTGTGGTCACTAGGTGGGTCCCGTCGGCGTAGGTGTAAGTCACAGCGAAGTGGGGGTGGCAATTATAGCTGTTGCGCCGGTCGGTAGGCTTTAGGCCACTCGCCGTCACGCTCACCGGCCCTGAACCGTCTTTACCCAATCCCCACTGAGCGATGTCATTATGGTGGGCACCCCAGTCAGTTAGCTTGCCGCCGGAGTACTCATACCACCACCGGAATTCATAGTGACAGCGCTCTTTGATGTAAGGCACATCCGCCGTCGGGCCTTTCCAGAAGTCCCAGTCCAGCCCCTCGGGAACGGCCGCCTCAGGGAACGGGCCGCCTATTGGGTTGTCGCCAATGCGCGCTTCAACGGTGTGCACCTTACCGATTCGGCCATTTCGTACCAGCTCACACGCCAAGCGGTAACGCGCGTCAGAACGCTGCTGGCTGCCGGTTTGAAACACGCGATTGTATTTGCGAGCTGCTTTGACCATCGCTTTACCTTCCTCCACGGTCAGCGACAGTGGTTTCTCGCAGTACACGTCGCATCCACCCTTCATTGCCGCATTCGAGACCAATGCATGCCAATGGTCGACCGTACCGATTATGACCGCGTCGAGTTGCTCCTTGGCGAGCAATTCCCGAAAGTCCTTGTATCGACGGCAGTCCGCACCGACCTCCTTGGCACCTTTCTTGACGTGGTTGTCGTCGACGTCGCACACAGCGACAAACTTGACCCCTCGCTTGCTCTTCGCCCACTTCATGTCGCCGATGCCTTGCCCGCCAACACCAATAGCAGCCATAACGATTTGGTCGTTCGGGCCGGCCGTCTTGAGCTTCTCAGCCGCGGCGTCCTGTTGCTCCCACTCTGCTATTACTTCACGAGCGTACCAGAGAGGTAACCCGGCGCTCGTCAATGCCAACAACGAGCGATTAAGGAATCCCCTGCGCGAAAGGGTTCCGCGGTCGCATGCCATCGTCGATCTCCCCAAAAGAACTCGGCTCAGGCGATCCAAGGCCGATCATATCACCAAGTTGAAGGCGATGAAACGGGCCAGCGCTCATTGCTTTGCCAGGAGCAGAGAGACCAGCTATACTGCTGCAACCTACCCGTTGACTGCGATCGTTCGGTGACTGCGGCCGATGATTAATCAAGAGAATCATGCAGCGCATCTCACACAGCCCAGGGCCGCGCGGCACGATGCGCGACGGCATGCTTCACTTCTACAGCGCGCGTTCGTGGCCGATCAAGCCATTGATCGGCACACTCGGCGTTGCGCCGGACCGTGAGGTTACCACTAGCCTCGATACACCTGAGAGCTTCGTACCCAAGCGATACCTGCATCGTCGATCATAAGCAGAAGGGAACATCGAGAACCATGCTTGTGCTTGAGCGACCACGTTCACACAGGCCCCCAGGGCCGACACGAACGGGGCTTTTTGGCAATCTGAAGGAATTTGCCAGCGACCAGTTGGGAACCATGACCCGCTGGGCGCGCGAATACGGCGATGTTGTGTCGGCTCGGTTCGGGTTCAAGCACATCGTATTCGCTAACCACCCCGTGCTGGTCGAGGAAGTACTCGTCAACCAGAATCGCAAATTCATCAAGCACTATCGGCTACGCCAAACGAAACGGACCTTGGGGCAAGGACTCCTGACGAGCGAAGGTGATTTCTGGCGCGGTCAGCGCAAGCTCATTCAGCCCGCGTTTCACCGCGAGCGCATCGCCGCCTACGCGCAGCTCATGGTCGATTTTACCGACCGAATGCTCGGGTCGTGGGCAGCCGGACAGGTACGCGATGTTCAGGACGACATGATGCGGCTCACGCTGGAGATCGTCGCCAAGACTTTGTTTGACGCTGAGATCACAGGGCAGTCCGCTAGTGCGAGCGCGGCGATGGAGACGCTCATGCGCTGCTTCATTGCGCGAACCCGCAATCTGGTCAGTCCACCTGATTGGCTGCCCACGCCGCTTAACGTGCGGGTGCACCGGGCAATTCGCCGGTTGGACAATATCCTCGCGAGCGTGATCTCCGAGCGACGCAGGTGCGGGGTTGACCGAGGCGACCTGCTCTCGACGCTGCTCCACGCGAAAGACGAAGAAAGCGGCCGGCCGATGAGTGACTCGCAGCTCCGTGACGAGGTCATGACATTGTTTATGGCGGGCCACGAAACTACTGCCAACACGCTGGCGTGGGCGTGGGTTCTGCTGTCACGGCACCCCGACGCGGAAACCAGATTACATAACGAGATCGATATGGTGCTCGAAGGCCGGCTGCCGTCAGCGGCTGATCTACCACGACTGAAATACACCGAGTGCGTCGTAACGGAAACGCTTCGAGTGTATCCGACTGTGTGGACGGTGGGCCGTGAGGCGGTCGAACCGGTTGAGCTCGGTGGATACCGTATCGCGGGGGGGACAACCGTATTCATGCCCCAATGGGTGATCCACCGCGACGGTCGCTGGTTTGACGACCCTGAGGTCTTCAGGCCGGAGCGCTGGGCCGACGGGTTGATGCAACGGATTCCCCGCTATGCGTACTTCCCTTTCGGCGGCGGTCCGAGGATTTGTATCGGTAATAACTTCGCCCTGATGGAGGCCGTGCTGATCTTGGCGACAATCGCCAGGAAGTATCGACCGTCGCTCGCGCCCGACGCAGTCATTGCTCCTCTTCCCACGATGACCCTCCGCCCGGCACATGGTGTCAAGGTGCAACTCTCAAGTCGCCCCTGAAGAATCTTAGCTGTGGGCGTCACCTTGCTCGAGGCGCGTGTAGCTCGACCATGTCACGGTAGAGCTCGCTGGCGGCCATCAGCTCGTGATGGCTACCGACGGCTGCAATCGCGCCGTTGTCAAGAACAAGGATCCGGTCGGCGTGCCGGATTGTGCTTAGCCGGTGGGCGATGATAAACGAAGTTCGGCCGCTAAGTACATCCGCAAGGCTCTGTTGGATCAGCCGCTCGCTCTCGCTGTCGAGGTTGCTCGTTGCTTCGTCGAGGATGAAAATCTTTGGATCGGCGAGCACAGCTCGGGCGATCGCCAGCCGCTGGCGCTGGCCGCCGCTTAGACGAACGCCCCGCTCCCCAATCAGGGTGTCGTAACCCTCGGGAAATCGTTCAACGAATTCGGCGGCATTGGCCACCGCAGCAGCGCGGGTAATTTGGCTGCCCGTCGTCCACCGATCGCCGTAGGCGATGTTGTCGGCGATCGTTCCGTCAAACAGGAACACATCCTGCTCGACGATTCCGAGCAGCCGCCGATAGCTTTCAACGTGGAGGTCGCGCAGGTTCAAGCCATCAAGCGTGATCATGCCGTACGTCGGGTCGTAAAACCGGGCGATCAAGTTGCAGAGCGTCGTCTTTCCCGAGCCGCTCCGGCCGACGAGGGCGATCGTCTCTCCCGGCTCGACATCAAGGTCTATATGGCGCAGCACCTGCCGGCTGCTTCCTGGATACACAAAGCTCACGTTCTGAATTGTGATCCCGCCAACAATAGTCCGTTTCGAGACGACGCGCGTACCGGGGCAGTCAGCCATTTCCCGTGGCTCGGCTAAGAGATCTAGCACGCGATCGAAGCCTGAAAGGTTGTTCTGAAACTGCGTCACGCTGGTTGCGAGGACAGCCATCGGCTCTAGAAGCATGGCCAGGTAAACCAAAAACATCGTCAAGTCCCCGAGCGAGAGCCGGCCGTCGATGACCTGCATGCCGCCGTAGAGCAAGAGTGTAACCGAGGCCATCGGCAACAAAAATTCCCAGAGCAGCTCGATCAACCGTGACAACCACCAAACGTGAAGCTCAAGACGCGCCATGAAGTGGTTTTCGCCCATGAAACGGGCCGACTCACTTTTTTGGCGTCCAAAGGCCCGGACGACGCGCATTCCTCCAAAGACTTCGGTGGTTTGGCTATCAATCTCCTGGCGCACCTTCCGAACGTCACGAAACAAGGGCCGGATGCGGCGATTCCAGAGCAAGTCGGAATAGTAGACCCCAGGCACTAAGAGCAGTGCTCCCAGCAGCAACCGCCAGTCAATCCAGGCCAATACCACGACTCCTCCCAGGAACTGGATGATGGCCTGCCAGGGGTTATAAAGCATGCTGAAGACAAGCTCGCCTACTCCACCGGCATCCTCGCGAAGCAGGCTTGAGGCCCCGCCTGACTTGAGTTGATAGACCCTGTGCAACGGCAGCCGCATCGCATGCTCGTAGACCCTGCGTCGGACTGCAACCTGCACCCGTTTGGTCACCCGCGTAGCCTGCCAACGGGTCGAAAGGCCCAAAAACTTACCGAGCACCGAGACAACCAGCACTACACCCACGAGCGCTATCAGGCGAAGCTTGGCAGAAGCTGGTATGGAGATCGGGCTCCAAACCTCGACAAACGTTGGTAGTGGGTGTCCCATGACGACATAGTCGATCACCGCCTTTGTCGCCAACGGAGGAATTAACTTGAGGAGCGTAGCCAGCGAGAGCCCCAAGAGAGCCACTATAATCGTGAGCCGATGACCCACCAGGACTCTGTGCAGCTCGCGATATAGCCCTGCAAGCGAGCGGTGCATCGCGGGCGCAGATTCGCCCTGATTCGCGACGGCCGTCTTCGACTGAGCGCGGTACGACTTCAGGTACTCCCGGAATCGTAACTTGCTGGCGATCCTTCGATGCAACGACGACAAGGAATTCCCCCGACTCGTTTTGGAGAAGGCATTAACATTCTGAGCCGTTCACGCCTCTCACGCCGCAAGTGTTATTGTATTGGCCGCGTCGAGACCTGGCTTTGCCAACAGACACCATAGGTAGCTATTCATCGCCGAAGGTTGTCGTTCCATGTGCTTCCGTCAGCAAGTCGGTTAATGGTGTTGCGGTCTTCGACGCCCTAACTCTGGAAATCCCATCGATGGAATTGCTCCTCGGCGTGCTGTTTGGCTCAACGTCGTTTCTGGCGGCGGCACTTCTACTCTCAATCCAGCCGATGATCGGCAAGTCGGTGTTGCCCGCGTTGGGAGGAACGCCCGCGGTTTGGAACACTTGCCTGGTGTTTTTCCAAGGAACCGTCTTTTGTGGGTATCTGCTCGCGCACACTCTCGGTAGGAACGCCAGTGCCACGCGGTGGCAGCGCTTCGTCGGTCAACTCTTGATTCTCGCGGGCCTTTTCGCAGTAGGTTACACCGTCCAGCCGATGGTGCTCCAGCCCGATTCGGGTCAGTTGGCGTTGGCAGTTGCCAACCCCACGCTCGGGCTCCTACGGTTTCTATTCGGCACGGCGACATTGCCGCTTGTGATGAGCTCGGCAATCGCGCCGTTGCTTCAAGCTTGGTTTGCTCTTAGCGCACATCCCCGCGCCCGCGATCCTTACTTCCTGTACGCCACCAGCAATTCGGGCAGCCTGTTGGCACTCTTGGCTTATCCCTTCGCCATTGAGCCTACTCTGGGACTGAGCATGCAGAGCCGCCTCTGGCGGACTGGTTTTCTCACCCTAGCGATCCTCGTTCTGGCCTGTGGGATCCTCGCATGGCTCTCGAGTCGCTTTCGCCCAGTTGGGATCCAAGCGCAAGCCAACGATCTGAGCGCGGGGGCTCTAGCTGGCGGTGCACATGTCGGCCTGAACATAACCATTACGGTGAGAACGGTGCTTCACTGGCTGTTGTTGCTGTTTGTTCCCTCAAGCTGGCTTATGGGAGTAACGACGTACCTGACCACGGATCTAGCTCCGATACCATTGTTCTGGATCATTCCACTTGCTCTCTACCTTCTCAGCTTTGTGATCGCGTTCGCACGCTTTGGTGCGAGGGCCGCTGGGTTCGCGGGCCGGCTGTTTCCGTACGCCGTCGTTCCACTCGTGCTGGTTATGAGCGCCGGGCTTGTGCAGATTGTCTGGCTTCCGCTTCACCTTCTGGTGTTCTTCATCGGTTCGCTAGCGTGTCATGGTGCCTTGGCGCGTTCGCGGCCAGCAGCGTGGCTTGCCAGTGCATTTTATGTAACAGTTGCCGCTGGCGGACTCGTGGGAGGAGTATTTAACGCACTGGTAGCGCCCCTTGTCTTTCCTCGGATTGTCGAATACCCCCTGATCATGGTCCTTGCTTGCGTGGCCACGTCGGGCTTCGCTGTCGACCTCGATGAACTGAACCTTCGAGAGTGGCTTCGAATCTTAATCGTCCCCGGAATCGTGTTTCTCTTGACGGCGACCTTGGTGACGAACCAATGGGGGCTGGCCACTTCAATGCTCGGCGTGATGGGCGTGATGCTCGCTTCAGGATTGGGGCTTCTGGCTTGTATGACGGCGCATCGCCGGCCGTTGAGGTTTGCACTTACAGTTGCAGCCATCTTGGCGGCGAGCGGCCTAACGCAAGGTCCCGGTGGCCGTCTTCTATACAGCGAACGGAATTTCTTTGGGGTCGTGCGGGTACTGTACGACGTTGAGCGACATGCTCACCGCCTGTTCCATGGCACTACCCTTCATGGGCAGCAGAGCCTTGAACCGAATCTACGCAGAGAGCCCTCCACATTTTTTGCCCGCTCCGGACCCATCGGTCAGGTGTTCGGGTTGCTTGAGCGGCAGCTTGGAGCATCGGGCAACCAGATCGCGATCGTCGGCTTGGGGGTCGGGACGCTGGCGAGTTATGCCCGACCCAGCGAGCACTGGACCTTTTATGAGGTCGATGACGCTGTGGTGCGAATTGCCCGCAATCCGCAATTCTTCACTTACCTAGATGACAGTCGAGCGAAGTCGATCGACGTCATCCTGGGAGACGCTCGTCTCCGGCTCCAAACCGCGCCTCCGCACCACTACAGGCTCATCGTTCTTGATGCGTTCAGTTCCGACGCTGTGCCTGTACACTTACTATCACGCGAGGCAATTCAGCTCTACCGCAACAAACTCGCTGATGGGGGTCTTTTAGTGTTCAATCTCTCCAATCGCTATCTCGAACTCGAGCCGGTCATGGCCCGTCAAGCCGACGATGCGAGATGGGTCTGCAGGGTGTGTTACGACTTTCAGGTAAGCGACGACGAGCGTCGCCTGGGTAAGCAGCCTTCCATCTGGGCCGTCATGGCCGCCAGCGAGCGAGACCTGGGCGAACTCACGTCAAACCAACGCTGGAAGGCTGCCGTCCCGCGGGCGGGAGCGCGAGCATGGACGGACGACTACTCTAACCTTGCAAATTACCTGCTCTTAACGCCGAGACGGCTCTGGAACCGGCAAAAAACGCTTCCACGCTTACTCAACTGAATTATCCCGTTCCGTGCTTTGTGGCAGAGAATTGACGAGCTTCCATTCCGCACTCTGGTTCGGGCAGACTGCTTGACAGTCACTTGGCACATTCAGTAAGTTGAAGTCAGACAGAATGACTGAAAGTTCAGACAAAATGACTTGGCGAGAGGGAGCATGGGTCGGCCTGCACAAGACATTACGGAAAAGGAGCTGGAGGTCTTGCGGGTCCTGTGGGACCGGGGAACAGCCACGATCCGGGAATTGACCGAAGTTCTCTATCCACGGGGCGAGGCGGCTCAGTACGCGACGGTTCAGAAGCTTCTCGACCGGATGGAGGCCAAGGGCTATGTCCGCCGTGATCGGAGATATTATATCCATTTATTCACGCCATTGATGGACCGCGACGAGCTCATCGGGCGTAGACTGCGGTCGCTGGCTGAGCTGCTTTGCGATGGCTCGCTCACACCGCTCCTTACTCATCTGGCACGGGCTCATGGCTTGACGAACAAAGACCGGCTGGCTCTACGCGCGATTGTCGATGAGGCGGAGGCACAGGGAAACTTGCACCAGACTGACCAAGCGCCGAACGCTCACGCAGGGATGTTTGAAGAGTTGTCGCAACTCTCAAACTCTAGCTTATCAGCTCGGGAGCCCAGAGGCAGGGGTCGTTGAACGACGAGCACGTCCACATTGCAGAGGCTTTTCGGTCATGGAATGGCTCGTACATGCCATGCTCAGCAACGCTTTGGCTACCACCATCTTGGCAGTCTTTGTAGCCGGATTAGCTCGCGCGTGCCGTCGCCCAGCACTTGTTCATGGCCTTTGGGTGATCGTATTGCTCAAGCTGATCACTCCCCCCGCGTTGTTGGTGCCGGTGCCTGGCGTGCGGTACCTGATAGCGGCTGCGGTGTGCGGAGTAGATACCCTCGCGGACCGGCTGGCAAGACCAATTGAGTTGGCTGGAACTTCAGCAGCTCATGCAGCGGTCGACAACGAAGTTTGCGTGACTCGCGATCGGCTCACTCCGCCGCTGACGCCGATCGAGATCAGACTCGGTACCGGCGATCGCAGCAATCAATCGACCATGACGGGAACAAATGGCACCAATCTAACCCATCCTCCAACCGTTCCGTCCAGTCGGAAGTGGGAGTATTGGACTCTGCTGTTCTTCGGCGTCGGCGCGATTGGGTGGTGGTTGATTGCCTTGGTCCGGATTGTCCGGTTTCAGCGGCTCATGCGTCATCTGTGCCCAGTGAATCTGCAATGGCAAAGCCGTGCGAACGACCTTGCCGCACGGCTTGGTCTGGCCGTCGCTCCGAAATTCTATTTGGTGCCAGGCAGGGTACCGCCCATGCTCTGGGCAATCGGCCAGCCTCGCCTCTTGGTACCATCGGAACTTTGGGACACCCTCAGTGACGACGAACGGGCAACGCTTCTGATTCACGAACTCGCCCACTGGAAACGTCGCGACCATTGGGTGCGCTGGCTGGAGATGCTAGTTGCCGGGTTGTACTGGTGGCACCCGATCGTCTGGTGGGCCTTTCGCTCATTGCGGGAGGTTGAGGAACAGTGCTGCGACGCTTGGGTCGTCTGGGCGATGCCTCAGGCGACGATTACCTATGCCGCGGCTGTATTGGCGGCCCTCGAATTCGTCTCAGGTATCGAAACCGGCCCTGCTCTGGCATCTACCATGGGCACGAGTCGGCATGTTGCGTGTTTGAAACGGAGGCTCAAAATGATTGTGCAGGCACGAACTCCTAAAGGTCTTACGAGGGCGGCACGTACTGCCGTGCTGGCCTTGACAGCTCTTGTTCTTCCGATAACGCCAAGTTGGGCCCGACAACACGACGTACGTCGGCCAGCGACTGATGTTGATCGCGAGAATCGCATTGGCCGCGCTCTAGGCGATGCCGGTCCTGCCGAAGCTCAGGACAAAGCTCGTCAGCCGATGGTCACTGCCTTGGGAACTAGCCAAGACACCGAGCGAAAGCAAGACCGTGAGGCGGCGAAGCGATTCGAAGACGACGTGAAAGATCTCATCGATAAGCTCACCAACAAGATCGGCCCAATCGCGGACGAAGTTCGCAAGGCGCTAGATTCAGCGATCGACGAGGTCCACAAGACCCTGGATAAAGAGGACCTGTCAACTGATGACCTGCGTAAGGCGCTCGAGAAATCTCAGGAAGAGATGCGCCGCGCCTTTGAGCAGGGCGGACCTGTCGAAAAGGAAGTGCGCGAGGCGTGGGAGCGTGCCCAGCAAGATTTGCGCGAGGCATGGGGCCATGCCCGCGATGAAATGCGCAACGCACTCCGTGACCGAGCCGCGGAAGCTCAGCAGCACCAGCGTGAGCAATTGGATCGGTTACGGTCAGAGCGCGAGCGCATGAGACGCACCCCCAAGGAAAACAGAAGCAGCGAGCCTGAGGGTGAGCGTAGCCGCGACGAGCTTGACAGTGCTCAGAGGGAAGTTCGGGAGCTGAGGCAGCAACTGGCTAAAGCTACTCAACGGCTCATGGAGCTCGAGCGGCGAGAGCGGGAATCGCGTCGAACCCAGCGGCCGCGACGCGAACAAACTGCGCCTGCTGAACCTGCTCCACCACGCGTACCTGATTCATCCCGCCCCGAAACTGCTCCTCGTACTCCAAGTGCTCCTTCAGCGCCCGCAACTCCTGCGCCGCTTCGCGGCCGACAACAGCAGCCCTTAGCGGGCGCACGTGCCGGAAGACGCGGCCCACAGCCGGCTCCCGATGCCCGATTTCAGGATCTCGAGGAGAAGATCAAGCAGCTACTCAAAGAGCTCGAGGACCTCAAAAACGACGAAAAGACAAAGACCCGTGAGCCGGGCGCAGGTAGCACGCGGGCCAAGAGATCGACCCTGGCAACGATTACTCGTTGAATTCAGTGCCGAGATTTGTCCGGTTCGCAAATCCGTAAGGGCAACTAGAACGGCACGAGTAGATTCACTCCACTCGTGCCGTTCCCTTTAGAAGATTACGGGGGCCAGCTCAAGACCGCCTTCACTCCGACTTGCGGTAACCGATCCCGCAGCCGGTTGCGCGGGTCTCTTCGACCTCGACAGGCTTGGATGCCAGGACTGCATCGACAGCGTCGCGAAGGTATCGTTTGGTGACCTTTGACTCATCGTCGATGTTGTCGTCAAGCGCACCGATGTAACGGACCTTCCGGTCCTTGTCCAAGACAAAGAACGTCGGAGTGGCCACCGCACCGTAGTCGCGACCGATCTTCTGCGAGTCGTCACGGCCGTAGGCGAAGCTGTATTTCTTGTCGCTGACCCGGTCGCGGATTTTTGCCATCGTGTCCGCCTCGCAATACTCTTTGTTGTAGCCCTCAGGCGCGTATTCGGGCGGAGGAGTCACGCAAACGGCTACGATCTTGACGTTCTTCTCCTTGTAGTCTTTGGCAAAGTCGATGAGACGGTCTTCGACCTTTGTCACGTACGGGCAGTGATTGGCCAGGAAAACAAGCACGACGACGTCTTCCTTGAGGTCGTCGAGGCTGATGACGGCCTCCTTATCGCCTTGTACAGCCTGGATCCCCGCGAAACTTGGTGCCTTGTCACCTGGGGCAATCACCTTGTTGTACTTGCCCGGACCGGCAAGAGCCGGTACGGCAACACACGCAACCACACCAATCGCCCAGAAAACTTTCCGCATCGTTGTCGTCTCCTATCGCTGATTGAACCCATCCCGTCGGTTGCGCCAGCCAGCTCGGCTTGTTGTCGACTAAGCGCAGACCGAACTTATCCTCCTGTTGACGAACACGCTTGCACGAACTGACTGTCGTCTCTCGTTGTCGCTCACAAGCGCCGCGATTCAGCGAGCGCCACTCTGAGTCTGAGTGGCGCCTGGCGCCATTCCGCTGCTGCGGTCAGCACTGAGTGCACGACCGCGCAAAAAACAAGAGATGCGAGTCAGATCATGCGCGACTGATTCTGACCGATCGAGCTGCCCTTTGCAATGTCGAGACACGCGGCGATGCACGATTCATCGGCCGATTAATACATGGCTGATTCTTGATGAACAAACCTTCAACCTCAGACTTGATTTCCAGAGATGAGGCGTACGTCAGCCGATCGCTTGAAAGTATTGCTGGAGCTATTTATGGGGCCGTTCCAGGCTCTCCCAATGTGCCTCACCGACGGGCGCAAGTGGCCGGGGACTTGTAACGGTGGCTGCCGATCCCAGAGAAACTCTGTCGATCCTCCTGTCGGGTGGTGGGTGTCGCAGCCGTCACTCCACTCAGCGTCCCGAATCTTCGAGGTGAGCGCTAGTTCAAACGCAGCTCGGGTTCGGGCTTGACTATCACGTGCCAACCAAGCGTTATTAGTGTCATGGCATGGCGTCGGAGCTGGTCGGCTTTCTGCAATGCGTAGTTTAGCGACAGGGATTAAGCCATCAAAAAAGTCATCGTTATCGGTTTAGACGGTTTGGACCCTGGTATCGTTTCGCGGTTGCTTGCAGCCGGTGAGTTGCCTCATCTGGCGCGTTTGAGGGATCAGGGAGGGTTCGCGCGCGTCGCCACCACGAGACCAGCCCAGACGCCAGTAGCGTGGTCTACTTTTGCGACAGGTATGAATCCAGGGGGCCATGGCATTTTCGACTTTCTCCGTCGTAACCCCAAGACGTACGCTCCGGAGCTAGCGCTAAACCGCTACGAGCAGAAGAACATATTTCTTCCGCCTAAGGCAGTTAACCTCCGGAGAGGTGTACCGGTCTGGGATCTACTCACGGCAGCGGGAGTGAACTCGACCGTGTTGCGCTGTCCGTGCACGTTTCCTCCTGACTCAATTCGCGGTCACATGCTCTCCGGCATGGGCGTTCCCGACATTCGAGGGGGATTGGGCACGTCGACGTTTTACACCTCGGGCCAGGTGACTGCGCCTCGCGAAAGCGAGAACGTTGTTCGGGTCGAGTCTGTCGGAGAAGACATTTTCTCAACGTATCTGATCGGTCCCCGCAATCCCAAGGCACCCGGTGACTTGCGCTTGGACGTTAGATTGAAGGTCGATCGTCAAGCCGCCCGCGTTGTTATCCAATCCGACGGTAATCCTGCGGAACTCGAGGTTCGTCAAGGGTGTTGGAGCAACTGGCTGAGGATCAAATTCAAGATCGGGCTACTTCAGTCTGTTCGCGGGATGTTGCGCTTTTATCTTGCTCGTTGCGTGCCTGAACTTGCGATGTACGCCTCGCCGGTGAACTTCGACCCTGATTCACCTATCTTCCCTATCAGCGCACCGCCCGAATACGCGGGACAGCTTGCCCGCGACATCGGTCTTTACTACACCACCGGCATGGTTGAGGACCACGTTGGATTGAACAACGAACGGATCTCAGAAGAAGCCTATCTCGACCAGTGTGAGATAGCATGGCGTGAGCGCGAGGCAATGATGCTACACGAGTTGGCTTCATTTAACGAGGGACTCTTTTACTGTTTATTCGATACACCCGATCGTGTTCAACATATGTTCTGGAGATTCATTGATCACGGTCACCCTGCCAATCGCCGAGCGAGTGTGAACGCCGATTTCTGCCAAGCCATCGATGACTGTTATCGGCGCTGCGACGGTATCGTCGGCAAAGCTCTCACGTTCGTCGACGATCAGACATTGCTCATCGCGCTTTCCGATCACGGGTTCAACGGATTCCGGCGGGGTGTCAACCTAAACACATGGCTTTTTGACAACGGTTTCTTGGGGCTGCGCGGTGGTGCTAAACCCGACGAGACTGCTGGCGACATGCTGCGCCAAGTCGACTGGGGGCGCACTCGTGCCTATGCTCTGGGACTGAGCGGAATCTATCTGAACATACGGGGGCGGGAAGAGCAGGGGATCGTCAGTCAGGAGGATGTCACGTCGGTCAAGGCAGCGCTGGTGAAAGACTTGACTGGTTTAATAGATCGTGAATGTGAAAACGCCGTTGCCATTCGCCGCGCACTGCCGCGCGAGGCCATTTACACCGGGCCGTTTGTCGACGAAGCGCCCGACGTGCTAGTCGATTATAGCCCCGGATACCGCGTGTCGTGGTCGAGCTCGCTCGGAGGCTTTGCGCACGAGTCGTCGAAGATAACCTCA
The DNA here is from genome assembly GCA_963830625.1 of uncultured Isosphaeraceae bacterium. Classification (GTDB taxonomy): domain Bacteria; phylum Planctomycetota; class Planctomycetia; order Isosphaerales; family Isosphaeraceae; genus CAWHMZ01. Next base: position 1,061,171 of record CAWHMZ010000008.1, on the reverse strand, counting down.
AGAAATGGAGCGGCGATCATATCATCGATCCCGATCGAGTGCCCGGAATCTTGTTCATGAACCAGCCCTTCTCGAGCCAGGCCCCTCAGTTGCTTGACCTGGCTCCAACCATTTTGGCCACCCTGGGTGTCCCCAAGAGTCCAGCGATGGAAGGGGAGTCGCTGTTACCATGAAAATCCTGGTCCTTGGCCTCGACTGCGCCGCACCCGAATTACTCTTTGGATTTGACGACTTGCCAAACATTCGGCGGCTCATGGAAATCGGTGCTTACGGCCGGCTTCAGAGTGTTATCCCTCCGATCACGGTCCCCGCGTGGATGTGCCTGGCTACAAGTCAGGATCCTGGTTCCCTTGGTGTTTATGGCTTCCGGAATCGCATCGACCACTCTTACAGCGGGTTGGATTTCGCCAATTCCCGGTCGATCTCCGAGCCAGCCATTTGGGATCACCTGCGCGCGAGGGGAAGCGATCGATCATCGTCGGCGTCCCGCCCGGCTTTCCGCCGCGGCGAATCAACGGGATATCCGTAAGCTGTTTCTTGACTCCCGATACGGAGAAGAATGTCTTCACTCACCCTCCCGAAGTGTCGCACGAGATTCGGCAATTAGTTGGGCACTATCCGGTCGACGTCAAAGGATTCCGCACCCATGACAAGGCTTGGCTGCGCGATGAGATCTTCGCCATGAGCCGCACGCAGTTCCGAGTCGTGCGGCACTTGCTCACCATCAAGGAATGGGACTACTTTCACTTCGTGGACATCGGGCTAGACCGAATGCACCACGGCTTTTGGAAGTATCACGACCCAGAGCACATCCTGCACGAACCCAACAGTCTGTTCCGCAGCGCGATTCACGATTACTACTGCCACCTCGATCAGGAGATCGGTCAAGTTCTCGAGCTTCTGAGCGATGACACGATTGTTGCTGTGGTATCTGACCACGGGGCGCAGCGACTGGACGGAGGTTATTGTGTCAATGAGTGGCTGGTGCGCGAGGGATTGCTCGTGCTCAACAGTTATCCCACTGAAGTAACACCATTCGCCAAACTCGACATCGATTGGACCAAAACCAAGGTGTGGTCCGAGGGGGGCTACTATGCAAGAGTGTTCTTGAACGTCAAAGGCCGGGAACCACAAGGCGTTATTGACGTGAGCGATTATGAGGCCGTTCGCAACGACCTCAAGGCACGGTTTGAGGCAACGACTAACCCTCAAGGCGAACCACTGGGAACGTTGGTTTTCAAGCCTGAGGAAATCTATCACAACGTTCGCAACGTGGCACCTGACTTGATCGTCCATTTCGGAGGGCTCTACTGGCGCTCCATTGGCGGCGTGGGCTACCCGATGATTCATGTCCTCGAGAACGACACGGGACCAGATGACTGTAACCATGCACAGTTCGGAACGTTTATACTTGTTGCGTCCAATAATACGCTACGCGGCGAGTTATTCGGAGCTCACTTGCTGGATATCGCGCCGACTCTCCTGGACTTGGCAGGGCATGAGATCCCACGCTCTATGCAGGGCCGATCGCTAGTCGCGGGCAAGCAATCAATCGCAACGGACGGCTCTAATTATGCTCCCGATGATGAATCCCTCATCCGAGAGCGTTTGAGCGGACTGGGATACATCGGCTGAGCCACTACCGACAGCTTTACTGATGAGCCCTAGTGGAATCTTGTAATTGCTGTCTTGCGTCACTGGAGCGGCATGGTCGTCTGAAGCTGGATGCGTCGGTCCGGCTATAGGTATCCGTGATCAGCGCGGCAACCGTTGAGCGCCTTTTAGTGCCTGTGCACACAAAGGCATCGATGCGGGGGAAGTGGAAGACAGCACCCAAGCCAAGTCAGGTCATACGCGTTCGTACCCTCGAACATTGGGATGAGCCGCCACCGGGTTTCCTTGAGATTGACTTTGTCGCGCATGGTGGCGGTTCGATGCGGGGTGACATTTCTGTGGAGCTTGGTGGCAAGGGATGTGTGCTCGGCCCGGACAGAAGCGGTCTCTTCGCTGGTGCGGCAGAACTGTAACCTCGTTCAGCAGCCACATGCCTGAGAATCGCCGAGGCTATCCACGCCCCAACAACTCATCGAGGGCCGATCCGATGTCGACCGTGCGCATCAGCGCTTCGCCGACCAAAATGGCGGAGATCCCCGCCGCTTCGAGCCGCTCGACATCACGGCGAGTTACAATGCCACTCTCACTCACTAGCATGACCTCGCGCGGGATTTGGTCCCGCAGCCTCAGTGTATGTTCGATGTCCGTGCTGAACCGTCGAAGGTCTCGATTATTGATTCCGATCAAATCAGCGCCCGAAGCTAAAACACGAGGCAGGTTCCTCGCATCGTGAAATTCGACTAAGGCTGCCATGCCGAGTTGCTGCGCCTGTTCTAGCAATCGGCGAAGTGTATCATCATCGAGAATCTCAGCGATCAGCAAAACGGCATCAGCACCTGCCGAGCGCGCCTCCACCACTTGATAATCGTTGATCAAGAAATCCTTGCGTAAGACCGGGAGCTGAACCGAGGCACGTACCAGAGTAAGGTACTCAAGACGGCCCTGAAAAAAGGGAGCATCTGTTAGCACGCTAAGACATGCAGCGCCATGAGCTTCATAGGTACGCGCGATCCGTACCGGGTCGAAGTCAGTTCTAATGACGTCTGCAGACGGACTGGCCTTTTTGATTTCGGCGATCAGACGAATGGGACCTGGCTCAGCCAAGGCCATTCGGAAATCACGAACCGAAGGTGCTGCCATGGCCTCCGCAAAAAGCTTGTCCAACGGTTTCTCTCGCTGGGCGCGAGCAACCTCATCCCGCTTTGAACGCACGATCTCATCCAAGATTGTCATCGCCATACCGTGTCTGGATCTGTCTCGCCATCCGGTCGTGAATGCTGCTGGCCGCTCGGGGTTGGAATGGTCTCAATCCTGTTCCGATTCGCTACACATGGGCCACCCCTCCGAACACAAAGCCGAAATTCCCAGCAACGTAAATGTAACCGACGGCCAAGCTTCCACGCGAGAAGTTTACCCCTTTACGTGACAAACTGACCGACGGTACCCGCTCATCGCTGCACAGGGCAAGATTTGCCGGAGATGCCAGGCACACGGGTTTTACGCCTGAACACTCAGAATATTTTGAAAGATCCGTGTTTGCGAATTCCCTTCCACCCGTTATAGGAGAGATCTGGCACTATTGAGTCCGCAGCTTGTAGGTAGGCCTGGGAGTATCGAGACCGCGCACGACTGTGGAACCGCCTCGTTTTCCAGCCATCCCAGCGATCACAAAGCTCCGAGCAACAGGATCAGGACTCATCGGGTCCGGATTTTCCGCGCGCGAACCGGTCTGCGTTGCCTCAGCGTTGCAACAACGTCTTGGCCCAGAGATAGCGAATACATACAGCGCCTGTAGCAACGCGATCTCTACTGAATCGGTGGCACGGAGGCGGAAGGAGAGTTCATGATGACGGCGACTGTGCAATGTCCCAACAGCGCATGCGGGCGAGTGTCGCGCCTGGGCGATGACCCGTTGGGCCGGATTTTCCGTTGCCCTCGATGTTTGACAAAGCTTCCAACCGCACCTCCAACAGCAGCGGACGCAAGATGGACGGCTCGTGTGCGGCAATTTCACAGTTCGGTCGGTCGCATGTCTCTGGTGTCGGTTCAAGAAAGAAACTGCATTCGCACTGCGCCGGCGGGAACGCCAGTGGATGATTGGGCCGCCGCTGATTTTGAGAGCGGAGAGCTCTTGGTCGATGCAGTCCGTTTCGAAGCCGACGATAATGCAGACCTCGCAACACATCACCGCTTCGTACCCGATGACAGCAGCGAAGTCTTCGTCGGTCCCCTTTCAGCCGATGAGCGTGCGCTTGCCGAATCGAGTTTGCCGACGGGGCTATTTCCAACGGGATCGGTGTGCTCAGTCGAGCGCTGCGGGCTCACGGCTGGCGCAACGCTTAGTTCGGCCAATGAGACTCAACTAGGGCGATTCCAAATCCAGAGTATTCTGGGCGAGGGCCACCACGCCAGGGTATTCCGAGCGTACGACCCCATTCTCCAGCGCGACCTGGCGCTCAAGTTGCCGCGTGAGGGCGTGCTCAAGACGGCCAAAGCGATTGACCGGTTTCTGGGGGAAGCACGGGCTTTGGCACGGCTCCGGCATCCACGGATCGTGCCCGTCTATGAGGCGGGTTGCTCCGGTAATCAACACTACATCGCCATGGCGCTTATCGAGGGTCGTAGTTTGGCCGATCACCTCGCCGAAGGCGTCCTTGGCCACGATCGCGTAACTGAGATTGTGGCTGATTTGGCTGAAGCACTTGCTTACGCTCACGACCTCGGAATCGTGCACCGCGATGTGAAACCAGCCAATGTCCGGCTGGATCACCGCGGTGCTGTTTATTTATTGGACTTCGGCATTGCGTACCTGTCCGATTCGGGCGAAGTCCTACTCCCCCCAGAGAGGATTTTGGGAACGCCAGCCTATATGGCTCCTGAGCAAGCACAGGGAGGTGGGATTGCGCTTCCGGCGAGTGACCAATACAGCTTGGGCTCGGTATTCTACCACATGCTGTGCGGTCGGCCGCCGTTTTCTGGACCACCGTCGTACGTGATCTTCCACACAATCCATGACTCGCCGCCGTCACCTGATACTATCGCCCCAAAGACTCCGCGCCCTTTGGCTGCAATCTGTCTGAAAGCCTTGGCCAAGAGTCCTAACCGGCGCTACGGCGATTGCTGGGAGCTCGCCGCGGATCTTCGCCGATGGTTGCGGGGTGAGACACCATCAGCGTACAGGCGCCGCTGGAGAGCGATGGGCAAGTAAAGAAGACGGGCCAGCGGCACGGTGGCCATCGACGGAGATGGATTTTGTTCCGTCCCGCAGGCAGACGCACTGCCATGTGTCTAGGGCGTCCTAAAAGAAGCAGAGCCCTGATTTCCGAGCGCGTTGCAGATCATCGACGTGATATCATGGCTGCCGTTCCGATCAGCCTAGCATTCGCCTTAATCCGCCTTTCTGCTGCGTCCTCTGGCGACAGGGGCTGGGGCTCATTTCTCTCCAGGGTTCCTCACGAATTGTTAACATCGGGAAAACCGATCATGGCGAAGAAAGGGTTACGGCCACCCCAGTTTTCGCCGATTAATCCGTTCCATATCAGCTATAATCTTTGCGGGTTGCATCTATCTTGACGTCTCCGTCCGCTGTAAGTTGCCCACACTCGCGCCATTTGACAATTGCCTCAACGTAGCCTGGCAAACCATTAAGGGCGGGCCATGAAGCGATGGTTGACCGGACTAATCCTGCTCGTGCTGGCGGGCATGGTGGCCGCTTGGTTTATCGTTCCAGTGCTGGGCCGAGTTGAGACACCGATTCGCGTGGGAATCCTTCATTCGCAAACTGGACCGACAGCGATTAGCGAGAAGTCGATGGTGGACGCCGAGGTCCTCGCACTGGAGGAGATCAATGCTGAGGGGGGTCTCGTAGGACGTCGCGTCGAATGGGTCATCGCCGACGGTCACTCAGACTGGCCGGTCTTCTCACAAGAAGCCCGGCGATTGATCGACCAAGAGCACGTCAACGTGATCTTCGGCTGCTGGACGTCAGCCAGCCGGAAGAGTGTTATGCCGATCGTCGAGCAAAAGTCTCACTTGCTCATCTACCCAATGGCTTACGAAGGGTTAGAGGAGTCGCCGAACATCATTTACACAGGTGCTGCGCCCAACCAGCAAGTCATTCCAGCGGTGAGCTGGTGTTACTCAGCCCTCAAGGCGCGGAACTTTTACCTCGTTGGTTCGGATTACGTCTGGCCACACTGTGTCAACGAGATCATAAAGGATGAGCTCAACGCACTAGGGGCCAAGTGTGTCGGCGAGTCATACATTCTCTTCGGGAGCGCCGACGTTCAGCCTTCGATCGACGCGATCAGGAATGCAACGCCTGACGTCATAATTAGCACGGTCGTCGGACAAGAGAGCAACCGTTCCTTCTACCAGGCAGTGCACGATCTGAATTTCTCCCCAGAGCGCACGCCCATTGTGTCATTTAGTGTTGCAGAAGACGAACTGCGCAAACTCCCACTGTCCGTGATGGTCGGTGATTACGCTGCTTGGAACTATTTCCAGTCGATCGATCGACCTGAGAACCGGGAGTTTATCCGTAGGTTCCAGGCGCGTTACCCCGACAATCGCGTGACGAGTGACGTCATCGAGGCGGCATACAATAGTGTTCGTCTCTGGGCACAGGCCGTGGCGGAAGCCGAGTCCGCCGAGGTGAAAGATGTTCTCCGAGCAGTTGGCCGCCAGAGCCTTAATGCCCCAGAGGGAATCGTGACGATCGACAAGGATACCCAGCACACTTGGCGGCCGGTCCGTGTAGGGCAGATCCAGGGCGACGGCCAGTTCAAGGTAGTGTGGAGCTCAGACAAGCCCATCCGACCAATTCCATTCCCGCCGTCCCGAAGTCGCTCGGATTGGGAGTCGTTTCTTGAGAGCTTGTACCGCTCGTGGAGAAACAACTGGGCCAATCCCGGTCCTGCAGTGCACGTGAATCAAGATGATACGACAAGATAGCCGCTTTCTGGAGCGGTAGTTCAGCCAGGGGAGCGTATATTAATCGCCAAGCACTTCACGTATCCAAATCAGCGACAGAGTCTCTTCCTCGCGTTTCGACCAGGTGCGATCGGCCATGAGCTTTCAACTGCCTGCATTTGCATTCCGCCGCATCAGTATCAGTACTCATTTACTGTTTTGGTTTCTGGCCATTTCACTTATTCCGTGCGCCGCTCTCACAAGCATTGTCTCAATTCGCTCAACTCAGTCCCTAAAAAAAACCGTGCGACAGAGTCTTCTGGCCCTCTTGGACGCGAAGACGACTCAGCTCGAGGATTACATTCGTGAGCGGCGCGCCGATTTGATAATGATCAGTCGCTCGTCCGTTCTCACAGAGACGATACCCAAGCTGACCGAGGCGAGACGAACCAACACCTTTGATTCACCCTCCTATCGTGAGGCTGTCCGCAAAGCCCGCGCGAGCGTCGGAAATTACGTCGAATCATTTGGCTATGCTAATGGCTACGTCTTCGATACCGATGGAACGGTTTTGGTTCAGCTCAAGCCCGGACTAGAGCTGGGGCCGAACCTTCTGAGCGGCCCGCTCAAAGGCAGCGAATTGGCGGAGGTGGTGGATCGGGTGCGCACTCTGCTGCAGTCCGAGGTCTCCGATTACCAGATGTACCCAGACCGAAGCCAGCCAGCGGCGTTCATCGCCGGACCTGTATTCGGTGAGTCAGCAAAAATCATCGGGCTCGTAGCACTGGAACTTAGTAATGAGCATGTGTTTCGCGTTTTTAAGAACTACACCGGCCTAGGCGAGACGGGTGAGACCATGGCCGTCTTGCGGGACGGCGATGACCTGGTGTTTCTCACCCCGCCTCGTCACGAGCCAGATGCAGCTTTCAAGTACCGGATGCCGTTAGGTGGCGACAAGGCCACCGCGACGAGCAGCGCGGTGCAGGGGCAGCGAGGTTATGGCGAGGTGATTGACTATCGCGGTAAGTTAGTAATCGCCGCCTGGTCGTACATTCCGTCGTTTCGTTGGGGAATGGTGGTCAAGCAAGATATTGACGAGGCATTTGCCCTGATCTACCAGCAGCGTCTTGCGATCGCCATTCTCATGGCTGTGACGGTCGCGACCGTGGCGGCCGCCGCTCTTTTTCTGGCGCACATGATCAGCCGGCCGATCCGCGAGGCGGCTTTCGTCACCGATCGAGTTGCCTCAGGGGACCTTTCGGTTTCCTGCGAGAGCAAGGCGCCTGGTGAAGCCGGTTTGCTACTCCAGGCCATTCGCAAAATGATTCACGACCTTCGCTCGCTGATCGGGAGAATCCAGCATTCAAGTATTACCCTTCTATCAACCGCAACGGAGATTGCCGCGACCGCCCGGCAGCAAGAACACTCTGTCTATGACTACAGCGCATCGACGAATCAGGCGGCAGCAGCCGTGAACGAGATTTCAGCCACTGGCCAAGAACTGCTCAAAACAATGAACGAGGTAAATCGAGTCGCCAATGAGACCGCCCGTCTGGCATCGACCGGCCAGCAGAGCTTGAACGTCATGGATCAAACCATGCGCCAGTTGGCCGAATCGACCGGCTCAATTGGTTCTAAGCTGTCCGTCATCAGTGAGCGCGCCGCTAATATTAATCTGGTGGTTACCACGATTACCAAGGTCGCTGATCAGACCAATCTCCTATCCATTAACGCGGCGATCGAGGCGGAGAAAGCGGGGGAATATGGACTGGGATTCCTAGTCGTTGCTCGCGAGATCCGTCGCTTGGCTGATATGACCGCCGTAGCTACGCTCGACATCGAACGCATGGTCAAGGAAATGCAATACAGCGTCTCGGCGGGCGTCATGGAGATGGACAAATTCAGCGAGCAGGTCCGTCAAGTCGTGGGAGAAATGGGGCAGGTCAGTAGCCAGCTCGGTCATATCATCAAGAGCGCTCAAGGCTTGCATCAAAGGTTTGACCAAGTCACCGAAGGCATGCGAGTTCAGTCACAGGGGGCCGACCAGATTCGCGAAGCGATGTCTCGGCTGAGTGAGGCTGCCAGTCAGACGTCATTCTCGATCAAGGAATTCAATGCCGCGACCGACCGTCTTCGGGAGGCTGTAAGTGATTTGAAGGAAGAGGTCTCCCATTTCGCGCTTGAACCAGCCCAGCCCTCTTTGCCTGTGCCGATTTCCTCGACTGCTTCTTGACCATGAGTCACGAGTCAAGAGCGGAGGTAGGTGCTATGCTCCTTCTAGCATTCACAGTGGGTCCGAATCGCTATGCCGTTAACGCGTGTCGGGTCATTGAGCTCGTGCCCAAGGTTAACCTCTGCCCGATCCCCCATTCACCACCGGCCTTGGCGGGCCTGCTGTCATATCGCGGCGAAGCTGTGCCCGTAATCGATCTCGGAGTGTTGTTAGCTGTCGCGCCCAGCCGTAGCTTGTTGAGCACGCGAATCATTCTGGCCAACGACGGAGCTATTGGTCATAATCAAACAGAGCGCATGCATGATGGCTCAATTCGAAAGTTTAATCTTGCGAAACACAAGTCAGAAAACGGTCAGTACTGCCTAGGACTCGTCGCTGAGGCGGCTTGTGACTTGATCTACACGAGCTCCGAGCGCATTTTGCCAGCTCCAGCACACGTTTCGCACGCGCCCTATTTCCAGGAGATCGTCCAGATAGATGAAGGGTTCATTCAATTGATCGCCGTCGAGAAGATTCGAGCAGCCGCCATACCGGAAGTGCTCGTTGACCAACAGAATTCAGAGCCGGCATCTTGGTCGGGGGAATTTTCGAAATCTGAGCCGATGCGCACGGACGGTGGGGTCGACAGCCGGAAACAGACCAATGGATGACCTGCGCGGGATTGAAGAGTTGCTGGTGAGCCGGATTGGGATCGAGCCGGCGTCGTTTGGTTCGCAGATCATTGCCCGTGCGGTCAAGCACCGAAGCAAAAGCCTGGGTTTGAACGGTGCAGCAGCCTATGAGCAACGATTGCGCCAGTCGGAGGCGGAGTTACAGGAGCTGATCGAGGAAGTCGTCGTCCCAGAGAGCTGGTTCTTTCGTGATGATCAGCCGTTTCAATACCTCGCGGGGTTTGCCCACGTCGGGTGGTGTGATAACTCTGAGCGTGAACCGCTCCGAATCTTGAGCCTCGCATGTGCATCAGGCGAAGAACCGTATTCGATCGCCATACTGCTTCGGGACCTCGGTCTCTCACCGCAGCGATTCCAGATCGACGCGATCGACGTCAGTGCTCGGCGTTTGGCGATTGCGCGGCGTGGAGTCTATTCAGCTAATGCATTCCGCGGCCCAAATCGTAAGTATGGTATGCGTCATTTTCACAAGCGCGCCCATGGCTATGAGCTCGACTACTCAATTCGGTCGATCGTTCGGTTTCGGCAGGCTAATGTGCTTGATCCTGGCCTACTTGAGGAATCGCCGCCGTACAATGCGGTATTCTGTCGCAACTTGCTGATCTACCTCGGTGCTCGAGCCCGGTCAGTGGCGATGGTAGCCATCGATCGTTTACTGGCGGGTGACGGCATTCTCTGCATCGGTCATGCGGACCCTCTTCAGTCGTCAAACCCAGGGTTGAGGTTCGAAACCGTGGGAGATCCGTCGACTTTCACTTTTCGGAGAGCTCCGCGCTGCAACATCAACTTGCCCGAACTCCCGCAGATTGAATCGCCAGTGCCAAGCCTCGGAGCGCTGGAGCGCTCGCCCGCTGGTACGATGCGATGGCCACCGCTGCCAATTGCATCAGCCGCTGAAACGGCTAGTAATCTAGCGCTCTCCACCAATTCACCTGCGAGTCAGATCGACTCACCAAGCCTCTTGGACCAAGCTGCCGAACTCGCAAATCGAGGAAAATTCAGCGAGGCGCTAGCGGCGTGTCGCCGGCACATGCAGCATAGAGGTGCGAGCCCTTCAGCATTTTTCCTCATGGGTATGATCTGCCAGGCGACCGGTGATCGCCGTGGCGCAGAAGAGCATTTCCAAAAGACTCTTTATCTCGATCCAGGGCATGACGATGCTCTGCTGGCGCTGGCTCTTCTTGCCGAGCGTCGTGGCGATCCCTCGGGGGCGGCGAGCTTTCGCCGTCGCGCCCAGCGCCTGGCAGCAGTACGTGCAAAGAGGGGCGATTGAAATGACGCTCAACGTTAGTCCCTCCCGTTTAGCGACCAGCAGCGCTTCGAACGGAACTAAACCTGGCTACGGTGATTGCTGGAACAAAATCGGAATCTCCGGTGATCGGAGTTGCCCCGAACTGAATTCGTTTATCCACTGCCGTAATTGTCCGGTATTCTCGGCTGCTGCGAGAACTTTCTTTGACCGTGCTGCCCCCGAGGAGTATCTGGAAGACTGGGCACGATGGCTGGCAAGTTCACACTTACACGGTACACGGGGTGAAGAATCGCAGGACGCTACCGGCGCACTGCGCACCGACGGAGCTAGCGTTTTAATCTTCCGATTGGCAACGGAGTGGTTAGCCATCTGCACACAGACAATCGTCGAAGTGACACTGCCGCGAGTTGTGCATCAGGTTCCTCATCGATCTAACCAGGTGTTCACCGGACTGGTCAACTTACAAGGCCAGGTGCAATTGTGCTTTTCACTGCACAGCCTGCTGGGAACCAGTGTCTCTGTATCACCGACGCGGCTGATCGTGCTGCGAGATCAGGAACAGGGCGAGACGTGGGCTTTTCCGGCTGACGAGGTACTGGGCGTACATTTTGTGCCGCGCGTGCGCTGCGCAAAGTCCCTTCCACACTGAGCAATCTCTCCACGAGTTTCAGCCAGGCTGTTTTGGCCTGGAACGAACGGAGTGTCGGGCTACTCGACGAACAACGTCTCTTTACGGCCCTCCGGAGCCTTGGCACGTGAGCAGCGATCTCAGCGGTTTCTCGCTGATGGAGCTATTTCGCATGGAGGCCGAGAGCCACACAGCGAGCTTAACGGCGGGCTTATTGGCACTCGAAGGCTCAACAGCCGCACCGGTGGTTATCGAACCACTCATGCGCAGCCCACTCGATCAAAGTGCAGCGCGGATTGTCGGCCTAAACGCTGTAGTGCACATAGCCCACGCAATGGAAGACTGCTTCAGTGCGGCGCAGAAGGGGGAGCTTGCTCTTCATCCGCAAATCGTTGACGTCTTGCTCCGAGGCGTGGACGTGCTCGTTCACGTGGCACGGCTCGGCGAGTCTGACATAGAAGCTTGGCAATTGGAACACGCTGGAGAAATCGAGTCGTTGCTCCAGCACCTTACCGCGATGAGAGAAGGTCAGGCATGCTTGACTCAACAGCAAGACCGCGTCGCTGCGCTTGTTCCGAGCCCACCTCAGCCCTTGTTTCTGCCTGACGCCCAAGGGCCGAATCTGCGTGATGAACAGACGCATGAGCCGAAAATATCATTTACTCCCCTTGTCTCTGCCACCGTGGGTTCCGGGAATCCAGAGGGCGCATCCAGGTTTGCCTCCTCGGCACCAGAGTTATTCGTAGGAGCCGGCCCTGACAATCAAACGCAAGTACATGCTCCCACAGATGTCGTCACCCCGGACGTCGACCGGGTTGTACGTATGACGGCCGAGAGCTTAACGCGTTTGATGGGTCTTGCTGGCGAAGCGTTAGTCCAGAGCCAGCGACTACCAACAGTTGTCGGCACACTTCGGCGTCTCAAGGGGCGTCAGACGCGACTCTTAGAAGCACTGGACCTCCTGGAAGATCGGTTGTCGCCCAGAGGTTTGACGCTGGCTGCCGCTGAGCGCGAGCTCTTGACGAACGCGAAGTCTGAGGCCGCGCAATGCCTTCAGCAACTCAGCCACGCCGTTGAAGAAATCGAGGAATACACCCGCGGCAGTGAAGTCCTTTCCACCCGACTTCATCATGAAGTCCTGACGAGCCGCATGCGACCACTGCAGGATGGCGTGCGCGGCTTTGCGCGCTTAGTCCGCGATTTAGCCCGAGAGCTTGGTAAGCAGGCGCGATTCGAACTGCTCGGTGAGAGTACGGGGGTTGATCGCGACATCCTCGAACGGCTCGAGGCGCCGCTCAATCATTTGATTCGCAATGCAATTGACCACGGAATTGAACCGCCCGAGGAGCGCCTCGTCGCTGGCAAGTCACCGGTTGGCACAATTCGGCTGGCCGGGCGTCACCGTGCTGGAACGCTTCAGCTCATCCTGTCCGATGACGGCCGTGGCATCGATCTACATCGGCTACGTGCTAAAATCGTTGAGCGTGGGCTGACAACGCCGGTACTGGCGTCGAGGCTCAGCGAGGCGGAACTGCTCGACTTCCTCTTCCTGCCTGGGTTCTCGACCACAGAGCAAGTGACCGAGGTCTCCGGACGAGGTGTTGGCCTTGATGTAGTGCTGAGCACCATACATGCGGTTCGAGGTACGGTAAGCGTTACGAACCGTCCGGGCATGGGAGTCTCGTTTACATTGCAATTGCCGATCACCGTCTCGGTGATCCGGGCCTTGCTGGTGGACATCGCCGGTGAGCCCTATGCTTTTCCCTTGCACCATATCGAGCGCATCGCCACGCTCAACCACAGCGACCTCCATGAACTCGAGGGCAAGCATTACATGATGCTCGACGACCAACCCGTAGGGCTGGTTGAGGCAGCCGTCGTCTTCGAGTTGTCTGGGAAGCATATCCGCGATAGTGAAAGCCGCTTGTCCGTTGTCATCGCGAGTGACCGCAGCCATCGTTTTGGCGTTGTGGTCGACCGATTTCTCGGCGAGAAAGATCTACGGGTGTCACCGCTTGACCCCCGGCTTGGCAAAGTTCCTAATATCAACAGCACATCTGTAATGGATAACGGCTGGCCGGTCCTGCTCATCGATGTCGAGGACCTGATTCGGTCGATCGATAACCTACTTTCCGGCCGCCGGTTGGGTAGATTACCTGCTCAACATGTTGGGCAAGAGACTCATGCACCAAAGCGCGTTTTGGTCGTTGACGATTCCATCACCGTCCGTGAACTAGAGCGCCAATTGCTCGAAAACCGCGGCTACGTCGTTGACACCGCCGTTGATGGAGTCGACGGTTGGAACGCGGTGCGAAGTACTCGATACGACTTGGTGGTAAGCGACATTGACATGCCACGCATGGACGGCATTCGACTCGTCCAGCACATCAAACAAGACCCCAGGTTAAGAGCAGTGCCCGTAGTCATTGTCTCGTACAAGGACCGGGAAGAGGATCGGATTCGCGGGCTTGACGCGGGGGCAACTTCGTACCTAACAAAGAGCAGCTTCCACGATCAGACCTTCTTGACGACAGTGGCTGACTTAATCGGCGAGCCCATTGATTGATTTTGAGGTTTGACTGGGTATCGACTGGGACAGCCAAGTCCACGCAGCAGCCAGCAAAAATCTGCTCGAGCGCTAACCATGTGGCTGATACAGCGCTCCAAGCCGCAGGACGACCAAACTGGGTTCACTAACGAGCACAACGCTGATGCTAGAATGAAGCAGGCCGTTGACAGGTACGGCTCAGGTGGAAATCACATACACGTGCGGAAGCGTCTCGCCGATAACACTGAGCGCTGCTTTCTGATCCATGGGAGTTACAGCGGCCAAGTATGAGAATCGGAATCGCAAATGACCTGCATCTGGCCAAGGAAGCGCTCCGGCGCGTAGTTCTGTCATCTCCGGAACATCAGGTTGCCTGGACTGCGAGCAATGGTGCCGAGGCGATCTCATTAGCCCGCGCAGACCGGCCTGATCTGATTCTCATGGACCTGCTCATGCCCGGCACCGATGGCGTCGAGGCAACTCGATGCATCATGGGTGAATCACCGTGCGCGATCCTCATCGTCACCGCCACAGTCAGCGGTCATCTGAGCAAGGTCTATCAGGCCATGGGCTACGGTGCGCTCGACGCAATCGATACACCGACCTTGAGCCGTCATGGCGAGATCACAGGGGCTGCACTGTTACTGCACAAGATCGAAATCATCGGCAAGTTGATTGGTAAGCCCATTGAGTGGCCGCGTGCGCAGTGCGCAGAATTGGCGATGGCTTGGTCATCTGCATTTACGTCCCGCCCAGAATCCCGCCTCAGTCCCTTGGTCGCGTTGGGCGCTTCGACTGGTGGCCCCCACGCCTTGGTTGAGATTTTGTCGCGGTTGCCCGCTGATCTCAGGGCCGCGATTGTGATTGTCCAGCACGTCGACGCCGCATTTGCGCCCGGGCTGGGTCAGTGGCTATCTGCAAAAGCTTGTCATCCCGTCACATTGATCACGGAGGGCCACCATCCTCAACTGCGCGATGTTCTACTCTCCGGCACCGACGACCACCTGATCATGGGCAAAGATCGTCGGCTTCACTACTCGCGCGAGCCGCGGGCAGTTAGCTATCGACCGTCGATCGATGTCTTCTTCGCCAGCCTCGCCAGGTACTGGCCTGTGCCAGGGGTTGCTGCCTTGCTCACGGGTATGGGACGGGACGGTGCGCAAGGATTGAGCACGCTGCGGGAAATTGGCTGGCATACCATCGCCCAGGATGAAGCAACGAGTGTTGTCTGGGGTATGCCGAAAGCAGCCACTGAGATCGATGCTGCCGAGCAAGTTCTTCCCCTGTCACAGATCGCCGAGGCAATCGTGAGGCGTGTTCCTAATTAGCCCTGTGCTCTATTCGGCGTCTGCACCGAGGTTCACGTTTAGCCAGCCAAAGAAACAAGAAGCGGATCGATCATCGTTCCGGTTGAAATTGTGCACTGCCTGAACTTGGCTTGCCAGGAACCTTGTCCATGAGCACTGAACCTGTCTTGACACAGCACAAAGTCGCGGTCCTTTTAATTGACGATCAGCCGATGATCGGCGAGGCTGTTCGCCGAATGCTGGCCGGCGAGCCAGACGTCATTTTTCATTACTGCGCGGATGCCGCTAAAGCACTCGATGAAGCGAACCGGATCCAGCCCACTGTGATCCTTCAGGATCTGGTGATGCCCAATATTGACGGGCTCACGTTGGTCAAGACATTCAGGGCAAATGAGCAGACGCGGGAGGTACCTCTGATTGTCCTCTCAACCAAGGAGGAGCCGACGGTCAAGGCAGAGGCATTTGCGCGAGGAGCCAACGACTACATTGTGAAACTGCCCGATAGGCTCGAGCTTTTAGCAAGGATCCGTTATCACTCCAAAGGCTATATCAACCTACTTCAACGGAATGAGGCCTACCACGCACTTTTGGAAAGCGAGCGCCGGCTCGCCCACGAAATGGAACAGGCGGCTCATTACGTTCAGTCGCTCCTGCCCGAGAAACTTGAGAAGGGCAGCGTCCGAACCGATTGGCGGTTCATACCATCGGCGGAGCTCGGCGGTGATTCCTTCGGTTACCATTGGCTGGACGATGACCACTTTGCCTTCTACCTGCTCGATGTGAGCGGTCACGGTATCGGTTCAGCTTTGCTTTCAGTCTCGGCGATGAATTCCCTGCGCTTCCAGGCGCTGCCTCAGACTGACTTCCGCGATCCTGGCCAGGTCTTAAGTGCGCTCAACAATGCCTTCCAGATGGATCAGCAGAATGGTCTTTTCTTCACGATCTGGTACGGGGTTTATTACAAGCCGACGCGACGTCTAAGCTACGCGGGGGGTGGTCACCCACCAGGCCTTCTCTTGCATGGACCGGCTGCTGAGCAATCGTCTCTCGATCTCCTCGAGGCCGGCGGCCCTATGATCGGTGCCGTTCCCGATCTTCCGTTTCAGACGGCTGACACAAGCCTCGACGCATTCGCAAAGCTTTACGTTTATAGTGACGGCGTTTACGAAATTGAGCGGACTGACAAGACTATGTGGCCGTTCGCCGAATTCCTCGAGTTCATGAAGCAAGGTCCTCACGACCCGACAGCCGACTCGAAAATGGATCGACTCATCGCATACGGCCGACAGATCCAAGGAAGGGAGGAGTTCATAGATGACTGCTCGATCGTCGAGTTCCTGTTCGTATAACGCGCTACGCGACCCTTTCTACTGCGACTGGTTCATCCGAGCGTCTACCGGTAGCTCAAGAAGTTGGCCGACGGTCAAATGGCTCGGGTCGTCAATTAGGTTGCGATTGAGCTCGAGGATTTGACGGGCGCGGTATGCGTCGCCTAAGGTGTCGCGAGCGATCGAGCGCAACGTATCGTACTGTCGGACCCTATACATGCGCTGGCGAGCCGGTCGGGCAGCACTGCCGTCGCCAGTGCTTCGCGTGGGCACGACTCTGCGAACGTCTGAGCCTCCAGTATCTGGGCCCTTATCCTCGGCGGCGTCCGCGCCGAGATGGGCATCGTACTCCCACCGCTCTGTTCTGGCGTTCGAAACGGCATGGCCTGAATCGAGCGCGTCCGGATGGCGCAACACTTCCCCCTCCGGAGCACCGCGAATAGCTCTGGCTGTTGAGAGAGAGCGCACCGAAGATAACGACCCTTCGTCCGAGACCATTGCGCTATCTGGACCATTGCCGCGGCTGGTGTCGGTCCTGTTGGGGGCTGCCGCCGTGGATTTGCGAGTGTCTGTCAACGCGATGTACGCCGGGTCAAGGTCCTCAACGGGGGGGATAATGACCGCGTTGCCGATGCGCAAAAGGGTGATAGCGGAATACTTGTCGGCATTCGCCTTCCACAACGCTTTGTAGTACCGCCCGGAGCCGTAATACAGCCGTGAAATTGTCCAGAAGTTCTCGTTGCGCTCGACGACATGCGTTATTGGCTCAACTCTGCGCCACGACGTTACGAACCGGTGTTGTCTGCGAAGCCGATCCTAATCCTCGCCTCGGGTCCCCCACCCGATCGGGTTGGTCGCCCATCACGCGCGGGCGTTGACTGGCGTCTGGCGTCTCGGGTTCGAAATTCACGTTCCTGGTGGAATGTGCCTTCAAATCGCGGCTGCGCCTCGGCGCCAATTCCCGGTCAATGTCAGTGTCGCCCGAATCTGGCCCAAGGGCCTTCATTACTTCTCGAGTCAGTTGCGAGCTGTTGGAAACCAGGGTATAGCCCTCGCTCGCGAATTCCTTGAACCGAGGGGGTTGCTCCCGCGATTCACTACTTTTTGAGACCGCGCCGGGGCCAGCCGTGGACCCAGTTCCGTTGATTGTGAGATCGCGCGATTCGTAGCGGGTGGCATCGAAACTCTTGACTTGGGAATTAGTCACTTGTAATCGAGAATCTGCGCCCACGGCCGGACCGGGCGGTGACGTCGGTGTTGAGGCCGGGGACAGCATTCGCGTGCCGGGGGCTATAGCGTTGGGCATTGGCACCAACGGTACAGCCTCAGGTCTGCGAACATCTGACGGAAGTCTCAGAAGCGGTTCTCCCGCTGCCGGCTTTGCTGTCGAGTGCGAAGCGTCTGTGCGTGAGGGATCCGGAGTCGAGTTTGCCATCGGTGCGCTGCGCCACGGTCAGCAGATGGAACCGCCCGAATTGGCGACTCCCCCTCTAGCTGCCCTGATGACGGCTGTAGTTCGTAACGCGTCTCCGGGCGATTTAGCTTCCGCTGAGCTGATTTCGTTGATTCCGATCTTTCTTCGGTCTTTATTATTTCTTTGGTTTCCTTTCTTGACGGATCGGGCAGGATGTAGTCGTCGCTCGTGCCAGTTGATGGCCTGACCTCGGCCACTGGCTCGGGCACTGATGTCGAGACTGTTGTCTTGCCGTTCCCGTGAGCGCGATTTTCGACCGGTGTGTTTTCATGCCGATTTGTATCAAACACTAGCGCCGCCGACCCGCCGGCATTGGGCACGATGTCAACCGTAGCCCCAAGGGCTGAGCCGACCATCGCGGCTGCGCCGTCGAGCCCCGTAGCCCGATCGGAAGTTCTAGTGGATACGGCGCTGGGTGTCGGGGCTAACGAAAAAACCGGCTCTGTCTTAGATGCGGCGACCGACGCCGTAGGAGGCATCGTGTTCAGGTTTGAGCGTTGCGATTGGTCCGAGGCCGATGCAGGTGCCGGCGCGGCCGGGACGACCTCGCGCGTTATTCGCGGGGCTTCCGGGTCGCTGTTGATACTCAGCACCGGGGCGGCCTTAGGGAATGGGCTGGCGAGGAGACTTGGGCCTTCGTGTTGTTGCCCGGAATGGGGTTCTACTTGAGGAGGAGGTGCTGGCCTAATATCAGGATTCTTAGACGCCTGTGTTGCCGCGAGATTTCCATCTGCCGCTGAGCTGTCATCGAGCCGTCGAGGTGCGGGCCCTAACTGCGCGTGTGAGCTTGGGCCGGAAACAGGAATCGGTGCCGGCTGCGTAGTCTTCATCTCCCCAGAGATCGCACTAGTCGACCTTTCAGTGCTTACTCTAGCGTCTGGCGAATGCGCCCGGCAGTGTTCTTGCGATCGACCGTGCTGGCGCCCGATGCAACTCCGGTAATTTGGTTGATCACGGGCTGGCGCACGGAATTGCCAGAGTGGTGCTGAGATAACCACACGGCACCCAGGATCAATAGCGAGGCCGCTGCGGCAAGTGAGTGGCGGGGATAGCGCTGTGCGATGCGTGCGCCGGCCGTGGTGATCGACCACGCAATTCGCGCGGCAATTCGGAGAGTGCCAGTCGTTAACCACAGGGCGGAAATCCGCTGCGTCCGAGCGCGCGCGGATCTACTTGTTTCGTTGTCGGGCGGCTTCGTGCCAACCTCGGCAGTGGATTCCACCAAGTCGGTTGGCGGCTCTTTTATGATGATAGGTTGGGGCATCGTTCAACCACCCTTAGTTCAGCGCTCTGCGCTCGTGGGTTGATGGCCACTTCCTCGGGCGCTGCGGTGACTGGCTTTTTGGTCAAGACCCTCACTCGCGGATCACTCTTGAACGCCCACTTCACACGCCGGTCCTCGAGGGAATGGAAGCTAATCACCGCCGTGCGCCCACCTGGGGTCAGTACCTCCGGAATCACCGCAAGCGAAGCCTCAAGCTGGCCGAGTTCGTCATTGACGGCAATCCGCAGCGCCTGGAAAACACGCGTGGCCGGGTCGATCACTCGTTGGCCCGCTCGCGCCGTTACGCTACGCCGCACTAACTCCGCCAACTGGCGGGTAGTGTGAATGGGCTCGCGCTCGCGAGCCTCCGCGATCCGCGCGCGATCTGCCTGCTGAATCGCTCCTCTCCGAATTCAAGAAACAATCGAGCCAGCTCAGCCTCGGGTAAACGATTGAGGAGATCGGCCGCCGTGAGTCCTTTCTCACCGGGGTCAAACCGCATATCGAGCGGACCGTCGTTTGCGAAGCTAAAACCCCGGTCGCGCCAGGCGAGCTGATCTGTCGAGAGCCCGAGGTCCAGCAAGACTCCATCGACATGTTCGATTCCCAGCTCCTTGAGTACCCAGCCTATATTCTGATTGGGGGCGTGAACCAGAGTCGCGGCGCTGGCAGTCTTTGCCTGCTGGATCGCCGATTTTGCAAGGTCAAGCATTGCGGGGTCACGGTCTACCCCGATCAGCCGTCCATTCGGCCCGATTCGCCGCAAAAGGGCCAATGCATGACCGCCACCGCCGACCGTGCCGTCAACGATGATCGCGGGCTCCCCTTCGTGAGGCAGCAGCCACGATATAACCTCGTCGACCAGAACCGGCTGGTGGAGCGGCCTCATCACGGCGTTCCAGATCAAGGACGGAAATGCGCGACGAAATGGGCCACGATCGGGCGAGCACGAAATGATCGACCACTGACTGTAACCAAACCGCGCCACCAGTCAAGGCCAGCAATGGCGTGTGTACGATCGACAAGGCTAGCAACAATGCAAACTACTTGGTTGCCGTGTTCGTGCGCGGACTTCGCACTTCGTCTCTGCAAGGCAATTACACGCTGGTCGGATGCGACACTGAGCTACCTAGGCTCTTGGCGACGTTGCTCATGCGGCCTTCTCAGTCGCCAATAGGGCTTGAGCATGTATGTCGAGGAATTGGCGAATCGAACCCACGACGAACCGCCGCTGTTCGGCAGTAAGCTCGGGATAAACTGGGAGGGCTAGGGTCTCTCTCGCAGCCGCTTCGGCGACGGGAAAATCGCCAGAGCGGTGTCCCAGCGAGGCGAAACAAGGCTGCAAGTGTAGAGGCACCGGATAGTAAATCTCGGTGCCAATTTGACGTGACGTCAGATATTCACGAAGGGGATCACGTAGAGGAGCAGGCACCCGAATAACGTACTGATTATAAACATGAAAATTCTCATACCGCTCGACAGGGAATGTCACCAGTGAAGTTAATCGATGAGCCTCGAATAATTCGTTGTAATGTTCGGCGGCTGCGCGGCGTGCTGAGGTCCAGGCATCGAGGTGCCGTAGCTTGATGCGAAGCACCGCCGCTTGGATCGCATCGAGGCGCGAGTTGAACCCTACCTCGAGATGATAGTACTTGGGATCCATGCCGTGCAGGCGAAGCCGCGCCAGCGAACGGCCCAGTAAAAGGTCGTTGGTTAGTATCATCCCGGCGTCGCCGAAGCCACCAAGGTTCTTGGATGGATAGAAGCTCAGAGCAGCTGCGTGGCTCAAACTGCCTACCGACCGGCCCTTGTATTTTGCGCCGATGGCTTGCGCCGCGTCCTCGAGCACGAACAAGTCGTGCTTCCGTGCGATTTCGTTGATGCTGTCCATCTCGGCGGCATGACCGAAGAGATGGACAGGGACAATCACGCGTGTGCGCGGAGTGATAGCAGCCTCAATCCGGCCAGGGTCGATGTTGAACGTGTCTGGCTCAATGTCGACGAAGACCGGCTTGGCCCCCGTGCGCCAGATCGACCCCGCAGTGGCGAAGAACGAATAAGGGGTAGTAATGACCTCGTCACCTGGTCCAATTCCGCGGGCCATCAACGGCAAAAGTAGCGCATCGGTTCCCGATGCGCATCCAACCCCGCGCAACGCCACAGAAGGCACCAAGCTCGCTTTCGAACTGCTCTACCTCTGGACCCATCACAAACATCTGGCTCTCCATCAAGCGGAGAACCGCAGGCTCAATCTCTTGTCGAATCGTCTGGTACTGCGCTCGAAGGTCTAGAGCCGGCACATTCAAAGATCGAAGCGAGACACTCATCGGCGATCGCTCCACTGCCGCCTCGGTTAAGTGCGAGGGATCATTGAGACGCCGTTCTAACGTGCTATCTCCCTCCTGGAGATATCGGAAGCGGCACGCTAGTGCTTCGCACAAATTGTGTCAATGTCGCTTGCAATACGCTGAGCTTTCCGGCTTTAACGTCCTTCGCGATCCAACTCACGAATTTGCTCAACAACCAGTAGATCGAGGAGGGGATGTCGTCCCAGGGATGAACCTAGGCGAAATTCGACGTGGGAATCGCAAGAGCGTAGTTTGTCGCGCGCCTTCGCAAGATCCCGCCGAACGTGGATACCAGTCGAAAGAAAGTAAGGCACTATCAGGACACGACTTGCACCTCGGGCCATGCAGACGTCTGCCCCGCCGGTAAGATTAGGCTGACCGAGTTCGAGAAAACACGGTTCAACGATTGGGTACGCTCCATCAGCTTCGATCCGCTGCGCCAACTTTTCGAGGTCGTCGTTTGCTGATGGCTCGCGGTTACCGTGACCGACGAGTAACACAGCGGTTCGATATTTCTCTGCCGTCGGAATAGATTTGATACCTTCAGTTTTCATTGAAAACGAGCCCCACAGGCAGCCGTTATGGTGCCTTACAATCGTCACAGACGAACTTTCCGCTTTGTCGGCCCGCGGGGGATTGAATCACGTAGTCCCGCAATCTTCTTGCGCGAAATCATCTTACCATCGCGGCAGCACAAACGGCGCCCGGTCGGGAGGCGGAGTGGTTGCCTCAGCGCTCTTAACAGCGTTCCCGACGATTTTATGAGCAGGTCATCAGCACGGTGTGCGATCTCAAGGTTTAGCCGCGCCGAGATGTCCGCCATCGTGTATTGGTTCAGCGTAAATGGGACAAACGGCTCTCGCTCGTTAAGGTAGTCGGAACAGAACAAAGATTGTCAATGGATTTATCGCTTTGGAGCCAATCCCGGAGCCGGCATGCGGGCGGCTTCGTGCCGCCCTTCCGGTCTTGGCCCTGGGTCGGCGCTCAGGTCGCGTCCCCGCGTTGCCCTATCCTCCGCCCAGGCCCTATCAGTGTACATCACAGCACTGGGGCTGGTCCACTTCGTTCTCCTTAACCGTGGCTCGCCGCCTGGCGTCGGCCGCTGCCAGTTTCTGTCGCCTTGCTGCCCAGATTGCCTCAGCGCGACCGGCCAGCTTGTCCGCCGGAGTGATATAGGCGATTGCGCTGTGCAACCGGACCGTGTTGTAATAGGCCACGAACTCGGCGACGAGCTGTCGAGCGTCTTCCAAGCTCAGCGGGGTCGTGACGCGGATGCAGCCTGTTTTCAGGGTTTTGTACCACCGCTCCATCTTCCCGTTGCTCTGAGGATAATAGAAAGATGTTCTCACTGGTCATACCGATATGCGGATGAACTCCTTGAAATCCTTGGCGACGAACTGCGGCCCGTTGTCCGAAATGATGGGCCGCTCGCCGGAAACTGCTCTCGGCCCGCTGGACGATCGTCTCCACCTCGAATTCTTTCATGGTCTCGCGGATCTCCCAGTGGACGAACCGGCTGTAGCCGTCGAGGATGCTGCAAAGGAAGTAGAACGTCCCGCAGATATTGATGGCGGAGACATCGATGTGCCAATGCTCATGCGGCCCCCACCGGCTGCTCGAAGCCCTTCCCCCTCTTGGAAGGCTTTCCCCAGCGCGGAAGGAGTTTGCCGGCCGCTTTGAGCACGCGATAGACGCTCGAGGGGCTGACAGCCACGACGTCAGCGTCGAGCATCATGTAGGTCAACCGCCGGTATCCTTCCGAGGGGTAGACATCATGGAAGGCGATGATTGCGGCCTTCTCCCAGTCCTCCAGCCAGAAATCACGAGGGACCGTGGCGTTGTGCTGGTTGGGACTGCCCAGCCGGCGGCTCCAGCGGTTGAATTTGCTCCGTGCGATCTCCAGCCATCCGATCAAGAGCAACACTGATAGGCCGGTTCGGCCGGCCCAGTGCCGGATGAACTGGACGACCAAATCGCGGGTCGTCTGGGGAACCCACCTTCCGTTCAAAGCTCCCCAAGCTCTTTTTTTAGCTTGACGTGCTCCTCCATCAGCTCCGAGAGCACCTCGTGCTTGCGTTGGAGCTTCTGCTCCAGGAGGGCGATCTTGCGATCTTTGTCGTCCGTGGCGCGCCGGGCGCGGGGCTTCAACGCAGAGGCCCCGTTCTCGAAGAAGTCCTTCTGCCATCGATAGAACATCGAGGGACCGATGCCGTGTTTGTCACACAGGTCGGAGACAGGGGTGCCTTCCAGGAGGTGAAGGCGAAGAATCGCAACCTTCTCCTGCGACGTGAAACGCTTCCGGATTCTCTTCGACATGGGCAAACCTCCGCTCGAAATACTACCTTATTCGAGCGAGTGGTTTGTCCCATTTCGACTGAAGCGGCACAGACCACTCGTGCCCGTCGACGCTTACCTCACTGTCAACGTAAGAATTGTCCAGAAGCACGAACTGCGCACGTCATAGGGTGGGGTCGGGCGGAACGGCTTCGGGGAGAAGC
Organism: uncultured Isosphaeraceae bacterium; assembly: GCA_963830625.1. Classification (GTDB taxonomy): domain Bacteria; phylum Planctomycetota; class Planctomycetia; order Isosphaerales; family Isosphaeraceae; genus CAWHMZ01. The sequence goes on along the minus strand of CAWHMZ010000008.1, from coordinate 1,037,095 downwards.
AAAATTCAGGCTCGCGGTTGCCTTCTTTCGTCTCGCCAATCACCTGATGGTAAGTCCAATTCTCCATGACGGCGTCCACCACGTAGTGAATCGGCGACGGATCATTGACCTTGGGAGGGATCAGATATCCCGCACCCGGTAACGGTTTGAGCACCGCGGTGGGATCTCCCCCTGTGAGTGGGCTGCACGCTTATACGCTGCGCGAATACGCGGTCACCTGGCGGGCGTTAGGCGTCGTGAGGAGCGTACACTGGAACAGGGCGCCGATCGATTCGCAGGTTGACGATAGTGCTCTGGCCATTGCGCCCGGCACTGGGCGGTCCCAGTTAGCAGGTGAACTCGTTCTCTCGTCCTTGGCCACGAAAATAGTCTTGCCGTTGCGAGCCAGGCGAACCAAGTTCGGATACCCGCCGGTTGGGATTGAGCCCAAGGGTACGCTGCCGCCAGGGTATTTCACGTTGACGACCGCTGAGTCATTGGCATTCGCCATCCACAAAATCAACTCGCCCCGCGACAGGGCCCGCGAGCGAGTGTGCCCTGCGAGTGCCTTGGGGTCGATAGCCGTACCGATTATCTCGATTGGGCTGGCGGTGCTCGCGCAGGGTTTCTGGGAATCGTGGCGTGAGAGGATTCTTCGGGGGAGAATAGACCAGGTTGTGACAGCCGAGCTGTCACGATCAGGACCCCGAGGAGTCGAGACCGATGGGAAAGTGCAGCGAGGTGCCCGTGTCTGAACGCCGCGATGCGGTGCTGAGTTTTTTGCGTCGAGAAGAACCGGGGGCGATTATCGCCAGGCGCTATGGCGTTGCAGAAGCAACCCTGTATCGCTGGCGAGATGACTTCCTGGCTGCCGGCGAGGCGGCACTGGCGGGCGGCACGCGGGGTGGAGTCAGCGCCCATGACCGCCAGATTGCTGAACTCGAGGGCCAGATCGAGAGCCGTGACCAGGCGATCGGCGAGTTGACCGTCGCCAACCGAGTCTTAAAAAACTCTCGGCGCGATCCCGCTGACGGTGGACTCGCGTCGCGTGATCGCGGAGGAGATCGCGGCGGCCTCACCGACGCCACGGTTTGTTCGGGTGTTGAGGCATTTGGGAATCGCCACGAGTAGCTGGTACCGGCCGTCGCGTGACGAGAACCTGCGAAAGCGTCCGGGCCCTGCACCGAAGGCGATTGCTGGTGAGGTGGTTGAAGCTGTAGTGACGATGGCAACCGCTAACCCCTGGTATGGCTGCAAGAAGATCGCGGTGATGTGTCGTCGTGCCGGCAAGGCGGTGACGGATCGAGAGGCATTTGTCGTGATGCGTGACCACGGGTTGCTACAAAAGCCGCGGGAGCGTGCAGCCGAACTTTATCAGGCTGCACGGCTGTTCGAGCTGTTGCCGCAGCATCCAAACGATCTGTGGCAGATGGATGTCACCTATATCCACATCCCCGGCCACGGTTGGTGGTACGCGGCCACGGTGATCGATTACTACTCGCGTTACCTTCTGGCCTGCCACCTCACGTTCAGTTACAGCGCTTCGCAGGTCATGCACGCGCTGGGGCTGGCACGCGAGGAAGCAGAGCGGCTCGGCGGACCGCTGGCGAAACGGCCCTTTCTCGTGACCGACAATGGACCATCCTTTACCGCTCGGAGGTTCGTGGAGTTCATCCGAGAGCCTTACAGCCACGTCCGAATCCAGTACCGGACACCGCAGCAATTGGGGCTGTTAGAGCGGTTTCACCAGACTCTGAAAATCGAAGAGGTCTACTGGAGATTCTATGAGAATCCTCAGCATGCCCGAGCGTGCCTGGCTGAGTTCCGTGTTCGCTACAACACCGTGCGTCCACATTGGGCTTTGGTGCCCGAGGAAGGAGGTGATCCGCTTGTGCCCGCTGAGGTGTACGTGGGCGGTCGAACGATCCGGATTCCGCATTGGCAGGACTGGGCCCGTGCTGCCCTGCGCGAGGCTCGAAACGTTGTTGGAGGAGGTCGCGTGAGGCGGCCATCCAGGCGAGAGTTTCGCCGGCATCGTGCCGTCGAGCAGGGGTGCTCATTGCCGCCCCCTGCACCCCAGGCTAGCCTCTCTCTGTTCCGTAGAATTCTTGATCCGTGTTGGCCGAGGAATCCTCTCACAAAACCGGGCTGAAAAATTCCACTGGAACCCCGTACCAAGGCAGGTGCGCTCCACGTCGATCGTCGTAACTGTGTTGCGGTTTTCATTCGCAAACTACAGCAAATGCCCTTCTCGTGCCGGTAGCTCGTCGGGGTGAGGTTCAGGGGGCAACTGACGCACGTTCTGCAGCTTGTCCGCGTCGATGACTGTAACCTTGGCCTTGCTCCAGAGGCTGACATAGAGGCACTTGCACGACTTGTCGAAGGCCATTCCGTAGGGAGAGCTGTCCGCGTCGGGCGTGATATCCTCATGTTTCGCCCCAGTCTCAGAGTCGAAACGAGCGAGGGAATGACCAAACATCGCCGCGACATACAACGTCTTGCCATCCTTCGTGAGCACCAACCCGGCTAGCACTTGCTGGCTCATGCCGGTGCGGTTCTGGTCGATGGCTCGGCTAAGCCGCCGACTTCAGTCGCGCGGGCTCTTGCAGGGTCTCATGGTGACAAAGCAGTTCATCAGCTTGATCGAAGCAATAGATGCAGTCGTTAAAGCCGCCTTCCGTGAAAAGTTGGGTGCCGTCGGTGGAGCATAGAAGTCCGATAAGACTTGCAGGGAGACTCGCATGTCCGATCAAGCGGCCGTCCGTTTGACGAAGGGTGACGACTTCGTGTTCGCTGTAACCGGCGCGGAGGACCGCGAAGATCGGCTCGATAGGGTGACCGGCAATATGCTCACGCAGTTTGGCCGACCGGCTCTGGCGCCCGGCTGGCTTAAGCAACCAACCGTTGGGCAACGCGACCATGCTAGCCTGCGTCATACGGGGCCATCCGAATCATTCATTATCTGCGGTCCAGGTGGTGGTACCTGCGGGCAATCTGGCTTCGCTTCTGGTCGTGTGATAGATGGCCCTGGGTGCGTGAGTTCGCAGGTCCGTATGCCGCATGGTTCTGACTTGCCCTCAACCGCGCGAAGGCGCTCAATGCGAGGAACCACACCAACAATTCGATCACCACAGTCCCGTGCGTTATGAAGCAGTCGCGCTTAATGATGTCGGGCAATTAATGATTGGCCCGTATCGAACTTTCCCAAAACCAGACTAACGGCTACCTTTTCGCTAAACCACTCCTGACTCGCACTGTAGCACATCCTTCAAGCGTTGACGGCCAGCGCGGCCAAAAAACCGCGGCTGGTTGGTGATCAACGTCACAGGCCAAATTCGTGCAGTCAGTCTGATAACCGCGGGCGCGCGAGCTGCCAAGTCCCTTCAGAAGTTCCTTGAATAGCGGGAGCGGCTCTGGAAAAAAGAGAGGATACGACGGGGTTCCCTGGACACGGACGAGGAAAAATGGGGCGCTGGCTTCGCGACTGAGATCGCTTAAGACACCGAAGTGAAGCCGGTCACGGCCGAGCAGCACGTTAAGCCGTAGGTCGAGGTTGCCCTGAGGATTGAGAGTCCCTTGGCCGAGGAGGCTGAAGGCATTACCAGTGAACCTGATCGGGTCGAAACTTGTCCAACCTTGGTTGACGACGAAGGCAACATCGGCTGAGTCGAAGGCGGTCTTTCCCGGAGTATGCGGCCGTTCCGCAGGCGAGAGATTGATATTGGCGACGCCGCTTAGGACTTTGGCAAACCGCAACATTGGGGGAAGTGCGCCTAAATCGCCGTGAGTGACGCGTGCTTCGCCACCGCCATGCAAACTGCGGACGTCGCTGCCCAAACCGTCAAGTGCCAGCCGAGCGTTGATATTGCCGCGGTATGATTGCAGCCCGGGGATGGTGCGAGCGTACTCCTCAAGCTGGGCTCCTCGGATTGAAAGCGCCGCATGATAGCGCGGCGTGGTGTCGAGAGAGATCCAGCAGGCGTCTTCGGCTAGGAGTTCCCCCTTCAAGAATTGGCCACGAATGCTCTCGAACCGTGCGACGCCGTCCTTGACGCGAAATGGTGACTCAAGCTTCGTAATCTGCTGGCCGAGGACAACGACACTGTTGAGCTTCAAAACTCCTTCAATTTCAAGGACGGCCCCGTTGGACCAGCCCTTGACGTGATCGAGCTGCCCTTGAATGTGTTCGATAGGGATGGCGGTCATGACCGAGTTGTCGAGAAGTACGACCAGTGTCTTTGTCCACTCGCACCATGCCGGCTCACGAGCATCGCCCGACCAGCCGATTTGCAGGTCGCCGCGAGCTCCGAACGTCTGACCGTCCAGCTTGAGGGCGAACAGGGCCATAACCGGCGGCATTTTTCGCCGAAGGTCGGCGTCGAACCGGATTCCCTTGATCCAAAGGTCGGTAACCGCAAGGGCGAACCGTCCGCTGTCTTCCAAGGAGAGAGTTCCGCGAGAGAATTGCACGGGTTCGCCCCGGAACTTGAAGCTCACGTCGTGCATTGCGACCTTACCGTTGTCGACGACAAAGCGACCATGGACGTTTTCCATCGGTAGCTCGATCGTACCGCCGGGGTCGAACCCCGGCTGCGGCGACCGCGTCACCTGCAGGCGTGCGTTGGATTCGGGGCGGGGGACGATCACGATGTGGGTTTGGTCGGGCCGGTTCGGTGCAACGTGCACCGCAGCCTCAACGTCACACGCTCCAGCGGGGTTGATGATTGGCCAGCTCATGCGCCACGCGGAGGGAAGCGCGTCTTTCAACTCGCCGGTGAACGGCAGCTCCCGTGCTTCAAGGTAAACGTCAACCTTCAGCGGATCGTCGCCGTTGGACGATTGCGGCATACGGCGGAGTTGCTCAACGCTGCCGTTGGCGAAGATCTTGGCCCGGCCATTGTTCCCTACCATGTTCTTGAAAACCCATCGTCCGGGGTGTACCTCGAGCCGGCCCTTAAGGTTGCGAACTGGGTATGGCAGGCGGTCCCAGGTGATCTCACAGCGCTCGTTCAAGTCAATTTCGGCGTCGATAGCGATCTGCCCCTCCGGGTGCGCCGGGTCGTCAGGGAGGGGCCGGCGCGAGACCGTTGCGTGAGCCTTCACAAGACCGCGCGGGTCGAACTGGTTGACAACCTTGCGTACGTCGGGTGGCATTGCGTTCTTCAAGGTGTCGTCGATCGGGACTGAGTCAGCCTGGATATCAAGCTTTACGACCGCGTTTTCGCCTGGCTCCTTGATCATTCCCCGCAAACGGATAGGCTGGCCGCTAATGAAGCTCTGCAGCTCGACGTTCAGTGTGTTTTTCTGAAGCACTAGCTGGCCGGTGAGATGGTCAAGCTGGTATGGGAAATGACGGTAGCGCGCCGAAACATCGCGGCAATTGACCGTCGCGCTGAGTTCAACCGGCCCGCGGGTAGTGAGGCGCAACGCGTACTTCGGCATTCACCTGCCCCCGCGGGCGGAATACGTCCCATAACTCGTCGTATTCAAGCGGCGTGCGTGCACGCAGCCGCTGATCGAGTTCTCGCGCCGTTGCGTCAATACACAGGTTGATGGGTGACTGCCCGACATCATCCAAGCCAACGGTGCCCTTTATGCCGAGCGTCGTGCCACCATTGGTTCCCTGTGCATGCTTGATCGTCATGACCCCGTCTTCGACGGTCAACTGCGCCGATAGGTCGTTGATGAAAAACGGCAGCTTTGGGCATTCCCACACTCCGTCGCGCAGCCGGGCCTGCACCTGATAGTGCAGGAGATCAGCCGACGTCGCAGTAGGGTCGTAGCTGAAACGGGATAGCTCAAGGTCTACTACACCTCCGTTGAGTGCCAGCGCTCGGAAACCAGCTTGGCCTTCCCGTGGAATCCTGCGGCGCAAAGTTTCGCTGAGCGTCAGGCCCAAGAGCTCGCCATTGAGGGTTATCCGTCCGGTGTCGAAATCGATGCTCCCGTTTATGGCCAACCGGTCGAAGACGTCGCCGCGCGCGGAGCCCTCGAATCGAATCCGGGCTGGTCCGCCGTTGGATTCGATCTTGAGTGCCACGTCCCGCAGCACCACGGGACTTCTGCCGAGCATGACCTTGGATGCCCGGACTGGCGTTACTGTTTGGGCTGGCAAGTTTGCGTTGGCCAGCGAGATGACCGAAGGATCGAGCGCTCCTGGTGCCACCGTGCTCGAGTGTGTTGACGCCCCGTCCGTAGCCAACGGCTCGTAGGGGATCACTTCGAGCGTAGCATTGCGGATCAAGATCGGTGGAGTCTCGATCCATGGTCCGGGCCAGGGATCGGCGAGTAGGTCCTGCACGTTCCACGTCCCATTCCGCCTTTGTCGGAGCCGCAACGTTGGCTGGGAAATGACGATCTCGCGCGCCTCCAGGCACCCATGGAAAAGCTTGCGTGGGTTGAGGCGCACATTTAACCACGGGATTTGTAATGTCTCGTGGACAACGCCGTCAATTCGTTGCATCAGTTGAATCTGGTGGAGTACCATTTGTCCGACAAGCGGCCGCACGCGAACACGCCCAGGCTTGAGTATCGCGTGCTGGAAGTAGCGAACGGCATGCTCCCGAATCACCCTCGCCGCTGTCTCGCTATCGGTAACGTACCAGTACGCGTACCACAGTCCAACGGCCGACGTCGAGAGGCAGAGTACCATACCCAGTAACATCACCTTCACGAGCCGCCGGCCGATGGGCATTCGCTTCGATCCCCATCCTAGAAAGCTATAGGATCTTCCACACAATCCTTTATCAGCGTTCATCGCTCAACTAGTGGCGCGAATCGGGCCGCACTTCGATTCAACGCGATGGCCACCAGTCCTAACGCGGGCATCTCAGCGGGCACCCGGTATCGCATCGAGCTGGCGAAGACGATGTGCAGTACGCAGAAATAAACAAGTGGTCCGGCGAGCAACACGGCCGCACGCGGATCGCGGCGTCGGCTCCATGCACCGACGACGACAAGCGCGAGGACCAAGAGCGCAATGGCTGCGCTCGCCAGAGCCAGAGCCGGCGAGGCAAATCTGTTTGCGTTGGGCCACGGACTCCAGAAACGTCCCAACTTGATCGCAGCAAGATTGAGCACTCGCAAAGGATGCTCCCGCGCGAAAGCGGCTGCGCCGAGTCAGCTCGGTATCCTGATCCTGTTCGTCGAGCGGCCAGACTGCCGGACTGGCGAGAAACGACATGTTGCTTGCGCCGGTGGCCTTGTGGTTCAAGCCGTCGTACAGGCTCGCTCCCAACCAAAAGGCTGTGGGTGCAAATCGGCCGTAGCTGCGCACATTGCGATCCCACCAAGGCCCCATTATGAGCACGACGCCGAGGGCGCGAACGATTGCGCGCTTCGCTGCGGAAAAAGCGGCCGTGCGGCTGTGCTTCGCCCTAGCAGCTACCCAGACGGCAAGCCCCCCGGGACGAATAGCACCCATGATGGCCGCACTAGCACGGCCGCGCGCCGCTGCAGCCCCGCTCGCGAGCGCTGCAAGGCTCTGTCTGCATGCTGCGGCCGGCGACAATTGTACAGGAGCATCCCAGAGTACGGCCCAACCCAAAAGCGCTCCTAGCAGAAGCGGCTCGAACACAGCTTCCGAAAGCATGATAGGCGAAATCAATATCTGATAAGGATAGATCGCCGCGATGAAAGCGGCGACGAAAGGGCCGGACCAGCACGCCGAGCGCGGGCTCCGGCCCTGCGAAGTCCGGCTCACCTGCGGTCGTGAACTGCCGAGCCAATTGGTAGACTAAATATACGCTCAGCGTCCCTAATATCGCCTGCACCAGCCGGACCCCAATTGTTCGCTCGCCGAAGGCAGCCTGGCATGCAGCGAGAAACAGCGGGTAGCCTGGTGTGCGGATCGCGAAGTGCGGGATGTCACCGTATTCGATGTACACGTAGGGCGCACCGAGTCCGATCCCACGCGCCAATCCCCAGTAGATTGCCGTGTCTTCAAACAAACAGAGTCGTTCTGGCTCCCCGTGCCGAACGTACAGGTCGACCAAATTGGCCGCCAACACCCGCAGGAAAACCGCGAGTTCCAACACGCGTGCCAGTGAGGCGAGCTCAGCGCAGGCGCGGTTCCGACCCCGGTCGATCAGCCGTCTGGGAACGAAACCTAGTCGGGGCAGATCGTCCATGCGCTGCCACTCGTTTGGTTACGATCGGTAAGACGCATCTGGGACGAAACGATTTGAGGACACACGTTCCATTACCTTCTTCGCGCCGGATCGTATTCCAACGCGAGAGAAGCGTCAACCACAACCCATGCCAGTGACGGTTCCTGCCTTCTTTTTGGCTGCCTGCACTTTCTTCTCAACCATGGCCCGGCCGAAATCCAGATGGTACATTCAAAACTATTCGAAGGATCCCCACGAATCTCGCTCGAGCCGGTCTTTAGGTACGAGCCCGTCGCGGGAGTTGATCGCTTGGCCAACATGGCGGCGCTCTCACGACTGCGATCGTAATTATCTGGCGCAGAAAGGGTTGCCGCCGTGGCGGAAGACCGGGCTGATCGTGAGCTACTACTTGAAGCTTTGGCCGTTCACCTCGGTTTGATATCCGATCAGACGATTCTTACGCTGCACGCTGAGGCGCGGCGGCCTTCTATCCATCGCCCGCTTAGCGAAGTTGGTGCCGCCCAAGCTGTGCTCTCGATTCAGCAGCGCACCATTCTCGAGGCCGCAACCGAAGCGCTACTCGCGCGGCACGGCGGCAGCGTTCAGCGGTGCTTCGACGCACTAAGCAGCTTTCAGCCACTACCGGGGGAATTAGAAGGAAATCGTACCGGCACCAAACTAAGCGCGCATCCGACCATGCCCCCGGCCTTCGTCAATAACGAAGGAGAGTCACGGTCCGAATGTGAGGACCAAGGCGCCACGGCATTGGGCTACGACGACTCGCTTATCGTGAGCGCTTTGAGCAATCCGGTTGAGTCAGAGATGCTGCAGACGCCGAATGAGAGTCCGTTGTTGGGCAGTAGCACATCCGCAGGCGCGCGGTTCCAGGTGCTGCGTCCGCATGCCGAGGGAGGCATCGGCAAAGTCTCAGTAGCATTTGACGCCGAGCTCCAGCGCGAGGTAGCGCTTAAGCAGATTAAGCCCGAGCGAGCTGACGACGCTGACAGTCGCGCGCGCTTCTGGCTCGAAGCCGAAGTCACTGGACGGCTGGAGCACCCGGGCATTGTGCCGGTTTACGGTTTGGGCGTCGACGACCATGGCCGGCCTTACTATGCGATGCGCTTCGTAAGGGGAACGAGTTTTGAGGAGGCCATCCGGCAGTTCCACCGTGTCCGCACTGGCGCTCGACGCGACGTTCACGCACAGACACTTGAGCTGCGGTATCTCCTACGCGCGGTTTGTGGATGTCTGCCAGACGGTTGCCTACGCCCACAGCCGTGGCGTCCTGCATCGCGACCTCAAGCCCGCCAATGTGCTGCTCGGTCCCTTCAATGAGTCACTGGTGGTGGACTGGGGGCTGGCCAAGGTCGTCACCCGGCCGGTCAGGCGAGCCGAGAGCGTTCCCATAGAAAACCGTTCGAGTGATGCGGTGCCCTCGCTGAGCGAGGAGCCCGACGCTGAGGCGAAAGAGGATCGCGAATGTGCAGTGGGGCTTGAAACAATTGATGGCGACGAAGAGGAAGCGGCCACCGAGCCCAACGCCACCGAACCACTTGGCGTCACGAGCTCGACGGATACTGCGGCAGGGATAGCTTTTGGCACGCCGGCCTACATGAGCCCGGAACAGGCTGATGGCAAACTCGACCAGCTTGGCCCCGCCAGCGATGTCTACAGCTTGGGGGCGATGCTCTACACTTTGCTGTGTGGTAAGGTACCCTTTGAACACGTCTGGTGCGACGTGACGGGACTCATTGACCGAGTGCGGCATGGCGAATTCACTGCGCCCCGCAAGGTCAACGCACATGTGTCGCCGGCACTCGAAGCAATTTGCTTGAAGGCCATGGCCCTTGACCCCGCGCATCGCTACGCCTCAGCCGGCGATCTGTCCAAGGACATCGATCGGTGGCTGGCTGATGAGCCCGTCTCGGCTTACAGGGAGCCGCTGCCTGCGCGGCTGGCGCGGTGGGGACGGCAACACAAACCCGTGGTCGCCGGTGCGGCTGCGCTATTAATCACGGCCGTGGCCTTGCTCTCGGGAGGGATCCTCTTATTGGGCCGCGAACAGCGTAAGACCGAGGCCCAGCGCCGACACGCGGTTCAGGAGCGAATCAGAGCAGACGCCAAGACCGTCGAGGCGACCCAAAGGGCTGAGGACCTGCGACGCCGTGATACGATCAGCCGTGTGAACCTAGCGTATCGCGAGTATCTCGACGACAATGTCGCCTTGGCTGACAAGCTCGTGCTTGGTTGCCCCGAGGACCTCAGGGAATGGGAATGGTCCTATGCCCACCGACTCGGCCATGCGGAGTTAAAGACGTATTCAGGATCGACCAAAGGCCAGGACATCTGGTGCGTGGCATTCTCGCCCGATGGCACGCTGCTCGCCAGTGGATCCGGCCCCTGGAGTTATACCGGGGCGGGTCCGACCGGAGAGGTGGCCCTCCGCGCGGTCCAGACCGGCACCCAGGTCTGGGCGCTTCGCGGATTGACCGGTGCGGTCCAGGCGCTGGCATTTTCTCCGGATGGCCGTCGACTCGCGGTGGCTCGAGGCTTCATGGGCGAAACCCCTGGGTCTGTGCTCTCGGTCGTTGAGGTTGAGAGCGGTCAGCGAGTCTGGGAAGTCGCCGAGTCTGCCGTCCATGTCCTTTCCGTGACTTATTCGCCCGACGGTCGCACGGTTGCTGCTGGCTGCGGCTGGTTCAACAACCCCACCGCCATCGGTTATGTCCGGCTCCGAGACGCGGCGACGGGTAGCCCGCTAGGTGAGCCGATCAGGGGTAGTCCGGGCGGCGTGCTGGACGTAGCGTTTGCACCTGACGGCAACCAGATCGCCCTAGCCAGTCGCGACGTCACCGACATTTACGACATCGCGAGCCCGAACCGGCCAATCGTCATGCGGCTTCGCGGCCATGTCAACTTCGTGTACGCAGTATCCTTCAGCCCCGACGGCCGCTGCGTCGTGACTGGCGGCTGGGACAAGACTATTCGGCTCTGGGACCGTGCGACCGGGGCTCAGCTCCAAACCTTAATCGGTCATCGCGGCTTTGTACGCGGGCTGGCGTTTTCGGCTGACGGTGCGCAACTTGTCTCGTGCAGCGAAGACAAAAGCGTGCGCCGATGGGAATTGAGCTCCGGTGCCGAGATCGGCGCATTCCACGGACACACCGGGTTTGTACATGCCGTGGCGTTCAGCCCCGACGGTACCATGGCCGCCTCGGGCAGCCAAGATGGGACAATTAAGATCTGGCCAGCGGCCGCGCCTGATACCCAGGTCACGTTTCGAAACAGTGCAGGCTGGGTGGGAACCGTGGCACTTGCGCCCGATAGCCGTCGGGCCGCGACGGCGCATTTAGGGAACATTCGCATCTGGGATCCCCGCACTGGCGAAGAGCAGCACCGACTGACCGGCCCGTCCGAGCTAATGGGCCATATCGCGCTTACATTCTCGCCAGACGGCTCAATTCTGGCGGCAGGAGGGCGTGGCTCGGCGGTCAACCTGTGGGACACCGCTACCTGGGTGCGACGCTGCGCCCTAGAGGGACACGCCGGTTTACCGACAGACGCCGACTTTTCGCCAGACGGCAAGCTTCTGGCCACAGCGAGCGCAGACGGAACGATCCGAATCTGGGACATTGGCCGTACGACAACCGCGATGACGCTTGTGGCACATGCCGGTGGCGTAAACGCCGTGGCGTTTGCGCCCGACGGCCGTCGCTTGGTCTCCGGCGGCCAGGACCACGAGGTCAAGATCTGGGACGTGACCACGGGAAACAATCTCGCCGTCATGGTCGGCCATCAGTCGGATGTGCGCGATGTGGCCTTTGCGCCCGACGGCCGCACAATCGCATCGGCCGGTGGCCTCTATCATGGGACAGAGGCAGCCGAGGTCAAGATCTGGGATTCATTTACGGGCCGACAGCAGCAATCGCTGCAGGGGCATACGAGCATGGTCACGGCTGTCGCATTCTTTCCCGGCGGCCGCCGACTTGCCACTGCCAGCGACGACCGAACGATCAAGCTCTGGGATATATACAAAGGTGATGATGTATTTACTCTAAGAGGTCATACGAGCGGAGTCCTCAGCTTGGCCGTCAGCCGGGACAGTCGCTTCATTGTCTCCGGCAGCATCGACTACTCGGCCAAGACCTGGAGCGCGGCCAGCCCGACATCGCAGATCGCCGCAGAACTGTCGCTCCGCCGGGCGGCGGTCGAGCGGGTTCAGTCGCTCTACGACCGGCACCTGCTCAAGGGCGATGTGCTTAAGGCGCTGCGAGCCGACGAGACCTTGAGTCTCCGCCTGCGACAGGTCGCGCTTGAGATCGCCGAGCAGCGGACCGAGAATGCTTCGAGGCTCTACGAGGCCGGATGGCTGACGGTCATCCGGTCCGATGGCCGGACCGAAGATTACCGATTGGCCCTCAGACGGCTCGAGGCTGCGTGCCGCGTGATCGACGACGACCCACAGCGCCTGGCCCAATATCGTCACGCCCTGGCGCTGGCTTACTACCGGACAGACCAGCCTGCGCGCGCACTCGGAACACTCGGGTTCGATAATGCGATAGATGATCCCAATGTTTCACCGCTCGTCCTCGTGATTGCGGCGATGGCTCAAAAACGACTCGGCCGGACGAATGAAGCTAATATCACGCTAACTCAGCTTCGTCGCCTCGTGATCAGTGGCCAGCGGGCGAATGATCAGGAGGCGCGTCTTTTCTTGAACGAGGTTGACGAGGTCATGCGAAAACCGTCACCGTCGGCCGACATTGCTCCACGGCCGTGAGGACCGCTACTCCACGCTCTTCGCCCATTTCAAACAAACCATATGTTTGGTTTGCTCGGTGACGTTGACACGTTCGGCAATCCGGTGGACGACGACCCGAACGATGTCCTCCTGATCACAGACGAGCGGCGTCAGCAGACGCTGATCGCGCGGAACACGCTTCGCGCGGAACAAATCAGCCAGTGCCTGCTTCTTGTTGCCTATTCCCAGTGAATTGAAGCGGTCACCAGCGGCAGGCGCGCGCACCACGAGCGGGAGTATCAGCCGGTCGAAGTTGACCGATTCGTCACGTACCACCGCCGGACCAGGATCGGCCTGTGCGTTGATCGTGCTACCCTCCTGGATGAGCACCGTACGACCCGGCACGGCAAGTTGAATCAAATCCGCCGCGACTGAATCAGCAGGGGATGGCTTCTTCACCTTCTGGGGGCGCAGCGTCAGCGGCCCTCGCTCCGCTATAGCCTTCGCCCCCTCGCCGACATCGATCCTCGCGATGTCGTCATTCTCTGACAAAGCGATGCTAACTAGTGCCACCGCTTGGCTGACATGCCCGCCTCAGGCCATCCCGCCCGACGCCAAACTCGACGCAGTACTTCAGCCTGAAGAAAACCGGGAAGAGTCTGCAAGATATCCTGCTTGAGCACAATGGAATTGGCCTGACGGCTAACCATGGTGCACCGCTCGAGGTCCCGCAAATCAGTGTCGAGCGCGCGCTGGGCTGCTGCTGCCAGCGCGCCACCCGCACGAGTGCGGCCCCGACGTCGTGGTTGTACTCGTGCGCGAGCTTGGGCAAAAGATCATGACCGATGCGCGAGCGGGTGCGCTTGGGGTCGGCGTCGGTCGGAGCCTCGCGATAGCGCTGTCCACGTTCGGAGAGATAGAGGCGGATCTCATAGCGGCTCAAGTCTAAGAGCGGTCGCGCGAGGCGCAAGCTGGGGATCAGCGGCGACCCGCCGAATTTGCAGCATGCCGGCGAGCCCGCGCAATCCAAACCCGCGAACAATGCGATGGAGGATTGTCTCAGCCTGGTCGTCGCGCATATGGCCGACCGCTATGACCGACGCCATTCGCGCGCGCGACATCGACAAGCCAGGCATACTGCGCTGGTCGCGCGCCGGCCTCGAAGTGGCTGGCGCGAGCTGGCTGCCACGCACCACAGTCAAATGGCCGTCCAATTGAGCCTGCCAGATCACGTACAAACGCTGCGTTAACCTGGCCAGCCTCGGCGCGCGCGCCATGGTCTAGCCCATGTTTGACATATCGCGTCGTAAGTCCTTACGGCGCAATCCCCGAATTTGCGATTAGTCACTACATCACCGTGGCCGCGAGCTCCGCAGGAGGCGGCGGCGGCCGGAGCTCACGTATCTTCAGGGCCTTCAGGACGCGCCGGGCGTCGGGCGACCCACCGGCGACCCCCGCGCGTTTCCCCTCTTCTTCGACCCGAAACGTCACGTGGCGTACCGTTGACAGGGCTTCCATCGCGCGTGTCGAGGAGAACTCGATGCCAGCGTCGCGCAATCGCCGGTCGAGGAGTCGTTGTACCAGGAGCGCCAGCGCAGCGACAAAGACGTGGGCTCGGACCCGGGGCTCGATTTGATGATAGATCGGGCGCATTGCCATGACGTCCTTGAGGTGCCGAAACGCACGTTCAACGTCAGCGAGGTCCTTGTAGATCGCGACCGCGTCCAGAACGCTCAATGACTTCTCGGCGGTCGCAATGACATATTTTCCCTCGATTCGTTTCTCGTGTTGCAGCGCCATGCATTCGCGGAACTCGAACGCGCCGCCGCCGTTGACGTCGTAGCTGTAGTAGCGCTGTCCGTGATTCTTGCCCAGAATCCGTTCGGCGGCCTTGATGATCTTGTCGCGATCCTTGATCCGCCCTGCGCGGACCCGTGCCTCAAGCTTTTCGAGCTTCTGACGGGTCCAATCCATCGAACGTTGGCGCATGGCCTGTTCGTACTGGCGTCGTTCATCGGAGTCCACGATGATCACGCGCATCCCAGGATCGCCCGAGGCCACCTCCTGGGCCCGCGTGCGCGGCGGATCGATCTGCCGCTCTTGAGCGTTAATCCCGACGGGACAATCGACCCATTTCGTGTCGTCAAGGAGGTCGAGCCATCCTTTCAGCTCACGGTTTCGTCGCCGGTCCAGTCCGACCACGAAGCTGTGATCAGCGCGCTTGAGCGACTCGAGGTTTTCCGCGGTGACCATACCGCGGTCGCCGACGAACACGACTCGGCCGAAGCCGAATCGCTTCTGCAAGTCGGCGACGATCTCTTGGACCGTTTCGTGATCCACTCGGTTTCCGGGCCAAACGTGATGGGCGATCGGCCAGCCCGCAACCATCACCACGCCCACCACGACCTGAACGTTGCGCGGCTTGCCGTCGCGGCTGTAACCATGTTTGGCGAAGTCGCGGGGGCCAGCCCCCTCGAAATAGGTGCTGGTGATGTCGTACAGGATCAGATCCGGCTTGAAGCTGAAGAGGTCGCGGAGCTGGTGGTAGAGTGCCTCTTCGATCCGCTCCTTGGCTTTGTACAGTTGATCGAGTGTGCGATACCAGGCCGCGAGCTGGCTGGGGTGCACCCGGACTCGGTTGCGCCGGTGCCAGTTGGGCAAGAAGCGACGCCCCATGCGGTCGCAAACGAGGTCAGTCTCCAGCCAGCCGGCGAGCCCATGTTCGCTGGTGGGACGGATCAGCCGGTTGGCTATGAGCACAAAGGCTCGATCGGTGAATGACACGTCCTTGGCTCGCCCGTCCTTGGCTCGTCCCCGCCGCAGGCACCGGTCAAGGATGCTCCAAAGGCCAAGCTGGTCAAACAGGGTCCGCACGACGAGTACCGGCCCCCAGGTGGAGGCATCGATGACTTTCAGGTCGCTCGAGGTGCTGTCCTCCGGCTCGATCTCTCCGCGGAGCAAGCGCTGCAGCTTGGGCAGCATCGCTAGCAGCACATCCTTCCTGCCGAGGTCTACAACGACGCGTTGCTTGACTTTGCCATCTTCGCGGTAGGCTTCGACGATGCGGATGTACTCGTTGATGGTGCCGTTACTGGAGCGGATTTTGACCGTTCTGGGGTACATGAGCGTGCGATGGCCTCGCTGGCGAAGCGGATCCGGCACGTCCGGCCGGGCATCGCGCAGAGTATCACGACTCAGTTTCGCACGTTCAAGGTCAAAACGCGAAGGAATTCGGTGAACTTCGGTATCAGTTGTCACTACGCTTGGCGGAGCCCAGCCGCGCAGACCCTGAAAAAACAGGCATTTGCTCGCGGCGTGCCGGCCGCGGCAGCGGTGGATATGTCAAACATGGGCTAGGTGCGCCGACCGACAAACTCAACCCCAGCTGGGTGCTTAACTGGTGCAGCACGAGCAAGAGACCGACGCTGTCACTTCACCCCGGACACGGCGACCACCCAGGTTTGTCCCAGTCTGTGCGCGCACCGCCGTGCCAACCGGCGCTCAACGCATTCGTTCCACGGTTCACTCACAGTACTTCAATTCCTGGAGCTATACTATCAGTTACGCTGCCATCGTTGCGCCAGTCACGAGTCAGGGTTCATGACTCGGGCTCGCAGACTTCCACGAGATATGCACCACTGTTTCAGAGCAGTTCTGGTACACGGATCACACGAACGATGACCGACGAATTGCTGTCGCTGATCCGTTGCCCCCAATGCCGCGGCAGCAGCGTCGTGATCGTGGACGATCCGCCTCGCGCTTAACTGTCGATGTTGCGCGTTCAGCGTTCCGGTCATTCACGGAGTACCTCGGTTCGTGCGGAGGAATGAATCGTATACGGCAAGTTTTGGTCGCCAATGGAACCGCTACGACGTCGCCAGGCCAGTGGAAGACGAGGCGACCTTCGAGGTCAAGACCGGAATACCAGCGCGCAACTGACAACACGACTGGTACTAGATGCAGGCTGTGGAGGCGGTCGCTATGCGCAGCTGTTAGGCAGCCACGGCGCTCGCGTGGTCGGTGTAGATTTGAGCGCGGCAGTCGCCAAAGCCGCCGCAGCCTGCACTGCGTTTCCCAACGTCTTGATCCTTCAAGCCGATCTGCTTGACTTACCGCTGCCCGAATCAACCTTCGACGTAGTCTACTCGATTGGGGTCTTGCATCACATGCCCGAGCCGCGCCGGGCGTTCCACGAGATCGCGCGCACGGTCAAGCCCGGAGGACGCCTGGCCGTCTGGCTTTACCGCCGCAACACAATACCCCAGGAATGGGTGAACTCCGCGGTTCGTGCCGTTACAACCCGCCTACCGGTGCAGTTGCTCGAGCCTCTCTGCGCTGGTCTCGGCGTTCTTGGGGGCATTCCACTTGTCAACCAGACCCTTAACAAGTTCGCCAACTTTTCGAACCATCCTGATCTCACCTTACGTGTCTGCGACAACTTCGACTGGTATGCCCCTCCCTACCAGTCGCACCACTCGTTCGACGAGCTCAGGTGCTGGTTTGCCGAGGAAGGATTCACGAACCTCATTGAACTCTCGCCCGCCAAGACCAGTAGCCTTTATCGCTGGACCTACGACCACAATCTCATAATCGGCAGTGGTGTTAACATCTGTGGCCGAAAGGCATAGGGGCTTACCGTGGCGACTATCGCGGCGGCGCGGGCTGGAGGTAGAACCCGCTCATCGACGTCTCGACCCGGCACAAACTTTTGCCCGCGGCGATGTCGAGCGTTTTACGGTGGTCGCCGCCGGACTCGACCTTGGCGGGCTCCTCGGGGGTGGCAATGATCGCTAGGATTTTCCCCTGCGGCGCACGCACGATCACACCCACCGCCGTACAGCCGACACCTCCAGCTGCAACAATGCGCCCATCACTCGCGACGGCCATGCCGTCAATGCCGGCGCCGGCCTCGAAATCATGGATCACGCGCGGCTGGCTGACCTTGCCCGCGGGTCCGCGATCGGCGCGATCAATACCCTCCGCTTCGCGCCGTTGTCTGAAACGTACAAAGTGTTTTCGTCTGGACTGAGCGCCAGGCCGTTGGGCGTGAGGACTTTGCTGACAAGCAGCGTGACGAAGCCGTTCGTCTCGATCAAGAACACGCCCTCAAAATCAAGGTTTCGGCGCTCATTACCGACATAACTCGGGTCGGCAACGTACACGTGTCCGACGGAGTCCACTGCAACGTCTTTGGGACCGAGGATCGACCTACCCTGATCGAGATCCCCGCCTTCGGCAAACGATGCGTCGCCCCAGAAGTTCACAAGCTCTGCGCAGGTGGCGATAAACTCAGCTGGCGTCAGTGGCAGTGATCGTCTAATGCTGACCACCTCTGATCGTCTAATTGTGACCCCCCTCGACGTGAGGTTGGCCGTTCTGGGCAAGAACGGCGGTTTAGTCTTTACTGGGTCTTGCGACCTTTCTTCTGTTTCATCGACTCGCGAAAGCGATAGCTCTCGCCATTCATCTCGAAAATGTGGCAGCGGTGCGTGAGCCGGTCCAGCAAAGCGCCCGTCATGCGCTCTCCCTGGAAGATTTGGCCCCACTCGCCGAATGGCAGGTTGCTTGTGATGAGCACGCTTGCCCGCTCGTAGCGATCACCAAACACACGGAACAGTAGCTCGACGCCTCCGCGGCTGAACGACACGTATCCCAGCTCGTCGCAGATCAACAGGTGCGCCCGTTCCAGTTGCGCGAGCAATTTATCCAACGTGTACTGCTTTTGAGCCTTTTCGAGCTGGCTGACCAACTCCGCAGCCGTGAAGAAGCACACGCGCAGGCCCTGTCGGCAGGCAGCCTGGCCCAAGGCGATGGCGATGTGAGTTTTCCCAGTTCCCTGGGTGCCCACAAGGCAGCAGTTGTACTTGCGTTCGATCCACTCGCATCGCGCCAGCTCAAGGACCTTCGGCTTGGGGAACTGGGCCAGGCGCTGAAGTCGAACGTGTCGAAGTCTTTCAGCACAGGAAATCCAGCGTTCCTGATGCGCATTGCGACTGCGTTAGCGGCGCGAGTTCCCAGCTCGAGCTCAGTGAGACGGAGCAGGAACTGCAGGTAGTTTTGATTGCTCGCGGCGGCGTCTCGCGCTAACTTCTCGAATTCCTGGCCCATTGTCGGCAGGCGCAATTGCCGGAAACGAGCCTTGAGCAGATCCACCACAGGATCGGCCATCAGCATGGTCCTCCCTAAGGAAACGTCGTATTGAGTCCGGGCTCGCCAGTCGAGTCCGGTACTCCGCAGCCAAGCTCAGTCAGGCGAAGAACACCCTGACCTGACTCTCGCAACCGGCTTCAGCGGTGGCCGCGCTCCATTCATCGTCGCCGGGACCCGCGCGGCCGGCGGCGTCACCCAAGAGGCGATCGAAACGGGTCAAGTCTGGGAGCGGTATGTGGACGTGCGGCACCGTGGTCAGCTCCGCGGTGCAGAATCGCGAGTCGAACGTCTGCGACTCGGACGCAGCGAGGCTGCGCACCCGCTGGATCACGGCTTCAGCGCTGATCAACTGCTCGCGGCGGCAAGCCTCGACCGCCTGGCGCACTCGAGCCAAGGAATGATCCGTGAGTAACTGCAAGATCCGAACGAACCGTCGCGCGCCGGTCAACTCACCGTGGTGCTGTTCCAGCTCGGCACGAAACTCGGCGAAGCAGCCAGGTAGTTTCCAATCGCGGAACACGGGAGCGTGGTCCAGGGCTCCTGGTTTTCGCCCCAAGGTGGCAAGGTAATGGAGCGGATCAAGGACGAGTGTATCAGGCTGCCGAGACCGCGCGTGGGTCGCGATAAGCTGGCCGCCGGACACGACCGCAACGCGGTCGACGTAGCCCTTGATGGTCACCATCTGGAAGGCGAACTGCCGAGGGACGCTGTACCGACAACGCTCGAAAGCGACGGTCTGATACTTGTCGACGGGGACCGCTGGTCGAATGACACACGGATCAAACCGATGTTTGGGGATGGGCGCCGCAGCGGCCTTTTCCTCGGCGAACCGCGTTCCAATCACGAACTGGCCAGAGGACGACTTGACCGTGCGTGCCTGCTCGGCCTCGCAGCGTTGCCGAAAATACCGGTTCAACTCGTCAAAACCGCTGGCGCGGGGGACCGGCGTAGAGAAGCGGCTTTGCACCGCCCTGACGGTGTTCTCGGCATCGGGCTTTTCGTTGCCCCGAGCGGGCATGCAGAAGAGGGGATTGAAGATGTAATGACTGGCCAGGGCGGCGTATCGAGGATGGAGCCGTCGTTCCCGCCCGAGCAGGATCAAAGTGGCGACCGTCTTGGGGTTGTCCCACCAGACCTCTTTGGGAACACAGCCAAAGAAATCGAAGGCCGCGACCATGCCTTCGAGGATGGCCTCGGTGCGCTCGAAAGGGAGCGCCAGGACGAAGGGGTAGTTCGAATACGCCCAGGTGGTCACCAGGAAAGGGACGGGTTGGCGGCCTTCGGGGAAGTCGACATGGATGTGGCCGAAGTCGGCTTCCAGCCGTTGGCCAGGGAGATGGCCCAGCGGAACGAACGTCTCCCGTTCTCGGCGACGGTGCTTGAGCACATAACGCTGGACCTGGGCATAGCCACCATAGTAGCCCTGCTCGGCCTGAAGTCGCCGGAATAGCTGCGCTGCCAGTATGCCGCTGTTTCGGCGGCGCGCTTTCGTCGTCCTCAAGGATCTGGTCGATGACCCGGTGAAACGGCCCCAGGATTGGAGCCGCACGATTCCTGGTCTGCGGAATCGGATTAGGCTCCGCCCGCCCGAGGATTTTCCGGATCGTGTTCCGCGAGTGTTGAAACTGGAGGGCAATTCGCTTGATGGACATCCCATCGCGGTGAGCCCTCCGAATGGCGCCATAGTCATCCACCGTAAGCATTCCTTCGCCTCCGTGCGAGTGAACGTTTCCTGAGGAAGCGCTCACTGTACCGAAGGCGCCTACGGGGGGGTCAATTTTAGACGATCAAACCGCCCCAAAGGTGGTCAGTCTTAGACGATCACTGCCAGTCAGTGCTGATGCCAGCGCCGGTGCAAGTTCTCCCGCTGACGGCGATGCCGCATCATTCCTCGCCAAAGTGTGGTGCCCCCCCCGCCGCGCGTACGCTGCGAAACGTTGCGGACTCGGTCAAGGAACTGGGTTGAACTCCGTCACCAGCCGATTCACCCAATCGGAAGTGTCGACCGCCACCGTCGAAATCACGAAGACCGTTAGCAAGAGTGCGGGCAGCTAGGTAAGCGGCTACGCAGTCGCCGAAGTCGACGCCACCACAGGCAACCCGTACTTACTTATCTCGGCGCTTTTTTGATCCGGTAGCGGCATCGTCCACGCGGATACACGCCGAAGCCGGAGTGACAACGTGGTCGCCAAGAGGCATGGCGATAGCTCTTTTGAGACAAGCCGATCTGGCCATGTCGCGGGATCGGTCTGGGCACTGTACCGCCACATCCCAAACAACACGTAAATCGCGATCGACGGCTAATGATACGAGGCCCTCGCGCATCTCCACGCACCAGTGCAGTGCCGGGCGCGTCTGAGACATCGCAAAAAACTTCATCCGGGATTTGCCAATCCGAAGTCCATGCACCTGGGCAGAATGAGAAGAAAGTCGTGAAGGGCGGGGTGGATTACAAGGCGGACAGGCTAACTTACACCATGGCGGGCACCAAATCCGGGGCAGAGTTTCTCGCGTTCTTGGTGGTCATGGTGGCCAGGTATGTTTGCCGCAAGATTCCCTTGGTGTGCGACAACGGCCGGTTTCACGCGGCCAAGACTCTGCGACAATCATTGGCGGGGCACTGCAATCAAATTGGGGACTTCAGGTTGCCGCCTTATTCAAGTCTCAACTTCATCCAACGCCTTTGGCGCCACATCAAGCGCACGATGTTGGCTAAGATGCTGTTCGCCAGCCTTGACAATTTGCTGGCTGCATTCCTCCGCGGAGTGCGCTACGTGAAAGGCGACGTAATTCGCATAACATCATAGGTTCGACTGTGACGACATATTTCAATAGGAACCATTTAAAGCCCGCTGGAAAGTTGGCTGAAGATTCTCGTGTTTCTACTTAGCTCAAGTTTCGCACTTTTCGCAGGCAATGTGCACGTCCATGTTGATACGTGATTGGGCGGCGTCTTGTACGTCGGGTGCGACGATTCGACTCTCACACCGCCGAGAATGGTGTCGGCTTCCTTGCCCGTAATCGGCACTATGTGGGAAGCAATAAAAACTAACCAGTTGCCAAAGGCAAGGAAGCCGATCCACGGAACTTACCACGTCATTCGTCGACCTGCCACAGCATTTTGCTGCTGGCTTCGCGACCCCGACCTTTCAGCCCGTCTTGGCAATGGTCCCCGGCTGGGTCCATTCGCAACGACGCCGAGATCAACGGAGGTAATCTTCGGCGGCGGCAATGCGGCTAATGAACATTAGAGCAGATACGTTGGCTTCGTCAGCCATGCCGTCTCGGGATTGGATGCTTTGTCACAGCTTTTCGCCAAAATGGTCGGCAACATTCTGACCTCCGGTTCCACTTTGTTTGGGGCCGTCGATGATACTCTCTGGCGCAAACGCGATAAGACGTGCACGAAGAAGCACAGCAACCCAAATGTGCCGGTGCTCATCAGAGTCATCCAGCCTTTACATGCCCGAGGCGCGCGGGTCCGGCGACCGCTAGCGAAGGCGTAAGAAACCGTGCTGGACGATCTTGAGGAGCTCGGTTACCTTGCTCGCGCTCATACCCAGCGCGGGGGCGAAACGCCTGGCACCCGAGTGTACCCTGAAGGGCGATGAAGACGATCTGTGTGTTGCATTAACCGATCGCGCGATCCGTCTGGAAAGCGGTCGGGTAGGCAACACGGAACCAAGGGTTTTCGACCTGTGCTTCCATTTGTAGAAGAGCAATCGGAGATCCGCAAGGTCCTGATTCCGGCAGATCGACTCAAGCTTAACCCCTTCAGCCTGTCGATCTACGGCGACCCGAGGGCTGAAATCGATGACCTGATTCCGAGTATCCGCGAGTTCGGGATCCTAGTCCCACTGGTCGTAGCACCTGACTCACAACCCGGAAGCTGGGAGGTGATTTCGGGTCACCGACGGTTCGCTTGTGCACTTGCACTCGGGTTGTCCGAGGTTCCATGTGAGCTGTATGCGATCCCGATGGGGGATGCGCGGCGCGTTGCGATCCTAGAGTTTAACCGGCACCGCCGAAAAACATTCAGTCAACTGATGCGCGAGGCTGATGCACTTGAGAAGCTATGGTCAACGGCGGCGAAGTCGAGAAGCTTGGGTAATCTGCGCCGCACCGCTAACGTCGACGGCAAGTCGAGGACCAAAGCCGATCGGCGGAATTCCGACGATCGAGAGGCTGTCGCCAAACCAGACGCAGCAGTCGCCAGTCATTTGTACCCACATCCGCCCGACAGGGCCGAACTGATACCGCGCTCGCGCGATATCTTGGAATGGGCGGCAAGGATCTATTTCGGCAGGCACGTACTGTTTGGCGGCTTGCACAAGGGGGGGATGTGCGGGCGAAAAGCGGAATCGCCCAGCTTGATAACGGCACTAAGACAATTCACGCGGCACACAAGGACCTGCGCCGCCGCCATCGGTTCTGTGTAGACTTTCGTCCCACACCGTACGATGTTTGGCCATTCCGGCACGACCGCGCCTTCGGTATACCTCACCCTGGCGCAACCCCTCCTGGAATCATCGCGCACACGCTACACTACTTTACGAAGCCCAACGACTTGGTCGTCGATCCGATGGCAGGGGGGGGTACCACGGTTGACGTTTGCCAATCGATGGGCCGGCGATGCCTCGCCTATGATATTCAACCCGTACGACCAGACATTCGCGCTCATGACATTCGCTTCGGCTTCCCACGCGAGGCTTTAGACTGCAATCTCATCTTCTGCGATCCACCGTATCATACGATGCTTGCCCGGCAATATTCTCCCGGTGGAGTTGCAGACGAGCCACTTTCGGACTGGATTTCTTTTCTACACAACCTGGCCCTTCACGCACACGCAACTCTGCAGCCTGATGGCTACTTTGCGCTCCTCCTTGCTTGCCAAACAGAGAAAGACCTGCCGGACGGATTTGGCTATCTCGATCACGCCTTTTTTGGCTATATTGCTGCCGTCCGTGCAGGTTTTATACCAGTCAGGCGAATCAGCTGCCCGATTGAGGGCACTTACCTGCCACAACATGTCCGTCGTTCCCGCAATGAGGGGCGATTGCTTGGACAGGTTCGGGACCTCGTGGTATTGCGTAAAGCGCGCTCTAACCAAGAAAAGCGTGCTGAAGACATCCTGATCCTGTAAGCACAACAAACTTTTAATAGGCAAGATTCCCTATGAAGTACATGGCACGAAGAGAACAAAAGTGCCCTCAACTGCCATTTCGGCAGTATGACACGAATGAAGGTGCCCGCCAGAAATTGATCGGACATACATAAGCGCTTCCGTTGCTTATGTTATCATCAGCCCTAGCACCAGCCAGCGTGACATTTCTCGCTGGGTGAGACGGGAACTTACCAAGGATACCTAGGGTCTAGCCCCGCGGAAAAACGTAGCGAATCAATCGGTGCAATCGAGCAACGGCGACGCCGAAGAAACGAGTTAGGAACCTGCGGACTGGGATGTCTACTCGTTGCCCTCGCGGATTGCCAATTCATAGACCTTAGTGCGTATAAAAGGGTTAGACAGAGTAGGGTTGCGTCGAACGACCGGTTCCGGTAGCAGGCACTGTGCTTCTTCAAGCAGCTTGTTCAGCTTCTCGGGGCGAAGCCGCGCCAGTACATAGTTGATCGCTGCTTGCTCGGTCGCATGAGCGGTAGCATCGAGTATTTTCCTCTTGTGTGCCTCGAGCTGGCGCAGTTGATCCTGGAGCTCTTGTCGGCGTATTTCTAGGCGGCTTGCCACTTGGGGTAGAAGATCATAGCCGTCTTCAATGCCAGCTCTGATGTAGCCGGGGCCGTTATGAAGTTTGCCCTGGCTTTGAAGATAGAAGGCGTTGAGCAAGACCTTTGCAACAGCTTCTGGATCTTTCTGCGCCAACAAGCCGCTGAGCGAGCTGGTCTGGGAATTCCTTGGTTCGTCAACAGTTCTTGCAAATCAACACTGCAACATGAAGCCGGCCCTCTGCTGTCAGGCGAAATGGAGTTCCTGGAATCGGGATCGAGGCTGTGTCTTCTTTTGTTTGTTGGATCTTCTTTGGGCCTAGTCTCGTGGCCAGGCCGCTGACTGTGTGGGCCTAGCGACGGTCCAGGTCTTTGGGACACTCTCAGGCCGGCTCTAAAAAATATTGGACCAGTGCTCTGGCCTGACTCTAAAGAATTTGGACCAGTGCGTTGGCCCAGCGTGCTCGGGCGCACTCGGAGTCTTAGCTGAAGAACGGCTTGGCCGCTGCGGTGCCTGGCGAATGATTCGGTATGCCGTCGACCGCCCTTTTGCCTTGTTCGTTGCAAGCAATCCGATCTGGGTGAGTTGCTCAACCGCAGTCAGGACCGTCTGCCGGCTTAATCCGGCCTGACGGGCGATCGTGCGAATGCTTGGATAGGCCCAATCAGTCCCGAAATCGGAGTACAGTCCGATCACAAGGTAGACCTTGATCGCTGATCCTCCGAGCGTCTTGAACGCCTCAGAGCGCAGCAAATCGTGCTCGACTCGAAAGAAGTAGGAAGAGGCAGTCATGGCCGGCTGTCAGAAGTTGGTTCTAGCTCGATCGATCATTAGTCCGGTTCGATGCTCGTCTTCGGAAGCTCGGTCGACGTAGACCAACCAGGTTCGCATGCGTCCGAGTTGCTGTTTCAGTTCCAATTGCACATGGCCTATCTAGCCTTTCAAGGCTGGGATCTGCGGCGGGCGGGTCAGCAACGTAATAGGTTTTCACCTTGCCGCGCTGGCGGGTTGTCGACACGACGAGGCCAAGTTCCTCCAGTCGTGCGAGGCTTTCGATCACGGTCGGACACGACAGTTGTGTCCGTCGCATGATCACTTTCAGGCTGATCGTTACGCTCCGGTCGGGAAGTCCACCGCAAGCCTCGATCATGGTGAGATAGACCTTGATCGCCTCGCCGGGGATCTTGGCCAGGTATCCCTGCTCGAACAAAACCCTTCTCACCCAGTCATTTTCAGTGGTTTCGGGTGTCGGGACGGACATGATCGCATAACTCGCATGATAGATTCCACTGGCTCGTGACCAGCCCTCCGCTGTCCCTCCATTCTGGGACCAAGCAAAGGGGTGCCACGCGCGCATCCGCTGCGGTCCAGGTGTCTTGAAGTGGCTCCACTCCGACAACGAGCTTCCGTGCAGATCGTTTATCGATAATAGCCAAGAAAAATCTTTCCGGGGAGTTGACCGTGGCAGATTTTTGGGTACGATTGTGATTGCTTCGTTAATAACCCAAGCCAAACGACGGCCGGGGCGAGCTGCCACGATGCAGCCTTGCACCGGCCGATGGTGTCGGTGGATCGAGCGGGGCAAATCGTCTGTGGTCGGGTCGGGCCGTAACAACTTTGTTCGGCGCGTTCCTGGCTCGCCCTCGGGGCGGTTCTTTGACAATTCGGTCGATTGCATTCGTCAGCCAATACGAGACGAGATAAGATGAGATTCGTCGCGTTAATTAACCCTTGAGGGAAGCCGGCGTGCGAGTGGTCAATCTCTGAAACGCCTCGGCCTGGGTGGTCCCCAGGTCACCGTGGCGGCGGGATGGCTCGCAAGGACCGGCACACGCTTCTCGTGGAATGAACGCCGACGGCCTGGTGACACTGGCCAGGGCTCGCAAGAGCCTGCCAGTGAAAAATGCCCGGCCTGCGGTCGGTCATGCTGCTGGAGGCGACGTGCGACCAGTATTTTTCCTCAACCCTTTGGGGTGGGGATCGGGATCCGGCATGGAACCCCTCGAATTTCGGGGGGCTTCGTGCGGGATACCGACTCATTTGTGAAGGGTTTGATCCTGGCTCAGAATGAACGTTGGCGGCGTGGATTAGGCATGCAAGTCGAACGGGCCTGGTCGCAAGATCAGGTCAGTGGCGTAAGGGTGAGTAAGGCGACGGCAACCAACCCCATGGTTGGGCATAGCCGCGGGAAACTGCGGGTAATTCCCAGCGATGTTCGTGCCGGGCATCCGGTGTGAACCAAAGTTCTGGCGCCGTGGGACGGGCCGTCGTGGTATTAGGTAGTTGGCGGGGTAATGGCCCACCAAGCCTCTGATGCCTACCGGGCGTGCGAGCGTGGCCCGGCACACTGGGACTGAGACACTGCCCAGACTCCTACGGGAGGCTGCAGTCGAGAATCTTCGGCAATGGGCGCAAGCCTGACCGAGCGACGCCGCGTGGAGGATGAAGGCCTTCGGGTTGTAAACTCCTGTCGAGGGGGAGGAAGGCGTAAGCTTGACCGATCCCTGGAGGAAGCACGGGCTAAGTTCGTGCCAGCAGCCGCGGTAAGACGAACCGTGCGAACGTTATTCGGAATCACTGGGCTTAAAGCGCGTGTAGGCGGATGGGGACGTCGGTTGCTGAAAGCCCCCGGCTCAACCGGGGAACGGGCGCCGAAACGCCCCGTCTGGAGGGACGTAGGGGGACCTGGAACTTCCGGTGGAGCGGTGAAATGCGTTGAGATCGGAAGGAACGCCCGTGGCGAAAGCGAGGTCCTGGACGTTTTCTGACGCTGAGACGCGAAAGCTAGGGGAGCGAACGGGATTAGATACCCCGGTAGTCCTAGCTGTAAACGATGGGCACTGGGTAGGGGGCTCGCCGATGGGCTCTCTGCCGCAGGGAAACCGTGAAGTGCCCCGCCTGGGGAGTATGGTCGCAAGGCTGAAACTCAAAGGAATTGACGGGGGCTCACACAAGCGGTGGAGCATGTGGCTTAATTCGAGGCTACGCGAAGAACCTTATCCTGGGCTTGACATGCACGGATTAGCCGGCGGAAACGTCGGTGACGCCGCAAGGTGGAACGTGCACAGGTGCTGCATGGCTGTCGTCAGCTCGTGCCGTGAGGTGTTGGGTTAAGTCCCGTAACGAGCGAAACCCCTGTGGTCAGTTGCCAGCGCGTCATGGCGGGGACTCTGATCAGACCGCCGGCGTTAAGCCGGAGGAAGGCGGGGACGACGTCAAGTCATCATGGCCCTTATGCCCAGGGCTGCACACGTGCTACAATGGGACGGACAGAGCGTTGCCAGGCCGCAAGGCCGCGCCAATCGCAAAAATCGTCCCCCAGTTCGGATTGCGGGCTGCAACCCGCCCGCATGAAGCCGGAATCGCTAGTAATCGCCGATCAGCACTGCGGCGGTGAATGTGTTCCTGAGCCTTGTACACACCGCCCGTCAAGCCACCAAAGCGGGGGGCATCCGAAGTCGTCGGAGCCGCAAGGCAGGCGCCGAAGATGAAACCCGTGATGGGGACTAAGTCGTAACAAGGTAACCGTAGGGGAACCTGCGGTTGGATCACCTCCTTTCTAAGGACATCCTTGGAAAACTTGGCCTGAGACGTTTGGCTCTGGGACGAGAGTTCCGGGGCCAGCTTCGTGATCGGATTGGGCAACCAGTCCGATCGCCGGTAGTACGGCGTCAATAAGGCCACATCGGCACCATTCCGCATCGGTTCGGATGGACCGCAAGCCCGCCGGCTTCCCTTGAGGGTTAGTTGACGCGATCGATCTGTGACGAATGCAATCGACCGTCCCGCTGGCCGCGGGGCGGGGCCGTGGTTTCACGGCCTCGCCCCCTGGCCAGACCAGGAACGACCGGCAGCGGCAGGCCGCCTTCCGGCGAGTCGTCTTGCGCTGATCGGAGCTTTTTGACAATCCGGTGGTTGGTCACACACGAATTACACACACCCGCGTGGGGTGGAAGTGGATCGGGCTTTGTCCGGTTCGTTTCGATCGCACGTGAGGGTGAGTGGCAACTCTCCACTACAGTAACAGTAGAAAAACGGCTTCGCCCGACGTGATGTCGCGCGAGGCCGTGTCAAAGAACCCTTACGGATCATTTTTGAGGTCTGGGAACCGGTCGTCCGCGTCGCGAGACGGCGGGCCGAATCGTCCTGGGCCTCGTTGAAAAAGCCCGTCGCTCGGTTGCCGATGCGTCTTTGGTGGTTGCGGGTTTTTGCCTGGAATCACTGACGATAGCGGCGGTCCGATCGGCGTGGTCAAGCTCCTAAGGGCGCGGGGGGGATGCCTAGGCGTCATCAGAATTCGGGCGTGGAAGGCTGCGAAAAGTCCGGGGGAGCTGCCCAACGAGCGTCGAGCCCGGAATGCCCGAGCAACCCAGGGAACTGAAACATCTCAGTACCTGGAGGAGAAGAAATCAACCGAGACTCCCTCAGTAGCGGCGAGCGAACGGGGACGAGCCCAAACCGGGCGGGACACCGCCCGGGGTTGTGGGGCCGGAGTCGTGGAATGGATCGAGTCGAGCCGAAGTCCTTTGGAAAATGGCACCAGAGCGGGTGATAGTCCCGTAGGCTTTGTTGAAGTCCTCCTATCCGGTACCCAAGTAGGGTCGGGCACGTGAAACCCGGCCTGAATCTGCGGGGACCATCCTGCAAGGCTAAGTACGCGATGACGACCGATAGCGAACCCAGTAGGGCGACCGAACGGTGGGAAGAACCCCGATCAGGGGAGGAGACTGAACCTGAAACCCCGCGCCTACAAGCGGTGGGAGGGCATTGAGCTTTTGCTCAGCCTGACCGCGTGCCTTTTGCATAATGATCCGGCGAGTTACCGTGTCCGGCCCGGTTAACCCCTTCAGGGGGGGAGCCAAAGCGAAAGCGAGTCTGAAATGGGCGAATCGGTCGGGCGTGGTAGACGCGAAACCAGGTGAACTACCCATGGGCAGGTTGAAGCGGCCTTAACCGGCCGTGGAGGACCGAACCCACCAGTGTTGAAAAACTGGGGGAGGACCCGTGGGGAGGAGTCAAAGTCTTATCAAACCTGGAGATAGCTCGTTCTCTCCGAAATGGCTTTAGGGCCAGCCTCGGGACGTATGTCAGGGGGGTAGAGCGACGGAATCCGCCCGGGGGCCTTCCCGGCTACCCGTCGGAACCCAACTCCGAATACCCTGTCATGGACCCCGGGAGTCAGAGTGTGGGGGATAAGCTTCATGCTCGAGAGGGAAACAACCCAGACCGCCGACCAAGGCCCCCAAAGCGACGCTCAGTGGCAAAGGAAGTGGGATCGCGGTGACAGCCGGGATGTTGGCTTAGAAGCAGCCATCATTTCAAAAGTGCGTAACAGCTTACCGGTCGAGCCATCCTGCGCCGAAAATGACGGGGACTCAAGCGTCGTGCCGCAGTCGCGGATTCAGGTTTACCTGAATGGTAGGAGAGCGTCGACGACCGCAGTGAAGCGGCACCGACAAGGAGCCGTGGAGCGTCGTCGAGTGCGCATGCCGGAACGAGTAACGACAAGACGGGTGGGAAGCCCGTCCGCCGAAAGCACAAGGTTTCCTGGGGAAGGTCAATCCGCCCAGGGTCAGTCGGGACCTAAGGCGAGGCCCAAAGGCGTAGCCGATGGACAGGCGGTTAATATTCCGCCACCCGCACGGAAAGGTTGAACCGGCTGGGGACGCCGGACGAACTCGGGTCGGAGTGCTAGATGCCTCCGTGCCGCAAGGCCGACAGCTTGATCTGGAAGCCTGAGAACCGTCCGGCCACGAAAAGCCAGCCGGGGACGATCCGCGCGGCCCGTACCGCAATCCGACACAGGTGTGCTAGGCGAGTATCCGAAGGCGTTCGGGAGAACCCTCGTGAAGGAACTCGGCAAAATGACCCCGTACCCTCGGTACAAGGGGTGCTCCCTCGGCAACGGGGGAGCCGCAGAGAATCGGCTCTAGCGACTGTTTATCAAAAACACAGGACTCTGCCAACTCGCAAGAGGACGTATAGAGTCTGACGCCTGCTCGGTGTCGGTAGGTTAAGGAAGCCGATGATCGCAAGAGTAGTTGGCGACCGAAGCCCCGATAAACGGCGGCCGTAACTATGACGGTCCTAAGGTAGCGAAGTTCCTTGTCGGGTAAGTTCCGACCTGCATGAATGGCGTAACGACTGGAGCACTGTCTCCACGAGGGACCCGGTGAAACTGTAGTCGTGGTGAAGATGCCACGTACCCGCGGTTAGACGGAAAGACCCCGTGAACCTTTACTGCAGGTTGGCACTGGTCCAGCGTTATTTCTGTGTAGGATAGGTGGGAGGCTGTGAGGCGGGAGCGCTAGCCCTCGCGGAGCCAGCGGTGAAATACCACCCTGAAATCACGTTGGTCCTCACCGGTCCGTAGCCCGGACCGGGACCGTGCTCATCGGGCAGTTTGACTGGGGCGGTCTCCTCCCAAAGAGTAACGGAGGAGCGCCATGGTACCCTCGGCCCGGTCGGCAATCGGGCAACAGGAGCGCAAACGTAGAAGGGTGCCTGACTGCGAGACCCATCAGTCGAGCAGAGACGAAAGTCGGCGTTAGTGATCCGGCGGTGCTGGATGGAAAGGCCGTCGCTCAACAGATAAAAGGTACTCCGGGGATAACAGGCTGATCTCCCCCGAGCGTCCCTAGCGGCGGGGAGGTTTGGCACCTCGATGTCGGCTCATCGCATCCTGGGGCTGGAGAAGGTCCCAAGGGTTTGGCTGTTCGCCAATGAAAGCGGTACGCGAGCTGGGTTCAGACCGTCGTGAGACAGGTCGGTCCCTATCTGCCGTGGGCGTAGGAAACTTGAGGAGAGTCTCCCCTAGTACGAGAGGATTGGGGAGGACCGACCTCTGGTGTGCCGGCTGTCGCGCTCGCGGCATCGCCGGGTAGCCAGGTCGGGACAGGATAAGCGCTGAAGGCATCTAAGCGCGAAGCCCCCTCCAAGATGAGGTTTCCAGCAGTAATGCGTAGGCTCCTGGAAGACGACCAGGTCGATAGGCCGGGCGTGCACGGCGGGCGACCGCTTCAGCCGACCGGTCCTAACAGCCAAGCAGCTTGACCACCCCGATCGGGGCGCTGCCTACCCAAGCCTAAAAGAGGCCAGGCCGGCCAGCCCTCACCGATCGGCGTGACCAAGCGATCCAGGGATCTTTGACACAAAAACCAGTGGAAGTCACGCCACCCACTCGACTCCATCAGTCCTTCGGTGTCTTCGTGTGCGACCAACCTCGGAAACCACGTGCCCGGCCGGCTTGACCGCCGGCCGGGCACTTTTCCGGCGACCATACTGGCGGGGTCACACCCGTTCCCATTCCGAACACGGCCGTTAAGCCCGCCAGGCCCATGATAGTGCCTCTGGCGCGAAAGTCGGTCATCGCCGGAATCTTCAAGGCAAGATTTTGCTGGGCGCTTTAAGCAGCTGGCGATGACTTATGTACGCATGATGACATAATTATAAGTTGTCGACCGGGTTAGCGTTGGCGTAGCTGTTAGCCGCTCCAGAGGAGCTTCTCAACTTCAGAATCAGGTCCCGTCAGCCGTCTCGGCCATCATTCCGGATTAGGTTCCGAGCCCATGAATTGCGACGGCCTCTCTAGCCCATGTTTGGGGTAGAGAATCTTGGAGGGCCGATCGGCCCTCGTTGTAAACCCTTATTTTTGTCGAGTTTTTGTGGCGGGCGACCGCCGCAGTTTTCAAAACTCGTAGTGACAACTGAAAATCAATGAATGGCTACAAGTCACTGCGATCACCGCTTGATTTTGCTTTGCTCTGTCGTGATACTTCACGACATGTACCTCCGAACCATCAAAGTCCAGTCCTCCAATGGCACTATCAACGAATACGTCCGCGCCGTCGAATCCTACCGCGAGGACGGTAAGGTCAAGCAACGCACGATCGCTAACCTGGGCCGCAAGGACTTACTCGCCCAGGTCTTTCCCAAACTCCGACGACTCTTGGGCGGCGACAGCGATGCTCAAGGCGCTCCATCGTCAGACCCGCAGATCCTCGATGCCTCCACTTGAGGTCCCGTACTCGCGGTCCGGGCGTTGTTCGCACAGCTCGGTCTCTGGTCGATCCTCGAAACCCACCTTGGCAAAGCCAAGGGTGGCCCCTTGTCGACCGAGCGTTTCTGCTGATCGCCAAATTGCCTCATTCAGCCCGCCAGCGAACATGGTCTGGCCGGCTGGCTGGAGACCGACTTCATCTGTGACCGCCAAGGCCAGCGCTTTCTGCCGAACTGAGACCAGCGTGACCCGGTGCGCGTCCACTTCAGCCACCTGGAAGCCTGGTTCCGTACGCTCGATCAACTCTTGGCCGCCAAAGAACAGATCGAGCTAGCCCAAGTTACGGAGGTAAGGCGAGAAAAGCAGGACTTTCGCTGAGTTTTGGCGAAAGTCTTGACTACATTTCAACGGCCGCTTGTGTGACCGGCATGGATCGCCACGTCGGTGCCAGGAGTGGTCGTCGTTAGCGCCTCAGTCGCTTCGTCAATCCGCCGTAGGCGCCGCGGCAAGGTCAACCCCAGCCGTGAGAGCAGGACCTTCTGGGCTGCGTCGGGCTCCGGTACACAACGCAGCCGGATCGCGCGGGTCGGTCCGCCGTCTTGAGATCGCGCTTGGAGGACCACGTCCCCGCTTTTGATCTTCGCGAACTCTTCCAGCAGCGTGCGCGGAGCATCCCCCAGCCCGGCTCGCTGCATCCAGCCCGCCAGGGTCTTCCACAAGACGTAGGCAAGGAAGCACACCAGGATATGGGCCCGCACACGATCTTCCCTTTGGTGCCAGATCGGTCGAATGACAAGCTCGTCCTTGCTGATGCGGAATGCCCACTCCGCTTCCGTGAGCTGGATATATCGTTTCCAGAGTGTTACTGGGTCCGTGTCGCACAGGTTGCTCCGCAGTATGTAGCAGCCGTCTGCAAGGTTCACCCAGTCATTCCAGCTCTGGCTGCGCTGCCAGGTGATCTTGAGCCGCGCTTTGTTGACTGGCTCAGGGAGCCGCTCGATGCGAACGCCAAATGCGCCAGCCGCTCGCCAGTTCTTTTCCAGCAAGCGGCCCAAACGGCGGTTGGCCAAGCCTTCATCCCGAAGCTGGCCCGTGCTCATCGCCGACTCGAGCTGACGCAGGCCGTTCTCGAGGCGATCAAGAAAGCGCTGGTGCATGGCCTGTTCCTTGGCTTGACGGTCAGCGCTGCGGGCCAAAAGGAAGACTTCGTTGCCATCGGGCCCAGCAACCCGTTTGACGTCGACTCCCTCCTGCACTGTGTGCCAATCCTGTTGATCGGTCAGCTCGCGCTCGAAGCGACGCAGCATCGCCTTCGGCGTCCCCACGATGTAGGACGCATTGCTCCGGCGCAACCGCGCGATGTTTTCCTCGCTGACCATGCCTCGGTCCATGACCCAGACGCGGTTCGCACGCCCGTGTTTCTGCTCAATCGCCGTGACCATCTCATCAACGGTCGTGGAGTCGTTGCGATTACCGGCGAAAACCTCGTAGCTCAGTGGAAAGCCCTCCTCGGTGACAACCAAGCCGATCAGCACTTGGAGGCAGTCGGGACGACTGTCGCGGGAGTAGCCCCGGCGGGCGAGCGGATTGGCCGCGCACCCGCCCTCGAAATACGTGCTGGTGATGTCGTAGAGCAAAAGCTCATACTTCAAGTCGAAGAGGTCTCCCAGCCGCTGCCGCAAGTGCCGTTCCAACTCGTCCTTCTGTGCCAGGAGCTGGTCCAATCCCGCATAGAGACGGTCGGTGTGGACCTTCTCGACGGGAACGCCCAGCAAATCGTCCAGTGCCGTGCCGCGATACCAGGTGTCCTCGATGTGCAGCTCGCTGGATGGCTCACAGAACCGGGCGATGGTAAGGATGGCCGCCGTTTGAGGCCAGGGGATCTCTTCGCGTCCTCTGGGCATGATGCGATCGAGCAAAGCGTCCAGCCCCACCAGCCGCCAGAGGCCCCAGGCCAGCCAGATGTCCCCGAAGCCGCGCAGCCGTTCGAGACGGATGTCCTTGAGCTTGACCAGCACCGGCTCGTCGTCATCCGGCGCGTCATAATGCGGCGGATCAAAGAGCGAGAGCTCTGGCCGGGTGCGACGTTTCCCGGAAAGCGTGCGACCGAGCTGAGCCCAACCGCTGGCTTCGCCGCGGCCCAGGCCGCCGAGATAAGCAACGACTCTGTGCCGCGACCCGCGAGCTGTCCGGTAGGACTCAACAAGAACCCAGTAGGTATGCTTCTTGCCGCTTTTGCGTCGCTCGCAGCGTTTGAGAAACATGATGCGCCCGAGCCTCCTTTGGGGCCCATGATCGCATCAAAGACCGCACAATCAATAGGTGAAGTCTTGACTACATCGTAAAAACGACGAGGTCAGCCCATTGGAATTGGACTTACGTCGATTTTCGGGCAAAAATCACCCAAAATTCTTCCCAGCTCCGTAACTTGGGCTAGCACTGTATCACCTCCTGGGCGACCTCTTTAGCTTTAAGCCGGATCTAGTGCTTTACGACATCACGAGCACGTACTCTGGGAACGCCGGACCGGCCAACTTCGCCAAGCACAGCTACAGTCGCAACAGCAAGCCTCACAACGTGCGGGCCATTGTCGGTGTCGTGATGGTAGCCGGCTGGCCGATCGCTCATTACGTCTGGGCGGGCAACACCGTGGACCACAGCACGGTGCAAGAAGTCCTCCGCGATTTACACCAATGAGTTTTGTTCAACCGCATTGTGTCCATCGGTGATTGCGGCATGGTCACCGATGAGAACCTCAGCAGCCTTGTGGCCGGTAAGCACGAGTACCCGGTGGGGCTGAAACGGCGGCGCAACGAACAGATGGAGCCGTGGCTCGCCGCTGTTGATGAGAGCAAGTGGATCGGATACCCTGTGGGAATTACTGCCCGCGAACGGACCAATCCACCGCGGACTCGCGCCCAGGAAGTGCCCTCCGGCATCGAGGGGATACGGATCATTGTGGTTGATTCCGATGAGCGGCGCGGCTACGAAGAGAGAGGATGCGACGAAAATCAATGGAGCGGACACGTGAGCAATTACAGAAGCTCGCCGATCACGTGGCGGCCTGAAAGCTAAAGCGACCTGAAAAAATCAGCGCCGCGACCGAGCGCGTCCTGCAGCGGTATCACGGCTACCGCTACGATGCCTGGGATCTACACCAAGGCGCCTTTCGCTACTTTGAAAACACGGCGGGGCTGGCACATGAAAAACAGATCGAGGGCAAGTATGTGATCACCACCTGCGAGCAAGATTGGCGCGTGCTCGATGCGGTCGCCTTGTACAAGGAACTCAGCGATGTCGAGCAGGGATTCCACCAACTCAAGGACGTCCTGGCGATGCGGCCGATCTATCACTAGGTGGAACATCGAGTTACAGCTCAAGTTTTCGTGGCGGCGCTCGCCTTGCTGGTGCAGAGGCTCCTTCAGCGCTGCTGGGTGGAAGCAGGGGTCGACTTCTCAGCGGAGCGAGCGATGCAAGCCTTGTCCACCGTGCACCTGGTGACGCTTTGCCTTGATGGTCGGAACACCCGGCGCGGAGTCAACCGTGGTTCCCCGGATGCGAAGAGGGTGCTGAAAGCGCTTAAGTTGTCCGAGCTGCGGCCACCAGAGCCTCCCAAAGGGGAGGAGAGCGTGATGTAGTGACTAATCCAAAAATCGACCATTGCGCCGCAAGGAGTTACGACGCGCCACCCCAAACATGGGCTAGGTGGTTGGTAGGTGACTCACCTGTCAGGTCGCCGAGTCGCTTCATTGGGCATGCGCAAGGACTGCGCGTGTCAGTATTATTGGTGATTTCCGCGGCCGGAAAGACAATCAGCCATGTCGCAATTGGCCTGGCTATCCCACACTCACAGCTTCATCGTGCAGTAACATATTGACCGCATTTCCACTTGCGCGGCAGTGAGCGATACAATTCTGGCTACAGTGAAACGCCCAAGAGGTCGAAGGCTCGCTGCTGCAGCGCTGTGGGACCTGTAAGCTCGTAAAATTCCGACCCGGATTGGCGAGCGTTCCCAAATCAGCCAGCAGGGTGTGGAAACTGCGGACCGGCAACCCATCCTCGGTTTGCTTGGTCCAGTCGTCGGCCCGAGCCGCATCGCAGCGGGGAGCGAGTTGCACGATCGAAGCCGGCGTCGCCTCTACGTCGTCGTGCTCATGATAGTCGAATAGCAAAGCGGCGAGCTTCTCGCGCATGTGGCACTCAACGTAGTAGGCTCAGACCTCCTGATCTGCGGGATTTTGGTCTGGCGCCGAATTGGTCGGTTCGGCTTCGCCAGCGATCGAGTAAATCAGTTTCAGGTCGGTGCCGGGATAGGTAAACTCGGCCGCATTGAGATGGTCCAGAAGATGCGCAACCGCTCGGTTAGAACGAGGGTTCGACATCGGATGAACCTACACACGCAGAAGACGTTGGTCCCCATCAGGTAGCAGGTCGGCCTCCGAGCGAAACAGATCGCGCAACAAGCTGCGGGCGTCGTCAGTCCGGGCGAGCGATTCGCGCACCAGTGATACCATCGCCGTCTCGGCACGGTAGGCGATCATCTTCACCGTATCTGTGCTGCTTCAGTCGAAATGGGACAAGCCACTCGCTCAAATAAGGTAGTATTTCGAGCGGAGGTTTGCCCATGTCGAAGAGAATCCGGAGGCGTTTCACGTCGCAGGAGAAGGTTGCGATTCTTCGCCTTCACTTCCTGGAAGGCACCCCTGTCTCCGACCTGTGTGACAAACACGGCATCGGTCCCTCGATGTTCTATCGATGGCAGACGGACTTCTTCGAGAACTGGGCCTCTGCGTTGAAGCCCCGCGCGCGGCGCGACGGACGACAAAGATCGCAAGATCGCCCTCCTGGAGCAGAAGCTCCAACGCAAGCACAAGGTGCTCTCGGAGCTGATGGAGGAGCACTGTCTTGCGCAGGGTTTCTGGGAATCGTGGCGTGAGAGGATTCTTCGGGGGAGAATAGACCAGGTCGTGACAGCCGAGCTGTCACGATCAGGACCCCGAGGAGTCGAGACCGATGGGAAAGCGCAGCGAGGTGCCCGTGTCTGAACGCCGCGATGCGGTGCTGAGTTTTTTGCGTCGAGAAGAACCGGGGGCGATTATCGCCAGGCGCTATGGCGTTGCAGAAGCAACCCTGTATCGCTGGCGAGATGACTTCCTGGCTGCCGGCGAGGCGGCACTGGCGGGCGGCACGCGGGGTGGAGTCAGCGCCCATGACCGCCAGATTGCTGAACTCGAGGGCCAGATCGAGAGCCGTGACCAGGCGATCGGCGAGTTGACCGTCGCCAACCGAGTCTTAAAAAAACTCTCGGCGCGATCCCGCTGACGGTGGACTCGCGTCGCGTGATCGCGGAGGAGATCGCGGCGGCCTCACCGACGCCACGGTTTGTTCGGGTGTTGAGGCATTTGGGAATCGCCACGAGTAGCTGGTACCGGCCGTCGCGTGACGAGAACCTGCGAAAGCGTCCGGGCCCTGCACCGAAGGCGATTGCTGGTGAGGTGGTTGAAGCTGTAGTGACGATGGCAACCGCTAACCCCTGGTATGGCTGCAAGAAGATCGCGGTGATGTGTCGTCGTGCCGGCAAGGCGGTGACGGATCGAGAGGCATTTGTCGTGATGCGTGACCACGGGTTGCTACAAAAGCCGCGGGAGCGTGCAGCCGAACTTTATCAGGCTGCACGGCTGTTCGAGCTGTTGCCGCAGCATCCAAACGATCTGTGGCAGATGGATGTCACCTATATCCACATCCCCGGCCACGGTTGGTGGTACGCGGCCACGGTGATCGATTACTACTCGCGTTACCTTCTGGCCTGCCACCTCACGTTCAGTTACAGCGCTTCGCAGGTCATGCACGCGCTGGGGCTGGCACGCGAGGAAGCAGAGCGGCTCGGCGGACCGCTGGCGAAACGGCCCTTTCTCGTGACCGACAATGGACCATCCTTTACCGCTCGGAGGTTCGTGGAGTTCATCCGAGAGCCTTACAGCCACGTCCGAATCCAGTACCGGACACCGCAGCAATTGGGGCTGTTAGAGCGGTTTCACCAGACTCTGAAAATCGAAGAGGTCTACTGGAGATTCTATGAGAATCCTCAGCATGCCCGAGCGTGCCTGGCTGAGTTCCGTGTTCGCTACAACACCGTGCGTCCACATTGGGCTTTGGTGCCCGAGGAAGGAGGTGATCCGCTTGTGCCCGCTGAGGTGTACGTGGGCGGTCGAACGATCCGGATTCCGCATTGGCAGGACTGGGCCCGTGCTGCCCGCGCGAGGCTCGAAACGTTGTTGGAGGAGGTCGCGTGAGGCGGCCATCCAGGCGAGAGTTTCGCCGGCATCGTGCCGTCGAGCAGGGGTGCTCATTGCCGCCCCCTGCACCCCAGGCTAGCCTCTCTCTGTTCCGTAGAATTCTTGATCCGTGTTGGCCGAGGAATCCTCTCACAAAACCGGGCTGAAAAATTCCACTGGAACCCCGTACCAAGGCAAAGACAAAGACTCCGATCCGAACAGCGCGTGACCAAACGCGGCGCGTCAACGACCGGATCGGGTGTTCCATGCCAAGTGAGCGTCATCAAGCGTGAGTGGAAGGGATGTCCAGCCCACCCTTGAGCGAATCGACATCGCGCCGGATCGTTCAAGCCGCCGGTCCCTCGAAGAGCGGGCTCGTGTTGGCCTAGAGGCCCTGATCCAGAATCCGCAAGCAGTTCCCCGCGGGGGATTTCGTCTTGACGATCTGGTCATCCTGTACCGGCCCGCGGCGGTCTGCGGCGAGGGATTGGCGGTAGTCCCATGCGCCACGCCTGACTCACCAAGCTTGAACGCTTGGCCGGCCCGTCCGCGCCAAGCTCGGACACGCCGCAGCTCGAGCCTGACGACGCTCCGCACGGTTCGCCGCGTGCCGAGATGTGTCGGTGCGCGCGCCTGCCCACGAACGCACCAGCTGGCCGAGGCAAATGGCTCAATCTCCGAGATCAAAACTGGTCCGAACTCGCAGATCGGTCCCAGTTGTCGATCTATCCATCGAGTACTGTACCGAGAGCCCCGCTCCGGACGTACTCAGCGAGATGTACCAGCCGTTAACTGTGAGGTGGACACGTCACGATTCAAGCGTCACGCAGCCAGAGAGCGGACAGTCAACACTTTCGCGCAGCACGGTGTTGACGGCCAGGGGCAATGAACAGGCGAGGGGACGATGCTTGGTAAGCCTGACGAACTTATTCGAACAACACCTCGGCAAGGCGCGGACTTAACAATCCGCGAAGCTTGTCCAGGGCGGCTTGCTCGACTTGGCGGACTCGATGAGCAGTTAAGCCGCAGTCTCGGCCAAGCTCCACGTACGAGCGCTGAAAGAGGAAGCGGGACGACCGACTCTCTCTCGCCATTTTGGCCGCTAGTACGCCATCATGAGCAAGTCCGTCCGTCCTGCGTTTCATCGAACCATGGCCAGAGCGGGTCGGTGTGCGCGCCTAGGCCGAAGCGCTCGTGGATCACCCAAGCTTCGAAATGGACTCAATCGCCGTAGTGCCCGCTCAAGCAGTGCTTTGTTTTCCTCACTCGCCAACTCTTGATCTGGCGAACGTTCGTTAGCTAACAGTGGCTCGCCCGCCGACTCATGGAGGGGCAGGTCAACGCGCGTGGGCTGCGGCGCTTAAGGCGCTTGATAGGAATCCCGAGGTGCTGAGCGATTTCGTCGACGCTTAAAGCTTCGTCTGAGGTCCAGCCCAAGCGAACTCCGCGGTTGCTTTCAAGCTTATTGATGGCACGTTGATACCGGAGCCGCAGTAGCTGTGAGCGCTCAGGAACCTGAATCAGTGAGCCGTTAGCCACCACAGCCCGCAGAAGGGATGCCCGGATCCAGAACGAGGCATAGGTAGCAAAGCGCGTAGCATGAGCGCTAGGGTTAAATGTTCGGGCCGCACGGATCAGGCCTAGGTTGCCTTCCTGTATAAGGTCGTCGCGCGGGATACCGGGTCGCCTGAAATCACCGACCGCGCGCAGGACCAAAGCTAGGTTCGCAAGGATCAAGTGTTCGTAGGCAGCTGGGTCGCCTGCCTTGATGCGTTTGGCCAGTGCACGTTCCTCTCTCGCAGATAGACGGCATCCCGCCGCGCCGCGGCCAGCACTCGCACGGCAAACGCTTCGATTGGCAATCCTTACCGGGATCAATCTGGGGTCGTGCGGTGTCTTCTCGAACCTCAAGGGCTCTCCATTG
Organism: uncultured Isosphaeraceae bacterium; assembly: GCA_963830625.1. Taxonomy (GTDB): domain Bacteria; phylum Planctomycetota; class Planctomycetia; order Isosphaerales; family Isosphaeraceae; genus CAWHMZ01. Next base: position 996,197 of record CAWHMZ010000008.1, on the reverse strand, counting down.
ACCGGTACCTCAGCAGCAATCGCCCGAAGCTTCGACGGCTTACCGGATGGCTCGGTTTTAGCAAGTTGGTCTGAATTCATCATGATTCTCACAGGCTCGGAGTCGACCGGTGGTGCGTCAATCATCGTTAAGCGAATAGGCGATACATGACTGTGCCGCATGAACGGCCTTGCTGCCTCATGTCGAAGCACTCCTGCGGGAGCGGCGCTTGGCCAAGCAGTGTCGCCAGCCAGCGAACACTGCGGCCAATGCGGCCTCCGCGCACGGAAAATCCGGCTTGGGCGCACGCGCTGTGCCATCGCCTGAAGACCTTACATACCAACGGCCAGAATGGTGGCCAGCGTCAAACTGGTCGTTGAACCGAGGCGAGTAAACTATTAGCCGCTCATTTGTTCCGCGATCATAAACGACTAAAGTACCATTCGGCGCCCTTGGCTCAATGTGGAATCTCGGGACGCGCGTAGCGCGCAGCCACAGACTTGCGCCCAGCGTGTTAAGCATCCAGCTCCTACGCTGTTCCTCAGGCAGAATCGGTGGCTCAGCATCAGTCTGATATGGGATGTGAGCCGGAACCGGCGGCAAGCCAGGGATCTCAGTCGGCAAGCAGTCCGGTGAACTTGGCCTGGCAACGGGGGGCAGATTAGGCGCCATGACTGCACACCTCCTAGGGCTCGGAAACGGACTTCCGCGTGATGCTGGATCAGCGGTTAGCTGATCGCGCGAACGTCATTTGAGCGGTAAATGTCAACGCGCTAGCCAGCCATTGGTCTTCTACTCAATGGCGCGTCTCCTGGGCGAAGACGAAGCGAGGACTATCAACTCACTCGCCACCTGGCCGTCGGGCGTAGGTGCTAGGTGCGCGTAAGTTCTTTGATCGCCGCTGAAGATGGCCGTACAAGCCGCGGCCGGTTAAGCCACTGGTTGACATAGCAACCGAGTGCCTCAAGTTCATCGCGGCTAATATCGCGCCGGCGTCCGACCAAATGTATTTCAATGTCGTGACGCCGGGCTAGGTTCCAGAGCAGTTCAGGATAGCCCCCAACCTGCCGACAGGCTTCCCAGAGCGAGATGCAATTACTGCCGTTCATCTACGTCAATTCCCACCAGTAGTGTAAGCAATCCGCACAACGCCACACAGCCCGCCCTATATCCGTACAACTCCCAGCCAGATCTACTGAGCCAACCGGGCCAGCACAATGGGCCAAGGGCCTCCTGTCAGCCATTCGAAGACCGACGATCAATCCAACGCGCGCGCGGCGGCTAGCTTGATGGGACCTATACTCCCGCTCTCGAACCCCGTCCGCCCCAGTCGCCCCGTGCTGTGTCTCTTTGCCGTCTGCTCACTAACATATGACTAGCCAGGACCGGCCGGACCTGACGGCGGCAGGACCGGATAATCGATCGGAGGTTCATCTCCCGGATATGACGGCGGTGGCTCTGGCTCCGGCAGCGGGTCATCGGCGCAAGTCACCGCGACCTTCGTGACCGCCCCAACCGTAAGCCCGGTCACCGCGACCATTGACGCGCTCACTCGCAAATCGAGCGATTCCCAGCCGTTCAGACCACCTACTAGCTTGTATTGAGGCATACTCACTCTCCCCCCTTGGATAATTCTGCAAGCTCATCAATCAACCCACCCACTCAACCGCTTGACCCGCTTAAGTCTATGTCACCTACTTTCGTTGGGACCCAACCCACCGGGCCGCCCTTTGGCTTGGTTTGACCAATCACCAAGAACCCACAACTGTATCTATCTTCGACGCTCTTTTACGGCACAGATATTTTATATACGCATTAATTATTGTAAGAAGTCACGCAACAAGCATTGCGTATAATGGATATCGACTACGGCGACCCTGTTCGTTGAGAAAGTACGCACTGTTCTCGCATTCCTGGCATCATCTGCCGACGGATGGTAACCAGGGGCGGATTGCTCTGAGCCGCGCGGCGCGGAGCAGGCTGATCTGTTACCCGAATGCGGGACAAATCCAGCTCCGGTACTCCTATGGGTGCGTTACTCTTCCCGTAAGAGTCAAGGGAAGGAAGCATCGCGAGGTATTGGCGAGCCAGGCGAAGGCGCGCGTGGGAGTGTTTGACCTGGGGTACTGGAGAGAAGCTGGACAGGTCAATCGGGGCTGAGTGGGAGATCGGATCGCATAATTCGGCACACGCGCTCGCACGCGGCGATGTGCATAAGGTCGAGCGCAAGCTGGACGTGCGCGGACGGGTCAGAGTCGCGCGACCGGGCCGCCAAGATAGGCAGGATCGCGCGAAGCCATAGGCGTTGCTGCGCCTCAGACTCGATGGCCTCGATGAGTTGATCGTCGGCCGGCGCTTCGTCGCGTGGCCTAAGCTCCGTCGAGGCGTCGCCCGGTTCGTCGTCGTCGCTGCCCATCGGTTAGCGCTCGGTCGTCGCCGTTGCCGGCTCTTTGCGTAGCTCCCAGCCGGTCACGACGCTGGTGCCGAGCGCAGGGGAATCCTCGTAGCCGCGGAACGAGCCCTGGACCTGGGTCGGCCAGTCGGGTGGCGCGACGTGGGACGGGGTCGGAACGGGTTTGCCAGTGTCCATGATTGCGGTCCTCAAGTGGTGATGGTCCAGCTTTGAAAGCCGACGCCGGCGACGTCCGGGCAGCTTACGTCGGTTTCGGTGAAAACGAGGCTAAACGGCGAGGAACTATAACTAGCCTGGCTCAAATTGAACGGTGACGGACGGGCGTTCGAGCAGAATCCAGTACCCCCATCGGGGCACGAGCCGGAAACGAAGAAAATGACGTTGAACTGGATCACACCGCCGCTGCAAAAGAGCTGATAGATCAGGCCGTCCGAGCACCCGCTCTCCCACAGATACGAGCTGCCGCTATACGAATACGTGAGCGTCGTCGAGCCGTTGCCCAAGAGGGTATTGACCCAGCTTATGGTCAAATTCTCCTGGGGTATCGGGGACGGCGAGCACGGCAAACTAGGTGTCCCGCTGCCCTGCGCGCCCATTTCGGCGACCCAGCGCCCGCCGACGGCGTACGCTGGCAGAATGTCACCGACGTTCGGGATCTTGCTACCAATCACGAGGACGGGAACGCTCGTCGACGTGTCAGCCGTCCCCGCGTCGCTTTCTCCCTCTATTTCCCTGCCGGTGAAAGTGACCGGGTTGCCGAGAAAGAAATAACCCGCCGACGTCGGCATATTGCCGCCGTTATAAATCTGGAGCGCCGCCGCGCCGACCCGTACGGCACCGGCCCCCCGAGCTGCCGGTTGATCGAGCGCTCGAGGGCGACGGTGCGGTCGATGAGAACGCGGACGTCGTTTCTCACACGTTGCCCAGATTCTGGTTAACACACTGCGGTCCGGCGATCTCCGACCCGATCGACGGATGCGCCTGGCGTCGACCTGGCGGACGATCATCACGTACGACAGCGAGTAATTTCCCCCCCCGATCTGGACGATCCCGTTTGATGACGGGACGATCTCAGGCGCGTAGATGTAGCAGTTCGGATAGACCTTCCAGTTGTCGGGCCACGGGTTGCCCGTCGGCACGCCGAGCGCCATCGCCGCCGGCGGTCCCGCCGCGCCTTGGAGTGTGGCCAGCAGCGCCGAAACGCCTGCCGACGTCGGCGCAATCAGTGCGCCCGTGATCCCGATCAGCGCCCGGCGCCGGGGCCGTACTGGGTCGTTCCGGGTGTAAAACCCAGGAATGCGTCGACGACCTCGGGCGCCGTCTCGTTAACGCCTGGGCCGGCGAGCACCGACCATTCGAACGACGGGACGTCGCCGAAGATTGCGGCGCTGCCCAAGATCGGCGCAGGGATTTGCGGGCCGGGAGTTAAACCTTGCATGGGATCCTCGGCTGATGCGTCAGCCGTCGTAACGAAAAACCCAGCGACCGCCGACGGAGTGAACGCAGACAGTCGTTCCCTGGCTAGGGATCTGCGTGCCGACGTTGAGAGCGAGAATGGTCGAGCCATAATTCGTGATTGTGCCCACGCCGCCCTCGGTCTCCGTCGACGTGCAGATGCCCGGCGCGACGCCGAAATAAACGTTGGCCGTCGTCGGGTAGCTGCTGACAACCGTCGTCACGCCGACGAGCGCGGCCGAGGCGTACGGGTTCGCGTCCTGCGCCGCGCCGTCCACCGTGTCCTCGAGCGCCACGACGCGATCGCGCAGAACGCGCAGGTCGTTGTTACCACGCATTGCGCACCTCCGCCCGGCGATCCGAGACCTGGAGCACTGTTTCCTGGCGCGGCTCGAAAACGAACGACCGGGCGACGACCCACGGGTACGTCGGCGCCTCGCCCTGGTCCGCGGCGACGTTAGTCTGGAGATTGGCGTTGCGGCCCTGGATGATGTTGATCCGGTCGGCCAGGTCGTAATAGTCGGTCAAGAACGGGATCGTGAACGAGCCCGCCAGGGGCGGCATTTCGTGTGCCGTGCGGATCTGCTGCGCATGGGTCATCGCCGCTTTGGTGTCGTCTCTCGCGACGTAATTATGGGTCCCGTCGCCGCCGTCGGCCGAATAATACAGACTGTTCGCGGCGACCCAGCAGTATTGAAAGTGTTCGTGGGCGTCGACCGATCGCTCGCGAGCGAACTGCGTCGGCGAGGCCTGGCGCATCATCGCGAGCTGATCATTGCGCTGATCGGAGTCGATCACGGTCGTCAGGCGCAGCGCAAACGTTTTGCCGCTCGGAGGATTGGCCTGCCAGGTGATTCCGCGGATGTCACCGCCCTCGCCGAGCTTGGGATTGCCCGTACCCCATTGTTCAGGGTTCTCGACCGTCACCTCGATCCCGAGCCGGTCCTCCAGCAGCCGCCAACCGTGCGGGATCGCGTACCACGAACCCGAACCGCCCAGCGATTTGATCGGGCCGGGCTCGCTCGATGTCACGTCGAACTGCACCTCGAGGACGGCTTTCAACGGGCGCCCGGCTGAGTCGGTCGAGATGAGCGTGCGCGAACCCGGCCGGAACCGGTCGACATAGGTGTAATATCCTTGGTTGTCGACGGGGAAAACCTGCGTGAAGTCGCACGGGTCACTGGTGACCCACATTGACGTCGTGCCATTCCAGTAGCCGTCGCCGGTCTCGTCGACGCCATACCACCGGTACTTGCGCCGGGTCGTCGCGCTGGCACTCGTCAGGTTGCTCAGATAAAACGTGCTGGGTGACGCCGCGTCGCCCGACGACGGCTGGAACAGCGGCGCCAGGTAGAACGTCGCCTCGACCTGCTGAAGTCGCCGTCTCGACGTTGATCTGGTTCGCGACCGCGTTCAAATCGCGCGAGCGTGTAGCGCGACACATTGTTCGCAGTCGGGTCCAAAAACGGCGCGCTGGCCGCGGCGTGATAGACGGGCTTGGGGCTTACCGTCGAGAGGTTGTCGCGGCGGGAGATCACGAGCGACGTCTGCGGCGTGCCGTCATCCTGCGTGCTCGTGTCGAAGCGCAGGATGAAACCGCAGTAATTGAGGAGCTCCGCGATCACTTCGGGGTAGGCTTTGTTCGTGGCGTCGTAATCCCTGATCGGGATATCGCTCGAAACGGCATCGCCCGAGTTCAGGACCTGGCTGCCCTGGGGTGGTTCCATCGCCGAAAGCAACGGCACAATCGATGAGAGCGCGGGGAAGTTGACCCACTCGTCCCAGCCCTGGTCGAACTGCATTCTGGCCAGGAGGTACCTCACGGCGTCGGAGACCCACCAGTCGGACGTGTCACCGCTGGCTTCCTCCTTGATCAGCGGCTCGATAAACACCGGGTACGTTCCGACGTCGTCGTTCTCGGTATACGAGCCCGACGCCACGGAATTGCCGAGGTAGCCGCCGGTGCTACCGATCGAGGTATCGGCCGGGTTGAACCGCGCGGGAAGCTGGACGTAGACGTCGGAGTCGCCGCTCGTGTCGCTGGGGGCGCTGGCGTCGCGCTGAATGCGGTCGGTGATCGGCGTGTCCCAGAGCCGCGTCTCGACCGACACGGCGGTAAACGTCACGCTCTGTTGCGCCGCGCCGACGGCGACCTGCGGTATTTGCGCGAAGCCATCGAAAAACACGATCGGATTGCCGTCGGGCGTGAATCCCATCACGACCAGGCGGTCGTCGGTCTGGACGACGTATGCGCCTTGCGCGTCGATCGGCCAGATTTGCTCGTATTGGCTCGGCCACCCGAAATTAGCGGCCAGGTAGTCGTCGGTCGCGTAGCGGAACCGTGCAACGGCCGGCTCGGGGATGACGCCCTGCGAGCGCTGGTCGATCCGCTCGCAGAATACGTTTGGTAACGGCGTGAGGCCGTCCTCGCCGTCGTAAAGACAGACCTGGATCTGGAGCGCCGGATTGCTGACGTTGGCCTGAACAGGGTAGAGATCGAACCCCACAGGTTAACTCCCCAGGCCGAGCGCCCGGACCGCGTTATAGACAGCCTGGAGCATCGTTTGCTCGTTCATCGTGTACGACGTTCCCGCCGTCGCCGATCCCATCGTCGGTTGCGCGGCTGGCGTCTTGCCGAAGAACCCGATCTTTTGCGTGCTAGCCGAGCCGATCTGCAGGCCGTTCGTCGAACCCAGCGCCCAGACCGTCCCGTCGGCGATCGAGCCGGCGACGCAGAACGGCTGGCGATTGTCCGTGATCGACGAAATCGCGCTCGACCCCGCTGCGACGCTCGCCAGGCGCATGCGTGCGCTGTCGCCGGGTACGACGAGGCGCTCGTCAGCGCCCACGAATTCGTACCGTCGAGATACAAGACGACGGTCGTCGAGGCGCTCAGCGTGAGCGCCGCCGTGCCGGCATACGTTTGAACGGCGCCGCTCTGCGTGATGAAGCTGCCAGCTGCGACCTTGATGCGCAGGGTCGACGACGGGACCTCGGTCGTCGTCACGCAAAGCGCACCGACGGGGGAGAGCCCGTCGAGCTGGGAACAATTCGCATTAAGCGGCGTGTTCCAGCCGGCGTCGTTATAGGCCGGCTGACCGAGCTGGGCGTTGGGTGTGTACGTCGTGGCCATCGGTTACCCTGGGGAGGCGTTCCAGTTAAGCGTGATGATGTCGCTGGCGTACGTGTAATGTAGCTTACTACCGTCCGAGAACGGCGCCGGCTCGAGCGGCGGCACTTCGATTCCCAGCTCGACGACCCTGGTTGGGCCTGAATTTCCGAACGAGTCGAACGGAACGACGGCGAACGTCCAGACACCCGAGGTTAGCGCCGCCGACGTCCATGTAAACGTCCCCGACGACGCGCCGAAGCCGCCGCCGCCGAAGTCACCCATCCCGTAGCCGCCGGTCGCGATCCCGCTCGGGGCCGACGCGATCGTCGCGGCCGGTGTTGTGTAGTCGACAGAGCCCCCCGGGGGCTCGCTCTGATAGACATAGAACCCGGCCAGGCTCGGGCTCTCGAAGAGGCCACCCTCCCACGTCAGCATTGCAAACCGGTCTGGCGCCGCCGGGAGGGACGCCACGTACGAAACCCAGGCGTTCGCCGCGCCGACCGTTCCGATGTTGATGCGCTGGACGCCCGGCGGGACGGGGACGAGCGCGCTTGTGCTCTGGCCGGCCCAGACGAGCTGTTGATCGACATAGAGCTGATACCATGTTCCCGGCGGCGCGACGGAGAGCCACGAGAAATACCACTGCGCCCCGACCTGCTCGGGCGGGTAGACGGCCAGAATCGCCGCCTCCGAGAACGCCGCCGGGATCGGCGGGATTCCCGTCGTGGCTGGGCGCCAGATGCGCCCGGCGGTCCCACGGCGCAGCGCGGAGATCACACGATTTGCGGGCAGGATCGCCAATTACGAAAGTCCCCGCAACGTGCATTTGAAACTGAGCGTCCACCCGCCGCCGGCGGCCAGGTACGGGCCCTCGGGGTCGGGCTCATAGTCTCCGGTCAGGATGACGTTTTCCCAGACGTTCCCGAAAGAGTCCACCAATTCGCGCACCATCCCGTCGGCGTAGGACCCGCTCACGCCTGGGATGAGCGCCGCGGTCAGCGAGTTCAGGGTCGGGATGTCCGGTGCGACGAAAACGCCCTCGACGCGAAAGCGTCGCCCACGCGCGGCGCCGTTTAACGAGAGCACGCCGGGGACCGCGAAGAATTTGTCCTCCTGCCGGTCGAGCTCGTCAGGCTGATGGACGACGTGACAGCACCCGCCGAAGATCGGGGCGCTGCCGAGTGTAGGTGTCTGGAACATGGCATCTTAGCCCGGGTGGCCGTACGGACTTGAGAGAATGTAGTCGTGCAGATTCTCACGGGCGACCCCCGCGACCGCCTGGTCATCGCCCTCGCCGAAACTGTAAAACGGCCGCGCCGGGCGCCCGGTGCGCGGGTCGTCCTGGTGCGCCCACTCAGCCTTTTCGGTATCGGTGACTTCCTTGTCCTTTTGGGAGACAAGACCGGTCGGGGAGGCGCCGCGCGACGGAGGCAAATCGGTGCCGTAGCCGATGATGATCTCCTCGGGCTGGATGTCGAGTTTGCCCATCAGCGATGTCTGCGACAGCATTTGCTTCGTGCGCCGATTCGGCTTGTCCCGGTCCCAGCCGTAGGAATCAGTCTGGGTTTTCAGCTCCGATAGCCCTTGAGATGCCACGGGCTCGGCTCGTCGCTGTTCGGTTCCCACTCCGCGCCGTCGGCTCCTGCGTTGCGGTCCGACCGCTCCATGGTGCACTCGCCGCCGCCGCCGGCCACGTCGCGGCCGAGCGAGCGATCCTTGCCCGGCGCGTGAAGTTGAAACCAGCGAGGAAATCGGAGAGGTACTGAACGACCTCCTTGATATTGGAGTTTTCGGCGATGTCACTGTCTCATTGGAACCGTCACCGGCGGCGCGGAGATCGCCCGGTTGTTCGCGCCTCAGCATCGGTGCGCATCGTCGCGGTCTGGTCGAGGATTGCCTGGCGTATCTGGCCGAGCGCGGCCTTTATGTCTTCGGGTGATGCTGTAAGGGCGTCCCTGCCGAGTTCTCTTGTTGTCTTCGCTTTGCCCCCATACTCCACGTGGCCGCTTAGCGATTCTAGCTCCCTGGCGCTGTCTATCAGCTCCTTGACCTTCAATAGGTCGCGCACGGCTTGGTCTGTCGCGCCCGCCGAGAACGATGCCGGGTGCGCAACCTCGTTCACATACGACGCGCCGATTTCCTCGCGGAATTGCGCACCACCTCTTCGTTGACCTTTTGCTCCCTAACGGACGGCGCGAACGGAACCGTCGCGCGACCGATCTCTTCGCCGCTGTATTTCTCGAACGTGCCTTCTCGTGTCAGGCGGGTTTCGGCCTCCTGTCGGCGCGAGAATCTCGTCGCTTCGGGCGCCCATCCTGGCCCGGTCGAGCACCACCTCGGCGTCGCGCTTGTCCTGGCACCCCTGCGCCGGCGATTCGTAGCGTTGCTTGCGCTGCGCCTTGAAGCCATCGGGCGTCTCGGCAGCGATTTTCTCATAAGTGGCGAAGCCGCCGAGTTGCGCCCCTGGTGCGCAAAGCCGCCAATGAGGCCGCGCTGCTGGCAAATGTCGGCGGCCACACCCTTTTCGCCGAGCTGTGCGGTTAGTTCATCCTGCGCTTCCTGCGGGGTTTTTCCCGACGCCATTAGTTTCTGCCGGCGCTCTTCGATGTTCGCGCGGAAGGCCTTGACGCTTTCGTACTGGCTCATGCCACGCTTGACGCCGAATTCCTCGCCAGTACGTTGCTGCTTCATCTCGTCTACGGCCTGGAGCGCATACTCAACGGCAGTTCCCTCTTCGCCGGGTGCCGCCGGTGTGACGATCGAGAACATCTTCGCGGCGTCTTCGGCGCTGACGCTGTGGCCCATGATCCGGCTGATTTGCGGCAATGCCTGGACCAGCGGGACGCGCCCCTTTTCGAGCGTCTGGAAGATGACACTGAACCGCGTCATTAACTGATTTACTTCCTGCGGCCCTTCGGCGTTTTCCAACATCGAGCCGGCCAGCTCGGCGCCGACTGCGGGAGAGACCCCCGAGCCCTTCATCAGCTCGGCGACGCGGCTGCCGAATTCCTCGCTCTGTGCGTCCGTGAGTTTCCGGCCCTCGCCGACCTGGGACCCCGCGTAACTGAGAAATTGAGCCTGGAAGTCCTTCATGTCCTGCGGGCTGATATTAGCCGCGTGCGCCTTCTCAGCCAATTGTAATGTGAACTCGCTCGCGTTCGGTTCGCCCTTCAGCTTCGCCACTTCCTGCATCGTCTTGCGCAGGTCTTGGAATTCCTTGGCGGCTTGATGCACGTAATTCGCCGTCTCGTTCCACTGTGCGGCCGCGGCGCCGGCGGTCTGCTTGATGACCTGCATCGCGACCTGGGCTTTGAGCAGGCCGGCGATTTCCCAATTCAGGCCCTGCCCCGATTGCTGCCCCTTGACCATTCCCTGCGCAACGTCGTCGCTGGTCCTCTTCCCCTGGGCCGCCATGCGCTGGAGCTGCGCAATGGTCTTATCCAGATCGAACCGGACGGGAAGAACAAATTCAGGGTTACCGCCCGCCACTAGTTAATCCTCAGAAAAACGATTCAGCCCACTCCGTCGTCAGCGCTGCACCCTGCGCCTCGCGCACACCTTCGATCCACGAGCACGGCACCGTGCGCCCGAGCGCCACGGCCCAGGAGCACAAGTCCTCGACGTCCTCGAGGAGCACAATGTCAGGCAGCGAACCAGCCAGCGCCAGCAGCGTCAGGCGCCGCCAGCGCCCGCGACTTTTGGGCCGGAGCGCCCCGTCGCGATCCTGACCACTTGCGTCGCCCAATCGAACGACGACGGATCGGCCGGCCGAAAAGCCAGCAATCGGTCGAGCTCGTCGTCGGCCAGGTCGTAGTGCCAGCGCAAGAGCTCAGCCGCGAGCGTCGCCGCCGCCGCGATCTCAGCGTAATTGCCATCGACCTGGCCGATCGCCTCGAGCAGCGCGTCGAGGCGTTCGCCGCAAGTATAGACCGGGTAGCACGTCTGCGCCGCGCCGCCCTCGAAGCGCGGCCGGATCTCGAGCCACGGCTTGGGCACCCACCACCTCGAACCATCGCAGAACTGGACGGCGACCGAATTGCGCTCGTCGAAATTCGGCTTGCGCCGCTCTTTCTCGTCGATTAGCACGTCTGCGCCTCGTCGACCAGGTGGCCGATCTGAATTCCGTTAATGTACGACTGCCAGACATAGCGCGGGCGATACGTGCGCGCATCGCCGCGCGGAAAGAGCAGCGAATCGGCCAGCGAACGCGTGATAAACAGCATGTCTCCCGGCTGCTGGCGAATCCATGCCTGTTCGCCGCCGTCGCGATCGACTTGGAGAAGCGGCTCGGCGATCTGCTGGATCGAGACGACGCGGTCGACCGTCCGTGCACCTCGGCGCAGCGCCGTGGGAATCATAAGCGCGTCGGGACGGCGCCCAGCCGTGAGCGAAGTCGAAAGGTTCACGGGCCAGATACCGCGAGGGGATTTGTCACGCCGTCGGTTGAATACGCCTGCCAGGTGCCGGTGATCGTGCCCCATTGCGCGTGTTGCGCCTGAGTATCGGCGTTCTCGAAGACCGCGTTCGACAAGATGAAGGTGCAATCGCTGCCAGTTGCGCCGAGTGCATCCTTAAGTGTCGCTGTGAGCGTGCCGACGCTACCTGGCGTAAAGCCCATCATGACCCCAGCATCAGCCGTTGTAAACGAGGCGTGGGGCTCGATATCCTTGGCGGCGATCACGGTCGGCAGGACGGACACGTCGGCCTTGAATTTGATCAGCTTGCCGCCGTAGCCGAAACTGCCGGTAGTGACCTGAGTGATCGCCGTCGAGCCGAACTCGACGCCGGACCAGTTGACGAAGACTTTTGTTGCCGCCATGTGTTGCTCCTAGGGTGTGGTGTCGTAAGCGGTCCATCCTGGCACGAGGTACTGGTACGAGAACGTTGCCGTGATCCTACGCTCGGGTTGCATTCGTGGCTGCCAGCGCCAGCCGAGGAATCGCGTGAGCTGTGGCGCCGTCAAGCCAGCGAGCGACTGACCGTTGAGCGCGTTTGCCGCAGTATCGAAGAGTAGCTCGACCCCTTCATCGCAGAGTTGCGGATCGGGCTGGCGGAAAAGGAGCGTGATTGTCACGCGCGATGTAACGACTAGCTGGCCACCGGGCGCCGCGTCCCACTGGTCCTCCTGAGTTGACGACTCAGGCTCAATGGCCGCAACCGCAGCGCGTGCAGCGGCCGCGCCATAATCCTCGGGCAGGCCGATTAGGCGCACTTCGTCGAACGCACCCGTTGCCATGAGCGCCGCCTGCATCGCATTTCGCACGTCGCGGTCGTGCGCCATCGGTCAGCGCCCGAATCTCGCGCGGGTGCGCCGGCTCAGCCCGGGGAACCAGCGCCGTACGGCGGGGACCCTGGTTGCAATCACCGGGTTCGCCACGTCAGCCCAGTCGCGCCACGCCTGGAGCCGCGGAGAGACATTGTTCAAGTGCTGTGCAACCCCCGTGTTCATCCAGAAAAGGTTGGTCACATTCTGGCCATTCGTTGCCGCGGTGCCGTCCCCGTGACCGGCGGCCTGTTGCGCCCAGAGGACATAGCCCCACATAAATAGGGCGTCCGCTGCAAGGGCCCCAGTTCCGCCGGGGAGATCAGAGAGCGCGTAGAAGTTTGTAAAGGCAAGGCCGCCCTGTTGACATGACCCGATGAAAGCCATCTCGACCCAGTAATTCTCCGGGTCATAGAACAGATCATGGGTTAACTGGTTGTTAAGATAGTGATTCGTCGGGTCGGCGCCGCTCAAACCACTGGGCATGTATCGCTCGACCGAGCCCTCATAGCTCATGAGCTGAGGAATGGTCGGCGTGACAGTGTAACTGGCCAGGTTTGCAATGTGGCTGGCGTAATAACCGTTGGGGCCGTTCACCTGTTGGTTGTATTTAATCCAATGTCGGAACCATTCCAGGTAGGCGGTCCGGGTAAACGCGACCGAACCAAGGTAAGCCGCCGATGACGGCCAGAACGGGACCAGCGACTCGACCATCCACAGTGTCGAGAGGCATTGGTTCACGGTCGGCGGCGAGGGAGCCTCGGCTTGGGTCTGGTCGTTGTACCAGGACGCACTGGAGAGCGTCTTGGTCGTGCCGGTGATGCCTTTCGCGTACAGGGTCTCGCTGCCGGCTGAGCCTCCTGCGGCGGTCAGGTAGACATTCATCGACGACGCAAACGCCGGGAGTGCCGGGAACGTCAACTGGGGAATATCGCCAGACGCAACTGTGAATGCCCCGCTACTGCTCGACCCGACCGTAGATTCAATGCCGCTAGCCGCCTCGACGTAGGTGTAATAGGCGATATAAACGCCAGCAGGAAGATTGCCGCCGCTTGATCCGCCACCTGTCGGATTTGCCGTGCAGGCAGTCGTTGGATCGGACGTCTCGCTCGGGATGTCAGTATAGGGCGCCACCGCAACGCAATCGACCTTGATGCCATTGGCGTTAGCGATACCGATCAGTTCGCCCGTGTACCCAGGGTCCGCGAAGTCCGCTCCAATGATGCGCTTAATCTCGGCTCCGCGGCCAGCGGCATTAAAAACACTGTAAAAGGCGTCGTGGTGCTGGCTCGCCCTGACGACATAACCCTGTGGCGCCGACCCGAGGTCGGAGCCAATTACGCCCAGGTTGGCGAGCGCAAACATGAAGCTCCCGCTGGTTGAGTAGTTCCAGTCCTCGTCGCTGAATTCCACGTAGACCTTACGGCCAGCCGGGAAGTTATCAAGGTACGCCGAAGCGATGGCGGCGCCCGTTAGATCCGTCGCTGCATAGGGAACATTGACATAGGCGTTGGTGTTGGCGAGTTGCCCGGCCATCGTGGCGCAGCACGCATACGGATAAACCGATGGATCGGGCACTTGAACGAGAAACTCAGCCGTTACGCTGGTGGAACCGACGACATTATTTATGTTGCCAGGCATTCCGACGACAGGAACCCTGATGTAGCCGTCGAACCAGGTGAACGCAAAGGTCTGGAGGCCAGTCGGGAAGACCACCATCTCGATCACGCCATTAAGACTGGTCGAGAGCGTGTTGCTGTCGCCGTTCGTGATCGTGAAGGTGGTGTTGCCCGAGACCCATGAGAGTTGCTGTCCAGACTTCAGTCCATGATTCGCCGTACAGACCGCTTCACCGACGAACCACTGGCTGTTGGTGCCGGCATCGTTGAAGTAACCAATGCTTGCGGGCGAAATCTGGGCGATGGCCGACGCGGCCGCGCCGGTCCCGCTGGAGTCCGTGATCGTAATCTGCGGTGGGGTCGTATAATCGGAGCCGCCATCGTCGACAGCGATGGCCGTGATGACTCCATTCGTGACCGTCACGGTCCCAAACATGAGTCCTGAACCACCGCCGCCCGATGCCGTGACGGTTGGCGAGTTGGAGTACCCGGAACCCCCATCGGTGACCAGGATGCTGTTGATCGACTGGGCAACCCCGTTCCATTGGCTCATGTAGACATAGGGCGAGCCCGGCGTACCAGTGACGGCCGTAAGGCTGTATGGCCTTATGGTCTCGACATGAATGTGTCGGGGTGCAGATAGGCTCGTGTTGCTCGTGACCGTTTGTTGATTCCACGAGAAGTTGGTCGGCGGCAACAGGTCGGGCGGGTCAACGACCGAAGACGCATCTGCGTATGAATAGGTGCAGCTATCCAGGAAGCGTACCGTGTATGGCGTCTTGCCACTCGGGGTCGTCACCCATGCGGCCGTGTTGGCGTCGATTCCCAGTGGTATCGACCGATTCGGCGTGTTTCCAGGGGCGAACAGGAACTCATTTTGGGCCGTGTATGGATAGGTCCCGCTCGCGCCTTCGACCGTCGCGGTGATGCTGAGGTACTGGCTCCATGATGTCGGGTTGCCCGAGCGAGTCACGGTGAACTGCCACGTGCGGCCAATCCACACGCCATCGACTAAAGTGCCCGGAATGAACTCCGTCGTGACTCCAAAGCCACCCGAAGACTCGTCGCCGGTCATGGCGAAAGTCATCGGAGTTTCTTGACTCGTGTCGTCAACAACAAGCGTCCAGACGCCGATGGGTGTCGGGTAATTTCGCCCATCGATGAAGTTATCATACCCCAGCCATGAGATCTCAGTGCTGGCGGTCCCAGTGATGGTGAGGGGGTGTCCATCCTGGGTGGACGTTACGGCATTGGTCCACGGAATGTTGGCACGCTTCATCCAGTTAGCACAAGTGGAATATTCACCACCAGAGTTAACAGTTGGCGTCGCCGAGTTGAATCCGATGGGCAATGTCCTTAGATTGTTCGGCACATCCAGAGGTAGATAGCCGCCGACACCGGGTTCGGGCTGCCCGGAATAGTTGGCGACCGAGTCGCTAGCATACTGCGACGGCGCCGCTGGTGCCTGGCCGACCGCAGAGAATAACCACGAATCGGTGGCACTGTACGTCACGACGTCCGTCGGCTGGACTCCACCCATCAAGGCGATCGCTGACGCACCACTCCCATCGTCGTCATGGACTGTGATGGTCACTTGCTCGGTATAGCCAGAGCCGCCCGCGATCACCGGGATCGACTCAATCACGTTGGACACTGAGCACGTTGCTGTCGCACCGCTTCCCGAGCCGCTGACGCCATCCGGCACGTTGAACACGACAGTTGGTGTTGACGTGAAACCAGATCCAGGAGTCCACACGCTGATCGACTGCACGCTGCCGCCGCTCATCACGCACTTGCCGATGGCACCCGAACCGCCGCCGCCTTCTACGGTGACATACGGCGTATAGGTGTAGTCCAATCCGCCGTTGGTAACTGCGTAGGACGTCACGCCGCCCGTGACAACTGGAGAGCCAAGCTCAAGCCCCGAGCCATCGCCACCGCCAGACGCCGATGCGGTCGGCGACGATGAATAGCCGGACCCACCGTTCGTCACCATGATCGATGCCACTGGCCCGCAGAGCAGGTAGTAGCTCGCGATCGGATGAGTCTGCGATTGGCGCAGCCATAGCGGCCCAAGAAATGAAACCGAGTTGCCGTTGACGTAGATCGTCGGTTGGGAAGCGATCGACGTGATGGACTCGGGAATTCCGTTGACTGCCGACGTAGCGAAAAAATGCGCCCAGAGGCCGCTCTTCCCGATATAGGGAACCACGATGGTCGGCGGCGTGTAGATCAGCTCGCCAGCATAGAATGCGTTGGTGCTTGTACCGAATGTGGCCGAGAAGTTACTGTTGTTCCCCGACTGGTCGAGCATGCCGATGTCAGTGACTAGCGGATTGGCATTGGCTGGACCGCCCATCGGCCACCATGCGTTCGGCGCTCCGATGCTGACCTGGTTCGGCGTAAGGGTTCGATTTCGCAGACCAAGAATGTCGGCGGCTATCAAGGCGCCGCCGTTCCACATCGCCGGGTTGCTGATCTGAATGTCTACCGTCGTGTCAGAGCTGACCTGCAAGCCGATTTGAAAAGCGTGATTGCTGGTATTGGCAGTCGTGTTGTCGCTGTTGGTCTGCGATTCCTGCACGACGTTGTTGATGTACCACGTCTGAGCGGTCGGGGACCAGACCAACACTACATGGTAGGGCTGGCCAATCTGGAACGTGAAGTCGAACCCTACCGCATCGGTTCCGTTGGCCAAAAAGCTGATCTGGGTCGAGACATAATCACCACTGTAAACCGCACCGCCGATCGTAATGCCGCCACCGGACTGCTGGGTCATGATGAACGGGGTGTCTTCAGGATGCGCTGGGATCTCGATTTTGTTGAATTGGATGAAGAATGACAGCGAGCATGTCGTTTGGTCGCTCAGAAGACCGTTGGCCGCCGTCTGAACGTACCAATTGCCGACGATCCTGGTAGACCCGTAGCCGCCGACTGTGAAGGTTGCGGTCGCTCCGGCCGAGTTGTCCGTGACGGTGACGACTTCGTTGGCTGAGGGCACGAACGCAAAGGTTGCATTGGTGTCGGTGTTAACGCTCACCGACGAGATCGTGCCGGCCGATGCGCTGAAGAGCGTCGAGGCTGTCTCGGTACTCCAGAGCGTGTAGCTGCCGGTCGCCGTGACGTACAGGCCAGCGCTTGTACTGACCGATAGCGTCGGGATGCCGACCGAGACGGTGCCGGTGTTGGCGCTGGAGTCCGTGATGGTCAGGGTTCCGGTCCCCGAACCGGTCGTGACCACGATCGTCGCGGCCGTCGTCGACGTGATGCTGTGCGATACCAGCGTGACGCCCGAGACGCCGCTGAGGCTGAACGTGGTTGTACCGGACACCCAGTCGGTGCCGTCGCCCGTCAGCGCGATCGTGATGTTGGCGCCGTAATTCGCCGGAATCTCTGCCGGTGACGGCGAGATCGCCTGGAGGGGTGGAGCGCCAAGCCAGGACCTGGCGATGCGATGCAAGGCCAGCGGATAGAGGCCAGAGGCAATGCCCGCTGTATTGGGCCACGCCCGGGGGCTGAGCAGGAAGAAATCGCCGCTCGTATCCCCGGTTGCTGCCGACGGCCAACCGCTGCACGCTGCAACGGCCGTGTAGTTATTGCCGCCCAGGTTGTTCGAGCCAATGTATGGGTTGTCATCGAGGATCGTGCCACCGGGAAAGTTGCTCCCGGGAACCGATCCTTGGCTCGTGTTCCAAACTGTGCCTTCGTCGCTCGAGAACCACGCCGTAAGGAACTCACGATCCGTCGAGCTGCCGCCAGGATCGGGCGAAGTGAAAACATTGAGCCCATCGCTATCGCAACCCAGGCCGGAGGTACACAAAGAATCATAAGGTGTACCAGTCGAGATCGTCACCGCTGACCATGACGTGCCGCCGTTGGTGCTCTTGTAAAGCCTTGCGGTCCCGGCCGAAGCCCCAATCCCGCCTCTCGCTTTGGCCAACAGGTACCCGCTCGGCTGAAGAGCGATTTGCGTCTCGTTGCCAGCGCCGGAGGTTTGAATCAAGCCCCCTAACGTCCATGTCGTGTAAGGATACGACGTGGTGAGCGAATACACGTCGATCGCAGTCGTGTCGGGCGGAAGCGGGCTGTAATACTGATAGGTAATCGTCACCACGCCGGCAGAACTGATCTGCATCGCGTTGCCGGGCGACGGGATGTAGGCATAATCTGCGAGTGCCCCGACGGCGAACTGGGCCGTGATGTCCGTAACGCTGGACCAGTCGACCGTCGTTCCGCTCACAGTGCCCGTCAGCAGCTTGACAGCCGTCGTGCCGCTTGACGGTGTTGCTGGATCGGTCGCCACACCGAACACGGCTACGATGCAGTCGTGCGTCGGGTCCCAAGCCCACACGAGATTTTGGCATTGATAGCCGTCGACGCTGCCGAACGTGCTAAGCGTTGCCGGCGTGGGTGCCGTGCTCCAATTTGAGAGCGATTGGGTCCAGTACGCGATGTCCCAAGGCACGGTCTGATAATTGGCATAGTTTCCTGCTGCACCGATCGCAGGCGCAGACCGAGGTCAGAAGGAGCGTCGGCGTCACGCAGATTGATGGCAGACCTGTCCAGTTGTAAGTCGTACCATTGTCGAGTTGCGTGGTGAGTTGTGCCGGCCCAGTGCTGTACAGTGCGGCTCGCGGCCCCGAGACGCCTTGAAATCCGGTGAAGTGGAAGCCCGTGCTGCTGGTGTCGTTGTTGCTGCCCAGCTCACCAAACCCGAAATAGCCGTTGATCAGGGCCGTGAGGGTAGTGCCGCTCCACGAATAACTAACTGTTGAAACTTGCGTCGAGGTCGTGACGTTGTACAGCGTGCAAGTAAAATCGCCGTCGGCGTACTTGCCCGTGAGCGTGTATGTGTCGCCGACCGTGAGCGCCGAAAATGTCGACGAGGTGTTGAGCGTGGTGGCGCTGCTGCTGATGTAGGATTGAATCGAAAGAGTTGGCGTCGCGGAGTTGAACCGGCAACGGATGTGATTATGCGTGCTCGGGTCGTAATACAGGATCACGATCGGCGTGTTCCCGGTGTTGCTCTTGACCGTGAAGGTCAACGTGCCTTGCTGGTCCCAGCCGGGCCGGTAGGTATCCGACAGGTAGTAGCCAGTAGCCGACGTGGCCAGAGTTGCGCAATAAAGCGCCCCGCTGCCATCGCCGATCAGGCCATCGGCATACGGGCTTGCTACGGTCGCTTCGCCGCCGCCGGCGCTGGCCGCTGTGCCGGAAACGTCGTCGCCGTTGCCGACGCCGGAGAACGAAATTGTCGAGATGGGGAGGACGTTGCTCATCTGGTGATTAACCCGCCATCGCCGTGGCGCTCAGGCCGACGACCGCAGTCGGGCCGACCGAGACGGCCGTGATCGTCACGACGTTCCTGTTCGGCTCCTGCGCCGTCGTGTTAAACGCCCGCACGCCGATCGCGTACGTGACGCCGTTAGAAAGCCCGGTCAAGTTGGCCACAAAACTGTTGAGGATGCCCGAAGTGTAGGAAACGACCGCGGCCGGCGACCCGTAATCCGGCACCGCACCTACGCCGATGTAAACGTTGAAGCCGGCAGGCACAGTCGGCCCGGTCACCGGCGGATAGATCCACTCGACCCGGTGCCGCCCCCGGCCGTCGCAAACGCGCGTAGACCCGTCGGCGGATTCGGCCGATTCGTGATGTTCTTCCCGTTGCCATCGAGGATGATTTCGACGTAGCAGTCGAGGTTCTGCTCTTCGCCGTACCCGTTGACGGCCCGGACGGCAAACATCCAGGTGTCGGGAAACGAAAGCGGCGGCGAGGTCCAGGTCAGGCCGAAAGTCGTCGCGATCGGGGTCGTGTAGTCGATGTACCACATCGTGCCCCGATTGCTGTAGACGTTGTACCAGAGCCCCGGTGCCTGCGGCGGCAGCGCCGCGCCGAACTGTCGACCTCCCTGCAAGAGCCGCGCAACGGCCTGCCGTTCGCCATGCCGTGAGACGACCGACCAGTTGAGCGGGGTGTTGTAGACCGGCGGCGCGGGCGGAACGTAAGGCGTGCCGCGAGACGCGATGACGGCGCCACGCCGCGGCCTCGATGGCGTCTGGACGATTCGCCAGGGAGGCGCCTCCGCCACTGCCGGGGCAGGCGCAGGGGCAAGCCAGCACGGCGCCAGGACCGCACCGCTGCCGCGTTTTGCCCTTACCGAGCTCGAGGCGATTTTCCACGGAGCAACACCGGCCGTTGGTCCCGATGCTGCCGGCGCCAGGAACGGCGGGATGACCGCCCGCCCGGGCCTCGGCCGGCTGGTCGACGTGATCGGCCGTAATGTCGCCGGGGCCGCCCCCTGGGCGTACTGGGGGGCCAGGAATGCCGGCTCGAGGACACGGCCCGGTCGGGCCCGTGATCTCCCCGCCGCGATCGTCCAATGCAGCGGCGGTGCCGCTAGCGCCGTCGCGGCCGGACCGACGAGGGCCGGTTGCCAGACCCGTCCCCTGCTGGGGCGTCGTGGCGACGATTCCGGCTCGAGTGTGCCCAGCGGCGGCCGGGCGATCGCCGCCTCGGATGGCCCGAACGGCAACCAGACTCGGCCGGCGCGCGTCCGCACCGAAGCGACCGTTACGATCGCCCTGTGAATCGGGGGGACCGCGTCGACCGGCGCCGGCGGATAACCCGCTGAGGCCGGGCCCCAGATCGCGCGCCGCGCATCGCGCGCGAGGTTCCATGCCAGCGGGCCGCCGCCGAGCGGCGCCAACGTTGTCCTGAGCGCGACCGCACAGCCCAGGCAATCGACCGCCCCGCTTAATGACCACGACGGCGTGACCCCGCTGGTGACGTTAAGGTCGTCTTCGACGCAAATGCCATTCGCTTGTGATGAAACATAGTCCGCGCTGTAAACGATCGTGAGCCCGGAGCCGGCCGTGAACGTGCACGCGGCGGCCGTGCCGAGCGCCGCGTAAATGAGGTCGTAACCTGAGACCGTGAGGTCGCCGGTCGCCGGCGAGTTGGTCGAACCGTAGGCCAGGGTCGCCGTGCCGTCGACCGAGAGCGCGCCGGTGTAGCTGTACTCGTCGATCGACATCGACGCGAACATTTCCGGAGCGGTCGTACTGAAAGTGACAGTCTGGATCGCGGTCGTGACGGGCGCGTACCAGATTTGGACGGTATCAGATAGGTGCCCGACGCTAACCGCGCTGGTGTAGGAATTAGAGCCATCTGAGACGCTGGTCGTGCCATCACTAAACGCCGACAGGGACGCGACGATAATGTTGCCAACCGTCGTGGGATTGGCGAACGACGCGCTGATCGACGCGGCCGCCGCCGAGTCTGTCGCGCCAGCGCTTTGGACTTGTACCCACGCCACTTCACGGCCGCTCCTCGAATGATCCCGCGCCCTGCGGCGCCGCCGGCGCCAGGTTTTGCTGTGCCTTCTGCCACTCGATCCAGGCGCCGACCTGGCCGGTGACCGCGAACGGGTTCCCCTTGAAATCGGCGCAGGCCACGATGACCCCGTCTCGGCCCAGGCTGTTGACGAAGATCGCGACCTGATCGAAGTGCTGGGCGAGCTCCTCACAAGCCCGCCCGACCAGGTCCTGTGCGACGTCAGGTTCCGAGCGTAGTCGCATCACCGACCCTCATGATGGGGAGAAAAGACAGGGGTTAGAGTCAACCGCACAGATCGCGCTGCACGCGCGGGGGCAACCGCCGCTCGTTCGGTCGCAGCGCCGAGTTGCGCCAGTACGATAGTCCACCGGCCGCGGCGTACGGCGCCCACCACGCCAGCGGCAACGGCTCGGCGAACAGTTGCCACGGATTCGCAACCAGGCTTGTGATTTCTGATGTAGCCAAGCCACGGTTCCAGATCATGCCCCACTCGACTTTGACCTGTGGGTTAGTGCCGGTCTCGATCGAAGGCGGTCCGATCGATATGTACTCAGTGCCCGAGAAAGACGGGTTCGAGAGCGATATTGAATCCGTCGCAGAAGCAACTCCGCTGCCAACATAGAGACTAATCTGCGTAGTCGTAAAAACTACTACGCATGTTTTCATAACAGTCGGCAGGGGAACGGTGGTGGTCCAGCTTGTGCTGGTTGAACCGTTCGTATAGCCGATCCGAAATTCGGTGCTGGCACCGGCGCGAATGAACAAGTTTTGGGCGAGTGAAGTGGTAGCTATTCCGAAAAAGTATGCCCCACTGCTAACGCCCGAAACGGTGGAAAATCGACAGGCCAGTGTGCAGGGATAGGTTAAATTCGTAAGCTGAGGCAGTTTGGACGCTGATAACTGGGCAGATTGCGCTGTGCCGTTACAGTAGAGCGCGCCGCCGGGATCGCTTACATTAACCCATGTCGCCCCGTTGAGCGTGCACGTCATCTGGTGGACGATTTCCGTCGGCGGACCCGTCTGTTCCCAGAGTGGAAGGCAACAGACAAGCCCTGACGAGAGCGGGTTACCGCTATCAAGCAGCGTTCCGACTGGCGGCTTGAGCAGTCGCGGCGCAGCGGTTCTCATTGCAGGAGCGCCAGCGTCGCCTCATAGTGAACCGCATTGGTCCCGTCAAGGTTCGCGACGACACAAGAATATTGGCCGGGCGGAAGATCAATGCAGGCCGAAGTCGTGCTGCTCGAAACTGCTGGAATCGTCGACCCTGTGATGTAGGCGACCGTCGAATAATTCGGCGTTGTATCGGCTGTCTTGTAGATCGTCACTGTCAGGCCGGCTGTCGCCGAGACCGTTGTTGCAATCAGGTAGACCTGAAGCGTGCCGGCGAGGGCGCTCGATGGCGAGCCCGCCGAGTCGCCGATCGAGAAGTTGAACGCACTCGCGGTCGTGCTGGCCGCCAGGCTCGTCGAGCCGATGACGTTGCCGACACTGGCTCTGGTGTAGGTTGGGTCTGCCGAGAGGCTCATAAACTAGGCTCCAGGTAACTCAGCCGCCATGCGCTCAAACACCCCGGCCCACGAGCCGCGCGTCGTCTGCCGAAACAATCGCGCCGACGGATACCACGGGGAATCTTCGCGCCCGATCTGCCAGCGCCAGCACGCCGGGTCGGACAGCGCGATCCACGTCGGCTTGCCCATGGCGCCGGCCAGGTGCGCCATACCCGTACATGGCGTGATCACCAGATCGAGGTGTTCGAGCACGCCGGCCGTCTCGAGCCAGTCGCCGCCCTGGTAGTCGAGGCCCAGGTCGTGGACGGGCAGACTGCCCCCCTTGAACCGGTGGCCCTTCTGGAGCGAGACGAACGATACGCCTGGAACGCTAAAGAGCGGTCGCAAGTCCTCGGGCTCGAACGAGCGCCGCGCGTCGTTGCCTTGCTTACCGTTGCCGCGCCAGAGCACACCGACGCGGGGGCGCGGCAACGCTTCGAGCGCAGGCCGCCATTTCTCGACCGTCGCCGCGTCGGGGCCGAGGTACGGCTCGGTCGGGATCGGCTCCCAGGCGTGCGCCGCGGCGATGTGCAGTGTCGCCGTCTGATATTCGGGCTCGATCTCTTTGTCCGGGTCGTGGACGCTGGCGACGCCCGGGCAGAGCGCGAGTAACTTGTCCATCGTCTCGTTGGTGACGACGTGCACGATCCAGCCCGCGTCGGCCATCGGCTTGAAATAGCGCGCCAGCATAAAGTAGTCGCCGGCGCCCTCGGGGTTCCACACGTAGACTTCGCGCCCGTTGCCGGGCCCGCCGATCCACTGCGGAAATTTGAGGACCGGATTGCTGGCGAACCGCTCGCGCCTGTAGAGCCAGCCCGCGTATTCAGTAAACCCGATCCCGTTCTTGCCGAGTCGCAGGTTGGCCCATGCCCGATGGATGTGAAAATCGGGTTGCCACGGCATTTGGTTGACCAGCGCGCCGGCTGTCTCTGCGGCCAGCTCTGACTCGCCGAGCGCCTGCAGGCACCCGAGGTGCCCGTGGCGCCAGTCGAGCTGGTCGGGCTGCGCGTCGATCGCGTCTTGAAAGAGCAGACGCGCCTCGCACAAAAGCTCGTCGCTTTCGTCGCGCCCGTGCCAGCGCTCGAGAAGCACGCCACCGAGCAATCCCTTGGCGTCGGCGAACGCCGGGTCGAGGCGCAGCGCCTGCGCAGGTACTGCTCGGCCTCGGCCTTCTGCGTCATGTCCCGGTAGATGCACGCCAGGACGGTGTACCGCTTGGCCGTCGGCTCAATCGCGATCGCCTCGCGCACGGCCTGGAGCGCCGCGCCGTGTCGCCCTTGGCGCGCGCCGCCGAGGCGAGCGATGTCAGCAGGTCCGGGTCGCCCGGCGCGGCGTCGAGCGCCACGCCGAAGACGTCGACGGCCAGCGCCGGGTTGCCGACCTGATGCAGCGCCGCGCCGGCCGCAGCGAGCGTCCCGAGCGTGAGTCTCGGCACGGCTTACTCCTCGACCTTCACGTAGCCGCGCACGTCGACCGACGCCGGCGCGTTGACGTTGATTCCGAAGATTCCGCCGCCGGGGATGATGTCCTCTTGACCGAGCGGGGCCAGGTATTCGTACCCGAGCTGCGGGTGGACGGTAAACGTCTTCAAGACCTTGTTGTACGTCGGTTCGCTGCCTGTGTTCTGGATCTGGTAACTGGCCTGGAACGCCTCGGTCAGTTCGGGCTCGACCGGGTACGGCGTTTGTGACGTCAGCGTGACCGAGGTCACGGACGAGATGCGCCCGATCTGGATCTGAACGGGTTGAGCGGAATTGACCGTACCGTCGAAGTAAAAGCCGTACGCCAGCACCTTGACGCGCTGGTTCGACGGTGCCGTGATCATCACGACCGTCTTCTGGGTCGCGGTGGCCAGCGAGGTGGAGGGAAGGTCGACGTAGCCTTGCAAAGCTGCCATTTCAATTAGTCCTTGGTCCTTTGTCCTTAGTCCTTGGTCCCTGTGCTCCCGCACACGCGGGACGCGGTAGCGTCACTAAGGACCAATGACAAATGACTAATGACTCATCGAGAGATTTTGCAGGAAAACAGGGTCGAGGGCTCGGCGCTGTTGCCGAACGGCCCCCAGCGAACTTGAACGCGCACCAGCACGTCGTCGAGCTGCTGGCGGATTCGCTGGATCTTGATCGCGAAGTCGCCGCGGTCGGTGCGTGCTTCCGACGTGTAGCGGTCATAGAGCACGGAGAGCACGGTCGCGATCCGCAGGTCGCGCAGGTCGTAAATCCACGACGACGCCCGCGCGATGATGTTCTCGTCGATCGCGAAGCGGCGCTTGATGTCGAACGACGCCTCTTCGGTCTGCGGGTCAAGCGTGTTGATCGCGAACGCGATCCCCGTCAGGCCCGCGGCCGGCCCGGGCGGGTTGCCGATGTTCAAATCTTTGTGGAGCCGGCGCAGTACGAGCGACGTCCCCAAGACGCTATCGATTGCCAGAAGCTGACCGCTGCCGGGATACTGGGTTTTGGGCGCCGACAGCCAGACGACCTGGTTCGGCACGACGTTGTTCGATTGGAAATTCGTCGCCACGGAATTGAAAACCCACGGCGAGCCGCTGTTGAAATATCCGTCCGTACCCGACGCCATCTGTTGCCACGGCGGGCAGAGCGTGATGAAGTCGGCGCCGGCGCGCACGGCGATGTCCTCGTCGCTCGCGTAGACAGGGGTTGTTTGTTCGGGGAGGCTGCTCATTTAGGCTCCCTGGCGATCCTTAACCAATACTCGTAGGTTTCGCCCAATGCGCTCGCGCCCGGCCGCACGACGGTGCGCTCGCCCAATCGTTCCAGCGTGATCGACCCGTCCGCGTTCAGTGTCGCCCTGATCTTGCGCCTTTTCGCGTCCATTAGCAGCGCCGCTCCGAGCACCGCGCCCATCATCGCTAATCCGGTCGCCGGTACCGCCGGCCGCACGTTACGCGTGAGCTGGCCAAACAATCGCCGCTGCGCCGCGAATGCCCCCGCTGCGTCGAAGACCAGTTGCGACCGGCGAGCCGCCGCTGCGGCTGCCGCCCCCGAGCTTGCCGCGTCGATCGCTCGCGCGGCGACGCCGGGCTGGACGCCGGCCCGTACGAGGCGCTCGAGCGGTATCGCCCGGTCGGCAACGACCTCGGCGAGCGAGCGCACGCCGCCGGGACCGACGATCTCATCCCACCTGACGAGGCCTGCTTCGAGCAGGCGATAGAGGTTCTTGCCGACGACCGCAGCGCGGTCGTCGGCAGACATTTCGTGCAGGATCGCCCGGAAATCGGCGAACGGGTGCGCCGCGGCGCGGCCAGGGAAGACCGGAACTTGCCGACAGCGGCAGCCGCGGTGGAACGGGATGCCCCACCAGGGAGCGATCGCCAGATGGTACGGGAGGCAAAAGCCGCACGTGTTAATCAGGGCGCAGACGAGCTGGTACGCGACGGCGCTGGTGTTATTGCGCCGCTGGGCGCCCGGCGCCCCCGTCCAGATGATCTCGTCCACGGGCCTGCCCTGAGCCCAGTCGAAGGGTTATTTCGGCCGCCCGAACGGCAGCTCGCCGCGGATCATGAATGCCCAGACGGCCGCGGCGATCATCTTGGCGACAATCCAGGCGTTTTTCACTTGTGGAGTTTCTTCAACGTAGCGAGCTGCGCCTGGTGGCGCGTCGTCGCGTTCTTCGAAATGCGCCACGGCGTGGAGGCGCTTATCGCTGATGTCCTTGCCCTCGGGCGTGTGGGTCTTCTCGCGCAGCGCGCCCTTGTGCAAGTGCGCGTGCTCGATCCAGTGTGGGTCTTTGCCTGCCATATTATCGCCCCCTACAGCCGCCGCGAGCGCCGCCCGTCTTGGCGCCGCCGGCGGCCTTTGGTACCGGCTTCGGCTGGGTTGTTGGCTTGATCTTCGACGCGTTACTCTTTGGCACGTTCGTTCTCCCGTAAAGGTCACTCCAGGTCGTCAGACTTATAAATCAACAGCCGCCCGACCGCCTCGTGCAGCGCGATCTGCGCATCGGATAGGTGCGTCGCGACGGCGCCGCCGATCGCCGTTCGGTGTCGCGCCTCCCAGGCGTCGAAGCCAGCCTTCGTGGCCGTCGCGCCGCCGTACGTGCGCAGGTCGCGCTTGGCGCGGGTCACGAGCCGCCGCAGTTCGGCGTGCTGGTCGGTCTGATCGGTGCCGATCGTCGCCGTCCGCGCGATCCGCACGCCCTCGACCGTGGGCTCGAGATCGTTCCCGGCCGCGCCGAGCGGCAATGTGTGCCGGTGCACGCGGAAGGCATCGTGCAAGAACTGCTCGCGCGCGGCGGATAGCGTGCGCTCGGTCAGTTCGTGCGATAACTCATCGAGCCGATCCTCGGCATCGTTCCAGGCGCCGTGCTCGGCGTGGACGCGGGTGTCCCGCAGACGGCGCGTTACGAGTGTTTTCGCGCGATCGATCCAGGCATGCGCGGCGTCGTCTTTGGCGCGGGTGATTTGCTCGCGGACGTCGGTCATGCGCTCAAGTTCCGTAGGCTTTCGGCGGCCCGGCTGCGCAGTTGCTCGACGCACTGCCGCGTGACGCCGAGATGCGTCGCGATCTCATGCCACTTCATGCCACCCATATAGAGCTCAAGAATCAGCCGCTGCCGCGGCGTCAGGCGGTCGAACCGCGATAGGAACAGCGCCGCCTCGTCGCGCATCGACGGCCGAAACATAATCGCGGTGGTCAAGAATGCCCGACGGCAGAGGCTCTACCCGTTCGCGACGGCGTTTGTTCCGAGCACGGGTGAGTGCTCCGTCGATCCATTTCGACGCATAGGTCCAAAAGGCGGCGCGGTTGGCCCAGTGGGCGGCAGCGCGACAGAGCGCTAGGGCCGCGTCCGATTCGTCATCGTCCCAGCCTTGCTGGTGGGACTGCGCACGATGGGCGACCAGGTAGACCCGCTTGGCGTGGGCCGCCGCCAGGTCGCGCTGTTCATCAGTCAGGGGTTTCACCGTTCGGCTCGCCCCCGAAACACGTCACCCACACGCACCAGGCCCCGACCGTTATCGCGTCCGCCTTGACGGCGATCGCCGCTGGCGTCGGCACGACGACGACCGGCGACTGCTGCGCGACGCCGATGTACGCGGTCCCGTAATCGGGCACAGCGTTCGTGAGGAATTTCAACGGTTGCGACGCGCCGGTAAAATCGCCAGCCTGGTCGAAACTCAAGACTCGCAGCGTCAGCGAGGCCGACGCCTTGTTACACACCGCATGGACATAGATTTCCTCGGGCCACGGGACCGCGCTTTTCCCGATCTGCGACCCGTCGGCACAGAGCGTGATGTTCGGGATCTGAAACGAGCGGCTACCCATGCTTTACTTCCCGCGTTCGAGCATCGACGTCGCGCTGTCGGCCTCGGGCTGGGCCTGCGCGATGCCGCCGGACGATAGGAACGGGTTTACGGGCACGGCGCCCTTGCCGGGTGAGAGCGGGAACTCCATGCCGGGCGTCAAGCCCTTGTCGCCGCCGCGGAAGATCCCGGCGTTGGGCGGCGCAACCGGCGACGCCAGCTTCGTCAGGTCGGCCGAGCCACCGGGGTCGCCATGCGCAAAGCGCGATAGGTTCGACGGATCGACGGGCGAGCCGGCGCCGGTAAGAGGCAGAAAACCGTTGGCGCGGCGATCGCCACCGGGGCCCGGCTCGTTCGATGGTTTGATGTCACTCGGGTACATCGGGGGCATTGTTGTCACTCCCAGGAGATTGCCGACTGGAGTTCGGGCGATAACGCCGGCGCCGGCGAGAACGGCGTCGTGATGTGATATTTAAGGTTTCGCGACCGCCGGACGTGATCACCGGCAGCCTCTTCCCAGCCGAACGGATAGTCGCCCAAGTGGTAGAGGCGGAACGACGTGTCGGCCAGGATCGGCTCGCCGATCTGCTCGCAGCGCCACGAGAAGGCGTAATCCTCGGTCAGGTAGCGTTTCTCGCCCTCTTCGTCGATGATGACGGGCTGGAAGAACGGCCATGCGAACGTCGGACCGAGCCGGCAGTAGGGCAGCTTAAGCGCCCGGATCATGCGCTTGAGGAAGTCGACCCGGATGCGCAGGAACCCGCCGCCGACGCGCCGAACTGGATACAAGCCCTCGGCCCACGCGCCCATGCGCACGACCTCGAACTCTTTCGCGAAGTGAACGTTAAGCTGGCCGTTGCCGAGGAGCTTCGCAGCATAGACGCCGGCGACGACGGGCTCCGGGCGCCGCAAGAGCGTGATCGCGTCGTCGGGGTCGAACATCATGTCCGAGTCGATGAACATGATCGATTCGGCCGTCCCGTCCCTGACGACCTGACTGGCGCGGATGT
The DNA here is from genome assembly GCA_963830625.1 of uncultured Isosphaeraceae bacterium. Classification (GTDB taxonomy): domain Bacteria; phylum Planctomycetota; class Planctomycetia; order Isosphaerales; family Isosphaeraceae; genus CAWHMZ01. Next base: position 967,200 of record CAWHMZ010000008.1, on the reverse strand, counting down.
TGCGCGCCGCGTCGATCGCGCTGGCGCCCTTCGAACGGTCAACGCGCACACCGCGACTTCGAGCTCGCGCAGGCACTTGTCGCAGTCGAGCTCGACGAACCGCGCGACCGGGACCGAGACCAGGTAGCGCGACAAGTCGGCCGGCGGCGGCGTGAGCGGGCGCGGGACGACGAGCGACTCGTGCTCGGCGCTCGGGCGCACGAGCGGGAGCGCGTCTCCCAAGAGCGGGCGAGCGAGGACGTCGGGTACCGATTCGGTCAGCGTCATGGCCAGGTGCGGTGCCCCGTGATTAATCCGATCCCCGTTGAGGTCGTGCCCAGCGTTCCGGCGTTGGCGTCGACCAGCGTTCCCAGCTCGGTGCAGAGCTGGGCATAGATCGCGTACGCGCTGGCAGCGTGCCGAAGTTTCTCCACCAGACCAGGAAACGTCACCGGACTACCCTGCAGGAAGTTTCTGACCTCGTTGCTCAGGAATCGGTAGACGTCCTCGGCGTTGCCGTCTTTGACCGACCTGATGAACTGGTAGACCTGGTTCTGCGTGTTGCCGTTGGCGTCGAGATACGACAGGCCCGTCGTGTTCAAGGTCGGCGGCGCGACGGCGTACGAGTTGACCGGCGGCGGCGCGGTGAGGTAGATCGTCGCGCTCGTTGCGCCGGTCACGGCGAGCGAATACGGACCGCCGGAACGTCGTCCCGAGATAAAGATTGCGCACCGTGTTGCCGATTTGCAGGGCGTTAAAAGTGACGGCCATGCTCTCGCCGGCCGTGACGGTCACGCTCGTCGGCGTGTTCGTGGTCGTCTCACCCCAGCCGTTGGTTTCGGTGACGCAGACGTAGTATGTGGCCGCGGCGAGCGTGTGCCCGCTGCCGCCGGCCGTCACCGTGGCCGCGCTCGACGGCGCGGTCGTCGGGTACGACGAGACCTGCGCCGAGATAAGGCGCTCGAGATGCCCGGTCGCGCCGGCCGCCTGGAGTTCGGCGAACGTCGTCCCCGAGGCCTGAATGTTAGGTGCTACCCAAGCCATTTGATTGAGCCTCGTATGCGCCGACGAGCGCCGCGTCGGGGACGCCGACCGTCCCATCGCCGAAGCGCTGCGCGGGCGCCGTCAGTTGTTCGAGATCCGCTACGCTATATCCGCGCTCGGGGGCCCTGAGCCCAAAAGCGTCGTACGCCTCGGCTAGCATCGCGTCGGCCGCCGCGGCGAGCATGAAGAGTTGTTCGAGGTCGTGTTCGCCCTGCTGGAGCGTGCCCTCGATCTGGCGCATCTCCATCGCGCCGAAAACGGCGCGGCCGTTCTCTTTTCGCGCTTTGTGGTAGCGCTCGCAAAGCTGCGCGAGAAGCACCGACAGGTGATAGATTTCCTTGTTGTGCCGCGCCCGGTCGCGCAGGACTGGACTGATTCCGAGTCGTTTTGCCTGGACGTCCAAAAACGACGGCACGCCGCGGTAGTGGTAACCCGCCATAGGCTCCTCATGAGTGACGGCGCCCGGGCGCCGCGCCATCTTTCGGCGCGGCGCTCGGTCCGGGCGCGTTTCGGTTAGTTCGCGCTGAACGCCGTGATCCCCTGGACCCAGGCGTGGTGCGGCTCGTTCACGACCTCGATCGCGAGTTCCGCGATCCAGTCGCCCTCAACCATGTCGCCGCGGTTGCCGCGCAGGTTCCAGTACGGATTGCGCTTGGCGCGGATGTAGACTTCGCTTGACGTCAGCGCGATCGCCGTGTACGGGCGCAAGAGCGGCGCCTCGACGATCGTCACGCCATGCAGGAACGGCGCTTCGTACACGTTGATCGGCGTGCCGAAAACCGTCTCACCTGCCGGGATGCGCTGGACGGCCTGGCCCCACGTCGCGAACGCGCTCATGAAGTTCGTCGAGACCACCAGCAGGTCGGGCTCGCCGCCGTTGTACCGGGCCGCTTGCAGCGTGTCGCGAATCAGGTCGGTCGAGCCATAGGCGCTCGCGTTGGTCGGGCTCGACGTGTTGTTGGTGACGAAGATGTTATAGAGCCCGTTCATCTTGGCCGTCACGAGCGTCCCAGAGCTGGCGTCGGTCGGCGCCTGGGCGATCCCGTAGTAGCACGAGTTCTCCATGTCGTCGACCATGTTCTGGAGCTGCACGGTCATGTTGAAATCGAACGGGGTTTGAATCCCGCCCGGCATAACCTGCGCCCGGGCCGTCTGCGCCGAACCGCCGATCTGGACTGGGAATTGGAACGTCTGGCAGTATTGCGTGCGCGACGTGCCGACGGTCGTCAGGCCCGTCTGCGTCACTTCAGCGCCCGACCGTGAGTTCCCGATCAGGTAGCAGGTCGAATTGTTGGCGACACTGGTCGTCGCCGTCGTGCCGGCCACGCCGCGGGTCACGGTTACAGTCTGCGTTCCCGTCGGGTCGCCGTTGACCTGGACATACTCGATCGAGCCCGACGTGCTGTCGATCAGCTCGAGAACGTCGTGGTTCATCAGGAACGTTGCGTCCGTCAGCGTCAGTCCCGTCGACGTCGACGAGCTCACCCCGACCGTGATCGTCGTCGACCGCGAGCGGTACTGGTGGGTGTACATCTGGAAATCGACGCGCTCGACCGGCACGTACGGGAGCCGGGTCACGAGCGGGTTGCGGTTCGCGAACCAGTTGCGGATCGCGACCGTGATGTCGTTGCGTGCTTCAACGCCGGCTTGCGCCGTCCCGAGGAAGCCTTGAATGAAGTTCGACATTGTGGGAAAACTCAGTTCAGGCAGCGTTCACGGTTCTCGGCGTGCTGCTATTCGCCGGCCGGCTTGCCCTCGGGGGCGGTGAATCATGTTTAAGACCGGTGATAGCGTCCGATCGATCGAACAAAATATCGTCGGCACCGTTACGGGCGAATACGGTTGCGGCGTCTGGGTTCAGTGGCCTTTGATTCGCGGCATGCTATGGCACGAGTGCGCAGGCCTCGAGCTCGTCACGCCTGCCGGGCCAGCGGGCGCAGCCCGAACGACTGGCGACGATCGAGCGACGGGGGAAGCGCCTCAGCCGCCGCCCGCGCCTTCATGTCCATGATGATCGCCTCGGAAAACGTCTTGGGCGTCTCGGGCGCCGCCGGCTGCGCCGGTCCTGTCGGCCCGGAGAGGCCGCCCCCGCCGGTCGCGCCGGCCGTCCCGCCGGTCGACTGCGCCCGCACGAAATGCGCGTAGTCGGGGTGCGCTAACCGCTCTTTGATAAAGTCGCCGACCGGCTGAAGCGTCCGTGTGCGCACGGCGAAGCCGTCGCCCTCGGGCTGGACCTGGAGCTCGGAGCGGAAGATCGCCGTCAGTTGCTGCGCGGCCGCGGCGGACACCAGCGGCTGCGCCGCCAGCGCACGCGACAATTCGCCGTCCAAGGCGTAGCGCTTGGCGCGTTCCTCGAGCGCCGCCGCCTTCGTGCGCTCGTCGCGCAGCTCGGCCTCTTTCTGCTCGCGCAGCGTCTTGACGGCGTTCTCGGCGTCGCCCTTTTGCTGGAGCAATTTGATCTGCTCGTCGCGCGCTTCTTGCTCGCGGCGGGCGTTCGCCGCTTCGAGGTCGGCGATCTTGGTCTGGAGCGACTGGAGCGCCGCGAAGTGCTCGGCCGGGATCGTCACGGTCGACGGCGGCTGCGCAGCCGCCGGTACACCGTCGGAGGCGACAGCCGGCGCGGCGGGGGTCGTCGGGGTCGGGGTCACGGGCATGGATGTCGATTCCTCAGATACCAGGGAGGCACGAGTTAAGCAAAGGGCGAAAACCCGGCCGCTTTGTCAAGTAATCAGATCACGGTGATCGCGTAATTCGTCTGCAGGTCCTCGACCTGGCGTAGCCACGCCTCGACCTTGGCCAGCTTGTGGTCGACCTGGGCCTGCAAGTGCATCAACAGCTTCTGCGTGACGTGATCATGAGCCGTCTCGTCGTCGCCGGCCTTGGCTGCGCCGATCGCCTGCTGGATCGCATCGCGGATCTCGGTCAAAAGCGCCGCCGTGTTCCGATACGCGCTCTCGATGTCGTCGGCTATGGTGACAGCGCCGATCGTCGAGTCGGCGTCGCCGCCCAAGCGCTCGACCCGGTTCAAGACGGCGCGGCGCCAGCGCAGGCGCAATGGACAAGCTTGTCGAATCGCTTCTGGAGCTTAGAATAGCGATACTTGACCTCGAACCGGTGCTCTTGCCGGTGGAATTGCTCGAACGCCGTCAGGGTCGGGCGGTAGACGGAGTTCAGGGCGGCGATTACTGCGGCGGTCGATTGGTCAGCCATTCACGGCCTCGTCGGCAAAAGATGCCCGATCAAAATCCCGATCCAAACGAAAATCAGCGCCGTCGTCACCGGCCAGCGCTGGTAGAGCGCGTAAAACGCGCGGCTGAACGTCGCGTCGGCGCCGAGCGCCGCCCACAAGAGCGCGTCGAGGACGAGGACGCCGGCCGTTACGAGGACGGCCAGGGCGAGCGTCAGCCATTGTGGTTCGACGGGGCTCACCACGGGCGGTTCGTAGGGAATCATTCGGGGTAGGTCGCCACGCCGCCGCAGCACGATCGGTACGCCGCGGCCATGCCCAACGCGATTGCGCCGAGCGCCGGCGCCTCGGCGATCCGGCGCGACTCGGCGAGCACGACCCCAGCGTATTGCGCGTCGTGCTTCGCGCACGCCGGGTCGAGCAGCTCGCAGTAGCGCCGGACGTCGAGCCCGATGCAGCGCGCGTCGTCGACGGGGCAGCGGGCGCACCGTTCGGCCGCGCTCACGGCGGGACGCACGCCGGGCGCAAACGTCACCGGAGCTGCTCGATCTTTAGATGCGCCGACGAGACGCCGGCCGACAGGCCGACGGCGGTCAGGAACGCGCTCGATCGCGGCGCCGAGCGAACCGGTCTGGCCGGCCGCCACGACATAGGCCAGGTAAAGCCCGGCGACGATCGCCGGCCAATACTTGATCAAGGTACTCATGATTTGCCCTCAAGAAGAAACGGCCTGGAGATCGGCCTGAAGTTGCGACAAGTTGAATTGATTCGCCGCGAGTCCGTTCGCCCCGATGAACGCTGCGTCGACGATTGCGTACGCCTCGTCGGCCTGCTGCGCGACGAACTCGGGCGTCGCGCGTTGGATCGCGCCCCAGGTGCACACGTAGAAAAACTGCGCGTCGTACCCGACGATCGGGACGGCGTGGAAGCCCTCGATCGGATTGAGCCACGGGCCGGCGACGTCCCACGGCTCGCCGGCCTCGAATTGCTGTTCGGCTGACTGGCGCACCGCGATCCCGAGATACACGCCGCCGAAGAGCCAGACGGCGCGGCGCAGCCCGTTCAGGTCCGCCGGCTGGAGCGACGCATAAGCGCCGACTTTGTTTCCCGCGATCCCGGTGTTCTGCCAGTACGCCAGTACGTCGGTCTCGAGCGCGCCGTCGTCGTTGGCGCCGGTCGCCGGGTTGTAGCCGGTCATTGCGCTGTACGCCGCGACGATCGCGCTTTCGAGTGGTACGCTCGGCGCGCCGGCCTGCGCGGTCCAGACCTCGATCAAGTGCCCCGCGGCGGCGCAGGTGCAATCGCCGATCGTGTCGTTGCCGTACATCGGCCAGGTCGTCACGGCGCTGTCGTAGCGGCAGACAGCCGGCGGTGCGGGGAGAAGCGATTCGGGCGCGGCCAGGTAGCCGCGCAGGCGCGGCACGTACGCGCCCGGGCGCGGGGGTAGCTTGCCGTATTTGCCGATCTTGGGCATGTCAGCTCCCAGAGCCCGATGGCAGCGTCACCGCGCCGGCCGTCGGGATGACTGTCGTTGAGAAGTAGGGCGCTGCCGCCGCCGTGTACGAATAGACGGTCACGCTCAACCCGTCGTCGCTAACGGTCGCGACCGGTCCGCTCGTCTGCAGGGCGCTCGAGAGCGCCGACGCGGCGGCCTGCTCGGCGGTCGTATCGGTCGCCTGCTGCGCCTGCGCGGCACTGACCGCAGCCTCCGCAGTCGTGATCGCAGCGGCGTCGGCGGCTACGGTGGCCGTATCGGTCGTATACGTGTTGATCGCGTCCTGAAGGGTCGCCATGCGTTCGATGCTCCCGTGTTAGGTAAGTGCCGGAATCAAGCTGCCAACCGCCGTCCCACCCGACTGGCCCATCGGGTCCTCGCCCGCAAGCGCTTCCTCGTCGCCGGCGCCCTCGGTCGCCGCGACGCGCGAGCGCGCCACCGTCTCGGCCATCTCGGACATGCGCTCTTTGAGCTCGGATCGGGTTTCGACCAGCAGCTCCAGCTCGTCGTCGAGCGTCTGGTACTCATCATCGGTGAGGCCCAGGAGGAGCTGCCGGATAATCGCCTGCATGAGCTGGCGCTCAACGTTCGGCGCCGAGCCGCACGACGCCGCGACCGCCTGGAATTTCTGCGTCCCGTCCAAGAGGTCGCCGGCGCTCGAGAGCTCGAACCGCGACGGGTAGGCGACGACGTAGCTCGCGCGATCTTCGGGCGTGACCGGGCGCTGCGCAGGATCAGAAGCGCGTACTCGCCGAGGATGCGCTCGGTCTTGGCGAGCGTTCGCGCGATCGACACGAGCAGCTTGTGCCCGGAATGCGCGTCGAGCTGTTTCGAGACGCCCGATTGGCCCACGGTCCCGGGCGTGCCCGCCCCGGCGGGCTTCGCCAGGCACGCGCGGCGGTCCTTCAAGTCGATCAGGTCGTCCTTGTTCTTGCGCAGCGAGTCGGCCGGGTCCTTGGGCGGCGAGACGAACTCCCAGCCCTGATACGTGCCCGACTCTGGGTTCTTTTTCATCGGCAAGACGTAGCCCGGCCCAACCGATAGCGTGTTGTCGGCCTTGCAAAAGTCCTCGGCGCCGGATAGGAAGGGGTGGGCCTGAAGCGTATCGGACAGGATCAACTCGGAGTCCCGGTTATAAAACTCGCGCTGGTATTCCGCGATCGCCTCGTAACGGCTCTTGCCGACGGTGCGCGTGCGGTGCTTCGGCAGGTCCATCAATCGAACGATCGGGACGCGCCCGAAGTTGTGCGGGATGCGCTCGATGACTTCGCCGCCGTCGTACGAGTAGAGGATCGACTCGGCGTTGTTCCAGAGCCGCCAGCGGACGTAGTTGAGCCGCCAGGTCTCGCCGATGTTCCCCGCGTCCTCGGGGTCAATCGCGTTGCCATTCTTGTCATAATCGATCCGGTCGGAGGGGTCCGTATACTCTCGCACCAGGCACTCGATATAGCGGCCGGCCGCATCGGCACGCCACCAGACCATGTTTTGTGGGAGTATGTAGGCGGCGACGCACGTATCGAGCCCGAGCGCGGTCTCGTCCGCTTTCGTGTTGACTTGGCGCCGCTCGGCGCCCGGGGATGGTCGAGAACGACGTCGAGCGATCCTAAGACGAGCAAGAGCGGCGCGACCTTATCGCGCATCCAGTCGTCGACCGGTGTCCCGGCACCGTCGACGTCGTTCCACCATGCCGTCAAATCGTCGGGGCCTTCGCGGTGGACTTCCTGGTCGTAGATTTTGCCCAGGTGCATCTCGACGGCCTCGGCGACGAATTCGGGGACGGGCGTGCGCGAGCGCCGCAGCTCGTAATCGTCGTCCTGCGCATTCGCGGCCGGGTCGGCGCCGATCATGCCCGGGTACGGACCGTACCCGACATCCTGCGTCTGCGTGTTGATCGCGCCGATGAAGCCGCCAGCGTAGCCTTCGTAAATCTGCGGGAACTGCTGTGCGTCGGGGTACTCGCGCCGGTGCCGGAACAGATTGCGTGCCGGCAGCCCCTTGCGGTCGGGGCCGTAAACGGCGTTCCGATAGCGATCGCCGCCCTCGAGCGAATCGAGGAGCCAGCGCCAGCGCACCTGGTGCTCGAGCCAATCGACGTGGCGGCGCATGACCACGAGGCGCCCGTCGGGCGGGTTGCCGGTGACGTCGGCCTTGACGAGCGCCAGGCGCGGGTCGCGCTGTGCGCCGTTCTGGCCGGCGGCGAGCGCGCGGCCGTCGGTGCCGTTGCCCAGGCCGGCCAGCGGATCAGTGGCGATGAAGTTAGCCATCAGTTACGGGTTTTGTTCTCGGCGACGAACCGCACGAGTTGTTCGGCGCGGTCGGCCAGTCGATCGAGCTGGTCCTGGAATCTCTGCTGCGACTCGGCGTGATAGTCGCGGAAGTCCTGAAACGCGCGCCGGCTCCGGTCGCCCTCGTCGCGCAGGAACGAAAGGAAATAGTACGTCACGGCGACGGCCGCGCCGGCGGCGCCGAGCGCGCCGACCAGGGACGTTACCGAGATGCTGATCGCGTTGGGATTGGGGCTTACCATAGCGGCGCGTCCTCGAGCGCTCGCGCGATCGACTCGACGAACCGCGCGACGAGCGGGATCAGAAGCGCGGCCGCGAGCAGCCAAAGCGCGATATCGATCCAGGAAAAGCGCTTCATACTGCCCTCCCGGCATAAACGCTACGCTGGCACAGCGGTGGCGTGTGGCCTTCCTGGAAAAAAAGCTTGAGCCTGAGCATAGGTGGATCGACGAGCTTCACACGGCGGTGCTGTTGATCCTCGTGATAATCCGTGCGCCATGTCCGGCGCTTTGAGCCTAGGCACCACTTGAGTTCTATGACGACACGAACCGCGCGCTATCGTTCGATTTTTTGACATGCCACACCTTCAGCTCTCAGCGACGGCCCTCGATGGACGGATGTCCCAATCGACGCCCGAGGTTGGTTGCGACAACCGTAGCGACGGGGCTTAGAGGAAAAAGGGATCGAAGGTGAGTGGAGGGGTGGACATGCTGAGTAACCTTCTGGCCCTGCAAATGACGGCCCCTGACGAGCAGGACCCAGCGCAGATTTGAACTTGTCCGAAGAAAGTTCAGGAGGTCACCGGGAATGCGTAGAGATCGCCTATCTTGATCAAGGCTACCCCGGCGAAGATGCAGCGCAGCAAGCACAGCAAGAAGGGATCAAACTCCCGGTGACCAAGCACAGCAAAGCCCAAAGGGGGTTCGTATCGTTGCCGTGACGCTGAGTTGTAAGGCGGACCTTTGGATGGCTTGGACAGTTCCGCCATTCGGCAGGCGACAGCGAGCGAGCGTCGGGAGCCCCGCTCACTTTCGAGCCGACTGATTCGATGATTAGGTACCTCGTCCACTAACAGATGTGAACTGTAACGGTCCACTGGCGACCTCGTGCCGGAGTCCGGCCACGCTGGCACCGCCAAATATTACCATCAAAGCTTGAAACAGTTCCGACATCCCTTCGCTGTAATCCTTCGACAGAATCATGCCCAATCCTGACACGACAGCCAGAATCACCGACGAATAGGTCTTGCGGCCGTTGATCACCCTAAGCGAGATGGAAATGACATTCATTTTGGGTCGCCCTCACGGAATGGTCGGTCGCAATAGACGAAACCAACCGATGCACACCAGAGCGCTGTTTTTCGAAGGAGCGATGTCGGGAGCATCGCCATGCGCGTGGCTTCGACAGCACGTGCGGACGTCAGGACTTTCCGTCCCTGCGTCCCGAGTGCGTGCTCGGAGATATGCTCAACTCTGAGCGAGCATCGAATGCTCGTCGGAATTGCGAGTCGATGGCGCTGATAGCTTGCTGAAGTGACGCCACTGTCTTCTCAATCGTTCGAATCGCCTCGCCAGCACTGTCTTGGCTCTTTTCGACTGCTTTCATTGCCAGAATCGCGTCTTTAAATAACAGGTTTTGCGACTCAGTGAGCCGGGTTACCTGGTCCTGAAACCCGCGCTGCGACTGCTCCTGCCGATCGCTCAGGCGGTCGAGTTGGTCCTGGAATTTCTGCTGCGATTCGGCGTGATAGTCCTTGAAATCCTGGAAGAGTCGCCGTTGTTTTTCTCCCTGGTCTCGGAGGAAGCTGAGAAAGTAGTACGTTACTGCGACCGCCGCGCCGGCGGCGCCCAGCGACCCGACCAAGCTCGTTACAGAGACACCGACGGCGCCCGAATCAACGGAAGTAGCCAACTGGGCAAAAGTCAAAAGACCGATCATCGAGACTTCTCCCTCGCCAATCGAGTTCGTGTGGGGTGGCTTAAGCCTGCCGAAGGTGGATTCCTGGTCAGCGACCTAGGTCCCCGCGCTCCGTCTGCTCTGATGTTTAGCGACAGCGGGTACCGCACTCGAAATGGTCTTATCGGCTCGGCACATCCTAGTCCGTTGATCCTGCCAATCGTTCAGGCACTTGAACTGATTCCGGAGCGTTGTCCTCGACGCAGTCTGTCGTTTCTTGATCCCGTGTGGACCAGCGCGATCTTGACCGCGGGATGTAGAGTAAGCTTAAGGTTTAGGAGATCAGCGCAACTCGGCAGCGTAGTGCCGCCAATGCCCCAGCAAAGATTCTTAAGGAAGCGCGTGCGACGCTCGAGTAACTTTCCGGATGAAAAAAACTTCTTCGGAAGCTTGTCGAGCATCCGCGCTCGCTAAGCGAGATGTGTCGCTGCTCTGCAGTTGCGGCATGTGGACTTCTACAACTTTCCTCCGGACAGCCAGAGCTATCGCCGTGAGATAATGACCGAACACCTGATCTCAGCCTGTTTGCAATGCCTGGGAACCGATCCGAACACCGCGCTGGCAGCAACCATCCGTATCGGGACCTGTACCGAGCGATTCTAGCGATAAACCCAAATCAGTCTGTGCAAAGTAACGCTGTAACAGATTGAGGGCGCCCCAAACCGGCAGCCGAGCAACTTCCTCGAGAGGGATGAGGATTGGTTTACGCGCCGCAAGTCCAAAACCGCCGGCTAACGATTCGGAATCCGTGTTTTGCGTGTGTGCAGTGGTATTACAAACCAACCCCCAAAACAGACGAAATACCCACGCAAGTTCCGCGAATGAGTACGGAAGTGTTTCGCGGACCATCAAACGCCGACGCTGACAGTCATTCGAGCAACAACTTGGCTCGCGTACTCGTTAGCAATGGCAGAGAATCAGTTTCCTGTTTTGAACCGCCGTTGCCGCCGCTCCCGCCGTGTCTCTCGCCGTGTGGACAGTAGGGTAGGCAAGGGCGCAACCCTTGGCTCTGGCTTGGGGTCAGTGCGCGGATCCCTTTGCATGACGGGGTGATTGTCCAGACCAGATTGATGACAAACCATGCAGCATAAGGCTGAGCCCGGCTCGATTGGCCGGTTGTGTCCACAAGGGGCTAAAGGCGTGTACGCACCGATCGGAAAGAAAGGAATGAGTCGAGGAGACCGAACGGCGCTCTCAGTGGGACAAGGGCGCTGCTGCCCTTGAGCGCGCGCACACCGAATCGTACGCGGCGCTCGCTTACACCGTCGCGTTTCGCGATTGCCTCAGCACTAACGCCATGCCGAAAGTCCCACCACCAAACGTACTCTTGGGCCGCGACGGCCAGAGTGAAGCGCCTGCTCGTCCACGATCGCGCGTGAGCCCGACGCGGCAACGTGACGGACCGCCCTCGCGTATGCTCCGGGTGCCGCGCAAACTCCAACAGTGATACAGCTTCGTCACCGTTGGACTGATCCCACGCATTTGCCCGGCTGGTATTCTCGACGTGTTGGTCGTTACAAGTGATGCAGCCATCGCTTCGCAGGGGCCGATCACCAGCCCAGTTAGAGAATTTGACACCGTTTTCGCTACTGAACATGGTCACCTAGGCCTCAAGGTTTTTCTCTTCTGTGCCGTATTCTTATTCGCTTCACTCGATTTTCTACATACAATATGCGGCCTTTTCCCATTTTCTCTAACGCGTCTCAGCCGAAAACCGCGCAAAGCCAACGCGGATCGTGTTGGCCGTTAAGGGGATACTTTTTTTTGAATAAAAATAGTAGAGAACCATTTTGCGCGCGTAATCGCCTCCTTCCCACAAAAACCCGCGAACGCGCCGCGGAAGCGGTGAGAACACTGGTATACCAGCTGTGGCAGGTTCAGACTCGATGGTAGATCATTCGTGCAACCCTTTTGGGGCGTTGCAGGTGTTACAGACTGCACGACCGTCAACATCGAAGCCGGCCGGTTCGTACCAGCGCGGAGTCTAAACCGTTCGCATACGTGTCTACCGTCGGCAGGCACCCACGGATCACCTTTCTCCTCGGACACCAAAGTCCCATTTGGGACACACTTGGTCTGCCCCCCGAAAACTGGTCCGGCCGATATGGGAGTCTCCGGGTAGAGTAGCTCACAGAGGGACCCATGAGAAGGCGATCGATCGCCGACGAGATTGCGCGATTGCTACGTCTGCGTCGGAGATTCCCAGAGGTCTGCGCAGGTGGCGCACCTGCGCGGGCGACCCTGCGCGTTGGGTCACTTGAGGTCAGGCGACGTCGCCTCGCGGCGGGCTACGGTGACTGCGGTCAATTCGCGCGCCGCTGGTCGCGGCGCTGTGCTTTCTGTCGCGACTCCTTGAGACGGTAGGTCGGGGCGTGCTCAGGATGCGCCAGCGCCCATCAGTCCGCCAGCAGGCCGGCCAACAGCTCAAGATTCGCGCCCACCGAGAGCTGCAGGATGTGAGCGTCCGAGATTCCCAGGGATGCGCGCACAGTGGTAAGCCCGCGCGGGCGGGCGACCCCGGATTTGTTTGCCAGCGGCGAATCAACGTAATGCGGTCGCTCGCTTGCACCGGCGCAAGGCCTCGCTAATTGAGTCGCGCCTCGATGAAACGGTGGACCGATGTCTTAATGCACACCGTATCTTGTTTCTCGCCGGCAGGCAGCGGGAATTACCGGATCGGCTAGAGTGACCTCCAAGTAAGCCCCCGGAGCGGCGTGATGCTTCGGGATCGTTCGGATAAGGCGCGCGGTAGCCCATGCCCGAATTGCCGCAGGGATCCTCTCGGTTAAGCGAACCCAGTGACAGCATCTCGCCGTCGGAGACCTTGTTAACCAGGAGGCTGTCGGCTAGTACACCAGGGACGATCACGGCCCGCTCTTGCAACCCCCCCCAGCGCGGTTGCACGGCGGCTGACAGCAAGGCGGGCGTCCCTTCGTATGGGGACCGTGTCAGCCCAAACAGTGCTTTTCCGCGAACGCAGCCGCCTTCCGGTCGGGATGCTCCCCTCCGTTTCTGCCCGCGCCGTGGCCGCCACGACTAGTTGGTCCGCGATCGCTGCCCCGATAGCGAAAAAGGTCACTCTCACGGCTTTGTTTCGCCGCCACTTCCAACCACGGCGCACCACAGCGGCGCCCGGCATACGTTAGCCTATTCGATCTGTGTTACGTCTCGTCGAGCAAAAAGTAAGCGGTGGCGGCTCATCCAACAGGCCTTGCCCATGGCAAGCGACCAGGTTAGAGTCAATTTTCCCTCGTTCAGCGGCGCATAAGGTGAGCGAAGCCAGGAAATCATAGTCCACACCGGGAACAATTCCATCACACCGAAATCCTGGCGCCGTAGCCAAGTGGTAAGGCAGAGGTCTGCAAAACCTTCATCCCCGGTTCGAATCCGGGCGGCGCCTCTTCAACGACGCTCACCGAATCAACCCGTCCAGGGGCGTCTAGGGCCTCATTTTCCAGAGCGGAATGCATCATGCACGTCGGAGCATCCAAGTCGGTCATCACGTCTGCAAACGAACGATCGCGGTCAGCAACGTCCCCAGAGTAGGGCAATATTGGGGAAAAGTCCTCGCTTATGGGTTGGCCATCGGTCCCGGTAGCGGCCAGTTCCTCGGGCGTGTTCGCCTCGGGCTTGAGAGACGGCAGCATGCCGGCGGCGGCCTCGATGTCAACGGCACGGGGGCGGGTATAGCGTCCGGTCAGTTCCAGGCTCGAATGACGCATGATCTTCTGAACCACGCGGGGCGAGACACCAGCGGCATCGGCCAGGGTCGCGGTCTGGCATCGCAGCGAATGGAAGTCGAAGAACAACCCCGAGGTGTCCCGATAGGGGATGCCGGAGGCCTTCAAGTCCACGCGGATCATCTTCGCTCCTTCCACGCGGGCAACGCGAACATGGGCTTCTGGGCGGGCAGGGGGGCCAGGTAGGCGGCCAAGTCGTTCACCAGATCGCATGGCAGGGTCAGCGTTGCCGTGTCGCCGTTCTTGGTGTAGGCGGCGGCCACAGTCACGCTCGGGGCCTTCCAGTCAAACGCCTCGGGCTTGATGCTGGCGATTTCGGAGAACCGCAACCCCGAGGCAACGGCCAAGCGGTAGCAGAGTACTCGGGCCGGGCCTGACATCCCCATTACATCAGGGCCACGTTGGGCGGCCTCGGTCAGCTTGCGTAACTCATCGAGCGAAAGCGTCCGGCGGTCGTGTCGCCGATCTTCCTCGACGTTGAATCCCTTCACACCATGCATACGCTAGGCGTTCGCGGGCTGCTTGAAAAGACGAAAGATCATTCGCGACCGTATCGCGCTCAGGAGTTCCCGCAGAGCGCGGCAGTGGAAGCTATTGGTGGATATGAGATCTAGCGATCTTTGCACCGATCTGCGACGTGCTGCGCTAGTGTATGCGATGACTACTAAGGAACCTCGCACCGAGCCAACGCAAGTCGTGCTCTCATGTCGTTTGACTTGAGGACGCTGGCGGTGATGCGGAGCAGATATCAGCCAGGGTCCCGAAGTCGCCGACGTCGTTGAACATCTGGGCGAGGACATCCCGCGATTTGCGGGTCGCCTCGAAAGTGCATGGGCCGAGCAGCCGGACCTCGGGAGAAGCGGCGGCGATAATGGCCGCCCGCGTGGCGTTCAGCTCGACCGCGAAAACTTGGCCAACAGAAACGCCAACGCCCTCGCTAACCTGCGCAAGGGCCTTTCCTTCACCGGCACATGGATCGAGGATGTTGGCATCCTCGCCATTCTTCGGGTCTGGGGGTTGGTCTGGGATCGTCAGGTGCCGGAGGATAGCCGATCCGCGCGCAATACTCTTCGAGGTCGACGGCCTTGCTGCGTCGGGCAGAATCCCGTTTGTGAGTGTGGCTCAAGAACCACCTCGCAGCCACCAGCTGGCGCCGCAAAAAGGGGTGGCAGGTCGCGTCCGGCTTTAGCCTAACGTCAGGCTCAAAGCCTGACCTACGACACCCGCTCAACCTGCCTAGCACCGGGCGCCTCCGGAACGTGCTGCCCGATTGACGAGGCCGCCGCGAGCTTCTGCGCACAGACCCGTTGCATGTCTCTCATGTTCAAGTAAAGGTGCGCCTTGTGCATGTAGAGCCCCCGCGATATCTTGTCGAGCCGGCGCTGGACCACTCGGTTCTTGCTGATGACTCCCACGTTCCACAGGAGCCTGTCCAGAGTCAGCGAGCGACCCACGTAGTTGAAGTCGACCAGCCCGAACCCGGCGGCTTCGTACAGCTTTCTCAAGCTGTCGGTCGTGAAGAAGTAAAGATGGCCGTCACAGCTCATGCTCCGCTCGCGCCGGCCGAGGAGCTTGAACACGAGCGAATCGTAGCGAGGCGTCTCGATGACGAAATGACCTCCGGGCTTGAGCACGCGATTGATCTCGACCATCGTGCCGAGCGGGTCTTCGAGATGCTCGATGACGTGGTTCAAGAGCACGACATCGAAAAACTCGTCCGGCAGACCGACGCTTTCGAGAATGCCGTTCAAGACGGCAATACCGTGTTTCTCCCTGGCGTAGCGGCATCCGTACTGGTCCGGCTCGACTCCTAGCACGTCCCAGCCGTCATTCTTGAATTCAGCGAGGAGGAAGCCATAGCCCCCGCCGATTTCGCAGAGCTTACCGCGATTGGGATAGAGCTGATTGAGAAGTTTGCGGGTGCGAGCGTAGTCTCTGACTTGAAGCTGCTCCTTCTCAAATCTCCGGGGATTATTGGCGATTGCATCCCAATCGGGATCAGTCCAGTTGGCGATGTCGATGTGGTCGGGCACTTTCTGGCGCGGGCTCGCGTACATGAGGCCGCAGCGATTGCATCGCACGATCTGGCTCACTTGGGCCGCGCCCTGGGGAAATACCACGGTCGCGTCGTCAACCCTGCAGAGATTACACACCACGACTTGCGCCATCAGCATGTCCTTTCAAGTAGCGAATCGAGTGAACATAGAGAGCAAGCACTCGCCGGTTCAGGTCGCAGGCTCGGCCTCTCACTTGGCACTCGCCGGAACGGTCAAGAGGTACCAGTGAGTCCCGCGCCGAGTGGGCAGACCGATGATCACACTGTCTTGGCTCTTTTTGGGCACGAGTCGTTCCCGAACCTCTCCATCCGAGCCCAGCGCGTAGAGCTCGAGTCCGGCGGTCTTGGTCCGAAGCTCGATCGTGCCGACGACAGGCTCAGTCAAGAACGGACGGTGATCGGGTGTCGCCGGCGTGGCCCGCGCCATGGCGGTGATCAGAATGAATTCGGACTCAGCAAGCGGCTGGTCGTCAAGACTGGTCAAAGCGACGACCGCCTTGCGGGTTTCGAATTCGATCTTCGCATCACCGAGGTCGAGGTTCTTGCCGCCGATCCAGCCGCTTGCTGCCTGGGTCTTCGGGGTCTTGATCGTCTGAATTCCGTATTTCCAGTTGCGCAAGAGCTCGCCGGTGTCGGATCGAACGAACGACTGCCCGGGAGGAATGAAGTCGTAATGAGGGTCGGTGATGACCGTGCAGCCGGCGTCGACGTTGGTCGCCTTGAGCCAGGGCAGCTCCTTGGCGGCCGGGAGGGCGATCGACAGCTTGCTCTGCTCGACCAAAGTCCGCAGCGCGACCGACGTGCGCGGGCTCAGGTCCTGTTCGAAGAGCTGGGCGCGACTCGGCTTCAGGCAGTAGCTCGTGCGCGCCGGACGGACGTGTCCCTGACGGAATGCCACCGCTGCTGCCGGCATGACGCCGCACAACTCCGGATCGTAGTATGTTGACCACTTGTCGATGCGGCTCTCCCAGTCTCCTTTGCCCGGCGGCACGAGTGCCCCCTGCGAGTAACCATAGATCATGGGCATGTCCCAGCCCTGCAAGGCCGCGATGCTGGCTACATACAGCGGCGTAGTGAAGCGATCGACGGCCGGGTAGGGCACGTTCCATTCCGTGACCGAGAGCGGCTTTCCATGCACCTGCGCGGTGCCGATCCACGACACCAGGTTCGGGGCCTTGCGCGGGTCGGCGCTGAGCGCCTCGGGCGAGCCGTAGCTGTGAACGTCGATCACGTCGCCATCGCTCAACGACGCCAGGTTGCAAAGCAACGCGTCGCCCCAGTAACTGGTGGTCGCCAGCGGAGCCGGTACTCCGAGTTTCCTCAAGTCGTCGATCATGAACCGATTGAAACGGTGCTCGATCGCCGCCAGGAAGATCTTGGAAGGCCCGGGCTCCCAGGTCCGCCAGACCCGGTCGAGTGGCAAGCCGGTCTGCCGTGCAAACGCCTGGTACTCTCGGGTGAAAATCACGCTATGGACCGGGTTGTGCTTGTCGGGCAACATTGCGTTGCCGAAATGGGTCGCCACGTCGTTTTCATTGGTGATCAGCACGCCGCCGACCGCCGGGTCGTCCTTGTAAGCCAGGCCCGTGTACTTATTGACGTGTGTGAGATACTGATGCTGGAATTCCTGCATCAGCCGCCGCACGTCGTCGTTGAAGTAATTAAAGCCGTAGACGTTGCCGTTAGAGCGCTTGATTTCGTCGAAGCCGGCCGACACCCCGTCGAGCGAAGTGAGCACACGGTTCCACATGATGTCGAGCCAGATATAAATGCCTTCGTCCTTCAAGCACTTGATCCACCAATCGAGGCGATCGAGCGATCTGGTGTCGAGGTGTCGCGTGTCCTTTCTGCCGTTGCCGGCGAAGATGTTCGGCTCGGCCCATGGCGCGTCGTGCTGGACGATGCGCAGCAGGTTAAAACCGAGCTGAGCCATCCGCCGCGCCTGGGGCGCGACGTTCGCCCTGGGGGTCGAGAAAAGCGCGCTGGCAACGAGGTTGGCGCCCCAGAACCGCGGAGCAGTGCCATCCTCGAAAACGAATCGATCGCCATCCACCTTGATCGGACCATGCACTCCGGCCGGCCGGTCGTTGGCGTTCAAGAACGCCAGATCGATCGGCGAGCCGTTCCAGGCGAATGCATCGCGGAACCAATTCTTCGTGTCGCTCGATCCATAGCCCTTATCCGCGTCCTGGGCCGCGTCGGACCGGGCGATACCCGGCCCACCAAACATCAGGAGGGCAAGCAAAACCAGGCAGCTTCGATTCATGGAATTGGCCCTGAAACCTGTCCGGCGCCCGCGGGCATCTCTGGATCGATCGTGACGACTGAGGCATGTCCCTCCACGGAATCGCCTGAATAGGCGACTGGGACTGAACCGTAGAAGCCCATTTATTCTCGCATCTCGGACCGCTGACAGACAAGTCCCACGAATGGGCAGCTATGATTCAGCGCCGCTAGATTCACAAATGTAACAACGTTGACGGACACGTTCCCGAGAAGTACCACGCCGAGCTGGGGCGACGGCTCTCAGAGGCGTTCGACCAGACGGCGTACGCGACGGCGAAGACGCTGCTGGACGGGACCGTGCGTTGGTTGGAGCGGGTCAACCCAGACGCGGCGTGGAGCCTGCGTGAGGGCCTGGTGGAGACGCTCACGGTAGTGAAGCTGGGTTTGTCTGGGGTGCTGCGTAGGACACTGGCCACGACCAATCCGATCGAGAGCGCGCTGAGCGTGACACGGCGCGTGACGGCCGGCGTGACGCGGCGGCGTGACGGTGACATGCGCCGGCGATTGTGCGTGGCGGGCCTCTGAGGGCGGAGAGCAAGGTCAAACGCGTGAAGGGCTATCGCGCCATGCCAACCCTTCTCAAGGCCCTGGACTCTGTTGCTCAGAAGCGCGTATAAGTACCATCCATTTTGACGGTTGGTCGCCCCCGTACGAGTGCCGAAATCGGGAGTTCGGGAATGAGAGCCAGATCACTCCCGGACGGTTCGGCGAGCGCGTCGACTTGCCCGTCACCGAACGGATTGATCTGACGATAGGTCGCCGCTAGGCGCCCCCCCGCATCCTTCGAGCCGACGCGTGCGAAACGGATCACGGTGGCGAGGTTGAGTGACAATGAGCCTTTGACGAGTTTCTTCATGGCGATGCAGTTTCTCGTGCTTCACACAAATTCATGCCAAGTCGAAATGCCGGTCCAGTCTCGCACTTGCGCCTTGCTCCCGACCTGGCATCGTCCAGTTCGCCAGAGCAGAGCGCCAAGGTCGAAATTGTACTTGCCTGGCCCGCCATGAGGCGATCGGCTCACGAGTTAGGCCACGGATCGGGCTCGAGCGCGACCACTCCGTCGGCCCTCTTGACCCCGACTCCCCAACGTCGCGACGTATGGCGACTGGGCAACGGATCGGCGCTGATTTCGTCCACATGGTATCGGCCCGGTGGGCTCGATTGAGACGCGAGTTCAATCTGCTCGATCGAGTCAACGTCAATGATCGGTTCTTGGCCGTTCTGGCTGATGCGAAACATGGGTAAAGCGCCTGAAAAAAAGCGCCGCGGCCGGCGATGGATGCGAGCCGGGGTGGTCTTATGCGCTGGGTTTCCTAGAAATGTCTGCGCTTCCGGTAATCATTGAGCAGATGATTTCTTTCGGACGCACCTTGTCGTTCGTGGGCTCGATGATGATGGGCAAGCTCTGTCCGTCGGTCGGGATCAATGTCTCCGTGGCGTCAAGTCCCTTGAGCGGACGCTTGTCGGCGGTTCTCTTCTTTGGAGCGCGGGTCTTGGTTTCAGGTTTCTTCGCAGGCGCCGTCGGCTTCTCCTGGGGGACCTTTGCTGTCGGCTTGTCGCCATACTTCTTTGACGCGGAGTCAGTCTGGCATAAGGAGGGCGATGTCACGGCTAGCAGGCTGCCGACGGTCAACGCGGGACACAGCCGGGCGAACATCGCCGGGCTCCTTTCTCGTAAGATTCGGTGCCGGTCTTCGCGGACGGGCACAATCCACTATGACGTGCCAGCCACGCGAAGCAAGAGATCAGCACTAAAGCACAACGCCCCGGCCGGCATGGCCAAAGACCAGTTAACGTAAGTCCACATAATGTACTCCGAAGGGGGCTTGCGGGGGAGTACACCGGCCGACCAAGCCTCGCCGTTCGCAATCCGCCGGGCATAACATGGTTCTCGACTATTTTTATTCAAAAAAAAGTAACCCGAGACTGTGCAATCACTTCCGGGATCGGTCTGCACGATTTTCGGCTGAGACGCGTGAGAGAAAATCGGAAAAGGCCACATATTGTATTAAAACGCGTGCGCGCGTCACAGGCCCGGATCAGATGACGCCCGGCCGAGAGCTTGAACCGGCGCACCAGCGATCGAGCAGCCCCGCTTCTTTCAACCGCGGCCCGCGACGCCGTTGGGTCGCCCGCTCCAGGCAAGCAACACAATGTCGCCATCAACCGCTTGGGTCAACTGCGGCCCGAGATGCTGTCGCGTCGCCCGCGCGATGAGCGCGCCGAAAAGGAGAATGAGGTGCGCGCATGGCGGGCCGACGGGTCCCTACAACCGGCACGTCGACCGGCACACGCTGCCGGCAGGTCGCGCGCCCTGGTTAAGAACCGTGCTACGGTGCCATGCGCCGCGATTTTCGACCGAACAAAGCGCACGAACGGACGAATCCCTACAACCCGCACGTCGACCGGTAGACGCCGCCAGTAGGTCGCGCGCCCTGCCCAAAAATGACAACGTGCTGCAACGGGCAGCGATTTTCGACCGGATAAAGCGCAGGCGCAAAAACTCGCTAGAACTGGCTGGTTCGCCGCAGCTTAGTTCGCCCGCGCGTGACCGGACGTCTCGAACCGGATTTGTCGGGATCCATTAAGAAAATGTGCCGCGCATGGTTCACCACATCTGCATTCAGGATGTGCGTAGTCGTGTCGCCGCGCGCTCACCTCGATCGTGTTCCAGCTGTCTTGCGCAGGGTTTCTGGGAATCGTGGCGTGAGAGGATTCTTCGGGGGAGAATAGACCAGGTCGTGACAGCCGAGCTGTCACGATCAGGACCCCGAGGAGTCGAGACCGATGGGAAAGCGCAGCGAGGTGCCCGTGTCTGAACGCCGCGATGCGGTGCTGAGTTTTTTGCGTCGAGAAGAACCGGGGGCGATTATCGCCAGGCGCTATGGCGTTGCAGAAGCAACCCTGTATCGCTGGCGAGATGACTTCCTGGCTGCCGGCGAGGCGGCACTGGCGGGCGGCACGCGGGGTGGAGTCAGCGCCCATGACCGCCAGATTGCTGAACTCGAGGGCCAGATCGAGAGCCGTGACCAGGCGATCGGCGAGTTGACCGTCGCCAACCGAGTCTTAAAAAAACTCTCGGCGCGATCCCGCTGACGGTGGACTCGCGTCGCGTGATCGCGGAGGAGATCGCGGCGGCCTCACCGACGCCACGGTTTGTTCGGGTGTTGAGGCATTTGGGAATCGCCACGAGTAGCTGGTACCGGCCGTCGCGTGACGAGAACCTGCGAAAGCGTCCGGGCCCTGCACCGAAGGCGATTGCTGGTGAGGTGGTTGAAGCTGTAGTGACGATGGCAACCGCTAACCCCTGGTATGGCTGCAAGAAGATCGCGGTGATGTGTCGTCGTGCCGGCAAGGCGGTGACGGATCGAGAGGCATTTGTCGTGATGCGTGACCACGGGTTGCTACAAAAGCCGCGGGAGCGTGCAGCCGAACTTTATCAGGCTGCACGGCTGTTCGAGCTGTTGCCGCAGCATCCAAACGATCTGTGGCAGATGGATGTCACCTATATCCACATCCCCGGCCACGGTTGGTGGTACGCGGCCACGGTGATCGATTACTACTCGCGTTACCTTCTGGCCTGCCACCTCACGTTCAGTTACAGCGCTTCGCAGGTCATGCACGCGCTGGGGCTGGCACGCGAGGAAGCAGAGCGGCTCGGCGGACCGCTGGCGAAACGGCCCTTTCTCGTGACCGACAATGGACCATCCTTTACCGCTCGGAGGTTCGTGGAGTTCATCCGAGAGCCTTACAGCCACGTCCGAATCCAGTACCGGACACCGCAGCAATTGGGGCTGTTAGAGCGGTTTCACCAGACTCTGAAAATCGAAGAGGTCTACTGGAGATTCTATGAGAATCCTCAGCATGCCCGAGCGTGCCTGGCTGAGTTCCGTGTTCGCTACAACACCGTGCGTCCACATTGGGCTTTGGTGCCCGAGGAAGGAGGTGATCCGCTTGTGCCCGCTGAGGTGTACGTGGGCGGTCGAACGATCCGGATTCCGCATTGGCAGGACTGGGCCCGTGCTGCCCGCGCGAGGCTCGAAACGTTGTTGGAGGAGGTCGCGTGAGGCGGCCATCCAGGCGAGAGTTTCGCCGGCATCGTGCCGTCGAGCAGGGGTGCTCATTGCCGCCCCCTGCACCCCAGGCTAGCCTCTCTCTGTTCCGTAGAATTCTTGATCCGTGTTGGCCGAGGAACCCTCTCACAAAACCGGGCTGAAAAATTCCACTGGAACCCCGTACCAAGGCAATGGAACGCAAAGGCCAGACCATCGACGCCGATCATACCAAGAAAGGGCGCGACCGGGCCGCCGAGATCGGTCTCTGGGCTCTGAAGCTGAAGGAACCATGGCCAGACGACACCAGGTCCGATGCTGTGGCGATAGATCCCAGCATCGCGCTTGAGCTCGTATCGCGGCTCAACCTTCCTCGTACGCCCGCGGTATCGCACGTGGAGGTGATAATTACCTTATTCCTTCTCCGGCGCGATGTAACCCATGAAAACGAGGCTGGCATCAGCGGCGTTTTCGTAGAGATGGATCGCCCCGTCCTCAATCAAGAGAACGTTGGCCGGGTCGCGGTTTCTGCCATGCCGCTGAAGGACGTGTACCAGCCTTTCAGATCGCGGCCAGCAAACAGAGAGACCCAGTGCCCTTCAGTCGCCGAGGTGGCTTATCGATCGATCGCCCGCCATCCTTGGCCAGATCACCGGCCGACGCTCGTTCCGCCGACGCTTTGGTTTTCTATTTCAGGCCGATCGCGGTGAGGCCGGCGCAAAGCGTTAGGTCCAACGTCGACGGCCCTCCCGCTCAGGGGTCGATGACTGGCGTTACCGGCTTGGCCCTTGAGGCGGTGTTGCGTGCAATCATAAATTACGCAGCAACCGCGAATGCCGGAATGCAAAGCAACCACCCGCGAGCGCCGAACCGAGCCAACCGAGCCGCTGGACAGCAATCGCACAAGCCGGAAACAATCAAGAGTGCGCGAGCCAACCGGTGGTTGGGAGGACATCAGCTCAAACCGTGCAGGGGGGAACGGAGTGGCCACGCCTGAGATCTTCAACCGGAAGCTCGATCGTGACGCAAGGTGGGTTGCGCGCGTCCGCGATCGGCTGACGACTTGGTATGCAGTGGCAGCGAGGGATTTGCCCTGGCGCACGAACCGGGACGCGTATCGGATTCTAGTCTCTGAAATGATGCTCGTGCAAACGACGGTCGTGGCCGTCATTCCGTTTTTTGAGAGGTTCATCAGCCGGTTTCCGACCGCCGCATCTCTAGCCATGGCGGATGAGCTGGAGGTGCTAAAGGCCTGGGAGGGTTTGGGCTACTATCGGCGCGCGCGGCAACTTCATGCAGCGGCGCGCCGAGTTGTCGAGGAGCACGGCGGCAATGTTCCCGACAACCCGCAGGCGGTGCGCGCGTTACCGGGGGTGGGGCGGTACATCACTGGCGCGATCCTTTCCTTCGCGTTCGATCGGGCCGAACCCATTGTCGAGGCAAATAGTCAGCGCGTCCTGCGCGGCTCCTAGCCGTGAGGCAGGACCCGAGAACACGCCCTGCGCGTGACCGCATCTGGGAAGCGGCCGCGAGGTTGGTTCCCCCACGAGGCGCCGGCACTTTCAACCAGGCGCTAATCGACCTGGGAGCACTCGTCTGCACGCCGCGCGAGCCTGGATGCCTCAGATGTCCGCTCTCTAAATTATGCGCGGCATGCCATTTCGGCCTCCAGGATCAACTACCGGTCATGACGCCCAAACCACCGCCGATGGCCGTCACCGAAGCTGCCGTTGTCGTGCGCCGACGAGGAAGTGTTCTGATCGTCCAGCGCGGGCAAGGGACCCTCTGGGCGCAATTCTGGGAATTCCCCACGCTGCATCAAGACGGGGCGGATCCCGCCGGGAGGTCGTTTGGCAAAGACAATGGGCTTGCGCAAGGCATAAGGCGACTTACGGGCATTAATGCGCGGGTCGGCGAGCCAGTCCACACGCTGAGATACAGCGTAACAAACTATCGCGTGAAACTGGTCGTTCATCTCGCAATTGCGCAGGCGGGCATATTGCGGCCCGGCCCAAATCTCGTTGACGCCCGCTGGGTCGATCCGGAAGCGCTCGGTCAATACACCTTCGGCACGGCCGGCCGTCAGCTAAGCATGTGGATCAATCAGGGCGCCCTCGAGCCGCAATCGCCGGCTTGACCATGCGGGCTCGTCCTCTTGAGCACTGCCAGTCGGCTGCCAGCACGGTGCGGTGTTTTTCCCGACCAGCTCACGCCGCGCCTGCCAGCTCGACATACAGCCTAGTGAGCCCAGCTCGCTACGAGTTCGCGATCAAAACGGCGTCAACGTAGCGTTGGAGATCGTGAGTCATGGCATCAAGCTTGGCCGCAGTCTTAAGTTTGGCGGCTGCAAGTTGCTCAGGGCGCAGCGCTTCGGTACGCGCGAACAGATAGAACTTGATCTTTGGCTCCGTTCCCGACGGCCGCACCGCAAAGCCAGTCGCGGCTTGGTCCGTATGAAAGATAAGCAAATCACCGTCAGGCCCGCCAAGGGAACGGCACCCTTCGGCGCGAGCCAGCGAGCGAACCTCGTGTTCCTTATAATCTTCTACATATGAAATCATGATTCCGCCGAGGTCGCATGGCGGGCTAGCGCGAAACGCTTGCATTAGCGCCTGGATTTGTTTTAGTCCTTCGCGACCACGACAGACTTTGTTCACGAGCCGGTCGCCGTGATGGCCGACGTCGATATAAAGATCGTCCAGGTACTCCAGCACGGTTTGCTTGCGATCCTTGAGCACAGCCGCCAGTTCGGCGAAAAGCAGGGCGGCGACAGCTGCGTCCTTGTCACGTACGTGCGTTCCCTTCAAGTAGCCGTGTGATTCCTCGAAGGCAAACAGAAAACCAGCCGGCCCCGACTCGTCAATGCGGCTTGCGATCCATTTGAAGCCAACCAGAAGGTCGTACTCAAGCCGCACGCCTTCGCGCCGGGCCAGCGCGCGGATCATCTGAGTCGTCACCAATGTCGATACGAGATAGTGATCCGACCGGAGCTTTCCCTGGGCTTCGTTTTCTTTGATGACGAACGCAGCGAGCAGCACGCCAATCTGATTGCCGTCGAGCGTAGTCCAGTCACCGCGGCGATCGTACGTTGCAGGTACAGCGACGCCAATGCGGTCAGCGTCTGGGTCGCTGGCGATGACGAGATCGGCTCCGCGAGCCCGCGCTTCGATCATCGCCTGTTCAAGTGTGCGGGGGTATTCAGGGTTGGCGATATGGTCCGGAACGTTGGGAAAATCACCGTCCGGAGCCCGTTGCGTTGCCACAATGTGTACGTCGTCAAAGCCGGCGGAATGCAATGCTCGCACAACGGCAGTCTCACCCACGCCATGGAGCGGAGTGTAGACAATGAAAAGGTCGCGCGCATGACAGACCGACTCGCCGACGACAGCCGCGATGTAGGCCGCTTCGACTGCTGGATCAACCCATGCCAGCGAGCCGTCGGCCTCGGCGTCGGTCAACGATTTCTCGGGGATCTCGCGGTCGGATGCAGCGCGTACGCAGTTGATGATGGCTTTATCATCCGGCGGTATTACCTGCGCCACCGATCGCCCATAACACTTGAATCCATTGTCGGAGGGGGGATTATGCGACGCGGTGATCATGATTCCGGCGTCACACTCAAGATGGCGAACTGCGAAGGAGAGCAGGGGCGTTGCCCTGGGCTCGCGGAACAAGAAGACCTTGAAACCCGCAGCAGCTAGTACAGAGGCACATAGTTTCGCGAAATCCGCCGAGTGGTGCCTCGTGTCAAACGCGATCACACATGCTTTCGGTGCGGCAGCACCTTTATGGGCGATTACGAAGTCCGCCAACCCGCGCGCGCTCTCCGCGATGGTTCGCTCGTTGAGAACGGCGGTACCGACGGGATACATCTTGCCGCGCCGGCCGCCGGTTCCAAACTCAAGCACCGTGAAGAAGGCGTCATCCAGTTCGCGCCACAGCCCTTGTGTGATGTCTTGTACCAGCCGCCCGCGGTACTTCGCAAAGGGCGGTTCCGAGAGCCAGCGCCGAATGTTGACCGCCGCCGAGCGGGAAATCAACTCTTGCGCTTCAACCTCTGCGACCCGCAAAAGTGCCTCGTGCGCGGCGATCATCGATCGGGAGTCCCAGAGGGTTGATTGCGATCTTTCACCGTGAAACACAAGCTAACCCGATTCGAAAAAGTGGACAAGTGCGGCGGGGACTCGAGCGATGTTAACGCTCATGGCGAACCGCGCGATCGAACACGCTCTCGGTTGACGCAACCATCGACTTTAACGAAAGTTTGGTTGCAAAGGTCCCGCCGGAGACATTGTAAATTCCGCCGTTTTGTAAGGAGATTTTTCGACGTTGTTCCCGAAAGCCTGGCTTTGTAGCAACACGGCGCCGCGCTCGTTCGGAGAGTCAGAACTGCGCTTGAAGTCGCTAATCTGCGCGAGACAACAACTTACGACCCCGATCTCGAATTGGTACTCGCCCCGCGGCGCTAATGGTACGTGAATTGCTTACTGAGTGAGCCACTCAACTAACGCGGTCGGCTCAAACCGCGAAACTTCCGCTCAAGTTTCCGCCAATCGTTAGCCCGATCGCCACACGGACGACTGAACGGCGATCATCCTCACTCAGTCAACACACCGGCTCAGACAGCCGGAGTTCGATAGAGACACGGAGGTCTCCATGGCTCGGATCAAGTCCCGTCGCACGCTTCGATTTGAGAATCTGGAAGGTCGTCAGTTGCTTTCAAGCGGCGGACCGACCGATCAGGAGCAGTACATACTGCAATTGATCAATGAGGCGCGCACCAATCCGGCGGCTGCAGCCGAGATGATCACAAGCGACCTGACACCGACGGTCCAGGAGACGCTGCAATACTACGGCGTTAATCTGCAGCAGGTTGAAAACACCATTGCCTCGGCTACGCCGCAGCCTCCGGTTGCGTGGAATTCTGATCTGGCGAATGCAGCGCAAGGACAAAGCCAGTACATGGCCGACAACCAAATTCAGTCGCACACGGGCGCGGGTGGCTCGTCACCCGAGCAGCGAATGGAGCAGTCCGGCTACACCGACATCACCTCGAGTGCTGAGAATGCCTATGCTTACGCCACGTCGCCAGAAGAGGCGATGCAGGCTTTCTTGATCGACTGGGGCGTACCGAGCGACGGGCACCGCATTAATATCCAGCAACCGGGAGTATCAGCGCAGAACGCAAACCGCGACGTGGGAATCGGCATCGTCCAGACCAATCCCAACAATCCGCTGTTCGGACCCATGGTCGTGACGGAGGACTTTGCTAGCCATGCCAACGAGCAGGCTCAACTTGTTGGGGTCGCGTATTATGACAACAGCGGGACCGGGTTCTACCAGCCAGGCGAAGGGCAAGGCAACCTCCAAATCGATGCCGTTAACCTGGATTCAGGCCAGGTCACGTCGACGCAGACCTGGAATTCCGGCGGCTACGAGCTGTCACTCGCGCCTGGCCAATACCGAATCATCGCCAGCTTAAACGACCTGGTGTTCCAAACTACAAACGTCACGGTCGGGGACGTTAATATCGAACAGGACTTCGTCCTGAGCAATTCCTGGCAAGGGGGAACGCGTGAAGCTGCTATAGCGGCCGCCCAGGGTGTAGCTTCGCCACCTGCTATTCCCCAACCCGCTCCCTCTCAGCAGGTCGGCATCGGAGCGGTCATTCCAATTACGGTGACCAATCCTTCAAGCACGCCTAACACCATTCTTGCGTTACTCGGGAGTTGGTCGGCGTGGAGTGCCCGCGTGAGCTGAGCGAGCAATCACGCATCGCCGCCGTCGCCCAAGACGGAGATCGTTAGTCGCCGGTGATGGGGGCCGGTGCGGTGCTCCCAAACATAGATGCCTTGCCACGACCCTAAATCACACGGACTGTCTTCAATCGGAATTGTTAGCGACGTCAGCGTCAGGATCGATCGGATGTGCGCCGACATGTCGTCAGGCCCTTCGCTATCGTAAACGACGCGCTCGTGTGATGGATAAATTCATGGCACAAGCCCCGAGTGCAGCCCGACCTCTCAACGGCGTGCTGGACGCATTGCGTGATCTCATGCGTTCCCCGCCCGCGCGTCTCAACCGTTAATTCTTGCCTGAACATTCGCAATCCCTCGGTTTATTGGCTGCAGTGAAACATAACGCTCATTATCAGACATTGGGCTAATGAACGATCCGGACACGCCGAGCCGTCTGGGTCACGAGAGGCTCTACCGAATCGATTTATGGAGAGGGCGCGCGCACAAACAGCATAGCCGCGATCACGCCAGCTGCGACTCGATGAATTTGAGCCAGTGGCCGGTCGGTTAGGCTGGACCCTGCGGATACTTGGCTTCGCCGGTGTGCTTACCGGTTGGGACGAGCGGTCGCGCCGACGGAGCCTCTCCCAGATAACGGCCGATTGCGCTGTATTCTTGGTGTTGTCCTACAGTCTGGCAATGTCTCAATTCGAGCGGCTCTCGTCTTGTCGATGACTTGCGCATCTCGCCTTTGACGCAAGTTGAGTTGAACTGAGTTTACGTCAAGGCATGTGATCGTAAGTAATTTTCGGGATTTTGCGTCCCTTGACGACTCGCCGCTTCGTGACATCATTGCGGCGAGCGCCGCGCCACTCAAACTGTCTGGTGCAGGGGAACTAATGATTCCCGGACAGAAATCCGGCGTGACGATCTCTTGCGAACCGGCGCAGGTGAGCGATTCCCCGCCGACGGAACTGTTGTCTCCAACGCAGCGCTGGTCGACGAACAGGCGTTTACCGGCGAGAGCCGTCCGGTACTCAAGCAGGCAGGCGATCGAGTTGTTGGAGGCACGCTCAACCTCGATGGAGATCTCACGATCGTACTGACCGAATTTGGCGAGAACGACACGCTCGCTCGCGTCGTTGAACTCGTGCGTCGCGCACGCCAATCAAAGGGCCGCTATCAGCGGCTTGCTGATCGAATCGCGAGCCATTTCGTGCCCGCAGTGTCGGCGATCGCCATCGTCGCATTTGGCACTCATTGGATGCTCGGTTCCTTTGAACGTGGGCTGTGGGCCGGATTGGCAGTGGCGCTGATCGCTTGCCCGTGCGCGTTGGGGCTAGCAGCGCCGTTGGCTATCTGGAGTGCCGTCGGTAATGCAGCGGGCAGAGGAGTCCTGTTCCGGAGCGGAGAGGCAGTGGAGCAGCTCGCCGAGATCAGCGCGATACGATTTGACAAGACGGGGACGCTCACGACAGTTTTGGCAAGAGTTGCGCACTACGTTCCCGAAAGCCCCGGCCTACAAACATTGGCATTAACACGGGCCGCTGCCCTAGCCGAGGCTTCATCGCATGCCATGTCCAAGGCCATCGTCGATTTCGTGCACGATCAACGTGTTGCGACATGCCACGAGATTCTGGGAGCCCGGGTCGTCCCTGGGATTGGGGTGACTGGGAATGTGTCACTCACGGGCGAACCGGTCTTCCTCGGGAGTTGGCGCTTCGCGCGCGAACAGCGGCTCAGCGTCGGGCAAGACTTAGTGTCTTGCGCAGGGTTTCTGGGAATCGTGGCGTGAGAGGATTCTTCGGGGGAGAATAGACCAGGTCGTGACAGCCGAGCTGTCACGATCAGGACCCCGAGGAGTCGAGACCGATGGGAAAGCGCAGCGAGGTGCCCGTGTCTGAACGCCGCGATGCGGTGCTGAGTTTTTTGCGTCGAGAAGAACCGGGGGCGATTATCGCCAGGCGCTATGGCGTTGCAGAAGCAACCCTGTATCGCTGGCGAGATGACTTCCTGGCTGCCGGCGAGGCGGCACTGGCGGGCGGCACGCGGGGTGGAGTCAGCGCCCATGACCGCCAGATTGCTGAACTCGAGGGCCAGATCGAGAGCCGTGACCAGGCGATCGGCGAGTTGACCGTCGCCAACCGAGTCTTAAAAAAACTCTCGGCGCGATCCCGCTGACGGTGGACTCGCGTCGCGTGATCGCGGAGGAGATCGCGGCGGCCTCACCGACGCCACGGTTTGTTCGGGTGTTGAGGCATTTGGGAATCGCCACGAGTAGCTGGTACCGGCCGTCGCGTGACGAGAACCTGCGAAAGCGTCCGGGCCCTGCACCGAAGGCGATTGCTGGTGAGGTGGTTGAAGCTGTAGTGACGATGGCAACCGCTAACCCCTGGTATGGCTGCAAGAAGATCGCGGTGATGTGTCGTCGTGCCGGCAAGGCGGTGACGGATCGAGAGGCATTTGTCGTGATGCGTGACCACGGGTTGCTACAAAAGCCGCGGGAGCGTGCAGCCGAACTTTATCAGGCTGCACGGCTGTTCGAGCTGTTGCCGCAGCATCCAAACGATCTGTGGCAGATGGATGTCACCTATATCCACATCCCCGGCCACGGTTGGTGGTACGCGGCCACGGTGATCGATTACTACTCGCGTTACCTTCTGGCCTGCCACCTCACGTTCAGTTACAGCGCTTCGCAGGTCATGCACGCGCTGGGGCTGGCACGCGAGGAAGCAGAGCGGCTCGGCGGACCGCTGGCGAAACGGCCCTTTCTCGTGACCGACAATGGACCATCCTTTACCGCTCGGAGGTTCGTGGAGTTCATCCGAGAGCCTTACAGCCACGTCCGAATCCAGTACCGGACACCGCAGCAATTGGGGCTGTTAGAGCGGTTTCACCAGACTCTGAAAATCGAAGAGGTCTACTGGAGATTCTATGAGAATCCTCAGCATGCCCGAGCGTGCCTGGCTGAGTTCCGTGTTCGCTACAACACCGTGCGTCCACATTGGGCTTTGGTGCCCGAGGAAGGAGGTGATCCGCTTGTGCCCGCTGAGGTGTACGTGGGCGGTCGAACGATCCGGATTCCGCATTGGCAGGACTGGGCCCGTGCTGCCCGCGCGAGGCTCGAAACGTTGTTGGAGGAGGTCGCGTGAGGCGGCCATCCAGGCGAGAGTTTCGCCGGCATCGTGCCGTCGAGCAGGGGTGCTCATTGCCGCCCCCTGCACCCCAGGCTAGCCTCTCTCTGTTCCGTAGAATTCTTGATCCGTGTTGGCCGAGGAATCCTCTCACAAAACCGGGCTGAAAAATTCCACTGGAACCCCGTACCAAGGCACTGGCCCTGGCAAGCAGCTCGGTCAACATGCTGGGCGGTCTACTGACGATGGCTCTGTTCGGTGCGGGGACAGCGCCGCTCATGATTCTTACCGGAGTCGGAAGTGCCCTGCTCTCTCAGGCAACTCGGCGAAACGCTCTCAAGGTATTAGCGGTCTGCGTCTGCTTAACGGGAGTAGTCTCGATCATTAGAGGGATTCTATTCGTCCAAATCTCAGCCGCGCCCGAAGTCATGCGTTGCTTGTTTTGTAGTCAATAGCACGACTTCCCACGGAATGTGAGTATAACAAGGCGGATGTGGGGAACGCCGTCTCAACTCAGCAAAGCAACGAATAATGGCGAATGCCGCCGCGCGTCGTCAAGTGTTTGTCGCGGAGCTTCGGTGTTATCCCGTCGAGTCAATGCTGGGCGAGGAGATGGACGCGACCGAGGTCTTTGAGCGCAGCCTAGCCCGTAATCGAGCTTACGTCCTGATTGACGTTGAGACGAGTCGAATCGTCAGCGCACACAACCCCCGGAAGTGGCCTGACATTTTCAACGTTCGAGCGGAGCTGATGAAGCCCCTGAGGTGCCGTGCCGCGGTCCCGCCTGCACGAATTACCCTTCCCAACGGCGACGCTTCCGGATCGACGACGCCAACCCGAATCAGGGTATTTCCGCCGCTCTCGGCGCTGAGAACCGGCCGGCTTCTTGGGTCCCCGACGCGCCCCAGATCAAGGGTTATTGGCCAGGTTACGCTTGGCTTACCAGGCTGGACAAGGTTTTCGAGGTCAACTTGGTACCCGGGACGTTCTTCGACGCCGCGGTCGTGCACCTTCTCAGCACGGCTACTGTCGCATCTCTTCGTTTAGCGACCCCGAAGAGCCGACTCGAAGTCGCCTGGTTCCGGCCAAATATCGTCGTCGAAACCGCTGACGAGAGCACAGGCTTGGTCGAGAACGACCGGGTCGGAAAGGCTGTTGCGATCGGGGAGGAAGTCCGCCGTCGGATCACAGGACTGTGCCCGCGATGCATCATGACGACGATGGCCCAGCGAGACCTACCCAAAAATCCAAACGTCTTCAGGACGACTGTTCAGCCAAATTCGGGCAACGCGGGGGTGCTCGCCTCAGTTCTCCACAGTGGGCGCATCCAGCGCGGAGACGCCGTCGTGGCCACATAAACACCGCCAGGGCCGACTCGTCTCCACAATTCCTTCCGCATTTGTCCGGCGCGAAGGTACTTTAGCAATATTCTCTCTGACGAGGATCGATGCCGAGCCAAGAAGTGTGCGAGTTCTTGTTGGGTTGAGGGTCGAATCCGAGTCGACCGGAAACTTCGCTGTCAATGCCCGATCGGGTTGGCCCGGCGGGCCGCGTAATTTTCCCGCCTCAATCCGAGGGTGGACCGTATCGCCCATTACTGGGCAACCCCGCTGAATCCGTGGTCTGGCCTGACGCATTCATCGCACCCTCACGCAATCCACAGGCCCCTTAACTCGCTGGTCTCGAAGTGATTCTGCGCGCTCGCGTAGTTCGCGACCGAGCGGATGCGATCATGAACACACGTTTTTCAACAATGGAGACGATCACATGTTCCCGAGAAGCAGATCGAAGCTCAATCGAAGCATTCAGCCGGCCTTGGTTTCACTGGAAGAGCGCGCTCTTCTCAATGCAGCGTTGCCGCATTACCTGCATCAAACGCCCGTTCCCGCGGCTGAAGTCGCCGCGAAGCATGGCCATGGCCCGAAGTTCGAGGTCAACGGCCCGAGCATTACGATGATCGACCGGGTCAATTCGGGCGGCTACACGTTCACGGATTTCGACGGACCGTTGGCCGGTACCGACGCTGGCGCTGGCACTAACATGAACGGCATCTCGAACACGGGCGTGTCAGTTGGGTTTACAATCGCCAACAACGGAGATTTCAACAACTTCCTTGTCAACCCGCTAAAGTCCACGTCGGTCAAGCTACTGAACATCAACGGATCGTCCGCGGCGATGGCCCTTGGAACCAACTCCTATGGCACCGTGGTCGGGACCGACGGCAACGGCAATGCCTTTTACGAGAACCACGGAAAGGTTAAATTGTTCATTCCGCTCGGCGGAATGTCGGCCGTCGCCTTAGGGATCAACGACCGCTCGCAAATCGTCGGTCAGTACGTCACGTTGACCGCAACTCCGGGGTTCGTCCGGCTCAGTCCCAAGACCTACATCACCATCAACGCTCCATCAGGGGCGAACGTGGTTAACGCGCAGGGTATTAACAACAAAGGCCTCGTTGTTGGTTTCTACGTCGGGACCGACGGCCAAGACCACGGATTCATGGTGAACACGGAACACGTGAAAGGCGCTTCCCTCACCGGGACCCCAATCGCCGACCCGAAGATCCCGACGGTCGCCGGGGAACCGGGCGCGACCTTCGTGTTCTCGCAGATCCTCGGCATCAACGACAAAGGCATCGCTGTTGGTTACTACGGCGACTCGACGACCAGCCAGCACGGCTTCATCTACAACACCCACACCGGCGTGTACACCTTCCTTGACGACCCCGACGAAGCATTCGACAACGGAGTTGAGGTCACCCAGATCACGGGTATTACCAACTCGGGTGAGATCACGGGTTTCTACTCCGACGCCAACGGAGTCTTCCACGGCTTCGTGGCTACTCCTTCCACGATGTAACTGAACTCGCAATTTGTCCGATCGATACGTGATGGCGAGGCCAGCTGGCCTCGCCATTCGTCTTGCTCGGGAAGCACTCGTTTCCTAATGCTATTCTGACCTTGACCGACCGAAGAGCGCGTAGGCCGCGAGCCCGCCGGCGATGGCGTCGAAAAGATGCCCGTCCCACGAGACTTCGGAACTAGCACGGGGCAGAATAGCTATGACAAGCGAGCCCCCGTACACGAATCCCACAAGGATGGCGGTCAAAAGCGGAACAATCCTCAGCTCGAGGAAACCCGCGAAGATCAGGAATGTAATCAGGCCCGAGATTAAGCGTTGGCGCCCTTGTGTATGGCCGGGCGCGCGAAGATCCAAAGCAATGTCCCGCCTAGGACCGAAATGATGGCGACCATCTCCCACGATTCGGCGCGAGCTTGCCAGCAGGATCAATTGTGTGAGATGATCCTGCCTGGGCTGCACCACGACCGTGGTTCCTGCGCGCGAACGGTTGACTTACCAACGCGCGAACGAAGCCTTTGGCTTGACAGCCTCTTCAATCCTCAAGAGACGGTTGTACTTGGCGAGCCGCTCCGAGCGTGTCACTGAGCCGATCTTGATCTGGCCCGCAGCGGTTGCGACAGCAAGGTCGGCGATTGTGGTGTCCTCCGTCTCACCTGAGCGGGCTGACACCACTGCACGGAAACCCCGACTGCGAGCGAGTCGCAAGCAGTCGAGCGTTTCCGTGAGCGTGCCAACCTGATTTAGCTTGATCAGAACTGCATTCGCAGCACCGAGCTCGATTCCCTGGAGCAGACGTCCGACTTGCGTCGCGAACAGGTCATCGCCGATTAGCTGAACCGAGTTGCCCAACTGCTTTGTCAGCGTGATCCAACCTTCCCAGTCATCTTCGGCCAGACCGTCTTCGAGCGAGATGATTGGGTAATGTTCGACCCAGGCTGCCAAGCGCTCGATCATGAGTTGAGTATCGAGCCGACGTTCACCACCAGCCCGGAGGTGATAGATCGCGCAAGCCGGGTCATAAAAATGTGTTGAGGCCACGTCGATGGCAAGGGCCACGTCACGCCCGGGCGCAAGGCCCGCGGCCGTAATCGCGTCAACCACGACTTCCATCGCCTGTTCGTTCGTACGCAGCTGCGGTCCATAGCCCCCTTCGTCTCCCACGAGCGCCGACTCGAACCCCTGCCGCTTCAAAACCGCGCCTAACGACCGATAAACCGCGACTGTCATCTCGAGGGCTTGGCTATACGATGCCGCCCCCACAGCTATCACCAAGAGGTCTTGAATATCGATCTGGCCGCCGGCGTGCAGCCCACCCGAGATCATATTGACCATAGGGAGCGGCAGCTTCGGCGCAGTCGGCATGGTGGCCGTCGGCGTGTCGTCAAGGTTGGCGCACCAGAGTCGATTAAGATAAATGAACAGTTCCTCGCCGCGCGACGCAGCAGCCGCGTGCGCTACAGCCAGCGAAACGCCGAGGATGGCATTGGCCCCAAGGCGGCTTTTGTTCGATGTGCCGTCGATCGCGATCAGGTGGGCGTCGAGAGTGCGCTGGTGCTCGAGATCTATTCCGAGCACGGCTGGGGCGATCTCGCGGGTTACATTGTCGACAGCTTGTTGAACGCCAAGTCCGCCAAAGCGTGGGCTAGCCCGATCCCGAAGCTCGAAGGCTTCGTGCTGACCTGTGCTGGCCCCCGAGGGTACGATCGCGCGCCCGACTGCACCTGTGCTCGAGACCGCTTCTACCTCGACCGTCGGCTGTCCGCGCGAGTCGAACACCTGACGGGCTGTCAAACCCTTCAAGATTGCCATGCCCTCTTCCCGTCGATGGAGTCCCGCAGCATCTCTAAGAGATCATCCCAGGCCGCCGGCGGGGCTCGGAGCAACTCGCGTGCGAACGCCCGCGCCACCCCCTGACTTCTCGCATCCAAATACTCGACAGGGCTCTTGCCGTCAACTCTTGCCAGCGAGCATGCCCCTGCATGCAGGATCGATCGCCCGACTAGCTCGGCAGTGCTGGCTTTGTCGAGACCTCTGCGCTCCAAGTAGGCGGCCCAGAACGACGAGGTGAGCGCTGGATACGCGCACTCCTGATCCCCGAGACACCAACCCCGCCCGAATCGCTTTCAATAGCAGATGCGTCATAAAGAAGCCCAGGTCAAATGCGGGATCGCCGGCGTGTGCGCATTCGAAGTCCAGCAGCACTACGCCTCCGCGGTGAACGAGGATGTTCTTGGGGCTGAAGTCACCCAGCACGAGCGTGCGCTCTTTAACGGGCAAGTCCATGGAAACGATCAGGGCCCCGATACGACGGGCAAGGTCGGGATGCGCGCGAGCAGCCGTCCGATAATAGGGGTCGATGCGCAGCTCGTCAAACAGGCTCGTGTCAGACAACTGTCCGCGCAGAGCGATATCGCCAGGTGCTTCTGCGTGGATCGTGCCGAGAATCGCACCCAAGCCGACTGCAATCCCTGGGTCAACGTTGCCGGCCAGTAAGTGGCTCTTCCACGTGACGGCATCGTCGGGGGCACACGTCATGGCGAAAAGGTAATTTGCACGGTCGTCAAACAAAACGCGAGGCACCGTTGCCTCGGGCAGAATCGCTCCGAGCAAGTTAAGTGCAGCCTGCTCGGTCCAGATTCGTTCCAGCCGCGCACGCCATTCCATGGGGACACGGAGGCGTTCCCGCGCTTGCTTGATCACAAAGGGAAGGCGGCTCGGAACCTGAACGCGCAAGACAATGTTGGAAACTCCCCCGCCCAGCTCAAGTACATCAACAGTCGCGCCCGGCAAAACACAACCCGAATCGCGGAGGTATTCAATTGCGGTCTCGGCCGTGATTTGCGCATCGGGTTGCGGACATCAGGGAAGGGGACATCGCTTGCAAGCACACATAAACTGTACTCCGGAGAACTTCGGCCGGCAATGATAGCGCTGAGAACAGAGCCTCGTCTGTGATTTGGACGTTCGTTTGGCATGTTTCGCCGACACGCTGTGGCTCACGCTCTTCGACGTCGGATTTCCGGTCGCGTTTTACCTTCCCGCACACGCAGTCTGTCGCTTGTTCTTTCCGGCACCGGTATTGCGAGATACCAACGGTGCACTTTCACATTGACCTCGAGCTTGCCAGCGGCATACGATTGCATAACGGGTTGCGGGTAGCCATCACGAGCGCCGAGAGTAAAACGATGCTAGCACTGGCGAGGTGCCTTCGACTTTGGCTTAGCCATTCGCTTGGCCTTATCTGCCGAGCGAGGAGGGTGCTGTAGGGTTCGTCGACTCCGCAAGGACCAATGCTAACGAAGCCCCGAGACCCTCCTCCCGCGTGGTTCTCGGGGCGTTGTGCTTTTAGGAGACGTGACCATGAGCAAGTCGATTTCCACGAAATCATCAGTGCCGCCGACGGCGTTTGATCCAGACCGTGTGCGAATCTTTGATACCACCTTGCGCGACGGTGAGCAATCACCGGGCGCAAGCATGAACATGGCCGAGAAAGTAGAGATGGCCCGCGCACTGGCTTCGCTCGGAGTTGACGTAATAGAGGCTGGATTTCCGATCGCGTCCGTCGGCGATTTCGAAGCGGTGCGTGCCATCGCCGCTGAAGTCAGCGGCTCAGCGGTCTGCGGTCTCGCGCGGTGCCACGACCGCGATATCGACCGCGCCTGGGAGGCAATCCAATTCGCGCAGCACCCGCGGATTCATGTGTTTCTCGCCACATCGGCGATTCACCGTGAACACAAGCTCCGGATGACCAAGGCTCAGATCATCGACAAGGCGGTCGCCGGTGTCCGTAGGGCCAAGGGTTATTGCGCCGATGTGGAATTCAGTCCCGAGGACGCTGCTCGGACTGAGCTTGATTTTCTCTGTGAAGTCGTTGCGTCGGCCATTGAGGCGGGCGCAACAACGGTCAATATTCCCGATACCGTGGGCTATGCCACCCCCCTCCAATATGGAGCAGTGATTCGTGCGCTCAAGGAACGCGTTCACAATATTGGTCAGGCAATCATCAGCACACACTGTCACGACGATCTTGGTTTGGCGGTCGCCAACAGTTTGGCTGGCTGTGAGGCCGGGGCACGGCAGATCGAATGCACCATCAACGGCATTGGCGAGCGCGCGGGTAATGCCGCCCTCGAAGAGGTCGTGATGGCCTTGAAAACCCGGTCTGATTACTACGGTCTGACTACGGCTATCAAGACCGAGCGGCTCTATCCGACCAGCCGAATGCTCTCGACGATTACCGGATTGACGATACAGCGGAACAAGGCGATCGTGGGACGCAATGCCTTTGCCCACGAGTCGGGCATTCACCAGGACGGCATGCTCAAGGAACGCTCAACGTACGAGATCATGCGGCCAGAGGACGTGGGTGTCCCACGAACCGACTTGGTCTTGGGCAAGCACTCCGGACGTCACGCCCTGCGCGAGCGAGTGGCCGAGCTGGGCTATGTCGTCACCGAAGACCAGCTCGAGAGCCTGTTCCTTGATTTCAAGGCGCTGGCCGACAAGAAGAAAGAGGTCTATGACGACGATCTGGTCGTCTTGATCGAAAAATACTTGGAAAACGTGCCGGCACACTGGCAACTGGTCAGTTTGCACACTACGGCGGGCCCCTCGGTGCTGCCGACCGCCACAATCGCGATTCGCCGACCCGATGGCGAGATCGTTCAAGACGCGGCCATCGGCGATGGACCGGTGGACGCAATCTTCAAGGCGGTCGAGCGCGTCACGGGCGTGCGCGCGAACTTGCGCGAGTTCGTCGTTCGGAGCGTCACGCAGGGAAAGGACGCGCAAGGCGAGGTCACCCTGGAACTGGAGGTCGAGAGCGGCGATCGCGCATTTCGGGGCCGCGCCGCATCGACGGACATCATCGAGGCATCAGCCCAAGCCTACTTAAACGCGGTGAACGCGATCGCGACATACCGCGACCGAGGGCATGTCCGGGAAGTAGTCGGGCGGCCTGGAGCCGGAGCATAGGGCAGAGACAATCAGAGATCGGAGATACTTCAGCCAAGTCCCCGCGCTGCCGGCGCATCGAGGACCCAAGTCACTTTATCGGGAAGCGTTTGCAAGAACGACCCAGGCAACTCCGACGTCATGGAGCACGTCAGGGCACGCGAGACGGCTTCTGCCTTGGAGACGCCAAGAGCTAATAACACGATCGACCGCGCCGCCAGAATCGTTGCCACTCCCATCGTCAAGGCGCGGGGAATGACGTGCTCAAGCCCGCCGAAGTCGTTGGCTGCGACGCGACGCGTCACCGGGTGAAGTTCCACGAGTCGCGTGCGCAGCATGACAGCTTCTTCAACAGGCAGGCTGCTTGGCTCGTTGAAGCCGATGTGCCCATTACGCCCGATTCCCAACAGTTGAAGGTCTAGCCCGCCGTCGGCCTCGATCCAGCGTTCGTAATCGGCCGCGTGCACCTCCGTGAACGCCTCGGGAACCGTGCCGTCGAGCAGATGCGCGCAGTGGGGTGAGATGTCCACGTGGCTGAACAGGTGTCGGTGCATGTAAGAATGATAGCTCCGGGGATCGAGCGGGCTGATAGGATAGTATTCGTCGAGGTTGTATGTCGTCACGTTCCGAAACGAGAGCAAGCCCGCTCTGTGCTGCAAGACTAGGTGCGCATAGACCTGCTCAGGCGTCGAACCGGTGGCCAAACCCAATACCGCTCGGCCGCGTTCCGCCCGCGCTGAATCGATGGCTCGGATGAGAAGCTGCGCGGTCACGGCGCACGCGGAGGATACGTCCGGGACGACCAGGACTTTCATCCCGGAGTAGCTACGGGCTAGCAGGTCCATGGGACGAGCATTCCTCGACAAAACCTCTAGCGCGGGGCTCCGGCCGGTGCATTGGCAGGAGGGCCGGATCGGGCGCCGACGGGTTCGGGCGGAGCCGGCAGATCATGCGCCAACCGGCCGCACAAGATGCCCAACGCGATCTGGATGGGATCAGGAGGGATCGCCCGCGCTCGCCCCGGCTCGTACGATTCGATCTGGAACAGTTCGACACCGACGAACCGATCAGCGGTTGAGTGAGCGCGGCCGGCGAGGCGGTGTCCTTCGGCCCATTCGCGCGTCAGCGCCGCGTAGGCGCGTCCCAGATGCGAGCAGTATTGAGTGTAGTCGGTCAGGAGGACTTGTGACGCATGGCAATGGATTGCCCATTCCTTAGTTCGTTCGGCCTCGCCATCGTAAGTGAAATAAGCGTTGGGTGCAGCAAGCGGTCCCCACGGCGTCCAACCGGTCAACACTAGGCAGTCGGCAAGCCAGGCCCCGACTAGCCCGATCGCTCCCAGGGCGCGGGTCACACGGTGAGCGCCGTGTGCGTCGTTGGCCGGCGGGACGATGATCGCGCCGGGCCGACGAGAGCCGAACCATCCAACAACCTTGTCGATGTCGGAACTTGTCGGCTGATACGCCGGCATGCGATACGCCTCGAGGTTCCAGCAGACCGCCTCTGCGCCCAGCACGCTGCATTCCAACCTGAATTCCGCTTCGCGCACTGTGACCTTTTTCTGGTCGTTGAGCCAGGGTGCGGCCACGTTGCGTTCACCGGCGAAAACCAAGACCTCAACGACCGGAAGGCCTCGGCGTACCGCACACTCGTGCAGCAGACAGGCCGCCGTGATTGCCCCATCATCCGCGTGCGGACACAGAATTGCCAGTGGACGGCTAGGGCTAAGAGCCGACTGAAGCGATTCTCGCACGTCGACTAAGTGGCCGTGCGGGCCGCCGCTGCGCACCGTCTCAAGCAACTGGTCAAACGCCGACTTCAAAAACTCGGAAGTCGGGGGCGACGGCAGCGTATTCATGAACCGTATCGGCTCCAGCCACTTCAGTCCTCAGCGCTCTCACGCTGTGTTGAGCCAACCTGTCGCGATTGTCCGGTAAACCCAGAGATCGATCTCGTTCGCATAGCACTGAACCGGCTCGTATCGATTTGAAACCGGCAGACGCCCGCATTTTTCAACCGACTCGCGCAGCACTCACTCCAGTGCCCCGCCATTTGCGCACCACGACCTGGATTTTTCTCGCGGCATTCACGACTCATTGTGCGATACGACTTGGAGCGCGTCAACCTCGCTGCCGAACGATTCACCTCTTGGTCTACTTGGCGATTCGGTGTGTGCCATCGGCTCGGCCTGACCGAATGCTGTTGCCCGCCGACAACCTGCTCGGTTGCTAGATCCGCTTCAAAAGCCGTGCTCCTCGAACAGTCGAGACCGAAAACCGGCCCACTCGCTCATCCGCGCCGGCTCGTCCGAATGTTGGGACGTGAATTGTGTGAACAGCTTGTCGATCAAGTCGAATCGTTCCGAGAGTGCACGCACAACCGCTAGTGCCAACGCTTCGGCAGCGCGAGGATTAGCGGCACGCAGCGCCTCGTGTGCAGGATGATAGAGCGAGAGCATCCAAACGTCCGACGTAACGCGCACGGTCGCTGTCGGAGGCTTGGGCTGAAAAAATGACGTCGTGCCAAAAACCGCCGGCGCGGTCAACGCGGTGATCGTCTCCCGACGGCCGCTGTCAAAGCTACGCTCAATCACGGCCGCGCCGTCGATCAGAAACGTCAGGTGATCATTAGGCTGTCCTTGCGCCAGAAGCACAGAGCCCTTTGGTGCCCTTGCTTCGACCAGTGCGTTCAAGATCGCACGCTTGATGTCGCGGTCCGCTTCGGCGAGCCACGGCGCGGCCATAAACTTCTCAGCAGCTTTGACATCTATCATGGCGCCACCTCGCGTTTTAAGCCTCGCTCCCAGTGTTAACGGCACCGCAAACAATCGCCTGCCGCGCCATCAGGTTTAACGACCGTCCTGCCGTGAGCGCGACGACTTGGCGGATCTTTCTTATTGTTCACATTGTGCGGAATGCGGCAATTAGAAAGTAGCTGTTGGAAAAATGAGTCGTGCCGAGCCACATCGCGCGCATCGGCGAAAATCCAACAGATATTGGTCGCCGCACAGCCGATTGAATCTGCACGGTATACGAATCCGGAGTGATTCACACGCCGTCAGTTGTCGGCCTATGCACGGCCGGAATCGAGGCGGGAGGATACGCCATGAAGCGGCCGCACGAGGTCGGACTGGTCACCATTGCGCTGCTCGGAGCTGCCGGTTGTGCCGGTACCCCACCGCGTCTGAGTTGGTCGTCGCCGTCACTCAGCCCTGCGGACCTTGGCGAGACACCGGCGCCTCGTCGGTTTTCGCGGTGGCGCGAGCCTACGTCATCCGAGGCAACAAACCAGCAGCCAACGAACGCGTCAGCCGTAGACGCTGAGACGCCGTTTCACCCTGGCAACGCGCCCGAGCCCGTCAACGTTTGGCCGGAGCCGCGTACGGCGTGGATCCCGAATCCGTTTCCTGCAATCAGCAGGCTTTGGAACGGCAATGGCGGCTTCTCGGCCGGCAAGAGCTCCGGCATGGATTCGAGCGTTCATGCTGGCACGGAGACGCGCGGGCTGTCCTCGCACCCGAAAGCGCAATCGCGCCCTCGTAGTGCACCGGCCGACAATGACGTGCGGCCGGTCGACGCATCCACCGCCGCCGATGCCGGCTCCCAGGATAGCAAGCAACGCCCAAGCGAACGCGAACGCGATAAACCGCGGCGTGCACCCGCTGCGGCAGAGGGGACCGCGCGACCAAAAGACGCTCGCCCCTCGGGGGCGGATGACGAGCCCGACGACCGGAGCATGGTGTCGCAAAACGGCACGCAGAAGCAGTCCCTCGAACGTCGATCCCGCGTTGCGGCGGCGGACGACGACGAATCGCTGCTCCCGCCTGGTTCGCTGTCCGCGATCGAGTTACACGTGTCACCCGCGAAGCCCTCTTCGGAATCAGTTGCGAATCCAGTCTCCGAACCGGTCGCTGTGAGATCTCAGGTCGGTCAGGCGGCGACCACGCGCGACGATGCCGTCGCTTCGACTTCGCCCGAAAGCGAGCCGGCGGCACCAGGTGCGCTCGCAATCGCGTCGAGTGCCGAATCCACTGACAACGGCGACAAGGATCCAACGCCCCTTCCACCGGCAGAACGAGGTGATCCAGCAGCCGGTTCGATGCCAGATCAGAATGAGCCGCCGCCGGCGGCTTCACAAACAGAATTATCCCTCGAGCCGGCTCCGATGAGCTGGCAGCTTCAATCCCCCCCTGCTCCGTTGGTATCGTCGGCAGCCAGTCCATCTGAGGCACCTCTGTCGCCGCCAATTCTGGATCCGGCTTGCGCGACGACGAGGCCGTTGCCTCCGCCTCCCAACGCACCGCCGCCCTCGCCTTTACCTCCCACGCCATCAGCACCAGTGACTCCCGATGAAGCATCACGGTCGACTTTGGCTTCACCGACCGCATCGGCTTCGCCCCCGTCTCCGCCAGCCGCGTCGGCTTCTTCCTCCAGTGCACCATCCGCGGTATCGCCGTTGTCGCCGACAGCGGCTACCCCCGCGGTAGTGCCCGCATCGATGGCGAACCGACCTGCATCGACTCCGTCGGCTAACGTGACGCCCCAGACGGCTTCGCCCCACGGCATTTATGCGTCACCTCCGCCGGCTGCTCCAATGCGGGTTCGAGGATGGCTATCAAACTGGCTTTTCCGCGATAAGACGGCCGAGCCAACCGCGTCGCCCCAGCTCCCGCCCGCGGCATTTCCGAGCGCGTATCGGTTGGCTAGGCCGAGCGTCCAAGCAGTGCAGCCAAACCTGCAACAATCAGCGCCCCAGTGCGCGGCCACGTCGGTAACCGCCAAGAGGCCTTGCATACTGGTGAGTTGGCTCAAGAAGCTGAACACGTGCGGTGCAGGCGTGGGTTGTGCAGGGGACAATCGCGGCGGACAATCGGGTTGCTGCGCGTGTTGCAGGTGCTGCGGAGGCAGGAATTCACGCGCTTCGGACTCTGCGCAATCGACTACGGCGTCGGCGGTAGAAACGCGTACCCCCGGTCCGGATTCCCAGGGCTCAAGTCGGGCCGAAGCGCGCGATGTCGCGCAGGAA
Source organism: uncultured Isosphaeraceae bacterium (assembly GCA_963830625.1). Lineage (GTDB taxonomy): Bacteria > Planctomycetota > Planctomycetia > Isosphaerales > Isosphaeraceae > CAWHMZ01. The sequence continues at coordinate 923,408 of CAWHMZ010000008.1, read as the reverse complement.
CGGAAGATCGTCGATACGATCGTGTCGAAGGACCTCGATGAAGCGCCGCAGCGTTAGCTCGAGGTGCTCGGCGACGTCCGGGTTCTGGTCGATGACGTTATTCTGGTCCCAGCGGTCCTCGGGCTTGCGAAAAAGCTCGGCAGAGCGTGGCTCGTCGGGGTCGGTTTCGATCGGGACGACCAGGTGCCAGAGATGGGTCCGGATGGCGAACTCGGCGACGTCCATGCCCATGCAGGCAAAATCCCGGACCTTGGTCCGCTGGCCGCGGATCAAGGGGAGCAAGTCGTGCCCGTGAATCGGCGAGTCGTGATTTTCCACCGCGGGAAGACCAAGAGCCGCGACAATCGTCGGCAGCAAGTCAACGGTCTGGACGATGGCCTGGTGCCTGATGCCGCCATGCTTCGCCGCGGGGTAGCCGAATGATCAGCGGCGTATGGATCAGCTCCTCGTAGAGCCAGGGCCGGAATCTTCGGACGTAGCCGTGCTCGCCGAGCGGCTCCCCTTGATCGCTGGTGAACATCAGGAGCGTGTCGTCCATGCGGCCCAACCGGCGCATGGCCGTCGAAGAGCTCGCCGAGCCAGCGATCGACCAGAGTCACGGTTCCGGCGTAGGTGCGCCGCAGCCGGAACAGCTCCGCTTCGCTCAAGACGTCGCCCACCGCCCCGGCCGGGACGTCGATCAGCGCCGCCACTTCTTCGAACGTCGATCTCCTCGTCGTCGTCTTCACCAGGTCGTCCGCAGTCAGTCACCCTCTTCACCGAGCTCGAATTCGTCGGGCTCGACGCGTCACGTATTGGTCGCGATACGTCTGGGTGCGTCCCACGGACCGTGCGGGCTAAAGAGATCGAGCCAGAGCAGAAACGGACCCGCAGAGTGCCGACGCCGCTCGAGCCAATCGATCGCGGTACGGACGGTGCGGGCGACGCCCGTGTTCTCTTCGCGATCGGTCGCGAGCACAGTCCGATTGCGGAGAATTGCTCCCATCGATTCTTCCATAACTCGCGATCGGGATCGTCTTCCTCGGGTAGGCGCAGGCCGGGCTCGTCCTCGAGCCGCACGTGACGAGCGCGCGGATCGCCGGCGGAACGAGCGGGTCGTATCCCTGGCCGCGAACCCAGATCACCTGGTCGAACCCGCGGCCATATCCCAAGCCGACCTCGCGCAGCAAGGGGACGTCGGAGATCAAGGCCGTGGCTGACGCCCTTGTCCCAGAGCACATCGGGCAAGATCAGCTCCTCCGGCCGAAGAGGCGTCCAGCCCTGGTCAGGCTCGAAAAAACCGTACTGGCCGGTCCACCAGCTTCGCCGCGGTAGGGAGCGTCGTAGGTTCTCGGGGAAATGCTGATCGAAAACGACCCCCTCGGCGGCCAGCCGGTCGATGTTCGGCGTTTCGATCCAGGGATTGCCGTACGCACCGACAAACCCCAGATGCAGGCTGTTGCACACGACGACGATGACGTTCATGTTTCGACATTGCTAACCGATCAAACCCGGCGAGCCATCTGTAGCAGCGGCGCGTCTACCCGAGCGAGGTGCACGGCAAAGTCACGTCGACTCCGCGCGCGTGGGTAAAACTAGACTCGTGACGCATACGTCAGCCCGACCCAGCGTGGCACCCGCGCGCAGGCAGCGGCACACTTTCGCCTTCTGCACGCGCCGTGTACGATGAACGAAACATCGGCATCGATTCCGCTCGATCGGTTCCAACCAGGGAGTTGCACTCGCTATGTCACGATCAAGGTTCTCTCGTCTTCCCTCGGGTTGGTGGTCTCGTTGCGAGCTTTGGGCTTGCTCGGTCGAATCACCGCTTCCCGCACAGTTTGAGCGGTGCGGTACTCGAGGCCATCCGGCTCGAAGAAGCCCGTGGCCTCACGAGTCTATCAAAGGGATGCCAACGGTAAGGCGCGAGATTCCCATCGTTCTGGACAATTCCGATAAGCACGCCACGCTTATCGAGGTGCACGTCAACGGCCCTTCTGGTGCGATCCACGGCACGAAGCTGGTCGACGGCAAGCTGGTCGGTGTACCGGTCGGCGGACCTTACACGGTCACATGTCGCATCGCGGTGGACAACCGGACTGTCACAATGACCGCAGGCCCGATCTTCGTCGGCGACCTCTGGGTACTGGCGGGCCAGTCGAACATGGAAGGAGTCGGCGACCTGATCGACGTCACGCCGCCGCACCCGCGGGTCTCGCTCCTGGGAATGGACGGCAAGTGGGCGCCAGGCCGAGGAGCCCTTGCACTGGCTGGTCGACTCGCCGGACCCTGTTCACTCGGGCGACCCCAAGACGCGCACCGAGCGATCGACGCCAGACGCACAAGAGCCCGAAGCAAGGGCGCCGGCCTGGGATTGCCGTTCGCCGTGGCGCTGGTCGAGGCGACCGGCGTGCCGATCGGACTGGTCGCCTGCGCACGGCGGCACAAGCATGGCGCAGTGGAGCCCGGCCCAAAAAACCGGGCGGCGAGAGTCTCTATGGGTCGATGCTGCGGCAAGTGAAGCTCGCCGGCGGCAAAGTCCGAGGCGTGCTCTGGTACCAGGGTGAGAGCGACGCCGGCCGGCGACGCATCGAAGGTGTACTTCAAAGGTCTTCCCCGACTTTCATCGCGGCCGTCCGGTCCGACCTGGGACAGCCCGATCTTCCGTTTTATCTACGTTCAGATCGGCCGGTTCGTCGGCAGCGGTGACCCCAAGGGCTGGAACGCCGTGCAAGACGCCCAGCGCCTGCTCGCCGAGCGAATCCCGAACACGGCCGTCATCTCGGTCATCGACCTCGAGCTCGACGATGCCATCCACGTGGGAACTCAGGGCCTGAAGCGGGCCGGTCAACGCCTGGCCCGGATTGCCGAGCGCGAGCTGTTTGGACAGATCGGGCGCGACAACTCCCACGTTCGACCGTGTGACCAAAGGCCCGAACAACACGCTGGTCGTGAAGTTCAAGGGGGTCAACATGGGTCAGGGACGATCGGCGGGCCATCGACCTGCGGGAGGGATACAGGGCGCGCCTTCGCCAGCGGCGGCATGGGAATGGGAATCGGATTGGCGGCCGGCAGTTGGAATACCTGGCGGCGCGATGCGGCTGATGCCAGTATCGCCGATGCGACCGGCCGTCGGGCTCACAGCCCGAGCGGCACATCGCCGGTTTCTCGATCCGCAAGGACGACGGCACGTCCTCCCGCTGATCTTCGAGGCCGCCGTCGGCAAGGCCAGGGACACCGTCATCCTCAAGCTTACGCGTCGCATGTCGCGAAAAGTCCGATGCTGTGGTACGGCCATGGGCTCGACCCGTACTGCAACCTTCGGGACGGCGCCGACATGGCTGTTCCGGTCTTCGGCCCGATCGCGCTCGACGAGCTTTCGACCGAGACAGTCGCCGGCGTCCACGGTAGCCGGCCGCTCCGCCCCGCCGATCAAGGTCTTGCTGATCACCGGTGATAACGTAGCGGCCCACAACTGGCAGCAGACACTCCAAGGCGCTCGAAGAACTTCTGGAAAAGGATGGTCGGATCTCGGTCGACGTCACGGCCGCCCCGTCGAAGGATCTGACCGACGACAACCTGGCCAAGTACGACGTCTTGCTCTTGAATTACAAGGATACGCCCACCGGCCCGCCCGAGTCTCGCTGGTCTGACGCCAACAAGCAGGCGTTCCTCAAGGCCGTTCGCGAGGGAAAGGGACTGGTTGCGTACCATTTCGCCTCGAGCGCATTCACGAAGCCCAACTGGGACGAATTCGAAAAGGCCGTTGCCGGCGGTTGGCGATCTCAGGGATTTCATGGGCCGAAGCACGTCTTCACCGTGAAGAAGACCGACGTGAAGCACCCGATCTCCGACGGTTTGCCCGCCCAGTTTGAACACGTGATCGACGAGCTGTATCAAAACTCGGTGATGGTTCCGGGCAGCGTCGTGCTGGCGACCGCCTATTCCGACCCCAACAAGCCGAGTGGCACCGGCAAGGACGAGCCGGTGATCTGGGTGAACACCTACGGCAAGGGGCGTGTCTACGAGAACGTGCTGGGTCACGACCTCGAAGCGATGGCGGACCCCAATTACCAGGAGTGGATGCGCCGAGGAGTGATCTGGGCGAGCGACTGGGCGAGATCGGATTGAGGATGTGATGTCTGACGTTCCCCCCGGACAGCGCGACTATAGTTCGGTGCGACTTGACACGGCACGCTCTTGAGCGATTCGTGGAGCGCTTTGCGGCCGAGCCCGAACTCGCCGCCGATGAATTCCGCCAGGTCTTGGCGCGAACCCGCCGGTTGGGACGCAACCCCGAGAGCGGTGCCATCGCCGTCCTGGGGATTTACCGCGAGCGGGCGGTCGTGGCCATCGTCCAGCAGCGACCTGCTTGACGGTCCTCACCTGGAACCAGTTCGTGCCGCGGCTCGCCGAGTTTGGCCGGACCAGGCTGCCCCGCAAGTGGGGGCGACTGCTCCGCCGGCTGTCGGAACACGCGTAAATCGCGGTTGCGTTCCGCAATGCAGATGCTCACGGACCGTACACGCGTTAAACAACGAGACGAACGGCGTCAAGACCGTAACAGGCTGTGCGGCCTTGGGTTGTGTGCAATCCTGCTTGGGCTCAGCTTTGTGTCGCCTGAGCGGCACTCGAAGTGGGAATCGACTTGGGGGCGAACCCCAGGATCACCCGGCAGGGGGCGTGTTCGAGCACGTAGCGCGTATTGGAGGCGAATGCCGTCGTATCGCCGCGGCGATAGACGCCGCGCAGGCTCATGAAGATGGCGTCGAACTTGCCGTCGACGGCAGCGCGGACGATCTCGGGGCCGGCCTCGCCACGCGCGACTCGGTACTCGACGCGGCGTCCGAGAGCGCACGCGCTGTTCGGCGCGCGCTCGACCACTTGCCTGGCCTCTTCGATCGGGTCGACTCCGTCCTCGCCGCATCCGTCCTCGGCCACGTCGAGCAGCGTGACTTCGATCGCCGGGTCGAGGAAGCTCATGACGGTGTCGAGGAAATCGGCGCCAGAGGGGCTGCCGTCGTAGGCCAAGAGCAATCGCTCGACGCCATGCCAGCTCTTGCGCAGCTCCGAGAGGAGCTGCGCCGTCTCGGCGGCGGCCGCGCCGAGCTTGGGGATCTGGCTGCCGCCGGCGATATCCAGTCGCACGTCGCGGTCCTTGCCCAGCACGCGGATCGACAGCGGCTCGGGCTGGGTGCCGCACACGTTGAGCCAGTAGAGCGCCACCTGGTCGAGCTGGTCTTCGGGCCGGTACTTGTTCGACGGCCCCATGATCAGCTCCTGGGCGCCGATCGTCTTGGCAGCTGTGCGCCAACGCGATAAAAAGGCTCGTTCGTCGGCACGATCAGCGGCTTGACCGGTTTGCCGGCGTGCTCGGCCAGGTTGACGACCGCCGTCAAGAGCTGGCGGTCGAGAACGCTGATCGCCGGTCTGCATGTCGCGCCGAGCCCTGTGGGCAAGACCGTGGCGGTCATCACGACGACTTCGGTCGTCTCGGGATCGGTTTCGGCCAGGCACCGCTCGAGCATCGCCAGGTTGTAGGGCGAGCGGATCGCGACCAGCTTGCGGTAGGGCTTGGACAGGTGCAGGCTCTCGACGCTGAGCGTGTCGGCGTGCTGTTCGTTGAATTGCTCGAGATGCTCGTGGTGATCGGCCGCTGCGCCCAACCGACGGCGATGCGCAAGCTCGCTGAACCAGAAGACCGCATAGAAGCCCGCCGTGAACGCGATACCGGTGATCGTGGCGACTTCCTTGGTCAGCAGGTTGCAAATCGCCGCGATGACCAGGACCAGGAAAATGAGGGTGATCCCGATCGGTAAATCGAACCGGCCGGACCGGATGTTGAGCGGCACCTCGTAGTCGCGATCGCGCGGCCGCGTGAACCGCAAGATCAGCATCGACATCGTCATGAAAACGAAGCTCCAGACCACTCCGAAGGCATAAGCCTCGCCCAGCGTGAGCACGTTGCCGCGGCTGAACACGATCGTCACGACCTGGAGGATCACCACCAGGTTGATGAGCCGCGAGCTGGTCCCGAACCGGGGATGCGGCTTCAGGAACCAATCGGGCAGCACGCCATCTTCCGAAACCCGGTTCAAGACGCCGTTGGAGCCGACGATGGCCGTGTTGACCGCGCCCGAAAGGATCAAGGAGCCGACGATGACGACCGCCCCGTTCAAGACCAGCCGCGCCCACTGCGGCCCGACGACGTTCATGGCCAAGCCCGCCGATCAAGTTGCCGCTGTACGCGACATCCGCACCCGTCGGGAATGATCATCACGGCGAAAAAGCTGATCAGCGACGTGAACAGCAGGCTGTACAGGAACACGACCAGGGCTGCGCGCTTGAAGTTCTTGAGCTTCGGGCTTTCGACCTCGCGATAAACCTGTGCCAACGTCTCTTCGCCGCTCATCGCCAGAATCGAATGGCCGAAGGAAAGCACGATGCCGATCACGCCGATCAAGCTCCACCAGTGGCCGTTGATTCGTTCCGGCCGCAAGCCTCGCCAAGCGATGTCTCGCCAATGATACCCGAGCGGATCGACTTGCTTGCCGAACGGGTCGAGCATCGGCTTGCCTTCGGCATCGACCTTCTTGGAAAGGTCGGGCACTGGTCGGGGGAAGGTGCGCTGTCTCTGGATCGGACAGCCAGCGTCACCAGGCACCAGATGATCATCACGACGCCCATGACAGTCGTCGCGCCCATGATCCGAAGCGCCTGGTCGCTCGATTCGTGGATGCCCTTGACGTTGACTCGCCAAAAGTAGAAAACGACGACGATCGCGATCGCTGCCGACAGTCCGTTCTGATGGGCCATGAACCAGCTGTCCCTTGCCGAGACCGAGCACGTCGTTGAGCAGGCCGACGATGTACTGGCCGGCCGTAACGCCGCTGATCGGGCCGGTCAGAATGTAATCGAACAATAGCGCCGAGACCGCCAGCCGGGCCAGTCCGCCTCCCATGGCTTCCTTGACGATTCGGTACACCCCTCCGCGCACGAACAGGGCGCAGCTCTCGATATAGACGCTACGGACGGCGTAGCTGAAGATCATCACAGCCAGGATGAACCACGGTGCCGCCGCACCGATCTGCGACTCGACGATTCCGCCGATGTAGTAGGCCGTGCTCGCCAGATCGCACAGCACGATGGCCGCTGTCCGCCAGAACGAGATGAACGTGAACATCACGCTGGTGACGACCAACACTTGCCCGGCCGTCAGCCCCCGTCGCTTCGGTGTAAGTGTGCTCGCCGGACTTGGGGACGAGGAGTCGATCGAACTGCCTTCGGCGGAAGATCGGCAGCGGGCATCAGCGGTCGGTTCCCGTGAAGAATCGAGCGGGATGGGCTGACCGAATCGCTGATTACAACGGAGTTCCTGCACGACCGTCAAGAGGCGGGTCATCAGGGCAAACAGCACGTCAGGCCGATGGCGGGAATAGCCGTGGCGTCGCGAGGAGCCGCACGCTTAGGGTCCGGCGCGTCAGCGCGGCGACGGTTCTGCCGGCAACCATATAACCTCGCCACGGTGACGCAAGCCCATGTTATGAAATGGTCGGCTCGGGTTGGACCTGGCGCTGCCGCGCCAGGCGTCGCGCGACCTCACCAGCGACGGCTTCCGTGAAACTTTCGGTCGATTCCCGGCCTCCGAGATCGCGCGTGCGCACGCCGTCACGGAGAAGGTCGAGCGTGACGTTCTTGACGACCTGGCCGATCGTGATCTCGCCGAGCTGGTAGAGCAAGAGCGACAACGCGAGGAAAATCGCCGTCGGATTGGCCAGCGTCTTGCCTGCGATGTCCGGGGCCGTTCCATGGGCTGCGTCGAACAGCGCAACGCGCACCACCGCCGCCGGATCGAACGCCAGGTTGGCGCTGGCACCGATTCCCAATGAGCCCGCCAGACCACAAGCCATGTCGGAGAGAAAGTCGCCGTACTCGTTCAACACGAGCACGATCTGGAATTTCTCGGGAGACATGATGACCTTGCCCAAGAGGGCATCGAAAAGCTCGACTGCATGGGAGACCTCGGGAAACTGCCGCGCGACCTCATCGGCAACCTGCTCGAACAAACCGTCTGTCGCCTTCTGGATCGTGTACTTCGAGGCCGTCGTCACCCGTTTTTCGGTCTTGCGCGCCAGGTTGAACGCGTACCGCGCCGCCTCACGTACCGGCCGGCGCTCGACGATTCGCAGGCTGACCGCGCCGTCCTCGCCGATCATGCGTCCTGGGTCGTCGTAGGTACCTCCGGTCGCGATCCGCACGATGTCGATGTCGAGCTCGCGACGGAAATTGGTCGGCACGCCCGGAATCGTTTATACCGGGCGATGGATTACCGATAGATCCAGTCGGCGGCGCAAGATCGCATTCGGACTCTCTTCCGCCGTGGTCGTGGGATGTTTAAGCGCGACTTTCGTGGCACTAATCGACTCGACGGCCTCGTCGTAAATGGCATTGCCCCGCGCCCGGCGGTTCTCCAGGCGAAAATCGATCTCAACGAATTCAAGCCGCACGGGCAGCGCCTCGGCCAGTCGATGCACTGCCCGCGAGAGTTCCGGCCCGATCCCATCACCCAAGAGCTCCGTCACCGGGTACGTCGGACGCATCGGCAGAGAATCTCCGGGGCGATCACGCGCGGCCCGGTCTACGCTCTTGGAAGTCTGGCCGCCTACGCGTATCGCTTGAGCAGAACGCGGTCCACTGCCACAAAGCTCGCTGGACCGCCGATTGTACGGAGCAATCCGCAAAGGCGTCAAACGTTGGCCGGAGCGACGATGCGCTCGCGCGTATGCTTGGCAGCGACCCCCAAAGGGTTGTATATTAGGTTGGGTTGCCGTTGAATGGGTTTTCACACGGCGCGAACGTCACTCGATCCGCGCACAGTTGCACAAAGTCTTGGCCAACGAATAACGACTCGTGCCGATCCACGTGCTATCAGCTTCACGGAGTTCGCCACTCCGTGGGGGAGAAGTCTGATGTCTACCGCAGGTAAAGTTCTTGCAGTGCTAGTTCTGCTTACATCCCTCGTCTGGATGGCCTTGGCGGCTGGAGTCGCCCAGCTCAACACCAACGGCAACCAACGCCTACACGATCTCGTAGTCCAGATCGAAAAGCTACAGGACGACTTACAGGAAACCCAAAACGAGCTCACCTCGGTAAAGGACCAGACCTCCACAACCCAAGAGCGGACGGACCGTGAACTGGCTGCACTCCGCGCTCGCCAATCGGATATCGAGAAAGCACGCTCGCAAATTCGAGAAAGCCTCTCGCGTGCGCAATACCAACTAGCAATCGTTCAGGAAACCATCAAAGGCGCGCAGGACGCCCTGCAGCACCGGAATGAAGAGTATCAAACCGAAGAAAAAGCGCTCGCGGACCTGAAATCGGACGTCGGACACCTCGTAGCCGACACGAACAGTCTTAGAGAGCGGCTGACCACACTTCGCACGCAGTTTCACGGGACTTACCACACCAACGTCGAGATGCTCGGTAATAAGACGCGCTAAGTTGATCACGACCGAGTCGAGCGCCGGAGGCTCAGATCGACCCCGTCTTGCAAAGCGATCCGGTTCTCCCATCACCAGAGGGTCGGTTTGCCGCGCCGCGCGTTACAGAACCGGATGCCACGTCCGGTCCATGGGTTGGTATTGTTGCAAATCGTAACGCTGGATTGGGCCGTAGTTTGCGGCTGGTTGAGCGGTTTGTCGATGCGTTGGGTCAGCTTGGCTTGCGTACACAGATCGCGTGGACACCAGAGGACCGCTCGGCGCTCGTAAGGCGCTCGGGCACAGATTGTGGCTGCCGTTGTGTCGTGGCCGTAGGTGGCGATGGGACGGTTTCGGGATTGCTGAACGAGCGACCGACCGTGCCGATCAGTGTGTTGCCGGCTGGAACTGAAAACCTGGTTGCCCGGCACTATGGATTGGTCCGCGACCCGTGCCTCCTCGCTCGTACGATCATGACCGTTCAGTCGCTTCGCGTCGATGTCGGCGAGGCCCGTGAGCGCCGATTCTTGCTTATGGTCGGCTTCGGATTCGATGGCGACATCGTCACCGGACACCACGATTCGCGCGTGACGCGCGCCGGATTGATCCGCCCCACCCACCGCATCGCGTATTTCATGCCGATCCTGCGATCGAGCCTCACTTACTGCTTCCCGGAGATCACGGTGCGAATCTGCGACCACGATGCCGACGAGGTGCTCGTCGGCACCACGGTTTTCGTGTTCAATGCACCGTGTTATGCGCTGGGATTGCCGTTTGCTCCCACGGCGGTCGACGATGACGGCTGGCTCGACCTGGTGGTGTTTCGCAAGCCGGGGCCTTTCCAGGCACTGCGTTACTTGTGGCAGGTATTTCGCGGTACCCACCTTCAAGATCCGAGTGTGCAGCATCGTCGCGTAAAGCACGTCGAGGTGACCGGGCAGGCGCCGATACCGGTGCAGATTGACGGCGACCCAGGTGGCTACGTGCGTCCCGAAGGCTCCGTCGCGTCGGGAACGAGTTGGACGGTGCGGGCTGTACCGTCTGCGCTGAATGTGATTGCCGGACCCCCAAGTCGAGCACGGACGGCCCCAGTTCAACTCGCGGGTAAGACGTAGGCGACCGAAGTTCGGGGCACGCCGGAAGCGCAGCCCATCAATCTCGAGTTGCGCTCGCCAGCGACTGGAACCGAAGTTAAGATCACGAGCCGGCGCGAGGCGTGGCCGTGGCGCATCTGAGCGAGAGTCTCCCGCGCGGCCATACGCGATCGACGCCAGTCATTCAAGCCTATGAGGCGTATTTGGATTGCGCCTACGCGAATCCCAGGCGCGAGGAATAGATGCGAAAGGCGTCAGCAATGGGTCCTTCTAACCCCGTCACGGTTGGCCCGGTCGAAATCGGACGAAATCGCCCTCTCGTACTGATCGCGGGCCCGTGCGTGATGGAGCCGGGCGACATGACCATGCGAATTGCTCGGCAATTGTCCACGATCTGCCGCGCGCACGCCGTGCCTGTCGTATTCAAGGCTTCGTTCGATAAAGCCAATCGTACATCGGGATCCAGTTACCGCGGGCCCGGACTCGCCGAGGGAATGAAGATCCTGGCGCAGGTCAGAGCCGAGACGGGTATGCCGGTAACCACCGACGTCCATGAGACCATTCAGGTTCCACAAATTGCGAAAACTGTCGACTTACTGCAAATTCCGGCGTTTCTCGCGCGGCAGACCGACCTTCTGGAGGCAGCGGCTGCAACTGGCCGGCCCGTTAACGTCAAGAAGGGCCAGTTCATGGCACCATGGGATATGTCCCACGTCGTTACTAAACTCACAAGCTCGGGGTCGTCGGGCGTCCTCCTGACGGAGCGCGGCACGACCTTCGGATATGGGCGACTGGTTAACGACTTTCGCGCGATACCTCAGATGCAATCGACTGGTGCACCGGTGGTCTTCGACGCGACCCACTCGGTGCAGCTCCCAGGGGGAGGCGCCGGTGGCACATCCTCCTCGGGTCAGCGTGAGATGATTCCGACCCTGGCGAAAGCTGCCGTAGCGGCGGGCTGCGACGCCCTGTTTTTGGAAGTGCACCCCGATCCGGACCGGGCCCTCTCGGACGGTCCCAACTCTTTACGCCTCGACGACTTGCCGTCATTGATCGACGTCTGTCTGCGGATCCGCGACGCGATCGCGTCCGAACCGTGACAATCGGGCGTTCGTATAGCGATTTGGGGCATCGTGAAAGAGTCGCTCTGCGCACCGATGAACCCTTCGTCGTCGCGGGAGGTGGCAACTCATACGCAATCGTCACGCGTCAACGCCCCTCCGACCATAGTCGAGTCGCTCGAAGGTTGATTTGCGTGCAGATTGGTCACGGCTCATAATCGATAGTCACAGACTACGGCAGCATAAGCTCCCGTCATGCCGCACCTGCGTAAAAGTTACAGCGCCGGCGAGCAGAGAACCTTGGTTTCATCGGTCGTTGGGACCGCTTCGCGGCCCACGACCGGAAATGACCGCTTCAGGAGTCTTCCAGCTTTGTCTCGTCACATCATCGTTTGGACGTCGCTCGTCACCCTGAGTCTGGGCTTGCTGGTAGCAATGAGCTGCGACTACTCGGCGCCTCCGACCGAGTCAGGTGCACTGGTTCGTTCGAGCTTGGGCCCGCGAGTGCAGGAAGAGAGAACGGCGATCCTGGACAGCGTGATGACTCTGATCCAGAGGGCGGCCGTTCAGCCCGGCAACGAAAACTTCAAGCTCGCGATACAGAAACTAAACCATTACTTCGTAGGGACCACCCCCTCTAGCTACCAGTTGGACTCGACTTCCCGTGAGTTTTTGAGGACTCGGATGCCGCCCGGCTACTTTAAGGAGCTCGAGAGCCAAAACTGGACGCTCCGCGACGCGCGCCATGTAGAAGACTGCATGATGTATTACGGGATCGCCACACGAGTCGCGGGGACAACCGGCAGCGACCTCGAGCGCGTGCGCCGTGTTTTCCAGTGGGTGGTGCAGCAGATTGAATTGGTCCCGCCTGGTGCACTCGGTTCCGCCCGCATACCTCAGGCCTTCGCCCGACCCTATGACGTGCTACTGCGCGGAATGGCGACCGAAGCCGAGGGTTCTTGGGCGGAGCGATCATGGCTGTTCATGGTGCTATGCCGTCAGCTAGGAATCGATACCGGACTGATTACCTACACACGGAGCAACACGCTTGACACGCGGTTCCCTCCTCCCGGGATTGAGTACGAACTTGAAGCCCGTTTGATGGGCCTCCGGCGCGGGCCGAAATTGCCGGTTGTCTGGATCTGCGCGGCCCTGATCGACGACAAAGCTTACCTTTTCGACGCCCGGGTTGGTCTGGAAATCCCGGGGCCAGACGGAAGCAGCGTTGCGACACTCGACGAAGCCATCGCCGACGCCGCGATACTCGAGCGCATGAATTTGCCAGGATTGTCGCCCTATGAAACGAGCCGCGCGTCGCTCGTTGGCAGTCCGACTCGCATCGGCATTTTGATCGACTCAGCTCCCGGATACTTCTCAACCAAGATGCGGTTATTGCAGCGAGAGCTGGCCGGCAAGAATCGCACGATCCTTTTTCGCGATGCCGGTGAGCAGCGCGACCACTTCGCGTCGGTCGTGGGACACCGACTCGGAACCGCGTCGCTTTGGGGCCTCCCCTTGGAAGTCCAGACCCGGCTGTTTACCGATAGTCGGTACGTCGAGTCGATCCAGTCGTCATTGTTGCTGTTTCGCCAGGAGTTCCCCCTGCTGTATGCGCGGATGAAACAGCTTCGCGGCGAATTGGAAGAGGCGATTGAAGACTACGTCAGATTACGATTCGCCGAGAATGCGCCACTGGTCAATGACAAAAAAGGCAAGATTCCCAAGCACATCCAGGACGGGCTTGATGTCTACGCGAGCTACTACCTTGCCCTGACTCACCTCGAGCGCAACAACCTCGACAAGGCCGAAATGATGCTGCAGAAACTGCTGGAGATTCTGCCTGAACCCGGACCAAACCAACCCTACTACAACATGTTTCGACGGGGAGCCAACGCGAACCTGGCACGAATTTATGAGGCTAAGAAAGATCCTGCGCGCGCCCTCGCCTACGCCACGCAGAACGACCCAACAATGCAATACGTCGGCAACCTTCTGCGCCGCGAGAAATGATCTGGAACAATCCGATCGATGCGACTGCAGTGGTGCTACCATCCGCCCCACCGCCCAAATCACCCACAGAGCAGCAAAAGTAAGGGCGCCGAGCGCTCACGGTACCAGTCGTGGTGCGGCGCCCCGCTCCGCATCAGCGCCGGGCTGAATGCCAGTCTGCAGCTATTGCGACTTTGAGAAGCTGAGCCCTTGGTCGTCCGGCCCGCCGCCCGCGACCTTGAAGTTGAAATGGGTCTCATCGGCCCAGTTGAGGTTGCCGACGATGGGAACGCCGTGATCCTGGGCCAGGGTCAAAAGGTCATTGCCCGACGTCACTTTGCCTTGAATCAGCCGATCCTGTCCCTGGTGAGCGACTTTCCACGTGAACCGGCCTCCCTCAAGGAAGCTGAGTGTGATCGTCGTCTGTGGGTCAGGATGTGCGGCCCAGGCTCCCTCGAGCTTTCCGGGTTTGACGGCAGCAGTCGGTGTCGCCGTACCGAGGATCGATGTCCGCACGCCCGGTTGGGGCGGCTGACTCGGCTGACCCGTGGTTGACCCGGCGGCCGGAGCACTCGTTCCCCCGAGCCGCTGAATCAACTGCGGTGCGAGCGTGTCCTTGGGCTGCAGGGCCGCCACCCGCTTCAACTGCTGGACAGCGGCGTCGGTGCTGCCTTGCGTCATGTAGAGGTACGCCAGGTCTAAACGCGCCGGCGCAGAGCCTAAATTCTGCTGGCTGTACCGCTCGAGCGCCCGAAGCTGGCCGGTGTATACTGAGACGTCGGGGTAGAGGCCGACCAGCGTGCCCCAGTCCCAGCCAGGCCCGACCGACAACACTGCATAAAGCGGCGCAGCCGCGTCGTCGTATCGCCCCATTGCAATCAACGTCACGCCGCGAAACTCGTGCAGGGCTGCGTCGCTGGGCAACTGGCGAATCGACTGATCCGCCAAGTCAAGCGCACGTGTGTAGTCACCCGCCTTGAACGCGTCGCGGGCACCGTCGAAGCTCGTGGCAACCTGGTCCGCGACTGCCGGCTGAGGCGGAACAGCCTGCGTATTGATCGGTTGGGTGTAGTCGTAGGCAGTCGGCGTGAGCACGCCCGCGGTCCCGTAGCCCATGCCGTAGTAGTAGGGGTTGTTGTAATTCATGTAACCCCAGTCATAGATCGACGAGCCATACATCCACGGCAAATATCCGTATCCGCCGTATCCGCCATAGCCGCCGTATCCACCATACCCACCGTAGCCACCATAGCCGCCATACCCACCATACCCACCGTATCCGCCGTATCCGCCGTATCCATATCCCCCTAGGCCATAGCCGAGGAGGCTCCCAAACAGGAGGCCCGTGCCGAATCCACCGAGTCCGTATCCGCCATAGCCACCGTACCCGCCATAGCCACCGTAGTACCCACGGCCGTTATTGCCATAGCCGTAGCCGCCGTAGTAGCCCGTCCCTGTGCGTGTCGTGTTCATGCCCAGGTTGTTAATATTGTTGGTTCGGTTGGCGTTGAGCGACGAGTTCGAGAGCGTCCCACGATTGAAGGATGTCGCCGTGAGCCCGTTCCTGCCGAAGGAGCTGTTCATGCCGGTTCGGGCAAAGGCGTTCGTGCCGCCGAGCCGAGCCGCCGCATTGACCGGCGCCCGAGTCCCCAATCCGTAGGCGTTGCGCGATGCGGCAAATCCACCGTTGCCGATCCCGGCCCGCCCCATGGTCGCCCCGCCAAGCGATCGGCCTGCCATGTTGACTCCCGGCCGGGCACCCATCCCGTAGGCGCTCCGCCCCATCCCCATACCCATGCCGGGCGACATCATCCGGGATGCTCCAGCCATGCCGTAGCCCCGCATCCCCATCGAGGGAGCGAACGTGCGCGGCATCCCCATCGAAGGACCGCGAAAGCCGCCGCCGCCGAAGCCCCCCATACGGCGCCGCCGAAGCCGCCGCCGTGGAACCCACCGCCCCCGCCGTGGAATCCACCGCCGCCGCCGTGGCCGCCCCCACCGTGACCGCCGCCGCCGTGTGCGGCCGCGATCCCAGTCGCGCCGAACAATAATGCCAACGACACGCCCAGCGCCATGCTGAAGCTCTTGAATCGATTAGTCATGACCCCCTCCTCGCCTCGATGCAAAATCCAAAACGGGAGTCTCTCGATGATGGCTCACGTTCCGCCCCTGCCCTACACGGCAGGGTGACACGTCTCATCTCTGTATGTCCATTCACTAGAACCACCGCCGGCCTGGCTGTTGCCGTTCCGATTGTGGTCCTCCTCAAGGATTCTACGTTAATCGGCGTGGCGGCGTTCTCGAATTCCTTTGGCAGCTAACCGTTTCCGCTGGTCGCCTTGGTCTCGATTGTAACCGTCGGACGCATTGTCGAGGAGAGTGCATTATTTGATGCTGTATTTGCCTTGGTACGGGGTTCCGGTGGAATTTTTCAGCCCGGTTTTGTGAGAGGATTCCTCGGCCAACACGGATCAAGAATTCTACGGAACAGAGAGAGGCTAGCCTGGGGTGCAGGGGGCGGCAATGAGCACCCCTGCTCGACGGCACGATGCCGGCGAAACTCTCGCCTGGATGGCCGCCTCACGCGACCTCCTCCAACAACGTTTCGAGCCTCGCGCGGGCAGCACGGGCCCAGTCCTGCCAATGCGGAATCCGGATCGTTCGACCGCCCACGTACACCTCAGCGGGCACAAGCGGATCACCTCCTTCCTCGGGCACCAAAGCCCAATGTGGACGCACGGTGTTGTAGCGAACACGGAACTCAGCCAGGCACGCTCGGGCATGCTGAGGATTCTCATAGAATCTCCAGTAGACCTCTTCGATTTTCAGAGTCTGGTGAAACCGCTCTAACAGCCCCAATTGCTGCGGTGTCCGGTACTGGATTCGGACGTGGCTGTAAGGCTCTCGGATGAACTCCACGAACCTCCGAGCGGTAAAGGATGGTCCATTGTCGGTCACGAGAAAGGGCCGTTTCGCCAGCGGTCCGCCGAGCCGCTCTGCTTCCTCGCGTGCCAGCCCCAGCGCGTGCATGACCTGCGAAGCGCTGTAACTGAACGTGAGGTGGCAGGCCAGAAGGTAACGCGAGTAGTAATCGATCACCGTGGCCGCGTACCACCAACCGTGGCCGGGGATGTGGATATAGGTGACATCCATCTGCCACAGATCGTTTGGATGCTGCGGCAACAGCTCGAACAGCCGTGCAGCCTGATAAAGTTCGGCTGCACGCTCCCGCGGCTTTTGTAGCAACCCGTGGTCACGCATCACGACAAATGCCTCTCGATCCGTCACCGCCTTGCCGGCACGACGACACATCACCGCGATCTTCTTGCAGCCATACCAGGGGTTAGCGGTTGCCATCGTCACTACAGCTTCAACCACCTCACCAGCAATCGCCTTCGGTGCAGGGCCCGGACGCTTTCGCAGGTTCTCGTCACGCGACGGCCGGTACCAGCTACTCGTGGCGATTCCCAAATGCCTCAACACCCGAACAAACCGTGGCGTCGGTGAGGCCGCCGCGATCTCCTCCGCGATCACGCGACGCGAGTCCACCGTCAGCGGGATCGCGCCGAGAGTTTTTTTAAGACTCGGTTGGCGACGGTCAACTCGCCGATCGCCTGGTCACGGCTCTCGATCTGGCCCTCGAGTTCAGCAATCTGGCGGTCATGGGCGCTGACTCCACCCCGCGTGCCGCCCGCCAGTGCCGCCTCGCCGGCAGCCAGGAAGTCATCTCGCCAGCGATACAGGGTTGCTTCTGCAACGCCATAGCGCCTGGCGATAATCGCCCCCGGTTCTTCTCGACGCAAAAAACTCAGCACCGCATCGCGGCGTTCAGACACGGGCACCTCGCTGCGCTTTCCCATCGGTCTCGACTCCTCGGGGTCCTGATCGTGACAGCTCGGCTGTCACGACCTGGTCTATTCTCCCCCGAAGAATCCTCTCACGCCACGATTCCCAGAAACCCTGCGCAAGACATATTCAGGCAACGGGTCGGGGGTCAATCCACCTCTCAACGGGGATGCCCTTCGAGACCGCATTGGCGAGTAGCAGTTTCTGACTGTTGGTCGATTCTCCGGTCATGGCACAAACGGCGCTCGGTGGCGACATGGCACCGAGGCTCCTCTTGGCCCCGCTCGCGGTTCTCAGCCCGGGGCCCAGGCGGGCCGGCAGGCCCTCCTTGGTCCTTAGTCATTGGTCATCGGTCCTTAGTCAATGGTCAGGGGTCGGTGGCACGATTGAAACGGTTGTAACGGTTCCGCGGCCGAGACGGCCGAAGGCAGTGCACGCCCGCGAAATTGCCGGTTGTAGGGCCTGTGCGGGCGGCCGATCCCATCCCCAAATGGCACGCAATGGCACGATCCGGCACTATTTGGGCAGGGCTCGCCGAGCGTCTCGCCGCGCGCGATGCCAATTCTTGTGACGGCCGGCCGAGCGAACCTCGCTCGCTGCAACCTGCTCTTGGAACGGTGCTTAGTGTCATCTCGGTGAATCAATTCGCGGCGCGCGTTTGCGCGGGAATCGGGCTCTCGATTCGGCTTTCCCTTTTGTCGAGCGGACGATCATGCGCCGCGCTACCCGGCGCCCCACCGCGTCGTGCCGACGAAGGTCTTGTCGGGGTGCCGCTATCGACTGGCGCGGTAGTAGCTGCGCACCCGTCTCACCTTGCACGAGCTGCCGGCAGGGCCTGCTGGTCGACACGCCGGTTGTAGGGATACGCTGGGAAGCCGCTGGCGGGATGTCGGAGCCGCCGGAGCGGGGCGACAGCACGTAGCCTGGCGTGCAAACCCCCGGCACTTGCGCGAGGCGCGCACCGATTCCTTACACGCGCGAATTAGATACATACAGTATGCGGACTTTTGCGATTTTCTCTAACGCGTCTCAGCCGAAAACCGTGCAAATCGATCCCGGAAGCGATTGGCCGGTCTCGGGTTACTTTTTTTTGAATAAAAATAGTAGAGAACCATTTTACGGTCGAAACACAGTAGACAGATGTGATGATAGTCCAATTCGACGGTCTCACAGGACGACTCCTGGGCGGTCTTGAGACCACCCAGGAACCGAGCACACTCCCAGAGACCCACCGAGGGCACGCGAGCCCTTAACCCCCGCTTTACGAAGACCGTGCATTGCCCCACCGGAAGCATCGGAAGTCCATTGGCAGATACCATGTTACAGCAATTAGCAAACGCGAGCAAGCCCCGCCAAATCGGTGCGAAGAAATGCGAGGGCGGGTAGTAGTCGGACCGCGAAATAGTACCCGGATAGTACCACCTGGTAGCCCAGCAAATCCGAGTTGGCAGGAGGTTTGATACAACGGTCCAGGCCGATGCCTCGGTACAACGCCACCGCTGACGACGGGAATCCGATGGGGTGGTCTCATAGCTCGGCCTGATCGGACACGTGTTCTACAGCGAACGCGTCATCGCATCACTGACAGCTAATTGGTTCAAGTCGGACGATTCCGGCCACGTCGTCGCGGTTCAGGGCAGTCGCCTCGATTCAGGATTTGTCCCTGCGAATCGTTGCAAGCCCGGTCGCCCCGTTGCACAATACCGGGAGCAACTTTCTCCCGGCGTGTCGGTCGACGTTGATTGGGTCCGGGTCGACTTGATGAGCAGCAGCGATTCGCGGCGAAGAGAAGCCGGATGATGAAGAGAACGCGTGAACTAATCTCACGAGGGGAGGACTCATGTCGTTCTGGGAAGGGGTGTCAGGTCAGATCTATCGGTGGAATTAGTTGAAGGGCGAGGCACAGAACGAGAATCTCAAGCAGTTGAGAGCGTACATCGAAAGAAAAGTCCGCGAGAATGGCGAAGAGGCCCGACCCGTTTTCACCGAATTGAGCAGGATGGTCTACACGTATTACGCCGCTGCGGAATATGTGATTTGCGATTCGCTCGACACGGGCCTGAAACCGTTGCGGGAGCAGTTTCTCGGTTTGAGTTCACAGGGCTTCCGTTACTTTATATGTGCCTTTGCGGTTGCTCACATTCTGATCAAGGCATGGCCGCGCCAAGAAGACGAAGAATATTGGGCTGAAATGGCACGTGTGGCTTGCATTATGAGCGGGATCGACGGCGTTGCATTGGAGCGTTTCCTCGGCGGTTGGTACCAGTGCTTTGACGGTCTCGGTGATAACCCGGAGGAGGCAGGCGGTCACTTGTTGACGAGGCTTAGCCACAAACGGTACGAAACCATCGCTCCTGTCCTGGGTCTGCCGATCGACAATAAGAGCACCTTGCTATCGACGTTTTTTTGGCAACCATTCTCGATCGGTATCGCTGAGGTGACATCGCGTATGCAGGAGCTGCCAGCATCGCAAGCGGATCTAGATAGAGTGTTGCCGCTGTGACCAGCATTGGCTGACCCAACCCCCTGGCAATCATGACCGACCCACCGACCAACATCGAAACCGATTACTCGACAAACCGGCACGCCCGATCGGCCCGATGGAAATGACACGCCATGCTCTCAGAATGCCAAGACGGTCCGATCAACGCCCTGGGGACGGTTAACCGGCGTCTGGATGGCGGGCAAGACCAGGATGACGCGATATGCGGCTTCCTCGAGCGACCGGGCAATTTGGTTGGTGCTTGACACCGAATACTGAACTAACTTGCACTATCGAAGGATAGCGAGATTGTTGATGGCCCGCAACACGAAGGCGGGAACAATGAGCATCGCGAGAATCGTGAAAATCTGTCCAATGTGCAAAACTAGCGAAGGCCGATACCAGGTTGCAGAACTGGAGTACGACAGCTTCGCTCTCGTGATTGGAGGCGTCCGCTTGAAAGTCCGGGGTGTGCTCCCGATCGACCCTGCCGGCAAAGGGAAGATCCATATCTACGCCGATCTCTCGACGCTCCAGGAGGATTGGGAGGCTTGCGAACGTACGTTTGCAGACAGCGGGGACGAGGAGTCGGCGAGCGAAATGGAGGCCGCACGGGCTGGCGTCTGGACCTAAGATCGGCGCTCGGCGGCGGCGGGGCCTGAGTTGACCGCGATCGGGGGTCGCAGTTCGCCCACACAACTCACGCCCGACCGGCCCAATGGAAACGAGGGGCACGCTCGCAGCACGTCAGGTCGAGGCGATAAACGCCCGCCAGGGCGACTTCGCGGGGCGGCGGTAGGATGGCACCTGCCCACGCCTGTGGGTCGCTTAGCGGCGTAGGGTCGGCCTAAGTTGGTCGGCCTCGGCACTCTTTGTACCCCTGAGTTTCGGGTACGATCATATGGCGATGTTCGGCGGGGAAGCCGGCCGCATGTCTCGATCGGTGTTCTAGTTGAATTGGCTCAGTCAATCCTGCTCAGGATCGTGTCCTGCAAGCGAACAGAGCTGCGAATATCGCGGAATACTCTCGGTCGATTCGGTCTGACAAGTGCCAAAACGAAGGAGTTTTTAACAATGCAGACATGCATGTATTTTAACATTGAAGTTCCAGACTCATTTCCGCTCAGTGCTTGGGAGGATTTTTACAACCTCGGGAAACAGGCAACATCTGGTGTATCCGACGCTCAAGAGGAGTTTATCCGAGCAATGGGATGCATCACTTATCGATTTAGGACGTGCTACGAATCCATTAATTCGATGATCGGGGACTGGCAAAAGAACGGCGGAACGCTTTCACGGGAAGGGCGATACACGATTCAGAGAGATCTTTTCACCTTCTTCACTTGTAGTCTCTCTTCCATCGAGAGCCTATTATATGCGATCTACGTTGTTGCAACCCAGCGGTTTCCTCTCGTTCTTGACTGGAGTAACTTGACCGACCGGAAATGGAAAACCGATCCGAATAAGATCTCATCGACTTTGAAACTTGCATATACGAGCAGTCATCAAATCATCACCGAGATCGAGAATTTGTTTGGCACGCAGACGTGGAAGGACTGGAATGCCTTCCGCAATACGATGATTCACCGATCGCTCCAATCCCGTGCAATCGCAGTCGCTGTCGGGGGACCGGCACCACGTAATGAAATGGTGAAATACGCCGAGAGTTGGAGCAACCCAGAGTTGGTAGCTGAAGAGGCGGAGATAGAGGCGAAGCTGGATTGGCTAGCGATCCAATTAGAGAACATCTTGAATGCGGCAAAGAGTTTGTAGCACGAATCGCCAGTTCAATCGGCCTAGTCTAACGCGCTTCAAGTGACGCGAGGTTTCGAGGATGAAACAAACGACAATTGGGTGCATGATCGATGATTGTGGCACCACGGCGTGCACAACCTGGGCCAGCGTGTTGCTCGCGCCGTCGTCTGCGTGAATTACTCTCCTGCGGAGTCAAGCGGATGAATGTAGCCCTAAGTAACGCGCACATTGAAAAAACGCGGGCACTGTTCCGCGACGCTGGGCTACATCCCTCCGGTTTCTCCGAATGCACCGAGGAGCAGGTTGCCCTGTTGGTTCAACTCCAAGCGGATGTGCTGGCTAAGTCATATGCAGATTACTGTTCTATGATTGACTTTTGTTCAACGCGGTACATTTACGCTAAGGAATATAAAAAGCGTAAGTCGGCGTTTGCGACTTATGCAGCTACAAACGAAGGAGCTGCCTCGATAGGAGGCATGACTGCTGCGACGGTGTTGATCTACCGCAACGCGATGAAATTTGAACTTAACCAGCTTGCTTTATACTTCTACATATTCTGGGCGACCAGAGATGATCTGGAGAAGGCGTCGGCTGGTAAGATCACTCCTGACCCCCCGGAGGTGATTCTCGAACGCTACGGCAACGTGTCAGGATGTCTGTCTTTGCTCTGTGTGCTTTGCGCTGCGTTGGGATCTCTGTTGGCACTGACATGGTCATTCTGTGGGACGTGAATTGTCCCGACTCGATGTTCGAGCGGCCAGCGTTTTCAAGACACCCATAAGGTGAGATCACTGGGCGAAGCTCGCTGGTCTTATCGACGTCGCGTCGTTGCGGTTTAGAGAGCAAACATCAGGGTGAAGGCGAAGGCGAACCATAAACGGCGGAGGGTTCGGTCCGGCGTAATCCGCTCCAGGGCTCCCGACCAGCGGCGGTAACTGGCCGCGCAATAAGGTGCGGCCCTGGCGTTGACTGGATGTCAGCGTGTGCTGCGAAGACTGCCGTGTGCCTCAAGCGAGCACAGGCTTCAACGTTTTTCTCGGAATCCGCAGATTCCCGGCTCGTCTTCCCATTTCCCGGTACCTGGCTCGCTTCCTGGGCGAGGAGATCGCGGCGCCGGCCAGGAACAGAAGGTTCAATCCGACGTCTTCATCGCGTACGCCAACCCCAAAGTCGCCGAGCGTCTTAAGCAGTCGACGAACGCCTTTGATCTTGCAGCCGACCAACGAGTCGTTCTCGACGGAAAGGTATACCGTCAGAAGCTCGTCGACGCGCTCGGAGTATGCGTCCTCGTCGCGCAAGTGAATGGAAAGGAAGTCGCCATCAGCAGAGCAAATTGGACGGGACACGAATCCCTTAGGTTTCTTGCCTTTCAGGTAATTGGTCAATTCGTCGGCCATGCAAGCCTCTCAAAGTCGCGCTCCCAGTGCATGGGGCGCCCAGGATGATGCGGGTGTGCTTTCCGCTTTTCCCAGTCGATGATCACGAGACCTCGGTGGTCGCGGTTCACAAACACCAGAAACACGAAGCCCGGCGGGAAAGGTGCCTCTATTGTGTCACGCAGCCTGCGAGCTGCAGGGACTTTAGAAAAGCAGTGGGAATCTGACAAGTCCTCTCGTTTCAGCCCTTCGAATATCGCGCTTGGCGACGCCAAGGTTTCCAGCCAGTGCAACGTTGGGTTCCAGGCGCCGACCACGAACCTCGCCCAGCCGACTCAGCGACTCTGGCCTGTCGCGGGCCTGGTACACCCCACTATCGAGCGTGCTCGCCACCTAAGCATCGATCGGGGCTATTGGCGCCGCGTCGTGTGGCGTTCAGACGATCGGCGATCGATCGAACCGTACGCCGCTAGGTGCGCCAGCGCTGAGCGGCCGGAACTACGTCCGCATTGGCTTCATCGGCTTTCGCTCACGGCGTTTTCGATCAGAGCCACCGAGGGCACTCGAACCCTTAACCCCCGCTCTACGAATTCTTTCGCATCAGCGCCGTTGCGGGCACCATCGGAGTAACGGCTTCCCCAGGCGCGCAGGTCGTCAATTATCGCACGGCCCCTGGAGGCTCATTTAGCTTGGGCTGCCTGATCGCTTTCAGGAGCCCAATCATGATCGAAAAACGCGTTCTGGCACCCGCGCGAGTGCACGTCCTCCGACAACAGGCTGGTCCTGGGTGGACCGCCGCTTTGTGCGCGAGCGCATGGCGCACCTTTCGCGCGATGCCGTGCTGTTGTACTTTTTCCTCGCAGTTGTGGCCGACAGTCGCGGGCAGTCGTTTTACGGCGACGGCACGCTGGCCGCCATATCCTGCACCAGGGCCAGGTTGTTGCCCAGCATGTCCGCTGCTACCAGCCCCGGCAACTGATCGTGCTGCCGGATCACCGGCTTCTAATCCTTGACCCGCTTTGCTTCCCAGTCGCCCGAGACGCTTCGATCCGGGAGCACGATCGTGGCCGAGCCCTTGATGGTATCGCCTACGAGCTTGCCTTGGTACATGTGCACCATGGGCTGTCCACCAGGAATTTTGCCGGGCACGCGAAAAGAGATGGCGCCGTCCTTGAAGGTGCCGTCTTCGACTTTCAAGTCCCCGGCTTTGCGAACCATCACGCCGGTCACCTTGTCCCCTTCCAGCTTCAACTTGAGCGTGCCTACACCCCGGGGGGTGGTCCAGTTCCAGGTTCCGGTCGGATCGTTGTCGTCAGCGCGAGCCGAACCCATAAGGCCCGTGCAAGCTACAGCCAGGGCCGCTACCAGCAATTGCCGCATCGTTGAACCTCCTTAGAAGCGCAGTGCGAATGCGCTCATCGCCCGATGAGCAAATCCGCCCTGCTTGAGACAGGATTCGTGAGCCCGCACGCGGTCCTCAAGGACCGGCAGGCGGTATCCGCTTGGCAATATAAAGAAGGACCTTCGAGCCCGGACGACTGGCGAACTCCGTAGGTCGTGTGGCGTCGTCGGGACGGCAGATCGTCAGAGTGTCGCCCTCGAGGGCGTAGATGGCGTGATAGATGTCGCCGTGATACCCTTCTGATTCCATGTCCATCGCTTTGGGTTGTTGCTCGGGATGGAGCCGGAAGCGCACTTTCAGCAACTGGTGAGGTCCCCCCTCGTGGACGATGGTGTCGTCCCGAATTTTTAGGCTGATAAATGGGAACTGGTCTTTGGGCAAAACCCGGCCGCCCTGCTCGACGGCGACCACTTGCCAATCCCCTTGCAATCCGTCCAGATTGGATCTCGCTTCGGCCTGAACAGCCGCCGCGGGCGCAACCGCCAGGGGCGCAACCGCCGCGGGCGGCACACGGACAGCGTCATAGCTCAGGAAGCCCACCCAGGGGGCCAAGAGCGCCGCAGAGAGGAGCGATCCGATCGTCCATAGCCTGCGTCGGAGCATATCCGTCAGGACTTGCTGGGCCAGCGTTCGGGCCTGCGCGGAGACGCCCGCCCCGCTGGCCGGCAACGTTTGCATTCCCAAGTCGAGCAACCGGTCGGGGACCGCTGCGTCGGACGAGGCCGTGCGCTCCAACAGGCTCGCGAAAACGCCGACCGAAAGAGCCAGATTGCGGCGCGAGAGCCGAATGCGCAACTGTTCGCGGGCACGGGCCAGTTGTGAAAGAACGGTACCCCTGGGCCGGCCCAGCGCGGTAGCGACCTCCTCGGCGCTCTTGCCCTCCAGGTAAAACAGCACAATGGGCCTCCGATAGCGCTCTGGCAAGCGCCGCAGCTCGTCATCGAAGACAGGTTGAAGATCGCGCCAGCTTGCGTCGTCGTTGGCGTCAGGAGCCGGGAGATCGACCATCGGAGCCTCACGCGTGCGCTGCCGAATGTTTGCTGAGCGAATCTTGCTGGAGATTCGATAAGCAACTCCATAGAGCCAATTGCCAAGCAGGTTCGGCCTACTCAGGGAGGGAGCCTTCCGCAAGAGGACAAGAAAGGTCGCCTGGAATGCGTCCTCTACGTCTTGCTCACGCTCGAGGACACGCCGGCAGACCCCAGACACCATGCCCCCGTGTCGCCGCATGATCGCCGCGAATGCACGGGCATCCTGGCTCGCCACGTAATCGCGCAGCAGGCGCTCGTCCGTCGGTTCACTCTGGCTGCTTGGGCCAGCAACGTCTTGCATGGAGCCCTCAACGTCGGCGAAACATCTTCTATCTACATACTGCCCGCCGGGGGCCGCGCGATTGCATTCTTGCCTGATCTTCGCTCGAGGCTGATCTGTTGCTTCGCGTGCCTGACACGTCACACTCGCTTGTGCCCGTCCGCGAAAACCGGCACCGACTCTTACGAGAAAGGAGCCTGGCAATGTTGGCCCGGCCGTGTCTCGCGCTCACCGTCGGCAGCCTGCCAGCCGTAGCGTCGCCCTCCTGTTGCCAGACTGACTCCGCGTCAAAGAAGGCGAGCGACAAGCTGACAGCAAAGGCCCCACAGAAGAAGCCGACGACGGCTACAAGGAATCCCGAAACCAAGACCGAGACTCCAGAGAAGAGAACCACCGACAAGAGTCCGCTCAAGGAACCTGACGCCACGGAGACTTTGATCGTCGAGCAGATTGAGCCCATGATCCGATCGAGCAAGACGAGTCGTTATCACATCGATGAAATCAGCGCCGATCCGCTGCCCAGTCGTCATCCGTCGCATCGCTCTCGCGGCCGTGATCTGGACCCATTGAACCGGAACCCGCTCCTGCTGAAAATGACCTCTTGGGACACGCAACGCCGCGCTGACAACTCGTCGCTGCAGAGCCGTGATCGATCGCATGGGCCCTCTTTAGGAGGCGAAATGACCAAGCGAACATCCCCGCCAGTCAGCCGCACCAGGACTGATGTAGAGCAGGAAATGCCATCGCTTTTCGAGCGCATTGGTGCCGAAAAGGTGGAGCGTTTAGTGGCCGCGTTCTATGCGCGCGCGAACAAAGATCCCGTGATCCGCCCGCTATATGGCAAGACGCTCACCTGCGCGATGCGTGGCCTAACGGACTTCATGATAAGCTGGCTGGGCGGACCTCCCACCTACGACGTTCCTCGCGCTCGGCTCCGCCGACGACATGCGCCTTTCGCCATAGACGCCCGAGCACGGGACGCCTGGCTAGCCAATATGAAGTTAGCTGTGCAGGAGGTCGGGATACCCGCTGCGGAGGCGCGCCTGCTGCTGGCACACCTCGAATTCGGCGCGCAGGTGCTCGTCAACACGGGCGTGCAGCCGAAACAAGTGCGTTGTCCGGTCGGAAACGATCGGTTCGAGCCCCGTCTCGTTGAACGCTGGAATCACATGATGGAGGTCGAAGACCTCTTTGATGCCATTTCACACGGTGACCTTGCGCTCCTGGTCTCCATGCTATCCAAGCGTCTGCTTCCCCACGCGGAACTCATGAGCCATGCCCTCGCCGAGTCGCTCGATCCTCTGGGCCGTGTGCATCGGCGCTACGGTCGCCGGTCCAAGCGGGTCAAGCCCCTCGAATGGGTCGAGCTCCTGCTCGCGCATCGCGATCTCGACATCAACCCTGCCGATGGGGACGAACAAGGACGCTTTCGACATCTGCAGGCCATGATCGAAGCCTATACCGCTGTGTCCCGGATGCTCGGAGCGGATGCATCCCTCCACGCCGTCTTGCGGACAGCGACGCGAGACCGATTTCTCTCCACGATCGAAGGCGATCGATCAAGCGCGCGGCTTCTGGGCTCGCGCGGCCAGACTCTGCTGCACGACGCCGCGATGGCTGGCGAAGCCGAGCTGGCGGCGGAGCTGATCGGCTTTGGGGCCGATCCCGATGCCAAGGAGCCAGAGGGGCACACGCCACTCTATTACGCCTCGACTGGAGCGGTGGCACGCGTCCTCCTCGCCGCCGGCGCGAGCGTTGACGTCACCAGTGGTCCGACGCGGGGGACCCCGCTGCATCAAGCCGCGCGTCGAGGCTACGCTCCGGTAGCAGCGGCATTGCTCGATCACGGCGCCAACATCGAGGCACGCGACGCAAAGGGGCAGACGCCGTTACGCCGCGCCGTCAACTGCCGGCAGCTCCCCGTCGTCCAGCTTCTCATACAGCGTGGCGCCAATCCCCATGCCGAGGACAACCGCCGGGTGACACCGCTCGATGTCGCTCGCACCACCGAGATGAAGCGGGCCTTAGCCGAGACCTGACCATGACGCGCCGCAATGGCAGTGGGCCGGCGGCATGCTTCCATGACCAGCCAATATGTTTGAAGGCTTTTCTGTTGAAGCCACCGAGGGGACTCGAACCCTTAACCCCCGCTTTACGAAAGCGGTGCTCTACCGATTGAGCTACGGTGGCGCAGTCGGTGCCGAAAGGCGTAAATCCTTACGCCCACGGCACGTTTCACAGTAAAGGGGGTGTAAGGAAGTGTCAAGCTGATCTATTATGGCGAGACCGGCTATTAGCGCGGGCCGGCGGCGATGGCTCGGCGATAGACTTCCAGATAGCGATCGACGTTTCGATCCATGGCGAAGTACTCTCGCACGACAGGGCCGGCGGCGGCGGCGAGGCGCTGATGCCAGTGCAGGGTCGCTCAGGACCTTGATGATCGCATCGGCTAGCGGTTCGGCGGCTACCGGTGTCAAAAGGCCCGCGCCGGTGGCGCCGAGAAGTCGCCGATAGTCGCCAAAATCAGTGGCCACGATTGGACGGCCTGCGGCGAGATACACCGCGATCTTGCTCTGAACCGAGAAATTCTCACGGCATTCGAGCCGAGGGTGAACCAGCACGTCGGCGCGTCGCGAAAGGACAACGACCTGCTCAGGCGTGCGACCGGGCAGCACGATCAGCCGCTCGGCGAATGGCCCTAGCCGCGCCTGGTACTCGCGGCCTGCCTCGGCCGGTCCGCCCACCAGCACGCAACGGGCCGCCGGCACCGCCGCGAAGACACGCGGCAGCGCATCCACCAGGATCGGCACCCCCTGGTTGGGATGAACAATGCTGCCGATGTACATGACGACCTGGTGCTCGGGACCAATCCCGGGAATCTCGGCCGGCGCCCCCGGAAGCTCGTACTCAGCCAGGTCGATGCCGGGGTAAATCACACTGACCCGATCGGCCGGAACGCCCCGCTCGGTGGTGAGAACCTCTTTCACCGGCTCACCGAGGGCAATCACCGCGGCCGCATGCCGCAAGACGCGTTTCTCCATCTGCCTGTACGCTTGATAAACAAGCCCGCGGCCCAGTCGCTTGCGCTCCACTTCGTCGCCCAGAAGCGAGTGGATTTCGTAGACCATCGGCCAGCGCCGGCGCCGGCATGCCGCGTATGCGCGGGTTGCTCCGCCGTAATGCTGTGCGTGGACGAGGTCAAATGGATGCTGGCGGGCGATCTTGGCGAACCCCGCGCCTCGCCCCCAGGCGGCTGGCGGAACGTGGTAAAGAGGGGTTCCTTCGAACTCGCTCTGGGTTGTGGCCGTTTCCCAGACCGGCCTGGCTTTCAGATAAGCCAGCACGACATCCACGCCGCGCGGCTTGAGCGCGCGCAGGATCTTGATCGGCAGCATGGCGGTCCCGTCGTAGTCTCCGGGAATCGGAAACGAGGTGACCATCAAGATCCGCATGGGCTATGTCTTTCGCTCCGCGAAAGAACATTTATCTACTCTTGCGACAATCGTCCTTTCGCGGAGCGAAAGACGACCATCACTTCCGGCAGCACAGTTTACTCGATCGTGCACCCTGTTTATAATCGTGGGCTGAATTACGGCTGAGTGTCTGGCGGGCCGCCCTGCTCGCGCGGTGCGCTTGCTATTCTTCTCCTCTCCCTCGGCCACGTCCCAACGTGTGACGACGCCCCGGTCAGGCACTTTGCCTGGTCGGAATGATCCACGGTGGCCCGCACGTTGTCTTGCGTTGACTTTGTTGAAAAACGCGGTGAGATCCCTTGGAGGAGCGATGACCGACCTCTTCAGTGCGGAATTGCGTCGAGACCTGGCGCGGCGTGGTTTCAGTCGGCGCCATTTCGGCCGCATTGCGGCTCTCATGACGGCGGGTGCGGCCCTGCCGTTTTATAACGAGGCAACTCTGGCGCAGGGGCTATCGGCCCTGCCGAACCTTCCGCCCGATGCCGTCAAGCTCAACGCGAACGAAAACCCGATGGGCCCCTGCCCCGAAGCGGCCGAAGCCATCCACAAGGTTGTCAGCGAGGGCGGGCGTTATCTCTACAACGAGACCTTCGCGTTTGCCAAGGCGCTGGCCGAGGTCGAAGGGGTCTCCACCGATCACGTGATGCCGTTTGCCGGGTCGAGCGATCCGCTGCATCGGGCCGTGCTCGCCTTCACAGGCCCCAACAGGAGCTACGTCGTCGCCGATCCGGGTTACGAGGCCGGCGGGCGGGCTGCCCATTTCGTCAAGGCCAAGGTCATCGAGGTCCCGCTTCGCAAAGACGACTACGCTCACGACGTGCACGCCATGGCCCAGGCCGACCCCAGCGCCGGCCTGATCTACGTGTGCAACCCCAACAATCCCACCGGCTCGGTGACCCGCAAGGAAGATATCGAATACCTGGTCGCCCACAAGCCCAAGGACGCCATCGTGCTCCTTGACGAGGCCTACGTTCATCTGGCCAAGACCGCCGAGCCTGCTTCTTACCTGGTCGCCCAGGATCAAGACATCATTATTCTGAGAACATTCTCCAAGCTCTACGGGATGGCAGGTCTGCGCGGAGCGCGGCGCTCGGACGTCCTGACCTGCTGGCGAAATTGCGGCCATACGGCGCTGGGGCCTTGCCGGTCACCGGAATGGTGGGAGCTACCGCCAGTCTCAAGAACAAGGGGTTGGTCGAAGAGCGCCGCAAGGTGATCGCCAACATCCGTGAGGAGACGGCGGCGTGGCTCGTCGGGCGCGGGTTCGCCGTGCTGCCGTCGGACGCCAATATGCTGATGGTCGACGTACATCGCCCGGGACGCGAGGTTTTCCAGGCGCTCTTGCAGCAGAAGGTCGTGATCGGCAGATCATGGCGGTCGATGCCCCAACACGTCAGGGTCACCATCGGTACTCGCGAAGAAATGGCGAAGTTCCGCGAAGCGTTTGATCGGGTCATGAATGCCTGAGCGTCTGGTTCGGGGAGTGCGGAAGCGCGAGGGCCAGGGGTATGGCTGGCGCGAGCTGGCGGGCGACACGTCGGGAGGCTTGATCGCCGCGTTGGTTGCGCTGCCTTACGGGCTGGCGCTGGCACGGCTGATGGGTTTGCCGCCCGAGCTGGGGCTTTTCACGTCGATCTTGACGGCGCCGATCACGTCGCTACTGGGCCGCAACCCGGTGCTGATCGGCGGCACGGCCAGCGCAACGGTGCCGTTTTTCATGGCGGCGGTGCGCCAGCAAGGAGTTGGCGGCGCCGCCAAGATCTGCCTGGCCGCGTCGTTGTTCATGATGATGTTTTGCGTGTTGCGGCTGGGCCGCCATGTGGCGCGAGTACCACACGCCGTCGTCTCGGGGTTCTCGTGCGGTGTGGGCGCGATGATGGTGATCCTTCAGCTCCGTACGCTGCTGGGCCTACCCTCCGCGGCAAGTGCAGCGTCCGCCAGCCCGCTGGCTCAGTTGGGGCAGGTGTTGTGGAGCGTGACGGCGGCGCGCTGGCAGCCGCTGTTTTTGGGTGTGGTCGTGATCGCGGGTGCTGCCGCCGCGGCGCGGCGCTGGCCGCGCTCGCCAGCTCCGCTTGCGGGAGTCGCAATCGCCGTAGCGCTTGGCACAATCTTCGGCTGGCACGAGCGCGCGCTCGGGACTGTATCGCTGCGGCTGCCGTCTCTGGCGACGTTCACCTGGTCGCCGGCCGACGTGACCGAGCTCCTTCCCCAGGCACTCGGGCTGGCGTTTGTGACGTCGGTTAACATCCTGATCACGTCGCGCGTGGTCGAGCATTTTCAGGGCCGCCATCGGCCGCTTCGGGCTGCTGACGCCGACGCCGAGCTGGCGCGTACGGAATTGCCAACCTCTGCGCCGGCGTGTGCGGCGCGCCGATCTCGGTCGGCATCCCGGCACGAAGCCTGGCCAATGTCCGGTGCGGAGCCACGACACGGCTGTCGAACCTCCTGCACGCCGCGTTCCTTCTTGCCTTGGTCGCACTCGGCGCGGACGTCATCGCCCGCATTCCACTGGCGGCGCTCGCGGGGGTGACCGCGTATATCGGCATCGGCCTGCTCGAATGGAGCACCTGGCGGCGCCTGCACCGCATGCGCCGGCTTGACGCTGTCGCCTTCCTGGCAACCGCCGTGGCCGTCCTCACCACCAACGCGGTTGCCGCCGTCGCGATCGGCTGCTCGCTGTACGTTGCGCGGCACCTCGTCGAAAAGCTCGCCCAGCTCCAGGGACGCACCGCCGCCCGGGCGCCCAAGGTCGATTAGGCTCTTAGTTCGTGAGTTCTCCGCGGCCTGCGCTGACGACGACGAACGTCGTAGCAGGCACGCTCCGCGTGTCCCCTTCGCGGAAAAACTGCGCCCAGGCAAATTCAGCCACGGCACGCGGAGAGGCCGTGAGATTTTCGTGGCTTTGCGGATCGTCGGCTCCGCACCGACCGGGTTGTGGTTCGGCCCGCGGTGGCTCATTCAGGACCAACGACCTGAACCAATTGTCAAAAAAGTTTATGATTATCGCGAATTAGTCTTCCCACTTTGACCACTTTTCGCAGAGTCTGACTCGGACCGGCTTCTAGGCCATCACCGGGCGCAGCCTCTCCACGACGACCAAGTTATGGGCAATTGCAAACAGCAATGCGACAATGCGACAGCGCGGCTGACCGCGTACCGGCATGTGCCACAATCCGCGGTTGCGGCATTGCGCGTTGACCCACTCCGCCGTCTGGCAGCGCAGCCGGTAGATCAGCTTCGCGTCCTCCGTTCCCATTCGACTTCGCCACTGGGCAACTGGTTCGCTGTCCCCTTTCTTGGGGGCATGGGGATCTTTCCCCGTTGCCCGTTGCTTCTCCTCGTCTTTGATCGGGGCGTACACCGTAACGCCACGCTCGGCGGCCTGGTCGATAGTGTCCACGGTCGCGAACCCGCCATCGACGAGTGCCTCAGCCGGCATGCGGTCGTAGCGCTCGTTCAACTGATCGAGCATGGGGGGGAGTTCCTCCGCATCCGTCCCGGCGTTCGTCACCTCTACACCGACGATCACGCCGCTTTCGGTATCGGTCGAGAATTGAACGTTATATCCCGGCCCGTATCCGCCATTAGCGAACTTCATGTTCCGTGCTTCCGGATCGGTGGTCGAAGCGCGCGCCTCATCCACCTTGCGGCCGCTCTTCTTCGCCGAGTCTTCGCGCTGCTTTTGCAGCTTGTCCCGCTGACGCATCGCCTCTTCGATTCGCTCCTGGCGCTCACGGGCGGCACGCTCGCGCGCGGCACGCTGCCGTCGCGTAAGTTCTTCGGTGTCCTCCTCAGCAAGTTGCTTGAGCGTCTCGACCTGCTGACGCGCCTCGTCCAGACACTCTTCCAGTCGCCCGCGGCGCCGGAACGAGCTCTTACCGGCACTGGCACGTACCCTCATGCCGTCTTCAGCGACCCGGTCCATTTTCACCAGCCCGGCATCCAACAGGACAGCCACGATTTGCGTGAGCAGATCGTCCCACTTCTCGCCGCCTTGCGAGCGGAAGTCGGACAACATGTGGTAATTGACACTCACTCCGCCGCAAAGCCACTGGTACGGCAAGCACTGGTCACACTGACGGGCGAGCTCGCGAGCGCTGCCGATTCCCTTCAAAGTGGCATAGACCCACAGCGCGACCAGCAAGCGCGGATCGGTCGCGTCGCGGCCGACGTGTCCCTTAACGGCCTTGATCTCCCTGAGCCAGGAAGTCAGATCGAGCGCAGCAAACGGCCGCCCAGACGATCCGTACCGGATGGTCGGCCTCAAGCAACTCGTCGAGGGATGCCCAGCGGAACACCGACTGGTCGCGATGCGGGACTCGCAAGCGCGGCTTGCCCGCCGGCAGCGACTGGGCAGCTTGGGCGGGAGAAGGAGGCTCGGGCAACTCATCAGGATGAAAGAGGGGCATCGTCATGGCGCTTATCCTGCAACGCGTGGACAGCCCGAAGTCGGCGAAGCCAACTGGATGCGTGGTATCATAACGTGATCACTAGAAAAATCAACCCGTACCCGCGAAAAAATCTCACGCTCGGAGCGTGCCTGCTAGTGCGCCCGTGAGTGTGTTTGGTCAGAGAGGTGTATGTCCTCTTCAGGCACGCGCTCTCCGGCCTGTAACCAATGGTAACTGCGTACTCGGGAGAGTGGGTGGGAAGCAACCGGCGGTGAACGACCAGTCCGTAACGCAAGTGAACCCGATTCGGCCTTAATGGATGGCGAGCCTGCTAGCAACTGGCGAAGCCTGGACCGGAGCAATCCGGAAACTCGTGACGCTGAGGGGTAGCGTGTTAAAGCGATCACGGGACCCACTGGGTGGTTGGGGACGGAATGGTCGGAAGGCCAAACACAGCAAGCGGGGAGACCTGCTCGGGACCAAGCGGTGTTCATGATGGATCCGAAGAGCCCCCGAGCAGGAGTCAGAGCGCCCGTAGTAGCGATGAAACCGGGTAACGCCGGCGGAGCCAAGGGGCGTAGGGAGGTGGAGACGCGATGACCAAACCGACGGAAAACCAACCGGTGGCAGTGCCCGAAAGGGCTACACGTACCGGAGAGATCTGGCGCCGATGGCTCTGGGTCGAACCCGTGGTCTGGACAGAGCGGATGTTGACGGCCCTTGAACAAGGGGTCAAAGGAGGCAAATGGTTCAGCCTGATCAACAAGGTCACACCCCAGCGAACCCTGCACGCGGCGTACCTTCAGGTCGCCGACAACGAAGGTGCCGCTGGCGTGGACCATGTCACGATTCCGATGTTCCAGGCCCGCTTGGAAGACGAACTGCGAAGACTCAGCGAGGAACTGCGGAGTGGAACCTACCGCCCGCAAGCGATCCGCCGACACTACATTCCTAAACCGGGAAGTCAGGAGATGCGGCCGCTCGGAATACCGACCGTTCGCGACCGAGTGGTCCAAACGGCGTTGCGGATGGCGCTGGAACCAATCTTTGAGCACGACTTCGCCGAGCACAGCTACGGCTTTCGTCCCAAACGGGGCTGCAAAGACGCACTGCGCCGCGTGGACCAACTGCTCAAGGCCGGTTACAGCTACGTCGTTGATGCCGACCTGAAGAGCTACTTGGATCACGCATCTTGATGCTCCGTTCGACGACCCACTGTGGTGATTTTGCCTTCACGCAGTTCCCTAAATTGCCGCAGCGTTTCCGGATTATCGGGAAATAGATAGCACCGAGTGGCGGAATCTTTTTCAACAACGATTGTGCCATTGTTGATTCGATCGCTAATCCAGTGCCTCGGGACGCTTAATTTTTCGGCCAACTGTGGAATCGTCAAATATCCAGGGATGCGCCGGGGATGGGATTGACTTTGGCGGTTCAGCACACGGTGTTGTAGGCGGATCGTTCGCACGGTGCTTGGCAGTACCGTTGCAGCATGGGGCGAGCGGTAGCCCTCCGATGTGAGCCTGGCCGCGATCTCGGCGTCGTTTCGCCCTTGACGAGCCATACAGAGGATTGTCTTTTCCATCTCCGCCGCACCCTGACGATCGGCAAAACGGCCTACCGGCACTGGTAGCTCGACGGTCGTCGTCGCTCCGCCGCGCCACACGACGCGCAGGCAAACACGGTCGCCGCGACGACCGCCGAGGCGATGGGCAACGACCTTTTCAATTAACGATCGCAGCAGCGACTTTTTCTGTGCCGAGGAAAACAATCGCTGTTCTTCCCACAGCTCGGGTAGCCGGGGTCCAACGTTCTGCAGCGCTTCGAGGAGTTCGGTGGGGATGGCCCAGACCGGTGCGTGGCGCTCGTCATGCGCCAGTCGCTCTTCCGCCTCCCGCAGCTCGCGGAGCGCTGCCTCCCAGCGCCGCTCAAGTTCCGCAGCGATTAGTCGGTTTTCCGGATCGACGTGTTGGTATTGCCGCTCCGCTCGGTTCGCTGCATAGCGCAGTCGCTGCACCTGCTGACGCTGCGCCGCAAGTACGGCGGTGCGTTGCGAGTCAGCCTCGGTAAGCGTCCGCGCGGACAGGTCAATCGCGGCTGGTGACAGCGCCTCAAAGAACCATCGCACGACTTGTTCGTCGATCGGTAGGGCGGGCAGCCGTTGACAGACCGGTTCGCCGTGTTGTTGTCGAAGGTGGTTGCAGAGATACTGCGTGCCCCCTTTGTACTGGACGCACAGCTTGTGTCCGCATTCGCCGCAGTAGATGATGCCGTGGAGCAGCGCCTGCCCGTCGCGCGGCACACCGCGGGTTTTGTTGCGGTCATACTCCGCGTAGTTGTCGCGTAGCATCGCATGAATCCCCTGGTACGTCTCCCACGAGATGTATGCGGGATACCGATTGTGAACGATGATCCGCCACTGGTTCGGTGGCAGATGACGCTGCTGGTTTTTCCCGGTGTTTTTGGCTCGGATCGACCGAGTGCGGCCATAGACAAACGCCCCGGCGTATGCTGGATTTTTCACGATCGAACCGAGGCTGGCAATAGTAGGACGCCTCCATCGGATGTCGCCGTGCTGGTTGCGACGTGGGACCGCCAAGTCGTGGTGACGAAAATGGCGAACGACCCTCGCCAGTGACCTCTTCTCCAACAACGTGTCGAAGACGAGTGAAATCCGGTCCCTAACCTCTTGATCCGGATGCTTTTCAACGCGACCGTCATCGTGTCGCACGAGTCCTGTCGGTAGCGCAAGAGCCAGCTCGCCACGCTCGGCCTTGCTGAGGATTCCAGCAGTGAGTCGACCACGAAGCGTGTGGAGTTCCAGTTCCGAGATCGCGCCTTTGAGCCCCAGCAGCAACCTGCCATTGACGGAGCTAGGGTCGTAGACGCCGTCGCGATCGGCGATCAGGCACGCCGCGTGGCCGCACAAGTCAAGCAGTTGGTACCAGTGCGTGCAGTTGCGTGCCAATCGTGTCGCCTCGTAAGCCACGATCATGCCGATCTCCCCCAACGCCACCTGGGCGGTCAGTTGCTGAAAACCAACCCGACCGGCAGTGGTCGCGGCGGTGTGGCCAGTGTCGTCGTCAACAATCAACACGTCTTGCTCATGCCACCCGAGCTCGCAAGCGCGTTTCGTCATGGCGTATTGGAGGCGTTGGCTCTCGGTGTTGTTGAGCACCTGGTGCGGACTCGACTGGCGGACATAGATCACAGCACGGCGCGTCAAGTGACGCGGCTGAATCAAATCGAAAGCAGGCATCGAACACCTCCTGAAAAACTCGGTTCAGTTCTTGGATGACTTGCCGCTGGTCTTCGGCCGAGCACAAGTCCCACACTTGGCATGCGGGCACATCTTGAGAGTTGGCCACACCCCGTACTCCTTTACGAGAGATAGCAATTCGTCTACTGCCGGCCGGCAGAGTCTGTCGCACGGAGTGTGTTGCCTGAAGGCCAACAGGCTGGTCGCGGTACGAGGAATGCGCAGCACAATGCCGTCGCGATACCGGACGAGAACGTGACCGTCCGGGTCGCGTGCAGAGGAGACTAACTCGAATTGCCGGCCATAAAGGGCGTGAAAAGGATCCGTCACCGTGACCTGAGTGGTCGTACAGTATGGGTCGTTGAAGGGGGTATCAACATCGCTTATCGTTCGACACGATCCCGCACGACCGCCTGCTGGCCCTTGTGGGACAGAAGGTATCGGACGGACGGGTGCTGGGCTTGATCGAGGCGTTCTTGAAGCAAGGCGTCATGGACGGCTTGCGGGAATGGACACCCGAGATGGGCAGCCCCCAGGGCGCGGTGGTCAGTCCGCTTTTGAGCAACATCTACTTGAACCCGCTGGACCACCTGATGGCCCGGGAGGGATTCGAGATGGTGCGATACGCGGACGACTTCGTGATCCTGTGTCGCAGTCCGGAAGAAGCGACCCGCGCGCTGGCACGAGTACAGGAATGGACGGCGGCAGCCGGCCTGACCTTGCACCCGACCAAGACGCGGATCGTCAACGCCACGGAAGACAGCTTTGATTTCTTGGGTTATCGATTTGACCGCGACTTTCGATTTCCGCGCGATAAGAGCCTCAAGAAACTCAAAGATACCATCCGTGAGAAGACGAAGCGCACGTCCGGGAAATGCCTTCGAGCGATCATCGCGACGCTTAACCCGACGCTGCGTGGCTGGTTTGAGTATTTCAAACACAGCCACCCTACCACGTTCCCGAAATTGGACGGCTGGATCCGGATGAGGCTTCGCAGCATCCTCCGGAAACGTCAGAAGAAGAAGGGATGTGGTCGAGGATCGGATCATCAGCGCTGGCCCAATGCATTCTTTGCCGCGCACGGGTTGTACAGCTTGGCAACAGCTCATGCGACGTTCCGTCAATCCTCTTTGAGGTGAACCACTAACTGGAGAGCCGGATGCGGGAGAACCGCACGTCCGGTTCGGAGGGAGGGGGGGCTCAAACCCTCCCTACCCCTATCGCTTGCGGCTTCGCCGTGATCAGCTCCATCGCTTGAAGGCTGTTGCCAACACCCGGATGAGCCGGCACACTCAATGGCAAGGGACGAAACAGGGGTACGCGGGGAGTGACGACATGCCCATTACGGCTCGGCGGTTGCTCGTTGCGGGAATCGTGAGCATAAGCCTGCTGAGTCCCGCTCCCATTTGCGCTGGCGAGCCCGTGCGACTGATCTTCGACACCGACATCTGCGGTGATTGCGACGATGTGCTGGCACTGGGAATGATTCATTCGCTGCAATCGCGCGGGCTGTGCCGACTGTTGGCCGTCACAGTCAGCGCCGATC
This sequence comes from uncultured Isosphaeraceae bacterium, assembly GCA_963830625.1. Taxonomy (GTDB): domain Bacteria; phylum Planctomycetota; class Planctomycetia; order Isosphaerales; family Isosphaeraceae; genus CAWHMZ01. The sequence continues at coordinate 884,965 of CAWHMZ010000008.1, read as the reverse complement.
ACGACCTGGCCGCGCCATTCGTCGACGCCGTCAATACGTTCTATGGTCGGGGCGATATTCCGATCGGCGTCGTGGGCAATGGCGGGGTCGTCGAGGAGAGCAAGTTTCTGTCGCTGGCCGAGGAAAAGGACGCCGCCACGAGACGCTACCGCTATCCGCACGATCTGATCTCGGGCCGCGCGGCCCCGAGCGCGACCAGCGTGCTGCGGGCTGCACTTGCGGGCCAGCCCGACCAATCCGTCGTGATCGCTCAGGTCGGGTTCTCGACGAACCTGGCCCGGCTGCTCGATTCAGCGCCGGATGAACATTCGCCGTTCGCCGGTCTCGAGCTCGTCAGGCGCAAGGTTCAATCACTGTCGCTCATGGCCGGTGCGTTCGAGCCGATTGACGGCAAACCCGATTATCTCGAATACAATATCGTCAAGGACATCGAAAGCACCCGTACCTTGGTGGAGCGCTGGCCGACGCCGATGATCTTCAGCGGATTTGAGATCGGCATTGCCCTCCCGTATCCGGCACTTAGCATCGAGCGCGACTACGGCTACGTGACACATCATCCGCTTGCCCAGGCATACATCCGCCGGAATCCGCCGCCGCACAACCGACCGACCTGGGACCTTACGAGCGTGCTGTACGCGATTCTGCCCGACCGCGGCTATTTCGACGTGTCGCCAACCGGAACGGTGACCGTTGCTCCCAACGGTGGGGTGCGATTTCACGAGGATCGTCCGGGAAAGCACCGATATCTGATCCTTCGGCGCGAACAGCGACCGCGCGTCCTCGAGGCACTCGTACAACTTTCGAGCGAACCGCCGGCGCAGGACCGAACCAGCGAAGTAGAAAACCAGTAATGTCTTTCCCTCGGCGAAAGAACATGTATTTAGCTTTAGGACAACCATCCTTTCGCGGAGCGAAAGGCGACGTTGGGAAGTCGTCTTTCGCTCCGCGAAAGAACATGTATTAGCTTTAGAGTAATCATCCTTTCGCCGAGCGAAAGATGACCATGAGAACTCAACGACATCGCGAGTCTCCTTCCGGTGGTTAAACGCGACCGACCTCGATTAGCCCGCGCAGTTTCAACATTTCGATCAAAGACGCCGCGGCCGTGCGCATGAGTCGCAGGTCTTCCTGTTCGAGTGGGCGGCGGGGCGCGAGTGACAACACCATGTCGTCGCCCAGATGAACAGCCAGCACGGCCCCACTGGGCGTTTTTGCCGGCTCACTGTCCACCACCGCGCTCGGCGCGGTGTGCGTGGCGGCCATAGTTGCGGGTGCCTTCCAGAAAGCGTCCGCTCGTGACTCCGTTGAAAGAATCTTGACCCGAGACGCTTCGCTCCGTGACGGTGCGGCTTGTTGGGCCTCGACCAACTGACGCAGAGCCGCGTCGGTGATCCCGAGCAAGCACTCCTGAATCGCGGCCAAGCTCATCCCCCGTGCCTGCAACCGCTTGATTGCGACCAGTTGAAGCAAATGCCGGCGGCCGTACAAACCCTTCCGGTTACGCACGGCCACCGGCCGGTCGACGAGTCCTAGCGTGGTGTAATAGCGAATCGTCCGCAAATCAGGCACGTCGCGCACCCGCCCGCTCGACACCCCCGCGTAGCCTGCGCCGCCCAATTCAGCGGCAACCCGCTCCACAAGCTCGTCAAGCGTCCACAAAGTCCCACCGCCGTCTTTCATGACAGTATTGTCGTGAGTTATATGACAGTGTCAAGTACAATACTGTTAAGTTCGGGGCGGCTGCCCAGTTTGCCGTTGCTGTTGACCGATTGTTTCGATTTCTGTAGAAACCGCAGCGGATTGGCTGAACCATCGTCGTTTACAAGCCTCGCGAAGAAGGAGCTTCCATGGCCCGACCGCCTAGCACACAGCCAACCGACGCGGAGCTAGAGATCCTGAAAGTCCTCTGGGAGCAAGGCCCGGCGGGACTTGGACAAATCCACGGTCAGATCCACAGGTGCCGCCAGGTGGCACTGACGACGATCGCCACGACGCTCAAGACAATGCTCGCCAAGGGCCTCGTCGCCCGCTCTGATGGCCCGCGCGGCTATGTCTGGTCGGCGGTGGTCAGCCGCGAGTCCACCACCACGGGCTTGCTCGGCAAACTCGTCCAGCACGTTTTCGACGGCTCAGCGCGGCGCCTGGTTGCGCATCTGATCCAGGAGGGGACGCTTGATGACCGCGACCGCGAGGAGATCCGCGCCCTACTCGAGGCTTGCTCCGGCGCGCCCGCCGTGAAGGGAGGCGACCGATGAGCCCGAGCTTCGTGTCGGTCTCGGCCGCTTGGAAGGCGGCCGGCTGGACCATGCTGCACCTCGTCTGGATCGGTGCCGCGGGCGGGCTGGGCGTGGTCGTGCTGCGGCGACTTCTGCGCCGAGCGCGGCCGGAGACCCGATACGGCATGGCGGTCGCTTGCCTGCTGGTCCTGGCGGCCGCGCCGGTGCTACTCTTCGCAGGGCTATACCGGCCCGATCGCGTGACGGGGCCAGAGCCAACACAGGCCAGCCGCGTCAGGCCGGATGGAGGGGCGACGGACGATAGGCTCTTGCTTCCCGCGCGGGAACTGCGGCGACCGGGCGTCGAGCTCAATACGGCGGCTTCGCGGGCGCCAATCTCGTCGTGGCTTGAGCCCGTGGTCGTTTACTTGCCCGGCGTCTGGCTCTCGGGCTCGGTGGTGACGCTCGCCCTGCTCGCGACCGGCTTGGTCGGTGTCGAACGGCTGCGGCGTTCGAGCCAACCGCTGGAGACCGGCGTGATCGCTCGGCGGTGCCGGGACCTGACAGCCTCGCTCGGGATCGCCCGGCGGGTGGGCCTGGCGATCTGCGACCGGCTCGCGGCGCCCATCCTGATCGGCGTCATTCGCCCGATGATCCTCCTGCCGCCGGCGGCGCTCTCCGGCTGGAGCATCGAGCAGATCGAGATGGCCCTGCTACACGAATTGGCCCACATCCGACGGCTTGACAACCTCGTGACCTTGTTGCAGCGCCTCGCGGAATCACTGCTCTTTTTCCACCCCGTGACCTGGTGGCTGTCGGCCTGGGTCAGCCTCGAGCGCGAGCTGTGCTGCGACCGGCTCGTCGTTGAGCACACCGGCAGACCGGAAGCTTACGCACGAATGCTCACGGCGCTGGCCGGGATTGGGCGAGGCGCAGGCGCCGGCGCTGGCAATGGCCCAGCGCCCACTGACGACAAGGATCCGTCGAATTCTGGACATGGAGGACCGTTCGATGAAGGTGACGCTGACAGAATGGCTCGGATTGCTCGCCACCGCGGTGGTCGGCACGACGTTAACGCTTGCGACCCACGCCAAGCCTCCGCAGTCGGTCCCGGCCGACGCGGCCCGCCGAGCCCTCGAGCGACTGGCGGAGCGCGTGGTCGCGCAGCCGGATGGTCAGGAGGAGAATGCCGGCAAGGCTTACGCCCTGGCCGAAATTGCGAAGGCCCAGCTCAAGCTCGGCGATCGTGCGGCGGCCTTGGGCTCGATCCGCCTCCTTGACGGCCTTGGCGAGCCCCCTCCGCCGAAACCGGGCACGGAAGTCGACGTTCTGGCGGAGCGATTCATGGCGCTGGTCGAGTCTGCTGCGGTCAGGCACGACGCGGGCGACCGGGAGGGGGCGCCCAGGCCCTCGAGCGTTCGGCACGGCTCGTCGACGCCGGCGCGATCCGCCGGTGCCTCGAACGGGTCGACAAACTTCTCAATACGGCCATCGATGCCGAGAAGACCAGCACGGCCATCGACGGCGAAACGGAGACCGTGCTCGAGCTGTCGTTCGACCTTATCGATCAATGCATCGCGCTGGGCGAGCTGGCCCTGGCACGCACTCTGATCGACCGCGTGACTGAAGCGGTCGAACCGCCACAGGGAATCGCGAAGGCCTGGCTGCTTGGTGAGTTCGGCGGTCAGCTTGTCAGGTCCGGCGACCCCGAGAGGGGTCGCGCTCTCCTCGAGCAGTCGCGGCGGGCTGCGCTTGCTCTCAAGGACCCGGAAGCCAGAAAGTTTGTGCTGCCGATGCTTGCGGCCGCGCATTGCAAAGCGGGCGACCTTGATGGCGCGCTTGCGCTCTTTCACGATATGACTCCGCCCACGCAGGACCTCGCGATCAACCATCTTCTGGAAGCGCTCGCGGCCGATCGCCGCGACCTCGACCTGGGCGGCATCGACATCTGGATCTACCCGCTTTTCAGCCCCAAGGACCCGGTTGCCGCCCGCGCCGCTCTGCCGAAGATCGCCGCCGCGGCCCAAACGCTTGCCGATGCGAACGCGCGCGCCCGTGATCTGGCGATGATTGCCCCGTTCCAGGCCAAGGCCAGTGACCTCGCCGGTGCCCTGGCGACGGCGAGATCGATCCCGGACCTCAAACAATCGACGAGCGACGGGCGGGTGTACCACGGTTATTACGTGGCCGCGAAGCCTATCGCGCTGGCCTCGATCGCGGGCATCCAGGCCAAAGCCGGCGACAAGTCCGCCGCCGTCGCGGTGCTCGACGAGGCGCAAGCACTGGCCCGTGCCCTCGAGGCCGTCGACCAGAAGCTCATCGCGCAGATCGTGGTTGCCCAAAAGTACAGCGCGTGCGGCCGCCAGAGCACGGCGCAGGCGATCATCAACGAGGCGCTCGCGCTTGCTCTCACACAACCTGAGCCGCGGCGCTCCCGCGTGCTGTCGATGCTTGCGGAGGTGCAGGTTCAGGCCGGTGATGCCAAGGGTGCCGCGCGGACCATCGACTCCATCCGCGACTTCCCGGGACTTGAGAAGGCGAAGGCCCTGTCGATCTTGGCGCGCTGGCACAAGGAGGCCGGCGACGCGGCCACCTTCACGACGCTCTTGCACCGGGCCGTGGCCTGCCTGGAGGCGAAGGCGCCAGAAACGCTACTGCCGGGCAAAGTGATGGACATGAACACATTCGGCTACAACACGTTCTTCAGACTCGACTTCGAGATGAACGCGCCGGTGCTGGCAATCCAGCGCAACCACAAGCTCCAGAGTCTCCGCGAGTCGCTCGGCGATTTCGACTCCGCCGTGCGTGCGGCAAACGCCTTGCCTCCCGAACGGCGCGATGATGCCCTATCGGGGATTGCGTGCGACCTGGGCCGCCGCGGCGATATCGCCGGCGCCATGGACCTCGCGGCGTCCATCGAATCAGCCGATGCCCGTCTGAGAGCCTTCGCATGGCTCGCGACCGCCATTCCGGAAGGCCAGACGAGGAAATGACGGTCAGTTGGCCGACCGCTTTGGTCGGTGCGAGGCTTCGCGACGTGGAACGGGCCTCGCTCCGGTATCAGAGATCGATGCCCCGTTTGAGCTTGCCGGGCTTGCCGCCGCTGACGTAAGAGGTGACTGCCTCCTGGATGAACGCCGAAAAGCTCGGCGTCTCAAATTCTTCGGCCGAATGCCCGATAATGGTGATCTGCTGAAAGGGACCGAAGGCCTCGACCCGCAATCGCGGCAGGTCGCAGAGTACAGGGGTCTCGTATTCGTCGAACGGCGTCAGGGCGAGCTGGCGCTCGAGCCGGGCCGGAGAGAAAGTGTTCCGCGGTACAAAGAATCGCAGGGCGACAACCCACTCCGATGACGTGGTGGCGTGGAAGAACGGGAGTTTGATCCGAGTGGGATCAAGGCCGTCAATTCGCACGATATTGCGCTGGGACCAGTCCGTCGGGGCTAAGCCGGCCTGGGAATTCTCGCTACCGTTAAGCTCCTCGGCGCTCAGCGTTTCGACCTGATCGACGATCAGCTCGAGGATACGGCCGTCCCAGCGTGGGGGTTGGCCGTTTCGAGCGATGCGATCGCGGGTGTGCCATTGACGACCGTCGATTTCCCAGGGGGCCTTGGCCTCGCCGTCCGCGCCGGCGCCGAGCTTGGAGCGCCGATTCGTCGACGTGGACGGCGCGGCGAAGGCATCGCCATTGGCGCTGTCGAGTCGGCTGGGAAACCCCGCCGGCGGGGCCGCAATCGGCACCGGTACGCGCGCCGGTACCGCGGGGGATGCGAATGTGGAGCGCTCGGCTCGGGGCGCCGCTGCCAGCACCGGCTTCAAAAACTTGCCGGTATGGCTGCCCGCGGTTTCGGCCACCTGCTCGGGCGTCCCTTCGGCGACCAGAGCTCCGCCGCCTGCACCCGCCTCGGGCCCCAGCTCGATGACCCAGTTGGCTGTCTTGATCACCTCGAGGTTGTGCTCGATCACGACGACGGTGTTGCCCAGGTCGGTCAGGCGATGGATCACTTGAAGGAGCTTGCGCACATCGTCGAAGTGGAGCCCGGTGGTCGGCTCGTCGAGGACGTAGAGGGTTTTGCCTGTGTTCGGGCGGGCGAGTTCCGCCGCCAGCTTGACCCGTTGCGCCTCGCCGCCCGAGAGCGTCGGGGCGGCCTGGCCCAGCGACACATAGCCAAGCCCGACGTCGGCGAGCGTTTGCAAAATCCGGCGGACACGCGGCACGTTGGTAAAGAGTTCGAGCGCTGCCGCCACCGACATGTTGAGCACGTCGGCGATGGTGCGGCCGTGAAACGTGACGGCCAAGGTTTCGGCGGTGTAGCGGCTGCCGCCGCAGGCGTCGCAGGTGATCCAGACGTCGGGAAGAAAATGCATTTCGATTCGTTTCTGGCCCGCCCCCTCGCAGGCCTCGCACCGGCCGCCCGCCTGGTTGAAGCTGAAGCGGCGGGCCGAGTAGCCTCGCACCTTGGCGGCGGGTAGCTTGGCGAATAACTCGCGGATCAAGTCGAACACACCCGTATAAGTGGCCGGCGTCGAGTGGGGCGTGTTCCCGAGCGGCGACTGATCGACGCTGATAACCTTGTTGATTTGTTCCAGGCCCTCGACCGAATCGTGGGCGCCGGGGCTAAGTTCGGCGCGGTGCAGTGTGCGTGCGGCGGCTTTCCACAAGATGTCTTCCACGAGCGAGCTCTTGCCCGAGCCGGAGACGCCGGTGACGGTCGTGAAGGCACCAAGCGGGAACCGGACGTCGAGATTTTGCAGGTTGTGCTGGCGGGCGCTGCGCACGACGATGGCGGGCGCCTCGGATTCAGGCGAGGCGGGCCGGCGGTCGGTCGGGACGGGGATCGCTGCCTTGCCGCTCAGGTAAGCGCCGGTCAGTGAATCGCGCGCCTTCTTGACTGCGGCAGGCGTGCCGGCGGCAGTGATCCGGCCGCCGCTTTCGCCGGCTCCGGGCCCGAAATCGACCAGATGATCGGCTGCCTCGATAACCTCGCGGTCATGCTCGACCAATATGAGCGTGTTTCCCAGGTCGCACAGGCGCCGCAGGGCTTTCAGCAGCCGGCCGTTGTCGCGCGGATGCAGGCCAATCGTTGGCTCATCGAGCACGTACAGCACGCCGGTTAACCCACTGCCGATCTGGCCGGCCAGGCGAATGCGCTGGCTTTCACCGCCGGAAAGCGTCGGCGTGCCGCGGGCGAGCGTCAGATAGTCGAGGCCCACCTCAACCAAGAACGAGAGCCGGTCGCGAACCTCGCGCACTAGGTCGCCGGCGATATGCCGCTCATCGACGTCGAGCTTGAGTCCCTTGAAGAAATCGAGGACCTGGCCGAGCGGCTTGCGCGTGATCTGGTCGAGCGTAAGGCCCTGGAACCGAACGGCCGCGGCGTCGTCGCGCAGCCGCGCTCCCATGCAGCCGGCGCACGGAACATCGTCAACCATTCCCTGCAACTTATATCGGTGGGCAAACGACACGCGCCCTGCCTCCTCGATCGCCGGGTACAACCCCTTGTATTGAAACGAGAGCCCGGACTCCTGGCTGGCCGCTCTTGCCGAGGCTGGGCGCTCCGTTTCGTCGTCGTCGAGCCGATACCAGGTTTCGCCTGCGCCGTGAAACACGATGCGGCGCGCGCGCCCGTCGAGATCGTCAAACGGCGTGTCGAGGTCGAAGCCCTCGGCTCGGGCAAGGGCTTCGATCATCCGCCCGAAAAGGGGCCGCTCGGCGAAATCGGGCCAAACGGCGACGGCGCCCTCGCGCAAGCTCAATCGCGCGTCAGGCACCAGGATCGCGGGATCGGCGCCGTGCTGAACGCCCAGGCCCTCGCAGACCGGGCACCAGCCCAGCGGGCTGTTAAATGAGAAGTTGTGCGGCGTGAGCTCGTCAAAGCTGCGGCCGCACCGATCGCAAACGCGGTGCCGGCTGTAGCGGTCGACGCGCCAGGTCGCCTCGCGCGACTCGTCGCCGACCCGCGCAATATGGACAACCCCCTTGCCCAGCTCGAGCGCCGATTCGATCGAGTCGGCCAGCCGCGAGCGGGTTGAGCGGCGCACGATCGCGCGGTCGACCACGACCTCGATCTTGTGCTTGCTGCGCCGACTGAGCTTTGGCGGCTCATCGAGGCTCACCGAGCGACCATCGACCCGCGCCGCGCAAAGCCCGAAGCCCGCAGCTCGTCCCACAGCACCTCGTACGATTCGCCCTCGCGCCGCTCGATCGGTGCCATCACGTAGATCTTCGTCCCCTCGGCAAGGTGCAGGACCTTTTCGACGATCTCGTCGGCGGTCTGAGTGCCGATGGGCACACCGCATTGCGGGCAGTGCGAACGGCCCAGCCGCGCGAAGAGGATGCGCAGGTAATCGTAAATCTCCGTGACCGTGCCCACGGTCGAGCGTGGGCTTTTGGAGGTCGTCTTCTGCTCGATGCTGATCGCGGGCGAGAGACCGCTTATGCGCTCAACCTTGGGCTTTTGCAGCGGGGCGAGGAACTGGCGAGCGTAGCTTGAGAGGCTCTCGACGTATCGGCGCTGGCCCTCCGCATAGAGAGTGTCGATGGCCAGCGAGCTCTTTCCCGAGCCGCTGGGCCCGCTGCAAACGGTCATCCGATCGCGCGGAATGTCGAGATCGATCCCCTTGAGATTGTGTTGGCGGGCGCCGCGAACCTCGATTGCGGCATAGCTGCGTTGCCGACCGCCGCGTGCGGCCGCAGTAGTGCCACGGCGCGGCGCCGACCCGAGCCTGAGCGACGTTGCCTCTGGTCCAGCACGCGACAGAGCGCCTGCCCAGTGAAGCTTGACGCGATTTCGGCGACCGCCTCGGGCGGGCCCTCTGCCACGATTTGTCCGCCGCCGGCGCCACCATCAGGCCCCAGGTCGATCACCCAATCGGCCGTCTTTACCACGTCGAGATTGTGTTCGACCACGACCACGGTGTTCCCCGACGCTTTGAAGCCATGCAGCACGTCCAGGAGTTTGCGCACGTCGTCGAAATGCAGCCCGGTGGTCGGCTCGTCGAGAATGTAAAGCGTCTTGCCGGTCCCTTTCTTGACAAGCTCGCGCGCTAGCTTGATGCGCTGCGCTTCACCGCCCGAGAGGGTCGGCGACGGTTGGCCGAGCTTGATGTAGTCGAGCCCTACGTCGTGCAGGGTCTGCAACATCGCAGCGATTCGGGGAATGTTGGCAAAGTGCTCGAGCGCTTCCTGCACGTCCATGTTGAGCACGTCGCTGATGCTCTTCCCCTTGAACCGGACCTGCAACGTCTCGCGGCCGAACCGCTTTCCCTGGCAAACCGGGCAGGTGACCCAAACGTCGGCGAGGAAATCCATCTCGAGGCGGTTGGAGCCGTTGCCTTCGCAGGCTTCGCACCGGCCGCCCGCAACATTGAAGCTGAAACGGCCGGGGGCGAATCCGCGCACCTTCGCTTCCGGGACCTGGGTGTAGATGTCGCGGATCAGGTCAAACAGCTTGATATACGTTGCCGGATTGGAGCGTGGGGTCCGTCCGATCGGCGACTGGTCGATGTCGATGACCTTATCGAGGTGCTCGAGGCCCTCGATTCGGTCGTGGGCGCCTGGCACACTCTCGGCCTTATTGAGGTCGCGCGCCAGCGCGTCGCGCAGGATGTCGGCCACCAGCGAGCTCTTGCCTGAACCCGAGACGCCCGTCACGCAGATGAACAAGCCGAGCGGAAATGAGACGTCGATCGCTCTCAGGTTGTTGTGCCGCGCACCGCGGATCGTGAGGCGCCGGCCATCGGGGGCCTTGCGCGGGCTTGGGACCGCGATTTCTTTCTGGCCCGACAAATAGGCACCAGTCAGGCTCCGGCCGGTGCGTGCCAGCTCGGAGATTGTTCCCTGCGCGACGACCTCGCCTCCCTTGACGCCCGGGCCCGGCCCGAAGTCGACCAGGTGGTCGGCGGCGCGCATGGTGTCTTCGTCATGCTCGACCACAACGACGGTGTTACCCGCCTGAGCAAGCCGGCGCAAGGTGGCCAGCAGCCGGTCGTTGTCTCGCGGGTGCAGGCCGATCGATGGCTCGTCAAGGACGTAGAGCACGCCGACCAATCCCGCGCCGACCTGGCTGGCGAGTCGGATGCGCTGGGCCTCGCCCCCCGAAAGAGTCGGGGCGGCGCGGTCAAGCGTCAGATAATGAAGGCCGACATCGACGAGGAAAGTCAACCGCGCGGATTTCCTTGAACAGCTCCTCGCCGATCATTCGAGACACCGGATCGAGCGCGCCGCTCCCGGGCGCGCCGCTCGCGATTCCCTCGCTGGCTCCCTGCCCTGCTCCGCCAATCGCTTCAAAAAACCGCAAAGCGTCGCCGATGGGCATCGAACCAACTTCAGTCAGCGTTTTGCCGCCGACCGTGACCGAGCGCGCACGGGCATTCAGACGGGCGCCGGCGCAATCGGGGCACGAAACGCTTCGCATGAACGGCTCGAGCTGGTTACGAATCGGCCCTGCCGTCGCGCCGCGATACTTGGCCAGTAGTTCGTTGGCCACACCGACCCATTTCTCGGCATGCGACCACGTTTTGTGCCGGTTCTTCCAGCGGAAGACGATCTGCCGGTCGCCGGTCCCGTATAGCCACGCTCGGCGCCACTTTTCGTCCAGGTTGCGCCACGGACCACGAAGCATCGAGCCCTTGCGGGGCCCTGCCGGGTCGGCCTCGAGGTTGGCGGCCAGTCCCTCGAAAAGATGCCGGCGCCACCGCCCCACCTCGCTGACCGGCCCGAGGGGCGCGATCGCTCCATCCCAAACCGACAGCGCGGGATCGGGGACCAAGAGGTCCGGGTCGAAATCGTGCCGCACACCCAGGCCGTCGCATGCCAAACACATGCCCTGCGGACTGTTGAAGCTGAAGAGCTGGGGGCTCGGCGGGTCGAAGCTGAGGCCGCAGTCTGCCGCACGCGTAGTGCGACGACAGCAAGAGGTCAGGCCGCCCCTCAGCCGCGATGATGACCGTTCCGTCGCCGAGCTTGAGCGCCTGCTCGACCGCGTCGGCCAACCGACCGCGTCGCTGCCACCCGCCTTGAGCCGATCGACGACGACCTCGATGTTGTGCTTGATCCGCCGATCGAGGGCTACCTCATCAGAAAGATTCACCACCTGGCCGTTGACCCGCGCTCGTACATACCCGGCACGGGCCAACTCGGCGAACAAGTCGCGATATTCCCCCTTCTGACCCCGTATCACCGGCGCCAGCACCAGAAACAATGTACCGGCCGGCAGTTCAGCCAGCACCCGCGCCACGATCTGCTCGCGTGTCTGGGCCGCCACCGGTCGCCCGCATTGCGGGCAATGCCCGACCCCGACCCGCGCGTACAACACCCGCAGGTAGTCGTTGATCTCTGTGATCGTGCCGACGGTTGACCGCGGGTTTCGACCGCCCGTCTTCTGCTGGATTGAGATCGACGGGCTCAAGCCGTCGATCCGGTCCAGGTCGGGCTTGGGCATCTGACCCAGGAACTGACGCGCGTAGCTCGACAGGCTCTCGACATAGCGCCTTTGCCCCTCGGCATAAAGCGTGTCGAAAGCCAGTGAGCTTTTCCCTGACCCCGATACCCCTGTCAGGCAGATTAGCTTCCCCCGCGGCAGAACCAGCGACACGTCACGCAGATTGTGCTCGCGCGCCCCCGGATCACGATATCCGATGAGGCCATCCCCGGTTGATCCTCTTGCTATCGATGGTCGACGTTGATGCTTCCGAAGTCGCGAAACAAATACTATACAGGTGTCGCCATTGAATGTCCACGCCGCCGTTTGCCTCTCGACCCGCCGGAAGCGCGGAGAGGGACATTGACCGAATCAAAGGATTCGGCAAAGCAGAATATTTCGGCCTCACCGCGTCAAAACGGGCTCAGTTGTGCATCAGGCGCTGCGCCAAGGGATAGCCCGCCAACTTTTCGAGGATGGCGATGGGAGCCTTTTCGGGGGCGACCAGGCCGGCGCGGCTGACGATGAAAGTCTGCTCAAGTGCAAACTGGCCGCTCAAGCAGGCGTGGCTGGCGCTGTCCGTGAAAACGATCCACGTTGAGCCGGAGGGAAACTCCCATCGGTCTTTGCGGCATGTTCCCTGGAACGCGGCGTCTTCCTTCATGGCGTGGTGAATCTTGAGCATGAATCGGTCGTAGGGGGGGCGGCTCACTACCGGCAGGCCGAGGCTCGCGGCAGCTCGAGTCGTCTTTTCCTTCCAAGTATCTAGCGGGCTTGGCTTTCGGTGCAGCCCAACCCGATCGGCAAACCGGCCGGCGAGCGCCTCAAAATGATCCGTGGTGATCCAGACGCGCGGGCGCTCGGGGTGAATGTTGGTGAAAATCCGCAGCAGTCGATCGCCATGCGATGGGCGAGTTGGGAACGAGTCGAAATGGAGCAGGTCATTACGGGAATGGAGCGACACCCGGCGCCCCTCTTCCTCGATCGGCCGGAAGCTAGCGAAGTCGACCTTCCAGCTCTGGGCGTAATGCTTGAGGAACGACGACATGAAATCGACAGCGCGCCGGGAGTAGCCCCGCATGATTTCGTGAACACGGGCGCGCTCTTGGACGTCATGCGAATCAACGCCCTTGAGTTTATCCTCAAACGGCCGGTAGCTGATGTTCTTGTGGTAGCCGGCATCGACCTGCTTCTGCGTGACCAGGAAGGCTCGGTCCTGCTCGGGGAGGAGGGGGGACGAGATCGGGAAATAGATGATGTCACCGGCTTCGAGGCCACGGTACTCGACGTCGCTTGCCTCCGTATTGAACCGGTCGGTATCCAACGTGATCCGTGCCATGGCTGATCGCTCCGCCTTTCAAGTGCCCAGGCTCCCTGCGGAACCTGCTCGCGTCCCACTGCATGCAGAGGCTCTGCGCCCCCGCTGTCGGGGGCTGTGCGTCCCCACCCCCCCGGGCCCCCCCTTCGCAAGGGGGGGACCGCCTTCGTCCGCGCGTATTGGCGTTTGCGGATGATACCGGGATCGCCGAATGAGGGAAGAGGAACTCATGGCGCAGCGGCGCGCGGTGGAGAGCCTCGGACAGGCCGGCCTGGCGTCCGCACCGCAACAGACTACCAGTGCATCACGAACCCGCCGTCGACGTTTATCGTTTGGCCGGTGATGTTTCGCCCCTGATTTGAGGCGAGGAAAACTGCCATGGCGGCGATGTCTTCGGGTTCTTGCCAGCGATTGAGGGGGACGAGCTTTTTGATCTTGTCGGCGGTCCATGCGTCGTACGACAACCGCTCCCGCTCGGGTTGTTCACGAGCCCAAGCTTCATAGACGCTACGGTTCAGTGCGGTCTTGACCATGCCCGGGCAAAGCGTGTTGACACGCACTCCATAGGGCGCAAGATCCTTGGCAGCACACTGCGCGAAATTGATCAATGCGGCCTTTGCCGCGCTATAGGGTGGATCGGTTTGCGAGCCGATCTGGCCCGCGACCGACGAAATAAAGAGCATCGACCGCGGGGGGCTTACGGCAATGTCGGTGTCAGCGCGAGCCGCTGCCGCCAAGCCAGGGGCGAACGTGTGCGCCACGTTCACGGCCCCGACGAGGTTCACTCTGAGGACGAAGTCCCAATCGGCCGGGTCGAGATTCCAGAACGGAAAGCCGAACTTGCCTGAACCGGCTCCCGCTGCGAAGACAATATGGTCGCAGCGACCGCAGCGATCGTCGATCTCGCGGGCCGCGCGACCAACGGCCGCGTAATCAGTCACGTCGACGACTAGGCCCACCGATCGCGGCGGCCGTGCTGCCAGATCTCGAACGGCTGGGTCACGATCGAGGCTTGCGACACGCACCCCTCGGCGGCAAAGCCGCGGGCGATCGCTGCGCCGATGCCGCTCGCGGCGCCGAACACCGCGACTACGCTGCCGGACAAGCCCAAGTCCACGCGTGGAAGCCTCTTTGAACGGTGGTCATCGTATCGCTCGCTTGTGTCGCCTTACTTGGCGCGCTGGCGGCCCGCTTGCTGGTTGCCGCGGCCGATCTCGACCATCCGGTCGCGCGTGGACGCCTCGGCATTCTTTGCCTGCTTGCTCTCTCGCGCCTCGCGTACTTGTTCGGCCGCTGCCGCACCGGTCAAAGAGCTCTTCTCCTTGGCGCCGGCCGCCCGGCGTTTTGCCTTGCCCCGGCGCCCCGGTGCGGACCCTGGCGCGCGTGCTCCACCGGCAAGGTTTCCCCCATCGCCGGCGACTCCGGCAGCGCGTCGGTCAGTTTGAATCGTCCCATGCCCTTCATCGTGGTCGTCTCCTGCGGTATGACAGTCGATCGTTCACTTTGCCAGTAAAACGAAAGTCAGCGCGGTTTTCACTAGCAAATCGCAGCCAGCGCCTGCCGTACCACGGCCAAGAGCCCGTTTAGCCAATTATTCCCGTGACGCCACTCGCTCAGAGCGATAGCGCGGGAATGCCCCGGCGAAGGCCAAAGGCGCATCGTTGTACCCGGCGACATGAAACCTTAACATGAAGTGGACGCACTTGACCCCGTGGTCGCGAGCGGGTCACGTCGCGGCAAGCGCTGGCACTTCGCAGACAACCGTTCTTCGGGCTGAAGACGACCTGATCGGCGATGGGAGCCTCATGGTGATCGACATTGGCACGACGCTCAACCAGAGATTCCTGCTGGAGAAAGAGCTCGGCCGGGGCGGCATGGGGGCGGTCTACTCGGCCACCGATCAGCTCCTTGAGCGCAAGGTCGCCATCAAGGTGCTCAGGGAGCAAAGCGGCGACGAGGTGAGCAAGAAGCTCCGGCTGGAAGCGCAGATTGCCGCACGGTTGCTCCATGAAAACGTCGTACGGATCTACGACCTCGGCCAGGCGGACGCGGCGTACTTCCTGGTCATGGAAGAGGTTAACGGTACGAGTTACTCGAAGAGGTGGCGGCACCTCTCGATTGCCGAGCGGTTGCAGATCCTGGCCGAAGTGGCCGACGCGCTCGACTATGCCCACCACCAGGGCGTTGTCCACCGTGACGTCAAGCCAGGTAACGTGCTGTTGACGACCACGGACGTTCCGAAGCTGTCGGACTTCGGGCTCTCGATGATGGCCGAGCGAGGCGATCATACGAGCCAAGTCCGGGGGACGCCGCATTACATGAGCCCTGAGCAAACTCGTGCTGGGAAGCTCGACTACCGCACCGATCTTTACTCGTTGGGCGTGATGATTTACGAGTCGGCGACCGGGAGTGTGCCGTTTACGGGTTCGTCGATTTCGGTAATGTCGCAACACTATTCGGTCGAGCCTGAGCGGCCGCGGGCGCGAAGCCCACTTGTCTCGCCGGAGCTGGAGGCGCTCGCTTTGGCGCTTTTGGCCAAGCAGCCCGAGCAGCGGCCGGGCTCGGGAGCGGTCATCGCGCAAGCGTTGCGGGAAGAGATCGATCGGTTGCGCGCTCGCGGCCGCGCGGGTGCGGCAGCAGGTTCCGAGCCGGCTGCGGCGCCCGCGCCGAGCACAACGACCAAAATCGGGCTGACGACGCCCGCGGTAACCGAGCCACACAGCAGCATGCCGGTGGCCACGCCGACGGTCGCCACTCTGCATTCCGTTCAAGCCGGCGACACGCGCATGACCGTTGCGAGCCCTTCGGCATCATCAGCCTCGACGATTCTTCCGGCTGCTGCTGTACTCTCGCAGGCTAGTCCCTCCCAGCTCGCCGGAGCCATGGTTGGCGCCACCGGTGGACTCACGGCCTTGATCCATTCGCCGCTCGCGCGCCGAATGATCGAGGTCGTCCTCGCCGACCCCATCATGTTCACGCCCGACGAACGCTATCTGCACGGTCATTACCTTGCCTATCTCCTGAGTGGCTCGCGCCGCCGCGGCCTTTTCCTGAGGCGGCCACTCGAGCCCAGGAACGCCGACCGCGGACGCTTGCTCCTGGGACTGACCTACGTCCTGTTGGCCGGCGCGACCGACGAAGCGATCAGCGACGCCGCCCTTCTCCTCGACAAGAAGATCGAAGTCCGCCACCTGCTGTCACCCGTTGTTGTCGCGAAATACCTGGCCTGCCGCGCCACGCCCGCCCAGCGCAAGCTCTTTCGACAGACCCGCCGTGCCATCGCCAAGGCCAGCAGATATGCCAGTAAACGAATGCTCGATCCCAAGGGGACCCTGAACCCCGGCTTGATGCCTTCGCGACTGGAAGACCTGATTTTGCTCGCGCCTGCCCGCACCGAGGTCGACGACGTGCTGGTAGAGCGCTGGAACCGCGTTACTGAGGTTTGGCGCGACCAGGTCGAGTTTCGCACGGCGGTGCTCCGCTACGCCACGGTGAACGCGCATCGCGAACCCGCCACCGCGGGATTGTGGCCCGAGGTCGTCTATCCCTTGATCGAACGCGCCCGCTGGCATCGTCGCATACGGAACCGCACCGAGGCGTTTTGGGATTACATTAGCGGCCGGCTGCGGCTGCCTGATGCCGGCGTAGGCCTCGACCGCGCTCTCGACCGCGCTGTGCCCGCGCCCTTGGTCGCGCAGCTCGACGAGTCACTTAACCTCTTTGACGAAAATCCTCGCCTCGCCGATGAGGACGCCGATCCGTTTGCTCCGGACGCCCCTGATGAAACCGACCGCCTGACCGCCGCGCTTACCGGCAGCCGTGTGAGCCTCGTCGATCTGGCCGCCGAGCCCGCGAAGGAAGAAAGGGGCAAGGGCGTGCTCCCTCTGGTCGATCCCAACCCGCTCCGCTTCTCACAGGGCGAGCTGCACGAGCTTTGGAAGGAAGCGCTCACTGCGCTGCAAAGCCAGGTGCAGGCAAAGCCTGGCGCCAAACCGGCCGGGCACCGCCCTGTTCCGGTTGGACCGTATCGCCTTGTTGTCATTCCCTCGATTCGCGGCCGAAGCGCCGGGCAAATCGCGATCCAGGGCATGCGCAACAAACAGATCGAACTCACCACCCCATCGATCCGGACCAAGGGTTCGTCCGCCAAGCCGTTCATCGCCATTTGGGTCTATCACGATAACAGCCTGGTGATTGCTCATCTCGACTTTGTCAGCTCAACCCGTTACGTGTTGTGGCATGCGCCGCGCAGCCACCAGCTTAACTTCGAAGACCCCGCCGAACTCAAGCATGAGCTCTTTGGGTTGGGCATGGAGATTGCCGACCAGCTCGAACGGGCGTTGTCGCGGAGCTTCAAACCGGGAAGCGCGGTTTGACCGACGCCCCATCTCCGTTGGGCTTGCTCCCGCGCCGTTTGCCCTTGTGTGATCGCTGACGCCGGGCCGTCTGGTGCGCTCATCGCGGCATTTGGTTCGCTCAGCCTGCGGTGACAAACTGTCCGCATTGCCGTTCTCGAAAAACGCGAACTGAGTTAGGATTCGCCGCCGTGGCCGGTTCCGGAAGACAGGACCGATCAATCGGCGCACGGAGTTTGGGGCCGCGGATGGGGGTGCGATTGCCGCGCAAGGATGCCAAACGCGGCGGCGAGACGCGAGGACGTGTCCGCAGCTTCTCCCAATCTTGGCCCGCTGGAGAGCCGACCAACATGACCTCAGAGAATGGCGGCGGTGTCGCGCGGGTCGACAGGGGAACATCGTTCGGCCGCGCCGACCGAAGCGGCACGCGCGGCCCGGATACCGGTACCGTGCAGCCATCTGACTGGGCCGCGTGGTGGGCACGAATCGAGCGTGCCTGGTGGGGTGCGCTCTTGGCGACGATGGTCATTTTTTCGGCGGTTCCGATCGCCAACCTGATTCTAGGCTGGTCGACCAAAGATTATGGCTTGTGGTACCAGGTTGGGCTGGCGGTGCGCCAGGGGCTCGACATCTATCCGCGCCCGGAGACCGGCCGGCTTTTTCCGTTCATGTATCCACCATCGGCCGCCGCGATGCTGGCGTGGGTGAGCATGCTCGGCCCGTACGGCGCGCTTCTGGCCATGGTGCTCGCCAACTCGTTGTCGTGGCTGGCTTGCATCGTGCTGTCGGCGTGGTTGGCGGCGGGGTCGAAAGCCCCCAGGCATCCGCTGATTGTGATCGTTCCAACGCTCTCCACGATTGTGCTGATTTACAACATTTACTTGCTTGGACAGCCTAACCTACTTCTCTTAGCGCTCGTGCTCGGGGCGTTTGCATGCCTGCGACTGAAACGCGACCTTTCGGCTGGGGCCTTCCTCGCCACCGCGGCGGCAATCAAAGCGTTTCCGATTCTCGCCCTGGGTTACCTGCTGTACCGGCGGATGTGGAAAGCCTGCGCTTCGACTGTAACGGTGCTGGCCGCCTGGCTGCTCATCGCCCCTCTGCCCTTCCGTACGCCCGCCCAGACGGTCGACGACTTGGTTGTGTGGTCGCAGGGCATGCTCCTCACGTACAACTCACATGGCATTGCACAACGCCCCTTCCGCTCGTACAGCTACAAGAACCAGTCGATCATGGCGCTGGCGCATCGCCTGCTGCGAGACGTACCGGCCGACGGCGAAGCGGTCCTCGCGCGGAAGTCGCGCGGCGGCGCGCGGCAGGTGCAGGGCGCGCCGCCGCTCGACCCTTCGACCGACCTGCTGTCGTTCTTGAAGCCTCACGCCCCAGTCGCTCAGCAGGGCGCCCCTGCCGCGGGCCAGGCCGTGCCGACGCATGAGCCGGCGACGGCCAATGCGATCACCGGCGCTCCTCGAGCGCGCTCCGCGGTGGGATGATGTTCTCCAGGGCGCCGAGCCGGCCCTGCGCACTGCATGGAGGATCAATTTCGTCGACCTGAGCTTTCGCGGCGTGACCGCGGTCACCGGGGCTGCGATCCTGCTCTTGTGCCTCTTCGTTGCTGCCGTACTGCCGTCCAAGGATCGACGAACGCCGCAAACTGACGCGATCGAATTTGCCCTGGTCGTGTTGCTGACGGTGATGTTCTCACCACTCTCGTTTAACTACGCCTACGTTTGGCTGATTTATCCCACGACGCTGGCCTTGCACCTCGTGCTGAGCAATCCGCCAGACGCGCGGTGGCATCGGCTCAAGGTCGTATGGGCCGCCGCGGTACTCCTGATTCCGGCCCTGGCGATCCCGATGCCGCTTCTGGCCCAGGCGTACGGCAACCTGTTCGTGCCAGCCTTGCTATTGCTCGTGGGGCTGGGCTTGATACTCGTTGCGGCGCGCCCGGTCGCAATCCGGCAGCCATTGCCAGTCTGGCATTGCGTTTTTTCGCGCTTTGGCCAACAATGCTCCCCTTCTCAAGGCACGGCATCCTGCGCGACGGAACGCGGCGGATGAACGGCTCGTGGATCGCGATCGCGGGTTGACTTCGATCCAAGCCGCGGCTGCAAGGTCCGGAGCAGGGAGCGGAACCCACCCGAGACGTCCGCTCTCTCGACCGGACCGAACATGGCGCGAGCTCGTCGGGGCGGCCCCCGATCGGCGCGTCATGCGGCCGCGAGCTGTACACGTCGAAAGCAAGGAGGCCCAAGCCGATGGCGCGCTGGTTCGTTGACCGTCTGCCTCAAAAGGGGTTCCCCTCGGTAAGCCTGCGGCTGCTGCTCCCTGAGGCCCAGTTTCTCGGTGGCTCCGACTGGCAGGTCACCGGTTGCACCGATGATCATCGCCGGCTCGAGCCTGGCCAGGTGTTCGTTGCGACTCGAGACGACCGGCGAGGCTATGACGGCCACGTCTTTGTGCGCGAGGCCCTCGAGCGCGGGGCAGCGGGGGTCGTAGTCGAGCGACCTTGTCCCGAAGCGGGTCGGTTGCAGGCGGTTGTTCCCGACGCCGCCGACGCCCATGCGCGAATCTGCCATGCCCTCGCCGGCGAACCGGCGCGCCGTCTCGTGACCTTGGGCGTGGCCGGTACGTTCGGTAAGACAGTGACTTCGCTCATGGTGCGCTCGATTCTATCGGCTGCGGGCCGTCCGTGCGGGCTGGTCGGGTCGCTCGGCTTCAGCGATGGGACGACCACGCGCGCCGTCGGCGCGGGTTTCGACCTGTCGTCAGGCACGGCCGGGCCCAGAGGCGACACGGCCGTCGGCACCGGGCCGGGCCGCCGTGATGTCGGGCCGGGAGGCCGCGGTCCCCGCGCTGCCGCCGTCGCAGCCCTGCTCGGCGAAATGGTCGAACGCGGGTGCAGAGCAGGAGTGCTCGAAGTCTCGGTCGACGCCCTCGCCCAACGAGCCTTTCAAGGGGTCTGGTTTCAAGGCGCAGTTGTGACCGATATCGCCGTGCCGGCTGGCTTTCCCGACAGCGCGCTCGTTCAACAACGTCGCGCCATCGCGAAGCTCTTTCACCAAGTCGTGCCGGGGGGTGTTGCCGTCGTCAATGCCGACGATCCCAACGCCGAGCTGCTCGGCGGGCTCAACCTGAGCGCGCGACGAGTCGCGTTTGCTATGGCACCCGCGCACCCGTCCCAACTGGACGTCCAGGTCTCTGCCGAGCTACTGTGGTTGGACGCATCCGGCACCCGGATGTTGATCCACGGCTTCGACCACGAGCTGGAGGTGCACCTGCCCCTGATCGGTCCGCGGGCGGTGCAATGCGCGGTCGCGTCGGCCGCGCTTGCCTGGGGACTCGAGCTTGACCCCAGCGCTGTCGTAGCAGGGCTCGAGGCGACGCGGTTCGTCGCCGGGCAACTCGAGATGGTCGCCGTCGGACAAGACTTCGACGTCCGGATCGACGCCGCGCAAACACCAGAGGCCCTCGGCGAAGCCCTCTCTGCCTTGCGAGCGATCGCGACAGGCCGCGTCCATTGTGTGATGAGTGCCGACGGCGGCGAAAACCCTGTAAATCGCAAGCGGATGGGTGAAGTCGCTGAGCTCGGCGCCGACCGCGTGATCCTGACGACGGGGAACCCTCGATCGGAGGATCCCAGCCAAGTACTCGAAGACCTGCTTTCGGGCTTCTGCCGCCCCGGCCGTGTGCGCGTCGAACTGGACCGCCGAACCGCCATCGAGGCCGCACTCGCCGACGCTCGAGCCGGCGACGTCGTTCTTGATCGCTGGCAAGGGTTGCCAGACCTATCAGATCTTCGGTGACCGTGTTGTCGCCTTTGAAGACGCCAAGGTCGCACGCCGGTGGCTTCAATCCCAGCGTGCGTTTGCCAGCCAGCGACCAGCCTGAAACTTTTAAGAGTTCCTGGCGGCTATTGCCCGTAAGGCTTTGCGCTCGCACAACGATTTCGAGTCTGGCACCGCCGCGAACAAATCCGAGCGTTGATGCGTCTGAACAGTAAATATGCAAGGGCAACGCGTGGGGCCGCTCGAACAAGAACGAAGAAAAAGGCCCGACCTACGAATCACCATCAGCAGCAACTAAAGTCCGCGGTAATCGAGCTAAGCTCACAACGGATCTCAAGATTGCGAGGCACGCAATGATCGTAAAAAACGCGCGACAAGCTCTGCGAAAGCCTCCCCGGCGTCATCTTGACGGCCATGATCAAGACGCCGCTCAGCTCAGCTCTGCCCTGCGCGACCTGGCCATTCGTGCGCACCGCCTCGTCCGAGCAAACGAAGAATCGGATGCTGACGCAACCCTCCACGACAACCACGCAGAGATCATCGAAGTCCACAAGCTCATCGTCGAGCTTCAGCACCGTCTGCGCCATCACCGCCTGGACCATCTGGTCAGCTACGTTGCCGCTCTTCGCCACCGCGTTGAAGATCACCTTGCTTGACGCGGCCCGCTGCCCCGGGCGGGTATACCTCATCTGCGTGTCGCCCAGCCATAGATAAACCGCCGACTCTATCGCGACGCTGAGATTGCGTATCGGGCTGGCGCGGCCTCAGGGAACGCCCGGAGGGCGCGATCTCGGGGCCGCGCGATCCCCGAGCGCGACCGACGCATTTCAGCCGTCGATTCCCGTCGGCGACACGAATTCCGGGCTACAGGACAAGACTCGGGCGCGCTCTGTGCACCACGACGCGTTGTTCGGCGCGCTCCGTTTCGATAAGCTGAAAGCCGGGAGGAGGACAGCTTTTATGGGGAAACCGTACTGCCCACGGATCGTCCAGATTGCTGGCGGCCGAGTCTTCCGCGCGGCGGTCGGGCTGCTGCTCATTGGTTGCGTGGGTTTGTGGGGACCATGGCCGGTCGGTGTTGCGCTCGCATTTGGCCAAGAAGGACGGTCTTCAGGGGCGCCGACTGCAGCAGGTTCCAGCGGTGCCGGCGCGATCGGTACAAATGGCAATGAAGATGAGGCCGGCGGCGACGCAGCCAGCGCAGGGCGCAATAGCACTTCCGAGTCCTTCCTGACGGCAATCGGCAATGCCTCGGCGCCGGTCGTGATCGTCACGATCGTGATCGTCCTCATGTCGTTTTACCTCACCGCGCTGGTGGTCTGGATGGCCATTTATTACCGCACGCAGGTCGCTATTCCGAGTGAGCTGGTGCGGTATGTGCAAGAACTGTTGGACCAGACGCGATACAACGAGGCATACCAGCGTATCGCCAGTGATGCGTCGTTTCTGGCTCGTGTGCTCGCCTCCGGGGTGCGGAAGCTGCCCGCGGGCATGGCACAGGCGCAACGAGCCATGGAGCTGGCGAACGAGGATGTCACCATGGAGATGGAGCACCGCACAACCTACCTGGCTACCGTCGGAACGCTCGGTCCGATGATCGGGTTGGTAGGAACGGTCTACGGCATGATCATTTCGTTTCGCGTGCTTGCGATCGAAGGTACGACGCCGCAGGCTGGGCAGCTTGCCGCGGGGATTTCGACGGCCCTCTACTCGACGTTCGAGGGAATCGCGATCTCGATTCCTGCGATTTTCTTTTACGCACTGTATCGAAATCGGATCGCGCGGCTGTCGCTCGAGGTAGGCTTGGCGGCCGAGCCGCTGCTCGAACAATTTGCCCCCGGAGTGCGGATCGCGGGGGCTGGAGCGCGCGCTACGGCGCAGCAGCGGCCCCACAGGGTGTGACAGTCCCTCCGACGCCGGCCGTGCATCCTCACCCGTTCGCCGTCAGCGCCGCGATGGCGGCGGCCGGGGCCAATCCACCGCGCGCCTCGCTCCCGCCCGTTGAGCCGGCGCAGGGAGCCGTAGTCAGTAGCCAGTAGTCAGTAGTAACCACTCACGTGAAGAAGACAGGCTGGCCGGGAACTGTTTGCGAGAGGGTAACATGCCGCGGCGGCGGCGAACTGACACTTCCAGTGTGCTTGTCCCTAACCTGACTCCGTTGTTGGACGTCGTGCTCCAGCTCATCACCTTTTTCATGATGCTGGTTCACTTCGGCACGCGGCTGGAAGGAGAGAACAAGGCGATCCGACTACCCGTGGCGCCGGCGGCGCTTCCGGGGGCCGAGCTCGCGCTCGACCGGTTGGCAGTCGCGATGGATGCCCAGGGACGACTGCTGGTCGATGGGCGTGCGCTCGACGAGGAGTCGGCTGAAGCGTGGTGGGCCGACCAGGCGAAGCGTCGACGCGCCGGGCTGGAAACGCTTTCGAGCGCCGGTGTGTCGGCGCACGAACTGCCGACTGTTGTGGTGCTTCGGGCCGATCGCGCCGCGTCTTATGGGGCCGTGCGCCGGGCCGTGGCCGAGGCTCAAGATAAGGGCTTCGCGCATTTCAGCCTGGTCCTTTTACGGACTAAATCGCCATGACTCACGGGAGCGTAGCAGGAATGAGCTCGATCGGGCCGTCGGCGGTCATTCCTGCTGAGCCGGCCGGCCAAGTTGAGCGACGTAAGTATCGGCCCGGGGCTCCCGAGGAAGTTCCGTTTCCCGCGGCCCCGATGCTGGACATGGCGTTTCAACTGCTGGCGTTCTTCATTATCACGTTTCGGGCTCCGTCCGCTGAGACTCACCTCGAGCTCGATCTCCCGGCGACGCCGGTGGCCTTGCCCGCGGCCCCGCGCGGCGAAGCACACCCGAAGGCTGCTCGAAACGTCGATTCGGACCTGGAAAACGACCTGTTGGTCCGCGCCTTTGCCGACGACGTGGGCGACCTGAAGGCCCTCAGGCTGGGCGACGCCCCCCTGCCCGACCTGGCGACACTTGGAAATCGGCTCCGCCGCTACACACAGCTTCTGGATGGCCGTCCCCTGCGCGTGCGGCTCGTCGCGGACGACCAGTTGCGCTACGAGCTGGCGGCTCAGATCGTCGCGACCTGTTCATCGGCAGGCGTTGCCGCGATCCGGCTAAGTCAGCCCGGCGCCACGCCGCCGCTGCCGGGACCGCGACTCCCATCGGGAGGCTTGCCGTGAAGCAAGTGACGTTGCTCATCGCGGCCTTGGCGACGGCGGTTTCGGTCGCAATTGGATTGTGTGCCGGGGCGGTGGACGACGCGCTTGAGACGATTTCACAGCTCACGCTCGCCGATCTTGCCGCCTATCGCGCGGCTCTTTCGGGGAAGGCAATTGCAGATTCGGCTGAGGCGACGGATCCGCCGCTGAAGGTGGGTTTCAGAGACCTCTGGGAGCGCAGCGACCGCTTCCGCGGACGGCGCGTCACGGTGGACGGCCGCGTTTCGCGGATCTTTCGCCAGGGCCCAGTCGGCCAATTTCCCGCCCTCGCGGAGATCTGGATCAATTCAACCGTGGGCGACCCGTTTTGCCTGGTTGTTCCACAGGGTCGCGATACGCCCGCATCCGCTGGTGCGATCGCTAACCGTGCGGCCGCCGGCACAATGCGGCCGCTTCCTGGACCGGGGATGAGCGTGCATTTCACGGGAACATTCCTCAAAATCGTGCGCTACACGGCCGGCGATGCCGCACGAATGGCACCCCTGATTGTCGGTGACCAACCGCCGGTGATCGTGCCTGGGACTAACCAAACAGGTGGCGCTCGCTCGGCGGTCGCCAGCGGCGCAATAGCCGCCCAGAACCCGCTCGCCCTGCGAACGTGGTCGCCGGCGAGCTGGTTGATCGCACTGCTGCTGATGGCCGTAGTCGGAAGCCTGCTCGCGCGGCGGCACCTCGAATTCTCGTTCCGTCGGCGGACGGCGCCTCGGCGAATGCAGCTTCAGGACACGGCTGATCCGACGCTTGAGTTTATCGATCAGACGCCAGAGCCGTGATCTACCAAATAAGGTGAGCTATGGGAAAGCAAACACGTTGGCGGTGGCAGGAACTGCTGATTCCGCGCTCGATTCATCGCGTTTATTTTCGCGAAAGTCCGCTAACCGACCCACGGTCACTGGGCAGCTCAGCGCTGGTCCATGCGTTGTTGCTGTTGTTGGCTTCATTAACCGCGCTGAACGCGGTGTTGCCAGCCCCCCCGCCGCGGGCAAAGGCGCTTTACGCCGAGGTCGACCCGGTCGACAACCGCGCCGATGTGCCGAATTCGCCCGGTCAGGGCGGCGGAAACCCAGGAGAAATGGGTGGACTCGGTAGCATCGCCTTTGTTGCGCCGTCCGATGGGACAAAACCTCGGGGCGCAACTCGCGACCCAGTGGCAGACGCTCTCGTAGCCGAGATCCTGCCGAGTGCACAACCCAAGTCGAGCGAGCCACTCCAGCGTGCTCTTCCAGGACCTCAGACCACGGGCCAAGGGTTGATTCCCGGCTCAGGATTGGGCGGGAACGAAGGTGCCGGTGGCGGCTCGGGCGGGGGAGCGGGCCGGGGAATTGGCCCCGGCACACAGTTCTTTGGCGCCCGCGATCATGCGCACTCGTTCGCCTACGTCATCGATTGCTCCGGCAGCATGGCGACCCGAAACTCTCTTGAAGTAGCCAAACGCGAAATGCTCGCCAGTATCAGCCAGCTTGCGCCGGATGGCCAGTTCGCGGTGATCTTTTACAATCTGCAAGCGCGCCTGCTGGCCGATCAGCAGGGGCAACGGGGCATGATGGCGGCGACGGCCGCCAACAAAGCGCGGGTGCAGACACAATTAGCAGCAATCGCACCAGATGGCGGGACCGACCATATGCTGGCGCTCAGGACGGCACTTGCCCTGAAGCCCGAAGTCGTCTTCTTCCTCACCGATGCAGACCTGATGAGCAACGGAGATGTCAACGAGATCCTCAAGGAAGTAGGCTCGACGCGAATCCAGGCCGTCGAGTTCGGGCGCGGTACTGAGCTGGGTCAGCGCACTCCACTCGCCCGGCTTGCGACGACGACAGGCGGATCGTACCTTTACATCGACGTCAGCCAGTTTCCCAGGTCCAGCGCGGGTTACTAAGAGGCGCGCCGACGTTATCCCTCGGGCTTCCCACGACAAACGCACGGGAACTTTGCAATCATGCGTGTTGGCGCGAAGGACACGAAAGCCTGGGATACGCGCATTGAATGCGTTTTCGGCTCTATGCTACTGTATGTCCCCCGTAGCTTTGTGGTGACAACTCCAGGGAGTGCAGGATCATGCAGTGTTGGCGTTTCATTCGGTACGTGACCTTGGGTGTCGTCCTGCTGGCTGTGCCCGGTGGGATACGAGCCCAGGAGGCCGTCAAGAAGGAGGTGGCTGGGGCGGCGCCAGCGGTGAAACAAGCAGCCGCGCCGGCAGCGGGCGATGCCGAGGCAGCGGTCGCGAAGCGCTTGCGAGCGAACCCGGCCGCGCCGAAGGAAGTTCGTCTGTTCTCGTTCATGAGCGACCCAGCCTACGACATCAGGGAACAAATTGCTCTCTGGGTCGTGCTGCTAGTGGCGGTTGCGGGCCTCCTGTACGCGCTGGGGCTGATGACGCAAGTCATCGGGGCCGACGAAGGGACGCCGCGAATGCGCGAGGTCGGGGCGGCGATTCGGCAGGGAGCCAATGCTTACCTCACGCGGCAATTCCGGGCGATCATCGTCGGTATGCTGGTTCTCACAGGGATCATCTGGGCTACGACCGAGGGGACGCAGGCGGTGGCAATCGGGCGAGCCGCGGCCTTTTTTGCAGGCGCGACTTTCTCGTGGCTCGTCGGCTTTGTCGGCATGAGCTTGGCAGTGCGCGGCAATCTCCGGGTGGCGGCGGCGGCCCGGAGCAGTTACGGGAGCGCTCTACAAATCGGCTACCGCACCGGTACGGTCACCGGCATGCTCACTGACGGACTGGGTCTGCTCGGTGGAACGCTCATCTTCATGATGTTTGGCGAGCACGCTTATGAGGTGCTCTTGGGCTTCGGTTTCGGCGGCACCCTTCTCGCACTTTTCATGCGAGTCGGCGGCGGCATCTACACCAAGGCTGCCGACGTCGGCGCTGACCTTGTCGGCAAGATCGAAGCCGGCATCCCCGAAGACGATCCGCGCAACGCGGCCACGATCGCTGACAACGTGGGCGACAACGTCGGCGACTGCGCGGGCATGGCCGCCGACATCTTCGAAAGCTACGAGGTCACGATCGTCGCGGCAATGATCCTGGGCTATGCCAGCTTCGGTCACAAGGGAGTTATCTTCCCCCTGTTGGTTCGGGCCATCGGAGTGCTCGGATCGATCTGGAGCACATACACGGTCAAGGCTGGGCCCAATAGCACCAGCGACGAGGCCCTGCACTCGGTCCACCGAGGCTTTGTGCTGGGCTCGATCTTCAGCGTGGTCGGTTTCGTGCTCCTGGGCTTTGGCTATCTCCGGTTCGATAAGACATACTACGCCGAGTATCCCCAGGCGCTGGGAAGTGCAGAGCTCGATCCGAGATTCCGGGCGGTCAAGGACACGTTCGAGGCCACACACCAGCTCGACAAGGAGAAACTGCCGGCCAAGTACAAGGCGGAATTCAGCGCAAAGATCCACGAATTCGAGGGCAGCCTGTTCGACGGGGGCTTACCGAAGTGGGCCAGCTTGGGCCTCGAAGGGCTCGACATGCGCCCGGCCTGGACCTGCTTGATCGGCATCGTCCTGGCCATCGTGCTCAACAAGGTTACCAGCTACTACACGCACACACAGTACGAGCCGGTCAAATCGCTGGCCAAGGCTTGTACGACCGGTCACGCGACCAACATCATCCAGGGGTTCGCCGTCGGTTATGAGTCGGCGGTCGTCGCTACGCTGGTGATTGCCGGAGCAATTCTGCTCTCGGTCTTGATCTACAGCGGCGCGATCACCGATCTTCGTGGCTTACGGCGTGGCGATGTGCGGCATCGGCATGCTGACCTTGACCGGCAACACCATCAGCATGGACGTGTTTGGCCCGGTTGCCGACAACGCCAACGGCATCGGCGAGATGGGGTACGACCGCGAGGAGATGGGCGAAGAGAACTACCGGCGCGCCCGCCAAATCCTCGCCGATCTCGACGCTGTGGGCAACACGACCAAGGCCGAGACCAAGGGAATCGCAATTGGCAGCGCCGTGATCGCGGCCGTGAGCCTCTTTGCCAGCTTCATCGCGGTGCTGGCCGTCAAAAGCGAGGACAAAATCGGCGAGATGACCCGTCGCGCAATACACGTCTGAAGCCGGCACGCTGTCGATTGCCTATCCCCAGGTGTTCGTTGGCGCCCTGATCGGCGGCGTGGTGCCGCTCTTGTTCAGTTCGATGCTCATCCGCGCCGTGGGTCGGGCGGCATTCCTGATCGTGAAGGAGTGCCGCATGCAGTTCCGGGACCAGGAGATCTGGGCCGGCAACAAGAAGCCCGACTATGGACGCGTGGTCAATATTTGCACCGCTGCGGCGCAGGCCGAGCTGATCGGCCCAGCGCTGCATCGCCATCTTGATGCCCATCCTGGTCGGCATCTTCCTGGGGGCGCAGGCACTGGGTGGTTATCTCGCTGGGATGATCATCGTCGGCCAGCTTCTCGCTGTGTTCATGGCCAACGCCGGCGGCGCGTGGGACAACGCCAAAAAGCTGATCGAAGACGGCATCTACGGCGGCAAGGGCTCCGAGGCTCACAAGGCGGCCGTGACCGGTGACACCGTCGGCGATCCGTTGAAAGATACCGCTGGACCTGCCCTGAATCCGTTGATCAAGGTCATGAACATGGTCTCGCTCCTGGCGATCGTGCCCATCATCACGTGGTCCGAGACACACGCACTCTGGCTCAAGTTGATCGGTCTCGCCTGCATCGCCGGCGTCGCCTGGGCGGTCTGGCGGAGCAAGACCGAGAGCAAGGAACTTCGCGAGATGGAGACTGAGCTTGCCGGAGCCTCGTCCGCCGCGCAAGAGTCTCGAGGCGGTCGGCGGCCATCGGACATAGACACACTGGGCATTACGCGGTTCGAGTCGGTTTGCGAAGCCCGCGAAGCGGGCCGCTGCTGCGCCACGATCTTGGGGTTTTAGCCCCAGCTCTCTGCGGCGCGTCAGCTTCGCTGGTCTTCGCCCAACAGATGGCGGCTGAACTGAAGGATTCGCCGCTGGCGACTCTTCGAGGCGCTCGCCGCCGAGGCGGCTTGCGACTGCGCTTGCAAGTCGGCCAGGTTGGCCTGGCAGAACGGGCACTCGACAACCTCGAGATGAAACGTCAGATAAGCCGCGAATTCGGGGGCGAGCGCATCGAGCAAAAAGCTTCCCAATTGCTGGCGGTTGGGGCAGGTCAAGCGCGAGCGGTGCCAGATCGCCCCCAAGCTGTGGAGCTGCGCATCCGCGCGGTTCTGCCGTACGTCTTCAAGCCGTGCTCGGAGCTCGGCCGAGTCGCGCAGTGCCTTTTCGACGCGCGCCGAGGCCGCCGGCGCCAGGGCATCGGCCAAGTAATCTCGCAGCATCGTGTCGTCGATCGGAGAGAGCGCAGCCGTCGGCGCGGGCCGCTGAGCGCGACCGGGATCGGCGGGTTGACCCTTCTCTTCTCCCTTGGTCTGATCTTTGCCCCGAATCTGGCCTTTCATGTTCGGTCAACCTCCGCCCAGTTCTTCAAATGAGAGCCCGGCGCGCCGGGCCATCTCCTTGAGCCGGGCGATCGTCTGGAACTTGTAGCTGGCGACCGCCTGTTCCGTAATCGCAAGATACTTCGCGACGTCTTTGTTGGCCCATCCCTTGACGACCAAAAGCTCCATGCAGCGCAGCCGATCGTAGTCGGCTCGATGCAGCCATTCACGGACGAGCTGGCCCATGGCGTCCGTGAGGAGCTGCTCCTCTGCCTTGCGGCGCTCGCCGCTCCGCGCGATGCTCGATGCGGCTCGCTCGCCGCCCGGTACTTCCTCGAGCGGCCGGCCGTGGTCGTCTGATCCAAACTGGTCGATTGGCCGCCGTCCTTGCTTGCGCAAGTGGTCGGTGAGCTTGTGCGCCGCGATCGAGAATAGATAGGCCTCCATGTCGCGCTTCTCGTCGTAGTGCGGCAAGCTGGTCAGGAAGCCAATGAATGTCTCCTGGACGACGTCCTCGCTGGCCGCACGGTCGCGCAGCCGGCTATCGACGAAGGCGAGCAATCGGCCCTCAAACCGTTCAATCAGCCGGCGCCACGCTTCGGCGTCGCCGGCGCGCACCTGCCGGACTAAAAGGGCGTCGGTCTCGGTGGCTGCCATGGGGTAAGTCCGCGTCGCTGCCGGTCCGGCTTTTGCACCAAGTTCAACGCCTGATTGTAAACATTGTCGAGACCGCTTGCCTATCCTCTCCCTTCTTACCCATCGAGACCTTTTTTAAGTGTAGATCTCATCATCAGGGGATTAGCGGAGGGCGTCGACCGGCTGCCGGCTCAGACCACCATCTGGTAGATGATCACGCCGGCGGCGCCGACGCCGGCGGCGGCGAGTAACCTGAGCCGGTTGGTGTAGTAGCCCTTGGTCGCCTCATCGGTGCGAATGTACCAAGATATCGCGCCCAAGCAAGTCAGCACGAATGCGAGCACGCCCCCCAGCGTGACCATTCTTCGCTGGACGATTTCTCGGTTGTAATCCGCGATAAAAGCGGCCCGCTGCCTGGGCGAGGAGTCGACCGTCAATTTCGTCAGGTAGACCGTGCCCTGCTCGCCGTATTCCTTGCCAACCCGCTCGATGCACGTGTCGCGGACCATGGAGTCCAGCAATCGTTGCGGGGGCGACCACGAGCTAGGGACATCGGGCTGAAGCCATTTGCTCACCTCGGCCTCGAGCTTGTTGCGCGCATCAGCCTCGGCTCGCTTGCCGGTCGCCGAGAGGTCGCTGAGGACGACGGACGTGTCGGATCCGCCGAGCACGGCCATTGCGACGGGCTCGGCCGGCGCCGGTGGCGCTGGCAAAGCAGGGGCTGCCGGCGGCTGCGGCGCAGCCTCGCCCACGCGCCCTTGCACCAAGATCGGCGCGGGCTGCGGTTCGTCGTCTGCCGGCTGGGTCCCTTGCACCCCCCTCGCCTGTGCGACCGAGTCGTCTTCCGAGTCGACAGATACACCAACCTCGTCGAGTGCCCGGCGCAGCTCGGCGCCCGCCTCGGCAAAAGCCTGGCGCACCTGGTTGCGCGCCTCGGCCACCGCGTGCCGCGCTTCGGCCAAGGCTTGCCGCGTCTTCAGTCGTTTCTCGGAGGCCGTGCGCCATCTAGCGTGATCGTCGTGGTCGATACCCGGTACGTGTGACCGCGTGGCGGGCAGCGATTCCAGCTTGCGGTGCCGCGCCAGCATACAACTCACTACCATCAGCACGATCACGAACAGGAAAAACCGTTTCATTGGAGTCCCACCCCGTAACGGCAAGTGGCCTGTTTACTTGAAAGCGTCTCGATCCTGCGGCGATCGCGCCGGCTTACTAACCGGCGCCCTGCCGCGACAGCGGCTACACGAATTTGCCCTGGCGTTTCTGCTTGTCTTTGGCGCGGACGTACCGGGCGTAGAGCGCAGCGGCCTCATTCCAGGGACTCACCAACTGCACAGTCGTGGCGATCAAGGCAGCGATGGCGATGCCGTCTTGGCGAACATACGGCCAGAGCGGCATCAGGCAGGCCGCCAGCAAGCTCGTCCAAGCGATCGGCATGATCCGGAACCGCGCCGACCGAGCACGGCTGGTGACTGTCGTCCAGCTCCCCATGACCGTGTAGAGCGCTCCAAAGTAAATCAACTCGGCGTTTCGAGGGGACTGCGCAAAAACTCTCGTTGAGGTTCGATCCCCAGTCGCAGGCTTCGTGCCAGGATGATGCCAATGGCACCCACGAGCAGGCCCGACGCCAACGCGACGAGCCGGCGGGTGGTGCCCTCGATCTTGCGGGCCTCGACGATCTTGCCGGGAATCAAAGCCATCCATGTTCCCAGAAGTCCCATGCCGTAGAGATAGCCCAATTGCTGGAGCTGAGCGCTCGGACTGATGTCGAGAATCGCGGCGGCGGGGACCGTCAAGAGTGCGAGTACCGGGGCGGCCCAGAGCATCGAACCGGCGAGCTCGGCGACCCGCACGCGCGTGCTGGGCAAAGGAGGAGGTTCTACAGGCAACGTGGCGGCCCGGGCGGGCGGTGGGCCGGCCGCAGGCCGGGCGTAGGCGGCCTGGCGGATGGCGCCGTTGGCTCGAACTTGCGCGGCCGCGTTGCGCGCCGGCGCCGCGGGCGCTTGATAACGCGCAGGGCGCCGAAGAGCCTCGAAGTTCGCCTTCAGCCGCCGGCCCAACCCGCCTCCCTGCTGGTTGCGCGGTGGCCGAGTGTCCGGACCAATGTAGAACGGCGGCTCCTCGGCCTCGATCCGCAGCACGTCGTCCTGATTGGCGGGCCGGCCGCCGCCCATTGCAGCCGCGCCAGCTTTGCCGTCGCCGATAATGCGCACGTCGGGCGTGCGCGGCGCGTCCTCAGGCGACAGCAAGTCATACACCCGCGCGGGGCGATGGTTGGGGTCTTTGGCCAGAGCCCTGGCCACAGTGTTCTGGTACGGCTGGGGCAGCATCGACACGTCGGGCCGGCTCGTCAAGTGCTTCATCAGCACCTCGTTGACCGTCTCGCCGTCGAACGGCACGCGCCCCGTGAGCATTTCGTAAAGAATCACGCCGATAGCATAAATGTCGATGGGCTTATGATACTTGCCCGAGCCGATTTCGGGTGCCATGTAATGGCAGGTCCCGATACTCTCGGAGTGCTCGGTCCCCTGGCTGGGCGTGATCAACTTGGCCAGACCGTAGTCGCCGATCTTAACGATCCCCTCTTCCATGAACAGGTTGGCCGGTTTCAAGTCGCGGTGAACGATTCCATGGTCATGCAAGTAAGCAACGCCTTCGACCAAGCCCTTGAGCCAGTGGCGCACCTCGGGCAACGGTAGCCCGGCCGGGTACTGTTTCAAAACGCTGGCCAAGCTGGGCCCGGCGACGTACTCCATGACGACGAAGGTGTCGCCTGCGTCGCTGGTCTTCAGATCGAAGATGGTCAGCAGATTCGGGCACTTGAGATTCATGCACTGCAAGACCCCACGGCGCTCGACGTCGAGGTTGCGAAGGATGAGCTTCAGCGCGACTTCCTTGCCGGAATCAGAGGTCGCGTAGTAGACCTCGCCGAAGCCTCCCCGGCCGATGGCCCGCTTGATCGTGTAACCGTCTAAAGGCCGGGCTCCCGAACCGAAGGCGTAGCGACCCTGGGCCTGCGGCATGTTGTTGACTGGGCGCATGTCTGGGCTTCCTGTGGGGCTCGCGGACCTCAAATCCGAGCTTTCTTTAGGCTCGTACGCAACCGTCTCATCCAGCGGATTGTTGGAATCGAGGTCGGCGCCTGGCGTTTCTTCAGCGATCGCACTCATGAGCTGTTCCACTCCCTAGACCGACTGGTTCCCCAGGGGTTCAAGGCTGAAGGAAAAACCGTCGCCCAGTACACTCGACTGCAAAGTGAGCGGGGCGCGCAATGCGCAGGTTCGGCCGTCGACGTCGAAAGCACCGGCAGCGCGGCACCAGAGCAGCTCCAGCCTGACGATACAAAACCACTGGGTTGACCAGTGCCGGCGCCTGGATGTGCGCCTGCGGCACCGCGCCGACGATGCACGTCTCAGCCATCAGCAGCACCCCGTCGACTGCCAGAGGCAGGCGGTGCCGGCTGACGATCGACAAGCGGGCGGTGGCACTGACGGGGCTGGGCTGGCGGAATTCCAGCTCGACGGTCGAGCCGAGACGAATGACGTCGCCATCGCGAAGCAGCCCGTGGTCGACGACGGCTTTGCCATTGATGAATGAAGCGTGGTCGGCGTGCAAGAGGTATCCCTCGCCGTTGCGAATCAGGGTGGCGTGATTCCGCGACAGGTCGCCCATCAAGGGCACGTCGGCATGGCTGTCGGCCCCAGCGCGGCCCAGTACAATGCGATCGTCGAGGCAGATGAGATAACCGCCGACGGCATCGACCCAGAGTAGGAATCGACCGTGAGGGCCGGCTGCCAAGGCGCGTGCCAGCGGCCGTTGAGTGGCCGGTTGGCGCGGCGAGACGGATGGCCGGGCTGAAAATGGCGTATCCGGCGCGATGGGGAGGGCAGCCGCGCCGGCCTCCGCGGCCGGAGCCTCGGTCTCGGGTTTTCCGCCGCCATTGAGCCAGACGATGCCCTCGGGCGGGATTGCGTCGCTTTCGGCCGGCGAGGCTGGAACCGGACCAGCCCCGACCGGGCCGCCGGCGTGCACGCCTCGGCCGCCGCGGTGGGGCCATTGCGCCGCGGCGGGCCCGATGGCGGCGATCTGCTGCCAGGCGCGCGTGCGCGCCTGCCGCGCCGCCGGGTGCTCGGGCACATGGCCTAAAACCGCGTCGGCCGCCGCGAGGATCTGCGGCCATTTCCCTTCGGACAGCGCCGCGTAAAGTGCTTCAACACTGGGAGACGCGGCCTTCTGGCGATTCACCAATTCGGTTTTTGCCGCAGCGACGGCCTGCTGGGCTGTCGTCACCCCGGCCCCGGCAGCCAGGCGCTCGGCCCGATCGAGCTGTTCGTGCGCCCGACCGAACTCACCCCGACGTCCTTCGGCGAGCGCATCGCGCCAGGCCTCGGCGATTTCACGCGAGCGCCGCAGCGCAGGACCGCTGACGCGGTGTCGCGCCAGCTCTTCGATTCGCTCGAGCGTTTTCTCCGGTTCGCCGGCGTCCAGTTCGGCGCGAATCTCATCGGCGACCCGATCGGCCACCGACAACCGCGCTGCCGCCAGTGAATCCGGCGGCGCACCGATCCGATCGGCCAGGTCGAGGTCTTCGATGGCGCCAGCCAGATCGTCGGCCCCGGCGCGGCGCGTGGCCCGCGCCACCAGATCCAGGGCCAAACGCCCGCGGAATTGCACCGCGTGATGATGATCGGCCACGTCAGACCGGCTTGCCAGGGCATACGCTTCTGCAAACCGCCCCAGCCGCGCGGCTTCCTCTGCCTGCCGCAAAACCATGCGCCAATGTCCCAACATGGTTGATTCACCGCCTGGATTGGCCATGGGGAGTGCTCTCGATACAGTCCGTTCTCAACCTCAGGGCCGAGAGAAACGGCGGGCTACCCAATCAAGCATAACAAAGGCCGGCGCTCCGGCCCAACGCACCATCAGATTTGTTGCTTGCGAGAGCGAGCCGGGGCTGGCCACGGGTAATGCGTCCGCGTCTCAGATCGGCAGTGTGCCGTTCGGGTTCGCGGGTCGACAGCCCGTCGCCAGCCACTCACTCGCTCGACGACTTCGGGTCAGATCAGAGGCTCTTGTCGCCGGCCTTGCCAACGGGCCGGGAGGCGGCTTGACCGAACTCATCCTCGACCTCTTTGACGACATCGCGGCCCGGCTCGAGATAAGGCGTCGCGCCGCTGAGCTCGGAGTAGCGTCCTTCCATCTCGGCCTTGCGGGCCAGCACTTCGAGCCGCTCTTCGAGCTCGGAGACGGTTTGCTTGGCGCGGGCGAGCGCGCTATTGTCGAAGTGGAAGTCGTTCTTGGCCTGGGTCGCCTGAATCACCTGCAACCGCGCCTCGATGCTGGCGAGCTTGGCGAGCAGGGCCGACTTCTGGGTGCGCAAGTTTTCAAGCTGCTCGTGGGCCGCCTGGATGGTCTTCCGCTTGGCCTTCAAGACCTCTTTCTTGTCGGCGAGGATCTTGGCGGTGTACTTGTAATGGTCGTAGCGATGCGCCAGCGCGGCCTTGGCCTCGTCGGCGGTGTCGGCGATATGCCCGGCCAGGCGGAAATCGCCGGTCTTCAGGCCGTCTTTGAGCGACAGGAGCGCCTTTTTCTCCTTGTCGAGATTGGCCTGGATCGTGGCCACTTCACGCTCGAGGTGCTCGGCTTCCACCTCGGCGCGGGCCAGCGTTTCGATATTCTGCTCGATCGCTGGCTTCAAGCTGTCGATATCTTCGCGCGCCCGGTCGATGTCGAACTGGGGATCGACTGCTTCCTTGGCGTTCTGGCGGACCTTGTGGAAGGCCGTCTTGACGTAGCTGGGCGCGGCCGTGCCGAACAACAGGAAGAGCGTTCCAGCGCCCAGCCCCGCCGCGAGCAACCCTTTCTTCACCATTGAGCACACCATCTTGAAGTTCTCCTCGTTACGCGGAACCCGAAATCGTCGGCGAATCATTTCGTGGTGAATGGCGGTCGCGTCACTCGTGATCTGGCTTTCGACCGCGCCACAAGTGTTCTTCGCAACCGGCCGTCCAATATTTCGATATTAAGCCACTGGGCATAAGCAGATTCGCCCGCTCCTCGGCGTAGGTGGCAGGGGATCGCAACATTTCGGCGCGTCCGCGCGCCATCTCACCATGTGAGGAGGCAGCGCGAACGACCGTGTTCTGGCGCTGTCGAGCTGAGGCTCTTTACTCGCAACCATCTGCTGGTAAACAAGTTCTGACAGTTGACCGCACGGAGAGCCGGACCCGGTTCAGAAACAACCGTGTTTCGGTGACGTCGCGGACCGCAAACCGCGTCCAACACAGGGGCCGGCAGTGTCGTCGAGCCGGCATGCTGGTTGTCGGGATTATTCCGGAGAAGGCCGAGGTGACGCCATCGCGATGTGAGAAATGTCCTGGCGGTCGCAAAGCGCGGCGAAGTGGGGCGTGAAATGGACGCGCATGCACAGCGCGCTCGCTGCCGTACCCATTAGTATGCACGCACTCTGCGATGTTGAGGCACGCGATCCCGCCGAAAACCGTGCCATCTTCAATCCAAAACCGTTTGCCGAAGTCAGCCGTTCGCGACCAGCTCACGACCAGTTTATTACTGAACAAAAGAATATGAATGCGTGGGATCGGCGTGGTAGGGTCAATCACCGACGTGGCCGCCTGTTTCCGCCAGCGCGTGCATCAGCTTTTGCAAAGCCTGATTCTCTAGCTGCCGCACGCGCTCCCGAGTGAGGCCCAGGTTTTCGCCGACCTCGCGCAGTGTCATGGGATGATACGAATCGAGCCCGAATCGCAT
Organism: uncultured Isosphaeraceae bacterium; assembly: GCA_963830625.1. GTDB lineage: Bacteria > Planctomycetota > Planctomycetia > Isosphaerales > Isosphaeraceae > CAWHMZ01. Next base: position 847,835 of record CAWHMZ010000008.1, on the reverse strand, counting down.
TCGGATGACCGTCGCCTCGCGGTCTTCCAGCGTGCTCAAGTGCTCGAAAATGCGATCGAGATCGTCGGCCTCGATCAGTTGAACATCGGGCCCCTTGTTGCGCTCGTCGGTGAGCACGTCGTCGAGGACCGGCCCGTCCTCGTCGGAGTTCTCCGACTGCGGAGTCAAGTTATTGATCCGGATGGCCTTGGCCACAATCGCCAGTTTTTTCTTGGACAGGCGCAGAGCCTTGCCGATCTCCTCGTGCGTTGGCGCTCGGCCCAACCGCTCGGCCAGCACGGCCGCGGCACGCCTCCATTTCGAAAGCAAGCTCACCATGTAGGCCGGCAGACGAATCGGCTTGCCGTTGTTCATGACGGCCCGGCGAATCGATTGCTTGATCCAGTAGCTGGCGTAGGTGCTGAACCGGGTGTCCATCATCCCGTCGTACCCTTCGACGGCCCGCATCAGCCCGAGGTTGCCTTCCTCGATCAAGTCTTCGAGGTTGAGGCCCTTTCCCAGATAGCCCCGGGCAATGTTCACAACCAGCCGAAGATTGGCTTTGACCATGTGCTCCCGCGCATGGGGATCGCCGACCGCCACGCGCTCGGCGAGTTCTCGCTCCTCCAGCGCGGAGAGCAAGGGGGTGTTGTTGATGTCGTGCAAATAAATCTGCAATGGGGACGCAGTGCCGGCGTCCCGGCGTTCGATCCGGCGAAGAGCCATACGGCGCTCCATGATGGAAGATGCGGTCGGTTGCGTATGCGTCAGTGTGGAGATGCCTGCTTCGTCTCTGCTATTCCTTAAGACGCGCATCAACAGGAAGGTTGTCGCTTCCAGAAACGTAGGGCGCCGTTTGGTCGCTGTCAATTCAGGTGTTGCGCGTTTCGGCGGAGCCGACGCGACCGTCGTTGGCCAGGCCGAGAGAGCCCGACCTTGCAGCCGCCACGTGAATGCGCCACCGGCCGCGGGTGCGCCCGGCCCACGACGAGGCTCGATGCGGACGGGGACGGGCGGACGATCGCGCCGACTGTGCAAGTGCCGGCCCGGTATCTCCTGCGGGCACGACGACTTTCAGCATGAAGAAGATGTGGCAAGCACTGCCGCCGATCACGAAGAAGTGAAACAGCTCGTGAGCGGCGAAGACACCGGGGACGAGCACGGGCCAGTGCGCCAGGTTCAACACCGCGCCGATACTGTACAGTGCTCCCCCAAGGGGAAGCGGCAACAGCGTCCGATGCGAGTACGTCCGCGCCAGCTCGAAATAACAGAAGATGGCCCCCCAGCCCATCACCAGGTAAATCACGGTGGAGACCCACATGGGCATCAACCCGCCGCACCAGACGCGCACGGCACAGATCAATGCGAACGTCCAGACCGTCGTCACAGTTCCCCACCACCAGCGGCTACGCATGAGCGACCAGGCGACCGGTGTGTAGGTTCCGGCAATCAGGAAGTAGATCCCGATATGGTCGAGGCGCTGCAGCCGCGTAAGCGATTCGCCGGTAAGCCGAACGCCGTGAAAGACCGCGCTCATGCCATAGCACGCCGTCAGGCTCGCACCGAAGATGAGCAGGCAAATCAACTTGACGCGTTCATAACGGCTCGAGCGCCATGACCGCACCTCTTCGGCGCAATCGGCGCCCAGGTTCCTGCACCGTTTGCACAAAAACCACGTCACCGGGATCGCCATCATCATTCCAGCGCCATGACTCAGAGCGTTGATCGGCTCGCGTAACTCAGGAAGAAGCATATCGGCCCTCGCGGAGAGTTGAGCCGTGAGCGTGGCTCCATCGAATGTTGGGCAGCGTGGCACGACGTCACATCTGCAATTTCGACGCCCGCGGGGCTCCTCCTTCATCAATTATTCGTCGCCGCATCGGCGATCGGGAAGCCGCCGGCCAAATGAGAAAGTCGCCGCCGGTCATCACCGCAGCCAACGGCGCCTGCGCCATGCCGCAGCACCAAGTACGAGGCCGGCAAAGATCGTCCAGGTGCTCGGCTCTGGGATGGGCGATGGCAAAGGCGCAGCCAGTATTTGGGCCTCGAGGTTCAGGCTCGGCCCGCTGACCGAATTTTCCCGTCTGCTGGAATTGTCTAGATTTAGCAGTTTTCCCAATTCGTTCATGCCGCCTTGCGTCAAGGCGGTGAGCTGCGTCGATCCAGCACGGAGCAAGCCGGTCAGCGTCGCGACGGCGTTGCCGAAGTCGCTGGCGCCTGAGCTCGCGTCGCGTCGCGCCAATAATTCGAACCAGGTCGCTCTGATCCGGAGTGTTGACAACGGCCAATCGGGAACTGGCGAGCAGGGCGTCCAGCTCGGATTTCGCCTGGGCATCGAGGTCGAGCGGACCGGAAGTAGATTCGCCCGGCTGCAAGTCGACCGTCAGACTCGGGACGGTTGCGGGAATGTGCTCGTCGCCGTGCAGCGGAATCATGAGATAGGTGGGCGCAGAACCGCCCGCGAAGACCGGCCGGCGATGATCGACGCCCACGAGCCGAAGCGGCTGGCCGTTTTGGTCGAGGAGCATGCGCCCGTCGAGGTCCTCCGGTGTGAGGAACCGGTCGATCTTGGCCGCGCGCGACCAAGGCGGCAGCGCCAAGCCCAGAATGAATGCCGCGCACAAGCAAAGGAGACGAGACAAACGAAAACGGCGTCTCGTAACGCGTGCCATCGCGGCGCCCTTCATTGGCTTGAACCGTGCGAATGCGAAATGGATGTGCCATCGCTGGCGACGGCGGGTGTCCCTGACATCCGCCGCGGAGACCGAACCGAGATGATTCTGCGGACTTGAGTGCGTGAAGTGCTCAAGCGCCGGGCTATTTGTACCGATTTTCCGATTACGGTCAATTGGATTCGTGATCGGCGTGGTGTGGCGTCAACTCTCGATTGACGGGTGGACCATCGGCAGACCTGTCGGCAGGGCACTTCCGCGGAATGCCGGCCCGAGCAGAAAGTAGAAAGGAGTGAGTAGACCGCAGGCGAGCAGGCTGGGCTGCGCCCGTTTTTTGGTCCACGGCTAATGAGAGTTCGTTCAACGACTGTGCAGATCAACTTGTCACTATGCAACAAGCCTTTTCCGATTCTCCTTCCGATCGCAGGCTGCACTGAATTCGTTCGGCGTCGCATACGACAACGAACTGTGCGGCCGCACCGCGTTGTATTCCCGCCGGTACCAGGCCCCCTTTGCTCGAGCGTCCGCGACGTCCTCGAATTCTACCCGCTCTAGGAACTCGTCGCGCAACCGACTGTGGAATGACTCGATATATCCGTTCTCCCAAGGGCTTCCTGGTGCCACCGGGATTGGGTCGGCCCCCGCCCTTGGCAGCCAACCCACCAAAGCCTCGCAAATGAATTCCGATCCGTTGTCGCTTCTGATGCGGGTCGGCGCCCCGCGACGACCGATCACCCGGGCCAAGATCCGACGAACATCAGCTCCCCTTATCGACTCGGCTGGGTGCAGGACCAGGCACTCCCGAGTATATTCGTCCACCAGCGTCAACCACTTGAGAGGACGACCGCTGGCGGTCCGATCGTGGATGAAGTCGCAGGTCCAAACGTCGTTCTTGAACTTCGCCGGTTGCTGGACGCAACTGTTGGCGCTGACCCCCGGTTTGGGGCCCAGTTTTCTCGTTTTTCTCAGCCTCAACGGTCGACGCAGTCCCAGCTCATTCCAGAGCCGCCGCACCCGTTTGAGGTTGACCGACCAGCCACGCCGGAGCAGGAGGGCATGGATTCGCCGGTACCCGTAACGCGGATGCCGACGCGCCAAGCGTTTCATCTCCCGGCTCAATGCCGGCTCGTCAGCCCGGCGCTTGCGGCGATACCGCAAGGTCGAGCGAGAGCGATCCATCACACGGCACGCCCGCCGCTGAGAGACCCCGAAGTGCTCTCCCAGGAAATCCGCGGCGGTTCGTTGCTCGTTAGGTGTCACCACTTTTTTTTTGCGATCTCCTGGAGCATCGCCTTGTCCAGGAGCAAATCAGCCACCAGCCTCTTGAGGCGGTCGAGCTCGCCTTCCAGCTCGCGGCAGCGGCGATCGGTAGCATCCTGGCCGGGCGCCTGCCGCTGCCGCCACTTGTAATAGGTAGCCTGGGCAAAGCCCTGCTTGCGGCAGATGTCAGAGACTGTCAGTCCCTTGGCCAGGTCGTGGTCGGCTTCACGCAGCAAGCGTGCCACTTCCTCGGCGGTCCTTCGCCTTCTCATGAGTCCCTCCGTGGCTCATCCTACCGGGAGACTCTCATTTCGGCCGGACCAATTTTTGGGGAGCAGGCCAGGCGACGGTCTTCTTTCTCTCCTCACTACTTTCTCTGCTCTCATGCTCTATTTTACGGCGTCAGCCGAAAAATGGGGTCACTTGACCGCGAGCAGCTCGACCTCGAAGAACAAGGTGGAGTTGGGCGGGATGTCGCGGCCTGCGCCCGGGCGCCGTAGCCGAGCTCGGCCGGAATGAGCAGCTCGCGCTTGCCGCCGACCTTCATGCCGGCGACGCCCTCATCCCAGCCTTTGATCACGCGTCCTTCCCCGACAGGAAAGGAAAACGGCTGGCCGCGATCGACCGAGCTGTCGAACTTCTTCGCCCGAGCGTTGCGCCAGAGCCAGCCCGTATAATGCACGACGCACGTCTGACCAGGACGAGGCACTGGGCCGGTGCCCACGTCGACGTCGCGGTACTCCAGACCACTTTTGGTTTTTTGCATGACCCCGAGGAGCTCGACTTCGAACAGCAAGGTTGCGTTAGCGGGAATCACGCCGCCGGCGCCGCGGGCGCCGTAGCCCAGGTCAGGCGGAATAAGCAGCTCGCGCTTGCCGCCGACTTTCATGCTCATTACGCCTTGATCCCACCCGAGGATCACTTCGCGCCGGCCCACGTGGAAGGCGAACGGCTCGCCCCGCTTTTTCGAGCTGTCGAACTCTTTGCCTTTGGCGTCTTTCTCCCAGAGCCAACCCGTGTAGTGCACGAAGCAGGTTTGCCCGGGCTGGGGGGCCTCGCCTGTCCCTTCCTTGACGTCGAGGTACTGAAGCCCTGTGTCGGTTTTCGTCATGGTCTTCTTCCCTCCCTCGTCTTGCCGACCAGAATCGGCGGCCGGCGCACGCGCCAGCCCGGCCAGGGTCAGCTCCATTCCGAGCGCCACCGCAGATATCAGAATTGCGCGCAAAGTTGTTGCCGTCATGAACGATAGACCTCCTCGTGTCGTATGTCTGATGGGTCCGTCCGGCGGTCCGGTCGGGTTAACCAAGCTTGGGCGCACGACCAATCGCCCGCGGCCACTCAACCCGATCCTGAGCGACGGTATCATAGCGACAGTTCCCGTGAAAATGGCTAATTGACCACGTTCGCGATTTCGGCTCGGCCGCACGAAACCGTTTTGGATGCGGGGTATAATTCCAACAAAGCAGCGCAGGTTGAGAATAGTTTATCGAGGGGAGCAGAGGCTCACTGTAGGAGCGACAGCGTACGGGGCGTGCAGAAAGGGACCATCCTGATGGTGGGCGCATATTCTGTTGGAGACTGGATCGGCGGCCGATTCCAGGTCTTTGACGTCCACGAAGGGGGGATGAGCCTCGTCTATGTGGTGAGCGACCATCTGGACGGGCCGGGCCCGCAGGTCGTCGCCTTGAAGACGCTGCGCGACGAGCTGCTGAGAAGTCGAGTGCGCATCAGCCGATTTGCCGCCGAATGCCGGCTGTGGGTCCAGCTTGGTGAACATCACAATATCGTGCGTGCACACTCGGTCGAGATCATCGACGGGAGGCCGTACGTCGTCCTCGAGCTGATCCAGGGTGGGGACCTGATTCGTTGGATCGGCACCCCGCGCCTCGACCTGGTGCAGGCGCTGCGATTCGGCGTTCAGTTCTGTCTGGGATTGGAACATGCCCTACAGCAGGGATTGCACTGTCATCGCGACGTCAAGCCGGGCAACCTGCTGATCACCGAAGAGGGCACGCTCAAGATCACTGATTTCGGCCTGGCGCGGGTTTCGGAAGAGGTGCTGGCCGCGCGTGCCGAGCTCCCGGACGGCTCGATCCCGCTTGCCGAGCCCGCGACCAGCCAGCGGATCATCTTTACCGATCCCAGAGATTCGGTTTCGCGCGGGCCAACTTGGGGGGGCCAAGGCGACGCGGAGTTTAAAGCGGGACCAAGCGGTCCGGCCGTTAGCTCATCCCGCGGCAGGGTCCCACCTCCCGCGACCGCGCCCGTCAGGTCTTCTGGTTCGGCTCCTTCTGCGAGAAGTTCAGGCGATTATGGCTTGTTGGATGATCCAGGCTTGCTGGCTCCGAGCACCATCGATAAAGAGACCAGCGAATACTCGTCCCCGACCGAGACATTCGATCCGCGCCTGACGCGCACCGGCGCGCGCTTGGGTACGGGCGCATACATGGCACCGGAACAGTTCCGTGATCCCCGATCGGTCGACTTTCGGGCCGATCTTTACGGCTTCGGCGTCGTGCTCTTCGAGATGATCACCGGCAACCTGCCCTTCAAGGGCAAGTCGATGGACTCACTCAGCCGCCAGCATTCGGCGTACAAGCCGCCTTCGATCGTGCCGTCGGTTCCGACGCGCCACGCCAAGGTGGCCAAACGGATCGACGAGATCGTCCAGCGCTGCCTTATGAAGGACCCGGACGATCGATTCACCAGTGTCGCGGATCTGCGTCACGCGATGAAGCGAGTCCTCGCGCAGATCAACAAGCGTTGACAATTCCGCGACGGCGACCTTCGGTAACGGTCATGGCAGAGTCCATCAGCCGTCGCCGGGGTTACCCTGGGGACGCGAGTGGGGAGGGTCCCACGCCGATGGGGGATAATCCTGATACGTCTGCGTCCAAGTGTGCAAGCAGCCCGCCGCGCATAGAGTTGCGCCGACCAGGACCGCGGCCACCACGGCACGAACGATCTTTCCCATGAGTCGACTCCCTTCCGCTCTATCGAACTGACGAGTCGGCCGACGGACTTGCCGCAGGAACCTGCAGATCGCTTCGGGTGAGTCCTGGGACGGCAGGAAGCGCCGGCAGGGCTTCGGTCGGCGTCGTATCGAGGCTAGTCATGGGGCCCGCGCCAGGTCCCGCTGGAGCACCTGGAGCGGGCGCCGCAGCCGGCGGCGGCGCGGGAGGCGTCGTCGTCGCACCGGGAGGCGTCGTGGTGCCGCCGGGAGGCGTCGTCGGCGAGCCGGGAGGCACCGGCTGGCCCGCGGGCGCCAGCGCCCGCTGACTCGACTCGTGCGAATCACGCGGCACATCCCCACCGTATGTGCCTGGCATCATGGTGTAACCCGGTCCATATCCGGGCATCGGAAAATCGTCGCAGTCGTCGCAATGGAAAAGGGACCAATGGGCAAAAGAGCACCCCGTCGCGCCCGTGCCCAGCACGATGGCTATGACCAGATTTCGCAGTCGCGCCAGTTTATGCATTCTCACCATTGCCCGAGTCCTTTTTTCATGTTTCATTCGCTACGTTCATCGGCCTTAGTGACACACGAAAATAAGCCGAAGTGACGAAACCGGCATCCTCGACGCATTCCACTGGTCATTTTTCTAATGTTGAGGAAGCATCGGCGGCACGTTACCTCCTGCCGAGCTCTTACTTTGCCATGGATGACAACGCAAGAATCTTACCTATGTTGTGCATTCAACTAAAGCAATCAGTGATGTCCCCTTTTCTGCTGCTGGTTGAGTCGGCTCGACGAAAACGAAACGAAAAAACCGAAAAAAGGGGGACATCGCTCGTTTTTGGCGATGTTTGCGAAGATTGAGTAGACTTTGACACGCGTAGGGGAATCGGGTGGGCTAGCGCGGGGTGGTATCGGGGCATTCGCGGGAGAATCCGACGGCGGGGATTCCGACGAGCTCGGGGCGAATGCCGGCACGAATTTGCTGCGCTGCCAGAGCGTATCGGTCGCGCCAAGAAATACGCTCGGCTGAGTCGGCGGTGAGGAAAGCGAGCTCGCCGTACACAGCGGCGGTTCGCTCGCATACGACCGCCCAGTCTTGAGGCCGAAAGCCGAAATCGGCGGCGCACCGGCGGCTGTCGAGCACGGGAGCGGGCGTTTCGCGCGGCCACGCGAGCGCGCGCCGAGCCTTCAATCCGGCGAGCACCGCCTCAGCCAGGACGACGTGCCCGCCCAGCGTCGGGTGGACGTTGTCATGGAAAAGGTGGTCATCCAGGATTCCATGCGGCGTTTTCGCTCGCAAGACCACAGGGCCATCGACCAACACCACGCTGTTGGCGTAGCGATTTGCGACCGCGCGGTAAGCCGCCTCCAGCGCAGAGATCGAGCGCCAAGCGAGCCCATCGTGATCGCGGGCCAAAACGTAGTGGCGTTGGGCCTCAACGAATTCGCCGTCGCGCTCGAGCAGACGTGCCAAACGGTAGTGCAACAGCGCGTGCGTAGGGTGCCGGGTTACGAGCTTTCGATAGGCTGCAATGGCACTTGCCCTATCACCGCACTCGATCGCGCGGATTTCTGTCAAACGACCGAACAGAGCGTGCCGCGCCTCGGCCGGGGTCGCAGCGGTGGTGTACGATTGGGTTGGATCTGAAGCGTCATTGCCTGGCGGAACGATCAGAACCGGCAAGCAGCCGATGCGTATGCAGGTCGCGACGATCGCGTCCAGACGGACCTGGAAATTGACCATTAGCGCATCGGCCTCGGCCTGGGTGCAGACGGGGCGGCCGACGATTGTCTCCATCGTGCTCAGCCCGCGTGCAGGGATCACTCCGACGCGCTCTTTGGCCAGGTTCTCACGAAGAAGTGTCAAGAAGGGCGAGAGTTGACAGACCCGATGCCACCATGTCTCTCCACGCGCACGAGGAAGCTCGTCGTCATAATACGCGACACGGTTCTCTGGCGGAAATCGAGCCAGGAACTCGTTGTGGCCGGAGTACACGATCAGCACGTCGGGCCGCCGGTTCAGGCTGGCGAGTTTTTGGTGCATCGCCTCAAGCGTGGCGCCGTTCTCGGCCAGCACATCGACTCGAAAATGCTGCGCCGGGAACACCTTTTGTAATTCGCGAGCGACGATTTCCCCCACGGACAGCCAACTGTCGTAGGGGACGCCCCGAGCGCTCGAGCCGCCAATTACCGCGATCACGAGCTCATCGGCCGACCGCGCGGTGAGGGCCGAGCTGCGCGGCCACGCGGGAAGGCGATGGAGCCACTTGAGCCAAACGGCGGCGCCGACTTCAGCGACACCTGTGCCGAGAACCCATGAAGCACACAAAAGCAACCATCGACACGCTCGCGGTCGCGACTTGGACCGCCCATTCTGTTGTCGGTCTTGACGTGATTGCCAGGTCATGAAGCTCAGAATCGCCGCACCGAGCACGGCGGCGGCGAAGGCGACGAGGTAGGCAGGAGCAACCCCAGCCAACAGAGCGGCCGCGAGCTTCCGAACGACGCGCCCGTCAGACAGAAGTGCTCGCTGCCAATCCCGGCCGAGGAACACGCCCACGCCCAGGGAGAAGAGTACCGCCGCGGTGCCCGCTACGCGGGCCGATCGGACCATGCCTGTGGACATAGCTCGATCATACGTTGCGCATTGAGCGGTCTCCAGCCGACCGCGGCGACAGCAGCCCTATCCCAGTTTGCGATCTCAGCCGCCTTGGCGTATCATCGGGCATAGACGAGTTTACTTCTCGGCTGAAGCCGGCACCAGGGCACGAACGCTGAGGCGCTCTGACCATGACGCGACGATCCCGGGGCCGCGAGGTTGCCCTCCAGGTCCTGTACCAGGTCGAGCAGAACCCCGGGTACCCGCCGAGGAAGTGTGCCAGTTCATCCGGCGCAGGCTGCTGGACGATCGCAAGCTGTGCGAGTTCACCGAGGGATTGATCGCGGGCGTCAAGGAGCATCAAGCTCAGATTGACGCGACGATCTCCCAGGTCGCCGAAAACTGGCGGCTGGACCGGATGGCGGCAATCGACCGCAATATCCTCCGCCTGGCGCTTACGAGATGCTGTTTCGGCCGGAAGTACCGGCCAAGGTCGCGATCAACGAGGCGCTCGAGCTGGCCAAGCGCTACAGCACCGCCCAGTCGAGCCGTTTTGTCAACGGCATCCTCGACCGGGTTCTCCAGTGCCAAACTCACGAGCCACAATCAGAGCCCGGCCAAGAAGCGTTGCCGGCGGTCGGGGCCGAGCGACCTGCGCTCGAGTCGAAGCCGGATGAAACACAACCTGAGTAAATCGCTCGCGGCCGCCCGGCGGTCGCGAATCGAGCGAGCTCCGGCCGGCGCCGATTTGCACGTTCACACCACGCATTCCGACGGCGCGTGCTCGCCGTCGGAGGTCGTTGTCGCCGCCGCGCGAGTCGGTCTAGCCGCGCTGGCGATCACCGACCACGACACGGTCTCGGCCCTCCGCATCGCGCGGCCCGAGGCATCACGGTGGGGGGTCGAGCTGATCGCGGGAGTGGAGCTAACTTGTGCCGGCGCGGGCCGCGAGTTGCACGTGCTCGGATACTTCATCGACGACGGCAACGCGGCGCTGTGCGAGGCGCTGGCACGGCTCAGTGGCGGACGCACGGAGCGCATTGCGGCAATGGCCGCCTCGCTCTTAAACCTGGGACTGGCCGTCGATCTGGCTGCGCTGTCGCGCGCGTATCCTCGCGCCAATCTTGGCCGAAAGCATCTCGCTCTTTACCTGGCACGCACTGGCCAGGTCGAATCCGAGCGCGACGCCTTCGCGAGGTATCTTGCGGACGGTCGCCCGGCTTGCGTCGACAAGCCGCGGCTCGATGCCGAGCGGGCCATCGACTTGATCCGAGTATCGGGAGGCATTGCGGCTCTGGCCCACCCGCCTTTCGACTTTCCGGAGCTGCGCCTTGGGGCGCTCGTCAGCGCCGGCTTGCAAGCTCTGGAAGTCGATGGCCCAGGGTTCTCGACGGGCAAGAGCCGTCGGCTGCGCGCCTGGGCCGCTCGGCTCGGCTTGCTCGCGGTCGCAGGCAGTGATTTCCACGCCCCAGGCCGGCCCGGGCACTGGATCGGCTCGGTCAACACGCCCGCAGCCGAACTCGGCCGGCTTCGAAGTGCCGCCCGGCCGGCACCGATTGAATGCCCGACCTCGAAATCGCCTACGGCAGGCGCGTGAGGCCAGGTAGAATAGCGGCTGCACGAACTGACAAAAAGCAGACCGACGGTCGATCTTCGATTTCGGAAGCGATGCCCGTTTCCCCTCCATCGTCCCCAGGACGAATATGCCAATCGCAAGCTTTCTGGATCGCCTCAAGAAGGGCCTGGCCAAGACAGCGCAGCTCTTCAATATCCGCGCCTGGTTCGGCCGGCGAGTGGACCAGGGGTTCCTCGACGACCTCGAGAGCCGGCTGATCCAGGCCGACGTGGGTGTGGCCGCCACCGCGAAAATCATCGAGCGGGTGCGCGAAGCGTTCGCCGAAAAAACGGCCGACGAAAACTTGCTTCGTTTCGTCAAGGCGGAGCTCAAAGGATTGCTGGAGGACTCTCGTTCGGGGGCCCTTGCGGTTGCGCCCAAGCCGCCGAGCGTGTATCTGATCGCCGGCGTTAACGGGTCCGGCAAGACCACGTCGATCGCCAAGCTGGCCAAGCACCTCAAGGACCAGGGCAAGACGGTGATTCTGGCTGCATGCGATACCTTTCGCGCCGCGGCGGCCGACCAGCTCTCGGTGTGGGCGCAGCGCCGGCACGGAAATCGTCAAAGGGGCTCCCGGCGCCGATCCGGCGAGCGTGGCCCACGACGCCTGCCAGCGCGCCATCGCCCGCCATTTCGACGTTCTGATCGTAGACACCGCCGGCCGGCTCCATACCCAGGCCCATCTGATGCGCGAGCTCGAAAAAATTCGCAACGTGATTCAGCGGCTGATTCCGGGCTCGCCGCACGAGGTTCTCCTCGTGATCGATGCCACTAACGGCCAAAATGCCATCCGCCAGGCCGAGATCTTCACGAAGAGCATCGGCTGTACAGGCGTCATCCTGACCAAGCTTGATGGCACCGCCAAAGGGGGCGTCGTCGTTCCGGTGCGGCAGACCATGAACCTACCGATCAAGTTCGTCGGCGTCGGGGAAGGACTGGACGATTTTCAACCGTTTGTCGCCGATACCTTTGTAGAATCGCTGTTTGCGTGAGCATGGTTGTATTTTAAGATCATTGCCGGTCCCCTCTCGGCGCCGCTATAATGTTTGGTGGCGCTCTCCAGCCGATTTCTCCTTCCGCGTATAGTCCGCGAAATATTGCGGAGCGCTTGGTCCCCCGCCCAAATAAATCATTTTGGAACCCATTTCGTGGACGCATCGAGCTGGGGTGAACTTTGGAGCCGGTATCGCGACGAGCTGTCGAGCGACCCAATGTTGGTCCTGGCTCTGTCGGCGGCGCTGGTCGCCTTTGCGACGACGCCCATTGCGTTTGCCGTTCTGGGCCGGATGGATTGGTTCAAGGCCGGCGCGGGCGGGTCCTGCAACGCCCGGAGTTCTCGTCGATCGTGGCCGGTATGCTGCTGGTGATGGGCATTCCGGCTGTGTTTGCCGCGCTGCTGGTCAAGAGCCGCTGGTTTGACCATAACCGCTACGAATTCGACCCTAACAAGACGTGGTCGGTGCTCGAGCAAGGAAGAGGGTTCAAGAGCGTGCAGGAGGCCGACGCTGCGGTCAAGCAGGAGATGGAACGGCTGTCGCTCGAGCGCAAGAACCTGGTCGATAGCGTCAAGAAGCTCGACGAGGCGATGCTGGCTTTGCGCGGTGTGGCGGGCACGTCGCCGGCCGTGGCCCAGCGGTTCCCGACCGTGTTACAGTCGCTGGCGGCCGTGCGGAAGAGCGTGGGGCTCGACGGTCCCCAGCAATTGCTCGACGAGACGGCACCGCCGGTTGAATTGCGAGCCGTGGCACCGGCCGGTGCTGTCACGCTGACGGCGGCGGCGCCCGGCGCTTTAGCCACGCCCACGCCGGTTCCGTCCGTGCCGGCCGCCGCGGCGGCGCCAGCGAGCGGATTAACCCCGGCGGAGATCGCGGCCGAGCTGGCCGTGGTTCCCGAGCCGCAGCGCAAGATCGCCGCCATGCTGCCCTTGGCGGGGTTGCCGGCGGAATGGACCATCGGAAAGTCAGGCGACCGGCACATCGAATCGTTCAACGCCGACAATCTTTACGAGAAGATCGACGGCCGCGCCGAGAGCTTCATCCAGTACAGCGTCAAGGGAATGGCCTATGCGTTCTATCACCCGGCCGGCGACCCATCGAACGAGCTTCAACTGTACATTTTCGAGATGGGCGATTCGTTGAAGGCGCTCGGCAAGTACAGGTCGGAGAAACCGGAAGAAGCCAAGCCGGTATCAATCGGCGACGAGGGTTACACGTCGGCAGGAAGCACGTTGTTTTACTCGGGACGTTTCTACACGCAGATCGTCTCGACGGCGGACGATGCCAAGTTTGCGGCTTTCGCGCTGGAGTTGGCCCGGCAAGTCGCGGCCCGCCAGAAGCCGGCCGGCGGCGCTAGCGCCCCAGCCGGCGCCACGGCTCAGCCCGCCAAGACCGCTGCCGCTCTTCCCAAGCCCGCCGAGCCCCAAGAGCAAGACGGCGGCGCCGCGCCGGCCACCGCGGAAGCGCCGGCCGCAGCGGCCGACGTCTCTCCCGCGGCGTTTTTCAAGCTTCTGCCCTCGGCCTGTCGACAGGGAGACCCTAACTACGTCGCGGCTGACGTGTTTGGTTACAGTTTCCTCACGCACGTCTTCATGGCCGATTATAAAGAAGGCGACGTCACCTGGCAGGGGTTCGTCCGCCCCTATCGCGACGCCAAGGAGGCCAAGGAAGTCTTTGAAAAGTACGTCGCGGGCGTCAAGAAAGACGGAGCAGAGGTCAAGACAATTGCGGCGGAAGTCGCCGACGAGATCGTCATCAGCAGCAACATCGGCCTGGTCGACGTCGTGTTCCGCAAGGGAAACACGTTGGCCGGGGCGAATGGAGCGACCGTCGCGGCCGGCGCGCTTTCGTTCGCTCGTCAACTGGCCAAGAGCCTGCCGGCTACCGTGCCGGCTCTCAATAGCGGAAACTGACCATGATGTGTGCTGGAGGATGCCTGGTCGAGAACCTGAATTTGTCGCCGTGGGCGCTGCAGGACACACTGGTAAACTTCTTTTTCCCTGACAGAGGGTGACCATGGGCGAAAAACTGACCCGGACTCAACAGAAAAACCTGGAGCGATTTGGCGGGGTGAACCCAGCCGACCAGCCTTTTTCGCGCCGGCAGTTCGCCACGCAGGTAGGCGGCTTCGCGCTCGTGGCCGGAGGTGCCTGTGCGGGGGGCTTGCTGCTTCGCGACCGCTGGGGCATGGAGGGGGTCAAACCGCCGCCGCCGGTGCGGCTCAAGAATTACTCGATCACGCTGCCGGTCAGCCGGCCGAGCCTGGTCGTGGTTCGCTCGCGCCCGGTGCGCGCCGAGGACCATCCTTCCAAAGAGCAAGAGCTCAAGGCCCGCGAGGAGCAAGCTTTTTCGATGGTCAAGGCCGCACTCGATGCCATGGGCGGAGTGAGCCATTTCATCAAGAAAGGCGACGTCGTGGTCATCAAGCCCAACGTCGCGTTCGACAAGAACCCCGACCTCGCCGCCACCACCCAGCCCGACACGGTCGCCGCCGTGACGCGACTTTGCTTCGGAGCGGGCGCACGCAAGGTCATCGTGGCCGACAATCCGATCAACAACCCCGAGAGCTGCTTCTACAAGACCAAGGTCGGCGAAGCGGCCGTTCGGGCCGGCGCGGAGTTAATGCTGCCCAAGGACAGCTACTTCGAGTCGCTTTATGTCGGCGGTGAAACGATCACGAACACCTGGCGCATGTTCTATCGCCCATTCCGCGAGGCGACCAAGGTCATCGGCATCTCGCCGGTGAAGGACCATAACCTCTGCAAGGCGACCGTCACCATGAAGAATTGGTACGGCCTCCTGGGCAACCCGCGGAACCAGTTCCACCAGAACATTCACGGCATCATCTCCGACTTTGCGCTCGATGATGAAGCCCACGTTCGTGATTGCCGACGGCCGGAAGCTCTTGATGCGCAACGGGCCGACCGGCGGCAGCTTGAACGACGTCAAGCGGGGCGACACGATGGTAATCGGCACCGATCACACGGCCGTCGATAGCTGGTGCGTGAGCAAGCTGCTCGAGCGGCCGCGCGACCAGATCATCTACCTCGACAAGGTCATCGCCCGCGGGCTCGGCAAGGACTGGCGGCCCCAGTGGACGCAGGAAATCACGGTTTGAAGCCCACGCCCCCCGCCGGAGGGAACGATGGTTAAGGTCCGACGCGCCTACGAAGTCCTGTTCCTGGGCTTCTTCCTGTTCTTCTTGTTTATCACCGACCTGCGCTACCTCAAAGGGTGGCCGGTGTCGCTGTTCCTGGAAGCCACGCCGCTGGTCGCCGTCGCCACCGCGCTCACGACGCACACGATCTACCGCAACCTCGTCTGGGGACTGGTGATCATCGCCATCACGATGATGCTGGGACGGGTCTGGTGCAACTGGATGTGTCCCTTTGGCATCTTGCACCATTTCTTCGGCTGGATCGGTAATCGGCGCAACACCAAGCAGATGATCGAGGTCAACCGGTATCGAAAGATCTACGCAATAAAATATTATATTTTGGCCGCGATGATCGCGATGGCTGCGCTTTGGATGATCCCGACTGCAATCGACGCTCCCGGTCAGATCTGGCAGGCATACCGCGGCGCCGAGCTGAAGCAGACCGGCGTGTCGCGGGTGATTGCCGCGGTAGAAACCGGGTTCGCCCGTGCCGCCGAGGAGCACAAGCGGGGCAACTCCTCGCTCCAGATCGGGCTTTTGGATCCGATCGCGCTGACTGTCCGCTCGATGACCACCAGCGTCTTGCCCACCGTTCACAAAGCCACCGAGAGCGTCTACACCGAGCCGCGCGAATACTGGCAGGCGTGGGTTGTGGGACTCATTTTCTTCGGCTTTCTGGTGGCGAACTGGTGGATTCCGCGTTTCTTTTGCCGGGTCGTCTGTCCGCTGGGCGCCCTGCTGGGTATCTTCAGCCGATTCGCGCTTTGGCGCATCGACCGTGATCCGGTTCGCTGCACCGACTGCGACCTCTGCTTGAAGAGTTGTGAAGGCGCCTCCGACCCGCAGGGCGACCTGCGCAAGAGCGAGTGCTTCGTCTGTCTCAATTGCATTGAAGACTGCCCCCACGATGCGTTGTCGTTCCGGTTCCTTCCACGCAAGGCGAGTGAAGTGACTTATCCGGCGGTGGGACGCCGGGCGCTGGTTCTCTCGGGGCTTTTTGGCTTGTTGTTCTTTCCGATGACGCGGCTTTCGGGCGGCGTGCGGAAGAACTTCCAGCGCGGCGTGATCCGGCCGCCCGGGTCAGTCACCGAGGATGAATTTCTGCGTCGGTGCATCAAATGTGACCAGTGCATTCGGGTTTGTCCGACCAACGTTCTGCAGCCCGCACTCTTCGAGGCCGGGCTGGAGGGCCTCTGGACCCCGATCATGATCTCGAAGATGGGGTGGTGCGAACTCAATTGCACGCTCTGCAGCCAGGTCTGCCCGACCGGGGCCATCCGTGAGATCTCGATCGCGGAAAAGCTGGGCACGGGGCCTTTCGAGGCGAAAGGTCCGATCAAGACCGGGACGGCCTTCTACAACCGCGGCCGGTGCCTCCCCTGGGCGATGGATACAAGCTGCGTGGTCTGCGAGGAAGTTTGTCCCGTCAGCCCCAAGGCCATTTTCACCCGCAACGTCGAGGTGACCGACCGCTGGGGCGCGACCATGGAGCTCAAGCGGCCCTACATCGATCCGGTAAAATGCATCGGCTGCGGCATCTGCGAGCACGAGTGCCCCGTGAAGGACGACCCGGCCGTTTACGTAACCGCCATCGGCGAATCGCGAAACAAAGAACGGTCGCTCTTGCTGTCGCTAGTCGACGGCCAAGCTCAAGATTGGGTTTCGGTTTGAGATTCGTCGAGGATGGCGCCGGGACGCAGGCGTGCCGTCGGCGGCTTCGATCAAAACCCCAGGTGCGGGCTTGATCGGCCGGTTTGCGGAGCGACCGTGCCGCCGTCTGCCTAGCTGACGAGAAGCCGCAGACCATAGAGCACGACCAACAGGGTCAGCAGGCAACTGACCAAGAGCAAACCTCGTCCCCAGCCGGTCCGGTGTCGCTCGACCAGCTCACCGATGACGATCACGAAGCCCATGACAGCGAACTTGAAAAACGCTATCCCGGCGATGTTCCAGCGCAGGAAGAACCAATGCGCCACCGGGTTTGATTCATAATACGCCGGGCCTCGCCTCAGGAGGGCGTGGGTCACGAGCAAGTCGGCGGCGCTCAAAGCGACAAGCGCGATGCTTTCCCGCTCGATCAGGCTGGATTCGCCCGTGGCGGCGCGCACGACTCGGCGCCAGAGAGTCTGGGCGGCAGCGGGACCGATGGAGGTGCCTGCGGCTTGCCGGGTGCCCTCGGGTGCACCCGCTTTCGCGGGTTGCTTGGCTGGCGGCTCCGGGACGAGCTCATACACGTCGGCCGGTCGCTTGGGGGATTTCATCGTAATGTTTGCCGTCGAGCTCGCGGCCCGCCCTGCCCTTGCGGGTGCCGCCCCACTGCTTGAAGAAGAAAGGGACATCCGCGGCCCGGCATTGGTCGCGGATCGACGGCACCCAGGATCTTCTCCATGGGACGACAGCCTCGCGGCCGCTCTCACCGCCGACGATCACCCAGTGGATGCCCGTCGAGATCGAGCTCGCCCAGGTCTTCGAGCAATGGCTCAATGGAAAGGAAGCGGGTTCGGGCCGGGCGCGCGCGCAGGTCGGCGACGCGCGGCAAACCGTCGCGGCGGTTCTCCACGCTGACCCCCCACCAGATCTGCGGGAGACTCGCGGCTTCGCGGAGCTTCGTCTGCGAGGAGCTCCCGCATGCGGGCCGATCGCTTGGTCAAGACCTGGTAAGTGTGCCAGCTCGCCTGGAGCATCACTGCAACGACCTCGCCGATGTAGTCGTCGGGAACGTCGCGATGAAACAGGTCGCTCATCGAGTTGACGAACACCATTCGCGGCGTCCGCCAGCGCAGTGGGTCGGCGAGCTTGTCCGGGGCACGAGCCTCAAGTCAAAGCCCTGCTCGTAGGGATGCCCGGCGACGCCGCGGAATCGCTCGGCGAACGTTTCGGCGTAGCAGTGCGCACAGCCCGGACTGATCTGGGTGCAGCCCCGCACCGGGTTCCAGGTGGCGTCGGTCCACTCGATTTGCGAACGGTCGCTCATCCGATCCGTCTCCGACGGGACCGCCTGGGTTGTTACTTCCAAGGCGCTCGTTGAGTCTAACCGGTTTCATCAGGATTGAGCCAGCCGCCTTCCGTCGTCGGATGGTTCCGGCGAACTAGACTGGATATCATGTGTTCGAACCGGCGAGGCCAGAACCCGCTTTTGGCCGACGTGGAAGCCGCCACAGCGCTTGCATCGGTACACAGCCAATTGATAGCCCTCGCGCCGGTACCCGGTTGCTCGGTTCCAGAACTCAAGCGCCACGCGATGGCCATCGGCAGTGCGACGATCGCCAAAGAACGCCTTGCCACAGTTGGAATCGGCGCGCGGGAGTATCAGGGGAGATCTCGCCATTCAAGTCGACCCTCCGGTTGCGTCATCGCGGGTGTTACGGCCAGAGGCAGCGCAGCGCGACTCCGCTGCACGATGGTGCCGGCAAGTTTTGCGGCAATTCACTGGCCTTGGGTGGTAAGACTGACGACCACTCTGCATGGCCGTCACACCGTTAACGCCGCTCTGCCCCAGAGGTGACGAATTCTCTTGTGAAAAAACCAACCGTGTGCTCCGGAAGCAACACGAGTCGACCTCGCTCGCCGCGCACGGCGCTGGGCTCGCGTGATCGAGGCCGACTAAGAGCGCCATCTTCGCCATGGATTGCTGATGCAGCAGGTGTGCTTCTGTCTATAGAATGAATGACGCGAGCAAGTCATTGCGACCGAACTGCCGGCGATCAGCCATGTCGTGGGGGACGGCTGACTGGTTTGGCACATGAGCTTCAGGGTGCCCCATGCTTGATCCTCAGGCGTCCCGTTTCTGGCAGGCGGCTCTCCTCAGCGGTCTGATGGACGCTGAGGCCTTAAACGCTTGCTGGAACGCCATTCCTCCGGGAAAGAGAGAGGCGCCGAGCACATCGATCGGCGGCTCGCCAGACAGGCCGTTCAGTCAAATGCCGTGACGCTCTGGCAGGCACAACAGCTGATCGCGGGCCGCACCAGCGGTTACAAGGTCGACCGCTACGTGCTCCTGGACTTGATCGGACAGGGAGGTATGGGGCGCGTCTACCTGGCGCGGGACACGCGGTTGAATCGCCGCGTGGCGCTCAAGATCCTCTCGCCCGATCGGATGAACAACCCGCGGGCAATCGCCAGGTTTCAGCGCGAGGGACGGGTCGGTGCCCAACTGCAGCATGAAAACCTGGTGCGCATCTACGATTTCGGCGAGTCGCTCGGTCGCTACTACCTCGTGATGGAATACATTGAAGGCAAGACGATCGGCACGTTGCTCGCGGAGCAAGGGCCCATGCCGGCGACCACGGCCGCGCGGCTGGTCCGGCAAGTCGCATTGGGGCTGGAGCATGCTCACCGCAAGGGCCTGATTCATCGCGACGTCAATCCCTACAACATCTTGATCACTCACGACGGCACGGCCAAGCTCGCCGATCTGGGCTTGGCCATCGACCTGGCCGACCAGGAACGCGTCACTCGCGACGGAGCGACTGTGGGAACGTTCGACTACGTCGCACCCGAACAAGCCCGGCATTCACACACTGCCGACATCCGCAGCGATATCTATTCGCTAGGATGTACGTTTTATCACATGCTGACCGGCCAGGTTCCCTTTCCCGTGCCCAGCCTGCCCGAGAAGCTGTTTGCGCACCAGACGCAGGAGCCGGCGCCGGTCACAGAACTGGTGGCAGACCTGCCTGCGGGGCTGGGGGAAGTCGTCGAGCGCATGATGAAGAAGTTGCCCGAGGATAGGTACGCCACTCCGCTTCAGGTGGCGCAGGCGCTCGAGCATATTGACGGCGTGCCGACGGAACCTGGCGAAATCGACGGCCGGCCGCGGTCCGAAAAAGGCGTGGCCGTGCAGCTTCAAGTGGAAGTGGCCCGTGCCGTCGCGGCGGCGACCCGGAGGGGCTTCGGCGGAAGACCTCGCTCTGGCAGCCGGTCAGCCCGCGGGAGGCGCTGGCTATCGACGCGCCGCCGATCGGGGCCGCTCGGATCCAATCGGCCAGTCCCTTCGCCTCGCCGCTTTCCCCCGCTGCTGACGGCTCGCGCAGCGATCCCGACGTTCAGTTTGACGTGGATCTCGGCAGCCCTCCCGCGCTCAGCGAAGGCCTTGCACGGCCCAAGTCAAAAGCCATGGTCGATCGCGCACCGAGCCGCTCACAAAGGCTGGCTGCCGCCGCTGCCGCTGCCGCTGCTCAGCTCGCGTGTCCGGCTGTGGGGGCTCGCCGGCCTCGGTATGGTGGCCTTGATCACATCTGTGATCCTCGCGGTGACGAACCCATTCGGCTGCGATCGCGGTGATCGGGCGACCGGACCGCCACCGGTCACGTCGAAAGTTGAGCCTGCACCCAAATCGCGTACCGGCACCGCGCCGGAATTGAAGAACCTTTGCCAGAACGCGGACCGGAGCTGCCGCTCGTCGTTCGAAAAGAGGGTGAGGAAGATCGAGCTTTTCCAGCCAATAAATTGCTGGATGCAATGCAAACGGCAATTGGAAAAGACGGTTGGCTTGAGCTGCGGAACCGGCAACCGCTGCACCTGGCGAGTGAGCAGTCAATCGATCTGGCGGGCGGACAGGGAGTACTCAGGATTCGCGCCGCCGCGGGAATCGCGCCCGTCATCGAGATCGAGTTGAAAGGCGCCAAACCTTTCTTAACTGTCGGTTCGAGATTGCCCCTGGAGCTCGACGGGCTGACGATCGTGGTCCAGTATCCGCAGGCAGCGGGGGCCCCGGCCCCGGTGAATGCCGCGGCGGTACCGCCGGTGATCATGGCCGCCGGGCGCTGCCGAATCGAGCGGTGCGCATTCAAGGTGGTGCGCGATGCTCGGCGGAATGGCTCCCGAGCTCTGTTTTCCGATGGCGGAATGCTCGAAGTCAATCACTCCTGGTTCCAGGGCTTCGACAAGGCCATCGATATCAACGCGATCAACCGCACGCGCACGCAGTTCACCAGACCATTTTCGCCCCCGGCTCGGCGCCGCTCCCCAGATGGCACCGAATTTGTACGGCTGGGCGCTCAAGCTCCAATTAACCACCACCGGAGCCGGGACCACGCCTCACGTCATCTTGGACCATTGCACGATCGATGAAGCAGGATTGGCCGACTTGACAGAGAATTCCACGCCGTCAACCGTGCGCATCGAGGTCAAGCACTGTGCCATCCGAGCCGAAACGGTTGTCGCCTGTCGATCGGCCGCTGCGCTCGTTTCGCAGTTCAACTGGCGTGGGGACAGCAATCAATACGACATATTCGGGCCCTCGTGGATCGTCGTCTCGACTAAAGAGCGCCTGCCCGCACCGTCTGGTGCTCCCACCGACCTGGGCGGCTGGCTTCAATTGGTCAACACCGATCGGAACCCGATCCGTTCCAGGCTCAAGTTCTGGACCGATCCTTTGGCGCGATCCGCAGAAGCTCAGCCCTCCGAGTTCCTGGTCGAAGCCGCGAGCTCGCTCGCAGCGAAGGCCGGAGCCGATCCTGCGCTTGTAGGTCCTCACGGCGAACGGTGATTCAGGTCGCCTGCGGTCAGCCGCGCAAGCGGCGGCAGCCAAGCCGGGAACCGGGCCGATCAGATCGTCGAGCCGCCGACCCTTCAGACGGATCAATTGTTGACTTGGGTTGACGGTTGCCACCATAGTGCCCGACAATCGGCGGTACTGGGCCCATCGCGCGAAGCACGGCAAGTACACGCTCTGGACCAGTGTTTGATCGTTAAGAAAGCAACCATGAAACTCATTATCGCCATCATACAGCCGACGAAGCTCGAGGCGGTCAAGGAGGCGCTCTCCAAGGTCGAGGTCTTTCGGCTCACGGTCATGGACGTCCAGGGATTTGGCCGGCAGAAAGGCTACACAGAGGTCTATCGCGGGCACGAGGTCACGGTGAACTTGCTCCGGAAGATCGAGCTGCAGATCGCGGTGAACGAAGATTTCGTCGAACCGACGGTGAGTGCCATTTTGGAGGCTGGGCGAAGCGGGCCCGACGGCAAGATCGGCGACGGCAAGATCTTCATCCTCCCCCTTGATGACTGCATTCGGATCCGGACTGGCGAGCGCGGCCCGGAGGCCATCTGATGAGCATCGGTGCGGTGATCTTTGACTTCAACGGCGTGCTGGTCGACGACGAACCCGTGCATTTCGCACTTTTCCGCGAGATCCTGGCTCGCGAAGGGGTACTCGTGACAGAGCGCGATTACCACGAGCGTTATCTCGGTTACGACGACCGCGGCTGTTTCAAGGCGGTGCTGACCGATTCCGGTCAGCCGGCGGATCGCGATCGACTCGATGCGCTCGTTGCGCGGAAGGCAGAGCGCTACGTCGAGGTCGCGCAGCAGGGCCTGCGATATTTTGCCGGTGCGGCTGATATTCTCGACATCCTCTCTGCGCGGTGGCCGGTTGCAATCTGCTCGGGGGCGTTACGCCCCGAGATCGAGTTCGCGCTGCAAAACCTGGGTCGACGCGAGCGTGTCACGGCGATTATCTCCGCCGAGGATACCGACAAGTGTAAGCCCGACCCCGAAGGCTACTTGCTGGCTTGGGCGGCTCTCCGCGCCGATCGTCAACCACGCCGGCACGATCCCGCGCCGCGGCCACGGACGCGCCGCACGACCTGATGCCGGGCCACTGCTTGGTGGTCGAGGACAGCGTCGCTGGAATCCAATCGGCGAAGGGAGCTGGCATGCGAGCCGTCGGCGTCGCCAATACTTATCCGCCCGAGGAGCTGCGCCGCGCTGGCGCCGACGCGGTGATCGCCGAGCTGGCCATGTTAACCCCGGAGTGGATTGACCGCCGCTTCGCCTCCCAAGCGTGATCCGTGAACCTTCAAGAGCGCCGCACTCTGTTTCGTCGGGGCGATGACATCCTTCCGTGCAACCGAAGCTAGCTCACCGCCTCGCCGGCACTGCAACGTCGGATCGGCCCTGGCCCGACGATCCCGTGCCGATCGCACTGGTGATCACCGATCTCGACATCGGCGGCGCCGAGCGAGCGATGGTGGCGCTGGCAACCGGTCTCGACCGCCGGCGCTGGCGAGCCAGCGTTTTCTGTCTGGGGGGCCCGGGACGGCTGGCCGCGGCGCTCGCCGAGCAAGACGTGCCGTGTACCTGCTTGGGCGCGCACCGACGGAATCCGATCCACGCGATCACTCGCCTGGTTCGCGGTCTGAACCGCGCTCGGCCGAAACTGATCCAGAGTTTCATGTTTCACGCCAATGTGGCGTCGCGACTGGCGGCGCCCTTCGCCGGCTGGCCCTGGGTTGTCGGTGGGATTCGGGTCGCCGAGCATCAAAAACGCTGGCACTTACTCGTCGATCGCTTGACCGCACCGCTGGCGACGGGCTCCGTTTGCGTCTCGCGTGGGGTGCTGAGATTCAGCCGCGACGTGGCCAAACTCGATCCTGCGCGGCTCTTCGTCATCCCCAATGGCATTGATTCGAGTTTGTTCGACGCTGCGCCTGCCGTGCCGAGAACGGCCCTCGGCATTGCCGACGGCGTGCACCTGGCGCTTTGTGTCGGCCGGCTCGACCCACAGAAGGGATTGACCGACCTTCTCAGCGCCGCCGAGCAAGTCATTGCGGAACGGCCACATTGGCACCTGGCGTTGGCAGGCGACGGCCCCAGCCGCGCCTGGCTCTTGGAACAACTGGCCGCACGCCATGCGCTGCGCACAAATGTTCATTGGCTGGGCCAACGCGACGATGTGCCGGGCATTCTCAAGTCGGCTGATCTGCTGGTTTCTGCGTCACTCTGGGAAGGGATGCCCAATGCTGTTCTCGAGGCAATGGCCGCGCGGCGCCCGGTCATCGGCACGGCCGTCGAGGGGACCGTGGAACTGTTGATTCCCGGCCAGACCGGCTGGCTCGTCCCGCCCGGCGACACCGGGTCGCTGTGCCGGGCGCTCATTGCGGCATACGACGCTCCCGATCTCTGCCGGCAATTCGGCGAATCGGGGCGCCGCCGAGTCGATCAAGAATTCTCTCTGGACACCGCTGTCGCGGCTTACGAGAGCCTGTGGGCCGGAATCCTGGGGTTGCACTTGCCCGCCAGTGCACCCCGATCGACCAATTCACGCCTCGAGTCGACAGGCCCCAACCAGTGAATGCACTGGGTGAAGGCCCTGCAAACGATTGCTACTCGTTGCCCATGGTGCGTGACAGGGCAAGCGACAGTCGAGTCTCTGTGGGCCCATGCCCGACATACGCCCGTGAAATCGCCGACGTGTATGCGTTCGGGTCAAACGAGGTGAGGGCCTGCGTTCGGATCGCGTCGTTGAGAGCGCGCGAGAACTCGGGCGAAAGCGTCAGGCCCCGCTGCGCACGAATGATGCCGTCTTCGGCACTGACCAGCGTGGCCCACAGGAGAACGCGTGCTTCGGCTTGATCGCGGGTTGCTGGTACGGCGCGCGATCCCGCTGCCTGGAGGTGCCAGCAATAGGGAACATCATTCCAGACAATTGATTCGCCGAAGCGGTACGCCAGCACAATCAGCGGGTGCTCGACGAAGAGCGCGAACTCGGCTTGTCGTCTCGTGACGTCTTCGACCATTTCGAGGTCGATGTCGCGGCGAAACAGCGTCAGCTCGTGACCACCGCCGCCGGCGCTGAACTGGGCCCCTTCGGGCCAGGAATGCTGACCTACGCGCAACGGCTGTCCGACGCGGTACGCCGGCACCGAAGCTGGGGCGACGAAAGTTCGATTTCGACTGATTTCGGCCCGAAAAAACGGTCCAACGTTGTAAATGTGCTTCATCGCGTTCCTCGAGAACACAGCGTAGGTAATCAGAGTGCGGCCTACAGTGCTGCTACGTTCTGCAGACGACAGTTCGCGGGGCCGAGGCCCAGCGTGTTGGGCTCTCTTGGCCCATCTTTGGCTACGGCTCAGCCAATATGGAGCATAGCTCCATTACGCTCTATCGTCCCTCCCTGCAGTGGCCGTCAGACTAAGCCTAGTCGCTCGCCCGCACGCATACGCGCCAGCGCGAATGCACGACGAGAGATGAGGATACAGAACCGAACGTGCGGTTGCAATGCTTGAGTTTCGATCCCGTGGTTTTTGTGTCGGGTGTGTTTACCAGAAGCCACATTCGACCGACACAAGGCTCAAAACGGGAGGTGGAATTGCTCGGCGCCGGTCGCGCCCGGGATCGTCAAAACCTTGCGACAGCAATTGAACGCACTTGCGAGGTCTCGATCCCCGTTTCCGCGGCATGCACAGTTGTCGCCGAAATTGTCGTGTCGACCGCGATGACTGGACAAAGTTATGGTGTAGGAAACTTGACTGGCGCGTCTGTTGTGTTTAGAATTTGTTAATTACCGTTCAAAACCTGCCACTGCTATTGACGCGATTGATTCGTTGGTTCGGGGGGCGTATTGCTGCTTAAATTCGCTGACCGATAATCAACGCGTGGCGGGTCGCTACGAATTGATTTCCGCCGTCAGCAAGTAGGGTTCTTGTTCTTTCATTCCCGTTATTCCAAGCGACAGCCGGGATTTCACGATCTTTGGCAGATGGGCGCTGGAGCTTTGTGCATTTAGCGTGCGGCCTGATCAAGCATTTCGTGTGTCGCTTTTCTCGCTGCCCTGAGCGGTGGGCCACCGATCATCGACGGTCGCGTGGCAGATTTTTCCGAGCTTTTCGGATTCTTTGACGCGGTTCATTAAATGATCCGAGTTATAGAATAAGGGAGTAACCGAAATAATCGGCGATATCAGGCGATTTTCATCGGAATCTCGATGCGAACTGGCTGCGCTTTGTCGCTAATTGTTGCGTTGCGCCAATTAAGGTGTCTCGGCTCGTGAGTTGGCGGGGCGACCTTAGGCGCGAGATCACCATGTCATTGGAACAGTCTTACGGATGTGCGGAGGGGACAGTGGGCACTGAGATGATGAGTTTACCTCACCAGGAAGCGAGGCCATCATGAACTTGTCGCGACGGATTCGTGACCTTCGCTACGCGAAGGGTTGGGGACCTGACGAGCTGGCCAGCCGTGCCAAGATTTCGCGGACGGCTCTCTACCAGATCGAGCGCGGAAACACCAGCAAGCCCCAGGCCGGAACGCTCCGGAGAATCTCGCGGGCGCTTGGCGTGCCCCTCGAGAGCTTGCTCGAAGGAGGTGCGGTTTTGACGGAAGTCGACGTCACTGCGCCAATGAGCCCAAACCCGGCCACATCGCCGGGCCCGATGGTGGCGCGTGGGGCTTCGGCGGATCGCGCGGAAGAATTGCTGGAGAAGTTCCGGCTGCTCCTGGCCTCGCCGCTGGCAGAAGGGGTTGCGGATTGTCGAGGAATCGTTTCGTCTGCTGCCGATCATTCCTCCCTCGACTCCGGCCGAGCCGTCGCGCTACACCGCCGTGACGGAATTTGAATCAACCCGGCAGCGTCGCGGCCGACCCGCACACACTGTGTAAGCGAAGAGGGGCGGCGCGCGAAAACGATTCGACCGTTCTAGATGGACGAGTCTCCACGTCAGTCAAGATTGAGCATTCGCTGACCGCCCAAGAAACGGAATTCGCCTAACAGACTCACGCCCGTCCAGGTAAGGGCCCTGCGAGATACTGCCGGATGAGGTCGGGTAGTAGGGCTGCGAATCGGCTTCTTGTCATGACGACATGACAGCCGGCGCCTTCGCGCCGGCGAGCAGTTCACCTTCAACGTGGGGCCCGAACGCCACGAACCACGTTTCGGAGCCGGCCTGCTGCCGATAGTCGATCAAGGCCGCCGGTTCGACCAAGTCGCCAGCGGTCAGGTCGACAAAGACAACTCGGGGTGCCCACGCCTCGATCAGCGACCGTGCCTGCTTCCTGTCGCCTGACACCAGAATATGGTGGCCCAGCGTGCCGGCTGTCCCTTGGACTTTGCTGGTGAAGATCAGGTCGCGACAAAGCAACAGCCCTGTCGACCGATTCTCCACCGGTGCTCCAATTCCTGCGACAGCGCGGGCCGATGCATCGGAGCCGACGCCCATGGCGGTTCACCTATCATCCTCGAATCGCTTCGCGGAGCCACACCGAGAAGCAGCGGCGACGCGATTCAGACGGCCGTTTGCTGGGGCCTTCGGCTAGAATTGTACACCAGACCGCTCGCCAGGTCGCCCCATCACAATCGATAGGGCCCCGAGCAGCCAAGACGTTGTTGCCTGGGAGCCGAGCTCGTGCTGACGGCGGATTTTGACTTCGACCTGCCGCACGAGCTGATCGCCCAGGACCCGGTCGAGCCGCGGGACCGTGCTCGGTTGATGGTGGTCGATCGATCACGGGAAAGTTTGAGTCATCACACGTTTGCGGAGCTCACCGAGCTGCTTCGCGCCGGCGACATACTGGTCAGGAACAACACGCGTGTCTTGCCCGCGCGACTGGTCGGCCGCCGATCGGCCACCGGCGGCAAATGGGTCGGATTGTTCCTGCGCGAGCGGGCCGATGGTTGCTGGGAGATGCTGGCGACGACCCGGGGCCGGCCTCTGCCGGGAGAAACCATCGTCGTCGGGCAAGAACTGCACCTTTTGATTGAAGGTCGTGGTCACGACGGCTCCTGGGTTGTCAGGCCGGTCACGGAAGAGAGTCCCCGCGAGCCGGCTCGCGTACTGTTGGAACGGTATGGGCAGGCTCCGTTGCCGCCGTACATTCGGCGCGCGAGCGATTCGCCCCGCGATCGAGTGAACTACCAGACGGTTTATTCATTGAACCCCGGCTCGGTCGCCGCGCCAACCGCCGGACTCCATTTTACCGATGAGCTCTTTGCGCGGCTGGCGGAACGAGCAATCGACTGGGTTGATGTGACCCTTCACGTCGGTGTGGGCACATTTCGGCCGATTCAGGTCGAGCGGCTGGAAGATCACGTGATGCACCCGGAATGGGCCGAATTGTCGCCTCAGGCGGCTCTGAAACTCAGGTCGCGGCGCAAGGCGGGCGGACGGATTGTGGCGGTCGGCACGACTTCGGCTCGCACGCTCGAAACCGCGGCTGGCGAAGCGGGCCTGCAGGCCTATTCCGGCGAGACTGAGCTCTTTATCCGGCCGGGACACCAGTTTCGCGGACTCGATGCCTTGATTACCAATTTCCACCTGCCGCGCACCAGCTTGCTCGTGCTGGTCAGTGCCCTGGCAGGCCGCGACTTGTTGCGGGCTGCCTACCGGGAAGCGATTCGCCAGCGTTACCGCTTCTACAGCTACGGCGACGCGATGCTGATTCTTTGAGCGCAGCCCCGGGGGGCCGCCCAACACCTGGCAGATGCTGCGGCGGAGACCGCGGGCGCAAGGCGCGGTGAACATGAGCGACTCGCCCGAAGGCACGGTGCGCTGCCTGGCGTCGGCGCACATTCGCCGCGAGCGTGCTCCGGTCAAGACACGAGGTCTTGGGCCAGGCGGCGCATTGGCTGGCGTCGACCACCGAACCGCGGGCCGGTGCGCGCGTTCGATCCATCGTAGAACTCGGCTCGCGCGCCGCCCTAACGTCCGCCCCTGCGACCAGAACCCTCCGTGACTCAGACCAGGACCCGACGTTTCCGTCTCGTCGTTGGCCGTGGGCCCGGTGTGGGCGACTGGAAGGGCGGTCGATTCAGATCCGACGGAATCCCGATCAGCCACCGGAGACGTGGCCGGAGTGGCTGTGCTGGCCGCAGCGGGTGCGATACCATGCAGGTCAGCGTCTGCTCGCCCGACTTTGTCTCCTGCGACGATCGGTTCTCGGTCTTCTGAAGCGGAAACGTGGTCGGCGACCTGAGAATGCGCGTCGGCCCGGACAAATTTGCCGGGCCCGATTCGAATCCAGGTGACGGCGCCAGAATCCAGCGCCGGTTCGCCGCCGATTCGAGCGGGCTTGCGCCCTCGAACTCGACCGCGACGGGGCCTGACGGCTTCGGAATTTGCCGCACCCAGGTCCAAGCCCGCCGAGTCGGCCGTCCACTCGCCGAGGTCTGGATCAGTCTCAGGCGCGGCGACGTGGTGTTGGTACACCGCTTCGCTCTGATCGGCCCGAGCGTTTTGGTCCAGTTCGGCGTCGCCCGTGTGACTCGAACGAGTAACCTGCTGTTTGTCTCGTTCCGAACGTCCACGCCCTCGCGGCGCGACGAAGATCACGACCATGAGCGCCAGATAGGCCGGCACCAACAAGATTGAGACCGAAGCGACCGCACAGGTCGTCAGACCGACGAGTACCGCCAGGGCCGCGCCGGCCGAGGCTGGATTCAACCGGCGCCGGTGGGCACGGCCGAAGTGCCAGACCCGGATTGCGCACGGCGCCATCGGGCCGAAGGCCTGAGCGAGAGTTTGTGGGTGCGCGAGGTCTTAATCAAGGGAGTTCGTCCCGACTGCCGCACGCGAGCCGTCACGTCTGATCCAACCGATGGAGTTGACCCCCTCGGCGTGATCGAGCGCCGGCTACATGGTCAGAATCAACGTTGTGGGAAGAGCACCGCACGCAAGGCATGCGGCCCCCTTCCTCCCAGCTATATCGGGTTGCGCCGCCACGGCGCTGGCGGCTTGGGACTGGAAAATGGGTGCCAGAGTTCCACCTATCGCGGCTGGGGCAAGAGCGCGGCTGCGCCCTGCTCGCAAAGGGCTGCTGCGGCGCGGCGACCGAGTCCAAGAGGGTCGTCGGGCGAGCCGGTGAGTGTGACGGCCACGCGGGTGCGACCGTCTATGTCGAAGACAGCGGCGTCAAGCGCCAGCTCCAAACCGACTGAGCTCGTGCTTTCACCGCTAACCTCTCGGGCCCAGGCGGCCAGCGGCAGGTTACACCCCCCCTCGAGCGCCGCCAGAAGGGCCCGTTCCGCGACGACGGCCCGGCGCGTGGGACCGTGCTCGAGCGGCTGCAGCAGGGCCGGCACACCGGAATCGTCGCGCCGGCATTCGATTGCCAGGGCCCCCTGCCCCACGGCCGGCAGGAATCGAGCGGGGTCGAGCGTCTGCGTGATGTGCTGCTCGAGTTCCAGCCTGCACAAACCCGCCTGGGCGAGCATCACAGCGTCGAGCCGCCCTTCGAGCGCGTGCTTCAGCCGGGTTTCGACGTTGCCGCGCAGCGGCACCACCAGCAGATCCGGACGCAAAAAGAGCAACTGTGCCCGGCGCCTTGGCGAGCCGGTGCCGATGCGCGCGCCGGCCGGCAATGCCTCGAGCGTCCGGTGCACCGGTGCGACCAGGGCATCGGCGACGGCTTCGCGTGCAGGGACCGCCACCAAAATCAATTCGGGCGGCTCGAGAGTAGGCAGGTCTTTGAGGCTGTGTACCGCGATGTCGACCGTCCCATCCCGGAGCGCTCGCTGAATCTCCTTGGTGAACAGGCCGGCCCCGCCGATTTCGGCAAGCGGAGACTGGCGATCCAGGTCTCCGCTCGTCTTGACCTCGACGAGCTCGACCTGCAAGCCGTGGTGCAGCTCGCCGAGCCGCTGGGCCACCCACGCAGCTTGCCAGCGAGCCAGCCGGCTGCCGCGAGTGCCGATGCGCATCGTTTTTTTATCGAACTCTTTACCCATGATAATTCGAGCGACTTACGGTTGCTGGCGCTCCGCCCGGCCGATCGCGACGGCGACGACCCGGCTGGCGCCGGCACGCTTGAGCGCCGCGCGGCCTCTCCGCAGGTGGCGCCTGTGGTCAGAACGTCGTCGACCAGGAGCACGGTCCAGCCGCCGAGTCGATGTCCGCGCCTGGCTTCGAAGGCCCCGCGCATGGCCTCGCCGCGTTCCGTGGGGCTAAGCGGAGCCAGCCGGTCGGTCGCTTTCGTCCGCCGCAGCGACCGCTTGAGTGGAAGCTGAAGACGTCGCCCCAGTCCACGGGCGAGTGCCTCGGCCTGATTGTAGCCCCGTCGCCAGCGACGCCACCAGTGAAGCGGAACCGGCACCAGACACGTTTCCCTCGGCAGGCGCTCCAAGGCGTCGCGACGGGCGGCGATCAACAGCTCGGCAAGCCACGGGGCGAGCCAGGCATTGCGCTCGTGCTTGAGGCGTAGACACAAGTCGCGAAGTGCGCCCTGGTACGTCCCCAGCGCAAAGGCCGCGTCGAAGCCCAACGATTTCCCCCGGCATTCGGAACAGCCCCCGTTCAAGTCGGCGAACGGCCCAACGGCAAGTGCGCACCGCGGGCAAGCCGAAGTCGCTGACGCTTGCGCCAGAATCTCACTGCGGCACACCGCGCAGAACGGACCAAGAGCGACCTCGACCCCGCAAATCGCGCACGTCCAGGGAAATACCAGGCTGCCCACTGCCTCGCCCCAGCCGCTTAACCACGCCGGGATCGCAGAGGCACCGTTCGTCGAACGCCCAAGACTTCCGTGGTGACGCAACCAACCCATTCTTGAGCTTTCAGTGTGCCCCATCACCGCGCTGACCGGTCAGGAGGTACGGTTCGAGTTGTTCGCGTAATTGGTTCCGGGCCCGGGCCAACAGCGATTTGACGGCCGCTGGTGATCGCCCCATCACGGCGGCGATCTCGGAGTAACTCATTTCCTCGAATTTGTTCAAGAGGACAGCCAGCTTCTGATCTTCATTGAGGACGGCGAGCGCCTCGCGCACCAGATCGGCCAGCTCGGCCTGCCGCATCTGCGACGAGGGAGTACCCTCCCGGCCGACGAGCTGATGCGAAATCGGTGTAACACCTTGCGAATCGCCGGGAACGCGGCCGACAGGCATGCTGGTGTTGCGCCCCTTGCCCCGCAAGTAGTTCAGCGCCAGATTGTTCGCGATCGTGAATAACCAGGTTGAGAACTTGGCGCGGGGCCGATAGCCTTTGCGCGCCTTGTAAATGCGCAGGAATACGTCCTGGCACAGATCCTCGGCTTCCTCGCGATTGCCGACCAAGTGAAACATCACGCCGGCGATCCGGTTCTGATAACGCTCGACGAGAGTTTCAAACGCCCCGGGGATGTCGTTTCGTACCTGGATCATCAGCCGGACGTCGGGGTCCCGTGCCTCAAGCTGCCGCTCCAGGTTGTCGACGTCCAGGGCCACGGGGGCATTCTCCTCTAACAGCCTTCCTCCAGCCGGCGGCGGAGCTGACCGCAAGCCGCGTCGATCTGCCGACCCTTCGTCTTACGCACCGTGACGCTCACCTCACGCTCACGCAAAATCGCGGTGAACCGCTTGACGGCGGCCGGCAGCGGCGCTCAAACGGCAATCCCTCCACAGGATTGTACGGAATCAGATTGACATGCGACCGCCGCGAGGACAAGAGCCGGGCCAGCGCTCGCGCATCGTCGGGCCGGTCGTTGACGCCGCTCAAGAGAACGTACTCATAGGTCACCTGGCGACCGGTCTTTGCAAAATAGGTGTCGGCCGCTTCCAGTACCGCATCAAGCCCGATCGAGTCGCTCACCGGCACGAGTGCGCTGCGCAACCTTGCGGTCGGAGCATGCAGAGACACCGCCAGGTGATACTGGCGATCGATCGCCGCCAGCTTCAACATCTTCGCGGGGAGGCCCACGGTCGAGATGGTGACCCGTCGTTGGCTGATGCCCAGGCCCTCTTCGGCCGAGCACAAGCGATCGAGCGCCCCCACCAGATTGTCGAGGTTCGCCAGACTCTCGCCCATTCCCATCACGACGATGTGGGTGATCGTCTCCTCGGGTGGCAGCAGGTTCCTGAGCAAGAGCGCCTGCTCGACGATTTCGTCGGTGCTCAAATTGCGTTCCACGCCGCCGAGCCCGCTGGCGCAGAAGACGCAGCCCATGCCGCAGCCGATCTGACTGCTCAAGCAAACCGTGCGGCGCGGTCCTTCAGTCATCAAGACGCACTCGATTTTCCGCCGGTCGCGGCACTCGAGCACGAGCTTGTCGGTACCATCGGCGGCGACCCCGTGATAGGCGATGCGGCAGCCGAAAACAGCCCACTCCGTATCGAGTTGCTGTCGCACGCGCCGCGGCAGGTCTGACATGCTCTCGAACGACGTCGCCCGGCGACGGACGATCCAATCCTGTACCTGCCGGCGCGGTAGGCCGGATGGCCCCGCTCCACCATCCAGGCGCCAACTCTGCCGTCGAAGCCGATAAAACGGGACGTGTTTTCGCAGACAACCCAGCGTCCGGCAGCGAATTCACGGGAGAAGCAGCGATGGGCAGAGCTCCGGACATCGTCTTTGGACCGTTTGTGCTGGGGCGGCTCGCATCCACGCCGAATCACAACGTGGCATTTGACTTGATCTCGTCCTCATTGTAGTGGAGTCGCCAGTCCCGGCCAAGATCGGGGCACATGAAGGCGCGCACAAGGCGGGACGTAGACGCACGGCGGTTTCCGGCCGTGCGGCGCGCGACGAAGACGTTCGAGCGGATGTGCAGCGGATCCACCGCCCTGGAGCGCGGCAACGCGCGGCTGAGGGTATTCTGGGGTGTAGACAACTGCGATGTGAGTGGCTCGCGGCGGTTCGTAGCCCTACCAATTGAAGCGATGGTAACGGCTTCGCGGCCAAAACGGCGGAACGCAGCGCGCGTGAGGCATGCCGGCTGACGAGCCAGTTGTAGGGAGTTTTTCGTGCGTGCGCTTTATCCGGTCCAAATCGGAGCCGGTTAGAGCTCATAGTTAATTTTTGGGCCCGCTTCAGGCAAGTCCGCCTGGGGCGGATCATAGGGGTCAGTTCGTTCGTGCGCTTTATCCGCTCGAAAGCCGTAGCCGTCTTTCGAGCCCCCGGAGAGGGGCGACAGCAGGTAGCCTGGGGTGCAAACCCCAGGTCTATTCGGTGAGGGCGCTTTATGGCGTCGAACATTGGAGACTCCGAGCCGACCACCACCGCAGAGGAGGGAGTTCCCATACTAGCCCGACGCGCCAGCGAGGGATTCGGTTCGGTAGTAACCGGCAACAGCCGCGACATGGTCGTGACGAAGAGAATTCCCGGCGATTGAATCGCGTCCTCTGCAGCGGCCCCTCGCGGGCGCTTTTGGTACGCGTCCCTCGCTGGCGCTTCGGGCTGGTATCGGTTCTTCGCACTTCCGCTCTGGCGCTGGCGGCTTTTCGGAGCCCCCGGAAGTCCCACCTCACCTGGCCTTCGGCCATCCTCTCCCCGGGGGAGAGGGGGGCGACAGCAAGGTCAGCCGGACGTCATCCGATCCGGATCGGCGGCGCGCGCTCCGGGCTGGGGATCGACTGGGCATGTGTAATCGCCCGCGTGCGCGCCATGCGCGCCTTTTACCTATTAATATGCGGCCTTTTTTGATTTTCTCTAACGCGTCACAGCCGAAAACCGTGCAAAGCTATGCCGGAAGCGATTGTCCGCTCTCGGGATACTTTTCTTTGAATAAAAATAGTAGAGAACCATTTTGCAGGGCGGATTGCGACCGGCGAGGCTGTTCTTCAAGTAAGTAGTAAGCAGAAAGTAGACCGCAGCAGCGCGGGCGACGGTCTCGGCCAGGAAAGTAGCAAGGAGTGAGTAGACCGCAGCAGCGCGGGCGACGGTCTCGGCCAGGAAAGTAGCAAGGAGTGAGTAGACCGCAGGCGAGCGGGCGACGGTCTCGGCCAGGAAAGTAGCAAGGAGTGAGTAGACCGCAGGCGAGCGGGCGACGGTTTTCTTGCTCTCCTTACTCCTTTCTCCGCTCTCCTGCTCTATTGCCGCTTCGCGGCAATTGTCAAGTTCTGAAAGAGCGGCGGAATCTGCCGTAAGTTGAATCGATTCTTGTACTTCTGTGCTCCTAATGGTTTCAGCGAAATTGGCTTCGTTCGTCGCATTTTCGTCGATTTCGGCGATCGCGATCATGTCGTCGCGGTGCTGTTGCACGCTGTCTGAATCGATGGCGTCGGCGCGCTCGGAACGATCGTCGTGGCCATCGCCCGACCCGAACGGATCAAGAGCGGCGAGCTTTGAGCCATTGCTTTCGTGGTCCGCACGTCGTGGGCCCTGTGACCTTTCGTCCGGGAAGGCGCGCGGCTCCGCGCCGCTGTCCGCGTGCGACGCGGCCTTTGTCTTGGCCTTATAGTCACGATAGGTGGCCATTCCTCGGAACAGTGTGCTCGTGCATTTGACCAGGTAGTTGCGCAATGCCTCACCTTCGGGGCTGGGATCGAAGCTGAGGCGGCTGACTGTTCGCTCGGCCTGGGCTTCCGCGTTCTCCTGGTGCACTTCGAGTTTCGCGCTCAAGCGCTCGATGTTCTGATCGACCAGGCCGAGCAGCATCTGTCTCCACTCGACTTCTTCTCTGCGCGGAACAGATCGGGCCAACGCTCGCAGACGGCTTGCCGATAACGGTCGCGCTGCGAGTCCTCCATGTCGCTTGAGAGGTCGTCAAACTCGGTCTTGCCGGCTCGCTTCAGGGCGTGGCTGGCCACAAATATTGTGGCGACGCGTCGATCCTCGTTCGCCTCGACCGGCTGACGGCCCAGGAGGCGAATGGCCTTGAGCCGATCGTTTGACTGCCAGAACCCGTTCGGCTCCAGTTGCGAGCGCAGCGCCTGCCACTGGTCCCGCAGCCAGCAGCACCCCGCGGCATTTCTTTCGAGGATTTTCACCAGCGCGGCGGGGTCGTTGGGATCGACGGCCTCTCCGTTCCACGACGTCTTCTTCTTGCTGGAGAAAAACTTCCGGTTCCCATAGAGCGGTGCGGGGCCGGCACGATCGAAAAACAACTGCTTCCCGACTGCCTGGGCCAGGGCGGCTTCATCTTCGTCGGACTGCTCGATGAGGCTTGTGCACCGCTGGACACGGGCACGATGGGCACGATCGAGCTCGAAGGAGAGGCACGCGTTCCGGTAAATGAGGTACTCTTCGACGTCATTTTGCGCATCGCCGATGGCCATCCACTTGCGCAATCGGTCTTCAAAGGCATACGAGTCCTCGCGCAAGAGCGCAAGCCTTTGGGAGCAATTTCCATGCTTGAGTGCGTTCATAGACGACCTCGCCCGGCCTTCTGGTGTGCTCGGGCCAGTTGATTTGCGGCTGTTGAGCCGGTTCGCCGTGATCTGAGCTGGAGAAGCCACGAGATGATCTCCGTGTCAGTAATTGATCTTCCCGGTCCGAACTTTAATTTGGTCCAGATTCGCGACCCGGAGAACTCGAAATCGTGTGGAACTGATGGCGTGGTCGTGCACAATCGTCGCACACGGCAAAACCGCTCCGGCCGGGGCAGACGCAGGTGGGTGTCGTGTTCGAGCCGGCGCGGGCTGAGGTGGAATGTAAGCGGTCGCCAGCGGCGAGGCAGGAATTCCCCCGCGCGTTTCCTGAGCCGGGTCAGGCAGACATGAGCAATGTCCTGGCCGATGCGCAAGACACCGGCATTCTTGAGTTCAGGAGCCAGCGTGTTAGCCGCGGCGCCGCGGCGCGAAGGGACGCTGGGTCAATTGGGGCTCCAAATTCCTGATCGCTGCCGAGTATTCCGTTTCGGTCAACCGGCCGCTCCGGCTTTGAAGGGGAGCTTGCTCTTGCCCTGGTCCCAATACTCTGGATGATCGGGCAAAACATCCCCTTGGTCGGACGAATGCCCAAGAAACAGCCGAACGAGTTCGACAACCCAAGAGCCGACGGAAACGGTCGTCAGATTGGGCATGCCCGGTGAGTTCATGGTTCCCGGCGCCGTTCTCCGCGCAAACGCCGCACTATTTCCGCACTATTCCGCATTATTACCGCACTATTGCTGGTCACGCCGCAACGACCATCTTGCCCCGGCGCCACGCCCCCTCAATTCGACCAGACCCAACGACTGCAACATGCTGAGATCATCCTGCAAGGTCCGCTTGGCGGGTCGAGGCTCCAGCCGATCGAGGATGTCCTTGACCATCCACCGCTCCCCTCCACTCAAGATCAACAAGGTTTTCCGCTGGCGGTCGGTCAGATCATGACCCACACGAAGCGGCGGGTGGTAGCCACTGGGTCGAAACCGTACGACCACCGCACCGGCTTGCTCCTCGAACTCGGGTTCCGGCTGGCCCGCGGCCACGCACCACTCCACGATCTTCTGTGTGCCGCGCCCCCACTGTTCGATCAGCCCACGACGGTAGAAGACTCCGGCGATCAGCGGGTTGCGGAGGCGTGAGGCATGGTCCCGCTTGAGGTCGGCCACGGTGACTCCCGGTGGCAAGAGTCCCAGGCTGGTGACTTCCAGCCGGTCGTCGTAGATGGCAACGAAGATGGCCCCCCCGGCGATCGTGTAGTCGCGGTGGCAGATCGCATTGACCAGGGCTTCCCGCAAGGCCAATGGCGGGTAGAGCGGCACATCCTGCCGTTCCAGTTTTCCTGGCTCGAAATGACCGGCGATCGGAATATTCCGCAAGATGAAGTGCATCGACTCGTCAAGGATCTGGAACGCATGGCCGTGCAACTGTCGCTGGTCGAGAAACTCGGATTTGTCGGTCCCTTTGAATCGGGCCAGCCGCACCGTGCATTGCGGGTAATAGGGCATGAACTTTCGCCCGAAGAGGACCACGGCCGCGTTGAGCAACTGTCCATCGACCCGCAATTGCAGACGATCGAGCGCATCAAGCGGGTCGGACGCCCGGCTTTCGAGCCGCCCGCAATGAATCGCCGCCCGCACGGCCCGATCGATCTCCTCGACGTCCAGATCACTTCCGGAGTACCCTTCCGCGACTTGGTTTTCCCACCGGTGCCGGTCGCTCGCACGGGCCAGCAGACGCCGCTGATACTCCGCCTGCGGCATCCGGGACGTCGTGTTGCCGATGCGCTGGTAAGGCCGGCCATCGAACGTGTAGGGGCCATCGAGAAGCACGGTCGTCTCCAGGATCAGGACTTCCTTGGTCCCGCCCACGGGTACGCGGATCTGCTCGATGCAAGCCGGAGGCTCCAGCTTGCGGATCGCGTTTGCGACTTCCTGAAACGTCGCGTCGGTCGCGTCTTGTCCCTGGATCCTGCCCGCGTGGGTGACGCCGAAGAAAACCTTACCGCCGCCACCATTGAGAAATCCGCAAAGCGACTCCATCCCGCCTTGAAGCTCGCCGGTGGTCTTCTTGAACTCAACACGCTCCCATTCGCCCCTATTCTCGGCGATGAGGCGCTCGAGCTCGCTCAGCGTCGTGCTCCCCGGCGCAGGCATCGGAACCCTCCTACTCGCCGGTGCGCATCTGGGCGTTGTTGTAAAGGCTTCCAAGACACCCGATGTTCGGGGGCATTATGGCGTCGATGGATAAGCCGATTGTAAACAATGGACCTCTGCTTCTTCCCCTACCTCATTATTGACCTGGTGTCGTTCGTGTGGCAGTATGTACGCCTGTCAACGGCGACGCGGGAGCAGCGCATGGCCGACACCCTGATCGAAAACCCGATCCTCAACTCTCCGTTTCGGGAGCCGACCCGGCACTTCAGGTTCACCGACGAAGGCATTACCAACGAGATCGCCCAGGGCAGGCGCTCGAGCTCCTACTTCATACCGATCGCCAAACCCAAGAAAAAAGGCAAGCAGCTCGCGTTTGACACGGAATGGACGCAGGACCGTATCGAAGAGAACAAGACGGTCAACCGCATCCGCCAGCGCGTCGGAATGTGGCGCGAAGGCGGCTACGTCGGCGTCACGGCGACGACCGCTAGGCTACTCCGGTACTGGACCGACCCCGACCGCGAGCGGAAGCTGTTCTTCTGTCAAATCGAGGCGCTCGAAACCATCATCTACGTCACCGAATTCGCCAAGAAATTCGGCGATGCCTGGATCGAGAACGCCGTCCGCGAGGCCAATGACGCCGCCAACCCCGGCCTGCCGCGCTTCGCCTTCAAGATGGCGACGGGCTCGGGCAAGACCGTGGTCATGGCCATGCTCATCGCCTGGCACGCATTGAATAAGCTGGCCAATTCCCAGGATGCCCGGTTCTCCGATGCATTCCTGCTGGTCACCCCAGGCATCACGA
The DNA here is from genome assembly GCA_963830625.1 of uncultured Isosphaeraceae bacterium. GTDB lineage: Bacteria > Planctomycetota > Planctomycetia > Isosphaerales > Isosphaeraceae > CAWHMZ01. The sequence continues at coordinate 808,868 of CAWHMZ010000008.1, read as the reverse complement.
TCCGCGACCGACTTCGCGTGCTCTTACCCAACGATCCGACGAATTACTATCGCCAGCGCGACGTGGTTCCCGGCCACCAGCTCGAGCAGCTCGGGCAGGCGAAGATCGTGATCACCAACTTCCACGCTTTCAATCTCCGCGAGAAGATCAGCGCCGGCAAACTCACGAAAGACATCCTCGCCCAAGGCACGCCGGGCGCGTTCACCGAAACGCCGGATCAGATGGCCCGCCGCGTCTGCCGCGAACTGGGAAACAAGAAAAACATCATCGTGCTCAACGATGAGGCCCACCATTGCTACCGTCGCCGTCCCGAGGCCGAGGCGGAGGGGCTCACCGGGGACGACCGCAAGGAAGCTGAAAAGCGCGAGGAGGAAGCCCGCATCTGGATTTCCGGCATCGAGGCGGTGAAGGCGAAAATCGGCGCCAAGGCTATCTACGACCTGTCGGCAACGCCGTTCTTCCTGCGCGGCTCGGGCTATTCTGAGGGTACGCTCTTTCCGTGGGTGGTCTCGGACTTCTCGCTCATCGACGCCATCGAAGCCGGGATCGTGAAGGTGCCACGCGTGCCGGTCGCCGACGATTCGGTTGTCGGCGATCAGCCCACCTACCGCGACCTGTGGCTGCGCATTCGCGAGGACCTGCCCAGGAAGGGCCGCAAGACCGAGGAGCTGGGCGAAGAGCCCAAGCTATCGGCCGAGCTGGAAGCGCAATCCAGAGCCTCTACAGCAACTACTGCAAATACTACGCGCTGTGGGAAAAGAATACCGACGCGCAGGCCAAGGGCCTCACCCCACCCGTGTTCATCGTCGTCTGTAACAACACTAACGTGTCGAAGCTCGTCTTCAACTACATCGCCGGTTGGGAGAAGAAGCTGCCGGACGGGTCGGCCATCGTGGTGCCCGGGCGACTGCCGATCTTCAATAATGAGAAAGACGGCGCCTGGAGCCCGCGCCCGAACACCGTTCTCGTGGACAGCGAGCAGCTCGAATCCGGCGACGCGATGAGTGCCGACTTCAAGAAGATCGCCGCCAGCGAGATCGAGGAGTTCAAGGCGGAATACCGTACCCGCTTTCCGGCGCGACGCCGAGAGCTTGACCGACGAGGATTTGCTCCGCGAGGTCATGAACACCGTCGGCAAGCCCGGCAAGCTCGGCGAGCAGGTCAAATGCGTTGTGAGCGTATCCATGCTCACCGAGGGCTGGGATGCCAACACAGTCACCCACGTGCTCGGCGTGCGAGCCTTCGGCACGCAGCTTCTCTGCGAGCAAGTGGTCGGGCGCGCGCTGCGCCGCATGAGTTATGCCGCCGGCGCCGACGGCCTGTTTGAGCCCGAATACGCCGAGGTCTACGGTGTGCCCTTTTCGTTTATCCCATGTTCCGGCTCGACGAAGGGCCCCAAGCCAGGACCGATGCCCACGCGCGTCCGCGCCCTCGAGAGCCGCATTGGCTGCGAGATCACCTTTCCCCGTCTGCTCGGCTACCGTTACGAGCTGGGGACCGAGGCTTTGACCGCCAAATTCACTGAGGACTCGAAATACACCCTCACCACGGCCGACATCCCGCTCAAGACCGAGAACGCCCCGATCGTCGGCGAAACGAGCATCCACACGCTGGACGACCTGAAGAAGCGCCGCCCCAACGAGGTGGCGTTTCTGCTGGCCAAGCTCACCCTGGAGAAATACTTCCGCCAGGATGGCGAAAAGCGCACCGACAGACCGGAAACGCACCAATTCGACAACGAGGTACAGGCGTGGCTCTTTCCCCAGGTGCTCCCGATCACAAAACGCTGGCTGGCCGAATGCGTCCAATGCAAGGGCGACACGTTTCCACAGCTCCTGCTGCTGCTCGAGTTCGCCCACGACGCGGCGGACCGAATCTACAAGTCCGTGGTCGCCTCGACCAACCGCACGGCGACGCTCAAGCCGATCCCCCGGCCGTATGACACGATCGGTTCGACCCGGTACGTCGATTTCGACACAACGCGCGCCGTCTACGCGACCCGCGCTGACAAGTGCCACGTGTCGCACGTGGTCGCCGACACCGAATCGTGGGAGCAGAAGATGGCCCGAGTTCTGGAGGACATGCCCGAGGTTCTCCGCTACGTCAAGAACCATAATCTCGGTTTCACCATTCCATACACGCTCAACGGCGAAGAGCACCAGTATCACCCCGACTTCATCGCCGTGATCGACGACGGCCGGGTCAGCGGCGACCCGCTGAACCTGATCATCGAGGTTTCCGGCGAAAAGAAGAAGGACAAGGCGGCCAAGGTTGCGACGGCGCGCGCCCTCTGGGTTCCGGCAGTGAACAATCACACGGCCTTCGGCCGATGGGGGTTCATCGAAATCGCCGACCCGTGGGATGCCCAGAACGCCATCCGGGCGGCGATCAAGCAGCCAGTAACAACAGCGGTAGCGTAATCATGGCCAAAAAGCAGACGGCACGCGAAGCCAAGGTCGAATCGATCCGCCACAAGGACAAGCGGACGAACATCCCCACCGAGGAGCTGCGCGACTTCGTGGCCGACGACGAAGCGGCCCCTAAGACGATGTTGTACCCCCGCGACCCGTCGCTCGATCCACAGCTTGTCTGGAAAGGCAAGGACGAACAGGACCGCCAAGAGCTAGCTGTGCCCGTGGTGCCCATCTACATCCAGGAGAAGATTCACCCACACGCCATCATTGACGATCTACTGGCACAGGCGAAGAAACCGAAGCCCGAGAACCAGTTGACCCTCTTCGCCGATTTCAACGGGATCGAGGACTTCGACAAGAAGGTGGACTTCTATCATCACGACCAGCACTGGTCGAACAGGATGATCCTCGGCGATTCGCTGCTGGTGATGACCAGCCTGGCTGAAAAGGAGGGGCTCAAAGGCAAGGTCCAGACCATTTACATCGACCCGCCGTATGGCATCAGGTTCGGCTCGAATTGGCAGGTCAGCACGCGCAAGCGCGATGTGAAGGATGGAAGGATCGAGGACGCGACCCGCCAACCGGAGCAGATCCGCGCCTTTCGCGACACCTGGAAGCTCGGGATTCACTCGTACCTCGCCTATCTGCGCGACCGGCTAGTCGCCGCGCGTGAATTGCTAACCGACACCGGGAGCGTTTTCGTGCAAATTGGCGACGAGAACGTACACTTGGCCCGTTGTGTGATGGACGAAGTGTTCGGCGCCGACAACTTTATCTCGCTCATTTCCGCTTCGAAAACGACCACAACAACCGGCCGCTTCATCCCCAACACCACGGACTTCATCCTTTGGTACGGCAAAGATCTCGCGCAGGCGAAATACCGGGCGCTTTACGCTGAGAAGCAAGCCGGCGACACGGGCGCGACCAAGTACGACCAAGTGGAACTCCCTGATGGCACTCGGCGCGCTATCGCCGAGCGAGCGGGTCCAGTGGAAGGCACTCGGGTCAGGCGCGAGGATCTTCACTCTCGACAATCTCACCTCGCCCCGCATTCGAGAGGCGCGCACGGGCTACTTTCCGATCAAGCTCGGCGGCAAGTCTTTTCTCCCTCAGCAGGGTGAGTGGAAGACACACAGGGAAGGCATTCGCCGTTTAATCCTCGCGCGACGGTTAGAAGTCGGGGGAAACAACCCGCGTTACGTTCGGTATCTTGACGACTTCCCTGCGTTCCCATTACCCAATACATGGATGGACATCGGTGGCGTGCAAAGCCGGGCGGACCCGAAGATCTATGCCGTGCAGACTTCGACCACAACGGTGGCCCGCTGCATTCTGATGACAACTGACCCAGGCGACCTCATCCTCGACCCGACCTGCGGTAGTGGCACGACCGCATATGTCGCTGAGCAATGGGGACGGCGATGGATCGCCATCGATACCAGCCGCGTCGCCCTCGCGCTGGCTCGCACACGCCTGATGGCCGCGAAGTACCCGTACTACCTGCTCGCCGATTCGCCCGACGGTATTCGGAAAGAAGCCGAGCTCACTGGACAAGTGCCGCCACCGCACGAAACCGAAGGCGACATCCGCAAGGGCTTCGTTTACAAGCGCGTCCCGCACGTCACGCTGAAATCAATCGCAAACAATCCTGACATCGGCGAGGGGATGACGCCTGCCCAAATTGACCAGGCCGTCGCCCGCCACGCCGAGCAAGAGACGCTCTACGACAAGCCCTACGAGGACAACGGCCGTATCCGCGTCTCCGGGCCATTCACGGTCGAGAGCCTGTCGCCCGCATCGCGTGATCTCGACTGGCGAGGAGTTGCCGCGCACCGAGGCCGAAGGTGCCGGCCCTTCGACCGTCGATTTCGCGACGATGATCCTCGACAACCTGAAGAAGGCGGGCGTGCAGAACACTGTCAAGAACGAGCGCCTCAAGTTCGACACGCTCGAGCCCTTCGCCGGCACCTGGCTGCAGGCGACGGGCACGTCTGCCGGCGCTGACGGCAAGACCGATTCGCGTCGCTGTCTCCATCGGCCCCGAGCACGGCACGGTCGGCCCGCAGCAGGTAAAGGAAGCCGCCAAGGAGGCGGTCCTGGGCATCGGCTTTGACATCCTGATCGTCTGCGGCTTTGCCTTCGACCCGCACGTCGCCGAGGAGGTCAAGCGCTACGGCAAGCTGACTGTCCTTGCCCGCGCGGATGAACCCCGACCTGCTGATCGGTACCGGCGACGAGTCGCTGCTTGAAGAACACCGGGGCCGGCAACCTGTTCATGGTCTTCGGCGAGCCCGACATCGACGTCCGCGGAAGAACGGGACGCTCACCGTCGAGATCAAGGGCGTCGACGTCTACGACCCGACAACCGGCCAGATCCGCAACGCCTCGACCGACGATATCGCCTGCTGGTTCATCGACACCGATTACAACGGCGAGAGCTTCTTCGTCCGCCATGCTTATTTCACCGGCGCCGACGAGCCGTACGAAAAGCTCAAGCGGGCGTCTGAAGGCCGAGATCGACGAGGCGGCATGGTCAGTCGCTTTACAGCACCACCAGCCGGCCCTTTCCCAGGCCGACAAGCAAGAAGATCGCCGTCAAGGTGATCAATCATTATGGGGATGAGGTGCTAAAGGTCATACCTGTAAAGTAGAGGTTCTTCGGGCCAGAATCTTGTGAAACGACGGCCTGAATCGCCGCGGCCCACGGTGCGAAGACGCGCGTAAGTAAAGGACGATCCATGCCCGCGATCGACAGTACGTTCAAGTCCGGTGAGCCTTCGCTGACCGACCTCCTTCGGGACATCCAGTCGGGCGATGTGCAGCTCCCCGACTTTCAGCGGGGCTGGGTGTGGGACGACGAGCATATTCGCTCTCTGATCGCGAGCGTCTCGCTGTCGTATCCGATTGGGGCCGTCATGCTCCTCCAGACCGGCGGAGACGGGGCGCAGTTTCAGCCCCGCCCCGTCGAAGGCGTGACAGTCGATCCGGCCAAGAAGCCAGACTTCCTGATCCTCGACGGTCAGCAGCGGATGACGTCACTCTACCTCGCCCTGCTGAGCGGCAAGCCGGTGCCAACGCAGACCGACAAAGGTCTGCCGATCCAGCGCGTCTACTACCTCGATATCGCCAAGTGTCTCAACCCTACCGAAGACCGCATCGACGCAGTCCTGTCTTTGCCTTCCGACCGCAGGGTCACGTCCGATTTCGGTCGCAAGATCGAGCTCGATCTCGAGCACCGTCGAGAAGGAATACGAGCAGGGCTACTTCCCCCTGGAAGCGATCTTTGACCACAGCGCGTTACTTCGGCTGGCGGCACGGCTACGAAACGCGATTCCAGAGCGACCAGGTCCGAATGGATCTTCTCCGACGGTTCGAGCTCGAGGTCTTCAAGCGCTTTCAGGGCTATCGGATTCCCACGATCGAGCTGCTCCGGAACACGCCCAAGAGAGGCCGTCTGCCAGGTCTTCGAGAAGGTCAACACCGGGGGCGTCACGCTGACGGTCTTCGAGCTGGTGACCGCCATTTTCGCCGCCGACAGCTTCAACCTGCGCCGCGACTGGGACCTACGAAAGAACCGCATTTACGAACACGACGTCCTCGAGGGACTTCGACTCCACGTCGTTCCTGACCGCCGTCACCCTGCTGACGAGCTACAAGCTGTCGATCCAGCGGCCCGAGCTGGCCGTCTCGTGCAAGCGGCGCGACGTTCTCAAGCTGAGCCTCGATGAGTATCGAGAGAATGCCGACGCGATCGAGCACGGGCTCAAGCTCGCCGCCCGGTTCCTTGCCCGGGAGAAGGTCTTCGACACGAAGTCGCTTCCGTACTCGACTCAGTTGATACCGCTCTCGGCCATCTGCGCGGTCCTCGGCGAGCAGTTCGAGCACGACGCCGTCCGAAGGAAGCTCTCGCAATGGTTCTGGAGCGGGGTCTTCGGCGAACTCTACGGCGGTGCGAACGAAACCCGCTTCGCGCTCGACGTGCCCGAGGTCATCGCCTGGATTCGCGGTGGCGACCTGCCCCGCACCGTGCGCGACGCCTCGTTTAGCCCGACCCGGCTGCTGACGATCCAGACACGGCTCAGCGCCGCCTACAAGGGCCTGATGGCCCTGCTCATGAAGGAAGGCAGCCACGACTTCCTCAGTGGCGACCCGATCGAGATCTCCAGCTACTTCGACCTTGAACATCGACATCCATCACATTTTCCCGAAGGCCTACTGCGAGAAGCAGAATCTCAGCCGGGCACTCTGGAACAGTGCCGTCAACAAGGCCCCGCTCTCGGCCAAGTCGAACCGCGTGATCGGCGGCAAGGCGCCGAGCGTTTACCTCAAGTGCATCGAGCAAAACCACCGCATGGCGACCGACCGCCTCGACGAGATCCTTCGAAGCCACCAGATCGACCCGGCACTCTTGCGATCCGACGCGTTCGAAGAGTTTATCCGCAATCGAGCCGGGCAACTGCTCGACCTGATCGAGCGGGCGACGGGCAAAGCGGTCACCGGCCGTGACGCAGACGAGGTCATTCGCGAATTCGGCGGGCCGATCCCGGCGAGCGGCAACTCTCCGGAAACGTAAGAGGCTATTGTATTGCGCCGTTCCCGATCTGGCTGCGGCCGCCCGCCTTGCGGCGGAAGTTGCTATCAGTCCCGCAGTACAAAGTCCATGCCGCCGGTCATTGTGGTTGCTTTCTTTTCCATCCCGCTGCCCTTAAACTGACGATGTGGTTCTGGCTCTGATCCGTCGATCGGACCGCTTTGCAGGTCGCTGCACGACCGGGCTAACCGAGGACGAAACTCGACGAACTTCGCGTGCTGCGAGCGACCGTCGGTTCTGGACAGTGACCCAGCCTCTCGTAGCACGCGATCCGTTCGATACCGACGTGAATCGTTCGTTTGATGACGTCATGGCGCGCTGGAAAGATCCGGGATTTTGAGCGGATCATCGCACGACGCCGCGCCAGCCGGTGGGGAAGGGTTCGGTATCTGGCTGTTAAGGCCACTGTGTCACTCGGAGTATGGTACGGCGACCTTCGTTAATCCCTCCCAGGTATGTGTATGGCAACCTCGCTCGCTGTGCGCATCGAAGAATGGCGTAACCAGCTCCTCGACATATCGAAACGGAACAGGCTTATCAGCCTGAATTTGGGTCGTGCCGGCGCCGTAAAGCTGGTCCATCCGGGTGCGGAGGGACTTTGGACCAGCCTAGTAGCCGACGGGAAGACCATGTCATTCCCGGTCAAGCGGGCGCTCGTGGACTGGCCGCCGGACTATCCGGAATACGAAACCATGGGGCCGTATCCCTCATTATTCGACCCAGAGTCCGAAGCCAAGCTTCCAGGGGAGAAGATCGACCTCAAACTTTGCCTCGAATCGCGGCGCCTGCGCGAAACTCACATTCTCACCGAGTTCACGGATAAGCAGCTCAAGTCGCGCCTAGGTCGGCTATCGCTCAATGCCAGAACGTCGATGAGCGAGCAGGGTGTCCCGACGTTGTATGTCACGTTCGGGTTGCTCAAGTGGTTCGAGTCGGTGGACAGCCAAGTGGAAGTGTTTTCCCCGTTGCTCTTGTTCCCGGTGGAGCTGGAACGCGAAAACGTTGAGTCACCATGGACAGTGAAGCTCCAGGAAGACGAGGTCCTGCCGAATCACTCGCTCGCCCAGTTCATGAACAGCACTTTCGCGATCCGTTTCCCCGAATTACCCGATGACGACGACCGCGACTCGCCAACCTGGAGACTAGGTTACTTTACTGCCGTCCGAGATGCCGTTCGTGATCTAAAGGCCTGGGAGATCCTCGACGACTGTACGTTGGGGATCTTCAGTTTCCAGAAGATCGCGATGTGGGAAGACCTTGGCAACAACCAAGATCAGATCGTTGAGCATCAAGTTTGTCGGGCGGTAGCGGGTGATAAAGCTGTCCGCTTAACGGGTCCGAAGGACTTGCCAAAGGCTCGTGAACTGGACGCCGTCGCCCACCCCACGAAGACCTATCACATCCTGGATTCCGATAGCAGTCAGCATGAGGCGATCGAGGCAGTAAAGCGGGGGGCCAGCCTGATCCTCGATGGTCCGCCGGGTACGGGTAAGTCGCAAACCATCGCCAACATTATCGCCGAGTTCCTTGCGGTCGGGAAAACGGTGCTGTTCGTGAGCGAAAAATCGGCCGCGCTGGAGGTGGTCAAGCGGCGACTCGATCAGCAGAGACTCGGCGACTTCTGCCTGGAGTGTCACAGCCACAAGTCGAACAAGAAACAGGTCATCGACGAGTTGGGTCGCTGCCTAAATTTGCGCGCGGAAGCCTACGAGGATCACTCCGGTGATTTGAATCGGCTCTTCGAGACCCGCGAGTCGCTCAATGCCTATGCACGCGCCCTTCACGAGGTGCGCCAGCCTCTCGGTATGTCTGCATTTCAGGTCCACGGACGACTCGCGGCGATACACACCGGTGGCGTAACACGCTGCAGGGTGCCGGATGTGTCGAAGATGAACGCCGATCAACTGCGGAAGATCTGTGAACTTCTCGACGCCCTCCCGGAGTGCCGAGACGTGATTCAGAACCACGCCGCCCACCCCTGGCGTGGCAGCAAGTATCAGGGGCACTCTCTGAACCTCAGAGCCGATATTGAGCACCACTTTGGGCGGTTCGCTGTCGGACTTAGCGAACTTCGAGGTGTCGCCCCAATGCTAGGAAGGCTCGGGTTCGCGCCAAGCGAGCCGAGCATTCCCGAGTGGCTTGATGCCGTCGAACTCACCAGGGACGCTCCGACCTACCCGCTTGTAGCCGCCGAATGGTTCCAAGGTAATCCACGCCAGATTGCTGGAGACTTTGTTCAGCTCGATCAACTGACGCGTGCATACCGCGAGACCCGCGAGGCTTCACCCGAGTTCTGCGAGGAAGCAGTCCTTCGGCTCGAGCCCGCTGCGTTGAAGGCGTTGAATTTCGCGACGGATAGCGCTGAGCCACGTCTCGTTCCCCACGACCACACCACGGTCAATGCGCTGCGCGTGCATTTACAAGGGGTCATTGCTGCCCTGCGAGAGCAGAGTGGGCACCTCGATGCTGTCAGCGAGACGTTGAACCGTGCCCTGGGCGTTCTGGGGGTGATGCCGCGCCCTATTGCCGCCCAGGGAATTGAGATGGTCCAAGAAATCCTGGGACTCGTTGCAACGGTCGGGCCCATCCGTCCGTCTTGGCTCAACAGTGAGAAGCGACAGGTGATCCGTGAAGTACTTGACACAACGCAGAGCGCTTTGCCTGAGTTCTGTGAGGTAGCGGTGATTCGGCTCGTTTCCGACCCGGAAGGTATGGCGCGTCTTACCAGGCTAATCTGGAGCGATTCTTCAGGCTCGCAATTCCCTGGAAGCACGACACTCGTGATGCTGCGAGACCAGCTACAGGCTGCCGTCAAATCGCTCCGACTCTTGAGCGAATGTCACGCACAAATGCAATCGACACTACGAAGGGTTCTCGCGGTGCTTGGATTAGCTCCGCGCCCGCTAACCGTCAGAGGGTTGGGAAAGGTACAAGAACTGCTGGGACTCGTCGGAACGCTCGGGCCCGTCCGCCCGTCGTGGCTCATTAGCGAGAAGCGGCTGGTGATCCGTGAAGTTCTTGACCTAACGCAGAGCGCGTTGTCTGAGTTCTCTGAGGTAGCGCTGATTCGGCTCGCTTCCGACCCGGAAGGTGTGGCGCGTATTGCCAGCCTAATCGAGAACGATCCTTCAGGATTGCTACCCCATGGAAGCACAACGGTCGTGATGCTGCGAGATCACCTGGATGCCGTCGCCAAGTCACTCCGAGCCCTGCGCGAACGACACGCGCAAACGCAATCAGCCTTGGTACGCGTTCTCGAAGTTCTCGGACTGGCTCCGCGCCCCCTGGTCGTCAGAGGCTTGGGCAAGGTGCAAGAAATCCTGGCGCTGATTGGCAAGGTGGCGCCCATCCGCCGGTCCTGGCTCGATTCCGAGAGACGAGGTGAGATCTATAGGATTCTCGATAGACACCGCGCAGATGATGACAAGAACACCCAGTGCCGCCTCAAGCTGCTGGAGCGCATGCTGCCAACAGCGTTTGATGCCAATTACGCCAGCCTCGTGTCGAAGTGCCGGTCGTACCGAGCCGTCTGGCGGCGAGTATTGCCAGACTGGTGGATTCTGCGAAATAGACTCGCCCGGTTGTACACCAAGGGAATTCCTGCGATCACAGTCCTCATGGACGACCTCCGTGAGCTCGACGACTACCATGGTCGCAACGAATTTGCGCGACAGCTCACCACCGAGTACGCCGATCACTTAATACTACGGGAGGATGGCGAACTGGACCGGGAGCGGACCGGGGCCGGTCTGTGGGCATCGGAACAATTCGACCCGCTTGTCCGCGTCTTTCCAGAGCTGAAGGAGATTCTCGTCGATACGTCGCGTGTCGATTGCGTTACCCTCGGGCGCGTCTCGAAGAACTCAGCTCCGCTTACAGCGGCTTCCGTGAAGCGGAGGCACACGCGAGCAAGTACTTCGACCTTAGGTCAGTCTTCAACTCGAATGGCAGCCTATCTAGGATGTCTGGTAATGACTTCGACAAATGGCTTGACGAGCAGACCTCCGGACTCCTTGAACACCTCGCGAACCTCAACCCACTATGCCTGCTGCTCAAACCAGGACGCGATGTTCCCCTGAGCGAACTTCCCGCTCGTACAGCATCTATCACCGCGTTGCGACAAGCTGACCTGCGGCGACCCGAGGATCACCTCGTGCTCCGGGACGACGGCGAGCTGGACAGGGACCGGACCATCGCCGGTCTGCTGGCGACCGAACGACTCGACCCGCTCGTTCGCATCTTCCCGGAGCTGAAGGAGATCCTCATCGATGAGTCGCGAGCCGACCGGGATTCGCTCGCGACAAGTCTCGAAGTACTCAGCTCCTGTCACCGCGATTTCCGCGAAGCGGTGGCGCACGCCAGCAAATACCTCGACTTGGGGAGTGTGTTCGGCGCGGACGCCAGCCGGTCGAGGATGTCTGGGGATGACTTCGGCAAGTGGCTCGACGAAAAGATCTCCGAACTGGCTGAATATCTTGCGGATGCCGATCGGCTCGGCTCGTTGCTCAAGCCAGGTTGCGATCTCCCCCGCCGCGATCTTGCCGCTCGTGTGGCATCTATCGCCGGATTGCGACAAGCTAACCTTCGGCAGCCCGACGATCATCTAGTACTTCGGGACGACGGCGAGCTGGACCGGGAGCGGACCATGGCTGGTCTGCGGGCGTCGGAGCGGTTCGACCCGCTGATTCGAGTTTTCCCCGATTTGAAGGACGTTCTCGTCGACCAAGCGCGCGTCAATCAAGGCGCCCTGAAAGCCTGCCTTGATGACCTGGCAACCAAACATCGACAGTTCCGGGAGGCGACCTCAACGGTCGAACGGCATATCGACCTACCGAAAGTCCTCGGGGCGGACGCGAAGCAATCCGAGCTATCGGTGACCGACCTTGCTCAACTGCTGGAACGGGAGCTGCGCGGCCTCCAGGCGCTGCTTGACCAGCTAGATCGCACTTCCGCGCTGATCAAGCCAGCTCACGATGTCTCTCTTGCCGATCTCTCGTCGCGCCTGCAGTTGTTAGAAACACTGTGCCAGAGCGCTTGCGAGATCCGTCGTCTCGGTAACAGGCTCGGACTTGATTCTCAAGACCAGCAGATCAGGGGACGCGAGTGGGGGGACTTCCGAGCGAAGGCGGAGTGGATTATCGGCTTCCTCGACGAGCACGCAGACTGCCCGCCGGAACCACTCGTGCGTGTAGCGACGGATGCCGGGATCCGTGAGGACGTGGTCGACGCTGTGCGTCGCAACCTTGCGGTAAAATCCGCCGAATTCATGGAGAGTTGGGAGTTCGTGAACCAGCTCTTTGAGCCCGATCAAGAGGTTTCAACTGGAATAGTCGTCGGTAGAGCGCCCGTTCCGACCCTGCATGAGTGGGTCGACAAGCGCCGCGGTGATACCCACCTCATCCAGGGGTGGGTTAAATTCTGCGAGCTTCGTGAAGAGATCAACCAAGCTGGACTTGGCTTCATCCTTTCCGAGTTACTCGACGGCAGGCTCGCAGTCGAGGACGCCATGAACGCCTTTTTGGTCCGTTGCTATCGCTGTTGGTTGGATTGGGTCTACGAGCGTGATCCCGCTCTCCGACGATTCGCTACCGACGCTCACGAGAGACAGATCGACAAGTTCAAGAGCTTGGATCGCGACGCCGTTCGACTCTCCTATGCGAGAATCAGGGAGGCTCGTCTGACGGATCCTAGGCGACCCGATGTACACGCTCTAGATGCACCGGGTTCCTCCGAACTCGGCACGCTGCTGCGGGAGGTCAACAAGAAGAAGCGTCATCTACCCCTTCGCCAGCTTTTCGCACGAATCCCGACCATCCTTCTCCGGCTAAAGCCTTGTTTGATGATGAGCCCCTTGGCCGTCAGCACGTATCTCGATTCGAGGGAGATTAATTTCGACGTCGTGATTTTCGACGAAGCGTCCCAGGTCCGACCGTTCGACGCGATCAGTTCCATCTATCGTGGTCGCCAACTGGTTGTTGCAGGAGACCAGAAGCAGCTTCCCCCGACGAGCTTCTTCGAGCGAACACTCTGTGACGAGGAGACCGCATCGGAGACGGATGAACCAGAGGAATCCCTGACCGATTTTGACAGCATCCTCGATGTATGCCTAACGCTTGGTCTTCCTCGTCGCCGTCTGCGCTGGCATTACAGGAGCGAGCGCGAGCCGTTGATCGCGTTTTCCAATCGGCATTTCTACGACAACGAGTTGGTGACATTCCCCAGCGTTCTAGACGCCGACGGTCCCCCAGCAATCCGCTTCGTGTACCTGCCAAATGGATGCTGGAGGTCCGGTTCCAGCGGCGGCTTCAATGCTTTCGAGGCTCTGAAGACCGCCGAACTGGTGATGAATCACTTCCGATCCAACCCAGAGAGGAGTCTCGGGGTGATCGCCTTCAGTCTGCGTCAGCAGACGGCAATCTACGATGAGCTTGAGCGGCTCAGGATGAGGGACCCCTCGTTGGAGAAGTTCTTCAACGAAGACCTCGACGAACCGTTCTTTGTCAAGAACCTGGAGAGCGTGCAGGGCGATGAGCGGGACTTCATTTTCCTGAGCGTCGGTTATGGACCGGACGAGAACGGGCGCGTAGCGATGCGATTTGGTCCCTTGAACCGCCAGGGAGGGCATAGGCGGCTCAATGTAGCTGTCACGCGCGCTCGGTGCGAGATGACCGTTGTCAGCTCGATGCGGTCGCAAGATATCGATTTGGCTCGGACGAGCTCGGAGGGCGTCAAGCTTCTCCGTGCCTACCTGGACTATGCAGAGCGAGGCGTCTCCGCACTTGGTTCGGAGATCACTTACGTTGATGAAGTGGAGCATGACTCGCCGTTCGAGCGCGAGGTAGCGGAAGCCCTCAAGCAGCGTGGGATGGTGGTCCGTAGACAAATCGGGTGCAGCGGGTATCGAATTGATCTCGCATTGATGGACCCCGCGAACACGGGACGGTTTGTGCTGGGAATCGAGTGCGATGGCGCGACCTATCACAACTCGGCAACGGCACGGGATCGGGACCGGCTCCGCCAGGAGGTTCTGGAATCACTGGGGTGGACGATCGTGCGAGTTTGGTCAACAGACTGGATAAAAGACTCCGTGTCGCAAGTTAATCGAGTCATCGCGGCGTTCAATCAATGCTGTACCAAAAAGCCGCGCACTGCGGTGTTCGTTCAGAGGAATTGGATTCCTGAGCAACCCGCTGAGGAGGTTGCACTGGGCACCCACCGAAGGAGTCCACAGACCACGAATTCAGCCATGGTCGAGTACTCAACGATCGAGGCAGTGCCGACTTCGGCGATCGAGAATCTCGTTCTGTCCATCCTGGGGAATTACGGAGTTACCGATGAATCGGAACTCGTCGTCTTCGTGGCGCGTCAGTTGGGCTTCCTACGCACGGGGTCGAAGATACGAGCGCGCATCGCGGAGTGTGTCGAAGATCTGTTGTCCGAGAGGAAACTTGCGCGCGCAGACGAGAACCGTATCAAACTCAATCCGAGCTTCGACTGGAAACGCGCCTAGTCGCGAGGGTGTCTCGCGCGCGTGAGGTAGTTCGGAGTGCAGGTGGCCGCCCGGCAAAGACCGCGGTACCGAATCCGCAGTGCGAGACAGTGAAAGGTAAGCGTCCGAGACTCACAGGGGTACGCGCGCGGCGGCGGGCCCGCGCGGGCGGGCGACCCCGGATTTGTTTGCCAGAAGTGGTGCACCTATTCGCGGCCTGCCCGCGCGGGCGACGCAGCGCGTCAGGCGGCAGGCGATCGGGCAACATCGCCCCGCGACGCGCTACGGTGACCGCGGTCTGTTCGCGCGCCGCTGGTCGCGGCAATTTTTCGGCCACGGGCCGAAAAATAGAGCAGTAGAGCAGAGAAAGTAGTAAGGAGAGCAACAAGAACCCTTGCCCGGGATGCCGCTTCACCCCCCGCAAGTCCCTACAGTCGCATCCTCGACAGATCCTACTCAGCCCGCGCGTCGATGAAAATGCCCGGGTCGATACGAAAGTATCTGCCCAGGACGCCGATGTGCCTGGCATTGAGCCGGCGCCGGCCCGACAGGACCTCTGACAGCGTAGACTCGGGCAGTCCCGCCTCCGCGGCGACGGTCGCCTGCGTCTTGCCGCTCGATTCGATCAAATGCCGCAGAGCGTCGAGGCCCGAGATCGGCTTGATAGGATAGCGCTGGTTCTCGTACTTCTCAACCAGGTCGGAGAGCACGTCGAGGTAATCCTCCTCATCCCGTGCTAATCCACTTCGCTTTAACAGCCGATCGATCATCGCAATCGCCCGGGCCAGCTCGCCGTCGGAGCCGATCGGACGCAAGGGCAACTCCCGGATCAGGGCGAAATAGCGGTCGCTCGTCCGCCCGGGGGCCCGGACCTCAGTCGCCTTTCCACGCGCCACGGTCGTACTCCTTGTGGGTCAGCACGTGCTGGATGTAGACCTTGCCCTTCGGGAAACTGACGAGCGCGATCAGCCGGTATTTGTTACCGCCCACATTGAAGACGACGTATTCTTGAGCTTTGTCTGCCGTGCCGTACGTTGCTTTCAGGTCAGCCCAGTTCTGCCATTCGGCTCGCCTCGCGACAGCCTCCCATTCGCGAAGCGGCGACTCGGCGTCCGGGTGTGTCTCCCAGAAATCCCGCAGCGCCTTCCGCGAGATCACGCGCATGGGAGGTGCCCGCACTGCTGAAAGTCGAGATTCGCGATATCAGAAGTCAGCATAACGTTTCGCAATATCGGAATCAACCGCGGCGTCGGCCCGGGGGCGGACGAGCCGACCTGTGGTGGACGGCGAGGGATAAGCGTCCAAGATTTGCAGGGGTGTGCGCAGTGGTAAGCCCGCGCGGGCGGGCGACCCCGGATTTGTTTGCCAGAAGTGGTGCAGCTATTCGCGGCCTGCCCGCGCGGGCGACGCACTGCGTCAGGCGACAGGCGATCGGGCAACGGCGCCTCGCGGCGCGCTACGGTAACCGCGGTCTGTTCGCACGCCGCTGGTCTCGGCAATTTTTCGGCCACAGGCCGAAAAATAGAGCAGTAGAGCAGAGAAAGTAGTGAGGAGAGCTAGGAAGAAACGTGATCAACCTGAATTTGTCGGGGCGTGCCGATGCTGAAGGCCGGGAGAATCGCCCGGCACAACCAAGCCGGCCCGCCGGCTTCGCTGGTGCCGGCGATTGCCGCCGGACCCTGAACGCCGAGGCGGCGTCCGGATGCGATTGTGTCACCGGTGGTGAGACTTGCTACTGACCGCGCAAGCGGGACCCACCTGCGGCGCACGCCGGCCAAGGAGGTGCTTACGGTGGACGATCACGGTGCCATTCGTCGGGATCATCGGGGTGAACGATCCGGAAGGGGTCGCGCTCGGCGTCGATGCCGTGCCGGCCGTGTTCGTCGTCGTGCGCACGGAAGCGCCGGATGCGAGACCACCGGACCGACGAAGCCCTCATCGCGTGACCAGCGAGATCGGACTCGCGACGCGGGGTCGCGGTCCAGTCATGCACGGGAAAGGCTGTCCTTTTGGGCCCGGCGCTGCTATCCTTCAAGCTAAGAAGGAGTGAACGCGCCATGTCCGAGCCCATTCCCTCGAGTTGCGATTCAGTCAATCTAGCCAATCCACCAGAGCTTGCGACGGTGGTAGGCGCACCGACTCCCGAGCCGAACGACGTCCTCAACGACGACTTGATGATCGACGTTGCCCCCGATCGACCGTGCGGGTTGATCCGCGTGAGATTAGTGTACGCTGGGCGGAGCACGCCTATCCCGGCCGATGACCCGTGGGCTGAGTGACGAGGTTACACCTGTCGCAAGCCTTCGCGCGCTATTTCATGCGCGTCGGGCTACCCCAAGACATCCCTTCGTTCCGCTGACACGCGGGCGGTAACCGTCCGAAATCGCCGTTCTTGCGGCTCGTTGTAGCCTGCGAAGCGGACCAATCCGTCCTTTTTCAAGAGCCGGCCCCCGTGCCGAGAAACCCCGACCTCGAGCGCCGAGCGCTCTGGCGGCATTGTCTCGAGCCCTGGGCCTGTCCCAACCAAGAAAATAGAAAGTAGTGAGTAGAACGCAGGCGAGCGGGCGACGGTTTTTTCCGGTCCCCTTGCTAGTTTCTCCGCTCCCCTGCTCTATTGCCGCGTTGCGGCAATGGAGACCTACGGTCGCGCGTTTCGGCGGCCAGTCGCGAGTCCTATCGAGCGGGACAATCCCCCCTCAACTGGCCTGCGGCCTGTCCCGAGCGTCCTGTCCTGAGTAGCGTCGGAGGAAGCCGAGGGGCCATCTTCTCCCCCAGGGGCGAAGAGTGAGACCCTCGCCGAACTGAGTCGCGAGACCCTCGCCGAACGGAGTTTTGGGTGGATGCGAGTTCGGAGTTATTGGCGGACCCCTGGTGCGCCCGCGGATACCCAGGGTGCGCCTGCGCGACCCTGGGCTTTGCTGTGTATCCCCTACGGGGAAACCAACGGCGCGACGGTGCGCGGTGAGCGGTCCGGCGACCCAGTGTGCGCTCGCGCCGCGCTGGGCTCTGCTGTGTATCCCCTGCGGGGAAAGTGCTCGGCGCGTTTGCTGGCCGACGGGGGCGAACAGTACAACCACAGGAGGCATGTGCTGACCCGTCGCCTTCTAGATTCGCGACAGAAGGCTCAGAGCCGGGATCGGCGTCAGGCGTAAAGAGCGCGCTTGACCTAACACCGCGACACGCGTGTTCTGGTTCAGGCCTAAACGCAGTTTCAGCGCCGTTTTCGAAAGACCTGCGTCTGCTTTCAGTTCATTCGAAACACTGAAGCTGCCGGGTAGTTAGAAGCCGGCCGCATCAACCACAGGCTTTCGTTGGCCTCGGTTCTCTCGTGCCAAGGTCGCCACTTCTGTTGTCGCGTGGTGCCCCTCGCGCGGGCGGGTACTCGGCGCGCGGAAGACACTCTATGGTAAAATGCCGTCGGCCGCACTGGCAGACACTGGTCGCTTAGGAGGGAAACGTCGTGTCCGAGAGCACTCAGCAACTATTGAGAAGCGCCTCTCGCCCTGCCGGCCGAAGATCGAGCCGCGATTGCTGACGAGCTGCTTTCAAGCCTCGAACGGCCCGACTCGGTGATCGACGAGCAGTGGGCCATCGAAGCGGAGAATCGGCTTGCTGCGTTTCGGGCCGGCAGAATGGCAGCCATTCCGGCCGACGAGGTCTTCGGAGAGTTCGAAAGCCCGTGAACGTCCGATTCCTCGAAGCAGCGCGGCATGACTTGCGGGACGCCGTCCGGTATTACGAGAGTAAACAACCCGGGCTGGCGCGCTGACTTTCGTTCGGAGGTCCGCTCGACCATCGAACGTATCAAGCAATTCCCCGAGGCGTGGTGCGCCCTCGGTGAGAATACTCGCCGGTGCCGAATGCGCCGATTCCCCTATGGTGTCTTTACCAGGCCACTCCGGGTGATTTGTTGATCGTCGCCATTGGTCACTTGCACCGGGCGCCTGAGTCCTGGAAGGCGGTAAGCCCGCGTGGACAGGCGACCCCGGATTTGTTTGCCATAAGTGGTGCACCTATTCGCGGCCAACCTGCGCGGGCGAAGCTGTGCGCGAGGCCAGGTGATCAGGCACCGTCGCCTCGCGGAGGGCTACGGTGACCACGGTCTGTTCGCACGCCGCCGGCACCAATCAAAGCGCCCATCGGCTCGAGAGACAACGCAGACGAGGAGGCGTGAACGCGGCCAAGCCGTTAAAATGACGAGGCGAGATACCCCGCGCCGACGAATTCGGCCCCGGAGCAATGCAGTCCGCAGAGGAACCACCCATGACCAAAACGGTTCACGGCAAAATCCGCGGCAAGGCCATCGAGCTCGATGAAGACCTGGGTGTCGTCGATGGGCAGGAAGTTGAAGTCCAGGTGACGATCGCTCAACCGGCCCGCAAATGGGGCGACGGCATCCTGCGCACCGCGGGAGCCTTGGCCGACGATCCCTACTGGGACGCCATCATGGAAGAGGTCCACCAGGCCCGCAAGATCGAACGCCGGCCCCAGACGGAGGATCAGTGACGGCCCTGAAGCATTTCGCGCTTCCCACCAGCCTTGTTGCCCCAATTCGCTCTCCGGAAGAGTTGAATAAGGAACCCAAGAAAGCAGGAGGCAAGAGAATCTGGCAGCCGGGTAACACTTCATCCGTTTTCTGTGATCGTCGATCCTGGTGAGAGGCGCAGGCCATTCTCGCCGACATTCTGATTTCGATCGGGCCTTAATGTCGTCTTTCGCTCCGCGAAAGAACATGCATTTGCGTTTAGGATAAACATCCTTTCGCGGAGCGAAAGGCGACTCTTCGGGCTGTTCCTGCCTTCCTGCCTTCCTCATGCTGTTTGAGCGGGAGCTGCCGTCCGAAGGCGCAACAGATTCCGCCAGCAAGTGCGGTCCGAGAGGGTGGCTATTAGGCCCGGTTTTCATCAGCCGAGCGCAGGCCTCAATCGGTCAAGCCACGGGCGGAGAATACCTGCGGCAACTGGTTCGGATCGCGGAGCGGCGTGCGCAGGTCAACGAGCTTGCTCTTCGGAGCGGGTTGAAATTGAGAAAGGGCCTCGCCGAGCGCGACTCGCAACGACCAGAGGTCGGCCGCGCGCAACCGGCCGTAGTCGATCCTGCCCGCATCTTCCCCTCCGGCGAACCCAGTTCCTTGCCGCGTGCCCGATAATCTCAAGGCCGTGCGCACCTGCTGGCCGACCGCCCAGCGCGGCTCGCCGTGCAACTGCGACCAGAGCACCAGATACTCCACGTCTTGCTGGCCGCGCCGGTAAGCCTTGAGCCGAACCGACGGAATCGGCTGCCGGTTGCGGCCCTGGCCCCGGCTCGGATAAAAAAGCGCCAGCTCGTCTCCCCTGTCCCACGATTCGGCCGAGCCCACAGTCTGCCACGGAATCACTCCGTCGGCCCCCAGAGCCCAGACGTCCACGCACCAGGCGGCCGGCTGCACATTCGAGCTCTCAACCGCATTGGTTGAGCCGTACTCAAGCACGATCTCGCCCAGAACCCGTTTGCGATCGAAGACCAGCCGGGGATAACCGCGCATCGCACTGCCAACGACGTGCACGTCGAGCAGGCCGTCGAGGCTGTCGCGCCGCCACTGCGGGCGCGAGATGTCGGCGCGGAAGACAAGCCGAGGCGTCGCCGCCCGACCGCGTGCGCCGGCTGAAAGCACCGGACCGATCCCTTCGTGGAACGCCCGCGCAAAATAGCGGAGCGCCCAGTAGTCCTGAAAATTGGCAGGCTCGTCAAGCAGCCATGGCGACGACCCGCGCGACCAACCGCGGGCCTTGAAGTTGTTTTTGTTGTTGAGGAAGCCCTCGAAGAGCGTCTCGGTCCAGCCCTTTGCATGAATGTGCGCGGCAAACTGGCGTGCGGCCGCGACAAACGCTTGGCGATACGCCTCCGGAAAGGCGCGGTCGGCCCAGTACGAGCCGTTGTAATGGCCTTCCATCGGCGTTGGCCAGTTTTCGTGCAACGGCAAGTAGAAACACTCGACCGGCACGTTCTTGCGCGGCAGGTCGGCGAAGGCCGAGCCGTCCAGGAGCGGGCCAAAGCGACGGTCCCATGCCGGCCAGTCGAGTTCAAGGCGCCGCGCGTCCCACCCGGGTGCGCAGCCGTCGGCAGCTTGGCCGCTCTGGCTGTAGGGTACGCGGTTCAAAACCGTGCGATGGCGGTGGGCCAACCGGTAATAATCGCGCTCGTTTTCGGGGAGGCCGTAGCAGTTCATCTCCGGCAGGAAACTCAGGTGATCGGGCAGCGTGAAATCCCAGACGCGCAGCGACACTGGCAGCCGCAGCGACTCACCGGCCACCGGGCCCCCCGCGCCGCGCGCGTGCAGAGTCAGCGTGCCGCGATACTCGCCCGGCGGCATGGTGTGGGGCACGTACAGTTCGACGTGCAGGCTGCGGTGCCGCGCGCCGGCGATCGGGCGGACGGGGAAATCAAGCGGAACGATCGGGTCGGGCAGCGGGCCCACCGGCGTCGATACGGGGTGGTAGCGGCCCAGGGTGACCGGGAACTTGCCCGCGTTCGGGCCGTCAAACGCAAGCTCGGGCCAAACCGATGCAGCAGATTCGTCCCCGCGGATCACGACCTGTAAGGCGACGAACTCATTCCTGGCCGCGTGCAGCGTGATCGTGCGCGAGGCTGCGTCCCAGAGCGGGTTGGCCAGCGTGTAGTCCGCCGGCTGCGACGGAATCAAATCACCCGAGACCGGATGGACCTTGTCCAGCTCGTCGATAATGGCCACCTCGACGGGGCCCAAGCGGGGCCACGCAGCGCCGCGCGCCGAATGCCGCGTCGGCTTCAAGGTGGGAAAGGGCACGGGCACCCGGTGCGACACCGTCACTCGGGCGTTCGCCGCCGGCCCGGAATTGCCGGCGGAATCGACCGCGCCACCGACAGAGTCACCGTGGCGCCGGGTTTCAAGGCCAGGTCGCGCAACCTCATCGCGACCCGCGCTCCGGTCGCTCCAGCCATTGGTATCGATTCTCGGGGCGCGGGGCGGCCGTCAACCGAAACCAGGAACCCAAGCGTGCCGGCCGGCCCCGCATCGGCGGGCGTCTGCCATGAGACGACCGCCTCCCCAGCCGGCAAATCCGCCGTCTCGGGCTCGACCCGAAGCGCTCCGGGAACACTCGGCGGCCGGTGGTCCTCCGGCCCAAGCTCGACCGTGAAATACGGAGCACTCGCCCGGTTCTGATCGCGGCTGTACACAAAGCGGTTGGGAAAAATCTGAAGCGCAAAGGTTTCGCCGCTTCTCGTCCATTCCGAGCCGGTGTCGTCAAACACCAAGACCCCATGCGAGAGCCCGGCTACACGGGCCGCCACGACCCGCGGATCGACGGCGATTCGCTGCCAGCCGTCCCGGTCTGGCGCAGTCGCGTCGGCCATGCCCCAGAGCGTGCCGCCGTTGCCCAGGATCACGTGGCAAAGGTCGCCGCCGCCTGTCGACCACGGCAAATCCGGATGCCTCCGGTGTCGAAACGTCGCGCCGCCGGCTTGAACCGCGTATCCGCTCCCGGTGCCCTCGAACCACTCTGCACCCACGCTGCTGACCGTCACCCGTAAGAGCGACTCAGCGCCCGACTTCTGCAAGTGCAGCTCAGCCGAGCGGATCGTCTTGCCCAGAAGCGGTCTTGCATCGATGTCGAGCAGACTCATCTCCTGGATGCTCTTGAGCTTGAGTCGCGGCGCGCCGCCGTTGTTGCCGTCGGCCTCCCGGCCGACCGCCGAGACCCAAACGTCACGCGTGACGTCGAGCCGCAGAGGCGCCGACGCTTGACCCATGGCCGACCGCGAGTCGTATATGAGGCCCAACACGATCAGCATCGAATGATGAAGACTGATTTTCCAATGACCCATCGAAGTTCCGAAGGTTCGACTGGCCGGCGACGTGACGCGGGCCCGCTTTTCTAAATCGTGTTTCGCAATCCTGGGAGGGCGAGCCTCCCGGCGAGCCACTTTCACATCCGGCTCGGCAGGAGCCTCGCCCTCCCGGAACCACGCAAGGCCGTTTAGAAAGCGTCCACGCCCCATTCGCCATGGTGATCGGGGTTACCGATCAGTCGCTGTCCGTTGCGGTCGATCACCCAATCGAGCGCTTCCAAGGGGATTATGAGTCCGAACGGCGCCTTGTGCCTTCCGCGCAACTCCCATCATATCCTCAAGAACAACCCGCGCCGGTACATCCAGAAGAGAATCAGCCAGAGGACCAGGAGCACAGCCGCTCCGTGGAGCAAGGGCTCGTAGGGATAGCCGATGACGTCGAACGCGTGCTTGCCGAGATGGGTCGTGAGGCTGTGCGCGATGAAACCCTCCCAGAGCCCGGCCATGCAGTAGGCGGCGATCGAATTCATGCCGATCACGCGTAGCGGGAAGGCCCAGAACCGCACGCCGGCGCAGTCGAGCACGACGTAGAAGCCGGCCAGCGCCAGGAAGCACCAGCCGCCGCTATAGAGCACCCAGCTTGGCGTCCAGATCCGCTTGACGACCGGGCAGATCCCCAGTTTGCCCAAGGCCCAGCCGGCGCCGAGGCCGATCGCGCCGGCACCAATGAGCCAGACGACCTTCGACCATCGCGGTCGGGCGCACGCAAGGTTTCGCCGGCGAGCAGGCCCAGAATCATCGTCGACAGCGTGGGAATGAAACTCAAGGTCGCATAGCCGCCGCCATTGCGCAGAAACGGCCGCGCGCGCGGCAGCAGGTTCAGAAACCACCTGTCGAACGCCCACGCGAGGTTGGTGTTTTTGTTCCAGTGCGCCGCGAAGCCGCTCAAGTTGTGGGGCCAGTCGGCGGACACGCCGGCGGACTCATAATCAAAGTCGGTCCCGGGTAGGGGATAGATTGCCAACGCGGCCCAGTAGCCGACGAGGATCAGCGCCAGGGCAGCCCATTGCACACGCGTCGAAAATAGGGCCAGAACAAACAAGAAGGTGTAGCCCAGACCGATCTGGCTGAGCGTGTCTTCAAAAGTGAAGTTCGTCTGCGAGCTGTTTCGAGACCTGAGGAACACACCCAGAAAGACCAGGATCGCCGAGCGCCAAACGGCGTGGGACATCATCCGCACGGTCGACTGTTCCCTCGCCCGGCGTCCGGCCAGCGAGAACGGCAAGGCGACGCCGACCAAAAACGAAAACGACGGCTGGATCAGGTCGTGCAGCGAACAGCCAACCCACTCGACATGCGATTGGTGATGGCACAAGAAGTCCCAGAACCAGTTCCCATGCAGCCGTGCGGCTACCTCGCAAAAGTGAAGCACCTCGGCCATCATCAGGAACATCACCAGCCCGCGGTAGGCGTCGATCGAGGCCAGTCGCTGGGGCGGCGAGCCCGGCTCGGCGGCGAGCTGGTCGCTGGCGGAGCCGGGTTGTACGAGCGGGTCGATGGATGGTTTGGTCATCGTGTCGGCACCGAGCGCAGTTGCTTTTGTATCGATTTTAGTATACAGTTTAGTATTCGTTCGGGTAGTCGTCACGGTCGCCGAAGATCGAGTATCATCGATCAATGCGCGCGGGGCTAGGGGTTACCTCGTCGCTGGATTGACCACGGCTGGAGGAGTGGTATGGAAAGTTTAACGGTTCGGATCTCGCGCTCCGCACACACGACCCTCCGCGCATTGGCTGACGAGGCCGGCGAGTCGATGACCGTAGTCCTTGACAAGGCCGTCGAGGCTTATCGGCGCGAATGCTTTTTGGCTGGCCTTAACGCCGATTTTGCGGCGTTACGTGAGGTGCCGGCCGCTTGGCAGGACGAACTCGCCGAGCGGGCCTTGTGGGATTCAACGGTCGCGGACGGAATCGAGGAATAGAGCGCGATGATCGGGCGAAAAATTCTGCGCGGCGAAGTCTGGGATGCGGACTTAGACCCGCCGCGAGGCCACGAGCAGGGCGGCAGCCGGCCCGTTCTCATCGTGTCGGTTGACCCGCTCAATCAAGGGCCGAGCGGGCTTGTGATCGTCTTGCCAATTTCCAGCAAGGACAAAAGAGTACGTTCGCACGTGGCCGTTGGCGCTGGCGAAGCAGGTCTCAACGTCACGAGCTTCGTGAAGTGCGAGGCGATTCGTTCCATCTCCACCGAGCGGCTCCGCGGACGACGGGGTGCCGCTTCCGCCCAGACGATCGGCGAGGTGGAAGACCGGCTGCGCATCCTGCTCGGTTTGTGAGAGGTATCGTGCCCGAAAAGCCCCGCTGGCGCGTGCCGATGAGCCCCTCGTCCGGATAGTCTCGCACTTAGATGCCATACACCTCCGCATACTTCCGCCGCAGCGACTCGACGAGCGGACGGTGGTCGGGCTTGCTTCCGGTGACACGCTCGATCAGCTCGGCAGGGCGATACCGCTGGCCCTGAACGTGCACGCGCGCTCGCAGCCATTCCAAGAGCGGGCGAAAGTCGCCTCGCGCAAAAGCCAGGTCGAGCTCGCCCAGCTCGGCGCCGGCGTGCGCGAAGAGCTGGGCCGCATAGATGTTGCCCAGCGTGTACGTGGGAAAGTAACCGACGAGCCCGGCGCTCCAGTGAATGTCTTGCAGGCAGCCCTCGGCGTCGGTGCGAGGTGTCACGCCGAGCGTTTCGCGGTATTGCTGGTTCCAGGCCGCCGGCAGGTCAGACACGGCCAGCGCGCCTGATAGCAGTGCTTGCTCGAGCTCGAACCGCACGATGATGTGCAAGTTATAGGTTGCCTCGTCGGCCTGGACGCGGATGAGCGACGGTGCGACATGGTTCACGGCTTTGTGGAACGCGCCCAGCGAGACGCCGGCCAAGGCCTCGTGAAAGATCCGCTGCGCCAGCGGAAACCAGTAGGTCCAGAATGCGCGCCCGCGGCCGACGGCGTTTTCCCAGAGCCGCGACTGCGATTCATGTACGCCCAGCGATGCCGCCTCGCCCATCGGCGTGCCGTAGTGCGCCGGGTCGAGCCCTTGTTCGTAAAGCCCGTGGCCGACCTCGTGCAGAACGCCGAAGAATGCGTCGCCGAACTGATGCTCATCATACCGAGTGGTGATGCGGCAATCGCCCGGTCCAATGCCGGTGCAGAACGGGTGTGCGGTTACATCGAGACGTCCTCGGTTGAAATCAAATCCGAGCGCGGCGGCGGCCGCCTCGGCAAGAACCCGTTGCCGGTCCCGCGGAAAGAAGCGCGTCAGGATCGCGCTGGCGCCGGCTTCCTTGGCCAGGGCAGGCGCGGCTGACTGGCCCTCCGCGCTGCGCGCGGACTGTTCGCTCAAGGTCGTGACCAGCGGAACCAGCTCGCTCTTGAGCGCCCGGAAGAGCTCCGCGAGCTCCACCGCGCGGGCGCCTGGCTCGTACTCGTCGAGTAACGGGTCATAAACTTGAGCGGGCCCCGATCCCGGAACGGGCGCCGGCTCGTTCGAGGTTGATCCGCTTGACGGGCTCTCGTCGGTGGTCGGCGGATGGCTGGCAAGGCAGGCCGATTCTTGGCGCTTCAGGTGGACGATTTTCTCCAGCCAGGGACGAAACCGGGAGAAATCGCTACCGGCTCGGGCGTTAACCCACTCGTGCTGTGCCAGCGACGTCGTTCGCGCCAGCTCCTCGACCAAGGAGCGCGGGAGCTTGATCCGCCGGTCGTAACTTCTCCTCAGCTCGCGCACATTCACCGCCGCGACCGAGCCGGCATCGGCCGTCAGGCTCGATCCTTCGAGCGTCGACAGGAGCTCGCTGATCCGTGGCGACGTCGCGCGCTCGTGCTGCAATCCGGCCAGAAGCGCCATCTGGCTGCCGCGGTGCTCACTTCCCCCCTTGGGCATGTAAGTCTGCTCGTCCCAGCCCAGCACGGCCGAGCACGATGCCAGCACGGCGGTCTCTCGCGCGAGCGCAATAAGCTCGCGATACGCGTCGTCGGGGTTCATGATCTGCGGTTATAGAGGAGGGTTGCACGTCGGGCGCGGCGGTCAGCCAGCGCCAGGTTACGCGGCGGAAAGACGTGAGGGAAGAGCGATCTTCGGTCAATCGCCCGATTCGTGTGCTATAAAAACTGATAGAGGTTCCCGAACGCACAGCACGGACGACGTCCTCTTGACAATTCGGCGACTTGCGAACGGATGCACGCCCGGGGCGTAGAAATAGAAACGGCAAGAGGAACTGCCATTCCTCTTGCCGCTTGAGCGCCCGCATGCGTCTGTCACAGCGTGGTGGTTAAAAGGACCGGTGCGTTACACGGGGCGATTGTAGCTTAGCGGAGTGGCAAATCGACTGTCCTGCGACCGCGATCGCCTGATATCAGACCGCCATCAGGCGATCGTGGTGCGCTTGAAGAAGCGACGGAATGCCAACAGGCCGGTCATGCCGATGCCCAAAAGGGCCATCGAGCCCGGCTCTGGAATGCTCGTAGACGAAAAGCCTTGGTCGATTACGGAGAGCGTCACGCCGGCGCTGCCGCCCACCAGAAAGATGTCCTTCGTGACCAGGATCGACGAAACATCAGGAAAGGTCACAAAACCACCGGGCGTCCCTGGGAGAGATCCTTCCAGGGCGGCGATCGGCAGACCCGTCGCAGGGTTCGTCAACGTCTCTCCGACCGAGTAGGTTCCGGTGCCGCCGAAGTTACCACCGGCGGTGATCAAGATCGCGTCAGTGAGCGACCCCCCTGGGGGAACAGTGGTGACAAGATAGCTGATCGCGACGTCGACTGTCTGTCCAATCCCCGCGCTCAACGTACCGGTCAAACCGAAGCCGGTCTCATTGCCCTCGACGAAGGCGCCAACGTTGATACTCGACGCTGGCGGAACGCCAACAAGATTCCCGGGTTGTGTGACCGACGAAAACGTCCAGTCGGAGAACTTGAGCGTCTCCGCGCCCATGACCGTCGTGTAGCTGCCAGGCGGCAGCAACGCGTTTAGGGTCGTGGGCAGTGGAACATATCCCGCTTGAGCGCCGGGACTGGCGAGGCCCAAGACAAGAAGCCCCGCCGCAATGGCAAGGAAATACGACCTCTTCTTTCTCATTACACGCTCCGATAAATGTAGGGTTTCTATGGGTTGCCTCGAAAGCGAATCCTCTTTTCCACATCGCCTTCGACACCGTTAGTTCCGGCGACTAAAACGCCGGGACTCACTCGACTTCCAGACGCCCGGGCTCGCGTCCCCAACCACCACAACTCCCTGCCTGGACCGACGCCCGTTTTCGGTGTGAGCTCATGACGGCGATTTGCTGGGCCCAAATGCCACAACTGTGGAGAGGTAGAGAAACTTGTCTGCCATCAACCTGGGCTTGACGCCAAGTCGTCGCCGACTGAACACGACGTTCGTTCGCCGACGGCGACCGTCCCTCCGCTCGTCAATCGTAGATTGACTTCACAACCGTTTTCGGCGAGCACGCCGGCCATCTGTTCGGATGAAGTTCTGGGTGCGCTTTCGATCGCCTCGGATACCTCGTCAACTGACCACCATCTGCAGCGGGATCGCAAGGCGGACGTTGACGAATCGTTGTTGAACTTTCTCTGTTGGCGTCGTGCCGAACTTAAATACCGCTAACGTACGGAAACGCCGTTTCTTTGTGACATACGCTCGGCAAATCTCCCACGCGACGTATTCAATGAGTTCCTGTTCCTGTGTGGACCACACCGCACTCGCAC
Organism: uncultured Isosphaeraceae bacterium; assembly: GCA_963830625.1. Lineage (GTDB taxonomy): Bacteria > Planctomycetota > Planctomycetia > Isosphaerales > Isosphaeraceae > CAWHMZ01. The sequence continues at coordinate 780,807 of CAWHMZ010000008.1, read as the reverse complement.
AAGCCCTGGGGTGGGCAGCAACGAGCGTGCCCGTGATCCTGCCTCTCTCGTCGTCTTCTGAACTCGCGCACTGCCACAGTTTCAATGCGCCCTCAGTGAGCGGACCTCAGTCATAGCGGATCGCGCACCGCTTTTCAAACAAAAAAACCCCATGGACGCCCAAAAAAAACAGAACTCCGAGGTCCCGAACAAATCGCGGTGAAAAAAAACAACAATCGTCGCTTTATCGCCCCTGCGATCACGCCCGACATTTCCGGCTTAAAACGACCGATTCACTGCCTATTGCTCGCGGCCCGGGAATCCCAGAGAGAGCCCGCCACGGCCCGCAGACGTCGCGGGCGTGGCCAGTTCAGGCCAACAGCGGTGTCGCCGGACCTGCGAGCCGAGATTCCCCCACCGATGTTTCGCACATGAAACCGTGCGCGGAAACGGCACGGCGCAAGCGTTTCGTGGCTTCTCTGGTAAGCCAGGTGAGGACACGCCCGGTCACGGTCGGGTGCGCCGCTCGTTGCTTTTGTAAGATCAGAATTATTCTCCTAGGTCTGCGCTGTCAGGCACACTTGTCTGGCGCGGAAGCGGTTCCGCGGGGACGACTGAGCTACTGTAACTTCGTCGCCCCAACCGGGACGTCAATCGGAACAATCACCCGGGTCGAGCCAGCGTGGCTATCAATCATTCGATCACGGGTGATTGCGTGAAGGCAATGATCGACGTAATATTAAGACTATCGGCGGCAAGGTGAACCGAGCGGGTCAAGCCCGCAGAGTGCACACGACTCGCCGGGTTGAACCGATACCCTCTGAACTCGCCGGACCGGAGCTTCAACATGAATTGGGAAAATGTGTTTGGTTCGATTCTGGGGCGGACACGGCTGGTCGGAAACCGGCGGCGATCACCCGCATCCGCACGGCCACGGCGCGAGGTGCCGGCGGTCGAGCCGCTGGAACCGCGCCGCCTGCTTACAGCCCAGGAGTTTCAAGTAGCCGGCGGCACCAGTACGGGGCTTCTGCAGATCACGCCCGGGCCGAGTGACACGGTGTGGTACACCGAAATCCTGGCCAACGTGATCGGTTCACTGACGACGAGCAACCCCAATCCAGCGCCGTATTCGTCAGTGGGCCCAAGCACTGCCCCGGAGGGAATCACGCTCGGGCCGGATGGCAACATCTGGTATACCGAGGAGGTGGCCAACAAAATCGGCGTCGTCAACCTCACGGAGACTGCCCCCACTCCAGGCGCTCTCGATACCGGCCCGGGCGGATTGACGTCAGGGCCGACGTCCATCACGTCCGCTAACGGTGATCTATGGTTCACTCAAAGCCAGACCGATCAGATTGGAATGCTCAATCCCATGAACGGCGACGTGACCGAATACCCCGGGCCACCCGCCCTGGCCACGTTTACTTCGGAGATCACGCTCGGTCCGGACGGCAACCTTTGGTTCACTGAAAGCGGCGCGATCGGGGTCTTCAGTCCCAACGGTACGTTGGTCACCCAGATCACACTGCCCGGCGGCACGAGCGAGTTCCCATTTGCAATCACCGCGGGGCCCGACAACACCGTGTGGTATACCGCAGAGACAGAGAATTCCACTTCGCCGGTCACCTTCTCATACGAATTGGGTCGCATCGATGTGGCCAACGGGGCGCTTAATGCGACTGTGACCCAGATTCCGCTTTCTGTCGCGGCTGCGCCAGATGGCGTCACCGACGGGCCAGACGGCAACATCTGGTTCGCTGTCCCATCATCGGGCTCGACCGCCGGCACGATCGATGAATACAACCTCTCGAACCAAACGATCGAGACGACAGCGATTTCGACGACGTACGTGACAACCCCCGACCCGATGGGTATCACAACAGGCCCCGACGGCAACCTCTGGTTCACCGACAGCGGCGGCGCCATCGGCCAGGTCGTCCTGCCTACCCAACTAGCGGTCACCGCGCAGCCGCCCCCCGACGTCAGCGTTGGCGGCACGTTCGGCGTCACCATCAGCGACAAGTACACGACGGGCACGCCCGATAACGACTTCGATGGCACCGTCAGCCTCGCGCTGGCGAGCGATCCCACTGTTTCGATTGCCCACGTCTCGGCCGTCAACGGCGTGGCCACGTTCACTGGATTGTCGCTTCCCGCGGGCACCTATTCCCTGATCGCGAGCAGCAGCGCAACCAACGGCCCGGCGTCAGTCACAACCAACAGCTTCACAGTCGTCAACGGTCCGGCGACGAGGCTCATGGTCACGACCCAGCCCCCCACCTCACCGATCACAGCCGGCAGCCCCTTCGAAGTTGCCGTCACCGACGAGTACGTGTCAGGGCCTACCGACACCTCCTTCACCGGTTCGGTGAGCCTGGCGCTTTCGACCGATCTCGGCACGCCGATCGCCACGACTTCTGCCGTGGGCGGCGTGGCCACGTTCAGCGACTTGACGGTGGACACGGCGGGCAGCAATTACACACTCCAGGCGACCGGCGGGGGCCTGGCCGCTGTGAATACCGACCCATTCACGGTGGCGCCAGCCGCCGCCAGCCACTTCGTGGTCACGACAGAGCCCCTGCCCCAAGTCACCGCCGGCAGCCCATTTGGCTTTGCGGTCACCGCCTATGACCCATACAACAACGTCGCGACGGGTTTCAGCGGAACCGTGACGGCCGTTATCGTGGACAATCCCACCGGTGGTGTGGTCAGTCTCGGCGGATCGGTCCACGCGACGGTCAGCGATGGCGTCGCCACATTCTCGGGGCTGACGCTCACCAAGGCCGCGGTCGGCTACACGCTCGAGGCCACAAGCGCCGGCGTGTCGACCTCGCCCACCAGCTCGATCACCATCGTCGCCGCCGCTGCCAACCACCTTGTCGTCACGGCGGGGCCGCCAGGGAGCGTCCCGGCTGGCAGCTCGTTTGGCCTCACCGTCGAAGCACTCGACCCCTATAACAACCTCGATACCACCTTCAACAGCGGCATCTTGATCGCGATCGCGCCCGGCGCCAACCCGGGCAATGGCACTCTCGCCGGCGCCACGGACATAACCGCCAGCGCCGGGGTCGCGACCTTTTCCGGCCTCTCGATCAGCAATATGGGCAACGGCTACCAGTTCCAGATCAGCGGCGATGGCCTGACTGTCACAACGGCCCCGGTCAACATCACTGCACCAATACCCACGATCATCCTCGCGCAGATCGTCAAGACTCAGAAGCACAACAAGAAGGGCAAGGCGGTGGGCAAGCCCATGTTTGCCGGCTTTGAGTTCGAGTACAGCACGGCCATGGGACCGTCGGCGGCCACTCCGTCTGAATATGTCGTTGACATGACCGTCATCAAGCGCATCAAGCGGAAGAACGTGCCGGTGCTCAAACCGGTCGCGTTCACCACGACTTACAACCAGTCGACCAACATCATTACGCTGAACGTCAGCTCCAAGCAGACATTTCCGAAGGGTGGCCAGATCACGATCATCGGCACGCCTCCCGGCGGCGTCGCGAGCAGCCTGAGCGTGCTCCTGAATGGTGGCACCAGCTCGACCTTCACGATCGAGCCCAAGCTCAAGGGGATCGTCACCGGCTAAACGGCCTTGCGTGATTCCGGGAGGGCGAGGCTCCTGCCGAGCCGGATGCGAAAGCGGCTCGCCGGGAGGCTCGCCCTCCCAGGATTGGCGATCTCATTGGTCTTGATATAACCTGAAGGAATGAGCAGACGCAGGCAAAAGAGGTCGAAGCACGCGATGCCGGCTCCGGTCGCGCGTGTGGATTCCGGGCGGGTTCGGAAACCGCTCCCGGGCTGGGACCGGCGGACATGGCTGGTCGCGATTCCGCTCGCCCTGATCGTCATCGCCGCCTTCATCCCCGCTCTGGACAACGGCTTCGTCGAGTGGGACGACACTGAGAACTTCCTCGACAACCCCTACTACCGTGGTCTGGGCATGGCCCAGTTGAAGTGGGCCTGGAGTACGTTCTGGGTCGGTGTTTACCAACCCCTGGCCTGGTTGCTCTTCGGGGCGCAATATGTCTTCTGGAAACTCGATCCTCGTGGTTACCACCTGACCAGCCTCTTCTTCCACGCCGCCAACGCTGTCGTTCTGTATGTCTTGACGGTGACCTTGCTCGTCCGATGCCGGCCCGATTTCTTCCTCAAGAGTCCGTGGACGTGTGCCGCTGGGCGCGGGGCTCGCGACCGCCCTGTTCGCGGTGCACCCGCTGCGAGTTGAGGCCGTGGCCTGGGCCTCCTGCCAGCCGTATCTGCCCTGCGCCCTGTTCTTCATGCTGGCGGTCCTCGCCTATCTCCGCGCGTTCCCGATGGATTCATCCCCGCGGCGGGGCTGGCTCGTCGGTTCGTTCGTCCTGTTCGTTGCGGCCCTGCTGTTCAAGGCGGTGGCGGTGACGCCTGCCGGCGGTGCTCTTGATCCTGGACGTCTACCCGCTCAAGGCGATTCGGCGACGGCCCCGGGCGATGGTTCGGGCTCGTCGGCGCGGAAGGTCTTGGTGGAGAAGCTGCCGTTTGTGTTGGTGAGCCTGGTCTTCATGGGCCTCGCCGTCGCAGCCAAGCCGCAATCACAGGTCCCGATCGAGCATGACGACGCCTCCGGGAACATTGCCCAGGCGTGTTACGGGATCTGGTTCTACATCCTCAAGACGGTGCTACCGCTCGACCTCATCGCGTACTACCCTATCCCCAGCGAGATGGATGGCGCGCGTCCCGTTTCCTGCTGAGCGTCCTCGCGACGCTGGCGGTGAGCGCCGGCTTATTTCTGCTGCGAAGACGCTGGCCGGGACTGCTGGCGGCCTGGCTGAGTTACCTGGTGATCCTGGCGCCCAACTCGGGCATCATCCGGATCAACGACGAGATCGCCGCGGATCGGTACAGTTACGTAGCCATGCTGGGTCTGGTGGTGCTGGCGGCCGCGGGACTCTGCCGGCTTTGGCAGATGTCCCTGCGGGCGCGGCCCGTTGCGATCTTCATGATCACGCTCAGCCTGGGGGTAGTCCTGAGTCTGGTCTCCATGACGTGGAACCAGTGCCGGATCTGGCACGACTCGGAAACCTTATGGACCCATGCTCTGAACCACGGGGCCGGCTCGAATAGCTGGATAGCACACGGCAACCTGGCCCTCAGCCTGAACCGCGAGGGACGATTCGAACAGGCGGCGGCTCATTTCGCTGAGGCCGCAAGGCTCAAACCCGACGCCGGCTATGTGTGCAACAACCATGCGATGATCATGGCTTCCTGTCCCGAAGCAAAATGCCGTGACGGCAAGAAAGCGGTCGAAGCCGCCACTCGCGCCTGCGAGTTAACGCAGTGGAAAAACCCTGACTTTATTGACACGCTCGCCGCGGCCTACGCTGAGGCCGGCGACTTTGACGCGGCGATCAAGTGGGAGACGAAGGCAATCGAAATCTTGACGGACGAACGGAACAGAGAGGTTTTCCGTACCCGTCTCGTCCTGTACGAGGCCAGAAAACCCTACCGCGAGCCATTTCGTGGGCCCGCACCGACTGAGGTGCGCCCGTGATTCTGGCAAGCTGTGGTTGTTTCTTCTGTTGCCAAAGACTCGACTTGCTTTTGGGCATGATGGTTTACGGCTAATGGCACGGGAGCCGCCGTGCCCTCAAGGGAGATTCTCACATGAAGCGACTTGCGTTACTGGTTCTTGTCGTTGCCGCGGGTGTTCCCGTCCGGGCCGATGATCCCGACCCCAAGATTCTGGCCCAGGACATCTTGAACAAGGGCTCCGCCCTCTTCGACACCCGCGACGCGGCGGCCATGGCCGCGACTTACACCGAAGACGCCCAGCTCCTCTGGCTCGATCGCGACAACTCCACCGGCGAGATCAGGATCAGCATCAAGAAAGACCGCGCCGAGATCGAAGCGCTTTATCGCGACCTGTTCAAGGACGCCAAGGAGAAAACCACTTCCAAGAACACCGTCGAATACGCCAAGCTGCTCACGCCCGAGCTCCTGGTGATCCACGGCCACTTTCAGCCGGACACGTCCAAGGAAGACAAGTTCTCGTTCGTGCAAGTGCGCATCAAGTCGGGCGACAAGTGGCTGATCAAGACCTTGCAGCTTTTCGTGGTCTCGCCGAATTGAGAGGGATTCTCTGGGCCAGACATCTGCCTGTATCGCCCGGCCCGAACGCGAGTGAATGTACAGAAGGCGGCACACCCAGGATGAACAACGACCGGCGAGCGCACAGGGCCCGGCCCGCCGTGGCGATGCTGTTCGTTGCGGCGTCGTTCGCGCCCAGGCCGCAACGACGCCCAGGCGACGAAAGGCCGCTTCCGGCGCCCCGTCTTCGCCTCGCCGCTCGGGCGCCCTGGCGCCGCCTGCCGTGGACCGGCTCGAAGTCTTGCCGGCACGCCCGAGCCGCCGCCGCCGTACACCGTCGAGTGGCGTTCCCTCATCTCAAGTTCGAGTTCCCGGTCGTGCTCGTCCCGGCCAAGGGGACCGACCGGCTCTTCCTCGGCGACCTCCGGGGCCGGATCTTCTCGTTCCCGAACGACCCGGGCTGCGCAAGGCAGACCTCGTGCTCGACCTCGCCAAGCTTCACCCCGACCTGACGGCGTTCTACGGCCTCGTCTTTCATCCCGAGTTCGACGAAGAATCGCTATGTCTACGTCTGCTATGTCCGGAAGAACGACCTGCCCGATGGCTCGGTCGTCTCCCGGTTCACGGTCAGCCGGACCGATCCGCCCGTGATCGATCCGGAGAGTGAGCAGGTCATCCTGACGTTCTGGTCGGGCGGCCACAACGGCGGCTGCCTCGACTTCGGCAAGGACGGATACCTGTATATTTCCACCGGCGATGGCGCCGTCCCGTCGCCCCCCGACCCCATGATGACGGGCCAGGACTGCTCCGACCTGCTCTCGAGCGTCCTGCGCATCGACGTCGACCACCCCGAGCCCGGCAAGGCCTATCGCATTCCGCCCGACAACCCGTTCGTGGAGCATCCCGGGCGTGCGGCCCGAGATCTGGGCCTTCGGCTTTCGCAATCCCGTGGAAGATGAGCATCGACCGGGCCACGGGCGACCTGTGGGTCGGCGACGTCGGCTGGGAGCTGTGGGAGCTGGTCTACAAGGTCAAGCGCGGGGGCAACTACGGCTGGAGCGTCATGGAGGGTCCGCAGCCGGTGCATGTCGAAGGCCGGCGCGGGCCGGCGCCGATCCTGCCGCCGATCAAGGTGCACCCGCACTCCGAGGCGGCCTCGATCACCGGCGGCTACGTGTATCACGGCACGCGCCTGCCCGAGCTGGCCGGGGCCTACATCTACGGTGATTATCAGTCCGGCATCGTCTGGGGCTTCGCGATCGCAGGAGGACGCGGTCGCCTGGCACCAGGAGCTGGCCCGGACGCCGCTGCACCTCGTCGGCTTTCGGCGAGGATCGCGACGGCGAGCTCTACCTGCTCGACCACGACCGGACGCACCAGATCTATCGGCTGGTCCGCAACCCGGCGGCGCAGGAGCCGCAGCGACTTTCCCGCGGCGGCTGAGCCAGACCGGCCTGTTCGCCTCGACCCGCGACCACCAGCCGGCCCCGGGCGTGGTCCCGTACTCGGTCAACGCCGAGCTCTGGTCCGACGGCGCGACCGCCGAGCGGTTCCTGGCGGTCCCCGGCGAGGGCCGAGTCGCGCTCGACGACCAGGGCATCTGGCACTTCCCCGAGGGCTCGGTGCTGGTCCGAACCGTCTTCCGGTCGGCGAGAGCCGGGCACGCCGGCGAGCCGCCGGCGGATGGAAACGCAGATCCTTCACCTGGAAGCCGACGCCTGGCGGCCTTATTCGTACGTCTGGAACGACGACCAGACCGATGCGATCCTGGCCGATGCCGCGGGGCGACCCGGACGATTGCCGCGAAGTCGGACCGCGGCCGGCGCGAGCTGACTTACCGGGTGCACGCCCGGACCGAGTGCGTGCTCTGCCACAATCCGTGGGTCGAGAAGAAGACGACGATCTTCGGCGTTCAGTCGGCCTCGCCGCTGGGCGTGAATACGCCCCAGCTGAACCGGCGGCGCGACGATGGCGGCTCAGCGGTCAACCAGCTTGCGGCCCTGCACGAGCTGGGACTCCTGGCCTGGACGCCCGAGCCGGCCAAGCTGCCGCGAGCTGGTCGATCCCTACGACGAGTCGGCCGATCTCGATCGCCGGGCGCGGTCGTACCTGCAAACCAACTGCTCGCACTGCCACCAGTTCAACGCCGGCGGCACGGCCAATATCGCGCTGGCGTACGACGTGCCGCTCGGAGAGACCCGGACGGTGGGCGTGCGACCGATCCAGGGGACGTTCCAGATCGCCGGGGCCAGGATCATCGCGCCGGGCGATCCAGCGGGCTCGGTGCTTTATTACCGCATCTCCAAGCTCGGAGGCGGCCGCATGCCCCGCATCGGCTCGAACCAGGTCGACGAGCGCGCGATCCGGATGATCCACGACTGGATCGCGCAGAATGCCGGCACCCAAGGACGGGCGAGCTTCGGAGCCCGCCGCCCGCCGTAGGGCAGAAGACCGCGCGGCCCTCGAGACGCTGAAGCGGGGTGACCGCGCACAACGAGCAGAACGTCTGGCGGCGACGCGGCATCTGCTCTCGTCGACTCGCGGAGCGCTTTGGCTGCTCGAAGAGATCGACGGCGGCCGGCGCGCCGGCATCGGTCGCTCGCGACGCGGCTGCGATCGCGCGGCGAGCGCCACAGTCGAGGTTCGCGACCTGTTCGAGCGCTTCAGCCGCCGAGGCGAACGGGCCCTGCGGCTGGGCGACGTCGTTCGACCGCGCGGCCGTCCTGGCCCTCCGCGGTGACGCCGCCCGCGGCCGGCAGTCTTTCTCGACCAACCCCGCCGTCCAGTGCAAGAGCTGTCACAAGGCCGCGGGCGCCGGCCAGGCCGTCGGGCCTGATCTCAAGGATCTGCCGCCAAATACCAGCATCAAGGCCCCCCTGCTCGAACAGATCGTCGACCCATCGCGGACGATCGAGCCGCCGTACGTCACGTACCTTTTCGAGACTCAAAGACGGCCACGTCTTGACCGGGCTGCTGGTCGAAAAATCCGCCGCGGCTGTCGTGGTCAAGGACGCGCAAGGCAAGACGATCCGCGTCGCCAGCGCCGACGTCGAGCGCACGGCCCGCAGGCGCGTTCGCTCATGCCCGAGCTCTTGCTCCGCGACCTGACAATGCAGCAGGTGGCCGACCTGCTAGAATTCCTGGCGACGCTCAGGTGAGCCAGGGCGCGGCTCAGGCGAGCAGCTCCTTGATCACGCGCGCCGGCTCGACGCCGGTCAGGCGCTGGTCGAGCCCCTGGTAGCGATAGCTGAACCGGCGATGATCAAAGCCCAGGAGCTGGAGCACCGTGGCGTGGAAGTCGCGGATGTGGACCGGGTCCTTGACGATGTTGTAGGAGAAGTCGTCGGTCTCGCCGTAGATCGTGCCCGGCCGCGAGCCGCCGCCGGCCATCCACATGGTGAAGCAGCGCGGGTGATGGTCGCGGCCGTAGTTGGCGTGGCTCAAGCCGCCCTGCGAGTAAATCGTCCGGCCGAACTCGCCGCCCCAGATGACGAGCGTCTCGTCGAGCAGGCCGCGCGCCTTCAGGTCCTGGATCAGAGCCCCAGCACGGCTGGTCGACGTCGCGGCACTGGCTGGGCAGCCGGCCGGCGACGTTGAAGTGCGTGTCCCAGTTGTTGTGGTAGATCTGCACGAACCGCACGCCGCGCTCGATCATCCGCCGCGCCAGGAGGGCCGAATGGGCGAACGTGCCCGGCTTCTTCGCCTCCTCGCCGTAGAGCGCGTAGGTCGACGCGGGCTCGTTGTCGATGGCCGGTCAGCTCGGGCACGCTCGCCTGCATGCGGAAGGCCAGCTCGTACTGCTCGATGCGGGTGTGCGTCTCGGGGTCGCCGACCTTGCTGATAATTCATCTCGTTGAGCGCCTTGCAGCCCGTCGAGCGTCTCGCGGCGCACCTCGGGCGACACGCCCGGCGGGTTGTTGATGAACAGGATCGGGTCGCCGCCGCTGCGGAACGAGACGCCGGCGTGCTCGCCGGACAGATAGCCCGACGACCACAACCGCGCCGAGATCGCCTGCAACTGCTCGGTGTTGGTCGGCTTGGCCACCAGCACCACGAACGTCGGCAGGTTGTCGTTGAGCGAGCCCAGGCCGTACGAGACCCAGGCGCCCAGGCACGGCCGGCCCGTGATCTGGTTGCCGGTCTGCATGTAGGTGATCGCCGGCTCGTGGTTGATCGCCTCGGTGTGCATGCTGCGGATGAAGCACATGTCGTCGACCATCTGGGCCGTGTACGGCAAGAGCTCGCAGACCCACATGCCGCACTGGCCGTGCCGGGCGAACTTGTACTTCGACGGTGCGATCGGAAACCGCTTCTGGCCCGAGGTCATCGTCGTCAGCCGCTGGCCCATCCGCACCGAGTCGGGCAGGTCCTTGTCGATACCACTGCGTCCATCGCCGGCTTGTAGTCGTACATGTCCATCTGCGGCGGGCCGCCGACCATGTGCAGGTAGATCACCTGCTTGGCCTTGGGGGCGAAGTGCAGCCGCGCGGGCAATTTGTGGGAGGCAGGCTGCCGGTTTCTCGGGCTCGGCGTCAAGGTCAGCCTGCCGCGGCCGACGAACCCGTCACGGCCCAGGAGGGCGGCGAGCGCCGCCCAGCTCACGGCGTTGGAGCCGCGGCTCAAGAACTGCCGGCGCGTCTCGTATGCGGATGTAGTCGTGGAAACGGGTTCATGCGCTCGTCTACGTTTACTTGTTGAGGAATTCATCGAGGTTCATCAGCTCATTCGCCAGCATGGTCCAGGCGGCGAGCGTCGACGGTCGAGCGCCGGGTCGGCCTTCGATTCGCCGACGGCGATCAACCGTGCGGCCTCATCGGGGTGCGACCGATAGCACTGCGCAAGGCGAGCGAGCGATGCCGACGACCGCACTTGCTCCTCGGGGCTGCAGCGGCCGCGCCAGCAGCCGGCGGGCGAGCAAGTCGATGCGCGTGTCGTCGCTGGCTGCCTCCCTCTTTGAGGGCGCGCTCGGCGAGCGCTCGGGCGGCCTCGACGAACTGTGGGTCGTTGAGCGTCACCAGCGCCTGGAGCGGCGTGTTGGTGCGCTCGCGGCGGACGGTGCAGATCTCGCGCGTGGGGGCGTTGAAGATGTCGAGCGACGCCGGCGGTGCGCTCCGCTTCCAGAAGCGTGTACAGGCTGCGGCGGTAGAGCCGGTCGCCGTGATCGGGGCGATAGAAGTGCGTGTTGCTCTCGGGCATGGCCACCGCTTCCCAGACCCCTTCGGGCTGATACGGCTTGACGCTCGGCCCGCCGATCTTGGCGACCAGAAGGCCGCTCGCAGCAAGCGCCGCGTCGCGGATCATCTCGGCGTCCATGCCGGAACCGCGGCCCGCGCGACAGCAGGCGATTGTGCGGGTCTTTCTCGCGCTTCTCGGGCGTGACGGCGGCCGACTGCCGGTAGGTCGCCGACTCGACGAACAGCCGGAAGAGTCGCTTGACGTCCCAGCCCGATTCGCGGAATTCGACGGCCAGCCAGTCGAGCAGCTCGGGATGCGACGGCAGCTCGCCGGTGACGCCGAAGTCGCCGGTGGTGCGCACCAGGCCGGTGCCGAAGACCTCCTGCCAGAAGCGGTTGACCGCCACGCGGGCGGTCAGGGGATGCTCGGGCCGGACCAGCCATCTTGCCAGCCCGAGCCGGTTCCTGGGCAGGTCGGCCGGCATGGGCGGCAGGGCGTCGGGCGTGTCGGGCTTCACCGGGTCGCGGCGCTTGTCGTACTCGCCGCGGTAGAGCAGATACGCCATCGCCGGCTCGGCGCGCTCGTGCATCACGTGCGCCAGCGTGCCCCGCCCGCGAATCGCGGCGTCTTCGGCATCGAGGGCCGCGCAGCTTGCGCGTAGGTCTTGCGAGACCGGGTCGACGGCATCGCGCCACCAGGCAAAGACAGCGTCGACGTCGGCTTTTGATCGCTGGGATTCGCTTGCGCGGGCGAGTGTCGGCGGCGCGGGCGCGCCCGGCGAGCATGGCTACCTCCTCCACCCGTAGAGCGCGATCGATAGAGCCGCGCGGTGTGAATGACTTCGCGGTCGAGCCGCGAGCCGGTGTGCCGCTGGCCGACCTTGAAGCGGCACCGTGGTCTTGATCGTCTCCCTCAGGCTGTCGGCGGCGGTGTCGGTCGGTTGCGGCTCGCCATTCATGTAGATCGTCACGCCCGCAGCCTTTCCCGAGCCGTCGTAGGTGACGAACACGTGGGTCCATACGCCCGCCGGCAGCGGTTCGCGCGCGACGACCTTGAGGCGTCGTCAGGCCACTGGTGGACGAGGTGCGCGCCGATGCGTCCGCCTTCGAGCCAGATGTCCCAGCCGCGGTAGTTGTTGCGGTCGTCCATGCGCGCGAGCACCGAGCCGTACGACTTGGCGTCGGGGATCTTGATCCAGGCGCCGAACGAGAACGCGTGGTCCTTCTCGAAGTCGCCGGCCTCGGCCGACTCGAACGGCTTTTGCTGGGGCGACTCACCCGCTGCCGGATCGAGCGCCGCCAGCTCGAGCCCGGCCGAGGGAACCTGGGCCTCGAGTGCCCTGGGATCGGCGGCAGCCAGCCAGTTCGCGAAGTCGGGCCGGGCCGAGTGCCCGCGGTCATCCAGTCGTTTGCGGACCTCTGACCGCTCGGCTGCCCAGGACCTGCCAGCGGGCGCGATCGGACGGCGCGGGAACGAAGAAGGTCGGCGGCGTGTCCTTGACGTTGCCGTCCATGACCGGCTGCGTCGTGTTGTTGAAGAACGCCGACAGCTCGTAAAACTCGCGCTGGCTCGAGCGGGTCGAACTTGTGATCGTGGCAGACCGCGCAGCCGGCCGTCAGGCCCATCCAGACCTGCGACACGGTCTCGGTGCGGTCGCGGGTGTAGAGAACCTGGTATTCCTCGGGGATGACGCCGCCTTCGTTGGTCGTCGCGTTGCAGCGGTTGAATCCCGAGGCGACCTGCTGGTCGAGCGTGGCTCGGGCAAGAGGTCGCCGGCGAGTTGCTCGATCGTGAAACGGTCGAACGGAGGTTGCGGTTGAAGGCGCCGATGACCCAGTCGCGATACGCCCAGGCCTCGCGGTAGTTGTCGAAGTGATAGCCGTTGGTGTCGGCGTAGCGGGCGGCGTCGAGCCAGTAACGGGCGCGGTGCTCGCCCCACCGCGGCGAGTCCAGCAGGCGGTCAACCAGGTCTTCGTAGGCATCGGGAGCGGGATTGTTCACAAACGTCTCGACGAGGGCGGGGTCGGGCGGCAGGCCGGTCAGGTCGAGGCCAAGCGCCGCGCCAGCGTCGGCGCGTCGGCCTCGGGCGCGGGCCGCAACCCGCGCTCCTCGAGCTTGGCCAGCACGAACCGATCGATCGGATTTGTGCACCCACGAGAGGTCGCGCACTGCGGGCAGCTCGGGCCGCCGCGGGGGAATGAGCGACCAGTGCGGTTGATACGCGGCGCCGTCGGCGATCCACCGCGCCAGCACGTCTTTCTGCTGGGCGGAGAGTGTCTTGGTGGTCGACCGTGGCGGCATGGCCTCTTTGGGGTCGGGCGCATTGATCCGGGCGACCAGCTCGCTGGTCTGCGGATCGCCCGGCACGATGGCGCCGGCCTCGATCGCCGCTTCGCGGCGGTCGAGCCGCAGATCGGCCTTGCGGGCGGCACTGTCGGGCCCGTGGCAAGCAAAGCAATTCTCGGCCAGGATCGGCCGCACGTCGCGGTTGTACTCCAGCTTGGAACGATCCCCCGCGGGCGACTGGCCGCAGCAACACCCCCAGATCAACAGGGCGGTAAGTACGAGCACGGCTCCCGGTCGGACAACTTGTCGTGGCGACTTCGCGGCATGGTCGATGGGCCGGTGCAACCCGTGACCGGACTGGCGCATCGCGTAGGTCCCTCTGGTGGTAGAGCGGTCGGACTCAGGTGGGATGGGCCCTGTATGAGCGTCCGGGAGGGCGCTCAGGCCCGGTTCCGGCCCGCGCTGTTTATTCTACCCGAAAGATCGGCGATAGGCGACCCAGTATCAAGTTGAGCCGCTTCTGCTTGAGCGCAGCGGCTTCTGGCTCAGTAGGCGTCGGCACTGATAACTTCGCCGCCCGAGCGCGTGCCCAGGGCATTCCAGGTGGCCACGGCGACGCCAGCCTTGATGAACTTCACCGAGCCGTCCATGAACAGCACGTTGGCGCCGCCCGGGTGGAACGAACTGGGGCCGATGAACGAATCGACGTTCCCGAAAGCTGCACTGACCGCACACGCCGGTTGGTCCGGGGGTATGACGTGATAATACGGGCCGCCGCGGCCGGTGTCCTGGAGCGTCCAGTACTCACCCTTGAAGTCCCACAGCGGGACGGTCGCGGCGGCGCACACGGCAACGTCATTCGCCGGCCCGCCGTTGGTGTACTGGGTGATTGAATACACCAGGTTCAGCCCCGGTACGTTCTGGCCCGAGCGTCCTTTGATCCACTCGCTGAACGCAGCCGTGTTGCTGGTTCCGTCGACGATGCCCGCCAGCCGCACGACATTGCCGTAGAACGGATTCCCGCCCAACCACCAGGCCACTCCATTGACCGCCCCACCGTAATTCCACCGATTCGCGCCACCATTGACCGCGTAGTTGATGCATGCGACGGGCGTTGCATAGCCACCTGCCAGGTCTTCGCTGCTGCCGGGGTTGGTATCGGATGGGCAGAGGTAGCCCGGAATGTTGATCGCCATCACCGTTGTGTTGGCTGGGACGGAACTTCCGTTTACAACGTCTCCGAGCGCAAAGTTATAAGCGTCATAGACAGCCCGCTGCTCGAGGTAATTGGTCAGCCGCAGGTGAATCGAGGAGGTCTGGGGTACGCGTCCCGTGCCGATAGAATTGCCCGTCACGTCGACGCTGCCGGCTGGCGGCATGCTGTCAAACGCCGAGATGTAGTTGTGGATGGCCAGTCCGATCTGCTTCATGCCGTTGGTACACTGAACGTGCCGGGCCGCCTCGCGAGCCGCCTGCACCGCCGGCAACAACAGCGAGATCAGGACCGCGATAATCGCGATCACCACCAAGAGCTCGATCAAAGTGAAGCCGCGGCGCCGCGTCATCATGGTTGGTTGGTCCTCCAGCGGTTCCATTGCCGCGACGCGGGGCCAGCGGACAAAAGATAAAACGAATATGCTCGTTCCGTTCGTGATCTGATCGGCGTGTTCTGATGTTCGTGCACGAACGAACCCCCCAAAATGTCCAGGGTGACCCGGAAGGCGCTTCGATGCCGGCGAAGAAGCTCAAAACTCTCGACGTGCGAACCCGCCCGCAGTGGCGGAAATGGCTGCAGGAACATCATGACTCCGAAGTTGAAGTCTGGCTCGTCTTCCCCAAGCGCCACACGGCTGAAAAGTCCATGAGCTACGACAACGCCGTCGAGGAGGCGTTGTGTTTCGGTTGGGTCGACAGTCTCGTCAAGCGCCTCGATGACGACCGCTACGCACGTAAGTTCACTCCACGAAAGCCCGACAGCAAGTGGGCGACCATCAATCGCCGGCGCTATGCAGCGCTGAAGGAGCGGGGTTTAGTCGCAGGACCGGGATTAGAGCGTCCGCCGACGGACCGAAGTGGCGATGCCCCACGCCCCTCGGTGTCGGCGCTTCCGGCTTATATCGAGAAGCCACTGAAAGCCAACGCACGTGCCTGGAAGTATTTCGAACAGCTTGCTCCCTCATACCGCCGGGCGTGCATCGGCTGGATCGATTCCGCCAAGCGCGAAGAAACGAAGGAAAAGCGCCTGCGTGAAGTGATCGGACTGCTGGAAGCCGGTAAGAAGCTCGGGCTGAAATGAGCAGGCGTGGGCCTTCAAGACCCATTGAAACGATCGGTCCGCTGGACCGACCACGAAATCAACGAAAAGACACGAAAGTGGTGCAGAGACCAAGGCTGGGCAGCGATATCAACGCGAGCAGTTACAGGTATTGATTTTTCGTGCATTTCGGCCATTTCGTGGTTGAGTCGTCCGCTCAATCAATCTCATGGCTCGATCAGCCGAGGGCCGCAACTGGGCGTCTGAGACCCGACCGGGCGCGCTGCGATTCGTGTCCAACACGGCCAGTGGCAGCGCCTGCTGGTCGACAGGCCGGTTCTCGGGGTTATTTCGTGCAAGCGCTTTATGCAAGCGAAAATGAGAGCCTGTTGGAGCACATTAGTAATTTTTTGCGCAGGGCTCGCCGGCGCACTTGCCGCTGACGTCCCCGTTCGAACAACCTGCTTCGGTCGCGGCCCTCCTAAACCGATGTTACCAGCTTTTGAACCAGGCCCCGAATTATGAATTATAGAAGATGTCATCGCATGCGGCACCCGCGGCACCCGCGGCACCCAGTCGTTGTAGTACCTTGCCGGCAAGCGACTTCTGATGAACGAAGTGGGCGCCGCAGTGCGGCCTGATCCGGCACCCGTGCGGCAGCGTGCGGCACCCGGAGCTTCACGGAGATGCGGGTTACACGGAATTCACGGCGCGAGCCGACTTTTCCATTACCCGGTCGGGCTCTCCGCGTCACACCTGGCGATCGTGATGAAACGTATTCCGTGTGAGCGTGAGGTTGTGCGGTGAACCCCGACCGTGCGCATTTGGCCGGCCAGGCGCCGAAGCATGGTGGAAAGTGCCCAGGATGACTTTGGCCAGCCGGTCGCCGCGGTGGCGTGCGCCGGCTGGTCAACTTGGGCGGATGCCCGGCACGATAAGATAAGACGGTCGATCGCCAAGGGCCGGGCACGATCGCGGCGCGGCGAGGTGCGGCGTCTCTTGCCGTTGAGCAGGCGATGACGCTCCGTGTGCATCCCGCATGCGCGTGCACGGGGCGAGGCGCACGGCGCAATTCCGTTCATTTCGCGGCAACTCAATCGGCCTGCGGGTATCGTGCCGAGGATCGCCGTCCGGGGCCCGACGATCAGCTCGCGCCTCGCTGTTGTGCACGTCCTTCGCGTTCAGAAGAAACGACGGACCCTAACTCGCACCTGGACAGCCCTGCCGAAACAAGGCAAATCAGCGAGGCGACGGGTATAGCGACTGCGGACCCGACGTGCGTGTGAGCCGCAAACGGGACATGACGCGGTCGATGCGGTCGTCTCGAGAAAAACGGTCAGGCAGTCAACGTTCAGAATGAAGTGATCGAGACGACTCCCGGCTGGGGCAGCAAGGAGCTTCAGCAATGGCACGAAGATCCCTCCCTGGACGCAACCCACCCGGCCTGAATTAGCCAGGTGATGTTATTTCTACGCTCCTTCATCATCGAGAGTGCGGGAGCACCTGATTCTTTGCTCGGTGCCAGTTTCTCGATCCCCACGGCGACGCGGGCGAATCCCTGGGTGTCTGGAATCCCCATCCTTAACGACTTGATGAGCCCGAGATACTGGTCGTAACTTCTTCACCATGAAGCTCCACGCTCGCGATCGAGTTCAAACTGAAACCGATCTTGACGTCAGCGATGTCGTACTGTTTCGGAAGTTCAGCTTTTTCCCGCACGTAAAGCCGAACCTCACTGCGACGGGTCATGGCGGGGAGCCAAGCCGTGATCTCATCGATCTCTCCACCAGTGTCAGGTGATGTAACAGTAAAGAAGGCGGGTGATGTCCCGCCGGCATCCCACGACTCCTTGTCTGTGAGAACTATGTCGTTCTTAGAACGCTGAAAGGGACCCACATACACCCATACATTGGCCGAAGCGACGGGAAGCGTGTCCGGGCCACGATTGATGATGGTGATCTCGATTGCGGTCTTGCCATTCTTGATGGCGCGGGCACTCGGATGAACCAAGTGTAGGCCTAGGTTGACAACCGACTTTTTGGGCTGTTGCGGCGTGGGCGTCGGTGTCCCCGTCGGGGGAAAAATCGGCCGGGGACGAGGCGGATACGCGTCGGAACCCGCCAGGATGTTGGACGACGGATAGGCCGTTTGATCGCCTGCATAAGTCCCGGTGATTGACATCGACTCAGTGCCCACGTTGAACGTGCCAGTGAACGAATCGGGTGTGTTGGGATAGTCCGGGTTCGTATTCATCGAGAACTTGAACTTGCCAACATATGTACTGGCATTATCCGAAAACACATTTCCCGTCAAGACCGGCGCGTACGTCGGATCGCTGTCGATACTGGCGGTGAAGTAATAGGTGGGCAGCGACGGGGACATTTCTTGGCCCGTGTTGGCGTTGGCCCAAAAGCCCTCTAGTATCGCGTCATCCAACTGTGGATAGGGCGACTCATGGGGGGCCACCAAGGGCGGAACTGACCAGCACACCCAGATTGGTGTTCCAGTATCCGGTCCATACCGACGTTGGGTAGTACATCAGTGCCCGCGTCTCGAGCCGCTCGACGCACGCCGGCACAACTCGATGCCGCCCGGAACTTCGGCGATCCCGGCGGCTGATCAAACGCCATGATTTCGAACATAGGCCCTCCAGCGTCGGCGTACCAATTCAATCATCGAATTTTTCAACATCGAAGCGAATTTCACGATAACGGCCGGATCGGCGCATTGCAAGTGTGACGATCGGACTCATCGCTTGAGTGCCGACGTTCTCCATCCATGCGATCCGCTCTAACCGATGCCGGAGTCAATCACGTTGCTCGGCAAATCACCTCCCGGATGGGCGGTGCAGAGCGTCAGGACGCCTGCTGGACATCGACACGTGCTGGCCATGCATCTGTCGCCGAGTTTCTCGTCGAGAGTTCGCCCCGTGTTTGATTCTTCTTCTTACCCGACTGCCCGCGGTGACTGCGTCCTTGCCTTCACAGAATCTTGAGCAAGTCTTCCAAGAGATCTTCGACTCATTTAAAATAACAAAATGCGATAATTTTATTGATATCACCATACCAAATCCCATAGTGCAGGGCCGAGTACTCCGGACCTGCCGAAACAAACCGTAAGGACGCCTAGATATTCTGTTGCGCTGCAGCTAACGAACTGCGCGGTCACGGGACGAACAGTTCGCCCTCGTGCGCGAAGAAGTGCCGGCCTAGCAGCGCCGGTCGGACTCGGCTACGCTTGTGGTCCAGGCACTAACAGTTGGGTGCCCGCCGTTGCCCTATTGATCAGCATGGAGGGCGTCGGCTGTTGGGGTACCTTGATGCCAGCGGGCAATGCTAGCACTGCGGCGCGCGTGTTCCGGAGCGTCCCGGTCCTGCTCGCCGGTCTGGCTGCATACGCGCTGTCGTCGGGACCGGCGCTGTGGCTGCACTGGAGCGTAGCGCTACCCAGACTGCTGGTCTGGGCGGTGCTAGTGTTTTACGCGCCGCTCGATTCGGTCAGGTGCAGTTCAGCGCCCGTGCGACGGGTCTGCGACTGGTACTTATCCCTTTGGGTCGACCGCACGCAATGGCCCGTCAATTACATTGAACGAGCCTATCCACGCGTGATTCCCCGCGCATTCGCCAGGATCGTGAACACGCCGTCGTCGCCGGCGACGCCTTCATCGCTCCCATCCAGCGCCACGCCGGCGGCGCCGCTGACCCCACCCGGCGGCGTAGCAATCACCGTAATCTGGCCCCCCTTGGCGAACTTCTGCTTGTTCGAAAGCAGCACGCTGACGGAATTGGTCGCGGCATTGTACTGCGCCGAGACCGCCAGCGGATGGAAGATCTGCACGGTCTTTCGCTTCACACGCTTGGTCGACAGCCAGTCCACTTCGTAATCGCCCGCGTTGCCCGCGGTCGCGGGATTCATCGCCTCGCTAAATTGGAATGCGAAGCCGCTGAAGACGGGTTTGCCCACCGGCTTGTGCTTCTTGTTCAGCTTGCGTGTGACCAGAACCTGCTCGCTGACGATCGTGGGCGCCGCCCCGGTGCCGACCGAGGCCGCGCTGGTAACGAAGAGCTGGGTCTGGGCGTTGGTGTCGTTGGAGACAAGGTTGTCGGTCCCGCCCGGAAACGCGCTCTGGAAGGTAACGGTGGCGCCGTCGGGCGTCATGTCGGTGTCCACGGACATACCCGTGCCGCCGGTGTTGGTCGTCCCGACCGCGTGGGAGAGAAGCGTCGTCGTCCCCGCCACCGTGTCGCGCAGGTAGACGTCGGTGCCGTAGGGGGAGCCGCCGTTCTCCTGCTGGAAGTTGGGCACAAGGTCGGTGGCCACGCTGTCGAAAGTCACGTACTGGCCATTGTCACTGATCTGTCCGGTCGCCTGCTGCGACGAGTTTACCATCGTCTGGTTGGCCAGGGTTGACGTGTCATTGGCGCCACCCGTGCCCTCGTAGTTGACGCTGACCAACTGCGTCGAGTTCGTCGTCAGGTTGCGCTCGAAGACGTTCGTCTGGGTGTTGACGGGGAGCGATGTCAAATCATCGGCCAGGCTGTAGAACAAGACGTGATCGCCGTCGCCGCTGATTTGCGGCGCGAAGGAGCTGGAGTCGCCGGTGGCGTTGCCCGCCGTGCTCAAGCTGACCAACTGAGTCGTGTTCGTCGCCAGGTTGCGCACGTACACATCGTTGAAAGAGCCGCCATTGGGGATGTTCACGAGGTTATCGGAGGAGCTCTGGAACGCGACCATCTGGCCATTGTCACTGAGGCTGGGGGCGATCGACGTGTTATCTCCGGCGGTGGTGTCGGTAGGGTCGACACTCACGAGGGTCGTGCTGGCCACGGTGTCCTTGGTGTCATTGAGCGTGCTGGCATAAACCTGGTAGTTCTCGAACTGTTCCGGGCTGCTGTGCTTCGGGTCGAGGTTGCTGGCCAGGCTGTCGTAGGCAACGGTGCTGCCATCGGCGCTGATGACCGGGTTGTCCGACGACGCATTGCCGATGCCGCCGCCCGCGTCGCTGGCGCTGACCAGGATGTTCTTGTTGGTCAGGAGGTCGTACACATAGACGTTGGGCGTATAGTTGATGTCGTTTTCGCCGGGAACGAGGTTGGTCGCCTCGCTGTCGTAGGCGATGTAGTCTCCATTGGCGCTCACGCTGATATTTTCCGCGGTGCCGAACTGCTGCGGGTCGGGGTCGTTGGCGGGTCCGGTGCCCTCGTAATTCACCGTCACGAGCGTTAATTTGTCCGTCGCGCTGCTCCAGGCGAAGACGTTGACGTCGTCGTTGGGATTGTTCGAAGGGTTATCGTCGGCAACCAGATTGGTGGCATTGCTCAAGAAGACCACGGTATTGGCGTCGGCGCTGATGATCGGGTAGCGCGAGTCGTCATTTCCCGTGGTGTTGGTCGCCTGGTAGTTGACGCTAAGGCATATGGTCGTGTTGGTCACGAGGTCGCGGAGATAGACGTTGGGCGCATCGTTCTCGACGGTGAGGCCGTTCACGAGATCGGACGGGGCGGGCGTCAACGTACCCGCAAACGAGCCGCTCTCGAACGCGACGTATTGTCCGTCGGAGCTGATGCTGGGGAAGAGCGCCCCGACATCGGCGCCGTTGTGCGCCAAGTTTTCGCTGACCAGCGCGAGAGCGGGCACGACAAGCAAGGTGCGCTGTTCCAGATGGTCGCAGCGCGAATCATCCGTTTACGGACCCGGAGCTGGCGGCGGTGCAAGCGCAGACGATGGTGGTTCGGACCGCGATTTTGTGCTCGAACATGGCTTATCTTCTTTCTCTTGGCGGCAAGCTCAAAGAAGGTTGGGCAGGCAGGATTGCAGTCCCTCACTCACTAAAGCCACGCGATGGTGACCGCTGGCATGATTCTCCAGCGCGGAGCGGTCTTCCTTGATATATAGAACACACCGAGTCGCTTGGGCAGTTACGTGGCCGCTTAGGCCTGACTACAGCGCGGCGACTTCGGCGGATCCACTTGGTGCTAACTCTTCGTGGCCGTGACCAAACGCGTAGCGAGCCAGGGGCCGCTCCACCACATGCGCCATCCCAGACCTTTTCGGGTAACATTGCGCATCCCGAGCTTTGCGAGGTGGCGTCGGTAGAGGCGCGTGGCCCAGAGATCGGCGATCATCAATCGGCCGCCGGGGCGCAAGACGCGCACCGCCTGCTCGATCGCCTTCTCGCGACCAGCGCGGCCCTTTATGTTGTGAATCGCGAGGTTGGAGACGACCAGATCGAAGACATCGGCCTCGAACGGCAACTCGCGCATATCGGCCGTGTGCAGTTCGACCCGGTCGGCCACTCCTTCGGCTTGGGCGTTGCGGTCTGTGACCTCGGCCGCATTGCCCGATTGATCCTTGCGTCGCCACAGATCGACCCCAACCGCCCGGCCGGTCGTCAAATGCTGGGCGGCGAGCAACAATACGGCGCCCGGCCGCAGCCCAGATCCAAGATCTTCTCGTCGCCTCGTAACTCGAGCTGGTCCAGCAATTCGGCCCAGACCACGAACTTGCCCCGACGCGAGACATAGAGCCCGCAGCCCGCACAGGCTAGAATGGTCGCCGCGCCCACGAATGGCCACACCGAGTGAGAAATCACTCCGTTGGCGACGTTGGCGATGAGGAGCACGCCGAAAAAGGGTATGAGATAGGGCGCGTCGATTCCATAAGCGCCGTTCCGCCGAACCAGCGTGGTGCGCGGTTTCGGCGGAGCCGCCCGGCCTGAACCTGAAGATTCGAATTGGTGACGCATTCGGATTTTCCGGGGGTTCACACCCCTATTCCTGGGGTTCACACCCCAGGCTACATGCTGTCGCCCCGCTTCGGGGGCTCCGAAACGGCACCGACGAGCGCCGAATGAACACTGGCGTATTTCCTGCTACTGCTGGGCAATGTATCTTCGGATTCTGCGGCGATATCTTGAGCACGGTGAGCGGGTGCCCTATGAAGGACGGCTCGACGCTTAGGTAAGGGTTGAATCGTACGGCACAGCGAGCGGCCAATTCGCGATGCTTGCCGGTAGTCGCCGACAACGCCCCGCACATGAAGAGGACCATACCCATGAGCGCTCTGCCGGTCTCGCTCGGTTCCCCGTACGGCGGTTTGGCCGTATGCGATGGACTGATGCGCCTTGAAGAGCAAGCTCTCGTGCTCGAGTACCAGAGCAAGGATGCCGTCCTCGGAATTCTCAAGTCCGACGTGCGCGAGCGCGGATCCCGCACGACCTTCTGGCATCGGTGACGATCCAGAAAGGCTGGTTCGGCTTTGGCACCAAAGTGGTCATACAGACCACACGGATGCAGCCTGTTGCGGGCATCCCAGGGATGACGCAAGGCCGGCTCGTTCTGGGGGTTGCGCAGAAGGACCTGCTAGCCGCCGAACGACTTGTCGCCGATCTGCGACTAGACGATTCACCCTCGCCGAAGCCGGCGCCGCTCGAGACTGGTCTCGATTGACGCAGGCTGCCGCACTACCCGAACAAGGCGTCCCACGACTCAGCCGGCCGTCGGCGCTCACCCCGTCGGCCGATCAGTGAAAACGGCTGAAGCCTTACGCGTTGGCAAGTTTCTGGGATGTCCCTCATGCCGGCGTGATCGCCGCCGTGTAGAATCTTCGAGTCGCCGGTCGCCACGCGCTTGAAGGGGGCCGATCGGGGCATACCGTTTCGGGCCGCGCCGACTCACGTTGCGCAAGTGTGCTTCAGCCAGGCAAGTGTCGCGGCCGACTCTTTCTGAGGAATCATCGATGTTATCGAAGTTCGCGTACAAGCTCCTGGCCGCGCCGATGGTGGCAGCGGTTCTGCTCGCAGTGGGGGGATGCGGCGACGGCGGCGGCCAGAACGAGCCCAACGCACCACCCATAGCCGGCGGCGGCGGGGGTCGCGGCGGCCCGGGGCCAGGGGGCGGGAATTCGCCGATCCGCACGATCATGAGCAAGCGCAGCAATGGCGTCGACTACCTGACGCCCCTGATCGGCAAGGCACTCGAGTCCGACCCGCCCGCATGGGACACAATTCAGCCCAATGCCAAGGAATACGCCAAGCTGACGGCGAGTCTGGCCGAAAACGATCCGCCGAGGGGAGAGAAGGATTCGTGGACCAAGCTGGCGACGGCCTTTGCTGCAACGGCGGAAGGGCTCAACAAGGCGGCAGAGTCAAAGAACGCCGAGGCAGCTCGCGACGCTCACGAAAAGCTCACCGCCTCGTGCATGGAGTGCCATCGTGAGCACCGCCGCATGATGGGGCCCGGCCGCGGCGGCCCGATGATGAAAGGGATGGGAGGACCGCCGCCCGGAGGAGGGCCGCCGCCTGGAGGAGGGCCGCCGCCGGGGGGACCGCCCGGATCGTCGAGATGACGATTCGGATTGCGAAGAGGATTAAGAGTACGATTACGATTACGATTAGGACTGAGATGGACTCGTGGTCTTGATCCTTTTGCGAGAATTGGCGTGGCCGTTGTGAATCCCGAATCGCCGCGCCTCGAGCCGGATGGTGCGCAGCCGGTTGCGGCCGAGCGCGATTTGATGGACACGATCGCGCTTGAGGCTGTGACGTCGAACCCGCAGCCGCGGGTCGAGGCGGGACCGACTCGGCTGCGCGCTGACGACGCCGAGCCACGCGACGCGGGCGCGACGGCAGCTAGCGGCGAGACCGACGCGATGATCGGACAGCGGCTCGGGGCCTATCAGATCGTCGCCCGGCTGGGCGGCGGGGGGATGGGAAGCGTCTACCGGGCCGAGCGAGTTGAGGGATTCGAGCAGCAGGTCGCCATCAAGCTGATCAAGCGCGGCATGGACAGCGAGGCGATCGTGCGGCGGTTCCGCAGCGAGATCCATTTTCAGGCTGCGCTGGGGAAACATCCTAACATCGCCAAGCTCTTGGACGCCGGCACGATTCCTGACGGCCGTCCGTATTTCGTGATGGAGTACGTCGATGGCCAGCGAATCGACGAGTACTGCGACCGAGGGCGGCTGCATATCCCCGCGCGGCTGCGGCTTTTCGATCGAGTCTGCGATGCGGTGCAGTTCGCCCATGAGCGTGCCGTCATTCACCGCGATTTGAAACCCGGCAATATCTTGGTCACGGCCGAGGGTGTGCCGAAGCTGATCGACTTCGGGATCGCCAAACTCATGGATCCTGAGTCGGCCATCGGTGCGCCCGACGTTCTGGATCAACTGACGCGATCCGGCGAGCTGGTCCTGACGCCGGAATTTGCCAGCCCCGAGCAAGTTCAGGGCGAGCCCGCGACGACCGCGAGCGATGTCTATGCATTGGGAGTGGTGCTCTACCAGCTTTTGACCGGCCTCCGGCCTTATCGGCTCAAGACACGGACAACCAGCGAGATTTTCCAGGCGATCTGCGAGCAGGCGCCGAGCGACCCAGCTTGGCAGTGGTCCGCGGCTGGGTGCGTTCGCCGCGCAAGGCGTCCCATCAGCCGAAGGCGAGAGCGAGTGCAGTGGAACCCACTCCCCCAGGCGATTCGGCAACCATCACGGCGCCGGCCGCACAGGCACAGGCAGCCGTCGCAGCTCTCAGCTCGCAGCCGGCTCCCGAGGAGATTGCGGCTGATCGCGGCACGACACGGGTCCACTCACCACTCCCCGAGGAGATTGCTGCCGATCGTGGCACAACTCCGGCCGGTTTGCAGCGAATCCTTACCGGCGATCTCGACATGATTGTGCTCATGGCCTTGCGCAAGGAGCCCGAGCGCCGGTATAGCTCTCCTGCCCAGCTTGCGCTCGATTTGCGGCGCCATCTGGAAGGGCTGCCGGTATCGGCTCGGAGCGATTCGACAATCTACCGCGTGGGCCGGTTCATGCAGCGTCACGCTGTGGGGGTCACCGCGGCGGCCGCCGTGCTGCTGACACTCATTGCGGGGGTCATTGGCACGTCGATGGGTCTGGTGACAGCGCGACGCGAGCGCGATCGAGCCGAGGAATCATCGCGCCAAACGCGGCGAACGGTCGACCACTTCTTCACGCGGGTGAGCGAGGAGCGGCTGCTCAATCAGCCAGGCTTACACCCTTTGCGCAGGCAACTGCTGCAAGACGCGCAGCGGTTTTACGAGGGTTTCGTCGCAGAGCGTGCCCAGGACCCTGCGGTTCGCGCCGAGCTGGCGCTGTGCGCAACCGGCTGGCGAGCATCACTGCCGAGATCGGTTCGCTGGTCGAAGCCGACGGGCGGTTTCGGCAGGCGGTTGCACTTTGGGACGAGCTCCTGCGCACACCCCGGCAATCACGATTATCAAGAGAAACTGGCACACACCCTCAACGAGCACGCCGTCGTGCTGATGAGGCTGGAGGGCCGGCGTGACGAAGCGCTCGGTGTCTGCAATCGCGCCCGCGCACTTCTCGAGCCGCTGGCTTCGGCTCAGTCCGCGCCGGCTCCGTTGCGCGACACACTCGGATCTGTCTTGCTGAATATCGGCAATATCCAGTTTCAGCACAGCCAAACGCTCGCGGCGAGCGAGACACTCGAGCGCGCCCTGGCGATCTTTGAGCGATTGGCCTCGGAAAAGCCCGCCGCACTCGATCCGCGGATCGGCATGGCCAAGTGCCATGTGCTGTTGGGCCAGATCTTTCTCCAGCAGTCCGATGGAATCGCATCGGCGCTGGAGTCGTATCGGCAATCCATCGACCTGCGCGAGGCCATCACGCGCGAGCATCCGGAGCTGCCCGATCAAGCTTATAGTCTGGCAGTGGACCTGGGGGACCTGTGCTCGCTAGAGCAACTTGCGGGCAAGCTGGATTCGGCGCTCGCTATCAGCGCGACGGGCCGTCGAAGTTTTCGAGCAGCTCGACCGCCAGTTCCCCGGCGTGCTGAACTACCGCGGCGGGCTGGCCCGCACCTACAACGTCATGAGCGACGTGCACCGGCGGCGGGGCGAGCAGGGCGAGTCGCTCGCCAGCGCCGAGAAGGCAAGGCCCATGCTCGAGCGGCTGGTCGCCGAGCATCCCGGGGAGATCGACTCGCACCTCGACCTGGCCAAGACCTACAACAATATTGCCCGCGTGCGCCAGCAATCGGGCGAGGCGGCTGAAGCCGTGCGATCGTTCCAGCGAGCCATCGACCTGTTCGAGGGCCTGCCCGAGCTCAGCGCGACGACAGCTATAACCTGGCGTGCAACCTCGCACTGTGCATCCCCTTGATCGGCGCCAAGGAAGGATCGCAAGGAGTCTTCGACCCCGAGTCGGTGTCAAAGGGCGACCGGCTCCGCCGCCAGTTGTACGGCGACCGGGCGATCGAGGTCTTGCGCCGGGCCGTCCGCGAGGGGTTTCTCAATGCCGATATTCTGCAATCCGACCCCGACCTCGCCCCGATTCGGGGCCGCGACGATTTCCAGCAGATCATCAAAGACGTCGAAAAAGAAGCGGAGGCGGATGGCAACAAATCCGGGGCGTGAGCCGCGGACAAATGTCGCCCCGATTCGGGGGCTTGCAGAACCGAATTATGGTTGGTTTTTGCTCCACTGGGGCTCACGCCCCAGGCTATACGATGCCGCCGCTGACGCGGCTGCGGAGAGGTGGCCTCTGCCCGCGATCGGACAGCGCCGCCACGGGCTCGCCAAGCCACGGGCCAGGCATTAGAGTAAGCGTACGGATCAGAAGTTACCGGGCGGCTTCGCGCCCGGGCCATTCAAGAGGACCATACTCATGGCGCTTACAGCTTCGACAATGCTCCCGCTCGGCACCGCCGCTCCGGCGTTTCGGCTGCCTGACACCGACGGCAAGATGGTTTCGCTCGACGACTTCAAGGGAGCCCCTGCCCTCTTGGTCGCCTTCATCTGCAACCACTGCCCTTACGTTAAGCACGTTCGCCACGACCTCGCCCGGCTGGCCAAGGAATATCAGTCCAAGGGCGTGGCCGTCGTCGGCATCAATGCCAACGACGTCGCCAACTATCCCGACGACAGCCCCGAGCTGATGGCCAAAGAGAAGGCCGAGGTCGGCTACACGTTCCCTTATCTTTACGACGAGACGCAGAAAACGGCTCTCGCCTACAAGGCTGCGTGCACGCCCGATTTCTACGTCTTCGACAAGAACCAGAAACTCGCCTACCGCGGCCAGTTGGACGCCAGCCGCCCCGGCAACGCGCTGCCCGTCACCGGCAAAGACCTGCGGTCGGCGCTCGACGCCGTGCTCGCGGGCAAGCCGGTTGGCGACGATCAGCGCCCGAGCATGGGCTGCAATATCAAGTGGAAGCGCGGCAACGAGCCGGAGTATTCCTGAGTAGATCGGAGTTCAACCACGGAACCCACGGACCTTCACGGAAAAGTGAAAGAACCATTCAAACGATCGGTCCGCTGGACCAACCACGAAATCGTCGAAACGACACGAAAGGGCGATTGCAGACATCCGTGCTGCTGGGCGGCTCGGCGCTCATCCCACGACTTTCCGCATGACCCATTCGAGCGGCCCATGCCGGAAGCGGCGCTTCCAGAGCCACGAAAGGAACACGGCCGCCACGAAAAAGAGCGCGCCGTACGCTTGGGCCACCGGCAAAGGCTTGCTTGTCGACAGTCCGAGAGCGTCAACTGTACCTAGCCCAATGATGATGTGAGCAAAATACCACGTCAGCGCCATTTGCCCCATCGCGACCAGCGGTCCGAGCCACAGCGCGCTCGGCCACGCGTCGGCAGCGCGAACGGCCAGCGCGATGACGGCGACAGCCGCCCCCGCGCTGGACATCAAAAACAGGGGCAACGGCGGCATCGACTCCGTGCCGAACACGCGCCTTGATCGTCTCGGCGTCCAGACGGTGCGGATGAGCGCGGAAGTAAGCGACCAGCAGCCACGACACCAGCTCGGCTCCGACGACCACGCCAACCGCGGCCCAGAGAATCCGCGTGTTGCGTTCGCGGTTGCGCAGATCTTGCCGTCCCAGCCACATCCCGAAGATCAGCAAGCCAGACCAGGGGAATACGCTCCTGAACCCGTCATAGAACAGGTTGCGAACCACACCGGACGGGGTCCAGAGACGGTGATACGTCATAGTGGACCACTCCCAGTTCTGGCCGTAGTCGAACAACAGAAGAAGGAGCACGAAGGCAAGCACGAACGCCAGCGCGATCAAGAGCAGGCGACGGTCTGGCGCGGCGATCAGGCCGGCGGCCAAGACCAGCGATACGCCGTAAACCCGCAAGATGTCGCCTTGCCAGATCAGAAGGTTCACGAAGCCGATGGCGAGCAAAAAGAGCCCGCGGCGGATCAGCGTGTTCTGTACCTGCGACATCGCCTGTGAGCTTCCGGACGTGAGCGCCGAATTCGATCGCAGCGTCAGGCCGACGCCGGCGAGCACCACGAACAGGGCGGCCGCGCGACCGTCAAAGAGATGCATGATCTCGGCGGCGTAGGCCGGCCGCGTCTGGTCCGAACCCATCACGAGCCCGAAATGGACGACGATCATGCCCAAGAGCGCGAACGACCGGGCCAGGTCATAACCCAAGATGCGTTCTTGTTTGGCGCAGGATCGTTATGCCCGGCGGATCGTCAACGAGCTTCAACCCAGCAGCGAAGCGTATCGCGGCGAAACTTGAGCGGTCAGAGCGCGGCCTGGCGATCGTCCGGATTTCCGAGCAGCCGCGCGTGTTTGGCGGCTGCGGCCAGCGCAGCCGGATGATCGCGGCCGAAGATGCGCTCGGCCTCCTGGGCAGCCTGGCGATAGTACAGCTCGGCCTGCATCCGCTTGCCCTGCGCGAGGTAGACATCGCCCTGATTGGTGAACGCCAGGATGTTATCGGGATGGTTGCTGCCGGCCGCGCACTTGATGTCGTGGGCGTATTGATAGGCGAGGCGCTCGGCGTCGCCGAACTGGCCGCGCTCGGTCAAGAGCCGGCTCAAGACGTAAATGGCCTTGAGCGTATCAGGGTGGTCGGGCTTGAAGACGCGCGAGCGGTCGGCGACGTTCTTGCGAAGGATGATTTCAGCCTCGGCGCCCTTGCCGATGTGCCAGAGGAGCATGCCGTAGCGCATGGCGGCGTCGAGGGTGACGGGCTCGTCGCGCCCCAGGACTCGACGGCAGTCGGCCAGGTTGCGCTCCAGTACCGGTTCGGCCTCGGTGCGCCGGCCTGTCTGGTCGAGAAGCGTGCCGAAGAGATTGCCCGTGCGCAGCGCGTCGCGATGCGTTGGACCCTGAAGCTCGGTGGCCAGCCGCATGGCGGTTCGCAGGTGGGGCTCGGCCTTCTCGTATTGACCGAGCGAAAGATAGGCGCCGCCGATCGTTTCGCGGACCTTGGCCTCGACGTCGGGCTGGCCGTCGAGCCAGCCGCCGAGCTGCGAGCCCGCGCGGTCGAGCAGCTCGCGGACGGTCAGGTTCTGAGCCAGCGGGTCGAGGTCGGCCGAGGCCTGGGCCAGGAGTCGCCGCGTCAAGAGATCGTTAACGGCCTCGGCCTTTCTGCGCTCGTGGTCGGCCTCGCGCCACTTCCAGGTGACGCCGGCGAACCCTCCGAGAAGTGCGACGACGAAGAGCGCCGCCAGCGTGGCCAGTGCCTTGTTGCGCCGGCACCACATCGCTCCCCGCGCCATCGGGCCGACGGGCCGCGCCAGGATCGGCACGCCATCTAACCAGCGCTCGAGGTCTTCGGCGAGTGCCAGGGCACTCGCATAGCGGCGGCCTGGCTCCTTCTCCAGACACTTGAGGCAGATGATCTCGAGGTCGCGCGGCACGTGCGGGTTCTTGGCACTGGGGCGCTCGGGCGCACTGGTACGCACCAGGTCGAGCGTCTCGACCAGCGTCGTCCCCGCGAACGGGGCCCGGCCGGCCAGCAGGGCGTAGAGGATCGTGCCCAGGCCATAGACGTCGGTCGCCGTGGAAAGCGGGACCTTGGCGCCGGCGGCCTGCTCGGGTGCCATGTACGACGGCGTGCCGACCGGCGTGCCCGACTGGGTCAGATCGGCATTGGCATCGATGCGCTTGGCCAGTCCGAAGTCGGTGACGTGGGGGTCGCCGTGCTGGTCCAGAAGAATGTTGGCGGGCTTCAAGTCGCGGTGCAGGATGCCGCGCTGATGGGCGTGATGAACCGCCTGGGCCGCGATGGCGACAACCCGGGCGGCACGCGCGCGGCTCGGTCGAGAACGACGCGAGCCGCTTGTCGAGGCTGCTTCCCGAGATCAGCTTCATGCTGAAAAAATGCCGCCCCCGATAGACGCCGATTTCGTAGATCGGAACGATGTTTGGATGGTCGAGCTGCGCGACGGCCTCGGCCTCGTTCTGAAATCGCACCCGTTCGGTCTCGGAAGCGAAGCCGCCGGCCTTGATCATCTTGAGAGCAACGTCGCGCTGGAGCGCGACCTGGCGAGCCCGGTACACAACCCCCATGCCCCCGTGCCCCAGCTCGTCCAGGATGTCATAGCCGGCGACGTCCGGCGCGTCCTCGCGGCCGGCGAGCTCCTGCCATGGCTGTGCCAAACTGTTCGCAGCGGGTTGAGTTGCCCGCGCGACGGTCGATTCCGGCGGAGTTTCCGGATCGTGAAGGCAGAGCTCGACCGAATCGGCCGCCGGCCGAGTTGTCTGCGACAGCCCGCCACCCTTGCGAAACCCGCCCTGCGAGCGAAAAACCGTGGCGGCAACGTCGCGCAGGTCTGGAAATCGTTCGCCATACGCTCGCAGGTCGGGCTGCTCGCCGCGCGCCCGGCGAATCTCCAGATCGAGGTGCAGGAGTTCGCGAAACAGCGCGGATCGCGCCCGGGCGGCGCCTGGGCCAAATAATCGGCGAGGTCGGGAACCGCTCCGCTGCGCCCCGCGGCCTCGAACCGGTCGCAGAGGGCGTCGATTTGCTGCAAATCAAGAGCGCAGAGCGTTGAGTGCGCGCTCATTCGCCGGTTTCCTCCCAGATTGCGCGGATCAGCCGCAGCTTGCGATCGACGGTGCGCGTCGAGGTTCCCAGCTCGGTGCCGATCTCGGCACTGGTGTGCCCTTGCAGGCGCCGCAGCGCGACGGACTTCAAGGTTGGATCGCCGAGCGAGTCGATCAGATGATTGAGCGTGTCGGTAAAACGGGCAGCGTCTTCGGGGCTCGGCTCGTTGCCGAGGATCTCAGCCAGGCCAGTACCGCCGGTACCCCCGGCCGCGCGGTCGCGGCCCAGAAAGGCCGATTCGCCCAGCACCCCGCCGCCTCCGCGCTTGCGCCGCATCTGATGTCGGACCTGCATGAGCGCCTTGCGTACCGTGATCGTGGCGAGCAGCCGCCAGAGGTCGTCGCGATCGGTGAGCTCGGGAAACTGCCCCCGGCCCGCTCGGTCGCAGAAGCTGTGAAAGGCGCTCAGTGCAACGTCTTCCTCATCAAAAGCGCGCCGACAATGATGGGGCAGCTTTGATCCCGCCAGATGAATCAGCCGCTGGAAATAGCGATTCCACAGCCGCTCGATGTCGCCGCTGTCTCCCGTCTTGACACCATGCAACCATTGAGTCACCGATTGGCTGTCAGACATTGCGGCACGCTCCCTGGACAATGATGAAACACCCGCCAACAACGCTCATTGCCGTTTGCGCGGACAATCGGACACCGGCGTGCTTCAAGAATGTTCTACCCGGTGACCGCGCGGCGAAGTAGCGCCTGGCGGAGCGTTTCTTTAGCTCTATGCCTGCCGATAGAGGCCCTGGGCCTCAATATAAGCCTGAACGCCCCGCGGCACCATGTAGCGGACGCTGCGCCCTTCGGCCAGGCGGCGGCGCAAGTCGCTCGACGCGATGCCGATGGGCGGGATCGTGACCGACAAGAGCGGCTGCGCCTCCGGGCCGAAGTCGGGCAGCCGTGCCGGCGGCGGGCAGTCGATGCCCGGGCGATTGACGACCACGATCGTGGCCAGTTGCGCGATCCTTGCAGGCTCGCGCCACGCGGGAAGATCGGCCAGGCTATCGGCGCCGATCAAGAAAAACAGCTCGTCGCCTGGGTGGTCGCGGCGGATCGCCTCGAGCGTCTCGACGCTATAATGCGGCCCGGGACGCGAGGCCTCGATCTCCGAGACCGAAAACGCCGAGTGGCCGGCGATCGCGATCCGCACCATCTCCAGACGGTGGCCCACGGCCGTGCGGTCCCCCTGCTTGTGCGGTGGTGCGCCCGTGACGACGAACCAAACCCGGTCGAGCCGGCACGACTCGCGGCACTGCTCGGCCAGGATCAGGTGTCCCTGGTGGATCGGGTCAAACGTGCCGCCGAATAATCCCAGTCGCATCGGGCGGAATTCCTCGATAGAACGGCTTACTGCCAGCGCCGCGGGCCGCTCGAGCCCGCAAGTCCTGGGTCGACAAACGTCCAGAAATCGAGTGAACTCTAGGAGACACCGTTCGGCGCGGGCCGGACGAATTTCGACGATAGGTCCCGTTCATGGGCATTGTCAACGCAAAAGCCGGCAGCGAGCGAGACGAGCCGTCGCAGACGGGCCCCGAAGCAGACGGCGACTCCGCGGCCGCTCTGCGTCAGGCAACCCTGTTCGGCGTCGTCGAAAACGAGCCACGGCGCTCGAGCGGACCCTTCGCCGGCGTGGTCTTCAATCGGCCGATCGAGCAGATTCTAACCTATCGGATTCCGAGCCGATTCAAGCGGCTCGTACAACCGGGTCAGCGGGTGAAGGCGCCGCTCGGCAAGGGCGACCGCCCGGCCGTGGGCTACTGCGTGCGGATCGACGCACAGCCGCCGGCCGATCTGGATGGTTCGCGCATCAAGGACCTGATCGAGGTCATTGACCCCCTGCCCTTGATCGACGGCAAGATGCTGGCGCTCACACGCTGGATGGCCGACTACTATGCGTGCACCTGGGGACAAGCGCTCGACGCGGTCGTGCCGGCGGGCGTCAAGCGGCACGCCGGCACGCGAGTCGGCACTTTTCTGATCGTGCCCGCCGAGATCAAGTCCGACTGGCGCACCGTTGCACTCACGCGGCGGCTCACCCCCAAGCAGACTGCGGTGCTGGAGATCCTCTGCCAGAGCGGCGAGCCGCTGTCGGTTGCCGACGTGTGCCGGTTGGGCAAGTGCACGACGGCGCCGATCCAGGGCCTGCGCAAAATCGGCGTGGTGCACACGGTCCGCCGCCGGCTGCCGGTGGGGCTCGCCGGCCCGGGCGGCGCAGCGGGCAAGCGCGACCGCGCAGCCAGGTTCCGCACGCGCGCGTCCGGTGTGGACGCCTGAGCAAGCGGCCGTGCTTGCGCAACTGAGCCCGGCGCTCCAGGCAGAGGGGTTCGCTCCGTTCTTGATCCATGGAGCGACCGGCAGCGG
Source organism: uncultured Isosphaeraceae bacterium (assembly GCA_963830625.1). Classification (GTDB taxonomy): domain Bacteria; phylum Planctomycetota; class Planctomycetia; order Isosphaerales; family Isosphaeraceae; genus CAWHMZ01. The sequence goes on along the minus strand of CAWHMZ010000008.1, from coordinate 746,845 downwards.
CAAGACCGAAGTCTACTTGGCCGCGATCGAAGAGGTGGTGGCGCGCGGCCGCGAGGCCATCGTACTCGTCCCCGAGATCAGCCTGACTCCCCAGACGATCCGCCGGTTTCGCCGGCGGTTCGACCATGTGGCCGTCTTGCACAGCCACTTGAGCGACGCCGAGCGGCACCGTCACTGGCAGTCGATCGCCGCGGGCGAGGTCCAGGTGGTCGTCGGGGCCCGATCGGCCATTTTCGCGCCGACCAGGCGGCTCGGGCTCGTGGTCGTCGATGAAGAGCACGAGAGCACATTCAAACAGGAGACAACACCTCGATACCACGCGCGCGACCTGGCCGTCAAACGGGCGCAGATGGAGGGCGTGCCGGTGCTCTTGGGTTCGGCGACGCCGTCGCTGGAGAGCTGGTTCAACTCCGAGCGAGGGCGTTACACCCGGCTCACGATGCCCACGCGGGTGGGGAGCCGGCCCATGCCGCATGTCGAGATCGTCGACCTCCGGCACGAAAAGATCGGTGCGGGCGGCTTGAGCGAGCCGCTCCGGCAGGCGATCGAAGACGCTTTGGCCGGCGGCGGCCAGGTGATCTTGCTCTTGAACCGGCGCGGCTTCCACACCTTTGTCATTTGCCCGCGGTGCGGGGCCGTCGTCAAGTGCCACGCCTGCGACGTCGCGGTCACCTACCATCGAAAAAGTCATATCCTGCTCTGCCACACATGCGATGCCGAGCGCGCCTGTCCCGGCGCGTGCCCCGGCTGCGGCGCACCCGAGCTGCATTACGGCGGCATCGGCACCGAGCGGCTCGAGCGCGAGATCCAGGCAGCATTTCCCGATGCTGTCACGCGGCGGATGGACTCCGACACGATGCGCGCGCATGCCAGCCACGAGCGCGTTCTGACCGAATTTCATGCGGGTAAGGCGCAGATCTTGCTGGGCACGCAGATGATCGCCAAGGGGCTCGATTTTCCCAACGTGACCCTTGTGGGGGTCGTCAACGCCGACATCGCCCTGCACCTGCCGGACTTTCGCGCGGCGGAGCGGACCTTTCAGCTTGTGGCTCAGGTGGCAGGGCGCACCGGCCGAGGCGACCGGCCGGGCCGGGTGATCGTGCAGACCTATGCGCCGGACCACCCGGCGATCGCCGCGGCCGCGCGCCATGACTTTGCCAGCTTCGCCCACCACGAGCTGCCCGAACGCGCCAAGTTCGGCGTGCCTCCCTACGGCCGGCTGGTGCGGGTGATCGCGCGCGGTCCCGTTGAGAGCGCCGTCTCGAGTTACATCGAAAAGCTCGCCGTCGCCTTTCGGCAGGAGAGCGAGCCATCGGTCCGCCTCCTCGGGCCCGCCCCGGCCCCGATTCTCAAGATCCGCCATAACTACCGCTTCCACCTCCAGCTTCGATGTGCCAACTCGAAGCCGCTCCGAGCATTGGTGAACCTTGTACCCCCGCGGTACCCGCCCCCCCACGGCGTCGAGCTGGCCATCGACGTCGATCCCCTCGCCATGTTGTAAAAGTTGCAGGCGCCAGCGGGCGAAATTCAGGAAATCAAGAATTTCGACTAAAATCCCTAAAGTTCGGTTTACAAGATTCAGCAAAGGGAGTATGTTCCCGCCCGTTCGTTCACACCCAGGACTCGCGACGAGCGGGCTCGTGTCCAGGGGAGGACGCCACACTTCGATCACGAACGAAGATGTTGCGAGGTCGCGGTTGGAATCGCGACAATCCCGTCCGTTTCAGGAGGAAATGATGCACAGGACACAAGGGTGGATTGGGCTGCGATCGGCGGTCATCGCCCTGGGACTCTTGGCCTATTCGACCACCAGCGCCAAGTCCGACGTGATCAGCAATTCGCTGGAGTACAGCACGTCCGGCGGGATCAACACGGCGACTGGGGTGACAGGTCCCAACGTGATCAGCTACGTTCCGGTCACCAACGCGGATGTCTCCGCCTCGTCGAACCTTTCCCTCGGCTCGTTCCAGGTCGCTGGACTCACGGGGCAGACAACCAACTACAACAACACCCCCTTCACCATCAACTTTTTGCCGTCGATGTTCAACGGCAGTGCGATTTCATTTTCAGGCACGAATCCCCCCCCCTCGGTGACCGGCTATTTGAACGGCACCGTCGACGGGCCGTCTCAGACAAACGTGGTGGTGAGCTTCAGCCCGGTGGCGAACGGCTCGTTCCCCCCGCTCTCCGGCGCCTCGAGCACGCTGACCATGCTGCAAAACGAGGAGCTGCTGGTTCCCGCATCGGCCGGCGGGAACACGACTGTCGAAGGAATCATCGCCACCAGTGGAAGTCCCTTCGCGCCCATTCCCGAGCCGAGCACGATCGCACTGTTCATGAGCGCCGTCGGTGGCTTGGGCCTGCGGCGCTACGTTCTGGGCCGCCGCCAGCGAGCCCAGAGCTAATCGGCCAAGAGAGCTGCGGACCAAACGGCCCGCAACTCACTGGAAACACATGAGCATTTGATGAAACCGACCCCGCCCGACCCTCGGCGCGTATGCGCCGGGGGTCTTTTTTTTCCTCAAGTGGGTGGCGTTACCCTCCGGATCGCTTTCGGCGCCGCCGGCAGTAGCCGGTCAGTCCTGCGACACCGATACCAAGCAGGGCAAGCGTGGACGGCTCGGGAACCGATCCTTGCCCCGAGACCCAGTTCACGCCATTGCTGAAGAGCGTGCCGTATTCGGCATTGGACAGCTCGATTGGGCCCGCGAGAGTGGACAAACTCAGCACCCGGCCTGCCCCATACTGCCAGCCGATCACGCCATCACCGGGAGGCGTGCCGGCTCCGTTGTTGCCGTAGCTGCTGCCATAGAACACGGTCGCACCGGGCACTGGCTGGAAGTAAGTTTCCGTGCCCCCGTTATTGTCGGCGTTAAACGTAAAGGACGAGGGAAGCCCGCTATTGAGGACCGAATTTGCCGTGCTCAACGTGTATGTGATCGGGCTGTCATAATTAAAAGAACTATAGTTCGTTTGCGGGATGACCGGGAGAATCGTCTTCAGGATCTGGCTGAAGCCCTCGACCCCGATGCCCCAGACCGTCCATTCACCGGTCAAGAGCCCACCGCCACCGTTGACGTAGTTCACCAGTGCGGTCTGGCCGCTTGTGGGGATGTTGTTGCCGTCGTCGTTGCTATTCTCGAGCAGGATCACGGCGTTGTAGCCGGATAATCCGCCGCCGGTGTAGCTGTAGTAAGTGGGACCGACCGTGACGGTGTCGCCTTGGGCCTGGAGCAGGCTCACCACCGCGTTGTCGTTGGTGGCATTGCCGGTCGATAGCAGAAGAACGCTCTCTGCATCGGCCTGCCTGAACCCGCCCGCGAGGAGAGTCAACCCCGCCAACCACACGAGGGACCGTTTCATCTTTGGGAGCCTCACGTGAGCCAGGGCGGTTGATGAATCGACGCAGACCCACCATTCGCCCGTCAAGTCTGAAATCTCTGAAGTACGACCGTCAGGGTAATTCCCGCAACTATCTGAACCGATCCATCCAGTGTCACTCGTCACCGAAATTACGAGCTGAGGATATAAGATGGTGCGGATATTGGCGGAAAGCAAGCAATGCGTGAAAAAAACAACAAAGATCTGGAACTTCGCAACAAACCTGGGCGGAATACATTACCAGTTGGTAGAATCTGGTCAGGATATGGAAGTCGCCAGACATTCCTGAGGGGTAAGACAACCCGCTGGTGCGGCAACTGGCTGGTCATCGCTGTGGCCCTGTTCGCCGCCGATTCCATTCCAAAAGTCTGGGGCCGCCTCCACCCGACCCGCGATGAGCCCGAGCTTGCTGACTCCCCCTTCTCGCAGGCCCGTCGGCGCCTTGGCGTCGCTCGGCTACGGCAGTTATTACTGAAGAAGGCTCGAGCCAAGGCTGAAGAAGAGGTCCCACGACCGCGACCTACCGCAGCCGACCAAACCCTTTCGCGAAGCGATCGTTCTGATTAACTAACGGGCATTGCCGTTAGGCGGCTCGTAGCGGGTCCTGGAAAAGGGTGGCCTCCGCATTGCTGGGTACTGGAAAAGGGTGGCCTCCGCATTGCTGGGTACTGAAAAAGGGGAGTCTCCCCATTACTGGGTGCTGAAAAAGGGGAGCCTCCCCATTATGCGGGTTTGACGCCGCGAACGGAGGCGATGACAATCGATTCAGAGGTCGTTCGACCCCGGAGTCGTGTACGATGGCTCGGACCAACCAGCCCTCCGGCACGCCGCACGACGCCGTGAGCACCGGCCATTCACCGCGAAGGACCATCATGGCGCCGTTTCGGGCACGGCAGCGGACAAGCGACGTCCTGCTCGGGCTCCATCTCTTGGCCATGATGCTCATCGTCGGTCCTTCCTGCGGCCCCGCCTCGCAGACTGGGGATTGGCCGTCCGAAAAGCCCGGACAACAGACCGAAGTCATGAGCACCGATGTGCGGGCCGTCGTCGAAGGTGGTAATCAGCTCGCTGTGGACCTCTATGCCCGGCTTCGAGCCGGACAAGCCGGCAACTTGTTCTTCGCGCCGGAGAGCCTGTCGGCTTCCCTGGCGATGGTCTACGCCGGCGCCAGGGGCGAGACCGCAGACCAGATGGCCGAGGTGCTCCATTTCCGCTTGGTCCCGGAAAAGCTCCATCCGGCATTCGGAGAGTTGCGTCGGACCTGGGGCGTCACCGGTAACGACCGGGGCTACCGACTGAACCTGGCCAACCGGCTGTGGAGCCAGGAGGGCCTTGACTTCCTGCCGGGATTGCTGGCTGTCACCCGTGAGCAATACGGCGCCCAATTGGCCCAGGTGGATTTCGCCCGACAGACCGAGCAGGCCGTTGCGCGGATCAACTCCTGGGTCGAGGAGCGGACTCAGGGCAAGATCCGAGACCTCATGCCGCCCGGCGTCCTCGACGCCAAGACCCGCCTGGTACTGACCAACGCCATCTACTTCAAGGGTGACTGGACGGTGCCGTTTCGGGAGACGCAGACCCAGGTGGCTCCCTTCCACGTATCGGCCGGCCAGCAGACGGACGTGCCCCTGATGTTTTGCATGGGTGACGTCCGGTACTGGGCAGGCGAAGGTCTGAAGGTGCTGGAATTGCCCTACGGAAAGGGCGACCTGGCGATGTTGATCTTGCTGCCCGATAAGATCGAGGGATTATCGACCCTCGAAGCCAAGCTGACCACCGACAGCCTGTCGCGATGGCAATCGGGGATCCGCACGCAAGAGGTGCGGGTTCACCTGCCTCGATTCCGGGTGAGCTCGCAGTTCCAGCTTGCCGGAGTGCTCAAGGCGATGGGCATGACTCGGGCATTCACGCCCGGCGAGGCCGATCTCTCAGGCGTGAGCAGCGACCAGAGCTTATTTCTGTCGGCGGTCGTCCACAAGGCGTTCGTCGAGGTGAACGAGCAGGGTACGGCGGCAGCCGCCGTCACGGGGATCGAATCGATAAAAGCCGCGGCGCCAATCGCCGAGCCGCCGGTATTCCGGGCCGATCACCCGTTCATCTTCCTGATCCGCGACAACCGCACGGAAAGCATCTTGTTCCTGGGACGATTCGTCAATCCACAAGGCTGATTGCCCGAACCACGCCATTGAACGACCTGGCGATGGTTTCGTCAGTATCCGATTCAGATGGTCAGCCCGTTGCGCTGCCCCGGCGGCTGCGGTAGCGTCGAATCAGGGCGTTCGTCGAGCTGTCATGCGCCAGCTTGGGTTCGTCCTCGCTTTTGAGCTCGGGAATGATCCGCTTGCGCCAGCACCTTGCCCAGCTCGACGCCCCACTGGTCGAACGAGTTGATGCTGCCAGATCGTGCCCTGGGTGAAGACGCTGTGCTCGTAGAGCGCGACCAGCGCGCCGAGGACCTCCGGCGTGAGCCGCTCGGCCAGGAGTACGTTCGTCGGCCGGTTTCCCTCGAAGGTGCGGTGCGGCACCAGCCAGTCGGGCGTCCCCTCCGCCTTGACCGCCTCGGCCGTCTTGCCGAAGGCCAGGGCCTCGGCCTGGGCAAACACGTTGGACATGAGCAGGTCGTGGTGGTCGCCCAGCGGGTTGAGCGACCGGCAGAAACCGATCAGGTCGCAAGGGATCAGCCGGGTTCCCTGGTGGATGAGCTGGTAAAACGAATGCTGGCCGTTGGTGCCCGGCTCGCCCCAGTAGACCGGGCCGGTCGAGTACGAGACCCTCGACTGCCGTCCAGGTGACCGACTTGCCGTTGCTCTCCATCGTCAACTGCTGCAAATAGGCGGGGAATCGCTTCAGGTACTGGTCGTACGGCAAGACGGCGATCGTCTCGGCCCCGAAGAAATCGGTGTACCAGACGGTCAGCAGGCCCAGGAGCACCGGCAGGTTGCGCTCGAACGGGGCGGTCCGGAAGTGCTCGTCCATCGCGTGGAAGCCGGCGAGCATCGCGCGGAAGTTGTCGGGCCCGATCGCGATCATCGTCGAGAGGCCGATCGCCGAATCCATCGAGTAGCGGCCGCCGACCCAGTCCCAGAACCCGAACATGTTCGCCGTGTCGATGCCGAACTTGCTCACCTCGGCTTCGTTGGTCGACACCGCGACGAAGTGCCTGGCGACCGCCTGCTCGTCCCTGAGCGTACCCAGGCACCAGGCGCGGGCGGTCCGGGCGTTGGTCATCGTCTCGAGCGTCGTGAACGTCTTCGACGAGATGATGAACAGCGTCTCGGCCGGGTCGAGGTCGCGCGTGGCCTCGGCGAAGTCGGTGCCGTCGACGTTGGAGACGAACCGAAACGTCAGCGCGCGGTCGCTGTAATGCTTGCAGCGCCTCGTAGGCCATCACCGGCCCCAGGTCCGAGCCGCCGATGCCGATGTTGATGACGTTCCGGATGCGGCTTGCCGGTGTGTCCCTTCCAGGCCCCGCTGCGGATCTTGTCCGGAAAACGCTGCCATCCGATCGAGCACGGCGTGGACCTGGGGCACGACATCCTCGCCGTCGACCATGATCGACTCGGCCTTTGGGCGTGCGCAAGGCCACGTGCAGGACCGCGCGGTTCTCGGTGACGTTGATCTTGTCGCCGCGAAACATGGCGTCGATGCGGTCGCGCAGGCCCGACTCCTCGGCCAGGTGGAAGAGCAGCCCGAGCGTCTCGTCGGTGACGCGATTCTTGGAGTAATCGAGGAAGAGGCCGGCGGCCTCGGCCGTGAGCCGCTCGCCGCGGCCGGGATCGTCGGCGAACAACTGGCGAAGATGCACGATCGCGCAACTGCCGGTGATGCGACTTCGAGCGCCTTCCAGGCGGGGCGGTCACGTAATGGTGTTGTGCTCATCAGTCAGTTCCTTAAAAGCATGGTCCAGGTCGGTTCCGCTGCGGTTTAACGTCAGTCAGCGCGTCGGTGACGATCTGTTGCGCCTCGGCGACGATGGCGTCCAGGTGGTTCTGGTCGCGAAAGCTCTCGGCGTAGATCTTGTAGATGTTCTCGGTGCCGGAGGGCCGCGCGGCGAACCAGCCGCTTCGGCCACGACCTTGAGCCCGCCGATCGGGGCGTCGTTGCCGGGCGCGCGGGTCAGCTTGGCCAGTGATCGGCTCGCCGGCCAGGTCGGATGCCTTGACGTCGCCAGGAGTCGAGCTTCTGAAGCCGGGCCTTTTGCTCGGGCGTCGCCGGGGCATCGATCCGCGTGTAGAACGGCGTGCCGAACTGCGCGGTCAGCTCCTGGTAGTGCTCGCCCGGGTCCTTGCCGGTGCGGGCGAGGATCTCGGCGGCCAGCAGGTCCATGATCGGGCCGTCCTTGTCGGTCGTCCAGACGGTGCCGTCGCGCCGCAGGAAGCTGGCGCCGGCGCTCTCTTCGCCGCCAAAGCAGAACGAGCCGTCGAGCAAGCCCGGGCGCGAACCACTTGAAGCCGACCGGCACCTCGCGAGCGGCCGCCCAAGCTCGTGCACGACGCGGTCGATCAGGCTGCTGCTGACCAGCGTCTTGCCGACCTTGGCGTGCGGCGGGCCATCCGGGCCGATGGGTGCAGCAGGTAGCGAATCGCCACGGCCAGGTAATGGTTGGGGTTCATGAGCCCCGTCGACCTGGCGTCACGATCCCGTGCCGGTCGGAGTCGGGGTCGTTGCCGAAGGCCAGGTCGAAGCGGTCCTTGAGCTTGACCAGGCTGGCCATCGCGTACGGGCTCGAGCAATCCATGCGGATCTGGCCGTCGTGGTCGAGCGTCATGAAGCGAAAGGTCGGGTCGACGGCCGGATTGGTGACGGTGATGTCCAGGCCGTAGAGTGTCGGCGATCGGCTGCCAGTAGTGGACGGCCGCGCCGCCGAGCGGGTCGACGCCGAGCTTGAGGCCGCGCCCGCGAATCGCCTCCATGTCGATCACGTTGGCCAGGTCGGCGACGTAGGGAGTGACGAAATCGACCTCATGGGTCGTGGCCGCCCGGATCGCCCGGGCGAACGGCACGCGCTTGACCTCGGCGTTGCCGGCCTCGAGCAAGGCGTTGGCGCGATCCTGGATCCACGACGTGACGTCGGTGTCGGCCGGGCCGCCGTGGGGCGGGTTGTACTTGAAGCCGCCGTCGGCCGGCGGGTTGTGCGACGGCGTGATGACGATGCCGTCGGCCCTGTGCTCGGCGCGGCCGCGATTGTAAACGAGGATGGCGTGCGAGATGACCGGCGTCGGGCGTCACGCCGTCGATCGCGCTGAAGGATCGTCTCGACGCCCTCGGCGGCCAGAACCTCGAGCGCCGTCCGCTGGGCCGGGCCGGAAAGGGCGTGCGTGTCCTTGCCCAGGAACAGCGGGCCGTCGATTCCCTGTGCGCGGCGATAATCGCAGATCGCCTGGGTGATCGCCAGGATGTGCGCCTCGGTGAACGTGTCCGTCCAAGCGGCGTGCCGCGGTGCCCGCTGGTGCCGAAGGCGACGCGCTGGCGCGGATCGCTCGGGTCGGGCCGGTTGGTCGTGATAGGCGTGCTCGAGCGCGGGCACGTCGATCAAGACGTCGAGCGGGGCCGGTTGGCCCGCCAGGGGATGAATCGCCATCGGACCTCCTCCTCGGTCGATCGAGTGACGCCGCCTTTGCGGTGCTCATTCGATCGGACACGGCTTGGCATTCCAGATCTCGCTGCGCATACTGGGCGATCGTGCGATCGCTGGAGAACTTGCCGGAATGGCCCACGTTCAGGATCGCCCGGTTCGTCCAGGCGTCGGGCCGCAGGTAAAGCGCGCCCAACCTGCTCCTGGGTCTGGACGTAGGCCGAGAGGTCGGCAAGGTGCATGTAATGATCGCCGCGCGGCAAGAGCGTGTCCCAGATCGGCGCGAAGATCCCGGGCTCGTGCGGGCTGAAGGTGTTGGAGGCGATCATGTCGAGGGCCCGCCGCGTCTCCGGCTCGTGCTCGTAATGCCAGTACGGGTTGTACCAGCCGCGGCTGCCGGCGACCTGCTCGGCGGTCAGGCCGAAGAGGAAGAAGTTCTCCTCGCCGGCCTCCGCGGCCATCTCGATGGTGGCACCGTCGCGGGTGCCGATTGTCAGGGCGCCGTTCATCATGAACTTCATGTTGCTCGTGCCGCTGGCCTCGAAGCCGGCCGTCGAAATCTGCTCGGAGACGTCGCTGGCCGGAATCAGCCGCTGCGCCAGGCTCACGTTGTACTCCGGCAGGAAGAAGACCTTGAGCTTGCCGCCGACCGCCGGATCGACGTTGACGACCGCGGCGACGTTGTTGATCAGCTTGATGATCAGCTTGGCCAGGGTATAGGCCGGCGCCGCCTTGCCGGCGAAGAAGAAGGTGCGCGGCGGCATGTCGAGCTTGGGGTTGTCGCGCAGGCGATTATAAAGAATGATGATGTGAAGAATATTAAGTAATTGTCGCTTGTATTCGTGAATGCGCTTGACCTGGCTGTCGAAGATCGTATCGGGGTCGACGCTCGACTTCGGCGGTGGCTTGCAGCCAGTCGGCGAACCGCGTCTTGGCCGCACGCTTGGCCCGGCGGAAGCCGTCGCGGAAACGACGCGTCGTCGCGCCAGGGGAACGATCTTCTCGAGCTCGTGCAAGTCGGTGACCCAGCCGTCGCCGATCGCCGTCGGTGATGAGCCGGGCGAGATCGGGGTTGGCCAAGAGGAGCCAGCGCCGGGGGGTCACGCCGTTGGTCTTGTTGTTGAACCGCTCGGGGAAGATCTCGGCGAGGTCGGCGACGACGGTCGTGCGCAGCAGCCGCGAGTGGATCTCGGCCACGCCGTTGGTGCTGTGGGTGCCGACGATCGCCAGGTTGGCCATGCGCACCCGCTTTTCGGGGCCCTCGGCGATCAGGCTGACGCGCGCGACCCGGCCGACGTCGCCGGGAAGCGGGCCCGGACGTCGTCCAGGAACCGGCGGTTGATCTCGTAAATGATCTCCAGAAGCCGCGGCACGATCAGCTCGAAGAGGCTGACCGGCCAGGTCTCGAGGGCCTCGGGCATCAGCGTGTGGTTGGTGTAGGCCAGGGTGCGCCGGGTCAGGTCCCAGGCTTCGTCCCAGCCGAGGTCGGCGTCGTCGAGCAAGATCCGCATCAGCTCGGCGACGGCCATCGCGGGGTGGGTGTCGTTGAGCTGGATGGCGACCTTGTCGGGGAGGGCATGCCAGTCGTTGCCGCGGCGGCGGAATCGCGCGACGATGTCGGCCAGCGAGCAGGCGACCAGAAAATACTCCTGGACGAACCGCAGGTTGCGGCCGCGGGGAGTGGAATCGTCGGGGTAGAGCACGCGTGTCAGCACCTCGGCGGCGACCTTCTCGTGGACGGCGTCGAAGAAATCGCCGCGGCTGAACTCGAGAAAATTGAAGTCTTCGTGGGCGGCCGCTCCCCAGAGCCGCAGCGTGTTGATGGTCTGGCCGCCGTAGCCGACGACGGGCCGATCATAGGGAATGCCGCGATCAAGGTCGGCACGTTCGGCACCACGGTCAGCCGCCCCTCCCGCATCTGGAACGACGCAGTTGAGCCGGACCTCGACCGTCTCGTCCGGGCGAACGACCTCCCACGGGTCGGGACGGCGCAGCCAGTTGTCGGGATGCTCGACCTGCCGGCCGTCCTTGATCTCCTGGCGGAACATGCCGTATTCGTAGCGCAGGCCGTAGCCGATGGCCGGAATCTGCAGCGTCGCCAGCGAGTCGAGAAAGCAGGCGGCCAGCCGGCCCGAGCCCGCCGTTGCCCAGCCCCGCGTCGGGCTCCTGCTCGCACAGCGTCTGCCAGTCGCGGTCCGGCGTCCGAGGCGAAGTCGCTTTCGGACGAACTCCTCGACCTGAAGGTTGATGATGGTGTTGGCGAGCGTCCGCCCGATCAAGAACTCCATCGAAAGGTAGTACACCTCCTTGGGGTTCTCGTCGTCGTGCGTCTTCGCGTCAACAGCCAGCGCTGGGTGAGCAGGTCGCGGATCGAGCTGGCCAGTCGCCTCGAACCGCTCGCGCGCGTTGGCCTTTTCCGCGGGAACCACGTGGTCGAAGACCAGGTGGCGGTCGTAATAGTCGTCGTCGCGAAGCGGAACGGGCCACACTCGTAGCGCTTGGGAAGAAGGATCGCGGTCTTGGACATGCCGGTGGGCTCCGGTGAGGTTGCGGGCAAATCGGGTTTCGACCGTTTTAGGATGTCACGTGGCGGTCGTCGTTCCAGAGGCGGACAACCGGCTCGTCTCGGGAATGCTCGTAGCCGAGGACGCTGAAGCGACGCGGTGCTCAAGTAAAAGAGCCGGCCGTCGGAGGCCGGCAGCGCGAGCCAGCGAGCCGCCAACACCCGGAAGAAGTGGCCGTGACCAAAGAGCAAGAGCCGCCCGTCGGTGCCACGCAGCCGGGTGATGACCCGATCGGCCCGCGCGGCGACCGCCTCGACCGACTCGCCGCCGGGACAGCCGTCGCGAAAGAGCGACCAGCCGGGATTCGTCGGCGAATCTCGGCGGTCGTCAGGCCGTCGTAGTGGCCGTAATCCCACTCCATCAGGTCGGGGTCGGCTTCGACGACCGCGCCAAAGCCGGCCAGCTCGGCAGTCCGGCGCGCCCGCACAAGCGGGCTCGAGAGCACCTTGGCAAACGTCATTCCCCGCAGCCGCTCGCCCAGGCTGCGGGCATTGCGCTCGCCGCGCTCGGTGAGCGGGATGTCGGTCCGCCCGTGTGCTGGTGCGAGAGCGTCCAGGCCGTCTCGCCGTGCCGGGCCAGATAAATTTCGGGAAGTAGGTCAGACATGGCAGGTTCCTGGTGCATCCCGCGTGCCGGCGAGCCCAATTCCGCCGTTGCGTCCCCCAGCAAGCGATGGCCTGGGTAGTATAATTCACCAGGAATAGCTGTACAATCGAATGGTTCGGTGGCCGCGCGGCGGCGCCCCGTTGGGATCCCGCGAGGTCACGTGACTCATTGCTGCGAGCCGCCGTGATAGAATGACGCGGCGCGCCAAGACCTGGGCCGATGTGACGCTTTGGGGAGAGCAACCGGGTCCGACGGCGACCGAGTTGACGCCTATTGGGAATAGAGATTCGATCCCATGGCCTCAGCCGTCCGGTACCCACGGAACGAAAGCCGATGCTGATGGCCGACGGACCGATCGATTTGTTGTCGAAGGCACGCGCGGGTGAAACCGAAGCGCTGGGTGAATTGTGCGCGCTCTATCGCAACTACTTGCGAATGGTGGTGCGGACGGGCCTGGGTCCGCGGCTGCGCGAGCGGGTCGAGATGTCGGACGTGGTTCAGGAGGTGCTGGTCGAGGTCGTGCGGCAGTTTCCGCAGTTCACGGGGCAGAACGAGGCGGCGCTGGTGGGCTGGCTGCGGCGGCTGGTCGGGCAGAAGCTCGCCGACCTGGGCCGCTATCACAGCCGGGCCAAGCGAGCGGGGGCGTCGACGGCCGTTGCCGCTCGATGGCGGCGGCCGACGAGGCCGGCAGGTGTCCGGCCCGGTCGAAGAGAGCGGCCGGCTGCTGGACATGCTGGCGCTTTCAGTCAGACCAGTCCCAGCCAGGCGGTCAGCCGCCGCGAGCAGATCGTCCTGCTGGCCGATGCCCTGGCCGCACTTGCCGATTGCCGAGGCCGATGTCCTCTGGCTTCACTCCGCCGAGAACCTCTCGTTCGAGGCGATCGGCGAGCGGGTTGGCCTCTGCCGAAAGTCGATCCGCGGCATCTGGGCGCGCGGGTTGAAACGCCTGAAACGCTCGCTGGAAGGGCCGCCCGGCGGCCCGCTGAGGTTTAACGATGGTCGAGCGCAGTGACGACGAGCGCACGGCGGATGACGATGGCTTCGTTCGATTCCAGCGACGACGACGAGCGCGTGGGCGAGGCGATCGAGGCGTACCTGGCGCTGGCCGAGCAGGGCCAGGCGCCCGACGATCGAAGAGTTCGCCGCGCGTTATCCCGAGCTTGAAAGACGACGTGCGCGCGGCCCTCGAGGGCCTCGAGCTGGTCCACGGGCTTGCTGGGGCTCGGTTCGGCGCACTGGGCTCGGGGTCGGGCCGGGGGTCGGGGTCGGATCATCGCATCGAATCGGGCCGCCGGATCGCCGGCTATCGCGTGGTGCGCGAGCTGGGCCGCGGCGGCATGGGGACGGTCTACGAGGCCGTGCACGTCGGGCTCGACCGTCCGGTGGCGCTCAAGGTGCTGGGCATCCACGCCGCGCCCGACTCGTCGGCGCGGCGGCGGTTCTTGAACGAAGCCCGCACCGCGGCCGGGCTGCACCACACCCACATCGTGCCGGTCTTCGACGTCGGCCAGGTCGGCGGCCTGTGCTACTACGCCATGCAGCGGATCGAAGGGAGCGGGCTGGATCGGGTCGTGCGCCATCTCCGCCGGAGCCGGCCGTCGTGCCGGGGGGCGGCGGCGGGCCGGCCAGCGGCCGGTTCTGCAGCGCCGACGATGCCAGGCGTGCCTCGGGCGCGTCGTCGATCAACTCCCGGCTCGGCCAGCTCTGGGTCCGCGGTCTCGTCGGGATGGCTCAGGCGGCAGCCGCGCCGCATCGGCGGCACGAGCGCCCAGGTCGATCGCGGGCGGCCCTCGGCGCCATTCGTCCCGCCGGCGCAGGCCGGCCCGGTCGCACGGCGCGCTCTCCGCTCTCGGCGCTGGGCGATTCGACGGCCTCGTGGAGTCAGCGGCAGCCGGCAGACGGCATCGGCACGCCGTCTCGGCGCCGGCGACGACGTGGCACGCGCTCGGCGATCGCTTGCCGGCGTCTCAGGCGATGCTGCCGGCGATCGACCGCGGCGCGCGCCGGCGCGACGACGAGCCGTCGCCGTTCGATCCGCCGCGCGGATCGGCCTATTTTCGCTGGGTCGCCGAGGTCGGCCTTCAGGCGGCCGATGCGCTGGCGCACGCCCACCACCAGGGTGTGATCCACCGCGACGTCAAGCCGTCCAACCTGCTGATCGACGCCAAGGGAAACATCTGGGTCACCGACTTCGGCCTGGCTCGCCGGCTGGCCGACCCCGGGCTGACCCACCACGACAGCCTGCTCGGCACGCCGCGGTACATGAGTCCCGAGCAGGCCCGGACCGGCTCGATCGACGGGCGGACCGACGTCTACAGCCTGGGAGCGACGCTCTACGAGCTCTTGACGCTTGCGGCCGCCGTTCGACGGTCGGTCCGCGGCCGAGCTGATCGAGCAGATCGGCCAGGACGAGCCGGTGCCGCCCGGCGCGATCGACCCGCGGGTGCCGCGCGACCTGGAAACGATCGTGCTCAAGGCGCTGGCGAAGCGCCCGGCCGACCGCTACGCGACGGCCGCCGAGCTGGCCGAGGACCTGGCGCGGTTCCTCAACCACGAGCCGGTCAAGGCCCGGCGGATCAGCCCGGTCGGCCGGCTCTGGCGGGTTGCGCGCCGGCATCCCGGGATCACCAGCGTGTCACGACCGCCGCCGCGGCGACGATCCTGGCGATCGCCACCTACGCCTACGTTCGCGTGGTCGCCGAGCGCGACAAGGCGGTGCAAGCTCGACACTTGACCGAGCTGGCCTGGACAGAGGCCGAGGACGCCAATCGCAAACAGCAGAAGCGAGATGAAGAACGACTGGTCAAGACGGTCGAGGTTGTCGGGCTCTCGGGCTTGCCCGACCGCCGCAGGCAGGGGCTGGAGCTGCATCCGCGAGACTGTCGAGCTCGACCCCGAGCCGGAGCTTCGCCCCAAGCTGCGCGACGAGGCCGTGAAGTTCCTGGTGCTGCGCGAGGTCGAGACCGCCAGCCGGAGCTGCCGACCGGCCGCGCTCATGGTCTGGTATTCGGGCCCACCGGTCACCGGCTGGCTGTCCTTTCCGAAGACGACGAGGAGCTCGCCTTCTGGGACGTGGCACGCCGACAGCGGCAGAAACATCCAGTCGCTGCGGCGCTCGGGTCAGGAATCGGGCCGCCGGCCGAGCGCCGGCCGAAAACTCGGCGAGCGATCGCGCCGAGCCAGGCCCCGGCGCGCTCGCGTCTGGACCGAGCGCGGTCGAAACGCAGCCGGATCGGGCGCGAGCGCGCTGTCGGCCGGCGCGATTCGGGATGGTTTTCGTAGCCCGCGTGTGGCGCAGGTCGGTCAATTCGTGGCCGCGATCCTGCCCGACATCCAAGGGTTTGGCGCTGATCGATCTCGTTCCCGGCGCCCCGGCCCGCATCGTCGAATCCACCCGACCGCAGTCGTGCGCGGCGTTGTGGGCGACCCCGCAGGCAAGCGGCTGGTGACGATCGAAGAGGTCATGCGACGACCCGATGCATGCGGCGACTCGAGGGGACTCGCCAACGAATTCCAGGTCAATCTCTGGAACCCGGAACATCTTGACAAGCCCGTGAAACTGCGGACGGACGGGCTTGTGGCCCCCGGGCGTCCGGCTGGCCGGCAATGCCTCCGATTGTTGCCGATCAGCCCCGACGGCAAGACCGTCGCGGTCGCCGCCTTGCGCAACAAGTTCGTCAGGCTGTTCTCCGCCATCGACGGCCAGCCGTTCGGCCGGACCGGAGGGCCGTGACGGCAGGCCGCCCGGCGGCAGACCGAGGGCCGGATTGACGGGCGCGACCGAGATCGACACCCAGACCGAGCTGTCGGCCCTATCGCTCGGGCCCAACGATTCGCTGGCGACGGCCGGAGTGACGGCTGCCGGAGTGGTGATCAAGATCTGGGACCTCGTCGATCCGCGCACGATGCCGATCAGCCTCACGCCATTCAGCCAGAACTACACGCGCCTGATGCGTTTCAGCCCGCAAGGAACCCTGCTCGCGATCGCCGGCGCCGGCCCGATCGAGCTGTGGGACCCGTTGGCACATAGCTTGGTGGCCGTGCTGACGATCGAACGACCAGACGATCGATCTGGCCTTCGCGCCCGATGGTCGAACCCTCGCCGCCACGGGCCGGGGCGGGGGGACCTCGGTCTGGACCGTGCACGATTCGGCGGCGCGCACTCAGTTGAGCGGGTTCGACTCGCCGCCGTATTCGCTTGCATTCCGCCGCGACGGCGTGCTGGCCGGCGGTGGCGGCCGCGGCGACCTGTGGTTCTGGCGCGACGGCCGTTGCCCTGAAGTCGGCCCGCCAGTGCCGCCGCCAGAGGCCAGCGCAATTGTGTCGGGCTCGCCCGCTGCGGGCCCGCGACCGGTCGCTTCGACCGGGGGCGATGATGTCGTCAAGGGAAACCGCGCGCCGCGATGGAAACCGGCCCCGCGGCGGCGAGCGCGGGCCGTTGCCAATGTCGGTGTCGCTGACGTTCGACGCCGGCGGCCGCTTGGTCGCGCACGACCGCGCAGGCCTGCGAATCTGGCCGCCCGACGTCACTTCGCCCCAAATGACGCCGCTCTTTAAACAGGCCTGGCCGGATGCCACCGGATGGTGGTGGCCCTTGATCGCCCGGTCGTCCGACGGACATTCCATGGTCTTCGCCGCTCATCGGCACTCTTTCTCTGGAACGCCGAGTCGCCTGATAAAGTCATTCCGCTCGCACCGCCGTCCGGTTGGGAGCCGGTCGCCGCGCCGAACACCGCCAAAGCGGCTCGCTCGCGCCATCGACGGCGGCCGCCGAGATCGCCGCGTCCTCGATCCGTGCGGTCCAGATTGCGCCCGACGGCGACCGAATTTATCTGCTGGAGTTAGCGCCGGGCCAGCCCCAGAAGCTGCACGTCTGGTCCATCCTGAACTCGTTCGTCGCGCAGGCCGTCGCCCAAGAACTGAAGTGGTCGGTGCCGCTCGCCGAAGGCGCCATCAGTATCGCACTACGAGGCGACGGCAAGCTCTTGGCAGTGGGGGACCGCAGCGGGGCGGTCACCTTGATCGACGCCTCCACCCGCGCGTTGGTCGCCAGGATTCCGGCCCCTCAGCGAGGATTCGGAAACCTACTTGCTCGCCCTGGCATTCTCGCCCGACGGACAAAATCTGGCCGTCGGCTCGCCGACGGGCACCATCGCCGCTCTGGTCGGTCGCCGACGCCCGACATCCTCGGCTGCGGTTTCACCTTCCCGGCCACCGCGGCACGATCGCCGATCCTCGCATTTGATCACCCAAGGCCGCCGGACTCGCCAGCGCGGGCACCGATCCCGCTGGTCGAAGTCTGGGACCTCGACGTCATCGACGGGGAGCTGGTGCGCCTGGGGCTGGCTGACTGAGCACCACCGGTTGCTCGGCCGTCAGATCAAGGTCTCGAGCAGCAGCTTGAGCTTGCGCAGCTCGACTTCGCGATCGAACGGGTTGTCGGGCCGGTCGATGATGGCGACGGTCAGCGTGCGGTTGTAGCCGTACCGCTGGAGCATGGTGACGATCCGGGCGTATTCGATCTGGCCCTGGCCGACGCGCACCTGGAACTCGCCGCGGTCTGGGCCGGTATCGCGCAGGTGGACGTTCTGGACGTAGGGAAAAACGATGTCGTAGTCGACGTTGGGTGGGGGCCCTGCAGGTAAGTGGCTCGGGTCGAGCGTCAGGCCGAGGCCGGGCACGAGCCGGCAGAGCTCGACGGCGACTCGGGGGTCGGCGGTGAGGGTCTCGGCGTGAGTGAGCAAGGCCAGCACCAGGCCTTCGCACATGGCGTCCAGCGGGTGAGTGATTCGAGCCGCTTGACCTCGTCGGCGACCGGTGTGCTCGACGGCGCCGCCTTGGATCGTGATGACAGCGACGCTGAGCGACTTCGCCAGGCGGCACAGTCCGTCGAACCGCCTGCGGGTCAAGGGATCGGACCAATCGACCGGGCCAAAGTCGATGTAAAGCGACGACGGGGATCAGGCTCGGCCCGCGGCGGAGCCGCTGCAGGGCGGCCTCGGGGTTGTCGCCCGCCTCGGACGGCCGCAAGTGCTGCCCGTCCTCGACCAGAGCCAGCTCGAACTTGTCGAATTCCAGCTCGGCGATCTAGCGCAGGGCCGTCTCCAGCGGCTCCCTCGCGAAGCAGAGCGTACTACAGGCGACGAACATCCGGCTCCTCCTCAACTCGGGCCCGGGCGCAGGGCTCGGCGGATCGGGCTGGCCATTCAATCCTTTCTGGGCGCGGCAGGCCAGCGGCCCACGATCTTACCTGAGCTTGCGGTCGGGCGGTAGGGCAGAAGCCGGCCGCGTCGGCCGAGCCGCCGGCGCCGGCCTTGGGAGCAAGGCGAGGCAACCCAGCGAGACGACTCGCCGCGGGGCCAGACTCGCGGACCCAGTGCGAGCCTGCGAGCCGCGCGAAGTCGGCATAACGTTGCTCGCGATAAGCCTGCAAGGCCGCCAGGAGCGTGTGCTGCGCGTTCAACCGAGCGGACTTCGAGTTCGTCTCGCCCGCGATGTGCAGATCGTCGATCCACAGGTCCCCGGCGTCAGCAGCTCGAAGCGCAGCCGCGCCGAGTCGAGCCCCCCCGCCGGTAGGTCCGACGCGCGCACCGCCCGCGATTCCCATTCCGTACCGATCAAGCTCGGTGCGCCGAACATACGGCTGTCCGCCCGATTCCCCTTCGATCCAGACGCGAATCTTGGTGTCGGGCGCAGCGCGCGCGCACGAAGACCTGGACGGTCAGGCTCGATTGAACGTTAGGTACGAATGAGTCGCTCACGACCGACACCGGTCCCGCTGCCGCGGTGAACCGCAGGCTCCCTTGCCCCGCGTGCGGATTGGCGCCGTCGATGGCGACCGTGCCCGCGCCGGATGGCCCCCCTTCAACCTTCCAACCGCCGAGTGCTCCGACCGGAGCCATTGTGCCGCCTGGTCTCTCTGGGCTGCGCTCCCCGGCGTCGGCTGCTTTGGGCACTCCTTTTTCGGCGTTGCCCTCGGGCTCGAAACCCGGATTGGCCGGCTCGGTCGCCACGGCGGCCAGCCCACGATTGAGCCGCGCAAGCTGAACAGACAGTTCGTTGAACCGCGCCTGCATGTCGGCGAGTACGGCTTCTGACGGATACGGCGTGACTGCCGAGATCGAAGTTTGGGGTGCGCCCACGCGAATCGCCGCGACGCCAAACGGCAGCAGGTCGAGCACCAGCTTGCGGCCGGCTCCCTCGGCCAGGGGTGAGAGGCGCACGCCCCGACCGAGGTCCTCGACGGGCGCCGAGTTGGGCCCGGTCAGCAAGCCGGCGACCCGGATCAGATAGGGCGAATCGTTGGCGAACTCGAAGAAGGTAGAAGCCTGGTCATTCACCCGGCGGACCGCAATTCCGAACAGCTTGGCGTCGGCTCCGGCGGCAGGGCCCAAAGGCGTCGCCGGCCCGTCGGGCAGCGACCGCAGCACGGTTGCGAAACGTCGCAGGCCAGCCTCATGCCCGGCTGCGGCGTTCGCGGCGAGAAAGACCCAGTGAGCGTCGAGCGCAGCCAGGGAATGGCCGATCATCTCGTCGGCATTGGGCCCGTCGCACAGCGGCATGGCCGTGAGCCAAACCTTCTGCCCGACCCCGCGGGAATCGAGCTTGCGGTCCTCTTGCCCCGCAAGCGGGGGCTCGCTTCGCCCGGGAGGTTGGTCGAGACCGGCGGCAACGCTGCCGGGCTCGATTCGGGCCCCTCGAGCCGCTCGTCTTCGCTCTCTCTGACGAATCGCAGTCTGACGGCCCCTCTGCGCCGTCGATCGATAGCAAGAACCCGCGGTGCGACCGCGACGCGACCAGCGCGTCGAGATCGGGGCTGGTGGCCAGATCGTGCGCCAGGGCGTCTGTCGAGAGCGCCACTCCGCGGAGAACCACCGGTGCATCGGGACCGCTCGGCCAGACTTGAAGATCGAGGCCGACGCTGCGCCAGGCCTGGCTGGGGGCGAGCCCGGCTCGATCGACCCGGCGAGCCTCGTTGCCGCCGGCGCCGCTTTCGAGCCCGGGCGTAACCACCGCAAGAACGGCCCCTGGTGCCGCGGCCCTGGCCGCTTTGGCGAGCTCGCTGTAAAGGGCCGCGACCGCCCGCGACCGCCACGAGAGCCACGGCATCCGTCCCACACCGGCGACATAGCGCGCGCGCACGGCGAACCGGTCGGGATCGTCGGTCGAGAGCCCGGCGATCGTCCGCGCCGTCTCGGGACTGAACGTCTCGTGCACGAAGCGCTCGAATGTTTGATCATCTAATCCCATGTCGGGAGTGCCCAGGAGCGTTGGCCCCGGGCCCAGCCGAATGACCAGGCCGATGCCGGCACCGGGTGCGGCCTGGGGTGGTGCCAGGGCCGCGGTCACGCGGCGCTTCATGGCGTCGCGAACGTCGGGATTGAGCGCATGATACACCGCGGGAACGGCGCCCCGAGGCGGTCGACGCGCAAAAGGCCGCGGCTTTGGGCTTCCGGCGAATCGGCCGGAGGCAGCCCCGGCAGGCAACAGGGGCCGTCGAAGGCAAGCTCGATCCAGAGCGAACAACCCTGCCGCGCCAGCACGCGCCGCAGTGTTTCGAGACGGTCGGGGCCGGTCGCGTCTTCGTCGGCCTGGTGCTCAAGCGCGCGGCGGGTCGACCGATCCGCCAGCGCGTCGGGTACCACGACTGACGTCGCGCCGCACGAGCGCAGGTGTTTGGCCAGCTTGGTCGCGGTTTGAAGTGTCACGGCGGCGCCACGGCTGCCGCCAAAGGGTTCCAGCACGCACGGCCCGCTCAGGTACAGCCCCAAAGCCCGGCTGGCGCTCTCGGGCGCGCAGGTTCGGCGCCGGGGGAGCCAAGCGCCGACTCGTCGAGCTCCACCAGCGTTACCGTTCCCAGCTTCACTTCCGAATCGAAACTGCGGTTCAAGAGAACGAGCACCATCTCGGCGGCACTGGGCCATACGAGCCAGCTAAACGCGACCGCGGGACCGTCCGGCAAGATCGGCGGTCCTTTTGCGCAGGCGTCGAGTACGAGTCGAGGCGATGGGGTCGAGCCGGCGCTGCTCGGCTCGACAAGCGCCACACCGAGGGCCGAAGGTTCGCCTCCCTTGACGGTGAGCGTGAGGCGATGCGGGCGATCGGGATGCGCGACCCGCAGGCCCACAGCCGACCACGCCAGGCCGGAAGCGTCGGCCCGGTCGAGCTTGGATGCTTCGGAATTGGTGCGCATGATCCAGCCCAGGAGCCGGTCGGGACGCGATGGCCCGATCAGGGCCTGGGGGGGAACCGCCCAGGCATGCTGCCCGGGCCCCGCCGCCGGCGAGCGGCCCGTGGCCAGCGGCCGAAGACTGCGCAACCGCGCCAGGTCCAGCGAATCGACCTCTGCGTCGCGCCGCGCACCGCCACCGGCTTGGCGTCATCTTCCAGCACCGTGAGCACGACCCTGCGCGTCGCGGTGTTGGGCACAGTCGCCGGCTTGCGCCGCCGAATCAAGCGCCGATGCGCGAGCCTTCGCGGCCTTGGGCCAGGTCCCACGACGCACTGATCTCGAGCACATAGGTGCCTTCCGCCTGAGGTGCCACGACGTGAAGCGTCCTGGCGACCGGCACGGGCGCGTTGGTCGCCACCACCTCACGCTCGCGCGGTTCCGATCGCCAGACCGCTTCGCCACCCCGCGCAGGCGAGAGCGCGGTCGTGCGCACGGCCGCCCCTGTCGCGTCGGGGGAGAGGATGTTGAGTCCAATCGACACGGGCACGACCGACCCCGGCGAGACGATCCCGCCGGCAGCGGGCTCTCCGAAGTCGACCTGCAGCACGTCCCACGCGAGCCGCTCGACGCTCACCATCAACGTAGACTGCGGTGGGGTGCGCTGGGCCTTCTCGAGGATTGCGGCCAGCGGCATGTTCACCACCTGATCGCCGCCGCGAACGACGATTGCCGCCTCGAGCGGGGCCTCAATCCGCGCACGCACGCGTCCCTCGCGCACATGCCCGAGTCGCCAGGTCCCCGCTGGTCCTGGCCCAAATCTGTCCGTCGCGCGCTCGGAGCTTGCGCTCTCCGGCGCCGCCGCCGCCGGCCACCGAACCGCCTCCAGTACTCGCCCGCTTGTCAGCTCAAGACTGAACTCGAGCGCCGGCCTATCTTCACCCACCTGACCGCCGCCTGCGACCGAGGTTCCCTTGTCACGCGTGATGCCCCAATTTACCTCAATCGTCAGACGTACGTTCTCTTCGCCGGCAGCGATGGCGACCTTGGGCTCGTCAGGCTGCGCACGCGCTGTACCCGTTCCCAGCAGGGGCAAGATCAGTATTGCCAGGACATTGCGCCATTCCTTGCGCATGAGTCCGTAGCGGTTCCTTCCAGCGTGCTCCATAACAACGCTCAGGCTTGCATCCATGCAATACCTGAAAGCGGCGGCATCTCGAGATCGGCACAACGACCGCTCTGCAGGTGGTCGCGCAGGGCGGTTATGGATTTTGCCTGCATCTTCCATCGGCCGGGAAAGCTCCTGACTTGACCGAAATGTCGCAGAAATCCGCAAAGTTGCCGTAATCCACAACCTCCGGGATTGACCGGTGGGATTGGCTGTCTTAAGTTGTGGCCCGTGAATGGGCTGGCTGATTAGCGGGTCCCAAGGAAGGGACTGGTTCTGCATGGGGCGCCGGCCGTCGATTGCCGGGTGTGGGCTGGTGCTCTGGCTGCTATCGGCTCAGGCCGGATGCAGTTGGCTCAACCTGCGCGGCGGCACCGGCCGCGGGCCCGCATCGGCGGAGCAGGCCGCGCGCACCGGCAAGTCACCGAACGCGCCCTGGAGGCAATGGATCGCGGTGACTACGAGTCGGCCCGTGTCGACCTGCTGCACTTGGCCGCGGAAACCCCTGACTCGTCGGAGGTCCAGCAGCGGCTCGGGACGGTCTTTCAGCTTGAGGGGCGCCTGGCTGAGGCGGAGACGTCTTTCAAGGCGGCCCTCAAGCGAGATCCTGAGTACGTCGAGGCTTTGATCGGTCTGGGCCAGGTCGAAGCCCAAAAAGGAGACACGGCGTCGGCGTTCAAGCGATTCGAGTCCGCGATCGAGATTGACCCCCATCGATCGAAGGCCCACGCCTGCCTGGGCCAACTGCTCGAGACGACGAACAAGCTCGACGACGCGCTTGCGGAATACTATCGCGCCTTGGAGTTCGATCCCAACAACCCCGACCTGGGCCTGCGCATCGCGGCCATCAATCTGGCGCAGAACGAACCTGACCAGGCCTTGTCGCGACTGGACCAGGTGATCGAGCTGGCTTCAGAAAACGGTGAAGCGCGCACCTTGCGAGGTCGCGCACACCTGGCGCGTGCCAGCACTTCCCGCTGGCAATCGACGACTTCCGAACAGCCATCAGCCGGCTCGCGCCGCGGGCCGACATCCATTATTATTTGGCACTGGCGTTGGAAGCCGACCACAAACCGGCGGAGGCACTCCGCGCTGCCGAGCAAGCTCTCCGCCTCGCCCCGGAATTTGCCGATGCGCGGGGCCTTTCGCAGCGGTTAGCGCTGGCCGTTGAACCTCCTGTCAGGCCGCGCACACCCCGAAGCACGGGCGACCACGGGCCACCAGCCGAACCGGCGAGGTAGCAACGGAGCTACCCGGTTCGACCTGGAGAAGGGGGCCTCACCGCTTTGGGGGCGAGCACCGTGGCTACATCGACAGCGAAACCAGGCAGCAGCCTCGAGACCGCCTGGTCGCCTTTCTGAAATTCGCCGTGGACGATGTAGGCGCCGTCGGAAAGGCTCAAAACGGTGATCAGCGACAATGTCGGATCCACGATCCAATATTCAGCGATGCCAGCGCGGGCATATTCCGCGCAGTTTGGTTTCCACATCGCGGCGACGTCCTTCGTCGCTGACGACCTCCATGACAAGATCAGCGCCGTCGGCATATTGCTCGCCCAATCGAACCGCATGCTCGGCGAGCATGAAGACCACGTCAGGCTCGCGAAACTTTCCCTCCCAAAGCTTCACCTTGTAAGGAGCGCCAACGACCGTGCCCAGACCATTCTGTGCAACGAAGGCCTCGAGCAAGCGGCAAAGGAGTTGCGCGATGAGCTGGTGAGTCAATGTGGGCATGGGCAGAAACTCAACGAAACCGTTTGAGTACTCAACCAGGTGGTTGGTGTTCAGGCCTAGATATTCCGACTCGCTCCAGGCCCCCTGCGCCGGGAACAAGTGGGCGATTTCCCAGGTTGGCTCCCCGGAGCGCAGACTTTCCGTCTCAAGCGATCGATCCATCCTGTTGCTCATCACGGTGCCCCTGGTAGATTGCGCGGGAAACTTCGGCCTTATCTTGAGTCTACCCCATTCGCCGCACACACGCTCACACCGGTTGCCGCTACTTGGCGCCGTGGGTGCCTTCGGCGACGACCGGGTTTTTGAGCGTTCCGACGTGATCGATCTCGACCTCGACGGTGTCGCCGGGCTTGAGCCAGACCGGCGGCTTGCGGGCCATGCCGACGCCGGGCGGCGTGCCCGTGAAGATCAGGTCGCCCGGCTCGAGCGTGAAGACCTGCGAGAGATAGGCGATCAGCTCGTCGACCCCGAAGATGAGCTGGCTGGTGCTCGAGTCTTGCATCGTCTGGCCGTTCAACCGCAGGCGGATGCCCAGGTTGTGGGGGTCGGGGACCTCGTCGGGCGTGACCAGCTCGGGGCCGACGGGCGCGAACGTGTCGAACGTCTTGCCGGCCATCCACTGCTTGCCCGGCTTGTTGAGCTGCCAGTCGCGGGCCGAGACATCGTGGCCGACGGTATAGCCGCCGACATACTCGAGAGCCCGCTCGCGGGGAATATGCCGCCCCTTGCGGCCGATCACCACCACCAGCTCGGCCTCGTAGTCGACCTCGCTGGCTCACCCTGGGCAAGACGATCGGCGCACCGTGGCCGATCAAGGCCGTCGGGTACTTGCTGAAGAGCACCGGCTCGGTCGGCACCGGCACGCCGCTCTCGGCGGCGTGGTCGCGATAGTTCAGCCCGATGCAGACGATCTTGCGGGGGTCGGGCACCGGCGCCAGCAGCGTCACGTGGCCGGGATCGTGCCGGACGACTCCCGTGGGCGAGGGCAGCCCAGGCCCGGCGCTGCCAGTCTGGTCCCAGCTCCAAGAGCTCGCGCACCGTCGCGGGCATCTCGGGATCGGCCGCGTTGACGTCGACGTACTCGCCATTGACCACGCCACAGGCCCTCGGCCCCTCTTCACTCGCCACGGTCACCCAGCGCATCGCCGTCCCCTCTCAGGCCCCTTGAAGTTCGATTGCGCGACGAGCGCCTTTTCGAAACGGCGTCGCCCCTGCTCTAATGTAGCGAGGGGCGACGTGTGAGGAACAGTGTGGCCTCGCCGCATCGTTCGCGACAGGCGCTTCCGAATCAGAAACGCCAAGCCTCAATCCTCATCGTCGGCAGGGACGCGGTTTTTGCGAGCGGCGGGGTCGTGCACTTTCTTGGGATGATCGGCCTCGGTGATCTGGCCTTTGCGTGCCATCACTTCGATCAGCTTGTCGAGCTTGCCCTCGACCTCCTTCAAGTGGCGCTCGACGGCGCGAAGGGACTGGAGCTGTTTACCCGCCGAATCGGTATTCATTCCCGGAAAATATGAGTTCTCGGGCAGTGACTGGCGGCCTCGACCTTGCTGCTCGTGCAACTCGGTAGATTTGGATCGGGGTTGGTCATAACTCGAGTCGCGGGGAACCACGAGCCGATCGCCGGGCATCATCTGGTAGTTGGTTGAAGAGTCGGTGCCCATCGTGATCTCTTCATAGTCGATCGGCAGCACCTGCACGGGCGACCCCTTGGGATAGCTCCGAATCAAGCGGATCTTGCTCCGATCGGCCGAAGGCATGACGCCGCCGGCGAAGTGGAGCACGTCGAGCACAGTCTCTCCGCCGGTGTACGGCAGCCGTCCCACGATGTAAACGTCCCCCTCAACGTAGTAGTTCCTGCTGTTGTAAGCCGTGATGTCCACAAACACCCTGTCTGTATCCTTCGGCTCGATCATCTTGCGTTTTCCAGTCGCCTTGTCGATCCTTGGATTCTGATCCTCGTCGAGATCGAGCAAGCCCAACTGGAAATCGTCAATATGCTTTCGGAGGTGGAGTACAATCTTCTCCTTGACCTCCGGCAGCGTAAGCCCGGCGACATGAAGGTCTCCATAAAAACCCAGGGTGATCGTTCCGTCAGGACGAACGAGGCGCTCGCCCGAAATCGGCCGTCCGGGAAGGGCCTCGAGGACCTCGACCAGCAGAAGATCGGGCGGCTCGACGACATGAGCCGGCCCCGATTTTCTCTCCCCGTCCGTTTGGCTTTTTTCCCGAGTCGTCGGCTCCTGCCGATTCACGAAGCGCGGTCGCTGCTCGGGCCGGCGAGGCTGTTGCGCCCACACACCGACGCCGAGGACGAAAAGGCCGATCAAACAGCAAGCGGCAATCATTTTGCAAACTTTGATCATCATCATGCTCCAGAGGACGTGTTGTACGAGTGTGGCAGCCAGGGCCGAGCCGGCATCCGTCACGGCCTTGCCGGCGGCAACCTGAGACGCGGCCTGGACGGTTGAATGAACAAGCGGCGGTGGGACCGAGGTAAACAAACGCGCTATCGAGACCGCGGCTGCCGGTGCCGACGAGCCGTCGAGTGCGACCGCCACCGCTCCGGCGAGCGGGGCGACGCCGCGGCGGATCAAGCGCCGGTGGAGGAGTTTTCGTGCGCGGGCCATGCGGCTGCGCACAGTGCCGAGCGGGCAGCCGAGCTGAAGGGCGGCTTGCTCGTGCGTCATGCCTTGCCAAAAGCAGAGTACGACGACCGCGCGGTACTTCTCCGGCAGTCGCTGCACTTCCTCTTGAACGATCGGTCCGAACTCGAAGCGCTCGGCGTCATCGTCTCGACTGGCATCGCCAACCTCGATGACTCGCAAGCCCCCCTGCCGTTCGACCGCCCGCCGCCGCGCCGCCTCGACACGAGCCCGCGCCCCCACCCGGCAGGCCACGCCGTACAGCCAGCCGCCGATCGACTCAAGCTGCCGAATCGATCGACACCGCCTGACGAGCACCAGAAACGTGGCCTGAAAAGCATCCTGCGCGTCGGTCGCGTCGCCCAGCGCGTTACGGCATACCCGCAAAACCATCGGACCATGGCGCAGAACCAGCGCCTCAAACGCCGCTTCGCCCGCGGAACCTCGCCCGCTCATGAATCGATCGAGCAGTTGCCGATCGGTGAGCCCGCCGATAGTCCCAGAGTCAAACAGCGTTTGAATGTCGCGTGAAATCGCAACCGAAGAACCGACGGCCATCTTCAGCTCCTTGGCCCCGAAACCCACTTCCGCAAAGAATCGCCAAGTAGTGCCTGGAGCAGACCAAAGCTATCCCCGATATTGTCGGAATAATTGGAAAGCGCTGGATAGCCCCGAGCGGTTGGGAAAATGCGAGATGGGCTTTGAGTCCATGGCCTCAGCGGCGGTCGGTTTTGGCTGGCGAGACGGGGATAATCTCGAAGAGAGGTTGCTGCGGCGTAACGATCGTTCCCACGGCGATCTTTGTTTTGGCGACGAAAGGATTGTCGGCGGCTGGAACCTTCGCGTAGACAAGCGTACCGTCAATCGGGGCGACGACGCTGTGGTTGGTGATTCGGCGCTGAAGTAGTCTCTCCTTCCCCGTCTCCAATTGAAATATCGCCTGCTTGGCAAGTTCCTGCGAGTGGGCACTTTCCACTGCCGACTTGAGCTCTTTGATCTTTTTGCCCCGCGTGTAATCAACCAGCACCTTGCGCCGGCCCTGGGTCTTTTCGACCGCGAACCTGGCGCAGCGCGGCCAGCTCGGCGCGCTTGATGTCGAGCTCGTTGTTGCCGAGTTGCGGGGCTCTGGTTTTGGCCGCCTTGAGCTCATCATCAGCCAAGCTGAGCTCGGCCTCAGCGATGTGAATGTCTCCCTCAGCTTCGTGCAGCTCCATCAAATACGTGCCTTGTTCGTACGCCGTGGCGTCGATCTCGGCCACCTCGCGCGCGAGTTTCGCGTTTTCATAACTCGCTCGCGCCGCCTGCGTCGCAATCTGCTGGTTCGTGAGCAGGTCCGGAAGCCTCCCGAAGTCGAGCTCACAAACGACCTGCCCTTTTTTGACCGTCGACCCATCGGCGACGATTTTCATGATCGTCGTGTTGCCGTCGGCCATCGACTTGACCCCGATCCGATCCGCCGGTTTGGCTTTCTCAGCCGGCACGCCGGCCTTTTGATCGGACTTGACTTGTACCGGGACGGCCTGTCCCCTCAAGCCCGAAAACCAGACGCCCGAGCCCGTCAGGCCCAAAAGCGCCATCCCCGCCACGGCCGACTTGATCTTGAACATGGTTGTGCTCCAAAGAACGTGCTCTACGAGCGTGGCGGCCAAGCTCGAGACCGCCTGGCCCAGTGCATTTCCCCCCGCAACCTGAGACGCGGCCCGTACGGTCGCCCGAACCAGTTCCGGCGGGACAGGCGTGAGCTGCAGAATCGCGGGAGATTCTGGAATCGACACGCTGCCCATCCCAGCAGCCGAGATTCCCGCCAGCGGCCCTGCTCCGCGACGGCTCAATCTCTTGTGCAAGAGTTTGCGCGCGCGGGCCATCCGGCTGCGCACCGTGCCGAGCGGGCAGCCGAGCTGTATGGCGGCTTGTTCGTGCGTCATCCCCTGCCAGTAGCAGAGAACGACGACTGCGCGGTACTTTTCCGGCAGCCGTCGGACTTCTTCTTGAACGATCGGCCCGAATTCACCTGTCTCGGAACCGTCGCCGTGGGGCTGATCGACGGCCTCGACGACTCGGAGCGCAGCTCGCTGTTCGCCCGCGCGGCGCCGCGCTGACTCAACTCGCCGCGCGGGCCGCAACGCGGCAGGCAACACCGTACAGCCAGCCGGCGACCGACTCGATTCGCCCCATCGCCCTGGCCCTCTTGACTAGCACCAGAAACGTCGCCTGAAAGGCGTCTTGAACGTCGGCCGGTTCACGAAGGATATTGCGGCAAACCCGCAGCACCATCGGACCGTGGCGCAACAGCAGCACCTCAAAGGCTGCTTCCCCCGCGGCGTCGCGCCGGCTCATGAACTGGCGCAACAGCTCACCGTCGGAAAGGCCGCTCGCGGTTCCGAAGTCGTAGAGCGCCTGGATGTTGCGTCCGACGGCAACGGCTGGATTACCGGCCATCAGTCGTTTGCTCCCGCAGCTTTTGTCGCCCTCGCCTCTACAAGGAAGTGCCGGATGCGCAACCCGGCTATCCCTCATTTTGGTGAGGCGCTCGGACGATATGCGAGAGCCAATCGGCGATCGGTGAGCTCGCCACTGATCATTCGCTGCTGGGGGGGGCGGCGGCAGGCGGACACGCGGGGAGGATTACCGTAAATGTTGAGCCCGTCCCAGGCCGGCTCTCAGCGCGGATGCGTCCGTGATGGGCCTCAACGATGTCGCGGCAGACGGCAAGGCCCAGGCCCGTGCCCCCCATTCCGGCGGAGTCGGGCTCGCTTTTCGTTGAGAAGAACGGTTCGAATATCCGCCGCAGGTCGGCTGCCGCGATTCCAGTGCCGGTGTCGGCCACGCTCAGCTCAACCATGCGGCTGGTGGCGTCCAGTCCGAGGCGAAGCCGTACGATGCCCCCTTGTGGCATGGCCTGCCGCGCGTTGATCAAAAGGTTCAAGAGCACCTGCTGGATTTGCGCTGAGTTGACCCGCGCCCACGGGCTTCCGAGCGTTTTGACGTCGAGCCGCACGCGGTGCCGGCCGAGGTCCTTCTTCACCAGCAAGACGACTTCGGAGAGCAGTCGCGACATATCGATCGGCTCGCGGTGAGCGGGACTGCCGCCGGGTCTCGACAAGGCCAGCATCCCGCGCGTGATGGTCCCGGCGCACTGCGCTGCCTCGGCGATCTGGTTGAGCGCCCGTTCGCGATACGCCGGATCGGGGTTCCTGAGGCCCAGCTTGGCATAGTTGAGGATCGGCGTCAGAGCGTTGTTCAACTCGTGGAAAACGCTCCCGGCCAGGATGCCGAGCGTGCTGATTCTCTGAAGAGCGATGACCTGCCGCTCGAGTGCCTCTAGCTGCGACAAAACGACCGTGCCGGTCTTGCCGATCGGCCCCGAAGTTGAACCAGCGGAGTGCTTGCGTGTGTTGGCCATCGATCGCCGAGACCTCCCGACCGCGCCGGCCGCTCAACTTGAGCCGGTTCTCTCTGGGTATCGACCGGAGGGTTCTGCGGAATGAGCCCGAACGGATCGGCCTAAATAGCCCAGGCGAGGTCGACGCGGATTGGCCAGGATCGGGGGGTTGCGCTATCAGGGCCGCTTGACAGCGTCCGGCGCGGTGCTGACCTTGGGCGCAGCGGTCCAGGGAAAGAGGCGCAAACCGTTGGTGGGAATGACACGCGGGATGGCCGTCAAGTCGACGCCGACGATCGGCGGGTTGACTTTGCGGCCGTCGCTCCAGAAGCCCAAATGGCGAAACCGTTCGTCGTCTTCCGTTGCGTCGTCGAGAGTTTTTTTGGCGAACGCAGCGGCGATCGTCAGATCGGTGATTCTCCAGAAGCCGGCATGGTCGAGCGCATTCACATCGCCGACGCTCAGTTGCAGCCAGCGGAATACGCCCTCGCCGTTATCGAGCCGCGGATGAACGCCAGTCGGCGCCGTATGGTCGGCAACCAGGGGTGGCGAACCATGACGATCGGAGCGGAAGAGGATAAACCGTTTCCGCGCGGTTGGAATTGCGCTCGCCTCTGTAAAGATCTGACGGCCGCGCCGGTCGCCGACAACGAGGTCTTCCTCACCGACGGCGACGATCAAGAGTGTTGTTGCGGGAATGCGCGACAGGCTGGGCTGACTCATCGGGACGATTTCACCGGGCATCAAGACCACGAGCGCTTGCGGCACCGGCAGACCGGCGTGCGGATCGGACGCAAGCGCGGCCATCTGCGCGGCCAGCGTGCCGCCCACCGAATGACCGATCAAGACGAACCGCGCCGGATCGGGGCGAACATGCCCAACGCCGTCGTGCGAGACCGCCAAGGCGTCGCGCACCGCGGCCAGAGTGTTAGGCAGGAAATCCAGGGGAAGCGTGCCCACGTCGTTTTGATAACGGGGAAAGATCACGATCGTACCGTTACGCACCAGGTGGTCGATCCAGGCGCCGTAGAACCCCGGGTTGACGGCAAACCAGCCGTGCAGAAACACGACCACCGGCGCCCGCGCGTCGGGCTTGGGCTCGTCTGGCTCGAAAATCCAGTATGACCGTGGCCCTTGACCGATTTCGTAGCGCTTGACGACGCGATGAGGCGGTTCTGGATCGGGCGCTCCACCGCCTGGTGCGGTCTTGCCGCGCGCACCCTCGTCGTCGGCCGCCGCGTTGCTGACCACAGCCAGCGCGACCACTAGAACAAGTCCGATCGAGCGCGGGATCCCACCGGCTCTCGCCTTGCGGCTCGATGTGCGCACCGTCACACTGCCACCCCTCTACATCCATGTGTCAGGTGGTCTTCGCGAAAGAAAGGCGGCTCAGTGTGACGATCCCGCCGGGAATGTCAAGGGGAGCCGCGGCGTTTGTCTTTTGATGCGCACCTCGAGGTGCGGCCGCAGCCGAGTTCGACACAGTTGCGACACCTTCGACCCGCTGCGGGGTTTGATCTTTTATCCGAGCGCATATTCTCGCAAGCGGAGTGTCGACCGGCCTTCTGGCTGCGCTAGACGGCTGCGTTGTTTGCGCTCATCCCTGCAGGCTCGCTCTGGTCAGGATCAGTCACCATGAGAAACGATCCGAGTTACGTTCGCGCGACCTTACTGGCAGCGATGTGCGCCGGGTTGCTTGTGTCGACCGCCGGAAATTGCTGGGCCGGACGCGGAGGTGGTCATGGAGGAGCCCACGGGGGCGGTCGCGCACCACGCGTTTCCGCGCCGCGGGGCGGATACAAAGCGCCGCGTATGCCTCGAGTTAGGACGCCGGCGCGCGCCAACACGTCATACGCACGCAGCTCCTCAAGCACGCCGCACAACAACGCCAACAGCTCGGGTTCCCATGTCAAT
The DNA here is from genome assembly GCA_963830625.1 of uncultured Isosphaeraceae bacterium. Classification (GTDB taxonomy): domain Bacteria; phylum Planctomycetota; class Planctomycetia; order Isosphaerales; family Isosphaeraceae; genus CAWHMZ01. Next base: position 714,708 of record CAWHMZ010000008.1, on the reverse strand, counting down.
CATGCCATGGTGCAATCAAACAACGGCGGGAAGCTTGCCGCGAACAACTCGGCAGCTACGCGGAGTGGTACAGCGGGCGCGACCAGTACGCGGACTGGTACAGCGGGCGCGACCAATACGCGGACTGGTACGGTCGCGACCAATACTGGGACTGCGAGCACCAATGTCAATTCGGGCGGCGTGAATGCCGGGAGCCGCACGGCGCCTCTCGGTACTCTTGCAGGTGCGGCGAGCACCACCAATCCCTATGGCGTCAACGGAAATGGCTACACCTACGGGTCCGGCCGAAACGCGCGCCTCTACCGCGCTTACGGCTACGGTTCCGGCTACCGCAATCGTTATTACGGCAGCGGCTACGGTTATGGGCGGTCGCAGGGCTATAACCGCGGAATCGTCGCGCGGCTGCGATCGGTGCAGTACCAACTCGCGCGGATTGATCACGACTACGCGGGCCACCGCGCTCGGGCTATGCAGCAGGTTTCGATGGCCATCCGCCAACTGTCGCACCGGTCGATGATTTACAGCGGCGTGGGTTATAGCGGCGGCATGAACCGTGGCGGAGGCATGGGGATGGGCCAGGGCGGATTCGGCGGTGGCGGAGGCATGGGGATGGGCCAGGGCGGATTCGGCGGTGGCGGAGGCATGGGGATGGGCCAGGGCGGATTTGGCGGTCGCGGAGGCTTAGGCGGGGCCGGGCGGATGCCGCAGGCCCAGTCCGACGCCCGAATGAGCCATGCATTACGGACCCTTCAGGGTATCAATATGCAGTTGAGCAACCAGGGAGGTTACACCATGGGCCACGGCCGAGCACAGGGCCACGTGAGTCGCGCAATCCAGGAGCTGGGAATCGCACTCTCCATTCGCTAAGACAACCTCCCGTCATTCTTCAGCCGCTTCGAGCGATTTCGAGATGAGGTGCCCATCCTCCGAAACCTCGATCACGTAGACCTTGTCTTTGAGCTTCACCTCCGACTCGAACGTTTGGCCTTCGATCCCCGTGGACCGCGTGATCGTCCCGATCGTGCCCCCCTCGGCGTAGTCGCGAAGCGAGACCCTCACCGCTACGGGGCACTTCTCGAGTGTGATTTCTTCGTCCGTGATCACCAGCACCTTTTCCACCAGCGTTCCGTCTTCGGCCACCACGACGACGTACGACTTGCCCTTGTGCGCGACAGTCGTCTCGTAGATGGTCACGCCGTACTTCACGTCCTTCCCGACGTGTGCGATCTTCTCGCCAAACGACTCGTTCTTGAGCGTCACCTGCACGGCAGCCGGGCAGCCCTCGAGCGGGACTTCAGCGGTGTCAACCGCAAGATTCAGCTCACTCAGCGTGCCGTCCTCCAGGACGCCAACCGCGTAGGGGCGGCCGCTCAATTTGACTTCGGCCCAGAAAACAACCTGGTCGTCGTCTCCGGTTTCCTTGACAACTTTCTCGATCTTCGCCCCCTTGGCCTGCGCCTCGAGCGACTTGCGGACCGCCGCCGGGCAATCGGAAAACTTCATCTCCTGGTCTTGGCCGAAATGACCGGTTCCGACCAGCGATCCGATTTGTATGGCCAGGATTCCTGCGAGCGGGTGCATGGCAACCCTTTCAGAATTGTGGAGCGTAAGCAACGAATCCTTAGAGTTTCTGGCGTGATGTACCAAAGCGGTCGTCAGCGAATTCCCAAAGGTAGAGAAAAACGCTTCGATTGCCCTTGGTTTGTTAACACGGAACACAAGGACGGGTATCGGCTTGACACTTGGAACAAGCAAACTGACGTAAGGCGTTGAGCACGCAGCATGCAGCTCCGCGGGAGCCAAGCCCGGACGCACGAACACGGCCGCAAGAGACGCTGTCGACCAGCGATTATACGCCTCGGCCGTCCGGTGCGTGGACCGTCGCGTTACGAGCAGGAATCCTCCCTCGGGAACTTAGCAAAATGGCAGATTTCCTTGGATGGCACACACTGGGGATTTTAGGTCCTCAGCGTCTACCATTCGCCACGCCGGCACGCTCAGCGTTCGGCGTGGCCCGGTTCACCTGGGGAGACTTGAGCCCGCTAAATAAATCATGTTTATAATATTTCATATTAAAAAGGCGGACGAGGGCGGGATTAGAGGCGCGGGATGGCGGAGCCGCCCAACCGACGACAGCCGGTCGACCCCTGCGGAGCGCGATGGTCTCGCGTGGTAGCTGACACGCACGCCGGGTGGGACAAAATCAACTGATGGGATAACGGCGAGGGAAAAGCGATAGACCGTGCGGACGCGATTATGGCGCGCCCTCCGCAGCCTCGCAGTGCCCGCGGCAACCAACGGCCGGCCGTCGTTGGACAATTCCTGGAGCATTCCTACTGGCGGCAGTCCAATTTCTCTTACGGATTCGCTCAACGGACATAATGGTAACGGCACGCTATGACGATGAGGTCCTCGTTCTTCACCGTGTAAACCAAACGGTGCTCATCGGTAACGCGTCGCGACCAGAATCCGCTGAGATCTCCCTTGAGTTGTTCGGGCTTGCCGATGCCCTCAAACGGAGTCCGAAGCGTGCCTTGAATCAGTTGGTTGATTCGCTTGAGCAGCTTTCGGTCATGCTCCAGAAACCACTGGTAATCGTCCCAGGCGGACGGAGTGAACGTCAGGTTCATTCCGGGCCCAGGTCCCGCGGCTGCGCTTGCCCTGATTCGGCTTCCGCGATCGAACGGCGAAGGTGCGCGGCATTCGCGGGGCTGCCAAGCAAATAGAGCGTCTCTTTCCAGGAATTGAACTCATCCAGCGGCATCAGCACGACTTGCCCGCCGGTATCGGTGACGACAATCCGGGGCTCGGCATCCTCCAGTACCTGTTCAACCAGCCGCGGAAGATTTCGCTTGGCGTCCTTTAACGTAACGGCTTGCATGGCTGCCTCCCGAATTCCTCGCGTGGGTCATGGGCGTTCACACACCAGTTGACCATCATACCATTTGCCCGCGGGGTAGACGGCCGCATTTGCAGGTCCGGCGACTGGCCGGCCCAGTGTTTTGGTGACCTTTTTTACCGGCGGTGGGAATCGAACCCACGCGGGCGTTCCCGCCCAGAGGATTTTAAGTCCTCTTTGTTCGCGTAGGAACCGCCCGAAATACCTCGCCGACCGACTTGAGGTAGGCGACGTCCCCTTTCTCGGCGCGGCGCGACCTCGTCGAGCAAGCGCACCGTGGCCGGCTCCAGACACGGTTCGGATGGATCTCCGGTGGGATAAACCACTTCGACCTCAACTTCGACGGCATATCGACCGCGGCGCACCCAGCGCTTACGCTTCTCCCGTCGTTCCTTCATGTCCCTCACTCCGCAAGATAAACAGTGACAAGCTTAGCCTGGCTCGTTTCACTTAACCACGACCAGATCACTTCGACCTCACTCCCGTCCTCAAGGATTTGCCGGACCACCACCGAAGGATTGGGTTTGCTCCTGGGACGCTCGCGGACCAGCTCGGCGTCTCCGAGGCCCGCTACCAATTGCCAAGCCGTGATTCCGCGATCCTCGCACCTTTCGTCGGCGTGCCAGGCGACGAAAAACCGATCGTTCGCCACCGCCGAGCGAATCTGCTCAAAGAGCTTGCCCATTGTCACATCTTAGTGTCGCTGGGCTCTCAGCGAAAGCGCCGCTAGGTTCAAACGGACGATGGGTTGACCTCGTTGTATTTGGGACGGAAACCGTTACGCGCCTAGTCAAGCTGCGCGGTTCAACCGTCCTTGGTTCTTGGTGATCGGTTTGGCCTGGGATGCGGACCTCGCTTCGGCGCGTGACCGCTCGTTATTTTGCACGTGCCGGTTACCACGGCAGCCCGCGCCGCGATTAAGATATTATGATGCTCTCGATGCCAGCGGACTCAAGTGATGTCGAAGACCTGGTGAAACAGGCCGCCGCCGGCGACCCCGGGAGCTGGACGGAGCTGATGAAGCGGTATCGAGCGCGGCTGCGCCGGATGGTGAGCTTCCGGCTGGACCCGCGGCTGCAGGGCCGGGTTGATCCCTCCGACGTCGTCCAGGATGTTTGCCTCGAGGCCTGGCAGCACCTCGGTTCCTATGTGACGCAGCCTGACACCCCATTCTTCCTCTGGCTTCGCGCGGTCGCGGGGCACAAGCTGGGAGACCTGCACCGGCACCACCTCGGGGCCCGGATGCGTGACGCGAGGCGTGAGGTCTCGCTCTACCAGGGGTCGCTGCCGGGGGCGACATCCGCGGCCCTGGCCGCGCAGTTGCTGGGACACTCGACCCGCCCGAGCGAAGCGGCTGTCCGTGCCGAGAGAAAGGTCCAGCTTCAGACGGCGCTCAATGCCATGGACCCGATTGATCGCGAGGTGCTGGCCTTGCGGCACTTCGAGCAGCTCACCGTGGGCGAGACCGCCAAGGTTCTCGACATCAAGGAAAAGGCGGCCGGCATGCGTTACGTCAGGGCCCTTCGAAGGCTCAAAGAGATTCTCACCAGCCTCGGCGGGTGGGCGGAGTCAACACCATGAGCGAGTCGAGTTCCGGTCCCGACCTGTTCAACCTGCTTGCCGACGAGTTTGCCGAGCGGTACCGCCGCGGCGAGCGGCCGCCCGTGAGCGAGTACACCAGGAAATACCCGGAGCTCGCCGAGCAGATCCACGAGCTGTTCCCAGCCTTGGTCGCGATCGAAAAGTTCGGCAGCGGGGCCGACCAGGCGCTCGGGGTGACTGCACCGCGGCCCCAGACCGCTTTGGCAATGCCCGAGCGGCTGGGCGACTACCAGATCGTGCGCGAGATCGCCCGCGGCGGCATGGGCATCGTCTACGAAGCGGTGCAAGAAAGCCTGGGCCGGCACGTGGCGCTGAAGGTCATGCCGCAATACCGCCTGCACGACCCCAACCAGCTCGAGCGGTTCCAGCGCGAGGCCCGCGCTGCCGCCATGCTCCATCACACCAACATCGTGCCGGTCTTCGGCGTCGGCGAGCACAACGGGGTGCACTACTACGCCATGCAATACATCCATGGCCAGGGCCTGGACGCTGTGCTCCGCGAGGTCAAGCGGCTGCGCGGGTGCAACCGCGCCGAGCCAGCACCGTCATCCGTCCCCTTGGGCGACCCCGCCTCGGCGGCCAGCGTGGCGATCGAGCTGCTGTCTGGGCGGTTCGCCGGCCAGAGCGGGGCCCCGGCGGAGACGGTGTCGGTGCCGGCGTCGCGCCCCCCGCCTGCCGGTAAGGATTCCGCGACCACCCCCCTTGAAGCGGGCCCTGGCCCGTCTTCCTCCGCCTCGTCGATCCTGGGCCAGTCGGGGTCTCCTTACTATCGAAGCGTGGCCCGGCTCGGAGTGCAGGCGGCCGAGGCGCTCGCGTACGCGCATCACCACAAGCTGCTGCACCGCGACATCAAGCCGTCGAACCTGTTGCTCGACCTGCAGGGGACCATCTGGGTCACCGACTTCGGCCTGGTCAAGGCCGAGGGGACCGAGGCTTTGACCCAGACCGGCGACATCGTGGGCACACTGCGGTACATGGCCCCCGAGCGGTTCCGCGGCCAGGGCGACGCGCGTTCCGACGTCTACGCGCTGGGGCTGACGCTGTACGAGATGCTGACGCTCGAGCCGGCGTTCGCGGCTGACCAGCGGTCCGTGATGATCGACAAGATCCTCCACGAGGAGCCTTCGAAGCCGCGGCAGATCGACCCGCGAATCCCGAGCGACCTGGAGACGATCGCCTTGAAAGCGATCGCCAAGGACCCGTCCGACCGTTACCGGACGGCCTCCGAATTGGCCGACGACCTGCGGCGGTACCTGGCCGACCGGCCGATCCTGGCGCGGCGGGCGTCGGCGCTGGAGCAGGCGCGGCGGTGGTGCCGCCGCAACCCATCGGTGGCGGCCTCAATCGCCACGGTGGCCGCGGCGCTCGTGGCCGTGGCGGTGCTGGCCCTTCTCTACGCCGACCGGCAGCGCCACTTCGCGCTCGCACAGACCAAGGCTACTCAGGAAAAATCCGCCCTGGCGGACAACCTCACGACCTCACTGGCCGAATCGAACCGTCTCCTGGCGATCCGCAACTTCGACCGCGGCCAGGCGGCCTTCGAGAAAGGGGAGATCAGCCCGGGCTTGCTCTGGATGGTCGAGAGCTGGCGGTCGGCGGTGAAAGCCGGCGATCCGGTCTGGCAGCACGCCGCGCGGGCCAACCTGGCCGCGTGGCGGCCTCATCACGCCCGACTCAAGGGGGTTTTGTCCCACGAAAGTCCCGTCTATGCCGTGGCCTTCAGCCCCGACGGCAAGACCGTCCTCACCGGGGGCCAGGATGGTATCGCGCGACGCTGGGATGTCGCGACCGCCCAGCCCATCGGCCAGCCCATCCGGCACGAGGGCGTGCTCACGAGCGTGGCGTTTAGCCCTGACGGCAAGAACATCCTCACTCGTAGCCGCGACAAGAAAGTCGCGACTCTGGGATGCCGCCACCGGCCAACCCGTCGGATCGCCCTTCCCGGATGGGTGGGAGGACGTCTGGTGCCTGGCTTATAGCCCCGACGGCAAGATCATTCTCACCGGGGGCGGCGACAACATGGCGCGACTCTGCGACGCCGCCACGCATCGTCCCATCGGTCAGCCCTTCGTGCATCAGGCGCCGGTCGACTCGGTGGCGTTCAGTCCCGACGGCAAGTCCCTCCTCACCATGAGCGACGGCAGCGGCGCGACTCTGGGACGCCGCCACCCGTCGTCCCATCGGTCAGCCCTTGAGGGATTCGGACTATGTGATGGCGGCGGCGTTCAGTCCCGACGGCAAGTCCATCGTCACCGGGAGCTATTTCGGCACGGTGCAGCGGTGGAACGCGGCGACCGGGAAACACGTCGGCGCAGCCCATTCGGCATCGACTGAAAATCCGGGCCGTGGCCTTCAGCCCCGATGGCAGGACCGTACTCACCGGGAGCGAGGACAAGACGGCGCGGCTCTGGGACGCGGTGACCAACCAGCCCATCGGACCACCCCTGGTGCATCAGGGCTCGGTCGTGACCGTGGCCTTCAGCCCCGATGGCAAGATCTTTCTCACCGCCAGTAGCGACAACACAGTGCGGCTCTGGGATGCCGACCCCGGCCAACCCTTCGGGCTGATTCTCGATCGTCAAGACGTGGGCCACAGAGTGGCCTTCAGCCCCGATGGCAAGTGGATCTTCAGCGCGAGCACGCGGCGGCACGGTGAGGCGTTGGGACGCGACGACCGGCGAGATCATCGAGCCGATCCTGATGCACCGTCAAGGCCGCGGACGTGCGTGTGGCCGTTAGCCACGACGGCACGCGGCTCCTCACCGGGGGCGGCGACAAGACGGCGCGGCTCTGGGACGCGGTCACCGGAAAGCCCATCGGACCGGCGCTCCAACACGAGGGCGATGTCGACATGGTGGCATTCTGTTCCGATGGCAAGACGATGATGACCGGGGCCGACGACGGATGCGTGCGGCTCTGGGACGCATTGACCGGGACGTCCCTGGGTCAACCGATTCGACACGCGGGCGGCGTCTCGATACCGGGGCCTTCAGCCCCGACGGCAAGTCCTTTGTAGCCAGCTCGTTACTGGCTCGGCACAGGTGTGGGACCTGGCGAAGAGAACGCCGCTTGGCCAGCCCTTCGTGCATCCTTGTTGACGTCACTTCGGTGGCGTTCAGCCCGGATGGCAAGACCATCCTCACCGGCTGCGAGGATGGCGGGGCGCGGCTCTGGGACGTCGAGACAGGGACACTCCGCACGGCTCCGCTCCTGCATCAAGGCTCGGGTCATGGCCGTGGCATTCAGCCCCGACGGTACGATCGTGCTCACGGGCGGCCATGACGGGAACGTGCGGCTCTGGGACGCCGCCTCCGGAATGCCCCTTGGTCCACCCATCCCACATCCCAACGCACGTGATGTACCGTGGCCTTCAGCCCCGACGGCAATAACTTCCTGACCGGATGCGACGATCAGGGGGTGCGGCTGTTCCGAAAAGTACCCGAACTGCCTGACGACCTCGATCGGATCGCCACCTGGGTAGAGGTCCTCACCGGGCTGACCCTCGACGCGGAACACGGCACGATCCAGGCGCTCGACAACGCGGCCTGGCAGGAGCGCCGCCAGCAACTTGAGCAACGGGGTGGTCCGCCGGAGACAGCGGGGCGGACCGAAGCTCGATCCGATTCCGTTCGGTACCGATCCGATCGCCCGCGGTCGTGTCTTGATCGAGCGGGGGCAGTGGGACGAGGCCGAGGCCGCATTCGACGAGGTCGTCCGCGCGCGGCCGTATAACGCTCGTAGCTGGAGCGTTCGCGGTGCATTTCGCGTCGCCCGCGGCCAGCCAGAGCGAGCCACCGCCGACTTGGCCCGTGCGATGCGGCTTACGCCGGAGGACCTCCGAATTCGCTCCTTTCATGCCTTGTCGCTGCTCGGCCCAAGGCGACCAGGCCGGCCTGCGACAAGCGTGCTCCGACCTGCTCGGTCGATTCGGCGCCATGAATGATCCTTATATTGACGGTAACGTCGCTTGGATTTGCGTACTGGGGCCGGATTCGCTTGCCGACCCCGAGGTGCCCGTCCGCCTGGCCGAGCGAGCGCTGAAACTCGCGCCGGCGACGGCGAGGCCCGCCTACTTGAACACCCTCGGCGCCGCGCTCTACCGCGCCAGACGGTTCGAGGAGTCGATTCGCCGCCTGGAGGAGAGCATCCGAGAGCGAGGTGGCGAGAGTCTACCCCAGGACTGGGTGTTCCTGGCCCTGGCTCATCATCAACTCGGGCATCGCGCGGAGGCCCTCCGCTGGCTCGATCGGTTCCGGACGTACAAGCCGAATGAGAAACCCGTCGCCTTCTGGGACGAGCTGGAAATCCGCCTGTTGCGCAATGAAGCCGAGGCGGTGATCCTCTACGACCCGGTCTTCCCGGCCGACCCGTTCGCTCGCTGAAAAGACGGACCTCGCTTCAGCCCTTTCCCGGGGACCGAGAGCGGAACGACCGCACGCGACATGCCGACACCACACCCCAGTCGCCTGGCAGTCAAAAGAATCCGGAATCTCGGTTACCTGTCGGCCTCCGGTCACGATTAGGTCTCCAGGGATGAGGCGCGTGACCAAAGTGACGGCTTCACCGAATCTGTGAGCGCGCTCGAGCCAGCTCCGGCGATCGATCCGCGCCGGGCCAAGCTGGTTTTTTCACGCGGATCGGTACTTTTCCAGAAAGGCCTGCATCATGTTCTTTGCACCCTGGTATCGGCGGTTGACAACGGGCCCTCCGACTCGGTCGCGGCGCCCTGGATCAAGACCAACCTTTTCGCGGCGCTCGCTCCTGCCGCGCCTGGAAGGACTGGAGGGCCGGAGCTTGCTCAGCACCTTGACGGTGACCAGCGTCTCCGACAGCGGCGCCGGCTCGCTCCGGTCGACCATCGCCGCAGCCAGCAGCGGCGACACGATTGTTTTCGCCAAGAGTCTCAGCGACCAAACGATTGTGCTCACCAGCGGCGAGCTGGCGATTACCGAAAATCTCGCCATCGAGGGCCCGGGCTCCGGCAAACTCGCGATCAGCGGCAGCAACGCCAGCCGGATCTTTGACGTCAGCGGCAGCGCCAGTGTGACCATCACCGGGCTGACCATCACCGAGGGCCTGGCGAACGTGGGAGCCGGCATCCTGCTCGAGGGGAGCGCCGCGCTCAGCATCAGCGATTGCAAGTTGACCAACAACGAGGCCCTTGGCAATTCGGCCGGCGGTGGGTTCGGCGGTGGAATCGAGGACACCTCGTCCGGAGACCTGACCGTCACCGACTGCGCCTTCGACGCCAACGAGGCCGTCGGCGTCGGTGCCAACAATCCCACCGCTCCCGGTTACATCCTCGCACTGGGCGGTGCGATCGACGTTTCTTTCAACAGTAGCAGCCCTTCGACGATCAGTAACAGCACCTTTACCGGAAACCAGGCCGAGGGCGGCATCGCCGGCGCGAGTGCGGGTGGTGGTGCGCTCAGCAATTCTTCGATCGTTGGTGCAACCATGACCGTCACGAACTGCATGCTCAGCGACAACGCAGCCACCGGTGCAGCCGGCGGTGACGGCGTAACCAACTTTGGCTCCGGGCAGGGCGGCGGCATCAACGATTTCTCGAGCCTGAGCGTGAGCAATTCGACTCTCACCGACAACCTGGCGGTTGGCACGCCGCTGGCCGCAGGCGCCGTCCCATCACAGACTGTCTCGGGCGGCAGTGCGAGCGCCGGCGGTGGCATCTTCTGCCTCCCCAACCTCGTGCCCACCGCCACCGTGACCGTTGCCGATAGTAGGCTCACCGGCAATCAGGCTGTCGGCGGCGCAGGAGCGCCCGGCAGTGCCGGCAGCATCGGGGAAGGGGGCGGTATCTCCCTGATTGTCGTCCCTTCGGCCGTTGTGACCGGCTGCACGCTCGCCGACAACGTCGCTCAGGGCGGGGCCGGCGGCAGCGACTCGGTGGGTGCCCCTGGCGTGAGCGGCGGTATCGACCTCGCATTTGGCTCGTCTCTGACCGTGAGCGACACCACCCTCTCTGACAACCAGGCCATCGGCGGGGCAGCAGGCTCCGGTTCCACTGGCGGCGTCGGCGTGGGCGGCGGCATCAACGTCGGCACCGGCGTCATCTACGGTGCTCCGGACGATTGTTCTCTGACTTTGAACGACAGCACAGTCGTTGGCAATCGGGCCGTCGGTGGCGCCGGCGGGTCGAGCAGCAATGGAGGCGACGGCACAGGTGGCGGCGTCTCCGTCTTAACAGGGAGCTCCGCCAGCGTCAGCACCAACACCATCAACAGGAATCAGGCCCAGGGGGGCGCGGGGGCGCGGGCGGGGACGGCGGCAACGGGCTGGGTGGCGGCCTGTATAACGACGCCGGCGCAACGCTCACCGTCACGCTCAGCACGATCGCACAAAACAGCGCCGACGGCGGCGCGGCGGGCACTGGGGGCAGCGACGGGCAGGGCATAGGCGGCGGCGTCTACAGCTTGGGGACGCTCACTTTCGACGCGTCCACCAAGATCAAGGGAAACCACGCCTCCACCAGCAACGACAACATCTTCGGAACCTACACCGTTACGTGAACATCGCGCTTCACGATGGGTTGTGGCCGGTAGTGCCACAGGCAAAGAAAGCGGCCGGTGAGGCCCTCGCCTTCAGGCAGAAGTCTCACCGGCCCCGCAAGCCCTGGCGCTCGGTCTGCTCCCGCCGAACGATGCGTGTCGTGAAACTTGATGGGTGGCATGGAACCCCTAAAGCCGTCGAGCCGCGGCCTTGACGCTCACGGTGCGTTCCTTCAACCGGCGCTCCAGGAGTTTGCCGAACGCGGGATTGTGCGCCAGCAGACGATCGATCAGGTCGTCATCCTCTCCGAGCGGAACGAGCTGAAACGCCGGTGCGCCATTGACCGTGACGATGACCGGTTCTTCGTGGCAGAGTCGCCCGTAGCGGCTGAGATTCGCTTTGGCCTCACTCAGGGGAATAATCTTCATCGTGTGCTCGGAACTCCTCGCCCTGGACAATCAATGCGTCCCCGCGCTTTTCCCCAACTAGGATGATCGTGACGACCTCAGCCTTGACGTCGACGTTGAAGACGACGCCGTACTTGCCAACGAGTCTCAGCTCGCGCTGGGCGACCGGATTGGGCCGGAGCGTTTTCAGGTTTTTCGTCTCGCCGACTGGATCGGCGGCCAACCGCTCCTCGGCCGCGGCGAGCAGGAGCCGGCCGTCCTTGCGGCCGAACCAACGGAGATCGTGAATTACGGACTCCCTGACGACGACCTTCCAGGCCATGATACGGCAACGATACCATAGACCACAATTCTGGTCAACGCTGGTCCTCTTCATTACGCAAAGCTTCAAAGCACTTCGATCACAGTGGGAGCGCGTCCGTTGACGTAAGTCCTTACACTGCTTAGGCTCATCGGTGAAGAATAGCCGCTTCGCGGTTTGCTCGCAGCTAAGGTCCCATGGCGGAGTTACGCGTTGAGCGATGTTACCCGCATCCTGTCTGCGATCGAGCAGGGCGACCCGCGCGCCGCCGAGCAACTCTTGCCGCTGGTCTACGACGAGCTGCGCAAGCTGGCCGCCTTCAGGCTGACGCAGGAGAAGCCCGGGCAGACGCTCCAGGCCACCGCCCTGGTCCACGACGCGTATCTCCGGCTGGTCGACGCGGCCAAAATTCAGCGCTGGGACAGTCGGGGCCATTTCTTTGCGGCGGCGGCTGAAGCGATGCGGCGGATTCTTCTCAATCGCGCACGCGACAAGAAGCGTGCCAAACGAGGGGGTGAACGCCACCGCGTCGACCTTGACCAAATCGAAATCGCCCTGGACACCAATGACGAAGAGCTGATCGCGCTGGACGACGCGCTCATCCAGCTTGCCGAGGAGGATCCCGACTCCGCCCGACTGGTGAACCTGCGCTTCTTCGCGGGGCTCACCTTGCGCGATGCCGCCGTCTTCCTCGGGCTGTCTCAGCGGACCGCAGAGCGTCAATGGTCCTATGCTCGCGCTTGGCTTTATGCCCGTCTCAGTCAGGACGCCGGTTCAAACGCCGATTGAAGCTTCCGGAATTTCTTTGGCGGGTTTGGCCGGAAACGGGGCATTGAGTAACGGAATATGATCGGGGACCATTCATGAGCGACGCCAAGACCGATGCCAAAGTGATCTTCCTCGAAGCCCTGGACTGCAAGGGCGCCGACGAGGTCAGGCGCCTTCTCGACCAAGCATGCGGGACCGACCCGGCCTTGCGTGCACGCGTCGAGGATTTGCTGCGGGCAAATCGGGATGCGGGCGCTTTCCTGGGCGGTGCCGAGCAGCAAGACGTCACGCGAGACCAGCCCGGTGCCGAACGCCCCGGTACGATCATCGGCCCCTACAAGCTGCTGGAACAGATCGGCGAGGGGGGCTTCGGCCTGGTGTTCATGGCCGAGCAGCAGCAACCGGTCCGCCGCAAGGTGGCCCTGAAAGTCCTCAAGCCGGGCATGGACACCCGCCAGGTAATCGCCCGCTTCGAGGCGGAGCGCCAGGCCCTGGCGCTCATGGACCATCCGAACATCGCCAGGGTGCTCGACGCCGGCGAGACTGCCTCGGGCCGCCCTCACTTCGTCATGGAGCTGGTCAAGGGCGTGCCGATCACCGACTACTGCGATCAGAGCCGCCTGACCACTCGAGAGCGCCTCGAACTGTTCACGCACGTCTGCCATGCCGTGCAGCACGCGCACCACAAGGGCATCATCCACCGGGACCTGAAGCCCTCGAATGTCATGGTGACGCTGCACGACGGCGTGCCGGTCGTCAAGGTGATCGACTTCGGCATCGCCAAGGCACTGGGGCAGCAGCTCACGGACAAGACGCTATTTACCGGCTTCGCGCAGATGGTCGGCACGCCGATGTACATGAGCCCCGAGCAGGCCCAGTTGAGCGGCCTGGACGTCGACACGCGGAGCGACATCTACTCGCTGGGCGTGCTGCTGTATGAGCTGCTCGCGGGGGTTACGCCGTTTGACAAGGAACGGATGCGCACGGTGGGCTACGACGAAATGCGGCGGATCATCCGGGAAGAGGACCCGCCCAGCCCGAGCACCCGTCTGAGCACGCTGGGCCAGGCAGCCCTCACGGTGTCGGCCGAGCGGCAGAGCGATCCGAAGCGGCTCTGCCGACTCTTGCGTCGCGAGCTCGACTGGATCGTCATGAAGGCGCTCGACAAGGACCGCAACCGCCGCTACGAGACAGCCAACGAGCTGGCGCGGGACGTCGATCGCTACTTGCATGACGAGCCGGTGGCAGCCTGCCCGCCGTCGGCCTGGTATCGCTTCCGCAAGTTCACGCAGCGGCACAAGGCGGGGCTGCGGATCGCCGCGGCGACGGCCCTGGTGTTGCTGCTGGCGGGCGCCGGCGTGAGCTGGGCGGTCCTGGACCAGGCAGCGCGTCGCAAAGAGCTGTCGGGTCGTCGGGCCGAGACGGAACAAACCGTGAGCGCGATGCTTGATCAAGACCGAGCAGTTGCGAAAGCAGGCTGCTGAGGCGTCGAGCGTGACGAGCCAGGAAGCGGACGCCGCGCTGGCGCTGTGGCGCCAGGCCGAAGCGTCGCTCGACCAGGCGGAGACCGCCTTGAGGACCGGAACCGCCGACGCCCGTCTGCAAGAGCGGGTGCAGGACGAACGGCGACGGACCGGACAGCAACGGGCGCAGGCGCAGCGGACGGCAAACCTGTTGCGCGACCTGGATGACGCACGCATGACGGGTTCGAGCTGGATCGATACCCATTTCGACGATGCCGGCGCGGTGACGAAGTATGCCGCGGCTTGCGCGGCCTACGGTTTGGAGGTCACGCCGGGACGAACCGAGGAGCTGGCGCGGCGCATCCGTGCGGAACAACCCGCCATCCGCGAGGCCCTGATCGTGGCACTTGACGATTGGCACGCGAGCGCTATTGCGGCGCGGGAATTGGAGGCGGCGAACATGGTGGCGGCGATCGCGACGGCGGCGGATGACGATCCGTGGCGGCAGCAGCTTCGGGTCGCGGCCATTGCCGGGGACGCCGCGGCACTGCGGGCCTTGAGCGGCCAAGCACGGCGCATGTCCCTGCGACCTTCCCGTCTCTGGCGATTGGCCAACCGTCTTGTTGTCCAAGGCGACCGCGACGAAGCGCTGGCCCTGCTGCGCTGGGCGCGCGGCCGTCACCTGACGGATTTTGGGATTCATTATAGTCTGGGAAAGATGCTCTATGACGCCAAGGATCGATCCCCCGTGATGCTGGAAGAAGCGATCGGCTGTGATCGAACAGCCTTGGCGATACGTCCAGATTCCAGCGTTGCCCACATCAACCTCGGCGCGGCACTCCTGGCCAAGAACCAGTTGGACGAGGCCATCGCCGAATACCGCAAGGCCATCGAGCTCGATCCCAAGTTCGCATTGGCCCACTACAACCTCGGCATCGCTCTCAAGGCCAAGAACCACTTGGACGAAGCCAGTGCCGAATACAGGAAGGCCATCGATCTTCAAGCGGATTACTATGCCGAGGCGAACTGTAACCTGGGCGCTATTCTTCAATTGCAGGGCCGATTATCTGATTCTCTCGATTTCTATAAACGAGGTCACGCCTCAGGCAGCAAGCGCAAAGACTGGCGCTACCCGTCTGCCCAGTGGGTAGCAGACGCCGAACGGTTGGTGCGGTTGGAGGCCAAGCTCGCCGGCGTTCTCGCAGGGAAAGCCACGGCCGCCGACAACCGCGAACGCCTCGGCCTCGCGTACGTGTGCCGGCTCAAGCGCCGGCACGTCGCCGCCGCCCGACTCTACGCCGAAGCCTTCACCGCCGACCCGAAACCGGCTGACGACCTGAAAACCGGCTATCGTTATAGCGCCGCCTGCTCCGCCGCGATGGCCGCGGCGGGTCAAGGTGCGGATGCCGACAAGCTCGACGACCAGGAGCACCGCCGGCTGCGCCAGCAAGCGCTCGCCTGGCTGCGGGCCGACCTGGAGCGACGGGCCAAACAGCTCGAAGCCGGCAAGCCAGAAGATCGCCAGGTCGCGCGGGCCAGCCTCTGGCACTGGCAGCGCGACCCCGACCTGGCCAGTGTACGTGACGCCGATGCGCTCCCAAAACTGACGGCCCAGGAGCGGGAGGTATGGCGGAAACTCTGGGCCGATGTGGCGGAATTGCTGAAGAAGGCTGGAGACGTCAATAGCTAGCAATCTCACGACGACCTGAACACGTCAACAAATAAATCGGCGGGTGAGTCTCACCGCCAAACAGGAGTTTGACCAAATCGGCAAAGCCCGAGGCGCTCGGTCTGCGCGCCGGTGAACTCGGCGGCACACCCGTGAACCGTGAATGGGATTGAGGCAGCCAGCTCCGGCAGTGGATCCGCATGCCGGGCGAAGCTGGTTTTTTTCACGCGGATCGGTTTTCTTCCAGAAAGGCTCGCATCATGTTGTTTGCACCCTGGTATCTGCGGTTGTCAACGGGCTCTTCGACCCGGTCGCGGCGCCCTCGATCAAGATCCACCCTTTCGCGGCGCTCGGTCCTGCCTCGTCTCGAAGTGATGGAGGACCGGAAGCTGCTCAGCACCTTCACGGTGGGAAACCTGAACGACAGCGGCGCCTACTCGCTACGGGCGGCCATCCAGTCCGGCGACGCGACCATCGCATTCGCGCAGGGGCTGCACGGCACCATCACGCTGGAGAGCGAATTGCTGATCACCGACAGTGTGACGATCAACGGCCCCGGGGCGAACGTGCTGTCTGTAAGCGGCAACAATTCCAGCCGCGTCTTCGAGGTCGCGACGGGCCAGGTGGCCATCTCCGGCCTGACGATCACCGATGGCCAGGAAGTCGCCGCCAACGGGGGCGGCATTCTCGTCGACGCGGGCGCTACCCTGAACCTCGACCAGGTCGTCGTGTCCGACGACAGCGCCACTGCCGACTCCTCGGGCAACTACGGCAACGGCGGCGGCATCGAGAATGACGGCAGCCTCACCGTCACGCAATCCCTCTTCACGAACAACCTGGCCTCCGGTGGCGAATACGCCGCCCCCATCACCGGCCCCATCACCGAGGGTTCTGCCGGCGGAGCCATCGACAGCCAGGGGCCCTTGCTGACGGTGACCAACTGTGCGTTCTTGAGCAACCAGGCGGTCGGCCCCGCGACGGGGACTGGTGAAGGCAATGGCGGCGCCATCAACAGCAGTTCGCCCGGGACCATCACCAACTCCACGTTCAATGGCAACGAGGCGCTCGGCAGGACCACCAACGGCGGCGCCCTGAGCACGGGCGAGAACGAAACCTTCGCCGCGCCATCGCTGGCCATCAGCAACTCGCACGTTCACCGGCAACGAGGCTGTCGGGGCCAACGGGGCCAACAACTCCGCCGCGCTGTACGGCGGTGAGGCTCTGGGCGGCGCCGTCACTAATGCCGGCCCGCTCACCATCGCCAACAGCAGCGTTTACCGACAACGTGGCCAGGGGCGGGGACCAGGGCGACAACGTGGGCGGCCTTGACCCCAACCCCGTCCTCGGCGAGGCCTGGGGCGGCGGCATGGTCAACTTTGCCAGCGTGCTTTCGGTAACCAACACCGTCTTTAGCGGCAACCAGGCCGTCGGCGGCAACTCCGCCACAGGACCCGGAGCTCCGGCCGCAGGCGGCGGCCTCGCCGCGGAAATCTTTGCTGACACGACCCTCACCGACGTGAGCTTCCGCGGCAACCAGGCGATTGGCGGCAACGGCGGCAGCAGCAGCCCCGGATATCCGGGCACGGGCGGCAGCGGGTTCGGCGGCGGCTTCTACAATGGCGTTGACTCCACCGCCGCTGTCTCGGACGCCCTCTTTAGCGGTAACCTGGCCGAGGGCGGTGCCGGCGGTTCGGGATCCGCGGGCGGTGTCGGCGCGGGCGGCGCCATCGCGAATGGCGGCGGCGCCGGCGCATTCGAGGTGAATTTCCTGGGTCTCGGTACTGATACATCGAGCACCTCCCTCGCCGACAGCAGCCTCAACTTCAACGTGGCCCAGGGGGGCGCCGGTGGGGCCGGGAGCAATGGCGGCAACGGCCTCGGCGGCGGCGTCTTCGTGCTCGGCACCACGACCGCGTCGATCGATTCCACGCTAATTGCTTTCAACGCTGCGCTGGGCGGCTCCGCCGGCACGGGCGGTGCAAGCGGCCAGGGCCTGGGCGGCGGTCTCTACATCGATGCCGGTGCCGGCGTGACGCTCAGCAAGTCGACCAAGGTCCTTTTCAACTTTGCGTCCACGAGCGATGACAACATCTTCGGCGTCTACACCACAAGTTGAGGACCCCGTTTCATGACGCGTCATGGCCGGTAGTGCCACAGGCAAAGAAAGCGGCCGGTGAGGCCCTCGCCTTCAGGCAGAAGTCTCACCGGCCCCGCAAGCCCTGGCGCTGGTCATTGTGTAGCGAATCGGATCAAAAACCGGCGGGGGTTGCCCCTCCCGAACCAGGAGTCTAGCACCATGGCAGGCTCGCTTCGCGCCGCTGGTCGATCCCTGCGGCGATTTCAGGCGCTCTGGGGAGGCACGGCTTTGATGGCGATCGTCTTCGCCACGGGCGTGATCGGATTGGCCCGACTTTCCGGTCATGTGTCTCACCAGGCAGCAAAGCCGGATCTCGCCAACCTGCCCGACGCCGGCTTGATCGTTCGCACCGAAGTGCTCCACCTCTGGTTACCCCAGACGCTCTTCGAGCGGGCGAAATGCCAGTCCATGCAGCAACTTCTGGCGTTCCCGGAGCAAGATGACATGTGGTACGCGGTGACCAACAGACTGCATCAGGTCGACGGCGGGTTCGTGGATCTTACGCTGATCCGGCGGCCTTACAACGATCCCAGCCACTTTGAAGAACTGCTGCAGATCCTGGCCACCGTCGCCGGCAACCCGCCACACACTCCCGACACGGACTATTCAAAAGCCGAGGTTCACAGAATACCCCAGGAATTGCTCAAGCGCGACCCACGCAAGCTGATGGCCGAACTACTCGGCGATCCGCCTCCGACTGTGGATCATGAACAGCCCGATCCCTCGAGAGAGTTGCGCTGGATCGATTCCTTTGCGAGGCGTTAAGCATTGCTTGCGCGGCTCCGCGGGCCTGCCGCGAGCGACCTGCCCTGAGCCTGTCGAAGGGGAGTCGAGCGGCCTGCCCCGAGCGCAGTCGACGGGAGCGTCGCCCCTCCGCTGTGAACAACTTCAGACTCACGCAACATCAAGCGGCATCCGACATTAATCATGAGAACGCTGAACGAAAAGCTGCGTCGCGGTTGGAATGACTCCAATCGCAGTTTGCGCGCGGCGTTGGTCTTGGGAGCTCGCGGTCATGGACGACCCTGCTCGGATTCGAATCAGTCCCCCTTCGGCCAGCTATGTCCGCGAGACGATCGCTCGACTTCCTCTGGCCGATGCCGTTTTGCATCTTCTGCGGTACGTGTTGCTGGGCGAATTCCTCGACGAAATGTACGAACGACATCGTGGCCGCGGCTACGAGGATATCCTCTCTTTTTCTTCCTTGGTCAACATCCTCGCCGACGCGCTTCTGGTCCACGAAGGCAGCGGCCGCAAGGCACTGCTCGATGCCCAGAAGCACGACCAACTGCCCACGGTCAAGGAGGCTTTCTACGGCAAGTTGCGTCGGCTTCCTATCGACCTGAGTATCGCCTTCTTGACCGAAGCAAGCGAAAGGATTCGCCAAGTCTTCCCCACGCCGTTCAACCCGTTGCCGGAGTCGCTGCACGGTTACGACGTCATCATCGTCGATGGCAAGAAGACCAAGCACGTGTCGAAAAGGCTCAAGCTTACTCGCAAGTTGGCGGGTCAACTCTTCGGCGCCAAATTTCTGGTGGGCTACGACCCGGTAGCCCGGTTGATCCGCAACGCAGCGGCCCATCCCGATGGCGAGCGCAACGACAGTCCCTTGGTCCCCGACCTTTTGGCCGATCTCGACTTGAAGGCCCCGCAGCGCCCACGGATCATCGTTTCGGACTCCCAGTTCTGCGACTTGGTGCAGATCGACCGTTATCGCCAGGCGCGATTGAATTTCGTGCTGCGCTACCACCCCAAAGTGCATTTCCACCCGGACCCGGCGCGGTGCGCCACCACATTCACCGACGCGAAGGGCCGGCGTCTCATCGAAGAACACGGTTGGCTGGGCGCCGCCGCCGACCCGCGACGCTGCTATGTGCGTCGAATTACGTGGCTGCGGACCGACCACAAGGACTTGGTTGTCGTTACCGACCTGTTCAACGTCGCGAGGGATTCGGGGGATCCGGCACCGATCCCGGCTGCGGACCTGATAGACGTCTACTTGATTCGCTGGCGTATCGAGACTGTATTCCAGGAAGTGACAACTGTGTTCGGTCTCAAGAAGCTGATCGGCAGCACACCCGAGGCAACAGCGTTCCAAGTAGTATTCTGCATGGTGATATACAACGCCATCCAAGTGATCCGAGGCTACGTCGCCCAATCGCAGCCCGAGCCATTGTCCGTGGACGACATCTCGAACTCCATGCTGTTCGACAGCATCCGCCGAGAACTGGTCTCGGTGTTCACCGTCATTCCACCGGCCAGGCTTACGTTGGCTATCAAGCAACTCGCGAGCCCCGAGGACACGCGAGCGTACCTGACGGCGCGCATGGCCGGGTTGTGGGAACCAGGCTGGCGCAAGGCACGGAACAAAAACCCGCGTGTGTACGGACCCAAGCGCAAGGGCTCGGGCGCCCACACGTCCGTTTATCGCGTCTTGCAAGAGCATAATTTGAAAAGTAGGGACCTAAAAGACACCGGTTAGAAGTTGTGCACAGCGGAGGCGTCGCCCTCCCGGATCGTTTGCGTGTTGGGCGCCCCCGCCCCGAGCGCGAGTTTTGGTGTTGCGCCTTGTGTGTCCTTGCCCCAGAGAAGAATCTCGTGGGGGGGCATCGTTCGCCTGGCCGATACCAAGGGTGCGCTTCGCGGCCCTGGTCTCCAACGCTTTGAGCGCAGGGAGCCAACACCACCAGCGCTGATCCGACTGGTTGAACCGAAATCGGTGGGGCTCGGGTTGCGCGCGATTTCACGGCGTGAGCGATTTAACCGTGTATGTCGGCTGCGCGAGTTATTCCGGGGCGATCGTTCTTCGCGCCCATAGATGCCATCGATTTGAACACCCGCAACGTGTGGCATCTATGGCATCTATGGAGTGGAGTGGCATCTATGGGGCCTATGGCTCCATCCTTGGAAGCATGGCGCAATCGCCGATAAAACTTCGAGCCAGGCCTGAATCCTTCCCTCTCGACGGAAGTGGTCACCGGTTCGTCGTACCAAAGGACTTGGGGGTTCAAGGGGGAGAGCACACCGCGTGGCAGGGAGTTGCCCTTGTCGTCGGCGCCTTCGAGCGGCAATTGCTCCCTAAGCAATCAATGGCCAAGTTCTTGCGTCACATCGGCGGACGTTGATTTGGCATCAAACCATCGGAAAAACCTGCCATTTGGTGCCACTTTCTCGCGAGGGGATTGTCTCGCCCTTACAACAGGGCGAGTTCGCGCGTGTTTGTGGTGTTCGTGGGCGCCGCCACCATCCCAGATCCCCCCTCATCTGGCCTGCGGCCATCTTCTCCCCCAGGGGCGAAGGGGCGTTGCCCTGGGCTGACCTGTGGCTGCCCCTGCGGGGCGAGGGAACCAGAATCGCGCAACACCAAAAAGCGCGAGCGGAGGTCTCCACGAGCTCGGCGGGCCTGCCGCGAACGACCTGCCCTGAGCCTGTCGAAGGTGAGTCGAAAAGCCTGCACCGAGCGCGGTCGACGGGAGCCTCACCCTCGCGGAGACTGTTGGGCGCGGGTCTCCAGACCCCGCCCCATGCGCGACCGGATGTCTCCACAGGCTCGGCAGGAGCCTCGCCCTCCCGGGTCGCATGATGGGCCGCCCAGTCAGGAACTGCCGGCGGGCTCGAGGGCAAGAATCAGGTCTGCTGGAGCCGGCTCGAGTCCGGTCAATTTCGGCAAGGCGACGAAATCGAAGTGGTTCGCATCGTCGAACGCCCAGGTTGCCAGCGAAGCTCTGCATCGAACTCGGTAGGGCAAGCGCTGCCAAACGCTCGGCGCGAGTGCGTTCGCCGGCTCACCCGCTTGTACCAGGACCCGGCGTCGTTCCCGCAAAGCAGCGACGACGGGCGCCGCGCGCGGATCTTCCGCGGTGTTTGGGCTCTTGCCGGGCACCGCCATGCGAATCGTCGGCAGCGTTCGCGACTGGTCGGCCGGTCCCCAATCGCGGTGCAGGTATCCTGCGAAGGCGAACGGATTAGCGCCGGCGCATGCATACGCGAAGTGGCTGACGAACAGCGCGTGGAACGCCAGGGCACCGGGGCGGTCTTCGTCGTCGCGCCCCTGGGGGAAAACGCCGACGATCATCCATGGGCCGCCCTTTATCCGCAGGGCAAACAGACTGTCGGCCTCGATCGCGCCGGCCGGCGGTTCGCCGAGCCGTTGGCTGGCCATTCGCAGCTCGGCCAGCCATTCGCGGCGGCAACCGGCCGAAGAAGCCAGTACGGCATAGCCTCGCCGCCAGAACGAGAAGCTACCGTAGACGGCTTGCTCGATCCTGACTTTGAAAGGCGTGAAGATCATCATCGTTCGAGCTAGCCCCGCGAATGAGCGGGTGCGCAGAAAAAACTGTGCAGGCCGGTCGGCGCCGACGCCTGATCGGACCGATCCGACAGATCTGACCGATCGGTCGGTTAGGACCCGGGGGCCGGTCATTCTGGTTGACTTAGCGAGGGAACCTCGAAATCGGAGGAGAAAACCAGGGTGGTCTTGCCGCCCTTGGCCGGCTTGATCGTGCCGGACAAGAGCCGCATGGCCAGCGGGTCGCCCTGTCGACTGTGGAGCACATAGATCTCGCTGGCCGACCAGTCGTAGTCGATGATCCGGATCGTGACCGGATCGCCCAGCTTCCAGGTGATCGGCTGGGGGAACGTGTAATCCCAGATCGGGCGGTGCGAGTCGCGAATCACCGGACGAGGGGCCGTAGACGGTCCCGGCGACCTCGATGACGACCCCGAGGTCGGGTGCACCGCCGGCGAAATACTTGCCGACCGTCGGCTCGACCTCGCCGCGGCGCAGCGTGACGCGATACTGGCCGGGCACCGAGACCTTGTCCCACCAGTCGAGGTAATGCTGCGAGCATCGGCGGCGTAACGGCCGTCGGGGTGATCGCGGAGATAGTCGCGAAGGCGCCGGGCGACCTCGGCGACGTCGTCGGGATGCGCGAGCGACGTGGTCGTAGGCTTGACGATAGGCGTAGGCATCCCACTCGCGGAGGATGTGGTCCTTGGCCTCGATCGCCTCGCTGATGAACCGGCCGCCGGCTTGGTGCGCCTTGAGATACTCTTGGTAGCGCTCGATGCGGGTCGCGAATTGGGTCGGGTACTGCCGCGAGTAGTCGCGCGCCCGCTCGATGTCGTGGTCGTCGAGCCGTCTCAAGTAGATCTCGAGCCGGCTTTGCACCTCGGCCCGCGCGGGGCTGTCCGGATGATCGGCCAGGAACTGGCGGGCTCGCTCGATCTGGTCGGTGAGCGACGCGTTGGGCAGCGACTCGGCGCGGATCAAGTCGTCGACGATCTGGCGGTCGCCGCGCGACCTGTTGCCTGGTCAGCTCGGTCTTGAGCGTGCGAGCCAGTGCGAGCGCCTCGGCGCGGCGCGGGGTGTCGGGAAACTCGCGCGAGGAATGCATCGATCGAAGCCAGCGGCCGCGCCGGATCGTCGATGCGCGGCCAGCGAGAGGGCCTCGGCCTGGACGGCCTTCCAGCGCTCGTCGTGACGCACCTCTTCCTGGGCGGCCTCGACCTTTCTGATCGCGGGCGCCAGTTGCGGCGCCTGATCCTTGAGCTGTGCGAGCCGGCGGTCGAGGTCGGCCGGCGCCGTCCCGTTGGCGACCTGGATGTCGGCCGCCTTGACCTGCCACTCGGCTTTTTTCAGGCGGGCCTGCTGGGCCAAGGACGGCCAGAACACGGGAAGCGACGGGTGCCACTCGAGGAGGTCCGACCAGCGCCGTGCGACCGCCGGCGCGGCGCCGTCGCCACGCGCGCTCGAATCCCAGAGGCGTGGTAGAAACGCCAGAAGATCGGCGCCGGCCAGGCCGCCGACCACCACGAGCCGCAGCGACCGCGCCCCTGACCATGCGCCGGCGGCTGCGCTTGCGCGCCAGCTCCTTGAGCCGATCGCGGAACTCGAACGACCGATTGGACCGCGGATAGCGCCGTTCGTAGGCGGCGACGCAACGCTCCAGCCGAGCTCGATCGTCGCCGGCGAGCTCCCAGAGCCGGTTCATGTCCGCGCGGTCGCGAGCCTCGAGCTGCTGGGCCACCCAGCCGAGCGGGCCGTCGAGTCCCACTGGGCTGCAGATCTGCGCGGCGGCCGATTGCCGATGGCGCCCTTACCGAATGAGCTCACCGCGAAAATCGCCCCGTCCGGTGCATGCGCCGCCAGGGCGTGCCGCGTCATTCCGTATCGTTCGTCGACCAACTGCTCGACCAGCTCGGCCGCCGGCGCCGCCTGCGAACGCTCGGATTGCTGGCCAGCACGCGGTCGAACTTGGTCAGCAAGAGAGCGACCGGCCGTCCCGTGCTCAGGTCGTCGGACCGCTCGATGTACCGCTCGAGCAGGTTTTCGACTTCCTGCTGCCGCCGGCGCCGCTCGCTGTAGGATGTCGAGCCCTCCGGGTCGAGGCACAGAAGCACGGCATCGCAGTCGGCGAAGAACTCCTGGATCGGCTCTTCGCTGCCGAGCGTGACGTGCTCGCCCTGGTAATCCTTGACGATCAGGTCGAGCCGGGCGGGGCCGTGATAGAGGCGGAGCTTGAGCTCGGTCTCGGCGAGCGAGCCGGCCATGGGCTGGCCCGACTCGATCTGGGCGATCTTCTCGGCCAGGTATTCGGCGCTCTTGGCGTCGGCGGCCGCCAGCCGCAAGCCCGGCACGCGGCCGCTCGAAGCCTGGCGGTAGAACATCGCGAGAAGCGTCGTCTTGCCCACGTTGCGGTGGCCGAACAGTCGCGATCCGCTTCGGCCCGGTGAGCCGAGCTTCGAGAGCGGTCAGGCGTTCGACGCGGCGATTTGCCTTCTTCATGGTTCCGGCCCATCCATCTCCATTTTGAGGCTACGGTCGATTTTGAGCGCGCCGGGGGCTCAACCCTTGCTTGTTTGTGGCCGAACGGTGGCCCGCAAGTGGAGCAACCACGAAAGCGGCCGAAAGAGCCAGCGGACAGGGATCCCCAGGACGACCACGAGCGAGAGCACCACAACCAGGCCTGACAGTCCGATGCCGATGTACCGAAACACGGGGTGGTCGAGCCCGTATGCCGCCAAGGTCTGGCCGATCGAGGTCTCGAGCCCGCGCGCGGCGCCGACGCCGACGGCCGAGGCGAGCTGGATCCCGGCTCTGGCAAACTCGCGCACGGCGAACTCGGTCGCCTGACCGGCGTAATCGGCGAACTTCTCGGGATTCGCCAGGAATACGGCGAGCACTCCGGCGGCGGCCAGCTTTTTCTTGTGCGGCAGAACGTCTCGGGTGAAGAAGGCCCAGCCGCCGCGTCCGGCCTTGCGCAGCACGCCAAGGCCCTCGGGCCCTTCTTTGGCTAGCACCTCGGCCACGTCGTCGCCGAAGACCCGGACGGCCGTCAAGCCTTCAGGCCCAAGCTGTCGCACCATGGTTTCCGCATCTCGCGGATACCGCCGCGCCAGCCGTTCTGCAGTCTCGCCCAGCTCGACGACCAGCCACTTCTCGGAGGGCTTGAGCGCCTCGAAGCGTGCGGAGCGCCTGCGGGTCGTGCTTGAGCAGCCGCGAGAATCTTGCCTCGAGCAGGGCCTCAACCGGGCGGCCGGCTCGCCGGCTGGCGGGCACCAGCTCTTCGGACCGGCGGACCAGTTGCTCCAAGGTTTCATCGGCGTCGTGCGACGCGAACAATCGGCCGGCCCTGCGCAGCTCGGCGCGGCGCCGTCACCGCCGCGAATGAACCCCTTGCCGCCAGCCTTCGCCTCGACAATCACCTCGTGCACCACGTCGTCCAGCCAGGACAAGCTGCCCGCCTGAGCAACTCCGGCCTGACAAAGCGCGAAGAAGACCGCGATGGCGCCCGCGGCGAACCGCGGCGCGAGCTACGGCCCACAACCAGCGAACAACGAACGTGTTTTTCACCGGCTTATATCCTCGATCGGGCTCTTGACTCGTCGACATTGAAGCAGCCTCCCACCCTTTCCTTCCATTCCAGTCCACTCACGGCGGCGATTGTTCGTCGTCGTCGACCGAGGTTTCGGCCCCGGCCGCGCTGTCGCTGGCGCGCGTCTGATTCACGTACCACGCGGCCGGCGCGCTGCCAGGTGCTCCTCCATTTTCTGGAACGCAATCACGCCCACTCCCGCCTGCACGGCCTGCGCCGCGACATACTTGAGGCCGCGCCGCGGCGGGATCTTGAGTACCAGTTCGGCACCGTCTTTCAGCAATCGGACGGGTCTCCAGCTACTCAACCGCAAGCCCCCCTTGGCGCAGATCGGGCGGGCGATGGCGGCGACCTCTTCCAGGCTAAGCCGCGGCAAGGCCTCGGGCATCTTTCGCAAGACCTCGTAAAAGCCTCCCGCCGTTTTGACGGTCCACCAGCGCCAGCCGCCGTGAGGCGAGCGAGGCGCCATGAGCTCCGGCCGATTTGACGGCCTCGCGCGCCGCGACCTTCGCCCCGGTGCGGACCGACTCGGCGGCGACTGCGCCTTCGGGTTGCACCGCGGCAAGGCTCAAGACGTCGGCGACCACGAAGCTGCCGTCGACCAGCGCCCAGGTCATCTCGCCCGCCGTCGGCGCGTAGCCCCGGCGCAACACGTTCCCCAGGTGGATCACGTCGTACATGGGGAGGAACTGGTAGAACCGGACGTCGGTTTGGTTCGAATCTGCCACGCGCCCCAAGCCGTCGTTCTTGATGGCGCGAATGACTGCCAGGCCGTTGTCGCCCGACGCGAAGAGCACGGTCGCCGCGAGCTGCTTCGGTGAACGATTTTCGATTCTTGGACTGGAGGTAGGCCAGCGTTTCCGGCCCGGCGTCGGCTTGCGCGATCGGCGGGATGACCGCCGCGGCGTGGATGCGCAGTATGTCTTGAAAATCGGCGCTTGAGGCGTATTTGTCGAGCATTGCCAGCGCCATTGCGCCATGCTCTGCAAGCGCGGCGACGGCCTGGCGGGATAGCGCCGGCTCGGCGAAATCGCTGAACACGACGTCGGCGGCGTCGGGCCCCGCCTGCTGCGAGCGCCCGCTCCCCGAGCGCACCGTGCTCCACGACCAGCCGCAGCGCCTGGGGGCTGCCGGCGACCGGTCCGGTCAATCCGGCGGCCGACACGTGCCGCAAGTGGCCTGCCACTGTCTCGGGACGATGCGTCTTCAAGAGCTCATCAATGTATTCGGCGTTGACGCGCAGCAAGATAAGGCCCTGATCGAGCGGCAGGGCGTCGCCCAGCGACTCGAGAATCGGGCCGTAAAGCCCGACCAGCGCGAAGCCTTCCAGACCATGCAGGCGAAAAGCCTGCCAGCGCGAGCGGGCCGTGGCGCTTCAGGGTCTGGAGCGCCGCTCGAAGGTCAGACGGTCCGTGCTCCAAGTCGATGAAGGTGAGCACGGCCAAACAATCCGCCAGAGTCCGCTCGTCACTTGATGAGCTGTCGACGAGCTCGGTGATTCCCTGAGGCTCGGCCAGCATCAAGGGAAGCGTACTCGGATAACGGGCGGCGATTCGCAACTGCGCCGGTCCGAGTCGGGCGATTTCGGCGATGAGTGCACCGCGATCGATATCGTCAGCCCGCTTCAGCCCGAAATAGGCGCGCCAATGCCAGAGAACGTCGGCGGCAGCGTCCACGCCCATCAAACCCGCCAGGCGGCGGAATTCGTCGGGGTGCTTCTCGTAAAGAAAAATCGCCTCGATGTCCAGTCGGTCGAGCAACTGCAGTCCGCGCTCGCCGTCGGTCCGCTCGATCGCCAGAGCGTTGCGGCCGTACCGCGCGACGGTCCGCGCAACCAAATCACGAAGCTCGGGCGGCGCCGAGCGGTACTTGGCTTGGAGGTTGGTCGGCGCGGAGTCGGCGCTCCGGGCCTGATCGAGCGCGAATTCTCCGCTCGCGGAAGAGCTGGGGATCTGTTGCGCTGGCTTGCTCGGTCCCGCCGGCTTGAGTGCCAGCTTGAGCAGAACCGTCAGTGCCAAGAAGAGCGCAATCGTCGCGACAGTTCGCTTCATCAGTGCTCTTTACCCAGATTCCCATGCCGCCGGTCGATCACGCCCAAGCTACTCGAGTGCATTCGCAATCGGCTCCATGAATATTCTAAAGGCGCATTTGGTCGCAACCCGGTTTTGTCCCTTGGAAAATGGCGTCGGCTTGGCCTGGCAAACGTCAATTCCGCCAAGGGCACGATTATGGACAAAGCCCAATAATCACGCTCATTCGTCCCAGGACTCGCGGCGTATGAGCCTTGTAAGAAGCGGCAAGCTTTGCTCCTGGGCCGATGCCGGGGGTACGACGCGCTGCCCCCGCCCATTCCGGGTCGACGGCAGGCGCGCGTTCGGGATACGTTGGTCAAGGAGCGATTGCGGTTTGCCACCGATAGGCGGCCGAGGGGATGCACCGTCGTGAAAATCGACCTCGTAGGGCTTCGCGTGAGGCTGTCGCGCTGGCGGCCAGACCTTGCGCCGGTGTTCTTGACGCTGTGGGGGCTATTCATCGTTTACGCCACAACGCTGCCGTTTGACTTCTCGGCGTCCGGTGAGTTGGTTCAGTCGAGGCTGCGCCGGTTATGGGAGCATCCGCTTCGTGGGGGTTCCTGGCCGGACGTGTGGAGCAACGTACTTTTGTTCCTACCCTGGGGATTGCTCCTGGCCGTCTGGCGAGCGGGCCGGGGCACGCGTTACATACCGACGCTGGCTCTGACGCTGGCGAGCGGGCTCTTGATCAGCAGTTTTGTCGAAACTCTTCAATTGTTTTCCGCCGACCGTTTCACGTCTTTTGTCGACCTGGTGACGAACACGTTCGGGTCGGTGGTCGGGGGCACGTTGGGCTGGCCTTGGGCGCGGTGGGTGTGGCCGAGAGCGGCCGTTTGGTTCCGGCAGAAGTTGGTTAGTCGGCCCTGGGCGACGTGTGCGACGGCAACCGGGGCGGGGTTCGTGCTGGCGGGCCTCGCTCCGTACGACGTCAACCTGAGTGGAGGCTCCGTCGCGGCAGCACTTGCGAAGTGGCGGCCGGTCCCGTTTGGGCCGCCGCTTACGGGCCCGTCTTTACCGGCGAAGCCTTGTCTCTGGGGCGCCGAGCTGCTCGCCTGGACGCTGGCCGGCGGCGTACTTGCGATGGCTGAGCGTGAGGCTCTCAGGCGAGGTGGCCGGGCCTTCTTTGAGGCAGTCGGCTCTTGCGTTGGCCTGTGCGCCGCCATCGAAACACTTCAGCTCTTGATCCCTCGCCGCGACGTGGACATGACATCGCCGGTACTGGCCTTAGTGGGTTCGGCCATCGGTGCGGCGGCGGTCTTGCGATCCGCCGCGCGGGAGGCGCACAGCTTGATTCCGTATGCCGTGGCGGTCTGGGGCGTCGCTGTCGCGCTGACGCTTTGGAGCCCACCGAGATTCACATGGCCCGAGCCCCCCTACCTGCAGCCCGAGCGAGTCATCCCGTTCTGGTCGTACTACGATAGCCGCACGCTGGACGACCTTGCGGACGTCGTCGGACAAGTGGCGCTCTTCGCGCCGCTAGGCGCCTCATGGCTGCCGGCTGGTGGCGACTTTCTCTCTTGAGTGCCGTCCCGATTGGTTTTTTCCTGGGGATTTCATTCGAGTTTGGCCAGGTCTTTCTGCCGGACCGGCTGGCCGACATCTCCGACGCCATCTCGGCGGCCGCCGGCACGGGACTGGGGCTGGCCTTGTGGCGATGGGCGGAGTCGGTGCGGAAATCCTCGCACGGCGTGATCCGCTACCGCGTCGGGCCCAGCAACTAACGGACCGATCGTGCGCGAGCATCGGGCAAAGCTGGTTCGTTCCCAGCCGACCGTCTACAATACCTGGATGAGAGACCGATGCGCTTTGGCGTAAGACGATCATTCAAGATACAGCCCGAACGGCTGTCGTCCTGGTTGCGGCATCCCTCCCGCGCGCGGCCAGTGAACATTCGCGATGAGGCAACGAACGGCCCATGCCTCGTTTTTACCAGGAAAAACTTGCGAGAGTTCGGACCAAGATCGTGGCGACGATCGGGCCGGCATCGCAAGACGAGGCGGTCATGCGGCAGCTCGTCGCCGCAGGCGCCGACGTCTTCCGGCTCAACTTCTCTCATGGCACCCACGACGAGCATAAAGCGTCCCTGGAATCAATTCGGCGGATCGCCGCCGAGACGGGAAACCAGCTCGCGGTCTTGCAAGACCTATGCGGGCCCAAGATCCGGCTCGGTAAGATCCCCGGGGACATGCTGGTCTGCGATCGCGACGAGGAGTTTGTGCTCGCCGCCGAACCGGGCGCCCAAGGCGGCCGACCATACCTGACGTCGAGCTACAGCTCGCTGGCCAGCGACGTCGAGGTGGGCCAGCGCGTTCTGTTTGCTGACGGCACCGTGGCCATGTACGTCGTGGCGCGAGGGCCGGACTGGGCGCGACTCACGGTCACCGTTCCGGGAATTCTCCGTTCGCATCAGGGAATCAACGTTCCTCAGGCGGGGCTCTCCGTTGGTGCCTTGACCGACAAAGACCTTGTCGACCTCGACTGGGCCGCGGCGCACGAGGTCGACTACGTCGGGCTGTCGTTTGTGCGCGAAGCGGCCGACATCGCTCGGCTGCGCGGCGAGCTCGAGCGCCGCGGCTGCCGCGCACGGATCATCGCCAAGATCGAAAAGCCGCAGGCGCTCGCCAACCTTGATGCGATCGTGGCCGAGAGCGACGCCGTGATGGTCGCGCGCGGCGATCTGGGCGTGGAGCTTGACGTCACGCGGGTCCCGGCGGTCCAGAAGCAGATTATCGCCACGTGCAACCACGCGCGGGTGCCGGTGATCACGGCGACCCAGATGCTCAACAGCATGGAGACGGCGAGCCGCCCGACCCGCGCCGAGGCCACCGATGTGTTCAATGCCGTTCTTGATGGAACCGACGCCGTCATGCTCTCGGGCGAAACGGCGATCGGCCAGTACCCGATCGACGCCGTTGGCGTGATGAGCCAGATCGTCAGCGAGGCCGAGAAGCTGATGTTCTCGCTTCACCGTGCCGAGCCGCAATGGGCCGTCCCTGCCTCCGTTGCGGGCGGGACGAGCACGGAACGGAGCAGAAGCGCAGCCGGTGGAAGCCAACCCGTGGCGCACGCCGGGAGGGTCCAGCCGATCACCGAAAGCGTGGTCGAAGCCGCCAGCCTGATTTCCCGGCGATTGAATGCAGCGCTCTTGATCGTCGCCACTCATTCCGGGCGCACGGCACTGGCGCTCTCGAAGCAACGCAATCCCGCGCCGACCTTGGCCCTCGCACATGATGCCCAGACGGCGCGTGCCATGGCATTGTTCTGGGGAGTTACGGCGCTCCCCATGCCCGATATTCCGGATCGAGATCGGCTGCGCACCTTCATTATGGATTGGTGCCGCGCCCAGGGCCTGATCGCGCCCGGCGACCGCATCGTCGGTCTGCGTGGCTCACTACCCGATGATCCAACCCATAATGAGATTGTCGTCCTCGAGGTGAATTGACCGGAATGCCCACCTGGGTTGAGAACTGTCAGATCTTGGGAAGCCGGTAGCTCGAGGTCCCACCAGCGCGCGAATGCAGCCAGCGGCTCAAATCGAGTCGATCAGGACGGGCATGACAGCGGGCCTTGTTCCGGCGCGCAGTTCCCGCGCGGTGACGCCAGTCTGAACCGATTTCGGCCGTCGCGTCGGGCCTGCGCCAGCGCGAGGTCGGCTGCGTCGAAGAGCGAGTAAACGTCGTCGGCGCAGCTCGGGAACGTAGCGACGCCGATCGACACGGTGACGCTGCCCCGCATTTCAGAATTGAGCCGGCCCTGCTCTGCGAAGGCCGCGCAGATCTTCTGCGCGACGTGGAGCGCGCCCCGAATCGGGGCGCGCGGCAGCACCACCGCAATGCGATCGTCGTCGAGGCGCGCAACGATGTCGCTTGAGCGAATCAAAGACGCGACCGTCTCGGCCGCGTGACGAACCAGTCGATCGACGGCGGAGCGACCCAGCAAATCGAGGATGGCAGCCAATCGATCGACCGCGATGCAAAGAACCGACAACGGTTCTCGATGCCGACGCGCTGATTGAGGGCGAACGGAAGCACCGCGCTCAAGAACGTCGCATCGTGGACCGCGATAGACCGCGCGATCATGCC
Organism: uncultured Isosphaeraceae bacterium; assembly: GCA_963830625.1. Classification (GTDB taxonomy): domain Bacteria; phylum Planctomycetota; class Planctomycetia; order Isosphaerales; family Isosphaeraceae; genus CAWHMZ01. The sequence goes on along the minus strand of CAWHMZ010000008.1, from coordinate 682,924 downwards.
CCCGGCCGTTGTCGGGTCTGCCGACACTTCCGCAGCGGTCGAATGCACCGTAGCAGTTTCCCAGTGCCATTCGCCACGCCAGTTGAGCGATTCAAGTGCCCCGGCCGCGATGGTACACAGGGTGTTGAGTCGGCGAATCGTTTCGTCATTTATGGGTTCTTGCTCGCGAACGCGCAAGTGAATGCGTACCACTCCGCTCGTCCTGGCGCCGGAGCGCAAGACGAGATCAATGACACCTGGTCGTTGCTGGTTGGATTCGGCGAGAGTGTGTCGCCCGGCATTTCCAGATGCTACGGTGCCCAAGTGCACTTCCTGGCTGCGCTCACCGTGCCATTGCGAGCCGGCGATCAACTCGACTCGCCGCGCGGGCAGGACCAACCGCACGGCGCGCACGAACGCCGCCTCAACGACGGCGGGGTCGTCGGTCGTCGCGACGATCGCGGCGAATTCATGCAGAAGCCTATCCAGCGCAGCGCCGTCTGTTCCAAACCGGCCGAGCTGCGATCGCACCTGGCTTCGGACCGCGTGGTCCCAGCGTCGAATGGAGCCGAGCGCAGCCGCGCACCCCTCGAACGTCTCGTCCATCGACACTCTCGATCCGTTGCCGCCATTAACGCGAAGGTAGGGCGCTTCGCTCAATCCATTCGAAGCCGAATCGGTACCGACCGAATCCAGTCGCCAGCCGCGCTTTGGAGATGAAACTTCTGACATAACTGCTTTCCTGCTAGAAATCTGTGAACGAAATTTTGTAACGCATGCGGTCAATCACTGCGAGATCGGCTGTACGGCGAGCCTCAACCACTGTGTGCGGTCTAGATAGGCACGCTGCCAGTTCACCAAGGGCTGCGTTGTACGGGTCCTTGCGGCATCCGGTTTTGCATCGTCCGCAGCTTCGGATGGCCCGAGCCATTGCCCGGCGACGCGGGGGAAACCAGCCTAGCAACTCTGGTGCCGTTTGAAACAAAACTGCAGGTTGGCAAATTCTCTCCAGGCGCTTACTGGCCATAGCGTGGCGATGACCCCACGCTAGAGCGCGAGGGCCCGCCAGATCGTGACCGCCGTTTTGTGCCGCTCATCTGAGCACCACAAGGCTCGGGTGGCCAGACGCAGTCCATCGCGCCCTTGACCAAACTCTAGGTCATGCGTGATGGGCTGAAGGAATCGGACTTGCCAGGACGGGTGAAAATGGTCAGGATGCCACGCCGATCAATCGATCCGTGTTGAGAATCTACGACGCAGAGGGCCCCGGAGAATCGCGGGGGTCAAAGCGCATTCTCCCCTCTTTGACGGGTCGTGGTCGAATCAAGTCGTTGGCTTGCAGGAAAACGCGGCGAGGCGGTTGCGAATGTTTTGGAATCGCAGGCGAATTGGCGCCCGCGCGGCGGCAGCGCTCGTGGTCGCCGCATGGGGAGTCACTCAACCCGGGTGTGGCTCAGGGCCATCAGGCTGGCTAGCGCCGCGCGTCACGAGAATCTTCGGTCCACAATCTGTCGTGGCGAACCCGCTCGTCGTTCCATCATCCGACTTCGAGAAGATCTGGGGCAAAACGGTCGCCGTGCTGGATAAGTATTTCGACATCGAGTCGGAAAACCGCTTGGCGCGGATCATTCGAACGCAACCCCAGATGGGAGCGACGTTGATCGAGCCCTGGGCGTTTGATTCTGTCACCTTCCAGGATCGCCTGGAAGCAAGTCTGCAGACAATCCGTCGGGTGGCCGTCGCTCACATCGATCCGGCGCCGACCGGTGGTTACCTTGTGAAGATCGAGGTTTACAAGTTCTTGGAAGATATGGCCAAGCCCGACCGGCAGGCCGCGGGCCGGGCCGTGTTCTACAACGATTTCCCCGTCAACCGCGTTCGCGAGATCGTCGGCCCCGTCCCCGCTCCACTGGGGTGGATCACACGGGGACGGGACAACGATCTGGAGCAGGCCATCCTGGCCGGCATCCAAGACGCGCTTTTCCTCTAAATCCCTTCAGCATCCAGCGCTCAATAGCCTTGCCGCATCCCTGACGGCGCATCGACGTCAGCGCCAACCGACTCAGTAGGCGTTGAACGTCCAGTAAGCACCCAGTCCGGCGATCCCAATCCAGCGGATCGTGGGGTCAAGCAACGCCGCGCGGTGCGCCGGCGAATTCATCCACATCGAACCGATGTTGGCGACCGAACCCACGGCCGAGTTCTGGCGACGGGCCGGGCCCATCACGAAATGCCCCATGCCACGCGCAGCCTGGTGGCTATTATTGACAGCCGCCCAATTCGAAAGATTGGCGTCATGTCCGACTGGCGCCAAGCCGTAGGCCGCTCGTGTGGCGTTCAGCCACGCCGTGAAGCCGTACGGATCGCCGGCATCCGTGCTCGCCGCCACCGTCGACTCGGTTGCCGCTGGTGTGGTGGTGGGCGTCGTGTAGGAGACCTGACTCGACCTGTGCCTCAGTGGTTGTCTGGGCAACTTGAGTCTGATAAGCAGGCTGATAGTACTGAGGTGTGTACGTGCTCTGGTAAACCGGAGCCGTGTATTGCACCTGAGAATACTGAGCTGCCTGAGTCGCCAACACGAGGCGGTTGCCAAATAGCCCGCGCCGGTAGTAGGCCGGTGCCGCATTGCTGCCCGTGGTCACGGTCGGAGTTGCCGGAACTGAAGATGGGTAATAGTAATAGGTTTGGCCTCGGGCCGACACGCTGACGGCAACGTAGGCCAAACACCCCAGCAACACCCGAGCCACGTGGCTCACGCGAGGAGAGACGTGCGTCGTACTCAATGGACAACACTCCCACGAGTCACACGGGTCGACTCCGCTCCGCGCGGCTTCGATCCTCGCCGCTGATTCACCCGAATCCGGGAAAACTGCCTCCTGGGCTCTCAGCGGCACCCGTGTGGATCGACAAGGATGGGATGTGTTTCCCAGAAATGCAACTCATTTTCGGAATGTTGATAAAAAACGACAATGCGTCGATTGCCCTTGCAGCAGCGCTAGAAGATATGAAGGCTTGTTCTAAGTAATGTATTCTTTAGTCGATGTTTGCGTACGCTAGCTTGGATGCAAGCCCTTATGGCGAGCCTTGATAAGCCAGAAACGCGATGCCCGCGGCGGCCGAGCAGGGACCGCCATCAGGGGGCATAAGGCGTGACTGAACGAGGTTTTGGCCCATTTGCGCAGTCGGCCCGTGGCGAATCGCAAATCTAGTCTATCCAAAGCGTTGGTTCACGCGGAGATCTCACACACCGATTTGAGCGCGAACACCTCAACATTTACTCCGCTGGCAAAATGAGATAACGGGGTGCTTCGGGGCCTTGCGATTCCATTGGCAGCGAGAAGAGTTTCGTCCAGTGCGTCAACTCTTGCTGGCTGAATAGGATAGGGAGTGTGGTGCACATAACCGTGGTACAGGCGAAAGTCGTCGACTGCGTAAAGGATGTAGCGTTCCACGAGGAAGTATTCGAGCGTGGCTGGCAAAGCTGGTTGAATGGATCCGGTTGGGGTGGCTCTTACGGCATACGACGCCGGAAGCGGAGCGGGCCAGTGGCGGACTCCGGCGTAGACGGTCGTCGCGAGACCGTCGTCGGGTTCGGCCGGTTCGCGGTCCAGGAACATCCGGGCGTAGTGATACGGAAGGTGGAACAGGCGCCGGGCCAGGGTGACCGCGATCGAGTTGGCTGCGTCGAGGCTGAAGAACCAGACGCCGGGATCGCGGCCCTGGTAGTGCACGTAAGTTCGCACGTTGGTCTCGTGGAAGCTTGACAGGCCCATCACGGGAGGAAAGCCGACGGGCCGCACGCCGGTCATCGTGAACGGAACCAGGCCGACGAAGGCCGTGCCTTCAAAAAGATCCAGTTCCAGTTGCGGAGGAATCAGCGGGCGCAGGCTTTCGGGTGGGACTGGCCAGTGCAAGAAGAGCAGATCGCGCCAGTTTTGCCGCATGACCGCCATCTGGCGAGGTCGGTGGGTGGGACTGATACGATCGATCACCGGCTAGGGCTCGGTTGAGCGGATGCGTGTTCCTTGCGAAGACGTCGATCGTAGCAGCGCCCTACCTCGGGCGCCTGCTCACGGTTGCGGCGGATTTGGATTTCCTGCTCGCGAGTCGACGGCCGCGCGCTCGAGCTCGGCCTCCTTGGCCTTCTCGCGGTCCCACTTGGCCTTTTCGGCGAGCTCGTCGGCGTGGGCCTTGTCGAGTTCGGCTTTGAGAGTCGCCAGCGTCTTGGGTTTGCTGTACTCGACCAGTACTTTCCTCTTGGTTTGCGCCTGTTCGAGGGAAAAGACGGCCTTCTTCAGGTTAAGCTCCTCCGACACTTTCGCGGCCATATTGATATAGCCTTTGTCGAACATTCGCCGCGCCCAGGCGATCCGGTCGTCGGCGCGTTTCAGGTCGGCTTCAGCCAGCTTGATCTCGCCATCGGCGGTGGCCAGCTCGACGGTGGTGAACTCGTCTTCGGAATCAGCCATGGCGATCTCGGCAATCTCGCGGGCAAGCCGGGCCTTGTGATACTCGGCTTCGGCCTTACGCGCCAAAATCTGCTGGGCGCGCCACCGGGCACGCAAGCTGCGCGCGTGCTGCGTGTCGTTAATTCGGGGCTGTGGCTCTTGCGCTCGTGCGCTAATTCGTGTGGGCGGCTGTTGCGCTTGTACGGGCAGCAATCCCACCGAGGCACTCACCAGCGCGCCCGCGATCGCCACGGTACGGCAGTGTCGGATCAAGCTCGTCACCATGATTGGGCTCTCCTCGTGCAGCAATGAACGCGGTTCTCGCCAGTGCACCTCGCGCGCCACCTTGTTCCGAGCTGGTGCTCCATAAGAATACACGGCGACAATCGCTTCGCGACTGGCAGCCAATTCTCGCGAGCCTGCGCCAACGAATCTTCGTCCTGGGCAATCGGCCGCCGCGAGGTTCAAAGTTCGAGAGTGCGGGCTCTGGGCGTGAACCAAGGGTACACCGACGGCAGCACCAAAGTCGTGAGCAGGGTGGACGTGATGATTCCACCAATGACGACGGTCGCCAACGGGCGCTGGATCTCGGCGCCGGGGTGATGGCGATGGCCATCGGGATGAACCCCAAGCCGGCGACGAGGGCCGTCATCAAGACCGGCCGCAGGCGCACGACTGCCGCCTCGCGCGCGGCCTCATGGGGCTCGACGCCGTCCTGCGCAGGTGCTCGACGGCGCTGACCCATACCAGCCCGTTCAAGACGGCGACACCAAAGAGGGCGATGAAGCCGACGCCGGCCGAGACCGAGAAAGGCATGCCGCGGCAGTAGAGCGCGAAGATGCCGCCGGTGGCCGACATCGGCACGGCCGTGTAGATCAAGAACGCCAGTCGCATGGAATGGAGCGAGCTGTACAAGAGCAGGAAGATCAGGAGCAGTGCCACGGGCACGACGATCATCAGGCGCTTCGAGGCGGTCTGCAGGTGCTCGAACTGGCCCCCCCAGCGTGGGTGGTAGAGGTGCGGCAGTTTGACCTGCGCACTCAACGCGGCCTGGGCCTCGGCGACGAAGCCGGCGATATCGCGGCCGCGCACGTTCACGCCCACGACCGCGCGGTGCTGCGCGTTTTCGCGCTCGACTTCGCTCGGGCCCTCTTCATCGACGATCTCGGCCAAGTCCTTGAGCGCGATCGGCCGTCCCTGGGTGTCGACAACCCGGATCGCGCCGATCCTTTCGGGATCATTGCGCCACGACTCGGGCAGGCGGCACGCGCAAAGGATGCCGCTTGTCTTCCTCGAACACGGTGCCGACGGTCGTTCCTCCCAAAGCGGCGACCGCGTTGAGCACGTCGGAGGCCTTGATCCCATAGCGCGCCAACTGATCGCGGCGGACGTTGATCCTGAGCATCGGCAGGCGGCCGGCCGTCGGGTTCTTGATGTCGCGTGCTCCCGGCACCTGGGAGAGCACCCGCTCGACCTCGAGCGAGAGCCGGCGCAACACCTTGAGATCAGGCCCGTAAATGAGCACGGCCACGTCGCTCTTCACGCCGGCCACCAGCTCGTTGACCCTCATCTCGATCGGCTGGCTGAAACCGAACTTCACGCCGGGTACGTGCTCGGTCAAGAGCTTGTCGATTTCTTCGATCAACAGGTCGCGAGTCAGCCCGGGGCGCCAATCGCTTTGAGGCTTGAGCATCGTCCACACATCGGTCTGGTGCACGCCCATCACGTCGTTGGCGATTTCAGGACGGCCGGTCTTGCAATAAACGAGCCTGACCTCGGGGATGGTCTTCAAGAGGTTTTCGATCTGGGTCGAGGCGGCGACGGCCCCCTCGAGCGAGGCCGACGGAATGCGCACGGCCTCGATCAAGAGGTCTCCCTCGTTGAGCCGGGGCATGAACTCGCCACCCAGGTTCAAGGCAACGGGAACGCTGGCGCCGACCAAGCCGAGAGCCAGCGCGATCGCCCAGAATGGATGCCGGACGAACGAGCCGAGAACCGGCTCGTAGATCCGCTTGATCGCGCAAAAGCGTGATCTCTTTCTCGCTGGACCGCAAGCTCAAGCCGATCGCGGCCAGCACCGGCATCAACGTCAGCGACAAGAGGAGCGAGCCGGCCAGGGCGAAGATCACGGTCAGCGCCATGGGGCGAAAGAGCTTTCCCTCTGTTCCCTGCAAGGCGAGGATCGGCAAATACACGATCGCGATGATTAGCTCGCCGAACATGGTGGGTTTGCGGACCTCGATGGCGGCGTCGCGCACGATCTCGTGCTTCGGCCGCGTGCCCCTTTCGTGCGCCAGCCGGCGGACGCAGTTTTCGATCATGATCACGCTCGAGTCGACGAGCAGCCCAAAGTCGATCGCGCCCAGGCTCATCAGGCTGGCCGAGATGCCGCTCGCGAGCATCACGTTGGCCGCGAACAGCATCGAGAGCGGAATCGCCAGTGCCACGATGAGTCCGCCGCGTAAATTCCCGAGCAGGGCCAGCAGGACGGCGATCACCAAAATCCCACCGGCGACCAGGTTATGCAGCACCGTGTTCAAGGTCTGGTCGATCAGGTGGGTCCGGTCGTAGAGCGGCTCGATGGTCACTCCGGGAGGAAGGCTCTTCTTGAGTTGCTCGATCTCATCCTTGACGCGATTGACCACTTCACGCCCGTTCTGGCCGATCAACATCATGACGAGACCCGTGACGATCTCGCCTTGACCGTCGCGGGTGGCGAGTCCGGCGCGGATCATCGGGGCCGGGTGGACCTTGGCCACGTCGCGCACGATCACCGGTACGCCGTTGCGCTCATCGATGACGATGGCCGCGATGTCGTCGACGCTTCGAACCTGGCTCACGCCGCGGATGTAGCGCGCCTCGCCGTCGCGCACCAGGTAACCCCCGCCGACGTTGGCATTGTTTGACCGCAGGGCATTGAACAGATCGGTCATGGAAAGGCGATACCGTGCCAGGTCGTCGGGATTGGCCTCGACCTGGTAGGTCTTCATCTCGCCGCCGTGCGCGTTGATCTCGGTGACGCCCTCAACTCGGCGCAACTGGTAGGCGATGAACCAGTCCAGAAGCGTGCGAAGGTCCATGGGCGTGACCCCTGATTCCTTGGTCGCCTTGACCTGAAACTGAAAGACCTCGCCCAGGGCCGTGGCAATCGGGCCGAGCACGGGAGTGCCGTAGCCGGCTGGGATCGCTTGGGCGGCGCGGGTCAAGCGCTCGCCGACCAACTGTCGCGCCCGGTAAATATCGGTTCCTTCCTTGAAAACGACTGTCACCACCGACACGCCAAACTTGGATATCGACCGGATTTGCTCGACGTCGGGCAGCCCGCTCATGGCACCCGAGACGGGAAACGACAGGAACGAATCGACCTCGAGCGGCGACAACGCCGGCGCTTCGGTGATCACCTGCACTTGCACGTTCGTCAGGTCGGGCACGGCGTCAATCGGCAGGTGGAGCGCCGAATAAACGCCGATGCCCGCGATCAGAACGGTCGTCATCAGCACGAAGAACTTGTTGTTCAGCGACGACTCGATGATGGCGTTGAGCATGTGACCCTCCCGATTCATCAAGAGCCGCTCGTTACTCTTCCTCGGGCTGACTCTGCAGAATCAGCTCGCTCTTGAGGAAAAAGGCGCCGGAAGACACGACTTCATCGCCCGGTTTCAAGCCGGTTTTGACCACCACGCGGTCACCTGCTCGTCGGCCGATCTCGATCGGCTTGAGCGCAAAGACCCCGTGATCGCCAACGCCCTTTCCCGACGGAACAAAGACGTAATTCTCGGATTCGATCTCGACGATCGCGCTGGCCGGTATCGTCAATTCGGGGTCGCCGGCGGACTGATCGAAGAAAATCCGCACGAACATTCCCGGTATCAGCAACCCCAGTGCGTTATCGGTTTGCGCCAGCAGGGGGACCGTTCTGGTCTGGGGATCCACGATCTTGCCGACCGAGAGGAGTTTGGCCGGGAAAAACCGGTTGGGGTAAGCGGCGGCGCTCAAGCGAATCGTCCCATCGGCAATCTGCGCGAGCTTGCTCACGTCGGATTCGGAGATGTTGGCCGTCACCCAGACCGAGCGCAGATCGGCGAGCTCGAACAGGATGTCGCTGGTCTCGGCCTTCTGACTGGGTACGGCCCATTTCTTGACGATGGTTCCGTCAAACGGTGCGACGATCCGATAGAAGGTCACGTCTTCGTCGCGGGCGATGGCGTAGGCCGTATCGGCATGGTCGAGAAGCGCCTGAATGTCTTCCGAGACGCCCAGAATGCGCAGGCGCTGGGCCGCGTCGACCACGGCCGCCTCGGCCTGGCCGACCTTCTGGTCGGCCAAACGTTTTTCCTGCGCGGCGTCGAACCGAACTTGCTCGATGGCGGCTTCCAGCTTGGCCTGGATGCCCTCACGCGTATGCCGCGCCACGACGCTGGGTGCTCTCCGACGATGTGCTGGATGCGCAGGCTCCTCGTTTTTTCCTCTTCGTGGCTGGCAATGTCGAATTCGGCATAGGCCTGCAAGAGCGTGCCGCGATATGCCCCGAGCCGCTTGTCGGCAAATTCTCGTTCGATCCGCCGGGCATCGGTGGCCGCACTGAGCGCGCTGGTCTTCGTCTTCGGCGGTTCGCTTGGCGGCTTGTCGGTGTGTTCCTCGTCGTCGGATAAGGCGAGGCGGCGCTCGTCAATCCCCCGCTTCAGCCTGGGGATCAACAGCTCGACGTTGGCGGCGATCTCTGACTTCCACGCGCCCTCGAACCGCATGGTTGCCAGCTCGCGCTGCTTGGCCCGCAAGTTCAACCGCGCGGTCCCGATCTCGGGGCTGTCGAGCGTGACCAGGGGATCACCGCGCTTGACGTTCTGGCTCAACAAAGCGTGGACCTCGCGCACGATGCCGGCCGCGCGCGGCCTCACGTCGACCTTGCGGTCAGAGTTGATCTGAATCACGCCCACGACGGGAACTTCGATCGGCAGCCGTTCCAGCCGCGCTGGCTCGGTCGCGATCTTGGCTTCGGTCAGCTTGGAACTCGAAAGCGACACGGTCGACGCACTCTTTGGAGCGCTTGAAACTCGTTCGACCGCCGCGGCGGCTTCGGTCGATCCCGCCGTCCGGAGTCCGCGAGCCCCGGCAAGTGCGTCATACGTCAGATGGCCGATCAGAAGCAGAAGGCACAAACCCATTCCGGCCCAGGGCAAGAGCCGAGTCGTCAAACTTGCGCGCGCTTGCGCTTGACTCGTCGCGAAGGTCATGACAAAGCCTCCGGTACTGGCTGATGGTTCGGGCGGCGACTTCCAAACGGAGAATCCGCGGAAACCGCACTGACGAAAGAGAGCCGAGGCAAGGGCTTCGAGAACCGATGCATCGACACGCAGGGCATTGAGCTGTGCCGCCCGACGATCGCTGGCGGCGCTGCGCGTAATCGCATGAGAGAAAAGTCGATCCACGAGACGCGCCGTCACGATCGGTGTACCGGCGGCTGCGCTCGGTGGGCCTGCTCAGGCATGAGAAGCCGAGCGGCGGCAAGCAGGCTCGATGTCAGCAATTCCAGCGCTGAAACATCGCGATGCGCTCGGCGCGCAGTCCACCGCCCTCATCCAGGCCACGCGCGCCGAAACGCCGCGGACTCGAGTCGATCAGTGCGAGCTCGCCGGCAAAGACAGGGGAGCTGCTCGCGGACAAAGTGAGTGTGAGGTAGTCGACGATACTGGAGCGAATGTCGAGGCGACTGACCAGTTCCCCGGGCCAGGTCGGCACGAGACAGTTGGGGAGGTGCGCATGGATGGCAGGGCCTGAGGCCGGCGTCCCCGGTGCATCGCCACCGGGATGGCTCAAATCGCCGAGCTCGCCCGGCGGAACGAACCAGTGCCAGTGCAACAGCGACACGTCGTCGTTTGAGTTGGCCGTAGGGTGCCAGCGCAGGAGATGGTCGTGGTAAACGCACACCTCGCCCGGTCCGTCGTGGTGCCGGATGTTGTGGTAATCGGCCTGAGGCAGAGGAACGTGGATCACGCCGAAGATCAACAGGCTAATCGCCAGCGCTCGTACCCCTCTTCGCTCTGCCCGCCGCGCCGCCACGCTCGACCTCGCTCTCGCTTGCAACACTTGCCGAGACCTCGCCCGAGTCAACGAGTTGCGCTCGTTGCTTTGGATTAAGCCATTATGAGCCGTGCAGGAGTCATGGTCAAGCCGCGCGTTGGTCGGCCCTCACAGGTGGGGTCGCGAACCTGTGCGGCCTCACGGCGAACCGAACAACGGAAAAGCGTCGAGACCGGCGAGCCAGAACTGCACACCGGTGCAGACTGGCCAGCCGGTGCTGGCTGTGGCATGCTGCAAGGTGTGACGTCTACGGTTTCGAACGCTAGCGAAACAGCGATCGGTCAGATCGAAAGCGAGCCCTCACGATCATGAAGTCTTCGCAGGGCTGGCGTTGGCTGCAGCGGGTTACGATGCTGGCGATCGCGGGGGCGGTGCTGGGCTGCTCGCGCGGGCAGGAAGTCACTCCCGAAGCGCTGGCAGAAGCCAAGCAGGTCTGGAAGAACGCCGGCATCAACGATTACGAGCTGGAATGGACCGCCACCGGTCAGAACAATGTCCACTACAATGTAACGGTTCAGGGGGGAGAGGTTCGCAAGGTGGTATCCGTTCAGGCCGACGGCAGCCAGCTCGAGCGGCACCCGCCTGACACGCGGTTCTACAGCATGGACGGCTTGATTCTCACGGTCGCCGACGAGCTGGCACAGCTCAAAATGGACAGGCCGTTCAACCAGCCCAAAGGCGTCAAGGTGGTGATGCGGTTCGAGCCCGACCGCAAGCTCGGCTACCCACATTGGTATCGCCGTGATGTGCTCGGCACATCGCAGTCGCTGCGGATTGACGTGCTCAAATTGCTTCCCGCGCGACCCGAGGCGAAGTGAGCGGCCAATGCGCGTCGAACCGGCCGGTCGGTTCAGAGTGCCGAGGGAGCAGCGAACGGTGCCAGGGCGTTGCGCATGGCTCGGACGTCGGCGAAGCGGTTTTCTGGCGACCGCTCGAGGGCCCGGTCGATGATCGCCGCCAGCTCGGCGGGAATGCCGGCTCTGCGCTCGCGGATCGGCACCGGTTTTTCCTGCAGAATCATCAATAGCTGGTTCTGCAATTCGGCAGGGAAGTCGTAGACTTTTTTGCTGGTGAGCAGGAAGTAGAGCAAGGCGCCGGTCGAGTACTGGTCGGCGGCCGGCCGCACTTTGCGAAAATCGGTGATCTGCTCCGGAGCCATGAAACCCGAAGTGCCGGCGATGTGGCCGGTGACGGTCAGGCCTGAGAGTGGAGACGTCAGATAGATGCGGGCCAGGCCGAAATCGGCAAGCTTGACGACGGGACGATTGGCCCGGCGGGCGATCAAGACGTTGCGCGGCTTGATGTCGCGGTGGACGACGCCGAGGTCGTGGGCGTAGGCGAGGGCCTCGAGCGCCTGGCAGACCAGACCGACAGCCAGCCCGACGGTGAGCGGTTCTTTCTGTTTCTTGAGCAAGCCGTCGGCGTTCAGCCCCGGCACGTATTCCATGGCGAAGAAAAGGTTGCCGCCGGCATAGCCCAGCTTTTCGAATCGAACGATGTTGGCGTGGTCGAGCTGGCGCAATACGGCCGCTTCGCGCATGAACCGCGCAATCGTTCCCTCGGAGCCGGCGATCGCCGGGGAGATCGTCTTCAAGGCGACAACGGCGTCATCCGATTCGCGGCGCGCCCGGTACACGATTCCCATGCCGCCCTCGCCGAGCACCTTGTCCACGCGGTACCCGGGCACCGAGAAGGCCGGGCCGGGGAAGTCGAGGGTCGTCATCGGACCGCTCGGCGAGGAAGGGGCCACAGCGGGGCGTGTCTCGTCGATCTCAGGACCGGGTTCGGCATCGACGCCGTCGGGCTTGATCGAAACGGCAAAAGCCGTCCTGCCACCCTCGATCTTGTCGCCGTCTTTCAGATCGATGACCGACACCTTCCGGCCGTTTACAACGGTGCCGTTGCGGCTGGCCATGTCCATCAGCCGGCAGCACGGCGGGTTCACCTCGACCATGAAGTGAAACCGCGAGAAGGTCTTGTCCTTGATTGGCAGCCGAAAATGCGCGTCCTTGGAACGCCCGACGATAAACGTGTCGTGCTCGCGAAACTCAAACACCTGCCCGCGATGCGGCCCATCGATCACGGTCAAGGTCACGATCATCGGCTTCGCCCCTCGCGACTCGACTGCCTGCTTCCTTTAAGCCGGTTCGTAGACTAGATTCTCTACTTGAGACACTCATGTCGGCAATTGAGAAATCTGCTCCAAATCGAAGCAAGGTTTGCCATGGAGCTTCCCCCGCGCAGCGACAAGGCACGAAAACGCCACCGCTCGGCGACAATCATCGAGCCGATTGACTGGATCTTGGGGCCGTCGCATCACGAGCCGACGGCACATGAATCGCCGCCGGCTGCGCGGCCGGCCGTTGCTGCCGGCGATTCCGGCCAGCAGACGCCGCTGTTGCGACCGAGCCAGCGCCCGCCCATGGCGATTCTCTGTGCATTCGACGACGGCCAGGAGACCGGTGAGACCGTGCGGGTGCGCGTGCCGGCGCTGGTGATCGGGCGTTCCGAGGGGGGGCTCGTCATTCCCCACGACGGCGGCATTTCCAGCCGCCATGCCGAGGTCGGGCGCAGGCTGGTGGATGGCGAGTATCGCTGGTACCTGCGCGACCTGGGCAGCACCAACGGGACCTTCGTCAGAACCTCCCGCGCGGTGCTGCGCGAAGACCAGGAATTCTTGATCGGGGGCGTGCGGTTTCGCTTTGATTGGGTGTGCGATCCATCCAAGCAGTCGGCGCCGGCTTTGGTCGAAATCGGCCCTTCGGGCGAAACGCGGCGCATATCTTTGACCGCCCCCGAGACCTGGCTCGGCCGCGATGCCGGCCGGTGCACGGTGGTCATCGATCACCCCTCGGTAAGCCCCAGGCACGCCTCGATAAAGCCCCGCAAGAGCGGCCGCTGGATGATCGAAAACGCCGGCTCCCGCGACGGGCTCTGGCTGCGGATCAGCCACGTCCACCTGGGAAAGGGCGCCCTCTTTCAATGCGGTGAGCAGCGGTTCTTGATCCGTATCCTTTGACCCTCAGCCTGTCCGCGTTCTGGAGCCAGCAAACGCACCATGCCGTCGTGGCTGATCGGCAGCAGTTCCGACTGTGACGTGGTCGTGACAGGGCCCGACGTCGCGGGCCGTCATTGCCTGTTGAACCAATCCGCGGAAGGGACCTTCGTGGAAGACCTCGGCACGCACGCCGGAACGTTTGTCAACGGCATCCGCGTCGAGGGGCGAGTGCAGGTGAGCCGCACCGACGTGATCACGCTGGGCAGGACCGTGGTGATGCCGTGGCCGAGCGAGCGACGCCTCGAGGCCCCGCCCGAAGTCAAGCCGGAGCCCGCGCTCGAGTCCGAACCAGGCGTAGACCGAATCATCACGATCGGCCGTGAGCCCGACAACGATATCGTCATCGACGTGGGCGTCGTGTCGGGCTGGCATGCCCGAGTGGTGTTCGAGCACGGCCAGGCCCGGATCGAAGACCTCAATTCGTCGAACGGAATCTATGTCAATTCGCGCGAGCGGCGCATCACGAGTGCTCCGCTCGCGGAGACCGACATCGTCTTCCTGGGCTCGTACCGAATCGCGGCTGCGCGGCTCTTGCACCCCGACGCCGGCCCTGCCTCGGGTGCTTCATCGTTGCTCACTTTTCGCGGCTCGAGCCTGGTGCTCGGTCGCGGTCTGGACTGCGACCGCGTGCTCGATTTTTCCATGATCTCGCGGCGTCACGCGCGGCTCTTGCGCACCGGCACCGAGGTCAAGATCGAAGACCTCGGCTCGTCGAACGGGACCTATGTCAATGGCGAGCGGGTGCGTGGCCCACGGGTTGTGCGGCCGGGCGATCGCATCGGTCTCGGGAGCTACACGCTGACCTTGACGGTCGCGGGCGAGCTCGAAGAGCGCGACGATCGTGACAATCTCACCGTCCTGGCGCGCGACGTCGCGGTGGAGGCTGACGGGCGGACGCTCGTCGAAGGCATATCGCTGGCCGTCCGGCCGGGTGAGATCGTTGGCGTTTTGGGCCCAAGTGGAGCGGGCAAGTCCACGCTGCTCAAAGTCCTGGGCGGCTATGTCTGCCCGGCTCGGGGCACCGTTTTGCTCAATGGCGTGGACCTGGTGCGGCACTCGATGGAGCTTCGCGGCCAGATCGGCTTCGTGCCGCAGGATGACATTATCCACCCACACTTGACGGTCGGCGAAGCACTCCGGTTTGCCGCCCGGCTCCGCCTACCGGCCGACTATTCCGATCAAGAGATCGGCCGGCGCGTGCAAGACGTGCTGGAGCTGCTCGACCTGGCTGGCACGGTCGACGTGGTGATTGGTTCACCCGGCGGTTCGGGCATGAGCGGCGGCCAGCGCAGACGCGTCAACCTGGCGATGGAGCTACTGACCGATCCACCTGTGCTCTTGCTCGATGAGCCGACGTCGGGACTGAGGTCGGAAGACGCCTTGCTCGTGATGCAGTCGCTGCGAACGCTGGCCAAGCGCGGCAAAGCGGTTTTGCTCTCGATCAATCAGCTCGGCGCGGAGTCGTTTCGAGTTCTCGACCGCGTGGCGGTGCTGGCCCGCGACCGCGGCTCGATTGAGCCGGGGAAACTGGTCTACGACGGGCCGGCCTACCCGGACGCGATCCTCTTTTTCAACGAATCGGCCGCGGCAGACTCGAGAGCCGAGCCATCCCCCGACGACATCTTGCGCGGTCTGGCAGAGCGGCCCGTGCGCGAGTGGATCGAGCGGTTCGCCGGGCTCGGCTCGCGGCGCGAGCATTCATTGCCGAGTTCCGCGACCACGCCGGAGGCGCAGCCGAGGGGCCCCGTGCCCCACGACCTCAAGCGCTCGCCCATCGCCCAGTGGTGGGCCCTGGTCCGAAGAAGTGTCGCCATCAAGGGCAGGGACCGCGGGAATACCGCGATTGTGCTGGCACAAGCCCCGGTGATCGCCTGCTTGATCGTTCTTGTATTCGGCCGACAGGCGAGGGCCGGCACCCTGCCGGAACATTGGGCCGAAACACGAAACGGCGTCGCGGCCACGACGTTCATGCTCGGGCTGGCGGCCTTGTGGTTCGGCTGCTCGAACGCGGCCCGCGAGATCGTCGGGGAATGGCGAGTCTACCAGCGCGAGCGCATGGTCAACCTGAAGCTGGGAGCTTACCTTGCCTCGAAGCTCACCACGCTCGGCGCCCTTTGCCTCTTCCAGTGCGTGATCCTCCTGGCCATCGTTCACTTCGGCGTCGGCCTCGAGGCCGACTGGCTGCCGGCACTGGGCATCTTGTTCCTGGCAGCTTCGGTCGGTCTGGCACTCGGTCTGGTGATCTCGGCGGTCGCGCGCACGTCGGAGGTGGCAGTCGCCTTGCTGCCGCTCTCGATCCTACCGCTGTTGATCTTCGGCGGCGCGCTCCAGCCCACCCACAAGATGCACCCGCACCTCCGTCTCGCGTGCGAGTCATTTCCGTCGCGCTGGGCGTTTGAAGGCCTGTTGGTCGCGGAAGCCGAACAAAGGCCGCTGGCGCCCGAGACGGCCGGCTCCGAGCCGGCCCAGCCGGGCATCGACGCGACATCCGCACCGCAAGACATGGCCGAGGCTCACTTCCCGGCCGAGACTTTTCGCATGGGGCCCTGGGCCGCCGCGGTTGCGCTCGCCGGCACGTTCGTTTTCTTGATCGCGCTCGTCGCGGTCATTCTGCGTTCGCGCGACTTTTGTTAGCTGACGAGGTCGCGGCTTCGAGACGGGCCAGCCGTTCCTTGGCTGAGGGGTGAGCGGCAAAATGGTTGTCGAGATCCTGGCGGCGATCGCCAAGAGCAGACTGCGGCCGGCGGCTCCCGAAGCCAAGGTGATGAAACTCAGCGTAGGAGGCGTAGCGCCGGAGAAATCCCAATATCTCGCGGCGCGTACGTCCCTCTTGCGCAAGGCGTGATAGGCCCATTCGTCGGCTTCGAATTCTTGCTCGTCGGTGTAGCTGAGCGCGAGCAGATGATGAAGCCAATCAATTCGGCCGGCTCGAGGCGCCCCGGCGGCTCGCGCCGCGCTCTCCAGTCGAGCAGCCTCGTGGCCCCTCTGCAGGTGCGCCAGTTCGTGCGCGAGCACGAATTGCACTTCAGCATCCACCTGGGCCAGGTCAAAGACCCCTCGGCTCACGTAGATGTGACCACCGACATGCGAAAACGCGTTGACTGCCGCTGAGTTGACGATATGGAAATGCAACGTGATGAACTTGGATCCTTCGAGAGCGAGAAGCGGCCGCGCTAGCTCGTCCAGCCGCGACGCGTTAGCCGGATCATTAACGAGCGGTTGGCTCGACGAGATCAAGTCGTACAGTTTTTTGCCGATCTCGCGCAAGGCCTGGGGCGTGAGTCCTGTCAGGTCCGGGGGCTCTGGGCCGACAAGCGGCAGTTCGGGCTTGGCGCTCGGTTTTGGTTCGTCGCGCTTTTTCGGGGCGTCAATCGGCGAACCAACGACCTCGACAGCCACTTTGGGCACCGCCGGGGCGGGTGCAGCCGGGGCTGCGTCGGGCCGGGCAGCGCGGCGGGGACCATATCTTCTTCGGCTCGAGCCGTCGCGCTTGCGTCTGGGAGAGCGGCCGCGACCACCGCGCCGCGGCGGAGTTTAAGCTGGTGCCGGTACTGTTCCCCCTCGCGCCGCACAAGCCAGGTGAGGGCGGTCAGGTAGAGCGCGGCCAAGAGAAAGCCGAGGCTCAGTTTTGAGGCCCGCCTAATCGTTTCTTCTCCGCTTTGAGAAAAGGCAGGTCGACCGGGCGCGCATCTTTCTTGTCGGCCGGGAGGGCCAAGGCCGGATCCTGGTCGTTCGCCGGCCTGTCGCCGCCGGCCAAGGGCGCGGCTTTCGCGACGGGCGGAATGACAATAGCCGGTTTTCGGCCGTTGAGGGGCAGGCCGGCGGGGCCGCCGGCGCCGATCTCGTTCTTGAGCCGGTCCATCGCCGCATAGAGCAAGTGATACGACTCGCGCTCGTACTGGGTAAGCGCCGGCGCAAATCGCACGTTGAACCGCTGCATGAAAGCAACGGCTTCACCAACCGTCGTGCCGGCGTAGCGATCGACGCCCGCCAAGACCTTCTCGCAGTTTGGGTCGTGGAGCGGAGCCACGGCATCTTCGAGGTCTTCAAGAAACACCTTCGCTTGCACGAAGCTTTCCCTCTCGTCTGCGGGGATGGTTTTTTTGAGCTCGTCCTTGAGCGCCTCCACGGCCCGCTTCAGGGCCCGAAACGCTTCGGGCGTGAGCTTGTCGCTGAGGTTTTGCTCGAGTGCTTTTTCCACCGCATCGCGATAGGCCTCACGCTCTTCCTTGAAGGTCACGCCGCGCAGAGACAGCGGCCAACCGTCGCGCACGGTCAACCGGCCGAGTGAGACGGTCAAGTTCTGCGACGGATAACGAAACGCGCAGCGCTGAAGCGTTTCGCCGGGAATCGACTCACCGCTCTTCTTCAAAACGTAGGGATGAATCTTGGGGTTCGAAAGCTGTTCGAGCAGGGCATTAAGGGCATCACCATTAAAGAGGTCGAGCTCGCTGGGATTATAGGCGATACGCTCCTTGCGCTCTCGGTACTGCCTTCTGAGTCTATCGCGCCGCGCGGTCCTCGAGCCTTGATTGAGTTGATTTTCGGCCTCGAGGCAGGAGTAAATGTACTCGTTCCACGTGATCATCGTTCTAGCATCGATCGCGTCGGCCTGAGCGCTGTTGAGGTTATACAGCCCGATCGCGTTGAAGACGCTCGCAAAGCCGTTCCCCTGCGCCGTCATGAGCGCACCGTAGGCGCCCAGCCGCGCAGCATCGCCCTCGGGCGTTGAATTGGGAGTGAGCCCGTTGTAGAACCCGGGAGTGGCCATGGGCTGCACGTGCTGCTGCCCACACACCGACGTGGCCCACGAGCTCGATAGGACTGCCAGGCCAAAGACATTGGACACGATCTTGCGCATGGGAAAGACCCTCGCCAGCGTCAGCGCTCTTCTCGACGTCGCATCCAGCCAATCAACACGGGACGTTCGGCGATCCCTTTAGCATGTTGTTATACAACAAAGCTCAGGCGCCGGTCCAGAACCGATCCGAAGAAATGCCCCGCGCCGGCTTGCTGAGTAGTCTGGATCGACAGTCGGGCTCGTTGACACGGACGGTACCCGTCGATACCTTCGTAGAGACGTGTCCTGTCTGCGGGTGATGGTTAATTGTGGTGCAGGCGTCCCGTCTGCACGCCTGGAAGAGGCACAAACAGAGGCAGGCGGGACGCCTGCACCACAAACACAGCCTGAGCAGCTTATTCCTTGACGGGCCCTTAGACACCGATGAAGGTGGTAAAGACCGGTGACCGGGGGTGAGCCATGCCCGCCGTTTCCGTGCAATGCCCGCACTGCAAACGGTCGTACTCGATCGACGAGTCATTGGTCGGCCGTTCCGCGAGATGCAAGCAGTGCGGCAAGTCCTTTGCTCTGAACGCATCCGCCGACACTGCGCCGCCCGTCGCGGCCTCAGGCTCGCCTGGGGCTGCGCACTCATCGGAACGCGACCTGACACCCACGTCCGTTGCCCGATCGATTCCGCTGCCCGATACGATCGGCCGGTTCGTGATCAAAGAGCGATTGGGTGCAGGCGCCTTCGGCATGGTCTACCGCGCGATTGACCCGGTGCTCGAGCGCGAAGTGGCAGTCAAGGTTCCGAAGCCGGGCCTGCTCGCGACCGGCACGGCCGCGGACCGCTTCCTGCGCGAGGCCCGGGCGGCC
Source organism: uncultured Isosphaeraceae bacterium (assembly GCA_963830625.1). GTDB lineage: Bacteria > Planctomycetota > Planctomycetia > Isosphaerales > Isosphaeraceae > CAWHMZ01. The sequence goes on along the minus strand of CAWHMZ010000008.1, from coordinate 663,699 downwards.
GCCAAGCTGCGCCACCCCCGTATCGTCACGGTGTTTGAGACCGGCATCGATCGCGGCGAATACTATATCGCCACCCAGTACATTCGCGGCAACACGCTGGCCGGCGCGATCGACGAGGGAGACATCGACTTCCGCACTGCGGCCGAAATCGTGGCCGACCTGGCCGAGGCGCTCGAATACGCCCACGCCCAGGGAATCGTCCACCGCGACGTCAAGCCGGCCAACGTCATGGTCGACGCCAAGGGCCAGGCGCACCTCATGGATTTCGGCCTGGCGCGGTTCGAGGGTTCCGGCGACGAAAAGCTCACGCAGCAGGGCGCCGTCGTGGGCACGCCGGCCTACCTGGCGCCCGAACAGGCCGACGGCAGCGGCACCGAGGCCAATGCGGCTACCGATCAGTACAGCCTGGGCGTCACGCTCTTTGAGCTCTTGACCGGCGAGACTCCGTTTTCCGGAGTGCCGCAGATCGTGATCTTTCACGTGCTCCACACCGCTCCGCCTGCACCGCGCGACCTCAAGCCGGCGATCCCGCAAGACCTCGATGCGATTTGTCAGAAAGCCATCGCCAAGCAGCCGGCAGACCGCTTTGCCGGTTGCGGAGAGCTGGCCGCCGATCTGCGCCGTTTTTTGCGTGGCGAGCCGACTTTGGCTGGATTCCTCGCTGTGCCCGAAGAACCTCGGCCGCAGCGGTCACGGCGGCGTGTCGCCCTGGGCGCTCTTGCGAGCCTCGCCGTCGTTCTGACGGCATGGGGCGGCTGGCGCGTGGCATCGCGCCCCAAGCGAAACTCAGTGCCTCCTGTCGCGGCGAACGCCGGGCCGGATCGCGCCCTATCGAAAGCGCCGGTGGCGACCGCGGTGACCGCGCCGCAACCGCCGCCGGCAACCGCCGCGGCGTCGCCGCCGGCCAAGGACCCAGCACCGAAAGCGCCGGAAAAGCTGGTTACTGCCGCCGCCGCGGCCGCCGGTACCAGAGCAGGCCAAGGCTGAAGTGAAGGCCCCAGCGAAAGCGCCTGGCCCGCCGCCGACTTCCACCGTCAAGGCCGAGAAGAAGTCCGACCCGGTCTTGAGCGTGGCCTACGAGCAACGCATCCAGGCGGCGTACGAGGCCTGCGAGGCCAACAATGGAGAGCGTGCCAGGGAGCTTCTGGCGAACTGCCCCCCCGCCCTGCGCGGCTGGGAGTGGTACTACTGCCAGCGGAAGAGCCGCGGTTGGATGACCACGATTCCTGATTCGAGCAAGACAAATAAGGTGTTTGCGCAGAGTGCCGACGGCAAGCTGCTTGCTTCGGCGGATGACTCTGCGGTCCGTCTCTGGGACGGCAAGCAGTGGAATCGAATCGGGACCCATGCACGAGTCGCCGGCATTGCCTTTAGCGCCGATAGCAAACAGGTCCTTTCCGTCGGCGCCGACGACACGCTCCGGGTGTGGGACATCGCAAGAGCGTCGCCGGTGCGCTCATTCGAGCTGCCCCTGGCCAAGGCGACTTGTCGGGCGCTCAGTCCCGATGGCCGCTGGGTTGCGGCGGGAACCGCGTCGGGCACCGTGAAAGTGTGGGATGCGACCGAGCAGACAGAACGGGCCAAGCGTGAGCTACGTGCCGCGATACGGAACCTGGCGTTCAGCGCCGATGGTACAAAGATCGTCGCCACAGTTGGTAACGGTGTCAGCGTTCTGGACTGGCGGACGGGAGCGAAGGGAGACACATTCGAGCGGCAACTGAGCATTCCGTCGCCTCTAGCCATTAGCCCTGACGGGCGCAACCTTGCCAGTGCGGAAGACAACGTCGTCACGATTCACGGCGTAACCGAAGCTGCCGGCACCTACGTTCTGCGCGGTCACACAGCCGGTGTCAGCGCGGCTGCGTTCAGCCACGACGGCGGGCAACTTGCCACGGGTGGCTGGGATCGGACGCTCAACGCGTGGGACACGGCGACAGGGCGCTTCGCCGCGTCATACGAAGGCCATACCGGTGAAATCACCCGCATCTGGTTTAGCCCCGATGATCGCTTCGTCAACGCCTTATCACGCGACGGCAAGATTTACACTTGGCGTGTCCGCGACGGCTTCAGTGACAAGGATGTTGGTGTCGGCGGCGGAATTATGCCGGAAGGCATCTGGTTCTCTGATGACGCCAAGGTCGTTTACGCCGTCGTGGATACGGGTAACTCAACGCGAGGGGAAGTTGTCCTCGATTCAGAGATCCTGTTCCCGATGGCCGCCTATCGCGGAGTACTCAGTGTCTCACCGCACGGAGACAAGATCTTGCAGTTGATAGACGGGGCGCTCGTCGTCAAGAGCGCCACCCAGAACAAGGTGCTGGCCGCCTTGACTTTGGATCCGTCCTTCGCCCATGACGTCGTTCTCGGCGACAACGATCGGCACTTTGTGATCATGCGCAGGACGCAGACCGGGCACTGGATCATCAATGGGGTCCATTATCCTCCTCGAACAGACACCGCCATGGGCATTTGGGACAACACCAAAGCCGGATTGCGCTGGCACGTAGGCTGGGAAGGAGGATCCGAATTCCAGAACGCAATGATCTTGCCCGGCAGTGGCGACGTGATCGGCGTGATACGCCTCGTGGAAAATCCGGAGATCATGTTCCGGACGTCGCAACTCGTCAGAATCCTGTCCGGTCTGACCGGAGAAACGCTCTACGAGTTTCCGGCGACTTCGTTCAGAATTCATCCCAAGGGTGACCTTGTGGCCATCCTCGGCAAGGGGGTGATTGATTTTTTGCGCCTGCGAGCCAACGAGAGAATCGCTCCGTTGCGCGCTACGAACTGTTGGTTCGATATGTCGGGGAGATTCGTAGCGACGTCGGCAGGACAATTGGCCACGATCTGGGAGCTCTCGCCTCGAACGAAAGTCTGCGAGTTTGCCGCCAATTCCGCGATCGCTTTCAGCCCCGATGGCCGCCGGGCCGTTGCTGCCGTCGGCAACGAAGTGCGGATCATGGATGCCCGGACCGGCAACGTCCTCTTGAGAATCCATGGTCGTGGTGACAACTTCGCGTTTAGCCCGGACGGCCGCACGATTGCCTCGGGAACCGGTAAAGTAGCAAAGTTCTGGGTCGCCGACCCGCCGGCAGATGGTGCCGAAAAGCCGTGATCCCTCCAGGAGCGCCGCGATGCCCACGGTTTTGGTGCAATGCCCGCACTGCTCACACTCAGACACGATCGACGACTCGCTGATCGGCCGCCGGGCGCCATGCAAGCACTGCGGCCATTCACTTGAATTCGCGCCGTCGGGCGAGATGGCTGGAACTGCGTCTGGCTCCGATCCGGAGTTGGGCCCATCGGCAAGCTCATCGGCTTCGAGCGCGCCCCTGCCGCCAAAGATCGGCCGGTTTTTAATCAAGGAACGACTGGGCAACGGCTCTTGCGGCTGCGTCTATCGGGCGGTCGATCCGACCCTTGAGCGCGACGTCGCGCTCAAGGTCCCTCATTCCGAATATCAGCGCGACGAGATGGCCATCGAGCGATTCATGCGCGAGGCCAAGGCCGCGGCCCGGCTCCAGCATCCCCATATCATCCCCGTGTATGAGGCCGGCACCGACGGCGAAACGTTTTATATCGCCTCGGCGTTCATCGCGGGGCGATCGCTGGCCGATGCCATCGCCGATGGCCCGTTTGCGCCCTTGCGCGCCGCCCGGATTGTCGCCAGTCTGGCCGACGCCCTCCATAAAGCCCACGAGCAGGGGATCATTCACCGCGACGTCAAACCGGCCAACATGCTGCTCGACAGTGACGACCGGCCGCACTTGACCGACTTCGGTCTGGCCCGGCTGGCAGCCGCCGGCGCCAAGCTGACCAAGGTCGGCTCGATTCTGGGCACGCCTGCCTACCTGGCCCCCGAACGGGCCCAGGGTCGCAGCGACCAGGCCGAGCCGGCGAGCGACCAGTACAGCTTGGGGGTGACGCTCTACGAGCTCTTGAGCGGCCATGTCCCGTTTGCCGGCCCACTCGACGTTGCGATCTTCCACACGCTCAACTCGCCGCCGCCGCCCTTGCGCGGCTTTCACCTCGAAGTTCCCCCCGAGTTGGAGGCGATCTGCTTCAAGGCACTGGCCAAGAAGCCCGAGGAGCGATACCCGAGCTGCCAGGAGCTGGGCGTGGACCTGAGAAATTGGCTCTCGGGAGAGCCAATTTCAGTTACGGTGGGCGCTCAGTCGGCGATGGCCCCAGTCGGAGCGAAGCGTGGACCTGGTGCCTCACCGCGGACCGCGCCGAGCACACGGCAAATGCGTGGCCTCAGCTTGCATCGGCACTCGGCCCGGTGGGCGCGGCGGCTCGTCGCGTGCTCTCGAACCGAAGGTTTGTCACGGCCGCGGCTGCTGCGGCGCTGCTCTTGCCGCTCCTGGGTGTGGTGGGATATCTCACGGCCGGCCACGGCAACAACCAGGTCGATCGCAGCGAACCGGCGCCCCCGGCGGAGCCGGCACCGAAAGCCGAAGCCTCGATTGGTACGTTGGAGATCAAAGCCGGCACGACTCTAGTGCAGCGGCCGGCGGCTGCAACGGCGTCGGCGCCGTCGGGCTCGCACCCGCCTGTCGCCGCGAGCCCCGGGAAGCCCTCGGCTGAGCCGTCACCGCCCAGCGTCGCCAAAGCGCCCCCAGCGGCGCTACCAAGGACTAAGGACCCCTTCGACGAGCTCAGGGCCGGCGAAGGACCAAGGACCAAGTCACCGTCCATCGTGGCCAAACCGCCTGGTCCGGCGCCGGTCACGTTCACCGCGCGAGCCTTTGACCTCAATCGCAGCAACACACCCCTCGCCGAGATGATCAGCACGGGCTGGCAGGCTCCGTTTCTGCCCAAGAATCCCCAGCTCGACGGATCGATTGAGCCCGCGGAATATGGCGCCCCGCTCTTCGTCGACTTCACCGATCAATCCAACCCCGGCCAGATCATCTCAGGCTCGGTCTCGAGCTCGAGCGACCTTTGCCTCTATCTCTTCACCGGCTACACGCGAACGGACTTGTACCTGGCGTGCCTGGTTTATGACGACGTCGTCACCGCGGGCGCGGCCGATCCCTTGGCGAACGACCGAGTCGAGATCTTCATCGATGGTGACGGGCACGCCAACGACATGATGCCGCCCGGCCAGGTGGGCAACCGCGAAGGCTTCCGCCTGGCAGCCGATGCCAAGGGTGGCCAGGCAAGCTTCCAGACCGGCATCAAGAATGGTGACTGGTCGGTGGCGGCCGGCCGGTTCGGCGGCGGTTACGTTCTCGAGTGGCGGGTCCCGCTCGGCTTGATCGACACGCGCGACGGGCCCGACCTGATACCGGCCGCCGACGGTTCGACGGTTCGGTTTGCGCTCGCCGTGATCGACCGCGATCGACCGGACGACGTCCGGGAAACGGTTGGCGTCCTCTGGCCCAGCGACCCCAAGAACCCGCTCGCGCCGGCCATGTCCGGTGAGTCGGGCTGGAAGTTCAAGCTGCATCTTGGAGCGGTCGGGCTGTACGCCCTTTACCGGCACAAGGCCCCCGTGGTTGATGGTGTGATCGGCGAAAACGAGTACGGCGTCGGGGTGGAGTTTGGCACGCGTCCGGGATCGAATCCTGGCCGCACCCAGAGAGGCTGGAGCCGCTTTAGGAGCCTAGGTCAGACCAGCTATGAGTGGCGAGAGCCGCGCGGCGGCCCGGCGAGCGGTACCGTTTTCACCGCTTGCACCGACGCCGACTTGTATGTCGCAGCTCGAATCCGCGACAGTAGCGTAATAGACGGTGATTCAGTGAGCATTTTCGTGGATGCCGATCGGGCACCAGGCGATATTACGCTCAACGCGACCAACCCAGCGTCGCCTCTCGGCCGGACGCAAAGCGCGGAAGGCTGCTACCTTCAAATCAACGCCGGCGGCACCAAATGGAACCCTCCGGCGCGTTCAGCGAAGTCGACTGGGATGCCAAGGTCGCTCGTGCCGCCTGATGGCTACATTGCCGAGTTGCGGATTCCCCTGAAGATCCTCGATGCGAAGAACGGTCGCGACGTGGTCCCGCCGGCCCCCGGGACAACGATGCGGTTTAATCTCGGTGTCGTCGATGGGGTTACTGCCACGGCGCTCTGGCTCGATCCCGCCCACACCGCGCTGGCGCGAGCTCGAGCCTTCGTGGGTCGTCCCGCTGCACCTGGCGCGGCCCACGAGGTGCGAGCTGGTGCAGGGCCCGGCCAAGGCCGAGCTCGATGCCGATACCGGCGCCTTTCGCTGGACGCCCCCGAGCGGGCCCTTCGACGAGCAGATAACCATCAAGGTCACAGATCTCGAGAAGCCCGAGGTGATCTCGAACCGCGTCATCCGCCTGAATCGTACGGGAACGAGCGAGCCTGCGCGTATCGAGGTCGGCCCACCCGAATGGCCGGCAGCCGGGCCCATCGGGGCTTCTGCCGCCGCAGGTCGTGATCGATGCGCCCGCCGGCGCGGCCGCGCCCAGTCCGGAAACTCGTCCGGTCGCGGTCCGCCCGGCCACGCCCACGCCCAGTCCGGAAACTCGTCCGGTCGCGGCCGCCGCCAAGCCTCCCGAGCCCGAATACATCACTACCGGCGTAGGGTCGATCAAGCTCAAGGGGGTGCCCGCCGGTACCTTCCTGATGGGCTCGCCCTCGCCAGCCCATCCGGACGAAAAGCCCCAGCACTCGGTCCGGATCACTCGGTCGTTCTACCTGGGCGTTTACGAGGTAACCCAGGCACAGTATGCGGCGGTCATGGGCCAAAATCCCAGCTACTTCTCACCGACCGGGGCCGGCAAGGCCGCTCTCGGCAACCAATCGAGCGACCGGCATCCGGTCGAACGGGTAGAATGGTTCGACGCGATCCAGTTCTGCAACAAGCTCAGCGAGCGTGAAGGCCTCGTTGCGTTCTACGTGGGCTCTCGGCATCTGGTCACCGTTCCCGACTGGAACGGGCCGGGTTATCGATTGCCTACCGAGGCGGAATGGGAATATGCCTGCCGAGCCGGCAGCGTCACGCGGTACTCGTTCGGCGACGATGGAAAGGAGCACGGCGATTACGCATGGTTCGGGCCGAGCGCGAACGGCCAAACTCACCCGGTCGGGCAGAAAACGCCCAACGCCTTCGGCCTTTTTGACATGCATGGTAATGTCGCTGAATGGTGCTGGGACGCGTATCATCCGGGTTATTACCAGCAATCGCCGGCGGAGGATCCGCGGGGGCCGAACGTGAACTCCGACCGGATTTACCGCGGCGGCAGTTGGAAGGACAGCCAGCTGTGGTACGTCCGATCGGCGCGACGCACCAAGATGCACGCTGGAAACCCGGCCAACGGCGTCGGCTTTCGACTGGCCCGAGGGGTGGCTGGTGGGCTGGCGGATCATGCTGCCGGGCCGCCACAGGCCGAGCGCGGAACCGAGGGAAGCGCTAAGGCCAGCACCGGCGGCGAACAACGCCGCGAAGCGAGTGAGGTACCGCCCGGGATGATACGACGTAGGCGGCGGGGGCCTTGAGCCGGCGGTTCTGGCCGGGCGCGTAATGCTCTTCACCGAAAGGGCGGCGGCGCGGCACCGAGCATGCGCGGCCCGATGGCATCGCATTGACCCGAGTCGCGTGAGCGTGGATAATTCTCGGTGCACGTTCGTGTTCTTGAAGCGACGCGGCTCCGTCTTCTGATTGCGTCTGAACCGGCCGCCGCTTTTGGTGGCGAGGCTGCCCATGCCCGCTGTCTCGGTGCAATGCCCTCACTGCTCGCAGTCGTATTCGGTCGACGGCTCGAAAATCGGCCGGATGGTGCGCTGCAAGAACTGCGGCAAGAGGTTTGCGCTCGGCGCCTTCAGGTGAAATTACCAAACCCGGTTCGGGGCCCGAGCCGGCATCGGGACCGCCTTCCGGCTCATGGACATCGACAGCACCTCTGCCGGAGAAGATCGGCCGGTTCCTGATCAAGGAGCGCTTGGGCGCTGGTGCTTGCGGCTGCGTCTATCGGGCGGTCGACCCGACGCTCGAGCGCGACGTGGCGCTCAAGGTACCTCATGCCGAATACCAGCGCGACGAAAAGGCCATCGAGCGCTTTCCTCCGCGAAGCCAAAGCCGCCGCCAAGCTGCACCACCCATCCATCGTGCCCGTGTTCGAGGCCGGCACCGACGGTGAGACGTCCTACATCGCCTCGGCGTTCATCGCCGGGCGCTCGTTGGCCGACGCCGTCGACCCAGGACCGTTCGAACCTGCGCCGCGCCGCACGGATCATCGCTGCCTTGGCCGACGCGCTCCACGCAGCCCACGAACAGGGCATCATCCACCGCGACGTCAAGCCGGCCAACGTGTTACTGGACTCGGAGGATCGGCCACAACTGACCGACTTTGGGCTGGCCAGGCTGGCTGCGAGCAGCGTCAAGCTGACCAAGGCCGGCTCGATTTTGGGCACGCCTGCCTACCTCGCCCCCGAACAGGCCGAGGGCCGAAGCGACCAGGCCGAGCCGGCGAGCGACCAGTACAGCCTGGGCGTGACGCTCTATGAACTGCTGAGCGGCCAGGTGCCGTTTGCCGGGCCGCTCGATGTGGTGATCTTCAACACGCTGCACACGCCACCACCGCCCTTACGCGACGAGCACCCCGAGATCCCGGCCGAGCTGGAAGCGATCTGCTTGAAGGCGCTGGCGAAGAAACCCGAGGTTCGCTATGCAAGCTGCCGCGAGCTAGCGCAGGAACTGCGGAAGTGGCTCCGCGACCGATCGGCGTCGCCGGAGGTCCCGACTCGCTCCGGCACGACCGAGCTCAATCGGCCCGTCACGGCCGCCGCGCCGGAATTGGCGGCGGACGAGCGCTATCGAGTGCGCGGGCGATGGATCATCGCCGCGGCCGTTGCGGCTGTCTTGGTTCCGCTACTGGGCGTGGTCCTTTACGTGACGACCAATAAGCGCACGGTCAAGACCGAGCTCAGCGACCCGTCCGCCCAGGTCAAGCTTGCGCCGAAAAAGTCAACCGTCGCAACTGAATCGCTGCCGGCGGCGCCGGGGAAGAAACGATCAAAATCGGCTCGGACCGGCCCGGAGAGCCCAAGCCGGGACCGTCTGCGCCACCGCGCCGGCCCCCAGATTGGCCACCGCCCCGGCTGACGTGCGCAAGTCCCGGCCGCGCACGGACGTCACGATCGCTTCGGCCGTGCCTGCGATCAAACCCAAGCCCGACGCCGGAGACACGCCCAAGAACGAAACCGTCGACGCACCTAAAGATATCGCCCGCCGCCATGACACGGGCGACGCCCGCGCCGGTGGTCGCAAGGATGCCGAGCCGATCTTCAACGGGAAAAACCTGGACGGCTGGTACATCGACAGCAACGGCGGCGGCAATACGTGGCGAGTCGAAGACGGAGATCTCGTGGTCATCGGCACGGGAAACCCCCGCAAGCTCGGCTGGCTACTGTCGGAGCGTAGCTTTTCCGAATTCATTCTGCGGTTCGAGTTTCAGTTATCGAAGGGCGCCAACAGTGGCGTCGCGTTGCGAGCCGCCCCGGGGGAGAGGGTCCGCAACGTGCCGGTGCACCTCGAGGTTAGCCTGTGGGACGCTGCTAACAAACCCGAGGAAACGGGAACGGTTCTCTGGTCCGCGAACTTACGGTGGCGGGATTGCTTGGCCCTTAACCGTCCATCACACTTGAAGCCGGTAGGATCGTGGAACGAGATGGAGATCGAGCTCCGCGGCCAGGCGTTGCGAGTCAGAATCAACGACGACGACGTACTCCAAAGCGACCTGAGCGTCCTGGCTGGTCGCTACCAAGCTCTACCCGCCCTCAGCCGTGAATGGGGTCGCATCGGCTTTCAGGCGCACACCGGCACGGTGCGCTGCGCAACATCCGGATCGAGGAGCTGACCGCCACGGCAGCGAAGCCCGTCGACACCGCCAAAGCCGTCGCGGGAAGTGCTCAAAAAGGGCTCGCGTCGCCGTCGTTCTTTAGCGGCAAGGACCTAACCGGCTGGGAAGGGTGGAAGGCAGCCTGGACCGTGCGCGATGGGGCCATCGTCGGATGGGGGGGGGCTCTGTGCAGCACGCGGAATTATGCTGATTTCGAGCTGCGCTTCAAAGTCAAGCTCAAGGACGGCGTCGGGACCAGCGGCGTGCAATTTCGCTCGGGGATCGCCGACCGCGCCCGGTGGGTGACAACGGGCCCGCAGTGCGAGATTGCCGAGGCGAGTCACCCCTTTGCACCCGGCAGCCTGGTCACCAAGCCAAACGGCCCGACGATCGCCGCTCCTCGGGATCGGATCGCCGAAGTGTACAAGTTCGACGATTTCAACGAGTTCTCGATCAGGTGCGTGGGTCAGCACGTGACGATCCGGGTCAATGGCGTCATCGCGGTCGATGCCGACTGGCCGACGATGCCCAAGGAAGGAATCATCGCCTGGCAAAGTGCTGTCGGAGCGACGCCTCTACCTCGCGGAACGACGCCTCGCGAGGTTGTGTTCAAGGATGTCGCTCTGGTCGATCTGACGACGGGACCTGCGAAGTGAGTCCCGCGGGCTCCAGCTCCACTGGCCGGAACCGCGAGCGCGTTCTAAGCTTAAATAGAAGTCGGGTGGCCTGAGTCTCGCATCGTCCTGGAGCGGACGAGGAAGACCGGGGTCATAGCGCGCAGCGCCGGGGCGATCGTTTTGGCCGATGACAAGCTGCACAACCAGGATCGTCAGTGGAACCGCCAGGTGGCGCGGTATGACGAGCTGTTTCTCGATCCATTTGCCCGCGGGGTCGTTAACCCGCTTGGCGATGCATTGGCTGCAGTCGCGGACGCTCCGTCCAAGGCCGTGGCGGATCTGGGATGTGGCACCGGTCCGCTCTTGCCTTCGCTCGCGGAACGATTCGGCAAAGTGATCGCGCTGGATTTCGCGCCGGCGATGCTTGCCCGCGCCGCGCCCGGCTCGAGCCCCAAGCCGCTGCGCGCTGACCTTCCTTGAGCGCCCCATGCACGAGCTCGACGATCACGCCGGCCAGATCGACGTTGCCTTGGCCGTGAATTCGCTCGTCATGCCCGATGTCCGCCTGATCGACCGAACCTTGAAATCGGTGCGCGCCAGCCTGACGCCCGAGGGCACATTCTTGGGAATCGTGCCGTCGATCGACGCGATCGCTTATCATCTGATGCTCCTCTTGGATCGAATGCTCGACCAAGGCATCGACCAGAAGGATGCCGAGCGGCTTGCGGCCTTGCACGTTGAAAAACGCCAATATGACTTTGCTTTCGGCCAATTTCGGTGCCAGGGATTGAAGCAGAAGTTCTGGCAGTCCTTCGAACTGGAATACCGCTTGAAGAAGGCCGGGTTCCGCGACGTGGCTCTGGCCAAGGTTCTCTATCCCTGGGACGAGAGCTTGGCGTTGGGCGAAGAACTGACCGGGTTTCCCCCGAGCTGGGACTGGTTCTTCCGCCCGCCGCTGACCGCAGATCGGAACTCGCGCTCCGGCCGCCCGTGAATGCGACGGGACGGCATTCCCAAAGTGAAATCAGGCTGCTACCGTGGAAGTTGCGTCACAACGAGAGTCACGCTGAGCGAGAACGGCCCTCGCTTCCCTGCCACAAGAGGAACCCGTTCCATGGCCGCGGAACATCGCCAACTTACTGAACAGGAACACTCGATCAAGGCGCACGAGCGCGAGCTCTACGTCAAGCCGCTCGAAAATGCCGCTGCCAAGCCCACCAAGCCCTTCGTTGATTACCTGCGCGAAACGCGAGCCGAGCCGTTTTCGCCGACCACCAAGATCGTCCTTTGGATGGTGGCGATCGTCGTGGCCATGCTGTTCATGGCCGCGGTGGCTGCGCGTGGTGCTTCGGCACGGCGGTAGGCCCCGCGCAGCTGCGGGCCAGAAGGTGCTAGGCTCCTTCGGCGGTGCGGAGCTGGCTTCAAATCAGCCGATCGGTAGGTACACGAAAGATGCGTTGGTTTCCGGCGCCGGCCTGCCGCGCACCGAGGTTCTTTAGCCTTTTTGGGGGGCTCGCGGTCCATTGGATCATCCGGTATTCTATTGTTACAGAATAACGACCAACACATTTTGAGGGCTCTACTGACGATGACTGCCTGCCGGATCGCTCTTTTCGGCCTCTTCTGCGGAACAAGTCTTGGTATTGGCAACGCAGCTTCCTTCGGTGACGCCGTCCAAACCGGAGACGAGCCGGCTCAGCCAAAGCCGAAAGTGATCGCCGTGGGCGGCCAGGCAGCCAGCGTGCAAGCCATTAACGAGGAATACGCGAGGCAGCTTCTTCAGCTCGAGCGGCAACGTCTGCAGAGACTGGCGCAACTGGCCGCCGCTCAGCCTCCGAAGGAAGCCGCAGAAACCTACGAGCAGTTGTTCCGTCTGGCGATCTCGACGAACCTGTTCACCGAGGTTGAGCCGGCGGCCGAACTGGTGTTGAAGACTCCTCAGAACGCACCCCCTGTGGTCCAGTTCCTGGCGCACACCGTGGACATCATTGCCTCGGCCGACCGTGGTGCCTACGACGAATCACTCGCCGGTCTGCGCAGCCTCTCCGCGGCAGTATCCGCGCAAAAAGATGCGAGTGGAAGCCCCGCCTCGGCACTCGACACTTCGGCCTTGCTCTCGATCTGCGAAGCGTACTACGGACGTCTCATACAGGGCGACCAGTTCGACGCGGCCAAGACCGCCTTTCGGCTGTTGCTCGACGAAAGCGACAACGCGGCCGTCAAGCGGTTTTGCGCTAACCGGCTTTCCCAGCTCGACCTGATCGGCAAGCCGGCGCCGGCGATCGAAGGCACTGACCTCGACGGCAAAAAAGTCAGCCTGGCCGAGCTCAGGGGAAACGTGGTGTTGGTCGTGTTCTGGGCGAGCTGGTGCATGCCCAGCTCCGCAGAGGTCACATGGATTGATCAGGCATACAATGCTTACCGGAATCGAGGGTTCCGCGTTCTGGGTGTTAATGTCGATACGTTGCAGAGCGACGGCCCGAAGCTCGAGACACTCATCCCCAACATCCGCAGGTTCGTGGTGGACCACAATATTCGGTGGCCGAATCTGATTAACGGCCAAGGTGCAGCCGACTACGCGAAGGCTTACAGCGTCGCCGAGATTCCGGCCAACGTCCTGATCGGGCGCGACGGCAACGTCATTCATCTCGAGCTGACGAGCAAGAACGCCAACTCGGTCATCACCCGGTCAGTCGGCCGCTGATCCGCGCCGCAGTCGGCCGCCAGGTCGCTTCCGAGCCAGCTTTCACTCATGCCGGTTCGATCCGACGGCCGTCATGCCGGAGCAGCGGGCGCGGCGCGGCCGCCGTTGCGATCGGATTGACGGCTTGGGCCAGCGACTCATAGAGCGCTAACAAAAAAAGGTGGAAACTGTCAGCAATGCGGGGCGTATCATGAGTGCGGATGTGGTGCAGTGCCGGTCGACCGTAATCCAGTAACTTCTGCCGCGCGTCGGTGACTGTCGCCATGGAGGCGACGCCGTTTTTCTTGATTTCGTCGATTGCGACTCGGCTCGCCTCGTCGAAAGTCGCGCACTTTGCGGCCAAGTCGCCTTCCGTTGGTGCATTAGCCGGCCATTCGATGCGGCCGCTTGCGGCATAAAACGAAGCAAGCGGCAAGATGGGCATCGGCGCGGCCATCGCCGTGGCCCCTCCTGCATTGGCGTAGCGATAATGAGACGGCTCGCGGCGGGCGGCACTGTAGTGCTCGACAAGCCCGTTATCGCGCAAATTGTTGATGTAGGAGTTGGGATTTCCGGCATACACGTCGCGCAACGGCGTCGGCACATTCCGGCCGGCGTCGACCAGTGCCTTCTGGTAGAGAAAACTTTCGGGTTTGGGTACCTGGCTGAAGCCTCCAAATCCCCACCCAAAGCCTCCAAACCCGCCACCAAACCCGCCCCCAAACTGCGCGTGGGCGGGCTTCGGCATGCTCAGGAGCGCCATCACGCCGATAGACATCACTACGAGGACATTGCGACGCCATGCCTGGGGTGTCATCGCCGATTGCTCGCGTTGGGGCCAAACGTTGCTGTGATCAAGTCGCTCTCTGGATCAATTTTCGAGCTTGCATCGCCTTATCATTGAATTGTACAACGCGGCGGTTCGGGAAACAGGGGCAGCCGGTCAAAAACCAAAAGCCCGTCCGGACGGCAGGGGCGGTTTACGCCGCAAGCTGCCGGGGGGGCTCTTCGGTTCAAGCCAGGGCCGACGCCAATGTCTCCGCCGTCGCCTTCGACTCAAGTCCCGAACTCGGGCCTGCGCGCCGCGAGCTGAGACTGCAGCCGTTGAATGATCGATGAATGCATCTGCGAGACGCGCGATTCACTCAGATCGAGCGTCGCTCCGATCTCTTTCATCGTCAGTTCTTCGTAATAGTAGAGGATGATAATCAGTCGCTCATTTCGGCTCAGCCCCTTGGTGACCATGCGCATCAGATCTTTGCGCTGGAGCCGCCGCGTCGGGTCCTCGCCTTTCTTGTCCTCGAGGATGTCGATCTCGCGGACATCTTTGTAGCTGTCGGTCTCGTACCACTTCTTGTTCAGGCTGATCAGCCCGACCGCGTTGGCATCCATTGCCATCTTTTCGTACTCTTCGATCGGCAGGCCGAGGTGGATCGCGAGCTCGGCATCGGTAGGGGGGCGTCCGTGTCGGGCCTCGAGCTCCTTACGAGCTTCTTCCATCTTGGTGGCTTTGGACCGAACCAGCCGCGGAACCCAATCCATGGTTCGAAGCTCGTCGAGCATCGCGCCGCGAATTCGCGGAACACAGTATGTCTCGAACTTGACGCCCCGGGTCAAGTCGAACGCATCGATCGCATCCATCAGCCCAAAGACCCCCGCCGAGATCAGATCGTCAAGATCGACCCCTTCGGGGAGGCGCTGCCAGATCCGTTCGGCGTTGTACTTGACGAGCGGCAAGTACCGCTCGACCAAGTGGTTCCGCATCTCCGTGGTGGGGTGCTCCTTGAACTCTCGCCAGAGTTCGGTTACATCCACATCCACCTTTGTTGACATCCTGACCTCCATGTCGCCTGCGCGAGAGGCAGCACATCCTGTGCAAAAGGGCCCGCGCTTCCACGTCGCTCATTTCAACGCCGCCGTCGCCGGCTTTCGATGGCCGGCGGCTACGACCCGGCTTGACCCTCCGTACCTCGAAGATCAGCCAACTCGGCCCTTTCCCGCTCGCGGTCCAACGAACTCTACCCAAACTGGTATCGGCCAAACGGCCTAACCGGCTTGAGTGGTATCATCACAACAACCCGAATAATCACACGAGCTTCCTACTTTCCTCCCTTAATTAGGCGTTGGATGGCGGTTACGTACCGGTGAAAGCGCCAACCGTGCCGCCAGAGCCACGAAAAAGCCTGTTCGACGATTGCGGACTGACTGCTGCCGCTCGCGAACGAGGGCGCGGGCCAACCGTCGAACTCCGCGCGAAGCGATCGACGTCGGATACGCCCGCAAGAATGGCGAGCGTTTTCGAACCGCCGCGCACACATGCGGATCGGCACGAACGGACCCCGTTCCCAGCGGTGAAACGACGGCGCCCAAAAACTGGCGACTCGACGCGATTAACCCGTCAAGCACGTCCGCTGCTTCGGCGGCCGACTTTGCCTGATTGATCACGAGCCGCAGACAAGGGGGAACGACCAGCCTGCGAAGCCGGTTGATCGCGGCGTGTGCATCGGCGATCGAGGTTGGCTCGGGCGTACTGACGATCACGACCTGATCGGCCACGGCGGCAAGCTGGGCGACGCCCGCGCCCAATCCCGAGCCGGCGTCGACCAGCACGTAGTCGGCTTCCGACTCGAGCTCGCTCAGTTCGGCCACCAGCCGTGCGGGGCCTTCGCCGAGGTCATCGGCGCCGCTGCGGATCGCATGCGCCCCCGGTACAATTTGAATATCGCCGGGGCCAGTTACAATCGCGTCGAAGAGCCGGCACCGGCCGGCCAGGACGTCGCCAAGGTCATGCTTCGGTGTGATCCCGCACAAGAGGTCCAGGTTTGCCAGTCCCAGGTCGGCGTCCACGACCACGACGCGCTCTCCCATCTCTCCCAAGGCGATCGCCAGGTTAAGCACCAGGTTTGACGTGCCGACGCCTCCCTTGCCGCTGGTGAAGAGCAACGACTGGGTCGTGCGGCGCGGTGGTGCATCCCACGCGAGCGTCGCGGCCGCGCTCGGGGTCGGACCGCCGGGTCGTCGCCGCGCGTTCGCCCGGCTCGCCACCACGAGCTGCCTGAGCCGTTCCGCCTGATCGGACATGTTCGTTCCTTCTCCCACTAACGGACCGACGCTACGTCGGAGATTGGTTGACAGCCGGCGCCGGCAGAGCCATGCCCGCCGAGCGCGTGTGCCGTGTTGTTCGCACCTAGCCAATGTCCTCCAATCGCAGGATCAATCGCGCCAGTCGCCGGCGATCGGCCGGCTCGATGTCGTCTGGGACCGCCTGGCCCGTGGTCAAGTAGCTCAGGGGCCGCGGTGAGAGACCGATGACGCCGAGCACGCCGCCAAGGCTGTCGGCCTCGTCGAGCTTGGTCAGGATCAAGCGATCGACTTGAACCACGGTAAACCGTTCGACCGCCGAGCGCAGGCTGCGCTCGCCGGCGACGGCACTCAAGACGAGATGGACCTCATCGGGCCGCGCCTGCTGGAGGAACTCGGCGAGTTCGCGAATCTTGACCTCGTCGCGCGGGCTGCGGCCGGCGGTGTCGATGAATACGAGATCGACGGCGCCCAGCTCGTCGAGTGCCCGCGGCATCTCGCCGGGGTCGTTGACGACGGCCAGCGGCAGGTCGATGATCTCGGCGTACGTCTTGAGCTGCTCGACCGCCGCGATCCGGTACGTATCCACCGTGATGAGCCCGACTCGCACGCCGTGAGCCAGCTTGAAGTTGGCGGCGAGCTTGGCCACCGTGGTTGTCTTGCCGACGCCCGTGGGGCCAACCAGTGCCACGATCCGGCGCGTACCGGCAATCGCCGCGATCGGCGGCGCGACCGGGATGCATTGCTCGACCGCTTCGCAGAGCGCCGCCCGAATCGAATCGGCTTGATCGAATTGGTCGGGCTCGAGCGCTTCGGCGACGTGGCGAATGAGCCGACGCGTCAGCACCTCGGGAACGTCGGCCTCGATCAACTGCGAATACGTCGGCACGAGCGCTGCGGGAAGGTCGGGGAGCAAATGGTCGATGCGCCCCTGTCGGCTCGAGTGTCTCGACCATCGCGTGCAGCCGGCTCGAGCTCCTCGCCGATGCGTGCCGGCGAGGATAACGCGGCCGCCGCCGGTATCACGGCAACGGCCTGGCCGGCGCCAGGTCGCGCCGGCTCGCAACCGGAACCTCCGGCGGCATGGTATCGGTCGCCGTCACCTCGACGACCGCATTCGGCCCCAGACCAAAGAGCCGGCGCCTGCGCGACCTCGCGCGCCGTCAGGATGACGGCGTCGCCGCCCAGGTCGCGCCGCACGCGCGTCAGGGCCTCCTTCATCGTCTTGGCGCGATAGGTTTTCGATTGCATCCACGCCGCCTCGTATCAGTGACAACTCGAGCCTTATGCGAAAGCCTCGGTCGTGGCAAAAGTGGTCACGGCCTCCGGCTCCTCCTCGACGACGCTGCCCAGGACTTCGACCGGCGTATCGCGCGGGATCTCGCGCTGGCTCAAGACGACCAGCCGGGGCAAATCGGCGCGCGTCAGGTCCTTGAGGACCGCGCGCGAGCCGGCCGACGTGAGGATCACCGGCGGATAGCCGTTCTCGATCAGCGTGCCGACGGCCACCGCGACGGCGCGGACGATGCTCTTGCTCGTATCTTCGCCGAGAGCCTCGGCGGGCCGCGTTTCGGCCTGGCTGGCGGCGGCCGCAAGCCGCGCATCGAGCGGCTGGGCCAGGGTCACGACCCGCAGTCGGCCGTCGGGCCCGCGATAGCTCTCGGTGATCTGCCGCGCCAGGCTGCGCCGCACCTGTTCGGTCAATTGATCGATGTCCTTGGTCTTGCCGGCGTGCACGGCCAGCGTCTCGAGAATGGTCTCCAGGTCGCGAATGCTGACGCGCTCGCGCAGCAGGTTCTGCAGGACGCGCTGCAGCTCGCCGGCGCGGAGCAGCCCGGGCACGACCTCGCCGACCAGGGTCGGCGCGGTGGAGCGGACCCGGTCGAGCAGCCGTTCGACCTGTTCGCGGGTCAAGAGCTCGTCGGCGTGGTCGGCGACGATCTCGCCGAAGTGGTCGGCGACGACCGCGGCGGCCTCGAGCACCCGGCAGCCGGCCAGCTCGGCCACTTCGCGGCCGTCGGCGTGGATCCAGACCGCCGGCTGGCCGGTGACCGGGTCGACGCCGTCGCGGCCGTCGGGCCGGGTGACCAGTCCGGCCGGCGGCACGGCCAGGAGCCGGCCGGCGTAGGCGATCCCCTGCCCCACGATGGTCCCGCGGATCTTCACCCGGTATTCGTTGGGAGGCAGCCCGATCTCGTCGTGGATCCGCACCTGCGGCACGATCAGGCCCATCTCTCGCGCCACCCGCTGGCGCACCGTCTTGAGCCGGTCGAGCAGGTCGCCGCCGCGCGTCGGGTCGGCCAGGCCGATCAGCCGGAAGCCGATCTCCAGCTCGAGCGGGTCGACGTGGAGCAGGTCTTCCATTCGGTCCGACCCGGGCTCGGCCACCGCGCTCGGACCTGGCGCGGAGGTGGATGGCGATGACTTGGCTCGTCCCACCGTTGCGCCTGCGGGCGTGTCAGTTGAGCGACTGGACGCCGTGGCCGAGACTGTCTCGCCGCCATATTCCGCGGCGATTGTCTCCGTTAGCGCCACGCCATCGCGGCGCGAGCCCACGACCACCGCGCCCATTGCGAGAGCCCCAGAGCTCAAGAGCGGCAGCTTCGGCAGGGGTGTCAGTGCCATCAGGCCCAGGAAGGCCGCCGCGGCTCCCAGCACGCCGGCCGCGAGAACAGCTGGCCGATCACGTCGCGGTTCAGGTCGGTCGACGACGACGAGCGCGTCACGATCAACCCGGCCGCCAGCGAGATCAAGAACGCGGGCACCTGGCTGACCAGGCCGTCGCCGATCGTCAGCTTGGTGAAGACGTTGATCGCCTCGCCCAGGCTCATGCCGTGGTTGACCATGCCCAGGAACAGCCCGCCGCCGATATTCACCAGCAGGATGACGACGCCGGCGATCGCGTCGCCGCGGACGAACCGGCTCGCCCCGTCCATCGCGCCGAAGAAGTCCGCCTGGCGATAGACCTCCTCGCGGCGGCGGTGGGCCTCGTGCTGGTCGATCAGGCCGGCGTGCAGGTCGGCGTCGATCGCCATCTGCCGGCCGGGCAGGCCGTCGAGCGTGAACCGCGCGGCCACTTCGCTGATGCGCGTCGCCCCCTGGGTGATCACCACGAACTGGATCACCACCAGGATCGAGAAAGAGGATCACCCCCACGATCACCTGGTCGCCGGCCACGAACGCGCCGAACGCGCGGATCACGCTCCCGGCCGCGTCGAGGCCGTATTCGCCGCCGCGGGTCAGCACCAGCCGCGTCGTCGCCACGTTCAAGCACCAGCCGCGTCAGCGTCGTCGTCAGCAGGATCGTCGGAAACGCCGCTGAATTCCTGCGGCGTGCGGATCGCCAGCGTCGTCAAGAGCACGACGACGGCCACCGTCAGGTTGGCCGACAGCAGGACGTCGAGCAGTTCCGGCGGGATCGGCACGACGAAGACGAGGATCGCGCCGATGATGATCACCGGCAGCAGCAACCCGAGGAGGTATCCCCTCGCGGCCGGCTGTTCCAGCGCTCTCGACGTCGTGGAAGGCACGCTCACTCCTCAAAAATCCCCAACCGCGCCGCGATCACCAGGCCCGCGCCCGAAGTGGCGCCGAGCGGCATCGCTGGGCAGCGTGATCGACTTTGCCGGCGGCTTGCTGGGGCCCCCCGGCGTCGCCGGCGGCACGATCAGAGCGATCGTTGGTTCGCCGGCCCGATAATGAGCGGTCCGGGCGCCGCTAGGGCCTGCCCGGCCGTGTGACTTGTTGACCTGTCGGACCGGCCTCCCTGCCGGACCCATGCCCTGCGCCGATGAGGTTGCGCATCGTTTCGCCGATTCCGGCGCGGTGCCGGAATGGTGGACCAGTAACCAACCGACCAGACCGAAGTGTGAATTCTTGGGACGTGTGGCCGGAACGATACCGCCCTTGGCCCCCGCTGTCCAGAGCGAAACCGTCCGGGTCTGAGGGGGCTGACACGTGCTTCGATCGGGGGCCGAGAAATGGCAGAAAGTGGCAGGTTTTTGGAAAGGCTTTGATTCCATTTCCCCATCTAAAAGATCGATGGGGCACCACGCACTTGCGAATCGGTGAAACGAGGGGCGCTTGAGCACAAGCCACAAATCTGCCAATAGTTGCGGCGGCGGTCATCGCCGTGCCGTGCCAAGTCGCGGGCGCACGAACCGCGGCCGGTTTGATTGGCTTTCGAATTGGCAGAGTCACCCAACCTGCCAAATTGCCGGCCAAGCGGCCGGCAGGCGCGATGTGGTGCGAAACCGGCTGCCGTGAGAGATGACCCGCAAAGGTGACGCGCGCGCCTTATATACCTTATGCGGCGTTTTGTGCAATTCTCTAAAGCGTTCAGCCGCGATTTGCCGGAAGTCGTTAGCCGCACTTGGGAAAAAAGATGAGCACAAACCCAACTTTTCTGGAGTTCGGCTCGCTCGACAGGGGGACCGCGCAATGAACGGCGCTTATCAACCCGACCTCGCGTACATTCACGATGCCGGATTCGGCGGGCTCGCCGGCGCGGCCGCAACGATGCTGGTCGACGCCCTTCACCGCCGAGGCGTCGATCGGGGGTTGGTGATCGACCTCGGCTGCGGCAGCGGGATCTTGTCGCAGGCTGTTTCCGAAGCCGGATATGACGCGCTTGGGATCGACATCTCGGAGGCGATGGTTGCAATCGTGCGCACGCGCGCTCCGGCGCGCAGTTCCGTGTGCAGTCGATCTTTGGAGCCGCGCTGCCTCGGTGCGTGGCCGTTGCGGCCGTCGGCGAGTGCCTTAACTACCTCTTTGACGGCGGCAACACCAAGTCGGGACTCGCCAAGCTGTTCAAGCGGATCGAGTCGGCCCTGGTGCCGGGCGGGCTTTTCCTGCTCGACGTGGCGACGCCGGGCGCGTGCCCGGCGGCGGCCCGCAGCGCACCCACGTCCAAGGATCAAACTGGGCGGTTCTCGTCACAAACGAGGAAGATCGGAAGCGTCGAATCTTGACGCGAACGATCACGACCTTCCGTAAGTCGGGCGGGTTCTATGAACGCGATGAAGAAGTCCACCGGCAGCGGCTCTTGTCGGGACCGGAGCTGGCGGCACAGCTTCGCTCGTTGGGCTTTAGCGTGCGCATGCTACGCGGGTATGGCCCGTTGCGATTCCGTCGAGGACACGTCGGGCTGCAGGCGAGGAAGACTTGATGCCGAACCGTGTATTTGCTGGACTTGCCGTATTCGTGCATTGAGCCCTCTGACGGCCGCGCTTGCTCTGTATGAATTGGGTGGTTCGGGGGTAAAATGCTGTCGTGCCCAATGTAGGCGTGACGGGAGGGGTCGAGCCATGCCCGAAGCGAAGATCATCGACAGAGGACGAGGACCCGAGATCGCGGGGTCGCGGATCACGGTGTATGATGTGCTCGACTATCTGCAAGAGAATTGGCCGACGAAGCAGATCGCTGGATTGTTTCACTTGACCACAGCCCAGGTTGAAGCGGCGATGCGTTATATCGAGGAGCACCAGGAGGAGGTCATGGCAGAATACCGGCGAATCCTCGAGCGTTGCGCTCGGGGCAACCCCCCAGAGCTTCAGGCCAAGCTCGACGCGGGCCACGAGCGCTTCCTCGCCATGGTTCGTGAGCGCCAGCAGGCGAAAAGCGGGGACAACCGAGATGCGGGGGATTCTCGCGGACACTAACGCAGAAGGCGCCGTAGCGAGTCTTCGGATCATCTGGCTTTCACCGACCTGGCGCGAGCTGTGGTTCGCTCTGGACCTTTCGTTCAACGACTTCCAGGCGCTCGGTCTCCCATTCAACGCGCCCGATCGGCTCATCTGGGCAACTTGTCAGTAACAGTCTCTTGTCTTGATCACAGGGAATCGGAATGCCGATGGCCCGAACTCGCTTGAGGTGGTGATCCGCAGCGAGAATCAGCCGGACAGCCTGCCGGTCATCACGCTTCCCGACGTCGCGCGAGTGTTGCGTGAGCGGGACTACGCTGAGAGAACCGCCGAGAAGATCCTCGATTACCTGATGCGGATCGACGAGGTCCGCGGCACGGGGCGGCTGTACGTTCCGTGAACGGCGCCGCCGAACGGTACGCGAGCCCGGGGTTTCGACGTCGTAGCAGGCACGCTGCCGCATGTCCTGGCCAGCCGCGAGAGTGACTCCGGCGGGTTGCTGAAACATCACCGCCCGATCCGCCCCAACGTGCCGCCGGGTTCACCGCAGACAACCTTACGGAGCTGCCATCGGCCTTCACAAACACGACGGGGCAATGAACAGGATCTTATTGCCGGTTCATGCTCGCTTCAACTACACCGTATAGGATGACGCGTGACAAACGGCGCCCAGCGGATCGAGATGCGCACCCCGGGCTCGATCCGGCACGGCCGCTTGGAGTACAACCCGCGGGAGAACTCAGAGAGGCGGAGAATATCATGCTGAGTAGCCATTCGGGCGACTCGATCACCGCGCGGGCGGTCGAGGCCTATTCGCACATTGAGGAACCCCGGCTTCGGGAGATCATGGCCGCCCTGATCCGGCATCTCCATGCCCTGGTCAAAGAGGTCAAGCTGGGTGAGCAAGAATGGGAGTTCGCCTGGGACTTCATGGCGAGGATGGCCCGATTCACGGGTGCCGAGCGCAACGAATTCCTCCTGCTTGCTGACGTGATCGGAATCAGCCAGCTTGTCGAGGTCATCGACCACGACCGGCCCGCGTCGGCGGTCGGATTCGCGCTCGTCGGCCCCTTTTACCGGGCGAACGCCCCGCTGCGCGGCAGGGGCGAGTCCATCGTGAGCCCCGATACGGCGGGTGAGCGCGTCCGCGTCACCGGGCGGGTCTACGACCTGACCACAGGCGCCCCGATCGCCGGGGCAACACTGTCGGTCTGGCAGGCCGCCACCAACGGACTCTACGAGAACCAGGACGAAGGCCAGCCCGACTACAACCTCCGCGGCCAGTTCCAGACCGACGCGGCCGGGACATACGACCTGGTTGCGCTGATGCCGACCCCCTACCCGGTGCCAGTCGACGGACCGGTCGGCGACCTGCTGCGGGTCTCCGGCCGCCATCCGTACCGGCCCGCACACATCCATTTCATCGTCTCGAAGCCCGGCTACGAGACGCTGATCACGCAGGTCTTCGTGGACGGCGACAAGACGGTGAACACCGATGTCGTCTTCACGGCCAGCAGCAACATGGTCGGCAAGTTCGAGCACGACGGCGACGACTATCGCCTGAAGCTACAACTTCCAATTGAGGCCGGGCATCTCGACGATGCCGAAGGCCCCCATTCCGTAGGAGGCCCACATGACGGACGATCCTCGCAAGGCAATCGTCGGGACGTGGCGGCTGGTCCACTCGGTCGAGTTCGGGCCGGGCGGCACGCCACACTACCCCTTCGGTCCGGATGCCATCGGATACATCATCTATTCCGAGTCGGGTGTGATGGCCGTGCAGATCGCACGGCGGCAGCGAACCGCCGATCCCCAGCGACCCGCCGGCGCCGCGGCGGACTACCTGGCCTACTTCGGTCGCTACGAAGTGGACACCGACAACCAGTTGGTCCGCCACTTTCTGGAAGGCCAGGTCCATCCGGGCGGCCACCCCGACACGCTGGAGAGGAAGTACACGTTCTACGACGACAAGCTCTCGTTGAAGCCGTGGGACGGCACGGACCGGGAGATTCTCTGGCAGCGTACGTGAATCGGGCAACGAAGAGGGGAACCATCATGAAAGCGCTCCGCTTCGCTCGGACGGGCTCGCTGGAGAACCTCGGCGTGGAGACGATCGATCGACCCGGTCCCGCGGGCCGGCGAAGTCCTGGTCAGGGTTCAGGCGGCCGCGATCAACCCCAGCGACGTGAAGAACGTCCTCGGCAAGATGGGGCTGACGACCGTGCCCCGGACGCCGGGGCGAGACTTCGCCGGCGTCGTTGAGCAGGGCCCATCCGAATGGATCGGTCGCCCGGTCTTCGGAACCGGCGGCGACCTGGGCTTCCGCCGGGACGGCTCGCACGCCGAGTATCTGGCCGTGCCCGTCGAGGCCGTCTTGGTCCGTCCCGAGGGCCTTGGCCCCGCGCAGGCGGCGGCGCTGGGATCTGGCCTACATGACCGCCTGGGCGGCCGTGGTGGACGCCGCCGGACTCCGGGCAGGCGAAACGATCCTGATCACCGGGCGTGACGGGGGCCGTCGGCAGTGCGGCGGCCCGGATCGCCCGCTGGAGGGGCGCGCGGGTCATCGGCACGATCCGCAAAGCGGCTGAGCGAGACGCCATCCCCGACCTCCCGGTGGATCAGTACGTCAACCTGGAAGACGGTCCGCTTCCCGGAGTCGGTCATGTCGGCGACGGCGGGCCAGGGTGTCGCAGGTCGTTTTCGATGTCGTCGGCGGGCCGCTGTTCGAGCCCTGCCTGCGGTGCCTGGCCCACCGAGGGCCGGCACGTCGCCATCGCCAGCACGGGCGACGGCCGGGTCGGCTTCAACTTGGTGGACTTCTACCACCGCGAAGGGCGGATCTACGGCGTCGACACGCTCAAGCTCGACTTCGCCGCGAGCGCGGCCGTGCTCCGAGGCATCATGCCGGGCGTGGAACAAGGGCTCTTCAAACCGCCGGACTTCGAGACGGTGACGTTGGACCAGGCCGTCCGAGGCCTACGAGCAAATCAACGACGGCACGGCCCGCAAAAAGCAGGTCATCGTGTTCCCATCGTGAAGTGACGAATTGGCCATCGTAGCAGGCACGCTCCCGCGTGCCGTTGCTGAATTTGGCTTGTTCGCGTTGTTTTGCAGAAAGGACGACACGCGGAGCGTGCCTGCTAGTGCGTCGTCGGCCGCGGAGACGCGTGCTTCGCTCGCACCGCATTACGACACGGGATACGGACCGTCTGCGAATATGCGATCATGATAGCCTTTCGACCCGACTGCGCGCGCCAGCGGGCTGCGCGGATCCTCGCCCGCACTCAGACACTCGACGATCCGCCGGAAGTCGTATTTCGGTTGCCACCCCAGCTCACGCCTTGCCCGCTCATTCACATAGATTCGGTCGATGCCGGGGAACATCGTCCAACCGCGGCGGGCGTACTCGTCTTCGTACTCCGGCGCCCGCCGCCGCACCACGCTTGGGGCTTCGTGTCGCAACTCGGGCAGGTCGTCGGGCTGGAAGGGCGTGGACGCGCTGATGATGTACCGCCGGAAGCCGATCAGCGGTGCCTTCTCAACGGCGAGCAAATGGGCGTCGACGACATCCTGGAGGTCGACGCGGCGATAGAGGTACTCGTTCGCTTTGACATTGCCGTCGTCATAGTCTCTGCGGACGGTCGGGTCGTCGTCGACCTCGGGGAAGAACCGCGACGTCCGCAGGACAAGGCACGCGAGCCCGTGGAGGCGGTGAAACAGCTCGCACAAGTCCTCGGCAGCCGTCTTGGTCACGCCATAGATGTTCTTGGGTACGGGCCGCACGTCCTCGGTCACCCACGCCGCGGGGGCGCCCGGAGGCGGCGTCAGCGCTCGGCCGAACGCACTGGTCGTGCTCGTGAACACGAAGGCCGCGACGCCGGCGGCCACGGCTTCCTCCAAGAGGTTGAGCGTGCCCGTGATGTTGGTGTCGATAAAGTCCTGGCGGGTGTGAGTGGCGAGGTGAGGCTTGTGCAGGGTCGCCGCATGAATGACAGCGGCCGCGCCCCGCACGCAGTGCCTCACGAAAGTGCGGTCCATGATCGACCCGACGCGGCTGGTGTACGGTGAGGCCACCCTGTCGAGGCCGACGACCTGATGCGACGAATGCAGAAGGGTACGAACCAGCGCCTCGCCCAGGTGGCCACTGCTACCCGTGACCAGGATTTTCATTGTCCCGCCTTCCGGCTGCACTTTCTCTGTCTGAATTGGGTGGTTCCGGGGTAAAATGCTCTCGTGCCAAATGTAGCCATGAAGGGAGGGTTCGAGCCATGCTCGAAGCGAAGATCATCGACCGCGGACGAGGGCCCGAGATCGCGGGGACGCGGATTACCGTGTACGACGTGCTCGATTATTACACGAAAGGGTGGCACCGCGACCTGATCGCCGACACCCTCGAGCTGAGCTCGCACGAGGTCGAGCTCGCGATTCGCTACATCGAGGAGCATCGGGACGAAGTGATGGATGCGTACGAGCGCATCCTGGCGCGACGCGCGAGGAAATCCGCCAGAGCTTCAGGCCAAACTTGACGCTGGACACGAACGATTTCTGGCGATGGTTCGCGAGCGCCAGCGGGTCAAAAGTCGGGAGACGCCAGATGCGGGGCATTCTGGCGGACATTAATGTGGGGAAGCAAAGACGTGCCATCTTGGCGATCTGGGCTTCGGACACGTGGCGCGAGTTGTGGAATGCTCTCGGTTTGTCGGTCGTTCGATTCCCCGCTGTGGGGCTGCCTAACGACGCGTCCGACGCGTTGATCTGGAGAACCTGCCAGCGAGAGGAGCTGGTCCTGATTACGGGCAATCGAAATCACGACGGGCCTGACTCCTTGGAGGCGACAATCCGCGCCGAGAACCGGCCCGATAGCCTACCCGTCATCACCGTTGGTGACACTGAGCGCGTCCTTCAAGACCGTCTGTATGCCGAGAGGGTCGCCGAACGATTGCTCGATTACTTGATGCGCATCGACGACTTCCGCGGCACGGGGCGACTGTACGTTCCGTGACCCGCGCCGGGGGTCGGCGCGCGTGGAATCCAGTTCGTCGTAGCAGGCACGCTCCCGCGTGCCGTGGCTCGCCCCGAGCTCAGCGTCAGCGAGCCGCGGAATCATCACCGCGGCATCCTCCCCAGATGAGGCACCAGGTCAATAGTGCTCATTGCCCGTTGCGCATAACTGGCGACGGTCAGGGCGGCATCAAGGATGACGAGCGAGGTAACATCGCCCCATCCAGGTCGGGCCGATCTTGCGGGATGCGCGGGTCCGTCCGTCGGAAACGGTTGTTGCGAGCACGCTATGCGTGTGCATCGCACCGACCGCGCGGGCCGTATCGGCTGCCCTTGTCATTAGTCCTTTGTCATTAGTCCTTTGTCATTTGTGATTAATCCACTGCCATCAGCATCCCCCTCAAGCATCTCGCTCCCACTTTTGACGCGTGCATCGATTCCAGCGGCCCCGCCGAGCCAAGGACGATGACCGGGGACCAAGGACCAAGGACAAAGGACCAAGGACGTGAAGGCCCCATCAGATGCGTCACGCGCGTCACGCGCGTCACGGGTCGTCGTAACTGGATGCGAGGTGGCATTTTGTGGAAAGGGCCAGATGATCGGCCAGACCCCATGATGCGTCGCAGTTCGTCACAGTGCATTTTCGGTGGCGTTTGGTTCGCCAAGATCGTCAAAGCACGCGCCCTGGGTCGCGGCAGGTGGGCCATGACGTCCCGATCGGGGTTAAGAAGATGATGAAGTTCACATTCAGTGCGTCATTTGCGTCATTTGCGTCATCGTCGGTGTAACGCATTATGCGACAAGCAGATATGAATTCCAGCTCGGCGGCGACTTGGGGGCCGTTGCGTCATTTGTGTCATTTTGCGTCATCGACGGCGTGGTGATCTTGAGGATTACACCGATTTGCGCGGTCGGCGGAGGTTTCGAGGCTCACCCAATTGGTCTTTCCTCCCGCGACCTCGCGATCGTGATGAATCGCGTGGTCATCGAGCGTGATACTTTAGTCGACAGATCCAGAGGCCTCAGGTTGCCGGACGTTTGCTCGATTACCTGACGCGGACCGGTGAGGATCGCGGCGCGGGGCGAATCGATGTTCCGTGAACGGCGCCGCTGAACGGTGCGCGAGCGCCGGGCTTCGGACGTCGTAGCAGGCACGCTCCCGCGTGCCGTAGCACGCCCCAAAGGCGGCGCCAGCCGCCGGTCGAGCGCAGACTCGCGTTCGCCTGATGCGTGATCAGCAACCTGCTGTTCCTCACGCGTTGGTACGCGGCTCTTTCTCTATCTCAATCGGGTGGTTCGGCGTAAAATGCTTTGGTGCCGCATGTGTAGGCACGAAGGGGGGGGTCGAGCCATGCTCGAAGCCAAGATCATCGACCGCGGGCGGGGGCCGGAGGTTGCCGGCACGCGGATCACCGTGTACGACGTTCTCGATTACCACAAAGACGGGTGGCATCGGGACATGATCGCGGTCACGCTGGGCCTGAGCTCCGGACAAGTTGAGGCCGCAATCCGCTACATTGACGAGCATCGCGACGAAGTGATGGCCGATTACGCTGAGATGCTAGACCGCGACGCGCGCGGGAACCCGCCGGAACTGCAGGCGAAGCTGGCCGCCAGCCGCGGACGGGCCCGAGCCAGACTTCAAGAGCTGCGGGAAGCGAAGAAGCAGGAGCCACGGGATGCGGGGCATTCTGGCGGACATTAATGTCGAAGCGCACCGAGATGCCCTTCTTTCTATCTGGACCTCCGATTACTGGTGCGATCTCTGGATCAGCCTCGGGTTAACTTTAGAAAGCTTTCCAAACTTGGGCCTACACCACGATTCTTCCGATGCCCTCATCTGGCGGACCTGCCAACGAGAGGGCCTTGTTTTGATCACCGCCAACCGAAACAAGCGAGGGTCGGACTCGTTGGAAGCCACGATGCGCGAAGAGAACCGGCTGGAAAGTCTGCCGATTGTTACGATCGCCGATCCGGATCGAGTGCTGAAAGATCGCGCTTACGCCCAAGAGGTCGCCGAGAGCTTGCTTGACAAGCTCATCACCATCGACGATTACCGCGGCGCGGGACGGATCTACGTTCCATAAGTTGGGCGCGAGCGTTCTGCCCATGAGCCGACTCCGCACGTCGGCGCGGACCATCAGACCGAACTCGTAGTTTGGGGCCGTTCGAATGGACGAGCCGGCGGAACTCCGGACGGTCGCGCAGGATTACAAGGTCGGGCCCTGCTTGGCGTGATCGCGGTGCGCGGGGTCGCGCGAAGGTAGCACGTATCGGCGGCGGCATTTAGCCAGCGCAGGGCGTTGGCTACTTCGAAACGATTTACATCTCGACTCCGCGCACCGGGGAATTGTCAGCCGCAAGACTCACGCTGGTATGGCGAACCTCGCGCAAGCGTGCTCGAAGATCCCCGCGAATTTCGCCTTTGGGACCCGTCGGGGAATCACTCTCAGCGCCCTGCCTGCCCAGACAGGATGCCGCCGGCGATGAGGGTCTGCGCCGACGACAGCGGGCGCGAGGCTTGTGTCGAGGACGCGGAATCTCGGCAGGCTCAGGCTGTTCTAAAGCCGCGCGAACGGCTGGTCGGGAAAAACCAAGTCTTCGAAATGGGTCAACCACTGCGCGGCCCGATCCTTCTTGCCCCACGCGTCGTAAAGCTGCACGATTCGCTCAACGGCCTCGGTGAGGCGAGTTTTGAGCGATGGGGGGATCTTGTTCTGGCGCGCCCTCATCCCTTCGTAGGCGAAGAGCAACGTGGGTTCAGCGTCCGCGTACTTTTTCTGCCCCAGCAGGCTCCTGCCGAGCAGGCTCTCGGTGTTGAACCGCCTCCAGTTGTCGGGCATCGCCTTTGCGCGGAGTTCCGAGCACTCGCGGAGCACCGACTCGGCCTCGACGTACTCACTCCGAAGGCACTGAATCGCGCCCAGAAGGTCCATCGTGTCGGCGGTCTGGGCGTTTTCGCGCTCCAGCACGCTGCGACATCCGTCCAGAGCATCGTGCGCAAGCTTCTCAGCCTGCTCTAGCCTCTTGCGCTGGAGCATGTAACATTCGGCCAAATCGTGCATAGCCCGGAATGTATCAGGATGCTCCATTCCCAGCTTACTGCGGCGCCCTTTTAACACTTTGTCCAGCATCTGCTCGGCGACTGACCACCTGCCCAAGGCCTCGCAACACGCCGCCATCCTTTGCATCTTCCAGAGTGTTTCAGGGTGCTCCGGGCCCAATCGGCTTTGGGAGTCGTCCAAGACCTTTTGCAGCAGCGGCTCGGCCTTCTCTGGCTTTCCGATGGCCCCATAGACCGCGGCCAACTGGCCCATCGCCCCGAGCGTATTAGGGTGCTCTGAACCGAGTGTATCGCGAAAGCCGTCGAGCGCCGCGTTCAGTAGGGTCTCTGCCTCAGTCAACCTGCCCATTTCCAGATACTGAATCCCCAGCTCGTACGTGAACCACCAGGTGCGGGAGTTCTTTTGGCCGAAGAGTTGACGTGCGCGCGTGAGGGCTTCCTTCGCGAGCGGCTCGGCTTTCACTTGATTATTTTGCTCACGGTAAAACGTCGCCAAATTGCCCATTGCTTCGAGAGTGTCGGGATGATCTGGGCCGAGCGAGCTGCGACGGAGCTCCAATATATCGACCCGAATCTTCTCTACTTCGCGCGTCCGGTGCTGGCGATCATATAAAATCCCCAGGTCGCTCTTGGTGCTCAAGGTCGCAGGATGATCGGGACCTAGCAGGCGCTTTCGGATTTCCACGACCTCGTCGAAAAGCTGCTCGGCATCGTCCAGCTTGTCCTGGAGAAAGTAAAGCTCCGCCAGGTTATGCATTGCGGTCAGTGTGTCGGGATGTTCGCGACTGCGCAATTTAATCCCGCCGTCCATTGCTTCACGGAGCAGCGGCTCTGCATCGGCCAGCCTTCCCTGAGTTTGGTACGAGAGCCCGAGGTTGCCTGCGACCATGACGGTTTCGGAGCTGTCATTGCCGAGCACCTTGCGAAGACCCCTCAGCGACCGATCGAATAAACGCTCCGCCTCCTTCGAGCGACCCTGGGCGAAATACACTTCCCCCAGGCTGTTCGCGGCACCGAGAGTGTCGGGGTGCTCTGGCCTCCCCAGCGAATCGTAGGCATCGAGCACCTTGAACAGCAGTTTTTCGGCCAGGTCCAGCTTGCCCTGCGCCAGATAGAGAAGCCCCAAATGATTCATCGTCTCCAACGTGATGGGGTCCTGCTCGTGGAGCGCGTTTCGATAGAGTTGCAAGGCGCGCTCGAGTTGACCCTGCGCTGCGGGATAGAGGCCGAGCTCCGCGTAGGTTTGTCCAATCGAGTGGCGGATCGACGCTTCCACGAGCGGCTTGCCGGCAAATTTGCCGCCAATTCGGGCCGCAGCGCGCTCGAGCGCGGTCCGAACGGTGATATTGGGATCGGGCTTCGTCTCAGGTGTGGCCTGGTTGTTCGCGCTGGCCTGGGCTAGCAAATCCTTATTGAGGAACTCGTTGACCGCTTTGGCGATCTCCGCCTCGGATTCGGCGCGGTCGCGTTCGGTGCGAATCGTGGCTTCGGCGAGCCGCGCCGCGCCTCGGCCAACGTCGCCCGAACCGCCTGCCAAGCGATCCCGACGACAGCCAGCGAGAGGAGCAGGAAGAAAGCAGCGACCCAGGGTTTGCGCCGGCTCCCGCGCCAGAGCCGAACTGGAGCGGAAACTGGCCGCGCCAGGATCGGCCGGCCGTCCAGGAAGCGCCCCAGGTCCTCGGCGAGGGCCTCCGCGCTCGCATATCGCTTGTGCGGGTCCTTGTCCAGGCACTTCAGGCACACCGTCTCCAGGTTGCGCGGGATATCGGGCCGCAACCGCGTCGGAGAGACTGGGTCGGTCGAGCACACGAGTCGAAGGGTCTCGAGCTGCGAATCGCCCAGGAATGGCGGTCGGCCGGTCAGCGCCTCGTACAGTATTGCCCCCAGCGCGTAGACGTCGGCGACAGGACCGACATCTTTTGAGCGGCCCTGCGCCTGTTCGGGCGCCATGTAGCTGGGAGTGCCGACGACCTGGCCGGACTGGGTGCGCCCGAGTCTCCCACCAAGAGCTTGGCCAACCCAAAATCGGCGACCTTGGGCACCCCCTCGGTCGTGAGCAGGATGTTGCTTGGCTTCAAGTCCCGGTGCACGACCCCGGACTTGTGGGCGGCGTGGACCGCGCGGGCCAGGGTTTCGACCAACTCGGCAGATCGACGCACGGCCAGCGGCTTATCGGCAAGTTGCTTCTTCAGGTCGCCGCCGTCAACGAACTCTTGCACAAAATACGGACGACCTTGGTGTTCACCGATTTCGTGGACCGTGATGATGTTCGGATGCTGGAGCCGGGCCGCTGCCCTGGCCTCGACCAGGAACCGGGTGAGCTGGCTCGGGTTTGTCGGCTCGAGCTCAGTAATCGTCTTCAGCGCCACAACACGGCCAAGCCGAGTATCGACGGCTTTGTAAACCACGCCCATGCCGCCGCAACCGATGATTGCGGTGCAATCGTGGCCCGGAAAACGCGGGAGCGTCGCGGCGTCCCGCGCTCGCCTCTGATAGGCGTCGGTTGATACCTGGGGCTCGTTCTCGGGCCGCTTCGCCGCGCGGGCTGTGGAAATCTCGGCACTGTCCGCCGCTGAGTGCAACACCTCGTCCGCCGCGAATTGCCGGACCAGCATGTCGGAGACTGCTGGAAACCGCCGGACGAATTCCTCCGGCTTGGGCCATTCGCCCAAGCTTCGCCGCAGCACGAATTCTTGGTAGATCACATCGACGGCGGCCTCGGTGTCGTGCTGCAATGCTGGGAACCGCCCAAAGAACTGTTCGGCGGGCGGGCGTTCACCGCGGTGCCAGCAAGCGCTCTGTTCGTCAAGGACAGCTTCCAGCAGAGCTCGCACGTCGGAATTCGTCGATTCGCTGCGGTGCATGGAGGCGCTCCAGGTGTAAACCCGCCG
Organism: uncultured Isosphaeraceae bacterium; assembly: GCA_963830625.1. Classification (GTDB taxonomy): domain Bacteria; phylum Planctomycetota; class Planctomycetia; order Isosphaerales; family Isosphaeraceae; genus CAWHMZ01. Next base: position 630,905 of record CAWHMZ010000008.1, on the reverse strand, counting down.
GCCGGTCCCAATCAAGGTTGGAGTACCCCGCGCAGCGAAGGGACGTTTCGAACCCGCTCGATCGCCCGCGTGAGTTTCTTGCGCATCGCGTCTTCCTTCGTGCAGAGGTCTTCGGCGATTTCGCGCCAGCTCTTGCCGTCGAGCCTTCTCTGCAGGAGATCGATTTCCTCGTCCGAGAAGTGTTTGAGGATCGTGTCCGCCAGGTCTTGGTCGTCTACTCGCTTCTCAGGGCCAGGGCCGGGATCGGTTTGGTCTGGTGGCGAGTCGCCATCGAGGACCTCGCGCAGAATGACGCTCAATCTTCGGCCCTCGGTCGCGATCTTGAACCGGCTCATGACGCGCAGCAGCTTCTGCAACTGCTCGGGTCGGCTCAACTCGAACCGCCCATCCCTGAGCCTTGTGAAAAGGCTTGCGAAAACCGACTGGCAGACATCCGACGACCCGAGCCTCGCGCGAATCACCCCATAATCGCTCCGCTTGCGCATCGCGAAGCGCACGTAGCGATGAACGAACGGCTCGAACGTCCGTGCCAGCTCGGTGGCGGCGTCCGGATCGCCGGCACGCACCCGCAGGATGAGGTCGTGGAATGGGTCGTGTGCGGACATCGGCAGCTCCGCGCGAAGAAATCTCGTTTCGAGATTTTTTTGTCCGGATCAGTGGCGCCCAGCGCGGTCACCACATAGAGACAGTTGCAGTCAGTGCATTGTCTAGCTGTCGCCACGCCCTATTCAAAGTCGGCGAATCGAGCGCGGTCAAGGGTGCTCCGGCACCGGGCCAGAGAATTCGCGATCGACCTGGGAGAACCCCATCATGAATCGACACGTCGCGCGGCTGAGATCTCTCCAGCGTTGGAGCCATCATCCGCGGCACAAGCCGCGCAAGAAGCTGTTGCTTCCCTCGTGCGAGCCGCTCGAGCTTCGGCAACTTCTGTCGAACGTAGACTGGATCTCGACATCCAGCGGTAGCTGGGATGTGGGCAGTAACTGGAGCACAGGGAAGGTTCCCGGCTCTGGCGACGACGTGGTCATCAACGTCTCCGGGGCGAACCCGACGGTGACGATTAGCTCAGGCAGTCAGTCGGTCCAATCGGTGACTGCTGACGATCCGCTCTCGATCAGCGGGGGCTCGTTGACGGTCGCGGCTAACTCGACCATCAGCGGCGGCTTGTCGATGACCGGCGGGTCGCTGACGGCCAACGGGTCGGGCACCTCGCTGACGGTGACGGGGACGACGACGGTCTCCGGGGCGAGTTTATATGCCGAAAACGGGGCGACGCTCACGCTGTCCTCGATGGCCAGCTACACAAACCCGGACGCGTCCGACGACACCTACTTCGAAGCGACGGGCGCCGGCGCGGTGCTTGACCTGCCATTTCTCACCAGCCTCGGACAAGCGCAAGGTTATCTCTATATCGACGCGTCACAAGGAGGCCAGACCCTGCTGCCAGCGTTGAACTCGATCAACAGCACGAGCCAAACTGTGGAGTATGTTCAGGTCGATGCCGACGGCTCTGGCAGCTTAGTCAATCTGTCCGCATTGACCACGTTCGTCGGCTCTGGCAGCTCTTCGCTTACGGTCACCGACGGCGGCACCGTTCTCGACCCGAGTCTGACGACGCTCAGCGTGGACGTGACACTCGACGGCACCGGCACAATAGCCACCGGCCAGTGGACTTCCCTCACAGACAGCGGTCTGACCATCACGGGCGGCTCGTACACATTCAATCTGACCGACATCGACGGCACGGGCCTGCACGTGCAAGCGGGGGCAAGCTTGACGCTGCCAGACGTGGTCAGCTACACGAACCCGCCCGGGGATGGAAGTTCCGATTTTGAAGCAATTGGCGCCGGCGCGGTGCTTGACCTGCCATTTCTCACCAGCCTCGGACAAGTGCAAGGTTATCTCTACATCGACGCGTCACAAGGAGGCCAGACCCTGCTGCCAGCGTTGAACTCGATCAACAGCACGAGCCAAACTGTGGAGTATGTTCAGGTCGATGCCGACGGCTCTGGCAGCTTAGTCAATCTGTCCGCATTGACCACGTTCGTCGGCTCTGGCAGCTCTTCGCTTACGGTCACCGACGGCGGCACCGTTCTCGACCCGAGTCTGACGACGCTCAGCGTGGACGTGACACTCGACGGCACCGGCACAATAGCCACCGGCCAGTGGACTTCCCTCACAGACAGCGGTCTGACCATCACGGGCGGCTCGTACACATTCAATCTGACCGACATCGACGGCACGGGCCTGCACGTGCAAGCGGGGGCAAGCTTGACGCTGCCAGACGTGGTCAGCTACACGAACCCGCCCGGGGATGGAAGTTCCGATTTTGAAGCAATTGGCGCCGGCGCGGTGCTTGACCTGCCATTTCTCACCAGCCTCGGACAAGTGCAAGGTTATCTCTACATCGACGCGTCACAAGGAGGCCAGACCCTGCTGCCAGCGTTGAACTCGATCAACAGCACGAGCCAAACTGTGGAGTATGTTCAGGTCGATGCCGACGGCTCTGGCAGCTTAGTCAATCTGTCCGCATTGACCACGTTCGTCGGCTCTGGCAGCTCTTCGCTTACGGTCACCGACGGCGGCACCGTTCTCGACCCGAGTCTGACGACGCTCAGCGTGGACGTGACACTCGACGGCACCGGCACAATAGCCACCGGCCAGTGGACTTCCCTCACAGACAGCGGTCTGACCATCACGGGCGGCTCGTACACATTCAATCTGACCGACATCGACGGCACGGGCCTGCACGTGCAAGCGGGGGCAAGCTTGACGCTGCCAGACGTGGTCAGCTACACGAACCCGCCCGGGGATGGAAGTTCCGATTTTGAAGCAATTGGCGCCGGCGCGGTGCTTGACCTGCCATTTCTCACCAGCCTCGGACAAGTGCAAGGTTATCTCTACATCGACGCGTCACAAGGAGGCCAGACCCTGCTGCCAGCGTTGAACTCGATCAACAGCACGAGCCAAACTGTGGAGTATGTTCAGGTCGATGCCGACGGCTCCGGTAGCTTAATCAATCTGTCCGCATTGACCACGTTCGTCGGCTCCGGCAGCTCTTCGCTTACGGTCACCGGTGGCGGCACCGTCCTCGACCCTAGTCTGACGACCCTCAGTGTGGACGTGACACTCGACGGCACCGGCACGATCGCCGCCAGCCAGTGGGTTTCCCTCAGAGACAGCGGTCTGACCATCACCGGTGGATCGTACACGTTCAATCTGACCGACATCAACGGCACGGGCCTGCACGTGCAAGCGGGGGCGAGCTTGGCGCTCCCGGACGTGGTCAGCTACACCAACCCGCCCGGGGACGGCAATTCCTATTTTGATGCAATTGGCGCCGGCGCGGTGCTTGAACTGCCAGCTCTCACCACGCTCGGACAAGTGCAAGGTTACCTCTACATCGAGGCGTCGCAAGGGGGCCAGACTCTGCTGCCGGCGTTAAGCTCGATCAAGAGTACGAGCCAGGCCCTGGAGTATGTTCAGGTCGATGCCGATGGGGCCGGTAGCAAGATCGACCTCTCGGGGCTGACCAGCTACACGAGTCCCTCTGGCTCTCTCGCGGTCACCAACTCCGCCACCGTGCTGGACCCCGAGCTCACCAGCCTCAACGGAGTGAGCGTGACGCTCGATGGGACCGGCACGTTGGCGACCGGACAGTGGGCCTCGCTGACTGCCGGCAGCATTGCGATCACGGGCGGCGCGTACACTCTAACCAGCTTGACGGACATCGGTCTGACGAGTCTTCAACTCAGCGGCGGGGCGACGCTGAGCCTGCCGGCGCTCGCGCAGGGCGAACTGCCGCTGAGCAATGGTCAAGGCGTTAGCATCCAGGGCAAGCTAGTCAGCATGCCCGCCTCGGGGACCTCCGGAGGCACCATCAACGTGCCGGCGACTCAGGGGTTGACGATCGTCCTGCAGAACAGCGGCACCTTGACGGGAAACACGACGCTCAACGTCGGCCAGGGGACGACGGTTGACCTGACCGGCGGTATCTTCATCGGCGGTGCCATCTTCAACGTTGCCGCAGGCGCGGCCGTCAATCTCACCGGCGGCGGCAGCCCAACTTACTCCGGCACGCTCACCGGCACCGGCGGCGGCATCGTGGAACTTGGCAGCGGCCGGCTTTACATAGGCACTGGAGGAGTGACGCTGAACTTTGCCGGCAGCACGTTTCAGTGGACCGGGGGCAAGATGGAGGCCGGGAATGGCAACCTGACCAACTTGGGCACGATGACCATCACGGCCCCCGTGGACTTTTATAACGATGGGGTGCTGAGTAACTTTGGCACGATTATCCAAACCGGCACCGGCAACTTACAGTTGGGAACGGACGGCACGTACCCCGCCACCTTGATGAACGAGGCGGGTGCCAGCTACCTCCTCGAAGGGGATGGAGGCCTGAGCGAGCTCTCCAACTCGGGCTCCGCGCCTGGCCAGACCTCCCTGGATAATGCTGGCAACATCCTCAAGACAGCCGGCACCGGTACGTCGTATTTCACTGTCTTGGGGTCGATCACGAACACTGGCACCATCGAAGCCGATTCAGGCACGATCGCGCTCGATCCGACATTGGGCATTAGCCAGCTTACCGGCAACTCGTTGAGCGCCGGCACCTGGAGGCCCAGGACGGCGCCACCCTGCAATTGCCAACCGGGACGAACGTCACCACGAACGCTGGAAATCTGTTGCTCGGCGGCAGCGGGGCGACCATCACGGGGATTCCCGGTCTGGGCTCGAACAGCGGCGGCTTGACGCTAGACAACAGCGCGACCTTCTCCACGGTCGGGGCCTTCAGCAACACCGGCAGCCTCACAATCGGCGCCGGCAGCACGCTAGCCGTCAACGGCAACTACACGCAAGGCGCCTCGGCCTCGCTCACGATCGGCATGGGAGGCGCGCCGTCGGGCAGCGAGTACGGCCAGCTCGCCATCGCTGGCGCAGCAGATCTCGCCGGCGCGGTCAACGCCTCGACGGCCAGTGGCTTCACGCCAGCGGCCGGCGATAATTTTCCGGTCGTGACGTACGCCAGCGAGACCGGCGGCGACAGCCTTTCTTTTACCGGCGTGAATAGCGGCGCACTGTCCATCTTCGAGCCGGTGGTCGGCCCGACCAACATCGTGCTAACCACCGTAACGAGTCCGGCCAATCTCGTGGTGCAACCGTTTTCGGTTGCGGCCAACGCCGTGGCAGGCCAGAACCTCACAGTGACCTACCAAGTCGATAACGAAAGCAGCAATGCCTTCACGGGAACTTGGACCGATTCGGTCTACCTCTCAACGCAGACAACGCTCAACCCCAACTCGGTTCTGCTCGGCCGCGTGCAGCAAGATGGCGTCGCGGCGAATGGGGAATACTCGCAAACGCTGACGGCGCCGGCGCCGGGGCTGGTCCCAGATGATTATTACGTCGTCGTCCTCGCCGACAGTCAGGGCCTTGTGCCCGAGCTGAACCGGACCAATACCGAACTCGCTTCGACAAACCCGGTTCAGGTCAGCGTGCCATCCCTCGCGATTGGCTCGCCCGTCTCGGGCATGATCGCCGACGGCCAGGATTTGTATTACCAGATCAACCTCTCCGCCGGTGAAGACGTCGCGATCTCCGCCGGACTGGCCGCGCTCGACGCAGGCGAGCTTTACGTCGGTTACCAGAGCATTCCGACCAGCAGCGCGTACGAGGAATCGTCGACGTCGCCCACGCAGACGACTCAAACGGTCGTCATTCCCGACACCCAGGCCGGCGACTATTACATCCTGCTGACCGGCGATACTGGCTCGGGTAGCGGTGAGCCATTTACACTATCTGCGACGGCGTTGCCGCTTCAGGTCACGGGCGTTAGCCCAGCGCAGGCCGGCAACTCGGGGACGACCACGCTGACGATCGAGGGTGCCGAATTCACCGCCGGGACCACCGTTAGCCTCGTGCCGCACGGCGGTGGCGCGGCCATCGCGGCGAGCGAGGTGACCTTCCAATCGAGCACTACGCTGTTTGCCCAGTTCAACCTGGCAGGCGCCGCGGCGGGCGCGTATGACGTTGACGTTACAAGCGGCGGGCAAGAAGCAACTGACCCGTCGGCCTTCACCATCACCAGCAGCACGACGCCGGGCCAGATTACTTACAACCTGAGCGTGCCATCGATCTCGCGACCCGGCCGCATCGCCTATCTGACGCTCACATACGGTAACGACGGCGGCTCCGATGCGCCGCGCCGCTCTTTGTCGTGTCGGTCACGAGCAACAATGCCACGATCGGACTGCCGGGCGAGACCAGCTTCACCGGATCGAGCGTGCAGCTTCTCGGCATCGAAAACACCGGGCCGGCCGGCTCGCTGCCGCCCGGATATCAGGGCACAATTTCGATCCCCTACGAGTCGACGACGCTCACGCAAGGCGCCGAGATCAATTTCAGCTTGCAGGTTCTCACCGGCGACAGCACGCCGATGAACTGGTCGTCGCTCGAAAGCTCGCTCCAACCGTCTTATTTCCCGAACGCCGCCTGGCCGGCCGTCTTCGCCAATCTGACTGCCCAGTTCGGCACGACGACCGCGAGCTATCTCAGTTACCTCGATAGCGAAGCCACCTACCTGAGCCAGCTCGGCGAGTACACCGACGACGTCCAGCGCCTGTTTGGTTTCGCGATCAACACGGCGAACAACGCACTGACAACGGGCTCGCTCGATTCGGTTACCGACGCCTCCTTCCCCGTTCCGGGCGCGATCCCGCTCGACTTCGTGCACCAGTTCAACTCCTCGATCTCGGGTCGCGACACGATGGGACCATTCGGCATGGGCTGGACGGACAACTGGCAGATCAGCGCCTCGGCTGACAGCCAGGGGAATGTTACAATCAGCGACGATGGCTGGCTCTTGTATTTCGCCATCAACTCCGACGGCAGCTATACCGATGCGCCGGGGGAATATGGCACCCTGACCCTTTCCAATGGTGCCTACCAGTACGTCGACACCGACGGCACGATCATCGCCTTCAACACCAACGGTTCGCTCGACTACGAGGAAGACACCAACGGGAATCAAGTCACGTGCGGTTACAACGCAAGCGGCCAGCTCACGAGCTTGACCGCTTCGAACGGCTCGGCGATCACGATTGCCTACAATGCCCAGGGGCTCATCAGCCAAATCACGGACCCGGCCGGTCAGTCGACGGAATACACCTACGATTCCAGTGGCCAGCACCTGCTCACGTTCACAGACGAGTTCGGCACGACGACCTACACTTACGCGACCGGCCCGACCGCAGCCGACTTGAATGCGCTGACGTCGCTCACTTTCGCCGATGGCACCGGCATCGAGTGGTCCTACGATGCGCAGGGCTGGCTGGCCACGACGGGCCGTCTCAATGGAACGGGGCCCGAGGCCGAAGTCGAGACCTACGCCTACCCTGCACCCGGCGAATACACGATTACCGACGCCGACGGCAACACAACGGCCTACTTCAACGACGACCAGGGCAACCTTGGCGAGTTGATCGACGCGCTGGGCAACGTCACGCGCTACGCGTATGACTCAAACGATAACCTCGTCCAAGTCGTGGCGGCCGACGGCACGACCACGACTTACCAGTACGACGCCAACGGCAACATGATCAGCGAGACTGATCCGCTAGGATACACGATCAGTTTCACGTACAACCAACTCGCCGAGCCGCTGACCTTCGTCAATCAGGAAGGCTATACGACGAGCTTCCAGTATGACGCCAACGGCAACCTGCTCGAGACCACAAACCCCGACGGCACGACGCAGCAATACGTCTACAACTCTCTCGGCGAGGTCGTTTCTTCGATCGATCCCGACGGCCTTAGTGTCACCTACGCGTATAACACGAACGGCCAGCTTACGGCCGAAAACCTGCCCGACGGCACATCGGACACATACACCTACGACAAGTTCGGCAACATGCTGACCGCCAACGGCCCGGGAGGCGACTGGTCATTTACTTACAACAGTCAAAACCTGCCGACGACGATCGTCGAGCCCTACGGCACGCTCACGGTTGCGTACGGCGTTGATGGCAACATTACCCAAATCGTCGATCAGACCGGGTTCACGGTCAATTACGAGTATGACTCAGTCGGCCGGCTGAACGAGCTGACCGACGGCAGCGGCAACCTGATCGAGTCGTACACGTACGATCCAGCGGGGAACCTCCTCAGCGAAACCAAGGGCAATGGCACCAGCACGACCTACCAGTACAACGCCGACGGCGACATCACCGAGATCACGAACTTGGCGCCGGGCGGATCGATCAACTCGCAGATGACCTACGCCTACAACTCAGTGGACGAGGTCACCTCGATGACCACTGGTGGCGCCACGACGGCATACGGCTATGATGCCGATGGCGAATTGACTTCGGCGTCCTCGCCGGGCGACATGATTCTTTACGCCTACGATCCCGACGGCAATCGGACATCGGTCACGGACAACGGCGTCGTGACGAATTACACGTCGAACGATGTCAACGAGTACACCAGCACAACGACCAATGGCGTTACCACGACTTATCAGTACGATGCCAACGGCAACCTGATCGCGCAGACGACAAACGGGCAGATGACCGCGTACACGTTCAACGCGCTAAATCAATTGATCGGCGTGAGCGGGCCGAACGGCGCATTCTCGTACGTGTACGATCCGCTCGGGTATCAGATCTCGTCCACTGCCAATGGTCAGACGACGGACAACCTGATCGATCCCTTCGGCTTGGGCAACGCTGCGGCGCAGTTCAACAGCTCGGGTAGCGTGGTTGCACACTTCACGTACGGGCTGGGGCTTGTCAGCCAGGTCACCGCAAGCGGGACGGCGTATTACTACGACTACAACCTTCAGGGCTCGACGGTTGGGATCACGAACTCGGCGGGGGTGTACGTCAACCAGTACAGCTACGATCCGTTCGGCCAGGTCACGACGATCAGCGCGGGGATTGCGAATCCGTTTACGTACGTGGGGCAATACGGAGTCTCGAGCGATGGGAACGGGCTGACTTACATGAGGAATCGACAGTACAGCCCTGATACTGGGCAGTTCATCTCGAACGACCCGTTGGGTCTCGCCGGAGGTCAGCGAAGCGTGCGTCAGTACGTCAGCAACGACCCAGTTGCCTTCTCTGATGTAACGGGCCTTGGTGAGCTTTCCGGGGAGGGGTCCGGGCGCAGCGGCTCAGTAGAACAGCAGTCGATTCAGCGCAATGACACCGACAGTCAACAATCTAGCGATCCGTCAGGCACGGCGTCCGGCTTGCAAGGGGAGGCCGCTGGCATTCTGAGCAGCCCAGGTGGCAATAACGGTGTCGGGCCGATGACTCAGCCTAATCCCTCCGCTTCCAATTCCCTTCCTGACGTAAGCATTAATCAAAGCGCCGTGATCGACGCGGCGCTTGTAGGCACCGGCCTATTATTGGCCGGTACGCTCCTTCTGCCAGGCATCGCGGCATTCGGTTCCCTCGGAGCCCTCGGCCTTGGTGCTGCCGGTGTAGCAGGTGCGACCGGCCTCGTGCTCGTGTTGCCAACGCCTGCCAATGCCCAGCCGACCTCGCCCACCCCCCCCTGCGGCCATTGTGGAAGCGCAGGTGGAAGCTCCAACAACCAAGATCCCCACGACCCCAACGATCTGATTGGCCCCTCCGGCTACGGCCCGGCCGGATTCCTCACTCCGGGCGGAACACTGGGCTACACGGTCGAATTCTCGAACGAAAAAACCGCCCAGGTCCCCGCGGACAACGTCACAGTCAGCGAGCAGCTCAGCCCGAACCTGAATTGGAGCACGTTCCAGCTCGGCACGATCGGCTTCGGCAATTACGTCGTCAACGTGCCGCCTGGCTTAACCTCTTACAGTACGCGGGTTGATGCCACGGCCACGCTCGGCGTGTACGTCGACGTCGACGCGAGCCTGAACCTGAGCACCGGCTTGCTCAGCGTCACGTTCACATCGCTCGATCCGATGACGCTCGACACGCCGTCCAACCCGCTCGTCGGGTTCCTGCCGCCCGACACCGATCCGCCCAACGGCGAGGGATACATCGACTACACGATCCAGCCGAATGTCGGTCTCGCCACCGGCACAGCCATCAACGCCCAGGCAAGCATCGTTTTTGACACGAATGCTTCGATTGCCACGCCGCAGATCGTTAACACCATCGACGCCGGGCCGCCGACCAGCGGCGTGGCCGCGCTCCCCGCGACCACGACGACGCCGAGCTTCACGGTTTCGTGGTCCGGCTCCGACGGCGCGGGTCCGGGCATCGCCGATTACAACGTCTACGTCTCTGACGACAGCGGTGCCTATACGCTCTGGCAGTCAGACACCACTGCGACCTCGGCGACCTACACCGGCCAGGCCGGCAACACGTACCGCTTCTACAGTGTCGCGACCGATCCTCTTGGGCTTGTCCAGCCGACGCCGAATTCCGCCCAGGCGACGACCACTGTGACCACCTCACCCACTCCCACGCTTGCGCCCACGCCGACTCCGACCCCGACCCCTACGCCCACTCCGACCCCGACTCCAACACCCACAACGACCCCGGCTCCAGTGATCGTCACTTCGGTGCAATGGGAGACCATCAAGCTGAGGGTGGGCAGCGGCAGGAAGGCCAAGACCAAATCCGAAACCGCGCTCGAGATCACGTTCAGCGGGCCGGTTGCGGGGACCGGCGATCTTGCGGACTATCAGTTTTCGAGCGTCACGACGAAGAAAGTCAAGAAGAAGACCGTCACGACGTATAAGCCCATTCGCCTATCGGCCGCCCTACCCGGTTCGAGCCCCATGTCCTCTTCAGTCGCGCTCGTGCCTGCGACGAAGCCGAACCTGTCGCAGACCGATCGGCTGGAGATCATCGCGGGCGATCTCACCGATGCGTTGGGGCGCGCCCTTGATGGCAATGACGATGGGCAGCCGGGGGGCAACTTCAGCGCGACGTTCAGCAAACAGGGCATTGCTTACGCGCAGCCGGACAGAGGTTTGGATAACGCTTGGCTGAACGCCGCGGCGATCGACGCCATGGTGCGCGACGGATCCCTCGCCGGGATCATCCGCCGGGAGCATGGCCACGGGCGAGGGGCACGCTGAGCGGTTGCTCGAAAAACCGGTCGCGATCGAGGAGTTTCGTGGCGCTGGGCGGATCTACGTTCCGCGATCCGGACGCGATACCTCGCACGCATTTCGGCGGTCCCAGACTCAGCAGCGCCGGCCGTGAGCCGGAACCCAAGGCTTAGGCCCGCTCGATTCAGTGCGCTGGCGGAACTCGGCGCCGGTTCGCAGGATCACGAAGTCGGGATCGATTCTGGCGCCGTCGCAGTGGGATGAGTCGCGAAAATAGCCGGCGTCGGCTGCGGCTCTCAGCCAGCGCAGGGCGTTGTCTGTGCGCGGATGCCCCTACCGGCTGACCGGATCGAGCTCTGCTCCGGGCTCTGTTGTCTTCGCCCGGCTATCCAGCGAGACTATGGGCGGAAGCTTCCCCGCGGCGCAATTTTTGGAAAGCGCAAAACGGACTGATAGTATCGGCGCGTTCCGTCGAGAAAATTCAGACGTGAGCTGACCTACGTCGTCAAGCTCGTGAAACCCAGAGGCTCAACACTTCGGCGTTAGCTATGGTATCCTAGGGAACGCTTGATCAGAATAGATATGTCGGTCAATGCGCGGCCCGGGAACTGTTATAAAAGCGCTCGTCGTGACGTACACGAGCCACTAGCCACGCGGACTGTCCAAAAACTTCTCACGTGATTCATAGCGACGACCAGGTGGGCGTGATGTCCCTATACTGCAAGCTCGAAGATCTGAGGAACGAGAGCGACGTCGAGCAAAAACTCATCTGGCCGCTTTTCACGTCTCCCGAACCCAGGGGTATGGGGTACGCGCCCGCTGAGATTTACACAAAGGCCAATATAAGGTTCTTGGCGATTGAAAAGGGTACTGCAGAGAAGGTTTATCGTCCCGATTACATCATTCTCATGGCAGGCTTCCCTCTCGCGATCATCGAGGCGAAACATCCGAACGAAGAGCTCAGGGAAGCGCTTCGGGAAGCAAGGCTCTACGCCGCCGAACTCAATTCATTCCATCCGCCAGGAATCAACCCCTGCGGTCGCATCATAGTTTCCAACGGCAGACAGATTCTTACGTGCCCTTCAGATTCTCAGGCGATCGACTTCGAGATCAATTTTCAAGACATCAACCTTGGAAGTGCACGGTATCACGACTTTCTGGCGCTCCTGAAACGTGTTACGCTCCAGCAGCGCGCTGATGCGCTCAGACACGAGTTTGCAAAGAGCGACTTTCGTGAGCGTGGCCAAGATAATCGACGTGAAATCCGCCATTCCTGAGCAACATCGCTCAGGCGACCAAGAAAATTCCCCTCGAAGAGCCTGATCACTAGATCAAGGTTCTTGAGGGGTGTACTCCGTTGTTTGTCACAACCTCGGAGTACTCGACCATGTATCACGATTTGCCTCGGACCGCCAGGTTCTGGTCGTTCCTCCTGGCCGTTGATCAAGATCTCGCAGAGGAAATCCGCAAGAAAGCGTGCCCTTGCGGCGGACACCTGCACTTCGCCAACTATCCCCGGAAGCCGCGCGGCACTTCCGTCCAGCTACCCGAGCGAGAGTGCCTCAGACTGAGCTTCTGCTGCGACCGCGACGGCTGCAGGAAGCGAGTCACACCGCCGTCGGTGCGCTTCCTCGGACCAAAGGTCTACTTGGGTGCCATCGTCATCCTGATCAGCGCCATGCGGCAAGGACCGTCGCCACGCCGGGTCCGCGAGCTTTCCACGCGCTTCGGCGCCGACCGCCGCACCATCGCCCGCTGGCAGGTCTTCTGCGCGAGCACTTTCCCCAAACACCATTCTGGAAGATCGCACGCGCCCGCTTGGTGCCCGTCGTCAAGATCATCTCCCTGCCGTACTCGCTCGTGGATGCCATCCTCTCCCGCCATCGCATCTGCAGGGGCTGGACGCTCCTGCTGCGGTTTCTCTCACCGATCGCGATTCCCGGCACCCTGCGAATCAAGGTCTCGCGATGACCACATCCGACCCGCAGAAGATGCTCGTCGCCCACTTTGATCAGCCGGTTTATACAGGTTGTCACGGTCCCTTCACCCCACTTGTGAGGAGATGTGATGACTCAAAAACACCCCTGTTCCACCGGCGCCCTTTGGGCGCAGTTTCGATTCTCCGTGGTGGGCTCGCTCTTGAGCTCTCCCCCTGCGCGCGGCGCGCTCCAGACGGCGATCCGCTCTCTTGCCGAGAGGACCTGGTCGCATCCTGTGACGGGGCGCAATCTCCGTGTCACGTCCGACACCATCGTGCGCTGGTACTACACGGCGCGCCGCCAACGCGACGACCCGGTTGGTGCCTTGCGCCGCGCCGTGCGCAGAGACTGCGGCAAGATCTCACTGGCGGCGGTCCTCGTCGAGCGTCTGCATCTTCAGTACTGCGATCACCCGCACTGGAGCTACCAACTGCACTACGACAACCTGGCCGCTTTGGTGGACGGCGACCCGTCGCTGGGGCGGCTTCCCTCCTACTCCACGGTCAAACGCTACATGCAGGCTCGCGGACTGCTGAAGAAGACCGGGATTTTGTCGCACACTCGCCCTGGTGAAGCCCGCGCCGAAGTAAGGCGGCAGACGCGCGAGGTCCGCAGCTATGAAGCCACCCACGTCGGGGCGCTCTGGCATCTCGATTTCCACCACGGATCGAAGAAGGTGCTCACTCCCGGCGGCCAGTGGCAAGGCCCCATCGCCCTGGCCATCCTCGACGATCGCTCGCGACTGTCCTGCCACGTGCAATGGTACCTGTCGGAGACCGCATGTGACCTGGTCCACGGGCTCTCCCAGGCGATCCAGAAACGGGGCTCTGCCGCGTGCCCTCTTGACCGACAACGGCTCCGCCATGGTAGCCGAGGAAGTCACGGAGGGTCTCTTGCGCCTGGGCATCGTTCACGAGCGGACGCTGCCGTACAGCCCCTATCAGAACGGTAAACAAGAGGCGTTCTGGGGGACGCTCGAGGGACGGCTCATGAAGATGCTTGACGGCCTGTCCGAGTTGACGCTCGAGTTCTTGAACCAAGCAACCCAGGCGTGGGTGGAAATCGAGTACAACCGCGCCGTGCACCGCGAGACCGGCTGCTCGCCGGTCGATCGCTTCGGCCGGGGGCCCGATGTGCTCCGCGATAGCCCTTCCAGCGAATCGCTGCGCGATACCTTTCGCCTGGAAACCAAGAGAAGTCAGCGTCAAAGCGACGGCACGATCTCGCTGGAGGGGGTGCGCTTCGAGATTCCGGCAAGGTACCGTCACTTCCGCGAAGTGACCCTCCGTTACGCCCGCTGGGACCTCGGCCGAATCGATCTCGTCGACGGGCGTAGTGGGACTGTGCTGGCTCCCATTTACCCCCTCGACAAAACCGCCAACGCCGACGGCCGCCGTGCCGTGATCGAGCCCGGCTGGCACCGACGTGCCCTCCCCAGAGCGGCCCGTGCGCCGCTGGCGAGCTGCCCCCCCTCTTAAGAAAGATCCTCCAAGAGTACTCGGCCACAGGCATGCCACCGGCCTATTTGCCCAAGACATCCCCAGAAGACAACGGAGAACCATCATGAACAGCAAGAAACTGCTGGCGCTCTATGGGCTGAAATGGAACCCGTTTTCACCCGAGCTTCCCAGTGAAGCACTCGTGGCGACCCCCAAGATCGAGCATTTTGCCTGGCGTGTCGAACAGTTGGTCCAGGAGGGGGGGTTCGCCCTGATCACGGGTGAGTCGGGCACCGGCAAATCGGTAGCACTGCGGATTGTCGCCGGGCGGCTGTCTGCGCTGCGCGACATCACGGTCGGCGTGATCGAAAGGCCCCAGTCGAAGAGTCCCGACTTCTATCGAGAGCTGGGAGACATCTTCGCGGTGAAGCTGGCGCCGCACAATCGCTGGTGCGGGTTTAAAGCGCTCCGCGAGCGCTGGAAAGCGCACGTGGCCTCGTCGCGAATCCGCCCGGTGCTCCTCGTCGACGAGGCGCAGGAGATGAATCCCGACGTCTTGAGTGAGCTGCGGATTCTCTCCAGCGCCGACTTCGACGCCACGTCGCTTTTGACCGTGGTCCTCTCGGGCGACGGCGCGGCTGCTGGAATTGTTGCGGCACCAGGATCTGGTGCCGCTGGGTACCAGAATCCGCACGCGACTTGTGACCGAGCCCGCCACGCGCGACGAGCTTTTGGAGTTGCTTCAGCACGCGCTGGCCAAGGCCGGCAGCGCGTCGCTCATGACCGCCGAGCTCATGGAGACACTGGTCGACCACAGCGCAGGCAACTACCGTCTGCTCATGATCATGGGGGGTGAGCTCTTGGCCCATGGAATGGCGCACGAAGTCGCGCAGCTTGACGAGAAGTGTTACCTCGAGGTCTATCAGCCCAGGAGCACACGCCCCGCGCTGAAGAAGAAAGCGAAGGTGTGACGATGGCGACGAACGGCGGGCAAGTGCTTCCGGTGGTGCGCGTGGGGGAGATTTCCAGCGAGGCGAGGGCGCAGCGCTGGCTTGTGAACGAGCTCTGGGGTGCCAGCTCGGTTGGGGTGCTCGGGGCGCCCCCAAGTGCGCCAAGACCTGGCTGGGGCTGGACATGGCCCTCTCGGTGGCCACCGGCACGGCGTGCTTGGGCAGATATACCGTGCCGGAGCCAGGGCCGGTCTTGGTCTACCTGGCCGAGGACGCATTGCCGATCGTGCGCGAGCGCATCGAGGGAATGGCCCGGTACCGCGCTCTCGATCTCGGCCCAGTGGAGATTCACGTGATCACCGCGCCTCTGCTGCGGCTCGATCGCGATCGGGATCGCACGCGGCTCTGGGAGACAACCAGGCAGTTCCGACCCAAGCTGCTCCTGTTGGATCCCTTGGTCAGACTGCATGGCATCGATGAGAACCACGCGGGCGAAGTGGCCGAGTTGCTGGCATACTTTCGCTCGCTGCAACGGCAGCTCGATCTTTCGGTTCTGCTGGTGCACCACACGCGAAAGAGTGCCGCGGGGGGAATTGCCGCAGGTCAGGGTCTGCGCGGCTCGAGTGACATCCACGCCTTCGGCGACTCGAACCTCTACCTTCGGCGCAGTCGCGAACATCTGGTGCTCTCGAGCGAGCACCGTGCGGCACCGGCAGCCGCGTCGGTCTATCTGGAGCTAGTCGCGACCGACGAAAAGACAACCCACCTGGAGGTCATCGGGGAAGTGCGGAGCGGACCGACCAAGCTTGCCACCGACGGCAAGCAGCGCAGTCTCGAGCAGCGTGTGCTGGACCTTCTGGACCGGGCGCGACCCTGACACGAGCGACGCTGCGGGACTCCCTCGGGGTCAAGAACGAGCGCTTGGGCGAGGTGCTAGAGGCGCTGGAGCGAGCGGGCCGGCTTTGCCGCACACCAGCGGGCTGGCAACGCCGTGACTAATCGATCGAGGGAGGCCGTTCCCGTTCCCCATAGGGAGTTGAGAGGGAACGGAACGGTCTTTCGAGTACTGAGCCACCGTGTCGGGAGAGCGAGGAGGTATTGTGCCAGGCGTTGACTTCGACAGGGTTCGCGCTCTCGTCACGATGGTGCAAGTCCTGAGCTTGCTTCGGTTCCAGCCCTCGACTCGGGCGGGGGTGCAATGGTACGGAAGCTGTCCCCTGCATGGTGCCGGGGCCGGCCGCCGGCATCGTTCATTCTCGGTCAACGTCAAGATCGGTCGCTATTGTTGCCACCGCTGCCATAGTCACGGCAACCAGCTTGAGCTCTGGGCGGCTGCCACGAAGCTGCCCCTGCATCAGGCTGCGATTGATCTATGCCATCGCGTCGGCCTCGACGTCCCTTGGGTCCGACGGTGGTGAACAGAGAAGAGGCCACCGGTACTGCCTCATGCCCCAAATTAACCATCAATTATCTTGATCAACACGCTGTCAATTATCGTGACCACTCTCACTTTCGCCGGCCGACGCATCTGCTTGGCGGCCTCACGGTTTCGAAACGAGGAGGTCGGGTATAACAAATTCGGGGCGAAGATCGCGTTGGATTTCTTGCACATCTTCAATCCGCAATCTCGTACGGAGCGAGCGCACATCGTTCGCAACGCATACGTCAACTCAAGGCGTCGCGAGCACTATGTTGAAGAGATCGACCGCGTAATTAGATCAGCACTGCCTTCTCCTGTTCCGGGAAGCACGCTCGTTGAGGATACTTCGAGCCCTTCTGAACTTATCCGTGCGCTCTGACGTGGTCGCGAGTTGCATCACAAAATGTTCCTCTTGGTCGGGCCGGTGGGTTCGGGAAAATCGACGTTTCTGGAGTACTTCCGTGAAGTCAAACTCCCGGAGAACGTGCGGAAAGAGACAGTCTGGGTCAGTGTCGACATGAACGACGCCCCCGTTCGGCGCGAGATGCTTGACGATTGGGTGCTCCAGGAGATCATTCGACACCTACGGAATTCGAGAGCCGACCTTGATTTCGACGAGTATGAGAATATAGAGAAAGTGTTCGCGGTCGAGCTTTCCGCGTTGCGAAAGGGGCCCCTTGCACGGACGCCGAAGGATTCGCAGGCGTACACAGACGCGATCTCCGACGCGATGCGGAGGTTGTTGGGTGACAGGGTTGAACACACGAAAGCGCTCGCGAGATACCTTTGCAATGAGCGAGGAAAGCTCTTGGTGCTCGTTGTCGACAACTGTGACAAAGGGGACCGCGCCGAACAACTCGCGATGTTCCAGACAGTCCGCTGGATCCAGTCCTGGCTCAAATGCCTCGTGTTTCTACCGATCCGCGACGTCACTTACCACACTTGCAAGGACCAACCCCCACTTGACACGGTCATCAAGGATTTTGTTTTCAGGATCGAGACCCCACCGTTCACGGAGGTCCTTGATCGTCGCATCAAGCTTGCCCTCACTGAGTTGATGGTTCAGTCCTCAAAGTCCGAGCGGTACGAGTATAGTCTTGAGAGCGGCATGAGGATTGTTTATCCAGCGACCGAGTTGGGCTTGTACCTCGCCTGTATCTTCAAATCACTCTATGATCACGATAAGCTATTGCGCCGGATGCTGGTGGGCTTGGCCGGAAAAAACATCCGGAGAGCAATGGAGATCTTCTTGGAGTTTTGTAAAAGCGGGCACATTGGTGAGAACGAATATCTAAAGATTCGAATAAACAAGGGAAATTACACTCTGCCATATCATCTTATCACGCGCGTCCTCCTGCGGCTTAACCGCCGCTTTTACGACGGTGATTCGTCTCACGTCAAGAATGTCTTCCAGTGCGACCCAGATGACCCTAAGCCCGACCATTTCACGCGGTTGGCTATCCTCTTATGGTTAGACCGGCACTTCCGCGACGTCGGGCCGACTGGAATCCGCGGCTTCCACCGCTGTGATCGTATCCTCAGGGAACTCATCCCGTTCGGACATGATGCCGAGCGAGTTCGTGAGGAGATCGGCTATCTTGTCAGGGCTATGTGCATTCTCACCGAGCACCAGAGGACCGATGAGGTATCGGACCAGGACCTTGTGTGCCTTTCTTCCGCGGGATTCGCGCACTTGTCGATCACATCGAACCTCGATTACCTCGCAGCATGCGCCGAAGACAGCTGGATCGCCGACCCGAAGCTCGCGGATGATATCGGCGAGCGCATCGGCCAGCACGGGCGGAAATTCCATTACATGCGCGAGACCATGGGAAAGAACGCGAAACGTTTCGTGGATTATTTGGTCGAACAGTCGGAGAACGAGGTCGCGAGACCGTGCGGGTACTTGGAGGGGATCACGGAGGCCATCTCTGGGGAGCTTGAGCGGATCAAGGAGAAGGTCGAGCGATGGGCGGAAAGGGAGAGCGCTGAGGAAAGCTGGCTGGAAGTTGACGGCAAGTTCATCGTGGGTACGACCTACGAAGGGGCAGTTACCGGCATAAAGGATTTCGGAGCTTTCGTTCTCCTTGACGGAGGTCCGAGTGGATTGGTGCACTTCTCGAAAATGCCAGTTGGCCGCACGCTTGACACGCTCAAGGTCGGCGACAGGGTCAGGGTCAAGGTCCTTGCCATCGACAGAAGGCGCCAGCACCTTGCCCTTCGCTTGGTTGAATGATTGTCAGATATAGTGGTCCGGATTTATGAGTCTGACGATTGCCCATTACGTGATGGTCAAGCCTCGGATTGGCGACTCTTCGGGGTCCTCGCTTTCGGGCAGGCTGATGGTCTGGGTCACGCGCGTCGGCAGCACAAGATTCACATCGGATGGGGTGAGGGCTCGCGACGCTGTCATCCCTCCTGCGGCCGTCATCCACTGAAGTCCGCACCTCGTCTTGTCGGTGTCTGCACTGGCGATCTTGCGGCCTTTCAGCTTTCGAGCGTGACGGCGAAGAAAGTCAAGAAGAAGGTCGTCACGACCTACAAGCCCATCAAGTTGGCCTCGGCCCTGCCCGCTTCGAGCCCGATGGCGTCGTCGGTCGCGCTCGTGCCGGCGGCCAAGCCGAATCTGTCGCAGACTGATCCGCTCGAGATCATCGCGGCAGACGTCGCCGATGCGCTGGGCCGCGCTCTTGATGGCAATGACGATGGGCAAGCGGGGGGCAATTACGTGGCATCGATTGGGAGAGGCGGTCTCGCGGTCGATGCGGTGGCGCTTGCGCGGACGGGGCAATGGAGACCTACCGGTCGCGCCCAGTGCGGGGTCTGGAGACCCTCGCACAACGCTCGACCCTCGTACAACACACGCCGCGGCGATCGACGCGCTGCTGGACCAGCACGAAAGGTTCCGGGCTGGACGACGGTAAGGTGGGGCGAACGAATGACGTGAGCAGTTGTGGTGCGGGCCTCTGGCCTGCACCCAATCAAGACGCCGGCGAGACGCCTGCACCACAACCGCAAACTGCTGAATTGCGCGCCGGCGAGACGCCTGCACCACAAAGACAAATGGTCAGCTTGTATGGCTTCAGCCGAATTCAATTGATGCCGCGGCGATCGACGCCCTGATGGAGCACCAAGAGAGGTTCCGGGCTGGACGACGGTGAGAGCCTGGGAGAAAGGCAGGCGCCGCGCGCGAAAGGTCGTCGGCTCGTCGGCCGCGACGCCGGAAACCCGCGGACCGGCCCAAACGTTCTACGGGACTCGCCCAGCGTCACGCGCGTTAAGGCAGTTGACAATCTCCGCCAATCCCGTACCGTGAACTGAACGGGAGGGCCGATCATGCCCACGCGCAACATCAAACTTACCGAGCACCATAACCAGTTCGTCGACAGCCTTGTCGCCTCGGGGCGCTACGACAACGCGAGTGATGTCATGCGCGCTGGCTTGCGTCTGCTCGAACAGAAGGTAAACGAGGACGAAAGCAAGCTGAAAGTGCTCCGCCGGCTGGCGAGCGATGCATTCGGCGCCCTCGATCAGGGTGAGGGCGTCGCAGTCGAAGGCGAGAAGCAGCTTGCCAATCTGATCGGCAAGCTCGGTCGGCGCGCGGCGAGGGGCGTGAAAACCCTGTCGAGCGACACGTGATCGATGGCGCGGTTCCGGCTCTCCCCGCAGGCCATGCACGACATTTTGTACCGGATCAATGACGATCGGACGGTCGAGATCGGCCGCGTGCTCCACGACAGCGTGGACCTCGAGCGTCATCTTCCCGAAGTTTACGCGTCATAAGATGCTGGACAGTACTGTGACTTCGACCTGGCGTCGCAGCAGCCCCTCGCTCAGATCATCCGGCGTCGCACGGTAGAGTGTCACACGATAGTTCTGCGAAGGCAAAATCGCCTCGCGGAAGGCGTCAAGTGTTGCTTGCGCCTCTGCAACGGCGGCGTCCACCGCGGAATCGACTTCGATCTCAACCACGGTGAGAAACTTCACGAGGTGCTTCATCGATATTCTGGCTCCTGAAGTGTGGAGACCCGCTGCCGTGGCTCCTTTTCGTCGTCGTGCCTGCGATCCGCGGCCGACACCTTACTCAACGCTCTATTATTTTGTACACTGGTATCCGGCGTGATTCGCGCTTTTTTTGTGATCGGCGTCCCCCACGCCGTGGAGTCAACTGACTGGGGGCTGCTGTGAACGATCTGCGTCCCCGCGCGCGATCTGGGGTAAGTGGACCCGTCAAATTCGTATTTTCTGCAAACGCGAACTCTGTGATAGGATGAAGCCGTCTTTGAGCGCGAGGTCTACCTGGTATGCAGTTTGGCGTCGGTGCGACTCGGTTTCGCTCGCGTTCTCATGAGCAAAGGGCCGATTCATGGCCACCGCCGTCCGCACAAGCAAAATCGTGAAGGCCGCCCCGACCACGCTGGTCGAAGGCCAGCACCTCGACCAGCCGACGTTCCATGCGCTTTACGAGGCGATGCCGCCCGGAACTCGGGCGGAATTGATCGATGGAGTGGTTTATATGCCCAGCCCCTCCGGCAGCGCACACGGTCGCGCCCAGGTCCCCGTCATTGTCTGGCTGCACTACTACGCGCGGAAGACGCCGGGCGTCGAGGTTATGGGCACAGCCACGACGATCCTCGGTTGGAGAAGCGAACCGCAGCCGGATGCCCTCTTGCGAATCCTTCGGGAAAAGGGTGGGCGGAGCCGCGATGAACAGGGCTTCATCCACGGGGCTCCGGAATTGGTGGTCGAGGTCTCCAAGGCAACGCGTTATGTTGATCTCGGCCCAAAGCTCAAGGACTACGAGCGGGGTGGAGTGCTGGAATACGTCGTGCGCGCGATCGACCCCGACGAGATCTTCTGGTTTGGATTGGAGCAGGGCGCGCTAGTGGAGCGCTCGCCTGGAGACGACGGGCTCTTTCGTTCGACAGTTTTCCCGGGGCTTTGGCTCGACCCCGCCGCACTCATGAGCGACGATGCGCAACGGCTCTTCGGCGTGGTCGACCTGGGCTGCGCCACGCCCGAACACGCCGCATTTGTCGCGCGGCTGACGGGAGAGCCTAGGCCCAGACCGAAAGACGCAAAGAGGAAGAGGAAGCGGAAGCGCGGCTAACGGGTGCGCGCGAGAGCGCGGTGGCGACGCGGGAGGGCCGTTGCGCTCATCCGGAAGGGGATGGGCAAGGGTGCGCTAATCTCGAAAGTCGTCTTTCGCTCCGCGAAAGAACATTTATTTCATTATATGATCAGCGCCCTTTCGCGGCCTGCGACGAGCTTAGTCGAGGCGAGCGAAAGGCGACGAAGGCGGTTCCACATAGCTACCCAATTCGACTGGTATCTTTCTCTTCGTTACCTTCGTTGTCTTCTGTTCAAGATGCATTTGCCGCGGCGCGAATCGCGGCGCATGGTACGGGTCGAATCTTGGAACAGCAAACGAAGCAAACGAAGATTTCGGTGCGGCTTCAACTGGGCCACTGCGTCTTCGGTCTATTCCTGCGTTCCTGCCTTCCTTATGCGGAATGAGCGGGCTTCCGCCGTACAGTGCGACTGATTCAACAGATTTGCCCCGCCCGAAAATGTGAAAATCACGCCCGGTTTTCATCAGCCCAGGCCAAGAGCATTCATCGTGGGCAGATTCGCTTCGCGAGGCCCTTCGCTTAACTGCCGCATCAGTAATGGGCCGAATTGACCGGTGCGGCACCTGGAGACCTTCGGTCTGGCCCTGGGCGGGGTCAGAGACCCTCGCCCAACAAACAACCCGTTGATTGAAGCTTGCCGGTCGACTAGTCAGACACGCCGAGGCCGCGGGCTGAACGCTCGCGCGAGAGCGATGCACAAGCAGGCGCCCACAAACGAAACGAGCACGCTGCCCCAAAACCCTGCCGACCTCTGGATGAAAAGTGAAGCCACGAAACCACCCACGAGCGCGCCCAGAAGGCCTACAATCACGTCGGAGAGGATCCCAAACCCGAAACCTCTCGTGAACACGCCGGCCAGCCAGCCCGCAATCAAGCCGACAAATAGCCAGGCGATGAGGCCGCCCGGGGCAAGGACCACTTGTGCCAACATGATTTGGTCTCCACTAAGTTTGTATTCCGCACCTTGCGCGGTCGTCGATCGTTCATCGGTGCCGACAGCGACATTCAGACCGCAACGGTTGCCCTCGCGCTGTTGAACGCCGCAGGCGACGCCGCGACAGGTCGGGCTCTGCGCGAAGCCGGACGAGTGGTCAGGAATCGTGCCAGCTCTTGGTCAACAAGTGGCAAGAATCCTTCCCAGTTTTCCCTCGCGAACTTCCCTGCCTCTTCCGGAGAACGTGGCTGCCCCGTTTCGGCGTTCAGATAAGCGGTGAAAGCCGTAAAGCGAGCGGCAATTTGCAACGCGTCCATGGTTTTCCCTCGACGTGTCGGCGGTTTGTTCCATGCGAGGCAGGAACCTCTGCCCCACTGCGGTGGAACACGAAGCAAACGTCGTGCCGAACAGCCGCGGATTGGATCGGCGGGCGTTCACCACGTATCGATCTGCGTTTGCATCTTGCTGGTGATGGCTTGCTGGATCTCGAAGAAGCCTCGCCAGGGGTCTTGTGTGGCATTTCGGAGCCGGTTGGGAACCGTTCGGGTATTGAACCGCTCGGGCCGTAATGACGGGGAGAGCTCGTCCCACGAGATGGGAGTCGCGACGGTCGCACCGCGGCGCGCCCGTGTCGAGTAGGATGCGATGGCTGTCGCGCCTTCTTCATTTCTCAAGTAATCGAGGTAAATCTTGCCGGCCCGCTTCGCCTTGCTCGACTGGGCGATGTACCGACTTGGCTGCTCGCGAACGAGCGCAAATGCGAACGTCTTGGCAAACGACTTCAGGTCCTCCCACGAGGTGCGCCTGGCAACAGGCACGACCACATGCAAACCCTTGCCTCCAGTGGTGCGCACAAAGCTCGTGAGCCCAAGGTCGTCGAGACGCTCCTTGATGAGACGAGCCGCCTGCACGACGTCGCTCCAGCTCAGATCGTCTGCCGGATCGATGTCGAAGATGAGCCGATCGGGCCGGTCAAGTCGGTCTGCCCGGCTCCCCCAGGGGTGGATCTCCAGGACGCCCATTTGCACCAGCGAGATCAACCCTGCAAGGTCGTCGATGCGCGATGTAAGTGGCCTTTCCAGTCTTTTCCTTGATCGCGATCCCGCGCAGTGCTTCAGGCATCGTTTCGCCGAGGTGCTTCTGGTAGAAGCACGGCTTCGCCGAACCCTCGGGGCAGCGCACCAGAGAGAGGGGCCTGCCGACGATATGCGGCAAGATCGACGGGGGCAACGGCCGTGTAATAAAGCGGCGAGGTCGCGCTTGGTGATCCCCTCGTCGGGGAAGAAAACCCGATCGGGGTGCGTGAGGCGGACGCCGGCGAAAACATCGGCCGACTTCTGCCGCGTCTTTACGTGCGTGGCTCGGGCGGACGCCATTTTCTCCCTCCGCGATCGTTGGTGGCTCGGCCGGCTTGCCGGCGCTGCAAGAAGGCGCTTCCCGGCAACCTCAAGAGTGATTTCGCGAGGATTTTTGTCTTCACGGATTCCCTGAAACGAAGCGTGGCGCAGCATCCCATCGGCAGTCCAGGCGGCAAATGCCACTTCGGCCACCAGCTTGGGCTTGGCCCAGTGAATCACCCCGCGTGCGGCGACACCGGCCGGCGGGTTGCGAAACGGCGATCGCTTCTGCTCGAGCGGCTCGAGGGCCCGTGAAGATCGCTCAGCGACTGCTGCGTAAAGCCCGTCCCGACCCGCCCGCAATAGATCAATTCCGACGGGCTGCGATAGTATCCGACCAGCAAAGCGCCCAGTGACGCGCGGCCGCCGCCGGGCTCGGTCCAGCCGCCGATCACGAATTCCTGACGTTTGAGACATTTGACTTTCACCCAGTCGGTCGTCCGCCCCTCGACGTAGTGGCTGTCGGCTCGCTTGGCGACGATCCCCTCCAGGCCGTGCCCGCAGGCGCTCGAGAAGACCTGGCCCCCCTGCCCGGCGATGTGATCGTTGTAGCGAATGGTCCCTGGTGCAGCTTGCCACCGAGTAAGTGCGCCAAGCAACTGCTTGCGCTCGATCAACGCGACCTGCCGCAGGTCGTGATCCGCGGTAATAAAGCAGGTCGAAAACGAAGAAGACGATCCGACTGTCGTCACCGATGCCGCAGCATGTTCTGCAAGGCTTGAAAGTCGGATGTCCCATCTGGCTTGAGCACGACGATTTCACCGTCGAGGATCGCGTCGTCGAGCCCGAGCCCTCAGATGGCGGCGGCGATCGTCGGAAAACGATCGGTCCAGTCGTTCCCGCGGCGCGTGCAGAGCGTCACCTTGCCCTTTCTGCACGAAGCAGATCATCCGATAGCCGTCGAGCTTCAGCTCGTGCAGCCATTCCGCGCCTGCGGAACCTCCTCCACCAGGACTGGGAAGCTCGGGAGCGATCGTGCGCGGGCATGGCAGCGCGCCGGGCCCGCTCGAGTGCGAAGGGTCAAGGGAACGGTTGCCTGCTGATTGTTTGCGATCTTGCGGTCGGGTTTGTCTCGCGTGGCGCGCGTTTTCGACCGGCAGGGCTTGCGGCGTCGACGTCTTGGCGGGTTTCGTGTTGTCGGCGATCTGGTCCATGGTGCGACCGGAAGCGACGCTCGTGGTGAATCTTGGTGAGGATATCGTGGTTCTCGCCCGGGCGTGCCTCGTCGTCGTCGAGTTTCTTGAGCAGCCAGTTCTTGCCGTCCTGGCCGGCCTTGCCCCCCATGCGGATAAGGGCCCAGCGGCCTTTCAGTCGTTCGCCGTCGAGCCGAAAGACGAGCTTGCCGCTTGCGGTAACTCTCCGCGGCATCGCCTTCGGGCTCCCACGTGCCGCGGTCCCAGAGCATGACGGTCCCGCCGCCATACTCGCCCTGCGGGAATCACTCCCTCGAACGAGCCGTATTCGAGGGGGTGGTCCTCGACGTGAACAGCCAGTGACTTGACGGTCGGATCGAGGCTCGGCCCTTTGGGCACCGCCCAGCTTTTCAGGACGCCGCCCAGCTCCAGCCGGAAGTCGTAGTGCAGACGGCTGGCAGCGTGCTTCTGAATGCAGATAAAGCGCGCGCCGCGGCATTTGACGAGTGGCCCTCCGGCTCATCCGTCTCGGTCGAAAATTCCGCTTGCGGCGATACTCGTTCAGGCTCATGGCAGGGTGCGTGACTTTCAAGAACACCGTCTTGCGGCCCGCGGCGCTCGCAGACTGCGGCGGATCGTCTCCAGAAGATCGACGTTCGCCTTCTTGATCGGAATCGGCGCTCGTCGTCTGCGCGATCGGTGCGAACCAGATCTCGACCGGTCTTTTTCTTTCGCGTCGATGATCGCCAATGAGCGTCGGCTCGTCTCGTCGGCGAGCTCGGCGCGGCGCGAAGCGCCTTGCTGAAGTGAGCGTCGATGGAGCGCTCGAAATGCCGACACGCGCCGTCGCTGCGGCCGGCGCACGGCTTCGGCAAGCCAATCGTCGTGGGATCGCGAATTTCGTCCTGGAAGCGGAGCGTCTCGGCGCAGAGGATCCCGTCTGCGGGCGAAGATCGCGACCAGGTATTCGCGATCGCGCATCACGAACGTGGCGATTCCGGCCCGCCGAGTGCGCTCCATGACCTCGGCCAGCAAGCGATAGGCTTTGGTGGTCTCCTTGAGCGGCGTCAGGTAGTAGCCCCGTTCGAGGAGCGCCGGAGGCAGCTCGGCCAAGTCGACGAACTGGCGCAGGTCGATTTCGCGCGTCTTCTGCGGTTCGATCGCTTCGAGCTCGTGGTCGTCAACGATGATGTAGGACCCGTCGTCGAGCTCGTAGCCGCGAACGATCTCGTCCGGTGAGACTTCCTTGCCGTCTTGAGGACAAAAGAATCGGCGCTCCAGCGGCGACCCCTGCGGACTCAAGAGCCGGAGGCGAACCCCCGAATGCCGGCTCGCGGGAAACAAAAGCACCGGCACGTTGACCAAGCCGAAGCTCAGCGAACCAGACCAGAATGCGTGAAACGGCAGAGACCTCGATCTGGCCGCTTTCGGTTTCGACCGGGCTCGTTTCTTGGTGCGCGCCATGGTTGGTGGACCCGCCTGATTTCATGCTCGACGACTCGCGGAGGCCGTTTTCAAGCTGGCCTGAAGCGAATCGGCCAGAGACCCGTCTTGTCGTCGTCGCGGCGGGCGCTTCAGTTTCACTTTCTTGCCGGCTCGTTTGGCAGCGATCAGCTCGTGAACTCGGTCCTGGTATTCATCGTGGTAAGCTTCGGGCTCAAAGTGGCCCGAAAGCGCTTCGATCAATTTCAGGGCCAGGTCCTTTTCTTTCCGCTCGAGCGGCTTCCCTTGCGGCGGATCGAGCTGGCTGACCGGGATAACCTCGTCGGCGTGCCGCAGCGTGATCACCATCAAGTATCCCTCCTGGGCAACGAGCGCACCGACATAAGAATGCTTGCGCATGACCCATGAGACGATGCCGCCGCTTTTCTTGCTGTCGAGTGCCTGCGCCAGCGCGAAATAGTCGGTGGCGGATTCCGCGACGGGCCCCAGATAATAGGGCCGGTCGAACAACTGGGGATCGATCGCGTAAATGGGCACGAATTCGCTGACAACGAATTCTCGGCTCGGCTCAGGGACGTTCTTGCGAATTTCATCGCTGCTGAGCGCGACGTACACACCCGGCTCGGCTTCAAACGCCTTGCGGGCCTCGTCCAACGGGACGGCTTTCTCGGTTTCGGCATCGACCATGCGCTGCTGCACGCGCGTGCGATCGCGCTTATGTAGCAGATGGAAATGAAGCTGCCGATCGTGCAGCGCGGAGTAAAGCTTCACGGCGATGCGCAGTTTCTGGATCATCAGCGTTCCCTGCCAGATCGCTCGCGCGGTCACTCTTTCTTACCTCCTTTTTTCGTCGATGACGCGTGCCTCGTTCGCGAAAAGCGCAGGCGTTCACTCGCACATTCAGGGCACAGGTATTCGCCGGCGGCCGCGATCGTCACGACGCAAAAGGTGCAGACCTCGCGATCGCAACACGCGCAGCGATACGCCGCCACCAGCGAAGACTCGTGGAAGCACGAAATGCAGACCCGATTGCCCCAGGTCAACGGCGAAGCCGGGCGCTTGGAGCTCGGCCGTTTGTCGATCTTCCGTCCCATGCACGTGGGTAATGCATCTCTCATACCGAATGGGCGCGGCGGTATGAGATTTGCGACCTACCAGCAGGTGGTGGCGCAATGACCAATCACCTTCCCGACAGGAGACTTCACGATGCCCCGGGGCGACAAATCGAAGTACACCGGCAAGCAGAAACGGAAGGCCGAGCACATTGCCGAAAGCTACGAGGAACGAGGGGTACCGGCCAAGCAAGCAAAGAGCCGCGGATGGGCCACCGTCAACAAGGAATCGGGCGGCGGCAACAAGTCAGGGCGCGGTCGCGGAGTACCCGACACTCACGTGTCGAGCAAAAAGGGGGGCAAGAAAGGCGGCGCGGCGGCCGCGGCGCGGCCGGCGAAGGAACGCTCGGCATCGGCAAGGAAGGCGGCGGCGACGCGGAAGCGCAATCGGGCGGCGAAGGGCTAAGGGCAATTCGAGGCCAAGATGCGCGACAAGCATGTCGCGACAGGGAGCATTGATTCCTAACGGCGCATCGGCGCACGCGTTCAGGGTTGCGCATGTGCGCGCCGACAAATCGGCTGCTGCGCGGCTTTTGGGAGCCGGTATCGCTGTGATATAATACGCCGACGTTGGTTGATCAGTTTGCGGCTATCCTTGGGAACGTCGCGAAAACGGGTCAATAGACAAGTCGTCTTGCGTGCTACGAAAGAACTTCCTTTCGCGGAGCGAGAGGCGACAAACCCGCGCAGCCCGATTGAACGACGATGAAAGCACCCACAAACGGGCCTCCCAGCACACTCGTCGAGGGCCAGCACCTCGACCAACCCACGTTTCACGCGCTTTACGAGGCGATGCCGCCTCATGTTCGAGCCGAATTGATCGACGGAGTAGTCTACATGCCCTGTCCCGCCCGCTGGGAGCACGGCAACGCCCAGCTTCCCGTACTCGTGTGGCTCGACTATTACGCGGAATACACTCCGGGTGTCGAGGCGATCGCCGAAATCACTGTGATTCTTGGCGGTAAAAGCGAGCCTGAGCCCGACGCGCTGCTGCGAATCCTAGCGGGAGAAGTCGGCCAGAGCCGCATCGAGGGAGGCTATCTCCGTGGCGCACCAGAGTTGGTTGTGGAGGTTTCCAAAGCGACGCGTTACGTCGACCTCGGCCCGAAGCTCAGGGATTACGAGCGGGCCGGCGTCCTCGAATATATTGTGCGTGCGATTGACCCGGATGAGATATTCTGGTTCGGGCTCGAGCACGGGACGTTCGTGCAGCGGTCGGCCGGCGAAGACGGCTTCTTTCGTTCGACCGTCTTCCCAGGGCTCTGGCTTGATCCGGTCGCGCTGCTAAAAGGCGATCGACGGCGGATTCGCTCTGTTGTCGACCTGGGCTGTGCCACTGCCGAACACACGGCGTTCGTAGCGCGGTTGGCCGCCGAGTGTGACCCGTCGGAGCTTCACCTAGGCCGGGGCGCGGTGAGCGAGTCGGCCGAACCTGACCCGGCGTCAAAGGCAAAACGCGCGGGTAGGAAGCGTAAGCGCAAATGACCGCTACGCGCACGGTGCCGGAAATCTACGACAGAATCCGATCGCGCAGCGCTAGGTCATCCCAACGCCCCTCTCGCGGGGCTGGCATCGTCACGGGCTCCCTCACCAGGCGTAGATTAGTTCGCGTGCAGGCGGCCCCGCGGAAGTTCTCGCGCTCGGAACCGATGGTGGAGCTGCCGAGGAGGATGCCCGCGATTCCAACGCGACTGTCATGAGCGAACCCCGTCCCACCAGCGCGAGGGAACCTTCACCGGTTAGCCCAAGTTTCGACGGATTCCCCATCCGACTCGGCTAGGCGCACTGGTCAAGATTATGTCAGAATGTAACTGTAGGGTGTCACCGTTGAAAGTGGGGCTGAGCGATTCGCCGGGTGCACCACGGAGTTGGAGGCGGGTGTCTCTAGATAAGGCGAGGTAGGTCGCAGAAACACATCACTTTTTCAGGGCAATTTGGATTTTCGGAGATACGAATTACTGGGTGAATTCTGGTTGTCGAAGATTAGTTTGCACTAGGTTGAAAAATGCAATTGTCAACGGAACAAAGGGCGGTCTCCGCCGTTTTTTTTGCGCAACGTGTAAAATAGTGGTTACTCTAGAATTTTAACTGTGGTTGCCCATCCCCTCATCTGAAGCGATTCAAACCAAGCAGCATTTCATTGTTGAGGCGTATTGAATTCTGACGTGCTTTGCGCAAGACGTCTGATCTAAATCGGATCAGCTGTCGCGCTGTTTCGTTTTATCGCTTATCCCCCTCCAATCTCGCGCCGAATTCA
The DNA here is from genome assembly GCA_963830625.1 of uncultured Isosphaeraceae bacterium. Classification (GTDB taxonomy): domain Bacteria; phylum Planctomycetota; class Planctomycetia; order Isosphaerales; family Isosphaeraceae; genus CAWHMZ01. The sequence goes on along the minus strand of CAWHMZ010000008.1, from coordinate 600,653 downwards.
ATTCTTGACGATGCGCCGAGAACAACGCGGATTATTGGAAACACGGCGTTATACGGCGCTTTACTCTCAGAAATACGAAACAGCTTATCGGCGCTTCGATGTGATAGTGATTCCAACTTCATGCAACAGGAGGATCGCAATTTGAAATAGACCGAAATCATGAATGCCTGCTGAACAATGCGGGCACGAAAGGGAGGGCTCCAGCCCTCCCTCTTTTTTTGCGCATTATGATAATCAGATCTTTATATGTAATTAAAGCAGTTTCGATCACAGCGTCCAAAAGATTCACCACGAAGGGAGGCATTATGAGAATCCGAAAGTACAACACACCCGTCGAACTGCAAAAAAACGAAAACTATCCACGTAAGCTATTAAACTCAGATAAGCGTCGAAGGGCTAAACCGGTTACGTGCGAGCGCGGGCCTCGTCTCCACGCACTCCGTGACGGCGTGGCCTTGAGCACGATCGGTTCTGGCGCGAGTCTCCGGTATGCGAAATCATCGTGCACTGACTCCGTGGTACGTGGTTCGACGAAGGCGGAGCAGCGCTATGCTCGTACCCGGTTGCCAAACCCAACCGATCGTCTCAAAGAACAGTTTTTCGAGCGTTCCGGCAAGCACAAAAGGAGCACCTGTCTGGCAGCAGCGCGAGCCGAGCTTGCAGGAGTTGTTACTGGATTTGATCATGTTACTAAGGTTCGGAACGCGCAACAGGGACTGGTTAACCGTATCCGTGAAATCCAAAGGTCTCTGGGGGATCCTGATCTCCCGCTGGCGGAGAGAACTGCCCTGCAGAAAGAATTAAGCGAGGCTAGCCGATTGCTCGATTACACGGCAGGATTTGTAGGACCATGAACTGCGATGACATTTGGCAGGAATATGAATCCAACGGGCGTCTGAGTGGCAGGGCGATGCTCGCGCTGAAACGGCTACTGCGGGAAAGCCATGATCCGTATTCTTCGATCACGCTCGCGGGCGATACTGCAGCGTTTCAGCTTGCGCACGAAATCGTTCCGCACATCAGTAGCCGCGACCCTATGGTCCGGTGGAACGCAGTAGGTGTACTTTTTACGCGGTTTCGCGATGTGCGGTACGCGTCCCTTTGCCTAGAGTTGCTGGAGCAAGAGTCAGATCATTTGGTTCTTGCCATCGCGCTGGCCGGTGCGGGAGAACTGTTGCCTCTGTTAGAAGATTGGGGCCTTCGGACACTCCTCGCTCAAAAGCTGGACAGTGTGTTTAAGGGTAGGGATTCGCTTTCGCAGGTGCCCGATTGCGTCCGGCACGAGTTGCGGGATGACGCATATCGCGGGATCGAGGCCGCCGTAGGGCTTCCTCCGTTGGAACGAGCGCCTGCGCATCGCCGATTGGATTTGGACGTCGACGTGAAACGAGAAGTGCTGGCGGCGTTTCGACAAGCATACGGCCTGCGACCTCAATGACCCACAGACCCTGAACCCCGAGCCGCGATATCAGACGTTATGGCCGAAGATCCGTCTCCCATGAGCGCGGCGGACGTAACGGTGCGGAGCGCGGGGATGCTTCAAAACACAGCACGCGAATTCATCCGGGGAGTCGATCGGCCGTGGATTCCCGGCGAAGTTGGCCTTCTAATAGCTCCGTATCCATTACCGGCGTTAGGCGTAATGAGCCCCCGTCGTATCAAGATACACCGCATAAAGCGACTGGCTGGCGGCCATGAACAGGCGGTTGCGCTTGGGGCCGCCAAAGCAAATGTTGGCGCAGATCTCGGGCAGGAGTATCAAGCCGATGCGCACGCCATCGGGAGCAAAAACGTGCACGCCGTCGTAGCCTGGTCCGACCCAGCCGGCAGCCGCGTAGAGGTTGCCCTCGACGTCGACGCGGATGCCGTCGGCGAAGCCGGCAAACTCGCCGGAGGGAAAGTTCATCTTCATCGAGGCGAACTCGCGGCCGCGCGCGAGCTTCACGCCGTCCTCCACGTCGTAGGCGCGAATATTGCGCGGGGCTTCGGGGTAATGCGATGCGCCGGTGTCGGCGATGTAGAGGGTCTTGTAATCGGGCGAAAAACAGAGGCCATTGGGCTTGTAGAGGTCGTCGGTCACCTTATCGAGCTTGCCCGATGATGGGATCGATGCGGTACACGGCCTCCTTGATCTCGAGCGGAGCCCGGTGGCCCTCGTAGTCGGATGAGTGCGCCGTAGCCCGGATCGGTAAACCAGATGCCGCCGTCGGGGTGCACGACGGGGTCGTTGGGGGCGTTCAAGGGCTTGCCGCCGAAGCGATCGGCCAGGACGGTGGTCTTGCCGTCGTGCTCGTAGCGCACGACGCGGCGGTTGCCGTGCTCGCACGAGATCTGGCGGCCCTCGCGGTCGAACGTGTTGCCGTTGGAGTTGCCGGCGGGCCGGCGCATGACGCTGACGTGCCCGTCGTCCTCGAGCCAGCGGAGCTGAACGTCGTTGGGGATGTCGGACCACGACGAGGTACTTGCCGACGCCGTTCCAGGCAGGTCCTTCGGCCCACAGCATGCCGGTGTGCAGCCGCCGGATGGGCGAGTTGCCGATCTTGATCTTGGCGAAGCGCTTGTCGAGCACGACGACGTCGGGGTCGGGATAGCGCACCGGCTCGGCGCCTGGACCGTAGCGGCGGGTTGGAGGCGCGCCGGCCGAGGCCTGCTGAGCGCCGGCCATCCGCGCGGCGGCGCAAGTTGCCGTGGCGGCGACCGCGGCCGCGGTTCCAGTCAAGAACCTGCGCCGGTCGATAGACACCCGGTTTTCGAGCGATCCCGTGTTGGAAGAATGCGTCTGGATCATGGTAATTCCCCCCCCAGGGCGTTGCCCTGGGCTGATTTGTGGCTGCCCCTTCGGGCGCAGGAGCCGGGATCGCAACGTCGGAACCGGCAGTCCCGGCTGGCATGGGTTCCTTGCACGAGCGGTTGGTGCATGCGCCTTGCCCCGAGCCCGCGCGCTGGGGCTGATCTGGCCGGACATGGTAACCGACGCGCGCCCTGCGGGCGATGGGCCGCCGTCGTGCGAACCGACCGATCGGACCGAGGCGATTTGGTCCGGCGCCGTCATCGGTGTTGCTGCGCATCAGGGGCCTCGGTTTGCGATTGACGCTGACTCTGTCGCTCGATGCGGTCCCGCAGTGCGCACGATTTCTAGCAACCGTCCTTTTTGAATCGATAGCTGGTTGATCTCGAGTTGCCTCTCCTCTGCAAGCCGATTAAGCCTATTGAGCTGCACCTGCTGGACGATCACGACGATCAGACAAGCAACGATGGCCACTACATACAGCAGCGTGCTCAGCCGAAATCGCAGCCGTTGTCGTGGCCGTGGGTCGCCTACCATCGTGGTGATTCGGCCGCTCCGAATGGGCCGCTCGCTTTGCAGGCGGGTTGAGCACCGATTTGCCACCGTGCTAAGATCATATCCACCGCCGCATGCTGGCTGAACCCCGCCCCCTTCCTCGCGACCCAGGTTCCCCCGACCATGATCTGGAGCCCGAATAATCTCGAACCAAGGCTGATGCGCAATACCCGGGTTAAATCCCTCGCGCTCGCCTTTCGTTCGAAGGCACGACATTTCTGGGCGATCGGTTGCCTGATGGTGCTTCTGCCCGCGATCGCGCGGGCCGACCATGGCTCGGCGAAGGCCGCCAAGACGGTTCATTACAACCGCGACATCCGGCCGATCCTGGCCGACAAGTGCTTCAAGTGCCACGGCCCCGATGCCAGCGAGCGCAAAGCGAAACTGCGGCTCGACCGCGCCGCCGATGCACAGAAGCCGGCGAGCTCGGGTAACCAAGCGATCGTGCCGGGCAAGCTCGACGACAGCGAGCTTTATCAGCGCATCACTTCGAGCGACGCCGAGGAACGGATGCCGCCGCCCAAGAGCGGCAAGTCGTTAAGCGCGGCCGAGATCGCCAAGCTCAAGACCTGGATCGAAGAGGGCGCCGTGTATGAAGGGCACTGGGCGTTCACGCCTCCCACGCGCCCGGCGCTCCCCGCGGTGAAGCAGGCGTCGTGGTGCCGCAATCCGATCGACTTCTTCATTCTGGCGCGGCTCGAAGCCGAAGGGCTCGCGCCTTCACCCGAGGCGAACCGGCTCGCGCTCTTGCGCCGGCTCAATCTCGACCTGACGGGGCTGTCGCCGCGGATTGAGGACGCCGATGGGTTTGCGGCAGACGCGGGCCGAGACGCAATTTTCAAAGAGGTCGACCGGCTGCTGGGCTCGCCCCAGTACGGCGAGCGCTGGGGCGCATCTGGCTCGATGCCGCCCGCTATGCCGACTCAGACGGCTACGAAAAAGATAAGCCGCGATTCGTGCATTTCTATCGCGACTGGGTCATCAGCGCGCTCAATCGCGACCTGCCGTACGATCAGTTCGTCATCGAGCAAATCGCCGGCGACCTGCTGCCGGGAGCGACCCAGGACCAGGTCGTCGGCAACAGGGTACCTGCGGAACTCGATGATTAACGAAGAAGGAGGGGTCGACCCCGAGCAGTTCCGCATGGAGGCGATGTTCGACCGCATGGACTGCATCGGCAAAGGCGTGCTGGGGCTGACGATCCAGTGCGCCCAATGCCACAGCCACAAGTACGACCCGCTCACTCAGGAAGAGTACTACCGCATGTTTGCGTTTCTTAACAACGCACATGAGGCCAACGTGGCGGTCTACACCGCCGGCGAGCAAGCGACGATCGCGCGAATTCATCGCGAGAAGGCGCGCGATCGAAGAGCGGCTGAAGTGCAATCATCCCGACTGGCCCGAGCGGATGGCCGCCTGGGAAAACCAGGTTTCCAGATCTGGGTCGCAGCAGCGCTGGATTACGGTTAACCCTGAGATCGACGCCGACTCGACGGGCGGCGAGAAGTTCTTGCCGATGGGCGACGGCTCGCTGTCTGGCGCAGGGCTACGCACCGACGAAACACGGGCTCTTGTTATCGGTGAAGACCGACGTGTCGCCGATCACGGGTTTTCGGCTCGAGCTTCTGACCGACCCCAACCTACCGCTGGGTGGGCCGGGCCGATCGATCAAGGGCACCGCGGCGCTCGACCGAGTTTCGGGTCGAGGCGGCGCCCTCGAAAGGACGCGCGAAATCCGCGCCGGTCAAAATCGCCAAAGCCACTGCCGACATCAATCTGCCCGAGGCGCCGCTGGACACGATCTACGACGACAAGAGCGGACGCAAGCGCAACACGGGTCCCGTATCGTTCGCGATCGACGGCAAGGACGAGACGGCCTGGGGCATCGACGTCGGGCCAGGCCGGCGCAATCAGCCGCGGCAGGCGGTTTTCGTGCCGAGAAGCCGATCGGCCTTCCCGGGCGGGGCGAGCCTGACCTTCACGCTGGTGCAGAACCACGGCGGCTGGAACAGCGACGACAACCAGAACAACAACCTGGGTCGGTTCCGGCTGTCGATCACCAGTGCCCCCGAGCCGGCCGCCGATCTGGTTCCGCGCGACGTGCGGGCGATTCTGGCCGTTCCCCGCGACAAGCGGACGGCCGCACAGGTCAATGCTGTCTTCAGCTACTGGCGCACGACGGTGCCCGAGTGGAAGGAGGCCAACGCCCAGATCGAGGCGCTCTGGAGGCAGCATCCCGAGGGAACGACGCAACTGGCGCTGCACGAGCGCGAGGGCAAAGAGCGGCGTGCGACGCACGTGCTCGAGCGCGGCGATTTCCTCAAGCCGGAGCAAGCCGGTCGAGCCCGGCGTTCCTGCGTTCCTGAACCCGCTGCCTGGCCGGGGCACCGGCGACGCGGCTGTCGTTTGCCCGGTGGCTGGTGGATCGGCGATGCGCCGACCACGGCGCGGTCGATCGTGAACCGCGTCTGGCAGGCGTATTTCGGCACGGGCATCGTGGCGACCAGCGAGGACCTCGGCATGCAGTGCGAGCCGCCGTCGCATCCCGAATTGCTCGACTGGCTGGCGGTCGAGTTCATGGAGAGCGGCTGGAGCCTCAAGCATCTTCACCGCCTGATCGCGACCTCGGCGACGTACCGCCAATCGTCGCGGGTGACGCCTGAGCTCATCGCTCGCGACCCCTATAATCGCCTGCTGGCGCGCGGGCCGCGGTTCCGGGTCGATGCCGAGGTCGTGCGCGACATCGCGCTGGCGGCGAGCGGGCTGCTCTATCACCAAGATCGGCGGCCCGAGCGTCTTCGCCCGCCGCGCCGGCGTTTCTGTTTCAGCCGCCGGCGAGCTACGGGCCCAAGGTCTGGGCCGAGGCGACCGGTCCCGACCGATACCGCCGCGCACTGTACACGTTCCGCTATCGCTCGGTGCCGTACCCCATGCTGCAAGCGTTTCGACGCACCCAACGGCGACTTCGCCTGCGTGCGCCGGGCTCGGTCGAACACGCCGCTGCAGGCCCTCACGACCCTGAACGAGCCGATCTTCCTCGAATGCGCGCGGGCGCTGGCGCTGCTGACGGTGCGAGCCGGCGGCAGCACCGATAGCGACCGGCTGATCCTACGCCTTTCGCCGCTGCGCTCGCTCGACCGCCCTCGGAGCCGCGAAATGGCGGTCCTGCTCGATCTCTTGCACCGTGCAGACGCGCCGGTTCGGCCAACCGGGGGCCAAGCCTTGGGACCTGGCGGCCAATCGACCGGCGCAGGCCGCCGCCAGCTTCCGCCGGGAGCGACGCCGGCCCAGCTCGCAGGCTGGACGGCGGTCGTCGCGCGTGCTCTTGAATCTCGATGAAACGATGACGAAAGAATAAAGCGAACACATTATGAATTGTCAGGACCATCTTTATCGGGGTCGCCGACCCGCGGCAGCGTGTCGCGGCGCTGGTTCTTCGAGCAGTGCGGCGTGGGCCTGGCGAGCGCGGCCTTGGCCCAGCTTTTCGAGCAGGGAGGCTATGCCGCCGGCCCCGACGCGGCGGCCGCGTCCGACCCGCTGGCACCCAAGGCGCCTCATTTCGCGCCCAAGGCCAAGCGCGTGATGTTTCTGTTCATGGCCGGCGCGCCGAGCCACCTGGAGCTCTTCGACAACAAGCCGCAGCTGGCCAAGTTCGACGGCACGCTGCCGCCGCCCGAGCTGATCAAGGGCTATCGGGCCGCGTTCATCAACCCCAGCTCGAAGCTGCTGGGCCCGAAGTTCAAGTTCGCCCGCCACGGCCAGAGCGGCGCCGAGCTCTCGGAGCTCCTGCCGCACCTGGCCGCGGTGGTCGACGACATCGCCATCGTGCAAGCGATGGTCACCGACGCGTTCAACCACGCGCCCGGCCAGATCTTGATGAACACCGGCTCGCAGATCTTCGGCCGGCCGAGCTTGGGCGCGTGGGTCGTGCTACGGGCTGGGCAGCGAGTCGCAGGACCTGCCCGCGTTTCGTCGTCTTCAGCACGGGCAAGAAGGGCCCAAGCGGCGGCAACTCCAACTGGGGCAGCGGCTTTTTGCCCACGGTCTACCAGGGCGTGCAGTTTCGCACCAGCGGCGACCCGGTCCTGTATCTCTCCAATCCGCGGGGCGTCGATGCCGAGCTTCAGCACGATCTCGCTCGATGCGGTGCGGCAGCTCAACAGGATGCGGCTCGAGCGGGTGGGCGATCCCGAGATCGCCACGCGGATCAACTCTTACGAGATGGCGTTTCGCATGCAGCAGTCGGCGCCCGACGTGATGGACATCGCGCGCGAGCCGCGGCACGTACTCGAGATGTACGGCGCCGAGCCGGGCAAGTCGTCGTTTGCCAACACGTGTCTGCTGGCGCGGCGGCTGCTGGAGCGCGGGGTGCGGTTCGTGCAGATCTTCCACGAGTCGTGGGACCAGCACGGCGGGTCTGGTGCACGATCTCAAGAAGAACTGCGAGGATACCGACCGGGCCTGTGCGGCCCTGGTCAAGGACCTGAAGCAGCGCGGGCTGCTCGACGATACGCTGGTAATCTGGGGCGGCGAGTTCGGCCGCACGCCGATGGTTCAGGGGGGCGGCACCGACGGCCGCGACCATCACCCGAATGCGTTCACGATCTGGCTGGCCGGCGGCGGCATCAAGCCCGGCATCACCTACGGCGAGACCGACGAGCTCGGCTTCAACGTCGTCAAAGAGAAGGTCCACGTGCACGACCTGCACGCGACGATCCTGCATCTGCTGGGCTTCGACCACACCAAGCTGACCTACCGCTTCCAGGGCCGCGATTTCCGTTTGACCGATGTCCACGGGCAGGTGGTGAAGGGATTGCTGGCGTAAGGTTCCTATGCGGAGGCCGATATTTGCAACGCGCGGAACGGTGATATATACTTTTGGTAGATACCAAGAATGGGGGGGTCGTGAGCGAGAGCGGAGTTGCGAGAATATTCAAGCATGGACGGAGTCAGGCGGTTCGCCTGCCGCGGGCCTTTCGTCTGCCTGGCGACCGTGTGCGCGTCCGTCGTGTTGAAGGCGGAATACTGCTCGAGCCGATCGTGACGGATCTCGACGAGTGGTTCCGCGAGCTCGACCGGTTCGCAGACGTTCCATTCATGGAAGAAGGCCGGCGCCAGCCTCCGATGCCGGAGCCTGAGGATCTCTTTGATTGACTTACCTCCTGGATACTAACGCGGTTATCGCGCTATTGAGGAACCGGCCCGCGTGCGTCCGCTCACGCCTCCGGGCGGCGGTCAGTGAGAATGCGTCGATCGTGATATCGACGGTTGTCTTGTTCGAGTTGTGGTATGGCGTCGCGCGCAGCGAACAACGAGAGCAAAACGCCGAGCGGCTGCGCCTTCCTTTCGGGCAACATCAGCGTCCTGCCTTTCGATGAGAGCGATTCGCTGATCGCGGGAGACCTTCGCGCGAGCCTCGAACGAAGCGGGATGATCATCGGCCCCTACGACTTGCTCATCGCCGCCCAGTCGCTCATAACCGGCGCGACACTGACCACCACCAACGTCAGTGAGTTCGCTCGTGTGCCCGGTCTCGTCTGGGAGGACTGGACCGTCGTTGCCCACTGACCGAGGTCGCTCTTAACGGCGGCCGCACAATGAGCCAGATTGCGTAAACATTTATTCGGGAGGAGTTTACGCCGCGCGGCAGCCGACCGACACGGCCAGGTTCAAAGTCTTTCGCTCCGCGAAAGGCCGTGCTTTCGCGGAGCGAAAGCCGACAAAGGGGCCCCGCACGCATCGACCCCAGCCACCCCGAACTGTAAAAGCTTCTCTTGAACCATGCCAGCGGCGCTGCCCTGGCTGAACTTTCGGTCGAAATTTAGCCGGTCGCGCGACACTTTGGCGCGGGATACGCGTTGCATATTTAGATAGTGGCGCACGCCGGATTATCTCAGTCACGACTTTGTGTGCGGAATACGGGGCGACCACACGAGGGGTGCAACCATGAAGCCAGGGGCGATCACCTTCGGCCTGTTGATGCTAGGGATCGGTGCGACGCCAGTCTTGGCGGCGCCGCACGGCGGTGGGCACGGCGGCGGACACGGTGGCGGTGGTGGAGGGGTTGCGGCGATGCCCCAGACGAGCGTGCCGCATTTCAACCAGTCGCAGATGATGCCGCATTTCAACCAATCGCAGATGATGCCGCATTTCAACCAGTCGCAGATGATGCCCCATTCCAGTCAGCCCCGAGCAGGGAACGTCAATCGATCGGGGGCTAGCCATTCGAACCCGACGCACCCCTACGGTTTCGATTCGTCCGGCATGACTCAGAACGCGCTGGGACAAGGCACTCACGGTACGAAAACGATGAGCAAGGCGCATCGCCTCTCCAATGAGCTGCAGAACAATCACAACACCAGTGGGCACAACGGTACAAACTCGAAAACGCCCGCCGCCTCGCTTGCAACCGTGACGACGAGCAAGAACGCCAAGGGCTCTCCGGGCGCGTCGTCTGTCGCAAGCGCGACGACGACCAAGAGCGCCACGGGCTCGCCAGCGGCGACAACCAGCGCTACCACCGGATTGGGCAATACGAGTGTCTCGTCTCTGCTCGGAACCACTCCGGGAGCCAAGGCATCGTTGTTCAGCACAACAACCGGAACGACGACGACCGGCACGAAAACCAACGTCCCCGGACTTGGCGGACTCACGACCTCGACCATGGGCATCAGCGCCGGCACGACCGCGACGGGGTCATCGAGCGTCTTCGCGCCCGGAGCCGGTATCGCCTCGTCGGGGCTGACCGGCACGTCCGGCACGGGCAACGGAATGGGCAATGCGAACGGCAATCACTGGTGGTGGCACCATCACCCCTGGTGGGGTAATAACGGCTACGGGATGATGTCCTCTGGCTACGGTTACGGCAACGGATCGAACTCGATGTATTTCTCTCAAATGCAGCGGCTGTCGCGCCTGATCAACGCCCTGAACGCCGCCAGCGGCGGAATGAACGGGAACATGAACGGGAACATGAACGGGAACATGAACAGGAACATGAACGGGAACATGAACGGGAACATGTCGCCGATGATGGCCGTGCGGCTGCGCAGCGCCCTCATGGGGGTCGTCACCCAAGGCTTCCGGCCTCCGACCCAAGCGGTTCACCAGCTCGCGATGGACCTGACGAGCGCTCTGCCGATGCGGACCGTTCCGTACATGCACACGGGCCAGCTCGCGCGTGACCTGATGACCGTCATGAATCACGGCGGTGGGCAGAATGGAGGCTACACGCAGAACGCCATCGGCAGCGCGCAAATGATCTTGAGCATGTCGGGAGTTCCGCAGCAAGGCATCCAGAGGATTTCGTCTGATCTGATGGGGCTGACGGCGTTCGGCAACATGGGCAATGCGTTCACCATGGTGCGGTGACCTATTTCGCGGCGGCCTTGCGCGGAGTCGTCAGGTCTGGCCGACCCATGACGGCAGGGCGGCCTCGCGCCAGCGGTTACGGATCTGCTCGAACTCGTCTGGCGGCAGCGGGCCGGCGTCCAGGAGCGCGGCATTCTGAAGCCAGCGGTCGGGGTTGAGTGTCGATGACGTTCAAGCCGGCATCGAGCGCGCTATTCAAGAGCCGCGACACCGCTTCGGCGGTCGCTTTGTGGAACCCCACCTCGGCGCCGCCGAAGCCAAGCGCACTACAGTGCATGTCGGTCTTGCCGAATGGTCGCTTCTCCATTTCGAGCTCCCGTTGGGGCCAGTACAATATACCAATTCGATCGAGGTATCGAGAGGGCCGGCTGCGGTCGCTGCTCCAAGGGCGCCCTACCGGCACTTTCAGGAGTCGATATGCCAGCGCTCGTCGAGACCTTCCCCAACCAGTTCCCGCAGCGAGAGTACGAGATCGAGATCACCTGTCCGGAATTCACGGCGGTCTGTCCCAAGACCGGGCAGCCCGATTTCGGCACGATCGTGATCAGCTACGTGCCGGCGGCGACATGCTTGGAGCTCAAGAGCCTGAAGCTGTATCTGTTCGGCTACCGCGACCGAGGCATCTTTTACGAGCATGCGGTCAACACGATTCTTGACGACCTGACTCGAAGCTGTCAGCCCAGAAAGATGCAGGTGAGCGGGCATTTCAACCCGCGTGGAGGCATCACGACGCGCGTCACGGCGGTCTACGAGGCCGAGGGCGCGTAATGGGGGTGTGTCGGCGGAGCAACCTGGTCGAGCGGGCGGCCTTGCGTTGGTCGCGGACGGCGGTGGAACGATGAAGCCAGCAATTCTCACGTTGACGACCGACTTTGGGTTGGGTGGGCCGTATGTCGCTGCCCTCAAGGGGGTCCTCCTGGACCTGGCTCCCGGAGCGCAGTTGGTCGACGTGTGTCACACCATCTCTCCCCAGAACATACTTGAAGGGGGGTTCGTGCTTGCGGGAATCGTCGACGCGTTTCCCACCGGGACGGTCCACCTGGTGGTCGTTGATCCCGGTGTGGGCAGCGAGCGCCGGCTGATTGCCGTATCGGTGGCCGATCAATGGTTTGTGCTGCCCGACAACGGTTTGATCACGGGAGTGGTGCGGGGACGCACGCCGGCGGGGACGTGGGAAATTGATAACCCGGCGCTGCGGCGCCCGATCGTGTCGGCGACGTTCCACGGGCGCGACATCCTTGCCCCGGCCGCGGCCCATTTAGTCAAGGGGGGCGATCCCGCCGAGCTTGGTCCGCCCCGCTTCGGATTCATCACCCTCAAGAACTTCGAGCCGAATGCGCATGACCAGGACTTTGTTGGCGAGGTGATTTTTCGCGACGCCTTCGGAAACCTCATCACTAACGTGAATGCCGATCATTTGGGCGATGTCCCGCGTGACTCGTGGACGGTCGAAATCGCGGGCGAGCGCATCCAGGGGATCGTACGGACCTACTCCGACCGGCCGACTGGAACGCTGATCGCGCTGGTAGGGAGCTCGGGCTGGGTGGAGGTAGCCGCCGTCAACGGCGATGCCGCCCGTCAGCTCACGGCCGGGGCGGGAACGACCGTGTGGTTGCGCCGCGGGTCTTCTTGAGGGGGGTTCAAGACATGACGCGTGAAATCCCCAACAAGCCACATCCCACGCCCAACCCCGACGCGCCTCACGTCCACGGAGTGCCCCGCGAGAAGGTTAGCGGTTCAGGCTCGCCGCCCGGCGAAGAGGTCGACCTGGAAGAGCTCAACTTCGACTCTTGCCTCGACGACCTCAGCGTCGTACTGGCGGCGGCGGAAAACCAGCCCGATCCGGTGCTCCAGTCAGAGGGAACAACCCAGGCGCCCGCCGCCGAGGGCGGAAAAACGGCGGCGCCGCACACGTCGGAAGTCTTCCGAATGACGTACCCGCCCGGCGTCGACCTGGCCGGCCCACCCGCAGAAACGCCGAGGTTGCCGGACGAGGCGACCCCCGATCCCGAGAGAGCAATCTCCCGCCTGCCTTCCAAGGGCTGGCTGGCATCTCTCCTGACGCGCTCGCACGACGACCACGATCTATCGTCCGAACCCGGCGTCCCCTGGTTTTCTTTGTTGCTCCTCACTTACGCGAGCGTGCTCACGCTCGTTCTGACGTGGATGGTCTGGACGGGGCGCGTATTCCACCGCGAGGAGCCCGTTTTGGCCAATAACACGCACGCAAGTGCAAACCCCGTCGTCAAGTCGTCGGAGCCGCGCAAGACCCAGGCACTGCCCGCGCTCTCGCCGCAAAACATCGCCGCGTTGCACGCAACGATCCAGGTCGGTGAACTGGAAGTCACGCCTGTCGCGATCGCGGTCACTCCTGTAGACCGGCTTCGCTCGATCGACCCGAACGACGTTCGGCGCGAGGAGTCGCCGTCATTGGTCCTCACGCTTCGCCTGACCAATGTCTCGAGCGCCCTGACGTTTGCACCGATCGAGAGGGCCTTCGTGCGCGACCAGTTCTCGCCCCTGGATCGCTGCTTGATCGAGACCAGCGATGGCGCAAGGATCGGCCCCTTTCCCCTAGCTGACGACAGCGAATGGTCCATACTGGGACAGGAGTTTCCCGTGCTCAAACCCGGCGAGTCGGCGCAGACCATCATCGCCAGCGAGCCCGGTGCCGCCGATCGCGTGCGCGATCAAGCAACCTGGCGCATGCGCGTGCGCATCGGGCCATATCGATCGGACATGATCGGAGTGCACTTCACCAAGGCCGACTTGAACGCCAACGAATAGTGCGTCTGTTGGGCGCGGGTCTCCCGACCCCGCCCGGAGGCCGACCGAAGGTCTCCCGACGCCCCACCCGTCAATCGAAGGTTAACCTCACGCCGGTGGCTAGCGACTCGCCTGGATCTTCGACCTGAAAGATTCAACTCGCGGTGCCCACGTCGCCAGGTTGGCTTCGAGTGCTGCACCGTCGTTGTTGTTCGTCCGCTCGGGTGCAAACTTGAGATGGTCGACGTAGTCGAGAAACCGGCTGAATTCCTCGAGTTGATCAACGCCCAGCAGTTCCTTGAGCCGGCTGTCGGCAGAAAGCTCTTCGGTCGTCTTGGCGCGCCAGGCGGTACCGAACTGATTGGTAAGGGCAGCGCGCAGCGCTGCCGAGAGTGCGACAATCTGCTCGCGCGGCGAGTCGTCGGCCGGGTTGGCAACGGGCAGACTGGTAAGCGCCGTTCGCCTGCGCCGGCGGCGGAGACGCCAAAGGATGAGCCCGCACGCAAGAAGGGCCAGCGCGGCGCCGGCGGCCAGGAGATAAGGCGCGATCGGGGCCTCGCCGGGCCAGGGCTCGGGCCCGAGGTTGGGACGCGGCGGGACAAGCCCCTTGGGGGCGAAGCCGGTCACAGCGCACCTCGCCTGGTCGGCGCGGCGGGCGAAGAGCTCGGTCAGGGGCACGATGGGATCGACGTCGGTGGTCATGGTGAAAGGTTGGATGCCGGAGTTGCGCACCAGCGCTGAAACGACCGCGTTTTCTGGGCAGCGGTCTGCTCATAGTACTTTCGCACGGTTCGCGAGCTCGAATCGACGAGCCGCGTCTGACCGCGCTCGGCTTCCGCGAGCGCGAGGATTCCGGCCTTGGGAAGCTGCTCTTCCCGAGGATCGACCACCCGCAAGGCGATCGTGTCATGGCGGCGGGCGGCCCGCCGCCACGATCCGACCGGCTCCTCGGTGATGAAATCGCTGATGACCACCAGCATCGCGCGGCGAGCCGTCTGCCGCAGCCGCGCCAACCCGGCCGAGAGCTTGGTCTGGGGAGAAGTCGTCGGCGTTGCCACCAGCGCGCGCACAAGCTGCGAAAGGTGGCGCACGCCGCCGGCGGGCGGGAGCTCCAGCTCGATTCGGTCGCTAACCAGGACCAAGCCGGCGCGGTCGCCATTCTGGATCGCCGCCGTCGCCAAGAGCGCCGCCGCCTGCGCGGCCCGATCGGCCTTGGTGGTGCGCTCGGGACCGAAACGCATGCTCGCCGATACGTCCACGACCAACCAGAGCGACAGCGCCCGTTCCTCGATGTAGCGCCGCACGAATGGCCTGCCCTGGCGGGCGGTCACGTTCCAATCGAGGTGGCGCACATCGTCGCCGGGTTCGTAGGCCCGCAGCTCGGCAAAGGTCAGGCCGATTCCCGGCCTCGCTCCATGATAGGCGCCCGCCAACTGCGAAACCGCCCCGGGGCGCACGCGAAAGCGCAGCCGCCGGGCCCGCCGCACGATCGCGGCGGCATCAATCGGCGCAGGCCGCACAGGCTCTTCACGGCGTCGAAAAGGCCAGATCATGATGAGGATTCCCAATCGCCGATATCCGTTTCAGAAACACAAGACGGTGCAGAGAATGGCGCGGGCGACGCGGGTCTGCGAAGCCAACGAAAAACTCCTGACGATCATGATCGACAAAGTTTGCCGTTTGACCGTAACCGACCCAAACTTCTATCTTAAGAAATGCAGACGGTCCCGTCTTCGCCCGCGGGACTCAAGCGCGATTGCCCCGGAGTTGACGCCGTGTTATAGTATACCGAAATATAGTATCGCTCAAAAACTGGCATTGCCGGTTCCGAGGAATCTCGGTTTTTTTGAGTGGGCTTACGGAAAATGCAGGCTGTCTTGTGCGGAGTGACGAGGAGCGATGGCGAAGCGGAACCGCCGTTGGGGTCGGGACCAGGGACGAAAAGCAAAGCGAGCGAGTGCCGTGATCGAGGATGTCGCGCTGGCCGAGGCGGCCCGGTCGCGCTACCTCGAACTATGCGCTCTCGGTGATCACGTCCCGAGCGCTGCCTGACTTGAGAGACGGGCTCAAGCCGGTTCAGCGGCGGATCTTGTACGCGATGTGGCACGATCTGCACGTTTCGGCCGACAGTCGCTACATCAAGTGCGCGGCCGTGGTGGGCGAGGTGATGAAAACCTACCATCCCCACGGCGACCAGTCGATTTACGACGCGCTCGGTGCGCATGGCCCAGCCGTTTAGCCTCAGGCAGCCCTTGATCGATGGCTACGGCAATTTCGGCTCGATCGACGGTGATCCGCCGGCGGCCTTCCGCTATACCGAGTGCCGGCTGACGCCGATCGCGCTGGCGCTCTTGACCGAGCTGCGCGACCAAACGGTCGATTATCGGCCTAACTATGCATCAACCGCCGAAGAACCGGTTGTCTTGCCGGCCCAGTTCCCCAACATGCTGGTCAACGGCGTCTCGGGCATCGCGGTGGGGATGGCCACGAACATCCCGCCCCACAACCTGCGCGAGATCTGCAACGGCCTGGTCGCCTTGCTCGACAATCGCGAGATGTCGCTCGAGCGGCTCTTGAAGGCGATTCACGGGCCCGATTTTCCCACCGGGGGCGTGATCCTCAACACGGCCGAGGAGCTCAAGCAGATTTACGCAACCGGCCAGGGAACGATCAAGCTGCGGGGAACGTATGAAACCGATCCCGACCGGCCCAACTCGGTTTTGATCACCAATATCCCGTACAGCATTGAGAAGGACGCGCTGGTCGAGCGCATCGGCGAGTTGATCGCCAAGGGACAGGTCCCGCAGCTCGTCAACGTCAAGGACCTGAGCACAGAGGACGTTCGGATCGTGCTCGAGCTGCGGCCGGGCGCCAATGCCGAGGCGGCATTGGCTTATCTGTTCAAGAACTCGCCGCTCCAGATCAACTACAGCATCAACCTCACGTGCCTGCTGCCGGCCGAGGGGGCCCTTGTGGCCGTGCCGCGGCGACTCGACCTGAACACGATCTTGCAGCATTTTCTCGATTTCCGGCTGGAAGTCGTCACCCGGCGGCTGCGGTTCGAGCTCAAGAACCTGCTCGAGCGGATCCACATCCTCGAGGGGTTCGCGATCGTGTTCAAAAACCTCGACGAGGCGATCAAGATCATCCGCGACAGCGACGGCAAGGCCGACGCCGCTCCCAAGCTGATCTTGCGGTTCGAGCTTTCAGAGATTCAAGCCGACGCGGTGCTCGAAACCAAGCTGTACCGGCTGGGGAAGCTCGAGATTCGGGACATCATGGAAGAGCTGCGGCAGAAGCGCAAGCGTGCCCAGGAGATCAAGCGGCTGCTCGCCGACGAGCCGGCGCTGGCAGATCATCAGGGCAGAGCTCAAGGCGATCGCAGAGGCGTTCGGTGAGCGGCGCCGCACGCGAATCGAAGTGCCGGCCGCTCCGCTCGAGTTCCGCGAGGAAGACTACATCGTCGATGAAGACTCGTGGGTGATCATCACTCGCGACGGCTGGACCAAGCGCCAGAAGTCGTTCACCGACGTGGCGAGCATCCGGGTGCGCGACGACGATCGGGTTGGCTGGGTATATCGTGCGCGGGCGCGGCAAACGCTTACGGTCTTCACCGACCGGGGCATTGCCTACACGATGCGGGTCAACGACGTGCCGATGACCACGGGGCACGGCGAGCCGATCCAGAAGCAGTTTGCGTTTGAAGACCAGGAGCACATCGTCGGCGTGGTTTGCCACGACCCGCGCTGCCTGCCCGAGTGGAGCAAGCATCCGCAGATCGCGCCGCGGCTGGTTCAGCGGCTCCTGGGGGGCGACCTCGACGGGCACGAGACCAACGGCTCGGGCTTCGAGCACGAGCACGCCGCGGCCGACGGCAACGGGGCGGCCGTGCCGCCGCCGCCTTATGCGATCGCGCTGACCGCGGGCGGCAAGGTCCTGCGGTTTGCTCTAACGCCGCTTGCGGCGGTCTCGACCCGAAAGGGGCGGCTGGTTGTGCGACTCGATCCGGCCTTCAAAGACGACGTGGTGGTCGGCGTCGACGCGACCGACGGCTCGGAAAACGTCTGCCTGGCCACGCGTTCGGCCCGCGTGCTGATTTTCCCCGTCACCGAGGCCAATGTCGTGGGCGGCGCCGCCCGCGGCGTGACCGCCATTCGCCTCGATCCCAAGGACCGCGTGCTCGGGTTCGTGCTCGCCAACAAGAAGCGCGAGGGCCTCACCGTGCGCACCAATCGCGGCGGCATCCAAATCGTGCGCACCACCAAGTACCCCGTGACCTCTCGCGGCGGCAAGGGCTACTCGATCCTCCAGCGCGGCTCGCTCAACGCCGTCATTCCCCACGAGGCCGAGCCGCACCCGCCGCTCGAAGAGTTCACCGATTCGCCGGGTAAGAGCAACGGGGCGGCGGACGCGGATGGTGCCCAAGATTAGAATCAGAACGGCGATCAGGAACACTCTGTCACGGAAACGATCATGTCCACAGGAACGTACACGGCCAAATCGATCACGGTGCTCGAGGGGCTCGAGGCAGTTCGGCGCCGGCCGGGCATGTACATCGGCGGCGTCGACAAGACGGGCTTTCACCACCTCCTCTGGGAAATCGTCGACAACTCGGTCGACGAAGTGATGAACGGATATGCGACGCGGATCAACGTCACGCTGCGTGCCGACGGCAAGACGATCTCGATCGCCGACAACGGACGGGGCATTCCGGTCGACATTCATCCCCAGACGCGCAAAAGCGCGCTCGAGGTAATCTTCACGACGCTGCACGCCGGCGGCAAGTTCGACGAGGGCGCCTACAAGGTGGCCGGCGGCCTGCACGGCGTGGGCGCCAGCGTCGTCAACGCGCTTTCCAAGAGCCTGATCGCCGAAGTGCGCCGCGACGGCAAGACCTACATCCAGCGCTACCGGCGCGGCAAGCCGCTCGGGCCGGTCGAGCACGGCGAACCGGCCCGGGGAACCGGTACCACCGTCACCTACACTCCCGACTCCGATATCTTCGAGGACTTGAGCTACGACCCCCAGCTCATCGCCGAACGGCTCGAGGTCAAGACCTACCTGAACAAGGGACTCTTGATCCACTTCACGGACGAAAAGAACAAGACGAGCGTCGAGTTCCGCCACGACGGCGGCGTGGTCGATTTCCTGGACGCGATCAACCAGAAGCGCGGCGCAGACCGCGTGACGCTTCTGCCGTTTGTGCTCGAGCGCGAAGACGACGACAGCGGCCTGCACTGCCACCTGGCGCTGGTGTGGACCGAAGCGACCGACGAAGATATCCGTTCGTTCGTCAACACGATTCCCACCCGCGACGGTGGCACCCACGAGCTGGGCATGCTGGCCGCGGTGGGCACGGCCGTGCAGCGCTTCATGGAAACGCACGACCTGGTGAAGAAGGGAATGGAGATCAAGCGCGAAGACATTCGCGAGGGGTTGACGGCCGTGCTGGCGGTGTGTGTGAAGGAGCCGCAATTCCAGGGGCAGACCAAGGGGCGGCTCAACAACCCCGAGGTGAAGGCGCAGGTCGAGTCGATGGTGCGGCCGGCGCTCGAGAACTTTCTCTTGAAGAACAAGAGCGTGGGCGACGCGATCGCCGCCCGGGTGATCCAGTCGGCCAAAGCGCGCGAGGCCAGCCGGGCCGCCGCGTCGCAGGTGCGCCGCAAGACGGCCATCAGCGGCCGGCTCAATCTCCCAGGCAAGCTGCACGACTGCGACAGCACCAACCCCGAGGAGTCGGAGCTATTCATCGTCGAGGGCGACAGCGCCGGCGGGTCGGCCAAGCAAGGCCGCGACCGCGACATCCAGGCGATCCTGCCCTTGAAGGGCAAGGTGCTAAACGCCGAGCAGGCCGGCAAGGCCAAGGTGCTCGACAACAAAGAACTGACTGATATCATCAGCGCGCTGGGCTGCGGCATGGACGACCAGTACGAGGGGGCGCGGCTGCGCTACGGCAAGATCATCCTCTTGACCGACGCCGACAGCGACGGCCACCACATCGCCACCTTGCTACTCACCTTCTTCTACCGCCACGTGCCCGCACTCTTCGCCGACGGCCGCATCTATCTGGCCTGCCCCCCGCTCTACAAGGTCGCCTGGGGAAAGGAGACTTTCTGGGCCTCCGACGACGCCGACCGCGACGGGATCCTGGCCAGGCTGCCCCAGAACGCCAAGCCCAACATCACACGGTTCAAGGGATTGGGCGAAATGCCGGCGGCCCTGCTCTTCGAGACCACGCTCGACCCGGCGCGGCGCCGGCTCTGCGCGTGGTCATTCCCGACGACGACCGCCCCTACACCGACCGCACCGTCAGCGACCTGATGGGTAAGGAGCCGGAGGCCCGTTTCAAGTTCATCATGGAAGAGGCCTATACCGCAAAAGATATCGATATCTGAAATGAGCGTCATGGCCGCGACGGGGAAACAAGGGCGCAAGCTCGGCTGGGCCTTGGCCGCGATCGCCGTCGTCGGGGGATTAGCGGGGGCCGTGACCTTTTGGCGGGCGCCGCTTCGCGCTGGATTGCCGGCTGGCCGCAATCGCCGTCCTACCGGCTGGCGCGGGCACAGGCCGCCTACGACGGCCGAGACTGGACAAAAGCCGCCGAGCTGTCGCGGCAGGTGCTCCAGGCGGATCATGATAGCGTGCCCGCGCTTTTGCTTTACGCCCGGTCGCAGGCGCGCGTCGATCGCCACGCGGCGGCGGCCGCCATTTACAGGCGCCTCGGTCAGGACCGCATGCACGCCGAAGATTTCTTCCTCGAGGGACTGGCCAAGGTGCGCTCTGGCGACGTCGAGTCAGCGCTCGAGCTGTGGGAAAAGGGGGCAAAGGCCGGGCCAGAAAACGCCGAGCTCCTGGACCATCTGACGCGGTTGGCCAGCGCGAGTCAGCGACTCGATCTGGCAGCGTCGCACGCCCTAATGCTGGCTCGCCAACCAGGCTGGGAGGCGCGCGCGCAGCTCTTGCTTGGTCAGATTCGGGCACTCGTCGATGATCCCGTGGGAGCGGTTGATGCACTTCGCGCGGGGCTGGCCCTTGATCCCGAAGCCAAGGGGGCCGTGCAGGGCGCAAACCATTATCGCCGGCTGCTGGCTCGGAGTTTGCTGCAACTCGGCCGGCCGGCCGAGGCCAAAGCCGTGCTCGAGGCGATCGCCGGCGCGGAGGGCAAGACCGGTGTCGATGCCGAGGCAGAGTGGCTGCTGAGCCGGGCTTATTTGCAGGAGGGACAGATCGCCGCTGCCACGGCTGCCCTCGACCGCGGCGGCTCTTATCGCGCTCTTAACCCGCTCGTGCCGGAGCCGAGCCCCTACGTGGGCGCAGCCCGATGCGCCCCTGTCACCGCGACGTGGCGCGGGCGCATTCTAAGCACGGGCACTCCCATACCTTTCACAGGGGTGCCGAGCTCCTGGAGCTGCCCATCCCCGATCGTTCCCTGCCCGACCCGGTCGATCCCAAGGTCACGCACGCGTTTGCGCGGCAATGACGGCATCAAAGTCGAGACGCACATCGGCGAACTGATCTCGCGGGTCATCGTCGAGTATGCCTTCGGCCCGCGCGACGGCTACGTGACCATGGTGGGCCGCGACGACGAGAAGATCTACCGCGCCCTGCGATTATCGTCATATCACACGCCGGAAGGGATCGCGTGGGGGCAAACGGGCATCGACGTGGGGGAGTCGGAGTTGCAGAAAAACGTGCGCGGCCAACCGGTCAGCGTGCGCGACGGCGTCGTGCGCTGCCTGTACTGCCACGTGACCCAGAGCCGCGATTTCCGCGACCCGCCCCCCGCCGAGGGTACAAGCCCTGCCAGCGCCGACCTGGCCATCGGCTGCGAGCGCTGCCACGGGCCGGGCAAGAACCACGTGCTGGCGATCGAGGCTGATTTTTCCGATCGCGCGATCGTGAACACGGGCGGTAAGCATGCCGTGACGATCAACAAGCAGTGCTCCGACTGCCACATCGTGGGGCCGCTTGCGCAGATCGCTGCCGCACCGGCCGACCCGAGCTATCTGCGCTCCCCGGGGGCGACGCTCGCGGCCAGCCGGTGTTTCACCGAGAGCAAGGGGGCGCTCCACTGCCTCACGTGTCACGACGCCCATTTCGACGCCGATCGAAGCGCGGGTTTCCAGGAGGCCAAGTGCCTGGCGTGTCACTCGGGGCGCGAGGCGCCCGCGGCAGCAAGCGCGGTGCAGGGCGCGGCGGCCCTGGCCAAACCTGCCGTATCGGCCAGCGTCTGCCCGGTGAACGCGAAGACGGGCTGCCTCGAATGCCACATGCCCAAGATCGAGCGGCCACTCCTGCACATGTCGCTCACCGACCATTACATCCGCGTGCGCAGCGACAAGCCGGGGCGGTCGGACGCGGCCGGCAAAGACCCGCGCGGCACTTCGACAAAGCGGTGAATCGAGGGAACCCATGAGCATTATCGAGGTGACGGGATTGGCCAAGACCTATCGCGTCGTCCAGAAGAAAAAAGGGGTGTGGGGCGCGCTCAAAGGGCTGTATCACCGCGAATATCGCCAGGTCAAAGCCGTGGATGGAATCAGCTTCACGATCGAGCCGGGCGAGATGGTCGCGTTCCTGGGCCCCAACGGCGCCGGCAAGACGACGACGCTGAAAATGCTCTCGGGGCTGGTCTATCCCACTTCGGGCGCGGCGCGGGTGCTGGGTTTCGTGCCGTGGCAGCGGGCCGACGCGTTTCGCCGCCAGTTCTCGCTGGTGATGGGGCAGAAGAACCAGCTCTGGTGGGACTTGCCGGCCGCCGACAGCTTCGAGCTCCATCGCGAGATCTATGCGATCCCGCCCGCCGAGTTCCGCGCCACCTTGGCCGAGCTAACCGAGCTACTGGGCGTCGAACAACTCACCCGCCAGGCGGTGCGCGAGCTGTCGCTGGGCGAGCGCATGAAGATGGAGCTGATTGCGGCCTTGCTGCATCGGCCGCGGCTGCTCTTGCTCGACGAGCCGACGATCGGCCTGGACGTGGTTGCTCAAGGAATGATTCAGCGCTGCCTGTGCGACTACCACGCGCGGCGAGGGGTGACAACCCTGTTGACCAGCCATTACATGCGCGACGTCGAGGCGCTCTGCGATCGCGTGCTGGTGATCACGCACGGCTCGCTGGTTTACGACGGTCCACTGGCCAGAATCGTCGAACGGTTCAGCGAGAGCAAGCTGGTGAAGCTGCAGTTCGAGGGCGAACCGCCGGCCGACCTGGAGCGGTTCGGCGAGGTGGTGCGTCGCGAGGGACCGTGGGCCGACATCAAGGTCGAGCGCGCAAAGTCGCGCAGGTGCTGGCCGCGATTCTCGACCAGTCGATCGTGGCCGACGTGAGCGTGGAAGAGCCGCCGCTCGAGGAAGTGATCTCCAAGGTATTCGAGGAGGCCCGGGCCGCCCATGACGCCGCCTGAATCGCTCGCGACCCAGGCTCCGACTGGCTTAGAGCAACCGTCGCCGGGCGAACGGAAGGCCGGCGACGACGCCTGCGCTGGCGCCGGGCAGCACCTCGGGCTCGAAGCGCCTGGCCAAGTACCTGGCCGTCTTTCGCGTCTCGCTGGCCGAGCGCATGACCTATCGCGGCGATTTTCTCTTCGGGACCATCCTTCGTTTTCTGCCCATGGTCACCACCATCCTGCTCTGGCAGGCCATCTACTCGAGCTCACGGCAAACCGCGCTCGCCGGCTTCACCTACCGTGAAATGATCGCCTATCTGCTCTTGACCCACATCAGCCGCATGTTTTCCAGCATGCCCGGCCTCGCCGGCGGGATCGCGCGCGAGGTCCGTGAGGGCACGATCAAGCGCTATCTCATCCAGCCGATCGACCTGATCGGCTACCTGCTCGTCTACCGGGTTGCCCATAAAGTGACGTACATCATCATGTCGGTTATCCCCTATGCTCTGGTGTTCGGCATTTGCCACAGTTTCTTCGACGGGTTTCCTGATGCGCTCACTCTGGGCGCTTTTGGCGTGTCGCTCTTGCTGTCGTTTCTGGTCGGCTTTTTCTTCGAAGCCTGCGTGGGAATGGTCGGATTCTGGTTTCTCGAAGTGACGTCGCTCTTGTATATCGTCATGACGCTCAACTTCTTCATTTCGGGGCACATGCTTCCCCTGGACCTCTTACCAGAGCCCTGGTCGGGCTTCTTGAAGTTGCTCCCCTTTCAATACATGGCGTATTTCCCGGCCGTGGTCTTTCAGGGCAAGGTGCGGGGAGCGACCCTGGTCGTTCACTTGCTGCGCGAGCTGTTCTGGGTCGTGTTTTTCATGGTGCTGGCGCGGGGCCTGTACCGACTGGGTCTGCGCCGATATAGCGCATTTGGAGGCTAGCCAATGAAAGCACTGGCGCGATACGTCCGGCTGCTTTCGAGCCTGGGGGCTTATACGCTCACCCGTGAGCTGACCATGCGGGGCAACTTCCTGGTGAAGGTGTCGGTCGAGGTCCTCTGGCTGGCGATCCTGATCGCGTTTTATCGCACGGTCTTCGCCCGCACCAGCTCGGTGGCGACGTGGTCCGAGCAGGAGTACTTCTTCTTCGTCGGCTGTTTCTTCGCCATGAACGGCTTGATCGAGATGCTGTTCCTCGACAACTGTAACGAGTTTGCCGAGCTGGTGCGCACCGGCGACCTCGATGGACTGTTGCTCAAGCCGATCGACGAGCAATTCTTGATCACGTGCCGGCGCATCGACTGGGGGACCGCGCACCAACATCCTGATGGGGGGCATCCTGATGGCGATCGCGCTCTTTCAGATGGAATGGCACTTCAGTGCCGTTCGAATCGTGACGTTTTTGGTGACGTTTTGCTGCGGCACGGCCATCGCCTATAGCTTGATGCTCTTCCTGACGTCACTTTCGGTCTGGATGGTGCGCAACCAGAGCTTGATGGAGATGTGGTGGTTGTTTTCGAGCGTGGCGCGCTACCCCAAGGAAATCTTCGCGGGGCGCTGGGCCGAGCCCTTGGGCGCGTTTTTCACCTACTTCGTGCCGATTTTGATCGTCGTCAACGTGCCGGCCAACGCCATGGTTCGGGTGCTAGACCCGGGCATGGTTGCGCTGGCGTTCTTTGCGACAGTGGTCTTGCTCTGGGCGAGCCGCCGGTTCTTTCAGCATGCCTTGCGGTCGTATCGCAGCGCCAGCAGTTGACGGTGGCACATTCTCCTTCTTCCCGGTCCGCGGATCGCGATCATGGACGCCGTTGGGAAGCAGAGCCGCGCGCTGGAATTGCCCCGGACGACGGTACTGAGTTTCCTGGCTTGGCGCTGAGCGAATGGACCTCAACCGTCGTTCACCAGCCGCTTCGCGCCTGAGAGAACGGTGAAGATGGCGTCTTCGCCCGCCGCTCGGCCGGTGCCCGCCAAGTATACGCCCGAGGTTCCCGTGATTCCATCGGGTGCTGTTCCGCTCACGACGAGCTGGCCCCCCTCGGCGAACCGTGGATTGCCCAAGAGGATCAGGCTGACAGCATTCTCGGCAGGGCTGTACTGGACCTTGAGGCGAACTGTCTGGGCCACCTTGTCGCGCCCGTGCTTCATGGCCTGGGTGACCGTGTAGTTGGCAGGGTTCTGGGCACTCGTGGCACTGAGCGGGGCACTGAAGATGAGCTCGAAGCCGACGAAATGTTTTCGTTTGCCGGTACCCAAGGTCAGGACGAGCTCGCGGCTGATCATGGGCGGAGCCGGAGCCGGCGTCGGCGTTGGCGTTGGCGTCGGCGTTGGAGTCGGAGTCGGGCTCGCGGCGGCAGGCTGAGGCGCTTGCGTGGGGGGGGCCGGCGCCGCCACCGCGAGTGAGCTGGTAAGCGGGTCAGAGGTGGTTGCGCCGCTCACCTGAAGCGTAAAATTGCCGGCGGCCGGCACGGCGAGTCCCGAAAAGGTGGCGATGCCGTCGACGGCCGATACGCTCACAGTCCCTTGCAAGGAGCCGGCGGCTGCGCCCTCGAGCGCGACTGTGACCGGGCCCGTGTAATAGGTGTCGACGGCGCCCGTGTCGTAGTCGGCACTGACCGAGAAGCCGAACGTATCGCCGGTCGTTAGCTCCGTGGGTGGCGGTGCCGTGAATTTCAGATTCACGTCGGGCGTGGCGACCGCGACATGGCCGGTGTTCAGCTCGGTGAACCAGACGTTGCCGTCGGCGCCGAGCACGATTCCGCGCGGGCCCGAATCTGCGGTCGGCGTGTTCAGCTCGGTGATCTGGCTGGTGCTGGGATTGAGGATCCCAATCTGGTCGGTACTGGCCTCCGTGAACCACAAATACCCCTCCGGGCCCACCGTGATGCCGGTCGCGCCGGCCTTCGCCACGGGGATGGAAATCGGCGTGGCCAAAACTCCGCTGGAGCTGATCATTCCGATCTGGTTGCCGGCATTATCGGTAAACCAGAGGCCGCCGGGACCATTGGTAATCTCCGCGGGCTGGACCGTCCTCGACTGCAGCGGATACTCGGTGATCTTGTCGGTCTGGTGATTGAGCACGCCAATCTGCCCGGCCAGAGTCTCGGTAAACCAGATGTTGCCGAGCGGGCCGACCGTGATCCCCTCGGGGTCGGCATCCGCCGTCGGCAAGGGAAACTCGGTGATCTGATTATTTGCCGGATCGACCATCCCAATCTGGTTGGCACCCCACTCTGTGAACCAGACCGTGCCACTGGAGTCGACGGTGATGTCAAAGGGCAGGGCGTATGCAGTCGGCACCGGAATTTGAGTGATCTTGCCGGTTGACGGGTCGAGCATGCCGATCTCGTCGGCATTGAACTCGGTAAACCAGATGTTACCATCGGGCGCGGCCGCGATTCCGAAGGGCTCGGCGTTCCGCGCGGGTAAGGGAAATTCGGTCACGACTTGCGTGGTGGGATTGACCATACCGATCTGTCCCGATTCAAACTCGGTGAACCAGAGGTCGCCGGTGGGTGCGAGGGCGATCCGATCGGGTTCCGCGAGCTTGCCGGCGGGCACCGGGATCTCGGTGATGGTTGCCAGCAGGCGCCGCGATTCGAGATGCTCAACGCGAACCTGGGCTCGCCGGCGTGAGCCCGCCCGCGGCGCATTCCACGGCAAGGTAGCCCGCCGCCTCCGTGCTAGATGGCGCTCGTTCATGATTGGTCTCTCGCCCGATGCCGCCAAGAAATGGACCGAAAAAGGGCCGTAGTCGAGTCCAGATCGCCCGTCGAAAGTCATTTCCCAGACGACCGCGCAGAATTACTTGAGTCTGCGCGCGTCATGAGCTGTCCTGTCGACACGAATCGCACCTGCTCGATTGAGGGTCGTGCGCACCCTCTTCCCTTATCAAAGCACTGGACCACACACAGTAGATCGCTTGCGTGTTTTACATGTCAAAGCGGAGTGACGTCGTGCTATCATAACACAGGCAATCCCCGAGATTGCGAGAAAAAAATCGGTTTTTTCTTAAAATGACGGCGCCGTTGGGAGAAGCGACGCTCGTGGCAGCACCCGGCAAAACCTCGCTCGAGACGATCCTGGCGCGGTGCGACATTCTGCTCGAGCCGGCGCAGCTCGAGCTGTTATGGCGTTATCACCGACTGCTGCGCCAAGCCAACGCCGCGCTCAACCTCACACGGATTCACAACTTTGAAAACATGGTGCTGAAGCACTATGTCGACAGTCTGCTCGTGCTCAAGTACGTCGAGCTGCCGTCACCGTTGATCGACATGGGCTCAGGAGCGGGGCTGCCGGGAATTCCGCTCAAGATTGCCCGGCCCGAGCTTTCGATCATCCTTGCAGAGCCGCGCGGCGCGCGCGTGGCCTTCCTGCAAGACGTTTGCCGGCAACTCGGGCTCGAGGGCATCGAGGTCTACCCGCATAAGCTCGGCCCCGATTACCCCGGCCGGGCCGGCGGAGTGATCAGCCGTGCCGTCGGGTCGATGGGCGAAACGCTTGAGCGCGTGGCGGCCTGGCTGGTTCCCGGCGGCCGTGTGCTCTTTATGAAAGGCCCGGGGTGCGACCCCGAGCTGGCTGAGGCGGAATCGACGCACGTGGCGCTCTTTCGGCTTGCGGCCGACCACGCCTACACCATTTCCGGTACGCCTCACCGGCGCCGGCTGGTGGTCTTCGAGCGGCTGGAAGCGCCCGCTCCGTCGCGACCGCGCTCGCGGGGACGATTGGCCCATACTAGCCCGAAGCGCGAGCGAGGGGTTCTGCAACCGCGCGCGGGGCGCCATTGGCCCATACCAGCCCGAAGCGCGAGCGAGGGGTTCTGGGATCACGCGCGGTAGGGCCTTTGGTCGACGGGGACGCTTCGTTCGCGGGCGTTGTCCGGGAAATCACCAGCGAAGCGAATCCCACGTTTCAGCGTTTTTTTGATCTGCTCGGCGGTCGCGGCGTCCGCAAGCACGGCGAAGCCATCCTCTCGGGGCCGCGACTCTGCGACGAAATGCTGGCGCGGTTCCCGGATCGGGTTGCGGGCTGGCTGACCGATGCAAAGGGCGCTCCACCGCCGGCTGAATCGATCGTCTGGTATCGATTCAGCGACTCCCTTTTCAAGGCGCTTGACGTCGTGGGAACGCACTCGCCGTTACTGGTGGTCAAGGTGCCGCACTTCGAGCCGTGGTCAGACGATTTGCCCTGGCCGGCGGGCTGCACGTTGTTTGTGCCCTTTCAGGACCCGGAGAACGTCGGGGCTGTCATTCGCTCGGCGGCGGCGTTTGGCGTGGCGCGGGTGGTCCTGTTGCGCGAGGCGGCTCACCCGTTTCACCCGCGCAGCAGCCGTGCGGCCGGCCCGGCGCTGTTCCAGGTCCCGCTCTTCAAAGGGCCTGCACTCGCGGGGCTGCACTCGGCGCGCGTGCCGTTGATCGCGCTTGACACCACCGGCCCCGAGCTCTTCGCCGCGGGTTTTCCCGACACGTTCGGGTTGGTGGTGGGTGTCGAGGGCCCGGGGCTACCGCCGTCGTTACGGCAAGGCGAGCGCCGGCGGATCGCGATCGAGCCTGGCGTCGAGTCGCTCAACGCGGCCGCCGCCGCGGCGATCGCCCTGTACGTCTGGGCCAGCAAGCGCTGAGCCGGCGCGCCCGATGTATGGCCGCCAGACGCTGATCGCGGCGTCTACAGGATTGGCGCGCCCACCCGGCGTATAATGTGATGATGAATACCCGGCTGTCGGCCCGACATTGGTGCCCGTGCCCGGCGCCGGAACCGAGGCAGCTCCCATAGCGCCAACTGCTCTACAACCGTCGCAGCGCGAAATGAGGTGAGGAAGCATGGCAAACACAGTCAAACTTACGAAACCTTGGCTCGTCGCTGTTTGGCCGGGCATGGGGCACGTGGCGATCGCCGCGGGCTATTACCTGATGGCGAAGCTCAACATGCACATTGTGGCTGAGTTTCCGGCCCATGAGCTGTTCGACGTCGAGCATGTGGAGGTGAAGAACGGCTTGATCCGGCCGGGCCAGCTTCCGCGGAGCCGGTTCTTTGTCTGGAACGACCCGGCGGGGAAGCACGACGTCGTGGTCTTCATCGGCGACGCCCAGCCGCCACGGGGGCGCACGGTCTTTTGTCACCGGCTCACCGAGTTTGCAAAGTCGATCGAGGTCGAGCGGGTTTACACGTTCGCCGCGATGGCAACCCAGATGCATCCGGATGCCGAGTCAAGAGTCTTCGTGGCGGCCACCGATCAACAAATTCTGGACGAGCTCAAGGAGAAGGACCTGGTCGTTCTCGAGGACGGCAACATCGGCGGCTTGAATGGCGTGCTCTTGGGGGTCGCCGCCGCGAGCGGACTCAGGGGAGCATGTCTCTTGGGCGAAATGCCGCACATTTTCGCCCAGCTACCTTACCCCAAAGCGTCGCTGGCCGTTCTCAAGGCATTCACTGACATCGCCGGGATCAAGCTCGACCTCACCGAACTGGATTCGCAGGCCAAGGACGTGCAAGCGAAGCTCGGCGAACTGCTCGAGCAGATGGAACGGGCGATGGAACGCGGCGAGGCGGCCGAGGACGAGGAAGAAGCCGCCACGAGCGAGCCCGCCGCGGAAGAGGGGCTCTCGTCCGACGACGAAAAACGCATCGAGCGGCTGTTCCAGCAGGCCAGGCAAGATCGATCAACTGCCTACGAGCTCAAGCGCGAGCTCGACCGCCTGGGGGTGTACCGCGAGTACGAGGACCGGTTTCTTGACCTGTTCAAGAAACGCGAGTGAGCTGTTGCACGCTTTGCACCAAGATTGGATCGGGGTTCTCGCTCGTGCGCTGAACTCGGGCGTCTTGGTCATTCTGGCATGCGGTTATGTGCAGCGCCGCGCGATATAGACGATGCTCGTCATATTTCGAGTGACGCGACCCTGGAACTCATCCTGGGCAATGCGCCTCAATTCGGTGAGAACCGTCTGCCGATCTTGGCGAGCGTTGATCACTGAGAATGTCGCGTACAGGGCCAAAGTCTGGTCGGGATCGAGTTCCATCATCCAGGCGCGGTTGCGATGCTCGATGAGATCAAAGGCACCGGTTCGCCTTAGCGCCTCGACACGCGCCGTGCTGTCCAAAGCGAAGGGAATGCCATGAGTCGCGTCTGAGGGCCCGCGTGGCGCATCAAGCAGCATCTTGGTCGCCTCGTGAAAGGGGTCTGGACGACTGCTGTCGCCGAACACGTTCCAGACCATCGCCCACCAACCCCCGGGCCGAAGGAGGCGTGCAACTTTCGCAAGGGCGGAACCTTCCTCAAGCCAATGAAAGGCCGTGGCGCAGACGCCGAGGTCAAAGGCCGATTCGTCCAGCGCCGCTAGCTGATGTTCAGGTTGATGCCCTAATCGATCAAGCTTATGCCGAACACCGCATGGCCGGAAACCCGCGCGAAGCGTGAATCTCTCGCATCACGTTTTGCGCGCCTCGCGAACAATATGAGGCAGCTCGGGAAGAATGATCCGCCGCATGGCCAGGTCGACCGCCGCGCGCGAGCCAGGCATCACCAGGATGACCATCTGGCCAATCAAGCCGCCGACCGCCCGGCTCAAGACGCACGCAGGCCCGATCTCCGAGTAGCTCAGCATGCGAAACAGCTCGCCGAAACCGGGCAAGGGCTTGGTCAAGACGCCGACACCGTTTCATAAGTTTGGTCGCGCGGGCTGATGCCCGTGCCGCCCGTGACCAGCACCGCGTGCGCGACGCCGTCGGCGTTGAAACGCTTGAACAGCGGCGTCATCTGCTCCGGCTCATCACGTACGATCGCCCGTTCAACGATCCGGTGGCCCGCCTCCTCAGACAGCGCGATGACGAGCGCCCCGGAGCTGTCCGTTTCGAGCGTTCGGCTGTCGGAGACCGTCACCACCGCCAGGTTCAACGACGCCGGCGCGGCCGATCGATGCTCGATCACGGCCTGGCTCATGCTCAGAACTCCTGATGTCCTTCCGACCACTGTAATTCCCCCACTCTACCAAATTCGCTTTGGTGCGCGGCCAACGATTGCCCACTTGGCGGACGATCCTTTAGAATACGTTGGTTAGAATTCCGTCATTCAAAACACGCGTAGTCGGCCGGAGGGCATAGCCATGGTCGCGGCCATAACGGGGCGGCGGGCGAGGGCCGG
The DNA here is from genome assembly GCA_963830625.1 of uncultured Isosphaeraceae bacterium. Taxonomy (GTDB): domain Bacteria; phylum Planctomycetota; class Planctomycetia; order Isosphaerales; family Isosphaeraceae; genus CAWHMZ01. The sequence goes on along the minus strand of CAWHMZ010000008.1, from coordinate 569,663 downwards.
TTGGGTGTGCGCGGTTGCGTCGGTTGTGCCTGCGCTGTCATCGTGCCTGGCACCGGTGCGAGCCGATGTGATCGTGCTCCGCGGGGGAGGGCAAGTGCAGGGAAAGGTCCTGCCAGACCCGGCACACCCCGAACGTGTGCAGGTCTTACTCCTGACAGGACGCAAGCCCGTTTCGTTTACGAAGGCGCAAATCGTCGAGATCATTCCCAAGGCCAGCGCGCTCGACGACTACCTCGTCAAACGCGACAAGGCCGCGCAGACCGCGCAGGCTCAGTTCGAGCTGGCGACCTGGTGCGAGCAGAACAAGCTCACCGACCTCGCCCGGATCCATTATGAGGCCGTGGTGGCGCTCGATCGTTCATTCGAGGCGGCGCATCGCAAGCTCGGGCACGTCTACCATGATGGACACTGGCTCAGCCGCGACGAGCTTAGTGCTGTCCAGGGTTTGATCAAGCACAAAGGACGCTGGGTCTCGCCCGAGGAGAAGGCAAGGCTCGACCGCGAAGACGAAATGACCGCGTCACGGCAGAGCTGGCTGCGCACGATCAAACTCCTGCGACAGTCGCTCGCGAACGGTCCGGCAGACCGCAGGCGCGAGGCCGAGACCCAGCTCATGGCCATCCGTGACCCTGACGCGGTCGGCCCTCTGGTGCGCGTCTTCGGCGGCGACGAGCCCGACCGGCGAATCCTGCTGGCCCATATTCTCGCCGGAATCGCCGGCAGGGAAGCGACGGCCGCGCTGGTCAAACTGCTCTTGGTTGAACCCACCTCCGACGTGCGTGCGGCCGTCTTCGACAAAGTGAAAGACCGCGACGATCCCGGTGTGGTCGCCGGGCTGGCCAAGGCGCTTGGATCGGCTGACTTCCAGATCATCAACCGGGCGGCCTGGGCCCTGGGCAACCTGAACGCCGTGGAAACGGTTCCCAGGCTGATTCCCGTGCTTGTGACGACCGAACAGCAGCTCGTCGTGGCCACGGCAGCTCAGATGAACCAGGTCAATAGCGGCAACGCGGGCCTGCCCAGCGCCCCGCTTGCGGTCAGCAAGAACGGCAGCGCGGTCGTTTATCAGACGCCGCCCGCGGTGGGCGGCGGCGCAGTCGCCTACGGTGCGATGACAGTCCCTTACGGCCTCCCGGGGGGCGTCGGCGTGAGCATTGGCGGCGGCGGCGTGCAATCCGACAATCGCCCCGACGTCCGCGTGGCGACCTACACCTATCGCAATGTTGAGGTCTTGGCCGCTCTCGAAAAGATGACCGGCAAGGACTTCGGCTACGACGTCGGCGCATGGCATCACTGGGTCAGTCGCGAGTTCAATCCCACGCCCAAACCCCCGCGCCGAGTTCCTCAACCGTGACGTCGTCGGCGCTCGGAACCACCCGCGCCGCCTGGGAAGGGCGAGGCTCCTGCCGAGCCACTTGACGCACGGAGGCCTCGACCGTGACCGACGCTGCCAGCGACGATCTCGAGCGCCAGACATTAATCCGCGAACTGCGCCAGCGCCTCGACTCGCTCGCCCGCGCGGGCGTCGACCGCGTTCCCGCGGCGCCAATTCGCCAGGCTGCGCCTCAACCGGAAGCGAGCGAAGTCGTCGGGCGGTCCGGCGCAGGAGCGGCTCGCGCTCCACGGCCGGCGCCACCGGTCGCCGTCCCTGTGGTTTCTGCGGCGGACGCCACCACTGGCTCATTCACCCTTTCCTCCACCCCCATGAAACGCACGACCCCCGTTGGCTCCGCGGCCGCGCCATCGCTCTTCGACACCAGCGGCTTCGACAGCCCTCCCCTGCCCCCGGAGAATCGGCTGCCGCTTCTGGAAACGCTCGCGACCACGGTGGCAGCCTGTCGCAAGTGCCCGCACCTGGCCGAGACCCGCACCCAGACCGTCTTCGGCGTTGGCTCGCCCACCACGCGCTTGATGTTCATTGGCGAGGCCCCCGGCGCCGACGAAGATCGCCTGGGCGAGCCGTTCGTCGGCCGCGCCGGCCAGTTGCTCACCGACATGATCACCAAGGGCATGGGCCTGGCGCGCGACAGAGTCTACATCGCCAACGTCCTCAAGTGCCGCCCACCCGAGAACCGCAACCCTCTGCCGAAGAGTGCACCGCCTGCTTGCCGTACCTCGAACAGCAGATCGCCATCATCCGGCCCGAATTCCTCTGCCTGCTCGGGCCGCGTGGCCGCTCAAGACGTGCTGCAGACCGCGCTGGCCATGAGCAGGCTGCGCGGCAAGTGGCATCGCTATCGTGGCATTCCCACCATCGCCACCTACCACCCGTCGTACCTGCTGAGGAACCCCGCGGCCAAGAAAGGAATCGTGGGAAGATTTGCAGATGCTCATGAAAGCAGATGGGGCTGCGAGTGCCGCCCCGGACGAAGTGCATTACGACGATTGCGCAGTCGGCTGATGCGCTCTTTTAGCTGCAACGGCCGCCTTCGCGCGGCGCTCGGCGACCTTGGCGGCGGTCAGTCCGTACTTCTCGAGCAGGGCGTCGGGCGCGCCGCTCTCGCCGAACTGGTCGCCGAGGTTGACGTAGCGGATCGGGACCGGGATGAATCTCGGCGACGGTCATGGCCACCGACGCTGCCCAGGCCGCCGTGCGCCAGGTGCTCCTCGGCGACGACGAGCGCGCCGGTCTCGCGCGCCGCGGCCTCGAGGGCCGCGCGATCGATCGGCTTGACGGTGTGCATGTCGAGCACGCGCGCCGTGATTCCCTCGCTCGGCCAGCGTCTCGGCGGCGTCGAGCGCGGGCGCGACCATGAGGCCGTTGGCGACGATCGTCACGTCGAGCCCGTCGCGGAGCGGGTTGGCCTTGCCGATCGTGAATGGGGCCGAGTTGCCGCTGTAGACGCGCGGCACGTCGGGACGGCCGACGCGCAGGTAGACCGGTCCGTGGTGCTCGAGCATCGCGGCGGTCGCGGCCTGGGTCGAGAGATCGTCGGCCGGCACGATCACCACGAAGCCCGGCAGCGCGCAGGCCAGGGCGACGTCTTCGATCCCCATCTGCGAGGCGCCGTCCTCGCCGATCGAGATGCCCGCGTGGCTGCCGACGACCTTGACGTTCGAGCCCGGGATAAGCGACCGACATCCGAAGCTGGTCGTAGGCATTGCACATGATGAACGCGGCGAAGCTGGCGATCACGCTCGTCTTGCCCGACGACGCCAGCCCCGCGGCGACGCCGACCAGGTTGCTCTCGGCGATCCCGATGTTGAAGAACCGGTCGGGGTACTTCTTGCCGAACCACTCGGTCCGGGTCGAGTTGCTCACGTCGCCGTCGACGACGACGACCTCGGGATGGTCGTCGCCCAGCGCCTCGAGCGCCCGCCCGAACGCGTCGCGGGTCGCCTTGCCCAGCTCTCGTTTCGTCTGCAACGCCGAGGAAGCTCCCGCCATGGCGATGCCTTTCTCTGCCTCGAGTTGGCAGCTGACGTTATTCACATCGCCGCCCGCGGCGACCTCGGCCAGGGCCTCGTCGAGGTACTTGGCCGGCACCGGCTTGCCGTGGAAATTGGTGTCGCCCAGCTTGCGGAGCAGGTTGAGGATTCCCTGGCCCTTGTGGGTGAGGGCGACGATGCAGGTGGGCTGCCCCTCGACGGCGCGCGCCCGCTCGAGCGCCGTCAGCACCTCGCGCAGATCGTTGCCGTTGATGACCTGGGTCTTCCAGCCGAAGGCGGTGAACTTGCCGTCGATCGGGTCGAGGTTGAGCACCTCTTCGGCGGGGCCGGTCTGCTGGTAGTGATTGCGGTCGACGATCAAGGTCAGGTTGTCGAGCTCGAACTTGGCCGCCGAGGCGGCTGCCTCCCAGTTCTGTCCCTCGTCGAGCTCGCCGTCGCCGGTCAGGACGTAGGTGTGATAGCTCTTCTTGTCGATCCGCGCGGCCAGGGCATGGCCGATGCCGATCGACAGCCCCTGGCCGAGCGAGCCGGTCGAGGCTTCGACGCCGGGCAGCCGCTTCATGTTGGGGTGCCCCTCGAGCGGGCTGCCCAGCTTGCGCAGGGTCATGATCTCGTCGTGCGGGAAATAGCCGGCCTGCGCCAGCGCGGCGTAGAGCACCGGCGCCGCATGCCCCTTGGAGAGGATGAACCGATCGCGGTCCGGCCAGTGCGGGTTCTTGGGATCGTGCCGCAGGAACCCGCCGAAATAGAGGGCCGTCACGATCTCGACGGCCGACAGCGAGCTGCTGGGATGGCCCGAGCCGGCCTCGGTCGTCATCCGCAGGATGTCTTCCCGGATCGATTTGGCCCGGGCCAGCAGGGCGTCAAGGTTCTCGGTCACGGTACGCTCTCCTCACGAACGAACCGAAGTTACCGACTTCGGCCACGTCTGGGCAAGCGATTGTATCAGCGGGTCGTCGCTCGCTCAATCGTGCGCGGTCGGAGTGGCGTCGACCGGTCCATCGACGTGCTCGCCTTGCAGCCGGAGCACCGACGCGGCTTCCTCGGCTGGCTCCAGCTCGTGAAATTCAAAGAACAACCGCTCGACTGCGCCGTCGGCCCGCGGCGCGAGCTCGCGGGCCTTGAGCCACCCGCCTTGATGGTTCACGGTTTCGGTGATCTTCGTCTCCCGTTCACGATCACGGGGCGGTCGATAGTAGACTTCGAGAAGGAACATGGGCACGACCCGGAACGTTACGCTGATGAATGGAGCCAAGCACGACGGCAACAACTGACGGGGCCGCCGAGACTGAGAGACATTCTAACATTTGAACTCGCTCTGAGTGTTAAGCTTTCTGTTTCATCGGGCGTTTTCCCGAATTTCAGGTTGCCGCTGCGGTCGCCGGCATCCGTTCCGACCAGACCAACCTGCTGGCGGCGCCCGAGAGATTGCCGTCATACATGACCTCGTAATAGGCCGCGGTGCCGGCCGCGGGTTCCAGCGAGAGGACGACATAGCCGTTGGCATAACCAGGCCGTCGTCGGTCGTTTGCACGTACCTGTTCGCAAACGCCGGCGCCGGCTCGAGCGGGATCGGTGAATTCGCCAGCGGCGTGTAGGCGCCCACGTTCTTGAAAACGGGAAAAGCCCCATTGCCGACACATCGTCCCACGACCGGCAGGCTTGAGCCATTCTGCCCGGGCAGGGCATAGACTTGCAGCAAGATCGTGATCGTAGTATCCGGTGTCCATGCATTCGAGCTGCCATGAGTCATTCCGCAGGCACACAAAGCTGTGCGTTTGGATCGACGCATGGGGAATGCCTTGGTTGAGCGCTGGGAGCATTGCAAAGATGGCTTGGCCGCCGCTGTAGTAGTCGTGATTGCCGGGGATGGTATACACCGGCACGGGCCAGTTGTGCTGCTGGCGCGCTCGCTCGATCGGCTCGAGAAAGTTTGCCTGGCATTCGTCAAACGTGCCGGTGTCGGCATCGGGCGCGAGGTACTGCGGCGGCTTGGCGTTCCAGTAATAGCCGACCCACGCGGCCACCGCCGTCAGCCATCCCGGGTCGCAATCGCTGTCCTTGAACTCGCTTTCGATCTGCCGGAGCCGAGTTTTGTCGGCGAGGGCCCACACGAGTAGGTACACTGACAAATACAATGATGCTGGAGCGTACGGTGCGGGTGTCCAGCTCAAGGCACGCTTGAATGGGCGAGCCCCAAGTGGCGAAAACCCTTCCGATGACGTATATTCATTCGAGCTTGCCGATCTCATGACTTCTTCGCGGCAAAACCAAGCGCATCGACTGCGACCATGAGCGCACTGGGCACTGAGAAATCGCGGTCCGGCCCGACGGGCGCAGCGATCAAGCTGCTCGCGCAGGTGACGTGTCCGCATTGCTGGGAAAGGTTTGCACCCGAGCAGATCTTGTGGATTTCGGAGCACGTCGACCTGCTGGGCGACCCGCTCTTGGGCCCCGAGCGACAGCAGCGGTTCTTGCCCAGCCGGTTCACGCTCGACGGCGACGCGATCGATGCGCGGGGAATGACGTGCCGGACACTGGCGTGCCCCCACTGCCATCTGCCCATTCCGCGCGCGATGCTCGAGATGGAGCCGTTGTTCGTCTCGATTCTGGGAGCGCCGGCGAGCGGCAAGTCGTACTTCTTCACGGCGATGACCTGGCAGTTGCGGCAGCTCTTGCCCGCCCAGTTCAAGGTGGCGTTCACCGACGCCGACCCGGCATCGAACCGCGCCTTGAACGAGTGCGAGGAGTCGCTCTTTCTGCACGCGCACGAGACGGCGCTGATTCCCCTGGGCAGCCTGATCCGCAAGACCGAGCTGCAGGGAGAGCTCTACGACACGGTCGCCTACGGCCAGCAGACGGTGAGCTATCCGCGTCCGTTCCTGTTCACGATGCAGCCGCGCGACGGGCACCCCGGTGGCGGGCTCAACCTGGCGCGCATGCTCTGCCTGTACGACAACGCCGGCGAGCATTTCCAGCCGGGCCAAGACACGACCTCCAGCCCGGTCACGCGGCACCTGGCCCAATCGCGCGCGATCCTGTTTTTGTTTGACCCGACCCAGGACCCTCGCTTCCGGGCGGCGTGTCGCGGCAAGGACGGCGGCGCCCTATCGGCGCAGCGGGCCGCACGCTTGAGCCGCCAGGAGACCATCTTGAACGAGGCGGCCGCGCGATTTCGCCGGCACGCGGGCCTCTCGCACGGCGCCAAGTACGATCGACCGATGATCGTCGTACTCTCGAAGCTCGACGAATGGTCGCACTTGATCGGTGAAGGCGCAGCCGCCGAACCGTGGCGGACGCAGGGAAACCTGACCGGCGTCGATATCGAGCGCATCGAGCGCCGATCGGAACGGCTGCGCCAGATGCTGATGCAATATTGCGCCGAGACCGTGGCGGCGGCCGAAGCGTTTGCCAGCAACATCACGTACGTCGCCATCAGCTCGCTGGGCAACAGCGTCGAGATCGATTCGGCCACGGGACTGCCGGGCATTCGCCCAACCAACATCCGCCCGCACTGGGTGGTGGTGCCGTTGCTCTTTGCGCTCTCGCATATTCTGCCGGCGCTCATTCCTCGTTTGATCCGGAAGCGCGTGTAAAATGAGGTCGAGGTTTGCGACCCATGAGCCATGAGCTGCACTACACGTCGGTGCCTCGCGGTTTGAAGCCCGGCGGCCGGGGCTTTTGTACTGTAGCCGCGACTGTCGCATGCCAGGCCAGCTTGCCGAGCGGCTCGAGGCGCTCTCGGCCTACCAGCCGGTGTTTGCCCCGCACGACCCGTCCGCGGCGCTCAATCCGATCGTGTTTTCGCACCATCGGCTCACGCTCGGCGGCAAGGTCGTGAGCGTGTTGTCGCGCATCGGCCCGGCGGGGCTCGACTACTCGGGGCGGCCCAACAAGTATGCTCATCACGTCGTTCTGGAAGGTGACCAGCGCCCCGCGGGCGGCCCGGCATGGCTGCTCGCCCAGCCGGGTTTCATGCAATCGGCCTGGGAGGGAGACCCGCGGGAAATCCCGGCAAGACCCGCTCCACAGGGCGATCGCCCCGCCGGAGTGGCGCGCGCCTGGCAATCGTTGTGCGGCGACGGCGGCTGGGCGGGCGTGCTCGCCGAGTCGTTCCTGGCCGATCCCAAGCGGCCGGTGCTGCTCTTATTCCGGCCGGGAATGGACCTCTTGCCTCTTTTTGTGGAGGCCCTCGCCCTGCTGCCGCCGGCGCGGCGCTGGGAGGTCGATTTCAGTACGTATTTTACTCAGCTCCCGCAAGGTGTGTCCTGCGCGTGGCGCGGAGGCATCGAGGGATCGGCCGAAGCCGAGAACGCACGGCGATTGCCCAGCGCGCTCTTCGTCGATCTCTCGAAGCCCATTGGTCGCGCCGCCGGGGGAGCGCTCGTGCATCTGGCCAGGACGGGAGAACGCAGCGCCGAACAACCCGATTCGGCCATCCTGCCTCCTGACCTCGGCCGACACGTTCCCAGAATCCCGCGGGAGAAGGCCGGCACTGCGGGCAACCCTTCGGGTCGAGGCCCGGGACCGATCCGCCCGGCGGTTCCCGGAAACTATGACCTGCTTCCCGAGCTGGCGCGACTTGCAACGGGCGCCGGCACAGCGAAAACCAAGGGGGGCGCATCCGCTCGCCGGCGGCGACGGACCATGCGGCTCACTCTCGCCGTGCTGGCCGCATGCCTGATCCCGTTCGCCGCAATGGGTTATTTTTTCTTTAAGGTCGGCCGCTCTCCGATCAGGCAACTCAGCGCGTTCTCGACGGTGCGACCGCACGGAAGCCCGCGCACGGGCGATCTAACTGGCCGACAGGCAGCAAAGGGGGACAGGATCGCCGAGCGCGCGGACAAGCTGCGCCAAAGAACAAGACCTCCGCGCGGCCATCGCCTGCCATGACTCCAAAGGCCGCAGGCGTCGATGCGAAGCCTCCTGGTGCGACAGAAAAGAAAGCCGTTGAGTCTAAAGCTGCATCGGCCGACAAGCAGCCTCCGAAGGGAGGCGCAGCCTCCGAAGGGAGCGCAGCCTCCAGCCGAGAGGCCGGATCCATTTGAGAAGCCGTTGTTCTTAGCGCTGGGCGAACCGGCCTCGGACTTGAGCGGCCAGGACGGAAAAGCGCAGCTCCGAGTTGGTGGGAGCAGCTTCGTGATCAAGAAAACGGAGCTACTGGGTGTCGGTAAAAACCTGAAGTGCGAGTCACCAGGCCCGCTCACGCTCGCCGTATTTTCAATTAAGGAGAGTTTCGTCACCGACCGCGAGCGTCTCGCGACGTTCGAGGCCACAGCTCGGGAGGTGTCTTTCCGCTGGAATCAGGGACCGCGCCTTGGAGAAGGGCGACAGTCTGCTGTTCAGAACGACCTGCGCGATTGCATCGTCAAAATCACGTCGGCAGGCGATGAGGCCCGATACTGTGTCTTGCGCGGAGAACCATCTGAGCCTCAGAGTGTCGAGGAACGCCTGAAGGTAAACTATTTGGGCGGTCTCACCCAGCAGAGATTCACTTGGGATGCTGCGAAGTCATTTTCCGAGACAAAAAGACCAGTTCATATCGCGCAGTGCAGGCTCTGGAAACAAGCTGCGCGTGAAGAGTTGCCCTTGGAACGACAAGAAGACGAATCATGGGTTTCCAAATTTGAAGGGGACCGCCTTCTAACAGTAAAGCTCGACGAGAGCGAGATCCTCACAATCCTGCAGGACAGCGAGCCCAGCCGCCTGGAGGATAGAATTCACGAGCAGGGTGACCAAATCAAAAGCATCAAAAGCGAGCTAACGGAAGCGGAAGAGACGGTGAATTCAAAGAAACGAAGCGCCAGCACGGAGGAGATAGAGCGACTTAAGCGGCGACTTACACATGCGAATACAAAGCGTCGGAAACTGGAGCGGCTTCTCGAGTTATATCAGTCGCATCTGGATGCGGTAATCGTATACGAAGTCGCAGGCCACAAGTTTCAGATCGCCCGCGTAGACCGACGACCGAATGTCGGACAAGCCGCGCCGCCCAACTGAGCCGAGAGGCGTATCAATGCCCGATTACCACCAAATCGTCGATCAGATCCGCGCGTTTGTGCAGTCGAGCGACCAGACGCGCAGCGCCACCCTCGATGCGCTGGCGGCGGCCTACGGCGAGGCGTGCGTCGAGGTCAACCAGCGGATGAGCCGGTGCCACCGGCTGCTGCAGCAAGGGCTGCGGTCCGAGGCGATTCAGCTCGCCGACTCCGCGCCCAAGCTGCTCGACGCGATGGCCGCGCTCGATTTCCCCGAGCGAGGCGACTGGGACGAGCTCATGCGAATCTACGATCTGCCCGTCGCCCCCAAGCTCGCCGTCGAGCACGCTCAGTTCGTCAACGAGGCGTATGCCCAGGAAGATCCGCTTCAAGACCTGCTGCGGATGCACCGCCGCCTCGCTCTGGGGCGCGCTCCGATCCGCGCGGATCGGCGTGATGCGCAAGCTGGCGGCGCAGGACCCTTTGAACGCCATCTGGACCGACGACCTGCGGACCTTCGAGAAGGCCCGATTCCGCCAGATGCAAGCAGAGGCGGCGCAGGCCGCACAGAGCCGAGACTGGCCCGCGCTCAGCCAGCTCGCGGCCGAGATCGATCAACAAAACTGGGTCGAGCCGCCGCCGAAAGCGCTGGTGCACGGGCTGAGAAAGGCCGACGCGCAGCTCCGCGGCGAGCAGACGCGGGCGGCCCTCGCCGACCTCGAGATACGGCTCAACCATGCCTTCGCCGAACGTGACACGATCCGCGGCCGGCTGGCGCGTCAGGATTGGATCGCCTTGACCTCGGGTGCGCCGCTCGACCCCAACGACCCGATCTGGGAGCGCGTCCATCACCCTTTGACCTGGCTCGAAGAGCAAGACCGGCTCGCCGCCGAAGATCATGCCCACGATGAGACTGTCGCCGCCCTGGTCGCCGCGCTCGACGACCCCAAACACATCGCACCCGCCGAGCTCGAGCGGCTGGCGCACAGTGTGCTGCAATACGGACGCGGCATGGCCGAAGGACTTCAGCAGCGTTACGTCGCGCGACTGCAATCCGCCGAAAAGGCCCAGACAGCTCGCTTCCGCCTGGTCACGAGCGCCATCGCCGCGGCGGTCGTTGTCGTCGCCAGCCTGGTGATTTACGCGATTCGAAGCTCGACCCGAGCCAGCGAGGCCGAGCAGGCAGGCACCGCGATGGCCGACATGATCGACCGGGGCGAGATCAAACAGGCCGAGGACTTCCTCGCAAGTCTCCAGAAAGCCGACGCCGCACTCTTGAGCTATCCGCCCGTGATCGAGGCGCGCGAAAATCTCAAGGTTCTCCAAGAAAAGGAGAACGACCGTGCGCTCGAGTTCGACAAGGCCATGCGGGCTGCGGAACAGGCGCCCGTGACGCAATTGAATCCCCCCGAGCTCGAGGCGGCCCGCAAACTGGCGCGGCTCGAGACGGAAAAGCAGGCAATCGAGCAGTTCGCAAAGCGTCGCGCCGAAGAGCTCGCGGCGCAGCAAGCCAAGCACGAAAAGGAAGTCAACCCGCGCCTGGACGCAATCGGGCGCCAGGTTGCCGAGCTCGAGCAGAAACTCGGTGGGAACCCCGCTGCCAAGATCGACGAATCGGCGATTTCGAGTGCCCTCGGCGACGCGCAGCGAGACTTGACGGGCCTCGCAACGGAGCTCGCGTACGTCGGCGACAAGGTGCAGGCATTGGCCGACTCGCTGGGTAAAAAACTTGCTGCCATGCGCTCTCGGCTCGACCGCCGCCGCCAACAGGCGGCGCTCGAAGCAAAGATTACCGAGGCGGTGGCCTATTCGCCGGCGAAGACGACGATCGACATCGAAAGCTTCATAGGTGCACTCGATCGCTACATCAAACAATACCCCGATGACGCCCGTTCCGCGGCATTCAAGAAAACGAAAGAAGAGAAGACGCTCTGGCACGGAATCGCGGCCTGGAATGCCGTGGCGGGCCCATGGAAGCTCGGTGAGACCGCGCAGCTCACCGCTAAAGAGGTAAAACTCCGCGCTGAGCAGTGCGGCCGATTTCTCACCCAGAATCCCGGATTTCCCGCAACGGCCGACATCTCGCTGTACCAAAAGCAACTTGAGGCCATCGCGCGTCGCGCTCCCGACGACGATAGCCCGACGGTCAAGATACGGCGCCTCCTGTCCGACGTGCTCGTCGATCACGTCTGGATGGTGACGACCAAAGACGATGCCGACGCCAACACCAAATCCGTGGTAAAGCGCTACTACTCGGCGAGGCAACCGACGGACAACGACATTTTTGTCCGATTTAGCTCCATCGTCTCTTTCGAAGGCAAGGAAATGCGGCGGGCGATCCCGAAGGACAAGGTTTCCTACGTTGGGCTGTCGCCGCAGTCCAAGATCGCGGAGCGCTTCGGTGACATCGAATCGAAGCTCCCCCAATGGGATACCGTGATGATCGATCTGGTCGAGGCGATCATCCGCCAACGCGACATCGACCCGATCCTCCAGGTAGCCCTGCTTCGTAAAGTTGTCGAGTCGGCGGTTGAAGGGAGCGAGACGCTGCGGGAAGCGTTTGAACCGCTCAAGGCCCGCCTCGACGCCGCAAACGTCGACGCCAATGTTCCGTGGATGAACCCTGAGATCCCCCAGCCGGGGCGGGAGCGCGCATTGGAGGTCGTGCAGAGTCTGAGCGACGTCATCCCGCAGCGCAAGCAGGTTCTCGCCCGAGCGAGCGCGGTCGAGGCGGGCGCTGTCCAGTGCTACGTGACTGCAGGCTGGCTGGCGCATGAGCGCGATGGCTGGCGACTCCGGACGGGCGTCGCCTTGCCGCCGCGCGGAGACCTCTTCACCATCTTCATGCTCGACAACAAGCAAAGCGGATGGACAAAGGTCGGAGCGGTCACCGACAGTAAGCCGGTCATCGACGCGACGGAACCAGCGGCGCTGGCCGAGGGGCGGCCGGTCTTCATGGTCGCGAGCGGCTCGTAGACATCGGAACCCTTTCCAGAAAGACCACATCCATGTCCGAAGGATCCGGTGTCTGGTACGTGCGGGCGCGAGGGCGCGTCATCGGCCCCTTCACGTTCGGCCAGCTCGTATCGCTTCGAGATCGGGGCCAACTGGCGCGGTTCGACGAGGTCTCAGAAGACCGGCGGACCTGGAGCACCGCGGCCTCTCTGGGCCAGCTCTTTCCGGAGTCCATGGCCGGCGGTGAATTGCGCGGTTATGGCGTCGCTGGGGGCGAAGCGGTCGATTTGAGTGCTCGGTTTTCATCAAGTACGATCGCGCAGCAGTTGAGTTCCGCGCCCGCCGATGACTCGCCCTCGTGGTATTTCGCACGTGACGGGGTGCAGCAGGGCCCGCTCCCTTTCTCAGACATTCAACGCATGGCGTGGTCTTCGGAGATCGGGCCCGGCACGTTGGTCTGGACGAGCGGAATGCACAACTGGGCTCCGGCATCGTCGGTGCGCGAGCTGCAGTTTCCGGCAAGCGCACGCGCCGCGGCGAGCAGCCAATTCTCCTCGTCGGGACAGGTCGTCGGCGCGGGTGTCATCGCAAACCAGCCCGCGCGCACCAGCGGCCTTGCCATCGCCAGTCTCGTGCTGGGAATCATCTGGCTGTGCGGACTCGGAAGCCTGCTGGCGACCATTTTCGGCGGGGTCGCGCTCAATCAGATCGCGCGCTCGAAAGGAACACTGGAAGGCAAGGGACTGGCGACCGCAGGGGTGATCCTCGGCATCATCGGTTTGTCTCTTTTCTTGTTCCCAGTCCTCCGGGCCTATTTTGCGTTCCTGTCGAATACGCTGCGGTGAGCAACCAGCGAGTCGCGCGTCGTAGGTCAGGCTTTCAGCCTGACGCGAGGCTAAAGCCCGACCTGCATCACGCGCTGTCGCGAGCGGGCCCAGTCAGGTCAATTCTTGTTCTTGTTCTTGCTCGTGCCAGGGGCCGAATTTCCCAGGCGCTGAATCGCACCGAGGATCTGGTCGACCTTCTGCTCGAGTTGATCGAGGCGCCGGTCGGTGTCGGTCTTGATGGGCTCCTTGGGCGGGACCTCCCGTGTTACGTCCGGGGGTCTGGAGCTCGGTTTGGTTGGCGGCGTGGCAGGTCGGGCCCCGTTGAGCACGTCCGTGAGGGACTGGTGGAGCTCTTCCCTTTGGCGGAGCAATTGGGTGAGGACCTGCCCGAGCTCTTCTTTTTGGCGAGCATCGAGCTGCGCCAGCGGCTTCTTCTGCTGGCGGAGCATTTCGGTGAGGGCCAGCGCGAGCTCTTCTTTTTGGGGAACATCGAGCTGCACCGGCGCCTGCTTCAGCTCTGGCGCCACTGCGGCGAGCTCCCGCGCGAGGGCGTTTGCGAATTCAATGTCGGTGAGGTCGGGCGATTGCTTGAGTCCAGCCCGCCGGGGGTGAATGACGATCCGGGCATCGGGCGTGTCGGCCGCGACGGGAATGCCGTTGGCGGTCACGTCGATGACAGACACCGTGCGGGGCTCGCCGCCGTCGCGCGAGAGTAAAATAAAGTACTTCAGGCGCGGCGGCCCGTCGGCACTCTTCTCGGGTGGCTGCTGGCTCGTGTGGCCCGTGACGGGCGCGCTCGGATCGGGCTGCTGCTGAGGCGGTTTCGTGCCTTGTTGCGCCAGGACGACAGCCCCCGCAGTCAGAGAGGCTGCAGTAACCATTGCCAGGGCCGTGACTTTCAGCTTGCTCAGGAACATGGAAATCAGCACTCCTCTCGTGATTGCGGCGACCGAGACGGGAACCACGCCGGCGGCCGCCAGGGGACTGGCCGCGTAGGCCACCGTTTTTTCTGCGAGCGCGGCCGGTACCGCGGCCCGGGCGGTCGCGACCGCCGCTGTCGTCATGCCAACCGCGGGAGCGATGCCCCGGCGCAAGAGCCGCCCCTGGAGCTTGTCGCGTCCGCGCCAGCCTGCTCTTGATCGTGCCGACCGCGCAACCCAGATGGCGGGCCGCTTGCTCGTAAGTCCGGCCCTCGAGATCGCACAGTACGATCGCGCTTTTGTAGTGGTGGGGCAAGCGTTCGATCTCCTGGTGCAGCACCCACTCGAGGCCATCGCGCGGCTCGACCGGCTCGATTCGCTCGGGCCGAAGGAAAGCCGCGGCCCGTTCGTGCGCTTGCCGCCGCAACTGGGCCGCTCGATCATGGCGCGCTGCCCGAATTGCGGCCTGGTGCAGCCAGGGGGCCAGCGAGTCGCGCGCCCAGAGCGAGTGCGCCTTGTGGGCCAGGGCGAGGAACGTCGCCTGAAAAGCGTCGTCGGCCTGGTGCTTGTCGCCCAGTACTGCCCGGCAAACGCGGTAGACAAGCGCCCCGTGCCGCTCGACCAAGGCTGCGAAGGCCAGCTCGCGCGCTTCGCCCAGCCCGGTCGTAAACCGCTCCAGCAATTGACCGTCGGACAGGGTGCCGAGCACCCCCACGTTGAAGAGGATGCGCAGGTCCTTCAGCGCCGGGCCGCTCTTCTTGACCGCCATGGCACGTCTCCCTGGTCCGTCCACCGTCATTGTGAATAAACGCCGCGCCGCCGCCTGAAGGTTCCATTTTTTTTCGCTCGCCGGCAGGCTCCAGCCGGTGAGCCCCGTTTTTCTCGAACCATCCGCTCGATAAACTGTTGTCGCACCCAAAACCATGCCACGGCTTCCAGGAAAGATCGCATGAGCACTCTCTTCGCAGCGCTGGCCGCGGTCGCCGGGCTCGGCCCCTCAGACGCCATCCAGACACCGCGCCCCGCGTTGCAGCCGAACATCATTGTTATTCTCGCCGATGACCTGGGCTATGGCGACCTCGGCTGCTACGGCCATCCGCGGTTCAAGACGCCGAACCTCGACCAGATGGCCGCCGAGGGCGTGCGGCTGGTGCAGTTCAATACGCCTGTGCCGTTCTGCGCACCGACACGCGCCGCGCTTCTGACAGGCCGATACCCCTTCCGGTGTGGTCTGACGGCTAACCCCGCGCCCGACGACAGCCCCGCGGCCGACGCGCGGCATTTACCGCTCGACGAAGTCACGCTGGCCCAAGTCCTGCACGACGCCGGTTATGCGACTGCAATGGTCGGCAAATGGCATCTCGGCCACAAGGCGCCCGAATACTTGCCGACACGCCGCGGTTTTGATGAATATCTCGGCATCCCTTTCAGCAACGACATGCGGCCCGTCAGGTTGCTCGACGGCGAAAAGGAGGTCGAGTATCCGATCGTCCAGGCGACCCTGACCAGGAGATATACCGAGCGCGCGCTCCGCTACATCAACCGCAATCGCGACCGTCCGTTCTTTCTCTACTTCGCCCACGCCATGCCGCACAAGCCGCTCGCCTGCTCGGAACGCTTTTACAAGAAAAGCGGCGCGGGGCTCTACGGCGACGTGATGGCGGAGCTCGACTGGAGCGTCGGTCAGGTTCTTGCCCGGGTCAAGGACCTCGGACTCGAGGACCGGACTCTCGTCATCTTCACGAGCGACAACGGTCCCTGGTATGGGGGCAGCACGGGCGGACTGCGCGGGATGAAGAGCACCACCTGGGAAGGGGGCTTCCGTGTGCCGTGCATCGTGCGCTGGCCGGGCCGGGTTCCCACCGGCAACGTCTGTCCTGCGACTGGCGGTGACGATGGATTTGTTTGCAACGGTCGTGGCCGCCACGGGCGTGCTGGCACCGCCCGACCGCATGATCGATGGCGTCGATCTGCTGCCGGTCCTATCGGGAAAAACGCCCAGCGCCCATGACGTCATCGTCGGCCAGCAAGGGCCGCAGCCGTCGACGGTGCGCGACGCGCGGTGGAAGCTGCACGTCCTGCCGGCTGTCGATCACGCCGCGCTGGCACCTGGCGCGCCCTGGGTCGACCCGCGCGGGCCCGACGGAGTGACGATCCTGGCACCCTACGAACAAGCGCATCCGTCACAGTACCCTGGCGTGCGCACTGGCGACTCAACCGGCGCGATGGCGCTGTTCGACCTCGAGAACGACCCGTCCGAGCAGCACGACGTGTCCGCGCAGCATGCCGAGATCGTGGCTCGATTGAAGGCCCGGTACGACCAGCTCATGGAAGCCGCGGCAAATAGCGGCCGGTCCGGCTCGCGTACTGGCGGTAAGCCCCGCCAAAACGCTCCATAAGCTTTGCTTCTTCCGTCGGCGTTCTGACGAGGATCATCGCAACGACCAGGGCACCGAAGAATGCAATCAAGGCACTGGCGGCGATCACGCTCACGGACACGACGAGCGCCACGACACCGAGATACATCGGATGGCGCACCCAGCGATAAGGACCGCTCGTCACGAGCGTGGCCGTGGCCCGCACGTTGACCGTGTCGGTTAGGTTCGAACCCAGCGTGTGCAGCATCCAGCCACACCAGAGCACGGCCAGGGTGCCCAGCGGAAATCCCGACCAGCGCAAGTAGCCCGGCAACGGGACCTCGGACCAGTTCACCCAGGCGGGATTGATCAGGTACGCCAGCAATCCCAGCCAAAATCCCAGCCCCGCCAGGCGGAGCGCGACCATGACGAATAGTCCCTCATCGCGCCGCGAAAGCCGCTCGCCGGTGAACGACCTGAAGCGATAATAGAGGCCGATGGGCATGAAGAGCGCGATGATCGCCAGGAGCATCAGCCGGGAGATGTTCTCAATAGTCATGGTGTAAACGTGTCACGTGGGAAGTGCAAAATGCAAAATCAACGGCACGGGCGTCCCTGAGCGATGGCTACTGTGCGGCCAGACCACCTGGCTCGGGATCGAGCGCGCGAACCTCGGTCAAGAGCGCCTCGATGTCGGTGAACGGACGATCGCCGACATAGGCCCAGCGAACCACGCCATCACGGTCGACGATGAACGTAGCCGTGCTGCGCCTCGCCGTCGTCGTTGCCACCCCCTGCGACTGCCTTCCAGACGCCGTAGGCCCAGGAGACCGCATGGTCGGCATCGCTCAAGAGCGGGATCTGCAAATCGCCGTACTTGTGCATACGTTCCAGCGAAAACTCCGGGGTGTCGCCGCTGATCGCCAGCACCCGCGCGCGCTGCGCGCGTGAATCGCGCCATGGCCACGTCGAGCTCGGTCAAATGGGTGACGCAGGCCATGCAAGTCGAGCCCAGGTAGAAGACAACGACGACCGGCCCGCCGCGAGCTTCCTCGTGCAGGTTCCAGGTTTTTCCCCATGCGTCGTTGAGCACGACCGGCGGCGCGGGGTGGTCGAGCAAGGGGTGGCTCTGAGTCGCGACTTTGTGGCCGGTCTCCGGCTCGGCGGGCACGGCCCGCGCCCGGTCGGCCATGATCTGCCGCAACAGATTGACCTGCACGATGCCTCGCGAATGGCCGCCGCGGTCGACCGTCGGATCGACCGTCGACCGGTGGAGTAAGCCGGCAACCGGCAGAGCGGGACGCTGTCTGTAGAGCATCAACCCCGTCCAGGCCGCTGACAAGGCGATGACGGCGATCAAGGCAGACGCGTAGGCCCGTTTCTTCATCGTCACACGAGTTCCTTTCCGCTCACTGGAAAAACGGCTTCGACTCGCGCATCTCATACGCCTGTTTCTCGGCTCCGGCCCAGTCGCCTGCCTGGGCCTTCTTGATGATCTGCCCGGAGGTCCTTGTAGCTTGCGTCGGAGAGCTCGCCCGAGGCGTGGCGATCCTCGATCCGCTGGATGTCCTTGTCCAGCTCTTTCTGGTTCTTGAGCGAGATGGCCGTCAAAAGGGCCTCGAGCTCGCGGCGATTCTTGAGCTCGCGAACCGACGGCTCGCCGCAGCCGGTGAGCGACAGCGCGAGCCACACAAGCAAGGTCGTTCGCGAGCCATGGCCGCGCATCCGGAGCCAATTCGTCGGCCGGACGCTCGCGGTTCAGTAGGAATCGGCACTGATCACCTCCCCGTTGCTGCGGCTACTCAGAGCCTGCCAGGTCAGCAAGTTAATCGTCTGCTTGACGAACCGAACGGAGCCGTCCCCCATCAGCACGTTGGCGCCGCCGGGGTGCAGCGAGTAGAACTCGTCGGTGTGACCGAGGGGGCTGTTCGGCGGGTGGATCACCACCGGGTCTTCGTAGAGCGATGGGCCGCTGTGGGACGCAAGGATGGCGCCGGGGTAATCGTAGTTGACCCCCAAGCCGCCGGTCCCCAGGCTGGCAAAGGCGCCGTAGGCGAAGTGCCGGTAGCCGGGAATGATCCCCACCCAACTGGCATCGGCCAGATAAGGTGTCTTCTCACTCGCGAAGACCGTGTTGCTCAGTCCGTCGGTCACCCCGGCGTAGGGAACGCGGCTATTCCGGTAGAGCGGACCGTTATCTCCCAGCACAGGATCGTCGTAATTGACATTAGGCGGCGTCATGCTCGTGTCGTTCCAGCCCATGTTGTACTGGTAGTTGGCGCGGGCGAAGTACTGGTTCGCCACTGGCAGCAGGTTCAGGTTGGCGTCGACCATCGGGCACGTCGGGGTCGGGTTGTTCGCCGACGGGCAAAGGAAGATGTTGATCTGAGTGATCACCACCGTGCCGTTGGCGGCGACCCAGGTGGGAAGATTGACGTTCATCGCCGCATACAGCGGCGATTGCTCGGCATAGGGCAGCAGCATGGCCAACCAGCCCCATCCCGGGCCGCTGTCCAGCGAGTGCGGGTCGGGATTGTAGCCCGGCACCGCGATCTGTGGCGGCAGGGTTGCCGCTGCGGCCGAGTTGCAGTTGCCGCTGTTGCAGTAACTGATGTATCCCGGCACGATGCAGCCGATGGCTGACTCGTAGTTGGCGATGGCCAGCCCGATCTGCTTCAGGTTGTTGACGCACTGCGCCCGCCGTGCCGCCTCGCGGGCCGCCTGAACGGCCGGCAAGAGCAAGGCGATCAAGACCGAGATGATCGCGATGACCACCAGCAGCTCGATCAGCGTAAAGCCGCCGCCACCACGTCGATCCTGGCCACCAACACGCATCTTCGGATCCTCGCTGCCAACAGTCTTATCCCGAACGGAGACGGGTACTCTAACTGCAATATTCGACTAATTCAATAGCAGATTTTGGCAAACCAAAAATTTCGCCGTTAATGCGCCGAATTGAAGCAGTCGTGTGGCCGAAAAGGCAAGGGAGCCGACGACGGAAGAAGCCAAGGAATCCAGCGCTGTCCATCTAGCGCAAACCCGCCAGATTTTGTGCCAGGCCTCTATTTTGGGAATTTTGGCTGTTCTGATTAAACTGAGTGAAATGACGAGGTGTCTCTGTCGCCGACGGCAGATTTGCTGTTGAGCCGCGGTTCTGGGGAGGCGAAATAAACTGACCCGGGCGAGGTGCCCGGGTCGGCGGGGAAGTCGGCTTGAGCGGGGTCGCGTAGCAGGAGTTCAGCGAAAGGAATCGCTGCCGAGAGTGACGGTCAACGGGTTAGAATCTTGGGGATCTCGGCCAAGATGGCGTCTCGGTCTTTGTCGGTAAGCTCGCCCTTGTAAGCAAGGCTGCTCTTGACGATGTTTTTATGCCACATGACGACGGTGACGTCGGCATCCTTCGAGATAGAGTAGCCGCCCGGGCCATTTGGGCCGGGGCTGAGGGTGAGCGGGACATTCTTCACGCCAGCCTTGGCCGCCAGCTTCGTGAGCTCTTCAGGCGCATTTTCATCGTTTCTGCCGAAGAGCACGACGAAGCTTTTGAGCTCCGCGTTCGCGGAGATCTTGCCGTCGATCTGCTTGATCAAGCTGGCCAACGACTCGGATGTGCTGCGGGCAAAAACGCACACAACAGGGCTGAGCGAGTACTGGCAGCGATAACACAGGAACGAGCCTTTGTTGGGCCCGGTGATGTCCTCGACCTCAAACCGCCCAACGTAAGTACCAACCTTCGGGCCCGACGAAACGACATCTCCCGCCGGCGCAAGCCCCACAACGACGATCGACACGACCACGGCGGCGATGCCTGCTGCGAGATACATGCGCATTGGCTTCTCCTCAACCTGTTGAGTGGAGTTCTGAATCATCCCTTCAAACTTCGGCGTTTTCGGTGGGCTGGTCAAGGCCTCACTCCACACCGTTCGCAAAATGTTTGACATCCTTTTAAAGAGTGTTTCACCTGAGCTGCGGATCTGATATTTTTAAAGAGGGTTCGGCGTGATCCATCGCCGTCCCCGGCTTGCCTCCTGCCCTGCCGCTCCCACCGGATCGATGGCCCATGAGATCGACGCACGGCACGATCGGCCTCCTCGCGCTGGGTTTGGCCCTCGGTGGCGTGGCCGTCGTGCCGAGCGCAGAGGCCGGCGACAGCGCCGATACCAGCACGAAGCACTGGGCGTTCGTGCCGGCTCGACGGCCCGAGCTGCCGGACGTCGCCGACGCGGGCTGGACGCAGAACCCGATCGACCGGTTCGTCAAAGCCCGGATGGATGCGGCCGGGGTGAAGCCGGTCGCTGCGGCCGACCGCCGCACGCTGATTCGCCGGCTGTATCTCGACCTGATCGGGCTGCCGCCGAATCCCGTCGAGGTCACGGCGTTCGCCGCAGATGAATCCCCGGCCGCGGTCGCCAAGGTGGTGGATCGCCTGCTCGCGAGCCCGCAGTACGGGGAACGCTGGGCGCGGCACTGGCTCGACGTCGTGCGCTACGCCGAGACCAACGGCTACGAGCGCGACGGCGCCAAGCCCAGCGCCTGGCGCTACCGCGATTATGTGATCGACGCCCTGAATCGCGACAAGCCGTACGATCGCTTCGTCACCGAACAACTGGCCGGCGACGAGCTGGAAGGCTCAGATGCCGAGGCGCAAATCGCCACCACGTTCCTGCGCCTCGGGACCTGGGACGACGAGCCGGCCGATCCTGGCGTCGACCGCTACGACCAGCTTGACGACGTGCTGGGAACGACGGCGACGGCGTTCGTGGGCGTGACGCTGCGGTGCGCCCGGTGCCACGACCACAAGTTCGAGCCGTTCACGCAAGTCGATTATTACCGGATGCTCGCGATCTTCCAGCCGCTCAAGCGCCCGCAAAACGACCGCACCGACCTCGACCGTCCGGTCGGTACTGAGGCTGATCTTTTGCGTTATCGCGCCGCGACCGCGAAGTCCGATGCCGAGTTCGCCAGTGTCTGGGAGCGGATCGAGGGCCTCTTGAGTCCGGAGTTAAGCGCGCTCTTCGCCCCGCCCCAAAAGCCGAAGGATGGCCGGCCGGCGCCGCCGCGCACGTCGCTGACGCCCAGAGAAACCGCGGCATTCCGCCGCGCCGCGCCCACGCGCACAGCCGCCGAGCGGGACATCGTGCGGCTCTCTGCGCAGAAGCTCGAGGACGAGGCTCGCGCCCTCGCGCCCGCAGAAGTCAGGGCTGCGCTCAAGCCGCTCGACGAGCGGCTCGCGACGGTGTTGGCGGCGCGGCCCGCCGAACCGCCGCATGCGTACATCTGGTACGAAGACGGTGCAAAGGCCCCGGCGACCCACGTGTTGAAGCGCGGCGACCCGACTCGGCCGGGCGTAGCTGTCGAGCCGGCCGTGCCGGCGGCGCTGGGGGCCGGCCCCACGCGAGCGCCCCAGCCCACCAGTCGATCGACCGGCCGCAGGCTCTGGCTGGCCCGCTGGCTGACAGCCCCGGACAATTGCTTGACCGCTCGGGTGATCGTCAACCGGATCTGGCAGTTTCACTTCGGTGAGGGACTGGTCGCGTCGTCCAACGACTTCGGCTTGATGGGCGAGGCCCCCAGCCATCCCGAGCTGCTTGACTGGCTGGCGTGTGAGCTGGTGGCATCGGGCTGGCGGCTCAAGCCATTGCAGCGAATGATCGTGCTGTCGCGCGCCTACCAGCTCTCAAGCGCGCTGGACGTCGAGGCCGCCCAGGCGCGACCCGGGCGACAAGCTGCTCTGGCGCTGGCGCCGCGGCGCCTGGAGGCCGAGGCCGTGCGCGATTCGATTCTCGCGGTGAGCGGCCGGCTCAACCCACGGATGGCCGGCCACAGCGTCTATCCCACCCTCGCCCAGGCTGTTCTGGCCGGTCAATCAAGGCCCGGCGACGGTTGGGGCAAGTCGGACCAGCGCGAACAAGCGCACCGCAGCGTCTACATCTTTGCCAAGCGCAGCCTGGGCGTGCCCGAGCTCGAGCTCCTCGACACGCCCGACAACACCAGTAGCTGCGAGCGCCGCATCGTATCGACGACCGGCCCGCAGGCGCTCACGTTCTTGAACGGGTCGTTCATTCATGAGCAGGCGCAGCACCTGGCCGCGCGGTTGGCGCGCGAGGCCGGCGACGCCCCCGCGCGCAGGTGCACCGGGCGTTTGAGCTGGCGCTGGCGCGCGCTTCTCGCGACGACGAGCTGCATGCCGCGCTTCTGTTCCTCGGCCGGCAGGAGCGGCAGATTCAGCTCGATCAGCAGGCAAACACAGCAGCGGGCCGGGCGCCCGACGCGCGCAGGCTGGCGCTCGAGTCGTTTTGCCTTGTCGTGCTCAACATCAACGAGTTTGTTTCGATCAACTAGCAGGCCGCACGACCGCGACCTGGTGAGGGCAGAGAGATGAACGGCAATGACGGTGGCGACCGGCCCACGACCCGCGCCTTCACTCCGTGCGGCCGCACCAGGCGCGAGTTTCTCTGGGAAATGGGCGGCGGCTTCGTCGGGACCGCGCTGGCGACGGTACTGGCTGATGACGGGTTTTTCACGCGGCCGGCCGCAGCCCTAGAGCCGGAGCCGTCACACGATGCTCCGCTGGCCCCCAAGGCGCCTCAGTTCCCACCCAAGGCCAAGGCCTGTATCGTCCTGTTCATGTACGGCGGGGTGAGCCAGGTCGACACGTTCGACCCCAAGCCTGCGCTGGCGAAGTACCACGCCAAGCCGATTCCGGTTCTCGATCAAGACCCCGTGTTGAAGGGACGTAATCCGGGGCTGCTGCTCGCCTCGTCGCGCAGGTTTGCGCAGCACGGGCAGGCCGGAACGGCGATTTCAGACCTGTATCCCCGCATGGCGCGCTGCCTGGATGACGTGGCGGTGATCCGCAGCATGTACGCCGACAGCTTCGCGCACGGCTCGGGGCTCTTGCAGATGAACACCGGGTTTCTGCGGCAAGGGTATCCGAGCCTGGGCTCGTGGGTCACGTACGGGCTGGGGACGGTCAACCAGAACCTGCCGGGTTACGTGGTGTTGCTCGACCATCGCGGCGGTCCGATCTCGGGCCCGCCCAACTGGGGTTCGGGCTTCATGCCGGCGACCTACCAGGGAACGACGTTCCGCACCAGCGGAGATCCGATTTTGAACTTGCGCCCGCCGCGCGGAATCACGGCCGAGCAACAACGCAACCAGATCGATCTCCTGGCAAAGCTAAGCCTGCGGAACGGCCGCTCGAGCTCCGACAACCCGGAACTGGCCGCGCGCGTCGCCAGTTACGAACTGGCGTTCCGCATGCAGGCGAGCGCGCCCGAGGCCGTGGACCTTGCCAGCGAAACCGCCGAAACGCGCCGGCTTTACGGGCTCGACGATCCGCGCACCGAACGCTTCGGCCGGCGGTGTCTCCTGGCGCGCCGGCTGGTCGAGCGCGGCGTGAGGTTCGTGCAGGTCTATTCCGGCGGCGGACACCTCGACGAAAACTGGGACGCCCACGGCGACGTCAACAAGAACCACGAGCTGCATTGCGGCGAGACCGACCAGCCGATCGCGGCCTTGCTCACCGACCTCAAGCGGCGCGGGCTCCTGGACGACACCTTGGTGGTCTGGACGGGCGAGTTCGGCCGCACACCGACCGGCCAGGGGGGCAAGGGGCGCGACCACAGCCCGCGCGGATTCACCGCCTGGCTCGCCGGCGGAGGCGTCAAAGCGGGCCAGACCTACGGTGCGACCGACGAGTTCGGCTATGCGGCCGCCTTAAACAAAGTTCACGTTCACGACCTGCACGCCACCATCTTGCACCTTCTGGGCTTTGACCATACGCTCTTAACCTACTTCCACGGCGGCCGCGACATGCGGCTCACTGACGTCGAGGGACGGGTCGTTCATGACCTGATCGCTTGAGCCGCGCCGGCCATCTTGAAGGCGGCAGCCCTTGATCATCGCGTATGAGCGGCTCGTGCAACTGGTCGCCGACATTTTCGCCGCGGCCGGCTGCGAACCGGCCGAATTCCGGCGGATTGCTCATTACCTGGTGATGGCCAACCTCGTCGGGCACGACTCGCACGGAGTGATTCGCGTTCCCGCGTATGTCGCTTGGCTGCGCGCCGGTAAAGTGCTGGCGAACCGGTCGCTCGCGATGGTTTTTGAGAATGACGCGCTTGCGATCGTCGACGGCCAGTTCGGCTTCGGCCAGGTCATGGGCGAGGAGGCGACCCGGCTGGGCATCGGCAAGGTAGCGCGCCAGGGCGTGTCGGTGGTGGCGCTGCGGAACTCGGGCCATCTGGGCCGGATCGGCGACTGGGCCGAACTGGCGGCCAGGGCGGGCAAGGTCTCGCTGCATTTTGTGAATACCAGCGGCGGCGGAATACTGGTCGCGCCCTTTGGCGGCACGGAGCGCAGGCTGTCGGCCAATCCGATCGCAGCGGGCGTGCCGGTCGCGGGCTCGCCGCCGATCGTGGTCGATATCTCGACCTGCACGATTGCCGAGGGCAAGATCAAGGTCGCATTCAACAAGGGGGCGACGGTGCCCGAGGGTTGCATCGTCGACAACCAGGGGCGGCCGACCAACGACCCCAAGGCGTTCTATGCGTCGCCGCCGGGCGCCATCGTTCCGCTGGGCGGCCACAAGGGGTACAGCTTGAGCGTGCTCGCCGAGGTACTCGCCGGCGCACTCACAGGCGGCGGTTGCAGCCATTTCGGCGTCGACCGCGTTGCCAACAACATGCTGAGCATCTTTTTCGACCCCGCGTACTTTGGCACCGAGAACGGCTTCGCGACCGAGATCGCCGCGTTCATCGCCCACGTCAAGAGCGCCCGCACCGTCACGCCCGACGGCGAGATCCTCATGCCCGGCGAGCCCGAGGCACGCTCACGAGCTCGCAAGCTTCGCGAAGGCATCGAGCTCGACTCGACGACCTGGAGCCAGATCGTCGCCACGTGCGAGTCGCTCGGAGTTTTCCATGCCTGACAATGGCGCGTTTGCCGATCGCGTGGCTCTGGTCACGGGTGGATCTCGAGGCATCGGCCGGGCCACATCGTTGCGACTGGCGCGCGAAGGGGCCGATGTGGCAATCAGTTATGCGACGCGAGCGCGCGAGGCCAAAGAAGTCGTCGCCGAGATCGAGGCTCTGGGCCGCAGAGCGATCTGCGTGGCGTGCGACGTCGCGCAGCCTGAGCAGGTTGCCCACCTCGTCTCGCAATCGCGCACCCAGCTTGGTCCGATAGACCTTTTGGCGCATTGCGGCGCGATCAGCAATCTTTGCGAGCACACGAGCCTGTCTTTTGACCGCTGGCGCGAGACGATCGACGTCAACTTGAGCGGGGCGTTCCTGGTCGTGTTTGCGGTGAAGGACGAGATGATCGCGCGCCGATTCGGGCGAATCGTGCTCGTCTCGTCGGTGGCGGCGCTGCGGCCGCGGAAGATGCAGATCCACTACGCCTCGTCCAAAGCGGGAGTCATCGCGCTGGCGCGCTGCTGCGGTGAAGCCTTTGCGCCCCACAACGTGCGCATCAACTGCGTCGCGCCCGGGCTGATCGAGACCGAGATGGCCCACGTCCTTCCCGATGAAGCGACGAACCGCGTGGTGGCCGATACGCCGATGGGCCGGATCGGTCAGCCTGGAGAGATCGCGGCGGTCATCCGCTTCCTCTTGAGCGAGGAATCAAGCTTCATGACCGGCGACACCATCTGCGCCAGCGGCGGCCGCGTAACACTCCCCTAAACACGCCAGGAGCTTGCGCCTTGGCGCTGCCCAGATCCGCCGGGCCGGCGCCTTAACACTAATTAAGAATTGATTCCATCGCCATGTCGCCGACCAAGCCGGCATTTTCGACTACATGAGCGAGGGCTACGCGCTGAAGATTTGTCGCTTATAATCTTCGGACGAGCGACGGACGCCGCGATCTCGACGCAACGCCACGTGCCCGCGCCGGCGATTGAGGCCGAAGTATCAACTTTGTTGCGCCGGAGCGACTTATGAACTGGAAGGCTCACAGGTGGGTCTTCTTCCCGTTCTTGTTAGCGCCTTATCCGGCGGTGGCGTTTTATGCGCAAAACGCGACGATGGTGCCGCTCCCAGAGCTGACGGAGCCGCTGTTGCTGAGCATGGCGGCTGGGCTCACAGCGTGGGCGGTACTGTGGCTCTTGATCCGAGATACCGTCAAAGCCGGCCTCGTGACGGTTCTGGCAGTGGCCGTTTTCTATACCGTCGTCCTGGCGTCGCCCTGGCTCGACCTATGGCTTAACTACATCGTCGCACGTGTTTGGGTTGCGCACCCGGTGCACATCTGGGTACCCGCGGTTATAGGCGGCGAACTCTTGGGGGCGACCGCGCTCGCTTGGGTGATCGCGACGCGGTTGAAGGACCCCGGGCGCTGGACGCTTTGCCTCAACGTCTTCGCCCTGATTCTTATTTTGCAGCCCGCGGCGACGATCGCCCGGATCCGCCTGCGCCAGCCGTCGAGCGCGGCAACGGCGCCGGACGCACCGGCCGTGCACGCCGAGCTTCCACCCGCTTACACCACCGCACACCCGATCGAGCACCGTCCCGACATCTATTACATCATCCTTGATGGCTATGCGCGCTCCGACGTGATGCTCGATCGGTTCGGCTTCGACAATCGCCCGTTCATCGAGTGGTTGGCCGGCAAGGGATTCACGATCGCGCGCCACAGCACCGCCAACTACTGCCAAACGCCGCTGTCGCTTTCTTCGTCGCTCAATGCGGTCTATTTGAACGGTCTCATCGATCCCGAATCGACCGATAGGACGCAGCTTGCGCCCTGGATCGGCGACGCGGCGCTCGTCCGCACGTTCCGCGGGCTTGGCTACCAGTTCGTCACGTTTGCCAGCGGCTTCGACGAAACCGAGCACCCGGAGGCCGAGAACTACCTGACGCCGTTCTGGTATTCAACCTCTTTCCATCGTTTGCTCATCGACCGTACGCCGCTTTTGTGGTTCTGGCCAGGCCCGGGGTCCGGCGATTCATACACGCGCTCGCGAGAGCGCACGCTGTATACGTTGCGCGAGCTCCCCAGGGTTGCGCGCTGGCGGGCGCCCACGTTTACCTTCGCCCACATTCTCTCGCCTCATCCGCCATTCGTCTTCGGTGAACACGGCGAAGATGTCGGCCAGCGCAAGCGCCAGTTTTACTTGACCGACGGCGAGCTGTTCCGCGGCTATTACGGCGACCGCGACCATTACAAGAAAGGCTACCGCGACCAGGCCACGTTTCTCACCGGCCAGATCCAGCAGACGATCGAGGGCATCCTGGCCAACTCGGCGGCGCCGCCGATCATTATCCTCCAGTCCGACCACGGTTCGGGCCTGGGCCTCTCGACCACGAGCGCCCTTGAGACCGACCTCGTGGAAAGGATGAGCATCCTCAATGCCTATTACTTTCCGGCGCAGAGGCCGCTGCGCACGGCATCTATCAAAGCATCACGCCCGTCAACAGCTTCCGGATTGTCTTGAACGCCTATTTCGGCGCGGGCCTGCCGTTATTGCCCGACCGCAACTACTACTCCACGTGGTCCCAGATGTTCCGCTTCATCGACGTGACCGACCGTGTGCGCTCGGCGCCTGCCGACAAGTCCGCTCGCGACTGCCCCGCGCAGTCGGACGGAGCCAGGGCGCCGGCGTCGCAGGCGACAAACCGCCCTGGATCGCCAGCGGCGACGCCCTCTCGTGTGAGAGATACGCCGTCTTGAATTGCCTCACGACGGTTTGATTCCCAGCTCGTCGAGCTTGCGGTAGAGGGACGAAAGGCCCATGCCGAGACGTCGCGCGGCGTCGCGCTTGTCATCGCCGCAGTCGCGCAAAACCCGCTGGATATGCTGGCGCTCGTAGTTGCGCACCGCGCTTCGGAGGTTGTCTCCGGGAGCGCCCGCTTCAGCTTCGGGCTCGACAAACAGTCCCGCGGGAAAATCATCGGGGGTGAGGATCGGTCCCTCGCTCAGGATGACGGCGCGCTCCAGCAGGTTGTCGAGCTCGCGCACATTGCCGGTCCAGCGCGCCGCCATCAAGCCGCGAATCGTGGCGTTGTCGACGCCGTCGACCCGCTTGCCTTGGTTTTTGGCGTGCTTGGCCAAAAGCGCGGCCACCAAGTCGGGGACGTCGTCGCGGCGCTCGCGCAAGGGCGGCAGATGGATCGACACCACGTTGAGCCGGTAATACAGGTCCGCTCGAAACCGGTCGGCGGCGACTTCGGCCGCGAGGTCCTTATTGGTCGCGGTCAACAGCCGGGCGGCGAACGACTGCGGGCGGGTTGCGCCCACCGGCAGCACCTCCTTGTTTTCGATGGCGCAAGATCTTCGCCTGGGTCGAGCGCGCCAGTTCGCCGATCTCGTCAAGAAACACCGTGCCGCGGCCGGCCGTCACGAACAGGCCTGGCCAGTCGCGATCGGCGCCGGTATAGGCCCCCCGCACATGGCCGAAGAGCTGGTTCTCTAAAAGGTCGTTGGGAATGGCCGGGCAGTTGACCGCCAGAAACATCTCGTCGGGCGCAGGCCCAAGCGCGTGCAGCGCGCGGGCGACCAGCTCCTTGCCCGTCCCCGACTCACCAGTGATGAGCACGGTGGTCCACGTCGGGCCGACCTTGCGAATCAGTGTTTTGACCGTCTTCATCACGTTGCTCTCGCCCACGAGCGCGCCGAAGTCGGTGCGGCCGTGAAGCTGGCGCCGCAGCGCCTGATTTTCCTGGAGCAAGCGCCGATAGCGGATGAGCCGCTCGATCTTGGCAAGCAGGTCTTCAAACAACACCGGCTTCATCAGGTAGTCATGCGCCCCGCGCTGAAACGCCGCGACGGCGTTTTCGACCGTGGCGTAGGCCGTGATCATGATGAACAGCGTTTCCGGGCGCAGCGACAGCGTGCGATTGAGCACCGTGATGCCGTCGGCGCCCGGAAGCTGCACGTCGCAGAGCACGACTTCGGGCTCGAAGGCCTCGACCTCGATGAGCGCCGAGCTGAGGTCGCGCGCCCCCCTGACGTCGAACCCCTCGCCCTCCAGGAACTCACTCAGCGTGGCGGCGATGACCTCTTCGTCGTCCACGACCAAGATCCGGCCCCGCGGCCGCGCCGCCAGGCGAGCCTTGACTGCGCTAGTCAAACCTTCCGCCGCGCCGGTACTCATGAAGCCTCGTCTCGGGTGCCCCCGGATGCTGCATTTGGCATTTTTCACCTTTCACGTTGCACTTGGCACTGGCTGCATCAGGCTCGTCGGCCGGCCTGCCGCGGGCGCGAGGTCGCCGCTTGATTCGCAGTCGCCTTCCCGCGCCAGCGGCAGCCGCACAAAAAACGTCGAGCCCGCGCCCGGCTCGGAACGAAACGACAGCGTGGCGGCGAAATCTTCGAGAATCTGCCTGCTGACGTACAACCCCAGGCCCGTGCCATGTGGCTTGGTCGTGAAAAAGGGCTGAAAGAGACGGCACCGGTCGGCAATCGAAATACCGCGGCCGTCGTCCTCGACAGAGAGAACAAGCTCCGGCCCCTCGGTGCGAGCGGCCACGTGAATGCGCCCCTGGTCAAGGGTGGCGTCGATGGCGTTCAAGACGAGGTTGAGCACCACCTGCGTGAGGTAGTCGCGCACCCCCTCGAGCACCGGCAGTCCAGGCTCGATCTCGGTGGTGATCGACCGTTCCTTGGTGCGCTGGTAGTACTTGGCGATGCCGAGCGCCTCGTCGACGATTTCAGCAATCCGGATCTTGGTGGCGACGGTCGACGCCGGCCGCGAAAAGTCGATCAGCTCGCGAATCGTCCGCTCGATGCGCTGCAATTGCCGCGCGGCCAGGTCGAGCTTTTCGGCCGTGTACGCCTCGGGGCGCTTGCGCTTGAGAATCTGCACGATCGAGCTGACCGCGGCCAGCGGATTGCCGACTTCATGAGCGATGCCCGCCGCCAGGAGGCCGAAGGCAGCCATCTTCTCCTGCTGGATCACGCGTGCTTGCGACGCCCGCAGCGCGTCGGTGCGTTCCTCGACGCGCTGTTCGAGCTCCTGGCGCGTGCGCGCCAGTTCGCCGTTGAGCCGCGCCAGCTCTTCGCCCGCCGCGTGCAGCGACCCCGCCAGCGACGAGCTCGCCCACGTCACCCACACCATGATCGTCAAGGTCAACGGCAGGGTTGATTGCCAGGGCGACGGCGTGCCCAAGGCCCACAAGAGCCCAAACAAGCTCAAGCTATGAAACGCCAGCGTCCACCAGGCGACGACCGAGCGATAACGAATCGAGCAGCAGATCAAGGACAGCAGGTAATACCATCGAAACGGGCTACTTAGCCCGGTGTCGTGATAGCACAGCAGTGCGATGAATACCGACTCCATGAGCGACACGAAGAGCGGCCAGCGCTTGAGGAACACTTCCCCCATCCGCCAGAAAGCCAGGTCGAGCGCCGCGTAGCCGGCCCCCAGGGCCAGAAAGGCCCGCACCGCCCAGGGATCGTGCAGCCCGGTGCGCGTCTGAACCAGGATGTAACCCATGACCACGCCGAACCAGCGCAGCTTCACCACGATCGACTCGGCCGCCAGCTCCCACCTCGCTCGCCCGTTTTGTACATCGACCATCGATTGGCTACTCCGGCCAGCGCGACTTGACGTCCTGACAATACCGGTCCCCTGCTCCGCAGCCTCGCTGCCACGAGGCACCGGCGTCTCAATAGATTATAGACATCCGGCACGCGATGTCTCATCACCCCACCTCCTCTGCGGTCGGCAGTCCCCCTAACATTTGCTGGCGCAAGAGCGGCAACCTCGCCGTGCCGGCGTTCACGCACGCCTTGATCGACGCCGTGCGCAATGCGCTTCGGCTCTTGGGTTAATTCAACGGTCCTTCGCCGAAAGTACGCGGGAGCTACTCGGTCTTCGGGTGCAATACTTTCACGAGGCCGACTTTGCCCGGGCGCCTCTGAAACGAACAACGGAGTGTTTCATGGCCGAGCCAGATTCTGTCGCAGCCGAGCCGAAGCGTCGCGCGCGTGCGTGGCGCTTCAAACTTTCCGTCCGGGCGAGCATGCTCGCTGTCGTGGCGCTGAGCGCGGCGCTGGGTTGGCTCGTGCACAGGGCCCGCGTTCAGAACGAAACCATATCGGCGATTCGTGCTGTGGGTGGTTCTTATGGCCTCACTTCGCTCACGCACGTCAATATGTGGTCGCGCGACGTCACGGATGTTGGATTCTTGCGTCTCAGTGGCCTCGTCACTGCGCATCAGCGATAACGGACTTCAAAGCCTTGCGGCCCTGCCGCGCTGTCGGATTGAAGTCCGCGGCACCGGTGTTACGGAAGTAGGCGCAAAGCGCTTGAGCGCCGCCGGCCCGGGTTTCTTGACGTCGTGCGATGAGCCCCGTCACGGCGCGAGGTCCGGCTCTCGGCTCGATGACTTTTTACAACCTAATGGGACAATTGCAGGCGCTCGGAGCGAAGGCGGCGCGATACCCAGGAGAGCTATCGTGGTTTATTGAGATAGGGGAGGTCGCGCAAACCGCGGCCTTCGTCCTCCAGCACCCGGCGATCTCGAAATCGTATCACTGTCGCCGTCACGCGATCGAAAGCGCGTGCTCGGGCAGGCTCCAACCACCAACGGGGGGGAACCTTTCTCATGAAATCCGTTCCGCGACGAATCCGCGCATCCATTCTTGCTCTGGCGATCGTGTTCGACCTGGCGCCGATTGAAGGCTTCGCTCAGACCGCGCCCGTGACCACTCCGGGAGCTGGCGCGCGGCCGCTGGCGGCAACTCCCGGGCAAAATCGCCAACTGCGCCGCGCCCGCGGCCAAGCGGGCGGCCGGCTTGTGCGAGCGCAGCGAGCCGCCCGGGCAGTTCGGCGGCAAATTCGCCGCGAAACGCGCCCAAGGCAGCTTTTCTAGCCCGGGATTGGACCACTCCCGGCGTCAGAAAACGCGGCCGAATAGGTAAGTGTATTCGATTACCAGGTACGCCACGGTCGCGATCAAGAAAAGCGCGGCCATTGCCGACATGTACAGACCCACGAGCAGCGTGCGGCCGAGCCTCGGCTCGAAGCGCCGCACGCACAGCCAGCTCAGCCAAACGAGCAGAAAGTACGCCGCGTAACCCACCGCCGCCAGCGCGACCAGCGCCGGCTCACGCCGGCCGTGGTTCTCAATGTCGGTTATGGCAACCGCCACCAGCACGACCAAGAGCGCCAGTTGCCAAACCTTGAATTGAAACCAAGGCATCGACCAGCCTGAAGCGCGGCGCATCGGCTTCGACAGCACCATCGTTGTTCCTCCGCGTGGGAACGACAGGCGTCCGCAGGGTACTTGAACGCGCCTGCTGCGGCCCACCGCCCACGACATCCCACACGCTGACCAGCCAAGAGCAACCCGACCAACGACAATTGTAAAAGAAACGCTGACCGATTTCAATCGGTCGCCGGCGTTTTGCCGTCTTGTCCGCGGCTGCGCTTTGAGCCAATCGAATCTTCACACGGCGATCAATGATCCCCAATCTGGGATCTGGAATCGCCCACGCTGCGAGGTAAGCTTAGAATGAGAGGTAGGCGTAACCGGCCGAAAACATTTTCACGGTCGGAGCCAACCGAAGCCGGCCCGCGATTCAAGATCGATTCAAGGCGGCGTGGAGCAGATTGGATGACGACCTCGGTCCAATGTTCATGCGGACACGTCGTGGAGGTCCGGGCCGAGAAGATCAACCGCCGCGTGGAATGCCCGGCATGCCACCTGACGTTCTGGGCGTCGCGGCCGTCATCGCCGCCGTCATCGTCGCGCTCGCGGTCGGTGGTGTTGCCAGCGTCCCAGGTTCTGCCCCCGCCGCTGCCGTCGACTCGGATCGTGCCTCCATCTCTGGACTTGTCGGCTGCCGCGCAACAGCCCGCAGCCGCAGAGGCGACGGACGTTCTGGCGTGGCTCAAGCATCATTGGGTAGGAGTGGCCATCGGTGGCTCGGTGGCTGCGCTCGTGTTCTTGGTGGCGATCGCCGAGTTCGGCCTGATGGGGGATATATTGGCCCCGCAGCCCCCTGCTCCCGCTGGCGCCAGCGCCGCGGCAGGCGCGCCAGAGCCCGCGGGCGCGATCGCCGAACGGGCTTTGGATCCTGGCGGCGCGCCCGGCCAGCCGGCCGACAACGCGGCTGTCCATGTCAACCCTCCGGCTGCCGAGAAAGCGCCCGAGCTCGCTCCGGCCGCGACCACCGCCAAGACACTCACCACTCAGGAAATCGTCGCTCGGTCCGAGGCGTCGGTGGCTCTCATCAAGGGACGCGCGGGGTCGGGAACGGGCTTCGTCGTCGCCGCGGGGATCTTGGCGACCAACGCGCACGTGATCGCCGACGAGCCCTCACGATCCCTGCAGGTTTTCTTCCCGTCGGCGCCGGCCAAGGACCGCGGGCCGTTTCCGGCTCGACTACGGTTCAAGGACGCTCGCCGCGATCTGGCTCTGCTCACGGTCGAAACCACCTTGCCCCCGCTCGAACTGAGCCGATCTCACGTCTTTCAGCGCGGCGAGGACGTGACGATCATCGGCTGCCCTGGAATTGGCGGCGGCGAGGTTTTGCAGAACGCGGTCACCCGCGGCATCATGAGCACCGAGATTGACGTGAATGGTCATCGGTTTTACCAGCTCGGCGCGGCGGTCAACCCCGGCAACTCGGGTGGCCCCGCGTTCAACTCGCTGGGGCACGTCATCGGAGTGGTGACCGCCAAGGCGGCCAGGCTGGAGTCGATCGGTTTATGCATCCCGGTTGGAGACCTGATCCGCGCGCTCGACACCTCGGCAAACGCCGGCCCCGACAGTCTCGCAAAGGCCGAGCGACTCCATGACGCTCAGGCCATTGCTCGCCGGCTCGCGCTCGCCGGCCTTCTCGTGACCAGCGCGGCCGATGCTTATGTTTCGGCCGCGGCGCAGGCCGCCCAGGCCGGCACCTCACCCGACATGGCGATTAGCCGCCAGAAGCGCGCCATGGAGGAAAGACTGGCAGCGATCAATCGCGGCCTGACGGGCGACCTGCCCGACCAGATCAACGCCGTGCGCGGTGATCCCCATCTCTCGCTGGAAATTCGCCGCGAGTTAGGCGAGCTCTGGGGCGAGTTTTCCAACCTGAGATCGTGGGTTGAAAACCCGCGCGGCGCGGCCACCGGCGTCGTCACCGCGCTGCGCCGGGCCAAGGCCCGATTCAGTGAGCAATTGAATCGAGTGAATCTCGCCCTGGGAATTGATCCCGATCATTGACTTGCGGTGGTCCGGATAGTTGACATGTCGTCGATCGCTGCCTGGAGCGTGATTCGATGCCGGCCGAATGGTACTACAAGATCGGAGGAACCGTCTTCGGCCCTGTCGAGGCGAGCGAGCTGAAGCGCCTGACCCTGATCGGACAGATCAACGCTTCGACGATCGTGCGCGGCCCAGACTGCGCCTGGCACGCGCTGGGCCGGGTTGACGACCTGCTCGAGTCGGCCCGTGCCGGCGAGCGCGCCGCCGCCGTGGACCAGAGCGCCGCCGTGTGGCGCGTGAGCCGGAGCAGTCAAAAGCAGCTCGGTCCGATCGCATGGTCCGAGCTGAAGGCGATGGCCGACCACGGCAGGCTCCTTCCGACGGACCAGATCTGGAAGCCGGGAATGCCGCTGTGGGCGGCTGCGTCGACGATCGCCGAGCTCTGGGTAGGCCCATCTCCCGCCGCACCGGGCGGCCAGTCGCGCTGGCGCACACTCGGCGTGAATGCCGGCTCCCCGGTTCGCCGCGCCTGGCTGGTGGTCGGAGGAGTGCTCGGGCTTCTGGCTCTCATCGCCGGCTGGTACTCGCTCACCAGCAGATCGCGCGGTGCGCGTGCTCGTTTGACAGAGCGCTCCGAGAACGCGCGGCCGACGGACTCGCCAGCGAGCGACGGCTCGAGCGCTGCCCCCCACGTCCCCGATTTGCTCGACGACGCTCTATCGGCCATTCGCCTGGGTGACCTCGAGCGGGCGACGCGCCTGCTCGATGAATTCATCCCGAAGGCCGGCGACACCCGCGCCCTGTTGGCGAAGGGCGTGCGCCCGAGATCGAGCTGGCTTCGTCCGACGCCAAGGCGACCGCGCTGGCCAAGAAGCTGAGCGACCAGGAGCTCGGGTCATACGTCCAGGCGGGCGTGCAATCGCTGCTAGCGGCGATCGCCACGCTCGAGCTTCGCCCGGTTTACGAGCGAACGCTGCTGCAAGCGTTTCGCCGCGAGAACACCCGCCGCCAGTTCACGCCGCGGCTGCCCATTGGAGCCGAGCCGGAGCAGGGCCCTCCGCGCGCCGCGGCTCAGCCAGAGCCGGCAACCGCTTTGCCCAACCAGGACGCCGACGGCCTGCCGCCGCCGGCGGCGCCGCGGGTCGAGAGCGGCAAGAAAGGCAGCGCCCTGGGAGGATCCGCGCCTCCGAAACCAGGTACCGAACCCAAAGCCGACAATCGCCGGATCGAAAGGCGCTCCAACGCGACCGGAGCCACCTTGGCCGAACTGAAGGATGTGCTCGACAACCCAGACGCCTACCCGAAACAGGCTCTGATCAGCAAGCCTTTCGCACGCTGACGATCACTCCCGAAGAGGCTTAGATCGATCAATGATGCGCACGCCGATCTCACCGTAGTTTGGCCGGATCAGCAATCGGTCACCGATTGCTGTGCAGGCGCCACCACTTAAAATCGCGGAGATCACCCGGGCTTTGGCTTCGGCCCGCGATCGTCGTCAAACCCGCGCCAAACGATCGGTCCGCACAAGCCTTCCCCCAAGGGCTCTGGAGAGACAATGCGCGCGATCTTGATGACGACCAAGAGAGTGATGCTGACGATCACTACGGGGAGCGACGCACAGATAATCATCAGTGCGATGGCGAACACGACTAACGGCGCGATCGGAGTGCGCAAGAACGCAAACGCGATGGCGCAAAAGACGACCATTCGCACCAATTGCCCAATCGTGAACCGGAGACGGGGAAGTGACATCGCGCGCCTCGCATTCGTATCGATCTCGATCCTCGTCCGAATGCGGCGCAGCCGCAAGCGTAGCAGGCACGCTCCGAGCGTGTGAGTTTTTTCGGAAATTCTAGTTGACATTTGTATTGTCTATGATATCCTATCACGCATTCATACGAATCGCCCAGATTCGGGCTGTCCACGCGTTGCAGGAAAAACGCCATGACGCGGCCCCTTTTTGACCCCAATGACTTGCCTGAGCCGCCATCGCCGGCACAAATTGCCCAGTCCATGCCCGCGGACAGGCCACGATTGCGCCGCCCGGTTCGCGACCAGGTTGAGATGCATACGGCATCCCTCGATGATTTGCTGGATGCAGACCATTCGGTACGCATTGTCTGGTCGGCCGTCTGTCGGCTCGACCTGAGTGCCTGGCTTAGGGACATCAAGGCGGTCAGGGGACACGTCGGCCGCGACGCCACAGACCCCCGCCTGCTGGTCGCATTGTGGGTCTTCGCCACCTTGAAGGGAATCGGCAGCGCTCGTGAGCTGGCTCGGCTCTGCTCCGAGTCTCTGCCTTACCGGTGGCTTTGCGGCGGGGTGAGCGTCAATTATCACATGCTTGCCGACTTCCGCTCTCAAGGCGGCGACAAATGGGACGAACTGCTCACGCAAATCGTTGCCGTCTTGTTGAACGCGGGTCTGGTGAAAATGCACCGGGCGGCTCAAGACGGTATGAGGGTGCGTGCCAGTGCTGGCAAGAGCTCGTTTCGCAGGCGCGGTCGACTGGAGGAATGTCTGGTAGAAGCGCGGCGGCAGGTTGAAACGCTCAAGCAACTTGCCGAGCAGGATGGAGAAGACCTGACACGACGCCAACGTGCCGCCCGCGAGCGTGCGGCGCGCGAGCGTCAGGAACGAATCGAAGCGGCGATGCGTGAGCGCGATGAGTTGCAGCAGCAACGGGAAGCCTCGGCGAAGAAGAGCGGTCGCAAGACGGATGAAGCTCGAGCGTCGACCACGGATCCCGAGGCGAGGACCATGAAGTTTGCGGACGGAGGATACCGGCCGGGGTATAACGTTCAATTCACTACCGACACCGAAAGCGGCGTCATCGTCGGTGCGGACGTGAGTAAGGCCGGGACCGACAGCGAAGAGCTGGTACCCATGCTTGATCAGTTGGACGAGCGTTACGACCGCGTGCCTGATGAAGCGCTCGTCGACGGCGGTTTCGCGACAGTGGAGACAATCGACGGGGCGGCCGAGCGCGGCTGTACCGTGTACGCTCCGCTCAAAGACGAGGAGAAGCAACGGGCGGAGGGAAAAGATCCGCATGCCCCCAAGAAAGGAGATAGCGAGGCGGTTGCTCAGTGGCGGAGCCGAATGGGAACCGAATCGGCCAAGTTGATCTATCGGCTGCGGTGCCAAACGGCGGAATGGGTGAATGCACAGTGCCGCAACCGCGGGCTCTGGCAGATGCCGGTACGCGGCCGGCCGCGTTGTCGCATTGTAGCACTGATCTATGCAATTGCTCATAATCTGGTCGCCGGTGAGAGGCTGCGCTTAGCCGTGGCCCAAGCCAGGGTTTGAACGTGATCCTGCGAAAACAGGTCAATATAGGAAGAATTATTTGACGTTATCGAGAACTCATTGATGAGCGGGCCGAACCGCAGGCCGTGATGGCGTCGGAATGGCGTGACCCCAGACCAAAATCGTCTGCCGGCTAATCTCCAGCGACTCCTCAAAAAGATCACGGCCTCTCCGCGTGCCGTGGCTGAATCTGGCTGGAGCAGTTTTTCCGGCAATCGGCTACGGCACGCGGAGCGTGCCTGCTACGACAGGCCGCGCTCGTCCATGGTAGAATCTTCGCTTCGGGGCCATTGTGCCGTC
Organism: uncultured Isosphaeraceae bacterium; assembly: GCA_963830625.1. Taxonomy (GTDB): domain Bacteria; phylum Planctomycetota; class Planctomycetia; order Isosphaerales; family Isosphaeraceae; genus CAWHMZ01. The sequence goes on along the minus strand of CAWHMZ010000008.1, from coordinate 531,490 downwards.
TCTTACGAATACGGCCGCGCGTCGCCCACGGACGGCCATTGCGGGCATATCGTCTTACCATTGCGAGACCATGAGGAGCAGAAAAATGCCAGGTGGCCTTCTCTACTTGGAAGACCTCTCCGTCGGCCAAACTTTTCGTTCGGGCTCGGTCCGGGTCGAGCTCGACGCGATCAAGGCATTTGCGGCGCAGTTTGACCCTCAGCCGTTTCACCTCGACGAGGAGGCGGCCCGGACCAGCATGTTCGGCCGCCTGGTGGCGAGCGGCTGGCACACCGCGGCCTTATCGATGCGGTTGACCGTGATCAGCGATTTCAAAATCGCCGGCGGCTTGATCGGCATGGGCGTCGACGAGATTCGCTGGCCGCGGCCTGTGTTTCCCGGCGACGAGCTGCACGTTGAATCGGAAGTTCTTGATGTCCGGCCGTCGCGCTCCAACCCCGATCGCGGCGTCGTCAAGATGCAGAACAAGACGATCAATCAAGACGGTCAGCTCGTGATGCAGCAAATCGCCAACCTGATCGTCCCGCGCCGGCCGGTTCAATAGCCTACATCACGCCTATCCCCGATGGAGGTTAACAATGGTCGAATACGACAAGTCGGGCCCTGTGACTCGGCGCGAGTTCTACAGGGCTTTGGTTGTGCTGTGGCTTTACATCGCACTGATCTCGGTGACCTCGTGCGAATCGAGTCGCGCCCGACGTTGTTCATTCTCTGGGCGGCATCGCTTTTCATGACGTTAACGTATGTTGTCATGACTTATCGTTTGGGACGACAACGTCCGGCCAAAGAGAACGCAAGCATCAACTGAATGGTCCGGCGCTGTGGGGCGATCGTAGGGTCAAACGGTATTTTTGCGCGGCTTGGCCGGCATCGCCAGCTACCGACGCATTTTCAGAAGCCCCGCGCGAAGGCGCCGTGGGTCATGGCTGGCGTGCCATCCCACGGCGCCTGCGATTGCTGCGGGGGTCACGTTCACTGGCCGGAAAACGCGCGTCTCGCCGCCTTGAGATGGGCCGCGGCGGCCTGATGGACGTGCTGAATGATGCCAGGCTCTGGGTCCGGCTGTCCCACGCTGGCCGGTTGCGGAGCCGCCGGCCCGGTCGGCGCGGCGGTTGGGCTTGCCGCAGCATTCACGCTCGCGACCGTCTCGTGGCCCATCATCGTGTTCAAGCACTGCAACGGGCATCCGCCCCCGGCAAGATGGTAACCGGTGCCCGCCGCGGCCACACCGGCCATGACAGCCATTGCAACTTTAGCTTTCAGCATCCACATGGTTCTGAGAACTCCTTCGGTTAGAGCTGCAACCTTGGCCGGTACGACCACGGCGGTCGCCGCGGCCTTCCCGGCCGTAAACACGCTTGCGGCTTTGATCACGGTCGCCGCCGCCGCCTCCGGCACGCACGCCGCCGCCGCCTCTTGAGGCAACAGCGCCGCGAGCGCTGTGCCCGTCACGACGGCTCCGTGGCGCGCCAGCCGCTTGGCCAGCATGGTCCTGCCTCGTGTCAGCCTGCCTGATAGTGTTCCTTCGGGCAGGGCGAGCTGTCGTGCCGCCTCCTTGCGCGACTGGCCCTCCAGATCACAAAGAACGATTGCGCTGCGGTACTTTTCCGGCAGTCGGCAGAGCTCCTGGTCCAGGATCGGTCGCAGGTCGTGCCACGGGTCTTTGTTGTCGACTACCGGCTCGGGGACCTCCGTCACTTGCTTTTCGCGTGCCAGCTTGCGGGCTCGGGACGCCCGTGCTTTGCGCGGTCTGGTACGCGACGCCGTAGAGCCAGTTGACCATCCTCTCCTTGGGCGCGACCGAGGCAGCCCTGCGGGCGAGCACCAGGAAGCTGGCTTGAAAAGCGTCTTCGGCGTCGTGGTGGCTGCGGAGCACCCGGCGGCACACGCACCACACCATCGGGCCGTGCCGGCGCACGAGTGCTGCAAAGGCCGCCTCGTCGCGATGAGCGACGAAGTGTTCCAGTAGCTGCGCATCGGTCAGTGCCGCCCCGTCTTGCGGAAAGTCGGCTCCCCGCGCTAGGTGGCTGAACTCATTCATGCGACCGCTCGGCATCAGGCTGGTGGCCGCTCGCGCGGGCCACGCGTCGTCTACCTTGTTATTACCCGCTCGAGCGCGGTTTCGTGCGCGATTTTTTGAGAAACCTCGCCAGTCACCGCCGCGCTGGATCAATCAGTTCGGCACGCGTCATCGGCCGCCGCCGGAGTCCGATCGGTCTGATCGGTCCGATTAGTCAGATAGTTCGCCGGCCGCGGTGATCGATTTTGCCAAGACCTCGCCTCCTGTGTTAAGCCAAAAGCAACCGCTGACCGCCCATCGACACCAAATAGCGGCCGGGACTCGAACGAGGGTCCTCACCGTGGAACTCCATTTGCTGCAAGAACGCGAACGCTTCGACCATTGATCAACAGATCCCGTCGTCCCACCCATCCGTGGTGGCCTTTGGCTTTGGCTGCGTCGCGGGAAGCCCCATCGCCTGATTGAGCGTCGTGGCGATCCATTCGAGTTCGGCCTTCTCGCACCACTGGAGCAGGAAACTTTCGACGACGTCCTCGTAACCAGGCACATACCAGGCGGGCACCACAGCGAGCCGCGCAATCTCCCCCCAGGCGATCCGCCGGGACGAACGAACCGATCAGATGCGGCCGCCGAGGCGGAGGCGAATGACCAATGACCAGACCAGGCGTTTCGGCGCATCCGTCCGCCGTGTTAAACTCGATCCAGGTAAATCATTCCACGTTGAATGTCGAAGGGCCTCGTCATGGCAACCACGCCTACAACCGGTGGCAGCACCGACGTTCCGTCGAAAGACCCGAACTTGCCGCCAATGCACAAGGTGGGCAACCTGATCGCTCCCAAGGCGCCGCAAGACATCGCGGGAACGGGGTTGGAAGGGCATGTCCTGGCCGGGCTGATGGTGAAGTGGGGCTTCACCGAAACCCGGTTCTCCACCGATTGGGTGGCCGAGAAGATGCACGTGTCTCCGGCACTAGCTCGTCAGGTGCTGGAAAAAACTTGCCTGGACGGGTCGATGGAGCAGCTCTGGCAGACTGGTCAGGGCGGTTATCACTACCGGATCACGGCCGAGGGCCGCCAGACGGCATCGCGGTTGATGGAGATTAGCGGCTACGTCGGCCCGGCGCCAGTCAGCCTCGAGGCTTATACGGCCATGCTGCGCTGGCAATTCGCGCACACGCCGCCCGTACGGACAGAGCGCGTCGCCGCCGCCCTTTCGGGACTGGTCGTCTCACCTAAAGCCGCGGAGCTTGCCGGCCTCGCCGTCTCCTCGGGGCGTAGCCTTTTTCTCTTTGGACCCCCCGGCTGCGGCAAGAGCAGCCTCGGCCGGAAGCTCCATGCCGCCCTTCCAGGAGATTACTGGATTCCGTACGCCATCAACGTGGGCAACGACGTGATCCGCATGTTCGATGATCAGGCGCATCAGACCGTCGAGTTGGATGCCGAGGGCTCGGCGTCGATCGATCGCCGATGGGTTCGAATCCGTCGTCCCCTGGTCGTGGTCGGCGGCGAGTTGACGCTCGACTCGCTCGATTTGATCTACAGCCCCGCGCTGCGCCAGTACGAAGCGCCACCGCATCTGAAGGCCAACGGCGGCGTGTTCCTGGTTGATGACTTCGGGCGCGAGCGCGTTTCACCCGACCAGTTGCTCAATCGTTTCATCACGCCCATGGAGTACCAGATCGACTATTTCACGCTGCGCACGGGTCAAAAGATTCAGTTGCCGCTGCGCCACGTGCTGATCATCGCCACCAACCTCAGCCCCGACGTGGTCACCGATCCGGCGTTTCTGCGGCGGTTGGGGTATCGAGTCTATCTGGGGTCGCCCACTCCGGAACAGTACACCCAGATCTTCCAGCAGTATGCCAAGCGCCGCGGGGTTTCGGTTGCTCCCGAGCTGATCGCCCGGCTGCTCGAGCGCTACCGCGCGCAAAACCGGGAACCGCGCTCATGTGAGCCGCGCGACCTGATCGAGCGCGCCAACGACATCTGCCGGTTCCAGGGCAGGTCGCTCGAGCTGACACCCGAGGTGCTCGACCTGGCATGGGCCGGCTATTTTGGTGAGCAGTGACCGGCCGGAAGTCGTTGGTCCTTGCTCTCATCAGGAGCTTACTTCTTGAGCTCGGCGAGTGCGTCGCGCATCGGGTCGATCGACACCCGGATCAAGCCATCGAACGGCTCGTTCAGGTCGAGGATAAGGAACAGCGCCGCTGCGACCGAGAGCGCGCATACAAACAGCACCGCGAGGACTGTGCCGTTGCGCGGCGACAGAAGGCCGAAGCCCAAGAAGAGCGCCATCAACCAGAACATCAGGATTGCGAGAAAGAGGGTCGGGATCGGATTGTCGGCCCCCTCGATCAGCGACCAGCGCGCCCTCGCGATATCGGCGCAAACCTGCATGCACTGATTCTGGACCATCCTCTGGCCGTTGGTGCGCGGGTCGAGGTCGCGAATCGCTTCAAATATCGCCGAGGCCGCTCCGGAGGCCGGAACCGCCTCGGCGCTGGCGAAACGTTTAAGGCCCTTGTCCGTGGCATGGTTGATGGCTTGCTCAACGACACCGCGCAACCGCTCACGCGCCGGAACGCTCTCGGGTCCGTAATGCCGCAGCGCTCGATCGAGAAGGATGCAGTTGGTTGCCAACGCTTGTAGCCCCGTCGCTTCCGCATTGAATTCCGTTGCGGCCGATGCGACGAGGAGCCCGAGCACGAGCGCCGCCATCGTTCCAACCAAGCCTGTGCCAAGCTTCACCACCTCCGCGGTGTCCTGCGAAAGGTGAGCAACTGGCACCCGCTCGCGGATCAACACGCCAGCCAATGCCCCGCCAAAGGAACAGATCAACGAAATCAAGGCGAGCCCGACCGTACTCATCAAGCCCCTCTCTCCGCCCTGGCGGCGGAGTTTGCGATCGACCAGCGGCGTCACGTCGGCCCGATCCTCGGCCGTGATCCACCCCCGCTCCTCGAAAATGTCGGCAAGCGAGCGTTTCTTTTGGCTGGCCCATAGGGCACAGCCGTCGTTGAATTGCGTGCGCGTGATCGCGTCGGTATGCAGTGCGGCCACGCCGAAGAGGAGATTGCCGTCAGCGCCGGCGCTTTTCATGCTGTCGCCCGCCGGAGGAGGACCGCTTCGACATCAAGCGGCGGATGAACCAACGATTATGCCAGCCCGCCGAGCCGTCGCCTCTTTTCTCCCCGGCTTATCTGGTAGCTCTCAAACTTAAACCACGAAGTAATACACGTTCGAGTCGTCACTCCCTGCGGCGATCGCCGTGCCGTCGGCAGAAATCTGCATGGGCCAGCTCATGTTGCTGGTTTGGAACGTACCCACCACCGTGCCGCTCGAATCAAAAAGGTAGAAATCGCCCGGAGTCTTATCCGGATATCCGTCGGCGACGGTGACATATTTGCCGGCCGAGTCGATCGAGGTGCTGTTGGGATTTCGCGTGGTCGGCTGAACCCAGAGTTGTGAGCCTGACGTTTCTTTATTGGAAAAGAGAAAGACCTCGCCGGCAGTGCCCTTGTTGCCTACCGCCGACACTAAGGAACCATTATCGCTCAGCGCCACGGCTCGGCAGCTCACGCAGCCGGTCAGGGCGCCACTCCACGCCGGTTGCCGGCTCGTCGCGAATTTCGCAGTCTGGAAACAGTGCACGGCGGCGTCACTCCCTCCCGCGGCAAAGGTGGACCCATCGGCCGAGATCGCAACCCAATGAATCGTGCCGTTTTTCAGCGTCCACGAAACCGGCGTGCCGAGCGCCCCCGAGGAATTTTTCACGAGCATGACGGTACCCAGAAACGTGCCCGCCACGATCCATTGCCCGTTGGACGATATGCCCACCGACACAATGCTGTCTCCCGTCGCCGGTGCGAGTGTCTGGGGCGATCCCCACGTTGATCCGGTTCGAGAGAACAGGTAGATGTCGTCCGATCCTGCGACCAATGAAGAACCATCGCTCGCAAAGGCCACCATGTTGACTCGGGTTTTGGTTCCATACGTCAAGACGCGCTTTCCGGTCGAAACATTGTAGACGTAGACGAATCCGTGTGCAGGGGCCGTGCGACCAGCGCTCGCAGCCCATTTGCCGTCGCGAGAGATGCCCACCCAGTACACGCCTTCGGTGGCCTGAAATTCGTCTTGCCACAGTTTGTTGCCCGTTGCGTTCCAGGCGAAGGTTCCGACCGTGATCATCGTTGCGTCGGCCGCGCTGTGCATCGCTCCGGCGCCGTAAGGAAAATAGAAGGTTCCTGCGATCACAGTCTTCCCGTCCTGAGAAATCGCCACGGAGTTGATGTACTCTTGTGGTTGAGTGATCGGCGCGGCCTTCCAGCTCGGACTCATCGCGCTCGATTTCGCCGGCTTCTTCTTGCTGGTCGCCATGGGTGGCTCCGGAGATGGTTTCGCATCCACGAAAGTCCGATTCCGACGTGTTCGCTTTGGTTTACGACTCCAGGCCTGGCGAGTCAAGCCCCTGGGAAGATCCAAGGCGTGCCGGCGATAAACCCGCAGGGCCGCGATCCGGCGAATTCCCGTTGCCGTCCCCCGCGTGGCGAGCTGGACAGATTCGGGGCCTGGCATAGCGGCTGAGACTACTCGCTGCGCTCCGCCGTTTTCGTCAGTGGAGGCGGCGATTTCGAGGGTCCCTTTCCGCGCACGAACTCGTCCAACACGCTTTGATATTCACGCTCCGACGCCTCGGCCTTCTTGGCGGCGGGAGACGTTGTGATAACCCCAAGACCGATCGCCACGATGATTAGCCCCGAGGCGAAGAACGCGAAGTAATCCTGCGTTTCCGCCCAGTGCGTCACCACGAACCACATCTGGTACGGGGGAAAGAACCGGAACAACATCGACTTGAAAAAGCCTTCATAATCGGCGAGGTGCCGTAACGACGTTGCGCCAAGCAGGTAGAAGACGATACCCATCACCGCCAGCAGACCGCCGAGCGGAAACCGAAATTCAGGAAAACGCCAGGCGACCAGTGCCAGCAAACCGACGACGGCGCTCGCGCCCCCGACCAAGGTCAGCGTTTCTTTCGGGTCAAAGAAACCCGTTTGTTTCCGTTTCTTTCTTTTCGCCTTTTTCCCCTTCTCGGGGTTTTGCGTTGTGGCGACAGCGATCTCTTGCTTGGCCGCCTCCTGCCGGACCTGCTCCATCGTCTCGGCTCGCGACGGCAGCACCACTGCAGCACGCTCAGGGCGGCTCATGCCCCAAACAATCCCAAGCTGTTCGCGCGCCGCCGCCGGGTCAATCGCGGTATTGTCATCGATGGACCGGGCCACGGCGCCGGTCGCTTGAGCGATAGTGCGGCCGCTGTCGGGAACCGCGTCGCGCAAAGGGGGCGGCGCATTGGCGCCCGGCGCTGAACGATCCGCGGGCGGCCTCACCCCTCTTGGCGGCCCGGTCGGCGGCGCGATGGCGCGGCTGCTGCCGAAAATCCGGTCGCGCAAACGGGGCGGAGCATTTGCGACCGGGGTTGAACGACCCGCGGGTGGCCTTACCCCTCTTGGCGGCCCAGTCGGTGGAGCGATGGCCTCAACGCTGCCGGAAATCGCGCTCAAAGCAACGCGCGACGCGTACTCGACCGGAAACGAATTAGCGACCGGTACCCTCACACCGGCCCCACAGCCGTTGCACCGGATCTTTTGCCCGACAAGTGCCGGCTTCGCGGCGAAGTTGCGCCCACAAACCGGGCACGCAAACCGTACCGCAAATCCTGACTGCGATTTGCCACCGACCGGTTCCATCGGCGCCGGTACAATCGCGACTCTGCCGCACGCACCGCAGTAGACTTGCCGGCCAATGTGCGACCATTCGGCGAGGTTTTCGTGACCGCAGCCGAGGCAGTTGAACGGAAAATGCATACCAGGTCGAACCTCCCTGGAACTTGAGCATGCGCGCGAGCGATGCAAGGGGGCGATACGACCAAAGCGCGATCGAAAGACAGTGCCCAACGGCGCCGCACACGGGCGCATTTTCGTTGCCGCCAAGCCTATCGCCGACGTCCGCTGGATGCAATTGTTTTTCAAAGACATCAATAAGTCGGACACTGACAGCGTTCGCCGCGGGAACGAACGGTCTGATCCGGCGATGTCCTTCATAAAGAATACGGCAGCGCGTTATGCTCGGTGAAATAGTCGCATCTTTTGTGTTGTGATGCGAGCTTTGAGCCCGCAGACGTGTTGCAGGACAGTCATGCTAATCATCAGTTCGGCAGCATGACGTTCAGCTTCAGCCCGCCGCGCCCCATTCGCTTCGGCTTCAGAGACGACTTTTCATAACGGAGGCCTCATGAGCGACCACCCGACGCCGCTGGGCGGCACGTGCAGCGCCCGATTCGACTCACTGCGCGAGCTGTTCGCAGCCAAGCTCGAGTCGGGTGAAGACCTCGGCGCCTCGCTCGCCGTCAACATCGACGGCGAGATGGTGGTCGATCTGTGGGGCGGCTGGGCCGACGAGGCCCGCACCGTGCCGTGGACCGAGAACACGATCACCTGCGTATTTTCCACCACCAAGACGATGACCTCGCTCGCCGCGCTCGTGCTGGTCGATCGCGGCGAGCTCGACCTCGACGCGAACGTCGCCGCGTACTGGCCCGAGTTCGCGGCCCGGGGCAAGGCGGGGATCAAGGTTCGCCACTTGCTGTCGCACACCTCGGGCGTCTCGGGCTGGGACCAGCCGATCACCGTCGAGGACCTGTACGACTGGGACAAATCGACCGCCCTGCTGGCCGCGCAGGCGCCCTGGTGGGAACCCGGGACGGCCTCGGGCTACCACGCGATGACCTACGGCCACTTGATCGGCGAAGTGATCCGGCGCATCACCGGCCAGCGCCTGGGCGAGTTCTTCGCCGCGCAGATTGCGGGGCCGCTGGGCGCCGACTTTCACATCGGCCTGCCGCCCTCGGAGTTCCATCGCGTCGCCAACCTGGTGTCGTGGCCGCCGCAGCCGACGTACCCGGCCGAGCTCGACCCCGAACGGCCCGGCGTTCAAGACCTTCACCGGCCCGGTCATGGACGAGAACATCGAACGAAGCTGGACCGAGCGCTGGCGGCGCGCCGACATCGGCGCGACCAACGGCCACGGCAATGCCCGCTCGGTGGCGCGCCTCCAGTCGGCGGTGGCCTGCGGCGGCGAAGTCGATGGCGTCCGGCTGCTCTCGCCGAAGACGATCAACCGGATCTTCGAAGTGCAAAGCGACGGGATCGACCTCGTGCTGGGCTACCGGCTCAAGATCGGCGTCGGTTATGGCCTGCCCTGGCCGGAGGTGCTGCCCTTCGTCCCGGAAGGCCGGGTGTGTTTCGGGACCGGCGCGGGCGGCTCGATGGTGATCGCCGACGCGGATCGCCGCCTGACCGTCGCCTACGTGATGAACAAGATGGCGCTTCCGGGGCCGGGCCTGATCGTCTCACCCATCGCGGCGGCGCTGGTCGAGCGGGTGTACGACATCGTGAATCGCTAAGCCACGCGCACTGCAAAGCGGCGTTCGGCCACAGGACGGGGCGGATCATTGCATGAGGAGCCTTTCGGGCTGGCGTTCAGTTGATCGCCTGGGCTGGTCTCTTGCATTGCGACCCTTTACACGTCCGCAGTACGATAGAGCGTGGCAACACCAGTATTCCTCGACGTCGATCCGCGCACGCTGCACCTGCCGCCGTCGTCACGCTACGGCGCCGACCCCGGCAAGCTGCAGCGGCAGGTCGCGCAATTCGGGAAGTCGACGGCGGGCATGCCTCCACTGTGGGTTTACCGGGGCTCCGATGGAGGGCTGGTGATCTTCAATGGCGTGACGCGGGCGACACGTGTCGCCAAGCTCCTGCCGGGAGTGCTCGTGCGCGTCGAAGTCATCGGCGACCAAAAGACCCCGGTCGCGCATTATCCCACCGTAGGAGATCGCCTGCCATGATCGACGGAGTGCGGAGAGACGTGCTACGTGCTTTGGAGGAGTTGAGCGAGACCTGTCCGGAATACCGATTCGGTCAGATGATTGCGAATCTGGCGGTGCTGGCGCGGGGGGATGCCGAGGGCGCCCTCTGGGATTTGGAGGACGAGGAATTGCTCACCGCGGCGCGGAAGCATTTGTCGGACTGGAACGAGAGGCATGCTTCCGTCGCCTGACGAATTGAGAATCCCATCAGCCGAGGATACAGTGATCGAGGTCAGTTGCCGGTCCGCCGATCTCGTCGATTCTGGGAATTCCCGACGGATGTCCACCCACTACTTCCGTTGTTCCAAAGGCCGAAGTGTGCGCACGAAATTGATGATCGCGGCAGCCGCTGGCATCTCCTGTGCGACCATACTCTTGGCCCAGGAGAAGGCAGGCCAGTCCTCAGCCATTACGAAAATCCAGTTGCTCGGCGCGAAGATCGAGTGGAAGGAATCAGCTCCCGGCCGATCCGTCGTCGCCATCGACCTGGCAGGAAGCGATCGGTTCGGAGACCTTTATGTCCCTCTGCTCGACGCGTTTCCCACGCTGGAACGGCTTGACCTTTCGAAAACAGCGATCACGGATGCCGGATTGAAGAGACTCCGCGAACTGCCCGCTTTGACCGAGCTGAAGCTGAGTTATACCGATGTCACAGATGCCGCACTGGCGGATCTTCGCAAATTCAAGAGTTTGCGGCGGCTCGATCTCGAAGGGACACAAATCACCGACGCGGGCTTGCGCCATCTTGGAGATCTCCAGAGCCTGACCCAACTCAACCTGGTGATCGTGGCCTCGATCACCGACGGCGGATTGAAAGAGATTGCGAGACTGCGAAATCTGGTGGACCTCGACCTTACGTATTCGTCCATCACGGACGTCGGGCTGGCGGAACTGCGCGAGCTCAAAGAGCTTCGGCGGCTCAATCTCCGTGGCACGCGAATCACCGACGCCGGGCTGACCATCCTGCGGGACCTTCCTCACTTGAGCGAGCTCAATCTCGCCGACACCGACGTGACTCCCGCGGGATTCAACAAACTTGCCGAGCATGACGACGCTCGAAGCGGCTCGACGTCTCCGTCAAGCGGCTGACGGATGAGCGTGTCGGCGAATTGAAGACATTCGCAAAGTTTCCCAACCTCTACCTTTCCTTGCCGCAGGCCCGCCTGAGCGATGCCGGATTGAAAGGGCTCAGCGAATTCCCGAATCTCACCGGGATCGACCTTGGCGGGATGCCGGTGACCGACGCCGGGTTGCAGGAGCTGACCGGGCTCAAGAATCTCACGGAACTTCGTCTGGGCAACACTCAGATGACGGACGCCGGCTTGAAGTCGCTCAGCGAGCTGCCGAACGTCGAGTTCCTGGACCTGCGCAACGTGCCGATCACCGACGTCGGCCTTCACGAGATCGGCAAGCTCTCGCGACTGAAGCTGTTGTGCCTGAACAGTCCGCAGATTACCGATGCGGGAGTGAACGAGCTCAAGGCTGCTCAAACACGTTGAGACGTCTGTGGCTGCTTCGGTCGGCCATCACCGATTCCGCGCTCAAGGATCTGGGCGAAATGAACAGCCTGACGGCGCTGTTTCTTGGGCACTGCGCAGGGATCACCGACGCCGGGCTCGTCGAGCTGCGCGACTTGAAGAAGCTAAGGTCTATCGGTCTCCAAGGCACTCAGATTACGGATGCCGGGCTGAAGGTTCTCGGCTTACATACGCACGTCACGCGGCTCGAGCTGTCTCAAACCCTGATAACGGATGCGGGGCTTAAGGAGCTTGGCGGCCTTGTACTGAAGCAGCTTTTCCTCCAGGGAACCGCGATCACCGACCAGGGGCTGATGGAGCTGAAGCGACACAAGGAGCTGATTTCGCTCGACGTGAGCGGCACGCGTGTCACAAAGGCCGGTCTTGACGACATCCAGAAGACCCTTCCGAAAGTGAAAATCGTTCACTAGGAAAAAAGCGGAATGCCACCAACGCCAATCTGCTTTACCGAGCAATTGCACCCGGATCGATCCCCGACTTGAGACTGAATCGCGCCCCAACCGCCCCCACCGCGCATGTTGACCGACTGAGCTCGAGTCGTTGCCTCAACCCGAAAACCGCCTCGATTCCCGTGCAGTGGGCGCCGAGGAATTGTTCAATCCCCATCGCGTGGAGCTTGCCGGCCGTCCAGTCGAGCGCCGCGCATCAGCCTCGAAAAGGTGGAAACCACCGAGCGCGGCGTGCACAGGGCTCGCACGCACTTTGGATCGGGCATACTCGAGCGTATTGATGATCTCCGCGTGTCCGCACCCGGAAATGACGACGAGTCCTTTATCGCTATCGATCACGAGCGACATGTCCTCGGGGATGTTGTCGTCGACCGTCGAGCCGTCCTCGTTTCGGATGGTGCGCTGTAAGCTCCAGTTTCGTTCCGGGTGAACACGCGGCACAGGCCCGGTCAGCCAGGTGCCCGGCAAAATCTCTCTCGGCCGGTCAATCACGTCGAACGAGCCGCCCAGCTCCTCGTACTGTTTCTTGAGCAGCAGGGCGTCGTTGGTTTCCTTGGCCTGCGGCCCCGGGCGAGACAAAAAAATGCCGGCGCCCACAAACGCGCGGTTGAGCGCATCCCGCTTCTGCTTCGCCAGCTCACGCCGTAGTGTCAGCAGCCCTCCGACGTGGTCCCCATGATGGTGGCTAAGGACCACGTTGTCGACCCCGCTCAAATCGATCTTCAACTCGCGGGCGTTTTGCAAGACAGTCTCAGGCCGCGAGCCGGTGTCGAAGAGGATGCGATGCCCGTCGGTCTCAACAAGAGCCGAGAATCCCCACTCCCCCACCCCGGCGCGGTCGGCGAGCATCGTCGAGAGGATCGTGACCTCCAGGGTCTGAACAGGCCCCCGTGCGCCCTCACCTTGACCGCCGGCCGCCGGGGCAGACAGTCGCTTGCAGGCTCCGCTGCCGATCGCCGGACCGGGAATCGCCACGCCAATGATCGCGCACACGATTAAGGACCACTCTGTGACGGTCCAATTTCGGCCCTTGCCGACTGGGACAGGGCGATCGAAATCAGGGTGCGATGCCACGCCGGTTCACCTCCGGGGCCGCGGTCGAGGAGTATTCCGCTCACCTGCCGAACCATACAATACCAGCACAACCGTCAGCAAGCTCACTGATCGACCAGTTCCGCCGAATGCCGGCGCGCGGCGGCCGGACCGCAACGAATTGCATCGATGCGCACTGCGCGAAGGATCGCTACCGGTTCGAGCCGGCCGACACACTCGCGCCCGACCGCCTCTTCGACCCCGCCTGGGCTCTTACCTTCAAGATCCAGCCGTTCTCGTCCAGCATCTGGTGGGTCGGGATGAGGAGATTGCGCCGTTCGCGGTCTTGACCGGCCAAACTTCGGTTGTGCACAATTCCCTCAATTCTGGCCCGTTTATAGGGCGCGAGCAGGTGGTCGCGGTTTCGGAACCGAACTTCGATCGCAGAAATTGACCCCGCAGCGACAGGGAGGTTGCGATGAGTGAGAAGGCGGGTATCCGCATTGATATCGAGGCGGCAAAGGCGCCGATCTACTGGAAGTCGCTGTTCGCGGACGAGGTCGCCGCGCGAGCGAGGCGACTCGCTGCGGAATCCGGCCAGCCGGAACGCGTCACCCTGTCTCACTACCGTCAGGCGGCGCAAATTGCGATTCGCTCACTCCCGGCCGTCATTCTAGACGAAAGCTTGATCTGAATTCTCCAAAGCTCAAGGAGTGGCGGGTCAAGTGGATGGACATTGTGGGCCTTGCCAAAAAATGGAAGCCGGGCCTGTACTTCAAGCTAGTCGAGTTTCCAGAGGATCTTCCTGATCTCAGCCGGCTTAGACCGCCGGTGAACGCTCGAAAAGACGGTCTCGAGCACTGCTGGTTCGCTCGGCGCCAGCGCGGCGATCTACCGGCCGAGTACTGATGCAAAGCTTCACCCGCGGGATGCCGGAGTAACCGATCGTTCGATCCAGCACCGATTGCGCCTTGGTGCCAAGCCGACGGAGTACGGCCCTCGAAGCGGCGTGGACACCCGTGCCGGCCAGGAGAAGTACGACGCTGCGGCGCACAACGTCCGAGCATGAAGCTACGACAGCAGACGCATTTCAAGAAGACGCGTCGGTTCCGACACACGAATGGCACTTAGATTTCGCGTATCGCCGTGGGCTCAATTGACATAGGCAAAAGGGCCTCTCTTGCGTAGATGGGGGTTTGGCAACACACCCACCACCGGCAAGGAGGCCCATGGATGCGGCATTGTACCCAAGGACGGATTCACCGTCAGGTGCGTTTTTTGCGGCAACAGTTTCTTCAGGACGGAGACTTGCCGTTCACGGACATGCTCTCGGCGGAAGTCGTCTCGCAAGCACTCACGGCGATCGGCACATGCTGGAACGACACAGTTTTTACACCACTCGTGACACTCTGGGTGTTCCTGGGACAAGTGCTCAGCGCCGACCACTCCTGCCGTGCCGCGGTGGCTCGGCTGATCGCGCATCGCGTTTCGCAGGGTCTCAGGCCGTGCAGTTCGAACACGGGAGCCTATTGCCAGGCGAGGAAGCGGCTGGCGGAGCGATTCTTCTCTATCGTGGCCTGCCTGGTGGGGCGAAAACTAGACGCGAGCGTTAACTCACAATGGCTGTGGAAGGGCCGCCGCGTATATCTGTTCGACGGCTCGACGGTCTCCATGCCCGACACCGCGGAGAACCGCAAGGAATACCCTCTGACCTACAATCAGAAGCCGGGGACGGGGTTCCCCGTCGCGCGGATTGGCGCCCTCATTTCGCTGTCGTGCGGAGCGATCCTCAAGCTGGGGATCTGCCGTTACGCCGGGAAAGGCCAAAGCGAGCTGGGGATGCTGCGCAAGCTGTGGGGCGTGTTTCGCCGCGGCGACGTCTTGGTGGCGGATCGCTTGATGTGTGCCTGGACCGAGATGGTGATGCTCCAGCAACGCGGCGTCGACTGCGTTTTTCGCCTCACATCACACCGCACGGCCGATTTTCGCCGTGGAATGCGTCTCGGCAAAGATGATCACATTGTCAAATGGATGAAACCGACGAAACCACGTTCGATCGACCGGAAGACGTACGCCGCACTTCCCGAGTTCCTACTGGTCCGAGAGTGCCGCATCCGCATCGAGCGACCTGGCTTTCGCGTTCGCTGCCTCGTCATCGCCACGACGTTGCTGAACGCCGACGAGTACACCAAGGACGATCTCGCTCGGGCCTATCGCGCTCGCTGGAACGAGGAACTCGATTTGAGATCGATCAAGATCACGATGCAGATGGACCTCCTACGCTGCAAGACGCCAGAGCTCGTCCGCAAGGAGATCTGGACGCACGTGCTAGCCTACAACTTGATCCGGACGATCATGGCTCAGGCGGCCAGCCAACATTGCATCTCACCACGGTCCGTCAGTTTCAAGGCGACGATTCAAATCCTCGAGGCTTTCCAGCCTGTGATCGCTCACCAGGGCCACTGGGGTATTCAGCATCGACAGAAGCTCTACCAGCAATTGCTGAAGGCCATCGCCACGCACCGCGTCGCGGATCGCCCAGACCGCTTTGAGCCACGCATGACGAAACGAAGGCCGAAAAACTACAACCGCCTCACAAGACCGAGGAAAGAGATTAAATGTCTAATACTTAAAGGCTTGTGCAAAATTTAAGTGCCATTCGTTCCGACACACCGACGCGCAGCGTGCAACCGCTGGCATCCGACCGGTGTGCTCACCGCCTTGCCGCATCCGAGAAGGTACCGGGGACTAAGAACCGAGGAACAGGGACTGTGTGAGCGTTCGAGATTCCCAGGGGCAGTAAGCGTTCATTTGTTACCTGATTTGCTCCTGCCGCGCATCCACCACGATGCCAGCGCTGCGGCGGCCCAAGCCGGAACGAGGGTCAGTCCGGACAGCAGCAACCCCTCGGCCGCGGCAAGCATTGGGAACTCTTCGTATGGCGAGATGACTTGACTTTGCCCCCGGCCGGCCCGGTAGTACTGAATCGGGGTTTCCAGAATGTGCAGCGATCCCTGAAACCAGATAGATCTCGGGTCTTCCGCCGGGATGGTGACCACCACGATCAGGACGGCCAAGCAAGAGCCCACGATCAGGAACGTGTAGTAGAATGTCCCAAGGGGCCGGTCACAGGCGAGCTGAAAGAGTGCGAGTTCGAGTGCCAGGATTAGGAACAGGGAAGGGGGAAACTGGAAGAGGAGCAGCACCTCGGGAATGACGCGAACCACACCCAGATTCAAGGCGATAAACGCTGTCAGGTTCATGACGACGGCGATCGAGACGCGTCTGCCAGGCATGTTCTGCCCCCCCCAGCACTGACAGGAGCTATGCTGTCACGCTATATCCCGTGGTACCCATCCACTCTATGGCAACTGCCCCTTTGACCGGTGCTTACGGCCGTTCGACCCAAATCATGATTGCCGCGGCCAGGGCGCCGGCCACGGCGAGCGCGCACAAGAGCGTCAGCCGGCGTTTCCAGGACTTCTTGATACACGGCATATTCGGGTGGAACATGCGCTGTCCCCTGTGAACGGCGCGACCGGTGATAGCGGGATGACCCTGCGGCGCTGCCGGTCACGCAGCCTGCTGCGAACGCTGCTGCTGCCGCTGGAGCCAGATGTTACGATTCAACCCTTCCCGTCAATACCCGGTTTGAGGCGTTTCGCCTCTGCGAATGCTTCGTGAGCCTCGTCAAACTTCCATTGCTGTTCCAGGGCGAGACCGAGGTACCAGTGCACCTCGGCATAGTTGGGCTTGAGGCGGATCGCCTCGTGGAAGGCGGCGATCGCTTCATTGAGCATTCCCCGCATTTGCAGAGTCTTGCCATGGGTAAAGTGAACGACGGCGTTGGCAGGCCCAAGCCGCATCGCTTCGCGGAACTCGGCGGTGGCCTCGTTATGCTTTACCTGCCACGATAATGCCGCGCCGAGGTAGGCGTGAGCCCGGGCATTGCCGGGCTGATCGCGGATCGCCGCGCGATACAAGGGAATGGTCACGCCGTGCTTTCCCTGGCGCGTTAACGCATCACCGAGGCAGAAGAGAGCATCGGGGCGCCGCCGGGATTGAGTCGAATCACCTCGCGTAAACTGGATATCGCTTCGTCCGGCTTTCCCGTAACGGCCAGGACGCCGGCCAGGCCGAATTGAGCTGTGACACAATCTGGCCGAAAGCGGACGGCCTCGCGGTACGCGGCGATGGCCTCGTCGTACTTTCCCTGGCGCGTTAACGCACTACCGAGGTAGGAGTGAGCCTGGGCATCGAAGGGCCGGAGCCGGATCGCCTCACGGTACGCGGCAATCGCATCGTCCAGCTTCCCCTGCATCTGGAGTGCGTAGCCAAGGTTCAAGTGCGCGTCGGCGTAGTCGGGCTTCAGTCGGATCGCCGCGCGGTGCGCAGTGATGACCTCGTTGTACTTTCCCTGCCGCGCTAACGCACCACCGAGATGGAGGTGAGCCTGGGCATCGCCGGGCCTGAGCCGGATCGCCTCGCGGTACGCGGCGATGGCTTCGTCCAGCTTTCCCTGCGTCTGCAGGGAGTAGCCGAGGAGGAGCTGGGAGTAGGCAGAATTCGGCCGCTGCGCCATGAAACCCAAATCATGATTGCCAGGACCAGGCCGCCGGCCACAGCTACCGCGCACAAAGCCGTCAGCCAGCGTTTCCAAGACTTCTTGATACACGACATATTCGGGTGGAACATGCGCTGTCCCCTGTGAACGGCACGACTGGTGAATGTCGCATCTGATAGGTAAGCAAGGTTCCGATGCGTCCGCGACAGTTCACCGGGCAAGCTCCCGGCGGGGCGCCGGAATACTGTTCTACCGGCTGCGCCCGTGTTGCTGGCGTCTCTTCGTCACTTCAGCGGCGAAGGATTTGCCGAGGCCGGTTTTGGCGAGCGTGAACTCAAGCTGCGTGCCGTCGCCCATCTGGACGTCCGGCACCGATCTTCTAAGATCGACCGGCCGATGCATCACCGGCGCCTTGTCCGGCGCCGCTCGTTGCGTTCACTTCTATCCAATCTAGCAAGAATTGCCCGGCCCGAAAAACAACGAACTGCTTAGGCTTGCTCCAGTGTGGGAATTGGCCGCGTCAACGTTCGGAGACGGTGTGTCTCTTTGCCAGCGACACCCGTTTCGCCGTAGATTAAGGCGGTACGAAACCATCGCCCCACTCGAGTCCCGACATGAGCATCCAAATAATCCTCACGCCTGAGGAAGAGCGAGAGCTCACGGAACTAGCCCGCGCCCGGGGTAAGGACGCGTCCGCCCATGCGCATGATGTGGTCATCGCCTACGTGAGAGGCGCGGATCAGGAAGTGCGAAGTCTTTTGCGGAGATCCTCGCACTGATTTCGCACGGGTGGCGCCAGAGCGGCGTCGCCGACGGCGACGTTGACGACCTCTTCGAGCAAGAATTTCGAGAGGCCCGCAACGAGCGGCGCCGGTCGAAAGAGACATCGTGAGCAAAGGTGGCCAGCCACGAGCCGTCTTCGACCCGAACCATGCCGGACGTACCGATCGTTCGATGCCCAGACGTGGGTTGTCCATTTGGACAACCCTATGGAGACTCAAAGCGTTCAGCAAGCTTCGATAGAGCCCAAGCCCAGCCCTCCTGATGCCCCTTTCCCATCTCGTCGTCGGTCAGGCCCGAATGGCGCAGCGTGACCTCCGTCTGGTCCCCGCGCGGTTGAAATGTGACGAGCACGACCGTCTCGACACCCTTGGTTGCCTCCGACACCCAGGTGTGCTCAACGACATGAGGTCGATTGACCTGAATGAACCGCCCGTAATGCGGCCACCTTCGTCCTTCAAAGTTCACGAGCAGATAGAAGAGCCCATCAACGGCCGGATTCAGGATGACGCGCTCTGCGCCGAACCAGGGCCCACCGGGGCTCTTGGGGTCGATCCAGACGTCGAAGACACGCTGGGCCGGCGCAGCAATCGAGCGGGAAACGGTGATCTCAATGGGTTGCATCACGATTTCTCCTTCGGATCGGAAATGGCCGCGCTGACGCGATCGCAGTCGCCGTCTTTCAGATACTAAACCATGTGGTTTAGTATTGTCGTATCAGGCAGCGCTGTCAATCACCGCGCCGATCATTCAGAGAACGCTCCTCGCGAAGTGGAACCGCAGAAAACTCTGGGCGATTGTGGTGTAGGCTTCCAGCCTGCACGCTGGGCAGGCGCGACGCCTGCACCACAACCACAAACCACTGCGAACGGCGCCGACGCCAACATGTCGGCGCCTGCGCTGTCGCTCGGGCCACATGGAAACAATGTCATCGACGGCGGTGGCACGCAGCCCGTGCCGCCGATCGAACAGCCTCTGATCACCGCCACCGAGCTGCTCGACATACTCGACGGCTTTCGACCGGAGTCATCCGGCACTGCCGAGGCTGCGGCATGGCTGACGCAGAGCCCGACCCCCCTGCAAACTCTGCAAAATCAGCCTTATCGTCAAGGAGCCCGTGACGCACCGTGACGCGCCGTGCCGCACCCGGCCCCGCCTCCGACGTCTCGCTCGTAAGCCAGAACCGCCATTCTGGAAAGGATTTACGAATTGGCGTGACCCGGGTGACGCGGGTGACGCATCTTTTCCGGCGTTACACGCGCGCTAACTGCCCGAACGGAGGCCTGCACTGTGCCGGTCAGCCGCCTCGACGAGCGTCAACAGCCCATCCGGGCGCTTAGGCAGGGCGAAAGAATATGTTGAGCGGTTGTGGTGCGGGCCTCCTGGGGTGAGCCCGGTCGAACCCCTGGCCTGCACCCGATCAAAAACGCAGGCGAGACGCCCAATGTCACTTAGTATTTCTGAACAGTGTTTTTGGCCGATACAGCAAGCTGGTAGGGCTGAGCTACAGGAATGGCTCGCCTGGTACATAACTGGCCATTCGGAAAGGATTTCTCGCCATGGCCGTTCCATCCCCCGATTACAAAACCGCTGACCTCCTCGACCTCTTCGGACAACTGTTGCCTCGATCGGAGCTCGAACAATTTGACATCGGGCACGCCCGTGTGTTCACGACCTGGATGGTGGTTTGGCTCATGGTTTATCAACGTACCCGGCAAGGCGAATCGATGGCAGCGGCCGTTGCCGAGATGATCTTGGGAGCCACTTCGTGCAGGCTGCCGGAGTGTAAACGCGCCCGCGATGGGGACATCTCCGCTAACACTGGCGGGTACAGTCAAGCTCGCTCGGACCTCCCCGTTGAGGCGGCGGATCGGGCCATCAAAGTCACCGCTCGAACCATGATCGAAGGCGAACCACCTCTTTGGAATGGGCGCCGTGCTTTCCTCATCGATGGCACGTCGGTCACGACGGGTCACTATCCCGAACTGGTTCACCGCTTTCCCCCAGCGACGAACCAGCACGGCTCGTCGCACTGGCCCGTAATCCGCAAGGTCATGGCATACGAATTGGGCAGCGGCTTGGCCACACGACCGTACTACGGTGCCATGTATGGTCCCGATGCGGTCAGCGAAACGGACTTGGCCCGGCAGATCCTGGGTGAGTTGGGTGGGCCGGCCATGATCGTCTACGATCGCAATTTCGGGATCTTCTCCATGACCCACGCCGCCATCGAAGCCGGACACGACGTGTTGGTGCGGATGACCGATGCGCGATTTCGGGCGCTGGTTTCCCAAGCGGCACCTGTCGGACCAGGCGAGTGGACTGTTGAATGGCGCCCGACCCGCTGGGATCGCCGGAACAATCCCGATCTTCCGGCGGACGCCGTGGTTCGCGGGCGCTTGATCGAGGTGTCCGTCGAACGCGAGGGCAAGACGGTTGTCCTTCGACTCTTCACCACCGACATGGGATCCACACCCGAGGAGCTGGCAACGTTTTACGGGCTGCGCTGGTCGGTCGAGGGCGATATCAAGAGCGTGAAACAGACCTTGGCCATGGACCGCCTCTCGTCGCGGACCGTGGACATGGTCGAGAAAGAGCTTCTGCTCGGGATCGTGGCTTATAATCTCGTGATCCAGGTGCGGCGGCTCGCAGCGCGCTGCGCCGGGGTCAAACCCCGTCAGTTGAGTTTCACGCGCATCATGCATCTCGTTCAGGCCTTTTCAACTGGGTTGGCTTCGGTGAGGACTCCCGAAGAAATTGAGGCGCGATTCGAGAAATTGCTCAGGGCGGCGGCACAGTGCCGCCTGCCCAACCGCAAGAAGTTCCGAAGCTATCCACGGCAAGTGATAGCGCGACGGCGCCGATTCCCGGAGCGCAAGCGAAAACTGGTGAACATAAATACTAAGTGACATTGGGCGAGACGCCTCCACCACAAACATTGTGCGTGGCCACTTACGTCAAATCCTCGCGATCGGAACGGACCGCCTCAGAGGCGCCCGGCGCGAGGCCGCGGAGCAGCAGGTCGAGGTGGCACCGGGCCAGCGCGGCCGCCTCGATGTGCTCGATGGTCGGCACCACGTACTCGCGAACGACCGCCTTGAACAGATCATCCGTGCTGTCGAAATAAAGGTATTCTATACGGAAAGCCGTCAGGCCAAAGCCCGACCCAGGCTGAATTGTCTCGGTCCGTGAGTTGCAACGTGTTTCACACAGAGCTGAGGAGGGCGCCATGTCCGATCGCGTAAATCATGAAGCCGACGTTTTGATCGTCGGCGCTGGCCCCACGGGTCTTGTGCTAGCGCTTTGGTTGACGAAGTTGGGCGTGACCGTGCGGATTATCGACAAGACGGCCGAGCCGGGAACGACTTCGGCGCAATGGGTGTGCAGGCTCGGACGCTGGAGCTTTACCGCCAGGTGGGGTTGGCCGACGCCCTCGTGGAGGGTGGCATCAAGGTTCTCGCGGGCAACTTCTGGGTCGGGGGCAAAAAGGTCGCGCGCGTGCCGCTTGGTGATATCGGCGAGGGGTTGACCCCGTTTCCGTACTTGTTGAGCTTCCCGCAGGACGCCCATGAACGGGTGCTGATCGAACGGCTGGAAGCATTGGGCGTGACGGTGGAGCGCCGCACCGAGCTCGTCCGGTTCGACGAGCGGGCCGACGGTGTATGCGCGACAATCCGCCGCGCCGACGGCGCCGAAGAGATCTGCGATGCAACGTATCTTGCAGGCTGTGACGGCGCGCGTTCGACCGTGAGGGAGGCGCTCGCGGTCGGGTTTCCCGGGGGAACTTATGCCCATGTCTTCTATGTTGCCGACATCGACGCCAGCGGGCCCGCAGCCAACGGCGAAATCAACATCGACCTCGAACGCGACGACTTTCTGGCTATCTTTCCCTTGAAGCCTACGGGGCGGCTGCGCTTGGTAGGCGCTGTGCGCGACGACCAGGCGCACGAGCATGGCCAGTTGACATTCGATGACGTGAGCCACCGCGTTATTGAGAATATGAAGTTCACGATCGCCAAGGTGAACTGGTTTTCGACCTATCACGTGCACCACCGGGTGGCGGCAAGATTTCGGGTAGGGCGCGCATTCCTATTGGGAGACGCCGCTCACATTCACAGCCCGGTCGGCGGCCAGGGGATGAACACCGGCATCGGCGATGCGGTCAACCTGGCGTGGAAGCTCGCCGCCGTGCTCTCGGGTGGCGCCGACGACAGTCTGCTCGAGACTTATGAGCCAGAGCGCATTGGCTTCGCGGCAAGTTGGTCGCGACGACCGATCGCGTGTTTAGCGTCATCACGCAGCCGGGAACCGCCGCGCAGTTCGCACGCACCCGGCTGGCCCCTGCCGCAATCTCCCTGCTGTTCCGGCTGCGTGCGGTGCGCAGGTTCTTGTTCCACACGATTTCGCAGATCGGGGTCAATTATCGCGGCAGCGCACTTGCCGAAGGAGCGGCCGGAGCCATCCGCGGCGGCGATCGCCTGCCCTGGGTTTCGACGGGGCCGCACGAGGATAACTTCGCCCCGCTCACCGCGCTGGCATGGCAAGTTCATGTTTACGGGCCAACGCGCGACGGCGTGGCGGCGGCCTGCGCCGAGCTCGGGCTGCCGATCCACGCGTTCGATTGGACGCCGGCGATGGCCCGCGCCGGTCTGGTCCGCGGGGCACTTTATCTGGTGCGCCCCGATGGCTACATCGCACTGGCCGATCCAACCTTTGATCCTGAGCGCTTACGGCGCTATTTTTCCAACCGCCGCCTGCAGGCCAAGCCGCGCCTCGCCGGTCGAGTAGGTCAGGCTTCAGCCTGACGCGTTTGGAGTTGCCATGACAAAGCCGGCGCTCGACCCGCCCGACACGCCCGAACACCTTGCGATCCTCCAGCACGAGCTTCGCGCGAACGAGGGCTGCTGGCTGCTCAACACGAGCCGGCAGGATAAGATCGCCTGTCAACGAGAGACGCAGACGATCTTCCTGAGGGTCGCGGCGACTGCACAAGCCCCTGGGATACCGAGCGCTTCGGTCCACCCGTCGCGTGACTCGAAAGTCTCCCGCCGATTCCCGCGGTTGATGGCCTGGCTTGACCATTTCTCGACCCAGTTGGAAGGCGAACTGGGGCGCGCCATGTTGGTCCGATTGAGGCCTCGCGGCAAGATTTACCGGCACGTCGACCGCGGAGACTACTACCAGGTCCGCCACCGTTTCCACTTCATGCTCGACTCTCCGGAAGGTTGCTGGCTCGAGTGCGGCGGCGAGCGCTGGCCGACCCGTACCGGACAAATCGTCTGGTTCGACAACAAGTGCCCCTACGAGGAAGAAAACCCGACCGGCGAATGGTCGGTGCGGTTGATTGTCGACCTCCTCCCAAGAGTGCGACCGCCAATCCCGTCGCGGTTCAAGAACTTCGCCCTGATGAATGCCGGCGTGGACGTTGGCCCGATGCTTGAAGAAATTGATGGCCAGCCGCAACTTTGGGACGCCGACACCCGCCGCCAAACCAACATCCAGGTCCAACGGGAAACAAGCAACATCCCGCTACGCGGAGCCACAAAGCCGATTCCCGAGGGTATCAACCAGAACAACTGGCACCCGAGCTGCCGCACTCCCTATGCCGAAAAGTGTCCGCGGGTCTACTCGTGGGTCGAGCAATTCGTGAAGGAACTGGGCGGCGATCTGTCGAGGATCAGCGTGGTTCGACTTAACCCTCACGGCAGGGTTTATCCGCACATCGACGAGGGTGAATACTACAAGGTCCGTGACCGCTACCACCTTGTCCTCCGCAGTCCCGGAGGGAGCGAGATGAACTCCGGTGGTGAGGAGGTGGTCTTCCGCGACGGGGAACTTTGGTGGTTCAACAACAGAGCCGTACACGACGCGTTCAACCCATCTACCGAGGGACGGGTTCATGTCATTTTCGACGTACTCCCCTCGAGGCCCGTGCCGTTCTGGGCGGACGTCGAAGCCGATGCCCCCGAGCCGAACGCTCCCGCGCAGTCCTCGCCGCCGAGTTCATCGGACGTGACCTTCGCCGCCGCCACCGGTGCCGAAACGTCGGCTGAGGGCGATGCACTGGGCGCTATGTCGGCCGCCATCCGCGCGATCCTGCGCGGCACGGCGCCGACGTCCGGAGGGCCGTCGCTTTTAGGGCCGGGAACCGGCGTCGTCCAAGTGGAACTGCGCGCGTCGGGCCGTTTGGTAGGACGCGGCTGCTCGAAGGGCTCGGATTACTGGGAGGGTCTGTGCCAGGCGCTCGGCGCTGCGCCAGCGACAGAGCACAACCGCGGCCAACGAGCTCATGCTCTCGGTGGGTGGCCCGTATTGCGAAGTACTCCTTGATGACCTTGCGGCATGGCGGCGACTGGAACTCAATTGCCGGCGCGGGCTCTTCGGCTATGAGATCCGCCTCGCTCGCGACCCCGCCCTTGTCGTCCTGGTCTCCCCATTTGAATTCATTGCCGGCAACCGTTCGTTCATCAAGATGCTGGCCCGCTCGATCGCGCCCTGGGGGTTGAGCGTCGAACAAGCCCGCGCGGGCGGCGTCACGGTCAGTGAGTTTGAAACCCGGCGCTTTCGGATCGATCTCTCGCGCCCAAGTCCCTGCGGTGCCGCTCGTCCGCGGAACCCGGCTGGTTCCACTCGAGGAGGTCACGCTGCCTTCCGTGGTGAGACTACGAGAACTGCTCAGCGATTATCTCGTTCGCTCGGCTCTTGCCGACGGGCGAATGGTTTACCTTTACTACCCCAGCCGGGGCTCCGAAGACCGGGCCCGCAACAACGCCATACGGCAATGGATGGCCACTCGCTCGCTCATACAACTCTGGCAGCGCCGCGGATCGAACGAACTGCTCGAGACAGTCCGCAAGAACATCGACTACAACTTGCAAACGATGTATGCCCAGGAGGGCGAGGTCGGACTGATTGTCGAGAACGACAAGGTCAAGCTCGGCGCCGTCGCCCTCGCCGCACTGGCGCTCACCGAATCGCCTTTTGCGGGTGAGTTCGCAAACGTTCGCGACCGACTCGCAGCGACCGTCGACTTGCTCTGGAGGCACGACGGCGCGTTTAGCACGTTCTACCGTCCGGCGGAGCGCAATGACTGCCAGAATTTCTACCCCGGCGAGGCGTTATTGTTCTGGGCCAAGCGGATTATCGCCACCGGCGATCCAGCCACGCTCGCAAGATTCCGCCAGTCGTTCACGTACTATCGCGACTGGCACCTGGCAAACAGGAACCCGGCGTTCATCCCGTGGCACACACAGGCGTACTTCATCGTGTGGGAAATGACCCGCGAAAGTGACCTCGCTGACGCCATGTTCGCGATGAACGATTGGCTGCTGCGCGTTCAACAGTGGGAGACGGCGCCCCACCCTGACTGTCAGGGCCGATTCTACGACCCGAGCCGACCCTTCGGCCCCCCGCACGCGTCGTCCACCGCCGTTTATCTGGAAGGACTTGCCGATGCACTCGCACTCGCCCGCATGATCGGCGAGCGCGACCGCATGGAGCGCTACCGCACCGCCATCGTTCGCGGCTTACGGAGTCTTTTTCAACTGACCTTCAAGGACGACGTTCGACATGTTCTACGTCGCAGAGCGCGACACCGTCCGCGGCGGGGTGCAGACGGCAGAGTACGACAATGCTGTCAGAGTCGACAACGTCCAGCACGCGCTTGACGCGATCGACAAGATTCTCAAGGTTTTATCCGCGGAGGACTTCCCCTCATGACAACGTTGGCGATGAGCGGGAAGCGCGGGTATGGCCTCGCCATCACAGGAGCGGCTTGGTCGTTTTGAGCCGGCTGCCGACGCGATATACCCGAGGGATCGAGAAGAAGATCAGTACTTCCAGGCACGCCCGGTCTCGCTGAGCTCCGAGAGCTGATCGATGCTGTTGCTGGCACTGTGCCAGGGAATTTGCTCGGGTCATGGTCCGATTCGAACGTAGCGGTGACAACCACGTGCGCAGCAGGAACCGTGGCCCTGGGCGAGTTCGCGATTTCAACCTGATTGTGGGGAACCGCCGAGCCTGAGGCAGCGATGCCGGAGGGTTGGCCTACCGGACCAACCGTGGCAAATCGACCAACTGCGCCGGAAACAGCGTCGCCATCACCATCGCCGTCACCGTCCCCGTCGCCATCGCCATCCCCGTCGCCATCACCATCACCGTCACCACCAAGGTCTCCGTCACCATCACCGTCACCACCAAGGTCCCCGTCGCCATCGCCATCACCACCAAGGTCCCCGTCGCCATCACCATCACCGTCACCATCCCCGCCTCCACCGCCATCCCCATCGCCGTCGCCATCACCGTCTCCGTCTCCGCCGCCGCCTAGCACAGTGACACTCGAGGAGGTCGCGACGCCGGTGAAATCGGCGGTGTCGATTGGAGTGAAGATGCCCATGAGCGGCTGGTTGCTGCCGACCGAGAGAAAAGTCCCCCACCCCGGCAAGTAGACGAAAGTGCCAGGCACGATCACCGTCAGCCCGGCGATGATCCAATAAGCGATGGCATTCAACTGTGTGCTGCCCAGCGTCGTCCCATAGGGGATGGCCGCCGGTCGAGCCCAGATGATCGTCGGCGTGGCGAGCTGCACGCTGAGTACCGCGGAGCTGGTGACGCTCGCGGTAGAATAGTCGGTCGTATCGCTGGGCACGAAGGTGACTGAGAGGATCTGACTGCCCGCATGCAGGATCGTGCCCGGGGCGAACGAGTAGATAAACGTTCCGGCCGCATTGGCCGTCGCGTCCAGTTGGGCGGGCCCGAGCGCTGTGCCGTAGGTAATGGGGGCCGGTTGAGGCCAGGTGATCGTTGGCGGCGGCAGAAGGCCGTCCGACGCCTGGAACATCTGTTGCACGTGCGCGCGGCTCTCGCCCGATGTAAGCAAACCCTCCCAGTATGACAGGCCCACGACGGTCGGCGCATGACCGGCGATTGTGCTGTAAAGGGCACTGACGAACATCTGGTTACTGATATTTTTATCTGACTTCGATGCGAGGTCCGTGAATTCGCGTTTGAGCGCAGCCTGACTGACACCTTGTGCCAACAAATCGAGCGCGTAACCGAGCTCGGCCGCATCAGGAGCGCGGTGCAAGTATCTTTGGTAGAGGCCGTCCACGAGAGCGGTTCGCTTATTGACGTTGGTGGTCTCGGGAGCACGGACCTCGCGGTCGGCGGTCAAGGATCGCGCCGATTCGACGGGCACTGTGCCGGTTGCCTGGACCGAGCGCAGCCGTCGGCTCTCGAGCTCGAGGATAACGGGCGCTATTCGCCGGGAAGGACGGCATCGGCCCTGGAGCTTCGCCAGGAGAAACATCGGGAGGAAGCGGTGCATGTGACGATCTCACCGAGGTGACCGGCAGACCGAAACTGGGCCCGTAGCCGAGTGACATCGCTAAGTGGCCGAGCACAATGTTTGTGGTGCAGGCGTCTCGCCTGCCCAGCGTGCAGGCTGGAGGCCTACACCACAATCGCCCGGAGTTTTCTGCGGTTCCACGTAGGACCGATCGCAAGTCTTTCTCATGATGATGGCGCACGGAAATCGCGGTCAGGAAGGAAATCCGTATCGGTGCTCGTATCGGTGCTTTTTCCGCGCGAAGTCGGTGTCAGTTATTTCTTCTACGCGGGAGACGGGTGTCAGGGTTCGCAGCCAGCGCGGATTCTCGTGTCCTGATTGAGGAACTCAATTTTTCTGACTTGTAGGCGTTTGTTGGCTGTCATGCGTCTCTCCGTTTTGAGTCTCGATGCCGGGCCGGGCCGTCACTCGTCAGCTCGCCGAGCGGGACGGCGAGCGCGGCGAGGGCGACCGGCAGCGCCAGCGCCCAGAGGCCGAAATGGACTTCGAGGACGGCGCCGGCCGCACAGCCTCCTAAGAACCCGATGACGCACGGGAACGTCACGCTCGCCCGCCGTCGTGAAGCTGGCGGCGCTGACTCACGCAGCTAAGTGCTTGACGCGAGCTTGGAGAGACCGGAAGCTGAAGAAGCTGAAGCAGATGATTAGCCATTGGTCGATGCTGAGGGAGTTGCTTCGAAACCGGCCACTCCACCGCGCCTGTTCCGCGATATCTGACGTTCCGATCGGGTGATCTCGCGTCCTCTCCTGCTCGAATCGCCCGGGAAAAAGCGTGCCCGGCGGCATTCTCGGGCCGTTCGCTCTCGGAATAAAGGCGAAGCACGCGCGCTTGGCACGAGAAATGCTCCTCTGCGTACTCATTACGATCGGCACCGTCGTTGTCGATCGGCCACCTCGACAGCCCGCAGCACGACCGGCCGCTGATGCAGTATTTCGTCGTCGAGATCACCCCGTCGGAGGCGGAATCATGATAAAGATCTGCCACAGGACGGGCGTCGCGAGCGTCGAGGTGGGGCGCGTGACGGGGTCGCTCTGCGCGGCCTCGTCCGACGAGCTCTCGGTAGAGGAACCGCTGGAGATCAGGCTGACGGCCCACCCCGCGGGCTCCGCGCCGACCTCGGTCGCGGTGACGATGCGGACGCCGGGCGACGACGTGGACCTGGCGGCCGGCTTCCTCTTCACCGAGGGGATCATCGCCGGGGCCGGGGACATCGAGTGCATCTGGCGAGCTGGGTTGAACGCGGCGGAGGCAAGGCTTCGGCCCGGCGTCGCCCTGGACACAGCCAGGCTGGAGCGCCACTCGTTCGTCTCCTCAAGCTGCGGTGCGTGCGGCAAGCGGTCAATCGCCGCTGTCCGCGTGGCGAGTCGCCATCCGATCATCCCGGGGGTACCCTGCCTCTCGCCCGAGGTGATCCATGGCCTGCCGCGGGCACTCCGGGCCGGCCAGTCCGCATTTGCGCGGACGGGCGGCATCCACGCCTCTGGCCTCTTCGATCGAGACGGTCGTCTGCTCGCGCTCCGCGAGGACGTGGGCCGCCACAACGCCCTGGACAAGCTGATCGGCTCCGAGCTGCTCGCCGGGCGCATCCCGCTGTCGTGCGGGCTCGTCCTGGTCAGTGGCAGGGTGAGCTTCGAGCTGGTGCAGAAGGCGGCGATCGCCGGCGTCCCGGTGCTCGGGGCCGTCGGGGCCCCGTCAAGTCTGGCGGTCGACCTGGCTCGCGAGTGCGGGATGACGCTGCTCGGCTTCGTTCGCGACGCGCGCTTCAACGTCTACTCCGACTTCGGCCGAATCGATCCGGCCGACACCCTGACCCATTCCGCCTAGGAAGTTGAGGTAATGCTCATGTTCAAACTGCCTTTCGTGGCCCGCTCGCAACCGTCGCGACCCCAGACCCAGCCACTTAGCCCCCGCACGGCGGAGAAGGCTTCGCGGCTGCGCGGCGCGACCGTCACGGACGGCCTCTGTCCCTACTGCGCCGTCGGCTGCAGCCAGCTCATCTACACCAAGGCCGGCCAGCTCATCGACATCGAGGGCGACCCGCGCAGTCCGATCAACGAGGGCACGCTCTGCCCCAAGGGCTCGAACGCGTTGCTCCTGGCCGTCAACCCGCATCGCGTGAAGACCGTGCTCTATCGGGCTCCCTACTCCGACAAATGGGAGACCAAGACCCTCGACTGGGCGCTCGACCAGATCGCCCTACGCGTCAAGGCGGCGCGGGACGCCGACTTCACGGTGCGCGATCAAGAAGGTCGCACGCTGAATTCGGTGCGGAACATGGGGACGCTCGGCGGCGCGACGTTGAACATCGAAGACAACTACCTGATCAAGAAGCTGTTCTGCGGCGGGCTGGGAGTTGTCTCGATCGAGAATCAGGCACGAACTTGACACTCCGCCTCGGTGCCCGGTCTGGGCGCCTCGCTCGGCCGCGGTGCGGCCACCAACTACCAGCAGGACCTGCCGAATAGCGATTGCATCTTGTTCATGGGCTCGAACATGGCCGAGGCCCACCCGGTCGGTTTCCGATGGCCCATGAAGGCCAAGGAGCAGGGCGCCACGTTGATCCACGTCGACCCGCACTTTTCGCGGACGTCGGCGCACTGTGACCTCTACGTCCCGATCCGGGCCGGCAGCGACATCGCGTTCCTCGGCGGCATGATCAATTACGTCCTGACCCACGATCGCTGGTTCAAGGAATACGTCCTGCACTACACCAATGCGGCGACCCTGATCCAGGAGGGCTTCCAGGACACCGAGGACCTGGGCGGCCTGTTCAGCGGCCTCGATCCGGAGACCGGCGTCTATGACCCGGTGAGCGGACACTGGGGCTACGAGGGCTCGCTCGGTGACCGCGACGAGCAGGACGGCCGCCACGAGGAGCGTGGAGCCGACCCGACCGACTCGCCGGGGATCTCGCCGGAGGACCGCAAGGGGGTCCACGGCTACGCCATCGACGGCGGGACCCGGCCGCACGACGTGTCGCGGTCGAAGTTGACATCCGAGCTCGACGGCCCGCCGCCACGCGACCCGACCTTGCAGCACCCCCGCTGCGTCTTCCAGATCCTGAAGCGTCACTTCTCCCGCTACACGCCGGAGATGGTTTCCCAGGTGTGCGGATGCTCGCCGGAGGAGTTCACGCGGGTCGCCGAGCTGCTCTGCGCCAACTCGGGTCGCGAGCGGACGAGCGTCCTGGTCTACGCCCTGGGCTGGACCCAGCATGCCGCCGGCGCGCAGATGATCCGAGCCGGGGGCATCTTGCAGCTCCTGCTCGGCAACATCGGCCGTCCGGGCGGCGGCATCCTGGCCATGCGGGGCCATTCCAGCATCCAGGGCTCGACGGACGTCGGGACCTTGTACGACGTCCTGCCCGGCTATCTGCCCCAACCCGCGGCCGATGAGGTCCATGACACGCTGGATTCCTACGTGGCGCACGACAGCATGACCACCGGCTACTGGTCCCACTTCCGCGAGTATATCGTCAGCCTGCTCAAGGCGTGGTACGGGGACGCCGCCCGAACCGGAGAACGACTTCCGGTACGACTGGCTGCCGCGAATCGAGCGTGATCATTCGCAACTGCCGACCTTCAACCGCATGTCCCGGGGCGAGCTGACGGGCTACTTCCTCTTCGGCCAGAACCCTGGCGGCGGCGGCCTGAACGCCGGGCTGCACCGTGCCGGCCTGCGCAACCTGGAATGGCTCGTCGTGCTCGACTGGTTCGAGACCGAGAGCGCCACGTTCTGGAAGAACGACCCCGGTGCGCCACCGCCTTCCGACATCAAGACCGAGGTCTTCCTCATCCCGGCCGCGGCCAATCCGGAGACCGACGGGACGCTGACCAACACGCAACGGCTGCTGCAGTGGCACACGAAGGCGATCGACCCGCCCGGCGACTGCCGCTCCGATTCCTGGTTCGTCTACAACCTCGGCAAGCGGCTCCGGCAGCTCTACGCCGGCTCGACCGATCCCAAGGATCAGCCGCTCTTGAACCTCACCTGGGACTACGACTACGACGAACCGGCGCGGCTCCCCGACGGCTCGATCAGCCGCATCGAAAACGACGTCGACGCCGAAAAAGTCCTGATGGAGATGAACGGGTACAAGCTCGACGAGGTCGACCCGCGCACCGGCCGACCGCGCCTGCTGACCGGCTTCTCGGAGCTGAAGGACGACGGCACGACGGCCTGCGGCATCTGGATCTACAGCGGCGTCTTCCCCGAGCCCGGCCGCAACCGGGCGCGCGAGCGCAAGCGATCCGACAATCCACTCGAGCCGGACTGGGGATTCGCCTGGCCGGATAACCGCCGCGTGCTCTTCAACCGCGCGTCGGCCGATCCCGACGGCCGGCCCTGGTCGGAGCGGAAGAAGCTCGTCTGGTGGGATGCCGAGAAGCGCCTCTGGGTGGGCCTCGACCGGCCGGACTTCGAGCCGAGCAAGCCGCCCGACTATCGCCCGTCGCCCGGCGCGACCGGGATGGCGGCCATCGCCGGCGACAATCCGTTCATCATGAAGCCCGACGGCGTCGCCTGGCTCTTCGCCCCCAGCGGCGTCAAGGACGGTCCTCTGCCGACGCACTACGAGCCCCTCGAGTCGCCGGTCGGCAACCTACTCTATCCCCGACACATGTGCACACCAGGTGTGCGCATCTTCCCAGGCCCGCTCAACCGTCTGGTCCACACGCCCGAGACCGAGTTCCCCGTGGTGGCCACCACGTACCGACTCACCGAGCACTACCTGAGCGGGCCGATGAGCCGGTTCAACTCCTGGCTCAATGAATTGCAGCCGGAGATGTTCGTCGAGCTCAGCCCGGAGCTGGCCGCCGAGCGCGGGATCGTCCACGGCGGCTGGGTGACGGTCAGCTCGGCACGGGGCCGCATCGAGGTGCGCGCGATGGTGACCCGGAGGATGCGTCCGCTCGTCGTCGACGGGCGAGTGGTCCACCAGGTCGGCCTCCCATTCCACTGGGGATTCGCCGGACAGATCGTCGGAGGCAATGCCAACGACCTGACCTCCCTGGTGGCCGAGCAGAACGTGAGCATGCACGAGGGAAAGTCCTTCGGCTGCCAGGTCGAGCCGGGCCGACGCAGCGGGCGCACTTTGCGGCCGACCGTGTCATTCGTGACCTGGCCGACTCGCGCGCCCATTCCCGACACGCCGGAATCGGCCCAGCCGGAAGGGATATTCACCCATGGGCATTAGAGAGCTCGAGCTGGCGGAGCTGACGCAAACCAGCGACCCGCCCGTCGGCCCGCTATCCGCCATCGTCAATCGCCTCACCTGGCCGTTCCGGCGCGGTCATGTTCAGCCCCAGCCGTCCACCGGCTTCTACACCGATACCACGGTCTGCATCGGCTGCAAGTCGTGCGAAGTCGCCTGCAAACAGTGGAATCAGCTCGCGGCGGACGGGCTCGAATGGACCGGCAACAGCTACGACAACACCGCCGAGCTCTCCGGCTACGTCCTGGCGACATGTGAAATTCATCGAGCAATTCGCCGCGAATGGACGGCCCACGTGCCATGATCCGGCCGACCCCGCGGCGACGAGCCACGAGCTGACCCTTGACCAGTTGCTGACCCCACGCAACGAGCCAGAGCTGACCCTCGACCAGTTGCTGAATGGGGGCGGGGCCGGTCGCTGGCTGATGATGAGCGACGTCTGCAAACACTGCGTCGCGGCCCCTTGCCAGCACGCGTGCCCCACGGGCGCCATCATTTACAACGAGTTCGCCAACGTCTACATCCAGCGCGATATCTGCAACGGCTGCTCGTACTGTATCGCGGCCTGCCCGTTCGGCGTCATCACTCGCAGCGACTTCGATGGCCATTCGCACAAGTGCACGCTCTGCTACGACCGCCAGAAGGACGGCCTCGTCCCGGCCTGCGCCAAGGCCTGCCCGACCGCGTCGATCCAGTTCGGGCCGATCGATGAGCTGCGCGAGCGGGCACGGAACCGGGTCAAGGAGCTTCACGCACGCGGCGTCACGGGAGCTTACCTCTACGGCGACGAGCCCACCGAGACCTATACCGAGCTCCATTCGTTCTACCTGCTCGTCGATCGTCCGGCCATCTACGGACTTCCGGAAGCTCCCTTCAATCCGTGGCTCCACATGCTCGGGGATTACGGCCGGACCATCGCGAGCGCGCTGGCCACGATCGCCGCGATCCTCGCGGTGTTATTCCTCCAGGGAGGGTGACATGCAGGGCGACGACCAGATGCGAGCGATCGAGCCCGGCTATTCGACCCAGGACGTGACCAAGGTCCCGGGCTGGCACGGGCTCGTCGCCTGGGACCTGCTCTTCAACAACCTGACAACCGGGCTCTTCCTGTTCGCCGCGGTCGGCGAGCTGGCGTCGCCGGGGTTACTTGGTCCCGTGGCCAGGGCGGCGTATCCCGTCGCGCTGGTCCTCTTGCTCACCGACCTGATGATGCTGGTGCTCGACCTGGGCGATCCGCTCCGGTTCCACCACATGCTCCGGGTGTTCAAGCCCAGTTCGCCCATGTCCCTGGGCACGTGGAGCCTCACCGTCTATTCACTGCCGCTGACCCTGATCGTGGCGATCGAAGCGGCGCAAGTGCTCCACCTGCTGCCATCCGGGTCGATCGCGCTGGAATGGGTCCGCAAGTCGGCGGTGGTCTTCGGTCTCCTGCCGGCCTTCGGATCCGCTCGCCTACAAGGGGGTGCTCTTCAGCACGAGCTCGCAACCGGGCTGGAAGGACGCCCGATGGCTGGGCGGTTGCATGGCCAATTCCGCACTCATGCTGGGCTGCGCGGAGCTGCTCGCCGTGTCGGTCCTGACCGGACATGCGCGGGCCGCCGCCGCTCTCCGCACCGTCGCCGCGGTGCTCGTCGTACTCAACCTCATCCCGACCGGTTTCGTCTTCCTGGGAACTTCGCGAGACCCTCGCGCGAATCTACAGCGACCAGCAGATTTACCGTGCGCCTGGCGCTGACCTTCGTCGGAGGTACGCTGGTGCCGGTGGTCCTCCTGCTCGCCGGAGATGGCACTCCGTGGCGCCTGGGCGCTGTGCTGCTCATCGTGCTCGGTGGCTTCGCTGTTCGTTCGCTGTTTCTCAAGATACCGCACGCTTCTCATGAGAGTCGATCAAGAGCCAGGGCGTGATCCTGGATGGGGAATCTCGAATCGGGACCCCGCATTCTCTTCGTGGGCGAGACACCTTCAAGAGTCCGATGATGCGAATCGGCTGGTTCCATGCGGAGGGGACGCGATGACTGACGCACTGCTGTGGCACCGCATACAGTTCGCTTTCACGATCACCTTCCACTACCTCTTCCCACAGCTCACGATGGGCCTGGCGCTGCTCATCGTGGTGTTCAAGTCGCTCGCCCTGTGGCTCCGCGACGAGTCGTACAACGAGGTCGCCCGGTTCTGGGCGCGGATCTTCGCGGTGAACTTCGCGGTGGGGGTGGTCACCGGCATCCCGCTGGAGTTCCAGTTCGGGACCAACTGGTCGACGTTCTCCCGCTTCTCCGGCGGGGTCGTGGGTCAGGCCCTCGCGATGGAGGGCGTCTTCGCGTTCTTCCTTGAGTCGAGCTTTCTGGGCCTGTTCCTGTTCGGCGAGAAGCGGCTCGGCCCGAGGGGGCACTTCGCGGCGGCCATCGCTCTGGCCCTGGGCTCGTGGCTCTCGGGCTACTTCATCATCGTCACCAACGCCTTCATGCAACACCCTGTCGGCTACCGGCTGGGCGAGGACGAGGTGCTCCACCTCGAGAGTTTCCGGGCGTTCGTCTTCAACCCCTGGGCGATGTGGCAATATGCCCACAACATGCTGGCCTCGCTCGTCACGGCGGCGTTCGTCGTGGCTGCCGTGGGGGCTTATTGGGCCTTGATGGGGCAGCACGCCCGGCACGCCGGGATCTGCCTGCGCGTGGGGGTTATCTCGGGGTTGATATCCGGCATGCTGGTCGCGTTCCCCGCCGGTGACGGCGCCGGCAAGATGGTGGCGAGGCATCAGCCGGTAACCCTCGCCGCGATGGAGGGGCTGTTCGAAGGGGGACCGTACGCCGAGCTCGCCATCATCGGACAGCCGGATGTCGCCGCCCGCAAGCTGGAGAACCCGATCGTCGTGCCCTGGATCCTCAGCTTCCTGTGCTACGGATCGTTCGGAAGCACCGTCCACGGGCTGAATGACTTCCCGACAGACCAGTGGCCGCAGAATATTGAGCTGCTCTACTACAGCTACCACATCATGGCCGGGCTCGGGACGCTCTTCATCCTGACGATGGGAATTGCTTCGTTGCTCCTGCTGCGTGGACGGCTGGCGACAACACGCCCGATGCTCTGGGTGCTGATGTTGGCGTTCCCGTTCCCCTACATCGCGACGACCGCCGGCTGGTGGACCGCCGAGCTGGGACGCCAGCCATGGGTGATCTATGGCCTCATGCGCACGGCAGACGCCCACTCGAAACTCGTCAATCCGGGCGATGTTGTC
Organism: uncultured Isosphaeraceae bacterium; assembly: GCA_963830625.1. Lineage (GTDB taxonomy): Bacteria > Planctomycetota > Planctomycetia > Isosphaerales > Isosphaeraceae > CAWHMZ01. The sequence continues at coordinate 495,390 of CAWHMZ010000008.1, read as the reverse complement.
TTCACCTTGCTGGGCTTCGCTGGCCTTTATTTGCTCCTCGGCATGCTCTTCGTCGTCCAGGTCCTCAAAGAGATCAACCGCGGTCCGGCCGCGTCGCATTAGGACACCGACCATGGAAGCAGCCTGGTTCGTGATCGTCTCGAGCATGCTCGCGGCCTACGCGGTGCTCGACGGCTTCGACTTCGGGGTCGGCGCCATCCACCGAATCGTCGCCCGTAACGATGCGGAGCGCCGGACCGTGCTGGCGGCGATCGGCCCGATCTGGGACGCCAACGAGGTCTGGCTGATCGCGGCGGGCGGCGTGTTGTTCATGGCCTTCCCGAGCGTCTACGCCACCGCATTCAGCGGCTTCTACATGGCCCTGATCGTCGTACTCTGGCTGCTGATCCTGCGCGGCGTGGCGATCGAGCTCCGCTCGCACCAGGACCACCCCCTCTGGCGCGAGTTTTGGGACACGGTTTTTTCGCTCGCGTCGGGGCTTCTCGCCGTGATCTTCGGCACGACGCTCGGCAACCTGATTCGCGGCGTTCCGCTCGGAAAGGAAGGGCTCCGGGGCATGCCTCTGTTTACGAACTTCCTCATCGGCCGCGAGCCGGGAATCCTCGACTGGTACACCGGGCTCGTCGGCCTGTTCACACTCGCGGCCCTGTCGGTCCACGGCGCCCTGTACCTCGCGTGGAGGACGACCGGGCCCGTGCGGGAGCGTAGCCTGGCGTTCGCACGCGAAGCGTGGAGAGCCGCGCTCGTCCTGTGGATCGCTGCCACGGCCGCCACCGCATGGGTGCGGCCCGAGGTCTTCACGGGCCTTGCCTCGCGTCCCTGGGCGCTCCCATTCGTCGCCGTCGCGATCGCCGGGGCCTGGGGGGCGTTCCGGTTTCCGCGGCTCGGCCGAGACCTCGCGGCGTTCCTCTCGTCCTCCGCGTTCCTGCTCGGGATGCTAGCCGCGACACTCGCGGGCCAGTACCCGTTCTGGCTTCGGTCGACCCTCGACCCCTCCTACAGCCTCACCGCTTTGAACGCGGCCTCCGACCACTACGGGCTGCGCGTGGCGCTGACCTGGTGGCTCGTTGGGATCGCGCTGGTCGCCGTCTATTTCACCTTTCTGTTTCGCTGGATGCGGGGGAAGGTGGGTGCGGAACTGGCTCCGTCCTACGAAGATCCACCCTTTGTTTCCTCCGGAGAAGACTTGCGGGTTCGAGACGAAAAATGACCCGAGCCCGAGGGTCTTCGCTGAGCGAGTCGAGCCGGCGAGCCATCAGGGATCTGAAGAATCGGCTCGGCGATCGGAATAGGATACCCGTTACGCACCTTGATACGGAGGCTGAAGTTAGCAGGTGGACGCATGTAACACACGGATCAGCAGCTCGATGGAGGCCGTCGATACCTCATGCCACACTCACCCCCACGTAAGGCGCAACTCTATGATGCAATCCATCGGCAACTTTCTATTGCGTCGCTTGAAGGAAGCAGGTGTGAAGCACATCTTTGGCGTTCCTGGCGACTACAACCTGGAGCTGATGCAGCAGCTCGAAGACCTGGGTGATCCGGCCTGGATTGGAAACTGCAACGAACTCAACGCGTCCTACGCGACCGATGCGTATGCGCGAATCAACGGCCTTGGTGCCCTGATTGTGACGCACGGTGTCGGCTCGCTCAGCGCGATCAACGGCATCGCGGGCGCCTACAGCGAACATGTTCCCGTGATCTGCATTTCCGGTTCCATTCCACTGCGAGCCATACAACGTGGAGATCTGATGCACCACACTCTCGCCGATCGAGAAAAAGGGAACTTCTGTCGTATGTTCGCCGAGGTGACGGATGCCCAGTCGCGACTCACTCCGGAGAATGCGGTAGCGGAGATCGACCGGCTCATTCTCACGGCGTGGCGCCGAAAACTTCCAGTTTACCTGGAACTGCCCTCCGACATCTCTTATCTCGAGATCGAGGTGCCCGAACGTCCTCTTAAACTCGAAATGATCCCGAGCGACCAGGACAACCTGAAAGCCTGCACCGGGATGATTCTGGAGAGATTGAAGGCCGCCAAGTCGCCTGCGTTTCTACTGGATCTGGATGCGATCCGCTTCGGCGTCTCCCGGCAGATCATGGAACTCGCCGAACGATTTCAGATGCAGGTCGCGACGCTGAACTGTGCTAAAGGAGCTGTCCCCGAGACTTCCACTCATTTCGTTGGAACCTACGCGGGTATGGGAAGCTCCTCCGCAACGCGCGAGGCAATTGAAGGAAGTGATTGTCTGCTGACGGTCGGTTACAGGCGCGTCGAATCGACGACTGGTTTTTTCACCGACAAGCTGCCCGCTTCTGCCATCCACCTTAATTCCAGCTACGTCGATACGGCAGATAAGAATTATCAGGGGGTTTATTTCGCGGAGCTGTTGCGGTCCATCGTTGACTCCTCTTCGGGCATGGTCGCGAAGAAACAGCCGGCTCGTCCATCGCAGCAGGTGTCCTTCGTTCCATCGGACGATCCCCTCACCCAAGACGCATATTGGAAGGCGATGCAGAATTTTCTGCGTCCCGGAGATGTCATCGTTGTCGAAGACGGAACATCGAGCGCCGGTTTTGGTCGACTGACTCTGCCTGACGACTGCACCTATATCACAGGGGCATTCGTCTGGTGTTCGATCGGGTATGCAACAGGCGCGCTGCTCGGAGCCATTCTCGCTTGCCCCGGACGGCGTCACATCTTGCTTACCGGAGACGGATCTCTCCAGATGACCGTGCAAGAGATCTCGACCGTCATGCGGCATGACCTTAAGCCCTGGATCTTCGTGAACCAGAACCAGGGGTACACAGTGGAGAGATGCGTTCTGGGTAAGGACGCGAAGTACAACGAGATCGCGAACTGGCGGTACTCGGAATTGCCAAATGTCTTCAGTCGAGACAGGAAGGCGGAAGCCTACGTTGTAACTACCAGCAACGAATTGCAGACGGTCCTGGACTCTCCGCATTCGGCCATGGTCTTTGTGGAATGCGTCATGGACAAGTACGATGCGCCAATCGATTTGATCCTCGGTGGTCACGCGATCGCCGACACCGATTACGGAGCACGTGGGCCACAGACAGCAGTGGATGCCCAAATCCCATTGACGAAACGCGCCGCCACGTCGCCGTAAAACGATGAAGAGTCAAAAGCGGAGGTCCCCAGGGGTTTGCGAAGCCATGCAAGCCATAAATATATGTTATTGATGTGCGATTGATCGGGGCGAAAAATCATGGCCAATAGGCGGCCGAGCTCGGCTACGAGGTCACCATGGTCAAGGACGCGACCGCGTCACCGTCGATCCGGCCGGTCGCGTGGATGGCGATGCGGAGCAATTGGTACGATCGAGGATCAAAGACTCCTCTTACCCCAGAAGGAGGACTCCATGACCATTCGATCTCTTGGTCTGCTGCACGTCTTCAGGTCTCGGCTGATTGTCGCGGCGAGTTTGCTGCTGGCGTTTGCGGCAACTCCCACTTCGGGCTCACAACCGAAAAACGGAACGCGGGCCGGAGGTGAAACCTTGGGGAATGATGGCACCGCCTCAGTTCGTTCGTCCGTACAACTTGCTGCGGGCACGACTCCAACTTTTGCTTGGCCAGCCCGCGTCAGTGACAGTCGTCGCTTCCTCGATCAGAATGGCAATGTCTATCTGCTCAAAACCATGTCCTCGTGGGCAATGGCACAGAACTGCACCAATGCCGAAATCACCAAGGCTCTCGAAGGTTTGAAAGCCCTCGGTTTCAATGCCGTGACGGTCTCGCCGTTCGGTGTTCACATGAACGACAGCTTTGGCGACAGGTACAAGAACAAGGCCGGGCAACGTTTCTTTACCGATGCACCGTATGCTTCATCGTTCGGCCCGGCGTGGTCTAGGGTGGACTGGATCATGTCAGAAGCCACGCGGCTCCAATTGACCGTGGTGTTTTCATTGTTCATGAGCTGGGGCAACACCGGCACCGTTCCCGATTTGGCGAGCGCTAGCCCTACAAATGCCTACAACTTTGGAAAATCGCTGGCAACCCGTTATGCCGCTTACCCGAACATCGTCTGGCATGTGATGGGTGATTTCCGGTGGTCCTACAATCAAGGTCCGGCGCGGGGACTCGATGCCATTTTCCATGGCATCAAAGAGACAGAAGGGACGAATCACAGGCTGATTATTGCCGAGCCGGCTAATGGCTCGACGTCGTTCGATCAATTCATATCGCAAGAAGGCGCCAAAGGTTACCAATGGTTCAAACAGAGCGCCGACACGGTGTACGACTACGGCAGCAATTCCGTCGAGCAGTTTGATAAGGTCTACAACCGAACGGGCGCCACGACCTATCCGGTCGTGGATATTGAGCCGCCGTACGTCAACGCGCCGCATTACAAAGACCAGCAGAACCAGGAGCTGCGCGAACGAAACTATGCAACGTTCATCCGCGGCGGCGCCGGGATCAACTTTGGCCACGAAAAGTGGTGGCCGTTTGGCGTCACCGGCCTGTTTGATGGTGGGCCGAAGTGGCTGGAGATTATCAGCGAGCCGCCGCAACAATGTGCCAAATACGCCTGGGCGCTTCTCGATACCTATGTCCAAGACAGTTCCTGGAAGCCTGACAACGGAACATTCCTGAAAATCGGCCTCGGCAACGGTGATGACAAGGCTGCATCGGGATACTCAAGATCGGCAGCGGTCGTCTATTTTCCAGCCCGTCGCGGAATAACGGTTGATACCAAAGCGATTACCGGCGGGCGAAATATCAGACTCCGCTGGTATGATCCGACGAACGGTACGTATACGGTGATTTCAGCTTCTGAGCCAAAGGATTCCAGCCGCTCGGTTTCATACCCGTCTGCCCACAAAGACGGCTCTGACGATTGGGTTCTAGTCGTCGAGGGAGTGTGAGCGCCCTAGCCCTTTGACAGGTCATGTGCCGCGACCAGCTCCTGCACCGTTCCACGGAGGAGCGCTTCGCCGCCAAAGGTCATACCCAGCGCGCGAATCTTGGAGGTTTCGATCTGGTGTTTCGGCCCGCGGTTGAGGTCAGCGATCTCGCTCCGGCTGCCGGTCAGCTCCTTCGCGATCTGCGCCACCTCTCGCTCGGCGATGTAACGATCGTAACAGTTGAACGCCTGGCCGGCGACCGCCTCCGCGCCGGCGTTCAGCAGCAACTCGACGGCGCGGGCGACGTCGGCGGCATGGACCTCCTTACCCCCCCTTGGCGAGGCCACCGGCTCGCCGCGCAGCACCTGGCCGACAAGGTCGTACCAGCGGCTGGCCGCAGCCGGGTGAGCCAGGCCGTAAATGCCGGTCGGACGAAGGGCACAAATGGGCCAGCCCTGTCCCAGGCCGTAGCTATGGACGAATGCCTCCAGCGCCGCCTTGTGCGCACCGTAATGACTGGTCGGCCAGAGCGGGTGTGCCTCGTCCAGCCGCCGGTCGTCCAGAATCACCTCGTGGACAGCGCAGGTCGAGATGAACACCATTCGCGGCACACCAGCCTCGAAGGCGGCCTGGAAGAGCTGCAGCGAACCAACGAGGTTGACACCGAAGAAGGCGCCGGTCGCACCGTGGCTGCCGCGGCCCCGATTCCGCGGGCCTTCCCATTGTACGGCCGAGTGCACAATCGCATCCGCGCCCCGGATCAGCTTGTCCGCGGCCGCCTCATCCGTCAGAGAGCCCGGTAGCCATTCGATGGAGCTGGCTTGGTTCTCGAAGCCGCTACGGTCGCTACCCGGCCGATACCAGCAGCGAAGCTGGTGACCAGCGTCGCCGAGCTGACGCACGAGGTAGCGGCCGAGGAAGCCTGTTGCACCGGTGACGGCAATGCGCATAGTGAACTCCATGGGGCGGACAATGGTCGAGCGTCGTTCTTTGGTTATCATATCAGCTCGGAGTCGCAATCGGGCACGACCTGTGATCGTCGGCTCGGACGCCCAGCGCAGCCGGCGTATCGTTGTTCGGGCACACCTCAGATGGGGTATCTCGGCATGCAGAAAAATCTTGTCCTGACCCTGACCGGCCCAGACCGCATCGGCATCGTGGACCGAGTGACCGGACTGCTGCTCGATCGGGGCGGCAACGTCGAAACCAGCCGCATGGCTCGCCTCGGCGGCGAGTTCGCCATCTTGATGCTCGTCTGCCTGCCCGAGGACCGGATCACCCGCATGAATGCCGACCTGGAGGACCTGGCCGCCGAGGGCTACAAGGTGACAACGACACCGGCCGAGCGGAGCTACGCCGAGGTCCACACTAACTGGCTGCCCTACCGCATCGAGGTCCACGGCGCGGATCACCAAGGAATCATCCACGAGGTCGCCCACTACCTCTCCGGACGTGGGATCAACATCGAGTCGGCGGACTCCGAGACGACGGCGGCGCCCGTGAGCGGGTCGCCTCTGTTTGCCATGACGGCGCAGGTCGTCGTGCCGCCGGGCTTGGCCAGCCAGGGGTGGGAAGCCGGGCTCGAAGAAATCGCCAGTCGCATGAACCTGGAAATCCGGGTGTCCGCACCACAGGTGTGACATAAGAGCATGTCTTTGAATTCCACAAATCAATGAAAAACTGCTTCCCCGGCTTTCCGTGTTTATCCGACCGCGGATAATCCTTACTTCTGCCGGTCTCGTGTTGTAAAACAGCCGATGCAGACAGGACGAGCACCACAGGACCATATTATGAAACCATCCTGGGTCGTAGTGATCGCCGTGTGGCTGATCCACGCTCCGGCCGCGCAGGCGGTCGATTCGGCGGATGTCGAAGGTGAAAAGGCCTCCTGGCATGGGTTCAACCGTTACGACTTCGTGATGGACGAGCAGACCCTCGCCATCAAACCTCTGGCCGTGGCGACCGACAAAGAGGCCGGCGGCGTTGGTCGGGCCCGTTGCATCCTGGTCGTCCCGAAGAGGCCAGCTTCAGGAAACCCGTGGTCCTGCGCGACCTCCACCGGGATCATCAGCCGCCGGCCGAGGCCGAGCTGCTCTCGAGGGGGTTCCATGTGGCTTTTATCACTCCCGGGCCACCCCGGCAGCGGGATGCCTGGCTGGCCTTCCTGACCGGGAAGCATCGGCTGTCCCAAAGGCCAGTCTCCGTCGGCATGAGCGCCGCCGGCGAGCTCCGGGCAGGGACCGCCAAGATCTCCATCACACCCGACGACGTCAAGATGCCGGTCCACGACAATTGCTATGCCCGCAGCCTGGTATTCGACGTCGGCGGCGAGCGGGTTGCCATCGTGGCCGTGGACCTGGGCATCTACACCAGCGAGCACTTGGTGGCGGCCTGCAAGGAACGCTTCGGTATCTCACACCTCGTGCTCAGCTCCTCCCACACCCACTCGGGCCCGGGCCGCTCTCGTGCCGCCTTCTTCGAGGAACGGACCATCCAGGTCGTCGAATCCGCTGTGAAGGACATGTTCCCGGCGCGGATCTCGGCCGGGCACCGGAGCTTCCCCCAGCTTGGGTTCAACCGCCTGGTCGTGCGCGAGGACAAGCACGCTCGCGAGTCTTGGTTCGGGGACGACCACTACACGTCCGAGAACCCCGAACGGATCCCCTTCGGCCCGGTCGACCCGGAGGTCGGGGTCATCAAGGTCGAGGACATGCAAGGCCGACCGCGCGCGATCGTGATGAATTACGCCTGCCACGCCGACGTGGTTCTGCCAGAACTACGCCATCTCGGCCGACTACCCCGGGGCGGCCACGCGGCAGGTGGAGGAGGCGTTTGGCAAAGGCCTGAACTGCCTCTTCGTCCCGGGCGCTGGCGGTAACATCGAGTCGCTGATCATCAGCTCGCGGCGCACCGGTCCGGACGACCCGTTCCAGACCGACTACACGACCATCGAGAGGGTCGGCGGGCTGCTCGCGTTCGAGACCGTCAAGCTCGCCAAATCGTTGAACCCGGCGACCCGCACAGAGACGACAATCCGCTACATGAACGACTCCCTCAAGTTCACCGGCCGCTTCGACAAGGACGCGGCGTTCGACGTGCATTTCTCCACCATCCTGATCAACGACGACATCGTGATCGCCACGTTCCCCGGCGAGCCGTTCGTGCAACTCCAGCTCGATTGGAAGAAGAAGGTGGGGGTGGCGCACCCGTTCCTGTTTGGCTACACGTGGCACGCGGGCATCTGGCCGAACTACGTGCCGGACATCAAGTCGGCAGCCCTGGGCGGCTACGGCGCGGACCAGTCGAACCCGAAGATGATCGAGGTCGGATCTGGCGAGGCGGTGATGAACAAGCACCTTGAGAACATGTACCGGCTGACCGGGCTGATGCGCGAGGAGCCCGGTCCGGTCGGATTCAAGCCCGGCCCCCGCTATCAAGTCACCCGGGTGCCACGGGACAAATAGGTCCTGAGCTCTTCGCGAACGCTCTTGTCAACGAAGACCGAGCAAATTTCACCGGCTGCCTTTCCCTTGAAAGCCATGGCGTCGTCGACGCGTCGCGACTCGGTGCCGTGTCGATTCTAACAATGTTTCTCGTCAATCCTCCTTCGCGCGCTGCGCGGACTCGTCCAAGACCAGCTTGAGGCCGACTCCGAGTGCTTCAGCGTAGCGAAAGAGGGTCTCGACGGTTGGGTTAAGATTCCACCCGTTTTCGAGACGGCTGATCATGGCGCGGGTGAGTCCTGACTGTTCCGAGAATTCCGTCAGGCTCAATCCCGCGTGCTCGCGTAATTTGCGGAGTTGCGTGCATAACGCGCGCACCTCGATGAACTGTGCCTGCGATACCAGCTCATCGATTTCGCCTCGATCGATCAATTCGTCGGGACTCGGGCGCTCCTGTCGAGCTCGTTCAACAATCTCCTTGTGGGCGGCTATCTGTTCAGAAGAGAGCGCCGGCTTGTCGTGGGTCTTGCTCATCTATTCCTCCCTTGCGGCGGCGGAACTTCGTAGGCCGTGACGGGGTAGATCGTTCGAGGGTCGTCGGCGACCTCGTCCCAGATCACAGTGATGTATTTGCCAGTCGATGTCGAGCCGAAGGCCTGGGGTCTGCCCGTCCTCCGGCTTACGCTGGTTCGTGTCCTGGGATCGTGCAGGACTTCTTCGACCTCCTCTACCGTGATGCCGTGCTCGGCGATGTGTTAAACATTGCCGTCCGGATCGTCTTCCAGGTCCCAGATTATTGCGACGTCAATCACAACAGGCTCCCATGAGAATGCCTCGGTTTCATTATAAGGTAACAGCGTCCGCGTGTCGATTGGCAGCAAACCGGGCAGCGCCGTCCTGAGCCCGCCGTACGCTGGTGAGACAGTTTGGCGGCCGGTGCGGAGGGGTCGCTCATCATGGCCCGCGAGCTCGAAGTCGAGCGCGTCCGCCGCGCATTCTTTCCGCAGCTACCCACGCGCTACGCCGCCGTCCTCGCCTGCAAGGAGCCGGCCGCCATCGACGATTTACGCTGGCAGTTCTTCTTTCCTTGCCACACCGGGCAGCGCGGACGCGTGTGGAGGGATCGAAGGGGCCGCCGCCTTCCGGGCGGACAAGAATGTGTTCAAGGACTATTGCGGCGACAACACGGCCGCCGCGCATGCCTATTGGTCGCAGCGCGAGACTGCGCGTCCGCTGATTGAATATCTGCTGATCCCGCCGGTCACCGTGCTGGAGGAAGTCGCCGGCGCATGACCTGCGCCACGCGATCACGCTGCCTGCGATTTGGCAGAGATACCCCGGAAGACCCTTGTAATTCCTCATAATATCTAGAAAGCGCCAGCGAGCCGGAATGGCTATCGCCTGCCGTAACTCCTTGTGCCCACGCTCTTTGCCACCCCCGTATGAAACTGAGAGCACATGACTCTTAAGCACCTACGCTGCACGATGCAAATCGTTTTGTGGAAAAGGACTTAGGAAATCATACATGATTAGCATTATCTATAAATGTTTATTATTTTGAGGCGATCTACATAGCGATCGCGCAAAATCGCGAATTCGGAGGTCACAAGACCGGAGTGAACAGTCCGGCAAGAATCTTTCCGCTTCAGTTCATCGGAGCGGAGCAACCTGATCTTGAGTTGGCGCCAGTTGGACGCGGATAGGCCAGGCCGATTGCCACGAAGGCGGCCCAGTCGGCCAGCCCGCCAAACGGTGGTGAGTCGGGATAGGCGCGCGCGAGCGCGTTGCGCTGACGTCGGCAGCGCTCGCGCCGTTCATGGTCAGTCACGTGATCGAGGAAGGCCTCGTTGGCGACCTCCTCACAGAGCTGCTCGCCGGTCTTGATGTCGTCACGAAGCCAGCGCTGTGCCTCGCGCAATGCCGCTCCAATATGCATTCCCCGCTCGCGCCAGTTGGCGTAGAAACCGCTCATGAGCACCGCCGTGGCCAGATCGGGTACGCTCCACAAGCTGGCGACGACGCACGTCGCGCCCGCGAAGAGGAAGCCGCTGGGGAGTCCGACGTATTCATCAATCTGGTCGGGCCGGATGCTGCCGCTCTCGCATCCGCTCAGCACGGCTAAGGTGGTCTCGGGCAACTTCATCCGCGTGAAGATGTCGCGAAGCGTCAGCCACCGATCGGGCCGAGCCACGTCCTCCAGGACGAGACCGGATGCGAGCGGGTCCGCAGGATTGAACCAACTATGGCCGGCGTAGTGCCACGCCTGGAACCGGCCCGAGTGATCGAGGAGCCAGTCGCGCCGGGCCTCGGCCAGTCGCCTCCGCTCGTACGTGGCGAAATACCGCCGGATGACCGCGGACTCGGACTCGGTGAACCCCAGGTCGCCGGTCGGGTTCTCGACGGTGACGAGTTGGTCGGACTGCGGACGGGACCGTTCAGCGCAGCGATGGAGGATCGACAGACTGGTGCGTAGACGACCTCAAACGTATCACCCACGAGGCTGCCGTTGTCCAGCGAGCACGCGTGAAGCGGTAGTACATGCAAGGCGCGGTTGGGGACGAGGATCAATCGCCGGATGCCGTTCAGTCGCTCGACCACCGGCTGCATGACCTGTCTGCCGAGAGATTGCAGGATGGACGCGATGAAGTCGGACCAGGCTTCGCTGTCGAGGCGACCGTCAATGCGGCAGGTCTCATAGTAGCCCTCGTACCATTTGAGGACCGACTGCGTTACCCGGCTGACATCTAGCCCAGCGAGCGGGACGTGCTCGATGCCGGCCTCCGTGATGACCAGCGCCAGGCCGCGCCGAGGGGTGACGGAGTACTGCACAATGGCCGTCGGCAAGTCACGGGGAAGAAGCCCCAGTGCCGTATCAGCGTCGACGGGGACAACCGGCTTATCAGGATTGAACTCCGGGTCGTGCACGCGGACGCGCCGCACCACATCACGGTACGCAGCCTCGACCCGGTCCACGTCCGCCTGGAGCGCCTGCAGGTCTGGGCCTCCACGTGCTGACGAGGTACTTCCACCACTGCCGCTGCTTTGCTCGGCTCCGGCGGGCGAATCCTCTCCGCCTCTTGGGCGCCCAGCCTCGTGCTGCAGGCGGAGCATCGCTCGCTGAAGGCGATCCCGTAGGGCCTGCAACTCAGCCTCCAAGTCGGACGGGGTGTTCGCCGGCCGGAGCGTCTCATGGGCCAGAAGCTCCATCAGGCGTCGGGCCCGGCTCTTCTCTGCGGTCTCAACCGCCTCGGCCAGTGCGGTCGGCTCGCGCTCGACCTCCCAGAGATCGACGCAGACCTCGATCAGTCGCTCATAGACTTCAAGATTCCCCTGCTGCACGCGGCGGCGCTGACGATCGTCCCGGAACTGCTCTCGGAGGAGTTCCGCGCACGCCACGGCCTTCCGAAACGCCACCCGCGCCGCCGACTGATCGGGCCGGCCCGACTCGGGCCGGCCCTCTAGAAGCAGACGTCCTAGTTCGGCCCAGTTCCTCTGGCGTTCAACCAGTCGGGCAGTTGGCTGCCTCACTGCGGCCTCCTCGTAGAGCTCCGCCGCCTCCTGGTAGCTCGTCAGCGCTGAACGGCCGTCGTTCAAAGAGCTCTGGATCACGCCAAGTTTGTTGAGCGTCACGGCAACTAGGGGTCGATAAACGTCGGGCAGCTGCACGCGCCAAATCACGGCGGATTGCCAGCGCCTCCTCATGACTCGTCCGCGCCGAGTCCAGATCGTTCAGAGCGCTTTGGACGGTGCCTAGGTTGCTGAGCGCCATCGCGACATGGGGTCGATAGACGTCGGGCCGTTGCCGCGCCAGGTCGCGGCAGATGGCCAACGCCTCCTCATGACTCGTTCGCGCCGAATCCAGGCGGCTCAGCTCGTATTGGACGTTGCCTAGGTTGTTGAGCGTCGCGGCGACGTCGGGTTGATAGACCTCTGGTCGAAGTCGCGCCAGATCGCGGCGGATCGCCAACGCCTCGGCATGGCTCGCCTGCGCCGAGTTCAGGTCGTTCAGGGCGATCTGGACCGTGCCCAGGTTGTTGAGCGACCTGGCGACGTCGGGTAGATAAACACCGGGCCGACGCAGCGCTAGGTCGCGGAACACGGCCAACGCCTCCTTATGGATCGCGAGAGCCGACTCAAGATCGTTCAAGTCGCATTGGACGTTCCCAAGGTTGTTAAGTGTCGCCCCAACATCGGGTTGATAGACCTCTGGCCGACGCAGTGCTAGGTCGCGGCGGATCGCTAGCGCCTCCTCATAGCTCGTGCGCGCCGACTCCAGATCGTTCAAGGCGCTCTGCACGCTGCCCAGATTCGTGAGCGTGATAGCAACCTCGGGTTGAAAGACGTCGGGTCGACACCGCGCCAGTTCGCGGCGGATTGCCAAAGCTTCCAACTGGCTCGTTCGCGCGGCCTCCCAGTCGGCCAGCTTCCACTGCACGCAGCCCAAGTTGTTTAGAGTCGCGGCGATTAGCTGTCGGTAGACCTCCGGCAGCTCCCGCGCAAGTGCGCGGTAGATGGCCAACGCCTCTTCGTGGCTCGAGCGCGCCGACTCCAGTTCGTTCAAACCGCTTTGGACTGTGCCCAGGTTGTCGAGTGTCACCGCGACATCTGGTTGATAGACATCCGGCCGACGGTGCGCCAGCTCACGGCGAATGGCTAACGCTTCCAAACAGCTCGCGAGCGCCGCGTCCGGATCGTTGAGGGCCCGTTGGACGTTGCCAAGATTGCTCAGTGTGGTGGCGAGAGCGGGTTGATGGACCTCGGGCCGACACCTGGCCATGTCGCGGAAGATGGACGCCGCCTCTGCATGGCGTGCCCGCGCCGCCTCCCATTCGTTCAGGAGACTTTCGGCGTTGCCCAGATTGTTGAGGGTCACAGCGAGAAGCTGTCGATTAACGTCGGGCCGGCTCCGGACCAGATCGCGACAGATGGACAGGGCCTCCTCATGGCTCGCCCGCGCCGCCTCTAGGTGCGCCAGAGACCGTTGGGCATTGCCCAAGTTGTTCAGCGTGGTGGCGACTAGCGCTTGGTAGACCTCGGGCCGCTGGCCCACAAGATCGCGGTAGATGGCCAGCGCCTCGTCATAGCTCGAGAGCGCCACCTCGTGCTCATCCAAATCGCTCTGGGCAGTTCCTAGGTTGTTTAGTGCTGCAGCAACGTCGGCTCGATAGATCCCAGGTCGCCGCCGGTCGAGATCTCGACGGATGGCAAGTGATTCACTGTAGCTCACGAGGGCGTTCTGGGGTCGCTTCAGGGCGCATTGCGCATTTCCGAGGTTGTTCAGCGTCGCTGCAATGTCCGGTTGATAGACATCGGGCTTCCGGCCCGCTAATTCTCGGTAAATCTCCAGCGCCTTTTGGCAGCTTGCCAGTGCCGAGTCCGGGTCGTGCAAGGCGAGCTGGACGACGCCCCGGCTGTTCTGCGTCGTCGCGATCAGTGATCGCGTCGCCTCCGATTGATGCGGCGTGAGATCGCGGCAGATTGCCAACGACTGTTCATGGCTCGCCAACGCCGTTACCAAGGCACCCATCTCGGCTTGGACCCTCCCCAGGTTGGTCAACGTCATGGCGAGATCCACTCGATGGATATGGGGCAGGCATTCCGCAAGATCGCGGCGAATATGCAACGCCTCTTCAAAACTACTTCGCGCCGACTCTACGTCGTTCAGGGCGTTCTGAACCAAGCCCAGACTGTTGAGCGTGGCGGCCAAGTTGGGTCGATAAACATCGGGCTGACGCTGGGCCAAGTCACGGTACATGGCCGACGCATCCTCATAGCTCGTGCGCGCCGACTCCAGTTCGTTAAGTTCACGCTCCGCGCATGCCCTTAGACCAACCGAAAGCGCAAGTGAAGGGCTGTCGGCTATGTTCTTGGCTATCGCGATCGCCTTTTTGGCGGCTGCGATTCCCGCCTCGAGCGCCCGGTTCCGGGACGCAAGTGGGAACTCGGTTCCACGCTCGCAGAGTACGACGCGCGGAAAAAGGACCAGAAGTTCAACTGTGGTGCGCTCCGTGTTTGAGAGGTGAACGAGCGGAATGCCGCAATGCGGTCGATCGAGCGACAATGGCTTACGGCGAACCTCTCTTAAGAAATTGGCCAGCGCGGGCCACGACTGACGGTGCGAGCGAGCCCTTCTGTTGACAAGACCGATGGCCCGGTCGAGCGCCGGTGCGTGAAGGCCATGCGCCATCCAATAGCGGGCCAGGCCGGCCCAGTCGCCTGCGTTGGCGAGCCTTCGGATGTGGGAAGCGTGAGGGTCGGCCGGGTCAAGGGGGATCATCAAGAGTCCTGGGTCTTCACGAGCATCTCATCGCCGACTGTTCCGAACTACCAGAAGCGACTTCAACGAAGCGAACAGAAGCCCACCTCATAATGAGCTAAGTCTGCGTGGGACCGTCCGGGTCTGCCGCGCAGCGGTCCGCGAAGATCCGCGTCGCCGCTCGCACGCCCGACGATGCGACCGATGCTTTCCCCGTCGGCCACCATCGCCCCTCGAGTGTGCCGCGAAACCTAACCCGCAAGGTCGGGCACGCGTTTCCACAGGCGCTGTCTCCCTCGCGCGATTGTACCGATCGCTGCTACCGACAGCCGGACCGTTTATCGAACGCCTTGACGCTGCGGCAAGCACGGGTTGATTCCCTCTGCAAGTGTCGAATTGCTCTTGATTACCAGCGCCGGCGCTCAATTAGCATGATCGCGCCTCGGTCGAAGGTCCGGGTGCCGAATTTCGACTCGAGGGCTGCGGACGAGGGTACGCCAAGCCGATGGTTGTGAATGCGGCCCAGTCGGCCAGGCCGCCGAACGGCGGTGAGTCGGGATACGCGTGCGCACGAGCGCATCGCGTTGACGGCGGCAGCGCCGTGCCGCGCGGGGTCGGTCACGTGTTCCAGGAACGCGTCGTCGGCGACCTCGTCGCCCAGCTGCGCCGGTCTTGATGTCGTCCCGGAGCCAGCGCTGGGCCTCGCGCAACGCCGCGCCGATATGCATGCCGCGCCCGCGCCAATTGGCGTAGAACCGGCCCATCAGCACCGCCGTGGCCAGGTCGGGAACCGCCCAGAGGCTGGCGACGACGCATGTGGCCCCCGCAAAGAGGAATCCGCTGGGAAGGCCGACGTATTCGTCGATCTGGTCGGGCAGGATACTGCCGCTCTCGCACCCGCTCAAGACGGCCAGCGTGGCTTCGGGGAGCTTCATCCGCGTGAAGATGTCGCGAAGCGTCAGCCAGCCATCGGGTCGGTCAATGTCTTTCAGAATGAGGCCTGATGCGAGCGGGTCGCCGGCATTGAACTGACTGTGGCCCGCGTAGTGCCAGGACTGGAACTCGCCCGAGTGCTCGAGCAGCCACTCGCGCTCTGCGTCGGCCAGCGATCTCCGCTCTTGCGTGCGGAAATAGGGCCGGATGACTGCGGACTCGGACTCCGTGAACCCCAGGTCGCCGGTGGGGTTCTCTACGGTCAGAATCCGGTCGGGACGCGGACGGGACCGCTCGGCGCAGCGATGCAGAACCGACAAACTGGTGCATAGATAACCTCGACGACATCTGCCAGGTACTTCCCGTTCTCCAGCCGGCATGCGTGCAACGGGAACACGTGCAACGAGCGGTTGGGGACGAGAATCAACCGCCCAATCCCCTGCTCAGCCAGCCGCTCGACTACCGGCCAGATAGCGTGCCGGCCAAGGTCATCGAGTATGGGTTCCATGAATGCAGAACAGGCCCGCCCATCGAGACCGCCGTCAATCCTCCAGGTCTCGTAGTAGCCCTTGTACCACCTTACAACCAACTCGGATGCGGTGCGGAGATCCAGATCTGGAAGAGGGATGTGCTCGATGCCTCCCACGGTGATGACAAGCGCGAGACCACGACGAGGGGTCACGGAATACTGCACGGCGGCCGTCGGCACATCGCGGGGCAGCAGAGCCAAGGCTGTCTCGGTGTCGATTGGCACGACCGGCTTGTCGGGATTGAATTCGGGGTCGTGGGCGCGGACGCGTTGTAGAACTTCCCTATACGAAGTCTCGATGCGCTCGACGTCCGCCTGGAGCCCAGCCAGGTCTGGACGTCGGGGTGCCGACCGAGCACTTCCAGCCCGGCGACTGCTTTCCCCGGCCAGCAGCGGTGGCTCTTCGGCGCCCCCTGGGCTCTCAGTCTCATACTGAAGCGCAGTTCGGCCCGCCGAAGCTTGTCCCGCAGTGCTTGGAACTCTGCCTCCAAGTCGGGCGGGGAGTTTGCCGGCCGCAGAGTCTCACAGGCCAGCAACTCCACGAGCCGTCGGGCGCGGCTTTTCTCCGCGGTCTCGACCGCCTCGGCCAGCGCGGTCGGTTCGCGCTCGATTTCCCAGAGATCGACGCACACCTCGATCAGCCGCTCGTAGACCTCCAGGTTCTCCTCATGAACCCGGCGGCGCTGCCGTTCCTCGCGGAATTGCTCTCGGAACATTTCTGCGGCACGCGACGGCCTTCCCGAACGCTTCTCGCGCCGCCCGCCAATCGGTCCGTCCGATCGCGGGCTGCTCCTGGAGCGCCAGTCGCCCAAGATTGGCCCAGGTGCCCTGGCGTTGCACCAGCCGCGCCGTGGGCTGGCGGCTTGCCTCGTCTTCCCAAAGCTCCGCCGCCTCATGATAGCTCGTCCGCGCCGCCTCCAGGTCGTTGAGGTCGCGGTGGACGGCAGCCAGGTTGTTAAGCGTCGTCGCGACGAAGGGTCGAAAGACATCGGGTCGCTGCCGCGCCAACTCGCGTCGGATTGCCAACGCCTCCCCATAGCTCACCCGCGCCGCCTCCAGATCATCGAGGTCGTGCTCGACGATACCCAGGTTATTGAGGGTCGCAGCGACAAGGGGACGGTACACGTCCGGCCTTTGCCGTGCCAGCTCGCGGCGGATCCCCAATGCCTCCTGAAAACTTGCCCGCGCCGCCTCCAGGTCAGTAAGGTCGCGCAGGACGGTGCCCAGGTTGTTAAGGCTCGCCGCGACGAATGGTCGAAAGACGCCTGGCCTCTTCCGGACCAGCTCACGGCGGATCTCCAGCGCCTCCTGATAGCTCGTCCGCGCCGCTTTGAGGTCGTTGAGGTCCTGCTGGACAATACCCAGGTTGTTGAGCGTCGCGGCGACAGGAGCACGGTACACGTCCGGCCTCTGCCGCGCTAGCTCGCGGCGGATCCCCAACGCCCCCAGAAACGTCGCCTGCGCCGCCTCCAGGTCATTTAGATCGCGCTGGACGGCACCCAAATTGCTGAGGGTCGTGGCGACCAGGTGTTGATACACGTCCGGCCGCTGCCGCGCCAACTCGCGACGGATCACCAATGCCTCCTGAAAGCTCGCTCGCGCCGCTTCCAGGTCATTGAGGTCGCGCTGGACGATACCCATGTTGTTGAGGGTCACGGCAAGATCGGGTCGAAAGGCGTCGGGCCGTTTCTCTGCCAGGTCACGGCGGATAACCAACGCCCCTTGATAGCTCGTCCGCGCCGCCTCTGGCTCATTGAGCTTGCTCAGGACGTTGCCCAGGCCGTTGAGGGTCAATGCGATAAGTGGACGGTAGACATCGGGCCGCTGCCGCGCCAATTCGCGATAGCTGTCCAACGCCTCGAGATAGCTCGTCCGCGCCGCCTCCAAGTCGTTGAGGTCGTCCTGAACGTTGCCGAGGTTGTTGAGCGTCGCGGCGACATCGGGTGACAGGTCGGGCCGCTGACGCGCCAGCTCGCGGCGGATGGCCAACGCTTCCCGAAAGCTCGTCCGCGCGGTCTCCAGGTCGTTGAGATCGCGTTGGACGATGCCCAGATTGTTGAGCGCGATGGCGAGATCGGATCGAAAGGCTTCGGGCTGTTGCTCGGTCAGGAAGCGGTAGCTATCCAACGCCTCCTGAAAGGTCGCCCGCGCCGCCTCCGGTTGGTTGAGGCTGCTCTGGACGGTACCTAAATAGTTGAGGATCATGGCGACATCGAGTCGATAGACGTCGGGTCGCTCCCGCGCGACCTCGCGGTAGATGTCCAACGCCGCTTCGAAAGTTTTCCTTGACGTCTCCAGGTCGTTCAGTTCCTGCTCCGCCTTGGCTTTGAGTCCCGCGAGGAACGCCAGGGAAGCATCGTCACCGAGGGAACGGGCGACGCTGGACGCCATATCGGCGGCTTCGATACCTTTCTGGAACGCCTGGCTCTGGTTTTCCACTGGCAGCTCTGTGTCGAATTCGCACAGAGCGACTTGCGGGAAAAGGAGCAGAAGCATGAGGGTGGAGCGGTCGTCGTTCGAGAAGTCGTCGGCGAAAAGATCCGGGGGCTGACGCTCGAAGGAGATTGGTTCGCGCCGGACCTCCTCCAGGAAGCCGGCGAGCGCCGGCCAAAGGCCACCGCTCGAGGTTGCGCGCCTGCGGACCAGCTGGATAGCTTTGTCGAGGGCCGGAGCGTATAGACGGTGCGCCATCCAATAGCGCGCGAGTGCCGCCCAATTGCCTGCAGCCGTGAGGTCCTCGACGTACGGTACGTGGGGGTCGGAAAGGTCGCTAAGGGTCATCAGGGCTCCTGACTCATCACGAGCCACTGTTTCTTGGGGGTTGCGATCCGCCAACCAACGGCTTCGACGACGACCATGGACTGGATGGCCATCCGCTCGGAGGCGTCCTGTTTGGAGCGGCCCGTTCCGGGCGGGGATAGGCCAAGCCGATGGCCGTGAAAGCGGCCCAGTCGGCCAGGCCGGCGAACGGTGGTGAGTCAGGATGCGTATCTACCAGCCTGTCGCGCTGGCGCCGACAGCGCTCGCGCCGCTCAGGGTCGGTCACAAAATCAAGAAAAGCTCCCGTGGCGACCTCTTCACGGAGCTGCGCACCGCTCTTGATGCCCCTGCGAAGCCAGCACTGCGCCTCGCGCAACGCCGCCCCAACGTGCATTTCGCCCTTGCGCCAATTCGCGTAGAACCGGCCCATCAGCAATGCCGTGGCCAGGTCCGACACGCTCCACAGGCTGGCGACGACGCAAGTCGCCCCTGCGAAGAGGAAGCCGCTGGGCAGGCCGACGTACTCATCGATTCGGTCGGGTAGGATGCTGCCGCTCTCGCATCCGCTTAACACGGCTAGGGTAGTCTCGGGCAGCTTCATCTGCGTTAAGACGTCGCGGAGTGTCAGCCAGCGGTCGGGCCGACTTGCATCTTGGAGGATGAGGGCTGATGCGAGGGGGTCGAGGGGATTGAACCAACTGTGGCCGGCGTAATGCCACGACTGGAACTGGCCCGAGTGATCGAGCAGCCACTCGCGCTGCGCGTCGGCCAGGCGCCTCCGCTCTTGTGTGGCGAAATAGGGCCGGATGACCGCGGACTCGCATTCGGTGAATCCGAGGTCGCCCGTCGGGTTCTCGACGGTCAGGAGCCGGTCGGGCCGCGGGCGGGACCGTTCCGCGCAGCGATGCAGGATCGAGAGACTGGGCGTATAGACCACCTCAAAGCAATCACCCACGAGGCGCCCATCGCCCAGCGGGCACGCATGCAGAGGAAAGACATGCAAGGCGCGGTTGGGGACGAGGATCAGTCGGCTGATGCCTCTCAGCTCTTTGACCGCCGGCCAGATGGCCTGTCGGCCCAGGATGTCCAGAATCCGCGCCACGCAGCCGGACCAAGCCGGAGCATCGAGGCGACCGTCGATTCGGCTCGTGTTGTAATAACCATCGTACCACTTGGCGACCAGCTCGAACGCCTGGCGGTTATCCAGACCGGGCAGCGGAACGTGCTCGATGCCGGTCTCCGTGATGACCAGCGCCAGACCGCGTTGGAGGGTGAGAGAATATTGGACAATTGCGGTCGGAATGTCGCGGGGAAGAAGGCCCCGTGCGGTATCCGCGTCGATGGGGACAATCGGCTTGTCGGGATTGAACTCCGGGTCATAAACGCGTACGCGCCGCAGCGCATCCTCGTACGTGGCCCTGATGCTGTCGACAGCCGCCTGAAGTACGTGAAGGGTTGGGCGCCGAGGCGCTGACGGCGTGCTGTCACGCCTAGTGATGAATTCCTCCGCCCCAGGCGACGGACCCTCCCAACCTGGTGGCCGCTCGGCCTCATGCTGAAGGCGGAGCATGGCTCGTCGAAGCTGGTCCCGCAGGGCCTGGAACTCGGACTCCAGGTCGGGAGGGGTGTCCGCGGGTCGGAGCGTCTCGCCCGCCAACAGCTCCATCAGCCGCCTGGCACGGCTCTTCTCCGCCGCCTCAACCGCCTCGGCCAACGCTGTCGAGTCCCGTCCGATTTTCCAGAGATCGACGCAGACCTCGATCAGCCGCTCGTAGATCTCCAGGTTCTCCTCGTGCACGCGGCGACGCTGCCGTTCATCGCGGAACTGCTCTCGGAACAGCTCCGCGCATTCAGCGGCCTTCCTTAACGCCTCTCGAGCCGCTGGCCGATCCGGCCATCCCAAATCGGGCCGCTCTCGGAGCAGTAGGCGCCCAAGATTAGCCCAAGTCCGGTACCGTTCCACCATCCGTACCGTGGGCTGTCGGATTGCCTCCTGCGCGAAGAGGTCCGCTGCCTCCTCAAGGCTCGCCCGCGCCGAGATCAGGTCGTTCAGGTCGTTCTGGACGGTGGCCAAGTTGTTAAGCGTCATGGCGACAGGAAGCCGATAGATCTCGGGCCGCTGCCGCGCCAGATCGCGGTAGCTGGCCAACCCCTCCTCGTAGCTCTCTCGTGCAGACGCCAAGTCATTCAGGGCGCGCTGAACGTTGCCCAGGTTGTTGAGGCTTAAGGCAACCTGCGGTCGATACACCTCGGGCCGCTGGCGTGCTAGATCGCGGTGGCAGAACAATGCCTCCTCGTAGCTCGCTCGCGCAGACGCGCGGTCACTCAGGGCGAGCTGGACGTTGCCCAGGTTGTTGAGGGTCATGGCGACCTCCGGTCGATACACTTCGGGCCGCTGGCGTGCTAGATCACGGCAGCTGGCCAGCCCCTCCTCGAAGCTCGCCCGCGCAGACGCCAGGTCGCCCAGGGCGCGCTGGACGTTACCCAGGTTGTTGAGGGTCGTGGCGACACGGGGTAGGTAGACTTCGGGCGCCTGCCGCGCCAGATCGCGGTACGTGGCCAACGCCTCCTCGAAGCTCACCCGCGCCGAGCTGCAGGTCGCTCCGGTAGCTGTGGAGGGCGCCCAGGTTGTTCAGCGTCTCGGCCACGTCGGGTCGATAGAGCTCGGGCCACTTCCGCGCGAGATCGCGGCGGATGGCCAGCGCCTCCTCGTAGCTCGCGCGCCGAGTCCGGGTCATTCAGCTCGAGCTGGACGTTGCCCAGGTTGTTGAGGGCCATGGCGACGTCGGGTCGATAGAGCTCGGGCCGTTGCTGCGCCAGATCGCGGCAGCTGGTTAACGCCTCCGTGTAGGCGGCCCGCGCCGACTCTGGATCGTTTAGGACGCTGTGTACGATGCCCAGGTTGTTCAGAATTATGGCAACGCTTCGCCAATGGACATCGGGGCGCTGACGCGCCAGTTCGCGGTAGCTCGCCAAGGCCTCCTCATAGGTCGTCCGCGCCGACTCCAGGTCGTTCAATTCACGCTGAGCGTCGGCTTTGAGTGCGGTCAGAAACGCCTGGCAGGCGCCGTCGTCGAGGGACTTGGCGATGGCGGAGGCATGATTGGCGGCCGTGATTCCCGCCTGGAAGAACTGGTTCTGATACTCAGCCGGGTACTGGTTGCCGAACTGGCACAGGACGACCCGGGGGAGAATGAGAAGAAGGTCGAGTGTGCCGCGCTCAATGTACGAGAGGTCATCGAGCGGCATCGCAGGGGGTTGACGCTCGAAGGAGATCGGATCGTCGCGAAAATCTTCCAGGAAGCCGGCTAGCGCCGGCCAGGGACCGACTTCCGAGATCGCGCGTCTGTGTACCAGCTCGATAGCCCTGTCTAGGGCCGGAGCGTAAAGACCGTGCGCCATACAGTAGCGGGCCAGACTGGCCCAGTCGCCCGCGTCGGCGAGTTCGCGGACGTAGGGGGCGTGGGGGTCGGAAGCGTCGAGGCGGGTCATTACGCGTCCTGGCTCTTAACGAGCGTCTCGGTCCTTTCGGTTCCGAACCACCAGACGGTGACCCCGACAATGCCGATCACGGACCAAATGGCCACCAGCCACGTCCACAAACTACTGGTCTTCTCCGCCAGCCAGACGCTCGAGACGACCTGCATCAGACCGATCCAAAGACCCAGCAGGGCGATCCGGCGGTTGCCGCGCTCGCGGAGGATGTTCTCGCGTCGCTCGATCTCGTTCTGGTCGGTCAGTAACGCGGCGCGGTGCAGCGCGCAAATGTCGTGTGCGGATTCCAGCGCCGGCTCAGTGTAGTCCAGTTCGGCCCGGACTTGGGCGATCATTTGGTCGATATGTTGCCGGCGCGGCTCCAGCGCTTCCAACCCAGCGCCCGAACCCAGGAGCAGCCGCATCGCCTGGAGATTGGCAAGCTGGGCTTCGAGCGTCGTGACCATCCGCCGAACTCGGCCGACCATCTCGTTCATGGCGCACCGAGCGCTGGTCGTCGCGGCGTTCTGCTTGAGCGCCGCTTCGGGGTCAATCATGGTCCCATCTGTGCCGTGTCGGTCCAACACAGTAGCGAGGGCGCTGATCGCCCTCTGGAGCGACTCGCGTTGCTCACGGAGCCGGCGGTGCAGGCGTCGGAATTGGTCGTATTGACGCTGGGCCTTGTGCACGGCCACCTCGTGCTTCCAGAGGGGACCGAGCAGCAGCCAATCTGCTGAATGCTCGCTCCCGTCAGTGTCGGCACAGAGCATGACCAGCCAGCCCAAATCGTCCGTTCGCCCCCAGAGTTCGACCCCCGGGGAAATCTCGCCGCCCCGGACTACCCCGTACTCGCTGGCTGTCAGCATCGTCAGCAGGTCAGTCGCGGACGTCGCCATCTCGCTCGCTGAAGCACCCTCCTCGACTCGACAGCGGGCCTGGACAACCGAGGTCAAACCGATAATGCGGTCGCGTACCGGCATCGGCCGGTGCTCGATCAGTGCCCGGCATTGGACCGCGGCTTCTTCTGAGGTCGGTTCACCCGAGAGGATGGCTTGATCGTACACGATAGTCACGTGGTTGAACTTCTCGAGTATTACCAACCCCGAAGGCGCGTCACCGTTATTGGCTACGCTACCGGCCTCGGACTTTGCCTTCCAGGTGGCGAGCTTAGCCAACACGTCCGCCTCGTGAGGGTAGGTCGCGTAACGCACGAGACAGGCTTTCCTCAGCCGGACGTGCGCGTCCGCTCCGACGCTCATGGGCGCGCCTCCTTCGGACTTTCCGGCTCGGCTTGCATTCGCGCCGCCTCGCTGGGTGGACTCGCGGGCTTGACCTCTCTGTTTTCCTCGTCGGCGTCGGCGCGGACGTCCTCATTGAGCACTTGGAGGATCGCCTTGAACTTGCGACAGATCTCGTTCGCGGCACGCCGCGTCGGCTGGCGCCCGCCTGGCAGCAAGTAGCCGTTAAAGCCCCCGGGCAACACGCGGCCGACAACGGGAAGGGCCAAGAGGGTATCGAGGAACGATTCGAAGGATTCTTCGAACGTCGCCTCACCTTCTGAACCAGCCCCGAGGCGGTCAATGATGAAGGCCCAGTTCGCGCGGGTCGATCGCAGAACATCGGGGGGAACTTGCCGGATCGCCTCGCTCACGACCCGGCGATTTGCCTCGAGCCAGTCGCAGAGCTCGGAGGCCGTCCTGGGATTCTCGGTAGGGCTCATGGATGCGCCTTCGTGATCTGATGCCGCGGCACCGTGCAAAGTGTCTTGCCCCTCCCTCGTCGGGAATACAATCGTCGGATTTACCATTATTATCGTGTGACAAACCACTGAAGGGAATTCGGCACTGGCTTCAACGTATTGCGGACCCGGTTCGGATTACGCCGAACCTTAGAGCGAGTCTGCCCGACCGGGATCGCCTCAGATCAGCACATGATGTGGCAGAGAAACGGTGGAAAACCCTGATGAATCCCCGTAGAATCTGTAAAGCGGCAGCGGGCCGGAGTGGGGAGCCATCGCCCTAACTCCCTATGGCCACGCTCTTTGCCGCCCAGCCGCGAAATTGAGAGCAGCTGACTTTTAATCAGCGGGTTGATGGTTCGAGTCCATCGGGGGGGATTCACGCCAGAAAGCGTCTTGGAACGCCGTCCGAGCTCAATTCAGAGAACTTCGCGATGTCCCGCGGTCTTCGATTGGTCGCCCAATTTCTGGTCAGTGAAGATGGCCCCACGGCCGTTGAGTACGCGGTGACGTTGGCCTGGTAACTGTCGCCCTCCTCGCCTCAATCAGCGCGCTGAGCTCCACCATAAGCGGCACATTCAGTTCGGTGAACAGCACGCTTGGCGGCGGAAGCTAGCCGTGATGCACCCACCGTGAGGTCGGGGGATCGGTGTGCCTCATTTGCACCACACAACAGATGGGGGCGGCGGCCGCGCGCACCGAGCTCGGGCTGGCGATTCACCCGGTCGATTGGACGCCGGATCCCTCGCTCGCGCTTCGGGCTGGTATGGTGATCCCCCCGTCGATGGTCGCCATCGGTACTGACTGTGTCTCGACCGCCACGCAGCCACCGCGCCCGTCCACCGCGCGGTTGCGAATGCTCCGATTCTGCCGATTGCGCCAGGTCATAACGATTATACCGGCGACCCTCTGGGAATTGCACATTTTGCCGGCACGTAATCCATTATCCGGCATAGATATCCGTCAATTCCGTCCTCTGGAAAGTGCGCAGTACCCCCCCTTTTCCGGTATATATAGAGAGGACTACTTAATTTCGTCGACGATCAACGCGCCGGCCGGTGGCAGAGAAGCCTGAGCACTCCCACGTCTAGAGCCCTTCCGCCCGTCCCGAACTTGGGCGGAACGATGTTCGGCCGCCAGCAAAAGGCATGGACACAATATCTTGTCAAATCGATATTTGCGCTCTGGAGATCCCGGTAAACGGCATTCGCCGTGTCGTTTCTTCGTCGCTGTTGGAATCGACTGAAATGGCAGGTTTGCCCTTCCAAAAACCTGCCAATTTCTGCCATTTCGGGGAGGCCACCGACGTGCACCCACGACCAGCAGCCGACTGGCGAACACCTGCTGCTGGCGGCTGTCGATCTGATGCGCAAGTCCAGCGATGGATTCAGCCCGCGCCGCACGCGGTTGAGCTTGCTCGATTTCTGAAGTTGAGTTAAATGGTCGCGTCATCCATTTCTTGAGTCACGTTTACGTCAACTCGTGGTTCAGCAGGCTAATCGCAGTGCCGGGACGTGCTCCCGGGCTCGATAGACAGGGTCGTTCGATGCCGCGCGATCGTCAGATCAAGTGGGCGCTGATCGTCTCGATTGGGCTTTGCCTGGCCGCGTCAAGCGGTTGTTTGAAGTCGTCCAACGTGCCGCGCTTCGGGTGGGCCTGACACGACGTCGTCTTCAGCCAACCAGTCAGCCGCGACGGCTCCAGCGGGTTCGCAGCGGGCGCCCGATGGATCGGCGGCTTCGATGGCGGCGGCGCAGCCGGCTCTGCCGGTGGCCTGTCCGCACGACGATCCGCCTGGGGCCTTCCCGCTGGCAAGCGCGCCGGCTCCCAATTCGGGAGAGGTGACGGCAGCACCCGCTGCAACGCCACCAACCGCAGGGCCGGGCACAGGAGCATCTGGCGATAGCGATCCAGGCGCACCCACACCGATGCTCGACAACGCGGCCAAACGGCTCCAACGCATCAAGGCCATGCAGCTAGAAGAGCCGCCCGCAGCGACTGCCACGCCAAGGCGCGACCCATCGGTCGAGCGCGCCGCCGCTTCAAGCAGCGTCTCCCTGCCAACCAACGCCATCGATCAAACGGCCGCAGACCACGTGGACCAATTGCCGCTGTCTGCCGCAGAGGAGCCATCCGGCCCTTCGAAGCCGGCGTCGTTGCCCGCTCCCGCGACGGTTCCCGTGCCCGCGCCGGTGCCGTCCGGAGTGCCAGCGGCTGACTTAAGCGCGCAGAAAAACCGCCACTTGACTCGGAGGTCCCGGTCGTGAAGCCCTCGGCCGAACCCCAATCGGGCCAGGCGCCCGTTGACGACGAGCCGCTTGTGATCTCTGAGCTGCACCTTTGCCGGACGGTCCACGGGTTCGGCTCGTTCGAACCGCTCCCCGAGCCGTCGGTTCGAGCCGGCCAGCGCGCGCTCATTTACTGCGAAATGAGCGGCCTGAAATACGAACAGCACGACGACTCGTTTCTCGCCCGGATTGCCTCGCGGATCGAGCTCAGATCGGCGGGCGACGGCACGGTTCGCTGGGAACACGACCTGGGGTCTGATCAGGATGAGTGCCGCCATCGCCGCCGTGACTTCTATGTCAACTATCTCGTCGACCTCCCCGCCACGCTGGCACCTGGCCCATACCGGCTCAAACTGTTGCAAACCAACCTGGTCGCCAACCGATCAGCCGCGACCGAGACCCCGATCGAGATTGCTCCCGGGGTGAGCGCACCGGAGAACACGCGTCGCTGAAAATCGAGCGCCGCTTCCACGCGACAAACGTCGACGCATCTTGTCAAGGCACCGAACGTCGTGAACAATGGTCTGATCAGGTCGCGCTCAGATATCTAGCCAACGGGGATCAGAACATGTCCAGAATGATCCGGTCGCCTATCCTGAACAGGGTGATGGTGTGTGCCGCTGTCGGGCTGACCGCGGTCGGCTGGACGTTGTTCGGCCCGATGCAAAGTCCGGCGCGGTCGGGTATGAGCGCAGACGCGGGAGCACAGGACCCGTACGGCCAGGACCCGCCGATCATCGACCCATTCGGCCAGCTTCCTGGCGACGGTATGGATGGGTTTGACGCGCTCGGCGCGCGAAGGCGCGAACGGCCAAGAAAAAGAAGGCGGCCGACAAGTCTGGGGCCAGTAGCGCGGGCTCAACCGCCAAGAGCAAGACCAAGAAAGCTGCCGAGGCGGCCAAAGCCGCGGCCGAAGCGACGGCCGACAACTCCGCCGGGCTGAAGTTTTCTCAGGACATTGCGCCGATCTTGGTCAACAATTGCACCGGCTGCCACAGTGGAGATCGGCCCGGAATCAAGCGTGGCAAGCTCGAACTGACCTCGTTTGCGAGCCTGCAGAAGGGGGCGGGGGGACGCAAGGTTGTCGTACCCGGCAAGCCCGAGGAGAGCTCGCTGGTTCTGCGGATCAAGGGAGAGGAAACGCCGCGCATGCCCCAAGGTGCCAACCAGGTGCTGGCCGACAGCGCGATCGCCAAGATCGAGCAATGGGTCAAAGAGGGGGCGCGCCTCGACACGGGCATCGACGCCAAGGCGGCCATGGAGTCATACGCTGCCAGCCCCGAGCAAGTGCGCAAGCGAGAGATTGCCAAGATCCCCGCCGCCGAGATCGACAAGAGGATCAAGGACGAGGGGCTCAAGCGCTGGAGCCAGGCCAATCCCAAATTGAAACCCGAAATTATCTCCGGCGAGCACTTCGTCATCTTCAGCAACTTGCCCAAGGACCGGGCCACCACGACGATGAAAGGGCTCGAGAACCAGTACGGCTACTTGAAGAGGCTGCTCGGCGCGCCGCCGATGAACTGGGTTGAGAAGGTCAGCCTCTACGTATTCCCCAGCCGCAACGACTTCATCGAGTTTGTTCGCACCGTGGAAGGGCGAGAAGCCGACGCCGATCTGACCTCGACCGCCAAGCTCACGATGCCGCAGCCCTACGTCGCGGTGGTCGATCTGTCCGGCGGGCGCAGGGTTGATGCCGGCGGCTCCAAGCGCAAGTCGCGATCGAAGCGAGGCGACGATCGCGGAGCCGACTCAGGCAACGATCGTACGCTGAACGGGCTATTGACCGAGGCGCTGGCGACGGCGGCTGTGGCCTCGGCCGGCAGCCCGCCGCGCTGGCTCGCGCTCGGGATCGGCAGCTACATGGCATCGAAGGTCGAGCCCCGCAGCTTCTACTATCAGAGTCTGCGCCAAACCGCCCTGGCCAGCTTCGAGCAAGGCTGGGTCACTCGCGTGAACGACGCCCTGGGAGGCGCCGACTCGATCTCGGTCGATGCGCTCCACTCGATCGGGTTTGCCCTGGTGGAAGCGATGAAGACAACCGAGATGGCGCCGCGCTTCCCCGCCTTCGTCAACGGCATGCTGCAAGGAGGCGAAAAACTCGACGAGATGCTCGACAAGGTCTTTGAAGGCACGCGCGAAGAATTCATCGAAGACACCGGCAACTGGGTGGCCAAGCGATACGGGAACCTGGAATGACCGGACCAAGCTCCGGCCTCGCCGACGAACCTGACCGCGCCGCCCTGGCTTACTTCTCGCCGGCCGGGTCGGGTGCGCGGCACATGATCTTTCCGGGCGTCGAGATCCGCACGACCGCCGGGGAGCAACTGATGCTCTCGGTCGTCGATCTCGAGCCCGGCTCGGTCGTCGCCCGCATGCACATCCTCACGAGCAGATGGGAATGCTTCTCGAGGGGCGCCTCGAGTTCACCGTGGGGGGTGTCACCCGAGTGCTCGGTCCCGGCGACATGTGGCGCATCCCCGGCGGCGTGGTCCACAGCGTCCGGGCGCTCGACCACCCCGCGCGGGCACTCGACGTGTTTCATCCGATTCGCGAAGACTACCTCTAGCCTGACGGCGGCGGCCGGGCGTCCTTGGAAGTCGGCACTCGTGAAT
The DNA here is from genome assembly GCA_963830625.1 of uncultured Isosphaeraceae bacterium. Lineage (GTDB taxonomy): Bacteria > Planctomycetota > Planctomycetia > Isosphaerales > Isosphaeraceae > CAWHMZ01. The sequence continues at coordinate 466,486 of CAWHMZ010000008.1, read as the reverse complement.
ACATCGAAGAAGGCTCGTCCATGGGTCGCGTCGTCGTCTTCGGATCGAGCAACACCGATATGACGGTTCGCGTGCCTCGGCTGCCGGCGCCCGGCGAGACGGTCCTCGGCAGCACGTTCGCGACGACGCCCGGCGGCAAGGGGGCCAACCAGGCGGTCGCGGCCCGCCGGGCGGGCGCCGAAGTGGTGTTCGTGACGGCCGTGGGCGATGATGCGCTGGGGCGGCAGGCACTCGATGGCTATCGCGCGAAGGGATCGACGTGAGCCACGTGCCGCGTGGTCGAGGGCACAGCGTCGGGCGTCGCCCTGATCTTCGTTGGCGAGGACGGCGAGAACATGATCGCCGTCGCTCCGGGCGCCAATCAAGAGCTCACTCCGAGCGACATTGACCGCCTACCCGACTCGGTCTTCGCAAGGGCGACGTGCTGCTCGGTGAGCCTGGAGATTCCGCTGGCGACGGCGACGCGCGCGCTGCGACGCGGCTTCGAGTCGGGTATGTGCACGATCCTGAACCCGGCGCCTGCGCCGGCGATCGAAGGGCTTGCCGTGAACGACCTGCTCTCCTTCGTCGTCGTGCTCACACCCAACGGCCTCGAGGCGCTGGCCCTGGCGGGAATGGAATCGAGTGCGGCCAGTCGAGCCCGATTGGACCGCTTTGTGGTCTCCGCTTGAGCGAGATGGGGCCCGATGTGGTCATCACCCTGGGGTCGCGCGGCTGCCGGTGATCGATGCAAAACCGTGGCCGCTTATTCCCGCACCTGGCGTCAAGGTGGTCGACACGGTCGGCGCCGGCGACGCATTCAACGGGGCGCTGGCCGCCGCGCTGGCGGAGGGGCGTACGTTCGGCAGAGAGGTCGTCGCCTGGGCGACCGCCGCCGGCGCACTGGCTGTCACGCAACCCGGCGCCCAAACGGCCTTGCCGCTTCGCGAAGCCATCGACCGGCTGGCGGCGCGACCGGATGACGGGCTCGCTCTGAACCTGATTGCCGAATGCAAAGGACCTTATTCATGGCCAATCGCCTCGATTTGCCCAGTGCTTGCTGTTGGTCGCCTTGGCGGCGTCGCCTGGGTTGCTGTTGCGGGCGAACGCATGGCCTGGCGCACGACCGGCCCGACGGGCCGTCTGCACAAGACCCGCTCGACGGTGATGGCGCGCCAGGGAATGGCGGCGACCAGCCAGCCGCTGGCGACCGCGCGGCCATCCGCGTCTTGCAGCAGGGCGGCAACGCCGTCGACGCCGCGATCGCGGCCAACGCGGTCCTGGGCGTGGTCGAGCCGATGTCGTGCGGGCTGGGCGGCGACCTGTTCGCGATCGTCTGGGACGCCAAGACCAAGAAGCTCTACGGCTTGAACGCCAGCGGTCGCGTCGCCGGCCGCCGCGACGATCGACGTCTTCAAGGCCAAGGGGCTGGCTGCCATTCCCGGCCATGGCCCGCTCTGAGCTGGTCGGTGCCCGGCTGCGTCGACGGCTGGGACCAGCTCCGCCAGCGGTTCGGCACCAGGCCCTGGTCCGAGCTGCTCGAGCCGGCGATCGGCTACGCCGAGAGCGGATTCCCCGTCAGCGAGATCATCGCCGCCGCCTGGCGTCAGGCCGCGCGCGAGCTGAGTGCGATTCCGACCTCGGCGGCCTGCTTCCTGCCCGGCGGTCGTGCTCCCCGAGAAGGGCTCGATCTTCCGCAATCCGCAGCTTGCTCGGTCGCTTCGAACGATCGGTCGAGACGGTCGCGACGCGTTCTACCGCGGGCCGATCGCCGACGTGATCGTCCGCTACTCGCAATCGGCAGGCGGCCTGTTTTCCCTGTCCGACTTCGCCGAGCACACGAGCACGTTCGTCGAGCCGGTCTCGACCAACTATCGCGGGTACGACGTATGGGAGCTGCCTCCCAACGGCCAGGGGATCGCCGTGCTGCAGATGCTCAACCTGCTCGAGCCGTTCGACCTGAAGAGTCTGGGGCCGCAGTCGGCCGAGACGCTCCACCTGATGATCGAGGCCAAGAAGCTGGCCTACGAAGATCGGGCCAAGTTTTACGCCGACCCCGAGTTCGCCCATCTGCCGGTCGCGAGCTTGATCTCCAAGTCTTACGCCGAGCGCCGGCGCGTCCGGATCAACCCCGATCGGGCCAACCTGAATCCCGTGGCCGGCGACCCTGCGCAGGCCGACACGATCTACCTGACGGTCGTCGACCGCGACTTCAACTGCGTCAGCCTGATCCAGAGCAACTTCCACGACTTCGGGTCGCACCACGTGCCGGGCGAGCTGGGCTTCGTGCTCCAGAACCGTGGCTCGCTGTTTGCTCTCGACCCTGACCACCTCAACCGGCTCGAGCCGCAGCAAGCGGCCCTTCCACACGATCATTCCGGGCTTCATCACCAAGGACGGCAAGCCGTGGCTGTCATTCGGCCTGATGGGGGGCGACATGCAGGCCCAGGGGCACGTGCAGGTGATCTGCAACCTGATCGATTTCGGGATGGACGTGCAAGAGGCCGGCGATGCGCCCCGGTTCCGGCACTTCGGTTCGTCGGAGCCGACCGGGCAGCCGGCCAAGGGCGGCGGCGTGGTCGCGCTCGAGTCGGGAATCGTCCCGGAGTTCGCCGCCGACTCGAGGCCAAGGGGCATCGCCTGGCTCGATGCAGCCGGGCAGCGTTCGGCGGCTATCAGGCCATTCGCATCGACGTGGAACGCGGCGTTCTCATGGGCGGTTCCGACCCGCGCAAGGACGGCGCGGCGATGGGTTATTGATCATGAAAGCAAAAGTGAATGAGCGACCTTTGATCGGAAAGCGGGATGACGATCGTCTCCGATCAGTGCGCAGGCGGAGGCAAGTCTCAGTGGCGCTGCCGGTGGATTCGGCCGCCTTGCTGGCGGCAGATGGCTTCGACCTTGGCCACGAGTCGCTCGTCCGGGCACGCGACCGAGAGGATCATGCCCTGGTTGCCTTCGATCTGTTCCGGCGGGGTGACGCCCAGGCGATCGTTGGGGATGCCGATCTGAGTCAAAAGCTGGATCGCCAGGTTTCCGAGGGCCGAGTTCGGGAAGAAGACGACGACGCGCGGCATGCTTGCGGTGTGCTCAACCCGTCCGGGCCGAACCTGCGGTGTTTCCATGTCGAGTCGCTTTCAGAGCGGATCGCTGAGCTTGCTTGAGAACGAATCTGGAACCAGAGTTTGACGCAGGGCCCGGCGGTTCGCAAGCCGTCACTTTGAAATCTGGAATATGGAATCTTTCTCTTCTGTCGTGCTCCTGGGCTTGCTGGCCGTTTCGGCTCCTCCGCTCGAGTTGTTGGGCCGGCTGGATGTAAAGGTCATTCCGGAAGCGTCGGGGATCGTCAAGAGCCGCAAGCACGCCGGGATTTTCTGGGTCCACAACGACTCTGGCAACCCCCCGCTGCTCTTTGCGATTCGCGGCGACGGGCGCATCGTGCGTGCATTTCGCCTCGAGGTACCCAACATCGACTGGGAAGACATCACGATCGACGACCAGGGCCGGCTGGTGCTGGGCGACATCGGCAACAACACCGGTGCGCTGCCGGTCCGGGCATTGTACCGCTTTGAAGAGCCTGAGCTGTCCGCTTCTGATGACAAGCCACTGAAATTATCCGCTGCGACGTTCTATGGGCTGCCGCGAGCAAACCGTTTCGACGCAGAGGGACTGGTCATTGATCGCGGCGCGGCCATCTTGGTGGCGAAGTATCGCGATGGTCGCGCAGCCGAGTTGTTTTCGGTTGCGCTCGAACCACCGTCGCCGCTGGCTCGGCCGGCGCAGCCACGTTTGATCGGAAGTCTGCCCCAGTTCACCGAGCCTGCGACAGGTGCTTCGCTCAGCTCCGATCGAGCGCTCTTGGCGGTTTGCTCGTCGGCGGTCACCCGTATCTACCGGCGCGGGCCGGGTGAGCCGCAGCAGTGGCAACTGCACGCGGAGGTTCGCTATGAGCCACAGCCGATCGAAGGCATCTGCTGGGATGGGGTCAACCTGGTCTTGGTCGCCGAGGGCGGAGGGCTCTATCGCCTTGCAGAAAAGACCTGGCGGGCCGCTGTAGGTCGGCGCGAGGAGGCACAGAAGAAGCAAGGGGCCTCGCGCAGCAAAAGCGCGCGGCCATGAGCCCCTCGATCTCTCGTTTTAGTGCGGTTCTCTGGCTTTGCCTTGCTTATCATCTGCTTGGGCGGTTGCTGCGCCGCGACCGAGCGGCGCGACCAGCACCTTGCCGGCGGCGGTTGAGCCCAGCGCGATGTTGTGTCCCCCCAGGCGACAGACGATTGCACCGGCCTCTGGGCGATTCTCGACCAGTTCGCCGGTGGCATGCAGGTCGAGGCCGCATTCGGTCAGATAACGCAGAAACGCCGGATCCTGGTCCATGACTCGTACGACGCGAAAGTGCTGGCCGGCCTGGCAACGGGCCAGGGGCATGCCTTCCGGCTCGGCGAATGATCCATCGGCCCGCGGAATCGGGTCGCCATGGGGGTCGACTGCGGGATAACCGAGGAAGGCGTCGATCCGGTCGATCAACCGTTCCGACGCGGCGTGTTCCATGTGCTCGGCTTCCTCGTGCACCTCGTCCCAGGTCATCGTCAGTGTCTCGGCCAGGAACCGCTCGAGAAGACGATGGCGGCGGATCACCTTCATCGCCAGCCGCTGGCCGGCGTCGGTCAAGCGGGCGCCTTCGTACGGCGTATAAGTGGCGAGGCTGGCTTCGGAGAGCGTCTTGAGCATGCCCGTGACGGTACCGGGCGACACGTTGAGCGCTTGGGCCAGCTCGCCGGTGCCGACGGTACTCGCTTCCGGCCGACGAGCAGCAATCAGCGCGATCGTCTTGACGTAGTTTTCGACAGTCAAGCTCGGCACGACGCGACTCGGTCTCCCGGCCGGGATGACGAAGAGGCGCAACAACGCAACGACGGTCCGACGTGATGCCTTCCTTGTAATTCCATCCTACGCCGGACCGCCGCGCCGGGGAAGGCGTTAGACTCGACAAGCACAATGCGTTACTGGCCTGAACGAGCCGTGGAGGGCGACCGTCTGCCCAAGAAGACGCCGGTGGGAGTCGAACCCACTTGAACCGGGTTGCAGCCGGTCGCCTGGCCGTCTGGCTCCAGCGTCGTGGAACGTAGCGTCCTCGCCAGGAATTGAACCTGGTCCTCGACCTTCGCAGAGTCGTATGCGAATCCGTCACACTCCGAGGACAGATGCCGGCGCCATCCCCCGCCCGGGAATCGAACCCGGCCTTGCGGCTTCGAACACCGCCGTGCGCCCGACACACTCGCGGGGATCGAGCCGATGCCCTCGCCAGGAGTCGAACCTGGTCCGCGACCTTCGGAAAGTCGCATGCGAATCCGTCACACTCCAAGGGCGATTCAAGTGGTTCCTGGTCTCTTCCGTGATCTTCTGGCCGCCGCGCGGTCGGAAAAGACTTGAGAGACCAGCCTCAGTTTTTTTAAAGTCACATTGCGCGGGATGAGCGAACTGAGCACGAGCGCCGGGCACGTTCACGGAACCGCGCCAGCGGGGAGGCTCCTGTCATGGGGAATCGACCGAGACACGTTTCCGCAGGGCGTCTGGCCCTCGTCGCCGGCGTCCTCATACTGCCGGGCTGCGGCAGCAAAGCTTCCAAGCTGGAATTCTACGCGCACGAGCCGGGGAACTTCCGTGCTCTCGTGGCGGATAAGCCCCGGCAATCTACCCAGACCCTCCCTTCTCCCGCCGGCCAACTTAGCATGACCTCGATAGAGAGCGTCGACGCCGATCAAGTCAGGCGGCTGGTCGTTTATACCGACTTTCCTCGTCCGATCGTCGAAGCGAGCGATCCCAACTTTCTGCTCGATGGCGGCATCAAAAGAATGAGCGGCAATGGGCAATGGATCGTTCAGAACCAAACCTCCATCGATCTCGACAGTCACCCGGGCCGCGAGGTTCGCTTCACGGTCAATCCGACTTCCGTGTCTGGGAAGGGAGCGGGAAGGGCACGGATTTACTTGATCGGCAGCCGTCTCTACCAGGCGATCGTGGTTGGCCCTGAGTCGAAGGTCAGCGAGGAAGAGCTCGACCATTTCGTCAAATCGTTCGAGTTGCTGCAGAAGGTTCCCGCAATCACCCGCGCAGCACCGCGTCTGGCGGCCGCTCGAGACGCTAGGCCGACCGTCGCGGCTCATGCCGCGCCGCCACCGCCGGCCCAGGCCGCGCCGCCACCGCCAGACCCGGCCGATGAGCCTGCGCCGGCTCGCGGCCCTGATCCGCCGCCGGCGGAGGTTGCCCCGGCCGATCCTCCTCCCGAGCCGGCGCCGAAAGAGGAACCGGTCGCACAAGCGGGTGACACGGAGGCCGATACCTCGAAGCCGGCGGCTGTCGCCATCACGGCGAAGCCGACGATAAGGGCGATATTCGAGCAGCCTGCACCTGACGGGAATCTGCAAGAGCGGTTTCGAGACCTTGCCCCGAAGCGTGGCGTCCTGGTCGGCATGCGGGTCGGATACATCGACGCCTTTGGTGGCTCGAAGATCGGCGCGATCCAGCCGATCTATCAGGTCGGCAAGAACTACGTCGAAGGACAGCGATTCGGCGCGGACATTCTTCTCTCCACGACGGTCCTTGCCCGCCCGGGCTATGCTGTGGGCGCGCTCAAAACGCAGAAGGGTCTGTTGCTCGACGCCTTTCAGGTCGTTTTCATGAAGTTCAAGAACGGCCATCTCGATCCCGACAAGTTCTACATTTCCGACTGGTTGGGCGATCCGCGAGGCGGCGGGCCTGGCATCGCCACGGGGGCAGGCCATCTGGTTGTCGGCGTTCACGGCCGAAGCAACGGCCGCGAGATCAATGCGCTCGGAATTCTGGTCGCGGAGTAACGCTCCCGCGCCCATCCGCGGGAATTCCGGTTCGAACTCGCCTGAGCTCCAAGCGCGTCCACCTCCCGCTCCGTCGGCGAACCGAGAACGGAGGAGCCTCTCATGTATCTGAACCTGAAATGCCCGTCGTGCGGTCAGTCCCAGCGACTGTCGGACGAATTGCTAGGCAAGAAGATGACCTGTGCCTCGTGTGGTGCCAGCTTCCGTGCTGCCTACCCGAAGCCGGACGTTGCGGTGCATCCTTCTACCCAGGCAAACCGAGCTCGGCCGGTGCAGACTGTTTCCGACCGATCAACACGTGCGCAAGAATCGACTGCACCACCGCCTGTTCCCGAAGAGCCGGTTTCATCGTTGCACGCTGCGCGGCCGGAGGCGACCGTGAGCGACGAGCGCGGGGGGCAGCCTCCCTGGGTCTATGCAGTCCTCGGGGGAGGTGTGGCGGCGATTGTTCTCATCGCGCTGGCGTTCCTGGCCCAATCGTTGCGCAGCCGCCGTTCGATTCGCTACCCGGATCCCGCTGCCGACGTCGCGCTGGGCGTCGCCTCGGCGGCACGACCAGGGTCGTTGCCACAGCCCGTCGGCCGACCGCCGGCGCCCGCGGTCAAGCCCGCCGCACCACCGGCTTCCTCGACTCCTGGCGCCGCCGCTCCCTCGTCCCGCCGCAGCTAAGAGGCTCACGGCCCCACCGCGATCGACTGAGACAGACCGTCATGGCTAAGAAACATCAAGCAGGGGCGCAAGGATTCGAACCCTGTCCGCGAGTTTTGGAGGCTCGCTGCTCTCCCAGGAGCACACCCCTTCACGTGACAACGTCCGACACACAGGCCGGCGCCGGCTCACGCCATGGCCAGCGCCGGTCGTGTGTACGAGAAACCTGGCTCCAGCTCTCGACACCGGCCCCCTGCGCGGCATAGAACGGCTTCCACTCAGGGCGGAACGGACGGCGGCGGAGCTTCATGCCGGCCCGATCGGGCGTGCGGTCGCTCTTCTTGGCGTTGCACGTCTCGCAAGCGGCCACGCAGTTGGTCCAGCTCGACGTTCCACCCTGCGACCGCGGGACGACATGGTCGATCGTGATGCCCTCGGCGCCCGGCTGGGCGCCGCAGTACTGGCAGGTGTAGTGATCGCGCTTGGCGACGTTGCGCCGGCTGAACGTCACCGCCGTGCTCGGCAGCCGGTCGTAATGCGCCAGACAGATGACCTCGGGCGCTTGCAGCCGCAGACGAGCCGAACGGACGCAGGGCGAGCCCTCGATCGGCTCGCGCTCGACCCAGTCGCGCCACGAGAAGCAGCCGGAACTCGTCGAGCTCGACGATCCAGGCCGCGTCGTTCCACACCAGAATCAGCGACCGGGCCACCGTCGTCACGTGCACCGGCTGCCATTGCCGGTTCAAAACCAGCGTCGGCCGGCTCAGGACGTTGGTCGTCATCGTTGCCTCCATCACCAGAAAGAAGCGAGGGTGTTCGGCGGGAGTTGAACCCTGCGCCTTGAGATTCACATTCTCATGTGCTTCCGTTACACCACGAACACCATCGACCAAGGCTCGGCCCGGTCCACGCACCGGTCAAGAGCGGAAGGGGCGGGACTCGAACTTCAATGCCCCGGCCAGGACTCGAACCCGAAACTCCTCGTTAGAAGCGAGGCATGATCATCCATTTCACCACCGGGGCGATCTACGGCCGTATCGGTAAACGGATGACACTGCAAGAGCGGCAAAGGTTCGTTGGGGGGGCTTTGGCATACCCCAACCTTGGGCCGCGTGGCACGATGCCCGCCCGATGGCGTCGTCTTGCCGACGCCGGCGCTCGCGCAGAGCGCGAATCCCCGGTCGCTCACGAGCGGCAGGACCGGATGGCTCATCCCGCATGCGGCCCAGCCGTTTCGCCTGGTTGCAAGGCCCCCTGCGCTGGTATCCTCACTTGCGTAAAAGAAGGAATGTCGGCTCGGAGCCAGGCATCAGGAAATGTGCCAGATGTCAGCCAGAGAGACGCTTCGTACCACGCTTCTGAACCTGCTCGAAGAGGAGATGGGCCAGACGTTCGCGCTGCCGCAGGACGATGAGGATCTTCGCGAAACCCTGGGCCTCGACTCCGTGGATCTGGTCGGTTTGGTGATGCGGATCGAGCGCGAGTTCCGCGTCCGGCTTTCGCCTGAAGAGCTCGCGACGGTGAAGAAGGTGGGTGATTTGCTTGACTTGATGGAGTCGAAACTGGCACACCAGGGCAGCCTTTCGAACCGGCCCCAAGAAACGAAGCCCGACGCCGACTGAGCCGGTAGAGCGGGAGCCGATCTAGAAGCAAGACCCTAATGATCCGCCGGGGCATCGCCGAGCGCGACGATCGCCACGCCCGCGGTGATCACGATCGTCCCTGCCCAGCGCGCCAAGCCGACGTGTTCATGCAGATAGAATCGCGCCATGAGGGCGGCCAACGGGTACCCGGCCGCGGTGAGGGGGAGCACGAAGCTCAGGTCAGCGCGCTTCAGGGCCAGCATGTACAGCCCCAAATGGCTGACGAGAAGGACGAGCCCGATCGCGATCCAGCCGTTGCGCAGCACGGCCAGAGCCTGGACGGCCCACCCGCCGTCGATACGGCCGGCTTGTTTCATCCCCTTCGAGAGAGCAGTTTCTCCGGCGGCCAGCGCCATCACCGAGGCGAACATGATGAGGAGGATCCGACCGCGCTCGACGGACATCACGCTTTGTCCTTGCTTTGCGAATTGTCCACTCCCCAGACACGATCGCTGCGCGGGCGGCCCGCCATCGACAGCTCGAGCGCGGCCGGGGAGGGCCATGGCGTGCGTCAAGGCCGCGAAGGCATCGATCAGGCCGTCGATCGATGCATCGTCGTGATTGGCGTTGCACTGCACGCGCAGCACGCCGGCATGATACGGGACCGCCGGGAAGAGGACCGACTGGACGTAATAGCCCTGATCGAAGAGGAATTTGCCGGCGCGCAGGGTGTCGGCCTCGTCGCCGATCAGGACCGAGACGATCGGTGTCGCCCCTCCCATGACGACCAGGTCGAGGTCGGTCAGTCCGCGAGTGAGGCGCCGGATGTGAGCGTCGAGCCGCGCGCGCAGCGTGTCATATTCGTCGGAGCGGAGGATGTCGATGACCGTCCCGATTGCTTCGAGAAAGCAAGGAACGACCGGCCCGCCGAAGACGTAGGGGCTGGATCGGATCTTGAGCAGCCGATGAAATGGCTCGGGACAGCCGATGAAGCCGCCGGCGCAGGAGAACGCCTTGGAGAGCGACCCGACCACGAAGGTGTTGTCGTAGCTGCCCAAGGCTTCGAGCACCGTCCCCCGGCCCTGCTCTCCCAGCACGCCGGTGCCGTGCGCGTCGTCGATGTAGAGAACGGCGTCGCAGCCGCGGGCCACTTCGTTGAGCTCGGCCATCGGCGGGATCTTGCCGCTCATGCTGTAGACGCCGTCGATGCAGACCAAGGCGCAGCGGTAAGGTCGCAGCCCCTCCAGCGTCCGCTCGAGCGACTCGGGGTCGTTGTGCGCGAAGACCGCCACCTTCGTGCCGTTGGTCCGGGCGATCTTGGCCGCTTCCTGCATCGAGCTGTGCGCCTGCTCGTCGAGCGCGATCGCGTCCTGCCGGCCGGCCAGGCCCGGTATTGCCCCCAGATTCGCCAGCATCACCGACGGGTGAATCAGGACCGACTCGACGCCGAGCCAGTCGGCGAGCTTCTGCTCGGCCTCGATATTGGCTCGGACGCTGGCGAACGCCCGCGAGGAGCCGTTGTGCGTTCCCCAGCGCACGAGTCCGCGGCGGACGGCCTCCTGCACCCGTCGGGTCTTGGTCCAGCCCCAGGAAGCTGTCCGAGCCGAAGTTGACGACCCGGCGCCCGAGCACCACGATCTCGCGGCCGGGACCGACCTCGTCGATCACCAGGTCCTTCAGGTGCGTATCGGAATGCTCCGCGCCAAACTGCTCGATGATCCGGACGAGCGTGTTCTGCCGCAGGGTGTCCTCCAGTTTTTCCATCGGGGAGGCCACTGTCGTGAAATCTCCTCAACCGCCGGGAGAGAAGGGCCAAAGCGATTGGCGGACTTTGGCAGGTCGCCGTTCTCGAAGAAAGTGCGATTGAAAAAGGCGATTGTAAAGATAGACTCGGAGGCGAAGCTAGCTCAATCCAATCGATGGCGCCGGCGTTGCCCGGATCGAGCGGAGCGCGATCCGGCAACGAGTTGGAGGGTCCCGATTCCGGACGCACGCGGTGGGACGCGGAACGACTGCCCGAAGGAAGGCCTCAAGACGTGACGGATCAAACGATGGAGCGATTCTCGACGAGTGTCGGGCCCGAGGCAGGGCCCATTCTCGCCGGGGAGGTGATGGGGTATGGCCTGTTCCGCATGTCGCCGGGCGACGTGCCGGCGCTGCGCCGGCGGCCGGGGCCGATCCCCGACGGGTGGGGCGCGGTAGCCGCCGTCTCTGTTGCGTTACTCGGACGAGCAGACCGTCGCCGGGACGGCCGCGGTCTTCACGGCGATCGCGCGCGGGGGTCTCGCGCGGGGCGAGTTCGAGGGCTGGGGCGTGGTGGCCGCGTCGCGATATCTCGGGCGGGCGAACCTGGTCGTTGCCCTGCGGAGCTTCCTGGCGGAAGGCGTGTGGGGCACCTCACCGCACTTGATCCCGCACTTTGCCCTCCATTCTCCGGCGGGCACGATCAGCCTGGCGCTGGGGCTGCATGGACCGAACCTCGGAGTCGGCGGCGGGCTCTACGCCGCCGCCGAGGGGTTCCTGGCTGCCTTGACCTGGGTATCGACTGGCGGCGTGCCGGGCGTCTGGCTGGTGCTGAGCGGCTGGTCGCCGGAGCTGGTTCCGGAACGGCGCGGGAATGCTCCCGCCGACGGCGAGTGCCAGGCCCTGGCCCTGGCGCTTGCGGCCGGAGGCGTTGGGGGGCGGCGGCCGGCTTTCCGGGCCGTGGTCGGGGCTGAGTCAAACCACGCGGCCGCTCCGATCGACCTGGTCGAGCTGGCCGAGTGGCTGGAGAGCCGGGGAGAGCGGTCGCCCCGGACGATCGCGACCGATCCCAGCGGGACGACTGCGTATCGAGCTGGTCGAGGCGTCGGCTGGCCTGGAATGACACGACATGGAAACGGCTGAACCGGTCTGGATCACGGGTGTGGGGGCCGCGACCCCGCTCGGCTGCGAGCTCGCGACGATCGAGGCGAATCTGCTGGCCGGCCGGTCGGGCGTGTCGCTTGTGACCCGGTTTCCGACGGACGACTATCCGAGCCGGATCGCCGCGCAGCTTGGGGAGATCACTCTGGCCGCCGGGATGCGATTCGCCGGCCTTCTCGGCCAGGCCGCGGCTCGATCAGTTGGCCCACTGGTGCGCCGAGGCGGCCCTGCGCGACGCGGGCCTGTGGGGATCGCATCGCGAGCCGCGCGTCGGGTTGGTTCTGGGGCTCGGGGCCGAGTGGATGCTGCTCTGGGAGGACGACCATCTGCGCGGTGGCACGCGGCTCTACGACCCGGACCAGGACCGCGATTCGACCATCGAGCGGGCGCGCCGCGGGCTGGAGCTCACGGGCCCGGCGCTGGCGCTTTCGGCCGCCTGCGCCAGCGGCAACCACGCGCTCGAGATCGGCCGCCACTGGCTCCGGCTCGGGCTGGTCGACGTCTGCGTGGCCGGGGCCTGCGACCTGGCCGTCACGCCGATCGGGCTGGCGACCTTCGGCAACCTGCGGGCGCTGTCGAGGCGCAACTCTGATCCGGCCGCCGCGTCGCGCCCGTTCGACCGGGGCCGAGACGGGTTCGTGCTCGGTGAGGGAGGCGTGGCATTCGTGCTGGAGCGGGCCGGCGACGCTCGCCGTCGCGCGGCGCACGCCTACGCCGAGGTCGCCGGCTGCGGGGCCACCAGCGACGCGCACCACCACGTGATCCCCAGCCCCGACCCGGCCCCGGCCGTCGCCGCCATGCGCCAGGCCCTGGCCGACGCGCGGATCGAGCCCGGCGAGCATCGATCACGTCAACGCCCACGCCACGAGCACGCCGGTCGGCGACGCGGCCGAGGCCGCAGTCCTCCGCCTCGTCCTGGGCGACGATGTCGACCGCATCCCGGTCACCTCGACCAAGAGCCTCACCGGCCACATGCTCACCGCCGCCGGCTCGTTCGAGGCCCTGGCCTGCCTGACGGCGTTGCGACACCAGACGATCCCGCCGACGATCAACCTCGACGACCCCGACGTCGACCTTTGCCTGGTCGCCAACGAGGCGCGGCCGCACCCGGTCCGTGTCGCGGTGTCCAACTCGTTCGGTTTCGGCGGCAGCAACACGAGCCTGGTCCTGCGCGCGGTTAGCTGATCGCCCGGGAGCAAGCCCGCAGCACCATGAGGAACAACGTGCGGCCAAATCGAGAAAAGGCGATGGCGTTGGGTTCTAGCGACGCAGAGTGCAGGTCCGTTGGTGATCGTTACCGGGGCGTCGAGCGGCATCGGGAGGGCGCTGGCTCTTCGACTGGGTGCCGAGGGTTATCGCGTTGGCCTGATCGCCCGCCGCCGCGACGAGCTCGAGGCGGCGACCGCCACGATTACCGCTGCGGGAGGCGCGGCCGTCGCGGCGGTCGCCGATGTCGGCGATCGCGCTGCGCTCCGAGCGGCCATCGCCGTGGTCGAGAGCCGGCTCGGACCGGTCGACGTGATGGTCGCCAACGCCGGTTTCGGCGCGCCGACCCGGCTCGATCCGTTGAACACGCCGGATGTCGAGCAGACCATCAGGGTCAACGTCCTGGGCGTCATCTACTCGATCGAGGCCGTGCTTCCGGGTATGCTCGCGCGGGGGCGCGGGCACCTGCTGGCGATCTCGAGCCTGGCAGCGTTCAAGGGCCTGCCTGGCGAGTCGGCCTACTGCGCCAGCAAGGCAGCCGTGAACGCCTACATGGAAGGGCTGCGGATCGCGCTGCGGCCGAAGGGCGTCGTGGTGACGACCGTCTGCCCGGGCTTCGTCGAGACGCCGATGACGCCGATGAACTCGGCGGCAATGCCCTTCCTGATGTCGGCCGACGCGGCCGCCCGGCGCATCGCCGGGCTGATCGCCCGTCGGCGCGGCGGGGTCGGTTCGCTTCCCGCTGCCGATGGTGCTCCTCATGTCCCTGATCGCCCGCCTGCCGGACGCGCTCGTCGCCCGCCTCGTCCGCGCCGAGCCCGGCTCTGAAACCGGCCGCGAGGCCGGATTGAGCCGGCGGCGCCGGAAGGTAGCCGATGATCGACCTGGCCCTCAAGATGATGCTCGACGACAAGGCCCGGTTCGCGGCCACCGTGCTCGGGGTCGGGTTCGCCGCCACCTTGGTCCTGGTCCAGGTGGGTTTGTTCTTCGGTCTGCTCGAGAACGCCAGCATCACGATCGACCGGCTCGACGCCGACCTCTGGATCACTGCGCGGAATACGCCCAACGTCGACTTCGGCAATCCGTTTCCCGAGAGCTACGTGCAGCGGGTGCGATCGGTGCCGGGGGTGGCGCGGGCCGACAACCTGATCGTCTGGTACGCGATCGTCGCGCTGCCGACCGGGGCGAAGGAGTCGGTGGTCTACTACGGGCTCGAGAACTTTCCGGCCTGGCATTTCCCGTGGGAGATCGAGTCGGGCGACCCGGCCGATCTCCGCCGCGGCCGATACGTGATGCTCGACGCCTCGGCCGAGCGACGGTTCGGGCCGTTCCGCGTGGGCGACTACCGCGAGTTTCAGGGCCGCCGGCTCAAGATCATCGGCCGGACCCGTCAAGCGCTATCGTTCACGACCAGTCCGATCGCGTTCCTCGACTACCGGCTGGCGCAGTCGCTCTCCCCCGACGAGCTCGGCGGCCGGACGACATTCATCGTCGTTCGGCTCGAGCCGGACGCCGATCGAGCCGCCGTCCGGCGCGAGATTCGTCGCCGCCTGCCGTACAACGACGTCTACGCCCAGGACGAGTGGGCGACGCGCTCGCGCGGCTACTGGATCGAGAGCACCGGTCTGGGACTGACGCTCTTCTTGACGGTGGCTCTCGGGGCGCTCGTCGGCATGGTCATCGTGGCTCAAACGCTCTACGCCTCGACGACGGAGCACCTGAGCGAGTTCGGCACGGTCAAGGCGCTCGGGGGCGGCAACGTCACCGTTTATGGGATCGTCGCCGAGCAGGCGTCGTACGCGGCGGCCCTGGGCTTTGGTCTCGCGGCGGCTTTGACGTACGGCCTGATGCCGGTCCTGGCGAAGCTCGACATGAAGATGTCCGTTTCTCCGACCCTGGCGGCGCTGGTCTTCGTGGCGACGCAAGTGCTCTGCCTGGGCGCCGCGTTCTTGTCGTTCCGCAAGGTGGCGTCGCTCGACCCGGCGATCGTCTTCCGGGGCTGAGCCCTTGTTGGTCGATTGGGGTAATTCCGTGGCCGTTCTCGAGGGACGCGACCTGACGAAGACCTACCGTGAGGGACGGCATGAGGTGCCGGTGCTCCACGGGGTCTCGCTCGCGGTGGCGCGGGGCGAGGTCGTGGCGCTCGTGGGGCCCTCGGGCTCGGGCAAGACCACGCTCCTCTCCATCCTGGGCTGCCTGCTCACACCCACCGGCGGCCAGGTCGTGATCGACGGCCAGCGGATTGACGCCGGCCGCCCAGAGCGGCTCCGGGAGGTGCGGCGCCGCTCGATCGGCTTTGTCTTTCAGCAATTCAACTTGTTCCCGTCGTTGACGGCCTCCGAGAACGTCGAATATGCCCTCAACATCAAGGGCTGGCGCGGTCCCCAAGCCCGGCGTGAGGCAGACCGCGTGCTCGAGGCGGTGGGCCTGGGCGATCGCAAGGACTTCCGGCCCCGTGACCTGTCGGGGGGCCAGCGTCAGCGAATCGCCGTAGCCCGGGCGGTGGCCGGGCCGTCGGCAGTGATCCTTGCCGATGAGCCGACGGGCAACCTCGACTCCGAGAGCGGGAGCCACGTGCTGGCCTTGGTCCGCGATCTGAGCCGTGTCCGAGGGCCGGGCGCTGCTCATCGTGACCCACGACCCGCTGGTCCGTGCCGTCGCCGATCGCATTGTGACGATTCGCGACGGCCGCCTCATCCATTGAGAGGCTTGAACCGATGTCACCGACGATGTTCGTGGGCCGGGTCGTGCTCCCCGCCGTCGGCGTGATCTTGGCCGCCGCCCTGACGTGGCACCTGGTGCAGAGCCACACGAGCGGGCCGGAAGCCGTTCCGGACAGCGGGCCGGCCGCATCCTTGTCACCCACACCTGGCCGGATCACGGCCGAGGGACGGGTCGTGGCGTATCCGGGCGCCGAGGTCACCGTGGGGACGGAGGTCCTCGGGACGATCGTCAATCTGCCGGTCCGCGAAAAAATGGCCGTCCGCAAGGGTGACCTGCTCGCGGAGCTCCGGGCCGAGGAGGTGAAGGCCGCTCGTGCAGGAGGCCCACCAACGGCTGATCGAGGCCGAGGTTGGGCTTCGCCTCGAGCAGGTCCGCGCTCGGCTCGACCGGATCATGCCCGTCGGGGCGACCAACGAGCCACAACAACAAGATCTGCGCCGAGAGCTCCTCGCGGCAGCGTTCGCCCACCGCGACGCTGCCAAGGCGGCGATCGATCGTTTCGAGGCCGAGTCGGCCAAGTACCGCATCGTCGCACCGATCGACGGCGTCGTGGTCGCGCGTCACGTCGATGCCGGCGAGACAATCAACGCCGCCGGCGCCCTCGTGACGATCGTTGACCTGAGTCGTCTGCGCGTCGAGGCCGAAGTCGA
This sequence comes from uncultured Isosphaeraceae bacterium, assembly GCA_963830625.1. Taxonomy (GTDB): domain Bacteria; phylum Planctomycetota; class Planctomycetia; order Isosphaerales; family Isosphaeraceae; genus CAWHMZ01. The sequence goes on along the minus strand of CAWHMZ010000008.1, from coordinate 449,938 downwards.
CGAGTTCGACATTGCCGGCATCGTCCTGAAAGCCGAAGCGACAATCACGGCCGAGGGATATCCCGATCGTCGCTGGCGCGGCGAAGTCGAAGAGATTGCCGACGCCGTCGTCGCCCGGCAGACTCGTCCCCAGGATCCCGGCCGGCCGGCCGACACCCGCGTCCTCCTCGTGAAAGTGGCTTTCCGCGAGCCGTGCCCCTTGAAATTGGGACAGCGGGTCGAGGTCGAAATTGCCCGACAGAACGCCGACCAATAACGGCGGGCATGAACATCAATTTGGTGTCTAGCCGCCTCGAAGGGAGGCCAGCACCTCGGCCGCAACCCGTTCGCCCGATCGCACCGCGCCTTCCATGTAGCCACACCAGGCTTCCGACGTCTCGGTCCCGGCCCAGTGAATCCGGCCGACCGGCGTACGCAAGGCATGGCCGAACCGCGTCAGGACGTTGCGGGGCACGGGGGAGACGCACCCGGTCGTCCAGCCGTCGCATGACCAGTCGTCCTCAATGTAGGCGACCGGTCTCGTCGCGCGCTTGCCGAACAACTCCGCCAGACCCGCCAGCACGGCGGCGCGGCGTACGTCTGGGTCCTTGGCCACGTCGCCTTCAGTCAGGAATGCAAGCAGAACGCCACGCGATCCGTCGGGCGGAGAGTTGTCGAACGTAATACCGACCGGCGATCGGTCGATCAGGCCCAAGCCGCTGAGGCCGTCCTTCCGCCAGAATGGCTCGTCATAGACGACGTTCACCTTGATCGACAAGTCACCCCGCCATGCCTCCACGAGGCCGCGCCGCGCCGGCGGCAATGCGGGCGTGAAAGCGATCCGTCGCGTGTCCGCGGGCATCATCGCAACCACCACGCGCCGGGCCAGGACCTTGAGTCGCTTCGATTCAACCTCGACCGTCGCCTTCTGCTCGTCCACGATCCGTAGCACGGGCGAGTCAATCACCAGCCTGTCGGCCAGCGGCCCAGCGAGCCTCTTCGAGAGTGATTGCGGCCCGCCCACGAACCGTCGTTCCTGCGCATCAACCTCGAGAGCGCGGATGCTCCCCGCCGAGCGGATGATGAAGAGGTAGTACAAAAGCGAGATGCTCGAGGGCGGGCCAATTTCCGTCGAAATGCTGATCTCGAAAAACCGCTTCGTCGCGGCGTCGCTCGTGTTCTTGGTCAGCCAGCCGGCGACGGTTTCGTCGTCCCACTCGCGGGCATGCTCGGCGGCCCAGGGCGCGTCGGTGGAAACGGTCGCCGCGAGAGATTCCAGCAGCCGTTTGACGCGCTTGAGATCGGCCGAGTCTGCTTGGTAGGCGGGCATAGCCAATCGCAGACCGCCGAACGAAAAGACGAGCTTACCTTCTTGGTAGGTGGGAAAAGTTGCGATGCCGAGCCCTTTGGCGAGCGCGAGGACGCGCTCCTGGCCGGGACCGACATACTGCCCGCCCCCTTCAACGACGTGACCTCCGCTGATCGGGTGATCGAGCGTCCGGCCTCCGACGCGATCCCGGGCCTCGAGCACGCAGACTGATGCACCGCCCTTTTCCAACTCTCGCGCCGTCGTCAGGCCCGCCAGCCCTGCACCGACGACCACCACATCCACCTGGCGATCGGGAAGCGTAGCGGGGCGGTCTTTGCCCTCGGCAACCTCGCTTCCTGTCGCGACGAGGGCGGCAGCCGATGACACCAGTCGCAGGAAATCGCGCCGATCTACGCTCATGGTCCAGGTCCGAGTAGGGTCGATGTTTTCTCCGTGCATCCGAGCGTTCGCGTCCAGTATTCATCGTGCGATCGCCCCCTCGAGGATCAGTATCCTTATGCAATGCGTGCCGTCGATCGAATCAGGGAGCCCGTCATGCACGCTTACGAATATTCGGGGCGTAGGGTTTGGTCAGATCAATGCCCCGGCCAGGACTCGAACCCGAAACTCCTCGTTAGAAGCGAGGCATGATCGTCCATTTCACCACCGGGCGCGGGTCCATTCGCAATGCCCCGACCAGGACTCGAACCCGGGACTCCTCGTTAGGACCGAGGCGTGATCGTCCATTTCACCATCAGGGCATTCGAGCGGAAGGCAAGGGATTCGAACCCTCATTCCACAACTGGGAAACCGCGTTAGCAGTGCGGCCCGGCCAACCGTATCCGGCTACCTTCCCGATCTCGTTGAGTGCAACGCCAGAGATGAAGACCGACAGTGGACCGCCGGGGAGTCGAACCCCGATTTCCTGGTTGCAAGCCAGGTGTCGTCCCGTTGGACCAGCAGCCCGTATAGAAGAGTCAATGTCCTTGGTCATTAGTCGAACTTGGTCCGTAGGTCGAAGCCGGCTCGGTCCTTACTGATCCTTCATCCTTTGCGTCAGTCGTCCCGGAGGGAGTCGAACCCCCGTTTCCTCTTTGTAAGAGAGGTGTCGTTGCCATTGGACCACGGGACGGTGGTTCGTTCGGCGACCGAGTGGCACGGGTGGGAGTCGAACCCACAGACATCAGCCTCTCGAGCTGACCGCTATGCCAGTTCGCGTACCGTGCCATTGCAGACTTTCAGCATCAGGCATTTCGATTCAAGTTGCGGGTCCGGGAGTCGAACCACGGCCTCCGAGCATATGAAACTCGGCCGAGCGCCGGCCCACCCGCGAGGTCCCAGGCCCCGGTATCGAGCCGGGAAAGCCGGCCTTATGAGAGCCGATCGGGCACCTGCCACGCCTGGGTAGAATTACTGACAACTGACGAATGACCAATGACCAAGGACTAATGACCAATGTCCACGATTGCAGCAGCCCCGAGGGGAATCGAACCCCCTTCTCCACCTTGAGAGGGTGGCGTCCTGGCCGGTAGACGACGGGGCCAGATCGAAATTGGGTGGTGAAGGAGTTGAACCTCTCGCCTGCCGCCTCACAGATTGAAGGCAACGGCTTTACAGGCCGCCGTGAGGAGCACCACCCGCAAATCGACTAAGTGGCACGAGTGGGAGTCGAACCCACAGATCACCGAGGTTTGAGCTCGGCCGCTTTGCCGGTTTGCGTACCGTGCCGATTGATCGACACCACTTCAGCGCCCCCGATGGGATTTGAACCCACGATCTCCACCTTGACAGGGTGGCGAGCACTCCAGGCTGCTCCGCGAGGGCATCTTAATCACAAGTGGCTCAGGAGGGATTCGAACCCTCAGCATCTCTCGTTCTGAGCGAGAGTGGTCTGCCGGTTGCCTACCGAGCCGGTGAACCGTGTGTAATCGAAGGCTGAGATCGCTTAATGCTCGCTGGCTACTTTGTTTGCCCAGGGTGGGATTCGAACCCACACGCGCCCGGGTTTAAGCCGGGCCGCTCGGCCGATTGGCGTACCTGGGCGTTACCTTGTTAACCGGTGCGGAAGCCGTGGGACTCGAACCCACAAGCGGACTGTCGCCGCCACCTGTTTTCAAGACAGGCCCCTGATCCAGCCGGTTCGCTTCCGGACGACACGATTCAGTTCCGGGGGCTGGAATCGAACCAGCGGCCTCCACGTTCAGAGCGTGGCGTCACTACCAGCAGCAACTACCCCGGAGTCGTCGATTCGGGAAGGAGGATTCGAACCTCCACCGCCTGATTCAAAGTCAGGGAGCCTGCCGGTTAGCCGATTCCCGAGAGCGTCCTGCGGGAGTCGAACCCGCCATCAGGCTCAGGTCGCTCGGCCCGAAGCCCGAGTCGGGTGCCGTCGGCCAGCTCGGCCCAGTTGACGCGTCCGTTGATTCGCAGCTACGCGGAAGGAGAGGGAGTTGAACCCTCAAGGCTCATCGCTCGAGCACCGGCGGGAGGAGTCGAACCTCCAATCGTCGCCTTAACAGGCGTGCCGCCTTACCGTTGGGCCACACCGGTATCGTCAGTCACACGGTCGGGATGGCCGGATTCGAACCGGCGATCTCCTGCTCCCAAGCAGGCGGATTGAACCAGGCTTTCCTACATCCCGATTGAGTCCAGTAGAGTGCCCAGCGGGAGTCGAACCCGCACTTCCGCCGTGGCAAGGCGGTAGGCTTCCACTACATCATGGGCACTGCTCTCCGAAGCCGAATTGTCAAGGAAACCGAGAGCACCGGGTGGGACTCGAACCCACGTCGCCGCATTACGGGTGCGGAGTCCTGGCCGCTAGACGACCAGTGCTTACTTCTCGAGTGGGACCAGAGGGGCTCGAACCCTCACCCGTCTGGTTAAGAGCCAGACGCTCTGCCGCTAGAGCTTTGGTCCCGTCGATGAACACGTCGTCCATCGATTCGAGTCGGCCCGGAAGGAGTTGAACCTTCGTCTCCCGGTTATCAGCCGAGTGCTCTCCCGTTGAGCTACGGGCCGTCTATGGTCGTCTCCTCGTCAGTTGGCGCCGGGGGAGTCGAACCCCTCGTCGCTCTCTTATAAGGAGAGCGCTCTGCCGTTGAGCTAGGCGCCAGTGGGGCCGGAGGGACTCGAACCCCCACCTCCCGGCTTAAAAGGCCGATATGCTGCCGTTACACCACGACCCCGGTGAACCTCGGCGCCGGGGTATGCGTTTGAATCGGGTCGTCATCTCGCGACTCCTCTTCAGTCGGGACGGCCGGATTCGAACCGGCGATCTCCTGCTCCCAAGGCAGGCGGATTGCCAGACTTTCCTACGTCCCGGAATGTTGTTCGGCGTATCCTCTATGACCCGCGTCATAGAGTCAGGGCGGCCGGATTTGAACCGGCGATCTCAAGCTCCCCGAGCTTGCGGATTAGCCAGGCTTTCCCACGCCCTGCCTGCCGGATAGCCCGTGAGGGAGTCGAACCCTCCTCTCCGCCTTGAAAGGGCGGTATCCTCCGACCGATAGACGAACGGGCCGACGAGTCTGATGACCTTGTCGGAAGTCAGTGGGTCGGGTGGCGCTCGAATCCACGTCTGCGGCTTTTCAGACCGCTGCTAAACCGTCTCAGCTACCGACCCATGAAACGACAAGGCCCGGTGTTTTGTTGACACCGGGCCTTGAACACTCCACCGTGAGGTGCATGAAGGGCCTGGCGTCAACAGCGCTGGGGAAACCGCGAGCGCGGACTCGCCGAACGTTCGGCGGAGCGCTTCGCATTTTGGCAACCCAGAATCAATGGCAAACAACCGACGTTCATCATACCCTCACGACTGGATTTGTTGCTGTGGTTCCAATGCCGATGGACCTCTCGACCCGCCGCACCACTCGCGGCTTACACCATGACAGACGCCAGACCCGCGCAGGATGTTCGCGCGCTGGCGAAGTTTTTTGCGATTTCCGCGCCTCTCGCTGGCCCCGGCCCGCGCCGACACGCGAAGTCCAAGGGGCTACGGCAGCTCGCCCAGCCGTAGCCAGGCGACCTTCAGGTATCGGCCTTCGAGGGCATTGAGCGCGACGGGATGGTCGGCCGCCGCTCCGGTCAGAAACAGTAGTTGTGCTTGTCGCTCGGCCTTTCGGGCGGCAGCGCCCAGCAAAGCCAGAAACTCGGCGGCGTCCAGCAATCCCGAGCACGAGCACGTCACGAGCAGCCCGCTTGGCGCGACCACCCGCATTGCCAGCACGTTCAAGTCGAAGTACTTTCGTTTGCCGGAGGAGATCTCGGTGCGGTCGAGAATCAGCTTGGGAGGGTCGAGCACGACGACTCCATAGGTTTTGCCGTTTAAGCCCATCTGCCGCAGGTAGCCGAACGCGTCGGCATGAACCACGTCGAGCCGCACGTTGTTGGCGTTGCCGTTTTCTCGCGCCACGGCGACCGTTTTTTCATCGAGATCGACGCACGTCACTTCGCGGGCCTTGCCTCCAATCAAGGCGTTCAAGCCGAAGCCGCCCGTGTAACAGCACAGGTCGAGCACCGTCTGATCGCAAGAAAACTGAGCGAGGTTTCGGCGATTGTCGCGTTGATCGCAGAAGAAGCCGGTCTTATGGCCTTCGTCAAAGTGGATTCGATAGCGGATTCCATGCTCGGTGATCGTCACGCGCGGAGGGAGCTGCAAGCTGGCGAGCGGCTGGCCCGAGAAGTCTTCTTGAAGAGCCACCCGCTCGTCGACACCAACTCGAAAATGCGCCGTCCCGAGCGTGGCAGAAAGCAACGAGAGCAAGGGACCGATGCGCTGGTAGATCCCCAGGCTGAACACCTCGACCGAAAGGACATCGTCGAATCGGTCGACCACCAGCCCGGATAGGCCGTCTCCTTCGGCGTGTACGACGCGGTAGGCGTCGGTGCAGCGGTGAAGATCGAGGAACATCGTGCGCAGGCGCTACCGCGTCGTCGATACGCCTCGCCCAGAACTCCTGCCCGGGCGGCTGTTCGTGTCGCGACAAAAACCGCAGGCTGATCTGGGAGCGGCCGTTCCAGAGGGCGTACCCCAGGTGAATGCGATCGCGGTCGACCACGCGCACGATGTCGCCGTGATTCGGCGCGGCCGCTCCGACGGGCCCTTCGACCATCTTGCGATAAACGAACTGATGGGTCCCGGCCGCGCGAATCGCGATCGTCGGCACGGGTTCTTCCGGCGTGAGGCTCCGGTCCGGCACGCGAGAAGGTGCGGCATCTGCCGCGCGAGGCTTGATGCGCCGAGCCATGCAGGGTCAGTCCCTCGACTGTGCGAGCCGTATGGGCTCTTTCCCGAGTTCGGCGTCTGCGCGCTCTTGATCTCGTGACCCCGCGCCGGACGTCATTTCAAGCATCATTCCTCCTCGCATTGATGATCGCTAAGAATCTATCGGAATTGGCTTTGTATTCCGGGGTCGGCAAGCTATACATTAGAAGGAAGTTGCATCCTGTACAATGGTTGGAGGAAGCACGTCCGATGCCCGGCGAGCAGGAATCGGCCAGCGCGATTGTCGAGCCCGAGGTCACCACCGACCAGCAGACAAAGCGCATGCCGCCCTACAACGTCGTGATCTTGAACGACGAGGAGCACACCTTTCCCTACGTCATCGAGCTCTTGGTCAAGCTGTTTCGCCACGCGCTTCCCAAGGCGGAAGAGTTGACGTTGCGGATTCACCTTACGGGCCGCGCAGTCGTCTACACGACCCACAAAGAGCTTGCGGAGCTCAAGCGCGATCAAGTGATCGCCTATGGTCCTGACCCGCGACTTCAGACGTCGAAGGGACCGCTTCGGTGCTACGTTGAGCCAGCCGAGTGAGGCTGAAACGTCGTTCGTCACGCTGCGAAGTCAACACGGCGGCGCGCCGAGTGCGGCGGCAAGGCCGGTCGTGATGTCGGGATACCGAAGTGCGGGAACCAGGCTGAGCCTCATGCGGCGGTTGCATACGCGCTTGCTGGTCGCATCGCGGGCCGATTCTGCATTGGCCGAGGCGACCGGCTCGAAGCGAGGTAAAGGCGTGCTCAGCAAGGTCGCCATGCGCGCGTAGTACTCTTCGCGCGTGACAGGCCGGTCGTCACTGATGACGTACAGCGAATCGGGATTATCGGCCACGAGTGCGGCCAAGGCCGCCTGTGCCGCGTCGTCAATGTGGATCAGATTGAGATACTTGCTCGGGTCGCCGGGAATCGGCTCTCGCTTTTCCAACATCGCTCGGCGAACGAGCCGGTCTGGCCCGTAAAGCCCGGCGAATCGCAGCACGACGGCGCTGGCCGATGTGGCACGCGCAATAGCCCAAGCGCGCACACGCCGCTCCGCCTCTACGCACGCGCGACCCGATTCATGCTGGGGGAGGGCCGGCGATTCTTCGTTCACACATTCGCCGTCGGTCTGGCCGTAGACACCGGTAGAACTGGCGTAGACCAGTCGCGTCACCGACAGCGGGAGATGATCCAAAACATTCTGAAGCCCGTCGACGTACACCGAGTGCATCGAGGCACCGGCCGACCGGTCGTATCCCACGCAGTAGAAGACGCGCTCGACTGCGGGCAAGTGCCGGACTGACTCTGGCTGGAGCACTTCGGCGATCACGGGCTCGACGCCGAGCGTAGCAAGCTCAGCGGCGCGGCTGGCAGATCGGACCGTGCCGAAGACCCGTTCGCCGCGTTCAAGGAGAAGGGTGCCAAGCCGCTGGCCCAGATAACCGCAGCCGATGATGAGGGTCGTCACGACTCCGTCCCGAAACTGTCCGCCAATGGCTCGGCCGCCGCCTCAGATTCAGGACAGCCGGCGTCGAGGTAGCTTTGAAGCACAATCTGAGCGGCCAGCTTGTCGCGGATCGATTTCCGTTTCTGGCGCGTGAGCCCCGCGTCGATCAGCTTGTGCTCGGCTTCGACCGAGGTAAAGCGCTCGTCGAAGAAAACGACTGGCCGTGACGTGACGCGCGCCAGCCATGCGCCGAACGCACGGGCCTCGATAGCCAGCCGGCCCTCGCGCCCGCTCGTGTGCAACGGCAGCCCGACCACGATCCGCGCCACGTCGTTTTCTTGGACGAGCTCCCAGTAATGCCGGGCGTCGTGATCCGGTCCCCGGCGTATGTAGACCTCCAGCGGGAAGGCCATCGTGCGGTCGGCGTCGCAAACCGCGGCGCCGACGCGCCGAGTGCCGAAATCAATGGCGAGAATTCGAGTCATGCACGAGCGGCCTTTGAGTGCCGAACGGCGGGCAGATCCTGCTTGTGCAACCGCCCCGGCACGGTCAGACTGTCATCATAACGAGATCACAGCGTCGCTACGCCTCAAGTTTCCGCGGCGGCGGCGAATGTTCTCCGGCAGTATCGATCGCAAACCTTATGGGCGCATGGCGCTAGGTCGCCCGCGAGTCGCCCGGTATGATGAATCTCAGACGGAATTCGCCCGCAACCTCAATGGACCGGTTCCCAATCTGAAGGGGAGAGTCGCGATGAGCCTCATCATCCTGCCACGGAATCGCCGGGGTTTTCTCGGCGCGCTGACATTGGGGGCTGCCGCCTTCACGACGCGCGGGCTCTTCGCCGATGAGCTGGTCCGCACACCCCGGCAAACTGAAGGCCCGTTTTACCCCAACAAGCTCCCGCTCGACACCGACAACGATTTGCTTCTGATCAACGACACGATCACTCCGGCGGTCGGCGAGGTGACCCATCTGACCGGCCGGATCTTGGGCGCCACGGGCGCGCCGGTGCGCAATGCCTTGGTCGAGATCTGGCAAGTCGACAACAACGGCGCCTATATCCACACCCGCGACCCGCACGGGGCCAGCCACGACAAGAACTTCCAGGGATTCGGCCGGTTCTTGACCGGCACGAGCGGCGAATACTACTTCCGCACGATCAAGCCGGTGCCCTACACCGGCCGCACGCGGCACATTCATTTCAAGGTCAAGCGCGGCTCCAAGGAGCTGCTGACGACGCAGTGCTACGTGAAAGGCGAGCCAGGCAACGCGCGCGACGGCATCTACCGCAGCATTCGCGACCCAAAGGCACGCGATGCCGTCACGATCGACTTCGCCCCGGTGGTCGGTTCGCGGATCGGCGAGCTCGCGGCCAGGTTCGATATCGTGCTCGGTTCCACACCCGAAGCGTGAACGGCTCCGGTGGTACCGCTGGCGGCGACCACCAGAGGGACAAGGGTCGCGCGATGAAGCTGGTTTCGAGACGGGCAATGGCCGGCCAAACAGCGACCTTCGCGGGCGCTCTCGTCGCCGGGGCGTCGTCGGGGTCATCGGTCGCGGCGCAGGCGAAAATCGTCTCGAGCGCCCGGAAGAAGCTCAAGGTGATCGTCACCGGCGGCCACCCAGGCGATCCCGAATATGGCTGCGGCGGCACGATCGCTCGTTACACTGATTTGGGCCACGAGGTTGTTCTGCTCTATCTGAATCGAGGCGAGTGGCCGCCGCGAGACGCCGGCCTTGCGCGAGTCGCCGAGGCCCGACGAGCCTGCGATATTCTGCAGGCCAAACCGGTCTACGCTGGACAGTTCAACAGCGAAGCGGTGGTCGACCAGGCCCACTACGAAGCGTTCCGCAGAATTCTTCAGGCCGAGCAGCCCGACGCTGTTTTCACTCACTGGCCCATCGACAACCACGCCGACCACCGCGCAATTTCGATGCTGGTCTATGACGCCTGGCTGCGGTTGGGGAAGCGATTCGCACTCTACTATTATGAGGTCTCAAACGGCGAAGACACGATCCAATTCGCGCCGACGCACTTCGTCGACATCACAGCGGTTGAACCGCGCAAGCGCCTTGCTTGCTACGCCCATGCCAGCCAGTCGCCCGACAAGTATTATGCTTTGCAACAGCAGGTCACCCGCATGCGCGGCCTCGAGAGCGGCTGCCGGGAAGCAGAGGGCTTTATCCGTCATGTGCAGAGTCCCGACTTCAGTTTGCCGCTTTTGTGAGTACGCTGCTTCCCCGATCCGCCGACACCACGCATTGCAACCACGTCTGATTTCGCGCTTCGTTACCGAGCTCTAAGTCCTTGAGCTTCAATATTTTATTAGGCGAGTTTTCGCTCGTTACCGGTTACCGTGCCAGCACATCAAGCGGAGCGCTGTCATTTGGGCATGAGGCGCGGCGCCGCGGTCGAATTGGCGCTCTGTCGAGCATTCCGGCAAATCGCGCAGGAACTTCGTCTCTGTGGGCGTCCCGTTCTAGAGTGCGTGGCTTGCGTTAGGCGTTTTGACTGATTCACTCATCGCGATGGTCGCCTGCCGGGCGAGGGCTAATCCTGGCGAGGCGACACCGGAGCCCGGGCAACTATCCCCTGGGACCACCATGCCGGAAGAAATCATTGATCCCGGTTTGCTTGAACAGACCAAGAACCAGATTCGCAAGCTGGTCGCCGAGATCGCCGACCTGGCGGAATCGGACATTCAGCCTGCCGAGTTTTACGTCGAATTCTTGAACCGCTCGGTCGCGGCGGTCGCCGCCAGCGGCGGCGCGTTCTGGATGATGGACGGCCGCGGCGGGCTCAGGCTGCAGTATCAGGTCGAGTTTGGCGTGACAGGACTCATGGACGGGCGGGTGAAGACCGCTCCCCACGACGCTCTCCTGGGCTGCATGCTTCAGGCCACACAAGCTCAGATCATTCCACCAAGCGCGGTCATCGAGGGGGTTCCGCAGGCGTTCAACTCGACCGACCACGCGCTCATCATCGCTCCGCTTCTGGTCGACAAGCAGGTGGTGGGCCTGCTCGAGATCGTGATGGACCCGACGCGGCGGGCCGCCCAGCAAAAAAGCACACTGCGGTTCGTGACCGACCTCTGCGACCTGGCCGCGACCTATCTCAAGAACCGGCAGATGCGGCAGATGATGTCGCAGCAGCGGCTGTGGAACCAGCTCGAAGGCTTCACCCACCAGATTCACGGCTCGCTCGACCTGAAAGAGACCGCATACTCCGTGGTCAATGACGGCAAGCGGCTGGTCGGCTGCGACCGCTTGAGCGTTGCGCTCAAGATCGCCCGGCGCACAATGGTCGAGGCCATCAGCGGTCAGGAGGTCGTCGAGCAGCGGTCCAACCTGGTGCGCGAGCTGACCCGGCTGTGCAAGGTCGTGATTCGCTCGGGCGAAGACTTGGTCTACACCGGCAACACCGACGGCCTGGCACCCGACTTGCGCGACGCCCTCGAACTGTACGTCGACGAATCGGGCTCGAAAGTCGTGGTGGTGACCTTGCTCTTCAAGCCCGACCAGGATCAAGGCACCGAACCCGCGAAATCGAAGGAAAAAGTCCCGTTCGGCTGCCTCGTAGCGGAGCAAATCGGCGACGAGCTGTCGCCGACCGACATGCACGCCCGCACCGAGGTCGTCTCGAGGCACGCCTCGACGGCACTCTGGAATTCGCAGGAACACCACAAGATCTTCATGAAGCCCGTGTTCAAGGCCCTGGGCTCTCCGTGGCGAATGTTTCGGGGACGGACCCTGGCCAAGATCGGCGCTGCGCTCGCCGGAGTGCTGCTGATCGTTCTGGCCATGGCGTTTGTCCCGTGCACCTTGAACATCGAAGGCCACGGCTCGCTCCTGCCGGAGGAACGGCACAAGATCTACGCCCCCGTGGCCGGCATCGTGAGCGAGGTGCTCGCCGATCACGACGCACGAGTCAAGAACGGCGACGTCCTCGCCAAGCTCGACAGCAAGGACTTGCAGAAAGAGCTCAAAGGCTTGATCGCTGAGAAGCAGAAAGCCGAGAGCCAGATGGTTTCGCTCGAAATGCAATCTCAGAAGCTGCGCAACGGCCAGGATGACCAGGAATTGCTCCAGGTGCAGGCTCAGAGGGCCGAGGCGCGAATCACCGCCAAGAGTGCCAAGGAGCGCATCGACATCATCGAGGAACAGATCGAGTCGATGAACATTCGGACGCCCCAGGACGGAATCGTCACGACGTTCGAGACCAAGAGGACCCTGCTCGGACGTCCGGTCGAGATCGGCACCGAGTTGCTGCAGGTTGCGGCGACTGACGGCGACTGGGTGCTCGAGGTCGAGGTTCCCGACGACGACATGGGGCCTGTCCTGGCGGCCAAGAGCCATCTCGAAGCAGACATCGCGGCGGGGCGCAAGCCGGCGGGCACGCCGCTCACGGCGTACTTCGTCACGATGACCGGCCCCGAGCACCGGTACGAAGGCTACGTCATTCGCATCGCCCCGAGCGCCGAGACGATGGCCGAATCGGAACAATACAAGAACCGGCACATCGTCAAGGTGACAGTCGGATTCAGCGAGGCGGTGCGCAAGGACTACATGAAACGCAACCAGATCAAGGAAATGCGGCCGGGCGAGGAGGTCCGCGCTCGAATTGACTGCGGGCGAACCAACCTCGCCTACTTCTTGCTGCGCAAGCCGATTCAGGTCTTTTACGAAACGGTGTTATTCCGCTGGCCGTTCCTGCGGTGACCGTGCCGTGCCGCTTCGCCCTGTTGAATCAAACGAACGTGCATACCGATTTCTGATCATGGGCCTGGGCATCGCCCGGCAACACCCTCGAGTCGAGGAGGATCGTTTCGCCATGTCCGTAACAAAATCGAGCGCGGCTGTTGCCGCTGGATGTCTCTTGCTGATCAGCGCCGCCGCGCTGGCGCAGTCGGGCGGGGCCCCGCAGCCGGCGGGCGCTCCGGTACAGGCGCTGGTCCTGCAAGAGCTGGCGCGAATCGACTGGATCGAGAAGTCCGACGTGGCGGCCCTGCGCGAGGGAGTCATCGAGCGCATGGAGCTCCAGATCGGCATGCCCGTGCAGGCCGGAGGCACGATCGGCGTTCTGCACCACGAGATGGCCGAGCTGACCGTCAAGAAAAACGATCTGCAGGCCAAACAGGTCGCCCCCAAAGAAAAAGCCCAGGCCCAGTTCTTCGTGGCCGCGTCCAAGGTTGCCCGCGACAAGCGGCTCAACGAGCGCAAGGCCAACATGGTCTCGGCCGAGGAAATGGCCGAGCACGAAGGTGAGATGCAAGTCGCCGACGCCGCCCGCCATGAAGCCGACGAGAACCACGAGATTGCCAAGGCCGAGCTCGATCTGGCCGTCCAGACCTTGAAGGAACACACGATCGTCGCCCCGTTTGACGGCGTCATCATCAAGCGCATGAAAAACCCGGGCGAAAGCGTCCGCGCCAATGAGGCCGTCGTGGCCCTGGGCAATCCCCACAAATTGATTGCCAACGCCTACGTGCCGCTGGAGTATGCCTATCGGGTCAAGGACGGCCAGGTCGTCGAGATCCAGCCGCGCATCACCGAGGGACGCGGCGAGCCGCTGCCCATCGAGAAGCGGAAGTTTCGGGGCAAAATCGTTTTCGTCGATCCGCAGATCCAGCCGGTAGCCGAAACTGCGGTACGAATCCGCGCCGAATTCGACAACCCGGATGGTGAACTGCGGCCGGGCCTCCTGGTGCACATGACTATCTTCTTGACGCAGGACGCCGCCGCGGCCGCCGCCCCCCCCGCCCCCGTCGACCCGGCAACGCGGACGGTGCGCGCCCAGTGACTTGAGAGGATCGCCGACCGATGAGCGCTGCCCCTACCTTAGCTCCCGCCCTACCGTTCGGACAGGCCGCCGAACATCTCCAGGTCAAGCTCCGTCCCGACCTGGTCGTTCAGCCCCAGTTCTACGAGGGCATGACCCACTACGTCATCAAAGACCCTCTCGCGCTCAAGTACTTTCGGTTCAAGATCGAGGAGTACTTCCTGCTCCAGCAGTTCGACGGTAAGCAAACGCTCCAGGAGGTCAAGAAGGCCTTCGAGCGGAAATACCGTCCCCAGACGATCTCCATCGAAGACCTCACTCGCTTCGTCGCCCAGTTGCACGAAGCCGGCATCATCCAGATCGACACCAACGAACAAGCCAAGGTGTTGATTCGCCGCCGCAAGAAAAACCGCTGGCGCAAGGTATGGGCGTTCCTGGCCAACATCCTGTTCATCAAGATCCCGATCATTGACCCTGAGCGGCTCTTGACGCGGATGTATCCCTACTTCCGCTGGATCTTCACCCGCACCTTCATCACGATCAGCGTGACGTCGATGCTCCTCGCGCTCACCCTGGTGGCGTCCCAGTGGAAGACGTTCTACGACAAGCTCCCCGACTTCCAGAGCTTCTTCAACTGGTGGACGATCATGAGCTTCTGGGTCTGCCTGGCCGTCGTGAAAATCATTCACGAGTTCGGCCACGGCCTCACCGCCAAGCACTTCGGCGGCGAGGTTCACGAAATGGGGATCTTGTTTCTGGTGCTCACGCCTGCCTTGTATTGCGATGTCACCGATAGCTGGCTCCTGCCCAACAAGTGGAAGCGCATCTGGATCTCGGCGGCGGGAATCTATGTCGAGTGCTTCCTCGCCAGCATCGCGACCTTCGTCTGGTGGTACAGCACAGCGGGGCTCTTGAACAGTCTTGCCATGGCGACGATGTTCATCTGCTCGGTCAACACCATCATGTTCAACGCCAACCCCCTGCTCCGCTACGACGGCTATTACGTGATGGCCGACTGGCTCGAGATCCCCAACCTGCGAATCAAGAGCGCTCAGTTTTTCGGCTACCTGATGCAAGAAAAAGTCCTGGGGCTCGAGATCCCCGTACAGAGCTACCTGCCGCGCTCACGGCGGATCTTGTTCGTTACCTATGCGATCGCCAGCTACGTCTACCGCTGGTTCGTGACATTTGCGATTCTGTGGTTTCTGTCACAGGTGTTGAAGCCGTACAAGCTCGAGTCGATCAGCTACATGCTGGCGGCCGGCGCGCTCGTCCCCCTGGTGGGGGTTCCGTCCTATCAGATCGTCAAATTTCTCAAGACGCCCGGGAGGTTGCGCAAAGTGAAAAAGGCACGTGCGACCGCCTTTGGTGTGGCGGCCATCGCGCTGGTCGTCGGAATCCTGCTGATCCCGACGCCGCTCAGAGTTCAGGGGACCCTGGTGCTCAAGCTGGCGAAACCCGAAGAGGTTTATGCCGAGGTCGAAGGCCGACTCGTCGAGCTCAACGTCAAGAACGGCGATTGGGTTGCCAAGGACACGGTGCTGGCGAAGCTGTCCAACCCCGAAAAAGTGAAGGAGTACCTCCAGCGCCATCAAGACCACGACGTCAACCTCGTCAAGGCGCAGTGGTACAAGCAAAGCGCCGAGCTCGAAAACCGGGCGCAGCAAAAACAACACGAGGAATTCGCCATCAAGCTCGAGCCGATGATCGCGCAGATCCTCCAGCAGATCGACAAGCTGACCCTGATTGCCAACCGTGGCGGCCAGGTCATCGGCTCCCCCCACAAGGAAACCGTCGGCCAGTGGCTCAAACCGGGCAAGCCGTTCTGCGAGATTGGCGACCCGCACCAGCTTGAAGCGCACCTGATCCTCGATCAGTCTGACGTTCACCTGATCGCCGCGGATCGCACGGCCTGGATCAAGATCTACGGCAAAGCCGAAGAAACCTTCAAGTCCCGTGTGTCAGAGATCTCGAAGCGCACCCGCGATGAGGTCCCCACCGAGCTGTCCAACATGGCCCAGGGCGAGGTCGCGTCGAAACCCGACCCCAAAACGGGCGCCGCCAAGCCGCTCACTGCCGTTTACGAGGTGATCATTCCCATCGACAACCCCGACTTGAGGCTCGAGGACGGCCAGCGCGGCTTCGCCAAAATCGACGGCGGTACCTGCACCCTGGCGTGGTGGCTGATGCGCTGGTGGAACAAGCTGTTCAACTTCCAGCTCTGATCGCATGACTTGGCAAGCTTCCCGCGTGCCCGCGCCACTTTGGTTTTTGCCGAACAACCCGACCGGCCGATAGAAGCTGCGGCACCCGCAGTGCGATGATTCTGCGCATAGGCGGTAATCTTTACCGCCTTTCGCCACTTCGCCCAGTCGCCGGGAGGAAAGATGCGTCGTTGGCACACTCGACGCTGGCTCGGTCCGGTGATCTCGGCCGTTGTTGCGAGCGGCCTGGCAGAACCTGCGCGACCGATTCGATCCCACAGCCGGTTCAGAATTCAGATCGGTTCAAGGCGTCGAAGGAAATCCAAGCGCCGGCGGCGGATGTACCCGCGGTCGCACCGCTTCCGGCGACGGCCGCGCCCGCCGGCCCACCGGTCGGAAGCGAACTGGTACCGGGCCGCGCATCCCCGACGAACCGGAGCTCCACGGCGTGCCCGTCAATCTGGCGACGGCGCTCCAGCTCGCGGGCGTCAAGCCGCTCGATATCGCTGCGGCCACGGTGCACGTCCAGCAAGGCTTGGCGCTCTTGCTTCAGGCCAAGGTTTTATGGGTCCCCAACGTCAACGGCGGCATTAACTATGCGCGGCACGACGGCCAACTGCAGAACATTTTCACTGGGGCGCTGTTTCAAAAGGGCACGCAGCAGTTCTTCACCGGCGGCGGACCGTCCCTGAACGTCGCTGTAACCGACGCGATCTACGAGCCCCTGGCGGCCAGCCGGGTCGTGGCGGCGCGCCAGGCCAATCTCCAGGCGGCGCGCAACGACGTGCTGCTGGCGGTTGCCCAGGCCTTCTTCGCCTTGCAAGACGCTCGAGGCCGCAAGGTCGGCGCCGACGCGACGATCGTGCGCGCGCGCAGGCTCGTCAATCTTACCGAGGGACTCTCGCCGGGGCTGATCGCGCCCTTGGAGATCAATCGGGCGCGAGCCGAGCTCCAGAGCCTGCTGCAGACGCGTGAAGTGGCGATTCGAGATTGGCGGGTCGCCAGCGCGGCGCTCGCAGAGATCCTACTGCTTGACCCTGAAACCCTGCTCGAGCCGGTCGAGCCACCCTTCGTGCAGGTGTCGCTCATTCCTGCAACCGAGGACCTTCTGGAACTGGTCTCGGTTGCGATCAACAACCGGCCCGAGATCACCTCGCAGCAGGAATTACTGATCGCGGCCAATCAGCGATTGAAACAGGAGAAGAAGCGCCCCTTCCTGCCCAACCTGTTGGTGCTCAGCCCGACGACGGGCACGGGCCTGCTTGCCGCCGGCAACTTGGCGGGCGGTCCCAACGGATTCATGAACGCGAATGGCCACTCGGCCAGCTTCGAGGTGGCGGCGGTCTGGGAGCTGCAAAACGCCGGCGTCGGCAACATCGGGCGCATCCGCCAGCGGCGCGCCGAGCAAGACCTGGCTGCAATCGACGTGACGCGAGTGGTCTACCGCGTCCGGTCCGAGGTCTCCCAGGCGGTTGCCCGGCTTCAAACGGCCCGGGCGCGCGTTCCGCAGACCGAGATTGGATTGGTTCAGGCGACCGAGTCAGCCGACAAGAACTTCGTCGGCCTGCGCGAGACGAGCCGCCCGGCCGGTGAGCTCTTACGGCTGATCATCCGACCGCAGGAAGTGGTCGCGGCCTTGATCGCTCTTGAGACGGCGTATGAACAATACTCGGATGCCGTCAACGAGTATAACGCCGCCCAGTTTGCACTTTATCGCGCACTCGGCGAGCCGGCGCAGTGGGTCACCTCACACCCGGCGCATGCGCCAGTTGGCGCCCGCGATGGATCGCCTGCCCCGGCGGTTGCGCCCGCTCCGAAGTGAATGTTAAGCCGGATAGATATCCGGCCGTCGATGCGGCATCGGGCAGAAGAAGTGAGGGCTCGTGATGGAACCGACGACGCTGGCGCACCTGCTCGCTGAGTCGACTTGAGACGTGCCCCGCGGAGCGGGTTAGTTCCTTACCGACGTCCGTACTGGGATGGTCGAGATCAACTGGTCACTGAGGCCGTTGAGCTTGCGGACGAGGGCATTCGCCGATCTCCGGCCGCTACGGGAGATCGCCGCGCCCGTGGACTGATCCTGTTTGACGAATTCCGCGAGGTTCGTGAACAGCCCGTTGGGTATGTAGATCTCGTCGTTGTTCGCCTGCTGATCTGCAAGGCCACGTGCCACGTCGAGCCCTTGCTCTACACGGGCGGCATCCGCTCCGCCCCGATCGAGCAAATAGCGATCCCGGCGGATGGCGGCGGCAATCGCATCAGCCTCGTGCTGGCTCTTAACCTGGCTCAGATCGGCTTTCAGGTCATCGATTGCGACGGCCGTCCGGCTCGCGAGCTGCGCACCGGCCGCCTGGACCTCGCGATAGGAGTCGCCCAGTGATTGGAGCGTCGTGGTCTGGATGGCCACGACCTGTTGATAAGCCGCGCCGAGTTGGTGCGGGGTCGGGGTCCCGGTAGATTTGGGGCCGATCGGCACGGGATTGGTCGGCGAGGTGCCGGACAGCACAAGCCGACCTTCGAGGGCTTCAACAACCGGCCCGACCTGCCGATGGCGCCGGTCGCGACGAAGATGTGGGCGAGGCTCGAGCAAGCGCGCCGTCAGTGGCGCACCGGCCCCGGATCGAGCGGCCATGAGATCAGCTCCGTCAGGCGTGCCGTGGCGCAACGGCGTAATCCATTAGGTAATAGTCTATCATACGCCATTGCCAATGTCGTTCGCCGGCGCTGCCTGCGCGACGCGGTGGTCAAACGGCTCCACATGCTCGTGGAGGATCCGGCGGCATTCCCGGATGACTGGCCAGCTTGCCTGGCAAAGATGGCTGGCGTGGACGAGCAATTCCGATTGCGCGCCGTCGAGGCCTGCGCTGGCATACGGTACCAACCCGTCGGAGCCACCCACGCGCGGAGGATCGTCGAGGTCGGCGATGATCGAGTGGTAGGTCACCCGCGGATTGACCGGCAGATTGCACAAATCCATGAGCCGCGAGTTCTTCCACGTCAGTTGCTCGACGCTGCTGGGAAGCCCCGCGCGGAACCGCTCGCGGAAGAAGCCGGGCGGGTTGCTTGCGATCACCGAAGCGTACGCGCGCCGCAGCGGATCACCCGGCCGGATCACGCGCGAAGCAACCCAGTGCAGCGCCCCTGCGCGGTCGGGCTACCACGGTGTGGCGTGGCCAGGTAGATCACCCTCCGCACTTCGGGCACCGCCGTGAAGACGAAGCACCCGCGAATTAAATCGCGGTCCACCGCCGGACCGGCCATGCGGCGGACGGGTCGAGGACTGATCGAATGCCAGAGATACAACCGGCTGTCCTCGACCATCAACTTGGCGAGAAGCCCACCCATGCTGTGTCCGATCAAAACCATGCGATCAAAGGCCGCATCCGTGCCATCGGGATCGAACTGACGGCGCGATTCTACGAGGGCCTGCCGCAACTCCAACGCCGAGTAAAGGATCGGGTCGCCCGTCGCATAGCCGAACGTCCAGAACTGGCAGTGGTGGCGGATGACCGGATCGCTGCTGAGGTTCTCGACCAAGTGCACCCACGACTTGGAGCTCGCGCCCAAACCGTGAATCAAAACGACCGGAATTTTGCCCCGGCGGTACGGACGTACCTGGGAGAGCCCAGACGGCGCGTAGCCGTTGACCGGGGCGGGGTTTGCGGTGGCAAGCTCTTCCGTAGTGGTCGACGACGGCTCGTCGAGAACATCGACCGAGCCCGAGTCGGCCTGCCGAAAATAGGCGAACAGGCCGGCCCCTAGCCCTAAGTCCAAGGCCATCATGAAGATCGTTCGCAACCAGTTCACCCAGACCATGGCTTACTCCGTTTGACGGCCTTCGCCGCACTTCTATATCAATAATACGACGGAAAATTCAGAATTGGTCTGCATGCTGCCTCGAACTCGCTCAGTGGTCGAGGACTCGATGAACCCCATTGTTTTTGCGCTGCGGCGACCAATCACGGTGATGATGCTGGTCCTGGCTCTTGGCCTGGGCGGTATCTACAGCGTCGTCCGCATGCAGAAGGACATCTTCCCGGCACTCAACCAGCCGGTGCTGTACGTCATTCACAACTACGGCGGGATGGATCCGAAGCAAATCGAGGGGCTGATGACCAACGTGTATGAGCTGTACTTCCAGTACATCAACGGCGTGGAGCACGTCGAGTCGCGGTCGATCCAGAGCATGGTGATGCTCAAGCTGTTCTTTCAGCCGTCGGGAAAGAGTGATGTTCCCCGTAAGGGCTGCCCCGTATCCACCTCCTGATCTTACGCCTGCGGCTGCACGTCGACTTCCGTCTTCACCGAGTTGGCAATGAAGCAGGCGTGATGGGCTTGGTCGTGTAGGCGCTCTGATTTCTTCGGAGGTAGGCGTTGTCTCTCCGCTGAAAGCGACCTGGGGACGCAGCGTCACCATCGTGATCGCGAGCCGGCCCGCCGCGTCCTTGGCGAGAACGCCAGTCGCTTCATCCCGGTACTCGTCGACCGTGTACCGCTTGCGAGCGGCGATCGCCAGAAAAGTGAGCATGTGACAGCTCGAAAGGCTGGCGACGAAGGCCTCTTCCGGATCGACGCACCGGACGTTGCCCAGATAAGCAGGCGCTGCCGAGGCCCGCACGGTGATCCCGCCATCGAAGTGCCAGTCATGGTCCCGGTTGTAATTCTCGTAGCCGAAGTCAGGGGTCTCGCGCCGCCAGTGGATCGTGGCGTTGTGTTCGGACATGGCTGCTCACCTTCCGAAGGGTTACGATTTCGACCGTATCGCGTGCCGGTCGCTTGGTTGTTAATCCTACTCTTGATCGTGCTCCGATTCCTCCTCCGATTCATTTCTGTGCGGTATCATTGATCGAGCGCGAAGATCAAGCAAGCGACGGGGCAAATGATCGATGGCCAAGATTTTTATCTCGTACCGCCGCCAGGAGTCGACCGGCGCAGCGCACCGGATCTACGAGAGTCTGTGCGCCAGGTTCGGCGACGACGCCGTTTACATCGACGACTATTCCATTCCTCTGGGCGTCGACTTCCGGGAGCATATCAAGTCGGTGCTCGACCGGTGCGCGATCGTGCTCGCAGTAATCGGCCGTGACTGGGCGGGCGAGACCGGCGCTCCCCGGCGGATCGATGATCCGGCAGACTTTGTTCGGATCGAAATCGAGTCAGCGCTCAGGCGCAACCTTCCCGTGGTCCCGATCCTCGTCGACCGCGCCCGACTTGCCGCCTGAGGCGGAGCTCCCGCCGTCGCTGACTGGATTGGCCTATCGCAACCGGATCGACCTCGATCTGGGACGAGACTTCCATCATCACGTCGACTGGCTGATCAAGGACATAGAACGCGCCCTCCAGCAGGCCAACATCATCGCCCCAACGCAGAAACCGGAGCCGCCCCCGCCGCAGCCCAACGAGCTCGTGACGAAGTCGATCGGCATGACGCTCCGCCTGATCCCGGCCGGCGAATTCATGATGGGCTCGGATGCGACGGATCCCGCTGCCTACAACGACGAGTTCCTCGACATAGCAGCCGGCAAGAAAGAGAAACACCGCGTGCGGATTACCAAGCCGTTTTACCTGGGCATCCACGAAGTGACCCGTGGCCAGTTCCGGCGGTTCGTCGACGACACCGGCTACCGCACCAACGCCGAGAAGGACGGCAAGGGAGGCTATGGCTGGAACGAGGAGACCAAGAAGTTTGAGCAAGACCCACGGTACACCTGGCAGAACGCCGGTTTTGACCAGACGGATGAGCACTCCGTCGTCAACGTGAGCTGGAACGATGCCGTCGCATTCGCGCAATGGCTCAGCCGCGAGGAGGGCAAAGCCTTCCGGCTGCCGACCGAGGCCGAGTGGGAATATGCATGCCGGGCTGGAACGACGACGCGGTTCTCATGCGGCGACGATCCCGAGGGGTTGGCGGCGGTCGGAAACATCGCCGATGGTACGCTGAAGGAGCAGTACCCGGACTGGACCACGATCGCAGCCCGTGACGGCTACGTGTACACGGCGCCTGTGGGCCGCTACAATCCAAACGCTTGGGGACTCTTTGACATGCACGGCAATGTCTGGGAGTGGTGCTCCGACTGGTACGCTGAGGATTATTACAAGCGGTCGCCGGTGGACGATCCGGAAAACACTGCTGCGGCCTCGTTCCGGGTCGGCCGCGGCGGAGGCTGGTTCAACTTGCCGCGCGACGCCCGGTCGGCGCCGGAGCGGGAGCGCTCCGGACCTCCGGAGCAACCTCCTGGGCTTCCGCCTGGCCCGAGAGCAGTCTGGGGGCTGAGCCCGGCCGGTCGTGGCCGGAGCGAGCCCATCGGCAAGCTGCTGGCAGAGAGCCAGCGCATCCGGTTAATCGTATTTGACCCGCACTCGGAGACGATCCGACAGTGGACACCACAGAATCCGATCGCCAGTTAATTCGATCGATCCTCTTGGAATACGCCCGAATCCCGTAGTCCTACGGGGACATCCAGATCCAGACCGTGTTCGATGACGAAAACGACCATTACTTGCTCATGCTCGTCGGGTGGAATGGAGTCCGGCGCGAACACGGCTGCCTCGTGCATGTCGATATCATGGACGGCAAGTTCTGGATCCAGCGCGATGGCACCGAGCACGGGATCGCGGCAGAACTGCTCGAACGCGGAGTGCCCACGGAACACATCGTGCTGGCCTTCCGGTCGCTCGAGATGCGCAAGTTGACCGAGTTCGCTGTGACATAAAGGTGAGCGCGGCGGTCAGTCCCCGCGGGCCGCTGAGGGCTCTTGACCACTACATTTCCGGCAGCGAAAGTGGATTCTCGTAACCATCCGCCCGGCAACCGCCCCTTCTTAGCGGGTGGGTATCGAAATCGCGAACAGAGATTTGCACGAAACAACCGGGCGGCTTGGTCGTGCGGCCCCCAGCGAGTTTCGCGCATCCGATTTACCACCAGGGAGTGAGCTCCATGCTTCGCAGCCATCGTTTGCCGCGTCGCCGTAGCTTGCACCTCTCGCTTGATTCATTTGACCGGCTCGAAGGCCGCACGTTGCTAAACGGTGCGCTCCTGCATCTCGATCACGGCTTGAAGGCGTCCGCGGCGGTCATGCTCGCCAAGAAGAGCCACGTGGTGCCAATCGTTCCCAACCTTCCCGCCACTCCCAGCTCCAGAGTGACGACGATTCCGGCTAACGGCGACCTGAACCCCTATGGAATCGCGGTCGTGCCCAAGGGGTTCCCCGCCGGCGGATTGCTCCAGCCGGGAGAGATCCTGGTTTCCAATTTCAACGACAGCAGCGACGTTCAGGGGACCGGCACGACGATCGTGAAGGTCACGCAGGGCCAAACGACCGCGACGGCACAGGTGTTTTACAAGTCGACGGCGCAGGGACTCACGCTTGCGCTAGGCCTCTTGAAGAGCGGATACGTCATCGTGGGCAACGTCCCCACGACCAACGGCACGTTCAGCACGATCGGCGCGGGCTCGCTGCAGATCATCAATAGCTCCGGCCAGCTCGTGTCCACACTCACGAATACCAGCCTCCTGGACGGCCCGTGGGCGTCGGCGGTGATCGACCATGGTTCGACGGCCCAGTTGTTCGTGTCCAACGTTCTGAGCGGCACCGTCACGCGAATCAACTTCAAGGTCGTGAAGCATCATGGCCAATCGACGTTGAACGACGTCAGCATGACCCAGATCGCGTCGGGCTATACGGTGGCGCCCAACGCGGACGCGGTCGTCGTGGGGCCCGGCGGGCTGGCCTACAACCCCAAGAATGACACGCTCTACGTCGCCGCGACGGGCAACAACGAAGTCTTTGCCATTCCCCACGCGAGTTGCACGCACACCGATATCGGCGTGGGCAAACTCGCCTACTCCGACCCGACCCATCTCTTCGGGCCGATCGGGCTGGCGCTGGCGCCCAACGGCGATCTGCTCGTCACCAACGACGATGCGGTCAATACCGCCACGGAAATGGCAAGCCAGTCGAGCGCCATTACCGAGTTTACGCCGACAGGCAAGTTCGTCGGTCAGCTCTCCCTCGATCCGGCCGTCGGCGCGGCATTTGGGTTTGTGGTGGAAACCCAGGGCCACACCGTGACGATCGCGTCGGTCAACGACGATACCAACACCGTCGATTTCCGCAGCACCACGTTTTAATCGCATCCTGGCCGTGAGATGGAGTCAGCGCCCGCGTTTCCTCGAGACGAGGCTGCCGTTGATGCGCTTGGCCGTGATGAGCTGGTTCCCGAGCGGCATGCGGCACGCCGTTCCCTCGACGGTGACCTGGTCTCCCGACCTTCAGCCCGCAGTTCTTCATGCCGGCCCGGTCGAGATAAATGAAATCGCCCGAATCGAGGATGACTCCGTTGGCCAGGCCGTTCCTGGCGTAATTGATTCGTTTCACCGTTGCTTGCACCGAAACATCTTGCTCGTCGCCCGGCTCAGCGAAAATCAGCGCCTTGCCGTCTGCCCCGTGGAGGACCACCAACTGGTAAACCGGGTGCGTCTTGCGTCGGCCTTTCATCCTCTGCGGCGCGACCACGGCCTCGACGTTCTGCTCGATGCCCCTCACGACGGCGAAGCCGATCTCGGGAGGCACGTTGACTTGAATGGTCCCGCTGTCGGTGTGCAGCAGAAACCCCTCGACCACTCCCTTGGGACTGAAGTTGAACTCTCGAAGGACCCCGTGGAATGTCTCGAGCGAGCGCTCGGGCGCGCGCCGGCGTTCTTTGAGTGTTTCTCTTCGGCCTGCGGCCGTTGTGGCTGGGCATTGCCGCCGGTCGCTTTGTTGCTGACTTACGCATCACCATGGTGCGATCCTCACTCAGCAGAAATTGGTAAGACAGATTAGTGTTGATTTGATCACTTCATCAAAGCCTGCAGCAGCTTCGTGCCGACGGCTACGCCCAGGCCGGTGCAGGCATCCCAGCCGGGGCCGGCGGAGTAGGCGCCATTGTTGCCGCTGGTGATGTCGCGGAAAACACCGCTCGATGCGCTGAAACCGTAGAGTGTCGGGTTGAGGAAGCCGACTGGTTTTCCCAGCGCTTGATTCAAGCACGCGATGAGTCCCGCCCAGAGCGGGGCGACGGCGCTGGTGCCACCGACCACCGTGTTTTCCCCGTCGATCCTGACCGAATAACCGGTGGCCGGGTCAGCATCGGCGGCGACGTCGGGTACGCCCCGGCCGATATTTTTACTCGGGTTGGCCGAGGGAGGCACGCCCGCATTGTCCTGGTAGGCCGGCAGGGGGAACTGATCGCTGATGCCGCCGCCCGTTGCACCATCTCCCGGGTCGTTCCAGACCACTTCGCTCACGATCGTGCTGCCGCTGGCGTGAAGCGATGTTCCCCCGCACGCCAGGACGTTGGGGCTGGATGCGGGGAAATCGACGTGGGCCTCGCCGTCATCGACGCCGTCGCTGGAGCCATTGTCACCCGCGGCGACGGAGACCGAGATGCCCACGGTGGCCGCATCCTGGAATGCCTGGTCGAACTGCTCAAATGCCTGGGTGGTCCAGCTCGATTCAGGGCCGCCCCAACTGATCGAAATCACCGAGGGCTTGTTGACTGTATCGCTCACCGCCATCGTGATCGCGTCGAGGAAACCCTGGTCGGTATTGGCGGTGAAGTACACGACGATCTTGGCCTCGGGAGCGATCGAGCCGGAGACCTCGATGTCAAGCATGACCTCTCCGTCCGGCCCGTCGGCGCTGCCGGTGGGACTGTTCGAGCCGCCGTCCACCGACACGGTCGTGACCGAGGGCGCAGTGAGGCCAAGCTGAGAAAAGTACGTCTGAAGGTCGGCTGTCTTGTATCCGCCCCCCAGTTCGATGATTCCGATGCACTCGCCGGTGCCATTGTATTTGCTCGGAAAGTCGTAGAGCTTGGCGATCTCTACAGGGGTGAACTGGGTGTCGGCGGCGGCCGGTGCGGCTCGGCGGCGCCTGGGGACTGGCTTGCATACCTGAAAATGAGCGCGCGCCTGGGGCCGATTGTCGAGACCGAAGACCCCCACGACCATGCCGTCGAGGTCGGCCGGGATGTAGAGTAGGCCGGTGCGCCCGCGGAATGTCCCGCCCTGAGGGTTAGAGTATTCCTCGAGCTTCGTGCCAAACGCGGCGGCCATCTGGGCGACTGTGCCCGAGAGCCACACGCTGCGGCGCGCCTCGCTTCTGTGGACCACCACCAGATGATGCGCCTGGGCGAACGCCTCGACCTTGGCAATATCGTCGGGCGCCGCACCGTGCTGCGCCGCGAGCCGCTCGCGAGTCAAGTACTTTCGATCTTTGATCGGCGGACCGGCCGTCGCCTCCGACCAGGTCTTGGCGGCGATCGGGCGCGAGGACGAAGCCGAACAGTCACCTGCACCTGCTGGTCGGGATGACATGGGCCGATCACAGTTGAGCCGGGCAGGACGCTTCGGTCACTTCCTTTAAGCGGCACGCTGTTGGGCGGTATTGCCATTCGATGGCTCCTCTTGGTGACGTGGTTAGCTCGTCGTCCACGCCGTGAATCGCGACCGGGGGATCGGCGACGACATCCACGAGGTGTCTGGTTCAGGGAGTTGCAGGGCGGCTTTGACGGGCAACCAGCCTCCGGCAAGCGGCATGGTGCTCACGGTTCCTTTGCTCGTCAGCCAGCGGAAGCTGCGCTTTTCCTCGCTCCTGGCGGCGATCTCGAGCGTGATGCGCACGTCCTCTTTGACGTAGTCGAGGACCTCTTGAAAGCGACCTTCCGCCCACATCTGGGGAGCACGGATGCCACTCATTCCGGCGGGTTTTCCGGGAATGCCATGTCCCTGTGCGGCCTTTTCGAGCGCCACCGGATGCCCGCGTACGCAGAAGATGTGAAACATCATGTCCACATGATCGAGCGCCAGCTCGCGGCAGATGTCACCGTGGCCCGATTCTTCGGCGAGCACGTCCCAGTCGAAGCCCAGGCCGTTCCAGGTCAAGAGCGTATAGCCCGCAGCCGCCATCTGCCGCAGATAGCCGACGAACTCGGCAGCCTGAGCCTTGCTCATGCGGCCAGGCGTTCCGCCGCCCGCTTGCCGCGAATCCCACAGCATCGGGGCGGCGGCGTCGCTCGCCTGGGCCGCGATGCACGTGACTCCAAGCGGTCGATGCCGCTTCCAGTCTTGAAACTGGGCCTCCGAGAGCATTGCGGCCGTTTCGATGTCGAAGGCCAAAAACTTGCGTTTCATGAAATCACCCACCAGCGCCCTGGATCGGGCAACCTCCCGACTGGCCGGCAACGATCAGCTCGACACGCGCCTGAGCATCATAACGGAACTCACGCCGTTTCGCGCTACGCCAGCCTCAAGTCGCGGAACGACCTGGTATTCATAAGCCGCCTGCCAGACCCGGCTTGACGATTTGCTCGACCGCCCGGACGATGGGGCCGTTCCTCGGCGATTGCCCGCGATGGACGGGCCTTCCATCGATCACGTGACTGGGGCGCTGATGAGCTCTGGTTCAAGCCGCGATCGTGTTCTGGTCACCGGCGCGACCGGTTTGCTCGGAAGTCACCTGGCCGAGCGGTTGGCGGTCGAGGGGGGGCGCGTGCGTGCGCTGGTGCGGCAGGCGAGCCGGACCGACTTCCTGGACACTCTTGGCGTCGAGATCGTACGCGGCGACTTGACCGACCCGGCTGCGTGCGCCGCCGCCTTGCGCGACGTCGGTCTGGTCTTTCACTGCGCGGCCAAGGTCGGTGACTGGGGCACCTGGCCCGAGTTTCAGCGCGGTTGCATGGACGCGACGCGCTCGCTTGCCCTGGCGGCCGCGCGCGTCGGCGTCGATCGCTTCATTCACGTCAGCTCGACGAGCGCCTATGGCCATCCTCGCGAGCACGGACCGCCGATCGACGAGTCGGCACCGCTGGGCCAGAACATCTGGGCGCTGGATTATTACACGCGCAGCAAGGTTGATTGCGAACGAATCCTCTGGCAGATGGCCGAGGCAGGTATGCTTGCGCTGACCGTCATTCGGCCGAGCTGGCTCTTCGGCGAGCGCGATCGAACGACCATGCCGCGGTTCATCCGCGAGTTTGGCCGCAGCCGCGTGCGGATCGTAGGCAAGGGAGACAACCCGCTGAGCGCCGTTTACGCCGGCGTCGTCGCCGAAGCGGCCATCCTGGCGGCCCGCGATCCCCACTCGCGGGGTGAAGCTTACAATATCACGAGCCACGGCCCGATCACCCAGCAAGAGTTCCTGGATCTCTTTGCTGATGCCTTCGGCGTTCCGCGAGTGCGCCGGCACGTGCCGTATTCGCTGGCGTATGCCGGCGGGTTTCTGCTCGAAATGCAGGGCCGCCTGTTGCGGCAGGCCCGGCCGCCGCGAATCACGCGGTATGGAGCGTGGCTCCTGGGCCGCCACCTCGAATACAGCACCGAGAAAGCACGCTCGCGGCTGGGCTGGCAACCGTCGATTTCTTATCGCGAGAGCATCGAGCGGACGGTCAGGTGGTTTCGGGACCAGGAGACGGTGCGGTTTCCGTCGCCGAGCCAAGTCGATTAAGCGCATCACGCGTCGTCGCCGGCTGTCTCGATCTGTCAGAACGGAAGCGGCGGAGGATTCGCCGGTTTGCCGGCGGGGCCCGAGGGCGCAGCGGGTGAGGCCCCCGCGCCTGCCGGCGCCAGCGTGCCTCCCTCCACGGGCAGCACGCAGCGAAAGCCCAAGAAGTTCAGCCGTTTGGTGTGCGGAATGCCTTCGCGATACGTGACGGTCCAGGATTTCGAACCGCCCTTGACGACAAGCGGGTGTTCGAGCCCCTGGCGCTTGGCGGCGCCGGTGGGGTTGTCGTTGGTTCCCTTGGCGAGCTGGCGATAGTACTTCGAGTCGAACCAATCCTTGGTCCATTCGAGCACATTGCCCGCCATGTCGAAGACGCCGTAGGGCGAGGCGTCTTCGGAAAACGACATCACCGGATCAATTTGGTGGAATGCCCGAGGTTTCGACCAGCGGGGCGCGTCATCTCCCCAGGGGTAGCGGCGGCCGTCGGTGGACCGCGCCGCAAGCTCCCACTGGGCTTCGGTCGGCAGGTGTTTGCCCGCCCAATCGGCGTAGGCTTTGGCATCGACGGCGCTCACGTGAGTCACAGGGATGTTCTCGCTCTCCGCTCGCGCCTTTTCATCGGTCAACCACTTGCCGGCAGGCTCGCCGTGGTAATGCGATTCGCGCAAGAAAGTACGGAACTGGCGGTTGGTGACCTCGTGCTGGTCGATGTAATAGGGAGAGAGCCGCACCGAGTGCGCCGGCGCTTCGATGGGCTGGCCGTCGTTGCTTCCCATGGTGAAAGTGCCGCCGGGAATGAAGAACATGTTGGCACCGTCGCGATCGCTGGTAATCACGCGCGGCCAGCCCGAATCGTCGACGCCGGCATCGGCATTTGCCTGGAAACCGGCCGGCAGCGCGGGTGGCGACCGCGGGCTTGTGCGCGCGGGCGACGGCCTGGGCGTTGGGTGGCAGGACCAGCGGCTCAGCCGGATGAGAAGGCAAGACCAGCTCGGCATTACCTTTAGCGGGCTGCGGCGAAGCGGAGTTCTCGGCGACAACGGCTGGCGGAGGAGCAGGCCGCGGCTGTGGCGCTGCCGGTGCCTGGACCTCGGCGACCACCCCCTTGGCGAAAAGCGGCAGGCCCTTGGCGGCGCGGTCAAGCTCTCCCTTGGCGTCGCCGGCGGTTGTGGTTCCCTTGTAAGCCTTGACGATCTTATTGAGCATCGCGATCGCCTGATCGTTCCGGCCGCGCTTGGTATCCTCCTGCGCGCGGTTAAACATCCAGCGTGCCTCCTGGTCGCGGTCGAACGCAGGCCGAACCTCGGGGCTGCCGGCGATGTTCGGATCCTCGGGCGTCACCTGTCCCGGGCCAGGGTCGTAGAGGAACGCGCGGTAAACGATCCACACCAGCATGACAACGCAGGTCGCGCTCAAACCACCCAAGATGAACCGCGCCCTGCGACGCGACTCGTAGGTGTCGAGCGTAGGCGTGTCTTCCTTCAAGACCCGCTTCTCGGAACCGTCCGCCGGCTCTGGTGCTGCTTTCCCTTTTCTCTTTTTCGACTTTGCCGGCGTTCCTTTGGCGCTGGCTGACGCCTTCGCCGACGATGGCTCGTCTGCTTGGCGCGCCTTCTTCGAGCCGCTAGCCGAGTCCGCGGGGGCAGTCTCTTCCTCCTCCGGCTCCGTTTTCCAGAGACGCGGCAAGGGCTTGGCTGGTTGGCGCTGGCGGCCCGACGGTGCTGGTTCCTCATCCTCGGACATCGGTTCACACTCCCGCAAGGCGGTCCGAGCCGCCCGGAAAGTGAGTAAAGCCTCACTCGCCCCTTCTCTGTGCGCGCACCCATAAACTATGATCGCAGCATTGTAGCGTAACCCGACACGCCGCCCATCGGCAAGGCAAACCGTCCCGGTTACTTGCAGAGCCAATCTCGATGAACGAACCCGAGGTTGCAAGCATCACCGCTCGACCCGCTGGTTTTGCGAGGAAAACTTGCCTGTGAGCCGAGACGACACCGCCGAGCACCGGCGCCTGCGCGAGAGCATGGCTCGCCGCGCCGACTGGAAACAGTGGGGGCCGTACGTCGCCGAGCGGGCGTGGGGAACGGTACGCGAAGATTACAGCGCCGGCGGTGACGCCTGGAACTACTTGCCCCATGACCATGCTCGCAGCCGGGCATACCGCTGGCACGAAGACGGCCTGGCCGGCTTTTGCAATCGCTTCCAGAACATCTGCCTGGCGATCGCGCTCTGGAACGAGCGCGACCCGTTTCTCAAAGAACGGCTCTTCGGCCTCACCAATGAAGAGGGCAATCACGGCGAGGACGTCAAGGAGTATTACTACTACTTGGACGGCCTTCCCACCCATGCTTACATGCGGATGCTGTATAAATACCCGCAAGTGGAGTATCCCTACGATCGGCTGATCGAGCAAAACCGCCGGCGCGGCCGCACTCTGCCTGAATATGAGCTCATTGATGCGCTGGGTGAAGCCTTCGCCGCGGGACGGTATTTCGACGTTTTCATCGAGTACGCCAAGGCAACTGAAGAAGACATACTTTGCCAGGCGACTGCCTTCAACCGCGGCCCCGACCCGGCCGTCCTCCATTTACTACCGCAAATTTGGTATCGCAACACCTGGTCGTGGGGTTTCCACGCCGAGCGGCCCGTGCTGGCGGCGAGTGCCGCCACCGAGGTCCGAACCAATTATCGGCATCTGGGCGAACGCTTCTGGTATGTGGACAGCCGGCCCCACGTTCCGAAGCTGCTTTTTACCGAAAACGAAACCAATCGACTGCGGCTCTTCGGCGTGCCCAATGCCGGGCACTTCGTCAAAGACGCGTTTCACGACGCGATCGTGCTGCTCGCGCGAGGGTGCGGTCAACCCAGCGGAGCGCGGCTCGAAGGCCGCGGCCCATTACCACGCAACGGTCGCACCCGGCGAATCGATCACGGTTCGCAGCCGATTCACCGATTCGCCGCGGCAGTCTCCTTTCGCCGACTTCGACGCGATCATCGATCAACGCCGCGACGAGACCGACGAGTTTTATCAGGCACTCGAGCCGCCGGGATTGGGCACCGACCTGCGGCTGGTGCAGCGTCAGGCGTATGCGGGGTTGCTCTGGACGAAACAGTTTTACCACTACAGCGTGGAGCTCTGGCTCGACGGCGACCCGGCCGGTCCCGAACCGCCGCGCAGCGCGCGGCATGGCCGCAACGCCGAGCTGGCAGCACGTCTTACAACCTCGACGTGCTGAGCGTGCCCGACAAGTGGGAGTATCCCTGGTTCGCCGCCTGGGACACGGCGTTTCACTGCATCGTGCTGGCCCGGCTCGACCCGGAATGGGCCAAGCGGCAGGTGGTGCTGCTTGCTCCGCGAATGGTACATGCACCCCAGCGGCCAGCTCCCGGCCTATGAGTGGGACTTTTCCGACGCCAATCCGCCGGTGCACGCCCACGCGGCCCGGCGCGTCTACGAGATCACGCGCGACCTGACCGGCGAAGCGGACACCGAGTTTCTCGAGGAGGTCTTTCACAAGCTGCTGCTCAACTTCACGTGGTGGGTCAACCGCAAGGACCCCGAGGGACGCAACGCCTTTCAGGGAGGCTTCCTCGGCCTGGACAACATCGGCGTGTTCGACCGCAGCCGGCCCAACCTGGGCGAAGGCCGGCGGCTCGAGCAGGCCGACGGCACCGCCTGGATGGGGATGTTCTGCCTCGACATGCTGGCGATCGCGCTCGAGCTGTCGCACACCCGGCCGGCCTACGAGGCGATCGCCACCAAGTTTTTCGAGCACTTCGTGGCCATCTCGCACGCGATCAACGGGTTCGGCGGCGAGATCGGCATGTGGGACCCGGACGACGGTTTCTACTACGACGTGGTCCGGGTCAAGGGCGGACCGCCAGAGCACCTGCAAGGTCCGCTCGTTCGTGGGCCTGATCCCGCTCTTCGCGGTCCTGGCGATCGAGCCGGGTACGCTCGAGCATCTGCCTCACTTTCGCCGGCGGGTCGAGTGGTACCTTCGCTATCGCCCGACGCTGGCCGGCAACCTCTGCCTGATGACGGAACCCGGCAGCGGCGGCCGCCGGCTGATGGCGCTGGCCGATCGCGCCAAGCTCGAAGCGATTCTGCCCCGCGTGCTCGACCCGGCGCAGTTCCTTTCCGACTTTGGCCTGCGGTCGCTCTCGCGCGGCCTGGCCGACGAGCCTTTCCTCTACGACGGCAATCGCGTGGCCTACGAGCCGGCCGAGTCGGCGTCGCCGATTTACGGCGGCAACTCCAACTGGCGCGGACCGATCTGGTTTCCGGTCAACTACCTGATGATCGAGGCGCTGCGCGAGTATTCACCGTTACTATGGATCGAGCTTGACGGTCGAGCTGCCGCGCGGCGCGGCCGTGCAGGCGACGCTCGAGCAAGCCGCCGCCCTGATCGCCGCGCGGCTGGCGCGCATCTTCCTGCGCGACCAGCCGGCCGGCGGCCCGTCCTGGGCGAGACCGCTTTGTTCCAGACCGATCCGCACTGGCGCGACTACATTCCGTTTCTACGAGTATTTCCACGGCGACAACGGCGCGGGCCTCGGGGCCAGCCACCAGACCGGCTGGACCGCCCTGGTCGCCGAGCTGATCGACTGGAGCCATGCGCGGTCACTCGCGCCGGCGACGAGCACGACGGCCGAGCAGACACAGCCTCACTGGAACGACGTGCGGTGATCGCACCGATTCGATAAGGGATGACCGGGCATGCAGTATCGCAGCTTCGGACGGTTGGGCTGGTCGGTCGGCGAGATCGGCTACGGGATGTGGGGCCTGGCGGGCTGGACCGGCTCCGACGACGACGAGACGACGGCGGCGCTCGAACGAGCCGTCGCAGCTGGGCTGCAACTTCTTCGACACCGCCTGGGCGTACGGCAACGGCCAGAGCGAACAGGCTGCTCGGCCGCCTCGTGCGCGACCATCCCGGACATGAACTCTTCGTCGCCACCAAGGTGCCGCCCAAGAACTTCAAGTGGCCGTCCCGCCGCGAGCTTTTCGCTCGATGACTGTTTCCCCCCGGAGCACATTCGCGAATATGCCGAGAAGAGCCTGGCGAACCTCGATCTGCCGCGGATCGACCTGCTCCAGTTCCACGTCTGGGAAGACGCCTGGGCCCGCGACGAGCGCTGGCAGCGCGCCATCGACGACCTCAAGCGCCAGGGGCTGATCCGCGGCGCCGGCGTCAGCGTCAATCGGTGGGAGCCGACCAATGTGATCGAGACGCTTCAAACCGGTCTGATCGACGCGGTTCAGGTCATTTACAACATCTTCGACCAGTCGCCGGAGGACGAGTTGTTTCCGCTCTGCCGGGAGCTCGACGTCGCGGTGATCGCCCGCGTGCCGTTCGACGAGGGGACGCTGACGGGAACCCTGACGCAAGCGAGCCGCTGGCCAGAGGGCGACTGGCGCAACAGCTACTTTCGTGCCGGAAAACCTCGCGCAGAGCGTCGAACGAGTGGAAGCCCTCCGGCCGCTCGTGCCGGCGGGGATGACGATGCCCGAGCTCGCCCTGCGCTGGATTCTGGCCGAGCCAACCGTCTCGACGATCATTCCGGGAATGCGCAAAGTCAAGCACGTCGAGCCAACCTGGCCGCCAGCGACGGCCGCGCACTCGAGCCGTCGTTGCTCGAACAACTGAAGGCACACCGCTGGGATCGAACGCCGACCGATTGGTCGCAGTAACGGTCTAGGGCGCTCTTCCCTGAACCCAGGTCGGCCGTCACGGCGGGACCGACCCCGGTTGCGGACTGGCGACCGAGGTCGATTCGGCTCTCGTTTTTCAGGTGGCCCGCAGGCGGCGGCGATCGCGATCATGATGAGACGGCCCCGCTTGCTAAGTGCGACCGCAGAGAGAATTGTGTAGGTCAGGCTTTCCAGCCTGACGCGTCTTGGCAACGACGCCCTGCCGTCAGGCTGGAAAGCCTGACCTACACCGCGGAACGACTTCGGTGGGTCCACTTAGCGGCGTGATGATTCGGATCGATCGCCCCGAGGGTGCCACCTGCTGGCGTGATGACGAGCCTGGTCGTGCTTGCGCCAACCGCCGCGGCCGTGACGAGCCATTTGCCCGTCGGAATGCCGGTCGCTGCGCCGACCGTGGCCGGCGTACGACTGATGGTGCCTGCGGCTGTGGTAACTCGTCATCCTGTGATGATGGCCCTTGTCGCCGCGATGATGCGCCTGGGCCATGGCCGAGCGATGATGGCCTTTACTGCCGCGATGATGCGCCAGGCTACCGTGGCGCTCTTCGCGGCCGCGCCTGTGTTCCCCGCGCACCTCTTTGCGACTCTCACCCTCGTGGCGTGAACGCCAGCGACTCGACCCGCGGTCATCCTCGCCGCGACGGTGCCGTCCAACATCTCGATCGGCGCGGGCGGTGGGGGCCAGGAAACATGCAGCCGCACTGATCGCCAGGCAAATGGCGAGCGCCGGTCCCTTGAATCTGCGAAACATGGTACCTCTCCTCTGGCCGTAGCCGTCATTTGAGGAGCAGGCTCGAGCCGTACGCTGTCGCTCTCAAGAGGAGGAGCATGCTCGAGCCGCTCCTCTATCTATAATCGGCGTCGCGAACCCGGGCTCGGTCCCAGAAACCCGCCATGATCGATTTATACCTTGCGATGTTCGGTGGTGACGGCCTGTCCCCCGTCGGGGAGATCGATCAGGGTGTAGTCGCCGAAGAGGTTGGGGGATTCGTCTCTGAGCAGCTTGTAGACGGCGATGGCGAGTCGGCGGATCTCGACGTCGGCTGCGGCGTCGCCGCGCATCTCGATGAAATGGCGCAGTGCCCGCGCGTTGGCCGTCACGAAGATCTTGGTCTCGGTGGCATTGGGCAAGACGCTTCGAGCCGCCTCGCGGGCTTTCTTGCGCCGGAGGGTCTTGTCCGGGACGTCCCGGAATTTGTCAGTGAGCCGGTCGGCGAGCGTGCGATAGGCCGACTGGCTGGCCTGCACGGCCCCGAGCCACAGCTCGTGCAGCTCGGGGTCGGCGGCGATGTCGGCCGGCTCGACGAACGAGCACTCCGATTCATCGACGAACCGCTGACTCAATTGCGAGAAGCCAAAGCCCGCGCGGTGCCGCACCAGCTCGTGGGTGAGGCTGCGACTCACTCCGGTGAAGACGAGGTTGAACACCGCGTGCTCGAGCACCGAACCGTGCCCTACCGCGAGCAAATGGCCGATGTAGGCGTTGTTGCCCCCCGGCCGCGGGCGCTGAAACGACATGTAGCACACGCGCCCCGCGATCTCGATGAGCTTTTCGCCGCCGATTTCGGTGTCGGTCGTCCAGTGGTGGACCTCATGATCGGCCAGAAACGCTTCGAGCGCCTGCTCGTCAATCACCTGCCGCCCCAGCAGGTAGACCTTCGGCTCGTGAACGATGTGCAGCGTGGTTTGTGGTTCGACCTCGGGCATGAGAATCCCTCCTCGTCAGTCAAAGCAGAAACAACGAATCCGCTGGGGCACTATCGTATCGATTTGCTATGATGGCGTCTTGTCCGTAGCAGGGAATTGCGCCGCTTGGCCGCGCGTTGGGGAGCCCGATGCGGAAGATTCGCCTTCAGTCGCCGCTCAATGCACGCTTGGCGGCTCGGTTCGAGCGCGAGCTCAATGACTCGCAACGGACGGCCGCGACGGCGCCTGATGGCTACAACCTGATTCTCGCCGGGCCGGGCTCGGGCAAGACGCGGGTGATCACCTACCGGGTCGCACACCTCGTTCGTTTCGGGGATTCCGCCCGAGTCGATCATGCTGGTGACCTTCACGCGCCGCGCGGCCCGCGAGATGGTTAGGCGCCTGCAATCGCTGATCGGCCAGCGGGCCGACCGCGTGTGGGCCGGCACCTTTCACCACATCGGGAATCGGCTGCTGCGGGGTGCGGCCGGTGTCCTGGGTTATCAGCCGAATTTCACGATCCTCGACAGTGAGGACCAGCTCGACCTGATCAAGCTGGCGATGGACGACGCGAAGCTGGCGGGTGCGGGCAAGCTGGCACCGAAGGCGGCGCTCTTGCACGACATGATCAGCCTGAGTGCCAACCTCAACCGCACCGTCGGCGAGGTCTGGGTCGAGCGCGCGCCCGAGCTGGCGGCCTGGCGGCCGCAGATCGAAGCGGCCGCCGCGGCTTACGCCGACCGCAAGCGCGCGGCCAACAGCATGGATTACGACGACCTCTTGCTGCAATGGGCGCGGTTGATCCGCGAGTTTCCGCCGGAGCGAGCGGCCCAGGCAGAGCGGTTCCGGCACATCCTGATCGACGAGATGCAAGACACCAACGCCGTTCAGGTCGAGCTGGTCGAGTCAATCGCGGCGGCGGGTGCGGGCAACCTCACCGCCGTCGGCGACGATGCCCAGTCGATCTACCGCTTCCGCGGGGCCGACTACGACAACATTCTCAAGTTCGCCGAGCGACATCCGACCGCGCACATCTTTCAACTCGAGGTCAACTACCGGTCGACGCCCCAGATCGTGGCCTTCACAACCGCGTCGATCGCTCGGAACACATCGGGGTTTGCCAAGCACCTGGTGTCGGCGCGGTCCGACGGCCCGCTTCCCTTGGTGGTCCCTGTCGAAGACGCCTACGTGGAGGCCGCCTGGTTTGCCAGCAGGTGCTTCTGGAGCGCGACAAGGGGTTGTCGCTTCGGCAGATGGCCGTGCTCTATCGCAACCATCACGACAGCATTTTGATTCAGGGCGAGCTGCTCGCGCGCGGCATCCCTTACACCGGTGCGCAGCGGGCTCCGCTTCTTCGAGCAGGCGCACATCAAGGACGTGCTGGCGCATTTGCGGATCGTGGTCAACCCGCGCGACGAAGCGTCGTGGCGCAGGCTCCTGCTCTTGCTGCCGGGGATCGGCCCGGTCACGGCCGGCGAAGTCTTTCGCCATCTATCGCGAAGCGACCACCCGCTCGATGCGCTCGAATCGGCCGGGGCGATGGCGCTTGTGCCCGGCCAAGAGCAAGGGATTATTTGCGGGTTTCGTCCATGACCTGAAGCAGCTCCGCGCCGCCGACCCTGAGCATTGCCCCGCCGCCGCCGTCGGCGCGATCTTGAAGGGGGGCTATCCGGCGACCGTGACGCTCAAGTACGACCGGCCCGACAACCGCATTGCCGACATCGAGCAGTTCGCGCTTCTGGCCGCCAAGTACGACAGCCTCGACCGCCTGATCGCCGACCTGCTCTTGGCCGGCGATGTCTACGGCATGGACTCGGCGGCCGAAGACGAGCCCGGCGAGATGCTCGTGCTCTCGACGATTCACCAGGCCAAGGGACTGGAGTGGTCGCACGTTTTCGTTCCGCGGTTGATCGAAGAGAGCTTTCCTCACCGCCGCGCCCTCGAAGAACCCGGCGGCGAGGACGAAGAGCGGCGCATCTTTTATGTAGCCATGACCCGAGCCATGAACGAGCTGACGCTCTGTTATCCCATCACGATCGAGCTTGGTGGCCGCGGCCCGACCGTACTGACCAAGCCCAGCCGCTTTTTCACCGAGATCGATCAAGGCTTGCTCGAGCGCGCCGAGATCGAATACGACGCGGATACTGCCGTTGATGGCTTTTCAAATAGCGCGGCAAGCCGCCGGGCCGGTGCACGAAACCCAGCACGATGGCGCAGGGACTGAGCCCTTGGGAGGGTCGCACGCCATGCGAGAACGATGGCAGAGGGCTGTACTGCTGGCGACCGCCATTCTGTGCGCTTCCATGGGGCCGCCGGCCCGCGGACGCGATGACTCCAAGGCCCCCCCTGCCCGCCGGCCCGTCTTCCGCATTCAGGTCGTTGAGGAGGGCACGGGCCGGGGCGTCCCGCTGGTCGAGCTCAGAACCGTCAACCAGGTCCGCTACGTCACCGACAGCAACGGCATCGTCGCGTTTGACGAGCCCGGCCTTTTCAACCGCAAGGTTTTCTTCACCGTCATCAGCCACGGCTACGAAATGGAACGGGACGGCTTCGGACTCCGGGGCAAGGCTTTCGATGTCAAGGAGGGCGGCTCAGCCCAGATCGTGGTCCGCCGGCTCAATATTGCCCGGCGACTCTATCGCGTCACGGGAGCGGGAATCTATCGCGACAGCGTCCTGACCGGCGATTCGGTGCCGATCAAGGAACCGCTTTTGAATGGGCACGTCGTCGGCCAGGACAGCGTGGTCAACGCCGTCTTTCTCGGCAAAGTCCACTGGTTCTGGGGAGATACCAATCGCCCCGACTATCCGCTGGGCCTCTTCCACGTGCCGGGAGCCACCTCGGACCTGCCCGCTCAAGGGGGGCTCGCACCCAGCGTCGGCGTCAACCTGAGCTATTTCGTTGACGATAAGGGCTTCGCTCGCCCCACCTGCCCGATGCCCGGCGAGGGGCCGACCTGGATCTCGGGGCTCGTCGTCCTCAAGGATCGCGACGGGCGCGAGCGCATGCTCGCGGTTTACGCCAAGGTGCGCAAGGCACTCGAGATCTACGAGCGCGGGCTGGCCGAGTTCAATGCCAAGACGGCTCGCTTCGAGAAAATCGCCCAGTTTCCCGACCCGTCGGTCCATACCGGCGAGTACCCCGACGGGCATTCGTTCCTGTATCGAGATCACGGCGTCGACTACCTGTACTACGCCAACCCATACCCCTTGATTCGCGTGCAGGCCGACATCGACAGGCTCAAGTCGCCGGGTTCCTGGGAAGCGTATTCGTGCCTCAGGCCGGGGACCAAGTTTGCACAGCAGCAGCTCGATCGCGGCAACGACGGCGGACTGCATTATGGCTGGAAGGCGCTGACGCAGCTCGTGCGGCAGGAGCAGCAGGGCAAGCTGATCGCCGCCCGGTTGATCAAGACCGATGAACCACTGCTCCATTTGCGCGACGTCAACACCGGCAGAGAGGTCAGCGCACACGGCGGGTCGGTCTACTGGAACGCGTACCGGCGGCGCTTTGGCATGATCGCGGTCCAGGCATACGGCGAAACTTCGTTTCTCGGCGAGGTCTGGTACGCCGAGGCCGACACGCCACTGGGTCCCTGGGTCTACGCGCGTAAGATCGTCACCCATGACAAATACAGCTTCTACAACCCCAAGCAAGACCCGATGTTCGACCAGGATGGCGGGCGAATCATCTATTTCGAAGGCACCTACGCCACGACGTTCTCGGGCAACCCCGATCCGACGCCTCGATACGACTACAACCAGGTCATGTACCAGCTTGATTTGTCGGATCCTCGGCTGGCACTGCCGGTGGCGATTTACGAGATCCCATCCGGCTCGGGATCGACAGCGCGACTGGCGCCCTTGACTGCGCTGCCTGACGGCGAGACGACCACCCCGCGCCGGGTGGCCTTCTTCGCTCCCGACCGCGCAGGCGTCGCCTGGCTGCCCGTTTATGAACAGGATGATGCGCGCGCCGGGCAAGTGTTGCGCGCGGGACAACTCGCGCAAAAGCCCGAAGGTTCGGGTGCTCGGCCCCTGTTCTACGTGCTCCCGGCCGACATCAAGGACAACACGGGGGCAACCACCCCGCTTTACGAATACCAGGAGAAAGAGGGGGCCGGGCGGTTCTTCTACACCGTGGACACGCCGGCCGCGGCGACCCGCGCGCGGTTTACCGCCAAGGCCCTCGGCCGCGTTTGGCGCAACCCCACGCGCCGGCGGCTTTGGTGAAGGACTCGATCTTTGAACGAAGGCGTCGCCCAGGGTGATGATGGAGCATCGGCCAGCGCCGGCGGCCTGCTCGAGGAAATTGTCGAGCAGCTTGGGAGCGATCCCGCGCAGTGCTGGCAAGCGATCGAAGGCCTGACGGTCCTCGATCCGCCGGCCCAGGTAGCGATCATCACCGAGCTGGCGCGTTTTTCAAGGAGCCCGGCGGTGGAATTTCTGCTCGTTCTCCTCTCCAAGGCGCGCGAGGAAGCAACCCGTGCAGCCGCCCAATCGGCATTGGAGCGGCTTGCCGAGGTGGACGAGGGCGGCGAAAAGACTGGCTCGCCGCCACCGGCACTGGCCGCGGAGAGCTCGGCCGGCGGCGAAAGCGGCATCACGCGCGGCTCCGGGAAAAGGGCGCAGAGTTTGCCGGTT
This sequence comes from uncultured Isosphaeraceae bacterium, assembly GCA_963830625.1. Lineage (GTDB taxonomy): Bacteria > Planctomycetota > Planctomycetia > Isosphaerales > Isosphaeraceae > CAWHMZ01. The sequence continues at coordinate 409,435 of CAWHMZ010000008.1, read as the reverse complement.
GCGATCGTCGGTGAGCAGCGACGGCTGCTGCACTGTCTGGTCACGCCCGTTGATGGCCAGGGTCGGGGCTCGATCGTGGTGTCGGTCAGCCGGGCCGGTCAGCGGCGGACGGCGGCGTTTCTCTGTGACGTGCGGCACGGAATTCGCGACGTCTTCGGCGAAGTCGAGCCCGAAACGCCGACTGCGGGCCGCTTGCTCGACGATCTGATCGCTCTAAAGGCCGACGAGTGTGCACGCGACGCCCACGAGCTGGCGCTGGGACTGCTTGCAGGCAGTTTGATGCTGGGCGCTGGCCCGGTCGCGCCCGCAATCCGCCGCCTGGGTCGACGGCACGCTGGGCCCGGGGTTTCAGCCGGCGGATTTCCCGGCCTCGATAGCCCATCTGGGTCTTGATTCCATGGGCCTGCCGGCGATGCCCGAACAGGTCCGCGACATCCTCGACGCCTGTCCTTCGTGGGTGGACGACTCGCCGCTGGTGCACGAGCTGGCCGAGGAAATCGTGCTGCGCGACGGCCGGACGTTCCCCGACCCCGAGCGTGATGCGGGGGCTTACCGGTTTCTGTTCGAGCACCGGCTCATCCATCGCCTCGAGCTGTACCGGCGAATGCTCTTGTGGATGGCCGGAACCTGGAAGTGGTCGGGGCAGCTCGAGCTGGCTCGGTCGGCTCAAGGCCTGGTGAGCCAGCTTTGCGACGAGCAGTACGCCGTGCCTTCTTTGCCCTTCTTTGTCGAACTGACGACGCGCAGTCTCCGCGCGGCCCAGGCGCGCTTTCGGGAGGGTGCAGCCCGCCGATCACATCCGGGCTGAAGGCGAGCGCTCTGGAAAGGCGGCGGCGCGCGTTTTGGCGTTGGGTTTGCGCGTCCTTGCCCCAACGGGGCTATCCATCAAAGCCCAGGGTCGCGAAGCGCACCCTGGGTGCCGATCGCGACGATTCGTTTCTTCCCGGTCCCTCTCCGGGGAACCCCGACGGGGTTCCACCCCTCGCCCAACGCCGTTAAGCACTTTTTCGCGTGAAATCGGGCTGGTCAGGAAAGTGAGATAAGAAAAACTGCCGGACTCCCCGCACATCTGACTACACGTCAGAAAGGAGTCTGGCAGTGAAGTCTAGAAAGGAACGCGACAAACGCGACGGCAAGAAACCGCAGCGCAAGACCAATGGCGACGATCTGCGGAGGGCGCTCAAGTGGATCGTAAGCGACAGCATTTTCGCCCGTGTGCGTCTCCATGGCAACGTCAAATGGAAACCCCTCGCATTGGTGTGCCAGGCGGTCTTTTGGGTCTGGAGTTCCCAGCCCGGGTTGGTCGAAGCGGTGGAGGATGCCATCGCCACGCTCGCCAAGCTATTCGGCAGCGACGCCGTAGCTGTAACTTCCTATCAGGCTCTAACTGCCGCTTTGGTCCGTTACACGCCCCAACTACTCCCCGCGCTGTCGGCGCGCGTGCAAAGTTTGATGCAACAGTCTGGCGAAGCCCATTGGCGCGTGGGGAAATGGCTGCCGTTGGCCGTCGACGGTTCCCGAGTGAGCGTGCCGCGGACCCAACAAAATGAAGAGCGGTTCAATAAACCAAGAAAGCGACGCGGAAAGAAGAAATCGCGAACGAACAAACGCGGTCGGCATGCGCACCGCAAGCGGCACAAACAGAGCACGAAGAGTCACTATGATCCCCAAGCTGTGGGTCCGCAAATGTGGTTGACACTCCTGTGGCACATTGGTTTGCGGTTGCCCTGGTGTTGGAAGCTGGGGCCGTCGTATTCCAGCGAACGCGCCGATCTGGAAACGCTGCTCTGTGAGCTGCGGTTCCCGGAAGCCACGCTGCTTTGTGCTGACGCCGGCTTTTACGGCTATGAGTTCTGGCGGTCGATCCTTGATCGTGGTCACAGTTTCTTGATCCGCGTCGGCGGCAATGTTCGGTTGCTGAAGGGCTTGGGGCTGGTTCGGCAAAGGGGCGACATCGTCTACTGCTGGCCCGATGCCGTGATGAGGAAGAAGCAACCGCCTCTGGTACTGCGTCTGCTCCGCTTCCACGATGGTCGCGGCGAGGTCTACCTGGTGACCAACATTCTCGATGACAAGGAATTGACCGCCGAGCAAGCCGGTCTCATTTACCGGGGTCGCTGGGGAGTAGAACTCCAATTTCGTTCGCTCAAACAGACCTATGGCCGAGCCAAACTGCGCGCCCGCACTCCTGAGATCGCGGAGATCGAACTGCACTGGTCCTTGCTGGGGCTAACGATGCTGCAACTGCTGGCCACGAAAGAACAGACCCGGGCGGGCGAACCCGCCGACAAGACCAGCATTGCTGCCGTGCTGCGCATCATCCGCTCGATGATCGCGGATCCATCGGAAGCCCGTCCGCCCGGCGCGTCGCTGCAGAACCGGCTGCGGAACGCCACGACCGATTCGTACCAACGCCAGAGCAAAAAACGAAGTCGCAATTACCCGCGGCGAAAAGAGGAGCCGCGCACCGGTCCACCAATTATCCTCGACGCCACGGCGGCGCAAGAGGGACGGCAGCAAGATATTGGCTCGTCAAAGGGCAGCGTAAAATGCTTAACGGCGTTGCCCCTCGCCCCGGCGGGGAGAGGGTGCCCGACGGGCGGGTGAGGGGACGTCGTCGCGGCCTTCTGCCTACGCCACGCGATACAATGTGCAACCCTTACAGGGTTCAATACTACCGAGATTCGGGGGGTCCTGCCTCGCTCGCCGCCACCCAGGGTGCGCTTCGCGACCCTGGGCTTTGTTGTGCATCCCCTTCGGGGAAACGTCGTCACCGCCCAGTAAGCTGGCGCCGCCAGAACGCGCAACATCAAAAGGCGCACGCCGGCGTTGCGCACCAAAGCAAACTGGACCTGAAGCCGCATCAACCCGCAACCGGGTCGGGCGACGACTTCAGGTCCTGCAGTTCGTTAGGTGAGGGAAGGCCGCTTACTTTTTGGCGGGCTTTGCCGGTGCCTTCGCCGCAGGCGCAGCAGGTGCGGCCGCGGCCTTGGCGACCGGTGCCTTGGCGCCCTTCTTCTCGGCGGCTTTCTTCTTCTTGGCGGCGTCACGTGCGTCGGCCATTGTTCCTAGCTCCTTGTGAACGTTGTCCGAAGTCGGAAACCGAAAACAGCCTGTCGTTCCTTTCCGCAACAAGAACGACGAACCATAGAATGACATTCTGATGCTCTTTGATCAAGAGAGATCGTGACGGAATTTGATGTTGCGCTCTGTTCTCATGAAATTGAATCGCTCTTTTGGTGAGTCCGAGCGCGCGCGGGCCAAACAAAAACGCCTCGGCGACGGTTTAACGTCGCCGAGGCGTGGGTGGGCGGTAGGCCCGCCAAGGCCCTTGGGCCTGGAGCGCGGGGTGATCAGAGCGGTTCGTAGCAAGACCGCGACGGGTTCTTGCACTCGCGGCGCAGGACCATGCGATCATCGGGCCCGTAGGTCTTCATGGTGTGAACGCACCAGTAGAACGAGCCGTCGCAGTCGTCGTCGTGCTCTTCCTCCTGTGCGTCGGTGAAGACGTACATCCCCTTGCTGCGGAGATGACGGCAGATCGGGGCGTCGGGCGGAATCACCGGGAGCTCTTTGGGTTCGATTTCAGTCATGTTGGTCAGGCGGTCAAGCCTCCTCCCAGTAGCGGTTGCCCACGGCTGCGAGCAACGCGCGCTTGACGACGGTCTTGGTCAGGGGGACTTTGTAGCCGTTCATCGACAGCGGGGCGGCGCCTTCCGCGGCGGCCTCGCCGGCGGCGGCGGCGGTTTCGGGCGTGAGCCGCTTGCCGGTGATCGCCCTCTCGGCCGACGCGCTCCGCCAGGGGATCGGTGCCACGCCCGTAGAGCACGATCTTGGCAGCCGAGACCGTGTCCCCGTCCATCACAACGCTTGACCGACGCCAGCACGAGCGGCCAGTCCTGCGCCTGTTTCTGACGGGCCTCGTAGGCACCGTTCTTGCCCTTCACTGCCGGGATCATCACCTTGGTAAGGACCTCCCCGGGCGCGAGCGTCAGCTCGCTGTCGGTCTCACGCTTGGGGACCTGGTAAAGCTCTTCGACTTTGATGGTCCGCTCGCCCTTGGGCCCGTTGATCGTGGCCTGGGCGTCGAGCGCCGCGAGCGCGACGGCCAGGCTCGACGGGTTGACGAACAGGGCGTCGCCGTCGGTCAGGAAGATGGCGTGGTAGCGATTGTCGCCGGCGCGGACCAGGCTCTTGCCGTCTTTCATGGCCAAGCAGGCCGTGGCCGGCGCGGAAATACCAGCACCGCGGGCGCTGGAGCAAATTGCCGCCCAGGGTGGCCATGTTGCGAATCTGGGGCGAGCCGACCTCGACGGTCGCCTGCCAGAAGGCAGGATAACTCTCGCGGATGGCCTTGCTGCTCGACGATGTCGGATCAGCCGGGTGCCGGCGCCGATTGTCAAGCCGCCGGCCTTGGGGTCGCCCGCAGATGCCGGCGAGCGACTTGATGTCTTTCAGGTAGACGACGCGATCGGGCGAGGTCACGTAGTCTTTCATCCGGCTCAAGAGATCGGTCCCGCCCGACAGGGCCGACTGCGCTCTGGTGTGCCCAGCAGCTTGATCGCGTCATCGAGGGTGGTCGGGGCAGCGTACTCGAAGGCTTTCATGGTTTACGCTTTCCCTTCTTTGGAAGCCGTGGCCAGGGCGTTCAAGACGTTGCGCGGGCGTCATCGGCCACTCCGACACCCGCACGCCGATGGCGTTGGCCACCGCATTGCCGATGGCGGCCGCGGTTGAGATCGTCGGGGGGCTCGCCCACGCCGATCACGCCGCGCGCCTTCTGTTCAGGCGGCTCGTAGGCCCGCACGATGATCTCGGGAATGTCGGCGGCCCCGGCCAGCTTGTACCATCTCCATGTCGGGGTTGAGCATGGTGCCCGTGGTCGGGTCGACCACACGCTCCTCGAACAGCCCGTAGTTCAGGCCGCCGATCACGCCGCCGTAGACCTGGCTCTCCCAGGTCAGCTTGTCGATGATCAAGCCCGAATCTTGAATGGCGACGATCTTCTTGACCTTGACCATTCCGGTTTCGATGTCGACGGCCACCTCGGCAAACTGGCAGCCGCCGACACCGCCCGTGGACAGCCCCTGCTGGAACGAGCCCATCTTCCGAAATGGGGGCCATGCCGAGCTTGCGGCAGGCGTCTTTCCATGACATTGACGGGCTCGCCCGAGACCCAGAGCTGCCCATCCTTGAGAGCCAGGTCGCTGGGCTGGACGTTGACGGCCCGGGGCGATCTTGGCGAAGAAGGCGTCTCGCGCCTTGATGGCCGCGTCGTAGCACGGCGGCGCCATCGAAGGGGTCGTGGTCGAACCGCCCGACGCCTGACCGGGCGGGAAGGTCGAGTTGCCGATGTTCGAGATGATATCAGTCGGCTTCAAGCCCAGGACCTCGGCGGTGATGATCGCCAGGACGGTGCGGATGCCCGTGCCGAGGTCCTGAGTAGCGCTCCTGAGCTCGACCGATCCATCGGGGTTGATCGTGCAACTGACTTTCTTGTCCTGCCCGCCGGGCCCGCCGCCCCACTGGTGCAGGGCCACGCCCATGCCATGCTTGATCGGGCCGGGGCCGGTCTGGCCGCGCGGCTTGCGCTTTTCATGCCAGCCGATCAGCTCGGCCCCCATCTTGAGCTCGGCCTCGTAGATGGGCGTGTGAAAATCGCCCGGTCTCAGGTTTTTGAGCCGGAACTCGATCGGGTCCATGCCGAGCTTGTCGGCGAGGTCGTCCATGGCGGGCTCGGTCATGGTGCAGCTCTGCGGATGGCCCGGGGCCCTCATGGCCCGCGGGCAGCCGAAGTTGGTAAACACCGTCGACTGGGTCACCTTGGTGTTGGGCACGTTGTACACATAGGGCAAGATCAAGTTGCCCGAGCCGCCGACACCGCCGGTTCCGTGTGCCTCGGCGATCATGGCCACGAGCTTGCCGTCGCGGCTGGCGCCCATTTTGATATGGGCCCACGCGCTGGGACGATTTCCGGCCGCCAGGTGTTCCTGGATGCGGTCGAGGAACATCTTGACGGGCCGCCCGCCGGATTTCTTGGATAGCTGGGCAGCCACCACCCCCCACGCGTCGGCGCCGAACTTGGACCCGAAGCCGCCCCCCATGAAGTCGGTGAGGACCGTGACGTTGGACGCTTTGGTCTTGTAGGCGCGCCCGAGGTCGTTGGCAACGCCCGTGACGTTCTGGGTGCTGGCCCAGCAGATGGCCTTGTCGTTGCCTTCTCCGTCTCCCTTTTGCCACTGGACGGTCAATCCGTGCGACTCGAGGCAGACGTGAGTGATCATGGGCACCGAGTACGTACCTTCGATCGTCACTTCGGCGGCGGCCATCGCGTCGTCGGGCTTGCCGCTGCTCGGCGCTGCGGCCCGTGCGGACGTTGCCGCTCTCGAAGTTCTCGGGCGCGCCCTCGGCCATCGAGAGGGCCTCGGTCGCGACGTGCGGAAGCACGTCGTACTCGACCTTGATGGCACGGACGGCGTCGCGCGCCTGCTCCTCGGTCTCGGCCGCCACGGCGGCGACGTCGTCGCCATGGTACCGAAGCGTAGAGCCCGCCTTGGCGATCGCGATCACCGCCTTAACTCCCGGCATCTTCTCGGCGGCCGAGATGTCGATCGATTTGACCTTCGCGTATGCGTAAGGACTGTAAAGCATGACGCCGAACAGCGTGCCCTCGGGCCGCATGTCGGAGGGATACTTCGCCCGCCCCGAGGCCTTGGCCAGGCCGTCGAGCCGTGTGATGCGGGTGTTGATCAATCGGGGGTTTTCGGGCCATTTGATCGCCATGTGTCAGGCTCCTTTCATGGCTTTGGCAGCGGCGAGCGCCGCCTGCATGACGCCGACGTAGGTGCCGCACCGGCAAATGTTGCCCTCGAGCCCCTTCTTGACCTCGTCGAGGGTTGGGCTGGGGTTCTTGTCGAGCAGGGCCTTGCAGGAGGTCACGAAACCTGGCGTGCAATAGCCGCACATCAAGCCATCGTGCTCGTGAAAAGCGTGGGGGATGCCCTTCTCGCCCGTGTCGAAACTCTCAAGCGTCTGGATCGTCTTGCCCTGGCACGAGACGGCGAGCGTGGTGCACGCATAGATGGAGTCGCCGTCGACGATCGTGGTGCACGCGCCGCAACTGGCCCGATCGCACACCCGCTTGGGCCCGGTCACGTCCAGCCGGTGGCGCAACGTGTCGAGCAATGTGCTCCGCGGCTCGACCGTGCAGCGCTGTTCCTGACCGTTGACGTTGAGCGTGATCTCAACGGTGCCCGCCAGGACCTTGGGCTCAGCCTGAGCGGCTGCGGCTTCATCGAGCGCCAGGGACGCCTGGCCCGTGAGCACGGCCGTGGCCGCCGCCACCCCCGAGCCCCGCAGGAAGTCGCGCCGGCTGTGACCGGTCGGACCGCCTGCTTTCTTGGGTTCTTGTTCTCGCATCGACGGATTCTCCCGTTTGGCTTCGACTCGACGTCCACTCTCTGGAATTGGACTTCCCCCGTTGGCGTTGGCATCGCTCGCGGGTTGTTGGCGTTGCCTGCAATCCCGTCTCGCGGTCATTCAAGTTAACAACCTACGTTTCTCATTCCGCGCCGACAAGAGGCTGGTGCCTCGCACCCGATTCCCGGCGAAACCAATCCGGCAGCCGGTCAAGTCTAGACTGGTGCGTCAGTGCTCGGGTCGAACTTATCGTAAACCAATCCCAGAACGAACAAGACTCCGGGGATCTCGGCCGCGAGCACCAGCCATGTCACGGCAGCGAACACAGGCCAGCGACCGCCGCTCAGATAGAGGCCAAGCGCGCCCAGGGCCGCGGGCAGACCCAGCGTGGGAATCAAGACCAGGAATTGGAACAGAAACGCGAGCATGGCCCGGCCGAAAACTTGCAAGTCGGGTGTCGTCGACCGCGCCATGCGGACGGGATAAATCAGGAACAGCGCGTTGCTGACCCCGAGCATCAAGAGATCGAACGGAACGGCAAACGCGGCGGCTGCCAGGATCAAGGCGGCCCCGGCACCGGTTGCGAGCAGGCCGATCAGGACCAAGAGCTGGGTCGTCGCCAGCAAGACCACCGCGCCCGCCAACTCACCCGCGGCCACCGCGATCGGTCTTACCGGCAGGCTCTTGAAAAAGTCGATGTGATCAATGTCGCTGCGGAAAGCCCAGGGAAGCGACATGGTGAAGATAAAGGTCATGTAGGCCAGCATGCCGACGCCGAGCGTTGGCAGCATCTTGGCGCCCTCACGATCCGAGGGCACGACGAGCGCCAAGATGAGAAAGACCGCCCCCAAGCCCAGGAACGCGATGATCACAACGCGCGACGTGCGCATGGCGATGAGCATGGTGCGCCAGGCGAGCGGACCCGCGCCCCCCAACCATGGCAATCTCCGCAGCCGCAGCCGGCCGGCGCTTTTCGGGGCTGGGCCGAACCCTCCCCCTTGCCGCACGCGTCGGATCCGGTCATAGAGCTTCTGGCTGACAGCCGCCGCCCCCTCGATGTAATCGGCGTCCAGCTTGAGAACCAAAACCAGCACGGCCAGGTCGATCCCGGCGCCGCCGGCGGCCCAGCAGAGCAAATCGGGAAATAACGTATGCGCCATCATTGTGTGGCTGAAGACCTCGAATGGGGCCAGCAGCACGCGCCCTGCCCACGAGCCTCGAAAGCTCAAAGCCAGTTCGGGAAATGATTGAATCGGCGTTTGATAGAACATCTGGGCCAGCCCCGCTGCGAAAAGCGCGAGCACACCGTAGAGCGCCAGCTTGCGCGCCCGCGTATAGGCGTACTCGGTCGCGATCTGCCCCGCGAGCGCAGCCGCCAGCGAAACGAACTGTGTGAACACAAGTGTGAGGAAAATACCCACGAACGCCGCGAGCCACGACCTGAAGTACATCAGGAACGACAGCGAGAAGATCAAGGCCATGAAAAGCATGCCCAGGAGCAGCCTCACGATCTTGTAGAGTAGCAGCTCGGCGCGGTGGAACGGCGCGGGGAAGAGCAGATCCACTTCCGCGGGCGCAAACGACATCGCCATTTCGCCGGCCGGACCGAAGATGAGCAGAAGCGAGAACACCAGGAGGATGAGCGACAGATAAGGTTCGGTCCAGTCGGCGAATCGGGGCATGCCGGGCAGCGACCGCACGAACACAGCCCCGGCGACCGAAGGGCCGATCATCGCCGCCAGCACGAACAGCGTAAACACGATCAGGAACGCACCCTTGAACGTCCTTGCGCCGCGGAACGTCCGCCGCAGCGACGCCTTGGTCAAGATCCCGATCAGTTTGAGCAGGGTCGAATTCATCTCAAATTTTCAAACGGCGGTCGCCCGGAAGAACACCTCTTCGAGCGATGCCTCGCCTTGCAGGTCGGCATATTTCGCGCGGGCCTCGGCGAGCGAACCGTAAAACAGACTCGTTCCCCGGCTCAAGATGAGCAGGTGAGTGCACAGGTCTTCGACGAGTGCGAGCAGGTGCGAGCTGACGACGACGGCGGCGCCGGCGGCGGCTCGCTGGGCGATCGACGCCTTCAGCGTGCGGATCGCGTAAGGGTCAAGCCCCGTGAGCGGCTCGTCAAAGAGGATCGCTCTGGGGTCGTGCAGGTACGCGCAGCAGATTGCCACCTTTTGCCGCATGCCGCGCGACAACTCCTGCGCCATCGTCTTCTGCTTCTCGACAAGCTCGAATTGTTCCAGAAGCGCCTGCGCCCTGGGCGCGAAATCGGCCACGCGATAGGCCGAGGCAATGAACTCAAGGTGCTCCCAGATCGTGAGCGCGTCGAAGAGTTTGGGGTCGTCGGGCACGTAAGCCAGCTCGCGCTTGGCGGCGATCGGGTCATTCACCACGTCGTGGCCCGCAATGGAGAGCCTGCCGCGCGTCGGGCGGATGATTCCCGCCAGAGCGCGCAGAGTGGTTGTTTTGCCGGCACCGTTGGGGCCGACCAGGCCGAGGATCGCGCCGGGCGGCACTTCGAACGAGAGCCCGGCCACGGCGATTGTCTGGCCATAGGCTTTGTGGTAGTCGTCGACGCGAATCAAGCTGGTTCTCCGGCTGGTTCCACGGGCAGCTCGGGCCGGCTTCCCCACTCGTTCCACGAGCCGTCGTAGTTCGCCAGATTCGCAAAGCCGAGCCGCGCCAGGTTGAAGAGAACAACCGTAGCGGCGACGCCGCCGTTACAATATGCGACCGTGGGTCGGCCGGCTTGCAGACCATGTCTCGTTATACTCTCGCGGATCTGGTCGAGCGGTAGGAAACCTCCCTGGGGCGCGAAGAAAACCTCGCGGGGGACGTTCAGGGCGCCGGGAATGTGGCCGCCCCGCGGCCCGCGCCGCCGGGCGCCCGTGAACTGGCCCTCGTCGCGTGCATCGACGAGCTGCCAGTCGAGATCGTGGTCCATGATCAGGCCGGCGAGCTGCTCGGCCGTGATCCGCCTCTCCGGGTGCACTCGCGGCGTGAAGACCGCGCGCGGCACGGCGACTTCGCCCGTCTCGACCGGTCGCCCTTCGCTCAACCACCGGTTCCAGCCGCCGTCGAGCACGCACACGTTGTCGTGGCCGTAATATCCTAGGGCCCACCAAAGCCTCGTGGCAAATTGCCCCCCCGCGTGATCGACGGCCACCACGCGCGTGTCGTCGCCAATGCCGCGCACCGCCATGGCCTCGGCAAACCGTTCCGCAGGCGCAACCTGGACCGGAACCGGATCGTCAAGGTCGATGATATCGGTGGTCCAGTCCATGTAGACGGCCCCGGGAATATGCCCGGCCAGGTACTCGGCGCGCGCCCCGCGATAATCGGCCTGCTCGACTCCGGGAGCGACCGGCTTGGTTACGACATGCCCCCGCATGTCGACCACCCGCAGGTTGGGGTCGGAAAGGTGAGCGGCCAGCCATTCGGTGGAAACAACAAGATCGGCGGCCATGATTTCGGTCTCGATCACTCAAAGAGGAGCGCGGTCATGCCCGCCGGGCCGATGCCCTTCAGCCCGGGTTCGCAGAACTTAGGATACCCGCGCTGCTGGCCGCTCCCAAGGGGATGGTTGCCGTGACGCGCTGTGGCCGCTGCGCGACCGCGGGGGTAAGCGGTCCCTTTCCGGGCCGAAAAAAATGGAAATCATAGGAGTCGCTTGATATTATTAAGAGTAGGTGCTCGGAACACGCGCCCCCGTGATTGGTCGGCCCAGGATTTGCAGTGGTGTTGCCCTAAAGTGACGGGACGAATGATAACCAGGCAAGATGCACCAGGAAGGCATCCCTTGCGTTGAAAGGCAGTGACCGATGTCTAGCGACCCGAAACGAATCATCGTGACCGAGAGCCGGTGTAACGCCGGCAGCGTGCATACCGTCCTCGTTTATCATCAGAATTTCCCGGAGATGCATATCGAGGACGTGTCGCCCGAAGCTGCGGCCAAGCATCTCGTAAACCGGTTCGAGGCCAGCCGCGGAGTGGCGCCCGACTCCTTGCACCGCGATGCGCTTCGGCTCGCGATCGACGATGTCCGAGCCTTCCTCGAATACGACGAACACATCCATCACGGGCATGATGCTCAGGGACACAACCTGAGCGCATGATCAAGAACATGCAGTACCTTTACGGTTCGAGACAACAGGCGCCGAGCAAGCTGGTGGCGACCTTCGACAGCGAGCCGCAACTGCTGGCGTACGTGCGCTGGGCCACCTTGTCGCGGCACGGTGGTGTCCACCAATTTGAGAAAGGTAGCTCGCTGGCCGGCTACGACGGTTACAGCTATTCCAGCGAGCCACTGACCGACGACGATGCCGCCGCTGTCGAGCACAATCCGACGCCGAGTATGCTCTGAGGCGAAAGGCATCACGGTTCGGGTCGATGAGCGCATGCCGGCCTGAAGGTCATGGTTCATCCCTTCTGATTGCCCGCTCCAGCCGCCTTGGCTTTGATCGTGCTCTTGCCCTTGGACGTGTTTTTCGCCCCTTTCTTGGTGGTCTTGGGAGCGAGCGACTCGGGCGACGTGCTCCTGACGGCGTTCGTGAGCCAAGTGCTTGCCTTCTTGAAGTCGTTTGAAGCAACAACCGTGATGCTGGTCTTCGTCGAGAGCTTAAGCGACGCCACGGCGTTCTTCACGGAGTTGTCCTTGGCAAGCGCGCTGTACTCGTCTTTGATTTTGTCCGCCAGCGCGCGCAGATCACGGGAGCTCTCCAGGAATTCCTCACGCTTCTTTACAAACTCGCCGCGCAATTCTTCCTTCTCGGAGTCGGGGACGAGCCTGCGGTACCGCAGGTTGACCTCGCGGTTCAGCTCGTTGTACTGGAAGCGCAATTGCTTTTCCGTATCGAGCAGGTTCTGCCAGTTCTGCCTGAGCTCGTTGTTGGAAAGCGGCGGATGCGCGTCGATCTCGGCCTGGACGTTTCGGAGCCGCTCATTGACGAGAGTCCATTGATCGTTGAGGACGTCGTACTCGGCCTGGATTTGCATCGCGGTGGCCAGCTTGTCGTACAGGCCTTTCAACTGCGCGTAACTTGGCTGGAGCTTGGCAACTTTCGGCACGAATTCGGATTCCGCCGTGACGACGTACGCCATGCCCGAGCGCTTGAGTCCGCGACTCGCGAGGATTTGCTCGGGCGTCGGATCGTCGGCGAGTACGTCGAAGTTCGCCAACACGCTTAGCGCGGCCACAAACGCGGCCGCCTGGATGGACTGAATGTCTCGCATCACTATAGCTCCGCTCCCGCGGTTCTCGTGGACAACACGTCCTCTACCGAGAGAATAACGATTATACGCAGCTCAATCGCTGCTCTTACAGATTCGACATCGGCAGCCCGCGCACAGTCGCGGGCCTCAGACGCAGCCGAAACCAGCCCGTCACCTTCCTATGCTCCCACATCGAGAGCTAAAATAGGTAAAGTCGATTCTGGCCCGGAGGGTATGCTGCGATGTACGTCGATCTAACTCGATTTGCGCGGGTGATGAGGCTCCTGACGATCCTTGCCGCTTGCGGGGCGACAACAACTCGGGCGGACGACCCGGTGGCAGCCGAGGTTCTCAAGACCCAAGGGCTCAAATCCTCGGCGCGATCAATATGGATCCTGCCGGGCGAGACGCCGATCCTCAGGAAGGTCAAACAATTGGGAGACCTCTCGCGACAGTTGAGGGCCGCCCAGATGCAGCAGCAGGAGCTCGAGATGGGCACCCAGAATCCCCAGGTCTTGATCGCATCGTACCGCGAGCAAGTGAAGGCGCTCGAGCAGCGGATCGACCAATACGATCTGGAGCTCGCGAACTTCGGACCGACGATGGGCAACAACGCCTTGATCATCCAGCGCAACCTGCTGGTTGACGAGCGAAACGTGGTCGTGCTCGAACAACGCCGGCTGGTCGCGCTCATCAACAAGATTGCCGACGACAAGCAGCAGTTCCAGGAAATGAAGCAGCAGTTCACTACCGAGCTCGCCCGGCGGCGCGAAGCCTACACGCAGGGGATTGAGGAGATCCGCAAATCGGTCGACGAGTTGACGGCAAAGTATGCCGAGCTGAACGGCACCGACACGATCAAGAAGGCCCTGGAAGATCTGTCTCGATCGACGAAAAGCAAGCAAAAGCTGGGGCCATCGAAGGCGCTCGAAGACGCGATCGTGCAATTGAAGCGATTCGAGAGCTCGGTGAAGAGCGAAACGGTCGAGCTACACCGGCAAAACGGCGTCGACCAGATCGACGTCACGCTCAATGGCAAGGAAACCGTGCGCATGGTCTTCGACACCGGCGCCGGGCCGACCGTGCTGCCGGCCGCGCTCGCCGAGCGGCTTGCGCTGCGGCCGACTGGCGTCACGCTACCACTCGTGACCGCCGACGGCTCCAAGGTGATGGCCAAGGAAATGGTCATTCGGTCGGTCATGATCGGGCGCTTGAACGTCAAGGACGTGACTTGCGCCGTCCTGCCGAAGGAAAAGAGTGACATTGCACCCCTGTGCGGCCAGAGTATTCTCCAGCGTTTCGACTTCCGCTACACCCAAGGGTCGGGCCGCCTGGTACTGACCAAGGTCGAGTCGGAGGAGCCGGCCAAGAAGAAGCGGGGAGCTCGGTAAATCAATTTTTCATCTTGGGGTCGCGGATTTCCGGACCCAAGACGATCCGAAAGCCGTGGAACGCATGTGGGCTGTTGGGAGCCCTGTCGCGCCAGTGGCTTGTACAGCGATCAGAAGTTATCCACCACGCCCCGCCACGGACGACGAACGGAACAAGCGCGCCAGACTGGCCGATCTTGAGCGGATCGACCACCACTTCTTTCGACCCCTTGGGATACTCGTACCAGGCGTCCAAGCACCATTCCATTGCGTTTCCAAGCATGTCGTGCAAGCCCCACTCGTTCGGCTGGGACTCGGCAACCTCGTGCGGCCGACCATCGCCCCGGTCCCATGACCAGATAAGCGGTTCCGGCACGCTGAAGTTGTCATCGCCGCCGGCGCGACAGGCGTATTCCCACTCGGCTTCGGTGGGTAGGCGGTATTCGTAACCGGCTGGCGACAACCTGCCCGCCTTGCGCTCGATTTCGGTAATTTTCCGGCAGTATTCCCCAGCCTGATCCCATGCCACCGAGTCCACCGGAAGAAAGGGTGAGCCTGTGATCCGGCTGGGGTTGCCGTTGGTCACCTTCTGGTACTCCCCCTGCGTGACCTCGCTCTGTGCGATCCAATAGCCTTTCGTCAAGCGTACCCGATGCCTCAATTTGTCGTTCGGATCACGAGACCCCATCTCGAATTCGCCGGGTTTGATCCACACCATCGGCGTCCCGGCCCAAACCGGCGTCGCGGTAGCCTTCACGGCGAACGCATTGTCCTTCCTTGGCAGGGCGGAACGAACTCGGAAGATCCTCGCCAGCCGCCCCCGGGATTGGCGGGCATCCAAGCCTAGTTCGGTCGGCGGCACGGGCCACCTACAGGCGGCGGCGTCTGACGGTGTCAACGGGCGCAACGAGAAACGGTGGATCACGCCCGAATTTGGCTTGTTCGACACGATTCCTACGCCGCAATCGTTCGGCCAGCTATGGGCCACTAGAATGTCGGTGCCTTCGTGGAACACCGTTTGTCTGCCGTCCCCGACCACGAGTTTGATGGTGACCGGCTTGCCTGCGTCAAAATCATGACTCCCCTTATCGGCATTGACCCACGACATGCCGTAGATGCATCGGCTAAGCGTACACTCGATCATCCGGCGTTTTTCATTCCAGGCGAATCTGATCTGAAAGTGGTCGACCGGCTGGTCGCCGCTATTGAGTTCGAGCTCGCCCCCTTCGTTGACGGTGAGTTCGAGTTCAAGCACGTAGCGCGAATCCGGCAGTCGTGGGTACGCGATCGCCGCCCTGGTCGCGAGCCGGGCGAAGGCGTCGCTGGCGACCCAGGCAAGCGCGGTGTCGGTCGTCGTCAACCGATCGGGTCTCAAGCTGACGGGGTCGATGAATTCTCGGCCCCCGAGGCCGTTTGTCGCCAGCCGAAATGGGTGGGCAACGAGAGCAGTTTCCGGCGACGTCGCGGCCGGACCGGGCTGGGGCGTAGAACGAACATGACCGATACCAGGCGACGCAGCGCGTTCGTCGGCCGAAACCTCGCGGTCGTGCCGCCGCTCTTTCTCGATCGCCCGTGGTGCAGGCCCCGGAGAGCTCGGTTCTATCGCCGCGACCTGTGGCGCTTTGGGCGTCGACGTCGGGCCGGGCTGTTCTGGCTCAGGACGTTCGTGGCGGAAACCATTTTTCGGTTGCGGCGAGTTGTCCTTGATTCTGCCTGACACGACTGCCCAGCCGGCAAAGAGCCCGAGAAGCAACACGACAGCGATTGCGGACCAGCCTCGTGGTCCGGGCCGCACCAGATTGCTAAGTGAGGAAGCCGCTTGGGTCGAACCTGGCGGATGATTAGCCGCGCCCAAGCCGACGGAATCGAGCTCGATTGCCAAGAGCGCTGGCATCGACGCCTCGCCGCCGCTCGTTTTCTTGAAAAACGGTGTGAGTGCTTCGGCGACTTCGACCGGTTCTTGGAACCGACTTGGCGGGTCCTTGGCCATCATTTTCGCGACGACCGTCGCCAGAGCGGCTGGCACCTCGGCGCACACCTGATCAAGCGGCCGCGCATAGAGCGAGCGCTGGGCTTTGAGAACGTCCCGGAGCGATAGATTGGGGAACGGCGCGTGACCGATCAGAAGGTAGTAAAGCGTGCATCCCAGGCTGTAAATGTCAGCGCGGATGTCGGCCTGCTGCGAGGCGACGATTTGCTCGGGCGCAATGAAATCGGGCGTACCGAGCATGTCACCCGTGCAGGTGAGGTGCTCGCCGAGGTCGTACGAATCCAGCGCCATGGTGATTCCGAGCCCGCTCGCGTCCTGTTCGCTGGCAGCCTTCGACAGGCCGAAATCGAGCAGCTTGAGCACGGCCCTGTCTTTCTGGTGCGAGAGCATCAAATTGGCGGGCTTGATATCGCGATGGACCATCCCTTCCTCGTGCGCATACTGCAAGCCCATGGCCGCCTGGTGCACGTAGTAGCACGCCTGGCGCACCGCGATGGCCCCCTTGGCCTTGACCATCTGCGCCAGGTCGAGCCCGACGACGTATTCCATGGCAAAAACGAAGCTCTCGCCGCACCGAAAGGCGGAGTAGGCGCTCACGATATTGGGATGCCGCAGCTTGGCGACGGCGCGGATCTCGCGCAGGAACCGGTCGAGCACGCCGGGTTGCGCGACGATGTGCTGGCCCAAGACCTTGAGCACCTCGTCGCGCGCCATGATGCGATTGCGGGCGAGGTAGACAACCCCCATGCCGCCGCGGCCCAGCTCGCGGATGATCTCGTAATCCGGGTGATTCGCCAGCTCGGGCGGGGGTGGTTCGGCCGGCTTGCGGGCTGAACGAGCCGGTTCGCGGGGCGCTGCCGACCAGGCCGCGCGGCGATCGAAAACCGCCGCAACGACCTCTTTGTGTTCCGGAAAGCGCTCGGCGTATTCCCGAACGGATGGCTCGTCGCCGCTCAGACGGCGCAGCTCGCATTCGACTCGCAACAGCTCCTCCAGGAGCGACGGCCAGCGCGCTTTATCCACGTCGGCCAGGAAGTCCTCGATTCGCGGCCGCGGCCCTCTTTTCCAGGCTTGCGCGAAGCGCTCGGCTCTGCCGTGAATCCAGCTCCTGTCTGTGCTGGTCATTTCGGCCATGACAGCGACTCCGACGCCATTGCAATCAAGGCATCATTGGGCGACCAACGTTTTCCTCTCCGGGCGGTTCCGAGTATAACACTGAATTTGGCCGGGTTTCAAAACGACTGTCGGGCGTGGGTGATCCGCGGTGATCTCATTGTCACGAACAGTCCCAGTCTGGTTGTCGTTGCAAGCTTGCCAGAGCGCGCTCAGCGCGGTGTGAGCAGCCGGCCCGACGGCGCAAGCGGCCTCGTCAAGGAACGCTCGTTCCGGCTATGGAAATCGAGCCGATCGGAATCGTAGACGAATTGTTGGCGGCGGACATGTTCTGCATCGCGTGCGCTGTCGCGCGCCGGTTTCAACGGGTTGGAGCGGCACAGGCCCTGGCCTATTCAAGCGCCGCGACGGTCGCGTTGACGAGCCAGGTCCGGAATAGCCCGCCCGCGTCTCTGTCGTCGTGAGGGCGTTATCACTTGCGCGGCTCGGTGGCGCTCCGGTGGCGCAGGCCCTAAGGTATATTAATTGACACGCCGTCAATCATTGGAGACACTCAGTGATCCATACGTGACATCCGGCGATACGGCGTGATGGACGATGCCCTCGGCGGTCGCGAGGCGAAGCGCTCGACGCCCCGGTTCAGCGTGAGCCGCGCCCAGTCGCGACCGCTCAACTCGGGCTCTCCGTCGGGGCCGATTCAGATCAGGCATTCGACTCGAGCGCTTCGGAGCCAGTGGCCATGTCCGAGCGACGGGAACCGATCGTCGGGATCGACCTGGGGACGACCTACTCGGTCGTCGCGGCCCTCGACGCCTCCGGTCGGCCGATGACGATACCCAACCGTGCACGGTGACCTGTCTACCCCGTCGGTTGTCCTCCTCGAGGACGGCGGCTTGATCGTCGGCAAGGAGGCCCAACGTCTGGCGCTTGTCGAACCGGATCGGGTGGCCGAGTGTGCCAAGCGGGACATGGGATCGCAGTACTACCATCGTAAGGTGGCGGGCCGTCAGGTGCCTCCCCAGGTGATTTCGGCGATCATCCTCAAACGGCTCAAAGTCGACGCCGAGCGCCGCATCGGCCCGATCCGGCGCGTGGTCATCACGGTCCCGGCTTACTTCGACCACACGCGGCGCGAGGCGACCTGTGAGGCCGCACGACTGGCGCGCCTGGAGGTCGCTGACCTCCTCAACGAGCCGACCGCCGCGGCGCTGGCGTACGGCTTCCAAGAGGGATTCCTCGACGCGGCCGGCACGCTTGCCGACCGGAAGACCGCTCGCAAGGGGGTCATGACGGTGGTCGTTTACGACCTGGGCGGCGGGACGTTCGACGTGACCGTCATGCAGATTCACGACCGCCAGTTCAAGACTCTTGTTACCGACGGCGACGTCCGGCTGGGCGGGCGCGACTGGGACCGGCGGATCGTCGACCACGCCGCCGAGCGCTACATGGCCGGGCATGCCGGTGACGACCCGCGCCACGACCCCGTGACGCTGCAGGTTCTCTTGCAGGAGGCCGAGGACGCCAAGCGGTCCCTGAGCGAGCGCGTCGAAGACGCAGTTGGTTTACGCCCACCGAGGGCAGCGCGTCGTCCTCGGGCTGAGTCGCGCGGAGTTCGAGGAGCTCACGGCTGACTTGCTGGAGCGGACTCTCGTCACGACCAAGCTCGTCCTGAACGAGGCCGGACTGGAGTGGTCGGAGGTCGACAAGCTCCTCCTGTCGGGTGGGTCGACCCGGATGCCGCAGGTGGCGCGGATGCTCCGCGAGTTGTCGGGTCATGAGCCTGACCGATCGATGTCGCCCGACGAAGCGGTGGCCCACGGCGCCGCACTCTACCACGGCATTCTCCAGGCCGAGCGCGACGGGGCGGCTGGGACGGCCGGCCAGAGCACGAAGGTCGTCAACGTCAACGCGCACAGCCTGAGCCTGGTGACGCGGACCCAGCCGCCCGTGCGTCTCTACAACTCGATCCTGATCCCGCGGAACACCCCGCTGCCCCATTCCGCCAGCCAGGTCTTCCGCACCGGCAAGACGGGCCAGAAGCGGATCCTGATCCGGATCGTGGAGGGAGAGGCGCCCGAACCCGAGGCCTGCATCCAGCTCGGCGAGTTCTCGATCGAGCCGCTCCCCCCTGGCCTGCCCGCCGGCTCGCCCATCCGCCTCCAGTACAGCTACGATCAGAGCGGCCGGATCAAGATTCGGGCCGTCGTCGACGTGCCCGGACCTGCAGACGGAGGTCCAGATCGCCCGTCGGGGCTCGACGATCGACCAGAAGATCGACGACTGGGCCCTGACCTTCTTGGACGACGCAGATTCCGACGAGGACGGCGACAACCGCGTCGGAGGCAAGACGATGGACTTCGACCCCTACGAGACCTGGCTTGGCATTCCCGCCGATCGTCGGCCCCCGACCTACTACGACCTGCTGGGCCTGGCCCCTCACGAGTCGGCTCCGGCGGCCGATCGAGCAGGCCGCCTTGAAGCGGATGGCCAAGGTTCGCCTCCATCAGATCGGCCCGCACAGCGACCGGTCGCAGGAGGTGCTGGCCGAATTGGCTCGCGCTCGCCTGGTCCTGATGGACCCGGACCGGCGGGCTCACTACGATGCCAAGCTCCGATCCCGCGGCGCGAGCGGTCGCGGACCCTCGCCCGAGCCGACGAGGATCGCAAGCGGAAACGCCGCTTCCGGGCTACCCAGGCCCGGTGACGGTGTCCCCGACGTCCTGGGCTCGCTCGTCCTCACCGATGAAAAAACCGATGGCCCATCGAATGTCCACCGAGACTCCATGGAAGCAACTTCGCCATGGAACAGAAGGCTCATAATCGGTGCGATCGTTGCCAGTCATGCTCTTCTGCTCTGGGTTGGCTATTCCTTCCTCTTCAGTCCCTCGAACGCGAAACGTGAGGCACCCGACACGATTCGGAACAGTTTCGAACACTCAGACTCCGACCCCGAAACCGCTTGGTGGCGAGAATGAGCCTGCCGTTGCTCCTGCCGTTTCGCGTACGGGTGGAGTTGAGGTGACGGGGCACTCGCGCCGCGGGCCTGGCCACGCACCTGATCGCGAAAAAGGTGGCCTCTCCCTGAGCAGCCGCGCGGGACCGCTTGACGTGCCCACTAACGCGGATTTCGCCAAGGCGAAGGCAAACGTTCGAGTGAGCCCGAAGGCGGCGCCGCCGCCAGCCTCGAAGACACCGAACCGAGCCGCCGGCCGTTGTCAACGAAGTGGAGTCGCCACCGACGATCGTCGCACAACATGCAGCCGGACCGCCCGTTAGGACTGACGTCGTCAAGCCGGAGCCGCCCGCTGAATCGCGCCTGAAGACGCAACCGCGCCCGGCCTCGAAGAAGCCCGACCGACCACCCAAGAAAGCCGACCGCCGCCGCGCGCCGCAGCGGCCCCCCGTCCTCCTCATCAAGGTCCAGCCCGTCTTCTTCGTGCCGAAGGGGGAGCCAGCGCCGTCGCCCGAGCAGACAAAGCGTCTGACCGACCACCTCGCCTGGTGCAAAGAACGCTACCGGGAGATGCTCCGCGACTTCGACACGTTCACACTGGTGAAAGACCCGCTCGTTCATCCGTCGACCACTTCACTGGCCGAGCTCAAGGTCGCCCCCGAGATGGGCGTCCCGCGCATAACGGGGGAGCTACTGGCTGCCGCCAAGTGTGACAGGTTCGACTGCCCGTACGTCTTCGTCGTCGTGGTGGTGAACCCGGGGGACAGCTTCCCTGATGTCGAGGGGCGGCCGTTCAATGGCGGCTTCAACTTGGGCGGTGGAGTCGCGGTATTCTCGACATTCACGCTCGACAAGCTCTCAAACTTCCAGTCCACCCTCCAGCACCAGCTCGGCCACGCCTTCGGTCTTCTCCACCCCGCGGTTTACGGCCATGACACGGCTACCAGCGACTCGATCATGTCGGACAACCCCTTGCACCACACTCGCGGGATGCAACCCTCCGCCAGCCCCGGCACCCTCCTGGCCGAAGACCTTCGAGGCCTTTCCCTCAACCGCCGGATATTCCCAAGGCTCGCCAGCGGCGCGCGCGCCCTCCCAGCCGTGGCCGCCGTCGCCGAAGTTTTCGCCCTCGGACCGATGACAATCGACCGTCAGCCCCCGTACCGGCTCGAGGTCACGACCAACTCGGGTGAGATGTGGGGTACCAGGGCGTCCAATGCAGTTCAAAATCGAATCTTGCCGATCGAAGGCCGGAAATTTGTCCCGGGTTCGGCTTGGCATTCGGGCCATTGCCCCAATGACTGGGCGAGCGTTGTTGTGACGTTCCCCATCCCCGTCACTCTGGGTGCCGTCGGCATTCATGCGCGGCACCCCCGCCACCTCCTGTTAGGCACCGACGGAGTCCAGGTAGAGATTGACTCGCCGAATGGCTTTCAGCCCGTCCTTAGCTCGCCTCTGTGGCTGGATGACCAGCTCGTCGAATTTAATCCGACGCGCGCGAAGGTCTGGCGGTTCTCCTTCCACTTCGAAAAGGACAGGGACGAGGTTGTGCTCCGCGGCCTCCAGTTTTTTAACCGAATCGGCGAGGAGATCTTCCCCCCGCCCGTTCCATACGACGGTGACTCTGGGTTTTTCAGATCAGGCGGTCCAACCCGCTGAGCGGCTATTGGGGATCTGGGGCAGGAATCAAGAAGAACCGGTTCGTCCGGCGCCGAGAGCCGCGGGGCTTTTCGCGGTGGCTATGTCCGGTTCGGTGAAGTCGGGTCCCGGCTGCTGGTAACCGTCCGCGGGCACATTGGTGTGGCTTCGTTTTTCCGCGTGAAATCGCGGTTCCTAAACTCAGAACGATTGGACGGTGCCTCCAATGCACGCCTGAGTTTCCGGCGTGGTCGAGTGGGATCATCCTACCACTGCCTTCATGTCGGGTGGCGATCGCGAGTGTCGGTTCCGCCGGCCGACGCCACACACCGAAGGCGTTGAATCGCAAGTTTGTTGCCGCCAGAAAAGTGAGGCCCCTCGCCGAGCACGGCCGCAGGCCTTAAGTCGACAACGAGCGAGCGCATCACGCCCTCAACTCACCGGCCGACGGCCGAGTTGCGCGCGTTTTGACGGCGCGAGCGATCGAACCGTGTATGTCGGCTGTGCGCGTCATTCCGGGGACATCGCACTTCGCGCCCATAGATGCCATCGATTTGAACACCCGCAACGTGTGGCATCTATGGCATCTATGGAGTGGAGTGGCATCTATGGGGCCTATGGCTCCATCCTTGGAAGCATGGCGCAATCGCCAATAAAACTTCGAGGCGGGCCCGAATCCTTCCCTCTCGACGGAAGTGGTCACCGGTTCGTCGTACCAAAGGACTTGGGGGTTCAAGGGTGAGAGCACACCGCGTGGCAGGGAGTTGCCCTTGTCGTCGGCGCCTTCGAGCGGCAATTGCTCCCTAAGCAATCAATGGCCAAGTTCTTGCGTCACATCGGCGGACGTTGATTTGGCAGGAAACCAGTTGAAAAACCTGCCATTTTCTGCCACTTTTTCGCGAGGGGATTGTCTCGCAAGAAATCATTCAGCGAGGGCTGGCCGCAGTCGAATCGACCGCGAATGTGAGTGCGGGTCAGCCGCTCGATTCGCCAATCATCCATTTTTCTTGATATGTCTCGTCGCGTCGCGGCGCAGGGCAGCACTGGGCTGGGGGGGCTTTTCGAGCGCCTGCAAGAAACGATCGCGGTCCCGGTCGGAGAGGACCAGCGGCGGTCAAGTGGGATGATCCCACGACCGCCTGGATCGGCTACCGGTTTTTGCGGCGGAGCCAAAGACGACCTCGGTCAGCATTTCGGCGGCGACCCATCCGCTGCCCGGAGACCCGCGCCGAAGGGGGCGCCGGAGACCTTCGGTCAAGCGTTTCGGCGGGGTCTGGAGACCCGCGCCGAACAGGGCGCCGGAGACCCGATACTATGCTTCTCCCGGCCCGCCGTACTCGGTCGCGTAAGCCGGTGCCTTGATACTTTCCGGCAGCCTGGGATCGGGTATGGGAGCCAGCGCCGCCAGCGCCAGCGGCACCACGCCGGCCCAGCAATCAAGCGCGTAGTCTTCTTCGTCGTCCAGCGGCGGACCGACCCTGATCTTGGCAGATGCTTCTTCAATCGGAATGGCCAGAACGAGCGTGCGCTTGAGCTCCTCTGGGCTGGGGTGGCGAATGTCCTGCCAGCGGCCGCGGATCAAATGGTCGGTCATGCCCTTCAGGACGCGCGTCTTCTCGTCGGGTTCCGTGACAAGGGTCGGCTGCCCGAACACCACCACCGCACGATAATTCATCGAATGGTGAAACGCCGAACGCGCCAGCACCAGGCCATCGACGAGAGTCACCGTCACGCACGCCCGCGCGCCGCCATCGAGGGCCCGCAACATCCGGCTCGCCGGTGAGCCGTGGACGTAGAGCGTCTCGCCCAAGCGCACGTAAAGCGTCGGGATCACGAACGGTTGATCGTCAACCACGAAGCCGATGTGGCAAACGAGACCTTGGTCCAAGATCTGGTGCACGACGGCCTTGTCGTAGCATCCCCGCGCGGGCAGACGCTTCACGGTCGTGCGCTCGGTGGGTTCATACGTCTCCGACATGCGATTTCCTTTCGAACAGCAAGATGCAGCCAAACCCGGCGAAGAGTCCGGCCACGGCGGCCAGGAAGCTGCGGAGAGGACTTTGCATAAACACACCGACACAACAAATGCCACGCTGGTTCGATTCGATTTACTCGGAGCTCGATCATAGCGTAGCACGCACGGCCATGGATCGGAAACCGTGCGACCAGGCCGAATCAGCGAGCTGACGCTGGTTGCCGGGGGCCCATCGACTCCGGATCGAATCCTTCCGGCAGCTCCGTCAGGTACGGGCCGACCAACTCCTGTGGCGACGCAGGATAGCGTTTATGCTCCCTGAAAAGCGTTCGGCTCATGAATTGCACGGAGATCCTAATGCGTGAGTCGGCGGTTGATCGGCAACCAGTCTAAAGTCTACGCGATCGACCGCTCCGTTCAAAGCGGACGACGAGCTCAGCCGGGCAGGATACGCCCGGCCGGAACGGGGGGTTCGTCGCTGCTTCGTTAAGGTCGATTCCTGTAGGAGGGGCTCATGCCCGAGCGCTTCCGCCAGGCGCAACGCTGAGTCTGGGCGGCATGTCGCCGTGGCAAATCGCCGTCGGCACGTGGAAACGAATGAGCGAGCACGACGCCATGACCTGGGCGGCGGCCGTCGCATTTTATGCCATGCTCGCCACCGTCCCGTTCCTCGCCGTTGTGCTGGTCGGCCTGGTCCTGCGGCTGCCCGACCTGTCGCGCTCGGGCGGCGGGACGACCGGCCTGGGTGATCCTGTTCCGCATCTACGTCCAGAACTTCGCCAGCTATAACAAATCGCTGGCGCGCTCGGCGGGGTGATGGTGTTATTGCTCTGGTACTGGTGCGCGGCCTTGGTGGTGTTGGGCGCGGCCGAAATGGATCGAGTTATCGAAGCCGGTTCGCCCAACACCGAGTCGTTCACGCAGCGCCCTCGGCCATCTGACGGCATACCTTCTCGCACTCACGGCACGCCTGGACGCACGCTGTCATGATCTCGTCCTGATGGCCCCCGCACGCCGCTGCACAATCGCGGCACGCGTCGGCGCACGCCCGATGCGCGTACTTGGCCATGGGGCTGGTGCGGGCCATCAGCGCGGCCGTCACCCTGCAAAACTCTTGGCAGTCCATCGTCGCCTCATGGGCCTTCGCGTGAAGCCCGGCGTGCGAACTGCCCTTGCTCATTTCAGTGAGGCAGTGATGGGCTGCCTGGTTGCAGACCTTGGCACACTCGCCGATGGTTTTGATATGGTCGTCGTGTTGGTGCACCTTGTCGTCCGCACCGGCGGCGCCGCCCCATGCGACCAGCCCGGCCGTGCCGGCGCCCAGAATGCCCAAGAGTTCCCTGCGATCCATGATGTTTCTCCTCGTTCGTGAGCCAGGGCAATGACATTGACTCCCACGGGTTCAGGTAAGCATACTGCGTGCCGAACTTTCAACTGCATCGAGTTGCCACATGAAAGCCGCCGTTCTCGAATCGTTTGGTGAGCCAGCCGAGGCGCTCGAAGGTGCGCGAGGTGCCCGACCCACGGCCTGGGCCCGGCGAGGTCCGCGTGCGGATGATCTTGAGCCCGGTGAATCCCTCCGACACGCTGGTGGTGCGGGGGCGCTACGGCGTGCTCCCCAAGCTGCCGGCCACGCCGGGATTTGAAGGGGTTGGCATCGTCGATGAGATCGGGCCCGGGCTGCCCGCGCGGGTGCTGCTCAAAAAGGGCAAGCGAGTCGTGGCGATCAACTCGGCCGGCGGCAACTGGGCCGAGCTCGCTGTCGTTCCGTGGCGGCAGGCGCGCCCGGTCGCCGATGATATCCCCGACGAGCAGGCTGCCGCGTTTTTCGTCAATCCGGCCACGGTGCTAGCGATCGCTCGCCATGTGCTGGCCGTGCCGCGCGGCGAGTGGCTGCTGCAATCTGCGGCCGGATCGACGCTCGGAAAGATGATGATCAACCTCGGACGCCACGACGGATTCAAAACGCTGAACGTGGTCCGCCGGCGCGAGGCCATCGACGAGCTGAAAAAGCTGGGCGGCGACGCCGTCATCTCAAGCTCCGACGGCCCGATCGATCAGCAAGTGCGCCGAGTGGCCGGTGGGGAGGGAGTGCGCTATGCGATCGACCCGGTTGGCGGCGAGACCGGCACGGCCATGTTCCGTTCGCTGGCTCCCGGCGGCCGGCTTGTCCTTTACGGAACGCTCTCGGACCAGCCGATTACCGTCGATCCGCGGCTGGTCATCTCGGGACCCCGCACCGTCGAAGGCTTCTGGCTCGGCCACTGGATGCGCGCGCAGTCCATTCCTGCATCTCTGCTACTGTTCCGGGAAATCGCCGCCCTGATCCGCCAGGGGACGCTTCGATCCGAAATTGGTCGGACTTATCCCCTCGACGAAATTCACCAGGCTCTCCAGGAAGCCGATGCAGTCGGGCGAAAGGGCAAGGTCTTGCTCCGACTCGGTTCCGGGCGCTGACCGCCCGCTCGGTGTGGGCCCGTCGGGAGCGTGTTCGTAAGTCGCGTCGTACATGGCCGATGCGATCGCGTTAAGAGCGTTTGCACGTTTTCCACAGAAAATCTTAGAATTCATTCGCCGTGGAGGTCTCCTGCCGTATAGAATCCTTTAGAGTAATGCATAGAGGTTCGGGTCGGCGAGTGGACTGTTTCGAGACGGAGCGTTTGACGCCGGCTTTAATCTCTTTCGAGTCCGGGACCGCGAGCTAGCCCAGCTCGACGGCCGCCGTAACGCGCTTGTCCCACCGCCGTGCACGCAATCTCGATTCAATCCGTGCTGTCGAATCGATGGCTATAAGTGGTTCGAGCGCATCTACGCGGCCAGAGACCTGGTTTGATTATTCCGGACGCCCAATGCCAACGACGAGACGTTTGAACGACTGACCATCACTGGACCTCGGGAGATTGTTCCAGAAACCAAGTCCCGGCGTTAAGACGCAGCGCACCGTCGACAACGGTGTTCAGGCGACGAAGCTAAGATCGCGCTGGGCGGGGATCAACAGACAATGAGTAGTGGAACGACTGGTGCTCAGGACTGGCGTGCCGTGGCGTGTTTGGCACCGAGCGGAGAGCGATTGTTGTGCGTGGGCGAAAGCTCGTCGCAAGTTCGCGCCGCTTACACCGGGGCGTGGGGCGAGGTGATCCGAGACGAGGATCGTCCCACGGTCCGGGCGATTTCCTTGCAGCGGTGGACGGGCCAGTTTTGGTCCGGTCAATGGGAGCACCAGAGCTATCTGGCAGTCCCCACGGCGAGGGGCAGCAAGAACCGGGTCCGGCGATTCGGCGGAAGAAGAAGCCGAAGTGGAAGTCGAGCCGGAAGCGGAAGCGGCGTCCGAAGAGGCACCGGCTGCGGCCAAAGCCAAGAAGAAGTAGACGTCAGGACTGGGCGGCATAGATGGAGCAGAGGGTCTGATTCGGACTGGCTCGCCCAGACGGTGAGCTCGCAAAAGGCGCCGGCGATTCTCGCGGCGAGGTCTTCGACGCCCAGGCGTTCGGTGGCGTAATGGCCCGCGATGACCAGGCCGATGCCGCGAGTTTCGGCCTCGATCGCGCGGTGAAACCGCGCCTCGCCGGTGAGCAGCACATCTGCGCCGGCGCGCGCGGCGTCTTGCAGGAAGTCATCGCCGGCGCCGCAGGCGACAGCCACGCGCAGGACCAGGCGCTGAGGATCGCCCACGAGGCCGACCGGTCCCCGACCCAGCTTGCGGCCTGCGAGCGCTGCGAACTCGCCCAGGGGCTGTGCCTGCGCAAAGCGCCCGATTCGGCCCACTCCGACGGCCAGATTTGCTGAGTTCGCGCTCTCGTACAGCGGATACACGTCCATTGCGGGCTCTTCGTACGAGTGACGCGCGCGGACGGCGGCCAGTACTGCCGCAAGCTGCCGTGCCGGACAAACGAGCTCGAGCCTCAGCTCGCGAACAGTCTCGCGCGGCCGCGCTCGCCGACAGCCGGGTTGGTCTGGTCGGTTCCGAAGAACGTGCCCTCGCCAGGAATTGCAAACGAGCATTGTTCATAATCGCCGATTCGGCCGTGCCTGCCGCGAACGCCGCATTCAAAACGGCTTCGCGATCCGAATCTGGGGTGAACACGACGACCTTGAACAATTGAGGGAGTGCTGCGCAGCGGCCGGCATCGGCTGTCGTGGGCCGCAGCGCGGTCACATCGACCAGTCCGAGCCGCTGGCACAGGGTCTCGTTGATCCCCTGGTTCGTGTTGTCAAACGCCGTGTGCGGGCTGGCAATCGCGACTCCGGCCCGCGCGAGCTCCAGAGGTGGCCTGTCTCGGGAATGTCGGCGCGGATCTTTTTCACTTCCCGGAATAACACGGGATGATGGCTGACAATAAGGCCCGCCTGCTTGTCGATCGCCTCGGCGGCCGTCGCGGGCGTGACGGTGAGGCATGTCATCACGTTTTGCAACACAGAAGCGGGGTCGCCCCAGAGCAGGCCGACGTTGTCCCACGGCTCGGCAAGCCGGGATGGGGCGAATTGTTCGAGCCAGGCGGCCACGTCGGAAACGGTCGTCATGAAGTGCTTCCTCCGGATTCCAGCCATGTCAAGGTCGCGGTCCACAGTCGCCGGGTTACCGGTCCGGCGCCGGCAGCTCCTTGCCCAGAAGATGCGAGATCGGGGTGATGCCCCGCACCGAGTTCGTCAAGAAGGCCTCGCTACTGGTTCGGATCGCATCAAGCGGCAGCGGGCTTTCATCGACGACGAGCCCCAGTCGCTCTGCCTGCTCCATGACGACTCGGCCATGATTCCGGCAAGCAGCGGGCCCGAGGTGCTCGGGGTTTGCAATCGCGGCCCATCGACGAGGAACACGTTGGTACGGGTCGCCTCACAGATCATGTTGTCGGCGGTGACGGTCAAAACCTCGTCGTCGCCCTCGAGCACGGCGCTTTCATGCGCGAGCCGATTACGCCAGTAGTTGAGCGTTTTGTGGCGAACAAGAGGATCGTTGCGATCGACGACCATGCACCGGCTGATCACGGCGCCCTGCCCGCGGAGCGGCGGCGGCAAGGGCCCAGTGGTCATCCACACGGTCGAGCGTGATTCGGTCGCCGTGACGATGCCGCCGCTAAGGGCAATCCGCAGCCGGACGTCTTGCCCGGCGGGCAACGATTCGCGGTTGGCTGCGATCAGCTCAGAGACGGCGGCCGCGCCGGGCAACTGATCAGCAAGAAGGGGTAATCCCAGCTCGCGGGCCGCGCTCTCGATGCGCCGGCGATGGCGATCCAGCAGAGTCGCGTGCCCATTCCAGGTTCGCAACGTCTCGAAAAGCCCCAGGCCGTGCTCGAACGTGCGATCGAGCACGCTGACGGCAAGCTCGCGGTCGGCGACGATGCGGCCTTGTGCCCATATCATGCCGCGCCCTCCCGGCCCGAGTTAAGCGCGGCCAAGAGTCCGCGGCCTTTGGCAAGCGTTTCGGCGTACTCCGCCTCGGGGTCGGAGTCGGCGACAATGCCTCCGCCGACCTGGAAGCTGGCGCGGTCGCCTTCGACGAGGATCGTGCGGATCGCGATGTTGAACGCGCTCGATCCGCCCCGGCTCACGTAGCCGATGGCGCCGGTGTAAAGGCTGCGGCGGTTGAGCTCGAGTTCGTCGATGATCTCCATCGCGCGAATCTTGGGAGCGCCGGTGATCGAGCCTCCGGGGAAGACGGCCCTGAGCACGTCGATCGGCCCAACCTCGGGCCGCAGGCGGCCCTCGACGGTCGCGACCAGGTGGTGTACCTGCGCGAATGATTCCAGGGCGAGTGCATCGCGCACGACCACCGAGCCATATTCACAAACGCGGCCGAGGTCGTTGCGCTCGAGGTCGATGATCATGGCAAGCTCGGCCCGATCCTTGGTCGAGGCCAAAAGTTCGGCGACCAGTCGCGCATCGTCGCCCGGGTTGGCGCCCCGAGGGCGTGTGCCCTTGATTGGCCGGGTCACGATCCGCTCGCCGCGCGTCTGGTAAAAGCATTCGGGGCTGGCCGAGATCACGGCGAGGTCGTCCCACGCCAGGAACGCTGCAAACGGCGCTGGGCTGGCGGCCTTGAGGGCCTGGTAGAGGTCAAGGGGCCTTTGGCGGCCCGTTGCAATGAAGCGCTGGGAGAGATTGACCTGAAACACGTCGCCGGCCGCAATGTAATCGAGCACGCGGCGCACGGTCTCTAGATAGGTCGATCGGTCAAACGCACTCGCGGGCCTTCCAAACCGCAGCGGCGCAGGCGACGCTGAAACGCCGTGCGGCGAGTGCGATCCGCGTTCGAGTGCCCTGCGCCAGCGCTCGCAACGGCGCATTGCGGCCTGGCGCCCCTCGCCGGTCAAGTCCCATGCCCAAAGCTGGGCTTGTCCCAGGTGAGTGTCGATCATCACCGCAGTGTCGTAGAGCGCCAGGCGGATATCGGGAAGACGCGAGTCGCGTAGAGCGCGGCGCGGCAGCCGTTCCAGAAGCGGCGCGAGGTCATATCCGAAAAAGCCGATCATCCCACCCTGGAAGGGCGCAGCCTCCGCTTCAGGTGCGTCGTCAGGATGGCCTAGCTCGAGCCTTCGCAGCAAACCCGCGAGGGCGCCGAGCACGTCACCGCCGTGCTCCACAGCCCCGCCATCGATGCGCAACGACCAGCGCGGGCCGGCGGCCTCCCACACGAGCCGCGGATGCGCAGCCAGGATGCTCCATCGGCCGGCATCGCCAAACCCCGGCCCGCTTTCCAGAAGAGCCGGCAGCGGCCACGTGCCGATCACTTTCGCCAGCCCTTCGGCCGGCAGATCGAGCGTCTGATGCACCGCCGAAGCCAGTACGCGGGTTGACAAAGCGAGCCTCGATCACTCCAGGAACCACTCGGTCGCCAGCCTCAGCACCTGATCTTCATCGATTGCGGCGATCGCTTCAACCTTCAGGGACGTCGACCCGATCGCCGGAGGTAGATACGATGGGCGCAATGAATGCTCGCTGCCGCTTTCCCGGGGGACCGCCGATGGGGACGCCGACACACCGGTTGGTGACTGCAACCGTGAAGCAGAATCGACGAGTCAGCCTGCTCCGCCGACAGGCCGCGCTGACCTTGGCGATTTCGCTGCTCTTCATCTCGTCCAGCCAAGGTCAGCAGGGCAGCCCCGACCCAGAGCAGGCGATTGCTGAATGGGTGAAGCTCGGAGGCCAGGTCTTCCGCGACGAGGTTCTCGGAGAACAAGCCGATTGTCGTCGGTGTCGATCTTGACGACGTTCCAGTCGACGACCAGGCGCTGGCCGGCCTGCGCGCACTCACGAGGCTCCAATCGTTGTCGCTCGATGGCACGCGAATCACTGACGCCGGGCTTGCCCACATCAAGGGGCTGACCGCACTCACTGACTTGTCACTGGATAATACCGCTATCACCGACGCCGGCATCGCTCAGCTTGCGGGGCTCAAAAACCTGCGGCAGCTTTCGCTCGACCGTACGCAGATCAGCGACGCAGGATTGGTTCACCTGAAAGGTCTGAAGCGACTGGAATTGCTGTCGCTGGCCGGTACCCCAGTCACCGGCGCGGGCTTCGTGCATTTCAAAGAGCTCACGCGGCTTCAGTGGCTCCTGCTGCACAACACTCAGGTCAGCGACGCCGGGCTCGAGCACCTGAATGGCCTCGCGGACCTCGAGTTCCTGTTTCTGCATAAGACCCAAGTCAGCGACGCGGGACTCGAGTGCCTGAAGGGGCTCAAGCACCTGCAGATGCTGAACGTCGAGGGCACGCACGTCACCGACGCCGGCGTTCTTGCATTTCAGAAGGCACTCCCGAAAGTGCAAATCTCACGCTGACGCGGCTGCCGGCGTGGCGATCTCGATGAGCAGCTAACGATTTGCATCGTTGTGTTGCCCACGATCAACACACTGCTGTGCAGCCAGCGCGGCTGACCTATGGGTACGGCGACGACACAAAGCCTCTCCCAGCACTATTATCGGCGCAGCTCCACCTTTACGGCAAAAACCGCTCGTTAACTGCACGCAATCAGGCTTCTCTCTGGGCGGAAAAGGGGTATAATTTCAGTGGTGCGACGAGTCCTCCGAAACAAGAGATAGGGGGAGGCTCTCGATTGAGATCGTTGCCTGATCTCCCATCCTCGAAGCGACCGGGCGTCCGACCGAGGAAGGGGTCACGGAAATGATCGGGTCGGACAAGCGCGGTGAGCCGAAGACTGGAGCAGCTCAGACCGGTCGCGCCGTTTCCTGGGTCACAAGGGCGTCGTCAAGAGCACGGACGCGATCGAAAGCCGGTCCGGGCGGTCAACTGGGAAGGATTCAACGCAGTTGTGGACCACTCGCGATGGAGTGGAGCGGTCGGCGTCTCGGGTCTGCGCAGGGATGCTTCTGCCGTTGCGTGCGGAGTTGCTGCCAGGCGGGCGCAACACAATTCATCGAGGGCTTCAGGGAGGGCGAGGCGCCCGCCGAGTTGATAAACACCAGTTGAAGAAAGCACCGTGAATGGGCTCGGCGGGCGCCTCGCCTTCCTGCAGATTGGACCGAAAGAAAGCATTTCTGAACGTGTCGCGGCGATCGGGCGTACTGGGAGTAGGCGTGTCCGGGTCAGTGAAAATGCCGTTCGTGGCGCCTCAGGGTGATGACCATGCGTGCGGCGAAAGTTAGACAGCTTGATGGTCGCTGGCGTCAATGGGCGCCGTCGTGGTTGGCAAGCCATCGACCTTCGCGGTTGGCCCTGCCCCACCGCCAGGCCCCGGCCGCCGAAGCAGCCCCGTCCGACCTGACGATGAGGCCGGAAGATCTCGCCAAAAGGATCAGCACAGCGGCCTTTGCGTTTCGGGGGTATGACTCGTCCAACTTGGGGCGGGCGGCCGAGTTTCTCGAGCATCGCGCTTACGCGCCCATCGTGCGCGAGATGCTCGACGGTGCATCGGTCCTTTGCGCCGAGGTGCTCAAGCACAGAGTCGACTTGGCGGCGCGGCGCTTGCGGGCGAGCCGTCCACGATCGACACGTTCGTGCACGACATCGGCACGGTCGTGGCCCTCGAGCTGGCGCAGATCAAGCTGCTCGAGCAGTTCTTCGGTGTGCCCGTCGGAGATGCACGGCTGAGCTTGGGTCACAGCATCGGCGAGCTGTCGGCCCTGGTGCTCGGCGGCGTTTACACGATGGAGCAGCTCCTGCCGGTGCCGCTGTCGCTGGCGCCTGACTGCGCCGAGCTCACCACCAACACGACGCTGGGAATCTTGTCGAGCCAGGGACACACGCTCAAGGTCGACGACGTGCAGCATCTCTGCTCGACGATCAGCCGGCGGGGACACGGCCTGATCGGACCGTCGACGTACCTATCGCCCTACCAGGTGCTCGTGATCGGCCAGGGCGACACGTTCGAACTTCTGGAAGCGGAGATGCACGGGTTTCTTCCCGCCAATACAACGTTGCGGCGCAAGGAGAACCATTTCCCGCCGTTGCACACCCCGATCGTCTGGGAGCGCAACATCCCCAATCGGACCGCCATGATGATGTACCACGTCACAGGCGGCGACCGCAAACCGAGCCCGACGGTGATCTCGTGCACCACCGGCGACGCCCATTACGACCAGTGGAACAGCCGCGCGATCCTGGCCGATTGGACCGATCACGCGCAACGCCTCTGGGACGTGATCGAAAACGCTCTGGCCTCCGGGGTCGAGCTGGTGATCCACGTCGGCCCAGAGCCCAAGCTGATTCCGACGACATTCGATCGGCTCAGCCACAGGATCATGAAGCAACTGCGGTTGCGCCATCTCGAGCGCCTGGGAAGCAGCGTGATTCCCAGCATCGGGCGCAACCGATGGCTGACCAGAAAACTGCCCGCGAATGCCGTACTGTTGCGGGCGCCCTTCGTGAACCATATCATCCTGGAGGATTGGTTGCTCGCGCAGGAGGTCGCCTGAAGGCTAGAGAAGGGTTATCGTGGGGCCGGGCATCCCGGCAGAATAAGTATTCCGGCGCCGGCTCGTAGCGGCGGTGGATTCTGCGCGACGCACCGAAGGCTCAGTCGTGACTGGCTGAAAAAGGAAAGGGTGTTCCCATGGCAACCGAAGTTCGCGAGCCCGAGACCCAGACGTTTGCCGAAGCGGTGCTCAAGCTGAGCGGCAAGAGCGAGGAAGAGGCGCGGACGACGGGCACCGTCGACCGGGCCGACGACCAAGTTGACGCGCTGTTCGCGGCCCGCTATCAGACGGCCAACAGTCCGGTCCATCGGATCGTCTGGGATCGCGTGGCGCCTTTGGAACTGTTTGTGCCCGAGCCGCCGGCCGCGTCCCCGGCAACCGAGCGGATCATGCAGCGATCGTTCGAGGCCGTGAAGCGCAACCGCGAGCAGGGAACCCTCTACGGCTCCGACGGCAAGGTGTCGCAGGCCGTGCTCAAAGACCTGGCTGCCGCGGGCTACTGGGGCTTGTTGATTGACCCCCGGTACGGCGGCGGCGGTGCCTCGTTCCAGTCGTTTGCCCGGTTCCTCGCCCGCATGGCGACCATCGAGCCCAATCTGGCCGGTCTCGCGTCGGTCCACGGCTGCATCGGGGCCGTCGACCCACTGCGGACGTTCGGCAACGCCGAGCAGAAAGAACGCTATCTGCCGCGGCTGGCCAGCGGCGAGCGCTTGTCGGCTTTTGCACTTACCGAGCCGTGCGCCGGCTCGGACCTGACGGCGCTGAGGACCCGCGCCGTGCTCGACGGCGACGATTACGTGGTCAACGGCGAGAAGCTCTTTATCACCAATGCCGTGCCCGGCCGCACGATTGGCCTGGTGTGTCTGGTCGACAAGCGGCCCGCCGTACTGATCGTCGACCTCCCCGAACATGAAAACGAGCACTTCCAGTTGAAGACCTACGGCCTCTTGGCGCTGCGGCACCTGGAGAACAACGGACTCATATTCCGCGATTTTCGAGTGCCGCGCGAAAACCTGCTGCAGCCGGCCCAGGGCGACGGACTGACCATCGCCTATCACGGCTTGAACCTGGGGCGAGTGGCGCTGTGCGCGACGGCGGCCGGCTCGATGCGGATCATGCTGGCCAACATGCTGCCCTGGGCCAAGTTTCGGCGCACCTACGGCGCCGCGATCGTCACCCGCGAGCTGGTGCAGCGGCGGATCGCCAGGCTGGCCGGCCTGATCGTCGGCTGCGACGCCCTGGTCGACTGGTGCTCGTGGCTCTTGGATCAGGGGTATCGCGGCGAGCTCGAGTGCATCGTCGCCAAGATCTTCGGCAGTGAGTCCCAGAAGGAAGCGGCGATCGAGCTGTTCATGAAGACGCACGGCGGCCGCGCGTTCTTGCATGGTCACCTGTTCGGCGAAAACATCCACGAATACCTGGCGCCCTGCATCTACGAAGGCGAAGGCGAAATGCTGGGCATGGCCTTTTTCAAGTCGCTGATCAAGGAGCACGGCAAGCAGTTCTTCGAGCCGATCGGCCGTGCGATCCAGGCCTCGGGCATCAAGAAGCCGAACCCGATGAACCCGGCGCATGCCTGGGCACTCAGGGGAGCGCTTGGGCCGTACGCGAAGTGGCGCATCGGCCAGATGCTCACGCCGCGGCGGTCGCTCTCGCTGGAAGGGATGCGACTTCCACCAAAGCTGGCGGCGCACGCCGAGTTTGCCGCCGAGGGCTCGAGCGCGCCCGGCTCGAAATCAGCGACGTCATGACCAAGCACCAGCTTCGTCTGGTCGACCGTCAGTGCCGCATGGCCGAGCTGTCGCAGCGGTTGCAAGACCACGTGGTGATCCTGGCGTCGAGCCTCTGGGCCAGCCGCCAGGAGAGCGAGGTCGTTCGCGCCGCGGCCGATATCCTCTGCCAGGACCTGACGCGAAAGATCACCGGCCAGCGCCCGTCGGACGCCTATCTCCGCGCCGTCGTCAAGTTGGGCGAGACCATCGCTTCGGGAGGATTCGAGGCCATCGCCGGCATCGAGCCCGCGGAAATCCTGATGCCCTACAAGCCCTGATCGATACCTGCCCGAAGCGCAAGCGAGGGAGTTTTCAACGTAAGGAGAGATCATGGAGAATGCATTCCGAGTGGAGGAGCTCGACTTGATGCCCTACCAGCCCTGATCGATACCAGCCCGAAGCGCAAGCGAGGGAGTTTTCAACGTAAGGAGAGATCATGGAGAATGCATTCCGAATCGAGGAGCTCGAAGGCAAGATCGGCCTCGTCACCTTCGACCTCCCCGACAAGAAGGTCAACACGCTGTCGCGCGAAGTGCTGCTCGAGCTCGCCGGCCTGGTCGGCAAGCTGGAAAAGCGGACCGACCTGCGCGGGCTTTTGTTCAGGAGCGGCAAGCCGGGCCAGTTCGTCGCCGGCGCCGACTTGAACGAGCTGGCCGTGATGAGCTACGCCACGCGCGAGCAGATAGCGACCTTGATCACCTCGGGCCACCAGCTTTTCAATCGGATCAGCCGGCTGCCGTTTCCGACGGTCGCCCTGATCGACGGCGGCTGCCTTGGGCGGTGGCACCGAGCTGGTCCTGACCATGGACGAGCGGCTGGTCTCGACGGCGCCCCACACCCAGATCAGCCTGCCCGAAGTCCAGATCGGCATCCTGCCCGGCTGGGGCGGCACGCAGCGGCTGCCGCGCTTGATCGGCCTGAATGCCGCCATCGAAGTGATCTGCGCGGGCGATGACCTCTCGGCCGTCAGAAGGCCGTCGCCGTCGGATTCGCGTTCGACGCCGTCCCGGCCGACAAACTGATCGAAGAAGGACGCCGGTTGATCGACCTGTTGCAGCAAAGCGGCGAGTGGAAGGCGCGGCGCGAGCGACTCGCCGGGCCGCTCGGCCTGAACCCCGACCAGGCTGAAGTTCGCATTTGCCGTCGCCGAGGGGGCCATCAAGGCCAAGACCAAGGGACAGTACCCTGCCCCGCTCGTCGCCTTGAAGGCGATTCGCGAGGGCTGCAACAAGACGCTGGAAGAGGGACTCAAGGCCGAGCAGAACGCGTTCGGCGAGCTGGCCGGCTCGCCGATCGCGGCCAACCTGATCGGCATCTTCTTCATGAAGAACCGGCTGGCGCGCGACCCGGGCGTCAGCGACCCGTCCGTGAAGCCCCGGCCCGTGAAGAGCGCCGGCGTGCTGGGCGCCGGATTCATGGGGGCGGGCATCGCCGCGGCGAGCGCCCGCTCGGGTATTCGCACGTCGATGGTCGACGTCGACGACGCCCGGTTGGCCGACGGACTCGAAGCGAGCCTCCGATGTCGTCATGAGCCGGATCAAGATCGGCCGCGCCACGCCCCAAGACCTGGCCAACATGCTGGCTCTCTTAAACACGTCGACATCCACCAAGATCTTCGCCGACTGCGACGTCGTGATCGAGGCGATCACCGAGAACGAAGCGGTCAAGAAAGAGGTGTACAAGAGTCTCGCCGGCGTGATTCGCGACGACGCCATCCTGGCGAGCAACACCTCGACGATCTCGATCACGCGCATGGCCGAGTCGGCCCCGCATCCGGAGCGGTTCGTCGGCATGCACTTCTTCAATCCGGTCGATCGGATGGAGCTGGTCGAGGTGATCCGGGGCGAGAAGACCAGCGACGAGACCGTCGCGACGATCGTCGCCCTGGCCAAGCAGATTCGCAAGACGCCGATCGTCGTCAAGGATTGCGCGGGCTTCCTGGTGAATCGGGTGCTGTTCCCGTACATGAACGAGTCGCTGATCTTGCTGCAAGACGGCGCGTCGGTCGAGGCGATCGACCAGGCGGCCACGAAGTTCGGCATGCCGATGGGCCCGCTGATCCTGACCGACCTGGTCGGCCTGGACACGGCCGTCTATGCCGGCAAGGTGGTCGCCGAGGCCTATCCCGACCGGACCGTGACCTCGCCGATCCTCGAAGAGATGCTCAAGGCCAGCCCCGGCGACAAGAAGTCGCTCATGAAGTTCTGGCTGTCCGACAAGAAATCGAAGCCGCAGCCGAACCCGGCCGCCCTGGCGATCATCGCCAAGCACCG
This sequence comes from uncultured Isosphaeraceae bacterium, assembly GCA_963830625.1. Taxonomy (GTDB): domain Bacteria; phylum Planctomycetota; class Planctomycetia; order Isosphaerales; family Isosphaeraceae; genus CAWHMZ01. Next base: position 371,843 of record CAWHMZ010000008.1, on the reverse strand, counting down.
GACGCGGCGAGCGGGCGATCGATCAGGAGGAGATCACCGACCGGCTCTTCCTGCCGATGCTCCTGGAGGCGACGCGGGTGCTCGAGGAGGGGATCGTCCGCGAGCCGGGCGACGTCGACATGGGCCTGATCCTGGGGATCGGGTTCCCCCCGTTCCGCGGCGGAATTCTCCGCTGGTGCGACAGTCTCGGCGCGAGCGCCGTCGTCGAGAAACTGGCGAAGTACGCCCACCTGGGCAAGCGATTCGAGCCGACCGAGTCGTTGCTTCGGCTGGCGAAGACGGGTGAGACGTTTTATCCGCGCCCCAAGCTGGTGCAGCGTAGGTCGGCTTGCCAATCGCTACGAGCAATCGAACTGACGGATCTGACCCGGAGGATTGTTCCGATGAAAAACGCCGTGGTCATCGACGCCGTCCGCACCCCGGTCGGGCGCGCGTCTGCAGACAGAGGGTTATTTCCGCGACGTCCGTTCCGAGGACCTGTCGGCCCACGTCATCGCAGGCGCTCTTGAAGCGCACGGGCATCGACCCCGAAGGAGATCGAAGACGTGCGCTGGGGCTGCGTGCATGCAGCAGGGCGAACAGGGCTTCGACATCGCGCGGATCGCGGCGATGGTCGCCGGCCTGCCCGCAGGAGACCGGGGGCGTGACGATCAACCGCAACTGCGCGTCCAGCCTGCAGGCGATCAACGACGCGGCGATGAGCATCGCCGCCGGTTGCGAGGACGTGCAGATCGCCGGCGGCGTCGAGCACATGGACCACGTGCCGATGACCAAAGACTACAACCCCTGCCCCTCGCTGTTTCGCCAGCACAGCGAGGCGATCATGAACATGGGCTTGACCGCCGAATATCTGGCGGCCAAGTACCGCATTCCGCGCGAGCAAGCAAGACGAGTTCGCCCTGCGCAGCCACCAACTCGCCGCCAAGGCGACCGACGCGGGTGAGTTCAAGAACGAGATCATTCCGACCTGGGGGCGCGACGAGTCGGGCCGCAAGGTGCTTGCTGACGACCGACCAGTGCATCCGCCGCGACACATCGCTCGAGTCGCTGGCGAGCCTGCCCGCCGGCGTTCAATCCCGACGGGGGATCGGTGACGGCGGGCAACAGCTCGCCGATCAACGTCGGCGCGGCCGCGCTGCTCGTCATGTCGGAGGAAAAGGCCCGCGAGCTGGGCCTGAAACCGATGGCCCGCATCCGCGCCATGGCCGTCGCCGGCGTCAATCCCGAGGAGATGGGCATCGGGCCCGTGCCCGTCGACCCAGAAAGCACTCAAGCGCGCCGGGCTCACGCTCGATCAGATCGATTGCATCGAGCTCAACGAAGCGTTCGCCGTTCAGGTGCTGTCGGTGCTCAAGCTGCTGGGGATCAGTGAGGAAAAGGTCAACACGCGCGGCGGCGCGATCGCGATCGGCCATCCGCTGGGGGCCAGCGGAGCGCGGATCGCGACCACGCTCTTGCACCGGATGCGCGACCAGGGGGCCAAGCTGGGCCTGGCGACCATGTGCATCGGACAGGGCCAGGGAGTGACGACGATCTTCGAGGCGTGCTGAGTGGCATGATTCGCCATCCGCTGGGACTTCGACTCGACCCGACCGCGTCGGTTCGCGATCAGATCCATCGAGGCCGCGCGGCTGGGCGCACGCGGGGTCGTGCTCGACGCGATCGGCGACCTCGCACCGCACCGGCTGGGCGAGACCGGCCGGCGCGAGCTGCGCCACGTGCTTGCGGACCGTCGAGCTGTCGCTCGTCGGCCCTGTCGCTGCCCACGCGCCGGCCGTTCGACACCACCGATCAGCTCGACGAACGGCTGCGCCGGGCCGACGCCGCGTTTGCGATGGCCTATGAGCTGGGCACCAAGCTGGTGCTGGCTGCGTGCCGGTGCGGTCCCGCCGACCGAGGATCAGCCGCGGCATGAGGTCTTTCGCCGCGCTCTGCGCGAGCTCGGCAGGCGGGCCGACCATCATGGCACTCGCTTGGCGCTCGAAACCGGCACTGAGCCCGGTGCAGAAGCTGAAGGCGTTTCTCGACGCACTCGGCGCCCTGGTCTGGCGGCGAGCATCGACCCGGCAGCCTGCTGCACGCGGGCATCGACCCGGTCGTGTGCGTGCGCGAGCTCGGCATCGTGGGTCGTGCACGCCTATCTCAACGATGCGACCGGAGCGGCCGGCGTATCCGCGCTCAATCCGCGCGGTTTTGGCTTATCCTCCCGGCGCGCTCGATTGGGAGGAGTACCTGGGCGCACTCGAAGAGATCGGCTACCGGGGCTTTCTGACCGTCTGGCCCGCGCCGGGCCGGCCGGCCGCGACCCAGTTTGCCGCCGTCTGCGACTCGGCTCAAGCAGACTGCCGTGAGCATCGCGCGTCGTCGCGATCACGGCAACGTCGAGTAAATGACGATATTGGCGGCGATCTTGACCGCGCTCTCGTGAGTATAGCCCTTGCAGTCGATGCCGGTGTGCCGTTCCAGGGCGCAGCCGATGTCGAACTTCGAGTAGATGATGCCCAGTGGTCGTTGAGCTTGACGCCTTCGAGCTGGGGAAAATCGCGGCTGCCGCCGGCGGCCTTGGTGTACTGGACGTCAGACAGGTCGAAGCCGACCTTGCTGGTGTAGAGCTCGTCGTCGCGTGGGATCGGCACGAGCGGGTTGTTGGGGAGCAGCTCGGCGACAAACCGGCGAAATGACGCGTCGAAGGCCTGGCTGCCGCAGGCGGCGTCGGCAAAGAGCGTGCCGCCTCCCGGTTCGAGATGCCGCCGCAGGGCGTCGAGGTCGTCCTTGCCAAACGACATCGACGCTCGGCCGTGGATGTAGACCAGCGGGTAGTAGATCAAGCCCGGGTCGCGCGGGAACAGGTCTTTCTGGGTGATCACGACATCGAAGTTCAGGGCGGCCGCCGCAGTGCCTTCATCAGGTTGGGGATCGCCTGCGGGGCGATGTTCCAGTCGCCGGCATGTTTGAGCTTGGCGATCCGCAGGGCGCCGCGCTTGGGAGCGTGCGGCCTTGAAGTTGACGACATCGTGGACGGCCAGCTTGTCGGCCGGCATCTCCTTGCCCGTGGCGTAGTCGATCACGTTCTGACCGACCCTGATGGCCTTGACGCACCGCGGGGTTGGCCCGGCTGTTCTCCGATCTGATTCCAGTAGCACGACAGGTCCTGGCGGCGAATAGATGACGACCGTCCGGCAGCCGTACTCGATCCCCCAGAGCGGATGGATGCTCGGGATTGAGCAAGTGCTTGGCCCGCCAGACCGGATGGTCGGGCGGCAGCGGGCGCAGCCGCTTCTCGTCCTCCGGAAAGAGCTCTTTCATCAGTCGCTTGAAGCCGGCGTCGAACTCGCGGCTGCCGCAGCACGCGTCGGCGAAGATGAAGCCTCCCTGCTCGACAAAATCGCGGAGGTTCTGCCTGGCGGCCTGCGCTGAATTCGGGCGCGCTGTGGCCGTTGAAAAAGACGATCGGCGCCTGGAGCATGTCCTGAATCGTCGCGAAGTGTGGGATCGACGACCTGCCATGTGAGCAGGTTCTTCCAGTCGTGCGACACGATGTTGACGATGTTGCGGACGTCGTCGGGGTCGTTGTTCCAGTCGTCGCGCGGGCAGATGGCCGAGCTTGTTGATCAAGAGCGGAGCGCGGCCCTTGGCCAGGAACAGCAAGGCGAAGCTGGTCGCCACCAGGTCGTTCTCCTGGCCGCCGCCCTGCCAGAACCCGGACAGCTTGTTCTGATGCGAGACCAGCTCTTCGGCGCCCAGGCGATACCAGTCGTTCTGGCCGAAGAACCGCACGCCGGCGAGCCGCCCGGCGCGCTCGAGAGCGTAAAGGTAATAGTACTTCCACTGCTGGCCGTGGCCGATATTCTGGTTGACGTCGAAATGCGTTCGCCAGCCAGTCGATGCCGCGGAGCAGGTTGGGGTTGAACCCGCCCTTGCCGCAGTTGTGGATCGTGGCGCCTTCGAGGAACTCGAGCCCCTGATATCGCCGGGTGCCGGTGATGATCAGGCTCGAGATCCCCGCGCAGGTCATGCTGGCGGTCGACTGCTTGCTGCCGCGGCGTGTAGCCCCAGCCGCCGTCGCGGTTCTGGGTCTGCTCGAAATAGAGCGCGCGACAGCGCCCAGACTTCCGGCCTGACCACGACGCCGGCCTCGCTGGCGGCGTTCAAGCCCAGCAGGGCGTACTGCGTGTTCGAGTTGTCGCCGGGCTGGAACTTCTGGTCCTGGTAGGTCCAGGTTCCGGGCCAGGGCATCCGGTCGCCGGGCTTGATCTGGGCGCGCTCGAGCCAGTCGACGTTCGCCACCAGCCGCGCGCTGGTCGCGCTCGGGCTCGGCGGCGGCGAAGACCATCGTCTGCAGCGAGATCGCGTAGGTGCTGTTGAGCTGGTCGGGCCCGAACCCGCGGAGGAATTCGAGCGCCTTCTGGATCGCGGGCGAATCGGGCTTCTCACCCGCGGTGAGCAGCGCGAGCGTGACCAGACTGGTCGTGCCGGTCTGCGCCCGGCCGTCGGCGTCGGCCCAGGAACCGTCGGCCCGCTGCCGCTCCTTGAGGAAGCGAACGCCGTCGCGAATGGCCCGCTCCACTTCCTCGCTGGTGACGCCGCCCCGGCCGGCGCTGGGCGCGGCGACCGAGCGCGAAGCAGCAGTCGACAAGACGACCAAGACCGATCCACCGCCAATGCATCGTGAAGCGGAGCATCGATCTACGCCCTCGCATCGTCGCAGATCTGTGCGTCGCTCGCCGCCCGAGACCGCGGCCGCATGTCGGTCACGGTCGAAGTCACTCTCATTGTGACGTCGGTCAGCGGGACGCCGACAAGACGGTGCGAGCCCGTCGCGATCGACCGGACCGCACGACTGCAACTGCTCTCTCAGCCGAGAAAAGCGCCGCAAGCAGCAAGTCTCGTTGACGTCGGTCATGGCGAGCGGCCCGGTCCCGACGGGCTCGGGACCGTCGCCGATCAAGACCGGCCGATCCTGCAGTCTCGGCGGCCGGCACGCCGTGGCTGCCTCGCACCAGGTCTGGGTCGAGCGGAACCACGTCGAACAGCGTGCGAAACCCCAGCTTCTTCTGCAAGAGCCGCCGGATCGCGCGGCCCTTGGGCCACCACAGACGCGGGTCGAAGAACAGCTCGCACGGGTCGTAGCCGGGCTTGCGGTGGATGTCGACCGTCCGCGCGAAATCGGGCGCGCTGCGGTCATCGAGCCAGTACGGATAAGCGAACCACGAGTCGGCTCGCGCCAGCACCACGAGCTCGCCGGCGCGCGGATGGTCCAGGCCGATCTCGCGCCGCTCGTTGCCGCCAGCAACGTCGCGACACGCCGGCCAGACCGCCGATCAGGTCGCGCACCCGAGCGACGTCAGTCGCGGCGCGCGACGTAAACGTGCGCAAGCTGGTGGTCGCAGACGGCGAACGCCCGGCTGCCGAACGTGTCGAGCATCTCGCCGAACGGCCCGGGCCGCACGTGCGAGCAAGCCTGCCTCGCGGAGCACGCGATTCAAGCAGATCGGCCGCGCTGACGTCGACATGGCCGTATTCGCTGACGACCCACACCCGCGCCCCGACGGCCTGCGCCGCGTCGAGGAGCGGTGCGCAGGCGTCATCCAGCTCGCGCACCAGTCGAGCCATGTCGCAGCCCGACGGCCCGAACCGCTGCGGGTCGTAGTCGAGATGAGGCAGGTACACCAGGCTCAGCTCGGGCCGATCGCGCTTGAGAACCGAGCGCGGCGCACGCGGCGATCCACTGCGTGCACGGCAGCCCGGCATTCGGTCCCCAGAACGTGTGGAACGGGAACGGGCCGAGTTCGCGCTCGAGCCGCTCGCACAGCCCGTCGGGCGTGCCCGTGATGCCGAAGACCTTGTTGCCGTCGGCCCCGTAATGCGGCTTGGGCGTCACGCTGATCTCGACCGGCGCCCCTGGTTGAACCACCAGAAGAGCTTCGCCGTCCGGAACGACGATGCCCGCGCCGCTGCGCCGGCGCTGCGCCGTCGACATACAACGGCTCGGCCTGGAGGAGCTGGTTCGACTGCTGCCAGAATCGAACCTCGCCCGTCTCGCGAAACAGCCAGCCGTTGCCGACGATGCCGTGCTCTTGCGGAAGCGCGCCGGTCAAGAGATCTCGCCTGGGCCGTGCAGGTCACCGCCGGGATGACTTCGCTGGAGCGGCCGAATCCAGCCCGTCTGCGCCAAGCTGCTGCAGCCGTGGCGCCAGTGCCAGCAACCGGCCGGTCAGGCCGACCGCATTGATCAAGACGAGCGGTTGCAATTCCATCCGTCGGCGAGTCTCATGAAACAGAAGTCCCGTGCGCTTCGAGTGCACCGGGCTCCCTCCATAGTAACCCGAAAGCGGTCGATGTACGATGGCCAGTGCCGAACCAAATGCAGCCGTTCCGCCCTATTCCTACGTCCCCGGCGGCCCGTGGCCGCATCCCAATCGAGCTCGCCGCGAGGGCGATTTCCTTTGGACGAGTGCTCGAGCGCCGCTCGCAGGCCACGACGCGAGACATCAGCCCGCGATCGAAGCGCGGTTTCGCCGGGGCGCGGAGCTCTTCAACGCCGGCTATTACTGGGAAGCGCACGAGGTCTGGGAAGTGCTATGGCATGCCTACGGCCGCGCGGGCCGGCGGCCGACGTGGTCAAGGCGCTCATCAAGCTGGCGGCGGCGGGGGTCAAGGTTCGCGAAGGCCAGGAGCACGGCGTGCGCACCCACTCCCGCCGGGCCGCCGAGCTGTTCGCCGCGAGTGCGCGATCAAGCAGGCCGCTTATCAGCTTGGTATCGACCTGGACGAGTGGGCCGGTTTCGCCCGCGAGATCGGCGAGAATCCGCCTCGATCCCGGTCCGCACGGGAGCACCGGTGGTGCGCGTCTTTAGCGTTACGATTCAGATTGATCCGACTCGTCGGTCGATAGTGACCTTCTCGGTTCCCGCAGCTTCGAGCCGGCTCTGGCCCAGGAACCGGCGCCAGCCGGCAGCGAAGGGAAGCCCCAGCACTCCCATGATGATCACGCCCATGATTCCCTGCGAGCCTCCTTCGACGAAGCCGTAGCTGTGCAGGCCCACGCCCAGCACGAAGTTCACGCCGTACCAGGCCATGATGACCGACAGGAAGCAGACGACGGACAACGCGACCAGCCCGAACGTGCTGACCCAGCCGGCGAAACGGCCGTGGAGCGGGATCAGATAAACGAGTAAGCGTGATCAGCGCCCAGACTTCCTTGGGGTCCCAGCCCCAGAAGCGGCCCCACGAATAGTCGGCCCAGACCCCGCCCAGCATCGTACCGGCGGCGATCAAGAGCACGCCGACCTGCATCGTGCGATAAATGAAATTGGAGAGTGGCTTGACGACGGCAGCCGTGCGCTGCATCGCCTGGCCGCGCGCGTCTGGGCCTGCCGTCGGCCGACTGCGCCGACTCGAGCGCCTCGGATTCATGCAAGGCCCGAAGAGCACCCGATTCAAGGCTTCGCCGGCCAGCGCGAGCAAGCGCCGCGAAGGTCACCGTTTCGCCCAGAAGCGCGAGCGCGGTGAAGCCGTAAAACAAGTTGTCGCTGCCGATCGCAGGCTGTGAGCTCGAGTAGCCCGGCACGCCGCCGATCGACCAGTTCGGTCCCAACAGCCCCGAGCACGCGGCCAGCCGATGCCGCCGACCGCCAGCAGCGGCACGCCGATCAAGAGCGGCAACGCCAGCTCGACAAACCGAGGCGAGCGGCGATAGGTCGAGGTCAAGTAGCACAGGCGGTGATCAGCCGAGCATCCACGCCAGGCCAAACGCGGCATAGCTCGAAACCTCGGTCAAGACGTGGATCGTCAGCCAGAAGTTGCTGCGAAGCACGGGCTGCAAGCTCTTGATGCTCGGGTCCAGGAGCGGCACATTCGCGGCCGTGATCGTCCCCAGAAGCGCCACGCGCCGAGCCGGCCAGTGCGAAGAATGCGCGGGCGATAGATCATCTCGAAGATGAACGACAAGCACCGCGGCCACCATCGCGACCCAGATCACCGTCTCGTACATGTTGGTGACCGGGGCCCATCCCGAGATGCGGCATGCGGAGATAAAAGCCGTACGCTTCGAGTGCGATTCCGACGGCCAGGGCCGCAATCCCGATGCGGGTAAAGCGTCGAGCCGAAGCGTACGAGGAGCGACGGCTTGCCGCCGAGCGAGCCAAACCCGAGCCCGAGAAGCAAGAGCAGCACCGCCGAGCCATAGGCGTACGGCGCCTGCCAGAAGGGATTCATTGCGTTGAAATGAGTCTCGCGATCGATCGCTGTTGTCGCTGGGATACTTGGTCGGGTTGACGGCCTCTCCCAGCGCACGCGAGGCGTTCAAGAACCCGAGCGCCGGCTCGCTCGACACCCGGCCCGGCGAGCTCGATTCGGCCTGCGACAGAGTCTTGATACGGCGTCGAGAAACGCGCGCACCTCGCTCTCGGGGATAACCGGCTCGACCAGCTCGTCGGGCTTGCGACTTGAGCATCACCTTGAGCGGCACCCAGACGGAGTTGTCGCGCAGCCACGCGGCGTAACGCTCGTCAAAGGTCGCGTCCTCGGTCGGGAAATGACGATCCTTGCGCGGAATGTCGTTCCAGAACGTGGCAAACGCCTTGATCTCGTCGCGCTTGAAGAAGCGGCATGTCGCGCTCGCTGCCTTTCTCGCGGGTCTCCTTGATCGCCTGGCTGGTGGCCGCAAGCGCCTTCGCGCTGAACGGACGCGGCATGATCAGGACGATGCCGCTCGTGACGAACCCTTCTCCGCTGTAGCCCTTGTAAGTCTGAGAGCCGCATCGCGACCTCGACCGCCCGCCGCTCGACGTCGGTCAGCCGCGGGGCCGATTGCGGGTTGGCGGTCTAGCGCCGCTGCTGCTCCTGCAGCTCGCCGGCCCATTCGACGAAGGAGATGGTCTGCCCCTCGACCGATATCTGCGCCTCTTCAAGCTCGCGCGGAGCGAGCCACTTGTGTTCTTCGCTCAGCTTCACCGCCAGCTCGGCGATCGTCCGGCGGTCCTTGATCGGCAGTTTAGAGCGCTCTGACGAAGCTGAGTGAGCTCGGCGCTCGTGATCGCCGAATTGCCGGCCAGCTTCTCGATCTCGGCCTTCTCGTCGGCGGGCGTGGTCGAGCTTGGCGGCAATCGCCTTCAACCGCGACGCGAGGGTTGGTGCGATGAGCTGGCGCCTCAGCGGGAGATAGTCGACCAGAATGAACGGCTGCTCGTCCCAGAAATCAGGGTTGATCGTCCAGCCGAGAAACGCGCCGACGTGGCCCCACGTCTCGGGCTTCTCGCTGCTTGTTCGCTTCGAGGCCGGCTCCGGATCGAGCACATCGGTCGATTTCCCGATCGAGGTTGCGCAGCTTGATCGTTTCGCGGCTGTAGACCTGCTTGACTTCCTCGCGGGCGACCGTGTCAAGCGGCTTGACGCGGCCCTCGTGCATCGAGGGGACCTTGCCCAAGGCGTCGTAGGCTGGTCCCGAGCCGAGCGCCGTGCTCTCGTCCGCTGCCCGCGCCGGCAACAGAGCCGCCAGGGCGCCGGCGAGCACTAATCCAAAGAGTCGTGTGCCGATTCGCGTCATTTTCTCATCTCCCCCGCGACTGGTCGCACTTCGCATGTATTGCAATCGAATTCGCAGTGATGCCGGCTCGCGCACGGCGTGACGACCGACGGCGCCCGGTTAGGGCTCGTCGGCCTCGGCGGCAGCATTCGCCTTCTTTCGCAGCCGCGCGCTCGCGTTCGCGTTTGCCGCCGTCGGTAAAGATGCCGGCCCGCATGTAGAACTGGAGGAACGTGCCCACCACCACCAGCACGCATCCCAGGTAGATCACCGGCCGTCCGGGATTGCTGGCCACCTGGAAGACCGACTGAAACTCGCCCGTGAATTGGCCCGTGTGCGGGTCGCTCTCGCGGATAAAGCTCGATTGATAAAATGTGTACCCCCGATAGTCGAGGGGGTGGTTCATATAGATCAAGTATGGCTGGTCCTTGATTCCCGCGGACTTGTCGGTCAAGCTGACCTTGCTCTCGTAATGAGTCGCCTGCTCTGTGCCGGGCTCGAAGCCCGTGTCGAAGTCGTCGAGCCGGAGCTCAAAGCCTAGTGGTCTGCGATCGACGTCATAGCTGATCTCGTAGACGGAGTTCCGAAATGCGACGGTGTGCGGCGTGCGGCGGGTCGAGGCTTCCGGAACGGCCGAGCCAGACCTCCTTGGGTCTGACCGTCGACGGTCATCTCGGCCCGACACGCAGCGATCCCGTTGCCCATCTGTCCCTTGGGCAGAACGACCGGCTCGTAAATCCGCTTCTCGACGCCGGCGGCAGGTAGTCGTCGACCTGAAACGTGATCGTCATCGGCATGTTCGGCACGCCACCAAACGCGACGATCGGCTTTGCCCTGGTCCAGTGGGCCACTGCCGCACGCAGCTCGCCCTTACTGTTCCTTGCCGCGCCATAGACTCGATAGTACAGGTGCCCGTCCGGCCGTAGCCAGCACTTCGATCTGCCCGAACCGGCGGTTGACGTCGGGGTCGACGGTCGGAGTGACCATGTAGTGGATCGCCGCCAGCGGCTGAGCGGGCGCCGCGCCTCGCAGACTCGTCGGCTGCGGGCATCACGTTCGGGACCATCGGCAAGTTGGCAAGGGCCATGTGAGTGACCGGCTCGTTGCCGCCAGACTGAATCTTGAACACGGCAATCGGAATCGGGTCGTCGCCCAGCACCCGGTCGAGGCGGCCTCGACTGAGGTGGGGAATTCGGCCGTCTCGACGAGGGAGACCGTGAGGTCGCTTTCGGGCAGCGCGATCGATTTGTCGTCCTGACCTTCGAGCGCCCAGTCAAAAACGCGCTCCTTTCCCGATCGATCGCGATAGCGGAACCTCGCGACCCCCTTGGTGCCCGGGTCCTGGGGCGGCTTGAGGAAGTCCTGGACAAGCTCGGGCCGGTCGACAAAGAGAACGCGACCAGGGCCGGCGGCTGGCTGCGCACGAATCGGCAAAACTTCCGGTCGGTCCCAAACCAGTGCTCGTCCTCCGAGCGAAAGGCGTCTTGCGGCTTGAGCATGCCCGGGGCCTTGAACTGCAGCCCGATGCGGGCCATGGGTGCGCCGTCAGGGTCGGCGACATGCACAACCGCGGAGGCGGCCGCGGGCAAGTGTTCCTTCACCTCGAACCGGAACGGATCGCCAGGCTTCGTCAAAACTTCGCTCGTCTCGCCCGCGGAACCGAGCATTCCCCGTGAGACCAGCCCGAGCACGCGCTGGAGGGCACCCGGCTGCTGTGGCTTGCCCGGTCCCCACTCAAACGGACCGGGGCGAAACGGCAGGTCGAACTCGCGGCGACCGCTCCCGCGTGTGCGGGTCGACTTCCCAGATTCGGATCACGGGGTGGTCGACCCGCACGAGCTCGCTCTTGACGTCTCCCTCGAGCATGCCGACCTGACCCTCGTCGCTCGTCCGTACCGAGTAGAACGCGCCGACCAAAACGGTCAGGAGCCCGGCGTGCGTGACGACGAAGCCGGTCTGGCGTTTCTTCCAGGGGAAGCGGATCAAGGCCGCGCAGAGGATATTCATCCCCAGGAAGGCCAGCAGAACCGCGAACCCAGGGCTGCGATAGATATAGTCCTGGGCCGCCCCCGTGCCGTACCACGATTCAAAGAATGTGGCGTACCCGAGCGTGGCGGCCAGTGTACTGAGCGAGAACACCGCCAGCTTGAGCGACGCCAGGAAGCGGTAGACTCGATCGACCAAGACGGCGGCCCTATCGATCAAGGATGGTCGAGGAACCCGTTTCAATTCCTGCTGCGGCGGCAGAGACGACGGTGGTACACGCTTGGCGGCTGTCGCCATAATTTCGCACCTACCCGGGAAGGGAAGGATCTTAAAGGGAGGGACCTAGGGTGGGAACGTTCGTCCTGCGAACGACGCCGACCGCCCTTTCATTTTAGCCGCACACACGACCATGGACCAGACGTCAAATCACCCGGCCGGCAGGGCCGCATTCGATTCGGGCGGGCGCTCGCGCTTGGGGGCAAAGAGATTGTGGCAGTTCACGCAACTGGAATTCAGCCGGCGAGCGGCCACGACCATGGCGGGCCGGTCATTTTGCGATGCAGCCTCGGCAAGCTGATCAGCCGACAGCCCCAGCGCACCGGCGAGCCTGCGCCATGATTCACGGTCCTTTCCGGGGTCATGATCTCGGATCGCTTGCGCGACTTGCGTGGCTTGGCGCGAGGGTCACCAGCGCGTCGGCATCGCTCGACGACCAAGAACCGTCGGCCAGCGCGAGAAAACCGTGGTGCCGCACGCGGTCGTCTGAACGATGCGCGAGCGATGTCATGGCCTGGTGGATCGTTCGGATTGATTGTGAGTCGCGCTGGTTGGCCCGCACCGCCGCATAAAGAGCTAGAGCCGCACCGAAGAAGGCGATCGCCAGCGACACTCCGCGGCAAACCAGCCGCCGCCTGAGGAGCGACCGCGCGCGCTCGAGCCGCCGCGACATCGAACCGGCCGGCCACCCGAGCTCGCGGGCGGCCTCTGCGTGGGTTCTTCCCTCCAGGTAGCAGAGAACGACAGGCGCCCGGTATTTCTCGGGCAAATGCAGCAGTTCGTCGTCGAGTACCTGTATCAAGTCGCGGTGTTCCGCCTCGTCCCACGGGTCCAACGCGGGATGGCAATCTTCGGGCAGGCCGGTCACGTCGCACGCGGCAGCCGAGGCCAGTGGCCGATTTGGCAGCGCCGCGAGCGAGGCGACACGTGCGCTTCGTCGCGATCTGTCGGCACGCGCGCGAGCGCGAGCCGATGGGCGACGGCGCAGAGCCAGCCTGCGACCGACTCGCGCCAGGGCATTCCTGCCGCCTTTCGGGCCAGCACGAGGAACGTCGCCTGGAGCACGTCTTCGATGTCATGCTCGTTGCGCAGTACCCGACGACAGACCCTTTCCACGACCGGTCCGTGCCGCCGGACGAGTGCGTCGAAAGCCGCCTCCTCGCGCCGGCTCACGAACTGCTCCAGCAAGATCGCATCGCTCAACTGATCGGGCATCACCTCTCGTCGACTCCGAAGTTATCAATTCCGTCTACTCATTATGGGCGCGGACGCCCTGCTTAAATGCAAGAATCTCCGCGATTCGCGATTTTGGCAGTAAATGGCAGGTTTTGAGCGAGGGTTCGGAGTCTCTCGCGGCTCCTGCAGGCGATGCGGAAGCGCGCCGCCAGGCCATCGGCAGACTTGAGGTAGACCACGCGCAAATCTTTAGGTTAATGGAGCTTATGGCTGAGTGATTCGGTGGGGATATCACAGCGCGGCCCGATGCCAGCGCTGCCAATCGCTTATCGGAAAGTGGCAGATTGTCGTGCTATCTGCCAATTTTTTTACCGGCAGATCGACGGGCACCAGGCCATTGCCCAGCGCCGAGGTTGACGACCGTCCAGAAATCGCGCCGACGGTCACTTTCGACGACTCGCCGATGATACTGAACTTTTGTATAAAATGTCGATCAGATGGGTCCCGTCGTCATCGTTCCGTTGCATCGCAAGCGAACTCTTGTTGACGTGTACCAATACGATCGTGGACGTAAGGACACGCGGCGGATGGATGAGACGCGCCGCTCAGGGCATGATCGCCGCCACCGCGATTTCCCCGACGACAACCCCATCGAGCGCGACCGGAGCATTCTCTCCCGGCCTGAACACCCGGCGGTCCCTGTATCCTGCTGGCTCAGGATTCGAGTACACTTCGACCTGGCGATCGATCAGGTTGACGATCCAGTAAACCGGGACGAGTCCTTTGGCGTATGCGGCCCGCTTTTCCCCGCGGTCGCGGTCAAGGCTCGCATCCGCGACTTCGACCAGAAGCGCGATGTCGCGAGGCTCGGGATGGCGTGTGCGATAATCCTCACGCGAGCCCCGCGCTACGGCCAGATCCGGCTCGGCCTCATCGAAGTCAGGGATGCGCACCGGGCCTTCCCGACGGAGGCACCAGCCCACCGGAAGCAAGGCCCTGAGCAATTCCTCGAGGACGTCTACCGACCAGAAGTGCGGCGGTTTTATGCTCACTTTGTTCACCACATAGCCATTGATGAGCTCAACTTGGGAAATGTCCAGCACGTCCGCCATCCGCTCGTATTCGTCGACCGTGAATCGATGCACGGCCGGAAGGGCCAGCGGCTCAGGCTCTGGAGTCGCTTGAGGGGGGGTAATTGTGGACATCATCGACGCTCCGTGGGAGACTCCTATCGATGCATCAAGGTGGTCCATTATATCGCGGCGTCCCATACCTTCACCGGCTGAGTATTCCTCACGATCCGGATCCTCTCCGGCCGGAACGGCTTCGCGGTGATCATCGCCGAACATGGTTTCGAGTAGCCATGTTTCCTCCTTGTCCGGCAAGGTGCCGCGGAGTCGATCGGGTGAAAGCTCGGTGTAGCGAACCGTGGTTTGGGAGTTGCGATGCCCCCACCTATCCTCGATTACGCGCAGCCGGGCCGGCAGCAAGAGAGCGACAAATGAGCCGCACATCGAGGGGCGCAGCCTCAGCGCTGGCGCCATACACATACAGTATGCGCTCTTTTTTGATTTTGCTTAACGCGGCAAGCGCGACGGCCGTGAAAAAACAGACGTAAGTCCTTTTCAGGGTTTCAGTAAAAAAATCCGCGCCGATTGATAGTTCGCAACCATTTTTTGACGCTTTTTTACTGAACGTTTGTATGAAAACCGACCAAACCCGACGATCGAATCAAATCCGGCGGCGATCGACCTCGACCTAGGCGAAACACCAAGCTTTCTGATGGACTGTCCATAAGCCGCGTCATCTCGGCACGATAGCTCGCAACTGGACGAAGAGCGTGGAACATCGCTGCCGCCGATTCCCGGCCGGAGTGTTTCTGCGTTCGGCGAACGATCGGATAGGCGAGCCGGGCCAGTGAATTGCGAGGCGGACACCCAAAGCTCGCAAGTCAACCATCCGTGGATGCCGTGTTTCTCACGCACAGTGCGTGTCTTGGAAGCTTCGAATATCCAGCAAATGTGGCCGTCTTTACCAGCAGAACCATTCTGGACGCGGACACACGGATCCATCGCGCGCGCCGTGACTCCGAGGATGCGCCTGGCAGTTTCCCCCTTTTGAGGGACCACATTCCTCGGAGGATGGCGCGGTAGGCCTCAGAAGGATTGTGGAGCAGGACCCAATAGTCACCGCTCTCGCTGATCGACCGTTGGTGAGGGCGCGCTTGGTGAGGCATCGAAGACAGCCCTTGGCATCCGGAGCCGAAGAAAACGCCAAGGACAGAAAACGCCGAGGGCAGATGTACCATCGAAGGTCAAGTGCCTTCGAGGGTGACGACGGCGGCCGTTGGAGGCAGCCCCCGTGCGGCACAACGGACCTCGGCACCAGGTCGTGCGCGGCCAGGCGGTACGCGAGTGCCCGTCAGCGGCTGCCCGAGCGATGGTTCGGCTCGGCCGTGTCCAGCGTGCTCATGGTTTGGCGGGAACCGACGTGGCGCGAGTATCCCGCGCCACTCAACAAGCGGTTGTTACGGTCGCTGATCGACCAGCCGGTCGGTGTGGCCCGCTCCTAAACCCGTGCGCCGACGATCCAGAGCGTTCACGTCCCGTGGCGTGGTCAACCTTCTTACCGGACACCTGCTTTTCGTGGAGCAGAAAGTGAGTCTCTGGCATTCCCGTTAGTACGCCCGTAAGGATCGTACTGCCACCGATATTACTTTCCGAAACTTTTCTATTGAACAAGTCCATCGGCCAGCGGACGATGTTGACGGTCTTGGCTGCGGTTCGCCGATAAGGGGGAGTCGAAAAGCGCGTGAGTTGCGCTGCGGTACTGGCACCAGTCCACTCGCGTGTGCTAACCTGGGGCCGGAATCAATCTAAGGGGTCTAGGACGGTCGCTCAGTGATATGCTGGTGCGATAGGTTTGCGGAGCACTAGGCGCTGCCGGCCCCAATTCAGGCCCGGGTCTTCGGGTCGCAACCGCTCGGCGCTCGGAGCTTTGCGCGCTAGCCCGTCTCGATTCCCTGCAGACTTGATAGGCGTCATCAGTCTGAATCGTGTTGTCGTGGCCGCAGTGCAGTGGTTTTACACTCTTGTCCGACAACCCTACGCAAAAGTTACGACCCTTGGGATTTACCCAAAACCGCTTCGGTTACGACGACGGCCGAACGTGACCCGTCAGCGGGGGGGACCGGAGCGTCATTCGAAGCGTGTTGAGCCGAAGGCGCGGGACCCGGAAGTGCCTTGGCCGGCACGGCCGGTAGTTTGGGTACGGCGATGTACAGGGTGTGTGTCTTCACTTCATCTTTTACGCGGCCAGTCCCGGGGATTTCGAACTCGGTGGCATCTACGAGGAAGGGCACCATGGCGGATGCGAAGTCCCCTTTCCGGTTAGCAAAAAAAACGATGGTGCGCTTGTCGGGCTCGGTCTTCAAGGTGACGTCAATCTGCCCCTTATCATCCGACACGGCGTCCGCGAGCATGGTTCCGACGTGGACGATACTTGCTCCCACGAAGACTAGGTTGTCTCCGAGTGCGACGCTCGTCGTAGAGATGTTCGCCGTCGCCTGCCGACCGAGTACGGGACTCGGCTCGAGTTGCTCCCACGCCTGGACGGTTACTCCTGAGAGCGGCGTCCCGTCGAGGTTCCGCACGTAGATCTTGAATCGATCTTCCCCTCGAACCTCAGGTGAAGCCAGCAGTGCGACGAACGCCACGAGGATTAGTCGGTGCGACCAGCAAGCGCGGATGGGTGCCATGGTTCTTACTCCAGAGAAAAATTGTGGTGGGTGGCGATATCTAGGTAAACTAGATAATTTGAGATGAATAGTCAATAGTGGGGGATGCTGAACGCACAATTGTTTTCCGAGCAGCTTGCACGCGCAAGGAGTCCACCCATGGCAACTAGCCCTGAAACTCCGCAGGTGAGGCCAGCCGGGAACAAGGATTATGTGATCCTCGTTCACGGAACGTTTTCTTACGTCGAGCTCGAGGAGGGACCGGGTTGGTTTCAGCGCGACAGCGATGTAGTTCAGAAGCTCGAGAAACTGCTGGGCCCGCAGCATGTCGTGAATCCTGACAAGATTGAGGTCGGCGGCCGCGCCGAGCGGGTTTTGGACGGGGTTTTCCGTTGGTCCGGTCGCAATAGTGAGCGCTCGCGCCGATTGGCGGCCAGAAAGCTGTTAACCTGCCTGCGCTGGTACGATGAGCAAGGCTTAGACTACCACGTCGTGGCTCATAGCCACGGAGGGTCGGTGCTGTGGGAGGGGCTTCAGCTCGCCGTCGACGGAGCTCAGGCCGCCGGCGACTCCGAGGGCCAGCCACTAACGCACCTGAAGTCTTGGACGACTGTCGGCACTCCCTTCTTTCACCACGTCCCCAGCTCAGGGGGCTTGAAGTCGCTCTTGCTGCTGGTTGGGACTGTCTGGGTGGCTAGTCGGCAGTGGAACTGGTTCTGGGATTATTGGCGATCGGTAGGTGAGCTCGTCGATATCGGACCGCTCAAGGCATTCTTGGCGTTTGCAATGACCTATGCGATCTGGATGCTCGCTCCCGCGCTGTTAATTCTAGCGGCTTACCGGCTCTTCAAGGTTTCGGTCACCCAGTGTAGCGAGGCGCAGTACGCGGATGCGCGCGTGCTAGAGTCCTACCGCTTGCTGAGGTCCATTCCCGAAGCGATCTTTCTACTGCTGCTAATGGCGATGTGGTATGCATTCGGGATTCAATCAGTGGTATCCTTAGTGCGTGGCTCGGAATTGACGAGCCCGGTCCTTGCGCCGGCGGCACTCTACGCGCTGCGGCGCTGGGCCTGCTGGTGATGTGTCTGTGGTCGCTTATATTGTTCATTTATCGAATTCTAGAATGCGGCAAGCGGGTGAAGAGAGTGCGCGACGCCTGGGACCTTTTTTGCGGCCGGTTTAAATACATCGCCTGTCTAACGAGCGACGAGGCCATCAACGCGCTGCGGAAAGCGCAGTACGGAATCAGGGGCCCGTTGTTACCTCGGATCCCGCGACCGGCGTGCGCGATTACGGCCTGGCGGGACGCAGCCGGACGCCCGAGGCTCTTCCTTTAGAGGCGCGTTTTTCGACCAGCACAATTCCCACTCTTGTTCTCCTGCCGATTCAACAGCTTTATGACTGGATTGTTCGACCATGCTATAACGAGGTCTTCGCTGTACTTGTTGACGAATTTGTGCTCGCGCGATTTAGAGCCCACGCGCATGGCGATGACCTGCCCGGCTTGCGGATTGGCTTCGTGTCTTCGACGCCTATCCCCTTGGAAGCCGAGAGTCCCCGAGGCTTCAGGTATTCGGGATATCTACGCGACTGGTTCCTGAGGAAATACACGCTCGCCGGGCTACTGCCGAATGAGGCAATCGAAAGAGGAGTTCTCGGCCGCTTCGCTGGGCCCGCTTCGAGCGAATGTAAGAAGTTATTGAAGGCAACGCGTGCGGCTGCGCCGAGAATCGTCGAAGCGCTGCGGTCGAATCTGGGTGTCCCATCCATGGCAGCCGTCTCGCTAATACATTATTTGTCAGATGCGCTTTGCGAAGGTGGCGAGTGGACAGACCTTCTGATCCACACGACTTACTTTAAGAACGACAAGATTCTCCGACGAATCGCGTCCGTGATCGATCCCGCATGTTCCGAGCCCGGCTCGGATGCGACGATCGTTCCCGGGCAAAGTTTGCACGTCGATAACGCGTTCACTTGGCCTCCCACCGGGTTCGGCTGGTGGTCGATCCGGGGACTTATCCGTGGTTTCCTACTCGTCTGTCCGGTGATCGCACTTTACCTAGTCGGGCTCCTTAACCTCTACCCCAGATCGCGAGAAGCTCAACTTCGCTGGGCGAGTTCTGAGTCTGTCGGCTTGGCGACCATGATCCGAGACGCCGAAAACGGCAAGCGTCCTGGCGTGAGCTGTGGAAAGCTCTATAGCGCGACCCCGCCGAGCGTGCGCTGGTATGCCGGTATCACTGCACTGGACCTCGATCCGACCTTCTCGATTATGACCTCGGCCGACGAGGTTGCTGGAAGAAACGGGTACTGGAACGCTGGCATCGAGGCGGGCGCGGCGGCGATGCTCGCCGCAATCGGTAAGTCCGAGATCGCCCTGCGCCTCATCGATCGTGCATCTGACCGCATTAACCGAGAGCGAGGCAATCCCCAACATGATCCGCCTACCGCAGCGTGGGTCGAAGAACGTATTGCGTTCGCAAAGCATACGGCTGCGCAACAGGTTGCCGCCAAGATTCACCCGCACCAAAATGTGATCGAATTCCGAAGCAGTGACGTCGACGCAGCGGTCGGTAGACTCTGCGAAGCCTTGTGCCCGTTTCTCGAAGCAAACGGCAGTGTAGATGGCGTTGACTTCGCACGAAATCGAATTGCCGCGTTACAGGTCGTTGCAGCCTTGAAAGAGGTCGCCGTGATCTGCACGCGCTATGGAAGCCTTAAGGCCGATGCGAAGCAGTCGATTTTAGGAGCGATCTCCGACGCCGTTCGCACGGTACGTGGTTCTAAAACGGTTTCACGGGGAATGCTCGACGTCCTTCGTCTCCTCTTATCAATCGATCAGTCACTACAGCAACAGGGATTCTTCGACGACGCTGACCAGGTGATCAGCGGAGCAAGGACGATTCTCGAGAGCTTGTTTAAGATAGATGACATTACTGCCAGCACCGTCGTAGAAAACAGTGTGCTGCTCGCAAAAGCCCATCGTTGGCCCGCGAAGCGGCTTCACCTGGCGGAGGCCATCTTGCGCGACGCCGAGCGCTTCGTGCGTAGCGACCCTCGCAGTCTGCTCCAGGAGCGCGTCGAACGCTGTGCTCAAATCGCCTGCGGATACGCGCGCCTTGGTCGTTTTCACAAGGCGCGAGCTTTCCGACGATTCCTACGTCGAATGCAGAATGAAAGTTGCGACAGAGATGCTCCTCAACGAATACGAATGGCGGCTCATTCACGGCTATGGACGCCCCATCGAGCTAGCGGGGGCGTTTATCCGGTCGTCAAGGGTTTTCGACGAGCAAGATTGAGCGCACGTTCGGGAGAACATTCGGCTGACCACGGACCCATTCGGCGGCCGTACGTCCTGCTCCTCGGTGGAACCAAGAGTCCTGCTTTCCTGGGAGTGGCGCTCGATGGTCTGGAGCGCACGCTACCACGCGTCGAACGCGTCATCTTTCCCGATCTGGTGCACAACGGCCCAGAGGACGACGGCAAGCCAGACTTGGTCGCGCAGCATCTGCATCCTTTCTTCGGATAGAGAGCGTCTTCGATTCCACTCCACGTCAGCGCTGCGGGACGGGCGTTCGGGATACGGGCATGAGAGAGCAGGCGTGGAAATAGTGATGTGGCACTTAAGATTGATAAGAGCCCAAATCCCCGGCATCGACCGGCTGCGGGCCACATGACGATCTTGGGGTATTGCAAACGATGTCGAATTCGCTCAGCCGCTTTGCGCAGGACCTCTCTCGCTCGATCGCCTAGTTCAGGGCCTGCGCGATCGGGCCAAGGCGCGTCCCGCCCCAGGTCTTGATCATGCCGCGTCCGCTCCATGCCAGCGTCGTGGCCAGGGCCAGGTGCACCAGCATCACCACGCCGACCATCGCGTCAAACTGTCGCGCACCCACCACATTGTCGTCGTCGACGCCCCAGTACAGCTTCAAGCGGGCATTGACCCGCTCCGCTGCGGTGCGTCCGTTGTATAACCGCTCGAATTGCTTGGTCATCCGCGGAATGGGGGGAAACCGCCGCAGGTCCAACTCGCTTTTGATCCGCGCCAGCAAGCCATAGCGACGCCCCCCGTTGCACTGCGCGTCAGTGCGTCATCGAGGAGGCCACCGGTCCCCACGTCATTATCTTTTTAATTCGCGACTATACACGTACGTGATCGTATTGCTGCCCCATGGGCAAGTGCCGACGGTATTCCCACCTAAAGCCACCGCAATGGAAGGAGCCTCGAACAGCACGCCGCAGCCGGTACGGCGGGACGCGCCACGGCGGCTCGCTCAAGACCGGCGGCCGCCGTGGGCAAACCCGTTCGGTACGCAAGAATCAAGAAACCCGTGACGCCCCGCAATGCGCCAAGCGACTTCGCCTCGCTGCGGGTCCGCCTCCCCAATCATTCCTGCAGCGGTCCTTTCGGCAGTTAGTCGCCGTCCGCCCGCCGATCGAGCCGCTTAAGAATCTCACCGAGCTGCTCCTCGACCCGCTCCTCCTGGGGGTCAGACCTAGTTTTGAGTTTTTTCTTCCTGGGCGTCAAATCAGTTCCCGTGTTCTTTCTTATCGTCCGTTGGCGAGGGTGATTTCAGACACCCGTCGTTTGGCGTGGTTTGCCAGCAGCAGCTCAGCCATGGCTCACGCGATCGGCGCAACGCCACGCCCTCCGGCCGCTTCCAACCTGCAGAAGCAGACTGTTTGGCATCGCCCACGCCATCCAGCTCGGCGAGCCGACCGCCGGGTCACCCGGGTTTCGATCCCCTGCCGTGCATCAGCGCGGGAGGGATGTCGCCCGGTGGAACTAGGCCGCGGGCTCGTCGTCGTGACGTTATCGGCCATCGGCCGGTTACGAGCGACCGCGCAGGCCGATACAATGAGGGTCAGGAGGACACCCGCATGCCGCTGCGTGATCACTTTCGTCCGCCGTTGGCCGACTTCGCGTCCTGGGAAGAACTTCACGGCGCGTGGCCGGGAACCATTGCTTTCGGGCTCAACACCATCTTGCCGCGCGAATATCGGAGCGGCGTTCGCGTTCACGTGGGCCCGGCGATCGAAATCGGCGTCGCGGCCTTCGAAAACGACAAGTCCGCCGCAACTGGCTATCGGCTCGCCGTTGCCGACGCTGCCGTTGTGGTTGACCGATCGGCTCCACGTGCCGCTGCAGTTGGAGGCAAGCTACAAGGACACTTGCCGCGGGCTCCGGATTGCTTGAGCACCGTCTGTCATGGACTGATCTTAGTCCAAGGACCTGACCAGCGCAACCAGATCGGCCACTTTTGCGGTGACATTCGTCGGTCGGCAGGGACGATTGCGAGGCAGACGCAACGCTTACGATCGATTTCTCACCCTCCACCAACTCTACCGGGGCGATCCGGCGTCGTCCTCAGCTCTCGACGCACGTCTTGACCTTCCCCCACGATGCGGACCGTCAGGGGTGTCGAGTTCCCCTCGCCGGCCGCGGCCGCGGACCAGGCGCGGGCGATCCGGTCGATCAATTTCTCTGGTCTTCGCCAGCGTCCAGGTCCCATCCAAAGTTCCCGTGCGCCGATCGCGCGGGCGATCCGGGCCAAGGCCGTCGCTGGGTCGTCCGTCGGCACGACCAGCGGCCGGACAGGCTTGCCGGCCTCCTCCGCCAATTTCACCACATTCGTCAGCAGCGCCCGGTCGGAGTTGGTCAGGCCGGGACCCGGCGCGGCGGCACGTCGAGGCACGACCTTGGTGGCCACGACCACGATATCCGTCTTCTCCGCGTCGGTTTCGTCCAGAGCCCGCCTGGAGTGCCTCCAGGCTGTTCCGCGATTGCACTGCGATCATCTTCCGTTCGGGCTTGCTCAGGCCCAGTGCCTCGGGCGTGAACCGGTCGGCCGTCTCCTCGTTGAACTGTTCCATGTGATCGACGTGTTCGCCGCGACCGTAATACCACTCCGTCGCCACAAAGATTCCGAACAAGACCGCCGTGAAGATTCCGCCGCTGACCGTCGCGACCGTCTTGGTGAAGAGGTTCACAACCGCCGCCGCCGTGAGCACCAAGAAGATGAGGGCAAGTCCGACCGGCACGTCGTAACGGCCGATCCGGACGTTGAGCGGCACTTCGAATTCGCGATGTCCGGGCCTCCGGAACCTCAGCACCAGCATGGCCAATGACTTGAACACGAAGCTCCAGACCACGCCGAAGGCGTATGCCTCGCCTAGAACGATGACGTCCCCCCGACTCACGACGATCGTGAAGAGCTGGAGTCCCGCGATCATGCTCAGGAGGCGCGACGTCGTGCCGTAGCGGGGGTGGGGTTTGAGGAACCACGCGGGCAACACTCCGTCTTCCGCCACCCGGTTCAGGACGCCGTTCGACCCCACGATGGCCGTGTTGACGGAGCCGGCCAGGATCAAGAACCCGACGAAGACGACCAGGGCGTGGAGGGCCAACCTCGCCGGTTTCGGCCCGATGACGCTCATCGCCAGGCCGCCGATCAGGTTGTCCTTGTAGGTCTCGATCCGAGGTCCGTCGGGAATGATCATCACGGCGAAGAAGCTGATCAGCGAGGTCAGCAGGAGGCTGTACAAGAAAACGATGAATGCCGCCTTCTTGAAGTTAGGCAGCTTGGGACTCTCGACCTCGCGGTAGACCTGGGCCAGTGTCTCTTCGCCGCTCATCGCGAGCACCGAGTGGCCGAACGCGATCAGGATGCCGAGCATCCCGATTAAGCTGAACCAATTCACTTTCGAGGGGTCGCGTAGCTTCTCGGCCACCGCAGTTCCGGCGAGCCAGCCGAGCGGATCCTGCTGCTTGCCGGTGACCTCGTTGATGATCGGTCTCCCCTCCGGGTCCACCTTGCTGGAAAGGTCGGGAGCGGCCGGGGGCAGGTGGCGGGTCTCGGGGCGGACGGCAATGGTCAGGAGACACCAGGCGATCATCAAGACGCCCATCACCGTGGTCGCCGCCATGATCTTCAGGGCCTTGTCGCTCGACTCGCGGATACCCCGGACGTTAGCCCTCCAGAAATACAGGGTGATCGCCGCGGCGATCGCCACCGAGCCCCACGTCGTGGGGATCACGAAGCGCACGCGGTAATGGCCCAGTACCTCGTTGGCCAGGCCGACGATGTATTGTCCGGCAGAGACGCCGCTGATCGGACCGGTCAGAACGTAGTCGAACAGGAGGGCCGAGACCGACATCTTGGCGAGCGAGCCGCCCATCGCCTCTTTCACGACCCGATAGACGCCGCCGCGGACGAACATCGAGCAGCTCTCGATGTAGACGCTCCGCACCGCGTAGCTGAACAGCATGACCGCCAGGATGAACCATGGGGCCGCCTTGCCGATCTGCGACTCGACGATGCCGCCGATGTAATAGGCCGTGCCCGCCAGATCGCACAGGACGATCGCCGCGACACGCCACGCGGAGATGAAGGTCAGCATCACACTCGTGACGACCAGCACCCGCCCTGGGGTCACGAATGCCTTATCTTTGGTCGACGCGGCGTCGACACCTGGCGGAGGACCGGCGGCCGCATCCGAGCGATGTTTTTCTCGAGCCATGGTACGTCCTGCGCGGGAACGGGATGGCCGTAAGCGTCCAACCACCCAGGTCTGCCCGGCCGTTCGTGCTCGCTGCTAAGCTTGACACCGACGAGACGATCCCGTCGTTGGAGCGCGCCTCAATGGTCGCTCTTGGCGGAGCAACTGTTAATCGGTTCCCCGATCAGAAACCACGGGGGATGTACCCCAAGAGCAAAAGGATCAGCACGATCACTAGCACCAGCCCCAAGCCGCCGCTGGGACCGTAGCCCCAGTTTCGGCTGTACTCCCATCTTGGCAAGCCGCACAAGAGAAGCACAACCACCCAGACGCAAAGTGTCTACGCTCGAATTCTGCGACTTATCACGACAAATATGGCGCCGTATGGCCTGTCCGTTCCGCTTGAGTGAGGGCTCTCAGGGCTTCGGTAAGCGACCAAAGCCCTTCTCATTGATCGGAAACTGACGGGGGGCGGACGCTTTCTGGGCTGGCATTACCACGGTAGCCTGACGCACGTCGGATGTCCGGTTTCTTCGTTCAGAAATCGCCGTCGCTTCGTCCGCCGCGACCGTCAGAGTTAGCGAAAACCCGAAATCTTTCTTGTCGACCCCCTGGAATGGATCACGCGTCCGGACCCAGTCTGAGGGGAGTGAACCACTGGGCGAGAAATCGGCATGGGCGTGGGCATCGGCAATGCCGAAGGCCTCGGCCTCGAGAACGAACTCGGCCGTCAGGGCGTAGCGGCCGAGCGGTAGGCCGCTCACCTCGAGTGTCGGCAAGTGCTGGTTACAATGACGGCCATCGCTCCCTTGGGCGGCGAGCGTGGGGTGAGTGATGACCATCACTGGTTGGGTCGAACCGACCGGACAAACCCGGGCCGTGGCCAGCCGCATTCCCGCTCCCGCGCGATGCTTGCTTCGCACGAAACCCGCGAGCACGCTGTCGAGTGACATTTTGGCTGTCTTGACATTCTTATCCGAACAGGTGATCTCAAAGTCCTGAACGAGTTCAAATCGTTCGGAAGCCGATCCAGGGCAGCCCAAATAGGCATTCGCCGCGACCGACCCACTGAGAACCGCGGCCAAGACATTCGAGTTCGGTGAAGTCATATCGATCTGACCCCCTTCAGCCCGCGCTTGCCCGCGATGGCTCGGGGTAACACAGGCCGACCGGCCCCCGAGGGTGATCGAATAGACGGGCTGGGACAGCGGCATGGCCGGTAAGGCGACCGGATCTTCCGCCGTCGCGAGGGCCGACCACGCTCCAAAGACAGCCACAAACAGGGCTGCGATCATGGGCTTCATCGCGGGCGCTCCGGGGCGAACGTCATGCGTCGACTCCTCTCAGAACTGAAAAATGATGTCAAAGGCAAGCGTTAGCTGGCTACCGCGAGTTCCGTCATTGAATGGCGTATGAAACTGAGCCCAGTCGTAGCGTGCTTCAGGCCGAAGCCAGATCCAGGGCTTCGGCTTGTAGATCAGCCCGATCGTCTGCTCGTAATAATTGTCGGCCGAACCGGTGGCCGCGCCGTTCTGATCGCGAAAGATCTCAGCCCGGTAGACTCCAGTGAGCTTGGGTGTGAACTGGTAGAGATACCAATGACAGGCGCCATACCATGCGCTCTCGTTGTTCACGTGGGTTGGCCCACCCGGTCCCAAACCCTGTACGAGGTTTTCATGGACGAAGAAGACTTCCACGGCTTCGGTCAACTTCGATGACCATGAATGCGTGACAACATTCGACATATAGGTCCGGTTGCTCTTGTCGTAATACGGATTAATTCGACCCTGCAGGACGCTGTTGGTCACCACGCCCGTCGGAAGAAACGGCGAGTTCGCGGGCGCGTATCTGGGTAGTTGATCTGGACCAGTCAGGATCACCGAGCTGAGCGATGTCTTGGTGTCGCGCGAGGTGTAGCTGATGCCGCCCAGGTAGCTGTAACGATAGTTCGAGTCAATCCATCGGTCCCAGCCGTTCACTGCGCCGTTTATCAAGTTCACCCGCTCGTTCAGGTGCAGGATCGTTTCTGTACCGAAGAGGGTGAATGGGGTGAAATTGAACAGAATACGGCACCGAGAGCAAAGGCCGTTTCACCGCCATGACCGACTCAAAACCGGCGGGCGAGTAGAACCGGCCCCCGATCACGTCCATGCCGAGCGGGGTCAAAATCGGCAGATGGATCGAGCCGTACATCTGCGGCAGGTCAACCCCGCCGAACGTGTTGTCGTGAAAGGCGCGATCGAACAGTCCGTAGGACTTGGAAAACTGCCAGTCGTTGCCGACCAAGGTGTCAAACCGAAAGCCTAGATTGACGTGATCAACATTCGACTCGAGTGGATTTTCCACGATAAAGTAATACTGGTTGCCCTGCCACTGATTGGCGCCACGGTTGGGGAAGACGCTGAAGTTGCTGTCATTGCGGGGCCGGCCATTGGTGTTCTGGGTATAGCTGTTCTCGAGCCAGCCGTAAATCTTCACTGGTTCGTTTTCGGTACGGAGAAATTTCATCAACAGCTCAACATTCCCGGTTGTGGGGCCCTGTTGAAGCTGGACCTGACTCGCGGCGTTCTCCGCGGAGCGAGGAAGGCTGACGCCACCAGCGCCGGCGCCTGCATCGAGGGCCCGCTGGACCTCGTTGGGCGAGACGCCCGGCACGGTACGACGCGCGGAGGGCGCGAGCGGTCCCGCCAGGCTTCTGCGACGGTTGATCCGAGTCGATATCGGCCAGAGGAGCTAGATTGGTCGCCGTTGTCGTGTTCGTCCGCGTGACAAGGCGGGTCGACGGCTGGCTCGCATTCGGCGCCTGGTCGCGAGGGCCGTCCGATCGAGGCACCCCGGTCAGCTCCTGTGCCGTTGCTTCTCCTCGCAGTATCGGCGCTAGCAGGCACAACGACATGAGACAGAACCTGTTCGCCCCATTGCGTGGCAAAATCGTTGGGCCTCCCAAGAAGTCGCGTCACATTTCTTGGGGAGATCCCGCCACCTTGGTCCAACGCTGCGATGCGCAGCTCGTTAGCCAACCGGCGTTCTTGCGAAGTCGAGAGGTGCTAAAGCCCCGATCAATCGCCAGGAACGACAACATCGCCTTTCCTTTGATCGGCACACGATTGCGCTGCCCTTGAGGAATTTAACGATCATCGACCTGTGCGGCAGCGTAGCATTCTCCGCTCGCCGCTCGTGGCCTGCCGAATCCAGACGCGCCTCGAGCCACGACCCAGCGCACCTGCCGCCGACGCATTGGGGTTCGGACGGCGTTGGTTTTCCGTTACACATTTCGCAGCGCCGGCCTTCTCTCGCGTACTTTGCGATACTGGGACCGATCACAGAAAAGGGACGCGGATTGAGTGAAAAACAAGATGCGATGGCTGCATCGGCAATCGCCGATGCACGGTCGAAGCGGGATCATGACCGGATCAGTCTCACGCGCTCCTCGGTCGAGAGTGGACGCGGCCTGCCCGCGCGCTGAATTGCCGGGTCATTCATGCCGATCGCCTCGGCCAGCACCTCATCCTTCCGATAGTCCTCTCGGAGTTCGGGAGGGTCGGTCTGGCAATACGCGATCGCTTCCTGAACGGCTTCCAGTGGAACGCCCCAGTTATCGGCTAGTTCCTCTGGCGTTCGTGGTTCCTTCTCATTCATGAACTCGCAGTACAGAGTCCACGCCCAGATGCGCTTCCCTTTGATGCACAGTTGCTGGTAACTCGACCCCGGCCTGCGCTCCAGATACTTCCACTCGCGCGCCGTCTCGGACATGATACGTGACCTCAATCATCTTTCCTCGGTTCAGGCTTTCCCGCGAGACAACAACACCGGGACGACGTCCAGCAGCCAGGTCGACCCAATAGATCTCACCCGGCTTCATCAGTAGGGATTCTCCTTCATCCAGGAGACCGCTGCGCACCGGCCGAGTTCTGACAAGGCCGCTTCGTCGCGGATCTCGTCGAGCGTTTCTTGGAGGACCGACTCTGTGCTTTCCCCATGAGCCGCAAGAACAACGACAGCGTCCCCACCGAGCTCTGGGACAGACACGCGGACGGGATATCCTTGCTTCAATCTGTTGTGCATCGTCGAACGACGCCTCAAGGCGGCCGGCGTGTCCCTGGGCACGTTCTCTTGCCGCTCGCTCCGGGCCATCGTCGTCATCGACCTGCTAAAGCACGACGTGCCACGCGCAAAGGTACAGGCATCGATCAGCGCTCCGCGTCCCTGTTCTCCACGGCGGGCGCCGGCTCGTCCGTCCCTTCGACGGATTCGATCAGGCCGATATCGATGATCTCCCAGCGATCACCGGGCAGAACCACAACGGCTGTGCGTTCGCCGCCGTAGGCGATCGCCTCAGGGTGGGTGACTGCGATTTCGCGTTCACCCGCCGTCTTGAGACGGTAGGGGCGGAAGGGGCGCGCGTGGATCAGGTTAAAGAGTTGATCGTGGGTCATTTAACCTCCTTGGGTCGGGAGTTCTTTCAGCTCCTAATGCCATTCTACGCCGTCCCACTCCGATCGATCGAGCGGCGCCACCCGGTCTGCTGCCCAGTCCCCGTCCCGATCCATCGTTGATCCTGAACTCGTGGTCAACGATCTCCTCATCCCCTCGACCCGATCTCCCGGACAATGGCGGCATTTTCTGCAACCTGATCGCCGAACTGCTGGTACATCCCCACGATCGCCGCATCTTTAGCCTTGATGTTGGCAAACGCCTCCTCGAAACATCGCCGAACCTCGGCCGGACTCCCGATCCGACGCCCAGCAGCCAAGAGTTTGTAAGCGAGGCAAGGCTTCGCGGTCGCCTTGATCGCCTTGAACATCCTGGGAGGGTCGGATGCCAAGTAAATCTCGCCCAGCGGCACGTCGTTGCCCAGGATCGCCCCGAGTTCCTCTTTCGTTCGGGTTCGGAAGTAGAGAGACGTCATATAGTAATCGACATCCCAGCCTTTATCTTCGGCGGTCTCGATCAGGGTCGGGTCATGGGCTGAGAGCCCGACGAGGACGCCCTGGTCCCGGATTCGTTTCAACAAGTCGGTCAGGACGATGTATTTCTTCTGACGATAGAGCCGGTCGTTCAAGCTCCCGTGGGGGCAGATGCCGATGGGTTTGTGTTTGGCAGCGTCGTCAATGAACTCGGGATGCTGGTCCCAGTCGGGCTTCCCCAGGCAGAGCCAATGCATCGTGCCCCCCGCAGAGCGGTACCGTTCCAGGTCGGCAAGCGTCCGCTCCGAGTAGCTGTTCTGGAAGGTGTTCAGTCCGCACTCTTCGCATCGCTTGAGCAATTCCATGACTCGTTCCGGCGTGTGCCAGGCAGTCATGTGGCGATCGAAGTTCTTGTTGAAGTGCGAGTATCCGTAGACGGGATTGCCCCCGATGATCAGCCGAGTGACTCGACACTGACCGAGTTGAATGGTTGGCAACAGCGAGGACGTTGAGGCAGGTCCGTCAGCGGCTTGAACAGAGGGGGTCATCGTAGCAATGGCGGCAGCGATCCCCGCAGTCTGTTGCAGAAAATCCCGGCGACTGGCAGTCGAACGGTTACCATCAGCGAGACGATCCGATGAAGAGGTGTCCACGAGAGACCCTTTCCTATTTTGTTAGAAGATGGGGATCGCCTCAGCATAACAGAGTTCTTGGATCAAGAGCCAGCAGGGCCGCCTCGTCCACCAGGCGTGGCGATACTTCGATCCTCTTGCCTGCTACCGCTTGCCGGCTGCCCGGATGGTGCTCACTGGAAGGAATAGCCGCATCTCGTTGTCGGTCAGCGCAGGAAACCCGAATCGCTCATAGAAAGACTTGGCCTCGGCGTCGATCGCATCGACGACCACGGCATGGATTCCGAGTTTTCCCGACAACTCGACCGCTCGGCTCAAGGCGTCGCGGAGAAGGATGCCACCTAAGCCTTTGCCGCGCACGCTTCGATCGACGGCGAGCCGCGCGAGCAAAATGACCGGCACGTCGTGCCGAGGAAGTTTCTTGCCCTGTTTCTCCGGCAGGCTCTGCGCGCTCACTGACCCGCTCGCCAGGGTGTAATATCCCAGCACGCGCGGGCTGCTTTCCTGGAATGCTACGTAGGTCCGTCCCAGGTCGCGCTTCTCATATTGACTGACGAGCGAATGCACGAAGTCATTGAGCGAGGGTTTGCCGCAGTCGAAGATCTCCCTTACATGCCGGCGGTCTAACTGCTCGATCCGCCACTCATCCACGCGTCTTGGCCTTCCCCGTCATCAAACGCCGTAGCGCAGCATTCGGCTTCGGCGGGTGGTCGAGCGCCCTCAAGAACCGCGCGCGTTCTTCATCGGAAAGGACGATTGGCGCCTCTTCCACGAAACGCATTTCGTCCTCGGGAACGACGCGTGCTTTCCGAATTCGCAACTCGTTTTCGTTCACCTGCTCGATGATGACCGTCGCATTGGCAAACGCTTTCGGCAGACTGACCCGGCCTTTGGCATCCGTCGATCTTGCTTGCAGCCTCATTCTGGCCCCCTCTCGATCATTCTTCAGCTATTCAAGCATACAGCGCGGCGGAAAAATGGACAAGTGGGAAATTCCCACCTCGGGTTGGACTTGGTATGCGACGATCATCGGGTCTGAGGCTCACGGATCTCTGGTGACATGCAACACCATACGGGAGAATGGTGCGAACTCTCCGCGTGCCTCCGCGTCCTCTGCGGTGCTGGCGCGGAAGAATAGGGAGTCAGCACACATGCTAAGAACAGTGCAGTACATCCTGGCTTCGTTCACGGTGTTTGCCGGCGTGCTGGCTGTGGCAGATGAAACGGCTCCGGCGCCCGACGGTTGGAAAACTCAAGTCGTGCGCGATGAGATGGCTCCCCTCTTTTGGGTGCAATACCCGAAGCAGAAGGAAGGGGGCGCCGAATATGAATTGGGGATGGCAGGCCGAGGCAGCGAAGTGGTCGACGGTCGCTGGGTGTGCCGCCAGCCGGTGGTAGCGGGCAAGAACTATGCGTTTCATGCTGAATTTCATTCGAAGCAGGTGGCGACACCTGCTCGAAGCATTCTGGCGAGGATTTTGTGGTTCGATCCCCAGGGGAAGCGGATCGGCGAGGCGGAATTTCCATCCACGAATCCGCTAGCAGAGAGAGATGGTTGGACCACTCTCTCGACCGTCTATCAGGTCCCGGCGACGGCGACGCAGGCCCAGCTCGAATTACACCTGCGCTGGACGCCCAACGGGACCGTCCTTTGGCGTAAGGTCACATTGACCGAAACCAAGCCGGTCGTGGCCCGCAAAGTGCGCCTGGCCGCGGTCAACCATCGGCCCCGGGGCACTTCGTCGTCAGCAGAGAACCTCGAACAATTCGCGACGCTGATTGGTGAAGCGGCTCTTCAGAAGGCGGATATCGTCTGCCTGCCCGAGGGCATCACGCAAGTTGGAACGAGGTTCCAATATGCGGATGTGGCGGAGCCCATCCCGGGCCCATCGACGCGCTTTCTCGGCCGGCAAGCCAAGAGGCACCATCTTTACATAGTGGCAGGCCTGTACGAACGCGCGGGCAAGGCAATCTACAACACGAGCGTGCTCATTGGCCGAGACGGCGAGCTTGCCGGCAAATATCGCAAAGTCTGCTTGCCGCGCGAGGAGATCGACGGCGGCATGACGCCGGGCGCCGAATACCCGGTGTTCGACACGGATTTCGGCCGTGTCGCCCTGATGATTTGCTGGGATGTTTCCTACCCCGAGGTAGCCCGCGAGCTGGCTGCCAAAGGAGCGGAGGTGATTCTCATGCCGATCGCGGGTGGGAATGAGATTCTGGTCCGTGCCCGGGCGATTGAAAACCAGGTGCATCTGGTGGCCAGCGGCTACGACATTCCGACGGCCATTTACGACCGAGCGGGGCAAGCTCTTGCGCAAGCAAAAAAAGACCCCGAAGTTGTCGTATGCGAAGTTGATTTGAACGCGCACCAGATCTGGTACTGGTTGGGCGACTGGCGGTCACGTATCTGGCGCGAAGGTCCGCCGCGCTTGCAGGAGAAGCATTAGAGCTTTGCCGTGCTCATGCCATTCATATCCACGAGAAGCGTCCTAACGGGATTTCAGACACCCACCGTGTCTCGTCGTTAATCGGCAGGCGTTCCGCCTTGGCTCACAGGGTGGGTGGAAAAGCGCGCGCTCTGGTGGCTGTCAAGGTGCAGAAGCGGGATATCTGAGATCCCCTGTGTGCGGCCATCCGATCCACCGAGTTGCCGACGAGTCACTCACGGCTGGTCTGGTGGCCCGGATGCGAACACGTTGGCGGGTAGCTCGGGCGGCGGGCCGTCCAGGAGAGCCCGGGCCTCGGCCTCGAAGGCGACCAGCTCGGCGGCATACGAGGCCGGCAAGTTCGGATGATCGCGACGCCATTTCACGGCGCGGTCGAAGTCAGCCCGTGCTCGGGCGATCTCGCCAAGCTTGAAGCGGGCCATCGCCAGGAAGAAGAGGTCGAAGGCGTCGGTCCCGCCCTTGCCGGCCGCCAGGCTCTTTTCCAGGGTGGCGACAGACTCGTTGAATTGACCCGCGCGGTACTGGGCGACGCCGAGCGTGTTGAGGAGGATCGCCGCCTTCGGGGCCAGCTCGACGGCGCGGCGGGCCAGGGACAGGGCCCGCTGCGGGTCGCGAGCCGATTCAGGCGCGGTTCCAGCGCCCAGGCGAAGTTGTTGCAGTATTTGGCCAGCATTCCCCGGATCTGGGGCTGGTCGGGATGGCGCGCCAGCGCGGTCTCCAGGTCGGCGATCAGGGGCTCATAGACTTTGGGATCGAGGTTGCCGGTCAGCGGGAACGGGCCGTAGTCGACCTTGAGGGGGGGAAGTGGCGGCAGCGTGGGGCTGGCCGGGTCGTCATCGGAATAGGCCGGCGCATCCCAGTCGAGGCCGATCCCAGCGAGTTGCCGACGGACGGCACGCAGGTCCCAGACGTGCACGGCCGGGCCATCCAAAGTGGTGACCACCAGGCGCGACCCGTCGGTGCTAAAGGTCGCCGATGCCGCCGTGCACAGGTCGGGGCTTTCCAGTCGCGCCAGGGTGCGGTCCGTCTCGATCTCGACCAGACGAAGGACTCTATTCGCATCCTGGACGACCACCAGGCGGCCGTCGGAGGAAAAGCAGAGACCATCACCACCAATCTGTCGCTCCTTCTGCCAGGTGCCGACCGCCCAGAGCCGGCACGGTGGAGCGTCGTCATCAGCCATTTGCCATCGGGGCTAAACCCAACCCCGACGATACCCTCGATCGCGAGATGAGCCACCTGCGCCGCATCGCGCAGCCTCCAGACCTGGGCGCCATTAGTGATGTGAGTACCGGTCGCCAACCATTCGCCGTCCGGGCTGACGGCGACATGCCGGCAGTCGTCGAGCGGGCCCACGTGGAACGTCCGCTCGGGGGTCGCGACGAAGGCAAGCCCGATGGTCGGCCAGGCCACGATCCGGCCCGACCGATCCGTCGTCGATTCCCTCGGAATTGCCGCCGGCAACGGGAGTTGCTGCGGCGGACCGATGCGGAATTCACCCCGGTCAGGTTCGAGCCGAATCGGCCAATGCTGCACGCCGCTCGGCACTGCTCGTGATCAGGTCGCCCGAGGCCTCGAACATACTATGCCCGGCGGGCCCGATCGGCAGGAAGCCGAGCTCCATGCCGCGCGCGATGTCCCATAGTGTGACGCCTTGGTCGTGCCCGACGGCCAGTACCCGTCCGTCGTGATGGATCGATGGGCGGCCATAATCAAACCGCTGGCTGGAAGCATGGGCGAACGTCCGGTATTCGAGGGCCGGATCGACCTGGTACGTCGGTCAATCTCATGGATCCTCACGCGTGAGGACGATCCGTCCATCCTGGCTGAATTCAGAGCGGATGCCAGCGGTCAGGTTCAGCCAGGAACGGCCCAGGACTGGATCCCAGAGCCGGAGCCGGCCTTCCCAGCCGTCGCTGGCCAGCAGCGTGCCGGCGGGGTGGAAGGTCGCCGACAGGCCGCTGCTGGGATGCCCTTCGAGGGTCGCTCTCCGGATGCCGGTGGCGGCGTCCCAGAGGTAGATCTTGCGATCATCGCACGCCGTCGCGAGTGTCCGGCCGTCGGGGCTCCAGGCGACGTTTCCGGCTCCGCCGCTCGGGAGCGCGATCGACCGGACGAGCCGCCCTGACTCCGCCTCAATGATCCTGGCAGGACGGGTTTTTCGGGTCGTTGTAAATGATCGCGATCTGGGCCCCGTCCGGACGGAAGGCCAAGTCCCTCGGCGGCCCCGGCCTGGGCCATCGCCGGCTGGGCTGACCGGTCGCCAGGTCGTAGACGAGAACCTCGCCATCCTCATGAGAAAAGGCGATCCGCCGGCTGTCCGGGCTGAACTTGAGCGCCGAGTGCCGCGACGAGTCCCGGGTCGCTCACAGCGACAGAGTGCCGGTCGATGTCCCAGACCGTCAGGGCAGAGTCGGGGTAATGCGTGGTCGCCAGGTAGCGGCCGTCGGGGCTCAAGCGGAACACGGAGAACTCCCGATCGCCCCGGGCCTGGAAGCGGGCGATCTCCGTATCGTCGGCGACGCGTCGGACCGAGATCCTTCCATCCCGGAACCGCAGCGCATAGCGGGTCATGGTCGAGTCGAAGGCGACACGAGCAGTTCCCGGGGGACGCTGGATGAAGTTGCCGGTAGGCTTCAAGTCGGGCAGGGCCAGGCAGGCGATCGCCTCGTCGCGGAGCGGATCGAGCCGCTCGGAAGGCAGTTTCAGCTCGCGGGCGATCGTCGCCGCCTGGTCCAATGCCTCCAAGGCCTTGAACCGCTGTCCCATCCGCCGGCTCACTCGCCTCGCCTGCGCCTGAGCAGACGAGCGACTCGAACAGCCTCTCGCGGCCCTTGGTCTCGGCCGCCTGTGTGCGCTCGAGCTGGGCCGCTAGGCCCATTTGGGCAAGGTTCGTTCGGCGCTGCTCGAGCTGAAGCGCTCGCGACCTGGTCGCGGTAGACCCAGGCCGCGATGGTCGAAACGATGGCGAGGATCGTCGTCACGACAGCGGCGGTGATGTTGGCCGCGGCCAGCCACGGGTTGCGCTTGCACCAGCGCCGGAACTGCTCGACGGGCCCGACCCGGCGCCACCGGGTCGGCCGTCCCTCCAGGAACCGCCGCAGCTCATCGCGCAGCTCGCCCGCCGTCTCGCACCGATCCCTGGGGTCCTTGGACAGGGCTCTTGAGCACGATCGTCTCCAGGTCGCGGGGGATGCGGCGGTCGTGCTGCCGCAATGGCGTCGGCGGCTGGTGGGCGATCTGGTCGATGAGCTGGACCTGGTCCCGCTCGGCGAACGCGGGCCGCAAGGCCAGCATCTCGTAGAGCGTGGCGCCCAGCGCGTAGATGTCGCTGCGGCGGTCGGTGACGCCCCGGAACCGCTCGGGGGCCATGAACCGCAGCGTCCCGACCAGGTCGTGCGACTGCGAGAGATCGTCGCCCTCGACCAGCTTGGCCAGGCCGAAGTCGGTGACCCAGACGTTGCCCTGGGCGTCGAGCAGGAGATTGGACGGCTTGATGTCGCGATGGACGACCCCCTGGCGGTGGGCGTAGTCGAGCGCATCGGCGACCTGGGCACCCAGCCGGGCGATCTCGCGGAAGTAGATCGGATTCGGGCTGACCGGCGAACGACGTGCTGCCGGAACCGTCGCCGGGCGCGGCGGCGGCGGAGGAGGCCGGAGCCGATCGGTCGGGCGCAGTCACGAACGCGACCTGATCCGTCCGGTCGGGGTCGAGGGACGCGGTCGGCGCCGGGTTCGCATCCGCCGGGGCTGGCCGGGGCGGTCGCGAACCGACCGGTCAAGAGGCTGCGGGCCACGGTCGAAACCGGACCATCACCGCGTCTCGGTCGGCTGCGGTCGTCGCCGTTCCCTCCCGTCCCGGCCTGGCTGGCGCCGCTGGCCTGCGCCCGAAGGCGGCGGACGTCGTCGAGCACGTCGTTCAGGCCGACGCCGGCGATATATTGCATGGCGTAGTAGCAGATGCCGTCCTGCTCGCCGAAGTCGAAGACCGGCACGATGTTGGTGTGGTGCAGCCG
The DNA here is from genome assembly GCA_963830625.1 of uncultured Isosphaeraceae bacterium. Taxonomy (GTDB): domain Bacteria; phylum Planctomycetota; class Planctomycetia; order Isosphaerales; family Isosphaeraceae; genus CAWHMZ01. The sequence goes on along the minus strand of CAWHMZ010000008.1, from coordinate 335,638 downwards.
CGCCGCCGAGCGGGCCTCGGTCTGGAACCGCCGCACGTAGGACCGGTCGGTGCGGAACCGCGGGTGCATGACCTTGAGCGCCACCCGGCTCTTGAGCGACTCGTGCTCGGCCTCGTAGACGACCCCCATGCCCCCCTCGCCGATGACGCGGAGGATGCAGTAATCCCCCAGCCGCTCGGGATGCGGCGACGGCAGGCCCGGCCGCCGATTTGGGCCGGGGCGGCGGCCGCTCCACGGCGCCGGTGGCCAGCTCGTCGGCCGGCTTGAGCTGCTCCATCTCGAGCAAGGCCGGGAACAGCTCGCGGATCTCGTCGGCCCGCTCGGGGCACCGCGCGGCGTATTCCTCCAGGCCCGGCCGTTCGCCGCGGCGCCAGCCGCGCCAGGAGCGATTCGAGCAGTTGCTCGACCGAATCGCGCCCGGACCCGGGATTGGTTTCGCTCATGGCCGGAACTCCTCGACGCCGCCCGGAAGGGATGCCAGGATCTCCTTGAGCCGGTGCAAGGCCCGGATGTACCGCTTGCTGGCCGCCGATTCCTGGAGATGCAGCTCGCGGGCGACCTCGCCGTTGGTCAGTTCTTCGAAATGTCTGAGGACCAGGACTTCGCGATCGACAGGGTCCATCCCGTTGAGGGCCTCTTGCAGGCGCCGCTGCCGCTCGGCGCGGATCGCGGCCACGCTGGGGCGGGTGTCGCGCCCCAAGAGCAGCGCCGCCACGGCCGCGGAGGTCGCCTCGGGCCAGGGCCGGTCCAGCAGGTGCACCTCGCGCCCGGCGTCCCGCGCCTTGACCCCCAGATGCTGGCGGTGCAGGAGCTGGAGCGTCATCCCCGTCAGCCAGCGGAGCCAGAGGAACACCGGCTGCCCGGGCCATTCCAGGTACTTCGGCAAGGCTTGGGCCGCCTGCAGAAACGCCTCCTGGAGCACGTCCGACGGATCGATTCGGCTTCTCAGCCGCTGGTCCAAGCGCAGAGCGACCATGCGCCGCAGGCGTTTGCGGTGCGGGGCAAGCAACTGGGCCCACGCCGCCGGGTCGCCCCCGACCGCCCGTTGGAGCGTTTCGCGCTCGTCCGATTGCTGGCTCGCAGGTTCGATGGTTGTCCCCATAGCAGTTAGAATTGCGCGCGCGGACCGATCCGGGACAGAAATAATCATAACGACCCAGCCGAGGGCCAGATGACAGCCAAGGTCTCAGCTTAGCGACGGTACTTGTCCGCTCGCTACCAGATCCCAACTCCGCCTCTTCAACTTACTGCCCCATCCCCGTGGAGTACGGAGGGGATTGTAGACACCCATAGTTTGGCGTCATGATGGCAGGCAAGCTTGATTTGCCGTGCCGCAAGGGCTATGGCCCGATCAGCGCGGTCGGCATAACAAATCTGCCGCAAGCTCTGATCTCCTTTGACAGGGGTATCCCGCCGATCACGCTGCCCGGCCTCGGGGACATCGTCGCCACCTCAGACTTCATGAAGGAATTAGACGCTTCCAATTTCACCCAACTCACTTTCGCCCCGGTGTTGAAAGCGAGGATCGTCGAGTACCACTGGGAACAATGGGACCGTGCGAGCGAAAAGCCCGCCGAATACCCTGAGACTGGGGAGCCGGAGGACTACATTTTGGCCCGCCCACACTCTGAGCCGATCGCCGAGCAACTCGGCGACCTCTGGGAACGGATGTGGCGGAGACCATCCCGGGCCCATCGACGCGCTTTCTCGGCGGGCAAGCCAAGAGGCACCATCTTTACATAGTGGCGGGCCTGTACGAACGCGCGGGCAAGGCAATCTACAACACGAGCGTACTCATTGGCCGAGACGGCGAGCTTGCCGGCAAATATCGCAAAGTTTGCTTGCCGCGCGAGGAGATCGACGGCGGCATGACGCCGGGCGCCGAATACCCGGTGTTCGACACGGATTTCGGCCGTGTCGCCCTGATGATTTGCTGGGATGTTTCCTACCCCGAGGTAGCCCGCGAGCTGGCTGCCAAAGGAGCGGAGGTGATTCTCATGCCGATCGCGGGTGGGAATGAGATTCTGGTCCGTGCCCGGGCGATTGAAAACCAGGTGCATCTGGTGGCCAGCGGCTACGACATTCCGACGGCCATTTACGACCGAGCGGGGCAAGCTCTTGCGCAGGCAAAAAAAGACCCCGAAGTTGTCGTATGCGAAGTTGATTTGAACGTGCGCCAGATCTGGTACTGGTTGGGCGACTGGCGGTCACGTATCTGGCGCGAAGGTCCGCCGCGCTTGCAGGAGAAGCATTAGAGCTTTGCCGTGCTCATGCCTGCCCACCGTCATCGCCGTCGGGAACTTTGCGTGTGGCTCTGGTCCCATCAGGTCCGGAAAGAGCAAGCCCCCGGTAGCCTTGCCACCGGGGGCTTGTTGCATCACTCGATCACTTCGGTCACGACACCCGAGCCGACCGTCTTGCCACCCTCACGGATGGCAAACCGGCTCCCTGTCTCCAGGGCGATTGGCTTGTCCAGATTCACGTCCAGCGGCGTATGATCGCCAGGCATCACCATCTCGACCCCCTCGGGCAGCGTCAATTCGCCGGTCACGCTTGTCGTGCGGAAGAAGAACTGCGGCTTGTAGCCGCTGAAGAAGGGCGTGTGCCGCCCACCCTCGTCCTTGCTCAGCACGTAAACCTCGCCACGGAAGCGAGTCCGGGGAGAAAGCGACCGGAGTGCCGCCACGACCTGACCACGGCTGATCTGGTCGGACTTGACGCCTCGCAGCAGCAGGCCGACGTTCTGACCGGCGATCGCCCGCTCCAGTTGCCGGTTGAACTGCTCGACGCTCGTCACAACCGTTTCCTGCACCCCGCCCAGGCCGAGGATCTCGACCTTGGTGCCGGGGGCGATCACTCCCTGCTCGACCTTGCCGGTCGCCACCGTGCCCCGCCCCTCGATGGTGTGGACGCCCTCGATCGGCATGAGGAACGGTCGGTCGGTCGCCCGCTTCGGGTCCGGGATGTACCCGTCCAGAGCGTCGAGCAACTCCGTGATGCACCGGCTCGCCTCGGGGTCGCCGGGACGCTCCAGTGCCGCCCTGGCGTTGCCACGGACGAACGGGGTGTCCTCGCCGTCGAAGCCATACTTCGCCAGCAGATCACGGGTCTCCAGCTCCACGAGGTCGATCAACTCGGGATCATCCACGAGATCGACCTTGTTGACGAAGACGACGAGATCGGGGACGCCGACCTGGCGGGCCAGGAGGATGTGCTCCCTGGTCTGCGGCATCGGGCCGTCGGCCGCCGAGATCAGCAGCACGGCCCCGTCCATCTGCGCCGCCCCGGTGATCATGTTCTTGACATAATCAGCGTGGCCGGGGCAGTCGATGTGGGCGTAATGCCGCCGCTCCGTCTCGTATTCGACGTGGCTGGTGATGATGGTGACGGTCTTGGTGGCGTCCCGGACGTTGCCGCCCTTGCTGATGTCCTGGTAGGACTTCGGGCGGGCGAGCCCCTTGGTCGCCTGGACCGCCAGGATGGCGGCGGTCAGTGTGGTCTTGCCGTGGTCAATGTGACCGATCGTGCCGACGTTGACGTGAACCTTCTCCACAGGACAATCTCCCGGTCGCCTCGCTCGGGCGACCGTTCGGGTGACGGCCCCTTCGTCCCAATCGTGAGCGATCTTTTTACCACGCCGAGTGGAACCAGGGATTCGGGGGCCACAAGGCCCAGGGTGGGAGTCAAACCCACGGCGGCACCGTCCTCTCACGGTGAGCGCCCTCCGAGATCGGATGACCTGGGCCGGGTTCGTCGTTCATCGAGGAAACTCTCAGAACTTGGGCCAGTCCGCTTGAACCGTTGCGCTGGCGGATTCCGCACCGGCGGCGCAGAGGCTGTCCCGTGACGAACTTCCAGGTACAGACACCCGACTGCATCTACGGGGTTCGGGGACGAACCTGACGATCCCGAACGGTGTCCGGGCGTCAACGGATCGCTAGGCGATCGTAAGACGAGTGTCCAGAATCTCCCCAAGCCACGAGGCGGAACGTGACCGACCCGTATATCGAATCGTTCATGCGGGCTTTTGAGGACGGCTCACTATCGAGATCGGAATGGACCCACTCCAGGCACCTCGTCATGGCCCTCTGGTATTTGCGGCGTCACAACCGGGACGAGGCGACCAGGCTGATCCGGGACGGCATTCAGCGGCATAACGAGCGCCAGGGGAACCTCACCGGTTATCATGAGACGATCACCCTGGCCTGGGTCGCCGTGATCGAGCGGTTTTTGGGCGTGAGAGACCGTTAACGTGCCTGTGTCAGTGCTCGCCGGGGAGTTGCTGGGGCAGTGCGGCGACAAGGACTACCTGCTGCGGTTCTATTCCAGGGAGCGGCTCTTCTCCGACGAGGCAAGAGCCCGCTGGGTAGCCCCCGATCGCTGCGAGATATGCTGAGCGCAGGTTCTGCATGGCGAACGCCGTCCGTGGTTACGCTTGCTAAATCTATCTACGACGACCGAGCGTTTGACCGTATGCCGATCCTCGGCGATGCCCTCGAAGTTGCGGGCTGCGACAGCGCCGACTTCCTTGCTCACTGCCGTTCGCGGATGGAGCATGTGCGAGGCTGCTGGGTGGTCGATGCCTTGCTTGGGAAGGCTTGAGACGAGTGTAACCGTTCGTGCAGAATCATCGGCATGCCTCCCTGCGGACGCAGTGTGACTGAAGCATTGAGTTTCAACGCGTAGCCTGGCGTCAACTCCAGTCGATAGTGCGAAGCCACGGTTGCCAGAACGAGCACGGCTTCCATCATCGCAAAGTGCATGCCGATGCAAATTCGCGGACCGTCAACGAACGGGTAATAGGCACACCGAGGCAGACGCTTGGCCAGATCGTTGTCCCAACGCTCCGGGCGGAACATGTCCGCATCGGCGCCGAACCAGCGCTTGTCGCGGTGGGTCATCCATGGCACCACGCCGATCTGCGCTCCCTTCGGTACGTGATAGCCGCCGATTTCGCAATCCGCCAACGCCTCACGGCCCACGCTTGGCACCGGTGGATAGAGACGCATGGTTTCCTTGACGACCCACTCCGTAAATCGCAGGGCGGGAATGTCCGCAACCGTCGGCGGCCTACCCGCCAGAACCTCATTCAACTCGGCGGCCAGGCGGGCGTCGGCTTCCGGGTGCAGGGCAAGAAGATAGAAACAGAAGGTCAATGCGACGGCCGTCGTCTCGTGTCCGGCGAGAAGGAGCGTCACCATTTCATCCCTTAGCTGCTTGTCGGTCATCCGGCCGCCGTCTTCATCGCGGGCGTTCAAGAACCGATCGAGGAGGTCGTCGGAGCCCGAGCCGCGGGCGCGACGCTGGGCCACAGTATCTAGAATGATCGAATCCAGCTCGCGAATCGCCCGCCGGAAGCGAGAGGCACGTGGAGTTGGCAGGTACTTCCACCAGCGGAACATTGCGCCAAGTCCGGACCAGTATTTCATCAGCGCATCGAGCGCTGCGCCGACCCGCGCAGCCTTGTCGCCGACCGATGCTGTGAAGAGCGTCTGCGCCACGATCTCCAGCGTCAAGCGCATCATGTCGGAGTGGATGTTCCGCATTTCGCCCGGATGCCAGCCGCTCTGCATGGTGTTCGTGAAGTCCACCATCACCACGCTGTATTTCTCGATCTGGTCGTGCTGGAACGCAGGCTGCGTCAGCCGCCGTTGTCGGCGCCACAACTCGCCTTCACTGGTGACGAGTCCTTGGCCCAACGCTTGAGCCAGCACTTTTCGTGTACCCTTGTTCTTGATGAAGTTGCGATGATTGCCGCGCAGGACGTATTCGACGTCCTCTGGATGGCTGACGACGTAGGTCTCCATTGGCCCGACGCGGACGCGGACGACGTTCTCCGTATTTGGGCAAGTCACGTGTCATGAATCCGAACGCATCACGGCCGAAATCGAAGAGGTTGCCGACGAGAGGAACACCCTTGACGAGAGGAGGAAGACGCTTCCTATCCATTTTTTCCTCGCATTGACTAAGATTGTGCTGATCCAACGGATCATTCAACCACGAAATAAACGAAATGCACGTAAGGACATTCATCGGGAATGGGTCTTTTATTGCAACAAGAGTGGCGGGAATTGCGTGGTGCTGCGAGGCCGACTGCTCATCAGCCCAGGGTGCGCCCACCCTCGCCGTTCATCGCGGCCTTGCTCGTGTCGATCTTTTGCTGGCCCACGCGCGGCACGACGGACGACGCCGCGCCCCCTGCACAACGCGCCGACGCCATCCGCCTTCACGGGCTCGACCCGACGTCTCCGCTCGAGTCGCGGGTCAGAGAAACCCCTCCGGCCGTTCTCAAAATGTTCGAGGAAGCCGGAGGGGCCGCGCCGACGGCCCACGCATTGACGGCGGCGGAGCGCCGCAAGCTCTTGGCTGCGCTGGCGGCCCTCCCGCCCCTGCACCGTCGAGTCCTGGGTGAGCGGCTGCGGGGCTTGAGCTTCCTCGACGGCATGCCGAACACGGCGCTCACCTCGCCCGTGAACCCGGACGAACCCTACCGGCTCTTCGACATCACGATCCGAGCCGCAGTCCTCGGCCAGGACGTGTCAGAGTGGCTGACGGAGAAGGAGCGGACCTGCTTCGAGGCCGCCGGCTCGCCTCTCAGCGTGGCCGTCGAGGCCGGAAAGCTCGACGCGATCGTCTACGTGCTTCTGCACGAGGCGACACATATCGTCGATTTCTGCCTGCGGATCACCCCGGCCATCCCGCCTGGCGATCAACCCGCCGGCGACGCGCCCGCCAGCGCGTTCACCGAAGGTATCTGGAGCGGAAGCACGACCCCCTCGCCCCGATACCGCGACCCCCTGCTGGAGCGTATCAGGTTCCGCGCCGGCGGAAAGGTCCTGGCCATCGACCAGGCCGGTTCGGTCTATGCGGCCTTACGCCGGACGCCGTTCGTGTCGCTCTACGGCAGCCGCAACTGGTACGACGACCTCGCCGAGTACGTCACGGTGTACCACTTGACCGAGGTGCTCGGGCAGCCGTACCGGATTGTGATCCGCAAGCAGGGCAAGGAGGCCTTCGCTTACGAGCCTATGAAGTCGGCCATCGTGCGCGGCCGGGTTGGGCAGATGAAGCGATTCTACGAGCGATAAGGCAGCATCAGGTCGGATAATCCCATTGTTCGAAACTTCGCCGCCACTCTCTTGCAATCCGTTCCTTCAGTTCGGGAGCAAGGGGCTCGTAGCTGTTCTTCTGGTAGCCCGAGAGCGAGGCGACATATTCACGCATGGCCGGCTCGACCACGCCGAAGTCGGGTAGCCGGAGCGCCTCATACACCCGCCGCATCTGACTAATCGGGTCTCGCTCGAGGTCGTCGAACCGAAGCTCGCACCAGCGGTCCTCCCGGATCAACGCTTTCTGGGCGAAGAAGGCATCGGAGATTTCTCGGTAGTACCGGATCGTGGATTCCTCCATGTCGCGCTTGGCGTTTTGGAGGGCGCAAAATCGCATCATCTGGAGCACTGTGTGCAGGGACGATCGGAAGACGGTATACGGGTTTCGGTGGATATGGACGAACTTGGCCTCGGGGAACACGTCTAAGAGAAACTTGATGCGACCGGTGTGGTGCGGCGACTTCAGGACCAATGGTTTTTGATACTTCCATGTGATCTTCTGCGCGAACCATAACAGGGTGTTCTGCCACTCGGCGACCTCGGCGTCGGAAAGATCGCAGAGGGTCAGGTAGCGGTCATAGTGCGCCGCATTTCGCGGAAACATGATGCTCAGAAGCTCCGAGCGGAACCCTGCGACGGCCAGGGCCAGCTCGTCCTCACAGGGAACATCCAAGGCAAAACGCATGTTGTCTTGCATGCGCTTTTTAGGTAGGAGGAACCCAATCAGCCGGGTCGCGACTGCCTCGGTGCAAAGGAATGTGTGCGGGTAAGTGACTTGATACACGTTCGGAAAGGCAAAGCGGTCATCGACAGCGAACAGATTCTGAAGGTGGGTTGTGCCGCTGCGCCAGATCCCGAGCACGAAGATTGGGGGCTCGACCTTGGTTTCGGAGATGGCCAGGCCAAATTCAGCCTCTTCCCGTCGCCGGACAATGGAGTTGCGCAGGCTGCCCGAAGTGATCGCGGCAGCGCGAAGCCAGTAGGGAAAATCGACCGCGAAACGGTTGTCGCGGAGCAGCGTCAGCCAATCGCCGAAGGTCACGCCGCCGAGAAGACCGGGGCCGAACCAGAGCAAAAGAGATTCACGCCAGGGCATCGTTCAGACTGTTCTCGTAGGTTAACCGGGGCTCTGACTCGGTGGCGGCACGCGTGCAGTGCCCAAGGTCAGTTGGGTTCGCAGTCCGAGTCGATTACCTCGCCGATGGCCTTGACAACGTCCCTCAATCGCGCAGCATCCAGCCGTCCGATCACGTCTGACGCGATGTCGATCTCGCCCTTCTCAAGGGCATAGATCGCCTCACACTGTGCCACACAATCGCTCGGCATGCCGAACTCACCCGCCCGGAACGGCACACAATTCGGCAGCTTGGAACGGATCGCGAAACGCTGCGTCGTACAAAGGACGATCACAACGTAGTTTCCTTGGTTCAGGCTTTCCCGCGAGACAACAATACCGGGACGACGTCCAGCAGCCAGGTCGACCCAATAGACTTCGCCCGGCTTCATCAGTAGGGATTCTCCTTCATCCATGACACCGCTGCGCGCTGGCCGAGTTTCGACAAGGCCGCTTTGTCGCGGATCTCGTCGAGCGTTTCTTGGAGGACCGACTCTGTGCTTTCCCCATGAGCCGCAAGAACAACGACGGCGTCCCCACCGAGCTCTGGGACAGACACGCGGACGGGATATCCTTGCTTCAATACGCTGGCTTGTTCATCGGTCAACTGGATCATGGTCACCTCCTTCAAGGAATGGTACCAAATCCGGGGCCGAGAGAGTCAGCCCATCGTGACATCCTGGCAGACGCGGAGGACTTAAAACCCGCGGTGACTGCCGTTCAATGCGCATACATTCTGAGCTTGGGCTATGGAGTGCTCGTCGGCTCGGGCCCTCGTCGCTCGTACCAACGGAGCACCCGCAGCGCACGCAGCGTGTTCCAGCGACTCGGTTCACCCACGGATTCGCCGCACGGGAAGGCAAGCGCCTCGTCGTGCGCGTCATCGAGAAGCCATCGACCATCGGCCTGCCGCCTGCTCTCGACGACGTGCACGGCATCCCCGACGCGCACGTCGGGCTGAACACCGGCGTCCCTGAGGTAGTCGAGCGCGCGGAGGACGTCGTAGTGGTAGCGGGGCGGGAACGCGAACTTCAGGAACGCCGGATTCGCGACCTCGCCGGTCGAGAGCCGTCTGAAGAGAGCGCGCTTGAGCACGTAATCCTCGCCTCGCCGCCTAGCTGCCGCGATCTCCGGCGCAGACCCGGCGGCACGCTCGTACTCGAGTAGCCCCTCCAGCACGCAGATCGTGGTGTGGAACGACGAGCGCGCGCTCTTCGGCGCTTCGCAGTTCCAACCGCCGTCGTCGAGCTGCTCGCCGACGAGACGGCGCGCGAGGCTCTCCGTCGGGCGCCCGAAGTAGGCGCCGAGCGCGAGCGTGCCTCCATTGATGCACGGCTCCAGCTCCCCCTCGAAGAACGGCTTCGCGCCGAATTCCTCGTCCCAGCGGAAGCCCGCCTCGAGACGAGCGACCGCGGACTCGACCGCAGGTTCGGCACGGTCGACGCCGGTCGCGCGCAGGAGGAGCAACGTGTAGAGGGTCGGCAACCAGACGGGGGCGTCGGTCCGGTGCCACGAGCCGTCCGACCCTTGGCGGGCGAGAATTGCGGCGCCGATCCCTTCGCGCGGGACGCGGGCGCGCTCCGCGGCGATCGCCGAAGGGGAGGCGTCCGCTAGATCGCGCATCGCCTGCCAGCTTATTGCCGGGTCCGAATCGAGCAGCCAATCGATGGTATCCATGGCGCGATTTTACCTTTTTCGACAGCTACCACGTAGAGACATGGCTCCCCAAAACCGGGCGGATTCTCCGGGCGTAAGGATCGCGGCTACTTAGCGTATCAATAAGTGTTCGGGGCAGTGAGATCTGGAGAATCGCGTCTGAGAATCGCCTCCCCGGCCCCCTATGAAATAACAGAGGGGCGGGAGGCGAGATCAAGCGATAAGAACCTTCCGTGGGTCACCCTGGCCACTGAGCGCTCGATACCGAGCCGCAGGTCCTGCCAGTTGATCCGCCTGCCAACCCACGCAAACGTCGGCGAACCCGGCGGCGACCGAACGCCACCATCGCCGTTGAGACGCTGAATTCGTCGCAGCGCAGCACTCCCAGGGTGCGTCAACACCCCTGCGGCTGCGACTCAAGGCCGGGCCCGTCGCCATCCGTACGCCGTTCGGAGGTCGTGGATGGTGCGCGCCTCATCCGGGCGAACGCCCAGAAGAAGATCCATCATGTTGCGCACTTCGATCGACCGAAAGTACCGTCCCTGCTTCGACAACCTCGAGAGCAAGCAGCTTCTCTCGACCGGCGTGCTCACCCACGGGGCGCAGGCGCTCGTGCAGGCTGAAGCGCCTGTCTCAGCCCAGGCCGAAGTCCAGCATGCCAGCCCGGATGGCACCGGGAAGGGAATTGTCATCATCACGCCCTGATGATTACTGTTCCGACTGAGCCGGGTGGGCCTTGATCTGTTCAAGCCTCACCTTGTCAATCGCACGCGCCGGGTCAAGCTCGATGGCCCGGCTCAATTTTTCGACCGCCAAGGCGTGGGTGGTCCGACCCTCCGGCGACCGTCCCCCCAGGAAATGAATCCGGCTCTGCCGATCCAGCACCTGGCCAAGCAGGCTGAGATACTGGGGGTTTTCCGGTGCACCTTTGCGTGTTTGTTCTCCTGTCAACCACGAAAGCTGGTCGAGGGCGGCGTCGCAATCGAGCTGGGCGGCCGGGATGTGGGTCATCGCCAGGCGGACGCCGGCCCGGCCGCAGAGCGTCGCCGCCATCTCCTCGCGGTAATGCGGTATCAATTCATGGTTGCTGATCAGGCGTGTCAGGACCTGAGCGGCTTGCTCGTAGCTCTGCTCGGACTCCCTGAGCTTTGCAAGGTCCGTGCTCAAGAGTTCCCCGCGCTGGTTGGCGATGATCGCGATCTGGAATTGAGAGTCGTCATAACTATCGTCGTCTTGGGCGACGGACCCTGCGACCTGCGCCCCCTCGTCGAAATCATGGGCGGCACGGTCGCGATCGCCACCTTCTCGAAATGCGACGCCCCGGTCAGCGAGTGCCATCGCGAGGAGCCATCGATCCCTGGTCGTGGACTCGGGCAAGGCGTCGGGACCGGCAAGAGGCCTCAGCAATTCGATGGCGCGATCGGCGGCCGTCAGAGCCTCGGCATGCTGGCACTTGAGGACCAGAACTTCCGAAAGGTTGATCAGTGCCGAACCCGTCGCGCGGCGGTAATCCAGGGAGATTTGCTCGGAGCGAAGCTTGTCGGCGTGGCCGATTGCCGCCCGAAAATCATTCTCGGCGTCGATCGTCCGGCGGTACATATGGTTGAGCTCTCCCCGCTCCATGAAAACCTCCACCAGCCACCGTCGGTAGTCTGCCTGGCCGGGGTAGGTCTGGCAGAGAGTCGTCAATAGCTGGATTGCCTTCTCGTAAGATGCCTGCGATTTCGCAAATTGACCGGTGACGCGCTCGATCCCGCCGATCACGCGATGCGCTTGCGCCATCTCGTACTGGATGCCCGGATCGGTCCCGAATTTGTCGACGATTTGTCGATACCGATCGAGCAAGAACTGGGCGAGGTACTCGCGCAGCTTCTCGGTATTGGGAATGCCGGCCAAGTTTGCCCCCGCGACCCTGAGGGCGTCTCGGAGCGCCTTCTGGGTCATGGCGAGTCTGTCCCGCTCCCTGGTGATTTGCCGATTGTGGATCGCCAGTCCGAGCACGGTCAGGATGAGGACGAGGGCCGCGGCCGCGACCCATTGCTTGCGCCGTCGAACCCACCGAATGACCCTGGCCGGGAATGGCTCGGGGTATGCCAGAACAGGCTGATCCGCCAGCCAGCGCTCGATTTCGTCGCCAAGCGCCCGGGGACTTGAGTATCGAACCTCTGGAGAGACGGCCATGGCTTTGAGGCAGATCGCCTCGAGCGCGACCGGCACGGTCGACTTGACCTCGCGGGGGCGGAGAAAGTCCCCGCGCAGACCCTGGGCAAGAGGGACGAGGAGTCCGTCTTGTCGAAAGGGGGCTTCCCCGTCAGCAGGCAGTAGAGAGTGGCCCCAAGGCTGTACACATCGCTTGCGGGCCCCAGCTCGGAGAGCCGGCCCGTTGCCTGTTCCGGGCTCATGAAGCCGGGCGTGCCCATCGTCGTACCTGCCCAGGTATACGGGTTGCTACTGGTCGAGACCGGCGGGAGCGTGACCCCCTTGACCGCGCAATCGACGTCGACGGCTCCCGTCTTGGCCAATCCCCAGTCGACCACCAAGGTCTCGCCATACTCATCGAGGATGATATTGCCCGGTTTCAAATCGCGGTGCAGCACCCCGCGACTGTGCGTGTAAGCCACTGTGTTACACACATCCACAAACCGACCGAGCAGCCGGCGCAATTCCAGCGAGCGATCGACGCCGGCAGGATCTCTAAACTCGGCCTCATGGAACTCGGCGATCGCGTCTTTGAGGCTGGTCCCGCTGACGAAACGCATGGCATAGAATGGGCGTCCGTTCTCAAAGCGGCCGAGGCTGTAGACAGGAACGATGCCCCGATGCTCCAGGCGCCCGGTCACCTCGGCTTCGTGCAAGAAGCGGGCCTGGCTTTGGGGATTGTCGGCCTGAGGTTCCTGGATCTGCTTCAGTGCCACATCCCGATTGAGCTCGATGTCGCGGGCGACCCAGACCTCCCCGAGTCCACCTTTGGCGTGGATCTTGAGGAGTCGGAAACGTGCGCCTCCGGAACGCGCCGCTCCAGTCGTATGAGCCGTCGTGGTATCAGGACCCTGTTCGGCCGGTTCCGTGGACTCCGGCATGAAGTCTAAAGTGCGACTCAGGTCGTGATCACCGATCTTCTCGAGGTCGCGCCGGATCGCACTGACAGTCGTCATGGCCGCCAGGCTCCGCCGGGCATTGTGATCGTGCTTCTCCATGAGCCTCTGCACCAGAGACTCGAGCAATGCGTCGTCGTCTTCGGCCAGAGCGCCTTGCGACTGGAGGACCTGACCGAGGGGCTTGTCTTTCTCTGAGGCGCAGTCTTTCATCGCGGTGACGAGCGCGTCGCGCGTGATCAAGTCCATCTGGACCGCGAGGATTCCGAAGAGCAGGTTACGTTCCGTAGTGGAATCTGCCATGAATGAATCTCCCATTGGCCATCTGCGACACGCGGCCAGCGCAGGGCAAGGCGAAGCGAGTCCGTGCGGCACGTGAGAGGTAGAGCTGCCCTGTTCATTGGCAGCCGCGAGCGGACAGCTCTCGAGGTCTACTCGACCTCAGGCGCATTGCCCAGCAGCAGGAGCGTTTTATCGTCACGCCGGCCCTGGAAATACTTTTCGAGCAGCCGCTCAAACACCGACCCCGCGGGCGACACATGCGCGAACAAGGTCGCGCAGGACCTCAGCTTCATGTCGTCGGGGGAGCCGAATATCTCGGACGCGGATCGCCCGTTGACGCCCAAGACTGCTTCGGTGCACTCGACGAGCCGCGGGCCGAGAACTGGGTGACTCAAGTACGCCGTCGCCACCGCGGCGCTTTTGATCGCATACCGCCTGGATGTCGAGCTGAACCCCAGCCCAGCGAACTGTGGAAAGATATACCACATCCAGTGCGAGCGCTTCCGACCGCTGTTGATCTCGGTGAGTGCCCGCTCGTAGTCATCGGCCTGCGCCCGGACGAAGCGGTTCAGATTGTGCGGATCGCCCGCGATTGCAGGTTCGTTCGCGTCTGCCATAACCCACCTCCGCCGCTTACTGCCGATGTCGTACGCCAACGACCTTCATCATGAGGATACCGTGCTTGTGGTCAGTTGCACGATGCGTCACTGGTCATCAAGGCCGGATGCGACCTCTCAGTGGGACCGCTGAAAAACTCTGCTGGCCGGCCGCCGCGACCGGGGCGGCTGACCTCGAATACGGCCGGGTGATCGACCCCTACGCTTACTATTTCGACGGAAGAGAAGTCAACGGACGGTCAAGCCTTCAACACAGCGACAAAGCTGTTGTTCCGGACGTCCGCGCCGGTTGGCCTCGGGCTGGTTGCTTCGTAACCGCGGCTGGCGTATGGTGTCGTCACTGATCGGCGACGGCGGGAAAAAACCTCGGTGTCTCAGGCGTAGGGAGGACCTATGATGAGGCGACACATTCCACAGATCCTCGCCGTTTGCGCAGCGGTCGTCTGGGCCGCTCTCTGGTGGCTGACCGATTTGGGTGCTGATGTGTCGTCCTCTCGCCAGCCGGGCGTGCCCAGACCCGCGACCAGCAAGCACTACGTCACGCCGGCTCAACTGATCGAATCGGGCGCCGTCGCCGACCGGAAGGTCCGGTCGTTTTCGGCCGTGGCGCGCGACGGGACGGTATTCACGTGGTCCGGCATGAGCAAGGCGCGGCCGCTTGTCTTGGTCTTCATCCGGCGGGGTTGCCCATGTAGCGCGGATTTCGAACCTTTCTTCCACCGGCTGGCCGGCCGATACCGCGACGTCGCCGAATTCGCCGGCGTGATCGACGGCGACGCCGACGCGGCGCCTCGCTTACACCATCGCCAACAAGACGCCCGTATGCTGTGCTCGCTGATCCGAACCGGGCGATCATCAACCGGTTCGCAGGCGAAGAACGGCGGCTACGTCGCACTCGTGCGCCCGGAAGGCGCCATCGATACCCTCTGGCCCGGTTACTCGGCGGAGATGATGCGCGAGCTGGGCCGCCGCATTGCAGAGCTCGGCGCTGTCTCGGAGCGATCCATTGACGTCGCCGGAATGCCCGGAGCCCTGACCACGGGCTGCCCATTCAAACCGTGAATCGACCTCTCCGCCTCGTTTGTCGTTATCGAGGAGCCAATCATGTCGAGATTCATTCATCGCCGCCGAATGCTGCAGCTTCTGGGGGGAAGTCTGGCCGGGGCCGGGGCCTATGCTGGGCTCGGACTCGCGGGAGCATGGCAGGAGCAAGCAATCCAGGGGTCTCGGTGCGACCGCGGCCGGCTCTACGACCTGCACCAAGAACTGTTCGGCAAATGGATCTTGCTTAGCCCGCAAAAGCTCGGGGGAGGCACCCACGCGGTGGATCTGGCCACCAATCGGACGCTCGCCTGGATTTCTTACTGGAACTACGGCGATACCTGCCCGATCTCGCACCACGTCGCCGCCTACCCCTCCGATGACCCCTACAAGGGGTTCGAGTTCGTCAATTCGACTCAGGGTGGTGAGAATGTCTTGATTTACGGCATACCCACCCGGATCAAGCAGATGGGTCTGCTGGAACGCACGGGCGAAGGAAACCACATCTATCGGGTCCGGTACGACGGTGCGCAGATGGAGCTGGTCGAAGATATTGCCGAGAGCACGGGAATCGGCCTGGGGGTTCACACCGTCATCTATCCCGACGCCGAAGGCTTCGCCGGCGCCGACGGCCAGAAGGATGTCGCCGCGTTCTTCAATCGAGCACGAGGCGCGGAGCGGACGAAGGTCCAGATGGCGTTCCGAGGCGACTGGCAGCCGCGGAACTCCGGATCGCTGGAGCGTGGCTGGCAGGATGGCGGGACCCTCCGCGTCACGCGGCTGGTCGAGCCCAAGGAGACGGGCAAGTACGAGCTGGAGGGGACCAAGGGGAACAAGATCAACTGGGAAATGGTGCCGATGGCGGAGCTGCTGGTCGAGCGCGGCCAGATTCCCGGCGATTCGCCGGCGACGCTCACCGGGCTCGACGCCGTGATCCACCATCCCAACAACCGCTGGTCGGCCCTGATCCTGCGAATGTGTTCGGCCGCCCTGATCGTCGATCGCACGACGTGGGAGCCGGTGACGTGCCTGCACATGCCCAAAGGCTCACCTGACAACCTGCCCGCGAAGAAGGTCGGCTCTGCTCCGGACGTCTGGGAGGTCGCGTTCGAGGACGTGAAGAATCCCGCCCACGAGGCCGGGTTTTCGCCCGACGGCCGTTTCTTCACGATGATGAACAACCTGCGGCAGAACAATATGCCGGTCTTCGACTCGAGTGACCCCGACCCGCGCCGCTGGAAGAAGGTGACGTTCGTCGAGGATCCGGAGTGGGTCGGCGAGTACCCCAGCCCATTCCATCTCTGTTTCTCGATGGACCGCTCCAAGATGTTCGTCTCGGTGCTCTCGCCGAAGCCGCGGAACAGCGGTGTCGTGGCCGTGGACACCCAGTCGTGGAAGATCATCAAGAAGTTCGACGACGTCGGGCCGGATTGCCAGACCATGTCGGTGAGCTACGATGGCAAGTACGTGTTCCAGATCTTCAGCGGATTTCAGCGGCTCTCGTGCGGCCTGTTCGTGTTCACGCAGGATACCCTCGAGCCAGTCGGCTACTTCCCGAACTTCGGCGGCCACCACGATTGCGTGATCGTGCCGACGAAGCGCGAGCACTTGCTGAACAGCCGCTGTACAACCCTGTAATTCATTCCACTCCACGCGATGGGTGCAACATGCCGCGAACGGCCCGATGGCTCTACGTGCGGCTGGCGTTGCAAAACCTTGGCCGGCGGCGGATGCGCACGATCCTGCTGGTGCTGGCGGTCGCGCTGGGTTCGGGCGCGGTCTTCGGCGCCCTCACGCTGCTCCGCGGCATCGAGCGGAGCATGACCGCGGGATTCCATCGCCTGGGCGCCGACCTTCTGGTCGTGCCCGAGGCGACGATGGTGAACCTCACGCGCGGCGCTCTTGACCGTGCAGCCGACCGTGGAGACGCTCGACGGACGCCTGGCCGACGAGCTGGCGCGTCTTCCGGGAATCGCGCGGGTCGCCCCGCAGACGCTGCTCCGTGTGCCGAACCCCGGCGGCGAGCATGGGGGATCGGTCGATGTGATCGCGTTCGATCCCGAGCGCGACTTCACCGTCCTGCCGTGGCTGGCGACCGCTCCGGATCGTGGTTTGCGACGCGGTGAGGTCTTGCTCGGCGGCCGCCGCGAGGAGCGGGTCGGCGATTCGATCCCGATCTGCGGGATGGAGCTGACGGCGTATGGGCAGCTCGAGAGCACGGGCGTGGGGCCGTTCGACCGTGGGCTCTTCGTGACGTACGAGACGGCTGCGGATCTGGCGGAGGCCTGTCGGGAACGAGCGGTCGGAGGCCTCGTCTACGATCCCAGGCCGGGTCTCGGCACTGCTTGTCCTGCTTGCCGACGGGACGACCCCGGAGCGCGTTCGGTTCGCAGTCGCTCAGCGGCCCGGTCTGAAGGTGGTCTCGGGCGGTTCGCTGGTCACCTCGATCCGTCAAGGGGCGTCGTCCCTGCTGGGCGGGGTGCTGGTCCTCGCGCTCGTGTTCCTCGTGATCGCCGTGATGCTGGTGGGTCTCTTGTACTCGGCGATCGTGGCCGAGCGATCCCGCGAAATCGGCCTGCTCTTGGCACTGGGCAGCCGCGGTCGGCACGTCGTCTAGATGTTCCTCGCCGAGGCGTCGGTCACGACCGCACTGGGCGGGCTGCTCGGCGTGGTCGTGGGCGCCGGTCTGCTTGCTGGCCTTCCGCCGTTCGGTCGGATATGCGTTCGAGATGGCCCGGGTCCGATTCGTCTGGCCGCCACCGGCGATGATCGCCGCGATCGCCGCCGGCTGCGTGCTGCTCTCAGCGGCGATCGGTCTACTGGGTGCGGCTGTCCCCGCCTGGCGAGCCGGTCGGCGCGAACCGTATGGACTGATCCGCGGCGAGGTGCACTGAGATGCTGGAGGCGCGGGAAGTCTGCAAGACCTATACGACGGAATGCGGCTCGTGCGATGCCGTACGCGGCGTCAGCCTTGCGCTCGAGGCCGGTGAGTTCGTGGCTGTCGTCGGCCGCTCCGGCTCCGGCAAGTCGACCCTGCTGGCGATGCTGGGCGGGCTGTGCCGTCCCACGTCGGGTACCGTCGCGGTCGATGGCGTCGATCTCTGGGCCCTCCCCGAAGCGGAGCGAGCCGCATTCCGCAACCGCGAAGTCGGTTTGGTCTTCCAGTTCGCCAGCCTCCTGCCGACGCTGAGGGTCATCGACAACGTGGCCCTGCCGGCGCTCGTGCGCGGAGTCATTGCCGACGAAGACGCATACCGACGGGCCACGGAGTTACTCGTCCGGGTGGGGCTGGGCCATCGCGCGGACGCCTACCCCTCCGAGCTCTCCGGCGGCGAACAGCGACGCGCGGCCCTGGCGCGGGCCATCGTCAACGCGCCCCCGATCGTGCTCGCGGACGAGCCGACCAGTGACCTGGACGAAGAGACCGAGGCCGAGGTCCTCGACGCGCTAGAGGAGATTCATCGTCGAGACGGCGTTGCGCTGGTCGTTGTCACCCATGACCCGAAAATCGCCCGGCGGGCGGACCGGATCATCGAAATCCGAAACGGATCGATCGTCGCGTCGTGGGCCGGATCGAGTCTCGCCCTCCGAGACGCCCGGTCACCTGTTGGCCCGCGGCGCCGAATCAGGATCGAGCCGCCGTGATTCCGGTAGCCGTACCGCCTGCCCGGCCCCGGCGTCACGAGGCTTCCGCCCGCCTCGGTGCGGGTCTCGGAGCCTGGTTGCTCTCGGTTTCGGCCTGGGTCGTGCCGGCGCTCCTCATGGCCCTCGCGCTCAATCAAGGAGTTGCCCTCTACCAGCGTCATCTCCTGCACGAGCGGCAGGCAGGCCCGAGCGGCGCTCGAGGACGCGGCTCTTCTCTGGCTGCGGGCCGACATCGACGATGTCGCCTACAACGGCGGCGCGTCGTATACATTGACCCTCTCCTTGGAGAACCGCTCGACCGCGAGCGCCTGTCTTCGTTCTATCGCCCACGGTGCGCGTCTACGTGCAGGTCGGGCTTACGTGGCAGGAGATCCCGACCCGGTCGATCGACGGCCAGGACGGCCGAGTAGCGCGGATCGATGGGCGGCGGACCTACCAGTTTGCCTTCGAGCCGAATACCAAGGAGTACACGGAACAGTTGACCGGGTACATGCATGTGCGCCTCACCGACTCGATGCTCGTCAGCCGAAGCAGCGTACCGGGCGACGACCTGGTGGAGCGTGTGGATGACTATTACATCCACCTTAAGCCGCCGGGCGCCAGTGACGCGGCGATCCTTCGCAAAGTGAAGTTCCCTGGGAAACCGCCGCTCTGGATTCCCATGCCTCCGCACTGAACGGGCAACAAACGGCGCGACAGGATAAGGTGTTGAGCAGTCGTTTCACTGCGAGGAGAAGATGATGACGCAAGAGATACAGTCGCCGCCGCTCGAGGGCATCACCGTCCTCGATGTGTCCCACGTCCTGGCCGGCCCATTCTGCACCAAGATCCTGGCGCAGCTGGGCGCCCGGGTGATCAAGGTCGAGATGCCGGGCGCCGGCGACGACTCGCGGGCCTTCGGGCCATTCGCCAACGGCAAGTCGCTCTATTTCTCGGCCATCAACTACGACAAAGAGAGCATCGCCCTCAACCTGAAACAACCCGCCGACCGCGAAATCTTCGAGGGGCTACTCGGCATCGCCGACGTCGCTGGTCGAGAACTTCCGGCCCGGAACCATGGAAAAGCTCGGCTACGGCTGGGAGACCTTGCACGCCAAATACCCGAAGCTGATCTACGGGGCGGCCTCGGGGTTCGGCGACACCGGGCCCTACTCCAAGCGGGCCGCCTATGACATGGTCGTCCAGGGCATGGGCGGGATCATGAGCATGACCGGGCAACCGAACGCCCCGCCGACACGCGTTGGTGTTTCGTTCGGCGATCTGGCCGCGGGCCTGTACCTCGCGATCGGGCTGCTCGGCGCGATCTACAAGCGGAGCCAGGGCGGCGGCGCCGTCAAGGTCGATATCGCCATGCTGGATTGCCAGGTCGCTTTGCTGCAGAGCGCAATCACGGCCTACCTGCGGCTCGGTGAGATCGCCCGACCCGAGGGATCGCGCCACCCGGAAATCGCCCCCTTCCAGGTGTACACCACTCGCGACGGCTACCTGGTCATCGCCGCCGGCAACGACCATCTGTTCGGCCTCATGGCCCAGGCGATGGGCCGGCCCGACCTGCTCGACAACCCCGATTACAAAACCAACGCCCTCCGCCGAGCCCACGTCGATCAACTCGAAGCCGACATGGAGCAGACGTTGCGCGAGCGGACCACCCAGGAATGGCTCGACGTCTTCAACCGCGCGGGCGTCCCCTGCGGGCCGGTGAATTCGGTGGCCGAGGTCGCGAACGACCCGCAGGTGGCTGCCCGCCACATGATCGTTTCGATTGCCGACCCCGTCATCGGCGATCTGCGAGTTCCGGGCAATCCGATCAAAATGTCGGGCGTGCCCGAGCGTGCCGACCACACGCCGCCGCCGGCCGTGGACGGGGACCGGGCGGCGATCCTTGCCTTGCTGAACCAGACCTGATCTTCCGGAGAAACTGCCATGCTGATCCTGACCCAAATGGCCGAGGCGATTGGGACGATCACCCTCAACCAGCCGGCCAAGCGCAACGCGCTCAGTCGAGCCCTGGTCGAAGAGATGATCGCCGCCCTGGGCGACTTTCAGAAGGACGGGGCCCGGGTGGTCGTGATTCGGGCTGCCGCGGACGTCAAGGTTTGGTCGGCGGGACACGACGTCGACGAATTGCCCCAGGGGCAGGACCCGCTGTCATACTCCGACCCGCTCGAACGGCTGCTGCGGGCGATCGCGTCGTTCCCCGGCCCGGTCATCGCCATGGTTCACGGGTCGGTCTGGGGTGGGGCGACCGACCTGGTCCTCTGACCTGCGACCTCGTCATCGGCGATGAAACCAGCTCCTTTGCCATCACTCCAGCCAACCTCGGCCTGGCCTACAACACGGTCGGCCTGCTGCACTTCCTGCGGCGTCTGCCGCTCAATTTTGTCAAGGAAATGTTCTTTACCGCTGCCCCCGTCAAGGCCGAGGACGCATCCAAATGGGGGATTCTCAACCATCTCGTGCCGGCGGCGGACCTGGAGCGGTTCACCTATGACCTGGCCGGGCTCATGAGCAGCAAGGCCCCCTTGGTCCTGGCATCGGTGAAGGAGCAACTCCGACTGCTCGCCCAGGCTGCCCCGCTCACGCCCGAAGTATTCGAGCGGATTCAAGAGTTGCGGCAACATGTTTACCAGAGCGAGGATTACCGCGAGGGGATTCGCGCATTCCACGAGAAGCGCAAGTCGGTGTTCACGGGAAGGTAGGGGAAAAACGATGCCCAGAAGCGTGTTCGTAAATTCCGGATCGTTGAGATACGCCCAGAACATCTCCGTCGGCCCCCATGTGCTTCATGCAGATGAACCGAGCGATTACGGCGGCAATGATCTGGGCCCCAATCCGTACGAATTGACACAAGACTGGAGCTGAATCATGTCTGAAGTCATCGCGGGAATCCGAATCCCCGACAGCAAGCTGGCCCGGGAGGCGACCGACCTGCTGCGGGAACACGGCACGGCGCTGCTGCTTGCCCATTCGCTGAGGGTTTACCTGTTTGGAGCGATCCGGGGCCGTCACCGTGGGCTGACGTTCGATCACGAGTTGCTGTACTTCGGGGCTGTGTTCCACGACCTCGGGCTGACCGCGAAGTATCGCAGTCGGGACCACCGGTTCGAGATCGACAGTGCGAACGCGGCCCGAGAATTCCTGCGGAACAACGGCATCGACGAAGCGTCGGTCGGAGTCGTGTGGGACGCGATCGCTCTGCACACGACGCCGGAAATCCCCTGGCATAAGCGGCCGGAGATCGCGCTCGTCACAGGCGGGGTCGAGGCGGATGTCCTCGGCGATGGGCTGGGCGAGATCCCGGCTGACGACCGCGACGCCGTACTCGCCGCGTACCCGCGCATCAACTTCAAGCAGGGGATCGTCCAGGCGTTCGCCGACGGCTTCGCCCTACAAGCCCGCGACGACTTTCGGGACGATGAACTCCGACGTGCTGGAGCGGACGCTGCCCGGCTACCGCCGGCCGAATTTCTGCGACCTGATCGCCGCCAACCCGCTTGGCGGCTGACCCGTGGCATTTATCAATTCCAATGGAGGTGGTCCGAAGCGGCGCACCCACGATCGCGTGCTTGCGCGGCAGGCACTTGAGAACCGGTCGGCGCCGGCGTACCATCGTGGGAGGCGGCACATCGATTCAGCCAAGGGCCGATGCAGCGACGCAAACTTGGCCGCGGCAAATGTGGCCACCCGGAACGCGTGTGACCGAGAAAGTCAGGTCCCGGACGGAGAACCAGAATGAGACTGCCTCCACAGACCGGCCCCATTGACCGAAGCAGGCGCTCGTGGACAACTGCTTATGCTGCCCGTGCCGGTGGTTTGTTCGGCGCCGTTCGGCCTTCACTTGATCCAATCTTGTGCACGTGCACGACCGGTGGTTGCACAGGCATTGTCGAGTGCCAGAACCACAGCGGGTGTTCGTGCACGGGCTCACCCCTGACCTGCACATGCAATGAGGCAGAGCCAGAAAAAAACTAGCGCACGAGATCAAGCTGGAAGAGCAGCGAATTCGAAGCTGCGAATCGCGCAGGTGCTGTAAGGGTCGATTCGTCGACTGAGGTGCGACCCCAGCCCTTGGGCGGCCGAGGAGCACGAAATGAGCGCGCTCGCCGGCGACCACGAACGCACCGATCGTGACCACTGCGCGGAGATCGAGCCGCCGTCTACCGCCCACACGCCGGTGCCGCCGGCGCAAAATGTTGATGCCACATCGCCCAACCCGATCTCGACGGAAGTGGGCCCTCTTGGTCCTGACCAGACAGTCGGCCCCAACGCGATCCACGAGATCGCCACGCAACAGGATGACGAATTCCGGATGGCCCAGAGCGCCCTGGCCGCCGCGAGGTCGAACGGGCCGCGGGCGGGGGGTTCCTTTGGCGACTACGAGCTGATCGAGCGCATCGCCACCGGCGGGATGGGAGTGGTTTACCTGGCGCGGCAAAAAAGTCTGCGCCGGCTGGTCGCGCTCAAGCTGATGCTCTCGGAAGACGTGGCATCGCCCGAGGACATCGAGCGCTTTCGCAAGGAGGCCGAGGCGGCGGCCCAGCTCGACCACAAGGGAATTGTGCCGATCTTTGAAGTAGGCGAGCACGAGGGCCGCCCTTTTTTCTCAATGGCGTACATCGAAGGGGGCACCCTGGCGACTCGGCTGCGGGACGGGCCCGTGCCGCAAAAAAAGGCCGCAGCCATTTTGCTCGAGGTCACCGAGGCGATTGCCTATGCGCACGAGCGCGGGGTCATCCACCGCGACTTGAAGCCCGGCAATGTGCTGGTCGACAAGGACGGGCATACCAGGGTCGCCGATTTCGGGCTGGCCAAGCTGGCCGACGGGCTCTCGCACCTGACGGTCACGGGGCAGATTCTGGGCACCCCTACCTACATGGCTCCGGAGCAGGCCGCCGGTAAAAACCACGAGGTCGGGCCGGCCGCCGACCTGTACTCGCTGGGCGCTGTCTTGTATTGCCTGGTCACCGGTCGGCCCCCGTTCCAGGCCGCCACGCCGATAGAGACGCTCCGGCAGGTGGTGGAACAAGAGGCGGTCTCGCTGCGGCACTTGAACGGCTCGGTCAGCCGCGACCTCGACACGATTTGCCGCAAGTGTCTGCAGAAGGAGCCGCACAAGCGGTATCAGTCGGCTCCTGCGCTGGCCGATGACCTGCGCAGGTTCCTGGCCGGCGAGCCCATTCGCGCGCGGCCGGTCGGGCCGGTCGAGCGGCTCTGGCGCTGGTGCCGCCGCAACCCGATCATTGCCGCGCTGACCGGCGGGATTCTCTTGTCGCTGGTCGTGGGCATCGTGGTTGCGTCTCACTTTGCAGTCCGGGCGCGGCACGAGGCGAAGATTGCCTTGGCCAACGAGCTCAAGGCCAAGGAAGCCCAGGAGCTCTCTGAACGGCGCCGCTACGCGGCGGAGATCCATCTGGCGGAGCAAGACTGGGAAAAGTCGCAGGTTCCCGCGGTCGAAGAACGGCTGAGAGCACTCGCTCCCCAGGATCCTGCTTTACCCGACTTGCGGAGCTTCGAGTGGTACTTCCTCGATCGCCTGTGCCACCTCGAGCTGCGCACGCTGCGCGGGCCCGCCGAGCACGTTCGTTGTGTGGCCTTTGGCCGTGACGGCCGCGAGCTGGCCGTCGCGGGCGGCCCGCACCTCGCGCCCGGCGTACCCGGAGCGATCCGGATCTGGAACGCGGCCAGCGGGGAATTGGTCCGCACGCTGACCGGCCACACCGCCTGTGTGCAATTCGCCGCCTACAGTCCCGACGGCACGCGGCTGGCCTCGACGGAGATGCTGCCCAATCAACCCGGCGAGGTCATGCTCTGGGACGCGGCGACCGGCCGTGCGATCCTCTGCCTGCGCACGCATGACAACCCCGTCTGGGGCCTGGCATTTAGCCCCGACGGTCGGTATCTGGCCGGGGCGAGCGGCGGATACCGCGAGAGCGGGGCGCCCTTGGGGGGTGAAGTCCTGGTGTGGGACCTCGACGCCGGCAAGCTGGTCCACCGGCTCAAAGGGCACGAGGGCGTGGTGTATCGTGTGGCCATAAGCCCCGATGGCGCATGGCTCGCATCGGCTGACACGTCCGGCTTCGTCAAGATCTGGAGCCTCGCGGATTGGAAAGAAAAGGCGACACTCAGCAAGCACCGCGGCCAGGTGATGAGCACGACATTCAGCCCCGATAGCCGGCGATTCGCGACGGGGGGCCTGGATCAGCGGGTTCGAGTCTGGGATACAACTTCGTTTCGCGCGGGGGACACGACGCCCCTCAATGCCGCTTTGACGATCCCGCACCCAAGCTCGATATACGCTTTGGCCTTCAGTCCCGACGGCGGGCGGCTGGCTGCCGGCTGCGAGGATCGGTCGATTCGCATCTGGGAAATCGCCACCGAGCGCGAAGTGATGACGCTGCGCGGCCACGAGCGCGCGGTCGTGAGCGTTGCATTCGGCCCCGACGGCTGGCGGCTCGCCTCCGCGAGCCAAGATAAGACCGTCAAGATTTGGGATGCGACGACCGATCGAAGAGATCTCCCGCTTCACGATCACCAGACCGGTAGCACCAGGGCGTCGAGCGTGGCATTCAGTCGCGATGGCCGCCGGTTTGCCTGCGCCGGCTCGGATCGGGCCATCAGAATCTGGGATTCCGACAGCGCCATGGTGGTGCATACTCTGCGCGGCCATACCAACGAGATCAACGGCGTCGCTTTCAGTGCCGACGGCCGGTGGTTGGTCTCGGCCGGCAAGGACGGATCGGTGCGCATCTGGGACGCCGAGAAATGGGAGCTCGGGCGCACCCTCGAGCCATTGGCTTGTACCGTGCGGAGCGCAGCCGTGGCTCCGGACGGGCGCTATCTGGCGTGTGCCGGCAGCGGTCATGGAGTTAACGGCGGCCCAGGAAGCTGCGGCGGCGTGTTCTTGTGGGATTTCCCGGCGGGCAAGCAACCGAATTCGCTGTTCCCCGACCGCGATTCCTCCGATCGAAAGGACTACAACAAGGTCGCGTTCAGCCCCGACAGCCAGTGGCTGGCCGCAGGCGCTGACGACGGCGAGATTACCATCTGGAACATGGTCACGCGCAGCGGCACGCGAACCCTGCGCGGTCACACGGGGATCATCCGCGACCTGGCATTCGGCCCCGATTCACGGTTGCTCGCCTCGGCGAGCGCCGACCGAAGCGTGAAGCTGTGGAACGTGGTCACGGGCGCGCTCGTCGCGACGATGCACGGCCATACCGGGGAAGTCATCAGTGTGGCATTCACTCCCGACGGCCGCCGCCTCGTCTCGAGTGCTCTTGACGGGGCGGTCGTCAGGTTTTGGGACGTCCGCACCGCCCAGGAGGTTTTCAATCTGGCGATTCCCTGGTCGTCCGCGACCGTCGCCTGTCACCCCGACGGCCGGAGGATCGTCGTTGGCGGCAGATCGTCGCTTGGTCCCGATTATTCGATATTGATGTGGGATGCCCGGCGATGACGGCTGAGCTGCGCGACTCTGATGAAGCAAGGAGCCGCGTTGCCTTCTGGTATGGTCAATTTCCCAAGAGCGACCTGGTGCGCCCGCGGCTGGCCGCCGATTTAGCGCTCGTCGAGCCCATGCGCGCGCGAGCGCTTGCGCTGGTTGATTCCTTCGAGCGAAACCTCAGGTGGCGCCAGGCCGAGGATCTACTCTATGATCTTGCATACAAGGGTATGCTCCACGATGAAATCATGGAGCATCTCCGAACTGCCCAGGGCCTCGACCTGGCGGTGCGGCGGGAAGCACTCGTCCTCGGCGCCTCGTTGGTCGAAAGCCCGTCCGCACTCGACCGGACGAGTCGGGGCGTCGTGAGCCAGGCGGGAGCCGCGCCGGCGGCAATTCGCAGGGCGCTCAAACAGGCGGAAACCGCGTGCCGGCTCGCCCCCGACATGGCGAACTTTCAAACGACGCTCGGGATGGCCCGGTATCGCGCCGGAGATTATCGCGAGGCGGTCGCGACCCTGGCGCGAGCCGCCGAGATCGGTGCGGCCTACCGCGACGCCGCCAATCCGGCGACGCTGGCGTTTACCGCCATGGCGCAGTACCAGCTCGGCCAGCATGACGCAGCGCACGATGCGCTCAAGCGTCTGCGCAAGCTTGCCAACGAGCCCCCGGGCGTGAGCGAACAGGCGAAGGCATTTCTCCGCGAGGCCGGGCAATTGATCGAGCGGAACCCGGCGGGACCATCGCGACCGGCCGGGGCGCCTCCAGCAGGGGCTCACTGACGCAGGCTCAAGCTAACTGGAACAGCGAGTTCATCCGCCGCACGACGTCCTTCATCTCGTCGAGTGTGCCGTAGGGCACCTCGGCGGTGATCCAGCCGTTGTAGCCGGCGTCGGTCAAGCGCGGTGCGAACGGCGCTCCAGTCGATTTCACCCCCCTCGCCCAGGAGGTAGTTGAACCGCTTGGGCTTGGCGTATTCCTTGATGTGGATCTTGAGAATCCGCTTGCCCAGCTCGCGGATCCATTCCTCGGGATAGCCGAACTCGACCACGTTGCCCACGTCGAAATAGGCGCCGACCCAGGGGCTCTCGAATTCGTCGATATAGCGCGCGAACTCGACCGGGCTCAACAGGAACTTGTTCCAGACCTCCTCGATGGCGATCTTGATCTGCCGTGCGACTCGGCGTCGGGAATGAGCTTGCGGATGTTCGCCTGCGACCGTTTGTAGGCGTCGCGGTAGCCGACCTTTTTGTTGACGACGGCGGGCACGACGAGCACGGTGGTGCCGCCGTAGGCCTTGCAATCGGCGAACTCCTGGCGAATCGCGGCCAGCCCGCGGTCGACGACCGCCGGATCAGGGTCGGAGAGCGTGTCGCGCCAGTGTCGCGAGCCGCTGACGCCGTGGATCAACAGTCCGGTCTTGTCGCGCGCAGCCAAGACCTCACCGCGGTCGAGTTCGCTGGGACTGATGAGCTCGACTCCCTCGAAACCGGCGTCCTTCAGGAGCTGAAATGTGGCCAGGGGCGATCCCTTGGTGAGGCTGCCGAGCATGTAGGCTTTTTTCCAGCGGTCATTCGCGGGGTCGGCGCCCGCAAGGGCGCGGGCCCGCGGCGCGATCGCGGCAGCGCCCATGGCAGCGGCCGCGCCGCCCAGGAAGGTCCGTCTCGGAATGGTTGTCATCTCATGGTCTCCGGCAGCAGGTGGCGACGTCCCAGTGTTCGGTCGATCGCGGCGGCGGTCTGCCCGCCGCGATCTGGCAAGGCACTCAGGATACGCCGCCGTGCGCCGGCAATCCAGGGGCCGTTACGCCCGCTAGTTCTTCGTCTTCTTGATGCTCTTGGCGACTTTGTTCAAGAGCTTGGAGACGCTACTGCCGGACGAGCTCGACTTGGCCTTGGTGTCGGCCGCTTTCTTCTCGCTCTTGTTCGTACTTTTCGCCTCGGTCGTGGTCGAGCCGGTCGCAGACGTAGCGACCGTCGGGGCGGGGGTCGGCGCGGGCGTGGGCGTCGGTGTGGGCGTGGGCGTGGGTGTCGGTGCCGGGGTGGGCGTGGGCGTCGGCGAACCGCCGCTTGCGGTCCCGGTGCTTGTTGGGGTGACGGTGCCGGCGGGCTGAAGAACCGACAGCGCCGAGTCCAGGCTTTGACTGGCCTGCGAGGCCGTACCCGCGGTGGCGGCCTGTTCGAGGGCGTCGACGACGCCTGCCGCGACGGAGACACCCCCCGACGATGAGGTTGACGTCGGGGACGGCGTGGGCGTGGGCGTGGGCGTCGGCGCCGGTGTCGGCGCGGGTGTCGGCGTGCTGGTCGGGCTAGGCGACGTGGCGGTTCCCGAGGTGCTGGCCGAGGGCGTTATCGGGATGTTTGACACCCAGTCGACGTTGATATTGGCGCCGTCGACGATCACGCTCTTGGAGGCAGAGACCACGGTTTGCGTGGCGGGCTGGCTCGTCGGGATGTTTGTCGGCGTGAACAGGGTGTAGAGTGGGAAGGTCGTGCCAGGCGGCTGGTTCTTGTTGATGCCGAACCGTTGCGGCGTGACGTTTCGGTATTTCTTGACTTTCGACTCGGGTACCCACTGGAATTGGGGCAATGTGCGCTGCAACTGGACGAAATTGCGCTGTGCGGACGGATCGAGCAGCCAGCCGTTGGCGCGTGGCTCGCTGGCGGTCGGTGATGGTGTAGGCGTCGGGCGAGGGGAGCAGCACGCGCGAGAGCATCTTGAGCTGGTTCATGGTCATCGAGCCGGTGAGCTCGCCGTCGGCGGCGTAGTTGAAGAAGTTGAACCGGCGCTGTTCCGCGGCCGGGTCGTCCGGGATTCTCGTTGAAGACCTCGTTGTTGAGGCCGGGCTCGACGGCGCTGTAAGTTGCGGTGCCGCCCAAGAGCGCGGCCATGGCGCCGGCTTCGGGCAATCCCTCGGCGTTGGCGTTGTCGACGAAGGTCTGGATCTCCTGGGCGGTGATCGTGCCGGTGTGGCTGGTGTCGATGTACTGCCAGTCGTGGTGCACGAACAGGTAGTTGATGGCGATGTAGCCTTCGATCGCGGCGACCGCATTGGCCACGTTGACGGTGGCGTAGGATCTGTAGGTGGTGCCGCCGGGCAGCAAGGAAGGCGTCGAGACGCTGCCGCCGTCGTTGGCGTCGAGGGCCGGCACAGCTCGTCCAGGCCAGGATGCCGTTGATGCCGCTGGGGGTGTTCCACGCCGACAGGTTCTTGATCGCGCGCGGCCCGAAGTTGAGCGAATCGGTGCCGACCGGCGTATTCAAGTAGGCGTCGGCAGTGTAGCCGTTGGATGTGGCCAGATTGATCCAGTAATTGAGTGCCGATGAGACAAGAGCGTAGGCACCCGTGACGATGGCGTCCGACATCGACGTGCCGACCTGGGTGAACGTCAGGTGGTCGGTCGGGCTGGTGGTGACCGTACCCGTAGTGGTCGAGCTGCTGGTCTCGATCGCCTGGCGGCGGAAGGTGGGCACGTTGAGCGCCGGCGCCGCGAAGTCGGTGGCGTCGCTGCGATTGGCCGCGCCCACGATGCGATTGGCATATTGCTCGAAGTCGGCGGCGGAGAGGAGCTGGGCATTGGCATTGAAGCCGGTCCCCCCTGTGGTCCCCGAGCTCGAGCCGCGAGAGGCCGTGCCGCCGATGGTGAGCAAGCTGCCGAAGAGCAGGATCGGTCCCAAGGGATTGGGAATCACGCCGT
The DNA here is from genome assembly GCA_963830625.1 of uncultured Isosphaeraceae bacterium. Classification (GTDB taxonomy): domain Bacteria; phylum Planctomycetota; class Planctomycetia; order Isosphaerales; family Isosphaeraceae; genus CAWHMZ01. Next base: position 305,940 of record CAWHMZ010000008.1, on the reverse strand, counting down.
TAACCTGGTCGGTCGGCGGCGACGAAGCGCGTCTGGTCATACGGGTAGGAGTACACGCCGGTAACCGAGATCACCTCGTTCGAGCACCGCCGGCAGCGACATGCCGTTGGAGTCGCCGACCGAAGCATTGTCGGCGTTGTTGTCGCCGCTGATCGACGGTGCCTGCCGTGCCGCTGGAGCTGGAGGATGGCGCCGATGAGCCCAGCGGGGCGCCGAACTCGCCGGAGGCCGCGATCGGCGCGATCCCTTCCTTCAAGAACTTGTGGTAGGCGTTCTTGAGCGCGATGACGACCTGCGGGTAGTTCTTGAAGGCCGCGACCTCGGTGGGGAACGTCTGCGTCGAGCCAAACGCGAACGACGCCGCGATCACCCGGTCGACCTTGCCCGGGCGGAGCGGGTCGTTGACGAAGGGGTGTTGAATGACGTACTGGAGGCCGTTGTACAACAGGTCGGTCGAAGTCAGCGCGTTGGAGGTGCCCTCGAGGCTGCTCGAGCTGCCGCCCCCGCCACCGCCGGTGGTTCCGCTGGCCGTCAGGCTGACGAGCCCGAAGTAGGGTACGAATATGTCGACAGGTACGATCGTTGCTTGTGGGACGAACTGGGCGATCACGCCCGCGACGGGCGTGCCGTGGCCGTCGACGGTGTTGGCGATGATCGGATTGTCTCCGCCGCCCGCACCTCCACCCCCACCGCCCCCGCCGCCGCCCCCGCCGCCGGTTGCCACCGTGCTGCTGCCCGCGGCGAGGTCTTGGTTGCCCAGGCCGTTCGTGAAGATATTGACGCCCGGCGCGACTCGGCCCTGGAATGGCGGGTCGCTGGCGTCGACGCCGGTATCGACCACCGCCACGGCCGAACCCTTGGCCGTCGTAGGGTACGCCCAGCGTGCGCAGGTCGTTCAAGCCGACCAGGGTGCCGGAGGTCGAGCTCGCCAGGTCAGCCGTCGTCTTGAATTGCCAGATACCCTGGTCGTCGGACGCGTAGAGCGTGGTCCCGTCGGCCGAGAAGCTGATGGTAGAGCATCGAGTTGACGAAGCTGCTCGCGTCTTGAGCCCCGTTGGTGTCGAAACCGTAGGCGAAGACGTTGGTGGTTCCGTCGGGCAAAATACGGATGATCCGGCCGCCGAAGTCGTTGCTGCCCTCGGTCGTGTTGCCGTCGGTGACGATCGGGATCACGGTGCCGGTCGCGTCGGTCGTGACGCCGATGATCCCCGAGCCCTGCACCGGCACCACGATCGGCGCGGTCGCGAAGGGCGCCAGCGGCGTGACGGTCACATAAAGGCCCTCCGCCAGGTCGCTCACAAACAGGCTCCCGCCGTAATCGGGGGGATCGTTCACCGTGTAGGTGGTGACTCCGGTGCCGCTGGTCGTGGCCGAGAGATTGACGCTCTGCGAGAAGTAGCCGAACTGGTCGAACGCGACGCTTTCAAACCGGCGTAGATCGGTGGTGACAGCGGGGATGTCGTCGGTGCTGAAAGCCGACGGCAGCGCCGTCTCGTCCTCGCCGATCAAGAGCTCGCCATCGGAGCCCTGGACGCCGCTATAGCCCGGGCGCGCGGGAATGCCGCCGGCCGCGGGCGTGCCGAAGTCTGTGAAAACCGAGTAGATCTCGTTGTCATAGTCGGAGTTTGAAGCCGTCAAACCCACGATCGGACCGGTGGCGACGCCGGCGGTGACGAACGAGCCCAAGTTATTGAGCACGTTGCCGACCACCGGCACGCCGAGGTCGGTCTCGGAAACGCCCGTGGGGAGAGTGGAATTGCTGATGACCTGGCCCGGCGAGTAACTGCTCGAGTTGAAGTAAAGCGCGGCGAAGGTTCCCGACGTCGTGCTGATGCCGCTGCCGCCGATCAAGCCGCTCAAGAACGACTGGTCCTGGACCGGCGGGACCAGGATCGCCGTGGGGTTGATGTTGAATTTCAGCGCCGAGAGCCCGTCGGTCATCTGGACGAACACGCCCATGAGGGTGCCGTTGGGAGCGATTTCGAAGATCACGTTCTTGTTGGGGTCGGAGCGGTCGACGCTGCTGACGAACAGGGCCGGTGAGCCGCTGAACACGCCTTCAGGGTCGAAGGTCATGCTGTACCAGTTCACAAGCCCTGTCGAAGCGCCGAGCGAGTTGGCGGCGGGCGTCGCCGGGGTTGAATTGGTGGGATCGGTCTGGCTCAAGACCGTGTTGAGGTCAAAAAAGACGCTGGTCTGCCCGGTGGCCGGATCGACGCGGTAGATCACCCCCGGCCGATTGATCGCACCGTCAGCGGCGTTGTCGCCGGCGCCGCGCGAGATCGCGTAAACGTCGTTGCCGAAGACCCCGCCCGGCCCCGCCGCGATCGCCACGATGTCGTCGCCGAAAGACGAGATCGGCGTCAGCTCCGACACCGAGGTAATCGGCGCCATCGTGTCGAGCGTGCCGATTGTCGTGTTTTCCAGCACGGTCACCGCGCCCAGGTCGGAATTCGTCGGTACCGCCGCCGCAGTGAAGCTCACCGTGAGCGGATAGGTCGCCACCACCGGAGCCATCAGGCTGCGCCTCTCCAGCGGAACAGGGCGCTCGAGCTTGTAGTTGCGAATGTGGCGCTTGCGGGCTGCCGCATACCACCGCGGTCGGGATGGGTGAGACATTCCATTATCTCCTATCGCTTGACTCGTCCGTCCTGGACCGAGGCCGAGATGCACGGCAACTCACAATATCGGCGCTTTGGCGCATGGAGATGAGTCGAAACCAGCGCCCCGATCGCGTCAATCGGCACGCCTCGCATGCGCGGTCTGCCTGCTCACATTCTCAAAATCGGCCAAAACCGCTCGTCGCGATCAGCCAAAGAACCGGCACAAGGCGAAAAACTGATTCGGTTCAAGGCCGAGATCGTGCCGGTCATGGCGCCGGCGGCGAGCTTGCCGTAAAGGGCGAAGCCGCAGGCAGCACCGACAGCCATCAGCCGACGATGCGCACGTCGCCGGGGTTTGGGGAGAAGCTGCGGAAGACGCAAAGACAATCGGCGTATAGTGTTGCGCGTGTCGAAGTTCTTGGTGGGGGCGGTTCAGATTCGTTAGGATAGAGCCGTTTACGCGCTGCGAGGCGCGACCTGGATGAAGTGTTTCGCGAACTCCGGAACCGTGCGGAAAAGCACGTGATAACTTTCGTTAAATGAGCCGAAGTGCATTCCCAGCCGCCGCGCCAATTGCTCGAGGCTCCTGGTGGTGTGCAGCGAGATGTGCGCGTTGCGCGGGCCGGCGTACCACCAGTTCAAGCCCTGTTTCTCGATGTCCGCGGGCTGAACCAAGGTCGACAGGACAATGATCCCATTGTCGTTCACAAAGCTGTCGATGTCCGTCAGGGTTTGCAGCGGGTCGGTGCAGTGCTCGATGACCTCGAAGCAAACGACGCAATCGTAGCGCTCCGTCGGCCGGACCGAAAAACGACCTACGAACGGGTCGTAGGTGTCAACGCGCGGGAAGCCGAACTCGCGCAGCGATTGCGCCAGGACGCCATTGCCGCCGCCGTAATCGAGAACGCTCGCCGGCTTGCACTCGGCAAACAACTGGTGCACCACGCTTGCGTTGTATCGCGGCCGCGCTTGCTCGTAGTCAGGATCGATGAGCGGATATTCGTGGTTATAAACGTAGCTGCCGAAAATCATCGTTCGTGAATTGGTCGAGAGCGGTTGTGAAAATGAATCCGCAGGCCGGGCAGCGGTAGTAGTAGATGGGAATCCCCGAGACGTCGAGGGCGTTCTTGCGATAAATCTCGCAATTCTTGTGAAAATCGACGACGCCGTACCGAAACGCCAGCGAACCGCAACACTTGCAACGCGTCTGCTGTGCACAGATGGGGGTGAGCACAGAGCTCATGGGCGAAACCCTCATATTTTAGATTTTGGATTTTGTTGGGGAACCGAGCCGGATTCTCAGTGGACGGCGTAATCCAACATCCAAGATCCAAAATCCAAAATCGAAAATTGATCTTAACGATTGGCCGCTGCATCGCCCAGTGCGGCGAAAAGGTCGGCGAGCTCGGTCTGGTAGTGCTTCCAGCGGCCCTTCGAGCTGGCGTAGACGGCTTGCCGCACTTGCCGGAAGCTGGCCGTGCGCACCGGGCGTGTCGTCTGGTGAAACTCGAGACAGGCGGGCTCCCACTCGAGGCCGCAGGCCGCGACTAGCCGCCGCGCCACGGGCTCGAGGTTGTCGACCGCCTCTTCGTAATCAACTTCGTGGACGGCAACCGGCAGCACATCGCGCCAGTGACGCATCAACCGGTCGTACTGCCGGATGCGCGAGGCGATGTGCCGGACGTCGTTGCTCCAGCGCACGTTTCGAAAGCCGGTGATCCAGCACGAGACGGCGACGTCGCGCAGGTCGCGGCGGCAATGAATGATCACGGCGCTCGGGAACATGATGGCGATGAGACCTAAATGGAAATAGTTTTCGGGCATCTTGTCGCCGATTCGTGACACTCTTTCCGCCGTCGAGCTGGCGGAGTCGTTCGAGGTGCCATTCGGCGAGGCGCCCGACGACCTCGGGCGTCAGGTCGGCGATGCACGATGCCGGCGAGACCGCGCGCCGAGCAGCTCGGGAATCGACTCGAAATTGTGCCGAACGAACGGCAGCTCGCCGCACCCATGAAACTCCGAATGGCTGGCGAGGATCTGCTCGATCATCGAGGTTCCAGACCGGGGCAGCCCGACGATGAACACCGGCCGGCGCGAATCGTGACCGGCAGTGGCGAGGCGGGCAAAGAGGTCGGGCGTGAAGGCGTCGATCACTCCGGAAACCAGCCTGTCGTGCTCGGCCGGGTCGTACGCCAATTTGCGGCTCTCGAGGTGAGCCAGGGCCAGCGCATTGGCCTGGCGCGCGCAAGCCGCCGCTGCCGCGTAGCGCTCCTGTGCATCGTGGACGGCGGCCAATGCGAACATCAGGTTGACCCGGGCAGGGTCGGCCGATTCGCGATCGGCAAGCCGGCGCTCGATCTCTTCGCGGTCGGAGTCGGGCAGGTCGCCGCGCAAGAGCAACGCAAGCCGCGCCAGCGCATAGCCCCGCGACTCTTCGTCGGCAAGCGCGCGTCGAAAGCTGGCTTCGGCCATCGCGAACTCGCCCAGCTTTTCGAACACGCCCCCCATGTTGATGTGGGCGATCGCCAGGTCGGGTTTCAGGCTGATGGCCTTCACGAGGTGCTCTGCCGCAAGGTCGAGCCGCCCTTCCTCCTGCAGCAGCCAGCCCAGAACGTTGTGCGGCACGGCCTCGTCGGACTTCAATTTGAGCATCTTCTCATAACAGGCCACTGCCTCGCCGAACTGCTCTCGTTCGACCAAGGATTCGGCGAGCAGGCCGAGAAAGCCCAGCGAATTGGGCGCAAGCTCGGTCGCCCGGCGCAGCCAGATGATGGCTTCGTCCCACTTCCCTTCTTTCTGAAGGATCATCCCCAGGCTGGCGTTGGGCTGGGCCATGTTGGCCTTGCGGCGCAAAGCCTCGTTGTAGCACAACCGCGCCTCGGCCAGGCGACCCTGGGCGAGGTAGGCATTGCCCAGATTGTTCTGGGCTTCGGGCATGGTGGGCTGCAGGGCGACCGCCTGCTGGCAGTGCGCGAAGCGCCAGCTCGGGCTGACCCAGGTCCAGGAGCACCTGGCCCAGATTGCTCTGGGCCGGGGCGATCGCGGGGTTGATCTCGACGGCCCGGCGCAGGTGGTAGCAAGCGGCCTCTTGGTCGTCCAAGGCGCTGCAGGCGGCGCCCAGGTTGGTGTGGATCATCGCGTCGCCCTCGGCAAGGGCGAGCGCGGCCCGGAAGGCGCCGGCGGCTTCGGCGTGGCGGCCCAAGCAGTGCAGAGCCAGTCCCAGATTGTTGTGGACGGCGGCTTCGTTCAAGCCGAGATCGAGCGCGGCACGGCTGCACTCGAGCGAGCGCTCGATCCGGCCCAGCGAGCGATAGGCTTCGGCCAAGGTGGCGTGCAAAAAGGCGAGATCGGGCCGCAGCTCGACGGCTTGCTCGAGCCGGTCGACGGCCGCCCAGGCCCGCCCCTGCGCAGCCGCACGAGGCCCAGCAAGTGCAGCGCATCGACCCGCCCGGGATTACGCGCCAGCACCTGCTCATACAAGCGTGCGGCTAGATCGAGATCACCCGCCCGATGCCGGTTGAGTGCATCGGTAAACTCGTCGGCTGAAGTTGTGAGCATATTGCGCCAAGGCTAATAACCCTGGACGGCAATGCCACACGAAAGCGCTCGGGCCGTGCCATCCATGCGGTCCGGAGCTCAATCTCGTGGCGGGCTAGAAAACAGCCGGCACGAGGCCGGGCCCACCTTTTTGTTCAAGTCGCGTTCCCTGGACCACCACTGGCTGTTGCGCACTTACTCGACGACGCCCTGCGGGCCGACGCGCCCCGGGCGCGGTGTACCTTGAGGCTGTCCGGCCGCCCGGCGCCGCACGTCGAGCTCGATGGCGCCGAAGGTCCCTTCGTGCCGCTGGATCGTCATCGAAAGGGCCGTCAGCAGCCGCTTGGCCGTGTAGAAGTTCATCACGATCCGCTGGTTGGCCTTGACGTCCTGGCGCCCGGTCGCGAACGGCTGAGGATTCAAGCCGAAATCGAGGATGACTTCTTCGGGCGTCGCCGTCACCCGGCAAAAGTTCGAGTACGAGGGCAGGGTCGACGGAATCGTCGACGACGACTTCGGTCTGTTGCGCCTGGCGGGTGTTTCTCGTTCACTCATTTCACTCTCCGATTGTGTGAGTCGGCCGCGCCTCCGCGAGAGCATGCGGGCCGCTCTGAAAGCTGGGGTACGGAGGCACGACGCTCTCCTGTTTCCAGTGTAGGACCTATTTCAGCGAAGCGCGGCCTGAAAACGCAAGCTGGTGGTCAAGCGCGTTTGCGCCGGCGAGCGACGATTCCACGAGTCGATCGAGCTCGGCGAGGGTTCGTCCGGCGGCGCCGTGCTGTGCCAGCACGAAGTCGCGCCCGGCGGCGCCGCGGGCGGCGGCCGCTTCCGGGTCGTCGAGGTCGTCCAGGAGCCCGCGGGCGAGCTCGTCGGCGTTGGCGACCTGCCGGGCGGCGTTGCGCTCGAGCAACTGATCGACCGTCTCGCGGAAGTTGGCGACGTGCGGGCCGAACATCACCGATGCTCCGTAGGCGGCCGGCTCCATCATGTTCTGGCCGCCGCGGCCCGGCCACAGGCTTCCCCCCACGAACGCGACGTCGGCCAGTCCCCAGCAGGCCGCCAGCTCGCCGATCGTGTCAATCAGAATCACCGGCGGCGGCCGCCCTTGGTCCTCGGCGGCAACGGGTGCCTTCAACCGGCTTCGCCGCACCACGACCTCGCCCTGCTCCTCCAGCCACGCGGCCACGCTCTCGAATCGCTCGGCGTGCCGCGGCACCACAATCAAGCCGCAAGCCGGGATGCTGCCGCCGCGCCGCCCGGTACGCAGCCAGCACCGCCGCCTCCTCCCCGTCCATCGTGCTCCCCGCCACGAAGACCAGGTCGGTCGCGGCCAGGCCCAAAAGCGCCCGCAGCTCGCGCGTCTTGCGCGTTGTTCCGGTCGCTCTCCAGACCGTCGTACTTGACCGAGCCCGTCACGCTGACCCGTGAGCCCGGTAATGCCCAGATCGACGAATCGCGCGGGCATATTCCGCGTTCTGAGCCGCCACGGCGTCGATACGGCCCAGCGTCGCTTGCAAGGGCCGCCGCAGGCTGCGATAGCCACGATAACTGCGCGGGCTGAGCCGGGCGTTGATGATCGCGACCTTCGCGCCGCTGCCGCTTGGCCGCCCGAATCAGGTTGGGCCAGAGCTCCAGCTCGACCAAGGCCAGCACCGTGGGACGAACCCGCGCGACCGCGCGGCGCGTCGACCAGCTAAAGTCGAGCGGAGCATAGAAGGTCACGAGGTCGGGATAAGTCCGGCGGGCGACGGCCAGCCCGGTCGACGTCGTCGTCGAGATCACGACGTCCCAGTTGGGACGCCGGCGCGCCATCTCGCGCACCAGCGGCCGCAACAGCAAGACCTCGCCGACGCTGACCGCGTGAAACCAGAGGCAGGGCTGGTCGCCGATCCGCAGCGGCGCTTTGCCCCGGAGCTTCTCCCTCCAGCCCTCGCGATACTTGCCTCGCGCGAACCATCGGTAGAACAGCCACGGCGAGAAGACGACCAGGGCGGCGAATAAATCACATTCAGCGCGAATGGCATCTCGGGGAATCCTTTCCCGGATCGACAGCTCCCTGACTCCGCGGGCGTGCACTTCCAAGCAACTGCCGTGCCTCAGCCGTCGCTTGCGGTAGTCTGCGAGGATGGCGGCGCCAACGAACAAGTCAAGGTCGATCCGTCGCCCTAGACGCCGTCAAACACCGGTTCTTGCCCTGAAGATGACGCGACCGCATCGATCGCGAAGCTTCGCTAAACGCGAAGCCTTGGCGGCTGGTCAAACTGGGTCGGCCATGGATTGTTTGCGCATGCAGCAGGCTTTGAATTTTTTACCGGATCCGCAGGGGCAAGGATCGTTTCGACCGACCTTTTTTCCAACGTTGCGGACGGGTTCGCGTTTCTTTCTCGGGGGAGCGTTGGCTGGCGGCGATGGCGGCGTCCTGGGTCTGGCGGACGTTGCTCGGCGGCCGGGGCTGCCGGCGAGCTGCGACTCGGCCTGGTCGTGGATGGTCTGGGCGCGGTCGAGCTGCCAGCGCGAGCCGAGGTGGTGCAGGAACTCGGGATCGAACTGTTCGACGCGGAAGATCGAGGTCGGTGACGCGGTCGCCGATGCCGGTCCACATCTCGGCGAAGATCCTCATTCCCTCGCGCTTGTACTCGACCTTGGGATCGATCTGGGCGTAGCCTTGCAGGCCGATCGAGCTGCGCAGGTGGTCCATGGCGCGGAGGTGTTCCATCCAGCTCGAGTCGAGGATCTGCAGCAGGACGGCCTTTTCCATTTCGCGCATCTCGGGCCGGTGCTTGGCGTCGAGGGCGATTGAGCAGCGTGCGGCGCAGCTCGGCGGCGGACATGGACTCGAGCGTCGTCGGGGTCGAGCTCGAGGTCGAGGGACTCGACGGGCCCAGGAGGCCAGCTCGGCGCAGGCGGCGGGGTCGGCCGGCGGCGGCGTTCTTGTCGTCGCCTGGTTCGGCGAGTCTTGGCGGCGGCGGCGAGCTTGGTCCTCGAGCTCCTGGGCCAGTGTCGGCTCCCGGGTAGTGCTCGTGTGCCAGCTCGATCAACCGCGCCTCGATCTCGGGGCGGAGCAACGGGCGGAGCTCTTCGGCGTCGATGGTCGTGTGATAGCGCTGCGCTGGCCCAGGCGGCCAGGCCTTCGCGGTCGTAGCGTGGGGTCTGGTTGTGCTGGCCGATCGCCCAGATACTTCATCAGGGCGATCCGCACCGGCAGCTCGGCTTCCTTCTGGGCGATAGAGCTGCGCGCGCTGGGCCTGGATCTGCGCGAACGATCTCGGCCCGGTCGAGCTCGGCCCAGGTCGCCGGGTCGATGGCCAGGGCGAACTTGTGGTGGACCCAGCCGGCGAGCGAACGGCGGCCCCAGTCGGGCTCGAGGAACTCGCGGGCCGGCGTCAGGTCGATCTTCTCGAGCGACTCGCTGGCCTTCTCGTTCAGGAACTCCTCGAGGTCCTCGTGGCCGAACTGAAACTCGTCGCCGTCGGACCGGGCGTATTTCTTCAGGTCCTTTTCCTTGAGGTTGAGCTCGAAGCGGGTGTTGGCCCAGTTGGCCAGGGCCTGCCAGGTCCACTCCGAGGGATCGGCGTCGGCGGGGAGGTTTTCCTCCATGGCCTGGCGGATCGTCTCGCTGGAGCTGGCGCTCGGCCTTGGTCTTGGCGATTTCCTCGGCGTCCTCGAAGCTGGCGCCCTTGAAGTCGCGCGCCGTGAGCTCGACGCCCAGGCGCTGGCCGACCCATTCGGCGAAGCTGGCCGCGCCGTAGTCGTCGGCCAGGAACCGCTTGGCGGCGTCGCTCGATCTGGTTGTCGATCATCTCGAGGATCATCTCCTTGGGAGGCGATCCCTTCGAGCAGGCCCTGGCGGAACGAGTAGACGCGCTTGCGCTGCTCGTCCATGACCTCGTCGTATTCGAGCAGGTTCTTGCGGATGTCGAAGTTGCGTTCCTCGACTTTCTTCTGGGCCCCTCGATCCGCCGGCTGACCATCTTGCTCTCGATGGCTTCGCCTTCCTGCATGCCGAGCCGGGTGAGGACGGCCGAGACCCACTCGCCGGCGAACTTGCGCATCAGGTCGTCTTCGAGCGAGAGGAAGAAGCGCGACGAGCCGGGGTCGCCCTGGCGGCCGGCGCGGCCGCGGAGCTGGTTGTCGATGCGCCGGCTCTCGTGCCGCTCGGTGCCGATGATGTGCAGGCCCGCCGACCGCGGCCACCTCGCGCCCCTCGACCCTCATCTCCGGCTCGTAGCGGCCGACCGCCTGCTCCCAGACGTCCTTGGGCACGTCGAGCCGGGTGGGGTACAGCGGGCGGCCGTCTTCGTCGGTCATGCCGCTTCAGATCGGCCCAGGCCATGAACTCGGGGTTGCCGCCCAGGATGATGTCGGTGCCGCGGCCGGCCATGTTGGTGGCGATCGTGACGGCCCCGCGCCGGCCCGCCTGGGCCACGATCTCGGCCTCGCGCTCGTGGTACTTGGCGTTCAAGACCTGGTGCGGGATGCCGAAGCTGCTCGAGCATCTCCGACAGCTCCTCCGACTTCTCGATCGACGTCGTGCCGACCAGGATCGGGCCGGCCGGTGGCGTTGACCTCCTTGATCTCGTCGAGGATCGCCTGCAACTTCTCGCGCTCGGAGCGGAAGATGACGTCGGGATAGTTGATCCGCACCAGCGGCTGGTTGGTCGGGATGGCGATGACGTCGAGGCCGTAGACCTTGTAAAACTCGGTCGCCTCGGTCATGGCCGTGCCGGTCATGCCCGCCAGCTTCTTGTAGAGCTTGAAGAAGTTCTGAAGGGTGATCGTGGCCAGCGTCTGGTTCTCTTCCTTGATCTTGCACCCGCTCCTTGGCCTCGACGGCCTGATGCAGGCCGTCGGACCACTGGCGGCCGATCATCAGCCGGCCGGTGAACTCGTCGACGATGACGACCTCGCCGTCGGGCTGGACCACGTAATCGCGGTCGCGCCGGTAGAGGTGGTGGGCCTTGAGCGCGTTGTCGATCAGGTGGGGCCACTCCATGTTGCCGGGCGTGTAGAAGCTCTCGAGCCCGGCGATCTTCTCGGCCTCGCGGATGCCGTCGTCGTTCAGGTGGCAGGTCCGCTCTTTCTCCTTGACCTCGAAGTGCAGGTCGCGCTTCAGCAGCCGGGCGATCCGGTCGGCCTCGGCGTACTTGCGCACGTCGTCGAAGGCCGGGCCGGAGATGATCAGCGGCGTGCGCGCCTCGTCGATCAGGATGCTGTCGACCTCGTCGATGATCGCGTAATAGAGCTCTCCCTGGCACTGAAGTCCTTGGTCGGCTTCATGTTGTCGCGCAGATAGTCGAAGCCGAACTCGTTGTTGGTGCCGTAGGTGATGTCGCAGGCGTAGATCTCCTGGCGCTCGTGCGAGTCCATCTCCGACTGGATGGCGCCGACGGTCATGCCCAGGCCGTGAAAGAGCGGGCTCATCCACTCGGCGTCGCGGCGGGCCAGGTAGTCGTTGACCGTCACGACGTGCACGCCCTGGCCGTCGAGAGCGTTCAAATAGGCCGCCAGGGTGGCGACCAGGGTCTTGCCCTCGCCGGTGACCATCTCGGCGATATTGCCGCCGTGCAGGACCATGCCGCCCATCAACTGGACGTCGAAGTGGCGCATGTTCAAGTAGCGGCGGCCCGACTCGCGGCCGCCGCGAACGCCTCGGGCAGCAGGTCATCGAGCGATTCGCCCTGCGGCCCGCCGCCGGCGGAATTCCATCGGTCTTGGCCTTGAGCTCGTCGGCCGACAGCGCCGGCATCTGCCGGCTCCAGCTCGTTGATCTGGGCGACCATCGGCCGCATCTGGCGGATCTGCCGCTCGTTGGAGCTGCCGAAGAGCCGGACCAGCCCCTCCGAAACGTTCTCGGAAAACGCCGTGAAGGCGTCGGTCGTTTTATCCCAAAGCTCACTCAGCAGTTCCATTGCTCCAACAGCCCCGCGAAAGTGTGAAAGTTTGAGTGTAGCTAAGTCGTTTAAACAAACGATCTTACATCGGATTAGGCTCGGTTCGTCAAGCCAGCCCGAGAGGCGTCGCGTGCGTGCCCGCTCTTGCGGTCGCGATCCCGATCTAGAATCGGACGGTCGCGCGGTCGATTCCTCGCCCGGGGTTGGGCGTGGCTTATGCTAATCGATACCGTATTTCCTGAGCTTGCCGCGCAAGGTTGCGCGATGGATGCCCAGAATCTGGGCGGCCGCGGCACGATTATGGCCGCACTCGTCGACAAGGCGCGCAGCACGGGGGCTTCGGCGAGCTCGAGAAATCGCTCATAGAGCGCGGGCGACGGTTCGGCGCCGGGCTCGCGAAGGGCGCGCCTGGCCCAGGCGGCCAGCCGCCCCTGGATCTCTGCGTCGTCGGTGCCGGGCTCGGCTGCGCGCTCGTCGATTGCGGCAGGGAGGTGGTCGGGGCGGATGCGGTCGCCGCGCGCGACGATGGCGGCGTATTCGATCGCGTTGCGCAGCTCGCGGACGTTACCTGTCCAGGGGCGCCGGCAAAGCTCGTCGACCACGTCGTCACCGAGGATCGCCTGGGCCTCTTGCCCCGGTCGCGCTTGCCGCAAGAAGTGCTGGGCGAGTGCGGGAATGTCCTCGCGGCGCTTCGAGAGCGGCGGGACCTCGATCTGGAAGACGCTGAGCCGGTAGAAGAGGTCTTCGCGGAACTCGCCTGAGGCCAAAAGGGCCCCGAGCGGGCGATTGGTCGCGGCGACCACCCGGATGTCGGTAGCGCGCGGGCGGGCGTCGCCCACCGCGGTGACTTCGCGGTGCTCGATGGCGCGCAGCAGCTTGACCTGCAGGCTGGGTGAAACATCGCCGATCTCGTCCAAGAGCACGGTGCCGCCGCTGGCGAGCTCGAGCAGCCCTTTTCGGTCGTGGACGGCGCCGGTGAATGAGCCCTTCACGTGACCGAAGAGCTCGCGCTCGATCACGCCGGGTGAAAGTGCGGCCAGGCAAACCGGCAGAAACACGCCGCTCGATCGCGCGCTGTGCCGGTGGATGGCCCGGGCAACCAGCTCTTTGCCGGTGCCGCTTTCGCCCGTGATCAATACCGGGACGTCGGTCGGCGCGACCAGCGCGATTCTCTTGAAGAGATCTTGCATGGCCGGCGCGCTGCCGATCAGTTCTTCGGTCTTGCCGGGCGGTCGCTTTGCCAGGGGCGCGGCGGCCCGCTTGGAGTCGAGGGCCCGCTTGACAACGCTGATGGCCTGGCTCAAATCAAACGGTTTCACCAGGTAGTCGAACGCACCTCCTAGAACGGCCTTCACCGCGGTATCGAGGTTTCCAAAAGCCGTGATCACGATGATCGGCACCGGCCCCAGCCGCGCATGGAACTCGCGCATGGCGACTAGGCCATCGGCGCCGGGAAGGCGCACGTCGAGCACGACTGCGTCGATCGAGTCGGCCGCCGCAATGCGCAGGCCTTCTTCGGCCGACGCGGCCACTTCGACGTGATGGCCCAGGTCGCCGAGCGACTCGCGAAAAGCCCAGCAGATGCTCGCCTCGTCATCCACCACCAGGATACGGCTCATTCGGCCCTCCTCGCGTGACCGTTGTCAAAGGGAACGGCCAGTCGGAAATGGGTTTTGCCGTTTTCTCGGGCCCACGAAAGCTGGCCGCCGTGCTCGTGGGCGACTTGCCGGGCCAGCGCCAGCCCGAGGCCGACGCCTTCGGTTTTGCCGCTGACAAACGGCTCGCACAGGGTCGCCGCCAGGCCAGGAGGCGGGCCGGGGCCGTTGTCGACGACTTCAATCACCAGCAGATCACCCGAGCGATCGGCGGCCAGGCTGACCGCACCCCCCTGCCCGGCCGCTTCAATCGCATTCTGCGTCATGTTCAAAACGGCTGCGCGCAGACTCGAGCGGTCGGCGAAAAGCTCGAGTGGCCCCGCGCCGTTCGCCTGGTTGTGCGCAAGCGCGACTTTCGCGTGCTGGCAGGTTGAATCGAGCAGCACCGCGACCTCTTCGATAATCGACCGGACGTCGCAGACAACGGCGGCCCGTTCTTCGACCCTGCCGGCCGTCAGCAAGCCCCTCACCTGCTCTTCGGTGAGCTCGAGCTGGCGCAGGGCCACCTCAAGCGCCCGGTCGTCGTGCGGCGCCGGGCATCGCCGGGCGTGAAGCTGGATGCTCATTCGCGCCCCGGTGAGCGAGTTGCGGAGCTGATGAGCCAGCCCGGCCGCGAGCTGGGCCAGCAGCCGGGCACGCTCCGAGCGCTCAATGGTCTGCCGCATCTCCCTCAACTGACCGCACATGCGGTTGATCGACGCCATCAGTAGGTCGATCTCGTCGCGCCGGCCGGCCGGCTCGATCTCGCGAAAGTCGCCGGCGGCGATTCCCGAGACCTGCTCGTTCACTGTGCGGATGCGGCGGCTGATCCGCGCCGCGATCCAGCTCGTTACAAGAATCATGGTCGCCAATGAGCCGGCGCCGACGACCAGTGAAGGCAATGCCGCCTCGCACCGCGCCAGCCGCCAGCTTGTTTCGGGGTAGAGGACAACAAGCGGTCCGCCCCGCGACTCGAGGGGCGCATAAGTCCGCACTGCGAAGTAAGGCGTGCCGGCAACCAGTACCGGCGTTGCCTCGCGCAGCGAGCTGATGCGGCTTGTCGGCGCGAGCGACCGCAGTGCCGGCGGAAACTCCGTCAGCTCCGGTAGGCTAGTTTCCGCCAACTGACCGTTCGACGTGCCCGCGACAAAGTGGGCCCCCGAAAGCCCGCGCATTTTGCGAAAGACGCTCGCGGTCTGGGGAATATTCCCCCGCTCGAGCGTGGCGATCACATCGCCCAAGCGGTCGATGATCTCGCGTTCAGCCCGCCTGGCCGCCAGAGTCGCCGTGGTCACCGTCGCCGCACTCACGGCAATGACCTGGATTGCGATCATCGGGACCAAGATCTGGCTGCGGATCGACCAGCGCATGGGGTGCTCGCAAATGTTCGCTTGGCCGCTGCCAACAAAGGCGTGTGATTGGCTGCTCATTTTATCAAATTAAATCAGTGAGCATTGCGAATTAGAGCGAATAAATGACAAGCGTTGAGCGTCAATTTAGTTTTGCAATCTTCGGTTCGGGTTTGAGTTCGGCGTGTTCCTGTCTTCGCGTGCTTCACTTGGAAGGGAATTAGAAAGGTCGCTCCTAGTGCAACAATTTCGCTCCGTGATCGCGGCCGTGGCGGGAAGCTTGCTGGTGGTTGCACCACTGTCTTATGCTGCTGCCGATGACCCTGATGATCAGCCTCCGGCGAAGGCCGCCAAGGCTCAAGCCAGCCCAGCCAACGCGGCCGCCAAGGCCGACAAACGAGCGGCTGCCGATGACAACGTACCAGCCGTGAATCTGTTCGATGCCATGCGCGATGGTCTGATCCGCGTCAGAGCCGAAGGGCGCGACGATGGCCGGATTACAGTGTCGCTGACGAACCGCACGCCCCGCAAGCTGCGCGTGGTCCTGCCGCCTGGCATCGTCGTCCAAGGGGCGACCGGTCAGTTCGGCGGCATGGGTGGCGGCGGCGGCGGCATGGGTGGCGGCATGGGCGGCGGCATGGGCGGCGGCATGGGCGGCGGCATGGGCGGCGGCATGGGCGGCATGGGTGGTGGCATGGGCGGCGGCGGCATGATGGGTGGCGGCCGCGGCGGCGGCGGCACGATGCCCCCCATGATGGGTATGATGATGCTCAGCCGAATGATCATGTACTTCTGCGGCGACCCCGAAAGCTGGGACCCACGGGCCATGATGGTCGGCATGATGGGCGGCGGCATGATGGGCGGCGGCGGCATGATGGGCGGCATGGGTGGCGGCGGCATGATGGGTGGCATGGGCGGCGGTATGCGGTCGGTACCTCCAACCGATTTGCCGTCGGCGCTCTTGAATCCCAATCAGACCCGGAACCTGCCCACGCGAGTGGTAAACATCGCGGCGCCCGACCCTGAGGTGGGCCTGACGCTTCCCCAGAACGGCGAACCGCTGCGGATCGTCGGCGACATTGCCCGGGTCAACGACAACCCATCCGTCCAGAAGGCTTTACGGCGGCTAGCCGCCGAGAAGGCGCCCACTTCGATCTCGCAACTGGTGATGTGGCGGTTGGCAGGCCTCGACTGGCAGACGATCGCCGGTCTTTCAGAGCGGTGGGCCAACGCCTACGAGCTGACGCTTGCCAAGCAATTCGCCGACCGCTTGAGCACGCTGCCTGCCGGAGAAACCGGGCGGCTGTTGTTCCAGGTCGACGCAGCCGACACGGCGAGTGAAGCTGCTGCCGCCGAGCTCACGAAGGGGCTGCAAGGCGCCACGGTGCTGGGCCTGATCGCTCAAGTGGGCGAGATTCCGGCGCGACCCAATG
Organism: uncultured Isosphaeraceae bacterium; assembly: GCA_963830625.1. Lineage (GTDB taxonomy): Bacteria > Planctomycetota > Planctomycetia > Isosphaerales > Isosphaeraceae > CAWHMZ01. The sequence continues at coordinate 289,493 of CAWHMZ010000008.1, read as the reverse complement.
GGCCGGCGGTTGCCTGCCGGATCAAGCTCAGAGAAAACGATGCTTCTGTACAAGTTTGCAGCACCGACGCCAGCGCAGCGACTTGGCTGGTTTTCGGCAAGTTCACGGTGCCGGTGACTCGTGAAGAAGGCAAGATCCAGCTTGCGCGGCTGGGTGACGCGTTGGCCGAGGGGATGATCAGCCGCTTGGTCCGCGCCCAGAAGATCGAAGGCACGAGTCGCGACAAGAAGGGCAAGCTGCTGTATCAGATCCGAATCGAAAACGCGTCGCCGCTGATCCTTAACGGGATCGCCATGGTGGGCACGAGCAGTACCGAGAACGAGACGCCGAATGTGTTGACGATGATCTCCATCTCGCCGCGTAAGAGCTTCACGGTGCCGATGAGCGAAGAAGTCGTGAGAACGCTGGGGCTCAAGAAGGGCATCAAGGTGGTCGCGCTCGACTTGAGCGGGCTCTGAGACGACGCCCCGCTGCTGGCTCGCCGGTCCCCGGAGAGCCCGCGAAATCGCGACTGATAGCAAGCGCCCGGCCGAAGCTCTCGGCCGGGGCGGTTTTTTTCGAAACGAATAAAAGAAAAGGGTCGAGCGTCGATGAATTTGGTGCCGTGCGCCTCGCTCTGGGTCTGCGGTGCACTTGTATTCGACTGCTTAACTTGGAAAGGATGAGAAAGGTCGACCACCATGCGCCAATTTCGCTCCGTCCTCGCGGCCGCAGCGGGAACCTTGTTGGTGCTCTCACCGCTGTCTTATGCTGCTGCGGATGACCCCGATGATCAGCCTCCGGCCATGGCCGCGAAGGCTCAAGCCAGTCCGGCCAAGGCAGGCGCAAGGCCGACAAACGAGCGGCTGCCGATGACAACGTACCAGCCGTAAATCTGCTCGATGCCATGCGCGACGGCCTGATCCGCGTGAGAGCCGAAGGGCGCGAGGATGGCCGCATCACGGTGTCGCTGACGAACCGCACCCCCCGCAAGCTGCGTGTGGTCCTGCCGCCTGGCCTCGTCGTCCAAGGGGCGACCGGTCAATTCGGCGGCATGGGAGGCATGGGCGGCGGCATGGGCGGCGGTATGGGCGGCATGGGCGGCGGTATGGGCGGCATGGGTGGTGGCATGATGGGCGGCATGGGCGGCGGCATGGGCGGCATGGGGGGCGGTGGCGGCATGATGGGCGGCGGCATGAGCCGTGGCGGCGGCACGATGCCCCCCATGATGGGTATGATGATGCTCAGCCGAATGATCATGTACTTCTGCGGCGACCCCGAAAGCTGGGACCCACGGGCCATGATGGTCGGCATGATGGGCGGCGGCATGATGGGTGGCATGGGCATGATGGGTGGCATGGGAGGTGGTATGGGCGGCATGATGGGTGGCATGGGCGGCGGTATGCGGTCGGTACCTCCAACCGATCTGCCGTCGGCGCTCTTGAATCCCAATCAAACCCGCAACTTGCCGACGCGAGTGGTCAACATAGGGTCGCCGGACCCTGAGGGGGGCCTGACGCTTCCCGAGAACGGCGAACCCCTGCGGATCGTCGGTGACATTGCCCGGGTCAACGACAACCCAACCGTCCAGACGGCGCTGCGGCGGCTGGCCGCCGAGAAGGCGCCCACGTCGATCTCGCAACTGGTGATGTGGCGGCTGGCGGGCCTCGACTGGCAGACGATCGCCGGTCTTTCAGAGCGGTGGGCCAACGCCTACGAGCTGACGCTTGCCAAGCAATTCGCCGACCGCTTGAGCACGCTGCCTGCCGGAGAAACCGGGCGGCTGTTGTTCCAGGTCGACGCAGCCGACACGGCGAGTGAAGCTGCTGCCGCCGAGCTCACGAAGGGGCTGCAAGGCGCACGGTGCTGGGCCTGATCGCTCAAGTGGGCGAGATTCCGTCGCGACCCGATGGGCCGGCGGTTGCTTGCCGGATCAAGCTCAGAGAAAACGATGCTTCTGTACAAGTTTGCAGTACCGACGCCAGCGCAGCGAATTGGCTGGTTTTCGGCAAGTTCACGGTGCCGGTGACTCGTGAAGGAGGCAAGATCCAGCTCGCGCGGCTGGGTGATGCCTTGGCCGAGGGGATGATCAGCCGCTTGGTCCGCGCCCAGAAGATCGAAGGCACGAGTCGCGACAAGAAGGGCAAGCTGCTGTATCAGATCCGAATCGAAAACGCCTCGCCGCTGATCCTTAACGGAATCGCGATGGTGGGCACGAGCAGCGCCGAGAACGAGACGCCGAATGTCTTGACGATGATCTGCATCGCGCCGCGTAGGAGCTTGACGGTGCCGATGAGCGAGGAAGCCGTGAGAACGCTCGGGCTCAAGAAGGGCATCAAGGTGGTCGCGCTCGACTTGAGCGGGCTCTGAGACGACGCCCTGCTGCTGGCTCGCTGGTCCACCGGAGAGCCCGCGACTTCGCGACTGACAGCAAGCGCCCCGGCCGATGTTCTCGGCCGGGGCGGTTTTGTTTGAGAGGCGCGAGCCGACCGGGACCCCTTTTGCCCTCTTCCGTGCTCATTTTGCACGGGGCGTAATCAGCTTGGTGCGGCCCAGTTTACTCTCTAACGCTGTACATCGCGCAAGGGCTTCTTCTCTCGGTAAAGCGCCGCCCGCGCCGCCGCTTGTGCGCGATCGCTCTCACTCGAGAAGAGCGTGGCTGCTTTGGTTTGCCATTCCACGGCTCGCTCGAAGTCGCCTGCCTCGGCACAGGCGGCGGCGAGTGTGCCGAGCAGCCGGGGATCTCTATAGCGGCTGAGCTCGCAAGCTTTGGTGGCCGACGCCACGGCTTGTTTGCCGTCGCGGATCTTGGCGTCGGGGCACGTGGCCAACAGCCACGCGCGGCCGTCGTGGGCGAGGCGCAGTCCGGGTCGAGGCGAACGGCCTCGTTGTAGTCGGCCAGGGCTTTGGAATGGTTCCGCAGCGCCGCGCGGGCGGCGCCGCGGCGGCAGTAGGCGACGGCGTGCCGCGAGTCGAGCCGCAGGACCAGGTTGTAGTCGATAATCGCCTTTTCGTGCTCGCCCAGTGAATCCCAGGCAAGCCCGCGCTCGAGATAGGCCGAGATCGATAGAGGATTCTGCCAGATCGCTTCGCTCAGGTCGGCAATCGCCTTGTAGGGTTCGCTCTTGGCGAGTCGGCACGCTCCGCGGCCGATCAAGGCGGCCGTGTTTTTCGGATCGAGCCGCAGTGCCTCGCTGAAATCGGCGATCGCCGAATCGTGATCGGCGTGGTCGAGCCGCGCGGCCTCTTTCGCAATAAAGTGAGGCGTCGAGCGGGTCAAGCCGAATGGCCTCGGTGTAGTCGTCGAGAGCGCCTTTGGGGTCGTTACGGTCGCGGCGCACGAGCCGCGCATGGCGTGGAGAAACGCATCGTGCGGGCGCAGGCGGATTTCGCGCGAGAAGAAATCGACGGCCTCTTCCACGGCGACCACGTCGCCGGCCTTCGCCCACCCGCTTGGTCCGGGTAGCTCGGGCACGAGCCAGAGCGACGCGCCGTCGGTGCGCTCGACGCGGTAAATCGTGAGGGGCTTACCGGTGCTGGGCACGGCCTCGTCGTTGAACCGCACGGTGAAGGTGCTCGACCTGGGCACGACCCGCTTGCCGCCTTGATCGGCGCGGGGCTGTGCGATGACCGCGGCCGCGTGGGCCGCGCCAGGGCCAGCACGACGGCGGTTGTGACGGCCGCTTTCATGGTTCTCATTCGGGCGCAGAGCCGGAGTAGGCGACCCGCCAGATCGTGCCCGAGCCGTCGTCGGAAACCAAAAGCGCGCCGTCCTTGGCGACGGCGACTCCCACCGGCCGGCCCCAGACGTTGCCGTCGGGCGTGACGAAACCGACCAGGAAATCTTCATATTCGCCTGTGGCCTTGCCTTCGCGCATCGGGATGCGGATCACCTTGTATCCGGTGCGTCTCGTGCGGTTCCACGAGCCGTGCTCGGCCGCGAAGGCGTCGAGCTGGTAATCCTTGGGGAACTGCTCTCCGGTGTAAAAGGTCATGCAGAGCGACGCCGAGTGCGACTGGACCAGCACGTCGGGCACGATCACTTTGCCTTTCAACTCAGGGCGCTTGCCCTCGTGCCGCGGGTCTTGATGGTCGCCGATGTAGTACCAGGGCCAGCCGTAGAAGCCCCCTTCCTCGACGTGCGTCACATAATCGGGCACGAGGTGATCGCCCAGCGCATCGCGCTCGTTGACCGACGCCCACACCTGCCCGGTTTCGGGGTGAATCGCCAACCCGACGGGGTTGCGGATCCCCCAGGCATAAACGGTCTCGCCGTGTCCTTCGGGGTCAAAAGCCAGGATGTCGGCCCGGCGCTTTTCCTGGTCGTTGTCGCTGACGTTGGAGAGCGAGCCGACCGAGACAAACAGGCGCTTGCCGTCGCGCGAGAAGACCACGTCGCGCGTCCAATGTCCGCCCCCTTGCAGACGCCCGCCGCTGGGTATATTGGACACGATCACCTCGGGCTCCGCGCTCGCCTTCAAGTCTCCGTTCTTGTAGGCGAACCGCACCGTCGCATTGGTATTACCGATATAGATATGCGTCGGCGCGGCCGGTGCGGGCGGGTAAAACGCGATGCCAAACGGCTGGCGCAGGCCCTCGGCGAAGATCGAGATGGTCTCGGGCTTGCCGTCGCCGTCTTGATCGCGCAAGACCTTGATTCGATGCGCCTCGCTCTCGGCCACGAACAGATCGCCATTCGGGGCGGTCACGATCTTGCGCGGGTTGGTGAGCTTCGTGGCGAATTCGGTCACCTGGAAACCTTTCGGCGCGCGCGGCCACGCGCCCTCGGGCCGGCGGACGACCCGGGGGAAGTTGTTGGCCGAGCGGGTGTCGAACGGTTTGGGCAGGTCGTCTACGGTGATCTTGCGGCGAACACCGGGAGCGTCGGTGGTCCAGTCTCCCAGGGCGTCTTGGCCGGTCAAGACGGCCGTCGCAGCCTGCTGGGCGCCGGCCGCAAAAGCGCACAGGAGCGCGGTCGCGGTCACGCTTCCCGCCACGATCATCGACCATATGGTTTTGCCGAACAGGGTGTTGGTCATGAGGTTGTCTTTCGCTGAGACGATAGACGCAGTGCAAGAGTCGAAGCGAAAAATGGAATGGAGGCACCAAGGGCAACATAGCCCAACGCGGCGCCTGCCGCAATTCCCCAGCAGGCGGCGCGAACTTGGCGCAGCTTTGCTTGTTTCTTCTGCTTGGTGCCTTGCCACGCGTCGGTCAGTCGCCGTCGGAGAAAGTCGGCGCCGCCACATCATAAGGGTGGCCGCGACTGATGCTGATCTCGAAGTACCCCGGCACGGTGGCCCCGGTCTGGAAGACCGGGTTTCCTTCGGTGTCGGTAAGGGCGTGGGCCTTGTGCGGTCGAGGAAGCTTGGCGGCCAGGCTCGGCGGACTGCTGATCCGATACGTGCCGTTCGTGCCCGGCGTTCCCTTGGTGAGGAGAGTGACCGTGTCGGTGGCGGCGTCGTACTTGGCGGCCCGGAAGGACACCTTCTGCGCCGGGATCGCCTCCTGCTCGAGAACGCCGACGGTGGTGTACTCCAGCGGGTCGAACTGCGATGGCAGAGTGTACGTGATGCGATAATTACGCAGGTTGTCGACCGTGGCGGGCGCCATCGGCTTGCTGAACGTGATCTCCAGCCCGCGCGGTCAGGTGGGCGGCGGTGATGATCGGCGGCACAGCATCAGGTCCGGTCGCGAGATAGACTGTCGCGATAGCCTGTTTCGCCGGATGTTGTGGTTGCGAGACTGCGATTTCCACCGGCACCAGGCCCGACGTCGCGGGGTTCGCGTTCACCGGAACGGCGACCACTGTCGTCTTCTGGCCGGCGGCGAGTGTGACGCTTTCGTCCAGATCGACCGCCGCGTCGACACTGGATCGTGCGTCGGCGCTGCTTCCCGCCGACGCGCTTGCGGCCGCGCGCACGTCGAGCGAAAGCGGATTCGCGGCAATGCTTGCTGCGGAACCCTTGCGCACCAGTGTGACGTCGATCGCACTGGCTTGCTCGCTCACGTAGGTGCTCGGGACCTCGATGGAAACCTCGCCCAGACGATCCGCCGAGGATGCGCTCAACAGCGCCCGCGCCTCGAGCACTTCGGCTTTTGGAAAGCACCGGCGTCGCGCAAGGGACGCGATGCGGGGACGGTACTTCATGGGCGGGAATCCATTCCCCTCGTTTTACTCATCCTTTATCCTTCATCCCTTATCCTTGTGTTTATCGGCAAAACCGGCCGGCGAGCGTGAACAAGGAGGTTACTTCGCTTGCGGCGCCAGGATTTTCGCCAGTGCGGGCAGGCTCGCAAGCACGCGCTCGATCAATTCCGGCGGCAGGTAGCTCTTGAGCAGGGCGAGCGCCTTGGGCAAGAACGACTCGATCTGTTCGGGTTTGAAACCCAGCTTCGAGAACGTGGCCAGCAAATCGACGCCTTCGCCGGCCTTGCCCCCCAGAAACTTGGTTGCGACGCCTGTGACGACGTTCGAGCAAGCTTCCCTGCGGCGAAGTGGGCTCGGGAGATTCTTCATAGCGGTCGGTGATCGCGCCGGCGTCCGGAACCGACGTCTTGAGTTTGTCGAACGTTTCCTCGCCCAGCTCTTTCTTCAAAAAGCTGAACAGCGCACCAAGTCCCTTGTGAACTAAATCCGCCGAGAGGTCCGTCTGCGAACTAAGTTGGTTGACGATGTTTGCCATAGCAACGGCTCCCAAAGGGTGTGGACGAGCGGTCCAGTAAAACGGTTTCCTCATCATAACGGCCGCCGCGGGCGAAACCACCGCCTGGCGGACCACAAGGGGCTTTACAACAGCGCACCGTTCTTGCATCTTGTGGCATAAGCGGTTCGGGGGCACGCCTCCGGGGCCGTCTCTTCTTCAAGAACAAGCGCCTGTGCAATTTCGGTGGCTGGTACCCGCTCGCACGCCGGCGAGTCAAGAGCGGCGGTGCGTGCGTTCCGCAGGGGTGATGGAGGTGGTCCATGGCCGTGAACCTGGTCGACTTGGCTAAGGGTCTTCTGACGTCCGACGTCGTGCGTTCGCTCGCGGGGCAGCTTGGCGAGAGCCCTGAGCAGGTCGCGAAGGCGGCCGAAGCCGGCATCCCGGCGCTTCTGGCGGGACTGTTGCAAACGGTCTCATCTGCGGAAGGTGCCTCGCGGGTGGGTGATCTGCTCAAGCAAGACCCTCCTGAGCTGGCTGACGCCGGCGGGCTCGATGGCATTCTGGGCAACCTGACCGCCGTGCTCGGTGGGGCCTCGGCGGAAAAGCTCATCAGCTATGGGAAGGTGTTGTTGAACGCGGTTTTCGGCGGCAAGTTGAGCCAGGTCATCGACGTGATCCAGAAGTCGACCGGGATCAACGCGAGCTCGGTCGCATCGCTCTTGGCGACGCTCGCGCCGCTGGTTCTGGGCTTGCTCAAGCGACAAGTGCACACGGAAGACTTCTCGGCGCCCGGCCTGGTCGAGTTGCTCTTGAGCCAGAAAGACTTGATCGCCAAGCTCGCGCCGCCGGGGCTCGCCAGCGCGCTCGGCGTGCGCAGCCTCGGCGATCTGGGATCGATGGGCCATTCACTCCAATCGGCCGCTGCCAGCGCGGCTGCGGGTTCGTCGAGTGCCGCGTGGCTTCCCTGGGCGGCCGCAGCCGCTGTTCTGGTTGTCTGTGCACTCGGCTTTTACTTTTTCACACCCAAGGCCGGACCGGTTCAGGAAGTCGGGGCCGCGGCGAACCCTGCCTTGATCGCCAAGCAACTGCCGGTGGCCGCGGCCAAGGCCGCCGCAAACTTGGCCGCGCCCACCAAGGACACCGCCAAGTCGCTCACGTCCGATGGCATGCCGCTCGTCGAGACGGCGGGCAAGATGGTCACGCTCTCGTTGCCTGGCGACGCCAAGCTCGAAGTCCCCGACAACTCCTACATTCAACTGCTCGTTGCCTACCTGGCCAAACCAGCAGGGAACGGGCACCAGAGCTTCGTCGCCAATGACCTGACTTTCAAAGATTCGACAGCCGACCTGAGCGCAGACGCGACCGCGACAATCGGCAAGCTTGCGGCCGTACTCAAGGCATACGGTTCGGCGAAGCTCACCATCGAAGCCCACACCGACAATTCGGGCGACGCTGCCCTTAACAAGAAGCAGTCGCAGGAGCGAGCGACGGCGATCAAGGACGCCTTGGTCAAAGCGGGCATCCCCGCCGACCGCGTGACGGCCGTCGGCACCGGCCCCGATCAACCGATCGCGTCCAACGACACCGAAGACGGCCGGGCCAAGAATCGGCGGATCGAGCTCAAGATCGCGGCGAATTAGCTGCGATCGATTCGCGTCAACCGGAGTGTCATCGGCCCGGTTCCCGTGTGGGCTGACGCTCCGTCCTTCTCTTGACCTCGGCGCGAAGCTTCAGCAGGATGGCCTTCAATCGATCGCCCGTCCCATCCTCGGCCTGCTGAGCCTTGACGATCAGCATGCTCGAGCGAGTCAAATCGACCGTCGATATCTTGCGGACGCCGTAGTCTTTGGCCCACTCCATCGAGATCCGCTTCCCCAGGTCATTGAACAGCTCGATCAGCTCCTTCTGCCTTGCCTTCGAGATCACCGGCCCGACAGTCTCCCGGGCTAGCTTCGACCAGCCCGAGGAAAGGGTGGTTCCATCGTAGAAGGATTTGATCCAACCCCAGTACTGATTCCAGGTCTGGACCTGGAGATTTGCCCGGTCGCGCTCGTATTCGGCTCGAAAGTCGTCTTCAATCGGAGCATACCAGCCGCCTTCGTCCTCCAGGGCTGTTCGTGTGACGGAATTGGTTTCACTCCCGCTGACCGCCCAGAAAACCAGGACTGCGGCGACCAGCCACGGCGCTCGGCAGGCTATCGCTCGACGGACGTCCATTGGCCCCCTTTGCGTTGGCGGGGCGATCCGCTCGCCCGGCAATTCATTCGAGCTCGTTCGACGCCGTGTTCGCAGAATCCCCATCTGCGCTGACCTGCCCAGCAAAGCGTGCACAACATAACCAACGAAAGTATTGGACCTTCACGTTGGCCCGGAGCCCGCGAGGCACAGGCTATGATCGACTAAAACGGCTTTCCGTTCCAGTCCGTTACTGAAGACAGCCAATAGCTAAGAGCCCTTGTCACGCCAAGTACTTATCCACCTTGGGCAGGAGCCGGGCGAAGTCGAGCCTGTTGGGGCAGGCAGCGCTGGCTGCTGCGAGGTCGGCCCCGGACCAGTCGCGGGCTTCGGGCGGAAGTGCCTCGTAGAGCTCGCGGGCAAGGGCGCGGTCGCCATGGTGCTGGTGATAGGTCAAGAATCGCGTCAAATTGCCCAGTTCGGCCTTGGTTCCAGCTGCGAGCGAACACCGGCCATCGCAGTCGGCGCACAAGGTCGGTCCCCAAGCAACCGTCGCGTCGCGAAGCTGGTCGATATCAGCCGCCTTGAGCGGCTCGAAGCGCTGGGCGGCGTCGGAGTTTTCGCGGATGTGGTCGGTGTTGCGCATCGTGGTGCAGACGGCGCTCAAGCGCTCGTCGGTCCAGATTGCATGGAGCAGGCCCTGGTACGGCGTCAGTTTCCGCTCGGCGAGCACAGGCACGCGGCGTGCGACCTCCTGCAAGATGTTTCCCTGCGGCTTGTCGCCCAGGTAGTTGCCGGCAATTTGTTTCATCGAGATCAGACCGATCCCTCGCTTGTGGGCGGCGTCGATGGCCTTGTTGAGCGGGGAGTCTTTGTCGAGCCACGGCCGGTACTGAAGCATGATGACGTCGACGAACCCGCCCTCGGCTGCCGCCTGGATCAAGTGGGCCCGATCCTTGTGATGCGACGAAATGCCGAGCAGGCGCGCCTTGCCCGACTTCTTCGCCTTCTCAAACACTTCCTTGAGCTCCTTGCTCTTGACCATCGCCATCGCGTCGTCGAGCGAATGGTTGTCGCCGTAGCTGTGAATGAAGAAAAGGTCGACGTAGTCCGTCCCGAGCGCTGCGCAGCGCTTGTCGAGCATTCCCAAGAGTTGCGAGGGTGTCTTGGGAGAGTCCTTGGTGACGAGGAAGATCTGCTTGCGGACAGCCGGGTCCTGAGCGAACCACTTCTTGAAGGCGGGTTCGGAGTGGTAGGTCTCAGAGGTGTCGTACGCCCGCACCCCGCGCGAAGCCGTATCGCAACAGCCGGTCCACATCCGGGCCCTTGCCGGTTCCTTGGTCCAGGATCGTGATGTCGATGCCTGTCTTGCCCAACGGACGCCGGGGCAGCTCCATCGGCTTGGGAGCGGCATTTTGAGCATCGAGGGCAGATGAAGTCCCCAGCGCCCCAGCCGTTGCCAGTGCACCGGCTTGAAGGAACGTCCGCCGATCGGTGAAGTTCGCATCTTCGTGGGACATTGCTGGTGACTCCTCGACTCGTGAAGTAGAGACGGTTGCCGCCTTTGTCGCTTCCGACAGATCGTTGGATTATAACTCTGCACATCCTCGACCGATACCGCCCTCGAGGGCCGAGGGCGGTGAGAGGGCTAGTCCTGCGCACGGCGATCAGCGGCGGTGAGCTTGTCTCCGTAAGTAACAACAACGATTTTCCAAGAAGTCCTCCCGGCGCATATAGACCGAGTCCACCTTCATGTTTCAGGTCGTCCATAAGGCGTTCGGGCTGCGCACGGACCGCCGTTTTCAAGGTTCCGCCAAGCTGGGATCACATCTTCGAGCCGTGCAGTGATGTTCGCAGTTCGTTAGCCACTGGCTCGGTCGGCTCGATTCCGTACAGGCTCAGGAGGAGTTCGAGCGCCTCGTCGAAATAGGCCTCGTTCTTGCGAAAATCGGCGTAGACGCGCCCGCGCAACAATGCAGGGAATGAATCCGATTCCTGACCGTCCAACAAAACTGGCAGTACGGTCTGTTTCTCCGCCTCCGTCGCGAGCATTCGGATTCCAGCGAGGTCCCACTCCGCGGCCAATACGCTGCCTTTCGGAGACGCCAAGTTTTTGGCTTTCTTCCGGTAAAGCGGTGTCCCGACAACGATCACGTGATCGCATTCCTCGATGCGCTCGACAAACCGCGCGATGCTTGATCCGATACGACGGTTTTCCCATTTGTCCAACAGCACGTTGACACCCGCCTTCTGCAAGTCCGTCGCCAGCGATTTCTCCACCCAGTGTTCGTGATCAGGATTGCCCCATGCGTAGCTGATGAAGCAGTCCGGCGAGGCGATCTTCTGCTCCGCCACATACGTCTTCAGACGGAAGAGCACCTGCTCGAATCGCGAACGCTGATCCGCGGCCCTGCTGTCCGCTTCGACTTCCTCGGCCTGCTGCTTGGTCATCTGAATCGGCTTGTCCGCTCTCGGCAAAGCGATCCTTTCGCCGCATTGGCTGCAGAAGGCGAAGTCGACGCCTTGTGCGACTTGCTGTCGGACGACGCCGCGATTGAGCGCATGTCTTTTCGAGCACACGGCAGGTTCAAAGCGCCGCACCGTCAGGTTGCGACGGGCCAGAAAGCTCTCGAAGAGGCCCTGGAACAACGTCCGCACGGCAGCAGGAGTCTTCGTGGAGAAATAGAGCACGAAGTCCAGCTCCCCAGCCCGCTCTTCTTCCTGGCGGAAGCCGCATACGAAGCTGTCCGGCCCCACCTCATAACGGGCTTGGTTTCGCCATTGGCTCGTGCGCGTGAACGTCTGTGTGTAACCCATCAGCACCACCAACGAGGCATACACGTTCTCGACGGAGCCAGTCACCGTATAGGCCACGCCGTCTTCGGTTGGATGATCGTCCTCGACCAACGGCTTCTTCAGGTTGATCAGTTCAGGGAAGACGAGATATGCCCGTCCGTTGAGCGGATCGGTCTCGCGGAAACACACGTTGTGGTCCAGGAACAAGACGGCTGCGGAATCCACCAGAATGTCCTTCTCCTCCTCGGCGACCTTCTCCATCTCCGGAAACTTGTAGCCACCTGACAGCAGTCGCTCTTCCTCCAGCGAACCCAGCCCCTTCCTATTTCGGCGAGCTTCCAACACGAAGGAAGCCGCCAGGTTGTTGAGTAACTCGGGCGCAAGCAGGATGCGCGGCTCTCCGCGCGACGTCTTCAGCCGCGTCACATAGCCGTGATTCGCCAGATGCCCGACGGCAGTCAACATCTCGTCGTCGCTGAACTTCCATGTGCGATCCGACTTTGATAGGCGCTGGCGAAGTTCATCTGGCGTCAAAACCACCTTTCGCCGGCGACGGTTCTCTTTCAAGTCGAGGACGAAATCTTTGATTCGCTTGAAGGTTTCGGTGGTAACTGTTGCTGGTTTGTCGTCCCAGGGAATCAGTCCCTGCATGCGTCTGGTCAGCTCGTCGATGCCTTCGCCCTCTTTCGCGCTGGTAGGCAGATACGCCTTAATTCCGCGCTGTTTGCAGAACGCCTCCAGTTCTTCCTGCGTGAGGCGGGGTGTCCCGCGGTCCGAGCGCGCGGCGATCAACACGGTCGGTGTGCCGCCAGCATTACGCATCCCGACCTTCAATTGCTTGAGCCAGAATTCGACTCCGCTCAGCGGATCGTCGGGACGGGTCGGGTCGAAGAGCACAAGCGCCAGGTCTGCATCGTCGAGAAAAAGCGCATGGATGAGCCGGTAGTCATCCTGCCCGGCAAGATCCCACAAGATCGCTTCGCATTGCGCACCGTTGCGCCGCTGCTCGGAGAGCTGATTCAAGAGCCAGAATTGCTGGCCGTGCGTGGAGGCGTGCTCCTTGAACTCGCCGTGCGCCAGCCGCCAACCAAGTCCCGTTTTGCCGACACCGGAGTCGCCGACCAGTACGACCTTGGCGCTGGTGTAGGTGACCGTTGGCGCGGCGGGTTGAGCGAGGAGGACGGTGAGGTCCAGTTCGTACAGGTGGATGACGCGGTTGCGCTCGCCTGGGCGTGCGTCGGGGTCCGAACCGACCGTGGCGAATAGCGGAAGATGGGGGTGAGAGGCCAGGCCGCTCAGCCAATCGGATGTGGATTCCGGAATGACCGCAACGCAAGCCCCGGTCTTTTTGTTCCACACGCGGACATCGCCGTCGCCACCTTTCGAAGCTAACAGCTGAGTACCTGACAATAATGCGAACGAGTTAACGCCGTTGGTGTGGCCTTCGAGAGTCAGTAGATGTCGCCCGGATTCTGCATGCCATACCCTTATCGATTTGTCGCCGGCACCGCCTGCGCTGAACACAACCTCGCCCGACTCATCAAAGACTGCGAGGTTTACCCAAGACGAATGTCCTTCGAGTGAGCGCAAGAGTCTGCCCGAAGCACTATCCCATAACTTCACGCTCCTGTCCTGACTCGCACTTGCAAACCTATTTGAAGAGGCATCGAAGGCAAGTCCCCAAATACCCCCCCCGTGTCCTTCGAGCGTGCATAGCACCAACCCGCTCGCTGGGTTCCAAAGTCTGACCGTTCGGTCCTCACTCCCACTGGCGAGAACGTGGCCCGCTGGGGCAAAGACGACGCTATAAGCGGCACCCTGATGACCTTTCAGCGTGCGGATGACCTTGCCGCTGGCTGGTTCCCACAGCATGACGGTTTTATCATTACACGCGCTGGCCAGGGTGCGGCTGGTCGGATCAAAGGCGACGCTGTAAACAGGGTCGTTGTGCCCGTTCAGCGTGCGCAAGCACGCGCCCGTTTCGGCATCCCACAGCCGAATCGTGCCGTCCGTCGATGGCGACGCCAGCATCCGCCCGTCCGGCGACCACGCGATGCGCCTGATACTGGCCTTGTGCCCCCGCAGTGTGCGCACGAGTTTCACGCCCGGTGGCAATTTCTTCCGCACCTCTTCGTCCGCTCGCCGCCATTGCTCTTCCTGGTTCTGTTTTGCCATTCGACTCGGCTTCTCTTACGGTGCAGGCCGCGTGGGCTGTGGTCTTTGCCCCTCGCTTACCACGGGTCCGACTGTCTCCCAGAGCAGTCGCCCACTGAGCGGCACTGTGCCGACGCGGTGGTTACGAGGTTCAAATCTGCCTTTCCGACGCCGAATGGTGCGCACACAGCGTGCAGCGAGCGGGTTCCACGTAAGTCCAATGTGTGGCGCTGGATTCGAACCAGCGACTTCGATCGCGTGAGCACGACCAAGAAAGCTAATATCCTAGGGAATAACGACTTACGCTTCTCAAGAATAGCATGAATCGCACAGACTTCAAGGGTAGCGCGCAGGCCACGGGCGCGGTGGCAGTCAAGCATCGCGAGGCGAGTTTCTGCGTGAATCGGACTTACCGGGAAATCGTCTTGAGGGCAGCGAAACGCGTGGCTCCGTTCGACGAAAAGCACAAGGGAGGTCCTTCATCTGCTCAAGGCCAATAAGTACGAGATACCCGCAGACATCGAATACGAGGGAGGTTGACATGAAAGAGAACACGCTCAGCAGACGGGGTTTCGTCGCCGGAACGGCTGGTGCCGCCTTCGGCGCGATGGTCGTTCGGGGCCGTGTTCTGGGTGGCGCTGGGCTAGCTGCCGCCGAGCGAGAGGGTCACCGTCGCGATCGTCGGCTGCGGCGGCCAAGGCGCTTCCGACGCGACCGAGATCATGGAGGGAGGGCAGAACTTGGTCGCGCTGGTCGATGTCGACTTCGGGTTCGTCGACTCGGCCATCGACCGGCAAACCCGGGACGGCAACGACAACCCCAACCAGCCCCGTCGTCACGCTCGCGATGGCGCCATGATACTCAAGTAGTTCGCCGCTGATTCCTGAATCGAAAACCGAAGGACGAACACGAGGTAAGAACTGCACATTCCCGTGCACGTCACACAAGACGGCAGAACAACTCACTCATCGTTCAGCGGCCGCCTAGCTCGCGCAAGACGTTATCCGCACCGCAGATCGAACGCAGGGCTTCTGCGATCGCCCGCGCATCGACCGCGATGTTACGCCTTTGCCGGTCGTCGTAGCCGAAGCCACCCGACATGTAAGTCTTCGCATGCTCTATCCGGTGTATCTCGGCGTGCGTCATTTTCTGCGGTAGTCATCCGATGCGCCGTCCACGTCCGTTAGACAGGACGAGCAATTCGACCGCTGTCACGCGGTAAACGTATCCGATCGCCGCGCGTTCTGCTAATCCGGGCTGCGGCATCCGAGCACGGCCTGAGGTGGATAATGAAATCGCTCGCCATTGATGCGTGTCCCAAGTCACGGCTTGCAAATTCAGCGCTGGGACACGAACGCTCTCCGGAAAAGCCGCTGCTATACATTGCGAGCGCGCGCCGCCCATAATGAGCACGATGGCCGGTCCAGCCAACACGGTACCGCAAAGAGCGGAAGCGGTCGGCTCCCTGCGAGTTCCTGGCGCGAACAGGTTCGTCTCAAAGGAGGAACATCGTGTACACCAGACGAGAATTCGGCAAGATCGCGCTGGCAGGGCTGCCGCTTTCGTTGGCACTCGGCGCAATCGACTCCAAGATCGCGGGGGTGCGGATCGGCGTCCAATCCTACAGCTTCCGCACACTGCAGCTGGATGCCGCCATCAAGGCGATGGTTGACATCGGCATCGGCGAATGCGAGCTCTTCACCGGCCACGTTGAGCCCATGTCGGCGTTTGGTCCGGGCCGGCCGAAGGCCGCCGAAACGCCCGCCGCGAAAACGGAGTCGGCCAAGGGCGGTGGCACGCCGCGGCAAGGCCGGCGCGAGGAGCTGCGCAACTGGCGCCTGACGGTTCCCATGGATCACTTCAAGTCCGTCCGTCGCAAGTTCGATGAGGCCGGCATACGTCTGCAGGCCTACAACTACAGCTTCAACGACGGTTTCAGCGACGAGGAGATCGATCGCGGCTTCGAGATGGCCAAGGCTCTGGGTGTCGAGATCATCACCGCGTCGTCGACCTTAACTGCGGCCAAGCGTGTGGCTCCGTTCGCCGAAAAGCACAAGATGATCGTCGCCATGCACGGCCACGATAACGTCAGGGATCCCAACCAGTTCGCCAAGCCGGAAAGCTTCGCGCACGCCATGGAGCTGTCAAAGTACTTCTGGGTTAATCTCGACATCGGCCACTTCTTCGCCGCGGGTTATGACCCGATCGCCTACATCGAGGAACATCACGACCGGATCACCAACCTGCACTTGAAGGACCGCAAGAAGGACCACGGCGCAAACACACCCTGGGGCGAGGGCGAAACTCCGATCAAGGAGGCTCTTCATCTGCTCAAGACCAAGAAGTACGATATCCCTGCGAACATCGAGTACGAATACCAGGGCGCGGACCCTGTGGTCGAGGTTCGGAAGTGCTTCCAGTTTTGCAAGGACGCCCTCTCGTAATGTCAGAATGCCGGCGTTTTCCAGCCTTGCTCGGCGCGGGCGCGTGGCAACCCATGAGGAACGAACCGAGTAACTGATAGCTCAAAACTTCGGGGAGGATGACATGAGAGACAACAAGATCAGCAGACGAGGGTTCGTCGCCGGAACAGCGGGGGTGGCATTCGGAGCCATGGTCGTTCCGCGCCGTGTTCTGGGTGGGGCTGGCTACCTGCCACCGAGTGAGACAGTCAACGTCGCGATCGTCGGCTGCGGCGGCCAGGGCGCTTCCGACGCAACCGAGATCATGGAGGGCGGGCAGAACCTGGTCGCGCTCGCTGATGTCGACTTTGGGTTCGTGGATTCGTCGATCGACCGCCGGACCCGCGGCCGCAACGGCGAGCCCAACCCGTCCGGCGTCAAACTCAAGGAGGTCTACGGCAAGGCAAAGCGCTACGCTGATTATCGCAAGATGCTCGAAGAGCAGAAGGACATCGACGGCGTCGTCGTCGCCACGCCCGACCACACCCACGCCATAATAGCCAAGGCGGCCATGGAGCTAGGCAAGCACGTCTACGTGGAGAAGCCGCTTGCCTGGTCGGTCCACGAGGCCCGCGTGCTGCGGGAGACGGCCGCGCGCACCAAGGTCGTCACCCAAATGGGCAACCAAGGCCATTCCAGCGAAGGCGCCGCCCTGATCAATGAATGGATTCGCGCCGGCGTGATCGGCCCGGTGAGGGAAGTCCATGTCTGGACCAATCGCCCGATCTGGCCGCAGGGCATTCCGCGCCCGGGAAAGCCCGCCGCCGACCGGCCCGGGGCGCGAGGCGGCCGAGGCGGCGGTGGCAACGGCAATGCGTGGACGTCGCGGCGGCTGAACGAGACCATTGCGACTGCCATTGACGGCGGTGAGACACCGCCGTCGAACCTTGACTGGGATCTCTTTCTCGGTCCGGCACCCGAGGTGTCCTTCCACCCGATCTATCATCCCTTCAACTGGCGAGGCTGGTTGGACTGGGGGACCGGTGCGCTGGGTGATATGGGAGCGCACCTGATCGACCATCCCTACTGGGCTCTGGGGCTGAAACACCCGACGAGCATTGAAGCGACCTCGACTCCCTGGGGTATGGACAGCAAGAATCAACCGGCGAGCTATCCGCTGGCCATGCAGGCCGTCTATCACTTCCCGGCGCGCGGCTCGGACCCACCGGTAAAGTTGACATGGTGCGACGGCGGGCTCATGCCAGGTCGCCCCGACGCGCTGCCCGCAAGCGTGAAGCTTGACCATGGCGGCGGCGTCATTTTGATCGGCGAGAAGGGCATTCTCCTCCACGGAACTTATGGCGAGAAACCCCGGCTTTACCCCGCATCGCTGATGGAGGAAGCGCGGAAGGTGCCCAAGACCCATCCTCCCATACAAACCTCAGAGGGACCTAAAAGGTCGGCGCCCCACCGGATGAACTGGATCGACGCGATCCGGGAACGCTCGAAGACCACGTGCCCGTTCGAGTACGCCGGGCCGCTCGTCGAGACGATGCTACTCGGCGTGGCCGCACTCCGCGCGGGCCAGGGCGTACCGATCGAATACGACGGAGAAGCTGGGAAGATCACCAACAACTCCGGGGCCAACCAGTACCTTCATCGCGAGCCCCGCAAGGGGTGGGTTATCTAACGCGCCGAGCGAATGCTCAGAGTCGCACCACCAGCCCCAGCCGGCCCAGGGCCCCGGTCGCGAGGCAAATGAAAAAGGCCATTCCCAATGAGCCCGCCACGGCAATAGACGGATCGGTGGAACTCTGGTACGCAAGCACGCTGCGATCGAGACCCAGAACGCCAACGAGCGCGACGGTGATCGGGTGGAGAAAATAGGCGACAAGCGGATTGGCGCCGGCGGGACGCACCACGATCGTCCAACCACGGAAGCCCACTACGTCGAGAATCCAGTAGAGAACCATCCAGACCGCGCAGGTCATTGCGGCGGACCAGAGACACCACGTGGGCGTTGCAGCGATCTTGTTGATTCCCTCGAAACCGTCGCAGACGAAACCCGCGATCGAAAGGCCGACGGTGAATGTGAACGCCCACGCGAGCCTGTCGCGGTGAGTGGCGACGTCGCTGTCACGCCGGAGAATGCTCCCCAGCAGGCACCCCGCTACCGAGATCGCCGCGAGTGATCCAAGCGCGTCTGTGAAACTGACATACTGATCGAGCCAACCTATCGCGGATTCGAGTGACTTGAAGATCGGCCTCGTCCAGCCGAGCCACGGCTTGTTGTCGAGCCGGGCAAACAGGCCGCCGCGCCGCATGACGAGATGAAGCAAGATCAAGATCGACGCAGCCCCCATGAGCCACTCCCGCCGTCTGCCCAGCACGAGCCATACGATTGCGGCGGTCAGGTAGGCCCAGCCGATCAGACCAAGGATTCCCCACCACTCGGTGTGCAACCAGGCCCAGTTCTCGAAATGCCCCAGAAAGAGGATGTCGGTTGGCTGCGGCCTCGCTCGAAAGACGGCCAAGAGCGCGATCAGTCCGAGAAAGCCGCCGGCTTTAAGAGCAAGTAAGACCGTGCGCTTCGTACCTCGCTCACGAGGCACAACACACCACGCGCAGATCAACACCGTGAACGCCAGCATTCCCCATACCGGCCCCGGGTGCGTGCCATCGCGCTCGGCGTTGAGCACGACCAAACCCATGAACAAGAGCCCGAGCGTGCGCCACAGGATATGCCCGAGCTGCGCGATTCGCTGCGTCCGCGACAACGGTCGACGCTGAAGCGCCAGGGGGATCGAGACGCCGACGATGAAAAGAAATGCGGGGAACACGACGTCGGCGAGGGTCATGCCGTCGGCGTCCGAAGGCTGAATGTGGTGCATCCAGGAAGGAGCGATTGGCCCAAGGTCGTTGACGAAAATCATCAGCAAGATCGTCAACCCACGCAGGGCATCAACCGACGCCACGCGTGCCTTCAACGGAGGACCGTCGCTGCGGACGATGCGATCGTTTTCCTCGACTTTGGTCCCGCTGTGAAGCTCCGTCACATTTCGATCCTCATTTCGATCAGTAGGGCACGCCGCCTTGCCGGGCGGCCTTCAAGGCGCGGGCGTACCACTCCAACTCATCGAGGAATCGTCCCGCTCGGCGGTGATAAGCCTCGTCCTTCGGGCGGCCTTCGTCATCAAACGCATCCTGCACTGCAGCAATCGGCAGCAGAGACGGGATGCTCGGCATGCCCAGCTCGCATAGCAAAGCCCGCAACTGCATGGCCGCTCTCACCCCGCCGAATGCACCGGCCGAATAGCAGACAATCGCCGAGGGCCGCCAGAAGTACTCCTCCAGGAAGTGGTCCAGCAGGTTCGAGAGCGCGGCGGGATGCTGTGGTTGTATTCTCCCGAAACGATGATAAACGCGTCGGCCGCCTTGATCTGACTGGCCAGACGAGTAAGAACCTCAGGCGCTTGTCCCGGCTCGAACTCCTTATACATTCTGTCGAGGAGCGTGAGCTGCGCTTCCATGGGATCGACCAAGGTCGCCTTGTGGCCGCGAGCCGTGCATTCTCCGAGGATAAAGCGCGCTGCCTTGATCCCCTGGCGGTGGTGTCGAACCGATCCATAAATGACAAGCAAGTCGAGCGGAGTCATGGGGTCATCATATCCGTTCGGCGATCGGTCTGCTAACCAGCGCTCGAGTATCCGAGGAAGGGACAGGGTTAATGAATCCTGCCCCACCTGATTGGGTCGATGCTCATCACGCGTTCTCTTGTCGTCGGGCGCCGATCCGCGTTAGATTGGTGTAATGAGCGAGACGACCGCACTTGATACCGAGAGCGAAATCCTGGAGCAGGTCATTGAGCCCGACACCGCCGGGATGTCGCCCGAGGCTGCGAAGGCTCTGCTCCGATTTCAGTTTAATGCGGCTGCCGTCGCACGTATGAACGAACTGGCGGAGAAAAACCGCCAGAGCACTATCGCGCCGTCCGAGCGCGCCCTCCTGGAGCGTTACCTGCGCGTCGGCAACTTCCTCAACCTGATCCACGCGAAGGCTCGCTGCGCTTTGGCCGAGCCCGCTCCGCCTGCCTGCTGAGGCGATGGACGAGGCCCTGAAACGTCTGGTTTGGGACCGCGCCGAAAACACCTACGAATATTGTCGGCTCCCTCAATCGCTCGACGTCATGCCCTTCCAGCTCGACCACATCATTGCCGAGCAACACCGCGGACCGACCGTCGCCGAAAACTTGGCGTTGTCCTGCCTGAATGACAACCTCCACAAGGGGCCGAATATCGCCGGCCTCGACCCCGACACAGGGTTGTTGACGCGACTGTTCCACCCGCGCCAGGACATTTGGGAGGAGCATTTCGCCTGGGTCGGCCCGGTGCTGACTGGTCGAAGCGCCGTCGGTCGAACGACGATCGATGTCCTTGTCATAAACGCTCCCGAGCGCGTCGAGCTGCGCCGGCTACTGATCCGAGCCGGCCTTCTTCCCGGCGTGCAACCACCGCGACGGTGACGGCAGCCAACACGAGGTCACCGCCCGCCTGCTTCCACGCCGCCGCCACGCGGGCACACAACTGGGTAAACGTCTTCTGTCCCGCGGCTGGAAGCTCGGTCAGTGCGGCGGCGTCGCCGACGACGAGCAGTTCGCTTGCCGTGTGCCACTGATTCTGGGTCTGCCGTAGAGTAGGATGAACCCGGGCTGGGGACGTCCCGCGGGCTCCATCTCAACCTCGAATGCGTTGACTCAAGTCACGGCTGAGGCGAGCCATTTTGCCCACTACCCGACGACCCACTGGAGCCGGGTCATCGTCACGGGCGATCTCGCCACGCCAGGGGCCAATGCTGCGCTGGCGGAGCTGTGCCATGCCTACTGGTATCCGATCTACGCCGTGATCCGACGCCGAGACTATCGGCCCGAGTAATCGTGCGACCTTGCCCGGGATATTTCACACGCTTGGTGGAGAATGGAGTACTCGCCGCCGCTGACCGCTCAGAGGGCGTTTCCGGTTGCTCCTGAGAGGACCGACTGCAAGCACTTCATCGTTGACCGTCACCGCTGCAAATAGGTATCCCGCCCGAACGCCGATTGCCGGCTGGGCTCCGCCCCACGGCTCAGCCGCGGTGCCGGCCGAGCCTTCGCGACCTGGCGTCGCTCCCTTTCAGCCCAAGTGAGCTCAGCGGTCAGAGTGACCTAGGGCCAGGCGAAAGCCCACGTAGCCGTCCCGGTTCCCCGGCGGGATCCAGCCGCGCTGCGCAGACCGGCAGGCGCGGGGCTCCTCATTCCAGCCCCCGCCGCGGACCACCCGGCCCGAGGTCCCCCCGGGCCCGGTCGGGTCGTTCCGGGGTGACCGATTGTAGTATTCGTTGTGGTGCCAATCCCGGCACCATTCGTAGACGTTCCCATGCATGTCATACAGCCCGAACGCATTCGGCTTTTTCTGGCTCACCGGGTGCGTTCGCTGCTCCGAATTACCGTCGAACCACCCATATACTCCCAACTCCCCCGCATTGTCACCGAACGAAAAGCGCGTCGGAGTACACGCGTTCGCCCGGCAGGCGTATTCCCATTCCGCCTCCGTCGGCAAACGATAGCCCTGCCCGTTCCAGTCGGGAACCCGGACATCTTCTCCATCGATCTCATAGAACGGCTTCTTACCCTCCTTCTCGCTGAGCTTGTTGCAGAACTGGATCGCGTCCAGCCAGGAAACGTTCTCCACCGGAAACTGGTCGGTCGACTGCCCTGCGACCCGTTCCTTGCCTCCGCCGGTTGCGGTGAAATGGCTGGGATTGTTGCCCGTCACGGCTACATACTGCTCCTGGGTCACTTCAGTAACGCCCAGGTAGAACGGCTTGGTGATCCGCACCCGGTGCAAGGGTTTCTCGGCGTTATATGCCTCGATGGCGTCGTCAGGTGAGCCCATGAAGAACTCGCCGGCGGGAATAAGATTGAGACTCATCCCGATCGAGTTCTTGATCGATTCAAGTTCGTCAACCTTGGGAAGCTCGTGGGGCACTTTGGTTGGGGCTTCAAACCGGACTCTGAACTCCCCTTTCCCGTTCGCCTGCACGGTTACTTCGTCGCCGGATGTTCGAATTCCATCCTTCGTCACCACGATCTTGTGCTTGCCTGGGGTGACCGTGACCACCGCGGGCTTGCCGCCGCCCGGCCAGGTGACGACGACCGCGTCGCCGTCGACCAAGACCTCGGCATCACGCGGGAGGTTCAATAGCTCGATCATCCCGTTCGAGGTCTTGACCCTCAACACTAGCGCCCAGGCGACGACGAACCCGAGCAGCAGCAACGCGGCGGCGGCCAACCAGGGGCGCGGACCGGAATGTCGTGCCGGGCGCTTGAGCTGCCAATGATCCGGTGTTGACGCCAGCGACGGCGAGGTTGCATTCGGGGCGAGCGCGTCGTCGCGCTGCCATCTTGTCGCCGCCGGCGGTTTCGGCTGGCGCGCGGAAGCCTCTGCCATGGTCGGTGCGCCGGCGGCGGCGGTTGCGTCGCGGCGCGCGGCCTCGGCATCGGCGAACGGGGCCAGAGTCCGCGCCACCTCTTCCGGCGCCTGGAAGCGCCGGGCCGGGTCCTTGGCCATCATCCGCTCGACGACTCGAACGAGTTCCGGCGGCACGTCGGCTCGGAGCTCGGACAGCGGCCGCGGTGTGTCCTCGCGGTGCGCCAGCAGTTTCTGGATCAGACTGCCGTCAGGGAACGGCGGTCGGCCGGCCAGAAGGAAATAGAGCGTGCATCCCAGGCTGTAGATGTCGGCGCGGATATCGGCGGCGTGCGGGTCGTCGATCTGCTCGGGGGCGATGTAGTCGGCCGAGCCGAGGACCATGCCCTCTGCGGTCATTCCTCCCTGGGAAGCAGCCTCGCTGGCGAACCGGGCCAGGCCGAAGTCGAGGATCTTGACCTGGCCGCGTGTGGTCCGCATCAGGTTCTGCGGCTTGATGTCACGATGGACCATTCCGTCGTCGCAGGCGTGCTGGAGCCCCAGCGCCGCCTGGCGGACATACTCGCACGCCTCGCCGACCGGCAACGGCCCGCGGCGATCGACCAACCGGGCCAGGTCGGTCCCTTCGATGAACTCCATGACCAGCATGTGCGTCTCTCCGGCCTGCTCGGCGTCATAGGCGGCCACGATATTGGGGTGTGAGGCCAGGCGCGCGGCCGCCTTGACCTCGCGGCGGAATCGCTCGACCATGGCCGCGTTGCCCAGCAGGTCGCCGCGGATGACCTTGAGGGCGACCGGCCGGTCCATCAGCCGATGCTCGGCCCGGTAGACGGCTCCCATGCCGCCGGTGCCGAGGGTGGCGACGACCCGGTAGCGCGGGTGGTCGATCAGTTCCTCAGGGAGCCCGGCGGATTCCGGCGGGTCGGGGTACGGGCCGGAGCAGCTCGTTTGATCCTGGAGGGTGACCGCGGTGGGGCCGATGACGAACGACGACGGGACCTGGAGCCCCGACGGCGGCTCGTCGGCGGACGTGTCCTCCGTCACCGACGTCGCGTCCATCGCGGCGATACAGCCGCGGAGCTTCGCGACCAGCGAGTCCTCCGGTTGATCCCGGATCGACTGGCAGCACGATCCGCACGAGGACAGGTGCTCGCTCGATCTCGTCCATTTCCCGATCGTCCAATCGGCCCTGTGCAAAGGCCGCCAGGCGTTCGGCAGGCGGGTGGATGGCCTCGATATCCGGCATCGCTGGGACTCCACGTGTCGGAAGTTGGGGCACTGTCGACCAATTCTGGCGTGCACTCGCGGCGACGGCCAGCCGTCGCTTCTCTTCCCCGACTATCAGAGAGAATGCATGCCCCGCCCGAATCCTTTCAAAAGACGTGAGAAATTAATCGACGAGCCCCTGGGCATCGCGGTCGCAAGTGGCTCAGGACTCGCGACTTGGCGATCAGGACGGCGTTGACGGTCAGGCCCAGCTCGGCGGCAACGGCCTCCGGCGATGCCTCGTCGATCACCTGCCTTCGGAAAGCCCGCCAGGTCGCCGGCCGGAAATCGGGCTCGATCAGCTCGAGCAGGCGTTGCAGGACGTACTGGTCGTGCTCCCGATCCCAGCGGCGGCTCAGGTCGCTGGCCGGGTCTTCCAGTTGGTCGAGCATCGCCGCGATGTCGGGCGAGCCGGCCGCCTGAACACGGAGTCGTCGCGATCGCAACCACTGGCGGAGGCAGTTGATGGTGATCGTCCGCAGCCAGGTGCGGAACGCCCCGACTCGCCCGTTGTGCCGGAACCGACAGACCTCGCGGACAACGACCTCGAGGACCTCCTGTGTCAGGTCCTCCGCGTCCTCAGGCAGAGACGCCGTGGCGGCGGAGCCACGTGTTGATCAGGGGCGAATAGAGCTCAACCAGACGTCGCCAGGCGACGGAATCCGACCGATCATTCAACCGCTCTAGCAACGTCGCAGACGTCTCGGCCATGGGGCCTCCTCACGACCTAATCCTTTGCGTCCGACGCAACGGGCCCCCCTCGCGGATGTAGCGGTTGGTCAGTCTCGAACCGGCGACTTCCACTGTGTGATGCTTGTCCGGGATTCGCTCACAAGACCTCGATCAGGTAGGTCGTCATCCAGATGTCGATCTGCTGGAATCGCGACTTCAACCTCTCTTTGAACTCGAGGAAGAACCGGCGATGCTCAGGCTCGTCCACCACATCGACGAAGACTCTGACCAGGTCATCGCGATACGACTCACCCTAGCGGCGCCAGAGGCCGCGGATGATCTGGGTCTCGGACGATACAGCCCCGAATTTCTGCTCCAATTCGAGCAGCGTGTCCGCTACAAGGCCGTCGGGGACTGGCTGTCCGTCATTGAACCGGAGCGGGAGCACGATCTCGTAGCGCCGGAGTGATCTGCTCATACGTGGCGGGCCCCTCGACCTGGAAAGAAATGTTCTCGGTAGCCAGGAAGCCCAGCGCCGCCTCCGGCACGAGCATTTCACCCGTTGCCCAACTCTTGAACGGGAATCGCCCCGCAAGACGGCCCAATGCCCGTTTCTTGGCGTCCACGTCGGTAAAGCGAATCCTAATCATGACGTCAGTCTATCGCGGCCGCCGGTTGACGGCAATGTGCGTGTTGGACGCAAATCGCATGGGCGGCGCAGGATTCGAACCTGCGACTTCCACCGTGTGAGGATGGCACTCTAACCGCTGAGTTAGCCGCCCGAAACAATCACAAATGAGACTTACGCGCCGTGCAGGAGGACGCGAGCCCGTTCAACTTCAAAATAGCGACCGGAGCGCTTGACAGCAAGACCGCCGGCAGTGGCCGCCAGCACAGAGGTCTTGCCGCAACCCAAAGCGCCTCTTACGATATTCGTTTGCGTGTCAACAGAAGATCGCCAGGCTGACGTACGGCGCGAGTCCCGTCCATGGCCGAGTTCTTCCCGGACGTTCCCAAGATCCAGTTCGGCGGCCCCAAGTCCAAGAACTTGCTCGATTTCAAACATTACAACGCCGACGAAGTCGTTGACGGCAAACCGATGAAGGAGCACTTGCGCTTCTCCGTCGTTTACTGGCACACCTTCTGCAATGCGCTATCCGACCCGTTCGGCGTGGGGACGGCACTGCGCCCCTGGGACGACGGCACCGGCTCGGTCGCCAACGCCCAGCGCAAGGCCAAGGTCGCCTTCGAGTTCTTTGAGAAGCTTGGCGCCCCTTTCTACGCCTTTCACGATCGCGACGTCGCGCCCGAAGGCAAGAATCTCAAGGAAAGTAACGCCAACCTCGATGAAGTCGTGAAAGTGCTCAAGGATGAGCAAGCGCGAACGGGCGTCAAGCTGCTCTGGGGCACCGCCAACCTTTTCACCAACCCGCGCTACATGCACGGAGCGGCCACCAGCCCCAATTTCGACGTCTTCGCGTTTGCCGCCGCCCAGGTCAAGAAGGCCATGGAGGTCACCCAGGAGCTGGGCGGGGCCGGCTATACCTTCTGGGGAGGCCGCGAAGGCTACTCGACTCTGCTCAACACCGACATGAAGCGCGAGCTCGACCACCTCGCCCGGTTCTTGCACATGGCCGTCGATTACAAGAAGCAGATCGGCTTTCAGGGCACATTCTATATCGAGCCCAAGCCGAAAGAGCCGACCAAGCACCAGTACGACTCCGATGCGGCCGCCTGCCTCAACTTCCTGCGCACCTACGACCTGCTCTCACACTTCAAGCTCAACCTTGAAACCAACCACGCGACCTTGGCCGGCCACGAAATGATGCACGAGCTCGAGGTCGCCATCGGCGCCGGTGCACTCGGCTCGATCGATGCCAATACCGGCGACTACCTGCTGGGGTGGGATACCGATCAGTTTCCCACGAGTATTTACCTGACCACGCAGTGCATGCTTTGCATCCTCGGCATGGGAGGGTTTGCCACCGGCGGCGTCAACTTCGACGCCAAGGTGCCGCCGCGAGAGCTTCGAGCCGATCGACCTGTTCCACGCCCACATCGGCGGAATGGATGCGTTCGCACGCGGGTTCAAGATCGCCCGGGCGATCATCGCCGACGGCCGCCTGGCCGCGTTCGTCAAGGAGCGCTACCGGAGCTGGGATTGCGAGCTCGGCCGTCGCGCCGAGGCCGGCAAGGCCGGCTTCACCGACCTCGAATCGTACATCCTGCCCAAGGGCGATGCGGCCAAGAACATCAGCGGGCGGCAGGAGATGCTCGAGAACTTGATCAACGAGTTTATTTGACCATTGCGCGTGGGGCTTTTTTCGTGGCTGGCCAGAAAGCCTGACCTACTTCGGATCGACCAGCACGTCGCCGCGTACCTTGGTCCAGTCGCTTCGTTCGGGAAACGGACTGCCGCCGTCGTCCTGCTGGTCGGGGCCGACGGAATAGAGGCTGTGGCCCTCGCGATCGAGATGATAGCGCAGAGGCGCACGCGATGGCGAGAATGGGTCAACAGGGACCTTCGAAAGGTACGCGCACCGCCAATGCCTCGATGTTGGGCGGGTCGCTCCCGTTGTCGAGCCGATAACACCGGATCGCGAGCTCCGCGCTCAAGAGACGCAGCCGCGCGTCGCTTTGGCGGCGGCTCGTCTCGAAATACGTGACCGAAGATTGGATCATCTTGTTCGCCGCCGGACTGATCGCCCTCGCCGTCCTCGCAAAGACGTTGTAGTCTCGGGTCGACCAGGCGCGATCGCGGGCGACGACGCGGTCGGTCGGCTCGCGCCGGCGGTCGACCTCATCGAGTGCCTCGATGACTTCGCGGCACTGCGCGGCCGAAAGCTGGTCGCGGACGCGCGTCAAGACCGCTGTTCCATACGTCTCGCAGGCAAACCCGTTGAGCGCATCCTGCATCAGCCCGCCGCGGGTTCCCTCTTGCGCGAGGCGAACCGCGTCGAGACTGTTCTTGACGACATCCATCGTGCAGCCCTCGAGCTCGGCAAGGCGCGCCTCAGCGCCCTTGAGTCGGCACAGTTGCTTTACCTCACCGATTCGCTGCATATATGCAGAAACCTGCTCTATCGACGGCGGCACAACGACGCGACTCTCGTGCCGAAGCGCCTCGCGCGCGACCTTCAGAGCTTCTTGGTTCGCCTCGATCCACTGCCGCAGCTCGGCGGCCGAGGCCTTGCGGATATCGCCCTTAGGGCCCGGGGGCTGCCCGACGATCATCTGGCCAGCGCGCAACAGATCTTCATAGCCGTTGGGGGTGGGATACGGTGGGTCCACAAACCCTGCCGGCGCGCGCAAGGAGCGGAAACCCCATCCGAGCGCGAGAACCCAGGCCGCCACGATGATCAGCCCGATCCCGATCCGCCGCCAGTTCCGACGGCCGCCGTGTGAGGTGCCCTCCGACATTGTGGATGCTCCAGGTCGATCGACTGCGCGCGTCGGAAAACCAGATCCCTCGCTGGCGCTTCGGGCTGGTATCGGTCGAACGTCGGCGCGAATCAACAAGAGTCATCTTCGCTCGCCGCAACGGTATCTTTCCAGCGCGATCGCCAGGCTGCCCTTGCGATTCTCGCGGCGAGGTCTAAAATTTCAAATGATTCTGAAAGTCCCGTCCGGAGCCCGGCACCGAAGCCTGCGGGACAGGCACATGCGCTACGGCGAGGAGAACCCAAGCAACCAGGAGGGCTGACGGCATGGCGACGCCAATCCGAATCGGAGCGGTCAGCTATCTTAACGCAAAGCCTCTATATTATGACCTTTGTGAGTTCGCACCCGATGTCCGGCTGTCGATGGACGTGCCCAGCCGGCTGGCCGAGCAGCTTGCCGCCGGCGAGCTCGACGTCGCGCTGATTCCGTCGGTCGAGTACCTGCGGGGTGCCGGTCTGGGGTATGAGATCATCCCGGGATTCGCGATTGCGGCGCGCGGACCGGTGCGGAGTGTCAAGCTGTTCAGCCGGGTGCCGTGGACGCGGATCGAGCGGCTGGCGCTCGATGCCGGGCTCGCGGACCAGCCAGGTGCTGGCGCGGATCTGGCTCGATGAGCGGCATGGCGTGCGGCCCGCGCAGGTCGAGGAGCTGCCGCTGGGCGTGTCGGCGCTCGAGAGCACGGCCGACGCCGTGCTGGTGATCGGCGACCGGGCGATGAGGGTGCCGCACGAGTCGTTTCATGACGTCGTCGACCTGGGCGAGGCCTGGCACGCGCTGACCGGCTTGCCGTTTGTGTTTGCGCTCTGGGTTGCGCGCGCAGGGGTCGACCTGGGCGATCTGCCGGATGCGCTTGCAGCAGAGCCGCGCCGCTGGGCTGGCCAACGCGGCCGCGCTGGCCCGAGA
This sequence comes from uncultured Isosphaeraceae bacterium, assembly GCA_963830625.1. Classification (GTDB taxonomy): domain Bacteria; phylum Planctomycetota; class Planctomycetia; order Isosphaerales; family Isosphaeraceae; genus CAWHMZ01. Next base: position 260,594 of record CAWHMZ010000008.1, on the reverse strand, counting down.
TGCATGGGCCCCGGCTGGGACTCGACTTCGCCACGTGTTACGATTACTTGACCCGCGTCTTGTCCTACGACCTCGGGGAGCCGGAGATCGCCGGGCTGACGCGGTTCGCCGCGATGGCGGCGCGCCTCGGCCTGGCACCGGAAGGAGTGAGCCTTGTCTTCCACCGTCGCCGCGATCTTGCAGCGCGCCGTTGACGGCCGGCGGTTGAGCTTCGAGGAAGGCGTCGAGCTGTTCCGTTCGGCGTCGCTCCTGGAGCTCGGCCGCGCCGCCGACCTGGTCTGCCGGCGGCTCCATCCCGAGCCGTTCCGCACCTTCAACATCGACCGCAACATCAACTACACCAACGTCTGCACGGCGGTCTGCGACTTCTGCGCGTTCTACCGCAAGGTCGACGACACCGAGGCCTACGTGCTCGACCGCGACGTGCTGCTCGAGAAGATTCGCGAGACGGTCGCGCTGGGCGGCGACCAGATCCTGATGCAGGGCGGCCTGCATCCGCATCTGAAGCTCGAGTGGTACGAAGAGCTGCTCCGCGACATCAAGAGCCACTTTCCGCAGGTCAACGTGCACGGCTTCAGCCCGCCGGAGATCTATCATTTCACCAAGGTCTCGAAGCTGCCGCTGCGCGACGGTGCTCGAGCGGCTCAAGGCGGCCGGGCTGGGCAGCCTGCCCGGCGGCGGCGCCGAGATCCTGGTCGATCGCGTGCGCAAGGACATCACGCGCGGCAAGGTGCTGACCGACGACTGGCTGAACGTCCACCGCGTCTGGCACGAGCTGGGCGGCCGCTCGACGGCCACGATGATGTTTGGCCATGTCGAGACGCTCGAGGAGCGCGATCGAGCATTTCGAGCGCGTCCGGCAGCTTGCAGGACGAGACCGGCGGCTTCACGGCCTTCATCTCCTGGACGTTTCAGCCCGATCACACCGACATGGCCGACGTGCCCGCCGGCCGGCGCGTTCGAGTACCTGAAGACCCAGGCGATCTCGCGGCTCTACCTCGACAACGTGCCCAACATCCAGTCGTCGTGGGTGACGCAGGGCCCGAAGATCGGCCAGGTCGCGCTCTATTTCGGCGCCAACGACATGGGCAGCCTGATGATCGAGGAGAACGTCGTCTCGTCGGCCGGCACGGTCTATCACCTGTCGCTCGAGGAAATCAAGCGAGCGATCCGCGAGGCCGGCTACATTCCGCGCCAGCGTAACGTATTCTATCAGTATATCGATGAAGAGCCCGCGCGAGCTCTGGTCGAGGCCGTCGCCGGCTGAGGGCTCGGGCCGTCGCGGCTGCGATCGTAGAGCGCGGTTCGCATGCTGACGCGCGGCCGAGCCGGGCCGACGTGTCCGCCGGGACGCGATTCGTGATCCAGGTTCAAGGGCTCTGCAAGCGCTTCCTCGACTATCAGCGCGGCTGGGTGACCGCGATCGCGGACATCTCGTTCGAGTGTCAGCCCGGGGCGATCTTCGGGCTGCTCGGCCCCAACGGCGCCGGCAAGACGACGACCCTGCGCATCTTGAGCACGGTGCTCAAGCCGACCGGCGGCCGCGCGATCGTGGCCGGCCATGACGTGCTGACCGAGCCCCAGGCGGTGCGGGCGAAGCATCGGCTACATGTCGGCCAGCACCGGGATCTACGACCGGATGACCGCCTGGGAGCTGGTCGAGTACTTCGGCCGGCTCTACGGCATGCCCGCGCGAGCGGCTGCGCGAGCGGATGGAAGCGATCTTCGACTGGCTCAAGATGAACGACTTCCGCGACGTCCTGGGCTCGAAGATGTCGACCGGCATGAAGCAGAAGGTGTCGATCGCCCGGACGATCGTCCACGATCCGCCCGTCTTGATCTTCGACGAGCCGACCTCGGGGCTGGATGTCCTGGTGGCGCGGGCGGTCCTGCAGAACATCCTCGAGCTGCGCGACCGCGGCAAGACGATCGTCTTTTCCACGCACTCGATGCACGAGGTCGAGAAGCTCTGCTCGCGGGTGGCGATCATCCACAAGGGGCGGGTCCAGGCCGAGGGCGCGCCGCACGAGCTGCTGGAACAGTTTGACCAGCCCGATCTGGAAGAGCTATTCTTCTACCTGGTCGAGCGCGCCGAGTTCGAGCGCTCGCGACGCTGCGGCCAAGCACGATCCAACCGCCTGCGCCGTGACGATCCGCTCGAGCTCGATCAGTCGAGACGCGATCGTCATGCGCTGGTCGAACCTGTTCGTGATTTTCCGCCGCGAGGTTCGCGACCAGATCCGCGACCGGCGCACGCTGTTCATGATCTTCGTGCTGCCGATCTTGCTCTATCCGATCCTGGGGATCGGCGTGATTCAAGTTTGCCGCGGCGCTCGAGCAGAAGCCGCGGCTGGTCGTGGTGGTCGGCGCCGAGTATCTGCCGCCGTCGCCGCCGCTTCTGAATCCGGCGCGCGACGGCTTCAATCCCGCGCTCTTCGATACGCCGGTCGAGGCCGAGCGGCTCGTCGTGCGCGCGCGAGCCGCGCTCGGGGCCCTGGGGCGACCCGCGCTGCGGCGAGCAGGCCGATCCGCCGCGGGCTGGCCTCGGCGGTGATGATCGATCCCGCCCGACCTGCCGGCACAGCTCCAGCGCGAGAGCGACGATCGAGATCCCGATCCAGTACAACAGCGTCGACGAGCCCAGCCAGATCACCTATCTGCGGCTGCGAGAGCTGCTCGATCGGTGGAAGAAGAGCATCGTCGACCGCCGGCTGAAGCGCGACCAGAAGACGCAGAGCTACGCCGAGCCGATCCAGGTCAAGGCCGAGGACGTGGCCACGGCGCGCGAGCTGGGGGGCAGCGTCTGGAGCCGGCTCTTTCCGTTCTTGCTGGTCATGATGTCGCTGACCGGGGCGTTTTACCCGGCCGTCGACCTCTGCGCCGGCGAGAAGGAGCGCGGGCACGATGGAGACCCTCCTGATCAGTCCGGCGAGCCGGTCCGAGATCGTGCTGGGCAAGTTCCTGACGGTGATGCTGGCGAGCGTGATGACCGCGCTCCTGAACCTGCTGAGCATGGGGCTTGACCGGCGTTCAGCTTGCGCGCCACGTCGGGGCGCTCGTCGGCCGGCCGCCGAGCCATCGGCCGCGCGGCCGCGGTGCATCGCGCCGCCGACCCTGCAGGCCGCCTTCTGGATGGTCGTGCTCTTGATTCCGCTGGCGGCCTTCTTCAGCGCGGTCTGCCTGTCGCTCGCCGTGCTGGCGCGGAGCATGAAGGAGGGCCAGTACTACATGACCCCGCTCTACCTCGATCTGCATGCCGCTCGATCTTCCTGACGCTGATGCCCGGCATCGAGCTCAACCTCTTCTACAGCCTGGTGCCGATCACGGGGGTCGCCTTGCTGCTTGCGGGCGCTGATCCTGGGCAACTACGACCTCGCCTGGCGGTTCTTCCTGCCGGTGCTGGTGCCGACGCTGGTCTACGCGGCGGTCGCGCTGCGGTGGGCCGTCGACCAGTTTCAGCGCGAGAGCGTCTTGTTCCGCGAGGCCGAGCAATTCAGCCTGTCGGCCTGGCTGCGGCACCTGGTCCGCGACCGCGAGCCGACGCCCACCGGCGGCGAGGCGACCTTCTGCTTCGCCCTGATCCTGACCGTCTCGTGGTTCTTGATGCTGTACCTGGCGCGCCAGGGCGAGCGAGCCTGACGCTCGCGCAGCGTGGTCGCCGGTCAGGTCGATCATCCTGATTCCGCCGGTGATCATGGCGGTCGTGCTTGACGTCGTCGCCGCGGCGGACGCTGCGGCTTGACCTGGCCCGAGCCGCGTTACCTGCTGCTGGCCGTCGCGCTGGTGCTGGCGCTCAATCCCGCTGGTCAACGAGCTGCGGCCGATCGTCGAGTCGCTTTTCCCGATCTCGTCGATCATCAAGACCTCGCTCGGCCAGACTGATGGCCCAGGCGCCCGAGCCTGTGGACCTCGCTCGTCGTCTTCGCCCTGGTGCCCGCGATCTGCGAGGAGTTCGCGTTTCGCGGCTTCATCCTCTCGGGGCTCGAGCGCGAGCATCGGACCCGGTCGGCGATCTTGCTCTCGGCCCTGATGTTCGGCTTTCTCCACGTGCTCTTGAGCCTGTTTCAGCAGCTCTTCAACGCGACGCTGCTGGGGATCGTGCTGGGCCTCCTGGCCGTCCGCAGCCGGAGCATCCTGCCCGGCATCGTCTTTCACTTCCTGAACAACGCCCTGGCCGTCGTCGCTCGCCCAGGTGGTCACTGCCTCGCGGGCCGCGCGGTCGATCGCCTTGGATCTATCGCAACCCGGCGGAGGGCTTTATCATGAGGCACTGGATCGTGGCTGAGCGTGCTCCTCTCGGGCTGTCTTGCTCTACTATCTTGTGGAAGTTGAAGTTCGAGACATCGACCGGCCGGCGGACGAACTGCGCGACGAGCCGGTCGCAGCCGGCGCTGATGGATCGACCAGCCTCGTCAAACCGAGGGAATGCATCGCAGGGATGAGCCGGTCACCGCGTCCTCGGTCCCATCGGGCCGTCGGCCGCGGGAGATGCCCGATGAGACGCGGCACGCTCACGGTCCAGGCCCGGTACGTCTATCCCGGTCGAAGGTCCGCCGATCCGCGATGGCTGTCTGACGATCGAGCAGGGCCGGATCGCCTGGGTGGGCACGGCCAGCGAGCGGCGCGGCGACCTCGACCTGGGCAACGTGGCATCGTGCCCGGCTTCGTCAATGCGCACACGCACCTCGAGCTCGAGCCGCTCGGCCGACGGCCGGGCGACGGCGGCACCGAGAACGACGAAGTCTCCTGGCTGCGCCGGGTGGTCGACCAGCGGCGAGCCGGCACCGAGCAGAGCTTGCGCGCCGCCGTGTCGCGCAACGTCAAGGCGTCGATCGAGGCGGGCACGACCTTCCTGGCCGACATCACGACGGCCGGCCTCTCCTGGGGACAGATCGCCGAGGCGCCGCTGCGCGCCGTCGTCTTCGCCGAGTTGATCGGGCTGAAGCGTCACCGCGGGCTCGAGACCAGCGAATCGGCCTGGCGCTGGCTGGGCTCGATTCGCCCCGAGAACCAGGTCGCCGCCTGCGCCCGGCCGGGCCTCAGCCCGCACGCGCCCTACAGCACCGCGGGCTGGCTCTACCACAAGGCCGTCGCCAGCCGGATGCCGCTCTCCACGCACCTGGCCGAGATGCCCGAGGAGCTCCGGCTCTTGAAACACCGCGACGGGCCGCTGCGGCGCTTCCTCGAAGACCTCGGTGCCTGGGACGACGACTGGGAGCCGATCGGTCCGCGCCCGGCCGACTACGTCCGCAAGGGCGAGCTGCGCAACGCCGACTGGCTGATCGCCCACGGCACCTACCTCGAGCCCGAGGACTTCTGGCAGCTGCGGCCCGAGGCCGCACCCGACGGCCACCGCGTCGCCGTCGCCTTTTGCCCCAGAACGCACGCCCGGTTCGGCCACGCCCCTCATCCCTATCGCGCGCTGCTCGAACGCGGGCGCGATCGTCTGCCTGGGCACCGACAGCCTGGCGTCGAGCGCGAGCCTGAGCATCCTCGACGAGATGCGCTTCCTCCACCGCCGCGACGAGTCGCTCTCGGGCGAGCTCCTGCTGACCATGGCCACCCTCTTCGGCGCCTGGGCCCTGCGCGCCGAGACCACCACCGGCAGCCTCAAGCCCGGCAAGTCGGCCGACCTCGCCATCGTCGCCCTGCCCGACCGCGACGAGCAGACCCGTACGCCCTGCTGCTCGAATCCAGCCTGCCCGTGATCAGCACCGTCTTCGAAGGCGATTTCGTGACCGGCCGGTGGGTCGGGGTTTGAGACCAGCAAAGCTCACCGCCCGCCGATGTCGTCGCCATGCCGACCAACACCGCCGCGCCCAACTCACTTTGGTTTCGCCTCCGTCGCGCCGGTCGGCAACGGCACCTGCGCGGGGCTTGCCAGATACAACACCAGCGACCGAATCTCGTGCTCCGAGAGCGGCTTCAAGAGGTCGTCGGCCATCATCGATTGGTCGCTCGACCGCCGCGCCTCGATTTCGCTTTTGGGCAGAATCAGCGTTTCGTTGGCCGTCACCAGCGTGATGGTGTCGTTGTCTTCGGCACGGATCAGCCCGGTGAGGACGCGTCCGTCGGTCATCGCGATCACGTGAGCGATGTAGTCTTTGCCGATCAACGCGCTTGGGTCGAGCACATTGGACAGAATGTAGTCGAGATCGGCGCGGTTGGAGCCGGTGAGATCGGGGCCGACTTTGCCACCGGCGTCGAAGAGGGTGTGGCACTGCTGACAGACCTTGGCGAAGACGGCCCGTCCCAGCGCGGCCTCGGGCTGGCGTGCGGGCGCAGACGCGAGCATCGCCTTGAATTCGGCGATCCGCCGTCGCCGCGATCGCCGGTGGTGGCGCGCACGGTTCCCCATAGCCGCCCGATCAGGGCGTCGACGGCCGTGTCCTTGAGGTTGCCGAGCTGGCGAACCAGGTCGGCGGTCAGGTCCCCGCGCGGCAGCCTCCCGGTTGCGACGGCGCCGAGCATGGCACGCGCCGAGCCCGACCGGGCCGCCAGTGCGTTAAGCACATCGCGCCGCTCCGACGGCTTCAAAGACCGATACGCGGCGATCAGAACATCCGGCGTCGCCGGGTCGTCGAAGGCAGCGAGTCCTCGGATCGCTTGGGAGCCGAGACCGGGGTCCAACACGAGCGCTCGAAGCTGAGACGCGAGCGAAGGTTCCTTGACTTTGAGCAAAGCCGCGAGCGCCTCGCGGCGCGCGGGCAGGCCCGCGGCTGTATCAGCGAGCAGGCTGCGCAGAGTCGCACGGGCGGCCGCATCGCCGAATGTGACGCCCAGTCCGACGGCCCGCGAGCGCACTTGGGGGTCGGCGTCGGCGGCCAGCGCTCTAAACACATCGGGCCAGGCAGGCGGCATCGCGACCTGCCGGCGGCCGCGCAGGCCCTCTTCCATGCCGAGCAAAAGCGCCAAGCGCTGCTCGGAGCTGCGGCGCGCGCCCAGCTCGTCGACCAGAAGCGCCACCGATTCCGCCGTGCCCAGGGCCCCGATCCGCCGCGCCATGAACTCCTGGATCCGCGGCAGGCGCGCTGCCGCCGCCAAACCGGCAGCGCGCGCGGCGTCGAGCGCGGCCAGCGGCTCGGCCGCGTACCATTCCATGAGCGGAAGGTTGGGATCGGCGGCGTCCTCGCTATGGCGAAGCAGCGGAGCAATAATGTCCCAGCGCTCTTCGAGTGGCAGGCGCTCTGAGCGCGAGGCCAGGTAAAGTCGCACGCGCGGCGACGGGTCGCTCTTGGCCAATTCCGCGAATCGCGCCAGCACCGCCCTTGCCGGCGACCCTTGCTCGGTCGCCAACTGGATCGTCCAGGCTCGAATCGTCGCATCGGGGTCAGAAAGCCGGCGCTCGATCTCGCGGCGGTCGAAGAGCTGCGCCAATGGCATGCTGGGTCAAAAGCAACCGCAAGCGCACGGCCGGCTGCGAGAACGCCGTCGCGTCCAGGGCCTCGACCATCGCTGCGGCATCGGCGCTTTGCCCGCGCTCTTGAAGAATGCGCCGGGCGTGGCGGGCGTACCACTCGTTGGCGAACGTCTGCGCCTGCACTCAGGCGCGATCGCTCCAGCGGCGTAGGTCCTGGTGAAAAGCGTTGCCCGCGCCGTAGCTCACCTTGAAGATTCGCCCGTTGGTGCGGTCGTGGCCGTTGACGTCGTTGTCGTGGCACTGGTTCTTGTCGTACCAGTCGATCATGAAAAGGCTGCCGTCGGGGCCGTATTTGAGGCTGATGATCTGCGACCAGGCGTCATTGGCGAGCAGGAAGTCGTGGCCGTGCGAGCCGATATAGCTCGAGCCGCTCTCCTTCAAGACGTCGCGGTTGATGCGGGCGCCGTGGATGTTGTTCATGAACAGCGAGCCGTCGTAAACGGCGGGCCAGCCTCCGCCCAGATAGATCATCGCGCCCGAATGGGCGTGGCCGCCGCCGGCCAATCGGAGCGGCCGTTGGCGGCATGCGGGTTCGCCCCCAGGTAATGACGGTGATCGGCAATTGTTTTGATGTCGTCATATGTATAGGGATTGAAGTGCTGACCTGCCTGACGTTCATAGCGGCCCCCCTGGGCGATGTGATAGAGGTGCGGGATGACGCAGGCCGTGATGAACATCTGCCCGCGGCTGTCGAAATCGATGCCCCATGGATTGCTGGTGCCGTGGCGCGAAAACTTCGAAGATGTGGCGCACGGGATGATACCGCCAGATGCCGGCGTTGATCGGGGTGCGCTCGGCGTCGGGCGTGCCGGGCTTACCGACCTGCGAGTGGGTGAACACGCCGTGGCAGCCGTAGAGCCAGCCGTCGGGGCCCCAGACGAAGCTGTTCAAGGTTTCGTGGGTGTCATGCTGTCCCCAGCCGTCCAAGAGGACCTGAGGGGGACCATCGGGGCGGTCGTCGGCGTCGCGGTCGGGGATGAACAAGAGGTGGGGTGCTGCGCCGACCCACACGCCGCCGAAGCCGACCTCGAGGCCGCTCACGAGGTTCAAGTGGTCGGCGAAGACCTTCCGGGTATCAAAGCGGCCGTCGCCGTCGGTGTCGTCGAAGATCAGGATGCGGTCTTTCGCATCCTTGTCGGCCACGCGCCTGGGGTAGGAATAGGCTTCTGCGACCCACAGGCGGCCACGGTCGTCGATTGCCATGGCAATCGGCTGGACGACGTTCGGGCTCGCCAGCGAAGAGAGTGACCTTGAAGCCGGGCGGGACCGTCATGGCGCGTGCGGCCGCTTCGGCGCGAGCCCTTCGTGCGCGAAGAGGTCGACGCCCGGCGGCCGCCGCCGCGGCGGAACCGCGGGCCGCGCGTCGTATAGCCGGAAATCGTCGAAGTTGATATGTCCCCAGCCGCCGCTTTCGCCGTCGATCAGCCTTATGAAGATCTCTCGGCCGCGGTGCGGCGACAGGTCAACCACCACGGCGCTCGAGGTCATCACGATCGTCGCCCGAGGCGCGGAAGATGACCTGGTTGGTGTCTTTGCGGACAAGCTCCACACAGGTACGCGCATGCGAACCGCCCCCCACGAGAAAGCTGGCGAACGGCTTCGTGGCAGTGAATGGCACCGACGTCAGCGTTCCCAGGGGCGCATCGTCGCCGATCTCATAGGTGCCGACCCAGTAACGGCCTTCGTGTGCGCTGTGCATGTCGCCCCGGCGGCGGCCGACGGTGTCGCCTTCGACCGGCTGGCCCTTGAAGGCGTCGCCTTCGGCAACCCAATCGGCCAGGGTGCCGGTCTCGAACCCGAGGTTGAGTGCCCGCCCGCGCGTGTCGGCTGGATAGATTCCAGCCGGGCCCGAGGGTGCTTGAGCGCGTTGGCGCGCGCAGACGCCATGCCTAGCAACGAGGCGAGAGCGATCATCCGGATCGACGAATTCGACTGTGTCATGAGGGATGATCTCGGCGGCGGGACGAGGCTGGGTGCCGGTCGCTGGCGCGAGCACGCATTTCAGCATACCGAATGGGTTTCGCGCGCGGGAGGCGCGAGCACGAGGTTTCGGTTCGCCGGTTGCGTTTGCCGCCCTAGAGGCTCCGACCGGCGACGGCGACTTCAGTCCCGCGCGATTCCGGGAGGGCGAGGCTCCTGCCGAGCCGGATGCGAAAGCGGCTCGCCGGGAGGCTCGCCCTCCCACGATTGCGAAACACGACTTGGAGCCCCGCGTGCCAACACAAAATGGCAGTTAATGGCAGGATTCCGGGGGTGACGAGTTGCCATTTCGCCCGGCTCTTGCGCGTCGGAGACGAACTTTTGGCGTTCTTGCGAGGCCGGGCTCGTCGCTACGCAAGCCCCACGCCCTGGCGGCATTGCGTCGGCCGGCCACGACGGTGCGGCCTGCGTCGCTCTGGGTTTTGGGGGCAGTGCTTTTTGCTACTCGGAGCGTCGCCGCGTTGTGGCAGTATGCCATTCCCGGACGATGAGCAGAGCGGGAGCCAACAGGATTTGACGATCGTCGGGATTGTGCGGTGTGCGAGGCTCGGCTGCGCGAGCCGCTGCGTGTGGGGCGCGATGTGGCCGCGATCATTCTGCTCGCCGGGCGGAGCGATTTCGAACGCGAGTAAGAGGCCGCCGACCTCGTCACGCTCGTCACGCGACGAAGCCGGAGATTGCAAGTGACAGCCGCCGCAGTCTTTGCGTCGAGGCGTCGCGTGACGAGGGTGTGACGAGCGTGACGACCGTGACGAGGATTTCCGTCGGCTCACGAACGTTCGATCGTAATGATTCGTCCAGCATGGGTCCGGGCAAAGCTGATGTTGCATCCTTGCTGGCGGAGCTGGGGGGCGACGCGGCGGAGGGCTGCCGTGAGCCCCCACACCGACTCCGGCCAGTTGGCGGACCCAATGGCGAGGCGGCGCTTCACGCGGTTGAGCGCCTCAAGCAGGTCGGTGGCGGTGCAGCAAATCCTGTCTCGCTCGGTCAGGAGGCTGAAGAGGGCCTGAGCGACTGATGCACCGCCGAGTAGATCGGCCGAAGCTGTTTTGCGATTGGCCCGGTAGGCGTCGACGAATGTTCCACTTGGCCAGCCGAGGCCGCGCACCACGGCTTCGCCCCAGCGGTCGAGGTCCGCCATGCGCGACAGCGATTCGAGATTCACCTCCGGCCAGAGCCTGATGCCGCCTGCGACTGCGTCGAGCAGCGAACCCAACAGGAGGGCACGCTCGCGGTCGAATTCCGCCCACAACTCCCTCGGACCGCGATGCGTGCCGTCGGCGAGCGGCGGCAGCTCGAGGAAGATGCTCCGGTCGATCAGATCGCCGCGGCGGATGAACTCATCGATGCCGTTGACGATGATCGGCCGCTCGGCCTCGATGATCCGCTCGCGGTGGTCGGTCGATGAGCTGCCCGCAGCAAAGCCGCCGCCCGTTGAAAGGCGGCAGAGCGCGTCGGACTGCCAGATGGTGAGCGCTGACATTGTCGAAGGCCAGCAGCCAGTTGTTCTGGCAGTGCACCATCAAATCGCGCTCGTTCTTGGGCAGAGCGCGTAAGGGTGTGGCATGCGGGTCAATGAGCCGGCGGCAGACGCGCGCAGCGTGGTTTTGGCTGAACCCTGCTCGCCCGCCAAGATCAAGGGCGCGTACGGGCCAAACGGCCGCAGGGCGGCGCTCATCCACACGACCAACAGCGGCCAATCAGGATCGGCTACGTTTACGTAATTTCGGAGCCTATCGATGGAGCCGCCCGGCGGGGATGGGAAGCGCACGCTGGCCGGAGGGATGCTGGAAGCAAACAGTCGGGCGATCCACGAGGCGCCACCCCCGGCCGTGGTCTCGACGACCCGCCGGCTAGCGTCTCCGAGATCGAGGAAGTACGCGCTCTCCGACGGGTCGGCGGCCACTCTCAGGTACACGGGCTCGACGTCCCGGCCGATTTCGGCACGTGCGCAGCGTGCCGATCACGCTGGTGAGCAAGCTGTCGGAGGGAATGCGGCCCGTCGCGTCGCTGCAAAGAAGCGTGAGCACGCGCCTCAGGTCGCCCGATTCGAGCGGGTAGTATTCGAAGCGCCCACCGACGGGCACCGCGGCATATTGGCGCCCGTCGGCCGCGCGGATGGTGCGGATGGTGGCGGCCATTCGCGGCAGCGCGTTGCGCGGACGGGTATTGCCGGCGTGGCCCGCCGTCGTCAGGTGAGCTGACGGTGGTAGAAGAGCTGGCGCTGGAAGAGGAGTGGGAACCGGCGGTTCGATGGCGGCCGTTTCCACACTTTCTCGTGCTGTGAATTCGCCCGCGTCTGCGCCGGCGCCCGTCTGGCCGTTGGCCGGCCGAGGGCTGGAATCGAAGCTCGGTCGCGCCGGGCACTCGTCTTGCGCGCCTGAGCTCGCCGTCCCGTCTTCCGAGGCGGGGGTTTCGATCGGTATCGCGTTCAGTTCCCGGGCGACCGCGGGCGGCGTCGGATCGAACGCCGCGCGGCCAGGAAGCCCCAGGGCTGTGAGTATCCTGTCCTCCGCGCAGCGGTTGCCACTGCCGCACGCGACGATCGAGGCCCGGGTAAGAACCAGCGTTCGGTTCTCGCTGCGGCACGCAGGGCAACGAGCCTCCCATACATCAGTGCCCAGCCGGCGCGGCTCGAATCCACACTGCTTCAAACGAAAGACCACGTTCAAGAGTGGGTCGCTGCGCATGGCACTGGCCCCAACTGGCACCGCGTGCAAAGAGAGAGCTTATTATGGCTGTTTATCGGCGAGAAGAATCCAATACTTGAAATAGATAGCGTGACACCGCGCTGAAAACTGGGGGTAACACCGACGTTTTCGGACGGCACGTGTTGGCGGGATCTGTTGCGCCTTCCGACGGGAGACCGCTCACTCAAACCGCATATTGTCGCCTTTCGCTCCGCGAAAGGATGCTTATCCAAAATCCAGATACATGTTCTTTCGCGTTGCGAAAGACGACACTTCTCATTGTCGCCTTTCGCTCCGCGAAAGGATGCTTATCCAAAATCCAGATACATGTTCTTTCGCGGAGCGAAAGACGACACTCAAGCCCGGTCGAAGTCAGAATGTCGGCGAAAATGGCCGCGGCGTCACGCCGCTACGGCACCCGAAGGTTGTTGACGCGCCGGGAGTGGGAGCGCGTGCTCTGCGCGGGTGCGATTGGATTCGAGGGGTTGAGCTTACGACCGTTGCATTGATCAACATGATCAGCGGGCCGGGAATCGTGATCGCTCAATCGAGCCTGATTGGTTCCACGGAAGTCCAGGTCCAGTACACCGGGCCATAAGCGCGCTTTGAAACGAAGTGTGCTTGTGTTGACCGGGTCGGGACTTTCGGCTCAAATCACTTCGGAAAGCGACAGGATGGAGCGACTGAGCGGTTCGGTCGCGACCAATCTTGGAACACCTGGATTAACGCGGAGCGTTGCAAATGCCCCTGGTGCAGGTCAAGCTCATCGAGGGCGTCTTCTCGGACGCCCAGAAGCACGAGATGATTCGCAAGCTCACCGACGCGATGGTTTCCATCGAAGGCGAGAAGATGCGCGAAGTAACCTGGGTCGTCGTCGAGGAGATCAAGAGCGGGAGTTGGGGCGTCGGAGGGAAGGTCCTAACCACTGCCGATATCAAGGCGATGGCGGGTGTTGGATGACGGGAGAACCATCATGGTTGGATTTGTCGCCGACCCACTGGACCTTGCCGGCGAGGTACAGAACGTGAGTTAATCAGTGGGCAGAAAGTGTCGAACACGAGCGGATCTCGATCATGCCGATGCGCGTCTACGCCGACTGCGATCGGGCGCTCGAGGTCATGAGGGCACCGAACTCCGCTCACCGAACTCGCGACCGCGGGCGCGAGACAGCGGCGACGTGTTTCAGGATCCCTGCGAGACCCAAGCGGTACAGGATCGAGCCGTTCGCCAATGTGCGCGATCGCCTGATGGCGACGTCAGCCGGCGTGGTGAAGTGGAACTCACTCTTGCCCGAGGGTACTTGTACGCTAGCCCGAACTTAGCGCAGTTTTGGCTGGTTTTCTTTCGCTAAATGACTTCTGCGAAATGGAATGTGATTTATTGGCTACTGCAAAATGTAGCCACTAAAATGATGGCATACGGATTGACTTGTGCCGTGGTCGCCGCTATTTTCAGGGAATGTCACGAAGATCCGGCGCTGTCCATGTAGCCACAACGACCCGCGTCTACAAGGGTCGCGTCTACCAGTCTCATCTTCTCCGCCGCACCTACCGTGAAGACGGCAAGGTGAAGCATCAGACTCTCGGAAACCTCTCTCATCTACCTGCGGATCTGGTCGAGACCATTCGGCGTCGGCTCCGGGGCGAGCCTTTGGCCGAGTCCAGACCCTGGGAGATCCTGAGGACCTTTCCTCACGGACACGTGTTGGCCGTGCTGGGCACGCTCAAGAGTCTTGGCTTGGAGACGATCCTCGCTTCACGCGCATCGCGCCAGCGCAGCCTCGTCGTTGCCATGATGGTGGCGCGAATCCTACAGCCAGCATCGAAGCTGGCGACCGCACGTGCGCTTCAGGAGGAAACGGCCACAACCAGCCTGGGACTGGAACTCAATTTGGGTCCGGAACGAATTGAGGAGCGGGAGCTTTACGGGGCCTTGGACTGGCTCCTCCAACGCCAAAGCCGCATCGAAAGCAAACTGGCAAGACGACAGCTCTCTGAAGGAACGCTGATTTTATATGATGTTAAGAGCAGCTATTACACCGGCCATCAGTCGAGCTTGGTCAAATTCGGGTACAACCGCGACGGCAAGCGCGGTTTTCCCCAGATCGTTTACGGCTTATTGTGCAATGCAGCAGGGTGTCCGGTGGCGATCGAGGTGTTTGCGGGCAACACAGCGGACAGCAAGACATTGAGTGCCCAGATCGCCAAGGTTCGGCAGCGGTTCGGGGTGCACCGCATCGTATTCGTTGGCGATCGGGGAATGATCACCAGCCGGCGCATCGACGAGGAACTTCGTGGGATCGACGGCCTGGACTGGATCACCGCATTGCGTGCCGAGACGATCCGGCTGTTGGCGGATCAAGGGGTCATTCAATAATCACTGTTCGATGAGCGGGACTTGGCGGAAGTTGTTTCACCGGACTTTCCCGGTGAGCGCCTGCTTGTCTGCCGCAATCCGTTGCTGGCTGAGGAGCGCGCCCGTAGGCGGTCCGAGCTCCTCGCCGCCACGGAGCAACTGCTCGACGAAGTCGTAAAGGCGACACGGCGAGCACGCAACCCGTTGTCGGGCCGAGCCGCAATCGGCCTGCGGGTGGGACGGATGCTAAACCGGTACAAGGTCGGCAAGCATTTCAAAGTGACAATCAGCGACGGGAGTTTCTCCTACAGCCGGAATCAATCGCGAATCGCGGCTGAGGCCAAGCTCGATGGGATCTACGTGATTCGCACTTCGGTGAAGCCAGATGTCTATGCTGCGGACAGTGCGGTGAGGGCTTACAAGGGTCTTTCCACGGTGGAACGTGCTTTCCGCTGTCTCAAGACCGTGGACCTGAAGATCCGACCAATCTTTCACTGGCTCGACGATCGAATTCGCGCTCACGTGTTTCTCTGCATGTTGGCCTACTACGTCGAGTGGCATCTGCGCGAGAAGCTGGCCCCTTTGGTCTTCGACGATCATGAACGCGACGATGCCGAGGCGACGCGGGTTTCGATTGTGCAACCTGCTCCTCGCTCCGATGCGGCGCGGGCCAAAGACAGAACCAAGCAAACCGCGGACGGGTTGCCGGTCCACAGTTTTCGCACCCTCCTGGCTGATCTGGGAACGCTTGCCAAGAACCGAGTACACGTGCGCGGCGAACCCGGGTCGGAGTTCTACGAACTGACACGACCCACGGCGCTGCAGCAACGAGCGTTCGACCTGCTCGGTGTCTCACTGTAGCCAGAACCGCGACACCCACTATCGCGCAAGTGACGACGACGCCAGGATGTTACTGTTCGATCAAGCTCTAAGTTTGGGCTAGCCGTCCGTTGCCTTGGTGATGGCGGCACGGGCCTGAGAGCGGGAAATGGCCGTTTTCTTTACCGCTCCGGCCGTTTGGCGAGTTCATCTCTTAAAACCCACTGCGTGGGGTTTCTTTGCTCGATCGGCAAAGGGGGTGGACGATGATGGTCGGCTGTGGCGGTTTCGACGGCAGAACAGGCGGGAGCCGAGACACGCTTGGCGATAAGTAGCCTGCCGTGGCCGTCGATCTGTACCGTCAGAAGAATCATACAATTGACTAAATATGCAGAGCGGTTGGCATGCCGACGCGGATGCCTGTGCCCGTGAGGCAGGCTGTCAGGCCTGGGCGGCTATGGCTTGGCCGGCCACATGGTTACTTCGCCAGTTCGTAGAGATATTCGACAAAGGACATCACCGCGCCGTCGAAGCCTTGTATGTTCGGGTTTGCCGATTCGATGACGTAATATTCATCGGGCGCATGAGCGCCGCTGCCGTGGCCGAGACCGAAGTGACCGGACGGTAGCTTCAGCGGATCGTCGGTGAAAACATATCCAGGATACGAGCCGGCGCTTCTGGGCCATAGCAGCGGGTGGACGCCGAAGTTTTTGTAAGTCGCGAGCTGCGCCTGAATGAGCGTTGAACTGGCTAACGTGCTCGTAGGATCATAACCGCCAGTCATGTTCACTTCGATGTCGCCGAAACCGCGCTTTGCCAGATGCGCTTTTACGGCGGCCAGTGCGTCAGCCGCTTTCATGTCGGGGACGAGCCGAAAATCCATCTTTGCAACGGCGCGATGCGGCAAAATCGTTTTGCCACCGGGCCCGGTATAACCGCCGACCAAACCTTCGATGTTCGCTGTGGGCTGCGATTCGAGCCGTTCGTTCGCCTGTTGCCACGGGAGATCATCGATCCAATGCTGCACAGAGTATAACTTCTTCGCCTGCGCTTCACTCCGCACTTTCGACGCTGCTTGAATCATTGCCTTCTCTTCGGCGCTTTGCGGACGCGGCTTCGGGTAATTGTCGATCGTGACTTCATTACCGTCTTCCGAGACGAGCGTGTTCAGCGCTTTGATCAAATGCCACGCCGGACTGTCCACCATCGCTTTGAGCGACGAGTGAACGTCTTTCGCCGGACCACGTCCCCATTTTTCACCGCTCGATACCAATTCGACCTCGATCACGCCTTTCGCCCCGAGGCTCACCGTGACCACTCCGCCCAGATCCTGGGACGCAGAGGGCATGAAGACCCCGACACTTTTCGCGAGAGCTGTCAACACCTCGGGTCGCCTGGCGAGCTGGGGAATATGCGGCGAACCAATTTCCTCCTCGCCTTCGGCGATCAGCACCAGATTCACCGGCATCTTTCGACCGGACCCTCGAATGGCATACAGCGCCGCAAGAACCGCCGCCTCCGGTCCTTTCTGATTAACCGCGCCGCGACCCACCATCACTTTGCCCAGCGATGGTTTGTCCACGATCCGCGCTTCGGTCGGCGGCGACGTCCATTCCGCGGGATCGAACTGCTTCACGTCATACATGAAATAAAGACCCACCGTTTTTGGTGCACCCGCGTCGAGTGTCGCAAACACGCCAGGTTTACCATCGGTGTTAATCACCGTCGCGAACTGAAAGCCGGCATCGTGCGCCAGTTTCGCCATGTACTCTGCGCCCTCTGGGTATCCGCGATTCTCCGCTGCAATCGACACCTGCCGGATCCAATCCCGCAACCGCTTCACCGCCTCATCGTGCCGCTTGGCGATTTCCCGCTTGATTGCTGAGAGATCGTCTTCCGCAACGCAAGCGTTGTGAACGCCGACAAGGACCGCGACAGCTATCAACAGTGATTGGATTCGTATCTTCGTAGTACTTTGCATAACGATGACCCTAGAGCTTCCTGCTGCAGCGTCGAACCAGCCGCAGCAATTAGACCCACGAATTGTTTCACGAGTGCATCAGCGCCCACTCCCGCCCAATCGACAAGATCAGCGGCCCGCGCAGGGGGTCCGCTGTATCCGCGGGTTCGGGTAAGCTGCTAGCGCGGCAGGTTGAATTCACGTCTTTGATCGTAGCAGGCAAATCATCGCAAGTCATCGGAATTCCCACCGATCCCGAGGGCTCTCTTAGGCGTCAGCAATGCCCGTGCGGCGTCGGGGTCGGTGAGGGCGAACGGCGAGTGAATGATGCCCTGCTCGAAGTACGGTCGGTTGACGAATCGGCTGGGGTTGACCCAGGGGACCTCCCAGAGATCCATAGTCTCAACACCGAAGCGCCCTCCGGGGTTGCTTCTGGCCGTCCGGCGGTTGGATCGGCAGGATGCTGCCGCAGCATTTCGCTGATGAACGACTGCTACCCTCGGCTAGGGTACGCCTACGCCCGCATGCTTCCAATGCCTCCAGCAGATCCGGGGCGGCAGTGACGGGGCAAGCTTTGGCTTCTTAATGGCATCGACGAGAACCACGCTGCGCGATGGGGCCGGTAGGCTGTGCACTCCCTCGGGAGCTGTAAATCACACGAAGAGGGTTGTATGGGGAAGTGCTCGGAGTGACCGCCTCCGTCCTCACCCGCTGTGGTGGGCACTTTCCCATACAACCTGTTGAACGGAACCACGTGGGCACGGCTTTTGCTTTATGGAAATTGAATAACTGGGAAAGGGGCGCAATTTGATGCGCCTGCTGAACGAAGCAAAGCGGTGAGAGCCGATCGCGATCAGTCCTACGATCAGACCGAGGATAGCGCGCCGGAGCGGCTCGGTTCAAGGGGGCGGGAAAGCTCGGAACGCGCGAGGTGCAGCGCGGCTAACCGCAGCCATCCCTACCGCGAAGCGGTTTCGTTCAACGGCCGGTTTGTTTACCATGCCGGTGGCTGAGCGACTTCATCGCAAAAAAGCCACTGGGACGGGTTTCTTTACTCTAGCGGCCAGCCCGTGGAGGATGATCATCGGCTATGCGAGGGTTTCGACGACGGAGCAAAATCTCGGGTTGGAGCCTAACGATCTGAAGGCAGGTTTCGATGCTTTGGTCGATCAGACCGAAGCCGGGTAGGGCAGCAGGTAGACGGCCACGCAGGGTTCAAATCCAGTCGCCCCGACTAAGTTTGCTGCCGGTTAGGGCGCAATGATCCATTCGTAATCTGTCCATCGGCATGGCAAGACAATCGCGCTGTGGTTTCAGGTATTGAAGCCGGAGCTTCCGATCAAAGGCATTCGGTTCATTCGATCATGTTTTCCCGGGTGGCATTTGGATTTGCAACATCCGGAAATTGCTGAAGCGCGTGAAATGCTCGGCGTCTTTTGCAGCGTAAGCGGTCGTGAGGCCGATTTTCGGCTCGCCGCGCAGCGGAAGGTCACATTGGCCAAGCTTCAGCCACTCCTCCTTGGAGGCTGTCCGATAGTGACCGGAAAGCTTGCCGGGCTCCACTTCCATCCTGAACCAGACATCCTTGCGCTCGTTGAACTTCTTGTGAAAAGCGGTGCCGGGTTTGGCGTCTCTTTCCGAAAAGAGGTGCACGAGCACATCGTTGCCGATTTTTTCCTTCACCAGGATGGTATAGTTGTCGTCATCGTAATACCAAATCAGGCCGGCATTTTCGTACATGTTCGTCGGCTCGATCTCGACCAGGACCTCCACGGCCAACTTGCCTTCCTTGACCTCGGGCGGCGTGCGAAGCGGGATATTGCGGCCGTTGTTGTCCTTCATAAACAGGCCGCCCCTGGAAGTGCGTATTACGAGAGTCCCCTTGTCCAGCCGCCAATCCTTGGGGTCTTCACGCACCCAACTCCAACCGTCGGCGAGCTTATCGACGAAGGGGTCGGTGAACAGGATCTTTTCTTGTGCGCTGACGCCATGTGCCGTCACCGTGATGAGGAAGATGACGACGGGCACGCCCAAGTGTTCGCGATACGAGGCGGCGAGCGCCTTGGGATCGCGCGCTTTGAAGAATACACCGCCAATTCCAACTACCTGTTCCATGCAAACCCCTTTTCTTCGCGCCACCGAAGTTGTGATTCTCTCACGCAAACGCATTGATAATGACGGGCCAAAGTCGGCCGGTCAATCGGCGAACTTCGAAATGACTCGATGGGTTAGGAGGATTTCAGCCGCGCGCACTGCATCAGCATTTGTTGCACGGCTCGCAGCTCGACCGCTCAACCTTACGACAGGAGTTTGAACAACTTCATCAGGCTTGGCCTTGGAGCGGTCTTGCGCTTCGGTCCGACGACACCGAAGGCGACTGATTAGCGGTGGCTTCGGTCGATCGGACCGAAGCAACTTAGGTCGATGTGACCGACGCGCACCGCCGGACAGATTTAGTTCAGCGACCGGGCGCCACGAGTGACGTTGAACAGCGCACAGCCGTAATGGCCTCGGGTCTGCTGAAGCGGCTGGTTCGGAAAGACCTGCCGCTAGTCTGTCATATCATCCAGCCTGATACGAAATTCTCGAATGAAATTCATCGCTGAGCCCGCCACTTCCTCAAGTGACGGAAAGAGTTGCTCAAATGTAATGTTGTGAAACATCGTCAAACTTTCATTAAACTGGACGATGACACTTGCAAGTTGGTGGGCCGAGCCCTCGGGCATGACGAGGGATGACAACGCGCAAAGGCGCATAACATCGCTCATGTGTTTGTGAACGCGAGCAACGGTGCCGAGCGATTGTGCTTCCAGTTCTCGCCAGGTGTGATGGCCATCGGCGGTGAATAGTAGACCGACGTTGCCGAACCGAGCTACTTGTTGGCGAGCCTTGCTACTGCGCGCGCGACCAGATGTGCCAGCCTCAAAGGCGCTCTGAAGCGAACGAACATGAGCTCTGATCTCGTTGAGTGCAGTTTCAGCCCTCATCAGAGCATGCCGGATGTAGACGCCGTGCGCCTGACGCTGGGCGCAGGTGGGATCCCTTCGCACCTGGAATACCGCGTCGACGGAAGCGACTGACCCGACTGCTCCGAGGACCGTCAGGAGCAATGAGACAGGGGTCTGGATCGATCAAGTGTTCGTGACACGTAGCCTCCGATGAATTCGATCGCGGTCCTCTGCTTCATCATCGCGGGAAAAGTCTGGTGGCTCCCGACCTGCACGATTCTCGTCGGCGCGGTCCTGGGCGGCTGCCACGGCGCGCGCATCGCCCGGCGTCCCGACCCTCGCCTCGTCCGTGTCGGGATCTCGCTGGCCCGCCAGGGAGAGCCGCAATTGGCGTGAGTTATTCCTGACGCGCACAATCGTACCCGGAATCCCGTTGACAACCCCATCCGCGGCGGCGATATTTGTAGTCATACGACTTGATTCGTAACCTGTCTGGGATGCTCTTCAGATTCTTCAATCACCCTGTCGAAGGCCGGTGCTTCATGAATGCAGCGGCGAGTTTGATTCTCATCTTCGCCGCCACGATGCAGGCGAAGGACGATTCCGCGTCGCAGCAGGCTGCCCGGAGCAAGCACGAACGGGTGCTCGAGATCTATACCAGCGATGCGGCCGAATTTACCATCTACCGCGACGCCAGCCGCAAGGAAAAGGTCGAGCTCCGGCGTGAGCCGGTTTTTGTCGGCTCGGATCCGGTGCGGGGAGGCGGGGACTGTGCGGTCTTCGTGTGGACGTGCCGGGGCCGCGCCGAGGTCATCGGCACCATCTTTTCGTTCCCGACGATCGGGCCACGCAAGCTCTACCACGAGTTTCATTCGCTGTCACTGTCGGTACTCGACGTTTCGCGCTCCGGAACGCATGCATCGACCTGGACGCCGTTGGCGCCGGGCATCGAGATGGCAGCGTTCACGGGCGCGGCTCGTCCCGCCCGATCCGCCCCGCAGCGACTATCCCAGATGCGCGCGCTGGCCCGCGATTTTTCGGCCTCGACCAAGGACCTCGCGGACAGGCGCCTGGAGCTGCGACTGTTGTCCCAGCCCATCTATCGCTATGAGAGCACCGATCCCGAAGTCGTCGACGGCGCGCTGTTCGCGTTCGTCACGGCCACTGATCCCGAAGCGCTGCTGGTCATCGAGGCACGCAAAGCAGCCCCGGCCGGTGACCCCGTCTGGGACTACGCCATCTGCCGAATGACGGATCTCGAGCTCGCGGTGCGGCACAAAGACAAAGAAGTTTTTACCGCCCCGTTGATCCCGTATGGCTCATCCCAGCAAGATCCCAAGCACCGCTTCCGTGTGTATCACGATCGGGACATACCCGCTGTCTATGAGACGAAGGCTCCGTGAGCCAACGAGCGGCGGGGGATTCGTGGGGTGAAAGGAGATTCGTGGAGTGAAAGGACACGCATCGCGCTGGGGACCCACCGTACCAATCCAGAAAGGGAGACCAACGGTCATGACAAGTCGATCGACGTTGCGAATGCTGCTCGTCACGGCGTCCGTGTTCGCCATGGCCAGCCCTCTCTGGGGCGATGATCCGAAGGACGAAAAAACGCGCGCCGCGGAATTCCATGTAATCGCGAAGCGGGAGGCCGAGGCCTATACCATTCGCCATCTCGGCAGCGACCGGCCACTCACGCTTAAACCCGAGCCAATCCTGAAGTGGTCAAATCCCGTGAGGGGGTCGATCTACGGCGACGTCTTCATCTGGACGGAAAACGGGAGGCCGGAAGCCGTAGCTTCGATCTACAAGTGGTACTCGCCGCATACCCATCGGGCCAACGAGTTCCACTCGCTGGCGCTGGATAAGCTGATCGGGGAGCGAGACGGAGTTCCCCGCCTGGACTCCCTCGCGACCGGGGCTGGAGCTAAAGCCAATTCCCGCCGCCCCCGTTCCGGCCGACTCCGCGGCCGCACGGCTCCGCCAGATGCGCACCTTGGCAAAGGAATTTACCGGAAGTCAGACAACTCGCCAGCGGATGAAGCGCGACATGCGCCTGCTGACTGAGCCCGTTTATCGCTATGAGAACACGAAGGGCGACCTGATCGACGGCGGCTTGTTTGTCTTTGTTGTGGCCACGGACCCCGATGCCTTTCTGTTGATCGAGGCGCGCCGGACGAACGGTGGCGCCGCCGAGTGGCGCTTCGGCGCGACTCGAATGTATACCGAGACAGTGGCAATCGCTCATCGCGGTCGCGAGGTTTGGAACGTGCCGGAACTCCCCTGGTCGCAAGTGTGGGATGGCAACGAGCCGTATTGTATCTTCCGCTTCGATCTCGCCCCGGGGGAACGGTAAGGACAACGCGAAGGCGCCCAAGCCGTGAGCGAATGAGCATGACCGTCAATTGGTCGCCTGGTTGCAAGTCTACGGCTCATGCCCCAGCAACCGGTCAAGCGCAGGGCCGGCAACGAGGTATCGAGGTTTCTTCGTCTCCAAGAGCCATGCTGACTTCACGTAGTCATTGATCTGGATGCGCGTATCGCCCCAGCCTTGTCCGCGGAACATGGGAATCGACTCCCAGTCCCAGTTGATGTAGCAGAAGGCTCGAACATCGTTCCGTTCGATGAAGTCAAAACAGGGAGCGAACCAGCGACGCCACGACTCTTCGCCATGAGTCGTGCCGATCCCCCTTGGCGCCGCCTCGGCAATCATCAGTGGCTTATTTCGCCGCCTGGCGAATTCGGCCACCCTGGTCATGGCAAGGTCGACCTTCCTCCTCGTCTCCGCTCTGTTACCGCCGAAGAACGACACTCCAAACCAGTCCACGTAGTCATCGCCGGGGTACCAGCGCGAGAGATCGTCGGTGACGCCGTATCCATAGGAGTGCCAAACGTAGGCGACGTTCTCGGCCTTCTCTGCCGACAAGAGGTCGTGAACCCTGCGGAAAACCTTCACATAACCGACCGGTTCGAAGTGGTTATCGGGATAGTCGAACTCATAACCGACCCGCAAGTACACCGGCCTCCTGCTGTTTTTGAGCACACGTCCAATCCGTTTGACGTTGGCGTCTCGCTCGCCTCGGTCAATGGCTTCGAGGTCGCCGGCCAAGATGATGAGGCCCACCTGGAAAACGGCCTGCGGGTACCGCGCTACGAGCCTCTCGAACTCGGCGAGTCCCATTGGCTCACGAACAGCGATATACGACATGACACCTGCAAATTCCCTGCCGATCGTAGCCGCGTAATCGTCGATGTGCTTCTGGTCCTGGCCGATGATCAGAAGGCACCGGTCCTTCGGCGGGACGAATTTCGCGGGTCTGCTGGCAGCAGGGCTTTCGACCGCACCGGCTGGCAATTTTTCGAGAGGTTTGCTGGAAGATCGCCCTTCTTGGGCCGTAGCCCCCACCGCTGCATCGCGCGGCGGAACCTGCTGCGCAACCACACATATCAACACCCCGAGAAGATTGATTCCAAAGCTTGTAAACATGTTCATGAATCCTTGTTGTGAAGGCGCGCCTCAGGCGCCGACGGCGGTCACGGGGTCGCCGGGTCGCAAGCCTACGGCTGGTGCCCCAACAACCGACCGAGCGAGGGGCCGGTAATCTGGCGATCGCAAGCGTCAAGAAGACCTGCCCGGCGGCGATCTTTGTAGTCATACGACTTGATTCGTAACCTGTCAATCGCTCGCTGTACATTCTTCGCGGGTGTCAGGCTCGAAGATGCCGCCTTGAACTTGCCCTTGATTCATCCAGGCGGGCACCCTATCCGGGACCGCATGACTGCGCTGCTTGGTCGAGCGCCTATCAAATCGATCGGGGGAGACGAGCGATTCTCCGCGGCTCGGAGAGCTCGCTTGCGTCACAGTCTTGCATCGGATGGACATGTTCCTTGCGAAGCGCCAGTTGGTCGGCAGCGAAGGGAGCCGGTCGGTGATTCCTCCCCGCTTTTCCTCATCCATGCCGCTGTAGCCTTGTGAAATCAAGCGGCCGGGGGTGGCTGTAAATCAACGGCCGTTTTGTTTATCATGCCGGTCGCTTAGCGACTTCATCTCAAAAAACCCACTGCGACGGGTTTCTTTACTCTAGGCGCAAGGGTGCGGAGGCTGATCATCGGCTATTGTAACACCAAAGAACCGAGGGGCAGGAAGTCTTTCGGTGACACGTTCGCCTGACCGTCAGTGTGGTGCGAACCGTCATTCGTGCGGGACCGGCGGGGGAGTGTAACAACTCTCGAACAATCCGCAGCAGGCGATTGACCGGTGACGAATCAAGTCGTATGACTACAACTATCGTCGCCTGATCGGCGTTGTCAACGATCGGTCGCGTTGCAGCGAGCCGGGCTGGCGGCGACGCGATCGCTCAACCGGTGTTCCTGGTCTCGACTCGCAATCACGAATCGAACAAGGAGTCATCGCCATGCTGGCTGCTCTGGAAATCGGTCTCTTGGGGGCGCTCGTGCTGTCGCAGACGGAGCAGGCTCATCCACTGGATTTGACGCGATTCTACCACACGCCGGCATCCCGGTTCGAAAAGATCCGGTCCCATCCGTGGCGAGCGGTGCCGCGCGGGTCGCAGACTCTCGGGAACGTGCCCCTAGCCATGTCGCAAATGGTCTGGCGCGACAAGCACCCGGACAACGACGCCGCAAAACTCCGATTCTTCATCACCCCCGTTCCGAACCCGCGGCCTGCCCTCGAGGTGAAATCGATCAGTCTGGTCTCGGCGAAAGGGAATTCCGCGGCTTGCATCCTGGCCATGACGACCGGGCCGGCCGGGCTGCTCAGGGTCGACAAAGTGGGCGACCGATGAGAGCTTCGAGGATTTTTCCGAAGTATTTCGTTGACAGCCGGCCGCTCGCTGGTGATATTTGTAGTCGTGCGACTGCGTTCCGTAACCTCTGAGGAAGCTGCTGATGTCTCGCGAGACTCCCGAGTCTTTGACGGTCGCTGAATGGAAGGTGATGAAGATCGTCTGGCGGCAGAAGAGCTGCTCTGCGCGGAGTGTCTACGAGGAAGCCCGCGAGTTACACGGGTGGGCGCCGAGTACGACCAAGACGCTGCTACGCCGCCTGGTGGAGAAGCGGCACCTGACGGCGACCCCTGTCGGCACGAGCTATCTCTACCGCCCGGCGCGGCCGGCGTGGCAGTCGCTGGCCGGGGCGGCCGATACGCTCCTGGACAACACGCTCGAGGGCATGGACGGCAAGCTCTTGGCCTACATGGTCAAGAAGAGCAAGCTGACGCCCGACGACCTGGTGCAACTGCGTGCGATTCTCGATGAGCAGGCCGCCGGAGAAAACGGGGAGGCCGTCCCGTGAACCCTGTCGAGACCTTGAACGTGTGGGGCGGAGCCTGGTTCGGCTTGATGTCGCGGGCGCTCGTCGACACCTCGGTCTTGCTGGTCTTGATGCTGGTCTTGTGGCTGCCCTTGCGCCGGCGAGTATCTGCGCATCTCGCGCATGGGCTGTTCTGCCTGGTGTTGCTCAAGCTGATCGTTCCCATCCCGGTCTCGTGGTCGTGGTGGCCGCCGGCGGCGACCGAGTCGGCCCGGCTCGCGGCCGAGCGGTTCTCGCCCTGGGCGCGCCCGGTCCCGCCAAGAGACGCAGCCGTGGTCCGCTGACCCCGCGGCCGGTTGTCCTGCCGACGACGGGCGACCTGGGTGCGAGCCTCGCCGACGCGTCGATCCCGCAGCCGGTCGTGATCGCTGAGCCGCAGGAGTCGCCCCGCGGCGCCGCCGGGGCCGTGAGCGGTCGATCGGCAGCGGCCGGCTCGTCGGCGCTGGGCATCGGTTTCGTTCCAGGCATGGCTGATGCTCGGTTGGGCCTGCTGTGCGGCGTTCTTGATCGGACGGCTCTTGCGAGGCATCGTCACCACGCGGCGGCTGATCCGCGAGGCGCTCACGCTCCGTCCCGAGCTGCTGCCGATCGACGTCGAGGCACTCCGCCGCGCGGTCGGGGTCCGCATGCCGGTCCGCTGGGCGGTCGACTTCGACCTGCACTCTCCGGCCGTCGGAGGGCTCATGTGGCCGACGGTCGTGATCCCCCCCGACCTCGACGAAAGCCTCACGCCCAAGCAGTTGACCTGGGTCCTGCTGCACGAGCTGGCCCACATTCGCCGCGGCGATCTGTGGGTGGTTGTGGTGCAGCGAATCGCGCAGGCGGTCTTCTTCTTCAATCCGGCGGTGCACTTGCTCAACTGGATCATCGACGAGCTGCGCGAGTACGCCTGCGACGATGCGGCGCTGGCCGCCTGCAAGACTTCGCGGCGCGACTGCGGCGAGGGGTTCCTGGCGATCATCGAGCGGTCCGTCGAGCAGGCCCCCTTGGCGGCGCCGGCACTGGGACTCTTTGAATCGCGGATGCAGATCCGGCGTCGTCTGGTGCGCATCCTCGACAACCACCGCACGATTCACCCGGGCCTCTCACTGCGGGCCGCCGTTCAGTTTGCTGGTGCTGGCCCTCGTTCTGCTCTTGTGCGGGCGGCCTGGCGACGTGCTGGCCGTTGCCAACAGCCGGGTCCCTGAACCTCGCGCCGGCGATCGTGAAATCCGAGAGGACCACTATCCTCGCGGAAGGGCCCGCGAGCTACCGGCCCGGCGTGGTCTGGCACCGCGATCGCGTCACCCGCACGGAATCGTCCCGAGGCGGCCGCGCGGTGGCGCTGGCAGTGGCCTACTCGCCCAACGGCTCGACCCTGGCTTCGGCCGGCGACGATGGAGTGGTCGAGTTGCGGAATCTCGCGTCCGGAAAGGTGGTTCACCGTCTCACGGGCCATCGCGACGCGGTCTCGTGTCTGGCCTTCTCTCCCGACGGCAAGACGCTGGCGACCGGCAGCTACGACCAGACCCTGAAGCTGTGGGACGTGGCCTCCGGGCAGCGAGAAGAGCGACCTTCAAGGGCCACACCAACTGGATCTTCGCGGTCGCCTTCGCGCCCGACGGCGCGTCGCTCGTTTCCGCGGGGCACGACAAGATGGTCCGTCTGTGGGATGTGGCCACCGGCCGCGAGATCGCCACGCTGCTCGGGACATTCGGGT
Organism: uncultured Isosphaeraceae bacterium; assembly: GCA_963830625.1. Classification (GTDB taxonomy): domain Bacteria; phylum Planctomycetota; class Planctomycetia; order Isosphaerales; family Isosphaeraceae; genus CAWHMZ01. The sequence continues at coordinate 233,392 of CAWHMZ010000008.1, read as the reverse complement.
TCGGTTCGAGCCGTGGCCTTCGCCCCCGCCCCCAACGGGAACTGGCTCGCCACCGGTGGGGCCGACCCGGCCGTGCTGATCTGGGACCTGCGGGCTCGATCGATCCGCCACCGGCTGCTGGGGCATAAGGGCACCGTCCGTGCCCTGGCGTTCGCGCCCGATGGCGCCTCGCTGGCGACGGGCGCCGAGGACGGCGAAGTAAGGCTCTGGGATCGGGCTTCGGGTCGCGAGCGTGCGGTGTTGTCGGGGCATTCCGACATGGTCACCAGCCTGGCGTTCGCGCCGCGAGGCGGGATGCTCGCCACGGGCAGCCTCGACACCACGGTCAAGCTCTGGGACACGACGACCGGCCGCGAGCGTGCCTCGCTCCAGGGACACTTGGACGGTATCTCGGCCGTGGCATTCGCCCCGGACGGCCGGCAGATGGTGACGGGCGGGTTCGACGGCTCGGTCAGGCTCTGGGAGCCGGCGCCCCCGATGTTCTCGCCCGCCGCGTGCCTGGCCTACTCGGGTGAAGCATCGGGCCTCGCCTTTTCTCCCGACGGCCGCGCTCTGTGCGCCGCCGGCGAGGCGGGCATCGCGCGCTGGTACGTCATGACCGGCGCTCCCGTTGCACCGGTCGCCAAAGGCGCGGCGACGGTGCTGGCAGCGGCCCCCGACGGCGCGACGTACGCCACTGGCGGGACTGACGGCGAGGTCCGTCTGGTCGACGCCGGATCCGACCGAGTTCTCGCCACGTTCCAGGAGCACAAAGGCGCCGTGCGGTCGATCGCGTTCTCACCCGACTCGCGGCTCCTCGCCTCGGGGGACAGCGCTCGGCACCGTCCGTCTCTGGGACGTGGCCGGCCGGCGTCCGCTGGGCTCATTCCCTGGTCAGGGGCTGCCGGTCACCGGAATTCAATTCTCGCCCGACGGCCGAACGCTCGCAGCCGCGACCGGCGACGAGCACGGAGGAAAGGCGGGCGTGGTCAACGTGTGGGACGTCTCGACGCGGCTCCCGTCGGGTGCGCTCAGCGGCCCTGCTCCGGGTTTCACATCGGTTGCGTTTTCACCCGACGGGACGACGATCGCCACGGGGGGCGCCGACGGGTTTGTGCGGCTCTGGGACTCCGTCACGCACGCCGCGCAGAACTCGCTCAAGTACGACCGGTGCTATTCGGTCGCCTTCTCCCCCGACGGCCGCACGCTCGCCTCGGCCCACCAGGACGGCGACGTGGTTCTCTGGGATGCTCGCGGCGGGCGCCAGCTTGGCCTGCTCAAAGGACATCGCGGCGCGGTCGGTCAAGTCGTCTTCGCGCCCGACGGCTGTTCGCTCGCCACCACCGGCAAGGACCGGACGATCAAGCTGTGGAACCTGACCACTCGCCGGCAGACGGCGCGTGCGACCCTCAAGGGGGACCTCACTCCCGTGTGGTCGGTCGCCTACTCTCCCGACGGCAAGACGCTGGCCGTCGCCGACGGGCCGCCCGACACGCCCGGCACGGTCACCCTCTGGGACGTCGTCACGAGAAAGGTCACGTGCGACGCTCGACGGGCACGAGCGGGGAGTCGCCACGGTCGCGTTCGCGCCCGACGGGACGACGATCGCCTCGGGGAGCTGGGACGGCACGATCCGAATCTGGGATGCCGGGCACGCGCGAGCCCGGCACCTCCTGACCGACTTGAGCGGCGTCACGGAGCTGGCGTTTTCGCCCGACGGCCGGCTGCTGGCCTCGGCGGGCGAGGGCGACGTCGTCACGCTCTGGGACGTGGCGACCGGCGTCGGAGGATTCGCGGCTCAACGGCTTTCGCTGGCCGGTCCAGTGCGTCGCCTTCTCTCCCGACGGACGGCTGCTGGCGACCGGCGGCGGCGACAATCGGCCCGGCGCTCAGGGAGAGGTGAAGCTGTGGGACGTGGCCGATCACCAAGCGTGGTGGCGACGCTCGATGGCCACACGCGGGGCGTCCTGGCGATCGCCTTCACTCCTGACGGCACGGAGCTGGCGACCGGCGGCCTCGATGAGACCATCCGGCTCTGGGACGTCCCGAGCGGCCGGCAGAGACTCATGCTCGGCGGACTGTCGAACTGTGTCCAGGCGCTGGCCTTCTCGCGCGACGGACGGATGCTCGCGTGGTCCGGTCGCAGCGACGGCCTGGTGTCCGTCCACGAAACGACGTACTGGTGCCGAGATGACCCGTCTGGTCGGTCACTGCGCGGTGGCGCGCGGGATCGCCTTCGCGCCTGACGGGATGAGCCTGGCCACCGGCGGCGCCGATCGAACAGTCAAGCTCTGGGACGTGCCCGCTAGCGAGCCGTCTCCGTCTGCATCGCGCTAGAGGGAACCCCTCGGGAGTTCGAGATGACGTACCACCATCGGTTGATGATCGGGACGATGGGCTTCGTGCTGGGCGGGATGTGGGTCCTGGCGACGGCGCGGGCCGACGACGATTCGATCGTCCGGCGGACGCCGGCCAAGCTGGACAGTCCGCGTGCCGCAAGGGCGGCGGCGCGAGGCACGAGCGCTCGCTCCACAGATCGACCGCCTGCTGGCCGCCAAGTGGGCCGAGGCCAAAGTGCAGCCGGCCCGGCCGGCCGATGACGCCGAGCTTCTCCGGCGCCTCTACCTTGACCTGGTCGGCAAGATCCCGACCGCCGCCCTTGCCCGCGACTTACCTCGAGGATTCCAACCCGGACAAGCTCGTCCGGCTCGTGGAGAGGCTGCTGGACAGCCCCGCGTATCTCACGCACGCGACCGAGACCTATCGCACGATGCTCTTGCCCGAGGCAGACACCGACGGTCAGATTCGTGCCCTCACGCCGACTTTTGAAGCGTGGCTCCGCAAGAAAATCGCCGAGGATGCCGGCTACGACAAGATCGCTCGGGAAGTCCTCACCGTTCGCCTGGGCGGTCAAGGACGCCGGGGAGGCAACGCCTACGACCCACGCGCCGAGCCCTCGCCGCTGGCTTACTATTTCGCCAAGGACGCCAAGCCCGAGAACCTCGCCGCCGGCGCAGCACGGACTTTCATGGGCATCCGGCTCGAGTGTGCCCAGTGTCACAATCACCCGTTCGACCAGTGGAAGCGCGAGGAATTCTGGGGCCTGGCCGCATTCTTTGCCGGCGTGGCCAAGCAGGGCAAGGACGAAAACTTCGGCGCGATCCGCGAGCTTGCCGACCGGCGCGAGCTGGTCATTCCCGACACCACGAAGGTCGTCAAGGCCGCGTTCCTGGACGGCAAGACGATCGCCGCCAGCCCGTAAGGTGTCCGGGCGCGATATCCTGGCCGACTGGCTGATCGCCGCCGACAATCCCTACTTCGCCCGCGCGGCGGTCAACCGCGTCTGGGCTCGGTTCTTCGGCACGGGCATCGTCGACCCGGTCGACGACCTGCGGTCCGATAACCCTCCGTCGCACCCCGAGCTGCTCGACCTTCTGGCGCGCGAATTCCGCTCGCACGGCTACGACATGAAGTTCTTGATCCGCGCGATCACGGCGACCAAAGCCTACGGCCTCACGAGCGCCGTCGGTCGCGCCGAGACGGCCCCGCCGAACCTGTTTGCCGCAATGCCGGTTCGCACGCTCTCGCCGGGCCAGCTCTTCGAGACGCTTGCCCAGGCGACGGGCTTCCGCGAGGGCGGGCGCGGCGGCATGTATGACGAAGGGGCGTCGCGCGAGCGGTTCGTGGAGCTCTTCACCAACCGCGACGAGAAGCCGACCGAAGGTGAGACGACCATCCTCCAGGCGCTCGCCTTGATGAATGGGCCGCTCATGGCGAACGTCACGAGCGTCGAGCAACAGCGACGCGCTCGCCGCGGTGGCGGAAGCCCCGTACCTCGATACGCCGGGTCGGATCGAAACGCTCTACCTGGCGGCGCTCACGCGCCGGCCCCGGCCCGAGGAGCTCGAGCGGCTGGTGCCCTACGTCGAGCGCGGCGGGCCATCCGGCGACAAGGCCAAGGCGCTCGCCGACGTCTTCTGGGCACTCTTGAACAGCCCGGAATTCCGGTTCAATCACTGAGATTCGCTGATTCTTCGGTCCCGCGGTCATCTCTCATCCGCCTTGCCGGCCCTTGACACGAGGAGACGCCATGAATCGTACGAACCATCCTGCCCGCGAGCTACTATCAAGGCGCCAGATGCTGCGGCTGGCCGCTGCCGGCGTCGTCGGCTTCTCGGCCTCCGGCTGGATCGAGGCCCTCGCGGCCGACGCCGCCCTTGATCCCAAGCGTCGCAAGTCGTGCATCCTGCTCTGGATGACCGGCGGCCCGAGCCAGACCGACACCTTCGATCCCAAACCCGGCCACCCCAACGGGGGCGAATTCAAGGCCGTCGAAACGGCCGTGCCCGGCATCTTCGATCAGCGAGCACCTGCCCAAGCTTGCCAAGCAGATGAAAGAGATCGCGATCATTCGCTCGATGAGCACCAAGGAAGGGGACCATGGCCGGGCGACCTTCAACTTGCGGACCGGCTACCAGCAGACCGGTCCGATCCGCTACCCGACGCTTGGGATCGCTCGTCGCCAAGGAGCTCGGCTCCGACGACGCCGAGCTGCCCAACTTCGTCAGCATTGCGCCCTTCCGTGGCTTCAATCCCAGGGGCGTTCGGACCGGGGTTCCTCGGTCCGCAGTACGCCCCGCTGATCGTCGGCGAGCGGGCGGTCATGGACCCACAAGGGGGCAGCGACGCGCGCAACCTGTCGTTCAAGGTTGAAGACCTGAGCTTGCCGGCGGGCGTCGACACGTCGCGGGCCGACTCCCGGCTGGGCCTGCTTGGGCTCATTGCGTCAAGACTTCCTGTCCAGCCACCCGGGCACGGGCCCCTTGAGCCACCAGGATGCTTACTTGCGGGCCGTGCGGCTGATGCGCTCGGCAGCAGCCAAGGCGTTCGAGCTGGAGGAGGAGCCCGCCGCGGTACGCGACGCCTACGGACGGACCGCGTTCGGCCAGGGGTGTCTGCTTGCCCGCCGGCTGGTCGAGCGGGGCGTTCCGTTCGTCGAGGTCACGCTCTCCTCAGCCGAGGGCGGAATGGCCGCCGGCTGGGATACTCACCAGCAGAACTTCGACGCGGTCAAGAGGTTGAGCGGAGTCCTCGACCCAGCGTGGTCGGCCTTGATGGACGACCTGCGATCGCGCGGGCTGCTTGGACTCGACGCTTGATCGTCTGGATGGGCGAGTTCGGCCGGACGCCCAAGATCAATCCCCAGGCGGGCCGTGACCACTTCCCCGCGGCCTGGACCACCGTCCTGGCCGGCGGTGGGATCAAGGGCGGCCAGGTCATCGGCAGCTCCGGCCCCGACGGAATGCAGGCCAAGGACCGTCCGGTTTCAGTCCCCGACTTCCTGGCCACCGTCTGCAAGGCGCTGGGAGTCGACCCCATGGGACAGAACGATTCCGGCATCGGCCGGCCGATCCGCATCGTGGATCCGAAGGCCAAGGCGATCACGGAGGTGCTCGCATGAGCAAGCGCAAGTGTCTCCTGTTCGTGGCGGTGGCGGCGGCGCGTGCTCGCTGCCGCGCGCGCTGCGCCGGCTCATGCGGACGACAGTCCCCAATCCAAGCCCGACGCATCGACCGCCGACCGAGACTCAGTCCAGGACGTGATGTTCCTGACCGAGACGCGTCCCATTTTCATCCGGCTTCGGTTGGATGCCGGTGGCAAGGGGTTCCGGGCCGCCTGGCTCGAATCGGTGAAAGCCATTCATGCCTACCTCGACCGTGACGGAGACGGGACTCTCACCAAGGAGGAGGCTGACCGCGGCTCTCTTCCCACGATGGTGCGGGCCGCGACGGGCGGCGCGGCGGCGCTGCCTCGCGCCGACCTCGACGCCAGCCCGAAGGACGGCAAGGTCTCCCTGGAAGAACTGGCCGAGGTTCTCCGCCCCGCCTTGGGCCCGTTCCGCGTGCAGGTCGGCCGGCTCGCGATCGAGCGCAACGATGCCCTGTTCATTCACCTCGACCGCAACAAGGACGGGATGATCAGCAAGGATGAGCTCGCCGCCGCCGTCACGTCGCTCCACCGGTTCGATCTCGACGACAACGAGCTGATCGACTCCAACGAGATGGAACCGTTCAGCAACCCGATGGCCGCAGCCATGGAAGATCAGACGCGGCGGGGGAAGTTCGCGGCGGTACCGACCGTGATCGAGCTGTCCTCCGGCGACCCCTCGTCCCGTCCCGTGCGGCTCGTCCTCAAGAAGTACGACAAGGGGACGAGCACCGGCGGGCGACAATCGCCTGAGCTCCTGCCGAGTTCGCGATCGACGCCAAGGACTTCGCATCGTCCGACACCGATCACGACGGCGCGCTCGATACCGACGAGCTGCGCCGCTACCTGAGCCAGGTCGCGCCGGACCTCGAGCTGGTCGTCAAGCTCTCCGGGAGCAACTCGGCCGCCACGACAATCGAGGCCTCGAGCGCGGGCTCGAAGCCGTTGCCGCCTGAGGTCCGTGTTGAGAAGCTCTCGGACGGAGACCTCGAGATCTCGATCGGCGACGTCAGCCTCGACTTCCACGCCGACGGCGGCGAGCACGCTGCCGAGAATGCGAAGCGGTATTATGCCGGCCAGTTTCAGGCGTCCGACAAGGACAACAACAAATATCTCGAAAAGTCAGAAGTGAAAGACCACGGACCGTTCGCCTCGCTCTTCGACATGATGGACAAGGACGGTGACGGCAAGCTCTACATGAAGGAGGTCGACGCGTTCGTCGATCAGCAGACGCAGGCCGCTCGAAGTCAGATGGTCATGTCGGTCGACGATCAGGGGCGGGCGATCTTCGCCATCATGGATCTGAATCGCGACCGCCATTTGGGCGTTCGCGAGATTCGCGACGCGGTCGCACGGGTGAAGTCGTGGGACCGCAACGGCGACGGCCAGATCCGCTCTGACGAGATCCCGCATCACTACCAGTTGTCGATCGGCCGAGGCCAGATCACGGCGGTCGGAATGTCCCGATTTGTGGCTCGTGAAGTGATGACGGCTGCTGACTCGCGGGCGCCGGCCGCGGGCCCGTCGTGGTTTCGCAAGATGGATCGCAACCGCGATGGCGACGTCTCTCGGCGGGAATTCCTGGGCCCGCGCACGGCGTTCGAGCAGCTCGACCGCGACCACGACGGCCTGATCGACGCCGGCGAGGCGGCAAAGGCGAAGCCGTAATGACCCGAGAACGAATTAACGTCCGATCCAATCACCGGGAACGTTCTTCTTCGCCGATCGAGACACGCCGGATGTGAAAGGAGTTGGTCGGATCCCGCGCCGACCCGTTGGCCTCCGCTGGCTTGCTCCAGATCTTCTGGCCTTTCCAGAAGGTATTGATGGCGAAGCCCGTCATCGGCGCGAAGGCGTACTGCCACTCAAGTCCGTTTTGACTCGCCCGCGCCTCGAGCATCAAGAGCACTTCGGGATCGGTGCCATGGGCGAAACAGTAGAGTGCCCCGTCGCGGGCGACCGAACCTGGCTTGCCGTAACGGGCGAACGGGGTGGTGAGCAGCCGGAGCTTGTTCCAGACTTGCCCCCGGTAGAAGTGCTCCGCCGAGAACCCTTGGGTAAGATCCCGCATTTGCCGAAGCCGGCGCTCGGCGGTCTCCGCTGGCTTGGGCGCGTCGGACACAGGCTTGAAGGAGACCCCCCCCTTGGATGGCCGCCAAACGCGTCCATCGGTCGATTGGGCAATCAACGGGCTCGTTGACAGCGACGAGAATTCACTTGCCCAGATCTGCTGAGGATTCCACAGAATCTGGGCGGCCACGGCGGGCCGGTCCGCTTCATCCAGCCAGAGAAACATCGCCCCGTCCCTCGATCCGCCCACGGGGTTCGTGAAGCGCAGCACCGGTTCGGCCTGGAGTTGAAACTTCGTCCCACGATCGTCCAGTGCACGAACATCCTGAGTCTCCATGTATTTCTTCATGAATTCGAGACGGGCTTTGGATGGGGCGGTAGTGTCTCCAGCCGGGGGCGGTGTCTGGCCGAGGACACTCAAAAACAGGAGCACGCACCAGTAACCATTCATGGCTCGGATTCCTTCTTGTCACGATCTAAGTGCCGGCCTCCGAGAGGCACATGTCAAGCTCGCTCACCGATCATGCCAAGCCGACGCGCCGGCGCCAGACCCATTCGATCGTGAGCAAGACAATCAAGAGCGAAAGCAGCCACCATACGCTCCATGCCGGCGTCTTCCTGATCTCGGGCGGCCCGACGATCCGCGGCAGCCGCTCGATCATCGCCGTCAGGTCCTTCGCGCCACTGGAGGACACTGCCGCCGGACTGGCCGGCGATCCTGCGCAAGCAGGTCGTGGTCAGGCATCGGGTTCTGCTGCTCGGTCGGATCGTCGATGATCTGGACATCGAGCGACGTACTATCCACCTGGGTGTTATTATCGTAGGCCGTCAATTCGATCCGCAACCCTTGGGTCAAGCTCACCCCGGTAGGAAGCGATTTGCCTTCGGCGATGGGGAGCGCTGCGTCGTAAGACTTTTCGGACGTCTGTTTCGTCAGCTCAAATTCCTCGCTCCAGGGGAGGAACGGCGCCTGAGCCCCGGCGGGCTCCTGCCCGCTGGTGGGGCGCTTCAAGGGAGAATTGTCCGAGGTGGTGTCGCCCGCCGATTTCGGCTCGATCGTCGCAACGACGCGATAGTCTGAGGTCGGCGCCGCGTTCTCGTCGAAAGTTCGGGCGTGGAGCGCGATCGGCTCACCCGGTCGATAAAGCCGCTTGTCGGTCTCGGCGAGCAGGCGTCGTCGGCCGATCGACGAATTCTCGGTCAACCAGTAGACCACATTGCGCCAGAACTTCTTGTAATACCGAGCGTCCGGTCCGCCCCAAGACTGCGTAAACTCGCCCGCCCAGCGGCGCGTGATCGCCGTGGTCACGGCCATTGTGCGGCCCCTGCCGTAGTTCTGAACGACGATCGCGGGCGCGAGCTGGCCGTCTGCGCCGGCGGACGTCGTCCGGGCCAGAACCTCGGCTGCGGGCTTGACGCGGCCGAAGCGATTGCTGCCCAAGAAGCCGGGCAGTGTCTTCAAGGCCGAGCGATTTCCCGCCTCGTCGGACAGCAGATGCCAGACCGGGTGAGATGGCACCTTCGGTCACGGGGTGGACCGTCGTCGCAGTGCTGTCCCAATCGCGACGCCGGGGAGGAGCTCCACGGGCAGCATCTTGCCGACCGAGGTGTCATTCCACTGCCCGGAGGCGAAGCTGCGCGGACCGCCGGTCATGCACAGCCCGCCGCCGCGCCGGCCGATCCACTCCTCGATCCAGGCGAGGTGCTGGTCGCTCAAGAAGTCGCGGGATGCGTTGCTCAGAATGATCGCGTCGAATGCGAACCACTCGGAGGGCGTGTCGGGGAGCGCACGCGAGGGTTCATTGGCACGAACCACCGTGGTGAAGTTCGTTCCCACGCCCCCCCGGGATCATGGCCGTGCACTCGAGATCAGGGTCTTCCATCAGGGCGTCCTGGAGGGAAGAAAAGGCCCCGCGGACTTCGCCGCCGGCAGATCCGGGCTGGCTGCATTGCCATCTGGAAATAGCGGTCGCCGTCACCTTCGATGTAGAGCACGCGGATCTTGGTATGGTCGATGGCCAGTCGGCACCGAAGGCGTTGTTCGACGCCGACACCTCGCCCGGCTGCGGCTCGATCCGGGCCTCGATCCGGCGGTCCTGGTCGCCCGACTCGAAGACGAGCGTGTACGCAGCCACTCCATCCTGGAGAGCGACCGGCGTGCGCGCGAGCAGTACCTCCGGTTTGCCATCGGACTCGACGGCCACGATCTTGAGCTCGGCACGTTTGTCCTTGTAACCGTAGCTTCGGAGGAACACCTGCGCCGCCACTCTCGAGAACTTACGGACCTGATTGGGCGCGACCAAACTCACGATGGCCACGTCGCCGCCGACGTTCTCGTCACCGATCGGCAGGACATGGACGGGCAGCTTCATCCGGCCGTAGGCGCGCGCGATCGCTTCGGCCCGCTCGGTGTCGCGGGCGCGGCCGTCAGAAAAGACGACCACGGCCTGAGGCGGCGCCTGGCCGAAGCGGTTGGTGAGACCTTCGAGCGACGCGCCCAGGAGCGTATCGGCATCGGTCGGCGCCGGAGGCAGCTCGGCAGGCCGCGGTGGTTCCGCGGCGACCGCAGCGCCGACCGTGCCCTGGGGAGGAGCGGGCTCGCCGGCCGCCGGTCGCCCCAGCTCGGCGTTGACGGCGGCCAGCCGGCTGCCAAACCGGAACATGCTGACCTGGGCCCCCTCGCGCGGGTCCCGCGCTCTGCCGGCGTCGCGGATCGTTTGCACGACCTGCTCCCAACGGGTCGAGTTCTTGCCGATCGCCATGCTCTGCGACGTATCGAGCAGATAGAACACTTTGGGGCGCTCGCACCGTTCCCGGCGTCTCATCGACCCGCACGGGGTTGATGATGATCAGTCCCAGGATCGCCAGAATCGCGAGCCGCACGACTAGCAAACCGAGGCGCCGGGCGGGCGCGATGGGCCGGCCCGAGGCCAGGCGCAAGAGCGCGAAACCGGCGAGCGCAGCCGCGGCAACTGCCAGCAGCAGGCCGAGTGAATAGGGTGTCGCCCACTGAATCGAGGATTTGATGTTCATGCGATCCCGGTGGTTTGGATCACTTCTTCCCGCCTTCCGTGGAGAGGACCTCGTAATAGCGCTCGACCAGTTCCTTGAACTCGGGCGGAGTTGCCTCGTCGCGGGCCGACGCCATGTCCTTCAAGATCAGGTTCTGGATCTTGTCCTGAAACATGACGCTCACCGACTTGAGCGCGACCGTGATCCTGGCGGGGACGACGCGGGCACGGTAATCGCGGACGCCCCCCAATCCCAGCCTCCCGCGTCGAACGCGTCTCTGAGTGCCGTCGCCGCATCCGTCGAGCCGGCCTTCTCCAAATCGCGGACCAGATCAGTCGCCAACCGACGCCACTCGGCGATCTCGGCATCGGTCTTGATCGTCTTCAGCTTCGCCATCAGCTCTTCAATGCGCCGGTCGAACTCGACGAGCGCTGCGAGCTCGGGCGCGACGATGCGTCGATGCAAGACTTCGAGCTGCCGCGCGAGCAACTCGAGGGCCTTCGACAGCTCGTTGGCCTCGCGTGAGGCCACCGGCCTTTTGCCGTCCAAGTAGAGGGCGCCGATTTGCTCGCATGCGCTCGACGATCCGGGTGACGTCCCTTTCCTCGAGCAATTCCCGGATCCGGTCGGCCGGATCGCCCTCGGCGCGCAGGCTCGCATCTTTCAGCCAATGCTCGAGAGTCTTGGCAGCTTCCTCGAGTCGCTCGAGTCGCTCTGCGTCGGTCAGATCTCCCCAGCCGCCGCGGCCCGCACCGCCCCGGCCTCCATCGCTGGGAGAGCGTCCGTCATTCTCGGACTGACCGGGCTCTTCACCGCGGGGCCCTTGGTCGGTCCCCGATGGCGGATTTCCCCCGGGCATCCGGCTCAGCTCGGCCTCGCGGTCGGCGAGCTCATCGGCCAGGTCGCGCGCCATCGCCAGCTCCTGAGCGACATCGCGGGCGAGTTCGCCCTTGACCTGCCGGGCGAGCTCGTGGAGCATCGAGGCACCGGCTTTGGCGGTCTCGGTCGCCTCTTTGGTCCTGCCGCGGGACAGGGCACTCGAGGCTTTTTCTGCCGTCTCGGCCGCTTTGGTCATCCGGACCTTGGCGAGGTCCGAGGCGATTTCGAGCTTCTTCAGCTTCTCTTCCAGCTCGCGGGCCTTGTCGGCGACCTGCTCCTGCCGCAGGGCGGCTTCGCGGCGCTTGTCTTTCGCCGGTCCGTCGGGATTGTTCTCGTCATCCGGCTCGCCTTTCTCCCCCGCGCGGCCCTTACCCTGGCCCTGAGTGCCGGAGCCTTTGGCGCCCTTCTCTCCCTTCTGACCCTTGGCACCTTTTTGAGCTTCATCCTTCTTCTCCGCGGGCTCGGATTTCTTTTCCTCGGCTTCGGACTTCTTCTCTTCACCCTCTTCGCCCTTCTCGGCTTGTTCACCCTTTTGGGGCGTGGACTGCTGCTTGTTCGATCCGGAGACCCGACAGTGTTGCGTAGACGAAGTCCTCTTCCTGGGCGAGTGCCTCGATCTCATCGGCGATTTCCTCGGCCTCTTCCCTGTCTTTCTTGGGCTTGCGGATCTTCTGCGCCTGCGTTCGGTCGAAGCTGCGCATCGCGCGGCCGGCTTTGGGATCGTCGCCGATCGCGACCGCGAATCGAGTCGCGGGCCTCGATCAGGTGCCGGAGGGCATCACCCATGTGCGAAGGAGCGCGCGCATTCTGGCCGTGGTCAAGTGCAGCAACTGCCGCCAGCATGGACTCTTCGGCCGCGTGCAGGGGCTCGATCCGCTCACCGACAATCCCCTCGACGCCTTCGGTGAACTCGCGGGTCAGCGTGACCAGTGTCTCCTCGAAGCCAGCAATCTTGAGCGGGTCGTCCGCGAAGGTCTTGTCGGCAGGCTTGTGCTTGGCAAGCCGAGTCGCCCGGTTCAAGTTGAACCGCTGGCGGGCGATCAGCTCCGCCAGGCTCGCAAGCTCGGGCCCTTCCATCCCCACGTCGTCGCCGGACTCCGCCAGCTTGTACTCTCGCTTGAACGGCCGGATGTCGAGGTAGCGCAGGTCGGTCTCCGTCCGCCTGGCCCCGTTCGGGTAGTTATCCTCGGCGAAGGCATAGTAGCTCAGGCTGTCGGTCGGCGAAGCGGAGAGTTTCTCGAGGAGCAGCATCTCCTCGAGCGCTGCACTCGTCTGAGCCTGGGACGGTTCCTTGGTAAAGTCCTTGAGGACGAGCGTCTGCTCATCGCCGTTATTGAACTGGAACACGATCCCGGCCCTGGTCAGACCGAAGTCGTCTCCCACGCGAATACGGTTCAAGATTTCGGCGATGGGATGGACCTCGAGTGCTTCGTCGGGTTGTTCGAAGGAGACGCGGGGCGCGCGATCTTCAAGGACGTCGATCTTGTAACGTTTCTCGCGTACCGCTCGTCCGTCGGCGGTCTTGGCCTCGATCTGGAAGAGCAGGCCCTTTGTCAAATGGAGCCCGGCCGTGTACGCCGTGCCGTCGGACTTGAGCGGGACCACCTCCGGCGCGGGCGCCGGCTTGTCCTTCCGGGCGCGGACGGACGGGTCCGTCATGACGAGTGCGGCCTCGGCCGGTATGGAGTCGAACTTGATGCGAAACGTCGCGTCGGTCCCCTCGATGACCCGAAGGTCCCCTCCCTTGACCGTGGTCGGCTTGACTTTGGTGTAGGCGGGCGGCACGAGCGACACGTCGAACGACTCGATCGCCAGCGGGTAGCGGACCGCGATCTCGTACGTCGGGCTCGACGCCGGACCGGCAACCACGCGATAGTCGAGCGGGTGCTCGATCTTCTCCAGCTTGGCGTCTCGCCGAGAGGAAGGGCCGCGGTCGGGCGCGTCGAGTGCGACGACCTTCCATGTGGCGTCGGGCTTGGCCTTCTGGCCGGGTCCAGAGCACGACGTCGCGATTGACCCGTCCGTGCAGCTCCACCGCGACGGCGACACTCTCACCCTGCTCCACAGTCAGCGCTACCCGGCGCGACCGAGAGCGTCGTGTAGGGCCGGTTGCCCAGCAGCGCTCGCTCCAGCGCGATTCGCCACTCCGGATCGGCGACCGCGGCGACGAGCAGGATGAGTGCAGGCGTCGCCGCCAGCGCAGCGACGGTCCAGACGCGCCGCCAAGGTACGACGCGTTCGAGTCGGCAGCGGTTGCGCCCGGATCTCGGTTTCTTCTTCCAGGGCGGTGACGAGGCTCGGCGTCACACCCTCGGTATGGACCTGCTCGTCCGGGAGCCCGGCGTACTGGACAACGGTCCGGATGCGCTGCCCAAGCTCGGGAAATCGGCTCTCGATCTCGGCGGCTGTGCGCCGCTTGGTCCACCACCGCAACGGCGCGATGCACTCGTCCCCAGACGACCGCCGAGCGTCGACGGCGTCGCGACGACGAGACCAGCCGCACGCACACGCCAGGGCAACTCCCACTGGTAATCAGCCAGCGCCAGCGCGGCCAGACCGAGTGCCGCCGCCAGGAACGACCAGCCCAGACCTTGCCCGAGCTGGTATCGACGCAGCGACGCCCAGACGTGGTCGAAGCGAGTGAGGAACTTCACGCTTTGAGGTTCGGAGGTCGCGAGGCTCATGGACATTCCTTTCATTATTACGCCGCCGTCCGGTTGGCGAGGAAGTTCTCCAGCAACAGCAAGCCGACCAATGTCAATGCCAGCCAAGGCCAGATCTCATTGCTCCGCAAACGATCGTCGCCGACTCCGCTTGAGCCCTGCTCTAAGAGCGTCTCGGCCGCCGGAACTGGCAATTGGAAGCCGAACCGGTCGGCAAATTCTTTGGGCGTACAGCGCGCCGTCTGAGACTCCGAGCGGGTCTGCGTTGACGACCTGAACCAGGCCGTCGGACTCGACCAGACCTGGTTTACGCTCGTCGCCGGCGACGACCTGCCTGATGCGGCCGCCGTCGGCCAAGCCCGAGACGTAGGCGATCATCTGATGGATCATCGGCAGGTACATCCGCCCGCGCGGCCAGTCGCCCCAGGCCCGATCGCAAGCCGAGGTGAACCAGAGGACTTTGCCTCGGCCGAGAGTCCGCTCGAGGAGAGCGGGCTCACCGCCGCGGAACGATGCCAGCACTCGGACGCCCTGGTCGGGCTTGATCCGCGTGATCGCGGTGAACGCCGGCCGCCGAAGGTCGCCATGCTCAGGGTCGGCGAATGGCTGAAAGACCGGATGCTGCGTCTCCCATCGCTCGAGCCGCCAGGGCATCTCGGTGGCGGCGGCAGGTCCCAGAACCTCACCCGCGCCCAGGCCGGCGGCCTCGAGCGCCCGAGTCGAGCCGGGTCGGATGCGGTCGCCTGTGAAAACCACCAGTCCTCCGCCGCGCTCGACGAACTCAGCCAGACGCCGTGCATCCGAGGCGCCCAGGTCCTCGACGTTCGCCAGAACCACAGTCTGGGTCTTTGTCAGGTCCGGCAGCTCCGTGGTTGCGGCGAGATCGACCGCATTGCACGTCGAACGGCGATTTCGCGTAGTGCTCGCCCGTCGGCGCGAGCCGCAGGGCAGCCTGGAGGAAGTAGGTTTCCGACTCATACGAGGCCCGTCCCGGGTCGCCGTCCACCACGAGCACGCGCGCAGGCGGCGCGACCTGGAAAGCCAGGAAGCGGCGGTCGTCGAACGGCAATTCATCGGCGGCTGTCACTTCGACATGCCCGCGCCAGAGCCCTTCGGCCATCTCGGTGAGCGAAAACGCCACGGCTGCGGTCGCGCCACCCTCGAGGTCGACGGTCCGGTCCAGGTCGCGCTTCTCTTTACCAGCCTCGACGTGCAGCCGGACCGGACACTTGGCGACCGGAAGCGGCGAGGCGTTGAGCACGGTCGCCGTCACCGAGACCGCTTCACCGGGCCGAACGGTCGCGGGAGCGATCGTGATGCCCGTGACCGCGACGTTCTTGGGAAATGCGCGACCGAAGTCTCGCAGACGGACATCCACGTCCGAGGGAAGGCTCACAGCCTCTCCCCGATCGAGCCCGGATCGCTGGAGATCGGTGAGAATATGCAGTTCCTTGACGGCTTTCCGTGAGCGAACCAGAAGGTCGCGCGCCCAGGCCATCGCGACGCCATAGTCCGTGCCGCCGGCCGTTGGCTCGAATGACGATCTTGCCGAGGTCCGCCGGATTCGAGAGGGGTTGGACTGCCCGGTCGAAGGTGCCGACCTCCAGTTGTGTTCCCTGGCCGGCCCGTTGCCAGTATGGCCCGCGCCTCCGCGAGCGCCTGATCGATTGGCCGGTTGCCGCCCGTGAGGCCCATGCTGGCCGAGCGGTCGAAGAGCACCACGACCAGCCGGTCTCCCGCGGTCGGCTTCGCTGGCGACCATGTATGGCCTGGCGAACAAGAACGCGATCAGGGCCACGCTCGCCATCCGCAGCGCCAGCAACAGCCAGCGCTTGAGCCGCCGGCGCCGCGCGTTGTCGCGCAGCACGATCTTGAGGAACTGGAGCGTCCCCAGGTCGATCGGCCGGGCCCGCTGGCGGAACATCAGGTGGATGATGATCGGGATCGCCAGGGCGCCGAGTGCGGTGAGCATTCCGAACTGAATGAAGTGCATAGTGCCTCAATTATCTCCACCACGCTCCTCGATCGGTCTGGTAAAGAACCGGTAATCTGAGCACCTCGATGACTCAAAACGCTCTTCATCATTCCCGCGGTTCAAAGGGTCGCTGGAAAAGCGTAGAGTCAGAGCTGGTGGGATAGCGGCAGTCAAGGCTCCAGACCACTTGCTCTTTCCATGAACCTTCGAGTGCATAAACCGACATCGGCGCGATTGCGTATTGCCACTCCATGCCGTCTTTGCTTTTCCGCGCCTCGAGCATCAAGAAGACCTCGGGATCAGTGGTTATCACGTACGCGAAGAGTGCGCCGTCGACCACCTCGCATCCTGGCTTCCCGTATCGAGCCAGTGGCTTGGGCATTAGTCGGAGCGGCTGCCACACGCCCCGGAATTGGTCGCGTGCGCTGAAATCGCGGGTCAGCATGTGCATTTGTCGGAGGCGCTCGTTGGCTCCGTCGGCCGGCTTGGGCGCACCGGGAACCGGCTTGAATTCAATGCCTCCGTGCGACGGTCGCCAGTCTGGCGGGTTCGCCATTTTCCCGATCAAGGGGGTCGTAGAGAGCGACGTCCATTCCTGTTGCCAGCCGCCGCGCGTTTGGAAGACCTGAACCGCGGCCTCGGGCCGGTCTGCGTCGCCGAGCCAGAGGAAGATGGAGCCATCTCGCGAGTCACCAACCGTGTTTGTGAATCGCAAAACCGGCTCCGTTTTCAGTCGATACAAATCCCCGCCGGACTCGCCGCCCCGCACCTCTGACGCAGCCATCGAATTCTTCATGATGGTGAGACGCTTCGCCGGATCGCCCGGTGCGTCCCGGTTCTGCGGCGGCTGGCCAGCGAGACCAAGAACCAATATCGAAGACAGGAGGAGGTTCATCATTTTCACTCCGGATTGAATAACTCAGAATGTCTTCGCCCGTTTGACCAGGTAATCCAAAAGTGCAGTATCGGGCGCGTCGGTCGTCGTCAGCTCGATCCGGTCGATCGCACGTTTGCGGCACTCGAGCTCGAGCGCCTGTCCGCCACTCGTCTACCGCCTTGCCCGTACGCCTGGCGAATGGCCTCGGCCTGAGTGGTCAAGGTCTCGCCGCTTTCCAGATCGCGAAAGCGGATATGACCATCCACCGAGAGATCGCGCTCGATCGGATCCATGATATGCCAGATGATCACTTCATGGTTATGGTAGCGCAGATGATCCAGACCGCCGACGATCGTGTCCAAATCGCCAAAGAGGTCGGAGAGAATCACGACCATGCCGCGCCGTCTGGCGAATTCGGCGGCCTGGTGCAGCGCCCGGTCGTTGTCGCGAGCCGGCCGGATTTCGGCGGCGGCGATCGTTGCGAGCACCTCGTCGAGCTGGCCCGGTTTCGCGCGAGGAGACAGATGGGCCGTCACCGAGTCGGAATACACGGTCAGCCCGACCGCGTCGCGCTGCTTGAGTGCCAGGTGCGCCATAGCGGCCGCCAACGAGGCCGCATAGTGCAGCTTGCTCCTGCCGGTGTTGGCGCAGGTCATCGACGCGCTGGCGTCCAGGAGCAGATAGAGGTTCAAGTTGGTGTCGGCGTCGTACTCCTTGATATAAAGCCGATCGTGGCGAGCGTACAGCTTCCAGTTCAGGTGCCGGAGGTCGTCGCCCGGCGTGTATTCGCGGTGCGACGCGAATTCGACGCTCATGCCGAGGTAGGGGCTGCGGTGAAGACCGTGCATCGACCCCTCGACGATCGAACGGGCGCGCAGCTCGATTGACTCAAGTCGCGAAAAGAACACCGGATCGACCAGTGAGCGAGGATTGAAGAGCATCGCGGCTTACGCCTCCAGTTTCATTCTCGCGTCCGTTTGCGGAGCGAACGGCGACTCTGGGTCGAAGAGCATCGCGGCTTACGCCTCCAGTTTCACGGTCTCGACCAGGCGGCCGATCAAGGCGTCGGCGTCCACGCCATCGGCGCGGGCGTGGAAGTTCAACACCAGTCGATGCCGGAGCACCGAGCCGGCCAGGTTCTTCACGTCGTCGAAATCGACGTGATACTTGCCCGCGAGGATGGCCCGCGCCTTGGCGCCCAAGACCAGGTACTGCGAGGCCCGCGGACTCGCCCCGTAGAGCAGGTATTTATGCACTCCCTCGATCTCCTTTGTCTCACCCGGGCGCGAGGCGGCGACCAACCGCACGGCGTAGCTCATGACCGAGTCGGCGATGGGCACGCCGCGCACCAGCTCCTGCAGCCGCAACAGCTCGTCGGCCTTCAACACAGGCTGAGCCTCGGCGGTGTGGGTGCCCGTCGTCCCCTTCACGATCAGCACCTCCTCTTTGATCGTGGGATACTTGACTTTGAGATTGAACATGAACCGGTCGAGCTGGGCCTCGGGCAAGGGATAGGTGCCTTCCATCTCGATCGGGTTCTGGGTGGCGACCACGAAGAATGGCGGATTGAGCGAATAGGTGCGCCGGCCGATCGAGACCTCGCGCTCCTGCATCGCCTGCAAGAGCGCGGCCTGGGTTTTCGGCGGCGTACGGTTAATCTCATCGGCAAGCAGGAAATTGGTGAAAATCGGCCCAGGGAGAAACTCGAGCTTGCGCCGACCGGTTGCCGGATCTTCCTCAATGATGTCCATGCCGGTGATATCCGAAGGCATCAGATCGGGCGTGAACTGGATGCGGCGGAACTCGAGATCGAGCGTCCGCGCCAAGGTGCGGGCCATCAAGGTCTTGCCCAGCCCCGGTACCCCCAATAAGAGGATGTGGCCGCGGCATAAGAGCCCAATCAGCATGTGATCGACGATTGTTTCCTGTCCGACGATCACCTTCGCGATCTGCTCGCGGACGCGCAGCCGCGCGTCGCGCAGACGGGCGACGATGGCGGCGTCCTCGCTCTCCAGAGCCGAGGCCGAATTGGGATTCGTTTCACGCGATTGCGGGGTTTCCATCGGTAGCAAACCTCTTCTGGTTTTGTGTTTCTCTAGGCGCCACCGGCCGCCAGCCGTTTCAGGGTACGTCCGCTTTGGCGAAAAATGGACCTGCGTCACGCGAGGCTTTCTGGACCGTTGGCGCCTGGGAGACAAGCCCGATTGCGAGACACACGGGAGTGAGGTTGTCATGTCACGGCTCCCCCACAGCCAGCTCAAAGCGGAAAACGCAATACGGCTGCCGGCCGTCCCACACCTGCGCCCAAGGAAGTTCGGGGGCACTCCAGACGTCGCGGTCGCGGTGCTTGGTTTTCAGATCTTTGTTGGTCATCCGGGTCGCGCCGAACTGCCACTCGAGGGCACCGTTTTTCGTGCGCCTCGCTTCGATCAACAGAAACGTCTCGGGATCGGTGCCCACGACAAAGACGAAAAGGCCGCCATCAACCAGGTCACCCTTGGTCTTCTCGTAGCGATAGATGGGCTGATTGAGCAATCGCATCTCGCGATCGACGCCCTGGCGTGTCGTCTGATGGCCGGTGAACTCCTGCGCGATGAGTTTCATCTGGCGGAGCCGCACGGTGGCCGATTCGTCAGGCGCGGGAGCGCCGGCGATGGGCTTCAGCTCCAATCCCGGCTTCGAGGGCGTCCAGACCGCGGTCCCGTCGCGCCGGCCGGTCAACTTGCCCAGCGACAGCGAATGAAACTCGTTGGCCCGGTGCGTCAGGGGCGAGTAAAACTTGTAGATCGAAGCCACCGCCTCCGGCCGCCCGTCTTGAGTCCAGATGAAGACATCGCCGTAGATCGACCCGATCACGGGGTTCGTCCACTTGAGGATCGGCTCGGGCCGGAGCTCGAGCGGCCGGTCGCTGCCTTCAAGCTGAATCGTGTACGTGGTTGCTCCCTTTTTCGCGAACACGCGGAATTCCTCGGCGCGGGTGTTCTCGTCCGATGGCGTTTGAGCCCAGGCGGCGCAGCAGGCAAAGAACTGAAACATCAGCAAGAAAAGTGCGCGCTTCATGGAGTTGTTACCTCATCACGAAGGATCGTACTGGCAAGCTCGATCGATTGATCAGACGAGCGACGATCGCGGCGTCCTCGCTCGCAAGCTCTCGTGGCTGTTTCAAATGGGTCTCATGAGGTCCGAGAGTACTCACGCTACAGTTCCCCTGGAGCCAGGTCGAATCGGAAAATACAGTATGGCTCGCGGCCGTCCCAAACCTGTGCCCACGGGATTTCGGGGGCATTCCAGACCACGCGATCGCGCTGCTTGATCTTCAGATCTTTGTTGGTCATCCGGGTCGCACCGAACTGCCACTCGAGGGCACCGCTCGACGTGCGTCTCGCTTCGATCAGGAGAAACGCCTCGGGATCGGTGCCCACGACAAAGACGAAAAGGCCGCCATCGACCAGGTCGCCCTTGGTTTTCTCGTAGCGATAGATGGGCTGATTGAGCAAGCGCATCTCGCGATCGACGCCGTCGCGGGTGGTCTGGCGGGCGGTGAACTCCTGCGCGATGAGCTTCATCTGGCGGAGCCGCACGGCGGCCGATCCGTCCGGCACCGGAGCGCCGGCGATGGGCTTCAGCTCCAATCCCGGCCTTCGAGGGCGTCCAGACCGCGATGCCGTCGCGCCGGCCGGTCAGCTTACCCGACGACAGCGAGTGGAACTCGTTGGCCCGGTGCGTCAGCGGCGAGTAAAACTTGTAGATCGAAGCCACCGCCTCCGGCCGCCCGTCCTGAGTCCAGATGAAGACGTCGCCGTAGATCGACCCGATGACGGGGTTGCTCCACTTGAGGATCGGCTCGGGATGGAACTCGAGCGGCCGGCTGCTGCCTTCGAGCTGAATCGTATACGTAGTTGCTTCCTTTTTCGCGAACTCGCCGAAATTGCTCGGCGCGTGCCTTCTCGTCCGATGGCTTTTGAGCCCAAGCCGCGCAGCAGGCACAGAGCTCGAACGTGAGCAGGAAAAGGAGCGCTTCACGGAGTTGTTACCTCATCACGAAGGATCGTACTGGCAAGCTCGATCGATTGATCACGGGATTCGCCACGTCACACAAGTTGGCACCGTTAGCTCACGATTTGGGAACCGCAGGTGCGTCGATATACGTCTGGGACGCAAGGGCGCCGTCGTCTTTCGGCCCGATTTTTGGCTCCTTCTTCTGTCCGCCGACGCCGCCGAGCTCGGGGGGCAGATAGCTCTCCTGAAGCTCGCTGCCGTGTCCGTCGCCGTTGTCGTCGAGCTTGGCATGTTCGGTCGGCAAATTCTCATCGGCGGCATAACGCTTCATGACATCGGTCGACGACGGCCAGGTAGAGCTCGAAGACCGAAGTCTTGCCGTCCTTGTCGCGGTCGATATCCGCCGAGGGAGCGGCGAGCGTTTCGGCGAGAGCGTGCGGAAACAACGTCTCGTTGACCTCCTGATCGGGCTCGGTCGCGGTGATCACGATCCGGCCGGGCGCGGCCAGAGGCTTCAAGAAAGAATCCGCTCGCGGCCGTGGTGATGAAGAAGACCTGCTCGCGTGCCTTCAGGTCCGCGAAGAGCTTGCCAAACTCGCGCTCGTCCATGTCAGGTCCGGGAAGGTTCAAGTGGGAATGCCGGCTGTCGTAATGAGTATGCCCCACCACGATCACCCAGAGCGTGTCGTCCGGGGCCGAGCCGCTTCTTGAGCTCGTCCACATCGGCCGCAATCCCCTCGCGGGTCGACAGCCCCCGCGCCTTGGCCACGGCGGGGCCGTCGCCGGGTTTGCTCTCCGTGCCGAATCGCACCAGGACCTCGGAGGCAGCGAAGCCATAACGGCCGGTCAGTGCGCTTGCCAGTTTCTCAATGGTTTCCGCGAAGAGCTTGCGGTGGTCGCTGTCTCCCGGCAAGCCACAAACGATCAGCGCCCGCCTGGTGCCGAGATTGGCCGGCGGCGCGACGGGCTGCGACGGGGATTCCTGGGCGCGGGCGGTCAACCCGGTCAAGAAACACGCGAGGACGGCGGACAGGACCATGACATCGAGCCAGGGATGCCGGGCCGGCGGTGTTGAAACGCTGATCATGGCAGGTCGAGTCATTCGGTTGCCTCAACGGCACGAGAAAGATTTATAGTCGTCCATGCCGTCAGTTCATGGGCCCTTCTCGTCGACGGGTGGAATGATCCCTATCCTGAAACCCGCGGTAACGGTGCTTCGGGTCTTGTTCGGGCAAGTTGTACGGAATGAGGTCGCAGGTAAAAACCTCCTTGCCCTTGTGCCGGACCCACAGCTCCAGTCCGTGAATCGAGCGATGGCATAATGCCAGACAGGGTAGCGGCGTGGGTTTTGGTTTTCGTGCCTCGATCACGAGGAGTGCCTCGGGATCGGTCCCGGCCGAAGTGACGAATGCGAAGAGAGCACCATCCAAGAACGTCGGGATCGGTGCTCTCGTAACGATAGAGGGGCTGAGGCAAGCAGCCGCAGCTCCCAGCGCCGCTCTTGATGGTCCTTGGTCGAGGCGGCGAAGTCGTGGGTCGAGCGTGCGCATCTGCGAGAGCCGGTGCGAAGGCGGATCGGGCGGGAGCGGGCGCATCCGCGATCGGGGCGATCTCGATGCCCGGTGCCAGGGGCGTCCACGTCCATGTGTGAGTCCCGGCAGCGCTCGACGTCGAGCACCGACAAGAGAGTGAATGAAACTCGTGGTACAGCTTGCACGCCGCCCCGTCGCCGGGCATCGAAAAGATGCTGCCGAGAACCTCGGCGCGGCCCCGGCAGGTCCACACGATAGACCGCGCCGTCCTGCCCGTCTTCCGGACCGGGTTGGTCCACACGTAAACCGGGTCGCGCCGCAGCTCGACCGCTCTGCTTGCGACTGGCGTCGCGGTAGATGGTGTACCCCGCCGCGTCGTTCACGTAGATCTCCAGGAGCCGCTCGCGCTTGCTCCGGACGGCCTGCTCCTGCGCCGGGTCGCTCTTCGCGACGGGTGCCTGCGCGACCAGATTCGCAAGCACGATGCATACCCACGGCTGGACCATCACTTCACCTCCGGTTTCGAGCCATCGTCACGGAGCTCGGGGATGGCCCGGTCCTGGTAGAAGCGAAAGCGGTGCTTGGCGTCATGATAGAACGTATTCTCGTCGGAACGGATCGAGTTCCAGACTTCGCGATCCTTATGGTTGAGCCAGAGGTTCATGTCCGAGAACCGGGCGGCGCCAAAAACCCAGTGCGGCCCGGATTGGCTCGTGCGTGCCTCGAGCACCAGGATGATCTCGGGGTCGGTGCCCGCCGACGAGACCAAGGTGAACAAGGCCCCGTCGACGATGACGGGATCGGTGCTCTCATACCGGTACAGCGGCTGCGGGAGCAGTCGCAGTTCCCAGGTCTGGTTCTGATCGCTCAAGCTCTTGCCGCTAAACTCGCGAGCGAGGCTGCGCATCTGGGCAAGCCGCAGCGCCGGAGTGCCCGCCGGCTTGGGTGCGCCCTCCACAGGTTTCAAATCGACACCCGGGGCCTGCGGAACCCACTGCTCCGTGGCCTTGCGATCGACGACCAGCACCGCCAGCGAAAGCGAGTGGAGCTCGTGGCAGATGACTCGTTGCGGGCCCGCAGGATGGGAAAAAATCGATCCCACGACCTCCGGCCGCCCGCGGTATGTCCAGACGAAAACCTCGCCCACCTGCCCGCCGACCCTCGTGGGGTTTGTCCAGCGATAGACCGGCTCGCGCTTGAGCTCGAGCTTCTGGGTGCGCTCGATGTCACGGTAAATGGAGAAGCTGGCGGCATCGTCCGTATGCAGCTCGAGCAACTGCCGGCTCTTGCCCTTGGCGGCCTGGTCGGTGTGCGTGCTCTGGCCCGCCTGCTGGCTCATGGCGACAAGCAGCAGAAGCGAGACGGTCACAGCGTTCATAAGACCACCGGCCATCGATTGGGCCATCAACAACCTGAACAGCGGACCAGACAGGTTACGAATCAAGTCGTATGACTACAAATATCGCCGACCTGCGGGTGTTGTCAACGAAATTCTTCGGAAGACTGTCGGTCGTCGCCAGTTCGCCGTTGGTCAGGGCCTGCCCGAACCTGATCACGCACGTCGAGACGACCGCCGCGACGGTGCACGAGGTGCACATCACGGCGTCGGTGCAGAAGGCGCGGCCAACCGGCTGTGCCGTGACGTCCGCCACGCCGCGCCGACCGCGCGGGTCGCCACATGGGGCCGATGGGCCCCGCGCGGTTCCGGGCTGCATCGGGCCGCCCGAAGGCTCCGGGGTGCAGCCGCACGCCCTGGCCCCTCCAGCCCTTGCCCACGATTCGACGAGCCATTAAAAAATTAGCGCTCTGGCTCTTGCACTCGCGCTACAGAGCGTTAAAATCTTAACGATACCTGGCCCGCCCATCCGGGGCCCGCGTGGTAACCCTTTGACGCGAGGAGCGGATAATGCCTGAACCGTCTGGACTCAGTCGACGTGAGCGACAGATCATGGATGCCGTCTTCGCGCTCGGGGAGGCGACCGTGAACCAGGTCGTCGAGAGTATTCCCTCACCGCCGACGGCGATGGCGGTTCGGAGGATGATGCACATCCTGGAAGAGAAGGGACATCTCCGACGGCGGAAGAGCGGCCGGGAGGTGATCTATGTCCCTCGCCAGGCCAAGGACAAGGCCGGTCGCCGCGCCTTCGAGCGGGTGCTGGAGACTTTCTTCGGCGGCTCCCTGGAAGTGGCGCTCGCGGCGCACCTGCATTCGCGAAAGGACCGGGTGTCGGCGGACGAACGCAAGCGGCTGATCGCGCTCATCGAGCAGGCACAGCGGGAGGGCCGGTGACATGGACCGCACGATCCTCATCGTCGCCGGAGTGTTCGGCGCGTCGAGTCTGGTGCTGGTGGATTCCGCCGTCAAGGGCACGGCGCTTTTGGTCGTGGCGGCGGTCGCGGCCATCATCCTCTGGCGCGACTCGGCGGCGATTCGACATCTCGTCTGGCTGCTGGCGATGGCCGCAATGCTGGTCGTGCCGGCGCTGTCGGCGATGTTGCCTCGGTGGCGAGTGCTGCCGGAGTGGGTGCGTATTCCAGCGGCGACGGCCGTGGTCTCGACACGACCGCCCTCGATGACCAGGCCGGCCGATGGTGCGATTGAAGTGGCGCGGCAGGCTGATCGCGAGGGAGTCGCCTCGCGATCCGCGGCGTATCGACCTGCCGCCGGGCCGCCCGATTCGCGTCCCGCGTCGGTGACACAGGCCGCCATTGCCGCGCCGGCCGTCGTGAGCGGGAGCTGGCTCGACGCACTGCCACTCGTGTGGGCCATCGGTTCTTGCGTGTTCATACTGCGGCTGATCGCCGCGCGCTGGTTGCTCGCAAGGACCGAGCGGCAAGGGACGGTCATCGGGTCGTCAGGTCTACCGGCGACGACGCGCGATCCCATGGTCATGGCCCTTAAGGCCGCGTGTTCGCACCTCGGGGTATGTCGCCCGGTCACCCTGTTGATTCACCCCGACAAGGCCATTCCGGTTGTCTGGGGCATCCTTCGATGTCGTCTGATGCTTCCCGCCGCCGCGCGGGATTGGAGCGGCGAACAAGTGCGATCCGTCCTGCTCCACGAGCTCGCCCACGTCAAGCGTCGCGACACCCTGGCTCAACTGCTGGCGCAGCTCGCGTGTGCCCTGCACTGGTTCAATCCCCTGGTCTGGTTGGCCGGCTGGCGGCTGGGCGTCGAGTGTGAACGAGCGTGCGACGATCGGGTCCTGGCCAGCGGCGTGCGGCCGTCCGCTTACGCCGGACACCTGCTCGACGTCGTCACGGGGTTCTCGCCCGCCGGCTGGACGCAATCCGGCGGGCTTGCCATGGCGCGCAAGTCGTCGCTCGAACGCCGCCTCGTCGCCGTGCTCAGCGACAACCTCAACCGTCGCGGCGTGTCGGTGGCCCTGGCGGCCATCGCCCTCGCCCTCGCCGCCGGTATCGCCGTGCCCGTCGCGATGCTCCGTGCGGCGGATGACGAGCCCGGCGCGCGGGACGTGATGCTGCGCGAGATCATCGCCGGGCCCACGGTGTTCGTGAAGAACAACCTCGAGGTCAAGGGGACGCTCGTTGCCCACGGCTTCGCCAACCAGACGCTCGACGTCGAGCTCTTCGTCGAGGACATCCCTGTTCCGGTGGCCCACACGAAGCTGAAGGTTCCCGACGGCAGCGGCATCGTCCCGATCACGGGGCTCAAGTACATGCCGCAGAGCCCCGGGGAGAAGAAGATCACGCTCAAGGTCGCGGCCCAGGAAGGCGAGATGAACAAGTCGAACAACGAGATCAGCACGTTTGTCACCGTCCTCTCCGGCGGGCTCAACGTGCTGTACCTCCAGGGCTCGAACTTCTCGTGGGACTACTTGTTCCTGATGCGCTCGATTGCCACCCTGCAGGACATCCGTGTCGAGGGGGTGGTGATCAAGGCGGCGGCGCAGGGCGATCGGGGCGCCCTGAGCGACGAGGAGTTCGCGCCCGGCCGGTACAACGCCTACGTCCTCGGCGACCTGAAGGCCAGCTTCCTGACGCCCAAACAACAGCGCATGCTGGCCGAGGCCGTCCGCCAGGGTGCGGGCCTCATGATGCTCGGCGGCCATGCCGGTTTTGGGGCCGGCGGGTGGGCGGATACGCCGCTGGAGGACATCCTGCCCGTCCACATCCATCCCGGGGACGGCTATATCGAGCCCGAGGGCGGCATCAAGTTCGTGCCCACCAACTGGGGCCTGAACAGCTACTTGCTCCAGGTGGGCACCAACCGCACCGAGACCGCGCGGATCTGGGACCTGATGACGCCCATCCTCGGCACGAATCGCTTCAGCGATGGCAAGCTGGGAGCCCACGTCCTGGCCGAGACCCCCGCCCCCGCCTCCGAGCCGCTGCTGGTCAGCATGAATGTCGGCAAGGGCCGTTCGATCGCCTACGGCGGCGACACGTGGGTCTGGTACCGTGCCTCGGAGGAGAGCCGGCTGGCGCACCGGAAGTTCTGGCGTCAGGTCGTCTTCTGGCTCTCGCACAAGGAGAACCAGGGCGACAACCAGGTCAAAGTGACGCCCGACCGCCGCCGCGTGGCCCTCGGCGAGAAGATCGAGCTGACGGCCACCGCCCATGATGCGACGGGGGCGCCGATTCCCAACGTGAGGTACGAGGCCCGGGTCGAGCGCGAGAAGGCCGATCCCCCGGTCTCGTCGCCCGTCGACGTGTACAACCAGGGGGACGAGGGCAAGGGCTCGATCTACGCCGTCGAGAAGGTCGGGCAGCCCGCCAATTACACGGTGACGGTGATCGGCAAGAAGGACGGCCAGGAGATCGGCCGCGGCTCGGCGAGATTCCTCGTCTACCAGGACGACCGCGAGCCGAGAACCCCGCCGAGAACCAGGGCGACAACCAGGTCAAAGTGACGCTCGACCGCCGCCGCGTGGCCGTCGGCGAGAAGATCGAGCTGACGGCCACCGCCAAGGTCCGCCCGGCCATGAAGGTCCTGCTCGTCTCCGATCGGCCGGCCGATGCGAACCTCGTCGCCGCGGTGCTCGGTCCGGAGACGACGTTCCGGCTTGGCTGCTTGATCGCAAAAATCCCACTCCCAAACATTCCGACGGGATTCTTAACTCGAGCGACAGGGTGGCGGAGCGTGATCCTATCCCGTTTACGCGCAAGTGTTCCTCGGACGCTTCGGTCGATCCGACGAAGCGCGCAAAGCGACTGTCCGACGCTTCGGTGGGTCCGGCGGAAGCGCGCAACTGGCAGCATCGGGCCGCTTTGGGCCTGCGCATCGGTGCTCCCGGCGCACCCGACGAATGTCAGAGAAAGTCATTGCCCGTGGTGTCCGTCGGCCCTACGATGGGTGAGCGATGGCCCAGGCGGAGGATCACCCGGGTCGCGGATCCCCGTTCCGACGCGGCCGTGCCGCGCGAGGTCCAGAAGCGATGCGCTGGGGGCTGGGACCGGTCTTTTTCTATGAGTGCCTGACCAACTCGCGCCGCTGGCAAACCTTCGCCATGCGGTCGGCGGGCGTCGCTCTGCTGCTCGCCGCGATCGCGACGATCGCCATCTCGAGCACGACGATCGACCCGAGGCAATCGTGGCGAGAATATGCGGAACTCGGCGTATGGTATTTTTACGACCTTATCGGCGTCGAGCTGAGCCTCGTCATGCTTGTCGCCCCCGCGGCCACCGCGGGCGCCATTTGCGTCGACCGCGGCCGCGGCACCCTGGCCCACATGCTCGCCACCGACCTGTCCGACCCCGAGATCGTCCTGGGCAAGCTGGCCGCGCGGCTCCTCCCGGTCTTCGGCTTGGTGGCCTGCTCCTGGCCGGTCCTGGCGCTCTCGTCGCTCCTGGGCGGAATCGATCCCCTGGCGGTAACGCTCGCGTTCGCGATCATCCTGGCCGTCGCGCTTTTGGGCTGCTCGATGGCGCTGGCGCTGTCGGTGTGGGCCCGTAAGCCGCACGAGGTCGTACTGGTTGTCTACACCTTCTGGGCGCTCGTGCTGCTCCTTTGGCCGATCTGGTACGTGCTAGCCTGGACGAAGCTCGTCGGCCCGCCGCCCGGCTGGAGCCTCGTGGCCGACCCGTACTACCTGGCATTCGCGCCGTATTCCGCGCCTGGCAGTGTCGATCTCTGGGACTATCTCGGTTTCTTCGCAGTGGGGTTGGGGGCAGCCGTCGCGCTCGCGCTCCTGGCGGTCTGGCGGATGCGACCCGTCGCGCGGCGCGGGACCGACGAAGGCCGCAAGGGACCACGGATCGGCTGGGTCGGCCGGCTGTCGCGATGGCTGCCCGGACCGGCGCTCGACGGCAATCCCGTGCTCTGGCGCGAGTGGCATCGATCGCGGCCGTCGCGCTGGACGACGATCCTGGTTGTGCTGGTTGGCGGCTCGACCGGCGCCGCCTGCGCCGTTGGCGCCGTCTTTGCCTTGATCCAGGGGCTGGACTTGCGAGCGCGCGCCGAGCCTGTGGAGCTCATCGTGGGAGTCTACGGCGCAATCCTGCAGTTAATCTTCGGCCTGCTGATGCTTGCAGCCGTGGCGCCGACGTCGATGGCCGAGGAGCGGCAGCGGGGCAGCCTCGATCTCCTGGCCGCGACCACGCTCTCCACCTCGACGATCGTCCTGGGCAAGTGGCTGGCGACGCTCCGCCCGGTCGCGCTCCTGGCGATCGGGCCTGGATTGCTGGGGGCCGCCCTGGCCCTGGCCATAAGGGCCCCGCAGACGATCCCGCTGGGAACCCCAGCCTGGTACTACGACGAATTGTCCGACGGGGCGCTGCTCTTCAGTGCCTGCCTCCTGATCGCGACGATCCTCGCACACGGCACGTTGATCGTAAGCGTCGGCCTGGCGCTCGCAGTGTGGATCGCGCGCCAGAGCCGGGCGATCGCCCTGAACGTGGGACTCGCGGTGATCGTGGGCGCCGGCTGGCCGATGCTCGTTGCTGCTATGCGGACGGGCCCGCAAACACGGGGCCTCGTGTGCCTGAGCCCCGTCGTCGCGGTCTTCCAGCTCTTCGGGATCGTGGCTGAACGCCGCCAGCGGAGCGACCTCCTCTGGTGGATCACGTTCTGGGACATCGAGTGCGTGGCCCTGGCCCTGGGGCTCTTGTGGCTGACGGTGCGAACCTTCGACCGCTGCTTCGACCGCGTTCCCGACCGACCCGGCGCGCGCCGGTGCTCGCCGACGTCATCGTCGTTCTGGCCGGGATGATCGGCGTCGGCAGCCTGATCGGTGGGATCGTGCCCTGGGTCCATCGGAACCGACTGCTCATGCCGGTGCTCGACACCGGAGTATCGGCTTGCATCTTCCTCGTCGCCGTCGGCTTTGTGCTGCTGGCCGCGCTGGCCGCGTCGTCGATGTCTCCGGCCGCGACACCGCCGGTCATGGCCCCGGTATCCGCGGCGACGATCTCCGACCGGCGGTCCTTCGCGATCCGCTGGTGGGAGGCCTTCCGCCTGGTCCTGCTGCTGGCGATCGGCCCCGCGCTGGTTGCGCTGGCACTGGCCACAGCCCCGATGCCCTTCCGGGTCGCGACGAAGGTCAAGCCCCTCTCCGGGGGCGGCTCGTCCAAGATCGAGACGGATCCTTGGGGAGATACTTACGTGACGACGACCGACGCATCCGGTCACACGGCCGCCTCGCGGGAGGCTACCGACGCGGAGATCGCGGAGGCTGGGCCGGCCCCGCCGACGCAGACCCGCGGCGGCTTGCTGCAGGTCGCGGCCCTGGCGATCGTCACGATCCTGGCCCATGGGGCGGCGTTCGTCAGCCTGGGTGCGGCGCTGGGGGTTTGGATCCGGCGGCGGTCCCGGGCAGTCGCCGCAAGCGTCGGCCTGGTCCTCTTTGTGACGGTGGGCTGGCCGATCGTGTATCTCAAGATTATCGGCGATCCGGGTTATCCCCGCTGGGGCCTGATCCTGGCGAGTGTGCTCCCGGCCTTCAGCGGTCTCCTGTTCAATAGGAGCCGCCCGCAGTTCATCGCGAACACGAGCGCTTGGGTCGCCTACTGGGATGTAATCCTGGTCCTGTGGGCCTCCGTCATCTCGGGGCTGGCGATTCGAACCGTCGGCCGCAGGTCCCGAACGGATCCTCCCGCCGAGGGCGACGATGCCTCGCTCCAGCCGGCCGGCGCCGAGTCTGGGAGCGCCGCGATCTGGAAAGGGGAGAAGGGCACATAAAGGTGGGCCTCGCGTCGCCGGTCGCCGCATGATCCGGGACAGCTCCATGCCCCTCGACAGGGCGATGACCGCCCGAGCCACTCCTTCGCCTTGAGCGCTTCGGTCCGACACACCGACGCACCCTACGCGCGCCCGGCACCGCTGGCGGTGGTTGCCCTGGTGGGCGCAAATCAAACGTCCGGTTTCATTACTCCGCGGCTCAATGCCGTCGCCGAAACGTCACCCCTTGCCCTTCAGGTGAAGAAATCCGGTAAAGAAATCAAAGTAACGTTTTTTGATGCCTCGACGGGTTTTCGATCAGTGGGGCGTGAGGTGTCGAACACGAGCAGATCTCGATCATGCCGATGCGCGACTCCGCCGACTGCGATCGGGCGCTCGACGTCAGGAGGACAACCGAACTGCGCTCGCCGAACTCGCGACCGCGGGCGCAAGAGAGCGGCGACATGTTTCCGCGTGCCTGCGGGAGCCAAGCGGCACAGGATCGAGCCGTTCGCCCATGTGCGCGATCTCCTGATGGCGATTTCAGCCGGCGAGTTGGATTGGAACTCACTCTTGCACGAGGCTGCTATTACGCTAGGCGGCCGCTGCCTCGGTGATGGCGGCACGGGCCTGAGAGCGGTAAATCGAACGGCCGTTTCCTTTGCGCACAGTTGAGCGTTGGAGTAACCCGTCCGCATGTCCGGTAACTTGCCTTCCTGCTCGCCTTCAAGAAGATGATAACTGGCACGGGTCTCATCAGGGTGATGGGCGTCGCGTGCCCAAGATAGAAAATGGTCCGCCGCCGACGATGTATAACCCCCGCAGCAGCGGAAAGAGTGTGTGAGGCGAACCGACTCGGCTAAAGGCGGCGAAGGTTGACGCGATGCGCCCGCCCAGCCTAGAGTGGTACGATGTAACAATGCCGGGATCGTCCAGCTGGAGGGGTAGCGCCATGACCGCGCCGTACGAGATGAACCGCCGGGCATTCATCAAGACCACCGCCGCCGCCACTGCCACGGCGGCCGTCGCGCCGTCGGCGCGGGCCCAGGACGCGCCCGCCGACGGCCTGATCCACCGCAACGAGCGGAGCGGCATGCCCTACCGCAAGCTCGGCCGGACGAATTTCATGTGCAGCCACCTCGTTTTCGGCGGCGGGGCGGCGCTCATGGGCGGGAAGGCCGTTCGGTTGCTCAGTGCGGCATTCGACGCGGGCGTAAACTTCTACGATCTCGGCTCGAACGCCTATTACAAGGGTAGCGAGCGCGCCTTCGCCCCCTTCCTCGCGGCGCACCGCGGCAAGATCTGGGTCACGTCCAAAGCGCCGTTGCGTCCCATTGACGGCTACGAACCGGGCAAGCCGTTGACCGTCGCGCAAGGCAAGTTTCTGGCCGATTACTGGACGGGGCTGCTCAATGCGAGCCTCACCGATCTGGGTACCGACTATGTGGACGCCTACTACCTCATGGGCGTCGGCGAGCCGGAGGTCGTCCATTGCGAGCAACTGCATGAGGCCTTCCTCAAGGCGAAACAGGCCGGGAAGGTGGGCCATTGGGGCGTGAGTACCCACAAGCGGGCGCAGCAAGTGCTCGAGGCCATGATTGGAACGGGCTGGTACGACCTCGCGATGGTCGCCATCACCCCCGCCGGGTGGTACGACTGGGATTCGAAGAGTCTCCTTCCCGGCACGCCGCCGATGGTCGAGCTTCAGCCCACACTGCAGGCGCGCCCGGGACGCCGGCATCGGTCTCGTCGGTATGAAGGCGGCCCGCTACTTATCGTCCCGCGGCGCTAAGGCGTTGGAGAACGCCTTCGACGGGCACTACAGCGACAAGCTCATGCAATCGGGGCTTTCGCCCTGGCAACGGTCCTACGCGTTTGTCCTCGCCCACGGCGTCGACGTGGTCAATTCAGACATGCAGAACTTCGCCCATTTCAAAGAAAACCTCGCAGCCGTTCAGCGCTCGGCAGAGCTCTTCGTCGGGGCTTGATCGACGCCGACCGTTTTTTGTCCGCCGCGCCGCCTGAGGGTATCCTTCGGCGGCGGCGCTCGCCGCACCATTCGCCGGGCGGACATGCTCTCGACGCGGGCGAACGGTCTGTCGATGATGCTCGAAGAGCTGGAGGTTGACCCCGATCCGCAGGGAATGGCCAACCTCTTGGCCTATCAGCAGAGGCCGCGCCAGGTCATTTCGGGATCCTCAGTCCTTTGAGCAGGAAGGTCATGGCCTTGACGGCCGCGTCGCGGCCCTTGACCGCCGTGACGCCGGCGATGACGTCGCCGACTCGGCAGGCGCCCTCGAAGTCGCCGCCGCCCACCTCGGCGAACATGACCGACGCCCCTTCGATTTTGGCCGGTTCGGCCATGTCGGCGAATTCTTCGAGGTGGGCCTTGTACTTGGCCAGGACTTCTGCGGCGTTATCAACTGATTTGCAGCGCGCGACGAAGCCGGTGAACTCGGCCTCGCCGTCGCGGTATTGGGCCATGAACGCGTTGGTCAGGAAGTCGAGCCCCAGGGCATCGACCATGAGGTATTGGACCGTATCGTCGATCCGATTCTTCGCCGGGAGCATGGCGAGACCCCATAGCTCCGCCGCTTTGCCTTTCAGGCGATTCGCCAGTGTATCGGCCAAGGCCGATACCGCTTTCTGGACCTCCTCGTCGGGTCCCGATGTCACGATCGACGCATAGTATTGGCCCTTCCGGAAGAATAAATCCGCCCCGGTGCGGTGGCCGCCGTCGCCGGTTGCGATGGCCTTGCTGCCAGACGAGCGCTCGACCGAATAGACGCCGAAGGCGCCGAGGGGGGTGGTCATGTCGTAGAGGAAGACGTCGATGAATTTGGCTGGGTTGTCCGCTTTGGAGAAGGTGACGAAGGTCATGCCCGTCACGTCGTAGGATTGAAACAGTTCGGACCGGCCGTTGATCTTCTCGTACAAGTTGGATTCGGTGTAGCGTTCAACAAGGCTCTTTTTCGTGAAGCCTTCGGGCGTGAGACCCTCGAGTGCCCGGGCGATGGTTTCCGTCTTGGCCTTCATTTCGGGCGTGATCCGGAGGGGGGCGTCTTTGACTGAGCCGACGGAGTCTTGGGCGGCGACGAAGACCGGGAATACAAACGGGATCGCGGCCAGCAATCCTCTCATGGGATACTCCTTTTTCGGGGCTGTTTTTACGGTATGGGATAGACGCCGCGAAAGGCAAGACCTTTGGAGATAGCGTCGTCAGGTTGGTCCCTGCGGGCGGTTCGGCCTGTCGAGGGCGGACAGCAACGAGCAGATCTCGATCATGCGGACGTCTTCGGGCAAGATGCCTACTTGGGATCGCAGCGAAGAGGTATAACGATCGGAGTCGTGGGTGCATCCGTGCCCGTGCTCGCGTCATCAGTGGGTGTGCCTATTCACCAAACACAATCGCCGGGGTGCGAGCCCCAACGTTCAAGGCCAGAGCGCCTTCCGGACCCACGGTTCATGGTGGAGACAGGCGACCACTCTCGAAAGACGTTCCAGCGCTGTCGGCAAAGGTTCCCTATTCCTCCCAGCGAGTATCACACCAATGAAACGGCTCGCGGTCTTTCTGCTGTTCGTCTCCTTCGTCCCCGGCGTCGCTTCGGCGCAGCGCATCACTGTAAAGGGCAACCGGTTTCAGGTGGGTGGAAAGGAGATCTGGATTTCCGGCGCAAACACGCCCTGGAAAAGCTGGAACGACTTTGGCAACAAGTTTGACGCTGGATGGTGGCGAGCGCACTTCCGCGAGTTGAGGGAAGCCCACGTTATTTCCACTCGCGTATGGATTAGCTGCAACGGTGACAACGTCTCGCCGGGGATCGACGCCAGCGGTAACGTCTCAGCTCCGACACCCGCTTTCTGGCGAGATCTTGACAGCCTCTTCGCGATCGCTCAAGAGAACCGCATTTATCTCATGCTGGCTCTGATCTCGTTCGACCATTCGAAGCCGGGAAACCGCAACGCCGAGGCATGGAGGCGGATGTACTCCAGGCCTGAATGTCGCCAGTCGTTCGTAGACTATTACACGGTCCCGCTGGTCGAGCGATACAAGGAGAGCCCCTGGTTTTTTGCCGTCGACGTGGGGAACGAACTGGTCTGGACCTGGGAAAACCACAAAGTGGCCAGAAAGGACGCGCTCGATCTGGTCGCGCGCGTGGCGAACGCCGTCCACGCCCGCAGCAAAGTGCTGGTGTGCGAGGGGGAAGGCGCCGGGCCGAAGTACAACAGCGACAAGTATCAGGGGAACTTCTACTCGGACAAAGCGCTCGGTGCACTCCAGCCGGGCGCGTTTGTCGACTTCTACAATATTCACTATTACGACTGGGTGAGGCCGC
This sequence comes from uncultured Isosphaeraceae bacterium, assembly GCA_963830625.1. Lineage (GTDB taxonomy): Bacteria > Planctomycetota > Planctomycetia > Isosphaerales > Isosphaeraceae > CAWHMZ01. Next base: position 198,463 of record CAWHMZ010000008.1, on the reverse strand, counting down.
ATTTCGGCAGCCCGTTCGAGCGCTCCCCGGCCGACTACGGCATGGACGACAAGCCCTGCATCATTGGCGAATGCCCGGCCCTAGGCAGCGCGGGCCAGTCGATTGCCGACAACTATCGGAACGCTTTTATGAAGGGTTGGCAGGGCATCATGCCGTGGACGTCGAACGGCGTCGATCGCAACGGCAGCCTGACTCAGATGCGCCCGGGTCTCGCATGGCTCGTCAAGGCCCACCCGGAGCTCCTGCTTCCGGCTGCTCGATGAAAGGTCAGAGGATGGCGTTCTCGCTCCAGTTGTGAGGACCCGATGCTCTCTCACGAAGCCCTGGCCCTGTTTCGCCAGCACATCGAGCGTCACGGCGATATTGAGGTGGATGATTCCAACCGAGAAACGTACCGCGAGCTGGCCCGCGCCGGGCTGATGGTCGTCGGCAATAACTTCGCCAGAGGCGAGGAGAGCGTGTATCACGTGACCAAGACCGGCTTCGAGCGCAAGGCCGAACTACTCGCGGCTACCGCGCCCTCACCCGGTTCAACCGCCGCGCCTCGTCGCTCTTTGGCAGTTCAGTCGTCGAGGCGCTCTTGAGTCAATTCGGGTACACGCTCGCGAGTTTCAACACGGTCGACTTCACCGACTGCAACGCAGGAATCGTATCAGGCGCCACGGTCTCCGACCGACGAATTCGTGTCTGGATTCACGACGCTGGATTCAGTGGGTGTTTGGATTCAGTAGGTGTCTGGATTCACTGCTGGTGGCGTTCGGCGAGAAGTGTCTGATTTATTCGCTTGAATCCGCCTTACACGACCCATGAGGAATCGACGGTGGTCGTCGCGCCGTCGAGGGCCTCGATGGCCCCGTCGATGGCCACCTCAAACTTGCCCTTGACGGGCTTGGCCAGCTTGATCGTGACGGAATTAGAGGAAGCCACATAGCTGACGCTCTTGATCTTGAGCGGCTTGGAGTACACCGTCTTGTGCTTCTTCTTCACCGGGGCGAAGACGTGATAGAGCCCGGCATTGTCGGCCGAGGCGGCGACGAGCGGCTGGTTGAAGGGGACAGAGATCCCAATGACGCTTTTCTTGGATTTGACAAGCGCGGGCGTCGCGGCGACCTGCGTGGGTGTCGGGGTCGGCGAGGGGCTCGTGGACTTCGAGCCGGTGACGTTGACGCCGATCGCTGTCGAATTCACGCCGCCGCTGTCGGCGACGAGGGCGTAAGCCCCGCCCTGGCTGAGGGTCAGGCCGGAGAACGTCGCCACGCCGCTTTGGGCCATCATGGAGACGGTGCCGCCGAGGGTCGCCCCGCTGGGCTTGGTGGTCAGCTCGACGGAGATCGGTCCGTCATAGGCAGTGTCGACGGCCCCCTGGCCGTCCTCGACGGTGACGGTCAAACCGAACGCGGTCCCGGCGGCGAACGAGCTGGGCGGCGGGATGGTGATGACGAGGCTGAGCGTCTGCTGGGTGACGTCCCCGCCGTTGACGGCGTAGAGAGCGGCGTCGCTGGTCGTTCCGGCCGCGCCCTGGAGGCCGACCTTTCCGACACCGCCGTGGAGCCCGGTGGACCCGGGGGCGCCGGCCCGTCCGGCGATGCCGGTGCCATCGGCACCGTACCCGCCGTGGCCTCCGGTCCCGGGCACGCCGGCCTGGCCGCCGGTGGCCCCGAGTCCCTTCTTGCCCCCAGCCCCGCCGGCGCCGGCCGTCAGGGTCCCGCCGGGGTCGGTCACGCCGGTGAGGATCAACTGCCCGGCCGTGACGTAGATGCCGCCGCCGATGGCATCTCCGCCGGCTGCGCCGGCTCCGCCGGTGCCGCCGTTGCCGCCATTGGCCCCCCCGCCGGCTGCGCCCCCGTTGCCGCCGGTGCCGCCGTTGCCATCGTGGCCGTCCACGTTGCCGCCTGTGACGCCGCCGGCCGCGCCGCCGCGGCCACCCTGGCCGCCCGAGAGGCCCCGGCCGCCGGCGCCGCCGCCGAGGGAGCCGTAGCCCGGGTCGCCCCCGACGCCGCCCTTCCCACCGCCGCCCCCGGCGACGCTGTTCCCCTCGATGCCGACAAGGGTCAAGGTGACGTTGCCGCCGGCCACCGCGAGCCCGCCGCCAGCCCCGAGCCCGCCGGCGCCGCCCGCGAGGCCGATGGCCGCGTCGCCCCCCGAGCCCCCATGACCACCGCCGCCGCCCTGGCCGCCCTCGCCGCCCAGGCCGCCGTCGCCAATTTTGTTGAGGGGCTTGGCGTCGCCGCCCAGGCCGCCGGTCCCCCCGGGTCCGCCGTAGTCGCCGGCCCCGCCATTGCCGCCCGAGCCGAATGCCGAGCCGTTGCCGCCGCCGTGGCCGCCCGATCCTCCTTTTGCGGTGTTGCCCGAGAGTGCCGATCCGATCAGGCTCAGCGTCCCACCCTGCACGTACATCCCGCCGCCGGCCCCCAGGCCGCCGGCTGCTCCCGGCTGCGCGACGCCGGCCGCGGCGCCGCGCCCGCCGGCGCCCGCGTTGCCACCCTTGCCACCCTTGCCGCCGGTCCCGCTGGAGCCGCCCGAGCCACCCGCGCCGCCCGCGCCGCCATCGCCACCAGCACCGCCCCAGCCGCCCATGCCGCCGTTGCCGCCGTACCCCCCGCCGCCTCCGGTGGCCTTGTTGTCGTTGCATTGCAGGCCAACGAGGTTGACGCTGCCGCTCGCCACGTACAGGCCGCCGCCTTCGCCCACGCCGGGCGTGCCCGCCGTCCCGGCGGCGCCGGCCGCGCCGCCGTTGCCGCCGGCCCCGCCGTTGCCGCCGGCCCCGCCATTGCCGCCGACCTCCTTCAGGCCGGTCTCACCGCCGTGGCCGCCCTTGCCGCCCGCGCCGCCCGTGCCGCCCGTGCCGCCGAAGCCGCCCATGGCGCCCTGGGCCCCAGCGCCACCGAACCCGCCCGCGACGACGTTGTACGAGATCGATCCGCCCGAGAAGGTCATGGTCCCGGCGGCGACGTAGACGCCGCCGCCCCGGGCGTTGCCGCCGGCGCCGGCCGCGGCGGGGGCGCCGGCGTTGCCGCCGTTCTGGCCCGACCCTCCGTCTTCGCCCGCGCCGCCCGGGCCGCCGTTGGCCGCGCCGGGCAGGCCGGCCTCGCCCTTGCCACCGTCCCCGCCGGCGCCGCCCTTGCCACCGCCCCCGCCGACGCCACCCTGGCCGGCACTGGCGTTATTCGCGACGATCCCCTGGCCGCTCCGCGAGCAGCTCACGTGGACCTGCCCGCCTGCCTGGTAGAGTCCGCCGCCCGACGCCGACCCGCCTTTGCCCCCGGCGGCGCCGGCGCCCCCCGCCCCGCCGGGCTTGCCTGCGGCGCCCTTGGCACCACTACCGCCGTCGCCGCCAACACCTCCATTGCCGCCGAGGGCATGGTTGTCGGTGATCAGCGAATCGACCATGGTCAGTTGCCCGGCGGCCAGGTACATCCCACCGCCCCGCGCGGCGCCGCCATTGCTGCCGGCCGTGCCCGCCTGGCCGGGCGCGCCGGCCGCCCCGTTTGCACCGGCCGCGCCGAACGCCCCCGAGGCCTGGTTCCCCTGGATCGACACGTGGCTGAGCGTCACCTGGCCGCCGTCGATCAACAGCCCGCCCCCCAGCGCCGCCGTGCCGCCCAGCACGCCGCCGTTCTCCGCGCGGCCCCCGGCGATCTCCAGGTCCGTGAAGATCACCGTCACGCTCGCGGCGCCCGTGCCCACCACCTCGAAGATCCGCGTCGCCCACGACGACGACCCGTCGATCACCGTGCTCGACGGCGCAGTCCCCTGCCCCTCGATCGTCAGCGTCTTGGCCCCGCTCGTGGCGTTCTGGATCTCCAGTTGCCCAGCGGAGGTGTCGGTCAGCGTGATCGAAGACGTGATATCGATGATGTTGCTGCTGTCGGGGTTGCTGTCCGCCGTGGCAATGGCGCTGCGCAAGGCCGCCTCGGACGAGACGTCGAATGTGCTCAGGACGATCCGGGACTCGAGCCCCTCGAGAAACGCCTGGAGTCGACGACCACGACGGGTGCGGAACGGGCGGGACGACCGGCTTGTCACGGACATGGATGATCACCTTTACCGGGTTCGATCGATCGAGAAAGGAAATACCCTCGGAGCACTAAGCTCGGCGATTTTCGCTTTCGGATAGAGCTCCAGTCATGAATTCGCGGTTTCATCCATGGCGCGATCCGATTCTTCCGGCCGTGAGGATGCGCCGGATCGACCCAAATGGAACGGGGAGCAGCCAGGTGCCCGGGACATACCCTTCGGGGGTTGGTTCATTCGAAGATCGGTAGTTCAGCTCTCGCTTGTGCTTGCACGGAGCAACCGGCTGCCGTCGCCGGTGCGGCGCCAAACGCAACGCCCTCGCCCCGACGGAATGCCCGGCGATCGAAGGGGACTCAAGTCCCGATAGTAACAGGATTGACGTCTTGAGTGAGAACGTCAAGGCATGCGCGTACAGCTCCGGTTCTTTTCTGTCGAGAGTTGCACTTTGTTTCATCCAGGCAACAGGCTGTTCACGATCACCCGGTGTTCCGTGGACACCATGCTTAATTATTGTCGTGAGTTGTATATCGCCCCCGCTGGATCGGAACGAGACGGCGCGAATTCTAACGCCACCGGCCGGTTCAGGCTCACGTGCCGGGCCTGAAACGCAACGCCCATTCCGCCGCGGGCGATCTCGCGGAGGATCTCGTATTCACCGAAGTAGCGGATGCGGGCCGGCTCGGGGGCGCCGGGTTGCGGCGACCGGGAGATCCGAGCTTGACCGTGGCCTCAAGGATATGTCTCTTCGGGCTCGACCTGTGCCAGTTTTCTCACCGGGCACGTCGCCGTTCCACAATGGTCGGAGCTGTTCCAGCCGATTGAGAATAACGGCCTGGAATTTGCAAAACAATTTCGTTGTTTTCGCGAGCGATCGCTCCGGTTGAGAGGCTCCCTCCATGTCCTCACGATTCGCCGCTATCGATGAAGGTCCAGACATCACTCTGGACCGTGCGATGGTCGTCGTAGGCCGTCATCCCAATTGCGACACCCAGCTCAACTCTCTGCGAGTTTCGCGGCATCACTGCTGCATTAGCCGCGAGAATGACCAGGTCGTGGTCCGCGACCTTGGCAGCACCAATGGCATCCGGATCAACGGCATGCGGGTCGAGACTGGCAGGCTGAGACCCGGTGATGAGCTGTCGATTGCTCACATCCGCTACCGGTTAGAAAGCGAAGAGGATTCCGAGCAGGCCATCGATCCCGCGATTCGTGAGCAGGATTCCAGCCCTGACTCGAGTCGGCCATCGAACTGGATCCATTCCCGGAAGTGGAATTTCGGCCCTATTCATAAGGGATGAGACCAGCCCTCCCGCCCCGGCCGAGGCCCGACCGGCGGAGCCGGGCTCGCACCGAATCGGCGGCACAGGAGGCGATCACCAGCGGCACGCTGCCGATGGCGATACCGCGGACCAGCCCGGCCAGGTTTTGGAGCCGGCCCACAACATCCGCGGGGTAACATGGGGGCGAGCCGGGTCATTTTCGTTTCTCCGGTTGCGCGCCTTGACCTCGGCGTTTCCTGGCCTCTCTGAGCTTCGCTGCGAGTTTCAGTTTGGATTCCAGCGAAGCGAGCAGATCGCGGAGAACCGCCCGCCTATCCTCTTCTTCGCTGGCAATCGAAGCCTTAATACGGCGATCGAAGCCTTAATACGTCTGTCGGGAAACTCCCGGGCCAGGGTGACACGGTAGAGCTCCTTAGTGTCTGGCCGCGTAAGGCTCAGACGTAGCGTAACCCTCCGTATTTGTAAATCCTTGAAGGCTACGCCGTCAGGACCCATCAGCTCCCCGGTTTCAATATTGAAAAATATTTCGGTAGTTCCGTGACTATCCGATAGAGTTCGAGGAACGATATGGCCCAAGATACGCCGTTCCTGAGATGGGAAGCTTTGCTCGAACCACAAGACCTCCGTGTCCTCTTCGCCTGGCCATTGCATCGCGATTGACCGGAAGTTGACGATTAAGCCATCATCGCGTGCCACCCGTTCGAGGCATTCGTAGAGCGTGCGGAAATCCGCGAGGAACGACCGTTCCTCTGTGAACTCGAGTTCAACCCACTCGCGAACTTTGCCTTGACCGCGCGTTGTCCCGACCGCGACGAGCAGGAAGAGCGACCCACACGCAGCCCAGGTGAGGACGGCTCTCGAGTTCATGGCAGAAGATCACCTTTGGATACAAAGATTGCAACCAAGCTTCCATGCGGTTCGCGATTGACCGCTGGGCTAACCCTAAACCAGGGAAGCCGGTCCAGTCGTGCGAGCCCAGATTCTTGGAACGATCGCGCCGACGAGCGCTGAAGGAATTGAGAGGATGGCGACCGTATAGTTTGGACTACCCAGAATCGATCCGAGTTCCAAAGAGCCACGGAGCCGGAGCCCAGAAAGGCGACTTATGGGTTTCTCGCGGCGGGTATGCCGCTCTTCTCGTCCCCGCCGGCAGAGCGGCACACACTATCGTTCCCGGGGGCTCATGCCGGGAGCCGTCGCCGAGCTCGTGGTCTGCCACGAGTCGCGCCGGGCGTTCTTGCGATCCATCCCAAGTCGAGGCCGGATCGTTCGTAGGCGGGCTCCATTCGCGCCGGTGGACTTGCTGCTGGGAGCGAATTCCGCGTCGAACCGAATCGAAGATCGCCTTCAGCAGGCGACTCAGTTCCCGGATGCATCGTCCGACACACCGAAGCATCGAACAGGCGATTGGGCGCGTCGGCCGATCAGACCGAATTTGTTTACCATGCCAGTGGCTTAGCGACTTCATCTCAAGAAAGGGGACAAAGAAAGAGAGCGGTTTTGCGCAATTCCGGGTGAAATAGACGAGCAACGGGACGCCATTGCTGGCGCCGGCCAGAGCGCTCATGAATGGCTCTGAATTTTGGTTCTCCCGCACTCTCGGTGATCCCATCATCAGATAGAATAGCTCCCGGCGACTGACACCGATCATTGTTGCGTCCTGGGTCAAACCCCAGGATGCTGTAGACCCACACGGGCCTAAGCGACAGCGATGCCGAACCTTGACCGAGAAGCGGGCCAGACCATCGAAAGCCAGCGCCAGGTGCTGGCCGAGGCGGTCGTCAACCGACAGTACCGGCTTCAGCCGGGTCTGCGGGACCGCTACGGCGAGGGCGGTCAGGCCAAGTGCGTCCAGGACACCGAATATCATCTTGCGTACCTCGCCGCGGCGGTGACGTACTCCACTCCAGCCCTCTTTTGCGACTACATCGCCTGGGCGAAGGCCCTCCTGGCGGCGTTCAACGTCGGGCCCGAGGACGTGGGACTCAATCTCGTGTGCCTGCGAGATGTCCTCGGTGAGAAGCTGCCGGGCGGGATGGGAGAGGCGGTCGCCCCTTATGTCGAAGCCGCCTTGCGAACCCTGCCGGAAGCGCCGACTGTCCTCCCCTCGTTCGTCCAAGGGGAGGACGCCCTCAGCGGACTGGCTCGCCAGTACCTACAGATCCTCCTGCGTGCAGAGCGGAATGAAGCGAGCCGCCTCATTCTCGATGCGGTGCGGACGGGCGTAGGCGTGGCTGACATCTACTTGCAGGTCTTCCAGCGGTGCCAGTGGGAGGTCGGGCGGCTGTGGCAGTTGAAGCAGATCACCGTCGCTCAGGAGCATTACTGCACGGCGGCGACTCAACTCGCCATGTCCCAACTGTACACGTACTTGTTCGCCCTGCCCAAGAACGGGCGGAGAATGGCGGCGGCGTCCGTGCGCGGCGAGTTGCATGAAGTCGGCCTGCGCATCGTCGCCGATCTATTCGAGGCGGGCGGCTGGGACACGTTGTATCTCGGGGCCAACCTGCCCGTAAAGGGAGTCGTCCAGGCTGCTGAACAGCACCGCCCTGACATCCTCGTAATCTCCGTCACGATGGCTTTCCACCTGACGGGGGTGGAACAACTGATCGCTCAGGTCAGGTTCTCGGAAGTCGGGCAGACCGTCAAGGTCATGGTGGGCGGCTACCCGTTCAACGTGGACTCCGACCTCTGGCGGCGGATCGGGGCAGACGGCCACGCTCATGATGCGGGCGAGGCCCTGACCGTGGCTGCTCGGCTCCTGAACCTCCCGGCGCCGAGGGAGCCGTTGGGGCGGAAGTCCTACCCCGCCGGGATGCTCGACGGGATCGTGGGACGGCAGGATGCCAGGCAGCCTCCATTCGAGGACGCTGCCTACGGCGAGTTGAGCCGCCTGAACAATGAGCTCTTAACCGCCCAGAGGGAACTGGCCCGGAAGAACGCCCAACTGGAGCGGCTCAACGAGCGGCTGGTCGAGGCGGACCAGCGCAAGGACGAATTCCTGGCGATGCTGGCCCACGAACTCCGCGATCCGCTGGCCCCCCTGCGGAACGCCGCCCACCTTCTCCAACAGCCCGGTGTGGATCGGCCCGTCATTGAGCGCACAGGGGAGATGATGGGGCGGCAGGTGCAGCACCTTGGCCTTCTGGTGGACGACCTGCTGGACCTGTCCCGAATCGCCCGTGGGAAGATGCAACTGCGACAGGAGTGGGTGGACCTGGGGCAAGCGGTCGGGCGTGCTGCCGAAGCCAGCCGCCCCCTGGTCGAGGCCCGGAGGCACGAACTGAGTGTCTCTATACCCGCCTCCCCGGTGCGTCTGCGGGCCGACCCGACCCGCCTGGAGCAAGTCCTGACGAACCTGCTCAACAACGCCGCCCGCTACACCCCGGAGGGCGGCCGCATCCGGCTGACGGCGAAGAGCGAGGGCGCCGAAGCCGTCGTGCGCGTCCAAGACACGGGCATCGGCATCCCGCCGGAGATGCTGTCCCGCATCTTCGGGTTATTCGCACAGGTCGAGCGCACGCAAGAGCGTGCCGGTGGCGGGCTGGGCATCGGGCTGTGCTTAGTCAAGAGCCTGACGGAGATGCACGGCGGCACGGTCGAGGCCCGCAGCGACGGCCCCGGACAGGGGAGCGAGTTCGTCGTCCGCTTGCCGCTGCCGACCGGTATCACGACGGAGGTTATTTCGGCTGCCGCGGAGGTTCCTTCTGTCACTGAGCGGGCCGCGCGTGTGCTGGTCGTGGACGACAACGTGCCAGCCGCCGAGAGTCTGGTGATGCTGCTGCGGCTGTGGGGGCATGAAGCGACGGTCGCCCATGATGGCCCCGCTGCGCTCCGGGCTGTGGAAGCGGAGCCCCCGGATTTCGCCCTGCTGGACATCGGCTTGCCGGGCATGGACGGCTACGCACTAGCCCGAAGTTTGCGCTCGAAATGTGGACCGGGCCGTCCGGTCCTGGTGGCACTAACGGGGTGGGGGCAGGAGGAGGACCGCCGCCGTTCGGAGGAGGCCGGATTCGATCACCACCTTCTCAAGCCGGTTGACCTTTCGATCCTCCAGAAGCTACTGGCGCAGCCAGAACCACAAGTACCAAACAAACGATAAGGGCATGGGGGAGGCGAGGGATGGACGGGACAAACCGAGAGGACCAATCCGCTGTGGGCAACCAGAGGCTCACACAACGACTCCGAGAAGCGATCGAGCAGCAGCCCCGGAAGATGACGCAGCAATTGGCCCGTGAGTGCGGCGTGCCGGAATTGGAAGTCATCCGTGCGTTTCCCGCCGATCGGGCTACGGAACTTGCGATCACCGGCTGGGAAGACATCATCCGCCGCATTGAGGCCCTCGGGGCTGTGCGGGTGCTGGTGTCGAACGAGGCTGCGACCATCGAGGTCGTCGGTCAGTTCGGCGGCTTCAGTACGACCGGGGAGTTCTTCAATGTGCAAAGCGGCTCGCTCGACCTACACATCCGGTGGCGGGAACTCGCCTCCGCCTTCGCCGTCGAGAAGCCGGGCCACATGGACGGGCTGGCGACGTACAGCGTCCAGTTCTTCAACCGGACAGGCGCCGCCGCGTTCAAGGTCTTCCTTAACTTTGGCGAACTTCTCGCACCAGAGCGGCTGCGGCTGTTCTGCCTGTTACGGGACGAGTTCCAAGCGACTCCAGAAGTGTTTACGTCCGGGAAAAGCCCAGCCGCCCCGTAGCGGGCAAACCATACTGCCCGGTTGCTCGTCTGTCCAACGTACGGTTTCATCACTCCGCGGCTCAATGCCGTTGCCGAAACGTTACCCCTTGCCTTTCAGGTGAAGAAATCCGGTAAAGAATTCAAAGTAACGATTTTTGATGCCTCGATGGGTTTTTTTACTCGTGCGGGTTGGCGCGGGCACAGGCATATTCACTGAATCCAGGAAAATCCGATAACTGTGTGAGCGCTCGGCCAAACCATCCTTGCCGGCCGTGGTAGTCTCGAGCCCGGGGCCAGGGACACCGCTTCGGGAGAACCATCATGGTTGGATTTGTCGCCGACCCACTGGACCTTGCCGGCGAGGTACAGAACTCTCGTCACAGCACCTCAAACCGCGACGCGGCTTCTGCGTACGCACGAAGCTCTGGTTCCATCGGGTCGTTGCACGCGAGATACCCGCGAATGAGTGCCTCGGTATCCGGATGATCGAGATGGCCCAGCCCATGCAATGCTGACTTCTGACACTCTATCGAGGGAAGGATCAGGAATCCCTCTTCGAGCTGAGCTTTCGAAAAGGGAGACAACCAGGGCGTGGGATCGGTGAATAACTGGGTGTAGAGGCCGACGACATGGCTCCGATCAAACGCGACTTCCGCGTCCAAATTCCATGGCCTCGGGTCTTCGGGCCGGTGCGATAGCGGCACCGCTTCGTGATTGAAGAGAAAGGAAACGAATTCGCCGACGGCTGCCGAGCTGATGTCGTATCGCGCGGAGTGGCTCATTGCGTGAATTTAAACGAGTGCTGCTGGCACCGCCACCCAAATCGCGACGTGCGCACAGCGATTCGGTTTCTCTCTTGGTTTGCCGCATCGATCTACATCGGGCGGAAACCGCCGGCGCCAGTCCGGTCACTGTTTGAGGATAAATCCCTCCCGCGGATAGGTGCCGAATAGCTCGTGATAGTTGGCCACTCCCCCTGCGGGATTCCATTCGAACTCCGACCAGACAAGCCTGGTCTGGCTGATGTCCGGCGTCGGATTTTGATCGACCCACTCAACCCGGACGGGCAGCTTGGTCTCGGGGTCCGCCCAGATGGTGGTCTCCCGCCTATTCCCGGCCAGCCGGTACCGGACGAACGCGCGTCCCGTCGAGCGTGGCCTTTTCGGTGGTGACGCTGCGGTTCTCAGCGAAGTCGTGCACCACGTCCACAAGAAGGCGCACGGTGCTGCAGTCGACGTTCAGTATCGTCGCCTCCTTGGTGTCGGCCTGCATCATGAGCCGGCGGCCATGCGCGCAGTCCTTGATGTCGAGGGAAATCGCGCCGGTTCGGGGGTCGCGCAACTCGGTCCGGCTTCGCGGAGCTTGGAGGTCCTGGTAGACCGTACTGACGCTTGTCTGCCGAGTGTCGGGCGCGGACGCGTCGGCCGCCGTAGCGTTGGCGGCTTCGGGGACGGCGACGTGGTCGGTGGTCTGCGTTTGTTTGTGGCGGACCAACTTGTACCTCGTGACAGCTTGGGCCACGTTGGCGAAGGCCATCGGTGCGCCAGTGGTCAACATAGCCCAGCCGACCAGGACGACCGCGGCGATGGCGGCAGCGTAGGTCCCCGGGTGGCGCAGAAACGGCTTCCGCGCGGCCAATGGTCCCGGCACCGGCGAAGCCGATGCGGCGGCAAGCGACCCGAGCCGGGCGAGCACGTCTTCGTCAGGCGGCCGGTCTGGCACTGGCATCCGCCGAAATTCGCCGAGCGCCACGTCGAGCTCATCGCCACCGGGCGGGTCCTCGTTGTTAGTGATCACCGGCGCCCCCTTCGGAATTGATCGCAAGCGCCACCCGAAGCCGGGTACGTGCGCGGTGCAGCAGCACGCCGACCTCGTTGGTGGTAACCTGCAGTTGCTCGCTGATCTCTGCGTGATTCAGCCCTTCGACCCCGCTCAACCAGATAGCCTCTGCCTGTTTCTGCGGCAACAGGGCCAGCCTGTCGCGGACGCGGCCCAAGAGCTCGCGCGCCTGGGCAGTCTGCACCGGGCAATCGCCGTGACTGACAGGTTCCGGGGCGTCGTTGATCGCGGGGAAGCGTTTCAGCGTGCGTGCGCGGTGCCGAAGCCGGTCGATCGCCCGACGGGTCGCGAGGCCCACAAGGAACGGGGCCCAGTTGGCCACCTCTCCCCGTTCAGCAAATCGCCAAGCCGCGGCAAACGTATCCTGGTAGCAGTCCTCGGCGTCAGCGTAATGGGCCAGCAGCCGAAAGACGGTCCGCCAGACGGTCGGGCCGTGCTCCGCCACGATGGAACGCCAATCGACGACCACGCCCCCTCCTCGCCCTATTAGTATTGTCGCTCGGAGCCCTTCCGGCATTACAACCGGGGCCTTCCCGCTCGCAGGGCAGTGTAATGCCGCTGGCCACTCGGGCGACATATTAGGGTAGACGCGGCGCGGAACGCATCCCCCAATCCCGTCCGACCAAGAATCATGAAAAGTCGAATGCCCATAAGGGCACGATTGATGCAGAGGGCTGGGACGACGTGTGCTTGCCACGAAAACCCCTGCATTGAAAACCCGATCGTGCCGCTGCCATGACAGGAGTCGAGATGTTCATTCAGGGACACGTGCCGAACGACTTTGTGGGGCGGGCGATCAGGGCCGGTCTGAGGCTGGTCGTGCTCATGGCGGCAGGCCTTTTGTGCTTGGCCATCGTGGATCGTACCGGCCCCGAGATCAGTAAACAGCCGGCGGGCCTTCGACTGGGTTTGATCGCGCAATATCAACTTGGCGGCCAAGTCTGGGCCCTTGCCTTCTCTGCCGACAATCAATACCTCGCTTCGGCCACCATCACCGCAGAGGTGACGCTCAACGACCTCATAAACGGTCGGGTATCGCGGCTACAACAAGATGGGCCGCTCGGTTCCACCCGATCACTGGCATTTTCCCCCCGAGGCCGGGTCTTGGCATTCGCGAGTGGAGAGCCGGCAGTCCGGTTCTGGGACCTGGACTCTCAAGCGGAGTCGGCCGCGCTCGAGACCGGCGGCGAACCAGTTCGATGGCTGGCCTTCTCACCGGACGGCGCCATGTTGGCGATTGGAGAGTGGATGGGCGCGGAAGGGCGCAGGGTTGTATCGGTCTGGGATTGGAAGAACGGCCGTCGACTTGCGCTCCTGGACGCCTTCTGCTCCGGAATCAATGCCCTGGCCTTCGCGCCCGACGGCACGCAACTGGCGGTCGGCGATTCGTCGGGGGCCGTCACGCTTTGGGACACCCGCCGCTGGTGCGCCAGCGCGAAGTTCCAAGCGCACGCTTCGGCGCCGGGCGGCGCCTGCTCGCTGGCGTTTGCGCCAACCGGTGGGGTGCTGGCGACGGCCGGCGCAAGCGACCGGAATGTGCGATTATGGGACGCGACGGAAGGCAAGCTTCTCATGACATTGACGGCGACGGGCTGTGTCGGTGCGCTCGGTTTTTCACCCGACGGTACGCTGCTCGCGACCGCCCAGGACGACGGTTATGTCGGTGTGTGGGAATACGCAGCCGGACGGCGGTTGGCTTCGATCCCAACGGACGACAGGGCCCTTCATTCGCTGGCGTTTTCGGGCGACGGCCGCCTGCTCGCGACGGGGAGCCTTGACGGAGTCGTACGCCTCTGGGACTTTCGCCGCGCACTCCATTCCGATTCGTTACAATTGGAGATATGTAAATTAACTACTTGCCGTTGAGGCATTGCTGGGGAGCAGAGAGCGCTCTAAACTCTGTGCCGGGGGCGGGTTCTTGCCGCCCGAGCGGACCCTGAACGCCATCAAGAAACCCGGATGAATTTGCGATGACGAGGATCTTCCTCGGCTCGCTCGCGAGCATTGCGGTCTTACTCTCCCTTTCCGGGAACGCGTCGGCCCAGCGCGTGCCGCCGGAACGTCGTCGTCTCGAACGGGCGGATTTACGAGGTGACGATCACTTCGAGGTTCGTCGTACCGAGAGCTGGCAGGAACCTGACGGCGCTCAAGGTCTGGCACGCATTGCCAACCAAGCGCCCTTGGGACGGACTGGATCGGACGCTGGGCGCATCGGCGATCCGGTTCGAGCCGGAAAGCGGACGCGTCGTGCACCGCGCAGTCAACGAGTCGCAGAGCGTCTTCTGGGACGTCCACGAAGGCATAAGCGCCGGCAAGACGTTCGAGTTCGTGAGCCGTTTTCGAGTCTGCTCGGCGGATCGGACCTACGACTACCGAGGTTCGGTGGCAAAGTGGTCGGATTATTACCGGATCGGGGACAGCCGGCCAGACATTGATCGCGAGCTCGACGCCGTTGTTGACGGCATCACGAAGACCCATGCTCCGGCCGAGGCGGCTCTCGAGTTTTGCAAGTGGGTCACTGAAAACATCAAGTACGATCTCTCCGTCCCGTACGACCCGGCTGATCTGGCGTCGGTCTTGAAGCACCGGAAAGGCTACTGCGGCCACCAGATGACGGCGTTCGCGGCGATGTGCGACCGCGCCGGAATCCCGACGCGGACGGTGCTGGGGTTGAACCTGAATTCAAAGAGCGGCAGCGGCGAGCTCCACAAAACTCGACCCGATTTCGAAAACCAGCACACCTGGGCCCAGATTTATCTCCCCGGCTCAGGCTGGATCGAGATCGACCCCGGCATGGGCGCGAAAGCTTACTTGCTGCCGGTGCAGGTAATCCAAAACAGCACTGATATGCAGAATTACTCGATCTGGGTCCGCGAAAACGACGAGTGGAACCGAACGGAATGGGAGCGCCGCGATGGCAGGTGGTACTCGCCGTACGGCATCGAAAACCGAAGGTCTTTTCGGGTGGTGGAATAAATATTCAGGTGCCTTCGTGCTCGAAATATTCTTTCAGCAATCGAGCACTGTTGTGCTCTAAATCGCGCGCGGCGTAGACGAAGGTGACGGCACCAGCGAGGCATTTCTGCCGCAGCTCTTCGACCGCGTGCTTGTTCTGCTTGAGCTCGGCGCGGTAGCGCTTCTGGAATTCCTCCCAGCGGGCCGGGTCGTGGTTGAACCAACGGCGCAGCTCCGGGCTCGGGGCCAGGTCCTTCATCCAGAGATCCACGGCAGCGCACTCCTTACTTAACCCGCGCGGCCAAAGCCGTTCCACCAGGACGCGCAGGCCGTCATCAGGACTGGGCTTGTCATAGGCCCGCTTCAAGCGAATTGCGGCCATCGGGGCTCCTCTCCTGCGCGGGGCAGTTGAAACCTTTCGTCGCGTGCCCAGCGGTCGGACGGTTTTCGTCGCCCAACCCGACGATACGGTCAACTTCATCGACCTGCCGCTGGTTACCGACCTGGAACTCAAGCCAGCAAGTAACGGGTCAGGCAGGCGGCGCAGAGCCTGACCTGCGCTGCGGGGGAGCCCGCCCGCCGCAGCGCAGCGTTCCGATCCGACGAGAGCAGCGCGCGACAGCGTAGCCGCTGTGTCACCCAGGGCGGCCGGCACCGACCCTCGTACCAGCGCCGAGCGCAGCGGTGGGAGCGCGTTTTGTTGCCGGTGCTTGAATTCTCCAACAAATCCCGCCCGTCGCGCCGCGGCACCTGCCGCCGCGCGGCCGGGCGAGCAGACAACCGTCACTTAACCGTGATGAGGTCTTTGATCTTGGCAAACTCGCCGTCCTTGATGCCCCTGACCTTCATGACGTCTTCGATGGTCTTGAACGGCCGTCCTTCAATGATGGCTTGGGCTTTCACGGGTCCGATGCCGGGGAGCGCATCGAGCTCTTCCTTGGACGCCGTGTTCAGGTCGACCTTTTTGCCGGACGCGGATTCAAGTTTAGACATGACCTTTGCGGCGATTCTAGCGGCGGCCTTTTTCGCCGCCGCGGGCGCGGCGGCATGGGTGGCGGGACCGACAGAGACCAGGCTGCGCAGCGCGTCGAGGCGCGCCTTGCCCAACCCCCTGATCGAGCCGAGGTCTTCGACCGACTTCCAGGGTCGTCCGGCGATGATCTCCTTGGCAATGGTGGCGCCAATACCGGGGAGCGCTTCCAGGGCGGCTAGATCGGCGGTGTTGATGTTGACCTTACCTCCCGTGGGTTCCTCGGCCGCCGATGCCTTGGCGGCTGCGGCCTTCGTTTTCCCCTTGGCTGCGACCGGAGCTTCAACCTTTACATGCGCCCGGATGGCGTCGATCACCCGTTCCGGAATGCCGATCTTGCTGAGGTCGTCCACGCTGGCATAGGGACGGCCGTCGATAATCTTCTTGGCGGTCGCGGGGCCCACGCGCGGAAGGTTCTCTTCGAGTTCTTCCGCAGTGGCTGTGTTCAGGTCAACAAGCGCCTTGGCAGCCTTGCTCTTGGCAGTTTTTTGCTGGGGGGCGGTCTGGCCCTGGATCGCGGCGCCGGCGCTCAAGAACAAGGCAGCGACAAGCGGGGCGGCGACGACCCTGGTGAGATGAAGTCGCTTCATGAAATAGGTTCCTTGCTTGCTGAGAGTGTGAAGACTTGCCGAATCGACAGCCTCGGAATCAGACGTGGGGGCCGCCTCACGATCTTCGAGTCAGCCTCGCGAATTCGTCTGTCGACCGATACGCAGGTTTCTGGCTCCGGGGCGTCGAGACCAGCCTCCTGCCGGCAAATCCGTGATCTGGAAACTCATACCAGATTACAGTGACGCACGCGGAATTCCAGGGTGCACCGGCGAGCGGCCAAGAACGGCGCTTCCGGTGGAATCGATTGCGCGGCCGAGCCGGTCCACTCTATCGTTTTTGACTCTGGGGCGCGGTATGATCGCTTTACCTCAGGTCAGCCCCAAAAGACACTTCGCGAGAATCGCCATGCGCTGGAAAGACGAACGTCGGAGCGAGAACATCGAGGACAGACGAGGGGTTCCCGCGGGAGTCGCCATCGGCGGGGGCCTTCTGACACTCGTCATCGTGCTGGTGGCCGCTTTCCTGGGGGCTGATCCCCGGCAAGTGCTCAACCTGCTGCAGCAGAACCAGCCGGCCGCCGCGCCTCAGGCCGGTGCGCCCAGGAACCCGGCGGAAGAAGAAAAGAAAGATTTCGTTTCGGTCGTACTGGCCGAAACCGAAGACGTGTGGGACGACGTCTTCAAAAAGATGGACCGCCAGTACGTGAAGCCGACGCTCGTGCTCTTCACCGACCACGTCAGCGCAGAAGGTTGCGGGTTCGCAAGCGCGGCAGTCGGCCCGTTTTATTGCCCGGCCGATCAAAAAGTTTATATTGACCTTGGCTTCTTTGACGAGCTGAAGAACCGCTTCAAAGCGCCGGGCGAATTTGCTGAGGCCTATGTGGTGGCGCACGAGATCGGCCACCACGTGCAGAACCTGCTGGGCATCAGCAACAAGGTGCACGCGCAGCAGAGCCGCATGAGCAAAGCCGATGCCGCCGAGCTTTCGGTCCGGCTCGAGCTCCAGGCCGACTTCCTGGCCGGCGTGTCGGCGCATCACGCCCAGAAAACGCGAAACATCCTCGAAGCCGGTGACGTCGAAAGCGCCCTGCGCCGCCGGTGCCATCGGCGACGACCGCCTTCAGATGGAAACGCAGGGCTACGTCGTCCCCGAATCGTTCACTCACGGCACGTCCAAGCAGCGGGTGCGCTGGTTCAAGAAGGGACTTCAGACCGGCGATATCGACCAGGGCAACACCTTCGCCGCGGATGACTTGTGATCCAAGATCACAAGCGGCACGTCATTTCAGTCGATTCGCAGGTTCACCTCACCCGAGGGCATGCGCGATGAGCTCGATTATCGACGTGGAAGGCATCGGCCCAGTCTACGCCGAGAAGCTCAAGGAGGCCGGGATCGCCACAACCGAAGGCCTGCTCAACGAAGGAGCCACGCCGGCCGGCCGGAAAAAGATCGAAAAGGCGACCGGAATCTCGCACGCGCAGATCCTGCGCTGGACCAACCACGTCGATCTCTTTCGCATAAAGGGAGTGCAGAAGCAATACGCCGAACTGCTCGAGGCAGCCGGAGTCGACTCGATACCCGAGCTCTCCCAGCGCCTGCCTGACCATCTTCATGCCGCAATGGTCACGACCAACGAAAAAAAGAAGCTGGTCCGCAAGCTGCCGACTTCCAAGCAAGTTGCCGACTGGATCAAACAGGCCAAAAAGATGCCGCGGGTGATCAAGTACTGAGCGGGCAGAGTCGACAAAAGCTGAGGGGACTCCGTGGAAACGCACTCCAGGGTTGGTCATCGCTTGCTTGCGGCCGGATTCTTGAGTCTGAACCTTGCGTGCGCGGCTCGCGCAGACCAACCGACGGCGCCCGCCGCGCGGCCGCCGGCCGACTGGGTCAAGAAAAGCAACGAACATGCCAAGGTCCTGATCGATCTGATGGCGAAGCTGCAACCCGAGGCTGCGGTCCGGCTCGGCGTCGAGGGCTACGACGATCAGATCTCCGACTTTTCGCCTGGTTTCGTCGAGCGGAGGCTCGCGGCAAGGCGCGAAGCGCACGCCGAGCTGGTTCGCCGTCTTGCCGCGGAAACTGAGCCGCGCGTGCAGCAGGACCTCGAAATCCTGGTGAAGGCCTCGGCCGACGCGATCAAGGGGACCGAGCTCAGGCTGCGCCTCGAGGTCCCTGATGCAAACCTTGATGAGCTGATATTCAGCTCGTTCCGCGGCCTCTTGGACGACCAGGTTTCGGCCAAGCGCCATCCAGCCGCGCTGGTCCGCCTACGCAAATACACGGGACTCGAGCCGGGCACGAAGCCAATCACCGAGCTCGTCATCGCCTTCGTCCGTGAGAAACTGGCGCAGCCCAATTTGTTGCGCCCCGTCAAGGCGAAGCTGCAGAAAGACCTGGCGCAGGCTCCCTTCTTCGTGGCAGGGGTGGCCAAGTTGTTCGAGAAATTCAAGATCGACGACTTCGAACCGGCTTACGCCAAGCTCAAGGAACAGCTCGCGGCGTGGGATCAATTTGTCAAGTCGGAGCTATTACCGACGGCGCGCGAAGATTTCCACATGGCGCCGGAGCTTTACGCGTTTGCGCTCGAGCAGATCGGCATCGACATCCCGCCTCACGAGCTGGCCGCCAAAGCGCACGGGGCGTTCACCGAGATTCAGGGTCAGATGCAGGACCTCGCGGCGCGGGTTGCCAAAGACGGGGGCCTTCCCTCCTCTGATTACCGCGACGTCATCCGGGCACTCAAGAAAGAACAGCTCGTCGGCGACGCGATCCTGAGCCATTACACGGTGCGCTTGAAGGAAATCGAGGGCATCATCCGCGACAAGCAGCTCATCAGCCTGCCCAAGCGAGACGCACGCATCCGGATCGCCACCGAGGCCGAGAGCGCGGCGATACCGGCGCCCAACATGCATCCGCCGCGGTTGATCGGCAACACCGGCGAGGTCGGCGAGTTTGTGTTGCCGCTCAACGTCCCGGACAAGTCGGGAACGATGCAACGGTTTGACGATTTCGCGTTCGCAGCCGCATCCTGGACGCTCACCGCCCACGAGGCTCGACCCGGCCACGAGCTTCAATTTGCCTCAATTGTCGAGCGAGGCGTTTCCGACGCGAGGGCAACTTTCGCATTTAACAGCACGAACGTCGAGGGCTGGGGCCTCTATGCCGAGTGGTTGATCGAACCCTATGAGCCCGCCGACGGCAGGCTCATCTGTCTTCAACACCGCCTGATGCGTGCCGCGCGCGCCTTTCTCGACATCGAGCTGCAGAGCGGCAAGATCACGCGCGAGCAGGCCTTGCAGACGCTCAAGGACGACGTCGTGCTTTCGCAGCCCATGGCCAACCAAGAAGTGGAGCGGTACACGTTCTGGGCACCCGGCCAGGCGAATGCTTATTTCTATGGCTACACCCGATTGCGCGAGCTGCGCAGAGGTCGAAAAAGCGATGGGCGGCCGGTTCCAGCCCAAGGCTTTCCACGACTTCATCCTGGCACAGGGGCTGTTGCCGCCTCGGCTTCTCAGGAAGGCTGTGCTCGAGGAGTTTGTGGGAAACGCGACCGCGCTTTTGGTGCGGTAGGCTCGAGGAGGGAGACAACCAACATCCGCAGCCGACGGCTCCTGCTGCACAGTCTCGCAACGTTCCTGCTGAAAAGCACGCGACGCTCGGCCAAGCAGTGAGCGACCTGCTGCTCGTCGAGCACTCCCATGAGTCCTGCTTCGGGCGTCGTCGTGACATCGATGCCGCGACGCCTCAGTCCGCCAGCAATCGCCTTCGAGCAGTTTTCATCCAAGTGGAAGCGAATCGTCCGTGGCATCGGGCTTCCCTTGCCGGAGCTTCTCTTGGAGTGAGGACGGCGCCGCCTTGGTCATCATGTCCACTGCGTACCTCTTGGTAGTGTCGACGTCGGCGTCGATCCGTTCGCGGTTTTCGTAGTAGTAGGCAAGCGCCGCGTGCACGTCGGCCAGTGTAATGGAGGGGTATTCCGAGACAATTTCATCGGGGCTCATTCCCAGCCGTTCGTGCCAAATCGCGACGTCCTCTACCTGGATGCGGTGGCCGTCGATACGGGGCCTTCCGCCGCAGATGCCCGGAGTGCTCACGATGCGGACACGGTCGGCGGGGTGGCCGGTCGTCGGGCCATGGGCTGATTGCGTCGGAACGTCGGGTGTATGGGTCGTTGTCGGTTCCATGATTTTTATCCTATCGCACAACCGTCACGCCAGCCAATGCTACGATCAGTTCGTGTGCTCGCGCCGACGGAACGACATGGTGACAGAGCCCGAGAAGTCGGTCCTCAAGAATGCCCGGAAACGGCCCTTGGATCGGTCGGCGGCCGCGATCACCGGCTTTCTCCGGCAGACTGGTGAAATAGTCCTGGGTGAGGTCAGACGCCGCGTCGGGGTGATGGCCTTGGCATCGAATCAAAGCGTAGATCGGATACCGGTAGGCGTCGCACAGCTTCGCCAAGGCGGCGCGCGCCTCGGGCACTGCGCGATCGCCCATGGCGATCACCAGGCTCCAGTGGGTCGTCGGGAACGGGGCCGAACGGCTCGCTTCAGGCATTAATCGCCTCGAGGTGAACTCCGATCATGGAGCCAGCAATTCTTCGATCCCTTCTTTCAATTTGAGTTCCGAGTGCCGCTCGTGACGTGTTGTCTCTCGTCTCGGATATTTATCCGAATGACACAACGAACATTGGCTCTTGCCACAGCCCAAAGCGTGTTTCTTGCGGAAAAGCCCTTTCTGGTGATCGCAGTCACAGTCAACCTGGTAAGGATCACGTCCGGGAGCCCGATTGGAACTGATGTTGCTCTCAACGTGCGAAAGGTAATGCTTCCGCCATTCCCGATATGTTCGCGGGAACTCCTCGTGCCAGCGTTTCATGGTTTGCCTCTGCATGGTCATGCGTCCCCAGTACAGCGACCATGCAAGGCCGACACTGTACTGGGCTACGCGGGTTGGCCATGCAGTTGAACCCGCTGCAACTCGGGAATCGTTGGTGTTCAGACATGCGCGAGCTCCTACACGGTTCGGGTTAGGTTCCGGTTCCTCATACTACTTCATACGCGAGCCGGCCGAAAACCTTTCGTGGCCTGAAAATCGCGATCCGATGGCCCTGGCCAAGAGCCACCGGATCCCCTTATCCACTTGAGACGGGTTGCCGAGACCCGGCGGTTTGAGGGCCGCCGGATCGGACGGAGCCCCGCCTTCCCGAGCAGCCCGGCGGGCCCAGATCTTTTGCCCCACCTGTGGACAAACCCGCGCGCCGCGCGGTTATCTTCTAATGGGGCTGATCATGACGCAGGAATCCAGCGAATCGATCGAGCTGTGCCGGCGAATCGAGCGTGGCGACGAGTCTGCGCTCCTGGAGCTCTTTGCGCGCCATCGCGACCGGCTCAAGCGGATGGTGAAGCTCCGGCTCGATCGCCGGCTCCAGGGGCGGCTCGACGCGTCGGACGTGTTGCAGGAGGCATCCATCGACGTCGCCCGGCGGGCGCGGGAATACCTGGACAGCCGGTCGATGCCGGTATTCCTCTGGCTGCGCTGGATCACCGGCCAGAGGCTCGTGACACTGCACCGCAAACACCTGGGCAGCAAGGCGCGTGACGCGGGGTTGGAGGTTTCTCTCTGTCATGGTGCTCTTCCCCAGGCAACGTCGGTCTCCCTGGCCGCCATGCTGCTGGGCCGGCTGACGTCTCCGACGCGGGCCGCTCTCCGAGCCGAGCTCCAGCTCAGGGTGCAGGATGCCTTGAACGCCATGGAACCGATCGATCGCGAGATCCTCACCCTGCGCCACTTCGAGGAGCTGAACAACAACGAGACGGCCCAGGTCCTGGGGATCGGCAAGACCGCGGCCAGCAACCGCTACGTCCGCGCGCTCAAGCGGCTCAAGGACAGCCTCGCGGGGATACCGGGTTTTCTGGACTCATGACCCTTTGAATCATCTCGGCGGTGCGAGGAGGATAAGGCATGCCCGGAACACGACCTGACCTCCGGTGCCGACCGCAATCCCGTCGAGATGCTGGCCGAGGAGTTCGTGGAGCGGCAGCGACGGGGCGAACATCCCTCGCTCTCCGAGTACACCCGCAAGTACCCCGAGCTGGCCGAAGACATCGTCGACCTCTTCCCTGCGCTCCTGGTGATGGAACGAGTCAAGCCGCCCGCCGAGGGAAGACAGGCCAGCGGTGGGTCGGACGCGAGCTCGTCGACCGATTTCGCCAGGCCCGCGAGGAGCCAGCTCGGCGATTTCCGGATTCTCCGCGAGGTCGCGCGGGGAGGCATGGGGGTCGTCTACGAGGCCGTGCAGGAGTCGCTGGGCCGCCATGTCGCGCTCAAGATCCTGCCGCTGACCGGGCGACTCAGCGCCACCCAGCTCCAGCGGTTCCAGCTCGAAGCGTGCTCCGCCGGGCGGCTGCACCATGGCAACATCGTGCCGGTCTACGGCGTGGGTGAGCACGAGGGAGTGCACTACTATGCCATGCAGTTCATCCATGGGCACGGCATGGACGCGATCGTCGACGACCTGCGGCGGCTCCGCGGCCTGGCCGACGAGAACGCAGCGACGCGATCGGAAGGACGTACGCCGCCGGCGGCGTCCGCCCCGAGCGGCTCCATGACTCTCGCCCGTTCGCTTGTGGCCGGCGCGTTCGAGCCGGCCCGGTCGGACCGTCATTCGAGGGCGCCCGCTGCTTCCGGCGCGGGCCCACCCTCGATCGACCAGACCGTCGCGGATGCCGAACTGCCACCACCCGAGCAGACAGGCCATGTCCCGCCGCTGTCGGCCCATCCGCAGACGGCGGCGGCAGGCTCGGCCTCGATCGATACATCGTCGGCCTCGCTCGGAACCGAATCGCAATTCTACCGCTCGGTGGCAAGAATCGGCGTCCAGGTCGCCGACGCCCTGGCCTACGCTCACCAGCAGGGGGTGCTCCATCGCGACATCAAGCCCTCCAACCTGCTGCTCGACGTCGCCGGCCGCGTCTGGGTCACCGACTTCGGCCTGGCCAAGGTCGAGGGCTCCGACGGGCCGACCCGCACCGGCGACATCGTCGGGACCGTTCGCTACATGCCGCCGGAGCGGTTTGACGGTTGGTCCGACCACCGCAGCGACGTGTACAGCCTGGGCGCGACCCTCTACGAGCTTCTGACCCTACAGCCGCTCTTCGGCGCCACCCGGCAGGCCGAGCTGATCGAGAAGGTGCTCCACGATTCACCCGAGGCGCCGCGCAAGCTCGATCCCAAGATCCCTCGCGACCTCGAGACGATCGTCTTGAAGGCGATCGCCAAGGAGTCGGGTGATCGGTACGCCACGGCGCAGGCGCTGGGTGAGGACCTCGAACGGTTCCTGGAGGACCGGCCGATCCAGGCGCGGCGGAGTACGACGGTCGAGCAATCCTGGCGCTGGTGCCGACGAAATCCCTGGCTGGCCGGGGCCAACATCACCGCGGCAGTCCTGACAACCGTCCTCGCCATCGGTTCATCCATTGCAGCCTGGAAGTTCCGCGATCAGCGCAACACGATCAGCAACGCCTTGTCCCAGGTCAGCCTGTCCGAGGCCCAGGAACGCCAAGCGCGGATCGAGGCCCGCGAACAGCTCTTCCAGGCGCTGTACGACCGGGCCCGCGCCAGAGCGGTTCAGCCGGCAAGCCGGACAACGGTTCGACGGCCTGGCGGCGCTCGATCACGCCGTGGCGATCGCCCGCGATCTGAAGCTGCCCCCCGAGCGGCTCGACCCGCTCCGCGACGAGGCGATCGCCTGCCTGGCGCTGCCCGACCTGAGACCCGAGCCCGGCGGCCGGATCATCCGCAGGCCCCCGGGCGTCGAATGGGTTGCCTTCGACCCCACAATGACCCGCTATGCACTCCGGTTTCGAGAAGGGACGATTCGGTTCGCCGCGTCGCCGACGATGAGGAAGTCGCCCGCTTCCACGCCCGTGGCGATCGGGAGGTCTTGGTCTTCGGCTTCAGCCCCGACGGCCGCTACCTGGC
Source organism: uncultured Isosphaeraceae bacterium (assembly GCA_963830625.1). Classification (GTDB taxonomy): domain Bacteria; phylum Planctomycetota; class Planctomycetia; order Isosphaerales; family Isosphaeraceae; genus CAWHMZ01. Next base: position 174,122 of record CAWHMZ010000008.1, on the reverse strand, counting down.
GACCAACCATTATCCCGGACATGGCGTGACCGTCTGGGACGTCGACGCAGGCGCCGTCGCCCTCGAACGACCCGGGCCGCTCGTCGTGGGCAGCGGCCCGATTCAGCCCGGACAGCCGCCGGATCGCCGTGGCCCATGAAGAGGGCGAAGTCGTCATCTACGACCTGGCGACGCGTCAGCCCAGCCGGCGGTGGCGCGGGCCGATGCCGGCGTACGATTTCTGGACTTTTCTCCCGACGGAGCCGGATCGCGATCCTGTACCAAGGGACGACTGCCCACCTGCCGGATCTGTCGAGGCGGAGACCGGCCGGCTCGTCCGGTCGATCGCTTTGCCCGTCGCTGGGGACTGGGTCGCCTGGAGTCCCGACGGCACCACGCTGGCGACACCGGCGAGCGATCGTAAGATTTACCTCTGGGACGCCGCCACGGGCGATCGGCGGGCGACGCTCGAGGGCCATACCAACGGTGGCGTGCGTGCGGCGTTCCACCCGGCCGGCACGTTGCTGGCCAGCGACGGCTGGGAGGCGCGACTGCGACTCTGGGACCCGATTCTGGGCCGGAGCTGGCTGAGCGAGCCTGGCGACTCGATGATCGATGGTCACTTCAGCCGTGACGGACGAGTCGTCTTGTCTTTGGGCGACCGGCTCACGACCTACCAGGTCGAGCCGGCCCTCGAGTATCGGACTCTGCGGAGCGTCTCGACCGGGCCAACGCTGTTTTGAGGGCCTGTCGATCCGCCACGATGGTCGGGTCCTGGCCGCTGGGCACCCGCCATGGCGTGGTGCTCTGGGACATGGCCGGCGGCGCGGAGCTCGGCTTCCTGCCGATCGGCTACACGCCACATCTCACATTCGAGGCCTCGGGCGACTTGCTCACGAGCGGGTCGACCGGCGTGCGGCGGTGGCCGGTGCGGCTCGACCTCGACAGCGGCGAATTCCGCCTCGGCCCGCCCCGCATCCTGCCGTTGCCGGCGTCGAACGGCGAGGTTGCCGAGGACAGGTTTGGTCGGGTCGTGGCCCTGGCCGTCGGCGACTGTGCCTACGTCTGCACAGCCGACCGAGTGTTTCAGCTCAGGTCGCTCGACGACGTCCGTTCTGTGGCGGTCAGCCCGGACGGGGAATACCTGGCCACCGGCAGCCATGGCAAGAACGGTGCCCAGGTCTGGCGAATACGCGACGCCGCACCGATCGCACATCTGGAGATCGAGGGGACTGTTCGCGTTGAGTTCAGCCCCGACGGGAAATGGCTCTTGACGAGGAATCCGCCCTGCCGGCTCTGGGAGGTCGGGACCTGGCGCGGGGCGGCAGATCGGCGGCGAATGCCTCTGTTTTTCCCCGGATGGCCGGACGCTCCTCGTCCTGGATCCGGACAAGATCCTGCGCCTGGTCGAGACCGATACGGGCCGCACCGTTGCGAAGCTGACGAGCCCCGACCTGGGTGACGTGTGGGCGGCGGTGTTCAGCCCCGACGGGTCGCGCGCTGGTGATGAACAACCCCGCGGCCCGTGCCGTGCAGGTATGGAACCTCCGGGCCATCCGCAAGCACCTCGACGGCATGGGCCTCGACTGGGACAGTCCGGCCTATTCCGGCGACGACCCTGCCGATTCAAGGCGCCACCACTACCCCCGCTCCAGGTCGACTACGGATCGCTGGCCGACGATCTCGAGTTCATTAACGAGCCTCCCGAAGCGCTGCTCGAGCGCCTTGCCGCGCGACTGAAGCACGATCCCAACGACGCCCATGCCCACCATCTTAGCGGTCATGCGCTGGCGAAGCTGAGGCGGTTTCCGGAAGCAATCGAGACCTTCACGAGTGCGATTCGGCTGCGGCCACGCGACGCGCACCTTCGGTCCTGCCGGGGACTAGTCCATGATCAACTTGGAAATAAAGAGTCGGCGATCGATGACTGGGAGACCGCGCTCAAGCTCGAGCCCGACGAGCGCCTGTTCCCGAAATGGCTGTCGGAAGTTTGCACCGCCCGCGCCTGGGAGCTGGCGACCGGGCCCGAGCCACGGCGCGATCTCGACCGGGCGCAGGCGCTGGCCCGCCGAGCGGTCGACTTGAGTCCCTGGGATCCCGTCTGCGTGAGCACGCTGGGCGTCGCCCTGTATCGCGCTGGCCGGTATGCCGAGTCGATCACCATCCTCGAGCGCAGCCTCGAGGCTGGCCATGGCGAGACGGAAGCCTGCGACCTCCTGTTCCTCGCCATGGCTCATCACCGGCTGGGTCAAGCCGAGCTGGCCAGCGCCCGACTCGAGCGTGCCGCGCGCTGGATGCAAAAACACCCCGACCCCTATCAGCGAGGACCCGAGGAGCCCGTCGCCTTCGGCGAGCGACGAGGCGGCCAGCTCGCGGCCTTCCGCGCCGAGGCCGAGGCCGTGCTGGCCGGGCCACTTGTTCCACTGCCGAACAACGTCTTCGCCGATCCGCGGTAGCCTCGGCGTCATAAAAAGCCGACGACCAGCAAGCACAGCGCACGGTCGCGAGCGACGCGTTTTTGGTGTGAGCCATGTACAAAGGCGTTCCCCCCCTTGCGAAGGGGGGGCCAGGGGGGGTGGGGACGGGGGCTCGGACTAAGGGGGTTCCGGAGAGCGTTTCTCAACGGATGCGGAGGCTCGCCTCTCGACGGATGCAGAGGCTCGCCCCCCACCCCCCGGGCCCCCCCTTCGCAAGGGGGGGACCACCTTCGACCGAGCGCATTGTCATTTCACAACGCGCAACGAAAACACGTGACGCTCGACCTCGCGCCGCGCTCCAGAACCCGCGACGTATCACCACGCTGATCTCCCCCATCGCAAGTCGAGAATCGTTCGAAAAAACCGTGCCACGAATCGCCTCGCCTGTGGACAAACCGCCGCGCCGCGCGGTTCTCATGATGGGCCGCCGCACATCGCGTCGCCCCGAGGTTGCTGAGAGAGGAGACAGCACTCATGAACCGGAATCGCGTGATAACTCACGTACGTCAAGAAACGAGGCGGGCGAGGTCCCTTCTCGATCCAGTTCCGGGACATTTCCTGCGTCCCTCGGACAACGCCGCGCCTCGGCTCGCCGAAACGTCTGGGAAACTCGGCTGAAAACCGACGCAGTTCCCAGATCGTGGTACCGGTCTCGCGTCTCGCCGTAGAGAGAGCTCTCTCGTCTATCTCTTCTGGGGAGGTGATTGATGCGTCATTCCACTCGAAACTTGCAGCACACCGTGCTCGAAGGCAAGCACAAGCGGCGGTCGCGCGAGCGCCGACCGGCCGTCGAGGGGCTCGAGGAGCGTGCCCTGTTGTCGGCCGCGCATGATCTCGCGGTCCACAAGCACTTCGCTGTTCCCGACGCACAAGCCCGTCAGCGGTTACAAGATAACCAACCTGGTGTCGAACATCCCACGATCACGTACGGCCCAGATCACCGACCCGAGCCTGGTCAACCCCTGGGACATAAACTTTCCACAGGACACCCACAATCGATCCTCCGGTGTGGGTCGCCGACCAAGGTACGGGCGTAGCCACGATGTACAGATCAGCTCCGACGGCAGCACGGTCGCGAAGTCGCCCTTGACGGTGACGATCCCCACGGTCGGCTCCAGCACACCGAACGGCCCAACCGGCGTGGTCTACAATCCGTACCAAGGAGTTCGCGATCCCAGGGCCCGGTGGCTAGCGTTCCCGCCACGTACATCTTTGACACGCTCCAGGGCACCATCGAGGGCTGGAATCCGGGCTCTTTCGGCGGCAACGAGCTCGGCCGTGATCATGGTCAATAACAGCTCGACGCAGGCGGTGTACACCGGCCTGGCCGCCGGCACCGTCGGCGGTCAGTGATTACATCTACGCCGCCAACGATACCCCAGAGCGAGCCCGGGTATCGAGGTCTACAACGCTTCCTTTGACCGAGTGACGCTCGAGGGGGGCAACTTCGTCGATCCCAAGCTTCCCAAGGGGTTTACGCCCTATGGCGTCCATGACCTCGGGAACGATCTGTACGTCACGTATCGAGGCCCCAAGAACGTGGGTGGGGCGGTCGCCGAGTTCATCAACGACGGCACGTTCGTGAAACAGATCGCCTCTGACACCAAGAAGTCGGGACACCTCCAATCACCGTGGGGAATGGCCCAAGCACCCGCCGGTTTCGGCAAGTTCAGCAACGACCTCTTGGTCGGCAATTTCAGCACCGGGCAAATCGATGCCTACAACGCCTCAGGACGATTCAAGGGACCGCTTGCCGACTCGAATGGCAACCGCTCACAATCCCCGGGCTCCGGACTATCCATTTCGGCGCCGGCCTGGGGGCTTCCGGGCCGAAGATCGCCCTGCTCTTCACCGCAGGGCCCGACAATGGGAAAGTCGGGCTCTCCGGCACCGGCACAGTCAAGCCCGCCGGGCTCTACGGCACGATCACGTACGTCACCAAGACCAAGTGATCCCTTCGTGAGTCGGACCGGGTTCGCCGACCCGAGCGTGCTCCAGCAAATTGCTCGGGCCGGCGAATCGCCGGCGGTGGGCCGGACCGCGCTGCGGCGCCCTGGAGACACAACCAGGACGCCCTGGTTAGACAACGAATAACTCGGTCAGACTCCAAAGGAACGCGATAGCGTCTTCGTCCATCCACGGTAACGCATCCGGTCGGTAAGACGGATTCGACCAGCGGGCGCGGCGCACCCGTCCCGCGACGAATCGAAGAAAAAATCGTGGGAGAGAGCGTCCAGCCTGTGGACAAACCGCCGCGCCGCGCGGTTCTCACAATAGGCATCGCACGTCGCGGCGCGCGCCTTTCCCCTGAACGGAGACTTCACTCATGAAACTGGTGACCTTGGCTCGCCGGCTGCGGGCGCCGGCACGGCGGCGGCGATCAACCAGCCTCGACGTCGAGTCGATCGAGGAGCGGCTGGCACCTTCGCCAATCTCGCTGCTACCCCACGTCCCGAGCATCGCGGCGGCGGCCTTTCCGCATGAATCCCCGTCGGCGAACGCCGAAACGGTCGTCGCGGCCCTCGACGAGCCGCCCGATCCCTGCCAATTGGAGCCGCCCGACCCCTGTTAGAAGTGGGCCGGGTCTCACGCCATATCCTAGACGAGCTTCGGTTCGCAACCTCACGCTTGCGCCTCGAGCGCCGCGAAGATGCCCTGCATGAAGGCGGGCAAATCGTCGGGAGTCCGGCTGGTGACGATGTTGCCATCGCGAACACAGGCGGCGTCTTGCCAGATTCCGCCGGCGTTTTCGACGTCGTCGCGAATCGCGAAGAAACCCGTGACTTTCTTGCCCTTCAAGCATTTGGCCGAGCAGAGCATCCAGGGGCCGTGGCAAATCGAGGCCAGGACCTTGCCCAGCCGAGCTGCCTGCGTCACCAGGTCGACCATGGGCGGGTGCCGCCGCATGTGATCGGGCGAGTAACCGCCCGGGATGATGATCGCGTCGAAATCGGTCGCCTTCACCTCGCTGGCCGCCACCTCGGACTTGGCCGGATAACCGTGTTTCGACGCGTACGTTTCACCCGCCTTGGGCCCGACGATCTTCACGTCGCAGCCGGCCTCGCGCAGCCTCAGGACCGGATACCACAGCTCGAGATCCTCGTAAAACTTCTCGACCAAGACGGCCACGCGCTTGCCTTTGACGTTGCTCATGATGGTTCTCCTGCTCTGGAAAGCGGAAAGAAATCTCTGCCCCGCAGCTTTTAGCATTCTTCAGCTCGCTGCCGCGATCTCGGTCGTGCGGCTCTGACGACGGCCGGTGCTCGGCCATGGCGCGTTCGATCCCCTCTACGAACGTGAAGGGAGGTTGATAGCCGAGCACGCGCCTGGCCTTTTCGATCGAATAGTCGAGGTTGAGCCCCAGGAACTTGAACCGAGCCTTGTTGATGAGCGGCGGGTTCTTGGCGCCGCGCAGCTTGGCACCGCCTTCGACAACCGTTGGCCAGGACCCGCGCGAGGCAGAGCGGCAGCCGGCGTGTCGGCGGCGCCAGTCCGGCCAGCTCGGCCACCCGGCCGACGAACTGCTTCTTGGTGATGCGCTCGCCGTCGGTCACGTTGAAAACCTCGCCGATCGGCAGCGGGCTCGATCGCGGCGCAGAAAGATCCCATCGACCAGGTTCTTGACATAGATGCAGTTGAGCACCTGATCGCCCGAGCCGAAGTAAAAGAAGCGGCCGCGCCTGAGCGCTGTCCAAGCAGCTTGGGCAAGACGGTGCGGTCGCGCTCGCCGTAGATGAAGCCGGGGCGGACGATCGCCGCGGGCAGGCCGCGGCTCGCGGTGGTACTCGAGCACGAGCGCCTCGGCCTCGGTCTTGGAGCGGGTGTAGGCGTCGAGCGAGTTGGCGGCCGGCGGGACGGTCTCGTCGGTGCCGTAATGGTCGCGGCCCTCGTAAACGCCGAGCGAGCTGACGTGCACGAACCGCTCGAGCCTGCGCGGCCCGCAGCGGCCTCGAGCAGGTAGCGGAGGGCGTCGACGTTCAAGCGGCGGAACTCCTGGAGCGTGCCCCAGTCGCCGACCTTGGCGGCGCAGTTGAAGACCCAGTCGGCGCCGGCTGACTCCGGCCTCGAGTGCCTCGGGCGTCTTCGAGGTCGCCGACCACGGTCTCGACGCCCCACTGGTCGAGCCAGCGCGTGTCGCTGGTCGGCCGCACCAGCGCCCGCACGCGATGGCCGCGCTTCGAGGCCTCCTCGGTGGCGTGGCTGCCGACCAGCCCGGTCGCGCCCGTGATGAAGATCGTCTTCGGCGACGTCGGTGTTCATGTTTCCGATGCGCCAACCGAGAAACGTCAGCTAGAAGAGCCCGGTCCATGGTACCGACGCGACCATCGTAACGGGAAACTCACCATCGCGCTGGGAACGCCAGCGTGCTCGGTCGCTCGATTGTGGATCAGGCGGAGCTGCCGTCACAAAACGAATTTAGGGGTGGTTTTGCGCAGCCGTGCTCGGTGTAGGCTTGATTCTTGGGTACCAGGGCGGTGCGCCAGCGTGCGAAACGCCCACGATTGATCTTTGACAGGGCCACGACGGTGTTCGGATTGACACGATATCGGTGAGGGTCTAGGATTTGGCGATCCTGTCCCTCCTCGGTCCGATTGAATCCGTCTGGCGGCAGAGCGGTGCGGAAGGGGTGGGATTCAATGGCGAGCGTGATGAAGAAGGAAGAGCTGGTGTCGTTTCGCGCAGGTGCTCGAGAGCCTGCGGTCTCGGCTGCGCGGCGACCTGGACCAGATGACCGACGAGGCGCTGCGCCGCGACAATGCCGGCGGCACCGGCAACCTGTCGAACGTTCCGTTGCACATGGCCGACCTGGGTACGGACAATTACGATCAGGAGTTCACCCTGGGACTGATCGAGAACGAGCAAGGGACGCTCGAGCTGGTCGAACGAGGCCCTGGGACGGATGGAGAAAGGAACGTTCGGGCAATGCGTGGAGTGCGGCGAGCCGATCGCGAAGCCGCGGCTGCAGGCCATTCCCTATGCGCGGCATTGCATTCAATGTGCACGGAAGCTGGAGGGAGGCGAATGAGGGGTGAGGGAACGGTCGGTCTCGGCCGGTGGGTGCTCTTCTGGTCGCATCGCGATCGGCGGCACCACGTTCGATCTGGTGACCAAGTCGCTGGTCTTTTCGCCAAGGTCGGGCCCCCCGGTGCGCCGCCCAAGACGATTATCCCGCGCATCCTCGAGCTGCACACCAGCTACAACACCGGCGCGCTCTGGGGATTCGGCTCGCAGAATCCCCGGCAGCAGCATGATCTTCGCCGGGCCTCTCGGTGGTGGCGGCGATCGTCATCTGCTACTACCTGTTCGTCCTCGGCGCGGCCTCGAGCCGGGTCTTGACCGTCGCGCTCGGCTCTGATCATGGCCGGTGCGCTGGGCAACTGCTACGATCGCCTCGCCTTCGGCCACGTTCGCGACTTCGTCCACTTCCACGTCGATCCGATCGGCTTCGACTGCGCGATCTTCAACTTCGCCGACAACATGCTCGTCATCGGTGCGATCACGCTGGTGATCTTCGCCTTGCGGCCCGAGAAGAAGCCGCTGGGCGACGAGGCGGCCGGCACGCCCCACGGCGCATCGACCGATACCTTCCGCACCTCCCAGCCTGCCACGTCGAGTGACGCCTCTCGACAAGCATCTCAGATGCTTTACACGTCGTAGTACAGAGCAAACTCGTAGGGATGGGGACGAACGCGGATCGTCTCGACTTCGTGGGTCTGCTTGTACCAGATCCAGGTGTCGATCACGTCGGGCGTGAAGACGTCGCCGCGGAGCAGGAAGTCGTGGTCGGCCTCGCAGGGCGTCGAGCGAGGCCTCGAGCGAGCGCGGGGTGGGCGGGACGTTGTCGAGCTCCTCGGGCTGAAGGTCGTAGATGTCCTTGTCGAGCGGCTCGCCGGGCCGCAGCTTGTTCTGGATGCCGTCGAGCACGGCCATGAGCATGGCGGAAAACGAGCAGGTACGGATTGGCGGCGCTGTCGGGCCCGCGATACTCGATCCGCCGGCTCCTGGGGCTCGAGCTGTTGACGGGAACGCGGATGATGGCGGCGCGGTTGCGGCGGCTGTAGGAGATCTTGGTCGGGGCCTCGAAGCCGGCACCAGCCGCTTGTAGCTGTTGGTGGTGGGGTTGGCAAAGGCGCAGAGGGCCTGGGCGTGCTTGAGCAGGCCGCCGATGGCGTGGATTCCCAGGTCGCTCAGGCCGGCGTAGCCCTGGCCGGCCAGGAGCGGCTGGTCGTCTTTCCAGAGCGTCAGGTGCGTGTGCATGCCCGAGCCGTTGTCGCCGATAGAGCGGCTTGGGCATGAACGTGGCGGTCTTGCCGCTGCGGCGGGCGACGTTGCGGATGATGTACCGGGCCATCACGACCTGGTCGGCACTCTCGACCAGCGAGCTGCGGCATGAGGTCGATCTCGCACTGGCCGCCGGTGGCGACCTCGTGAAAGTGGGCCGCCGTGCGCGATGCCGCATTCGGCCATCCGCTGGGCCATCTCGGAGCGCAGGTCCACCAGGCTGTCGGTCGGCGGGCACGGGAAAGTAGCCCAGCCCGGAGCCCGGCCTTGTAGCCGAGGTTGGGCGTCTCGACCCGGCCGCGGTTCCAGGCCCCTTCCGACCGAATCGACGTGATAGAACGCCTCGTGCCCCCGCTGGTCGAACTGGACGTTGTCGAAGACGAAGAACTCGAGCTCGGGCGCCAGCAGACACTGATCGGCCACGCCCGTGTTGCGCATGTAGCTGGTCGCCTTGCGGGCGATGTTGCGCGGGTCGCGGGTGTAGTCCTGGTGGGTGATCGGGTCGTGGATGTTGCAGATCATCGTCAAGGTCGGCTGCGACGGAAACGGATCGATGAGCGCCGTCTCGGGCTGGGGGACGACCAGCAGGTCGGCCTCGTTGATCGCGCGCCAGCCGACGACGCTCGAGCCGTCGAAGCCGATTCCTTCCTCGAACGTCTCCTCGGTGAGCGCGTCGGCGGGAATCGAGAAATGCTGCCAGACGCCGGGAAAATCCATGAACCGCAGGTCGACCGTCGTGACCTCGCGCTGCCTGATCTGTGCCAACACTTCTTTGGGAGTCACGCAAACTCTCTCCTCTGCCGCCAATGTCAGCGAATCGATCGCCCCAGAATGCTCGAAGCGGTGCCGGTCTGCGGTCCGCCCATCGCCTTGAAAGTCCCACCATTATTCCGGCACCCGGTCGGTGACGATAGGGCAGTCGCTAATCGTCTGTCGGCAGAGCGAGCTCCGGCTTGAGCACCCGAGGCCGGTCGGGAGGGATAGCGCGACTGTGACACCAGCGCCGACCAGTTCGACACGCGAAACGCACAGTCAGCGGCCTCGGGAGCGGCGTGCGGCAGCCTGGACTCGTCGCGGAATACCGCAATCTGGAAGTGTGGGTAGCGATTGGTGATCGACGCACTGGAGCGACCTGCCGATGCCCCGCTTTGTCGTGCTCGAGCATCGTCTGGAACGGAGTCCACTGGGACTTCATGCTCGAAATCGGCGACGTTCTCTGCGACCTGGGCCATCGATGCGCCGATCGTTGCCGGTCGGAAGACCTCCCTGCCCGCCGACTGGGCGACCATCGGCGTGTCTACCTCGAATACGAGGGCCCGGTCTCCGGGGATCGAGGGAACGTCAGGCGGGTCGACAGCGGGACGTATCGAATGCTGAGTTCTGGACGGCCGAGCACGTTCGCGCGGCTTGTGAACGGCAGTCAACTGGTGGGCGTGGTCGACCTGCGTGCGGTCGGGCTCGGCTCGGGCAAGACCGGATCGTGGATTTTCCGGATCGGGAACTTGGATTGAAGGACCCTGCGCGACGGGAGAGTGGGCCGGTGAAAGCCCCCTTGGTCCGATCGGAATGGCCCGCCAGCCGAATCTGGCCGGCGAGGATCTGAAGTTCTTCGAGTTGAACGTCCTCTCGGTCGATATTGGGCGTATAACGCAATAACGACCACGGGATATCCGTCCTTTCGGCTCCATTCAACGTCGACCCCATGGTAGCGTGCATACTCGATGATCCGGTCGAGGACATTGTCGGCGGGTACCGGCAAGATTCCCGCGCGGATCTTCTCCAGCGTCAGCTCGACGGTGTTTCCCTGCGGGACCCGCGGCCGGGCGACCACCGTGATCACCGACTGGACGCCGCCCTGGCGAAGCTGAAAGGCAAGGGTCATGCGGTCCAGATCGAACAGCACCCGCGGCTCGTTGACTTCCGGCGGAAGCTGGTCGGCGAAATGGGTGACGAGGTCTTCGGCCAGCCAGGCGTTGACCTCCTGATCGGTGAACACGGCCTCCCAGGTCGGCTCGTTGCAGATATCGTTGCGGAGCTGAAGGCTCTGCGCGACAAACTTCTTGGCCTTGCCCGCGCGCTGTTCCCTCGTCAGCCGAACCATGTCACGATAGTAGGAAGGCTGGTAGGTCAAGCGAAAGCCAGCCGGCTCCGGAATCGACACCACGATCCCAAGGCCGAGGCTGGACCAGAGCAGCCATTTGCTCGTTTTTCGCATCGGACATCCCGATCCTGGGTGAAGGGGACGTATGTGCGGAACCCGACCAGTGCTCGAGGGCGACGAGTCGTGGTGCCGACCGGGAGGGCCCTGCCTGAGACGTGGTCGAGCCGATTACCTTTTCAACCTTACGATCTTGCCTCGAAATGGTCAACCCAAGCATTACGATTCCATGCACCTACGTGGGTTGCCGTCGCGATCGGTGAGACCATTGTTCGGAGGCGAGTGGGCGCATAGCATAGCATTAGGTGGTCTGTGTCGCAGGGGAGTTTGGGGCCATGCCGTCTCGCTTCGTCTCGCTGGCCATTCTGATCTACTGGTCGATCGCCGCATTCTGTCTCTTGACGTGGGACGTCATCCCCGAGCTGACGGTGGGTTATCCGCCCGATCTGCGGGCGATCGCGCTGGCGGGTGACTCGAGCAAGCCGGTGCGCTGGAGCGTGCAGGTGATCGACGATCCGCGGTCGCCCGACGTGCGGCGGCACGGTCGGCGAAGCGGTCACGCAGTCGTCGCGCCGGCCCGACGGCTGGTTCGAGCTGACCAGTCGCGTCGAATCTCGACGCCGGCGGCTTGCTGAGAGGAACGCCGTTCGCGACCAGGGCGAGCATGAAGCTCTCGGTTCGAGAGCCTGTATCGCGTCGACCCATCCGGGAACCTGAACTCGTTCGATCTCGACGTCAAATCGCGGAGTCGCTCGAGACCCTCCTCAAGGTCCAGGGTCAGCTCAAGGGGACGAAGATGGAAATCGTCTCCAAGGGCCCGGTGCCGATCCTGAACCAGACGCTGATTTCGCCTACGAGCCGCGCGGCGTCGTGCACGACATGCTCGGTCCGCTCGATCGACTGCCCGGGCTGCACGTGGGCCAGCGGTGGGAGTCGCGGGTCATCAATCCGTTCTCCGGTCAGGTCGACAATGTGCGCGCCGAGGTGAGCCAGGCGCAGCTTGATCAACTGGGACGGCAACCCCGTCACCACGTTCGAGGTCGTCCAGCACATGGGGCCGTTGGCGATGCAGACCTGGGTCAGGACCGACGGGGCGATCTTGCGGCAGGAGGTGCCGTTTCCGTTCGTGCGGCTGGTGCTCGAGCGTCGGCCCGACGGGGAATTCGGCGCGGGCACCACACAGACCAGGAGCCAGGTTCATGATCGTACTCTGCGGCGTGACCAAGCGGTTCGGAACCAAGTGCGCCGTCGATCGGCTCGACCTCGAGGTGTCTCCCGGCGAGCTCTTTGCGTTCCTCGGGCCCAACGGCGCCGGCAAGACCACCACGATCAAGATGATCTGCGGCCTCCTGGCGCCCAACGAGGGGACGGTCCGCGTGGGCGGCTTCGACGCCTCGACCCCGCAGGCGCGCCAGCTGCTCGGCTACGTTCCCGATCAGCCGTATCTGTACGACAAGCTCACGGGCGCGAATTCCTCAAGTTCGTCGTCGAGATGTACGGCCTGGACCGCGACCGCGCCGCTCGCCGGATCGACGAGCTGATCGAGACCTTCGAGATGGGCGACTACGTCGACGAGCTCTGCGAGAGTTATTCGCAGGGCATGAAGCAGCGGGTCGTCTTTGCGTCGGCGCTGGTGCATGACCCCACGGTGCTGGTCGTCGACGAGCCGCTGGTCGGGCTCGACCCGCGCAGTGCCCGGATCGTCAAGGACCTGTTCCTGCGCCAAGTCCGCTCGGGATGCACCGTGCTCATGTCGACCCACCTCCTGGCCATCGCCGAGGAGCTCGCCGACCGGATCGGCATCGTCGATCACGGCCAGATGCTGGCCGTCGGCACGCTCGACGAGCTTCGGCTGCAGGTGCAGCATCACGGGCCGCTCGAGGACCTGTTCTTGAAACTGACCGGAGACCATCGCGCTTCCGGCAATGGCGCCGCTTCTAAGAGAATCAGCCGAGGCACGGCCATGAGCGTCGCCCTTTCCAGCGCCAGACCGATGGGCTCGCCTGCCGCCTGCGACGCGCCCTTCAGACGGCCCGCGCGCTGCGCCGCCTGCGCTGGTGCCTGACCAAGAACACCGTCCGCTCGGTTCTGGCCGGCTCTCGCCTGCGGCTGTCGATGATCTTGGTCTGCAGCATCATCTTCTGGCTGGGGCTCTTTGGCCTTTTTCTCGGCGGGTTCGAGTTTATCGGCCTTTCCGACGAGCTGTTCAATTCGATATTCGAATATCTTTTTAGCATGTTCTTCCTGTCGATATCGATCATGCTTTTCTTCTCGACGGGCATCATCACCTACACGGCCTTCTTTCACTCGCGCGAGGGGGCGTTCTTGCTCACCACGCCGGCGACTTGCGACCGGATCTTCGCTTACAAGTTCGCCGAGGCGGTGGCGATTTCGAGCTGGGGCTTCTTTCTCCTGGGCAGCCCGCTCATGGTCGCCTACGGGCTGACGGTGAAGGCCCCGGCCGCGTTCTACGCGATGTTCCTGGTCTACCTGCTGATGTTCGTCCTGATGGCGGGCAGTCTGGGGGCGAGTGCGGCGATCGTGGTCGCCAATATCTTCCCGAAGCGCCAGAAAGTGGTCCTGGGGGTGGCGATCGCCGCGATCCTGGGCCTGGTGATCGGCCTGGGCGTGCAGCTGTGGCGAACCCCCGGGGACGGCTTCACGGCCGACTGGCTGGGGAACGTGCAAAACAAGCTGGCGTTCTGTCAGCATCCGCTGTGGCCGAGCCGCTGGATGTCGGCAGGGCTGCTGGCGTCGGCGCGGGGTGATTGGTCGCGGTCGGGTTATTACTTGATGGTGTTGTCGGCTCATGCCGCGCTGGCCTACCTGGCCGCGGCGGCGGTCGCGCGCGACTTGTACTTCCGCGGTTACAGCCGGGTGCAAGGGGGAAAGAGCAGCCGGCGCCGGGCGCGATTCTACGCGCTCGATGCGCTGTTCCACCGCCTGTTCTTCTTCCTGCCGCGCCCGATTCGCCTGCTCATGCTCAAGGACTTGCGGACCTTCCTGCGCGATCCTGCGCAGTGGTCGCAGTTCTTGATCTTCTTCGGCCTCCTGGCGTTTTATTTCGTCAACATCCGGCGCCTCGGCTACGGTGTCCAAAGCCCGTCGTGGCGCAACCTCGTCAGCTTTCTGAATTTGTCGGTGACGGCACTCATTCTTTCGACCTTCACCAGCCGGTTCATCTTTCCGCTCTTGTCGCTGGAAGGGCGGAACTTCTGGGTGCTGGGTTTGTTGCCCGTTGGCGCGGGCTCAGATCCTGTGGGGCAAGTTTGCCTTCTCGGTGGGCATCTCGCTGTTCGCGACCGAGCTACTGGTGTTCTTGAGCGACCTGATGCTGGGCATGAGCCCCGTGATGATCGCGCTCCACGTCGGGATGGTGGCGGTGCTCTGCATGGGGCTCTCAGGCATCAGCGTCGGCTTGGGCGCCCGGCTGCCCAACCTGCGCGAGTCCGATCCGTCCAAGATCGCCGTCGGCTTTGGCGGCACGCTCAACCTGCTTGTCAGCCTTGTCTTCATCTTCGCGATCGTGACCGCGCTGGCCGTCCCGTGCCATCTTTACTTCCTGGGGGTGGAGCATCCCGGTTCCACCGCTTGGGCGCTGTCGAATGCCGGCTTTCGGTTCTGGCTGACCGTGGCGATTCTGGCGAGCCTCGTGATCGGCACTCTGGGCACGATTGTCCCGCTCTTGATCGGGATCAAGGCATTCCAGCGGATGGAATTCTAGTTCCTGGGGTTCACACCCCCAGGCTACATGCTGTCGCCCCGCTTCGGGGGCTCCGGAACGCCGCGCTTACTGTTCACTTGACAGCTATTGTACAAAAGATTAGTATTCTTGGGTAGAGACCTCGTTTTTGGTGCCGAGGGAGCTATCCATGGGAAAAGAGCTGCGTCTCTTGCGCCGGGGAGTTAAACCGAGGGTTGAGGAACTTCGCCGGCATCTCGGCTTGTTTTCGTTTGACAGCGACGACAGGGCGCCCTCGTTAGGGCGGCAAGGTTTCTCGCCCGAGTTCTGCGTACGCGCGGGGGGGATTGTGGAGTGGCTGATGGCGCGAGAGGGGGGAGTGCTTTCACCGCTGCCCTGCCGATAGTTGCGCGGTGCTTGGAAGGTCGTGGTCAGGGGTTCTGGGCGATGGTGGACGCAGCAGGGGAATTTCATGCACCTGCGCTTTCGGGTTGGAACATCGATCCCCGGAGGGCCCTGATCGTCAGGCCGCGGAGTTTGTGGGAGACCTGCTGGGCGATCGAGCAATGCCTGCGATGTCCGGGGGTGTCGGTGACGGGAGCGTGGCTGGACCGGCCGGTTTCGCTGCGGGCCCATCGGCGGTGGCAATTGGCGGCGGAGGAAGGAGGAGGCGCCGGGTTCATTTTCCGGCCTGCATGGGCCAGGCGAGAGCCGGTCTGGGCCGACTTGCGACTGCTGGTTACGCCCCTGACTCGGGGCCCGAGCGATGCCAGGCCGTCATACCAGCCCGAAGCGCCAGCGAGGGATCGGCTGGTTACGCCTCCTGCATCGAGCCCGGGCGATACCCGTCGAGTGAGGATCGAGGTCTTGTATCACCGGGGCGATTACGGAGGGACCGCCCAGACGTGGGAGATCGATCATGCCGCGGGTCTTGTGCGTCTGGTTCCCGAAGTGGCCGATTCAAAGGCTGCGAGCCGCGGCCCGATCTAAAACGGTGTGAGCTGGCCCTGTTTGCCGGAACGGCAGAGCGCCCTGTGATCACGATATGCAGCTCGAAAGCCGAGCGCGCGGCGCATGCGCCGGTCAGCCGCTGGCCGAGGCCAAGGCGCTCTTGCCCAAGGCAAGCTTCTTGCCGGCCGATTTCGCTCTCGACCGACGCGCGCTAAAGCAACTGGCGATCGACTGTCAGCGCTTCACTCCAATCGTCGGGGTGGAAGAAGGCGCCGGCCCCGAGTCGCTCTTCTGCGAGATCACCGGCTGCGCGCATTTGTGGGGCGGAGAGGAGCGTTTTCTTCAGGCGGTGGAAGCGTACTGGCGGGAACGAGGCTACCATGTGCGCCTGGCGCTTGCCGGCAGCATGGGGGCGGCCTGGGCGCTGGCGCATGCCGCGGCAGGTTCGCTCGTAAAACCGGGAAATGAAGAGAAGGTCGTCTCGGGCCTTCCCGTCTGGGCCCTGCGGCTGCCGCTGGACGTGCTGGATCGTCTGCATGCGCTGGGGCTGGCAACGATCGACGACGTGCTTCGACTGCCGCGCGAGACATTGGCTTGCCGATTCGGCGTTCTTTTGCCGAAACGGCTGGATCAAGTCCTGGGTCGATTGCCCGAGACGTTTGTCTGCGAGCGTCTGCGCGAACCGCTGACGGTTTTTCGCGAGTGGGAAATACCACTCGACGATCGCTTTGCCCTGGCGCTTTTCAACCGCGAACTGCTCGAGGAGCTGGTGTCGAAGGCCGGCAGCCTGGGCATGGGCCTCCACGAGCTCAAGAGCGAACTGAAGACAGAGTCAGACCTGGTGACGATCGAGGTCAGGCTTGTGGAGCCGACGCGAGACGCCGGGCATCTGATGCAGCTTGCCGAGCTGCAATGGGAGTGCCGCAAGTGGTCTGGCGGGGTCGTGGCCGTGCGCTGGATGGCGCTGCGGCTGGGGCAAACCGACCGCGCAGCGTGTTTCTGGCCTGGCGACGAGCAGACGGCCAAAGCGCCCGGGAGTTGAATGCGCTGGTTGAGCGTCTCGGCAGCCGCCTGGGAGACACGGCCGCTCTCCGCGCCCAAGTTGTTCCCGATCCGCAGCCTGAGTACGCGATCCGACTTGTTCCCTGGGCCAGCGCGGGGCCGGCACAGGAGAGCCGGTGCCGGTTGACCGCGCCAGAGTGGCGCGGGCGCCCGTTTCGTCTGGGCGCACCGCAGCCGCTCGAGGTGACGGCGCTGGCTCCGGATGGGCCGCCGATTCGCATGGTGTGGCAAGGACAAGCCTGTGTGGTGGTTCGCTCGTGGGGACCGGAACGGATTGCGACGGGCTGGTGGCGCCACGAAGACGTCGAGCGCGACTATTACCGCGTCGAGTGGGCCGACGGCACGCAGGTGTGGGTCTTTCGCGACCAGCGCGGTGGCCGCTGGTTTCTGCACGGATACTTCGACTGACGCACCATGCCCGAATTGCAGCCACCCAAACTTCATGTGCCCACACCGGATGTGCTCGCCCGGCCGGCAGCGGCTGCGCCGGTCCGTTATGTCGAGCTCCACTGCAAGACGAACTTCTCGTTTCTGGAGGGAGCATCCCACCCCGACGAGCTGGCCGAGCAGGCCGCCAGGCTGGGCTACGGGGGGATGGCAGTCACCGACCGGAACAGCCTGGCGGGTGCGGTGCGCGCCCACGTGGCGGCCCGCAAGTTCGGCCTCAAGCTCATCGTCGGGGCTGAGATCACGATGATCGACGCCGGCCCGATCTTGCTGTGGGCGATGAACCGTGAAGGCTACGGCCGGCTCTGCCGGCTCTTGACCCGAGGCCGGCGCCAGGCTCCCAAGGGAGAATGCCGGCTCGGTTTCGCCGACGTCGCCCTGCACAGCGCCGGTTTGCTGGCGGGCGTTTTGCTGCCGCGAGCCGATCTTGCCAGATCGGAACTGCAACGGTGGCGCGACGTATTTGGCGATCGCACCTACGCAGTGGCCGAGCTCCATCGCGGCCCATGCGACCGGCGCCGACTGGAAGAATGGGACCATGCGGCCCGGGCCGCGCGTGCCGCTCTTGGCCGCGGGCGACGTTCATTACCACGACGCCAGCCGGCGTTATCTTCAAGACGTGCTCACGGCCATTCGCTTGAAGACGACCGTCGCCGAGCTGGGAAGTGCCCGCTTTCCCAACGCCGAACGACGGCAGCGGGCGATCGACGAAATCGTGGCGCAGTTCGCCGGGTGTTCCGCCGCCGTCCGGCGCACCGGCGAAGTCGCCGACCGCGCTGAACTTCTCGCTCGAAGAGCTGCGCTATGAATATCCCGAGGAATTGTGCCCGCCCGGCGAGACGCCCTTTTCCTACCTGGTGCGTCTCGCGTGGGCCGGAGTGCGCGAGCGTTACCCCGCCGGCGTGCCCGACAAGGTCGCCCAGCTCATCGAGCGCGAGCTGGCCATTATCGAAGAGCTCGACTACGCGTCCTATTTTCTCACCGTCTGGGACCTGGTTCGCTTTGCCCGTGGCGAGGGCATCCTCTGCCAGGGCGCGGCTCGGCGGCCAACTCGGCCGTCTGCTACTGCCTGGGGGTCACGGCCGTCGACCCCGACCGCATCGACGTCCTCTTCGAGCGGTTCATCTCCAAGGACCGGGCCGAAGCCCCCGATATCGACATCGATTTCGAGCATCAAAGAAGGGAGGAGGTGCTGCAGTATATTTACGAGAAGTACGGCCGCGACCGGGCGGGAATGACCGCCGAACTGATCACGTATCGGCCGCGCTCCGCCGTGCGCGACGTCGGCAAGGCATTGGGCTTGTCGCTCGACCGGGTCGACGCGCTGGCCAAAACGGTCGGTTATGCTCACGACGGCGCCGAGCTCTGCGTTCACTTCGCCGAGGCGGGCCTCGACGCCTCGAGCCGGCTTGGTCGTCAGTTGATCCATCTGGTTCGCGAGATCCTGGGCTTTCCCCGTCATCTTTCGCAGCACGTCGGCGGCATGGTGCTGACCCGGTTGCCGCTCTGCGAGATTGTGCCGATCGAAAACGCCGCCATGCCCGGCCGCACCGTCGTGCAATGGGACAAAGACGACCTTGATGCCCTGGGCATCCTCAAGGTCGACTGCCTGGCGCTCGGCATGCTCTCGGCCATTCGCCGCAGCCTCGACCTCTTGCGGGAGCAGACCGGCCGGTCGTGGGCGCTGGCCGACGTCCCGGCCGAAGACCCCGCGGTTTACGCCATGATTCAGCGCCGACACGGTTGGCGTGTTTCAGATCGAGTCGCGCGCACAGATGAGCATGTTGCCGCGCTTGAAGCCGGAGCGGTTTTACGATCTGGTGATCGAGGTGGCGATCGTGCGGCCCGGTCCGATCCAGGGGAAGATGGTCCACCCCTACCTGCGCAGACGATGCGGAGGAGAGCCGGTGTCCTACCCCAGCGAGGCGGTGCGCGAGGTCCTTAAAAAGACCCTGGGCGTGCCGCTTTTCCAGGAGCAGGCCATGAAGCTGGTGGTGGTGGCCGCCGGCTTCACGCCCGGTGAAGCCGATCAACTGCGCCGCGCCATGGGCGCCTGGCGGAAGAGCGGAGTGATCAACCAGTTCGAGCATCGGTTGATCGAGGGCATGCTGAAAAACGGCTACTCCGAGGAATTCGCCCGCAACTTTTTTTCCCAGATCGAAGGCTTCGGCTCCTATGGCTTTCCCGAATCGCATGCGGCCTCGTTTGCGCTATTGGTTTATGTGTCGGCCTGGATCAAGTGCCATCACCCCGCGATTTTTCTGGCTGCCATCTTGAACAGCTTGCCGATGGGCTTTTACGGGCCTGCGCAACTGGTGGCCGACGCGCGCCGGCATGGCGTCGAGGTTCGTCCCGTCGACGTCAATCACAGCGACTGGGACTGCACTCTCGAGCGCGGCCAGGGCGATCCTGCGCCGGCAGTGCGGCTGGGCTTTTCGACCGTCAAGGGCCTGCGCAAACCGCGGCCATGACCGTGGTCGCCGAGCGCCGGCAAAAGCCCTTTGATTCGTATCACGACTTCGTCGTTCGCACTCGCCTCACGGCCGCGGTGCTCTCGCGGCTGGCGGCCGCCGATGCATTTTGCTCACTGGGCCTGTCGCGCCGCGAGGCGCTCTGGATGTCGCTGGCTCCGCCGGCAGAGGGGCCCTTGCTCGCCGATCTTCCCGACCTTGCGCCACCGCCCCTGCCCTCGCTCTCGCCGGCAGAGGAAGTCATCCACGACTATCACGCCCAGGGGTTATCGCTGCGCGGACATCCTTTTGCCCCCCTGCGTGAATGGCTGGTGAAAGAGCGCGTCATGACGGCGAGTGCCCTCCCCCAATTAAGGTCCGGCAGGCGCTATCGCGTCGCGGGCCTGGTGCTCGTGAGGCAGCGGCCGGCAACCGCCAAGGGGATCACCTTCATGACGCTCGAGGACGAGACCGGCAGCGTCAACTTGATCGTCAGGCCGCCGGTTTGGGAGCGGTATAGCCGCGCGGCCCGCCACGCCGCGGCACTGATTGCCTCGGGCCGCTTGCAGGCGCAGGACGGCGTGATTCATCTCATCGTCGACCGGCTCGAAGACGTGACCGACAAGGTCCCCAGCCTCGGCCGCATGTCGCGCGACTTTCACTGACTTTGATCGTGAGGGAGCCCATACCGCCGCGCCCGACGAAAACGATCGGACGGATGGAACGGATGGGACGGATCGGACCAATCGCACACGGAGGCCGGGTTGTTCGCGGCGGTCTTGCGACCCCCGCCGTGCGCCTATTCTCTCCAGCATTACCGGCGAGTTCTTGCCAGATTCTCAGATGCAACGGAGCGTTCTGCTCATTTGTCAACTTGAGGCTGCCAAACGGCGTTCCATAATTTTGGTAAATCGTTCTTCTTGGCGACGCACCAATCGCGCCAGTAACGACTACTATTAAGCGACTAAGATTGCGGTACGTTGGGCACGCGTGCCGACATCCAGAGCCAGGAGAGAGTTTGACACCAGGAGACATCGAGCGGGAGAACTCGAGATTCATGCCTTCACAATTCGACACCCGGAGACAGCGGCGGAGCCGCCGCGTCCGGCGGGTGTATCCGTGCCTAGCAGAGCTTGAGCAACGAACGGTTCTGTCGTTCCCGGGCATCACCGGTGTTGCGATCAACACGTCGGGCGACATTTTCGTCAGCTACGACTCCGGTGGCGGGGAGCAGTCCATCTACGAGGTCCCGCCTGAGGGTCGCGGCGGCAACGTGGCCACGATTAGCGGCGATCCCGGCATGTTAAGCATGGTCGGGTCATCAGCGACGTTGCCGGTCACTTCTTCGAGCGGCACCTTGCCTTCGAGCGACATCTTGGAGCTCGAGCCCAACGGGCAGCTCTTCGCGATCGATCCTGCATCGGAGTCATACTTTGCTTATGGCAACAGTTTGGCTGGCATTACTCCCAGTGCGTCCAGCGTCTACGACGTCCAGACCGGCACTTCGGAGAACATCACGAGCGACATCAATCTAGCCGGCGCGACGTTCGGCGACTTCGGCATTTACGAGAACTCGATCGTGGTCGCTGGTCAGTCGAACGACTGGGATTTCGTGCTGCGGTTGACGTACGGATCGTCGGACACCGATGTGGTCGGGACGGTTCTTGCGGCCTCGCCGCCGCCGAGCGATGGAGCTTCGGTATCGCCGCAGGGGGTTGCCGTCGATTCGCAGGGGACAGTCCTTGCGACCCTGCCGTACAGTCCGACCGCGTTGATCTCGGCCAATAACGTCGCGGTCGGGTTCAGTCTCTTTTACGACTCGGGCAGCAGCCCCCAGCCGTTTATTCCCGCACTCGGCCTGACGAGCGTGCCGACCATCGAAAGCAACGGGATCGCGGTTGACTCGCAGAACAACTTCATCCTGGCTGCAAGCAACTCGTCGCTTTACGGCGGCGGCGCGGGAATCGTGCACATCAACTCTGCACTCGATGCTTTCCTGGCCGACCCCACCAGCGCGTCGGAAGGCACTCCACTGGGAATCGTCTACCAGGATGTGAGCGGAACGAATTACCTGTCGTTCACCGATTCTGAGTTCGACTCGTACACGGTCGCCGGGGAGTTGTCGCTCTTCAGCAGTCAGATCACGCCGCAACAGCTTCTGAGTGCGTACGGCATCAACCAGATCAGCTTCACGGGCCCGGACGGCACGACCGTCACGGGCGACGGCGCCGGCCAAACGATCGCCATCGTCGAGGAGGGGGTCGACCCGACGCTCGAAGCCGATCTGAATACCTTCGATCAATACTTCGGGATTCCGAATCCCCCGAGCTTCCAGGTTGTGTACCAGAACGGGTCGACCACCCAGAACGACACCATAGTCGGCGAGGCGTCGCTCGACGTGGAGTGGGCGCACGCGATCGCGCCCGATGCGTCGATCATCGTTTACGACGCAGAGTACGAGTCCAATAACTCGAACGCTTCATTTCTGAACTTGCTCCAAGGGATGCAGCAAGCCTCGGAGATACCGGGCGTCTCGGTCGTCAGCTTAAGTTACGGTGGGCCGGAGTCGCTCGTTCCCAAGACGGGGGAAACCGAGCAAGAGCTCGACTCGCTCTTCGCGACGCCGGACGTCACGTTCGTGGCCGCTTCCGGCGATCATGGGGCCTACGGTAACGGCGGTAACACCCCGGCAGTGGATTATCCGGCCGCCTCGCCCAATGTCGTTTCGGTTGGCGGCACCTCGGTGGTGATCGACGCTGCTGGCGACTACCCTGGGACCGGCACGTCCGGCGAAGTCGGCTGGGGCGATGGGACAAGCAGTGGGGCGACCGACGGCAGCGGCAGTGGGGGCGGCTTGAGCGCCGTCGAGCCCGAGCCGAGCTGGCAGTTTGGAGTCGTCCCCACCAGCGTCGATTCGAGCGACGCCCGCGCGGTTCCGGACGTCGCCATGGATTCCGGGATAGCTCAGGAATACGACGTCTTCACCAGCACCCTCGCCGCGTCGAGTGTCTCGGCGTCGGCGGTCGGCTGGCTCGGCGACGCCGGCACCAGCGCCGCCGCTCCCATCTGGGCCGGCCTGATCGCAATCGCCGACCAAGGCAGAGCGCTCGCCGGCGGCAAGCCGCTGACCGGTTACGACCAGACGCTGCCGGCGCTCTACTCGGCCCCTTCGGCTGATTTCCACGACATCCTCTACGGCAATAATGGTTACTCGGCCGGACAGGGCTACGACCTGGTCACCGGGCTGGGTACGCCGGTCGCCAACCTTCTGATTCCCGACCTGGCCGCCTACGAGATCCCCAGCAAGCTCACGATTACGCCGCCGCCGCCATCGAGCGTGGTCTCCGGCCAGAGCTTCGGCCTGCAAGTCGAGGTGCAGGACAGCCTGGGGAACCTGATTAACGCCGGCACCGTAACGGTCGCGATCGGCGACAACCCCGGCGGCGCAACTTTGGACGGCACCCTCACCGAGCCGGTCGAGAACGGATATGCCACGTTCTCCGGATTGAGCTTTAGCGAACCTGGCACAGACTACACCCTGACGGTGACCGACAGCGGAATGACCGGCTCCCTGAGCGCAGGCCCGATCACTGTTACGGCGGCCAACTACGTCACCAAGATTGACCCGTCGGCGCTGCCGGCCTGCGCCGGTCTTCGGCCAGACGGTGACAATCACAGCCTCGGTCGAGGTCGTCGGCGCAGGCAACTTTGTGCCGACCGGGACAGTGACCTTCGAAGTGGGATCAGTAATCCTGGGGACGCCGACGCTCGATGACGGCATCGCCAGTGTGACGACGACCCCCACGGGCGTCGGGACCGAGACGATCTCGATCATTTACGGCGGCGAACCCAATGACCAGCCGAGCAACACCACGATCTCAGTGACGATCGGCCAGGCGACGCCGACGCTCACCTGGGTCGATCCCGCAAACATCACCGCCGGTACCGCACTCGGCCCTGACCAGTTCGATGCAACCGCGTCATTCAACGGGACGACCCTGCCCGGGACGTTTAATTACTCGCCTGCCGCTGGAACCGTGCTTCCCGTCGGCAACGACCAGACCCTGACCGTAAGTTTCGCACCGGATGACTCCACCGATTTCATGAGCGTTACGTCCTCGGTGCCGATCAACGTCGTACCGCAATCGCCGACGCCGACGCCGACGCCGACGCCGACGCCAACACCAACACCCACACCGACACCAACGCCAACGCCCACCCCAACACCCACACCGACACCAACGCCCACCCCAACACCCACACCGACACCAACGCCAACGCCCACCCCAACACCCACACCGACACCGACACCGACACCCACACCAACTCCCACGCCGACGCCCGTCATGATCGTAGGTGAGCAGCCGGTGTTCGAGCGCAAGCTCAACAAGAAGGGCAAGCCGATTGGAAAACCCGTACTCAAGGGATTCACCCTCGACTTCAACGCAGCGCTCAACGCCGCCGCATCCAACGCGGCCAACTATCAACTCGACACGGTCACGACCACCAAGGTCAAGAAAACGGTCAAGCGGATCTTGCATCCGATCACGAAGTTCACCGTGTCGTACACGGCGGGAAGTGAGCTGGTCACCCTGGATCTGACCGGGACCGAGACGTTCCCCACGGGAGGCCACATCACGGTTTTGGCAGGCGTGACCAGCGCCTCGGGCGGTCCACTTATCGGGACGACTTCGTTCAGCGTGTCGAAAGGTGGCAAGACGATCGCGCCGGAGTGAGCACTCACTCCTTGCCGCTCTTGGCGACGGACTCGCGGGGCTTCAGTTCTTTCATGACCTCGTGCACGGCCACCTCGAGCTGACGATCGCGGCCGGCGAGGTTGTCCTCGGGAGTGTTTTCGACATAGACATCGGGCTGAACGGCGTGGTTTTCCATGTTGGTGCGGGCGGTGTCGGCCAAGAAAACGCCCACGCCCGGAGTGCGGATCGTCGAACCGTCGATCAGCGAATAGCTGCCAGTGCCGATGACTGCCCCCATGGTCGGCGTGCCGATGACCTTGCCCAGCCCCAGGGCCCGGAAGCCGGCGGGGAACATCTCGGCGTTGGACGCACTGCGCCAGTTCTGAAGCACGACCTTGGGCCCGAAGTAACCCGTGAACGGCCTCTCGGTCGGCTCGACGCCGCGCGGCTGCCACATTTCGTAGGGGCGCTGGACCAGTATGCCAAGCAGCTCCTGCTCGATGTTGCCGCCGCCGTTCCAGCGCTCGTCGATCACGAGGCCCTCTTTGTGACGGTATTCGGCCAGCTCTTTCTTGAACCGCGCCAGCGACGGTTGATCCATCCCCTTGATGTGCAAGTACCCTACGCGATTGCCGGAGAGCTTGTCGACTGTGGCGCGCCGTTCCTTCACCCAGCGCTCGTAGCGGAGATTGCTGAAGGCCGTCATCGCAATCGGCTCGTACTTGACCGTCCACGCGCCTTCGGGGACGGGCTTGGAGTTGAACGTGAGCTCGACCTTGCGATTGAGCCGCCGGCCCAGAAACGTTTCGTAGTTGTCGCCGGCCTTCAAGGGTTTGCCGTCGATGGCAATCAAGTAGTTCCCTTTCTCGACCTTGATCCAGTCTTTATCGGCGGGCCCGTCTTCGTAGACGTGCGCGACCTTGTAACGGCCGCTGGCCCGGTCGGGAACGAGGTCGAGGCCCAGGTGCCTGGTCATGATGGGTGCGCCGCCGCGGCGCCTGCCCCGCGACCGCGGCCGACCGCGGCGCCGGTATGCGACGCGTTCAGCTCGCCGATCATCTCGTTGATTATGTTCATCAATTCATAACGATCGGCAACGTATGCGACGAGCGGTTTGTACTTGGCGCGCATCGCGTCCCAGTCGGTGCCGTGGAGCTTCGGGTCGTAGAAGCGATATTTCATGGAGCGCCAGGCGTCGTCGAACATTTCGTCCCATTCCTGGGGCTTGTCGACGCGGACCGAGACGGTGAAGTTGATCCGCCGGCGCGCTTGTCCGCCGCCGCCGGCTGGGCCGGCTGCACCGGCGTCAAGGGCGCCCGAGCCGCGCGGTCCGCCACCGGCTGCGGCAAACATTGCGGGGGCCCCGCCTCCGCCGCCACCCCCTCCTCCGACCGGCGTGCTATAAACCGACTCGCCCTCCTGGAAAAAGAGCGTGCGGCCGTCGCGGGTGAGTCGGAGGTTGAAGATGCCGCCGCGGAACCCGCCGCGGAACCCACGAGGGGGGGGCTGGTCTTCTTCGGGGTTGGCGGCAGGCCGCGGCGTGCCGGTGGCGATCCGAGACATGCGCTTGCCGTTATCTTGAATCGTGTAGATCGACGGTGTGCCGCCGCCGCCCCGGCCGCCGAATCCGCCCGGACCTCCCGGGCCGCCGCCGCCCGGCTCGGAACCCACGAAGATGAGCGTGCGGCCATCGACCGCGGGGACATAACTCATGACCGACGCCGTGGTCGTGACCTGGCGCGTGCGGCGCTTGAGGCCCGCCCAATCGATCACGGGCGTCTTGGCCGTGACCGGCCGCGCCGCCGTACCCATCCCCCGGCGCGGTTCGGCGCCGGCATCGGATGCTGAACCATCCGGCCGCTGCTCGGGCTCATTCGGGTCGCGGGTAAGCTTCTCGAGCGGTACGCAGAAAAGATGCGACGTCGGCCGCGCTTCGGCGCTGAAATCACCTTCGCGGCGCAGGAAGTAGACCTTGGTGCCGTCGGCCGAGAAGCGGGGATTGACTTCGTTGGCCGAGTCGAACGAGATCTTCTTTTCCTCGCCGCCACCGCTCGGGATCAGGTAGACGTCGCTGCGCGCGAGACGTCGGGCTTGGAGTATGCAATCAACTTACCGTCGGGCGACCAGACCGGGCTGCCGATCGGCCCGTAGTTCGAGGAGGCCAGCTCCTTTTGGTTCTTGCCGTCGGCGCCGATTGTGAACAGCTTGCGGTCGGACGTCACGAAGGCGATCGACTTGCTGTCGGGAGACCAGACGAAGGAGCTTTTCAGGGTGTCGAGGTCGGTCACGCGCTTGGCCGGTCCGGCGCCGTCGGCGGCGATCACGTGAATCTCCTCGCGGCCGGTCTGGTCGGAGACGAAGGCGATCCACTTACCGTCGGGCGAATAGAGCACGTCACGGTCGCGGGCGGCGCCTTCGGTGAGCTGGCGCAGGTCGCCCTCATCGGCCGGGGCCGTGAACAGATCACCGTGAACCGAGAACACGATCCGCCTGCCGTCGGGCGCGAGGTCGTACTCATCAACGGTCGAGTTGAATTCGCGGTATTCGGTGAGTGTCTCCTGTGTTTCGGCCGCGATCACCAGGGGGATCGGTTTCACCTGCCGGCTAACGAGGTCGAGCTTCCAGATGCCGAAGTCGTGCTCAAAAACGATCGTCTTACCGTCGGCACTGATCCCCGGGAATCGGACGTCTCCGCTGCCCAAGTGCGTAACTTGTTCGGCTTCGCCGCCCTTTTCGCCCACGCGGTAGATGTTGGTCTGGCCCTTGCCCTCGCGGTCGCTCACGAAATAAATGAAGCCGTCTTTGCCCCACATGGGCCAGGAATCCATGCCGTCGAAGTGAGCGACGTCGGTGAACGTCTTGGTGGCCAGGTCCATCACGGTCACGTCGCTCTGATAGGCGCCACGGTAGTACTTGCGCCAGTAAGACTGAGACTTGCGGTTGATCGCGAGCTTGGTCCCGTCGGGCGAATAAGAGCCCGCGACTCCCATGTCGGGGCCGGCGTCGCGGGGCTGGCTACCGTCGAGCGAGACGACATAAAGCTTGCCCATGAAGTCTTCGCCGCGCTGGCTGGCGAACAGAATCGCCTTGCCGTCCGGCGACCAGTCGAGCACCGTATCGTCGGCCGAGTGAACGGTCAGCCGTTTCGCCGGGCCGCCTGCAACCGCGATCACGTAAACGTCCATGTTTCCTTCGCGATCCGACGAAAACGCGATCGACTCGCCGTCGGGCGAAAACCGGGGGTGAATGTCGCGCGCGGTGTGGACCGTAAGGCGCCGCAGGTTCTTGCCGTCTTCGTCGGCGATCCAGATGTCACCCATGAAGGTAAACGCAACCTTGCCGCGGTCGTAGTCGGGATAACGCACCAGCTTGGCCTCACCACCCCGCGCGAAGCAGCAAGCCCAGAAGAGCACGAACAGTCCAAAGCTAATGCGTCTCATCATGGAAGTCGTTCCGGGTGAAGGATGTTAACGGGACGTTTGATTGCGTTGTCGTCAAGCGCGCTCGCCACGGAATTAGGCGACGCCGGATGACGGAATGGCCCACCGCCAAATACGTGTCACTGCCGGCGGAAGTTGATCGCAAGACTCACGCCGGCTGCCGGCCTCGGTAGCGCGAACGCCATCGGCGCCAGCCGCCATCGCCGCGCCCGCCCTGATTCCGCGCATACCACTGCATTCGTCACCATCGTAACCGCAAATCTGGCGAATCTTAAGAGCCCGCCGGCCTGTAGGGCAGATTGGCGCGCGGCGGAGGCGGGGAAATCCATGCGCGCCAATACTCCAGACGTTTCTTTCGGCCGCTCGGCCCTCGACTGACGCTCCTAGATAGAAGACACTCATTGAGTCAAAGCATCGGAATCCAGCCCACGCCTGTCCTCCACGATCACGATCCGGTTCCATGCGCGGCCGAGGAGGCTCGCTGATGAGCTTGTTGACACGACTGAAGTCCCTCGGATTGCCGGGCGCGATCGGTCTCTGCCTGTCTTTATCTGCTTTCGCGGCAATTACTTACTGGTTTGATACCTGGCCCTGGGCTGACCAGCGGCCGCTGCTTGAGCGGTTTCTCTTCGAGCGGGTGAGCCGAGCCGACCTGGCTCCAATCCTCCAGGCGCCTGGGGGACTGGAGAGCTCCAAGCGAACCATCATTCGCTGCCAGCTCGAAAACCTCACCGGCGGAGGCGGGACGGGCGGCGCGTCGACGCTGTTGTCGCTGATCCCGGAGGGCACGGCCGTCAAGAAAGGCGATGTCTTGGCGAGCCTGGATAAGTCCACCTACGAAGAATTGCTGCGCCAGCAGATCATCACGGTTGAGCAAGCCAAGGCCAGTCATCTCCAGGCCAAGCTCAATGTCGAGATCGCGATGCTCGCCGTGCGCGAGTATCGCGAAGGAACCGTCCAGGAGACAATCGAGTCGATGGAAGGCTCGATTGCGCTGGCCCGATCGGACCTGTCGCGCGCCGAAGACCATCTGAGCTGGACCAGGCGAATGTACGAAAAGGGCTATTCGTCGCCCGCGACCATTGAGTCGGAAAAGCACGGCGTCGCCGTGATGGATTTCGCACTCAAGAAACAAGTCACCTCGTTCGAGCTCTTTCGGCGGTTTACGTTGCCGAAGACGGAAAAGACGCTGCTCGGTCAAGTGCGGGCCGCCGAGACCGTGCTCGGCAACGAGAACCTGCGGCTCCAGCGCCAGCTCGAGCGGCTCGAGCTGCTCAAGAGGCAAGTTGATAATTGCACGATTCGCGCGCCTCATGACGGCGTCGTCTTCTATACCAAGAGCTCCGGACCCGGCGGTCGCAGTGCGGACCCGATTGAAGAGGGCATGGCCGTCAGGCAGAGGCAGGAATTGTTCTACCTGCCCGACCTGACGGCAATGGAAGTCCAGATCGCGCTCAATGAGTCGGTCGTCGACCGGGTGACGGCCGGATTGCAAGTGACGGTTCGTTTTGAAGCCCTGCCAAAAATCGTGCTCGATGGGGAGCTCACCGCGATCAGCCAGATCCCCAACCGGCAGAATCGCAACGGTGAAGACATTCGCTTCTTCGTGGGCCGCGTCAAGCTGAATCACGTCGCCCCAGGTCTCAAACCCGGGATGACCACTTGCGTCGCCATCGCGCTGGCGCGTCACGATGACGTGCTGGCCGTCCCGCACGAAGCCGTCAGGATCGATGGCGAACGGAAAGTCTGTTTCGTGGCTCATGGCGAGGAATTGGAACGCCGGGAAGTGGAAGTCGGCGAGGAGACGACTGACCTCATCGAGGTGACCGGCGGCCTCCACGAAGGCGAGCTTGTCGCGCTTAACCCTCCCACTTCCCTCGGCCACATTCATTCGCTGCTCAAAATCTACGAAGCCCTCCCCCCCACGCGATCGGAACCCGATTCCGTCGTGGCTACGCAACGCTGATTCGACCCCCTTCGACCCTTCCACTTCCCGACGATCTCTTTAACGACGCTGATTGCGGAGACGAAGCCTTGACGGCAGGCGCGTCGGCTATGTAGGCTCTGTATCAGTTGAGATTGAATCTCAGTATCAAGTGGCTCTCGATGCTGCGTGGTTGTGGTCCCTCCGCGCGGCAGAAACTGGCAAGTTCGAGAGCGTTCGGCGACGAGCCTGCCGGGGAGAGCACTTTGTCGAGTTGTTCGGCAAGTGCGGGACCACTCCCCGGCGGCTCGCCTCAAAGCGAATTCGTTCACGCGTGAATCGAGAACCCGCGCCGGTATTCGCGCCTGATGTACTGGTCGGCCGAGGGGACGTTCTTGGCCTTGAGTGCGACGGGGTCCCATTCGATTGTGGTACCCGCCTTGAGCGCGACCACGCCCAGGAGAACGGTCTCGGTCAGGCGGCCGGCGTAGTCGAAGTTGGACATCGCCTTGTTGGGATCGCCCGCTTTGATGGCGTCGACCCATTCGGTGAAGTGCCCCGGCGAGCGCGGCAAGGTCGGCTTGGGCTTCTCGACCTCTTTGAACTTGTCGCGCGGGAGCAGAACGTGCTCGGAGCCGTAGTCGTTTTCGGAGAAGAACGAGCCCTTCTCGCCGGCAAGTAGCAAGCCGCTCTCGGCGACCTTTTTGGACTTCTCGTTCACCTCGCCGTGGAGGAATTCCTTGTAGATCCGTTTTTCGTCGGGGAGCTTGTCGCCGCCGTCGAACCACGTCAGGGTCACCGGCCCCCGGCCGTTTTTGGGGGCGAAGCGAGTGCGGATGATCGACCAGACGGGATAGGTCTCGTGGTCGACGATTCCCGAGGTGTCGACGACTTCGATCGATTCCGGATCGAACAGCTCGAGCGCCATCACGGCGATGTTGATCGTGTGGCACGCCATGTCACCCAGCGCACCGGTGCCGTAATCAAGCCAGCCGCGCCAGTTGAACGGCTGATAGTCGGGGTGATACGGGCGCTCGGGGGCTGCGCCAGGAACTCGTACCAGCGGACGTTGTTCGGAATGCCGGGCGTGTTCTTGGGCCGTTTGATCCCTTGCGGCCAGATCGGACGGTTCGTCCAGACGTAAATGTCTTTGATGGGACCGAGGATTCCCGATCGGATCAGCTCGACCCCCTCGCGGAAGCCCCTGTCGGCAGTGCCCTGGTTGCCCATTTGAGTGCAGAGCTTCTTCTCGGCAGCGAGCGTGCGCATGAGGCGCGCTTCCTCGACCGACCAGGTCAGCGGCTTCTGGCAGAAGCAATGCTTGCCCATGCGCATGGCCATCACGCTGGCCGGGGCGTGCGTGTGGTCGGGGGTACTGACCGTGACCGCGTCGATCTTGTCCCCCAGTTCTTCGAGCATCTTGCGATAATCGAAATACTTCTTGGCCTTGGGATACTTCTTGCCCATTTTGTCGAGTGTATCGCTGTCGATGTCGCACAGCGCGACGATCTCGCCATGATCGCCGGCGTCGATGGTGTCGCTTTCTCCCTTGCCCCCAACGCCGATACACGCGAAGCGGACCTTCTCAGGCGGCGGTTGGAACGAGCGGGCGAATGCGGGCGAGGCGCCCAACGCCAAAGTCCCTGCGCCGGCTGCGACGGTGTGTTTGAAGAACTCACGGCGATCCATGGTGTACGTCTCCGGGGGACAAAAGAGGAGGGTAGGAGCTTATGGCTGGGGGTGGGGGTGCGCCCGGCCGCCAATCAATGGGCGAGCCGGCAAGCTCGACGGCGCCACATTCGTCATCC
Organism: uncultured Isosphaeraceae bacterium; assembly: GCA_963830625.1. Taxonomy (GTDB): domain Bacteria; phylum Planctomycetota; class Planctomycetia; order Isosphaerales; family Isosphaeraceae; genus CAWHMZ01. The sequence continues at coordinate 142,765 of CAWHMZ010000008.1, read as the reverse complement.
CTTAAGCATGCCCTTCCGCGCGGCGTGACGCAACCCAATGCCGCGATTTGACGACACAATCCCGTGGTCAAGGCCCTGCGCTTAGCCATCAGACCGTGCCACCGATTGAAGCAAGGCGGCCATCCCTTCGAAGAGGGCGCCGAGGGTCGAAGCGGCCTCGGGCGGCGCCTCGATGACGACTCGGCCCGTGGCCTCGCGCCGGACTTGCAATTGCGAGAAAAAGCCGCGCACATCGCTCGTCGCCAGCATCGCGGCCACGGCGGTCCTCGCGCCCGTCTCGGCGCCGGCAGCCGATGGCGTGGCGGACTCTCTCGCCAGCGCGGCGGGCTCGACCTCTGCACCAGCCGCGGCCACAACCGGCTGGTCGTGGGACTCGTCGCCGGCCTCGATCAACTCGTCGAACGGGTCGGCAACGCCGTCGTCCAAGGGAGCTTCGGAGAGGTCGGCGTCTGCGTCGGCGACGTTGCCGGTGGCGGCGACCGATTCGATGGCGGCCGGCTCGTACAGCTTCTGCACCTTGGCGAGGAAGTTCGACGCCTGGCCAAAGTCGACGGTGTCGCTGTCGCCGTCGAAAAGGCCCTTGAAAAAAGCCTGCTTCGAGCCGACCAGGGCGGCAATCCGCGACTCGATACCCGTCTCGCAGACTAGATTGTAGACGTCGATCGGGAGTTTCTGGCCGATACGATAAATGCGCCCGATTCGCTGCTCGAGCACGGCCGGGTTCCAGGGAAGCTCGAGGTTGATCACGCAGTTGGCGGCGCGCTGCAGGTTCAAGCCCACGCCGCCTGCGTCGCTGGTGAAGAGCATGCGAAACGCCGGGTCGTCGTGAAATTCGACAATGTTCTGAGTACGCCGGCGCTGACCTTCGGCCCCGGTGAAGAAGCCCGCGCGCAGGCCCCCGGCTGCGAGCATGTCGCCGACCGCCCAGTGAGCCAGGGCCAGCATCCGCCGCCACTGACTGAAGACGACGACCCTGCGCCCTGCTCGAGCACGATCTGCCGGACGAGCTGGCGCAGCTCGATCAATTTGGGCGCGAAGAGACCGTTAAGCACGTTCTCGTCGGGCGCGCGTTTTTGGAGCGTCGGCCAGGTGCTCTCGAAATTGAGCTGGGCCATTCCGTTGGAGATAATTCGCTGAGTCGTAAGGTACGACATCAGCCTGAGGAACTCGACCTGCGTGAGCGGGCGTACCGACGCGATCTGCACCAGCTTGGCGATCGGCTGGATGAAAGCGTCGTGCTCTCCCTGTTGAACCTCGGTCATTTCAACCGGCACGCGGGTATCGGTGCGCGGCGGAAGCTGGTCGAGCACCTCCTGGCGCACGCGCCTGATCATGCAGTGCCTGAGCCGATCGCGAATCGTATCAAGGTTGCGCGCCCCGACGACCTCGCGGCGGCCGTCGGCGCGGGTCGCGTGCAGCGAGCTCAGGCGCCACTTGGGCTCAAGCGCCATGTCGTCGACCCATTCGACGATCGAGGCCAGCTCGTCGATGCGGTTTTCCATCGGCGTACCGGTGAGCACCAGGCGATACGGCGGCGCCAGTCCCTTGACCGAAAGTGCGGTCTTGGTCGCCCAGTTCTTGATGCGCTGCGCCTCGTCGAGCACGACCAGCTCGGGCTCCCAGCGGCGAACCGTATCGAGGTCGCGGAGCAGTTGCTCGTAATTGATGATCAGGAACCCTTCGCGGCGCTTGGCGTAAAAAGCCTGGCGCTCGTCGGGCCCGCCGTCGACGACCTGCACGGGCAAGTCTGAGAAGATGGCCCACTCGCGCGCCCACTGGGGCTTGAGGCTGGCCGGCGCGATGATGAGGCCGCGGCGGATGCGGCCGCTGCGCCGCAGGATGTCGCAGCAGGTGATCGCCTGCGCGGTCTTGCCCAGCCCCATGTCGTCGGCCAAGAGCAAGCGGCCCGCCGCCAGGAACTGCTCGACCCCCTCGCGCTGGTATGGATAAAGCGCGCGCTTCATGCCCTTGAAGGCAGCGCGAACCTCGCCGGCGCCGAGCGCCTTTTCGACCAGCGGCCGCAGCCGGTGCTGCTCGCGCTCGAGCAGGGCCGAAAGCGCGGGGTCGTGATCGCCATTGGCCGCGGTGGGGCCGATGGCCTTCAAAAGGTCTTCAACCAGCTCGAGCCGCCGCGCCGGGCGATCATCGAAATTGCTCTTGAGCGTCGCCACGCCTCCCCTGCCCGCTCGAAACCACGAGAGCGCCTTTGCCACCCGCGCCGACCGCGGTTTTGAGCCGTTCAGATCTCCGTTCCAGACGATGCGATCGAGCCAGTCGCCGGGGCCGGTCAGTGGGCGAATCGGGTCCCACGCCAGCCCGGTTGCCGCGCCCGCGTCGCTCCACTCCTGCTCCTTCTTCGCCTGTTGCAAGAGGCGCGGCCGTTTGTGAAAGTGTTCGATCACGACCATGATGTGCTTGCAAACGCCGAGTGAATTCTTGACGAAATCGAGGCAATCACACCGCCCCACGATGGGATCAATTGCACCCAGGACCGTGCGATAAGGCCGGGCGCCCGAGCCGGACCGCCTGGTCACGTAAAGGCCCAGCAGCCGACCCTTTGCGGGCCTGGACTCAACCCGCAAATTGTCCTTGCGGGCCGAATCGAGCCGCGCAAAAGCGCATCGGCCGCCTCGACACGCGTCGGCCATTCGTGAGCCGGCACGCAGCGCAAAACGTGGCGCACCAACAGGTCTGCCGGAATCGCTCCCGTGCGACGCCCCAGCCGCGCCATAAGGACCTGGTAGGCTTCGGTCTCCGCGACCGGTACGTTCATCTCCGCGACGGCCGTTGACATGGCTTTGGTTCCTCCGTGGTTGCCGTAGGTTGTTGCGGAATCGCCACATTATTCCGACACCGCGCGAAATGCCAGTCCCTTCGCCGAGCGCCCCGCGTCCAGCACGTGTTAAATCTTTCCACTGGGTCTTGACCGTGATATTAGATTGATTAGGACAGGTACGGCGCTGACGGCTGTTCTGGCAACGGAACGGGGGTCGCGGCTGGGCTCATCCGCGAGGGGACGCGGTGATTGACCGGCGGCTGCTGACTTTCGCTGCCCCATGCCGCGACGGCCCTCGATCCACCGGAGCTCGACCCAAGAGGAAAGCCCATCCGTTTCGATGATGCAGGAAACCATTCCGTGCGAGGTGAAGACGCTGCTGGAGGAACAGCAGCTTAATGGAGTTCCCGTTGTCCTTGCCGCGACCAGCGACCTGTCGCTGGAAGGCGAGCTGCGCGGGCACTGGGTCATCGCCACGGGCGAGAACCTGGCGGTCGTCGCCGACGGTGCGGCGCCCAGCGTGATCAACCACTGGCCGCTCGAGCGCGTGGCGAAGTTCCGCGCAAGGGGCGATCGGCTCGGGGTTCTTGCAGGCTTACGTCGACGACGCCTGGGTCGATGTCGCCCGCTATTCCAACGCACTGGCGGCGCGATTCCATAAACTGGCTGACAAGCTGGAGGAGCTGCGCGAGACAGGCGAAGTCACCATACATCCCGACGAACCGCCTGATGTGGTTCATTGCCCGAACTGCGGCTTGCGGCTGGCGACGCCCAACGATTCGTGCCCGCGGTGCCTGCCGCGCAAGGCGATTGTCGGCCGGCTCTGGCAGCTCTTGCGGCCTCACTGGCCGACCGCGCTGGCCATGTGCGGGCTGACGCTCGTGGGCGTGGGAATGGAGCTCACGCCTCCGAAGCTGCAGCAGTACCTGGTCGACAAGATCTTGGCCCAGGGCGCGGTCTCGCCGAATGCCCAGTCGCTCGTGGCCGCCCTCTTGCTGGTCGTGCTGGCACTGGCTGTCACGCGCGTGCTCCTGGGCGTGGTGAACTGGGTGAAGGGTATCTTGGCCAACAAGGTCGGCGTCGTCTTGACCTACGACCTGCGCTCTCAGCTCGTCGCCAAGCTGCATGAGCTCGGTGCGGTTTATTACGATCGCCATCCGGTCGGCTCGCTGGTCAGCCGCGTTGCCTATGACAGCGAAGTGCTGCACAGCCTCTTGCAGCAGATCACCGGCGGCTTCTTGCTTCAGATCGTTCAGGTGGTTGCCGTGGGAGTCATGCTCTTCACGCTCAACCCCAAGCTGGCGCTGTACACCCTGATCCCCGCGCCGCTGGTGGTCGTGGGAAGCCTTTTTTTCTGGCGCCGGGTCTATCCTCAGTATTACCGGTACTGGGATTCGAGCTCCAAGCAAGCCGGAATGTTGTCGGGCATGTTGTCGGGCATCCGGGTCGTGAAGGCATTTGCGCAGGAGTCCCGCGAGTTTGACCGGTTTCGTGCTTCGAGCGACCGCCTGCGGCGCTCGCGGGTGACGGTCGAGCGCGCGACGGCCTCGTTCACCGCCGTGATGGCCCTGATTTTCAGCCTGGGCGGCTTGATCGTCTGGTACGTCGGAGGCCGCGACGTGCTGGCGGCCCACATGACGCTGGGCTCGCTCATGGCGTTTCTCGCTTACCTCGCCATGTTCTACGCTCCGCTGGCGACTCTCTCGCAGTTGACGACCTGGCTTACGAGCTTTTTGACCGGCTGCCACCGGGTCTTCGAGCTGCTCGACACTCCCGTCGAGACGCGCGAGCCAGCCGCGCCCCTGCCCCTGCCGCGGGCCAAGGGCGAGATCCGATTTGAGAACGTGTCGTTCGGCTATGAGCGGCACCGGCCCGTGCTCAAGGACGTGAGCTTCACGATCCGGCCGGGCGAGAAGATCGGAATCGTGGGCAAGAGCGGCAGCGGCAAGACGACGTTGGTGAACCTGATCAGCCGGTTCTACGACGTCGATTCGGGCCGCGTGCTGCTTGACGACGTCGACGTGCGCACGCTGGTTACGCGCGACCTGAGACGCCATGTGGGGATGGTTCTTCAAGAGCCCTTCCTCTTCCGCGGGACGATCGGCGAAAACATCGTCTACGGCAAGCCCGAAGCCAGCCTCGAAGACGCGATCACGGCAGCGCGCGCCGCCCAGGCGCACGACTTTATCTTGAAGACGCCGCTGGGATACGACACCTGGCTGGGCGAACGAGGGGCCGGCCTGTCGGGCGGCGAGCGCCAGCGCGTGTCGATTGCCCGCGCCCTGTTGTACGATCCCGAAGTCCTGATCCTCGACGAAGCCACGAGCAGCGTCGACACCGAATCGGAAAAGGCGATTCAGGAAGCGCTGCGAGTTGTATCGCGCGGGCGCACCACGCTGGCGATCGCCCACCGATTGAGCACGCTGCGCGATTCTGACCGCATCTTCGTTTTCGACGACGGCCGGCTGATCGAGCAAGGGACGCATCACGAGCTCATGGCGCTCGGTGGCAATTACGCGCACCTCGTGAAAATTCAAACGCAGATCGCGCGCGACGCGCAGTTTGAAAGGATCCTCAACAGCACGACTGACTTGCTCCTGGAGGAAGCCGACGACGATCGATCCGGCAAAGGGGACGCCGGTGAAGGAGACTTTGCTCCACGCTGGCTCGAGCCCGGGGCGGTCGAGCTGCGCGACGGGCCTTATGGCTCGCTGATGGTGGCGTGGCCCGACGGCAAGGTCGACCGCAGCGCTTTCGCCGTGCGCTGTTTCCCGGCCTCGCATCCGGATGACTTCATCAGTTTGCGTACCTGGGACCACGAGGGGCAAGAGCGCGAAATCGGCATATTGCGGCACCTTGGAGAGTGGTCGAAGCATGCCCAGGAGCTGACGCGCACGTCGTTGGCTCGGCGGTATTTCGTACGACGCATCACCGGCATCGACGAGATCAAGCTCGAGTTTGGATACCTCTTTTTCTCGGTGCGAACCGATCAAGGACCGGCGAACTTCACGATGCGGTGGACCCAGAGCCAGGCGCAAGACTTCGGCGCGCGCGGCAAGGTGCTCCTGGACCTGGAGAGCAACCGCTTTTTGGTGCCCGACGTCGAGGAATTGCCTGAGCGCCAGCACGACCTTTTCCAGCGCTACGTTTACTGGTGAGTGCATCGCTCAAAAGTGGCAGAAAGTGGCAGAAAATGGCAGGTTTTCGCAGGGGCTTTCCTGCCAATTCGCGTTGGTTGGGAGTGATCCGCACACCCACTTTTTCGAGTTGCACGGCGCACGCGACTCCAAAGCGCAACCCTCATGCAGACTCGATGTTGTGCGGGCTAGTCTCGCGGTCGGTCGGCCGCGTTTTGGCCCATGAGTTCATAGCGCTGGATCGACGTGCTGACGGTGGCGGAAGGCGTGGGCTCTGCCAATTCTTCGGCCGGAGGCCGAAAAATTGCTCCCCTGCGGTCTACTTTCTACTTTCCACTTTCTTGTGCCGGCCCCCCTCGCAGAATCGGTCTAATCGTCAATTCTGCTTTCATCCCTACGATGTGCGTGCGCGTCGGATCGCGGCCACGGCAACGCGCCGCGCGCGTCCTCTCTCTATATATACTGGAAAAGAGGGGTACTGCGCACTTTCCAAAGGGCCAAATCGATCGATGTTTAAGCAAGCATTTGGATTACGAAGTGACAAAGTGTGCAATACTCAACCGGGCGCACAAAGAGCGTTCTGGCGGCCCTCGAACGGCATTCTGGCACGGTTGGCGCGAGCGTGCCCGATTTAGCGAGAAGTTACACGTTACGGTGAAAACGGATCAGCGCGGTTCCACGTGCGCGGTCCGCCTCTTCGAGCTCCGCTTCTTGGCATCAGCCGCGCGCGGCTCCGGCCGGCGCGATTGGCCCGGGCCAGGGGGGCCCTGCTCGGCTTGCGGTTCTCGCTTAGGGTACGACTGGGACAGCCAGAGATCGCGATCGACGACCGTCGCGGCCCCGACCTCGGCAAGCAAACAGCCGGTCTCGTCCTGGAACCGCAGAGCGAATTCAGCGACGCCGGGAACAGGGCCAGGCATCAGCCAAGGGCAGACGAGGTAGCCATCGTGCAGTTCCACCGGTAAGCCGCCGATTGCAGGCCGGCCCGCCGCGCCGATCTCGCAGAACTCGCCCAGCAGGCGTTTCACGATGCGCGTGTCGAGCGGCCGCGTGACAACGACGCGGCGCTGGGCGACGGCGACGGGGTCGAGATGCCCGATCGTCAACTTGTGAAGCATGCCCGTCTCCCTTTCATCTTGGCGCTAGCGTGCCGCGGCGCGGAGCAGCGCCCGAGCGAAGTCGGAGATTCCCAGCCGAGTATTTGGAGCCCTTTCTTTCGCCACCACTCTCGATCGATTAAGGACGAGAACCGAGTGCTCGCCTACGCACGTCGAGGTCGTCGCCGGCGCTTCTCGGGACGCGGGTGCAATTCCCGCCGCCTCCACTTTTTCTGAACAGGCGTCTACACGCGACAGTAGGCGTCGGCACACGTCTAACCGCTCTGATTGCCAAGAGCTTGCGTCGCTTCCAGGCAAGTCCGATTACCGACAAGAAGCGACAGCAAACGTCGCTCCGCCTCCGACGCGCGCTACCGAAAGCGCTACCAGTCCTCTATCGGATCACGCGGAGTTGGCCGTCGTAATGGCCGCCTGGCCCGAGCTGCCAGAGGCTGTTCGCGGCGACATCGTGGCGTTGGCAAGCGCGGCGTTAAGGGTTAGTCGGTGAGCCTTCGCCAATAGTGCTTACTCGTTACTCAAAACCCTCGAAATCCTCGAAAATCGCCTCACGCGTACGCCGTCCTGACCGCCCCAGGGGATCGAGCCCGGCAGTGCGGCCATGGTCAAGTCCGCTTCGGACGCAGCGCGTGGGCTATCTCAACGAAGTGATTCCAATGCGTGCTGGCAGACGATCCCTAGGGTGGTCGACACCACGCGGCCGAGCGCGCGACCGCGGTCAATGGCGAACCCGGCGCGCTCGGGCAGCCTCTGTTAGAATGGTCATACATGCTCCACGGGCCGGGCTTGTGAGCTCAGAGACTGGGGGATGGCGAGCGTCTCCAAGGAATCCGTATGGCACGCAAATGCATTTTCTGTGGCGGTCCGGCGAACTCCGTCGAGGATGCCTGGCCGCTCTGGTTGACTCGGCGGTTCGTTGCACCGGGAACAATGGAAGCTCAGCCTACCTGTGCGCGCGATCGTCTTCGGTCGTGAGAGTATTGCGTGCGGCGTAGTGCCTGAAGGTCACAACGCGGCGACTCGGTTCCGCCGGGAATTCGGCCTGGACGTGGGCCGTGCCGTCTCGGGGCATTCCTCCCCGGTTGTAACGGAGGTTTACGCGGAGCTGGATGGAGCCAAAGCGGCCGAGGCGATCGAAAAGGTTGGCTAGCGATAGAAGCCAGATTGCACACCAGGCGGTTTGCGGTGACGCAAAACGACGCAATCTATTTCGATTAAATGCTTTGTAATCTGTGCTCGTGACGCAGCCGTTTTCCGGGAATTATCAGGATTTCGCGGGAATTATCACGATTTAGTGCGGATTCTCTGCCACGGCAGAGCTTGATAAGTTGATGGGTGTGAAATCGCTGTGGTCTGCGGGGCACCGATGAGTGTGGTGCGGACCTTACGGCTGATCCTGAAAAACGCTGCGATTGGCTTCCGTCGAACGAGCACATGAAGCGACGAGTCGATCCGCGCGGGCTGATTATCGGTGGCACGGCAGCGAGTCATCCTGCGGAGGCTGCCAGTCGTCTTGACTCACTATCGCCGTCCCGGCTCGGGATGAGACAATCTCTCCGCGCGGCGATCATGAAAGCGATCGGTCGTTGTCAGGGATCTGACGATGGATGAGACGAAGAGCGTGCCCCAAACGGAAGCCTCTCGACCGTAGGGTGCGGCGGCGAGTGCGTCCTCGGATGCGACAAAGAACCTGTCGAACTGTACGTGGATCATCTCGCCACCCCCATGAGCGCGATGATGACAGAGGCAAACCTTCCCGATGGCCCCGATCGACCCGTCTGGCTGCGTCTGCTAAACGGGACGGGGCGTTTGTTGCGTCGGCTTGGGACGCGCTGGCCTCGCCTCGATCCCGAGGAGTTCATGGCTGCGGCGCAGCGGCGCACGGGTTTATCCGACTGGGGTCATGGTCACTTCCACGACGGACTGAAGGTCCTGGTCGAGTCGTTCGACCGGCAGGATAGCGCCCACACGTTCGGGCGGCTGTTCTTCCGCGAATTCTGTATCCGCCTGCTGGCGAGTCGACTGCGGGTCGAGCACGACCTTGTCCGGCACCCGGAGATCCACGAGGTGGAAATTCGTCGGCCGTTGTTCATCACTGGGCTGCCGCGCAGCGGCACGACTCTTCTGCACCGCTTATTGTCGCAGGCCCCTGGCGCGGGCGCTGCGGTTCTGGGAGACGCTCGAGCCTTCTCCTCCGCCCGAGGCCGCGACCGCCCGGTCCGACCCGCGGATCGCTCGGGCTCGACGGGCGATCCGCAACCTCGAGGCGCTGGCTCCACGAATCCGCGCCGCGCATTCCTACGAGGCCGAGGCGCCTGAGGAATGCAATTCGCTCTTCGCCCAGAACTTCGCCGCGGCCATGCTCCCCTACATGTTCGATGCTCCGGCGTATATTGAATGGCTTCGAGAGCTGGATCGCGCCGCGAACTACCGATACTTCCGGTCCCAGCTCCAGCTCCTCTCCTGGCGCGATGCGGGAGAGTACTGGGTGCTGAAGGCTCCCGCGCATCTTTTCAGTCTGGACGTGATCCTTCTGGTCTTCCCCGATGCCCGTTTCGTGGTAACTCATCGCGATCCGCAGGATTCCATTGCGTCGGCGTGCAGCCTAGCCGCGGCATATCGGAGCATCACGGCCGACCACATCGACCTGAACCGCCTGGGAGCGGAGGTGAGCCAGGTCCTGGCTGTGGGTGTCGAATGGGCTCTCGGGGCCCGGGCCGCGGCAGACCCGAGCCGTTTCTTCGACGTCTCGTATGCGACGCTGCTCGACGACCCGACCGGTGTGGCCCGGGCGATCTGCGAGCAGTTTGATTATCGGTTTGATCCCGCGGCGGAACAGAGAATGCGCCTCTGGCTAGCCGAGAATCCGACGGGAAAGCACGGCACCCATCGTTATGACCTGGCGGAGTTCGGACTCGACCCGGCGACCATCAACAACCGCTTCGCTTCTTACCGCAACTGGATGGCGATGCACATCTCGCCGGATCCCTGTCGCCGCGAACGCGGCAGCGACTTACGGGCGTGACGAGTGCGCGAGAAGGGATGAGTCAAGGTTTCGAGATCTGAGAGCCGATTCGGTAGCCAGGCCCCGCGCGGGCGACGCCGTCTCCGGTCAATTGGAGACGACCGGGATCGAGCCGGGCACCTCCTGGTTGCAAACCAGATCGTCGTCTGACGCAACCAGTGTAGATAAAGAAGTTACGTCGAGCCAGGCAATTCGTTGCACTGACGGTTGCACTAGAAACGAGACTCAGCCCGCAGATGATCGTCTCGCCGCTCTCGTGGCAAGCCTGAGTCCACAAGAACGTCAGCGTCTAGCCGAGCTACTCGAGCGCGCAGGCCAGGAGCCGAGCGATTAGGGTGAGCCGCGCGGCCATCGACAGGAACAGCTTTCAGGTAACGGCCGGCTGCAGAAGATGGCTCGAGTCCATGGTTGTACGCGGCACCGGCGCGGTGCGCTTTCCCAACGATTTGCAGTCCGCTCAACGATCCGGATTTTGAGTCCGGTGCGTCTGCCAACCTTCTTAAGAGTAACAACGCGCGGCGGTGGCCCCGGCGATTGAGCGATAGCCGCCAGGGCACGGGTTCATCACCGCGACCTGGACGAGCTCGGCGGAGAATGCGACGGAAGGGAAACACCGCACGCTGTCGAAGAGACTGGAAGCGTGCGATGTCCCCATTTTGGCCCCGGAGGCAGATCGCCGTCGCACTCAGAGATACGTCACCGTGCCATAGATGTTGTCGTTGCTGGTGGAGGCGAAGTTGAGGGTGACTTGGGTTTTCTTGAGAGTGACCGACCCACCGGTGGTGACATAGAGGCCGCCGCCGATGCCATCGCCATCACTGCCGCCGGTGCCGGCGAGGCCCCCGAGGGCAAGGTTGAGGGTGATGATGGTCTGATCGATGGCGGCGGAGCCGCCTGCTCCGACGAAGGCGCCACCGCCCCAGCCGTTGCCGCCGTTGGCTCCCGAGCCACCGAGACCCCGTTCCGCCGTGTTGGTAACGAGCGTGCTGCCACTCAGCGTCAGTGCCGACGTGTCCGAAACGCCGAAGATGCTGTACGCGGCCACACTGATGCCGCCCCCAGCACCATCACCGCCGTTGGCTCCGGCACCACCAGCACCGCCTTGGGCGCTGTTGCCCACGAACGTGGTATTGGTCACGGTCGCGGACGAGTCAGCCGAATCATCAAGGCCGCCACCGATGCCGTCGCCACCGGTGACACCGCTTCCGCCAGCGCCTCCTACCGCCTGGTTGGCGGTCAGGGTGCTGTTGGAAAGCACGAGTGCGCTGCCGCCTACGTCGTCGATGCCGCCGCCTTCTCCGATGCCGCCTGCACCCGCGGCGCTCGAACCGCCTTGAGCCAGATTGTTGGCCAGGGTGCAGTTGCTCACCGTAACCGTGGCACCCGAGTTGACCACAATCCCGCCCCCAAAGCCCAGTCCGTTGGCCGAGCCTGAGGGATTGACACTGCTGCTGCCGCCGACGGCTTGGTTGCTGACGAGGGTGCAGTTGGTGAGGGACACGACAGACCCTCCGGGAGCTTCCACGCAGCCGCCACCGGCTTGGCCGGCCTCCACGCCGGGAGTGCTGGTGCCGCTGCCCCCTTCGGCTCGGTTACCGATAAACGTGCAGTTCGATACGTTCACGGTCGTGCCCGCGATATCCAGCAGGAACGCGCCGCCGAAGCCGCCACCGCTGCCGAAACCGCCGAAAGAGCCGTTGGCCGTGCCGCCCTGTGCCTGATTGTCCGTGAACAAACTGTTGCTCAAGGTCAGGGTGTCGCCCTCGTTGTTGATTGCACCGCCGTTGGCATCACAGCCCGCGCCGCCCGTGGCCAGATTGCCCGTGAAGCTGGAGTTGCTGATAGTCGCGACCACGCCGAACTCCAGGTCGATCGCGCCACCCACGCCGTAGACCGAGCCGCTGGCGGCGATGGCCTGGTTGCCCGTGAAACTGCTGTTCGACACGGTCAGTGTCGAGCCATATAACTGGTTCGGCGGGAACCCGAAGCTCTCGATGGCTCCGCCGGTGCTGGCGTCGAAATAGCTCGTGCTGCCGCCCCCCGTGGCCTGGTTGCCGGTGAACGTGCAGATGGCGATGGTGGCGTTGCCCAGGTTCAGAAGCGCGCCTCCGAACGAGTCATTCCCAGGACTGGCCGCCGCGACGTTGTTGGTCAACAAATCCTGATTGAGCGTCAGAGTCGCGCCGACCTCGTTGGCGATCCCGCCGCCATTGGCGGCATCAGGCGTGGTGCTATCGCCGCTGCCGCCGACGGCCGAATTGTTGGCCACCGTGCACTGGTCGACTTTCAGCGTGCCGAAGTTGTCGATCCCGGCCCCTTGGACAGCCAGGCCGTTGGCGACCGTGAGGCTCTCGATCGCCGCTGTCACGCCCGGTGAGACGACAAAGACCCCCTCGGTGCCACCGCCGCTCACGGTCAGCTTGTTGGCGCCCAATCCGTCGATGGTCAGATTCACGCCGATTGTCAGCGGGCCGGACATGAGTGTGATCGTCTGGCCCTTCAGCTTGGAAGAAAAGTCGATGGTGTCGCCGCTGGTGGCGGCGGCGATGGCGGCGCGCAGCGAGCCCGAGCCGCTGTCATTGTTGTTCATGACCGTCAGGGTGCTGAGCAAGGTGCGGTCTTCCATCAGATCGACGTGAGGCAGGAATTGCCTGCGACGCAGACGCGCGTGCCGCCGCGATCGCGGCGCCCGGAATCTCGCGCTGGGCAGGCTCGCATTCGACGGATTCGCAGATTCCAACATAGCAGCGTTCTCCTGGTGCAAGGGAAGAGTGAAACTGCCGACACGATTGCCCGGAATCGCCCGACGATTTCACTCGATCGACGAAATGCGCCTCTGTGCTCTGCCACGTTGTGACGCCCGAGAGTCTTGCACGCCGCGAAGTGCCCCACAAGCTCCCAGCCGACCAAATTGAATGCCGCTGGCACAAACTTCATGAAAAGCAAACAAATCGGCAAGCAGAGTGAACGGAGCGGCGCGAACCTCAACGTGCCAATCGACGGGGTCAAGCAGCGGGCCCCGGATCTTCCTCAGCTATTTCTCGACGTGCCGCGGCGGGCAACGGCGGACATCACTTCCACAGCGGTGATCCGAGCGATAAAAATCGTCGTGGAACCGCTGTGGCGCGTGATGGCGCGAACCCAGTTCGTGCCCACCTCTTGGACGTAACGCTTCACCAGCCCGCTGGAATCAACGGAGTAAGCCGGCACCGTTAGCGCCGCTCGCGGATGATGGTTTCCGACAGCGGTTCGCCCTTGATGGTGACCGGCGCGTCGTCGGGATCGTCGTCGTGGATGTCCAAGGCGGGGTTCGGGAGCGACGTGATGAGACCCGCCGCCATCAACTGCTGACTACGCTCGTCGCGCGTCAGTGGCTTCTGCTTCGGCGCTGCGGGCTTGATGCCTTTAGCTCTCTTCGCGGACGGCTGAACGGCCGGCTTATTCGATTGAGCGAGCTGCCGGTCGAGTTGATGCCGAAGCTGCCGCACCTGAGATGGCGAAAGGTTCTTGATGCTGCTCAGAAACTGATTGAAGTCGGTGTGCGTCATGATACCGAAGGCGGAACTTGAACCCACACCCCCTTGCGGGGACCGGATTTTGAGTCCGGCGCGGCTGCCATCAGTCTGACGTTGGGCTGATGCTGGGGGTTCCGAGGACACCATACGTAATTATTCGGGTTCCGGGGACGCCGTACGTATCCACCGGTCGGTACAGGCGTGGATCGGAATTCCCCGAAACCAACCTAGTTATTGCCGTGAGTTATGTATGGTGTCCCCCGAACCCGGCGGGCATGTTCTCGACAAGCTGCACGATCATCTGGTTCAGGACCTTCTCCCGGCGCTCGTAGTCCTGATAGGGCGGGTCGATCAACACAACAACAGGACGAAGGTCGGCCGGTTGGAACGCCCGGGCCCAGCGATTGGCGTCGGCGAGCTTGACCGAGGCACGGTCCTCGTAACGAAGCGTGGCGACGTTGCGAATGATCAGGCTGACGCATTCGCGGTGTCTCTCGACGAATACTGCGCGGAAGGCGCCCGGCTAGGTGCCTCCACACCCAGTGCACCAGTGCCGGCGAAGTGAGTGTTCATCACCCGGTGCATCTATCGACTCAGGTCGCCAAGGTCGCGGGGCCAGAGAGCCAGGTGGAAGTGGTTGGGCTCGAGGCTGTAGGCCTGGATGCGGATCGGTGATCGGAGAGTCGCCTGGGCCATCATCTCCAGGCAGGCGTCATCATCACCGTCGTCGTCCCGCCAAGGGTACTGTCAGGGCGGTCCTCATGAATTGCCCGCACTGCTCGACGCCTGTCCTGCCGATGGCGGGGCGCGTTTGTCCGGCATTGGCACCGAGCCAAAAACCAGGTTCTCCCGCGATTTTGGTGATTGGCCCTCGTGCCGATCCCGAGTTGGTCAGGAAACTTTCCCGGCGCAGTGTCGATTGTGGTTATATGCCGACCCCTGCTCGATAGGAGATTCGAGTCACAGCGCAGCGTCCGACAGCACAGCGTCCCACAGCGCAGCGTCCCACCGCGGAACGCCGAACGCCCGGGGCAAAGGGCCGAAGGCCGACGGCCAAAGCCTGCTCTACTTTCAACTTTCCATTCTCTCCTTTCCGCGCAGCCGCCTCCCGGCGAGCCGGCGAAAACCGGAAACCGGGTCTGACCCCACGCAGTCCGCTCCCGGCCTGGGGGCCGGGAGCGGACTACCTGACCGGCACTCGGTCCGGCACCTCTAAGTTCCCGATTGCGGACATCTGGATTTGGTGAAGATGGTGCACACCTCTAGGCTGAAGGGCGTGCCCAAGGAATTTCTCCCTTTCTGCGAGGACAACGGCGACTACTATTGCCTTACGCGAGACAGCCGGGTCGTGCTTTGGTCTCATGACGGCTTATTCTCCGGCAGTTGGTTGGACTTGGCGCACTGGATTCACCCGCGTAGCGCCGAGCTCGCGCGGTGCGCAAAAGCAAATTCCTATCAGTTCAGTTCCCTGGCAACTGGCCTCACCCTCAGAACCGCCCCCGGAGCGGTCCGATCCGAAGCAACCGGTTGACGGGTCAGACCATGCTGTGATAGCGTCCCAGCATGCTAGGTCGGCGCGAAAACCAATTCTCCCTCACCCGCGTAGCGCCGAGCTCGCGCGGTGCGCAAAAGCAAACTCCTAACAGTAATCAGCTCGATCAATTTGGGCGATTAAGGCTGAAGCTGGCCGAGAAGCGCTCGGCCATCGTAGGGAGCCGCGGGCGGAGACAAGGGCGCCGGTAGCGGCCTCAACGTGGGGCAAGTTGGCACCACTAGTCCGCGCGGACGAGTTACTTCGAGTGAAACCGTTCAATGTCTGCATGAAAAGGAGTCTGTCATGCCAAATGAACAAACTGAAAAGGCCCTCGACGAGATCACACGTTGGGCTCGCGAACTGGCGGCGGGTGGGAGTCCTGACGGTGGGGTGAACATCACTTTTGCGATCGCGCGGCAGGGTTCGCATACGATTACGAACGCCTTTCTCACCGAGGGCGATTGCACACCGTTTGTCCCCTCGGGTAAGCGCGGCACACTACACAATCAACCACTTCCACAGCCGGCACCGATTGCATTCTTCATCACGGGTACGCACGGCGTCGACCAAGTGCCGCTCGCTATGGAGGCGGATTTGAACACCGGCACTGTGACGCTAAAGGGCACCTTTCCTGAAATTGCGCCAACGCTGGAATACCGGCTGGAGTATCTGGAGCGATTCGCGGAGGACGGCATTGGTAAAAGTATCGTCTTCTACTCGAAATCGGATAAACCCTCTGACAAGGCTGGATACATAAGTACTTTCACTCTGATCATCGAATGAGGGTGCACAAAACTCGCGGCGAAAGAGCAAACGCAGGTTGAGAGGGCGCTAAGATTTGGATCAGGGAGCTGACCCCTGCTCGATAGAAGATTCGAGGTAACCTTTCACGATCCGATCCGTGGGGACTCGGACACCTCACCGTCGCCCTACGCCGGTCGCGGCACGTCGTAATGCAGCCGCACGACGCCGTCGGCGAAGCGGCGGGCCGATCGAAGCTTTAGCGCCACGAGCCGATGGCGCGGCTGGATCAAGGGGATGCCCTCGCCGATAAAGACCGGTACCACATGGATGTTGAATTCGTCGATCTCTCCTTCGTCCAGGAACGAAGCGATCAAGCCGGCGCCGCCCATCATCCAGATCGCTTTGCCACTTTCCTGGCGCAGTCGCCTTGCGAACGCGCCGACTGGCTCATTGACGAACTCTGCGTCCGACGTCCGCGACGTTGGCTCCGGCGGGTGGCGGGAGAGGACATAGCTCTTGATCTTCGGGCCGAAACCCACCGCTCCGTGCCCCATCTTGAGCGCGTGTTCGTAGGTCTTCCTGCCCCAGAGGATCGTGTCGATCGAACGGAGAAACGTCCCCATCCCGTAGTTTCCGGCCGGCCTCGGGCGGTCGAGCCACGCGACGTCGCCGTCGGGCCGCGCGATATAGCCGTCGGCGCTTGTCGCAATGTAGACGATGATCTTGCGCCCTTTTTTCATGGCTCGGCCTTTTCGAACGGTCCTTTGTTAATTGTAGCGGTTCGTCGGGTGGGATAGGTGGAATCAAGCAACTCTAGATCGTGCCCGGGTGACTGGCAAGAGAGAGGGAAGGGCCTGGCCACGACGGTCCGCTTCAAAGCACGAAGTCAGGTAATCCAAGACGTTGTGGCCCTGTTGCCTACAGGTCGCCACCACTGTCAGCATTCGCTCGACGAATCGGCTCCCTTGCACGCTGTCGGTCCCACCGCTGATCCGCCGCCAGATCACAGCATGCCGCAACGCTCGTTCCACCGCGTTGTTCGTCGGCGCGACTCCTTCGACGCGCGCGAAGCTCCACAGATCCTCCTCCAGCTTGAGAAGCTCGAAGCTTGTCGCTGCTACCTTCGCGCACGGGCACCTCGACCCTTCCAGAAGGGTCTGCTGGACCTCGCGCCGCAAGCGACGCATCCGCTCCTGAAATGCAGTCCAGGACAGGGTTCCATCACGCACCTTGTGCCAGTGGCGGAACAATCGGTTCGACAACGAAAGTAACCGTCGTCCGATTCTCTCACCGTTGCCGCCTCGGTCGATCATCGCCTGGAAGTCTCGACGCAGATGCGCCCGGCAGACCTGTCGACAGGAGGCCTTGATCCACTCATACGCGCTGTACCGATCACTGCCGACTACCTGATCGTCTTCGCTTCCCAAGAGAGCTGCGGCAATTTCGCCGCTACGATTCTTGGCGATGGTAAAAACTGGGGGACTCCAGGCACCCATCTTTTGGCATCGTCTGCTCGCACCCATTCATACACGGCTAACACGGCAGGCGGGAGGCTACATTCTTTGGGGGCTTCCATGATGCAGAAGGAGGATCTCTGACATCCCGCTCTGAGCGCAATCAAGCCAGCGGAAAAGTTGTCCAGCGCTGCGCGAAAAGAACGCCGTTTCGTGCGAGCGACAGGCGACACTCGGCGTGCGATCGGTCTAAATCAAGTCGGCGAATTCCCGCAGACTCGCGACGGTTTGCGGTAACCCCTGGCGCAGCAGCGAGGCTAGGCACCCGTCAGCCCTTGCGCGAGCGTACCGGATTTAGCGAAGATTCACACGATGTGGTGAAAGCGGATCAACACGGTTCGGCGTGCCCGGTCGGCCACTTCGATGGGGCGCGCAAGGGGTTGGAATCGGGCCCGGGAAAAGTTATACTACAATATAATTCGTGGGAGGTCGCAATGCACACGACAAACTTGCGCAAGGTTGGCGGCTCAGTCATGCTTGCGGTACCCCCCGCGCTCTTGGACGTCTTGGGTCTGCGGCCGGGTGCCAGGGTAGGCTTGGCGGTGCGAAGCGGCCGGCTCGTCGTGGAGCCGCAGCAACGGACGCGCTACACGCTCGACGAGTTGCTCGCCCAATGCGATCCGAAGGCCCCGCGCAGCAATGAAGAGGCCGAATGGCTCAATGACAGGCCTGCTGGCGGCGAGCTAATCTGATGAAGCGCGGCGAAATTTGGCTGGTCGGACTTGATCCCACGCACGGACACGAGCAGAAGGGACGGCGGCCAGTCCTGATCGTCTCTCCGGAGGCGTTCAACCGCGTCACGAAAGTGCCTGTTGTTCTCCCGATCACCTCCGGCGGAAGCTTCGCGCGGACGGCGGGCTTCGCGGTGGCGCTTGAAGGTGCCGGGACTAAAACGACAGGTATTATCCGCTGCGACCAGCCCCGTGCGCTCGATCCGGGAGCGCGCGGCGGCAAGAAATTGGAAAAGGTACCCGACGCGATCGTGGACGAGGTGCTGGCAAAGCTGACGCCGATCTTTGAATAGGGGAGCTGTCGTGCTGAACCGATTGATCGAAGCGCCACTCACGAGCCCTCGATCAACCGCCGTTTGATCCATTGCCTGGGTTCCGGGGACAGCGTACGCAATGATCGCTTACGGTGAAAACCGATCACCACGGTTCGGCGTGCCCAGGCGAGCACTTCAAGCTCCGTCCGTTGGGAGGAGGCGCCGGACCCGGCCCGACGGCGACCCGGGGCGGGCCCGGTGGCCGGCCCATCTTCTCGGCGAGGGCGACCAGCCAGTGCCGCGCCACCAGGCTGATGAAGCCGAGCGGCAGGATCACCGCGAACTGGATCGCCTGCCAGAGTTCGTGTGAATTCTTCGCGTTCCGAAGGGCCGGCAGTCCATAGATCGCCCAGACCGCCGCCGTCGCGGAGAGGATCACGACGGGGCGAAACGAAGGTCGGGGCCTCGGGCCGGAGAGCGGTCGGTTCGCCGGCTCGCTGCCCTCGGGCTCTGCGGCACGCTCGGCGATCTGAAAATCCTCCGGACCGATCGAGAAGACGAAGATCAGCACCTTGATCAGCAGGAGGAAGCCCGCCCAGACACCCACGAAGGCGGCCGGGATCAGGACGCTTCCGATCGCGATCCCCGCGATCAGCCCGACCCAGCCTCGCGTTGCCCAGCCCGCGGCGCCGTAGGCGACTACCAGCAGGGCGGACAGGATGACGAGCACCAGGAGGATGGCCGTCGTGATGGCCCATTATTATGTTCAATTGCAAGTCCTGGCGGGGCGGAAGCCGCTGTAAGTGTTGCGGATGGTCGGGGCGTTCCAGCTACGGACCGCCGAGCGGAAGAACGCCGGTTGATAGAGGAACGCCCCGCCCCGAAGCACGCGAGGGGTGTTTCCATAAACATATTCCATTAGTCTTATGGTGTCCCGTGCGATCCCTTTCTTCGACGGTCTGGAAGGATCTCTGGAATCCTGACACCATTCAAACTCATTTCCCAGCATGTCAAACAGTCCCAGGTCGTTGGGGAGCAGGCTTCCGCACGTCCAGGCATGCTCCTGGCTGTTGGCTGCCGATCGAGCATAAGCGTCCATGAGAGTGATCGAGTTGCCGTAGTACCTGGGGGTGACCGCACCCGCACGGCAGGCGTATTCCCATTCTGCCTCGGTGGGCAGGCGATAACCCGTGCGCTTCAGAACGTCGGCAGGAATCGACGTTCCCTCGGTGTAAGCCCCTGCCTTGTTGGGGACGTAGCACCACTGATCCCTCGGCAACCCCTCCTGCTCGCTCAGCCAGTTCGAGAACTCGGCGGCGATGTACCACGAGAATGAGATCATTGGCCCGTCGGGGTCGGGGCTGAGCTTATTCATGAGGCTGCCATGCAAACCGAGGTAGGGGCTTTCCCGCACGAACCGCTGCCACTGCTCATTGGTAACCTCCTTGGCGGCAATGGCGTACCGGCGCGGGATGACCATCCGACGATAGGATTCATTCGTCTCGTTGCGGTTCGTCTCGCTGGGCGGCGACCCCATACGGAACTCGACAGGACCCTCGATCACGGCGAACGTCTGCCCCTGACCGTTGACAAACCAGCGCCGATCACCGCGGTCCTTGAGCTTCATCAACTCGGCATCGACCTCCTTCAGCTTGTCTGCTTGACCCAGCTTCCGCAGGGCCCATTCGGCCGCACCGTGGATGCCGCTGTCGGGGTCGTTGCGGTACAGGTCGAGAAGCTTGCTGCAAAGCGGTGCCCGCTCACCGGGGGAGAGGCCGTCCGGGCCGTAGCTGCCCAGGGCAAGGATCAGAGCGCGACGGATCGAGGTCTCGGGGTGGAAGAGGATGCTCTCCATCGCGGGTGAAGGCGGCCTTTGCGCGCCCCGTCGGACAGATTGGCAAGCCGTCCCCCGGCGCCGGACGTACTGGACCCCTCACCTGGCCCGCGGCTAGCCTCTCCCCGCTCGGCGGGGCGAGGCCTTGAATCCAGTCTGTCGAGCTCGCCGGCGATCAGCTTGGGATCGGCGCGCATGGGATTCAGCCAGTTGACGATGAAACTGCGCAGCCGGGGGTCGGCACTGTGCCGCAGCAGGGGCCAGATCTTTTCGGCTTGGCCCATGCGAGCCAAGGCGACCGCCGCCCGTGCCTGACGCTCGGCAAGGCGATCCTTGAGCTCCTCACTGATCACGGGGCGGTGCCAGACCGAGGCGGTCCGCATCGGCTCTTCGGGGGCGGTCCGGCACACCGACCAGGACACGGGGCGATAACCCTGGGCGATCAGTGTCCGACACTTCTCCAGGTGGGCGGTGGGATCGAGGCCGCGGATTGGGACCCCCTCAAACCTCGCATCACTGCGCCAGACCGCGCCGTAGCGGCGGTCGGGGTGACCTGCCCTCATGATCTCGGCAAACGCCGGGTCATCCCTGATCGGGCCGAGGTCGCTGTCCTCATCCATCTTGCCGAAATCGGCATCGTCGTTATTGACCGACTCCTTGAGCAATTGCAGGCAGCGCTCCGCGAGTTGACGAGCCCTCGCCCTGTCGATCCTGGCGGTCGCTCTCGATGCGAGAGAGTAGGCACGGGCGGCGTCATACCGGAGGCCTGCGTCCTCGGGTTGTTTCTTGATCGCGGCTTCCAATGCCTCAAACGCCTGGCTTGCTCCCTCGCCCAGTTCCGCTGCCACGACAGCGGCAAGATAAAGCTTGGAACTCTCGGTGCCATCTTCTTCTTGGAGTCTCGCCAGTTCAGACCGGGCGTCTTCTTTGTTCCCAAGGCGAGCAAGGGCGATGACCCTGTACTCTTTGGCGGAGGTGTCTCCCGGGTAAAGCCCGATGAAGGCCTGAAGCTCATTGAGGGCTTTCTGGTTCTCTTCCAGACGCAGGTGCGCCAATGCCTGAGCCAGCCCTGAGTCGTGATCGGCGAACCCTGTCTTGAGCTTCCTTTCCGCACGAAGAAGGGCAGTCCGAGCCCGATCACGGGTCGTCTGTGTTTTGCTCGCCCCGCTGACGGCGATGTCGATCAGCAACTGGTCGGCCCGGTCCACCTGGTTCTGCTCAAAGTTTCCCTCAAATTGGCCTCCAACTGTCTGACCTATCGTGGCGACTGCGGGTGGACGCCCCCAGACGCCGCAGTGTCTCGTGCGTCCATCAACCCCAACCATGGCGTGGAGGGTTCGCGGGATCAGCTTTTCGTCGTTCAGCGTATTCTGAATGTCCGTTTCCTCATCGGCGGCGGCTCCGACGTACAGCCGGGCGACGTCATCGCGGGTCTTCTCGACCCAGAGGGCAACGTAGCGGTCGCCAGGCGCGCCCGCCGTATCGGTTGTGACATAACCAGCGACATCGACGGGGATGAACGATGGTGTTGGGCGCGGATCTCCGCCTGTTGGGCGCGGGTCTCCGCCTGTTGGGCGCGGGTCTCCGCCTGTTGGGCGCGGGTCTCCTGACCCCGCCCTGTCCGGGACCGAAGGTCTCCCCTGGTCGGGGGCCGCGTCGGCGTTTGGAGACCTGCGGTCAACCCTATGGGCGGGGTCGGGAGACCCGCGCCCAACGTTCGCGCGCTGCAGCTCATCGTCCTGAGCACGGAGCTGTTCCGCCGAGAGCCCCACTGCAAGCCGCCAGGGGCGGCCATCGCGCGTCCACACCGCGGCGACCCGTACGACCTGTCCATCGGAGTAAGGACGGAACCGCACCGGGCGATAGCCCGATTCGCGGAGCGTTTCGGCGGTCGTGAGGAACTCGTCCATGAGCATCGTTTGGCAGAAGGCGAACCGCTCGAGGAGCATGCCCTGCGCCGACTCGATCCGGCTTTCGAGTGCGGCGTCGGGTTTTGTCCAGGCCGAGTTGAGCGCATGATCGTTCCAGGAGTGCGTCGCTTTGGTGGCGAGCTCCTTCTGGAACAAGGGCAACGTCGTCGACGCCTCGCGCTGGGCGATCGAGAAGAATGCGGCGTACGCCGTTGGGTCGGCGTCCAAGAGCAGGTCCGCGACTAATGTCGGGTTGTCCCTGGCGTAATCCGACAGGATGTTGGTCGCCTGCAAGTGCTCGGTCACGGGGCGATTGGCTCGAAAGATCGTGACGAGCGGACCGGTCAACTTCGCGCGCACGGGCGCAGGGCGTCAAGCCACGATCCGAGGTAGATCGAATTGACGGTGACCAGGGTCTGCGCGACCTTGACGCCGAGACGCTCCCACCTGGCGTCATCCGGATCAAAGATCGCCAAGGCGCTGGCTACCGGCAGCAGGCTGGCATCGCCCGGCTTGGTTGATTCCAACATGGTCCAGAGCTTGGGGGTCAAAGTGGAACGGCGTGTCGTGAGGGCATCACGCAGAACCGGAAGTTCGCTCGCGAGAGCACCAGGCAGGCGGCCGAAGAGGTAGTCAATCTGGGCGGCATCGACGGCCAGCAGGGCAAGGCTGGCGTGAAGTTTCCGGCGCGAACCTTCCGAGGCACTTTCGAGCTCGCTCCTCAGTAAAGGATCGACATAACGGCGGTACTCACGCATCGCCCCAACGATCTCGGGGACTTGAGGGGTCTCAGCATCGAGGACACGCTGAACCAGACCGGCGGCCTTGTTTGCTCGCTCATTTTCGACGACGCGCCGACCGCCGGCAATCCCCGCAAGAGCTCCGGCAGTCAGCAGGGCCAAGGTCAGGACAATGCGGATCACGTGCA
Organism: uncultured Isosphaeraceae bacterium; assembly: GCA_963830625.1. Taxonomy (GTDB): domain Bacteria; phylum Planctomycetota; class Planctomycetia; order Isosphaerales; family Isosphaeraceae; genus CAWHMZ01. The sequence continues at coordinate 119,748 of CAWHMZ010000008.1, read as the reverse complement.
ACCGCCCCGCCCGTTTCATCACCTTGCGCCGAGCGTCGGTCCAGTCGTTCTTGCTCGTGAGCAATCGTATATTTGCCCATTCCAGAGCGGATGGTAGGCGACGGTTCTCTGGCTTGTCGTTCCAGAGCGAGGACCGTTCCGCTAACCTCAATTCCGCCCGTCCTCGACGGGTCTGCTTCTGCTTGCGGGTTAGCCAGTCGCGGAGCGACGGGACAAGGTAGTCGTGGGTCAGTTGGTAGAAACGGCCGCTCGGTGTGGCCGGCTGACCCGCACTTGAAGAACCTTCGGGATCGGTCGGCGTGATCAGGCGGAGCTCGGCGTCCAGAATCTGGATCAATTCCGCGAAATCCCGAGGGCGGTCAGAATACGCCGCGGCATTGCGCAGCTCCTCTTCCGACCGCATCTGCCCCTTGATGTCCGTGCCGGTCTGCGGTAGCAGCGTTTTGAGGAGGGCTTGGGCGGCTGTCTGGTGCTGGCGGTGTTTGGGATTTGCCTGCGGGGAGCCGAACGTCTCTTCCAGAAACGTGACCCCCATGCCCTCGATCCCACCGACAGCACGCAGGGTCGCGGGGACCCAGGGCTTCCCATTGACCATCTCGGCGAACAACGCAAGCCGCACCGGGATGACCTTGCCGTCCTGGGCCAGCGCGGTGATCGCTTGGTCCAGAAACGCATGCTGGTCCCTGGTGATGTCGCCGGCCCGCTCGGGCAGGGTCGCATATGCGGTCCCGAACGCCGTCAACACCCTGCGGGCGTGACGCGGATCAAAGAGATCGACGAGCGCAGTGTTCTGCCCCTTGAGCAGTTCAATCTCCAGTTCGTCCATGAAACGGGTCACCGCCAGCCAGAAATCATCCCGCACCATCAAGACCGCCTGCAGGTGCTCGCCATCGCAATGACGAAGGGCAGCGACCAGCTCCGAGTTTTCGACCCGCGCTTTGCATGGAGCCACTGCTCGAACTGATCCAGGACCAGCAGCACTTTCTGACCGGACCTGAGCACCCGTCCTCGCCGGATGGCCATCAGCGAATCGACCAGGCCCTTCTGAGCCGACAGCTCCGGACACGCCCTCCGCGCTGCCAAAAGTAAGCGGGCCTCCGTCCCCTCCGGTGTCGCCTCGGCATACACGGCCAGGACATGATTCGGCAGCCTGGGAAGAAGGCCTGCGTTCATGAGCGACGACTTGCCGCAGCCCGAAGGCCCGTAGATCAGACCTACCCGAAACGCCTTGTCGATGTCGGTGGTCTCGATCCGCGTCTTCCAGAACCGGATGCTTTCGGGCAACCCGTCCCGGTCCCGAGGTCCGGGGAGCAGTTCCAGGAAGAATTCGGTGTCGTCTTCATCGAACGATCGAAGACCTTTGGGGACGACTCGGAGTGCTGGCTGATCATGGTCCGATTGCTTTGATCTTGATGGACCGCTCGGCGCTTCGTGTAGAGCGCTGGGAGGAGTGGCCATCGGCAGCGCAGGGGCAACCGGCGGCGCCGCTGCGCCCGTCGGTTTTGAGAAACTCCCTCAGGTCCTCGGCCATGTCGCGAGCCGTAGTGAACCGGTCGGCCGCACGTTTCGACATGGCTTTGAGGCAGATGCGTTCGAGCTCTTTGGGGATCGAGTCGTCGATCTGGCGGGGTGGGCGAGCTTCGGTCGAGGCGATAAGGTCTAAGAGTTCATGGCGATCTGTCGCTACGAACGGCCGTCTCCCTGTCAACAACTCGTAGAGGACGATGCCCAAGCTGAAGATATCGGAGCGCCCGTCAACCCGATGTCCCTCGGCTCGCGCCTGTTCGGGGCTCATGTAGGAAGGAGTTCCCGCGATCCTTGCCCCTGTGCCGAAGTTCTCGTCGATGAGCGCAAGGCCGAAATCGACCACGAATGGCTCGCCTGCATCGTCGATCAAGATGTTGGCGGGCTTGATGTCCCGATGGACCACGCCGCGAGTATGGGCGTAATGAAGAGCCTCGGCGATGGTGGCGACAAGGACCACCGAATCGCGAACGGAAGGTCGAGCCTGTTCCATTCTGGCCCTGAGGTCGCTGCCCTCGATGTACTTGGAGACGACGAAGCAAAGACCGTCGTCGGTGCGCCCGACGTCATGAACCGGCACGATGTGCGGATAATCGAGGCCGGCGACGATGCGTGCTTCGTGGAGGAATGCCTCGACATCTTCGGGCTGGACAACACGCTCTCGTCTTGGCAGTTTGACGGCAACGGTGCGTTCGAGGTCCTCGTCGAAAGCCAAGAATATGTCCCCGAAGCCCCCCTTCCCGAGCCGTCTGATGACCGTGTAACGCCCAATCTTCGTCGGAGGGAGGAGCGAAACAGACTCCTGCGAGCCTTCACTGGAGGATTGGAAGTCTTGAGTTGAAGACGGATTCTCGGGGTCATCCATCGCTCAATTCCACATGAAAACTTCGCACTCTCGTCTCTCGACGATCAATTGAGTTCGCGGCCGAGCTCGCGCTCCGGACCGAGCGAGATTTCAGCGCCAACAGCGAGCACCTGGAGGCAGCCACCAGAGCCTCGCGTGGGCAGCACCCACATTAAAGGAAAAACTGGCCGGACGGCCAGACGGCGGTGCCTGGGCGACAGCATGATTTGAGGCTCGTGATCGTTCCATTCGCCGTTTCGCGAGAGCGAGATGCCACGCTCGGCGTGCGGTCGGTCTAAATCAAGTCGGCGAATTCCCGCAGACTCGCGACGGTTTGCGGTAACCCCTGGCGCGGCAGCGAGGCGAGGTACTCGTCAACCGACAGGGGTGGCTTCTGGAGGCCTGCCCTCTGTTGCTTGGCAGCGCGACAAACGAGCGCAGGGGACAGGATCAACTGGCGCATGATGAACCCGTCGTAGATGACGGCGAACTGGCTGACGCTCAATAGCCGAGTCCAAGTTCCTGGTCAATGGCCGACAATTCCTCAAGCGCCTTGAGACGACGATTGTCCATCGTCTCCTTGTATGCCATAAGGTCCTTGATCATGACCCGCCGCTGGGTTCCCACCTTTCGGTAGGGAATCAGTCCCTTTTCAAGCTGCTCGATGAGAAACGGTCGCGAGACATTCAGGATGTCCGCGGCCTGGCGGGTCGTGAGCTCAGCGCACGGTTCGGCGTGCCCAGTCGAGCACTTCAGCTTCCGTCCGTTGGCTTTACCGCAGAATCGTCATGGTCGCCTTTCGCTGCGCGAAAGGATGTTTATCTGAAGTATAGAGAAATGTTCTTTCGCGGCCTGCGACGAGCTCAGTCGAGACGAGCGAAAGACGACCCTCACTGGGATAGCAAGAGATCGCGATCGACGACCGTCGCGGATCCTACCTCGGCAAGCACACAGCCGGCCTCCTCCTGGAGCCGCAGAGCGAATTCAGCGACGCCGGGAACGGGGCCGAGTTTGTTCTTTGATTTCAGCATGAGTCGTATTCCACGTGGCCCTGTGGCTGGTTCTTCGAGGCCGAATTCAAGCGCTTAGTGGCTTGTGACTTCGCAGTGCCGAACAACCATGCGTTCCGTGACCTTGGCCGCAAGGCCGCCGAGTGGTGCTTCCACCGGCGGCACGGTTGGCGTGAGCGAACCAGCCCGCGTGTCCCAAGCCGCTGAGGACTTGCCGCGAGCGCCTCGCGGTCGCCTAAGGCGTCCGTGATTCTGAGAAAATGAAGTGAAGGCGGCCGCTATCGCCCGTTTATTTTCACGGAGGACTCACAGCGCCCGGTTGCCTGATCTCGAAGACCCTTCGCGTGCGGAAAAAGCAAACATCGAACGTCTGGAAGAAGTTGAATTGTTTGAGAAGAAACGGAACCTGGTCCGAATTGGCCCAGGCCAGCGCAAGGCGCACCGGCGACAGTTGCCCGACCGCCGCAACGACCACGATACCGCGTGCACCAACATGCGACAGAGTTCCACCAAGAGTGATGTGCGCCTTTTGGGTGTTCCAGTCGAAGCCAAGCTGAAGACCCAGGGAATAGGGCAGAACACTGACGGACGCACCGCTGTCAACCAATCCCACTCCCGGCAGCGAACGGGACTGATGGCGAAGGACGATCGGAAGGTCCGGCATCAGGTCCAGCCCACCGGAAGCTGGGTTCCTGTCGCAGTAGGGAAACTGCTCGACAAGACTCAAGAGTTGGTCCCTTCCTCCAGAAGGGCCTGGGCCAGTTGGGCCGCAGCATCGGGGGCATACTCTGGTGTGTAGATCGGAAAGACATGTCCTTCCGTAAACGCTGCCAGCAGTTCCTCTTTGGCCAGGTCGTCAAGCAACATCTGCGTGATCTGGAATCTCTCACTGCGCGAAAGCGCCCGAACCGCAAGGATGATCTCAGCGATCGACATGGCTGCCTCCTTTAGTCGTGGCATATTGTTGTCCTTGCTTTCGTGTTCCGTCGGGTTCGCGATGCAGGGAAGAGGGTCTGAAGGTGCTCGTCCAGACCTAGAGGGATGGTTTCTCCCGCAAATCGCGCAGCGTGAGCGGCACGACGTCCTCACCCAGCGCAATCATCGCCCGTATCGCGGGATCGCCCACGATCTTGCCAGGGTCGGAAAGAACCAGCGTGTTTGCTTTCCCTAGTCTACCAAGCCGGACGTGGCCCGCGGGAGATGGTTCGAATGCCGGGTCCGGAAAGGGGACTCCAGACGCCCATCTATTGGCATCGTCTGCTCGCACCCATTCATCAACCGCCAACACGGCAGGCGGGAGGCCAAATAGCCAGAGATCGCGATCGACGACCGTCGCGGATCCTACCTCGGCAAGCACACAGTCGGCTTAGCGTGCCGCGGCGCGGAGCAGCGCCCGAGCGGAGTCGGAGATTCCGAGCCGAGTATTTGGAGCCCTTTCCTTCGCCTACAATCTCAATCATCTAAGGACGAGAACCGAGTGCGCGCCTACGCACGTCGGGGTCGTCGCCGACGCTTCTCGGGACGCGGGTGCAATTCCCGCCGCCTCCACTTCGTGTATTGTAACTGTTTGTATTGAAAAGACTTGCGATCACAATGGACGCGGGTAAGTAACCCGCCGCCTTGAGAATCTCAAGCGGCCAATGCTAAATATAAGCGTCTCGCTAAGAACAATTTGAGTCGTCGTTCTCAGACCGGCGCTGATTCGATTCTCGTCCCAATTTGGGGGCATCGCCACCAATCTTCCGGCCAATATTCGGCGACGGCCGATTCTTGATGCCGCTGAAGCCGACGAGCGCCCAATTTCGTCCGACTAGCTCGATAGAGACCCAACTCGATAAGGGCCTACTGACCTTCCGCCAGCCGGCAGTCGAATTGCCGAGGACCCCGATTCCCGGCCGCGCGTCGGGAACTTCGCCCGAGTTCGGTATGATGTCCCCGGACTGAGCTTGGCTACCCGCCGAAGCCGGGCCCATAGCCCTTTAGACCGCGTCGGCGGGCACGCCGCAAGAAACCGCAGGCCGAGGCAAGGCCCAGGGCGAGGAGCACGACCGAAGCGGGTTCCGGCACGGCGGCACTGGTTATGATACTGGCGTCGTCAAAGAAGGTCTGCCCGCCGCTATTGCCGAAAATGGAAAACCCAATGAGGGTCTCCCCGGCCACGAGATCAGAGGTGACGTCGAAGTAGTTGTAGGTCGTCCCCACCGTATTCACGAGGAAGCCCGTGTCGGTGCCGTCGGAGTAAAACAGGTCGACGAAGAGTGCGTTGATTGTCGCATCGGGGTGCATGGCCCAGAAGGAGATCTGTGTAATCGAATCGGTTGCAACGCCGGCGAAGTTCTGGCGGAGCTCCGCGTTGCCGTTGTCGGTGGCGGCGAAGGTCCCACTGTGCGGCAACGTCGTCGTTACGGTCCAGTTCTCGATGATTGTGCCAAACGTCCGGTCCTGGAACCAGGGGCTGAGCGCCCCCGACTCGAAACCACCATTCACCAGAACCTCGCCGGCTGCGACAGGGCCGGACATGAGCAGGAACAACAGAAGCGCCGCGGTCGCCGGGCTGACTCTCTTTGTCAGAACGCGCATGGGGTGCACCTACTGGTTCGAGCGAGCAAGCGGTTGACCGGCATCACCAGGATGACCGGTGAGACCAACCTATTCGGTCTCAATATGTGCGAAACGGAAAGAACTCTAAACAGATCGGACCGGTTTAGTCAATTGGCTAGCCAAACTCAACCGGAAAACTGAACTGGAAGTCTGGGTGACGAGATCGGTGATCACCTTCGTGGCATCCTCATGCGCACCCAGCCGAATCAACGTTTCTATTGAACTCACGGCCCAACTTGGCCTTGGGGTCGATCCCGATTCCGCGGTCAGCAATATGGGGCCGAATTATAATTCGTAATTGGCTGCCGCGAATAGCATGTTGACAATTATCAACAATGCCAATGGAGACAGTGCAGATCGCGGCGATTGTAGTTCGCACCGAAAAAGATTTCCGTTTCGTGTCGATTCGCTTCAGTGCCGTTCGACAATATTGCTGTTACAGCAAAACACCAACCGAGGAGAATGGACATGCGCTTCATCAGCATTTGCACGCTCAATCCAACTAATCGCTTGCCGACAGAGGCCGAGATGGCGTCCATGCACAAGTTCATAGTAGAGGGCATGAAGGCGGGGTGGCTGATCGAATGCGAGGGCGTGACCTTTGGCACCACAGGCGTCCGCGTGCACAAAGCTGCCAGCGGCGAGGTCACGGTCACCGACGGCCCTTTCGCCGAGACTAAAGAGGTCCTCGGCGGCTACGCCCTCCTCAACGCCGCGAGCAAGGAAGAAGCAGTTGAACACACGCGGCGTTTCCTCGACCACGTCGGCCACGGAACCTGCGAGGGAACCTGGGAGGGAGCCTGGGAGACCTACCAGCTTTTTGAGATGCCGACGGGAGAAGGACAGTAGTTTTTCGGACAACGTCACATTGGACGGGTGCTGCGACCATCGTGCAATCGTCCCGGACGAAGACCTGCATCGTCACGCGGTCGAGAACCTCGCTCAGGCCGATGCCCTTCTCTTTGGCCGGGTGACTTACGAAGTGATGGAGGCAGCGTGGCGGCAGCCGGCGCAGGCCGGAGCGAGGCCTGATTGGATGGAACCCTTCGCCCGGACGATCGACGCGGCAAAGAGGTACGTCGTGTCGAGCACCCTGGACCGGGTCGATTGGAACGCGGAGCTCGTGCGCGGGGATCTGGGGAAGGCCGTTCAGCAGCTCAAGCGGGGGTCGGGTAAGGGACTGTTCGTGGCAGGCGTGAAGCTTCCCCTGGCGTTGGCGGAGCTGGGATTGATCGATGAGTACGAGTTCTTCGTGCAGCCCAGGCTGGCGGGCCACGGGCCGACGTTGTTCGCGGCGCTATCGAAGCATGTCGACTTGAGGGAACTCAATTGGTGTCAGTTCAATTTATTGCCTTTTAAATGAACTGACACCAATTTCCGTTTCCCCACGAGCAAGCGATCATCGAGCAGCGCCTCGCCGAGCTGGGATACCTCTAGTGATCGCACCGAGTGATCGCATCAGCTCAGACTCCTCACGTGTGGACCGACTTCATCGATCGGTGTTGGGGACGATGGCGGACGGCCGTCGGCTGATTCGTGCCTCGGTCACTGCATGGTCACGTCCTTCTTGGCGAGGATGGTGATTGCGTCGCCGCCGATGAACTGGCCGGCGCTGTCCTGCAGGCCTGACGGGGCCGAGCCGTTGATCTGGAGCTGCACTGGCTTAGTCAGGACGAACGGCTTCTTCGGTGTGAGGACCACCGTGTCGGTCGAACCGGTATAGACCGCGGAGCGGAGCTTGACGATGCCGGCGTTCTTGGCGGTATAAGATCCTTTCTTGCCCGGTGTGGCCAGGCGGTAGATCGCCGTCTCGCCCGCCTCGGTGGCGTTCACCGAGCCGCTGAAGGTAAAGATGATTTCCCTCACCTGATGCTTCTTGTTGAGCGCATCCTGCACCTCGGTTATCGTCACCGGCGACGTCGGGTTACTGCCGGTTTGCGTGCCCAACGTGGGCAAGGTGCCCGAACCCGGCGGGAGCTCGACCGGTAGTGATTGGGTCGACGGGGCGAGCGTCGGCGGCTGGACCGTCATCAGGGTGCGGTCTTCGAGTCGCTCCAGATCCAAATGCGGTTGGAACGGCGGCCGCCGGATGCTTCGAGACTTGCGAAACAATTCGGAACTTCGTAATCGCATCAGATCAGGCTCCTCCGGTTTGGGCCAACTTCATCGATCGGTTTTGGGGACGATGGCGGACGACCTTCCGGCGCAGTTTCATCTCCGCGCACTCGTGGTGCTCGTCTCGCATCATCGCAGGGCCGAGTTCAGAGTTTCGTTGATGCTCGGCGTTCTTTCGAACAGGCTATTCACCCACCGCGGCGCTGCGGCGTAAGACCATCGGTCGATTCGGAGCGCGTCGCCCTGGCAGCTCTTGCTTCAGGTAACCGTCAGTTGCTCCGGTAACCGTAACTCTCTTCTTGTAACCGATCATCGTCATTGAAGTCAAGTTTGGTAAGGCAGGGACATGCATCGTGAAGATCGGAGGTCTCGAGACTCATCGCGATCGCGGTTCGGCCCGTCCGGCCGAGTTAGCGAATTCGACACAGCGTGAAGGCGACGCGGCACCGAGTACGCATTGGCGGATTGGCGCAGCTGACTAGCGCATTGGCAACGAACGAACGCGGGTGGCGGAAAGGCCCCTTTTGCCGAGAGAGATGCACGAACGACGGCGAGCGTTGATTGCCTGCTCGAAGCGACGTTGGGCTCGAGACGGGAACCGGCGCTCGGGTCGGCTTATCGCGCCGGGCACCCGCCGAGGTTTGCCAGGTGGTGCACGCCCAGGTGCGCGGCGACCGCGCGCAGCGCGCCTCGGCTGGCGGCGAAGAAGCGGCCTAGCAGGCGGCCGCTTTTCAGTTTTTGCAGCCGGGCTTGCCAGCTCTCGGCGCTGGTGCCCAGCCGATTGAGGATTCCCGATAGCTCGGCCGAGATCACGGCCTTGCCGTCGCGGAAGAGCCGGCCCGTATAATCAACCAGAATCAGGTAGCTTCCCAACGGGAATCCGGAACTCAATTGGTGTCAGTTCATTTTATTGCCTTTTAATGGAATAACGACTCAGATCATCTCCATCAGCGGGCGCCGGTATCACGCGGCTTTTCGCTGTAAGTTCTTTCGCAATTGTACTGAAGCGGCCTGATCACTTACGAACCGAAGTCCAAAAAGTTCAATTGGTGTCCGGTCGCCCCGACCTGACGAGACGAAAAGGCCCTCGATTAGAATCGAGGGCCTTTTTCATTCGGTTCTCGGCGAAGCATCTGCGAACGATGCAGCGTCGGTCAAACACTGGCGGGCCACGCGCGGTCCGGACGAGGAGGTGTTCTTCTCGCAAGAGCATGTGCCGAGATGGCGTACGGACCCGTCCGCACTCCTTCAACGTAGCAGCGGCCGGAAGACTTCTTGGATGATTTGTCGAATTCCGGTCCGGCCATCCGACTATGTGATGGAGGCAGGGCAACCGGTGCCCGCCCGAAGACCGCGAATGACTGGCGGCGATCCCGCTTAACGTGATCCCCCGGCATTTCACGATCTCAGTGTCAGTTAACAATCGGGGATTAGAATCATGAGACGACTGATGTGCGTTGGCGTGGCGGCTGTAGTTTCGTGTCTTGCGCTCTCGGTCAAAGCGCAGGATTCAAAGTCCGAAGACCAGTCGGCCTACAAAGTGCTGGCGAAGGAAGAAGGTGTGTGGGATGCCGAGATCAAGATGATGGTACCCGGCGCCGACGGAAAGGTAGAGACCTCGAATTCCAAGGGAGTCGAGACCAATCGGATGCTCGCGGGTAAATGGCTGATCAGCGATTTCAAGGGCGAAATGTTCGGGTCGACATTCGAAAGGCATGGCACCAGCGGCTACGATGCCAAGAAGAACAAGTACATCGCCACCTGGGTCCATACGATGTCCGTACGCATCGACACACTGGAAGGCACGTACGACGACAAGACCAAGACTCTGACCCTGAACTCCGATAGCGAGGCGCCCGATGGCAAGCCCATGAAGATGCGGCGCGAGACCCAATTCAACGACGATGGAACGAGGACCTACAGCGTGTATGCGCAGGCCGACGGCCAGAAGGAGTTCTCCAAGGGGATGGAGATCAAATACACGAAGCGGAAGAGCTGAATTCCCGGCCGTGAACGTCGCTTTAAGCGAGGCTGCCGACCGGTTTCTCACCCCTCGGCCGAGCGTGCCAAGTCCACCGGACGACGAGCTGCTCGGCCGGGGTAGCGCGCTTGAGCTGACTTAAGGATTGGCGGCGACCTCTTGGGGAACAGGGCCGCCTGTTCTCCTCGCGCATGGCTGAGTGTATTGGTTCAGCGTAAATGAGACAGTTTGTTGAACGCCAATTCAAGAACTCACCCGGCCCAGGACACGGCTCGCGTCACGTGACCGCGAGGTTACCCTGGCCAACTGGACTTACGAGAGCCGCCATGTGCAGAAACATCAAGACGCTATTCAACTTTGAGCCGCCTGCGACGGAAGCGGAGATTCGGGACGCATCGCTCCAGTTCGTGAGAAAGATCTGTGGATTCACCAGCCCGTCCAAAGCAAACGAACTTGCGTTCGAACGCGCGGTCGAAGAAGTTACGGCATCAGCCAGAGCACTGATTCGGTCGTTGGTCACCACGGCTGAGCCGCGCAACCGCGAGGTTGAGTCTGAGAAACTACGGGCCCGGTCCGCCGTGAGGTTCGGGCCGAAGTAATAGCGGTCTTGTCGCCCCGACCAAAAAAACCCTCGCGATTTGCGAGGGTTCGTACCGATGGGCCAGGAAGCAAGGCCGGTCCCCATTCGTTACAAGTTGTACACATTCTTTATTGCTTTTGCGATTTTGCATCGAAAAAGTCGTTCACCATCGGGACGATGACGGGCATGCGGTCCATCAGCGTGACGTGTGTCGTGTTGGGCAAACACCGGCCCGGAACCCTTACTTGCGGTCCCCGACCTTGCTCAGCAGCCCATCGACGTCGCCCCAGAGCTGTTTGCAAACGGCGCGTTCTTCTTGGGGCAGCTTGGCTAGCGCGGCAGCGTCGCGAATGCCTGCGAGGTCGCCGTCTTCCTTCCAGTGCTTGAGGGTCGACGCCACGACCGGCCGGGCTTGCGGCGGGCCGGATTCGAGGATCTTCGACCAGGCAGCCAGTTCGGCCTTGAGCCAATCGAGGGCCTGGCGGCGCAGCTTGACCTTGGAGGCGTCATCAGGCGGTGGATTGTCCTTGCCCTTCCCGCAACCGGCCAGCGCCGCGGCGCAGGCAGCGTTATAGCGATTCCCGGCCTGGGGGTTGTCGGCGAGCTTGGGATCGGCCTCAACGGCGCCGGCCCAGAGCCGTGATGCCGTGGCGTAACGCTGGGTGTCGTAGGCCCGCTTCGCCAGCGCCAGGCGCTCGGCGTTGTCCCTCGGCGCCTCCCCCTTGAGCAGAGCGGCCAGACGGGCGTCGAGGGCCGCGCAGCGGGGGTCGCTGGCGTCCAGATCGGCCCGTTCTCGTTCGGCCTCGATGGCTTCATCTTCGCGGCCCAGGCCCCGCGCGGCTTTTGACAGTGAGGTCAGATGCTCCGCCAGCCACTGCCTGCACTCGGGGCTTCTTGGATAGGCGGCCAGGGCCTTCTTCTGGCTAACGATCGCCTCACGAAGTCTCTCGCGGGCCTCCTGGAACCGTTTCGCCGCGAGGTCGACTTCGGCCAGGTTCTGCAGCGTCCCGCCCAGCATGTGTGCGTATTCGAGCGACTCCGGATGATCGCCGGCCAGCTTCTGCACCATCGCGAGGGCCTTGCGGGACTCGACCTCCGCCTCCGCGAGCCTGCCCGATTTCACCAGCAGCCCCCCGAGGTTGAGGTGGCTGTTCGCCACCCTGCTGCGTAACCCGGTGACGGCGGGGTTGTCGTCGGCCAGTTTCTGCCGGATCGCCAGGGCCTTCTTGTACTCGGCCTCCGCCTCCGCCGGCTTGCCCGTGTCCGACAGCAGGACGCCGAGGTTGTTGTGGCTATCTGCCAGGCGGCCGCGGAAGTCGGTGACGGCGGGGTTGTCGTCGGCCAGCTTCTGCTGGATCGTCAGCCCCTTGCGGCACTCGGCCTCCGCCTCCGCCAGCTTGCCCGTGTTCCACAGTACGGTGACGAGGTTGCTGTGGCTAGCCGCCAGGTTGTCGCGGAAGTCGGTGACGGCGGGGTTAGTCGTCGGCCAGCTTCTGCAGGATCGCCAGCGCCTTGCGGTACTCGGCCTCCGCCTCCGCCGGCTTGCCCTTGCCTGACAGCAAGCTGCCGAGGTTGTGGTGGCTGCCCGCCAGGGACTTGCGGAAGTCGGTGACGGCCGGGTTGTCGTCGGCGAGCTTCTGCTGGATCGCCAGCGCCGTGCGGCACTCGGCCTCCGCCTCCGCCGGCTTGCCCGTATGCGACAGCAGGTTGTTGAGGTTGTTGTGGCTGTTCGCCAGGTTGCGGCGGAAATCGGTGACGGCGGGGTTGTCGTCGGCCAGCTTCTGCTGGATCGCCAGCGCCGTACGGTACTCGGCCTCCGCCTCCGCCGGCTTGCCCGTGTCAAACAGCAGTAAGCCGAGGTTATTGTGGGTGTTCGCCAGGGGCTTGCGGAATTCGGTGACGGCGGGGTAGTCGTCGGCGAGCTTCTGCTGGATTGCGAGCGCGCTTCGGTACTCGGCCTCCGCCTCTGCCGGCTTGCCCGTGGTCATCAGCAGGATGCCGAGGTTGTGGTGGCTGTTCGCCAGAGCCGTTTGCCGGTCGTTGTCCGTCGGGTCCGCCGCGGCGAGGGCCGCCTGAATGTCGCGGGCCTGCTCCATCGCACGCAGGGCCTCGGCCGTACGGCCGATGGTCCTGAGGAGCCAGCCCGCCGCATAGCCGGCGTCGGCGAACACCAAGCGGGCCGCCGCGCCCTCCGGCGGGCTGCCGTCGGCGGTCGCCAGCACCGAGCATGCTCGCTCGAAGGCCGCCAGCGCCTCCTCGGGTTTGCCCGTGTCCTCCAGGGCCCGGCCGACCGCCACCAGGCTGCGGGCCAAGTCGACCGCCGTCGCCGGGTCGGCCCCCGGCATTTTTGCCAGCGCCTCGCGGCCCGCCAGCACCCGCAGGTGCAGCGCCAGGGCATCCTCCTTGCGGCCAACCTGATTCGCCAGGCCGGCCACCTCGTAGTTCGCCTTCAACAGCGCCCTCCGCGAGGGCAAGTCGGCGTCGTCCTTCAGCAGGGCGCCGAGCTTCTCGTAGAAGCCGGCTGCCGAATTCAACAAGCGATCACGCAGGTCCTTGAACTTCTCTTCCTTAAGCAGGAAGTCCTTACTCACGCCGGTGTGGAATGTCGCGATGGCATCTACGGCGAGGTTGTAGCGGGCCGCGATCTTGGCGTTGGCGGCCAGGAGCGCAGCGTTCTTGTCCGCGAGGGCTAGATTGGCCCGGGCCTGCACGGCCAGCACCGCCGACAGACCGACCACCCCGGCCAGCAAGGCTGCCCCCGCGGCGGTCACGCCGGTGCGGTGTCGCGTCAGCCAGCGCAACGTTTTCCGCGTCCACGGCTCGGCCCACGCCGAGACCGGCTCGTCGGCCATCCACCGCTCGATGTCCTCGGCCAGCGCCCGGCAGGAGGAGTAGCGATCCTCGGGCTTCAGGGCCATCGCCTTCTTGCAAATGGCTTCGAGGGCCTTGTCGATCGACGGGTCGAGCCGCCGTGGAAGGTTGAACTCACCCCGCTGGACCTTGCGGAGGATTTCGCCGACGTCGTCGCCTTCAAACGGTGGCTTGCCCGTCAAGAGGCAGAAAAGGGTAGCGCCGAGCGAATACACATCGCTCCACGCGCCCAGCCGCTGGAGATCGCCGCTGGCCTGCTCGGGGCTCATGTACGCCGGTGTGCCCAGAGTGCTGCCGGGCAGCGTCTCGGCGCTGCCGCTGGCCGAGGAGGGCACGAGCGTCCGCTCGCCGGCCCGCGCCTGAGCCCGGCTCGGCCCGACCCAGCGGCTTGGCCAGCCCCCAGTCGACCACCAGTGTCTCGCCGTGCTTGCCGACGATCACATTGCCCGGTTTGATGTCGCGGTGCAGCACGCCGCGCGAGTGCGCGTAGTCGATGGCGTTGCAGACGTCGGTGAACCGCCGCAGCAGCTTGCGCAGCTCCAGCGAGCGGCGGCCGGGGTCCTTTGTCAGCGCAATATCGGCGTGGAAGTGCTCGATGGCCACCTTGAGGCTGTCGCCCTTGATGAACCGCATCGCGTAATACGGACGGCCATCGGCATGGGCGCCCAGCCCGTAAACCGGGACGATGCCGGGGTGCTCCAGCCCGCCGTTGATCTCGGCTTCCATGAGGAACCGCTGCCGGCTGGTCGGGTCGTCGGCGTGGTGGTCAAGGATCTGCTTGAGCGCGACTTCGCGGTGCAGTTCCTCATCCAGCGCCACGAACACCGCCCCCAGCCCGCCGCGGGCGTACGGCCGGAGGATGCGGAACCGCTGGCCGTCGCTGGTCGACTCGCCGACGGAGTAGGAGGCTGTGAGCTCGAAATCGCCCTCTACGGTCGAGCCGCGCCCGGAGGCGACGTGATTGAGCGTCCTTTCGATCTCCGGGTCGCCGAGCCTCGCCAGACTTTCGCGCGTCGACTTGCCGGCCGGCACGGCGGCCAGGCTTTTTTCGACGTCGCCGTGCTTCTTGACGTGCAAGGCGACGATCGCGTCGAGGCCGGCCTTGGCGTCGGCGCCCAGGTCGCCCCGGGCGACGAGCTGGTCGGCCAGGCTCTTGGACTTGTCGCGGGTCCAGGCCTGGAAGGCAAGGATGAGCTGGCCCTGGTCGATCAGGCCGTTCTGAAGCGCGAGCAATCCGAACAGGAGATGGCGGTCCGCGGTGGCGGTCATGGCGGGGCTCCGATCGTCGTCGGTCGATCGGGCGAAGGCCCCAGCCTTTGTCTTTTGTGCATGTCCTTTCACCCGATTCTGCTCATCGCACCGTTCCCTTCACGTGGAACGACCTTGGCCGGACCTTTTCCCGACAGGTTCTTTAGTAGCTGTCCGAGCTGATGACCTCGCCATTGGCCCTGGTGCCAAGCGCAAACCACGTATTCTGGCTGATCGAGTCCTTGATAAAGTGGACGCTACCGTCGGCAAAAAGCGCGTTCACGCCGCCGGGGTGGCTGCTCCCGGCCCGGGAGATCTCGACCTCGTTTGTGGCGTCCGGCCAGTCGGTGCACGAAGCCCACGGATACACCTGGGAGTTCGGCGTCACCACGGTGTTGAACAACGCGTCGTTCGCTGCGCCTTTCATCCAGCGACTGCCGGCGCCGTTGGCGAGGTTCGCGGTCGACCTGGAATTATACGCCGCGTTGCAGAGCTGTAGCCCAGCCTGAACCGCGGGCCAGTTCGCCGAAGCGTCGAATACCTCCGCCGGGCCCAGAGCGATCCCGAAGATACCCGAGCTCGCGCTGAAATTGGCCGCGCTGCCATCACCGACCAGAGTCTCCGCGAAGGCGATCGTGTTCGACATGCCGTCCGTACAGCTCTGGATGCGGTAGGATCTCCACCACGTGAACAGCCCCGTGCTGCCGGTCGTGACTTGAACGGTGGATGGGGTCGTGGTCGTGCCGAACGAGCACGAGTAGTCGCACGGGGCCTGGGGCTCGGTGCCCCCCACGACGAGCGGCGCGTTGGGATCGGAGGGACAAATGAATGTTGTCACCTTGGTACCGTAGGCGGTCGAATTGATGGGGCCCGCGGGAACTTGGCCCGCGGCCACGCCGAAGCACATGTTGATTGAGTTGTAGAGCGCGGTCAGCTCAAGGTACGGGAGCATCTGGGCGTGGGCGCTGAGACCGTGAGGACCTACATAGACATTAGGATTGATCGAGAACAGGTTCGCCGACGAGCCGATCGGGAAGCTCCCGATCGCTTGTTCGTAGTTGAGCAGGCCCAGCCCGATTTGCTTCAGATTGTTAACGCACTGGATGCGGCGCGCCGCCTCGCGGGCGGCCTGGACCGCAGGCAAAAGCAGTGCGATCAGAACGGCGATGATCGAGATGACAACGAGCAATTCGATCAGTGTGAAACCCCGGCGACGTCGCTCTGGCTTGATCATGGTCACCTCAGTTGACAGGTGCAGCCGTGGGCCGACCACAGACGCGCTTGCGTCCAGTTGCATGGCCCACGCGGGTCTACCACTCTTAGAACGAAAACGTTGGACGCGCCGACAAACGGTGTGCTAATCTGGTTGATCTTCCACGTACTTGCGACTGGGCTGCGAAGGCGGGCAATCGATGAGCGAAGCCCCCAACCCCACGGAACTTGCGACCACGCAGTTGTTGCCCTACCTGGCCAAAGGCGGCAACGAGGAGGCCTGGCGGGCCTTCGTCGTACGCTACCGGCCGCGCATTCTCCGCTGGTGCCGCCGGCTGCAAGCGGACGACGCCGAGGAGATCGCTTCGCGCGTACTACACAAGCTGGTCGTCGGGCTGGCCCGCGGGGTGTACCGGCGGCACGACCCCGGCACCTTCCGCGGCTGGCTGCGCCGGGTGGTCGGCAACGAGGTCGTGGACTTTGCCCGCCGGCAGCGCTCTGGCCAGTCGACCGGTCACGTCCTCTCGTGCTGGCCCGACCCCGTCAGCATCGACGAACTGGCGGGCGAGCTCGACCTAGAGTTCCGGGCCGACTGCGAGCGCGCCGAGCAGGTCTGTACCCGCGTCCGCGTCCGCGTGCAACCGCACACCTGGGAGGCCTTCACCCGGACGTACCTGGAGGGCCAGGAGGTCCGCGAGGTGGCTCGCGAGCTCGGCCTGACGCTCTCGGGCGTGTACAAGGCCCGCGATCGGGTCCGCCGGCTGCTGGAAGAGGAAGGGCAGGCCGAGTCCGCCCCCTCCGTTGGAAACGGTGCCCCGCCATGAGCACGCACCTGTGCGACGAGCAGATCAGCCGGCTCCTGCACGGCACACTGCCCGACGATGAGCTGCTCGAGGCCGACGCCCATCTTTGGCAGTGCCCCGACTGCCGGGACGCGCTGCGGCGGCGGACGGAACCGACGCCGGACCTGCCCCCGCTCGGCGCGCCGCGGTCCGAAGGTGCCGCGCCCCAGAGCGCCTTGCCCGCGGTGCCCGGCTACGAGATCCTGGGCGAGCTGGGCCGCGGCGGCATGGCGGTCGTTTACCAGGCCCGGCAGCTCCAGCCCAACCGCATCGTGGCGCTGAAGATGATCCGCGCCTTCGAGCACGCCGGCCCAACAGAAAGGCTGCGCTTCCAGATCGAGACGGAAGCGGTGGCCCGCCTGCAACACACGCATATCGTGCAACTGTACGAGGCAGGCGAGGTGCGTGGCCAGCCGTTCTTCTCGCTGGAGTTCTGCGACGGCGGCACGCTCGCCCAGCAGTGGAAGAAGCAGCGGCCCTCCCCGCGGGAGGCCGCCGCGTTGATCGAGACGCTGGCGCGGGCGATGCACTACGCGCATCTGCGTGGGGTGGTCCATCGCGACCTGAAGCCGGGCAACGTGCTGCTGGCCGGGCCGGAGCGGGTGGCGAAGATCACCGACTTCGGTCTAGCCAAGCGCATCGACGCCGAGGCCCGCGACCTGAGCCAGTCGGGTGCGATCATGGGCACAGCATCGTATATGGCGCCCGAGCAGGCGGCTGGCAAGGTCCATGACACAGGACCGGCGACCGACGTGTACGGCCTGGGAGCGCTCTTGTATGAGTGCCTGACGGACCAGCCGCCGTTCTATGCAGAAACGGCCCTCGAGACGATGCAGCAAGTGCTGGAGCGAGAGCCGCTGCCGCCGTCGCGCCTGGGGGTAAGGGTGCCGCGCGACCTGGAGACGATCTGCTTGAAGTGCCTGAACAAGGTGCCGGCTCGGCGTTACGCCAGCGCCGAGGACCTGGCTAACGACCTGCGGCTGTTCCAGGCGGGCGAGCCGATCCGGGCGCGTGCGGTCGGAGCGGCGGAGCGCACCTGGAAATGGGCGCGGCGGCGGCCGGCGCTCGACGGCGCTCCTGGGCGTCGTGCTGCTGGCGATGGTCGGCCTGTCGGCTCTGTCCGTCGTTGCTCTGGACCGGGAGCAGAAGGCGCAGCGGGAAGCGGACAAGGCCAGGAAGGCGCGCGACTTCCTGGTGAGAATCTTCCGCATCAAAGACATTCAGGCGGGCAACACCACAACCGCCCGGCAGATCCTCAACGAAGCCGAGCAGCGCATCCCCATCGAGTTTGCCGATCAACCGGAGCTGCGCGACGAGCTGCTGGCGGCCATCGAAAATGTGAACCGCAACCTGGACCGGACCATTCCCGCCGCCATGATCCTGGAGGCACGTGGCGCCGTCAAGCTGCGCTCCGCCCGCGGCGACGGCGCCCGACCGGTGCCGCAAACGCTGCTCTATCCCGACGACCGCCTGACCCTGGCCGCGGATGCGCACGTGCAGATCGTCTTCATGTCCAACTTACACAAGGAACGGCTGGAACCGGGCCGGGAGGCGACCATCGGCCGCACGGGCTGTTTACCGCCCGCCGCGGTGCGGGAGCGCGACGACAGCGTACTGATGACGTTCGTACGTCTGCCGAAGGGGACCTTCTACATGGGCTGGGACGGGAAGCCGGGTTCGGCGAAAAAGACGGAGATCAAGGAGGACTTCGAGATTGCGCTACATGACGTAACGCAGGGGCAGTGGGAGGCGATCATGGGCAACAACCCGAGCTGGTTCTCTCGCGGCGAACGGCGGCAGGAACTGGGTTCTGGACATCTCCGATGAAGAGCTGAAGCTGTTTCCGGTCGAAAATGTGTCCTGGGATGACGCCCGGAAGTTTATCAAGAAGCTGAATGAAAAAGAGGTCGGGCGTGGTTATTTGTACCGCATGCCGAGTGAGGCGGAATGGGAATACGCCTGTCGGGCCGGAGCCACTTCTGAGGAAGAATGCTCGTACCTCTTCTACTTCGATAAGCCAACTAACGACCTGTCGTCGGCAATGGCGAACTTCAACGGCAACGAGCCGTTCGGCAAGGCACCGCCGGGACCATGGCTCACGCGGCCGACACGGGTGGGGGCCTATCCCTCGAACAGATTGGGTCTGTGCGACATGCACGGAAATGTGTGGCAATGGACCGACACGGCGTCGGGCTCGGGCCGAGTGGACCGGGGCGGCAGTTGGCGCGACAACAGCCGCAGTTGCCGGGCGGGGGAACGCTTCGTGTTCCCGCCGACGGTCCAGGCCATGAACCTCGGCTTCCGTCTTGCCCGAGTTCCCGTCCGCTAGCCAGGCAGGCAAGCGGAAGCAAACGGCCGCGCAGGCCGGAGCCCACGTGAGCAGTCGGCGTCGGGGCGAGGGACGAGTGGAGACGGAGACCGCTGCGCCGGAGCGTGGCGGCGGCGCTGGGACTCGTCGGGAGTGCTCAGATCGATGATTGCCTGAAGGTCGCGCTCGGTCTCTCGTGAACCGACTCCAAGTGGGGGGATCGTCCCAGTCACCCTTCCACTGGTCTCTCAACGCAGGTTGAATTCCACGTATGTCCGATTCGGATCCAAAGAATCAGGTGCGCTGCGCAAGATCCATGATGGCGGTCCTGAACAGACGGCGTCACGTGGTGCCAGGTGTCCCCGGAACCCCCGACTGGCCGAAGCTGGCGTTGTCGCTATGAGTATCCCGTCGGACGGCGTGAGAATTCGGTATGGTGTTCCCGGAACCCGGTATGGTGTTGCCGGAACCCGGAACCGGTCCGATGTGGGCGACGTCCCCCGCTCTCGGCCGGACCCAATATCACTGATGTCCGCTTTTCTCGGTCTGTCGAATCGCCAATTGTCCTCCATCTCTGGTCAAGCCAGTTCGTACACCGTCTTCAAAAACCGCATACACAGCCCGATTCTTCTCCTTCAGACTTTTCACCGCGTCTGCGCTAGTATTAAGAATGCCGGTACCTTCCTCAGTAAAATACTGCCGCAGCTCAGAATTGTTTCTTACTACGCGGGAGGCTTCAACTGCAACAGCATCGTACATGACGGCACGCGCACCCAGTTTGCCTAATTCGGATGCCATAGTTTCCATATGACTCTTGCCATCTGCGATCTTGCTCTGGAATTGGTCAGGCGAAACCAGAACATTATCAACAAGGGCCGACGATGCTCCAATGGATGTACCATCTAGCAGGCTATGAATCCGATCCTGTGGTTTTTTATCCTCGCCAAATTGCCGGCCAGTAGTAATCAGTGGATATGCCCCGGTTGCCTCATGATATGCCTCAGCAATAGCAGCGGCAGCCAGACGAGGCTGCGGGCCGTTCACGATAAACGCAATTTCTGTTCCTGCTTTTAACCCTGCAATGAGACCAGAAACAGCCTTCTGGTCGTCGCAATCCGCACCAAAATCAGTGGTGACTACAGTCAGTTCGGAAATCGCGATGGCACCGGACCGCGAGTGGAGAATACCAACCCGGATCGGAGGCTTGAACCAGCGGAGAGCCCAGGGATCGAGCCAAATCACCAAGACCCCTGGCAGTGATCGTCTAATGCTGACCACCTCTGATCGTCTAATTGTGACCCCCCTCGACGTGAGGTTGGCCGTTCTGGGCAAGAACGGCGGTTTAGTCTTTACTGGGTCTTGCGACCTTTCTTCTGTTTCATCGACTCGCGAAAGCGATAGCTCTCGCCATTCATCTCGAAAATGTGGCAGCGGTGCGTGAGCCGGTCCAGCAAAGCGCCCGTCATGCGCTCTCCCTGGAAGATTTGGCCCCACTCGCCGAATGGCAGGTTGCTTGTGATGAGCACGCTTGCCCGCTCGTAGCGATCACCAAACACACGGAACAGTAGCTCGACGCCTCCGCGGCTGAACGACACGTATCCCAGCTCGTCGCAGATCAACAGGTGCGCCCGTTCCAGTTGCGCGAGCAATTTATCCAACGTGTACTGCTTTTGAGCCTTTTCGAGCTGGCTGACCAACTCCGCAGCCGTGAAGAAGCACACGCGCAGGCCCTGTCGGCAGGCAGCCTGGCCCAAGGCGATGGCGATGTGAGTTTTCCCAGTTCCCTGGGTGCCCACAAGGCAGCAGTTGTACTTGCGTTCGATCCACTCGCATCGCGCCAGCTCAAGGACCTTCGGCTTGGGGAACTGGGCCAGAGCGCTGAAGTCGAACGTGTCGAAGTCTTTCAGCACAGGAAATCCAGCGTTCCTGATGCGCATTGCGACTGCGTTAGCGGCGCGAGTTCCCAGCTCGAGCTCAGTGAGACGGAGCAGGAACTGCAGGTAGTTTTGATTGCTCGCGGCGGCGTCTCGCGCTAACTTCTCGAATTCCTGGCCCATTGTCGGCAGGCGCAATTGCCGGAAACGAGCCTTGAGCAGATCCACCACAGGATCGGCCATCAGCATGGTCCTCCCTAAGGAAACGTCGTATTGAGTCCGGGCTCGCCAGTCGAGTCCGGTACTCCGCAGCCAAGCTCAGTCAGGCGAAGAACACCCTGACCTGACTCTCGCAACCGGCTTCAGCGGTGGCCGCGCTCCATTCATCGTCGCCGGGACCCGCGCGGCCGGCGGCGTCACCCAAGAGGCGATCGAAACGGGTCAAGTCTGGGAGCGGTATGTGGACGTGCGGCACCGTGGTCAGCTCCGCGGTGCAGAATCGCGAGTCGAACGTCTGCGACTCGGACGCAGCGAGGCTGCGCACCCGCTGGATCACGGCTTCAGCGCTGATCAACTGCTCGCGGCGGCAAGCCTCGACCGCCTGGCGCACTCGAGCCAAGGAATGATCCGTGAGTAACTGCAAGATCCGAACGAACCGTCGCGCGCCGGTCAACTCACCGTGGTGCTGTTCCAGCTCGGCACGAAACTCGGCGAAGCAGCCAGGTAGTTTCCAATCGCGGAACACGGGAGCGTGGTCCAGGGCTCCTGGTTTGCGCCCCAAGGTGGCAAGGTAATGGAGCGGATCAAGGACGAGTGTATCAGGCTGCCGAGACCGCGCGTGGGTCGCGATAAGCTGGCCGCCGGACACGACCGCGACGCGGTCGACGTAGCCCTTGATGGTCACCATCTGGAAGGCGAACTGCCGAGGGACGCTGTACCGACAACGCTCGAAAGCGACGGTCTGATACTTGTCGACGGGGACCGCTGGTCGAATGACACACGGATCAAACCGATGTTTGGGGATGGGCGCCGCAGCGGCCTTTTCCTCGGCGAACCGCGTTCCAATCACGAACTGGCCAGAGGACGACTTGACCGTGCGTGCCTGCTCGGCCTCGCAGCGTTGCCGAAAATACCGGTTCAACTCGTCAAAACCGCTGGCGCGGGGGACCGGCGTAGAGAAGCGGCTTTGCACCGCCCTGACGGTGTTCTCGGCATCGGGCTTTTCGTTGCCCCGAGCGGGCATGCAGAAGAGGGGATTGAAGATGTAATGACTGGCCAGGGCGGCGTATCGAGGATGGAGCCGTCGTTCCCGCCCGAGCAGGATCAAAGTGGCGACCGTCTTGGGGTTGTCCCACCAGACCTCTTTGGGAACACAGCCAAAGAAATCGAAGGCCGCGACCATGCCTTCGAGGATGGCCTCGGTGCGCTCGAAAGGGAGCGCCAGGACGAAGGGGTAGTTCGAATACGCCCAGGTGGTCACCAGGAAAGGGACGGGTTGGCGGCCTTCGGGGAAGTCGACATGGATGTGGCCGAAGTCGGCTTCCAGCCGTTGGCCAGGGAGATGGCCCAGCGGAACGAACGTCTCCCGTTCTCGGCGACGGTGCTTGAGCACATAACGCTGGACCTGGGCATAGCCACCATAGTAGCCCTGCTCGGCCTGAAGTCGCCGGAATAGCTGCGCTGCAGTATGCCGCTGTTTCGGCGGCGCGCTTTCGTCGTCCTCAAGGATCTGGTCGATGACCCGGTGAAACGGCCCCAGGATTGGAGCCGCACGATTCCTGGTCTGCGGAATCGGATTAGGCTCCGCCCGCCCGAGGATTTTCCGGATCGTGTTCCGCGAGTGTTGAAACTGGAGGGCAATTCGCTTGATGGACATCCCATCGCGGTGAGCCCTCCGAATGGCGCCATAGTCATCCACCGTAAGCATTCCTTCGCCTCCGTGCGAGTGAACGTTTCCTGAGGAAGCGCTCACTGTACCGAAGGCGCCTACGGGGGGGTCAATTTTAGACGATCAAACCGCCCCAAAGGTGGTCAGTCTTAGACGATCACTGCCAACCCCGACGACGAGAGCTGCACCCAGCCCGACGAACCGGTGCTTCATTGCTTGAACCTCTTTTTGTCAAGGGCTGCTTTAATCATGTCGAAGTGATCGGCGATTCCTACGCTATCCCTGGTGAGTGAATCCACTCTCACCCGTCTTGCGGAGCCGGGCAGGGCATCATCTCCGGCAGTCAATTTGGTATGGGCAAGGTCGGGCACATCGAAACGCACGGCTTGCGTCGAGACCATGAAGACGTCGCCTTTTTTAATGCCATATTTTTCTTCCAAGCCATCATCCTTAGCAACCCGTACATCAAAGGGACGATACATATTTCGTGTGCCGATAAGCGTAGCCTTGGCTTCAAGATCGACACCTGCTTCTTCCGCAGCCTCACGAGCCGCTGCGTGAACGGCTGATTCTACGCTGCCGCCTTGAGCCGGATCGATAAACCCACCCGGCAAAGCCGGTTTTCCCATGCCCGGGTCATTCTGGCGATTGATCATGACCACTTCATTGCCATCAGTGATGACTGGATCAACGGCATGAACGACATGGGCATTGACAATGCTTCCGTCGGCTAACGTGATTTCTCCCAACGGATGAGACGCCTTATCGGGTGTTCCCGCTATTCCAAGTTCTTGGGCCCGTCTGGCTATTTCCAGACGCGCTGGGTCATTATCATCGATCATCCAACTAGTCATCGTTTATACTCCGGTCGATTTCGTCGAGGGAAATGGGCTTTGGTCATTGTTTCGGCATCCTGGGAGGTTGCCCGACTCCCCGGTGGTCGCGGCGCGACCCGGGAGGTGCCTTTAGTACCACGCCTTCCTTTCTCACAGAATCGGTTTAATCATCCATTCTGCTTTCTTTCGCACGATGTGTGCGGGCCAGGCGAATCGCGACCACGAGAGTGCGCCGTGCGCGTCCTCTCTCTATATATACTGGAGAAGAGGGGTACTGCGCACTTTCCAAAGGGCTAAATCTACTGATGTTTAAACAAGCATATGGATTACAAATTAACAAAGTGTGCAGTACTCACGCGGGCGCCAACGAGCGTTCTGGCGGCACTCCAACGCCATTCTGGCGCGGCTGGCGCGACCGTACCGGATTTAGCGACGATTTACACCTTACGGTGAAAACCGATCACCACGGTTCAACGTGCCCAGTCGAGCACTTCAAGCTCCGTGCGTTGGCTTTACCGCGGAATTGTCATGGTCGCCTTTCGCTCCGCGAAAGGATGTTTATCTCAAGTATAGATAAATGTTCTTTCGCGGCCTGCGACGAGCTCAGTCGAGACGAGCGAAAGACGACCCATCGCTGGGATAGCAAGAGATCGCGATCGACGACCGTCGCCGCCCCGACCTCGGCAAGCACACAGTCGGCTTAGCGTGCCGCGGCGCGGAGCAGCGCCCGAGCGAAGTCGGAGATTCCCAGCCGAGTATTTGGAGCCCTTTCCTTCGCCTCCAATCTCAATCGATTAAGGACGAGAACCGAGCGCTCGCCTACGCGCGTCGAGGTCGTCGCCGACGCTTCTCGGGACGCGGGTGCAATTCCCGCCGCCTCCATTTCTTGTGTTACAACCAGTTTGATAGCAATGGTTTGCGTCTACCGTGGCGCGGGCAAGTTTCCCGCCGCCTCCACTTCTCGCCGGAATTCAGGATTGACGGGGGAATGGCGGAACGCCCTTTGTGCAATGGGTTTGCAGCAATTCATCTCTTTGGATTGCACATTGTGGCTGGTGGACCATGGAGCGCGTGACACTCGAAATGCAGTGCTTCCGGAGCGGGAAGATGCGACTCTTGGTTCATGCGCGAGCGCTGAATCACGCTCGGCTCAGCCCCGGCCGCCACAGTGCCGCAATTAGGTTATGGTGTCCACGGAACCCCTGGGCGTCCACTGTTCTCGACAGCGACACGGAGTGCGCAGAAGCTGACGTGGACCCTCGGTCTCTAAACACGGGATTGACAGTCCTCGACCAGGTGCGAACAATAAGAATATCCTGAGCCATAAGAGGAAACCGGGCATGCCCCAGCACGTTCGAACCTGGGCTGTGATCTTGGTTGCGGCGGCAGTGACGGGCGCTCCCGTCCTGCGGACTGGTGCCGCCGCTTGGGCCCACCAGGGCCAACGCATCTCGAAGCGAGCGACCTCTCACCGCAAGGGCCGGTCGCGTACCTCGGCCCGGCTAGCCCCCTCACTCGTGAGTCAAGAACGCGCGATGATCGAGGCTCCCCGCCCCACGCACAATTCTCCGGAACGCGTTGCTCACGTCGCTGTCGACACCCGCGCAGACCGGGCCAGCGCGCTACGCGACGAGCTGTTCGAGCTTCCCCGCCCGCCACTTCGCTGTTGATCTGGCGTCTTGTTCATCGGTTGCACCTTCGTGCGCCGCTGACCCATTGCTATTGCTATCGTGCACTACTGTCTGGTCTCAAAGTGCGCGTGGAAAAATCTGCCGGCCAAGCTCGTTTCGCTGGGTGAGCTTGCCGGGTTGGAGACGCGATCATGCGGGTCAAGCTTCTCGTGGGTCTTTTGTCGTACGGCATCGCGCCACTGGTGCTGTTGGTGCTTGCCTGTTGGATCGAGCGCCTCCTAGGCGCACGCCCGCACGAGCGACGCGTGCGTACGCGGCTTTGGCATGCCGCGGGCGCGAGCCGCGTTTTGTGCTGGACCGCTTGCGGTGCAGTCGCTCTTCCCGAACCTCTGGTGCGCCGCTGGAACAGTCCTTACTTGTACCGGAATGACTGGGAAACGATGGCTGCCCTTTCCGAGCGGGTTTGTGATGACGTCAGGATCATGTCGCGCTGCTCGGACCGCGAGGTACCCACGTGCCCGCGGTGGCCTCCCCAGACGCGTCACGGTCAGCTCAAGTTGCCCAAATTGGGACCGAAGTCCCTGAATTGAGAGTGCAACCAAATCAGGGCTCGTGAACCATATCACGCTCGTTTTCATCCGCAGGATGCGACTTCGGCCTTGCGGCAGAGTATCTTGCCGCTCCTTGCCGGATCGAGGCGCTCTTTTGGGATGAAAAACGAGCCGTGTCCATCTCCTCCCACGCGGATCGTGAGGATCCCCCGGCGCTGGAGGACCGGCCCCGCGATGATCGTCGGCGCTGGGGTTCCGAGGTTCGAGACACCCAGGATTCGGACCGTCAGCATTCATGGATGACGTAGCTGAAAAACTGGGTGTCCGCTTGTTCGCCTCCCGTTCGGCCTCGCGCTCGCGCAGGCATTCCTCGTCAACTTCGCGCACAAATTCGCTGTCGCGAAACATGCCGACGACCTTGCGCCAATCGTTGCGAGGCTGGCCGGGCCGCTTCGTACCAGTGACCTTCTCCAAGTCCTCGACACGTTTGGCAAGGGATTCCAAGGTCAAGTCACTCATTGCCGACTCCCCCAGATATTCGAACAGCCTCCGAGTATTTTACTTTGCCGGGATCGCTCCTCGGAATGCGTTTTGGTGTTATTCCTCGTGCCTCCAATCCGAGCCTTGTCTATTTTGCCCGGGTGTCTGCGTTTGCCTTTTCGGCTCCTGACGGCGTTTCCCCTGGTAAATCGACAGGGGTGGCCGCGTCACCAGTACGACCATCTCCTCGGAGAGTGTGCGCTGCAGGGGCGCGTCGGTGCCCCACAGGAGGACATAGTCATAAGCAGCCGAGACTCCGCGGTAGGCCGAGGGCTCGCGCAACCGAAGAGGATCGAACCTGAATGCGAAAGGGAACGTCTTGCGCTCGTCCACGTACGACAGTAGCCCCCCCGACTTCACATACGGGTACGCGTAGACGTATGGACTGGCGCCACCTCGATAGAGTGTGTACACATTCAGCAAATGTGCGTCGTGGTGGACATAGCGGCTGTACGTCCCAGCCTCGGGGACGATCCAGAGGATCTTACTCCCGAGGGCAATCTCATCGAGAGCCGACAGAGCAATCTGTGATGAGCGGTCGATCTGCAGACTTTTCGCCGTGATGAATGCTGAGTCCAGCCCAATCACCAGTGCGACCGCCCCAATCATTGTCCATTGTCGGGACGGCCTCGGCCGCAGCAGCCCGAGCGAGACCATCAAGGCAAATGAAAAGAGTCGTGGACCGGCCGGCCATAATGCCCCGATGGTGATCGGGGAAACCACCCCGATGATCCAGAGCGGTGCCGCAGCAAGCAGCACCTCCAGTCGCCACGTTCGCCAGGAGGCCAGAATGGCCGCGCCGAGAAGCATCAAGCCAACTAAATTTATCCAAATTGACCAATTGTCTACCGACGCCAGGTTGTACCGAAGGAACGCCCACGCGGCTTTCAGGGGTGGGAAGAACGCCATTGCGTTATCCCCTCCCTTCCCACTCTGACTGTAAGCGAGAAACAGCGCGATTGCCACCGCGCCGGGAAGCCAGTCCTTCACGAACAATCGCCGCCAGTGCCCGGAGCCCAGTGCTTCACCGAGCGCGAACATCGTGACCGTAAACGCTGCCACCAGTGCCGTCAACGGGTGGCAGAAGTACAAGACGGCAATCATTCCCCCACCAATCAGGGACCGCTTCCAGGACGAACGAAGCTTCTGCCAGACGCCGAGGAGTACTCCAAAGAGTGGCCACGAAACAACGAACGGCAGGGTGCCGAGGTAGACATGCCATGAGAGCGCCAGCGGCAACACGATGAGGGCCACATACGGCGCACTCTCGCCGGTGACCTGGCGGAGATAGAACCGCTCCGCGAGATAGAGGAAAACGGTAACGGCCACCATTGACAACCGACCGGCGACGAGTGGGTCCAGTACGCACTCCATGGCAGCGAGGATTAGCTGCGGAAGGGCCATGGGCTGGAAGTAGTTTTTGACCACGAAGTAGTCCGAATACCGGAGCTGCGGATCGTGGAGACGCGCAAGTATCCTCCCGACGAGGATGTGATTGACGAGGTCATAAGTAGGGATGATGGAGACCGCAACAAACGGAACGCAAGTCGCCGCAATCAGGGAGACGACGACTGCGGAGAGCACGTACTTGTGCATTAACAAATTACGCATGCTATTACATATCACGAGAACCACGTCAGAGTAACAACAGAGCGAAATGACTGCCGGTGCAAGTTTCTTGATAAACTTTTCCCAAACGCTCGGTCGCGGTGCATACCCAGCGACGATCACCGAGAAAAGGTCATCAACGAGCCTCTGCGCGGCGAAACGCGCTCGGTCGCCGTGCGTACCGAGAGGGGGATCGAGCAAGGCACGCGGCCGCGGCTCAAAGCGCGCCGGGAAATCGGACCGATAGCATGGATCAGACCGATTCCGCCTTTGGCGGATTGCGGCGGCCGTCCAGCCCATCGTCTTCTGCGGGTACACTTGGTCACGCCCCGGCGACCTGGACGGTGATTCCGTCGATGTCGGGGAAATAGAGCCGGTTGCCCTCGCGGCGGGGCTTGAGACCGGCAGCCTTGAGCTTCTCTTCGGCCTTGTCGGCATTGTACTCACGGATGGTATAGCAGTAATGGTTCAGCCCAGGCTTGTCGCCGCGGAACAGCGTCAGGAAGAAGTCGTTGCCGCCGCTGCCCAAGAAGCAGTTCTCCTCGCCGCTCTCTCTCAGGACCTTGAGCCCCAGGTGTTTGATGTACCAGTCACGCGACTTAGGGACACTGGCGACGTTCAAGGCCACATGATTAAGCCCGGTGGCCTGGAAGGTCCCCGCCCCTGTATCGCCTTGGCTAGCTTCCGCTCACGCGCCGCCGCCAATGCGGCTCCAAGCCCTATCAATTGGGAGGCGAGCTGCCGGCGCGACAGCCGGCCATGCTCGTAGTCCTCGATCAACGTTTCGGCGATGTCGGATTTCATGATGAGCCTCAACGGGTCGAAGGTGCGCGAGCCGAAATCAAGACGCCGCAGTTCGATGATCCCACGTCTGCAAGCGATGTACCAGACGCGAGCTGGCGGTGTTTGCCAGCCGTCCTCCAAGACCTTGCATATCGCAACGCAAGTTATGAGGGCCGATCTTGAGTCGGATGTGCACTGTATTCATCGACCATCGGGAACATGGGTGTCTTACAACCTTTGCTTGTGCTGGACCGCTTGCGGTGCAGTCGCTCTTCCCGAACCTCTGGTGCGCCGCTGGAACAGTCCTTACTTGTACCGGGATGACTGGGAAACGATGGCTGCCCTTTCCGAGCGAGTTTGTGATGACGTCAGGATCATGTCGCGCTGCTCGGACCGCGAGGTATGTCTTGTCGCCCGGAGGTAAACCGAGTTCCAGGGACACCATACTTAATTCCTCGGCTGTCGTTTGGGTGGCTTCCGCCGTTTTCGAATGCGCAGGGGCGGTGGCTTCGGTCCGGGCTTCTGACGTCTGAGGATTCTGCCGAGGCTTTGTTCGAGCGTCGCCAAAAACTCCTCGTCGCCCAGAGGCCGGCCAGTATGCTCGTGGGCACGGAGGAGTTTGATGTCCTCTTCTCGAATCACCCTGGCTAGGAAGCCGCGCCACGGAGGCGCCAATTTCAGCAGAGGAGCGACACGTACCAGCGCGTTGTCCTTTCCGCGCAAGTGGGCAGGCGCGCTGCTCCACCGATAGCGGCTGGGCGCGCTCGCCAGCCCGGCGCGCACGGGGTTGAGCTCCACGTACCGCACGGCGGTCAGCAGGTAGGGCCGATCGAGCACGAACGAAGCGAACCGCCCCTGCCACAAATGGCCTCGCCACCCCTCGCGGATGTTGACCGAGCGGGTGTAACGCCGATGGGCCTCGCCGATCGCCCGGCGCAGCCCGTCGGCTGATCGTGGAACAGCGATCAGATGAACGTGGTTGGGCATCAGGCAATACGCCCAGATCTCAACCTGATGGGCGCTGCACGATTGCCCCATCAATTCCAGGTAGCACTGGTAATCGTCGTCGCAAAGGAATGTCGGCTGGCCACGGTTGCCCCGCTGGGTGATGTGGTGAGGCAAACCAGGTACAATAACTCGTGCCAATCGGGCCATGAAGCGAGCGTATCCGACTCGCAAGCCTCGGTCAATAATTGAGTATGGTGTCCCCCGAATCCATCTGCAGGCAGAAGAGCGCGGTGGCGATCCAGAAGCCGACGACCATTCCTTTGGAGCGGGGCATGTGCAGGTCCTTTTGTCAGACTGAGCGGCAAATGCAGTTCAAGCTGGTCGGTCATGTACTCGCGGTGGAGGTGCTCGAGATAATCGGGGCGGCTCGAGGCATGGGCGAAGTCAGCGCCGCGTAAATACAAAGTCCGATCAGAACCACGGCCGCAAGTAAACTGCGTTCGTAATACAACGTCTCCAGCCATGGCGGGCCCGTCACGTCCGGCAAACGATTGAGACGGTCAAGCGTGACTGCGGCCATGAATTTTTGAGGCGAGCCCCTGATGAACAGCGGCCGCAAGTACGAGCGAACCCAATTGGGATCAAGCTCGGCGGGGATCCCATAAAACTCCATCAGTTTGACGGCGAATGAGGTCGCTTCGAGTGACCCGACCGCAACATTTTCCTGGTTGTAATCCTTGAAACCGCCGGCAACTTGAAATCCTCCGCCTTTCTTGCTGTGCAACGTCCGCAGCAAGTCGTGGATCTTGTGACGAAATCGATCGGGATTGACCGGGCGTTCGATGACCTCTAATAGTTGCGTCGCGCGAAGCGGCGTCTCGAGGACAGCGTGTGGACCTGTCGAGACGGCGTTCCAAAGTGGCGTGCAGCCGCTTCTCCAAATAATCTCGCTGTTCGGCCGTTAAGTCTTGGCGCATAACCGCTGCACGAATGACCCAGTTGTCCATTTCCGGACTCGTGAGCGGTCGTGTTTCGAGGATGCGAACCGGGCGATCAAAAAGAAAGTGTCGCCGCTGTTCATAATCTTTGAGCCGGCCAATTTGATCGGTTCGCACCAGCCCAACTCGAAAGGCGCTGCCCAGAACGACCGGGTTCTGTTCGCCCGCGATTTCGGCATCCAGCAGTTGGCGCGGGTGGGAGAGATCGGGATCCAATTTCGATTCAACGGCCCAGCTCGCCACGATTTCCCATTGATGCCAACTGGCGGTGGCGAAAGGGGCTCTGTCGAAGGATTCCACATAGGCCTTGATGCGTGCCGGCGTGGCCGGCCAAAGAATCGGATTCATATACCACACTGTCAGAGGCACCAGGAAGACGGCGAACGCCGCAGCCGGAGCGATCGGACGTGTTTTCTTATCCCACCCGCCGGCGCGTCGATGGCTGCCAGTCGTTGAGCCAACCATGATGAGTGTCACAACGAAGGCGCCTGAAAAAAACAGGGGAACTATCAGGGCCTGATCGACAACGTGAATGTCGTCGTCGCCTATCCCTGGGAACCCCGCAAGCTGCCCGAGGAAGCACAGACTTAGCACGCAGGATTGGCAGACCATCAGTCGGTTCCCCAGGCCGATTCTGGCGAAGCTGGTCAAGACGAAGATCAAGAGCCCGAGAGAAACGATGTAGCACAGGAAAAGCAGCCAGGTCGCACCGAACCACGCCATGGCGACGCTCGCTGCAAAGACCGACCAGACGCCCCACTTATTGTCGTGCCACCATTGTTTTGTGCTCTCGCGCACCACTGTTTCGTCAACGGGCGCCGGGCCATGCTCATCCCGAATGCGGCGAATCTTCAAGATACTGAAAACGGTTGCGCCGAGCAGCACGAACAAGCTGATTGCTGGGAAAGCCACGTAGCTGAGCAGCTTATAGGCTCCCATCCCCGGAACTAGCTTGAAGGCAGCGGCGGGCACCTGGCCGGCGGCAATGACTTCCAACGGCAGAAATGCCGCGGCGCTGCGCTCGCGGGAGACAAGCTGGCGAGGGGGTCAGCTTCATGACTCAAGCTGTCGCTCACCCGTGCGCGTACGGCCGACTCAAACGTGCCTGGATCGACACGATACGGCCGCAGGGCGGCCCGCAAATCATCTTCAGGAACCAGGGTCACAGACATAGCAGCATCTTTCCAATTTTTGACGCCGACGGATTGTCGAGCAGTCGACGCAGTGTCCGACGTGCCTGATAGAGCCGCCCTTCGACCGTCTTGACAGTGACCGACAGTAAGCTCGCAACGTTGCTCACACTTGTTTCTTCGAGATAGTGCATCAGTACGACTTGGCGCTGCTTGGCGGGCAACCGCTCGATGGCGCGTCGCAACGCCTGCACCTGTTCAGACGATTCGGGGTCGGCTGGGGCGGCGGCACAGTCCAGTGCGGCCGGTGCGAGCGTTACCATCCGTAACCGACGGCGCCAACGACTGCGTGACCAATTGCGATACCGATTGAGCGCCACGCCCCGTAACCAACGGCCAAAAACTTCAGGTTCGTTCCAATCATTACGGCACGATTCACGCTTCAACCAAGCGTCGGAAAAACTGTCCTGGGCGATTTCTATTGCGTCTCCCCATGGGGCGCCCCAAGAGGCGATGAGCCCGATGAGGGGCCCGCGATAGGTGTTCAGGAGCGCCGTTAGGTCCATGTTGATCCTCCGGTACCCTGTAGTGTCCGCGACAACGCCCGATCACACGAGATTCTCGCAAGAACGCCCGGAATTGGCCTTACCGTAGCAAACGGACAAAAAACAACGCCAAGGCTGGCCCGAACTGTCACTGGGTGTTGAGTGTTCTGATCCCACCCGTTCGCCTCCCGCAGCTGGGCGAGTTCGCGCCCGCTGTCGGCGTCCCAAAGCCGTGCAGTCCGGTCGGCCCCGGCCGTCAGGACGCGACGCCCGTCGCTGGAAAAGGCGACCGATCTGAGCACCCGCTGTGACCTCGCAGGACGCGAAGTTCCCGGCCGGGATGAAGCGAATATCGTAGATGGTATGCCCGTGGAACTGCCGGAGCTTGCCCAAGAGCCTGAGTGGCGGATTACTATCCAATACATCTAGCGTGGCGCTATCCGGCCAGCGGATGAGCGGCAAGAAAGAGCCGGCTTTTCGGTTCGTCCCAGCCGGCGGAACGGTCACTTCACCTTCGACACGGGTTGGTCGGGGTGAGCGGGGTTCGCCACAAGCCGGCGGTTGGCACAATCCGCCATCAAATCGAGCTTCTCCAGCACGGTCTGGCCGATTAGCACTTCGTCGCCGAGCACGAGAGCTTCCTCAAGCGTGTCGCGCCCCATGACCGCGAAAACGATCGGTTCGGTTACGGCAACAACCTCGGTCCGCCCATCGGCATACTCAGCGACCCGGTTGCCGCGAGACATGAGGCCGAGAGCCTCCATGACATGCGCGGGAATGATTGACCGTACCGCGCCGGTTTCGACCATAGCATCCGCCTCGTAGCGCCTGACTGCTGACTTCTTCAGCTTCTTCCGACGATAGAGCGCTTCGTCAATGGAATTGGTGAGCAGCACTTTAACTCGGATTTCACCCATGTCACACTTGGTTCCCGTTTCAGAGGTTTCGTGGCTATTCTACCAAGGATGAAGCGTCGGCTATAGGGAACGCCAGCGGCTCAATTCTTGTGGACTCCTACGGAAGATTGCTCTCCGATGAGTAGCGCAGTGCCGAGTTGTGAAACCATGCTCGACCCGACGGTCCTGAGCGCTCATTCTTCGCGGCTGCGATCGCCCGGTGGAAGTAGCCCCAGGTCGGCCGCGAATCATATTTCGAGGCCCTGGCCGCCGTTTGCAAGCTCGGCGAACGTCTTCCACATCGCCGGGGCGGGCTGGTTGATCACGCGTTTCCGAGAAGGCATGCCATTCGACTCGCTGCGCTCGCTCATGGCGGGCCGAGGTGATGCGTCCTTCGTGCGAGGCGCCTTGACGTTTTCGACGATCGTCGATTTGCTCGC
This sequence comes from uncultured Isosphaeraceae bacterium, assembly GCA_963830625.1. GTDB lineage: Bacteria > Planctomycetota > Planctomycetia > Isosphaerales > Isosphaeraceae > CAWHMZ01. The sequence goes on along the minus strand of CAWHMZ010000008.1, from coordinate 85,944 downwards.
GCTCGAGTCCGGGCCGCCGGCGTAAATCACCGTAATCGTATCCCGGCCGAGCGGCAAGCTCGTGACGAAGAGGCTTGCGTTGCCGCCGCGCAGGGTCTTCGTGCCGAGGAGGGTCGCGCCATCCCAGAACGCGACCTGACCGGTGGGAATGCCGCTAGCCCGGCTGCGATGGGTCACACTGGCCGTCAAGTTGACCGCCTGGCCGAATGTCGTCGGCCGGGGATGTGCCAGCGCGACGGTCGTGGTTGTCCGGATGCCCGAGATCCGTGGCGCCGGGCGGGGTGGCGCGGCCGGGGGCGGAGTCGACGTCGGTGCCGGTGTGGGAGTGGGCGTAGGCGCCGGGGCCGGACCCGAGCGGGGACTCGGCGTCGGTGCGGGATTGTGCGTCGGCACCGGTGTCAGGGGCGGTATCGTGGGCGGCCGCCCGGTGGCCAGATCGTAACTGACCAGAGCAGGGATCAAAAGATTGGCAACTGGCGAGCCCAGGCCCGTGACCAGGTTGTATCCGCTGCCGGCGGTGAAGCCGTTGTAACCCGACGTGATGCTATTAAAATCGCTGGCGGGCAAGCTGTAGAGGCCCTGCAACGTCTGCGTCGGATCGGCGGCGGTGTTCAAGGTGCCGCCGCCGTCGGCCACTCGACCCTGGTTGACAACGGCGATCAGTCCGGCCCAGCAGGGGCTGCCCAAGCTGGTCCCGAAGGCACCGTAATTCAAGCCGCCGTCGATAAAATCCGTGACCCCGCTATTCTCGCTGGCGTCGAAGGACACGTCCGGGGTCATCCGTTGTCCGGTGTTCTGCACCGCGAGCTGGTAGGAGGGCTCCGACTCAAACGGGGTTGGCCCACCGGTGCTGGCCCACGCCTGGGCTGCGCCCATGGCGTCGGCAACGACCGTGCCGTTTGCGGACTCGGCGTTCAGGACCACGGTCAAGGTGCCGTCGCCGTTCGAATCGAGGGTCGGGAAGAACACTCCCAGCTCTTGAAACTGCCAACCGTCAAGTCGCGGTGCCCGAGGGGGGCTTGGTCTGGTCGACCGTTACCGTTCCGAGAAGCGTGCCCGAGCCCGGGGTGCCGTCGTAGATGGTATAAGTCGCGTTGGTCGCGTTGGTCGATTGGGCCGTCCAGGTTGCCGACAACTCGGTTCCCCAGCCCGTATTGGCCGGTGTGACCGCGATCGTCCAGGACGCCGAGCTCGAGCTTCCGCCCGCCGCGGTGCTGTAGCGGCCGCTGAAGCCGCCCGATAGCGCGGTCCACGAACCGGTCTGGCTATAGGAAGAACTGCCGTTTGTGACCGTGCTCGCCGGCGCCGGATAACTCCAGCCGGTTTCGCTACCGTAGTCGTCGTTATAGATGGTCAGCTCCGTGCCGCCGACGGCAACCACATTGGGAGACGTCGCGGGATAATAGCCATCGTTGCCGACCGCAGGCGCGGGGTCAGTGGGCGGCGACGGATAGACATTGGCTCCGTTGTCGTTGCTCGCCGTCAGGAAGGTCACTCCCTCATGACCGCTGGGCGTGACAAAAATCGACGAATCGTCGGCCGTCTCATCGGTCCATTCGGTCAAGCCCCAGCTATTGGAGATCACCGACACGCCCGGCAGGCCGGCGGCCAGCGCGTCGCCCTCAAGCAGGTTACTCGCCCAACTCGAATCGTCGTTGACTTCGATGATGTCGATCTTGGCCCCGGGAGCGATCGCGTGCGCCCATTCGACGTCCAGCGTTTCTTCACCTTGCCAGTGACCGGTCGGATCTTCGGCAGGCACTCCGTCAGAGCCACTGTCGGCAATGTCAGCAGTGATGTTCACGCCATATTGATTATAAATGGTTACGAATGACGATGCAGGGCCGTACTGCTGGTAGATCGTCTCGGTCGAAGTGGTCGTGAGGCTCATCGCCTGGTCGAACCCGTCGAGATCCGTGAGAATATTGGGGTCATTGCCGGCTTCGTCGAGCGCGATCGTCTGTCCGGTGCCGTCGGCCGCGGGGGACCCGAAGCTGGCAAGGGAGTTCAGACCGTAGGCGTTGCGAATCTGCGCGACCGTGTAAGTCATCGCTCCGACGGCGGGGACCGCCGCATCGAAGGTGATGCTCATTGAGGTGTCGTCGTAACTGGCCAGTGGCACGGAGTGGTCGGGGTCAATGACGGCCGTCACCTGGTTGGTGCCGGGCGTGGCGATGAAGGTTCCCCACACGACGAACCACGACGTGGTCCCCGAGGCGCCCGCTCCGTAGTTGACGTCGGCTGAGTCAAGGGTAAGTCCGTTGACCGTGAAGGCGACGGAGTAAGACGCGTCGCTCGGCAATCCTTCCGTGGTGTAACTCGCCGTCATGTATACCCATTGACCAGCGCTGACGCTCGTGACCGGCTGGCCGCTGGAGTTGCTCGCCCAGGCACCAGTGATCGCAATGTTGCCGTTTAGCGTGAGCCGCATCTCCAGCGATTCGAGCGCCGGCGGGATGTGGAACCGCCGCGCCCGGCGCGCGCTCTTGCGGGTGGGGCGGCGTGTCTCTTCGAGCCGCTTGCCCAGGGCGCCTTTCACGGTAGAGAAACGATTCATGGGCGCCGCATTCCTCAGGTGCGCGTCATCGGTCGAGCGATGATTATCGTCGCAGAGAGCAAGGGCGGCAAGCCGTCGCCCCCGGTGGCGTCTGCATCCAAATCGCGCCACCAGTTGGCCTGGATCATCGCCAGGCAGCACCGGGGAGCAGACGACATTTTCGTTCCAATCGATTCGCAGGAATTGGAGCGAAGCGGCCGTCGCGAGATAACCTGGTCGATTGTGGTGCAGGGGTCCCGCCTGCACGCCTGGAAGATGCAGGCGGGACCCCTGCACCACAAAGAGGCGAGCCGATGCCGGGTGGGGATGCCTCAGATCGCGATCGTCTTGACATTGCCAGGTTGCGGCTCGCATGATCGGGGTGGCGCCATCGAGGAGATGTGGATGCTCATGTTACGGCAATTGAAGAAATTCGTTCATCCCGCGGGAGTCTACCGGCTTGAGTACCCAGCCCACTGGGACCAGGTCCAGCAAGACGAGGGACGCTCCTGCGGATTCGGCCCCCATGACCGCGATGACGTCGGGCTGTGGATATCCCTGATGCCGGTCAGCGTGGACACCGAGCGGCTGGCCGAGGAACTTCCCAAGATCTTGAGCCAGGTGCTCCCGAATATGCAGGGGGGCAACATTCGCAGCGATCCGAGCCTGCGCCACTACGCCGTCAAGGCCGATGTGCACAAGGAGGGCGAAGGCGGCCATTACTGGCTGATCGCAGGCGGTGACGTGGTGCTCTTCGCCAGCAGCCAGCTCCCGGTCGCCGAGCGCGACGAATGGAACCCGACCTTTGAGCAGTTGATGGCCACGCTGGAGATCACGCGCGACGAAGAACTGGCCCTGCGACAACTGACCAACGAAGTGCTGGTGCTGTTGCGGCAACGAAATCCCGAGCAAGACTACCAGCTCGACGAGAAAGGGATCCGCGGGCGCAACGGCGTGGTGTTTCTGAGCAACCTCCATCGGGAGGTTCGCGCGGCCCCCGGCCGCCGGGACAAGATCATCCAGCATTTCGTGCAGAGCCTGGGCCAGTCGATGGATCTGCCGCTTGGGCACGAAACGTGGGAGGACGCGGAGCCGCGCCTGCTCCCGGTTCTGAAGCCTCGTAGCTACATCGAAACCGATTCCGCCGCTCGGCATTCGCTCGTGAATGAATGGCTCGCCGACGTGGTGATCTGTTACGTTCTCCGGACCAAAGACATTTTCCGGTTCGTGACCACCGCCGACGCTGACCGCTGGGAGAAGGACGCCGAGGCCCTGCACCAAGTGGCCGTCGCGAACCTGTGCCGTCTTGGCTGGCCAAGCAGGCTGGAAGGGGCGCGGATGCCGGAGGGGGGGCGCGTGATCGTGATCGCAACCCGCGACGGGTTGGCGTCGAGCCGACTCCTGCATCCCGACCTGCACCGGCTGTTCAGCGGCCCCCTCGGCAGCCCGTTTCGGGCCGGCATCCCAGACCGCGATACCCTCGTTGTCTATTCCGACCGGCGCCGCCTCAAGCAGCGGACCGAGCGCCAGTTGCGCAAGGATCATGATACGTCGAGCTACCCCATTACCCCCCAGCCCTTTCTCGTCACGCCCGACGGCGTCGCGCCGGCTCTGGCGTGACCCGGCGTACGCGGTTGTATGAGGGAAGCATCGCCTACCCCTCTCTGCTTCTGGGAGAATGATGACCGGAGGGCTCGTGGATCCCCCCACAGGCGGGCTTTGACCTCTTCATGGTTATCCACATTGTGGAACCACCGAATTACAAATTGACGGTCGCGGAATCCTTTATACCCGCAGGCTTGCCGAGGCAAACGGCGGGGTTACAGCTTCGCTCCGCGCGCTGGACGTGGTACGCTAATGAAACTGGTGAACGAGAGGAAAGAGCCTTCATGAAATCGATCCTGAGTCCATCGAATACCGCGTCCGCAATTTGGGGCCGTGTCGTGAAGCCAAAGCGGGGAACACTTGCGCCAGAAGCCGCTCGCGCCATTCTGAAACTCGATTTTGAGCCGCGGGACCGGCGACGTGTCGATTTGCTGTCGTCCAAGGCCGCGGAGGGGGAGCTTTCAGATGACGAGCGAGCCGAACTCAACGAGTACATCCGGGTTAACAACGAGCTCATGATTCTGCAGTCGAAAGCGCGCCTCTCGCTGCAAAAGCGCGGCCGTCAGACGAGGCGATGACTGAGCTCGAAAAACACGTACGGCGGCGGGCTCACTATCGTTGCGAGTACTGCCAGCTTCCGCAGTCAGCATCGAGGTTGCGTCACCAGGTTGACCACATCATCGCCCGGCAGCACGGCGGATCGAATGCTGTATCAAATAGGGCGTTTTGCTGCGTTCGTTGCAACCTACGCAAAGGGCCGAACGTGGCGGGAATCGATCGTTTGACCGGCGAGGTCGTGCGCCTGTACAACCCCCGCCTTGACCGGTGGCGGGAACACTTTGCCTGGCAGGGACCAACTCTTGTCGGCCTTACTGCTACAGGACGCGTAACGATCAATGTCCTGGCGATCAACGAGTCTGACATGGTCGCCGTGCGCGAGGCGCTCGTATCCGAAGGCCGTTTCCCGCCCCGTTAAGGTGGAAACAAGGTTGGCGAGTTGGTGAGACGCACGCGCCGACGGTGGGCCGACGTGGCGCGTCCATTCTGGAGCCGGTGGGACCTCCTTTTTCGGCGATGAAATCTCCCGATCTCAATCGATTAACGACGGAAACCGGGCGCATTCTTTTGGTATATTCCGTTTTTCGCGGCAGGTTCGACGCCGAATCGGCCTTTCTACTTCAGAAACCGTGTATCAACGCGTTTCCGGAGATCGCCCGATGGACGCCCATCCAGGCCAGCATCCGTCTGAACAGACTTTGAAGTCCTACGCGCTGGGCGCGCTCGACGATGCGGCGGCTCAGGCGGTTCACGAACATCTAGAGGGCTGCGCCCGCTGTCGGCACCAGGTGGCCGAGATGGCGCCGGACAGCTTTGTGGCGCGTGTCCGCGAGGCGCGGCAAGAGCCCGAAGCGTCCGACGCGGCCAACGCGAGCCCTTTCGCGAAGCATTCTGCACCGACGGCGGCGGATGACGACGTGATCGCGGACGTCTCGAGTCCCCGCAGGTCGGTGACAGGCCAGGTCGGGGCGATCGCTGGTACCGAGAATGGCCCCGCAACAATCGGGCTCCCGGCGGGCACACGCGTTGGCTATTTCGGCGACTACGAATTGCTAAGAGTGCTCGGCGAAGGCGGCATGGCCGTCGCCACCGAGGCGCAGTACAAGACTACCTACAACATTTCGATCGTCGCCCTCGAGGAAGCCAAGGGAACGCTCCTGGAGTACGATCAGATCACCGTGGTCGAAGGCCCGAAGTCGGCGATGTCCGTGGTTGCCGTGCCAGACGGCGCGACCAGGCCCTCGTTTTTCGAGCCCTGGGGCGTGACGCCGCCCCCAGTCGCGTCCATGCCAGCGGCCCCGCCGCCGCTAGGGCCCGCGCCTCCGACGCCGATCCCGCCCTCGTCTGGGCTCTCGGGCATCGAGCCGCAGCCGAAAGATTCGCCGACCAAAGCCGACTTTGGCGGCAAGACCTTCTCCTTCGAGATGACCCTCAAGATCGGCTCCCAGCCGGTCGAGATCCGGGGCTCGTTCGCCATCGCACCGGTTCGATCGGGTGACGCGCCGAAGCGATAGCCGTCGTGCGCTGCGGTTTGGTGCCGCGGCTCGAGGCTCCAGGCTGACTTCCGCGCGAACGCCAGCCGTGCGGACAGGGCCGACTTTCGCCCGGACGCGTGTCGCGCTGGTCGCAAAGCGGCCACCAGCGTTGCGCGTGAGAAAGCCTACTCTCGATGCCCGTAAGATCCGAGATTCGCGCCGGTCAGCCTAATGGTCGGTCGCGGTCAGTTCGCGCTCGATTCGCTGGGCGAGCTTGGAGCCGGGTTGGGCGCTGTCGCGAGCCTTGCGGAATTCGGCGACGGCCTCCGCTAGGTTCCCCTGCTCTCTCAGCGCGATGCCGAGGTTGTAGTGGGGCGCGGGGAGATCAGGCTTGATCCGAATTGCCGTGCGGAATTCGGCGATCGCCTCCTCCCGCTTGCCCTGCTGCCACAGCGCATTGCCGAGGTTGTAGTGGGGCTCGGGGAGGTCGGGCTTGATTCGGATCGTCGTGCGAAATTCGGCACTCGCTTCCTGAAGCTTGCCCTGCTCCCACAGGGCGTTACCGAGGTTGTAGTGGGGCTCGGGGAGGTCAGGCTTGATCCGAATCGCCGTGCGGAATTCAGCGATCGCCTCCTCGCGCTTGCCCTGCTGCCACAGGGCCTCGCCGAGGTCGTCACGAGCCGTGGCATCATCGGGCTCGATCCGGATCGCCGCACGGTATTCGGCGATCGACTGATCGAGCTTTCCCTGCTCGGCCAGGGAATCACCGAGATTGAAATGGGCCGTGGCGAAGTCGGGCTTGATCCGGATCGCCGTGCGGAATTCCGCGATTGCCTCATCCAGCTTCCCCTGGTCAGAGAGGGCGCATCCGAGGTCGTTGTGAGCCTCGGTGAAGTCGGGATCAATCTGGATCGCCGCGCGGAATCTGGCGATCGCCGCCTCGAGCTTTCCCTGCTCGAGCAAATCGACGCCGACGTCGTAAATGGCCTCGGCGTCGGCCGGCGGCTGCCCCCGCCTGGTCCCGAATGAGAGGCCCTTAAAAGCAATCGCGCTGATGGCCACAACTGCCGAAGCTAGCGTCAACATGAGCTTGCGCCGCCCGCCTCCAGGAGATGGCGGTGAAATCCGGAGACTCTCGCTCTGGCCACCTTGCTTGTCAGCCAGCAGGCAGCGCGGGCAAAGGCACGCCGGGTCGTCGGCCGAGAGTGGCACACCGCATTGCGGGCAAGTCGCGTGGCCTGGTGTGGCCATGGTTCGGCCTCCGTCGCTGGAGTTCAGCGCGGTCGACTAATCCTCTCGTTTCCGATGCGCCAATTCCCTTAATATCTTACCCAAAATCGGCGGACAGTTGCGCGAGGCTCTGGCAGGGCGACCGGCCCGACGAATACGGTGACTTGCGCCGAGCGCATGCCGGAGACATTCGCTCGCACTTCTTGATGGGCTCAGAAGACCTACGCCGAGATCTTTCGCGTGAACGACAGGCTTTGGACGTTCGCGCACGGCGAGCCCCCACCCTTCGCGCCGATCAACCTAACGGTCGGTCGCTGTCAGTTCACCGTCGATAAGGCTGGCGAACTCTGAGCCACGCTGGGCGTTGCCGCGGACCTTGCGGAATTCGGCGACCGCCTCCTCCAGCTTGAACTCCGAGAAACCGGCATCGCCGCCACCCGGTTAGGCCGATTCACTGCTCTTGCAACTGGCCTCCGACAACCTCTTGATCATCTCAGCGCGCCGCTTGGCCGGCATCTGATACATTTTGACCGTGTACCTGAGCTGGAATACATTGTGCTTTCCATAAATGATCCGCGCGATTTCATGCTGATCGGGCCAACCCAGGCACGGCCGCGCCTGCCATTCGTACAGAATGCTTTTGTCGTCTTGACTGATGACGTTCCATTTTGTGGCGCCGGGGCATTTCTTTTCCCTGACCAACTGTGTGTCGCGAAGGAGAGCCTCCGGCGAAACACGGTGGTCTTGCCGCCGGAACTCCTCAATGGTGAACAGTTCCTTCCAGTTTTCGATGTCGTCCCCTTCGCGGATGAGTTCACGAATCGAATAACGCCCTGGGATCTCCTGCTCATGGCCGGCCTTCCACCCTGGTTCGAATTGATAAACCACGACGTCCTTACCCGTTTGTGGCACAGCCGACGTTTTGGGAACCGTTCGCGGCGCCGCGCGGTATTCGGCGATGCCCTCCACCAGCTTTCCCTGCGCTTTCAGGGCTACGCCGAGGTTGTGGCGGGCCTCGGCGTGGTCGGGCTTGAGCCGGATCGCCGCGCGGTATTCGGCGATTGCGTCCTCCACCTTTCCCTGGGCTGCCAGGGCGTTGCCGAGGCTGTAGCGGGCCTCGGCGAGGTCGGGTTTGAGCTGGATCGTCTCACGGAATTCGGCGATCGCCTCCTCCAGTTGTCCCTGGTCACGCAGGCCCCAGCCGAGGTTGTGGTGGGCCTCGGCGGAGTCGGGCTTGAGCCGGATCGCCGTGCGGTATGCGGCGACCGCCTCCTCCGGCTTCCCCTGGTCACTCAGGGCGATGCCGAGGTCGACGTAGGCGTCGGGGTAGTGGGGCTTGAGCCGGATCGCCGTGCGGTATGCGGCGATCGTTTCGTCCAGCTTGCCCTGGGCTTTCAGGGCGATGCCGAGATTGAAGTGGGCCTCGGCGTCGTCGGGATTAATCCGGATGGCCGTGCGGAATTCGGCAACCGCTTCGTTCAGCTTCCCCTGGTCCGCCAAAGCGATGCCGAGATTGGAGTGGGCCTCGGCGATGTCGGGTTTGATCCGGATTGCCTCACGCCATGCCGCCATCGCCTCCTCCAGCTTCCCCTCGCCACGAAGGCCGTTGCCGCGGTTGTAGTGGTCCACGGCGTCGGCACGCTGTCGTTCCCGCCTGCCGGCGAACCAAATGCCCACGAAGAGGATCGCGCCGATGGCCGCGACAGCGGAAGCCAGCGGCAGCATGCCGCGCCCGCTTGGAGGGCGACGGGCTGGGCGGTGGGATCTGGGACTTGTCACCCTGGTTGTCAGATGGGAGGCAGCGCGGGCAGAGGGCCGCACGGTCGTCGGCCGAGATTGGGGCACCACATCGCGGGCAGGTCGCGCGGTCTGCATCGGCCATGGGTCGGGCTCCGTCGCTGGAGTTCACCGTGGTCGAGAAATCCTCTCATTTCGCATGCGTCGACTCCCTTCATATCCTACCCAATACCGGCGGACAGTTGTGCGGCTCACGTCGGGCGACCGCTTTCGAGCGCACGCGGACTCTCGTGAAGCGAGTGCCGGGGACCTGCGCTCGATCTTCTTCAGTGAACAAGCCATGTAGACCGGCCGCCGCGACGGATCGGACCGATCGGACGGATCGGACGGATCAGTCTCGTAGCCGGAGAGCAACAGCGGCTCGGCTTCGGCGTACTTCTTCTGGCCCAGCAGGCAGCCGCCAACCAGGCTGCGGACATTGAAGGTGGGCCACCCTTCGGGCTGCTTTTTCTCGCGGATTGCCAGGCATTCCCGCAGGATGGGCTCGGCGTCGGCTCATTTCTCGAGCATCAACAGGATCCGGCCGGCCGCGGCCATCGCCGCGGCGGAGCGTTGGTCGTTGGATAGAGTATGAGCGGCCGTCCGGTTCAGCAGGTCGTTGCATGACTTGGCAAGCGAAGCACCACAGCACGTGCACGGTGGCCAAGTTGGCGCCGTGTCGATTTGCGCGTCCTTTCGGTGTTACACTGTGTCGAGATGGGATGTTCTTGCCCCGGGGTCGTAGGTCGCGTCAACAGAACGATGCATGATTCGGAAATTGTTCGTCTGGCTCCATCGCTGGACAGGGCTCTTGCTGGCGGGGTTTCTGATTTTCCAGGGCCTGACCGGCAGCCTGCGTGCCTTCGACGATCATCTGGAGCGCCTCATCACCCCGCAATTCTACGGGGCACCAAAACCAGGCGCGGCGCCGCTCGACTTGGCCGGGCTCGCTGAAAGCGCCGCCGTCATGGTCCCGCAGGGACAAGTGAACGCTGTTTACCTGGGTACAGATCGCGCCGTCGCGTATTTCAATCCGCGCAAGAATCCGGCGACCGGCGAGCCTTATGACCTCGGCTTCGACCAGTTCTTTCTCGATCCATGGTCCGGAAAGGAACTGGGCCGGCGCCGTGCCGGCGATATCAGGCAAGGCATCATTAACTTGATGCCCTTCATCGACAAACTGCACAGGAACTTAGCGCTCGGCTCACGCGGTGCTCTCTTGCTGGGCGTCGTGGCGCTCTGCTGGACGATCGATTGTTTTGTTGGGTTTTACCTTACTCTGCCTGTCGTCATCACCGATTTCTGGCGGCGCTGGCAACCTTCGTGGCTCATCAAACGCGGCGCCGGCTTCTTCCGCCTCAATTTTGATCTGCACCGCGCCGGCGGCCTGTGGCTCTGGCCGATGCTGATCGTTTTCGCCTGGTCGGGCGTGATGTTCAATTTGCCCTTCGTCTATAAGAAGGCGATGCATTCCGTGCTGGAATACAAGCCGCCCGGCGCCGCGCCGAAGGTAACAAAGCACCGCGTCGAGAAGCCACAGCTCGATTCGCGCACGGCCCAGGCAACGGGAGAGAAGCTGATCGCAGAGCAGGCGGCGAGCCGCGGCTTCGCTGTCGTGCAACCGATCGGATTGTACTATGAGATTAATAACGGATTATATGGTTACGTCGTTCAGAGCAGTCGCGATCCCGGCGGGCAACACGCTCCCAGAACCTCGTTGACGTTCGACGGCGACTCGGGTTCGTTTGTCGCGCTAGTCGAACCCGACCTGGAAAAAAGCGGCGACAAGTTCGATGCCTGGATGGTCGCTCTGCACAGGGCCGACGTCTTCGGTCTGCCGTATCGCATATTCGTTTGCGCTCTGGGCCTGGTCATCGTCATGCTTTCGGTCACCGGAATCTGCATCTGGCGGATGAAACGCAGGGCCCGCATGCTCGTCGCGTCGCAACGGTCAGGCTGACATTGCCCAGGGCGTTTCCCTGGGCTGGTTTGTCGGTGCCCCTTCGCGGCGAAGGAACGAGCATCGCGCAACGCCGGGACGGGCGCTTCCCTCGACTGGGCTCGGGACGGGCCAGGCTGGTATCGACCGGCGCGCCCTCGAGCCGGACATGCCGGCGAACGATGGACCCGGCCCTGCCGGGGCGGTACGATCAGATGGCCATTTCGTTGTGGGGAAGCAGCTCCAGGCGCACGGCGCGAACAGTCACGCGCCCCGTCGATGTTCACCCGGTTGAAATTCACACTCCGTTTGGTGGAGACACCCGATGTACCGACCGGTTTTTGTGGCGGTTGCCGCCGTCCTCGTTTCTACGAGTTCAGCCGTGAAGGCGCAAGATTCCTCCCCCCTGCCCCAGCACAAGATCCTGGCGATGGAAGAGGGCGTGTGGGACGCCGAGGTTACGTTGACTATGCCCGGTCAAGAGCCCGTCAAAACCAAGGGGGTCGAGACCAACCGCCTGATGGCCGGCAAATGGCTGATCAGCGATTACAAGGGCGAGATTTTCGGCAATCCGTTCGAGGGACACGGCGTCAACGGCTACGACGTCAAGAAGAGCAAGTACGTGGCTACGTGGGTCGACACTGGCTCGAATCACATCGACCACCTCGAGGGGACGTACGACGAGAAGACCAAGACGCTCACGCTGAGCGGGGACGTCGAAGAGCCCACCTCCGGCAAGCCGATGAAAATGCGGCTCGAGACGCATTTGAAAGACGATGATACGAGGATCTTCACGCAGTATGTTCAAACGGAGGGGCAAAAGGAGTTCGTCAAAATCATGGAGATCAAGTACGCCAGGCGGAAGAAGTGAGCCGGGCAGCACTGCACCGGCCGCCGGGGCGCCCGTGGCCGGCGAATGTTGAATCGACAGGTGACGTCTCGGGAGACCTGCGGTCCCGTTCTGGGCGGGGTCAGGAGACCCGCGCCAACTGGCACTGCACCGGCCGCCGGGGCGCTGGCGCAGCATAGATCGGATTGGAATAAAGCCAGCCGCGCTCTTCGCCGCCAAGCTCGACCCAGCCTTCGACGCGGTAGACGCCCGGCGTATCGATCGGGTGCTCGAGACGGTCGCCGGCCTGTTCGGTGACCGTCTTGCCGCCGCGCTTGAGTCGAATGCGGCACGACGCGGGAAACTGTGCGACCAAGCGTAGCGAGGGTTGAAAGCGCACCAGGTCGCCCATGGAGGCGGCGCGCACCGTAGCGCCCTCCGGACCAGTCGGCGCGATCAGCTCGAACCGAAAGCCTTCGGGGTCGCAGATCCAGTCGTGGCTCACATAGGCGTGGCCGGCGCAGAGCAGCGCGCACGGCGGCTTCGGTGAGCTCGGGCGCGATGATATGAGTGCTCACGTTGTTGAATGAGCGCTCATAGGGGTCGAGGTCGACGCGCACCAGTAAATCGCCGGCGCGGCGGCCCTTGACAAGGGCGCGAATCCCCGGGCGGAGTTTGGCTGAGATCAAGTGCATCGCGTCATCGGCGTCGACGTTGGTGCCCACCCTCACGGTCTCGTCGTCCACCTGACAGGAAGATCAGGCCGCCGTCGCGCCGGGTGGCCTCGATCAGCGCCGGCGTAGGGTCGTCCATCTGGCTTTTGATCGAGTGCGCCGGGTAGAGCAAGAACCCGCGCGCCTCGGCGCCGGGCACAAAAAGCACGCCGTCGTGCAGGCCGCGCCAACTGTCGGCGATGAAGTCGCGCGGCGGCCGGTCGTGGTCTGAGAGCAAGACGGCGTCGACGCCCGCCGTGCGCGCGGCCGCCAGCATTTCGGGCCGCGTGCCGCCGGTGTGGCTGGAGTCTTCGGCGTGGGCGTGGAGGATGATCTTGTAGTCATTGGAGCCGGCCGCCGGCGGCGGTTGTCGCCGCGCCCGGCGCATTCGCACGGCATCGTCGTGCACGGCCTTGAGCCGGTCTGGGGCCATCCGCTCAACGGGCGTGAAGTGCCGCGGCGCGTCGACCTGTTCGCCGGCATCGAACGTCGGCTTCCGCTCTGCTGCCCTCGCTGCCGGCAGCAGCGTCAAAACGCAAAGCGCAAGTGAATAGAGACAGGTTCGATGCATTGTGGCGACCCCGAGTGAACCGAGCAGCGATCAAAGTGGTTCGGGCCGCGATGGCGGCAATTCTGTGCATTTCGATCGCCCGAGTGTATCATGGTCGGCGCGGTGGTGCCCGGAAACAATTGCAAGAGAACAGGAGGCCCGCATGGCACGGAAAAGGCCACGTCCGCGTAAGCCGCCCTCGCAGCGCCGCGCAGGGGGCAGAGAGCTCGGAGCTGCCGGGGATACCAAATTTTGCAGGCGCCCGCGAAGGCCTCCTGAACCAATTGGCTCGCCGGGTCTCTGGCGAGCCCGCGAGCGACACCCCGCTCGCCCGAGCTCAGGAATTGATGTATCAGGCACTCGACACGCCCGACCGGCGCACCAGGTTGAAGCTGGCGCAGCGGGCACTCGAGATCTGCCCCGATTGTGCCGATGCCTATGTCATATTGGCCGAGTCGGCCGCGAACCCCCAGGAAGCGCTGAACGACTACCAGCAGGCGGTTGCCGCGGGCGAGCGCGCGCTCGGGCCCGCCGCCATGGAAGAATCCGCCGGCCATTTCTGGGGCGTGATCCAAACCCGACCTTACATGAGAGCGAAGATGGGACTGGCGCATGCCCTGGCCGACGCCGGCCAGCCCGAGCGCGCCATCGACGTCTGGTGGGAGATGCTCAAGCTCAATCCCAACGATAACCAGGCCGTCCGCCACACACTGGTTTCATGGCTTCTGCTGCTCGATCGCGACCTTGACGCGCGCTCGCTGGTCGACCAGTACGACGACGATTCGACCGCAACCTGGGAGCATAGCCGCGCCTTGCTGGCCTTTCGCCGCGAAGCCGGTACGGACGACAGTCGCGAAGCCCTACTGGCTGCAGCGAGACGCAACCCGTTCGTCGCAAAGCTGCTCACCGACGAAGAAGAGATGCCGAGCACACGACCTACCTACTATAGCATTGGCGATCGCAACGAAGCAGCGTTGTACGTCCAATCTGCACGATGCGTGTGGCGGTCTACGCCGGGAGCGCTTTCCTGGGTGAAAGCAGTCTTCGCGCAGCCACGAAAGCCGCCAACGCACGCGAAGCGACCGGTCGGGCCGTCGCCCGCTACCAAAGACAGCCTGCGGCGGCTGCCGCAGCGCGAATCGGTGATGCACGCCGACGTGCGCCGGTTGCCCAAGCGGTTGATGGAAGACGGCCAAAGGTTCATTCCCTGGGTCATCCTCGTGGCCGACGAAACGACCGACTTGATCCTCTCCACGGCCATTGCGCTCGAGGCGCCGACCGCCGATCAACTTTGGGACCACGTCGTCAAGGCATGCGCGCGCCCGTCCGCCGGCGAGCCGCATCGCCCGGCGCGAATTGTGGTCAAGCGCGATCCGCGCTGGGAAGCCCTGTCGCCTCACTTCAGAGAAATCGGAATCGAGCTCGAGGTCGCCCAAACCTTCCCCTATCTCGACAAGCTGTTCCGGTCAATGATCGCCAAGTTGACGGACGGCGAGCCGGCGGGATTGCTCGACGCGCCGCGCGTGCAGCCCGAAGCCGTCGCCGGTCTGTTCACCGCGGCCTCCGATTTTTATCGAAAGGCGCCCTGGCGCTTTGTGCCCGACAGCTACGCGCTTAAAGTCGAGTGCGCGCGGTTCGAAAGCGGTCCGTGGTTCGGGGTGATCATGGGACAATCGGGGATCACGATGGGCAGCGCGCTCTACGACACGATTGAAATGGTTCGGGCGGTGTGGTCGAGCAAAGCCAGGGACCCGGACGCCAGTCGACGTGCGACCATGCTGTCCATCACGTTCGACGACGAGTCGGAGGCAATCGCCAAGGACGTGGTCGCCGCGTGGGAGCGTGGCTGGGAGGTCGCGGGGCCTGAAGCATTTCCCTTGGTTTACCGCAAGGAGCCCGGCATGACGATCCGCCCACCGCTCGCGTGGGAGCTCGTGTTGCTGGAGGGCTACCTGCGGGCCGTCCCCGAGTTTATTGCGCGCCACCGCCCGGGCGACGCAGCCCGCGAATCGTTCACCGTGCCGGTCGCGTCGGGAGAGCTCGACCTGGTGCTTTCGTGGGTTGTTTGAAGCTGAATCACGGTGAACGTCGCTCGTCGAGCATCCCCGTGAATCGGGCGATCGTGCCCTGGTCGCCGGCGGCGAAGCAGGTCTCAATAGAGCCCGCACAGGCTGCGGCGTGAAACCCCACCGTTCCGAGCGGCTTCCAGGTCTGGCCGCCGTCGAGCGAAAAGTCTGAGCCGGTCGGGCCGACGGCAACGAGCGTGGATCGAGCCGGGGTCGACGCGTAGACCACCGCCGATCGATAGCCGCCCGGCGCGCGGCCTTGGGGCACACTCCAGGTCCGACCGCCGTCGGACGTGATGGCCACGATCTTTTCGGCAAGCTGGGGGCGGCGATAATCGCCGCCGACGGCGACCCCTTCCGAATCAGTGCGAAACGCGAGCGAGAAGATGCCCGACGACGCGTTGTCCGCGGCGATCGGGGTGCGGTGAACCGTCCACGTCCGCCCATGGTCGCTGGAGCGAAAAACCCGGCCGCCGTCGCCGCCGCCGGTGCCGAACCAGGCGAGCCCCTCCGGGCGCACGACCAGGCACGTGCCACTGGCGGCAAACGCCCCTTCGCCGGTGAGCGCGGCGGGCATTTGGTTCGAGGGCACGGGCTTCCAGGAAAGGCCGCCATCTTCGGTCGCCAAGATCGTGAACCGGCCGTCGACCGGGTCGCCGAGCGCCAACCCGTGGCCGGCATCCCAGAACGCCAGCGCGTCGAGGAAGACCTTG
Source organism: uncultured Isosphaeraceae bacterium (assembly GCA_963830625.1). Taxonomy (GTDB): domain Bacteria; phylum Planctomycetota; class Planctomycetia; order Isosphaerales; family Isosphaeraceae; genus CAWHMZ01. The sequence continues at coordinate 69,954 of CAWHMZ010000008.1, read as the reverse complement.
GGGTCGCGGTTTTGATGCCGGAGCGCCCAGGTCTCGCCGCCGTCGCGCGTTTGGTAAATTCGCGATTGCTCGCCGGGGCCGATGGAAAGCAAGAAGGCCGTCTTGTCGTCGAAGGCGTGAACGTCGCGGAAATCGAGGTCGCCGGCGCCTGTGACCGTGCCGGGCTTCCAGGTCTTGCCGCCGTCGACCGAGACCACAAAAGTGCCCGATGTGCCGCTTGCCCATACGACCTTGTCGCTGGCCACAGAAAGCCCGCGCAGCCGGGCCTTGGTGCCGCTGGGAAGCATGGTCCATTGAGCTCGCGCTGAGTCAGCGAGCGAAGCCGTCAGGGCGAGGGCCAAGAGCGCAAAGAGCGTCGGGCGACAAGAAAACAATCTGGTCATGGAGCGTGGGCTCGAGGAGTAGATTGAGCGGGTTTATGGGCGCTTCTCGCCGCTTTCGTTTTCCAGCATTTTGGACACGTTCATCAGGGCGCGCGAGTGTGATAGTTGGCCTTCCACGGGTTGGCCTTGGCACCGTCGCCGATTAAGCGGCCGTCGCGGGTCGTCTCGGCAATACCAGCCGCCGTGGACCGGATCGATCACGTGTTTCTCGATGAAGTCCCATTGTTTCAAGAACGCTTTCCAGTAGCGGTCGGTGCTCGCCGCGAATTTCCGGTGCATGAGCAAGAGGGCGTTGAGCCCCTCGGCCTGGGTCCACCAGACCTTCTTCAGGTCGAACGCCGGGCCGCCGAACGATTCGCCCTTGTCGTAGAAGCCGCCGTGCTCGCTCGTCCCAGCCCCATTCGAGAGCATGATCGACCAGCAGGCGGGCCATCCGCCACGTCTCGCGATCATCGGGGATACCGAGTGCTTCGGCCGCCTCGACCAGGAGATAGGCAGTCTCGATGTCGTGGCCGAACGAGTCGTGGGCCGGGATTGCGCGCCAGTCGGGCGTCAGGTACAGATTGAGCGCACCGGGCTCGACGGCGATGCGGTTCAAGACGATGGCGAAGACCTCGCGCAGCCGCTCCTTGACGATCGGGCGCGAGTCAACCTTCGACAGCTCGGTGAGCGCCTCCAGCAGATGAATATGGGCGTTCATCGACTTGAAGCCGTAATAGACGCCGACGCGGTCGGGGCGCTGCCTGGATCGGGGCGGTTTGATCCCACGAGAGTGATCGGCGTGCCGTCGCGGCGGAACGCCTCGAAATAGCCGCCGTGCTTCGTGTCGTGGGCGTGCTGTTCGAGCCAGTCGAACGCATCGCGGGCGACCTGGCCAGCGCGCGCTCGTCGCCGGTGACCTCGCGCACGGTGCTGGCGGCGTAGATGACGAATGCCGTGCCATAAAGCGTGCTTCTCGTCGCCGTGCCTGGGATCGAGCCGGCCCGTGGGCCCAGGACCCAGTGGAAACCGCCGAATTCCTTGTCGCGCAGCACGCTGTCGAGGAACTCGATGCCGTGGCGGGCGTAGCGCACGAATTCGTCGTGATGGGGCGGTGAATACCGGGCAAACGCCGCCGCGGTCCAGGTCATGCGGGCCTGGATAAACCAGGAAAGCGTTTTCATCGGGCAAGAGCGACCAGTCGCGGGCCATCGTTCTGATGAAACCCCCCGCGCTTGCGGTCGACTGCGTGGGGATACCAGTGCTGCGTTAGCTCTTTGACGAGGACCTCGTCGATTTTTCGCTTGAGCTCCGCCGGGCGCCGATTCGTCGGGCGACTTGCGGCCCACTGCCGTGGGAAGGCACGCCCGCCAGACCGACCGCGCGCGCAGAGAAAGAGCAGACCGAGTTCCGAGTCGCATCGTGTCGGTCTCCGAGGGTTCAGATTCGCTCGGGCTCGTGGATCGTTCGATCGTTTTCAACGTCGCCCGTGTTGAGTGTCGACGCCGGCTCAAAGAGCAGGACGTGGGCTTCTAGTCGGGGGCGACCGGCCGGTGCTCGACTCCGCGAGGAACGACCAGGAACTCGCCTTCCTCGAGCCAGACTTGCCGGTCGCGATAGTCCATGCGGAACCGTCCCTTGACGACCAGGAACAATTCATCTTCCTCGGCGTGATGATGCCAGACGAACTCGCCCTGGAACTTCACGAGCTTGACGTACTGACCGTTGAGCTCGCCCACGATCTTGGGGCTCCAGTGCTCCGCGAATTGGGCGAGCTTGGCTCTTATGTTGACCTTATCCATCGTGCGCTCTCCCGCACACGGGCGCGAGCCAACCTGATCGGGCTGCGCGTGTGCTCCTGCACTTTACCCTTCCGCGGCGGTGCGCGAAATGGTCGCGCGATATTGCCGGGAAACGGCTCGCCGCGCACCGGTGCCTGGCAAACGGGCGTCCCGGCGATTAGCATATGTGGCTCCGGGCAGAACCGCGAGCCGCAACCGAGTGACCTCTGTTTGCGATCGCACCGACGGCCGGCGACGCGGCGTGGCGTCCCTGTTGCAGTGAACAACCAGCGCTCTTTCGTGGGAGAGATTTTCAATGGACGACAAACGTGCGTTCCTGCGCCACACGCTGGCGACCCTGGCCTATCGCGGCAACAAGGCCATCGACGGTGCCCCCGATGAAGTTGCCGATACCCGCGCATGCCCGACCTGCCGTTCGGCCGTCCAGATCCTGGCCCATCTCGGCGATCTGATGGATTGGGCGCTCACGCTGGCGCAAGGGCAGGAAGCATGGACGAGCGCCCCGCCGCAGACCTGGGCCAAGGAGTCCTGCGCGGTTTGTCGATGGGTTAAAGCGCCTCGACGATTTTCTGAAGGGCGACGATCCGCTGGGATGCTCCGCCGAGCGCTTGTTTCAAGGACCGATCGCCGACGCACTCACGCACGTTGGCCAGATCGCCACGCTGAGGCGCTTGGCAGGCGCCCCGGTGCGCGGAGAAAACTACTATAAAGCCGAGATCACCGCCGGACGCGTCGGCACCGACCAATCCACCGCGCGGCACGAGTTTGACTAGGTTGAGATCGGGAGCCGGTTCCATGATTGAGCCCTCCGTATTCATCGCCCGCGGGGCCGTTGTTCTGGGCGACGTGCACATCGGCAACGATTCGAGCGTCTGGTACAATGCCGTGATCCGCGGCGACACCGACTTAATAGCGATCGGCGAGGCGACCAATATCCAGGACCTCTCGTTGATTCACGCCGACCCCGGCGTGCCCGTGCTGGTGGGCGATCGGGTGACGGTCGGCCACCGAGTCATCCTGCACGGCTCTACCGTCGAGAACGATTGTCTGATCGGGATGGGTGCGATCCTCTTGAACCGGGTGCTGGTCGGCGCAGGCTCCGTGATCGGGGCGGCGCGCTCTTGCTCGAAGGAACCGAGATTCCGCCGGGGTCGCTCGCGGTGGGCGCGCCCGCTCGAGTGGTACGGCCGGTGGACGCCGCGATGCGGCAGCGGATCGAGGACTCATGGCTGCACTACGTGGCCATGGCCAAGCGGCACGCCTCGGGCGACTTTCCGGCGCACGGCCGCGTGCTCGGGCGGTGAGCCACTTGGTCCAAAGTCGTCTTTCGCTCCGCGAAAGAACATATCTCTGTTCTTCCGATAAACATCCTTTCGCGGAGCGAAAGGCGACCATGAGAAATCCCTCACCCCGCCCCTCTGTCGAGTGTCCGAGAGAGGGTGGGCACGTACGGGGTGAGGGACGTGGTTCGCTTTCTGCCGCGGGCTTTCGTGGCGGACCTCGTCAATTAATACCGCGTAAGCGCCGAACCTTACACAATCGGTCTTGAAAAAATACGTCGCGTTCGGGTCGAATGAGTTTTTCAATGGTTGCGCCGCGTCGGTTTGTCGGCCCGTTTTTCGATAAGTTGGTTACCAAGGGGTGCCCGATGGCGAGTCTCACCGACTCTCAGACCTCGCTCACGTTGATGGAGACGTTGCGGCGCAGCCCGCTCGACGCCGACGCGTGGGACCGCTTTGTGCGGCGCTATCGGCCGAAGATCTACGGCTGGTGCCGCGCCTGGGGGCTGCAAGAGGCCGACGCCGAAGACGTCGCGCAGGAAGTCATTTCGAAGCTGACGCAGAAGATGGCCGACTTTCGCTACGATCGGTCGCGGTCGTTTCGTGCCTGGCTCAAGACGATCACCCAGCATGCGCTTTCCGACCTGGTGGCGAGCCGAGCCCGGGCCGTCGGCAGCCGTTCGATGCCGATCCTCGACAATATTGAGGCCCGCGCCGATTTGGAACGGCGAATCGAAGAGATTCTCAATGGCGAATTGCTGGACCTGGCGATCACCAAAGTGCGCAAGCGGGTTGCGTCTGCGACCTGGGACGCGTTTCGGTTGACGACGTTCGACGGCCGCTCGGGCGCCGAGGCGTCGAAGGAGCTCGGCATGCCGATCGCATCGGTCTTCGTCGCCAAGCACCGGGTTCAGAAGCTGCTCAAGGAAGAGATCGACAAGATCGAGAGCGGCGGCGTGGAGTGAGCTTGCCTTCGGCCGGCCGCAATCGCAGCCATTGCCTGCGGATTCGCCAGATCCAGCTCGCGATCAGCGTCGACGCCGAGATGGCAGCGACCACGGGAACGGTTCCCAGCGCGACCGGTCGTTCCTTGCCGGAACGCGGCCGGCGGTTGTCTTGAGGTTGCGTCGCAGGCTCGGGCGTTAGAGACGTGGCGGGGATTGGCGCGGTAGGCGTTGCCGTGCGAATTCGCCAGGGGAACCTTCGAGTCGATGCTCCGTCGGAGAACGGTGTGATCGCCCGGGCCGCGGGCAGAACCGGGGCGGACCACGCGATCGGTCGGTCGCTCGCGCCGCCCGGCTGGCCGCCGTCGGTGAAGAGGCGCCGGCGGCGACGACCTCGGCACGGAGATCGACGGCCGATTGTTTGACGGACTCATTCAGACCGATCACAAACAGCGTCGCCTGCGGAGCGTCGGTCGGCGAGCCGGTCTGATCGAAACCGGCTAGAGCGGCGGGATCCTGCGTCTCGGCTGCCTGTGACGTGTCGGACGCGACACTCCAAACGGTACCGGCCAAGGCCAGCGATGATTCGCTCAAGGGAACAAGCTCCGCGACCTGTTCCTGGCTTTCGGAGCTTGCGCGATCGGGTGCTGCGGCGTCGCCCAAAAGGAGACCGATGGGTGCCTCGCCGGCCAAGAGCGCAGCGGGACTCGTCACCTCGTCGGCTGCCGCGTCCAGACCGGCGACGTCGCTGCCGGCGACGGCTCTCGAATCGACGAGCGTGCCTTTCCCGGTGCCGCCGGCCAGATAAGACGTCCAGGCGCCTTGATCACTGTCAATCCTGGGATTCAGTGCAACCGATCGGCCAGGAACGATGAACTGGAACGCGTCGGTTTCGGAGCGGCCGCCGGCGAGATCCGCTGCCGTTGTTAATGAAGCACCGTCCGTTGCTTCGTCCAACACAAGCGGCCCGACCACGCTGTCTCCTGCAGCCGTCGGTTCCGCGAGCGGCCGGACGTTCGCGTCGGTGAAAAGCAGGCCCATGACGTAGAACGGCCCAGGCGGAGAGAAAGGCGGCGCTGAGTCCATAAGCCCGTCCGGCCGCGACGACTCATCGTCGCCGGTAAGGTCGCCGTCGCCTTGAACAGTCGCAAGAGTGCCCACTGGTGGCGGGATAATGTTCGAGCCGGCCAGGTTCGATGGGAGCGGGAGGTTCGGATCGATCGTCACGCTGGAAATTTCGCTCTGCCGCACGCTGAAGATGCCAGCGCGGTTCCCCGAGATGGTTCCCTCGAGTCTCACCGTGACGAATGGGCTTCCGGCTGCCGAGGCGCTGGCCGTGAATGGATCCACGGCGACCAGAGTCCCGGCCGCAACCGGTCCACTTCCCGTGGGGGGAGCGATGAAAAGCGCGTGAGAAACGAAGGCGAATCCTGTCGACAGCGGCGTGCGGTTTTCGAGAGCCTCGAGGCACACACGGTTGCCGCACCGATGCCGCCGCCGGCGTGCGCCGGCGTCGTTGGTGCGGGAAGAGCCAAAGATCGGAGGGAGGAACATCAGTGGAAGTCCTCAAATTCAATTCGGCTCGGTGACGGTGGACGGCGGTGCGTGTTTTTCGCCCAATCGAGCAAATTCCGGCGACCGGCGCACCAGAGCAAATGCAGGGTCGGTCTGGACGATTTCGCGCCAGAACTTCAGGCGGCGGTTGGGCGGGGTCTGGTCGAGCGCCTGGCCCAGAAGCGCCAGCGCGCGCTCCTGGTACCGCTTCACGTCGGGAAGCTCAAGCCGGGAGCGTGCCCGCGACTCTTTTTGAGCGGCGACGGCAGCCTGGGCCCAGATGCGCGCGGCGCTGTAGAGTGTCCGGGCTTCCGGCGCGCCGTGGCGGAGTGCGTCCTCGGCATCGGCCACAGCTGGGTTGATCTGGCCCAACGCGACTGAGGCCGACCCGCGGCCGCAGTAGGCGTCGGCGCTCGTCGAATCGAGCCGGATCGCTTGCTCGAAGTCGCGGTGGGCTAGCTTGGGCGTCCTGAGAAGAGATACGCCCAGCCGCGCTGAGCGTGCAGCCGCGCCGAGGCCGGCTGCGCCGCCAGCGCGCCCGTGTAATCGTCGATCGCGCCGGCGAAGTCGTTGTGCCTGGCTTTCGCCAACCCGCGCAAGCCGAGGAGTTCGGCCGACCGCCCGCCGGCGCGGAGCGAGTCGTTGCAGGCCGCGATCGCCTCATCGAAACAGCCGACCTCAAAGAGTGCCGAGGCGCGCACGCGGTGCATTTCGGCGTGGCTGGGGTTGATCCGTCGGGCGGCGTCGCAGGCAACGAGCGCCTGGGCGTAACACTGGTCGGCCAGGAGGAGTCGGCCCTTCTCGACGTAATCGTCGGCCACCTCGCGGCTGGCGGCCGATCCACGGGCAATGGCCTGCTCAAGATCGGCAAGCGCCAGCCCGGCGCATCCGGGGCCGAGCCGGGGCGCTCGAGGTTCCAACGAGCCCGCTCGCGATAGAGGGCAGGCTCATCCGGTTTGAGCGCGATCGCCCGGCTCAAGAGGTCGAGCGCCGCCTCAAGCTTCTGCTCTTTCTTGCAGACCTGGGCGAGTGTGACGTAAGCGCTCACCTGACGCGGTTCCAGCGCGATGGCCTCTTCAAGGTCGGCGCGCGCTTCGTCCAATCGCTTGCTTTTGAACCGCACGATGCCGCGATCGACCAGCAGTGCATAGCGGAAGCGGCCGTCGGAGTCGCGCAAGCGCCTCGCGAAAGTCGGCGTCGGCAGCTCGGTAGTGTGCCTCGGCCTCGGCCGAGTTTCGACTGTCGGCGCCGAGCAGGCCCTCGGCAAACCCGCGCAGCACGAAAAGCCATGGCAGCTCGGGGTGGCTCTGCAAGCAGGCCGCCAAATGGAGCCTGGCCTCGGCCAGGCGAGCCGGCCGGGCGGTGATGTCGCACACGGCCAGCAAGCATTGAGCCCAGAAATGGCCGGGCTCTTCCTGCAGGACCTCGTCAAAATGGTACCGCGCTTCTTTGAGCAACCCGCGCTTGTAACACTCGTGGCCCATCAGGAGATGATCGAGGGCTCCCTTGGGCTCGATGTCCAGGGCGGTGGCACGTGCGTCTTTGGCGAGGTCGGCCAGGCCTGCCTGCTGGAGGTAAACGGCGCGCCGCAGGTGAATTGCGCGAGCCTTCGGGATGGAGGGCCTGTGCGTCCTCGAGAATCTTCAGAGCGCGGCGAGCCTGCTCGGGTTGCGACTCGCCGGGCAGAGGCTGGGCCACGGCCCCGGAAAGGACCAGGAGCATCTCGTAGCATCCCTGTACGACGTCGGCGCGTTCTTGCTTCGTCAGCGACGGCGGCAGGCTCGCCATCGACCAGTGCTCGTCGGGCTGGCCTCGGGCGGCGAAAATCTCGAGCGCGTCCGACGCGATCTTGCGAGTCTTGGCGACGGTGTCGAACAAGCCGAGGTCAGTGAGCTTGATATCGTAAAAACGGGCGTCATAGCTCAGCCGGTGGAACTCACGGATGGCCTCCCGCACGTCTTGATCGTCGCGCCGGCTGCGTGCTTGCTCGAGCAAGCTGGCGGCGACGGTGCGCAGGTCGGAAAGCGCGGGCTCGGCTTCGATCTTGGCGAGGACAAACGATAAGCCTTCGACCGGCGTGCCGCCGGCACGGAACTCGTCGCCGGCTTGGCCCAGCGTGACTTCGATGGAGCTGCGCTGAGCGGCCAAATCAATACCTCGCGCCCGCGCCTCCGCCAACCGCACCCTATGGAACTGCCAGGCGGCGCCGACCACGATTACGGCGACGAGCAGACCCGCGGCGCCCAGGCTCGAGGTCGTCGGCCGGCGCCGCGCCCATTTGAGGCCCTGTTCCCAGAGCGGCGTGCGCCGCGCGCGGATCGGCTCACTGGCAAGGTAGCGCTCGATGTCTTCGGCCAGCGCCAGCGCGGTTTGATAGCGGCGGTGCGGATCCTTGGCCAAACACTTCAGACAGATCGTCTCGAGATCGCGCGGGATCTGCGGCACCAGACGCGACGGCGGCAGCGGCTCGTCATGGAGAACCTGCATCACCGTATCCAGAGGCGTCGTGCCGTGGAACGGCGGCCTCCCGGTCAGCATCTCGTAGAGGATCGCCCCGAGGGCATACACGTCGGCAGTGGGCCCCACATCCTTCGACCGGCCCTGGGCCTGTTCGGGCGGAATGTAGCTCGGTGAGCCGAGAACTTGCCCGGTCTCGGTCTGCCCGTCTTCCTGCAGCCGCTTGGCCAGGCCGAAGTCGGTGATCTTGGGCGTGCCGTCTGTCGTGAACAGCACGTTCGACGGTTTGAGGTCGCGGTGGACAATACCCGCCTCATGCGCGGCATGGACGGCGCGCGACAGCGTCGCCGCGGTCGTCGCCGCAACTTCCGCAGGCTGGGGTGTGCCCGCCAAGCTGTCGTCGAGGCTGCCCCCTTCCAGCAGTTCCAGGGCAACAAACGGTAGACCACCGATTTCGCCGATGTCGTAGATCTGAATAATGTTGGGATGGCGCAGCTTGGCGATTGCCTCGGCTTCAACCCGAAATCGTGCCAGATCTTCAGGCTTCGCCAGACTACCTGCTCGTATCATCTTGAGGGCAACGAGCCGGCTCAATCGCCGCTGGCGAGCCCTGTAGACGACGCCCATTCCGCCGTGGCCGAGTTCGGCCAGAACCTCATAATCAGGGACGTCGGGCAGAACACCCGCGTCACCGACTGCGCCCGCTCGTGCGCCAAAAGTTGCTTTGCTGGAGCGCGCTTGCAGCGAAGAGCCAACCGCGGATTGCACGACCGATCCGTCCACCGTCGAACTGGAATCGCCTGGTGCTCGCTCGAGACTTGACCAATCGCCGAGCAGCGATTCAGCCTCCGTCAAGGCTTTGAGCCGCGCCTGGCAGTCGGCGCAGGTCTCGACGTGCTCGACGACCGAGGCGTACTCGTCGCCATCCAACTGATCGTTAAGAAGTCTCGCCAGCGTCAAAGCGGGGGAGCAGCCGTTCATGGTGTTTCCGCAGTGCGTCCTATCACTTGGGCCGTTCAGGCTGGAAGATCAGGCGGTCTAAAGGTTTCGGTCTGCTACGAGAACGCTCGTGCTGAACGGGCGCGCAAGACCGTTTCGTTTGTCTCTCTTAAAGCCCTCGTAAGAATACGGCGCAATCCGCCAAGAACTTACACGAACATCGCCCGCCGAATGTTCGAAGCCGCTCCAGCGTCGCGTGTAGGCCACGGGTTTGTGACGCCGTGTGGTTTCCGGCACCACCGCCTGCGCAACTCATTCACACTGCGTCGCCGCGACGAGGTTCTTGGCCGTTTCCTCGGGCGTTTCCTTTAGGATGCCCTGTCGGACCCGCAAAGGGTAAGGAAGCGTCCTGGCCTGAAATCCTTTCGGGAGAATTGGCACCACCCGCTTACCCATGCCAACAGCCGCGCCGACCTCAAACAAAAGGTCTGGACGGAACGGATCTGCCAAATTGACCACAACCGCAATGACGTCGCTCTCGCGAAGTCCCTCTTCGAACATGGCCGGCCAGGGTTGTCCGGCGGGAATCTTCCGCTTGTCAATCCAAACGTCTACACCAGATTCCTCCAACGATTGAGCAAATGCCTCTGCCCAATCGCGATCCTGCTCGGAATAGGAGATGAAGACCCTTGGCTTCGTCAATTGTGCGATCGCTTTAGGCACTCGCGCGATGCCTCAACCCACGGCCGCCCGCTGATCTGTCGTTTCTCCTGCAGCTCCGAGTGAACTCGATACGGCGGGGGGCGGCAAGGCAAAGCTGGCACAGTCATTGACAGTGTAACAAGGCCAGAGGAGAGCGACCAACGGTCTTTCCGCTCGCCTCAAGACTCGCTTCCCGGGCCTGTTCTAATTCTGCCGCCCTTCGGCCGAGAAGATCGCCGCTCCGGGCCTTGCCCCCTTATCGGTGTGAGCAGCAGTCTGCGCAACGAGATCCAACACGTGCGGCCGCTCACGCCGGCTCGCACGACAGTCTGATCACCGTCAGTTCGCCCTCCTGACTGTAATAGAATCGCCGGCTCCGCACTTCGACGTACGCGTAGATGCCGGAATCGTTCTCATCGGGAACGTAGACGAAATCGCCAACAGCCGGAACCGCTGCCGGCTCGCGCCGGCAGGTTGGCAATCACACGACCGGCTTTTTCTTGCCAGAACTCGAGCTGTGTCATGAATCTTGCCTATTCTCGGTGGAGAGAGCCGCCAAATCGACGCTTTTAGTACGTCTACAGCTTTCGAGCGTGACGTGCAAGACGCAGGGGCATGATGCGCAAATTCACCGCACGCATGGGTCCTGATGTGATAAGTATGGCGTTTGACTGGCGCGTCCCAATCGGCTTCGCTGCGAAACGCCGTCGGGGGAGGCGTACCCGATGCATGAGCAGCCGAACCCGGTTGTTCACGGCAGCGTATTGATGTTGTTGGTACCCACCCGACGGTTCCCTCTCAGTTGACAGAAAGGGGTCGCAAGGATGTGCCCCAATTCACGCCGGTTTCATGCGACGGCAGTGCTCTGTTTTGCCCTCATGACCGCGCTCGGGGCGACGTCTGCCCGAGCCCATGGCGGCGGCGGCGGTGGGGGTCACGGCGGTGGCCACGCCGGCGGCCATTTCGGCGGCTATCAAGATAACTACGGCCGCTACCGTTACGCTTACGGTGGCGGGTCGGGTTATGGCGGCGGGCCGATCAATCTCTATCCCTCCGCGTTCGCCGGTTTCCCCGAGGACCTGCCCGCGGCGCGGCTGCATCGGTTCCTCACCCAGCACATGCCGCACTGGCCGTGGAGCAACCATCGCAGCGGTTAGCCAAAAGAAATCCCAGGTTGATGTCCGAAAATGGCCAGACGTCGCCGCGTGCCGGGGTTAGAATCCGGCCATGAAGAATGACGACGAGACTTATTTTCGAGCGTTGGCTGTGCGCGATACGCGGTTCGACGGATTGTTTTTCGTCGGGGTGACGACGACCGGCATCTACTGCCGGCCGATCTGTACCGCGAGGACACCGGGGCGCGACCGCTGCCGGTTTTTCTCGAACCGGGCCCTGGCCGAGCGCGGGGGGTTCCGGCCGTGTCTGAAGTGCCGGCCCGAGCTGGCGCCGGGCACGCGCCGGTCGACGCCGTGCGCCGGACGGCGCGCCGCGGCGCTGCGGATCGAGGCGGGGGCCTTGAACGACGGCGGCAACCTCGACAAGCTGGCCGCCGATCTGGGACTGAGCGGCGCCAGCTTCGGCGCGTCGTCAGCCAAGAATTCGGCGTCTCGCCGGTCGAGCTGGCCCAGACGCACCGGCTGCTCCTGGCCAAGCAGCTCTTGACGGAGTCGGACCTGCCGATCATCGAGGTGGCGTTTGCCAGCGGTTTCAAGAGCGTGCGGCGGTTCAACTCGCTGTTTCAGGCCCACTATCGCTTGACACCGTCGCTCATGCGGCGCGCGTCGTCGTCGGCGCGCGGCGGCGAGCACATTCGACTCACGCTGGCTTATCGGCCGCCGCTGGCGTGGGGCTCGCTCTTGCGCTTTCTGGCAGGGCGGGCGACGGCGGGGGTCGAGGCGGTCGCGGGCGAGTCGTACCTGCGCACGGCCCGTCTGGGCGAACAGCAGGGCTGGCTGCGGGTCACGCCCATCGCGGGGAAGAACGCGCTCGCGGTCGAGCTGGCGACCTCACTCGTGCCGGCCTTGGCCGAGATCCTGGCGCGGCTCAAGAATCTGTTTGACTTGAGCGCGCGGCCCGATGTGATCGCGGCGCAGCTCGCGAGCGACGAGCGCCTTGCCCGGTTGGCCGCTCGCCGGCCGGGGTTGCGCGTGCCGGGTGCTTTCGACGGGTTTGAGCTCGCCGTGCGCGCGATTCTGGGCCAGCGCGTATCAGTAGCGGCGGCCACGACGCTGGCGGGCCGGCTCGCCGCCGCTTTTGGAGAGGCGATCGAAACACCGTTTGCGAGCCTCAATCGCCTGAGCCCGGCGCCGGCACGACTCGCGCGCACGCCGGCGCCGGAGCTCACCAAGCTGGGCATTGCCGCTCCGCGGGCGGCGAGCATCGTGGCACTTGCCCAGGACGTCAACCAGCGGAAGCTCGACCTCGAGCCGGGGCCTGACCCCCAGGGGGTTGCCGCTCGGCTTCAAACGCTATCAGGGATCGGCGACTGGACTGCTGAGTACGTCGCGATGCGCGCTCTGCGCTGGCCCGATGCGTTTCCGGCCGGGGACCTCGGGCTTTTGAAGGCGTCGGGCGAAACGTCGCCGCGCCGTCTCCGCGAACGATCGGAAGCCTGGCGCCCCTGGCGCGCCTACGCAGCGATGTACCTTTGGGAATCTCAACACTTGAACGAACCGGAGAACGACGATGAATGAAACCACCGCCGCCAAGACCGTTTTCTACTCGATCATGCCCAGCCCGATCGGTGAATTGATGCTCTCTTCCGACGGTGAGGCGATCACCGGCATCACGATGGTCCTCGAGCGCGGTAAGCCCGCGCAGGCGCCCAAGCCAGAGTGGCGGCGCGATGATGCCGTGCTGCGGCCTGCGCCAGCAACTGCGGGCCTACTTCGAGGGCGAGCTGTTCGCCTTTGACCTGCCGCTCACGATGGCGGGCACGCCGTTTCAGCGCGGTATGGCAGGGATTGCTCGAGATTCCCTACGGCGAAACGTGGAGCTACGCCGATCTCGCCCGCCACGTCGGGCGCCGCGGCGCCTCGCGAGCCGTTGGGGCCGCCAACGGGCGCAACCCCATCGCTATCGTCGTTCCCTGTCATCGCGTGATTGGCGCCGACGGAACCTTGACCGGTTACGGCGGCGGGCTCGATCGCAAGCAATGGCTGCTCGAGCACGAGGTCAGCGCGCTGCGACACACGGATTCCGTGCCCAAGATCATGAGTCACCGACCTAGAGCAGCGCGTGGCCAGCGCCCGGTGAGCGGGGTCGGCAGGTTCACGGTCGCGCGGCGCGCCCCGCACCCAACGCCGTTAAGCATTATCGAGACGCCGGTGCCAGAGCTCGCCCGCGAGGATGATCAGGATGAGGAAGATCAGCAAGATTACGATTGCGATTACGATTACGATTATCACTAGAACCATACTCGAACGGCTCGGGCCCGTCGGTTATGCGTCGTCGTCGTGGCTACGTTCTTGCTCCTTGTCCTGCTTTTGGTCTTCTTCGCGATCATAATCGTAATCGTATTCCTTCTCAGGATGAAATCTCTAACGGCGCTCCCCCCTCACCTGCCCTTCGGGCCCCCTCTCCTTGCTGGGGAGAGGGGGTCGGGGCCGGCTTTCCACTCTCGAGATCGATGTTCGCCCAGGCGGGGTCGCCGGTGACGGGGTTGGAGCGCGCAACTGCGCCATTGGGGAAGCGGACTGAGTAATCGGAAAATCGCCGATCGGGCTCGCGATAGTCGGTGCTGATGAACTGGGCACCGCTATCGAGGGCTTTGTCGCGCTGGCGGGCGTCGCCGGCTCGCGATTGACGCGTGTCGGCGTCGGCGCGGGTGCGCACCAGAAAGCCGGCGCCGACGAGCTGCCGAATACGATCGAAATCCTTGATCGGATCGTTGATCTTGAACCACGCCGCCGCGGGACTCGCAGGCGCGACCGAGGCGAACATCACGCGACTTTTGAGTGCAGGATGGCCGTCCAGGTAGCGGTCGCGAATCGCGCCCTCGTTGTCGAGCGCGAACATGACCAGCCCGCGGACGGAATCGAGCGTGGGCCAGCCGTCGGCATGAATCGCCTCGGGCAAGCTCTCGAACCGCCCGCGCACGCGGTCTGGGGTGAGGATCTCGGTTTGGGCAAATACCGAGCGGATCTCGGCATCGACGCCGTCGAGCTCCTCTCGCTCGAACCGCACGGGGCGCGTCGCCACGCCGGGGACAACTTCGTCTTTGAGCTCGACCTGAATCAAGATCGGTACGTGACGCGGGTTTTGCTGCGACCATGCCCGGATTTGTTTCAGCCCGTCGACGAACGTGGGGGCTCTCGAGAGGAAGTCGACATCCTGAACATGAAGCACTTTCAATCCCGGCGCGCCGAGCCGGCCGTTTTCATTGGGGTCGGGCCCGGCGTCCTTGTTACGCGCAATCAAGAGCTTGCGCACCGTCGGTGCGGCAAACATGCCCCCCTTCGGATCGGCGAACACGTCGAGCTCGAGTTGGCGGATGCCCAGTTGAGAGAGTTGCTCGGCCAGCGGGCGGTGCGTGTAGTCGAGTGTTTCGGCGCGGCGGCGGCCGGCCGCGGCGATCAAGTCGAGGACAGCAGGTGCCGGCGCGATGTGATAGGAATTGTGGCTGCCGATCACCTGGATCTGATTGAGGCGCGGCTCGCCGGCCGCCGCGCACGCGGCCGAAAGACAGCCGGCCAGCGCGATGAGCAGTTGTTTGATCCTTTCGCGCCTGAGACTTCGCACCATGCCGAATCCCTCGCATTTCGTTTGATGATCGTTGCCGAGCAGCCCGTGTCTGTTTTTCCACTGCGACCAACAACTGCGCAAACAGCCGCGCGTGGCCTTGTGCTCCCCCACCTTGACACGCGCCGGGTGGTCCGTCCATATTGCGCTGGCGGATCTGGATCGGGAAGAAGGGGAGCGGCAGGCGACTCATGCAGTCGGGCGAGAGCGAGCAAACGCGTGCGACAAGCCGAGCGCCGTCTCTCCCCGCGCCGGTGGACGACCCGCGGGTGTATCTCGCCGCCGAGCGGACTTTTCTCGCCTGGATTCGCACGTCAGTATCGCTCATGGGATTTGGGTTCCTGATCGCCAGGTTTGCGCTCTGGCTGCGGGAGTATCAGGCGATCATGACGACAACAGCGCAGGCTCAATCAGGGCTGTCGACCTGGCTTGGGCTCGTCATGATCTTTGTCGGCGTGGGCGTGTGCCTGATGGCGGCGGTCCGTTATCGCGGTTATGTTCAAGCACTGAAACGCGGCGAGACGAACCCTCCCTTGCACAGCGGCACGTCGCTGCTGGTGGCCGCGGCGCTGGCCCTGATGGGACTGGCAATCGCGATTCACATCATTATGCTTTGAACTCGAGGCAACCATGCAGCTCGGAATGATCGGCCTGGGGCGGATGGGGTCGAACATGGTGCGGCGGCTCTTGAAGGCCGGCCAGGAGTGCGTCGTATTCGATGTGCACGCCCAGGCGGCCGCTCCCCTGGTAAAGCAGGGGGCAACCGCCGGTCAGACGCTCGCGGAATTTGTGGGCAAGCTCAAACCGCCGCGGGCGGTCTGGCTGATGGTTCCGGCGGCCGTCGTCGATGCGACGATCGAGCAGCTTGTCGGTTTGCTCCAGCCGGGCGACATCGTGATTGACGGCGGCAATTCGTATTACCACGACGACCTGCGCCGCGGCGGCGCTCAAGGACCGCAAGATTCATTATGTCGACGTGGGAACCAGCGGCGGCGTGTGGGGCCTCGAGCGCGGCTACTGCATGATGATCGGCGGCGAGAAAGAGGCGGTCGAGCGGCTTGATCCGATCTTCGCGGCACTGGCGCCGGGGCTGGGAAACGCGCCGCGCACGCCGGGGCGCGAGAAAGCCGGCGGCACCGCCGAAAAGGGCTATCTGCATTGCGGGCCCGCGGGTGCGGGACATTTTGTCAAGATGGTGCACAACGGAATCGAGTACGGCCTGATGGCAGCCTATGCCGAGGGGCTCAATATCTTGAACCACGCCAACGTCGGCGAGGAAAAACAAGAGGCCGATGCCGAGACCACGCCCCTGCGCCATCCCGAGCATTTCCAGTACGACTTCAATCTCGCCGACATCGCCGAAGTTTGGCGGCGAGGAAGCGTCATCGCCTCGTGGCTTTTGGACCTGACGGCACAGGCTTTGCTAAAGAGTCCAGAGCTTGCCGAGTTCTCGGGCCGAGTCTCTGACTCGGGTGAAGGGCGCTGGACCGTGAGTGCAGCGATTGAAGAAGGCGTGCCCGCTCCCGTGTTGAGCGCGGCCTTGTATGCGCGGTTCAGTTCGCGCGGCCGCGATGACTATGCCGACAAGCTGCTCTCGGCGATGCGCTATGCTTTTGGCGGACACGTAGAAAAGAAGACCTGAACCCGGAGCCGGCACCATGTCCATGTCCACGGGCGCATCGGACGCGCTGGTATTCTTCGGCGCGACGGGCGATCTCGCTTACAAGAAGGTCATTCCCGCGCTCCAGGTCTTGATCCAGCATTGCCATCTCGACGTTCCCGTGGTCGGGGTCGCCAAGGCAGGATGGGGGTTGGATCAATTTCGAGCCCGGGTGCGCGACAGCCTCGAGCAGCACGGCGGGGTCGATGAATCGGCGTATGAGCGGCTTGTCGCCCGGCTCAGTTACGTCGATGGCGACTACAACGACGAGCAAACTTTTCTAAAGCTGCGTGAGGCGCTTGACGGCGCGAAGCACCCGCTCCATTACATGGCGATTCCACCGAGTCTTTTCGGCGTTGTCGCCGCGCATCTGGCGCAATCGGGCTGCGCCGTCGGCGCCGGCGTCGTCATCGAGAAGCCCTTCGGGCGCGGACTGGCATCAGCCCACGAGCTCAACCGGATCCTGCACGCCACCTTCGACGAGTCGCGCATCTTCCGCATCGACCATTACCTGGGCAAGGAACCGGTCTTGAACATCTTGTTCTTCCGGTTCGCCAACCAGTTTCTCGAGCCGATCTGGAACCGCAATTGCATCGAGAGCATTCAGATCACGATGGCCGAGCATTTCGGGGTCGAGGGGCGCGGCTCCTTTTATGAAGAGGCCGGCGCGATCCGCGACGTGATTCAGAACCACATGCTGCAGGTCGTCGCCATGCTGGCGATGGAGCCGCCGGGCAGCAATTCGCCCGACGGCATCCGCGACGAAAAGGCCAAGATCCTCCGCGCGATCCGTCCGCTGGGGCCTGCCGAGGTGGTGCGCGGGCAGTATGACGGCTATCGCCGCGAGAAGGGGGTCGCGGCCGAGTCGCAGGTCGAGACGTTTGCCGCGGTCCGGCTCGAAATCGACTCGTGGCGCTGGTCGGGAGTGCCGTTCTTGATCAGGTCCGGCAAGCGCCTGGCCAAGACCGCCACCGAGGTGATGGTCTACTTCCACTCGCCGCCGCAACGGTTCTTCGCCACGCAGACGCTCGACCACTCGCACAATTACATCCGCTTTCGTTTCAATCCCGAAGAAATCATCGCGCTGGGGGCGGTGGTGCGCAAGGAAGGGGAGCGCGACGAGATTCTGCCCGTGGAGCTCCTAGCCAGCCGGCATCCGGTCGATGAAGTGCCCCCCTACTCCCGGCTCTTGCAGGCGGCGCTGGCGGGCGACTCGAGCCTGTTTTCACGCGCCGACGCGGTCGAGGCGCAGTGGCGCATCGTCGAGCCGGTGCTCGGCGACGAGACCCCCCTTTACTGCTATGAGCCCGAGACCTGGGGACCTGCAGACGCCGACCAACTGCTGCCGCCCGGCGACACGTGGCACAATCCCTGAAGCGGCCGATCAATAAACCGCGATGAGCACACCGGAGCGAGTTCCTCATGTCGTGATCGTTGGTGCAGGGTTCGGTGGCCTGGCCGCGGCTCGCGCGCTCGCGCACGCTACGGTAAAGATCACGATCGTCGACCGCTCCAACCATCACCTGTTTCAGCCGTTGTTGTACCAGGTGGCCACGGCCGCGCTCTCCCCTGCCGACATCGCCGCACCGA
This sequence comes from uncultured Isosphaeraceae bacterium, assembly GCA_963830625.1. Taxonomy (GTDB): domain Bacteria; phylum Planctomycetota; class Planctomycetia; order Isosphaerales; family Isosphaeraceae; genus CAWHMZ01. The sequence continues at coordinate 51,924 of CAWHMZ010000008.1, read as the reverse complement.
TCCGCCGCGTCTTCCGCCATCAGAAAAACGTCACGGTCGTGCTGGCGAGCGCCACGGCGGTTCAGGTGGCCGAGAAACGTCTGATTCTGGCCGACGATGCGATCGATTACGACCTGCTGGTCGTGGCCGCCGGCGCGACGCACGCATATTTCGGCCACGACGATTGGGCCGACCATGCGCCAGGCCTCAAAAGCTTGAAAGACGCGCTTGAGATTCGCCAGCGGGTCTTGATGGCCTTCGAGATCGCCGAGCGCGAGCACGACCCAGGCCGCCGCCGGGCCTGGATGACGTTTGTGATCGTCGGCGCCGGCCCGACCGGGGTCGAGCTCGCCGGCACCTTGGCCGAGGTGTCGCGGCAAACGCTGGCGCGTGACTTCCGCCACATCCAAACCGCGTCGGCGCGCGTGATCCTGGTCGAGGCGGGCCCGCGCGTGCTGCCGGCTTACACCGAGAATCTCTCCGATCGAGCAAGAGCCCAGCTCGAGGCGCTAGGCGTTTCGGTTTGGACCGGCATGCAGGTCACGTCCATCGACGCCGAGGGAGTGTGGCTGGGCGAGGAGCGGGTTTTTGCCGCGGACGGTCTTGTGGTCGGCGGGCGTGGCCGCATCGCCGCTGGCTCAATCGCTCGGCGTGCCGCTCGATCGTGCCGGCCGCGTGCTGGTGGAACCCGATCTAACCGTTCCCGGCAGCGATAGCGTTTATGTCATCGGCGACCTGGCACACGTCGAGAGTGCCGGCGTGCTGGTGCCGGGAGTCGCGCCCGCGGCGATGCAGGAGGGGCGGCATGCCGCAGTTAACATCATCAAAACTTTGCGCGGCCAGCCGCGCGCCCCGTTCGTTTACCACGACAAGGGCATGCTGGCCACCATCGGCCGCGGCGCGGCCGTCGCCAAGCTGGGCCGCGTCGAAACCTCGGGGTTCGTTGCCTGGTTTCTCTGGCTTTTCGTGCACATCCTGTTCCTGATCGGCTTTCGCAACCGCGTGGTGGTGCTGATTCAGTGGGCGTGGTTGTATTTCACCTTCGACCGCGGGGCGCGGCTGATCACCGAACCTGTCGCCGAGCCGCTGGTTGAACGGCACGTGGATCCTTAGCGGCTGTCACGAAATAACCTGGTCGATTGTGGTGCAGGCGTCCCGCCTGCAAGCCTGGAAGATGCAGGCGAGACGCCTGCACCACAAACACAGGCTGAGCAACCTGTTCACTGACAGACCCTTAGTAGGCACGCAAAACCGTCGCGTGCTGGCCTGTGGAGGCGAACCATCGCGGTTTTTTGGGCCGACTGCTGACTCGCGTTCCCGGGTGAGGTATCTTCAGTGGTCGTGGAGGAGGGGCTGAACCATGCCGAATCGCGTCGCGGTCGTGCGTATCGCCGTTGCCGTCGCTGCCTTGGTGTTCTCAACGTATGCCTCGGCCATGGCCGGCGACGAGACCGTGCCCGGGGCCGATCCCGCGAGCCAGAGGAGTGTCACGCAAATGGTCAAGCACAGGCCATTCGGAAAAACGCTCGACGGAACGGCGGTCGAGCTCTACGAGCTCAGCCAGGGCGGGATGACCGCCAAGGTCATGACCTATGGCGCGACCTTGACGGCACTCGAGGTACCGGACAAGAGCGGCAAGCCGGCCGATGTGGTGCTGGGGTTCGACACTCTCGAAGGCTACCTCGCCGGGCATCCGTTTTTCGGCAGCACCACCGGTCGGGTCGCCAACCGGATCGCCAAGGGGAAGTTCACGCTCGACGGCAAGGAATACAAACTGGCCGTCAACAACCCGCCCAACACGCTGCACGGCGGATTGAAGGCAATCGACAAAGTTGTCTGGAAGGCGGTCGACGCTTCAGGACCGGATGGTCCCGCGGTGAAGCTCACATACACCAGCCCCCACGGCGAGGAAGGCTTTCCGGGGAACCTCACGATCAGCGTGACCTACACGCTCACCTCGGACCGAGCTCTCAAGATCGACTACCAGGCCACGACTGACAAGCCGACGCCGGTCAACCTCACCAATCACACCTACTTCAACCTGGCCGGGCCGGCTTCGGGCTCGATTCTCGAACACGAGATGTTCCTGGCCGCCGATCAGTACACGCCGGTTGACGACACGATGATCCCCACCGGAGAAATCAAGCCAGTCGCCGGCACGCCGCTCGACTTCACGACGCCGGCCAAGATCGGTGCGCGGATCGGCGAGATCAAAGGCGCCGCCGGCGGGTACGACCATAACTACGTGATCCACGCGTCAGACAAGAAGCCCGCGTTGACGGCTCGGGTTTACGATCCGCAAAGCGGCCGCGTGCTCGAAATGTTCACGACCGAGCCCGGCGTGCAGTTCTACACGGCCAACTTTCTGGATGGATCGCTCAAGGGCAAAGACGGCGTTGTTTACCACAAGCGCCAAGCGTTCTGCCTCGAGGCCCAACATTATCCCGACTCGGTGAATCATCCCGAGTTTCCCTCGACGATCCTCAGGCCCGGTGAGACGTACACGCAGACGACGATCTACAAGTTCTCGACCAGGTAACATTCGAGCTAACTTCCAGGGGGACGAGCCGGTCCCTGCCCCTACGAATCGGTGCGATCCCAGGTCCTTTTTGATCAGGCGAGTTTCCGATGAAAGCCGTCGCCGTTCTGCCCGGCAAGCCCAACAGCGTTCACCTCCGCGATCTGCCTGCACCCAAGCTGACGGACCAGCCCCACCCGCACGTCTGCCGCATTCCCGAGGGGCGCGCGGTCTTGGTGAAGGTGCTGCACGTCGGCGTCGACGCCACCGACCGCGAGATCAACGAGGCGCTTTACGGCAACGCCCCTCCCGGTGGCGAGCACCTGGTCATCGGCCATGAGTCGTTCGGCCAGGTCGTCGAAGTGGGCAACAAGGTGACCGAAGTGAAACCCGGCGATTACGTCTCGTGCACGGTTCGCCGGCCGGGCGGGTCGATTTATGACCAGATCGGCCGCAACGACATCACAAGCGAAGAGGTGTATTATGAGCGCGGGATCAATCTCTGCCACGGATACCTGACGGAAGCGTTCGTCGACGACGCCGAATACATCGTCAAGGTGCCGCAAAACCTCAAGCACCTCGGCGTTCTCTCCGAGCCGGCGAGCGTGTGCGCCAAGGCCATCGAGCAGGCGTTCCTGGCTCAGCAGCGGCTTCAGGTCTGGAACCCCCGGCGCGCGTTTGTGCTGGGGGCCGGCCAGATCGGCTTGCTGGCGACGATGATGCTGCGCCTGCGCGGGCTCGAGGTCTACACCGTGGCGACCAAGCCGGGTCCGCATCGCAAGTCGGAAATCGCCGAAGCCTACGGCGCGACTTACGTGAGCACCAAGCAAACGTCGCTGGCCAGCCTGGCGCAGCAAGCCGGCAAGCCCGACCTCATTTTCGAGGCGACCGGCAACGCCGAGGTTTGCTTCCGCGCCATGGAGGTGCTGGCACTCAACGGGGCCCTGATCTGGACGAGCATCACCGGCGGCAGCCACCCGGTGACCGTCGACGCCGCCAAGATCAATCTCGAATGGGTCCTGGGTAACAAGCTTTTGGTCTCGAGCGTCAACGGCAACCGCCGCCACTTCGAGGAAGGGCTCAGGGCGCTGTCACACGGCGAGCTGACGTACCCCGGCGTCACCGAGCGCATTTTGACCCACGCGGTCGCCGGCCTCGATCGGTACAAGGAGATGATGAAGCTGCTCGAAGACAAAGAGGCGCTCAAGGTGTACGTCAACGTCGCCGGCTAAATCGTGTTTTGCAATCCTGGGAGGGCGAGCCTCCCGGCGAGCCGCTTTCACAGCCGGCTCGGCAGGAGCCTCGCCCTCCCGGCATCACAAGGCCATTTAGCGCACCTCGGAATTTGCCACGCCGGATACGAGAAAAGGAGAAGAGATGGCCAGCCTGAAGATTCGCGACGATGCCTGCGAGCTCGATTTCTTGGCGCTGGGGGCGCTGGTTCATCGGCTCGACCCGGGAGTGATCCCGTTCCGGAAAGCGCGCTCGGTCGAGATCCACGTCTCGGGAGGCGAGTACAACGTGGCCGCGGGCCTGTCCGATTGTTTTGGGCTCAAGACGGGCGTGGCGACGGCGATGGTCAAATACCCGATCGGCGAGCTCGTGCAGGGGCGGGTGCGCGAGACCGGTGTGACGCCGATCTACAAGTGGTTCGACCACGACGGCGTGCGCGGACCAAATATTGCCACCGTGTACAGCGACCGGGGCTACGGCGCACGCGCGCCGGTGGTCTTTTACAACCGATGCAACGAGGCCGGCGCGCTCTTGAAGCCGGGTGATTTCGACTGGGCAGGTCTGTTCGGCCGGGGTGTGCGCTGGTTTCACTCGGGGGGGATTTTCGCATCGCTCTCCGAGACGACGGCGCCCTTGATCGTCGAGGGCATGAAGGCCGCCAAGAGCACCGGCGCGATCACGTCGTTCGACCTTAATTACCGCGCGAAGCTCTGGGCGTCGGTCGGTGGGGCGGCCCGGGGCCAGCAAGTCATCAGGAACATTGCCGGCCAGCTAGACGCCCTCTTCGGCAACGAGGAAGATTTGCAGATGGGCCTGGGCATCACCGGCCCGGACGTCGGCGCCCGGTCGAAGCTCGATCCCGATACGTTCTTCGCCCTGATCGAAAATGTCGTCAAGCAGTTCCCCAACATCAAGCTCGTGGCGACGACCTTGCGCGACGTGCACTCGACCAACCGCCATGACTGGGCGGCCGTTCTCTGGCTTGAGGGCCAGCGGTATGTCAGCCCCACCATCGAGCTCGACGTGCTCGACCGCATCGGCGGCGGCGACGGCTTCGCGGCCGGGCTGATCTACGGCCTGATTGCGGGAAGACCGCCCGAAGAGGCCCTGCGCCTCGGCTGGGCGCATGGCGCACTTTTGACGACATTCCCCGGCGACGTCACCATGGCCAGGCTCGCCGAAGTGGAGGCCCTCGCCAAGGGCGGCTCAGCGCGAGTGCAACGTTAAACCCAAGGGGACGCGATTCATGTTGACCGCTCTGGGATGCGCCGGCCGTCGAGAGCGTCTCTGGCACGCATTGCCCGCGGCGTGTGACGCGCTCGTCGTGGGCGACCCGGCACACTTGATCTACTTTGCCGCGTTCACGCCATCTCCGTTTGTGTTCCGGACGGCCGAGTCAACGGGCGCGCTCTTGCTGCTGTCGCCCGGCCGGGCCACGCTGGTCGCCGACGACATGCTCGGCCCGTTCGTGGAGCAGGCATTCGTCGACGAGCGGTGCGCGCCGCGTGGTACGACGGCCAGCACTCGGCGCCTTATCGCCGCGGCGTGCTGGTCCAGGCGGCGATTGACCGGATGGCGTCGCTGCCCGGCCGCCGGCTGGGTGTTGAGCTCGCGGCCGTGCCGGCCGGACTGATCGAAAACCTGCGCACGGCCAGGCCCGGTCTCGAGCTGGTGGATATCGGGCCGATCATCCGCAAGCTGCGTCGCGCCAAGGACCCGGACGAGCTTGACGTCTTGCGGCGCTCGATCCGCGCCGGCGAGGCCGGACTGGCCGAGGCGCACCGGCAAGTCAGGCCCGGTATGACCGAGCTGGACGTTTATAGCGTCGTCCAGTACTACGCGATCAAGGAGCTCGGCGAGCCCGCGATCGTTTACGGCGACTTTGCCTCGGGCCCGCGGCCTGAGCGCGAGCGCGGCGGCTCACCCACCTCGAGGGTGATCGAGCGCGGCGACCTGCTCCTGATCGACTTCTCGGTCGTCGTTGCAGGCTATCGCGGCGATTTCACCAACACGTTCGCCGTGGGGGCCGATGCGACGGCCGCTCAGCGCGCGCTCTTCGACGCCTGCGTCGGCGCCTTGCAAGCCGGCGAATCGAAGCTGCGGCCCGGCGTTGCCGCTCGCGACGTCGATGCCGCGGTCCGCGGCCATTTCGCAGCCCTGGGTCTCGACCGCTATTTCCCCACGCATTCCGGACATGGAATCGGCCTCGGTCACCCCGAGCCTCCCTACTTCGTGCCGGAGAGCTCCGACACGCTCGAAGCCGGCGACGTCGTCGCCGTCGAGCCAGGGCTTTACGTAGAAGGCACGGGCGGCATGCGGTACGAGCGCAACTACTTGATCACGCCGGATGGCTTCGAGACTCTGTCGCACCACGAGATCCAGATCGACAAGTGAATGGCGGTGGCTCGGCTGTTCGGGGCGGGTCTCCCGACCCCGCCGAAACGCGGCTCGGCTGTTCGGGGCGGGTCTCCCGACCCCGCCGAAACGCCCGACCGAAGGTCTCCCCGGCTCGGCTGGAGCCTCGCCCTCCCTCTTATTCGCGGGTGGCCTCTCTCGTGTCGAGGGGGCCATATTCACGTCACTTCGACGTCCGGACCTGCTCGAGCAGAAAGACGCCCTTCTTGTTCGACGTGACGATATCGAGCAGGCCGTCGCCGTTGAAGTCGGCGACGACGAACTGGGTGCCGATACCGCTCTGGTCGTCGATCTCGCGTGGCGTGAACGCGATCCCGCCTTCGGACGCCCGGCGCGCGTTGAACCAGTAAATTCGAGCGGGCTGATCGGAGCCGGGCTCGTTCTTGCCGTGCGACCAGAACCGCTTGCCGGTGACGAGGTCTTTGAGTCCGTCGCCGTCGATGTCGGCCGCGATCAGGGCGTGGGTTTCAGAGACCAGTTTGGGAAAGAGGTCGTGCTTGGTAAACACGGGCGAGCCGTTCTGGGCTTCGCCTTGCTCGAACCACCAGATTCCGAAGTTGTGGGCCGAGCTGGCGATGATGTCGGACTTGCCGTCGAGATTGACGTCATAGGCGATCATGTCGGCGACGGCATCGCCAAGCTGGGCGGGGTGAAATGGCCACGGCTCGCTGCTCTTCCGGCCCTCCTTCGGCTGTTCCCACCAGCCGCCGGTGCAAATGACGTCGTTACGCCCGTCGCCGTTCAAGTCGCCCACGCCGAGTCCGTGCGCGAATCGAAAGGTTCCCGGCACGGGCTTGCCGGGCGTGCTCGGCTCGCTCACTGCGTGCATCTCCCACGACTGGGTCGCGTCGCTGCCCGGTGCGAACCAGGCCATCTGCCCTTCGTTGTCCTTGCCCTTGGGCTGCCAGCCCATCACGAGCACGCGGTGCCCGTCGCCGAAGAGGTCGGGATAAAGCGGCGTCTCGTTGCAGGCGCTATGCCAGATCTCGTGCTCGCGCCAAAGGCCATCGCTACCCTTTGGGTTCTCATACCAGAGTGCGGGCGAGCCCGGAAATCCGATGACGATCTGATCGGGCCAGCCGTCGCCGTTGATGTCGTCAGACCAGCACGTCATGCACGCGCTGTAACTGTGGAGGCCGTCGCCGAAATCGCCGGGCTTGCGAATGTCGTGCTTGGTCCAAGTTGGCGCCTCGTACCAGGAATCGCCGATCAAGACGTCATTCTTCCCGTCCTTGTTGACGTCGGCGATCGCCACGCCCTCAGACCGGAACTTGCCTTCGATGACGGTCTTCTTCCAGGAAATCGGCCTGCCGTCGTCGCCGGCAAGCGCAGACGCCGCCGCAATCCAGATGACCGTGAAGCCAACGACGCCGTTCGTCCAGGTTTGCGCGCGCATGGTGTTTTGACCCTCAGGTGAAGGTGATCAGTCTATCGCCTCCCAAGCGGGCTTGTCGATCACCCATCGGCGGCGCCCGGGATTGATGACCATTTACGCGCCGCGGTGGGAATCTGTGCGCCGTGAACCCGTTCGGGTTCTCTCGTGGAAGGCATTGCTGACGCGTCGGCCGGTGAGCCGGCCAACGAACTGGACTGCTCGCGTCAGCGTCCCCTTGGCCGCGAATGAATTGGGCCGAGTTCGGGTGAGCATCGGGCGGGGACGCCCTTACGCCGTGGATAAATTGGTAAGGCAAACTGCCAAGGCACGCAAGTTGGGTGAGCGTCCGGTGGAGTACGTCTTCAAAATGACCCGGGCCTCCCCGATCATTACGTGTGGACAGTCCACGCGCCTCGAGGAGGTTCAGGCTATGCTCGGGAAAGTGCTTCTGGACAAGCCCGAGTGCCCTCTTCCATCCCAAAGGAGGGACCGCAGAGCGTTTGCACCTGCCTCACCTGGTCGAATTCTACCAGCTTGCGGAACCGCTGGGATTCCGCCGCTGTGCTGGCACGTAACGTGATCGTGGCATAAACTGGTGCCATCGGAGCGACCCGGGACGACCCCCACGGTTTCGTACGCAGACCGAGGCGCCGATGGCGAAGATCAAGGTCTTGCTCTTCGCGGCGAACCCGCTCGGGACCGAGCCGCTCGATCTCCCTCGAGAATGCCGCGACATCGAAGACGAGATCCGGTTCGCGGACTACCGTGACGCGCTCGAAGTGGTCGTTGTCTTCGGCGCGAGGCCCGTCGACTTGTTTCGCAAGCTTAACGAGGTCCGGCCGCAGATAGTCCACTTCAGCGGCCATGGAACTTCCGACGCCGACATCCTTCTCGAGACGGATGCCGGCTCGGGAGAAGATATGGGCGCGGTCGGAACTCGCTCAACCGCGGATCGTGACATGAAGCTGGTCCAGGCGTCGGAGGGGATCCGGTATCCCAGACCCCTGAGCAAGTCGGCGCTCGTGGACGTCCTCAAGTCGTGCGATCAAGGCAACATCCGAGTCGTGCTGCTCAACGCATGCCACACGCGGCAACAGGCCGAGGGGCTGACGGATGCGATCGATTGCGTCGTGAGCATGAGCCGCGCGGTCAGTGACCATGCGGCCATCATGTTCGCCGCGTCGTTCTACGGGGCCTTGGCGTTCGGGCGCTCGGTAGAAAACGCCTTCGACCAGGGGGTGGCGAGGTTGCGGGCGGAGGGATTTGATGATGCCGATGTACCCGTGCTGATCTCGCGCGCTGGGATAGACGCCGCGACCGTCGTGCTGGTCGGCTCACCCACCCAAGAGGCGTGTGTTGGCACTCCCGAGCCATGCTTCACGGTCCCTTTTCCCCGGAATCCGGATTTCGTCGGCCGTGACGAGGACCTGAATAACTTGCATCGGAACTTGGCCGGCGCCGGCGCTCTCGGCATCCGGCCGGCCGGGTTGACGGGGATGGGAGGCATCGGCAAGACCCAGTTGGCCGTCGAGTATGCGTATCGATACCGCGACGTCTATCCCGGCGGTGTGCTCTGGATCAACGCTGCCGGACCACTCGCCGACGGATTCGCCGCGCTGGCGCGTCGCCTGCGACCGGCTGCGGGAGATCGTCCGCGGGACGATCAGGTTCGAGCAGCGTTCGAGCTGCTGGCCCGACGTCCCGATGCGCTCGTCATCCTCGACAACCTCGCCGAGCCCTCCGATCTGACTCGGCCGGTGGCGGACGGGTGCACGGTCAGCGGGTTAGGTTGTCGCGTCTTGTTCACAACGCGACGACGCGCCCTGGGTCAATTCGCCGCGATCGAGGTGACCGTGCTGCCCGAGGAGCCTGCGCTCCGGGTCCTGCTGCGTCATCCATCGCGGCGGGCGATATTGGACACGGCGAATCCGGAGCACGACCACGCGCGGGCGGTCTGCCGCATGCTGGGCCGGCTCCCGCTCGCCCTCGAATTGGCCGGGGCCTTCCTGGGAGAGTGGAACGAGATCCCGCTGGCCGATTACCGGGAGCGGCTCAAGCAGGAGGGTTTACTCGCGACCCTGGACAGCGAGGCGGCGGAACTCTTTCAGGCCGATTTGCCCGCGATCCATGAGGCTGCCGTGACGACGACCCTGATGTCGCAGTGGGAAGCCCTGCGTGATGAGGGCGCACGACATCTCCTGCGAGTGCTCGGGCAATTCCCCGAGGGGGCCGACATTACTACAGCGCGGCTGGGTTTGATGGCTGGAGCCCCGGATCGCAACCTCGCGGGTCACCCCTCGCCGCTGGCCCGGGCCCTGCGACGCCTGGAGGACGTCTGCCTCGTCGAGGAGATGGTTGCCGACCGGTTGCGTCTCCACCCCCTCGTCCGCGAATTTGTCATCGAACAGTTCCCACCCGCCGAGATCGGAGCGTTCCGCCGTGGCTGTGCCGAGCGAGTGTCGGACGCTCTGGCACGATACAGCCTGCTCGAGGAACATTCGCGCCGCCGGGGCATTGATGAGATCCAGGAAGACCTCATCCTCGCGCTGGACCTGTGTCCCTCGGATGCGGACGATCTTCATTCTCGGCTCCGACGGCTGCTCCGGCTCCTCCAGCGCGAGGCGCACAACCTGGTCGATTGGGACCCATCAGCCAGACCCGCCGAGTTCGCTCAGCAGATCCACAATCGAGCCGTCGCCTCGGGTCTCGACATCCTCAAGGTCGAGGCCCGGCAACGACTCTCGACGACCGCACACCCACACGGAATCCTCGTCTGGCGAGCGAGTTGCGAGCCGCCGATGCTGGTCCGCACGCTCGCCCATGAGCACGCGAGGATCACTGCCATTGCAATCGCGCACGATGACCGACACGCCGTCCTGGCGCCACTGACCACACGCTCAAGATCTGGGATCTCTGGACGGGAAGGTTGCTCCGTACTTCCACCGGGCATCGAGGGCAAGTCAACGCGCTCGCCCTGACATCCGACGGGCGATCAATCATCTCGGCCTCCTCGGATCGGACTCTCAGGCTCTGGGAGTTCCAGACCGGGCGTGAACTGCGCAGCTTGATCGGCCACGAAGGTCCCGTCAATGCGGTGGCGGTCACTCCCGACGGAGTGCACGTCGTTTCGGTGGCCGGCGATCTCACGATCAGGCTATGGGACCTTCGCACCGGGAAGGAACTGTTCACAATCGTCGAACCGAATGGATGGGAGAACACGGTGGCGGTGACGCCGGATGGAAGGTTTCTCGTGGTTGCGACAACCCGTTGCGCCTGCAGGTGTGGGACATCCGGACGCACAAGTGCGTACATACCCTCGTCGGCCATTCGGGCAGAGTGCACGGGGTGGCGGTGACGCCTGATAGCCGTCAACTCCTGTCGGCTTCCGCCGACCGCACCCTTCGACTCTGGGATCTCCAGTCCGGCAAGGAAGTGCGATCGTTCGCGGGACACGACCACGGGGTGAGGGCCGCGGCGGTGACGCCGGACGGCCGACATGTGCTTAGCGCCTCCGATGATCGCACGCTCAAACTCTGGGACCTCAAGACTGCTCGATCGTTCCGCACCCTCACCGGGCACGGTAGCCCCGTTACCGCAGTGAGCGTGTCAACTGACGGTCGCCACGCCCTCTCGGCTGACTCGGACCGGATTCCCATCCTCTGGGACATGCAAGCACCGACAGATCACCCTGGCGTCTTCAACGGGCATGGAGCGGAGGTCATGTCCATTGCGATGTTACGCAACGGCAATCATGTCCTGTCCGCGTCGGCGGATGGAGTACTCAAGCTATGGGAAGTCCGGACCGGCCGGCTCAAGCGCACGCTCACCGTCCGGGATAGCCGGCGAGACGCCCGACGCATCGCGCGGCTCCTCGCGGCGACGGTCACAATCGATGGCCGATATGCCATCTGTGCTTTGGAGGATTGCTCGCTCAGTATCTGGGACATCGAGATGGACCGGGAGCGGCGCAAGCTCAAGGGACATCGGGATCGGGTCGTCGCTGTAGCGGTGACACCCGACGGCCGGCAAGCCATCTCTGGTTCGTCGGATGGCAGCCTTAAGCTCTGGGATCTTGAATCAGGGCGGGAGCTGCGCACGCTCAAGGGACACACCGCCTCGGTCTGGTCCATCGCGGTCACGGCGGATGCACGCTGTGCGATCTCCGGCTCGTCCGACAGGAGCGTCCGGTTGTGGGACCTCCGGACAGGTTGCGAATTGCAAAGGTTTCAGGGGCATGTCAAGGGAGTGTTGTCGGTCGCCCTTACGCCGGACGGGCGACACGGTTTGTCCGGTTCGATGGATCACATGCTAATCTACTGGGATGTGCAGAACGGCCGGAAAGTGTGCACGCTGGGCGGGGACGTGGGACGCGTTTGGGCCCTCTGTTTTGACTCGAGAGGCCGATTTGCCGTTACTGCATCCTACGATCGGAAACTGATGCTGTGGGATCTCGAGACGAGAAATTGCCTGCTCACGATAGCACTCGACAGCTTCCCGACGAGCGTCGAGTTCGCGCCCGACGATACGCATGTCGTGATCGGCGATCTCGCGGGGAATGTCCACTGTCTGCAACTGGTCATTCCATAGGGACCAACGTGACGCGATTGGCTCGTCCCTTTCGTTGTTCGAGACCTGATTTCACGTGATGGCCACCCGTCGGCGTCAGGGCCGCAACTCGCTGGAGGACGCGGGGGCACGCGCGAGCCAGCCCAGCCGACAGTCGGGACGGAAACCGGGACGCCGCTAGTATTGACCCGGTCCGCGGTTTGGTCGTGAACGTGTGCCATGCCAGGAGCAGCGAGGGTCAGCCAGGGGGGTCTGCCACGACCTGAACCGATCCGTCGGCAGGATGCACATGGTCCCGACATTACGGCGAGGATGAATCGGTCACGCAAGCGGTCAAGGCGCTCAATGTGGAGCACGCCGTCCGTCGGGAGGGTCGCCCACGCAAGGCGAATCGATCCGCCAAGGGTTCGGCGGGCAAGTCCGCGCAGGAGCGTGGCGCGTGAGCCTTGCCGCAAGTTCGCGTGTGTTCGTGGGCCACCCGAGTCGTCGACCGGCAGATTAACGAGCTGCGTCGCCGTTTCCGTCCTCGCTCTGCCTGCTCAACCTCGGCGTGGGCGACATCGCTGGCAGCCATTATTACACGACGACCGCCGGTGCGCTTGCGGCCCGGCGGTGCGACCTCCGCCTGCTGCGACGAATCGGTCAACTGGTCTTTCGACCACGACGAGCACCGGCGTTGGCTGACAGAAGGTGCAAGGTCGGCCATTGCCCGGCCGGCCGGGGTGCGCTAGTATCGGGCCAGGGTGTCACCGAACCTCACGCAGGCGTGTCACCGCAATGCGGAGGCGAAATATGCTCCCGGCCGCTGTTCGGTCGCGACGGAACCAAATCACCGTCGCCGTGCTCCTCCTGCTTTGGTCGCTCCTGGCGAATTTCGGCGGCAAGGCCGGCTGGGTCAAGCGCCAGGCCGCCGCCATGATGGACGGGGCGACGGCCGTCGATCCGTTCTTCGTGTTGCGCGGGTTCTTCGAGCAACTTACCGGGACGAACTCCAGCCCCCCCGCCGGCCTGGCCGGCGGCACAAATACGTCGATTTACCTCTCCAACCTCGCCACGTACACGGCGCCTTCCGAGCCGCCCTCGAGGTGGGAACGGCTCAAGGAGTGGCTCAAACCCGCGCCCGATCTCAGTCCGGCGCGGAGGATCAACATCATCGCCGTGGCCGGCGCGCTTTCGAATGGTGCTCTGGCGAGCCATGGAGGCCGGGTGGCCGGCGCTGCTTCCCGTGCTCATGTCGCTGTTCGTGGGGGTGGCAGTCTGGAAAGAGGCGTTCAAGAACGCGGACGACGCGTTCTCGTTACTCCACCCAGTCGCGCTCCTCCTCTTCTGCCTCGTCGTATTCGCGGTGGCAGGGGTGGCCGCCTTCGTGTTCCGGCTGTTCCTGTTGCTCGTTCTAAGTACGCTCGGCTCGGCGGCCATGATGGTGGCTTACTTCGCGCCCGCTGCTGCCTGGGTCAATGCGTGCGTCGAGACGGCCACGAGGGCCAACAACGTGCTTAAGGCCGTCAAGATCGATCCGGCCGCGATCGAGGCCATCAAGCCGGAACCGGCTACGACTGCGCACGAAAAACCTCACCATTCCTGATCACGGGCCGCCTGCGAAATACCAGACTCGTAGGGGTAGGCCCTATGATCGAGTCAAGGCGGCGGACGATCCGCCGCAACACTCGTGTATCACAGCCGAGGTAAGCCATTCTCGATTTCAATCATAGGGCCTACCCCGGATAGGAATGGAGATAGAAGGCACCCACGGTCTTGCCTCGGGCGCGACGCTGACACCCGAGGCTCGTCAGTCAACCACCCATGGACGCCGAAGTTTCGCCGAACGATGGGTGCCTGTGCCCTGCGTTTTCTCCTTGACCACCATTCGCAATCGTGCGAACAAGGAAATCGAGCGTGCGACCGCAGCGAAACGCTGCTTTGCTCAAGACCCCAAGCGCCACACGCACCAGGAGGAATAGCGGGTTGAGATTCGCTTCATGCCGCTTCGGCACAGGTCGCCGCTGCCCAAGGACCACGGCTTCACATCCTCGTGACTAGGGCAACGCGAGTGGTTGTCTTTACGGCGTCTCATTCAGCCGCTTGAGCGCCTTCTGGGCGTATTCGCGAACAGTCGCATCGCGGTCGTTCTGGCTCATGACCTTGAGCGCTTCGACGATCGCCGCGGTGGGCTTCTTTAGCTTGGCCACGGCGAGCACGGCGTCGCGGCGCACCAAGTTATCCTTATCTTTCAGCGCCTCAGTCAAGGCTTGAACCGCCGTGGCGTCGGCGTCGCCGACGTTGCCCAGCTTGAGCACCGCCTGGCGGCGAACCTGGGGCTTGGGGCCGCGCAGATCGGCAACCCACGATTTCACCTCGCGGCCTCCAGCCAGGATCGGCCCGCGCTCCTCGCGGCTGCAGCCAGAGGCCGCGATCAAGGCCATCACGCCGGTGACGATTCTGTAAGTGCGGTCCATCGATACGCCTTGGATTCAGGGTCGCTCGTCTTGTTTGGGCCTGGTGCGGGTGGGAAACAACGAAGCGCCCGCCGTCAGTAAGAGTCGGAGCTCACAACCTCGCCTCCAGCTCGCGTACCCAGCGCCTGCAGGATCAGGCTCGAAGGAGTGTAACGCGTTGCGCCGTTGGGGTAGACGCCGGCGTCGCTTGTAACGTTTTTGAGGAAATGCACCGAGCCATCGGTGAAAAGAGCGTTGGCACCCCCGGGATGGAAGCTCGACGGATCGTCCAGGCCGCTGTCGGTATCTGAGTTTGTGTTGAGCAAGTGGCAATGTGCCAGAACCAGGCAAGGCGCGAGGTAGGTCGCAAGTGCCGAGCCGGGGCATGGATTGAACAGACCGCGTTGAACGAATCCGCCGGCGGGATCGCCGACCCACGTACCCTCGGTGTCGCCCCAGGCTCGCTCGAGCAGCGCCACCGTGAGACTGGCGCCGTCAGTGATCATGCCGATGCGGACCGCGCTATCGCGGTAGAACAGGCCGTTGCCGGAACCGTCGTTGTTGAGCCCCAACGCGACATCGGCAGCATCGTTACCCGTGGAAGCCGCGTACGAGCTCGGCGCAACAATCGCCACCGTGTTTCCGAATCCGTCGGTGATCGGATACGTCGGCCCGGGAAGTTGATCCGACGGGCAAAGGAAGACGCTCATGTTGGTTACGATCGCCGTTGTGTTGGCTGGTGCCTGTACCGGCAAGTAGAGGTTCAGTGCCGCGAACAGAGGTGACTGGTCGAGCTGCGGCAAGATCATCGACGCCCAGCTCCAGCCAGGCGCCGTGTCCGTCTCGCCGTCGATAAACCGTCTTGCCGCGATGTAGCCCGGCGGGAACACGAGCACGGCGTCGTGGTAATTGTGGAGGGCGATGCCCATCTGCTTGAGGTTGTTCAAGCACTGAGCCCGCCGCGCCGCCTCGCGCGCCGCCTGGACAGCCGGCAGCAAGAGCGAGATCAAAACCGCGATGATCGCGATGACCACAAGGAGCTCGATCAGCGTAAAGCCCCGACGAAAGCGATGCGTCATGGACTACCTCGCGAGCGCAACCTCGAGCGTGTATTGCAGTGAGCACCCGCTCTACCGCATGCGGCGTGCCGCGCGCTCCCTTTTATCGAAGTCGCTACAAGCAAGGGATTAGCGAGAAGCAAGCAGGGCCATCGAACGACGCCGGCTGATGAAGTGTGCGCCGCTCGTGGACAAGAATTCGCCGTGACCCCCTGGGTCTCGCACGCCAGGCGAGGCGCGCGACCATACGTTGGGCGCGGGTCTCCCGACCCTGCCCGTCTCCCCCACGGGGAGGCGGTAGGGTGCGGGCAGACCACGCCGCCCCAGGCGCGACCGAAGGACGATAGGCGACTACCGCCGACGGCCCAAGCGAGCAGAACTTAGAAAGGAGTTAGTAGACCGCAGGAGAACAGGCGGCGATCTCGGCCAAGAAAGTAGAAAGGAGTAAGTAGACCGCAGGAGAGCAGGCCAGCCGTCTTGGTCTCCTCATTACTTTCTCTGCTCTCCTGCTCTATTTTTCGGCCCGCGGCCGAAAAATTACGGCACCCGGTTCGGATTCGGCGGCAAAGGCGGCTCGCGATCGACGACATTGTCAATCAGGCCGTAGTCGCGGGCTTCCTCGGGCGACATGAACCGGTCGCGGTCGGTGTCCTCCTGAAGGCGCTCGAGCGTCTGCCCCGTATGCGTCTGATAAATCTGGTTCAATTGTTTCTTCATGCGGATGAATTCTTCGGCGTGAATCAGGATCTCGGTCGCCGTACCTTCCATGCCCGCGAGCGGCTGGTGAATCATGATGCGGCTGTGAGGCAGGGCGTTGCGCTTGCCTTTGGCGCCCGAGGCCAGCAAGAGCGAGCCCATGCTGGCGCATTGGCCGATGCAGTAGGTCGCCACATCGCACGGAACCCATTGCATAGTATCGTAGATGGCCAATCCTGCGGTGACGCTGCCGCCGGGGCTGTTGACGTAGAGATGGATATCGGCCTTGGCGTCCTGGTGAGCCAGCACCAGCATCTGGGCAACGACGAGGTTCGACACGGTGTCGTCGATGGTGGTGCCGAGGATGATGATGCGATCCTGGAGCAGGCGGGAATAGATATCCATCGCCCGCTCTTCGCGACCGCTGCGCTCGATGACGATTGGAACCAGTGGCATGGTAGCTGCGCCCTTCTCGAAAACGAGCCGTGTCAACCGGCATGAAACGTAAGTTGTGGCCCAGGCTTCATGAGGGGGGTGCCGCGGGTTTCTCACCGGCGATCCGGCCGACCACCTCGTCAACCAGGCCGTATTCCTTGGCCTGCATGCCGGTCAAGTAGCGGTCGCGCTCGGTGTCCTTGGCGATACGCTCGACCGGCTGCCCCGTATGCTTGGCGAGGATGTCGTTGATGACCTGCTTGCTCTTCACAATCTCCTCGGCCTGGATCTCGATGTCGGAGACCTGACCACCCACCTGCCCGTAGGGCTGATGGATCATGATCTTGGAATGCGGCAGAGCATAACGCCGGCCCTTGGTGCCGCCGGCCAATAAGACGGCCGCGCCCGACGCGGCCAGGCCGATGCAGTAGGTCGCAATCTGGCATTCAATGAACTGCATCGTGTCGTAGATCGCCAGCGTGCTGGTCACGCTGCCCCCGGGGCTGTTGATGTAGAAGCTGATGCCCTGGGTACGATTTTCATACTGGAGGTAAAGAAACTTCATGACCACCAGGTTGGCCGCGGCGTCGTTGATCACTCCTTCGAGAAAGACAATGCGGTTTTCGAGGAGCAGGTCGCCCAGGGTCATCTGGCGCTGCCGCGAGTAATCGCGGTAGCGCTGAAGCATGGGATCGAAGAAAGGCGGTTCGGCAAGCGGCATCGGGCGCTCCTTCGGATTTCAAGGGGCCGGCTGGAGGCACCAGGTCGTGATCAATGAGCCCAGCCCTTCGGGGCGTCAAGGAATTGTCTAGTGTAAGCTGGCCAAGGTCAAGCAGGGCAAGCACGCCGTGTTCACGACTCTTCGGTCGTTTCCACCGGGCTTTGCTCGGCAGCCGCTTCGCCGGTGTCGCCCGCCGGTGCGACGGCCGCGACGTCGATCGTCTCGACGCTCGCCTCCTCGCGGGGCGCGACCGCAACGTCCTCGATATCGGCTTCCTCGAGAATCCGATCGATCACCTTGCGCTCCAGGATCTGGGTGGCCATCGATCGCGCGCCGCCTTCCTTTTCGACCCGCGCACGGACCCGGCGCACGCTCTCCTTGGTCCGCGCCGCGATGGCTTCGATTTCGAGCGCGAAGTCTTCTTCCTCTACCGTGATCGACTCTTCGTCGGCGATGCGCGAGAGCAGCAGATATTCTTGCAATGCCCGGCGCGTGCTCTCATGGGCATTGGCGCGAATCTGAGCCGCGCAGGCGCGGATCTCGCGGTCGGTCGTCCCCTCTTGCTTGAGCCGAGCGACCAAAGTCTCGATCGTGCTCTTCTCTTCGCGTGAGACCAGATCGGCCGGAAGGTCGAACGGCGTCTCGCGGAGCATGGCATCGAGCAACTGGGCGCGAATCGCCTGGCGCTGCTCGGATTCCAGCTTGTGGGTGAGGAACGTGCGGACCTCGTCGCGCAGCTCGTCGACACTGGCCAGGTCGACCGAATTGAGGAACTCTTGATCGAGCTCGGGAACCCGCAGCCGCTTGAGGTCGATAACGCGCACCTCGACCGCGATCGTCGCTCCGCGCAGGCTCGGGTCGTCGATGGCCGAGCCGAGCGTGGCCTTGACCTCGCGCGTGTCGCCGGGCTTGACGCCCACCAGGGCGCTGCCGGCTTGGGCGATGGTGCCGTTCTGGAACCGGAGCTCCGACTGGAGCCGGAATTGAATCTCCTTTGCCTGGTTCATGACCCGCCCGTCGGGGTAATGGAAGATGAGATCGGCGGTGAGATAATCGCCGATCTCGGCGGGCCCCTCCAGCTTGGGCACGATCTGGCCGCGGCTCTCCAGCCAATGGGTCACGTATTCGTCAACGAGCTTGTCGGTGATCTCCATCACCGGGCGCTTCACCTTCCGCCCTTTCAGGTTCGGCACCGCGAACTGGGGCCGCACTTCGACGTCCATCTCGAAATTGAGCGGGCCCTGTTCGGGGATCTCGATCGCATCGACGTCGAGACGAGGCTGCGTGATCGGCTCGAGATCGTAGTCTGCGTCGATCTGCTCCAGCGACGACGTCAAGAGCGCCGACTTGACCTGGTTGGCGACAACCTTCTTGAACCGCTTGACGATCAGTTGACGGGGCGCCTTGCCGGGCCGGAAGCCCGGCACCACGGCGTCTTTTCGTAACTCGTTCAACGATTCCTCGAACTGGCGATCGATTTCCTGGCGCGGAATCGTGATTTTAAGATGCTTCTTGCACGGGCCGACGTCGGTGATCGCAACCTCCATCTCCAGCTTGCGCTTGGCGGCGGTTGCTTCCGCCGATTCGGGAAGATCGCTCACAGACACCGGCGCATCGTCGATCTCTTCGTCCGTGCTCATCAATACTCCCCAAGACCCGAACTTGCTTGACGCGCCATGACGCGCGCGCCCAGACGAAAGCCGCCAAGCCAAGGTGGCATCAGCTAGAGCGGGAGAAGGGATTTGAACCCTCGACACCCACGTTGGCAACGTGGTGCTCTACCCCTGAGCTACTCCCGCACGGTCGAGCGCCGACATCTGAAATGCAAAGCGCTCCGCAGGCTGGCTCGGGCTGGTCCGGTCCAGCACAAACCCAAGTATAGCGCCGACCCTCGGGAATTCAAGCGGTCTCCCCCGGAGCGAACACGCCGCCGGCGCTTCTCACCAATCTCGGCTTTCCATTTGCGTCTCGCGCCGCAAGACGATAGCCTAACAACTGCACGATGGTCCATATCGTCAGCACCATCCGCAACGACACCAGACAAGTGAGCGGGACGCACCGAGGATGAATTACGTACTTCAGGTCGTTCGGGGGCGCAGCGCCTCCACGACCCTCAAGCTGAACGACGGCGTGAATACCGTCGGACGCCACGACGACTGTATGATCCGCATCAAGTCTTCGCAAGTCAGCCGGCGCCATTGCGAGCTCGTTGAGGAGGGCGAAGACCTGACCTTGCGCGACCTGGGCAGCTCAAATGGGACGTTCGTCAACGGTAAGCGGGTCGCCGGCCAGAAAAAGTTGAGTCACGGCGACGAGTTGACGCTCGGGGCCGTGACGCTCAGAGTGGCCAAGCTGGGCCAGCCCGCGCCGCTCGGGCCGGTCGCCGCGCCCAAGGCCAAGGCAGGCGACACGGCCGTCATCGACGCCATACCGGCAGAAGAAGAAATTGAACACGAAGAGTTCGAGCTCGAATTTGACGACGAGGAGCCGGCGCCGGAAGTGGAAGGCATTCCACTGGCCGATGATGACAGCACCTTGACCACTGCGCCGAAGCCGTCTGCCGCGCCCCAGCCGGCCGCCAAGGCCGCCGCCGAGTCAAAGCCTCTTTCGGGATCAAACGTTGAACAAGACGACGCCATCGCCGATTTCCTGCTAGACCTGAAGCTCGATGACGACGAATCATGACTCCGTCACCGCCAGCCGCCACGCTGGCGTGCCTGCTCGCAGCAGCGGTTGTGCCGGGAGGAGCCGACGGCGGGCAACGTACCAGGCGCACACCCTGGCTCGCCGGGAACGCCGGAAATCCAGGCGGCAAAACCGTCCAGAATTCGAAGAATTGTTCGAAGCCATAACGGTTTGGCGACGGTCCCCACGCAAAACGACCATGCATCCGCTGTTTTGACGCGCCATGGTTTGGTGATTCTGACGGACCGGCTCCATGATGAGAGAGGTTGTGATGACGACAGGTTCGGGGTGTCGGCGGCCTTTTTTGTTGAACTTTGGCAGCTTTGACAACACTCCCATTGATTTATCAGCCAAAACGCTTTAAATAGCTCTTGGCGCGTGGGCTCGTGTGCCGGTCCGCGTGGCGTTTGACCCTCGACTCTGTTGGCACACGGCTGCTTGCAGGAATTTGCCCATGGCTCGTCGGAAAACTCTCCCTGAATCTGTTCGTGCCAAGCTGGCCCTGGCAGAGCGGCTTGCGGCGCTGCGTTCCGAGCTATTTGGCGAGCGCGGCGGGCCCGAGATGGCGCGGCGGTTGGCCATACCGGTGCGCACCTGGTACAACTATGAAGGTGGCGTGACCGTTCCAGCGGAAGTCGCACTCAAGATCATCGAGCTCACCTCGGTCGAGCCGGTGTGGCTGCTGCACGGTGAGGGCCCCAAGTTCCGCCGTGCACGGCCCGACCGCCTCGAGCCCGGGGCGCCGCCCGCGGTGACGATCGGCGCCTTGCTGCGAACGGCCTTGCAACTGCTCGAGAACGACGAACCGGGCGCCGGCCGTCCCGAGCACGAGGTCACGGGGGACAAGCACGATGCGACCTCACCCGGAGGCGAACTCATCGCGCTCTCTGCCGATCTGAAAACTCCCAACGGGCTCGAGTCGGCCGACGTGCTCGACTCGGAAGACAGCTCGCGGCTGGCCGCGGCGAGGCGGGAATGGGTCGCCGCCCAGCGCGAGAATCGTTGCGTGACGGTCAACGGCGATGCCATGGCGCCTGTGGTCGCCGACGGTGCCTCGGTGGCTTACGCCCGGACCGACGAAGATGCCGCACAGCTTGACGGCAAGCTGGTGGTGGCATGGCTGGAAAACCAGCCGGTGGTCCGCTGGTTTCAGCATTGTGGTCACTTCGCCGCTGCTGCGCCGAAAACGCCGGCACGGTGCCGCACGAGGTTGTGGTAGACCTCAACGATGCCAAAGAGCGCCCTCGGTTTCGCCGCATCCTGTGGGTCAACACGCCGCACTGATTCTTCGGGCGGCCGGCCGTCAGAATAGAGCACGAGCGGATGTCATCAAGGATCCGGACAGGTCGCACGTGAGGGAACGCCGCGAGCCGAGTCGCACGCGGCCGTCTACCAGCTCAGATATTCATCGTAGCAGGGCAACATCAAGATCTTGCCGTCGCCGATGCGCCCGGTGCGGGCCTGCGAGACAATCGCCTTGATCGCGGCCGGTGCATGCGCCTCCTCCACGAAAACGGTCAACTCGACTTTAGGCACGAACGACGAGTTGTACTCGCTGCCTAAATACTGATGGAGCCGGTCTTTCTGCCGCCCGTAGCCGGCGCCTCGCGGACGGTGCCGCCCAGAAGCTCGACTCCCTCGAGCGCAGCCAGCACCGCCTGCGCGCGGAACGGCTTCACAAGGGCCACGATCTGGACGACCCGGCTGCGGAACACCACAGGCCCCGCGCCCATGACCTGAGACCCGGTCTCGCCCGCGCTAAAATCGTGCCGCTCCATCCCTCGATTCCCACTCTCCGCACGCCGCCGAAAGCTTGACATCTCGCTCGATCGTACCCAGAGTGAATGGTGGGCGGAAAGAGCTAGCCGGCACGGCCGGCGCGCGGCAAATAGTGAGGTGCGCAATGCGACAAGCGGTTGCGGTTGTGTCGGGCCTTCTCGTGGTCGTCATGGTCGGATGTAAGGATTATGATTTGCGGCTTCAGGAAACGCTCGACGAGATGAAATATCAAAAGCAGCTCAACGACAACCTTGCGCCGCCGCAGCAGAAGGGACGGCTCAAAGACGAGCTGATCTACATCCGCCCGCCCAAGTCCCTCACGGGCCCGACGCAGACCTTCGGCTTGGCGATCGAGCCGGGAAAGTTCGACGTGGAAGACACGTTCATCGACCAGGCGAAGTCGGCAAGCCTTCACGTGCTCGCTCGGCACAAGAAGCCCACGCCGGCTAGCAAGAAAAAGACGACGGCGCCGCCGGCAGAAGCCACGCCGCGCGGCAAGTTCACGCCGGATGTGCTCGAGGTTGTCAAGAACGCCTACGGCGTCGACGTACCAGCGAACCAGCTCAAGCCCGACTCCAAAAGTCATAAGGGCCGGGACAACCCCTACAAGGCCGCAAAGCTCGACCTGGCCACCAAGGAAGTCCAGGTCTTCATTTACGGCAACGATAACGACACCTATCAAGTGGCACTGATCTTCGAGGGCCCCAAGGAGGAGCTCAGAAACCTGAGCTCCAAGATCAACTACTGCCTGCAGTGCTTTGGCGTCGGCGACGCGGCACGGCGGTCCTTTGCGGGCGTCACCGAATTTGACGAAGGCGACGCCGGGGGAGCGCCGCCGCCGATCTGAGCGAGTTCCTCGCGCACGATCGAGACCGATGTGGGTGCACAAATCCCCACGCGCACGTGCTTACGATCAATCTTCACCACCCTGATCGAAATCTCCGACCCGATCAGGATTTGCTGCGATTGCTTGCGGCTCAGAACCAACATTGGAGCCTCCTGCGATTCTGCGTCCGGCTGGCGTGACACCCTCGTGGCGCTCTTGCCGGCTATAGTTTCGTAGGTGCAGGCGTTTCGGCGACACGGGAATTGAGTTTATCGGGACGGGCACATCGGGAGTTGGCGCACGGCTGGCCACCGGCATGACCGCGCCGGCCAGCGCCCTTTTGCGGTTACCGCCCCGACGGTTGGTTGGTCAAGCTTTCGACCAGTTTCGCCGCCGCCGGCATCGCCGCGCGGATCTTGGGGGGCAGCCGCTTTTCGATCTTGCCGGCCCGGTCGAGGAATTCGCGCGCGAGCGGAAGGGCGTTTGCGGGCTCTTTGGCGGCACGGTACGCGTGCGCCAGGGCAAGCATGGTCAAGAGCGCCTCGGGGTGATCGGCCCCGAGCTTGGCTCGCCGCCGCGTCAATGTCTCATCAAACAGGCGAATCGCACGGGGAAGCTGGCCGGCTGACTGATACGCGCGCGCCAGTCCGTGCATCGCGCCGAGCGTCACGGGATGGTCGTCTGTCAGCCTGGCCCGCAGCATGAGCACGGTCTTTTCGTAGAGCGCAATGGCGTCGCTGGACCGGCCGGCTGCTTCGTAGGATCGGGCGAGGTTGTTGGCTGCGATCAAGGCGGCGGGGTGGTCTTCACCCAGCTTGGTGCGCAGCTTGGCGGCCGTTGACTCTTGAAGGGGGATCGCGAGCGCGGTCTGCCCGGCGTCGGCATAGGCGACAGCCAGGTTATCGGCGACGGTCAGAGTGTCTTCATGGTCGTCGCCCAGCCTGGCTCGTGATTGCTCGAGAATCGTCTCGTAGAGTGGAATGGCCCGGTCGACCTCGCCGGCGTCCCAGTATGCAACCGCCAGGTCGTTTGTCGACTCGATCGTGTCGGGGTGTTCGTCGCCGAGCTTGGCTTTTCGCTTCCGGAGCGTCTCTTCGAGGATCGGAACGGCCTTGTCGGGGCGCCCCTGGTCCTCGTAGGCCATGGCCAGGTTTTGCATGGCCTTCAGCGTGTCGGGGTGATCGTCGCCGAGTTGCTGGCGGCGCAGGGCGAGGGCTTTTTGAAACACGTCGAACGCGTCTTCCGGCATACCAAGTCCGCTGAACGTCTCGCCGAGTGCGCTATAGAGCGCTGCTTTCCCCAGTGGCTGATTGATGAGGGCGGTATCGACTTCCGAAGCGACCCGTTTCAGGAGATCGATTGCTTTGAGCGAGCGGCCATCGACTGCGGGATCGGGCCTGCGAAACATGTTGACCAGGAACCGCAGAGTTATTTCAGCGCGGTCTCGCTCTTCTTGGGCCTCCTTTTCGTGGGTCAAAGCGCGGTGCGCTCGTGGTTGGCCGTGTCGAGGTTTTGAATGGCCAAGGCGCGCTCTTTCTGGGCTTCCTTGGCTTGTTGCAGGGCCGCAATTCGCTCGCGGCGTTCGCCGCTATGTGCTTGCGATTCGTTTTGCCAGGCGAGCGAGAGCAAGGGCACTGCGACGACCAGGGCGACCAGAGCGACTCCCAGAGCGGCGCCGCTGGCGGCAACCAGGGGCAGACGGCGGCGCACCCAGCGCCGAGAGCGAACGAGCAGCGGCTCGCGCCAGCAAGAGACGGGCTCGTCGGCCAGCCAGCGCTCGACGTCGGCCGCCAGAGCCAGGGCCGATTGATAACGCTTGCCGGGCTCGCGGGCCATGGCCTTGCGGCAGATCGCGTCGAGCGCCCGGGGAACCCCGGTCCAGGCCCGCCTGGGTGGTTCGAAGCGGCCTTCTTGCACGTCTCGAAGGACATCGGTGGCGTCTCCGTCAAACGGCCGGCGGTCGGTCAGCATCACGTAGAGCGTGGCACCCAAGCTGTAGACATCGCTCGCCGGGCCGAGGTCACTCAGCCGGCCGGCCGCCTGCTCGGGGCTCATGTACGCCGGGGTGCCCACGGCTTGCCCGGTGCGCGTCACCGAGCTGCTGCCGGGCGGCGGCTGGATCGCCAGGCTGCTCGGGTCGGCCTCGGTGTCAAAAGGCGGAGACGGCGTGGTCTCGCCCTGGCCGATGAGCTTGGCCACTCCCCAGTCCAGCACCAGCGTCTCGCCGAACTGGCCGAGCATGATGTTGCCGGGCTTCAAATCGCGGTGCAGCACGCCCCGGCTGTGCGCGTAAGCGATCGTGTTGCAAACGTCGACGAATCGCTGCAGCAGCCAGCGGAACTCGAGGCTGGTCAAGTCGCGATTGGGCCCGGCGTGAAACCGGCGGACGGCCGTCGCCATGTCTTCGCCGCGGACGAACCGCATCGTGTAATAGGGCCGTCCGTCGGGATGCGTCCCCATGCCATAAACCGGCACGATGCCCGGATGTTCCAGCTTGCCGGTGATCTCGGCTTCGATCACAAACCGTTCGCGACTTACACTGTTATTGGCGTGCTTGGCTTGAATTTCCTTGAGTGCGACCCGGCGGTGGAGCTCGGTGTCCTCGGCCACATAAATCTCACCCAGGCCTCCTTTGGCGTGTGCCCAAACCACGTGATAACGAGAGCTTGCGCCATTGTATTTCGCCTGACCGGCAGCGCCGCGCAGAACGAGACAACCGTCTGGGTCGTCTGCGGGCGCCATCTCCGGACGCGATGCGGCACGCGTGCCCTCTTCGGCCAGCGAGGAGGGCGGGTCGGCGGAGATGACCGCGATCTGACCGCGGTCACCTGCCGCGTCGAGGCCATCGAAACCGCCCAAGTTAGTTTCACTGGACATAACAGCACCCGCGCTCGAGCAGCCCCATCGCCGGCACGACGCGAGCGCAGTCGGCCGTGTCGCTTCAGTCAAGCCTAGGACAGTCTCGAGCCGAAGCAACACATATTTGGCTCGATGAACCAGCGACTTGCCCGGAAAATGCCCTTGCTTTACTTTCAGCGCTTACCGGTTGCGTTGTTTCGCGGCGTTTTCACCAGCGCGGAGACCTCGATGGGCCAACGCCGTCATCTGAGGCGTGCGATCATCATTTCGCTCTTCTGCACGGGTGCCGCCGTCGGTGCTCTGCGCGCCGACTTGATTTACTTCCGGAGCGGGGGCGAGATTCAAGTGCCCGCGACGGTCGAGGGCGGCCGCGTCGTGGTCGCGATGCCCGACGGCAAGGTCGCGATCGCACCCGACTTGATACGGCAGCGCGTGCCGGGATACTGGCCCGCGGCGGAATGGGGCACGCGCAACCGCGAGGCCCGCAGGGCCGGTTTCGGCGCGCGGCTCGCCGCCGTCTGGTGGGCCATCGAGAATGGGCTCACGACCGAGGCGGCCGCCGAGGTCCGCGAGCTTCACGCGCTTGACCCCAAGAATGCCCAGACCGCTCGCATGGCCGCCGTGTTGGATCGGCTCGACCGTCCGTGTTCGGATCAAAACTTCGGAGCTTTCGAAAAGGCGCTCGGCATCGAGACCAAGGTGGCACGCGGCCCGCACGTGTTGCTCTTGCACCAACACTCGGACGACGAGGCGAGCGAGCGGATTGATCTTCTGGAGCGAGTGATCGCCGGCTATTACCTCATGTTTGCCGCGCAGGGCCTCGAGCTTTCGGTCCCGCGCAGCCGGCTCATGTCGGCATGGTTCGCCGACAAGAAGGACTACCTAGCTTTCTTGCACTCGCAAGGTGCCGACCCGTTTGCGACCACGCGCGGCTATTATCATCCGACGTGGAAGGCCGTCGTCGCCTTTGACGCCCGCAGCACGCCCGAGCACCGCGCTTCGCGGGACAAGATCGCCGCGCAGCGCGAGGAACTTGCCCAGTATTCAGAAGTTGTCGATCGTGCACCGGCAGGAAGCCGCGCCAAGGTGCAACTAGGCGGCGGGCCGGCGCGGACCCTTGGCCGCACCGAAGCCAAGACTCTCATCCAGCGGCTGGACGGTGAAGCGACCTGTGAGCTCTTGATGCTGGATTACAATCGGCGCGCGATCGATCTGGGCACTGCCGCTCACGAGATGATCCATCAACTCGCCGCTGCGAGCGCACTCTCAGGACGTTACGATGCCTTTCCAATCTGGCTGCAGGAGGGCCTGGCAGCCCAGTTCGAGGTGATTCGCGGAGGTCGATGGGCGGGAATCAGCCGTGCGCACGACTTGAGACTGCCCGATTGGCGGAAGGTGCAAACGCCCCTGCCGCTGGAGCGCCTGGTCCGCGACGCGGGTTTCGGCCATGGCTATCAGCGCGACCTGTATGCCCAGGCCTGGGCCCTGGTCTATTACTTGAGAACTCAGCGGCCGCAGGAATTCCTGACGTTCATCGATCTGCTGCGTAGTCCTGGCTCGAGCGAGTCGGCGTCAGCCGCGTCGCGACGGGATCCGGTCTTGGGCGCATTCGAGCGAGCCTTCGGTACCGATTTGGCGGCCGTCGAACGTGATTGGCGCAACTTCATGGGAACGGTGCGCACGCCGCTGGAGCAGCAGGCTCCGGCGCCTGATTCCGCGACCAAGAACGGCCGTACGGCGACCGGGGGAAGGAACCGAAAAAGTGAGACTCCTCGCTGACCGCCACCGCAGAGAAGGCACGAGACAATCCCCTCGCGAAAAAGTGGCAGAAAGTGGCAGGTTTTTCATAGGGTGTTCCTGCCAAATCAACGTCCGTCGATGTGACGCAAGAACTTGGCCATTGATTGCTTAGGGAGCAATTGCCGCTCGAAGGCGCCGACGACAAGGGCAACTCCCTGCCACGCGGTGTGCTCTCCCGCTTGAACCCCCAAGTCCTTTGGTACGACGAACCGGTGACCACTTCCGTCGAGAGGGAAGGATTCGGGCCCGGCTCGAAGTTTTGTCGGCGATTGCGCCATGCTTCCAACGATGGAGCCATAGGCCCCATAGATGCCACTCCACTCCATAGATGCCATAGATGCCACACGTTGCGGGTGTTCAAATCGATGGCATCTATGGGCGCGAAGAACGATCGCCCCGGAATAACGCGCGCAGCCGACATACACGGTCAAATCGCTCACGCCGTCAAAAACGCGCACAACCCGACCGTCCGCCCGTGAGTTGGGGGCGCGATCAGGGTTTAGCGTCGAAAAAGTTGACAGAAACTCCGCGATCGCTAAGATCGAATGGAGCATGCATTTGCGGGCCAGTCGACAACGGGGCGTAGCTCAGCCTGGCTAGAGCGCACGGTTCGGGTCCGTGAGGTCGCAAGTTCAAATCTTGTCGCCCCGATTTAAGTGATTGGCTATTTAGGACTTAAGACGACACGAGCGCAAGGTCCCGCGCCGTGAGGTTCCGCTGCCAGAGCGTAAGCCGTCGACGTAACGCATTGGGCTCCAGGCGCTTCCGAGAGTTGGAGCGCACGGCTAATGACCGTGCGCTCTGCGCTCATTCACAGCCGGCTTGGTCGAGCAAAAAACATCATCACGAGTAGCGTCCAATCGCCACTGCTGTTCGACGCAGCCTCTCGCACTACGCCGTCTCCGCGCCACGCAACCCAGGCGTGGCTAGCCGCGCCGTTGAAACGCCACAACTCCGTGGCGCAACCTCGCAGGTAGCTCATGACGATCTTTGTAGCCCCACAACCCCTGACGCGAACCGCTGATCGCAGCGAATATCTAGCTGCGCCCCCGTTTCATTCCCTGGGCAGGGTCGTCGTCCATCTCTCGGTGGAGCTCGATCTGGAGCTTGAACTCGTCGGCGTGCTCGGGGAAGCGGCGGAGGAATTCTTCCAAGGGCGGCTGCTCGCCCCGCTCCTCGCGGAGCAGGTATTCCGCGAAGATCAGGTCGATGGCCGCCTCGGAGTGGTCGCGCACGGCCGGGAAGGCGTTTACGTAGTGCTCGGCGGGCACCCACTGGCCGAGCCGGCAGCGCTCCGCCTGGTCGACCCGCAAGGCCATGACGATCTCCTCGGGGTCGCCGACGCCGGCCTGTTCCAGAAAATCCTCGACGCGCGGTTGCCGGCCCTCTCGCCAGAGGCGCCACAACTGCCGGCCGGGATCCGCGTGGTCCGACACGTCGAACCAGCGCGGCCGGGGCGTCGGGGTTTGCTGCTCTGTCGCTTCACTCATGCCCGGCCTCAATCGGGAGCTCCCAGATCCGGAGCACTCCGTCGGTGCTCGCCCAGATCGCGTGGCGGCCATCGGGCAGGAACGCGCCGCGGGTCGGTGAGACCCCCTCGTAGTGGAAGCACGCCAGCTCCCGGCCGCCAGCGAGGTCCCAGAGCCTGAGAGTGCGGTCGCCGAAGCCGCTGGAAACGGCGTGGCGGCCGTCGGACGAAACGGCGACCCCGAAGATATCCGACGCATGACCGTCGAAACAGCGGAGCTCGCGGTCAGTGGCCGCATCCCACAGACGGAGCCTCTGATCTCCGCCGCCGGAAAGGACACGAGTGCCGTCGGGTAGGAACGCACCACAGTTGACCGCATTAGCGTGCCCGGTGAACCGGCAAAACTCCGTGCCGCTCTTGAGGTCCCAGATGCGCGCGGTCCCGTCCCACGACGCGGAAAGCCCGCGGTGGCCGTCGGGGCTGAAGGCCACGCTCGAGATGTTGCCCGTGTGCCCGTCGAGTCGGCGGATGCAGGCCCCGGATTCCAGGTCCCACAGCCGGACTGCCAGGTCAGTTCCTGTCTTCCACTGCCCCTGGTCGAAGCGGCCGCCGCCGCCGGAGAGGGCCTGTCGGCCATCGGGGGAGACGGCCAGGGGTGTCAGCACGTCGGGTCCAGCGGCGAGGCGGCGGATGAGCGTCCCTGACTCGAGGTCCCACTGGCACAACGTCCCGTCCCAGCCGCCCGAGATGGTTCGACGACCGTCGGGCGTCACAGCGACAGAGGAGATGAACGTTTGGTGGCCGTTAAGTCGGCGGATCTGGGCGCCGGAGCTCGAGTCCCAGACACGGACGGTGGCATCTTCGCCGCCCGAAGCAACGCGACCTTTACCGTCGACTGCCAGGCACCACACAGGGGCCGGATGCCCCGCCAGTCGGCGGGACTCGCCGAACGAGAGGGCTTCGCCGGCCGCATCCGTCTCCCATAGCCCGATGGCCCCGTCGGATCCGCCCGTGGCCAACCGCCCGTCGGCCCCGAACGCCACGCAGCAGATCTCGACCGCGCCGTCGCCGAGCGTCAGGACCCGCCATCCGGTCGCCAGGTCCCACACTTTGACGTGCCCGCCGGCGCTGGCCGCCAGCAACCGGCCGTCACGGCTAAACGCCAAGCCTCGCCCGCTGACCCCGTCGAACCCCCGGATCTGCCGCCCGTCCGCCGGGTCCCACAACAGCACTCTCCCCTCCTGGCTCGTGGAAGCCAGGAGCCTGCCGTCGGGGCTGAACGCCACGGCGTTGACTTGTTGGCTGTGGCCGCGGAGCTGTCGGACCTCCTGTCCGGTCGCGGCGTCCCAGAGCCGGATCACACGGTCGCCGCCGCCTGAGGCGAGCCGACGGCCGTCGGGGCTGAACGCCACGGCCATCGCCATGGCCCAGTGGCCACGGAGCACCTGATCGCGGTGGCCGGAGTCTGCGTCCCAGATCGAGACCAAGTCATCCTGGGAGGCAGAGGCGACGCGCCGGCCGTCGGGGCTGAACGCGAGGCCCATGATGCTTCTCGTGTGGCCGCGGAGATCGCGGGTCGGCTTCCCCGTGGCGGCGTCCCAGAGGCGGATGTTCGCCGTGTCGCCACCCGTGGCGATCCGTCTCCCGTCGGGGCTGAGCGCCAGGGTTTGCATGGAGTTGAGTTGCCCCCCGGCGGCGAAGAGCTCGCGGCCTGTCACTGTGTGCCAGAGCCGGACCTGCTCATCAGCACCGGCGGAGGCGAGGTGGCGACCGTCGCTGCTGAACGCCAGTTGACGAATGTTCTGACGATGTCCCCGCAAGAAGACAGGGGGTGCGGTCAGGGTCCTCTTTCGAGCCGGCGAGGCGTCATAGATCCGCACGCGGCGGTCCAGGCTCCCCGTGGCGAGGCGACGGCCGTTGGGGGAAAAGACGATGGTGCGGATCTCCTCTTCCGGCCCGGACAGTGCCAGGATCGGCTGTCCGTTCGCGGTGTCCCAGACCCTGATCCGGCGGTCCACGCCCGCGGAGGCGAGGCGACAACCATCGGGGCTGTACGCGGCGCAGAGGACCGGGCCGACGTGCCCGCGGAGGTCGAAAACCTCGCTGCCCTTCGCGAGGTCCCAGAGCTTGAGATCCCCCTCAAAGCTGTGAACGAGCTCACCCCCCGCAGAGGCCACGCGCCGGCCGTCGGGGCTGAACACCACGCAATGAGCCGGCCAGCGGTGGTGGAAAGTGCTGACCTTCCGGCCGGTCGCGACGTCCCAGAGGCGGACGGCTCCATCCCAGCTTGCGGATGCGAGAAGTCGGCCGTCAGGGCTGAACGCGATCGCGGCGACTCGGCGCCGGGGCTGGTCCAACTCGAAACAATCCAAGGTGACGATGCGTCTGCCGGTAGCAACCTCGTAAAGAACGACAGCGTCATCCAGGCCGCCCGCGGCGACGAGACGCCCGTCGGGGGCAAACGCCACGCACGTCACCTGGGCACTGCGGACCATCCGCGATAGCTCACGGCCGGAAGTCGCGTCCCAGAGGATCGTCTCGCCAGACTCAGGATTGCTGGCCGAGGCGCGCACATCGGGATTTCCTCCGCCGGAGGCGAGCACCCGGCTATCAGGACTGAAAGCCACGCTGCGGACCGGCCCGGAGTGTCCGAAGCGCACGAAGAGCCACAGGCCGCTCGTCCCATCCGAGACGATGATCGCGCCGTCCTCGGCCGCCGCGGCGAGGCGTCGACCGTCCGGGCTGAATGCGAGGCCGGAGATCACGCCCGCCGACGTGGAAAGATCTGGGCCTTTGTCGGCGTAACAGAGTCGCTTCAGGTAGTGCCATTCCCATCGGCGCAGGCCTGGGGGGCAGTCATCCAGGAGCTGCTCCGCCAGGTTGGCTTGATGGGCGGCGAGGTGCTGGTCAGCGAGCGCGACGCGATTGTAATAGAGGGTTTGCTCGGCGGCGTCTCGGGAGGCGGTCGCCTTCTTGGCCTGCTCCACGGCGTCCCGACGCGCCGTCGACTCAGCGATCGCCTTGTTCGTCGCCTCCCGGCGCGCTTGCTCGGCCGCGGACCATTGCCACAGGATTCCGGCGACTCCGACTGCCGTCAACAGGACGATCGTCGCGCTTGTCGCCGCGAGCCCCGGGCTGCGCTTGCTCCACCGCCAGAGCCGCTCGATCGCCGTGCTGCGCCGCGCCAGGATCGGCCGGCCCTCCAGGAACCGCCGCAGCTCGAGGGCCAGCGCCTCCGCAGTCGCGTAACGCCGCGCCGGCTCCTTGTGCAAGCACTTCAGGCAGATCGTCTCAAGGTCGCGCGGCAGCCGGGGCCGCAACCGCGACGGTGATACCGGCTCGTCGCTTGTGACCTGTCGCAGAGTCTCCAGCGGTTGCTCGGCCTTGAACGGCGGCCGGCCCGTCAGCATCTCGTAGAGGATCGCGCCCAGGGCATAGATATCGGCCGCCGCCCCGACCGACCGGTGCGAGCCGGCCGCCTGCTCGGGTGACATGTAGCTCGGCGTCCCCAGCAGGTCACCGGTCTGCGTCCGCAGCGAGCCGCCGCCCACGATCAGCTTGGCCAGGCCGAAGTCGGTCAGCTTCGCCGTCCCGTCGTCGGCCATCAGGACGTTGGCCGGCGACAGGTCGCGGTGCACGACACCCGAGAGGTGCGCCGCGTGGATGCCCCGCGCCAGCGCCTCCGTCGTCCGGGCCGACCACTCGGTCGGCTGGGGCGTGCTGGCCAGGACGCTGCGCCAGCGACCGGCCCTCGATCAGCTCGAGCACCAGGTACGGCGCCCCAGCGTGCTGGCCCACACCGTAGATCTGGACGACGTTCGGGTGCCGCAGCCGGGCCATAGCCTCGACCTCGACCCGGAACCGCGCCGCGGCTTCCGGGCTCGCCAACGCGCCGGCAATGAGCATCTTCAGGGCCACGGGGCGCTTCAACTCGGTCTGCTGGGCGCGATAGACGATCCCCATGCCACCCCGGCCCAGGACGCCCAGGATCTTAAAGCCGGGGATGCTGGGATACGTCGCGGGGCCGTCCTCTCGGGCGGAGCCGCTCTCCACGGCCAGCGTCCTCCGAGTCGCGGACCGGCCGGCGGCCACGGCGGGGTCGTCGTCCATCTCGCGGTGGAGCTCGATCTGGAGCTTGAGCTCCTCGGCGTGCTCGGGGAAGCGCCGGAGGAATTCCTCCAGGGGCGGCTGCTCGCCCCGCTCCTCGCGGAGCAGGTACTCCGCGAAGATCAGGTCGATGGCCGCTGAGGAGTGGTCGCGCACGGCCGGGAAGGCGTCCAGGTAGTGCTCGGCGGGCACCCACTGTCCCAGCCGGCACCACTCGGCCTGGTCGACCCGCAGGGCCATGACGATCTCCTCCGGATCGCGGACGCCGGCCTGCTCCAGGAAGTCGGCGACGCGGGGCTGCTGTCCCTGCCGCCAGAGGCTCCACAGCCGCCGTCCAGGATCCGGGTCGTCGCGCCCGTCGAGGTCGTGAGGCCGGGGCATCGGGGTTTGCTGTTGTGTCGTTTCACTCATGCCCGGCCTCACATCCCTCGAGCTGCCGCTCGACACGCCGGACCGCGCGGGCCAGTTGCATGCGTCGTCCCTGCGGCGTGCCGCCGAATCGGGAGGAGATCTCCGCCCATCCGCAGCCCTCGGCTCGGAGGTCGGCCAGCATCCGCTCCTCGTCCGACAGCCGCGCCCGGAAAGCCTCGAGCAGCTCGCGACCCGCCACCAGCCGGCTCGGTGTCGGCTCGGCGCCCGGCTCCGCTTCCAGCGACGCCTTATCGCGATCCTCCGCCAGCCGATAGTCGCGCTTCTCCGCGCGGTGCCGGTGCGCCTGCTTGGACAGCTTGTGCCGCGTCATCACCACCAGGAGCCGGAGCAACTGCTCGGGCTGATCCAGGTCGTACTGCCCCGCCGCCGCCCGCATAAAAAAGCTCGCCAACACCGACTGGCAGATGTCCGCCCAGTCGAGCCGCCGATACAGCCGGGGATCGCGGAGCCGCATCTTCACTTCTCGGCGGATCACCGGCTCGTAGCGCTCGACCATCTCCCGCGCCGCCTGCTCGTCGCCGGCGCGGATACGCCGTATGAAGCCGGCGAACACCGTGTGGTCGCTCATGCTTGGTTCCCGCCATGCGTCTCGCACGGACTGGCGCTATCAACCAGGAAAGCCCGACCGACCGGATTGCCCGCGCAATATACCAGGTTCCCGCCCCGCCCGTGAATGTTATCAAGAAATCAAAAAAAACCGCGAGGTTGTGCCATCGATCCTTCAAGGGGGATGGAACCTCATAGACGACTCGCCGCTCCCGGGCGAGCCGATCGCGTCGAAGCATGGGCAGTGCGGCCGCCTTGAGAGTCTTCGGCCCGAGCGACGGTCGCCGTCCGCGCAGTCGGCGGTAGACCACGATCCAGTGCGCGAGCTTGCGACCAAGCCGCTCGATCGTTCGATTTCCGAGCTCCAGCGTTCGATCAACTGGAGAAACCACCGATGGCACGATTCAACGGGAAGCCTGTCAAGCACCAGCCGGGTAACAACGGGCTGCGTCTGCGGCATCGAGGGCCTGGTGCCCCACGGAGGCGGTTTCTGCCCGGCGTCGATTTGATGGAAGACCGCACGGTCCTGAGCCCGCTTGTGGTCACGAGCCCCGCCGACAGCGGACCGGGCTCGCTCCGCGCCATCCTCGGCTCCGCACCCAGCGGCTCGACCATCGAGTTCTCCCATTCGGTCCACAGCATTACGTTGACCAGCGGCGACCTGGACATCGCGACAAATCTGACGATCGACGGCCCCGGAGCAATCCAGCTCACCATCAGCGGCAACAACGCGAGCCGAGTCTTCGACATCAGCGGCAGCGCCAACGTGACCATCTCGGGCCTGACCCTCGCCAACGGCCTGGCGCCCGCCGGGGGCGCCATCCTGCTCGAGGGCAGCGCTTCCCTCAGCATGGGCAATTGCACGCTGACCGACAACAAGGCACTCGGGGGCGCGGCCGGCACTGGATTAGGTGGCGGCCTCGAGGACACCTCGTCCGGAACGCTGACCGTCACTCACTGCACCTTCGACGGCAACACGGCGATCGCCACCGGGCCCAACCTGGTTCCCGGGACTCCCGGCTACACGCCCGGCTACATCCTCGCGCTGGGCGGTGGCATCGACCTTTCTTTTGTCGCGAGCGGCTCGGCTACGATCAGTGATAGCACATTTACGGACAACCAGGCGCTCGGGGGCACCACCGGTGCCAGTGCCGGCGGCGGCGCGTCTGAGCAATTCTTCCAACACACCCGGTACCACCATGACCGTCACGGGCTGCACGCTCAGCGGCAACGCGGCCATCGGTGAAGCGGGCGGCGACGGCATGGTCAACTTCGGGTCCGGGCAGGGCGGCGGCATCAACGATTTCGATAACCTGACCGTCGTGAATTCGACTCTCATCGGCAACCAGGCCGTTGGCACGCCTCTGGCCCCAGGCGCCGCCCCCTCGCAGACTTCTAACAGCGGTAGTACGACCGCCGGCGGTGGCGTCTTCTGCCTCGGCGTCTACGTCCCCAATGCCGCCGTGAGCGTGACCGGCAGTACGCTCACCGGCAATCAGGCGGTTGGCGGCGCGGGAGCGGCGGGCAGCGCGGGCAGTGTCGGCGAAGGGGCCGGTATCTCACTGATCGGCGTCCCGTCGGGCCTTGTGTCCGGCTGTATCGTTGCTGCCAACGTCGCTCAAGGCGGGGCCGGCGGCACGGGCGGGGTGGGTGCCACCGGCGTGAGCGGAGGCATCGACCTGTCATTCTTCTCGGTCGTCACCGTCAGCAACACAATCCTTCTTGACAATGAGGCCATCGGCGGCGCCGGAGGCGACGGGGACGCAGGCGGCAACGGCGTGGGCGGCGGCATGAACGTCGGCTCGGGCGTCGTCACCGGCTTTTCAGACGATTGCTCTCTGACTCTGACGAACAGCACCTTGGTCGACAATCAGGCCATCGGCGGCGCCGGCGGGTCGGGCAATAGCGGCGGCGCCGGCCAGGGTGGCGGCCTCTCGGTCTTGGCGGGGAGTTCCGCCTCAATCGGTTCCACATGGATCGCGTTCAACGCCGCTCTGGGTGGCGCCGCCGGCACGGGCGGCGTCAGCGGCCAGGGCGTCGGCGGTGGCCTCTACATCGGCACAACTGCCGACGTGACGCTCGACAAGTCGACCGTGGTCGTCTTCAACTTCGCGTCGACCGGCGACGACAACATTTTCGGAACCTACACCATAAGTTGAGCATCGCGTTTGATGACAAATGGTAACGGTGTCCCGTGACCGGCCGGCGAGTCATGCTTGGCCGGCCGGTCTGGCATTAACATCGAGGGGGCGGTCGACGCCGTAGGGTACCGAGCCTGCTTCCACGATCGCTCGACCGCGAATCGATCGAAGCCGACGGACGATGACACTCGACCTCGCCGAAATGGCCAGCCATCCCGCACGGCAGGAGATCACAATAAAAGCACCTCTACTTATGGATACTGAGCGACCATCTCCCTCACCTGATGCGCCGACGACTAAGCCCGTTGGATATCCGCGATCCGACCCGTCACCTTTCCGCTGCTCTTTGCCAGAACTTGTCCTCATCGCAGCCGTCGCCGTGGGAGGTGCGTATGGTCTGGTTCGTTTGGCTTACCACGTCACCTCTGCCCGGCCGGAAACCAACGATGGCTTGATCCTGCAGCAATACGCCCGGAGCATATGGATTCATCCCGTGTTCCTCGAACTGGCGCGTCGCCCGTCCGAGCTGGCCCAATGCCAGTCGTGCGAGTCTTACCGTCGTTATGCGAACGCGCAGGCATCTCCAGAACGCGTGGTACTTGATCACGATCAAGGGCGTGCAAATCAATGGCGAGACTGCTATCCTCCCGTTCATCCGGAAGCCATACGAGATGTCGGAGCACTATTTCGCCGAATTTCTCGGCGTCCTCGCAGTTGCCGACGGCAAACGCCCCGCCGAGCCTTTCGTGTATCTGGCGACGGCAAAAGTCAATGTGATCCCCTCCGACCTTCTGGACAAGGAACCGCGCACCGTGGTTGACGAACTTCGCAGACTGGACGCCACGCCTGCGCCGTAAAGTCATCGAAATGAGCTCCGCCGATATCGACGTCAATCGAAGCAGCCGCACCCCTGGACGTTCGTAGAACAGAATTCGTTCCGTTGGACCCTCTGCCATGAACAGTACAACGACTCCCGATCCGAAGTTGGCGCACGGGCGCGGAATTCCCCGGTCGGTCGTCATCCCTCTCGGACTCTTCCTCTGGTTGGTAGCCATGCCGCTGGCGCATGGTGTCGTGCCCTGGGCTCTCTCGTGGCTTGCGCCTCGCTACGGATGGACGGCAGGCTACCCGGGGACCTGGAACCGGCTGGGGCTGATCCCGATCGCGGCCGGCACCGCCGTGCTCATTTGGATCTTCGCTTCGGGTCTGGCGCACGTCCGCGAGCTCCCGGAGCGGGTGCAGATACTGCCCCCATCCATCCTGATAACCTACGGACCCTACGCCTACACGCGCAACCCCTTGTATCTTGGTGAGATGGCGCTCTGGCTCGGCTGGGCGATCCTCTTCGGCAGCCCCGTCGTTCTGCTCGTGATCGTGGTCCTGACGGTCTGGATCAACCTGGTCGTGCCTTGGGAAGAGCGCAGTACTCGCGAGACAATTCGGCGAGACATATCGCCAGTACCAGGCCAGGGTCCCCCGATGGCTTTGGAGAAGTCGGCGCTGATCAACGCTCGCTCCGACGGGTGCGATCGGCCGCCCGTGCGGGAGAGGTCGGTGCGATCAGTCTTTTGGTTTGGCGTTCGCCGCGGCCTTGGCCTCCACCTGGGCCAGCAGCTTCTTGAAATCCTCCCGCCCGCGGGGGGCGTCGAGGTCCGGCTCCTTGAGTTCATCGAGTCCAGCGAGCTGGCTCCAACCGGCCTTGATGGCGTCGCGGAGCGCGGCGACGCTCTGGTCCGCGAACTTCACGGCCTCATCCTTTGTCACGCCAGACTTCGGTTCCGCGCCAATGCGGCCAAGAGTGCCAGTGCCCGCGACCATTCAAATTGATCGCCTGGAGCCGAGGCTTTGCTCTCGGTCCACAGCTCGACGGCTGCCGCAGGTCAGCGGCGCCTTTGGAGCCGCCGACGTTGGCCCCGCGGCACTCGGCGCAGGGTGGCCTCGCCGACGAATTGGCCGAGGACGAATCGGTTGGGCTGGTGAGCCGGCTGGCTGACGATATCCGGCCCCTGTGGTCTCGCTCGATCCGCCGTCGCCCTGCCATCCCTGACCCGCTGGCGGCGGCTTCGGGAATTTCACTGCCACGGCAGCAAAATCATAGAAAAGCATAGCAATTCCTCGCTAATCCTCACAATTCCTGGAAACCAATTCCGTCGAGGCAACAGAATATAATATCTTATCCGGAAATAGCTTACGGAAACAACGAGCGCTCCATTCGGGTCCGTGAGGTCGCAGGTTCAAATCCTGTCGCCCCGATTGTGGCATATCACGTCTACGTGCTTGTCAGCGGCAAAACGGGACGGCGGTATGTCGGATCGAGCGGCGACTTTCCGGACCGATTGGCGCGACACAACGCGGGAGAGGTGAAGTCCACGCGGCACGGTGTGCCCTGGCGTCTGGTTCATTCTGAAGCATTTGCCACCCGCGCCGAGGCGGTCCAACGCGAACGCTTTTTGAAGACCGGCAAGGGCCGGGACGAGTTGGATAGACTTCTCCAGGGCGTAGCTCAGCCTGGCTAGAGCGGTCGCCGCGGCGACAGGTCGTCCGCCGCGGCGGATCGCCCCGATTGTGGCATATCACGTCTACGTGCTTGTCAGCGGCAAAACGGGACGGCGGTACGTCGGATCGAGCGGCGACTTGCCGGACCGATTGGCGCGACACAACGCGGGAGAGGTGAAGTCTACGCGGCACGGTGTGCCCTGGCGTCTGGTTCGTTCTGAAGCATTTGCCACCCGCGCCGAGGCGGTCCAACGCGAACGCTTTTTGAAGACCGGCAAGGGCCGGGACGAGTTGGAGAGACTTCTTCAGGGCGTAGCCCAGCCTGGCTAGAGCGGTCGCCGCGGCGACAGGTCGTCCGCCGCGGCGGATCGCCCCGACTTAGCGGCAGCAACTCTCACTATCGCAGCAAAGGGACTGACTTCTGTCAGTCCCTTTCCCTTGATGGTCGCAAGTTCAAATCTTGTCGCCCCGATTTTTGCCGCCCGGCGGCAAAAATCAGAGCAGGAGAGCAGAGAAAGTAGTAAGGAGACGAGAAAAACCGCCGCCTGCTCTCCTGCGGTCTACTCACTCCTTTCTGTTTTCTTCCGCGAGTCGCCCCCAACGCTGCACCGCAAGGAAGCGAGAACGCGTCGTGGCGTTCGACTTCGAGAAGCTGATCGTCTACCAGAAGGCCGTGGACTTCGCGGACGTCATCTGCGACCACACCGAGTAATTCGAGCGTGGCTACGGCTTCCTCGCCGATCAACTCAACCGCGCTGCGCCTGTCAATCTCGAACAACATCGCCGAGGGCAACGGGCGCTTCACAAAAGCCGATCGGCGACATTTCTTCGGGATTGCGCGGCTCGGTGCTAGAGTGCGTTCCCATGCTCGAACTGGCGCGTCGCCGACAACTAATCACGAACGATGAGCATGCATCCCTCAAGGAGCGCCCGGAAGAAATCGGCAGAATGCTCTCCGGGTTAATCAACGGGCTCGACAAACGCGAAGTCTGACGTGGCGTGAGGGCAAACCGTCGGGAATCTTCTCGCGGGAGTGTCGCCCCGATCCGATGACTGACTGTTGACCATTTTCGGTGGCATCATGGCATGATCCGGATCGCTGAGCTGGATCTGGCACGTTCTGGGTCCGCGGCTTAAGTCGTTCCGCTCTTGGTACATTTCACAGGAAAGAGCGCACCGTCCAAAACCGTGAAGTCGGAGACTCAACATAATCCGAAAGCTTGGTCAGCTCGGCGGTGTCAGGATAAGATGCTCCTTCCTGAACCGGAGTTGGCTCACAGCCGGATGGATGGTCTGAGAGTTTCTCAAGCGGCGGTCGGCCCACCTGATGAACGAAGTCACCAAGATCATTCATGCCATCGAGGCAGGTGACCCGCACGCGGCTGCTGAGTTGCTGCCGCTCGTGTACGACGAGCTGCGCCAGTTGGCTGCCCAGCGTCTGGCCCAGGAGAAACCAGGGCAGACTCTGGAGCCGACTGCCCTGGTTCACGAGGCCTACCTTCGGCTGGTCGGAGACGGACAAGAACAGAATTGGGACCATCGCGGCCACTTTTTCGCCGCGGCTGCGGAAGCCATGCGGCGAATCCTCGTGGACGCGGCCCGCCGCAAACAGGCGGTCCGTCATGGCGGCGGACGACGACGCGTCGACCTTCAGGATTATCAGCAGATCACGCAATCGCCGGACGACTTGCTGGCGCTCGACGAGGCGCTGACCCGGTTCGCCAGCGAGGAGCCGGCCAAGGCCGAGCTGGTCAAGCTGCGTTTCTTTGGAGGTTTGTCAACGCCCGAAGCCGCATCGGTGCTGGGAATCTCGGTCGCGTCGGCCGAACGTTGGTGGGCGTTCGCCCGAGCTTGGCTGTTCAGTGAGCTCCAGCAGGATACCGGCGATTAAATTCTTGCGAGCCGATGAGGGGACCTGCCACGGTTTTTTCGCATTGAACGATGACCACGATTGAGTCATCGGAGTCCTTGCCATGACCGAGCAATCTCCCGCCGAAGCGATCTTCTTTGCGGCCCTGGAAAACGGTACGGCACGACGAGCGCATCGCCTACGTCAATGACGCCTGCGGCGATGACAGCAACCTACGGGAGCGGGTTCTACGCCTGCTTGCCGCTCATCCGCATGTCGGGAACTTTATGGAGCCGTCGCCACGCTC
Source organism: uncultured Isosphaeraceae bacterium (assembly GCA_963830625.1). Lineage (GTDB taxonomy): Bacteria > Planctomycetota > Planctomycetia > Isosphaerales > Isosphaeraceae > CAWHMZ01. The sequence goes on along the minus strand of CAWHMZ010000008.1, from coordinate 11,198 downwards.
TTGCGCCGGCGGAGAGTTCTCCTGTCATGTCCGGCCCGGCCGAAACCATGACCTACGATGGCCCGACTGAGGTGTCGGATCAGTCATCGCGGGCAGGTACAAGCTGCTGGAAACGCCTCGGCCAGGGAGGCATGGGCGCCGTGTTCATGGCGCAACAGACCGAGCCGGTCAAGCGTCTGGTCGCGCTCAAACTCATCAAACTGGGCATGGACTCCCGGCAAATCCTGGCCCGATTTGAGGCCGAGCGGCAGGCGCTGGCGCTGATGGATCATCCGAATATCGCCAAGGTGCTGGATGCGGGAGCGACCGACTCCGGCCGGCCGTACTTCGTGATGGAGCTGGTGAAAGGGCGTACCGATCACCCGCTTCTGCGATGAACGTCAGCTTTCACCCCGCGAGCGGCTGGAGCTATTTATTCCGGTCTGCCATGCGATTCAGCACGCCCACCAGAAGGGGGTCATCCACCGGGACATCAAGCCAACGAACGTGCTGGTCTGCCTGTACGACGACCGCCCGGTGCCGAAAGTGATCGACTTCGGCGTGGCCAAGGCGGCCGGATCGCAACTGACCGATGCCAGCCTGGTGACCGGCTTCGGCGCGATCGTCGGCACACCGGAGTACATGTCGCCCGAGCAGGCGCAGCTCAACCAGCTCGACATTGACACGCGCTCGGACGTGTATGCCCTGGGCGTCCTCCTTTACGAGTTGCTCACCGGCACGACCCCGATCGATCGCAAGCGGCTTGGTCAGGGCGCGCTCTTGGAAATGCTGCGCGTAATCCGCGAGGAAGAACCGCCCCGGCCCAGTGCGCGGCTGAGCTCGTCGGAGACCCTGGCATCGATCGCCGCGACCCGGCGGACGGAGCCGGCGACGCTGACGCAGGCTGCTCCGCGGAGAGCTGGACTGGATTGTGATGAAGTGCCTGGACAAAGAGCGATCGCGGCGCTACGAGACGGCGAATGGGCTGGCCCGGGACCTCGAGCGCTACCTTCACGACGACGTGGTCGAAGCGCGGCCGCCGAGCGCGAGCTATCGGCTGCGGAAATTCATCCGCAAACATCGCGTGGGGATCAGCACCGTGTTGGCGTTTGTCGGGTTATTGATCGCAGCGGCCGGCATCAGCACGATGCTGGCGATCAAGGCCCGGCGCGCGGAACTGGAGGCGACGCGAAATGCTCACGACGCAGGCGACAACCTCAAACGCGCCAGAGCCGCTGAACTCGGCCTGGCCGACAAGCTGGCAGAGGCCAAGCTCAGAGCGTCCAGCCTGCAAATTGATGTCGACCTGGCCGAGATCAAGATAGATCGACGTATCGGACTGCTGAAACTCGCGCGCACGCTCAAGGCGATGAACGACTCCAAAGCCGGCCCGATCCAGTCCGATCCGGCAGACCAAGCGAGACGTGAGCTGCGCGAATTCGCGACGATGGCCGTGCTGGCCTATGGCCAGGCCTTCGCCACGCTCTTACCACCCTTTTCGCACGATGGCTATCCGATCAGGGGGGACTTCACCAGCAGGAGTAAGCCTCGATTACTGACCTCCGGTTCAGACGGAACCGCTCGACTCTGGGATCTTTGCACTGGAAAGCAAGTCGCAATTCTGCGCCGCAAGAACGAGAAGGTTCTGGGGGCCGGTTTGAGCCCCAGCGGGGCTACCGCCTTCACCGACTGCTCCGACGGCGTGGTCCGGCTCTGGGATACCCCCGACGGCTCATTCCGCGCCGAAACCGACGCTCGTCCCGAACGGTGGAAGAATATCAATCTCGCCGAATTCGACAGCTACCATCCATATTTTTTGTCGCGGGCCGGAACTCAGCTCTCTGACGACCGTGTATTAACCCGTGAAGATGCCTGGCGTTTCAACCCTGACGAGCCCAGTCCACATTCCGGTGGACGACCCAAGAGCGCGGCCGAGTTGTGGGACGCCAAAACCGGACGTTTCGTCGCCCGATTGGACCTCCCGCGCGGCGACGGTTTCTACCAATTCATTGGCAATGGCCGATGGATCGCCGCGGAACAAAAAGAGGTCACCGATTCAGCGAGTGCACTTCGCATCGATCCGGACCAATCATTGCACATATTCTCCGCGGCAGACGGTCGCCCGATCGCTGAACTCAAGCAGGCCGCGCTGGCGCGGTGGGGGGATTCCGAGTACGTCAGCCCGAGCGGACGGATCATGGCGACATTTCACAAGAAGCGTAAACCAGAAATGACCAACAACGGCCAGGTCACCGACGCGCCCGGCGATTTGTACGTCGAACTGTGGGATACAGTTTCGTGGAAGTCCCGGTCGGTCTCCGGACCGTTTGCCGGCGAGGGCGTGAACGACTGGAATCGCAGGATTCGCTTGCTGACTGAGGATCTATTCGCGCTCGGCTACGACCTCGATTTCCTAGGACCCACAATCCTGGTGCGCGCTTCCGCCACCTCGCCGGTCGCCGTGCTGCGTGAGCAGATCATACGCGTGAACATGGACCGGGCACTGGTTATGGTCCAATCCGCTCAGCTCTTCGAAACCCGAAACTGGCGCCGTGTGCAGCCGCCCAAGGGTAGAAGATACCATCCGGACGTGGCCCTGTGCGCTCCTGACGGACGATTTGCTGTCATCTGCGTCGGTTACGAACCAACCACTGAAATATTTGTTGATTCTGTCACCGACAAGACATTCGAATCGACCGGCGAATCGAGCTGGACGTACGTGCCCGGTGCCGGACGGTCATCAAGCAGGACTCATGGCAAGACCGTGTGGGTCCAGCGTCTGCCCCCGCCCGACCACCTCGATATCAGCCCCGACCTGATCGAGCTCTGGGCGCAGGTTGTGGTTTGCGGTGAACTCGACGATGGTGGCGGCTTCACCAAGTGGGACGAGCCGAGCTGGGAAAAGAAACGGCAGGAACTCGCGGCAGTCCCGGCTCCTTATCCGGACTTTTCGTTCCCCGGACACGCTGCCAATGATCGCTTGCACTGGCTGCGGCAAGAGTTTGAGAATGCAAACGGCGCCGATAAGCCGCGCTTCGCGCAGCAACTACTTGAGCGTGCTGACGCCGTCGGCGATAAATCGGAGGGCGCTAGGTGGTTGGACGAGCTGAAAGAGGCAAGCTGGGCGGTTGCGGTCCGTCCCAACGCCGAAGAGGAGGACTATCGTCGTGCTCTTCGCTGGGCAGAAGCAGCGGTCAGGCATGTGCCTGAAGCCTGGGATATCGTGCACACCTTGGGCATGCTTAAGTATCGCAACGGGCTTTACAAAGAAGCGATCGCGACCCTCATGCGCTCGCACGAGGCAAATCGGAAAAGCAAAACTGGTCCGCGACCGTCGGGCCTAGCTTTTCTCGCCATGGCCCACCACGCACTGGGGGAGTCAGACAAGGCGCACGATTACTTGCGGCGGCTCACGACTCTGTGCGAGCAGCCCGCGTGGAAGGATAACGAGGTGGTGACCGGGTTCCTGAAGGAGGCACGTCAACGCCTCGCGACGCCGCGGTGATCGTCGTGCGTAAGAAAAAGCGCGACCCACGATGCGAGAGGAAATGAGCTGCGCCCCCCTTCCGGCGCCCCTGTCAAAGCCAACCCATCGTTTTCACCGTCGCCTGGCGACGATCTCCATCGATCACGAGCACAAGCTTGTTGGCGACGATTGTCCTCAATCCGATCAGAGAGAAGCGCGGCGCTTCCGCATCGTCGAAGACGGACATGCCCTCCGGCATCTCCAGCAGGTAGGTGTCACCGCGCAGTGTCGCGTGACCCGGCACGGTTCGATGCACACGCACGGCGGCAACATGTTGCGCGACCGGCTGATGGCCAATCTCCAACTCCCCGATCCGCTTCAACGAAGCACCGGACCACCAGTGGAGCTGACCGTCGCCGATCGAGAGATTTTGCCCATGCCCTGTGTCCAGGATCCCAGGCAGCGGTCTCAATACGTCGTTGATGCTAATCCAAACGATGATCGGTCCAAACGTTTCTTCTCACCGGACTCGGGCAGGCGGTCTCGGTATGATAGATCCGGGAGGCTCGGGAGCTGAAGTCGAGTCGACGAAGCTCCCAGGTGCTGCCGGCGGAACGGTGGTAATCGCGAAGTGGAACCGCAGCAGAATCTGAGCAGTCGATTGGGCTCCATTGTCGGCTTTCGCTCCGCGAAAGCGGTTTTTTGAGGCGCACGATCACCGTCCTTTCGCGGAGCGAAAGGCGACTATAGATCGGATTCTGCATTCTATGAAAGCCATCGAAATATCCGAGGTTTCGGCCCTCGCGCCGCACGTCCAGCCGGGCTGCTCTGAGCCGTTCCTGCTTACCGACCATGGACGCGTCGTCGCGACGGTTGTGCCCGCTGACGAGGATGACGCGCAGAGCATGCTTCTCAGCATCTCTCCCGCGTTTGGCGCGATTTTGGAGCGGTCGCGACGCAGGCTGGAATCGGAGGGGGGACTGTCGAGCGACGAGGTGCGGAAGCGTTTGGGACTTCCAGCAAAACGGGGTGTTCCAACCAGCCGTACCAGGCGTCGGCCGAAAGGGAACCGCCGTTAAGGCCAGAGTTATGGCGTCTCTGGACCGAATCAATCACTACCGAGAAGCGCTCGTCGAGTTTCACTGCCATGGCAGCGCTCGTTGGCGTTTTCACCGAGCACCGTCGGCGGCTTCAGGGCATGTCCCTTGCGATTCGCGCTTTCGCAGCAGCCTCCAGATGACTAGATTGGGAATAAGAGCAACCGCACGCCGCGCCCCTTGAACTGGGGAATGAGCACTTCCATGAGTACAGCGTCAAGAACAAGAAGCCGAAGGGTTCGGTCCGAGTTGCCGCCTTTGCACAACGGCGATCGGTTGACGCAGCCCGAGTTTCACCGGCGCTATGAGGCTTATCCTGAAGATGTAAAGTTTGAGCTCGTTGGAGGCACCGTCTACATGGGCTCGCCGCTGCGTGAAACGCATTCGGATTATGAAGACGAGTTAGGTTTTGTCTTCGGTGTTTATCGGCGGGCCACACCAGGCGTCAAGGCGATTCACGGAGCGACAACCATTCTGTCCGTTGAGAGCGAAACCCAGCCGGATCTGGGGCTCCGGATCCTGGAAGAGTACGGGGGCCGGTCCCGGCTGACGCGCAAGAAGTATGTTGAGGGACCGCCAGAATTACTGGCAGAGATCAGTCACAGCACCGTCGCCATCGATCTCCACCAAAAAAAGGCGGATTACGAAAGAGCCGGCGTTCAGGAATATATGGTCGTGTGCGTCGATGAGCGGCTGCTGTTCTGGTTCGACTTCAAGAATCAGCAGTCCATTCCGGCTGATGCTCACGGTGTCTATCGTTCCCACGTTTACCCTGGCTTATGGCTTCATGGTCCAGCCTTGCTGGCTCTCGACTCGTCCCGTGTTGAAGACGTGGCTCGCCAGGGGCTGGCGAGCCCCGAGCATGCCGCTTTTGTCGAGCGACTCCGCGCGGCGAGGCGCAAGCGTGCTCCAAAAAGGGGGCGCTAAGGGGTTTCAGCACACCCATTTTTGATGCGGCGTTACCGCTTCTCTCCACCGTACCGCTTGTCGAGCTTCGAGAGTTGGCTCGTGAAGCCGTCCGTTGCCATCTTCGTGAACTCTTCGTCGTGCATGGGACCCAGCGTGATCACCATCCGCACGGTCTCGCCCGACGGGAAGAACTCCGCCACGATCGTGCTCTCGTAGGGTATCACCCCCGGTAGGAAGTCGATCACGCTCGTAATCGCCAGCCGATCATGCGGCCTGATCTCGGTGAACCTCGCGCGCACCTCGTGGGAAGTTGGACGTCCCATTTGCTTCATCGCCGCGATGACGCAATAGGACATGCATTGCAAAGCAACCCAATGACGGGACGTGCGTCCCGGTCGGCGCTTGTCAGCGCCTACTGGGCTTGCTGGCGTAAAGGTTTGCGTTAGTGACGGAAAAGTTTGCGCTACAGCCGAGTCTGCCCTGACGGATTTTGCATTGCGTGTCCTTCGCTTGCTCGACTATCTCGTGCGAGCGATTGATGAGGACCGCTTGTCGGATCGGTCTGGGTTTGGCTCATGAGGCTTGTCGTTCTCGACACAGGAACTCTGGGGTTGCTGACCCACCCTCGGGCGGGACCTGACGCTGTCGCGTGCCGCCATTGGGCCCAGGCTCTTTTGGCGGCCGGTATCCAGGTAATCGTGCCAGGGATCGCGGACTACGAGCTCCGACGCGAACTAATTTGGCTAGGTTCTTGGCCGATCGGACACAACGTCTGCCATACACACGATTGTTCGAGATCGGCTGAACGAGTTCGTAACGGTCGGCTTCCCCGGACGCACGCCAGCGGCGCGGTTTAGTTCGGCCTCGCAGCGTAGCCCAAGCTGTGTCATGCCAGCTCACATCCGCGAGGTAGACCTCGATTACGGATGCCCACGCCGGGTTGGAATGAGGATTGCATTACGCTCGCCGGCAGAAACTGGAGCCGAGTTGCAGACCCGCGCCGAGGTGACTTCCTGCCGCGCGGTGTCGGTGAGATGGCGCGCGAGGTGCGCAAATGGACCACCGGGAAGTTGACAACCTCGCGGAGTGCGTGCGGTGCCGGTTGCGTGGGCGCGTTCACGGTTTTCGTGTCCTGATTCGAGACAATGGCTTTGTGCTCCAGGGGTGGTGCCGCAGCTACCACATCAAACAATTAGCCCAGCAGTTTCTCGGGGAAGCCACCGAGGTTCCTCTCGTGGCCAATGAGATCAAGGTGTGCCAGCATGGCTGACATTGTGCTCATCAATCCGAAGTTCGAAGTCTCTTACTGGGGCATGGAATACGCGCTTCCCTTCATCGGGAAAAGAGCCAATCTCCCCGTGGCCGCGCTGCCCTTGCTCGCTGCGCTTGCGCCGAAGGGCACACAATCACTCTGATCGATGAAAATGTCGAACAGATCGACTTCGATCGCTGCGCGGGCCGACATTGTCGGGGTCACCGGCATGAGTGTCCAGCGGTACCGAATGACGGAAATCCTCACCAAGCTCAAGGCGATGGGCTGCTTCACCGTTGTCGGCGGTCCCTGGGTCACAGTGGCGGAGGATTACTTCGGCGAGCTGGCCGATGTTGTCTTCATCGGAGAAGCCGAGGAAACTTGGCCCCGCTTTCTCGACGATTGGCGAGGGGGTAACGAACTCGCGAGATACGAACAGGCCGGCAAGACGAATATGGCAACCGTGCCAACGCCGCGCTTCGACCTGCTGAAGATGAACCGCTACGCGTTCGGCAGCCTCCAGTTCTCGCGAGGGTGCCCGTTTCAATGCGAGTTTTGCGACATCATCGTGACATTCGGCCGGCGACCACGGCTCAAGACGAGCGCCCAGGTGATCGCCGAGCTTGACGCGATCCGTAAGACCGGCCAGCGGATCGTTTTCATCGTGGATGATAACCTGATCGGCAACAAGAAGGCCATCAAGGCCGTCTTAAAAGATGTGATCGCGTGGCAAGAGCGCAACGGCTACCCGCTATCCTTCTTCACAGAGGCGTCGATCGATCTGGCGGATGACCCCGAGCTCATGTCGCTCATGGCAGAGGCCGATTTCATCGCCGTATTCGTCGGCATCGAGAGTCCCGACGAGGCGTCGCTGCGCGAGGCCAAGAAGTTTCAGAACATGCGTACCGGTGGGACGATCCTGGAGAAGGTCGAGCGCATCCAGGACGCCGGCATGGAGGTCTGGTGCGGCATGATCATGGGGTTCGACAGCGATGACTCCGGAATTTTCGATCGCCAGGTCTCGTTCATCCAGCAAGCGCGGATCCCATTTGCGATGACCGGGCTACTGCATGCGATTCCCAAGACGCCGCTCTATGATCGCATGCTCAGCGAGGGGCGACTCGATCCGGCAGACCGGCCCGAGTTCGTCACCAACATTCGGCCGCTCCAGATGAGTCCCGAGGAGCTACGCGACGGCTATCTGCGAGTCATGAGCGAGCTGTTCGACCCAGGAAAGTATTTTGACCGTACCGAGGCGCTCTTCCTGCGGCGGAATTTCGAGATCGGCTACGTGAAAGTCTGGCCGGCCTACTGGCGTCGGCACCGGTTACGGTACGCGTGGACCCAGGCGAAACTCGTGCCTGCCGCCATCGGGCTGTTTCTGCGCCTCTTGAGCCAAGTGCAGGCGCCCTCGCTTCGCCGCGAGTACGTGAGGCGCCTCTGGCGATTCCTCAAGGTGCATAGACGCCCGGGATTGACGCTATTTTACTTGTTCCACATGGTGATGCACTATCACCTCCAGACGATGGCCCACACGATGTCCACCGGCGAGGCGCGCCTGGTGAACTCTTTTTGAGATCCGAGCCGGACGGGAGGTTGAAGGCTTCGGATCCGCATGATGTGCCGGGCGGCGGCGACCTAAGCGCGGTTTATGACTCGGTAAAGCGCCTCGAGCAGATCCTTCTGCTGGACAGGCTTGACGAGGCAAGCGTCGATCCGCAGATCGCGGAGTCGGCTCGAGTCAACTGGCAGTTCACTTGAGGTCAAGAGAATGAGCCGTGTCTTTGCCAGCTCTGGTCGATCTCGAACCGTGGCAGCGACGTTCAGGCCGTCGGCGTCGGGCATCGCCGAGTCGAGCAGCACGAGGGCGTAGGGCCGGCCGCGTGCCGCCGCATGCCAGATCGCATCGAGCGCGCTCAGCCCGTCGCCGCGCACCACGGGTTCCATCTGCCAGCTCTTGAGCCATTGCTCCAGAATTCGGCGATTGGTGAGGTTGTCGTCGACGATCAGCACGGGCAAGTTTTGGAGCAAGCTCGGCGCCTGGTCGGAGACGGGCTCGACCGGTCGCTGCTCTAGGCCGAACCGTGCGGTGAATGCGAAGGTACTGCCCCGACCCGATTCGCTCTCGACGCTTATCGCGCCCCCCATCATCGCCACGAGCCGGGCGGCAATCGTAAGTCCCAAGCCGGTGCCGCCGTATCTCCGCGTGGTCGAGGTGTCTTCCTGTTCGAAGGGCCGGAAGATAATCGCTCGTTTATCGGGCGGGATACCAATGCCGGTGTCGCTCACCACGAAACGGATCGAGGCTTCCCGAGTCGGTGCGAAGCCGGCGTCGGCCTCGATCTCGACTCGCAGAACCACTTCACCCTCCTCGGTGAATTTAATGGCGTTGCCGATCAAATTGACCAGCACCTGGCGCAGCCGCGAAACGTCGCCGACCAGGGCGTCTGGCACATTGGCCTCGACGTGGCTGACTAGCTCCAAGCCTTTCCTATGGGCACGCGTGGCCAGGGTGCGAAGCGTGTCGCCGAGTGCGGCCCGCAACGAGAAGTCGGCGGGGTCGAGCTCGAGCTTGCCGGCCTCGATCTTGGAGAAATCGAGCAGGTCATTCAAAATGCCGAGCAGATTGTCGGCAGCGGACTGGACTGTCGTCAGGTACTGGCGTTGCTCGTCGGCAAGCTGCGTGTCGAGGGCCAACTCGGTCATGCCGAGGATGGCATTCATAGGCGTTCGGAGCTCGTGGCTGACATTCGCCAGGAACGCGTCCTTCGCACGGTTTCCGGCCTCCGCCAGTTCCTTGGCTTCTCGGAGCTCGCCCTCGAGCCGCTTGCGCTCCGAGATGTCTTGAATGATCTTGATGCAGTAGGCAGGCTCGCCTGCCGCGTCGACCTGCACCGAGACGGTGAGAAGGGACCACACGGGCGTGCCATCCTTGCGGATGAACCGCTTCTCCATCGTGTAGCTGGGTAATTCACCTCGCGTCAACGCCCGGAGACATGCCAGGTCGGCAGCCAGGTCGTCAGGGTGGGTCACCTCGGAGAGCGTCTTGCCGACCAACTCCGAGGGCGGGTAGCCGAGAATGGTGCAAAACCGCTCGTTCAACCGGAGAAAACGACCGTTCAGGTCTTCATGCGCGATGCCGACAGCGGCGTTCTCGAAGGTACCGCGGAATCGTTCCTCGCTGGCGCGCAACTTCTGCTCGACCCGGATGCCCTCGCTGATCTCTTGCTCCACACCCATCGGGAACACCTTGCATGGCAACACCGTCGAAAGTTCGTTGAAGATGGGTCTTGCGAATGGAATGCCATGACAAAGAGTTCCCGCGCAGCAAGACGCAGCGCGAAGGTGAAACGGATCGGGATTGATGATCCCGCCTTCTTAGGGACGGAGAAAATGGGAGGTCGAACCACGAGCGACGGCTGCTCGATTCCGTGCCCGGATGGCACGGGAACTGCCAGCGCGGCGGTCGGAACTTGTCCCGCAGACGGGACGGCCTCTACCGGCCACCGTTTCGATTGGCCGCTGAGGCCAGGTAGTGACGGAAAAAGCCGCTCGCGCTGCAATACTCGCCAGCGTAGGCTCGCTCGTGGATCTCGGCAACGGACGTCCCCGCAGCGCGAGCTGCGAGAATCTGCTCGGGATCGACGTCGGCACCCATCGGATTGCTGGCAAATGCTGCCGACATCCGCATGAACTCGCTCGACAGGCGTCCGTCGCCGAAGTTATCGACCAAGAGCTCGATGCTGTTGCCGTCGGGATCCTCATAGTAGAAGGAAATCGTCGCCCCGTGGTCGGCGGCGCGGACGGGCTCGATCCCTAAGAGCTTGAGTCGCCGGAACGTGGCTAACAGGTCGTCGAGCGTCGGGAACTCGAATGCGATGTGGTGCAGGCCTCTGTGCCGGCTGCGCTGCACATCGTCGGCGAGCCCCGGCAGCGCCATGATTGCGATGCGGTGGTTAGCCTGATCGTTACTGACCCAGGCGGTCCGCCATCCGGATTCGGTGGACGCTTGAGCGCGACTCGGGCTCCGGTGGTTTTCTTCCATGCCGAGCACTTTGGCGTACCAATCGACCATGGCGTCGAGGTTAGTCGTCTTGAGTCCGAAATGGTGCATCGTCGGACGGACCACCGGGCTGCTCGCGCAGGATCCGGCGGAGACGTCGGCCCCGTTGTGGGGGAGTTCGGTGCTGGACAGACGGGAACTCTTCGGTGCAGAGATCGGCTCAGCGACGTTTCTCAGGGAGCAGCCATCAGTGCTCCCGTCGGCGTGAGTCTGGGGCGGCTCGGCGGCATCACACCACAACACGACTGCGCTCCTCACTTAGATTGCGGATTGAGAGTTCCACCCGGCCTTCTTGCTCCATAAGTCCTGAGCGTCGCGGGTGGACACGGCGATGTGGTACGATAGCCGGGCACTATTCTGATTGTTAAGCGCAAGCGACGGATAACATGGCTGGTCAGGCCGCGGCCGCTTGCACCGAGCCTTGGTGAGTCG
>CAWHMZ010000007.1:0-664923 GCA_963830625.1 uncultured Isosphaeraceae bacterium | reverse complement strand
ATCCGGCCGTTGTCCTTGGACCGTCCGAGCAACTCGGCGGCGTCGGAGGTCGCTGCGCGGATCGCCCGGGCGGGGGTTAAGCCGTACTTGACCATGTACGCGAATTGACGCGCGTTTTCGCCGTGCGGGTAGACGCCCGCGTCGGTGCCGAAGGCGACCTTCACGCCCGCCTTCACCGCCTTCGCGAAATTGTCGCGTTGGATTTGTCCCAGCTTCTTTTCCTTCTCGATGAACTCTTCCGGGATGTGAAATTCGCGGGCGCGACCGAGCAGGTAGTCGTCATTGTAGATGTCGGCCACGAGCCAGGTACCGTGTTTGATCAAGAGCGCGATCCCCTCGTCATCGATCAGGCTGCCGTGCTCGATGGAATCGACCCCGGCGGTCACGGCGTTCTTGATCGCCTGCGCTCCGTGTGCGTGCGCGGCCACCTTGCGGCCGGCGGCGTGGGCCTCTTCGACGGCCGCGCGTAGTTCCTCAACCGTGAACTGAGGCGCTTCGGCGAGTCCCCGCGTGAGAGCACGCCCCCCGAGGCGTGGATTTTGATCACGTCGACCCCGTGCTTGAGCTGAGCACGAACCACGTGACGAACCTGGTCAACACCGTCGGCGATTTTGTAGTCCCGTTCCTCCGGGAACATCGTCACGCGGACCTGGGGCGCGTAGTTGTTCAGGTCGCCGTGCCCTCCCGTGATCGAAATCCCCGGTCCGCTGGCCACGACCCTCGGGCCCGGGATGAAACCCTCGTCGATCGACGTGCGCAGGTCGACCGCCAGGAACGGCCGGCTGCCGACGTCGCGAATCATGGTGAAGCCCGATTCGAGCGTGATCTTCGCGTGCTTCACCGCGGCGAAGGCGCTCTGAAACGGCGTGTCTTTGAACTTGGCGATCTCTTCGTAGCGGTCGGCTCGCGTGCCGATGTGGGTGTGCGCGTCGATCAACCCCGGCAGGACAATCGCTCCCGAGAGGTCGATCACCTCACCGCCTTCGGGCTTCTTGACCTGTCCGGCCGGACCGACGGCCGTGATCCGATCACCCTCGACGACGACAACCTGGTCGGTGCGAAGAGCATCGCCCGTGCCGTCGAAGAGCCGGCCGGCCTTTATCACGAGAGGCTTCGGCTTCGGCTCCGCACTCGTCGACGCAGACGAATCGGTCGTCGAATGAAAACCGACGATCAGGCCGATCAGGGCAAAATGGTACAAGGTCGGGCTCCTGGTGCAGACGCGAAACGAGGCGCCGGCCGGCCGACGGGTCGACCGCTGTGGGCCGCGATCATAACAGCACTCACCGAGTTGACGCGACGGGTTAAGGCGGATGTTGGCGCTCCAGCTTCGTAGACGACTCAATGACTCGCAGGCCGTCAGGTACATGGACGTTCCGAAAGGTCGGCTTGCGCTGGCGATGGCCGTGCCCAGGCTGGCGGGATCGCACTCGCTACCCCGGCGGGACTCACTCCCGGCGAATCGTTCCGTTTCGTCTTCGTCACCTCCAGAACCCAATCAACCTGTCAGGCTCGAAAGCCTGACCTACGCGGCCACTTCGGGGATCCAATTCGAAGAATCGGCCATGTGTAGCGGTTATGCTCAAGGATAATGGGGAGGAAGCCGATCGATATCGCTATATAAAGCTGTTACGTGCTCCGTCAGGACATGGAGGCATGACGACATGCACTCGAACCCGCTGTTCAATGTGTTGCACCGGCTCAAGCAGCTTGGATTGGATCCGCGCAGGGTCGCGGCCGATGTGTTTGAGGCGCGGTGCCCGGCGTGCCGGACTGAACCGCGCACTCTGGTCCTTACTCGCGCGTCGCTGGTGGCGTGCGGCAGCGGCAAGGGATGCTACGAAGAAGCGCATTCTCGCGGCGATGGGCCTGGTGGGACGGCAGGCGTACGATGCGACCTCGCGCGCCGTGTCCGATGAAATCAGCGCGATGCCGATTGATGAGCCCCGAGAACAAGCGGAAGCTAGCCCCGCCCCCGTCCACGCGATCGTCCCATACCAGCCCGACCTGTCCCGAGCCCAGTCGAGGGAAGCGCAAGCGAGGGAGCCACACCAGCCCGAAGCGCCAGCGAGGGAGTCGGAACCGCCCCAGGTCACGGGTGCCACGGACACCGCAGCACCCGACGAATCGACCCGACTCTGCAACGACCTCCGAACGCCTGCGGCCGATCACGCAGCGGCCATGCCGGCCGAGCCGAGCGAGCAGGGCTCAGGCGCTGGAGACCGCGCCGCGGTCTTGGAGCCCGTGGCCGACATCCCAGGACCTACGGAATTGCGCGCAGGCGAGACGCCCAATGTCACTTAGTATTTCTGAACAGTGTTTTTGGCCGATACAGCAAGCTGGTAGGGCTGAGCTACAGGAATGGCTCGCCTGGTACATAACTGGCCATTCGGAAAGGATTTCTCGCCATGGCCGTTCCATCCCCCGATTACAAAACCGCTGACCTCCTCGACCTCTTCGGACAACTGTTGCCTCGATCGGAGCTCGAACAATTTGACATCGGGCACGCCCGTGTGTTCACGACCTGGATGGTGGTTTGGCTCATGGTTTATCAACGTACCCGGCAAGGCGAATCGATGGCAGCGGCCGTTGCCGAGATGATCTTGGGAGCCACTTCGTGCAGGCTGCCGGAGTGTAAACGCGCCGCGATGGGGACATCTCCGCTAACACTGGCGGGTACAGTCAAGCTCGCTCGGACCTCCCCGTTGAGGCGGCGGATCGGGCCATCAAAGTCACCGCTCGAACCATGATCGAAGGCGAACCACCTCTTTGGAATGGGCGCCGCGCTTTCCTCATCGATGGCACGTCGGTCACGACGGGTCACTATCCCGAACTGGTTCACCGCTTTCCCCCAGCGACGAACCAGCACGGCTCGTCGCACTGGCCCGTAATCCGCAAGGTCATGGCATACGAATTGGGCAGCGGCTTGGCCACACGACCGTACTACGGTGCCATGTATGGTCCCGATGCGGTCAGCGAAACGGACTTGGCCCGGCAGATCCTGGGTGAGTTGGGTGGGCCGGCCATGATCGTCTACGATCGCAATTTCGGGATCTTCTCCATGACCCACGCCGCCATCGAAGCCGGACACGACGTGTTGGTGCGGATGACCGATGCGCGATTTCGGCGCTGGTTTCCCAAGCGGCACCTGTCGGACCAGGCGAGTGGACTGTTGAATGGCGCCCGACCCGCTGGGATCGCCGGAACAATCCCGATCTTCCGGCGGACGCCGTGGTTCGCGGCGCTTGATCGAGGTGTCCGTCGAACGCGAGGGCAAGACGGTTGTCCTTCGACTCTTCACCACCGACATGGGATCCACACCCGAGGAGCTGGCAACGTTTTACGGGCTGCGCTGGTCGGTCGAGGGCGATATCAAGAGCGTGAAACAGACCTTGGCCATGGACCGCCTCTCGTCGCGGACCGTGGACATGGTCGAGAAAGAGCTTCTGCTCGGGATCGTGGCTTATAATCTCGTGATCCAGGTGCGGCGGCTCGCAGCGCGCTGCGCCGGGGTCAAACCCCGTCAGTTGAGTTTCACGCGCATCATGCATCTCGTTCAGGCCTTTTCAACTGGGTTGGCTTCGGTGAGGACTCCCGAAGAAATTGAAGCGCGATTCGAGAAATTGCTCAGGGCGGCGGCACAGTGCCGCCTGCCCAACCGCAAGAAGTTCCGAAGCTATCCACGGCAAGTGATAGCGCGACGGCGCCGATTCCCGGAGCGCAAGCGAAAACTGGTGAACATAAATACTAAGTGACATTGGGCGAGACGCCTGCACCACAACCACAAACCACTGGGAACGGCGCCGGCGCCGACATGCCAGCCCCTGCGCTGTCGTGCGAGCCACATCGGGAAAATGTCATCGACGGCACGGGCACGCCGCCCGTGCCGCCGATCGAGAAAATCGAAAAGCCTCGTCTCGACGCACGCAAATCCTATGATTTGCTCGCGCTTGACGGTGCAGGTGCGAGCCATCCGCGCCGCCGATGGGCGGCATTACGCCGGGGTGCCCTGTGACGGACAGGTCGAGTATTACCGGCTGGGCTCGGGCGAATTTCGTCGTTTGCTGCTGAAATGGCACCACGAGGCCACCGGCTGCATGCCGCACCCGGCGGCGGTGGCCAACATCGTGGCGATGCTTCGCGGGCGGGCCGAGCTCAACAAGAGCGTCGAGCCCGTGTTTCTGCGAGTCGCACCCGGCGAAGCTGCGAACGCCTGTCTCCTCGACCTGGGTGATCACGGCCGTCAGGCCGTCAAGATCAAGAGCGAAGGCTGGGAAATCGTCGCGCATCCGAGCGTCGCATTCTGGCGCCCGCCGGGCCAGCTCGCGCTGCCCGCGCCGCAGCGCGGCGGGTCGATCGACGCCCTCCGAAAATACGTCAACGTCAGTGCGTCCCAGTGGCCGCTTTTGGTGGTCTGGCTGACTGCGGCGATGCGGCCGGTCGGGCCGTACCCGCTTCTGGTCCTCACGGGCGAACAGGGGTCGGGCAAGACCACGCTGGCTGAAGTGTGCCGCCACTTGATCGACCCCCACGAAAGCTTGCCCCGCGGCCTACCCAGGAGCGAACGCGACCTGATGGTCGCCGCGCATAATGCCTGGCTGCAGATCTATGACAACACCAGCGCCATCACCAACGGGCAGTCCGACGCGCTCTGCCGGCTTTCCACCGGCGGCGGGTTCGCCGCCCGCAGCCTGTTCACCGACGATCGTGAGACGGTCTTCAACGCCGAGCGGCCGATCATCTTGAGCGGGATCGACGACTTCGTCAGGCGCGGCGACCTGGTCGATCGAAGCATTTTTCTCCAGCTCGGCGCGATCTTCCCCGAGCAACGCCTGGAACGACTGGAGTTCTGGGCGGATTTTCGCCGCGAACACCCCCAGCTCCTTGGCTCGCTTTTGGATGCTGTCTCGGGCGGCATTCGGCTCCGGCCCGAGGTGCGGCTGCGCGCTTTGTCGCGGATGGCCGACCTCGAGCGGTGGGGCGAGGCCGTGGTGCGCGGCCTGGGCTGGGCGCCGGGCACGTTCGTTGACGCCTACCAGGCCAACCGCCGCGCGACCTGCGAGCAGGCGCTCGAAGACTCGCCGCTCTTCGTCGCGCTGACCTCGGCGCTCGATTCGTACCGCTCGCTCCATTGCTCCGCCACCGAGCTGCTCGGCATACTCGACGGCTTTCGACCGGAACACGCGTCCGTTGCAACCGGCTGGCCTAAATCACCCTGGGGGCTCTCGACGATGCTGCGGCGCCTGGCTGGCCAACTGCGGACGATCGGCATCGACTGCACAGCGGCCCGATCGCACAGCGGGCGAGTCATCACGGTCGCCAGGTCCGAGGCAGAGAGCCAGACTCAACAGCCAGCCGGGTGACCGATATCTGCCGAGCGGCCCTCATCCGGCACTGCCAAGGCTGCGGCATGGCTGACGCAGTGCCCGATCCCTCCGCAAACTCTGCAAAGTCAGCTTTATCGTCAAGGAGCCCGTGACGCACCGTGACGCACCGCGACGCACCCGGCCCTGCCTTCGACGTCTCGCTCGAAAGCCAGAACCGCGATCCTGGAAAGAATTTATGAATTGACGTGACGTGGGTGACGCGGGTGACGCATCTGTTCCGGCGTTACGCTCTCTCTAGCCGCGCGGAGCAAACCTGCATCATGCCGGTGCGCCGCTCCGCGGCTCTCACCAGCCCAGCGCGGCGCTTGGCATCAAAATGGCGGCCGCCGTCGGCCGTAATAAACCGTCGTGTTCGGCAGAACCTGCTTGAGCTCATTCACACCTGCGGCGGTGACCTGAGTGTCGAGAAGGTCGAGCGTAACGAGGTTGCGCAGGCCCTTAAGCTGCACCAGTCCGGCGTCGGAAACCTGGGTGCTGCTGAGATCGAGTTGCCAGAGGTTGCTCAGGCCCGTCAGGTGCACCAGCCCGGCGTCGGTAACCCGAGTGAACCTCAGGCTGAGCTCAGAGAGTTGGGTCAGCCGCTCTAGTTCCGCTAGCCCGGCGTCGGTGACCTTGGTACCGGCGAGGTGAAGTCTCGAAAGCTTGGTCAGCCCCCTCAACTGCGCCAGCCCGGCATCGGCGAATTGAGTGCCACGGAGGTCGAGCAAGGTCAGCCTGGTGAGACCCTTCAGATGCGCCATCCCGCCGTCGGTGACTTGAGTGTCGCCGAGGCCGAGAACGGAGATCTCGGTCAGCCCTTCGAGATTCGTCAGTTGCGCGTCGTTCACGAGGGTTTGATCGAGACGCAGCACCTTCAGTCGGGTCAGACGCGCGATCGGTGCGATCACCGAATCGATTCCCGACTTGTCGATGAAGCCGACAACGGTGACGGGACCGAAATAATCTACTCCGATCTGGTCCACGAGCCACTTTGGCGCCCAGAGCTCTTGCCCCGCGAGTGCGGGATTACCCGACTCCCATTCGTAAGCCGACCACCCGCCGGCCTTCCGGATCGCCGCCACCGCCTCGCGCTGGGTTCGCGCTCTGTGGACCATCCATCCGAGCCCACCCCCGATCACAAGCACCAGGAGGATCAGGCCCCGCAGGCTGAGTCGGACCCAGTGCCGCCGGGGTTTGTTATGAGCTTGGTTTGACATCTCAGCCTCGTTCGAACGTGCAGGCTGATTTCTGGTTCACCCAGTTCACCTTCCCGCGGCATCCGAGAACGGCTGTAAACCGTCGACGCGAATTCATGCGTTTAAGACCACCCTCCCGTTCCGGTGGGCCCCCGTGGATCGATCCTTTCGTGAAGACGGCGAGTTGGTTCTTCGTGACAACGTGGTCATCGGCCGTTCCGGGCTCGATGAAGCCGTAGACCTCCACCCCGTCAACCAATTCGTCCGTGATCACTTCGTCAAGGTCCTTCAGGCCCTGGAACGACCATACGCAAGTCTGCCCGTACGGACAAATCGCCTCGACCCCCAGCGGCCCGGCCCTGACGGGCAGGAACGCCGCGCAGATCTGTTACGCCCCGTCCACGGTTAGCCCCAAGAGCACCAGCAACGAGAAGATCACCAGGCTGCCGTAGGCCACCGGATGGCTGACCTTCCCCTGGGCGTCCCCCAGTCCGAAGTTCAGACCCTGTCCGCTCCACAACCAGAAGCCGATCGGCACGACGACGCCACCGAACAATCTGAGGACCCAGACGGGCGACCCCTGCCGGAGCATCTCCCCGCAGTCGCCGGTGCCGAGGAACGAGCCGATGCCAAGGTAAACCCCGTTGGCGATCAGACAGAACCCGGCGAAGAACCGCGCGACGAATGCGCCCGGCACTCGCGTCACCGTGAGCGGACACCAGAGAATCAGCGGCAACAGCACCCCCACCAAGGGACCCGCCCAGACGACGACCAAGGGATGTCGGTTTTTGATCACCTCGGTGTGCGAGATCTTGAGCGGGTGGAGCACGATGGTGGCGATCTCTCCGCCGGTGAGGACAGCCCCGAGGGCGTGCCCCGACTCGTGCGCCGCCTGCATCCCGAGCCAGGAGCCCAAAAGTGTTGACACGACGAGAATGGCTTGATGGACATTCTGCATGAAATTCCACGATTTCAAGCGAGATGATCGCACGGGCCGGGCCTCGGATACTTCGCGCAATGCGCTGACGAGTACTCATCGCTCGATCGTAATCTTCGGCATCGCCTTTTGAAGCTGCTGCACTCCGGCATCCGTGATCTTGGTCCCGTTGAGGTCGAGCTTCTGAAGGCTTGCGAGCCCCGCCAAGGATGCCAGGCCGGCATCGCTGATCCCGTTGTAGCTTAGATCGAGATACCGAAGGCTCACCAGCCCCTTCAGGTGCACCAGGCCGCCGTCAGTGACCCGGCTGCGTTGGAGTTCGAGGTTCTGAAGGTTTGCGAGACCTTTCAGACTCGCGAGTCCGGCATCGCTCGCGTCGGTGTTGCTGAGGTCAAGAAACTCGTAATAGGCCGAGCCGCCGACTTCTCTGAACGCGGCCACCGCATCGCGTTGAACATGGGCGCGGGCGATCCAGCCCAAAGCGCACCCGACGATCAGCACCAGGGCAAGAAACGCCCGCACGCTGATTCGGAAACGGTGCCGCCAGGACTTAGGAGAGCGTTGATCGGGCATCTCAGTCCCTGTGAATGTCAAGTGCCGTGCCTGAACCTCGCGTTTGGCCGATGTTCAACCGTCGCTCTTGTGAATCGCGCCGTATCACGCACGTCAACGGGCCACCCTTGCAGCGTGCGATGTACAGGTCGAAGAGACTTGTCTTGTCGGCCTTCAGGCCATCGAGCTCCACGAGTACGTCGCCCTTCCTGAGACCGGCTCGGGCAGCGGGACTGTCGGGGTCTAATGAATGCACCTCGATCGAATCGCGTGTCTTCCACAGATAGAGCCCGGTTGAATCATAGCGGTCGGGTCGGTCGAAATGAGCGGACTTGCGAAGGTAGACCTTGCGCTGCGGGAAGTCGAATGTCGCCGCGAAACGGACCAGAATCCGAGGCCCAGAACATTCGGCATCGATCCGTGCGACTCCCTGAAGATCGGCGAGCGCACGGCGAGTCCTCCGATGCTCAGATCCGCTCCCTGGAATAATGCGTGAGAACTTGTCCCCGAAATGGATTCCTGTAAAACTTTGCCGATCTCTCGGAACTGGCCCTTCCTCACCAGTGACTGGATCTCGAGAATCCCTAGACTCCCGCTGTTTGAACCTTGCGATCCTGTATCAACCATGAAACGGATTCGTTCCCCTGGAGCGAGTTCCGCCGCGATAAGCGGACGACCGCTGGGGTCCCATGACATGGGTAACTCGACTCCGGCACTCTTCGGTGCCGACTTCAGGAGCAGAACTTCGCCCTTCTCGATGTCGATGTGAACGACGTACCTGCCCAGGAAGTCCATTCCCAGGAACCCGTGGACGGGGTGACCCGAAACCTTGCGGATAGAGTCGAGGTCCGTGCCGCCGACTGTCTCGAGAGGGCCGAGTGAAGTCCGGCCGACTCTGGCTTCGGGGGGCTGATACACCTTGACCTCAACCTTTCCTTCAGCCGCTTGCATCGTGGCCACTTCAACGGCTTGGCCGAGGGGAATCGATGTGTCAAAAACAGTCCACGTGGCTCCGGTGTCAACGACGAAGAGGTAGTCCTTTGCTGCGACCGTAACCGGCACCAACAAGAGCTCGCCGTTTTTCGCAACGGCGAATCGCTCCAGCACGAGATTGGCAGGAATCTCTTGTGCAGGCCCTGCGCTTTGGGCTGCTGGCGCACGACAGAACGCTGAGGATGATGAGTACATTGACGGTGAGATTTCGCATGGGTTGTCCTCCGTGCCACTCACCTGACGGTCTCGATTGTGGGCGGTCTCGAGCCCGTGCGGTTCGCTTGCATGAGTGTCGCGATCTTGTTTCCGCCACTCTTTAAGGGTTAAATGAGGAACCCAGGAAAGCAGGAAACCAGAAACTCTGCAAGGTGGCTTACACTTGGCCGTTTTCGATGATCGCCCACAGGGGCGAAAACCGTAGGTCATTCTCGCTGAGATTCTGATTTTCTGTGCCTTGTCTCGGTGCTGCATTCGAGTCTCACTCGGTAACTTCTATGCGCCGTGCACGCAGCGCCCGTGGAGATGGCCGCGACGAACGTTGTAGCAGGCACGCTCCCTTCGGCCCGGCTCAGGGCAGGCCGCGTGCCGTAGCCCATTGCCGGAAAAACTGCTCCAGCCAGATTCAGCCACGGCACGCGTTGAACGACCAGATGGAATAGACGAGGTTGAGATTCGCGGTGCCGCGGTCGGGCGAGGAACGACGATGGGCAGGGGTCGAGCACGATGGGGGCGGGTGCTGGTGCTGTCCGTCGTTGCCGCGGGGCTGTTCTTTAGTGGCTGGAGCTGGGGGCAGGTCCGCAGCGAGCGGCGGGCGCTCGCGGAGGTTCGCCAGCAGATCAAGGCCGGCTTGCACGCAACCGCCGCGCGGCAGTTGATGGCGATCATGGCCCGGAGGCCCGATTCGGATGAGGGCCTCTACCTGCTGGGGACCTGTGAGCTGGCGCGCGGGCGGACCGATGCGGCCGTCAAATCCTGGGCCCGGGTTCCGCCCGATTCTCGGTTCGCCGCTCGGGCGTTTCAGGGCCGGATTCGGATCGAAATCGAGCGCGGGCGGCTCGCCAAGGCCGAACAGATCGTCAAGGAAGCGCTCGACGATCGTCGGACGCATCGATTGGGCTTGCCCATCCTGCTCCGGCCGATTTACTCCCTGCAAGGACGTCTCGAGGAAGCCCAGCGGCTCATCGAGGCGCAGTGGGACCTCCTCAACGAAGCGGGCCAGGGAGCTTCGGAGAAAGCCATCATCTTGGTTCGGCTCCACATCGATTTCCAGCGGACTGTCCCCACGGCCGAGGCGACCCGCTCCGACCTCGATCAGGCCGCGCGGTTGGCTCCCGACGACGATCGGATCTGGCTGGGAAGAGCCAACGTGGCCCTGCGCAGCGGCTCATGCGACGACGCCGTGAAGTGGCTCGATGCCTGCCTGCAGCAGCGTGCCGAGGATGTTGCGGTCTGGCGGGCACGGCTGGACTGGGCGTTAGCGGCGAATCGCGTCGAAAAAGTCGAGGAGGCCCTGAAGCACCTGCCGGTCAAGGAGTCGACGCCGGCGCACGCCGCGAAGCTGGCGGCCTGGCTTGCCGCGCGGCGTGGGGACGTCGAGTCGCAGCGGCGTGCTCTGGAAACCCTTGTCGATGCCGATCCCACCGACTTGAAGGCCTCCGACCGGCTGGCTGAACTGGCGGGCAGCGCGGGGCAAGCGGAGCGGGCCGCCGCGCTTCGGGACAAGAAGTCCACAATCGAATGGCTCGAGGCTCGCTACCTGAAGCTGTATCTGCGGAATCAGCCGATGCGCGACGCGGCGGAGATGGCCGCCCTGGCTGAACGGCTCGGCCGCTGGTTCGAGGCGCGGGCCTTTTTGACCGTGGCGATCGCGGCGGGCCCGAACCGCGGTGACCGGCGGCGCGAGTTCGCCAGGCTCGACGAGCGCCGCGGAGCCATCGCCGGACCGGGCAGCACCTTGGCCGATCTGCTCGCGCCGAGCGCGGCGACGGCCGGCACCATTCAGGTCGCTCGACGGCCGATACGGTCAATCCCTAGGGGAAGGTGAACCCGACACCAATACTGTTGCGGCGTAGAGCACACCCAGACTCTCGCACCGCGTGCCATCGCGCAACGGCCGGCACGCACGGTTCGGCTCAATTGCCCCAAATTTAAAAGTGGATGTGTGGCGGCCCGAAACGGTCAAGATCCCGCGATGCGCCGGATGTCCTTTCGATCCGGAGCGGATCGTTCACCGGGTCGCCCCGCCCTCGAATACGCTCGGTTCCTCAAACAACCGAGTCAATCGTGGCAGGTCGCGCGGCGGTGCGTCGAGCGCCTCCAAAAATGCCTTCCAACGCACGGCGTCGAGCCCGAACCGGCTCCGGTCCGCCAGCGTCTCTTCGGCGCGGACTAGCGCGCTCTCGAGGACGAACTCGCTGACCGAACGCCGCGTGACGCTTGCGGCGGCCTGGAGCTTTTTTTTCGCCTCGGGTGATAGCCGGAGGTCGAACTTGGCGGTCCGCTTCGTTTTTGGGTTTCCGGGCATCGCCCCTCCTTATACCTTGGACTCATACGTATCATAACAAGGGTGCCAGAACAATGTCACGACAGGCTGAGCCCCCTGGAATACAGTGGCAGGTCGGCTTCTGCGATGCGGTTTTTTGGCGATCGAGTCTGTTGTCGAGCGGCTTGAGGCATCGACGCAGAGGGCGGAGTTGGTCATGGGTAGCTCATACGGCGAGTTCGTGAAGTACCCCAGAACGCCCCACCTCTTCGGGTCTAGAGGGACTGATGACGACAAGCACCTCGGAGAACCCGAGTCCCGACGCTTCATCGCCGACGAATCCTTGATCGTCGAGGAGAAGCTCGACGGTACCAACGTCGGCATCCATTTCACAGATGAGGGAGCGATGGTGCTCCAGTGTCGGGGGCATCTGATCACCCAAGGCATGCATCCCCAGTACGACCTGTTCAAGCAGTGGTGCGCCGTGAAAAAGCCGGTCCTGGAGGGTCTGTTGGAGGATCGATACATCCTCTTCGGGGAATGGGTCTACGCTCGGCACTCGGTCCACTATCGGCAGCTTCCCCATTACTTCTTTGAATTCGACATCTACGACAAGCAAGGCCAAGTGTTCCTGAGTCTGCAACGACGGCTCGCCCTGCTGGAAGGAACAGGCATTCACACGGTTCCTGTGCTACACGTAGGGGCGTTGGATCGAGAGAAGCTCATGGTTCTGATCGGTCCATCAGGCTTCGACAGCGAGTTCGAGAACCCGCTCACCAATCGCATCGATCACCTGATGGAAGGGCTGTACCTCCGAACCGAGCACGATGGCGTCGTGTCCGGGCGGGCCAAGTTTGTACGGCCCGAATTCGTCGAGAAAGTCAAGCAGAGCGAGCATTGGCAGTACCAGGACATCACGGTGAATCGGTTGAAGGAGGGGGCCGATATCTGGTCATGACGTGGAACGAGGCAGTGGCAAGGATGCCTGGCTGGCGGCGAATCGTCCCGGCCTTCCCGTCGTCTCACTCGACAACCTTCGAGTTGAACTCGACGTTGAAGCGACCGATGACCAAGGCGAGGTGATCCAGGTCGCGAGGGAGCGGTGTCGTGAACACCTGCGGTTGGGTCGGTCGTTCGCTCTAAATGCCACCAATATCCTTCGTCAGACCCGGCGCCGGTGGATTGACCTGTTCGCCGACTACGACGCCCGCATCGAGATCGTTTACGTCGAGCCGCCGCTGCCGGTGATCCTCAGCCAAAACGCCCGGCGTGACCGCCCGGTGCCGGAGGGCGTCATCCGAGAACTTGCCGACAAGTACGAGCCACCGACCTTCGCCGAGGCCCACAGTCTGGTGATCAGCGTGGGTCGGGATGCGTCGCAGTGACGGACGATTTGCGGAAGGGAACGCCATGAGCGGTAGCCGCCCGCAGAAGTGCATGCCTCGGGATTTCGGCTGCGGGCGCGGCGGTTGCGTGTGCCGAAAACACGGTGTAGCGGACACCCGGACGCTCGCACAGCACACCCGACGCGCGTCGCGGTCAACGGCTCGCCCGCACAATGTGGATCGATTGCCCCAATTCAAAAGCGGATGTCTGGTGGCCCTGCCGGCGGTTTCCCGGCTGGGTCATCTGGTGGGGCAAGGCAGGTCAGACAAGACGTGCCAATCGGGCCGCGACCGACGACACTTAAGCCCGCGACCGCCCGTCAATAACTACGCATGGTGTCCCCGGAACCCGGAACCTTGCTGTGGCGGGGAAGAAGACCGCCGAAGGCTGATACGCGCCGTTCCTGGGATATTCTCGAATTGGCCGAAGATCCAGACTGGTCCTTCTTGACTTGGGCGCTGGAACGAGAGGCGGCCGCCATAGAGGTTGGGAGATGTCCCCGCTTCGGCGGCCGATTTGTTGGCGAGGCACGCGAGGAGCGGCCGGAGTATCCTGCGTGACTGGCGGTCCGTTGTGGTCTCTGCATCGAGAATGAATTCCTGCGCTGCTCCTGAGCCTCGCGCGGCGATTGCGCAGAGCAGTTCCTCGGCCAGACGATCCACGGTCCAGCCTGGCCCAAGCGGCGCGGAAAGCAGCTCGCTGATGACGTTGTCGGCGCTCACAATGGAATGACCCGTTTGTTGAGATTGTGCCATTCGGCCAGCAACTCATTGAGCCCGCTTTCGGGCTCAAATCGGATTTCGCCGCTGTGCGCCAGCCCGGCCGCGATTGGGTCGGCGTGGACTAGCGCCATGATCCATTCGGGCACGCCTACCTCCAAGATAGCCGGGCCGCCTTCATCGGGAAAGAGCACGTGCTTGTTTCGCGCGGCGAGTTCCGGAGTGCCGGTGCCGCAGGGACGTCCGTCGCCGATTACGGTCGAAAAGCCCTCGGCTGGAGGAAGCTTCCCGCTACTTGGTTCTCGGTATGACGGATCTGGACCATTCGCCTCGATGGCGCGAGCGCGCTCGAGCGTTGTCCCGTGATGCAGGATGGTGACACGAGGATCAGGCGCAAGAGAGATCGCCTCGTAATGGACGATTCGTTGCGCCGAATTCTCGTCGAGCCACCCTGGTGCCCGAGCGGCTCACCTCTTGTTCGTCCTCGGCAGAATCCGGCGCGTCAGTATGGAAGGAGTATGGAGGTTTCGCAGCTTCAGAGCAAGGTCGATGCAGGATGAACCAAATACCTCTGCTCTTGCTACGTGAACCAGAAACGCATGCTCTTCCTGGCGTATCGGATTCCAAGACTCTCGCACCGCGTGCCCGACGTGTGCCATCGGGCAACGGCCCGCACGCACCGTTCGGCTCAATTGCCCCAAACTCAAAAGTGGATGTCTGGTGGCCCCGAAGATGAGCAGCTCACGTCACACTCGGGCCATCGATCCATGGCGGTTTCTCAATACCCTTCGGATCGCGGTCGGGGCAACCGGCGCATTGCGCCGACTTGAAGCCATGAATAATTGCGGACCAATCGGGATCTCCAATCACAGATTTGTATCTGTGTTTGTGACAGATGCACCAGTAGTCGGTGGGGACGGCGTAGGCTGTTCGCTTGCTCTGGAGATGCGAAAGGCCCTGAACAAGGTCGATATGCCTGCACCATAGGTTGCGTTCGATCGCGATGCCGCGCTGAGATGCAACATCCTTTTGCATCAAGGGAAGACGGTCAATCGGTAAGTTCATGGCCTCCAAATGCGTCTTCGCATATCGTTCGACGTCCTCGTCGCTCAGGAAGGCATAGGTTGCGTCTGCGTCCTCGCTATGGCGGTTGCGGTACCGCGCCGCCAGTTGCCGATGGGCGGGCATGCCTGCAAGCAGAGCATCGACCTGCACGGAGAGGTCCTTGAAGTCGAACGCCTCAATCCTTGTGCGCACGGCGCTCGCAAGCTCTCGGGCTCGCGTTATCTCACCGACCAAGTCGTAGAAATTCGCGGTCAAGACTCTCGATCGTAGGACCCCTTCGATGTCGTCGTCGATCTCGTACAGTCGGACGGCGTCATCCAGGCTCGGGACGACCGAGTCGATTATGAACTTGCTTTTCTCCTGCCGCGCCTCATCCGTGGATACGGCGAAGCCGATCGCATGTACCGCAAAGATCACGGACGCCCTGGTATAAAGCGCCTCGCCGCATAACCTTCGATTTCTCAACGTGCTGCACGACTCGACGGCCGCGTTGGCTTCGGCCAGCCAATTGGCGAATTCGGAATTCGCCGCCAGCAGTTCATCGCCGGCACACGAACGCGCCCCCACAGTGCGCCTCATATTGGTGATGACAAGCGCGTGCGCGAAGACGAAGAACAGGTCTCCACCGTGAACAAACAGCAGCACCAGCCTGGCGTGCAGCTTGAACTCGTCGGAGCAATCACGGTCGGAGCAGACCCTTTCTACTGCCACCGCTAACTCCTGTGCGATAGCGTGCTTCCGATCGGGGTCGTTCGTCGATAGCCACTCTTGCCTTAGGTACAAAATGCGGCTGCACGCGGCGAACGACCCCGATTGCTTCTCTGACGCTTCCTTCTGACGCCGTTTGTACTCTTGCGTCGTTATCCTGCCGCATTGTTGGTCGCAGATATTCTTTAGGCAGTTCAGGACATCGCGATCGTCTTCCGGTAGCTCGTCCGAGCGGGCCAATGCCTCGGCGACATGAGCTGAAGCGAGGAGATAACGGCTTCGCAGGAGCTCGGCATAGGCGCTCACCAGCAGCATTTTCGGCAATTGCCGGTCGCTCGGGCTGAGAAGGGTGAGCAATTCCAAAACTCGCAGTCCGGCGCCGGACGACACTACCGACAGACCTGAGTTCAGAAGCATGTCGCGAATTCGGGTCGGGTCGGTGAC
The DNA here is from genome assembly GCA_963830625.1 of uncultured Isosphaeraceae bacterium. Taxonomy (GTDB): domain Bacteria; phylum Planctomycetota; class Planctomycetia; order Isosphaerales; family Isosphaeraceae; genus CAWHMZ01. Next base: position 649,075 of record CAWHMZ010000007.1, on the reverse strand, counting down.
CGTTTCCGCTGCTTTATCGACCTCAATCTTTACCGTCTCCGCAGCGCCGGCCCCGCTTAAGACAGTCCGGGCGCTTCGGTCTAGAGTCGCATCGGCCCTGATCCTTTCGTGGATCTGGTGGCGAGTGCGGCTGTTGAGCTTATTCTTAAACATCAGAGTCACTGTCTGCCGACTTGCCCAACTAGGCTGTTGTCGCTCAATTCGGCGGACCTCTTCCCAAGCCCAGACGTAACGGAGTTCCTGCTTCCTCACGATGTAAAGCAGATAAAGGGGACAGGGGTGGTTGAGCAAATAATCAAGGTTACTCACCTTGATCGGGTAAGCGATCGATCCGTCCTTCTTCGGCCGGAGGTCCTGCTCGGTGCTCTTGACCTGCACATAGGCCCGCATGCCCGTGTAATCGCCCAGGATCTTTATCTCGATCGTTCCGTCGACGCCGGCGTCGATTTTCCGCTCCTCGCGAAAGACGAACTTCTCAGGCGGGAGAGCATTGGCGACGGCTCTGAAGCTATATTCCTGAAGCTCGGCGTTTCGATCTGAATGCGGATACTGGCCGTCGATACGCTTGCTTGGCCGCTTTCTTGACATATTTGACCGCCCTCGGGCGTTCGGTGAGACTCAAGCGACACGACCGGATTGGATGCCGGCTTGGACGGCAGTCGTAGGAGACTCCGTTCTCCTGTAGCTTACACCAATCCGACGCCAGCCGTGTTTCGCAGCCAGACGGTCGGGAGCCGCGATTGTGCCGAGAATGAACCTCGGCACGCTGGTGTAGCGGACACCCAGATGCGCGCACGGCGTACCGACGCGCGCCATGGGGCAACGGCCCGCACGCACGGTTCGGCTCAATTGCCCCAGTTCAAAAGTGGTGGCCCTTCGCTCATAACCTCGGGCCGGACTTCTGCGGACGGCTCGAGTCAGACCGCGCGGCCTGGGCGGCTTGAAACTCCGCCTCGGCCTTGTCCGGCTCGCCGAGCTGCGTGTATGCGCGGCCGCGGGCCTCGCGCAGCCACGGATCGTCGGGTGCAGGCTTGCCGGTGATGAGCTCGACCGCTTCGCGCTTCAGCACCAGGAAGTCGCTGGGCTCCCACCAAGACTCAGGAGATGGCCATTGGCCGACCGACCGCCAGTCAACTTGATTGATCTTCTCGAGCCAGTGTCTTGCAAGGTCGTGCTGTCCGAGCCGATGGTACGCCATGGCGAAGACGGCCCCGCTCAGCGCGCCCATTGGGCCGGCTTCTCCACCTGGATCTGCGGCCAGCGATTCCCGGGCGTGATGGATCGCATCGTCGAAGCGCCCGGCTCGGTACTCGGCCACGCTGAGATTGAAGAGCCGGAGAGAATCCGTGTGCCCGATGATCGGCGCCCTCTGGGCGAGGTATACGAGCCGGTCGGGGTCGGGAACGACGCCGGGAACGAGTGCACACCACCGGGCCAGGCCGCTGGCGACGAGCGACTCGCTTGCCTTGCCGTAGCGCGAGAGCAGCTCGGGGCCCAGCTCGAGCAGGCCGTCGCGGTCGCGCGTGACCGCGAGCAAGCTCATGCGCGTAACCGCCGCTGTGCGATCGGTGAGCCCATGCCGGACAGCCTTCGCCATCGCCAGGGCGGCTTCGCTCCAGAGAGCCTTCTCCGCGTAGGATTGGCCCATCACGCGCTCAGCCTCGGCCAATTCCTGGGCGAAGACAGGTTCCTTGGGGTTCTCCTTCATTTCCGCTTCCAACTGCCGATCTACCTCCTGCCATGTGCCGACGGCTTCGGCCAGCCGGCCGGCCCGCCAGGCGAGCCGTCCCTGCGCGACCCGGGTCGAGGCGCAATCGGCCCGAAATCGAGCGTTCCCCGGATCGCCTACAACCAAGGCCTGGCGCGCCGCCAAGGCCTGATCGAGGGTTTTCGCGGCTTCGTCGAACTGGTCGAGCTCGGCCTCGACCACCCCGATCGCGTGCAGGGCCGCGGGCTGGGCGTCATCGTTCCGAGACCGTCCGGCCCCTTCTGGCGCGCTCTTCGGCGCCGGGAGCGCCTGGGAAGGGGTCGCGGACGAGCCGCGGGGCACGGCCGCCACTTGCGCCCGAGTCGGAGCTGGCACCGGGCCCGGGGCGGCCGATTTCAGCGCCGCCACGATCGACTTGAAATCGTCGCGGTCATAAAGCGCACTCAGCTCGTCGCGCAGCTTTAACGAAACGGCGTTCCCGTAGCCCGCCGCGATCGCCTGTCTGCAGCGCCGCCATCGCCGCGTCGGCGTGGAGCCGGCACTCGGCGAGCTCGGCCTCATCCGGCACGCTTTTCGGGTCGCACGCCGGCCGAGCGCACAGGGCAAGGAAGCAGGCGATGTTGAAAAAGTCTTTACCCGTCTCTTTCGGCTGGGCGTCCAAGAGCTCGATGGCCTGGCGGTGGCTGTGAACCGCTTCGGCCTCCCGGCCTTGCTCGCGGTGGGTGTCAGCCACGCTTAAGTAATCCTGGAACAGCTCGCGCCGCAACGAAGGGATCGCGGGGTTCTCGCGCACCATTTGCCGCGTGACTTCGAGCGACTCGAGGAAAGCGTGCAACCCCTCCTCGGCGTGACCCTGCACGAGTTCGGAGCTCCCAATGTTGCGCAGCGCCACCATCAAGATACGGCCGAACCGCAATACCCCGGGGGCAGCCGCGAAGGCGAGCCGGCTGTGCTCGACCGATCGGCGGAACATCGCCAGCTTCTCCTGCTCTTCCACGCTGGTCTTATCGAGCAAGACGCCCAAGTTGTTCAAACACTCGGCCAGGGCGTTCTGGAATGATGGATCGTCGGGATGGGCAGCGACAAGCGCATGCCGAAGGATGAAAGCCTGCTCGTGGGCCCGCACCGACTCGGGCAACCGGCCCCTCATGTCGTGCAAGACGGCGATGAGGTTGTAGGTATTCGCCAGGTCGGCCTGATAGACGGTGTTAGCCGGCTCAGCCAGCCGGAGTGCCTGCCAGAGCGCGACGGCGCGCTCGAATCGCGCCAGTGCCTGGTCGGACGGCATCTGGGCGACGCCCATCTGGACGCAGCACTGCGCCAGGCCGTCGCGGGCGCCGCGATCGGCGGGACGGTTGCGCGCTTCGGTCTCGTAAAGTTCCAGCGCCTGGGCCAGGGCCTCCTGCGCCTGGCGATCCGCGCCCATCTCGCGCTGGATCCTGGCCAGCCGAAGCTGTGCACCGGCCAGGCCCGCCTTCAACGTCGGGTCGTCGCCGCGCTCCTTGACGAAATCTTCATAGAACCGCAGCGCCGAGCCGAGTAGGTTGCGGCGCAGCGGTTGGAGCCCGGGCACGCTCTTGAGCTGGCTGTCGCTGATCTGGCTCAGGTAGTCATCGACGGCGGCGCGGGCCCTGCCGAAGTTGGCAAGAGCTTGGGCGCGCTGGTGCTCGGCGCGCCGCCACAACACCGTGGCCCCGACGCACCCGAGCGAGAGGAACAGAAACAAGCACGACAGTGATGCGGCCAGCGCCGGGTTCCGCCGGCCCCAGCGCCAGAGCCGCTCGGCTGCGCTGGTGCGCCGCGCCTTGATCGGCTTGTCGGCCAGGAACCGCCGCAGGTCCTCGGCCATTTCCTCGGCCGATGCATACCGCTGCGCCGGCTCCTTGGCGATCGTCTTCAAGACGATCGTCTCCAGGTCGCGCGGAATCTTCGGCTGTAGCTTGCGCGGGGCCGGCGGCTGCTCGTGCATCACGCGCTTGATCAGCCTTACTCGCACGCGCTCTTCAAACAGCGGGCGGAGCGTGAGCAGTTCGTAGAGGGTCACGCCCAGCGCATAGATGTCGCTCCTGGGGTCCGACCAGCCGTCGAACCGCTCCGGCGCCATATACGCGCAATGTTCCCACCACGTCGCCGGTCTGGGTCAAGGCGTCGGTTCCCTCAGCCTTTGCCAACCCGAAGTCAGTCACCCAAACGGTCCCCTGCCCGTCCAGGAGCAAGTTCGACGGCTTGATGTCGCGGTGGAGGATGCCCTGGGAGTGGGCATACGCCAGCGCCTCGGCGACCTGGAGGCCCACCCGGGCGATCCAGCGATAATGCGTTCCCTCGGCCTGGTTCACCGACGCGTCGAGGCCACTCGGGCTGTTCGAGTCCGAAACCTCGGGCAACGGCTCGAGCCCGATCACGATGTGTTCGCCGCCGGGCGTGCTCGTGGCGACCAGCGGGCCGGTGCTGGAGCCGGCGGGTGTGCCTGCCTCACCCGGTGCCTGGGCGTCCGGGAAGTGCACGGGGGCCAGGCTGTGGATCGCCGAGACGGTGACCGTGGACTGCGAGCTCGCCCCCGCGCGGAGCCTGGCGAAAACCACATTGAGGCCCAGGCCAACGATGAACTGCATGGCATAATAGTGGAGGCCGTCCTGTTCGCCGACCGCGAAGACCGGAACGATATTGGTGTGGTGCAGCCGCGCCGCCGCTCGGGCTTCCAGGCGAAATCGCTGAAGATCGGAAGAGCCGGCCAGAGCCTGCTGCGGCAGCACTTTGAGCGCCACGTGGCGGCCGAGTGAGACCTGCTCGGCCTCGTAGACGACACCCATCCCGCCCCGGCCGATCTCGCGAATGATCCGAAAGTCACCCAGTTGTCCGAGCACAACGTCCGATTTCGATGCCGGATCAGACATGGGAGGCCTGCCTTCCTCAGCATGCGACTGAGGCGATCGTGACGTGAGCCGATCCTGATGGCCGCAAAAACGCTGCCGGAGCGCCACCTGATGGCTCCCGCCGGCATGCTCCAGCAAGCTTGTTCCGTCCTGGCCTGGCACAATAGCGCACTACGACCAACGTAAAAGCAATCAGGCTCGTTTGCCAGACGAAACTTCAAACACGGTGTCGCGGACACCCAGACTCTCGCATCGCCTGCCCGACGCGCGCCATCGGGCAACGGCCCGCACGCACGATCCCGCTCACTTGCCCCGGTTCGAAAATGCATGTCTACGGACCCTGACCGGCCAGCGAACGACCTCGATTTGCGCGCTGCGCGAGCTAAATCGTGTTTCGCAATCCTGGGAGGGCGAGCCTCCCGGCGAGCCGTTTTCACATCCGGCTCGGCAGGAGCCTCGCCCCTCCGCTGTGCACAACTTCTAACCGGTGTCTTTTAGGTCCCTACTTTTCAACTTATGCTCTTGCAAGACGCGATAAACGGACGTGTGGGCGCCCGAGCCCTTGCGCTTGGGTCCGTACACACGCGGGTTTTTGTTCCGCGCTTGCGCCAGCCTGGTTCCCACAACCCGGCCATGCGCGCCGTCAGGTACGCTCGCGTGTCCTCGGGGCTCGCGAGTTGCTTGATAGCCAACGTAAGCCTGGCCGGTGGAATGACGGTGAACACCGAGACCAGTTCTCGGCGGATGCTGTCGAACAGCATGGAGTTCGAGATGTCGTCCACGGACAATGGCTCGGGCTGCGATTGGGCGACGTAGCCTCGGATCACTTGGATGGCGTTGTATATCACCATGCAGAATACTACTTGGAACGCTGTTGCCTCGGGTGTGCTGCCGATCAGCTTCTTGAGACCGAACACAGTTGTCACTTCCTGGAATACAGTCTCGATACGCCAGCGAATCAAGTAGACGTCTATCAGGTCCGCAGCCGGGATCGGTGCCGGATCCCCCGAATCCCTCGCGACGTTGAACAGGTCGGTAACGACAACCAAGTCCTTGTGGTCGGTCCGCAGCCACGTAATTCGACGCACATAGCAGCGTCGCGGGTCGGCGGCGGCGCCCAGCCAACCGTGTTCTTCGATGAGACGCCGGCCCTTCGCGTCGGTGAATGTGGTGGCGCACGCGCCGGGTCCGGGTGGAAATGCACTTTGGGGTGGTAGCGCAGCACGAAATTCAATCGCGCCTGGCGATAACGGTCGATCTGCACCAAGTCGCAGAACTGGGAGTCCGAAACGATGATCCGTGGGCGCTGCGGGGCCTTCAAGTCGAGATCGGCCAAAAGGTCGGGGACCAAGGGACTGTCGTTGCGCTCGCCATCGGGATGGGCCGCTGCGTTGCGGATCAACCGGGCTACCGGGTCGTAGCCCACCAGAAATTTGGCGCCGAAGAGTTGACCCGCCAACTTGCGAGTAAGCTTGAGCCTTTTCGACACGTGCTTGGTCTTCTTGCCATCGACGATGATGACGTCGTAACCGTGCAGCGACTCCGGCAACGGGTTGAACGGCGTGGGGAAGACTTGGCGAATCCTTTCGCTTGCTTCGGTCAAGAAGGCGATACTCAGGTCGATAGGAAGCCGACGCAACTTGCCGTAGAAAGCCTCCTTGACCGTGGGCAGTTGGTCGTGCTTCTGGGCATCGAGCAGTGCCTTGCGGCCGCTGCCTTCGTGGACCAGAAGCGCGTCGGCGAGGATGTTGACCAAGGAAGAAAAAGAGAGGATATCCTCGTAGCCGCGGCCACGATGTCGTTCGTACATTTCGTCGAGGAATTCGCCCAGCAACACGTACCGCAGAAGATGCAAAACGGCATCGGCCAGAGGAAGTCGAGCGATCGTCTCGCGGACATAGCTGGCCGAAGGGGGACTGATTCGAATCCGAGCAGGGTCGTCCATGACCGCGAGCTCCCAAGACCAACGCCGCGCGCAAACTGCGATTGGAGTCATTCCAACCGCGACGCAGCTTTTCGTTCAGCGTTCTCATGATTAATGTCGGATGCCGCTTGATGTTGCGTGAGTCTGAAGTTGTTCACAGCGGAGGCCTCGCCCTCCCGAAATCACGCAAGGCCGTTTAGAGGACTGCTGTGCGATGAGGGCTCTGAGACCGACCCTCTCGCCGACGCCTCACGAGCGGCCATGCGAAGAAGATCAGAGTGCCGAGCAGACCCAAGGCCAGAACGGCCGCCAACTTCAAACCTTCGGTACCGGAGTGCTCGTGTTCGACTTGGCTGCGGAAATAACGATGCAGCGCGCGGTTCGCTGAGGGAACGACGTCGACGTCAGGTAGGCCGCTTTGCAGCCTGGAAACTCCTTCTTGGGACAGCCGAGGGCCCTGGGTGTGCACTTCCCGCACAGTCCCGAGACGCCTGAGCCTGTCGACGGCATAAGGGACCTGTTCGTCCTCGAGACGCGTGCAGACGAAGACGGTGGGACGATCGAACCAGCCACTTCCGAACCGTTCGCGCACCCACCGCCTGTACCCGGGACTGTTCCCCCCCATCAAAAGAAGCCCCCACGCCGTGGGCTCATCCAAAATGGGCTGAACGCCGACGCCGGCCAGTTCCGCTACGAGGGCCGTTCGCTCGTCGGCCCGCCTCTGCTCGGGGACCACCCAGCCGAGAAAGAGCGCCGCGAGCAAGACCGTCGCGAGCATGAACCTCAGCCCGAATCGATAGTGCCATCTCATCGATGCTTACCGCCCGTTAGAGTAGTCGGCTCGCGCTCGTCTGTGCCGGCCATCCGGAGCCCTTCCGACCCAGCTTACGGAACCGCACCGCCTTGGACACGCGTAATCCAAGGGTATTCGTCGAGACCGCTCGAAGATTAGTTCGATTGGCGTCTGACGAAAAAGTGAACCGGCACACTTCGTTGTTGACGCATCGTGAGCCGCTCGGCCGGCGTAGCGGACACCCCGACCTTCGCACGGCATGCGCGACGCGTGCCTGCGACATCAGCTCGCCCGCACGATTCGGTTCGATGGCCGCGATTCAAAAGCGGGTGGCCCCTCGGCGATCACTCGGCGCGGGGATCGAGCCACACTAGCCCCTTCGGCTCCCCTCGACGATGCTCGAGACAGGACGCTCAGGGCGGGCCGAAGCGCGAGTTTTGGTGTTGCGCATTTTCAGAAATGCCCCGAAGGGGCCGAACAGGATAGCCCAGGGCAACGCCCTGGGGCCGCGTGAATCCCAGTAGATTCCAAGCCCTGAAAGGGCGCCACAAGCCGCGGATTGTTTCGCCGTTACGCGTTAGATCTCGGGGTGAGCGCTGCCGCGCGCGGCATTTCAGCCGCTGAGACCCTTCGTCTACTTTCTACTTTCTGTTGGCTACTCACTCGCCCGCAGGGCGTTAGCTCTCGGTGTGAGCGATGCCGCGCGCGGCGAGTTTAAGTGCCCCCCAGGCTTCGAAGGTTGGATGGTTTCAAAGCTCTCGGTGTGAGCGATGCCGCGCGCGGCATGGTGACACGTTCAGCCATGACACCAACACGGTCGGGTTTCAAAGCTCTCGGTGTGAGCGATGCCGCGCACGGCCAGTTCGACCAGCGGCGATCGCCCCCGGCACAATCGGTTTCAAAGTTCTCGGAATGCATGTCCATGACGTCCGACATCCGAGCACGACGTCCGAGGGCAACCGCACTTACGGTGCAATGCATGTCCATGATGTCTGTCCGCACGTACAATGCAATGCATGTGCATGATGTCTGTCAGTCGGTCAACGGTTCTCAGCCCGAGGGCAATCGCACTTACAATGCAATGCATGTCCTGGTATGCAGCCCCTTCCGAGGGCAATCGCACTTAATGCAATGCACGTCCTGGTACGCCCCGGCTTCAGGAAAGGTTTCCGGGCATCGAGATTCGCTGCTTCGCCCTGGTGCGTACCATCTGTTCCGGCGAGATCGAGAAGATACTTGACCCGACTGAAGGGTCGATCGCTTTCAACGGCGTCGACCTGCATCGGTATCCGTAGAATCGTTCCCGAGCCTTGCGCGTCGCTTACTTTGGCCCCGTTTCTGACGCCTGATTCAGAGAAATACCAGTGCATGATGCTGTAACAGTAGCATTGCGGGCAGGGCTCAAGACGGCGGGAGAAGCGTTTCAGCCACTGGTTGACCGGTATAAGGAATTGTACTTGGTCTGGAGGAAACGGGGCGAGATATGGACTGGCGAGTATCGGGAAAGGCCCAGTCTTCGTGCGGTCTTCGCTACCGGGAATCCAATCTTAGTTGAGGCGGGGACGGTGGTGACCAACGTGTTGAGAGTTCATCATCCGGAGTATGAAGGGTTGGTGGGTATCCGTGGCTACCAGATGAAGCTAACCGACAACCCAACTCTTCTGCTCAGCCACGCACTCATGGAACTCTGGAATAGGTATGGATCGTTCCTTGCAGATGAGGCATCAGCCGATCCGGTCGTGCAGGAATTCTCAGATTTCATTGACGAGCCGCACGTTCGCCTAAGCTTCACGGCCCAGTTGTTGAACTACCGTATGGGCGCAGAGAGGATTGCCCTGCCGAACGGTCTCGCAATTCGTCGGTTGAGCGAACGAGAGGTTAACAACATTTACGGTGGGCCGATCTTGGAATTGGGCGGCACGGCGAGACGAGGCTCGACGATTCACGAGTTCGTCATTGAAGGAGAGTATAAGGCGGATAAAGTTTTCGGGGACAGCGGCGCGGCCTCCCAGTTTATGCAGACTGACGTCCGCCAACAGTTGGACAAGGCGATCGTAGCTTTGCGAACGTTCAAAGGAGGACGTGTCGGGTATGACCAGATTCAGTTGCGGCCCTTAGGGTTTTGTCCAATCGATTGCTCTTGGTTTAGCTACGGCGATCTATACGTCCCGTTCGGGCAATATATGGTGTCAAACGACGATCTGGATTCACTGAGCCAGCACGCGGCTCTGATGTTCGTATGCTCGGAAGCTGCGTTGACGATGGCTTGCTCCCGTCTTGCTGATGCCGAGGCGCGCTTACGTCCCGAGGATCAAATCCTCGATTCCGTCATTGGCTTGGAAGCGTTACTTCTCGCTGGACTGCATGACCAAGAACGTCGCGGCGAACTGCGTTTCCGGTTCTCGCTGAACTACTCGACGCTTTTCAAGAGCGCCGAGGAGCGCTATCGGGCGTTCCGGGTGGCAAAGGATCTGTACGACCTTCGAAGCGGGTTCGCTCACGGTGGATCGGCGGCGGCGAGCGATCACAGGATTGGGGATGAAAGATTGAACCTTCAAGACGCCGCGACTCGTGCCTGCGAGGTGCTGAGGTCCGTCGTACGCCATTTTCTCCCTCAGGCAGAGCAGGCACCGTACAAGAGACATGACTTCTGGGAGAAAGGGTATTTTGGCTTATGAGTTGCGTGAAAACGCGATCTCTGAGCGGCCTACTAGGTTGAGTCCATGCACATGCGATCTTTTTAATGCTCTCTGAAATGTAACGTCTTTATCTTTGACGGAAAGTCGATCAGAAGGAGGCGGCACGACCAGGATTTGGTTAAGTGGCGTGAACCACGCGTATGGCTGTAGCGTCCCGGGGGCAACTGTTATTGGGTATCTCCGGCCGCCGGTCGAAATGAATCCAGCTGAGCCGCGCACTTCTTGCCAAGGATTCTGATAATTGCCTCTGTCTGAAGCGCCCACAGATGGGTCGGTCGTTTCACCCCTGCATTCCTGAGAGCCAAGTATTCGCCGCGTCCCAAGGGGATCGGTAGCGTTAGAAGCGCTAGAGAGTCAGCAGGTATACCAGTTTCGAGCTGTCTTAGAATCTGCTCAATGCTCTCCTCGTCTGGACCTCGTCCGATGAACATGATGCCCACGATTTGATGGGCAGAACGGAGATGGAAACGGGTTGCATCAGCAAATCGACGTACGTCCCCAAGACCGATGCGTCCCTGAAAAGGGTTTGGCGAGTACTGCCGTTCTAATTCATCTACGGGTGTGCCCGATATCCAATCCCGAAGTAATGAGGCGCGCTTGCAACGACCAAAATAGTCAAACTCATTCTCGGCGAAGCGCTGAAGCTCACGGACGGTTTCCTCGCCATACCGGCGAGCCGCTTCGCGCGGCCAAATTGCCTCTTTGCGGCCTTTCTTCATAAGTGGAGTGTAGCCGCCGTCGGATTCCGACAAAACCTGAAGAAGTGCCACGAGCTTTTCCGCACAGAGTTGCTCCGGCTGAGTCTGCCGCAAAAGGTCCACGAGGCGCATTGCCGAACCGAATGAAAGAGCAGAGCGACCGCAGGCTCGGCCCAGTAGTGTAAGTTGTATAAAGTCGCCTTCCTGTTCAGCGAGTCGAAGGTCAAGCATCCTACGCAGCAGATCTTCCAGCCTCTGCCCCATCACTGTACGCCACTGCGGGTTTTTTCGATTGGCAAGGTAGCCGCCGTAGCTTCTCGTAAGCGAGTGGACGGCATCACGCCTGAGTATGCGCGGCACCTGAGCTAGCAACCGTACCATCCATGTTTCCAAATGTTTAGGATCGAACGAAGAGTTGAACTCCTCGAGCCGTCCCTGGACGTATCGCTGAAAGAGCGTCAGTTGTTCAGCTGGCGTATCGGCAAGGATGATCGCCTTGCCCTCTTCCTGGAACCCGAGACGGCCTGCCCTTCCGGCCATATTCTTGTATTCGGCGACCGTAAAGGGCCGTCCTTCATCGCCAATGAATTCTTGTTCGGCCAGGATGACGGTGGAGGCTGGAGTGTTGATCCCTGCTGCCACCGTTGTCGTGGCGGCCAAGACGCGAACTTTCCCGGAGGGGTCGCGGAACGCTTGCTCCACGACCTCTTTCTCCTCCCGCGCCAGATTGGTGTTGTGGAACGCTGTGCCGCCCTTCAAGCAATCACGGAGGACGGCTGAGCTGGAGGAAAGGTCATGAGTTGGTAAGGCGGCGAGTGCCTCAGTGGCTGGCGGCAAGTTAAGTTCAGCCGCGAGGTAGTTGGCGCATCCTTGTGCTGGTCCCCTTTGATTACGGAAGACAATAACCTGCTCGCCCTGCTGAACCAATTGCCGCACCAGTGGAACGATGATGTCCTGGGCGCTTGCCTTTTCCTTGCGTTGATAGAGGGAATGAGCTGGAACGAGCTGGCTCGTCTTTACCTGTCCCGAAGCATCAACGAACTTGTAGGCGCCGGTGCGGTCGAGGACACCTTCGATCAAGGGAACAGGGCGCTCAGTAGTTACTAAGCTGGCACATCCGAGCCATGCATCGAAATCATTGATGTTGCCGATCACGGCCGAGAGCGCGATTAACTGCGGTTGTATGCCGCGCTCCCGAGAAGCTAGAAGGTATGTCAGAAGGAGTTCAACGCTGATTCCTCGGCCTGGGTCCGTAACGAACTGCGCCTCGTCGAGTACGACGAGGCCGATCGCTGGGAGGAGCGTCGGACTGCTAACCGCGAGGTTTAGGAACATCTCGTAAGTGAGTAGCGCGAGGTCATATTTTCCACGAATTATGTCGGTCGTCTGATCAAGATAGTCACCTGTACAACGAACCACTCTCATGTGCAGTCTGTCACCATACAGGTGTCGAAACTGATCATATTTTTCATTTACAAGTGCTCGATACGGTAGAAGGAAAACGGCTTTGCGCCCTTCAAGGACAGCACGAGTGGCTGCGATCTCGCCGATGAACGTCTTGCCGGAGCTGGTTGGCGCAACGACGAGGAGTGATTCACCTGCGAGGATGCGAGATTCGTTGACGGCACGCAGTTGGAGGGCGTTGAGGCCCCCACGAAAGCGAGCTCCCCACTCGTCCAGTACTTGCGAGGGAAAGCCAAACACGGATAGTTCCGTTATGGCTGAACTGACCTTGAGGCCGCGTGCGTCTGGGAAAGCTCGGTAGAAACTTGCTCCCGCTCGTAAACCAGGAAGCAGAAGGCCTCCTTCAACATAGCCGAGGAGGACCGGCGTTTGCGTAATCCCGATCATGCCAGTGCTAGCGCGAACACGTTCCAGGATTCGATCCATAGCAACTCCCACACTGATCGAATCATCAACTGCGCGCAGCACTTCCATAAGGGCGTGAGTCAGCACACCATGTCGGTACCGTGGGTGTTCGTAGGCGACTTCGTTGGTATTCGAGGCGGCCAACAAAACCCGGCCGGTGCCAGCGAGTGCCTCGAGCGGATTGCCAGGATCGCGTGGAACAGGGCTGTCCTCTAGAACACGGGCTGGAGCTCCTCCGCTAAAGCAACAGTCCAGAATGCAGAGCACTGCCCGAGCCCGGCTCTGTCGGAAGGCGTCGGCAAGTTCCTGCATTGGCAACGTGGTCGCCGCCAAATCGGTACGGAGCGTGTCGTGTGCGACCAACCGATGGTCGCGCGTACCGTGTCCCGAGAAGGCGAGTATTACGGTGTCGTTGGGACTGGCAACTCCAAGGGTTTCCTTGATCGCGAGGCGAATGGCTGTAATGGATGCCTGGTTATCAACGAGTAACTTGGCATTCAGATTGGGAACTGTATCCGTAAACAAGGACCACAGCGCCGTTGCATCACGACACGCTCCGAAGAGGTCACGCACGGTGGGGTCAAGATGTTTGTCGATCCCGATGAAGGTCGCCAAGAGCGGCATCATTGCCTCCTTTGAGCGCACACTGACCGTTCATTCTAGCCAATACGGTACTTTTGTTCAACGATAGGCGTCTGACTGGCAACAGTTTACTGAGAATTAACACAAGCTCAGGATCGGCGAAAATGCTGCGGATGGCGGCCGAGGCCAGTTGCCGAAGACGCTGGCCTTGATCAATGAAAACGCCAGCACCTCAGTGAGCGCTTTCTCGGTTGCGATCAGCAACGCTCGGCGGGAACGAGCCGGTCTCGAGCCGCTTGTACCAGATCGCCAGGCCGTCGCGATCCCAGTAGAGAATCTTGAGACGGTCGCGGCGGCGATTGACGAACAGAAAGAGGTGGCCGGACGTCGGGTCCTGGGAAAAAGCAGTGGTGACCAAGCTGGAAAGTGCGTCGAAGCCCTTGCGGAGGTCAGTTGCCGGCACGTGGAGGAACACGCGAACGGGATGAGGGAGGCTGATCATCTCGAGTCTCCGAAGTCGGTCCTGGCCCCTGCGATCGTGCGGACGAGGCGGCAGGCCAGGCAGGCGTCCCCGGTCGGGATGCGAAGGCGGATTCCATTGGGAAGGTCGGCCTCGATCGGCGGTCGTTCCTCGGGACCGTGCTCACGGGCGCACACCGTGACAGGCAGAAAAGCCGATGGGGCGGGTAATATCGAACGCTGATCGTTCGCGCTTGCGAGCCGGAATCGGCGCCTCCAAGCGTAGAATGCCGACACCGCGCACCGTTCCTTGGCGCCGAATTGCGCGATTGTCAAACCGCTGGCCACCTGGCTGTTGACGCGGTTCTAGCCAGAGCGGACGACGCCGGGGATTCACAGACCTCGCCACGGGTAGGCTCCTGAGAAGGGATGAATCGGTTCCCTTCGCAGCCTACCAGACCCGGCAAGAATGGTTATTCCGGACGCTTATCATCGAGCAGCTCTCGCCGACCCACGAGACCCCATCCGTGAAGCTGCGTTTGGCCACTATCAGGTTGCTCGTTGATTGGCTCATCGTCGGACACACGTCGTCATCAGCCCCGCCCAGGCGGCCCGGTGTCCCAAGCACATTGTGAAACAAGGCAAGATGCCGATCTTAAGCGACGACGCGACTCGGAAGATTCCCGCGAGCATCGCCGGTGATGATCTCGTGAGCTCGAGGGATCGAGCCTTGATTGCGGTTTGCCCCTATTCATTCACAAGGATTGACGCCACGCTCGGGATGGACGTCCAGGATTGATACCCGCAACGGAAACGCTTGTGGTTTCGCCTTCACGAGAAAGGAGGCAAGCGGCAGGACACGCCGATGCTCTGTAGTATATATAAAGACTAAGATCCGTTTATGTACTCTGTCAAGCTCTGGGAGAAGAAGAAGGAGCCGATTCTTCCGGCTGCGCTCCGGAAGACCATGCAGCGTGGCAACAAGCGACACGACACGCCCGGCTTTGAAGGTGATTCTTCGGCCGGCAAATCAGGTCGGCATCCTCACGTTTACTTGTTGCCACAGCTTCCGGGCGACCGAGATCACGAATTACTTCGACCACCGCGGTATACTGGATAAGGCGCGACAGAAGGCGGCGCACGAGTGCCCGCGCATGACCGAGCTGCACGGCTGGATCGGCGACACGATCATGCTCGATGAAGTGAATACAACTGCGGTATAAGGGAGACGAATGTCCCGCGTACCTCCAGGCGGGCGATTAACTCCGTCTCTCCGCGATGCCGTGCTGCTTGCGAGACGTAAAGTGTTTGCAATGAGCTCTGACTTTCTTGATTAGATTCCGTTCGAGACACGGAGATCCACGATCGGGGATGGGAGGCTCGACTCGATGAAATGGCCGTGGAGCAGAGGCCGAACCGCGGGTGGTTTCGATCAGAGTGTCTTAAGGGACATCAATCACCTAAAGGAGATCCTTCAGCGTTACGAAGGCCGGTCGTGGTTCAAGGAGGTGGTGCAGAACGCTGACGACGCTGGGGCGACTCGGCTTGACCTCGGCTGGGTCTCTCGTTTGCCCGGCGCTTCGCATCCCCTTCTTCGAGGTGGTCCAGCCGTCTTCGTACTGAATAACGGGCCCTTCACCGCCCGCGACGCTGTCGCCATTCACCAACTGGGGCTCAGCGACAAGGCGTTCGATCGGTCCACCATCGGCCGGTTCGGGCTAGGGCTCAAGAGCCTCTTTCATTGGTGCGAGGCTTACTTTTACTTGTCTTCGGGGCACCCTTCTTTCGCCGAGGCCGGGGACACCGCCGACTATCCCCCTAATGCGCTGTTCAATCCTTGGAACGGTCCTTCCCGCGTTCAGTATCACGAGGACTGGAACGAGTTCGAGGAGGCTGACAAGAGTCGGATTCTCGAGTATCTCGGCGGGCTGCGCCTGCTTCCAGCCGGAGACTGGTTCTGCCTCTGGGTGCCCCTTCGCCGTCCGGATACCTGCGTTGGGGTGCACCCGATCAGCGAACGGTATCCGGGCAAAGCCGGTGAAGGTTCGGCCGGCATCTTCCCTCAGGACCTGCCCAACGACCTAGCAATCCTACCGCCCTTGCTGAGAGAACTCCGGACGATCCGCGGCTGGGCGGACGAGGGTGGGAGAACAGAGATGAGACCACTCTTCGAGCTTCAGCTCCGAGAGGGGAGTACGCGGCGCCACTTCAGACCGGATCGCGACGAGGATCGACCTTTCCTTGCGACCTGGGGCGGGAAAATCATCACCCTCTCGGACCCAGAAGGTGGGGAAATGGTCCACGATTACACGGGAGTTGAGCGGCTCCTGACGGACGATCCCGCATTCGACAGGTTGCGAGATCGGGAGGGTTGGCCGAGATCGTTCGGGCCCGCCGATGACTCGACCGGACAATCCACCCAAGAGCCGACGAAGGCCGCTCCGCATGTGGCAGCCTATCTCACCCGCCGACCTTGCAACCAAGATAAAGGCGGGCGTCTCATCGTCCGGTGGGCGGCATTTCTTCCCGTTGGCGAGGAGCCCGCGGAAGTGGAAGTCCTCGGAGGCGATTCCGATTTTATCCTTGTTCTCCACGGCGACTTCTTCGTGGATGCGGGGCGGAAAAACGTCGACTTCCCCGCCGAGCCCCAGACGGTTTCGCAAGAGTGGAATGCAAGGCTCCGCGACTATGGGACGCTCGCCATCGTCCTTTCCGCCCTGGAGCAACTCGCAGCATCCAGAACCGTTTCGAGTGAATCCCTGCAACGTGTTACAAAGGCCTTAGCTGACACAAGCCTGTTCAAGAAGCACCGCGAGAGGATTTGCGACGGCCGGAGGTGGATCTTCCGCGTCGACAACGGCACGGGACGTTGGGCTCTCGTCAACGCAGACCACGAGGTCTACGAAATCCCATCTCCCTCCATCACGTGCCCAGATACTCACCTTCAGGTGCTGCCCAGACTAGTCGGGGTTGTAGCCGAGCGTCGCCATGTGACATTCCTCAACCATCCCCGACTAGAGCCGGCAACGGCTCGGATCTCCGACTGGCCAGAGGATCTGCTCTCGACGTTGCTTGACGTTCCCGTGGCCGAAGTTTTTGCTCACAAGGGCCGCCTGACGTATCTCGTCGACTTCCTGGAACGCTCGCTCAGTCGTCCGGTCCCTTACCCATCAATGGCAGACCGACTCTGCTGTCTCGCCCACGCCGCCTTCGATCTCGTCGGGACAAGGCAACTCAGCCGACTTGAGGCGTTCGGCCGGTTCCTCACCCTGATCCCGGCCGACCGGCGAATCGGGATTGACGTCGCTTCGATCGACGCCGCGACGGTCGAGTTGCTGTTCCGCACGATCGCCAGTTGCCACTTGCACTGCGTCCTCGTACCGATCGGGCTCGATTCGTGCGGGCACGATTTCTGGGTTTTGCAGCAATCTGGTAGGCCATCGAGAGGCAACCTTGGACTTGAGGACGCGGAGAAGATTCTGCCGGTACTGGCGGGTCTGAGCACCGAGTCCATCCACCCGAATCAACGGTTCGATTTGGCTTGCCAGATCCTGGAAGCGTTGAGAGACAATGCGAGGCAGCTTAACGCAAAGTGCGACGACCTCTGCCTGTTCTTAGGGCGCGCCAGCGCCAATTCCGGCGAGCAACTTCTCAGCCGACGTGAGCTTGCCCAGGCCAGAGATCAGGGCCTTCTTTTTGCGGGAGAGCTCGGTCTAGCCCAACCGCTCCAGGCGGTTCTCCGTGACCGGGACGTGGCCGTTGCGGACGCCCGCGCGGTAGAACTTCTGTTCGGTCGCCAACACGTGCGGCGTTGCGACGCGCTGGCATGCTTAGCGACGCTCCGATCTGGGTTACCGCTGACAGACGACGTGCGTCCGAGGGTGGCGCTCCTGGCTGCCATCTGCACGGGGCTCGCGCAGCGTCCCATCGGTGCCGATCGGCAGTCGCTGCGGTATCTAATCCACGGCCGACGCGAGCAGCGTGAAAACGATGCGCCTCTATTCGCCGGTGCCGCTCCCGGCCCGTCTCCGGTTTGGCAAAAGCTTGCGAGACGGGCTTTGCAGGTTTCCAACGGGGGGTGGCGCGACGTTGACCGTGAGGTGACCCGACACCTCACCGGTGATCAGCAGCAAGCACTGGGTGTCGGTCTATACGACATCGAACCCGTGGTTCGCGAGATCCGCGAAGTGGGACCGATTAAAGTCGATGTCCACGACTTCGTGGACGCCGACCGGGACGCAATCCTACGCGAATGTCGCGCGGAGGACGCCGATGTTGTTCGCGGCCTTGCAATCCATACGTCATGCAACGGTCATTACGTCGCGATCGACAATCGGTCCTTCTGGCTTGGCAATTTCGATGTGCCAGACGACTTGCCGGAAGAGATCGTGCTATTGCGCCCCTCCGATGACCCGGTTATCTTCAGCAAGCAAAGGCAAATCCACGACCGCGTGCTCGACGCCGAACATGTCATCCGAATTATCCTAGAAAGACCTGGGTGCGAGAATCGCTGGAGGACAATCACGCGTGCGTTGCTGACGCTCGGCGAAGTGCCCAGAGACCTCAAAGAGAAGCTTTCCAACACCCCGTGGATTCCATACGGTGCGTGTGCTGTTAGGCCGGACGATGTCATCCGGATCGTCCAGCCGCTCGACCAGCGAATACGCGACGTCCTCGCCGCAGCCCGACCGGGCCCAGAGGCTCCACGCGGGGTGGCATTACTTTCACTGCCACAGCCTTTCCATGATCACAAAGTTCTCGAGAAGATTCATCCCGACCGCGAGGGGGTTCGCAATCGCGGGCTCGACCGACTGGGCGCCATCCTCGCCACGGACGTGCGATTTCTAATCGGGCCGTTCGATCCGAACTCCTTCGACATCGACGGTTTTCTTCGGGTCTTCCAGTCTGCACCTTTAGAGGTTATGCCCTGCCACTCGCTGATCGAAGACATTTACGGTAAGAGCTCCCCCGCTGAATTACGGTCGCGCCTGTTGCCAAGACTAAGTGGAGGGCTCCCCGAGGGCCGAATGGTATCGATCCTCGACCATCTGAGCGAGCAGGCCGATTCGCGAGACTGGCACATCAAGTATCTTCGGGCTGCGAGATCCATGCCCGATTTCGCCATGATCCTCCCCCGAATCCGCCTTCTCAACCAGCGCGGCAAATGGAAGCGAGCGGAGGATCTCAGCCTCGATGCCGACGGTATTGACACCGATTTCCTCCTCGATGTTGATCAGGCGGAGGCCATCGGCGAACGGGTCTCGCACGCTCGTGTCGAGGCACCGGACATCCCACTGTGCGACGACGCCGGAATTGTCCACGACTTGGACCGCCGGATCGAACTTGGGATCGACGCGCTGGAGGACCATGTTAGAAGGTGGTCGAGGGCCCAGGACACGCCTCGCGAGGTTATCGGTGGTTTCGTCGCATTTTTGGGCGACCACCCACGCATCCGACAGCTCGCGGAGAATTATCTCGGACATATGAGGATTGATGCGGTCCGCGAGACACTCAAGTGGAGCAATCTTCTGAAAGGAAACCTGGCCTACGACCGCGGTGGAGTCCGCGAGATGATGGAGGACCACGAGTTTGTCTTTGAAATGCCGGCGTCGAAAACCATCACGGTCCTGAACCTGCTTGGCCAGTCGGTCGCAAGGCCGATAAGCGATTCCTACAAGCACCTAGTGCTTGGGGTCGACTATCTCGCCCATCGATCCGGGGGACGGCGAGTCGACCTCGTTCGGCTGCGGGAAGTTGACCCGAACCACCTTCCATCGGGTACCACGATGCCAGAGCTCATGCGAGAGACAACCCGTCGCGTGCTCGCCCTCGTCTACTGGCAGAAAGCTTCGAATCTCAATGATCTCTGGGACGGGTTCTCCCGAGTGGATCAGCTAGAAATTCGGGTTGCGCAGAATCTAATCCTGAAGTCGATCTTCGCCTACGTCCGCCAACTGGGCCTGCACGGTCAGGCCAGAGTCCGCGAGCTTCTCGCTAAATGGGACGAGGCGCAGACGCTGGAGGCCCAAGCGGATTACGCCCTGTCTCAAGGGCGCGACCTCCCCCAGGCCAGGAAAGAAGCCGTGAAGACGATGGCGGATGCGACGCAACAGCTGAAGGACCTGATGGAAAATGACCGCGACACTCATGGCCAGTTCTTGAACGCCGTCCGGGCTAAGATCCGCCAGTTCCAATACGACGAGGAATCGGTCCCGTTCGAGTTGTTCCAGAATGCTGACGACGCAGCGGTCGAGCTGCGCCAGATGATGGGTGCGGATTCACCGCCGGCGGCATCTAGTCGATTCGTCGCATGGGAGGACGAGGATGTCGTGCGGTTCGTTCATGGGGGGCGGCGGATCAATCAAGACCGGCCCGCGGTCTTCGACAGTCGTCGTCGCGGCTTTGACCGCGACCTCCAGAAGATGCTGATGCTCTCGTCGTCTGACAAGGCACCCGGGGACGTCGAGCGTGGCACGACAGGTCGATTCGGGCTGGGTTTTAAAAGCGCGTTTCTACTGAGCGACGCGCCGCGCGTTCTGAGTGGTAGCCTAGCCTTCGAGGTGGTTGCCGGCCTGTTCCCCAGCGCGCTCGATGATGACGAACGCAAAGCTCTAGAACGATCTCTTGAAGAATTGGGCTCGACCCCGGACACGCGCGCGCTCACGCTCATCGAGCTGCCGCTGGTACGCCGTCACGGCTCCGGAGATCTCCGCGTCGAACCGATCGAACGGTTTGCACTATTGGCACACCTGCAGGTTGTCTTCGCCAGGCACATCAGGCGCTGCGTTGTGCGTCTCCGTGGACGGAGAGCAGTGTCGGTTGTTTGGGGGGAGAGTCCGGTCCTGGGTGTGCAGGGGGCCTTTGTCGGGACACTCTGTCCCGCAGTCGAGGAAGCGGGTATGCCGTCGCCGGCCCTGGCGCTCCGAAGTGAGCTCGGGGCAATGGTGCTGGCGTTAAACAAGGTCGGGTTCGGACAGCTAGGCGACGATATCCCGACGACCTGGGTAACCACACCGACGCGCGCGAGGCCCGGCTTGGGGTTCGCTGTGAACGCCGACTTCGAGCTCGACGCGGGCCGCGCCCAGTTGGCCACGAATCCGTCGCGAAACCAGCAGAAGGCCGATGTCCTGGGCGCCGCGATGGGCCACATCCTCTGTGAGTTGTATGACACAGGCCAGGACGACTGGGCCCACTTGTCTGCATCCCTGCATCTTGGTACCAATGTGAACCCAGCCGATTTATGGTCCTCGCTCTGGCGCGTGCTCGGCCTAGGGTTGGTCCGATCCGAAGGGCCGACCGTAGACCTGATGCGTCGCATGCTTTGGGGGCGGGTTGACCGCGGGATGGCACTACTGCTCGATACTCGCGACGCGCTGCCAACGGATCTCTCGGGCGAACACGAGCCTTTGACCCGACTGTGCCGTGTGACCCACGCGACCGCTGGGCTCCTCGATTTGGAACAGGTCTTCGGCGAGGTGGCCCGCTGGCCGCGTTTCCGAACTGCCTACGCGCCGGGCGTCCTGATCGCCGATTCGGTCCGCGAAGCCCTGCGCCGATTGATGGCCGGGGCCGCATCGGATTACAGCGAGGTC
Organism: uncultured Isosphaeraceae bacterium; assembly: GCA_963830625.1. Lineage (GTDB taxonomy): Bacteria > Planctomycetota > Planctomycetia > Isosphaerales > Isosphaeraceae > CAWHMZ01. The sequence continues at coordinate 627,878 of CAWHMZ010000007.1, read as the reverse complement.
ACATTGACCGAGGCTGTTCGCAACGAGGTCGGACCGAACCTTGCCGTCGGTCCCGATCTTGCCGACTTGATGGGCGTCGTCCTCACCCCCGAGTTCCTCAGGCAGACGCGCCAGGGAAAGGCAGATCGCGACCGCGATAAGTTGCTCGACCTCCTTACGAGCCTGAGATTCCAGGCACGGGACGGCCGGTGGTACGAGGCCGTCGCCATGCTCATCGACACCAAGGACGGGTCGGAAGAAGCAATGCGTGCCGGGTTCGCCCCCGATGATCGCGTCCTGTCGCCATCCTACCGCGGCACCGGGTTTGATTTCGTTCGGGCTTGCCGCCCCGGCCAGCAAATGAAGGCTGGTGTTAAAGAGTTGGCAAACTGGGCTCGGTTTGCCGATGACTTCAAACGCCGGAAAGCGGTTACCGACTTCTTGGTCAGCACCTTCGAGATGAGTGTCAAGGTCGTTGATGACCTATACGCCGACCGACAAGATAGCTGGCTCAAGCGGCTCGATGCGTATTCCGCCCCGCTGGCTCATCTCCCCTCTCGCCTTCGAGACAGCCTTCTCGGACGCCTTGGACTCTCATCCAGTCTGCCCCCGCCGCCGCCTTCTCCGCCTCCTCTTCCACCCGGGCGCGTCCTTGCCGAGATTCACGACTGGTGGATGGCCGATAGGGACGAGTCGATTCGCCGCTACGAGGAGATGATCTACCCTGACGGTCGCGCCCCGTTCTGGGCTGCGGGAGGACTGTCGGACGACGAGGAGGCTCGGCGAGGCTGGATGATCCTGTTATCCCTGGGGGCAATGCACACTCTGGGTCGGACCCGTCCGTGGCAAGATAGCGGCTTCCTTAGGTTGTGCCACGACCACGGATGGCTCGACACGTTCGCCAGGCCCACGGTCCAGCTCGACTCCTGGATGGAGGTTTTGGTGGAATACCTTCAAGGCCAAGTCCAGCATTCAGAATACTTCTTATGGATGAGCCGGTTCGTTGGCCTGTTTCAACTCTCGCATTGGCTTCCTGAATATGCCGAATTGTTCCTCAGGATCGACGGGCGAAGGCAAACGTTTCAGCTTGGGACGCTGCTGACCCCTCGTGCCGATATGAACTCACCGGCTGATGCCCCTCCCCTGACGAAAGTTCTCGGTATCGGTGCATGCTTTGTCGCTAGGGAGCTGGCCCGCGCCAACGTCATCGATCCCAACAATCCAGCACTCCAGGACCACTGCTATCCCCCGGTTGGCAGGGTTAGAAGGCTACTGGCCGAGCTAGGCTGCACCCAACTCGTCGATCCTCCGAGGACGATCGAGGAACGGCTGGGGCAATCGAGAATCATCCACGAGTTCCTGTGCCAGCACATCGGGCCCGAACGAGCCCATTTCGGCCACACGTTCGACCTTCCCTTGTTGGAAGTCGCCGACGACCGCGAGCTCAGAGCCAGGTTTCTCGGCCAGGCCGGCGATAGAGCTGAGTTTGACGTCCGGGACGACGAGACGGAGGCCGACCCATGGCGGCAATGACATTCGACCGGGGCGACCTCGTCCAGTGCAACCGGTTCGGATCCGGTCGCGTCGAAGTCGACGTAGGGCCGACGGTAATCGTCCGGTTCGAGCACGGGATCGAAGAGTGCGACAAGCTCGACTTGGTGCCCCTCAAGTCACCGCTCGACGCTGCGCCGCGAGGCGACTGGGACCCGCCGCTCGAAGTGATCGCGCGGGCGCAGGCCGAGGCGATTCGTTCCGTCAATGACGCCTGGGGCGTGTTCTCACGATCCCGTGTGAAGCTGCTGCCCCACCAACTCTGGGTGTGTCGCCGGGTCTTGGAGCGCTGGCCCGCTCGCTGGCTGGTCGCGGATGACGTCGGCCTAGGAAAGACGATCGAAGCAGGTCTGATTCTCACACCGTTGTTATCGGGGGAACGGATTCGCCGGTTACTCGTCCTCTGTCCCGCGTCCTTGGTCGATCAATGGCAATACCGCCTCCGGACGATGTTCGACATTCGGCTGGCGCAGTACATGATCGAGTCCGATTCCGACCGGTCTGATTTCTGGGGGACTCACCACTTCGTGGTCGCCTCACTGGAGACGATCCGCACCTTTGCGACGGTTGAACAAGAGAAGGCTTCCCGCAGGGGCAGGAGCGAGCGGTTTTTCTCGTGCGACCCGTGGGACCTACTCGTGGTCGACGAGGCTCACCGGCTCAACGCGGACGAGGAATCCGGCCCGACGCTTGGCTTCAGGCTCGTCGACCGCATGGTCCGTGAACGTCGTATCTCCTCGATGATCTTCTTTACCGGCACGCCGCACCGGGGTAAGGACTACGGTTTCCTGTCACTGCTTCAGCTCTTGCGGCCCGAGCTGTTCCATCCACGACGCCCCATGGCCCACCAGTTGCCCTGGCTGCGCGAGGTACTGATCCGTAACAACAAGCAGAACGTCACCGACCTAGAGGGCAACCGTCTCTTCAGCCCGCCCGCCGTCCAGAGCGAGACGTACCATTACTCGCCCGCCGAAGCCGAGTTCTACGACATGCTCACCGAGTTTATCAGCACGGGCAAAGCGTATGCCTCCTCGTTGGGCCAGAGCGAGAGTCGTACCGTGATGCTCGTGCTGATCGCCATGCAGAAGCTCGCGTCCAGCTCTGTAGCGGCGATCCGCCGCGCCTTACGGGGCCGGCTCCAGAGGATAACGTCCGGCCGCGAACATGTGGAAAAGTTAAGGGCTGCGAGGGAGAAACTTCTGGGCGATCTTGAAAACGACGAGGACGACGACCTCAACCGGCTCGACGAACAGATTGCGCAAGCATCGGCCGACTTGCTACTGATGGAGGACGAGGAGGGCCGGCTACGCGAATTGGTTGACGCGGCCGACCGGGTCCGTGACGAGACGAAGATGGGAAGGATCGTCGAACTGCTAAGAACCCGCTTTGCCGAGCGTTCTGTGCTTTTCTTCACCGAGTACAAAGCGACGCAGTCGCTCCTCATGTCGGCTCTGACCCGCGAGTTTGGCGCCGGATGCGTTACCTTCATCAACGGCGATGGCCAGGCTGATGATGTGCTCGACGCCCAGGGACGCCCGCGAACTATTAGAGTGGACCGGGCCGCCGCGGCCGACTCGTTCAACGAAGGCCTGCGCACGCTTTCTCGTCTCGACGGAGGCGGCCGGCGAGGGGATTGACCTCCAGGAGCAGTGTCACAGCCTGATCCACGTCGACTTGCCCTGGAATCCCATGCGACTCCACCAGCGTGTGGGACGGCTGAACCGTTACGGCCAGACACGGCGCGTCGAGGTCGTCACCCTAAGGAACCCGGATACGGTTGAATCGCGGATCTGGGATAAGCTGAACGCCAAAATCAGCAGCATCATGGCAGCGCTGGGGCGAGCTATGGATGAGCCGGAAGACCTGATGCAACTGGTATTGGGCATGACCTCGCCGACGCTGTTCCGCGAGCTTTTCACCGAGGCCGAGGCCGTCCCAGGGCCGTCGCTTTCAAGCTGGTTCGACCAGAAGACGGCACGCTTCGGCGGTAGAGATGCAATTGAGACAGTACGCGACCTCGTAGGCCACTGCGCCCGCTTCGACTTTGGGGAAGTTTCCGCCCGGTTACCTCGGCTCGATCTGCCCGCGCTGAAGCCGTTCTTTCTCACGATGCTGAGTTTGAACCGACGTCGTGTCCACGACGAAAACAAGGGCCTTTCATTCAAGACCCCCGACGATTGGCTTGTGGGGCCGGCCGTTCGCATGAACTACGAGAAACTCTCGTTCGACAGGCATGACCGCTCACGAGACGCGGCGCAGCGAGTCCTCGGCGTCGGCCATCCCGCTTTCGACCAAGCCTTGCGCCAGGCAACCGCTCTAGCGGCACGCGTAACAACGTTGCCTCGAGCCACCCTGGGCCGACCGCTTGCCGTCTTCCGAGTCATTGATCGCGTTACCGGAGAAAACGGGCCGATCAGTGCCGCAGTCGTCGGAGTCGATTGTCGGCAGCGAGACGACGGGTCAGAAGATATCCTCCTCGACTGGCAATTGCTCGATCGGCTCAATACCGTCTCAATACCACAACTCTCGCGTGAACCGACTCCCTGGACGCCTGACGAGCCAAATGCCATACGCGACGCCATCGGGCGAGCCCAAGTGGCAGTCGAACAGGCCATTCCGAACTTCGGTTTACACTTTCGGCACCCTGCGGCTGACCTCGTCTCCTTCATCTGGCCATTGTAGGGACGGCGTAAGCGTCCGAGATTCCCAGGGGTGTGCGCGCAGAGGTAAGCCCGCGCCGGCGGGCGACCCCGGATTTGTTTGCCAGAGGTGGTGCACCTATTCGCGGCCTGCCCGCGCGAGCGACGCAGTGGGTCAGGCGGCAGGCGATCGGGCAACGGCGCCTCGCGGCGCGCTACGGTGACCGCGGTCTGTTCGGCGCCGCTGGTCTCGGCGCTGCACTTTTTGTCGCGACTCCTCGAGCCTGTGATGGAGGACGTGCTCGGCGGTGCGCCAGAGCCCACCGATCCGGAAGCAGGCAGGCTAACATCTCGGGACTCGCGTCCACCGAAAGCTGCAGGATCACGTCGTGCAGGTAGGCCCACGGCTCGAGCCGATGCCGCTTCGTCCCCGCGATGATCGTGCAAAGCACCGCCGCACGCGGGCCCGCCGCGTCGTTCCCCAGGAACATTCAGTTCTTTCGACCAATTGCCTGATCGCGAATCCGTCGCTCCGATACGTTATTGTCGATCGTCAGCCGGCCGTCCTCGGTGTACCTGCATAACGCCTGCCATTGATTTAACGCGTAGGTGATCGCTTGCGCCAGCGCTGACTTGGGCAGCAACCTCGATGACAGTCGATTCAGCTCGTTCCGCACCCACTCCAAGATCGGCAGCGCCTCGGTTTGACGCATCGCGCGGCGCGCGGCGTCGTCCAGGGGCCGAGCCCGGTCCTCAACTTCGTAGAGCCGCCGGATCATTTGCAGGATCAGCGATGCTCCCGCCGGAGACTACGACCGCGCCTCGAAGAACTTCCGACCAACATCGCCGAGCCGCTCTGGCCGTATCTCATCGTCGGCCAGTGGGTCCACGTCGGCAAGGCCGCTAGCTTCGGGCAAGGGAGGTATCTGGTCCTTAGTCCTTGGTCCTTAGTCCCTAGTCCCGAGCCTTCCGGCGCTGGGTCCCAAGCCTGCGTGGAAGCGGTGGAGTCATGCCGTCCCACCGGGCGCGCGCGCCGCGGCCGAATCCGGGGCTACTGACGAGACGACGAACGCGGAGGCAGTAATGCCCCGGCGTTAGGGAGGGCGAGCCTCCCGGCGAGCCGGCGGGAGACCTTCGGTCGAGCCCCGGGGCGGGGCGATCCCCCCTCACCTGGCCTTCGGCCCGTCCCGAGCGAAGCCGAGGGGCCATCTTCTCCCAAATCCCCCCTCATCTGGCCGACGGCCATCTTCTACCCGAGGGGCGAAGGGGGAGAGGGGCGACCCGCGCCCAACAGTTGGGAGGGCGACACACGGTGGGTCGCGTGACATGTTCGGCGATTCGCGCGATGCTCGGCAGTCGTCTCCCGACCGCGCCGAACCGCCGGACCACAGGTCGCGGGACGAAGGCGAAAACCCGATTCAGTCAGGCTCGAAACCGCCGCCGACCCCGCGAAATCGGTGTAATCCGCAAGCTCAACACGCCGTCGGTGACGCAAAATGACACAAATGACGCAACGGCCCCCAAGTCGGCGCCGAGCTGGAATTCATAGCTGCTTGTCGCGTAATGCGTTACACCGACGATGACGCAAATGACGCAAATGACGGAGCGCATGTGATCTTCATCATCTTCTGACTCGACCATCTCCCAGGCGTGGCCCTGGACTTTATCGTGGCTGCCCGTTCGAGGCGGAGGCAGCGCACCAGCGCAACATCGAAAAGCGCGCGCGGGTTGAGCATCAGGGGGAATTCGCCTGTCTGCACCCAATCCTACCGGGGGCCTCCTCTCTGTTTCTGAGACTGGCCGCGCGGCGATCACCAGCAACGGGCGGTTGGCTTTATCCGGATGATCCGTTCTTTTGGTTCCACTGGAAAAGCCGGTTCCCGCGGTGAGCTCCGTGAAATCGGCACGTTCGCCAAGTCCGCAGTGACGCAAAGTGACGCAAATGACGCATCACGACGCACCGCCGGCATCCCTTGAAGCATCAGAACCCCGGTGCCCGCAATCGATTACAACGAGCCAGTGACGCAAATGACGCAAATGACGCAAATGACGCATCTGACATGATCTTCATAATTCAGGGCTCGCGGCATCGCGGAGAGCGCCATGATGATGCTCTGCGCCGGCATGCGCTTGCACGGCTCACTCACCGCGGGGAGCGAGCCACACTAGCCCGAAGCGCAAGTTTCGGTGTTGCGCGTTTACGCAAACGCCCCGTAGGGGCGCGGCTGAGTAGCCAGGGGCGGTTACGCCCCTGGCAGTGTCGTGCGGCGAAGGCAAATGAGGAAGCCGCCCTGTCAGGGCGGAGGTTCATTGCTGCGGAATGCCATTCGGCGATTCCATCGGCGGCAGCCGTCCGCGCCCATTCAGCTCGGCCCCGTCCGGGGCCGGGGAAAAATGATTCCGGGGGCTCCATTCCCAGGGGCGGCAACCGCCCCTGGCTACTAAGCTCGACCCCGCCGGGGCCGAGGAAGCGGCAAAGCGCAACATCAAAAAGCGCCAGCGAGGGATCTTCCGCTGCTCACCGCGCTGCCGGGGTCGAGCCGGCTCGGCTGGAGCCTCGCCCGCCCGGCGTGCCTGCTCACCGCGGCCGCGCGCCTCGAGCGCTTTCAGCGACAACCGCTTGTCGAGTCCGAGGCCAAGCCCCTGAAAGGCCCGACGTCGTTCCTCGGGCGGTGCTATGGATTCGTCAACCGCCAGCCGCAGGGCACCCGCGACATCGCCCGCGGTCGCGCGGGCCATGACGACACTTTGCAGCGCATCTGAGCGATGCCATGTCTCGTCGATCGTCCGGATCGTCTGGACGGCGCCGGTCACGTCTCCCATCATCGCCTGCGTCTCTGCAAGCCGCTGCCGCATGAGCCACGAGAAATTCAGGCCGACGGGGGGCGGACCGGTGATTTCCGGGTTCGCGCCGGCAGGATCCTCAATCGAGAAATCGGCGGCACCAAGGGCACTCATGAATGTGGCCCGGGCGGCGGTGTGATCTCCCGCAGCAGCTTGCGCACGGGCGATGGAAACGAGGCTTTCCCACCGCTTCCCGAGAATCGCGTCAACCGAGTGGATCGCGCCGGCGACGTCGCCGTTGGCAATCTGCGCGTCGGCGATCTGACTGTACCGTCCGTCGCGCCCCCCCATGATCGGGTGGTCGTGCAACGAGCGAAAGGCCTCGCGCAGGATCTCGTTGGCCCCCGCGATATCGCCTGCCTTCTGCTGGATGGCGCCGACGCGAATGAGCGCGTAGGCCTGCAGGTCGGTCAAATCGTGGCCCTCGCGCGCAGGGGCCGCGCCGATCGCCTTGGCAGACTGCTTGGCTGCCTCGACGTCGCCGAGGCGGGCTTGGGCCTCCGCCAATTCGCACATGCCTGAGGATGTTTCGTTGTTCGGCTCCATCGTCGCGAGCCGCTGGGCTGCCTGGGCGACGAACCTTCGGGCTGCTTCGCGGTCGAGATACTTGGAGGCAGCACTCGCGACCTTGCCGATGGCGATACCGGCAGTTCGTCCATCGCCGCACCAGTCGAATGCCGCGTCTAAATCGCCGACGGCTGCGAGCGCCGGCGCAATCGCCCCGGCAAGCGCGTCGCGAGCGCCCTGGTTCTCGCGCGCTTCGAGGAACGACTTGGCGAATTTGAGGAGCAGGCCGAGCGTCTTGCGCGTCTTCGGTGGCGCCGATCCCTGCTTGCGCCTGGACGACGAGGGCAAATGAATCGGTGCCACGAAACTGATTGCGGAAGTCGCCAAGCACGGTAGGCATGGCCGACGTGGCCGACGCGAAGGTGGCGCGGGCCTCTTCCTTGAGGCCGCACTCGGCCTGCATCTGGCCGACACGGCAGAAATTCGCGAGGTGCGCAGCTCCGCCGAATCCGCCGCCAGCTTCCGTTCTCGCGTCCGCAAAGGTTGCGCGGGCGCCCTCGAGATCACCGGCCTTCGCCTGTACCGTGGCCATTGCCGTCAGGGACCCTGAAGCCGGGTCAGGCTTAGCTTTGGCGAGCGCGACCGCCTCGCTCGACGCGCGGCGGAGCAACTGCTGCAGCTCTGCACGAGCCGGCAACGCGACGATCACGGCGGCCGGCACATACGCGAACTTCGGCGCGTTGGCTATGCTCCGGACCGGCGCGGCGACCTCCTGAGGGGCATTTTTCGGCAGGGCAGCCTGGCCTGTGTTGGTCGTCCGCTCGTGTGAAAGCGCCGCCAGCGCGCCGAATACCACGCCAGCCGACATTAAACCGACGAGCCCGCCTGCCTTCCGTTTGGTCCACGCCATGGCTTGCGATGTCCCTTCCGTCAGTGAGGCCGCCGAATGCGAAGCCAGCCCCCGCCGAGGACATCCCGACAGATACTCAGCGCCGTCAGTCTGTTACGCGCCATCAGGGCTGAGAGTGCCCCTTGAAACCTTGGGTCGTGAGCTCTCAGCCATTCCCGTTCCGGCATCGTCCCGCGCCCGACTGTTCGCGCCAAGTTATCCGGACATCCGCGTTTCGCCGCAGGCGCGGTAGCTCGCCCTTCAATCTGGCGCGGGTTGCAGGTCAAAACCGGAACAATCGCTATCGACCCGATATCCCGCACAACCGGCCGAGTTCGACGCGCAGAAATGGCAGACTTCCGGCTTTCTGCCACATTCACGGAGCCGATCCGTGAGCATGCGTCGCAGGACCGAGCACAGCTCGCCGTGCATAGGATGAGCCGCCACAATGTCGTGCTGCTTCGCGGCTTACGCCGTGAAGTCTCGTGCGTCGAGTGCTCGCCACATACAAGATTGCGCATCGTCTTCGCGTACCGCGAATGGGTGGTCGATACCCTTCGAAAACCTGCCATCTACTGCCATTTTTCTGATCTAAACCGAAGGCCGCCTGGCTCGCCGACCCCGACACGTTCGGTGGAATACGTTCTTTCGCGAAAAGCTTACTGGCTTCGCTTGACACTCCATGTATCCCAATTTAACATCTTCTGTGTGACTCCTGGGGTGAATAATGCCCACCGGCGAGCACATGGGGGCCTCAGTGATGGCGAAGAAGGTCAATGCAAAGGACGAGTCGCACGACCCGCTGAAAACCGTGGCAGATGCGCTCGAGAAGGCGGTCCAGACGGCCTCGGATACGGCCGCAGATGCCAGGGCGACGATGGAACAGGCTCTACCGGGCGCGACCACGTTTCTGGCGAAGTGGGTCTACAATACCTGCTATGGCATTTCGTACGGCGTTGTTTTCCCGACGATCCTGATCGCCAAATCCATTCCGGCCGACAACGCGCTGGTTCACGGCTTGGTCGACGGGGCAAAGGCCGCGATCGACGCCGTTGACGAGATGAAAGCGCGGCCGATCGAGTCGCCCAAGTCCGAGCCGCCGCCGGCCCTGCCATCTTAGCCCCAGATCGCGAATCTGCGACCAGTGCTCGGGGATCTCGGCACTGGAAACGGCAATCCTCTTCGCATTGCCGCCACAAGCCGCGCGCCGTCGCTCAGGTTCCGGCTGGTTCTGATCCGGGCCCGCGGACTGCGCCCGACCACAGGGCGGCTTTGTCGGCGTCCCATTCAGCGGACGAGGCACAGCTCGCCAGTGTCTTGGCCACGTCCTTGACGTCGGGAAAGCGGTCTTCCCGGCGCTTCGCGAGGCAACGCAGCACGACTTGCTCGATGTCGGCGGGAATGTCGGCGCGCAGTTGCGAAGGCGGTTTGACCGGGTCGCGCGCGTGGGCCATCAAGACCTCGAACGCCGTGGGAGCGTCGAAGGGGGGTTGGCCCGTGAGGGTGAAGTACATGGTCGCGCCCAGGGCGTAGACGTCAACGCGGGCATCGAGCGAGCGATTGCCCATGGCTTGTTCGGGGGCCATGTATGCCGGCGTGCCGCTGATCCGCTGCTCGCCGGTCAACTGGACGCCCCGCTCCTCTTCGGGAAGCTTGACCAGGCCGAAGTCGAGCACCTTGGCGCAGTCGGCCTCGCCGCCGCGCAAGGCGACGAAGATATTGGCGGGCTTGATGTCGCGATGGATCAGTCCCAGCGCATGGGCCTCGGCCAGAGCCGCGCAGACCTGGCGGAACACGTAGATGACCCGGCCGGGCGGCAGCGGGCCGAAACTGTGCACGATCTCGTGCAGGCTCATTCCCGGCAAGAACTCCATCACGTAATAAAACGTGCCGTCATCGGTATGGCCGTAGTCGTAGATCTCGATGGTGTTGGGGTGTGAAAGCCGCGCGGCCGATTGCACCTCGCGCTCGAACCGCGCCAGCGCAACCGGGTCGCTGTCGGCCTGCGGCTTGATCAGCTTGAGCGCGCACGGGCGCTTGAGCAACTGGTGCTCGGCCAGGTAGACCTCGCCCATGCCCCCTGCCCCGAGCTTCTGGCGAAGCTGGTACTGGCCGAACTTGCGCGCTGCGTGAAGCTGCGATCTCAGCCCGTTGAGAACGTAGGTGCCATAGATCGCCAGCGCCGCACCGACCAAGAGAAAGATGACGTTCGACCCGGCCTGCTCGGTCGTGCGCAGCTCGTTTTCGAGCGCGGCCGCATCGGTATGCTCAAGCAGCACCGCGAAACCGATCACCACGGCCAGGGCCATCGACAGCACCACCCTGGCCGTGGCGCGCGGACTGTTGGGAATGAACATGCCGTAGATGACCATGAGCGCGAAGACTCCCATCACGCCGTTTTTCATCTGCAGCACCACGCCGGCCACATCGTGCGCTCTCATGAGATCGAGGTTCACGATGTATTGCGAGAGCACCAGGATGACCGTAAGGCTTCCGAACAAGAAGTACTCGACGGCGCGCACCTGGCCCGGCGTCAGCTCGATGCGGCTCAAGATCAGTCCCGCGCAGCCCGCGGCGATTACGAACCGCAGGCAAATCATGGTGGTGACAAGCCAGTGGTCGGTGTGGCGCAAGGTCAGGCTCCAGAAGATCAGGAGCCCGAACACCACGGCGAGAAACAGCGCGGCCGCCCCCAGGCGTCGCCGCCGCAGGCTGTTGATCTCGCCCGCCAGACTGGCGCCGGTTCCCTCGACGAGGCCGACGGCGGGCGCCGCACTGCGTGGCCCCGCGCCCAGCTCGGCGAATGTCAAGGTCGGTATCAGGTCGATCGCGTCGTCTTCATCCGCCAGCAACTCGCGAGTCGGGGGCGTCGGGTCTTCAAACTTGGACATGGTGAACTCGCAAGGATTCGGCTTTCTCTGGTTCTTGACTGGTCGTGGGGAATCGGCGAGAGCTCAAGGCCCGGGCTTCTGGTCCCGCGAATCGGCGCCGATCGCCTTGGCTCTCTCGAGCTCGCCCCCGACTTTCTCTTCGAATGAACTTAGCCCGGTGCGCAGCTTCACGTCACTGCCCGAGCCCCCTTTGGCCAGCCAGGGGATGAACACGAATGCCAGCGCGACCAGTCCGATCGTGAGAATGGGCTCGATCACTCGGCGGGCGGCTTTCTTGACTTTATTCCAGTGGTTGAACAGGTAGACGAACGTCATCGGCGGGATGAGGAAGCCGATGCCCTCGGCCATCCCATCGCGGAAAGGGATCGCGACGAGATTGACAAACCCGGAGATCAGCCGCCCGATATTCAAAAGGACAACGACGACCGCGCCGGTGTGTGCCAGGTGCGGGCTTCTGACGACGACTCCGAACAAGAGCATCATCAGGAACGGCACCGAGAGCAGGTAGGCCGTCTCGTTGATCCAGCGGAATACCTTGATCACGACGCTCACCTGGCTCCGCCACAGCAATGTGGCCGCGCCCGCCGGCCCCGATTGCCGATCGCGGCTTTTTTTGCGCTCGGGCTTCGCCAGCTCGTAGGGGGCCGAGTCGCCCACGTCGTCGTCCAGTGGCGACGCGGGTTTCCTGCCACCGAGCGGCATGCGGTCGACGGTCAGGGGCGCCAGACGCACGTTGCCGGTCATCGCCGCCAGCCACGATGACGCCGACGGGGCTGGAGTGCCACCCCCTGCTCCGCCCACGCCGGCCGCGGCCAGCGCGGGCATCGCGGCCATCGACGCCAGCTCGGCCGGCTTGGGCACGGTCATCCGCTGCCCGCATTGCTTGCAGCGCCCCACTTTTCCCGCAGCGGCGTCGCCGACTTCGAACCGCGCGCCGCAGCTCTGACAAAAGAACACGATGCTCATCGCACCCTCTGGGCCGCTGCGCGAGACGGCGCCGGCCGCCTCCACTCGGCGGAGCGCCGTCTAGCGAGCCGCCACGGGTTTGTCCCTCAAAAAAGTGCCACCATGATTCCCAGCAGCAAGAGAGTCCAGAAGATGACGCCTTCATCAAACTTGGCCAGCAACCGGAAGTAAATCACCGAGAGCACCAGCGTCTCGCCCAGCCACACGACCCACTGCGTTTGGCCGGTCGCCCTGCTCAAACTGGCTTCCAGCGCACGCCCGGGCACGATGTCCTGGCCTTGCCAACTGACCAGAAACGCGAAGCTCAGGAACGCCACCGCGGCTGTGTAGAGGACTCCCAGGAAGAGATAATGCTCGCGCAGCAGGTCCGACTTGATCTGCGCGCGCACCAAGGCGAAGAAGAACACGATTTTGATGAAGTAATAGTAACCTGCAAAGATCATGGTGCGCCCACCCGGAGCCGTTCTGGCAGAGGTCGTCGATGGGGTCTAGGGAAAAGAACGTCGGGCCTGATCGGGCCGATTGGACATGCCCGCGCCGGCATCTTCACGCGGCGCTTCACGGCGAGTTGCAACGGATCACAGGTCCTTGGACCGCTCATTCAAGCCGATTGAATGCCTGGAGTCAACAGCCTAAGTAGCTTGGTAGCACGGCTGATGGCCGAAGTTGACGATTAGCGGTTCCGCCGACCGTGCAGGTCAGGCGAGCTGGAATGGCCCAGAACTGACCTGCGGCGTATACACAAGTTTCAACGCGGCTCCGGCGTTGGAACTTTTGACAAAACCAACGACCTTGCGGACAGAACGGGCTGTGACTTGAGAAAAATCAAAAAAAAGGCGGCGTGAAACCGCGTATCGGCCAAACGGCGTGTAGACTTGAGTCGAAAGCCAGGATTATCGGTCGCAGCTTCGGGAAGCGTCGATCGTTCGTTCGGCATCAGGCTTGCGATATGCGTGATCGATGAGATCCGACCGAGGAGGTCGGACGACCGTTCCGCCTGGCTGGGAGAATCATCATGGCCCTGCAAGAGATGGCCGCGATCGACTGCGCCTGCGCCGCGCATGGCGCCTGGCGATCGTGGCGATCGCGGTGCTGACGGCGGCCGGCTGCGGGAGTGCGCGACAGTCGTATCGCCCGGTCTACACCTTTCCCGCTCCGGCCTCGACGCCCTGCACGAACTGCGGAACGAGCTCCGCCGTCACCACCGAGGGCCCGGATGCGGCACGACGAGCTCGGTACCGCTTCTGCCGGACTCATCGGTTACCGATCAGCCGGCGCCCTCAGCCAGTGCTCCGGCCCGGTCCGGCTCGGGCACGCGCGGCGGCGCGACAATTGAGTCTGTGCCGAAGTCACGGCTGTCTGATGAGCCCCCCTTCGACGCGACCGGCGCCGCCCTCGGGCCAGGCAGTAGCGTCACGCCGCCGCCGCCGCCCAAGCCCGTTAACCCAGCACAGGGGCCCGACCCTGCAAGGGCCGGCGGCGACGCAGGCGTCACCGCTGGGCGATAGGACCGCCGCCGGCGACGGCGACAAGGTGGGCGCACTCTATCCCAAACGAGTGCGCCGCGCAGCCTGACCCAGCGGCTGCAGCCGTATCTCGACGAAGCCAATGCCAATGAGCTCTTCTATCCCAACAAGGCCGACCGACCGTGGAAGTACATCGTCCTGCACCACAGCGCCTCGGCCAGCGGCAACTACGACCAGATCGACCGCGAGCACCGCAAGGTCCTGGGCTACGACGGCTGCGGCTACCACTTCGTGATCGGCAACGGCACCGGGAGCGGCGACGGTCAGATCGAGGTCTCCCAGCGCTGGAACAACCAGAAGCAAGGCGCCCACTGCCGCAACGCCCGCACCCACGACGTCGACGAATACGGGATCGGCATCTGCTTGTCGGCGACTTCGACCAGCAACCGCCGACTCCCCGGCAGATCGCCGCGACCCAGGCGCTCGTCGCCTACCTGAGCCAGCGGTACAAGATCGCGGCAAGCGGCGTCCGGACCCACGCCCACCTGGCCGCGACGCCGACCGTCTGCCCGGGCAAGTACTTCCCGAGCGAGGCCATGCTGGCTGCGAGCAGACGATACCGCCGCCGAGCGGCCGGCCCGCAATACCTGGAAGGTCGTGCGTCGCGCCGACTGAGCTCGTTGGCGTGCACGCCACCAGACTGCGACCTCTTGCCCCGCGCGGGTTCTCGCCGGCCTACGATCGCTCGAGCCGGCGAACGGCCTCGTGCAAGAGCGCGATCACGCTGAGCGAGTCGGTGATCTCGCCGCGCTTGAGCATGGCCCAGGCCTCGTCCCATGCGAATCGGCGGGCCAGGAGGCGCTCGGTCCCCTCCGGCTCGTCGGCTCCCTGGGTGAGCTCGGTCGCCCGGAAGACGTAGCCGAGCTCGTCGCTGACCGAGTTGGACAGATGAGCCGTGGCCACCAGCTCGAGCCGGCCGGCCGAGAGACCGGTCTCCTCGCGCAGCTCGCGGACGGGCCGTCGCTTCGGGAGACTCGGTCTCGGGGCTGCCTCCCTCGGGGATCTCCCACGAATACGCGCTCGAGGGGATAGCGATACTGGCCGACCAGCCAGACCGACCCGTCGTCGTCGACGGGCAAGCACGCCGACGGCGCGGTTCTTGAAATGGACGACGCCGTAGATGCCCGGCAGCCCGTCGGGGCGGAGCACCTGGTCCTCGCGGACGCGGATCCACGGATTTTCGTAGACGGAGCGGCTGGACAGAGTCGTCCAGGGGTTGGAGCGATCGCCGGGCGCGCTGGCGTCGTCGCTCGGGCTGTCATCGGGCCGATCATCCCTTCAGGGCGGCCTGGAGGGTCGTGCCCATATCGGCCGGGCTCTTGGCGACCCGGATGCCGGCGGCCTCGAGCGCGGCGATCTTGTCGGAGGCCTTGCCCGAACCGCCCGAGATGATCGCGCCGGCGTGGCCCATCCGCTTGCCGGGCGGGGCGGTCTGGCCGGCGATGAAGGCGGCCAGCGGCTTGGTGAACTTGCCCGTCGGCCTTGAACGCGGCCGCCTGCTCCTCGGCGTTGCCGCCGATCTCGCCCATCATCAGCACGGCGTCGGTATCCGGGTCGGCCTCGAAGAGCGCCAGCGCATCGACGAAGCTGGTGCCGTTGACCGGGTCGCCGCCGATGCCGATGCAGGTGCTCTGGCCGATGCCCAGGTTGGTGAGCTGCCAGACGCCCTCGTAGGTCAGCGTGCCCGACCGGCTGACGACGCCGACGCGGCCCGGCTTGTGAATATAGCCCGGCATGATGCCGATCTTGCAGGCGCCGGGCGTGATGATGCCCGGGCAGTTGGGGCCGATCAGCCGGGCGCTCGGGTGGTGTGCCTTCAAGTAGGCGACGGCCCGGGCCATGTCGAGCACCGGGATTCCCTCGGTGATCGCGACGATCACCTTGATGCCGGCATCGGCGGCCTCCATGATCGCGTCGGCGGCGAAGGGGGGCGGCACGAAGATCATCGTGGCATTGGCGCCCGTCGCGGTCACCGCCTCGGCGCACGGTGTCGAAGACCGGGACGCCCAGCGTCGTCGTGCCGCCGCGGCCGGGCGTGATCCCGCCGACCAGGTTCGTGCCGTAGGCCTTGCACTGCTCGGCGTGAAACGCGCCCGCCTTGCCCGTGATGCCCTGACAGATCAGCCGCGTGTTCTTGTCGACCAGGATGCTCATGCTCTCCCGTTCGCGTGTTCGATTGCCTTGACGAGCTTGCGGAATGCGGGCCGAAGCAGATCGGTTCACGCCGCCCCCTTGGCCGCGGCGACGACCTTCTGGGCCGCGTCGGTCAGTCCGTCGGCCGTGATGATCTTGCGGCCGCTCTCCTTGATGAGTTTCTTGCCCAGCTCGACGTTGGTCCCTTCGAGCCGGACGACCAGCGGAACGCGGAAATCGAGCTCGTCGTAGGCGGCCAGCAGGGCCGTGGCGATCGTGTCGCACTTCATGATGCCGCCGAAGATGTTGACCAGCACCGCCTTGACCCGCGGCTCGCGCAGAGCAGGATGCGGAAGCCCTCGAGGACCTGGTCCTTGTTGGCGCCGCCGCCGACGTCGAGGAAGTTGGCCGGCTCGCCGCCGTGGTACTTGATCAGGTCCATCGTGCTCATGGCCAGCCCGGCGCCGTTGACCAGGCAGGCGATGTCGCCGTCCAGGCTGACGTAGCGAGAGGCCGCTCTCGGCGGCCCGCAGCTCGGCCGGGTCTTCCTCGGCCTCGTCGAGCAGCGCGGCGATGTCGGGGTGGCGGAACAGCGCGTTGTCGTCGAAATTGAGCTTGCAGTCGAGGGCCAGCACGTCGCCGGCGGCCGTCACGATCAGCGGGTTGATCTCGGCGAGCGAGGCGTCGGTGTCGATGAAGAGCTTGACGAAGTTCTTGAAGAACGTCGCGCCCTTTCTTGGCCGTATCGCCGGAGAGGCCGAGCGCCTTGCAGATCTTCCGCGCCTGGAAATCGGCCAGGCCGAGCCCGACGTCGACCGGCACGCGGAGGATCTTCTCGGGGGTCTTGTGGGCGACGGTTTCGATCTCGACGCCCCCCTCGGTCGAGGCCATCAGGACCGGGCACTGCAGGCCGCGGTCGATCGCCATGCCCAGGTAAAGCTCGCGGGCGATGTCGTGGCCGACCGTGACCAGCACCTTGGAGATCGGGCTGCCCCTGCGGCCCGGTCTGGTAGGTGACCAGCGTCTTGCCCAGCAAGCTGGCGGCGGCCTTCTCGGCCTCCTGCGCCGATTTGACGAGCTGCACGCCCTTGGCCATCGACTCGGGCCGCGGCTTGCGTCCGCTGGCGATCTCGAGCGCCAGTTGCCGGTCGTCATCGGGACCGATGGCCACGCCCTTGCCGCGGCCGCCGGCGTGGACCTGGGCCTTGACGACGATCAAGCCGCCGCCCAGCGCGTCGTAGGCCTTGGCCGCGTCCGCCGGCTGCGGTCACCACGATCCCCTCCGGGAACCGCGACCCCGGCCTTCTTGAGCAGCTCTTTCGCCTGATATTCGTGAACCTTCATCGGGCAACGAGCCCTGATGGTCACAGTGGAATCCCGCTCACCGCCTGACACGCGGTGAAAGGACGAATTCATGATTCGGTTTTACCACGGTTCGGACCGCACGGCCAGGATGCCCGACTCGCAAGCCGTCGACTCGCCGATCAACTCGCGGTCGACCTCGCGCTCGAGCGCGGCGATCTCGGCGTCGGTCAGCAGCGGGTCGCGCTCGGGCCGAGAGCCTGCTTGACGTCCGGCTTGGTCGTCGATGTCGCCGAAGCGTCTCGAGCCAGAAGGCCGACTCGGCATGCGGTCGGCTTCGCTCGGGCGTCATCGCGGCGGGCGCGCGGGCGAGCCGCGTCTGTCGCCTGAGCGGCTCTGGCGTTCCTTGAGCTCGTCGATCAGCTCCCAGAACTCGTCGGCCGTCACCGATCGGCACTGGCGGCGGGCGGCCGCCTGGCGGATGCGGCGATCGGACGAGACGACCGTGAGCGTCTTGGGGTTGGAGTCCTCGGCGATCAACTGTTCGATCCGAGCGTCGGCGTTTTCGTCGCCCAGGGCGAAGACAGACGCCAAGCCCGCGATAGCTGGTCGACGAGCCCGAAATCGCCCGGGTGGCGCCGAGGCGTCGAAGACGACCGTGGTGTCGCGTCGCACGCTGCCGGCCCGAGTGCCGCCGACGAGGTCGTCGAGGAACCGCCGGCGCGCGCGGCGAAACCCCTCCCGGCCCAGCCTCGGCCCGAGCCAGCCCGCCGCATGCATCACGTTGTAGCCGTCGATGAGCCATCGCATGACGTCATACCGCGATCGTCCGCAAGTCCTGATCTCCGCCGCTGAAGTCTAGCGCACGGCGACGGATTCATAGCCGGCCAGCGGGCTGCATCGGCCGGCACGTTCAACCGGCACCGCGCCCGCCTGCTGCACGATTCCGCCGCGGGTGAAGCGGACCTCGCCGCCGACGATGACGGTGTGGGCCGGCCGCGGACCTCCCAGCCGCCGAAGGGCGTGTTGCGGCTCTTGGAGCGAAACTGCGTCGGGATCGATCGTCCAGCGCGCGTCGGGGTCGATGATCGTGACGTCGGCGTCGGCGCCGGCGCGCAGCGTGCCCTTGGGAATGCCCAGCAGCTGGGCGGGGTTGCACGTGAGCTTGCGAATGACCTCGGGCCAGGTCAGATGGCCCGGCTCGATCAGGCTCGTCACCGTGATCGGGATCAAGGTCTCCAGGCCGACGATGCCGAACGGGGCCTGGTCGATCTCGCGCATCTTCTTCTCGCGGGCGTGGGGCGCGTGGTCGGTGGCGATGATCTCGATCGTGTTGTCCTTGAAGCCGCCGATCACCGCCTCGACGTCGCTCCAGGTGCGCAGGGGCGGGTTCATCTTGTAGTTGGAATCGAAGGTGCGCAGCCTTTCGTCGGTGAGGGTGAAGTGATGAGGGCAGGCCTCGGCCGTCACCCGCACGCCGCGGCGCTTGCCCTCGCGAACCAGCTCGACCGAGCGGGCCGTCGAGATGTGCTGGATGTGCAGCCGGCCGCCGGTGATCTCGGCCAGGCGGATGTCGCGCGCGACCATGATGTCTTCGGCCGCGGCGGGCATGCCGCCGAGCCCCAGCCGCATCGACTCGAACCCCTCGTTCATGACTCCGCCCACGGTCAGCTCGGGCACCTGGCAGTGCTGCATGATCACCCGGTCGAACATCTTGGCGTATTCGAGGGCGCGGCGCATCAGCGCGGCCGAGGCGACCGGGGCGCCGTCGTCGGTGAACGCGACCGCTCCGCCGGCGACCAGCTGGCCGAGCTCGGCCAGCTCCTCTCCCTTGCGTCCCTTGCTGACGGCGCCGACGGGATAGACGTTGGCCTGCTGCGCGCGCTGCGCCTGCAGCACGACGAACTCGGCGGCGGCCTGGGTGTCGATCGCCGGGATGCGTGTTGGGCATGCAGGCCAGCGACGGTCACGCCGCCGGCCAGCGCGGCCGCGGCGCCGGTGGCGATCGTCTCGTCCTCTTCATTGCCCGGCTCGCGCAGATGAACGTGCACGTCGATCAGCCCGGGACAGACGATCATGCCCTGGGCATCGATGACGATCTCGGCCTCCTCGTAGCCGCTGCCCGGCGGCAGGATCCGCCCGCGGCTGATCCAGAGATCGCCGATCTGGTCGAGGTTCTGGCTGGGGTCGATGATCCGGCCGCCACGTGATCTGAATCGTCCGCAAGGCAGGTCCCCCCTGTCATCCGCGAGTCAGTTCGGTCCGCTCGAGCGGCGCTGTTCGGTCTCGCGCCGGCCACCCAAGAAGATAGAGCACGGCCATCCGCACGGCCAGGCCGTTGGTCACCTGGTCGAGGATCGCCGAATGCTGGCCGTCGGCGACTTCCGGCGTCAGCTCGACGCCGCGGTTGATCGGGCCGGGGGCGAGCAGCAAGAGGTCGTGCTTGGCGATCGCCAGCCGCTCCTGGGTCATCATGTAAAACTGCGAGTACTCGGCGACCGAGGGAAACAGCCCTCGCTGCTGGCGCTCGAACTGGATGCGCAAGACGTTGACGACGTCGCACCGCGGCAAGACATCGTCGAGATGGTAGGCGACCTCGCAGCCGAGCCGTTCCCAGCCCTTGGGGACGAGGGTCGGCGGCCCGCACAGGATGACCTTGGCGCCCAGCTTGAGCAGTCCCCAGATATTGGAGCGGGCCACCCGCGAGTGGGAGATGTCGCCGAGCAGGCCGACGGTGAGTCCCTCGATCTTGCCCTTGGCGCGGCGGATCGTCATCAGGTCGAGCAAGGCCCTGGGTGGGGTGTTCGTGGGCGCCGTCGCCGGCGTTGATGATCGAGCAGTTCAGGTGCTGCGCCAGCAGGTGGGGCGTGCCCGGCGTCGGGTGGCGAATCACGATGACGTCGGCCCCCATCGCCTCGATGTTCTTGGCGGTGTCGATGAACGACTCGCCCTTCGAGAGGCTCGAGCCGCTCGGCGAAAAGTCCTGGGTGTCGGCCGAGAGCCGCTTGGCCGCCAGGCTGAAGCTGGTGCGCGTGCGGGTCGAGTTCTCGAAGAACAGGTTGAAGACGATCCGGCCCTGGAGGGCGGGCACCTTCTTGCGGCTGCGGGTCGAGATCTCGGCGAACGACTCGGCGGTGTCGAGGATCGCCACGATCTCGTCGCGCGACAGGTCTTCCAGACCGAGCAGGTGCTTGCGGGTCCACGGCGCCGCCCGATCAGTCGGCAGCAATGGCGGTCGCGGCGGTCACGGCTGAGCAGCTCCTCGAGTGCGACGAGCCACGCCGCCGGCGGCGATCGTCACGATCTCCTCGACCGGATCGACGGGCGCGAGCCGCACGCGCACGTGGTCGCGCCGATCGGTCTTGACGGTCATCCCGACCACGTCGGCCTGAATGGGCAGCTCGCGATGGCCGCGGTCGACCAGCACCGCCAGGCGGACGCACGCCGGCCGGCCCAGGTCGCAGATCGGCGTTCAGGGCGGCGCGGACCGTCCGGCCGGTGAAGAGGACGTCGTCGACCAGCACGACCTCGGCGCCGTCGACGTCGAACGGGATCTCGGTGCCGCGCAGCACCGGCCAGCGTCGGCGATGGCCCAGATCGTCGCGGTAGAGCGTGATGTCGACGGCGCCGACGTCGACGTCCTCGGCCGAGCAAGCCGCCGCAGCTGCCGCGCCAGCCGCTCGGCCAGCGGCACGCCCCGCGAGCGAACGCCCACCAGCCACAGCGGCACCCCCGTGCGCGGCCGTCGGCGAGCTTGCGAGCCATCGACGCGATCAGGCCGTCGATCTCGCTGGGCATCGCACAGCCGCCGCTCGCCTCGGTCTCATCGCACGATCGACCTCCGGCCACTAGGCTGCCGAACGTGCACGCGACGGCGGCACGGAAAATGTAGCAGAGACGCAGGCTTCGTTTGCAAGCGGCCGTCATCCGACGATCATCGCAGCGGGCCGCCACGGACGGCCCATCTCGCCTTTTCGTCCGGCCCGCGAACGAATACGATAGGTGCGTCGTCGGCACGCACATCAGGAGGCCTTACCGTCGCGATGAAGATCATCCTGGCGAATCCCCGCGGCTTTTGCGCGGGCGTCAACATGGCGATCGAGTGCCTCGAGCGCGCGCTCGAGTTCTTCGGGCCGCCGCTCTACGTCTATCACGAGATCGTCCACAACAAGTTCGTCGTCGAGCGGTTCCGGCACCGCGGCACCGTGTTCGTCGAGTCGCTCGACGAAGTCCCGCCGGGCTCCCCCCTGCTCTACAGCGCCCACGGCGTCTCGCCGCAAATCCGCGAGCAGGCCCGCGAGCGCCGGCTCGTCGCCATCGACGCCACCTGCCCGCTCGTGATCAAGGTCCACCTCGAAGCCGTCAAGTACGCCCGCGAAGGCTACACGATCATCCTGATCGGCCACGAAGGCCACGACGAGGTCATCGGCACCATGGGCGAGGCGCCCGATCAGATGATCCTGGTCGAGACCGCCGAAGACGTCGAGCGGCTCGTCGTCGCCGACCCCAACAAAGTCGCCTATCTGACCCAGACCACGCTGAGCGTCGACGACGCCAACATCGTCATCGCTGCGCTCCGGAAGAAGTTCCCCAAGATCGCCAATCCGCCCAAGGACGACATCTGCTACGCCACCCAGAATCGCCAGGAAGCCGTCCGCGAGCTGGCGGCGCAGGCCGACCTGGTGCTCGTGCTCGGCAGCCAGAACAGCTCCAACAGCCGCCGGCTGGCCGAGATCGCCAATGGGCTGGGGATCCCCTCGCACCTGATCGACGGCGTTTCCGAAATCCAGCGATCGACTGGTTCCGCGACGTCGAGACCGTGCTGATCACTGCCGGCGCCAGCGCGCCCGAGGAGGTCGTCCAGGAATGCATCGACTACCTCGAGGGCAACTTCGGCGCGACCATCCACGAGGAGACGGTCCGGAGAGAGGGCGTTCATTTCCCGCTGCCGAAGTCGCTGCGCGAGCTGCTACCGGCGGCGACGGGCACTCAGAACCGGTTCGACCCTGAAGCCGACGCAAGCCGTTGTGGTCGGCCGCATTCAGACGGTCGGCGATTCCGTTGCCCTCGATCGGCTGAGACCCGATCATCAACGACGTCGTGGGAATCAGACCGCGAGCGCAGCGGGTCGATCTCTTGATCTTCGCGGTCCATCTCATCGAGCACCTGCGAGCTCTGGCGCGCGGCCGAGATCACCAGCGCCGTCACCTGGATCAGCGTGATCGCCCAGATCAAGTGGGAGCCGTGAAACAGCAGCAGGGCCTCGAGCCCGTGGGATCTGTCGCGGCTGGAGCGGCCAGCCCGCACGCCAGTTGGTCGTCTGGCAGAAGAGCAGCATCCAGACCATCGCGCCGGTGGCGGCCATCGACCGTGTCGACTTGTCGGAGTCGCGTCGCATGCTCGATCCCGAGGTGGACGAGATAGTCGCACGACAGGCTCGACAGCAGAGCAAACTCGCCCCATCCCAGGGCCTGTCCGAGGTTGTGGCGAAACCACTCGTTGGCCGAAATCGACGTTGTGCACCAGGCCCAGCGTCGTCGGCCTGGTCGAGAAACCAGATGCACCAGATCGATCAGCGTCATCACCAGGAGCAGCCCCGCGCGGCGCTGCCAGCTCGCGTGGTGCCAGCGTCCCCAGAGCAGGGTCGTGCCGATCAGGCTCAACCAGACGATTGGCGCATCGATCCAGTGGTACCACGGGGATCGCTTGATCCACTGGACCACATCGCGGATCGAACGTCCCGAACAAGTCCAAGAACGACGTGAAGCATGCCAGAACCAGGGCCAGCGCGAGGATCACGAAGCCCGCGCGGCAAAGCTGATACGTCTTGCGGAGTCTGCTCTCGTTCGTGGTCGTACATGAGGGCCGGCGTCTCGAGGGCGGGTTAAAAGCCAGAAAACCAGGTTGACTCGCTCGGCATTCATTGTAAATGGGACCACGCCAGTCCGCCAAGAGTACGCCGGTGTCACACCCGGAAATCGTCGGGCTGGGCCGGATCGTACGGCGCCGCGCGCCCGATCATTCATCCTGCCGGGCGGCGGCCGACACCTCGGGATCGACAGTCCTGATGACAAGCGCGATCACTCCCCAGGGTTCGTCCGAGGCTCGACCGACTGCGGAAAAGAACGGTCGATCTCGATCTCGAGGCAGTTGCGCTCCGGCAGCGCCGGCAAGCGCGATCTCGTATGACGACGTTTCGAGCGAAACGGCAGCGATCGGCGCGTCCGTTGAGTAACGAGAGAACGAATACCGGGTACCTGCTCCATTTGCAGGGCCAAGACCTGGCGATGCCGGGTCATAGCGGCGGCCGGCCGAAGCGGCGGTCAGAGCCACACTCGCTCGGGCTCGCCGCCCCCCAAACAGCCGGCAGAGTCAGCCGCCTGGGCGAGTCGGGCTCGCCGTCGCCGCGGTATTCCCAGCCGCCTCGCAAGCGAATCCGATGTTCACGTCAACCGGTCGCCCCCCACGGGCTCGCAGCCGCCCGGCCGCCCCGTGCTCGCCGCAACGCCCGACACCGCGTTACGAAACGGAACTTTCACGATTCCGCTTGGGTGTGGTATGGTCTTCATGGGTCTAACTCATTATAGTCGGGCCTTTCCTGGAACATCCGGGCACGTCTCGAGAAGCCCGGTGCAGGGCCATCGAGCCTCCCAACGTCGGTGGACAAAACGTGGTCGTTGTCGGTCTCGCTCGCAGAGCTCGGGCTTGACATGACACGCATGATGTCCGTCGCATTTTGCTCATGAGCAACGGCCAAATCCATCTTGCGCCCCCGTCCCGATCGCTCCTGGGCGTGCAGATTCTCGGTTCGGGGAGCTATGTTCCCGAGCTGCGTCGTGAGCAATCAAGACCTGCGGGAGACCCACGGCTTCGACCCCGACTGGATCGTCAACCGGACGGGGATTCACGAGCGGCGATTCGCGCTGCCGCACCAGGCGACGAGCGACCTGTGCAACCAGGCCGCGATCCGCTGCCTGAAGGCGGCGCGGCGCGAGCCGGCCGACGTCGACCTCCTGGTCGTCGGCACCTTCACGCCCGACATGGCGTTTCCCGCCACGGCCAACCTGATTCAGGACCGGCTCAAGCTGATCTGTCCGGCGTTCGACGTGCAGGCGGCCTGTGCGGGCTTCGTTTTTGCCCTGGTGATCGCCGCGCAGTTCGTGGCGACCGGCAACAGCCGTTGTGCGCTGGTGATCGGCGGCGACTGCAACAGCCGGGTGATCAATCCCGGCGACCAGAAGAGCTTTCCCGCTCTTCGGCGACGGTGCCGGCGCGGTGCTGCTCGGCGCCGGGCGCAGCCGATCAGGGGCTGGTGGCCTACCAGCTCGGGTCCGACGGCTCGGGCGGCGACCTCCTGAGCCGGCCGGCCTGCGGCAGCCGCATTCCCCCCTCGCCGGCCGTGCTGGAAAAGGGCCTCCACTACCTGACGATGGACGGCCGTGCCGTCTTCAAGTGGGCCGTGCGCATCCTGGCCGATTCCGCCCTCGCCGTCCTTGCCCACGCCGATTGCCAGGTGCGCGACATCCGCTGGTTCATCCCCCATCAGGCCAACGTCCGGATCATCCACGCCGCCAGCGACGTGCTGGGCTTCCATCGCGACGCGGTCTACAAGAACCTCGAGCGCTACGGCAATACCTCGGCCGGCTCGATCCCGATCGCTCTCGACGAGCTCAACCGCGACGGCGCCATCGAGCGCGGCGACCTCCTGCTTACCTCGGGCTTCGGCGCCGGCCTCAACTGGGGGACCGCTGCGCTCTGGCGAGGGTAAACGGCCTGCGTGACGGGAGCGAGGCTCTGCCGAGCCGCATGAAGGCTCGCGGAGCTCGCCTCGATCGGCCGCCGGCGACCCGACATGCGGTCACGCGGCGCTCTTGCCGGCTGATCTCTCGGGCTGACTTCACCTTGAGCGCTCGATGCGCTGGCGAACAGGCCCGCGCCGGTGTTGCCCAGCCCGGTCGTGCCGCCGGTATCGTACGGCTTGCCGTTCGACGATGCACGTTGATCTGGCCGGGACCGGCGGTGCCGGTCGCCCTTGGCGTAATGGTGGTTGGCCGGCCGGAACGTCGCCGACGTCGACGCTGTTGATCAGATCGCCGCCGGTCCTGAGCGCCGTGATCTTGCTCGCCGCCCGCGTCCCTTCCAGCCCTGCACGTAGGTCGTGTAGTCGAACCCGGTCTTGATCTCGGTGTTGACCTGCGTGCCGGCGATATTGGCCTGGCCGATCGAGCCCGATGTCGTGATGACCGCGTTGGTGAGCGCAGTAGCCAGTGCTGCTGACGTAAGTCGGCCAGCCCTGCTGCAGGAGCTGGACGAACTGCGGATTCGCCGGCGTCTGGACCATGCACATTGGCCGGCTTGACGGTGAGCTTGCCGATCTTGCTGGCCCGGACGGTGCCGCCGAGATCGCCCGCGGCCGGGTAGCCCGTCGGCCGGCGGCGGCGTGCCGTAGGTCGTCTGCGGCAGCGCCAGTCCGCTTGGCGACTCGCCGGTGAAGACCCCGGCCGGGATTGCCCAGCCCGCGTCTTGAACGTGAGCTTGCCGATCTTGCCCTTGACGTCGATGCCGACGCCGTCGGCGTTGCCGCCGAATGTCGCCTTCTTCAAGTAGTTGAGCCCGCTCGATTCCGACGAGAACGGCGTGGCCGCCCGCGAGACCGTGAAGTTCTTGGCCGAGCCGTGCACGTTGAGGTTGTCGATCGCCGTCGCCTGCACCGACGTCCGGCCTGTCGTGCCGACCACCGGGAACAGGAACTGGAATCCCGACGGGACCGCTCCCTGGCCCGCCGACACGATGTCGAAGTTGCGGATCGACGCCGTTGATGACGAACTCGACCGACGGCGACGTCACCGGCGTGGTCGGAACCGTCGTGTCCGTCGCTGTTGAACACCAGGTTGGAGATGCTGTTCAAGTAGATCGACGGCTGCACCTTGAGCGGCGTGTTCGGGTTCGCCGATCACGATCTGGTACGGCGTGGTGGTGACCGACGTGTTGAGCTGCGGCGTCGATGCTGTCAAACGAGAGCACCCGCACGCCGCCGTAGAGGAACACCCCCGTCGGCGTCGTGACCGCCGGTGTGACCGCGTCGGACAGCTCGAAGCCGTTGAGCTCGATCGACCTGCACGCCCGAAACGGCGAGCAACTGGTTGAACAGGATCGTGCCCGGAAGTCAGCTCCAGGTTCGACGGAGTCACGCTAGCCGGTGACATAGGTCGAGTTGATACTGGTGCCGACGAGCTGAATCGTGTTGATGTCGTCGTCGAGGACGCCGTCGTTGGGCGTCGTGTCGGTGACGATCACCTTGCCGGGCCCGTGCACCGTGATCATCCACTTGTCGCCCGCCCGATCGGTGCCCCGTGACCACCTTGCCCTCGTTGGAGAGCCCGGGGCTGTTGGGGTTGTTCTGGTTCACGAGGCTCTGCGCCGGTGAGCAGCTCTCGCCTGTGGGTGATCGGGATTGGTGATGTACAGGCTCGGTGGGCAGCCACGGACTACTGGTATGCCGGAACTCCCGAGAGCAACTGCCGGCTCTCGAGGAGCTTCTGGCTGCGAGGCAAAACCGTGGCGCACTCGGTCGAGCCCGCCGGCACCGCTGCCGTTTGAAACTCATGGAAGACTCCCTTCCCGGCAGCTCGCAACGGCGCGCCGACTGCTCCCGATCGGCGTGGACCGATCGGAAGCGACGCGCCGAGAGCCGCCCTCCCTTTGGTTCGGTTTCGTCACCCAGCTATCAATTCGCCGGCAATCCGCCCCGCGACCTGTGCCCTACGGCGTCGCGCCGCGACTCATGCGCCGACCGAGCCTCCGACGCTCAACCTCGCTCCATCCTCCTGTGCCGGCGCAGCGACTCACTTACGACTCTCTCCATCGGCGAGCCACGCCTCACGTCTTCATCGGAGCTGTCAAGATAGGAAAGCCGGGGTATCGAGCGAAACGAAGGAACCGATTAGGCCGTAGGGATCGGACGAAATGAATCGAGCGCTCGCTGTTGATCGTTCGTCGGTGATCAGGAAGAACCGGTCGAGCTTCATGACCGCCAGCAGGTCGCGCACGATCGGCTGGACCTGGTAAAGCACGATCTTGCCCCCCTTGGTTTCGACCCGCCGCTTGAGACCGACCAAGATGGCGACGCCCGAGCTGGAAAGATAATCGACCTTGGAGAGGTCGAGAGCAAAGCGTGGCTCGCCGTGCTGGTCGACGAGCTCGTAAAGCGAGTCGCGCAGCGCGTTGTTGCGGAAGTCATTAAGACTTGCAGCGGTTTCGAAGGTGACGATCAGGGCGTCAGTTTCCGGACGCGTGCTGAAAGCTGACATGATCTCGAGAGTACCTCCACCGATCTGTAAGCCTCCGGGCGGGGCCCGAGTCATGGCTATGTAACATCATATCGCGCTTTGCCCTCTGGTTGCAATTCGCTGTCAAACGGAAAGCGATCCGATCCACGCTCGGCGCGCCCTGGGCCGGCCGGGCCGGCACAATCGGGCGCTCCGCGGGTTCTCCTGACGGAGCGTCTTCGGCCGTCGCCGCCCAGTAAAGCGCGAGACAGAGGAGCACAAGCACGATGCCCAGAGCGAGCAGGCCGGCGACGTCGAGCCGCGTCACCCCACCCGGCGAGCCGCGGTCGGGCGATCGTTCCCAAATCCGCCGCAGCCAGGCCGAATAACGGCCGTCGGCCGCCGTTCTTGCCGCCGCGTGAACCTGGCCGGTACCTGAATCCAGATCAACCAAGATCAGCTCGGGTTCCCAGTTCGGTTCAGGCGGATGCGGCGGCACGATGCGCGGCAACGGCTCGTCTCGCACGATCAGTTCGGGCTCCCAGTTGGGGTCGGGGGGCCGGTCGGAGCGAGCCGGCTGCGGCGCGCGCTTGGGTGCCAGGTTGGCTGCCAATGGCGGCGCCCGGTCGAGCTCCGACATGATCTGCTCATAGGCCTGACGCAGCCGGATGAACGACGGGATGTCGCCGCCGCGATCAGGGTGCGCAGAGCGAGCCCGCGCCCGGAACGTCTCTTTGGCCTCCTTGCGGCTGCAATTTCTCGCAACGCCCAAGGTCTCGTAGGGGTCCATCAGCTTGCCGTCGGTGGATTGCGCGTAATCTCAGCCCCATTCAACTGGGGACCGGCGTTTGCCAGAAGTCGATGTGCAGCCCATTCACGCCGGATGGGACCGTCTCGCTTTGCCAAAGGGCGTATCGCGCGCGAACACGCACGCTCGCCTCATCGCGTGCAAAATTGTAATCGAGCTGCATTCGCATTTCAATTAGTTCGCTCGTGCAGACGCCTGGGCACGGCGTGCGCGTGGCCGACGAAAGCTCTGACGGCAAAGTGATCCTGTCCCCAGGCTGACGGCCATGCCGCGTTCGTTTGCAACCGAGGCCGTCTTCGCTACACTGAATCCGACGATACGGGCGAAGACTTCGGGGCGGCACGAGCCGCGCTTCGTTCCGTTGGGCTGCCTTTCGAGACGTACCGATCGACTTCATGAGGCTTGAGCATTGAATCGAATCTGGCTGGCATTGCGAGCGTTCTGGCGAACCCTCATCGATCCCGACTTTGCGGCGCAGGTCGAGCCACTCTTCTCGCGGGCGCCGACCGGTCCCGACCTGCGCGTGCTGGCCGTGCTGCAGCGCGACGGGCGCCTGGTCGATTTTCTCGAGGAGAATATCGACAGCTACAGCGATGCTCAGATCGGCGCGGCCGTCCGCGACATCCACCGGGGCTGCCGCAAATGCCTGCGCGACTACCTGACGATCGAGCCGGTGATCAGCGCCGCCGAGGAAGAGAGGGTCACGGTCCCGGCCGACTTCGACCCGGCCGCGATTCGACTGGTCGGCAACGTCAACGGCGCACCGCCGTTTCAAGGCATACTCAAGCATCACGGCTGGCGCATGCGCGCTGTTCACCTGCCGATCCTGCCCGTCGCCCGCGACGACTCGTCGGTGCTTTCGCCCGCCGAAGTCGAAGTTTCCTGACGGCCCGCGGCGCCGGCACCAGGCCTCGATCGTCTTTTCTCGAACCCGTAACCGATAAGGACGAAGCGGCGCAACATGTCTCGCTATGTCGTTGGCATTGACCTGGGGACGACAAACTCGGCACTGGCATATGCCGACACCAATGCTTCAGAGGGCGACGAGCCCGCACCGATTTTGAGCCTGCCGGTCCCACAGGTCGGCGCACCGAACGACGTGGTGGAACGGCCGCTCTTGCCGTCGTTTTTGTACCTGGTGTCGGCCAAGGAATTTCCCTCCGGAGCGCTCGAGCTGCCATGGAAGGCGCCGCCCGAGCGCGCCGTAGGCGTGTTTGCGCGCGAGCATGGCGCCAAGGTGCCGGGGCGGCTGGTCAGCTCGGCCAAGAGCTGGCTGTCGCACCCGGGGGTAGACCGGCGCGCGCCGATCTTGCCCTGGGCGGCCGCCGATGACGTCCCGCGCATTTCGCCGGTGGGGGCTTCGGCAGCGTATCTCGAGCACCTGCGTGACGCCTGGAACGCGCGCATCGCCGGCAAGAGCGCGGCCGACCGGCTTGAGAACCAGGAAGTCTTGCTCACGGTCCCGGCGTCGTTTGATCCGGCAGCACGCGAGCTCACGATGGAAGCCGCGGCTGGAGCCGGCTTGAAACACGTCACGCTCATCGAGGAGCCGCAGGCCGCCTTTTACTCGTGGCTGGCCGTCCACCAGCAAAAGTGGCGAAAGCTGGTCAAGGTCGGCGACATCATTCTGGTGTGCGACGTGGGCGGGGGAACCACCGACTTCACCTTGATCGTCGTCAACGACGAGGGGGGCGATCTGGTTCTTTCGCGGCTGGCCGTGGGCGAGCACATTCTCCTGGGGGGCGACAACATGGACCTGGCGCTGGCGCACGCCGTCGCGGCCACGCTTCCCCAGGGACTGAGCGGCCTCGACGCCGGTCAGCGGATCGCGCTTGCGCACGCGTGCCGCGCCGCCAAGGAAACCTTGCTGGGCGAGACCAGAAAGAACACCGCGCCGGTCACGGTGCTCGGCCGCGGCTCGCGCGTGATCGGCGGCTCGGTCAAGACCGAGCTCACGCGCGACACGCTGCGCAGCGTTTTGCTCGACGGCTTCCTGCCGCATGCGCGACCTCAAGATCGGCCCGAGCGCGGCCGCCGAGCAGGATTGACCGAGATCGGCTTGCCATACGCCGCCGACCCGGCGATCACGCGGCATCTCGCTCGATTTCTCGGTCAGCAGGCGGGATCGCTTCATACGAGCGACTCGATCCTGCTGCCGTCGGCGGTCCTGTTCAACGGGGGCGTCTTCAAAGCAGCCGAGCTGCGCCGGCGGGTGCTCGAAGTGCTCTCTGACTGGGCGGGGCGGCCGATGCCCGAGCTCGAATCGTCGGACCTCGACCTCGCCGTCGCACGCGGGGCGGCCTATTACGGGCTGGTGCGCCGCGGCCAGGGAATCCGCATCAAGGGGGGCGTCGCGCGATCGTATTACATCGGGCTCGAAATGGCCGCGCCGGCGGTCCCCGGCGTCGCTCCGCCCTTGAAGGCGCTGTGCGTCGTTCCCATGGGAATGGAAGAAGGCACCGAAGCCGACGTACCGGGCCCCGAGCTCGGGCTGGTTGTCGGCGAGCCCGCCCAGTTTCAGTTCCTGGGCTCGACCACCCGCCGCGACGACTCGGTCGGCACCATTCTCGAGCGCTGGAACAGTGATGAGCTGCAAGAGCTCGATTCGCTCGAGACGGCGCTCGAGGCCGAGACCGCGCGGTCGGGCGAGCCCGTGCCGGTGCGGCTGCACGCGCGCGTCACCGAAGTGGGAACGCTGGAACTCTCATGCCGGAGCACGCGCGACCAGGGAAGCTGGAAACTGGAGTTCAACCTCCGCGAGTCGGGTGACGACGAGCGCCTGGGATCCTGAATTGGCAATCCTGAAACGGCAATCGACGATTTTCTGAGGCAGTGAGCATGAACGATTCGATTGTGCTGGTGGTGGACGGGCAAGTCGAGCGGCCGCTCTTGCTCACGTTCGCCGACCTCGAGGCGTTACCCGCCGAGGCGCGAGTGACTGACGTGTCGCGGTATCATTCCAAGCGCCAGGGCGACGGCGTGACGCTCGAGGCCTTGCTGGCGCGTGCCGGCGTGCGCCCGAGCGCCAATTACCTGACCCTGCACGCCGACAAGGACGATTTCCACGTCTCGGTTCCGCTTGCGCCTCTGCGCAAGGAAGGCATCGTGGTGTATCGGCTGGGTTCGGAGCGCCTCGGTCCCGAGCACGGCGGCCCTGTCCGCTTCTTGATCCGCGACCCGGCTGCGTGCCACACCGCCGAGCTCGACGAATGCGCCAACGTCAAATACCTGAGCCGGATTGAGCTCACCGAGCGCCGCGGCCGCGACACCCGGCCGGCTGACGAGGCCCAACACGCCGCATTGCACCAGGCGCAGGCTCCCAGCGGCCCGCCGCAGGGCGAGCCGCACGCTTGAAGTCCCGGCTGCGCTTTTTGGTGTTGTGCGTTCTGGCCGAGATCGACCCCAACGGGGTCGAAGACCAAAGCCCAGGGTCGCAAAGCGCACCCTGGGTGGCGGCGGGCAAGCCATGGCCCCCGAATCTCGATATTATTGAACCCTGTAAGGGTTCCACAAAAGCGCTTAACGCCCCCCCGCGAGCAGCTCGGCAAATTTCCATGCGAGGACGATGACCGTGACGGCGCCCGAGCCCAAGGCGGCGACGAGAACGCCGGCGGCGGCGATCTCGCGGGCGGTCTTCAGCCGCGGCTCTTCGGGATCGCCGATCGCGCGGGCCAGGGTGTCGACGGCACTGTGCGACAGCTCGGCGATCAAAACCAGAGAGGCCGCGACGACCAGCAGGCACCAGCCGCGCTGATCGACTGCCCAGAAGCGCGGCCGTGATAGCGATCAGCGTTCCGCGGTAGCCGTGGGCGAAGAAGCTGGAATCGCCGCGCACCGCCGACTTGAGCCCGCGCCAGCCCGCCGCCAGTTTGCTGCCGAGCGTTGCGGCGGTCGGCCTGGGCGGTCAGGTCCGACGGCGCATCGAAGTCGAGATCGCCGTCGTCGCCGCCGGGACGGCTGCCGCTCGACTGCCGCCGAGTCGACCAAGGCCGCCGCCTTGCCGGCGCCGATCGGCGTGGTCTGTCGCGAATCGCTCATGGTCGTCGCCCGCCCGAACGGTCATGATCAGGTCACTGCGTGGGAGCAAACCGCGTATCGAACGTGCCGTCGCCCGCAGTGGCCCCCATGCCCATCCCCGGACTGATACGCGGCGTGATCTGGAACGCGAACATGTAGCTGTTGCGCTGCGGGTCGACCGATAGCCCGATCGTGGTCAGGTAATCGGCCCCGATGCGGGTGAAGGCAAACATCGACCCCAGCGAAACCGCGTCGCCGAAGTCGTACGACTCCGAAAAAGTACCATACCACTTCGGGCTCAACCAATAACTCAGCGAACGTTGACCGCCGAGGTCTTGATCGGCCCGGTGTCGATGATCGTGTAGCCCAAGTAAACGTTCGACCGCGGCGGCCGGCTGATCGACACTCCCGACGTAATGATGTTGAGCCCGTTGGGGTTGTACCCCGTTACGGCTCGGCAGCGGCTGCTGCCAACCAGCTTGAAGAACTCGAACCAGCCGGCCGACACGATGCTGGTCCGGTCGCCGATGTACCACTGGTAGTTGTACATCGCCTGTCCCCAGGGGGTGCCGAAGTTGTCGCGGGCGGCGTCGGGAAAATAGGTCGTCGACGCGTCGAGCGTCATGTAGTCGACGATCCGCCGCTTGCCGATCGGGCCGCGCTTGGTCTGCAGCCGCTGGTGGATTCCCAGTTGCACCGTGTTGATCGACGCCTGCACGTCGGTCGTGCCGGTGATCGGCGAGAGCATCTGCCGCACGATCAAGTGCCGGGGATCGTAGGGAAACGGCAGGATGCCCCCCGTGAAGCTCGTGAGCGCGAAATATCTGCGCACGTATTCGTACGTATTGTCGTCGAGGTCGTCCTGGACGGCGATGCTGTTGAGCTTGACGTTGGAATAGGCCGCGCGGGCGTCGACGAACAGGCTGATCTTGTTGTTGAGGCCGTGAACGTTCATGAGCTCGCTCTCGACGCCCGGGTACTTCTTCCACGCCGTGAACTCGGCCCGCGCGCCGCCGCCGCCCCAGATGCGGCCCATCGGCGCCCGTCGGCGCGTGGCCGAGCGGGACCGCCGCCGAGCTGATCGGTCCAGCCCACAGCCTGCCCCTGGACGTAGGGCACCAGCCGCACCACGTTGCCGAAGTTCAAGCGGCATGTCCAGCTCGTGGTTGGTGTAGAACCGCCCCGAGGAGAACGTCCCCGTCGTGTTCGAGATCGGGTCGTAGGGCAGATACGCGAACAGGTTGGGATTATTCACCATGATGTCGGTGTGAATCGTGGCGTAGTCCATTCCCGAGTGTGTGTAGTACGAAAACAGGTTGTCGAAGAACGAGTCGCCCAGGCGGTAGTAATCGACCCGCGGCAGCCACTGGGTGTCGGTATACCAGTTCTGGAGGTTGGCCTCGGTCCAGATGTCGACGAACTGGTTGTCCTTCTGCCAGATGCCGTAGGCCAAGGTCTCCTGGTCGCTGCCCGATGTCGAAGAGCCGCTTGTAGTATTCCTCGATGAAGTTTCGGTCGGAGGCGTAGCCGAACTCGAGCTGCAGCCGCAGCGTCCTCGAACAGATGCTCGTCGTCGTCGGGTAGGAACCGCTGGATATGGCGGAAGTTCATCCGTGCCGCGGATCCTGACTGAAACGGCGGGTCGGTCGACGCGCTGAAAGCCCGCCTTGCCCGCCCCGGGCGGTCCGTTGGTCACGATCGCCGGCCCGGTGCCCAGCACGTCGATGCCCGCAGTCCTTCAGGCCCCAGATGTCGAAGTAGCCGAAGTAACTCTTGGTGAAGTTGTCGGGCGGGTTCCTGATCTTGTGGTAGGGGTCGGTCAGGTCGCGGATGAGGTCGGTGCCGTACCAGCCGATCTCGCTGCCCAGCGCCGGGAAATCCTTGGTGCGCGCGCTCAAGTAGTCGACGTCGACGTTCCAGAGGTCGATCCACTTGGGCCTGCGCAGACCGAAGATCCGAAAGCCGTTCCAGTCGGTCTTCAACTGCTGGCCGAAGTAGTTATTGGTGTTGAAGCCGATCATGCGAAGAGGAGGCTGCTGGTCGTCGATGTCGGTGTTGATGCGCGGCCAGTAGAAGACGGGGAACGGACCCGGCCCAGTAGATGTTCTGGCGCGAATCGATATGCCAGACCACTTCTTCTTCCGCCGCCTGGATCGTTGGGGTCGTTGACTTCCTTGCCGGTGATGGGGTTCGGGAGCGGCCTCGTGTAGCGGGTGATATCGATCGACTTCATGGTGATGTCGTAGCCGGGGTCGGGAAACCGGCTGCCGGTCATCTCGGCGGGCTCGGCGCGGATCTCGGGCTGTTCGGCCAGGGCGAACGTGCCGTTGGGCAGCGGCACGGTGTCGCGGAACTGCTCGATTCGGGGCGACTTGATCCTGATCGGCGCCAGCAGCGATGGGCGCGAAGAGGTCGATCTCGGCATTGGGCGCCAGCATGCGGTCGGTCAAGAAAGTTGTAGTAGAGCCGGGGGCGCGCACGGTCCGTTGATCGCCCCGGCCGGCAAGCTTGTTTTCGTCCTGGCGGAAGACAACGTTGCCCTCGAGGTAGACCTCCATCGGCTGCTGGCGTCGTCGACCCATGTCTCGTCGCCGTTGGGGCCGATGACAGGCTCGCCCTTGGTCCGTGCGGGGCCGCGCCAGATCACGGCTTCGTCGGACTCGATGTCGATGATGCCGAGCGCGGCGTGCGCGTGACGATGTTGATGCCGCCACGGCAGATGATGGTTTCCACTCCGTCGGGGGTGACGGGAAGCCGGCGAATCTCGAGGTTGCGGCCGCTGCGGGGATACAGACTGGTGATGCGCTGGCTGCCCGGGATGAAGGGTGCGACCTGGGGCGGCTCGGGGGGTGGCTCTGTGCTGGGTGCCGGGCGTGCGCCCGGCAAGGCGGGAACCGGAATCGCCTGGTCGGCGCCGGGCAGCGGCGCGAGGTCGGGGGGAAGGTCGTCGGGGTTGGGGCGGAGGTTTGGCACCTGAACTTCCGGCGCGCCCTCGATCGGCGGCAGATCGATGATCGGCGGCTGCGCCGGCCCCCGGCGCCTGGGCGCTCGGGCCTGTGCGACTTGAGCATCGGTCGGGGCGGGCGCAAGATCGCCGGCGGTGTCGTCGGGCGCGGCCATCCTGACGAACTCAGTCGGCTGCACCACCGGGTCGCGTTTGGGGTGCGCCAGGCTGGGCGCGGCGTCGGGCGCGGGCGACGCTGGTGTCGTCGTCGCCGTCGTGAGCGCGGCCTGTTGCGGGCGCGTGGCCGTTTGCGGCTGCATGACCGGGCTCGCAAGGGCCGGGCGCAACAGGCCTGAACGACCCATGATCGCCAGGTTCCGCGGCGGCGCCTTCGCTTCGATGGGAGCGGATCGGTCGTAACACCGCAGATGAATTTCCGCCGCACGGAATACGGCGCGGTACTGCGAGCGAAGCTGCCCCAAGTCGCCGGTGAACCGTACCTGTCCCTCAGCGTAGACCTCGAGCTGGTTGATCTTGTCGCTTGCGGTCGATGCGTCGCTAATCCGCACGAGCGCCTCGCGCGCGCGTAAGCCGTCGGCACCCTGAAGAATCGACGCATCGCCGGCAAGATGGACCCATATCGACCCCTTGTCCCTCCACTCGGTGACACGCCCGGCGGCCAGCGCAACCGGCACGCCGAGCCGCTCGGGAGGGGGTGCGACGGGCTCTTCGCGCGACGACAAGAGGGGCATCTCGAGCTGGCCGGGCGCGGACGGCGTCGGCTCGTCGCCCGCGGGGAGGCGCGCGAGCGATCATCGCCGCCAGGATGAGTCCGAACCACACGCCGCGAGGCGGGTAGCGAGCGGATAGGTCGTCCCCTCGCACGATTCCTCCTCAAAGAACGGTTCGGCCAGCACAGCCTTGCCCGGCTGATCTGCGATCTACCGGCAAATAGCTCATCTCAAGACGGGAGACACGCCGCCCGGCCCGTGGAACGCCCGCTGGGCCTCCAACTCGCGAAATTCAACCCCACGCGAACCACGCGCGCTCCACTCGACTGAGCAAGTCGTGGCAAGCAGAGCGTCATCGGCGCTCCGTACCGGACGTTTTCGCAACCCATACAAGACATGCTTTTGACGGGACAATCGGTCGGCACCTTAGCCGCAAGCGCCCGGAACGTCAAGAGCGACAATCAATCCATTCAACCACGGGGTGGAATCGGGCGATACGATCGCAAAAGTGGTCTTCGCGCGAAGATTGACCTCGGCATCAACTTCTCTCCCCGTTGCGATAGGGGTTTTTCTCTGTCAATGTCCCCGATCACCTCGGTGGTCTTCGCGCGAAGACTGGCCTCGGCATCAACTTCTCTCCCCCTTGCGAAGGGGGAGACGGAGGGGGTGGGGCGCACAGCATCTCCAGCGTGGCATCGAACGGTCCCATGCAACAACCTTCAATGCCGGTTCGCATCGCGCATCGCCTGGGCCTAGTTTTGCGGCAGGTGGCATTGGCACGCTACGGCACGGCGGAGCGTGCCTGCTACGATCGTCTGTGTGGCCGCTATCGGCAAGCAGCGGCGTCTTGCCGTCGACTGATGATCCCGTCAATCTTGACTGGGCGAGTCTCTCAGGACCGCTCTGGCAGCATACACCGGAGCCTCACGATGGCGACGATCTTGTTTCTTCACGGGTGGACCTCGAAGCCAGGCGGTGTGAAACCGACTTACCTTGCGCAGCATGGCCACACCGTGCTCAATCCAGCGCTGCCGGACGAGGACTTTGCAGAGTCCGTCCGCATCGCACAGTCTGAGTTTGACAAGTACCATCCCGAAGTGGTCGTTGGCTCGTCGCGCGGCGGCGCCGTCGCCATGAACATCGAGGCGGCGGGCGCAGCACTGGTTCTACTCTGCCCGGCATGGAAGAAGTGGGGCCGTGCGCGCGCGATCAAGCCCGGCACGGTGATCCTGCATTCCGAAGCTGACGATGTTGTGCCGATCAGCGACAGCCGGGAGTTGCTGGCGAACAGCGGCCTGCCAGAATCGTCATTGATCACGGTAGGCAATGACCACCGCCTGGCCGACCCCGAGCCGCTGGCCGCGCTCCTCGCTGCCGTCGAGCGCGCGCTTGCAGCCGGTTAATTCTCGGTCGCTGGCCGAACGGGTCGTCGCCGTTTCGACCCGGCGTTGACACCAATGCCCAATTACGGATAATGCCGCGCCAATGACACGGGATGGTCTATCCACGTCAAGACCCGTGTTTTCAGCCCGCATCGTCGCTGCGGAATCGATTGCCCTGCTGAAAAGCCCGACCGACCTCGGTCATTCGACACGGCAGGGCTTCAGGGCATTTGTTCAAGCCTCTCGGTCCGCCGCCGTCCGGTGAGGCCGGCGAAAGGATCTCATGGTCAGCCGATTTCGAGCCCGCCTCGGTTCCATTTGCCGTGGCATGCTGCTCGGCTCGTTATTGGGAACCAGTGTGGCGTGCGTCACCGTGGACGCCGAGCGCACGGTTGCGCTTCTCGAGAAACCTGCGGGCGCACCGATTGGCCTGCCCGACGCCGAGCACATGATCGACGACCTCGATCGCGTCATGACGGCAACCGGGACCATCAGCGTCAAGACTCCCGACGTTTGGGGTCAGGACCGGCTCGCGAAGTTCCGCTCGGAATACGAAGCACAGATGGCAAGCTGGCTCAAGCTCAACTTCAAGGGAGACATCAACGCCGCGGTTCGTCACAGCGAGTCTGAGGCCACGCGGGTTTTCCTGGGAGGCAACGCCGATCAGAACCTGCCCAAGGGCTCGACCACCAGTACGACCGCGACGTTCGAGACCAACGAAACAAACGTCCTCGCCAAGTCTCAGTCGGCCTTAAGCGGTAGTCTCCCCGGCGCGAACGGTCAGCCCGAAAAGAACGGGCCGGCGCTTGAGCCCACGGTCGTGCTCGACGAGCACTCAAACTATTTGAACCACTTGAACCAACTGCGCCGAATCAACGCAGGCGACGACTTGACCGACCGGCCCGGATACGGGCTCTATCTCATTCGCATCCCCGTCACTCTCTCGCCGGGCCCGCGCAGCCGCAGCGGCAAGGGAGCCATCATCACGGTCTCGGCGAAATCGGTCGTGAGCAAGCACACGGTGCGCAACGCCCTGCGAAACGCCGTGATCAACGAGACCGTCACCGGCCTCACCGAAGCAATCGTCAACCGAAACGGGCCCGACCGCGACCAGAACCCGGAGGCGGGCGCCGGGTCGTTCTCGCTACTCTCGTTCGCCGATACCGAGTTGTACCACGGCGCCGAGAACATCGCCCTGCTCAGAAGCGCAGTCGAGCGCCAGCTCGCGAGCGAGCTCGGCGACGAACCGCACCACCGGGCAGCGCGGATCGCCGACTGGCTCAGGACGGAGCTGGTGTCGCATTATCATTTGTTCGAAGTAGCCTCGCGACAGGCGAAAACGGGCGGTCTCAGGGCGAGCACCGATCCGCTCGAAGAGCTCGGCGAGTCGATCGCGACCCGCGACTTCCCGCGAATCGCCAGCTCGCAGCCCGGCGGTCGAAGCCGCGACGTTCGCGTCGTGCAGGCGTCGACAGCGAGCGCTCAGGCGATGGACGAGCGCGCCCGCGTGGTGAACATCCTTACGTTCGGCCTGCAGATTCAGGCCGCCGGGCTGAACCAGCGCTTGAAGAGCGACATTTGCGATCAACTTCCGGAGCTCAGTCGCGACGCCTTGCGGCAATTCAGTTTCTTCGAGCCGGAGATGACCGACCAGGCACTCGCGGTCTTCCAGAAGTACGTCGATACGAAATGGCCGTTGCGCGTTTATGCGATTGAGCCGGTGATCGCCCAGCAAAATGTGGCCGACGCCCTGTCTCGGCGAAGTTTTCGGCACTCGACCTGATCGGCTCGGCCTCTTCGGGCCCGCTCAAAGCGCTCGCCGGCGTCGACGCCCAGCGCCAGGCGGCCGAAGACGAATCGGCCATTCGCTTGAATCCGACGATGGTCGGCTTTGGAGCAGGGCAGAACACGTTCGGCTGGATCTTCTATCCGCGACTGCAGACCGGCGGAGGACGGCGGTCTCGGCTCCTCACCGACTTTGCCTTGCTCGCGAGCGGGCGAGTGCCTGACCCCACCGGCAACGACC
This sequence comes from uncultured Isosphaeraceae bacterium, assembly GCA_963830625.1. Taxonomy (GTDB): domain Bacteria; phylum Planctomycetota; class Planctomycetia; order Isosphaerales; family Isosphaeraceae; genus CAWHMZ01. The sequence goes on along the minus strand of CAWHMZ010000007.1, from coordinate 588,475 downwards.
AGAGCATCGAACCCGGCCAGCGCGAATGCACGGCACTGGTCGAAATGCCCAACTTCGTGCCCAAGGTCGAATTCATCACCGTGTCCAACTGGTTCCGAACCAGCGAGGTGGGCGACGGCCAGAAGTCAGACGTGGAGAAGGCCGCCGTCCTCGGTCGCAAGCTCGTGCTTGCCGAGGAATCCCTCATTCGATCCCGTCGTGAAGGCCACTATCGGCCCGAGGAATTCGCGATCGCAAGCGAGCGCTTGAACCAGCTCAAGAGCCTCATGCCCACCCAGCGAATGGTGGTGCGCGTGCCGTTTACCGACACTCAGAACGATGGCCGAATCTTCTGCTCCCACGGCTCGCAGCTTCGGCCGGCACTGACCGGCTGGCACGGCCAGCCCCCGGAAGAAGGCGAGGAGAGCACCCTCTTTCTCGAGGGCAAGAACTTCAGCATCCACGACACCCACGTGATCGCCGGCGGAAAACCCGCCACGTCGGTGCTGGTCAGCCGGCATCTGCTCAAGATCACCGTGCCCAAGGATGCCTGCTCGACACCCAGCAAGCACGGGCATAACCTGCTCGAGATCAGCGTGGCCACTCCCAATGGCGTGTCGAACCACCTTCTGATCAAAACGCAGCCAGTCGGCAACAGCCACCACCGCCTTCACGATGAACCCAATCTTACCGCGGCGAAGGACACACCAAACAGCGGCAAGCCGGCCGCGGCACAATGCGCGGTCCGCAGCCGGTCAACCGCCGGCACCAGGAGTTCCGCCGCCTCCGAGGCCGATGGTTGGCTGGCCGGGGTTTTGACCGTACACAACCGGACCGAGGCGCCGCTGGCGTCTTGCGGTGAAGTGGTACGTACCCGAGAACGATTCCGATGCAGCGGCCTGCTTGCTCGACCGCCGGTTCGAGCTACACGCCCCCTCGTATTTCTTCACTGAGGCTGCCAGCGTCCTGCAGCGCAAGGTCGCCGTCGACCGCACGCTGTCGGAGCCGGAGGGACTTGACGTCTTCCGCCTGCTCCAGACGGTACCGATGACCGTTCATCCCACGGAGGCGATTCTCGAGGATGCCTTCCGCCATGGTGTGCGTTACCGCCGGCCGGTCTACGACAGCCTCTACCTGGTGCTTGCCGCGGCGATGGGCGGACGGCTGGTGACTGGCGACCGCCGGCTCTATAACGGAGTCCACGGCGGCCCGCTGGATCACCTGGTGCTCTGGGTGACAGACCCGCTCTAACGCGCTCGTCCAGATCAAGAAGAGGATTGAGATTAGGATTAAGATTAAGAATAAGATTACGATTACGATTACGATGAAGAGGAAGAGGAAGATCACGACATCACATGCCGGGGCTTGGGGTCTTTGAAATGCTGGCGTAACGCAGGATTGAGCCCGTAGCCCAAGCTCAGGAGCTTGATCGGGTGCAGCGTTCGCTTGGCGACTCCTTGTTCCATCTGGATCCGGCAGGCGCCGCATTCGGTGGCGCCGATCTCGATGTCGTCGTCGCGCAGCCGCCGCAAGAGCCCGCGGCCGGCGCGGAGCGAGGTCCAGAAGCGATCACGAGACAGGCCGTAGGTGCCGCCCATGCCCGAGCAGCCGCGGTTGATGAACTCGACGTCGAGCTCGCAGCACGTTGCGCAAGAGGTCCAGCCCGGAGTTCCCACGTCCGAGGCGCGCAGGTGGCACGGCTGGTGATAGCCGACGCGGGCGTGCAACGGCTCGTGGGGACGAGGCAACTGGCCGCGAGCGTCGAGGCCGACGCAGATACTGGCCGACGTCCATCGTGTTGGCGGCGACCAGCTCGGCATCGAGGTCCTCGGTCAGCTTGACGTACTCCTCGCGCAGCATGAGCGCGGCCGTCGGCTCGGAGCAGACGACGGTGTAGCCGTCGCGGACGGCGTTGGCCAGCACGCGCAGGTTGGCCAGGGCCTGGTCGCGCGCGTGATCGATGTCGCCGACGATCAGCGCCGCCATGCCCGAGCCGCGCTGCCGGTCGGGCACGAAGACGTTGACGCTCGGCGTGATGGAGGACCGAGACGACCGCCTCGGCCAGCTCCTGGTCGTAGTAATTGGCGAAGACGTCGACGAAATAGACGACCCGCGGGCCCGGCTGCTGCGGGCGCGGCTTGTTCAAGCCGAGCCGGGCCGCCCGGCGCGTGAACGAAGTGCGGCGCACGCGCGGCAGCAGCCGATGCCGCGAGACGCCCAGCAACCGCTCGAGCATCCAGCGCACCGAGCGACGGGCCAGCAGAAAGTTGGTCAGCGATCGGAAACCGGCTCCCCAGCCGCGCCCAGAGCTCGATCCGCGACGAGATCCAGTCGCCGGGCGGCAGGCCGTGCTTCTCGACGTAGGCCGCCTTGGCCTCGAGCATCAAGCTCGAGACGTCGACCGCCGCTGGGGCACTCGGTGCGGCACAGCTTGCAGTGAATGCACAGATCGGCGTTGGCCTTGAATTCGTCGGCGCCCCAGAGCCGTGGATCGATCTTGCCGGTCGCGAGCTGGCGAACCAGGTTGGCCTGTGCCCGCGGCGATGCGGCCTCGCGCCGCGAGCGCGCGAAAGCTCGGGCACATCCGCGCGGTCGGGTCGAGCGACCGGCAGGTTCCGCAGCCGTGGCACGCCGAGGCCGTCTCGACGAGCGCCGAGCTCGGGCCAGCGCAGGGCCGGCTCGATCACTCGCGACCGGACGAGCGGCCCGCGTCGGGCTTCGTGTCGCCGGCCGCCGTCGATCGCGTCCGATGCGTCTCGCCGGCGATTCGGCGCGGCGACCACCTCGCCGCTGCCGAGCCTCGCCCACGAAGACAGGGCCGACGCCGGCGCGGGCAGCTCGACCGGCGGCCGTGCGCGGCCAGGGCTTCAGGTCCCGGAGCATCAGATGCGGATCGTCGCCGATGACCTTGCCCGGGTTGAGCTGGTTCTGCGGGTCGAAGGCGTCCTTGATCTCGCGAAAGACCTGGACCAGCTCGCCGTACTGCTTGCGCAGGAACTGGGTGCGCGCCAGGCCGCAGCCCTGCGCGCTCGAGATCGTGCCCGCCGGCCTCGAGCACGATGTCGTAGAACCGGCTGGCCAGCGGCTCGAGCTTGGCCCGGTCGCCCGGGATCGGCGAGATCGAGAAACGGCCGCAGTCGGAGCCGCCCTTCGCCCGCGTAGGCGTCGAAAGTCCAGGTGACGTTCTGCTGCTGGAGCAGCGCTCTGGAGCTTCTGCAAGACCGGCGAAAGCCGGTCGGGCGGTACCGCCACGTCGTCGACGAACGAGACGGGGCGAACGCCGCGCCGCGAACCGCATCAAGAGCGGCTCGACCAGCCGGCGCAACGCCAAGAGCCGCTCGCACTCGCCGCGCTTGGAGCTCGAGAACGGCTCGGCAGCCAGCGCCCGCTTGCGGTCGGCCCGTTCGCACAGCCAGTCGGAGCTTGTCCGTCACCTGCGTCGCGGTCGTCGCCTTCGAACTCGACCGACCAGAATCGCCTCGGCCGGCCTCGTCGATCCAGCCGCGAAACGAAGCGTCGGCGTCGCGCGCCAGGCTGAGCGACCGGCGATCGAAAAGGTCGCACGACGAGGGCTCGAGCGCCAGGTCCAGCGAGCGTCGGCGACGAACGCCGGCGGCATCGGACAGACCCGACAAACGGCAACAGGGCGACGCCCTGGGCCGCCGGCAGCGGCACCGTGCGCAGCTCGGCCTGGAGCACGATCGCCAGCGTCCCTTCCGACCCCGCCACCAGCCGGCCGAGTTGAATCCCCGATCCTCACCGGCGGCGCGCGCCAGCGCGTAGCCCGCGCGATTGCGCGCCGCGGCCGGCGCCAGCTTTCGCAGGCGAGCCTGGCTGTTGCGATACAAGCTGCTGCAGCTTCTTGACGATCACGTCCTTTCAAGTCGGCCGGCTCGGCCTCGAACGCCGGCCACGGCTCGAAGCCCAGGTCGGCGACCTCGCCCTGGGCGAAGACGACGCGCACGCGCATCGACCTGGTCGCCGATCGACCCGTAGCGCATCGACCGAGCCCCGGCGGCGTCGACCCCGATCATGCCTCCGAGCGTCGTGACGTCGCTGTCGCCGGGGATCGGCTCGAGCCGGCGGCCCAGCGGGGCGAGCTGCGCGTTCAAGACATCGGGCACGACCCCCGGCTCGACCACCACGTGTCTCGGGCCCGATCGCGATCGACCTTGCGGAGATGCCGGCTCAAGTCGACGACCAGCCCGCGTCCCAAGCAGCCGCCGCCGGTGTCGGTCCCCGCCCCGCGGACGTGCAAGCGGCAGCCGGTTCTCGGCCGCATAACGCACGACGTTGACCACGTCGTCCTCGTTCCGCGGCACGACCACGCCCAGAGCGGATCGATCTCGTAGAGGCTCGCGTCGTGCGCGTAGACCGCCCGATCCAGGGGCTCGAAATAGAGCTCGCCCAGGACGATCCCTCGCAAGTCGTCATAAATCCGAGCGCGGCGCTCGTCCACGGCAGTGGCAGCACCTCTGCGTGTGTTCGAGCGACTCAGCAGCCAACTCTCAGCCAGTCACGGCACGGGCCACTGCCGTCGCCGGCCATCACCGCGGCGGTCCGGCGCTCGCACCGGCGGACGGCCCTCACTCGGCCCGCGCCTCGCGCTCGCGAACTCCTGGGCGCGCATTCGCTCTTGGCGGTATCGTTCGCCGATCGCCAGGTCAAACGCCTTGAATCGCCCGTCCGGGTTCGACCCCAGCCCCCGCACCTGGCACAGACATCGATAGCAGATCGTGACGTCGCTGACCAGGTGATACATCACCAGATCGAGGCAGTATCGAGCACAAGCAGCACGAGATAGGCTGGAATCGGCATTTCATAATACCAGAAGACCGTACTGATCGCGAACCCCACGACCACGATAAACAGGCCCAGCCCCTGGGGAAAATCTTTCTGAATATAAAGATCGGTTGTCAGGCACCAGGGGCAGGCTTCGCAGCTCGCCGTCTGCCATCGCCTCGCCGCGGAGCGGCCGCACCGTGCCACAATGACGGCAGACCGCTTCGGGTGCAGACTCAACCGGCGCCAGCCGGCCGACCGCACCGCAGTTTGGGCAGGAGTATGTCAGCTCCATCGCGCTAGACCGCAGGTTTGACTTCCCGCCTCGATCGACCCAGCCCGGGTGCGCCAAGCGGCCGGCGAACCCTTGATTGTAAACGATCCGGGCCGGCGAAAAAGACACTGCCCGGAACACCGATCGGTCAAGCGGTCCGATCCGTCCCATCGGTCCGATCCGTCCGATCGGTCGCGGCGGCCGGCCTGCACAGTTTATTGAGCGCGCCCACTTAGCACACCAGTCCGCTGCGGCCGGCCAGGACCATCGACGTCAGCTCGCCCAGGAACACGAAGATCGTCGCGACGTAGAGGATGCCGGTCGCCGATTGAGTCGAGCGGATCTGGGCGGTCTTCCACGTCAAGAACGTGGCGATGCCGCTGGCCATAAATCCCAGGCCCCACCGCGCCAAGAGCAATGAGCCGGCAAGCGCCAGGGTCGAGGTCGTGCCGGCTGCGACGAGCCCGCTTTGAGAAGCCCAGAGCGCACTGCCGGCCAGCAACGCGTGCGCCGACCAGCGCCGCGGCGGTGAGGGCAACCACGTGCTTGAGTGGATCGATCGACATCGCCGGCGCGGTCAGGTAGTAGTGTCCAAGCAACATTGCCGTGACGGTCGCGCCCAGCAAGAAACCCGACGCCAGCCGGCTCGCCCCGTTCATGGCCCAGACGGGGCTGGCGGGCGACCACGATGCGACGACCAGCCACGCGGCCGCGGTCAGCGCGGCCGTCACCGAAGTCGCCACTCCCAGGCGCGGCAATGACAACCCCCACGTGAGCGTCGCAAGATACGCCGCCACGGCCCCTGCCACCAGCAGACCAAGCAGAGAGCGATCTCCCCCCGACCGCGCCTGGTCGAGCGCAGCCAAAACGAGCAAGCCGAGGACGACCTGGTTCTGAATGCGGAAGAAACGAAGCGGCACGGCTCGCCACGAAATGAGCAGCATGGCCGCCAGCAATCCGAGGCTCAAGCGAACTGCAAAGTCAGCCAGCAGCGGGGCGGTGTTCATTAGAGAGACTCGTGCCGTGCGGGCTAGGCTCTCGAGCGCGGCGTCAGGCCGAAACGGCCGACTTAACAAAAAACACTTCAGGCTGAAGCCTGACCTACGACATCATGACACGGTGCGCGACCCAAGGGCAACGCAGCCCGCCGGTTCGGCCCGAAGCACCCTCTGGCTTCCGCGATGAACGTTAGGTACCATTACGAAATCGTTCGGCCCGCACGTTACAACTATTGTTTAAGGAACCTGGCATGAGCAAGTCTGGCAAGAACCCACGGTTCGCGGCGTTGGTCGTCGGCTTTCTCGTTGCGGCCGGGCCGGCCCTGGCGCAGGACAAGCCGGCGGACGCGATTTTGAAGGAACTCGACGCGGTCAAGCTGCCGCAGTTCGACGGCACGAAGCGCGGCGACCAAGCCTTCATCCGCGAATACATCGCCAATCGGCAGAAGGCGATGGAGAAGCGAGGCGAGATCATTCTCAAGCTGTACAAAGCAGCCCCCGACCATCCCAAGATCGCCAAGCTGATGCCCGAACGCTGGCAGGGTATGAACCCGATGGGCCCGAAGGGCGACGAGTTGCTCAAAGAGGTGACCGAAGTCTTCGAGAAGACAGCCAACAAAGAGCTCAAACTCGAGGCCGCCTTCGCCAAGGCCCAGATCCAACTGCTCACTTCGCGGTCGCACGCTGCCCCCGACCTGTCGGGCGTCGACGAGTTCATCAAGCTCGCCCCCAAGGACGCACGCGCTGCCCAGCTCTTGTACAGCGCGACCTTTTCGATTCGCGACACGGCGGCCAAGGCGGCCATCGAGGAGCGCATCCTCAAGGAATTCCCTGACTCGCACTTTGGTGCGATGATCAAGGCCAGCAAGCGGCAGCGCGAGGCGGTTGGCAAACCGTTTGACCTCGAGTTCGCCGACGCGATCACCGGATCGACGGTCTCGATGAAGAACTTGAAGGGCAAGGTCGTTGTCGTCGACTTCTGGGCGACCTGGTGCGGCCCCTGCGTGGTCGAAATGCCTCACATGAAGGAACTGTACGCCAAGTTCAAAGACCAGGGGGTCGAGTTCATCGGCGTGAGCCTCGACCATTCCAAGGAAGCAGGAGGCCTCGCTGCCCTCAAGAAGTTCGTGAAGGAAAAGGAGATTACCTGGCCGCAGTATTACCAGGGCAACTACTGGAACAGCGATTTTTCGAAGTCGTGGGGCATCAATTCGATTCCCTGCGTTTTCGTGGTCGACACCGAGGGCAAGCTGTACTCGGTCGAGGGTCGCGGCAAGCTGGAACAGATGATTCCCGAGCTGCTCAAGAAGAAGGCCACTCCCGCCGGTGCGGGCGCGGGGGCCGGCGGACAGTAACGTCGTTGCCGGTATGAATGCCAGCGACTGCCGCCGGTGCGCTTTGGCGGCGGCAGTCGGCTGAGTTTGAGCACAAACCAGGGTCGGGATCGAACGATATCGGGCCACTTGAACACTTCAGAGGAGCACGATCATGAGAGCGTTTGGGCCGGCATTATCGCTTGCGGGTTGGCTCGTCTGCGCGTCGGCCGCGTGGGCCGCCGACCGCACCGCCGACCAGATTCTGAAAGACATCGATGCGGTCAAGATAGCCAAGCTCGATCCCACCAAGACCGACAAGGCTTCTATCCGCGAACAGCAGCTCCATGCCAAAGAGGCCTCACTCAAACGCGCCCGGCTCATCGCCGAGCTGTCCAAGGTCGCACCCGACCACAAGCGCGTAGCCGCTCTCATCGAAGAGCGCTGGAAGACCTTGAGCGAGAACCCCGAGAAAGGCAGGTATGCGGAACTGCTACAGGAGCTCGATAGGACGATCGCACGCACCAAGAACGAGAAACTCAAGATCGAAGCAAGCTACGTCAGGGCGAAGGCCAAGCTCCACCCGGTCAGCACGCAAAAGCAGCCCGACGCTTCGGCCGCTCTCGAGTTTCTCAAGCTCGCTCCCAAAGATTCGCGAGCGGCCGACCTTCTGGGCGTAGCCGTGCTCGCCGCGCAAGACTCCAAGACCAAGGCCGCACTCCTCGAGCGGCTCGCCAAGGACGTTCCCGATTCCGATTTGCCGGGGATGCTCGAAGAGACTCACGACCAGAAAGACGCGATCGGCAAGCGGTTTCATCTCGAGTTCACCGACGCGATCACGGGTACAACGATCGCGATGAGGCACCTGAAAGGGAAGGTTGTCGTCATCGACTTCTGGGCGACATGGTGCGGCCCGTGCGTCGGCGAAATGCCCAAAATGAAGGATCTGTACTCCAAGTATCACGACCAAGGGGTCGAGTTCATCGGCGTGAGCCTCGATCGATCTGAAAGCGAGGGCGGGCTCGAGAGCCTGAAGAACTTCGTGAAGGAAAACAGCATCAAGTGGCCGCAATACTATCAGGGCAAGTACTGGAACGGCGACTTCTCGAAATCGTGGGGCATCAATTCGATCCCCCGCGTATTCGTCGTCGCTCAGGACGGCAAACTCTTCTCCGTCGACGCTCGGGGCAAGCTCGACAAGATGATTCCCGAGCTCTTGGGCAAGAACAAGATTGCCAGCGCGGCGCCGACCGGCGGCACGGGCGGGTAAGTGCGACCGCAGAGAATTTGGTGTAGGTCAGGCTTTCAGCCTGGCGGTAGGGCACCGTGGCCAATACCCGTCAGGATGGAAAGCCCGACCTACACCGCGCGGCGCCGACCGGCGGCGCGGGCCGTTGGGATCCCGGTGTCGTCTCTCAGCCGCGCGAGCCGAAGATCAGTGACATGACTTCGGTGCGGGTCGCCAGCCGTTCCTTGAAGACGCCGCGCATGGCGCTGGTCACGAACGTGCTGTCGGGCTTGTTGACGCCGCGGATGGTCATGCAACTGTGGCTGGCCTCGATCACGATGGCCACTCCCTTGGCGTCGAGCTCCCTCATCAGCAAGTCGGCCAGGTCTTCGGTCAACCGCTCCTGCATCTGAGGGCGCTTGGCCATCACGTCCACGACCCGCGGAACCTTCGACAGACCGATGACCTTGCCGTTGGGAATGTAGGCCACGTGGGCCTTGCCCGACGACCGGAAGCAGGTGGTGCTCGCAGAAACTCACGAGCCGGATGTCCTTGATCAGGACCATCTCGTCATACTTCTGCGTGAACAGCTTCTTGAGGTGAACGCGCGGGTCGTGGTGCAGGCCCTCGAAAACCTCGGCATACATCCGCGCCACCCGCGCCGGAGTATCGCGCAGGCCTTCGCGGTCGGGATCCTCGCCGACGGCAAGCAAAATCTCGCGCACCGCCCGCGCGATCCGGTCGAGATCCACCGGAGCATGCCCCGGAGGAGACAGTTCGCCGGCCAAGTCGTCGCAACCGTTGCCGTTGCCGGCGGCGACCAATCCACCGTTGCCCAAGCTCTTTTGATCGATGCGGGATTTGCCAGGCATGCTTGCCGTTCCCCGTTGGGGCGTTGCGATCGATTATTTGTAAGTCGATGCTGCGCTTAAACTTCCGAAAAATCCACGTCTATTCTAAGCCCCTGAGGGCCAAAAATCAAGGAGGCCGTTGGCCGGGCGTCAAGCGAGATTGTTCACCCTCGGCCACACGTACGGGGATTCGGTTGCCAAAGCGAGCTGGGCGTGAGACATTGTAGTTTTGTTTCGGGCGTCGGTTCGGTGGCCTCGCGCGGGCTCATCGTTCGTAGAGCGCCCTATTCGCGGGCCGCCCGTTCCCATTCGAAGGGCCCATCGGATGCCAGAACCCAAACCGAACAGCCGCGAGCGGAACGCACATGCCCGCCGCATCTGTACCGGGCTCAAGCGGGCTTACCCGCAGGCTACCTGCGCGCTGGTCCACGCCAACCCCTATGAGTTGCTCGTCGCCACGATTCTGTCGGCGCAGTGCACCGATGCCCGCGTCAACATGGTTACGCCCGAGCTCTTTCGCCGCTATCCCGACGCGCAGAGCCTGGCTCGGGCCGTTCCATCGGACCTCGAAGCGTTGATCCGCTCGACCGGCTTCTTCCGGGCAAAAGCGCGCAGCTTGCTGGCGATGGCGCAGCGGATCGTTCTGGAACACGGCGGGTCGGTCCCCGCCGATCTCGACGCCCTGACTGCTCTTCCTGGTGTGGGCCGCAAGACCGCCAACGTGGTGCTGGGTACCGCATTCGGCATCGCATCGGGAGTCGTGGTCGACACTCATGTGAAACGGCTGGCTCGAAGAATGGGGCTTACTTCCAAGAACGTCCCCGAGCAGATCGAGCGCGACCTCATGGAGCTTTTACCCAGGCGCGAGTGGATCGATTTGAGTCATCGCCTGATCTTGCACGGGCGCCGCGTGTGCGCGGCGCGGGCCCCGAAGTGCGCTGCCTGCTCGCTTGAGCCGATTTGCCCGCAGACCGGCGTGACGCCGCCCCGCTCGAAACCGCCCGCCCGCCCGCGGCAAGGGCGCAGCCCCACGCCCAACGCGATCGGGCACGGCCTTACCGTAGCGACAGGGCCATACAAGGAGCCTCTGCCCGCGGCTGACGAAAAAAAGACATCTGCAACTCGCAAGCCGGTTCCAGAGGGCGCATGCAACAGTTGCTAAAAACTATGCACATACAAGATATTTTCAAGACCCGCACAACGACGTTCAGCTTCGAGTTCTTTCCCCCCAAGACCGACAGGGCCTCGCAAGAACTTTTCGAAACGATCGCTCACCTGCAGGCGCTGCGGCCGTCGTTTGTCTCGGTAACTTACGGCGCGGGGGGCTCGACCCGCGAGCGCACGCACGACCTGGTCGTGCGCATTCAGAACGAGACCCAGCTCACGGCCGTCTCGCACCTCACGTGCGTTTGCCACACGGAAGTTGAGATCGGCGCGATTCTTGATCGCTACGCCGAGTCGAAGATCGAGAACATCCTGGCCCTCGGGGGCGATCCGCCGCGGTCTGCAGTGCAATATGACCGGGCGCGCGACGCGTTTCAGTATGCCGAGCAGCTCGTGCGGTACATCCGGTCGCATCGAGCACCGCCCGAAGAGCGCGGATTTGGGATCGGAGTCGCCGGTTTTCCCGAGGGGCACCCGACCACGCCCAACCGGCTCAAGGAGCTGGAGTACTTGAAGCGCAAGGTGGATGCCGGCGCCGATTACATCTGCACGCAGCTCTTCTTCAACAACGACGATTTCTTCGACTTCCGCGAGCGATGCGAGCTGGCGGGCATCCGGGTACCGATCATCGCCGGAATCATGCCGATCACGTCGCGGGAAAACCTCGAGCGGATGGCCGAACTGGCACTGGGAGCGCGGTTCCCGGCGCGGCTCTTGCGAGCGATCGGCCGGTGCGCGGGCGACCCCGCAGCCGTCGCCAAGGTCGGCATTCACTGGGCCACCGAGCAATGCCGGGGGCTCCTGGACGAGCAGGTACGCGGAATCCACTTCTACACGCTCAATCGCTCGGATGCCACGCGGCAGATTTACGAAAACCTGGGTGTCAAGGACTCGATGGCGCTGGAGCGGCCGTCGGTCTCGTGAGCGAACAAAAGCCGATGCTGATTCCCGAACTGACCGACTGCTTGAAGAAAGAAGCCGTGCGGTTGGGCTTCGACGCCGTGGGAATCGCGCCGGCGGTTGTTCCCCCCGGCTACCCCGACTTTCTGCGCTGGCTCGAGCGGGGAAATGCAGCCGGCATGGAGTACATGGCGCGCCGCGCAGAAGACGCGCTGATCCTGCTGCCGTTTTCGACGACGTTCGCTCGGTCATCGTCGCCAGCCTGGTCTATGGAACGAGCGAGCCGGCCAAAAGCAGCCCCGGCCCTCGCCAGGGCAAGGTCGCGCGTTATGCGCAAGGGGCCGATTACCATCGCGTGCTCTGGGACCGGCTCGAGGCCCTCCTCGGTTGGCTGTGCGACCAATGGCCCGAGGTCCGCGGGCGCGCCGTCGCCGATACCGCGCCTCTTCTGGAGCGAGACTTTGCTCGTCTGGCCGGGCTGGGATGGATCGGCAAGAACACCATGCTGATCAACAAGCGCCTGGGCAGCTTCACTTTCTTGGCGCGCTCTTGGTGAACACCGAGCTAGTCTACGACCAGCCCCACGACGCCAATCATTGCGGGACCTGCACGCGCTGCCTGGAAGCGTGCCCGACGCAGGCATTCGACGGCCCCTACCAGCTCGACGCGCGCCGCTGCATCAGCTACTGGACCATCGAGCACCGAGGCGCTCTGCCCGAAGACGCTGGAGCGCAGCTTGACGGATGGGTGTTTGGCTGCGACATCTGCCAGGACGTGTGCCCGTGGAACCGTAAGGCGCCGCCGGCCCGGCTCGCCGAGCTGGCGCCGCGCTCTGAATGGGTCAATGCCGACCTGATCGAGTGGCTGGCGCGCGACGCCTCAGAGTGGCGGGCGCTCTTGAAGAAGACCGCGCTTGCCCGCGCCAAGCGGGTCGGCCTGGTGCGCAATGCCGCGCTCGTCTTGGGAACGAGGCGGCTGCCCGAGGCCATCGGCGTTCTCGCCGCGCGACTCGCTGATCGCGACGAAGATCCCGTGGTCCGCGCCGCCGCGGCCTGGGCGCTGGAAAAGATCGACACCGAAGAATCGCGGGCGGCACTCGAGCGGCACGCCGGCGAATTGGGTCGGATCACCGGGCCAGCCGGATGACGCCGATGCCCAGGGCCTTACCGTCGACGTTGATGAATTCCCGGCAATCGAGCCCTCGCGCCTTGAGCTCATTCCAGAACGTCTCCACCGGCTCGCAGTAGACGATGTCGTGGAACGCGATCACCCCGCCGGCACGGACCAGCGGTGCGTACATCTCGAAATCCTTTTTCACTCCTTCATAAGAGTGGTCGCCGTCGATGAACAGGAAGTCCACGGGCTCGTCGTTAAAGAGCTGCTTTGCTCGGGCCAGGTTGCTCTCTTCATGCGAGTCGCCGCGAATCAGTTCAATGCGCTGGCCGGGGAGCGCAAACGCCTGGTACAGGGGAACCTTCCATTCCGGATAGCCGCCGCCGCCGGCTCCGCCGGGTAAGTCAATGCTTACGAGGGTCGCTTGATCGGCTGCCACTCGTGAGAAAAGAAACAGGGTGCCTCCGGTCGCCGTGCCGATCTCCAAGATCCTGCGCGGGCTTTCTGCCCGCAAAAGTTCCAACAGCGGAACGATCTCGGACCGCATCTGGACGGGAAATATCGTCCCGAGAAACCCCTTCTGGGAGAGAGCGAACAACTCTTCCAAGCTGCGGCCGCGCCCTGTTCGCTTCATCTCGTGGACGAGCTGATTCACGAACAGCCGACCCATCGTGCGAGACCAGGCAAACCGCACCTTCCAGATTTGCTCTTCGAGCTGCTTGAGTCCTGGCACCTGGCGTAGCGTACGGATCCAATTCTTCGTGTTCAGGTCCTCCGCGGCAGGTAGCGCCCAGTGCGGCGCGGGAAACAACCGAGTCTTGATGTGGTTAGCACCCAGTTCAAGTCCATCGTCGCGTCAAAATGGCTTCGCCAGCAATCAAAGGATAGTAGCATCGGCGGCGGGCGGCAGCAATTTCGAAGCGCGGGAAGGCCGGCGAGACATCATGCCTCACCGGCCCCCCGCATCGTTTTACGATCGGCCCCATCGCCTCGGTCCCGGCGCCGACTCGGGGAGATCCGGTGCGACGATGGCCGTCAACTTCAACTTGTGCTGGAAGTTGGGTTCGGTGAGTTGGGATCGTAAACCACCGGGGTGATTGCTCCGCTGATCGATTGACCGAAGCCGTCCTGGGTCGTGACGGTGAACGTATTCGACCCAGCGATCAGCGGGACCATGATGCTGTAGTCGCCGGTCGAGTCGGCGGTGGCTGACGTGCTGCTGCCGCTGGCCTGATCGACGAACGTGACGGTCGCGTTCGGCGTCACCTCACCCGCGAAATGGACCGTGCTATAAGGCGTCGTCCGATTGGCCGCGGGATCCGAGGCCGGGTCGAGGTTCACCGAGACCACTGGGCTGACCTGGGTTGTTACGCCGAGATCTTCTTTGGCAATCACGTAGTCCTCGTGGTTGATTTGGCCGGTGCGCTTGACGTCCGCGTCGAAGTTGTATTTCGCGTTATTGGAGGTCATCCCCTTATCTTGCTTGATCGTCTGCAGGTCGGCCTTGGTCACGGTGCCCGCGCCGGCGACGTCGCCGGGCAGGTAAAAGCCGACGATATAGGTGCCTGTGGTCTGGCTGAGACCTTTGACCTCCACGTTGTAGCTGGCGGCCGGCTGGGTCTTGGGGGGTATCTTGACGGTCACGAGCACCGCCGAGGTGGTATTGGTGTCGAGCTTGTTGGCCTTGATGATCTTGGGCGGGTAGTGGTCGTGTTGCACGTGCAGCTTCTGGCCCGAGCTCGTTGTCACTCCGACGATCTCGGGCAGAAGCGACGAGGTTGTCGTGGAGCCCGATGAGGTCGTCGAAGTCGCCGGCGCAATGTCGATCCCCATCACGAACGTCCCGTTCTTGCGGGGCGTGGTGAACAGGGTTGGGCTGAGCTGGAACGGAAGCGACGAGACCTGGTTGGGCGCCGTCACCGTGCCGGGCATGATTGCAAAGGTGCTCCCCTCGCCGGCACTCATGACGATGCGGTCTTCGAGCCGCTCAGGACCAAGAGAGCAGCCTCTGCGGCCGCGGCGAAATTCTTTTGACGGGTTCATAGGCCCTCCTTGGCCTGCAACCGAATGCGATGTGGGGCGTCGGCCCAATGTAAGTCGGCGAATTGGCCAGAGTTCCGCCAGCGGCAACCCTCCTGGTCGCCGGAATCGATCTCTCCCGTATTATCGATAAGATCGGTCGTTGTACGTCAGAAAACGAACCTCTTTCCAATTTTCTTTCAAGGCGCAACGGCCTGCATTCTGGCGGCCGCGGCGAGATGCGACCTGGGGACCGCCGTTCCGGCTGCAGGCGCATCGGGGGGCACATAGGTCTCGCGCCTGCGTACCCAGACGCGCCAGGCGACCATTGCATAGAGAACAACTCCCGCCCAGAGAAACGAGCCGTACCCTTGGGCGATCTCGTGAACCTGACCCTGCCCCTCGGCGAAACAGGCCGATCGATCTCGGTCGAAGTAGCCGCCATCAAGACGAACGAGGCGGCCCACGACGCGGCCAGGATCGCACGGCCCGCGGCCCGACACGCTGCGAGAAAAACTCAGAAACCAGGTAATGTATATGGTAGCAATACTGTCACATAGTGATGTTTCCAGCTTCGCTCCGACACGAAGAGCATGGTCAAAACGACGAGAGCGACCTCACCCAGGAGTCGCGGGTCGCGCCGATCGGTCGTCTTGGTCCGGCACAGGATAGGCCAGGAGCACCACCAGGCCTACCGCCACTCCCTTGATCAGCTAACCAACCAGTCGGGGCGGCCACGATGCCAGATTCAAATCGAGTGACATCGATACCGCCCCATCCCCGGCGTCCAATCGCTCAAGAGCCGGCTCAGGACGCCGATGAGCGATTGATTCGACACCTGCGGACTGGTCGCACCCTTGACCACGAAGGGCGTCACCATGCGGTGCCACCACATCCCCAGGCACTCGCCGTTGAACTGCGGTCCGATCACGATGCTGGGCACGATCAGCAAGAAGATCCCCAGCCCCAACAGCCCCCACGCGACGGTGCGCCACGATCGCTTATAGGCAAAGTAGACAAAGAAAAGAGCCGGCGTGACCTTGAATGCGGTCGGCGAGCCCCAAGCAGCAGGCCCGCGCCGACGTCGTAACCTTTGCGCCACGCGTAAAACATCGCCACGACCAGGAACAAGATGAGCAGATTGTTGTTGCCGTGATGCAGGTCGCCCAGAATCGGCCGCAAGCTCAAGAGCAAGACGAGGGAGCGGAACATCACCGGCATGGCGTGCCCCGGCGGTCGAACCACTCGGAACAGCATCGCCAGCGTCGCCGTCGTCAGCACCACCTTGATCGCAAACCAGCACATCGCGCCGGGCACCGTCGGCAGAACCATGAGCGGATAGAGCGTGATCGGCATGATCGGCGGGTTGGGAAAGATCATCTTGTCGTAGATGTTCACGCCCGACCAGAACTGCAGCACCTGAGGGCGCCAGCGCACGAACGCGCTGCGTTGATCCGCGGCCTTCTCATAGTAGAACGCGGCGGCGATCAGGACGATGATGGCCCAGAGACACCAGAAGACCCAGCTCGAGAGCCGATGCATCCTGCAAGCCGCGTCTGGTCCTTTGTCGGTCGCTCGCACACCATGCCCCTTCCCTGGAGAAAGCCACGCTCACCCAATCTGCTCGCGAGATTTGGCTGCGCCAGCGGCGACGAGTCGGCTTGAGACGGGTGCGCTCACAAACCGAAGGGAAATTGCATCTTGAGCTCGACTTCGCTCGTGCCGGGGGGTGGTCGCAATCGGATGAATGGAACCGGATCATCGTCACGATAGTCCGGCTCGCAAGCGACCGTCGGCTGGGTCGTCAAACACGGGACGGAGTGATACCGCAGGACGACCGAACCGTCAAGTCCGGGCGACAGCCCGCTCACGCGAATTCGCCCCCACTCTGCCACCACTTTGCCGCTGCCTTCGATGAAATCGCCGCCGAATCCCAAGACCTGGCCCATCAACAACGTGCCGTCATCCTCCAGCACTCGCACCAAATCACTGTTCTCCCGACAAAACCGCCGTGAATGGGGACTCCAGCATAGTATGGCAGCAGGACGGTACAATGTGGCGTATCTAATAAAGTCAGCGCGAGTCCAGTTTGCTCTTCCGCAGAGCTTGCCTTCACCAAACTGCGTGAAATTGGTCTTGAGCGAGGCATGAAGATACGGACCGCCGATGACCTCGACACCGGTCCGCTCGGGCAGGAGCCCGCTGAAGCGTCCGCGTTGGAATGGGTCGGGCACGCCGGGCAGGTCTTTCCCACCTTCTTCGTAGAGTAACCGCTCGCCGGGCTTGACGTGACGTTTGACGCGGTCGACGACCCAGCGCAGTCGTGACGAGGGCCGGCTAGACAAAAAGGGTTCGCCCTCCCAGAGCCGAAGCCGGACTGATTCGTACACAGGGTACGCGAAGACACGAAGCCCGACGATAATCGCGCCGGCGATCACCCAGCGATCGAGGTGATCGACACCGCGGGCACCAGCGCGAAGCCGGTTGCGGACCTCGGCGCACGACACCGAGGCCGCGACTGTCAATGCGCTGTAGAGGGCGAACGTATGGCGGCCGGGCTGCAAGAAATCGAGCGATCGACTGCCGCCGGCAAGATAACCCCAGAACAGTCCGCCGGCCGCGAAACCCGCCAGGGCTGACCCGCGAATCGCGCTCTCCCGGACCAGCAGGAATAATCCGGGCAGCCCGATCGCCAGCAGAATCGCCTGAATGGGTGACTCGGACCACGCGATGTTCGCCAGCCGGTAAATCACCCCTTCGGGATGGTAAAACGCGAAGTCGCTAGGGCCCTTGGTCGACGCCAGCCAGATTCCAGGCAGCCACCAGAAAGAATTGAGCGCGAGCACGACGACCGGAATCATCCAGATGGCGAGGTGACCAAGGACGCTTGGCCCTCGCGCCGGACCGACTGGATGGGTCTGCGTGGCAGGCGCCGAGCCTCGACGGCGACCGGAGCGCCCGCGCATCGCGACGATCGCGTATGCCAGGGCCGCGCCGGGAACGATGACCATAGCCGACGTCAGGTGAACCAGAAACGCGAGGCTCGAGAGGAGCGTGCAGATCGACCAGCGGAGAACACCACCGCGCTCCAGGAACCGCGCGAACGAGCCGAGCGCAACCAGCCCCAGCGGAATCGCGAGGAAATAGGGCAACATGCCGAAGGTGACGTAATTGATCGGAAAATCGGTCCACACGTACAGCAGATGAAGCAAAACCGCCAGTGCCGTACCTCCCGGCGGAATGCGCCAGAGCAGGCAGGCGAGCGCGATCAGCCAGGGAACGGCTGCGGCCGAGACCAGAACGTATCCTTTGTAAGCCAGGGCGGGTCGGTTGCCGCCGCATCCCGCGACCACGAGCTCGGGAAGGGTCGACGACGCCGGGAAGACGACGCTTTTGGGATAACCAGCCATGAAGCTGGGGTCGTAGCCGGCCGTGGTCCATGACGACTTGAGGAACGACCGGGTCACGAGAGCACTATGGTAGTAAAGCGAGTGGTCATCGCGCCAGATCGGCCAGCCGTTATTCAAGCCGGCAAGGCCGCCGAGCCCGCGCCATATCGCCGCGGTATGCAGCGCGCACAAGACGACTGTGAACGCAATCGCCAGCCACGCCGCGGCTGGTGACGCCGGTCCAGAGGCGCCGTCCTCCGGTGCGCCGGCAGCGCCGGTGGCGGCGGCCAGGGGCTTCGGGCCAGGGTCCGGCACAAACTTTCAACCAGGCGGTTGTCTCACGATCGGTCCGTACGTCGAAGCTTAACCAGTGCGGCCCGCAGGATTCGAACCTGCAACCAAGGGATTCGAGGGCCCTCGCGTTTCCGCGAGGCTCGGACTATCTCATCCTCCTTGCCGCCCATAACTCCGCCGGGCTGGGTTGGAATGCCAGACCAGCGCTGTCACGTGTGGAAAGGAGGCCGGGCGCTCAAGGCGGGGATTATTGTTGGGACTCACCCCGCTAGTCTCTGAACCTTCCTGGCCACCAAGGCCCGGCCAGGCTCGGCTGCGGATTGCCGTGCCGGGAGGGCTTCTCATGAGCCGGCTGTTCGCTTCAGGCGCTGCCACGCGACGCACCCGGCCCCGATGCAAGCACTCCAAGTTTAGGTTTCCCGCAATTCACCCGGTTCACGGCGGAGGTTACCCTCCGCCGGCACCATTTTCAGATGAGTCCCCTGCTCTGCCGTTGAGCTAGGGCCGCATGCAGAGCGCCCCTTATCTTGGCCGAGGAGCGTGGATAAGACAATATGGGCAATCCACCAGAGCCCGGTTTCGCCGAGTGCACTGGCACCGCTAAACCGCCGACTCGGCCAGTGCGGCCACCGTCGTGGACCGTGGCTGGGGCATGCGTATGTTGTAGGCGACCCGGAAGAAACGCATGACCTGTATCGCCGTGTAGGTCAGGTCGATTTCCCACCACCTCATCCCGTGCCGCGCCGACGTCTGGTAGGCATGGTGGTTGTTGTGCCAGCCTTCGCCGTAGGTCAAAAGCGCCACCCACCACAGGTTCGTTGACTTGTCGCGCGTGACGTGAGTGCGATAGCCCCAGATGTGACTCGCCGAGTTGACGAGCCAGGTTGAATGAAGCACGAACACCGAGCGCACGAATCCCGCCCACACCAGCCAGCTCATCCCGCCGATCGCGTACAAGCCGGCAAACAAGAGCAGCGGGAATACGAAGTGGTATTTGTCGAGCCAGCGGTGGATCGGGTCTCGGTTGAGATCGGGGCACCATTTGTTGTAATACTCGGGCGTGTGCTCCGAGTCGTCGCCAACGGTCATCCACCAGTACATGTGAGCCCAGAAAAAGCCACGCAGCGGCGTGTGGGTGTCGTGCTCTTCGTCGGAATGGGCGTGGTGCTTACGATGGTCGGAAACCCAGCCGATCGCACCACCCTCCGAGGCACACGCGCCGATGACCGTAAACAAATATTCGAGCCACCGAGGCCGCAGCGCGAAGCTCCGGTGAGTCAGCAGCCGGTGATAGGTCAGGCAGATCCCGATTCCTCCAGTCAGCCAGTGAAGAAGCAGACACACGGCAAGACCGGACCAGGAAAAGAACCGCGGGAATATCGCCAGCAGGGCGCCCAAGTGGAGGCCCCCGATCCAAATCAGCGAATGCCAAGCCAGCTTTACCCGCGGCGGGCTTGCGGCTGAAGTCATTGTCGACATAGAAAACCTTTAGTTGTTGACAGCGCCAGGGCAGGAATGCCAGATCGAGCAGGAAGTGGGTTCTCCTTCAAGCGTGTCGCACCGAAGGATGTGAGAACCCACCTAAGTTGGACAGCCCAACCCCCGAAAATCGCTCAGGCTTCCCTCATATTGTAATCGCCAGCCCAGACGGCGGTCATATTGCCCAGTTTCCCCGAATTCACAATTCACGCGACACACCTTCGTGCCGATGTTGTGGACGGCACTGACCCACGAGGCAAGGCCTTGCGAGGTCTCGTCGGTCGGCAGTCCGTCGTGATAGCATGATCATTGACCCGTTGATCACGCCTCCTCCACCAAGTCTACGTCACGCGGAGGCGTGCGGCGGGCTGGTTTCAGGTCGCCGATGAAGATCAAGTGCAGGCCCGAGGACTTTCGCGTCGACGAGGTGCCGCAGGTCACGCCGGCTGCCGAGGGGCGGTATACGTTCTACCGGCTCACAAAACGAGGAGTGGGCACAATCGAGGCCGTGGCCGCGATTATCCAGCGGTGGAACCTGGCCGGGCGACGCGTCAGCTACGCCGGACTGAAAGACCGCCATGCGTGGACGACCCAGTACCTGACGATCGCCGACGGTCCGTCTCATATCATCAAAGCGTCGCGGTTCACACTCGAGCCGCTCGGAAAACTGACGCATCCTTTTGGCCCGCAGCACATCCGGGGCAACCGGTTTGAGCTGGTGGTGCGCGACCTGACCAACGACGAGCTTAAGCGCTACTCGGCCCGAGCCGAGTCGTGCTCTCGCGACGGGCTGCCGAATTACTTCGATGACCAGCGGTTCGGGTCGGTCGGCGCCTCTGGCGAGTTCATCGGCCACGCCTGGCTGCGCGGCGACCACCAGCGCGCGCTCTGGCTGGCACTGGCCGAGCCCAACCTGTTCGATCGCGCCGGGGTGAAAAAGCAAAAAGCGATTCTGCGGGAGTTCTGGGGGAACTGGCCCGGAGCCAAAGCACGACTGGAACGTTCGTCGGCCCGCAGTATCGTGACGTATCTGGTCGATCACCCGACCGATTACCGGGGCGCCTTCGCGCGGCTGCGCCGCGAGCTGCGCACGCTTTACTTCTCGGCGTTCCAGAGCCACCTCTGGAACCTCATCCTGACACGGTGGATCGAGCAGACGACTCGCCCCGACCAGCGCGTGCCGATCGCTCTCAAATCCGGAGACGTCGTGTTCCCCCGCGGGCTCGAGCGCGAGCAAATCGACCTTCTGGCGAATTCGCCGATTCCCCTGCCGTCGGCGACAACCCACTGCCTGACGGTCCTCTCGGCGCCGCGATCAACCACGTGCTTGGCTCCTTTTCGTTAACATGGCCCGATCTGAGGATCCGGCACTTGAAGGACGTGTTCTTTTCCAAAGGATCGCGCGCGGCGCTATTCTTTCCCGAGAACGTGACAACGAGCCCGGGCGATGACGATCTCCATCCAGGCCGCCGCGCACTTTGCTTGTCGTTCGAGCTGCAGAAGGGCTCCTATGCCACGATGCTGGTCAAACGTCTCACGGCCCCACTTGACTGAACCGCCATGAATCTCGAAGTGCTGTGGGAAGACAACCATTGCCTGGCCGTGAACAAGCCCGCCGGCATGCTGGCGCAGGGCGACGCAAGTGGTGCGCCCAGCCTGGTAGACTGGGCCAAGGAGTACATCAAGGCGAAATACCACAAACCAGGCAATGTTTATATCGGACTTCTTCACCGGCTTGATCGACCGACGTCGGGGGTCGTGCTGCTGGCGCGAACTGGCAAGGCCGCCGGCCGGCTGTCGGCGCAGTTTCGGGACGGCGCCATCTCCAAGCTCTACTGGGCAATCGTCGAGGGGCGACCGCAAGAGCAAGAAGGCGAGTGGACCGACACGCTGCAAAAAGACCCGGAGACCAACACGGTGAAGGTCGCCTCTCCTGCGAGCGCTACTGGGAAGGAGGCACGGCTAAGTTTCCGCGTGCTCGGTGCGTGGGGGCCGTACACCAAGCTCGAGCTCCGGCCGGCGACGGGGCGAAGCCATCAGTTGCGGGTACAGCTTGCGAGCCGGGGTTTACCGATCGTCGGCGATCGAAAATATGGGGCGAAGACGGTACTCGAAGCAACGGACGGCGGCTTCAGAATCGCGCTTCATGCGCGGCGATTGGCATTCACGCACCCAACTCGCGGGGAAGTGCTTGCCGTCGATGCGCCGGTGCAGGCAGACTGGCCCGAGCCTTTGCCAGCGCGCCTGGAATCAGGCTGCTCGTCCAGTAAGCGAGGGGAAGGGTCAAGCCGGTGACAACCACGGCCGCGAACGGCCGCCAGGCGTCGCCGTCGGCGGGGAACGTCGGTTGCGCCGACGCTTGCTGCGGCGCGGGGCTCGTGGGCTCGCCGCGAGCGGGCTCAGGCGAACGCGGCCGGTCGGAAACGGCTTGCGCGGGAGAAGATTGCGGGGGGACGGCGGCCGGTTTCGGGGCCGGCTTTTCCGGCGCGGCGGGGCCCTGAGGCGAGAACGGGGCGGAAGCGCTTGCGGCCGCGCGCGACGGTATCGAGACAGCGGCGGCCGAGTAACGCTTGGCGGCCGTCCAGTAGCTCGCGTCGGTCAGGCCGAGATCTTCGGCTTCGCGCTGGGCGATGCCTTCGCTCACCCGGTCGTGCACGATGCGGCGGATGTACCACATCGCGCCGGCGCGGGTGCCGTCGCGGTCAAAAAAGAACAGCGGCCGCGCAGCGGCTGCGGCCAGCTCGTCGCCAAACCGGTCGATGTGGTTGCGATCGAGCGACTTGAGTCCGATCGGCAGCGCGACGTAGCGCAGGCCGCGGTTGGTGGCCTCGGCGATGAACGCCGAGGAAACCTCAGACGACTCTCTGAGGTCCAGCACGGTGCGATAGCCCTTCTCGACCAGCCAATCGAGCCCGGCGGCAGAAGGCGTGCTTCCGCCGGCGAGCTTGAGGTCGACGGCGACGAAACGGGCGATTCCGGGCGGCACGCTGGCCGCCCCTACAGGCTCAGGTGCGGCGGCCGGTGCGGGGCTTGCAGGCGCAGGCGGCGGGCCGGCTGCGGACGTGCTGGTTGCCGGAGGACCGGGATGGCCCAGCTCAGTGGCTTCCGGAGCCGGCGGGCCCAGTGTTGTACCGCCGACATTGGTCGCGGCGCCCGCCGCCGCGGGAGCCGCCGGAAGAACGCTCGAACGGGGCGCCTCGCCGGGCAGATCGAGCGGAGGCAGATGATCGAGGACGTCGTCGTCACCGGACGCAAGAGCGGCCGGTGATGAAACGGCCTGGGCCGACCGTGAGGTCGGCTCAGGCGTCGAGACCAGCGTCTTTGGCAGGTTTTCTTGACGGGCCCGCGCGACCCGCGTTCCCGAGTCGACACGGCGGGACCGGTAACTCGTCTTGGGAATCGCCGACCCCGTGGTCGAGCCTCCCCCACTACCCGAAGACGGGTTTAATCTCGTCCTGGGCGTAACATCAGCCGGGCTGAGATCGGTAGCATCACCCGATCCGGGTGACACCGCGCTCGAGGACGGCGGCAGCGCCGGCACAACCGTGGCTGCCCCAGCACTTCCCGGCGCCGCGTATTCCACCGGAGCGTCTACCGCGGTTCCTGAACCGCAGCAACCGCCGTTGCCCCGGTTGAGGACCCGGTTCGAGACGCGACCGAAGAAGCCACACGGGCTGAAGAGACCGGTGCTGCTACCACAGTTGCTGAACGGACCTGATTGACAACCACTCTGAAGCAAGGCCATGCAGGCCATGAGCAAAACCGCGCAAGTACGCCACGGGCGGGATGGGCCCCGCGGTTGCGCTTGGCGCGTCGCTCCGCCTGCCTGAAACCAATCCAAGCAAGACATGGGACGATTCTCCTGTTCTCTAGACACCGCCGCGCGCAGGATCGAAAGCTCGAGCCCGAGGGCCGGGGTGGCGCCCGGCTCGGGACCAAAGCCGTCGACGTTGCTTCGCCGGAAGACCTGGGCCGGCCACGTCAAGGCGCACGGCCGTACGGCCGTGCGTGGCAACTGGTCGTGCTGCACGCGGCGACGACGCCCACCAATCTGGGGCGATCGTAGCGTGGGCAATCTCGCCGCGACTGTTCGACCTTGCGGTGGCCAGGTCAAGAAGCAAAAGCTGCACATCGGGACGCTCGGGGTGCCAACTCAAAGGGTCGGTGAAAGTTTCCAGGAGCCGCGAGAGCCTGACTCGTCGATCCGAAAATGCCGTTGGCGCCGTCTTTGCTGATCGTTCGGCTACAGATGCGTCTGTGCCGGCACCGCGACCGTGAAAAGTCTGCACCGCAGGAAGATGGAAACTCGGCGATGACCCCGGCAAAGGGCCATCGATGAAACTTAGCCGACGTTTGGGCGGTTGCCAAAGAAACCGGCCCATTTCTACAATGATTTGTTGCTCGAACATCGTGCAGGCGTTAAATCACTCAATACCTTTCGCGGACGCCGGGATGACGCGGCCCCTTCCAAACACGTGCCCGGCAGAATCCCCGAAATCAGCACTGTCTATGGCCAGCAAGGCGGTGCTGTGCGGCTGCGCTGCGCTACTGGTCTTTGCCGCGGGCCTGGGTGCAAAATCGTTCGCCGACGAGTATGCGTACATGAGCCAGAGCTACTACGCAGATCTGGCCTTCGAGGGCCGACTGCAAGACAAGCTGTGGCTCGACTTCGGGGCCTTCGATCTGCAGCCCCTGCCGAAGTATCTGATCGGAATTTCGTTTCGCCTGGCTCACGTCAAGCCCCCGTCACGCGGCGATGCGATTAACTGGTACCAGCACTACGACAAGTTCGGCGACCTCCGGGCGCTGCGTGGTAGCGCGGCTGCCCATCGTCGGCATGGGAGTACTGGGCACTTTGGCCATCTTCGGCTGCGGGGTTTTGCTCAAGGACCCGCGGCCGGCATGATCGCGGCGGGGCTGCTTATGCTCAACCCGCTCTATCGTCTCCTCGCCCACCGCGCGATGTCGGACGTTCCCTGCGAGGCGCTTTGCATTTCGGCGCTGGCAGTGTTCTTGTGGGCCGCGCTGCGAATCTGGCGCGGGCTGTATACAGCACGGGTCGCGGTGGCCCCGGCGCTGGCTGGCGTCGCTGCGGGCGGGGCGGTGCTCTGCAAGTTCAACGGGTTTCTCGCGCTTTTTATCATCGCCGCCTGGTGCCTGGCCGCCTGGATCATACCGGGCCTGGCCCTGACGCGCAAGCTGGCCTTTGGCCTCGCGATGGCGGTGACGATTTTCGTGGCCGTGTGGGTTTCGGTCGCGCTTAATCCGTACTTGACGGCAAAGCCCACTGCGCCCGTTGACCCGTTGCCGCGCACGGCGCTCGAACTGATCGACAAAAGCCCGTGGCAGCGATTTCGCTTTCAGGTTGAGCACCGCGTCAACCAGTCGGCCGATCAAAAACGCAACTTTCCCGATGACGCACTCTACACGCTGGCAGAGAAGGCGAAGGTTGTACTGATCCAGGGCTTCGGCCGGTTTGGTCCGCTTGGTCCTTTTGAGTCGGATTCGACCCAGCGATTCAGCATCCGTCAAGACTGGGGGCTCTGCGTCTGGCTGCCGTTTGTGGTGATCGGATTCTTGGAGACGATGCGGCTGGCGCGCGCCAGATTCGAGCCGGTGAACCGCCGACGGGCGCGGCGCTTCTGATCTGGGCGGTCATGGCGTGGGTCGTCGTGTGCGGCTATCTTCCGATGGCGTGGGACCGCTATCTGCTGCCGATCCAGAGCGGCAATGCGCTGCTCGTCGCGGTGGGAGCGTCGGCGCTTTACGACCGGCTGCGCCAGCGGAGCGCTGCGGCCGAGTCGAGGACGTAAGTGGTGCGCGCCTTCTTCCGCCATCCGGCCCTCTGGGTCTTCGCACTGCTCGGGGCGAGCTATGCCTTCTTCTGGCATTCGCGCGACTGGAACAGCGCCAGCCGGCTGATGCTCACCTACGCGATGGTCGATCGCCATACCCTCTCGATCAGCGGGCTGGAGAGCCACACGCGCGACAAGGCTTGGTTTCAGGGCCAGTTCTATTCCGACAAGCTGCCGGGCTTTTCGCTGCTGGCGACCGTGCCCTACGCCGCCGCGAAATGGGTGTTGCGGCTGCCGAGTCATCCGCTAAACGTGTCGGCACGCCGGTACCGGTACTGGGCGGCCGACTACTGGGTCACGCTGGGAACTTCGGGCGTCTTGACCTGCGCCACCGCCGCGCTGCTCGTTGTGTGGGCCACTGAGCTCGGCTGCTCGCGCGGGAGGGCAGCTCTCGTGGGAATCGTCTACGGGCTGGCCACGCCGGCCTACGTCTACGCGACACTCGCCTACGGGCACCAGGCGACGGCGTTCGCGCTGTTCGGCTCGTTCTTCTTGCTTCGGAAACGGGGCGCCAGCGCGAGGCGCCGCGCGTGATCGCCGCCGGATTCCTGGCGGCTTACGCCGCAGTGATCGAGCTTCAGGTGGCGCCTGTCGCGGCAATTCTTGGCCTCGCGTTGCTGGCGCAAGTCGTGAGTAAGGACCGGCCGCCCGCCGCGCTTGGGCTTTTTGCCGTTGGGGCCGTGATACCGACCCTCATCATGATGACTTATCATTATCTGGCCTTCGGATCGCCGTGGGCCCTGGGTTATTTTTATCATGCGCACCCCGAGTTCGCCGAGGTCCACAACCGCAATAACCCCCTCGGGCTCGTGTTCCCCCACCAGTTCTGGCACCGGCTGCTGTCACTGCTCTGGGGGCGCTATCGCGGTCTGTTGTTCTACGCGCCGATTCTTTGGCTTACCATTCCGGGATGGGTCGTGCTCTTGGCGCGCCGAAAGTGGCACCTGGCCGCCGTGACAATTCTGGCTGTCGCGGCCGTCGTCTTGGTCAACGTTTGCTACCCCGAGTGGACGGGAGGATGGTCCACCGGTCCGCGGTTGCTCGTGCCGCTTCTGCCCTTTGCAATGCTGCCCGTGGGCGCTCTGCTTGCCGGTGATTCACGGCTGGCGTCGGTCGCGACCTTCGCCGCCGGCGCGCTGGGATTCGCCGGTGGGCTGCTCATGTTGTTGTTTCAGGGTGTCGACGGCAGAATTCCCCATGACATTGCTGACCCGCTCGTGGAGGCCGTCTGGCCGCTCTGGACCGGGCAACTTACGCTTCCCGTCTGGCGTGAGAATGAGCGCTTTGCTCCCAACCTCGTCTCTCTGCTCTTCCCGGCCTGGACGAGCCGCCTCGGGCCTCAGCGCGAGGCGCTGCAGTTTCTGCCTCTGGTGCTGTTTCAGGCGGCTGGAATCGTCGCGATCGGACGCCTCAGTCGATCGAACGCAGCGGACCAAGAGCGACTCAGTTCCGGCCAGACAACGGCCGAAACAGCACGTGCAGCGGCACAGACCTCAAACCTGGATATTGATCAGAACTAACAGCGCCGTGAGCGCGATCAAAAGCCCCAAGATCCACACGCTGAGCCGGAGCGAGTGCGACCAGATTCGCGGCCATGCTTCATGGCGCGATGCGGAATAGACGATGCTGATCACCGCGACCAGCGGAAGAACCAGCACATAGATCTGCGCAGGCGCCATGCTCATGCCGGGGCCTCCGCACCGCGCTCGCCGGCTCGCGCCAGCTCGTTCGTGGGTGCCTTGCTCTCGTCTTCGCCTTCCTGATATGCAGGCCCCTCATACGCATCGTAGATGGCCAGGATGTTGAGCAAGCCGGCAACAGTCGTGTAGATCGTGCCGAGCTCCACCAGTTTGCCCAGCCGAGGATGCAGCCCATTCAAGACTTCCTGGGGGGGTTCGGCCAGGAACCCCCACAGAATGGGGTCTCGCCCGAAGTGGGCCAGTGTTCCCTGAATCAGCGCGGGCAAGGTTAATAGGCCCATCCAGAACTGGCCCAAGTAGTGAATGCAGAACCTCTCGGGATAAACCAGCGGGTTGATCCAGCGCCAGTACACAACCTTGCCCTCGGCGAGCGCCATACCCGCGAAATACAAGCCCAGGATGCTGACCGCGTAGAGGATGGCCTTGCCTCTGCGACCCTGATAGAAATGTCCCAAACCAGGCACCATCCAGGCAAGGAAGGCGGCCACGAGCGGATTGCGTAAGCGAACCTGAGGATCATTCATGAGTTGAAAGGAGCAAGGATGAAGGATGAAGGATGAATAAACCGATCCACCGTCACGCCTTCACCGAACACGGACCACACACTACGATGCTAGCACGTACCCGCCGCCCTAGGCTACCCCGATCGTCTCGCAGCCGCACGAGGCACAGCGGATGCCACGTTCCAAAACGCGGCGAAAACGCCGTCGACGACTTCGCGAGAGATTGCCTCGAGATCGCGCACGGCCGCCGACCTCAGGCAATGCGTCGCCAACTGCTCCAGCTCGCGCGGGACGCCGCGCGTCAAGCCGTGCAGCCGCGTAACGGCTTGCGGGGTGAAGACCTCGCTCGCACAGCCTGCGGCTGCGAGCTTCGCGCCCAGGTAGCGGTCTGTGTTGGCACGCGTCAGCGGCTCGAGGCCGATCTTGAGCGAGCACAAGCCGGCCGCGGCGGACGGGTCAAATGGGCTCAGTCGCCCTGCGGTGATGATCGTCAAGAGGGCACGGGCGGTCGTCTTCAACTGGGCGAGCGACTCGACGTCTCTGCGGACAAGCTCCGGAACCCGCGAATCGCAGTCGTCGATCGCCAGGACAACGTGAAAGTCTTGCAGCCCAGCCAGACGAATCGCGCGCTCGAGCGCCTCCAGGCAGCACTGCGCGACGGTGTGCGGCCAACGCGCTCACCCAGCCGTTCGGCCAGGACGCCGAAGAGGAGTGCGCTATCCGCCGGACAGCTCACCATCGCCATCCGACGCAGGGGCTGCGACGTCTGCGCGAGCCCGGCGCAGCGCGACGCTCTTTCCCAGTCCCTCGTCTGCGGCGAGAACGGCCAGCGGTTGCGCGGTCTCGATCGCATAGACCAGGCGCGCGACGGCTTCGTCGTGCGCGGCCGACGGAACATAAGGTGAATCTGGGTTGGAAAATGGGTCTCGCTCGAGGCCCCAGTGACGCCACCACACCTGCTCAGTCCTCCTTTCTACAATCGTCGCGTCCTGCGCTTTTAGCATCGTTTTTTGGCGGGCGTGTTTCCAGCCGGCCAAGCGTCGCGTTTCACCCCTACGATCGGATACGATGGCACTCATTCTTTGAAGAGACCTGGAGAACGTGCTTGTCGACTCGGTTTTACTGCCCTGACTTCGCCGGTGGCGGCCGGCTCTGGCTCGATGGCGATGAACTGCGTCATCTCAGTCGCGTGTGCCGGGCCCGCGTGGGGGACGTTGTCGAAGTGTTCGACGGCCGCGGCCATGCCACCGGTGCGCAGGTCGTCGCAATTGGCGACGATCGGGCGGAGCTCGTCGCCTTGGGCGTCTCATCCCCGAGCACAAGCCGCCGCTGGTACTCACGCTCGCGACGGCCGTTCCCAAGGGCGAAAGGTTCGACTGGCTCGTCGAAAAGGCCACGGAACTGGGGGTCGAACGCTTGGTCCCGCTGCTGACGGAACGGTCGGTTGTGGAGCCGGGCGAACCGAAGCTCGAGAGGCTGCGGCGGTCGATCATCGAAGCCTCGAAACAATGCCGCCGCAGCCGGCTCTTGATCCTGGATAAACCGGTACGCTGGCCGCAGTTCGCGGCATCCGCGGCCGAGGCGATCAAGCTGCTGGCAAGCCCTGAGGGTTCGCCTGCGAGTGCTTGGCCGGCACTCGCGACCGGTCGGCAAGTCATCTTGGCCGTCGGCCCGGAAGGTGGGTTTACGCCCTCTGAGATAAACCTTGCGGAACACGCTGGTTGGTTCCCCATCAATCTCAGCGCCAACATCTTGCGAATCGAAACCGCCGGCCTGACGGGTTGCGCGGCGCTGTTCTCGAAAGCGCAGGAGCTAAACGGCCTTGCGTGATTCCGGGAGGGCGAGGCTCCTGCCGAGCCGGATGTGAAAGCGGCTCGCCGGGAGGCTCGCCCTCCCAGGATTGCGAAGGGTAGATCAATTGGTCCACCGGCCGCCCGACTTGTCTTCGTAGACCGACCAAACGTATCCGTCAGGGTCGCGCAGGGCAAACTCACGCCAGCCCCAGCTCTGATCGGTCGGCTCGCCCGAGAGGCTCAGGATCGCGCCCTGGTCCATGCAGTGCTGGTAAAACTCGTCGACGTTGGGCACCTGGAGTTGAAGATGGATTCCGACGCCCACGCGGGTATCGGTGAATTCGTCGGCATGCGGCTCCTGAGGATGGATCATCAACGTGAACGGGCCCAGTTTCAGGATGGCCAGGCTGTAGGCGCACCCTCGTGCTCGGCGTGGATTTCGTGGATCTTGGCCCCAACGACCTCATTGTAAAACTCCATCGATCGGCGCACGTCCTTGGCATATAGGAAAACGCTCGTCACCCGCGGCGTCATTCCTACCCCCCTCTCTCGTCTCGACAGATTTCGATGCAGAACGATCTCTCGGAGATTAACCCCATCGGCTGTTTCTGACAATCGAAAGCGTGAAAACTTGTGGTCAGTTCAGTCACTCGCAAAGAAATCGACGGTCTGGCGGAAGGCCGGCAGCAAGAACCCTGCTGCCGAGTAATGGCCGCAGTCGAACCAGCGGATGGGGGGGCGGCCGGCCGCCTCCCACAACAGCAGGGTCGACGACGGCGGCACAACCTCGTCGACCTTGCCGGCAATGAACAGCATTCGCTTGCCGCGCAGCCCCTCGGCGTAGGTCAGGGGGTCGAACGGGTCGACCAGCGCCTTCAAGTCGGCGCGGCTGCGGCCCGATTCGACCCAGCTCGCCCGAAATGCGGCCCCTTCGGGCATTCCCCACAGGATCGCCGACAGGTCACCCCCGGCCAGGAGAAACGCCCCCTCGCTGATAGCCGGATCGACCGCCGCCGCCAGGGCCGACACGATGCCTCCCAAACTGATGCCCGCAACGCCCAGCCGCCGCTGGTCGATCTCGGGACGCGACGCCAGCCAACGGGCTGCCCGCCGCACGTCGCAGACCCCCTGCCGCATCGCCGTCACCGTCCGTTCGATGTCCGATGAGAGGAACCGCCTGCTCGAAAGCGGCCGGTTCGGCGGCCGGCGCTCGCCGTAATACGGCAGCTTGACGAAAAGCGCCGCCACACCCCGATCGGCCATTCGCGCGGCCATGTAACGCGACAGCGGGAAATCCGCCCCCAGAATGTGCAACACGATCACGCCCGGCCGCTTCGGCCCGAACCCGACCGGAGCAAAGTACTCGGCGTGCACCACGTTGTTTTCAGGATCCGCCGTCTCCACCGGCGATGGGAACCGCAGCGTCGAGACCTGGACGCGCTCGGTCGTCACGACCGGCGTCAGCTCGTACCAGAACGTCGCCGCCTCAAGCCGGAACCGCTCGGGCACCGTCCTCTCGCGCTGGTCAGGCTGAAACGCAACCGCGCCTCTTTCGCCAGAGGCCGCAATCATCCCAATCAACAAGCTGCATGCTATAGCGTGCATTCGGAATCGAGTCCTTTACAGGCCCAGCTCAACGCGACATTGCCACAGAGCGGCAATTGGTTTATACCGCTCGCGGACCGACCCGCGACCGTGGCGCGGCGCAGCCACGCGGAAGGGATTCTTCATGTTGCTCATGAGCCGCACAGCGAACCGGCTTGCCGGGCTCGAGCCCGCTCGAGTTTGCATTATCAAGCCTAGTTCGCTGGGCGACATCGTGCACGCGCTGCCGATCCTCGCGGCCCTGCGTGCTCGCTGGCCGTCGGCTCATCTGGCGTGGGTTGTCAGCCAAGCATTTCAAGATCTGTTCGAGGGCCACCCTGACCTCGACGAGCTGATCGTCTTCCAGCGCGACGGCCGCGGCATCGATCCGCTTGGCCTCGGAGGCGCAGTCGAGCTCTATAACCGGCTGCGTGCCGGCGATTTTGATCTGACGATCGACCTCCAAGGGCTGTTGCGCTCGGCGCTCATGGCCGCGGCCACAAAGGCCAAGGTGCGCGTGGGCATCGCCGACGCACGCGAAGGAGCACGCTGGTTCTACACCGACGTGGTCGACGCGCCCAGGCTTGGTCTTCACGCCGCGAAGCGCATCGAGCGCGTCGCCTGTGCGCTGGGCGCCCAAGCAGCCGACATGCAGTTCAACGTGCCGATCGGAAACAATGAGCGGCGCTGGGCCGCAGACGCCTTGGCGGGCGTGCCGTCGCCACGAATGATCCTCAACGCGGGCGGGCGGTGGCGCACCAAGCGGTGGCCGCCCGAGCATTTTGCCGCGATCGGCCGCCGCGCAGTCGAAGAATTCGGCGCCGGCTTGATCGCCGTCGGCTCCGGGCACGATCGCCAGTTTGTCGACGCGCTTTTGCACCACCTGCAACCGGCTCGCGCTCTCGATCTGTGCGGGCGCACCCGGCTGCCGGAGCTCGCCGCCCTCGCCGGAGAAGCCGATCTCTTGATCTCGAGCGACACCGGGCCGCTTCACCTCGCTGCCGCTTGCGGCGCCCGCGTCGTGGGCATTTACACCTGCACCAGCCCCCGTTTGACCGGGCCGGTCGGGCCGCACGTGACCACCGTGCAAAGCTGTGTGTGGTGCCGCACCCAGCTTTCTGCGGAAGTGCGGCCGGCTCGAATGCATGGCCGAGCTGACGCCGGCGCGCGTTTGGCCGGCAGTCAGGGCCGAACTCCAGTCGGCGATCGGCTGAGCCCGTGCCGTGAGCTGTTCTGGGACGATCAAGCGGATGCATCAGTACTAGTCCGTCGCATGGTCAAATTCGTGCCGGCACCCCCGCGACAGGCGGGTCTTCGTCGGGGCTGTCGGGCCGCTCGGGCTCGGGCTCCGAGGGCGCCGCACCGCTTCCCGAGAGCGACACAGGCCGGCGCCGGTCAAGGAGGTGCCCGACGTCGAACCGCTCGCCGATGTAGTGATGGCGCACGTCTGGGTTTCGAAGGATCTGCTCGCGGTTGCCATACGCAAACACCCGACCCTCCCGGATCAGGTAACAGCGGTCGGTTACTTCCAGCGTCTCACGGAACTGGTGGTCGGTCAAAAGGATGCCGATGTTGTAGTGCTCGACGAGCGCGCGAATCTGATCTTGAATCTCGGCCACCGTCTTGGGATCGATGCCGGCAAAAGGCTCGTCGAGCATGATCATCTTGGGCTCGGTGATCAGCGATCGGGCGATCTCGAGCCGGCGACTCTCGCCGCCTGAAATGCGATTGGCCTTGGTCTTGCGGATCTTGGTGAGCCCGAATTGATCGAGCAATTCGTTCTGGCGGTCGGTTCGCTGCTTGCGGTTCATGTGGGGGCGCGTTTCGAGGATCGCCATCAGATTGTCCTCGACCGACAACTGCCGGAAGACGCTCCGGTCCTGGGCCAGGTAGCCCATGCCGGCGCGGGCTCGCAGATACATCGGCAAGCGGCTCACGTCGCGGCCGTCGAACAGGACCTGACCGCCGTCGGCGTCGATCAGTCCGATCGTCATGCGGAAGCTGGTGGTCTTGCCCGCACCGTTGGGGCCCAGCAGGCCGACCACCTCGCCGCGCTCGACTTCGTAATCGACGCCGCTCACGACCTGCCGGCGGCCGTACCACTTTTCCAGTCCGCGGACTTGCAGGAGGGGCATGGCTCGATCCTCCTTGATCGCGTCGCACTCGACGCCGTCACGCCGCGAACGCCTCGCGGCCAACCTTACCAGTATTTCTCCAACGTGTCATCGAATCCACTTCATGCGCTCGAAATAAGGGCGAAAGATGAGCCGAAAGTCACGGTTGAAGGGCAAACGAATGTCCGGCCCGATCGGCACGCCGTGCGGCCAGTACACATAGAACGCTTTGCCAGTCAGGAGCTGCCGCGGAACCTCCCACGACTTGCGATCGGACGAGTCCCACGCACGAACGATCATATCCAGCGTTCCCCAGCCCCGGCTGTCCTTGCTGCGCGGGCTGTTGTCACCGAGCATGAAAAAGCGCTCGGGCCCGATTTCATAGTCGTGAGACCGCACGTAGGCAAGGTTTGAAAACCGCGACGGGATCGGACAGGAAGTCGAAGAGCTCGACGGGCGTGCGGGGGTAACGATCTTCCCACACGGCCCGTAATCGATGCCGCCGGGGGATCTGGGTATAGTAGATATCGCGTTTCAGGACAAGGTCGCTCGCCACGACCGACGCATTTCGGACGGCAATGGCCGCCGGCGTCAGGTCGGCAGCGGTCGGAATCGGCACGCGCGGTCTTGGTCGGCAATTCGACACCGTCGCCGCCGACGGGATTCCGTTGACCACCGAGGAGATGCGTTCGTCGACGTTGCCGAAGTCGAGCTGATACCGGCCGGGGCCCCTTGATCGGCGTTTGCCAGTGCGCCAGCTCGTCGCGCCCCGGCTGATGACGGCCTCGCCCGTCGCGGGTCGATCGTGCAGCGGTGCGGCAACCCGGCCTTGACCAGCTCGAGCCGCACGGCCGCATCGGCCCCGACGCTCTTGATCTCGAGGTTCGCCTGGAAGCGTCAGGTCGCCGACCCAGTGCGGCTGCATCCACGCACCTTCCTGGTCGCGTTGCACGTCGTCGAGCAAGTCCGACGAGTTGGCCGTCATGTTGGTGTTGTACGCGTAAAAGTCGGTGACGAGCGTAAGCCCGTGGCGGGCGTCGGGGCGGGACGATCGTTCACGATCGCGTCCCACTGCTCGGGATCGGGCACCAAGTTGCGATAGCGCAGCTCGACCCACTCGGGGCCATCGGCCGCCGTCGCACTCGTAATGGCTCGCCTGGCAGCTTCTCGTGTCCACTTGCCCGTCTCGTCGCGCCAGCGTTGCCATTCCGGTAAGCCGGCCAAGGCGTCGCGGCTGATGCCGGTCGTCAAAACGTTGATCTGCATCGCCGCCTGGTGCCGGATCGGTTTGCGCGCAAGCGTGAACTGATCGCCGTCGGGCGGCTTGACGAAATACGTCGCCGTGAAAAATCCGGATCGTCTCGCCGGGCAAGCCCACCAGGCGCTTGATGTAGCTGGTTTCCGGCTCTTCGGGATACCGAAACACAACCACGTCCCACCGCGCGGGCGGACCGCTGCCGGGGAGGAACGGCAGGTCGTACGGAAACAGCATCACGAGGATCCGGTCGCCCTTGAAGCTGGGCTCTTGGGCCAAAACGGCCTGGTAGCGGCAATTGCCGCAGAGACCGGAGTAGACGTTCCGCGGCGTCCGCGCGGGTCTCGACTTCCTCCGACGCGTTGACCGCATAGACGAAGCCGCACTGAGGACAAGCGATCTCCTTGTGACGGCCCATCAGAGTGGGCGCCATCGAGCCGGTCGGAATCACGAACGCCTGCGCCTCGAAGCCCCGGACGACCAGAGTGAGGATAAACGCGACGACGATCGCCTCAACCGTATCGCGATGGCCCTCGTGGGCGGCGGGTCGGCGCACCGCGACCGTCGTCGCCTTGGTGCGCGGCTCGAACCGCGGCCGCGGCTCCGGCCCCACTTCGCGTCGGTCCGTGGCGTCGAACTCGCTGCGAGAACTCACAGAACGACCGCGACTGCTGCTCATATCATTCGCTCCGCCCGAGACGTCGACGCACGAATCAGGGCCTGCCTCCGCGCACTACTAACGAATGTAACGGATTCGACGGGGATCGGGAACCCAGCACACCGACCGCCCAAAAACCTGAGTGGCACCACCTGGCCCGGAAGATGAACCAGGAACGGCTTCCCCACGAACATCGACCCGCGCACGACAGGTCCTTCGCCCCAGAACCGCGAATCGTTCGAGACCGGGCTGTTGTCGCCCAGCACGAAATATTCGTCGGGGCCGAGACTCACCGCGGCCAGCCCGCCCTGCGGCATACCGCGGCGTGTTCGCCAGCGCAGATGTGTAATAAACGTCGCGGAAAATCCGCAAGTCCGTGACCTCGAGCCCGTGCCGCCGCGCACTCCCAGTGCGATCGGGCTATCGCCGGCCGCACCGTCATGAATCGAGTCCGTCGTAATCGAAGGGATCAAAAAGCAGCTCGCCATCGACGGCGACCTGCACCCGCCGGTCGCAGACCGCCGCCTGACAAGCGCGACCGTCCTGGGCCACGTCCGGTTGCCCTCGAAGGGATTGCGGGAATGGCCGATCGGAACGGGCCGGTCGTTGCGAAGGAGCCCGATGGTGCCCTGACTCGTCACCGGAATCGTCACGACGAACCGATCGGCGCCCGACTGACAAGGACACGACGATCGACTCGACCGCAATCGCCGGCGGCGAGGCGTGCCTCGACCGCCACGTCGCGCACATCGTTGTCGGCCCGCAGATCGCCACCGTTGTAGCCGTAAAAATCCTTGATCGGCCCCCTGCGACCGTGCGACGGTTCCCAGTGCTTGTAAACGAGCCAGTCGTTGCCGCCGACTGTACCCCGCTTGTTCGGCGACGGTGTACAAACCGGTCCCGTCGCGCCTCCAGCCAGTCGTCCGCATCGCGGCGGCCCGTCGCCATCTGGAAAACCCAGCGCGGCGACCGCTCGCCGCTCGGTGGCTCAAACCGGCTGTCGTGCACCAGGATCTGCATCGCCCGAGCTCTGCGAGCGACTTGCGCGCGATCTGGCCGTCGACGTAGACGTCGCCGTCTTTGATCGCGATCGTTTCGCCCGGCAGAGCCGACCACGCGCTTGACGTAGGCCTGGCTCGGCTCGCCCGGGAAAGTGGAAGACCGCGACCTCCCACCGCCGGGGACGACGAAAGTCGTAGACGAACTTCTGCACCAGATCACACGATCGCCGCCGCATGCGAGCGCCGGCGTCGTCATCGCGGCGCGCGCTGGCCGCAATTGGGGCAGACCGGCGATGCCGCTGCGTATTCCGTCGTCGGCGCCGACCACATACAGGAACCGGCAATTGCGGCAGGTCAGCGCGTGGTGCAGTCCCAGAAGCGTCGGTGCCATCGAGCCGGTCGGCACGACGTACGCCTCGGCGCAGAACGTGCGGGCCAAAAGCAGAGCACAAGGCAGAGCGACACGATCAGCTCGACGATGTGCCGCATCAGCCCACGATGTGACGCGTTCGCCACGAGCGGCGTCACGGCAGTCGATGATTGGGCGGAGTGCTGGTCATCGTCATCCGATGCGGTTCACAACTGGGCAAGCGGTGCCGTCAATCTTCGGTATCGTCGAGCACCGAAAGGAACGCCTCCTGCGAGATCTCGACGTTCCCTACCTGTTTCATACGCTTCTTGCCCTCTTTTTGCTTCTCCAAAAGCTTGCGTTTGCGCGTGATGTCGCCGCCGTAGCACTTGGCCGTCACGTTCTTGCGCAAGGCCGAGATCGTTTCGCGGGCGATGACCCGGCTGCCGATCGCCGCCTGGATGGCCACCTCGAACTGATGCCGCTCGATCTCGCCTTTGAGCTTCTTGACGAGCTTCCGGCCGCGGCGGTCGGCGTGCGCCCGATGGACGATCGTCGACAGCGCATCGACGCGCTGGCCGGCGACCAGGATGTCGAGCCGGCACAGATCGCCGGCGCGGTAGCCGATCACCTCGTAATCCATCGTGCCGTAGCCGCGGGTCGCGCTTTTGAGCTTGTCGTACAGGTCGTAGATCATCTCGGCCAGCGGCAGCTCGTAGGTCAGAATCGCCCGGGTCGGTCGAGAGATACTCGGTCTTCTGGTAAACGTGCCGCGCCGGTCTTCGCAGAGCTGCATGATCGCGCCGATCGAATCGCTGGGGATGATGAAGTTGACCCGGGCGATCGGCTCGCGGAATTCCTCGATCGCGCCGGCGTCGGGGATGCGGGTCGGGTTGGAGATGTGCAAGATCTCGCCCTCGCGGGTCACGATCTCGTAGGTGACGGTGGGGGCGGTCTGAACGAGCGACAGGTTGCTCTCGCGCTCGAGCCGCTGCTGGACGATCTCCATGTGCAGCATGCCCAGGAACCCGCACCGGAAGCCGAACCCGAGTGCGTCGGACGTCTCGGGCTCGAACGTGAAGCTCGAGTCGTTGAGCGCGAGCTTCTGCAAGCGCGGTCGCGCAGGTCGTCGAACTGGTTGTTGGTGGCGGGAAAGAGGCCGCAGAAGACCACCGGAACGGGCTCTTGATAGCCCGGCAGCGCCACCTGTGCCGGCTCGGGCACCTGGGTGATCGTGTCGCCGATCTGGACGTCCGACAGCTTCTTGATGTTGGCGATCACGTAGCCGACCTGCCCGACGCCCAGCTCGTCGCAGGGCACCTCGCGCGGACGGAACCGGCCCAGGCCGGTCACTTCGTGCTCGGTGCCCTGGGCCATCAGCCGGATCTTCTGGCCGACACGTGAGCGTGCCGTCGACGACGCGGACGTAGGTGATCACGCCCTGGTAGTCGTCGAACTTGGAATCGAAGATCAAGGCCCGCAAGGGCGCTTCGGGATCGCCGGCCGGATGGGGCACGCGCTCGATGATGGCCCGAAAGACGTCGGGGACCCCCTGCCCCGTCTTGGCGCTGATCGCCAGCACCTCGGCGGGATCGATCCCCAGGCTGTGCAGGATCTCTTCCTTGATCTCCTCGGGCCGGGCCGCCTGCATGTCGATCTTGTTCAGCACCGGCACGATCGCCAGGTTGTTGTTCACCGCCAGATAGGCGTTGGCGACCGTCTGGGCCTGGACGCCCTGGGTGGCGTCGACCAGCAGGATCGCGCCCTCGCAGGCCGCCAGGCTGCGCGAGACCTCGTAGTGGAAGTCGACGTGGCCGGGCGTGTCGATCAGGTTCAGCTCGTAGGTCTGCCCGTCGAGCGTGTAATTGATGGCGACGGCCCGCGCCTTGATCGTGATCCCGCGCTCGCGCTCGAGATCCATGTCGTCGAGGAGCTGCTCGCGAAACTCGCGCTGGGTGATCGCTCCCGATTGGAGCAAGAGCTGATCGGCCAGCGTGCTCTTGCCGTGGTCGATGTGGGCGACGATCGAGAAAGTTGCGGATGAACTTGGGGTCGAAAGACCATTTTGTGAACGGGTTTTTCGTAAAGTGTTTCAAATCACTGAGATCGAACTCAGTCGCCGAAGGAGCGCGCGTTCACATTCGGCAACCTTTTCGGACTGGTGATTATATTACGCTCGCCAGACGGCGAGAAGCCGGAATGCACCTATGGCTGCGCCGCCGTAGGGGGTAGGAAATGCCGGCGGGCGGGGTCGGGGGCGAAGCGAGCGAAATGGCAGAAAATGGCAGAAGATGGCAGGTTTTTCGCGAGGTCTTTCTGCCAATTCGGGGGCTGATCCTTCGTGAAACGGCACGTTCTGGGAGCTCTTTCTCACCGCGCGCAAGCCGCTGGATGCAAGGTGGTTAGGTCGTATGATCGCATCGCGAGTGTTTCGTCCGGCGGTCGATCGCTTCGGTCTTCAAATTGTGGCAGTCGGCGCCGCTGTATGCCAAGAGTACGAGAGGCGCGCCACGCGGCTGCTGTGTTCGGCGCGCACCCCGACCCACGCTGCGTTCCTACATATACATTATGCGCTCAAATGCGCACTTTGAGGCACGCGTTGGAGCCGGAAACCGTGCAATCCTGAGCCACAAAGGGTTTCAGGTAAAGCGGTTATTTATTTTTCTAAAACGGAATTTTCGAACCAAAGTGTGCACCATATCAGTCGCTTGAGCGATCGGTAGTGGCGACCGCCCGCTAGAATGCTGCATTCGCCGGACTGTTATCAGGAAAGCTCCGTGTTCGGACGCCCGCGCGTGCATGGTTCAAAGTGCGTGCACGATTGATATGGGTCGCGTGGGCGGCGTCGAGTTGGCGATATCCAGTGGGCCCCTGCTTGGAAGCCCAAGCTCTGGACGTGTCGTCCTTCGTCGCCTTTCGCTCCCGCGAGAGGGCGTGCTTTCGCAGGAGCGAAAGCCGACTCTAGCGGAAAGCGTGGAGCAACAGGAAGAGAAGGACGGCGGCGACGAACGCCATCCCGACCACGATCAGCAGCCCTTGGAGCAGGAAGATGCTCCGCAGCTTGGTGAATCCCTCGACCAGGTAAGCCTGGTCGGCGACGTCGGTGATTGCCACGCTTTTGAATGCCTTGGCGGCCTGGATGCCCATGTTCCGATTGCGACGTAAAGAATGAGGTCAACCACCAGGCCGAGGTTCCGCCCGGGCAAGACGAGGTTGAAAATAACGATCACGGCGGCGCCGACGTTCAACCAGCCGATCACCGTCAGCCAGAAGGACAGCGTCTTGATCTGGTTTTCGGCCTCGATCGTGAAGGGGATGCGGCTCAACCCGCTTTGTTCCGGCGTGCCCTCTGGCCGCGACATGATGACTTCCTCTTGAGGATCAATTCGCAATCTTGGCGAACAGCGCCATTCCGGCGGTGATGGCCACCAGTACCGCCGCCATACCGAGCAGGATACTGACCTTGAAGTACGTGTTGAGCTGGATGACGCCAGCCGTGATGAAATCTTGATCGGCCTCGTCGGTGCGGGCGACGCGTTCGAAGTCATCGGCCGCGTGGCACAGTATGACCCCGAGCACGGTGCTTGCCACCGTCAAGAGAAGGGCAAAGAGGCCCAGGGCGAAAAACGTGAAGGGGTTTTCAGAGACGACGCGGCCGGTCTGACCGAGGGCCGGCAGGCCCGAGCCTGAGGCGAGCTGCGCACCCACGAAGATCAGGCCCACGAGCACGATGAAGCACAGCAGCAGTCCGGTGACCACTTTGATGACGCCGATAAACCGCATCCAGCGCACCATGCTGAGAATGACCAGCTCATCCCTGACCAGAAAGGGGATCCGCGACAGCGAGTTCTCGTTCAACGAAATGACCCTCTTAACGTCCGCGATTGAGCCGTGCCCAGACCCAGGCCCTCGACGGCGTCCCTTGCGGTGCAGGCGAGCCGCCGGCGACCACCCGATGCAGGCGCGACGCCTTCACCTCAATCGGGACGGCCCGTTCCGATTCGCAAGCGACACCATAGCTTGACTCGGAGGAGCGTGCAAGCAAGTGGACCGATCCTCCGATCGACATTCCCCTTTCGCACGACCAGCGAGCTGCCTTTTGCGTCCCGCGCGCTCCGAGCCGCCAAATCGCTCCGGCATCCCGTTCAAAGGAAACGAATTGACCCGATTTCGAGAGGCGGTCAGCACGCGACAGGATCTGGCGGCACAACGGCAATGAAGGGTGGGTGTCTGGAAGTCCTGAGGATCTTACAAGTCAGCTCGCGGAAAAGGCTCAGGACGGCATGACAACGTGGGTCTCTGCGACGCACTGGAGAGGGTGCGAACGGCCGTTAAACCGAGGCAAACCGCGGGTTGGCAGCGCCGCAGGCTGTGGCGATCTGATCTACCGCCAAAACCGTCTGCTGATTCAGTCTGCGGCGGGATTCCGCAATCTAACGCGTCGGTCTGCCGGAGCTCGGCTGACTTGTGGTACAATACGACCGAGAAATGACCATTTCTGGTCGGCAGAATCTCATCAGAACGGGGACCGCCATGGCGAGCTCCACAAAACCAGCGAGCGGGTATCACGTCGATGAGCGCGTCTCTATCGCCCTCGATGCGTTGGATGAAAAGCAGAGGAAAGCCGTCGGCAAGGTGATCCGCGATCGCGACCATTTTCTTGCCTATGCCGCAGATCGCGACAAGCTCCAAATTTCCAAGAAAAGGTCGGTTTACGCTCTCGGCGTTGCGACTGACTTGAGGATCATTTATCAGATCTCGGGCGAAGACATCGAGGTTCTGGATCTCATGGGGGAGGGAATCCTCCGGCGATATGGAGCGAAGAAAAAGCCGGGGCAGACCGGTTCGCCGAAGAAAACGGTGACGCTGAACCGGTCGAGCTAGCCCGCAGTTCCTCCATGAAGCAATTCAAAACGGCCAGTTTCAGCAGGAGACAAGCGAGGCGAGAGCTCGAGGAATTCGCGGTTCTCCTCAATGACCCGCTGAGACCAGAGCTGAAAGAACGGACCGACATTCTGCCGTTTTTCGCCACCCACGAGCAGTTGATGTTACTCATGGGTACTTATAATCCGCAAATCGCCAATCTCGACCGAGTTGCCACGGAATTTGACATATTCGGCGATCACACGGCCGACGTCGCTGTCGGTGATTCGCAATCTCACCAGTATTGTTTTATCGAGTTCGAGGACGCCACGAGGGACAGCATTTTCAAGAAAAAGAGCAAGAAGGCCACTCTGGAATGGTCCGACCGATTCGAACACGGGTACAGCCAGATCATCGACTGGGTTCTTTGGATGGAAAATCAGAAGAACACAAATTCCTACGTGCAACGATTTGGCGTTGGCGAAGTTCAGTATATCGGTCTGCTCGTCATCGGCAGGGACAAGTTCCTCACTGATCCGTCCTCGAGACAGCGCCTGACGTGGCGCAGCGAGCAGGTCGTCGTCTGCAGTCGCAAGGTGCACTGCATCACTCTCGATAGGCTTTACCGGGACATGCAGTCGAGAATTGCCGTTCTCAGCGGAAGATGACGCCACAATACGCTGGCGGTCACAAACACCGTGCAGACTCGGCCGCCCGCCAGGACGATTTCGACTTGCCGGCGCTGGCGCCAGAATCTCCGTGGCGTCGGTGTTGCGCTTCGGAAAACGATTGGGCGCAACGCCAAATCGCTGGCACCCTCAGACGCCGACTCGTCCGACGCGACGAGCAGCCTACGCCGCGCATCCATCTTCCCCCCGGCGAGACGGATTTCGCTGGACGAGCCGAGTCGACTTCCGCGTCCCCGCTCCCTCGGAGCCGTCAATTTGCTCCGACATCCGTTCACAGGAAACGAATCCGCCCGATTCCGAAAGGCGGTCAGCACACGATTGCGCTTCGCGGCACACCGGCAATGAAGGGTGGGTATCCGGGAGTCGCCCAGTTGGGATTCGCACCGTGGGGTGCTCAAAAATGGCCCTGACTCCTTGCACGGCCCCCTCTGGTGTTCGTCCTGAAATCGGCGCCTGCGTTAACCGGGCTTTTCAAGCGTTTCGAGCAGGAAGAGGATTTCGGCGGCCATCCTGTAGCCCAAATCCGAGGCGTCGGCGAGGGTGCGGTTGCGGCCGCCGGCGACGATGGCTTGGAGGGATTGCACGAAAGTGCGAAGGCTGTTCGGCAAGTCGGGACGGGCGGCCCGTTCTACAAGAAGTGACGCGGCGGCAGCCGGGTCGCCGGCGAGGAGGTGTTGGGTCACGGCGAGGCCGATCCGGCCATCGACGTAGTGATTTTCGCCGCCGTCGCGGCGGTAGGCGAGGTAGCACGCGATGGCCTTACGGTTCGCATCTGCGGCGGCAGTGGAATTTCCGGCGTCCGTCTCGATGTTGCCGAGGATGCTCCAAGTCTTCCACGGCTCGGAAGCATGGCCGAATTGCACCTTGCATTCGATCGCCCGCAGAACCTCTTGCCGCGCTTCGTTGAAGCGACGGAGCTTGTGCAGCGTGCTTGCGAGGTTGCTCCGCGATGCACCTTCTTTCGCCCGGTGCCGCCCTTCGATATACTTATCTGCTGCTTTCCGGTAAAAGGCTACGGCTTCCTCCGGGCGATCCAGGACATCGTCATACAAGTTCCCGAGTTGACCCAGCGTGTCCGCCTGTCCGGCAGAATCTCCGAGCTGAACCATGATCGCGAGCGCTTTCCGATAGGCATCCTCGGCCGCTTCCGGCTGTCCCGCCGCCTGATACACTATGCCGGTCTGGTGCCAGGCCACGGCGACAGTGCCCGGTTCGCCCAGCCGTGTGAACCGATCGCGCGCTTCTTCATAAGCCGTTAGGGCTTCGGGGTAGCGGCGCTGGGCCATGCGGACGGTCCCAAGCTGTAATTTTCCGACGGCGACGCCCCGGTCGTCCTCGAGTTTCTCCGCGCGGCAGATCCTCTCTTCGTAAGCGGTTGCTGCCTCGTCGAGCCGGCCCAGGTCGAGAAGACAATTGCCCCGTTCCGCCAAGCAGCGTGCTGCCATCCTCTCCGCTGCACGATCGTGCCGGTCCCGCGCAACGGCTTCGAATCCTTGCCGCGCCTCGTGCAGTAGCGGCAGGGACTGTTCCGATCCACCGGCGAGATTCGAAACCCGGGCCAGCATGAAACAAGCAATCGCCAGATCGTAATCGGCACCGGGATATGCCTGCTCACCTGCTGCCCGCGCGCGCTCGAGCA
Source organism: uncultured Isosphaeraceae bacterium (assembly GCA_963830625.1). Classification (GTDB taxonomy): domain Bacteria; phylum Planctomycetota; class Planctomycetia; order Isosphaerales; family Isosphaeraceae; genus CAWHMZ01. The sequence goes on along the minus strand of CAWHMZ010000007.1, from coordinate 544,689 downwards.
ACTGCTGCGCGCCGTCGAATGCCTCGCGCGAGCGCCCACCGGCAAGCTGCTGCTCGATCCGGGTACGATGCGCCTTAAACCGCGCGTGATTCCACGTCCCACCCAGCGCCGCGGCTGCGGTGTTGCGCACTTGTCCCACGCGTTCGAGCAAACGTGGCTTGCCAGCGTTCTGCAGCAACCTGTAGAGCGAACTGGTCAGAGCGATCGTCGCCTCCGCATCCCCCGCACGTAGTACCTGCGCGAGCAGCGCAAAGAGGTTCGGCAGCTCTAGCGCCGTGAGCGTTGCCGCGGCTTCGGCGTTCTGGTTGCTTTGCTCGTAAAGGAACGCAACATACGCGCGCATCGCCTCGCCCCATCGGGCGGTCAGTGTCTCGCGTTCCGCGGCGTCCAGCTTCCCGCGCAGATAGGGGCAGAGCGCGGGATTGAGAGTGAGATGGTTGTAGCGATTAAGTGTTGCCAGGCCCGTCGCGATCAACTCGCCGGCCAGCGAGCCCACGTCGTCCTTTTCCCACTGCATCATCGTGCGGAGCACGTCCAGATCCACACCACCGTGGAACACCCCGAGTACGCGCGACTTTTCCCGGTTCGCCGAGGACATGCGGCGGAGGGAGAGCTCAACGCTCGCGAAGAGTGACTGCTCCCGGCTGCCGGGGAACTGCTTCTCCATCGCGGCCATCAGCTCGACGAGCGCAAGGCGGGTGGCATCGACGCCCTGGCTCTGTATTGACGTGGCCAGCAGGGCGAGCGTGCGGGCGTGGCCGTGGACAGCATCGACGAGCGCCTCGATGGACTCGCGCGGGCATCGAGCGCTGCGCCCGCCCCGGCGCCGTCGTCCGCGTTCAGTACTCGCTCGACGAGCTTCACGGCGTCGTCGCGATCGAGCCGGTGCAGCTCGCGCCGGTGACGGACCGCGCCGAACGGAGCGGGAAGCGCCTCACGGCTGGTGAAGACGATGCGCGTGTCGCCGACGTTCAGCAGGCGCCCGCACACGGCGAGGGTGGCCTCCAGCTCCCGGCCTGCCTCCTCCGAGAGCGCCCGGGCGCCTCGAGGTAGGGCGGCAGCAGGATGCTCTCCATGTTGTCCACCACGAGCAGCGTGGATTGCTCGGTGAGGACCTGCTCGATCGGGTGAATGGCCTTCTCCAGATCGTCGAACGTGGCGACGGAGTAATTCGGCACGAGCTGCCCGCCGATCGCATCGAGCACAGCGGCGACGTTGCTGTGGGTCTCGACCGAGACAAACGCCGCGCGACGAGTCTGGTGCGAGCGGACCATCCAGCGCGCGAACTCGGCGGCGAGCGTGGTCTTGCCCTCGCCGCCCTGGCCGCGCACCACGACGTAGCGCTCGTGGCGCAGCAGCCGCTCTAGCGCGAGGAGCTCGCGGCTGCGGCCAACGAAGGTCGTCGCCGGCTCCGCGGGCAACTCACCGAGACGGTTGCGCAGCGCGGTCTTCAGGTCCGCCTGCGTCTGCGGCGCAGGGGTGGCCCGGAAGAGTTGCGGATCGTCCTTTTCCTGGAAGAGCACGGGCACGAACCAATCGTTGAGCTTCAATTCACCCACGCCGAAGATGCGGCCCCGGGATTTGTCGTCATTGAGTTTGCGCTGGCCTTCGAGCATGGCATCGCCCACGCGCGCACCGCGGGCGAGCGCGGCGTAGAACGCCTGGACGAAGCGGCGCACGGTCTCAACCAAGACGCTATGGCTCATGGCCACCACGGATGCCACGCCGACCTTCAGCAGCTCTGAGGCGACCGATTCCGACGCCTTCTCGGCCGTGGCCGTTTGGCAGGCCTCGAGGAAGACGAGCGGGATGCGGTGATCGCGGAGCAGCGGGCCGAGCTCGTCGGTGAATACGGTGAGGTGGCGGCGGTTGTCGAGCTTGCCGGTGTCCTGCGGATCCTCGAAGCAAAGGCCGCCGAGCCCGGCACGTCGGTCAAAGACGCCGTGCCCATCGAAGTGGACGACGTGATACGGCTTGGCTTCGCGGCTCGCGCGGTCGAGCTCTTCGCGCAACGCCGGGAGCGTAGGCGGACTCAGCACGTGGACGTTCACGAGCCCGCCGAGCGCCTCCATCGCTTCGACAAGGGGCAGCGCACTCAAGCGATGATCGATGTAAGAGCAGGCTTCGTCTTCCGGGCGCACGGAGACGAGCAAGATGCGAATGGGCGCGGCGACCACGGGTACCTTGAGGTCGTCGCGGGTGTTCGGCAGGCGCCGCCGGACGCGCGTGGGCTTGGCTCCTTGAAACAAGAAACCCTGCCCATCGTGCAGCAACTCCCACGGGAGGCCAAGCAGGACCGTCGCGGCCTCGCGCGCCGCTTCGATCGCCATTGCGGGCGCATCGGCTTCGGGTGCCGCATCGACATGCACGGAGAATCGGCGGCCGACCTGGCCTTCGATCCGGGTCCAAGCCTTCATGACGTTCGTAGTGTGGTCGGCGGGCAGGGCGGCGGCGTGGAGAAGCTGTCCCCACTTCACGAGGTTCTCCTCGACCTTGCGCGCGCGGTCCCGGAAGTAATCGCTGGGCCAGATCGCGAACTTTTCCAGATACCAGCGCAGTTCCTCCGCCTCGATCGGCCCGATGGGGGCCACGAGTCGCCAGCTCTTGTCGCTAAGGACGGGAGGCTGACCCGGCGTGGCAGGTTCGTAAATGAGCCGGGCATGAGCCGAGGCGCGCCTCACGCCATCCTTTTCTGCAAACTTCAAGTCGGTGAGTTCGAGAACGAGCTCCTCGAGCGGATTCGCCGCGGGCTGCGGGCTCGGAGGACGGTCGGCCAATTTCCGCAGTCCGAGCGCGACCAAAATTGGATGCACGGCCGCCTCAGCCCCGCCGGCGCCGCTGCTGAGGGCTATGTAAGCGGGCTCGGTCCCAAAGAATTCCTCAAGAACGCCGAGCCTGGTTCCATCGAGCGACAGTGGGATAACGGGGAACTTTTCCCGGCCGCGCTGCTGCTGCAACTCGATGGCGTAGCGGATCTCCTTGCCGACCCATCTCGACTGCAACGCCGCCGGACTGACGACGACGGCAAAGGCCGCCGCGTCGTCGATCGCCGTCTTGACATCGGGCTCCAGCAGTCCCCCCGGAAGCAACTCGCGCGAATCGATCCATGCGCGCACCGCTTGGTCGCCGAGTGCGCGTTGAAGTTCGCGGACAGCCGCGTCGTCCAGCGTGCTATGTGATATAAACAGATGACTCATTCGTGTTCGCCGGGATACATGCGCCGGGCTTGGTCGCCTCGTCATTAAACCAAATCTTTAGCGCCAACGCACGCGTCGGCAGTACGACCGACCAGGGGGTGCCACGATGAAGCCACCCGGCCGTGCCGTCCGACTCACCGGTCAGAGACGCCGCGCGTGCCGATTCAACTTGCCGATCCACAACCACGGGGGCCGGCCCATCGAGGTTCTCAGGCGTGCAACTTCTCTCCTCTGCCGAGCACGGGGGTATAGAGACACCCTCTTTTCGGACCCGAGGCGCCGCTGGGTTAACACGCCCTGGCCGCGATAGGATGCCCGCGCGGTGATCGGTGGCATCGGCCGGAACCGCCGCGTACGATGGGCTGTTTTCTCGCCGACCGGGACCTCATCCGTTCGACCATGGTGGCCTTCGCGCGAGTGAAGGCAGCCGATGGCGATGCCCACGCACGTCGACAAAAGGAGATACGCCCTTGGCCAGCATCGAGGATGATCTCTGGAAAATGAAAGTGGATCGCTCAGGCGACCCGAAACGAGAACCGGGGCCGATCACGCTGCAGCGGTATGTCGGCACGCCGGCGTACTCGGGAATTCCCACGTTCATGGGGGCCCCGATTTGTCTGACGCAGGAAGATTTGAAAGCGGGCAAGGTTGATGTGGCGATCGACATCTGGACGAGTTTCTGCGAGCTGGCGCTGGCCGGCGGGCCTTGCCACCGGAAGACCTTGCTTGAAGCGGTCCCTGCCGCGGTTGCGCTGGCGGACCCAGACAAGTACCAGGCCGTGGTGGCGGAGATCGAGCGCGGCATCAAACTGGTGACGGGCTTGCCGGTGGTGCGGAGCACGATTCCTGGCTGGGTGGGCGTCCGCTGCGATAGCGAAGCGATGGCGGTTTGGTTGCTGCGGGCGATCATTGTGGAGAATGTCATGGTTCGCCGCGAGTGTGAAGTGTTGTACCTGCCCGCCGGGCCCAATTTCACGTTGCAGCGCGAGATCAAGAACGTGGTGACGGTTGTCGCCAAGACATTCCATTACTGGGCGGCACACATCAAGAAGCGAACCGTCCGGTCCGGCGAACCTTCACTGTCAAGGGTACAGGAGGGCCCGATTTCATGACCCAGCAACATCCCGTTTCCGTGGAACGACCACACGCCAAGCCGAAGCGAGGAATGCCGCCAGAAGGGACGCTCTTCAGGCTGGCCTGGCTTCTGGCAGCCTCGGGCGCGCTCCTCCTGGTCGTGATCGTTGCCGTGGTGCCGTCATTCGGCCAGGTGCCGAATTTCTTTCGCAACTTGCTCACCGGAGGCCAACCGGCGACGGTCCGGCAGGTTGCCGAGAAGGATGTCCTGGCACTCGACACCTCCATGATGGCGATCTACGACCAGGCGCTGGCCGGGTACAAGCAGAACATGCGGGACCAGGTGCCGATCATCCTGGCGCTCGCGACCAAGAGCGGCGGCAACTTGATCCTGTACCGTCCCGGCGAACGCCCGCTGGAAGCCGCTCCGATGCCGATCGCCTATCAGTTGTCCAAGTCCGTTGCACACAGCAGCCTGGCCACTTACCAGTTGTTGGCACCCCACCTGGGAAACCCGTCCGACCGTTCGTGGCACGGTCCGATGCGAGTGTATCGGCAACAGTGCCAGAGCGCCCTCGACGGCTTGCACGCTCTCGACTTCAGCGCGGAGGACAAGGGAACGCTTCGCGCCATTCTCGAGCACACCCTCGCGTTCCACGATGCCTGTCTCAGCAAGGGTACGTTCACCTATGAAGACCTGGAGAACTACACAGAGGGCTTGCGGGCCCACCTCCCCAAAGCCATGTGGATCTCGCTGCGCGCCCAGATCCCCCACTGGTTCACGGTCCTCGAGAACTGGAAAAAGCTGCTCGGTAAGGACTGGGATCGCACCTATGCCGTGACGAGCTGCCTTTATGTGATGCGTCAGAACAACATCTTGTTTACCATCCTGGCCCAGTTCATGGGCCAGGAGGCGATCGGGGACCGGTTGCTGCTCTTTGAATCAACGGATTTCACGCCGGCACCGGAGACCATGCTCGATCTGTTGGCTCGAATCGTCTCCGACCGGGCGCTGGGCAAGGTGTTCTTCAAGGACTATTACTTGATGGACGCGGAACTTCTCGGCGGCGGGGCTCGCGCGGTGATCGCGGACGAGGCGACGAGACGCGGGATGACGCCTCTCATTCCCACCCAGGCACCGTTCCACTCCCACGAATGGCCCTGGCGCACGGACCCGAGGAGTGGGATTGGCCCCGCCAAACTCGAGGAAATCAAGTAATCGTCCGTTTTCTGCCGCGCAGCGGTCGAGGGCGGAAAAAAATGGTGGGTGGCTGGAAGTCCCTGACGGGATCCGGGGGTCGCCTCGTGGACCTGGACGTTTAACGTATGGAGTCGCGACGAGTCTCGATTTCTGCGATCAACCGCGGTCCTCATTTTCCGCCCTCGTCGGGGAAGACGATCGCCTGGTAATACTCGCCCAGCGGCTGGACCTTCTCTTGCAACAGCCGGCGAATGGCCAGGACCGGATCGTCGCTCTTGCGAGTTCTATTGCTGGGCACCGCTCGGTCCTCGCGGTCGATGGTGATCTCTCGTCCGTTCTCAACCCAGACCGCCTCCTTGATCAAAGTCTCTACCCTTATTTGAGCGCCGGCCAGCAGCTTGGCCAGAGACTCCTCATCCTTTCTCGGAAGCGGGCTTTCCTCCCGGACCAGCAACACGAGAGTTTCGATCCCGGGTCTTCCGGCCGGAATCTTCCACGCATCTTTCGCGTTCGGGGGCAGGTCGAGGCGATCGCGCTTCTGCTCGTCGGCGGGAGGTTGGTCCCAGTGCCCCGGTTTCCAGGGATAGATCGGTGCAACCTTCGCGTCAGATCCAACCCAGAAGACATAGAGGTAGGCCGGCCGGTTGAGCCGCACCTCGATCCAGAAACGGTCGCCCGCTTTGAGGGGCAACACGCCTGGCCGATCGAGCCGGAGGTTGCGCCGCTGTTTATCCGTTGGGTCGCCGACCCGCAGGTGGAGGACGGCGCGCAGAGGCTCGGGCTCGCCGGGCTGTGATGCCGGCGCCTGCGGCTGGTTGCTTACGAACCCGGCGATCAACCACATCGCGATCGGTAGACGCGCACACGGCCGCCCTCGAAGTTCACGTCGGTACTTCATTCGAGTCGTCACTCCCCCCATCCCGATACGACAAACGCAGCCCATTGCTTGACCGATACGCGATCGTTCGAAGATTGTGCGTGGCTGGCGCCGGGATCGGCGTCCGGACGCTGGACAAGCTCGTCAAAGTCAGGAGTTCCCGCCCGGGCCGCGGCTAGCTTGCCCATCAGGTCGGGATGCCGCCGGAGGTTGAGCTGCGCGTTCCGAAGTGCCTCAATCGGCGGCTGATTCTGCCGCCAGAGGTTGTGATAGAACAGTGCCATGAGGGTTGCTGTCGCCCGATCGTCAACCTTCCACAAGCTGGCGACGACGGTCCGGGCCCCAGCCTGGTGGAACGCCCTCTGGAGCCCGAGGACGCCTTCGCCCCCGGCGACCGCGCCGCGCCCCGTCTCGCAGGCCGACAGCACGGCGAGTTCGCACGCTGAGAGATCAAGCCCGGCGATCTCCTCGGCGGTCATCACGGCTGACCCAAAGTCGACCACTCCCGTTACCGGGTCGCTGGGAGGCCGGTTGGCTCCGGCGAATACTAACCCGGAGAGCAGTCCGGGATAGAGACCACACACCTCGGTACGGTCCATCCCCTCGGGCGAGTGGACGGCCGCTCCCGTGTCTTCAGGAATTAGAGCAGAGGCAAACTCGGGTGACGCAAAATAGCCGTGAGTCGCCAGATGAACGTAGCCCTTATCCACTAACAATGACCGGACCCGCTCCTTGGTTGCCTGGGCACCCGTGAGGAACGCGATCTTGCCGCCGCCGCCAAAGAGATCACCGATCGCTTTGGCTTCGACCAGGGTGCCGGGCAGTGCATCGAGCGTCAGTCCCCTGCCGGCCAACGGAGCAGACCGTGAGACGATCAGTTTGGCTTCGGGGACTGGGCGGGATGGGGCGTCAGCCAGGGCGTAGTCGACGCCGCCGACCAGCAGCAGGTCGCGGGCGCGGCCCCGCATCCGCGGCTCGTCGACTCCGCGCGATGAATCGAGCGGCCCCGACCAGGCTGAAAGCATGATCATCCAGCAGATAGGTGCCGGGCGACTTTCCGGGTAAAGCGCCCCAAGGCAGGAAACTGAGCGCGCCGTCAGGCGAGACGAGCACATGCCGCGTGCCGCCGATCAAGGCGGCGATCGGAGTCCAAAGGTCCCGGGCAAGTTGTTGCGCGGGAGCCGCGATGTCTCCGCCATGCTCGATCCGGTCGAGCCAGGCCATGACAGCCTCGTCGATGGGGGCCGCGGGGCCGAGCTCCACCCGCACAGGCTGCGGATCTCCGGCGCGGACCAAAAAGGCCGCGTAGCGAGCCTCGAACCGCATCGCTGGCCCAGCCCCAGGCGTCAGCCGGTAATGGGTCTTCGACGGCGCGGGCCTGTGCGCGGGATCGTCCAGCCCGGTGGCCGGAAGGTAGTGCTGGTAGTGCGCGAAGTCGATCAGGACCGCCCCCCGCTTGAGCGCCGCGGCGATCTCGCCCGGATCGGGGGCGCAGGGTGCCACCGCACGGCGTCGGCAAGCCGGGCCTCGAGCTCGTCGCGGTGCTTGGTTTGGGTGCGAACCCGCCGCGCATGGACCGCCGTCTGCTCGGGCGGCACGACTGCGTACACGAGCTGGTTGACATCGTCCCGCGCGGGCTGAGCTCCTCGGCGAGCACGCGCAGCTCCGGTGTCGCGGCCGTGGCACGCTGCGCGGCCGCCGCCTCGGTCGCCACGCCCTTCCAGGCCAGCAAATGGCGGTATGCCTCGCGAGCGTCGTCGCGGCCGGTGCCCGTGACGTCGAGCAACAGCGAGAGCGCCCGCGATGACTGAGCCAAGAATGCCAGCCGCTGTCGCTCGGGCAAGAACGGCAGGCCGGCCATCACGAAGGCCTCGCTCAGCGCCAGGGCCTCGCCGGCCTGTTGCCGCGCGAGGTCATGGTCCCCCCACTCCTCGTGCAACAGCGCGAGCCGGTACGACGTGCTCGCCAGCTCGAAGTGTCTTTCGCCAAACGCGGTGCGGCGGATCGCACGAGCCTTTTCATACACGAGCATCGCCTGAGTGCGGTCGCCGGCGAACCAGAGGATCTCCGCCAGCCGATCCAGGCCGGCCGCGTAGGCGGGGTGCCGGTCGCCCCAGGCCTGCCTCCGGTCAACGACGGACTGCACCGCCAGCTCCTGAGCCAGGCGGGCTTCCCCCATCTCCTGGATCAGCCTGATGAATCCATCGAGAAACTCGCCGTAAGTCCCCCCGCTCGCCTCCGACGGATCGGTCGCCTCCAGTCCGATCGCGACCGAGCGCAGCCGCAAGAGCCGCGCCTTGTCGAGCTCGCCCAAGGCCTCGGCAACGTCGGCCAGCCGGCCGACATCGAGCGGCGTAAGCGACCCACGAGTTGCCGCGGATCGTGCCGTCTTCGAACGCCGAGGCGATCATCTCGACCTGCCGGGGGTCCGTGCCGCCGGCGGCGTGAATGTACATCTGCATGGCGCGGAGCCGGAGCGTCCAGGGATGCGCAGCGTTACGAGACATTGCCATGTTGTCATTCGAGCGGCCAAATCCAAGCATCCCTCGGCCACCGAGCACGTCGTCGACCAGCGGGCTCCTCATCATGGTGCTGGGCCGATCTCGAGTGCTCCGCTCCTGGCCGAAAATTACGCCAGGGATACGTGACAGACCGATCGCACCGAGGGGGGACCTTCCCCTAGCGCCAAGACCTTCGTACGAATCACCGGGGCCGAAACCTCTCCCCCCGAACGCCCCGATTCCCCCGAACCGGTGACCCGCGTCGCCCAGTCGAGACTCTCGGCGTGGCCCGCCGCCAGGGAATCCTCCCATGCGCCCGAACGGCTGCCTAGACTCCGTCTCGCCGACCGCGAGCCGCTCGCGAATCGTGCTGGCTCGCTCGAGGTAACGCCGGGCACCTGCGTGGTCGCCCTGCAACGCAAGAAGGCGCCCGATGGTCTCCAGGAGCTCGGCGCGAGAGGCGGTTGCGTCATCGGCGTTCTGTTGACCGAGTTCCACCGCGCGCTCGAAAAGGCGCGCGGCGTGGGCGACATCGCCCTGAATCTCCGCGAGGTTCGCCATGTGCTGGAGCACAAGCAAGGTGTCGGGGTGGTCCTCTCCCAGCACCTTCCTGCGCACCCGCATCGCCTGGTCGTACATGGCGCCTGCCATCGAGTACTCGCGCCTGGCACGGTGGATGATACCTCTGAGCATGTAAGTATTCGACACATCGCGGTCATCGTCTCCCTGAGCCTCCCGGTAGATTTCGGTCGCATTGACGGCGGGCTGGAGGGCCTCGGCCAGACGGCCGGCGTCTGCAAACTTGATGGCGATCGCATACGACTGGGATGCCTCGGCGATGCGCCTGAGCTGTTCCGGAGTCGCGGCGAGGCGGCGCTCGATCTCTTTGATCCTCACACGCGTGCCTCTCAGCCGCCAATCTTCCGCGGCGAGCGATTGCATCATCGCAGCCAGCAGCTCACGCCGCACGCCGAGCTCGGCTTGCTGGTTCCCCCCGCGGTTATGAAGATCGGCGATCAGCCCAAGGGCCTGGATCGTCAGGTCGTCCGGGCTCCCGGCCGCCGGCCGGACGTGGACCTTCAGCGCCTCTTGAGCGGCGGCGATCGCTTCGGCCTCGTGACCTCGCGACGACGCGAGCTGCCGGGCGCGATACAGGTGCTGGCTCGCCTGGACCTCGCTCTGCGGTTGGGGCTGCGCGACCGGGTTTGACGGAAGCTGTGCCGGCCGCGGCTGGCTCGGCACCGGCGCCGGGCCGATTTGAGCTCTGGCTCGCTCGGACAGCGAAAGCGCGATCGAGGCTGCAACGACCAAACACCGTAGAAATGAAGCTCGGTGCAAGGACATGGACTCACCTCCGTCCACGAACCAGGATCTGGACCGTGTGTAATACCTTCTGCCCCGACGCGGAACGGACTGTCACGACCGCGACCTTCTCCTGGCCCGCAATCCCGGTGGGAACGTCCCAGCGCAGCTCGCCCTGGGGCGACACCGATAGGTCCGGCGGCCCTTCGGCGTGCTCGAAAACGACATTCCCCTTGGAGTAGGCTTCGACCCGGTGCCGCAGCGCCTCACCAGCAATCGCCGTGACGACCGGTGCCGACGTCACGACGATCTCGTCTATCCCCAGCCGGTCTAGTTCCGCGCGGATGTCGAGCCGCCGCAGAACCAGCCGGTTGTTGTCCGTCGGAATCGTAACGAGCAGCCGCGCTGATGGAATCACGTGATAACGCTGATTGAGCACCAGCTCGTTGTTGAACTGAAGTGCCATCTCGTCAAGTCCGTTGATCACGAACAGACGGCGGTTGGAAACCGCCGAGTGAATCTCGAGCACCGGCGAGGACGGCTTGCCGCGAAGCGATCCTCCTGCATTAAGTTGGACCATCGCATAGTACGCCGGATCGCACGTCGACAATACGCCGAAGCCTCGTGGCGATGGATCCTTCGAAACCGGGCCGGTGAGCCCAATGCGCCCCGACTCGACCAGGAACGACCGACCCGCGGCATCCGGAATCGGCGTGCCAACCGGCCCCGGAATAGGAAAGTCCTCCGCCGTGTCGCCCTTCAGGATCAAGGCCCGACTCCACGCGGCCCCGAGGGAACAGTAAAGGTCACCGGAGGCCGAGGCCCTGAAGTCGCCCTGCTTTGCACGGGCGAACTCGGTCTGCGCCAGGACCGGACTCCGCGACTCGACCCTGTCATGGTCTTCGCGGCGAAAGATTCGGGGCGCGACCAGCTCCAGACTTACCGGATCGAGAAACCCCAGTACGGGCTGCGGATAGGGCTCATCGACCGCGCCCGAGTGGAAGACGGAAAGGAGCGGGCCCAGAGAAGCCGATCCCGCGACAATCGCTCTGGGCGTAGCGTTGCAAGGGAACGCCGCCGTGCGATCGAGCCGCGCTGTTTTGAGGTCGATCCGGTCGATGACACGAAGCGTTGGATACGCGACAAATGCCTTCTCGGCGTTGGCCGTGACCAGCGCATCGTCGTCGGCCAGCTCGACCAATGCTGAGATGTCGGCCCGGTGCGCGTCGAAAATCGCCAGCCGGCGCTGGTCCTTGATTTGGAGGAGCAGGTAGCGGCCGGCTCCTCCGACCGCCAGCGAGGCGATCTTACCCGGGAGCGGGCGGGCCAAAGGCGCGGCCGGCCCATCCATCGCGGCGGTCCTGAGGACGATCAGCGAGCCGCGAAAGCTATTCGCAATCGCGTATTTGCCATCCGGCGAGAACTTCGGTGGTCCGGTCGGCACCGCCGCAAGCGGGATTTGCTCGAAGAGCGCGCCCTTGGAGGCGTCCCATAGCCTCAGGCAGTTATCTGGATGCCCAAGGAGCAGATTCCGCCCGTCGGGCGAGAGGGCGACGCAGCCGTCGCGGATCGGGTTCGCCACTGTGATTCGGCGGACCTCCTTGCCATCGGCCAGGTTGCCCCAGACGATGGCGCCGCTCTCGTACGCGACATGAAACCGGTTCGTCCCGACTGAGTCGCAGCCGACGAAGACCGGCGCGGCATTGCCCGGTAACGGAATGGTCCAGGCCACCGCGTCCCCCCGGGCATCGCAGAGACGCAGAGTAGCACCCTTCGCGCTCATGCCGGCAACCAGCAAGTTCCGACTATCGGGCGTAAAACGAAACCCGAACGAGCGCGATCGTTCGGCGAGGCGCCGCAGCACTGTGCCGGTCGGGACGTCCCAAAGCAGCAGCTTGCCGTCGTCGTGGATCGAGACAGCAAGGCGCCCGTCCGGGGAGAGAACACTTTGTCCGAGCCCTGGTTCATGCGGATCAGCGAATCGGCCCAGGTCGCGACCGGTGTCGACTTCCAGAAGATGCAATTGTTTCTGGTAAGCCGCCGCCAGCAGGGTCCGGCCGTCGGGCGAGAAATCAATCGATTGCACCCAGGCGTCGAGCTTGATTTTCCGGAGCATCTGGCCGCTCGCAGCATCGAATAGCTGGATGGTGTTGTCATCGCCCCCGTCGGCATACAGCCGGCCGTCGGATGAGACCGCCGGACTGTAGTAGTGAACGCCGCCCAGGGAATGTGCGCGATCACCGCCACTGCTCGCGGGCTCCCTGCTGACCGAAGCCGTTGCGAGGCGCACATCCGCCGGTTCGACCGGAGGCGGAACCGCGGCGAGCCCCACGTTCGCCGGGTCGATTTTGCGCGACGTTTCGAAAGGGGGATAGGTATAGCTCAAGGCCGTGCGCGCACGGCCGAGTACGTCCGCCCCGTTTCTGACGACGACTTCGGCTTCGACCTGCCCGGCATAAGCTGCCGGGCACTGAAGTAAGATCCTTCGTGTCCGCTGCGCATCGAGCATCAGGACCTTTGCGCCGACCCGGCCCTCAAGGACGGCCAAGCCGGTGATTGGGCCAGTCAGGCGCCGGCCGTCGGCCGTCAATACCTGGAGCGTGGGTCCATGCTCGATCCGTCGCAGTTCGGAGAGGCGAATGGCCGCTTGGCCGACGAGCACCTCGCGGTCGGCGACTGTCGCGCGGACGGGTCCAGCTTCAGTCTCCAGGACCAGCTCCACGAGGTCGGGTTCACCGGAGACGACCGGAACGACGCGGGCCGTGTAGAGGCGATCTTTCATCTCCCGGCCAGGGTACACGCGTGCGTTGGCGCCCGACCCGACGCGGATCTCGACCGTGGCGTCCTTGCTCAGCGGTGTCCGCGAATACAGCCGAACGGTCCAGTCACGCGCTTGATGGCGATCGCGGAAGAGAAGCGGTGGCGGCTCGAACTCCACGGCGACCCGCGCGAACGACGCAGATTCAGCATCCACAGGAACGATGTAGTGAATATCGGTGCCCGGCTTGCCGACGACCACCACGCCGATGACCCGGCCGTGTTCGTCGACGACCGGCCCCCCCGAGTAGCCCAGGGGTGGGCAGCTCTCGAGCTGGTAGAACCATGGCTTGCCGCGCTTTTCGCGGATCGAAGTGATTCGCCCCGGGCGAGCACGCACGGTGGGCGTCGGGCCGGCAGCCCGGAGCGGAGTGCGGTTAACGAAGGCCAGCCCCAACGCCGTGGCTTCCTTTCCCGAGACGAACTTCGCCGCGCCGGCGAGCTCCAGCGCCGGCAGCGGTTCCTTCGAGTCGGCCTTGAGTAGCGCCAGCCGCGATTGCTTGTCGCGCCACAAGACACGAATTGGCAATGTCTTGACATCCGGGCCGCCGAGATTGAGGACAACGCCCATCGGGCTTGTCTGCTGGCTGCGCTCCTCGCGCGTACTCGCAAGCGCGCCGCCCTCATACTCGAAATGAGTTGTCACCGATGCGCTGGGCGGTACGGCAACCTCATCGAGCGTCAGGAAAAGTCCCTGCGGATCGATGCAAAAGGCAGTCCCGAGCGGGCCTCGACTGGAGGCGATGAGCGCCGTCGCCCTGCATGCCGTTTCGATGGTTCGAGCGTGGTCACGGTCCAGCGCGGCGAGCCTGCCCAAGCGGTCGACGTCCGCGCGAGCCTGAACTGTCGCCCAGTTTGCTGCGCCGAGCAAGCTCGCGGCGATATCGGCGAGCTCCGCCGATACGGCCTTCGCGCTCTGGAAGTCGCCCAGCGTCTCATGAAGCTGCTCGAGTAGCTCCAGCGATCGGCGGCATTCCCATTGGAAATTCCGATAAGTCGGACGTTCCGCCCGTTCCTGCATGAGGCGGTCGGTGAAGTCCCCAAACGCACTTCTTGCGAGGAAGCTTCTTGCGAACGGATCCCTCGAGCGCGGGAGCTCATCGTCGACCGGATTGGACGCGGCCTCTTTGAGCACTTCGCGCTCCACGGCGATGACTTGTTTGACGAGCGGGATCGCGTCGGCGGGCTTGCCCTCGGAAAAGAGCTTGTACGCCGGAACGAGCTTCACAAATCCTGCCTCACCGACGCGGGCAGCCTGTGCGGGAGTCAGCCGGCGCACCCCTTCCTTTGGGGCCTCCTGAGCCCGCAGCGCCGGGACTATGACGACGAAGAGCGTGGTCAAGAGTGTGCCCATTCGAGCGAGGATCGTTCTGAGCTGTGCGTTCTTCATGGCGTACTCCTGTTGACAGCTCGCTAGCCACCATCGTTAGGAAACAGAACTGCCTGGCTGTAGCTGCCCAGCGGCTGGACTTTCTCTTGCAACAGCCGGCGAATGCCCAGCACGGGATCGTCGCTCTTGCGCGTTTCTTTACTGGGGATGCCGCGGGTCAGAGGACCGTCGCCACCGCGTTCTCCCTTTGGACCCGTGGCAGTGTCGAACGCGACTTCTTCGCCGTCTTCAAGCCACACGGCTTTCTTCATCTCTGGGGACAACCGGACCAGCGTCCCTGACAGGCCCTCAGCCAGCTTCGAATCTTCTTCCCGAGGCAGCGGTGAATCCTCCCGCGCCAGGAGCACGAGCGTCTCCAGGCCCGGTGGCGAGGCAGGAATCTCCCACACTTTGTCGATGATTTCGGGCAGTTCGGCCGACTTCACCTTTCGTTCCTGAGCGGGCCGCTTCGACCAGTCGCGTTCCTCCCATGGATAGAGCGGAGCAACCTGGCCATCCGAGCTCATCCAGAACAGATAGAGGTACGCCGGGCGATCGAGCCGTGCCTCGATCCGGATCTCGTCGTCGGCTCTCACCGGCACGGACCCTCGATCCTCCAGCCGGAGTCTCCTGCGCGTCCCGTCCTTAGACTTGACGACCAACAGATCGATCCGACCTTTCATGGGTCCTGTCGCTGTGGGGAGCGGCGGTCGGCCTCGATCGGGAGGGAGTCCTGCGGATTTTTCCGGCGTCGAAGAAGCTGGGAACATCCACGGAATCACGACCCGGTAGCCAAAGACCCCGATCAGCAGAAGTCCGGTCACGCCGGCAAACGCTAACCGGAATTTTGGCGCCACGAGATACCGCTCGAGTGCTTGCTGAAAGGCCAGGGCCGACGGAAAGCGGTCACCTAAATCGGCGGCCATGGCTTTCAAGCAAATCCGCCGCAGGGCGCGGGGGACCTTGGGGTCGTCCAGCGCCTTGCGGTCGAAGTCGTAGCGGCGGGCGCGGTCCATCGACTCCCGCCAGTTTCTGCCCTCAAAGGGAGCCTTGCCCGTCAAAAGGAAGTAGAGCACCGCACCCAGGGCGAAGACGTCGCTGCGCGGTCCGACCTTCGCCTGCTCCGCGGGCGACTCGACTCGGGCCTGCTCTGGGGGCATGAAGGCGAACGTGCCGCCGGGGCGTCCCGGATCGTCGGTGTAGGCATGGCGCAGGTGCGCCAAGCCGAAGTCAATCAGCCACGGCTCGCCCGACTCGTCGACCAAGACATTCTTGGTCTTGATGTCGCGGTGGACGATTCCGTGCCGGTGCGCGTAGTCGGCCGCCGCCGCGACCTTCGCCAGCAGGGCCGCAGCCTGGCGCGGATGCAAGCGTCCCTCGGAAGCAAGCTGCTCGAGGGTCTTGCCACGGATAAATTCCATCACGATGTAAGGCCGCTCGTCATGGAAATCGAGGTCGTAGACTCTGACCAGGTTGGGGTGATCGAGCTCGGCGAGGATCTTCCCCTCCTCGACGATCTCACAGCGGCCGTCGGGTCGGATCGGCGCCAGCGAGAGCTTGAGCACCAGGTCCTTGGCCAGCCCCGGGTGGACGACCCGGAAGACGTCGGCCTGCCCCGTGCGCGGAAACCGGCCGATCACCAGGTACTTGCCGATCGCCGCGGGGATGCCTGCCTCAGCGGTTGAGCCAGGGTCGCAGGAGAACCCGAGGTCGGTCTCTGATTGCGAGGTCCGGGTTACCGATGGTTCGGTCGACGACGGCCGAGGCGCGGCCGCGTCGGAGTCGTTGGCCGTGGCGGAGTCCGTTGCCGGCTCGCCCAGAGTAGAGGGAGACACCGGCGCTTCCGGCGCTCCCTCACGGAGCACGGCCACTCCTGCCCGGAATTCTTCGAGCCGCTCGCGGCACCTTGAACAATCGGCGAGATGCGGCGCAGCTCGGCCGAGGTCTCGTCGCCGGCAGCCACCGCCAGCAGCTCAGCATCGTCCAGGCACGTCAGACTCGAAGGCATGGCTGATGTCCTCGTCGAATTCATCGCAGACCTCGCCGACCCGTGTCATGACGCGATGTGTCCGCTCTTGACATGTGATGCCGTTCGGCATTGACGTGCGCGAGATGACCGTCCGCGACCGTGTGCTGCTTCCGCAGGATATCCGGTCCGGTGGCCCTGAGCCAGTAGGTAACTCGTTTCATCATGGGTGGTCTCGCCGATGGTTCCGCTCGGCCTCTCCCGGTCGCGGGTGCGCGGTTTCCCCCGGGGCGGAACGGGGCTAACCTCTTCCGCTTTCTGCCTGGTTGTACGCACGCCGCGCAGGAACCTTACAAGAGATTCCGCCGCATGAAGGATTATGCCGCCGTCAGACATGCGCCCATCGGAAACAAGGAGCAACTGGCACCATGCATTCATTTTCCCTCCGGCGGGACGGATTTCACTGGACGCGCGAGCTTAGGGCCTGTCAGGGAATAAGTTGTTCAGCCTGTGTTTGTGGTGCAGGCGTCCCGCCTGCATCTTCCAGGCGTGCAGGCGGGACGCCTGCACCACAATCGACCAGGTTATTTCGCGACAGCAGCTTAGGTCCGCGCCCGCGCCCTCGGAGCCGTCAATTGGCTTGGCCATCCCTTGACAGGAAACGAATCGGCCCGATGCGGATGGCTGTCAGCGCGCGATCGGATCCCGCCGGACACCGGCAATGAAGTCTCCGGGTCAAGAAACTGCTAGCCAAGCTGGAAGGGGGCACGAAGTGATTTGCGCTTTTCGCTCAGCGCGCCTTATGGGAACCTGGCGGGCTAGCGCCGAGGATGGCTCGACAGGCGTCCCGGACCCGGCCGGCCCAACGCAGAGCCGAAGCCGACTGTCGCTTGGTCGTTCGGTTTCCCGGATACCGCGTGTCGACGGCAAATTCCGTGAGGAAGACCAATCCGCGCCGCAAGGATCGGAGGGTTGGATGGACCGGTCCAAGCAGGTTCAAGAGATCGTTGAGGTCATGAGTCCGCGGGATGGGCTGACCGAGTTCCTCCAACACGGCCTTCAAGTATTTCTCGGCCGATTGTTGGCAGTGGAAACAGAGTTGGTCATGAAACGGCTCGCTTCCGCCGGCTATTGTGGCGGCGAGCCGATAGTCGTCCTCGGCCTTTCGCGCCCATTCCCGTGCGGCCCTTTTCATACAATACCTTACCTCTTGTGACTATCTCCGTATGGAAGGATTCACGCTCGTCCAACCGCCATTGCAAATTCTTCGGCGTGCGAACCAGGAGATCCATCGGAAACGGCACCTCAACTTCCCAACGAATCTTGACCGCCTGGTCATGCTGGTTCCGCGCCGGCATGATCACCAGGATATCCACGTCGCTGTCGGCGTGCGGTGTGCCGTAAGCATGCGAGCCGAACAGGATGATCTTTTCGGGCCGGAACCGCGCGGCGACTTGACGAGCGAACCGGCGTATCTCGGACATGGGAACATTCGCTCCGCGATAGTAGCGCGACGGAGCCGGCGCAGTCGTGGTCGTTCGGCGTTTGCCCCTCATGCGATCATTCTACCGCGCTCGCGGCCACTACCCAAGGCGGACAGCGGAAGCGCCGCCGCGGGAAGCCGAACTCCTTGATTCCGTCTCGCCGGCGTGGTGTCACCAGTTCCGTAAAATGAATGGCGGGTGTCTGACTCAGCCCCCTCTTGTCCGAGATCATGGTCCCAGGCTGGAGTTGCAATTTCAGGCCGTGAGGTGGATCAGATCCCAGCGCTTCAAGGTCCCGCCGGCGCCGTGAACCACGTGCAGCGGCTCGCCGTCGAGACGCTCGGTTTGGCCGTCAAGGCTCACCCGATAATCGCGTGGACCACGCCCGCAGAGGGTATAATTCCAGCCGCTAGGAATCTCCATCCATACGTCGGGGTTGGAACGACAGAAAATATTCATCGTGGTCTGATCGCCATAATCGGTCGAACCGTGGTTCGCCGGCGAGTTGACGATCCTTTGGGCCTCTTTCAGATAGCGGAGCATTGCGCGGGCGGTGCCGGCGGCGAATCCGGCGTTGAAGACCTGGCAGCCCTTCAGAAGTGCCAGCGAGCGAGCCCGCGCGTCCGCGTCGTGGATCGTCTCGACCCACCACCAATTGACATTGCCCTCCTGAAACACGATGGACTCGGCTGCCACGAGGAGGCGGTCGGGATTGGCCCGCACCAGGTTCCAGAGCGGGGCGATCCGATCCTGGAAAACGACATCTCCAGCATCCCAGTAGGCAACAGGCGTGTCGGCAGGCCAGGTCGCCATGACTTGCTGGAAATCGCGTAGTCGCCGACGCGCGGGATGGCCGTCGCTCAAGGCAGCAACGACCTCCACTCCCGGCAAGAGCGCCAAGCTTCTGCGCTCGCTCGGGCGCAGCCCGTAGGTCACTGCGGTCACCGTCTCGAGGTTTCCCTCCCTGCGCAGCGATCGGATGAACCTCCGGGCGAACAGATGGCGGTGATTGCGGTCGAAAGCGGCCAGGACACGGCCCGGGAGGGCTGGGATCATAAGCGGCCGGTCCGGCTCCGGCGGCGCCGGATCGTGACCGGCCGAATCGCCACTCAGCGACCTCTCTCTACAGGTCGGCGCGGCGAGACGAGGCTCGGGCCGGTGCCATGCCTGAGCCCCGGGCATGTAGCCAATGGCGTAGCCGGCCCGACGGAGATCGTCACAGCAGCACTGGCATTCGCATTGGGAGGGCTCCCAGCGGAAGGTGAGCGCCTCGAGTCGTTCGCGTCGGAAGAGAACTGCGGCCATCCCAACATGGCGCGGATAATCCCAGTGGTCCCAGCCTGCCTCCATCGCGGCGGTGCTGTCGGCTCCCAGCGCAGCGAAGGCCGGTCGACGTGAGAGCCCTTCCGCCAGCCGGGCCACGCAGTGGCGACCGAGCACCACATCGTCGTCGAGCAACATCACAAAGTCGGTGGACCCTTGGCCCTTCCCCTCGTTCCGCGCGCGGGCGATCGTCGCGCAGACATCTCGGTCGCCCGGCCGAACGGGGCCCGTGATCCGGATGACGCGGATCGACACGCCCTCTTGCCGCTGGATCGCCTCCCAGACGTCGCGGCGCGGTGGCGAGAGGTCTCGGCTCAAAAACAGCAAGTCGATATTCATGCACTGCCCTGCCGGGGGCGGCCGTGATCTACGTGAGGGCCGGGCTCTCCCCGCGGGGGCAGCTACAACACTTCCCGCTGACCGGACCGAAATAATACGCGGGCTCACACGACTCTTCCGCGGTGACCCCGAAATTGCACTCAATCTCCAGAAGCACCGGAGCCGACTCGCGCACGTAGATGACGACATCGTCGCGCAGGCACACTTCGTACGCACCGGTGACAAAGCCCCAGACACTGGCAGAAGATCGATGTCACGGCTGCAATCACCTCACCCTCGGCCTTCCCGCCGATCTTGCCGCTATCCCATGCGGTATCGATCATATCCTTGATCTTTTTAATTATCGGCGATTTGCCAGGAAGCTGGGACTCATCCGTGTCCACGACCTTGTCGCCATCGCTGTCGAAGATGCGGAAACGGAGCAAGTTGTGAAGCCGTGCCAGGACGATCAGACTTTTGCCCTTGGGCGGCAGTTCGCTCTGGTCGTGCACCGACGACAACAATTGAAGCTGGGTTCGGGCGGCTTTCAACTTGGAGATGCAATCTTGAATCTCCGCAGCGAACTGATTGACCGTCGAGAACAAGTGCGGGCTCTCGCCTTGCTGGCTCTCGGACGCCGGCACGCAGATCCCGCGTAAGTCGTCGAGGGCGAGAATCCGGGTGATCACCTTCTTCGGGCTTACGTTCTGGACGAGTCGCAGGAAGAATTCGGATGATGCCCAGGGAAAGTCCGGATTGAAATCGGGATTGATACCGATAAAGAGCTTCCCCACCGCCGGGGGCGGGCACGGTAGGCAAACCGTACCGGTCTTTGCCAAGGCTTCCACCGCCTCCGAGCCGAACTCGCGCGATGGGAATACGTTGCTTTCTGCCACGCGGTCTCTCCTCTTTGTAGGTCAGGCTTTCCAGCCTGACGCGAATTGGCCGCTCCCTTGCCGTCAGGCTAGAAAGCCTGACCTACACTGACAGGCCCTGATCATGCCGACAAGCTTCGCTGAAAGCAAGATTTCGGTCGGATCGGCACGCGATCGATGCCTCACCGATGCGCCTCCTCTTCGGGCGTGAAGGTGCGCACGACACGGAACCCAAACATGGGATTGCCGTCTGTCGTGCCGTAGACGTCTCTGTGGGCTGAGCGTGCCAGCGAACGGTGCCGCGCGTAAGACCCGCCACGTACGATCCGCCAGTCGGAATTGTGCACCGCAACCGGCTGGAACGGATCGAGGCTGGGGTGGTCCTTTGTCCCTTCCGGGTAGGGAGGACGGTCATCGGGGTCGCCTTGATTTGGGCCGTCCAGGCAACACTCCCACGGGTTCCCCAATATATCGAAAATCCCGAAATCGTTGGGCAGGAGCTCGCCAACCGGATGCAACTCGTCCCCCGAATTGAAGGAGGTCCAGGCGTACCGTTCGAGGAACTGTATCGACTCGCCGAACGGTCGCGACGTCTCGGTCTCTGCCCGGCAAATGTACTCCCACTCTGCCTCGGTGGGGAGCCGGAACCCGCCTCGGTCGTGGCCCCCTTTCGGCAGTGGTGTGCCGGGCGGGAGCTACGTCCGCGTCAGGAAAAAAAGGTTCGAGGCCGGCCCTGCCGGCTCAGCCAGTTGCAGTAACGCACCGCTTCGTTCCAGGAGACTTCGACAACCGGGTAATCGGGCTTGAGCGAGGTCCGATCGAGGGGTTTCAGATCCTTCTTGAACACTTCGTACTGTTGAGCGGTCGTCTCGGTCGTGGCGACCAAGAGCGAGCGTTCGATCCGACGAAAATGGAGTCGTTCAGGCTCCATGTGGTCCTGTTCCTCCGGCGGAGAACCCATGCGGAATTCGAGCGGGCCGCGCAGATAAGCGAGCTGGTGCCCGTTGGGCCCCACCATCCAGCCCCGCTTGCCGGCATTCGGGGCGGGGAGTCGTGAGGTGCCAACCGCGAGCTGTGGCACCGAGCCGCGATCCCAGCGGCGGATCAAGAGCTCGGCTGCGGAGTGGACGCCGGGGTCGAAGTCGCCAAGGTAGCTCTGGCGCGCTTTGTCGAGAACATCGGCGCGAATTGCCGGAGCAACGCTATAGGGACGCGACTCGGCCCACGCGATCAGTACGGCTTGGCGCTCTGCGGCGCCGAGATTGGTCCACGGTAGCCGTTCGTAAAGCACCTGGGGCGCAAGTTTCAGCGTCACGATCTTCTGAATCGTGTTCGTCCGAAGTCGCGGGTCAGGCGTGTGCTGCGAAGGCAGTCAAAAGCGCGTCGGCCCTGCCGATGAAAGCCAGGGCGATCGCGGCCATCGCGTGACGCTCGATGGCCCGTTCGTCATGCGACTGGGCCGAAGACATGCCAAGCGCGACCAGCTCATTCACAGCGTCCTCTTTGTCGCTCATACGCTCGAGCTGGTTGAGCAGAACCAGCGCTGCCTCCGGCTGGGCGACGACGAGCGCGCGGGCAAGCCCGGCGGAGTCATGCTGGGTCACGAGCACTCCGGCCAGCGCCTCGGCAGCGGTGCTCCGCGTGACCGGGTCGATCCCCTCGTCAGCACAGACATTCCGGAGCGCAATCAAGACGGCATCCGGCGGTCCGAGCAGCGCGAGCCATTGCGGGTGCGTTCGGCGGTCCTCGGCCAGGAGGCCCGTGACCAGGGCGCTAGCGGCAAGGTCCCAGTCCTTGTCCCGGCCGGTGGTTAGACTCGCCAGCGCGCCGCGGCGCGGAGCCGGTCGCGCCTCGGACTGCGACTCATCGCGGAGCCAACTCAAAAGCAGCGCGGCGCCGGCCGTGGCTGGATCGCTCGCGAGTGTCTCGCGAATCAGTGCGACCTCGGCGGGATCGACTCTTTGTGCAGGCGCTCGCGCAGTAATTGGGCACGCTGCTCCGTAGGCAGCTCGCGGTGGAGCAAGAGCGCGGCGTTCACGCGATTGCGGTCTGTGCACGAGGTATCACCCTCCACCCGCTCGAGGTCGGCCCGGATGCTGCTGAATTGCGCGGTGATCCGCGGCAGCAGGCTTCGCAGGCTCTCGGGCTCTGCCTCGATGGCTCCTTGGACGAGGTCGCGGGCGCGTTCCCTGTCGAGAACGCTCTTGACGCCCACGACCGCTGCCGCCAGCACGGCGAGCGCCAAGGCGCCGCGAGTCAAGTAGTGGCGCGCCGTGGCCCGCATGAGGCGGCGCTCGTCGGTCGACCGCTCCTTGTGCGGGATGTGTCGCAGGATGCCGGCCCACTCCAAAAGCGAGGGGAGCTGGCGCGAGCCGGGCCGATTCAGCCACGATGCCGTGATCAGCTCGAGTCGAAGCCGAGCTCGGCCCTTGCGCGTCGAGCCCTGGTCGCGCTCCAACCACTGGCGGATCGGTCGCACCAGGAAGTCGTGCGCGAGCTGATAGCGCGTCTCGCCGGCTCCCACTGCCGGGTCCGAGCCGGGTCGTGGCGACGCGCCCGTCAATCCATCGCTCAGATTCGCGGTGACCAGCCGCAGGTCGCCGGTCAGAACCCGAATGAACTGGGCGAAATCGACCGGCTGCTCCACGCAGGCTGCGGCCTTGTGCAGCTCGTCTTCGCTGCAAGGCCTGCCGCGGATCGCCGAAGTCGGCGGCGGCAACAGCTTGTTGAGCACAGCTTGCGACGCCGCACGAAGGTGTTTGTACTCGGCCTTCGTGAAGCAGTCATCCAGGAACTTGACGCCGATCCCGTCGACACCGCCTAGACTGCGCAGCGTTTCCGGAGTCCACTTACGGTGCCGCACCACCTCGATGAACAGAGCTCATCCGCATGGGGATCACGCGGCCCTCGGCGTCGGCGAGTCCGGACGAAACCTCGTCGAGGAAGAGCGCGCCTTCCGCAGCGGTCGAACTCGCCGGCTTCGGGAAGCTGGCCAAGTGTCCGTCCGAAGCCCTCGAGCACCTTGCGGGTGTGCCGCGCGTCGAAGAGCTCGACCGCGGCGGCGTTGACGCCTTGCGCCAGAGGGACATCGACCGTCTGCAGAAAGCGCGTCACGGCCATCCAGAAGTCGTCGCGCACCACGACCAGGGCCGCAACTCGCCGGCCGTCACACTGCTGGAGCGCCCGCACCAGCTCGGCGTCGGGCTGGTCGGGGTGGGCCTGGAGCCATTGCTCGAACTGGTCGAAGACGAGGAAAAGTTTTCCTCTTGTCCGGTGCTTTGAGTCCTCGCGCAGCGAGCGCCACGGCATCGGGAAGGTTGACGTCGGCCGGCAGACCCGGGGCCACGCGGTGCAGCTCGGCCAAGAGCCGCGCCTCGGTACCGCCAGGCGTCGCCTCGATGTAGACCGGCCGGACGCGGTCGCGGTCGAGATTGGGCAACAGACCCGCTCTGACGAACGACGACTTGCCGCCGCCGGATGGGCCGTAGAGTACGCCCACGCTGAAGGCCTTCGGTCCCCTCGACCGATTCGACCCGGTCCTTCCAGAACCGGATCGACTCGGGCATGCCGTCGCCGCGGCGCGGCCCCGGCAGAAGCGCCAGGAAGAACTTGGCGTCCTCGACGTCGAACGGCGTGAGGCCCTTGTAAAGGATCGGTTCGAGCGAAGCCGGCGCTGGTCGCCGTTCGTCGATGGCGTGTTTCAAGTCGTCGGCCAGGTCGGACGCGGTCCGGTACCGATCCGCCATGGAACGCGACAGGCAGCGCAGACACGATCCGCTCGAGCTCCGGCTCGATGCCGGGTTCGTACATGCGGAGCGGCCTGGGATCGTGGTGGAGAATCTCCTCGAAGATCTGATAGTGGTCGGCGCCAGGGAACGGGAGCCTGCCGGTCAACCCACGGTAGAGGATGACGCCCAGGGCCCAGATGTCGGTGCGGCCATCGAGGCGGTGCGATTCGCCTCGGACCTGCTCGGGCGCCATGTAAGCCGGAGTCCCGGCGACCTCGCCCCGGCGCAGCCGCTGGATGTCCTCGTTGACGGCCAGGCCGAAGTCGCAGATTCGCGGCTCGCCCCCGAGATCGAGCAGGATGTTCGCGGGCTTCAAGTCGCGGTGCACCAGGTGATCGGCGGTGGGTGTGGGCGTAGTGGAGTGCCTCGGCGACGAGCGTCACGATCCGGATCAATCGCGGCAGCGGAATCGGGCCGGTCCGCAAGAGCTCTTCAAGCGTTCTCTCGCCGTCCCTCCCGTCCACGTACTCGAGCACGATGTAGCCGTCGGACCCGATTCCCGGCTGACCGGGCGGCACGTACTCGTAGAGCCTGACGATCCGCGGGTGCTCGAGTGCCTTGATCTTTTCGGCCTCGTCGAACAGCGACATCAGCCGCCGCCTGATTTCAGGCATGTTGGGGCGGGCGACCTTGATCGCCACGTCGCGGCCGTCGCGTTCATCGCGCGCCAAATAGACCACGAAGTTGCCCTCGCCCAGGAACCTGAGGATCTGGTATCGGCCGATCCGTTCCGGAGCAGCCGTGCTCGCGGGTGCCGCAGCCCATTGGGGCTCTCCCGGCACCAAGGCCGCGGTCGTCGCTTGAGGATTCGCCGCGCCGGAACTCGGCGGCGGTTCGTACGTCGAAGGTAATTTCAGTTCGTTTGCAACGTCGAGTGAAGTCGAGGCGAACATCGTGCGGATCACATCGGCATACGCGTCGAATCGGTTGACATAGTCATCCGGATCAATCCGTTCGCCGGCCTCGCGCCGCAGCTCGATCTCGATCTCCATCAGCATCTGGAACAGCACGGTCCGATCCCGCTCCGTTCGCCCATCGAGAAAGTCTTCGATTCGCGGTCGCCGGCCCGCTCTCCACGCGTCTTCGAATGCGTCGCAAACGTTGTTCAGTTCGCTCAAGAGCGTGATCGAGAGTGAATCGAAGTTCATTCGGGCGACTCCACCGCCGGTCTCTCGGACAGCACTCCACGCCACGTCGCCCGGATGTTCCGGAGCGCGTACTCAACGTTCCTTATGGTACGGCCGAGATCCACGGCGATCTCGTCGTGGTTGTAGCTTTCCAGCTTTTCAACCGGGATCGCGGGGCAATCCTCGTCGAGTGGGCACGCGAGCCGGCGCGGGCCGTGCTCGGCAAGGGTCGCCGCAACCGCGCGTGCCGGCCCCCTGGCAACGATCAACAGTTTCGAGATGGAGATTAGGTCTTCGGACGACATGGAAGACCTCAACGCGTCTGCGCAAAGTGACACTCCACCCTCAGGGGCAAAGTCCCGCAACTACGATTTTCACTATAGAGGTTACCGACGTCGATAGATACGCGGTAACTCCCCGTCCGGCGTGAAGCAAGCGCAGTCGATGGTTGCGCTCGGCCTCTCCCGGTCGCGGGTCCGCAATCTCCCCCGGGGCGGAACGGGGCCAACCTCTTCCGCTTTCTGCCTGGTTATACGCACGCGGCACAGGAACCTTACAAGAGATTCCGCAGCATGAAGGATCATGCCGCCGTCAGACATGCGCCTATTCGGAAACAAGGAGCAACTGACACCATGCATTCATTTTCCCTCCAGCGGGACGGATTGCGCTGGACGAGCGATCTGACTTCAGCGTCCCGCGCCCGCAAACCCGTCAACTCGCTCTGGCGTCCCTTCAAAGTGAATGGATCGGCCCGATTCGAAAGGCGGTCAGCGCGCGACTGGATCTCGCGGCACGCCGGCAAGGAAGCCCGTCTGAAAGTGGCCTGAAGAAACCCTGACCCTGCGGCAAATCTCGATTCCCACAAGTTTTGTTGCGCGAATCGGCTCTCCTCGAGGGTTCGATAATGAACCCAGGAAAGCAGGAGTCCAGAGAATCCGGAAGTTGGGCAACAGTTCGGCGGTTGTATCGGGCGCCGTGAGCTTTTGCCAGTCGAGAACGAGGCGACCGATCACTGAGGAACCTGGCGAACACAACCTGCCCGAAAAGTCGACTTTCGCTCTGCGAAAGAACGTCCTCTCGCGGAGCGAGACGCGACACTGATGCTCGCGCAGGGCCCGAGTGGTGTGCGCAGAGCGCCGAATCGCGGGCGCGTGGTGTCGTTCTGATCTTGGAACAGAAGTATTACGGCTGGTTTTCGTTAGCCCAGCCTGGAAGTCCCCACCGGCAATGAAGGGTGGCTGACTGGAAGTCCCGCCACAGCAGCGCCATCACATTAACGCAATTCATGCCATTCGATTGTCGATATCAAAAATGCATCCGTATACGCCGGAGTATACCGAGCGCAGTTGCCTCGATCTTTCGCCGTTTCTTCCCGTTTCCGCCCTGAACCATCGCACAAGCCGCAACGGTCGCAAAGGTGAATTGCATGTCACGATCGCGAATCTCCGCGGGTTCGTTTCATCTTGTCGCGGCGTTCTTCCTGGTTCCGAGCCCGGACGTGGCGACAAACGCGCTCGACGCAGCCAAGAGCGCTCTCGCCCAGGCCGAGCGCTCAGCGGCCGCCGCGAAAAACTCGTTTTCCCGCGCAGACGTCGCATTCAACAATGCCGTTGTCGTGGCCGGAGAGCAACAAACGGAGTTAAACCGCGCTCTCCAGCTCCTGAAAGAGAAGGAACGCTTGTCGGCCGATGCGCACAACACACTCCTTGCCGCGCAGCGGTCTCTTTCGCGAGCCACGGCGCAGCTCGCCGGACTTCGCGACCAACTCGACGCAAAACAGACGGCTGTCGTTGCGCTTGAGTCGTCAGTCAGGCGATTGCTCAATAACACGATTGTTCTTTATGATTTCAAGTGGTCGGTCTTCATCGAATACAACTCGATGACCGGCTCGATGTTCGCTTGGGCAGAAATGCCGCACGGCCTGAAGATTTCGAGCTCCGCCATTTCTGCCGCGTTCCACGGAGGCGTTCCGCAGCTCGACACGAAACCCGCCCTCATGCTCGGCGCGGCACTCGGCTTGCAGTATGAAAGCGCATGCACCTTTGACGACGAGGTCGCAAGGATCTACCGCGGGGCCGGTCCAAAGACCAGGGTTTACGTCTCCACTCGAGGCTTGTCTGAGCTGCTCTCCTGGGAGAATTCGTCTGACGCAACGCTCCGAGGATTCGTTTCGGGCGGGTCCACGATCGGAGGAACGATTGATGAACTGGCAAAAGCCTGTCTGAATGAGCTCAACGGGGCTCACGCTTTCCTGGAGCAATCAGCCGCGGGTCAGGCGGACGGGCTCGACCGTGAAATGATGGATACCATCATCACACGCAAGGGACTGGATACGCCTTCGCTGCAGATCAAGCCGTTTGTCGGACGGGTGAAATACACGGCGAGAGTCGCTGGATCATCGCAACTCCTGAAGTACCTGCACGGGCTCGAAGCAAAGATCGACAAGGCGGGAATGACCTTCACGCTTCCGCGCCGCGGCTTTGCGATTCTGGTCAAGGATCGGCCGGTCCCGTCCGCAAACGAGCTAAGGGTTAGCATTGGCAAGATGACTGCACAGAACCCACAAGCTATGAAGGCTGCGCTCCGGGGCGAACACTATCGGTTGCTCGAGCCCGCTCTGAGCGGAGAGGCGGGTGATGTGAGCGAATTGATCGCACTGGCCTGGAGAAGCGCTTCCGAGATCTAGACTACTCACGAATTCCCAGTGATCGGAAAAGCCCGTTTTGCCTCGATCTGCGCAGAACGCCGGTCGGCGCCGAGTTCGAGCGATTGGCAGCGAGTTTGAGGATCGGCAAGCAAGGCGAAGAAGTTCTGCGGCGACTGTCGTTCAACACCCATACGGGCCAGGTATCGATCGCCGTCGAGCTTCGAGCCAAGGAGCAGACGTCGCTCGAGCAGGCGATCCACGTTGCGGGAAGGACCGTCGACGATCTCTTCGACGTCAGCGTCCGAGGCTGGAAGGCGGCGCTCGAGGGGGTCAAGAATCTTCGGCAGCAAATCGATCTTGCAACGAACGAAGTGGCCACTGCCGGCGCCGCTGTGGGACGGGAAACGACCGAGCTGGTCACGGCCCAACACGAGGTCAACGCGGCGCGAGATGCGTTGAGCACGACCAGCGGATTACTGAGCGCGGCCAATACGTCTGTGAGACATTGTGCTGACGAGCTCAAGATTGCGCGGGACTCAGAGTCTCGAGCTGAATCACGTGTCGCGAACCTCAAAAAACTGATTGGCTTTCTTTCGCACGTGCTCGACTGGAACCCTGCTCTTCACGCACGCTCCTAAGTGGGACCGCATAACTGCTCGGGTCGAGGGTCGGCGCTTCTAGGCCGGAAAGCCGCCCCGGCTCCCGCTTCTGATCCGTCGGATCGGTCCGATCAGACGCGGCGGCAGGCCAGCGCGCGACTGGATCTCGCGGCACGCCGGCAATGCAGGATGGTTGTCTGGAATTCCTAGAGAGCGCCATTATCTTTGCAGGAGAGAGATGCGTCATTAAGATGAATCTTGTTCCAGATCGGCGATGTTCTGCCAGCGGTGATGCTCGTACATGCCGGGGGGCGATCTGCGAGTCATCGCAGTCGATGGGCATTTTGCGGAAGGCGATGAGATGCCAAAGTTATCGCCGGAAGTCTATCGACGCTACGGATGCGCGCTACTGGCGGTGGCGCTGGTCGTAGTCCTGCGCCTGGTCTTCGATCCCGTGCTGGGGGCTCGCCACCTCTTTTATTTGCACTTCGTCGCCATATTTCTAGCGGCCGGTTACGGCGGTTACGGGCCATCCCTGCTGGCATTGGGTCTTTCCTGGTTGTCGGCCGAGTTCATCGCTGGGGTTTCCGCCGTCAGGGCAAATTCGTTCGAGTCCCAATCCGAGATGGCTCTCGCTTTCCTTTGCATCGGGCTGCCGATCACCCTGCTTGGGGGTGCGCTGCGAGCAGCTCGTCAACGTGCCGCAACGGCCAGCGCCGATTTGCAACGGGCGCTAGACGACCAGCACGTCGAGCGAGAATGGCTGCGAATCACGCTCTCCAGCACTGCTGACGCGGTGATCACGACCGACGCCGATGGGCTCGTGGTTTTCGTCAATCCCGTCGCCGGAAGTCTCACCGGATGGAGTGCGCACGAGGCGGCCGGTCGCCCGCTGAATGAGGTGTTCCGGACGGCCCAGTACTCACCTCAAGGGCCTGACGATCTACCCATTGCCAATTTGGTGGGCGACCGCGACGTCTTCCTCTCGAGTGACGAAGCGGTGCTCATCGCCAGGGATGGAACGGCGAGATGCGTCGAGTGCCATGTGGCCCCTATCCGGGACCTGGACGGCCGCAAGAAGGGTGTTGCCGTCGTCTTCCGCGATGTCACCGAGAGGCGTCGGGTCGAGCAGGCGCAGCGGGATAGCGAGGAACGATTTCGCCAACTCGCAGACCGCATCGACGATGTTTTCTGGATTCACGAGCCCGACGGGCCCAAGATGGTCTACGTCAGCCCTGCCTATGCGTCGATCTGGGGCCGATCGTGCGCGTCGCTGTACGAGCGACCGATGTCTTATCTTGAAGCCATCCACCCCGATGACCGTGATCGAGCGAGGCTAGCCTATGAGCGGATCAAGAGTGGCTGCGCAAACGCGGAGGAGTACCGGATCGTCCGTCCCGATGGGGAGGTTCGCTGGATCTGGGACCGAGGGTTTCCGATCAAGGATGAACGCGAACGGGTCGTGCGGCTGGCGGGGATCGCCGAAGACATCACCGAACGCAAGCAGGCCGAGGTGGCACTGCGCGAAAGCGAGGAACGGTTCCGCACGCTGGCCGACGCCACTCCGATCATGATCTGGGGTTCCGGTACCGACGCGCTTTGCGATTATTTCAACAAGCACTGGCTCGACTTCACTGGCCGCACGCTTGAGCAGGAGATCGGCAACGGCTGGAGTGACGGCGTCCACTCCGACGACCGCGAACGATGCGTGAACACATACCTCACGGCGTTTGAGGCCTGCAAGCCGTTTCTGATGGAGTACCGGTTGCGGCGCCATGACGGGGAACACCGCTGGGTCCTGGACGCCGGAGCTCCGAGGTTCGGCCGGGATGGAACCTTTTCCGGGTACATCGGCTCTTGTCTCGACATCACCGAGCGCAAGAGGCTGAGGAGAAGCTGCGCAACGCCGACCGCCGCAAGGAAGAGTTTCTGGCGGTCCTGTCACACGAGCTGCGCAATCCATTAGCTCCGATCCAGACGGCCCTGGACTTGCTGGAGCAGGCCGGGACGGGCAAAGACAACACCGGTCAGGAACTGGCAACGATCAAGAGGCAAGTCCAGAACCTTGAAAGACTGGTTGATGACCTGCTCGACGTGTCTCGCATCAGCCGGGGTAAAATTGAGCTGCGTATCGAAGTCGTTCCGCTCGCCGAGGTCATCGCCGATTCGGTCGAGGCCGTTCGTGCGCTCGTCGATGAGCAACATCAGCAGCTCCACGTGTCGATCCCGGAGGACTCGCTTCTCCTCCATGCCGACCGGACGAGGTTGGAACAGATCTTGTCGAACTTGTTGATCAACGCTGCCAAGTACACGGCTCACGGAGGACAAATCTGGCTGAGCGCCGAGCGGTCCGATCTGGAGGTCGTCATCCGCGTTCGAGATACGGGCGTCGGCATTGAACCCGAGTTTCTTGGAAAGGTATTCGACCTCTTCGTCCAGGGCGAGCGGCGATTGGCACCTTATCGAAATAGTGCGGGGATCGGCTTGAGTCTGGCGAAGGACCTCGTGGAGTTGCACGGAGGCTCGATCACGGCCCAGAGCCGAGGTCCCGACACCGGCAGCGAGTTCACGGTTCGGCTGCCCTTGCTCCTGAATGAGGAGGTCGCCAAGAAGGACACGCCGAAATCAGTCGCGTGGGAGAAATCGCACGAACTGCTCAGGCGGCGTATTCTCATCGTCGATGATAATGTCCAAGCGGCGGACAACCTGGGAAAACTCTTATCAGCGGTCCTTGGTCAAGACGTTCGGGTCGTGTACGACGGAATTGCCGCCCTGGAGCTTGCCCAGTCCTTTCGCCCGGACGTTGTTCTTGTTGGACCTGGAAATGACGATCATGGACGGGTACGAGGTGGCGATGAGATTGCGCCAGCGCCACGATTTGCCAGATCTTGTGATCGTGGCGGTCACGGGTTGGGCACAGGAGGACTATCGCCGTCGATCGCGGGAGACGGGATTCGACCGACACCTGGTCAAGCCGGTTACGGCGCAGGAATTGAAAGCCGTGCTCGCCGAGCTCGAGCCGAAATCCCCAGACCACCCGGGTGTTCTCGCGCCGCTTCGAACTTGTTGCGAGTCGGTGGACCAGAAGGCAGGATCCATGTGACCATGAGAACCGCCGCGGTCCGGAGGATGATCGGCGCGCTGGTTTCAGCGTCGCTTTTGCTGCTTTGGTGCGTGTCGGCGCGTGCCGATGGGCCTGCGGCGAGCGTGGCAGGGGCGAAGCTGCAAGCACTGTTCGATCAGGAATGGCAATGGACATTGCGGGAGTATCCAGAGTTTGCCACAGGCGTCGGCGACAATCGCAACAACGACAAGTTGACGGATCTCTCAGCGTCGGCGCTGGACCGGCGCAAGGCGCACGAGCGGGAATACCTCGGGCGACTTCGCGAGATCGACCGCGGCCGCCTCACGGGCCAGGACGTCGTTTCTTACGACCTATCCCTGGCTGGAGCTCTGCAGGACGTGGCAATGCAGCGTTTCCCAGCGGGCAAGATTCCAAGCGGCGGGGAATGGCTGGTTTACTACGAGTGGATGCCGCTGTCGCAGATGGGCGGCGCGCACCTTGATATCCCCGCATTGCCGCGCCTCGTGCCATTGCACAACACCAAGGATTACGACAACTTCCTCGCCCGTCTGCGGGCTGTTCCCACGCACATCGACCAGGTGATCGCGCTCATGAAGCGCGGGATGGATGCCGGATGGGTGCCGCCGGCAGTGCCGATCGGCAAGGTCCTCCCGCAGATCGAAAAGCAATGCGCCAGCGACGTGACTTCGAGTCCGCTCTACAAGCCCTTTGTGGATTTTCCCGATGGCGTCCCCGCAGTCGACCGCGCACGGCTCGCGGACCAGGGCGCGAGGCGATCACGGGAGCAGTCATCCCCGCGCTCAAGGAGCTGCACAAGTTCACAAGCGCGACGTACCTGCCTGCCTGCCGACGGGAAATTGCCGCATCCAGCCTGCCGGGCGGCACCGAGTACTACCGAGCCCAGATCCGCTGGCTGACGACGACCGATCTTTCCCCCCAAGAGATTCACGAGATTGGCGAGCGGGAAGTGGCGCGGATCCGGGGCGCGATGGACGAGGTCATCAAGCAGGCGGGCTTCTCGGGTACATTCCCCGAATTCGTGAACGTCTTGAGGACCGATCCGCGCTTTGCCCGCGTCCCCACCAGCGACGTGCTCCCGGACTTCCGGGATATCGCCAAACGTGTCGACCCCGAGCTGCCCAAGCTTTTCGCCGAGCTGCCGCGAACCCCCTACGGCATTCGGGAGATTCCCGCTTACCGCGGGGAGACCGCTGCCTACTATACGCCCGGCGCAGCCGACGGTTCCCGGGCGGGCTACTTCAATGCCAACGTGTTCGGCGTATCGACCAAGCCCAGACACGAGATGGAGGCACTGTTCCTGCACGAGGCCGTGCCCGGGCATCATCTTCAGGTCTCCCGCGCAGGAGCTCAGAGGTTTGCCCGATTTCCGCCGGAACGGCCTTTACAACGCCTATGTCGAAGGCTGGGCTCTTTATGCCGAGGGCCTCGGCGAAGACCTGGGGCTCTATAAAGACCCGTACTCGAAATTCGGCCGACTCAACGGCGAGATCCACCGCGCCTGCCGCCTGGTGGTCGACACGGGCATGCACGCCCTGGGCTGGACCCGCGACCGGGCCATCGCGTACATGAAAGCAAACACCAGCCTCTCCGAGACGTTCATCGTTGCCGAAGTCGACCGCTACATCGTCTGGCCGGGGCAGGCACTCGGTTACAAACTCGGCGAGCTGAAGATCAAGGCGTTGCGCGCCAAGGCCGCCAAGACCCTCGGGGCCAAGTTCGACATTCGCAAGTTCCATAACGCGCTCATCGACGATGGACCACTGCCCCTGGACCAGCTCGAACGGCGAATCGACGCGTGGATCGAGACGCAGCGGTAGCGGTCGCTTCAACTGGATCAAGATGCGAATGTTCGAGATCCGCGACCCAGACGGACACGGGCTCTGGTTCGGGCAATCATTCCACCAGCCGTCGCCCGATCCCGGTCCTCAGGGGCAGCTTGAAAAGGCGCTGCCGGAACTGCCGACGAACGACGTACCCGCGGCGGTTGCTTACTACCGTGATGTGCTGGGCTTCCATATCAACTACGCTCAACACGACATCGGTGTGATGGACCGCAACGATGTGACCATTCTTTTGATCGCCCGGACCGAAAGACACACAGGCATCGGCTCCTGTTACGTGTACGTCAGGGACGCTGACGCACTTCACGCGGAGCTTCTCGCCGGAGGGGCCCAGGTTCAGGGCGAGCCGGTCAGTCACCCCTGGGGCCTCCGCGATTTTCACGTGCTCGACCTCGAGGGCAACCGGATCGGCTTCGGTCAGCCGTTCGAGTGAGAGAGCTCGCCGCGCCGTGCGTTGGTTAAGCTCGGACGGATCGGACGGATGGGACGGATCGGACGTTGGGGGCGGCTCCTATCGTGGCCGGTCATCCGAGGCGTTACTGTGTAGGGGCGGTCGTGATACCCTCGCATCGGAAGCTCGCAGGTGAGCGCCGATGCCGGTGAGAAGTGAGCGGAGGTTGCCGTTTCGAATGCGAAGTGCCTCTTTCACCCGAGTTCGAACGGGTACTTCATGCAGAGCCATGGGCCGGCATGGATCGCGTCGAAGCAATGTTGCAACAAGAAGCTCTGCTTCGTCGCCACGGACCAGGCGCTGTTGGCCGACGTGCTTGGCGAGCTGGCAGCGCGGCCCGACTGCTGCTACGTCAAGTACTCGATCTTCCCGCGCGACGGAATGTACCTCGGTCGATGCTTCCTGGTCGACGAGCATGACGTCGGCGTGCTCTGGGCGAAGTACCATGAGCATCCCCGCTTGTTCTGCTCCGTCCAGGATGACGATTTCACGGCGCCTTTTCGTCCGTCGAGCTGACCAGTCCGCTCGGGCCGGAAGCCTA
Source organism: uncultured Isosphaeraceae bacterium (assembly GCA_963830625.1). Taxonomy (GTDB): domain Bacteria; phylum Planctomycetota; class Planctomycetia; order Isosphaerales; family Isosphaeraceae; genus CAWHMZ01. The sequence continues at coordinate 510,285 of CAWHMZ010000007.1, read as the reverse complement.
CTCCACAGATCATGCCGCTCTCACGTTGCGCTCGGCCGGAAACCGGGTCAGCGCAGACTGATTTCGGTCGAGAGTGCCAAGGGATTTGTGGCGAGCATTCCAGGCGGTCGCGTGCTGGCTTACAGCGGGGATGCCTGGTGATATAATGAGGGTATCCCGTCAATCTCTGCCGCAGCGCCTGGAACACCCGTGATGCCGACAGCGTCCGTCCAGAAAATCGGAAAGGGCTGGGACGCAATCCAGTTCCTGGGATTCTTCGGCCTCTGCGCCGGTCTCATCTTCACCTGTGCGTATTGGACAGACCCCCGGCTCGGAGATGTCGATCAGCGGGCTCTCAACAGCGCCATGATCGCGGTGGGATCGTTCCTCGTGCTCCTGTGCGGCAGACTCGGTGCCTGGTGGTCACGCGGCTAAACGAGCGCAACTATACCGTGGCAATGATTGGGCCTCGACCATAATGCGCGTCCACCGGGTCAACGACGCCGGTGGAGTGGGGCACGAAGACCTCCGTTTGAGAAGACGCAACGGACCAACGGTGACCAGGCCGACCGCCGGATATGGACGGCCCGCGCGTTTATGCGATAATGCCTTATCGCGACGTTCACCCAACGAATGAGCCTGTTCTCGTGGTAGGGGTTGCCGGTGACGACGCCGTTGGCCGGAGTATTCTCATGATCGCTAACGCCGATCGCCATTTGCTTTTCGGACTGCTTGCGCTCCAGAACACCCTGATCGACCAGGGGCAGCTCGTGCATGCGTTCCAGGCTTGGACGCTCGACAAGTCGAAGAGCCTGGCCGACCACCTGGAAGCGCGAGGCGACCTGACCAGAGCCAAGCGCGCGGCGCTCGAGGTTTTGGCCAGTGCCCACCTGGAGACGCATGGCGGCGAAGTCGAGAAGAGCCTGGCCGCAGTGGCGACCAATCCCGCGACTCACGCCAGCCTGGCAAACCTGGGCGAGCCGGACATCCAGGCCACGCTCACCCGGGTCGCCCGCAGCGGGAACGGCGAGACCATCGCATCTAACGATGAGAACCCCGATCCCACCGCAGGCCTCACCTTCGGTCTGTCAACCGGCGACAGCCAGCGGTTCCGCATCTTGCGTCCCCATGCGCGCGGTGGATTGGGCGCGGTGTTCGTGGCGCTGGACAGCGAGCTGAACCGCGAGGTGGCGCTCAAGCAGATTCTCGAGAGGCACGCCGACGATGTGGTGAGCCGCCAGCGGTTCGTCGCCGAGGCAGAGATCACCGGCGGCCTGGAGCACCCCGGCGTCGTGCCGGTTTACAGTCTGGGCACCTACGGCGACGGCCGGCCGTATTACGCGATGCGATTCATCAAGGGCGAGTCGCTCAAAGAGGCGATCGAGCAGTTCCACGCGAGCCGAGGCTCGCGCGAGCTCGAACTCCGCAAGCTCCTCCGCCGCTTCCTCGACGTCTGCAACGCCATCGATTATGCCCACTCGCGCGGCGTGCTCCACCGCGACATCAAGCCGGCCAATATCATCGTGGGCAAGCACGGCGAGACGCTGGTCGTCGACTGGGGCCTGGCCAAGGCGATCGGCCGCGCCGACCCGTCGGCCGGCGAGCAAACCATCGCACCGTCGTCATCCGGCTCATCCGAAACCCTGCCCGGCAGCACCCTGGGCACGCCGGCTTACATGAGCCCCGAGCAGTCGCGGGGCGACCTCGACCGCCTGGGGCCCTGGTCCGACGTCTACAGCCTGGGCGCCACGTTCTACTGCATCTTGACCGGCAAGCCGCCGTTCGAGGGCGAGGACGTCCGGGCCATCCTGCGAGCCGTGCAGGAGGGACACTTCCCACCGCCCTCTCAGCTCGATCCGTCGCTCGACAAGGCGCTCGAGGCCATCTGCCTGAACGCCATGGCCACGAAGCCCGAGGACCGCTACGCGACCCCGAAGGCCCTGGCCGACGATCTGGAGCGGTGGATGGCCGACGAACCGGTCGCCGCCTGGCGCGAACCATTCGGCGCGCCGGGCCCGACGCTGGGCGCGGCGGCACCGGACCGCGGTGACTGCGCTGGCGGCCTCGGTGCTGGTCGCCTTGGCTGGCACCGCCGCCGTCCTCGCCGTGCAGACCCAGGCCAACGCCGAACTTAAGAGTGCGAATCTCGACCTGGCGCTGGCCAACAACCACGTCAAACAGTCGAACGCCGATCTCAAGTCGGCCAACGAGCGCGAGAAGCAGCGGTTCAACCTGGCGATGGAGGCGATCAAGCTCTTCGAGGGCGAGGTTGGCGACGACCTGGTTCTCAAGGCCGACCAGTTCAAGCCCCTCCGCGACAGGCTGCTCCGAAACGCGGTCGACTTCTATAACAAGCTCCAAGGGCTGCTCAAGGACCACCCCGACACGGCCTCGCGCAAGGCGATGGGCAGCGCGTACTTCCAGCTCGGAGAACTGACGGAATCGATCAGTGACCAGACCGCGGCGCTGGCGATCCATCGTAAGGCTCTCGCGTTGCGTAGGGCGCTGGCATCCCAGCCGGACGCAGACGAGGAGACAAAGCTCGAGATACCGCGCAGCCTGAAAGCGATCGGGTGGTTGCAGAAAAAAACCGGTGACGCGCCAGGGGCGAGAGCGTCGCTCGAGGAGGCGGTACGGCTGGCTCAAGAAGCCGGAACCCAGGCGGGCGCGAGTGACGAAGCTCGAGGCGTCGCGGCCATGGCTTATCATTATTTCGCCACGATTCTGGATGATACGGGGGATCACGCCGGTGCGCTGGTGGAGTACCAGAAAGCGCGGGCCATCCGGCAGAAGCTGGCAGACGCAAACCCGAGCGTGCTACAGCTTCAGAGGGAGCTGGCGAACACCTACAACAACATCGGCGTGGTGCAAGCTCGTCTCGGCGAGCGCACCGAAGCCCTGGAGTCATACGGGCGGGCGGTGTCGATTCACCAGAAGCTGGCAAGCGCAAACCCCAGCGTCGTTAACTTCCAGCAAGACCTGGCGAGAACTCACCACAACATCGGACTGCTGCAGTCGGATATGGGAAGAACGGGCGAGGCGCTCGAGTCCTCCCGGCGGGCACTCGCCATCCAGCAGCAGTTGGCCGACGCAAATCCCAGCGTGACAGCTTTCCAGCAGATGGTGGCGCTCAGCCACCACAACATCGGCAATCGACTGTCGGACGTGGGCGACAAAGCGGGGGCCTTGGCAGCCCTCAAGAGCGCGCTGGCGATCGAGCAGAAAGTGGTCGACGCCAACCCCGGCGTCACTCACTTCCAGCGAGATCTGCAGCACACTCTGGCGAGCATCGCTGTCAAACTTGCCGAGACGGGTGACAACACCGGTGCGCGGGATACTTTCAGGAAGGCGCTGGCAGTCGAGCAGAAGCTGGCCGACGCCAACCCCAAGGTTGTCGAATTTCGAGCTAACCTGGCTGTCTCGGCCATCAACTTTTCAGAGTTTCTGCGCACGGAACACAGTCCCGCGGAGGCCCGCGACGGGTACGACCGTGCGCTCGCGATCGTGGATGCGCTCTTGAAAGACAATCCCAAGAGTCCCGCGTACCAGGTCCGGCTCGCTTACGCCCTTCGGGGACGCGGCCTGGCCCGCCTTGACCTTGGCGACCTTGCGGGTTCCGCAGCCGACACGCGCCGCTCATTGGGGGTGTGGGAGGCAATGCCGCTACGTTCCGGCTGGAAATGGTTCCAGCTCGCGTGCTGTCACGCCACGCTGTCGATCCTTGCCGGCCGCGCCGGCACCGGCATTCCGGCCCACGAAGCGTCGGCCGAGGTCGACCAGTCGATGGCACTCTTGCAGAGGGCAATCGGCTCGGGCTATCGCGATTTCGCGGAGTGCCGCGCCGAGACCGCGCTTGATTCCCTGCAGTCGCCCCGACTTCCAGCTCCTGATCTTGGACCTGGCCTTTCCCGCCAAGCCGTTCGCGCCGTGAAGAAGACGAGTTGTCCGAGGGCAAGGATGTGCTGATGTGGATGTGCCTCTAGCGCGTCAGCGAACGCCGTCTTGCCGGGGCGATCTGGAGATGCCCCTCGCAGCCGCCGGCCTCGTTGACCGCGGGCCTATCCCTCCGCATCATCGAGAGTTTCCGTGGCCTTTTCGCCCGTGAGCCATTCGATGAACTCGCTCCTGCACTCGCTGCACAAGTCGATTCGATTACGCTCCGTTCCTGGCAAGAGAGGAAGTCTGTCATCGTGCCCGAACGTGGATTCGAGCTTGAGTAAGTGCTGCGCGACGGGCTGATGGCATCGATGACACTCAGCCGGCCGGCGCATCAGTCCCGCGCAATATTTGTTTGGTCCAAGCCGGTCATTGCACTTTTGCCCGACGTGCAGTGTGCGTTCATCGCGGCGGCCGCACTCGTCGCATACAATGTAGGGCTGCATCAAGGTTCGTCCTTCTTATCATTGCCATGACGTGTTCAGACCCGAAGGGCGCTGTTCTTTTATCACCCGAGCCGGTGCGCGACAAGCCACCAGGCGCGACCAATTGACGACTTGACCATGTGCACACGGCAAGTGATCCCAGAGGCAGAGTGCTCACCGCTCTACTCCCCGTGTGTGGTACTCCATAGAACGCAACGCTCATTCTGTTGCCCGTGTGCTCAATCGGCCCGCTGACGAGTCGGAGGGGTCCGTGATCAGGCGGAAAACCGTCCTCTCAGTCCTCTGCGTGTCGTTCGTTGCAAGCTGTATCGCGCCGCGTTCAAGCGATAGGCACTTCGCCGTCGGAAGAGCGCCCGGGAGTGTTCTGGTCGAAGACTTCAACGGCGACGGCAGGCTCGATCTGGTGGTGGCGAATGAGAAAGGCGGCAGCGTTTCCGTGCTGCTGGATGATGGCAAGGGAGGCTTCTCAACGTCGCGCGGCTCGCCATTTGCCGCCGGCCCCAGCCCGAATGATCTGGCCGGCGGTGATTTCAACGGCGACGGTCGCGCCGATCTGGCGATCGCGAACCATGAAACACAGCACCTTACGGTGCTGCTAGGCGACGGGCGGGGGGCGTTTGCGCCAGCGCCGAGCTCGCCTGCCACAGTGGTCGTCAGGCCGCACGTGCACAGCGTGGCGGCCGGCGACTTCAACGGCGATGGGAGCCTTGATCTCGTGACGGACAGTTGGGCCGAGGATCGCTTGGTGATCCTCTTCGGCGACGGCAAGGGCCGCTTCGCGACGCCGGGCACATACGTGGCCGTCGGCAAGCACCCCTACCAGCGAGTTCGCGTCGCCGATTTAAACGGCGACGGCAGAACCGACATCATCAGCCCGAACCTCGAAGGAGACAACGTCACGATTCTGCTTAGCGACGGCACCGGCAATTTTCGGCAACCCGCGGGTTCGCCTGTCCCTTGCGGCGATTCTCCATTCAATGTCGCCGTCGGGGACGTCAATGCCGACGGGAAGCCCGACCTGGCGATCGTGAACTCGCCGAGCAGCACCTCGGATCGATCAGGCCAGGATGGGCTGACCATCTTGATCGGCGATGGACTCGGTACTTTCACCAAAATGGCGGGCTCGCCGTTTGTCACCGGAAAGTTTCCCAACATTCCCGCGATCGGCGATGTCAACGGTGACGGGGTCGCCGACGTGGCAGTCTCGAACCCGGACGGCGACAAGATCTTGGTCTTCGCGATGAGCCGCACGGGCGCGATCGCATCCCGCGCCGAGGTATCGGTTCCGGGACACCCCAAGGGCCTCGTACTTCGGGACCTCGATGGCGATCAAAAGGCCGAAATCGTGACTACGAACAACTCCAGCGACAGCGTCACCGTGATCTTCGGAAAATAGGGGGCACCGCCAGGGTGCCGAAGATCAGATCTCAGAACCGCGGCTTCTTCGAGTCATTGTCCGTCACCTCACGAAAGACGCAGAATGGCAATGGGACAAGTGCTCCAAGAAAACGGCTGGACATTCCTCCAGCAGCAACCGCCAACGACTACCTCGGGCCGGGATAACCGGTGCCTTGGTCCGGCCGAGGTCCGGTACGCGTACCCGCCCCCGAGACTCCAGGGGTGATCTCGTAATACTCATCCTGAGTCTGGGCCTGGGCAGTGCGAGAACCCGGGATGGTTCCTTTCGCCTTGGCCGCTTGCTCTTTGATGAATGACTCGTTGTCCTCGCCGCAACCGGCCAACCCCAGGAAGCAAAAGCTCAAGAGAGCAAGGCTCAATCGAGTGATTAAGAACCTCATAAGGAGCATCCCATCGGCACATCAAGATAAGCGTGGGTGATTATAATCGGTCCTAAAGAAATCATAGAACCGCAACGGCCGATTCAGCAAGGGGGTGGCCAACGTCACGCCGAGCCCGAATTTTCGAGGCTCGGCCCAAGCGGCTGCAACGCACGAACGGGTTTCCCCTTTCACGTTAATTCGCGGGGAATTGTCCTGTTTTGAGAGATTGGGCGCTCTGGCTAGGACAGCGGCGATTTGCGGGCTTCGCTGCGGCCGGCTCGCGGGGTCGGCTTGCCGAGGCGTTCATGCGTGGCCAATGCTCATGTTACGTGCGCCGCGCCGGGGCGGCAAGGATGCGCGCATCACCACGGGACGTCGCGAAGCACCAGCCGGCGCCAGGCTCGCTCGCTCGCGGCGGATCGCGTCGCTCATCTGGGAGTCGTCTTTGACCGCGCCAGGGAAACGATTTGCCAGCCCAGCATTCCATAACGAATATCGCGCTCGGCGAATTCCCAGATCACCAGCTTTTTGTTCGATAGGAGCGCCGGGCGCCGTGCCAGCTCTTGCCGGACCAACGTGGAGGCCCCGCCGTCGTTGACAATCGAGGTCAGCGGCTGCCCAAGCTCCCGCGCAAGGTGTGCGATGAACCCTGCGGCACCAGGCTCGTCCGTCTCATAAATCCGCAGGAAGCTGTCGCCCAGGATCAAGACCTCGGACTCGGGAGTATCGCGGTACGGCGCCTTCGTGTCTGACTGGAGCACTTGCAGGCACGTCAGACTCTCCGGTTCCAGGGCGCGCTCGATCTGCTGCGCCTGCAGCATCTCGACCAGATCGCCGTGGCGCCGGACGGTGATTGAATGCTCGACGTACGCGCGATCACCCCGATGAACGATGCCTCCATCGAGCACTCGCCGCGCGACTGCGCCGGCGGCCACCCGTGCACCCTCCTGCGACCAATGGCTGTCCTGAGCCAGGTAGAGCCGCCGCGGATTCGACCGGCCCTCCTCCTGCCGTGCTCGGCGAAAGACCTCGAACAGGTCGACGTACTCGATGCCGCACTGCTCCAACTGATCGAGCAGGCGGCGCGTCTGTTCGCACACGATGACTCCGGCGTCTTCTGCCCCCTTGGCGAGCATCCCGGGATAGACGCATTCCTTGTTGGGCACCGGAACGACCAGCAGCCGGATTTGCCGCGCCTGGAGTTGATCGCGGAACGATCGGATCGCGGCAAGAGGTTCGGTGGAAGGCGCCGGTCGGGGCGCTCGATCACATAGCGCACGCTCGGTCGATAAAAGAGCCAACCGTCACGCCCCACGACAACCTTCTCACCGGCATCGGCGAGGAACTTCCACTCCAGGTACTGCATCCACGGCCGGAGCTCCTTGATCACGTGACTCGTCTGCTCGAGGCTGTGCTCGTACGCGTGCAGGTTCCGGGCCGTCGGAGGCTGGCGGAAGACGTCGAGCGCACGCGGCGGCTCGCCGTAGCGAAGCTCGGAAACCGTCTGAATCAGGCCCGGCGCCATGATCACGGCGAGGAAGACAGCGGCCACAGCGATGTACGGACGACGGTCCACTAGCACGGCAGGGAACCTAGAACTGGAAGTAGAGGAACGGGTTGAACGACTGCGAGAACATCGCCAAGAGCGAGGCGCAAAACAGCGGATGCACGAGGATTGCCTTGGGCCAGGTGACCTGCCTGCTCCACTCGTGCGCCTGGATGGGCCAGGCGACGACCACGGCCCCGATGGCCATAATCAGGAAGCTCTCTTGTGTATACAGCAGCGCGGGCAACAGCAGCCGGCCGGAGCCGGATCCCCCCTGCCCGGCCATGGCCCCCAGGTAGTTCATGGCCTCGTGCAGATTGGCCGAGCGAAACAGGACCCATGAGAAAAGCACCAGCACGAACGTGGCCGCCACGCGGACCGGCCGCGGCCATTGTTGAAAAGCGCCGCGCTTGCCCCGGAAACGTTCGAAGGCCAGCAGGGTACCGTGATACGCCCCCCAGGCGACGAACGTCCAGTTCGCGCCGTGCCACAGCCCGCCCAGAAGCATGACGACGATGAGGTTCACGTAAGTGCGGAGGGAGCCCTTACGATTGCCCCCCAAAGGAATGTAAAGATAATCGCGCAAAAACGTAGAGAGCGAGATGTGCCAGCGCCGCCAGAAGTCGGTCATGCTCTCGGCCTGGTAGGGAGAATCGAAATTCTTGAGGAACTCGAAGCCGATCATCCGTCCCAGGCCGATGGCCATGTCGGAATAACCCGAGAAATCGAAGTAGATCTGCAGCGCGTAAGCCAGCGCTCCGAACCAGGCATCGGGCATGGAAAGCGACTGAGCATCAAAGGCGGCGTCGGCGACCCGGCCCAACGGATTGGCCAGCAAAATCTTCTTGGCGAAGCCGAGGACGAACAGTGTGACCCCTGACCCAAACTTCTCCCACGTGTGGGAGCGATGGACGAGCTCTAGGGCCACGGTGTTGTAGCGGATGATGGGCCCGGCAACGAGCTGGGGAAAGAGCGCAATATAGCAAGCGAAATCGATGAACGACCGGACGGGCGGAGCCGTACCGCGATAGACGTCGATGGTGTAGCTGAGCGCATGGAACGTGTAGAACGAGATCCCGATGGGCAAGGTGATCTCAAGCACGCGCACCGTGCCGGCTCCAAGCCAGGCCAGCACCTGGTTCAGGTTGGCCTCGAAGAACAGGAAATACTTGAAGAATCCGAGCGTGCCCAGGCTCACGGCGATGGCGCACGTCACGACCCAGAAGCGGAGCCTCCGGCTCGTCCCCGGCAGGCCGATGATCCGTCCGCAGACATAGTTCACCACGGTGATCCCCAGCATCAGGAAGATGAACCAGGGATTCCACCAACCGTAGAAGATGTAGCTTGCAAGCACCAACAGCGTGTTGAGCAGCAGCGAGGTCCGCCGATCCGTTGCGCCGGCCTGCCGGTTCAAGCCGGCGAGGGCGTAGTAGAACAGCAGGAAAAGCGGCAGAAAGTAAAAGACGAAGAGATAGGTGGTGAAGACCATGGTCAGCCAGGCCATCTAACCGCGAGAGGGACGCCGAACCGGCGATTGTGCGCTCACGGCCCGTCAACCGCTGACCAGATTCGTCCAGACGGCCCAGTAGATCGGGTCGGTGTCTTCCTCGGAATACAAGTTGAGGATACCTCCCGTGAAATGTTCAAGCATCGATCCTTCCAACGCCATGCGGTGCACCTGGCCGGCACGGAACGACTTGAGAGTGCCGCCGACGTCTGGCACGCGCTTATCGGCTGCTTCGGATCGGGGCTTGAACGGATTGTAGTGGCCAACGTAGATGGTCTCGCCCTTGACTTTCCCGCGGTGGACTTCGAGCACCTGGTATTTCAGGACGGTCGCGTAGTTGTATAGTTCTCGCTCGAAGATCGCCCCGTCGGGGACCTCGACCAATCGCGCGGTGACCTCGATGGTGCCCCGCTTGGCGATCTCGTCATCCCCTTCTGCTGCGCCTTCTTTGCTCCTGGCGCAAGCGGCCGCTATCAGACCCAAAGCAAGCAGCAGGCTCCTCACAACGGACCGGCTCGTGCGCACGCTCATGACTTTTTCGCCTCCCTTCCGGTGGATTACCCGAATTCTACGGGAGGCAGGTCAAGGGGAACAGGCAACAGTCCCGGCTGTGCCCTGACCTTGTTCTGGGAACGCGGCGCTGACCAATGGAGCTCACGGATTCAAACTGCCAGCAAGTCTTTTCATCGACGCTCGATATCGCGACGCTGATCTGCTCGCGCAGCAGATGCCGGCCGCCGGAGACGACTTTTCTGCCGTACCGCCAAACGCAGTCGACGGCGGGCAGGCGGGCGGCGAAGATCCAGCCGTCAAGGACCGCATCTCCGCGCCGGTCCGTCAGGGCGTCGTGATTCGAGTCGAGCGCGATCAGGTCGGCAGCAGCGCCGGGTGCGAGATCCGACGATTCGGAATGCCCAGTGCTCGAGAGCCCCCCTGGAGCGCGCGACTCGAAGAGCGCTCGCCCGGTCGAGCGGCCATCGTGCGTGTGCCATGACGTTGCGGGCGCGACGCGCCAGGCGCTGCGTGTACTCGAGGATGCGCAACTCCTGCGCGGCGTCGATCAGAACGTTCGAATCGGAGCCGATGCCATAAGATCCGCGAGAGAGCCAGGAATTGCGCGGCCGGGAAGATGCCGTCGCCCAGGTTGGCTTCGGTGATCGGGCAAAGGCCGACCGTGGCACCGCTGGCGGCGATGCGTTCGAGCTCGTGTTGATCGACGTGCGTCGCGTGCACAAGACACCAGCGATCATCGACGTCGAACGCATCGAGCAGCCAGGTCGCGGGACGGCGGCCGCACCAGTTCAGACAGTCTTCCACTTCTTTCGCTTGCTCGGCGAGGTGGATGTGCACGGGCGCATCGCTCGGCCAGGCCGATCACCGACTCTGAGCTCCTCGGGCGTGCACGGCTCGAAGGCTATGAGGGGCGACGCCGACGACGGCGTCGTCGAGCCGAGACACCGCTTGCCGGCTACGGTCGAGCAGTCGTGGCGTAGCCGTCGACGTCAGTGACGAAGCGCGACTGACGCGGGTCGGGTGCCGCGCCGCCGAAGCCGGAATGGGCGTAGAATGCGGGCAGGAGCGTCAAGCCGATCCCGACCGCGTGCGCAGCCGCGGCGATGCGGCTCGCCATCTCGGCGGGATCGGCAAATCGTCGACCGCCGCGGTCGTGGTGAACGTAGTGAAACTCACCGACGCGAGTGAAGCCGGCTTCCAGCATCTCCATGTAGGCGAACGCGGCGATGGCCTCCATGTCGTCGGGGCCGATGGCGTCGACGAACCGGTACATCGTTTCGCGCCATGACCAGAAGTTGTCGCCGGTCGGCCCGGCGGACCTCGGTGAGGCCCGCCATGCCGCGCTGGAAGGCGTGGCTGTGAACGTTGGGAAGGCCGGGCACGCCGATCGCGTGGCGTTCCGCGTCAGGCTCCGGCGACACACCCGCCTCGATCGAATGGATGCGGCCGTCGACGATGTCGATCTGCACCCGCTCGGCCCAGCCGTCCGGCAGCAAGCAACGATTGGAACCACAAGCTCGTCATCAGTCGGGCCAGGTCCCTCGTCCGTGGCCGCGCAGCTAGACAATCCCGTAGGTGAATTCGGTACGTTTCTTATAGATTTCCGCGGCGATGGACGCAATGGCCATCGCGCGAGAGGCCGCCATGTTCTGCGATCGGATCTGGCTGAACGCGCAGCTCGCGACCTTGCGATCAGACCGCTCTGGCATGGGCGAAGTGCCGGACGGGATCGTCGCCTGCCGAGATACGCGCATCGTGTACGCCGGCGCCGCGGCGGATGCTCCGCCGGATCTCGACGCGTCCGAGCGCATCGACTGCGCCGGCCGCTGGATCACGCCGGGGCTGATCGACTGTCACACTCACCTGATCCACGCCGGCGATCGCTCGCACGAATTCGAGCTCCGCTTGCGAGGCGTCGAGTTACGACGAGATTGCCAGGGCCGGCGGCGGAATCCTGTCGACGATGAGAGCGACGCGCGCGGCGAGCGAAGAGGCGCTGGTCGATTCCGCTCTGCGGCGGCTGGACGCCCTGATCGCCGAAGGCGTGACCACGATCGAAGTGAAGTCGGGCTACGGTCTCGACCTCGACACCGAGCGAAAGCAATTGCGAGCCGCGCGCGCCCTGGCACAGCGGCGCCCGGTCACGATCGTGGCCACGTTTCTGGGCGCTCACGCCCTCCCGCCCGAGGCCGCCAGCGCAGATGCATACATCGATCTGGTCTGCACCCAGATGATTCCGGCCGTGGCCGCGGAGGGCCTGGCGGAGGCGGTGGACGCTTTCTGTGAAGGCATCGGTTTCTCTCCCGAGCAGACCGCGCGCGTGTTCGAGGCCGCGCGAGCGCACGGCCTGCGAGGTGAGGCTGCACGCCGATCAGTTGTCGAACCGGCACGGCGCGGCGCTTGCGGCTCGGTTCGAGGCGCTCTCGGCCGATCATCTCGAATACACCGACGAAGCGGGCGTGCGGGCGATGGCGGCGGCCGGCGTCGTCGCGGTGCTGCTCCCGGGCGCGTTTTACTTCCTGCGCGAGACCAGGCGGCCGCCGGTCGAGCTGCTGCGACGCCACCGCGTCCCGATTGCCCTGGCGACCGATTGCAACCCGGGCACGTCGCCGCTCACCTCGCTGCTCTTGACGATGAACATGGGCGCGACGCTCTTCGGCCTGACGGTCGACGAGTGCATCGCCGGCGTCACGCGCGAGGCGGCGCGCGCGCTCGGGCGGCTGTCGGACGTCGGTACGCTCGAGGCCGGCAAGTCGTGCGACCTGGCGATCTGGGACATCGATCGCCCGGCCGAGCTCGTCTACCGCATGGGGTTCAACCCGCTCCATGCCCGTGTCTGGAGAGGACAATGACGCCCGTTCTGCTGCGACCGGGCCTGGTCGCGCTTGGCGGAGTGGCACGCCATCTATCGCGGTGCCGCGCTGATGGTCGATCCCGGCTGCCGCGCCGCGATCCGCCGCGAGCGCCGAGGCCGTCGATCGGATCGTCGCCAAGGGCGAGCCGGTCTACGGCATCAACACCGGGTTCGGCAAGCTGGCGAGCGTCAGGATCGCGCACGGGCGACCTCGAGACCTTGCAGCGCAACATCGTGCTGTCGCACGCGGCCGGCGTGGGCGAGACGACGCCGGCGCCGATCGTGCGGCTGATGATGGCGCTCAAGCTCGCAAGCCTGGCCCAGGGCGCCTCCGGCGTCCGGCCGGAGACGGTCGCCATGCTCGAGGCGCTGCTCGAGCGCGACTTGATTCCGGTCGTGCCGGCCCAGGGCTCGGTGGGTGCCTCGGGCGACCTGGCCCCCCTGGCGCACATGGCCGCGGCGATGATCGGGGCGAGCGAGATCCTGGTCAGAGGGCGCACCATGCCGGCCGCCAGGGCCCTTGCCGAGGCCGGCCTCGAGCCGCTGCAACTTGGTCCCAAGGAAGGGCTGGCACTCTTGAACGGCACCCAGTTTTCGACCGCCTATGCGCTGGCGGCTCTGTTCGAGGCCGAAGTCCTCTTTCAGAGTGCCCTGGTCACCGGCGCCTTGTCGACCGAGGCGGCCAAGGGCTCGGATACGCCGTTCGACGCCCGAATCCACAAGCTTCGCGGTCATCGCGGCCAGATCGAGACGGCCGAGGCGATACGGCGGCTCATGGCCGGCTCCGCAGATCCGTGCCTCGCATCTGACGGGAGACGCGCGCGTGCAAGACCCGTACTGCCTCAGGTGTCAGCCGCAAGTGATGGGGGCGGTCCTCGACCTGCTGCGCCAGGCCGCCGAGACGCTGCGGATCGAGTCCAACGGCGTGTCCGACAACCCGCTCGTCTTCCCCGCGAGCGAAGCCGGCAGCGACGAAGTGCTCTCCGGCGGCAACTTCCACGCCGAGCCGGTCGCCTTCGCCGCGGACATGATCGCGATCGCGATCTGCGAGATCGGCTCGCTCTCGGAGCGCCGAACCGCCATGCTGGTCGACCCGGCTCTCTCGGGCCTGCCGGCGTTCCTGACGCCTGCGCCCGGCCTGAACTCGGGCTTCATGATCCCGCAGGTGACGGCGGCGGCCCTCGTTTCCGAGAACAAGCAGCGCGCTTTTCCCGCCAGCGTCGACTCGATCCCCACGAGTGCCAACCAGGAAGACCATGTGTCGATGTCGGCGCACGCCGCACGCCGGTTGATCGCCATGGCCGAGAACGCCGCCGCGATCCTGGGTGTCGAGATCCTGGCGGCCGCACAGGGGTGCGACTTTCACGCCCCCTTGACGAGCAGCGACGATCTCGAGCGGGTGCGCGCCGCGGTTCGCAGCCGCGTGCCGCGCCTGGAAGACGACCGCTATCTCCACCCCGACCTGCAGGCGGCGACCGCGCTGGTGCGCGAGGGCGCTTTGATCGCCGGCCTGGAAACGCCCCTGCCGTCGATTATCGGAGCGATCCCATGAGCGGCGACTGGCTGACGATTCGGCGTGGTCGGCGCCCCTGGTGGTCAGCATCCCGCACGCGGGAACCGACATCCCCGCCGATATCGAGACGCAGGCTCGTCTCTGCGCTGGCTCGCCCGCAAGGACACCGACTGGTGGGTCGACCGGCTCTACGAGCTTGCCGGCATGCTCGATGCCACCATCGTGCACACGGCGATCTCGCGGACGGTCATCGACGTCAATCGCGACCCGTCCGGGCGATCGCTCTACCCCGGCCAGGCGACGACCGAGCTTTGCCCGACCACGACGTTCGACGGCGAGCCGCTCTATCAGAGCGGGCGACGTGCCGAGACGCGGCCGAGATCGAGAGACGAAAGGCGCGCTGGTTCGTGCCCTATCACGAGGCCTTGTCGGCCGAGCTGGAGCGGCTGCGCGGCGTGCACGATCAGGTCGTGCTCTACGACGGCCATTCGATCCGGTCGTCGATCCCGCGTCTGTTCGAAGGCGTCCTGCCCCACTTCAACATCGGCACGAACGGCGGAGCGAGCTGTGCGCCCGAGCTGACGGCGGCGGTCGAGGCCGCGTGCGACGCGACATCGTTTAGCCGCGTCACCAACGGCCGTTTTCGCGGGGGCTTCATCACCCGCCATCACGGCAAGCCGCAAGCGGGCGTGCACGCGATCCAGATGGAGCTCGCCTGCCGGGGCTATCTGCCTGAACCGATCGGCCGCGTCGACGAGACGAACTGGCCGCCCGCATTCGACGACCGTTTACGCCGCACCGATGAGCGGCCGCGCTGCGTCGAGGTTCTGCAAGCCTGCGTTCGAGTTTGCGGCATCGATCGACCCAAGGAGCACCCCGATGACTCGCATCGACAAGACACGCACCATCCGCGCGCCACGCGGCTCGGCGCGAAGTGCGCAAGAGCTGGCAGACCGAGGCGCCGTTGCGAATGCTGATGAACAACCTCGACGCCGAGGTCGCCGAACGGCCCGAGGAGCTGGTCGTCTACGGCGGCATCGGCCGGGCGGCGCGCGACTGGGAGAGCTTCGATCGAATCGTCGAGACGCTGCGCCGGCTCGAGGACGACCAGACGCTGCTCGTCCAGTCGGGGAAGCCGGTCGGCGTCTTTCGCACCCACGCCGACGCCCCGCGCGTGCTGATCGCCAATTCCAACCTCGTGCCGGCCTGGGCGAACTGGGACCACTTTCATGAGCTCGACCGCAAAGGGCTCATGATGTACGGCCAGATGACCGCGGGCAGTTGGATCTACATCGGCACCCAGGGAATCGTGCAAGGCACCTACGAGACGTTCGTCGAAGTGGCTCGACAGCATTACGGCGGCGATTTCGCCGGTCGATGGATCCTGACCGCGGGCCTGGGCGGCATGGGCGGCGCCCAGCCGCTGGCGGCGGTGATGGCCGGCGCCTCGTGCCTGGCCGTCGAATGCCAGCCCTCCCGCATCGCGATGCGCCTGAAGACCGGCTACCTGGACCGCCAGTCGAACAGCCTGGATGAGGCGCTCGAAATCATCGCCCGATCGTGCCGCGACAAGACGCCGGTCTCCGTCGGTCTTCTGGGCAACGCCGCGGAGATCTATCCCGAGCTGGTGCGCCGAGGAATCCGGCCCGACGTCGTCACCGACCAGACCTCGGCCCACGACCCGGTCAATGGCTATCTGCCCAAGGGCTGGACGCTCGAGCAATGGGCCTGGGCTCGCGAGCACGATCCCAAGGGGGTCGAGCGGGCGGCCAGGCGCTCGATGGCCGAGCAAGTCGGTGCGATGCTCGAGTTCCACAAGGCAGGCGTGCCGACGTTCGACTACGGCAACAACATCCGCCAGATGGCCAAGGACGAGGGCGTCGCCGATGCCTTCAGCTTTCCCGGCTTCGTGCCGGCCTACATCCGCCCGCTGTTCTGCCGCGGGATCGGCCCCTTCCGGTGGGTCGCACTCTCCGGCGATCCCGAGGACATCTACCGAACCGACGAGAAGGTGAAAGCTCTGCTGCCCGGCAACAGGCACCTGCACAACTGGCTCGACCTGGCCCGTGCAGAAGATCAAGTTTCAGGGCCTGCCCGCCCGCATCTGCTGGGTCGGCCTGGGCGACCGGCACCGGCTGGGGCTGGCCTTCAACGAGATGGTCGCCAGTGGCGAGCTGAAAGCGCCGATCGTGATCGGCCGCGACCATCTCGACTCCGGCTCGGTCGCCTCGCCGAACCGCGAAACCGAAGCGATGAAAGACGGTTCCGACGCCGTGTCGGACTGGCCGATCTTGAATGCGCTGCTCAATTGCGCGTCGGGCGCCACCTGGGTGTCGTTCCACCACGGCGGCGGTGTCGGCATGGGCTACTCTCAGCACGCCGGCCTGGTGATCGTGGCCGACGGCAGCGCCGGAGGCCGCTCGCCGCCTCGAGCGCGTGCTCTGGAACGATCCGGCGACCGGCGTCATGCGCCACGCCGACGCGGGATACGCCGCCGCGATCGAGTGCGCCAGGGAACAGGCGCCTGGACCTGCCGAGTATCCCAAGCTGAAGCGGGTGGAGCGGACGGGAGCCAAGGAGCCAACGAGGGCGCAATCGGCCAGGCAGAGGAGGCAAGCCTCCCGGGCCATTGTGGCGGTGACACTGCTGGGTACCCATCACGGCAGCCCCAACGCCGCCTTGGGGCACTGGTTCACCTTCTGCATTGTCTGCGGCGTGTCCGACTGGACAACGAGCGACGGGCGGACGTTGCCACCGGTCCGGTCACTGTAAGGGAAATCGATGATCACCACGTCTCCGCGCTTCATGGCTTGGGGCGGGGATCGAGCTCGTTGTACACGTCCATCCGAGGGTCGTCCCAGCCCACTCTCTTGCCGATGTGCGCGATCATCGCTTTCTGCTCTTCGATGGACAGCGGCACCGCCTCCGGTACCGACCGCAGGCGTTCATACACCGCCGCCTTGACAACCACATAGGCGCCGTCGTCGATCGAAACGTGGCCGTTCGACTCGATTGCTTGCCGTTGCTCTGGGGATAGCGTATTCCTGGATGTCTCCGATGCGGATTGTATCGCGCCGCCCGCGGCGGCAAAACCCGACTGAATGCCGCCGAATGGGCAAACGCCGCTCGGTGTCTACCCTTCAGACTGCACTGGGCCGCTGCGGTGGCTCCGTTGGGTGCAAATTGGGTGCAGGATTCGATGTGCGACCCCTACGCCGCTACAAAATATGGTTGCTTCTTGGCAACACCGCCAGATCGGCGTCCGGTCGACATTGCTGCGTGGACCTACCGCCCCGGTTTGGGGCCGCAACCCCGACCAATGAGCCGCATCATGAGACGATCCTGGCAAGAGCGACGGCGTTCGAGCAAGTGCTGCTTCGCGATCACGCTGGCAGCCCTCGCATTTCTCGTCGGCCATTCGCAGGCCCGGGGCGCCGAAGTGAGCGTCCACGGCAGCGTTGTCTGCAACGGGGCGTGCATCCCAGATCCGAAGAAGGAGGATCACGGCCTCGTGGTGTTCGCGATCGATGGGACAGCCGAGGTCCGCGCCACGGTGGAGCGGATCGTGAAGGACTTCTACCCGGACCAAGGGCTCGACGCCGAGGCCGCCCAGAAGTTGATGGACCAGTTCAGCACGCGCCTGAAGTACCATATCGCCGCGGACAGCCCCGCCTTGAAAGATGCGAAGAACAGGGGCGACAACCACTACTGCATGCCCGCGACCGCCAGTGCCGTGACCGGCACCATCAGCGAGGAGGGCCCTAAGAGGTGGATCACGGCCACCCGAATCGAGCCCTGCAAGCTGAAATACCCGGGCAAGATGCTCGCGGCCGACAAGCCCTTCGTCATGCCCGGCCGAGACCCGTTGGTCTTGAAGGTTGGCGCCAAGCAGACGCTCCAGTGCATCCACATCTCGGCCGGTCAGTTCCTGATGGGCACTCCGGTCTACATGTGGCCCTACCACGTTGAGGAGTACCCCCACCTGGTGACCTTGACCCGCGATTACTACATGGCCGAGATACCCATCACCCAGGAAATTTACGAAGCCGTCATGGGCAGAAATCCCAGCCTGGTCAAGGACCCGCAACTGCCCGTGCAGAACCCGACGTTCGTGGACATCGAGAAATTCTGCGACATGCTGTCGGAGAAGAACGGCAGGCGGGTCCGCCTGCCGACCTCCGCGGAATGGGAGTACGCGGCCCGCGTCGGCACGTCCAACCCGGGGTTCGCGGAGAAGTACCACGACCAGAACAGCAGCGGCCAGAGCGGATTCAAGGCGCCACTAACGGTCAAGTCCAAGAAGGCAAACGCCTGGGGACTGTACGACATGGCCAGTTGCTGGTGGGAGATCACGGGCGACAAGGGCACGTATCACGTCCGAAAAAGCGTGGTCGATCCCCACTACCCGCCGGGCGTGGAGAATGCCCGCAGTCAGCGAACGGGGCGAGGTATCGTCAGCGACAGGTGGTCGATTGGGACCCACGAGTTCATCACCGAGAAGGCAGACTACGCGGGCCAGAAATTCCGCGTGGTCGTCGAGCTCGAAGCGAGGGATGCGAAGAAGTAAACCACCGCTCCCGAGTTCATCCGACAAGCGGGTCGGCTCACGGCTGCTTCTCTCGAACAGACGAATCGATGGTTCACCAACCCGCTGTCCTCGCTTTGGGAAGCTCTTCGAATGGCAGAGGAACTTGACATAGTGCGTCAGTCAGTCGGTCTCGTCTCCCTCGTGGTGCGCGAATACGACGAGGCTCTTGCCTTTTATGTTGGTGTCCTTGGTTTTCGGCTCATCGAAGACAAGTTCATCCCCGAGCAAGACAAGCGCTGGGTTGTGGTTGCTCCGCCAGATGCCACAGAGTCCCGCATCCTTCTCGCTCGAGCTGCGACTCCCGAGCAGCAATCACGAGTCGGGAATCAAACGGGTGGACGCGTCTTCCTCTTCTTGTACACCGACGACTTCTGGCGAGACTACAAGACTTACGAGTCCAAGGGGGTCGTCTTCGTTCGGCTACCCAGGGAAGAAAGCTACGGCACCGTCGCGGTGTTTCAAGATCTCTACGGAAACCTCTGGGACCTCATTCAGCACAAGTGAGGGCCTTAGAAGCTGTCAGAGCTGATGACCTCGCCGCCGGCGACGGTCGCCAGCGCCTGCCAGACTCCCAAGTTGACCGAATTCTTGATGAACTGGACGTGTCCGTCGGCCAAGAGCGAGTTGACCCCGCCGGGATGCATGCTTCGTGCCGTGATATTGAGCGACAGCCAGCTCCAGAGCGGGTCGGAGCGGTTGCTGTGCGGCAAGCCGCCGCGGCAATCGGGGAGTCGATCATTGGGGCCCCGCCGGTGGTTGTACATGCTGTGTCCCGGCGCCCCGTAATGCCACCGCACTCCGCGGCTGTCCTGAAATTGCGAGGTCGTCGACGGCAGGCTCAGGCACAGCGAGGCATAGTCGGCGTCCGAATTGAGTGGCGGACCGGTGGTCGCGTTGTCGCCGGTGACGAGGAAAACGCCCAGCGGGTTGGTGGCGTACGTCGAGCCGGGAATCGACCGCACCGTCTCGGTCACCGCGACCGTGTTCGACATGCCGTCGACGAAGTTCGCAGGGCTGGTGCGTGAATTCTCGAAGAACGGTCCGTTAGGCATGCCCGTGAGCGGCGCCACGGGAAATTGAACAACCGGATAGGCCGAGCCGGTATTGACGTTGTAGTTATGAGTCGCGTTCAGCGTTCCAGCGACCGTGACGAGCACCGGCACCGAGTCCGTGGGACACAGAAGCGAGTTGATGAACGTCGAGTAGCCGGTGCTATTCGCCAGGGCCGTGGTCACCGACGGAGAGTCATCGACGTCCGGCGGCAGGTTGAAGTTGAAGGAGCTGAAGATCACTTGCTGGTCAAGCTGCGGCAGCAGTTGGGCATACGTGCCCCAGCAGTTGCCCAGTCCCGCGATGTGAGAATTGATACGTCCCGGCGGCAGGACGTTGACGACCGAGATGTAGTTGTGCAAGGCCAGCCCGATCTGCTTGAGGTTGTTGACGCACTGGGCGCGACGCGCGGCCTCGCGGGCAGCCTGGACCGCGGGCAAGAGCAGGGCGATCAGCACGGCAATGATCGCGATGACGACCAGGAGCTCGATCAGGGTGAAGCCTCTGCGGGAAGCGGTTCGCGGCATCAGTCGTTCCTCTCGTGGGCGTCAAAGCAGCCCGGCAAGATGGGTTCTGCGAGTGAAGGGAATGGCGGCACAGCGGTGCCACGATCGTGGCGCAACGCACGATTATGCGCATGCCGTCGCGAAATAGATACGATCCTGTCTCTGGTTGCCACGATCATGGCGAATCGATCGCTGCTGCGTAAGGGCTGTCGGCTTTGCGACGCAATGCAACACAGTTCGCCGAAGCGCCCACGCCCGCCGGCGTTCTACGTTACGGGTTTCAATACTTGACTTCTGTAACCAAACCGCGTACACTTGCTCGTGTCAGCACTGGAAAGGAGCAACACAATGAGTGAAGCCACGCTCGGCGGCCGGTTCACGTTCCCCGGCACGTCATTGACGGTCGAGCGGATCGGCTACGGCGCGATGCAACTGGCCGGTCCCGGCGTGTGGGGGCCGCCCAAGGACCCGGACGGTGCCGTCGCCGTCCTCCGCGAGGCCGTCGCGGCCGGCGTGAACCATATCGACACGTCCGACTACTACGGTCCGCACGTCACCAACCAGATCATCCGGCAGGCCCTGCACCCGTACCCGGCGGGGCTGGTGATCGTCACCAAGCTCGGGGCCCGCCGCCCGCCCGACAAGTCGTGGCAGCCGGCCATCTCGCCCCAGGACCTGACCGCCGGCGTCCACGACAACCTCCGCAACCTGGGCCTGGACGCGCTCGACATCGTCAACTACCGCGTGATGGGGTCGATCCACGGCCCCGAGGAGGGGTCCATCGCCGAGCAGGTGACGGTGCTGGCCGACCTCCGGCGCAAGGGGCTGATCCGCCACATCGGCCTGAGCAACGTCACGGCCGCCCAGGTGGCCGAGGCGCAGGCGATCACCGACGTCGTGTGCGTGCAGAACAACTACAACCTGGCCCACCGCCACGACGACGCCCTGATCGACGACCTGGCCCGGCAGGGCATCGCGTACGTGCCGTTCTTCCCGCTCGGCGGGTTCACGCCGCTGCAGTCGTCCACCCTGTCGGCCGTCGCGGGCCGACTCGGGGCCACGCCGATGCAGGTCGCGCTGGCGTGGCTGCTGCACCGGTCGCCCAACATCCTGTTGATCCCCGGCACGTCGTCGCTCGCCCACCTCCGCGAGAACCTGGCCGCCGGGCAGTTGACGCTGTCGCCGCAAATCCTGGCGGAGCTGGACGGGATCGCTGCCGCGAGCGGCGAGCACTGATACGGCAGGCTGGCGCTCCGGAACATGAGAGCCGTGTCCACATGTCCCCGCTGACACCCGCTCACCCGCGATCGGATCCTGGCCACGGCCGAGGACGTCATCCGCCGGTTCGGCCCGGCCAAGGCGACCGTGGTGGACGTGGCCCGGGCGCTGGGCGTGAGCCACGCGGCCGTCTACCGGCACGTGGCGACCAAGGCCGAGCTGCGGGACCTGGTCGTCGGCCGGTGGGTGGAGACGACCATGCCTCCGCTGCGGGCCATCGCCGCCCAGCGGGGTCCGGCTCCGCAGCGGTTACGGCGGCTGGTCGACGCCCTGATCGCCGTCAAACGCCGCCGGGCCGCCGACGACCCGGAGCTGTTCGCCGCCTATCGAACGCTGGCGGCCGACGCCCAGTCCGTCGTCGCCGCCCACGTCGACGAGTTGGTCGGGCTGGCCGCGATGGTCATCCGCTCCGGCGTGAAGGAAGGCACGTTCCGCACCGTCGACCCCGTGGCCGCCGGCCGGGCGGTGCTGGTCGCCACGTCCCGGTTCCACCACCCGGCCCACGCCGCCGAGTGGGTCGACCCGGCCATCGACGCAGCGTACAACGACGTGTGGAAGCTGCTGATGGACGGGCTGAGCGTCGCGAAGAGCCGCGGTTAGATCGGGGCGCGGCCGGTACCCCAGCAATTACCCTTGGGTTCACTGCCGGAGTTCGCGTCAGACTTCGATTGTCTCCAGCCGACACCCGGCCGTGCGCTCAATGAGATACGGCGAATGTTCTGATTGTCACTTATTATTCCGCTACCATCATGAGCGAATGGGAGAGGCCGACCTCGGCGATGAAGGCCCAGTCGTCGAAGTCGGTCATCGTGTCAAAAGCGCCGGTAGCGGTGAAGCCGAGGAGGAGGCGATCGTTGTGGTTGGGGTCGGAGGAATGCAGGCGGTTGGCGTAGGCGATGTCGTCGCGAAACCAGCAGACGCCGGGGGCTGAGCGGCTGTCGAACTCGCCAGGCGCGTAATACCTACGAGCGAGCCAGCCGTACTCGGAGCCGTTGCGCACGTTGATCGAGACCGTCTGTTCGGGCCACGGGGTGTCAACGGCCTCGACACGGATCGGCTGTAAAAAGTACTGTCCGCCTGCGAAAACGTAGATTCGCCCCGCGGCATCGAGCCCGTGTTCGGGGCGCCAGAGCAGAGCCAATCGGCGACGGGCGAACGAGCCGTCGACCAGGTTCCGGCCGACCTCGAGAAACCGCGCGTGGCCGCCGCCCTCGGAGGCGTAATGGTAAATGATCGCCCGGGGATGGCGTGGGTCGCGCCCGCCGATCGACGCGACCCAGACGGTCGGGCGTCCGCCACGACTGGGGCCGGCCACGGCCGCGACGGGTACGGCACTGTCGATCGCCAGCTCGAGCTCCGGGCCCGTCTCGAGCCCGGCGACCGTGGGCGCGAGACGGCGGATGCCGACAGGCCGGCCGGGCCCGCGCCACAGAAAGAGGGCCAGGCCGTCGCCGAGGGCGGAAAGTGAGGGCTCCGCCCCATTGCTTTGCTCGATCGGCACTGCCTCTCCGACTCGCGGAGTCGCGTCCGCCTGGTGCCCGAGCGTCACCCGCCGAACGCGAACCCCAGCCGCCGTGGCGTAAGCGACCCAGATCGCGTTGCGTCCCGAGACGGCCGTCGGGTCGCCGATGACTCCGCTGGGCTCGACCACCGTCTCGGCGGACCATCGCTCGCCGTCGCGGTCGCGGTCGTCACCCAGCCACGCTCGGACGTCGATTGAACCTGGACGTTCCGGGCCGAGGCTCGCGGCGGAGGCCGGGGCGTCCGGGGCGGGGCGAGGCAAATTGCCGTGCGCACGGCCTGAGAAGAGCAGCAGTCGCTCCGCTGGCCCGTCGCCCACGGTCGCCAGCGCGGCGCCGACTCGCTCGATCCGACCTCGTATCTCCGGCGACCGATATCGGTGAAATGGCTGTGATTGATGTCGGCGACCACGCCTTCCTCACCGAAGATTCCGTTTCGGTTCCAGTCGACTAGCGTCGAGCTCCCCGCCGCCCGCAGGGGAAAGTAATACGGGTCATTGGCCAGGAAGTGCACGCTACGAAGCGGCACCGGCAGCCGCTCGGAGAGCTTCCGCTCGTTCAGAAGCAGGGACCTTAGCGAGCCGTCGGAATAGCGTGAGTCGTGTCCGTCGGTAATGTTCTGGTAGGTATAGCTCATCAGGCTGGGATAGATCGGGCTGTTGTGGGTTTGGTACCCGTCGTGATTCAGCCCAAGCTCATGCCCGAGCTCATGCGACAGCATGTCATGAGGCTCCGTGCTCGTCCCGAAGCCTCCCTTATCACTCATCATCAGAGCAGCCCCGAAAGGACCGCAGAACATCGAGTGCACGACGCCGCGGTGGGCTTGCGGTGGGTACCGCTCGTATAAGGTCTTCTTCACAAGGTCAAGCTGCTTGTCCGGCGTCGGTTCCCGGTAGATCACGTGCAGGGCGATCCCGCGGCTGCCGTCTGGGTCAGCTACATGCGCTTGGGCGAAACGGCGAGTCGTAATATCGGCCCCGGCCTTGAGCAAGTTGAAGTTCACCGAGTCCAATCGCTCGACCTCGACGATCAAGTCGCGGCGGCCGACGCGGCAACCGAGGGCCTTCAGATCGAGGCCACCCGGCCGAACGCTGCCAGTCTTCCAATCGTCGAGCAAGCCGTCGCCGGCGGAGGCAATGTAGCCCTTCCGCTGGTCGCCCTCAAGCGAGGAGAAGTGTATCACGGTATCGTGTGCGAGGAACGGGTCGGTCCATCGACGATAGTGGGACGACCACCAAGGGGGCTCCGGGGCGACCCAGCCGATGAACGGCGGGCCTGACTCGCGCTGGCGGAGCAGGTCGTCGCGGCCATTGCCGTCGAAGTCGCCGACGATCCAGTGGCGGTCGCCGCTCGCCTCTTCGGGCGTTGGGAGGGTCGCCACGTCGAAGGCACGCGACGGATCGCCTCCGGGAAGTAGTTGACGGCCGATGATCAGGTCGCAGGTCGCCCCGCCGCGAAACCGGCCGACCATGAGCCGGTCGGCTGGCGCCGCGGTCAGGATCCGGGTTGCCGGGTCGAGGCGCGGGCGTCGGCCGGTCGAGAACGTCAGGCCTGCCCGATAGATTATGTTCGCGCCGTCCTTCCAGACAAGCTCGGCCCCACCGCTGGCGACAAACTGGCCGGCGGCTACCTGGGGAGCCTTCGGCGGCAAGGCCCCTTCGATCTCTTCGCACTGGAACTTGGGGGACGAGGCTCCGGCCGTGTCGTTGCGCAGGAGCAGCAGGTTTCCGGCATAGTCCACAATGACGGCGTCAATCCTGCCGTCGCCGTCAAATTCTCCCGCCACCAGGCGAACCGGTCGATGCTGCGTGATGCCGGGCCCGATCGTCGCGGCGAGGTCGTCTCGCGCGTAGGCCGCCTCTCCGCGACGCGTGCCCGAGGCGACGCGCACCGAGCCGTCAGCGAAGACCGCAAGTACATCCTCGCCCGCGCCCCTCGTGAACCGTCCGGCGACCGCCGCCAAGCCGTCGCGGCCGAATCGCTCGCGGGCCGCTACCTGCGGGGTCGGCTTGCCAACGATCGACGTGCGATGGACCCAGAGCGATGCGTTTCCCCTGGAGTCGAAGGCAACCAGATCAGCCCGCCCATCGCCGTCAACGTCGGCCACGAGCGAGGAGATTGGCCTGGGCGCCCAAGCGGTCAGCCAGTACTGACCACGGCTCAGGGTATACCCTTCAGTCGCGCAGGCCGAAGCGGTGGCAAGCCAGGCCGTAACGATCCCAGAGAACCCTCCGAGGCCCAGTCGTATCGCGCTTCGCCTCATCATCCTGGCACCTCCCGGCGCGGAGATCCCTCAGGAATGTCGCACGAGACGAGTATAAATTCAAGCATTGCCACTTGCCGCCAGCGAACGAATTGCCAGAGATGGGCGGGTTCGACATCCCGAGTGCGCATGCAGGAACCCGCGCCGAAGCGATGAGATGCGTGCCGCGATCAAAGGTCGGCGAGGCGAGCCGCTGATGTTGCCGATCCTGTTACCATTTTGCTACCAATTCCCCTTGACCGGCCAATCCACGGCCTATGGATTTGCGGTGGAAACCAATGGTTCGCGCACCCAGATCGACCTCCTGAATCTCGGCGTGAGCCGTATCATACGCCGGGACAACAGTTTGCGGCGATAAATTTTCGCTCTTAAACGAGCGCGAAACGCGGCGCTGCGGATGGACTTCCAAACAACTCGGCAGACGGTGATTGCAAAGGTCTATCCAACGTGATGTTATGAAGAGCGCGTTGCAAATCGTGAACCCGATTTGTTTGCGAATTTGAATGGAGACATCTCCATGTGCATGTCGGCAGAGGTTCTGAACGATCGGATTTTGAGGGCCATCGAGATCGTCCAATCGACCTTGAAAGAACTGCTCGAGGGTGAGGGTGGAGTTTCCACATTGCAAGTGGTCACAGTTTTGACCGACGTTGAGGAGGCTCTTTTGGGAACGTCCGGCGCCCCCGACACCAGCAAGTCAGGAGCGATCGAGCCCCACCACGTGCCGCCCATCGCTGTGACGACCCGACCTCAGCCTGACGCTCTCACGGTCGCCTGGTCAATCCCTGCGTCGGATGTCGGGTCCACCATTGACGAACAGGGAGAGTTCGTAATCGGGGGAGCGCCAGAACCAGAAGAGAAGAAAGAAGAGAACCACCCAGCAGAAAAGCTGGACGGGAGGCACCGACCCAAGACGCTGGCGGACATGGCGCGGGTGAAGACCAAAAGATTCCACGAAGAGAGAGCGAAGGCCGCCAAAGCCGAGAGAGCGAAGGCCGCCAAATCTGGAGGCAAAAAATCAGAGGACGGCCCTGACCAGATGACCGCTGCTCAACGAGTTCGGGCTGCCCAGCGAGCCACGGGGCTTTAGCGCCGGGCTTAGCTGCACTCCGGACGCTGGCGCAGGATCGAGCAGAGTTTCGTCGCGTCGATGTTACCGCCCGATACGATGCAGACGATCTTGCCCGCGCCTACTTGGCCGGAGCAGGCACAGGCCACGGGGCAGGCGCCGGCACCCTCGGCGATGACGCGGTTGCACTCGGCGAGCAAGCGGACAGCGGCGGCCACTTGCGCGAGCTTCGCCACGAGCGCGCCGTCGATGAGCTGGCGGGCGCGGTCGAGCATCTGGGGGAAGACCGTCTTGCTGCCGATGCCGTCGACGAACGAGGGTTGATAATCGACGACCTGAACGGCGCCCGCCGCCAAAGAGGCGGCCAGGGGCGCCGCGGTGTCGACCTCCGTAGCAAAAAGCTTGCACGCCGGCTTCCTCGCACGCAGTGCCGACGCGATGCCGCAGGCCAGGCCGCCGCCGCCCCAAGGAATGAGCACAGCATCGACATCCGGCAGATCTTCCAGAATTTCGAGGCCGATCACGCCGTTGCCTGCCATCACGTGCGGATCGTCAAAGGCGTGAATAAATGTGGCGTCGATTCCGGGAAAAGCGCGATCCTGGAACGTCTGCCACCAGCGCTCGAAGGGGACCTTGATCACCTGTCCGCCGAGGCGAGCGATGGCATCGAGTTTGGTTTCCGGTGCGGTCTCAGGCGCGACGACCGTACAGGGAATTCCCAGCTCGCGCGCCCGCCAGGCCACGCCCTGTGCCATGTTTCCTGCGGACGCCGTTCAGCACACCGCGCTTGAGCTGCTCGGGCGACAGATGAGCGATTGCATTCGCGGCGCCGCGGATTTTGAACGAGCCGATCGGCTGGAGGTTTTCCAGCTTCAAGTAAATTTCCGCGGGCAACTCAAAACGATTGAATCGAACCAAGGGAGTGCGCAGTGCGATCCCGGCGATTTCCCGGCGTGCGTGTTCAATGGCTGCGATCGAAACCAGGCCGGCGTTGTCCATCGCGTTTCCAAACTGACGGTGCAAAACACAGCCGCATTCAAGCATTCGCGCCCGAAAGCCGCCGGACCGCACTTGCGGCGGCGGCGCGATACAGCGGATCGTATCGCGCGGCGCATCCGGACGATAGGGTCGATACGCTGGACCTCCGGATGCCGCCTATCCCCCTGAGATTCCGGGGACACCATAGTTAACTATTGACGAGTATGGAGCTCACGCGTTCGAGCTCCGGGGATATCATACTTAACTATTGACGAGTAAGTAGCTCACGCGCTGGCTCACCTACGACAATAGTCGCTCTGGCGGTAGTCGCTAAGGAACCCGGTGTCGAGGCCATGAATCATGGCCGACCTTCGAGCATCTCGCCGAGCAGGTCGTCGTCGGACGTCAGAGGACGAAGTACCGAGCCCACGCTCACCGTTGCAATGTCGAGGACGCTGCGCGACTGCGAGCCTTCTATCCGCGGCGCGGGCGGCACCGTGGCATGCGCCTGAACGGTCACCACTTGTCCCTCAGGCAATCGCGCGCCGTCAGCCAGCACAACGACGCCGTTCTTGCACTCGACCGCGGACAACCATGCGAAACCTCGCCCAATCGGGAGTCTCTCGTCCGAACGCGCGGTATTTATATCACGCGTGCGATTCGGGAGAAACCATCGTGCTTCATTCTGAAGTGGGACGAGCCGCGAACTCCAAGCGGAATGATTGGCACTTGCACGGAGTACCGAAGGTGGGACTTGAACCCACATCCTCTTGCGAGGACCGGATTTTGAGTCGGGCGCGTCTGCCACAGCCGTGGTATTGGAAACATGTTGCAGTGATACTCAGAATCCTCGTTTTCAAGGCGATTACGGCACTGCTCTGAGCGACCTACATTGTGGTGGCATCGGTCTGATATTGCCAATCCTGTTACCAATTCGTCGCCGAATCGGCCTGGCGGATTTCCATCTGTATCATGCTCATGGGTCGACGGCATGTCAGTTACCGTGCACTTTAACGGTTCAGATCGGGCGGGTTCGCAGGACCGGTTATCCTGGCGCGCCTGCCTGAAGATACGGCGTTCTGGTTAGCCGGAACCGTCGTCTGACCCGGCTTAGCCTCGATCGGACGTGCCTCCAAGGCGGACTCGCCCCATCATTCGGCAAAAGCAGTGAACAGGTCGCGGATCTCGTCCTCGACGGTGGAGTGACCGTCGAGCGTGCGCGCGACCTCGTCGCGAAGCAAGGCACGGTAGCGGACACGCAGGCGATGGACGGCCGACCGGGCCGCTGTCTCAGAACAGCCAAGCGCGGCGGCCATGCGACCGTAGGAGACCTTCTCGGACGTGCCCACCAACGCGGGCCGCAGCGCCTCGAATAAACAAGCCTTGCCAGCCGCGGACATCTCCTCCTCCAGCCGTTTCAGGACGTGGTCGAGCAACGTCGTCACCCATCGACGGAGGAAGAGACACTCGGCGGTCAATTCGTGGGCGGGCTCATTGCGATAGCGGTCCTCGGCGTCCAGGTGAGCGAGGGGCACGATCACTCGACCACCGCCACGCTTCAGGGTCTGGTCGAAATCGCGGCGGTTTGCCAGGAAATGAGAGCAGGCAGCGATAAGAAAGGTACGGAAACGTCCCTTGCAACGGTCGACCGTCGCGAGGCTATCGTTCTCGAGCAGAACCGTGAAAAAGCCCTGAACCAGATCCTCGGCCGCCTCGGCGTCGTATCCCCGGCGGCGGATGAAGGCATAGAGCGGATACCAGTAGGCGCTACAGAGCTCGGCCAGAGCGGCTCGCGCTTCCGCAGTCGACTGATGTCCGGCAGCCATGACACGACTCCACTGAGTCGTTGGGAACGGCGCGTTCAAGTGCTCGTGCGTCCGAGATCCGATCATGCGCGAGAATACCAAGCCAGGGCCCTGTCTTGACCGATCCTATCGACGAATGACACCACTCTAGCCATAGTGGGGGAGAGTTACCAATACCGGCGGACTTCGAAGTCGCCGAGGGGTCAATCAATCGCGCAAATACGGATCAATCTCCCCTCGGCTTCGATCCGGCGCTGACGCGTCAACTGAAAGTGCCGTAGACGTTGTTGTCGCTGGTGGAGGCGGTGTTGCCGGAGATCGTCGTGTTTTTCTCGGTCGAGCCCGTTCCGGCCAGATAAACGCCGCCGCCGATCCCGGAACCGTTGTCGCCGACGGTGCCCCCGATCATCGCCGAGCCGCCCAAACCGCCGCTGGCTGCATTGTTGGTGATCGCAGCCAGCTCGATCGAGACAATCGACGCGGGATCGACGTAGAGGCCGCCCCCCTCGGCGTCGCCGCCTTCGCCGCCGTCCGCGCCAAAACCGCCGACCCCGCCTTGGGCGGAGTTGTCGGTGATAACGCTTGAAGTGATTGAGACGCTCAGTGAGCCGCCATAGATTTGAGATACGAGCGCGACTCCACCCCCTTGGGCGGTCCCCCCAACTCCGCCGTCGGCGCTCGCGCCGCCCGCTCCACCACTGCCGCCCTTGGCGCTCGCGCCGACGACCGATGAGTTCGTGAGGTTGTCGGTCACAGCCGCGCCAGGTACGTAGGCTGCCACGCCATTTACGAAGAGAATACTACCCCCTTGGGCCGGCCCACCAGCGCCTCCCGAGACCCCCGCGCCGCCGGCGCCTCCCGGGCCGCCGATCGCCTGGCCCCCAATGAACGCGCTCGACGAAATGGTCGTGATACCGCCCGCAACGACATCACCACCATAACTACCGCCCCCCGTGCCACTCGCCCCCGATTGTCCAGCCGCACCACCGGCACCACCGATCACGACGTTGTCTCGGAAGGTGCTCGAACTGATACTGCTGGTCGGATAGGGAGGGTTGTAGGGGTAATAGGGAGAGCCTTGGGCATAGACGGCTCCCCCATATCCACCACCTCCAGCGCCGCCGGACCCGCCGGACCCCCCAGCGCCACCGGCGCCAGCGGCGCTGCTGTTGTCGAGAAACGCACTATAGTCGAGGCGTAGATCGGCGTAGTTGTAGACGACACCCCCGTAGATGCTGCCCCCGAAGCCCCCTTCACTACCAACACCCCCAGCGCCGCCCGCCCCGCCGATCGCCTGATTGCCGATAAACGTCGAGCTGCTGATGCTGGTTTGACTGTAGGCGCTCACCGCGATTCCCGTAATATAGCCGCCTTCACCTCCGATGCCCCCGGGTCCGCCGGCTCCCCCGGGTCCCCCGATGCCTACGTTGTCGACGAATGTTGAGTTGCCGATCGAAAGATTACCATCGATGCCCAACACCGCACCCGTGATTACGCCTCCCGTACCCCAGTCGTAGGGACCATTGCCACCATCCCCACCCGCGCCCCCTTGGGCCACGTTGTTGGCGAACGCGCAACCGGCGACAGATAAACCAGATGCGTCAGATATATCCGCGGTGGCGTCACCGCCGTAGCCGCCCGTGGCGGAGTACGTCGGGTCGTTATCGATGGCACCAGCGCCACCAATGGCCTCCTCACCGCTGAACAAATCGCCGCTAAAAACGAATGTGGGTGTCGTCGTATAGGTGAAGATTGCGACGGAACCCTCCGCACCGCCTCCTCCGCCCTGATCATCAATAACGTCATTCTGGGCGATTCCGCCTGCGCCCCCTTGCGACAGGTCCTGTGTGAACAGGCTGTTTGCGACGATGAGCGAATTGCCGACTGTGTAAATGGTCGCTCCGTTGCCGTTGCCGCCGAGGTCGTTCACGGTCCCGTAGCCGCCATCGCCGCCACTGCCGCCCGCTCCGCCGATCGCCTGGTTTAAGGCAAATGTACTGCCCGTGATGCTCAGGTTCGTCCCGACGTCCGCGAAGATCGCACCCCCGTCGCCGTCTCCTCCCACGCCATTGAAGAACTCGGTACCGCCGTCGGCGCCCACGGCGCCCTGGGCCAGATTATTCTCAAACGTGCTGTTCCGCACGTTGAGCGACCCGCTGTCCGTGACCTCGACACCGCCTCCTTGAGCCGTGTCACCCGGATTCACACCCACCGCCTGGTTGTGTGAGAAGACGTCGTTCTCGAGCGTCAGCGCTCCGCCCTGGTCAAGGAGACCACCCCCATCCTCGGAATTGCCGCCACTGATGGTCAAGCCCGAGATCAGCACAGTCGCCGAAGCGGACGTGATGTCAAAGTCTCGGCTCGATCCCTCGGCATCGACATCGAGCATGCTGGCGCCCGGCCCTTTGATAGTCAAGTTTTGATTGATCCCCAGTTCGCCGCTCTCCAGTTGGATCGTCTGGCCGTCAAGGCTGGAAGCGAAGACGATCGTGTCTCCGCTACCGGCCGCGGCGATGGCGGCACGTAGCGAGCCGAGACCACTATCCGCCACGCTCGTGACCGTCAACGTACTGAGCACGAGCCGTGTTTCCAATGCCTCCAGCCGAGGAGCCGAGGGCCGGTGTCTCACTTTTGGACGGCGCCGTTGCATCGAAATCCGGAAGGATGTGTGTGGTCGAAATCGCATCGATGAAATCTCCCTGGTAGCTGGAAAGGTCGAACTGCGGAAAGTGACAGCCGAACGAACAACTGTCGTGCACGCCACGAACGGCTGGGTGAGCGTGTTCGGCGTGGGCGTGGACCGAAATCCGAACCCGGCCGTATCGCGCCCGGTTAAAGCCTTTCTTGGATTCGCGATGGAGTTGAGTTGCTCAGTGCGAGTATGAATGCGATCTTAGCTGCGTGAGGAGCCGGTCAACCTTGAGCCACAGGTCCTGCCACTCGGTCCGCTCGACATCCGGCAGGACGGCGAGACCATCGTGGTCGCGCACTCCGGCCAGATCGATGTCGGCCTTCCAAAACAGCAGAATGAGTTCGGTGAAATGGCCGTCCCTAAGCGACCGGCTGGCCGCGTCCAGATTCGCAGCCAGATCGGCCTTGAGCCAGTCGAGCGCTTGCCGGCGTAGGTTCGCCTTGGCTGGCTCGTCAAGTGCTAGTCCATCGGTTCCTTTGCCGCACCCGACCATGGCGGCTGCCGTTGCGGCTGCGTATCGGCTGTAGAAGGTCGAGTCGTTCGCCAGCTTCGGATCGATCGCGAACGCCTTGGTCCATAATGCCACCGCGGTCGCGTACATTCGTTTGTTTCTGGCGATGACAGCCAGGTCGAGGTACTCGGTAGCGTCAGCGGGCGCGGCTTCGCCGCGCAGAGCGGCGCGGATTTCGGCTCGAGTCGCGCTAACCGACGAGCCTGCTCGACCCACTTGCCCGACGGATAAGTCCAGTCGCTTCGCTTCGAGCCCAGTTCGTGGCAGCGCTCGTATTCGCGCAGCGCCTCACTGTACTGGCCCCGACGTTTGAGCTGAGTGGCGAGAGTGTTATACGCCTCAGCAAAGTCCGGCTCGAGTCGGATCGCCTCGCGGCACTCTGCAATGGCCTGGTCGGTCCGTCCGCATTTTCGCAATGTTCTGGCGAGGCTGTGATGCGCAGTGGCGTCGTCAGGCGTGAGTCGGATCGTCTGCTGGTACTCGTCGATCGCCTCGTCGACCCGATCGTATCGCTCAAGGTACTCAGCCAGCCAGAAATGAAGGTCGGCAACGTCCGGCAACGAGCGGATTGCCATTTGAAGGGCGGCGATGGCCTCGGCCAATCGGCCGTGCTGGGCCAGGGACTTCGCGAGCGCTTTGTGAAACTCGGAGTTGTGCGGTTCGAGGCGGATTGCCGCGCACAACTCAGCGATTTCATCGTCGACGCGGCCCTGTTTTTGTCGGATGCGGCCCAAATTGCGATGGACGAATGCATAAGACGGTAATAACCGGATCACCTCGCGATGCGCGCTAACCGACTCCTCCAAGCGGCCCCGCTCGCCCAAGATAAAGCCGAGCATTAAGTGTGCGAAGGGGTCGTCCGGTCGGAGCCGGAGCTGCCCATAGGCAACGGAGATACCTGTGTCCAGGAGTTCGTCCGCCTCATGAGCGAGGCCACGTTCCTTGAGGAGCACTGCCAGGCACGAGTAATTCGCCACTTTGGCGGGACTCGTAAGGATCGCCTCGAGGAAAACGGCGATCGCTTCGTCGGTCTCACCCACTTGCTTCAGGGCGTGGGCCAAAAAGTGCGCGGTCTGAGGTCGAATGGCGTGAGCGACCAGAAAGTACCGAATAGCCTCAGCGTTGCGAGAAAGTCCCATGAGAGCGCACCCGAGATTGAGAGCGATCCAAAGATCATTGGGATACCGCCGCTGCGCCGGCCGCAACACGGATTCTGCCGACTGAAAGTCGCCCACCCGCACCAGGGCCGCGCCGAGAAGAGCCGCGTTGGCTGCGGGGAGATCGGTCGTGACGGCTGACTTGGCCAGCTCTCTCAGTGCTGTCAATTCCGTGTCTTTGCCCGAGTCCATGAGGGCGGTGCGCAGTCGGCCGCGCCACTCATCGGGGTCGGCTTCGCGAGCAACCGCCGTAAGCCGAGCCGCTCCGGCCCGGTCGCCCACTTCGAGCCGAACGACCGCCCAGTGGTCCAGCGCGGCGGCGATGGCCACCACGACGCGAGGAGGTCGCCGGACGATGGCCAGCCGCAGTTCCTCAGTAGGCCCACCGGCGACGTCAAGACCAGCATCACCAAACGCCAATTTGTAAGCGGCATCGTTCTGACTGGTGGGCTCCTCGTTTAGCCCATCGCCGATCTCGGCGAGCCGTACGAGAAGCTGTGCGTCGGCTTCGGCTTGGGCCGCTCGCTCTTCGACGTATTTGACGATGGTGGCGACCCTCGCATGCACCACGTCGTCACGAGCATCATCGAGAACCTGGGCAATGCGGCGCGCCGCCTCGCGGGCGCGCACCCATCGGGCCGTGTTGTCGCCGGCTGCTTCGGCCTCGGTCGTCAACAACTCCACGTCCCGCAGCGCCAGGTCGACCCGAGCGATTCGTCGCTGGCGATCCGCCTGCCACCAGGTCCAGCCGCCGCCAAGCGTGGCCATCAGGGCGACAGTCGTCGCCGCAAGGCCGACGGCCAGCCGGCGCCGCGTCTTCTCCTGGGCGGATCTTGCCTGGGCCTTTACGCTCGCCAGCTCGGCCTGCTTTAGTCGTTCTTGCACGCCGCGGAGGTAGGCCGTGATGTCCGCGGCGACCTCACTACCGTCACGAGGCCGATCACTCGGCAGGGGCGCCAAGCAGCGGCGTGCCAGGGAGATAAGCTCGCTTTCGGCGCCGCACGTCAGAAGCTGGCGGTGAGCGTCGGCCAGATCAGCAGCGACCGCGAGCCGATGGACTTCGTCTGCCGTACGGCCTACATACGGGGGCCGGCCGGTGAGGATCTCGCACAGAATCGCGCCCAGGCCGAATACGTCGGCTCGTTCATCGACTCGATCGGTCTCACCTCGGGCCTGTTCGGCTGCCATGTAGGCAGGCGTGCCCAGGACCGAGCCCAACCGCGAGATATCGACGCCGGAATCGTGACGAACCGTCTGAACGCCCTCTTCGGCACCTGGCTGCACTTGAACGGATTCGTCCGCTGCGACGGTCTTGAGCACCTTGGCCAAGCCCCAATCCATGACCTGCACCTCACCGAAGCTGCCGACCATGACGTTGCTGGGCTTGAGATCACGGTGAACGACACCGCGAGAATGCGCGTAAGCGATCGTCTGGCACACCTGCTCGAAAATGGCCAGGAACCGCGGCCTGTCGTCGCTCAGGTTCGCGCGCGCTTCGAGCAGACCAGTCAGTGTGCGGCCCCTGACGAGTTTCATGGTGAAGTACGGCCGCTCGTCCTCGAGCATTCCCAGCTCGTGCACGGGGACGATGCCTGGGTGCTGAAGTTGACCGCCGATCTGAGCCTCCTCGATGAACCGGCGGACTAGCTCGGGACGGTCGCGGCGTTGGTCGAGCAGGATCTTGATCGCCAGGTCGCGCCCGAGGTCCAGGTCGCGGCCCTTGAGAATGGCCCCCATTCCGCCGCGGGCGATCTCGCCGAAGAGCCGGTACCGGCTTGCATCAAGGGGTCGACTCTGGATTTCGAACGACGTGAGCCGCGAGCCGGGCCCATCGCACCCGACCTCATCGCACCGGAGCAGGACAGCAGGCATCGCGCCGAGGGTGCCGCTCAAGCCTCTGCGAACGCTCGACATTGGCGCCGCGAGCGAGGCGATATCGTCGGCCTGCCGCGATATCAGGTCACAGCTAGCCATCCCTTGCTGGAGCAGGCATCGCGGACAGAGGCCTTGCGGAGCGTCGTCCGGTAGCAGACGCCCGCACGCATGACAACAGTCAGAGTCGGCCATTAGGGGCTCCCAGTCGATTTTCGCTGTCACTTTCTATAAGAAGCAAACGCCGAGTTTCGTGACGCGGACGCGCAACAGAATTTCCTGGCGGTCGCCAGTCTGTGCGCTGACCGACGGCTCTCAGGCGGCGGCCCAGTCGGCCGGCGGGGCCTCCCAGGCCGCCAAACTTCGTTTCGCCCGCGGATCCAACGTGGTCGCCGGCGGGCCGCTGCGCGACCGGCTCGGCGGGGTCGCCCGGCCCGGCCGGCTCCTCATCGGGGGCGGCCGCCGTCGTCGCCGGCAGCAGCACTGCGGCGGCCTCGGCATCCCGCTCGAAGACGGCCGCCGCCCGGGCATGGGCCAGCCGCTGGAGCTCGCGCCCCTGGTCGTGAACGATCTCCAGCACGGCGGTCTTGGCCAGCAGCCGCTCCTCGCCGGCGCGTTGATCGATCCGGGCCACGGTCCATCGCGCCGAACCGACGAACAAGCCGTCACAGACCGCAGCGCGCAACCCGGGCGTCAACGCGACCTGGCGCGGGGTCTGCCAGGCCGCCGACGACGGGACCTCGGTGGTGCCGTCGGCCTTGTGCTCGATCCGCTGCCGCCACGCTCGTGAATTCCAGCCATCGCTGCGGCTCCGATGTCACCGCAACGCGGTT
Source organism: uncultured Isosphaeraceae bacterium (assembly GCA_963830625.1). GTDB lineage: Bacteria > Planctomycetota > Planctomycetia > Isosphaerales > Isosphaeraceae > CAWHMZ01. The sequence goes on along the minus strand of CAWHMZ010000007.1, from coordinate 474,088 downwards.
ACCAATTTGTTACCACGGCGGGCAGTTCGGCACGTTGCGATTCGCCGTAAGTATATCGTTCCGAAGGTGGGACTTGAACCCACACCCCCTTGCGGGGACTGAGTTTTGAGTCCGGCTCCTCTGCCATCCCTCTGGTAATGGGTCGATACTCGGTCAACGCAGGTGTTTCGCGTAGCGAAAAAAACCCGGTGGACCCATTCAAATCGATTTCTTCCTGGAATACGCCCGTCCGAACGGACGCTTGCGGGCATCGATGATGCCTGTGCCGCGAACCCATAAGCCGCCTGCCAGGCCCAGAACAGCTAGCCCTGCTGCGTAGTCGGCACGCGGTAGCCGCCGGTCTCTCTGCGGGAGGGGATCGCCAATGACCGGCGCGAGAGTGCCCCCGTTCGTCCCGAGAACCGAAATGGTGATGGTTCCGTTCCCCGGTTGCCCCGGCCACACGACCGAGTCACCGGCCAGCTCGTCCAGGACCGCGTCGAACACGAGGCCTGTTCGCGATCCCGACGGGATGAACCGATCGGATACGGCCCGGTGTGATGCCGGCGATCCGCCCGGATATGCGTGATCGACCTGAGACGTCACCGTGGCTTCTGGCGTGGACCATTCAGCCCGGCGCACACCCAGGGTGGTGGAGGCCGGCATGATCGTGACTGTGGCCGGCGACGCTAAAGCCTGGCCAAGGGGGCTGGCGTTCGTCGATGCGCCAATCGCCTGGACAGACTCACTCTGCCACGATGCGCCAGGCGCCAGCTCGAGTGAGGTCGCAAACGTTGTCACGGGCGTGACCGCCCTTTGGCTCGCCACCAGGTCCGGCGCCGGCGTACCGCTGGTCTGCGTGCTGATCGTGCTCGCCGCACCGGGCGCGTGGCTCGATCCGAGCCCGGTGCTCGTGTCGATCAACGAATCGAACACGCTGAACACATTGATCGTCTCGCCGGCCGTTGCACCCGTGTTGACCAGGTTTGCGTTCTGCACCGGCGCAACCGTCGGGCCCGAGGCGACGACCGTGCCGCTCTGGTAAGCGACCAGGTCGGACACCAGCAGGTTTGCCACGGGCGTGCCGAGCCCGGTCACGAGGTTGTAGCCTGCCCCTGCGTTGTAGCCGTTGTAGCCGCTGCTGATGACGTTGTAGTCGTTCTGCGGCAGGCTGTAGAGGGCTTGCTGGGTTTCGGTGGGGCTCGAGCTGTTCAAGGATTGCCCTCCTTGGGCGGCGCTCCCCTGGTTGACCAGCGCCAGCAGCCCGGCCCAGGCCGGGGCCGACAGGCTCGTGCCGCCGACGACCTCGAATGGGTTACTGGGATCCAGGTTATACGGGTCGGCGATCCACGCTCCGGTGGCGGGATCGGCAACCAGCGAGACATCGGGGGTCGTCCGGCTGCCCGTGGACTGGACGCCCTCTTGATACGCCGGCTCGGGCTCGTACAGGCTGATGCCGCCTCCCGAGCCGATGAAGGCCCCCGCGGAAGCGGACTGATAACCCCATCCGGTTTCGCTGTTGTACGAACCGTTCGCGTTCAGGTTCAGGCTCGTGCCGCCCACGGCCACCACATTGGGCGAGTAGGCGGGGTACTCGGGATCGGCGGCCCCGTAGTCGCCCGTGCTGGCGACGAAGGTCACGCCAGGGACGTTGAACACGCTGTCATAAGTTGCCTCCTGGGCGGCGGAGATGGTCTGGCCCTCGGCGAAGCCCCAGCTCATCGACACCACCGACACGCCAGGCTGGCTGGCGGCAGTGGATACGCTGGCCATCAAGTCCGAGAGCGACTGGCTGTTGGCCTCGACCAGGATGATCTGGGCGCCGGGGGCGATGGCATGGGCCCACTCGACGTCGAGCGATTCCTCCACTTCCCAGTTGTCGGTGCCCGGCCCGCTCGGGTCGGTCGCGGGCAGCGGGCTCGATTGGCCATTCTCATTGATGACCGTCAGGAACGACGACGCGGGCCCGTACTGATCGTAGAGCGACGGCCCGGACGCCGTCAGGCCGAACTGGGTGTCGAAGTCGTCGACAGCCTGGAAGATATCCGGGTCGTCGTAGGCATCGACGATGGCAATCGTCTGGCCGGTGCCATCCAGCGACAGGTTGTTGATGCCGTAGGCGGCACGGATCTGGGCCGGGGTGTAAGCCAGCCCGGTAGCGCTCAGTGTCGCATTCTGCCTGCCGCCGGCCTGATTGATGGCGCCGCAGATCGAGCTTGCCGCGTTGACCGCCGACGAGTTGATCGCGCCATTGCATGACTGGCTGTCGATCTGGTGGAGCAAACCGGAGACACTGCACGAGCTGTTGTTCGCCACGCCGAGGCCAGAGCCGTTGGAGCCGACGTTGTAGTTGCATGCCCCCGTGCCATTGGACGTGACGGTGAAGCCACACGATTGCCCCGCGTTGCCCGCCAGGTTGCTGTTGGTGGTGTAACACGAGATGGCCGTCGCGAGCACCTGGCCGCAGGCTTGCTGGTTCGCGTTGCCGTTGTTCAGGGTATTGCAGTACGACGCGATCTGCGAGTTGGTGCAGTGCGACAAACTTCCGAAGAGATTGGGGCAAGCGCTGGCGAGCCAATTGCCCAGGTTGGTGGAGCTCGAACCGCCGTTGAAGCAATTGATCAGCGACTGGCCTTGCGAGCCGCACCAGAACGAGAGCGGCGCCGTCTGGCCGTTGCACACGCCCGCGCTCACCCCCACCTGCTCCGCCTTGTCGTTGTCGTCGGCGACTGCGTTGTTGTTCTTATCGCCACTGTAGCCGGCATCCCACTGGTAGGTGCCCGCCGCGGCATTCGAGGCCAGCGTGTAGCCCTTGGGCGTACTGTACGTGCCATCGCCGTTGACCGTCACCGTCTCCGTGTCTAACAGCGTGTCGCTCGGACTGTACAACGTGAAGGTGATCGTGCCGGTCGGGTTGTCGCCGCCGGACAGCGTCGCCGTGTCCATCAGAGTTACCGATGTGCCACAGGTCGCGCTGGTGGTACTGGGCCTCGTGGTGATCGTCGGGCTGGCCAAGCCCACCACGACTTGCTCGTTGGTCGCGCCGTCGTCGGTGGCGGCGTTGTTGTAGTTATCGCCGCTGTAGCTGGCGTCCCACTGGTAGGTGCCCGCCGCGGCGTTCGAGGGCAGCGTGTAGCCCTTGGGTGTGCTGTACGTGCCATCGCCGTTGACCGTCACCGTCTCCGTATCCAAAAGGGTGTCGCTCGGGCTGTACAGCGTGAAGGTGATCGTGCCGGTTGGGTCATAGCCCCCGGACAGCGTCGCGGTGTCCTTCAGTGTTTCCGACGTGCCGCACATGCCGGTGGTGGTGCTGGGCGTCGTCGTGATCGTCGGGCTGGCCTTCACGACCGTCAGCGTGCCGGTGTCGTAGGCGATGGTGTAATTGCTCGCCGCGAATGTGCCGGCCGTGGCCGCGCTGGGGGTAATCGTGTAGCTTCCCACGGCCGCCGTCGCCGCACCGCCGTTGCCGCTGACCGCCAGGGTCACCGAGCCAATCGTGTTACTGTTTTGCAATCCGCTGCTGGTAAACTGAGTGCTGCCGCTGCCAAAGGTCAGCGTCTGGCCGTAGGTCTTGGTCATGTTGTCGGCGGTGATGACGAGCGGCGCTGGGTTCACCGTCAGGCTGCCGCTCAAGTAGCTGATGGTGTAATTGCCCAGACCAGAGCCGACGGCGCCCGACGCCACGATGGCGTAGGGCGAGCCGGTCACGGCGGCGGTCGCCGCCGCCCCTGTGCTGCTCAACGTCACGCTCGCCACGGAGTCGCTGTTGACCAGACCGCTCGCGTTGAAATCGGTATCGGAGAGCGTCACTGTCTGCCCATACGTCTTGGTGATGCTGCCCGCGGTGATGGTGAGCGGCGCCGGGTTCACCGTCAGGCTGCCGTTGACATAGGTGATCGTGTAATTGCTCAGACCGGAGCCGACGGCGTTGGACGCGACGATGGCGTAGGGCGAGCCGGTCACGGTGGCCGTCGCCGCCGCGCCTGTGCTGCTCAGGCTCACGCTGGCCACCGAGTCGCTGTTGACCAGGCCGCTGGTTGTGAAATCGGTACCGGAGAGCGTCACTGTCTGCCCATAGGTCTTGATGATGCTGTCCGCGGTGATGGTCAGCGGCGCCGGGTTGACCGTCAGGCTGCCGTTGACATAGCAAATCGTATAATTGCCCAGACCGGAGCCGACGGCATTCGACGCGACGATGGAGTAGGGCGAGCCGGTCACCGTGGCGGTCGCCGCCGCCCCTGTGCTGCTCAGACGTCACGCTGGCCACCGAGTCGCTGTTGACCAAGCCGATGGTTGTGAAATCGGCACCGCCGAACGTCACAGTCTGCCCGTAGGTCTTGGTCATGCTCTCGGCGGTGATGGTCAGCGGCGCCGGGTTTACCGTCAGGCTGCCGTTGACATAGCTAATCGTATAATTGCCCAGACCAGAGCCGACGGCGCCTGATGCAATGATGGCGTCGGGCGAGTCCGTCACACTGGCGGTCGCCGCCGCGCCCGTACTGCTCAAGGTCACGCTGGCCACCGAGTCGCTGTTGAGCAGGCCGCTGGTCGTGTAATCGGTAGCTGAGAACGTCACAGTTTGCCCGTACGTCTTGGTCATGCTGTCGGCGGTGATAGTCAGCGACGCGGGGCTTACCGTCAGGCTGCCATTGACGTAGCTGATCGTGTAGTTGCTCAAACCGGAGCCGATCGCGCCGGACGCGATAATGGCGTAGGGCGAGCCGGTCACCGCGGCGGTCGCCGCCGCGCCCGTGCTGCTCAAGGTCACGCTCGCCACCGAGTCGCTGTTGACCAAGCCGCTGGTTGTGAAATCGGTACCGCCGAACGACACCGTCTGCCCGTAGGTCTTGGTCATGCTCTCGGCGGTGATGGTCAGCGGCGCCGGGTTTACCGTCAGGCTGCCGCTTAAGTAGCTGATCGTGTAGTTGGACAGGCCCGAGCCCACCGCGCCGGACGCGACGATGGCGTATGGCGAGCCGGTCACGGTCGCGGTCGCCCCCGCGCCTGTGCTGCTCAGGCTCACGCTGGCCACCGAGTCGCTGTTGACCAGGCCGCTCGCAGTGAAATCCGTGCCGGCGAAGGTGACCGTCTGCCCGTAGGTCTTGGTCATGCTGTCGGCGGTGATGACCAGCGGCGCCGGGTTCACCGTCAGGCTGCCATTTACATAACTGATGGTGTAGTTGCTCAAGCCAGAGCCGACGGCGCCCGACGCGACGATCGCGTAGGGCGAGCCGGTCACCGTGGCGGTTGCCGCCGCGCCCGTGCTGCACAACGTTACGCTGGCCACCGAGTCGCTGTTGACCAGGCCGCTGGTTGTGAAATCGGTGCCGCCGAACGTCACCGTCTGCCCGTAGGTCTTGGCCATGCTCTCGGCGGTAATGGTGAGCGGTGCCGGGTTCACCGTCAGGCTGCCATTGACATAGCAAATCGTGTAATTGGCCAGACCGGAGCCGACGGCGCCCGACGCCACGATGGCGTAGGGCGAGCCAGTCACAGTCGCGGTCGCCGCCGCGCCCGTGCTGCACAAGGTCACGCTGGTTACCGAGTCGCCGTTGACCAGGCCGCAGGTCGTGAAGTCAGTGCCGGCGAACGTCACAATCTGCCCGTAGGTCTTGGTCATGCTGTCGGCGGTGATGACCAGCGGCGCCGGGTTCACCGTCAGGCTGCCGTTTACGTAGGTGATGGTGTAGTTACCCAGACCGGAGCCGACGGCGTTGGACGGAATGATGACGTAAGGCGAGCCGGTCACGCCGGCGGTCGCCGCCGCGCCCTCGGTGCAGAAGCTCACGCTGTCTACCACGTCGCCGTTGACCAGGCCGCTGGTCGCGAACTCGGTGCCGTTGAAAGTGACCGTCTGCCCGTAGATCTTGCTGGTGCTGTCGGCGGTGATGGTCAGCGCGGCCGGGTAGACCGTCTGACTCACATCGCCGCTGGTACTTACAGCGAACGATCCCGTCGCCGCGTAGACCGCACTGATCGACTGTGTGCCTGCGGGTAACATCGAGGTGGTGAACGTCCAGGTGGCGCTGTCTCCACTGCCTCCGACGTAAGAACCAGACCCGAGGTTGGTCGACCCGTCGTAGAACTCGACGCTGCCTGTAGGGACGCCGCCGCCGGTGTCGCTGACGGTAGCCGTGAAGGTCACCGACTGGCCGTAGGTCGCGGGCGTGCCGGGGCTTGTCAAGGCGGTGGTCGTGGATGTCGGCGCCGGGACCTGGACCTCGAATGCACCGATATCCACGATGCCGTCGATGACGCGCGGGTAGCCCGCGCCGCGCTGGTCGGTCGTCAGGGCATTGCCGTGGGCGTCGACGGCCAGCGCGGTGTTTCCCGCGTTGATCGCCGGGCTGCCCGGTAGCAAAGCTATCGTCTGGGTCGGTCCGCCGTAATTGCCCAGTGGCGCCAGAGCGCATCGAGCGGGTCGGCAATCGTGCCGGTCAGGTCGGAGCTGATCCAGCCGGAGCTGCCGTCGATCTCGCCGATCAGGTTGTTTCCCAGGGAATCGACGGCGCCCGAGACGTCGGGGGCCGTAGCGGTGGCCGTGTTCCCGGCGATGAGCGTGTTGGCCAGCGTGACCGTCCCGTCGGTGGCCAGCCCACCGCCGCAGTAGGCGTAATTGCCGCTGATGGTGCTGTTGATCAGCGTGGCCGAGCCATTCGCGCCAGTGTCGAGGCCGCCGCCGTGGCTGCCCACGGTGTTGCCGCTGACGGTGCTGTTGATCAGCATGGTCGTGCCATCCGGCCCGGTGTACAACCCACCGCCTGAGCCGGCGGTGTTGCCGCTGACGGTGCACGCAGTGATCGTGGTCGTGCCATGAACGTCGCCCAGGCCGCCGCCGCATGAGCCGGCGGAGTTGCCGCTGATGGTGCACTCCGTGAGCGTGGTTGTGCTCGCGGAGCTGGAGTCCCAAAGCCCGCCGCCGTCGTCTCTGGCGGTGTTTCCGCTGACGGTGCAGTTGAAGAGCGCGGTCGTCCCACTCAAATTGTCAAACCCGCCGCCGGTGATGTAGGCGGTGTTTCCGCTGACGGCGCAGTTGAAGAGCGTGGTTGTGCCGTTCGCGCTGCCGAGGCCGCCGCCTGAGCGGGCGGCGTTGCCGCTGATGGTGCACTCAGTGAGGGTCGTTGTGCTCGCGGAGCTGGAGTTCCAAAGGCCGCCGCCGTAGTCGCTGGCGTAGTTATAGCTGACGGTGCAGTTGGCCAGTGTGGCCGTGCCGCTCAAGTTGTCGAACCCGCCGCCGTAGTGGTAGGAGGAGTTTACGCTGACGGTGCAGTTGGTCAGCGTGGTCGCGCCATAAACGTTGCCCAGGCCGCCGCCACCTGTCCCTGCGGCGTTGCCGCTGACGGTGCACTCCGTGAGCGTGGTTGTGCCCGAGGAGCCCGAGTTCCACAGGCCGCCGCCGTAATCGCTGGCGAAGTTGTCATTGACGGTGCACCCGCTCAGCGTGGTCGTGCCGCCATCGTTGAACAGCCCGCCTCCGTCGCGGCTCGCGGAGTTTCCGCTCACGGTGCAGTTGAAGAGCGTGGCCGTGCCGCCGTTGTACACGCCGCCACCGTTGGCGCCGTAGTTGCCGTTAATGGTGCAGTCATAGAGCGTGGTCGTGTCGCCGCGGCCGATGGTCAGGCCGCCAGCGGCGCGATCGGAGAGGTTGCCGGTGACGGTGCAGTCGTTGAGCGTGGACGTGCCGCCGTCGCCCATGGCCAGGCCGACGCCGTAGTTGCCAATGACGGTGCAGTATGTGAGCGTGGTCGTGCCGCCGTCTCCTGTGGCCAGGCCGGCGCCGTAGTTGCCGCTGATGGTGCAGCCGCTCAGCGTGGTTGTGCCCCCATCGCTGTACAGGCCGCCGACTTTGCCCGAGCTGCTGTAGTTCCCGATGACGTAGCAGTCGTCGAGGGTGGTCGCGTCGTCGTTGCCCTTGGTGTAGAGTCCGCCGCCCTGGAAGGCCGTGTTTCCGCTGACGGTGCAGTTGGTAAGCGTGGTCGTGCCCCCATCGCTGTACACACCGCCGCCATGTCCCAGCGTGGTGTTCCCGCTGATGGTACAGTTGAAGAGCGTGGTCGTGCCCCCATCGTTGTACAGGCCGCCGCCACCTCCATAGCCTGTATTGCCCCCGGCGATCGTCAGGCCCGAAATTGACGCCGTGACGCCGGCGTCGACCTGGAAGACGCCGCTCTGCCTGCCGCCGTCGACCGTCAAGCGGCTAACCGGGCCCGTGATCGTCTGGGTCCCGCTCGTGTTGGTCAGCACGAGAGGTCCCTGAGTCAGCGTGATCGTCTGGGGCGTGCTGAACACGTTGCTGTCGAAGTCGATCGTGTTGGCACCCGCGGTCGAATTCGCCTGGGCAATCGCCTGGCGCAGGTCGGTCTCGCCGGCGACGGGCGTGTCGGTGGGATTGTTCACGACGAACGTGGACATCAGCCTGCGGTCCTCGAGCGCCAGTAATGTCGGCTGCATCCGCGGCCGTTGCCGTTTCTGGCCTTCGACCGTTCCCCGCCCATGTCTCCGCCGATCGCTCGCGCCGTTGCAATACATGGTTCTCTCGCTCCCCTGGTGATGAACAAGCCCTGGCGATGAACGTCTTCTCGCGCCCTGACGGCGGAAGTGGGTGCTCAGGTGGCGCCGATCGTCGCAGACCAGCGCGAGCTTGCCGGCCCGGTAGGCGGTGCGCAGCAGTCACGCGCAGAACTGCCCTAACAGCCACGGGGAAGTTCGCCGTGTGAACAGCCCGCGACGGCGCCCGTTCCTCCGCCTCAGGGCGCTAGGGCGCCCGGCTGCCGGCTGGCAGAGGAATCTCATAAATACTACCATTCTTTTTCAAATGGCAGATCTGTCGATTTGGAGCGATAGACATCCATCACGGTTCTTCCTCCGCAGAGGGCTGCGGTGCCGCTCGAACAGCTCGGCAAGTGCCCGGCCAATTCGCGACCGGAGCCTCCTCGAGCGGGCGGATGGTCTACCGCTGCGAATGGTTCATGACGTTGCCCATACCCTATCACTAGGCCGCAGTCGCGGTGTCGGGAAAAAAATGTGCGGTTTTTGCCACAATCCCGTTGCAAAGTCTCGGAAAACCGTCTTGCGCGAGGATCCTGGGAATCTTGGCGTGAGGGGAATCGTTGGGGCAGAATGGCGAGGCCGCGGCTGTTGAAGTGCCCAAGCCGCAGACCACGGGGGAATTGAGATGAATGGGAAAGCGCAGCGAGCTAGCGGTGAATGAACGTCGTGAGACGAGCGGGCCCAGCGTGGTCCCGGGAGCAATGAAAAGTCATGTGCTGGTTTTGGCGCGCCCCTGCCTTGGTCGGCTCGCCGCTTACGGGCCGATTGCCTTTCGAGCGATGTAGATCCAAACATGATCGAGCGCGAAGTTCGGATCAACGCCGTTTACCTGAGACGGCTTTGCGAGGACCCGGAGCATTTCTCCCATGACCTGGGCGGCGTGGACCGCACTTGTCGCCGGGCACTCCCACATCCCCGTGGCGGAATGGGTGATACCGTATCCATCAAATAGACGCTCCAGGTAGTTCTGCATCGCAGCGTTATCGTCTTTGTGGAATGAACAGCGGATGAAAACTCGCCACATGATTGGTACTCCGCAGAGCCGCTGGCTCGGTCGACAGCAGCGCTTTGCAAACCGGCCCGACGAGAATCGCCTGTGATCATACCCTAACCGCAATCGCGGTAAGAGTACCGAGGCCGGCCCCAGAGCCAGAAAACGACCGGTCTCAACCGGCCGCGCCGTCTTTTGCGGTGAGCAGCCGAGTGAGCTTGGCCAGGAACCGATCCCACTGGATGGGCTTACTCAAATGGTCGTCGCAACCCACGCCGATACATTCTTCGCGGTCGCCGCTCATGGCGTAGGCGGTCACGGCGAGAATCGGCTCGGTGAATCCGCGGGCGCGGAGCTGTCGAACCGCCTCATAACCGTCGAGCACCGGCATCTGCATGTCCATGATCACGGCGTCGAAGGGGCGGCCCTCCATGGCAGCCTCGCTCGTGCGATCGAGAGCTTCCTTGCCGTTGTCGGCCGTCACCACTTCGGCGCCGGCCTGGCACAACCGGAGGCTGATCAGTTTCTGATTGGCCTGGTTATCGTCGGCCAGCAGGATCCGGGCATGAAGTCGGGCGGGAAGCGGCCGGACCGCGGCACGGGCCGGTGGCTCCGGCGATTCTTGCGGGCCGCCGGAAGTCGTCGCTTTCCGTCGGCTCTCGCGGTCGGGAATCGACAGAGTGAAGATCGAGCCTGACCCCGGGATGCTCTGCACGGCGATATCACCGCCGAGCCGCCTGGCGATGCGCTTGCAGATCGCCAGGCCCAGGCCGGTCCCGCTCGGTCGATCTGCGGCCGAGGACGGGACCCGGTAGAACGGCTGGAACAAGCCGCTCATCTCCGCCGCCGTCATGCCGATGCCCGTGTCGCTCACGGCGAACTGCAAAACCGGATCTTCGCCCGCGGCTGGTCAATCATTCGGACCGTCAGCCGAACCTCGCCGCGCTCGGTGAACTTGATCGCATTGTCCAGCAGGTTGACAAGAATCTGCTGCAGCCGCAAGCGATCGGTGGCGATGGCTGACGGGATCGCTCCGGTGAACTCCACCTCGATTCGACAGGTGCTTGGCTTCCGCCTTGGCCCTCAGCGACTCGACCACATCGGAAACGATCCGCACCGGAGAACACGGCTCGCTCTCGACACGGAGCTGACCGGCCTCGATCCGCGAAATGTCGAGCAGGTCGTCGATCAGCGCCAGCAGAAACTGACCGTTCTGGCGGATGATGGCGAGATGCTCTTCGATCTCGGCGGGCGCCGCCTGCGTAGCTTGGGATGTTCACACAGCAACATCGATGAAACCCAGGATCGCCGTCAGAGGTGTTCGTATTTCATGGCTCACGCTCGACAGGAACTCGCTCTTGGCCCGATTGGCTTGTTCGGCTTCCTCCTTGGCCCGGCGCATCGATTCCGCCTGCTCGAGGGCTTGTCTCATTCCGCTTCTGCTCGGTGATGTCGCGGATGACTGCCAGGACTCGCTCGGCGGAACCCTCGCGAATCTTGGTCACCAGCAGGAACTCGCAGTCCACGCAATCCCCGGTCTCGGTGTCGAATGCGCAACTCGTACCGGGGGAGTGTTTCACCCTGCGAGGCACGCTGGTGCATTCGCAGCGCGCTGGCGCGATCGTCGGGGTGAAGCAGCTCGTCGAAGCGTCGGCCGATCCAATCGCCGCGCGACCAGCCGGAGATGGTCTGAAACGCCGGACTGATCGAAACCAAGGCGCCGGCGGCATCGATCTCCCAGACCATCACGCCCGTCGACGCGATCAGGCTCGTTGTAGCGGGTCTCGACCTGCTTGAGGGCTTCCTCGGCCTGCTTGCGTTCGCTGATGTCGCGGGCCACGACCAGTCCGACCGGCTCGGGCTCGGTGTGGATCCGGCTCACGCTGAGGTTGACCGGCAAGTCGCTCCGCGACGGTCTCTTGAGGAAGTATCCCTCGCGCGAGTGGAAAAAGCCGGTTCTGGCCAGAGCCTGGGTCAGCGCCTCCAGGCCGGCGGCTCCCGACCCGGAGAAGAGCTCGTCCAGACGCATCGAGCAAGCCGCGTCTTTCTCGAGCCCTGTCAGTCGCAGGGCCGCGGGATTGAGATCGACGATCATCTGGGTGTGGGGATCGAACAGAAAAAAAGCGTCGTTCGCCTCGCGAAAGAGGCTGCGACTGATCTGCACATGGCGATCTGCTGGGTTCATGAGCCGTACACGGTCCTTGCTTCGCGTATTCGCAGCGCCGAGGTCGCTGCCGGGTCGGACTAGCCGATCGAAGCCTAGTCGAGGGGATGTCGACGCATCTCTTCTTCGGTCTCCTTGAGCAGTTGGGCTTCCGCGGCGTGCATGTTCTTTTCCCTGACGGCCTCACCGGCGGCTCCCGTCGGGCAACCCTGCTCTTTCCAGATCTTGAATGCCCGGGCTTTGACGTCATCGAGAACCTGGCGTTCGGCTTCCAGCCAGTTTTTCTCCTTGACCGCCTCACCCGCCTGGCCGATGGGACGGCCGCTGCTGGTCCCAGATCACATAGGCGCGGAGCTCCACCAGGCGCTGGAGCTCCGGGGATCGCTCGGGCGCTTTGGCGGCCGGCATCGGGCGGTTTCGCGGCGTCGTTCGGCTTGCTCGGATTCGCAGCCGCCGGGTTCAGCCACCGACTTCGACCGCGCACGCGCTTCGGTCGATCGGGTCGTGCCCGATTCGACAGCGGACCGAGCGAACCATTCAGCCCGAGCGCGGCGAGCAGGATCGCGATCAGGCCCGCCAGAGCCAGGGCGCAGCATCTGGCTTTTCGTGGGCGGGGCCGCCAGGGCCTGATCGAATGCCGTGACGAATTCTCGGACGTTCGCGAACCGGTCTTTCGGTTCTTCGGCCAATCCCCGCAGAACGACCGTGTCGAGCTGGTCGGCTCAGTTGCCGATTGAGTTGCGACGGGGGCGGGAACGAACCCAGCGGTCGTCGGCCCGTCAAGAGCTCGTAACTGACGGCCGCCAGCGAATACTCGTCGGTCCGTTCGTCGACCTTCAGACCGTATTGCTGCTCGGGCGATACGTAGCCGACAGTTCCCATGCCGCGGACGGATTGGGTCAAGAGCCCGGCCTTGTCTTGCATCACGGCGATGCCGAAGTCGCCCACCTTGACCAGCGATTCGGTCGGCATGAGGACATTTTCGGGCTTGAGGTCGCGGTGGAGGATCCCCTTCTGGTGCAAGTAGGTCAGTGCGTCGCCGATCTGAGATACGATGGATCGCACCTCGCTCGACCGGCATGGCCTGCCCGCAGGTCATGCGGCGACGCAGGTCGCCCGCCTCGATATACTCGGTGACCAGGAACGGTAGCCCGAGGTCGGCCGTCGCGCCGAAATCAAAGATCGAGAGAATGTGCGGGTGAGAAACGCTCGCCAGCAGCTCGGCCTCGCGGCAAAACCGAGATCGGCAAAGATCGGCGTCCTCGCCTGCGGGGATCGACAAGACTTTCACGCAGACGAGGCGGTTAAGCGCGTGCTGCCGCGCCAGGTAGATCTTGCCCATTCCTCCTTCATTGAGCGTTTGCAGGATCTCGTACCCGTGGACCACCGACGTGGGCGTTCCGGAGGTTCCATGTATGGCCGGCATGGCATGCCTCCCTTGCTCTCGAGTCCCTCGCACCGATGAACCGACGACACGATCGGAACAAACGTCGCGCCACCGGCATTCAAAACGGATGGATGTGGTCCGGGGCTGGTCCCTGGTGCACTGCATCATGACCGATGTTCCCGTCAGGACGCAAGATCGAGATGGTTCCTCGTCCTCGTACCGGATCAGGCTGATCGCAACCGGCCGAATGGATGAAGAGAGATCCGCGATCGAGCTGCCATTGCTTCCCGAACTCGGCGTCAGTCGAGCGGAAGCCGCAACCACCTGCACGATCACGAACGTCCTTGCGGTCTTTCAAGGAGCGCACGTTGGATCGAGCGGGATCACCGCGCCGCCGGCAACTACAGACAAGAGATAAAGGTAGCTGTCGAGGACGTGCTCGCACACGACGTCAAGCTTGACCAGGATCTTGGGGGGAAGTGGAAGCCACTGGACCGGGTTCAGCTCGAAAAGCGTTGCCACATGGTCGTAGGCTGGGGGCAACGGAAGCTTCGGTACGAGGTCGAGTCGATTGGCGATGCGCCAGGAATTCGGGACGGCTTGGTTGTAGGTGCTGACGAACAGCGGATCTCCCGTGCGTGGACTGGCGTAGGTGTAGACTGTCGGGTTCTTGAAGCTCGAGTTCGCCGCCAAGTCCAGGGCGAGCAGGGTCGCAAGGGCTCCTCCCATGCTGTGACCGCAAATCGTCACCGAGCTAACCGGCAGCTTGAAAGGAAGGGTCGCGAGCGCCTTGACGACGCTCGGCGAACCGACGGCAGCATCCGTCCGCAGGGAATTGTACATCGCGGTGAAGCCGTCTTCCGTGTGGCCCGCACCCGCCAGAAATGGGCATGGTACCTGGAGAAACTCGACGTCCTGGATCCACTCGTTGATCCCTTCCGTGCCGCGAATCGCGATGAAGACATCTCCCGTCGTTTCTGCCTGGAGGATAAGCCCGATCGAAACTTGATTGTTGCCGCGGCCGGGATTGAGGTCCGTCGCCAGGTCGGATGAATAAATCGTTGTAGCAACGACGTAGGATTGTCCGCCCACGGTGACCACATTGCCGGCGGAATTGGCGAGGTTGTCCGGCGCGATGGCGTATGCCGCGTTCACGAGCTGGGCGAATTCAATCGCGGTGTTCAAGTCCATGGTTGTCGGCTCTCAATTTCGGTGTTTGCAGAACCAGTGGCACTTGTGGCGCGGTAGGAGTAACGTCACCGGAATCGCAGCACACTGGGGCTGCGCCGGCGTCGCCGAGAGCTGCAGCGTTTGGACGGGCATCGCCGTGAGTTGTAAAGTCTGGACTTGCGCCGGCGCCGCAGTGAGTGCCAACGTCTGGACTTGTGCCGGCGCCGCAGCGAGTGACAACGTTTGGACCTGTGCCGGGGCCGCAGTGAGTGCCAACGTCTGGACCTGTGCCGGGGCCGCAGTGAGTTGCAAAGTCTGCGTCGCCGCGGGGGCAGGTGTCAGTTGCAGGGTCACGGTCTGGTTCGTCGTTTGAGGGGTCGATGGGCTCAGGCCCAGCGAAGGGCCCTGGTTCTGTCCGGAAGCCAACGGTGCGGACGCGGTGGGCGTTTGGCATGCCACAGACCCCTGAGACTGACACTGGCCCTGGATGATGTAGCCTTGCACCACATCGTACTTCTGGCCGTGGTCGCCCGCCAGCACAGGCGACGCACAGAGGGTGGAGGAGATCCCCACGGCCGCCAAGACAGACGACCACCGTTGCCGGCAGTAATGACGCGACATGACATTGTCCCCTTGTTGGATCTGGTGACGGTGCGCAGCCGGCAAATCCTTTTCCGTGCCCCAATGGGCTAGCCGGTGCGGAGAGAGAGCAAGCTGGAGTATATCCCATGGAAAGCCGAGGCTCGGCTTCGGACACGCATTCTCGCGCGATGGGGTTGCCGGAATGAGTGCTTACGCGTTCCGTGCCGAAAACGACGCGACGCCCTGCCCGTCGGCAGCCGTTTTCCCTGGCCGACGATCCGTTCACGAGGCATAAACCCTCGTTTCCCAAACGCTGCGCCGGACAAGCTGCGCGTGGCACCTTGCCGAGTTTGGCGACTAACTCGAGCGGACCGGGGGTCCGACCAGAGCACCCTGCCGTCATCCCGAACGCGGTGCGCTGCCAGTCTGCCCGACCCGCTGCGCGAGAGCCGGGTATCGAGGGGTTCCACGAGAAGCTGGTAGATTTTTCAAGCAGCGGTGTCATAATACAACCTGGGTGGTTCGGGCAAGCTTTGCTGATTAAGGACTGATGGGATACGCGCGGCGCCACGTTGTGAACTCTCGACTTGAGCTTAGAGGACGGTGTTCGATGAAGATGAAGGCTTTGGCAGACAAATCGATTGGACGATCGCGGATCGCAATGATCGCGATCGTTTTCGGGGCTTTGCAATCCCTGTTTGCCGGTAGCGCGCAGGCGCAATGGCCGTGGATATTCAACCGCGGGACGACCTATCGCTACCGCATGACCACGAACAGTCCTGCGCAGGTCATGGGCCTGACGCCGGGGACCACGATGACGACGAACACCTTGGGACTCTCGCCGTTCACGGGCCAGACGCTGGCACTCAGTCCCGTAATCACGGGCCAGACGCTCGGTCTCAATTCGAACACGCTGGGTCTCAATCCCCAACAAACGTATTACGTCACGACGGGAACGACTTCAGGACCCACGCTCAACCTGTCGCCGCAGTCAGCGTTTCAAGTGGCGGGCGGGGCGGGTACGACGCTCGCGCTGAACGTCGCACCTCAGGCCGCCGGCGCAGACCCTGTCTCTCAACGGCGCCACAGCCACGCTCGATCAAGGAAAGAAGTTTGTGTCGTTAGCGCTCGGACAAGATTCCACGAAGGTCAGCGGGTTCATGAAGGGCTTGGAGCAAAAGGCCAAAGCCTTGATCGGTGCGCACTTCACCCAACAGGAAGTCAGCAACGCGTTGATGGGGTTGGCCAAGGACGGTCTGAGCGCCACGCCTTTTGGCGCCTTGGCCGAGCCCCTCTTGACCGCGTTTTTGAAGCCGGTCGTCGACGGGGTTGTCGGCGACGTTTTTTCGTCCGGAGGCAACTCGCCCACCGACGCCCAGAATACCGACACGCCGGCGACCAAGCCCGGTGGAGCGCCGGCAAGCATCCCGTCAGGCGGGATGAGCTTCAAGGTCTCGGGCACGATCACCCTGACGCCCGCATCGGGCGGCGCACCCGTGGCGGTTCAGGCTAACGGTACAGTGACGACTCCCTCAGCGACCATAAGGACAGACAAAAGCGCCGTCGCCGCCCCCACAATTGGCACTCCCTGAGCCGACGGCGTTTTCCGCTCGGCGAGGCCGAAAAGCGGCCCGGTAGGGCGAATACCGCTTTGAGTACATACGGCGGTGGTGACCTCACGCGACGAGAGGTCACCACCGCCGTTCGCTTGTTCCAGGCGATTGCACCGGCCGTTTTGCGAGAATAGCCGCGACAGTTGCAGTGGAAGCCTTTGCCGGCTGTCTCGCGCCTCGAAGCCGAGCCGGGGCGTCGGATCAGGCTTTTGCAAGAATCATTCCTGCACTTTTGCCGGCTGGCCCTTCGTCGAATCGTCTACGAGCTGCAATGCAACGTGAAACACCATCCCCTCCTTGAACTCGTTCAGAGCCAGATCGGGACGGTATTCGGTCGACGTGATCTCCTTGCGCTCGAGTCTTTGGCGCGTCCAGAAGGCGAGATCGGAGGGGTCGCTCGGCTTCACTCCTGCGCGTCGTTCCTCCTCACTCGCCGGCGCAATAAAGCAGCTTCAGCGTGACCGGCGCATTCGAGTCGCCAACGAACTCAAATTGATTCACGCAGATGTATCGACCGTCGAGAGACGGGAATTTTCCTTTCCTTGGGGCCGGGTCGGTCCTCGGATGCTTGAGCATGCTCCGCAAGGCCGGATTGGGTGGTTCTTGTGCCCAGCACAAAGGCAATCCTGCCAGCAACCGGACCTCGATTAGATCGCCCTTCTTGACCGGCTTCTTCTTGGCGTAATCGGCTTCGGTAATGACCACGTCGGGCGCCTCGGATCGCCACGCTTGGCCTGCAGGGAGAGCGCAGGGAGCGGCGTCGCGACTGCGAGCACACCACACGCGACGGCTATTGTTGCTGCGCCTCGGCGCATCGGCGGCCTCCCTCTGGTTTGACCGTACCGTTCTTTTCTCTGAGTCAATTGTAGCTCCGACCCCGCCCAACTCAATGGCGTCAGTCACGCGACCTGATTGGATGCCGCGTCACGAGGCCGGCGTACCCGGCAAGAGCGCACGAGCGAGATCACCGCGCGGTCACGGCGATATCGGTACCTCCGGCCCTGCGACCACGTAAGCAGCGCTATAACCGATGTTCTGGGTGTTATATCCAATGTATAAGAAGCCGCTTCCCTGAATTCCATAATTGACACCCCACGAATTCTTGATGATCCAGGCGCCGCTATCGCCCTGGTTGTTATCCCACCCGACGAGCACGACGGCGTGGTTCAACGCAAGGTCGCCGTTAGCGTCGGTAACTGGGTTGGGCAGCTCGGCGATCACGGCGCCTTCATTGTTGATCCAGTCACCATCGCCAAAGATTGCAACAACCAGCGGCCCGTATTGGCAGAGATATTTCTTGAGGTCCTCGTTTGAGGGGATGGCTGCCTCGCTGCCGACATAACCCCAGGTTTGGGCAAGATAAGGGGGGGAAATCGGGCTCGACGGACAAGGGGCATCGCCGGTATACGGGAGATCCTGCCGATATGGCACGCCCGGAGTGGGGAGGAGAGGACTGGGTGGACTCGTCGCCACGAGCATGTCGAATGCCCACCAACCTCCGTCACAATCCCAGGGTTGGCTCGCAAGCATCTGGTCCGAACTCTGCGTCATGACTGGTTGTGAACAACTGAGGAGATACTGTTCTGAAGCTCCGATCAAAATCCCGTTCTTCAGCGCGTAGGCCGCTTCGAATGCTCCGACCGTGGCAAAAGCCCAGCAGCAGCCTTTGTGGCCGATACAGCCTATGTTTTGATCCTGGGCTTTTGTAACGATCCCGCGCTCCGTCCAGTTGAACTGCTCCATATCCGTCGTTGGAGCGCCTCGCCGGTCGCTGCGAGCGACAACGTCACTTTGGGCACTCCGTGTGCGTCCTTGACTTTTTTGTTCTGCCGTTTGATGTGCTTGTCGAGGGTCTGCGCGGTCGGGTAACTTCAATCCGAAAAACGATTTGGTCTGCTCGCGAAAGATATCCGTGACATCTTGTTGGGAAAGGCCTTCGACTGCGGCGTGCAAGTCCGAGGAGGTAACTGGCGTGGCAGCCTTCTTGGCGATTTGCCTCTCGGCGATGCCTCTGGCCAGAAGTGCCTCAAACCGAGGCGTATATCCGATCCGGTATTTCTTTTTTTCACTCAAGTCGGCCATCCACTTCATGAGTCCCTTCGGTCGACCGCGCGACAGCGATTGTTGTACTTTCTTGGTCAGTGGCGCAGATTCTTCTCAGCCTCGGAAAGCTTGGTAGCGGCCCCCTGCACTGCGGAGCCGCCTTTCGGCGCTGCCGGCTTGTTCGTCGAGCCAGGCTCCTGGGCCGACGGCGGCGCGACCGTCGACTGAACGACCTTGGTCGGCCTGGACGGCGTTGGCGAGGGATCCTGCTTCGGAACGGCGTCTTGGCCGAACAAGCTGGTGGTGATCAGGGCCGCCGCCGCGGACCCGGTGACCAAGGCCGAGCGCATCAAAGGATTCATGGCTGCATACTCCTGTTGTAAGAACACCGGGTGACGAGCAGCTACCCAAAGCCCGCAATCTTCCGCATCGGTCACTCAGGGTCGCCGCGTCGAGACCGAAAGTAAAGAGAATTCTGTAACGGCTGCGCAAAAATGCGATCGGGCCCGCTCGCGGCTCCGCACTGAGGGATTCGCGAGCGGGCCCGTCGGCCGTCGCGTTAACGGCGTACTCGACGCCGAGCGTCGTCGTTTCGCGACGTGCTATTGCTTCTGCGGACTGGGCAGGTACGGCGAAGTCGAGTTGTTCGCACATGACTTCCCGCACGGCGGGTTGTGCGGACACGACTTCTCGCACGGCTGCTGCTGTGGCGGCGGCGAGAGCGAGAGCGTCGTGGGCTGGGGAGCCGGCGTTGTCGAGGTCGTCGAGATGGTGGCCGTACCGAGGCCGAGCGGCTGGTTCAGCGGCGCTTCGAGTGTCGTCTCCTGAACGGTCTCGATCCTCGAGCGGCCGAGGCGCGTCAGCCGCTCACCGAAGCGGGCGAGCGACGAGCCGAGCATTCCGGGCCCCCGCACACGCACGCGGGTGCGACTCCCGGTGGTGGGCAGCGAAACTGTCGAGTTGCTGACGCCGGCCGCCGGCGCAGTCGGCCCTGCACCAAGCGCCAGCGTTGCAACCGGTGCCGCTGCCGGTGCCGACAACGCCAATGTCATCGCCGGCTGCGGCGCCGGCGACGCACCCAAGGTCGGCGCCGTTGTGAACAAGTTCGCCGTGGGGGGATTGGCAGCGGGCGCGGCGGAGAGGCCCAACGTCGGCGTCGTCGGGGCGAGACCCAAGGTCTGCGGCACATACACGACCGGCGCCTGCGTCGGCGCCAGGAAGACCTGCGGCGGCGCCTGCTGGATCATCAGGCTTTGACTGGGCACCTGGATCACACTGGCCGTCGTTGCTTGCGGTTGTGGCGACAGCGACAGCGTCATGGTTTGTGGCTGGGGCGCCGGCGTCGTCACGGGAGGACAGACATTGGGCGTCGGGTAAGCAGCCTGCTGGGAGGGATAAGCGTCATGCCCGAAACCGGCTTGATTGACCGCCTGGTCGGTCTTCGTCGGCGAGCTCAAGCCCAGGTCGAGCGACCGCAGGCGCGTCACCAACGCCTCGGCGGTAGAACAATCGTCAATCGTTGCGAGCTGACGGACGCCTTGCGGCCCGCGGACGTAGACGATTGCCGCGGGGAAACGGCTGTCGCCCACCGCGCTGATAACCTCGGGCTCGGTATCCTTGGAAACATTTGACGACCTGCACAAGCCCTCGGTTGGCTCGTGCCCATGCTCCGTCGTGGAACTCTTTCCATAAGCGGACAGACGCCGGCTGCTCCGACGATGTGAGAATCGCCACGGTCGCCGCACCTCGCGTTCGCGTCATCTGGAGTGCTGCACCCAGAGCGGACGACGATGGCTATAGTTGCCGGTTTTTCCTGGGCGTGGAGGGAGCAGTTTCCAAGCAGGATTAGTGCCGCGAAGCAGGGCCAGCGCAGTGGAGGCCCACCCGACATTGACGGGGGGTTCTCATCGGTCTCCCTTCCATGGGATCTAGGTGGCGACGAATCCTGTCGCACCGAGCCGAACGGCGTCGCGGTCACCGCGCCGCCGGGACAGCGCGGAACGCCCGCGCCAGTCTTTCAAAGTGGTCGCGCACAACTTCTTGCTGGGCGGGCGTCAGAGGTTTGTTGCACGGCCCTGAGGCTGACGAACATCCAGGCCTGCCGCCAGGAGCTGGCCGGTCGTGTAGGCAGTGAGTGGAGCGAAGACTCCGTCGGCCCAGGCCGCTCGACTCGCGGTTCAGTCGGGATCACCACGTCCAGCCGCCGCGCCAGCTCACTCTGGAGGACGGCAAACGACTCGTAAAGGGTCGCCCGGTGCGCAATGGCATCCATTACGTCGGCGACATCGGCAGCCAATGCGAGTCCCGGCTGATAACCGAGGGAGAGCCGCCGAGACGATCTGTTCGGGTGTCATCGGCGGCACCGGTTGTAGTGGTGGCGCAGGCTGGAGCGGCGATACCGATTGCATCGTCACGCCGCCCGACGCCGGAGGCGAACCAACCAGAACCGTCACCTCGTCGGGCTCGGAGAGCTCACCGTCGCCAGCCACCATCAGCAGGAACTTGTAAAGCCCGGGGCTGGTCGGGACAAACGAAAAGAACAGCCCCTGCTGCTGCGGGGCCGAGATCGTCGGGCCCGAAACCTGGAGCCAGCGCGCGTTCTTGCCGTCGCTGGGCCGGCTCCGCGAGCCGTTGAGTGTCACCCGGTGGCCGACCAGTCCGACCTGGTCGTCACCGGCATCGGCCTTGACTTTGCCTGTCGGCTGCGAGCCCCAGGAAGCTCCGCGACGAGTCGCATGGAAGCGGGACGATCACCCGGACCACTCGCACAACATCGGGTCGCGCCGCGACGAGCACGAATCCCAGCCTTTCCGCTTCGGCAGGAATTGTGACTTTGATCGAAGGCCCCGACGGGTCGCCAAAGTCGACGGGCGGCCCTTCGACCTGAGTCCAGAGGAAACGCGTCCCCTCGATGGCTTCTCGACTGGCCTCAAGGGTCAGCTTGGCACCGGGAACCGCCGGTACCTCCGTGCGGATTTCGTTTGTGCTCAACTCGATCCGCGGGGAGGCAGCAGCTCCGGCCTCGCTCGGCGCTGAGATTGACGCCCGGCAGAGAGCTCGGTCAATGAACGGCACTGGCCGTGGGATCTGACGCGGCGGCCGGTCCTGAGCGCTCGCATGTCCACCGCCCGAGATTACCAATAGCGCAAAGAGTAGCAGTCCCGGCTTGGGCCCAAGGACCGGCGCTTCGATGTGGAGGAGGCGCTCGGCTTTGCATCGCTTGTTCCTGTCATTCGGCAGGGAACGGATATACCAGAACTACTTTCCAACAGGTTTATTCGATCGACCGAAGAATTGCCTATCTTGAACCAAAGGAATGACAGGCGTTGCAATCGATGCGCCGACCGATTGATTGCGCCAACTGCGTTCGCTCATGATCGAATACCTCCGCACAGATGCGTTCGGAGCCTACATCCGCCCTCGGCCAGAGCCTGCTGTCGGGGACGGCCGACCTTGTGCACGCGCGGTGCGCCATCAGCATCGAGGACGCTCTGCACGACTTGCGGCCGGGCGCCGGCCCGAGGTCGGTCCGTGAGGTTTGGCCCTGATGGCCAGCTCGAAACCCGGAGTGAAGACCACAGTCCTCTGTTACAATGTTCGCGAAGAACGTTTGGTGAGCGCGACTCATGCATTAACGACCGGGGAGCCGGGTTTATGGATCTCACGCGAACGCCGCCGCCGTCTTCTCTTTTGGCTCCGCAGTGGGCCACGACCATCGCCGCGCGGACGTGCCTGCTCGAAGGGCCGGCCTTCGACGCGGATGACAATCTGTACTTCAGCGACATCTTCGGCAATCGCATCTATCGCCTCGCCCCCGACGGAGCCCTGTCGGTCTTCCGGGGCGACAGCGGGCGGACCAACGGCAACACCTTCGATGCCTCGGGGCGGCTGATTAGCTGCGAAGGCGCGGAGCAAGGGCCGGGCGGGCGGCGCCGCGTCGTGCGCACCGACCTGAAGACCGGCCAGCTCGAAGTCCTTTCCGAGCGCTACCAAGGGAAGCGGTACAACAGCCCTAACGATGTGGTCGTGGACATACATGGCTGCGTCTGGTTCACCGATCCATACTACGAAAAGGACCGATCGGTGCTCGAAATGCAAGAGGAGGCACTCTACCGGATTGATCCGGGCGGCCACGTCACAAAGGTGCTGACGCAGCCGCAGATCGAGCGGCCCAATGGGCTGGCGATCACGCCCGACGGCCGGACGCTCTACGTCATCGACAGCCACAGCCGGCCCGGCGGCAATCGCAAAGTCTGGGCATTTGACGTGGCCACGGGTGGGCAGTTGAGCGGCCAACGACTGATTTTCGATTTCGGCCGGGGCCGCGGCGGCGACGGCATGCGGCTCGACGAGCGCGGCAACCTCTGGGTCGCCGCCGGAATACTCGTGCCCCGACATTCCGGCGAGACGACCGACGTGCCGCCCGGCGTTTACGTCATCACGCCCAAGGGCGAACTGCTGGGCCGCATCCCGATTGCGGAAGATCTCTGCACCAACCTGGCCTTCGGCGGCCCGGGCCGCAAGACGCTCTACGTCACCGCCGGAAAGACCGTCTACAAGGTGCCGCTCGCCGTCGCGGGATATGCGCTTTACCCGCCCTTACGCGGGTGATTGTGCTTGGGAACACTCACGCGAAAACAACGGGAAGTGCAAGGCCGTGAGGGGCGAATCCTCGAGGTGGCCAGGTCGATGATCGTGCGCGACGGGTACCACGGGCTAAGCATGGATCGAATTGCCGAGGCATTCGAATACTCGAAGGGGACCATCTACCATCATTTCTCATGCAAGGAAGAGATCTTGATGGCCCTGGTCAACCAAACGATGGAGCGGCGACTCGATGGACACGCGCGTGCTACGGGCCATCTACGCTCCCGATCAAATCGACCCGGCGGTATACGTCGGCCAGCAGGTGGACGTATTCATCGATGCCGGTCTGCAAGCACGCCGGGCGGGATCATCGCCGCGGTATCCGTCCGATACGCCGAGCGGTTGATGCACCGAATCTCCGACGCTCGCCCGCGACAGACACCAGGATGGCAATTGGTGCAGTTTCCTCTCCCGGTTTGCTATCGCGCTCGAAAGCTGTTTCAATCGGATATCAGGTCATCAGGCCTTTGGCTCCCAGGGAAACCAGGAATCGAGGACGATGAGCCGGATTCTGACCCTGGAAATTCCCGAGAATCTTTATCGCGCGCTGGCCGGCATGGCCGCGCGCGATGGCTTGTCACCTGAAGCAGTCGCGACGACGTGGCTCATCGACGCCATCGCGCGACGGGCGAACCAGGCGGTGACGCCCCCTGACAAACTGGGGATCGTCTGGGAGGGCCCCTTTCTGGACCTGCACTCGTTCTCCCAGGTCAACCGGGAGCTCTGCCTGCGCTTAATCGCGCGCGGCCACGAGCTGGCTTTGATCCCGTCGAAACCGCTCGACGCCGCGGCGCATCCATTCTCCGGCCATCAAATTCTCGAAGGGCATTTCCACCGAGCCCTGCGCGGCCCGATCGCCGCGCATGTTCGTCACGAGTGGCCGCCGTCGTTCACGCCTCCGCCCGAGGGCCATTGGGTGATCATTCAGCCCTGGGAATTCGGCAGCATCCCGCGGCCCTGGGTTGACCCGATGTCCACTTTGGTCGACGAGGTTTGGGCTTACAGTCGCTTTGTGCAGGAATCGCTACGTCGCCGGCGGCGTTCCCGCGGAGAGGGTGCACGTCGTACCCCTGGGAATCGATCCCCGCCGGTTCCACCCCGGAGCCAAGCCCTTCCCACTCAAGACCGGCAAACCATTCCGATTTCTCTTCGTAGGCGGGACGATCCACCGCAAGGGCATCGACATCCTTTTAAAGGCGTACACGGAAACCTTCACTGCGAACGACCCGGTCTGCTTGGTGATCAAAGACATGGGCGGCGCGTCGTTCTATCGCGGTCAGACGGCGCGGGCACAGATCGAAGAGCTCCGCGCCGACGCCCGCGCGGCGGAAATCGAGTATCTCGATCAAGAGCTCAGCGACGACGAACTGGCCGGGCTCTACACGGCGTGCCATTGCCTCGTGCAGCCATACCGTGGCGAAGGCTTTTGTCTGCCCATCGCTGAAGCAATGGCCTGTGGCTTGCCCGTCATCGTCACCGGCCATGGCGCGGCCCTCGACTATTGCAATGAGAAGAACGCGTTGCTGATCCCCGCACGAATCGTGCGGTTTCGTGAGAAGCGGATTGCCGACCTGGAGACGGTCGACTACCCCTGGCTGGCCGAGCCCGACCTCGCCGCGCTTCGGCAGTTTGCTGCGATTGGTGCTCGATCGTCCGGACGAGGCCCGGACGAGAGGAATGGTCGGCGAAGCACACGTCCGCGGCCATTTGACCTGGGATCACACTGTCGACGCGGTCGAGGCTCGCCTGGCTGAGCTCCGGCAGCGACCCATTCGCCGATTTGAGAGTCTGCCTTCGAGCGAAGCGAGGCACCCGTCGGGCGCGCAGCCGATCTCCGCTCGCGTCACCGGGATCGAGACCGGGACGAGTGGCGCGGCCGCGGGTCTCACTGTGCATGATCGTCAAGAATGAGGCAGGCACACCTGGACGCATGCCTCAGCTCGGTCGCCGACCTGGTGGACGAGATCGTCGTGGTCGACACCGGGTCGACCGACGCCACTATTGCCGTCGCTTCCCGCAGGGGTGCCCGGGTGTATCCCTTCCAGTGGGTCGACAGCTTCGCCGCGGCACGCAACGAATCGCTCTTGCACGCGCAGGGGGACTGGATCTTCTGGCTGGATGGCGACGAACGGCTCGACGAGGAGAATCGCCGGAAGCTGCGATCGCTCTTGGCCGGGTTGAAAGACGAGAACGCCGCGTATCTCATGAGCCAGCGTTCGCCGGTCGCGCCGGGGTCGAAGGCGGCGGTCGTGGTCGACCAGGTCCGGCTGTTCCGCCGGCTGCTCCAGGCCCGCTGGAGTTACCGGGTCCACGAGCAGATCCTGCCGGCATTGCGCCGGACGGGAGTGGACTTGCGGCGCTCCGACGTTGTGATTCAGCATGCCGGGCTTGAAGATCCCGGCCTGCGTAGCCGAAAGCTCGAGCGCGACTTGCGGCTCCTCTTGATCGAGAACGACGAGCGGCCCGACGATCCCTTCATCCTGTTCAACCTAGGCGCGCTCTACCGTGAGACGAATCGGCCGGCCGATGCACTGCCGCTGTTGCGGAGAAGCCTGGAACGATCGCAACCCGGCGACTCGATCGTACCGAAGCTGCATGCCCTGATCGTGGCGTCCCTCCGGCAGTTGCAGAGGCCGCAAGAGGCGCTCGAAGCGTGCCGGGCGGGCGCAAGCACGCTCCTGATGACGAGCTGCTCTTCCACGAGGCGCTGATCTTGCGCGAGCTCGGCGATCTCGCGGGGGCGGAGGCGACGCTCCTGGACTTGCTGGTGAGCATCGCCGGGCCGACCGCCTCGTCAATGGGGATGCCGGCCTGCGCGGCTACAAGGCCCGCCACAACCTGGCGGTGATCTACGAGGAGACCGGCCGGGCGGCCAAAGCCGAGGTGCAATGGCGCGCGGCGGTCGCAGAGAACCCGAGATTCACCCCCGGCTGGCTCCGGCTTGGCGAACTCTACCTGAAGCAGGGACGCTGGGCGGATGTCGAACGGGCCGCCCTGGGCCTGTCGGCCTGCCCGGCCGGCGGCGACCACGCCACTACACTTCGGGCCCGCACAACGAAGGCCCGCGGGGAAAGCCCGCCGGCCGCGCCCAAGCCACGTGTCTCACTTTGCATGATCGTCAAGGACGCCGAGGCCACGCTCGGCGCCTGCCTGGCTTCGGTCGACGACCTCGTCGATGAAATGATCGTCGTCGATACGGGCTCGACCGACCGCAGCCGCGACGTGGCGACGCGCGCCGGTGCCCGCGTGATCGACTTCGCCTGGGTCGACGACTTCTCCGCGGCGAGAAACGAAAGCATCGCTCACGCCACCGGCGACTGGATCTTCTGGCTCGACGCCGACGAGCACCTCGACGAGACCAACAGAGAAAAGCTCCGGAACGTGTTCGCCGGCCTCACGCGGGACAATGCTGCCTATCTGATGCAGCAGCTCTCAACCACCGAAGATCCGTATGGTTCGCGCGTGGCCGCCGATCACGTGCGGCTGTTTCGGCGCGATCCGGCCCTGCGCTGGGAGTATCGCGTGCACGAGCAGATCCTGCTTTCCATTCGCCGCGCAGGCCACGACCTGCGCCGCACCGATGTGGTCATCAACCACAGCGGTTTCCAGACACCCGACGATGCGAAGCTGAAGCGCAACCTCGCGCTCTTGCTGTCTTACAGGCTGACGAGCGGCCCGACGACCCCATCGCGCTTTACCAGCTTGGCCTCGCCCACCAGCGAATGGGCCGCTCCGCCGAAGCCTTGCCGGTCTTGCGCCGCAGCCTCGAGCTCGTGCCACCGGATTACTCGATCCGCCCCCGGCTGTATGCGGCGATCGCGCGCGCTTACGAATCGCTGGGTCAGAAAGCCGAGGCGTTGGCGGTGTGCCGGGCCGGACGAGAGCAGTACCCCGACTTGTCGAGCTCCTGTTCCTGGAAGCCTCATTTCTGTACGAGCTTGGCGAGCTCGCCGAGGCCGAGACGCGGCTGTTGCACCTCTTGCAAGTGCCGGCCGGCGGCGAGCTCGCGGCGGGTGACACGGGCCGGAGCGGATACAAAGCGCGCTACCTCCTCGCACAGGTGTACCGGCGCCAGGAGCGGTATGCCGAAGCGATGGCCGAATGGCGCGCGATCATCGAAGAGCAGCCGCGGTTTCTGCCCGCCAGGGACGCGCTCGCCGATCTCTGTCGGGCCCAGGCGCAGTCGGGCGCGATCGGGCAACCTGCGCCAGCAAGATCCCCCGAGGCGGTATGCTCGATCGAGACTGCGACCCGCATCGAGTCCATGAGCTGGGACGAGTTCCGAGTACAGTTCGGCAGCCCGGAACTCTCAGGTGCGCTCAGCGGCTATACTCGCGCCGACGATACCAAAGCAGTGCTGACGATCCTTTGCCACGCCCGGCCGCGCCGGGTGCTCGAGGTCGGCACCGCGCTCGGGCACATGACCGCAAACCTCACGCGCTGGACGCCTGATGATGCGTTGGTTTTCACGCTCGATCTGGTGCGCGACGTCGCGCGCTTGGCCCCGGGCGCGGCCGAGCAAGAGGTCGAGGTGCGCCCCCGTTCCGAACGGGGTCGGTTGGCCAACCACTTCGGCACCGGCCACAAGCTGTTGTTCGTCACGGCCGACTCGCTGACCTACGACTTCGGCCGCCTGGCGCCCCTCGAGTTTGCGTTCATCGATGGCGGCCACGACCTCGAACACGTGTTGAACGACAGCCGGAAAGCTTATGAAGCATTGACGCCCGGCGGCTGGCTGGTCTGGCACGACTTCGACAGCCCGCAGCCCTGGATCAAGGTCCGCCAGGCGATCGAGACCATCGGCTTCGCCGAGCCGGTGATGCACGTCGAGGGAACGGAGGTCGCGTTCTTGAAAAAGGCCGAACCGGCGACCGTCGGGCGATGAGACAGCCGCGCCCTGCCCTGCGCCTGATCGACGGCGCTGCCGAGTCAGAATCCCTCTCCGTTATCGCCCTCAGCAGCACCGGGGTTGCAGGGTTCCACGGTTTTGGTAGCCTCGCCGAGGGCCTGGATCACGGTATCAGCCAAAGCTTCATCGTTGCTGAGCTTATAAAGATCCTGTAGTAATTCTAAATAGCCCTTATCCTTCATTGGGTCCATGCCTCGCCTTTTAAGCTCCTTCGCAAGGGCGTCTAGCTTACGTAGGATCTCGCCTTCTTTCTCATGAATTTCCTCATAGCGTTCCTTCAGCCGCTCCAGAAAAGCACAGAGCTGCTGCACTCGCTTTTCTTTTGAATCCCGGATCTTCGCCAATTCAGACGCGTAGCGATCATACTCGTCCGCCTTTTGCTTGGCATAGGCGGCGTAGTCTTTGGCAGCTTCTGGCGAAATGGCCGAGCCAGACGTCTGCGCCCTCCTTAAAGCATTCTGCTCTGCCTGTCGCCAAGAGTCGGCCTCCTTCTTCAAGGCCTTGGAAGCTTCATCGGCATACCGCTTCGCGTCATCCTCCGTGGATTGGCGGACCTTTTCTTGGATTCGCCTGAGCAAGGCAAGCATGGGCGGGTCTTGATGCTGCGGGTTCGCTTGAACTGCCTTGCTAGCATCCTGTTTCTGCTGCAAGCCGCTGGGATCGACGGCGTTAGTCGGATCATTGTGTAGATAGCGATATAAATTCGTGTCACCTCCCGCGAACCCGATCGGGTCCTGGGTCGTCCACCGGCCGGTGGCCGCGTCGTAGTAGCGGGCGTGGTCGTACTCGAGGCCGGTCACTCACTTCCCTGTCTTGGGCAGCTCGGGCGTCGGGCCAGAGGACTTGTCGGTCTCAAGGCTAGCCCGAACGGATCCTGCGACGTGATGAGCCGGTTCAGGGCGTCGTAGGGTATCGTATAGGTGCCGTTGTCGTTCTTGGCGGTTTGCATCTCGCCATCGGCGTCAGTTGCTCGCCATCATCCCTTTGGTGCGGCTCATATCAAGCGTTCTCGGCTTTGGTGCCGGACTCCTTTGTCGCCGGCACCGTGGAATGGTCGCGTCAGTTGCGAACACCTCGGCCACCGCGCCGGCAAAGGCCAAACGCGGCTATCCCAATCGCGGCAAGCGCGGCCAGAATCACCGATGACGGCTCGGGCACCGAGAAGAGTGCCACGATTCCGTAATCGGCATATGGCGATCCGTCATTGGTCAGAAAGGCCACATCCAGGCTGAGCGTATCGCCCGCGTTGGCGGTGAACACCGCCGAGTAAAGTCGCGAGGCTGAATAGCCGTCGACGGTGTCGAAGATCGGCGCGACGTTCGTCGAGCTGGGCGGCGGTTGTACGTCCATGTAGGCGAAAGCAGGACCGGCGCCGGGCGCAAGGTCTGCAACCGGGCCCGAGGTGCCGTAACTTCCCAGCCCGGTGAAACCGGACGGCAAGCTGCCCACGCCGCCCGGTTGGAAAGAAAACAGCGCGTTCCCATTGAGCGTGATGTTGTCGGTCGCAAGCGCATCGGAGCCCGCACAATTGATGACGTTGGCAACCTCCCAGACCAGTTGAAAGCTCCCGCTGGTCGGTAGGGTGTAAAACGCCGTCACCCATCCCGTGCTGCCGCCCGCGTTCGCGCTGTATCCGAAGGGGCCATACGTGCTCCCATCCGGCAATGGCCCGACGAAGTTGCCATCGAACCCGTTGCTGCCGGGGGACAGCGTCACGCCCGGCGAAATCCCGGGAATATACGCGTTCTGATTGACTGGATCGTTGGGATAGCTGTAGCCATAGGTTCCGTTGACGTTCAGCACGGCGCCGGTGTAGTCCGTCGAGGCCGTGAACAAAATGGTCCCGTCCGCCGCCGAGTCGCGGCCGGCAAGCTGCATCGCTGCGCAAGCCGCCAGGCCGATGACCAGCCATTGCTTGCAACCCCGCCACTTCAAGCTGAGGCGCATGATCCCTCCGGACTAGCTCAAAAGACCAAGAATTCAAGCGCGTTCGCAGAGCACCACAGCGATCGGCTAATTCCCAGCTAAAACCGAATCGCTGGCAAAGAGCTCTCTGAACCGGACCGGGCTGCAAGTGAATACCGCAGCTCCGAACCGCACTGAACCGAAACGCCGTCGAAGCATCATGCAGCACGGCGCGATTGCTCGATCAAGAAGCGAAACCAATGAATGGCATCACATGCCGCGCGTATTTGAATCCTCGTCAATACGGGTGTCAAGAGCGCCGGCAACCATTAGTCAACTTTGGGTTGCCGTTGTTACTTTTTTGCAACGAAGAGCAACTCGATTAGATCCCCGACGGCACCGAAACTGTCTCTCTGTTCGCCGAACTCGGTGCGTGGCGGCGCTGCGCTCGCACGACCGTGGTTAACCGGACGTGCTCGGCAATGGAATCGAGAACACCTCGCCCGCTTCGTAGGTCGATTTCCCATCGTTGGACGTGCTGGTGGCGATGTTGCCGCCGTACTTGGTCATACCGTAAAGTGTTCCATTCCAGATCACGACATTGTCGAGCCCGTCCCGGCCATCACTGGTCGGTCCGGTGAAACTGTAAATTGTTTGGTAGTCGTTGTCGGCCGTGTTGAACTTGAAGATCGTGCCGTAGCCCTTTTTCCCTTCTCCCGATTCTCCGTCGGAGGTCATGCCGTACAGGGTCGAGCCGTCGAGCGTGAGCGAACCGTGCGGAAAGGTCCCGTCTCCGCTCGTCGCGCCGAAGCTGTGTAGAATTGTGAATTTGTAGTTGCCATCTTCATCTGGAACTGCGTCGAGAGAGAACAGAACGCCGTCGCCCGGCGCACTGCCACCTGCGCCTCCGTTGCCGGTCAGACCGTAAAGTACGTTGCTGACGAGCACCAAGCCGCCGTGGTCGGGCGTCGCGCCGTCATCCGGCCCACCCTTGAATTTGTGGAGATCTGTGTACTTGTCGTTACTGAGGTCGAAAGAGAAGATTGAACCATAGTCGCGGCCTTTCTTGCCGCCGCCCTTGCGGGTCATCCCGTACAGAACATCGCCGCTCATGGTTGCGAAGCCGTGCGGCTGAGCGCCGCCCGATTTACTGAACGCGTACAGGACCTTGTAGCCGCTCCCGTCGGCGTTGATCTGGTAAATGACTCCTTCATTGTGCTTGCCGCCTTTGGCCGTGAGGCCGTAAAGGAGCGAGCTGCCGGGCATCGGCATCGGGTTGCTATGGGGCTCTGCGCCGTCGTGCTTGCCTCCCTCGAAGCTGTGCAGGACCTTGAAGCCGCTGCCGGCGGTGTTGATCGAGAAAATGACCCCCTCGTTGTACTCACCGCCTAGGAGTGTCGCCCCATAGAGCTCGTTTCCCACCTGGCGCAACTGGTCGTGGTGCGGCTGCGATCCGTCATGCTCACCGCCCGCGAACGAATGGACGATCTGGTAGTTCGACCCGTCGGGGTTCATCATGAAGACAACTCCGTCGTTGCTCGAACCACCGTAGAGAGTCCTGCCGAAAAGCTTCATCCCCGCGGTCGTCTGAACCAGCGTCAACGACCCCCACGGCTGCCAGCCATCGGGCGTCGAGCCGACGAATCCGCCGAAGTTGTGCAAGATTGTGGTCGAAATTCTTCACCTGGAGCTGAAGCTTGTCGGAACGGCGCGCGCGAAAGTTGCGTGACCGGGCCGGCTCATGCACGCGGCGCATCGAGTCAGCCGAGGAGCTCGGCGCGAAGGCGGTACAGAACTCTGCACTCGTTCGCGGGCTGTGCTTGCGTCGTACGAGCGATGCGGTCGTCGCCAAACTCAACAGAAAGACCCGGGTCGCTGATATTATAGTCGCTCATGACCGGTGCGGAACTACTGGCCGCGTTACCACACGGATCCGGGAGTTAATGGGCGAGGACGAGCGTGAAAGAGCTTCGCACCGAGATCGAGATCAGCGCCCCTGCCGAACGCGTGTGGCAGGTTCTCACCGATTTCACCGCGTACCCAGAGTGGAATCCGTTCATCCGCAGGGTGGAGGGCGAGGTCAGAGCTGGTGCCCGCCTGCGCGTCTTCATTCAGCCATCCGGCGGCAAAGCACTGTCGTTCCGGCCAACCGTGCTGTTGGTCGAGCCCGGCTGGGAATTCCGGTGGCTCGGCCATCTCTGGGTGCCCGGCCTCTTCGACGGCGAGCATTCCTTCACGATCGAGCCGCTGGGCGGAAATCTCGTGCGGTTCATCCAGCGGGAACGATTTGGAGGTGTATTGCTGCCGCTGCTCAGGAAGGTGCTTGACCAAGACACCCGACGCGGCTTCGAGGAAATGAACCGGGCGCTGAAGCTTCGGTCAGAGTCGGCACCACAACGAAAGACGGAAGACAGCCATAGAGGAAGTGGCGATCTCGAGCGGCTTGACCGCTTCCTGGCGGCGTGCCCTTAATAATGCGAAGCACGAGACCCTGAGCCATCGCCGCGAACCTCGCACATGTTTACTGCACTCCGCCGCCTTCACCTCGTCGTCGGCCTGGCCGGCCTGGCCGCGTTTCTGGCGACGGGCCTGCGCTTCGAGGTGATCTCAGGCGCCGCCGCGCCCCAAAGAAGATCGTGATCTGCATCGACCGTGTCGACTCGTCCCAACTCCTCGGAGCTACTGAAATGATTCGCTCGCCAAGAATCTACGCCGTCTTGCCGCTGGCCGTATTGGCCCTGGCCTTGGCTCCGCCCTGGGCCCCGGCCCAGTTTCCACAACGGCCGCGCACGCCCAATGACACGCTCAAGTCGACGGAGGTCGCACCCGACAAGAAGGTCACCTTCCGCATCTACGCACCGAAGGCGGAAGAGGTCACACTCAGCGGCGACTTCGGCCGGGGCGGGCCGATGACCAAGGATGCCGAGGGCGTCTGGTCGCTCACCATCGGCCCGCTCGCTCCCGACTTTTACAGTTATATCTTTACTGTCGACGGGGTCCGCACCGTTGACCCGAAGAACGCGCTCGTCAAGCCGGGCCTCTCGAGCCTGGACAGCATGTTCCTGGTGCCCGGCGAGGAGGCCGATTTTGAGGCCACACAGGCGGTGCCTCACGGCGAGGTGCGCACCGTATGGTATCCGTCGAGCACGCTCGACATGCCGCGCCGGATGCACGTCTATACGCCGCCCGGTTACGAGACCGGCAGCGACAAGTACCCCGTTTTCTACCTGCTGCACGGCGGTGGCGATGACGACTCGGGCTGGAGCACGATCGGTCGCGCCGGCTTCATCGTCGATAACCTGATCGCCACCAAGAAGGCCGTTCCGATGCTCGTGGTCATGCCCAACGGCAGCCTGCCGCCGGCCAAGGACATGCCCCCTCGCCCTGCCCGCGGCCAAACCCCCTCGCCCGAGTTCGCCAAGGCAATGGAGGCCGTGATGATGCGCTTCACGAGCGAGCTAGTGAAGGACGTGATTCCCGTGGTCGAGAAGACCTACCGTGTCAAGACAGGCTCGGAGAATCGAGCTCTCGCCGGTCTGTCGATGGGCGGCGGCCAGACACTGGGACTGCTGATCACGAAACCGGACCACTTCGGATACGTGGGGATCTGGAGCGCCGGTCTCTTTGGAGGCAACGCCGACGCGTGGGAGAAGCGTAACGAGACGTTCCTGGCCGCAGCAGACAGGCTCAACAGCACTTTGAAGCGCCTGGAGATCGTTGTCGGAGATCAAGACTTCACCCTGGCCGGCTCGAAGGCATTGTCCGAAGTGCTGAAGAAGCGGGGCATCGAGCACGACCTGCGCATCACCGGCGGCGGCCATACCTGGATCAACTGGCGGCACTACCTCAATGAGTTGGCGCCGAAGCTGTTTCATTAAGTCGTTCTGCAATACTCGCTGCACTAGAGCGAAGGAGTCTATGCGGCCCGATCAGATTGCGCAGGCAGAACTCCGCACCAAGGACGACGAGCATGGCTTCCCTGGCGAGTTTGGCTCGGAAGGTTCTTTTCTTTCCGCTTACTCGCATGATCATCGCGATCGTGGCGGTCGTGGCCGGGTACGTGCTGGTCATGGCGCTCGGGCTATGGCTCGCGCGAAGGTACGGACTGGGTGGCCGGGCCTGGTTTGCGGCGCTGCGCGACGTGCTCGTTGCGGCCACGGTCTCTTTGATCTACTGCGGCTACGTGCGACTCCTGGAGCGGCGTGCTGTCACGGAACTGGCGCCCGGTCCGGCCGCTCGGGAGTTTGCGCTGGGCGCCGCCGTTGGCTTTGGACTGCTCACGGCGACGATCGCCTCGCTTTGGATTCTGGGCTACTACCATGTCGAAGGCATCGGGAGACTTCCTTCCGCCGCCCTGCTCACGAGTATGGGGTTGCTGCCGGCATTCTTTGAAGAGATTCTCATGCGCGGAATCGTGTTTCGGATCACGGAGGAATCACTGGGAACCTGGCTGGCGCTTTTGATCTCGGGACTTTTGTTCGGCGACCTTCATTTGCTCAATCCCGGGGCAACGTGGGCTGCGGCGATCTTCATCGCGGTGGAAGCGGGCATCCTGCTGGCGGCGGCCTACATCGTCACGCGCCGACTCTGGGTTCCAATCGGCATGCATGCGGCCTGGAACGTCACGCTGGGAGGTATCTTCGGCGTGCCGGTTTCGGGTTTGCAGGTCGACGGGATGCTGAAGGGGGCCCTTTCCGGGCCAGAGCTTCTCTCCGGCGGCGCGTTCGGGCCCGAGGCGTCGGTGTTCACGGTCCTGGTCTGCACGTCGATGTCGGTGTATTTGATGGTTCGCGCCGTCAAGAGCGGCCAGATCATGCGGCCGTTCTGGTCGAGGGGCAAGACCGAGCTGATCACGGAGGTGGCGGCGGGCGAGCACGTGGAGGTCGTCGCTCAGAGCGACCCGAGGGCGCCCGCAGAATGGCCTGAGTCGTAAACCGAGCATTGTTGCCTGACCGAAAAAGAAGGGCGCTGGCCGGGCCGCTCCAAGAACAATCCCGTCCGGGTTGCAGCCGAACGCGGCGACAGGATAATGCGCTTGGGCGGACGGTCGAAGACCACAAGCTGCGGCTCCGCGCCGGACGGGGGTTAAAATGTCTGAACAAGACCGCGACGATACCCAAAGCGATAATGCCGGTGTGGACGCGCGGCTCGCGAGGCACGGAGGTTTGTCGTACCTCGAGATTCCTGCGATGAATCCTCGGCACTCGGCGGCATTTTACGAAAACGTGCTCGGCTGGCACATTCGGGGGCACGACACCGATGATCCGAGGTTTAGCGATGCGACAGGGCACTTGATTGGCCGCTGGATCGTTGGTCTGGCGATCGCGCGAGAACCCGGACTGCTGCCCTACATCTACGTTGACCACATCGACGAAGCCGTGAAGCGCGTGGCCGCGCACGGCGGCCAGGTTGTGAAGCCCCCCTACCCCGAAGGCAACCTCCGGGTCGCAACGATCCGCGACCCCGCCGGCAATATGATCGGGCTGTGGCAGGAAAGCCCGCGCTGAGCCGGGTACGTTTGCTCGCTCTTTCATCAGGCATCGAGGCCATTCATGACGACCATTGTATTGAGCGTTATCGGCGTCGCTCTCGCATTCGCCTTTTTCGTCAGGCTCGGGCCGAGGCTCGGCGGGGCCACGGTCACCCAGCCGGCGCCAGCCGCGCGCGGCGCTGCCGCGGCGCACATGGAGAAGCGAACGATCAACGTCGGTGGCAAGGAAGTTCAAGTCGACATTGCCGGGGCCGTTCGCAGGGAGGGCGCCGGAAGAGCCGCCGAACCGGCGAAGGTTGCGGCGCCGCAACGAGAGAAGCTTTGGCTCTACTTCATGATCGGAATTGCTGGGATCGTGGGCCTGTTTTCCGTGGTCACGATGGCATTCTGGTTCTACTTTCTCGTGCGCTCCGACGGCAAGGCGCCGGACGTTCTCACCGAGATGTTGAAGTATCTGGTCAGCACTTTGCTGGGCGTCTTCGTGGGGTTCATGGGAGGCTCGTCGGTAAACGCAGGGAATCAGTCGGAAAATGAGAACGAATCAGCGGCACCGCCCGGCGACCAGGACGACGAAGGCGGTGCCCAGGGCTGATTCGTCGCTAGCCCTAAGGCTCGCCGACAAGAGCGCCAAAGCAAAGCGAGCGCGTCGCCGTCGCATTCGAAGCACGACAGTTTCGCACGTCCAGAAACCACGGGGGAGGCGGCAAGGTGCTATGAGACGCGACCACCGCAAAGCCGCATGTGGATGCAGCCCTCTTCTTGTGTGGCTGCTGGTGTGGGCTTGGGCACTGGGCGAAGTTGCCGCCGCTGCGGGCGATGCTCCCCAGGTCATTCGCCACGTGACGGTCTATGCCGACGAGGGCCGATTCGCGGGTTGGCCGGCGAATCATGGCATCTGGTCCTGGGGAAACGAGATCCTGGTCGGGTTCAGCCGCGGTTTTGACAAGGACAACGGCCCCGATTATCACATCGACCGCGACCGACCCGAAGATTTCTTGCTGGCCCGTAGCAGCGACGGCGGCATGTCGTGGTCGATCGAGCAGCCGCAGCCGCCAAGCGCGCTCGCGGGCACACCAGGCATGCGGCATGGAACGATGCCTGCCGGCATTGCTGTCGAGCGGCCGGTTCCGCTGCGCGATCCGATCGATTTCGCGCATGCCGATTTCGCGCTCAAGGTGCAGATGGCGAGTCACCAAGGGGGTGCCTCGTCGTTCTGCTACTCGTATGACCGGGGCAAGACCTGGCGCGGCCCGCACCCGCTGCCGCTCTTCGGCCAGCAAGGGATCATGGGCCGTACCGACTACGTCGTGGGCGGGCCGCGCCAGTGTATGCTCTTCTTGACCGCCACCAAGTCCGACGGCACCGAGGGCCGGCCGATCGCCGTGCGAACACTCGACGGCGGCCGGTCGTGGCAGTTCTTGGCGTTTATCGGCCCCGAGCCACACGGCTATGCGGTCATGCCGTCGACCGTCCGCGTCTCGGCCAGCGAACTGGTCACAACGATCCGGATGCGTGATTTCCCCCGCAGGTGGATCGACGCCTACGCCTCACGTGACGATGGCCGGTCGTGGTCCCTGCTGGCGACGGCCGCACAGGATACGGGCGATGGGAACCCGCCCAGCCTGGTTCGGCTTGCGGACGGACGCTTATGTCTCACATACGGCGTCCGCGCCGAGCCGTCTGAGATCCACGCGCGCATCAGCCCTGATCTCGGCAAGACGTGGGGAAATGCGATCGTGTTGCGCGGCAACGGGGGCAGCCGCGATATCGGCTATCCGCGCTCCGTCGTCCGACCCGACGGCCGCGTGGTGACAGTGAACTGCTTTCACGAGCGCTCGAACCCCGTTCGGGGTATCCACGCCACGATCTGGCAGCCGGCGCCGCCCTGAAGCTCGAGCGCGCCTGACCGGCTAATTCGCGAGCCTGCGGGCTCTGCGCGCTCCCAGATGTAGAATGGCCCGAGCTGGTGCCTCGGAGAATAACCCAGTTGCGCAACGAGTCACCGAGGCCGTCGATCTGCGGGCTATCGGACGCAGTGACGACATATCGGACGCTGCCGCCGGATCCGAGAGCGTGCGCAAGCCAGGCCGAGCGCGGCTCGGCGAGGCGCAGCGATTCAAACACCGGGTACAGCCAATCGTCGTAGACGAGATCGAGCCGGCCGTCTAAGCGGTTCTGGCCGGGACGGCCGACAAAAAAGAACTCGCTCGCCGGACGGTGGTAATAGTCAAGAATCTGGCGTATGGCACCCCGTTCGGCGCGATTTCGCCGCTCGATCGTCACCGTGTTGGCGCACGCCGCGATCAAGACAACGAGCGCCGCGGTGGCCATCGTGAGCGAGGCGCGCAGCGGCGGGGCGGCGGCGAACTCTGGACAGCGAACGCGCCGCCAGAATCGCGGCGAAAACGACCGCCTGAATGCCGTAGTTCACCCAGGCGCCGGTGCTGGCGCAACCCAGCGCCACCACCAAGCGCACTCGCCGGCGATCGCAACTAAAAGCACCCGGTCGAGCAGCCCGGGAAGCATCACATCCCCGGCGACGACGAAGCACACCGGCAGCACCACTGCGATACCGACCAAGACGTTGAAGACGGTGAGGAGCAATTCCCACCTGGGGTGGCCGAGCTCCATGAAATCGACGCAGCTTCGCATGGCAATCAGGCCGATCAGTCCGGTTGCGGTGCCGGTCAGGATCAGCAGGCCCAAGCTGCGCCTCGGGGCAATACCGGCGAGCCCGGCGGCGATCAAGAGCGCGGTCAGGGCGCTGCTCTGGCCGCAGATGGCCAGCATGACGACCGCGGTGCGAATCCAGTCGCCGGGATGAACCCGGCTGGTGTGAGCCGCTGCGCGGAAAACCGACTGCGTCATCCGCCCGCCGGTCGCCAACTCCTCCGCGGCGTAGACACACAGCACGATGACCAGCCCGGCGAGCACGGAGCGCTCGAGCGCGCGCCGCCCGATTCGCCCGCGGCGCCAGGCGGTCACCAAAAGGACGGTGCAGACCAGGGGGCAGACGACGTAGTGCTGCTTGATGCAAAGGGCCAAGGCAAAGGCCACATACGCCGCCGCCACCATTCCGGTCCGCGGCGGATCGGCGGCCAGCCCAGCCAGCACCAGGAAAACCCCGCCGGTCACCAGCGCGACGCCCAGCATGTCGGGGCGGACCGAAAAGGCCATGCCTCCAACGACCGGAGATGCCGCCACCAGACACACGGCCCACCATCCTGCTCGGCGCGCGCGCCGTCGACCCTGGCCAAGCGGTAGACCGTCGCCAGGGTGATCACCAGTCCCAGGAGCGACAGTAATCGTCCTGCCACGAGCGCGGCCGTGACCGCGCGACAGCCCGCGGCATGCACGGGCCAGGCCAGGAGTGCCGCCAGGCGGTAGTAGAGAGGCGCGTGGATGAGCACCAGCGGATTATTCGCGCCGTAGGGCCCGTAAAGCTCCCAGGGGCTAGCGACCAATTGACGCGCGGCCGCCAAGAGCAGGGGCGATTCCATCGCTTCGGTATCGTCCGGCGCCAGTGCCCGCCACAGCCCGGTGGCCAGCGCGACGACAGCCGCAGCCGCCAACACCGCCGTAAGCCACCGCGATATCCACCGGCCGGCCGCTTGCGCCGGCTGTGATTGTTCTGACATCGGTCGCGCTCTGCGCCGCCAGGGAATCTCTGCGCACTGGCTCCATCATCGCCGACCGCAAGCCCCCGGCAAGGACACAGTTCGGCGATCGACGGGGCTCGGCTCGGCAGGAGCCAGTCCACGTCGTCAGCTACGTGTTCAAAGAAGGCAGCGCCGTCGCCCTTCTCAAGTCCCTCAAAGATTTCGCGAACACGCTCGGGTGTGATTGCCATTGAATCGTCCTTTGTTTGTGGCTTCACAATCGTGACCGGCGCGGTCACGGCCAACTATCCCGCGGCCGCCTTGGTTTTGATTTTGCAGGTTCGACGCCACTAGAACTTTTTCTCGCCGGCGTCCAGAGTTGGAACGCCGGGATAACCCAAAGGTTCGACTTCCATTTCCTTCAAATCCTCCGGGTCCATGACCACGTCAATCCCCTGAATTTTCCCATTTTCAATGGAGAACAGGAAAGCCACCCGGGGTTTTCCACCGCCGATCCAGGTGGTTCCCACGGAGCCATTGATGAGGGCCATCTGGGCGGCCAAGGCCCGGCCCTTGAAGGTTTCGGCCACCACCTTCGCGCCCCGCATCTCGCTTTGGAGGGGCGGTGCGCCTTTGGCCTTGTTGGCTTCGGTGACTTTGACGGCCACATCATCCGCGGTAAGCAGGATTTCGGGATCGAGCAATTGAAGCAGGGCGTTGAAATTGCCTTCGCGGGAGGCGGCCAGGAAGGCAGAGACGATTTCCCGCTTCTTTGCTTCATCTTCCCGGCCCTCCTGGCCTCCCCTCACCCGGCGGCGGGCTCGGCTGGCGAGTTGGCGGGCGGCAGCTTCCGATCGGCCCACGATGGGGGCGATTTCCTCGAAGGGCAGGTCGAACAAGTCGTGCAGCACGAAGGCTACTCGTTCGGCGGGAGTCAAGGTCCCTAAAATGATCAGCAGGGCCGAGCCAACGGAGTCAGCCAGTATGGCTTCCTCCGCGGGATTGGCTTGGCGCAGGTTTTCCGGTGCTTCCAGAAGTTGTTCCTCAAGCGATTCTTCTTTTCTGGATTTGCGCGACCGAAGCATGTCCAGGCAAACCCTGGCCACCACGGTCGTGAGCCAACCGCCGAGATTTTCAGTGCTCTTGGCGTCGGAGCGCATGAGGCGCAACCAGGCCTCCTGGACGGCGTCGTCCGCTTCCCCATTGGAACCGAGAATCCGGTAGGCGACCGCCCGTAAATGGGGGCGTTTCTCTTGAAACTTTTCGGCCAGCCACTCGTTTTCAGTCATTTTGATTCTCCATCTTCGTCACATTTTCCCACGGTCATCCGTCATCTTAGACGAACAAGAGGGGAAGGGTGTGACAAAGCTCATTCCATTGGACTCTTCAGACTTTCTTTTAACGAGGTAAGTCGTGAACGTTTTCTTATAACAACCATCAAGAAAGCGACAACAGCCATGAAGAAGAGCAAGAGCGGCTCGAAGGAAGCAAAAGGAGGAGACTCGCCTTCTGAGCTGATCGATGCGAGAATCAACGAGCTGAGTGATTGGCGGGGCGAGACGCTCGCTCGGATCCGAATTCTCATCAAGCAGGCCGACCCCGAAGTGGTCGAGGAGTGGAAGTGGAGAGGGGTTCCGGTGTGGTATCACGCTGGAATGATCTGCACCGGTGAGACGTACAAGAACGTCGTGAAGTTGACCTTCGCCAAGGGCGCCAGGTTGGATGACTCTTCAGGCCTCTTCAACGCCTGCCTCGAAGGCAACACCTGGCGTGCCATCGATTTCCATGAGGGCAACGAGATCGATGAGAAGGCGCTCACGGCGCTCATTCGCGCCGCCGTGGCACTGAACACGTCTGCAGCCGCCCAGCGGCCGGGGACGAGAGGATAGACGACCGACAGGGATTTGAGGCGCAAGGGGTGAGCCCAGGATGGCGGCGTCGATGGTGGCGGAGCCAGCGGCGCGGTCACGTGGACCATCCCCGCAAATAGAGGGAACACCAATGAAGATCAAGCTGACTAGCGTGTACGTGGACGATCAGGAGAAGGCTCTGCGCTTCTACACGGAAGTGCTGGGCTTTGCCAAGAAGGCAGATTTCAGCCAGGGGCCGTATCGCTGGCTCACCGTGGCCTCACCTGATGACCCGGACGGAACCGAGCTGCAGCTCGCGCTCAACGACAACCCGGCGGTCAAGGCCTACCAGCAGGCGATGTTCCAGCAGGGCCAGCCCGCGGCCATGTTCTTTTCCGATGACGTCAAGGGGGACTACGAGCGCATCAAAGCGCGCGGGGCCGAGTTCACCATGGCGCCAACCCAGGTGCCCGGCGCGACCATCGCCAAGTTGAACGACACTTGCGGCAACCTCATTCAAATCAACCAACTGGTGCGCTGATGGCGGTTCCGGGGACACCATACATAACTCCGCCGGCTCGATCGAGCCAGCCGCCGGCGGTCGCCGAAGATGATTGAGCCGATCGATCCGGAAGCAAGCGGGCCAACGGCTCGGGAACGGAGTGAGGCTCTGAGCAAACCGTCGAGCCCCCAAGCTCGTAATTGGAAATAGGGCGACGCCGGACGGCTTGTCCGCGGCGAGGGCCGATGATAGAAGGGAGTTTGGGGGCTTGTTGTCGAATTGCCAAAGGGCGAAGCGATGCAAGCGAGTCGCAAAATATCGGGGCTGCTCGCGACCGTGTTCATCATGTCCGTGCCGTGCGCGCCGCGTACGCGCAGCAGATCATCCCGATAAACCGCGCTGCGCAACTGGATGTGGGACATCGACCACGGCCTCGCCGATCTGGAAAACGGCGCGTCTGTCCTTGCCGCGTCACGGTTCATCCAGGCCATTCACGAGATTGATCCGTATCCCTGGGCCAACAGGCGGCTCATGGCCAGAACCTACTGCGAGCTGGCCCGGGCGCTGTATCAGCAAGCGCGATACGCCGAGGCCGAGCCGCTGGCGAAGTGGGCGTTGTCGGTGCGCGAGGCGGACCGGTCCGCCCGCCCTGACGCCGTGTTTCAATGCCTCTTTACCCTCGGCTCGATCCACACCGCACAGAAACACTATGCTGACGCCGAGCCGCTGTTCCGGCGCGCGCTCGCGCTCCAGGAGCTGGTGCTTCCGGAAGGCGACGTCAACACGCTCACCACGCTGGACGCCCTGGCGAGGGTGCTTCGCGAGCAGGGCAAGTACAGCGAAGCCGAGAGTCTCTATCGCCGCGCGGTGGCCATCCTCGAGCGATTCATGCCCGACGAAAACCTCGATCTGGCCTACACGGCCGAACAGTATGCCATCAACCTGCGCCTGATGAACCGCGCGGACGAGGCCCAGTCATGGGAGGCGCGCGCCCTCAAGATCCGAGAGGCAGTCGCCGCCGAGCAGCTCCGAGCGCGGGCCAGGGCCGATGCCCTTCGCCATTACCTGCAGCGATAACGCGCAGGACATGCGCAGGCGGCTAAACGACTCCCATGAATTATCTACTCCGCCCTGCACAGCCTAAAGAACGTGAAGCACTGGAAACGCTGATTGCTGTTTCCGCCCGCGCGCTAAGCCGCGAAGATTATACGGAACAGGAAATTGAGGCGTGCATTACGCATGTATTCGGCGTCGATTCGGAAGTGGTGGCCGACGGCACCTATTTCGTGGTGGAGGGGGATGGCAAGTATTTAGCCTGCGGTGGCTGGAGCCGCAGGCGCACCCTGTTCGGCGGCGACCAATATGCAGGCCGGGAAACCGGGTTTCTTGATCCAAAAACCGAGGCCGCCAAGATTCGAGCCTTTTTCGTGCATCCCGACTACGCACGCCGGGGCATCGGCACGGCGCTCTTGTGCCATTGCGAGGCGGAGGCGAAGGCGCATGGCTTTTCCGCCATTGAAATGATGGCGACGCTGCCCGGTGTGAAGCTTTACCAGCGGTTCGGCTATAAGGGCGGCGACACCGTGCGCTACGATACCCCGGCTGGGCCGGTGCGGTTTGTGCCGATGCGGAAAGCGCTATAGGCCGTGCTGGCGATTGGCCTTTTCCAGTGCACGCTCAATCTGCGATTTGCTTTCCTTCGCCGGTTCATGGCCGAAATGGAGCCGCACGCATTCGCCGGTTCGCCGCCGAGGAAGAGGAATCTGGGCTGCAACCCCGTGCGGCCTTTTTGATTGGCGACGATCCGCCACGCGCTTTGATCGATCACACCAGCTTGCCGGCACCTGCCGGCCGGGCCAGAATTGGTGGTGGGTAAGTCACGAGCGAACGGCGGCCCTTGTAAGGGTTGTACTTAGACCGCGGGCTCGATCGGCTGTGCTGTCACGAACGGCGCGAGTTTGGCCGCAGACTCTGCCCTGGTTTGTCTCCACTGGCGCATAATGAATAGTTCGGAGGACACGCATGACTCGCGGGAGCAGTTGGGATTCGGTGTGCGACGTGAGCGCCTCGGGCAAGGTCGCCCGATTCGAGAGGCCGCGCCTTTGCCGCCGGCGAGTTGCGTACCAGCCCACGCTCATGGTGCTGGAGGCTTACCAACTGCTTTCCATCATGACGGTCGCCACCTTCAACGGCTCCAACGGGGACAGCCCGGTCGGTGCCCTGGCTCTTGACGGCCAGGGCAACCTGTTCGGCGTGACGCAGTTTGGCGGTGCAAGCAACGCGGGCACGGCGTTCGAGCTCGCCAGCGGGTCGACTACGGTCAACACGCTTGTCTCGTTCGACGGTTCGACCGAGGCCGAGCCGCAAACCGGAATCGTCATTGACAACCAGGGCAACCTTTACGGTACGAGCGATTCAGGCGCAGACAACACCGACGGCTCGGTCTTCGAGATTCCCCATGGATCGAGCACCGCCACGCCCATCGCACACTTCGACGGGACCGACGGCCTGAACCCGGTCGGCGGGCTGGTGCGAGACGCTCAAG
Organism: uncultured Isosphaeraceae bacterium; assembly: GCA_963830625.1. Classification (GTDB taxonomy): domain Bacteria; phylum Planctomycetota; class Planctomycetia; order Isosphaerales; family Isosphaeraceae; genus CAWHMZ01. Next base: position 430,161 of record CAWHMZ010000007.1, on the reverse strand, counting down.
GCAACCTGTACGGTACGACCAATGCCGGCGGAGCTAACAACGATGGCACGGTCTTCGAGGTCGTGAACGGGTCTCAAAGCATCACTCTGCTTGCGTCGTTTGGTAGCGGGAACATCGGTCCCGACAGCGGGCTCGTTGTGGATGGGCAGGGGGACGTTTATGGCGAGACGGCCGGTGGCGGTGCTTACGGCGATGGTACGGTGTTTGAAGTCGTCAAAGGCTCCAACACCGTCACGACGATCGCTTCGCTTGGCTCCGCCAACGCGCTCCCATCGGGCGGCCTGCTGCTGGATGGGCAGGGGGATCTCCTGGGCACGTCCGAGGCCGGCGGCAGCGACGGCGACGGCACAGTGTTCGAGATTGCCAGCGGGCCGCCGGTCGTCACCACGCTCGCCTCGTTCAATGGGACGAATGGCAGCGAGCCGGCCGGCGGCCTGGTGGAAGACGCCAATGGCAATCTTTACGGCACGACGATCACGGGCGGCTCGGCGGGTTTCGGTACCGTGTTTGAGGTCCCCAAGGGCTTGGGCACCGCGACCGCCCTCGGCTCGTTCGACGCCGCGAGCGGGACCTCGGATTACCAGATGGTTCTCACGCAGGGCAATCTCTTCGGCACGACGACCGGCGATGGGACCGACAACGAAGGCACGGTGTTCGAGGTCGCTCTGAATACGCCGACCCCGACGCCCACCCCCAGTCCCACGCCGACCCCGACAACCACGCCAACCCCGACACCCACGCCGACCCCGATTTCGCCTCCCGTCGGTTACCCGAGCCGCGTCGCTTTGACTGCGAAGCCGCGGTCGACAACGCTCGGGCGGCCGATCACGTTGACCGCTACCGTCAAGAACCTCAGTCACAAGCACGGCACGCCCGCGGGTTCCATGACCTTCATTGATGGCAGCACCGTGCTCGGAACGCGCTCCCTTCGCCACGGCCGGGCGAGCCTGAGCTCTGCGAGTCTGCAAGCCGGCGCGAACACGATCGAGGTCGAATACAGGCCCAGCAACGGCTTTGCTTCCGGCTCGGCATCAATTGTCGAGACCGTACGCACGGGCCGTTCCAAAAAGGGCAAGTCAGCGGCGTCGACGGAGCCGGCGGCGCAGCGCGCGAACCCGCCGCAGGCAATCCGGGTCGCTCAAGCGACAACCACTTTCGCGGCAATCGTGCCTGGCGACCCGCCGGCACTTGCATCAAGCAGCAAGCGGCACCCAGAACCCTCGGGCGTTCTGGGCTAGCTCTTATGTTTAACCGAATGGGTGTGGACGCGGCCGGGATGCTCCACGGAAGTCGGGCGGGCGCGCGCGGTGATTGCGTGCTGAACAGTCTTGTGGGAGACCGCCGCCTTTCCCTTCCGGCCGTGACTCGAAGTCTGTTGCGATTGCGTGGTCACCGGTTGGCTCTGGCTCCCCGTGCCGGTCGGTGTCGTCGGCGCCGAATTGGTCGGGCTGCTGCTGGACGATGAAGAACTGCCTGAGCTCGGCGCACTGCTGCCGGAGCTCGAGCCGGTTGGCGAGCTCAGGTTCGGAATATAATGGTAGATGATGGTGAGAGTCACCGATGTCTGAGTGTTGAAGCCGTCGGACAGATGGCCATCGGTCGCGCTGGCGCTCCCCATTGCGTGTCCGGAGACGGTGACCGGTATCCTGAACTGACCGGTGAACGCGGCCAGGTCGGAGGGCGACGTCAAAACGGTCGTCTCGGGGGCGGAGCTGCTCGTTTCGGTCGCAAACTCCTTGCCGCTCGTGCCGCTGTAGTTGAGCGTTCCATCATACGGCCCGGCCGTGAAGCTCTCGGACACCGACGGGATCGACAGCGGGAGTGACCCGCTCGGGAGGTTAATCGACAAGTTCGCGTTGGTCGTGCCCGTGATCTGGTTGTTCGAAAGCGCCGAGGTTCTCGGCATAGAACTGCGTGGTGTACGATCCCGACGCCACCAGGTCAACTTCCGTCAGCGTTCCTATCGTCGAGCTGAAATACAAGAATGCCTGGTCGGCCACGTTGGGGTATGCCTCCAGGTTGGGGAACGTCGCGGTCTGCGTCATGGTCGCCGTCGCCGACGACAGGAGCTGCCGGTCTTCGAGGAGTCCAGCCGCAGGCGTAAGCTGACGACGTGATCGCCGGTTGCGGGGCCTCGGTATAACCAGCCGATCGAGCACATTCGCTAGGTCCATCTCGCAGTCCCTTAAAAGGCGGATCGTTCTCCTGTCCGAAGTCAGCGCGCAGAGCGATCGTCACGACCGTGCTCGGCGCGTCTTGCCTTTGGAAGCAGGTTTAGTTAGGAGTCACGCTATGACCGGCTCGATTAGACACGCTCGCGGGATTCCCCACTGAGCGACTCCGACGCGAGCCGCTACCCTCGGGCTCGAAGGAATCAATGAGCCGATGGCCAGGAGATAGCCACCGGTCGATTGAAAGTTCGGGATGGTCCAACCAAGAATTGCGCACCGGCCAGCGGATAAGATCGATCTCAATTCTCGGGCGTCTGCGCGATCCTGCTATCAGAAACCCTAGTCCGCCTCCGGAGTGCCGTCAAATCCTGAGCAATTCGATAGCCGGAAATCATCCGTGAGTCAACCCCCTGTTCGGTTAAAAATGACCGAATATTAATGCTTGAATTCCTCAATTCTTGCCGTGATGGACGGGGACAAAAGTTCCGCTCTTGGTGTAATAGCCAACGATGCTGCCGTGCTGCACCGACACAAAGTCACCACGGTGGTTCTTGAACCCGATCAGGTCGTACCTGCTGCCGAAGGGAACGATGATCGTCTCGGGCGTCATCTGATTCGCGCAGGGAATCACGAGTGACAGCTTGAAGTGATAGTGCACGTTCAGTCGCCGCTCGGGTATGAGCGTCACCGAGTTTGTGGCCGGATTATAGGTCGCCGATTTGATGCGGATCCGTTTGCCAGAACGCGTGATCACCGTATAGTTGGCGGGATCTTCCGCCTTGGTCACGTCGACCGGGCCTTCAAACGTGACGATAAGCTTCGTCTCTTGATGATGCACGCCGATCCGGCCGATGCTCTCGAAGGTCGGACAAGCGGCCGCGTAGCTGTAGATGACCGTCACCGTCGACGATGCTGAGGTCATGGCGGTGGTCAACAAATTGCCGTTGGTTGCGCTGGCGGTTGCATCAGCCGTCGCGGTCATCGTGGCAGTCGCCGTCGTGCGGCCAGACGTGGCGGTGAAGAACGCCAGGCTCGCCGGATCAACGTACGTGCTCGACGACGAGTCGGCGATCGTGATGGTCGGGAATATCACCGGTGGCGTCGGGGCCGGCGGCTGTGGCGCGGATGTTTCCGAAACACTCTTCGTCGGCTGCGAGATCGGTTGATTCAAGCCGTCGATGTGGAAGCTTCCGGTCAGCGTCGCGGTGATGCCGCCCGGAATGCCCGAGGAGGTGCTTCGATTCTGCGACGTGATGTTGCTCTGAATTGCCGCCGAGTAATCGACCGTCACGGAGAGCAGGGTGCCCAGCGAGGGATTGAACAGGCTCAATGGCGGAGAAAGCGGCTCGTTCGCGAAGCTCGTCAGTTGGGGGCCGTACGACAGCGTCTGCTCAGGCAGCGTGACGGTCGTCGCGTCGTAGCTCACGCTGGGGGTGTAGGAAACCGGTGCGGGTGTCCGGTGACTGAGATGCCGATCGACGATTCGGTGCTCGTGCCGCACCGCGACGTCGCTCAAGACGGAGCCAGCCGCGCTGAGGAGCGCCATCGCCTCCAAGGGCTCAGCAGCCGGAATCGTCCGCCGCTTTTTCGGGACGCGGGTCGGTACGCCGCCTTTGCCGAAGGCGATGCGAAACAGGCGATGTACCCACGTCCATCCCGCTGCGCCCATAGTTACCGCCCCTGCGATGAACCGATCCGACGGTTCCGGGTGTTGAGGAACGAGCTGCCCGATGCGGCATAAGGTCCGACGCAGGACGAATCGACGCTGAGAAGCTGTCAATCGCGTCCGCCGCCGGCCGATCTACGCGCCATCGTATGGCCCCAATTCACGTCATCTCGGAGCCATTGACGGGTCAATCACCCGATCCTGGGTGGGGGGCCCGTCTCCAACCCGTGGCCAACGTTGAAGTGCGAATTCAACGCCGGTCCGTTCCTCAACTGCGGTCCACTATCAAGGCATACTGTCGTTCGAGCACCGTTAGGCGCTCCAGCATCAGTTGGTCGGTTCCAAGAGGCACACTGCATCAACAAAAAATCGAGAAGCTGGAAGCCAGGGGTCCTCCCTGACGGTTGGGATCTGAGTCAAATGCCACGGCACCGGTCGATCACGACCCGCGAAAATCAGAGCGAGCATTACCTGTGATCGCGCTTGAACCCGCACGGGCTCGGCGGCAGTGCGCGGCTAGCAGCGTGAGACCGATCCCCAAGCCCAGGAGGATGACGCTCGAGGGTTCGGGAATCCCACTTGCGGTGTAAACAAACTGGATCGAAAGCGTCGCATTGGCTGAGGTCAGCACTTCGCCACTACCATTACCACTGCTCGAGTAGAAGCTAGAATCTCCGGTGGCGAGTACCGGCAGGTCCACCGTGTTGCGGCCGATAAAATCGTTGAACAGAGAACCATTATTGGCAGCGGTCAGCGTGAGCGAGAGTGATTGTTCAGTCTGGGTGGGCGGGATGAAATGGGAGTTGGTAATCGGCAGGAGCGACGACCAGGTGCCGCTCGTTTCCGTCATCGCCACGAAGTCGACCGGTTGTCTCGTCGCCGGCGGCCCGAAAATCGGGGTCGTTCCAGAGCCACCAGGGCCGAGCAGGGTGACGGTGTTGCCATCCGTCAGCATCGCTCTCTCTGCGGGATTGGCAAGGATGGCCGGATCGCTCGTCTGCGATGTCGCGACGTACAACGTGGTGGTGATGGGCGTGTTGACGAATGTCAGGGTATAATCGTTGCGGATGGTGAAGGAGAATGTGAGGTTGACGCCGGTCAATGTGCCCAGTTTCGGATTAAACTGGTTGAATACCAGGGGGTCAGTGATGGCACCGGCACCAGCGCCCCAATCGGTTGCGACAAGGCCGCTCGACGTCGATTGCGTTTGAACCGGCGTCATCAACGTCCCTTCCGCTGACGCGTGGTGGGCAAGGAACAAGAAAGCCACGCAGGCAGAGCAGAATCCATTCAGTCGTCGAAGCATCGCGGCACCGCGCTTTCCTGGGCCGTCAATCGGCGATTGACGGGTGATTTTGCGGATTCATCCTGGAAAAACGATCGTCGTCACGGACTGAGAATTCGCGAAAAACTTTGTCTGTGCCACTTATACTAAAATTGACGGGCAAAGCAACCACCTAGTCCTTGCGAATTTGGTGCCGCTGTAGGTTAACGTTCGAGGGCGATATAAGTGACGCACTCAGTGAACTTCCGCGCGAGAGCGGCTTCCGAAGAAAATTGCACCGCCTCAGGCTGTGGGCTGCACGGCGCCAAGCGAAATGCATCAAGGTCTCGCTCGACCGGCTTCACTCCGTGGTCCGGCGGGATTCGAGCCGCGAGCAGGCAACCTCCTCAACATGGGAGACGCTCGTCGCGTCTGACCATACGCACGACCCGTCCGATCCGCTGACACCGGCAGAGCGTTTTGGCGAGCGCCGCGAACCAAACGCCACCGAAAGCGAACTGCTACGCGCCGCTGCGCACGAGCGCCCGTGGCGGACGACCGCGATCGTGCCACAACACCCTTTTTCGCAATATATTACGTTTGCACGCTGCGCACGCAACGCATCCGATGACGTCTTCATAATTCATCATTCTGGGCCTGGTTCAAAAGCTGGTAACATTGCTTTGGTAGGGCTGGAACCGAAGCGGGTCGTCCGAATGGGGACATCAGCGCGGGAGGGCGAGGTTCCACCCCGAGCCCGAAGAAATGCGTGGCTCGGCTGGAGCCTCGCCCTCCCCGCGGACGGCGCGTCGGGTCGGGAGGGCGAGGTTCCACCCCGAGCCCGAAGAAATGCGTGGCTCGGCTGGAGCCTCGCCCTCCCAAGCCGCGCTGTTGTCGTCTCGGTTCGTCTCGCGTAAAGTGTGCGTGTCACCGTTTCAAGAGCGGCCGGGTCGTGCGGTGGCAAGAGCGGTGGCGTGCCTGATTGGGGAGTAGATGGCCGATGACGTCCGGGACGGCGGCTGCGCCGCGCGATCGGCAATCAGACGTGGGGCCCTATGCCCCCCTGCGTGAGCTTTCGCCACTGCCGGCGGGTTGGCGCTCGCTGCCGCGCGCGTATGTCTATCAAGCCCGCGCTCTCTGGTCGCAGACGGCGATGGCCGACAGCACCGGAGCCAGCCTGACGTTCGGGCAGACGCTCATCCGCGCGCTCGCCTTGGGCCGCGTGCTGGCCCGGCACTGGGGGCCGGCCGAACACGTCGGACTGATGGTTCCGCCGACCGTCCCGGCCGCCGTGGCCAACCTCGCCGTCTCGCTCTGGGGCAAGGTGCCCGGTCAACCTCAACTACTCCGCCAGCCAGGCGCTGGTCGACGCCTCGATCGACCAGTGCGGGATCACGCACGTGCTGACCTCGCGCAAGGTGCTCGACCGGTTCAAGATCACGCCCGAAGGGCAAGCTGATCTTGCTCGAGGACATCCCCGGCGCAGGTGCGGACCGTCGACAAGCTCTGGGCCGCGGCCGTCGCCAAGCTGGTGCCGATCGGGGCCATGGGAGCTGTTCGTCCCCGGCCTGCACGGCGACCATCTGGACGCGACGGCGACGGTGATCTTCACCTCGGGATCGACCGGCGATCCCAAGGGGGTCGTGCTCTCGCACCGCAACATCCTCTCCAACGTCCATCAGATCGAGGAGCACGTGCAGCTGCAGCCCGAGGAGGTCCTGCTGGGCGTCTTGCCGTTCTTCCACTCGTTCGGCTTCACCATCACGATCTGGACGGCGCTCTGCCTGGGCAAGAAGGTGGTCTATCACTTCAACCCGCTCGACGCCCGGACGATCGGCAAGCTCTGCGAGCAGCACAAGGTGACGCTGCTTGACGGCCACGCCGTCGTTTTCGCGGTTTTACTTGAAGAGTTGCGAGCCGCGCCAGTTCGCGACGATCACCCACTGGATCGTGGGGGCCGAGAAGCTCAAGCCCGAGCTGGCCCGCGACATCCAGGCGACCTTGGGCATCGAGCCGATGGAGGGCTACGGCTGCACCGAGCTGTCGCCGGTCGTCGCGGTCAACGTGCCGCGCGAGGTCGAGCTGCCCGATGGCCGCGAGATTCACGGCAATCGGCTGGGGACGGTCGGTCAGCCGCTGCCGGGCACGGCGATCAAGACCATCGATCCCGATACCGGGGCGGACCTGCCGCCGGGAGCCGAGGGGGTGATCGCGGTCAAGGGACCGCAGGTGATGGTCGGCTACCTGAACCGGCCCGAGGCGACCGCCCAGGTGATCAAGGACGGCTGGTACTTCACCGGCGACCTCGGGTTACGTCGATCCCGACGGGTTTCTCAAGATCACCGACCGGCTCAGCCGGTTCTCCAAGATCGCCGGCGAGATGGTGCCGCACCTCAGCGTCGAGTCGGCGATCGTGGAGGCGACCGGTGTCGACGAAAACCACGTCGCCGTCACCGGGGTGCCCGATCCGAAGCACGGCGAGCGGCTCTTCGTGCTTTACACCGATCTGGGAATCTCGCCCGCCGAGGTCCATCATCGCCTCACGGCGGGACCGCTGCCCAAGGTCTGGATCCCGTCGCCTCGCGACTTCGTTCACGTCGACGAGATTCCGATCACGGCCACGGGCAAGGTCGACCTGCGCCGGCTGAAGCAAATCGCGCTCGAGCACGCAGCGGTGCTGATCGCGCGCAAAGCTTGATCTAGCAAGCACTTGAGTGCGAGCAGGATCCGTGTGCCCGACCCGGATCCCATTCCGAGCGGCTTCGAGCGGCCCGTTCGTAATCGCATGGCGACTGTCTGGGCATTACGCATCGTGGCAGCGATCCAAATCGGCCAAGTGGGTTTAATCGTAGGGGACTCGCGTATAATAAAGTGTGCACTGAGGTTGAGGATGAGCGTCGATGGGGGTTCTGCTTCGTGTCACCATCGGCCCGCATTCGGGCCAGGAATACCTGATCGACCGTCCAGAGACGTTCACGGTCGGCCGGTCGTCGCGCGTCCAGTTCCCGATGACCAAGGACCTGGCTGCTGTCGCGCGAGCATTTCCAGCTCGACAACGAGCCTCCGCACTGTCATCTGGTCGATCTGGGCAGCACCAACGGGACCAAGGTCAACGGCCTGCGGGTCGGCAAGGTGCTGCTGCGCGAGGGCGACGTGATCGCGGCCGGCGACAGCGAGTTCGTCGTCCACTTCGTCGAGGATTCCGACATCGCGGAGCACTTCGCGACCTGCGCCGGCTGTGGCGAGCGGATTCCGCTGCCGCCGAAATCGAGTCCGGATCGAATGACGCGATCCGGCTTGCGATGATTCGAGCGTCGGACCAGACGAGAGATCCGGCTGTGCGACGCATTGCGAGGCCCGCCGGCTCAAGTTCCCCAAGACCGATCCCGACTATCTGATCGAGGAATGGATCGGCGGCGGCGGCATGGGCGAGGTCTTCCGCGCCTGGCAGCTCTCGCGCAACCGCCGGGTCGCGATCAAGATGATCAGCGGCAACAGCGCGATGGGCGAGAAGGCCAGCCGGCTATTTCCGCCGCGAAATCGAGGTCCTGCGCGACCTGCTGATGCCCGAGCGGCCAGTGCCATCCCAGCATCGTCGCCTTCTACGAGATCTACGAGATCGATTCCCAGTTTCAACTGGTCATGGAGTACGTCGACGGCAAGAACGCGCTCGAGTGGGTCAAGGGCGCTCGAGCGGCCGCTGCCGATCGCCAGTGCCGCCCAGATCGGCCTCCTCCTGCTCTCGGCGCTCGATTACGCCCATTCCAAGGGCTACGTGCACCGCGACGTGAAGCCGTCGAACCTGCTGGTGATGGGGCCGGTCCACCGGCCGCGCGTCAAGCTGACCGACTTCGGCCTGGCCAAGAGCTTCGCCGAGACCGAGGGCTTCAACAACCTGACGCGCCAGGGCGACATCGGCGGCTCGATCGGCTTCATCTCGCCCGATCACATCCGCCAGTTCAGCGATGTTCGCGAGCCGGCCGACATCTACTGCGCGGCCGTCACGCTGTTTTACCTGCTGACGAACAAGTATCCCTACCTGGGGTTCGACCCGCGCCAGCCCGACTCGTACGAGATCATCCTCGAGCATCCGCCCGTCCCGCTGCGTGCCTTTCGGCCCGACGCCCCGGAGGGCTTGGAGCGCGTCTTGCTCAAGGCCCTGCAGAAACAGCCGCGCGACCGCTGGAAGTCGGCCAGCGCCATGGTCGACGCCTCGCGACCGTTCGCGGCGCCGTCGTCGTCCTGAAGTCGCGAGCACCGACTCGTGGTGGCGACGCGCGCCGTCTTCACATTAAAATAGTGTTAAGGTTCATGAGCGGATCGGTGCGCGATCGTTGTCCGCTCGGCGGTCGAGAGGGTCGTGCCTTGGAGCGTCTGGGTACCGTGGCCATCGTCGGCGTCGGGCTGATCGGAGGATCGATCGGCCTGGCGCTTCGCACTCGGGGGCTGGCCGTCCGAGGTGATCGGCGTGGGGCGCGAACCCGTGCGACGCTTGACGAGGCCGTGCGGCTCGGCGCGATCGATCGCGGCACGACCGAGCTCGGACGACGGCGTTGCCGGCGCCGAGGTCGTGGTGGTCTGCACGCCGGTCAGCCGGATCGCCGATGACGTGCGCCGAGTGGCCGAGATCGCGCCGCCGCACGTGCTGGTGACGGATGCGGGCAGCACCAAGCGGCAGATCGTCGAGGCGGTCGAGCGCGCACCCGCGGTCGGCGGCGGTCTTCGTCGGTGCTCATCCGCTGGCCGGCTCGGAGCGGCGAGGGGTGGCCCATGCCCGCGCCGATCTGTTCGATGGCCGCGTCTGCGTGCTGACGCCGACACCCGCGCACCCGGCTCGATCGAGCCCGCCGCGCCCGATCGTTCTGGGAGTCGCTCGGCTGCCAGGTTCTCGAGATGAGCCCGGCCGAGCACGACGAGGTCGCTGGCTTACACCAGCCACTTGCCCCACGCGCTGGCGGCCGCGCTGGCGTCCTCGGTCCCGGTCGAATGGCTGCCGCTCTCCGCCGGCGCTTACCGCGACGGCACCCGCGTCGCCGCCGCCGACACCGGGCTCTGGACGGCGATCTTTCGCGACAATCGCGGACCGTTGCTCAAGGCACTCGGCACTCTGCAAGAACGACTCGATGCCCTCAAGTACGCCCTGATGACCGACGACGAAGACGCGATCCGGCGCTGGTGGGAGCAGGCCAAGGCGCGCCGCGACCTGCTCGATCAGCCAGCGCACCGCCTCGTGCGATGGATCTCCTTGACCGCTCCGCCTTGAAAGCAACCAACCTTCGCACCGTTTGTTGGGCAATCGCAGAAATTAGCTCGGCTTCTTATCTTAACGATCAATTCCTCATGCTCTGGCACGTTCAGATTGAACCCGCCCCCGGTCAGCCCGACCGGCTCGGCGAGCGGCTTGCCGTCGAAGCCGTCGAGTCGGGGCTCGCGGGCCCGTGGGCGATTCGGGCCAGCCGCGGCTTCCTGATCGAAGGCGAGATCTCTCGGCCGAAGAGCTCGAGCGAGGCGGCCCGCGAAGTGCTTGGTCGACCCGGTCGTCGAGACGCACACGATTCGCACCGTCCCGATCCGCCTGCGAACGGTGCCCGGACCGTGGTGCACGTCATGCCCAAGCCCGGCGTGACCGACCCCGAGGCGGCGAGCGCGCTTGCGCTCTTGCGCGATCTCGATTACCCGGTCTCGAACGTCCGCGACGATTCGGACGTACCGGATCGACGGGCCGGCCGGCCAGGCTGCCCCGCTTGATCGAGCGAGTGCTCGCCAACGACGCGGTCGAAGCCGCGGTCGTGGGCGCGCTGCCGTTCGATCGGCTGGGCCAGGGACAGCCCTACCGATTCCAGCGCATCGACGTGCCGATCGCGATCGCTCGGCGACGCCGAGCTCTTGCACCTGAGCCGGTCGGGACAGCTCGCGCTCGACCTGGGCGAGATGAAGGCGATCCAGCGCCATTTCGCCGAGCTCGGCCGCGACCCGACCGACTGCGAGCTCGAGACGCTCGCCCAGACCTGGAGCGAGCACTGCTCGCACAAGACGCTGCGCGGGCGGATCGCCTTTCGAGGGCGAAACGATCGACAACCTGCTCAAGCAAACGATCTTTCGCGCGACCCACGAGCTCGACTGCGACTGGCTGGTCAGCGTCTTCAGCGACAACGCCGGCGTGGTCCGGTTTGACGACGAGCACGACGTCTGCTTCAAGGTCGAGACCCACAACCATCCCTCGGCGATCGATCCCTACGGCGGCGCCAACACCGGGCTTGGGCGGCGTGATCCGCGACGCCCTCGGCACGGGGCTGGGCGCCAAGCCGATCTGCAACACCGACGTCTTCTGCGTGGCGCCGCCCGAGCTGCGCTCCGGACGACGTTCCCGCCGGCGTGCTCCACCCCCGGCGCGTGCTCGAAGGGGGTCGTCGCCGGCGTCCGCGACTACGGCAACCGCATGGGGATCCCCACGGTCAACGGCGCGCTGGCCGTCGACCCGGGCTACCTGGCCAATCCGCTGGTGTTCTGCGGCACAGTCGGCGTCCTGCCCCGCGGCATGGCCCACAAGCAGGTCGAGCCGGGCGACCGGATCGTCGCGATCGGCGGCCGGACCGGCCGCGACGGCATCCACGGCGCCACCTTCAGCTCGGTCGAGCTCACCGCCGAGAGCGAGACGCGTTTCGGGCGGGGCCGTCCAGATCGGCAACGCGATCACCGAGAAGATGGTCCTCGACGTGATCATCCAGGCCCGCGATCGCGGGCTCTTTCGCTGCGATCACCGACTGCGGCGCCGGCGGCTTCAGCTCGGCGGTCGGCGAGATGGGGGCCGAGCTGGGGGCCGAGGTCGACCTCGACAAGCGCCCCGCTCAAGTACCAGGGGCTCTCCTACACCGAGATCTGGATCTCCGAGGCCCAGGAGCGCATGGTCCTGGCCGTGCCGCCCGAGCACTGGCCGGCCCTGGCTGAGCTCTGCCGCGCCGAAGGGCGTCGAAGCGACCGACCTGGGCCAGTTCGTCGACTCGGGCCGGCTGACGCTGCGATATCACGGCCAGATCGTCGCCGACCTGTCGATGGAGTTCCTGCACGACGGCCGGCCCGCCGTCGTCCGCGAGGCGACGCTGGACGCCGCCACCCGAAGTCGCCGCTCGAGCTGCCCGATCGCCGCGAATTCACGCGCCGACCTGCTCGCGCTCTTGGCACACTGGGACGTCTGCAGCAAGGAATGGATCATCCGCCAGTACGACCACGAGGTGCAGGCGCGCACGGTGATCAAGCCGCTGGTCGGAGTGCAGCGACGACGGGCCCGGCGACGCGGCGGTCGTCCTGCCGGTGCGCGGATCGACGCGCGGCCTGGCCGTCGGCTGCGGAATCAATCCGCGCTACGGCAAGCTCGACCCCTACCGCATGGCGGCGTGCGTCATCGACGAGGCGATTCGCAACTGCGTCGCCGTCGGCGCCGACCCGGCGCGGATCGCGCTGCTCGACAACTTCTGCTGGGGCAACACCGAGCGGCCCGAAACCCTGGGCTCGCTGGTGCTGGCCGCCCAGGCGTGCCACGACCTGGCGCTGGCCTACGGCACGCCGTTCATCTCGGGCAAGGACAGCCTGAACAACGAATACAAGCACGAAGGCCGGAGCCTGGCGATTCCGCCGACGCTCTTGATCAGCGCGATCGGCCAGGTGCCCGACGTCCGCTCGTGCGTGACCATGGACTTGAAAGAGCCGGGCAACGTCCTCTGCTCGTGGGCACTGACCCGGCTCGAGCTGGGCGGGTCGCTCTGGGCTCGAGTGCACGAACCGGCCGGGCGGGCGCGTGCCGCGGGTCGACCCCGAGCGCGGGCCGGCGCATCTTCGCGGCCGCTTCACGCGGCGATCGGCCGCGGGCTGGTGCGAAGCTGTCACGACCTGAGCGAGGGAGGGCTCGCCGTGGCGCTGGCCGAGATGGCGTTCGCCGGCGGCTTGGGCGCGCAGGTGTCGCTCGGCGACGTCCCGCGCGAGCAGCGATGCGGCCAGCGATCTCGTCGCTGCTGTTCTCGGAATCGCCCACCCGATTCGTCCTCGAGGTTCGCCCCGAATGCGCGAGCGAGCTGGCCCGGCCTCTGCGCCGGACTGCCGCTGGGCCGACTGGGTGAGGTGACCTCGAGCGACACAGAAGCGGCGTGGGCAGCGGGCCGCGGCTTGACGGTGAGCGGGCTTCGATGACACGGTGGTGATCGATGCGCCGATTGCCGAACTGAAAGCCGCCTGGCAACGGCCGCTGTGCGGCCGTGGTGAACGGAGGGCCGGCCGCCACCGTGGGCCGGCGTGGTCGTGTGACGGAACGAGCATAGGCTTGGTAATCAACCGATGGCTATCTATGGCAACAAGCGAAGAAGAGGATTCGATGATGCTGCGTTTCGTGACCTTCGTCGACGGATCGAATCTCGATGGCGTGCTCAAGCACCTGAATCTGCGAGTGGATGATTATGGCGCGTTTTATCGACACGTCTTCGAGCAGAGCGTGCACTACTGGGGCCGGACCTTCGCCGACGGCGCGCGGTGGCCGACCGCCCAGCACTCGCGGATCTACTGGTACGTCGTGGGCAAGATGGACGAGTGGGACTTGAACGACCCCAAGGCCGAGGCGCGGCTGCGGGCCCGGTTCGAGATGAATCCGCGGCTGCGCGACGCCTACATCGAGGACGCCAGCCGGCGGCTATCCCGATCTACCCGACTCGAGCGGCGAATCGACGAAGCCTGGAACCTCTGCTTCGCCGAGACCCGCGAGTGGTACGAGAGCAAGCGGCGGGCGCTCGAGCGCAAGAAGCGGTTCTACCACGGCGTCCAGGCGGCCACCGACTTCGTCGAGATCCGCCAGGAAGGGCACTGGAAGGTCGACCTGCTCGCATCACACCGTCAACGAGAAGGGGCTCGACACCAGCCTGGCGGTCGACATGGTGGCGCTGCAGGACACCTACGACATCGCACTCTTGATCTCGGGCGATGCCGACGGGATTCCCGGCATCAACTACGTCAAGAGCCGGTCGAAGCACGTGGGCGTCGCCGAGTTCCGCCGCGGCTCGCCCGCCGACTTTCCCACCAAGGGGACGTCGTCGCGGCTCAAGATCGCGGCCGACTTCGTGGTTCAGGTCTACGAGTCCGAGCTGCTTGCGGCGCAACCTGGCCTATCGCGCCGAGTCGGATTACTCGTCGCCGCTCGGAGCCGGCGACCGCCGTACTGATGTGATTCGAGTGATGTGGCGCGCAGCTGCCGACCGACGGACAGCTGACCGGCGTGAAGCCGTGTCCTTCTGAGTCGCCGCAAAGGACACCCGGGGACGTACCATGGCTCGCCCACGTGCGATTGTCTTGCGTGCGCCCGGAACGAACTGCGACGAGGAAACGGCGGCCGCCTGGCAACGAGCCGGCGCCGCCGCCGAGACCTGGCACGTCAACCGCCTGATCGAGTCGCCTGAGGCCCTCGCCGGGTTTCAGATCCTGACCATTCCGGGCGGCTTTCTCCTACGGCGACGACCTGGGCGCAGGCCGCATCCTGGCGGCGCGGCTGGGCATCGTGCTGGGCGACGCCCTGCGCCGGTTTCACGACCGCGGCGGCCTGATGCTGGGCATCTGCAACGGCTTTCAGGTTCTGGTGCGCGGCGGTCTGCTCCCCGGCGGATCGAGCCCCCGGCCCTGCAACGCTGGCGCACAACGATTCCGGGCGATTCGAGGCGCGCTGGGTCCGGCTCGCGCCGCGACCCGGGCCTCTCGCCGTTCGTGTCGTTCACCGAGCCCATCGAGCTGCCCGTCGCCCACGGCGAGGGCAAGCTCGTGACGGCCGACCCGGCCGGCCTCGAGCGCTCGAAGCAGACGGCCAGATCGTCCTCCAGTACGCCGACGCAGCACGGCCGGCCGACCGATGAGTACCCGGCCAATCCCAACGGCTCGCCGCGTGCCGCCGCGGGCGTGTGCGATCGCCACCGGCCGGATCTTCGGCTTGATGCCGCACCCCGAGCGATTCGTCGATCCCTGGCACCATCCGCGCTGGACGCGCCGTCCTGATCGGCCCGCGCACGAAGGAGAAGGCATGCGCATCTTCCGAGCTGCGGTAGCGTTCCTGAGCGGCTGAGTGGGGCCGCATAACTGCTCGGCTCGGGGTTCGGGGCTTCCGGCTCGGCCGCCCGGTCTGATCGGTCCTATCCGTCCTATCCGTCCGATCGCTCGCGGCGGCCAGCCAAGAACCGTCACGGGTTTTTCGTCCCGCTGCCCGAAAGCTCGGCGAGGCGATACTCCAGCCGCAAGAGCGACTCCTGCATGCGCAGTGCCGCCTGCTGAACGGTGGTCCCGACCATGAAGACGCCGGCCCCGATCAGGATGGCCAACCCCAGGAACAGGGCCACGAGTGCCTGAAAGTGGTCGGGAAACCCGGGTGCCAGGAACAGGAAGCACGTGTCCAGCAGGACGGCGAAGACCCAGACGAGGGCGGCCATCGCCGGCGGCTGGATGCGGAGCGAAAAGGTGCCCCGGCGCAGGGCCCACGCGGTCAGGCCAGCCCAGGCCAGCGAGAAGACCGCCCCGCCAGCCATCCCCGCTCGCGCCACCAGCGGCAGCTTGTCCTGGATGACCGCCTGCGAACCTAAGAAGATCGCGATGACGATGGACCCCACCGTCACAAGACCCAGCAAAACTTTCATCGGTAGCCATAGCTTCGTTTCGAACATGGCTTGCAACTCCTTGGAATAGCGCTCCCGCAGGAGCGGGTTTCGGGGTTCGAGCTCACACAACCGATCACGCAAGGCCGGGTCGAAGGGCATGGCTTACTCCTCCTTCCCCAAAAGAGCGCGCAGCGCCTTCTTGGCGTGGTGCAGCCGCGACTTGACGGTCCCCGGCGGCACGTCCAGCACCGAAGCGATCTCGTCGACGGAAAAATCCTCGAGAAAGAAAAGGGTCAACACCTCGCGCCGGGGCACGGGCAACTGCACGAGCCCGCGGTGCAACTCTTCCGCATTTTCGAAGGCGTCGCGGTCGGGAACCTCGTCCAGCGGCGCCTCCGCGCTGGCCTGGTAGTCATCGAGGAACCGGCGGTAGGTCGCCCGGACTTGCCCGTGATTGAAGGCGGCGTGGCGGGCGACCTGGTACAGCCACGGGCCCAAGCTTCCCGGCTCGCGCAAGGCTCCAATCCCCGAGAGGACACGAAGCCAGGTCTGCTGCAAGACGTCCCAGGCATCTTGCTCGTCGTCCACCAGCCGGTGGATGAAGTAAAGCAGCCGCTTTTCCCAGGTACGGACCAGCTCCTCCAGGGCGGCTTTCTCACCGCGCCTGCAACGCAGGGCCAACAACTCCTGATAAATTGCTTCCGCCGTGCGCTGCACGCGTTTGTTCCCTCCCCGGGACCAACCATATAGACCGGCCCGGCGGGCTGGCGGTTCAAAGCCTGCACTACTTAGAATCCTTCCTCAGGATCCTGGCTTCTTCCCGGAGCATCTTCTGAACTCGATTTTTGGCCACGAAGAGGTGGGCCACCGGGATTTGCATCTTCTTGGCGGCGTCGGCGCCGGAAAGACCTTCCACCACCGTAAGCTGGAACGCCTGCCAGGTCGCCGGCTTGACTCGCTTCTTCACGCGATGCATCGCCAGCTCCGCTAGCTCGGCGTCGAACGCCTCCTCGATCTGGCGTTCCAGAGCAGACTGGGCCTCGGCCGAATCGGCAATCGTGTCGATCGGGCTCGCGTTGCGGCCGGGGTCTTTGCGCCGGGCGTTGATGAAATCGCTCAGAGCGTGTTTGGTCACGGTCTTCAGCCAGGCGCGGAAGCTGCGCGGGATCGTACTGGAACTTGCGCAGCGCGGCGAACAGCTTGACCATCACCTCTTGAGCGACGTCGTTGGCATCGGAGGCTTGCAGGTGCCACGTCAGACACCACGCGCGAATCCGCGGCTGATAACGCTCGACGAACAAGCTCCATGCCTGGGGGTCGTTGGGGTCGTTTTGCAGGCGTTCGAGCAAGGTCAACGAGGTGTCGGCTTTGTGGTCGGCCGGCATCGGCGCGCCCTCCCAAAGTGTCATTCGGGATGACGCACTCTAGCACAATCACCAACGGCGGGAAACCGGGTCGCCGTCGCGATGCCCCGGATCAAACGGGCGCCGGCGTCGGGCTGGGGTGATGCAAAGCTGGCCGCGGCGCCGCGTGAGCCTCCCGCCGGATATCTTGCGCAACGAGTCGATGCTCCGCGC
This sequence comes from uncultured Isosphaeraceae bacterium, assembly GCA_963830625.1. GTDB lineage: Bacteria > Planctomycetota > Planctomycetia > Isosphaerales > Isosphaeraceae > CAWHMZ01. The sequence goes on along the minus strand of CAWHMZ010000007.1, from coordinate 412,867 downwards.
GTTTTTCCCCCTTGCGAAGGGGGGACACAGGGGGGTGGCGGGGCGTATTTCTCGCCGGGCGCAGAGGCTTCCGCGCACCCCCCCGCGCCCCCCCCTTCGCAAGGGGGGGAAAGCTTTTGCCAATGCCGCGCAACAAAAACGTCACACGGGCGCCGGCCCGCCGGGCTTGCAGATCGTCGACTTTTCACCGCGCCGGCGTCGGGCTCCCACGATCGCCCGTTCCCACGTCATGGACAGCGTCATCGACGCCGCGGCGATCGCCAGCAAGGGCTGCTGGGCTCGGTCGCTTCCATCACCAGTTGCCAGTGGCACGATTCGAATCAGCCGGTCTATGCGCGGCACGAAGTGTCCGAGGTCCTGAATCGCCGCGTCGACCGCCTCTGGGTCGGGCGGAAAACCGACTCGGTTTACGAGGCTCAAGCGCAACCCACGCCCGATTCTACCGACTGCACTCGTCTTCGCACCGGCGGGCTCCTGACCTGTGGCTGGCCGTTGTAACTCGACGCCGTCGCGCGAACCGGAGCGAGATTTCGTACCGGACCGCGTTGGATCGGCCTGAGGAGCGAGGCTCGCGGGAGACTTGGTCTGGACGCGCGATGAGCCTGATGTTCCGCCTTCCTCCCCTCCGGCTTGGCCCAGCGCCGCTCGCTCGCCGCCCGCCAGCCGGGCGCGCAGCTCCTGCCACGCTTCGTCCAGCCCGACGGCGAGCCGCGCCCATGGGGCGAGCCGATCCGCCGGGGCGTTGGCCTGGCCGGCCGCGTTGAGATCGGCTGGGTTCTTGAAATCGGGGTCGCCGTCGCCGTTTCCGCCGTCGTTTTCTCTGCTCGCGCCGAGGCTTTGTCCCAGGCCGGTCGCTCCGCCGGGCGAGAAGGCGGCCAGGAGCGCCGTCCCGCCGCCGGCCTCCAGCTCGCCCTCCAGGTTCACCGGGACGACGGTCAGGGTCACGAACGTGGCAATCAGATCGAGCGCCGAGCCGGTCACGTCTCCCAGCCGCGCGACTTGCAGGATGGTCAACGCCGGGGCCGCAGACAATCCCAGCAGTGGCGCCGTCCCGGGCCCGAGGGCCGCCGCACCACCCAGGTCAAACGCCATCTGGAGCGCCGCGTCTCGCCCGGCGGTGCTCACATAAAAGCTCAAGACGTTGTCGGAGAGCGACCCGAAGCTGACGGCGGTCGGGTTGGGCGCGGCCGGGCTGCTCAGGCTCTGGCTCAGGCTCAGCCCGCCGCTCCCGCCCACCAGAAGCGCCAGATGCCCGTCGGCGTTATCGCCGACCACGAGGTCGGTGAAGCCGTTGCCGTTAAAGTCGCCGGCAAAGCCGGTGATCGGCGAATCGCCTCCGGTCGAGAAGCTCTGGATCAGTGGCTTTGTCGAGCCCGGATTGGAGATCAACGTGCCGTTGTTTGAGCCGGCGTTGAGCGTGGCCAGGCCCGGGCCGAGCCCGAAGTTGCCCATGAAGAGTGCAGTAGGGTCGGTGCCGACGGGAAAGATCGTCGGCGATTGGTCCTTGAAGAAGCCGTTGCCCAGACCCTGGAGCAGCCAGACGTCGTTCGCGGCGCTATTGGCGACCGCGAGGTCGGGCACGGCGCTGCCCGGGAGGTCCACGACCGCCGTCGCAATCGGCCCATCGCCGACATCGAGGAGTGGCCCTTGTTCGAATGTGAAGCTGTTGCCCATCTGCACGTTGAACAGGATAGAGACGTCGTTGGATCCCTCGTTGGCGATGACGAGGTCCGGGCGGCCGTTCAAGTCAGCGACCGTGATACCCGCCGGGTCGGTGCCGGTGAAAAAGCCGTTACCGCCGTTCAATGCGGGACCGAAAGTCCCATTCCCCAGCCCGGGGTAGACGAGGACATTGTTGCTGCCGCCGTTGGTGACCACGAGGTCGAGGACCCCGGGTTTGCTGGGGTCGAGGGGGTACAGCGCGACGGCCGACGGGGATATCAAGCCCGTGGACGCACTGCCCAGCACGGTCGTGACGCCGCTTACGGTCCGGACCACGACCTGATCGGTGAGCTGATCGGCGAAGATAAACGCGGCCGGCGTTTTGCCGCTCGGGGCGTAGACAGCGAGGGAAACCTGCCGGTCGAGGTTTTGTCCCGGCTGGAAGGTCCCGTCGCCGTTCCCGTAGAGGACCTGCACATCGCCCAAGGGGTTGCTGACGACCAAGTTGGCCGTGCCGTTGTTGGTCAGGTCGGCGACCGTCAGGCCGTTGGGTTCAAAGCCAACATTGTAATAGGTCGGTGGCAGAAACCCCCCATCCCCGTTGCTGACGTAGACGTAGAGCCCATCGGGGCCCAGGACAGCCAGGCCGGCCAACCCGGAGTCGTTGAAGTAGACGGAGCGGACCACCAGCCCGCTGACTGGCGTCGGGAAATACACCGGCTTGGCGAGCGGGCCGTTGCCCAGGCCCGAGAGCAAGCCGAAGGTGTTTGAGCCGGGGTTGAGCGCCACCAGCGATGGCTGACCGCCGGGCGTGAAATAGCCGGCGGCGACGCTCGTCGTTCCTTCGAGGCTGAAGACCGGCGATGGGTCAGCCGTTCCGGTGACGCCGTAGGGCCCGGGGCCGGCTTGATAGATCACGGGGGTAGCGAAGGCCCCTCCGCCCAAGTTGTCGATCACGCCGACCTCGCCCGAGATCTCGTTGGAATAGAACGATGTCGAGCAAGCCGTTTTGCTGGAGGGCCGCCGCCTCGATGTCCGAGACACCGAGCCCGACCGGAATGAAGACCGGCCGGAGAAACCACCCATCGCCGTCGCCGGGCCACACCGTGATCGTGCCGTCACCCGCGTTGCGGACGATCAAATCGGTCACGCCGCCCCCGTCCAGGTCGGCTGCCAAGATCTGAGCCGGCTCCGAACCGGTGCCGAGCTGGGCAACCATCACGAATCCAGTGGACTCAAGGACAAATAACGAGACCTCGTCGTCGTCGGCATCGACACTGGCGATTGTCGGGCCGAATTCAGTCGTGAGGAAGGCGATATCGCGCGACGGGTCGCCCGGGTTGACCGTGACCGGAGGCGCGAAGCTGCCGGGCTCGCCGGGCCGTCCCGCGCGGTAGAGAATATTGCCGGCCGCATCGACCACCAGCACATCCTGGGCGCCGTTCAAGTCAGCGACCAAGGGCGTTTCACGGCGGACGAGGTCGACTTCCGACGGGCTCGAGAACGTGCCATCGCCGTTGGAAAGCTCCACCTCCACGCTATCGGGGCCGGTGCGGGTGATGGCCAGGTCGGTGAGTCCGTTGCCGGTGAAATCACCGGCCACGATGGCCGATGAAGACCCCCCGCTTCCGCCCAGGGCGTAAGGGGTTGGGCCCTGGAACGTGCCGTCGCCGTTACCCAGGTAGATGCTGTAATCATCGGTTCCGGACCCATTCGCATCCGCCGTGGCCAGGTCCATGTTCCCGCTGCCGGTGAAGTACCCCGCGACGATCCCAATGGGAAAGACAGTGAAGTAGCCCAGCGAAATCGTGGGCAGAGACCCGTCGGTCAAGACGGGCGTAAACGTGCCGTCACCATTCCCCAGGAGCACGTCCACGGAATCGCCGTTGCCGAAATCGGTGGTGGCCACGGCGAGGTCTTCATTGCCGTCGTTTGTGAATTGGCCGACGACGAGCGTCATGTACAGGATGTCTGAACTAGCCTCGTACCCGACCGAGATCGGCGACTGCGGGGATAGCACGAACGTGCCGTTGCCGTTGCCCAGCAGCACCGTGACGTCGTCGGTGAATGAGTCGGCGACGGCCAGATCGACGATGCCGTTACTGGTGAAGTTGCCGGCTACGATCGCGTCGGGGAAGCTGTACGGGTTGGCCAGCGGGATCGGGGGCAGGACATTGAAGGTGCCGTCGCCGTTGCCGAGGAGGATCGTGACGGTGCTCGCGTCTTCGTCGGCGACGGCCAGGTCGACGATGCCGTTGCCCGTGAAGTCGCCCGCAGCCAGCGAAACGGGGCCGCCCGGCACCGGGATCGGCGGCAAGCTGTCGAACGTGCCGTCGCCGTTTCCCAGCAGGATCGAGACCTCGTTCAAGCCGTCATCGGCGACGGCCAGGTCGGTCCGGCCGTCGTCGTTGAAGTCGGCCGCCACGATCGACGTCGGGTCGGCCCCAGCCGGCAAGTCGACGGTCAAGGGCTGCTGAAACGTGCCGTCGCCATTGCCCGGCAGGATGGTCACCGTGTCGGAGCCTTGGTCGAGGACGGCAAGGCCGAGGTTACCGTTGCCCGTGAAGTCGCCAGTCGCCATGGCCGACGTGCCATAGCCGACGTTGCTGCCGGCCGGTCCCTCGAAGGTGCCGTCGCCTTTGCCCAGCAGCACGGTGATCTCGCCGGAGGAGTCGCTTCCTGTGGCCAGGTCGAGGCGGCCGTTGCCCGTGAAATCGCCTGCCACCGCAGCAATCGGGTCTGGCCCGGTCGCCGCGTAGACTGCGGGTTGAAACGTACCGTCGCCGTTGCCCAACAGCACCGAGACCTGGTTGGAATTGGCATCGGCCACGGCCAGGCTGATCTGGCCGGTGCCGAAGTCGCCCCCGACGATCGAGATGGGGTTGGCGCCGACCAAGACCGACGACGTCAGCGAGAACGTGCCGTTGCCGTTGCCTTGCAGGATGTCAACCGCACTCGAGCTCGAGTCGGTCACGGCCAGGTCGACCTGCCCCGTGCCGAACTCGCCGGCCACGATCGACATCGGAATGGCGCCAGCAGGGAGCTGGATGGGCGGCAAGGCCACGAAATCTCCGCCGCCCTGATTCGACAGGATGGTGACTTGCCCCGAGAGGGAGTTGGCCACGGCCAGGTCGAGGCGGCCGTCGTTCTCGAAGTCGCCCTCGGTGATCGCGACTGGCCCTTGCCCCACCGTCACCGGCGGCATGACCTGGAACATGGCGTTGCCGTTGTTCAGCAGGATGATGACTTGATTGGTGACCGAGTCGGCGACCGCCAGGTCGATGCTGCCGTTGCCCGTGAAGTCGCCCGCCACGATTGCGTCGGGCACGCCCCCTGCCGGCAATCCGTATGTCGTCGGCTGCTGAAACGTGCCGTCGCCATTGCCCATCGAGATCTGAACGCTGTCGGTTCCGGCCAGAGCGACGGCCGCGTCAAGGTCGCCATTGCCGCTAAAGTCACCGACGGCCATTGCCGAAGGCGTCGCGCCCGACGCGGGGTTGACGAGCGGATCAGCCGGGTTGGGTGCCTCGAAGGTCCCGTCGCCGGTCCCCAGGTGTACGCCGTCCGGGGCCACGATATCGAGGATGCCGTTGCCCGTGAAGTCGCCGACGGCCATCGGTGCGTACGAATTTTGTTCAAAGTTGACGGGCACGGCCTGACCCGGGTTCGATGATGGCGTCAGTGACGTCGAGAGCGTGTAGCTGCCCGAGCCGGCCAGGCTCTGGACCTCGAGGAAGTCGTTCCCTGCGGCGATGTGCTGCTCGACCGAGGGGTCCCGTTGGCCGGCCGACTGGCCGTCGCTCTCGACAAGCAAGTTGCCCTCGCCGTCATATAACGAGAGCCGTAGCGCAAGCGAGCTAGAGCCGGGCTGGGTCTCAGCAACCAAAAGACCGTCCGAGCTCGGCTCGATCCGGTAGAAGTCGGCTCCGCCTACGGAGAGATTGCCCGCCTCCGGCGACGCAATTGCGATCGGGATCGCTCGATTGATCACCGACGGGCTAAGCCCGGACAGCAGGACGCGCACTTCGAGCAACATCGTGCCCGAGGACCAGGCGGAACTCCTCCAACAAAAGTTCCCGCGCCGGCTCGGAACAGCCTTCTGGGCGACTTGGCTCGAGCTGAGGTGGAACATCCTGATGGGGTGCCGATCCGTCTGAGGGATTCGGCCGGACGAAATGGCTCGTCGCTTGGCGGTTTTCACTGCGCTGATCCCTGTGGCAAGTTGCGTGTTGCTAGTCGCTGAGCTCCGAGCTGTTTTCGCTGTCGACTGCCTAATCGGGAGTGAATGGCCGCAACACCGGGTCGGAGGCGACCACGTCGCGCCAGAAACCGGCCTGCTTGTCGGGCGGTAGCTGGCGAACCGACTGCCGTAAGAGCGCCCGGCGCGTTCGCGGAGCCGCCGGTACAACGGCAACCCGCCCTCGCCGCGGCGGCTCACGTCATCGGCGGCGTACTTCAACGACAGGGCGTGGACCCGCGCCGCGTTGTAGTATGCCTGCTGCTTCAGGCCCTCGGTGGCCAGCCGGACGGCGGTGTCGACGTCGGCGACGGCGTCGCGCCAGCGCCCCAGGCTCACCAAGGCCAGTCCGCGGCCGCTGTACGCGTGCCCCAGACCGGGATCGAGCCGCACCGCCGCGTCGAAATCGGCCAGAGCCAGCTTGAAGGCGTCAGCAAACAGGTAGGCCCAGCCGCGACGATCACGAAGCGCGGCCGAGTCGGCGGTCAATGACAGGGCGACGGTGTAGTCGCTGATCGCGCCGCTGAAGTCTTTGCGGGCGAACCGGGCCTGGCCGCGGATCTCGAGGACGTCAGCCGACGGCTTGCCTTTCGCCAGAAAGGCGTCGCAGGCCGCGAGCACGTCGTCGTACCGCTCGAGCTCGAGCATGGCCAGCGTCCGAAGCCGGAGTACCTTGACATTGTCCGGGACGATCCGAAGTGCCGCGTCGTAGGAGGCCAGGGCTTCCAGAGTCTGTCCCGACGCGAAAAGGAGCCGGCCGCGCTCCGCGTGATCGTCGGCCTTCTGGGGGCTGTCGTTGGGCTCCAGGCGGATGGCCTGCTCCAGTTCGCGGATCGCCGCGGCGCGCTGGGCCGCACTCAGACCACTGGATATGTTCTCTTCCCTTTCACGGGCCTGGGCAACGAGCAGGCGCGGGCGCGGAACAGCTCAGGGCGGTCGGGCTGACGTTCGATGGCCCGGTCGAGCGCCTGGGCAGCCTGCTCGGTCCGGCCCTCCTGCTGACAGATCTGGGCCATCAGGGCATGCGCATGGTAGGGCTTGGGATTAAGTGCGATCGCCGCCTCGGCGTCGGCGAGCGCATCTTCGCGACGGCCGGCTTGGAGATACATCCCGCCCCGATTGACCAGCAGCACGTACCGGAGGTCAGGGCCGGGCCTTCGCTCGACCGCGTGCCGGTAGTCTTCCGCGGCGGCCGCGAACGATTCGGCCGCCTCGAGCCGCCACTCGGCCGCTCGCGCGGGCGTCTCGCTGATCGCAAAGAGCGCCCGATTCCCCACTTCGCCCGAGACCAGGGCGCGAAAGAGATAGAGGCCCGGCAACTCGGGCGCGTTCTGGATGCAAGTGTTCAAACTGGTCATGGCCTGGCTGTACCGCTGGGTATTGAAATAGCCGACCGCCAGGATGAGATAACCGCCGAGCTGATCGGGATCGAGGCCGATCGCCGATTGCGCCGAGCGGAGCGCCTCGCGGAACTGCTCGCGCGCGAGCTGCTCCCTGCCGATCAACAGGTAATCGAGCGCCGTGCTGGCGTGCAGGCCGCGAGCGACCTGCTCCTCGCGTGCCCGACCGGCCTTGTCGCCGCTCTGGAACAGGACGGCGGCGCGGCGGAGGTGGTAGGCGGCCGTCGGCTCCGGGCGGAGCCGGGCTGCACAATCCAGGATCTTCAGGCCCTCGGCCGGTTCCAGCGCGTCCGACAAGATCAAGAGCAAGTCGAAGCAGCCGCCGGCGACCTCGGCTTGCTCGGCCTGGGTAAGCGCGTCTGAGAGCGCGTGCTCAAGGCTCCAGGCGGCAGCGGGCGCCGTTGGGTCCTGAGCATACACGGCCAGCGCCGCCAGGGCGGCCGCGCGGCGTGAGCTCTGGTATTCCAAGGGCTCGATCACCGCCATCCACACGGCGTAGAGCTCGGCCTGCTTGCGCAGCGCGCGGAACTTCTGGAAGCGCGAGCGTTCCGCCTGTTTGCGGCTGCTTGCCGCCTCTCGCGTGAGAAGCTCGTCGATCCGGCCATCGACACGACTCAACTCGATCGCGACGCGCGACCGCAATTCGTCGAACTCCGTCTTGGCCGGCAGAGCCCCGAGGAAATTGGACAGATTGGTCTTTTCCCGCGTGAGCTCGTCTCGATCCCTGGCTTTACTGGCCTGACCAATCAGCCGGTTGCCGTTTTGCTCCTGGTGCAAGGACCAGAGGAATGAGTTCCTTTGGTGGATGAACACCCCGCCGAGAATGCCCAAGAAGGCGACGATGCTGAAGGCCAGTGCGGCGGCGGCCCCGGGCCGCCGCTTGGCCCATTTGCCCGCGCGTTCCCAGACGGAAGTGGGACGCGCGAGGATCGGCTCCCCGCGGAGATAACGGCCCAGGTCAAGAGCCAAGGCCTGCGCCGTTCGTACCGTCGGGTTGGCTCCTTCTGCAGGCATTTCAGGCAGATCGTCTCCAGGTCGCGGGGCACGCGCGACACCAGCCGGGCGGGCGGCACTGGCTCGTCGTCAATGACCTGGCGGACCGTCGCCGTCGGGGTCTCCCCCTTGAACGGGGGGCGCCCGGTGAGCATCTCGTAGAGAATCGCGCCCAGAGCGTAGACATCGGCGGCCTGTCCCACATCCCTCGAGTGGCCTCGCGCCTGTTCCGGAGCCATGTAACTGGGCGAGCCCATGACCTGCCCAGACTCGGTCGGATGTTCGTCCGAGTCGATACACTTGGCAAGGCCGAAGTCGCTGATCTTGGGCACGCCGTCTGACGTGTACAGAACGTTTTTCGGTTTGAGGTCGCGATGGATGATCCCTGCCTGGTGGGCCACATGGATGGCCCGGGCGAGGTTTGCCGTCAGCTCGGCTGCGAAACCGCCCGGCTGCGGGGTGCCGGCCAGACGGTCGTGGAGGCTGCCGCCGTCGAGCAGCTCCAGAGCGATAAACGGCAGGCCATTCGCTTCGCCGATGTCATAAATCTGCAAGATGTTCGGGTGGCGAAGCTTGGCGACCGCCTCGGCCTCGGTCGCGAACCGCCTGAATTGGTCCGGATGCGCGTGGCTGCCGCCACGAATCATTTTCAGGGCGACCAGGCGGTTGAGCCCGAGATGCCGCGCCTTGTAGACTACTCCCATCCCTCCCCTGCCCAGCCGCTCGATGACCTCGTATCCGGGGACGTCGGGACAGTCGGTTCGGCGACCACTTGCTTCCGCATCGGGTGAGCCGCTATACGAACGCGTGCGGTCGGGATCGGAACTGTGGCTCGCAGCGGTCGGATCGGCCGTGCTTCCGCCGGCCGGATCTTGGTCGTCATCGGTTCGCTCGACCTGCGCGGTGCCGCTGACATCAGCGGGCCGGATGTCCTCGTCGAGCGCGGTCGATTCGGCGGCTGCTTCGCCGCGGGGCCCTACCGCATTGGAGCCATCACCCAAGGTCGATTTCCAAACGGCGCCACAAGTGAGCGCTTCCAGTTGCGACTGACAGCACACACAGGTCTCGAGATGCGTGACGATCGCGGCAAGCTCCGGCTCTTCTAGGCTCTCGTCGAGCAGCTCGACTAGTCGATCCCGGTTCGGACAGGCGAGCATGGGTGTGCGTCCGCGTTTGATCGAGTTGACGAATCAGGTCAATGAGCTAGATTGGTGCTCAATTAGGATACGTAGGTGTGCGACCGACCTAACAGTCTTTTCCCCCCTTTTTCCCCAACTTGGCGAGCGGGCGTGAGAAGAAGAGGATTACGATTACGATTACGATTAGGACCATACCCGAACTGCCCGGACCTGCCGGTTCTGCGTCGCCGTCGCGGGCGTTGATGATCGACAACGAGCGAGAGCATCACGCCCCCAACTCACCGGCCGACGGTCGGGTTGCGCGCGTTTTGACGGCGTGCGCGATTTAACCGTGTGTGTCGGCTGCGCGCGTTATTCCGGGCAGATCGCTCTCCGCGCCCATAGATGCCATCGATTTGGACACCAGGACGCTTGGCATCTATGGCATCTATGGCACCTATGGGAGTCGCCGGCAAACGAGCCGGTCCCCAATCAGTCGCCATCCGTGGCGGCGCCGATTCGCGAACGAGCGGCCGAAGGGGCGCGACCGAGCGAGGCGGGTGAAATGGCAGGTATCGCGCCCAACGGCAGCCTGATCAGGCGCGGCCCACGATTCGTAACTGTTCAATCTGTCGTTTGTTACATCGCTCCATCGAATGTCGTTTGGCAGGAAAACCATTGGAGAAACCTGCCACTTTCTGCCATTTTCTCGCGATGGGATTGTCTCGCCCTTGCAGCGCGAGTTCGCGCGCGTCTGTGGTGTTCATGGGCGCCGCCACCATCCCCCAAGGCGTTGTCCTGGTCTGACTTGTGGCTGACCCTTCGGGGCGAAGAAACCAGAATCGCGCAACACCAAACTTGCGCTTCGGGCTATGATGCCCGAAGTGGCACCCGCCGTTGAGCCTTGTCGGGATTCACGCGGTGAAACGCTTGACGCACCCAACAACGCAACGCAACCGGCCGTCCGACTCAAGCTCAGTTCCCAAAAGGGCTTGAGGACGAAATACTAATTTAGCAAGAATTAGTAGAACGTTAGTATTTCCCCGTCGAGGGATTGTCGCGATGAGATTCCCGCAGGCACCACCGTCCGAAGCCGAAACGTAGGCATCAAGTCGCATCAGGTCAGCCACAAGGTGGTCTACCAAACCGCGCGCGCCGACTTGCTCAATCTCGCAGATCGCGGACTGCTCTGCAGCAAAAGCGCGGTCGGACCTGGCAATTCGTGCCCGTGCGCGATCTTGAGGAGAGGCTTAAGTGCCTGGCTTAGCCGGTGGGCACACGGTCGTGCGTCACGCCCTCTCAACTGGCCGTCGCATCGTCGGCGCGGAGGCTTTTGGTCATGCGTCGGACCCCTCTCCCCCGCGGGGAGAGGATGGCCGAAGGCCAGGTGAGGGGCGATCGGGGCGACGCAGTCGGCAGGGGCCGTGGTCCTGCGTCATCCCCCTCACCCGCCGTAGAAACGTCTGCGCGGAGGCTTTCGCTTGTGCGTCATCCCCCTCACCCGCCCTTCGGGCACCCTCTCCCCGCCGGGGAGAGGGGGTTGACAATTTTTTACGGAGGGTTAGGGCGCGGGAGGTTACAATTCGGCTGTTCAATCGGGGTCGGCTCGCGTGGCCGCCGGGTCGATCCCGCAACCCAACCGGTCGGCTCACAAAGGAGTACTCGCACGATGAACCTTCGCCCGCCCCTGACAAGCCGCCGCGCGTTTTTCGGCGGCGTCGCCGCCAGTGCGGCATTTTTCACCACCCGCGGTCTCTTCGCCGAGCAGCTCGCGATCACGCCAGAGCGAACCGAGGGTCCGTTTTACCCCGACCGTCTGCCGCTCGACACCGATAACGACCTGATCATCATCAATGATTCGCTGACCCCCGCGGTCGGCGAGATCACGCACTTGTCGGGCCGGGTCCTCGATGCGCGCGGCAACCCCATCAACAACGTCACGATCGAAATCTGGCAGTGCGACGCCAACGAGGTCTACCTGCACACCGGCGACGCCGAGAGCAAGGCCGCCCAGCGCGACCGAAACTTTCAAGGGTTCGGCCGGTTTACCACGGCTTCGACCGGCAAGTACTACTTCCGGACGATCAAGCCCGTACCGTATCCCGGACGACCGGCCCCCCACATCCACGTCAAGGTCAAGAAGGGAGAGCGCGAGCTCTTGACGACGCAGATCAACATCGCCGGACATCCGGGCAACGAGGTCGACCACATCGTGCTCGAGGGGCTCGGCCTGTTCGACCGCGAGCTCCTGATGGCGGATTTCAAGCCGATGAAGGGGTCGAAGGCCGGTGAGCTGCAGGCCCAGTTTGACATCGTGCTCGGGCGCACTCCTGATGAGCGGGTGTCGCAAGACAGAAGGTCGCGAGGACGTTGACAGTTGGATATACTGGAGTTTCCTTGTCTCTAACCACGAAGCGAGGTGACCGATGCGCGTCGCAGTCGCAGCGATGATGGCACTCGGGTTATTGGTCCTGGGCTCGCTGGCAATCGCGCAGCGCCCAGGGGGCGGGGCGAGCGATGATCTCGTTTCCCGAATGATGGCGTTTGACGCCGACAAGGACGGCAAGCTCACCAAGAGCGAGGTGACCGACGAGCGTCTGCACCGCTTGTTTGACAGGGCCGACGCCAACCACGACGGGACCGTCACCAAGGAAGAGCTGACCGCTCTGGCCAGCCAGGAGCAATCGAAAGCGGCCGGGCGGCAACACTTCGGGCCGCCGGGCGGCGGTCCAGGCGGGTTCATGATGGGGCCGCCGCGGCCCGGTGACATCTTGCCGCCGATGGTTCGCCAGCGGCTGGGGCTGACGGACGAGCAAAAGAAGCAGGTCGACGCCCTGCAGAAAGAAGTCGACGCGAAGCTCGACAAGATCTTGACGGCCGAGCAGAAGGGCCAGCTCAAGGAGATGCGCCAGCGCGGACCGGGCGGGTTCGGCCCGCCAGGCTTCGGTCCCGGCGGCGGACCCGGTCGTCGCGGCGGCGGACCGCCGGGCGCTCCGGGTTTTGGTCCACCGCCAGGAGATGGACCGCCGCCAGGGGACGGACCGCCCCCACCTGATCGGCCCGAATGAGTTCGGCAAACAGGTTGGCGCCGAACGACAGTGCACCACTCTGAGAGGAATGCCTCCCATGAGATACCTCGCGGATGTTGGGAATGTGCTCATGGATCGTTCGGCGGACGAGCTGATCGGGGCGGTCGTGATCGCCCTGGCACTCTCACTGGCGGCGACCGGGCTCTCCATGATCGGACGCCGGGGGGCCAAGAAGACGGCAATGCCGATGATCGTCCTCGCGTTTGTGGCCAACCTCGTGTCGATGGTGCTTGCCGCCGGCCACGTCGCTGGGGGCAAGTCGCGGGATAAAGCGGTGGCGCATGGCGGCGGCGTCGTTTTGTCCGTGGGCCCGGTTCACGCGAGCGCGGGCGCGCTTCTGGCGAGAAAGCTGTTCAGCAAGGCAGACGCCGATCACGACGGATTGGTCTCGGACGATGAGGCAGCAAATGCGGCCGCCGCGTTCGTACGCGAGGCGGCGGCCCGACCCGGGCGCCAATCGATTGACGCCGAGACTTTGGAATCGTTGCTGCAGAACGCTTTGGCCACGTTGCCCCCTCCGCCCGGCCGCTTTCCCATGCCGTTTCCACATCCGGTCCACGGCGGACCGAGGCGCCCTGGCGAGCCGATCGGTGAGGGCCAGTCTGTGCCGCCGCCGGGTGACGCGTCCAACGCTGCCGGACCGGAACGTGGCGACCACACCGGGCGAGCACAAACCGCGACTCGGGGCGTGGAGACGCCTGCGACAGAATGACAGAGTCGTCTTTCGCTCTGCGAAAGAACGTCGTTTCGCAGAGCGAAAGGAGACGCTTATCTTCGCGCGTGCCTCAGTCGCGATCGCAAGTGGAACGACCCCCGTGGCAGAATTAAAAAACGCGACAGCGCCGGCGCAAGCGGGCGTTTCGATTCTGATGGTCGATGACGATGTCGAGCTGTGCGAGCTCTTGCAGGCGTTTTTCGCGCAGAGACATCCGGCTGGAGACCGTGTACGACGGCCGCCGCGGCCTGGGCCGCGCGCTGGCGGGCGAGCACGACCTGCTCTTGCTCGACGTGATGCTGCCGGGGCTCGACGGTTTCGAGCTGTTGCGACTGGTCCGGCGCCAGAGCCAGGTGCCGGTGATCATGCTCACGGCGCGCACCACCCAGGCCGATCGCGTGGCCGGCCTTGACGCGGGCGCCGACGATTATCTTCCCAAGCCGTTCGGAACCGAAGAGCTGTGCGCCCGCATCCGCGCGGTTCTCAGAAGAGCCGGCCACGCACTCAAGGAAACCGAGGTGCTCGAGGCAGAAGGGGTCAGGCTCATCATCAGCGGCGCGCGAGGTTTTCGCGGGCGACGTTTCCGTGACGCTCACCACTGTCGAATACGACATCCTCGAGCTCCTGGTGCGATCCGCCGGCCGGGCGGTTTCGCGCGACGAGCTGACTTCGGCCCTGTACCAGCGCCGCGCGTCGAAATTCGACCGCACCCTCGACATGCACATCTGCAACCTGCGGAAGAAGCTCGGACGCCACGGAGACCTCATCCTGACCGTGCGCGGCGTCGGCTACCTCTTCCGGACCGGCGCCGGCGCCGTCGGGCCCGGGAAAGCATAAGATGCGATCGATCTTCTTCAAGGTCTTGCTCTGGTCGCTCGGCACGTTCGCACTGTCGCTGGTTGCTTACTGGGGCATCTGGCGGGCTCTCGATCGTGGCGGACCACCGCGGGGCGACCCCTTCCCGCACTTGATGCACATGGTCGAAGACGACCTCGCCCGCGCTTACGAAACGGGTGGCCCCGAGCGGCTCGCGGCGGCCTTAAAGAAACTTGATTCGTACTTGCCGGGCGAGCACATCCTGGTCGATGCGACCGGGCGCGACCTGGCCAACGGCGTGGACCGCTCGGACCTGATGAAACAAGGGCGTCCGCCCGGTCCAACGCGCCTGGCCGATGGGCGAGTGGTCTTCATTGGCCCGCCGTGCGGCCCTGGCGGCCAGTATCGGTGCATCGCGATCCTCCAGTCCTGGTTCGATCGGCCCAACATCCTGCCCTACTACGGCGCGATCGTGCTGGTCATCGGGCTCATGGGCTCCATTCTGGCGGCCCACCTGGCCATCCCGCTGCGCCGGTTGCGACAACTGGTCGATCAGTTCGGCCGCGGCGATCTGGCGGCACGCGCTCGTTCTGCGCCGTAAGGACGAGATCGGCGAGCTCTCGCGATCGTTCGACGAGATGGCCGGGCGGATCGAAACGCTGCTGGCCGCCGAGCGGCGGCTGCTGTTGGACGTCTCGCACGAGCTCCGCTCGCCGCTCACGCGGCTCGACGTCGCCGTCGACCTGGCCAGCTACCAGCGACGATCCCAGCGAATATCTCGGCCGCATCAAGCGCGACATCAGCCGCCTGTCGGTCCTCGTCAGCGAGTTACTTCAGCTCACGCGGGCTGAAGGCGACCCGCAGACTCACCACGTGGAATTGGTCCCGGTCGATGAGCTGCTCGAAAGCGTGATCGACGACTGCGGCATGGAGGCCGAGGCCAGAGGTCTATGGCTCGTGCAATCATCACGCGCGGAGTGCACCGTGATGGGCGAGGCCGAGCTCCTGCGGCGAGCGATCGAAAACGTCGTCCGCAACGCGATCCGCACGCCCCCGAGGGAACTGCCGTCAACATCGCGCTGGCGCAGAATCAGATTCGGCTGTGATCACGGTGCGCGACCGCGGGACAGGCGTGCCCGAAGAACTACTGGCCGCGATCTTTGAGCCGTTCTTCCGGGTCGAGGGCGACCGCAGCCGGGCCAGCGGCGGCGTGGGACTGGGACTGGCCATCGCGCGCCGCGCCGTCGATCTGCATCGCGGCAGGATCTCGGCCCACAACGCATTTCCCGGGCTGCTCGTCACCATCGAGCTGCCGCTCGCCGTCACAGCCGCCGTCGTGTCCTGAGCCGACGCCTGACTTTGGGCTTGGAAGCACAAGCCTTTCCGGTTTTAATCAGGGGCCGCCAAAATCGGGTGCAGGAGGGCCCGCCATGTCGCCGTCAGGGACGTTATCGACTTCCAGCGAGACCAGGCCACATCTCCAGCAATCGGACCTGGCGATTCACTATCGCAACCAGGCGATCCGGCTGACCCTTGCGGGCCGATTCGCCGAGTCAGAGGCCCTTTCACGCGAGGCCCTGCGCGTGCGGCCCGATGACGTCGATGTGCTCAACGAGCTGGGCGTGGCCGTCTGGAGGCAGGGGCGATCGGCGGAAGCCGAAGCGATCTATCGCCAGGCTTGCAACATCAAGCCCGACGATTTCAGGGTCCTGACCAACCTCGGCCTCGCCATCTACCAGCTCGGCCGGATCGACGAGGCGGGTGAGTGCTACCGCCAGGCGATTGCGATTCAGCCGCAGGCATTCGACGCCATCATGAACCTCGGCGTTGTGCTTTCCGACACCGGCCGGTTCGCCGAGGCAGCCCAGTGGCTCGAGGCGGCACTCTTCCTCCGTCCCGACTCGGCCGATGTCCTGGTCAACGCGGGCATGAATCTGGCCCGGCAAGGAATGCTCGACCGATCGATCCCGTTCTACGAGGAAGCGCTGCGGCTGCAGCCCGACTTTCTCGAGGGACATCTTAACCTCGGCTACGCACTCCTTTGCCTGGGCGAGTACGAGCGCGGTTGGGTGGAATTTGAATGGCGGCTGAAGATTCGCCCTCCCGTTGGCGTGCGCATCAATCGCACGTTCTGGAACGGCGACGACCTTCGAGGCATGACGATCTTGCTCCACTTCGAACAGGGCTTGGGCGATACGCTGCAATTCATACGCTACGCCCCCTTGGTCAAACGGCGCAACGGGCAGGTTGTCGTGCTGTGCCCCGCACCGCTCCTGGAGCTGATTGCGCGCTGCGAAGGAGTTGACCTGGCATTCGACGGGTCGAGCTACCAGCCCAACTGCCACGTTCACGCGCCGCTCCTCTCCCTGCCGGCGATATTCGGCACGACGCTCGAGACGGTTCCCGCGCGCGTGCCCTATCTTCATGTCAATCCCATGCTGGCCGAGCGCTGGCGGGGCGAACTGGCTCGCGCGACTGCGAGCGGCGGCGACGCCACAGGCGACGCCGGAGTGGGGCCTTGTCCCGCCAAGCCGTTCTTGATCGGCATCGCCTGGCAAGGAAACCCAGAACAGCGCGGCGACCGCTGGCGATCGATTCCTCTGGCCACGTTCGCGCCCTTGGCTCTGTTACCGAATGTCAAGCTGATCAGCCTGCAGACGATGCACGGGCTCGATCAGCTCAAGTCGCCGGCGCGGAGCTTCCCGATCGTCGAGCTCGCCGGCCGGCGCGGTCGCGATTTCAGCGAGACCGCCGCCATCATGACAAACCTCGACCTCGTGATCACACCGGACACGGCGGTCGCTCACCTGGCCGGCGGGCTTGGAGTGCCGGTGTGGGTCGGCTTGAGCGCCATCGGCGACTGGCGCTACCCGCACGGACGCAACGACAACCCGTGGTACCCCACCATGCGAATCTTCCGGCAGTCAACCCTCGGCAACTGGGACGGTGTGCTAAAGCGAATGGCCGGCGCTCGTGCACGATCTCGCCGGCTAACGCAATCCCGTGGAGGGCGCAGCGTCGGCGCGTCCTGCTGCTAACAGCCCGCGTCGTTCCACGGCATCACGTAGGGCCCGAAGGCGATCGCGCGTGCCACGCGCGAAGGCCCACGACACGATCGGGGCAAGGAGCCAAGACAGCCGCGCGGGGCGCACTTCGAAGTTGTAACGAAAACTCACGCGCGTGCGCCCTGGCTCGATAGCTTCGAAGCGCCAGGAACCCGCGAAGCTGTCGAGGAACCAGGGACCACGCGTCATCGTCACCGCGGTCGCCCGCGGCGGGTTGAACGAGACGTACTCGGTCTCCATCGCCCAGCCGCTCCTTGCGACGCAGAGAGCCCTGACACCGACAGCGGCCTCGTGGGCGCCGCCCTGGAGGCTCGCCGATCGCAGGAAGGGGTCCCAATCCAGCCGCCGAGTGTAATCCTGAGACAGGCGGAATAACGCCAACGGCTCGGCGTTGATCACGACGGATTCGTCAAACGTCATACCCGTGCACTCCGCAGATCAGGGCCCGCTGAAGATAGTGCGCGATCCAGGTCGTGATTCAGCCTGACGACAGGCCGGAAGAGCGACCCTCGTTGTGTTACGCGGCATCAGCGCGGCTGGGTATCTAACATCACGGCAAAGCGCGCGATCGCCTGATCGATGCGCCGGCCGCCGGTGTCGAAGAAGTCGTTGTGACCTGCGCCTTCGATCCAGAGAGTCGTGACGGGCCCGCCGGCCGATGCGGCGAGTTTCTCGCCCATTTCAAACGGAATCAGCGTGTCGCTCTGACCATGGCCTATCAAAGTCGGGCAGTGGATCTTGGCAATCTTGCGCTGGCTCTCGAACCGGTGCCGCAAGAGGAGCGAGACCGGCGCAAATGGCAATATGCGCCGGCCCATGTCGATGCCGCTGGTAAATGCCGAAAAGGCGATCAAGCCGCCAACCTGATGCCGCGCTGCCAGATCGATTGCGACGGCCGCGCCGAGCGACCAGCCGCCGGCAATGATTCGACCGGGCTCGACGCCTCGCTTGGCGACGAGATAGTCATAGACCACGTTGGCCGTGACCTGGCACCCTTTTTCTGATGCGTGCCCGCCGCTCATTCCATAGCCAAGATAGTCGGGGACGATCACATTGAGGCCAAGGCGGCGAAACTGGTCCAGTTGCTCGCGAGCGTCGGCCGCGCACATGGCGTTGCCGTAGAAGTAAATCAAGGTCGGGCGCGCTGCGGCTTCGGGATCGGCCCGGCCGTCGTTTGTCAGCGCCGGGCCATGGAGCGCAACGACCCGCTCGCCGCGCGCGGTCGCCAGCTCGACCACCTCGGTGCCCCCTTGGGGCTGCAGCTTGGCGTACGGCTGGCCCTGGCTGCTTGCGCCCGGAAAGATGATGCGAGCTTGAAGTCCGAAGAACACGGCCATCACCACCAGGTATACCGCGGCGACGATGCGCAAGACCGACATGACGAGAGCCCTCCAGCGTGAGCGGCGGGCGCGTGGTCGCTCGGCCGGGCTGGGCTGCACCGGCTCGGGGTCAGGTGAAGCGCCCGTCGATTTGGCGGTCACGGTCAACCCGGTCGTGGCGAATCTCGGAATACGATTGCGATTACGATTATGATTATGACTATGATTGGCGCCAAGCGGCCCTTTGGCGATTAATGCCAGCGCATGTCGCGATGCGCCCGGTGCGCACAACACCGACCCGGCAGATCGGTCGAGTCCGCTCTGCCGGGTCGGGTATGAGATCGATCAGTCGATGCCTCGGGATGGGATGACTCCGGCTGTGGGGGGCTCGTTCTCCTGGTAAGACAAAACCTCGACGACTGACCGGCGCAAACGCTTAGCTTAGAGGCCGCTGCCGAAGGCAGACGACTCACCACGGTGATGGTGATCGGTGCCGATTCCCTCGGCGGTGCTCTCCTTGCGGGTGGAGAGGTGCGGGCCGCGCAGAACCGATTGATTCCCGCGCGAGTGCTGGGTGTGGCCGCGGAGTGGGCCGCGGCGGAGCGGCGGCTCGGTGCCGGCCTGCAGCGGGGGCGCACCATGTCCCTCGTACTGCAGGTCGAAGTCGTCGACCTCGTAGTCGTCGTACCGCGAGACGTAGCCCGGCATCTTGGACCGCTCGAGCTCCTCGGCGTAGGAAGCCAGCACGGCGGCCTGGATTTTTTCACGGCACATCGAGTTGATGGGATGTGCGATGTCGGCATGAAGCTTGGCCCGTCCGTCGGCGTCGCGCAGTGCGCGGTTCTCGTCGAGGCGGCACCCGCATTGATTGCAAAAACGGCTGCGCAAGTGGTTCTTCGTTCCACAGTTGTGGCAGCGATCGGTCAGCTTGCGCGACGGCATCGCCACGAAGAAGCCCTTGGCGCCTTCGATGATTTTCAGGTCGCGAATGACGAACATGTCGTCGAACGTGATACTGCAAAAGGCTTGCAACCGTTCGTTGCCGCCCGAGTTGTCTTCCATGAGCTTGATGCGGACTTCAGTGATCTCCACAGCCGGTACTCCTTTACGGGGCGTTTTCTGCTCCGGGGCCGCAGTTCACGACTCGGACCCATCCCAGTCCGAGTGGTTCGAGCATTTGCGCGGCGTGGTGCGCCGCGGCGTGATCGCGACACAGCCCGAAATAGGCTGAGCCGCTGCCACTCATCATGGACCCATCGAGCGACGGGCCCAGGTTCGCCAGGGCGTCGCGGGCTCGCAAGAGGTCGGGCCGAAGCTGCTCGGCGATCGGCTGTAGCCGATTGAACAAGTGCCGGCCCAGGTCGGCCGGGCTCCCTTGCGCCAGAGCCTCGAGAATCGGCCCGATCGGCCGCGGCCGTTCGGGTAGAACCACCTGACGATAGACGTCGGCCGTCCTGACGCCGACATGAGGACAAACGAGGACGAAGTGATAGTCTTCCTTGAGAGGCACCGCTTCCACCAGCTCGCCCCGTCCTCGACAGACCGCGGCCGGGGCATGTGCGAAGAAGGCCACATCGCTACCGATTTCCGCCGCCAGCGCATCCAGTCGCTCGGGCGGGGCCTTCAGGTCCCAGAGCCGGTTCAAGGCCACGAGCGTCGCACAGGCATCGCTCGAGCCCCCTCCCAGCCCTGCTTCTGTCGGGATCGCCTTGTTGAGGACAATTCGTGCCCCTCGAAGGCAACGGGCGTGCGCTTTCAAGCGCTCCGCCGCGATCACCACGAGATTGTTGCTGCCGGCCGGCACGGCCGGGTTGTCACACCGCAGGCTGATCTCGCCCGTCGGGTCGTCGCTGAAGGTCACGGTGTCATAGAGGTTCACGGCGACCATGAGAGTCTCGATCTCGTGATAGCCGTCGGGCCTCCGTTCCCGAACCTCCAAGAACAAGTTTAGCTTCGCCGGGGCGAGGACTTCCACGCCGGCGGCGATGGAACGCACAATCATTTGGCTTTTAAGCCTCGAACTGCGGTGGTTCTATACCGTTCCGCAAAACCCTGCAAGGCCGAAAAATACCTAAAGTCGAAAAAACCAACTTGCCGACGACGCGCGTCCCCCAAATGCTTTGAAAATAGTTCCAAACCGCACGGCGGACGGCCTCAGGCCGGACCGCTCGCAAGCCGGGCGACGAGCGCTCGCAGTTGCTCGCTCTCGTTCTTCATTCCGGCGACAGCCATGCACTCTGCAAGCCCCTCGAGTGCGTCAAAAAACGGCTGGTTGTCGGGGCGGTCGCGCGGCAATCGGCCGGCGAATCCCTTGGGCAGCGCCCGCCGGCCGAGATCGACCGCGCGCATGAAATGGGTTTGCGCGAGCCGGCGGTCGCGAAACTCCAGTAGCGCCAGTCGTCCCAAGGCCACGTGTACCCAGAGGTTGTCGTGACAGGCCTCGAGCGCGTAGCGCAGGGCGTCACGTGCTCCCTCGGGGTCGCCGGCCTTCCACAATTCGAGTCCCTCTTCGTAGTCCGGCGCGACCTCCTTGACCTCGGGCGGATGCACGAGCTCGAAGTCGTTGCCGGCGACCTGCGCCAACCGGATGGGTCCCTGATTCCTGGCCCCGCCGCCCGGCCGCGCCCCGCGGCGCGGCGGCCCGCCGCCGCCCGCTCGCGGCCCTTTCTTGAAGTCCCCGCGCCACGGCGCGCCCCCACGCCCCCGGTCGGGCGGCCGGCGACCACCATCTCCCCCCGCCGGTATGTCCGCCACACCCTGCCTCCTTACGCCTCGAAATCTTCGTGATTCTATTCGCAATCGTGATCGTAATCGTAATCGAAATAGTAATCGTGATCCTAATCCTTCTCCTCCGGTGCAGTGCACCGTGCCCATTCTGTCGGCGCCTATGTTTACCCGTCAATTGGAGACTGACGCAACTCCGAGTCGACTCGTTGACCGCGGCCCGTTTCCTGTCGGACCTCGTGTCGACAATAATATGTACGGGGCGATACGGTTCATGAGCTGCTGATCGCGGAGGGTATTATGGCCACGCCTCTGTTCGCCATGCCGCCTCCGATTGTGGTCTTGCTTTGCCCGCGGATTTCACGGAGGGATTCTTGATAAGAAGGCCACACGATGCGACTGCCGCGCGTTCGATTCACGATACGGCACATGATGGTCGCGGTGGCCGTTGCGGCCGTGGTGTTGGCAGGCGGGGAGTATCTGCTCGATATCGCCGCGGGAATGCTCGTCCTCGCCTTCTTTGGCGTCACGGGTTGGCTCGCCAGTGTGCTCTTGAATTGGGCCTGGCTTCGAAGATGACTTACGGTCAATTGACACCGCCGTCTCGCTGACCAAGACTCGTGATGTGCGATGGTCTATCACGGCTCGGCCATGTCACGCCAACAGTTCGCGCACGACGTTGCCATGCACATCGGTGAGCCGGTAATCGCGGCCGCCGTGGCGATAGGTCAAACGGGTGTGATCGAGGCCCATCAGGTGCAGGATCGTGGCGTGGAAGTCGTGAATATGGACGGGATCCTTGGCGATGCGCACGCCGTACTCGTCGGTCTCGCCGTGAACGATGCCGGGCTTGACGCCGGCGCCCGCCAGCCATGAGCTGAAAGCCCAGTTGTGGTGTTCGCGCCCCTTGGCATCAGCGCGGTTGTTAAAGGGAGTGCGACCGAACTCGGTGGTCCAGACCACGAGCGTTTCTTCGAGCAATCCCCGCGACTTGAGGTCCCTGAGCAGGCCGGCTATCGGCTGGTCGACATTAAGTGCCAGCCGCGCATGATCGTTCATGTCGCTGTGCGAGTCCCAGTTGCCGGCAGAGCCACTATCGATCAACTCGACGAAGCGCACGCCGCGCTCGATCAGGCGGCGGGCGACCAGGCACTGCCAGGCAAAGCCCCGAGTACTATCGCGGGGCAATCCGTAGAGCGCGAGAGTGGCGCTCGATTCCCGGCTGAGATCAAATGCCTCGGGAACCGCCATCTGCATCCCAAACGCCGTCTCGAACGAGCGAATCCGCGCTGCCAGGAGCGGGTCTTGCGCGCTGCGAGCCAGGTGACGGCGATTGACCTGTTCGAGAACCGCCAGCTCCAGCTTCTGACGGCGCGAATCGGTGCGCGGCGCGACGTTGGCAACGGGCTCCGGGCCGGGGACGACCAGCGTTCCCTGGTGGGCGCCCGGCAGGAAATCGCTGGCGTAGACCTGAGTTCCCGCGTAGGTCTGCGCGGCGCGATGACGATGAACGACGGCAAATTGCGGTTCTCGCTGCCCAGCCCGTAACTGACCCACGCGCCCAGGCTTGGCCGCGCAAAGGCAAACGATCCCGTGTGCATCCCGAGGGTCGCGTTGTAATGGTTGGAGTGATCGGTGTGCAGCGACCGGATGAGCGCAATCTCGTCGACGCAGCCGGCAATGTGGGGGAACAGCCTGCTCACCTCGGTTCCACACTCGCCGTGCTGGCGAAATTCCCACTGCGGGCGCTTCAGAAAGATCCGCGCGTAATCAGGCCGGTCGCGGATCTCCGGATGGTCAAGCTTGATCTCCTTGCCGACGTCGGCGACCAGGCGGGGCTTGGGATCGAACGTGTCAACGTGCGACACGCCGCCGGTCATGAAGAGGAAGATGACATTCTTGGCCTTGGCCGGAAAGTGGGGCGATCTGGCGCGAGTGGGTCGGCCGGGCTTGTCGATCGGGCCTCGCCCGCAAGCAGTTCCTGGAGGATTCCCGGCATCAAGAGCGAGCCGGCGACAAACGAGCGCAGCACGCCGCGGCGAGGCACCGTAGAGCTCGAGCGTTCAATCAACATGGATGACCTCGTTTGAGCTAAGCAGGGCCCGTGAATATGCAGCCCACGCTGCGACGACCCGCTCTTTTTCGGGTCGATCGGCCGAGGCCGCGGCATACTCCTTCACGAAGGTACTCGCCACGGTGCGCTCGTCATCGGTCGGGTCGCGGGAAAGCAAAACCCGGTACGCAAAGTTCAGCCGCCCGCACTCGGTCGGCGCACTCGCGAGAACTCTGCTGGCAAAACGCGCGGCTCGCGCATGAACGAACGGGTCGTTCATGAAGAATAGCGCCTGGGTCGGGACCGTCGTGACGGACCGCTCGGGCGTGGTCTCGTTGGGGTCGGCCCCATCAAAGAGAGCGAAGAATCGGTTACGCCGGTTACGCTTCTGCATGACGTAAATGCTACGCTTCTGGGTTTCGTATTCGGCGGCGAACGGAGCGTGCTGCGTGAACGACCACTTGGCTTCGGCCGGGAACGGGTGGGCCGCGCCGGGCGCCAGATCGAGCTCGCCGCTGGCGACGAGCAGCGTGTCGCGCAGCTCCTCCGCCGAAAGCCGGCGCCGCGCGAACGAATCGTACCATGGTGAATGCTCCGAAGAGACCGACGCCTGCTGGTAGGTCGCACTCAGCAAGATCTCGCGATGCAGGGCCTTGAGGCTCCAGCCGGATTTGATGAACCGGCTGGCCAGGTAGTCGAGGAGCGCGGGGTGAGTCGGACGCGCGCCCCTGGTGCCGAAATCGTTGGGGGTAGCCACCAGGCCGCGGCCGAAGTGCCACTGCCACACGCGATTGACGATCACTCGCGCCGTCAGCGGGTTATTGGCGTCGGTGAGCCACGTCGCCAGCTCGAGACGGCCGCTGGAACTGGCCGCCTGCACCTTCTGACCGCCGAGCACGTCGGGAAACTTCCGGGGCACTTCGGGGCCGAGGTCGGCCGGGTCGCCACGCCGCTGCTCGCGCGCGTTTTTGGGCACCGCGTCGGCAACGGCGTAGGCAACCACGCCGGCCGGTAGCGCCACCAGGTCGCGCGGGCGCTGCTTGGGCTCGCAGCCTGGAGAAGGGAACCGCGTGCTGTCAAAGATGCCGTACAGCCCATAATAGTCGCGAGCCGAGAGCGGGTCGTATTTATGGTCATGGCAGCGGCAGCAGCCGAGCGACAAGCCGAGCACCGATTTGCCGAGCGTGTCAATCGTATCGGCGTGGGTCAGATACATGTCTTTATCGATGTCGTGGCCGAAGCGCCGGGCGATCGCCAGGTAGCCGGTGGCGATGACTTGGTCGGTGGCGCGCTCTGAAGGCGCGCTGGCGGCGACCAAGTTGCCGGCAACCTGGTCGCGGATGAACTGGTCGTATGGCTCGTCGTCGTTGAGCGCCCTCAAGACCCAGTTGCGATATCGCCAGGCATGCGGCAGCGGGTGATCGGTGTTCTCGCCGGCGGTGTCGGCGTAGCGCACGACATCGAGCCAGTGCCGGCCCCACTGCTCGCCGTAACGGGGCGAAGCGAGCAAGCGCGAGACGACGCCTTCCAACGCGCCGGGGCCGGCGTCGTTCTCGAACGCGGCCGTTTCGACCGGTGTGGGAGCGAGGCCTGTTAGATCATAACTGACGCGCCGTAAGAGCGTCCGCCGATCAGCCGGCGGCGCGGGCTTGCGCCCGGCCGATTCCAGTTGGGCGAGAATGAACCGGTCGACGCCGGTCTTGGCCCATTGCGCGTTTCTCACCGGCGGCAAATCCACGGCGCGGATCGGCTGGAAGGACCAGTGACGCTCGGTCTGGAACCGCAGCGACTGTTTCGGCCAGGGCGCGCCGCGCTCACCCACGCGGTCAGATCGGCGACTTGCCGCGCCGGCAATGGTTCATCGGGCGGCATGGCCTCGACGTCTTCGTGCCGCTTGATCGCCCGGATCAGCAGACTTTGAGCCGGGTCGTCCGCATCGATCGCGGGCCCGCTGTCGCCTCCCTTGACGAGCGACTCGCGTGCATCGACGCGCAAACCGCCGCTCACCTTTTGGCCGCCGTGGCATCGAAAGCAAGTTCCCGCCAGCACCGGACGAATCCGGTTTTCGAAGAATGCTTCCGAACGGACGTCGTCTGCGCGCGGCGAGTCCCCAAACACGCGACAGCCCGCGAATGCAAACAGCGCGACAGCCAACGCGCCTGCGGACCGTAGCAAACCACCGCCGCGCAACTCGCGCTTGTGGAACCCCGTTGGGGTTCTTCGGAGAAAAGACAGGGAGGATATAAATCGCCGCGATCCAAACCCAGGGTGCGCTCCGCGACCCTGGGCTCCGATCTGGAACGCCTTCGGCGTAACGACGGATTTCCCGAAGGGAATGCACACCAAAGCCCTGGGTCGCCGGAGGCGCACCCTGGGTTCGCGGACCCGGAACGCCTTCAGCGTAACGACCGATTCCCCGAAGGGGATACACAACGAAGCCCAGGGTCGCTGAAGGCGCACCCTGGGTTCGCGGACCCGGAACGCCTTCAGCGTAACGACCGATTCCCCGAAGGGGATACACAACAAAGCCCAGGGTCGCTGAAGGCGCACCCTGGGTTCGCGGACCGCGCGCACACCGCGCCGATCATTTCCCCGAAGGGGATACACGACAAAGCCCAGGGTCGCCGAAGGCGCACCCTGGGAACGCAGACCCCGGGGAGGCACACCACGCAGCACCAAAGACCCGTTTTCGGCGCCTGCCACTCTCGCAAGGCGATTGTGCGAGATTCGATTCGTGAGATCGTGTGCGCTGGCCATGGTTCCGCGGCTCGTAGCGAAGCAAACGGTGACGTTCGTAATTTCAGCCAATTACCGCCATCGGGCTCGCCGCGGCGAAACTACACCTCCGCCAGCGGCTTGGTTGCGTCGCCGAATCGGTCGAGACGGACGTCCATCTTGTCCATGATCGACAGGAAAAGACGGCACATCTGGCGATCCGGCTTGTCGCGATAGTCAAGGACCCGGCCGCTCTGGATGCGGCCACCCCCGCGCCCCAGGAGGACGATGGGCAACTGCGTCGCGTCGTGGTTGCCGGTGAGCATGCTCGAGCAGAACAAGAGCATCGAATTGTCAAGCGCGGTCCGTTCGCCTTCCTGGATCGAGTCCAGCCTGCGGGCGATGTAGGCCAGTTGCTCGAGGAAGAACTGGTTCACCTTCAGCCAGTCGGCCGTGTCGGAATGCGACAGCAGGTGGTGAATCATGTAATCCACGCCCAGGTGGGGAAAGCGCAGCGAGGAATGGTCGTTGTTCAATTTGAGGGTCGTGATCCGGGTCGTATCGGTCTGGAAGCCGAGCACCAGGATGTCGCACATCAACCGCATGTGATCGGCGATGTTCTGCGGGATGCCATCGGGCGGGCGCGGCATGTTCGGTTTATCGAGGGTCGGCCGCCACCCCTGCAGCTCCCCTTGTTTGCCGGCACTGGCGATCCGTTCTTCGACGTCGCGTACTGACTCGAGGTACTCGTCGAGCTTGCGCTGATCGCTCGAGCTGATTTGCAAGCGCAGCGCCTTGGCTTCGGAGAGCACCGAATCGAGCACGCTTGCGTCGCCATGCTGGACTTCGTCTTTGAAGAGACGATCGAACGCCAGCGCGGGGTAAAGCTCCAAGGGCGCCGGCGCGGTCGGCGACGACCACGAGATGTGCGAGCTGTAGAGCATCGAGTAATTCTTGTGGACTGCCGGGTTGGACTTCTCGCACGCCAGCACCAGGCTGGGCACCTTGGTCGAGCGGCCGTGCCGCTGCGCCAGCACCTGATCGACGCTCGTGCCGGAGCGGATTTCGCCTCCCGAGGCCAGGGTGCGCCGGAGAGAAGATTGCCGGTCTGCGAGCTGTGAATGTTGCCTTTGAGCGCCTCGGCGTTGAACAGGCCGCGAATGAACAGCATCCTCTCGCGAAAGTCGGCAAGCGGCGCCAGCACCTGGCCCAGCTCCATGCTCTTGCCTTGCCCTTTAGCCCACCATTCCTTGGTGTGAAAGCCGTTGCCGGCAAACAACACGGCCAGCCGCGTGGGTGGCTGGCTTGCGGCCTGCGCTCCCTGCGCGATATCGCCCCAGACGTTGCGCGATTCGAGCCACGGCAGCGCCATGGTCACGCCCAGTCCTCGGAGCATCGTACGCCGGCTGAATCGGTGAGTGGTCAAAGTTCTCATGGCGTTTCGCGTCCTCGAATGTCACGGAACTGTCGACTGCGCACGATCGCGTCGACCGCGGCCAGCACGTGATAATTGTTCGCCTTCAAGTCAGTCTGAATCTCCGCGAGGAGCGGCTCGTCGGAAAGCTGCACACTTCGCCCCAGTGCATAGCCCAGGAGCTTGCGGCAGAACTGCCCGACGAACACGTCTCTCTTGTATGACGTCAGATAATCTTCCAGGCCATCTGCGCCGTCGAGCGGCCGGCCGTCGGGGCTGGTGGTCTGCGTGTCGATCGGCCGACCGCCCAGGTCTTTGTCGCGCCAGCGGCCGATCGCGTCGTAACGCTCGAGGGCGAAGCCGAAGGGGTCGATGCGGCGATGACAGACGGCGCACTTGGCGTCGGTGCTGTGCCGTTCCACAACCTGCCGGACGGTCATGTTTTTGAGCGCGGCCTCGTCTTCCGGAAGTACCGGCACCCCCTTGGGAGGGCGCGGCAAGCGCTCGCCGAGCAAGACTTCGCTGATCCAGTTGCCGCGCAGGATCGGACTGGTGCGCGATGCGCCCGATTGCTTGGCCAGCGTGGTCGCCTGGCGGAGAATCCCGCCCCGCGCGTGCTTCTTGACGCCGTTGACGCGCCGCCACTTTTCTCCCTTCACGCCGGGTATCTGATAATGCTCGGCCAGTTGCTGGTTCAAGAACGTGTAATCGGCGCCCAGGATGTCGAGCACGCTGCGATTTGACTGAAAGAAGTCGGTGAAGAACTGGATCGACTCCTCGTAGATCGCGGCTTTCAGCGTGTTGAAGGTCGGGAAGCTGCGCTCGCTCTTCTCGTCGAGCTGATCGAAGTCATAAATATGCAGCCACTGACAGGCAAACTCGGTGGCGAGCCTGCGGGCCTTGCCATCCTTGAGCATGCGATGGGTCTGGTCCAGAAGCGTGCCGGTCTCGTGGAGCTTGCCCGATGCCGCCGCCCTTAGCAGGTCGGCGTCGGGCAGCGTTGACCAGAGGAAATAGCTGAGCCGGCCGGCCAGCTCGTAGTCGGAGACCGGCCCCTGCCCCGCACCCGGCCCGGGCGTTTCGATGCGATAGAGGAAGGCCGACGAAACCAGGATGCGAGCGAGTGTGAAGCGGAAGGCTTCGTCCTGCCCGAGCCCTTCCTGGCGCAGCGTGCTGTAAAGCGCGCGTAGCTCGCGTGACTCCGATTCGTGCAGAGGCCGCCGCATCGCGCGCGCTGCGAAGTCAAGAAGGGCGCCCTGGTGAACCGGCTCGGTCGCTTTCAGCCGCTGGCGAAACGCCGCAGCCCGGTCATTGATCGGCTTCTTCAAGGGCTCGAACACCGATGGGTCGGCATCCTGGCTCGCGTATTCCAGCAATTGCGCCAGCACATCTACGAGCGTGAGTGCGTCCTGGCTCACAAAGCGCAGCTCGTCCCAGAGCCGGTCGAGGTAGGCCTTCTGTGCTTCATCAAGCATCAACCGCACGAGATGGTCGTCCTCGCGATAGAACAGGTTGAGCGTGATGACCTCATCGACCGGGACGATCTTGGCATAGCAGAGCGCCGCGGGAAACAGCATGCGGAACTCGTCGAACGCGGCTTGAATAGGGCGCCGCGCCTGGCCGCCGTCGCTGACGAGAAAAGGAACGCTCGATTGCGGCCCTGATTGTGATTGCGGGCGACCCGCGGCGAGCTGAAGTTGTGCGCTCCCCTTGGCACCGGTCGCCTTGTCGAGCACACCGCCGGCGACCAGCTCGGAGCCCGCCACGAGGTCGGCCGGCAGCCGGATCGTCACGATCGACGGGGCCTGGACGCACAGGCTGGCACCGTCGATGGCGCTTCCGCTCGGGTGCTTGCCGAACAGGGCCGGATCCAGTCCCCACTCGAGGGCGGCTGGCACGGCGTTTCCGGCCTTTCTTTGCGGTTTCGCAGCCGCGTCGATGCGATCGCCCGCGCGGACCAGGAAAAGCGCGGAAAATAGTGGACCGCCCGCGGCAGCGAGCTGTCGATAAAGAACGGCATCGGGGCTGTCCTTGGGCTCAGGCGGTCCCGAGACCAGCAGCTTTTGCACTTCGTTCGCCAGCTTCTGCCGCTCGTCCTTGTTCTTGGCGGCTTGCCACCTCGCGACCAGCGAGCCCGGTGGAATCACCGGTCCAAGCGCACCGCCCTGGTCGGGCTCGGAATAGAAGTGCCAGACCGCTTCGTTTCCGTATCGGTCGCGGTGCGGGTTGCCGGCGAGGACGTCGCTCGACACGTCCTCGGCCAGGCTCCAGGTCTGGTGGTTGTCGCCCGTGCTCGAGAGACTCAGATCGATCGCCGTCAAGTCGCAAGCGTGATTGCCGCCGCGCGGACCGATCAACAGCGAGATGAGATCGCCGGCGTGAACGTCAATGCGATCGAGCGGGCCGATTTTCACCGGCGTACCGCCCTGGGCCACACCGGCCGCGAGTCGCCGGCGGGTGTGTCCGCGCCGCAGCTCGAGCGACCAGGTCACGCCGTTACCGCACTCGGGGTGTGCGTGGGTCACCGTTCCCTCGACGCGGAATGTCGCCGCGAGCGGGCTGCGCCAGCCGGCTGCCACGCGCAGAGTCGGCGTCGGGTGCACCGCGACCGAGTGCGGTCTCATGTTGCCGGGAATGCGGACGTGCTGGTCGGACGAATTGGCCACGAGCTCCGGCAGGCCGGGGCTGGCCCAGCCGTTTATGAAGCCGTAGTTCGCCACGTTCGTGAACTTTTTGGGCAGATGACCTTCCAGCGACACCGCGTCGCCGGAGCCGATGCCCAGGTAGTCGAGCCAGGCGACGAGGGCGTCGCGCTCGATGCCGTGCTTGCGGGCGAGCTTGTCGACGTCGGGCCGGCCGCGCTCCAGCGCCGCAAGGTCGGCCGCGGTCAGATAGGTCGCAGCGCGGGCGAAAACCTGCTCGCGGCGCCTTGCCAGCTCATGTGTGACCGCGCGCACGTCGCGTAAGAGCAGGTCGGGCCGGCCCGGTGCCACCAGGCGCGGCCGTTGCCAGACGACGAAGTCATGGGCGTTGCCGTCGCCGGCGTCCGACGCCACGAACGAGACCACGACTTCTTGGCCGTCGGCCGTCTCGGGAAATTTGAGCCGCAGCTCCTGCGCGGAAACCAGCGGATCAACCGGCTCGAGCCAGCGCTTCGGTCCGCCGACCTTGCCGAGTTGCCCGACGGTCCTGAAGCGCCAGAGCGCTCTTTGCCATTCGGCGATCTGGGCGGCCAGCGCGGCGGCATCTGCCGGCTTGGCGGCCTTCCAGCGCTCGCGCACGCCGCCCAACAACAGCGACGGCTCGGTGTTCGTCAGGCTTTTCCACAAGATATTCAGGTACTTCGCATTCAGCTTCTGTTCTTGTGCCACGGCGGCGATGGTCCGGCTGCCCTTTGCGAGCGAATCGCGGTTTTCGATCGTGGCGGCCAGGTATTTTGCGAGCGGCAGGCGGCCGCCGTCGTTGGTATTGAACACGACGCCCTGCAGGTTCACGGTCTCGCTGCCGCGCCCGTCGCTGAACTCGCGATAGAACGCGCGAATGCGCGCCATGATCTCATCGGTCCAGTCGCGCCGGGTGGTGCTCGGTGAGAAGCGAAAGCCGTCCGGCAAGAGCACAGCGTGTGCGGCGACTTCCTTGGCAGCGGCCAGATACTTGGAGAATAAGGCCGGCGACATGGCCAGCGCATTGCCGGCATTGGTGAATCCTTCTCCGGCCGCACCATCGACCGGGAACTCGCGCGCGGCGCCAGCGAGTCGAGGCCCGTCAGATCGCGCAGCGTGTAAGTGTACTGGGCGTTATTGAGCCGGCGCAGCACGACCGGGCCCGGGTCGCCGGCGTGCGCGAGCGCTTCGGCGCGGAGATACCGCTCGACCCATCCGCGTAGCTGGCCTCGCTCCGGGACCGTCGGTTGCTTCGCGCTCTTGGGCGGCATCTCGCGGTGGTCGAGCATCTCGGCGACTTTCTGCCACACCTTGGTGTCGCGCCGAATGTCCGCGAGCGCCGCGAACCGTTCCAGGTCGAGATCTCCTTCCTGCTCCTCCGTCGAATGACAACGCAAGCAGAATTGCTGAATGACGGGGCGAGTCGTCGCGCTGAACTCCTTCGCCAGCGCGTCGAATGAGTCGGTCGTTGGTTCACCTGAGTAGCTCGAGGGCGAGACTCCACCAGCGATCCACAGCACTGCGGCGATTTGGAGCGCCCAGTGCCGGATGAATCGATCAGGCCTTCCCATCGAGATCATCGGTCTCTAATTCCGGATAGGTGGGATTCAGTCTGTGGCGCCCACGATCGCTCGCAATGTGGGCTCGGAGGGATGGTTTGCGCTCGAGGGGCACGACGCTCTCTGGGAGCGCATCCGCTTCGGAAGAACGACGGCCCCACGCCGCCAACAAGTGTAGATTATCAGTCCATCCGATGTTAAACAACCCCGCGGGGGCGTTGATTGCGGGCGCGAGACCGAGTAAGAAAGAGACGGGAGTGAACGATGCAGGCGTCTTCACAACGGCGGAAGCGCGGCACTCCCGATTAGCGTGGCGGCGCAAACTTACCCCCACAGCACACACCACCGAGCGACGAGGTTGTTAGCCATGGACCGTACGCGAGCCGGCATTGTGGTATTTCCCGAAGTCGAGGTGCTCGACTTCTGCGGCCCGTTCGAGGTTCTTGCGGTGACGCGCCTCGATGAATCGCGGCGGCGCGAGGTGCCGTCGCCGTTCGAGGTTGTGTTGGTCGCCGAGACGGCCGATGTCGTCGTCGCCAGCGGCGGCTTGAGGGTCCTTCCCGATTACGATCTGGCGAGCTGTCCCAAGCTCGACGTGCTGGTCGTGCCCGGCGGCTGGGGCACACGGAAACTCGTCGACAATGAAGGCGTGGTGGCGTGGATTCGCAAGCGTGCCAGCGACGCCGAACTGGTGGCGTCGGTCTGCACCGGGTCGTTCTGCTCGCGCGGGCAGGCCTGCTTGACGGCCGCCGCGCCACGACCCACTGGCAATCGCTCGACCGGATGGCACAGACGTTTCCGGCAATCCATGTGGTGCGCGACCAGCACGTCGTCGAGGATGCTTCGATCGTGACCTCGGCGGGGATCTCGGCCGGAATTGATCTGGCTCTGAGAGTGGTGGCGCTGTTCCACGGCGAGGCGATCGCCCGCGCGACGGCGCGTTATATGGAGTATCCGTATCCGGAAAACAACAGCAGGCGAACTTAACGACGTGAGGAATTGAATCGACCGGCCTGGTAGAATTCTGGTGTCGCGACGACGCCCGCCTCTGTATCCTGGGAGAGCGCATTCAATGACGATCGAGCAGCTTCGCCAACTCTATAACGCCCAGCCGTTTCGACCGTTCGTCATCCATTTGGCCGACGGTCGCGCATTGCCCGTCGACCACCGCGAGTTCATCATGACCGTGCCGAGCGGCCGTACCATTGTCATGGCTCAGCCTGATGACAGGCTGAATATCATCGACTTGCTGCTCGTGACGGACCTCGAGATT
Source organism: uncultured Isosphaeraceae bacterium (assembly GCA_963830625.1). Lineage (GTDB taxonomy): Bacteria > Planctomycetota > Planctomycetia > Isosphaerales > Isosphaeraceae > CAWHMZ01. The sequence continues at coordinate 380,052 of CAWHMZ010000007.1, read as the reverse complement.
GGCCCGGCAGGAAACGGTTCTCGGAGGCGCCGGAGGGCGTGAGCGCCTGACTGCGGCAAGAGAGCATCACGTCTGACACCCCAAGGAGGCGGGCGGCCGGCGTGATTGGGAGCCGGTGGAAAAGTCCGCGGTCGCCAGGTCGCGGAACCGTCCTTCGTGTGGCCGGAGCGATGTCGGCGTTGGAGTCATCGCACGTGTGTGTCGGAACATCCGTTGCGCTCGCCGCGGCCATCGCCGCGCTCGGTCAGGTCGACTGGTTTGAACCCTTTCCAGCGCACTGTGTTATCGGCAACGTCTACTATGTCGGCTCGAAGGACCTGGCCAGCTACCTGATCACCTCCCCCAAGGGGCACATCCTTATCAACAGCGGCTTCGAGCGCACAGTCCCGCTGATCCGCAAGTCCGTCGAGTCGCTGGGGTTCAAGATGGCCGACATCAAGATCCTGCTGGCCAGCCACGCGCATTCGGACCACGTCGCCGGCCACGCCCTGATGCAAGAATTGACCGGCGCCAAGGTCTACGTGATGCGCGGCGACGATACGGTGATTGCCACAGGGGGCGAAGGCCAGTACTTCTACACGCTCAACCGCTGGAAGCCCTGCAAGGTCGACCGTGTTCTGGAAGATGGCGATCTAGTCAGCTTGGGCGGAGTCACCTTGGTCGCCCGCCTTACCCCCGGCCACACGAGAGGCTGTACCACCTGGACCTGGCGCACCGACAGCGGCGGCAAGACCTACCACGTCGTCGTCATCGGCAGTCCCAACGTCAACCCCGGCTACCGGTTGGTTGACAATAAATCGTACCCCGAAATCGGCGACGATTTCGCGCGGACGTTCGACGTGCTCAAGCGGCTGCGCTGCGACGTGTTCTTGGGCGCGCACGGCAGCTATTACGGCATGGTCGAGAAGTACGATCGCTCCCGGAAGGGCACCGAGGCAAGCCCCTTTGTCGACCCTGAGGGTTATCGTGTCTTCGTCGCCCGCAAGGAGCAGGCGTTTCGCGACTCCCTGGCCGCGCAACGGCGAGCGGCACCTACTAGTCCAGCCCGCTAAAGCGTCCGCGTCCGCTGCACGCTCAGGCGGGCGACGGATTCTGTGAATGAAGGCACAGGCCGGAACCGGCATCGAACCGCGGGACTTGTGGATTGCGATTCTGACCGGAACCATCTTGAATCGCAGAGCGCGCTCCATTCAATTGTGGCTGGGATCAACTGGTCGAGGCCGTAGAACGGGTCGGCCGGCTCTCATCCGGAAAATGCCGGTGAAGCACTAAATGGAGGAGCAACCTGTGTCGAAATACTCCGGTTCGATCTTCGCGGCCGCCATCGCTTCCCTGGCGCTCTTGGCGCCGGCCGCGCGCTCGAGCGCACGGCAAGAGCCCGTCGGGCGCGACAGTCCGCCTGCTTTCGCCGCGATCAATGAGCGGCTGCGCTACTTTGTCGACGAGCACGAGATCGCCGGCGCGACGACCCTCGTCGCCACGCGCGACGGCATCGTCCACCACGCCTCGATCGGACAAGCTGACGTGGCCCACGACACGCCGATGCGGCCCGATACCATCTTCTGGATCGCCTCGATGACCAAGCCCATCACCGCCACGGCTGTCCTCATGCTCCAGGACGAAGGCAAGCTCTCGATCGACGACCCCGTCGAAAAGCACTTGCCCGAATTCAAGGAGATCAAAACGGTCGATGGCAAGCCGGCGCGGCTTGCGATACGCCACCTGCTCACACACACTTCCGGCATGGGCGAAGTCGCACCCGAGCAGGCAGGCGCGATCACAAACCTTGCCGGTCTCGTCCCGCTGCATGTCGCCAAACCGCTGGCTTTTGAGCCGGGCACGAAGTGGGTTTATTGCCAGTCGGGAATCAACACCGCGGCGCGCATCGTCGAGGTCGTCTCGGGCCAGTCGTTCGACCAGTTCCTGGAACAGCGGCTGTTTATTCCGCTAAGGATGAAAGACACGACCTTCTACCTCACGGATGCGCAACTACCCCGGCTGGCCACGCCTTATCGCCGTACCAGCCAGGGAACGCTCGAGGCGACGCAGAACTTCATCCTCCACGGCAAGCCGCCCACCAGCCGCGACCGCTTTCCCGCGGCGAATGGCGGGCTGTTCTCCACGGCCGGCGATTACTACCGCTTCTGCCAGATGTTCTTGAATGAAGGAGTGCTCGACGGCAGGCTTTACCTCAAGCCTGAATCGGTCAAGGTGATGACGCGCGTTCAGACCGGCGGGCTCAAGACCGGGTTCACCGACGGCAACGGCTGGGGACTCGGCTTTTGTATCGTCCGCGACCCGCAGGGAGTGACGGCCATGCTCTCTCCCGGATCGTTCGGCCACGGCGGGGCATACGGCACCCAGGCGTGGATCGATCCTGAGAAAAAACGGATTTATATCTTGATGGTCCAGCGGGCCAACTTCCCCAACTCCGACGCTTCCCCGGTCCGCGCGGCCTTTCAAGAGGCGGCGGCAGCGGCCTTGCAGGCGCGTCATTGACGGTCCTTTCTACTTCCTTTGCCGAGCCCGTCGCCCGAGCTGCTGCCGTCTACTTTCTGCGCTAGACCATCGGTGTGTAAAATCCCCTGAATCTTAGGTGTCCGGAAACCCCTGGCGAACCAGGGTCCACGCATGCACACAGGATAGACGCGCCCAATCGCCTTGACCGCAAATTGGATGTCTGGCAACGTGTGCGCGAAATTCTTACGGGGCCAGGCGGGGCCGTGACCTGTCCAACTGGCGCCTGTGCCGAGAAACGCCGCACACAACGCGGCTCGACGGGGCGCGCCTGGTCGCCCGCAGAAGGCCTTGCGATGATGAACCTCAACCTCATCACGTCGGTCGACCGGATCGGGTACGGCTACGTCGGGCGTTTCGTCCTCAAGGAACTGATGAGGGCAGGCGTCCAGGTTGCGCTCTTCCCGCTGAGCTACAGCTTGTCCGTGAGCGACGACCCGCAAGACCCGATCAGACGCGGCTGCCGCCAATGCAGGGACGTACGACCCGCTCGCGCCGAGCGTCCGGATCGCGCCGGCGCAGGTCGCTGGCGGAGCACGTCGGCCGCGGCAAGCACGTCGGGTTTCCCATCTTTGAGCTCGATCGATTGGACGCCCGGCGAGATCCACCACTTGAAGCAGTTGGACGCGATCCTGGTCTGCTCGAAGTGGGCGGCTGGAGTTGTCGCATCAAGCGGAGTCAGCGTCCCGATTGTCGTCGCCCCGCTCGGTGTCGATCGCTCGGTCTTTCACGAGACGATCGGCGACGGGCCCGCCCCGAGAGCGACCCCGCGAACCGGGCCCGACGGTTTTCGTGAACAACGGCAAATGGGAGTGGCGCAAGGGCCACGACTTTCTGTTGCAGGCGTTTTGCAATGCCTTCACGCCGAGCGACAACTTCGTGCTGAAGTTATTGAGCCGCAACTACCTCCTCTCGGACGCAGGCCAACGACTCGTGGGCGAATGTGTTCCTCGACTCGCGTATTGGCACGCAAGGTGCAGCTTGTGCCGCGGGTCGCCACCCAGCGCGACGTGGCGGCCTTGCTCGCTGAATGCGACTGCGGCGTCTTCCCGTCGCGCGCCGAGGGATGGAACCTCGGGCTCCTCGAGTGCATGTCGGTTGGCCTGAACGTCATCGCCACCAACTACTCGGCGCCATACCGAATTCGTCGATGCTGCCAACTGCCGGCTGGTGCAGGTCGACGAGACCGAGCCGCCGCCAGCCGGCGACTGCGCTCTGGGCACCGGAAACTGGGGCAAGCTGGGCCCGTCCCAGATGGAGCAGATGGTCCATCACCTGCGCGAAGTGCACCGGCTGAAACAGGAGGGCTCGCTGCCCCGCAACGACGCCGGAATCGCGACCGCCAAACAGTTCACCTGGCGCCGTACTGCCGAATCGGTGCTGCGGGCGGCGGGATAAGGGGCGAATGAATCTGAAATGGTGACGCTCTACGTCAGACCTTACTAAAGCCGTCGAGCCGCGGCCTTGACGCTCACGGTGCGTTCCTTCAACCGGCGCGCTAATCGGAATTCCCGAAGCGCTTCGCTGGTGGGGTAAGCTTCTTGAGCTCGAGCCTCAGCGAGGGGACCACGCCCGACTCCGGAACCGTGACGGTCGACTGGGCCGAGAGCGTCGCCCTGACGATTCCAGTGCTGCGTTCCTGTTCCGGTGTCAGGGGAGCATACCCTTCGGCATGTACTAGATAGGTGCCGGGCGAGATGCGCTCGGTAAGGAACAGGCCCCGATTGCCGACGATCTCGGGTTTCTCGTTTGGACCGCCGTTCCCTGACACTCGCAGCAACCGCGCGTCGAACAAATGCGGAAAGAGTCGCTCGCTCGGGGGATCTTCGGGCGACGCGACTTTTCGGACGCTGACGATGACGCCGGTGAGCTTCGTCCCCTCGTCCCATTCGACTGATCCGGTCAGGCGCGTACCGGTCGTCCGCACGAACGAAACGGGAGTCGTCTTATCACTGACCACCTCGACGAACTGTCGATCCAGAAAATGGCCCTGCCCGATGTTCCCGTGGCGGATCATCCGGCTGCGTGCGAACTGGTACCGGCCCGGGGGAAGCGACGTGAGCTCGACGCGGCCCTGATTTCGAATCGGAACGTGGCGCACGATTTCGAATCCCTGCCACGCGTCGACGTCGTGCATGACCGACTGCACGAACACCGACGCTTCGTCGTCGCTCCCTTTGATGTCGTAGCGGATTTCAACTCGCGTGGGAGACGGAAGGCGGATGACCGCTTCGGCATCTCCCTCCGGCAGCGGCACCGGCCAGGCGTCGAGCGCCGGGCTCGATACGGCCAATCCCGGCGTGGCGGCTGGTGATGGCGGCGGATCGCCGGCCGGACGCCCCTCTCCCGGCGCAACGCTGACAGCCAGCTCGAAACGCCCCTCGGAATCGGTCTTCGACCCGCGGACGGTTCTGTCTTCCTCGCCGTCGAAAGAATTGACGGCACGCCCCCCGGCAAGCGTCATGCCATCGGACCGGACGGCGAATACCGAGGCATCCTTCACCGGCTTCCCGAGATGGTCGAGGACGCGCCCGCGGACGGTTCGGCCCTTCTTCAGCCGAATCAACTTCTCGATCGCCGGTCGATCGTTCTTCGCGTCGGCCGGCGGCTGGGATTGAACTTGCGCGAACCAGACAAAGGCCAGGAAAAGAACAGCCGGCGCGGCGCTCCGGACCAGGGAAGCAACGATCGCGGTGCACGGGTAAAACATGGGCTGCCACCCCTCAGGGAATGATCTCTTTCAGATTGAATTGAACTCCACTATAGGAGCCGGCGCCTGACGATGGGCTGGCAGCGGGCGGTGGGCCGGTGGCGTTTCCGGTGAGGGTGGCGGCGTGGGTGACGCGATCGGTCGTTTCGATCACTCCCATGTTTCCTTCGCGAGTGACGAACAGGAACGCGGCATTCGCATCCGCGCACAAATTGCTGTGATTGGGTGTCGTAGTGCATCAGCAGGTCGCCGACCGGCCGGCCTTCGGGAAGGGTGCCGGCCGCGATCGATCTGTCGAGGTTTCGCAAGTCGCGCGCGTTGATCTCCCGGACTTTCATCCCCAGCGCCCGCAATACGCAAGTCGCGGTTCCGTCGGGCGAACGATAGGTGACGCATATCAAATCGACTCCGCTTTGGGATGCCCACTCCGCCAGTTGCTTCGGATCGCGGGCGGGATCGTCTCGGGGAATCCAGGTCGGCCACTTTGGTCCATAGCCGGTATCCAGATCGAGAGAATGCCCGACGTGCGGGACTTCCTGGGTCGCCGGCGAGAGGACCGCGCCGATCATTCCGCCACTGAGCCGGGCCGTTTTCCCCGGAGCCTGAGGGGCGGGGGGAAGCGGCTCGTCGGCGATACTCAGATTGACCTTTTGATACGTGGCTTGATCCGTGAACTTCCGCCAGTTCGCCTCCCACCACTCCTGCCAGCGCTGCGCGTGCCGCCGGTAAATGCGACGCTGCAGCACTTGCCGGCGGGGATCCTCGCTGAGACTCATGCCGGACGGGTCGGCATCATCAAGATTCTGCCCGGTCAGGGCCCGCAGCGCGCCAACGATTTCACGCACTGGCCTTCCGAAATAAAAGTATTCCCCTCCCGTTCCTTGGTCGAGGTCGTGCGCTTGCATGAATCTCATCAATTCCTTGTCGCCGACGTCCAGCCCGTAATCGCTGCTGCTGGGTAGCAAGGTCTTGGGGAGGGCTCTGATGAGAGCCGGGACCGCCCGAGCGTCGCCGATCGCCCGCAAGGCGAATCCCAATCGGCGCAGCGCCCTGTCTTCGGTGGTTCGGTCAAGTTCGGCGCACAGTTGGGGCACCGCGTCGCGTCCGACGGCAACCAGCTCGCGCATGAGCAGGCACCATAACTCCTCCTCGTCGGACGGTGTGACTGAGCTTGCGGAATTCGAGGAGGATTTGCGCCGTCCGATCGTACGGCTGCTTCGGTAAGGCCTCGACGAGCTTGCGGGCCGCCTGCCGTTTTTCTGCCGGCGAAGCCTCAGGCGTGATGAGCATGTTATAGATGGTCGTCTCACCGTCCTTCACGACGACCGGCGGCTGCTTCCGGGCATCCACCGCCATGTGCACGCCGCGAGAATTGACCAGGTAGGGGAAGTATTCGCCCGGGGCCACACGCACGCCGAACCGGCCCGCCTTGTCCACCACGGTCTCCCCGGTCGGCGCGGTCACCGCTCCTTGCGGCTGAGCCGGCCCGTACAACCCGAGCGTGACCGGTTCTCCTACTTCCGTGACGGAGACCGACCGCCGGGTGGTCGTATCAATGGCCTGGCCGGAGATGAATCCGCCACCGATCAGCGTGAGCGGCGGCAATTCGACCTTTTCACCAGCCCGGCATTCGCGGCCGTTAACCGCGATCGAGACGCGATCCTTTGCGTCCGCGAGGAAATCGTAGCGCCCTTCCGCCACCACCAGGCGAAAACGCCCGGCTGTGTCCGTGGCCGTGCAAACGACTCGCCCCACTCGTCAAGCCGCCGAGCTGCAGATCACGGCTCCCGCGGCCGGCTGTGCGGTGACGCCGTCGGTCACGGCTCCCGTCACAGTACAAGGAGCCGGCAGTGTGACAACGACATCCGCCGGCAGCGCACGCGCCGTGCCGCCCGCCTCGGGGTAGTCCGGGTGGCGCACGGCGAATACTGTGTCCCATGACCTGCCGTCAGGCGTCTTGTAGACGGGCACTCTGTCGAATTTGAACTGGCCTAGGGCGTCCGTCGTCGTCGAGAGGAGGCCAGGGATCGGCCGGCCGTCGATCCAATACCGCATAACGGTCGCTCCGGCGACCGGCCGCCCGTCGGCGTCGATCACTTTGCCGGAAAGCGTCGACGTTTCGAGAGCCATCCCAATTTCGACGACCTCTTCGTTGCCGTCAAAATGGTGGAAGCTGATTCCGATCGGCCGGTCGCCCAGGAAACCGAGGACCGCATAGGACCGACGATCGAGGTGGCCTTCATGACGTGGCGGTGCGAGACCGGTGAACGCGAAGCGCCCGTCGGCGCCCGTGACCGTCCTGGCAACCTCGACCGGCGGCGAAGTTCGTCCTTCGAGCCTGATACAGCCGCACCGACACGCCGGCCAACGGCGCGTCATCGGCATGATTGACACAGCGCCCGCTGAATGTGTAGGTCTTCGCCTCGGGTTCTGCCTTCTGCGTCGACGCGGCCTGTTTCGGCGCCTGCGCCTTGGCACCGGGCATGGCGTCGGTCAAGCCGATCAAGGCCATCCCGAGGAACAAGCCGGCCGCGATCGGTGCCCGGAGCGTCGTGACCGACGGGGCCCGCAAGAGACGTTCGACGCGAGCCTTCAGGCGGCAAGTCGAAGAGAACAGGCCGATCAGCCCCGGCGCGATGGCCGACGGAGCCAGACTCGCCGCCAGCTCGACGATTGTGGCGGCATACGCGGATCGATCGGTCTCGCCCAGCGCGGCGAATGCCAACTCATCGCAGGCGGCCTCGCGTTCCGCCTGCATCTCGCGGACCGTCCACCAAGCCACGGGGTTGAACCAGTGAAGAATCCGCGCCGCCAGCAGCAGCCAGTTCGTCCACAAATCGCCGCGCACAAGATGCGCCAGCTCGTGCGCCAGCACATGACAGACCCGCCCGGTCGAAGACTCCGTCACGACCGATTCCGGCAGGACAATCCTGGGATTCCAGGTCCCCACGATGCAGGGGCTCTGGGACTCCGGCGTGACCAGCAACACGGGAGTGCGTTTGAGTCCGACCCGGCGGCGGGAAGTTTCCAGGAAGTCCAAGAGCGCGGCATCCGTCACCGGACGGCAGGCCGAAAGACGCCGACGCAAAATGAGCGCGGTTCCGAGAAGCTTCAACCCAAAGAACAGACAGCCCGCCAGCCAGAACGACGACAGAATCCGCGTGATCAAGACGGCATCGAACAGATCCTTGATGGACGGCATCAATTGCATCGCGGTCCCGGAGGAAATGGACGGCGACTCCGGGGGCGCACTCACCCGCGTGACGGCAGACTCTGGCGCGGAGCCGGCAACTCGCGGCGATTCCGCGTTCGTTTCGTACGGGCCGGTTGGCGAGTCGGACCCGTGCGGCACCGGCTTGAACGTGGCATCGGCCTCGCGCTTTGCAATCGGCCGTGCGTTCGCCTCCGGATTCCAGCGGACCAGATTGAACACGCTCCAGGGACTGACTGGAGTCGCCACGAACAGCAACCGAGCCAGGACGACACCCCACAGTAGAAACCGCCACCGCGGCGACAGGCGTTCCCCAAACGAGCGCAAGAGCAGCACGACCAGAAGGGCCAACGCCGCCGCTTGCCAGGAGGCCCGCCAGATTGCCGGTCCGAGGGTATCGAGCAGCGTGATCATTTCCGTTTCTCCCTGGGATTCCGCTTCTGAGCGAGCAATTGACGGAGTTGCTCGATCTGGTCCCGATCCAGCGACGCTTCTGCGACAAAGTGTGCGACGAGCGCTGCAACGTCTCCGCCGAACGCCTTCTCCAGAAACGAGCGGCCTTCCTGGCGCACGCATTGTTGGCGGGAGACGGCAGCCCGGTAGATATACCGCGATCCGTCGACGTCGTACGCCAGCGCCCCTTTTTCCACGAGCCTCGCCAAGAGAGTGCGGATCGTGCTGTGATTCCAATCGTGCGTCCCGCGAAGCTGCTTGATGACGTCCGCCGCCGTGCAGGCGCCGGCCGCCCAGATCGGCTCCATGACGTCCCATTCCGAATCCGAAATCTGCACGCCGCGCGCCATCACGAGTTCCCCATTGGCCACAACTGTAGCGATAGTTGACCACACTTGTGGCTACCTGTCAAGAGACGAAGGGATAATAGTGCCGGGGTTCACGATCCAAGGGGAGAATGGGTCGCGAATGGAACATCGAGCTCTGATGATGCCCGCGGTCGACGGGGGGGGCCAAAGATGCGCACAACGCGCAGAAGTTGTGGAGGTAGAATCTAACTGCGGTGACCCTTTATCGACTTAAAGCCCTTTCCTCACGCCAGCACGTCCTCGATAGGCCGGGCACCGGCATCCACGATCCGGATCGGCCGGCCAATGTTGGAGATATTCTGCATGGTCGGATCAATGCCCAGCGCCTTGGCCACCGTGGCCAAGAAGTCCGGCACCGCAACCGGCCCGTCTTTTATTGTCATGCCGTCGGGGCTGGTCTTACCGTGGACCGTCCCGCCCTTGATGCCGCCGCCGCACAGGACAGTACTCCAGGCGTTGGGGAAATGGTCGCGGCCTTGTTGAGGATTGATTCTCGGCGTCCTGCCAAACTCGCCCATCCATACGACCAGCGTCGTGTCCAGCAGGCCGCGCTGGTCCAGGTCGTCCAGCAACGTTGCCCAAGCGGGGTCGAGCACCTCGCACAGCTTCTTAACCTGCTCGAAGTTCTGTCCGTGCGTGTCCCAGGCGTTGGGCGGCACCGGGGCGTTGTTGAGCGTCACTTCGACGAATGGCACGCCGCGCTCCACCAGTCGGCGGGCCAGGAGGCAACCCTGGCCGAACAGGTTGCGGCCGTAGCGGTCGCGGAGCTTGGCCTTTTCTTCGTCCAGATCAAATGCCTTGGCCGCCCTTGTGCGCATCAGGCGAACGGCACGGTCGTAGGCGGCCTGGTGGCTCAAGGTGGGAACGCTCGGGTGGTCGGCGTTGAAGCTCTCTTGGAAACCTTTCAACAACTCGACGCGAGCGTCCACACGGCCTTGTTTGAGCTCGTTGGACGGTTTGAGATCCTGTACACGAAACACTTTGTCGAGATCCGCCCTCGGCCCATTCGCGGCGGACTGGTTGCCGACGATCAGCGGGGCGTACTCCGGCCCCAGGAAGCCGGGGGTGAAGGTGGCGGGGCTGGTCGCCAGTACGGGCGCGATGCTCACGAAGCCGGGCAGCGCTGCCTCGGAGCCGCCCAGCTCTTTCGACAACAACGCTCCGAGGGGTGGGTATTGAATCGCCCCCTCCGGCCGGTAGCCGGTCCGCAGGTAGTAGGCGGCCCGGTTGTGATCACCTTCCCGGCTGGTCATCGAGCGCACCAGCGCGAGGTGCTTGGCCTGCTTGGCCAAGAGCGGCAGATGCTCGCTGAAATTCAGGCCGGGGACCGTTGTGGCGATCTCTTTGAAGGGGCCGCCATTGGCGTGCCCAGGCTTGAGATCGAAGGTGTCGGTCTGCGCGGGACCGCCGTTCATCCACAACAAGATGCAGGCGCGCTTCCGTTCGGGGTCTGCGGCTGCGGCTGCGGCGAGACGCTCCAACCAGCCGGACGAACAACATCCCAGCACACCAGCCGACGATAAACGCAACCACTCACGCCGGGAAAGTTGCAACGTGGATCGAGCCATGGTTGTCTCCTTCGAGCGTGTCAGGCTAAAGCCTGACCTACTACAGACGTCAGGCTAAAGCGTGACCTAGGGCTAGTGGTTGACGGAGAACTCCGAACTGTTGAAGAGCGCCCAAAAAACGTCGGTCAACGCCTGGCGATGGTCGTCGCCCGATCCACCACGGTCGAGGTAGGCGACGCATCGATTCAGTTCCGCCGTCGTCGGTTTACGTGAGAGCACGACGAGGAACAATGTCTCGATCCGGCGCGCGTGCGATGTCTTTTGCCGGGCCAGTGTCATGAGCGTATTGTTGTGTTCCAGGTTGGTGCGGTCCGCGATGAAGGGGCTGTTCATCAGGTAAAGCGCCTGGAGGATCGACGTGGGTGTCTCGGTCGCCTTGTACTGGTGGGAGAACCGGGCCAGGAACTGCTGCCGAGGGGTGAGGCGTGCGCCGTCGTTGAGCCGGCTGACGACGCCCCGGCTCGTGTTCTCAAACTCGGTGACCTCGGCCAGACTATCAAAGAGCTGCTCGGCACTCAGGCCACGTATGTTCATGCGGGCAAAGAGGCGCGGATCCTCTTTGACGGGCGAACTGACCGTGCTGGTGCGCTGGTATGCCTGGCTGGCAACAATGGCACGGACCAGATACTTCAAATCGTAGCCATGATCCGCGAACTGGCGGGCCAGCTCATCCAGCAGTTCGGGGTGGCTGGGCAAGTTGTGGTCACCCTGCTCGTCCACTGGATCGATCAGGCCGAAGCCGAAGAAGTAGGACCAAATCCGATTGACCCCAGCGCGAGCGAAATAGGCGTTCGTGGGGCTAACCAGCCAGTCGGCGACGATCTCGCGCACATTGTCGCCCGGTTTGAAGGCCGGCTCCGCGCCGTGAAGAAAGCGAGCGCGGACCACAATATTTTTTCCGGGGATGGCGATGGTCCGCTCTGCGTTAGGCTGGTTTCCTTGGCCGGCGAAGAACGCGGCGAAGGACCAGAATTCGGTTTGCGACCAGTTGCCGCCTGAGCGGTCATTGTGGCACTGGGCACACTCCAGCTTGATACCCAGGAACAGCCGCGACGTGCTGCCAGCGAGGTTTTCCGGCTTGTTTTCGTTGATCTCGTCAAAAAGGCTGGGCTGTACGCCGTTTCGAAACCTCCTCCGGCGTCGGACCGGCAGCCTGTTATCGCTCTGGCCAGCGGGGGTCTCAGTGATCAGTTGGCGGACCAAACGATCGTAGGGGAAATTGTCCTTCAGGCGAGTTTGCAACCACTTCTCGGTCTCGGGGCCGAGGGCGGCCGCCCGTTCGGTATCAACCCGGGAAAGCAGCCACGCTCTCCAGACATTCGTGAAATGAGCGGTGAAAGCATCGGGCTTGCGGCTGGGCTTCCTGCCGTCGAGCAGCATGTCGACCCAGAAGAGACGCTTGTCCGGCCGACGGTCATCGATGAAGTCGCGCGCGTCGACGACGGCTGGAACGCAGCCGGCCAGGTCGAGGTACACACGGCGAATGAACTCGGCGTCGTCGGCAATCGGAGCAGCTTTGGCCCCTTGGGCGGCCTGGCGCACTCCCAGCCAGTAATCAATTCGCCCCGCGAGGGCCTTGCTATCCAAGAGCCCATCCGCGTCCTGGGCATGGGTGTCACCCGCAAAGGCATTGGGCGCCAGGATGAGGAGGCCCAGCGCGACCTTGGCAGTCCAGCGAAGTCTCATAACAACGTCTCATCAATCCTCGGTACTCACCACATTTTTACGCGGAACACGTCTCCCGCCAGCGGGGTTTCTTTGATCGGCTTCCAGTTCTTGTCCAGCTCGATGTACTTGGTTCCCATGATCATGAGCAGCGTATGTCCATTTGGCATACGGCAAGCGGCTGCCGCTCCTGGCTCGTCGAAATGGTTGACCTCGTTGCCGTCCTGGTCAAACTCGGTTAGATTTCCCATCCCAGGGGACAAGGTCAGAACGTGGCCGTTGTCCAACACTTCGTTGCAGCCGGCCCCACCAACCATCACCGCGGCCCGTTTGACCTCTTTGCCGGTCTTGTCGAATTGGATGATTTCGTTGCGGTCGAAACCGATGATGCGGCCGTCGGGCAGCCGCCGCGCCGCGGCGATCCCTGCGACCATGGCTCGCAACACCTCCTTGCCGCGACGGTCCACCTCGATGAGCACGTTATTACAGGGGATGAATGTGTTGCCGTTGGGCAGACGCTGGACGCTAACGGGCTGAACTCCCTCCAGTTTCCACAGCACGGTGCCGCGCACGTCGCGTTCCGTGACGCGGTTCGACTCGGCCACGAGGATGTGCTGGTTGGCCAGAACCTCGGCATCCGAGGGCCCGTCGAGTCCGGAAAGGGCCCAGCGTTCCTTGCCATCAGGGCCGAGCGCGGTGACGGTGTTCGCCTGGGGTTGAACCAGCAGCGTGTATCCACGCAGAGTTCGGCCGGAAGCGGGCCCCGCCCGCTCGCGCCGAGGACATTTTGCCGAATATGGCTGGATCACGCTTGGCGTTCTGGGCCCATAAGCCCCAGGACTCACCGCGTTTCCCACGATTGGCTTCGCCCTGGGGCAAATCCTTCGCTCCTGCCTCGCCGGCTAACTGACTCAAAAAGTCCTCGGCCTGTGTAGCCAAATCAGGTGGGGCCTCGGCGATCAAAGACGCAAGGGCGGGAAGTGAGGCGGGATCGCGGGCTCCCGCCAGCGCGAGAGCAGCCGCGAGGCGCACTGCGGGGTCGCCGTCTTGAAGCAACCGGCGCACCTTTTCCAAATTGGCAGGTTGTGGGACCGTGCAGAGCGCTCGAATGGCGGCGATCCGCCGGGTCGCGGAACTGTCCGTGAGGGCTTTCAGCACGACTGGGTGCGCGTCCCCTTTTGAAAAGGCGACCGCGGCAAGAGCGCTCTGGAGTTCTTCGCGGAGACCCTCCTCGTCCAGGGACGGCAGGTAGGCAAGAATCGCTTCGGCAGCGCCGGGGGGTTTTCGCAGCGCGACCAACCGAGGCAGCGCGAGCAAGCGGGGGAGATATTCCTGCTTGGTCTTCTCGTTCTCTCCCTCGATTGTCTCGATGCAGGCCCGAATCCGAGCCCGCACTTCGAGGTCGGGTGGATCACGGAAAACCTGCCGCAACACGGGAAGAACGGGCACGCCGAAAGCGATCAGTTCCTTTTGCGCGCTTTCGCGGGCGTCGAAGGTGTTGTCTCCCAGTTTCTTGACGAGAGCGTGGACCTTGCCGGGATCGACGTCGGGCCTGGTTCGCTTCTTCAGCTCGTTTAAGAGCCCCGTGCCTTCCGTGTCGCGCCACCACCTCAGCCAGGCCTCGCGCGCCTGAATGGGAGTGAGCCCGTCTTTGCCAATCTTGACTTGGGGGCCGAGTGCCCCGGCCAGGTCGGTCAGGAATTCCTCGATCGGCAACCGCGCTTCAGCGTCGCCCACTTCTCCTAACAAGGTAATCAAGGTCGCGACGGCCTGGGGATCGTCGGCTGGGGCGAGAACCTGGGCCGCACGCAAGCGGACCGACGGCGCCGGATCGAGAAGCAGCTTGCGGATGGCGTCTCGATGCCGCGCCAGGTCTCCCTCGGCCAGAAGGACGATGGCCGTGGCCCGGCGCAACGGGTGAAGGTCGGCGAGGGCGCTCACCACCGATGCGTCCGCGGTTCCATTGGCGTCGTGGGCGACGGCGCGCAATGACTCCACGATGTCTTGGAGAACGCGATCATTCTCGGCATGGGGAAGGTAGTCGAGGAGCACGCGGCAGGCGCTCGAGGCACGGCGGTGGGCAAGCACGCGAGCGGCGGTACTGGTTAAAACGCCGCCGTCGGTTTCGATGACAGTCACGCATTTCCGGGCCAGGGCCGCGGGCCGGCCCCCCTCGCGCACCAGGGCCCGCAGCCGCGGCAGAGCCGTTGTCCCGATGGCAACCAGGTCGGCACAGGCTTGCTGCCGGGCATCGGGCGCGGCAGCGCGCAGGTTCTCGATCAGTTGATCGAGCGTGCCGTGCTCTGGTTCGCCTCGCTCCCGCAAGTGGAGGAAGTTGACGAGCCCGGCATTATTGATCGGCAAGAGCGCACCGCGCAACCGGGCCAGGTCCGGATCGGCCGGGTCGGCCCCGCGGCCATTGCTCGCGACGCTACCCGCCATGAGCGCCGCGGCCAGCGACAGAATAAATGAACGATTGCTCATCGTAGTCGCCTTCTGGCTCAGTGTCAGCAGCGTGGGATTACCTTTGTTTGACGCGGAAGGCGGGCATCGCCAGCGCGGTCTCCTTCAACGGTTTCCAGTTCTCGTCAAGTTCGATGTACTTGCTTCCTTCCACCGTGACCAATGTATGCCCGTTCGGCAAACGGAAACCGTGCGATGCGCCCGGCTGATCGAAATGGCCCACCTCCTTGCCTTCCATGTCGAACTCGACAATGTCGCCAATGCCCGGCGACAGCGACAGCACATGACCGTTGTCCAGCACCTCACAGCAACCGCCGCCCCCACCCCTCATTACTGGAACCTGCTTGATCTCTTTTCCGGCCTCGTCAAGCTGGATGATATTTCGACGATTGAAGGCGACGATCCGCCGGTCAGGCAGTCTGTGGGCCGCGACGATGCGATTCACACGCACCCGCATCACGTCGTTGCCGGCGCGGTCCACCTCGATGAGCGCACCCCGGCTGACGATGAAGGTGTTGCCATTGGCCAGGCGCTGGACGCTGAGGGGCTGCTGAATTCCCTCCAGTTTCCACAACACGTTGCCGCTCTGGTCGCGTTCGGTAATGCGGCCCTGCTCCGCGACGAGGATGTGGTTATTCTTTAGCACCTGTGCATCGGAGGGGCCTTGAAGTTCGGTCAGAGTCCAGCGCGGCTTGCCGTCGGGGCCCAGCTCGGTGATCGAATTCAACTGCGGCTGGACCAGCAGCGTGTAGCCGCGCAGGCTCCCACCCGCGGCGGGCGCGAAAGAGTCAGTCATGACCACTTTGCCGCGCTGGCCCTGCCACCATTGCCTCCAGGCGCTGGCCACTTTTTTCCAGTCGATCGGGTGAGCTGTCGTTTCCCTGGGGGCTTTGCCGCCCGCGAGCCGCTCCAATTGGTCCTCGATTTCCCAGGCCTGTTCATCGGGTAATTCTTCCAAAAGGGCGCTGAGGACCACGGCACCCTCCTGGTCCCCCGCCACCGCCAATCCCAGGGCCACGCGCCGGCGGACCTGGAGATCCGTATCGGTCAGCAATTTCCGCACGGCAGGGAGGCCGTCGGAAACATGCCCTTGCCACAACGTGACCGCGGCCACCGCCCTGCGAATGCCAACCCGGTCGCCCAGGGCCTTGAAGAGGGCCTGGTCCGCCTTGCCGTCCACCACGCCAACCTCCACCAGGACACGACCGAGCTGGGTGATCATCTCGTCGTTCTCGGCACAGGGCAAAAACGCCAGAAGCGCGGCCGCGACGCCTGGCGGTCGGCGCATCGCCAGCATCCGAAACAACGCTTGCGGCAGGGGGATTGGAGGGAATTCCCTCTCGCTGGCTTCCAGGCAGCGCTCCGCAGCCGGGCTCAGGCTGGGATGATGCTCCTGGACGGTGCGCCGCAAGAGGGGATTGATACGCGGCCCGAGCGCCACCAGGTCTCGCGCTGCCTTCGGTCCTATTTCTCCCTGCTCGCTTCCCAACTTGCGAAGCAGGGCCTCGGCCCTGGCCAGCTCGTCGTCCGTCAAGGTTCGCGCGTGGAGCTCGCGCAGGAGCAGGTCGCCGCTGGTCTTTTGCCACCAGGTAGCCCATAGCTCACGTCGGAGCTCACGGGATACCAGATCGCTTCCGCGAGGAGTGTGAACTGTCCATTCCCCCGCCAGGCCCGCCAGGTATTCTTCGGCTTTGGCGCCAAGCTCTGCTGGGCCGTCGGACAGGCATTCGATCACGACCGGAATGGCCTTGCTATCGTGGGCGTCGGCGAGAGCCAGTGCTGCCTGCAGCCGGACGGCGGGGTCGGCGTCAGTCAAGAGAGGTCGAACGATCGTCCAAGAAGAGTTACCGCCGGCTTTGCAGAGCGCCTGCGCCGCGGCTGCACGGCTGAACCCCCGGGAGTCCTTCAATGCAGCCAGGAGTGCCGGGTTGGCCTTGCCGGCTTCGAAGCCGACGGCGGTAAGAGCCGAGACGTATTCCTCGAAGGCCGCGTCGCTCTCCGCATAGGGCAGGTAGCCCAAGAGCGCCTCCGCGGTCCCTGGCGCTTGCCGCGCGGCCAGCAACCGGGCGGCCTCGACGGGCAGGCGGTCGGCTCGAGGACCCTCGATGAGCTGCAAGACCACCTTTGCCCGTCGGGAGGCGCCGACGGCATCCCCCCGATTGGCGACCTCGCGAAGCACGGGGACAACCGGGGCCCCGATGCTGACTAGCTCTCCTTGGGCGTCGTCGGCCTTGGTCTCGTTCTCGCTGCCAAGGGCCCGGGCGAGCTGCTCGATGGCAGCCCGGCCAAGAGGTGGTTGGGAGCGTTTGTGGAAGAAGTTGAGGATCGCCTTGTCGGTGGTCGGCAACCGCGCTGCCCCCAGAACCGATTCATCGCTGTCGGCGGGAGCTGCCAGGACCAGGCCCAGAAGAATCGGGATTGTGGACATGGGTCAGCTCCATAGGGAACCAATTGGGCCAGCTTCTCTTGCTTCCGTTTCTCTTTAACGTGGGTGTAGATCATCGGTGTTCGAACGGCGTTGTGGCCCGCCAACCGCTGATTCTCATGATCGATGGCGAAGGAGTCAAGCAGTCCCTCGCGCTTCGGTCCGACTCGATTCAGCGCTGTGATTCGCCCTTGCTCTGAAACAGCCGCTGCGACAGCAGGTAGAGGTCATTCTTCCACACCGGCCAGGTGTGACCGCCGGAATCGATGTGCCAGACGTGCGGAACTTTCTTTTCATCGAGAGCTTCGTGAACGCGGCGGCTCACGTTCATCAGCCGGTCGGCGTCGCCGCACGAAACCCAAAGTAGCTTAAGCTTCGCTTTTAGCTCGGCCGGATCCTTGACGAGGTCCTTGCGTGGCTTGGTGTTCGGAGCCGACGAGAAACCGCCCAGGTGAACGTTTCCGGCTGCCGATCAGCGCCGTTCAAATGCGGGACGGCCGATCAAATCAGGCCGTCCATCAAGCAGGGTTATCAGAAGCGCCTGCACAAGCAATACTGTCGTCGGTTTTCAGGGCGGTGATCGCCGGCGTAAAACCGCAAGCGCGGGACCCTCGTTTTGAGCCCGCGACCGCGAACGATCGCCGGCGAGCTCCGGCGGCCCGAGCTGTGCGGGTCCCAGGACCAGCGAGGCGTTCCACAAACTGACAACTCCGTCCCTGCTTCCGGTTGCCAGCATGCGGCCGTCGCGCGAGAACGCGAGCGACTTGTGTGCAGCGCCATGAGCGTAGAGTGGCGCCGCCAGCCGACCTGCGCGGTAGTCCCAGAATCTGACTGTTCCGTCGTCCAATGCGATCGCGAGGTATCGGCCGTCGGCCGAAAACGCCAGCGCTCTGGCAAATGTCGGCAGAGTGAGCGAGCCGGCGGCCAAGCCGCTTTCGGCGCGCACAGGCGCACGGTCTGGTCGAGCTCACCGAGGGTGGCGAGCGTCGTTCCGTCGGGCGCGAGGGCCAGTGCGATCACGCCGCCGGCGACCGTCGAATGTGCGCTCACTCGAAACGCAAGTTTCTCTTCCGTGACGTTCCAGAGGCTGAGCTGCCCCGTGGAATCGCCGGCCGCCAATCGCGATCCGTCGGGGGAAAAGACGACGGCGTGGATCCCGCCACCATGGCCGGCCAGGACCGCGACCCGTCTGCGGCAAGGCCAGTCCCAGACCGTGACCCGCCCGCCTCGCCGGGCGTACCAGCGCTCTCCCACGGCCAATAGCGAGCCCTGGGGCGAGAAAGCGAGCGATCGAACGCGCTCGCCGCCGAGTGCGAGCGCGGGCCGCAAAGCCCGCGCCGTCAAGTCCCAGAAACCGACCGTCGGCTCGTCTGCGGCAAACGCCAACACGTCTCCGTTGGGAGCAAATGCTATTGCACTTTCTGAAGCGACGGAACGGCTCCAGATCGCAGTCGGGTGACCGCCCAAGAGCTCCTGAACCCTTATATCCGGGGCGTTTGTCGCCAGCGCCAGGCGGCTCCCGTCTGGTGAGAACGTGAGTGACCAGACCTGTTCGCCCACGTGGCTGCGCGATTTCGGCGAACGCGAGGTTAGAGCTGCGGGGTGGCGGCTGGCTGTCTGTGCGAAGCTTCATCATGTAGCTCGCTGCCAAGATGGCCACAACCGCTGTCGGATTGACAATCCACCCCAACGCCGCCCTCGGAACAGATCCCCTTGCGATAGCCTTGTTCGTCATGGATGACCCGCTTCTTTGGTCGCTCGGAAACGACACCCGCTCACCACGCGACCCGATCGGGACACTGGCGTAGCACGAGTGCGGAACACGCGCTCTCCAACTAAGGAATTGGGAGAAAAACGCGAATCGTTACGGGGGGCCCGATTTTTTGTGGCGCGATCGGCTCGGCGATGGCGCGCGGGCGGGGGATTACGAGCGTGGAGTCACGCCGGCATCGCCGTCCCGAGTCCAAATTTGGGTACGCAGGGTCTCGACTCGAGACCAGAAGGTTTGGAGCGATTGGCGCTCGCTTTCGGGCAGGTCGGACAGGAATTCCTGGTCGCGGATGCCGGCCAGCGCGGGACTGACTTGCC
This sequence comes from uncultured Isosphaeraceae bacterium, assembly GCA_963830625.1. Lineage (GTDB taxonomy): Bacteria > Planctomycetota > Planctomycetia > Isosphaerales > Isosphaeraceae > CAWHMZ01. The sequence goes on along the minus strand of CAWHMZ010000007.1, from coordinate 360,584 downwards.
AGCGGCCTAGCTGCCTACGAGCCCGCGCGCGATCTTGCGGATTGCTCGACCCGAGCATCGTGGCGTAAACCGCCAGGTCGCCGTTGAGCCATTCGAGGGCCTTCTGCCGGAACTGGTCGCGGGCGGCGGCTCCGGTCGCTTTAGCGTCGGCGCCGAGCCCGTATCCTGCGCGCGTCGCCGAGCTGGCGGCGTCGAAATGTTCGGCGTCGCGGCGACCGGCGGCGCGGCTCGACGGGTTCGCGGCGAATGCCGCCTCCCACAAACGCGTAGACGCGGCGTAGAATTGCCTCACGGCACAGAGCCTGGCGAACTCGGCGGCCTCGGCGGCGTTTGCCGGACGATCGGTCCCCGCGAGAATCGGGGCCAACCGCGCGTCAAGCTCGACGGTGCGCTCGGCCTCGCGTAAGATCGACTCGGCGGAGAACAGGCGGCCAAAAGGGGATGGTCCGCGCGCTTCCGGCTGGCGCAGCAAATCGACCGCCTCGGTCAGCTCGCCCTTGGCCAGAAGCGCCCGGCCGAGGCTGATGATGGTGCCGGCTGGGCCGAGCCGACGGCCGGGCGGGGCCGCTGCGCGGAATACGGCGATAGCCTCATCGACGCGGCCTGCCTCGAGAAGGGTAAGTCCGAGCTTGTCGTGCGCGAACGGGTTCTTGGAATCGGCACGGACGGCGGCGCGAAGCTCGGCGATTGCGGCGGTCCATTCCCCCTGATCGACCATTGAATCGGCGATCGCGATCCGCACGAAGGCGTCGCGCGGCTGTAACTCTGTGGCCGCCTCGAACTCGCTCGCAGCAGCGGCGTGCTGGCCCAGGTCGCGGAGTACCGCCCCCAGCGAGGCGTGAGCCCAGGCGTTATCGTCGCGCATGCGGATCAAGCGACGAAACGTGGCGGCGGCTTCGTCGAGCAAGCCCGATCGCGCCAGCGCGCCGGCCAGATCACTCAAGGCCTTTTCACTGCGAGGCCGAATCGCCACGGCTACGGAAAAAAAGCGGACGGCCTCGTCAAGGCGGCCGGCGTGTGAGAGCTCGCGGGCGAGATCGGCATTTACCCAGAAGTCGTTGGGATGCGCCCGCTGGGTGCGCAACAGGAGCGAGATGGCCAGTTCGCGGTCGCCGAGATGAGCCAGCGCGAACGCCAGCCGGGTCACGCTGGCTTCGGGCAGGCTGTCGGCGTCGGCCGAGGCAGCGAGCTGCTCGAGCGCGATCTTGGTGCGGCCGCGGTCTTTCGCGGGGTCGTTCAGCGTGTCGCGCAGGCGATTGCGCCAGGGATCGGGATCGGCGGCTTTGGCGATGGCAAGCAGTCGGCGCGCCCCGGCGAAGTCGGGTGGCCGCTGGCCCCTTCGAACGAAGATCCACTGGTCGAGTGCACCGGCCAGTTCGGCCGCGACCGGGCTGGCGGCCAGCCGCGCCGCGGCAACGCCCGGGTCGAGCGCGTCGACGTCGACCCCGTAGGCGCGGAACGCGGCGGCCCATTCGGCGTCGGCCCGGGTTGACTGGCCGTGGACTCCCAGATCGTCGTGGATCTCGACCAGCCGCTCGACCATGCGCCGGTCTTTGCCCACCGCTTCCGACAGGTCGCGCTCGCGACTGACAAACGCCGCCACGCGCTGGATCTGCGCGGCCAGCTCGGCCGAGCCCATGCCCTGCACCATCACGGCCTCGGCTCGGCGCACCGCTTCGATCGCTTCGATCCACCGTGCCGGATCGCCGCTGGGGGCCGCCTGGGCCAGCGCCGCCTTCTTGACCGATTCGTCGAGGGCCAGCGTGACGGCGCGAGCGGTTTCAGCCCGCCGAATATCGCGGTCCTTGGTCATCCAGGCCCAGGCGCTTCCCGAGACGAGCGCAACCGCCAGCACCGACGCCGCCAGCGCTACCGACAGCACCCGATGCTTTCGCTCCAGGGCCGCGCGCGCCTCGGCCTGAGCACGCGCCAGTTTGGCCGCGTGCAACCGCTCTTCGACGCCTGCCAGGTACGCGGTCAATTGCTCGAGGACGGCCCCCGCGTCGCTGGGGCGATCCTTGGGGGCGGCCGCCAAGCACGACTTGGCGAGCGCAATCAATTCGACGTCCGCCCCGCACTCGTCCAGGCGCCGGAATGCGTCGCCGAGCAGGGCGCGCTCGGCTTGGCGATACGCTTCAGCTTCGGTCTGGCCCGTATAGGGGGGCGAGCCCGTCAGGATCTCACAGAGGATGGCGCCCAGGCCAAATACGTCGGCGCGCTCGTCGAGCGTCTCGAGCGCGCCGCGCGCCTGCTCGGGCGCCATGTAAGCGGGCGTGCCCAGTACCGACCCGGCACGCGACTCCGACGCGCCCGCGGCAAAGCGCAGCGTGCGAATTGCGAGGGCGCCGCCCTCATGTTCGTGGGTATGCTCCGCACGGGCGCAATCGCCGTCGTCGAGCACCTTGGCCAAGCCCCAGTCCATTACCTGCACTTCGCCGAAGCTGCCCATCATCACGTTGGCTGGCTTCAAGTCGCGGTGCACCACGCCCCGCGAGTGAGCATAGGCCATGGCCTGGCACACCTGCTCGAAAACAGAGAGCAACCGGGCGCGATCGTCAGTCGGGTGCTTGCGTGCGCCGAGGAATGCGGCCAGCGTCCGACCTTCAACCAATTTCATGGCGATGAAGAGCCGGCCGTCTTGCAACCGGCCGATTTCGTAGACCGGCACGATCGCAGGGTGCTGAAGCTGGCCGCCGATTTGCGCCTCCTCGACAAACCTCCGCACCATCTCGGGATGCGCCAGTGCTGGGTCAGGATCACCTTGACGGCGAGTTCTCGGCCGAGATCGACATCGCGGCCTTTGAAGATCGTGCCCATGCCGCCACGCGCGATTTCACCGATGAGCTCGTAGCGCCCCGGGTCGCCGGGCAGTTCGGGCGTCGACTCGCGGAGCAAGACTCGCGGAACCGGGCCGATCGGCACGTCGCCCGCGTCAAGGCCGTCAGTCGCGGAGCGCCGATCCGACCAAGAGCCCGACCGCGCGCGCGACCCGAACCGTTCGAGAGGCGCACGGCCGCCGCCGCGGCCTCAACGAGCGAAGGTGTCATCTCGGTGTCGAGCCCCAAGCGGAGCAAGCACTTCGGGCACAGCCCCGACGGAGCGTTGGCCAGCCGCCGGGCGCCGCAGCGTGCGCAGTTCTCTTGTTCGGCCATTGCCCAGCTCTCTCTCGGTACAAACCAGACGGGCGCGAACCGCACCATCTACTTCTTTAGGAATTGAGCGGCTTTTGTTACACAGCGCCTTCAAAAAAACCCGACCGTCACGATTCGAACGCGCTGAATAAGGCGTTGATCTCGTCGTCGATCTCGCTGGCTGAAGCGACGGTGGCCGCGATCTCCCGGCGGAGGAGAACCGCGTAACGGCGCCGCAGGCGGTGCACCGCGACACGCACGGCCCCTTCGCTGGTTCGCAGCCGCTCTGCAATTGAGGTATAGCGCGGCGAGCCGGAATCGGCATGATCGGTGAGAACGTCGCGCAGCTCGCAGAAGATCGCCGACCGGCCCGCGTCGTCGTACTCGCGGCGGAGCTGTTCGAGCACGCGGGCCAGCACGGTGATCGCCCACGTGCGGTCAAAGATTCGCTCGGGCGTCGACAGATCGGCCAGCTCGCGTGCATAACGCCCTTCGGCATCGATCGCGTCGAGCGGCAGCGCCGGCGGCCGCCGCCTCGCTTCTGCGCTCTCTTGTGATCGCGCGCATTCGCGAGGAAGCGCGCGCAAATCGTCCGCAGGAATCCCCGAAACCGGCCGCGAGTAGGGTCGGCGTTGGCCAAGACCTCGTGCTCGAGGAGATAGGCGAACAGGTCTTGAGTGAGGTCTTCCGCTTCCTGAGGCGAGTACCCTCGACGCCGGATGTACGCGTAAAGCGGGTACCAGTAAGCGTCGCACAAACCCGCCAATGACTCCCTGGCGTCGGCCGTGTCGCGCCCTCCGGCCGCGATCACTTGACTCCACCGCGTGGAAGGAAAACGTGCGGCGGAAGCATGCTCGACCGGTGTCTGTGCCTGCATCACGATCTCACCGCGCCAAAGGGATCTCCTCCACCGACGCATCGCCTAATAGATTAGCACTGAGCCGGAGCTTTTAATAGGGCAGCGCCTGCGCTGCGAAATGCCTTGATGTTGGTTGGCGCTCTCGCTGCGACCGCGCAGCTCGCTGAACCTGTCTAAACGCTTTTCAACCGGCCTGTCCGACGGCGCCCGCGTCAATTTGCTCGTCGAGTTCGCGCACGAGGCGCTGAAAGTCGGCACGCGGCCGGAGCGGAGTGTAGGTCGGGGCGTTTTTCAGGTCGGAAGCATCGTGGAAACCGCCGGCGACCGCCGACTGGAGCGCCTCATCGCCTGGTCGCTGTACGACCGCACCAGTCGCTCGCGTTCCGGCTCGGCGAGTGTGACGTCGGCGGCTGAGAGCTCGGCGCAGCGACACAAGAACCGTGCCGACTCGATGGCCTCTTCGTACCCGTTGGGCTCGATCGCCAGATAATCGGCGACCGCCTGGGCGGCCGCGCGATGATCCTTGTGGTCGAGCGCGAGCGCGCAGAGCGTCCAGCAGGCGTAACTGAGCGCCTGCCGGTGATCGCGGTCGAGCACATTTTCCCGGTACACGCCCCGCAAGGTCGGGATGGCCTGGCGCTCGAGCGCCAGCGCTTCGTCGAGCCGCCCGAGCTGGCGCAGGAGGTCGGCCAGGTTGTGCAGGGTTGCGCCGCAACTCGAAGCGGTACGCAATCGGCTCGGGGTGGTCGCGAACCAAGCGCTCCCGTAACGACAGCTCGTCGCGATGAAGAGCCAACGCGCGATCGGGCGCGTCACGGTCGCGCTCGAGACTGGCCAGGCTGCCGCAGATGGCCGCGAGCCGCAAGATGAAGGCCGGATCAGCAGGATACTTGGCGACCAGCGACCGCTCGATCGACAGTGCCGACGTCAAAAGCTCGCGGGCCTGCGACGTTCGCGCCGGGTTCGACCGAATCAGGCCGGCGAGCTTGAGCCGGGCGAGCGCCGCGACGTGATCGTGCTGTGCTTGCGTGATCCCGGGAGGGCGAGGCTCCAGCCGAGCCGGATGGGAAAGTGGCTCGCCGGGAGGCTCGCCCTCCCCGGATGGTGAAACGCGATTGAGCACGCGCAAGCTGTCGCAAACGGCGACCGCCTCAACAAGATTGCGCTCGGCTTCGGCAGTCTGATTGCGGGCCGCGTTTTGGTCGGACTGGTCGATCAAGAGCGAGATCAGCCGCTCGCGGTCCTCGACTCGTTCGCCGTAATCGTGCACCAGCGCTTCCTCGGCGCGAACGGCGTCCGAATAACATGCGATCGCCTCGGCTTCATGGCCGAGCTTCACGCGCAACAGGCCGAGCTGGACGAGGAAGTCGACCCTCTGCTGGTCGATGCGCTGATCGGCGGCCGCACGGGCGGGTGGGCTTTCGCAGAGATCGCGGCCGCGGAGCAGCGTGTCCTCGGCCTCGTCCCAGCGGCCGACGTCGCGATATAACGTCGCCAGCCGATAAAGGCAGTCGCCCAGCCGCAGGCGATTGGCGACGACCGCCTGGTCGGCCGAGACGACCTGCGCCCAATGATCGATGGCGCGTTTGAGCTCGGCCTCGGCCGGCCCCGCTTGATCGATGGCGGCCTGAATGGACGCCATCACGTCGTGCGCCAGCGCGCTCGCGCTGGTAGCGCAGGTCGCGCGATCGGCTGTTGCCGATCTGGTCCAGAGCGAGCAACGCCCGGCTGGCCGCGGCGTCGGCGCGCTCCCAGTCTGCTGATTCGACGGCGCTTTCGGCCGACCGGCGCACTTCGGCCGCGACCTCCAGGAGCCCTTGAGAGTCGTTGCGGCGCCTCGCCCCGGCCACGATCCAGAGCCCGGCTGCGACCGCCGCTATGACGGCGATGACGACCCAAGGGGAGCGAATCCAGCGAATCACGGGCCCACTCGACATCGCGTACACCCAAAATCGACCACCCCTCCTCACCCAACGCCGTTAAGCATTTTTTCGCCCGAAAAATAGGCTATTTACGAGATCCGCGTTCTGAGCGCCGAGATTTCGCTACTCGAAAAGTTAGCCAGAACCCGCAATTTACGGCGCGAAAGTCCTTAACGGCGTTGCTCCTCACCCTGGGGCGGTCAAAAGGCGACAATCATCCAGCCCGGCGCGGCGGTGCGTGTCCGATGGGTTTGTTGCGCAGCACTCACGAGAGCTTTCCCCCCCTTGCGAAGGGGGGGCACGGGGGGGTGGGGCGCCGGGCTCCCCGTCTGTCGTCGACTCTACGGCATGCTACGCCTCCTCCGCCGAACTAGAACCTCGCGCCCAATCGCCTCAAGCACACCGTCGAGGTTCTCTCGAATCTCGGAGTTCACGAATCTGAGAACTTTGATCCCGAATGATTCGATAAACAGTTGTCGTTCGTCATCATACTCCTTGGCTCCTTCCTGAAAATGACTGTCGCCGTCGAGCTCAATACCCAGCTTGACCTCCGGTGAATAAAAGTCGAGCACGAATTTGCCTACACCATACTGCCGGCGAAACTTACAGCCTAGCACCTGGCGTGCTTTAAGGCGTGACCAGACGATGACCTCCGTATCGGGCATGGAATGGCGGAGTTCGCGACGCCTGCGGGTTTGGTCCTCGCGGTTGAAGAACTCGTTCATGCCGACGCGCTCCTATCCCCACGCACTCGCCGGTCGCGAGCACGGCCGTGTGCCTCGCCTTCGGTCCCACCCCCCCGTGCCCCCCCTTCGCAAGGGGGGGAAAAGCGCGCGCATCGCCGAGCACGCAACAATTCCGGCAGGAACCACACGCGGTGCCGAGACCAGCCTTTCATCGCCCCCGGGGCCTCCCGAAGCTGCGCTCATGAGACCCACGCCGGCCCGATCGAGACCGGCAAGACGGTCCAACCCGCTTTGGTTTTGCGCATGACATACAGTCTACCGTCCCCCGCCAGCGGCCCGCCGCTCCAGCCGAGATAGAACAGCGCGATCGTCCGATTTCGATTGAATCCGACGCGCGAGACCTCGAAGATTCCCAGGTTTCCCGCGTACTTCTTGTAAAACTGCTGCCAGTTGTGGTCGGGGCCCTTCGTAAAGATCGTCTCGCGCTCGGACTTGGTGAACAAGTGGAGCGGGAAGTTCGCGCTCAGGTCCGGCCAGATCTCCCGACTTCGGCGATTCTTCTCACAGAAATCCTTGATGAGATCGGCGGGCACCTGCTCCGAGGAGCCCTTCATGAGCTGGGCCTCGAAAAGATCCAAGGTCGGTACATCGGGGAGAAGCCCGAGCGTGGTCTCGCTCGCGATGATGAGGGGCACTTGGGCGGAGATCTTTGGGGCGTATCGACTCTTGAAGAACGCCACCAGCGGATCGATCTCCCACACCGGCTCATCATTCGCGGCCGAACCCACGACGCGGGTCTGGAAATCGCGAAGATACGCCCGATAAGCGGGATCGCCGGGGTGCTGGTCGTCGGGTTTCATGGGGTACGAAGGCATCCCTCGCCAGGGAAGCGGCTCGACATTACCTCCGGTCGCTGTGAACAGGTCGGCATCCTTGCAATAGCCGATTGCACGCAGGACGTAGCTGCGCGTCCATCCGATGGGCAAGCCGGGCACGGGCTTGGCGTCGAACTCGAGTCGAACCTCGTCGCCCGGCCCGACCAGGGCGAGGTGGTCGTCATCTTTCTGGAGTAGTGAGGCAACGTCGCCATAGCGCGTGAGCCGGCCCGACATCCGCGCGAGCGGGACCGGCACGACCGCGTCGTAATCGTAGAGCTCGGGCAGCCGGCCGTCGGGTGACGATTCGCGCATGCAGCCCCGGTGTTGCAAAGTTGCACGGGCGACCGGCAACGACGTGACCTTCAGCTCGGCGTCGGGCTCGCCCAAGGCGATGAACGCCTGGTCCCAGTAACATTCGAGGTTGGTCCGAAGCCGGAGCACGCAGCACGGACCGGTGAGCTTTCCGGTCAGGTCGAGGGTGGTCATGCGCGGCAGTCCCGCCGGGCAACCCGCATTGGGCTCGATGAGCGCCCAGCTTCCGTCGTTCCGCTGCCGCTCGAGCACCGGCAGCTTGAGGGCAACACCCGCCGACGCTGCCGCGTAATTGGTCTGCGAAAACGGATACTCCACCCAGCCGGCGAGGCACAGGATCAAGTGGTCGGCCTTGCCGAACTTCGCAAGGCGATCGCGGAAGTCGAGGACGATTCCATGCTCCTCGGCATAGCCGTTCCAACCCTCGAGCCGCGCGAATGAGTCGACGGCGCGGCGGTCGCGGGCACGAATGACGTCCAGCACGTCGTTGCCGCGCAGATCGGTGGCTCGAACCGGTTCGATGCTGGTCCGCCAGGCGATGATTTTGCCGGTCGGTGGCGTGCCGCCGCTCACGAACCGTTCGTCGGGAGCAATCGAGATGCCGGCCGGCCGGTCAACCACGTCGAGCATCAAACGATCGAGATAGGCAACTTCATCCATCGGTTCCGCGATCACCAGCCGGTAGGTTTGATCGGCGGGCTCGAGCTGTTCGTCCGCGATCGCAACGGCCTCGTCGCGGTCGGGCCGGGAAACCACGCCGGGCGCCAGGTAATAGCCGAGCCCACCCCCGCCGAGCAGGTCGCTTACGCACTGATAACGGTGGCCGTCCCAGGCGAAGAGAATGGGACAGGAGCTGTGACGGTGACCGGTCTCGGCGACCGATTGAAGCTGGTCGGCGGGCACCTCGAGCTCGGTTTGCCTGATCCCGTCCGGCCAGCGCACGCTGAGCACGTCGGCGGTCGCTTTATCGCCCAGGCCGAGAAACACGGGAGCGACCGACTGTGCCAGGCCGGATTCGGCCGTCGTCACGTTGTAAAAGACGCTCAGGCCCGGGCCCTGGACCGTGATCTGTGCGCCCAAGCCGTGCGGGTTGCTCCGCAAGCGGTCGCGGCGGGTTTGCCAGCGGCCGGAGAGCGACAGGGCCAACCAGTGCCGGCCATTGCCCAGGTTGCGCGCCAGTCGCGGACGCTCGCCATCCTTGATGAGCACGAGGTCGGGCAAGGCATCTCCAACCAGGTCGACCAGAGCGAGGCCCGTAAGCGCCTGACTGGCCGAGTCATCCGGGGCTAGCGCCAACGGCGCCGCCGAGAAACGCCGGCTGTCGTTATGCGCCCATTCGGGAATCGGCAGCGCGGCTGTGCCGGGCAGTCCCAGCAAATCGGGACGTCCATCGAGGTCGAGATCGGCTGCGCAGGCACTCCGCCAGGCCCCCACGTTGCTCGGCCAGCGCGCGAATGCCACTGACGGCTCGCCATCCTCGCGCCGGGTTCGGTTTCTCCAAGCGATGACACGTTTGGACGCATCAACCGTGATGAGATCGGGCAGACCGTCCTGGTCGAGGTCGCACACCAAGAGTCCAGAGCCCGCGGCGGGAGGCTCGATCTACTTGAGCACGTCGGAGTGAAAGCGACCGATCCGGTCGTTCCAGATCACGCGCGGAGCGGCGCCGTCGGCCGACACGACCAGGTCGAGATCGCGATCGCCGTCGATATCGAGCCAGGCTACGCCCGTGTGGGCTTCTGTACCGGCCAACATCGCATCGGCGCCGGTCCAGGGCTCGAACGCGATAGAGAAGGACGGCGAAGTGCGCATCGGCATCGGGCGCGACAGCCTTGGGTGCAAGCTGTTCCGGCGCGATGCCCCCGACCGGCGCCGGCTTGCCGTCGTTGCGGTAGACCGAATTAGGCAATCCAGGCGGTGACTTGGCAGTGAAGGCCGCGTTCTGATCATTAACGCTGGTGTAATTTACGACGTAAAGATCGAGGTCACCATCTTGATCGAGGTCGAGCCAGCGGGCCGCGATGGAAATGGCTCCAGGCGTCGCGACCCCGGCGTAGGCGGTGATGTCGTCGAAACCTCCGTCGCCAAGGTTGTGATAGAGTCGATTGTCGCCGGCGCCCGTGACGAATAGATCGATGCGACCGTCGCCGTCAAAGTCGCCTGCGGCAGCACCCAGGCTCGCGCAGGTCTGCAGGCAATTTCAGGGCGGTCGTCGCATCGTCAAACTTGCCATCGCCCCGGTTAAGCAAGAGCGCGTCGCGCAGTCCTTTGGTTCCGACCACGGCCGCGGGTAAGAACAGGTCCAGACGACCGTCGCCATTGGCGTCGAACGCGAGAATGGGCGCCCCGAAGCGAGCACGGGCGCGGCCGATGACCGCAAGCCGCGCTGAAGTCCGACGCCGACACCCAGCGCTCGCCTTCGGGCAGCCGTACGTTCAAGGGCGCAGACGGGTCGAAACGCGGCGGGCGAACCGGCGCGGGAGATGTTTCGAACTTCTTGAGCGGGTTAATGACTTCGGCATACTTTCCCATACCGCCGTAGTCCCGTTCCATCGACTCGCCCGGCCGCACGCCCCTGCCTTGGGGCCCATCGAGCTGGCCTTGGGGCCCATTGAGCTGCTTCCATAGCTCGAGCTGCTTGTTTGACGCATCTCGGTCACCGGCCAGCCTGTACGCCATGCTCAGTCTGTATACGGCCGGCGTCAGGTAAGGATTGCACGCCAGGGCCCTCTTGAGATCGGCAATGTACTCGTCGAGCTTCTCGCGGCTCAGTCGTTGTGCGTCGAAAGGTTGGTCCCCCGCCTCGCAGACCGTGCTGCCCAGCATGTACCAGGCGTGGGCGTCGCCAGGGTCGTTGTCGACGACGATCTGAAACTCGTCGTGGGCTTTCGACAAAAGCCCCACGTTATCCAGGATGATGCCGCGGCAGTAATGCGCGTGCAGGTTTTTGGGGTCGCGCGCGATCACGTCTTCGAGCAGCGTGAGCGCACTCTCGCGAGATCTGTGCCCACTCGCCGGGTCAACTTCGTCGCCCTGATTCATGAGCGCGATCGCCAGGTTCACCGAACCGGGAACCCACTTGGAGGCCTTGGTGTGAACCTCGCGAAACGCTTTCGCGGCCTCCTGGTACTCGTATCGCTCGATGTGTCCGAGCCCGCGGTAATGAGCCGCCAGAATGGCATCGAGCTGCTCACCCGGGATTGCGTCGTCCAGCGCTGGCTTGGCCGCCACGACCGATGGCTGCGCGGCTGCCAGAGGAGGCCCGCCGGCGCCCGCACCGACCCCTCCGCAGCCTGCCGCCGGCAAGATCGCGGCGAACACGATGGCCACAGAGTGACGGCGCCAAATCGGCATCGCCGGGCCTCCTTATCGAGCTCGATTACCGGGCAGGCGCAACCGGGGCAAGATCGGCTGCCGCCGCAATCAGCGCAGGCTGTGGCCTAGCTCACGCCACGCCGTATTTCTTGAACCACTCGAGCATCCGCTTCCAGGCGTCCTCGGCCTGCTCTTTACGATAACTCTGCCGATAGTCGGCGAAGAAGGCGTGCGGAGTCTTGGGGTAGAGGATGATCTCGGCGGTCTTGCCGGCATCCTTGAGCGCCGTCTTCATGCGCTCGACCGAGGCGACCGGAATGCCCTGATCCGCTTCGCCGTACAGGCCGAGGATCGGGGCCTTGATCGAGGCGACGACGTCGATCGGGTGCTTGGGGTGCAAGTTCGTCGGCGTCGCCGACCAGTCGCCCGTACCAGGCTGCCCCGGCCTTCAGGTTCGGATTGTGGGCAGCGTAGAGCCAGACGATTCGCCCGCCCCAGCAATAGCCGGTGATCGCCAGCTTGGCGACGTCGGCCTTGCCGGTGTCCTTGGCGTAGGCGACCGCCGCGTCCAGGTCCGACATGACCTGGGCGTCGGGAACCTTGGAAACGACCTTGGAGATGATCTCGTGGAAGTCTTCGATCTTCGACACGTCGCCCTGCCGCGCGTAGAGCTCGGGCGCAATCGCCAAGTATCCCAGCTTGGCGAGCCGGCGGCAGATGTCCTTGATGTGCTCGTGGACCCCGAAGATCTCCTGCACCACCAGGACGACCGGGAACGGCCCGCCGTGGTCCGGCATGGCCCGGTAGGCGGGAACCTCGCCCGTCCGAAGTCGGGACCTTCACCTCGCCCGCCTCGAGACCCTTGGTATCGGTCGAGATCGTCTGGGCCGACACCGGCTGGGCCGCGACGGCAAATCCAGCGGCCAGCGACGTGACCACAAACCCGCGTCGCGAAATGTCGGTCGACGCCAAAACTGCCTGCGATTCGTCGTTCATCGTTTGGCTCTCCTCTTGGTTGGTTGCCCAGAAGAGAGCATAGCGACCCGGCAAGCGTGGAGGAAAGACCCAGCCTCATGGTCATTGGTCCTTAGTCCTTCGTCCTTAGTAACCACAGGCCAAAGCGCACGCCGGAACCAAGGACAAATGACTAATGACCAAGGACCAGCTTCATGTGGGCGCGGCCTCGATCACGCGCATGGTCTTCCACCGCCCCGATCGGAACCGCAGATAGAAGCACAGAGCCATGGCGATGATATACGCGCTGGCGAAGCCCCAGGCCCAGGTGACGCTGGCTCCAGAGCGAACGACCAGGTAGGTCGGCACCACCATGATGGGCCAGGCCAGGGCAAACGTGCAGAGCGATACGAACCGGGTATCGCCGGCGCCGCGCAGTGCGAACGAGAATGTGACGTTGATCGAGTCAGCCAGGGAGTAAACCGCCACGCACGCCAGCAGGCCGGGCACGATCGCGGCCATCGCCGCGAAGGCCTCTCGGTCGCGATCTCCCCGAAAGATCGATACCAGCGCTTCAGGGAAAAACAGGTACACGGCCGCGACGGCGCACATATAGCCAAATACCCATTTTAGACCGGTATAGGCGGAGCGCTCCGCCACGTCGGGCCGGTCGGCGCCGAGCCGCTGGCCGACCAGGATCGACACCGCCTGCCCCAGGCCGAACATCGGCAGAAACGCCACCATGTTGAACCGAACGGTCAGGGTCGTGGCCGCCGTGGCGGCCTCGCCCAGCCGTCCCACCAACTGGACGAAGACGTGGAACACGAGCACGTCGAGGAACACCTGCGCCCCGGCAGGCCCACCATACTTCATCAGCCGGCCGAATAGCTCGCGCTCGGGCCGCCAGCCGCGCAGCGTGTTGAACTGCACGGCATAACGCCGCCGGAAGAAGAGCACGAGAGCAACCAGGGCCGACATCCACGACCCGGCCACGGTGGCCAATCCGGCCCCGGTGATCCCTAGCTCAGGAAAGCCGGCACGACCGAAGATCAACACCAAGGCCAACGCGACATTGAGGCCGGTACCCGCAGCCTCGATGCCCAGGACCGTCCAGGTCTGGCCGCGCCCCGAGAAAAACCCGTTGACCGCGGCCATCATGAGCATTGGCAGCGCCGCAAAGCAAAGACAGCGCAGATAGGTTACCTCGAGCACCTGCAGGGCGCTGGTATGTCCGCCAATCGCAATCAGGGAGGGAGCCAGCGGAACCATGACCAGGAACGCCAGACCGGCCAGCGTCGCGAAGTGAATTCCCTGCCAGACCGCCGGTCCAACCCGCTCGGGCCGCCCGGCGCCGGTGTACTGGGCGACAAACGTCGACACGTAGCCGGCTGTCACCTGCAGCAGGCCGAACGGCAGCCAGTACCACATCACGGCCGGAAACGACGCGGCCATCTCGCGCTGATCGTGCCAGGCGAGCAGAATCGTGTCGACGAACACCTGAACCGTCATGAAACTCTGGCTGACCATCAGCGGCAGCGCGAGCGTGAGCAGCTCGCGACTGCCCCCGGCGCCAGGCGCACATAGGCGCGGGCTACATCGGCCGCATCGCCGTCGGCTTCGGCCTGCTGCACAGGTTCTTCGGCGATCGTATTACTCATCGCGTCATCCGTTAACGGCCGGCCGCCCCGAGCCGACTCCGAGAGCGCCCCCACTGCCGACACATCCGCACTAGCACGGGTTCACACGTCGCTAACCGAGCGTTCTTGCGCTCAAGCGCGCCCTCGCGGTACGCAGATTGTACGCACTCCTCAAAGAAGCCGCAGCTTGCTTATACCGAATTCGTTCGGCAAGATAGATGGGGAGTGCCGATCAGGCAAGAGCTGGACGTCGAGCGTCTGAGTGAACGGCCGGGGGTCAGGGCCCAAGGTGCACACATCGCAACGGCAATAATCATACCCAAAGTCATCGTGGCGGACGCGGCGAAACAAGCCGCGGTCGGCCGCGAAGGAGAGCTTCATGAACTACATCAAGACTTTCGTCGGGGCCGCGGGCCTGGCCATGAGCCTCGCTGCCTCGAATCTGCCGGCGCAGGAAGCGCGGCCCGATGCTCCCATCGATTTCGAGCAAGTGATCGCCGGAGCCCGGGCGGCCCGCATGCGCCAGCGCCCCAGAACAACTTTCGCGACTTCAATGAGGTCACCCGCGGCGCCGAGAAGTTCGAAGGACTCTTCACTTTATACAAGACTGGTGATCACCTGTACGCCGAGATCCGGCCCGACCAGTTCAACATGACACTGATCGCGCCGGTCACGCTCGCCCGCGGCATGGGGATGGCGGGCTATCCGCTTGATCTGTTCAACGAGATGGTGCTTGTTTTCAAGCGGGTGGGCGATCGTGTTCAACTCGTGCGCCGCAACATTCACTACAAGGCGCCACCCGGCTCGCTCGACAAGTCGGTCAAGCAGAACTACACCGACTCGATCTTGATGGCGCTGCCGATCATCGCGCTGAACCCCATGAAGGGGGGCGCGGTCCTGATCGACTTTTCCGACATCTTCATGACCGACTTCGCCCAGCTCAACATGGGAATGCTCGACCGGAACCGAAGTAGCTGGTCAAAGGTTAAGGCTTTTCCCAACAACGTCGAGCTCGAGCTCGAGGCGACCTACAGCGGCGGCGGCCGCCGCTATGGCTGGGCATCGGGCGACGGGGTTGCCGACCACCGGGGCATTACAGTGGTGCTGCATTACAGCCTGCTCAAGGCCAATGAGATGGGCTATCACCCGCGGCAGGCCGACGACCGCGTAGGGCACTTCTTGAGTGCGACCAAGGACTTCGGCGTTGGCGACCCCGACTCCAACTTCGTGCGGATGATCAACCGCTGGCGGCTGGAAAAGGCTAACCCCAAGGCCAAGCTGTCGCCTCCTCAGAAGCAGATCGTCTGGTACGTCGAAGACACGGTTCCGATCGAGTATCGACCTTACGTCGAAGAAGGCATCCGCGAGTGGAACAAGGCGTTCGAGAAAATCGGTTTCAAGGACGCGATCGCCGTGCGCTGGGAGGAGGCCGGGCGCGATGACTTCGACCCTGAAGACACGCGCTACTGCACCTTCCGCTGGGTCACCGGCGACATGCCGGGGGCGGCCTCCAACCTGCGCGCCAACCCGCTCACCGGCGAGATGATCGACGGCGACGTGATTTTCGACGCCAGCTTCATCCGCTTCTGGAAGCAGGAACACGCCCTGCTCGTGGGCAGCACCACCGCCAGCGACGGCCGGGACGTGGCTGCTCCGGTCGCACTCGGCGAAGTGATCAGCCCCATCCTGGCGGCCAAGATGGGCTACGGCGTCCCGCAGGCGAGTCCGTTGCTCGGCCTCGATGCCCTGGGCAAGGGTACCAACCGCCTGATGCCCGAGATTGTTCCCTCCGACCAGAACTTCTTCACGTGGCAGATCGCGAAGAACCAGGCGCACGGCTATCGCGGCTATTGCCGCTTCCAGACTGGGTTGCAGCGCGACTTCGGGCTGGCGGCGATCGCGCTGGGCGACACCCAGGGCACTCCCAAACCGGCGGGAGATAAAGACAAGGACAAAGACAAGCCCAAGGAGCCCGAAAAGAAGAAGCCTCAGCCCAAGGACGATATCCCCGAGGAATTCATCGGCCAGGCCATCAAAGAAACGGTCATGCACGAGGTCGGCCACTCGCTCGGCCTGCGGCACAACTTCAAAGCCAGCACGATGCTGACCGCCGACCAGTTGAACGACACCACGATCACCCACGCCAAGGGCATGGTCGGCAGCGTGATGGACTACAACCCGATCAACATCGCCCCCAAGGGCAAGAAGCAGGGCGACTACTTCACGACCACGATCGGCCCCTACGATTACTGGGCGATCGAGTACGCCTACAAGCAAGTCGAAGGCGACGAGGCGGCCGAGCTCAAGAAAATCGCCGCCCGCGCGCCCGAGCACGACTACGTGTTTGCCAGCGACGAAGACCTTTACTTGAATGACGACCCGTACGTCAACGTGTGGGACTTGGGCGCCGACCCATGCCAGTTCGGCAAGGACCGGATCGAGCTGGCGCTGCAGCTCCTTAAAGATCTCGACGCGCGCGTCATCAAGGACGGCGAGTCGTGGGCACGCACTCGCCGCGCCTTTGCCCTCTTGCTCGAGCAATGGGGCGACGGGGCCGTTCTCGCGTCGCAGTACGTCGGCGGGCAGTCGGTGTCGCGCCATCACAAGGCCGACAAGGACGCGCTAGACCCGATCGTTCCCGTAACGGGAGACAAGCAGCGCGAATGCCTCAGGTTCTTGACCGACAACATTCTCTCGGACAAGTCATTCCAGTTTTCGCCGGCCTTGCTGCGCAGGCTGGGCAGCGAGCGCTGGATGCATTGGGGCAGCGAAAATTACTTCTACGGGTCCGGTGTCGACATCTCGGTCCTGGAGCGCATCCTGGGAATTCAGAAGATCGTGCTGGGTCACTGCTTGAATTCAGCGACGCTGGCCCGCCTGGAAAACCAGCAGCTCCAGGTCGACTCGGCGTCGAAGCCGCTGCGCATGGACGAGGTGTTCCGCTCCTTGACCGACGGGATCTGGTCCGACCTCGACCACCTGCCGGCCTCCACTGACCCGAAGAGTTCGAAGTTCGCTCTCGACCATTCGCCGCAACCTTCAGCGCGAGTACCTGCGGCGGTTAGGAACAATGGTGCTGGGCAACAACCCGAACCCGTACGGCGATATGTATGCGTACGTCGTCTTTTTCGGCGGCCGCGGCGGCGCGGCGCGGCCAACGCGCGGGCCTTGGCCCGGCTGCACTTGAAGGAGATCGGCAGCCGGATCAGCAAGGTTCTCGAGACGACCAACCTGGGGATTGACGACATCAGCCGGGCTCACCTCGAAGAGAGCCGGCACCGGATCGCCAAGGTCCTCGAAGCCAACCTCGACGTGCGCGAGCCATAGGCCGCGCCGGCAGGCGTTGTAGACGAGCACGAGATCTGGATCGAAGCGGCTCGGGCTGACCGCACTGGCCCGAGCCGCGATCGGAGCTGGCTTTCATGGTCGACACATGGCGACGAAAAGGAGCTTTTGCGGCGGGCGCGGCCGCGGCCTGGCTGGGCGTGCTCGGGCTGGCGCTCGCCTCGGGCGCCGGCCAGGATGACAAGGCGCCCCGGCCGCGACCGGGACTCACCGCCAAAGAGACCAACGAGGCGGTGCGCCTGGCCAAGGGTGCGATGGTCGAGCTGCGCAAGAAAACTGAGGGTGCTCTGCAACCCGGGGCCGACACCCGCGAGTACATCGTCGGCGTCGAGCTCCTCGCCGCCCCGGGTTCCAGTGCCGCAGCCGAAAAGCGGGCCGCCGATGCGAAAGACGGCGAGCCCGCGCCGCCGGCGGCGGGCGAGCCCGGCAAGGCCGATGAAAAAGAGAAGGCCCCGAAGCCGGGGCCGCTGGCCCTGGTCACCTCGTATCGCTATTTCGACGATATCACGGTGTTTTCGACCATCGACCTGGGAACCGGCCGGGTCGTCAAGGTCGAAGCAGCCCAGCATTTGCGCACGCCGCTTTCAGACAGCGAGTTTGAAGATGCCTGTGCCCTGGCGCTGAGCGCAGCGAACCGGTCAAGCAGCTCTACGAGCGGTTCGGCGAACAAATCACCGTTCGCCCGCAGTTCAGCCAGTTCACGACGAAGGACGACCCGCGCGTTCACCGGGTGGTGCACCTGACCTACCGCGTCGGCAAGCGCGACCTGAGCTATCCGCGGCCGGCGGTTGACTTGACCACGCGCGAGGTCGAGACCAGCGCGCCGGCCGAGGAGCCCGTTCCCAAGGCTGTTCCCAAGCGATCCCGCTAACGACGACGTCGATTCCGTGGTTTCCCGAGGAGCTGGCATGCACTGGCCGCCGTTTTGCTTGCGCGGGCTCGCCGCATTGGTCATCCTGACAATCTCCGCTCGCCCGGCGCAAGCCCAACGGTTTTTTCGCCGGCCCATTCCTGACCCGCCCTCGCAGGAGATCACCGCCGAGTTCCTCCTGGGCGAATCGGGCGGGTTTGAGCCGCGCAACGGTACCGCGTGGAAGGTGCACTACGCCCGCGGGCTGCACAAGGGGTTCTACATCACCGGCGCCTGGTTCAAGCGCGACCTCGCCGAAGACTGGATCAAGGTCATAAACGATGCGCGCATCGCCGAGCTGTTCGTGCCCTATCACCAGGCGAGCTTCATTCGCTATTACGACCTCACCGGCTTCTCGTTTCCGCTGGCCGAAGTGCGGGCCGAAGATGCCGGTCCGTTCGGCAGCCTGATGCCGCCGTTTCAAGGGGACAGGTTTCCGACGGTCGTCAAGGAAATGCGCGACCGGGGCCTCGCCTGGAAAGACGACATCCACGGGGTGCGCCGCGGACGCGAGCTCGTGCTCTGGGCCGGGCTCGAAGCTGGAAATTATATGTATATCATGTCATATTCTTTTCATGACGACGGCACGATCGCGTTTCGCCTGGGCGCTACCGGCCAGAACCTGCCGGGCCATCGCCTCGAGGCCCACACCCACAGCGCCCACTGGCGCATCGACGTCGATTTGGTCGACGGCCAGAAGAACTCGGCCATGCTCATGCGCCACGTCGAAGACCCCGCCAGCTTGAGCGCCGAGGACGTGAAAGAGCCGTTCAACGGCGGCGTCGAGGGAGGGGTCGATTGGGAACCCAAAGAATTCACGATGATCCGGGTGCAATCGGCCAAGAACAACGCCCGCGGCGAGCCCATCGCCTACGACCTGATGCCCCTGCGCTACGGCACCCCGCGGCACAACGAAGAATTCACGCGCCACGACCTGTGGGTCACGCGATCGCATCCCGAGCGCCCGATCGAGCAGCTCTTTGCGTATTTGCCCACGACCGTCAAGGACGAAGAAGTTGTTGAAGACACCGACATCGTGGTCTGGTGCAACTCGGCGGTTCATCACGAGCCGCGCCACGAAGACGGATTGGCCGGCGCGCGCCGCGCGTCTGGTTCTTCGACGATGCGTGGGAGGGCTCGGCCCTGGTCATGTGGAGCGGTTTTGACTTTCGACCCCGCAACCTTTTCGACCGGACGCCGTTTTATCCTTATGCTCCGCCGCCGCCGGCTCGTCCGGGTGCCAATGCACAACCCAGCGCCGGCCCCCGGGTGATGGCCCAGCCGTGACGGCTCCGGCGCCGGCAGCGACGCTAGCGCGCCCGGCGAACGCGAAAACCTCCGGATGATCCAGACGGCCAGCCCCGACAAGAGCAGGGCCACGCTGATGTTCTGCAACAGGGTCATGCCGGCGAAGATCGCCGGCTCGTCGTCGCGCAGCCCCTCGATCAGGAAGCGCGACACCGCATAACCGATCATCAGCACGGCCATTGCTTCGCCTTGCCGGCGGCGCCAAGGCATGTAGGCCAGAAGTGCGCCCAGGATCAAAAGCCCGGCGAGCGACGCGTAGAGCTGTGTCGGGTGCACCGGGATCGAAAACGGCGCATCGGGCGCGATCAAGCCTTCGTTCAACTGGTGCACCCAGACGTGCGAGCCCGCCGGGAACGCAAGAGCCCAGGGAACGTCGCTGGCTCTTCCATAACAGCAGCCGTTCATGAAGCAGCCGATCCGGCCGACGCCGGCCCCCAGCGCAACCGCCAGCGCCGCCACGTCGGTCATGGCCCAGAACGGAAACGGCCGCCGCAGCCAGTAGAGCATCGATCCGGCGAACCCGCCCAGGATGCAGCCGTAAAATACGTTGCCCCCCTGCCAGCTCCGGAAGATGTCGCTGAAATGGTGCACGGTCTCGGGGTGAAACAGAACGTAAAGTCCGCGCGCCCCGATCGCACCGCCCAGGAAGAGCCACGCGGCCAGCTCGTATACCTGGTTCGTATCGATCTTCTCCCGCCGCGCACGCCACACCGAAATGCCAAGCGCGCCAAAACAGGCTACGAGGATGAACACCCCGTAGCTGTGTACCTTCACCCCCAAGCCGGGCAGCTCGAACAAGATCGGTCGCATCGGCGCCTCCTTGCGAGCCGAGGTCGCTTTCTTTGCAACATGCGCCGCGGCAGGATGACAGGGAACGTCCAAACGTTCAAGATCAGTACTCATGCCCGGGGTATAATCGGCGCGTTCTCTCGCGTGTTAGGTCGCACTGGGCGGTTTATCGGCTGGGAGGCAACGCATGAGCATCACCATTCAAAGCACGGCATTTGCTGACGGAAAACCGGTTCCCCGGCGGCACTCAGGCGATGGCGAAGACCTCTCGCCGCCGCTTTCGTGGTCGGGCGTGCCGGCAAACGCGCACGAATTGGCCCTGATCGTCGACGACCCCGACGCCCCGACCCCTGAGCCGTGGGTTCACTGGGTCATTTACAAGCTCCCCCCCAACTTGAACGGATTGCCCGAAGGCGTACCGCCAACGGCGCACCCGAGTACCGTTCCTGGCGTGATCCAAGGCAAAAACTCGTGGAACACGATCGGCTACCGAGGCCCGGCGCCGCCAAAAGGGCACGGCGTGCATCACTATCGCTTCACGCTCTATGCTCTCGACAAGGCGCTCGATCTGCACGACGGACTCGACAAGGCGGGTTTGCAAAAGGCGATCAAAGGGCACATCGTCGCCGAAGGCAGGCTCGTCGGCACCTACCAGCGGTGAATGTTTCGATTGAAGCGAGCGTTCGGTGCCTGACAAACGATCTCATCGCGGCGCGGACCCGCGCGACGTGACGGCTTTTGGGCCGGAGAGCTGGCCTGCGCTGCGTGCCGCCGTGGCCGACTTGTCGTGGCTGCTCTCGCGCGATTACGCACCGGTTTCGGGCCTCAAGCTCGTCGGGGACCGCTGGGGCTTGACCCAGCGCCAGCGCCAGGCCGTGATACGATCGGCATGCGCCGACGATGCGCGCGAGCAGCGATTGGCTCGCGAGGTGCCGAGGTCGGCGGTCGCCGATAAGAAGCTCGTGATCGACGGCTTCAACGTCTTGACCACGATCGAGGCGGCGCTGGGCGGAGCCGTCGTGCTGCGCTGCCGCGACGGCACCTATCGCGACATCGCCGGCGTGCACGGCGGCTACCGCAAAGTGGTGGAAACATTACCGGCGCTCGAAAAGCTCGCAGCCGTGCTCGGGCTCCTCCGATTGCGCGAAGTTCACTGGCTCTTTGATCGGCCCGTGTCCAACAGCGGACGCATTCGAAGCCTCGTGCTCCACTCCGCCGCCGAGCACGCCTGGAACTGGACCGTCGAACTCGTCAACGATCCCGACGCAAGGCTGAAGCAATCGACCGACGTCGTCGCAACCGCCGACAGCGTGATCCTGGACCGCGCAGCCGCGTGGCTCAACGTGGCGCGCCTCGTGATCGACGCCGAATGCCCCGCGGCGCGGGTGATCGACCTGTGCTGCTAACCGGCTCACGGCTTGCGCCGTGTGTGCGTCATGCTCACCACTTTCTCTTCCTTGCCGCCTTCGGCCGGCCTGAACCATTCCAGCGTGAAGTGGTCCTGATCGATGATTGTATAGACGGTGCGCAGCTTCTCGGTCTTGCCGGATGCCCGATCGAGGGACTCGCCTTCGTTGCTGATAACCTTGCCGTCCTCGGAGATCGTCCCTTCGTTATGCAAAACGGTGGTGCTCAGGTTGTCGAGCATGAGCTCGATGGTCTTCTTCTTCTGGTTGTCGTAGCCAAGAATCTGCAGCACGGTGAACGGCTTGCCCTGGAAATTGGACTTGTATTCCTGCTCCAGGAACCGCCCATCGAGGATCCAGCGGGCTTCGCATCGAGCCTTGCCCTTGTTTTCCTTGCCGCCCAAGACGTACGCGACCTCCACGTCCCAACTGCCCGCCAGGCTCTCCATCTGCTTGTGCACGGGTCCGGGGCCATCCGCCGAGTGCTGGGCGGGCTTGTCCTTGTGTTCCTGGCACCTCCCCGCAACCGGAATGATCAAAAACGCCAGGAGCGCGATGCCCCATTGCCTGCGTAAAGGCTTCATCGAAAATCTCCCCTCGATCCAATGAAAAACGATCCGAACGATGCGAGACTCCGACGCGAAGGCTCGCCATTCCAGCGGCTCAATCCTGGTGCCGGTTCTGATGCTCCGCGTTGAATTCGCCGGCCCGATCGCGCAGCTCCTTGGGCGAAAGGTCCTTCAACCGCGTTGCGACTGACCACTTGTGGCCGAAAGGGTCTTTCAGAATGCCGTAGCGATCGCCCCAGAAACAATCCTCGAGCGGTATCAAGACCTCGGCGCCGGCTGCGACGGCGCTGGCGAACACCGTGTCGACATCGCCGACATAAAGGTGCAGAGTCACCGCCGTGCCACCATAGCCCTTGGGCGAGAGCAGGTCCCGTTCGGGAAACTCGTCGTGGAGCAAGAACCGTGAATCGCCCAGCATGAGCTCCGCGTGCATGACCGATTTGCCGTCCGGCGCCAGGTTGCGATAAAGCTCGGCGGCTCCAAAGGCGCGGGTGTAAAACTCGATCGCCCGCGCCGCATCGCGCACCACCAGGTGAGGCGTGATTGTATGAAAGTCGTCGATCCCTTGAGTCACCGTGTGTGCCATGCGACATGCTCCTTTTCTCGAGAGCCCGTTTGCGCCGCCAAACCCGAAAAAAAACCGGCTCCGACCCGTCCGATCATCAACAGAGCAGGTCGCGCTGGCGAGCTGCTTTCACCAGTATCGCCAGCCGCTCGGCCTCGGCCCGGGCGACCTCCAGCCCGAATTCCGTCAGCCGATAGTACCGCCGCCTTTCGTCGTCGTCGTCTGTGTCGGCTGTGTCCGTTCGCTCCTCAATCAAACCGTCTACCACCATGCGCTGGATCGAGCGATAAAGAGTCCCCGGGCCCAGCCGCAGTTGTCCCTGCGTGAGCCGTTCCACCTCGAGCATGATCCCGTAGCCGTGGCACTCACGCTTTGCCAGCGCGAGCATAATGTGAAAGACCGCCGGCGTGAGCGGCAACAGACTGCGCGGGTCCGGGACCTCCTCCGACTCTTTCTTGGTCATCACTCCATCCGTGTTGGATATATCCACAACGGATATAATCGCTGGGAGTGGAGCGAAAGTCAAGAGGTGAGGAGGCCGACATTCGCGCTTTCCCGGTCGACTTCGTATTCCCGTCGGCGCCGGCGATGCTAACATGATGACGCTCGCTCCTCTCCCGGTGAGCGCCCGCGACGAATTCGCAACCCAGTCACGCAAACGATAGAGTGCGCCCGATCCGCAGAGGCGACCATGAGAAAGCGGCCGAGACCGACGGCTTTGATGATGCTCGTGCCGGGGATCTTGGCCGCCGTGCTGGGAGTGTTTCCGCGTGTTGCCCCTGCGCAGGAACCGATTCAGGCCGAGGCGCGCGACCGCGATCGAGTCGTGGCTGCGACTGCGGCCGCGACCGCACCCGCGGACGCTGGCGCAGAACCTCCGGCGATCTCCGCCGCCGATTCCCTACTCGTCATGGTCTGCTCGGCCCTGACCATGCTGATGACGCCCGCGCTTGGTCTCTTCTATGGGGGAATGGTCCGGCGCAAGAACATCTTGGCCACTTTTCTCCAGAGCTTCATCCTGCTCGGCGTCGTCTCGCTGCAATGGGTGCTCGTCGGCTACAGCCTGGCGTTTGGTAAAGACGCCTGGGGGGGCCTGTGTGGCGGCATCGAGTGGTTTGCGCTTCTCGGCGTGGGCCTTGCGCCCGACGCCGCCCTCGCGCCCAAGGTGCCGCAGCAGCTCTTCATGGTCTTTCAACTGACCGTCGCCATCCTCACGGCCGCGCTCGATCTCCGGCGCGATTGCCGAGCGTATGAAATTTTCGTCATATATAGTATTCATGCTGCTCTGGACCACGCTGGTCTACGATCCGGTGGCGCACTGGGTATGGGCACCGGGGGGCTGGCTTGGCCACTTTGGCGCGCTCGATTTTGGCGGCGGCCTGGTCGTGCACTTTAGCTCCGGGGTGGCGGCGCTTTGCTTCGCACTGGTACTCGGCAAGCGCAAGGGGCTCGACACCGAAGACCTGCATCCGCACAACCTGACCTTGACGGCTCTTTCCACTGGGCTCCTCTGGTACGGCTGGCTGGGCCTGAATACGGGCGGAGCGCGGGGCGCGACGGCGACGGCGGTCGCATCGTTCGTATCGACCCAACTGGCCGGCGCCGCCGGCATCGTGAGCTGGAGCGTGCTCGAGTATCTCCAGAAGGGCAAGGTCACCATCCTGGGCGCCTGCACGGGCGCAATCGCCGGGCTGGTGGCGATCGCAGCCACGGCCGGATACGTCACTCCGGTCGGCGCGGTCGCTCTGGGGGTCCTGGCCGGTCCGCTCTGTTACGGAGCCATCTCCGTCAAGGGCAAGCTGGGATACGACGACTCGCTCGACGTCTTTGGAGTTCACGGCGTGGTCGGGCTTCTCGGAGTGGTGGCGGTCGGCGTGCTGGCAAGATCGGAGCTCACGGGCAAAGGCGGCGGTTTATTCGAGGGCACCGCCGACCTGCTCCTGGCCCAGGCGATCGCCGTCGCCGCCGTCGCGGTGTACACCGTCGCTGCCACATTGGTCATTCTGGTGCTGATCGACCGCGTGATGGGCCTGCGGGTCAGTGCCGAAGACGAAGACCTCGGCCTCGATCTGGCCGCGCACGGCCAGCGCGGCTACATCATGGGCGAAGGAGAGCTGATCGGCACCGCGCCGCGGTGAGGTGAGGTGAGGTGCCTGTTTTACTACGCCGAAGGCGTTGCAGATCAAAGCCCAGGGTCGCGCAGCGCACCCTGGGGGCGTAGCGCCTCAGTGGCTGCCGGCGGCCGCCCCGCGATCGAGAAGGGCCTGGAGCGTCGCGCGCACTTCGTCCAACTGCACGAGCTCGGCCAGCGCGCCACAGGTCGCCTCGCGCGCGGTCTCATGCCCGTGGGCTAGCTCGATCGAGGCGATATTGAGAACGTGGAGCTGCGCCTCGGGGAAATCGCCGGTGGCGCTGTCAACCTGCGCCCGTGCGCGGTTCCAGGCTGCATCCCAGTCTTCGGCCGACCAAGCCCGCTCGCAGGCCGGGGCCGACTGCAGGATACCGAGCGTGTCCAAAGCGTCGCCCTCGGCGGCCAGGCGATCGACGATGCCCAGCGAGCGTGCCAGCAGATAGCCGATCGAACGGCCCGACACCAGAAGATCGAGGCCGTCGTCAGGCCCGATCAAGTGTGGCAGCCGGGCGATCGCGCCCCAGAAGGGAATCAGACCGTACTGAACCTCGGGCGTTCCCACCTGCAGAGGCACGCTCGAAGCAATCGCTACCCGCCGCCGGCACGCCAGCGCCAGCTCGAGGCCGCCTCCCAGGCACACGCCATGAATCACCGCCGTGGTCGGTTTGTTCAGGGAAGACAGACGATCGAGCACCGCCATTCCTTGAAGAGCAAACGACTCGGCGTCGGCCGGCGTGTGCAGCGCCACGATCGCCGCCAGGTCGGCGCCGGCGCAGAAGCCGGCCGGCTTGGCGCTGCGGATCGCCAGGCCGCGAATCGACGATTCGTCGGCGACTTCAACCAGGATGGCATCGAGCTCAAAGAGCGCACCGGGATCGAGCAAGTTCTGATCGCACCCCGGCTGATCAAACCACAAAGTGGCGGCGCCGTCGGGCCCGCGCTCGAGCCGCCAGCGGGTCACGGAGGTGGAAGAAACCATGGCCGTCTTCCCCTAAAGAGGGTTATGATCGGGCAACGCCAATCAGCGGAGCGGAAGCACTTTGGGGAGCAGAGCGAATGTCGCGATACGTGCTGAGCAATTGCCTCGGTGTCGTGGGCGCGGTCTTGGGCGGCGTCTTGGGATTCTACACATTCAAGTGGCTCTGGGGACATGGCTTTTACGGTCTGATCATCCCTGGCGCCTTTCTCGGATTTGGATGCAGCTTGCTGGCGCGGCACCGTTCGACCGCTCGCGGTGTCGTTTGCGCGGTCGCGGCGGTCGGGCTTTCGCTCTTCACCGAATGGCAGTTTTCGCCGTTCGTGAAGGACGATAGTTTTCAGTATTTCTTCACGCACGTACACGATCTGAGCCCGGTCACGCTGCTCATGATCGGCGTAGGCACATTCGTCGCTTATTGGGTCGGAAAGGACGCCGGGTACCTGACTTCGCGCGCGAAATTACCCGCCCAAGCAGCCCGCCGACCACACGCCCACCAAGGTGGAATGACAGTCGAATTGCGGCGGTCCCTTCTTTTGGGGCTCGGGCGGGTTACAATTCCTTGCGGTCGACAGGGGGTTGTTGGGCGCGGGTCTCCTGACCCCGCCCTGGGCTGGGTTGTTGGGCGCGGGTCTCCTGACCCCGCCCTGGGCTGGACCGAAGGTCTCCATGCGTTTCACCGATCAATTGAAGCTTGACGGTCCACTTAAAAGCACAGGAGTCACTCTCCATGGCGGTTTCGACCTCCGCACCCGAACCGGCGCAGGCGCAGCTCGGCGACGCCGAGCTGCGGGCCAAGCAGATGCAGCAGGCGGAAGAGCTTCTGTTTGCGGGGCCGTCGAAGAGCGGTTTCGCCAAGGCTCTTTTTCGCGGAGAGTTTCGCGGTGAAGCGATCTTCCCTTACCCCGAGCTGCCTGAAAGCCAGCGTCCGGCCGTCGAGGATGCGGTCGCAGCGGTCCGCGCGTTTGCCGACGCGCACATCGACGCCGCGGCGATCGACCGCGACGCCGACATTCCGCGATCGGTGATCGATGGCCTCGCGCACTTGGGCGTGCTCGGAATGGCGGCCCCGCCGAAATGGGGCGGCCGCGGTTTTTCGCAGATGGGCTATTGCCGCATCATGGAAGTCATCGGCGGCCACTGTGCGTCGACGGCGGTGTTCGTCAACGCGCACCATTCGATCGGCCTGCGGGCGCTCGTGCTCTTCGGCACGCCAGAGCAACAGGAGCGCTGGCTGCCCTCGCTGGCCAGCGGCGAGAAGCTGGCGGCCTTCGCCCTCACCGAGGAACAGGCCGGCTCCGACGCCGCCAACGTGCAGACCACGGCCCGGCCCGCCGATGACGGGCGAACCTATATCTTGAACGGCAGCGAAGCGCTACATCACCAACGGGGCGATTGCCGACGTGCTCACGGTGATGGCCCGCACGCCCGACCCGAAGGGCGGCGACTCGAAGGTCACCGCATTTCTGGTCACGCCCGACATGCCCGGGTTCGAGATTGTCGAAGCGCGCATGCCCAAGTGCGGCATCCGCGGCACGGCCACGGCACGGCTGGCGTTTCACGACATGCCCGTGCCGGCCGCCAACGTTCTGGGCCCGCTGGGCAAGGGCCTCAAAGTCGCGCTCACCGTGCTCGACTTCGGCCGCACGACCTTCGGCGCGAGCTGCACCGGAGCGGCCAAGGTCTTCCTCGCGGCCGCGACGCGCCACGCGGCAACGCGCCGGCAGTTCGGCCGGCCGCTGGCCGACCTCGAGCTGATCAAGAAGAAGCTCGCCTACCTCGCCGCAACCGCCTACGCCATGGAAGCCACCACCTACGAGACCGCCGCCTTGATCGACAGCGGTGCCGAGGACTACATGCTCGAGACGGCCATCCTCAAGGTCTTCTCGACCGAGGCGCTCTGGCAAGGGAGTTACGAGACGCTGCAGGTCTACGGCGGCCAGGGCTACTTCAGCAACGAACCGTACGAGCGCGATGATGCGCGACGCGCGCATCAACACGATCGGCGAAGGGGCCAACGAGGTCTTGAAAGCCTTCATCGCCTTGGTCGGCATGCGCGATATCGCCGAGGGCCTCAAGGGAACCTTGGACGGCCTGAAAAAGGGGGGCACGTTTCTGCCGACGCTCTGGAGCTTCAGTCGCGAACGGCTCGGCAAGATCGTCCGCTCGCCGGTCGTGCCGGTTGCCACTCCAATGCTGCGGCCGATGGCCGAGTCGCTGGCCCGCCGGGTGGCGCGGTTCGGCAGGACCGTCGAGCGCGTCTTGATCGCTCACCGCGAGGCGATTCTCGAGCAGCAGTACATCCAGGAGCGGATCGCCGACGCCGCGATCGCGCTGGTGACCTCGGCTTGCACCCTGGCTCGGTGGGACCGCTCGCTGGTGCAGCAGGCGGCGCGACCAGCCGACGGAGCCGCGGCCGAGCTTTTCTTGCGCATGGCCAATCGCCGGTTCGACGAGTCGCTATACGCCTTGAGCCACAACGACGACCGCGCCACGACCGAGGCCGCCAATCTCGCACTCCGCACACTGGCTCAATATAATCAGTGAATCATGCCAGCTTCACAAAAACATATTACGGCGCAAACGCCCATGGGAGCCAGCCTCGTTGCCGGCGAAGGGGCGGCCTTTCGCGTCTGGGCGCCCGCCGCGCTCGAAGTTTATGTCAGCGGCGATTTTAATGGCTGGGCGCAGCAACCATCGGGCCAACTTGTCAGTAATGGCAGCGGCCAGTGGACGGGGTTTATTCCCAAGGTCGCCGAAGGCGCCCAGTACAAGTTCTTCATCACGGGGACCGGCTCGGCGGGTTACAAGCGCGACCCCTATGCCCGCGAGCTGACGTCGAACCCGGCGTTTCCTGCGAGCAACTGCGTCGTCCGCAGCCCCCAGAGCTACCCCTGGCACGACCAGGCGTTCCAGATGCCGGCATATCAGCGACCTGGTCATCTACCAGCTCCACATCGGCACGTACTACGGCACCGACGCGCAGGGAAACGACCAGCGCAGCGGCCGGATGTGTACTTTCCTCGACGTGATCGACCGGCTGGAATACCTGGTTGACCTTGGGGTCAACGCCGTGGAACCCTTGCCGGTCGTCGAGTTCCCAACGGAGACGAGCGAGGGATACAACGGCGTCGACTATTACTCGCCCGAAATGGAGTACACCATTCCGCCGGGCCCGGGGCTGGACCGCTATTTCACCACGGGTCAATCAGCTCCTCATGGCGCGCGGCCAGCCGGCGCTGCCGCCGTGTACGCTCGACACCCAGGTCAACCAGCTCAAGGCCCTGGTCGACGTCTTCCACGTCTACGGCATCGCCGTCTTGCTCGACGTCGTCTACAACCACGCGGGCGGCGGCTTTGACGACTACAGCCTCTACTTCTTCGACCGCCAGCCCACCGGCGACAATAACCGCAGCCTTTATTTCACCGACCAGGGGTATGTGGGCGGGCTGATTTTCGCGTACTGGAACGCCGACGTGCGGCAGTTCTTGATCAACAACGCCGAGTTCTACTTGACCGAGTACCACGTCGATGGCTTCCGCTACGACGAGGTGACGGTGATCGACCAGCACGGCGGCTGGGGCTTCTGCCAGAACCTCACCGATACGGTGCACTTCGTGCACGACCGAAGCATTCATATCGCCGAATATTGGATGGACGATCAATCGTGGGTGATCCGGCCGACAGCGGCCGGGGCGCGGGGTTCGACGGGGTCTGGTCGCCTCGGCTGCGCGACGGCGTGCGCGGGGCGATCGGCCAGGCGGCGGGCGGGGCCGGAGCGTTCGTCTCCCTCGACGCCGTGCGCGACGGCCTCTATCCACCGGCCGGTTTTCCGGCGGCCTGGCGGTCGATTCACTGCGTCGAGAACCACGACATCGTCTTCGCCGGCAGCGGCCCCCGAGTGGCGAAGCTCAGCGACTCGAGCAACAGCCGGTCGTGGTACGCCCGCAGCCGCTCCCGGGTGGCGACCGGCCTCGTGCTCTTGGCCCCCGGCATCCCGCTTGCTGTTCATGGGCCAGGAGTTCCTCGAAGACAAACAGTGGAGCGACAGCGACAAGGACCTCTTGATCTACTGGGACGGCCTGAATACCGATAAATCAATGCAGGATCATTTGCGCTTTCAGCCGCGAGCTGATCGCGCTTGCGGAAGCACCAGCCCGCGCTCTCGGCCGAAGCAATCAACGTGTTCCACGTGCACAACGGCAACCGGGTAATCGCGTTTCAGCGCTGGGTCGTGGGCTCGGGGCGCGACGTCGTGGTGGCGGCCAGCTTGAGTGAATCGACCTACTGGTCATATAACCTGGGCTTCCCGGGCCCCGGCCACTGGCTCGAGGTCTTCAACAGCGACGTGTACGACAACTGGGTCAATCCGATCGTCGCCGGCAACGGATCGGGCGTCGACGCCGGCGGACCGCCGATGCACGGCCTGCCCTGCTCGGCGAGCATCGTGATCCCGGCCAACGGCTTTGTTGTCTTTGCGCGCGATCAGAGCGATTGATGATGTGGGGAACCACCGATGGGGATAGTGAAGGTGAGGCTCCCCATTATCGTGGTAAGCGCGACAGCCTTGGGGATCGCGCACGGTGGCACGGTGGCGGCGCAGCCCCCGCAAGCCGGTGCTCCGCCGGCCGCAGTCGTGGCCGATCGTTCGCGGCCGAACCCGGTTGATTCCCTTGGCGACCCGCTGCCGAAGCACGCAACGATGCGCCTGGGGAGCGTCAGGTTCTGCAACGGAACTAGTGTCGGCAGGGTTCTCTACACGCCCGACGGGAAGTTCCTGGTCACGTGCGGATCCTCCGTTGTCCGAATATGGGACGCAGACACGGGCCGGATCATCCGCGACATCGGCGACTCCCGGATCGGGTTTCGGGACGTCGCGCTTTCGCCCGACGGGGCAGCGCTGGCGACGATCGAATATCCCACGCGGCTCCGCGTGTGGGAGCTCGCCACCGGCCGCGAGCGGAGGCAGTGGCACGAGGCCAAAAACGAGAATTACGCGTGTGTGAGCTTCTCCCCCCACGGCCAGACCATCGCCCTGGCGTCGACGCGCTATGGTCCGGTCGCCAATACACACGAGTGCTTCGTCGACCTGTGGGACACGGCCACACCGACCGAGCGCCGGCGCCGGATCGTCGCCGACTGGCAAGTGCTGCAGGACCTCAAGTTTTCGCCTGACGGTAAGACACTCGTCACCGCCAGCGACGACAGGGAATTCGACAGCAAGAGCCAAACGCTCGGCCCCGAGAAAGGATCGACGCGGCTTTGGGAGCTGGCCACTGGACGGGAGCGTAAGCGATTCGCGGTCGAGAACGCACACGCCCAATCGCTCGCCGTCTCCCCCGACGGACGGTTCGTGGCGTCGGCCGTCACCGACGGCACGATCCGGCTCTACGATCTCGCCGCCGGGCCCGAGCGAACGCTCAGGCTCGGCAAAGCCAGCGTGAGGCCGGCGGCTGACTTCGGCAAGGCCGCCGCGGGCCGGGCGGAGGTCATGAGCTGCCTGGCCTTTTCGCCGGACGGCTCGACCCTCGCGTCGGGCTCGAGCGGGACGGGAACCACGGGTTCGGCGGCACTCGCCGACATTTACCTGTGGGACATCCACCACGGCAAGGAGCTGCGGCATTTCGGGGCGCACCAGGGCTGGATTGAGTCACTGGCATTCAGCCCTGGCGGCGAGACGCTCGCCTCCGGTGGCCCCGAGCCGGCGGCCCGGCTCTGGAACGTCGCCACGGGCCACGAGGTGCTCCCGCGGCCCGGTCATCGTTCGGGCATCCGCGCGCTCGTGGTCTCGCCGGCCGACGGTACGGTCATCACCGGCAGTGTGGACGGCACGATTCGCCGCTGGGACCTGGCCGCGGGACGCGAGCTCGGCGTCGTCGCTGCTTTGCCCACTCCCGCCGACACACTGGCCATCTCCCCCGACGGCAAGAACTTGCTTGTGGGCGGCAGCCTCGGCGGAAGGTTTGCACTTTGGAGTATCGCCGACCGGCAAGAGATTCGCAGCTTTCCGCGGGTCGAGCCCCGAAACCCCGTGCGCCATCTTGCCTTCTCGCCCGACGGCACGACAGTGGCGTCCGAGCGACGGATCTGGGACGCCGCCACGGGCCGGGTGCTCGTCGGCTTTCGAGATCAAGACGCGCTGAATAATGCCAACGCTAGCTTCTTCCCGATCTTTTACTCGGCTGATGGCAAGCAACTGATCACGACCGAGAACGAGGGTGCCCGGGTCTGGGACATCGCGACCGGCAGGGAAGCGCGCTGGGCCGTCAGGGCCAAGATTCTCCATGATCGCGTCGCGCTTTCTGCCAACCGCCGATTCCTCGCGACCGGCGGAGTGGTCGGCCACTCGAGCGGGGGACCGGTCGATCCGCTGATCCACGTCTGGGACCTGGCTTCGGGCAAGGAAGTGGCGACCCTGGCGGGCCACGAGGAAAGCACGAACGGCTTGGCCTTTTCGCCCAACGGTCGTTTGCTCGCATCGGGCAGCGGCGACTACCGGTCGAGCAATGACGCGACGGTCCGAGTTTGGGACCTTACGACGGCCCGCGAGCTGCGCCGATGCGAGGGCCATCGCGGGGCGGTGAACGCCGTCGCCTTCACGCCCGATGGCCGCTCGGTCATCTCGGCCAGCGAGGATGCGACGGCGCTTGTCTGGGATGTCTCCGACCTGCACGACGCGCGGTGACCGACGCACCTTTCAGGCGTTAGCCAACCTCAATGTGGAGCCTCTCCATGCCGGCGGCAACGAGCACGCGGGATTCGTGAACACCGCGGCGATGGCGGAGATGGCGTCTGGACGGGGCGGTCAATGGGGCCCGGCCGGTGCCCGCACCAGTCGCAGTAAATCATCGCGATCGGGGGGATCGAAGCCCAGGATGATCTCGACCTCGGCGCGCGCGGCCTCGCGCTCTTTGAGATGGAGATAACTCTGAACGAGGCGCCGGCGGACCGGCAGGGCAAACGGGTTGAGCCGCAGGGCTTCGCGGCAGTCGGCCGCGGCGGCCTTCCAGTCGCGGGCGGCCGCTTCGGCCATGGCAAGCTCGGCCCGGTAGTCATACCGCCAGGGGTTGACGGCAATGGTGCGCCGCCAGTACTCGATCGCTTCTGGGCTCTTTCCCGCCAGACTGGCGAAATACGCTGCGCCTACCAGAGCCGTCTCGCGCGTCGGGTCCTGTGCCAGCAGTGTCTGGCACGCAGCCAGAGCGTCGGCCGAACGGCCGAGCCGACCCAGCGCCTGGGCCTTGGCTTCGAGTGCCGAAAAGTCATCGGGATGCGCTGCCAGGGCCGACTCCAAGAGCGGCAGCGCGAGCTCCGCCGCCTTCTTGCTGCCGGTCTGGCACAACGCGATGGCGCGGTCGCGCTCGGCTAGCGCCAGCTCGCTTGTGCTCATCAAGTCGCCGTGGAAGTTCGCAATCGCCTCGGCCGCGGCCGACTGGCGGTGGGTACTCGATCGCCGCGACGCCCCGGGAAGGGCGCGGGGAATTCGATGGTCGGTCACGGCCGTATGAGGGTTGTTGGAGGTCTGGCCTCGCGGCATGTGGCAGGCGATACAATCGTCGCCGCCCGCCTGGGCAACTCGAGCGTGCGCGGGAAGCCGGCAGCCGGTATCTTGATGGCAAACCAAACAGCGCGCCCGGAAATACGCGGTCTTTTCCGCCGGTGCGGGGAGCACGTGTGGGTCGTGGCAGGAAATGCAGCCCATGCGGCCCTCACTGGCGCGATAGCAGCGGCTTCCGCGCATTTGCTCGGGCTGGCCCGCGAATGCGTTCGATTCGCCGGATTCGGCCGGCACAAACGCCGACCAGATGCTTTCAAAAGGCATCCCGGGACGGAAGTCGTCGCTTCGGGCGCCGAAGTGAAGGACGCGGCTGACGATCAGATGGCATTGTTCGCAAACCGCGTCGCGTGCCCGGCGCTCGAGCTTCGCAGGGTTCACGATGCCCAAGTCGCGGCCGCCGGCCGCCGTCGGATCGAGCACGTGCCGCTCGCCCGGCCCATGACAACGCTCGCAGCCGATCGCGTGCCCCTGGAAGACCGGCGTCTCGTACCGGTCCGTCGCACCTGCGATCGGCGTCACGCGATTGGCGTGGCAGTACAAACAGTCCGGCGGAATCGACCGATCAAACCGCGAGCTCCTGTTTTCGTAACCGGGTGACAATCCCCAGCGCCGTTCCTGGGAATACCAGGTGATCGGCGACTGAAAAAGAAACCCGTCGCGCTCGAACAAGTACGAGACCCCCTGTCGTCCCGACCCGACGGCATACTGAACGTCGGCTTCAATTTGGGCGACCAATCGCCCGGAGCGATCGCGGCGCGTCTCGCGGTGGATGACCCGGCCGCCGGTACGTTCGACCGAATAGACCAGCCCCCCCACTTCGAATTCGGCTCGCTGTTCTGTCGGGGCGCCGGGCGCCAGGGTGACAGCTTCGATCGGCGCCAGGGAACGCCCCATCGGATGCCGGCTGTAACTCGCGGCAATCGCGGCGTGGCATTGCCGGCACGCCGCGTCGCCCACGTACTTCACGGCATCGGGCGTGCGCCGGCGCTGTGAGACGACGCCGGACCCGGGCAATCCGTCCCGGCGCCCAGAGTGCCACACGACCAACAAAGCCAACACACCCAGGACCACGACCAGGGGCAAGAGTCGCTGCCAGTTTCGTGACCGCTTGCGGTTGCGATCGTGCTCGGTCTCGATCGAAGGCGTCATCGTCTAGTCAAGTCTCCCACAACACCCGCAAGACGGATCGAGGGCCTGGTGTCTCAGCCAACGGTCATGGGGACGCTTCCCTTTTGCGCGCGAAAACTCGATCGGCAGCGCTTCCAGACCGCGCAAGATGAGCGAGGCCCGATACCGCAGCTTGTTCCGCGGTATGGTTACACGGATGCCATGCGCCCGCTGGAGCAGCGTGCTTAAGGCGATCTGGCCTTCCAGCCGGGCGAGCGACGCGCCCAGGCAATAGTGCACGCCGACGCCGAAGCTCACGTGCCGGTTTGGCTCCCGTGACAGGTCGAGCTCGTCAGGCCGGTCGAATTGGGTTTCGTCGCGGTTCGCCGAGCCGAGCGCCGCGAACACGAGCTCGCCGCGCGGAATGGTGACTCCCGCAATCGACACGTCTTCGCGAGTGAACCGCTCGGTCGCCAACTGCACCGGCGCGTCGTAGCGCAGCAGCTCTTCGACGGCCGATTTCATCAAGGCCGGGTCCTCGCGCAGCCGCTCCATCTCCTCGGGGTGCTCCAGGAGCGCGAGCACCCCGTTGCCGATCAAATTGACGGTGGTTTCGTGCCCCGCCACGAGCAAGAGCACGATCATCGCCACCATCTCGTGGTCGCTCAGATGGTCCCCCGACTCTTGGGCTTGGACCAGGGCCGTCACAAGATCGTCGCGCGGATCTTGCTGGCGGGCGCGGATCAACCGCCGGCAGTAGCGCATGAACGCCATCACGTGCGGGATCACCATGAGCTTGCCCCAGGTCGTCGGCTTCATCGTGAGGATGGCATTGGACCACCGGTGAAAGCGGTTCTGGTCGCGCACCGGCACGCCGAGGATGTCGGCGATGATCGTGGCGGGCAGTGGCAGGGCATAATCGCCGACCAGGTCCATGCGCCCCTTCGACTCGACGGCGTCGAGATAGTGGTCGCAGAGCGCCTGCACCCGCTCGCGCATCTTTTCTACCAGCCGCGGCGTGAACGCCTGGTGCACCAGGCTCCGCAGCCGCGCGTGGTCCTCTTGGTCGACGTCGAGCATATTTCGTTCGAGCGGTTCGACGACTTTCGGCATCCAGGGAAGGCGGCTCAGTTGCTCGGGTGTGAGCGCTCTGCTCTTGTCCTTGGCAAAGCGTTCGTCTTTGAGGACGGTCACCACGTCGTCGTAGCGTGAGACGACCCAGGCTCGCTGTTTGTCAACCATTGTCGTGCAAAAGACGGGCGACTCCGCCCGCCAGCGCGCATAGGTGGGATAGGGATCGGCCTTGAAGAGCCGGTCGGTCAAGTCGAAGTCCGCGTAGGCCGCCATGAAATGTTCTCCGTGTTTGTTCGTGCCAGTAGATCGTATATGACTGAAATCGGCAAGGAAACGGCTGGGAACATTAAAGGCTCGCTCTGTGGCGCGACGACGCCCCGAATGCTTGGCGAACGCGATCAGTATTCGTAGACTGGCGATTTCGACGCGCCCCTTGATCGAGTCGAGCCTCACGGGCGGCCCGGCGCCATGAACCAAACCGACGAGCAACGAGCCATGATTCCGAGACATCGAGCAGCGCCATTGATTGCGATCCTTGTACTGGCGGGTCAGTTCCGTGCGGCAGGGGCCGACGAGCCGCGCACGGTCAAGTATCCGCCGGCGCCGCGGTCGGAGACGGCCGACGTGTATCACGGCGTCGCGGTCGCCGATCCGTATCGTCCCCTCGAAGACACCGATGCGCCCGCGACGCGCGCCTGGGTTGCGGCCGAAAACGCGGTCACAAACGCCTTTCTCGAGTCGATTCCCGAGCGCGCGGCCATCCGCCGCCGGCTCGCTGAGCTGTGGAATTACGAGCGTTTCACGCCGCCGTTTCACGAAGGAGGGCGCTACTTCTTCACTCACAACACGGGCCTGCAAAACCAGAGCGTCCTCTACACGGTTGACTCGCTGGACGCGGCCCCACGCGTCTTGCTCGACCCCAATAGCTTGTCAACCGACGGCACGGTCGCTCTCGTGGGGACCAAGGCAAGCCCCGACGGGCGCTACCTCGCCTATGGCGTGGCGTCGGCCGGCTCGGACTGGAGCGAGTGGCGCGTGCGCGACGTCGCCACCGGCCGGGACCTGCCCGACTTCCTCAAATGGATCAAGTTCGGAGAAACCGCGTGGGCTCACGACAGCCGTGGGTTCTTCTATGGCCGGTTTCCCGAGCCCAAGCCAGGCGAAACCCTCAAGGGGGCCAATTTTCACCAGACAGTCTATCATCACCGGCTGGGCTCCGTGCAGACGCTCGATCAACTCGTGTGGCAAGAACCTGACCACAAGGAGTGGCGCGCAGCCCCTGTCGTCACCGACGACGGCGCGTATCTCATCCTCACCATCGAGAAAGGGACCGACGACAAGCATCGCGTGCTATATCGCCCTCTCGAACAGTCCGAGCAGAAGCCGGTCCACCTGGTCGGCGAGTTTGACGCCGAGTACACGTTCATCGACAACGACGGCCCCGTCTTCTGGTTCAAGACCAACAAGAACTCCCCCCGCGGCAAGGTCATCGCGATCGACTCGAAGAGGCCGGCGCCCGAGCACTGGGTCGACGTGATTCCCGAGTCGCCCCACCCGCTCCAGAGCGTTGACGTGGTCGGCGACCGCTTCATCGCAGCGTATCTCGAAAATGCCCACACGGTCGTCAAGGTCTTTGACCTGTCGGGCGGCGCGTGCGCGACGTCGAGCTTCCCGGCCTGGGAACCGCCGAGGGCTTCAAGGGCAAGCGGCGCGACCATGAGACCTTCTACGGCTTCACCTCGTTCACGACCCCGCTCTCTATCGACCGCTATGACGTGGCCACAGGCCAGAGCACGGTTTGGCGCCGGCCCAAGCTCCCGTTCAACCCCGATGAATTCGAGACCACGCAGACTTTTTTCGCGAGCATGGACGGAACCAAGGTTCCGATGTTCCTCTCCCACAAAAAGGCTCTCAAGCGCGAACCGGCCACGCCCACTCTGCTCTTCGGCTACGGCGGGTTCAATGTCTCGCTCACGCCGCGCTTCAGCCCGGAAATCCTTGGCTGGATGGAGAAGGGCGGCCTCTTCGCCATGCCCAACCTGCGGGGCGGCGGCGAGTACGGCGAAGACTGGCACCGGTCGGGCACTCGGCTCAAGAAACAAAACGTCTTCAACGACTTCATCGCCGCGGCCGAATGGCTCGTGGCCAATGGATACACATCGACGCCCAAGCTGGCTATCGAGGGTCGTTCCAACGGCGGCCTCTTGGTCGGCGCCTGCCTGACCCAGCGCCCCGAGCTCTTCGGCGCGACCCTGCCCGGCGTCGGGGTGATGGACATGCTGCGGTTCCACAAGTTCACGATCGGCTGGGCGTGGATTGACGATTATGGATCGTCGGATAATCCCCAGGAGTTTCAGGCGCTCTTTGCCTACAGTCCGCTGCACAACATCCGGCCGAGCACGTGCTATCCGCCGACCTTGATCACCACCGCCGACCACGACGACCGCGTGGTGCCGGGGCACAGCTTCAAGTTCGCCGCGGCCCTCCAGGCAGCACAGTCGTGCGATAACCCGGTGTTGATCCGCGTCGAGACGCGCGCGGGTCACGGAGCCGGCAAGCCCACCAACAAGCTCATCGATGAGGCCGCGGATCGATGCGCTTTTTGGTCAAAGTCCTGGGAGTGAAGACGGCCCTCGCGCACCCTCCTTCGGGGAGGTGACGGAGAAGGAAGAGGAAGAGGAAAAGGATTACGAGTACGATTACGATTACGAGTACGATTACGATTAAGACTATGAAGACGACCAAGAGCGGGACTAAGGACAAAAACCCGGCCGCGCCGCAGGACCGGCAGGCCCGCGCGAAGGTGGTATGGTCGTAATCGTAATCCTAATCGTAATCCTAATCGTCTTCTTCTTCATGATCCTCTTCTCGATTCAGGCGGCGTATCCCCGAAGCCCGAACGCGATCAATTCCCTTTCATATCCGCTTCGAACCGGCACCATTGCTGGCACTTCATGTCTTTCAAGAGCCCGCGCATCCATTCGTATTCCTTGTGCTCGGACAGGAAATCGCCGGCGATGAAGTCTGCGCCCAAGTGTCGTGCCTGGCCCCAGAATGCCAGTTTCTCGGCGAGCGCTCCGTCGGTGACCTTCGACTGAACCGTTCCCCCCGGATAGAACGGCGCCCAGTCCCATTCCGGAACCCCGCGCGGCGAGATCTCGACCCGGCCGCACAGCGTTCGCTCGTTGGTTTCGTTCTTGCCCGCGATCACGTCGAAGCCGTCGGTTTCAAACGCCTTGGCCCGTTCGAGGTCGATCTTCCCCTTGTTCTCGGCGACGATCTGCTGCCAGCGCGCTTTCCGCGCGTTGGGCGACGAGTCGCTCTTGCTCACGTCGAACCGCGTCTCGGTGCGCGTGAGCGTGTCGGTGACGGGATAGTTGGCGCCGAAATAGCACCCGTCCTTGGTTCGGCGCACTTCATGATACTTGAGGCCAAGCTCGAGCAAGGCGATTTCACCCGTCTTGTTGTCGGCGATCAGCCAGTCGTTGGCGTAGCCGCCGTTGTTGCCCTCGAGCATGATCCGCACGAAATCATCGATCGACCGGCTGTACTGCAGGGCCTTGCGGGCGCGGACGAACTCGGGCTTGCCCTCGGGGTCCCAGCCCTCGAACTGGGCGATCGTCGTCTCGGTGACCATGATGCCGGCCGACGAGACGCCGAAATCATCGTCGCTGATGATCACGCCCGGCAAGCCGTCCATCACGAACCGGGCCCCTTGCTCGGGCTTGATGTCAAAGACGATGTTCCAGCGCGCGCCCACAACATAATTGGTCCACGCGTTGTGTCCCATGACGATCCGGCCGTCGCGCGTGTAGCTGCCCGTCGCCACAAACGCGCTGCAGTTGCCCGGAGCATGCGTGGCCGGCGGTTTTCCTTCCTTCTTGTCCAGCCAGGGAACGTAGTAATAGGGCAGCTCCTGGTTGGCATTGAGCGCGACCAAGTCCCACCGGTCGGCTTTGACGCCCTTGGCACTTGCGCCCGCGACGATCCCATCGATCTCGCGCTGATATTCCGGGTCGATGCCCTTCCAGAGCATTGATTCAGACGCCTCGCGGTAGAACTTCCAGTCGCGGTGGGTCGACTTTTCGAGAAACGGCCTGATCACTGCCAGGAACTCGCCGATCTCGGGGGCCAGCAAATAGCCGTGCTGATAGCCGATTTGCTCGGGCGTGCCTTCGAGGTGAACGTAGATCCAGC
The DNA here is from genome assembly GCA_963830625.1 of uncultured Isosphaeraceae bacterium. Classification (GTDB taxonomy): domain Bacteria; phylum Planctomycetota; class Planctomycetia; order Isosphaerales; family Isosphaeraceae; genus CAWHMZ01. The sequence continues at coordinate 320,955 of CAWHMZ010000007.1, read as the reverse complement.
CCGCGCGCTCGAAGCGATAGCTGCCCTGGAGCCGTTTGTCGTCTGCTCGAGGGGGGTCGGCCGCTGCGGCCCTCGAGCACGTAATAGCCGGGATCGCGGCCGCCAGAATCACGCCAAGACGAATCGCACGGTTCATTGTTCGTGTTCGACCTCCCAAGCGCCTCGCCCCCGCGGGGGCCACGGGGGCGGCGAATGCCTCTTTTCCCGGTTTGCCCCCCCTTGCGAAGGGGGGGACCACTTGCGCTCGGGGCCATTGTCCAGCAACCCCTTCACCCTCCCGCGATTTTCTAACTCTAATGGAGCGCGGCGGCGCGGGCAAGCAACGAGACCGTCGCAGCCCAGCCGATCCCCGGCAAAGGCCCCACCCCGAAATCGAGTCTTTCTCGATCAGTGCGATCTTTGCATGCCCGCCTGAAGATTGCTACGCTCATTCATCGGTTCACATTCAGCCAGTTGAAAGCTGGAGACTCGCAATGGCCGCTGTCGATGCCGACCGCAACCTGCTTTTTGGGGTGCTGGCCCTCCAGGGCGAGCTGATCGACTCCAATCAGTTCGCCGAGGCTTGCAGCGCCTGGGCACTGCGCAAGGATCGACCGCTCGCCGACCACCTGCTCGAGCGCGGCTGGGTCTCGACCGAGGATTGCCGTTCGGTTGAGCAGTTGCTCGAGCGGAAACTCAAGAAGCACTCGGGCGACGCCCACCAAAGTTTGATCGCCACCGCCCAGGAGTCCGCGGCGCATTCTGGCCTCGCTCCGCGGCGTTCAGGTCGCACTCGATGACGACGACCGACGTCCGGCAGAGCCTCACCGATGTCGGGGTCAAACCGTCCACGGGCGCCACCGTCGATTATCTGTCGCTCATCAGCCGGCCTTCCGAGAGCAAAGACCGCTACACCATCACCTCGCTGCACGCCAAGGGGGGGATCGGCCAGGTCTGGCTGGCGCGCGACACGGCGCTCGACCGCGAGGTCGCCCTCAAGGAGCTGCGCCCGACCGCGCCGGCGACGGCGCGGTGCTTCGCCGGTTCTTTCAAGAGGCACGGATTACCAGCCAGCTCGATCATCCGGGCGTCGTCCCCGTCTACGAGCTGGCGCAGGGCGCGGCCGATCCCGACGGGGGCCGACCCTATTACACCATGCGGTTCGTCCGCGGCCGGACCCTGTCAGATGCGATTGCCGCCTATCATCGCGACCGCACCCTGGGGAACGCCAGCCGAAGCGACCTGCTGGCGTTGATCCAGGCATTCGTCGGCGTGTGCAACACCGTGGCGTTCGCCCACAACAGGGGCGTCATCCATCGTGACCTGAAGGGCCAGAACATCGTGCTGGGCGAGTTCGGTGAGGTCATCCTGCTCGACTGGGGCCTGGCAAAGCTCATCGACCGCGACGACGTAGAGCAGGAGCCCGAGCCCGTGCTCGACCCTGCGATGACGACCGACCTTCCCGGGCGAGACGTCCGGGCCGAGTCCGATCTGACGGCTGCTGGGCAGGTGCTGGGCACGCCCGCCTACATGGCCCCCGAGCAGGCCGACGGACGTATCGACCAGATCGGTCGCAGAACCGACGTCTACGGGCTGGGAACGATTCTCTACGAGATCCTGGCCGGCCGGCCGCCGTTTGAGGGCGACTCGACCCGGGACGTCCTGCGCAAGGTCCGCGAGGAGCCGCCGGCGCCCCCGCGCAAGCTCAATCGATCGGCCCCCAAACCGCTCGAGGCGATCTGCGCAAAGGCGATGGCCAAGGACGCCGACCTGCGCTACGGCTCGGCAACCGAACTGGCCGCCGACGTGCAGCACTGGCTCGCCGACGAGCCGGTCAGCGCCTGGCGCGAGCCGTGGACGATCCGTGCCCGACGGTGGATCGTCCGGCACCGGACGCAAGTCGCCGCCGGCATGGCCGCGCTGGCCATGGCGGTCATTGGACTGACCGTGGCGCTCGTGATCCAGTCGCGGGCCAACCACGATCTGAAAGTGTCGCTGCAACGCGAGAACCTCGCCCACAGGGACGCCTCGGCCCAATCTGACCAGGCCGAGGAAGCCATCGAGTCGTTCTACACGGGGATCAGTCAAGACGTCATCCTCCGCCGGCCTGAGCTGGCGGAACTGCGTAACCGGCTGCTGGGCGCGGCCCTGCACTTCTATGAGAAACGCGTGCAGCTCCTGACCGACAAGCAGAAGGGCGGTGGACGAATGGTCCAGCAAATCGCCGCCGGCCTGAACCGCATCGCGTCGCTCCAAGCCATGCTCGGCAACCGGGATTCGGCCATCAAGACCCGCCGCCGGCTCGTCGACCTTTGTGACGCAACCCCCCATCTTGCCCCGGAAACAGGGGCCGAAGCCCGGCTCAGCCTCGGCGAACTCGAGCGCCTCGCCGGCCGGCCCGACGCCGCTGTGCAGTCGCTCCGTGAGGCTTTGAAGCGCTTCGAGCAGATGAGTTACGAGTTGAAGGTGGCCCTGGTCCAAACCGATCTCGGCCGGCTCCTCTTCGACATGGGACGGGCCGACGAAGGGCGCCGCATGCTCGAACTGGCCCGGGGAACCCAGGAGAGGTTCGCCGCGGCGGGTCTCGCGGCGATGGACCTGCAAGACACCTATACGACGTTGGCCAACCTGCACGAGGCGGAGGGTCGGTCCAGGGAGGCCCTGGGATTCTACCAAAAGGCTAATGCCATCTACGAAAAACTCGCCGCCAAGAGAGCGACGGTCTATTTGCGAGCCGAGCTGGCGCGTTCCTTAAACAACCTCGGATTGGCGCGGGCTAAAGCTGGGAATCTCGCGGAGGGGCGGCGCGACATCGAGCGCGGCAAGTCGATCCGCGAGCAGCTACTGACAGGGCAGCCTTTGAACATCGATCCCCGGGCCGACCTTGCCCGAAGCTGCTATCACCTGGCCAAGGTCGACGTCCTCGCGGGCGCACCCGCCCAGGCGATCGCCAGCATTCGCAGGGCCGAAGAACTTTATGCCGGCATACCGCCCAAGGGGCCCGAAGACATCTACTTCCAGGGCTGCATGAAGGCCATTCATGCAGGTCTTGTCGGGGGAGGCAAGCCCGACCAAGAGCTGTCGCCCGCCGAGCGCACCGAGCGAACCCGCGATGCCGAAGAGGCCCTCAAGCTCCTCAAGCAGGCCGCCCTCGCCGGCTACGCAAACCCTAGCCGCTTCAAGTCTGACGCATCGCTCGATCCGCTCCGGTCCCGGCCGGATTTCCAGGAACTAATTCGATCGTTCGGCCAGCCGTCAAAGCCAGAAAGCAAGTCAGCCCCCCCGAAAAATGCGCGATCCTAAAACATTAATGACCATTGATTGCGCAAAGCGCACTACCGTGAGAAATGCGCGATCCTAAAACATTAATGACCATTGATTGCGCAAAGCGCACTACGATCGGACGGACCAGCGTGGTGTTCCCTCACCTCAACATGCGAACGGTTATTCTTGCGTTAGATTAGAAAAATCGAGAACTTGGCGTGCTGCCTTCTTGACGAGGCTTATCCAGGGTTGATACTTTACCTCGTCCAAAGGGCACCCGCGTCTCTCTCGCCACACGGAAGGATGGGCGGCAAACACCGGTCTGACGACGATCAGTCGATCATTTTGGGCCGATCCCAAGCCTTCGTGACAGTTTTGGCTCGAGTCAGTGAGAGAGGCGTACGTCATCGCGCTTTTTGAAGAACACACTTCGGCCCGGGTTATCACGGCGCAATTCGAACGAAGGAGTTGCAACATGTCGAGATCGCTGCGTCGCAGACCCGTTAAATACGGGTTTACTCTGATCGAGCTTCTGGTTGTCATCGCAATTATTGCCGTCCTGATCGCTCTGCTCCTCCCCGCTGTCCAGTCCGCCCGCGAGGCGGCCCGCCGCGCGCAATGCACCAACAACTTAAAGCAGATTGCTCTCGCGGCGCTCAACTATGAAAGCGCCAATGGCACGCTCCCCATCGGCGTGATCTTGAACGAAGACGCGTACTACACTTGGACGTGCGCGTACGTCAACATTTTCGGCTGGACGTCGTTCGCCTTGATGCTGCCCCAGATGGAACAGCAGACACTCTACAACGCCTTCAATTTCTTGGTTCCTATGGGCGGCGACCCCGCCTCGGGCACTTCGTATGTGGGGGGGGTGAATCCCGAGGCGATCAATTTCACGGGAAACAACACCGTGGTCAATTCCTACCTTTGCCCGTCCGACCAGCGGCAGCCCAGCAATATGAGCGCGACGGGCAACATCTATTCGCAGAGTTCCTATGCAGGGTCGGCCGGCACGTTTGACATTTGGCACTGGTATTGCGGCTGCCCGCCGGGGGTCGGCGGACTTTCGTGCCAGGGGAGCGTTCAGATTGCTGGCGACGGCGCCATGTACGGGAACGTGCCCGTGCGTCTCCAGACTATCACCGACGGCACCAGTAACACATTTATGTACGGTGAGACCAGTCGGTTCAAGAACGATCCCGATAACATCTTCCAGACGTGGTCGCGAGCTCTCTGGTTTGGCTCGAGTCTACCCGGGACCAGCCGCATTACAGGGAATGCCTCGACCGTTCCCGCGCTGAATGCGCCCCTGCTCGTGGGGGATGAAGGTACCTTCACCGGCTCGTTGTCTCCGACCGGAGAAGTCAATAGCTGGCTTTTCCTGCAGTGCGGATTCGACGGGCGTACCTTTGGCCAATTCGGCTTCCGCAGTCTCCACCCGGGCGGTGCCAACTTTTCGTTCTGCGACGGCTCGGTGCACTTCATCAAGCAAACCATCAGCATGGGCAGTCCGAACTATACGCCTCCGATCAACATCGGGGTGTATCGCCAGTTGAGCACCCGAAAGGGCGCTGAAGTCGTCAGCTCCGATTCCTACTGAGGTCATCTTGCGCACTCGTAGGTCAGGCTTTCCAGCCTGAGAGTATTCGTAGGTCAAGCTTCAGAGGGACGGTAAACTCGTAGGTCAGGCTTTAGCCTCGCGTCAGGCTGAAAGCCTGACCTACAACCAGCAACTGTGCGGTCTCACCCAGGCCGGGCCAACCGACTTACTGAAGATCAAGCACGCTGAAGGAGCTTCCACCCATGGATCGTATCTCGAAGTTGGCGCGTCGCCGCTGTGGCGGCGCTGTAATCGTGGCAACCGCGCTTTTGATGGTCGGCTGTGGCGAAAGCGGTCCGGGGGTTGGTCCAGCTCCGGCCAATTCTGGTCCGGTAACGAACTTTAAAGATAAGGGACCGACGAATGAGCCGACCGGTGTAGAGAGCGGCACCGGGAAACGGAGCCTCGGGAACGCCGAGAAATCGGCCAAGGGCCTGAATCCGAACCAGCCCTGAGCGGGCCGCTCTCGCGTTATCTTCTTGGTCACAAACGCAGTGCCAGTCGCGCCGCCGGTCAGGTGCTGGGCACGCCCCGCCGACATGGCCCCCGAGCATGCCGCCCTCGCCGGCTACCTAAACCCAAGCCGATTCAAGACTAATGCGTCTCTTGAACCGCGCCGGCCAGCCCCGATTGCCAGGAGCTGATGCGATCAATCGGCCGGCAGTCAGGATCGGAAAGCACGTCAATTACACCGAAAAATGCGCGATCCTAAAACATTAATGCCCATTGGTCGCGCAAGTCGCACAGCGATCGGACTGGCGAGCCTGGCGGTACCTCAGCTCAACATGGGACGGTATATACGTGTGTTAGATTAGAAAAATTGGCAACTTCGCGTGCTGCAATCTTGACGGGGCGTATTCAAGGTTGATACTTTAGATCGGCCAAAGGGCACGCGCAACTGTTTCCCGACGCCGAAGGGTGGGCGGCAAACACCGGTCTGACGACGATCAGTCGATCACTTTGGGCCGCTCCCACGCCTTCGTGACAATCTTGGTCTGATTTAACGGGAGAGGCATGTTCGTTCGCGCTCTTTGATGAACGCACTCCGGTCCAGGTGAGAATGGCGCACTTCGAGGGAGTTCCATTATGTTGTTATCGCCTCATCGAAAGTCGGTTCGCCGCGGGTTTACGTTGATCGAGCTTCTGGTCGTCATCGCAATTATTGCCGTCCTGATCGCTTTGCTTTTGCCTGCTGTGCAGTCGGCCCGCGAGGCGGCCCGACGCGCGCAATGCACCAACAACTTGAAGCAGATTGCTCTCGGGGCGCTCAACTATGAGAGTGCCAATGGCTCGCTCCCCATCGGCGTGATCATGCAGTCAGACTTCAACTACAGTTGGTCGTGCGCGTATGGTGGTTTCGGTTGGACGTCGTTCGCCTTGATGCTGCCCTTCATGGAACAGCAGACGCTTTACAACTCCTTCAATTTCTTGCTTTATGACGGCGGCACCGCTGCCGAGGGAAGTTTGTACATAGGGGGGGTGGCTTGCGGGCCGATCAACAGCACGGGAAATCTGGCCCAGGTCAATTCCTACATTTGTCCGTCCGACATGCAGCAGCAGAGCAAGGTGAGCGCGACGGGCAACTACTATTCGCAGAGCTCCTATGCAGGCTCGGCCGGGACTTTCGATATCTGGCACTGGTACTGCGGCTGCCCTCCTAGTGTCAGTGGTGTCTCTTGCGCGGGAAGTACACAGATCGCCGGTGACGGCATTTTCTACGGCAACGCGGCCACTCGTCTCCAGGCCATCACTGACGGGACGAGCAACACCTTCGCGTTCGGCGAGCAGAGCCGGTTCCTCAACGATCCTGACACGATCATGCAAGAATGGTCGCGAGCTCTCTGGTTCGGCTCGAGCGCACCCAACAGCACCCGGATTTCTGGAACGGCCTCGACCGTTCCCTATCTCAATGCGGCCTTCTACCCCGGGGACGCAGGTCTTTCACTCGGGCTGAGTCCGACCGGACAGGTCAACGCGTGGCTCTTCCTGCAAGAGGGTTCCGACTGGCGCCCGGTCGGCCAATTCGGTTTCCGCAGCCTGCATCCGGGCGGAGCCAACTTCGCCTTCTGCGACGGCTCGGTTCACTTCATCAAGCAAACCATCAGCCTGGGCAGTCCGAACTATACGCCTCCGATCAACATCGGCGTGTATCGCCAGTTGAGCACCCGAAAGGGCGGAGAAATCGTCAGCTCGGATTCCTACTGAGGTCATCTTGTGCACTCGTAGGTCAGGCTTCTTGCTGACGGTGTTTTGCCGCGCCGCGGACAGAGCCCGTCAGGCTGCAAGCCTGACCTATCCCGCCGTTAACTGCGCTCACCCAGACCCGGGCCAGCCGACTTACTGAGGTGCCGTCAGGAAATAACCCGGCCAGTTGTGGTGCAGGCGAGACGCCTGCACCACAAGCTCAAATTGATCAGCTTATTCCTTGACAGGCCCTGAATATCAAGTACGCTCTCGGAGCTTCTAACCATGGATTATATGACCTCGAAGTTCGTGCGGCGACGCTGCGGCGGAGTTGTACTCACGGCGATTCTGCTTCTGACATTCGGCTGCGGCCAATCCGGTCCGGGGTATACCGCACCGAGTACGCCGCCGGCTGGGCCGACTGAGAGCATTAAGGACAAGCGACCGAAGGACGCAGGGGACGCAGGGGACTCCAAGACGAGAGGCGGTAGGCGGGGGAAAAGGCCCGCGGGGGTCAAGGGTTTGGATCCGGGAGCCCCCTAACTAACGAGCCGCTCTCACGCCTATCTCTTGGTCGCCTATCTCGCGCCATTTGCGCCGCGGGAAAACCAGTGACCGCTACACGATCTCGCGCCGATTGCTCCCCGAGGAGAAAGGGGCAAAGGAATGGTCGCGGTTCCTTACCCAGGGCGCGCTAACGGGACCCAGGGCATTGATTTATTGCCCCGTTGTTGCAAGGACTCATTGAGCGCAACACCTTGGCTCTTGCTCAGCCGCTTCAGGTCAAGCCGCAGGTCCTCGCGGGCGGGTTCTTCGGATACTGCTATGGTAAGAAACACGCGGGCCTCGAACCGGCGGCCAAGCTGCTCGGCCAAACGGGCCAGGTCTTCGGCGTCGCGAATAAACTGTGTTCGGTCGTACAGTTTGAAGTAGCGAGCACGCAGCCGATCGATCTTGGTCTTTTTCTCTACAAAGCTCGGCGGCCAAAGCGGGCTGACCCTGCTTTGCAGCGAGTTCGGCAAGCCGGCCGAGGGCCGTCACGTCGCCAGGATCGGTTGCGAGCAGAAGTTCCAGCTCGCGGCGCTCGGTGGCGACGTCGCCCCGATGGGCGGCGAGCCAGGCATTGACCTGGTGGAACAGGGCGATATTCCGACTCGGTCGCCGGCAGGTGCGCGATGGCTTCTTCCACGACGTCGGCGCGGTCAGTCGCGATGCCCCAGCTCAGTTGGGCGCGCCAGACCGGTACATCCTCCGGACGGCTCTGCCGGCAGGCATCAAGCAACCGCTTCGCCTCGTCAAGGGCGCCGGTCCGGATCGCCAGGTTCGCTCGACCAAGCCAGACCCGATCGTCGTCCGGCGCGCGCTCGAAGGCCTGCTCGAGAATCGCGCGGACGGTCTCGGCCGGCGCGGGCTTCAATGTCAGTTCGATGTGCTGCCGGACCAGTTTGATGGCGGGCTCGGTTGCACCTTTTTTCGATGCGTTCAAGTACTCCCACCGGTCCTCGATCAAGCGCTCGGCTTCTTCGATGCGGCCCAGGTCACTGAAAACCGGCACGAGCAAGACGAGCAAGGCCGTCCGATCATTGCGGGGGTCTGAAGCGGCGTTGAAGACGAGCCCGCTCGGCGGCTGCGAGCCGGCCCGATTCCTGGAGCAGATGCATCCGCCCCTCGAACCGCCTTCTGCGAGAACTTGGAGCCCGGCGCGACTGCGCCCAAGCTGCTTCGGCCGCTTTGGGGCGCCCCCGTTCCTGCTCGCAATACCCCAGCAAGAAGGCGATTCTGCCGTTGGGGTCGGCCGTCCAGGACAAGAGCTTTTCCAGGTTTCGGCAGGCAATCGCGAATCGGCCGTGCACGATCTCCGCTTGGACGTCTGACAGCGCGCGTTGATAACGCTCATGCGTCCACCAAGCCCAGCCGACCCAGACGAGTCCCGCTCCGCAGAGAAAGACGACCAGGCCCCTCCATCGTCGCCCGCCCTGGGCGATGCTTGCGTTTCTTGCGCCTTGGGTAGCCGACATCCGCAGCATTGTGCTCCCATGATCGTGCTATTATGATTGTGCCCGGCCGTCACTGTCATTCGCAAGCGGAGAAGGAAAATCAGGTTCATCTCGCTCTTGCTCCTGTCGGCCTGGTGCGGGCTGGTCGCCGGCTTGCTTGAAGTGGCCACGATCGTGGTCCGCAAGCAGGTGTTCGATCCGGATCATCTCTTACAGGATGAGCCGCCACTTCGTCTGGCTGATCCCGGTCTCGAACGCTCGCTGTTTTCCTGACGCTGGGATTGCTCGGGTGTGGCGTCATCCTGGTCTGGCCGCGCCGTGGTCGCTGGCTGTTCACGCGCGTCTCTGGCGCGCTTGCCCTCTTACCCTCCCTCCTGGTTGCCTTTCCCAGGATCTACAGTCTGGCCTGGTTGGTCGTGGCGCTGGGGATGGCCGCGCGGCTCGTTCCGCTCGTCGAGCGCAGGAGCCGAGGTTTCCGACGATTCGTCCTGGTCAGTTTCCCGGCGGCCGTCGCGGTCGTGGCGATCCTGGGGGGATCGCTCTGGGTGGGCGACCGAATCAAGCAACGGCGCGAGAACGGCCGGCCGTTGCCGCCGCCGGGGTCGCCGAACGTCCTCTTGATCGTGCTGGACACCGTCGCGGCGGGCCACCTGAGCCTGCATGGCTACGACCGGGCCACCAGCACGACCTTGGTCGAGCTCGCCGGCCGCGGGATCCGGTTCGATTCCGCTCGGGCGGCCTCATCCTGGACGCTGCCATCTCATGCGAGCATGTTTACAGGACGATGGTTGCACGAGCTCTCGGTCGGCTGGCTCACGCCGCTTGACCAGACGCATCCCACGCTGGCGGAGTTCCTCGGCGACCGAGGCTACGCGACGGCTGGGTTCGTCGCCAATACGTGGTACTGTGCCGCCGATTCGGGACTGTCCCGCGGCTTCACACGAGTACCAGGATTTCATCTTCCCCGAGCTCACCGCACTCAAGACGGCCGTGCTGGTGAGTCGAGCCCTGGCAGGCATGCGGGCGATCGTCTATTTTCGGAAGATTGGCTCGAGTCCGCCGGGCTATTGCCCCACGTCACAGCGCCTGATGCGGTCGCTGGACGCCGATCGCAAGGGTGCGGCGGCGGTCAATCGCGAGCTCCTTGACTGGCTCTCACGGCGCGCACAGCCGGAGCGGCCGTTTTTCGCTTTCTTGAACTACAACGATGCTCATTATCCCTATGAATTGCCGCCGGGAAGGCTGCATCGTTTCGGGGCCGAGCCGACCGACAGTTATCAGCGCTTCCTGATCCAACAGTGGGGGTGGCTCGACAAGACGACTGTCTCACCCGTGGGCGTGGCATTTGCCGCCGACGCTTATGACGATTGCATCGCGGACCTTGATGAGCAGCTCGGGAAGCTGGTCGACCAGCTGGACCGTCGCGGGGTCCTGGAGCGAACCTGGCTGATCATCACCGCGGACCATGGCGAGAGTTTCGGTGAGCACGCCGGCATGTTTCTGCCACGGCGGGAGTCTTTACGAGACCGAGCTGCACGTTCCGCTCCTCATCATTCCGCCCGGCGGCAGCGCGACCGAGCAGGCCGTCAAAGAGGCAGTCAGTCTGCGCGACCTGGCAGCGACAATCGTTGACGTCGTCGGTCAGCAGGCCGGCTCGCCATTTCCGGGGGTGTCGCTGGCGCGGTTCTGGAAGCAGCCCCGGCAGGCAGCGGCCAATTGAAGTCGCACCCGCTTTACCGGCGCTCGCCGAGCTGGTCCTCGCTTACGACAATGAACTGACGGCGTGCACCAAGAGCTGCCTCCGCTGGGGGCCGTCAAGGGAAGAGAGTGGTCCTATATCCGTCACGAGGCGAATGGCCGCGAGGAGTTGTTCCACCTGAGCGAAGACGCCAAGAGCAGCGCGACCTGGCCGGCGATCCATCCGCCCGAGCGACCCTGGAGCAGATGCGAGCATTGCTGCTTCGCATGACGGGTGGGCCACTTGTGCCCGACCGATTTAGTCGCTGACGCCGCTACTTAGCGACTCGCGCCGGCATGGTTCATGACCTCACGCGGCTGCTCCCCTTCGCGGAGCCGATACTCCCGATCGGCCTTTAAGCCCCCGTGGTGATCGACCTGTCCCGATGGCCAGCGCACCTCGACCGACTCGACCTGTCGAGACGCTCCCAGGCCAAAATGGAGGCGCGGATCGCTGGCCGATTGATAACTGCCACCGCCGACGCGCTCCGACATGCGGCGCCGGCCGCCGGCGCGATCGTGACGCGCGCCCCCACGGCGTCGCGGTTCGATTTGGTTCCCTCCAGGCTGAACCTGATGAAATGGCCCGGCTTCCTGCGTTCGGTTGTGCAGGTAAACGAGCGGTTCATTCTGGTTGAGCACGACGGCATCGAGCGCCCGTCGTTGTCGAGGTCGCCGACGGCCAGGCCCCGGCCGAGGTGCAACGGCACAAACGGCTCGCCGGCCCGATCCGAAACGTCGGTCAAGCGACCGCCCGGTCCGCCGACCAAGAGCTGCAAGGCATCATCCAGGGAATTCGCGGCCTGCGCATCCAAGACATGACCGTTGGTCGAGAGCAGGTCGAGCCAGCCGTCGTTGTTCACGTCCGGAAAGGCGACACCGAACCCCAATAGCGGACGGCTGGGCCCTTGCAGACCGATGAGTGCGGTCTCGTCGACAAAGAGCCCTCGCCCGAAGTTCCGAAAGAAGGTCGTTGACTCGCCAAAGAAATTGGTCACGGCCAGATCGAGCGCGCCGTCACCGTCGAGGTCGCCGCAGGCGATTCCCATCCCCGACTTGTACATCCCGTCGGCGCTGGCGGCCGCGCCGGCGACATGGCCGATCTCCTCGAACCGAAACTTCCCCAGGTTGTGGAACAGGTAATTGGCCGACATATCATTGGCGACGTACAGATCGATCTTGTTGTCGTCGTCCAGGTCGGCGGCGACGACTCCCAGCCCGCGGCCGTCGGGATCGACGAAGCCAGACTCGGCTCGTCACGTCGACAAATCGCCCGTCGTCATTGCGAAAGACGTGATCGGGCAGCGAGGGAAAATCGCGCGGCATGCAGGTTTGCTCGTTCGGCGAGTCGCGATGCTTGCAACGCTTGGGTTGGCGGGATCGTAGAAGAGGTAGTGGCAGACGTAGAGATCGAGATCGCCGTCGCCATCCAGGTCGGCGAACGCCGCCGACGTCGGCCAGTCGCGATCGCCGCGCGAGCCCGGCCTTGGCCGTCACGTCCTCGAACGTGCCCATCGCCTTGATTGCGATACAGTGCGTACGAGTGCCAGCGCGTGACGAACAGGTCGGGCCGGCCATCGTTGTCGTAGTCGCCGACCGCGACTCCGTGGCCGTATCCCCGCGGAAACGAGCCGATGCCCGTGCGGTCGGTCACGTCTTCGAACGTGCCGTCGCTGCGATTGCGGAACAGCCGGTCGCCTTCATAGTGCGTCGTTGCAGTCGGGGGAAACGGCCCTGCCTGAACGGCGTAGACGTCGAGCCAGCCGTCGCCGTCGTAGTCGAGCAAGCCGACGCCACCGCACATCGTCTCGGTGGGCGGCGGAATCGCACTGGTATGACCGTTGTCATGATTGAAGCGGAGGCCGGCCGCTTCGGCATCGTCGGTAAATGCCGGCAGATGGCGGCGCTGGCGTGCAAGGGCCGGGCCCCCTGCCCGCTGGCGCGTGGCAGCAGATCGGCGACCAAAGGCGCCAGCAGCTTGCCTGAGCCGGGCGATTGCGCGAGGGCCGCCAGCTCGGGCCAGAGCGGCTCGGCCGCGCCCGCCCTTCCTCTGATCAATGACCAGCCTCGGGCTTCGATCGGGCGTCCCAGCTTTCGGGCCAGCGTCTGCCAGCTCGTCGGCGTGCCGACTGCGGTCGTCGATCATGAAGAGCTGGGTGTAGCGCTCGCGCAGGTCGCTGGCCTCCGCCTGTTTCTTGCGAAACGATTCGGCGTCGGCACTCCCGTCCCGCCGTTTGCGCCAGCTCGGCGAGCCGGGCCCAGGCGGCGGTGTTGCCGGGCTCCTCGGCAACGAGCGCCAGCAGACATTGCCGCTCGGCTTTAGCATCACCGCCGAAAGCGGCAAACCAGGCACGGAGCCGAAGCACTTCGAGCGGTAGGAACCACGCTGCCTGCACGTGCTCGACCGCGCGGCGAGCCCCGCTTGAGTCTCGCAATTGGATCGCCAGCGACAGCTTGGAGAGCCAGACCGCCTGGTCATGAGGCCGGCGATCTTCGCAGGCCTTCGAGCCACCGGGCAGCCTCGTCAAACCGCCCCTCCCAGATCGCGATATTCGCCTGGCCGAGCCAGACGCGATCGTCCTGTGGGTCAGGCGACTTGAGTGCCTGTTTCACGTGGTCGAGCGGAAACGCGGCATCTTCGAGGATGTAGAGCCGTTTCAATACGTTTGACGGGTCGGGTGCTCCGTGCCATGATTCGATGATTACGGCGCGGGCTTCCTGCGTGCGTCCCTCCAGCCGCAGCAGGTACTCACGTGCTTGACGCGCTCGCAATGCGTCGGGCCCCAGGTTCGTCCGGAAGCGACGCGAGCAACTCCTCGGCCAGCGCGAGCCGGCCGGTGTTGGTCAAGAGCCGGGCGCGGGCGATAGACGCCTTCGCGTGGAGCGGCGAACCCGCCCGAATGCTTGACCACGCCGCCAGCGCGGCCGTGTCATGTCGCAGGTTTTCCTCGCACAGGCCAAGTTGATAGGCGGCTTCGCCAAAGCTCGGCCGTCGCTTCAGAAGCTCGGCCAGGCGCTGACGGGCCAGGCGATAGCGCCCGTCCGCCATGTCCTTTTCGGCTTGCGCCAGCTCGCTCTGCGATCGTCGTTCAAGGGCCCAGTACCAACCACCCCACACCACCGCGACCGCGCCCAGGAGAAACGCTATCCCAAAGCACAGCCCACGCATTCACGCTCTCCGCCGCCGCCGCGCCTCTTCAGTCTCAGCCGTCCGATCCGTCCAATCCGTCCGATCGAATGCGGCGGCACCCACAATGTACCCGAGCGGGGCCCGTACAAGATAGTTCGTCAGGTCGCTCTAGATCACCCTTGCAGGCGCTGGCTCGCTGGCTCATACTGGCAATGCTTTGATCGTCCCCGTCGATCGCGACGCAGCCGGTCGCGTGACGCTGTCACTTCCAGAAACATCCATTCCGCGAGCGTTGCGTTACCATGATAAATTCGAAGCTTCAGACAGGCCTGCGCACCATGATGGTACTGGTCGCCGCCTGCGCCGCCGTCGCCTGGTCGTGGCGCCACCTGGCGGAATCAAACCGGCTTGTGACAACAGACGACTTCATCCGCGCGATCTACTCGGGAAGTCTCGATGAGCGCACGTTCGCGCTGCGGAAACTGCAAGAGGCCAAGCCGTCTGAAAGTGCCGCGGTCATGACCGCATTGACCCACGCGCTCGACGACAAAGAGCCCACCGGTGCGCATTGAGGCCGCCGTGACGCTCGCGCGCCTGGCAACGACTCCACGCCCCCTTCCCGAACTGCCGACATCGGTCGCGCCCGAGTCATCAGCAAGCTCCTCCTCGATCAATTCCAGCACGACCAAGATGCCGGGATGCGCGCTGGCCATGGCGAGCAGCTTGTCGACCATTTACCATGCCTTGCAAAACGCTCGCACTCCGTCCGATGATTCCCTGGGCCCTGATCCGCTTGCTCCCGACGCGCTGGTCGCAGCGTTCGACGCCGAGCTGCAGCGTGAACCGGGAAATCGTGTGGCACTTGTCAGCGCGATCGGGAACCTGGGAACATTGGCCCTCGCAGCCCCGCCAGGCTTGTTAGCAGTACTCGACGATCCAACCTATTTCGTGCGAGGAGAAGCCCTCCGCGCTCTCTCGCATTTCTCGGGAGGTGTCGATCGCGCCATTCCGGTTCTGCTGAATGATATGGTGAAGAACACCGATCGAGTTCTGCCCGATTATGCTGCCATTGCCGGCGAGATGCACCCGTCTGCGGCCGTTGTTCCGACCCTGCTCCGTGCGCTCGAAAGTGACGATGGGCTGGTGCGCGAAGCCGCTGCCACGCTCCTGGGGCGAATCGAACCGCGGCCGCGATCCGCGGCGCCTGCCGTGGTCGCACTCATGAAGAAAACGCTCTCGATCAGCGAGGGGCCCGGCGGCGGTTCGGACGACGATGCCGCGCCCGCGCAACCACGGGGCCTGGCACCGAAGTCGGGCGGGCGCCCGCCGCAGCCGGCGCCCGGCTCGGTCAGTAACGATCTGGCCGTCGCCCTGGCGAGGGTAGCTCCTCCCGAGGAGGCCCTCCCGCTACTCATGCAGTTGCTCAAGCGCAGAAGCCGCTCGGCCCGAGTCGCCGGCGCGGCGGGCCTGGAGGAGCTGGGCCCTGCGGCCCATACCGCGATTCCCGCCCTGGTCGCGAACTTGAAAGCGGCCATCGCGGCCGACGACCGGCAGGCCGTTTCCGATGTGGGCTCGCGAACCGCTGTGGCACTGGGCCGGATCGCCCCGGGTGCTCCCGATGCAAAAGCGACATCGGGAGAGGTGGTCGAGGTGCTCACCGAAGCCGTGAACGTCCCGCTCCTCCCCTTCCGCCTGCCTGCCGTCAAGGCCCTGGGCAATTTCGGTCCCGAGGCCGCCCCGGCGATACCGTCGCTGCGTAAGCTGCTCGACGACGAAAACCAGACCCCGCTCGTAAAAGAAGCGGCCGAGGCGGCACTCCAAAAGATCGAGCCGCAACCAAAACCGACCAGAAGCGCATCACGCTGATGGCCGAGCCGCCGAGCGTTTCGCTGCCATCATGAATTCGAAGCTTCAGACAGGCCTGAGCACCCTGATGGTGCGAGAAGCAGCCGAGTCGGCGCTGCAAAAGATCGAATCGCAGTCAAAACCGGCCAAAAGCGCATCGCGTTGATGACCGGGCCGCCGATCACCCCAGCCTCCCCGTGGCCGCGCCGCGCCGCACGTTCTAGGTTAAGATTGTGAATCCGATCTCCAGAACGTAAGCTATTTTAAGCACGGGCGCAAACCAATCGCCGTAACGATCGGCCGGGCGACAGGAAACATTCGATGGGTGCGATGGTCCGGGTGGTGTGTGCGGCTTGCTTGCGCAGCGTCGAGCGGAGCGCAACGCCTGCGGGCTCGGCGCCGACCCAGTGCCCGTACTGCGGTGGACTGATCGACAGCCACTCGAGCCAGATCGAGCCATCGCAAGAAGACGCGGGCGGGCCGGCGCGCTCGAACGATGCGAGCACGCCCGAGATCGCCGCGACGACCGACTGGGTAAAGACCTGGACGCGCGGCTCGCTGGGTACGCTCGGGCGATTTCAGCTTCGCGAGCGCTTGGGAGACGGCGGCTTTGGGCAGGTCTTCCGGGCTTACGACCCTCGGCTCGACCGTGACGTGGCGGTGAAGGTGCTCAAGCAACCTAACCCGAGCGAGCGGGTGATGGAGCGGTTTTTCCGCGAAGCGTGCGCGGTGGCAAGATTGGACCACCCGAATATCGTGCCGGTGCACGATGCCGGGTTTGACGCGGGCCGGTGCTGGGTCGCTTATCAATTGATCAGCGGCCGACCCCTGTGGTGGTATCGTGATCACCATCGGATGGACCCGCCCACCATGGCACGAATCATTCGTTCGCTGGCCGACGCGCTCCATCACTCGCATCACATGGGGGTCGTGCACCGCGACATCAAGCCGGCGAACGTGCTCGTGGACGATCAGGGCCAGGCCCGCCTGATCGATTTCGGGCTGGCGCGCCGGTCTGACTTCGAGTCGGACCTGACCCGCGACGGCGCCGTCGTGGGAACGCCGGCGTACATGAGTCCGGAACAGGCACTGGGCCGCAGCCGGCAAGTCGATGAACGGAGCGACGTCTACAGCCTGGGAGTGATCTTCTACGAATTGCTCCACGGCCGCCGTCCCGACGAGCCGAGCAGCGACTCGCCGCGAAGCGGGACCATGGCCAGCCCGAGCGCATCGACTCTCGACCTGGCAGAAAGACGCCAGGAGGCGCTCGCGCCGCGGGAGCTTTGCCGGATTTGCAGCAAGGCGATGTCGACCAATCCGTCGGAGCGTTATCCGACGGCTCGGGCCCTCGCCGACGACCTCGATCATTGGCTTCGAGCCCAGGAGCGCGGCCGGGGGCTCGGCCGCTGGTCGCCATCCCAGCTCGCCATCGGGGCGGTGGTGCTCGTGGTAGTGGCCGGGCTGTATGCGGCGTGGCTCCCCTTCATGAACCGCCCGGGGCGCGGGCGAGGAGCCCGTTCGGCCGCGGCTGACAGTGCTCTCTCGCTCGCCGCGGGCCCTGAGACGGCTCGCGTGCAGCCGGCCGCAGACACGGGCTATCTCGTGGGCAATCGAGGCACCCAAAAATATCACCTGCCAACCTGCTCCACTCTAACGAGGATGAACGCAGAAAATCGTGTCGAGCTCAGGAACGCGGAAGACGCGGCGGCGCAACATTTCGTGCCCTGCGGCACCTGCAAGCCGCCGGTTTTCACGCCGCCCGAGCGCGGTACCGCAACACCAACTCGTGACGTTAAATAAGGAAATCAGGAAGCCAGGAAACCAGAAGGCCTGAAAATCCGGAAGCCGGGTAGCAAACGAGGGAAACGAAGACTTCGATGGGGCTTAAAGTGGGCCATTGCGTCTTCGGGCTGTTCCTGCTTTCCTGCCTTCCTCATAAGGAATGATCGGGGCTTCTGTTTGAGGACGCGACTGATTCAAAGAACGCGTGCAAGCCAAAGATGCGACAATTAGGGCCTGTCAGAGAATACGTTGCTCAGCCTGTGTTTGTGGTGCAGGCGGAACGCCTGCACCACAATCGACCAGGTTATTTCGCTACAGCCGCTTAGGCTCGGTTTTCATCAGCCCAGGCGGGGCCGTCTGGATGCGCCATGGGTTGACGCTGCACCCCACGCGCGCTGATACTGTTGCGCACGCTGGGTTCTCGCCGGGCGGGCGCACACGGGTTCGGGGTGACTCATGGAGTGGATCATCATCGCCGCGGCGGCCGCGGGCTTCGCGACCACCGCTTTGGTGCTCTGGCGCTGGTCGCGCACGGTGACCGAGGTCGCGCGCGGCCTCGAAGCCGTGGCCGACGGCGCGGTGCGCCCTGTCCTGAGCCCGCCTTCCGGTCCGATCGGCGAACTGGTTCGGTCATTCAACGCGGCGGCGGCTGAAGTCGAGGAGCGCGTCGATCGGTTGGACCAAGACAGGCAGCAACTCTTGGTGGTGCTCGGGGCGATGGCCGAGGCGGTCATCGCCGTCGACCTCCGCCGCCGGCTGCTCTTCGCCAACGCCAGCGCCAACCGCCTCTTCGGCCTGGACGCCCACTCGGTGGGCCGGCTGGTCCCCGAGCTCATCCGCAGCCCGCAGGTCCAGGAGGCCGTCGAGGCGACGCTCCACCTCACCAGTCCCAGCTCGCATCAGGGCGAGTTGACTCTGCCCGGTCGCGACGCCGGCGCGCGGGCCGGTCAGCGGTTTCTCGCGGTGCGCGGCACCCCCCTGCCCGGCCGGCCGTCTCCCGGCGCGGTCTTTGTCTTCCACGACGTCACCGAATTGCGCCGGCTCGAGCGCATGCGCCAGGACTTCGTCGCCAACGCGTCGCACGAGCTCAAAACCCCCTTGGCATCAATCAAGGCATACGCCGAGACACTGCTCGATTGGGCCCTCCACGACGAATCAGTCAACGTGCGCTTCCTCGAGCGCATCGACGAACAGGTCGAACGGCTCAACCAGCTCATCCTCGACCTCTTGAGCCTTGCCCGGCTCGAGTCAGGACAGGAACTCTTCGAGCACCGGCCGCTCAGTCTCGCCCCGGTGGTGGCGTCGTGCGTCGAGTCGCACCGTGGCCGCGCCCACGCCAAGAACTTGAGCCTCTCGTTCAACCCCGGCCCGCTTGACGAAGACACCTTCATTCTCGCCGACGAGGAGGCGATGCGCCAGATCCTTGACAACCTGATCGACAACGCCATCAAGTACACGCCCGATTTCGGCTCGGTCTCGGTGACGTGCTACAGCGACCGCAACGAGGTCGCGATCGAGGTCGCCGACACCGGGATCGGCATCCCCCGCGACGACCTGCCGCGCATCTTCGAGCGCTTCTATCGCGTCGACAAGGCTCGTAGCCGCGAGCTCGGCGGCACCGGGCTGGGCCTCTCGATCGTCAAGCACCTGATGCAATCGCTCGGCGGCCAGATCGACGTCACCAGCCGCGTCGCCTCGGGATCCAAGTTCACCATCCATCTGCCGCGATGCCTTAACGCCCAGCCGCTCGCACACTCAGCGGCAGCGGCCCCTTAGAGCGCACCTTTCCTCATCTCGTATTCACGAAATCTTCATGTTACACCGCTAGTGTAATGGGCCGGCCGCCTGCTAAGGTATGGACGCTCCCGCGGCGCCGCAACGCGCAATACCTAACCCCCGCCGTATCCCGCGCGCTTTCCCCCCCTTGCGAAGGGGGGGCACGGGGGGGTGGGGGGCGATACTGTGCGTGCGCAGGGGGTGCAAAGCCGTGCGTGCGAAGGGGAGCGAGGCCGTGCGCACACCACCAAAGGACCAAACCGGCATGACTGATTCACATAAACTCGATAAGGCTATCGGACTCGTGCTGATCGCCGCCGCCGCGGCCGGATGTGGAACGACTACTGCACCGGGCGGCGGAGGAACTGCGGCCCTGGCGCCCGCCGCCACGATCATCGTCGACGGATCGAGCACGGTCTTCCGCATCAGCAAGGCCGCTCAGGAGGGGTTCAACAGGGTCGACGGTTCGATTACCGTCGTGGTCGATAATCACGGCACCGGCGGCGGGTTCAGTCGCTATCGTCAAGGCGAGGTCGACATCGTCGACGCCTCGCGTGCGGCCAAACCCGACGAGGAATCCTGGGCCAAGGCCCAGGGCATCGAGTGGGAACACTTCGTCGTCGGCTACGACGGCATCACCCTGGTGGTCAATCGCGACAACGACTTCGTCAAATCGCTCTCGGTCGCTCAGTTGAAAGCGATCTGGGCTCCTAAGAGCACGATCAGCACCTGGAAAGACGTCGATCCGTCGTGGCCGCCGCGCAAGATCATGCTCTACTCGCCCGACAACGATTCCGGGACGTTCGAGTTTTTTACCGAGGCGATCGTCGGCAAAGCCAAAAGTCAGCGCGACGACGTGCAGCAAAGCGCCGATGACAACACGTTGGTCAACGGCGTGGCGGGAGATCGCGACGGACTGGGCTATTTCGGCTATGCCTATTACGCGGCCAACACCGAGAAGCTCCGGGCGCTGGGCGTGCAGAACGGCGCGAGTGCCCCGCCGGTGGTCCCCAGTAACGCGACCATCGCCGACAAGTCGTATGCCCCGCTGTCGCGGCCGCTTTTTATTTACGTGAAGCGGTCTGCCGCCAGGCGACCCGAGGTCATGAAGTTTCTCAAGTACTACCTTGAGAACATCGACGAGCTCGCAACCGAAGGGGGCTACGACGCACCGACCGCCGACGACAAGACGACCAACCGGGCGACCCTCGCCAAGCTCACCGGCGGCGGTGCCGCTACGCCAAGTGCGGCGCCCGCGGCACCGAAATAAGGACCGCCGACTTGTCGTCACCTGGCATCGCCAGCCGCGAAGAGAGCCGCTCGATTGACGAGCCCGGGCTGTGGTTGGGCCACTCGCGTTTCCTCGCGTTCCGCGAGGGAGCGGTCACCGCCTTACTGGTTGTGTGCGCGGTCATCACCGTGCTCACGACGGTGGGAATCATCCTGGTGCTGGGCGTCCAGACCGTCGCGTTCTTTTCGCAGGCCAAGATCACCGTTCCCGAGTTTCTCTTCGGCACCGAGCTCAAGCCCGACGCTCGGCCCGCGAAGTTCGGCATCGTCCCGCTCTTGTGGGGCACCTTTGTCGTCGCGGCGGGCTCGTCGGTGATCGCGCTGCCGATCGGGCTCTTGAGCGCAATCTATTTGAGCGAATACGCGCCGCGCGCCTTGCGGGCGATCCTCAAGCCGACCCTCGAGCTGCTCTCGGGAATCCCCACGATCGTCTACGGCTACCTGGCGCTCTTGCTGGTGACGCCGCTCTTGCGGCGGCTGCTCGAGCCGTGGAACCTGCATGTCGACAGCTACAACGCCCTTGCGGCCTGCATCGTGGTGGGGGTGATGATCATTCCGCTGGTCTCGTCGCTCTCGGAAGACGTCTTGTCGTCGGTGCCGAGCGCCCTGCGCGAGGCGGCCTTCGGCCTGGGCGCGACCAAGTTTGAGGTGTCGACGCGAATCGTGCTGCCGGCGGCGCTCTCCGGTGTTTTCGCGTCGTTCATCCTGGCGATCAGCCGCGCCGTGGGCGAGACCATGGCCGTCGTCTTGGCCGCGGGCATGCGCCCCCAGCTCACCTTGAACCCGCTCACGTCGATCGAAACGATGACCACTTATATTGTGCAGGTCATCAGCGGCGAAGCGTCGTATGGCGAGCCCAAGTATCTTTCGCTGTTCGCGGTCGGCCTCACCCTCTTTGCCGTGACGCTCACTTTGAACATCATCTCCGGCTGGGTGCTGCGCCATTTTCGAGAGGTCTATCAATGAGCCCTGCGGGTGGGCCGGGGTTCCATCCCCATCGGTTGATGCGTCGCGTGCTCGGGCCGATCTTCGGCGCGGCCTGCCTGGCGGCGACTTGCACCGGAGTGATCGTGCTTCTGGTCCTCCTGGGCTCGATCGTTTCGGCTGCGCTGGCGGGCTCTCCGGATGAGCCGTGGTATGCGCTCGGGAGCCATTTGAGCGAGTTATGGTCGCTCGTTCGCCGGCTGGCAACCGGCAAGCAATCGCGCAACCCGATGATCGCCGGTTATGCCGTGGGCATCAGCGGCAGCCTCTGGCTTCTGGGCTTGGTTGCGGTGATCGGCATTCCGGTGGGGATCGGCGCCGGGGTGTTTCTCGAGGAGTACGCCCCTGCCGGCCGAGTGCGCCGCATCATCCAGACGAACATCGCCAACCTGGCCGGCGTGCCTTCGATTGTCTACGGCATACTGGGTCTGGCGTTATTTGTCCGTGCGTTCGGCATCAAGTCGCTTGCCCTGGGCTCGACGGTGCTGGCAGGGGTCTTGACCTTGAGCCTCTTGATCCTGCCGATTGTGGTCATCACGACCCAGGAGGCGCTGCGCGCCGTTCCCTCGTCGCTGCGCCAGGCGGCCCTGGCCTTGGGCGCAACGCGCTGGCAGATGGTCCGCGGCCACGTGCTGCCGTCGGCCCTGCCCGGAATTTTGACCGGCACGATTCTGGCCCTGTCGCGCGCCATCGGCGAGACGGCCCCGCTCTTGATGGTCGGCGCCGCCGGCTCGCTCTTGCAGGTGCCCACCAGCCCGCTCGACCGCTACTCGGCGCTTCCGGTGGAAATCTACAACTATGCCAAGGAGCCCGGGCCCCGTTTTCAGATCGTCGCGGCGGGTGGCATCCTGATTCTGGTGACTCTGCTTTTGGCGATGAATGCCGTCGCCATCGTGATTCGAAGCCGCAGTCCGCGTTATCATCATTAGGGGCCGTACTAAACGGCCTTCCGTGATTCCGGGAGGGCGAGGCTCCTGCCGAGCCGGATGTAAGAGCGGCTCGCCGGGAGGCTCGTCCTCCCAGGATTGCGACACACGATTTAGGGCCCGCCCTTGGCGGGATGTCGCGGTCGTAGAACTTCACTCAACCATCGCAAATGGGACTTCCGATGAGCCGCTCGCCCGTCCGCGCCGACCTAGTGATCGCGGAATCGCCGGGGGCCGGCGCGTCGGCCGCAGCCGCAGGGGCGCCGGTCCTTGACCCGGTTGTCCTTTCGGCGCGCGCCCTTTCGGTATGGTATGGGGCGGCTCTGGCGATCAAGGAGATCACGATCGACATCCCGCGCAACAAGATCACCGCCTTGATTGGCCCCTCGGGATGCGGCAAGAGCACGCTGCTGCGCTGCTTCAACCGAATGAACGACCTGATCAATGGGTTCCGGGCCGAGGGCGACGTGCGATTTGACGGCGAACTGATCTCGGGCGCCGACATCGATGCCGTGGCGCTGAGGCGGCGCATCGGCATGGTTTTCCAGAAGCCGAACCCGTTTCCCAAGAGCATTTACAAGAACGTCGCCTGGGGGGCCCGCATCAACGGCTATCGCGGCGACATGGACGAACTGGTCGAGCGCTCGCTGCGCCGCGCGGCCTTGTGGGACGAGGTCAAGACCAAGCTGAATCGGTCGGGGCTCGAGCTCTCCGGCGGCCAGCAGCAACGGCTCTGCATCGCCCGCACGCTTGCCGTCGAGCCCGAGGTGATCCTGATGGATGAGCCGTGTTCCGCGCTCGACCCGATTGCGACGGCCCGCGTGGAAGACCTGATGGACGACCTCAAGAAAGACTACACGATCGTGATCGTGACCCATAACATGCAACAAGCCCGGCGCGTGAGCGACATGACGGCGTGCCTGATGCTCGACGAGGCTTCGGGCGACGGGCATCGCACCGGCATCCTCGCCGAGTTCAGCCCGACCGACCTGCTCTTCACCAATCCCAAAGACAAGCGCACCGAAGCCTACATCACGGGGCGGATTGGCTGACGGCCGGCGCGTTTGTGATTCAGAGACGTGGAGTCAAGAGCCGCCTGGCGTCGTGAACCTTGTTTAGCGGTAGTGGCTCTCGATCCAGCGCTTGACGGACTCGAGCGGTGGCGCGTTCTTGATGAGTGCGAAGAGGTCCGTAAGTGCCTGGGCGCGGGCGGGGCCCGTCGGCGGTGAAGGCATGACTTCGTCGAGAAAGCTCACGCACAGCATCATTCCGACTTCGAAGCCGTTGTATCCGCCTTCGTCGACGCAGAAGTGCAGAATCGCCCGTCCCGCGAGGTCAACCGCGTCCGCGTTCGCGTCTTGCTCGAGCAGGAAATCACCCAGGCCGCGCTCGTGGACGAACGTGCTCATCTTGAAGCTCATTCGTTGAGCGACCTGAGCCGCCAATCGTTTGAACGTTCGGACCAGCGGCGTCATTGGGCGGCGTTCCACGCAGCCAAGAGCTCGGTCCTGAGGGTGCTCAAACGCTGATCGCGCGCAGCAAATTCATCGTCAGGTATCTGATCGACGTAGATATTCAGCTCCTGCCCTTCCTGCGCCTATTCCACGAACGAGAGAACTCATGCGTTAGGTCACTCAATTCGGCGGCGCCCTTGTCTCTAACGAAATTCACCGCGTGTTCAATGGCACGCACCGCCCGGTCCGACACGGGTTCGCCCGGAAGTGGCTTTCCCGTCAGGCGGTATGCGGTTGCCGTGTAAGGCCCGACGGGCGTATGCTTCCGCGCGAGCACCCCGGAGAGGACGAGCTCATTCAATAGTTCGTCCCCACATTCGATCCCGGGACCGTACGGCATTTTCACGACCGGCCAATTCGTCAAGTAGCCGGGCTCGGTCTCAGCATAATAAAGATGCGCCAAGTAATAGGCCTTGTAGAGCCGTGTCTTGCCCGTCCACTCTCCGCCGGCTGCTCGAATCAGCTCCACAAGGATGTGCTTAACCCGATCCGTATCGAGCATGTTCATCATTAACCCCTCTCTCGCTTGCCTTGAGCCTCTCTGCAAGATACTGTTCATCTGAAACCTATCAGGTCCACCCCTACGTTGCCATACCGCTTTTCGAATCGACTGGTTCGCACCGGAGAAGTCGTGACCAGCACGGCAGTACGACTCAGGGGCTTGCTGCCCATTGCTCCACGATCGGTCTAGAGACACCCGGTGTTCCGTGGGAACACGCCCTGCGTGAATGGTCAACTTACCGTTGATGGGCGTCCGGTTCGCCTCGCGCGGCACCGTTTCAGATACCGACCGGATCGATCACCGGATCCTGGCCCAGTTGATTTTTGTCGGGTTTTCCCTCTTGGGCCGAGCAGCGTCCTTCGTATGAGTTGCGATGCGGAAGGCTGTGCTCGGCACGGATGCGGTTCTCGGTGATGGGTTCTGGCTATTATCCCCGCAGCCCGACCACCCTCATCTCGTCAACTTTCTTGGCTTCACCGGAACTGGTAAAGTCCTCGCCCATGGTCCCCTCGGTCGTCACGATGATGCCGGCATAAGTCGTGTTGCTGTCGGGCATGGCACTTTCGCTCCGTCACCAGACTTTGCAACAGTCGAATCTGCGGTCGCCAACGGGTGACAATGTGGCGGGGATTTTGCTTTGTCCGGATGGATTCACGGGTGTGCCCGGGTACCCGAGTCGAGCCCAAGTCCAACCGATCCTGCGTTGGCGACGCCCAAAAAAGAAATCCTAGAAAGGCACGAAATTGATTGCAACACTCTCGTTCGCCCCAATGGGGGTCAGACCTAGTTTCAAGTTTTTTCTCCCTCCGGGGTAGCCGTGGGTTCGCGCTTTTCTGCCGCCGCCCGTCGGCGAGGATCTTGGTCTCGAGCGCACGCCGCGACGATTACGCCATCACTATGCCGACGCCGACTAGCACCTCATGGCGTAATTGACAGCCAAGGCGCGAGCTCTCGAGCAATTGAGGCGTGTGGAGCAAAAGTGGCGTCATTCTGGAAGCCGCAAAAAACTTGAAACTAGGTCTGACCCCCGAGAGACCCCCGAGAAGAATGTCACACGCCGATCCAAGGCCGCCAAGACGGGGATGATTCGCGCCCGCGTCTCGCCGGAATTGAAAGCTCAGGCCGAAGGCATCCGACCTGTTCGAGTAAACGGCCCGCCAACTGCGCGACGGCGGCGCGTCTGCCCCGGGTCGGCGGGTCGGGTTTTCAGTTCATGGTTGGCGGACCGCCAAACCAATTGGTCCGCCCGTTCCTGCTATTACTCGAGCGCGCTGATGGCGGCCGTAGCTAGGTCAATCAAGGACTGTCCGAATGGTGCGCTGAGCAAGCCGCCATCGATGTAACCATCGACCGCGGTGACGAACCCGTCCAGCCAGTCGATGGCACCACTCGTGTTGCCTGAGTTCAGCAGAGACAGTGCAGTAAGGAGCTCAACCTGCAGAAGCTTGGACCTGGCCGACGACAACAATTCGGCATTCACGAACGCGACCACAACGCTCTCCAGCACTTGGATCTCCTCTGCGGGCGTTGACGCGAGCGTGAATACCGCGTCGTCGCTTCCGAAGTTATACTCGGTCCCGTTGAAGGAGTAGTAGGAGTAAGGGATGCCCGGACCGTTTCCCCAAATGTTGATCTCCAGGCCGTTTCCCGTGAACAACAATCCGTAGTCGTCCAGCGTGGGATCTTCGCCGGGATAGAGCAAGTCGTCGATTTCGAACGCGCCATCCGCAGTGGTATAGAAATTTGGCGCGTTGGGGTTTGGAAACAGCTCGTAGATTCCCACAAGCTGGCCACTGATCACGAACAGGTAACCGCCGGTGGCGGTGTAGCTGCCGTCGCCATTGTTGCTTGCCTGGAGCGCGCCGTAGGAAAACGTGCCCGACCCGCTGTCCGTCGCGGTAAAGGTATATGTCTGCGCACTGGCTCGAGCCGGCCACGCCAGCGCCAAAGCAAAAGCCATCAAACGCGCGCACCGTCCGACCGTCGACCACCGTGGTACTCGTGCCTGCATCGTACGCCTCTCTTTCTGAAGTACTCTGGAATCGTTGTTCTGCGGCGGCAGTTGCTGCCACGACCCAGGAGTGTCGAGGCTCCCTCGAGCCAGCAGGACGTGACACTCCAGACTTGCCACCGACCGCGCGCACCGCGACCTTGACCGCCCATCGCGGCTTGGCAATCAAACTGCCGTACGCGACGATGCTTCAAGCGAGAACGGGTCACGCGGTGATCCGGTCGCACCAAGCCAGCATGCTGTCCCCTCGGGAAATGCCGCCGCTTGACGCTGGGCCCAGGATCAATTCATAGACTCGTTATTCTGAGTTGATCGCTTGCCCGAGCATTGATCGGCATCGGCCGACGTCGTTTGCCTTTCGTGGCTCACTTCGGTGCATACCTTACCCAGCGCCGGTGCCGTCTGCAATGGTTCAGTTGCGAATGGCGCGGATTTTTTGCGGCGACGATTACTTGGGCTGTGTCGTCTTGGTCCCCAGTAGTAAATCCGGGTGGACCGATGCAGAAATGGTTGCGCTCGAAACGCTTCCGCACACGTTGGTGAAACGTTGGTGTTCTTGTGACAACATACCAGCAGATGACCGAGCAAGCGATCAAGGACCTGCTCGAATTCGCCGGCTGATTCTCTTGAAAGTGCCGCGCGCGCGAACGGTAATGCTGCTTACCCTCGTCTGGCGCCAACCATCGCGCTTCGCATCCACGGAATTGAGCGTCCTTGTCGCGGCCGGCGACGAGCGTTCCCAGCTCACTGCATCGTGGCGTTAACCCACTCCCCTGAGTATTTCAGTTGGGGAGCGCCCGGCCATGGTGGTTCCATTCGGCTTCCCTTTGCACCCTCGAACGCGGTTAACGGAAGGATCGGCGGCGAATCGGCGGCTGGTCGGTCCGGCTCAAAGCTGCGCCCTTGGCCCGAGGGCCTTGAGAGCCGGGCCCTCCTCTCGATCACGGAATACCCGATCCCCAATTACCAGTTCCGGGATAATGCAAGCCAGTTGACGCCAGGCCCCGACGGTAACGTGTGGTTTACTTTCGCGGGCGACAATTTCATTGATCAAATAACTCCCGACGGCACGATCACGCAGTTCCCAATGCCGGTTGGCGGCGGATTCACGCCGTGGGGCATCACCACTCTTCCTAATGAGACGCTCGCGGCCACCGTCAAGGTGCCAGGCGGCTCCAGCATCAGCACGATCACGACGAGCGGGCAGATCAGCACTCTGGCGATCCCCCAGAGCATTCTCAACGTGAATCAGGGAGCCGGCGACCTTGCGGCGGGCCCGATCGGTTCGCTGTAGTGGGTGAACACAGTCAATGCTCCGATCGGTGAGCTCACGGCCTCGGGTGTCTTTGTGAACTATCCGCTCGCTATCCCCCTTGGAATGTCGCAAGTCACCTACGGCGACCAGAACATCACCCTCGGCCCCGACGGAAACATGTGGTTCACGGAAGCCGCGCTTGGCGAGATCGGCCGGATTATGCCCCAGGGCGTGATCACGGAGTTTCAGCTCCCCGCATCGTTGGGCTCCGCGAGCGAAATTGTTGCAGGCCCGGACGGGAATCTGTGGGTTACGAGCGCCGGCACAAACGCGATCGGCGTGATCTCCACCGCGGGCGTGTTGCTCCAACAATACACGGTGCCGACGGCCTTTGGTTCAGAATTGGGCATGTCGCTCTGCTGCGGCATCACCGTCGGGGCGGATGACGATTCACGCTGATCGCGCTCTCACCAAAGCCGGCACCGGTCGCGAGATGTCGTAAGGCGCGTGGTGCGAATTGGCCAGGTCGAGCATCGTGCGCTTGGGGGCGTCACGTCCTGACCGAACAAGATTCCCCACTGTTCGCGTGGCGCGCCACGTTTCGGCCAGACACGTTTCGGGCCGTCCGTAGCGATTATGCTCAAGGATCGGGCCGCATCGCCCGATCTCTATCGCTATATAAAGCGTATGTGCGCTTGGCGTGACGCGGAGACATGACGACATGCATGCGAACCCGCTGTTCAACGTTCTACACCGCCTCAAGCAGCTCGGGTTTGATCCACGCAGGGTCGGCGCCGACGTGTGGGAGGCGCGATGCCCGGCGTGCCGGGCTGAGGGACGCACCCTCATCCTGACCCGCGCGTCGCTGGTGGCGTGCGGCAGCGGAAAGGGATGCCGCGAACAGGGCATCCTTGCGGCGATGGATCTGCGCTGGGGTGACGTGCGTAACCCCACTCCGCGCCGTCTCCGAGGAAATCAGCGCGATGCCGATCGACGAGCCCCGAGAACAAGCAGAAGCCACCCCTGCCCTCGCCGACGCGATCGTCCCATACCAGCCCCTTCGGCCGCGCTCAGGGCAGGCCGAAGCGCTAGCGAGGGAAGCAGACCTGCCCCAAAACACGAGTACCACGGACATCGTAGCACCCGATGAATCAACTCAAGTGTCCACGATCGTCCAAGGGCCGCAAGCCGGCATCGCGGCGGCCATGCCGGCCGACCCGTGCGACCAGTGTCCAGACGCCGCAGAACGCGACACAGGCTCCCGGTGCGTGGCCGATGCCGACATCCCAGGATTTGCGGAATTGCGCAGGCGAGACGCCTGCACCACAACCGCAAACTACTGGGAACGGCCCCGACGCCGATATGCCAGCCCCAGCGCTGTCGCGCGAGCCAGAGCGAAGCATAATCATCGACGGCACGGGCACGCCGCCCGTGCCGCCGATCGAGAGGCCACGTCTCGACGCACGCAACTCTTATGATTTGCTCACGCGACTGACGGCCGACGTGCGGGCGATTCGCGCGGCCGACGGGCGGCACTATGCGGCGGTGCCCGTGGAGGGACGGGTCGAGTGTTACCGGCTTGGTTCCGACGAGTTTCGCCGTTTGCTGCTCAAGTGGCACCACGAGGCGACGGGCTGCACGCCGCAGCAGGCGGTCGTCGCCAACGTGGTGGCGATGCTCAAAGCGCGGGCCGACATCAAAAGCGACGTCGAGCCGGTATTCCTGCGAGTCGCGCCCGCTGAAGCTGAGAATGCCTGTTACCTTGACCTGAGCGATCGCGGCCGCCGGGCCGTCAAGATCACAGACGCGGGCTGGGAAATTGTCGAGCATCCCCCCGTCGCATTCTGGCGGCCGCCGGGTCAGCGCGCTTTGCCCGTGCCCGAGCGCGGCGGCTTGATCGACGTCCTGCGAAAATATGTGAACGTCACCACGGCGCAGTCGGCGCTTTTCGTGGTCTGGCTGACCGCGGCCATCCGGCCCGTTGGGCCGTATCCGCTGCTGGTCCTCACCGGCGAACAGGGGTCGGGAAAGACGACGCTGGCCGAGGTGTGCCGCCGCTTGATCGACCCTCATGAGAGCTTGCCCCGCGGCCTGCCCAGGAGCGAGCGCGACCTGATGGTCGCCGCTCATAACGCTTGGCTGCAGATCTATGACAACACCAGTGCCATCACCAACTGGCAGTCCGACGCGCTCTGCCGGCTTTCGAACGGCGGCGGGTTCGCGGCGCGGAGCCTGTTTTCCGACGATCGTGAGACGATCATCAATGCCGAGCGGCCGATCGTCTTGACCGGAATCGACGACTTCGTCCGGCGCGGCGACCTGATGGATCGAAGCATTTTTCTCCAGCTTCGACCGATCTCCCCCGCGAGGCGCTCGAGCCGGACGGCATTCTGGGCCGCGTTTCACCGCGACCATCCGCAACTGCTCGGTGCGCTCTTGGGCGTGGTATCGGGCGGAATCCGGTACTGGTCCGAAATCCAGCTCCGGACGCTGTCGCGAATGGCCGACCTCGACTTATGGGGCGAGGCCGTGGCGCGCGGGCTGGGCTGGCCGCCCGGCACGTTCGTTGACGCCTATCAGGCCAATCGCCGCGCGGCCAGCGAGCAGGCACTCGAAGACTCGCCACTCTTCATAGCGCTGACTGGGGCGCTCGAGGCGTACCGGTCGCTCCATTGCTCCGCCACCGAGCTGCTCGGAATACTCAACGGCTTTCGGCCGGAGCACGCCTCTGCGGCAGCCGGCTGGCCGAAATCTCCCTGGGCGCTTTCAACGATGCTTCGGCGCCTGGCCGGCCAACTGCGCGCGACTGGGATCGAGTGCGCAACAGCCCGATCACGCAGCGAGCGGGTCATCACGATCGCCAGGGCTGAAGCGGAAAGCCCGTTTGAGTAGCCAACCAGGGTGACCGATGTGTGCCGCGGGGCCTGGCGGGACTGAATCCGCTAGATTTCATCAGGGTCAAGCAGGGCTACTTTCGCACCCCGACGTCGCAGATTTGTCCCACCTACCTTTGGATGTCACACGGGGGGTACATTAGTTTTGCCGGCTGGGCTGAAGCGGCGGCGATAGCCTGGCCGGTCTCGTCGACCCAGCCGCGGTCGAATTGGCCTTCGTCGAGAACGACGCGCGGGTCAGGGTCGCCTTCCTCCGCATGTCATCGAAGTGAGGTGTCGACGCGGCGCTTGCTACGCGTAGTTGCGTCGATCAAGGGTGCGAGTAGTTGCATAATGCTTGCACCGATGCGGCACTGGAAATGACGAGGGATGTATGTGTGTCGCCGCAGGTAATCCAGCATCAATTGCTTAAGATCGCTTGAGACGAAGTGAGTGTGCGGCACTCGTTCTGGTCTTTTGAGTCGGTCCGAAGGCATCGGCTAGTACGCTCGTCAGGCTGTCCGACGAGAGCACAGCGTTCCGAGTAAGCGCCGTCGCTGATTGACGCCGCGGGCACCTGTAGGAACTTGTAGCCACTTGCCACCGCCCTCAAAGGTTTCTAACCCAATCGTCGAGATTGAGTTATCTTCGGAGGTTGTTCCCCCGTACAGAATCTCGTGCCGGATCCTACCATGTTCGATGGGCAACCGACCGGCGATCAGGCTGCCTTCGTGAGCACAATCTCGTTTCCGTCCTTTGCTGAGCGTGATACCGTGCGTCAACCCACATGGGACACAAATGGACGCAGGACGGGGTTTCGGGCGGCTCTTAAACCGCGTCGCGGCTAAGGTTAGGCGATGGGCGGCGAAGCTTCATCCGAGGCCGACCGATCAGGCCGCCCCGCCGGTTCAGCCCGTGCGGCTGCTTGCCAAGGCCGAACCCATCCCGTCCGACCCAGCCGAGCATGCCGTCCAGTTTGCCCAGGACTGGTATGACCGGCTCGAATTCCATGCACGCCGGCGGATGCGGGAGCTGGAGATCCCCGAGGCTCGCATCGGGGCCTATGACATCGATTTCGACTTCCGGCATGCCGCCTTCTTCCCCAAGGAAAGGTCGGGTGGTGCCAATTCGCCGGCGCGCGGATCAACCTCAACAGCGGGATTCTCAACCCGGAGTTGCTCGCCCCGAAACTTGGGCCGGAGGTCGCAACCTTGTGGGCGAAAGGCCGGCTCCGGGATAGAATGGATGCGGTCATTGCTCACGAGGACATCGAGGGCCTGAGAGTTGCCGCCGGAGAAGAGGTGAAGGCCGCGCACGCGGTCGCCGTCGCCCTGGCGCCGGACACGCCGCGGCTGATCCGCGAGGGAGGCAGGCGCATCCTGCGGGCGATCCGGGAGCACGACTTCGGGAGGGAGAGGAGCTGATGATCCACATACTGACCATGGGACATCTCGACCCCACCGCCGTGGGCCGGCGCCAGGCCATCGTGCTCCGCCCGCTGGACATGGGCATCGTCAACCGTCTCTTGCAGGAGCTGGGCGGCACGGACGAGCAGGGTCGCCCGACGCTCGACGGCGTGCCGGTCGAGATCAACGAAGGCACGGTTGCCTGCCGCTGGTTGATCGGCAGCTACTGTAACCGCGTCGCCGAGGAGTTCGCACTGCGGCTGCGGGAGGAGACGGGCTGTGTGCTGGCCGACCGGGAGCATTCCTGCGTCATCGAGCCGGATCAACTCCAGGGGTTGAACCGGCAGGCCACGGCCGCCCATGGAGCCTGAGGGCGGTAGAAGCGCGGCCACACCGGGAGCGAAAGCCCCTGGAACTGGTCATTCGCTCGCTTGCTGGCTCGAATCGCGGCATGCCTATTATCATTACCGCAGGCCACGAGGATCCCTTACCCAAACTGCCAGGCTTGCGCCAAGATTTAGGAACGTCCCCTTTTCCGTCCCCGTTTCGCCCCCAGGTCCACCGTGTTGCTGACGACGGGGAGATCGCCCGCTTCCAGGCCCGAGGGGACCGCGACATCTTGGTGTTCGGCTTCAGCCCCGACGGCCGCTACCTGGCGACGATGCATCGGCCCGAAAGTGCCCTGACGGTTCGGGACATCGACCGGGGCGCGTCCGCCCTGAACGACCCGGGCCCTGTATCGTGGTCGGCAGCCAAGTTCAGCCCAGACAGCCGCCGGATCGCAGTGGGCCATCAGGATGGCGAGGTCCTCGTGTACGACCTGGCGAGCGGCCAGCCCGTCCGCCGCTGGCCCGGGCCGGCGCGCGTGGAGGATCTGGCCTTCCGCGGGGACGGGGCCCAGATCGCGGTGACTTCCCGGGACCACAAAGACCCCGTTTGCGGGATTGTGAATACGGAGTCCGGACGACTCGCCCGTTCGATCCGACTGCCGGCCATCGGGAAGGTCGCCTGGAGCCCCGAAGGCTCTACTCTGGCAACAGCGTGCGAGGATTCCAAGATCTACCTCTGGGACGCCGCCACCGGCACCCATAAGGCGACTCTCGAAGGCTGTACCGGGGACGGGTTGCGCGCGGCTTTCCACCCCGCCGGCACGCTGCTCGCCAGCAACGGCTGGGAAACCCGGCTGCGGGTCTGGGACCCGGTTCTGGGCCGGCCCTGGTTGAGCTTGGCCGCTGGCGCTGGCATCTGTCCCGAATTCAGCCGAGACGGACGCATTGTCGTCGTCGGTGAAGACAAAATGACCACCTACCAGGTCGATCCGGCCCTCGAATACCGGACTTTGGCCCATGCTTCGACTCCGCCGCTGGATTATGAGCGGCCGTCGATCCGGAGCGACGGCCGGCTGCTGGCCGTGGGCACCGACCAAGGCGCGGTGCTCTGGGACCTGGCGCGCGGGACAGAGCTGGCGTTCCTGCCGATCGGCAACGCCTGGAATCTGATGTTCGAGCCGTCGGGCGACCTGCTCACCAACGGGTCGGCCGGCGTGCTGCGCTGGCCGGTCCGGCTCGACGTCCAGCGGGGTGATTTCCGAATCGGCCCGCCGCGCCGACTGCCGCTGCCGGCGTCGATCATGGCGATCGACGAAGATCGGCGCGGCCGCATCCTGGCCGTGGCAAACGGTGGGATGGCCCACGTTCTCACACCCGAACGGGCGTTCTCGGTCGGGCCGCTCGACGATTGCCGCTACATCGCCGTCAGCCCCGACGGGCAGTGGTTGGCGACCGGCACTCATGTCCGGGGCACGCAGGTCTGGAGTCTCCGCGACGCGGCGCGGGTGGCCGATCTCCCTATCGATTCGAGAGGCAAGCTCGCTTTCAGCCCCGATGGGAAGTGGCTGATGGCGAGAAATCCGCCGTGCCGGCTCTGGACTGTCGGCACCTGGCGCGAGCCGCGGGAGATCGGCGACGGCGGTCTCTGCTTTTCGCCCGACAGCCGCCTACTGGCGGTCCAGGACGCAAGCCAGGTCCTTCGCCTGGTCGAGACCGAAACGGGCCGCACGCTGGCGCGGCTCGAGAGCCCCGACCAGTGCCACGTGGAGCTGGCAACCTTCAGTCCCGATGGGTCGCGCCTGGTGGTGACCACTGACGACGGGCCCTCGGCACGCGTCTGGGACCTGCGGGCGATCCGCCGCCACCTTGTCAGGATGGGCCTCGACTGGGACGCGCCGGCCTATTCGGACGACGACCCGGCCGCCGCGTCCATTCCTCCCCTGCCGTCGCTTCAAGTCGACCTCGGCCCGCTGGCCGGGGAGATCGAGCACTACACCGAGCCTGCCGAGGTGCTGAGAGCCAAATACACGGCGCGGAGTTCCGGGGACACTATACCGGATTAACAACCTCGGAAATCCCGGAGAAACCAACCTATGGGAGCCGCGCCTTCTTCTTGATTCAATGTGTGAGCAGAACGTGGTTGGCACTGGAAATGCTGTGTGCGGGTCAAACTGCACCGTGGGTTCGAATCCCTCCCTCTCCGCTTATGTTGCAGTGACGTTGCGTTCATGTTGGGGTCGCATTGTTTTGGCAGGTATTCTGTGCGCCTGATCGGAAATTCTCGCGGTAGATTGAACGCATCCCAATGGCCCTGTGGGGATTAATTCGCAGACGCCGTCTGGTATTCTCGACGTGTTCGATTCGGAGAATCACAAGTTAGCCGAAAGGACAGCAATGCCGAGGATCAAGCCAGACCGCATCGCTGATCAGGTCTACGCCGCCTCGAAGGCCGCATTCTCTGAGCTCATCCGCGCAAATGCGAATCAGTGTTTTTACGCATTCGCGTTACACGTCTCCTGCTCCGCATCGCGGGCGCGGCATTCCTCCTGACCGGTCTGTTCCCGTACTACTCGCACACCCCTGGACCGCATCCGGACGCGGGGGTGCCGCCGATCGAGTTCCCCGGTATCGGGGCACTCCCGGATCAGCCGTCCACGACACTGATCCGACTGGGGCTGCCATTCTCGCCGCTGTTCATGTACCATCGCGTGGACCTTTTCGTCCGAAACACTGACCGTCCCGGCCGGCGGCGGCACGGTCACGGCCAAGTCGGGCGAGTTCAAGTTGAGCGGCGAGGGGAAGGTCGTCACCTTCAACTCCGGCTTCTCGTCCGACTGGCGGGTAGAGTTCCTGAGCTGGTCGGCGGTGGCGGCCGCGCTTGGGGTGGTCCTCCTGGTGGGCTCGTTCCTCGCACGACGAGGCCGGACCGGTCCCCCGCCGGAGGTCGTAGGCGGCAGAGCGGACGCCGGACCGACCGCCGAACCAGGCGCTGCACCTGACCTGGGCCGCATGCAGGCTCCTCGAGATTCGTAGCTCACCGAGCGGCCCCGGCAGGTGAGCTGGGTCGTTCGGCGGCATGAGGACGCTCGATGGGTGGGGTTGCTGTCTACATCGGGGCCGCTGTGCTAATTGCGGTGGGCGGGGCGGTTGCCGTGTGGCCGGCCACGGCTGCCCGGCTCCTGTCGCGGAACGACAATGGCAATCGGCTGCCCGCGACCAAGGGCGACATCCTCAGGGCGCGGCTCGCCGGCTTGGCCCTGATCGGGGTTGGAGCCGTGCTCGCTTGGTACGGCCAGGATGCGTTCCGGGGGCCGGCTGATATGGGCGCGCCGTAGCCCCCCGAGCCCGGCCGCCATCCATCCCATAAATTGGCCCATTGGACCGGGTTGAACGTCGGAGAGCAGCAGGGGTGCAGCGGTGTAGGCGTAGCCGCCGAACCAAACGCTGCACCTGACACTGGCCGCATTTCGGCGTTCCCGGGTTTACTGGCTCTCCGGCGGCCTGTGCAGGTGAGCTTTGGCGTTCGGCATCAAACCAGAAAGGAGCAAAAGCCATGACTAATGTCGCAAAGCACACGGGCCGTGATGCGACCTCCATCAGTCCCTTTCAGGTGAATGTTCCGGAAGCCGAACTTGCCGAATTGCGCCGGCGCATCGGCGCGACAAGGTGGCCCGACCGGGAAACGGTCGCCGATGCGTCGCAAGGCGTGCAGCTCGCGACGACGCAGGCACTCGCCCGCTATTGGGCGACAGAGTACGACTGGCGCAAGGTCGAGGCCAAGCTGAACGCCCTGCCGAATTTCATCACCGAAATCGATGGGCTGGACATTCATTTCATTCACGTTCGTTCGAAACATGAAAATGCGTTGCCGCTCATCGTCACCCACGGGTGGCCCGGCTCGATCATCGAGCAATTGAAAATTATCGAACCACTTACCAATCCCACCGCACACGGCGGAAAGGCGGAAGACGCCTTTGACGTCGTGATCCCTTCAATGCCGGGCTACGGCTTCTCAGGCAAGCCCACCTCGACTGGCTGGGACCCCACCCATATCGCACGTGCCTGGACGATGCTGATGAAGCGCCTCGGGTACACGAAATTCGTGGCGCAAGGCGGCGATTGGGGCGCGATCATCGTCGAACAAATGGGCCTGCAGGCGCCTCCGGAGTTGCTCGGCATTCACACGAACATGCCCGGCATCTTTCCCGCCGACATCGATCAGGCAGCCTTCTCCGGCAAGCCGGCGCCAGCGGGTCTCTCAGCCGATGAAAAAATCGCTTACGAGCGTTTGCAGTTCGTATATCAAAAGGGAATCGCCTACGGGTACCAGATGGGGCTGCGACCGCAAACATTATACGGAATCGCGGACTCACCCGTCGGCCTGGCGGCTTATTTCCTTGATCACGACGCACGCAGCTACGAGCTGATCGCCCGCGTCTTCGACGGAAAGACCGAGGGCCTCACCCGCGACGACATCCTCGACAACATCACGATCACCTGGTTGACGAACACGGCGATTTCTGGCGCCCGTCTCTATTGGGAGTATTTTGGGAAAGGGTATTTCAATGCCAAAGGCGTCTCCATCCCGGTTGCCGTGAGCGTCTTTCCTGACGAACTCTATCCAGCCCCGCGGAGTTGGACAGAGCAGGCGTATCCCAAACTGATCCATTACAACCGCTTGCCAAAGGGCGGACACTTCGCCGCCTGGGAGCAGCCGCAACTTTTTTCAGAGGAAGTTCGTGCGGGGTTCAGATCGCTGCGATCATAGACGGCGAAATTGGCAACCTGATCTGAAAGAAAGGTCAATGGCCCAAATGTTCGCAGTCCAACAGGAGGCAGGGAGGAATCATGAAACTCACAGGCAAGAAGGCTCTCATCACCGGCGGAAACAGCGGCATCGGCTTGGCCACTGCCCGCCTTTTCGTTGCAGAAGGCGCTGAAGTCGCGATTACCGGCCGGGACCAGAAGTCGCTGGATCAAGCAGTCGCCGAACTGGGGCCCAACGCGCGCGGCTATCGCGCCGACGTTACCGTGGCGGACGACCGGAAGCGGCTCTTCGCGGATCTTGCCAAGGATTTCGGCAAGCTGGACATCGTCTTCGCCAATGCCGGCATCTCCGGCCAGACCCCTACCGGCTCGACCGACGAGGCGATTTTTGAGAATGTCATTCGTACCAACCTCAGTGCCGCTTTTTTTACGGTGAATTCAGCTGCCCCTTTGCTGAACGAGAACGGCAGCATCATCTTTAACGGATCGGTACACAACCATCTGGGCCAAGCCGGTGTGGCCGCATATGCGGCCACGAAGGGCGGCGTTGTCTCCATGGCGCGTTCCATCGCCGCCGATCTTGCACCGCGCAACATTCGTGTGAACGTCGTGGCGCCAGGCGCGACGAAGACTCCCATTTGGAATCGCGGGCCACGCGCTTCTATGTCTGCAGATGAGTCCGCCAAGCTGGCCAAAGCCATCTCGTCCAGGATTCCACTGGGCCGCTGGGGTGAGCCGGAAGAACTTGCCAAAGCCGTACTTTTCCTTGCCTCAGATGACTCCTCCTACATCAACGCCATCGAGCTGATGGTCGATGGAGGCGCGACGGGCGCACCGTGGGGAACCCCCATTTTTCACGAATAACCTCGGAGCCCGTTCCGTTTTGGTGCAATAACAACGCAGGGCGACTGGTCCCTGTCCAGCAGAAAGAGTGTTCCATGTCACATCACTTTGATACGCCAACCGCCCGAGAAGACCCGCGCATCTGCGTAAACGATTTTTATTTGTTCGATGGGGCCGCTGGCACGACCGTTATGGCCATGACGGTGAACGCCGATGCGGGATTGTCCGCACCGGATACATTCCGAGATGAGGGCCTGTACGCTTTCCGCTTCGACCTGAACGGCGACGCGCGGGAGGAGCTTACGTTCAAGTTCAGGTTCGGCGACCCACGCCATGCCGACGGAACCGAGCATCGCCACGTCCAGGACTGCCAGGTTCGCATGGCAAGCGGCGAGGATGCCCTTCACGGCCTCGGCGGCGAGTTGCTTGTCGAAGGCGAAACCGGCGAATTCGTCGGCCGATCGGGGATACGGGCCTACGCCGGACTGGCTCCGGACCCGTTCGCCGTCGATCAGGCGGGGGTTCATGACTTCATGACATCGTTCTACAAAGAGCAAAAGTACAACCCCCAAGCCTTCGTTAGTCGAAGGAATTTCTTCGCCAATCGGAACGTCTCGGCGATCGTGCTGGAAGTCCCCAATCGCCTGATTGGGGAAGGCACGGTCCGAGCCTGGGCGACGGCTTCACTCGTCGGTCATGCGCCGGAGGTCCAGGTGTCACGCTGGGGGCTGCCGATGATCACGCACATCTTTCTCAGCGATAACAGCAAAGATCTCAAGGAAGCCTTCAACCGTTCCTTGCCTTGTGACGATGTGGCTCAATTCTCGGAACCCATCGCGGCGTTTGTGCGGAATATGACAACGTACGCGAACACGTCGGGTAACCCTGCTGAGCACGGGAAACGTATCGCCGGTGTTCTCTGTCCGGCGACGCTGCCCTACAAAATCGGCACATTTGCCTCCTTCGATTACGCCGGGTTCAACGGTCGCGCCCTGGGAGATGACGCCCTGGACGTGATGCTGACTCTCGCGGCCAACCAGGCGCTGAGTGACGGCGTCGCTCCCGACCGCCAGCGCACGCGGGGCGAGTTCCCCTACTTCGGCGAGCCGTACACCCACGACGAACAGCACGGCGTATCGCCCGCGGCACAATCCTACGGGGGGCGTCCATGCCCAATAAAGGTGGCAGGAACCGTTTTCGAGTGCTTCGGCAAGATGCTTGCCCGGCTGCCAAAAGAAGGTTCCTGAGCGGCATCCATGCCGTAAAGGGTCCCAACCCTGAACGCCCGCGATGAAAAGTTCAATTGCCGTCCCCCCCTCTCCGCTTGGTTTTAGAACCAGCCCTTTGACAAGCACGGCAACGGATTCTCTCGCTGTTACGCCGGGATTTGCGACTCGATCGCGGAGTTCAATGCTCATCGCGGGATGATCCACTATTCGGCATGAGTTGACGCAATTGCTTTCGCGGTCAGACCATCCGCGGTTCAAATCCCATCGTCCGTTTCGGCGGTCAACTCATAAACCGCCCAAGTCCATTTAGCCGTCAAGGGGGCTGCGCACCCCCAGGCCCGGCTTGCTCATCAGGTGCGTGTAGATCATGGTCGTCTCGACACTCTTGTGGCCGAGCAACTCCTGCACGGTGCGGATGTCGTAGCCATTTTTCAGCAAATGCGTGGCGAAGGAATGCCGCAGCGTATGGCACGTCCCTGTGCCGTACAGGAGTTCGACGATGAGCCCATGCGCACCCTTCTCGGGCATCGCTGCGATCAGTCGTCGGACTTCGTCCTTGGAAAGCACGGTCGGAAGCCGCTTCGGCCGCCTGGCCCGGGCCGCATTAAGTGAACCCAAATCCTTTCCAACGACATCGCGACAGAGAAACACGATCGCCCCGAGCGCCTGATTCTGCGTGCTCTCGGCCACACGGCGGTTGACGGCCAGGTGAGTCAGAAACGCTTCCGCGTCTGGCTCGCCCATGTCCTGGGGATGAATCCATCGGCATGTGCGATCATGATGAAAGCGCAGAAACTCCTTAACCCAGCGCCTATATGTGGGGATAGTGCGCGGAGCCAGTCGCCTTACTTTGCATGCCGCTTCGTACTGTTCAAGTAGCTTCATACGTGCATTGTGCTGCGCAAGATTTGCTCGGTCAATTCGCGCAGCCGAATTCTCCGTAACACCTTGCAAAAACGGAAGTACGGGTGCTGGCCAGGGCTTCCAATCGCAAGTATTATGAGACTCGTTTCGTTAGAGAAACAGAAGTTCGGCAGGCGGACGCTTGGTCGTCATAGCCAAAGAAGGTGGGTCATGGCCACGATTGTTCGCCCGATGGGGGAGAACGACCTGAGCGAAGCGGAGCGCATTTTCCGTTGCGCGTTTGGCAAGCAGTTTCGGCTTGAAAACCCGATGGCCGCCTTCGGAGATGCCGACTATGTGTACGGTCGGTGGAAGGCGAAGCCCGAAAACGCTTTCGTCGCGGAAATGGACGGACGAATCGTTGGATCGAACTTTACGACGCAGTGGGGAACCGTCGGCTTCTTCGGGCCTTTGACCGTCGATCCTGTCGTCTGGGACAAGGGCATTGGGAAGCGACTCGTCGCCGAAGCGGTGCATCAATTTGACCTCTGGGGGATCACACACCGCGGCTTATTTACGTTCCCGGAGAGCCCCAAGCACATCTCCCTATACCAGAAGTTCGGATTCTGGCCCCGCTTCCTGACCGCCCTCATGGAACTGAAGTCCCCCACCGCCTCCGGGAACCCGGCATACGTCCTCTGGTCCCAACTGGGCGAGGAAAAGGGGAGGCGCGTCGGCAGTTGGTGCGCATCCGTGACCGACGCGATCTACCGGGGGCTCAATGTCTCCTCTGAAATCGAAGCCGTTGCGCGCTTCTCCTTGGGAGACACGATTCTATTGGGAGACGATGCTCACTTGGAGGGTTTCGCTGTCTGTCATTGCGGTCGGCAGACGGAAGGCGGCACCGGAACCTGCTACGTCAAGTTCGCAGCAGTACGGCCCTCCGCGCACTCAGTGGATGCGTTCGCTCATCTGGTCGCTGCCTGTGAACACTTTGCGGCGCGGCGGGAGTGCGAGCGCGTGGCTTGCGGAATGAATTACGGTCGGATCGAGGCGTTTCGGGTTCTCGTTGACCGAGGCTTCCGAACGGAAACCCTAGGCGTTACGATGCACGGCGACAATTCCGCCGGGTACAGTCTGCCGGGCAATATGGTGATCGACGATTGGCGCTGAGAAGTATCCTCGGCAATTGTGCCATACCTGAGGTCATTCATGGCAGAACCCACAGACGGCGGTAAGAATAGCCGCGGCGGGTGTAAGCCGCGGCAGCTGGCCTCTCTCGAATCTCGAATAGGCAGCGGCGCCCCGATGTGTCGTCGTCACAAACATAACGTGTCCGCGTCGAACCAGGTGCTGCAGCAGACCGGCCACGCGAGTAGTGGTTTGTCGTGCTTCAACGTCTCCCCCGCGTGAACCGGCTGCTGAGCATGGCGTTCGTAAGGTCATTTCCCATCCGCCGAAGCATCGAGGATTCGCCGAAATCCAGCTTCCCAGCCCCGGACACCGGCAATGAAAAGTTCAATTGCCGTCCCGTCCTCTCCGCTTAAACTAAAAAAAAGCAGATCTGGGTTACGTCGCAAATCGTGCGGCTGATACTTGGCCTGTTACTTGGTTTAATCGCCTCGGCTTAATACGCTGGCTTACTCCAGGGCGGCGGTCGAGTCGCCTCGCCGCTTCGGATGTGCGACATCGTCAACTAGTATTGCCCGTTTGTCCTTCAGCGTTCATCATCCCCTTCCAAAGTGCCGTCGATGGCAAATCCGGCTCAGCCCGATTTGCCGGAATGGCCCGATGGTTCTGCAAACGCCGATAAGTACGCATTTTCGTTAAAGTTGCGTGACGCACAGTGACGCGCAGTGACGCACCAGGCCGCGCCGTCGAGGTTTCGCTGAAATATCAGAACGGCCCTTCCCGAAGAGATTTACGAATTCCCGGTGACGCGCGTGACGCGCGTGACGCATCTGATGTGGCCTTCGCAATTCGCCGCGCAGGTGTTCGTCGAACAAGTAGCGAACCGCCATGGTTCATGATGCGTCCCGCGAGCGGCGAATGGCCTTCTCGGTCATCTTCCGTCGAACTTCAAGCTGGGCGGCGGTGGGCCCGAACTCAGCTTCCTGGCGCTCGAGATCCGCGCGGTAATCCGCGACGTACTGGTCGAGCTCGGCTCGATGATCGGCATGGAACGCCAGGGCGCCACGGATGGTATCCATTTCGATCGTGGGAAACTCCTGGTGGATCTGCTCAGCCGAGAATCCCTGCTCGTAACGATCGATGATCGAAAATAGACCGATTCGATGTCCGGTCACAACGATCTCGCCGTTGGGCCATCGAGTTAAAAAGCCGGGAAGTTCCACGGGACACCTCCAGTTCGAAAACTCTTTCAACAGATTCTACCAGAAGCCGGTCCTCTCAGCGGTCCGCGCACAACCGCCAACGCCCGCACGACCCGCAAAGCGAGCACGCTTGTCGCCGCCATGTGTCCGCCTTACGCTCAATTGCTGGAACCTCCACCCCAACAACCGCCGGCGCGGTGACTCAAAGAGCGAATGCGCCCGGCCATCGCCGGCGGAGCGTGTTGAGCTTTCCAGGACGCAACGATGAATCAACAACTGCGCCGTTTGATCCGCCAAACACTCGCGGCGGTCGCGCCGCTGATGGCCCTGCTCGCTCCGAACGCGCATGCCGGCGAATCCGGCGACGCTCGCTACCCGGAGCGCTGGCTTTATCGCAGTTTCAATCTTCAGGTCGACCGGTCGGTCGATGACGTAAGAGCTCTCTTCGACCGCGCCGCGCGCGCGGGTTACCCCGCCACCGAGCTGCTCGGAATACTCAACGCCTTTCGGCCGCAGCACTCGTCTGCGGCAGCCGGCTGGCCGAAATCTCCCTGGGCGCTTTCAACGATGCTTCGGCGCCTGGCCGGCCAACTGCGCGCGACTGGGATCGAGTGCGCAACAGCCCGATCACGCAGCGAGCGGGTCATCACGATCGCCAGGGCTGAAGCGGAAAGCCCGTTTGAGTAGCCAACCAGGGTGACCGATGTGTGCCGCGGGGCCTGGCGGGACTGAATCCGCTAGCCCGATCGCTCGCACTCCAGCGGCCGGCCTCGGGGCGCGACCCAGTCAGCCGCCAGAGTGGGCCGGATGCGGGGGCGGCGGCGGGATTGGGGTCGACGGGTCGGAGGCCAGCCGCATCAGCATGGAAGGGTCGGGGTTGTCCGTGACCACTTGGGGACATCGCAGGCAGGCCGCCTTACCCTCCTCGTGCCACCAGCGGCATTGAGGCCGGATCATGCAAACAGGCAGGCCCTCGGCGACCGCCGGCAGTAATCGGACGATCCTCGTGACCAGACCGCAGCGGCTCCCCGGGAAGTTGGGGCAGGCGTCGCAGGCGCACGGGCTGGCGAAGCGGAATACCTCGGTCGGCAGGGCCGGCGCGGCCAGCGCCAGCAGGTCCTGCGTGACCGGCAACGGCGCTTCGAGACGATTTGATGAGACGACTTGGTATCCCCGCTCAAAGGCGGAAGGGGTTCAAGCGCTTGTTCTTCTCCCAAGTCTTTTTCGGCAAGATCAAAACAACAGGACGAGTATGTGAATTGTTTGCCGGGGACTTTCCCACCGTCTTCAAGGCAATCAATGACCTGAAGAGAAAGGATTACCACCAACTGGCGTACCTGCTCCAAGCTCACGAGAGCAAGATCATGATCGACATCATCTGCCGGCGTATCCTGGATGAGCTACCAGGTACCTTCATTGCGACAATCCACGACTCGATCATGA
Source organism: uncultured Isosphaeraceae bacterium (assembly GCA_963830625.1). Taxonomy (GTDB): domain Bacteria; phylum Planctomycetota; class Planctomycetia; order Isosphaerales; family Isosphaeraceae; genus CAWHMZ01. The sequence continues at coordinate 277,113 of CAWHMZ010000007.1, read as the reverse complement.
CGACCGCTGACAAGGCGGATGAGGTCATGGCGATCATGGTGCAGGAGTTTCAGAAGTTTGGCTTAAATCCGATGATCAGATTGGAAGCTTATTGATCTATCAGATGCCCCCAGAGAGCCGCTACGGCGTTCTCGACGACTGGTTGGACAAACAGAGGCACTCGGTCTCAGGACGCCGCAGATCGCATCCTGGTTGATTTGAGATAATGTGAGACTTTGCGATCGTCGTTGGGGGTCGTAATGGGTTACGCCGGTATCGTCTGCATTGTTGGTTGCCGAGAAGATTGGTCGATTCATCATGGAAGCGTTCGGGTCGCTGGGTATTCGACCGACGATCAAGATCACAGCGTTTTATTAGAAAGCCCAGGATGCCTGCTGAGGCGATCCTGGAACTTGGGTGGACAGACAGAGCCAGTTTGTAAATCGATTCGACCGATAAAGCCGTAGGCGGTCTGGTTAGGACGGTCTGGACCGGAGCCGCCTCGCCACAATGGGTCGCCTCGTTGAGCCTATTCCCTCCTCCTTACCGCCTCAACGCCATCGTTCCGCAAGCCCTCGAAGGTCTGGTTGATCGCTCAAAATCATCGAGAGCGTCGTCCGGGCATCTCGCTCAGTCAGACCGCAACGTACTCCCAGCCCTTGTCAATGTAGGGCTTTAGAAACTGAAGGGGCTGCTCGGTCTTGGACCCGATCCAGATCGAGTAGCCCTGTTTCCCTTTGAACTCTCCGTTCGGCATTGTGTACATGAACGCCCCGCCCTTGGCGTAGAACCGAGCTGAACCGCCCCACTTCCATGGGTTGATTGAGATCGGTGGGATATGCTCGATGATCTTATCGAGGACCGATTGCTCCAGCCATGACACCGACGCTCCGTAAGGCGAGTGACACATCGTCGCCTCCAGCAGACAGGCGAGAACGAGATGCTCGGAGAGGTCAATGCCTTCCGGCTCCCACGGGTTGGTGGTCTCCGAGCGTCCGAAGACTGGGGGGTCGTCGCCCCCGATATGGGTGCCCCATTGGTAGCAATACTGGTTCTCGGCATAGAACTCCAGCAGTCCGTCTTTGATCCTCAACTGGTCGGGAGCCAGTAGGAAGTTCTGCCCGCTCATGATGTCCGACCGACGTCCTGCCCACCGATACCAACATCGTAGCGGGTGCGGCATTGAGAGCCTTTCCAACACTTGTTCGCTGAATCCATCCTCGGGACCGATCGGCTCGTGCCAGTATGCGACGAGTTGCTGCAAGACCCAGAGCCGCTCCTCGACGTTGATCGGGTGGCGCAGTCGGTCCAAAGCGGCGTCAATGGCGGCGTGGTCCAGATCTCCCGGATGCAGACCCCCAAACCCGATCCAAATCTCGCTGGGCAGAGCCGGGGAAAGGCTGAAGTACGCCTCGCCGCAGTTGCCCGTTCCGCTAGTCGTGAACTTGCAAGCCGGACCTAATGCGCCGACGTAGCGGTATCGCTGTGAGTCATGCGGTCGCACGAAGAGTTGGATCGGTCGGTCAGCGTGGCGGCTCACAACCTCTGGGGGGACGAACTTGATGTGCTGGTCATCGCTAACTTGATACGGCTTATCTGTCACCCAGCAGAACTCGCCGCCGCTGGTAAAGTGGGGCTCCTTCGGCGGTTCGCCGATCTCGGCGAAGCCAATCACCACGTTTGGGAAGATGACCCACTGACCATCGCAGAGACTCCTGGTTTCTTCTTCCGCCCCGAAGAGGGCGATGGCTTCACTGCGGTCATAGTGCTCGTATAGCCTCGGCTCGGCGATCATCCTGCGGTTCCTTTTGAGGCTGGCGGCTGTGTTCGTATTCGATTCTACTCGGGGTGATTCCAGCAGAACATCAAGCGACTGCGTCCTCCTGGAATGGAGTGAAAGGCGCTGGAACACCAAAGCTGGCGGTTCGCTCGTCCAGAGTGACTGCCTATCGCACATTGTACGGTCCGCAGCTTTGAGAGGGCGTAAAGAACATGGCGACCAACAACGATCAGCCACAGCAGCCGGAACCGATCGACCGCCATCGCCTGATCGCAAGCGGTGGGGGGTCCCTACTCATCTTCGTCCTCTGCCTGTTCCTGCCTGCGGGGACGTGGGCGTGGCCCAGGGGGTGGCTCTTCCTTGGCGTGCTGCTTGCGTCCTCGATCCCGACGACGCTCTACCTGCGGAGGGTGAACCCCGATGTCATTGCCGGTCGGGTCAATCGCCACGAGGGGACGAAACGCTGGGATAGAATCTTGTTTACGATCAGCTTGCCGACCTTGATGGCGATCCCGATCCTCGCAGCCCTGGACGACGGTCGTCTCCATTGGTCCCACTTACCGTGGTGGGGCTGCGTGCTGGGGTATGCTCTTCTGACCACCGGCATGGTGGGTCTCACCTGGGCACAGTCGGTGAACAAGTTCTTTGAGCCGACTGTCCGCATCCAGTCCGATCGAGGGCACAAGGTCATCGACACCGGTCCGTACGCCATCATTCGGCATCCGGGGTACGTCTCTGCCTACCTTCTCTTCGTGGGCATGCCCCTGGCGCTGGGTTCCTGGTGGACGGCGCTGATCCCCGCCATCCTCATGGTTCCGATGCTGGTCCTGAAAACACTGTGGGAAGACCAAACCCTTCGTAACGAGTTGGCTGGCTACAAGGAGGTAAGCGTCCGAGATTCCCAGGGGTGTGCGCAGCGGTAAGCCCGCGCGGGCGGGCGACCCCGGATTTGTTTGCCAGAAGCGGTGCACCTATTCGCGGCCTGCCCGCGCGGGCGACGCAGTGGGTCAGGCGGCAGGCGATCGGGCAACGTCGCCTCGCGGTGCGCTACGGTGACCGCGGTCTGTTCGCGCGCCGCTGGTCTCGGCGCTGCGCTTTTCGTCGCGACTCCTCGAGCCGGTGATTGAGAACGTGCTCGGGGTGCGCCAGAGCCCACCGATCCGGAAGCAGGCCGGCTAACAACTCGGCACTCGCGTCCACCGAGAGCTGCAGGATCACGTCGTGCAGGTAGGCCCACGGCTCGAGCCGATGCCGCTTCGTCCCTGCGATGATCGTGCAAAGCACCGCGGCGCACGGGCCAGCCGCGTCGTTCCCCAGGAACATCCAGTTCTTTCGACCAATTGCCTGATCGCGAACCCGCCGCTCCGATACGTTATTGTCGATCGTCAGCCGGCCGTCCTCCGTGTAGCGGCATAACGCCCGCCATTGATTTAACGCGTAGGTGATCGCTTGCGCTAGCGCCGACTTGGGCAGCAACCTCGATGACAGTCGATCCAGCTCGTTCCGCACCCGCTCCAAGATCGGCAGCGCCTCGGCTTGACGCATCGCGCGGCGCGCGGCGTCGTCCAGAGGCCGAGCCCGGTCCTCAACTTCGTAGAGCCGCTGGATCATTTGCAGGATCAGCGATGATTCCGCCGGCGACGACGACCGCGCCTCGAAGAACTTCCGACGCGCATGCACCAGCAGGCCACTTCGATGATCCGGCCGCCGGAGCCTGCGTAAATGCCGTCGTATCCACTGAATGCATCGGCCTGGAGATAGCCCGCATAGTTTGCCAGGAACTGCGAGGGCCCACGCCGCTTGCGATCTTCCGTGAAGTCGTACACGTCGTAAGGCAGCGCGGTCGGGCCAATGTACACCCAGAAACGCCCCTTGTGGCTGCCTGATTCCCCACCGCCCAACACCGTCACGTGCGTGTCGTCAGTCCAGATCACCGGCGCCGTCTGCACCAGCTCCTTCTGGAGCTCATGGAGGGGCTTGAGCAACTCAGCGACGTTGCGGACCCAATCGCAAAGAGTGGTGCGGGGCAGATAGAGGCCATAGCGAGTCGAGATGTCTTCGAACCGGTACAGCGGCATGTGTTCAGCAAATTTGGAGACAACCACCTCGGCAAGCACGCCTGCCCCAGCAATGCAGCCGCTCAAGGGACGCGGCAGAGGTTCGGGGGCTGCCACTCCATCACGGCAACGAGAGCAGGCGTACTTGGGCAAGACGTGCACCTGAAGCTCAAAGCGGGCAGGGATAAACTCGAGCACTCGCTGCTCGTCCTCCCCGATGCGTGCCTTGGCCTCTCCGCAATGGGTGCAGACCTTAAAAGCCTCGGGCACATCGTGCTCGATGCGGACTTGAGTCAGCCGGTCGTAATCCGGCTTGCGTGATCGGCGCGCCCGTGCCGGTGCCTGATCATCGCGGGGAGACGGTTCGGGCAGTGCCGCGACGCTCTCGACCACGTCGAGCTCGAAGAGGTGACCCTGGCCGGGGGCTTCGACCAATCGTTCACGTCGTGGGCCAAAGACATAGCGCCGGTAGAGCTCCAGTTGCCGGCGCAATTCGTCGACGAGTTGTTCGTGCTCTTGGGCGGCCTGATCGTGCAGCTTGGCGGCCTCTTCGAGCGCGGCCTGGAGGTCTTCAACCTGCTGAGCAAACCGGCTCAGCAAGTCGTGACATTCACCGGGATCAGTCGGCCATGACTCTGGAGTAAGCATGGGCTGAATTATAGCGCGATCATGCGATACTACAAGGGGGAACCGACCGATTTTTCGGCTTCCGGCATCGGACGTTGATACCGCTTGCGCTGCCGGGCGAAGCGTAAGTCGATCCCGGAGAGGATGAGCGCCAATTGGGTGGGGCCCATTTCGACTGACACGGCATCGCGGGCGACCGCAGGAATCTGGAACGAGCCGGTCTCGAGTCGCTTGTACCAGATCGCCAGGCCGTCGCGATCCCAGTAGAGAATCTTGAGTCGGTCGCGGCGTCGATTGACGAACAGAAAGAGGTGGCCGGACATCGGGTCCTGGGAAAAAGCAGTCGTGACCAAGCTGGAAAGTGCGTCGAAGCCCTTACGGAGGTCAGTTGCCGGCGCGTGGAGGAACACTCGAACGGGATGAGGGAGGCTGATCATCTCGAGCCCCCGGAGTCAGTCCTGGTCCCTGCGATCGTGCGGACGAGGCGGCAAGCCAGCCAAGCGTTCCCGGTTGGGATACGAAGACGGACTCCATTGGGAAGGTCGGCCTCGATCGGCGGTCGTTCCTCGGGAGCATGCTCAAGGGCTGCGCACCGTGACAGGCAGAAAAGCCGATGGGCTGGGTAATATCGAACGCTGATCGGTCGCGTTTGCGAGCCGGAATCGGTGCCTCCAAGCATAGAATGCCGACACGGCGCACCGTTCCTTGGCGCAGAACTGCGCAACCGACAAGCGGCTAGCCAACTGGCGGCTCACGCGCTCACGCCAAAGCGCCTGAAGGGCGGGATTTGTTTTTCTTGCCATGGGGGGCTCCTGCGAGTCTCGGAGTTGATCCGACTCGCAGACTACCACACCCGGCAAGAATGGTTATCTCGGACGCTTACGGCTGGCTACAAGGAGTACACACAACGAGTTCGATATCGGTTGATTCCTGGCGTTTGGTGATAGAACCGATCCGCTTTCCCGATCTGGCAACGACCTTGCCCCACTGTTCCATCCCGGCTCAGGATGAGACAATGGCTCTGCTCGTTAATCATGAATGAGATCGGTCGTTGTCAGGGACCGAGCTATGGACGAAGGCGAGAACCTCTCATCAACCAAGGACGCACATTCCCCCGGTGAGGATTCCCAGGAATCCTTCTCACTTCTTCATGACACGAAGATTGGGCGTTACACGATCCTCAGACGGCTTGGCAAGGGCGGGTTTGGTGGGGTCTTTCTCGCCTTTGATGAGGAGCTTGACCGACCGGTTGCGATCAAGGTCCCACGCCCCGAGCGAGTTTCTTGCCCGGAAGATATCGAGGCTTATCTGACTGAAGCCCAAATCGTTGCAAACCTCGATCACTCTCATATCGTGCCTGTTTATGACGTGGGACGTACCGACGACGGGCTGTGCTTCGTTGTGTCCAAGTACGTCGAAGGCAGCGACCTTGCCAAGAGAATCAGGGAAAACCGCCCCGGCTTTCACGAGTCGGCTGCGCTGGTGGCAACGATCTCCGAAGCCCTGCACTTCGCTCATACTCATGGCTTGGTCCATCGGGATATCAAACCTGGCAACATCCTGATTGATGCCTTGGGAAACGCATTCCTCGCCGACTTTGGACTGGCGCTCAAGGAAGAAGATTTTGGTACAGGTGCCCGGATCGCAGGGACTCCTTCGTACATGAGTCCTGAGCAAGCTCGTGGCGAGGGACACAGAGTCGATGGGCGTTCCGACATCTTCAGCCTGGGCGTCGTCTTTTACGAGATGTTGACTGGTCGCAGACCGTTCATAGCCAAAGCCCAGGAGAGAGAAGAAGCCCTCAACGAATTGCTGAACCTGATCTCCACGACGGAAGCACGCCCTCCACGGATGATCGACGACACGATCCCCAAAGAGCTAGAACGCATCTGCCTGAAAGCATTATCGAAGCGGGCGACTGAGCGATACAACACCGCCAAGGACATGGCGGAAGACCTTCGCTTGTTTCTTCAAACCGTCGTGGGAACTGCCTCTCCTGTGGCTGCACCGGGTGTGGTCAGTCCTCGCCCCGGCTCGACGCAGGAAGCCTCACCCCAGCCGACCACCCCCAAGGCTTCCGATTCTGACGAGCCCCACATCAAGGTCGTTCCCAAAGGTCTCCGATCCTTCGATCAACACGACGCCAACTTCTTCCTCGAACTCTTACCAGGACCACGAGATCGAGACGGTCTGCCTGATTCCATCCGATTCTGGAAAGATCGCATTGAACAGACCGATCATGATCAGACCTTCAATGTTGGGCTGATCTATGGTCCTTCGGGCTCCGGTAAGTCATCGCTTGTCAAAGCCGGGCTGTTGCCCCGGCTGGCTAGCCACGTCCTTCCAGTCTACGTCGAGGCTGCCGCCGAGGAGACCGAAGCCCGCCTCTTGAGGGCGTTGCGAAAAGCCTGTCCCGATTTGTCGCCTCAGACGGGCTTGGTCGACTCCCTCATGGCGATGCGGCAAGGAAGGGTACTCCGATCCGGTCAAAAGGTGGTGCTTGTTCTGGACCAGTTCGAGCAGTGGCTCCATGCGAAACGGGGCGACCAGAACACGGAATTGGTCAATGCCCTACGACAGTGCGACGGAGAGCATGTGCAGGCGGTCGTGATGGTGCGGGACGACTTCTGGCTGGCAGTGACTCGGTTCATGAGGGATCTGGAGACACGCCTGATCGAAGGGGAGAACTCGGCAGCCGTTGATCTCTTCGACCTTGACCACGCCCGAAAAGTCTTGGTGGCATTTGGTCGGGCATTCGGAAGGCTCCCCAAGAATGCGTCGGATACCTTGAGAGACCAGAAGATTTTTCTCAACCAATCCGTCAATGGGCTGGCAGAAGAAGGCAAGGTGATTTCCGTCCGCTTGGCGATGTTTGCCGAGATGATGAAAGGCAAGCCTTGGGAGCATTCCACGCTCAAGGAAGTTGGCGGAACGAAGGGCTTGGGTGTCACATTCCTAGAAGAGACCTTCAGCGCCTCGACCGCCCCTCCCGAGCATCGGCTCCACCAGAAAGCAGCCCAGGCGGTTCTCAAAGCTCTACTGCCGGAAATCGGCACCGACATCAAAGGGCAGATGAGATCACGCCAGGAATTGCTGGAATCGTCCGGCTATGCAAATCGTCCGAGGGACTTCGACGACCTGATTCACCTCCTCGACCGTGAACTTCGTCTCATTACGCCTACCGATCCGGACGGTTCCTCTTCGAGCGATAATCAGGCAACCCTTTCAGGCGGGCAGTATTACCAACTCGCACACGATTATCTGGTCCACTCACTGCGGGACTGGTTAACCCGAAAGCAAAGAGAAACCCGACGAGGTTGAGCAGAACTTCTGCTGTCGGAACGAGCAGCACTATGGACCGCAAAATCCGAGATTCGGTATCTGCCGACACTGTTTGAGTATTTGCGAATCCGAATTTACGTCCCTAAGAAAACATGGAGTGACACTCAGCAGCGATGGATGCGCAAGGCAGGAGTTATCTCCAGAATCAAATTATACTTGCTATCACCTCTTATTTTACTGCTCACCTTAATAGCCGCTGCATATTGGCAGATGCCTGGACGGACTGCAACCAAAGAAATCAAAGATATGCTGGGAAATAGCAACCTGTTGCGGGCACTTACAGAGATTGATCATTTAAGACAACACATACAGCTCGATGATCTAAGACGAGGAATATCTCAAGTAGATGACTCGCAGCTACCAGGTCTCATAGATCGTCTGATGGTCGCCAAAGGTAAAGAACTTATTTTGCTACAAGATGCGCTGCTCGATCATCGAATGAGCGTAATTCCAAAGCTCTGGTCTAGTCTGGAAACTATGAAGACCTCGGACAAGAGACTGTTATCGGTAGCGAGCACACTTCTTCGTTATGACCCGAGAAGTCCGAAGTGGTCAGCTTATCTACAGAAAGTTTCTGAGTCGCTTACCTTATCCAATCCGGCGGAAACCGAGTCTTGGGTGAATGCGTTGAGTCCCCTTCGAGATGAGTTGGTCGAACCACTCGTTGCAATTCATAAGGATGAGAAACTTTCCAAGACCCAGCGAGCATTCGCTGTACGAGCGTTATTCTATTGCAGGCGGAAGAAGTGACCGCCGATGCACGACAGCCCGAAACCGACAATCTCTTCCTGATCCTGCACGATGCTGGCTGGTCGATCCGCGACACCGCCGTTGTGGGCAAGGAGCGGATCTCCTGGCTGGTCTACGGTACGAAGGGCGACCACTATGAGCAGAACGAATGAGGCAGGTAGAGGCTTGGAAACACGCTTGCCGCAAGCTCATGAGGTGCGTCTGGTTCAGTCGGTGTGATCGACGAAGATCGACTCCCGCCGCCTGCGATTCGATGATTGAAGCGACAACGATGTCGATGACCAATTCTCTATTCCGCCGAATCACGGAGCACGGGCTCCGTGGAGAAGCCATCGATGAGCTCGTCAAGGAAGCGGATCGGCTGGGCAGGAAGGGTAGACGATAGTAAAGGGAAAGACCTGTGAAGGCCCAAACCCAACGAATGTGTCACCAAGGGCAAAGTAGCGTGCCAAAGGTTGTAAAACTGGGGCGGTGAAGGATAAGTAGATCGCTGATTCGCCTCCGGAAGATTTCGCCTTTACGTCCGACGGTACGAAATCACTGCCGAATCGAGCTCCCCGTCGGTTCCTCATCCCTCGTTTGGGCCTCCTGCGCTCCGTCTTTTGCCCCAACTGCGAAATAAAAGGTCGCCAGTTTGCGGCTGGTGACGCGGATGTTGGGTTTGGCCATACAGAGAACACCAGAGTCCATGGCTGTTCAGTCCATGAGCATAGCAGCATTAGCCGGGCTCTTAAGGTCGTGTTGGCATCATCTTAGGCGGCGACGCAGGCTGCGCGGAATCGTCCGGGTGGAGCAGGCGGCTGATCCGGCTTTGGCGATCCGGGCCGGCAGGCTCGTGCTTGTCGGGCCTTACGAGAAGCCGAAGTGGCTTCGATTCACGTGTCCTTGTCGTTGCGGCTGCGTCATCGCTTTGAACCTTATGACGAGCCATATGCCGCACTGGACGGTCAAGGAGCACGATGACGGGACTCTCACAGTGCACCCGTCTGTGGATGTCGCTTCTTGCGGGAGCCATTTCTGGATCCGCAGATGCCGTGTCGAGTGGGTGTGAATCAAGCGCAGGTGACCGCCATGTCAGATCGAGGAATTGTTTCGTATCCCCGACGCCCCATTTGCTCCGCATCGAGCAGAGGCAATCCTGCTTGACCGGCACGCGATTGGTCGTGCTGCGGCTCTCGTGGAGAAAGAGCAGGACCTCGCTCGACTGACGTGCCTCGCCCATAAAGCCCGTCAGGCGATGCAGGAGTTCCGTGACTGCCTGGGCGGCGACAGCGGTCGTAAAGGGGATAACTGCTGGTGCCGGACCCTCGAGCTCGGGAGCGTACTGCTCATCGGCCAGAGCCTGCCGCTCGTCAGGGGAGAGAGACTCCAGCATGATCATCTGAGAGGAGATTCGCCCGCGGCAGAAAAGGCACGCCTCGCCGGGCATGAGCGTGGTGACACGAGCGTGGACGCCGCGAATCGTCCCACCCAGAGAGTCGATCTTAACGCCCATATCGATGACTGGGACCAGGTATCGAAGCGATAGCTGCACCAGGATCCCGCGCGGGGCGTGCTTGTCGGTGCATCCGAAGATGACATCGCAGTCGCGCAATCTCTTGGCAGTCTCGGAATCAGTGATGTGGGACCGGTAAGTCAGAACCCGCGTGCCGAGCTGCATGCGATTGACCTGCTCCGCGGCGATATCCACCTTGAACCGATCGTCATCTTCGGTCGACGACCCGTAGACGCGGTTTACGTTCGACCGATCGAACCGATCGCCGTCGAAGATGGAGATGGTTCCCACGCCGAGGCGAGCCAGCTGCTCGATAAGAGCCGACCCGGTTCCGCCCGCCCCGACGACTCCGATATGCAGCCGGCCGAGGAGATGTTGAATGTCAGGTCCGAACGCTCGCACCTGGCGGTCGAAAAACTCCGGGATGACATCTCCTCCCTCGCCGTGATCGAAGAAGCACCATCGCTTCCCGACGACGCGCATCCGGTCAAGCGGCAACCACGTCTGAGCCGGTGACCACAGCCGGCCGCATATCCCGAATGGCTCGCTGATCACGATTGAGCCGTGCAGAACCTCCGGGAACCGGTCACGAAGGAACCGATGCAGCTTCGGATCCTCGCGGTCATCCTGGAGCGAGAACTCCGGGTATCCGCCAGGGTGGGAATGAACGAAAACGACAGACCCGCGTGTCTTGCGTGCTCCCTTCGCGATTCGTACGTAGGAGGCCGAGTTGATGCTGAGCCTGTGAGGCTCGCGCACGAGATAGTGGGCGGGGTCAACCGGGATGACTTCTCTCACAAGGAACTTAAGCTCCCTTTGGGTCTCGCTCCGCCCGCAAAGAAGGTAGGCGGCCCCCTCAAGCCCAGGCGCTGCAAAGATCGCCTCACGGAGCATCTGGAAGTGCTCGTCGAGGACCGACAGTGAGTATCTCATCCGGCGAGGATCCCTCCCTTAATCTCCCGGTTGATGAGGGGGAAGAATAGGCGCAGGTCATCCATCCCGGGACGCCATGGAGTGACCAGGTGGCGGGAGAACCGTTGCCATTGACGGCCCACATGGCTTTCAAAGTTGTCGGCCGCCTTGGGATACCCACCGCTTCTGAGCTGAAGCGGTGGGTCGAGGTAGTACATATCTAGACCGGCCAGGTTGTACTGGGCAGGGATCCGGATCATCAGATCGGTTTGGGGCCGATCATAGACCTCCGGATTCACGCAATAGCCCGGGACTATGAGGAAAGCCCCGTCGCCCCCGGGCACAAGTTGCCAGTTGTAGCCCTTGGCCGTGAGAAACCGTTGGTCGTCTTCAGGCAGCTCCATCGCCCCTCCCGGGGTTGATATTTGAAGGAGAGATGTAGAAGTGCATCCCCGAGTGAAGGTGGATGGCCTCGTTGTTTTCGACCTTGAGGTCGTCCTCCGGGCCCGGCCTCTCGCGCCATAGGTCGTATTCTGACCCGATGCTCGCCAGTGCCCGCAGTTCGGCGCCGGTCATCGGATTTCCCGGCGCCGTGTAAACCTTGTGATCAATCCGGATTTCGATCCGGTGGTGGTGGCCATGCTCGTGTTCATTTGCCATGCTGAAGATCTCCTCTGTCTCTGTTCCTTGGACAACCGGGCGGTCTGCGCCATACGGTTGAGCGATCGTCCATCTATAAGTCTATTGCCGTTCACGAGGCCGGATTTGCCGGCTGTAATGGAAAAAATGAATGTGCTGGTCGGCATGAAGGTAGGGGATGGAGCCCTGAGGAAAAGCTAGCTTAAGCATCCACAACCTGGTGAGGGGCGTGTAGAGTGATCGACGTTCTTAAGTTATCTGATTCCGACTGGGATTCGATCGTAGAGCGACTTACTCTGCACGCCGAATGCAAGCTCGCCCGCTTAATGTGGCGTGGTGTTCGGTATTCGCGCGGGGGAAACCTCCGGGCGGAATTGAAGGGCAGGACCTGGCAGCAGAGGCCATCACGGATCTGCTCGAGGGGAAACGAAACTGGGACCAGGCGGAGCAACCTGACCTGCTGAGGTTTCTTAAAAGCGTGGTCGACAGCAAGGTGAGTCACCTTGTGAAGAGCATCGAGAACCAGGTCTCCCGCCGCACGGCGCCGAGTAAGACGGACGACGAATCGTCGGCCGTTTACGAGCTCAGCTCGAGCGAGCCCGACCCGTCTGACCTCGTGGCCAACAACGACGAAGCCTCGAAGTTCCAAAACCTCGTATGCGCCGAGCTCAAGGATGACGAGCAAGCCTTCCAGGTGTTTGAGTGTCTGTGGGCCGACATGAAGCCCCGAGAGATCGCCGAATACCTTGAGTGCAGCATCGATGATGTTCGCAACGCGCAGAAGCGGCTACGCCGCAAGCTTGAGAAGGTCCAGGACAAATACAAGAAGGGCGGAAAGCATGGCTGATTTCTCTCGGTTCCAAGCACCTGCCTGGGATCGATTCTTCGATTTCATCTGCGAGGGCGAGGAGGAGCTTACAGACGAGCAGGTACGCCAAGAGCTTCGCCGTCGCGACATCGATGTAACGCGGGCCTTGAGCGAGGTCCAGCAAGTGGTTCGAACGGCCCGGGCTCGCCAGGAGCTCGAGGCAGCAAAGAGAAGCCGTCCAGCAATCCTTGAACGACTCAAGCGGATCAGGAAGAGATTGCCCGACGTGGGCGAAAGCCTTGAGGACATTAAACGGGCACTCGCTCTTGAACTTCAAGGCCGGGCGCAGCTCCAGGGCACATTTTTCAGGAAGCTCGAGGCTGCGGCATCTGAAGACGATCTCCGCACGCTGCTCGAGGATTCGCAGCTTCTCGACCTGCTTGGGAAAGAGGATCCCGATGACGGAACGTAAACCGAGTAAAGTCATCGCGGTAGGCGCAGCCGCACAGCTTTGGAAGCTTTACGGATTCAAATCCCCCGCGGAATTGGTGCTCGAGGATCTCGCACTTGCTCGGGGCGTCATCGTCATCGAGGAAGCGCTCGACCGGGCAGAGGCTCGTCTCGTGCGACGCGGCAGTCAGGGGCTCATTCGCGTCAGACGCGATATCCCTGAGCGAGGACGGAAGCGGTTTGCGGTGGCTCACGAGCTGGGGCACTGGATGCTTCATGAGAAGGAGTCACAGGTCGCCGCATGCACAGAGCAGCATATGGTGACGAAGTACAAAGCCAGTCCGCTCGAGGTGGAGGCGACCTACTTCGCCGCGGAGCTCCTTATGCCGGAGAAGCTCGTGGTGCCAAGGTTGAAGGGCATGCGGCCATCGTTCCAACTCGTCTCGCAACTTGCAGCTGAGTTCGATACGACTCTCACCGCGACGGCGATCCGCATGGTCGATGTGTCGAAGGACTACTGGGCGATCGTCGTTTCTGAAGGAGGTAGCGTTAAATGGTGGCGAGGGAGTGAGGATTTCGAGGATGCGTTCTGGATCGAGGCCGGCTCCCTCGTATCAGAAGACACGGCAGCAGGCGCCGTGTTCGGAGGCGCACGGCCACCGCAAGGACCGCAGGAGGTCGAGAGTGAGCATTGGGCGGAATGCAGGGGCGGCCATGAGCATGAGAGGCTCTTGGAAGAGGTGTTTCACCTGCCGGCATACGATCAAGTTCTCAGTCTGCTTTATCTCCCGTGAAGTGCGTTCCGCAAGCTTTGGCGGCCAGCCGGTGCGTATACACGCCGCACTCACTTCGGGCAACAACGGCAACACTGCTGCTTGATGCCGGAGTCGATATCATCAAGGTGCAGGAGTTGCTCGGGCACCGGCATGTGACCACGACGCAGATCTACGACAAGCGGCGACGAAGCACGAAGGAAGGGGCGTCGCACGATGTACCGATTTGAGGGCATTCAAGCCGCTGCGAATTGCTCGCCCTGTCCTCGGAGTACTCTTCCTGAGCTGTATAGTGAGGAAGCCCTGTTATGTTTGACACCTCCCTGAGCGTTGCGTTTCCAGCAACAGCCCCATTCGATCGAGCGGATGGAAGTCGAGGCAATTGGTACGATTCGTTTTTGGGAAATGTTGTTCGTCCGGTGTATGAAACCGGCAAGCTCGATCGGTTCTGGTTTTCGCATTACGGGCAGTTCCCGAAGGACCATCATGCTAAATTCCGCTTCTCAACAGAGCATTTTGCCGAGGTGCACAGCGTTCTTGAACCGCTTATCACGAGGTATTCGTTGACTCTGCTCGGGGAACATAATCATACGTACCCACACCCCTTCGACATCATCAACGACCTCGTAGCGCCGAATGAATGCCGTCACTTCGGAACTAATCAGCGAAACAAAGACCGTATAGAGCGCGGCCATCGTATTTACGAGTTCGTACATGCCGCAGCAGTCTTGACACTTCACTGCCTGAGTCACGAAGACTCCGATGGTCGCTGGTACCGCGAAGACAATCTCGATCGTGGAAATAACCACTTCGGGGACACGATGGAAGCGATACATCATCTGTTATGCAACTTGTCTGAAGCACCGACGGCAATTTGCGTTGTGCCGGTGGCCGGACAAATTGGTCCTCCTTATCAACTTATGAGCCCACTGTATTCCAAGATGGCAGGTATGTTCACTCAAAGCACCCAGGTTATTCCTGTGAAGTTCTGATGGCACACCTGCCTTTTGTGGCGAGCGGGAATTATTCAGCACCACGATGACGGTTATGCGAGCTATGTCGGACCTCCGAAAAGGGGTTCAGTTGGGAATTTCATGCGCCAGGTTCGACGGGTCTTCATTCTAGTATCACATTTGCGGCCGCATGATCGATCGAGTTCATTGACTGTTCGACCATCGGGCTTGGTCGCGCTGTGGTAAGTGGACAAAATGGGTTAGCATTGTGGGCCGTGTTCTCAGTATCCGTGGCGCTAACGGCCGCAAGATTCAGACAACCACTGCGGTCAACGGCAAAGCACTCATGCCGGCTCGTAAAACCGTGTGTGATTACCAATTCCTTGCCACGAGGCGGGGATTCGTCTGGCTTGGCCCTTTTCCCCGCAACTCCAAAGCTCCGACAACATGGCGCTGCCAGAATGGGCACGAGTTTCCAGCGTGCTACAACAACGTCGATCAAGGAATGCGCTGCGGGTTTTGCACACGCGCGGAAACCGCACGAAAGCAAAGGCACTCAAAAGCTGCATACCACTCGCTCGCTGAACAGCGCGGCATATTTTGGTTAGGACCGCCGGTAAACTCGGCGCACGAACCGACCGTTTGGGAATGCGCGCTTGGCCATCGCTGGCCTGCTCGCTATAACGCGATCCAACAGGGAACTGGATGCGGCAAGTGCAGCCACGAACGACGGGCAGCCAGAGTCAGACGGCAGCCCGCAGAATACCATCATCTGGCTGCTAGCCGAGGGTTCACGTGGTTGGGGCCTGTCGTTGCATCCGGGAAAACCAAGACCGAGTGGCAATGCGAAAACGGACACCGTTGGTTCTCCACGTTTAATTGGATTCAGCAGCGAAAGAAGGGCTGCCGGCAATGTGCCGGTCTTGCGCCGTTGACCGCGGCAAATTTTCGGGCACTGGCGGATCGCAGGGGTTTTGTCTGGACCGGTCCGAATTGCGTCAATTCAAGGACGAAAACCAGTTGGAGATGCAGCCATAGCCATGAATGGCAGGCGATTTACACATCGATTAATGGTGGCAGTGGCTGTCCGGACTGTTCGGGGAATATCGCCAAAACCATTGAAGAGTTCGCTCGTGTCGCCGAGAAGCGAGGGTTCTTATGGTTAGGTCCTGTGGTACCGAATAGCAAGACAAAAACCGAGTGGCAGTGTCCGCAGGGACATCGTTGGTTCGCGCCGTTTAACGCGATCGATCAGGGGAATGGGTGCTGGGCGTGCTCGGGACTCATGCCCAAAACCCCAGCTGATTATGTCGCATTGGCAGCAGAACGCGATCTGCGATGGATGGGGCAGGAGGTGGGCAACACAGGCGAAAAAACAGGATGGTTGTGCCCGAACGGACATTCATTCTCGTCTTCGTACAACACCGTCGGCGCGGGGCATGGTTGTCCGTCCTGCCTCGATATGATCAACGGCGCAATGGTCTCCAAGAATCAACGGCTTCTCTGTGAGATGGTTGGCGGAGAGTTGAATGGGGAACGGCTCGGTCGGTTCGTCATCGACGTGACGAAGCGCATCGACGGAATCAAGATCGCCATTGAGTACGACACGTGGTTTATCCATGGTCCATCGAACGCGAGCGATCTTCGAAAAGACAGGGCCTTGCTGGTAGCAGGCTGGCGCGTATTGAGAATCCGGACGAACACGAAGCTTCCTAGTCTTGTGGAACTGGAAAACGCAATCGAGAGGCTGGTGGCCGGAGAGCTTTGGGTTGACATCGAGCTAGATGATTGGGGCATCGGGCGCGTAGCGCCGTGGCGAAGTGAATACGTGGAACCCGATCGGTGATCGCTGTCTGGTAGAACAACGGGGCACGGGGCGCTAAACCTAGCACAGCTTTGCGTCGACGTCGAAGTTGACTCTCGGGCCTTGGTCGTTTCCTCAATCACGCGGTTCGTTAGCTCTTCAATCCTGCGGTCGAGGCCGTCAGCTCGCTTCCGTTCCCGCTCAAGGTATGCGTCCGGTGAAGCCCATCTTGCGGCCCAATGCTACGATCGGGGCATGGCCGAAAGGGGCGAACCATGGCGCAATCAGCGGTCGACCTTGGGCGAGAGCCGTACTGGCGAATAGTCATCGGGCTCCGAAAGGAAGCCCCGTCCGGGGTCAGAAGAGCTTAATGAACCTCCGACTTTGGCGAGCGACATCGAACTGTCCAACTCACACAATTCAGGACCCCGCCGCGGGAAGCGACTTTGCTGCAATCCAACCCTCGAGTCATTACGGCACGGCAACTGGTGCTTAGACTCATGCGGGCATCCCGATCTTCAACAGTTCCGTAACCCGCCACGCTATTGGAGATCGCTCGCTTCGACCATGCATGGGGCAAAGCTTTCGCGTCTGGGCACGGGCCTGATGTCGACAGGATCCAAGCTTAAGTGACGCGCCGGCTCAGTCCCGAGGTTGATCCCGAGTTGATGAAGCTGGCGGTCGAGGATGTGATGGAGAAGCGACGACCGTGGTGGTGAGATACTTCGTCACCCGGCGTCCCCTACACTTCTCTCTGGCACCACGAGGGCCTTGGCCGACCAGAACGCCGTCAAGCGCCCGTGCGTGTCACGGCGGGCCTTCTGGGCGGTCGGCGCGGCATTGCGATCAACTGGCAGCTTGCGGGTCGCCACGATGTGCCGGACTCGGCAATCTTCCCAGAGTTGCGGTTCGGGTATGATCATAGGCGATGCTCGGCGGGCCGGTCCGCTGGGTTTTAGCGTCAGACGGCAAACGCGTTGGTCGATCAGTGGCGGAGGAATACTTAATGATTGAGGCGGACGAAAAACCTACGTTGCACTTCTTTCGCGTAACGCCGGATCGTCTCATGTCTCGCCCCCCGTGGTGCAGCTCGATTCAGAACCTTGAGTTGTGCTTTTACCTCATTGCGCTCGGGCGATTCCCTCACGCCTTGACAGCGTGCGCCTCTTCGATTGAAAGTGCAATAAAGTCGACTCTGAACATCTCCCCAGAGCAATTCACCAACGCGGAAAAGCTATTCAAGCAGGTGGCCACCGTTCATCCTGCACTTTCATCTTTCAATGAACAGGACTTGAAGAGTTTTCGGTTCACACGAAACCGAATCATGCATTACGGGTTCAGCCCACGCGATGACGAGGAGACAGCCACCCTTCTCCTCAAGATAGGATTTCCGTTCCTGATGGCCTGCTACAAGGAGTTCTTCAATTTCGACCTTCTGGACGACATTGCCGTCGAGTTCGGGCGACAGCTGCGTATTGCCCTCGACGTCTACCAGCAGGCGAAAGATATACCCGATCTCAAGCTCTCTTATTGCTTTCTCGGCTTCGGCCATCTCATCCGCTGGCGGCTAAGACAATCCCTAATGGGCAACTGGGAGATTGACGCATCTGAGCACTGGGAGGAAATCGGTGCAAAGTTCGACGCCAGCGCTAAGATGAAGAGGGAGCTAGAGCTGATGATCGGCGCAGCGTGGTCCTTCGACTGTCCGGTCTGCGATGAGATCGATACCTTTGTTTGCGAAATAGACGAGGATCGACTCGACGATCGTGTCGTTTCTTTAAGACGGGGGATGTGTGCGAGCTGCGGTTTCGTCGTACCGAGAAACTGTCCTTTCCTCGTCGATGCCCTTTGTCGGGAGCAGATACCGCAGAAGCGCGACAAGATACTTCGCGACGCCGGCATTACAGACGCGCAGGCATAGATGGCGACACGCCAGGGAGGATCGACGACATTCTAGGTTCCCGCGCTTAACCCCTCCCCATTGAAGCCCGCGTCGCCGATTCTTCAGTTCGTGTTCAACAAGCTCGGCGATTGGTGTCTCGGCCACTGTCCCGGGGTAGGTATTCGACCCCCAGACCTCGAAACCATGACCCTGGCGAACGCCCATGCATCGCATCAGCCGCATCGGACCAGAGCCCATCATTGACGTCGACCAGGTTGAGGAGATCGAGTCTACGATCCGCTCGAGCAAGCCCGGTCGCTACCATGTTGACGAGATCAGCTCCAACCCGCTGCCTATCCCGATCGAGGGCACGGCGCATAACATGGGGATCAACCAGCGGCGGTGTTGACTACAGCCGCAACGATCCTGCGATGAAACATCGGCACATGCAAGCGACGGCCGGGACCTCCACGAAGTTCGGGCAGACGGTCCGATTGTTGCGTCAGGCGAAGGGCCTGAGCCAGCGGGCGCGGCGCCGATGCTCGGCATCGACTTCACGTACCTGAGCAAGATCGAGAACGAGCGGCTCGACTGCTCCGATTACCCGAGCGTGGGGCTGATCTGCAAGATCGCCCGCGTCCTCGGCGCCTGCGAGGACGAGCTACCGCCCGCGCCCACGACCACCGCGATCAAGCCCAGATTGACTACGTTCCTGAATGGTGCCGTCGGGGCGGCGGTGGGGCTGGACGGCGAGCGGACGGCGGTGGGGCCGGGCGTCGCCGTGCTGATTCCGCCGGGGGTGCGGCACCGGGCGGCGGGGCGGATGACGATCCTGAACGTCGTGGTGCCGCCGTTCGTCGCGTCCGACGAGTGGTTCGACTGAGGACGGGACGTCCGTTGTTCGGGATACCCCGGGACGAGTACGCGACCGCGAGACCGGCGTGAGATCGAGCAACCTGACCCTCGGTGCCGTCGTCAACTCGCCCAACCAGCACGTCATCCCGTCTCCCGGCGCCACGACCGCTCGGACCCGCCCGAGTGGGAGACCCTCTGGGACGACCTCGCCGAGTTGCTCCAGCCCGGCCGCACCGGCCGCCGTTTCCTGGGCTTCCGCGTCCTGGTCCCCGAGTTGGTCATGCCCGCCCAGATCGCCAAGTACCGCCTGATCGATGGCCTGATCGGACATCTCGATCGGCGTAATCAACGTCTCCAGACCGGCCCAGGTACCAGGCCGGTGAACGGGCACGTATAATGGATGGGTCGTCGGCACGGCCTGTCCGTCCGACAACTCGACCCCTCACTCTTCCTGCGCGAGGTGCTCGGGCCATGACGCCCAAACCCGTTAGCGACGCCGTCAACAAAGGCTTCGCCTACCTCATCAACCAGCAGCACGCCGGCGGCGGCTGGTGCCAGGGTGGCGGCTGGCGCATGGGCATCGAGGGCGGCCGCGTCGAAGGTCCCAACGTCGAGGACCCCGCCGACGTCGCCAACACCTGCGTCGCCGCCCTCGCCCTGCTCCGCGGCGGCCACACGCCGCGCGACGGCGAATACTGTACGCAGTTCCGCCGCGGCCTCGACTTCATCGTCACCAGCGTCGAGCGCCTCCGACACCGAGTCGCTCTACGTCACCGACCTGCGCGGCACCCAGGTGCAGCACAAGATCGGTGAGTACGTCGATACGTTCCTGACGGCGATGGTGCTGGCCGAGGCCAAGGGCCAGATGCCCGATGACGCGGGTGAGACGCGGCTGTCGGCGGCACTTGACAAGGTCATCGCCAAGATCGAGCGGCACCAGCAGGCCGATGGCACCTGGAACCTCCGCGGCTGGGCGCCGGTGGTCGGTTACGGGCTGGCGTCGGCCGGCCTCAACCGCGCCAAGCAGCGCGGCGCCAAGGTGTCCGACGAGGTGCTGCAGCGCGCCGAGAAGAACTCGCGCGCCCAGTACGACCGCGGCTCGAAGTCCTACGGCATGGTCGGCTCGGCGAGCGTGCCGCTGTACGGCACCGCCAGCCACCTGGGGTCGCGGCAGAAGACCGTCGATAGCTACCAGGCCGAGAAGATGGCCCTGAAGCGCGCCCTGGCGGCCGGCGAGTTGCCGGCAGCGGAGGCGTTGCAGGCAAAGGCTAAGGTCGACTACCTCGACGAGATGGAGGCCCTCCACGACGCCGACATGCGCGACCAGTACGAGCAGCTCAAGAGCGCCGCGTTTGTCAGCGGCTTCGGCTCCAACGGCGGCGAGGAGTTCCTGAGCTACCTGCACATCAGCGAGTCGCTGCTGAGCAAGGGCGGCAAGGAGTGGGAGGACTGGGACAGGAGGATGACCGAGAACCTGGAGCGCGTGCAGAACGCCGACGGCTCCTGGGCCGGCAACCACTGCATCACCGGGCGGACATTCTGCACGGCGACGGCGCTGCTGGTACTGATGGGCGACCGCGCGCCGCGGCCCGACGCCGTCGTCGAGCCGACCGTGAGCGCCCCCGTCGTGTAAGGCAGCTGCCTTGCTCCCCTCTCCCCGTACTCGGAGAAGGGCGTGTGAGTGCGCGCAATGCAATCCAATCGAGCCCCCTCTTCCTTCGAGGGAGAGGGGAGTGTTTTTCGGAGACCGCCCTTGTCCGCCCACGACATCGACCGCGCGCTCGCGTCAGCGGCCCACTGGCTCCTTGACCGCCAGGCGCCCGACGGCGCCTGGCGGTCGGAGACTTACGGCGTCTTCAAAGAGGGGGACGCGCTGACGCCGCTGGCGGTTAACACGCTGCTCGACTGCGACGATGAGGCCGTGATCGGCGCCGCCCGCCTCGGGGCCGACTACCTCGCGGCGATGGCCCGCGCCGACGGCTCCAGTGTCCCCGGGCCGCACGGCCTCGCTTACCCCGTCTACACCGCCGCGCTCGCCGTGCGCGCGCTGTGCCGTCTCGGGGGCCCGGAGTACCGCGGCGCCGCGGACACCTGGCTCTCGTTCCTGCTCCAGCGGCAAATGACTGGGGATCTAGGTTGGTCGCCGTCGGACCGCGAGTACGGCGGCTGGGGCTACGCGCACGGCCCGCCGCGAAAACCGGCCGCGGGCCAGACGGCCGACCCGGCGGCGCTGCCGAACCTGTCGGCGACGGCGTTCGGGCTGGAGGCGCTACGCGCCGCCGGCCGCACCGGCGACGATCCGGCCTTCGGGCGCGCGATGCACTTTGTCTGCAACTGCCACAACTTCGCCGACGACCCCGCCGGCCGCGACCCCGCCTTCGACGACGGCGGCTTCTTCTTCGTCCTGGGCGACCCGCCGCGCAACAAAGCCGGCGTCGCGGGGACGGACCGCAGCGGCCGCGAGCGCTTTGCCTCTTACGGCAGCACGACCGCCGACGGCCTTCGCGCCCTGCTTGCATGCGGCCTGCCGCGCGAGGCCGTGCGCGTGACGGCGGCCCGTCACTGGCTCACCGACAACTTCTCCGCGGCGGCGCACCCGGGCCGCTTCGGGCCGGGCCGGAGTGCGTTGCAGGCGTCGGTGTACTTCTACTGGTGTTGGTCGGCGGCGCATGCGCTGGCGGCCGCCGGTGCGGGCGACGTTCCGTGGGCCGAGCCGCTCGCGGAGGAGTTGGTGCGGCGGCAGCGGCGGGGCGGCTCGTGGGTCAACGACGCCGTCGAGGTGCGCGAGGACGACCCGATCGTGGCGACGGCGCTGGCGGCCGGGGCGCTGTCAAACTGTCGCTCGGGGCTGCGGTTCTGAAGATAGAGAGCGATCGGACCGGACCGCACCGGCCCGACGCACCCGCGAGGGCAAGCAAGGCCTCCGAATTGACGGTGCGAGGTCGCCACCCTACCTTGTGAAAGAATTGTGGAAAATGGGGCCTCAATTTTGATTGGCGAGC
The DNA here is from genome assembly GCA_963830625.1 of uncultured Isosphaeraceae bacterium. Classification (GTDB taxonomy): domain Bacteria; phylum Planctomycetota; class Planctomycetia; order Isosphaerales; family Isosphaeraceae; genus CAWHMZ01. Next base: position 255,005 of record CAWHMZ010000007.1, on the reverse strand, counting down.
ATGATGGACGGTTTGGCACGATGATCCAGGATGAATTCGCAAAATTCTTGCGACAAAAGGGTTGTGTCACAAGTCCATTCGCCTTAGAACTTTGTGACACCCTGGGGTTCGTTTCCCACCCTCTCCGCTTAAACTAAAAAAAAGCAGATCTGGGTTACGTCGCAAATCGTGCGGCTGATACTTGGCCTGTTACTTGGCTTAATCGCCTCGGCCTAATACGCTGGCTTACTCGAGGGCGGCGGTCGAGTCGCCTCGCCGCTTCGGATGTGCGACATCGTCAACTAGTATTGCCCGTTTGTCCTTCAGCGTTCAGCATCCCCTTCCAAAGTGCCGTCGATGGCAAATCCGGCTCAGCCCGCTTTGCCGGAATGGCCCGATGGTTCTGCAAACGCCGATAAAAGTACGCATTTTCGTTAAGGTCGCGTGACGCACCGTGACGCACGGTGACGCATCATGCCGCGCCGTCGACGTCTCGCTGAAATATCAGAACGGCCCTTCCCGCAGAGATTTACGAATTCCCGGTGACGCGCGTGACGCGCGTGACGCATCTGATGTGGCCTTCGTAATTCTCGACCGCCCCGGGGCCAAACCGATCCGACAGGCCGCGCACAATCGGCAAAGCGGGCACGACCCGCAATGCGAGCACGCTTGTCTCGGCCATCAGTCGGCCCTACGCTCAGACGCTGGAATCTCCCCGCGGGCGATCCATTACACCCAGCAAATGCAAGCGCACGGGCGTTGCTCGCGACCGGGCGGACTAGCTACCGAGACGCCTTTGCCAAGGCGCTCGACCACGTGCTGGCCGCGCAACACCAAAGCGGCGGCTGGCCGCAATCTTACCCGCGAGGCGGTGGGGACGCCGCGTCCTGGAGCGGTTCGCCCGCTGGGATGAAGCCAAGCGCCGGCGCGCCGGTTTGCCGTAGGCAATTCTCGCGTAGTATGAGTGTGGGCCGGTCGCGTACCGGTACTCCGAGAAAACCGCAGAGTATCGCCACAGGGGAACACAATTCGACATCCCGTCAAAAACGATCAGGGAAACGACCGATGCGATTGGAAGACCACGGGCCGGATCAACAAGCCAGCGACCGCCTGCCTCGCCAGAAGTTTGTGATGTTGTTGGGCGTGCTATTCGGGATCGCGGTCTTCGGGCTCGCCGCGTGGTTCCTGGTCGCCCGTATTCCGAAGCAGGCCCATTCGGTCCAGAGCCAGCCGCAAGCCGTTCCTTCGCAGGGAGTGCCCGCGACCCATGCTCCGGCCGAGCAGCTCGCAGATTTCGTCGCGTCCATTCTGGGTAGCACCGAGGATGTATGGCGTGAGCAATTCCAGATGCTGAAGCTGGCGTACAAAGAACCGCGCCTCGTGCTCTTCACCAGGCGAACGCTGTCAAAATGCGGAGACGTCAGCTCAGCAGTCGGGCCGGCTTATTGTCCGTTGGATGCGGGAATCTACGTCGACCTCAGCTTCTTCAAGGAGCTGGAGCAGCGGTACGGCGCGCGCGGTGACTTTGCCCGCGCGTATGTCATCGCCCACGAGGTTGGGCATCATGTCCAGAAGCTTATGGGTATTCCCGAGAAGGAGTTGGCTCGCCAGCCAGAGTTCAGGAAAGATCAGACGGAACCGTCATCGGTTCGCGTCGAACTTCAGGCGGATTACTTAGCCGGAGTATGGGCCCACCACGCTCAGAAGGCCCGGCACATCCTCGAACCGGGCGACGTGGAAGCGGCGCTTGGGCTGCTCGCGGCAATCGGCGACGATCGCCAGCAACTCGATACTCAGGGCGACGTGGACGCCCGCTCGATCACGCGCTGCTGGGACCGGAAACACGGTACGGCGCAACAGAAAGTACACTGGTTTCGCCGAGGTCTGGAGACCGGCGACGTGTCGCAGGGCGCATCGACCGATGGCAGCGATTAGTAGTTAAATGGCCGGCGCATTGATCATTGCCCGCCTCGACGATCTCCCGCTTGAACGCTTTGCCGAGATGCTGGCTGAAAGCGAGGCTTCGGGCTACCGTTTCCTGCGCCGCGTCGTTAGCGAGTGGGAGAACGGCGTCAACCGCTTCGCACGTCCCGGCGAGGCTCTGCTGGTCGCGGAAACGAACGGCCGATGGGTAGGGATCTGCGGCCTTTCAATCGATCCTTACCTGGAGGACCCCCTAGTCGGCCGGGTGCGCAATGTCTATGTCTTGGCCGATTGCCGCCGACTTGGGATCGGTCGCAGGCTCGTTGAAGAAGCCATCACCCGCGCCCGCGGCCGTTTTGATCGGCTTCGCCTCCGCGGAGAGCAACCACAAGCGGCGAGGCTCTACGAATCGCTCGGGTTCGGCCCGTGCAGCGGAATCGCCAACTGCACGCATGAGATGGAGCTGAGGGGCCATTAACTCATGACGCTCGACCGCATGCCACCCGCACGGGTGTAAGCGCCTTCGCTATTCTCGTTCGCCTAATGGCCGAAAGCGGTGGCACGGTAGGTGAGCAGCAAGCAGAGCGAGCAAACTGTAAATGCGGCGCTCGCTTGTCTCTGGCATCAGTCCGCCTTACGCTCGATTGGAGAAGCCTGACCGCAACCGGTGCCGGTACTGCGTGGTGGACATCGAACGAGCCCGCCGAACACCAGGCGACCAGGTCGTGCTTGCCAGGACGCAGCGATGAGACGATACCGGCGCCACTTGATTCGCGACGCGATCGCAGCGGCGGCCCCGCTGCTGGCGTTGCTTTTGGGCACGGCGCAAGCCGGCGAGGCCGGCGACGCTCGCTACCAGGAGCGCTGGCTCTATTGCAGCTTCAATCTCCAGGTCGACCGGTCGGTCGAAGACTTGAAAGCGCTCTTCGACCGGGCCGCGCGGGCCGGTTACACCGCCGTGCTGCTTTCTGATTACAAGCTCCAGGTCCTGTACCGGGTGCCCGACTTTTATTATCGCAACGTTGAGAAGGTCAAGGCGGCCGCGGCGAAGTCGGGGCTCGAGTTGATCCCGGCCGTGTTCTCGATCGGCTACAGCAACGGCCACCTGGCGCAGGACCCCAACCTCGCCGAGGGACTGCCGGTGGTCGACCAGCCTTATATCGTCAGGGGCAGTCAGGCGGTGCTCGACTCGAAACCGCCAGCCGAGCTGCGCAATGGCGATCTCGAGCACGCCCGCGGCGACCGGTTCGAGGGCTTCGGATTTCAAGACGACCCTGGCGTGACGATGTTTGCCGACCGCACGGTCTTTCACCAAGGTCGTCTCTCGTGCCGGGTCGAGCCCGGCGCACCGGCGGCCAAGCACTCCACGCCGAATGCACGACTGGCCCAGCGCGTGGCCCTTCGGCCCCACACCGCTTACCGATTGTCGTGCTGGGTCAAGACACGCGACCTCGCCCCAGCCGGCTCGTTCCACTTGCTCGCACTGGGTGCGACCCCGGGCGGGCGCCAGCTCACCTTTCACGAAGGGGGCCTCGAGCCAACCCAGGATTGGAAAAAGCTTGAAGTCGTGTTCAACAGCCTCGATCAGCGTGAGGTCAATCTGTACGCCGGCTTCTGGGGCGAGGGGAAAGGCACGTTCTGGGTCGACGACCTGAAGCTTGAAGAACTGGCGCTTGTGAACATATTGAGGCGCGACGGCTGTCCCTTGGTGGTCAAATCGGCCGACGGCCGCGCGACCTACATCGAAGGCCGCGACTTCGCACCGGTCGTCGACCCCAAGCTCGGACGTGTGCCGTATGAGGGCGAGTACGAGTTCGACCACGCCGGGGCACCTCTCTCCATTCCGCCCGGATCGCGCATCAAGCCCGGCGCCCGCCTCCTCGTGAGCTGGTATCACCCGGTGATCACGCATGGCTTTCAGATGATGTGCTGCTTGAGCGAGCCCAAACTCACCGCGATCCTGCGCGATCAGGCCAAGCGGGTCAACGAGCTGTTTCATCCCCAGACGTTCTTCATGTCGCACGACGAGATCAGGGTCGCCAACTGGTGCGAAGCCTGCCGCGCCGCAAGCTGTCGCCGGGAGCGCTGCTCGCCGATAACGTCCGGCAGTGCACCGACATTCTCAAGTCGGTCAATCCGCAAGCGCGCATCGTTGTCTGGTCAGACATGTTCGACCCACACCACAATGCCGTCGACAATTATTATCTCGTGAATGGTTCACTGAAGGGCTCGTGGGACGGGCTGTCGCGCGACGTGATCATCGCCAACTGGAATTCGGGCAAAGCGAGCGAGAGCCTGAAGTTCTTCGCCGGCCGCGGCCATCGCCAGGTCATCGCCGGCTATTACGACGCCGACGATCTCAGTAACTTCCGCGCCTGGGACGCCGCCGCGCGGGGCGTCTCCGGCGTGTTCGGATTCATGTACACCACCTGGCAGTCGAAGTACAACCTGCTCGAGAAGTACGGCCACGCCATGCGCGGGCCAGGCCGCCGCGCGCTAGGCCATGGCCCCCAGCGGCAGCGCGCTAAAGTGGCAGATAGCCCGGCGTTTTCGACTGCAGATCGCCGAGCTGATCTCGCCCGCCGACTTGCTGAGTGCGCGAGCCGAAACCCGTGGCATCTTTCGACGCAAGGCAATCCGAATTAGCGGTTTGCGCTGACCAAATCGCCGAAGCGAATGCTGCGGCTGCTCGCGTATGAATGGCTTCAGATCACCGTGAATCGGTGCCGGAGACGCACCGAAAACCTGCCACTTTCTGCCACTTTCTGCCACTTGGGGGAATGCGCTGTCCGCCGCTTTCGCGACGCTTAAGAAATGGCGGAAACCCTTACGTATCTTGGTGTATTTGCGGGCAGCGCGTGGCCGCCGCGACTTTTGCGCGGTCTTCACAGATTCTTCAGGATTTGGACATCTCGCGGACAACCTTTCGACTAGAATCAGGGGCACGCGAATGGGCCAAGGGTATCGCAGCCAGAGGATCGCACGGAAACATGCCCAGGCAGAAGATACTGGTGATTGAAGACGAACGCTCGCTGGTGGAGGTGCTTTCTTGCAACCTCGAGCGCGAGGGGTTCGACGTCGTGTCGGCGTTCGACGGCCAGGAAGGCTTGCGGCAAGCGCAGCTCAAGCTTCCCGACATGATCGTGCTGGACCTGATGCTGCCGCAGAAGCCGGGCCTCGAGGTGTGCCGCGAACTGCGCATGAACCCTCGTACCCGCGACATTCCGATCATCATGCTCACGGCCAAGGCCGAAGAGTCGGACCAGCTTGTCGGCTTTGCGACGGGGGCTGACGACTATGTCACGAAGCCGTACAGCGTGAAGATCTTGATCGAGCGCATCAAGAAAGAGCTGCGGCGGCGCCAGCTCAAAGATGAGCCGGCCGCCGGCACGGTGCTCGAAAGTCAGGGGATCCGCATCGATCGCCACAGCCATCGTGCGTTTGCGGGCGACCAGGAGTTGCCGCTGACGCCCACGGAATTCCGCCTACTCGAGGTCTTGCTGCGCCAGACGGGACGGGCGTTCACGCGATTTGAGCTCATGGACGCGGCCATCGGCGAAGACGCGATCGTGCTCGAGCGCACCATCGACGTGCACATCAAGAGCCTGAGAAAGAAGCTCGGCGAGGCCGGCGAGCTCATCGAAACCGTCCGCGGCGTCGGATATCGTTTCCACGAGCCGCGTATGGTGAGTACCTGACCTCGGGCCGATGCGGGCCGGCGCGGCGCGCGAGGCGGGCGCACGCTGGCGGCGGCGCGATCGGGTACCAGCTCGGCGCGCACGACCGAAACCTCGCGCGGGGCGTCAATGCCGAGACGCACTTGCCCTCCTTCGAGCCGCACCACCGTCACGCAGATCTCGTCGCCGATGAAGATTTTTTCCATGAGCTTGCGGGTCAAGACCAGCATTGGTTGCTTCCTCGTCTGATCGCCAAGGTGCACTTCCTTTCGACATTCGGCTTCATTGACCGGCACGTCTGGCGCGTTCCGGGCAGTGGAGGCTTACTACGACTCTAGGTTACGTCTGCGGGAACCGAGCTAAAGTCTGCCGAATGGGACAACCGCACCTTCCCGGCATCATTCCCGACGACTCGAAGTAGGCTCGGTCTGCGGTCGGCCCGTGCGTGCGCGCCCATGCGCCGTATAATGGAGCCACTCGTCGCGACAGCATGCGGGATTGGCTCGCCGGCAGGCGCGACGGCGCACTGGGCCCTGGTCTCGGCCCAGTCGCGGGTCATGGCCGGGTGTAGACGAGGAAACAATGTCGCAAGAGAAGGCAGCGGTGATCATTATCGGGTCGGGCTCGGCGGGCCTGACGGCGGCACTGTACGCGGCGCGGGCCAACCTGGCGCCGCTGGTTTTGGAGGGCAAGGAACCGGGAGGGCAGTTGACCCTGACCACGGCGGTGGACAATTTCCCCGGCTTTCCGGAAGGCATTCAAGGCCCCGATTTGATGGAGCTGATGCGGAAGCAGGCGCAGCGGTTCGGAGCTGATTGCCGGTTGGAAACGGCCTTCGAGGCCGACTTGTCGCAGCGGCCGTTTCGCGTGAAGACAACTGACGACCCCAGCGGCGATCCCGCGGGCGGCACGCTGCGCGAGTACTCCAGCAGCGCGGTCATCGTGGCCACCGGCGCGTCGGCTCGCTGGCTGGGAATCGAAGGCCCATACCGCGGCAACGGCGTGAGCACCTGCGCCACCTGCGACGGCCACTTTTACGGCGGTAAAGAGATCGCCGTGGTCGGCGGCGGCGATTCTGCCATCGAGGAAGCGACGTTCCTCACCAAGTTCGCCACCAAGGTCACGCTGATTCATCGGCGCGATACGTTGCGTGCGTCGAAAATCATGCAGGACCGCCTCACCAAGAACCCCAAGATCGCCTACGCGTGGAACTCGGTCGTCGCCGAAGTCCTGGGCGAGCCGCAGAACGGTCATGGCGTGCTCACGGGAGTGAAGCTCAAATCGACCAAGGACGGTTCGATGCACGACCTGAAAATCGACGGGCTCTTTCTGGCGATCGGCCACGTGCCCAACACCGAGATCTTCAAGGGCCAACTGGCCATGACGCCAGAGGGTTATCTGCTCACGCGGACGGCCTTGGCTTGGAAGGGCGTTGACGCGGCACCCGGCCTCCTCGACAAGCTTCCCAACTATGGAACGGCCACCGACGTCGAAGGAGTTTTCGCTTGCGGCGACGTCGTCGACACGCATTACCGCCAGGCGATCACCGCCGCCGGCTCCGGCTGCGCCGCCGCCATGGATTGCGAAAAATGGCTCGAGTCGGGGGACGCCGGCGCCCCACACGCTTGACCACGGCCAAACGGCCTACTGCGCGGCGAATTGCAGGTGTAATCCACAAATCGGGGCCGATGCACGCAGTCAGTTATCGGCTGCTTCCGGAGTTCGGTGGCCACCTCGGCGGAAGCCCCCCTGAACTTTTGCCGAATCTACGTTAGAATTGGTTAGCGGCGATTGGTCGGCTGGCGAGCGTTGCGCCGTGTCGAGAGCAAGCTAGGGACGACTGGCGTCCATCTCCGCCTGGGAACAGAGTGAGAACGTATGGAGAACCGACCGACGCAGCAAGAGCCCCCGCGCCGGCCTGCAAGTAACAATGGTCGCAAGACGAACGGCTCCGGCAGCACGCCGACGCCACCTTGGCTCTGGCTGCTCTTGCTGGGCGGCTTCGCTCTCATGTTCTGGGTGTTCGTTCCGCGCAACGAGGTCCAGGTCCTTTACTATCCCTGGTTCTTCGAACAAGTTCAAAACGACAACATCAAGAGCGTCTCGATTCAGGGACTCGAAATCCGCGGCGAACTGCGCAGCGACCAGCCATACCAGGCGAACCCTGCCGCCACGACTCCGACGATCGTCCACAGGTTCATCGCATATGCTCCATCGGAGACCTCGATCGAGCCGCTGGTGCAGCGGCTGATCGAGCTCAACGAGAAGCGCGAGGCCAAGGCAGCCAAGAAGGCAGCCGAGACGAAAAAGACCACCGACGACAAGAAGGCCGCGCCCGAACGCGTGGCCACCGACCTGATCCGAATTGAGACCCTGCCGCCGACCTCGGCCAACAACCTGCTGTGGATCACGATCCTCCTGCCGACGTTTGTGTTCGTGGCGATCATTTACCTGATGATCCGGCGGACGCGCGACCAGTTCGACGGTGGGATTCTCGGCAGCTTCGTCAAGAGCCCGGCGCGGCGCCACGACAAGTCAAAGCAACGCACGACGTTCGACGAAGTGGCCGGGCTCGAGAACGCCAAGTCAGAGCTGCAAGAAATCGTTGAGTTCCTCAAGAACCCCGAAAAGTTTCAGCGGCTCGGGGGCCGAATTCCCAAGGGCGTATTGCTGAATGGGCCGCCGGGAACAGGCAAGACGCTCTTGCCCGCGCGGTCGCGGGGGAAGCGGGAGTGCCGTTTTTCTCGATCTCGGGCTCGGAGTTTATCCAGATGTTCGTGGGCGTCGGCGCCAGCCGGGTCCGCGACATGTTCAAGACGGCCAAGGAAAACAGCCCTTGCATTCTGTTCATCGATGAGATCGACGCGGTCGGGCGAATTCGAGGTGCGGGCCTGGGGGGCGGTCACGACGAGCGCGAGCAGACGCTCAACCAGATCTTGACCGAGATGGACGGCTTTTCGCCCAGCGAGAGCGTGATCGTGCTGGCGGCGACCAACCGGCCCGACGTGCTCGACCCTGCGCTCTTCGCCCGGGCCGATTCGATCGCCACGTCACCGTCGACCGGCCGACGAAGAAGGGGCGGCTCGAAATCCTCAAGGTCCACACCCGGAACACGCCGCTGGCGCCGGACGTCGATCTCGAATCGATCGCGCGGGGCACCGTCGGCATGAGCGGCGCCGATCTGGCCAACCTGGTCAACGAGGCGGCCCTACTGGCCACCCGCGAAGACAAGTCGGCCATCGACATGGCCGACTTCGACGCGGCGCGCGACAAGATCATCATGGGGGCCAAGCGCGAAGACGTCATCACCGAAAAGGAAAAACGCGCCACCGCCTATCACGAGGTCGGCCATACGCTGGTCGCCTGGTACATTCCCGAGGCCGACCCGGTGCACAAGGTGACGATCATCCCCCGCGGCCGCGCCCTGGGCGTGACCCAGACGCTGCCGACCGAAGATCGCGTCAGCTATTACTGCACGCGACATCAAGGCGATGCTGGCGGTCGCACTGGGGGGCCGCGCCGCCGAGCGGCTGGCGTTTGACGACCTCTCGGCGGGCGTTGCCGACGACCTCAAGCGGGCCACCCGGCTGGCCCGCGTGATGGTCACGCAGTGCGGCATGAGCGATCGCGTCGGGCCGGTCTTCTTCCGCGACTCCGAGGAGCACCCGTTCCTCGGCCGCGAGATGAGCGAGCCGCGCGACCATTCCGAGCACACCGCCCAGCTCATCGACGAAGAGGTCGGCACGCATCCTCCGCGAAGCCGACGAGCGCGCGTATCGCATCCTGGAAGAACACCGCGACGAGCTCGATCGCCTGACCGACGCCCTGATCGAGCGCGAGGTCCTTTCCGTCGCCGAGATCGAAGAACTGATCGGCAAGCGACCACCCGAGGCCGCCGAGCACGTTGCAGACCGTCTCCGCCGCGACGAGGTCGTCGCCTCGATTGACGATCCGTCGTGATTGCTGCACAATCGACCCGGCGCCGGCAGCAAGGCTCTCTCCCCCAAGCGGCGCTGCCGCGCGGGCCGCTCGTCTATCTTGCCCGGGATCTCTCACCGTGTCGCAACCCCCTTCCGCCGCCGACAACATCGCACCCGTCGTCTGTGCGGGGCTTGTCGTGGCCGATCATGTTTGCCCACCCTTGGACCATTTGCCCAAGGCAGGCGAGCTGGTCACCGTCGACGAGCTGGTGCTGAACATCGGCGGCGGCGCCGCCAACACCGCGGTCGATCTGGCGCGGCTGGGAGTAACGGCGCGCGATCTGCGCCGAGTGGGCGACGACGTCTTCGGGCGGTTCGCCATCGAGGCACTCCGGGCTCTCCAGATCGACACCGAAACGGTCACGGTAGACCGTGTGCGGCCCACCAGCCAGACCCTGATCGTCAACGTGCGCGGCCAGGATCGCCGCTTCATTCACTGCGTAGGCGCCAATACGGGTTTCACGGCCGCAGACCTTGATGCCGTGCTCGAAGTTCCGCCGCGCGTGTCTGCACATCGGCTATTTCTTGATCCTTGCCCAGCCTCGAGGCTGGCGCGCTGGCCGAGCGATTCGCTCGCGCCCGCAAGGCCGGCACGGTCACGTTCCTCGACGTGGCCACTCCCGGGCCCGGCGACTACCTCGATCGGCTCAAGGTCGTGCTGCCCTATACCGACGTATTCGTGCCCAACGCCGACGAGGCTCGATCTGATCCTGGGCGAGTCGGACCCGATTCGCCAGGCGCGGGCGTTCCGCGACCTGGGCGCGCGGCGGGTCGTGATCACGCGGGGGCAGCTTGGCGTCGTCTCGGTCTCGGAGTCCATGTGTGTGAATATCGGCACGTATCCCGCCTGTTTCGTCGATGGCTCGGGCGGAGGCGACGCCTTCAATGCCGGCTACATCGTCGGCTTGCTCGAAGGCCGGTCGGAGCTCGATTGCCTGAGGCTCGCCAGCGCCGTCGGGGCAAGCTGTGTGCGCACTGTTGGCACCACGGCAGGCGTTTTCACCCGCGCCGAAGCCGAGGAGTTCATCGGCCGGCACCATTTGGCGGTCGAGCCGATCGGTTGATGTGACGATTCAGATATCGAGAATCACCTCGGCCACCCAGCCGCCGGCTGCGCGCTCGAGCGAGAGGCCGTGATGCGTGGCGGCTTTCACTTCGTGGTCGAGAATGTGCCGCGTGCGGTCGATCGGCTCGCCGCCGAGCGATCCTTGCAGTTGCAAGCCCGCGGCGTCGACCTCCACGTCAAACCGCGTGTAGAGCCGGTGCCGGGTCTCGCAGCGAAAAATCAGCTCGTTGAGCCAGGCGATGAGCAGGTCTTCCGTCGACTCGGCGTCGAGCATGACAAACTCGGTCTCATCCGGGTGCACGTCTGCGCGATTCGCCACGATGACGTCGAACAGGCCTTCGCCGGCTGTGCGAAAGAGATCGTTCAAGTCCGCGGCAGTCATCCGCAGGCCCAGGTCGGCCGTGTGCTCGAACGTCTCGGCCCGGCCCATCACTTGCCTCGCCGGCTCGAATGATTGAAGATTGAAGACTGCCAAATCGAGCTTCCGAGGCCCAAATTAACTTGCGCAGTGCCCGAGTGGGAGACCCCAACATGCCAGAAGAAGGTCAGCCGGCACCTGATTTCACTCTCACCGACCAGCATGGCAAGAAAGTGACGCTCGCGAAGCTCAAAGGTTCGCCCGTGGTGATTTACTTTTATCCCAAGGACGACACGCCCGGTTGTACCAAGGAAGCGTGCGGCTTCCGCGACTCGTTCGCCGACTACAGGAAGGCCGGCGCCGTCATTCTCGGCATAAGCCCCGACACCTCGGAATCGCACGCCAAGTTTGCCAAGAAATTCGAACTTCCGTTCACTCTGCTCGCCGACCCCGAGCACAAGGTGTGCGACGCCTATGGGGTCTGGAAAGAGAAGAACATGTATGGCAGGAAGTACATGGGGGTCGAGCGCACCACGTTTGTGATTGACCCGAAGGGCGTCGTTCGAAAGGTATTTCCCAAGGTCAAGGTTAACGGCCATCCATCCGCGGTGCTCGAAGCGATCAAGGCTGGCGCATAGCGCCCGTTTACCGCAGATCAGAGCGCTGCTGGCACGCATCGCACCGATCGCAGACGCCGGGCGCGGTTGCACGAACAACACGCGTCACACTGCGGCGGCGTTAGCCGAAGGCAGCCCGAATTCCAGTTCGTCGCGCCGGTCGCGCAGTGCTTGCTCGAGCTTGCGCAGGGCCTTGTATTTCTCATCGCTGACCCGGGTGACGGCCATCTTGAGCTCGGCGCCGATTTCGGGGACCGACCAGCCGCGCATCCACAGCTCGATGATGCGGTCCTGCCGCGCGCTGAGCACGGCGCGCGCGCGCCCTCCAAGATTTCACCGAGCTCCAACCGGTCGCGCTCGCGCTGGTCCAATCGGTTTGACGCGGTTGCCGAAGCATCCAGCGGCTGAAATCGCTTGGTGCGCTGCACACGCTTGCGCACCATGTCGATCGCACGAACCAACTCGCGACGCTCCTCGGTGTCTTCGGCCAGCACCAGCGCCAGATCGAGCTGGCCCTCGCGGGCCTTGGTAAGTAGCCGGCAGCAGACCTCCTGCGTGCAATCGTCCCAGAGCCTGGGATCCAGTCGCGCATTGCGCCAGCAGACCGTGCAATAACGCTGAATGTCGCGTACCAAGTCGGTTTCGGAAGCCTGGGCCGTCAGGGCGGCCAAGCCGATCACGAGTGCGACAGCCGTCGTACCCGTTTTGCGAGCGCGAGAAATCGGTGCCTCCCCGCCTTGGGAGGGCTCTACCGTCTGTGTCGTATCCTCTTGCGGTGTGTTTTCCATCATAGTTGGCCGTTTCACCTCGCCTCATCCGTGGGCCAAATCAGGCACCGGCCCGCTTTCAACTAAACGGACCCTTTCCTTCACAATAATCGCTCAAAGCGCCGGCGTATTATAACAAGCGCCCGGGAAAGGGCTACGGGGTCGTGCCCCCCGCTCTGGCGAACCGCGAAGGCCCCACGCCGACACCTCATTTACATTGTGGCAGCCAAGTCAAGCCACAAGGTCTCCTCCCCTACACCAGTATTCGCTACTCGATCTATCTTCTTGAGTGGCGACCGTCGCTTTCGCGCCTTAACGCTCTATTGGCAATTGGTTTGGTACGCCGAGGGCGTCTGGGCCGTACGACATCCCAGCCACTCGCCCGCGCGAGCCGCAGCAGGCGCCCGCGAGGATGGACGACCACAGCCTTGCCAACCTCTGCCAAAAGCAGCCGGTCACTCCAGTTGTCGGCGTAAGCCGCGGCGTCAGCCATGCTCACATGGTGTGCAAGCGCCCATTGAGTGGCCCAGTAACGCTTTCCCTCGCCATAGCAGGGCGGGCCCGACCCAACGCCGACCAAGCGCCCGCGCTCGATCACCACGGGCGTAGTGAGAGTATCGGTGCAGCCCAGGTAGATGCTGAGCGGCTCGATCACCAGTCCCGGCGACGACGACACCAAAACGATCGCGGTACCCGAGCGTCTCAGAGCGTTCATGTGGTCGACCACACCCTCATAGAGACGCGGGCGCACGTGTTCCACGAAATTCTCGTAGGCGATCCGTTCGAGCTCGACAATCGGAACGCGCGCGATCGCGCTGAGGCCGATTTCGATCAAGCGCCCGTAGTCGAGGCGGCCGAAGCGATGTTGCAAACCGTGGTAAAGCGCCCGCAGCCAGAACGACCGGCGAATCAGGCCGTGGCGGCGGAGAATCCGTGCGAAGAGGAACGTCGTGGTCTGTGCCAAGAGGGTGCCGTCGACGTCGACGAACGCGACCGATGGGGGGCTCGCGAAGGTGGGCCAGCCCGAGCGGCTCATTGCGCGTCCTCCCCAGCTTGCGTGACGAATCGGCCGATCGCGCGCGCCAACTCGCGCGCCAGCGCCGGCTCGGCGGCCTCGGCAATGACGCGCACAACCGGCTCGGTGTTGCTGGCGCGCACGTGCACCCAGCGATCGTCCCAGTCGAGGCGAAGTCCGTCACGGTGATCGGCCCGCGCGGCCGGATAAGCAGCCGCGATCCGGTCGAAAAGCGCGTGTACGTCAAGATGGCCCGCCGGATTTCCTGGCTGGGCCTCATGGCGGTTTCCCAAGGAATACTGGTCCTTGACCATCGCATGCCGTGGAAGCAGCGAGACGAGTTGCGACAGTGGCTGGCCGGTTTCGGCCAGCAGGTCGAGAACCAGCGCGATCGCGACGAAACTGTCGCGCACGTAGCCGACCCGGGGATCGATCACGCCGCCGTTGCCCTCGCCGCCCAGAACGGCCCGTTCGGCTACCATGGCTTCGACGACGTTGATTTCGCCGACGGGAACGCGCACGACGGGACAGCCCAGCCGGCGAGCGATGTCCTCGGTCACGCGCGAGGTCGAAAGGTTCAACACCACCGGCCCCTGGACTTGACTCAAGCGCCGCCGGGCCGCGAGGGCCAGCGTGAGCTCCTCACCGATGTAGTTGCCCCGCTCATCGACGATCGCCAGCCGATCGGCGTCAGGGTCTTGAGCGAAGCCGGCCGCCGCCCCCTCGCGCGGCACGATCGCGGCGAACTCTTTGAGGTTATCGTGGGTCGGCTCGGGGAGGTGATCGTAGCGGCCGTCGGGCTCCTCGCCGAGCACGGTCGCGCGGCAGCCGAGGGCTAGCAGGAGTTTCCGTCCGAGCCGGCCCCCCGAGCCGTGGCAGGCGTCGAGCACAACCTTGAAGCTCCGCCGCCGGATGGCTGCCACATCGACGGTTTGCAGCACCCGCTCGAAGTGCCCGCGATCAGGGTCGTCGAGCGTGCGTGCCGTGCCAAGCGCGCCATAGCTCGCCCAGCCAAACTCGCGGCGCGTCCAGCGGTCGAGCACGCTTTGCCCCAATTGGCGGGAAAGGACCATCCCTCCAGGCTGGAAGAGCTTGATCCCGTTGTACTGCGGCGGGTTGTGGGAGGCCGAGATCTGGACGCCGCCCGCCGCCTGAAAGTCGCGGACCAGCACGCCGATCGTGGGTGTCGCCGCCGGACCGGCCCGCAATACGTCTCGGCCCGTCGCGGTCACTCCGGCCTCGACCGCCGCCGCGAACACTGGCGCCGAGATGCGCCCGTCGTGGCCCACAACAATCGGCCCGCGCTCGCACGCGCTGGCGTAGGCCGCAGCAAACTCCACGGCCACCGCCGGATCCAGGCCGTCGCCCACCACCCCGCGCAGCCCTGATATGCCGACAATTCGCGTCCCGCTGCCGCTCACCTTACTACCGCCTCGCTCGACTGCCGCTACGTGACGCACGCCAGAGCCGAGTTCATGACAGCCCGGCCGGTGGTCGCTGCCACCATAAGTTAGATTAGCAGGGCATGCGGGGACAACAGGAATCGTCAGCAGCAGGCCGTTGGCAGGGCGAGGTTGGGTGCGTGCCGCGAAGACCACCGCGCGCGATGTGCACCGCTCAGCCGGCCCTGCGCCCTTTCATTGAACGTTCGCTGACCCGCGATCGGCTTATCATGAGCTGTGGCTCCAGGCAGCACGCAGCGGCAGGCGACCGCGCAGAGCGCAGCCGCTTTGCGCTTCTCATTTGACCCAAGTCCTGACATGATAAGCCACCAAGAGCACCGCCCGCGAAAATCGGCCGGTTCCGGTTGACACTTATAACACCGTTAAGTAAACTAACACCGTTTACAGGCAGGGAGTCGGAGATGAAATCGGCTGTTCGACGCAAGCAGCACCAGGATGCGCTGCGGAAGAAGATACTCGACGCCGCGCGGGAGTTGTTCGTCGCCGAGGGGGTGGAGGCCGTTTCAATGCGCAAGATCGCCGACAAGATCGGCTATTCCGCCACCACGCTGTACAACCACTTCGACGACAAAGAGGCGCTGCTGCGCGCTTGTGCGATCTTGATTTCGGGCGCTCGAGGAATCGTTCCAGAAGATCGGGCGCATCGCCGACCCGATCGAGCGGCTGCGCCGGCTGGGGCAGAGCTATATCGCATTTGCCCTCAAGTATTCGAATCAGTACCGCTTTATGTTCATGACTCCGCCATTCACTACCACGATGACGAGTCATGCCAAGATATCGAGCCGGGCGGCCCCGACAAGGATGCCTACTGTTTCCTGCGGATGACGGTGGTCGAGGCGCTCGCGGCCGGCGCGTTTCGCGACGAATACGACGATCCTGACCTGGTCTCGCAGATCGTCTGGAGCGCGGTGCACGGAGTGGCGGCTTTACACCTGATCATGGGCCACGACGACACCAAGGTAAAGTGGCTGCCGGCGCAAGAGGTCGCGCAGGCCTCGATCGAGGTATTGCTCAGCGGGTTGGTACGGCCCGCGGCCGTTACGAAAGCCAACGACCGGGGGCGCCATGCTTGAGCTCTTTTGCACGACGGCGATTGCGCCTTGCGGGTCGGCTCTCAAGCGGCACGACCTGCAATTGCCGCCCGCCCGGGCGCGAACCCGATCTGACAGCGACGTGTCTTTGCCTGCAATTGGAGACATTGTTGGTTAAAATGCACATATCATAACTATGCTTGGTTCAATAAATCGACGCGATCCACGAACACCAGGGTATGAGAGGGGCGTGATTCGCGCCCCTTCTTGACGGGTAACCCACGGAAGAGGAGGCACGGCGATGATCGAGGGGATGGTGCGCGCAGAAGGGCGGTGTGACTCTCGCGCCGCAAGAGTGGCGCTCGGCGGGTCGTCCGGTCAAGCTGGCGCTACTGTCATGGCCGGTGGTGGTGTTCCTGGTGGCCACGACCGCGGCGGCGGCCTGCCTGCTTAAAGACTGCGACCACGGCGCGAAGAGCGAGCCGGGCGACGACCCTCTCGGCGAGCGCCGCCACGATCAAGGCCCTTTCGATCCGGCCCGACGGCGCAATGCTTTCGTCGGTCGGGATCGACGGCTCGCTCGCGATCTGGGAGCTCGGCGCGCGGTTTGGCCTTGCCCCAACGCCCCGCGTGCCGGGGCTTGTCCGCTCTGCCGCCTTCGACCCCAAGAACGAGCTGCTGGCGATCGTACGGGCCGAGGCTGCCGCCGCACTCTACGATCCGGGCACGCACGAGTCGCGCGCTGCTCGACGACGTCACAAGAGCGAGCATCGGCGCCGCCTGCCTGGCGTTTGCTCCCGACGGCGCGACGCTCGCGATCGGACAGCAGGACGGGCTGATCACGCGCTGGAGCGTCGCTTCCGGCCGGAAGCTGTCGATCTTGGGCGGGCATGATGACTTCGTCGCCTCGCTGGCCTTCGCTCCCGACGGCAACACGGCCGCCTCGTCCGGCGGCGATCGTTCGGTGCGCCTTTGGGACTTGAAGAGCGGCCGCCAGCGCTTCGCGATCCACAGCCAGACGAGCACATACGTTTCCTTGACGTTCTCGCCCGACGGCCGCGTCGTGGTGCTCGGCGACCAGGTCAGCCCCGTCGTGCGACTCTGGGATACGACGACCGGCCTCGAGCGCGCCGCGCTCGCCGGGGCGTCGGGTGCGGTCGTCGCGGTGGCGATCAGCCCCGATGGGAATACCCTGGCCGCCGCCGACTTCAAGGGTCAGATCACATTCTGGGACCTGGCCACGCTCGCCGTCCGCCCCCGGCGCTTGAATCACCCCGGCGCTCACGCGCTGGTTTTTGCCTCCGACGGCGGTATCCTATTCACCGGCGGCTTCGACGGCACGATTCACCTATGGCGCCTCGACGAGCCTCTCGGTCGGTAACGCACGCGCTGTTGGATCGGCCGGCAGACAGGCCGGCGACAATTCCAGGTCCACTTTTCTGTCCCCAGCCGACCGGCTCATTCGTCATCGCCAGTGGACAGCCGGCTGAAACGTGCGACCGGCTTCGCGCAAACCCACTGGGAGACTTACAAGGAGCTGGACAATGGCCAATTTTCTCTTCGTTTACCGTGGCGGCGGCGACGACTATGCCAAGATGACGCCCCAAGAGATCGAGCAGAACATGAAGCAGTGGACCGACTGGATCGCGGAGGGCTTCCAGAAGGGCTGGATGGTCGACGCCGGCGACGCCCTGACGCCGGAGGGCCGGGTCGTGAACGCCAAGAAGGTCGTCACTGACGGGCCGTTCGTCGAGTCCAAGGAGATCGTCGGCGGATTCTCGATCGTCAAGGCCGACATCGATCGACGACGCCGCCGAGCTCGCCAAGAGCTGCCCGGACCTGCTCACCGGAGGCAGGGTCGAGGTTCGGCCCCTGGCTGGATTGGTGCCGCGAGTGAACGATCGCTGGACGCGACCCGATCCGACCGCGAACGCAGCATGTCTCATGAGCAGCCGGAACCAGTCGCTCCGCTCGTCGAGCATTTCTTCCGCCGCGAGGCGGGGCGGCTGGTCTCCGTGCTGACTCGGTTCTTCGGCTGGCGGAACTTCGACCTGGTCGAGGAAATGGTCCAGGCCACGCTGCTCGACGCCTTGCAGTCGTGGCAAGTGCGCGGCGTCCCCAAGAACCCGTCCGGCTGGGTCCATCGCGTCGCCAAGAACAAGGTCCTGGACGCACTCCGCCGCGCCGACATCCAGCACAGGGTGACGCGCGAGATGGGCCGGCCTTCGGCCCATGCACGACGACGGGATCGATGAGCTGTTTCTCGATTCCTCGATCGAAGACAGCCAGTTGCGCATGATCTTCGCCTGCTGCCATCCGCACTTGTCCCGTGAAAACCAGATCGCGCTGACGCTCAAGTCGCTTTGCGGCTTCGGCGTCTCCGAAATCGCCCGGGCCCTCTTGGTCGCCGACGAGACAGTCAAGAAAAGGCTCCAGCGCGCCACCCGCGACCTGATCGACCGGCAAATCACGCTCGACCCGCCCGAGGCCGGCCAGCTCATCGAGCGGCTGGATGCCGTGCACCAGGTTCTGTACCTGATCTTCAACGAAGGATACAGCTCTTCGCAGGGCGACAAGGCGATCCGCGACGATCTTTGCGAAGAATCCGTTCGCCTGTGCCATATGCTCTACTCGCATCCGCGGTGCAGCACGCCCACCACGCGGGCGCTCTTGGCTCTCATGTTATTTCACGCCGCGCGACTCGACGCCCGGCTCGACGATCGCAGGGGACGATCTTGCTCATGGAGGAGCAGGACCGGACGAAGTGGGATTACCGTCTCATCAAACGGGCACTCGAGTTCCTGGACGAATCGGCCGAGGGAACGCACGTTTCGCCTTTTCACCTCGAAGCAGGCATCGCGTTTTATCATTGTGCCGCCCAGAGCCTACGCCCTGACCAACTGGGCGATGATCCTGCGGCTGTATGACGCGTTGATTGCGACCCACGCCTCGCCAGTGTACCTGCTGAACCGGGCCATTGTGGTTGCTGAAATCGAAGGCCCGCGGGCGGGCATCCGCGCACTCGAAGGCGCTTCCGACGACGACGCACTCCGCCATTACTACCTCTTCTACGCGACGCTCGGCGAGTTCTATCGCCGCGCCGGCGACTTCGAACAAGCTCGTCACTACCTGGAAGCAGCCAGACAAAAGACGGCCTCGCCTCATGACCGCGCGATCATCGACCGCCGGCTGGCAGAGTGCCGCTTCTGATCGGTTTTGGCACCGCCCGAATCGGGGCCGCCTAAGCGTGAGCTCCCTGGCTAATTCTTGCCAGGTGCGCGCCTGCCGATTCGAGTCCATAAAGCTCAGGCAACTGGGACTTTTGAAGACTGTGCACAGTCCGCGGGGGCGGCGGTTCGCTCCATAATCCGACCCCGGCCGCGACGGTTTTGAACCAGGCCCTTACTTCATCGTCAGTCTCAACGTAAGTCAATAAATTGAAATATCTTGTGGATCTTCATCGATCGCCCGATCACCATTCGCGAGACAGGGCTCCCAATCTGGGCTCACGCCTTCGTCCCGGCTGTGACGATAAGCGATCAATGCAGCGAGAAATCCGAATCGCTCGGTACGCGTATCGTAAAGACAGCAAGATAGAGTAGACTACATAATCTGCGTAGAATACATCATACTGGGAACTCCGGGCAATGTGCTGCACCTGTTGTGACCCTCGATGGGGGAGCGGGTGCGTCGCGAATCCGAGTCGGGGCAGAGGCGCTCATGGCCATGGTTGCGGGCGGCGAAAGGCCCACTTTTCAAGAGCCGGAGTTGCAGCGCGAAATCATGCTACTGCGCCGGGTCGACAACGTAACCAATCTGCTCTATCTGGCACTTGAATACGTTTGCCTGATTCTCGTAATCGGCGGCGCGGTCGTTTTTGCCGAATACCGCCAGTCGTGGGAGCTGGCGTGGGGGTGGAACCTTCCCGTCTTCGCCCTGGCCATCGTGCTGGTAGGCGGCTTGCAGCATCGTCTGGCGGGACTAGGACATGAATCGGCCCATTATTCGTTCGTGAAAAACCGCCTCCTGAATGATTTGATTCCGGACATTTTCTGCATGTTCCCCTTGCTCACCGCAATTCACTTCTACCGGCTGTTCCATCTGGGCCACCATCAATTCACGAACGACCCGAATAATGACCCCGACCTCTTGAATCTCGGGCATGGCAAGCGTGCCGATGAGTTTCCCATGCTGCGCGGACGGTTCATTCGAGTAGTGTATTTCTGTTTCCTGGTCGCGCCGCGCCGCTTTGCGAGCTACCAGTGGGCGTACTTCAAGGTCAACAGCCTGGGCAAGGGACGGAACGTCTACCTGGAACGCATGCGCAACGGCGATAGTCCGAGCGACTCGAAGGCCCGCTTGGGAACCGTACTGGGAATCATTTACGTGCTTGGTTTCTTCGTGCTGACGCGGGTGATCACGGGCCTCGATAAGCCGGAATGGCTGCTGCCGGCAGGACTGGCCGGACTGGTGATGGCGGGCCTCTTGACCTATGCCCTGCCCGAGCGGGCGATGTTCCGCACACCGCTGCGCCAGGCTTACACGCCTCGGTGCGCCAGCGTGATCCGGCTGGGTTATTACACGCTCGTCCTCGTGGTTCTCGGCATCCTTCGCTGGGAAACCGCGGGGCATTCAGCGATTTATCCCATCTTGCTCTGGTTCCTGCCGCTCGGAACAACGTTCATGTTCTTCATGTTTTTACGCGACGTTTACCAGCACTCCAACGCCGACGACGGCCGCCTGACTAACTCGCGCGTGTTCTTCACCGACCCGTTCACGCGCTGGGCAGTGTTCGTGTATGGCCAGGACATGCATATTCCCCACCATCTCTTCCCCGCCGTCCCTCACTATGGCCTGGAGCGGTTGCACTCGATTCTCAAGCAAACCCACGCCGACTACCGCGGCCTCGTTATCGAGACCCACGGGACGTTTCACGACGCACACGGCCGGCCAACCATTCTCGACGAGATGACGCGCCTCCGCACGATGCCTTAAACCGCCGGCGCGAATGGCGAGCTCGAGCCGCAAAGACAGTCCAAAAGGCGAACCAAGGCACCGGCAAACGCCATTGCGGCGCATGCCATGTCAATGCGGTGCCGCGCCAACGAATTCGTTCGGTTTTTCGCGGCGCGACTCGGTCGTTTTGGGCGACTCATCTCCATAGAGGGGAACTGCGCCGAGCGGGTTTCTCTCGGAATTCTTCCAACATTCTTCTCCCCCCGACGAACTGGCTTTATCGAGCCTGAGTGAGCCGGTGGGATGCCATCTTCCGGGAGTTCCGCATCATGTCTTCCCCCGGTCTCGACTTGGCGAGGGTGTTTTCGGTTGTCCCCTGCGCGACGGCTTCCGAGCGAGTTTCGGTTCGATCGACGCGAGTATCGCTTTTCACCTTGAAACAACTGGTTGTGGTGGTTTTGATCGGAGGGGCGATCGGATTCTTCGCCGTCGTTCCAGGGAACCCCAAGGCCGAGCAAACGCCTCGAGCGATCTCGCGCGAATCGCCGGTTGTCGGCACCGTGGCCTTCGCGCCTGACGGGCGAACGCTCGGTTGGTGTGGCTGGGACAACTCGGTGAGGCTCCTGGACGTCAGTCGTGTCGATGGCGGGAAAGCGGCGGAATCGGAGGTCTTGCCTCATCACTCTGCGCGGCACGCGATTGCCTTTTCGCCCGACGGGAAATACCTGGCCTCGGCCGGTCGAGGCTCGATGACGCTCTGGGCTTGCCGGACCGGCGGTTTTGACCGGGTTGTCGACATGCCCGGACCGACTGTTCATTGCATCGCGTTTGCAGCCGACTCGCGCACCTTGGCGCTAGGCTGCGCCGACGGCACGATCAGGCTCCATGACGTGGCCGGCGCTCGGGAGGAGTTTGTCGTGCGCGGTCATCACGACGCCGTGCGATGCGTTGCCTTTTCGCCCGACGGCCGCCTTCTGGTATCATCGGGTGAGGACCGGCTGGTGTTGGTCTGGGACGCGGCGCGCGGCGTGGTTTTGCGTAACTTGAGCGAGGCCGGTAGTGGCTCGGTCCAGTTCGCCGCGTTTTCGCCCGACGGCCGAACGGTCGCCGTGGCCGAGCCCGGTTGGAGCCCGCAAGACGTGACCTTGGTCGATGCGGAAACGGGCTCGGTCCGGCGCCGACTCAAGGGGGCCCAGCAGGGTGTGAGCGCGCTGGCGTTCTCGCCCGACGGCCGCATGCTGGCGTCGGCAGGGGGTGACCGCCAAATCACGCTGTGGGACCTGGCGACCGGCCACGTAGAGACCAGGTTTTGCGATGAGATGGGATCGGTCAAGGCGCTGGCCTTCTCGCCCGATGGCGCCTCCCTCGCGTTTGCCGGCCCAAATGCGGCCGTCCGGATCTGGAACCGCGCAGCCCGGCGTACGCACCTGGTCGATCCTTAGTAAGCTCGAACTCAGCACGGCGTCGCGCACCGGCGAACCTTCATCGTACGGGAACGGTCTGGTCGATATGCGGCACCAAGATCATCATGGTTGGAGGGCCCAAGCCATGAGCTCGCGCATCGACCACGACAACGCACGGGGCTGCGGCTGTGAATCGAGCTTCGATCCCGAGCGCCTGCTCGTGCTCGCCAAGGCCGGTGACGGAGCGGCCTTGGGGCGATTGCTCGAACGCTATCATAACTACATGAACTTACTCGTTAGGATCCAGGTCGGCCGCCGGCTGCGAGCGAAGGTCGACAGCGACGACCTGCTCCAGGAGATCTGGCTGGAGATCCACCGCAAGATCCCTCTCTTCCGCGGGGTTTCGGAACGTGAGTTTCTCTTGTGGGTGCGGCGCGTGATCGGCTCGATTCTGGCCAATCAGGTGAGGCGATACCTGGGAACCAAGCGCCGCGACTTGCGACTGGAGGCGCGCTCAATGAAGAGCTCGATGACTCGTCGCGCGCGCTTGATCTCAGCCTGGTCCGCGCCCAGAGCTCGCCCAGTCAACACGCGGTCCGGCGGGAGCAGGCGGTTTTCCTGGCCGATGCGCTCGAAGGGCTCCCTGACGATTACCGCGAGGTGATCATCCTGCGGCAGATCGAGGGGATGAGCTTTCCTGACCTCGCTCGCCGCATGGGTCGGACTGAAGACAGCGTCAAGAATGTCTGGCTGCGGGCCTTGGCCCGCCTGCGTCGCACGCTGGAGAACCTACGATGAACAGGGACACCGGCACTTTCGCGAGTCTCGCGTCGCACCTCGGCCTGAAGGAAATGAGCTCGACCAAGGGGGCGACCGGCCCACATCCCAGGATGCCGGCGGGCTCGCATGAAGGCGCCTGCACCGAGACCGGGCTCTTGCTGGCGGCTTTCATCGAGCTCGCTGGTAACCGACGACCCGCGCGTGGTCGCCGCGCTGGAGAGCTATCTCGAATCGCTGGCGCGGCCGCCCCTGGTCGCGGGAGGAGTTCCTGGCCCGTCACGTCGAGATTGCGCCTGCGCTTGCCGATTGCCTTTCGGGGTTGGAGTTCGTGCAGGCGGTAACCGATCATCTGGGCGGGTCGGACCTGTCTAGTTCGGCGGACCACGCCGAGGCGATACCGCCCCGCGCCCAACTGGGCGATTACCGCATTCTGCGCGAGATCGGGCGCGGCGGCATGGGCGTGGTTTACGAAGCCGAGCAGATTTCGCTGGGCCGTAAGGTCGCGCTCAAGGTGCTGCCGTTCGCCGCCGCCATCGACCCCAAGCAGCGCCAGCGATTCCAGATCGAGGCGCACGCCGCCGCCCAGCTCCACCACCCGCACATTGTTCCGATCTTCGGCGTCGGCTGCGACCACGGGATTCACTACTACGCCATGCAGTTTGTCGAGGGGCGGAGCCTTGCCGCCTTTCTGCACGAGTTGCGTGCCGACGGCAAGATCGCCGCCAATGAGGCGGAGCCGTTAACCGGATGGGCGCCCGGCACGACCGAAGAAGCCCCGCGCTCGTCCGACATTGGCTCCGAGCCCAAAAGTGTGCTCGCCAACGAGCTGGAGCCGAGACAGGCTGCGCCGGAAAAGCCCGCCGGCGGCAGCGGCGCAGCGCCCTTGCCGGGTCGTTCTCGAAGCGATCACTCGCTGGCGCCCTCGGCAGCCGGGCCGTCGCATCACGACCGGGCGTATTGCCGCAATATCGCCCGGCTGGGCGCCGAAGCGGCCGACGCACTCGAGCACGCTCACGGGCTCGGCATCCTGCATCGCGATATCAAACCGGGCAACCTCCTCGTCGACCCCGAGGGGTCGGTTTGGATTACCGACTTTGGCCTGGCGCGGTTTCCCGGCGACGCTGGCGTGACGCGCACCGGCGATGTGATCGGCACGCTCCGCTACGTCAGTCCCGAGCAGGCCCTGGCCCGCGCGGGGTTGTCGACCAGCGCACCGACATCTACGCGCTCGGCGTGACGCTTTACGAGCTCTTGACCTTGCGAC
The DNA here is from genome assembly GCA_963830625.1 of uncultured Isosphaeraceae bacterium. Lineage (GTDB taxonomy): Bacteria > Planctomycetota > Planctomycetia > Isosphaerales > Isosphaeraceae > CAWHMZ01. The sequence goes on along the minus strand of CAWHMZ010000007.1, from coordinate 230,726 downwards.
CGGCTCACGATGGGCGTGACCACCACGAATTGCTCCGGCAGATCGCACTCGACGAGCCGATTCCGCCGCGCCGGCTCAACCCGGCCGTGCCCCGCGACCTCGAGACGATCGTTTTGAAGGCGATGGCGAAGGACGCGTCGAGCCGCTACGCGACGGCTTCGGAGCTCGCTGCCGATCTCGAGCGTTTTCTGGCCGACCGCCCGATCCTGGCCCGCCGGCCCGGTGTGTTGGAGCGGACCGTACGGTGGGCAGGCCGGCACAGGCAGATTGTCGCTACGGCTGCCGCGATCCTCTTCGTTTCACTCTCGGTCGGTACGGCGCTGGTATGGGCTCAGGCTGCGCGAGACGCAGGCTGCACGCGACCGTTACTACTCTCTGGTCAAGGAATGGTATCCGCTCATCGTGGATCAGTTGAAGGTGCCCGGCATGAGTCAAGCCGATGGCTCGCTGCCCGCCGCCGCGGCTCTGGATGAGCAGATCCGAATCCACGAGCGAATGATCAAGGTCTTTCAGCAGGCGGCTGAGCTGCCGGTGACCGATCTTGAGCGCCGCAAGCTGGTCGGCCGCGTCGCTTGCGCAGGGGCTATGCTCGCGCGATGTTGAGTGTTGAGACGGGTCGGGGTAGTCCCGAGCCCCGCCTCATGGCCGACGCCATCAGCGACTACCGCCAGTCGATCGCACTTTTTGAGAAGCTCTTGAACGAGACGCCAGGTGATCGCAAGGTCCGGCACTTTTTGGCCGATTCGCTCGGTCTTTTCGGCATGGGCTGCTGCTTCCGGTTCACGAATCGCGACAAGGAAGCCGAGGCGTTTTATCGCCGCGCCATTGAACTGAGACGAGATCTCGTCAGAAGCATCGATTCAGGCACCCTAGTAGAGACCGGCGCAGACGAGATCGAACTCCACAATCTCCAGTTTCTGGTCTACACGGTTCAAATCGTCGCCGAGATGGTGGAGCAGCGGGGTGACGCTGATGAAGGCGAGAATCTGCGCCGGCAAGTGGAGCAGGACATCGCGGCGCTGGCGGAGCGATGGTCGGGCCCGGAATTCCAGGTGCGCCGCCAAATCTGGTCCAGGAAACTTTCCGAGGCAATGTCATTCTCGTTTGACCGGACAGGGCGTCGAAACGCAATTTTAGGTCACCGACTCGCGATCATCCTCGATCCCGACAACGCTCGAGCCCACAACGACCTGGCGTGGAGGCTGGTAATCGTTCCCGACGATCCCTGGTACAATCCCGCGCTGGGACTGGAACACGCCCGGAAGGCCGTCGCGCTCGACCCGAGCAACGCACATCTTTGGAACACAGTGGGGGTGGCCGCTTTCCGCGCGGTGACTGGAAAACGGCCATCGAACTGCTCCAGAAATCGATCAGTTTCACCGGTGGCACCGCCCACGATTTCTTCTTCCTGGCGATGACTTGCTGGGAGCAGGGCAAGAAGAAAGACGCGAAGGTCTGGTTCGACCGCGCCGTCGCGTGGACCGAGCGGAACCAGTCAAAGGACCCCAAGCAGCGGGACCCCGAGCTCCGTCAGTTTTATGCCGAGGCCGCGGCGCATCTTCACTTACCCGGCCCGAAGCCGCTGCTTACAACCGGCCAAGGCGGCGAAATTGAGAGCACCCGCAAGTGCACACAGCCAAGGCCGCCGAGTTCGAGCGTCGCTGGCGATTCGCCGGCGTGCGATAAACACTCGTAAGCGCAGGAACGCGTCAATTCGAACCGCGTTCAATCACTTCAGCGCCTCAGGCGTCTGAACAGTACGCCCGCGGCCATGAGTACTGCGCCAGCATGCTGGGCGCGAGGCTGGGGTCGACCACGCCAAAGGTGGGCAGCGGCAGGAGCGGACCGAGGACGGCGATGGCCGCGGCGGGTATGGCAAGAAGCGCGACTTGCACACCCGAGAAGAACGAAGAGACGATGAGTAAGAGCCCACCCGCGCCGCGCCTAACGACGACACGAGGACCAGCAGGTCGGGAGGAACGAACGGGAGATCAAGCGGCGTGTTCTCGCGCGCTGCCGCTCTTCGCGCCAGGGCGACGCCGGCCTGGGCGTGTGATTGGACGCCCTTGACGTCGCCGGCCCGGGCCGCGTCGAGGAGCGCCAGGGCGTGCTCCTGTGAGATCATCGCGTTCTGGTGCATCCAGGCGATGCAGCCGGCGAGCAAGGCGGCGCCGGTCAGGAAACGGACCTTTGGCCCGAAGAAAACGCCCAAGAGCTTCTCCATAGCGGCGCCCTTGGCGCGAGGCTCTTGTGGCAAGCCACGCTCGTGCTCGACCAGCACGCTCTCCGGCTTGAGCGCGGCTTCGCGCATCGCCTGAACGATCGACCGGTTCACGACGATTGTCCCCTCGCGGGCCCGGATCGACTCCCTGATCTCGGCGGCAGTGGCGACCATGGCCGCGGCCGCGCGCCGTGCCCTGCGGCGGGCTGTGACCAGGTTGATGCCCTGGCTCTCGAGGCTTCGTTCCTCGATCTTCTGCAGGTTGGTCGTTTCCTTGGCCGCGCGACGAGCCTCGAGCCTGGAATCAAGCCAGTGCGCGACCGGGTCGCGCCACCACGCAAACCTCGGCCGCGCTTTCCCCGGGACAGAGCGCCCCCACCCCTCGCGGGCCGCCAGCTTGGCCTCATAGCCGAACAGCGTCTCGAAGAACTCCTCCCAATGTTGTCCGCTGTCATTGCACACGAACTGCCGGAGCGCGTCTTCGTCGTGGCCTTGCAGCCGAAGAGCACGCACCAGCCCCTGGGCCTGTTCAAGCGGCCGTCTGCGCTCGGCGTCGAGCCGCCCGTCAAGCGCTGCGTGCAGTCCGACGGCGACCCCGGCCGCCGCCAGCGCGAGCGCTACCCAGATCCAGAACAGCTTCAAGACCATGAGCAACCCGACCAAGAGCGCAAGCGCCACAAGAACCGTCAGCCATTCTGACAGCAAGCTCTCGAAAACGAGTGCCTGCACCCTCTGAAACAGCGGCGTCTTTCGCATGACCCCCTGCAGCACGAAGTCAGCCAGTGCGATGAACACGGCGAGGCTGAAAAACTCGCTCGAGGCCAGCAGCCGGGCCGACACCAGCGACAAGACGGCAAACCCGAGGCACGCCGCGACGATCACGGGCACGGCCCAGGTACGCAGGCGCGCCGACCGCGACGCGTTGAAGTCAAGGGCGCATCTCCGCGAGCAGATTGGCGTGTTCCTGGCGCGGCGTGAATGCACCGGCGCTCGGCACTCCGAGAAACACCTCCAATGCGCTCATCACGTCGCCCAGGTCGGAATAACGCTCATCGCGATTCCTGGCCAGCATCTTCATGACGATCGCCGACAGATCTCTGGACACGCGCTTCACGATGAGCTCGGGAGGAGTGACCGGCTGAGTCTTGTGCTTGTTCTGGATCTCGACGACCGTCTTGCCTTCGAATGGCGGGCGGCCGGTGATCAGTGCGTAAAGCGTGCAGCCGAGCGAGTAAATGTCGGCGCGCGCGTCGATGTGAACGGCGTCCTCGGCCTGCTCGGGGGCCATATAGGCCGGCGTGCCGACCGCGACCTTGGCGTGCGTGACCTGGCTGGCGCCTGCCAACGCGGTCGTGCTTGTGCGTGCGTTCGCTGATTCTTCGGCCTCGGCCAGCTCGGGCGTCTTGACCAGGCCGAGGTTGGTGACCTTGACGACGCCCTCGCCGCTTACGAACAGGTTCTCGAGGTTGACGTCGCGATGAACCATACCCTGGTCATGCGCGTACTTGAGGCCGCGCACCGCCTGGAGCACGTAAACGGCGGCTTCGTCCGCAGGAAGCGGTTGGTCCCGGCGATAGCGCGCCGCCAGCGATTCGCCCTCGACCCACTCGGTGCTGAAATAGGGCGTTCCTCCGCGGTCGCCAAAGTCGTAGATCTCGACTAAGTGATGGTGCACAAGCTGGGCCGCCGCATCCGCCTCGCGAGTAAACTGTGCGACGAACCTCGGATTGCCGGCCCATTGCGGCTTCATCGCCTTGAGCACAACCTTGCGATAAGGCGCAGGCTGAGCGCAAGGTAGACCGCCCCCATCGCCCCGCGCCCGAGCTCGCGCAGGATCAGATAACGGCTCAGGAGCTTGGGGAAAGCGAGTGCAGGCAAAGAAACTTGATCGCGATCGCTTGCAAATGAACGCTCAGAAGCAAACCGGCGCGGTGAGTCGTGCTCATCACATTTTACCGCGACGGATTTGAACGGCAAACGACATGGATCGACTTACTCGCGGCGGACCGGTCGTGTCAGATGATTGCGCACGTCTCGAGCGAGCCGAGGCCGAGCGCGAAATGCGGGGCGGCCAAGGCGTGGCGGGCGAGCTCTGCGCGAAGCCTGCGCCGGGCCTTGATCTCCCGCCACGCGCGGATCGCATCGTACTTGCCCAGAACGAACGGGAGGAACCGGCCACGCGCCAGCCGCCAGAGCCCCTGGCCGGCGAGCAATGCGGCGTGGGCGATCGCCGCCGGCAAGAGCAACCGACCAGGCAGGTTCGCCCAGAAGACGATCTCGGCGTTGCGGGCCATGCGGCGCTGGAGCGCGGGGCTGCCGTGGTCGTAGGTCGCCGAGACGTCGTGATAGATCAGGCAGTCCGGGGCGAACAGGCATCGATAGCCGGCCCAGCGCAGGCGGAAGGCGAGATCGACGTCTTCGTAATACGAGCCGAAAAGAGGGTCGAATCGGCCCGCGCGGCGTAGGGCGTCGGCGCGGTAGAACGCACTCGAGCCGCTGGCGCCGAAGACCTCTTCGACCGGCCGCGCGAGCGTAGCCGACGGGCGGGCTCGCCATGGCCGCGCTTGGTCGGCCAGCCGACGAGCGCGTACGAGTCGCCCGCCGAGTCGACCCGGCTCGGGTCGGACCGAACCAGCACCAGAGGGCGCGACCGCGCCGACCGTCGGGTCGGCGAACGGGGCCAGGCCCGCCTCGATCCAGCCTGGGCCGACCTCGGTGTCGTTATTGAGCAACTGGATGAACCGGCCTCGTGCCGCCGCGATGCCCGCATTGGCGGCCGCGCAGAAGCCGCCGTTGCGCTCGAGGCGGACGACGCGAACGTCGGGATGTTCGCGCGCCAGCCAGTCGGCCGTCCCGTCGGTCGACGCGTCGTCGACCACGATGACCTCGATCGGCCAGCCGGCGATCGGTCGGACGGTGCCGCGCGATGCTCGCCAGGCAGCGCGCCAGCAGCGTCACGGCCGTTATAGCTCGGGATGACCACCGAGCAGACCGGCGGCGTGGCCGTCGGCCGACGTGAAGACAGCGATGGCGGTGCGGTCACGTCGAGGTTTTCGAGCGGCCGCTTCGAGTCGTTCCACGAGGTCTTGCCCCAGAAAACGTGTTGAACAGTCATGAGCAAGATCCGCAGATCCAGCCCGACCGACCAGCGCTGGATGTAGTCGAGATCGTACTGGAGCCGTTTGCGCAGCGAGGTGCGGCCGCGCCAGCCGTGGACTTGTGCCCAGCCGGTCATGCCCGCCGGGGACGGCGTGGCGGAGGTCGTAGTCGGGGATCGTCTCCGCGAAACTCGTCGACGAACGTCGGTCGTTCGGGACGGGGCCCGACCAGGCTCATGTCGCCCTTGAGCACGTTGAAGAGCTGCGGCAGCTCGTCGATGTTGGTGTGCCGGAGCCAATCGCCGATCCGCGTGCAGCGCGTGTCGTGGTCCGACGCCCAGATCGGCCCGGTCTCGCTCTCGGCGTCGCGGCGCATGCTGCGGAACTTGATGATCTTGAACAGGCGCCCCCCTGCCCGACGCGCTCCTGGGTGTAAAAGATCGGCCGGCCGGACGTGAGCCAGATCGCGATGGCGACCACGACAAAAAGCGGGCGAGCAAGACGAGCGCGAGCGGCCGCGATCGACGACGATCGACGAGCCGCTTGGCCAGTGCGGGGCCAGTCGAGCCAGTCGCGGGCGAAGAGCGACGCGGTGACCGCGGGCCGCAGGCTGATCTTCGTTCGCGTGCAGTGCCGACTGCGCCGAGGGATTGGCGAAGCGCGCCCAAGTCGGGCCGGCCTGAATCGACGAAGACCCAATGGACGGCCACGTCGGAATTGATAAGTTGGGCTTCGAGCGGACGCGCCGAGGCGGCCGGGCTTGCCCGAAACGGCCACGACCACGTGCGTGGCCCGGGCGCGATCGACCAGCTCGTCGAGGTGATCGATGGAACCGAGCACCGGGACCGGGTCGGTCTGGGGATGGAGGGCCAGATGGCGGCGGTGCGAGGCCGCAAGGCTCGCGGAACGGCCATGACCGGCGTCGACGAAGCCGACGATCGGTGGACCGCTCCAGGGACGGTCGCCCAGGCGGCGGATCAGCCGGCGGGTCGTCGCGGCGGTTGCCCACCAGGACGACCCGCGGCCTGCCGGCGGCGTGGACGAGGCGTCGATGCACCGGCCGGTTTCGCTGTCGCTGCATGGCCGTTCATGAATCGCCACCGATCTCTCGGTCGCAGGCTCGAGGACGCCGCGACCCCGCGACCCCGCGGTGCCCTCGGCCCCGATCGTATCCATTCCGGGACGTACCATCCTTGGCACACCTCGCTCGATTCGGTTTTCCCTCAAGCTCTTCGATCGACCGAACCGACCTTGAATTTGAGTTATTCCGAAAATAAGAGATGATCGGGCCGACCCGGCAAACATCGTCTGAGGTCGACTGGGTGAACGTGACTCAAACGCGACGCACTCTTGCCTGCATCGGTCGGAATCGCCAGGCCCGCCGAGCGCAGCTGACGATCATCATCGTCAACCACGAGAGCTGGCCCGACGTCTCGGCTCACCGCGTCGCTGACCGCCGAGCCCGAATTCGCGTCGGGCCGGTGTCAGATCGTGGTCGTCGACAATGCCTCGCGGCGGCCCGTGCCCGAGGCGTTTCCGTCTCTCCCATCCGGTCTGCGACTGGTGCTCAGCCCGAGAACTGGGGGTTCGCCGCCGGCGTCAACGCCGGTTGGCGAGTCGCACGCAGTCCCTGGCTCCTGGTGCTCAATCCCGATGTGGAAGTCGCGAAGGGTTTCCTGGGCCAGGTCTGCACCCAGCTCGATCAGTACGAAGCCAATCCCCATGGACCGCCGGGAATCGTCGGGTTCGGACTCGCGAACCCCGACGGCTCTCCCCAAGGCTCGGTCGGAGTCTTTCCCAACCTGGCCCGGACCATCTGGGAGCAGTTCATACCGCGCTCGCGGCGGAAATACCAGGCCGGTTGGCGAATTCGCTCCGGTCCCGTCGATTGGGTAACCGGCGCGTGCATGCTGGTCAACTCGGAGATGATCGCCGCACTGGGCGGAATGGACGAGGATTTTTTCCTTTATTACGAAGAAGTCGCCTTCAGCCGGGCGGCTCAGCGGCTGGGCTGGCGCGTGGAATATGATGCAAGCGTTGTCGGTGGTGCACCGACATCCCTTGCAAAATCGGCCGATTTCGCCCAAGATGCGGGTCATCACCCGGCACAGCAAGCTGCTTTATTTCCTCAAGCACTTGCCGCGCTGGCAGTTTGTCGGTTTATGTGTGATCGTCCAATCCGAAGCCGCGATTCGCGGTTTCTGGGCAAAGGCCCTGAGGCGGCAGGGCGAACGGTGCGCGTGGCAAACGATCGGCGCGATTGCGCGAGCCATGCGGGCCGGGGTTGTCGTGCGGGGCCGTGACGTTTTGACGATGGCCGAGTAGAGCGCAGACTCGGCAGACGCGCTCGGGGGCTCTTCGCCGTTGACAGTTGGCGAGGGCTCAAGTGCGCAAGCGCGGCGCCGACCAGGGCCCTTCTTCGAGCATCCTTCCCTGCTTGCCCTCTGGTCGGTGGTTCGTCGCGACGACGCGAAACCCGATGAGCGAGCGGAGGAACGGCGCGTGACGACCATTCAGCACGCAAGACGTCTGGGACTGCTCATGGTCGGCGAATGCGCTGCTCCTGGGCTATCTGGTCGCGCACACCGAGATGTTCTGGGCCGATGGTCTGCGGTACATCGCCCAGGCCAAGGCGATCGACCAGGGAGCGTGGGGCCGCGGGCTCATTGGCTCGGTGGACCACCCCGCTTATCCGATCGCGATCGCCGCCGTGCACCGATTGATCGGGGGGGATAGCCCGCGCGAATGGCAAACAGCAGCGCAGGTGGCGGCCGCCGCGGCCGGCGTGCTTCTCGTGATTCCGACTTACCTGATCGCGCTCGAGCTCTTCGGTGGTCCGATCGCCTGGCTGGCATGCGTCTTGATCTTCGCTGCACCGGCCAACAGCCACGTTCTGGCGGATGCGTTGAGCGAAAGCACGTTCTTGCTGTTCTTCTGCTTCGGGCTCTGGGCAGCGCTAAGGTACATGCGAGCCGGGGCGCTCGGCTGGCTGGCCCTGGCGAGCTTCCTGTGCGTGCTGGCATATCTAACGCGGCCGGAAGGGCTCGTGCTGGCGGGAGCACTCTGGGTGGCTCTCTGGGTCCTGTTGTTCATTCCCGCGCTGCGGTTGCCAACTCGCCGCGGACTTCAGGGCATCGCGTTACTCGCGCTCTTGCCGATCGTGGCTGCAGGTCCCTTCGTCGTGTTGAAGGGTGGGATCAGCACCAAGCCGTCGATCATGCGCGTGATCGGTCTTGCCCCGTGCGCCAATGTGATGGCGGTGGAGCGCGAACGGCCGCTCGATCCCGACCAGAGCGAGCTCAAGACCGCCTACGTGGCCGCCAAGGCGATGGTGCGGGCGGTCGCGGGAGCCACGACGATTCCGCTCCTGCTGCTCGCGCCGCTGGGGCTTTCGGCGGGGTGGTCGAGCGTGGCGCGAAGCGCGACTGGGTTCTTCTGGGCACGATCGTGGGCGCCTGCGCGCTGGCCATGAGCCGTCTGCACGCGATGGCCGGCTATTGCACTCCGCGCCACGCCATGGTTGTGGCGTGGATCTTGATGATCGCGGGCACCGCCGGGCTCAATCAGGTCGTGGCGGTTCTTGGTCGCGTGGCGCACCGGTTTTTGCGCACTCTTGGTCTCTTGGTGCCGCCCTTGCCGGACTGCGAACGGCCGTGCTGGCAGGCTGCCTGGTGATTTGGGCGCCAGCGACCCTCGCGCGGATCGACCCGGGCTTCGCCGGCTATCGTCAGGCAGGCGAATGGCTGGCAACGACGCCACGGGGCGACGAGCTAGTGATCGACCCGAAGGGTTTTTCGCTCTACTACTCCGAGAAGCAAGGCTACACCTTCGCAAACCTCTCCGAGGGCACTCGCGACAATCGGGTGCGTTGGGTCGTCGCCCACGAGGCCCTGATCTTCGGGCCGTGGGAGTACAGCAAGGCGATTCGCAACGTCGTCGGCGGCCGTCATCCGATCCGGATCTTCCCCCCGAAACCGGTCCGCGGCGTTTCCAAGGTCTATGTCTACGACCTCACAACCATTCGCGACGCGACCACGTTGGCCCCTGAAGACTTAACCCGCACCCGACGGTAAGGGGATGCGACGAGCATGAGCGTTAGCCCAAAACTCCGGCGGGGCCTGCCGCTCCTTGTGATCCTGGCCGTCGCATTCCTGCTCAGGCTGCCTCACCTGGACCATGCGTTTCTGAACTACTGGGACGAGTCGTTCCACGCTCTGGTGGCCCGAAACCTGCTCAAGCATCCCTTGAAGCCCACGCTGCTCGACGAACCACGGATACCCTACGATCCCGCGTGCTGGACCGAGAACCATGTTTGGCTGCATAAGCCGATTCTGCCCTTGTGGCAGATCGCCCTGTCGTACGCAGTGTTCGGCGTGAACAACCTGGCGCTGCGGCTGCCGTCGCTCTTCCTCTCCACAGGCGCGGTCCTCCTGACGTTTCTCATCGGCAGCTCATTGTTCGACCGTAGAACGGGGTTAATCGCGGCCGCACTCCAGGCCATCAATCCCGCGATCACGCTTCTTGTCCAGGGGTATCTGTTCGCCGATCACGTTGATGTCGCGTTGCTCTTCTGGGTCGAGCTGGGGGTCTATTTTCTCGTCCGCGCGCTTTTGACCGGGGCGCTTGGCGATGCGGCGCTCGCCGGCGTCGCGCAGGGGTTGGCGTACCTTTCCAAGAGTTACATCGCCGCGATCATCACGGGTTTGGCGGTCTGTGCCTGGATGCTGCCGTACCTGGGCGTCGGCAGGCGCGAGAAAGGCGCATGAACTGGCGGCACGTCGCGGTCTTGATCGCCGCGGCCGTCGCCACGGCTGCGCCGTGGACCACCTACTGCGCGCTTCAGTACCCGCGCGAGTTCTCCTTCGAGCACGCCTACGTCTGGGCCCACGTGACCTCGAACGTCGAGAACTGGGGCGGGCCCTGGGATCGCGTGCTTTTTTATCACATGATCCTGCTCTATCAGGTCTTTTACACCCCCATGCTCGTCGCCGCGCTGGGCCTCGTGAGCCGGGCGTTTTCGGCACGGGAAGCGTCGCTCTGGCTGGTGTATGCGTGGTCGCTGGGAGTTGTCGCACCGCTGCTGATGGCGACCACGAAAACGCCGTCGGCGACTCTGGTTGCGCTGCCGGCATTGCTGCTCTTGCTGGCGCGCCTCATCTCCGAAGGATGGTCCGGAAACCGCTGGCCGCTGGCACTCTGGACGAGCATCACGCTCGTATGCCTGACCGTTCCGGGTCGCCTGAGCGTCAGGGTGAGCGGGCATCGCGGTCCGGCGGTGTTCGCCGGTGAGATGCGGCAATCGCTCTGGGTGGTCTATCACGTGGCAGCGGCGTTTGCCGTCGCGGCCGTGCTACTCTTCTGGCTGCGCCGCACCCGGGGATCAGCCGCGTCGCGCGCCCTGCGAGTGGTCGCATCGGTCGGCACCGCCGTCCTGGTCGGTCAGTGCGTGAGCGCCTCAGTGCTGACCGTCGCCAAGAACCCGGCGCGGCCCGGCTGTAGAGAAATGGCCGAGTTCGTGCGTGCCAGGTTACCGCGTGAGGCGGTTCTGCTGTTCGACGGCCCCAACTCGGGAGATCACCAGGAACTGATGATGGCGGCCGACCGGCCGTGTTATGTGCTGCGCGATCGCAAGGTTGAGGCGGTCGCCCGATGTGTGCTCGAGCACGGCGGCGTTCCCTATCTGGTGTCGGCGTCGCCGCAGCCGCGGCCGCCGCTCTACAGAACGACAAGTGGAGGTCGGGCGATCTACGCATGGAGTGCACGCGGGCCCGCCACGCATGAGGGACAGAAATTATGATGACGCGTCATTTTCTGCGCATCCTGATCTTGATGGCCGGATCAGCGGTGGTTCTCGGCTGGGTTGTGAAGCATTCCGAGCCCGACCGGCGCGTCGGTCTGCGCACCATCGGCGAAGCCGAGCAGATCGAGCGGGGCGCGTGGCGCACTGTTGTGATGCGGGGGATCGACCAGCCGCTTCATCCACTCTTGATCGTGGCAGCCCACCGGCTTATTGGCGGCGATGAACCGGGCTCGTGGCAGTGCGCTGCCCTGATCGTGTGCTTCGCGATCACGGTGCTTCTCGTGATACCGGTCTACCTCCTGGCGCTTGATCTCTTCGGCGAGAAGCCGGCGTGGCTGGTCTGCGTGCTCCTGGCCGTCAACCCCGTCGTCGCGGCCAACGTCGTGAACGTTCTGGACGAAAACACGTTCTTGCTCTGGTGGGCCTTTGGTCTTTGGGTGCGGTCCGATTTCTGCGTGATGGGCGCTTGCTCTGGCTTCCGCTGGCGCTCGTGACCGGTGGCGCTGGCCTATCTGGCCCGTCCCGAGGGGATGCTCTTGCCGGTCGCGCTGGCGCGACCTTGCTGCTTCTACCCGTGCTCCGCGTGACACGAATTCACTGGCCGCTCTTTTGGCGCGTGCTGGCACTGGCAACCCTCGGCCTGGCAGTCCTGGTAGGGCCCTTTGTCGCGCTTCGAGGTGGCGTGACGACGAAGCCGGCGATCGCCCGCGTGCTGGGACTGGCTGAGCAGGCGCAGCCGCTGGCTCTCGAACGCGAGGAACCGATGCCTCTGGACCAGTCGGTTTTTGAAACCTACCGGATCGCGACGGCGAGGATGCTCGAGGCGTTTCGCGACGCGGTGACGCCGCTTCTGGTTCCCTTTGCGGTTTGTGGTCTGGTGCTGGCGTCCAGGACGGCCGGCGGCTCGCGCGTATGGCTTTTTCTGGGAATCGTGCTGGCCGCCTCGGCCGGTGCGCTGGTGCGGCTGCACGCGGTGAGCGGTTATTGCTCGGCAACTCATGGACTGGCCCCAAGTCTGATCTTGATGATCGCGGCGGCCGCTGGGCTGGCCTGGCTCATGGATACGGTATCGCTGCCGGGTGCGCTGGTTTGGGCTGGCACACGAGCGACTTCGACCGGGCCCGGCTGTCTGGGCCTTGGTGATCGGCCTGGTCGGCGTGGCACCCGCACTGGGCTCTCTCGGACCGCCCGAGCTGGGGCCGTTTTCGGTCTACTACCAAACCGGCGACTGGCTCGCCGAGAACACTCGCGCCAGCGAGCAAGTGCTCGACCTGACCGACTGGTCGCTGTTCTTCAGCAACGTGCGGGCTACCGTTTCGCCGACGTCTACCAAGCATCGGCAGATCCTTCCACGCGCTGGATCGTCGCGCGGCAGCAAGACGTCGAAGGGCCGTGGCCCTACTGCCAGGTCGTTCGAGAGCTCATCGGCGGGCGCGAGCCGGCGGCCGTGTTGCCGCCGCATGCGCGCCCGCATCAGCTTCAGGTCCGCATCTACGACCGGGCTCGAAAGGATGAAGGGTAAACCGGCCGGTTACTGACTTGCGATCCGCCCCATCCAGCGATCGAAGCGATGGGTGGTCCACCAGGCGAGCAGCCAGGCGACTGCGCCCGAGGCGCAGAGCCAGGCGAGATTGGACGGCAAGAGTGCACTTGGCGTGATGAAACTCGCGTTATACATCGATGAGAGACTGGCGATTGGGCCGCCCAGGGGGCTGATAAGTCCGAGCTGAAATGCCAGGGAGCGACGTGTTCCGATGAAGAGAGTCTCGCCCAGAGTCGGCGCGACCAGCGCGACCACCACGAAGATCGCGACGGCAGCGCTGATCGCGCGGCCTGGCCGGGCGAGCCGCGTTGCCAGTAAGACACCTAAACTGACGAAGGCCGCTCCGTAGACGAGCACCTGGCCGATCACCACGCCGGCAGTGCACAGCCGGTCGACAACGCGCAGCGGAGCGATGGGCGCCGGCGGCGCGTACCATCTGGGAACGACAACTTCCGTCGGAGCACCGGCGGCCAGGATCACTGTCCCGATCGCCGCCAGGGCTGCGAGCGCGGGCACTCCGCGATACGCGCCCCACCATTTCCCTTTGACGATCGTCGCGGCCGAAAGGGGCGTTGTGAGCAAGACGTCGACCGCCGCTTGCCCTGCACTTCGTTCTGCCGACCAGGCCGACGCAGCCCGCACCGCAACCGCCAGCAGGCCGATGCCGATCTCGTAGCCCACGACCGCAATCAGGTCGGGGCCGCCGATCTGGCCGTGCCAGAGATCCCGGGCCGTGACGATAGTCAAGCTGAACGCCACCAGGAAAAAGAGTACCCAGAAAACCCTGCCCCCCAGGGAAGCCCGAGCCCGCCACCACTCGCGCCAGAGGATCGGGTTGCCGTCAAGTGTCGGTCCCGGAAGGTGCTCGGTCCAACCCAATAGTCCGACGCGGCGGGTACGCACCCGCTGTCGCGGCCGGCGCGGCGCCGCCAGCGCTATGCGCCGAAATGTCAGTGCCATCACGCTCAAAAGGGCGATCGTCACGCCGGCGGCTACCGCCAAGAAAAACCAGGCATCTTCCAGCGTGACCGGCCCGGTTCCGAGCGACCGGCTGAAAAGAAGCATGTAGGGGTTGGTCCGCGCGAACCAGCTCGGCGGCCCCGGCACGCCCGACCGCGAGAGCCCGAACAGAATCCAGCCCCCCCACAAGCCATAGGCACCGAAGAGGGCGACATAGCCGCGCCCCGACCAGAGCGAAAGATCGAGAGCCAGAGCCACGCTCACCATGGTCGAGCCGAACGTGACGATTTCCACGATGAAGGAGAACTCGGGGTCGACACCGCACCAGGGCGCCGCAAACGCGGTGATAGGCACCAGGCATAGCCAAAGCGTGAGCCCCGGCATGAGCCGCGCGGCGAATGTTTCGAGTACGATGCGACTGCAGGTGAGCCGGGTGACCAGCAGCGTGGGGGCCGCGATCCGCAATCGCTCGCGCTGGAAGGCGTCGGCGGCAGCGATCGGGGCAATGAGCAAAGCAATGATGAGAGCGAGCACGCCGAGCACGCCCGTCACCAAGGTAGAAAGAAGGTCTCGCACCTCGCGCGGCGTGATTCCGTGGCGAAGGTTGTTGACGAATGCCCAGTGATACAAGGCCAGCATCGCGAGCAGCACCAAGCAAAGCACCACCCGCAGCGCATAGGTTCCCCTGCGGCGAGCGACCTGGCGCGTTTCAAAGCGAAGGACCGGACCAAGTTCGAAGACCATTTCGCGGCTCCAAGCGCGCTTAACCACCATGGTTATTCGCCACGCGCCGGCCGTTCTTCAAGCTCGACGACCGGCAACGTCCTCACGACGCGGATACCCAGATACTCGCGCTGGTCGCCTGTCGGCTGCCAGTCTCGAAAGGCCGACCGGGCTCGGTTGGGAGCATACGAGAAGGCGCCGCCGCGGAAGATGCGCCAGGTTTCGTGCGCCCGGTCGATCGACTCGACGGTCTCGGTGCGCACCGGGTCGGGCGCCGGGTTGTCCTGGGTAGCGGGGGGATAGACGGGAAAATGCGTCTCGGAAGCCTTGTAATAGCCTGCCGGCCCATCCTGACACCACTCCCAGGCGTTTCCCAGAATGTCAAACAGTCCGAACTCGTTGGGCAGCAGCCTGCCCGGCGGCTGGACTCGATTGTCGGAGTTGAGCCACGTCCAGGCATAACGCGAAAGCAAGTCGTCCGAGTCGCCATACGGCCGGGAGGTGTCGCAGCCGGCCCGGCAAAAATACTCCCACTCGGCTTCAGTCGGCAGGCGGTAGCCGGTGCGGATCACGGCGTTGTCGTTGAGCTCGATCTTCGACTCGACGTTCTCGGGATAACACCACTGGCTCTTGTCGATTCGCGCCTGGGCGCTCAACCAGTTGCAATAACGGACGGCCATGTACCACGACAAGTGGATGGCGGCGCAGTCGGGCTCGTCACCGTAGCGAGGGTCGTTGCGGTGGCCCGGCTCGCACGCCTGAAACTGTTCCACCGTCACCTCCTTGGTCGCCACCATGATCGAGCGATCGATCCTGCGATAGTGCGACGTCGGCTCACCATAGTGTGCGGTCTCATGCGGCTGCATCCCCATGCGAAACTCGAGCGGCCCGGGCAGGATGGCGAACGTGTGCCCGTTGGGGCCGAGGACCCAGCGGCGTCCGCGACGCTGTGTGGTGCGGCCGCGCAGCTGCGCCGTGCATTCCGCCAGAGTCGCGGGGCTGCCCCAGCGCAAGAGAAGGAGCTCAGCGCCCGAGTGAACGCCCGGATCGCGATCGTCGAGATAGAGCGCCGCGCCCGCTCGATGATGGTCGCATGGATCGCGGGCGCGACGGACGCCTGGTGCTTCTCGGCCCAGACGAGGAGAATCGCCTGCAGCTCGACAGGATCGAGGTTCTCGCCCGAAAACCGATTGACCAGGGTCTTGGTCCAGAGTGTGTCGGCCGCGAGTCGCTCGATCAACATCGAGCGCAGCCGCGGGTCGGCCCGATGCCGCAGGAGCGGCCACGAGACTTCGGGCTCGCCGAGCGCGACCAGCGCGATCGCCGCCGCGGCCTGGCGGTCGGCCACGGCCTCCTTGGCGGCCTCGTTGGCCGGGTCGACGACGGCTTCGGTAAGGACAGCGCGCAGAGCCGCGCTGACCTCTCTGGGCCGTTCGACGCTCGCCAGCGCCCGCACCAAAACTCGCGACGCTTCGGGCGACGTTGCGACCGCGGCGCTGCGCCAGCTTGACCGGCTCGCGGCTTCGCTCCAGCACGTCGACGATCGCTTCGGCGGCAGTCGATTGAGCGGTCCCATCGCGGGCCGTATCGCTGCAAATGTCGCGAAGTGGGTGCAACAGCAGTCCGGCAGCAGGCCCCAGGAGCTCGACCCATGCCGGCACGGCCGACCGCGGTTCGGCCAGCAACGCTTCAGCCAGGGCCGCTCCCACGGCGGTTTGCCGCGCCGTCGCATCGGGCTCGATCGCCGCGAGCGCACAAGCTACCCGCAGCCGAAAAGCGGGCTCGGCCGATTCGTCGACCAAGACGTGTCTCAAGGTGTCGAGCCCCGCGTGCTCCGGGTGCGCGGCCAGCGCGTCGCGCACCACCTTGACCTCGCCCGGCTGCGCTTTGGTCAGCCGGTCGCGCAACAGCGAAGCACGCCTGGGCGTGGGGTCGATCTTGTAAAGGGCGATCGTCGCAACCTCGCGATCGGCCGGCGACACCGCCGGGTTGTTCTCGAGCCGCTCCAGGTCGGGTCGCAAGAGATCGATGTCGGCCGCGATCTCCGTGAGCAGGTGCGACAGTTTCTCATGATCGGCCTGGAGCGCGCTTTGCAGCAGTGCGCAGGGCCCGGTCGCGGTGGTGCACCCAGACCATCGCAGAGCCGACAGCGGCAACCAAGGCGATCGCGGCAGCCGCGCAAGAGAACTCGCCGAGTCGTCGCGTTCATCAGCCGGCGCTCGTCGGTCGACCAGGTACGCTGCCTCGTGAAGCACAGGATCGTCGCCCATTCAGCGACCGACGGCAGCCGTCGTGCTTCGGGCCGATCGCGCCACCAGGCCGTGATCCTGGCCAGCGCAGCTCGGCCCGGCCGCGCTGGCTCTCGCCCTGCTTGCGCGTGAGCCACTGCCGCAGCGAAGGAACCAGGTAATCGTGCGTGAGCTGATAGCACGTCTCGTCGGGGGGCGGCGACGATTCACCGGCAAGGTCGGCGATCGACGACGGATCGACCGGCGTCACCATCCGCAGCGCTCTGTCGAGCACCGAGATCAGCTCGGTGAACTCGGCGGGCCGATCGCCGTACCCGGAGGCCTGGCGGAGCAGGCTCTCCGGCCGCCACTGGCCTTTCAAGTCCGATCCGGCATCGGGCAACAAGGCCCGGAGCACGGCCTGCGCGGCCCGCTCGTGGTAACGATGGAAGGGAGGCGCGGTCCGGGCCGAGAACGTCTCTTCCAGGAACATCACGCCGATGCCTTCCATCCCGCCCAGCTCGCGCAGCGTCTTGGTCGACCAATCGCGGTACCGCAGCATCTCGGCGAAGAGCGTCAACCGAACCGGAATGACGCGACCATCGGGGCCTGCCAGCTCCTTGACGGCCGTCTCGAGAAATCGCCGTTGCTCGGGCGTCGGGGCCGTTGCCGGGTCGGGCAGTCGGCCCAGGGCATGGCCGAGCTCCGCCAGCACGCGGCTGGCGTGCTCGAGGTCGAACAGCTCGACCGGCGCCGAATTGATGCCCTCCACCAGCCGGACCTCGAGCGCTCGCAGAAACCGGGTGATCGCCATCCAGAAGTCATCGCGCACCAGGAGAAGTGCCTGCAAGTCCCACGCCGTCGCACTGCCGGAGCGCCGCGTGAGCTCGCCGTCGGATTCATCGGGATGGCTCTGGAGCCATTGCTCGAACTGGTCGATGACCACCAGTACCTTCGTGCCCGGCTGCTTGCCTGCGCGCTCGCGGACGGCCGCGGTCTTCTTCCAGGCTCTGATATCCGGACCAGATCGGGCAATTCCCGGCCGAGGGCCGCGCGCAGGGCGGCCTCGGTGCCGCTCGGAGTGGCCTCGACGTAGATCGCGCGCACGGTTCGCGCAGCCGCGGGATCAATCCCGCCTTGACCAGCGACGACTTGCCGCTGCCAGAGGGGCCGTAGAGCAACCCGACTGTAAACGTCCTCGCCGCGTCGCGCTCCTCGATCCTCCGTTTCCATGCGGCGATCGCCTCGGGCAGGCCGTCGCGATCGCGCGGACCGGGAATCAGCGTCAGGAAGAACTCGGCGTCCTCCATGTCGAAGGCGCGCAGCCCTTTGGGAACGATCCGTGCGATCGGCTGTGCCAAGCGGCCGCTGCCTTTTGGGGGGAGTCGCGAAAGTGTCGGTCGACTCCTCCGCCACCAGCCAGCGCTTGAGGTCATCGGCCAGGTCTCCGGCCGTCTCGAAGCGATCGGCCATGCGCTTGGACAGGCATTTGAGGCAGATCCGCTCGAGCTCGCGCGGAATGCGGTCGTTGATCTGCCGCGGGGGCTTGGGATCGCGATTAAGGATTTCGTCGAAGATCTCGGTGTGGTCCCGTCCCGAAAACGGCTGACGGCCGACCAGACAACGGTACAGGATCACGCCCAGCGCCCAGACGTCGGTCCGGCCGTCGAGACGATGCGTCTCGCCGCGGACCTGCTCGGGCGACATGTAATGAGCGCGTCCCGGCGATCTCGCCGGTGCGCAGGTCCTGGAAGTCCTCGCGAATCGCCAGGCCGAAGTCGGTGATGTGCGGCTTGTCGTCTTCGTCGATCAAGATGTTCGACGGTTTCAAGTCGCGATGGACCAGCCCCGTGTGATGAGCATAGTTGGCCGCTTCGGCGATCGGGATCAAGAGCCGCGCAATCTGCGAGGGCGTCAGCCGCTCGGTCTCGAGGACCTCGGCCAGATTGCGCCCGGCGACGTATTCGTAGACGACGAAGACCTCGTTTTCTCCACGCGGCCGACGTCGTGGGCGGTCACGATGGCCGGATGCCGCAATCCGGCGGCGATCCGCGCCTCGGCCAGGAACGACTCGACCTGCTTCGGCGAACGTAACAACCCCGCGCGAGGAACCTTGATCGCCACCAGTCGCGACAGCTCGTCGTCGCGGGCCAGATAGACCGTGCCGTACCCCCCTTTTCCCAGTCGCTTCGTCACCTGGTAACGGCCCAGGCGGTCGGGCATCGGCTCGTCACTGGCGGCGATCGGCCCCGTGGCGTCGGCGGCAATGGCGGTCACGGTGGTCTCGCCGGGAACGACCACGGCACCCGTCTCGACCTCGGTGGGCGGCGGCGTGTTCATGGTTCGTTCGGCATCAGGCGCGCGACTCTCGGCGATCCCGTCCGGTCCGAAGCGGGCCGACGCAAACACCGCGGCGATCGCGTGGTCCAAGCGGGATAAAAGGCGCGAAGCTGCTCGGGCGTGGGCTTCTCGCCGCGACGGTGCGCAGCTCGAGCTCGATGGCCAGGAGCTCGCGAAGCAGTCCGTCGCGCTGGCCCGGCTCGACACGGTCGAGATAGGCGTCGATTCGCGGCGCACGCCGCCCCGCCATTCGACCTCGAACTCCTCGCAAACGCTCACGACCCGGCGAAGCACCTCGAGCTCGGACGATTCCGCGCCGATTGGCTGCGAATCACTCATCGCTCGAGCTCCTCGTTGCCCGGCCGTGGCACATTGACCGCCGTCTCGGTCCGTTCGCAGCAATCGCCCCAAATCGTGATCCTAACGCGCCGCCACTGATGCGACAATGAAGCGATCAGAGCAGCCAAACGCTGTTCACCCTCGTAGCAGGCACGCTCCGAGCGTGAGATTTTTTCGCGGGTACGGGTTGATTTTTCTAGTGATCACGTTATGATACCACGCATCCAGTTGGCTTCGCCGACTTCGGGCTGTCCACGCGTTGCAGGATAAGCGCCATGACGATGCCCCTCTTTCATCCTGATGAGTTGCCCGAGCCTCCTTCTCCCGCCCAAGCTGCCCAGTCGCTGCCGGCGGGCAAGCCGCGCTTGCGGGTCCCGCATCGCGACCAGTCGGTGTTCCGCTGGGCATCCCTCGACGAGTTGCTCGAGGCCGACCATCCGGTACGGATCGTCTGGGCCGCCGTCTGCGCGCTCGATCTGACTTCCTGGCTCAGGGAGATCAAGGCCGTTGAGGGACATGTCGGCCGCGACGCGACCGATCCGCGCTTGCTGGTCGCGCTGTGGGTCTATGCCACTTTGAAGGGAATCGGCAGTGCTCGCGAGCTCGCCCGTCTGTGTGACGACTGCTTGCCGTACCAGTGGCTTTGCGGCGGAGTGAGTGTCAATTACCACATGTTGTCCGACTTCCGCTCGCAAGGCGGCGAGAAGTGGGACGATCTGCTCACGCAAATCGTGGCCGTCCTGTTGGATGCTGGCCTGGTGAAAATGGACCGGGTCGCTCAAGACGGCATGAGGGTACGTGCCAGTGCCGGTAAGAGCTCGTTCCGGCGCCGCGGTCGACTGGAAGAGTGTCTGGACGAGGCGCGTCAGCAGGTCGAGACGCTCAAGCAACTTGCTGAGGAGGACACCGAAGAACTCACGCGACGGCAGCGTGCCGCGCGCGAGCGTGCCGCCCGTGAGCGGCAGCGAGCGAATCGAAGAGGCGATGCGTCAGCGGGACAAGCTGCAAAAGCAGCGCGAAGACTCGGCGAAGAAGAGCGGCCGCAAGGTGGATGAGGCGCGGGCTTCGACCACCGATCCCGAAGCACGGAACATGAAGTTCGCCGATGGCGGATACGCGGCCGGGATATAACGTTCAATTCTCGACCGATACCGAAAGCGGCGTGATCGTCGGTGTAGAGGTGACCAACGCCGGGACGGATGCGGAGGAACTGCCCCCCATGCTCGATCAGTTGAACGAGCGCTACGACCGCATGCCGGCTGAGGCACTCGTCGATGGCGGCTTCGCGACCGTGGACACTATCGACCAGGCCGCCGAGCGTGGCGTTACGGTGTACGCGCCGATCAAAGACGAGGAGAAGCAACGGGCAACGGGGAAAGATCCCCATGCCCGCAAGAAAGGGGACAGCGAACGCAGTTGCCCAGTGGCGAAGTCGAATGGGAACCGAGGACGCGAAGCTGATCTACCGGCTGCGATGCCAGACGGCGGAGTGGGTCAACGCGCAATGCCGCAACCGCGGATTCTGGCACATGCCGGTACGCGGTCAGCCGCGCTGTCGCATTGTCGCATTGCTGTTTGCAATTGCCCATAACTTGGTCGTCGCGGAGAGGCTGCGCCCGGTGATGGCCTAGAAGCCGGTCCGAGCCAGACTCTGCGAAAAGTGGTCAAAGTGGGAAGACTAATTCGCGATAATCATAAACTTCGTTGACAATTGGGTCGGGTCGTTGGTCCTGAATGAACCACCGCGGGCCGAACCACAACCCGGACGGTACAGAGCCGACGATCCGCAAAGCCACGAAAATCTCACGGCCTCTCCGCGTGCCGTAGCCACCCTCCAAGGAGCGCCAAGTTCAGCGACGGCACGCGGAGAGGCCGTGATCTTTTTGAGGAGTCGCTGGAGATTAGCCGGCAGACGATTTTGGTCTGGGGTCACGCCATTCCGACGCCATCACGGCCTGCGGTTCGGCCCGCTCATCAATGAGTTCTCGATAACGTCAAATAATTCTTCCTATATTGACCTGTTTTCGCAGGATCACGTTCAAACCCTGGCTTGGGCCACGGCTAAGCGCAGCCTCTCACCGGCGACCAGATTATGAGCAATTGCATAGATCAGTGCTACAATGCGACAACGCGGCCGGCCGCGTACCGGCATCTGCCAGAGCCCGCGGTTGCGGCACTGTGCATTCACCCATTCCGCCGTTTGGCACCGCAGCCGATAGATCAACTTGGCCGATTCGGTTCCCATTCGGCTCCGCCACTGAGCAACCGCCTCGCTATCTCCTTTCTTGGGGGCATGCGGATCTTTTCCCTCCGCCCGTTGCTTCTCCTCGTCTTTGAGCGGAGCGTACACGGTACAGCCGCGCTCGGCCGCCCCGTCGATTGTCTCCACTGTCGCGAAACCGCCGTCGACGAGCGCTTCATCAGGCACGCGGTCGTAACGCTCGTCCAACTGATCAAGCATGGGTACCAGCTCTTCGCTGTCGGTCCCGGCCTTACTCACGTCCGCACCGACGATGACGCCGCTTTCGGTGTCGGTAGTGAATTGAACGTTATACCCCGGCCGGTATCCTCCGTCCGCAAACTTCATGGTCCTCGCCTCGGGATCCGTGGTCGACGCTCGAGCTTCATCCGTCTTGCGACCGCTCTTCTTCGCCGAGGCTTCCCGTTGCTGCTGCAACTCATCGCGCTCACGCATCGCCGCTTCGATTCGTTCCTGACGCTCGTGCGCCGCACGCTCGCGGGCGGCACGTTGGCGTCGTGTCAGGTCTTCTCCATCCTGCTCGGCAAGTTGCTTGAGCGTTTCAACCTGCCGCCGCGCTTCTACCAGACATTCCTCCAGTCGACCGCGCCTGCGAAACGAGCTCTTGCCAGCACTGGCACGCACCCTCATACCGTCTTGAGCCGCCCGGTGCATTTTCACCAGACCCGCGTTCAACAAGACGGCAACGATTTGCGTGAGCAGTTCGTCCCATTTGTCGCCGCCTTGAGAGCGGAAGTCGGCAAGCATGTGATAATTGACGCTCACCCCGCCGCAAAGCCACCGGTAAGGCAGAGACTCGGAGCAGAGCCGAGCCAGCTCACGAGCGCTGCCGATTCCCTTCAAGGTGGCGAAGACCCACAATGCGACCAGCAGGCGGGGGTCTGTGGCGTCGCGGCCGACGTGTCCCCTGACCGCCTTGATGTCCCTAAGCCAGGCACTCAGGTCGAGCCGACAGACGGCCGACCAGACAATGCGTACCGAATGGTCTGCATCCAGCAAATCATCGAGGGATGCCGTATGCATCTCGACCTGGTCGCGAACCGGGCGGCGCAATCGTGGCCTGTCCGCGGGCATGGACTGGGCAATTTGTGCCGGCGATGGCGGCTCAGGCAAGTCATTGGGGTCAAAAAGGGGCCGCGTCATGGCGTTTTTCCTGCAACGCGTGGACAGCCCGAATCTGGGCGATTCGTATGAATGCGTGATAGGATATCATAGACAATACAAATGTCAACTAGAATTTCCGAAAAAACTCACACGCTCGGAGCGTGCCTGCTACGACGTTCACGGATGGGGCGGCGGCGATTTACCCACGGTGGCGAGTAACTCGCGAAAATCGGCGCGCAAGCGCAGGGCGTCGAAGCTGTGGTCGCTCTTCAACGCTTCGTCGTCGCGATGTCCTCGCTTCAGCGAATCGCGCAAGAGCTCGACGGACTCGTTGGCGTAGGCCTGTGCTAGGTCGGCGCGGCGGGTGCTTTCGAGCCGCTTGTCGTTAGCGGCCAGCGGCACGCACCGCGCCAAGAGGGCGCCGGCGCGAAAGCGGTCTGATGCCGAGCCCGGCGAATCGTTGACCAGTTGCGCGACCGTCTTGGCCGCGTCGGCGTGCTCACCGAGCTTAATCAGCGTATCGCTCAGACCCGCGCGGGCGTTGCGCACGAGCGTGAGATAAGTGCTGTTTCCCGGATCGAGCGCCAGGGATTTACGAACGCTGGCGATCGCCTGCTCCTGGAACCGCCGGGCCTCGCCGAGTTCGCCCCGATCGGCGACGAGCTCGGCCGTCGTCACGAGGTTGCGCGCCAAGGTAAAGAAGTTATACGGAGAGTCGGGCATATCCTTGGTGAGTCCCGACCGTAGCTCGGCGGAACGGCGGACGGATTGCTCGGCTTCGGGCTTGCGCCCCTGCTTCGCGAGCACTGAGCTCAGGCTCTCGAGGACGAGCGCCGTTTTTGAGCGATAATTATGTACGGCAGGTTCGCGGGCCGCGCGTCCTTCCCAGAACTCGAGGTTTCGGCGGTACATCGTCTCGGCCTCGGCGAGCTGGCCCATGCACTCCATCCAGTTCGCCAGGTTGAGCCGCGCGATGGCCACATTGACCGGAAATCCCATGCGCGTCGGATGTTGTCGGGCCAGCTCCTCGTACAAGGCGAGCGCCTTGCGAAAATCGGCCGCTGATTCCGGATTGTGCTCGGCATCCGCGCGACTCATGCCGCACGTGGTGTAGGCAGAGGCAAGCCGCCCCCGGTGCAGCGGTTCGGTCGGGTCTTCGATCCTCAGTTGCTCCAGAATCACGATGGCATCTTGCACGGCGGCGAGACCTTCCTTGTTCCGCGGACTCTGGTGCCACAACGCGGCCAGGTCCATTTCACTTTGGGCCAGCTCGCTGCGATAGGAGGGGACCGAGGGAAAGGCGGTGCTCAACTGTTTCTGGGTTGCGAATTCCTCGCGGAAACATTGCTCCGCCTGCTCGGCCCGTCCCATCCAGGCGTAGACCCGGCCAAGTCGCCCATAGGCCTGGCCAGCGCCGAGAAGCACCGCGGGGTCGTCATGAGCCTGGCGCGCAAAGTCGCGGTAGAACTCCAGCGCATCTTCCAAGAGCGCGAGCCGGACCGGCTCGACCTGCGGGATGTTGTTCAGCCGCTCTTCACTGACGCGCGTGAGCATCCGGTCGACGGCTTCGCGGGCTTTGGCGAGGTTGGCCACGGCCTCGCGGCGCCGAGCCTCGGCGCGGTCGCGCTTGCGCTTGAGACGGATGTTGGCCTCGCCGATCACGATCGCCAGAGCGATTGCAGCCAGGATAGCCGCTCCCGCCGCCGCTGCCACGGCAGGACGCCGGCGCATCCATTTGACGGCGCGCTCCCACGCCGGCGTCGGCCGGGCATGGATCGGCTTGGCGGCCAGGAACCGCCGCAGGTCATCGGCCAAAGCTCCCGCGGTCGCGTAGCGTGCCTGAGGCTGTTTGCGCAGGCATTTCAGGCAAGTCGTCTCGAGGTCGCGCGGCAGCCGCGGCCTCAACCGCGACGGCGGCAATGGGTCCTGGGTGCGCACCAGCACCAAGGTATCGAGCGCCGAGTCTTCTTGAAACGGCGGCCGGCCGGTCAGCACTTCGTAGAGAATCACCCCAAGGCTGTAGATGTCCGCAGCAGGGCCGGCCGCGTCGGCGCCGCCCAGGGCCTGTTCCGGCGCCATATAACTGGGAGTTCCCAGGATCACTCCGCTTTGGGTCGGGTTGGGCGCATCAGGTGCAGGCAAGTCGTCATAGACGAGCTTGGCCAGGCCGAAGTCGGTCACGCGCGGGACGAGCTCGCTGCCATCGCCGCCGGGCGCAGCCTTGTCGGTCTGCTCCAAGAGAACGTTGCTCGGTTTCATGTCACGGTGCAGAACCCCGCGCTGGTGCGCGTGCTCGAGTGCGTCGGCCAGCGTAGCCACCAGCCCGGCGGCCATGCGGTACGGCACCGGTCCGGTGCGCTGGCGCAGCCAGCCGGCCAGCGTCATTCCCGCAACGTACTCCGAGGCAATGAAGTAGGTGCTCCCCTCTTCACCGGCTTCATACACCGCCACGATGTTCGGGTGATGCAAACCGGCGGCAGCCAGCGCTTCTTGCCGGAACCGCGCCGAGCTGCGGAGTCAAGACCACTTCGGCCCGCGGCACCTTGAGCGCCAGCTCGCGGCGCAAGCGGGGATCGTAGGCCAGGTAGACGACCCCAAAGGCCCCGCGCCCGAGCTCGCGCCGCAACTCGAAGCGGCCGACCTTTTCAAGCGCTGGCTCGGCGCCGGCTGCTCCCTCGAAGAGCGTGCTGCCCATGGGAAGGTGCAACGGGCCGGAGGCATGCGCCCATGTCCGGCGGACCAACTGACAAAAGGCCGCCTCGCGCTCGAGCCGCTCCGCGAGCGCCGGCGGCGCTCCCAGTTCGGCCGCCGATGTCACCGAGCTTCCCTCGGCCAACTGATCGTCCCACGCAGCCAGCCACTCCGTCAGATCGTCTTCCTCCACCGGAAGCGGCTCGGGCTGGCCCAGACCGCAGGCCTCGCCAGCTTGTTTCGGTCTGCTGTGTTGGTCATTTTGCATTAGGCACTCATCTCGGGACGGCGATAACAGCGCGAGCGCGGTTGAGCGTTTTCAGCGGCCGAGCGACGGGGCTGCCTCAAGCGTGGCGAGTAACTCGCGAAAATCGGCGCGCAGCGCAGGGCGTCGAAGCTGTGGTCGCTCTTCAAGGCTTGATCGTCGCGGTGTCCTCGCTTCAGCGATTCGCGCAAAAGCTCGACAGACTGCGTACCGTAGGCCTGTGCAAGGTCGGCGCGGCGGGTGGTTTCGAGCCGCTTGTCGTTAGCGGCCAGCGGCACGCACCGCGCCAGCAGGGCGCCGGCGCGAAAACGGTCTGATGCCGGGTCCGGCGAATTTGCGACCAATTCCGTGACCGTCTTGGCCGCGTCGTCGTGCTCGCCCAACTTGATTTGCGTCTCGGCCAGGGCGGCACGGGCGTTGCGCACAAGCGCGAGATGAAAATTACTGTTCCCACCGGTGAGTGCCACGGACTTGCGTGCGCTTGTGATTGCCTTCTCCTGGAGCCCCCAGGCGACGGCAAGGTCGCCCCGATCGGTAACCAGTGCGGCCAGAGTGCTGAGGTTCCCCGCCAAGACTGCGAAGTTGTATGGCGAGTCGGGCATGTCCTTGGTGAGGTCCGAACGTAGCTCGATTGAACGGCCGATCGATTCTTCGGCTTCACGCTTGCGGCCCGCCTTGGTGAGTACAGAGCACAGGTTTTCCAGGGCGAGAGCCATCTTCGAGCGATAATCGAGGATGGACGGGTCTTTGGCCGCGAGCGCCTGCCAGACCTCGAGGTTTTGCCGGTGGATCTTCTCGGCCTCATCGAGCCGGCCGTTGTTCTCCATTGAGACCGCCAGGTTGTTCCGAGCCGTGCACGCTCTGACCCGATAACTCGCATCGGCCGGATGCTGGTCGGCCAGTTCTTCGAGCAAGGCAATCGACTTGCGATAATCGGTCGCTTTTTCGTGGCCTTGCGCCGAATCGTCGCGCATCATCCCGCGCACGTTATAAGCAGAGGCAAGCCTCCCGCGGTAACTGCCTTCGGCGGGGTACTCGGCCGCCAACTGCTCTAGAATCGTAAGGGCGGCTTCCACAGCGTCGTTCGCTTCCGTGGTTTTTCGCTTGTCGTTCCACATCCTCGCCAGGTCGAGATAGCCAAGCGCCAACTCATTTCGATAGACAGCGCTGGCGGGGTATGCCGCGATCAACTGCTTCTGAATCGCGAAGGCTTCGCGGAAGCATTGCTCGGCCTGGTCGACCCGCGCCAGCCATAGGTACTGGCGGCCGAGTCGTCCGTAAGCCTGGCTCGCGCCGACGAGCACGTCCGGGTCGTCATGAGCCTGGCGCGCAAAGTCGCGGTAGAACTCCAGCGCATCTTCCAAGAGCGCGAGCCGGACCGGCTCGACCTGCGGGATGTTGTTCAGCCGCTCTTCACTGACGCGCGTGAGCATCCGGTCGACGGCTTCGCGGGCTTTGGCGAGGTTGGCCACGGCCTCGCGGCGCCGAGCCTCGGCGCGGTCGCGCTCGCGCTTCAGGCGAATGTTGGCTTCACCGATCACCACCGCCAGCGTGAGGGCGGCAAGAATGCCCGCTCCCGCCGCCGCCGCGAGGGCGGGACG
Source organism: uncultured Isosphaeraceae bacterium (assembly GCA_963830625.1). GTDB lineage: Bacteria > Planctomycetota > Planctomycetia > Isosphaerales > Isosphaeraceae > CAWHMZ01. The sequence continues at coordinate 203,553 of CAWHMZ010000007.1, read as the reverse complement.
GCGGCGCATCCACTTGATCGCGCGCTCCCACGCCGGAGTCGGCCGGGCGTGGATCGGCTCGGCGGCCAGGAACCGCCGCAAGTCGTCGGCCAGGGCTCCCGCCGACCCGTAGCGCCCCTGCGGCTGCTTGTGCAGGCACTTCAGGCAGATCGTCTCGAGGTCGCGCGGCAGCCGCGGCCGCAACCGCGATGGCGGCAATGGGTCCTGAGTGCGCACCAGCACCAGCGTATCGAGCGCCGAGTCTTCTTGAAACGGCGGCCGGCCGGTCAGCACTTCGTAGAGAATCACGCCAAGGCTGTAGATGTCCGCAGCAGGGCCGGCCGCGTCGGCGCGCCCAGGGCCTGTTCCGGCGCCATATAACTGGGAGTTCCCAGGATCACTCCGCTTTGGGTCGGGTTGGGCGCATCAGGTGCAGGCAAGTCGTCATAGACGAGCTTGGCCAGGCCGAAGTCGGTCACGCGCGGGACGAGCTCGCTGCCATCGCCGCCGGGCGCAGCCTTGTCGGTCTGCTCCAAGAGAACGTTGCTCGGTTTCATGTCACGGTGCAGAACCCCGCGCTGGTGCGCGTGCTCGAGTGCGTCGGCCAGCGTAGCCACCAGCCCGGCGGCCATGCGGTACGGCACCGGTCCGGTGCGCTGGCGCAGCCAGCCGGCCAGCGTCATTCCCGCAACGTACTCCGAGGCAATGAAGTAGGTGCTCCCCTCTTCACCGGCTTCATACACCGCCACGATGTTCGGGTGATGCAAACCGGCGGCAGCCAGCGCTTCTTGCCGGAACCGTGCGCCAAGCTGCGGCGTCAAGACCACTTCGGCCCGCGGCACCTTGAGCGCCAGCTCGCGGCGCAAGCGGGGATCGTAGGCCAGGTAGACGACCCCAAAGGCCCCGCGCCCGAGCTCGCGCCGCAACTCGAAGCGGCCGACCTTTTCAAGCGCTGGCTCGGCGCCGGCTGCTCCCTCGAAGAGCGTGCTGCCCATGGGAAGGTGCAACGAGCCGGAGGCATGCGCCCATGTCCGGCGGACCAACTGACAAAAGGCCGCCTCGCGCTCCAGCCGCTCCGCGAGCGCCGGCGGCGCTCCCAGTTCGGCCGCCGTCGTCACTGAGCTTCCCTCGGCCAAGTGATCGTCCCACGCAGCCAGCCACTCTGACAGATCGTCTTCGTCAGGTCCGAGCGTCTCGGGCCCGTCCGGCGTCACGACGCGTTCTCCCATTCGTGCCGCAGGCGCTCCATCGCCCGAGACCAGACTTTCCGCGCCGCCTCGGGCGATCGGCCGGTTAGCCGGCCGATTTCCTCGAACGATCGCTCCTCCTCGAATCGCAGGACGACGACGCGGAGGTATTCATCGGGCAGCCGATCGAGCGCACGGCGCAACGCAACGGCCTCCTCCTGTTCGATGGCCAGGCCGCTGGGCGAGACGGTCGAGCCGGCGAGGTGGTCGCCCACTCCGGCCGCGGAGCCGCTGGCCTGCAAGGCGACCTCGCGCCCCACCGCCCGCTTGCTTGTCGCGACGAACCGTCGCGAGAACGCGCCGACATTATTGAGGAGAACCTGGCGCAACCACGCGCAGCTCCTCCGGCGAAGTTCCCTGGAACCGCGCGAAGTCGCGCTGGGCTTCTAGGAAGGTTTCCTGCACCAGGTCGGAGGCCCCACCCTTTGACTTCAGCTCGGGGTCGAGCTGGCGCTCGGCGATCGCCAGCAGGTACCGACGGCAACCCTCGAGTAATCCCCCGAGCGCCTCGCGCGAGCCCGCCCGCGCGTCCGCGAGCTGACGATCGGCATCTTTCGCGGGCTGCGTCATCCTGCGAACCCCCCTGTCCCGATTGCGCGCTGCTCCGCGCACCATCGACCGGTCTGTCGCCGGAACTCCAAGGCCAACTATGCCCTATGGCCGGCCGCCAAGCCCGGCCCGCACGCGCGCAATCTCCATCGAGAGGGATAGAACACTCATAGTCTATCAGCGCAATCGATGGTTGTGCAAGCAGCCAAGCTGTCTTGAGTCATTGCACCTTCGCTTGTTGTTAATTTGCCACAGTGTCCGGTCTGCGAGCATTTGGAGCTTAGTGTGTATGGCGGCTCAGGGAAAACTCGCTGGCTGACCGTCTTGATGGCTCTGTTCTTGCCCGAGACGCATGCGAGAGACCACGAGCGTCACTACTGTGCAGTAACAACCGGTGAGCCGTTTCGGCTCCGCGTAGCGTCCGTATGCGCCGAGAGCACTGATTGAAGACACCTTCGACGATCTGGTCCGGTCCACGGCGGACCGGCAGCCGCGATGCTGCGGCAGATCGCTCGCCGCGACCAGGAAAAAGTCGCTGCGCCACAGGCGGTTCTAGAGTTGTCCGGTCCAGTGCGTGAAGCATAGCCACTCTCTACCGAGGACCACGAGCATGTCATCTGCCACGTCGTGCGCGCCATCCCGTTCTCGTTCGAATGGTCCGAGCCGACGCCGCCATGGCGGCAGCCGCCGGGGAAAGCTGTTTACACCGAAGCTCTTTCACCTGGAACAACGTTTGTTGCTCGCGACCGACTACTGGACCGGGCACTCGGCCGCCACGGGCGGCAACGACAACTGGAGCAACGCGGGCAACTGGTCCACAGGTGCCGTGCCAGGAACATCCGACACGGCGGATTTTACTTCGAGCGAAAGCCAATACGGTACGTCGGTCGTCGATCTGTCGTTCTCGATCGGCTCGCTGGTGATTGACAGCACGTGGGGCGGCACGCTCGATGTCAACAATGCGCTCTCGGTGAGCGGCAATTTCACGCTGGCCAGCGGCACGCTGGGTGGCACGGCGACGCTGACCGCCTCGGGAAGCAGCAGCGAGTGGAGTGCGGGCACGCTCGCCGGCAGCGTCACCAACGCAGGCACGATGACGATCGACACGAGCGGTGGTAGTTTATTCATGAACGGCACGCTCACCAACACGGGCACCATCAATGTCACCGGCACGAACGCCATCTACACCGATGTCACCGGCGGCACGATCGACAACCAGGCGGGGGGCACCTTTGATTTCCAGGCCGGCGCTGCCATGGAACCGTTCAGCAGCGGCACCGGTATTTTCAACAACGCAGGAACCCTGGAGAACTCCATAAGCTCAGGTACCTCGGCGATCGGTTTCACCGTGAACGACACGGGGACCATCCAGGGCGATTCCGGCACCCTCGAGCTCACCGACGGCGGTAGCGGCGGATCCAGCGCCAGCCCGGGAACCATGAATGCGGGAACCGGGGCGACGGTCATCATGGGTGGCACCTTCTCGGGAGCGTTTCAAGGCTCGGGCGCAGGGGCTGTCGACTTATCGGGCTTTACGGGCGGCTCCGGCGGCGCGACGCTCGACTTCACCGGCAGCGTCTTGCAATGGGTGTCGACTTCAGTCGGGAATTATCTGGGCGGGAGCGTTACCAACTCGGGCGCGATGACGATCGCCACGAGCAATGGCAGTATGTTCTTGACCGGCACGCTCACCAACGCGGGCGCCGTCGCCGTCACCGGCACCAACGACATCTACACCGATGTCACCGGCGGCACGATCGACAACCAGGCGGGGGGCACCTTTGATTTCCAGGCCGGCGCTGCCATGGAACCGTACAGCAGCGGCACCGGTATTTTCAACAACGCAGGAACCCTGGAGCGCTCCACCGGCTCGGGCACCGCCACAATTAATTACACCGTCAACGACACCGGCACCATCCAGGGCAACTCGGGCATCCTCCAGCTCGTGGACGGCGGCAGCGGCGGCACCAGCGCAAGTCCCGGGACCGTCAATGCGGGAACGGGCGGGACGGTCATCATGGGTGGCACCTTCTCGGGAGCGTTTCAAGGTTCGGGCGCAGGGGCTGTCGACTTATCGGGCTTTACGGGCGGCTCCGGCGGCGCGACGCTCGACTTCACCGGCAGCGTCTTGCAATGGGTGTCGACTTCAGTCGGGAATTATCTGGGCGGGAGCGTTACCACCTCGGGCGCGATGACGATCGCCACGAGCAATGGCAGTATGTTCTTGACCGGCACGCTCACCAACGCGGGCGCCGTCGCCGTCACCGGCACCAACGACATCTACACCGATGTCACCGGCGGCACGATCGACAACCAGGCGGGGGGCACCTTTGATTTCCAGGCCGGCGCTGCCATGGAACCGTACAGCAGCGGCACCGGTATTTTCAACAACGCAGGAACCCTGGAGCGCTCCACCGGCTCGGGCACCGCCACAATTAATTACACCGTCAACGACACCGGCACCATCCAGGGCAACTCGGGCATCCTCCAGCTCGTGGACGGCGGCAGCGGCGGCACCAGCGCAAGTCCCGGGACCGTCAATGCGGGAACGGGCGGGACGGTCATCATGGGTGGCACCTTCTCGGGAGCGTTTCAAGGTTCGGGCGCAGGGGCTGTCGACTTATCGGGCTTTACGGGCGGCTCCGGCGGCGCGACGCTCGACTTCACCGGCAGCGTCTTGCAATGGGCGGACACGTCGGTCGGGAGTTTTCTGGGCGGGAGCGTTTCCAACTCGGGCGCGATGACGATCGCCACCGGCCCCAACAGCGTGTTCTTGAGCGGCACGCTCACCAACACGGGCGCCATCGCCGTCACCGGCACCAACGGCATCTACGCCGATGTCACCGACGGCACGATCGACAACCAGGCGGGGGGCACCTTTGATTTCCAGGCCGGCGCTGCCATGGAACCGTACAGCAGCGGCACCGGTATTTTCAACAACGCAGGAACCCTGGAGCGCTCCACCGGCTCGGGCACAGCCGTGATCAATTACACCGTGAACAACACGGGCACCATCCAGGGCAACTCCGGCACCCTTGAGCTCGTCGACGGCGGCAGCGGCGGCACCAGCGCGAGCCCTGCGACCGTCAATGCGGGAACCAGCGGGACGGTCATCTTGGATGGGACCTTCCCGGGAGTGTTTCAAGGCTCGGGTGCAGGCGCCGTCGACTTGTCGGGCTTTTCGGGCGGCACCGGCGGTGCGACGCTCGACTTCACCGGCAGCGTCTTGCAATGGGTGTCGACTTCAGTCGGGAATGCTCTGGGCGGGAGCGTTACCAACTCGGGCGCGATGACGATTGCCACCGGCCCCAACAGCGTGTTCTTGAGCGGCACGCTCACGAACACGGGCGCTATCATCGTGACCGGCACGAACGACGTCTTCGCAGATGCCCCCGGCGCGACCATCGACAACCAGGCAGGGGCCACCTTCGATTTCCAGGCCGGCGTTGCCATGGAACCGTACAGCAACGGCACCGGCATTTTCAATAACGCCGGAACCCTGGGGTGCTCCAGCGGCTCAGCTATCGTCACGATCAATTACACCGTCAACAACACCGGCGCCATCCAGGACAGCGCCGGCAACCTCCAGCTCGTCGATGGTGGAACGGGCTCTAGCGGCGACACCACCACCGCGGCAGCGGGCGCGACCGTGGTCTTGACCGGTAATTTCTCGGGGAGCTTCGCCGGTTCGGGCGGTGGCTCCGTACAGTTATCCAACTTCACGGGAAGTGGCAGCGGCGTCACGCTCAGCTTCACCGGCAGCGTCCTGGAGTGTACCGGCTCCCTCGCAGGCACCGTCAACAACGAAAACATGCTCACCATTCCGACAGGAACGGACCTGCCTCTTACGGGGACTCTCACCAATAACGGGACGATCAACTTCGACACCACGAACTCAGTCTACGCCAACGCCAACGGCACGACGATCAACAACGACGTCGGAGGCATTTTCGATATCCAGGCAGCGGGAGTCCTGTACAGCGGAGAGAGCGGGACGGCCTTCAACAATGCCGGCACGCTCGAATGGTCCACCGGCGCGGCTACGGCGTACGTCAACTTCCCGGTGTATGACTCCGGAATCGTCGTCGGTAACTCGGGCACCCTGCAGATGATGGGCGGCGGCAGCGATACCAGCGGCATCCCGCTCGCTGTGCAAACCAGCGCCAACCTGGTCCTGGGCGGGAACTACTCGGGAACGTTCGCGGCCGTGGGCGGAGGCTCGGTCCAGCTTAACGGCTTTACGGGATCGGGAACGAGCGGTGCGACGTTCGACATCGGCGGCAGCATCCTCGAGTGCACCGGCGGCAATCTCGGCGGGAGCATCAACAACGAAGGCAACCTTTTGGTCTCTTCCAACTCGGTCGGCCTCTCCGGCACGCTGACCAACACCGGCACCATCACCATCGCCGGCAACGCCGGCTTCGACGCCGTCGCGAACAACACGACGATCAACAACGACTCCACCGGCACGATCGTCCTCCAGGCCGGCGCCTCGCTGTACGGCGACGGTTACAGCAACATCACGTTTAACAACGCCGGGACCCTGCAAGCGTCGGGAGGCACGGCGAGCTCGTACTCAGACGAAAACCTCCCGTACGGCGGCACGGGCAATGTCGTCGTCAATTCGGGCACCGTTTCGATCGACTCCGGCAACCTCGATTTTGAAGGCTCACAATTCCTGTCGATTGCGCCCTCGGCAGCGCTTGATGTCGCCGGCAATCTGATCGGCGGCACGATCAATGCAGACCAGTTTGCTCCCGACGGCACCGTGATGTTTGACGGGTCCGGAACAGCCGCCGCGCCCAGCAGCTCGAAGTCATGAGTGAAGACCAAGGCGCGGTGTCGACGGGCTTCACCGACAACTTCGCGTACGGATCGGTGCAGCTCACGAATGACACGTATGTCGAGCTGATTGACAATACGCAGAACGTTCCCTCTGCGGGCACCGCCCCCGACGCGTTGTACGTCAATGCGCTCGTCGTGAACTACGGCTCCACTCTCGACTTGAACGGGCTCAACGTTTACGCACGGCAGGTGCAGAACGACGGCACGATCACCGGCGGCACGGTCCAGCAACTCTCAGCCGGCGGCGCGCTCGCGCTCAATACGCCAACAGACGGCTTCTTGAGCCAGGAGGGACAGGTCGACAAGTGGACCTTCTACGGCCAGGCCGGTCAAAGCGTGGCGGTGCTCGTCGATACAGGCTCCGGAGGCCTCTTCCAGCCGCTGATCGAACCCAACCTCGGCTATGCCCAGGTGGAGGTGCTCGACCCCAGCGGCAATGTCCTGGCGTCGGCGGCCAATACCCAGTACGGGTACGACGTATCGCTGGGCCAAATCCCACCGCTGCCGGTGAACGGAACCTATACCATCACCGTTTCGGCTCCCGCGAGCGAGGCGTACAGCACAGGCAGCTACATCATCACGGAATGGGACGCAACCGCCCACAACGAGGCGCTGACCATTGGCGCACAACCAGACCGGCGCGCTCGATTCGCCGTATGCCTCCGACCAGTGGAGCTTTTCGGCCGTGGCGAGCGAGCAGGTTCAGTTCAACCTCGTCGGCTCGACCAGCTCGGCCATCGAATTCAATCTGACGGGCCCCGACGGGCTCACTGTCTTCACCGATCAATCCTCCAGCTCGGGGCTCGTGACCTTGCCGAGCGCGGGGACCTACGTCCTGACGGCTTTCTTAAGCGCCGACCAGCCGGGCTCATACACGTTCAACGTCACGGCGGCGCCTCAGGCCAGCCTGTCGGTCGGCGTGCCGTACCAAGACGCGCTCACCGGCAGCGGTCAGTCCCAGCTTTTCACGGTGACCATCGCCAATCCGGCCGCTGTCACGATCACCGTGACCGACCCCAATCCGGAGGATGAGAACCAGATCTTCGTGTACGCCGGCCAGCCCCCGACGCGCGATGCCTACCAGTTCGCCTCCAGCGGCACCACGGCCAATCCCACGGTGTCCTTCCCCGCCCAGCCCGCCACGTATTACATCCTGGTATACAACAACCTGGTCACGGCTCCCGGCAGCGATTACACGATCGAGGTTCAAGCACCGGCGTTCGCGTGGACGGGCTTTAGCCCCGGGAGCGCTGCCGGCGACCAGGCCACCAGCTTACAAATCCAGGGCGTGTTCCCGCTCGAATTTCAGTCGACGACGGCCTACCAAATCCAGTTCATTTCGGCGGCGGGGCTCGTCTTCCCGATGGCGCCCTTGTACCTGCAGCCGGCGTTCCAGGAGCGACCCCAGGTGGTGGGCCAGCTCCCAGGGGCGAACTACCCGCCGCCCGGCCTGTCGGGCACGCTGCCGGCCAACACGCTGCTTCCCGGCACTTACTCGGTGCGGATCGTCGACAGCTCGGGCAACAGCCAGAACCAAGTCCAATGCGTTCAGGGTGACGTCCAGCGGCGTCGGCGTGCTCCAGACCAGCATCGACGTTCCCGATCCGATCGGCTACCACGAACCGTCGACCATCTACGTGACGTACAGCAACGTCGGCACAGCCCCGATGCCCGCTCCGATTCTGGTGGTCACAGCGACGCAGCTCGGCCTCGAGGGCGCGTTCTTGACCTTGAATCCGGCGCTTGCCGGCCTAGGCTACGATACCAACACCACGCCTCCTGGTTTCGCCCAGAGCGTGCAGTTCCTGGCCAGCGGTTCCATCCCCGGGATCATCGAGCCAGGCGAGACCGAGACCGTGCCGGTGTACTATGGTGGTTGGCTCACATCGCAGTGGAACTTCTCCCGGCCGCCGATCATCTTCAGCGTGAGCGCGCTCTATGCGACCAATACGCAGACCATCGACTGGGACACCTACGAGACCGCCCTTGAGCCCTTCTCGATCAACACTGCGGCCTGGGGCGTGATCTTTCCCATCCTGATCGAAGACCTTGGTTCTACCTGGGGCCAGTACGTCCAGACTCTCGACAACGACGCCTTCTACCTGGCCAGCATTGGCGAGCCCACCGACGACCTGGCCGCGCTGCTCAGCTTCGAGATCGCCAAGGCCAACGCGGAGTATACGGTCGAGACGCTCGGCACCGTGACCATCGACGATCTGCCCGCCCCCGGCATCGACCTGAACTTCACGCTGTCGTTCCACCCGTCCATCTCAGCCCGATACGTCTTTACCATCATCGGCGTGGGCTGGACGGACGACTGGGATGAAACGGCCACGACGCTCCCCGACGGCGGAGTCGAAATTGACGATGACGGCTGCGACTACGACTACAATCCACTCCCCGACGGCGGTTACGAGGACCCACCCGGCGACGAAGGCACAACCCTGACCGACGACAACGGCACCTACGAGCTCACCCAGCCCGACGGCGACGTCGATCAGTTCAATCCCAACGGCACCCTCGAGGACGTCGAAGACCCCGACGGCAATGAGATCACCTGCGGCTACAACGGCAGCGACGATCTCGATTCATTGACCGATCCCGACGGCGACTCGATCAACCTCGACTATAATTCTGACGGCGAAGTGGACATGCTGACCGACTCGACGGGGCAGACCGTCACGCTCGACTACAACTCCAGCAACGAACTGACCTCTTACACCACCGTGTCGGGCACGACCACGTTCACCTACGTTACCGGCCAGTCGGCGGCGCAGAACGGTGCGCTGGCGGGAATCTCCTACGCCAACGGTACGAGCGTTTTCTTCAAATACGATTCCGTGGGCCGGCTGAGCGCCGAGTACGAAAACAACTTCCAGCAGGAGGTCACCTACTCCTATTTGAGCCCCGGCGGCTATGTCACGACCAACGCACTTGGCGAGGAGACGACCGTCTACTTCGACCTCCAGGGCGCAACCGTCGAGACCATCGACCCGCTCGGCAACATCACCCGCTACGTCTACAACAGCGACCTGGAACTGAGCGAGGTCATCGATGCCGCGGGCGGAATCTATTCCTACGGCTACGACGCCGACGGCAATCTCACCAGCGAGACAAACCCTCTCGGCTACACGACGAGTTTTACCTACAACTCCCAGAACAACCTCGTCAGCTACACCGACGCCAAGGGAAACACCACCCGCTACGCCTACGACTCCGACGACAACTTGCTGTCGGTCACCTATGCCAACGGCACCGAGCAAGAATACAGCTACAACCCGCTCGGCGAGGCGACGCAGTTCATCGATGCCGACGGCCAGGCCATCGGTTACACCTACAACTCGCTGGGCCTCGTCGCCACCGAGACGTTCGCCAACGGCACGTCTTATTCCTACACGTACAATGCGCGCGGCGACCTCACCAGGGCCACCGACGCGAGCGGCACAATTGAGTTCTCGTACACCGACGCCGGCGATCCGGACCTTCTGACCGAGGTGACCTACCCCAACGGGACATACCTGGAATTCTCCTATAACTCCCTGGGCCAGCGCACTCAGAGCGTCGATCAGACCGGGTTCACCGTCAATTACACGTACGATGGGCTGGGCCGCCTGTCGGAGCTCACCAATGGGAGCGGCAACCTGATCGTCCAGTACACCTACGACGCGGCCGGCAACCTGATCGAAAAGGACATGGGCAACGGCACCCGCACCGATTACACCTACGATGCCGACGGCAACGTGCTCTCGATCACCAACTACGCCCCCAATCACGTCACGATCAACTCGTTCGACCACTACACCTACGATCCGCTCGGCAACGTGCTCACCGATACCAACCAGGACGGCGAGTGGGTTTATACCTACGATGCCGACAGCCAGTTGACGCGCGCGGTCTTTACTCCGAACAACTCCGACCCCGATGGCCTGCCGGCCCAGAATATCTCGTACGTTTACGATCCGGCCGGCAACCGCGTCACGATGACTGTCAACGGCGTCACGACGACTTATGTCGTCAACAATGTCAACGAATACACCAGCTCCACGACAGCCGGCGTCACTACGACCTATCAGTACGACGCCAACGGCAACTTGATCGCACAGGCAACCGGCTACACCACCACCTATTACCAGTACAGCCAGCTCAACCGGTTGACCGGCGTCAACGGACCGGCCCTCTTCGCAAGTTACACCTATGACGCGCTCGGCAACCTCCAGGCCCAGACTGTCAATGGTGTCACGACTGGCTTCGAGGTCGACCCGACTCTCGGAGGCTCCGTCGTCGCCACCTTCAACGGCAGCGGAGCATTGATCGATCATTACACCTACGGGATCGGCCTGACGAGCCAGGTGAGTGCCGCCGGCGTGGCGAGTTACTACGATTTCAACCTGACCGGCTCGGTGGTCGGCATCACCAACTCGGCCGGAGTCTACGTCAACAGCTATTCGTACCTTCCCTTCGGCGGAGTCCTGGCTTCGGTCACGACGGTGGCCAACCCGTTCCAGTTCGCCGGCGAGTGGGGTGTCGTTTCCGCGGTCGCCAACCTGAGCCTGATGGGTGCCCGCGCTTATAACACGTCCACCGGTCAATTTGTCTCGAATGATCCGCTGGGCCTGGCCGCCGGCGATGTGAACTTGAGGCGGTATGTCGGCAACAATCCTGTGCTGCTCGTCGCGCCGTGGGGGCTCTTCGGCGCGCAGGTCGAGCGCGAAGGCGTGGCGCTGTTGTTCTCGCTGGGCGCGTTCTTTGATCAACTGGACGAGCTCGAAGTTGCAGCAGGCTGGCAAGGCGATGAGTGGCTAGCTAACGGCGTACTCGAGCTGAAGTACCTCGTTCACAGCCCGTATTTTCTGGTCGCGATGCGCCGTGAAGCGGGGTGGGCCCACGAGGTGATCACGATCGCCGTGAACGTGTACTCGAATCTCACCATCACTTACTACGTCACCTTGGACAGCCGAGACACTGATGCCCCCCCGGTCGACGGCCCGGCCCCGGGTCAGTCCGAGGGTGACGACGGCAGCGATGCCGGCGATTGTAATTGCAATCCCCCGCCACCGGACGGTGAACCGCCGCCGCCTACTGACGTAACAGGCCCGCCAGTAGATACAGAACCTGTCACGTCCCACGACCCCAATTCGATGATCGGCCCGGCCGGTTACGGCAACGATAACTTCGTCGTCTCCTCGGCCCTGCTCCCCTACGAGATCGAATTTGAAAACGCCTCTACCGCGACGGCGCCCGCTCAGCGCGTCGACATCACCGATCAGCTCAGCGCCGACCTCGACTGGACCACGCTCCAACTGTCGGCGGTCGGCTTCGGCAGCACCTATATCGCGATCCCGGCCGGCTTGCAGCACTACGACACCACGGTCGACACGACCGAGAACGACCAGACGTTTGAGGTCTTGATCGACCTGGACCTCGATCCGGTTACGGGCATCCTCACGGCCTCATTCCAGTCAATCGACCCCAGTACCAACCTGTCCCCCGCCAACCTGCTCACCGGGTTCCTGCCCCCCGAGGACGGCAGCGGCCGCGGCATCGGCTTCGTGAGCTTCACCATCAACCCCGTGGCCGGGCTGGCCACCGGCACGCAGATCACCAACGTGGCCAATATCTCCTTCGATTTGGGCACGAATCTCGCCACGGACCTGGTGAACGACGACGACCCCAGCGAGGGAATCAACCCGGCCGCGCAGGCGCTCGTCACAATCGACGCAACGCCGCCCACGAGCTCAGTCGCATCACTGCCGGCCTTTACCAACACCACGACCTTCAATGTCTCGTGGGCAGCCTCCGACGGCGCCGGGCCGGGAATCGCCGGCTACAACGTGTATGTTTCAGAGAATCACGGCGCGTACACGTTGTTCGAGAACGACACAACCTCGACGTCCGCGACGTTCACCGGCCAGTTCGGGAACACTTACAGCTTTTACAGCGTCGCGGTCGACCCACTCGGGCTCACTCAGCCGACGCCGAACGCCCCCCAGGCCACCACGTTGCTCGTCGGCGCGCCGACAAGCTCGGTGAATGCTCTTCCTGCGATCAGCAATGCGAGTTTTACCCTGAGCTGGACCGGGTCGCCAGGGACAGGTGCCTCGAAGATCGCCTCGTACACGATTTTTGACTCGAAGGACGACGGGCCGTTCACCGCGTTTCTATCGGATACGACCCTGACCTCCACGACCTTCACGGGCCAGGCCGGGAACACGTATGGATTCTACAGCGTGGCGACCGACAACTTCGGCGACGTGCAGCCAACGCCGAGCACGGCCCAGGCCACGACAACTCTCGCCGGGACGCCCACGAGCACAGTCGGTCCGCTGCCGGCCTCGACCACCAGCACCAGCTTCACCGTGAGCTGGAGCGGTTCGCCAGGCCCGGGCGCTTCGAGCATTACGTCGTACAGCGTTTTTGTGTCGGAAGACGGCGGACCGTTTGTGCCGTTCTTAACCAACACGACGCAGACCTCGGCGACCTTCACTGGCCAATTCGGCCGTACCTACGGCTTCTACAGCGTCGCGTCCAACAACGACGGCCTCGTGCAGCCAACGCCCAGCGCCGCCCAGGCGACCATCAAGGTGGCCCTGCCTCCGCCGGTCGTTGTGACCAGCGTTTCGGACGTCCTCAAGAAGAAGAACGTGACGGAGGTCATCATCACCTTCAGCGGCGCGGTCAATGCCACCGAAGCTGCCGAGACGTCAATCTACAGGCTGGCGACACCGGGCAAGAAAGGGTCGTACACGGCCAAGAACGCGGGCATCATCAAGCTCAGGTCGGCAGTGTATAACGCGGGCAACCACACTGTCACGCTCACGGCGAAGAAGGCGTTCGCGCTCACCAAGCCGGTGCAGGTCCTGGTGAACGGAACTCCGCCGTCCGGCCTGCAAGACACGTTCGGGCAGTTCCTCGACGGCGGCACAAACGCCATCGCCATCTTGAGCCGCGGCAAGGTGACCTTGGAAGCGGCCGCTCGGACAGCAGATCCGGCCCTCAGCAGAACGGCGATCGACGCGGTACTCGCCCGCGAGGCCGAGATCGGCTCGAGACCCCGCGCTCACTTCGAGCACTCACGCCATGCCGATCTGGCGGAGGTTCACCACAGAACGCGGGCGATCTTCCATCGCTGAGAGGCCCTTTGCGATCACCGGCCCACTGCATTGGGCGGTCGCGGCGCCGCCGGGACGTCGGCCAGTAGAGCATCGGGCACAACGAACGAGTCTTCCAGCAGCTTGCCGCTCTCGTTGATGATCTCTGGGTATCGCCGCCCGAAAAGCAGTTGCACGGCAAAGATCTCCTGCACGCCCTCCTCGAATCGGACCAGCGCAATCGGCGTGCCGCGCCAGGTCGATCACGCCCACGCCGCAGGTGCGTTCTTCCGGTTTCAGACGCGCAGTGATCGGGATACCGGTAAATATGCCGGAATCCCTCACCTGCGAGAGCCCGACGAATGCGAGATCGCCCGCGAAGTCGAGCCCGCGTGCAAACCCCGGCGTCTCCGAGACCAGTTCGTATCCCCCACTCGCCGGGTCGATGTAGCCCAGAGTGCCGGTCCCGGACTCGCAAACCCAAAGCCGCCCGCCGTGAGAGCGCGGCGAGTGGGGCATGGAGAGCCCTTGCGCTAGAATGTCGCCGCTGGCGACATCGATCACGACGCCGCCCTTTGCCTTGTTTTGCGCCAGCCGGCCGGTGCGTCGGTGCTTCCCATCGCCGTCGCGTAGCGCGGCCGGCCGTCCACGATTCCCAGCCCGTTCAAGTGGCAGCGATCGGTCGGCTCGACGCGGTCACAAACGGCGGCCGCCAGCGCGGCGTGAAGCTCGCCGAGCGGTCGAGCGTACACAGGCACGAGAACCGCGTATTCACAAACCAGAGCTCCTCGCCCGAGCCCCAGGCCATCTCGTGAATCTGCACGTTGCCCGTGTAGTGAGTCGACCGCGGCAGAAAGCACGCGTCGTAACGGCCGGGCGGCTCCAGCTTGGCGGTGACCTCCGGAACATTGACGAACTCCCAGACTTGCACCTGCGTGCCGATCGCCAGCCGGTCACCCGAGACGGCCAGCCCCATCGGCACGCGGAAGGTGCGGAAGTGCACGTTCAGGTGGTCGCCTTCTTCACGGACGATGACCAGCTTTCCGGCCTGGTAAGTCGTGACCAGAATCGACGCGCCGAGCTGGCGCAGCAGCTCGGGAAAGTTCGCCGTATGAACGGCCCGCAGAGTTGACTTCTCCGGCGCGGCGCGCGGCGGCGGCGATTGTTGAGCGGACGATTCGTCGATCACGTCGGCAGCCATCATTCGTACTTCCAAATTCAGAGCAATCGCGACCGTTGCGACGCAGCCGGCGATCTTTCAAGGCACGCGTTCCCAGAACCTCGTCAATTTGCTGCTCGCCGGCGTCGAGCTTGATCGTCCCCTGGTGATGCCACTTGCCGTCCTCGATTTTCCAGGTGAAATTGACGCTCTTGCCGACGAGCGCCTGATCGTTGCCGGCCAGGGCGTAAGCGACCGTCTCGGTGTAAGAGTCGGCGTCGGCCGTGTAGCTGCCCCCGCGCCCGCGAGGGCTTTACCATTTTGTGCCACGATCCAGGCGTAGCGCCCGCCGACCACCAGCTTGGTCATCTCGATGCCTTGGGGCAGTCGGCGCTGCTGTCCGGTTGCGGGGTGTTTGGAAGAAACCAGTCGCCACGCCCCTTCCAGCGGCGACTTGGCTTCTGCCGCCCCCCTGCCTTTTTTCTGCTCCTCGGCCATCGAGTGTGGGTGGGCCGGAACGAGCAGAACCGCGAGTCCCCCCAATAACAGCAAGATGCCCACGCCACGCGGTTTGGTGTTGCCGTTCATGAAAAGCTCCTGGCCGGGATGCCGGTTTGTGGTCAGCCGGCCCCTTCAGGCCGGACGATCGTGATAAAAAACGCTCGGGCAGAATAACACACCCGTCGGCCAGTCAAATAGCCATTGCAGCGCACGGTTGCCGCATGGGCTTGTAAGGGCCCGCGCGGTCATTTACCATCAAAAGCTTGCTCGCGCGGGGCACTGCCCTTCCTCTCTTTCTCTTGCTTCGAGCGAACACGTGCTCGGGGGAATGTCGTCATGAGCTACGATCTTGTGATCACGAATGGCACGGTCGTGAGCACCCAGGGTGAGACGAGGGCCGACGTGGCGATTCGCGGCGAAACGATCGCGGCGGTCGGCCCCGGACTGGCGGCTGCGGCGGGGCCCGGTGCGCAGATCATCGACGCCAGGGCCGGCTCGTCATTCCCGGCGCTCTCGACGTGCACGTCCATCTCGAGCTGCCGTTTTGCGGCACGGTCTCGAGCGACGACTGGAACACCGGCACCCGCGCGGCGGCCCGCGGCGGCGTGACCACCGTGATCGACTTCGCCATTCCCTACGGCAACGAGAGCCTGCTCGACGCCTACAACAACTGGATGGCCCGGGCCAAGCCCAAGGCGTGCGTCGATTACTGCTTCCACATGGCCATCACCAACTGGGACCGCCACGGCCCCGAGATGGAAAAAATGGTCGCGATGGGCTGCCCGACCTTCAAGGAGTTCATGATCTATGCTTCCGAAGGCTGGCAGGCCGACGACCGGGCGATCTATAACACGCTCGAGCGCTGCCGCGACCTGGGAGCGATGCTGCTGGTGCACGCCGAATCGAGCCGCGTGCTCGACGAGCTGATCGCGCGCCATCATACGCCCGAGCTGATGGCCCGCTACGGCGCCCGGCTGCACCCGATGACCCGTCCCAATTTCATCGAGGCCGAGGCGATCCAGCGCGCGATCACCTGGGCCGAGGTGACCGGCGGCCGGCTCTACATCGTGCACATGTCGACCGGCCGAGGGGGCCGACCTCGTCAAGGCCGCCCGGGAGCGCGGTGTCGACGTCTACGCCGAGACCTGTGCGCAGTACCTCGTGCTCGACGACTCGGTCTTCGACCGGCCCGACGGCCACCTCTTCGCCTGCTGCCCGCAGATCAAGAAAGAAGAAAGACCAGGAGCGGCTCTGGAACGGCCTGCGCTCGGGCGAGGTCTCGGTGATCTCGACCGACACCTGCACCTTCAGCCGGGCCCAGAAAGGCGCGCTGGGAAGGAGACTGGACCAAGATCCCCATGGGCCTGCCCGGCCTCGAGACGCTGGTGCCGATCGTCTACACCCACGGCGTGCTGGCAGGGCGGCTCACGACGGCCGAGTTCGTCGCCAAGTGCTGCACCAACCCGGCCAAGCTCATGGGCCTCTATCCGCAAGAAAGGCGTGATCGCCGTCGGGAAGCGACGCCGACATCGCGATCATCGACCCCAAGAAGAAGATCGAGGTCGACTGTGCAAGACGATGGAAACCAACGCCGACTGGAGCCCCTACCAGGGCTGGTCGCTCGCGGGGTTCGCCGAGACGACGTTTTCTCGCGGCAAGAAGATCGTCGAAGACTACAAGTTCGTCGGCGAGAGCGGCTGGGGCCGCTGGCTGCCGCGCGAGCGGGCGGGCTCGCTGGAAGCCCGCTCCGGGGCACGCTGCGTTGCAAATTGAACCAAAAACCGCGAGGCGGTCTCCCTCTCCAGACCGGCCGCTCGCGAGGAGTCGCCCATGTTTCGGGCCGGTGACAGGCAATCGCCAGAGGCTTTGCGGCGCGGTTCGCCGATGTGCCGCCGCCGCTCTCGGTCGACGAAGCGCGGGTCGAGGCGGCGCGCTGCCTGTTCTGCTTCGACGCCCCGTGCACGCGGGCCTGCCCGACGCACATCGACGTCCCGCGGTTCATTCGCCAGATCCTGCACCGCGACGACGTCGGCGCGGCCCGGACGATCCTCGAGGCCAACATCTTCGGCGGCAGTTGCGCCCGCGCCTGCCCGACCGAGGTCCTCTGCGAAGGGGCGTGCGTCGATCGACTGCTCGTGAAGGCGCCGGTGCAGATCGGCCGGCTTCAGCGCTTCGCCTGCGACGTCGCGGCGGAGCGGGGCGACCGCTTCTTCGAGCCGGGGCCGCCGACCGGCAAGCGCGTGGCCGTGATCGGCTCGGGCCCGGCGGGCTTGAGCTGCGCCCACGAGCTGCGCCGGCTGGGGCACGACGTGGTGGTCTTCGAGGCACGCGACGTGCCGGCGGCCTCGACACGCTCGGCATCGCCGCCTACAAGATCTCGACCGAGTTCGCCCTGGCCGAAATCGAGATGATTCGCCAGATCGGCATCGAGATCCAGCTCGGCCATCGCGTGACCGGGCCCGAGGTCCGCGAGCTGCTCGGCCAAGTTCGACGCCGTCTTTCTGGGCATCGGGCTGGGGCGAACCCTGCCGCTCGGCATCGAGGGCGAAGACCTCGAGGGCGTCTGGGAGGCGCTCGATTTCATCTTCCAGACGCACACCGGCCCGCTCGCCGAGTGCAAGGTCGGGGCCAATGTCGTGGTGATCGGCGCCGGCAACACGGCGATCGACGTGGCCACCGCCGCCAGGCGGCTCGGGGCCGAGACCGTCACGATCGCCTACCGGCGGTCCGAAGCCTTGATACCGGCGTTCGCCTACGAATACGAGCTCGCCAAGTCCGACGGTGTCCGCTTCGAATGGTTCGCGCAGCCGATCCGCATCGTGGGCCGCGACCGGCGGCGTCGACCGGCGTCGAATTCCTCCGGACCGAGCTCGATCCAGACCGCGTCGCGCACGGCGCCAGTCAAGACCGTGCCCGGCTCGAACTTCGTGCTCCCGGCCGACATGGTCGTGAAGGCGCTCGGCCAGGAGCCGCTGCTTCGACCTGCTCGCGGCCCTGCCCGAGCTCAAGTGCGACAAGGGCGCATCGTCGTCGACCGCGCCACCGGGCGCGACCAGCGTCCCCGGGCTCTTCGCCGGCGGCGACTGCTTGCGCAGCGGCGGCGAAGTCGTCGACGCGGTTCGAGGACGGCAAGATCGCGGCCGAGGGAATCGACGCCGCGCTCTGCGAGCCGCCGACGCGACGGCCCCGGAGGAGCCACATGCCTGACCTGTCGATCGAATTCTGTGGCGTGAAGGCGCCGAACCCCTTCTGGCTGGCGTCGGGGCCGCCGACCAACTCCGAATACCAGGTCCGCCGCGCCTTCGACGCCGGATGGGGCGGCGCGGTCTGGAAGACGCTCGCCGA
The DNA here is from genome assembly GCA_963830625.1 of uncultured Isosphaeraceae bacterium. Lineage (GTDB taxonomy): Bacteria > Planctomycetota > Planctomycetia > Isosphaerales > Isosphaeraceae > CAWHMZ01. The sequence goes on along the minus strand of CAWHMZ010000007.1, from coordinate 184,840 downwards.
CGAGCCGATCGTCAACGTCTCGTCGCGCTACGGCGCCATCGACTACGACGGCCGCAAGGTGATGGGGCTCAATAATATCGAATTGATCACCGATCGAACGCTGGACGTCAACCTCAAGGAGATCGCTCGGGTCAAGAAGGCGTATCCCGATCGCGCGCTCTTCGTCTCGCTGATGGTCGAGTCGAAGCGCGAGGCCTGGCACAAGATCACCAAGCAAACGCAGGACGCCGGCGCCGACGGCATCGAGCTCAATTTCGGCTGCCCGCACGGCATGAGCGAGCGCGGCATGGGCTCGGCGGTCGGTCAGGTGCCCGACTACGCGTGCATGATCACCGAGTGGGTCAAGGAGGTCGCGACGATTCCCGTGATGGTCAAGCTCACGCCCAACGTGAGCGACATCGCGGCCATCGGCCGCGCGGCCGTGCGGGGCGGCGCCGATGCACTCTCGCTCATCAACACGATCAACTCGATCATGGGCGTCGACCTCGACACGCTCGCTCCCAAGCCGGCGGTCCGCGGCCTGGGCAGTCACGGCGGCTATTGCGGGCCGGCCGTCAAGCCGATCGCGCTCAACATGGTCGCCGCCGTCGCCGGCGACCCGGCCGATCAAGGTCCCGATCAGCGGCATCGGCGGCATCCAGGCCTGGCAAGACGCCGTCGAGTTCCTCCTGCTCGGCGCCGGCTCGGTGCAGGTCTGCACGGCCGTGATGCACTACGGGTTCCGGATCGTCGAGCATCTTGCAGAGCGGTCTGGAAGGCTGGATGCGCGACAAGGGATACCAGACGATCGGCGACTTCGCGGGCCTGTCGTTGCCGCGCATCAAGTCGTGGGGCGAGCTCGACCTGAACTACAAGATCGTCGCCGAGATCGACCAGGACGAAGTGCATTCACTGCGGGCTCTGCTACATCGCCTGCGAGGACGGCTGCCACCAGTCGATTCGGCTGGGACCGCGTGCCCGCGAGCAGATTACCTGGCCTCGCGCGGCTCGCCCAACGGCGTCGATCCGCTCGGGCGGCCATGACGTGATCGCCGGCGCCGGCGGCGACGTGATCAACCTGTTTCACGATCAAGGAAGACACCTGCGTCGGCTGCAACATGTGCAGCCTGGTCTGCCCGGTCGAGGGTTGCATCACCATGAAAGAAGTCGACACGGGGCAGCCGCCGATGACGTGGAACGAATACCAGGCCAAGCTGGCCGCGGGCGAGGTCAAGCCGATCGAGCCGCCGCGGCATGTGTAACGCAGCGATGCCGTCTTGACACGGCGGAGTCCCACTGCAAACTCGAGTCTCACGCGGGATGCGCTCAGCGAGCTTGCCCCTCGAGCACCTCGCGCCAGAATGAAGGCATGCCGCGATAGGTGGACTGATAGGTCGACTCGAGCGGCACATTCACGTAGCGGTCGGGGCGCAGGAACAAGAGGCATCTCGGGCAGGACACCGCCAACGGACAGATGCTCGAGGTAGATCTCGACACCGTCGCTCGGCGGCATAGCTGGCCAGCGTGAGCGGGGCGGCGGTCGGCACGACGATATGGCTCGCCGACTGTTCGAGCGACTCGACGAATCAAGCCATGAATTCCGATGGGTCGTGCGCTCCCGGCGGAAAGAGGTCAACCAAGAGTAAGTGGACGCCGATGCTCGAGTCGCCGACGCGACCTTGTCAACCAGTTCGTTCGACGTGTGCGGTGCGATCCTTGTTCGCGGGCGAGACGATCTCGATCAAGGCGATCAAGGCGGTGGCCGCTGACGTGGCGAATCGCCAACGAACGGCGCCGGACGAGGAGCGACGCTTCCACCGACTGTTTACGCGAGACGCGAGGAGGCGCCTCGGCCACGGCGATTCCGCCCGTGTCCGGCGGCCACCAGCCGGGCGCCGCGGAATCGCGACTCGGTGTGCAGCGTGAGAATATCGGCGATCGCCTGGCCCGCGTGTTGCTCGGCCAGAGCGTAGTATCCGTCCGGCAGCAGCCCTTCGTTGAGCGCGTTTCGCAACGATCCGGTCCAGACTGTGTGAAAGTCGTGGAAGATACCAGCTTCGACGAGCGTCCAGTCATGGACAGGCATGGTTCACTCTCCTGCGATTTAACCGAACTCTATTCTACGGCCGACGGCTGGTCCTGGAAAGGCGTGGAAAGGAGCAGATACGCCCTGCACTTTCGGCAACGATATCATCTCCGCCCAGACGATCACCGTCAGCACCTCGTCCAGGCAATCGACCAGAAATCGGCGTCGTCGCGTGTCAGGCACATCGGCGGCTTGATCCGCAGCGTGTTGCCCGCCAGGCCCCCTTTGCCAAGCAGCAATCCGCGCTCCTTGCACAGCTCGAGCAGTTCGGCGGTCTCGGTCGAGGCCGGTTCCTTCGACTCGCGGTCGCGCACCAGCTCGACGCCCAGCATGAGCCCCATGCCCCGCACCTCGCCGATCAGCGGCTGTCGTTCCTGGAGCTCGAGCAGCCGATCCTTCAGATGGTTCCCGACCGCGAGTGCGTTCTGCTGAATGCCCTCGCTGTCGATGACTTCGAGCGTCGCCAGCCCTTGCGTCATCGAGATCGGGTTGCCGCCGAACGTATTGAAATGAACTCGGTTCTTCATGACCGCGCGATCTCCGGCCGCGTGACGCACGCGCCCAGCGGCACGCCGTTGCCGATGCCCTTGGCCATCGTCACCAGGTCGGGCGTGACGCCCCAGTTCTCGAAGCCCCAGAACGCCGTCCCCGTCCGGCCGAAGCCGGTCTGGACTTCGTCGGCGATACAGAGGCCGCCGTGCTTGCGCACGATCTCGTAGACGATCGCGAAATACTCGGGCGGCGGCGTGACCGCTCCGCCGACGCCCTGGATCGGCTCGGCGATGAAACACGCGACCTCGCCCGGCGTCTCGTACTTGATCAGGTCTTCCACATCGCGCGCACACTTCACGTCGCAGCTCGGATACTCGAGCCCGAACGGGCAGCGGTAGCAATACCCCGGCGTCGCGTGTTTCACATTCATCGTCGGGTTCGACTTGAACTTCCAGGTGCCGTGGGCCGTCAGACCCATCGCGGCCTGAGTGCCGCCGTGGTAGCCGTTGCGCAGGCTGATCACGTCGACGTTGCCGGTGAATTCGCGCGACGACAGGATGGCGATCTCGTTGGCCTCGCTGCCGGAATTGGTGAAATAGCTGACCGAGAGATCGCTGCCCACGGGCATGTGCTCGGCCAGCTTCTTGCCGAATTGTGCGATCGTCGGGATGCAGGTAGATCGTCGTCGTGTGCTGGAGCCGGCCAACTTGCTCGCGGACTTTTTCGACGACCTTGGGATGACAGTGACCGACCGAGACGGTCACGATGCCGGCGAAGGCGTCGAGATATTGCTTGCCGGTCTCGTCCCAGACGTACTGCATGTGGCCATCGACGATCATCAAGGGCTCGCGATAATACGTGATGAGCCCCGGCGTGAGATACTGCCGGCGCAAGGCCAGCACCTCCTCGCGCGAAGGACCGTCGTACGGAGCGGGCACGTGCGGAGAGACCGGCAGCGACGCCCGCTCTACGGTCTGCGTGTCTGTTCGATTCGTCGGCATGACGTCTCCCTTTTTTTCGCTTTCCTACCGCTCAGGCGGCGGCCCGCGGCGCCGCACTATTCCAGACCCTGGGCCGACTTCTCGATCACCTTTTCGTCAACGAACGTCAAGTACATTCGCCCCTGGCCCTGAATGAATTCCAGCTTGGAGGAGAACCCGTCCGACATCCGGCCCTTCGTCATCGCGCCGCCGATAGCTTCGCCGACCTGCGAATAGCTCATTCCGGTTTCAACCTTGTCGTACGCCTTCCTGGTAAGGACTGGCGGTTGTGCGGACTTGATCGTCACTTGAAATGTCGCGTTGACCCGGCCCTCTTGAAAGCTGATCGTGCCCTGGTTCGCCAGCCTGACCTCGACTCCTGCATCAGGCAAGGTGAAACTCGTGATCTTGCCGTGCATGTCGATCGACGTACCTTCTGCAGAGAAATGCCAGCTTTTGGAATTCCCCTCGACGCCATCCAACACTGTCTTCGTCTTCTGCTTTCCCGCGGCGTTGTTCTGAGGAGGCACGAATGCCCAGAAGATTATCGAAAGGCCGGCCAGGATCGCGAAGGCGAGGGCAATAGTGATCGCGAGCCGTCTCATAACGCGAGAACCTCATCGAGTGGAACTCAAAGCTGAACGATCGACCCGTAAGTCTCGGGCCGGCGGTCGCGGAAGAACTGCCACGTGTTGCGGACCTCGCGAATCAGGTCGAGGTTCAGATCGGCGATCACGATGTCGTCGCTGTCGCGCTTGCCGACGGCGAGCATCTGCCCGCGCGGGTCGCAGAAATAGCTCTGGCCGTAGAACTCGCCGATCCGCCACGGCTCTTCGAAGCCGGGCCGATTGATCGCGCCCACGAAGTAGCCGTTGGCGACGGCGTGCGCCGGCTGCTCGAGCTTCCACAGATACTCGGAAAGGCCGGCCACCGTCGCCGAAGGGTTGAAGACGATCTCCGCGCCGTTCAACCCCAGGCAGCGAGCGCCTTCGGGGAAATGGCGGTCGTAGCAGATGTAAACGCCGACCTTTCCCACCCGCGTCTCGAACACCGGATAGCCCAGGTTGCCGGGCCGGAAGTAGAACTTCTCCCAGAAGCCGGGCGGACAGTGCGGGATGTGCATCTTGCGAAACTTGCCGAGGTAGCGGCCGTCGGCGTCGATCACCGCCGCCGTGTTGTAATAGACGCCGGTCATGTCCTCTTCGTAGACCGGCACGATCAGCACGATCTCGTGCTGTCGGGCGAGCTCGGCCATCAGCTTGGTCGTCGGGCCGTCGGGCACTTGCTCGGTCAGCTCGTACCACCGCGCTTGCTGCTCGGCGCAGAAGTAGGGACCGTAGAAGAGCTCCTGCAAGCAGACGACCTGAGCCCCTCTTTTGCGCGGCCTCGGCGATCAGGGCGACGTGCTTGTCGATCATCGCCTGCTTGACGGCGCGCGACGGGCGACGTCGCCGGCTCGCAGAGCGTGGCCTGGATCAAGGCGCCTCGAACGATGCGGGACATGACAACTCCTTGAAGACGACGGCGTGCGACATGTTCACGATCCTACATGGATCCGAGCAAACATCGGATGCCAGTCCGCACGAATCGCGGCGGCGGCCGTTTCCCCGGCTCGGGCCTACTTGCAGCGGCCTGTTCGGATGTTAAGATGCCGGTCGAACCCTTTTCTGGAGAATCGCTCATGGCCACGACCGTTGTTGAGCGCGACGCACCCGCCGTCGTCAAGATGCTGATCGGCAGGCCGCTGGGAGCCGAGCCGATCGAGCCGGTCGGGCCCTGTCTTCAACCCGTCGAACGGCAGCGTGATCGCCCGCGTTCCGTTCTGCACGGCCGAAGAGGTCGATCGGGCCGTGCAGGCGGCCGCGGCGGCCTTGCCGGCCTGGGCCGAGACGCCGGTCGTCGAGCGCGCCCGGGTCATGTTCCGGTTTCGCGACAAGCTGGCCGCGCACGCCGAGGAGCTGGCGAACCTGGTCACGCGCGAGCACGGCAAGACGCTCGCCGAAGCGCGCGCGTCGATCCACCGCGGCGTCGAGGTCGTCGAGTTCGCCTGCGGCGTCCCCAGCCTGATCATGGGTCAGTCGCTCGCCAACATCGCCCGGCAGGTCGACTGCGAGACGATCCGCCATCCGCGTCGGCGTCTGCGCGGGCATCACGCCGTTCAACTTCCCGGCGATGGTCCCGCTCTGGATGTTCCCGATCGCGATCACCTGCGGCAACACGTTCGTCTTGAAGCCGTCGGAAAAGGTGCCGCTGTCGGCGGTCCGGCTGGGCGAGCTGCTTGATGGAGTCGGGGCTGCCCGACGGGCGTCTTCAACATCGTGCACGGCGACCGCGAGTGCGTCGACGCGATCTCTGACTCATCCGCTGGTGCGCGCCATCTCGTTCGTCGGCTCGACGGCGGTCGCCCGCCACGTCTACGAGACCGGCACGCAGAACGGCAAGCGAGTCCAGGCGGCCGGCGGCGCCAAGAACCATCTGATCATCATGCCCGACGCCGATCTCGACCAGGCCGTCGGGCGCTTGCAGCTCTCGGCGTTCGGCTGCGCCGGCGAGCGCTGCATGGCCGGCAGCGTCGCGGTGCCCGTCGGCAAGGTCGCCGATGCCCTGGTCGATCGGCTCTGCCAGACCGCGCAGGGCGATGAAGGTCGGCCCGACCGACGGCGGCGCCGAGGTCGACATGGGGCCGGTGATCACCCGCGAGCACCTCGACCGCGTGGCCGGCTACCTCGACATCGGCACGCCGCGAAGGGGCCGAGGTCGCGCTCGACGGCCGGTCGACCGCCCCCAAGGGCGACGGCTTCTTGATCGGGCCGAGCGTGCTCGACCGCGTCGAGCCCGCCGATGCAGGTCGCGCGCGACGAGATCTTCGGGCCGGTGCTCTCGGTCGATCCGCGTCGACGACCTCGAAGAGGCGCTGGCGATCGGCCGCGACTGCCCCTACGGCAACGGTGCGTCGATCTTCACCCGGAGCGGCTGGGCGGCCCGCCAGTTCAAGCAGCACTTCAACGCCGGCATGATCGGCATCAACGTCGGCGTGCCCGCCCCGATGGCCTGGTTTCCCTTCACCGGCTGGAACAGCTCGTTCTTCGGCGACCTGCACATCCAGGGCACCGAGTCGATCCACTTCTACACGCAGCAGAAGATGACCATGACGCGCTGGTTTGAATCGCCCCGGGAGTCGCATCACGACCCGGTCTGGAAGACGGGGCACGGTGACCGATAGGGCCATTCCGTCATGACCGGACGACGCTTGGGCTAGCACTCGCGCCGGCCGGCCGGCTTCATCAGAGACCAGATACACGAGACGACGAGAGCGCGAAGCTGATGAACCACGCGTAGTGATAGATCGAAATCCAGAAGGGCGCGACCTCGAGCACCTTGATCGTGCCCAGGAAGCCCGGCACGCACGGGGCGATCCCGATCACAAGGGCCGCGATCGCCAGTGGGTTGAACCCGCCGGGGTACCAGTATGGCCCCGCGGGCCTCGTAGAGTCCGCGCAGATCGAGCTCGGTCTTGCGGATGACGAAGTAGTCGGCGATCAGGATGCCGCCGACGGCACCCAAGAGGCGACGAATAGGCGACCAGCCACAGGAAGATGTAGCCGTTGGGGTCGGCGATCAGCTTCCACGGCTGCATCAGGATTCCCAGAATGCCCGTGATCAAGCCGCCGGTCCGGAACGAGATCACTCGCGGCCAGAGGTGAGAGAAGTCGTTGGCCGGGCCGACCACGTTGGCGGCGATGTTGGTCGCCAGAGTCGCCAGGCAGAGCGAGACCATGCCGATCGAGAGCACGAACGGATCGCGAAACGCGAGAGAGCACCTCGACCGGGTCCCAGATCGACTGGCCGTAGATCGTCACCGTCGCCGAGGTGACGGCCACGCCGATGAACGAGTACAAGGCCATCGTCGGCGGCAGGCCCAGGGCCTGGCCCAGAATCTGGTCGCGCTGCGACCGGGCATAGCGGGTGAAATCGGGGATATTGAGCGAAAGCGTGGCCCAGAAGCCGATCATCGCCGTCAAGGCGGGGAAGAAGAACGTCCAGAACTGGCCGGCCTTGGGCTGTCCCGGGTCGAACTGCGAGGGTTGCGCCAGCATCGGCCCGAATCCGTGCGCCTGCGTGATACGCCCAGGCCAGAAGCGCAAGCCCCAGCACGATCAAGAGCGGGGCCTTGATGTTGAGCAACAGCCGGATCGAGTCGATGCCCAGGTAGATCACGAACATGTTGACGGCCCAGAACGCCAGGAAACAGACCAGTTGGGCGGGATTGATGCCGAGCCCGGCCGATCGGCGGCAGCTCCTGTCCAGGCCGGGACGTAGATGGCGAGGATCTGGTAGATCGCCCCGCCGCCGATCCACGTCTGGATGCCGAACCAGCCGCACGCGACCAGCGCCCGCAAGAGAGCGGGCACGTTCGCGCCCAGGATCCCGAACGACGCCCGGCAGTAGATCGGAAACGGGATGCCGTACTTGGTCCCCGCGTGAGCGTTCAAGATCATCGGAACGAGCACGATCGTGTTGCCCAGGAAGATCGTGACGACCGCCTGCCACCAGTTCATCCCTTCGGCGATCAGCGAAGAGGCGATCATGTAGGTTGGAATGCACGCCGACATCGAGATCCACAAGGCCGCGATGTCCTTGACACCCCACCGCCGCTGAGCGAGCGTCGTCGGCGCGAGATCGGCGTTGACATGGGCCGAGTCGGCGAGCTCCGTCGGTCGAGCGTGACGGCGGCGTCCAGGCGTCATCGTCGTGGTTGATCTGCACGTTCGAGCATCCTCCAGGACGGGTTGAATTACGGGTCGGTCGGATCGGACGATATACCGGTGCACTTGGCGGTCCTCAGAGCGTGAGAAACTGTTGCTCGCCGCACGTCGAAGACGCCCTCGGTCGTGATTCGCAATTCCGGAATCACCGGCAGGGCGAGGAACGACAGCGTGCCGAACGGGGCAGCGAGCGGACAGCCGAGCGCGCGCGCCGCCTGATTGACCTCCTCGAGCTGGCGGCAGACCGTGGTCGGCGTTTTCGAGCGACAGCAAGCCGGCGACCGGCAGCGGCAAGATCGCCTGCACGCGGCCCGTGCGCGGCGGCGACGAAGCCGCCGCCGTGCTCGGCCAGCGCCCGCGCACAGACCAGCATATCGCGCGGGTTGGTGCCGGCGATGATCAGGTTGTGCGAATCGTGCGCGACCGACGACCCGAGCGCGCCGTCGTCGCGTCAGCCCGAAGCCGCTGACCAGTCCCAGGCCGATCCGGCCCGACGCCCGGTGCCGCTCGATGCTGGCGATCAAGAGCACGTCGCGCTCCGGGTCGAATGCCCAGTGGCCGTCGATGCGTGCGGACGCTGCGATGCGTCGCGGCGGGTGACGATCTGGTCGGGGACGATCTCGATCACCGGGACAGATCTCCGCCGAGAGCGGCAGACTGAAACGACGGCTTCGTCGAGCGGCGCCAGGTGGACCGTGTTCTCGCGGTCGAGCCGAGGGCGGCGCATCCGTCGTCAGACGCACTTGCCGTCGCGTGCCACCACCTCGCCCGTCTTTGATCACGGTGTCGACGCGGAAATCGCTCGAGGTCTTCGACCAGGACCAGATCGGCGCGATAGCCGGGCGCAACGGCGCCGCGATCGACCAGCCCGTAGTGACGGGCCGGCACGTACGGCGCGTGCCGGACCGCGGCGGCGGGCGCGACGCCGCCGGCCACGACGCGGCGGAGCAGCCCGTCCAGGTGGCCGTGGCGCCGCAGGTCGTTGGGGAAGATGTCGTCGGTGACGAGGCACCACGAGTCGTCGAGCTCGCCGGCCGCCAGGAGCGGCAGGAGCGCGTCGAGGTTCTGAGCGCTCGAGCCCTCGCGCACCTGGACCAGCATCCCGAGCGCGGCCTTGGCGCGTGCCTCCTCGACGGTCGTCGACTCATGGTCCGAGCGAATTCCCGCCGCGGCGTAGGCGATCAGCTCGCGGCCCGAAAGCGCCGGCGCATGGCCGTCGACCACGCGCCGGGCCGCCAGCGCCGTCGCCACCTTCTCGAGAACGTCGCGCTCGCCCGCCAGTACGGCCGGGATGTCCATCACCTCGGCGAGACCGAGCACGCGCGGGCGCGTGAGCAGAGCGTCCCGACCTCGCCGATGCCGATGCGCGGCGCCCGCGTCTTCCCACGCCGTCGCCGGCACGCACGACGACGCCATGAAGAACAGATCGAGCGGCAGCCCCTCGCACGGCCGCGGCCAGCATGTCGATGCCCCGCACGCCCAGCACGTTGCCGATCTCGTGCGAGTCGGAGATCACCGCCGTCGTCCCCATCGGCACGATCAACCGCGCCAGCTCGGCGGGAGTCAAGAGCGTGCTCTCCAGATGCATGTGCGCGTCGATCAGGCCGGGCATGATCACCAGTCCCGTCGGCCGAGATCGTCTGGCGCGCCCGCCACGAGTAGCAGCCCACGCCGGCGATCCGGCCGTCGGCGATCACCACGTCGGCCGGCTCGACCCGGCGATTGAAGACGTTGACGACCTGCCCGCCCGTCGATCAGCAGGTCGCCCGGCTCCTGGTCGAGCGCGACGCGGATCCGGCGCGGGTGGCTTGCGGATCAGCCTGCACGGCGCACCTGTGTTCGTTACCTTCGATTGCGGCGATCAGTGCGAGCCTGCCTCATGCCTTGGCGACCGCAGCAACCGGCGCCCATCGATCTCAATACGTTCCGCACAGACCGGTTTTCTTCCAGATCTCGAACAGTTCCGCGCACTCTGCGCGCAGCAGACCGCTCTCGACCTTGAGTGGGCTCTTGCCCATCTCGGCCAGCAGCTTGCGCGTCGACGTGCAGCTCGCAGAAGCCGGCTGTCGCGGCGTCGGCGATCGTCGCGCCGTAGACGACGCGGTCGATCTTCGACCAGTGGATCGCGGCCAGACACATCGGGCACGGTTCGCACGTCGAATACATCTCGCAGCCGCTCAGGTCGATCGTCTTGAGCGCCGACGGCCGCGCGCGCGGATGCAGTTGACCTCGGCGTGGGCCGTCGGGTCGGTGTCGCGCCAGACGGTGTTGTGCGTCGACGGCGACGATCTTGCCGTCCGCGCACGATGATCGCGCCGAACGGCGACTGGCCGGCGGCGATGCCTTCGCGTGGCCTTGTCAATCGCGGCCATACATGAATTCTTGCTTCACGACTTGGGTTCTGGCACGGAGATTGGCCTCCTCTGCTGTCTGCGTTGGCGACTCGGTGACGATGTCGTGGTCGAGCCGGCTCGCCTGGTCATGGAGAGAGAGGTGTTGCAGCAGTTCCTCGACTCGTCGCCGGGAAGCGAAAGCGGTGGCGCCGCGGCCCGGCGCCAGGCTCGAAAGTGCGTGACTGGGCGGCCGCGTGGACACGAGAGCCCGAGCACAAACGGCGGCTCGCCGACGGCCTTGCTGCCCAGCAGGTTCGATCGGATTGTCGGAGTTCTCCAGGAAGTGCGACCCGAGAATGACCGCGGCAGACACTCGACGCTCGGAATCTTGTAATTGTTCGGCGAATGCGACAGCAGCTCGCCCGTCTCGGAGTAGAGCAGCTCCTCGGTGGTCACCCAGCCCATCCCCTGGACGAAGCCGCCGATCACCTGGCCGCGGTCGATGGCCGGGTTGAGCGATCGCCGAGGTCGATCAAGATATCGACCCGTGTCACCGTGAGCTCGCCGGTCAGCCGATCGATCGTCGACCTCGGAGACGGCGGCGCCATTCGTGAAGTACAGGAACGGGTTGCCCCGGCCGGTCGTCGCGATTGAAGTCGATCCCCGGCGTGGCGTAGAAGCCCCGCGCGCCCAGGTCGACGCGATCTTCATAGGCCAGTTGAACGAGCTCGTCGAACTCGAGTCGCTGGCTCGGCCGGCGCGATGTCGTACACGTCGCGAGCGTCGAAGCGGATGTGCGTCGGCGAGCGGCTCGATGCCCCGGCTCGATCGATGCGAAGTGATCGTGCCGCCGTCGCGGCGAGCCGCTCCTTCAAGGATCTCGGCAGCGCGGAGGGCGGCCGTCCCGTTCAAATCGGTGCTCGCCGACGCGGCCGTCGGCGAGGTGTTGTTGTTCTTGTCGGTCGAGGCCGGCATCACCCGGACGGCCTCGAGCGGCAGCGCAAACTCGGTCGGCGACGATCTGGCGGATCTTGGTGTTGAGTCCCTGGCCCATCTCGGTCCCGCCCGTCGAGACCTGGATCGTGCCGTCGAGATAGATGTTGACAAGTGCATTTGCCTGGTTGAGCGCTCGCCGGGTGAACGAGATCCCGAACTTGACCGGCGTCAGCGCCAGCCCGCGGAGATCGGTGCGCGAGGCGGCGTTGAATCGAGCGATCTCGGCGCGGCGGCGGCGTAATCGGCCGTCTCGGCGAGCCGGTCGAGCACGACGCGGCAGCGTGTTGTTGGCCACCACCTGGCCGTAATGCGTCGTGTCGCGGCCGGCGCCGCCGTAGCAGTTCCGCCGGCGCACGTCGAAGGGATCGAGGCCCAGGTAGGCGGCGATCTCCTCGATCACGTTTTCGATCGCCGCGATCCCCTGCGGCCCGCCGAAGCCGCGCATCGCCGTATTCGACGGCAGATTGGTCCGGCACACGGTGCCGGTGACGGCGACAGTTGGGGATGAAGTACGCGTTGTCGGCGTGGAACAGCGAGCGGTCCATGACGGCGAGCGAGAGGTCGGCCGCGCAGCCGCCGTCGGAGTAAAGGTCGAGCGCCAGTGCCTCGATGCGGCCGTCGGAGCTGAAGCCGACCTTGTAGCGGGACAGGTACGGATGCCGCTTGCCGGTCACCCGCATGTCGAGGTCTCGCGGATAGACGATGCGCGCCGGCCTGCCGGTCTTGTGGGCGACGAGCGCCGCCAGCAGGGCGGGATGGGCGGCCTGCGACTCCTTGCCGCCGAAGCCGCCCCCCATCCGCGTGCAGGTGCAGACGACCTGGTTCTGTCGCAGGCCGAGACAATGCGCGACCACGGCCTGAATCTCGCTCGGGTTCTGCGTCGACGAGTGGACCGTCATCTGGCCCCCCTCGCCCGGGATGGCGAGCGCCGCCTGGGTCTCCAGGTAGAAGTGCTCCTGGCCGCCGGTGCGGAAGCTCCCTTCGAGCACGTGCTCGGCCTCGCGCCAGTGCGGCCTGCGGCATCGCCCCGCGCCAGCCGCCGCGGCTCGCCGATGAAGTGACGCGCCGGCGATCGCCTCGTCGATCGACAGCACCGCCGGCAGCGGTTCCAGCTCGAGCCGGATCGCCGCACGGGCCGCGCGCAGGGCCTGCGCGACTCTCGCCGGCGAGCACGACGATCGGCTGGCCGATGTGAACGCACTCGTGCGCGGCCAGCAGCTCTTCGTCGTGAAAGATCGGGCCGAATCGATTGTCGCCGGGCACGTCGGCGGCGGTGAACACGCCGGCGATTCCGTCGATCTTGTGCGCCGCGGTGACGTCGACGCGCGACGATCCGCGCATGGGCCAGCGGGCTGCCGACGAACTCGACCAGGAGCTCGTTGCGGAACGGCGGCAGATCATCGAGATAGACCGCCTGGCCGGTGACGTGGCCGTGCGCCGATTCGTGGGGAATCGAGCTGGCCGATCGACGGCGCACGGCGGCGGGTCGAGCTCGAATCGGCCGGGCGACTGCGGCGGCGCCTCGCCTTGAGCCGTTCGGCGCGAGTTCCGGCGCCGACCGCTTCGTGATAGAACTTGACGCAGAATGTTCTCGGCGAGCTGCAGGCGAAACTCGCGCGAGCCGCGGACGTCGGTGATCGGCTCGACCTCGGCGCGGGCGCGGCGGCCGGCCTCGCGAAACGTCTGCCTCCGAGAAACGGCCGGCCGACCAGAAACGCCTCGGTCTGGCGGCAGCCTGACGCGCCGTCGGCCCGACGCCGCGAATAGGCGATCGCGGCCGACTCGATCCGCTCGCCGCGCGGCCTGATCCGAATGCCCGCCCGAAACGTGGAGACGTCCATTTCCTTGCGCTTGGATATCTTGTAGAGCTTCACGATCTCGTCGCGTGCGGGCAGCGGGATCACGACACGCGTGATGATCTCGTCGGGGGCGACGACGGTCTGCTTCGGCCCCGTGTGGAAGTCTTTGACTGGCCACGCGCCGGCGTGCCGCGCGTCGCTGGTCAGCTCGAGCTCGGCCTCGACGATGAGCAAGAAGCAGAGCGAATCGGCGACCGGCGAGCCGTGGGCGATGTTGCCGACCACGCGTGGCGACGTTGCGGATCTGCGGTGAGCCGAACCGCTCGGGTGAGCGCGTGGATCTCGGGCAGAGAGCCGTCGCGAGTACGCCTCGAGCTGCGCCCAGGTCACGTTGGCGCCGACCGACAAGGACGTCGTCGTCGCGGGTGATTTTCGACAGCTCGCGCGATGCCCGTCAGGCTCAAGAGTGCGCCGGCGGCTCGAGCCCTGCTTGTTGCGCTCGAGCCCGAGCTCGGTGCCACCGCCCACGATGACCGCGCCGGGTGCCGGCGCGAAAGGCGACGGCCTCCTCCAGCCGGCGCGGGCGGAAGAAGACCCGCTCGTCCGCTCTCGATAAGACAGCGCGTGCCTCCGACCGCGCCGCCAGTTCGTCGTACATCGCGCTGCGAGGGATAAAGGCTCGACAAGCGGCGCAGCGCTCGCCGGGTCGACCGACAGCGCCGGCTTCGAGGATCGGCACATAGCCCGTGCATCGGCACAGGTTGCCGGCCAGATCCGGTGCGGAGCGCATTCTCGTCGACTGCGATCGCTCGCATTCGAAAAGCCCCGTGAGCGCAGTCGACGAACCCGGGCGTGCAGAACCCGCACTGCGAGCCGTGATGGTCGACCATCGCTTGCTGGATCGGGCTTAAGCCCACCGTCGGGAGTCAGTCCCTCGATCGTGACGATGTGCGTGCCATCGAGCTGGTAGAGCGACGGCAGGCACGAGACATCGTCCGATAACGAAGCGTCCCGCCAGCCGGCGCGCCGCGCAAGGACCGTGCACGCGCCGCAGTCTCCCTCGCCGCAGCCGATCTTGGTGCCGACCAGCCCTCGCCCGCGCAAGAACTCGACCAGCGAGCCGAAGATCGGCGTCGCCGGTGACGGTAGGCGTGTTCCATTCACAGTAGATCGAGCAACATGATCCGGCATGCGATCGCCACTCTCGAACGAGAGCGAGGTTGGTGCCCAACACCTTGAATGGGTTATAACAAGTGGTCGGGGAGAGGTCGACCAATTGGCAACAGCCCGAGGGCGGCGGCTGATTGGGAGTATGAAGGTTACATGAAGATGTTACACTCAGGTATGTGCATGGTCAACAGCGTGGACTGGCTTTATTTCGAGTGGATCTGGGCCTTCTTGGTGCCTGCCGAGTGACTCAATCGATCACGACAGTCCAGGGACCTGACGCGCGACGCGAACTGGCGGCGATGGCCGCGGAAGCCGTGGTGCGCTGCGAACAGGCTGCGACGTTCTCGGAGGAGCCGGGCAAGATCACGCGCACGTTCCTGAGCGAGCCGATGCGCCGGCTCTACGCGCGAGTTGACCGCATGGATGGAAGAGGCTGGCCTTGTCGGTCGGGTCGATGCCGCGGGAAACCTGATCGGACATTACGCCGCTCTGCGGGCGGATGCGCCGCTGTTGCTGATCGGCTCGCACCTCGACACGGTGCCCGACGCAGGGAAGTACGACGGTGTGCTCGGCGTGATGCTCGGTCTGGCGGCGGTGCAGGCGCTGGGCGGGCGCCGTCTGCCGTTCGGCATCGACGTGATCGGCGTTCAGCGAGGAAGAGGGTGTTCGCTACCGTGCTCCGTTTCTGGGGAGCCTGGCGGTCTGCGGACGATTCGACCGGCAACTGCTCGAGCGCATCGACCGCGACGGGATCACGATGGCCGAAGCCTTTCGTGCCTTCGGGCTCGATCCGGCGCGGATCGGCGAGGCCGCTTATCCCGCCCGGCCGCGTCTTCGCCTTACCTGGAGCCGCACATCGAGCAAGGTCCGGTGCTCGAGTCGCTGGGCGCACCCGTCGGAGTGGTCGACGCGATCGCGGGCCAGAGCCGGATCTGGGTCGAGCTGCGCGGCCGGGCGGGTCACGCCGGCACGATGCCGATGGAAGGCCGGCGCGATGCGCTGGCGGCCGCCGCCGAGCTCGTTCTGGAGGTCGAGCGGCTGGCGCGGGCCGTTCCCGGTCTGCGGCGACGGTCGGCACGATGGTCGTCGAGCCGGGAGCGGTCAACGTGATCCCGGGCGTGGCGCGGTTGAGCATCGACGTGCGCCACGCGAGCGATCCGATCCGCACCGGCGCCGTCGCCGAGATCAGGCGCGCGGCCGGCGCGCTGGCGTCGCGACGCGGCGTCGAGTTCCTGGTCGCACAGAACAAGAGCACCGCCCTGCCGTCCCGGCCGATCCGGCCTTGACCGACTTGCTGGCCAAGGCCGTGGCGGCGACGGGACACGACCCGCACCGCCTGGCCAGCGGCGCCGGCCACGATGCCGCCGTGATGGCCGGGATGGCGCCGATGGCGATGCTCTTTGTGCGCAGCCCCGGCGGCGTGAGCCATCACCCCGACGAGCGCGTCATGCTCGACGACGTCGCCGTCGCGCTCGAGGTCCTGGTGCACTTCCTCGATCTCCTGGCCGGCCGCGTGGCGTCGCATGCGGAGGTCCTCGCTTGAGTCCACGCTCCACGGAGTCGCCTGAATGGAGCTCTTCGGCACGACTCGCAGCCGCGTCCGGCGGTCGCACGCCCTGATTGCACCCGACAGCTTCGTGACCTCGGAGCTCCCCGGCTGGGAGCGAACGCAGGGCATCATCGTGATCGCGCCGCGCATGGGGGCCCGGTTCACGCAGTACCTCGCGCTGATGGAGCCCGGCGGCACCGCGGGACCGCCGGCCGCGGGCGTCGAGCGAGTGCTCTATGTGCTCGAAGGCGAGGTCGCCCTGTCGCTGCCAGGCGCGGGCGAGCGGCCTGCTCGGCCCGGTGGGTTCGCGTTTTGCCCGACCGGCACTCACGTCGCCGCTGCGGGCGATGACGCCGCGCCCGGCTCAACGTCTTCGAGAAGCGATACGTCCGCAGATCCGGCTTTGCCGTTCCCGGCCGCATTCTGCGGCAACGAGCACGACGTCGCGGGCGCGCCGTTCCTGGGCGATCCCGACGCCATCCTCAAGGTCCTCTTGCCGCGCGACCCGCGCTTCGACCTGGCCGTCAACGTCTTCACGTTTCAGCCCGGGGACGACGCTCCCCATGGTCGAGGTTCATGTGATGGAGCACGGCCTCTTGATGCTCGAAGGACAAGGCGTCTATCGCCTGGGCGACGACTGGTATCCGGTCACGCAGGGCGACGTCATCTGGATGGCTCCCTACTGCCCGCAATGGTTCGTGGCGATGGGCAAGGGCCCCGCGCGCTACCTCTACTACAAAGACGTCAATCGCGACCCGATGGAGGACCAGCGTATGATCGCCTGCGCGGCTCGAGGTCGACATCGACCGGGTCATGGCCGAGCTCGACCGGCTCGCGCGCATGAGCGACGCTCCCGTCCCGGCCGTGACGCGCGTGGTCTACAGCGACGCCGACCTGGCGGCGCGGGCCTTGATCAAGGACTCTGCACCGAGGCCGGCTTGACGGTTCGCGAAGACCCGATCGGCAACACTTTCGCGCGGTGGGAAGGACCGAGCGCCGACCTGGCCCCGGTCGGGACCGGCTCGCACATCGACGCCATCCCGCACTCCGGCCGGTTCGACGGCACGGTCGGCGTGCTGGGCGGCCTGGAGGCGATCCGCAGCTTGCGCCGGGCGGGTTTCGAGCCCGATCGGCCGATCGAGCTCGTTGATCTTCACCAGCGAAGAGCCGACCCGGTTCGGCATCGGCTGCCTGGGCAGCCGGGCGCTTTCCGGGTCGATCTCGGCCGAGGCGACTGGCCGCTCTCGCGATACGGACGGCCGGTCGCTTGACGAGGTCCGCCGCGGCGCCGGGTTTCAGGGCGAGCTTGCCGACGTCCGGCTGCCCGGAGGATATTTCGCCGCGTTCGTCGAGCTGCACATCGAACAAGGTCCGTTGCTCGAACAGGCCGGCCTGCCGATCGGCATCGTCACGGCGATCGCGGCCCCGGCCGCGTTGCGCGTCACCTTCGAAGGCGAGGGTGGGCACGCCGGCGCGGTGCTGATGCCCGCGCGCAAGGACGCCCTCTGCGCAGCGGCCGAAGCCGTCCTGGCGGTCGAGGCCGGCGCTCGGTCGAGCGGCAGCGCCGACACCGTCGCGACCACGGGCGTCTGCCGCGTCCACCCCGGTGCGATCAACAGCATTCCCGACCGGGTGACCCTCGAGATCGACGTCCGCGACATCGACCTCGCCCGGCGCGACGCGTGCTGGCAGCGCGATCCGAGCCGCGGTCGACGCGATCGCCGCGAGCGCAGGCTCGCGGCCGGCGTCGAATGTCTCAACTCCGACCCGCCCGCGACCATGGCCCGCCGACGATCGTCGCGGCGATCGAGGCCGCCTGCCGCGACGCTGGGCCTCGACAGCCTGCCGATGATCAGCCGCGCCTATCACGACTCGCTCTTCATGGCCCGGATCGCGCCGACCGGGATGATCTTCATCCCGTGCGAGGACGGGATCAGCCATCGCCCCGACGAGTACAGCTCGCCCGAGGCGATTGCTCGTGGAATCGAAGTGCTGGCGCTCGCGCTGGCCCGGCTGGCCGGCAGCGGCGACGGCGATCATCGGCCGACGCCGATTCAGCCGCGCACCAGTGTTCCCGTGATCGTGCCGTGAGGCTCGTCGGTGGCGACGAAGACCTCGTTGGCGTTCTCCAGTCCGAATGGTTTCAGATCGACGAGGATGCGATGCTTGTTGGGCATGGTCAAGGTGATCCGATCGATCGCCGGGCACGCCGCCAGCGCCGCCGCCCCCATCGCGTGGAGCGTGTGCTGCACCGAGAGGCTCTGGTGCCCGGCGAACGTCTCGAGCAGGGCGCGGCGGATCGTCCGCGTGCGCTTCGTTCCAGTTGCACGGCGGCGCCGCGATAGCGCCACTCGGCCGCGAGCATCGTGGCCAGCAGCCGGTCGGAGGCGTCGGCAAGCGTCGTGTAGCGGTCGCGGAGAAAGCCCGCTGAATGCCGAGCCGGTCGTCTTGAGCAGGAACAGGTCGTCGAGGCCCGACTCGACGACGAGCCCGCTGCGCGCGCTTTGCACCGTGCACGTCGCGCATCTCGCGCGCCCCGCCCGTGAACGCGTGCGGATGCTCGCGACCGCCGACGTCGAATTCGCTCGAGCGGCTGCTCGGCGAGCCGGACGGTCGATCGTCTCGACGTGCGCATGATGCTCGAGGAAATGGCCGGCCAAGCGCGACGGCGAAGTCCTCGATCGATTCCAGCGGATGCTCCTTGGCCAGTGCGTAGGCGACGTTTTTCATCGTGTCGGTCGGCGATGATCAGGCGGTTGTCGCCGCGGTGTACGAATCGGTGAAATCGCCTTCGAGCTCGATTCCGATCGTCAGCTCGCGAACCTCGTGGCGATCGGCCAGGCGCGTGACCTTGGTCAGGCGAATCCGCGACTTTCCGTAAGAATGATGGGCCAGAACGACAGACATGATCGCGTTCCTCGTCGTTGCGGTCTGGTTAGCATTTGACAGGACCGATCATAACGCCGCGACCCGGCGGGAGTGGAGTGGGATGGGCGAGAAGACGACAGCCGACTGCGATGCGGGTACGCGGCGGAGCTCGCTGGGCACTCGCGAGCCGCCGCGTGGTCACGGCGTCGGGAATCGGCGACGCGGCGATCGTGATAGCCGGGCGAGACGATCGTCGACGTGGTCGATCGCGGCGAGCTTGCCCGAGTCGTGCCCGGTCGAGGACGTCGGCGATCGCGTCGTGCTGCCGGGGCTGGTCGATACTCACGTGCACATCAATGAGCCCGGGCGCACCGAGTGGGAAGGCTTCGAGACCGCGACGCGGGCGGCCGCGGCCGGCGGAATCACCACCCTGGTCGACATGCCGCTCAACAGCTCGCCCGTGACGACGACAGCCGAGGCCCTGGCGCTCAAGATCGAGGCCGCGCGCGGCAAGCTCTGGGTCGACTGCGGCTTCTACGGCGGTGTCGTTCCCGGTCACGAGCGGCACGTTGGGCCGCTGATCGCCGCCGGCGTTCTCGGCTTCAAGGCGTTTCTCTGCCACTCGGGGATCGACGAGTTTCCCAATGCCGCCGAAGCCGACCTCGCCGACGGTGATGCCGACTTGGCCGCGGCCGGGTTGCCGCTCTTGGTCCACGCCGAGCTCGTGAGCCCGCCGATCTGCCGCGGCGCCGGCCACCGAGCTGCGAGAGCCGCAGCTACGCCGCCATCTCGCGTCGCGACCGCGCGGCCTGGGAGCACGACGCGATCCGGCTCATGATCGACCTGTGCCGCGAACATCGCTGTCACGTCCATATCGTGCACCTGTCGTCGGCCGACGCACTGCCCATGATCGAGCACGCCGCGAACGAGGGCCTGCCGCTGACGGTCGAGACGTGTCCCCATTACCTCACATTCGCCGCCGAAGAGATCCCCGACGGCGACCCGCGCTACAAGTGCGCACCGCCCATCCGCGAGCGCGAGAATCGCGAACGGCTCTGGGAGGGTCTGCGCCAGGGCTTGATCGACACGATCGGCTCGGACCACTCGCCCGCTCCTCCCGAGCTCAAACACCTCGACAGCGGTGACGTCTTCCGAGCCTGGGGAGGCATCGCCTCGCTCCAGCTCGCGCTGCCCGGCGGTCTGGACCGAGGCGTGCCGGCGCGGGTTCGAGATCGGCGACCTGGTGCGATGGATGGCCGGCCGCCCCGCCGGACTTGCTCGGGCTCTGCGCGCAAAGGAGCGATCGCCCCGGGCCGCGACGCCGACCTCGTCGTCTTCGACCCCGAGGCGAGCTTCACGGTCGACTCGGCGGCCCTTCATCATCGTCACAAGGCAACGCCCTACGAAGGTCGCAGTCCTCGCGGGTCAGGTCGAGACCACGTACTTGAGAGGCCGCGTCGTCTATCGTCGTATCGGTCGCTTCGGCGAACCAGCCGCGGGACAACCGCTCTTCTCGCAGCATCGCGCGGCCGGAGGGATCGGCTTCATGAACCTGGAACAGATCAACGCCTGGAGTCCGATGAAGCGTCCGCGATCATTTCCGGCGCTGCTGCGGATCGTCGCGCTGGTCCGCTCGAGATGGCGCGGCTGCGGCCGTTTGAATCCGAGGCGGCGCTCGCTCGAGGCCGCCGAGCGCACCTGGTGGGGGCTTGTCGCACGCCGACTGGCTCGAGGCCTTTGCGGCGCATCCGAGGATCGGCGACTCGAGCGCACTCAAGGCCAAATTCGCGGCGACCGCCGCCTGGGCGGCCGCCGAACAGGCGGGCGTCGCCGGCGCGGCCGAGCGACGTGCTCTGCGAGCTCGCCGACGGCAACCCCAGTACGAGGCGCGTTTCGGCTTTATCTTCATCGTCTGCGCCACCGGCAAGTCGGCCGAGGAAATGCTCGACTCTGCTGCGCCGTCGGCTGCACAATAGCGCCGCCCTGATGAGATCAAGATCGCCGCCGCCGAGCAATGGAAGATCACCAGGATTCGCCTGGAGAAGATCGCACCATGAGCCCGATCACGACCCACGTGCTCGACACCGCGGCGGGCAAGCCCGCCGAGGGAATCACCGTGGTCGTCGAGATTGGCCAGAGCCCGATCGCTGGGCCGAGCTGGCGCGCGGCGTCACCGACGCGAACGGCCGGATCGCGCAGTTCACCCCACCGCTCGCGGCCCTCAAACCGGGACCGCACCGGCTTCGGTTCGTCACCGCAGCCTACTTCACGGCCGCGGGCGTGCACGGCTTTTATCCCGAGGTCTGCGTGATCGTCCAGATCGACGACCCGGCACAGCACTATCACATCCCTCTCCTGCTTAGCCCGTTTGGCTACACGACCTATCGCGGGAGCTGAGAAGAATCTCGCGGCAAGACCTTTGAGCCGGCCCACGACTCGGCTACAATTAAGCTGCGAGCGCAACGGTGCAAAACTCTCGCCGGTGAATTGTGGGGAACTGGGCGGCGCGTCGGCGACGGAACGGCCGAGATCGTTCGCAGCGCCGCCCTGAGAGATGCCGATCATGCTCAAGTTTACACACCACGAGGTAGGCACCGTGCTGGTACTCGCGTTCGAGGCCAACGACGACCACGCCACCGACTGGCAGACCACCGAGCGCGACTGGCTCTACAAGCTGGTCGAGTCGCATGGCGATCCGCGCTTCGCGATCGACTTGAGCCAGGTCAACTACCTTGCCAGCTCGGAGATCGGCTTCCTGGTGTCGCTCAAGCGCCGGATCGACCGCCGTCAGGGCAAAGTCGTCATTTTCGGCGTCGGTCCGTACATCCGCGAAATCTTCGAGACGATGAACCTGGTGCGCATCCTCGACATTGTCGAAAACCTGAATTTGGCCCTGGCCAAGCTTGGCTCGGCGGCGGCGAGTTGAGGCTGGGCTTCTCGCGAAACTACCGGCGCAAGGGCTCGTTATCCGGCGCCTGCGGGATCCTGAATCGGCACGCCATCGAGCAAGTACGTCGTCGGAGCAGCGATGCGCTTGCGCTTGGGCCCTTTGAATGTGACGCGCACGCTCTGGCCGGGAGCGATGACGCCGTTAGTCCCCAGGTCACGAATCACGTAGCGCGAACCGGCGTGCTGAGCGACGGCGGCGCCGCCGATTGATGTGATGCTTCCGGCGAAGTTGAATTGCAGAGCCCAGCCGCCAATCGGGGCCGCGCCGATGTTGGTGATCGAGAGCGTAGCCGTGAAAGTCTTCCGCGACTTACTGGTCACTACGAACTGCGCCGTCGCGCTAGGAGATTCCGCCGGTGCGGCAGGTTGTGGCAGCGCCATGCCGTCAAACATATAGTTCGTCGGAACGGCTGCGGTGCGCCCGGGCTTGCCCTGGAAACCGAAGCTCGTGCTCTGGCCCGGCGCGATCGACCCGCTCGAAGGTTCGTTTCTGACCAAATAATAGTTGCCGATGCGCTTCACGATCGTGGCTCCCCAGATGAGCGTGATCTTGCGGGGAAGCACAAAGGCGAGTGTCCAGGAGGCGATCGGCGTGTTGCCAACGTTGGTGATCATGATCGCGCCGACGAACCCGGATTTCCAATCGGCGGCCTCGGTGTATTGAACGGTCGCTGCTGCGCTGGCGGCTGTCGGTGGGGCACTCGTCGCCGGCGCGGTGACGGTCACGCTCGCCAGTCCCCGCACTCCGCCGCTGGATGCTTGGACGGTCGCCGTGCCCTCTCCGCCGGGGGCCACGTAAACGCCGGTCGCCGCGTTGATCGAGCCGATCCCGCTGGCAATCGACCAGGCGAAGGAAGGCTGTGGCGACAGCAAAGCGCCGAACTGGTCACGCGCCTGCGCCGTCAACGAGCGCGAGGCGCCTGCCGCAACCGTGGCCGTGCTCGGGCTGACCTCGATTGATGTGATCGTCTGGTCGACCGTCACGCTCACCTCACTGGTCGCCGTGAGTCCACCGGCATCAGTGACCACGACCTGAAACGTGTAAGAGCCTGCCTGCTGGAAGGTGGCCGTCGTGCTCTGCGCGGCATTCGTTCCGTTGTTGCTGAAAACGACAACGCCGGGAAGCGGCGACGCCGTTGTGGACCAGGTGTAAGTCAAGGGCGACGGGCCCGAAGGGTCGGTGGCCGACACCGATAGGTTCGCCGTCGTGCCCAAGACAACGACCGGCGATGCCGTGGCCGGCATCGTGATCGTTGGCCCCGCAGTGATAGAGACGACCTGACCCAGGTCGAGCACGCTCATCGAGTACGCCGGAAACGAATAGCTGAATGTCGACCCGCTGGGATTGAGTGCCGCCGTGAATTGATCCAGGGACGAATAGCCGTTTGTGGTCTCGCTCTGGGCCGTATCCTGAGTCTCGCCGTACTGCCAGACCTGGGCAAGGCTCGGGATCGTGAAGTTGGAGATCTGGAAGTTGCCGGTCTCGGCGCTTGTTGCGCTCTTGTTGATGACCAGCATGTCGAGGTGGCCGCTTGCCTCGAGTACGGCATAGACCGCCAGGTCCTGGTCGCTGCTGCTGGCCTGTACGACCTCACCGCCCGCCTGGATTATCATCGACGCGAGCTGCTCGGCAAAATAAGTGGGATAAGGCACGTACGTGCCGGTCGAGGGAGGGTCGACGTCAGAAGAGCTGCCCAGCAAGCCGTAATCGCCGCCCTCGCGCCAACCGTAAAGGCTTGAGGAGTTGTTGTCGCCGGTTTGCCAGCCATTACGCAGGTCCCAGACGTCGGCGCCGTCGTACGACGTCTCCAGCAGTGAGCCCAGCGAGTCGGCGACAAAAAGGCCGTTAACCAGGCTGGTCGTTTGCTTGCCGGGGTCGGCGTAGACCGAGTTGAATTCGGTGGCCAAAAGCTGGACGTTGTTGTTTGGCCCCAGGTATTGATCGAGCAGACTCGTATAATCCGCCGCCCGGACGGCCCAATCAAGCTCGCTATCGGGGTCGGACACAGTATCCAGGAGGAGCGTCGCGTCGTTCTCGCTGCCCGGCGCCTGGACGTAATTGTGATCGCTGATAAAGCCGATCGTGAATCCCTCAGAGGCCGCGTCTTGCAAGACGTCGGGCAGCCAGTCGTTGTACGAATCGTCGGGAGCTCCAGCATCGATTCCGATCGAAATCGACGGGTCAATCGCAGCGGCCAACTCCTGGAACTCGAGTGCAAACGCGACGTAGGTAGCCGGGTCGTGCTGTACCGTGTGGTGGTCGATCTCCCACGATCCGTACTCTTCGTTGCCGACCTCGAAATACTGGAAGTCGAACGGGGCCGTACGCCCGAGGCGCATGAAGTTGAGCCCGTCGTTGACTTGTAACGGCGTGGCCGCGCCAGGCTCGCCCAGTAGCCGGCGTTCTGCCAGTTTACGGTCTCCCACTCGCCCGCGGAGTCGCTCCACTCCTCTCCGTCGCCGATCGGTGCGGTCGAGCCGACTGGTGCATTCAAGTAGGCCAATTCCGCCGCGGCCTCCTGAGGACTGCCCGAGCCGTAGTCGAGCGTCACCACCGCCTGGCCGCCCACCGAAGCGACGAAGCTGGCCAAGCTCGGTATCGTTCCTTGGCCACCATACGTCGGCGGGGCGTTGAAATGGAAATCATCAGTGCTCGAGCCGCCCGGTATCCGGAAAAAATTCAAACCGGCCGCTTGCACCATGGTCGCCGTCTGCGCGGTGTTTAAACTGGTGTCCCACCAGACCGCGTTCACTCCGAGCAACTGTGGGTCGACCATGCGCACGACGTCAGTCGCGTTGACCGTCACCGTCGCGAGCAGTGCGCGGCCCTCGAGCAGTTCGAGGCTCGCGGGCCGGTAAACACGCCGGGGTTGCCGTTGCCGTCTCTGGTGGTAAAGCATGGATGACGTTCTTGATCGACGGATGGTGGTCATCGATTCTAACCACCTTATCGTGGATTGGCCGAGACGGACGTCACACCGTCAGGATCTTGAACTGGCCGGGCGGCTACCGCAAGATCTTAAAGTCACCAACTTGCAGTCTCCCAACCCGATGGCTCGACAAGGCAGAGCGACTCCCATGGGCAAGAAAGACGACCGGATTGATGCCTACATCGCCAAATCAGCCGATTTCGCCAAACCGATCTTGGCCTACTTTAGAGACTTGGTGCACGCGAACTGTCCCGACGTTGAAGAGACGGTCAAATGGAGCCATCCCAACTTTGTATACAAGGGCATGATGTGCGGCATGGCCTCGTTCAAGGAGCACTGTGCGATTGGCTTCTGGAAGCACTCACTCGTGATCGGTGAGCGCGACGGCAAGGCCAAGGACTCCATGGGGTCGCTCGGGCGCATCACCAAGCTCTCGGACCTGCCCTCGAAAAAGGTCCTTGCCGGCTATATCAAGAAGGCGATGGAACTGAACGAGACCGGCGTCAAGAAAGCCGCTCCGCCCAAAAAGCCGCCAAAGCCGGTCGTGGTGCCCGACGACCTCGCTCGCGCACTGAGCAAGAACGCCAAGGCTCGGGCCACCTTCGAGGGCTTCAGTCCCAGCCACAAGCGCGAATACATCGAGTGGATCACCGAGGCGAAGACCGATGCCACCCGCAACCGGCGGCTCGAGACGGCCATGGAATGGCTGGCCGAGGGCAAGCCCAGGAACTGGAAATACATGAACTGCTAGGCGCTGTCGCGTAGTCGCCAATCTTCGGCCAACCGTGTAGTCAAACCACGGTCCGGTCGCCAGGAGGATGTACGCCCAGCCCGCAATCGCAAACCCCGTCCAGTACGCGCACCGTCCGCCGGTGCGGCAAGCGACTCCGATGAGCGCCAGGATCAAGCATCCGAGCGTGATGGAGTACAGCGCCCGCGCCCAAGGCGCCGACGCGTAGAGCAGGCAGGCCAGGCCGAATCCGCACGCCACGACGGCCCGGAGCAAACCGGCGACCGAGAAACGGACTCGCTTCATGGCACGAAGCCCCCAAAAAGGGCTGAGCGATGCTCCCTCAACGGTTCCTCATATTTTACGCGATGCCAGCGCGGCAGGCGATGCACCGTTGCGGCTGCCTCGTGGGCCAAGCACCAGGCTGTCTGACTCGGCGCTTCCGTTTGAGAAGCGCCGGCCGTATGCTACGAGACATCCAGATCAGAATTCGGCCCTCGCCCCGCGCGAGGGCCCGCGTCACGCAGGTCGATTCATCCCGGCCGGAGGATTTCCATGCAGTACCCCGCTTCTGACACGCGCCGTTCGTTTTTGAAATCTGTGGCTGCGGCCTCGGCGGCCTCGGGCGTCGCGGCCACTGTGGTCGCCGACCAAGTACACGAGCTCAAGCCGACCGTCGAGCTCCCCAAGCCCACCGGACCGAATGACCGGATCCGGATCGCCACGATCGGCATGGGCATCATCGGCTTCATCGACACCGAGACGGCGCTCAAGGTGCCCGGCGTCGAGCTGGTCGCCGCCGCCGATCTGTACGAAGGCCGGCGCACCCACGCCAAGGAAGTCTTCGGCAGCCGGGCAGAGACGTTCGTCGACTACCGCGACATCATCGCCCGCAAGGACGTCGACGCCGTGCTCGTGTGTGTGCCCGACCACTGGCACGCCCGGATCTCGATCGACGCCATGAAGGCGGGCAAGGCCGTGTACTGCGAAAAACCGATGATCCGCACTGTCGACGAAGGCCCTTCGATGATCGCCGCGCAGACCGAGACGAAGGCCGTCTTCCAGGTAGGCAGCCAGTACGCCAGCTCGGTGCTTTATGACAAGGTCCGCGAGCTGGTACAGCAAGGGACGCTGGGCAAGGTGCACGCGATCGAGGCCCGCTACAACCGCAACTCCGACGTCGGCGCCTGGCAGTATTCGATCCCGACCGACGCTTCGCCCCAGACGATCGATTGGGACCGTTTTCTCGGCGAGTCTCCCAAGCACCCGTTCGACCCGATCCGATTCTTCCGCTGGCGCAACTACTGGGATTACGGCACGGCCGTGGCGGGCGACCTGTTCGTTCATTTGCTGACCGGCATTCACCACGCCACCGGCGCGGTCGGTCCCACGCGCGTGGCAGCCATGGGCGGCCGGCGCTACTGGGACGACGGACGCGACGTCTACGACATCATCATGGGCCTGCTCGATTATCCCGAAACGGACCGCCACGGCGCGTTCACGCTCTCGCTTGTCACTGACTTCGAAGACGGCGGCGGCGGCACGACCTCGTTTCGCTTTGTCGGCACCGAGGGCGTGCTCGACGTCAGCTTCACCGAGCTCACTTGTACGCGGCTGGGCATCGAGCACGCCTCGGCCAACCAGGTCTTGAAGGGCTACAACTCGGTGCGCACGTTTTCCGACGCCCAGCAGAAGGCGTTTGCCGAGAAGTACCTGGCCGAGCATCCCACCTCGGCCGCCAAGCGCCTGCCGAAGTCGACCGAGAAGTACGTGGTGCCCAAAGGCTACGATGAGCGGCTCGACCATTTCGTGAATTTCTTCCGGTCGGTTCGCGAGAACAAGCCCGTGTACGAAGACGCGACCTTCGGCTACCGCGCCGCCGCGCCAGCGCTACTGTGCAACGAAAGCTACCGGCAGAAACGCGAGATCGACTGGGACCCCGTCGCCATGAAGGTTGTGTCGTGATTGTCTCCGCCGGCAGAGGGGCGTTCGGCCGTTCCACCCTTCGTCGAGGCTATCGCCATGCCCGGCTGGCATAGGCACGTTGCCTGTCACGGCCTCGCGATCGCACTCGTCATCCAGGCCCTGGCAGCAGCGACCGTATCGGCACAGGACGCTCCGGCCAAAGTGATCTCGCCGCGCAACTTCGGCGCCAAGGGCGACGGCAAAACCGATGACACCCCGGCTTTTCAGCGCGCGCTCGATGCGGCCGCAAAAGGGGGTGGAGCAGTCTCTGCCGGGCGCGGAGCGTTTTACTTTGCGGGGCACGTGAACGTTCCCAATGGCGTCACGCTCGAGGGAACCTGGAAGTCGGTCCCCTCGCACGCCGGCATCCGCGACCGCGGCGCCACCAAACCGACTGACGACGGCACGACATTTCTCGTGACCGAGAACGCCGGCTCCGAAGCCGGCCCTGCATTCATCACGCTCAACCACAACAGCACGCTCAAAGGCGTGGTGATCTACTATCCCGACCAGAAGACCGACCGCGCGCCTGTGCCGTATCCGTACGCCATAGCCCTGCGCGGCAATAACCCGGCCGTGCTGCAGGTCGAGCTTTTGAACCCTTATAACGGCATCGACGCCACCCAGAACAACCGGCACCTGGTTCGCGACGTCTCGGGCCAGCCGCTGCGTCGCGGAATCGTGGTCGACCAGATCTACGACGTCGGCCGTATCGAAAACGTGCACTTCAACCCCTGGTGGAGCATGGCGCCCGAGCTGATCCAGTGGCAAATGCAGCATGGTGAGGCGTTTGTCTTCGGGCGCACCGACTGGCAGTACGTGTTGAATACATTCTGCTTCGGGTACAACGTCGGCTATCGGTTCATCGAAACCGGCGCCGGCATGTGCAACGGTAATTTCCTCGGCATCGGCGCCGACGATTGTTACACGGCGGTGGCCGTCGACAAGAGCCCGCAGTATGGGATCTTGATCACGAACGGTGAATTTGTGTCGTTCCGCGGCCGGGACCCGACGATGGTGGCCGTCGGCGCTGAAAATGGCGGCTCGGTGCGGTTTGTCAACTGCGCCTTCTGGGGACCGTGCCGCCAGATCGCACGCGTGGCCGGCCGCGGGACGGTGGGCTTCAGCGATTGCACGTTCATCGAGTGGGATTCGCGGAACGAGGGCCGGCCCGCCCTGCACGTCGCCGGCGGCAGCGTGATCGTGCGCGGCTGCGAGTTTCAAGCAGATAAGCCGCAGATCGAGCTGGGCGCGGGCGTGCGCCGCGCCGTCGTTTCGGGCAACCTTTTCACCGGCAAAATGCGGATCGCCAACCAGAGCAAGGGCGCTGTCACGATCGATGGCAACGCCGCCGACTGAGCGTGCCCTCGCGCCAGACGCGCGGCGCGCCTTTCATTCGCGATCGAGCACGCGGGGACGAATGACCTGCGGGACAATCGGCGCCTCCTCGAAAAAGGTGTCGCGATCACGGATGATCGCCTGAGGAATGAGCTGATCGCTCTGGGTCGATACGCCGTTGTGCTTGCGAATGGCGGTGCCGATCGCCATCACTTCGACCAGGCCCGTGCTGATTTCGTTGATGAACATCTTGATGCCGATCACGCCGTCGGCCTTGAGTGATTCGGCCTCGGCGCGAATGTGGTCCAAGCAGTTCTCGCGTGCCTCGTAGACCAAGCGCGTGATCGTGCCGATCTCGCCGCGAGCAAAACTCTGGAAGAACGAGGCCAGCCCGCCGGCAAACCCCAGCGCATACACGCTCGTGCCCAGCACGAGCCGCAGCGGGGCGTAGCCCATCTGTGTCAAATTCCAGAGCTCTTCGCCGGTCAACTCCGACGTGTACGGGACCTTGGACTGCCCGAGCGCCGGGTTGTACGAGCCCGTGCCGACCATGATCATTTCGCGAACGCCAGGCCCGAACGGCAAGATCTTGGTGATGATGTCAACCACGGCATTGCAGCCGCGCTCGGCGGCCTCGGCCTCCAGGCGCTCGAGAGCCAGATGGCGAGTTCGATTGTACATGTCGGAATATTCTCTGATCTCGCCCCGCCGGGTCACGACCTTGAGGTTGCCGAGGATCCCCCGGCCGATGCCCAGGGCGTAAGCGACGTTGCCCATCACGAAATGGCGCGGCCCGTAGCCGGCGTCAATCTGGCAGTAAAGGTCCTGGCCGGTGCACGCCGTCGAGAAGAAAGGTCCCGAGGCGGTCGTGCTCTTCACCGCCGACCCGATGGCGATGAACTCGACGAGCTTGCCGAGCTGCCTCAGCTCCGACGCGACGCCGGTGAGCCCGCGGTCTTTCTCGTCGCGCGCCTCCTGCTCGAGCCGATTGATCGCCGCGTGGCGGCCGTCGACGATGAGCTGAGTGATGCTGCCGACTTCGCCTCCCGCCAAGGTCTTGATGCTGCTCGTGAACCCACGCACGAGCCCCAGCGAATAGACGCTGTTGCCCACGACGATGTTTCCGGGAGCAAATCCCTTCTGCGCCAAACAATACACCTCGTTGCCCGACAGCCCCGTCATCAACATCGTGATCGACCCTTTCCGGCCGGCTGGAATTCCCGGACGACTCAAATGCCGCCCGTCGTGCCCTGTCGCCGCGGGCACGATCATGCCACTGACCACGCCCGCTGGAAAGTGATTCGCCCGCCGGCGCGTGAAATTCACGAATCCGAGGCGATCATCGGGCCGCGCCGGTTCATTTCCTGGTTTCAAAAGGCCTTTCGAGGTGCATGCTCGTGAGTACGAATTAGCGCGCCAAGATCGAGGGAGCCAGCGTGCCAGCGACAATTCGTTTAGACTGGTCGAGATCTTCGATCTCTTCGTCAAATGACTCGAAACGACCGAACGGAGAATTCAGCGTGATCCAGGTTCCGCGCGATAGAGCGGTCGGGTTCGCTTCGTCCCATCCGATCGCGCAACACCAGGTGACTGAGAGCGACGGCACCCTTGCCGTTTACGTGGGTGGGATCGGCGAAGAAGGCTGTCGGAAACCCGGCTCGGCGCGCGTCGAGCACACTCACGACGCGCGGAAAGCGCTCCTGGAACGAACCGATGAAGCGCTCGTACGCGGCCTCGGCGCCACTCTCGTCGCGTACGGCTTGCAGGCCGGCAGACAGGGGAGTCAGGAGCCAGTAAACGTGTATGTTCCGCTCGGCGGCCAATCGCAGCAGGCGATCGACGCCCACGACGTTGGACAGATCGACATGGAACAGGTCGGCGCGATTGCGGCGGGCGACCTGAGAGACGGCCGTTGCTTCGGCTGAGAAATCGGCAGCCGAGATGTTTGCCCCGCCGTTTTTGGTCCAGTTGCGCCAGAGCACGCGATTCAAGGAGAGCACGGGGTCAGCCGTTCCCAGGAGCAGCGCCTGCAGGCTTGACCGCACCTCGAGCCGCGCGGAGCGTGGGCAATAACCTGCCTGCCAAGAGCGAGAGCGCAAACGGACCGCGGCGGTCGATGGCAAGTATTTCGGCACACTCACGAGCGTCCAAGACCTCCTGCCAGTAACGAATGTTGAACTCGGGGTTGGCGAGCAGAACGGCAGGTTTGGCATTGATGATGATGGCCCGCGGCCGTGCGCCGGCGGCAACCGCGCGGCGCAACAAGAAATAGGTCATCAGCGTGGGACAGCGCGAGCCGAAAGGTTCACGGTGCGCCGGCCTGTCTCTTTCTCGATGATCGACGGAACGAGCCCGTGCTTGATCAGGCTATCGCCCAGGCAAAGGACTTCGCAGCCGGGGGCGTCGCTCTCGGCGGATTTCGCGCTAAACCGCCAGCTCAAGCTAACGGGGTCACATAATTCGCGCCCTTTGCTTGCGACGAACCACTCGATCGCCACGACCAGCGCGAGCATACCGGCGAAGCCCCACGGCAACGACAAATGGCCGCCGCCCGGAGCAGGTTTTGGCGGTCGCTCGTCACTCGATCGCGTGTCTGGTAGCCGTTGTACGATCACCCGAGAACACCTTCAGACAGACGGGAGCCTATGGACGGCCGTATCTTGGGTAAAACTACCGTTTCTGGCAAGGGAGCTCGTCAGTCGCGTCGGGATGTGGCAGTGGTAGCGGGTTCTTGGACCTGGCTCAAAAACGACCGTTCTTGCGTAACAGCGCGGACCGCGGTTCGCGTCTAACACTGCTGCCGGCAGCGTCTGCTGGTCGACAGGCCGGTTCTCGGGGTTATTTCGTTCGGGCGCTTTATGCAAGCGAAATTGAGAGCCTGTTGGAGCACATTGTGAATTTTTGGGCAGGGCTCGCCGGCGCACTTGTCGCCGATGTCCGCGTGCGGACGACCTCTTCGGTCTCGGCCCGCCTGAACCGACGTGACCAGCTTTTGAACACGCCCCGAATGATGAATTATGAAGATGACATCGGATGCGTTGCATGCGTTGCGCGCAGCGTTCGGACGTAATGTTTTGCGACAAATTGCTTTGTGGCACGATCGCGGAAGTCCGACAATGGCTCGGGTGCGCAGCGGATGCGTTGCAGTACGCTTTCGGTGGCGTTTGGTTTGCCAAGTTCGTCAAAGCGCGCCTTCGGTTTCGGCAAATGGCGCCGGTCGAGAATTGCGGTCGAGCGCAGGCCGGTGCACGCGGGCTCGACGTTCCGTCGGTGTCTAACGACTCTACTGCTCTCGTGCCGCGGAGCGGCAATGGTCGTTCCCTCAGGAAAGTAGTAAGTGGACAGTAGACCGCAGCAGAGCGGGCGACGGCTTATCTGGTCTCCTCACTCCTTTCTCCGCTCTACTGCTCTATGGCCGCGAAGCGGCAATGGCTGTTCATTCGAGAAAGTGGTGACTAGAAAGTAGACCGCAGCAGAGCGGGCGACGGCTTATCTGGTCTCCTCACTCCGTTCTCCGCTCTACTGCTCTATGGCCGCGAAGCGGCCATTGTCAAGTTCCGAAAGAGCGCCGGAATCCGGCGTAAGTTGAATCGAATCTTGTGCTTACATGATCCTAATGGTTTCATCGAAATTGGCTTCGTTCGCGCATTTTCGTCGATTTCAGCGATCGCGATCATGTCGTCGCGGTGCTGGTGCACGCTGCCTGCGTCGATGACGTCGGCGCGCTCGGAACGATCGTCCCGGCCATCGCCCGAGCCAAACGGGTCAAGAGCCGCGAGCTTTGAGCCATCGCTTTTTCGATGCTTGAGTGCGTTCATAGATGACCTCGCCCGGCCTCCTGGTGTGCTCGGGCCAGTCGATTTGCGGCTGTTGAGCCGGTTCGCCGCCATCTGAGCCGCAGAAGCCACGAGATGATGTCCGCTTCAGCGATCGATCTTCCCGGTCCGAACTCTAAGTTGGTCCAGAATCGCGAGCAGGCGAACTCAAAATCGGGTGGAACTGGTGGCGTGGTCGTGCACAATCGTCGCACACGGCAAAACCGCTCCGGACGGTTCGACGCGGCTTGCCAGATGCCCACCTTTGAACGGGCTCTGGCCGTCCATCGATGGGTGTCCTCTGGTCCGCGCGTGGAGTCCGAAGTAAGGGCGGCCAATGCGTGTCTGACTTCCCTCTCAAATCCAAATGGGCCGCGGCGAGACTGTTCATCCCCCAAGGGATTCGGACGGGAACGTCTCGTGCCAGATCGTTTCAAAATGCGCAAGGAGATTTAGCTGGCTCAGCCAGCCCTTCAAGTACGCCAGGTCGAGGACTGCGCGATTCGCACGGAGCAACGCCGCCACGTCCGCGCTGTCGATGATGCGACCGGCCAGAAGCTTATGGATGATCAGGTCTTCGCAGCTCAGGACGGCAATCTCACGTTCGCCATCCAGTTTTGCTGGCTTGGCACGTGTCAGTGCTTCCTTCTGGTAGGCGCTGTCCGCCAGCAGGATGTCGATTTGAATATCCAGAAATGAGCCCGGAGCTGGGTAAAGAAGCTGAATTAGTCGCTGATCGCCGACTCGCAGCACGGGCGGTTGCCGCTTCAACCGCGTGCCAGCTCGCTTCATCGCCTCGAGCAATTCGTCGAGATTGCCATGGCGCACATCGACCAGAATGTCGACGTCGCGCGTGTTACGCGGATGCTTCCACACGGCAACCGCCAGTCCTCCCATCAGGGCCATCGGAAGATTCAAAGGCTCGAGAGCAGCCCAGACATGATTCAGGGCGTCTGTGACGGCGCTAGCGGCCACGGGCAGCCTCACGCGAGTGGAGATTGGTCAGCATGCGAAAGATCGTCTCGTCGTGCTGCCTCAGGTAATCTTCATTCCAGCGGCGATAGGCCGCCAGTACGTCGCCTCCGGGACCGACTTCCCGAGCCAGCCCTGCCAACAGAAGCTGCTCGCCCGCATCATACGCCTCGCGCCAAAGTGCGATGCATTGCTCGGTGCTCAAGTCGTGCGGAATCGGCGGGGCCAGTTCGACTGGAGGTATTAGTTGTCCCGCCATAGAAAAACCCCTATTTCGCGGCTTACCAAATCCCTGGTGGACAGGAAACGCCGTGTCTTTGCAACCTGAGCACGACAACGACCAATCACGCCGAATCTCCGTGTGCGCCCGCGACATCTCGGCAGCAGTGATTGGATCGACTCACCGAGTTTACAACATGCCGCACGTTCATAGCACCCGCGGTTTGCACGAAAGTTTAGAACCGGGCGTGGCCGGGACGGTTTACCTCCGGGGGTGCTCGGGCCAGTCGATTTGCTGCTGTTGAGCCGGTTCGCCGCGATCTGAGCTGCAGAAGCCACGAGATGATCTCCGCTTCAGTAGTCGATCTTCCCGGTCCGAACTCTCATTTGGGTCTAAATCCGCGACCCGGCCAACGGGTGAATGCAAGCGAATGACAGACACCCTTCTTTTGCACGTTGGAAGCCACGGGGGCGCGTGGTTTGTAGGGCCGTCTATACCATTGATGAGTGGCCGCTGGCAAACGCCGCCAACCGATGGGTGTCTGAAACTCTGCTCGAGTGGAGCTGCTCGATTGCTGATGTGGCTGTTCAAGGGCTCGGCCGTTCGTCGGCAGATCGCGGCGGGCGTCGCGCAGGTACTCTACTTTATACATACAATATGCGGCCTTTTCCGATTTTCGCTAACGCGTCTCAGCCGAAAACCGTGCAAAGCTATGCTGGAAGTGATTGGCCGGTCTCGGGATACTTTTTTTTGAATAAAAATAGTAGAGAACCATTTTGCGCGATGCATGTCGCGTTCATGAGCCCACCGCGCGGCACGCAAATTCAAATTTCAAACTGAGACACTACCTGGTTGTCGGCCTTCGCCGGGTGCGGCCAGTCGGTTACACTGAGGAGAACCTTGTTTCTGAGCCAAACCAGGAGTACAAGTCGTGACTCCAGTCAAGGTGACTTACGAAATCGAGCTGGAGCCGGGCGAAAAACTTGAGCTTCCGGCGTCGCTCGTGGGGAGCATCGGACCGGGCCGCTGGCTGATTAGCGTCGAGCAACTCGTCGAGCAGGGCCCCTCCTCGCTGCGCGATCATTCAGCATTCCTCAACAGCTACGTGCCCGAGGACGACAGCTTGTACGATGCCAGTCCAGGCCGGTGAGTTTTGGGTTGCCTCCCCTTCACCCGTGGCACGGCTTCCAAACGGCGCCCGATTCTCGTGCTCTGACTGGACGGCGCGGACCTGGTAGCCGCAGCCGTCACGTCGGCCGCGCCTCGGTCCGCGACTGATCTCGCGCTTGCTGAGTGGAAAGCAAGTGGACTGCGCGTCGCTTCGACGGTTCGGCTCTCACGGCTCGATTGCCTCGAACAATCGTTGCTGATCGCGCGCATCGGCACGATTTCGTCCCATGACGCCCAAGCCATCAAGCTAGTCTGGGCGTCACAAATAAAGCCGCAGTTTTGACCGAACAGCGCACCGGGTACCGAGAACGTGCGGTTAGGCGGGGCGGATGAGACGTCGGCCTGGAGGTAACGGCCTCCGCTGCCGGACTGTTTTGCCAAGCGCAAATCGCGTAAGCCCGGAACATGTCGTCATTGCCGGCGCGCTCCCGATGCGCCAGTCGGGCGCGCTCTACCTCCTCCGTCAGTTCCTCGGAGTACAACTGGCAGGCAAGAACGCCGTCTGCCCGAGGGCCGGAATGAAATCCCAGCGGCTAACGCCGGCGACGTCGGCAGCTCGTCCCTGCGAACCCAGGCCGCGGCTGTAAAGGTGAATCGCCGCCACGAGATGGATCTCTCGACCGAGGTTCCGGGGACATGTCAGGGACGTAAAGGACTTGCATCGCATTGTAAGTGCGATTGCCCTCGGGCTGAGAACCGTTGACCGATTCGTCGGCCCGGTTTGGCCATTGCGCGGGTCACCGTACGGACGCGCGCATCCGAACGAATCGCAAAATGCAACCATTTCTAGCTTGACGCGGCGCGGCGAGGTGCGACGTCACTTGCCGTTGGGCACGCGACGACGCTCCGTGTGCATGCCGCATGCACGTGCACGGGGCGAGCGCGCACGGCGCAATTCCGTTCATTTCGCGGCAACTCAATCGGCCTGCGGGTATCGTACCGAGGATCGCCGTCGGGGCCCGACGATCCGCCCGCACCTCGCTGCTGTGCATGTCCGTCGCGTTTTACGACGCACCGGCCGAGCGTGAGCAAGCTCGTCGATACAGGTTGCGATCAAGGCTTGGCGTCAGGCGTTCCGTCGACGATCGAGCGGCCGGAACCGCACGAACCGATCAATCGCCGGCGCAGCCCAGGTGGTAGTTGCTCTTGGCTCGCCGGGCTGCTTTACTGGATCACCGTGCGAACTGCGTAAAGAGTCGGCGCAGCGATGACCTTCGGACCGGGCCATACCGGGGCTGTTACCCCGCTCGGCGGGGACGTCTTCGCCGGTCCGGCTGTCGTCGTCGTGGCCGCGTCTCACGCTGTCGGCCATCGCACGGAGATTGCCATGTCTGATCCCAGCCCTTCGCCCGCCGAAACCACCGGCTCGCCCAAGAAGAAAGTCTCGCATACGCGAAATCTCATCGGCCTCGTCGTCCTGGTCGTGGTGCTCGCCGTCGCCGGATTCCAGTACGCGGCTTTGATCAGGTACAACGTCGCGCTGAAGGCACTGGGCGCCCGAGCCGTCGACGACGACAAGGACCTCATGACGAACGAGGAAGCCGATAGCCTGCTCGGCAAGGCACCCGACGGTCCCGGCAGCGAATTCACGGAAGAGGGTCGGAACTTCACGAAGAAGACGTATACCTGGCAAGGACCGCTCAAGTCCTTCACGCTGACGGCATTCTACACGAACGGAGCGGCCGCCTTCTTGCACCACTTCGAGGCGCAGGGCGAGAAGTACGTGCCCAAATGGTCGCCCGCGACAACGAGCGTCCCCCCCATCAGAATCTCGAAAGGGAAAGGGCGCAGTAAGAAGAAGAAGGGCGCCTCGACGGCAACGGGCGACGCCAAGACAGCCACGGTCGCCGGCAAGGTGACCGCGCCGGCGGCAGGCGGCGAGCCGTCAAAGGCGGCGGCCGCCCAGGCCACCGCGGCTGGGCCGGCCGACGAGCCGCCAAAGCTGACGACCAACCCGGCCCCTGCTCCCGCCAAGCCGGGCGCACCGCCGGCCGAGCCGTCAAAGGATGCTCCCGCCGCCTCGAAGCCGAAGTAACAATTCTCAGCTTCGTATTCGCGAACCATACGAAGTTCAGGGTCGCTCAGGAGGGGAAACGGAGCTAGATTTCGCGTCGCCCATCTCTTGGCGCTCGCGACACTGCCGTCGAAGATGCCGAAGAAGCAGGCGTGTTTGCCGTACGCATCAAAGAGGAGGTTAAAGAAGGGTTGAGCCGCCTGGCTGCACGGGCAGCCGTCCTTGATGAAAACGAGTACGACCGGCCCTTCTTTCGCCAATTCCGTGACGTCGTCGAATCTCTCGTCGGACGCCTGGGCTCGGACGGCTGGAGCGTTGACGTCCGTCATTTTCTCGGTCGCGTCGAGCATCCCGGTTGTCACGAGGTGCCTGGTTGGCGCTTCTATGACCCTCGGTCCTGCGCCGTCGGCTCCGGTTGTCCCCGAGCAGGGCGGGCTGCTCCGTAGAGAACGCCCAGGCTCACAAAAAAGCAGCCCAGAACCCAGGCGCACGAAACGATTCATCGATATTTACTCCTGAGATAGAATCCAGTGTCGTAAAGGAGCGGATCCGATTCGCTCGGGCTCGATTGCTCGCCTACGATTCTCGGTGGGCTGGCTCAAATCACGTACCCGCGGTCTGGAAGTCGAGCCAGTCGCACAACGATCAGGCCGCTGGCCGTCATCAGCCCCAAAAGTTCTCCGGGGTGGGGAACAGAGCCAACTGGCGCACCGAGTCACCGCCTGCCCGCTCGCTTCGCGTCACTCGTCTGCCTGTATCGCCGAACGCTACCGAACAGAACGTTTTCGATCCTGATCTCGCTTACCGTACCGTCGGGCCTCGGCCTCGCCGAGCCCTGGGCGCGCTTGACGCCCTTGAAGCCGATATACACAGGCTTGGTCGAGACGATCTTGCCGGCCGACGTCACCTCAAAGTTGCTACCCACGGCGGCCTTCAGGCGCTCTGCATTGATAGTTTCGTTCAGGTCCCCCCCGTCTTTCGCCGTCAGATTCCATTCCACTCGCCCGGCGCGGATCACCTCGACCACCACGAGCGTGGTGTGGTCGCTTTTGATGAGGGCGTCCTTGAGCTTCTCGTTGTCCTTCACGGCCGCTTGGATGGTAGCCAGTGGGATCGTCTCCGTCTCAAGGTTCTTCAGCTCCACGCTGGACACGGTTACCCCGGAGCCGGATAAACCGGCGGACACCAATCCCGGCACCATTTTCAGGCAGCCCTCGCCGGCCAGCTTCTGATCGGTCTCCCAAACGACGTCGGGGGCTGTCGACGGCGAGGTGGTCGACGCATCCTCACCAAACAATTCGGCGGAACTCATCACCAGCAAGGTCTCGGAGCCGTTGAGCTTGATCAGTGAGCCCGGGGGCATGTCGTCCCGGAGCGGCTTGAGCAGGTCGTAGCCGTTAGAGTTGAGCCAGGTTTCAAGGGACGAGACCTCGGCGAGCGGCTTGGTCGCCTTCATGTAGGAGTAGAGATAAACTCCCCCCAGAGCCAGCAGAACAACGATCACAGAACCGATAATTGCCCACTGCCGACCTCCGCCTTGCGCACCTGTGGCCATGATCCCAACCCCTTTTGCTTCGAATCGTGGAAATCAATACTGATCCGAGCTCACGACCTCTCCGCCGTTTCTGGTCGAGAGTTTCTGATAGACTCCAGGTTGGATCTGGGCGGGGTTCAGGGAGTACGCGCCGTTGTCGCCGAGGGTGATACCGACTGGAAAG
The DNA here is from genome assembly GCA_963830625.1 of uncultured Isosphaeraceae bacterium. GTDB lineage: Bacteria > Planctomycetota > Planctomycetia > Isosphaerales > Isosphaeraceae > CAWHMZ01. The sequence continues at coordinate 146,001 of CAWHMZ010000007.1, read as the reverse complement.
ATCGCAGCCGACGGGGGTGCGGGCCAAGTGTTGATGGTGTCTTTGAGGAACTTGACTGAACCGTCGGCGAAGGCGAAATTGGCACCGCCGGGATGGAAGCTGGAAGCCGCCTCAACCCAATTGTCGGCCAACGTTCCATCGACTCCAAGCGCGTCAAGCGGAATCTTGTTGAACGGATTGATCGGATACATGGTGATGAAGGATGTGTTGAACGAATACGAGTCGGCCCAGAAGCCAAATTGGTCGTAGTCGACCATGACGCCGCCCCCGTTATCGGTCTGGTTGAAGTTACCTTGGGCCCTCTCGCCGAATAGGATCGTGTTGCTGGCGCCGTCGATCACCGCCGAGATGTTATAGGAGATCTGCTCGTTGAAAATGCCATTGACGTTGGCCTGGATCGCCTGGAAATTCGAGTTGGCGTTGATCCCTGGGCTGTAGGTCGTAATTTTCCCTGCGTAGTTGAACGGGTCGGCGAGCCAGGTGCCGTAGCACGCGGCATAGCTGGTGAATCTGACGGTGGCAACGGCGCCGCTGTTGTTCCAGTCCCAGGCCATTCCCCAAGGGAAGGTCAACGCGCGGCTGACGGTGGGGTCGCTCGGGCACCAGAGAACGCTCAGTCCGGTCGCGTAGATCGTACTGTTGGCGATGGAGTACATGTTCCGGTTGAAATTCATCGCGTTGTAAAGAGCCGGTTGCTCTAACTGTGCGAGCATCGAAGTGAAAGGGCTCTGTGACGAGCACCAATTTGGATAGGAGGCCACGTCGTAGTTCCACGGAGTGCCGATCGGAAAGCTCTGGTTAATGGCGTGGTAATTGTGCGCGGCAAGCGCAAGTTGCTTGAGATTGTTGAGGCACTGGGCGCGGCGGGCCGCCTCGCGGGCCGATTGCACGGCCGGTAAGAGCAGCGCGATCAGAAGGGCGATGATGGAGATCACGACGAGGAGCTCAATGAGCGTGAATCCTCGACCGCGGCCGGGACGAACAGACTTGCGTTGCATGCGGCACCTGTAAGCGCGGGGAACGGATGAAAGGAAATTTAAGACCGTCGCGAATATCGAACAAGAAAAACGCACTTGCCATTATTTCTGCGTGGACTTCTTGGCCGCCTCGCTCTTGGCGTTGAGTTCCTCTAGTTCGGTTCCCTGACGCGGAAGATGGAATCATCCCGCAGAGTGACGACTCGCAGCCTTTCGGCGGCCATTTTGCCATGCGACACGTCTACGACCGAGCAGGCGAATTCGGGCCTGAAGGCGCACGGAATACCGTCGCGAGTCCGCGCGCGTCAGGATTGCGAATCGAGTTGATGCCCGAGATCAGGCCGAGCGGCACGGTCTCGGAGGACGGTCGATCCGCGACAACCACCGTGGATGATGGCGGCAGGATTGTGGTGAGGCGAGGAGATTGCCGGTCGTTGCGGGCTGAATACCCGCGGTGAGTGCGAGTGCGGCGGCCCCGCCGCTCGAACTCGGCGGTGTTGAGCTCGGCAGTCCCGGGTCGCCACAGGGAGCATCGCCGAGGCAGGGGCCGGAGCGCCGCTCGCCCTGAGGGAAAGAGCCTGGCTCAGATTCCTCGGAACCCCCGCGAGTCGCCGAACCGCGGCCGCAGCAGCAGGACTCATGCCGGCAGAGCGTGCCGCAATTGCAGATCTGATCGTGCGCGTCGGCGGCGTAAGGAGCCGACGAGAGTGACTCGGCGAAGGCGCGTTCGCCTCCCAACACCAGCGCGAGCACGAACCCGGCCAGGAAGCTGCTCTCGGTCGCTCGAGGATTCGATAGGACGAAACGCATGCCGTAATGGTTGTCGCCGATGATGAGGACGATGGCTCCGCCCGAGCGCTGATCCCGTTCGCGCCAATCGTTGCGATCGAATGAGCCGCTGTCAATGCTCTTGTCCCGTGTCGAATTCCGAACCCGGACGCGAGCTTCGCGCCGACTTCGATGCCGCGACGGACCGCAGGACCATCCGCTTGTGGGCGGGTGACCTGCGTATTATGATCTTCAAGAATTCGTCTTTTTCAGGGGGTACGACGTGACTTTCCGCCGTTCTTTCGTGGCTTCGGTTGTCGGCGCGATGGTTGTGACGACCATCGCCCACGCCCATGATCAACTGAAAGTTTTCGCAAGCCGATACACGCTGCCGGCGAGCGGCGGGAAGTCGACGATATTCTTGTGCGAGGGACACAGCGTTCCCGTCGACGAATTGCTCGAAGGCGAATCGATCACGCGCTACGATCACTTCTCGCCAGGCGGGACGAAGTGCGAGCTTCAAACCAGCGGAGTTTCGATTCAGGCAAACGTCGTCGAGTTCAAGGATCCAGGTGTTCACACCGTTGTGGCCAGCCGAAGGCCCAGCGTCTGGACATGGGTTTTCGACGAACACGGCGAACGCAAATTTACGCGCGGGTCGAAGCTCGATCATCGCGGAAAAAAGATCGAAACAAGCACGCGTTACTCGGAGTTCGCCAAAACGCTAGTCGCGGTCGGCAAGGCAGACGAATCCGCGCTCAAGCCGGTGGGGCTGGCGGTCGAAATCATCCCCCTGGACGGCCCGGCCAAGTGGCTAGCGAATAACGACATCCGGTTCCAGGTGCTTCAAGACGGCAAGCCCGTGCCGACCGTGCCGGTGGTGGCGCGCAGCTTGGGTTTCAAGCCGGACGATGCCTGGAATTACGCGACCGACAGCAACAGAAAGGGCGAGTTTACCATTCGCCCCGATCGGACCGGCACCTGGATCGTCGCCATCGAATACCGGAAACTGATGCTGGACGATACGCGAAAAGAATACGACTTTGCCTGGTTTTCCACGACCCTCACCTTCGAGGTGTTGCCGTGAGCCGGCATGGGCCTTGGAGGCGTCCCTCGCTAACGCGTCGGGTTGGTACTGGCGTAGGCGGCATACGGCGCGGCGAGCGACACCACGTCCGCCATGAATGCTCTCTGTGCAGGATTTGTGGGCAGACGTAATGCCGTGCGCAGACTTCGACGCATGCTCGTGCGTCACCGCGCTGCATGTACAGCAGGGCGAGCCCACACCAGGCTTCCCCAAGGCCGCCATCAAGCTCAAGGGCAGCGCGGTACATTCGCTCCGCGACCGGCAAGTCGAGCGCCGCCAGGGCGCTGGTGGCGAGCCGGGTTAATCGTATCGCTGGCGAAGGAGGCTCTGCCGCGCGCTCCCAGACCCTGCGTGCCTCTGCCGGACGGCCAAGGTGCAGCAACGCCGCTGCCACGCGGTCACACGTGGCCCACGAAGGCATCACACCCTGATTCTCGGCCGACGCGAAGATTCGGACGGCTGCCTCGGGGCGGCCCCGCGCGAGCAAATCCGTGATCGCGCGATCCAGACCGTCGCGACCCTCCCACCTGGGCAACGGCTCGCCGGCAAGGTCGGCTGGCATCGGCGGCTTGCGCGGGCCGATTTGACCGACGGACATGTCCACCGTGCCACCGTCCAGGGTTTGGGCTCGAACGCTTTCGGTGGCGCCCGCGGCCGCTCGGACATGCTCCAGCCGTGAGGCCACGGTGCGCCAGGCGTCGTTCATCGCTCGTGCCTTCAGAGCCAGAGAAAGCGCCGACAGGGTGCTGATATCTCCCGGATCCAGCTCCAGCGCGCGACGGAAACAAAAGGTGGCCTGCGCCGGCAAGAGCCCTCTCGCCAGGTCCCACGGCTCGTCCGGGCCCAGCAGCGGAGCCGACGGATCAGGGGCCATGTTCCAGCACGATAACCCCAGAGCGCTCCAGTGGCTGGCGACGGCAGGCTCAACGGCCACCGCCTGACGGAAGCGATCGAAAGCTGCCAGCATCAGGGTGAAATGCCGTGGTCTGATCACGCCCGAGCGAGCCCGGACCGCCGACCCCAAGTTCAGCAGGGCCCTGCCTTCCGCGAGCACCCTGGGCAATGACGGCTCGGCTCGCCACCCGGCGACTTGGAAATGGCGAGCCGCGAAGTCGACGCTCCGGTACGAGGCGTCGAGCTCGCGCTGGCCGCGCGGCACGAAGACCGACGCGACCGCGTCGTAATACACGCAGCGCCATCCGGCATCAAGCATCAACGTGGCCTCAGCCCTGTACTCACTCTCGTGGTCGAGCAGGACGAGCGGATCGCCCATTCGGCGCAGGGGCTCGGCCCATCCCTGGCGACCTTGGTTGAGCATCTTCTCGACATGGACGTAGGTCGCAAAGGTTTCGCGCGTGGGCACCTCGAGCCGTCCATCCATGAACGGCTTTCGCTCGGGACCGTTATGGAACAGGTACACGCCCGCCTGGCGGAGCCCAAAAGCCAGAGCTTTCTCCGGTAAACCTGGCTGGCCCGCGAAGCGGGCCGCATCGTGCGCGTAAAAAAATGGCGACTCGGCCAGGCCGAAAGCCCGCCGCACCCTGAGCCCGCGGTAGAACTGTCCAGAGACGACTGAGCTTATCATGAGAACAACGACACCCGCGACCGCGGCCCGCGCCGCCAAGCCCGCGACGGCTGCTCGCCGAGGCCACCGCGCCGAGATTTGTGCCGCCAGCTCTGCCGCCCATTCGCCCAGGTTCCAGGCCAGCACAAACCCGGCCGCCAGGCCGAAAAGACTCTGATTGCGAATCGCGCGAATTCCCAGAAATCCGAACAGCGCCACGAGCATCATCTCGAACGGGCGCCCACCGGTGCGCCATGTCAGTCCAGCCGTCAGGATGCCCAGCGCGGCAGTCACCACCCCGACTACGAATGAGCCGTTCGCCGGCATGCCCAGCCACGCGGTGAGGCCCTGCTCCGAACCCAGCAGGTACGCCTGCAGCCATGCGACCCAGCTTGCCGCAGCCACACCGCTCACTGCCGCCAAGAGCCGCACCTCTCGAGATGCCTTTCGCAGGACGACCGCGACCAGGCCCCCCAGCGCGACCAGGCCAACCGGTGCAAGGTGACCGAGCTCGATCATACGCGGCGAGGTCCCTTGGCCCGGAAAACTCAGTACCGATGCCAGAATCAAGACGACCGCCAGACCAAAACCGCCGAGGCCGACGAGCGCTCGGCGAGCGTGAACGCCAGCAGTCTGCCCATCTGCGCGCGCGGCCTCGCGCCAGACGGCCGGCACGATCAATGAGAGCGGCAACATCCAGAGCAGGAAACACTCCGCCCTGAAAAAGTGGCTGCCCGTGACAGCTATGCCCCGCTGACGAACAAAACGCATCAGATCCATGAACTCAATAATATATTCCTTATAAGGATCTGCACTCGATGTAACCTTGGGCAAGAGCTCGAGTGGAAACACGGCCCCGCGCAGGCCGTAAGGGTTGGCCAGGCAGGCCAGGCCTACGGCCAACGTCGCACCACAAGTGTGAATCCACCACCATCGCTCGGTCGCCCCGCCCTCAAACGCTGCCCGCGATCGACCGATCGACCGGGCGAGACCGTCGATGAGATAGGCCACCAGAATGATCGGCCCGAGAACGAAAAGTCCGTGTGCGTTGACCCACAAGACCTGAACACCGGGAAGAACCCAGGCCAGGGCCGGCGACCGATCGGCCCGCCGCAAAACGGTCAGATAGACCGACATGGCCAAGAGCGACAATACCTCGGGCCGCGGGGCGAACCGATCGCTCAAGACCACCAGCGCAGGTAGCCAACAAGGCACGATCATCCACATCGGCCACTGGCGCTCGCGCGACGTCAAGCCGACAAGGATCGTGCAGGCCGACGCCGCCGCGGCCATCAGGATCATGCCGGGTACTCTGCCAAGAGCATATGATCCGACGAGCATCAATTGAAACAGCCAGTGCAAGTCGATCCAGGGTCGATCAGCCGATGCGAACGTGAATGGATCGAGCACCGGCAGGCTGCGATGAGACCAGATCCACTGGCCTGACCGCACGTGCCACCAGACGTCGGAATCGCTGAGCTGCTGGCAGGCAAGCAGAAATGCAGCCGCCACCATCAGTATGACCAGCAACCCATCGGCCAGGCGAAACGCGCGGTCAAGGGGGTCGAAGTGTGACGACGTGGAAATCAATATTGATCCGCGCTCACGACCTCTCCGCCATTTCTGGTCGAGAGCGCCTGATAGACTCCAGGTTGAATCTGGGCTAGGTTCAGGGAGTACGCGCCGTTCGAGCCCAGGGTGATACCGAGCGGAAGAATCGAACCCGGCGGGGCTACGGGCCAACTGCTGATCGTGTCTTTGAGGAACTTGACTGAACCGTCGGCGAAGGCGAAATTCGCACCGCCGGGATGGAAACTGGACGCCGCCTCAACCCAGTTGTCGGCCAACGTTCCGTCGGAATAGAGCGGGCCGAGCTGAACCTTGTTGAACGGATTCATCGGGTACAACGTGGTGAAGGCTGTGTCGAACCCATACGAGTCGGCCCAGAAGCCAAATTGGTCGTAGTCGGCCAAGACGCCGCCCCCGTCATCGGTCTGACTGAACTTACCCTGGGCCCTCTCGGCGAATAACATCGTGTTGCTGGCGCCGTCGGTCACTGACGAGATGTTGTAGGAAATGTTCTCGTTGAAAATGCCGTTGACGTTCGCCTGGATCGCCAGAAAATCCGCGTTGGCGCTGATCCCCGGGTTGTAGGTCTTGACCTTTTTCGCGAAGAGGAATGGGTCGGCGCACCAGGTGCCGTAGCACGCAGCATAGTCCGTGAATCTGACAGTGGCAACGGCGCTGCCCCAGTCGTGGGACATTCCCCAAGGGAAGGTCAACGCGCGGCTGACGGTGCCGTCGCTCGGGCACCAGAGGGCGCTCAGTCCGGTCGCGTAGATCGTGCTGTTGGCGATGGAGTATATGTTCCGGTTGAAGTTCATCGAGTTGTAAAGAGACGTTTGCTCGAACTGTGCGAGCATCGAAACGAAAGGACTCTGTGAAGTGCACCATTGTGGATAGGCGGCCACGTCGAAGTTCCACGGAACACCGATCGGAAAGCTCTGGTTGACGTCGTGGTAATTGGCCGCAGCTAGCCCGAGTTGCTTGAGGTTGTTCACGCACTGGATACGGCGGGCCGCCTCGCGAGCCGCTTGCACTGCCGGTAAAAGCAGCGCGATCAGAACCGCAATGATGGCGATCACGACGAGGAGCTCAATCAGCGTGAATCCTCGACCGCGGCCGGTACGAACACACTTGCGTTGCATGGGGCACCTGTAAGCTGGTGAAACGAATGGAAGAAAAGTCAAGACCGTCGCGAGTATTCAACGAGAAAAACGAACTTGCCATCGAAAAAGATGGGTCGAACTTCTGAGCGAGTTCGGTTCCCTGACGCGGAAGATGGATTCACCCCGCCGAGCGACCACTCGCGGCCTTTCGCCGGCGATTTTGTCGCGCGACACGTCTACGACCGAGCCGGCGGAGTCGGCCTTGAAGGCGCACGGAACGCCGTGGCGAGTCCGCGCGCGTCAGGATTGCGAAACGAGTTGATGCCCGAGATCAGGCCGAGCGGCACAGTCTCGGAGGACGGTCGATCCGCGACGACCACCGTGGATAACGGCGGCAGGATTGTGGTGAGGCGAGGAGATTACCGGTCGTTGCGGGCTGAATACCCGCGGTGAGTGCGAGTGCGGCGGCCCCGCCGCTCGAACTCGGTGGTGCTGAGATCGGCAGTCCCGGGTCTCCACAGGGAGCATCGCCAAGGCAGGGGCCGGAGCGCCGCTCGCCCTGAGGGAAAGAGCCTGGCTCAGATTCCTCGGAACCCCGGCGAGTCGCCGAATCGCGGCCGCAGCAGCAGGACTCATGCCGGCAGCGCGTGCCGCAATTGCAGATCTGATCGTGCGCGTCGGCGGCGTGAGGCGACGAGAGTGACTCGGCGCAGGCGCGTTCGCCTCCAAACACCAGCGCGAGTACGAACCCGGCCAGGAAGCTGCTCTTGGTCGCTCGAGGATTCGATAGGACGATACGCATGCCGTAATGGTTGTCGCCGCTGATGGGGACGATGGCTCCGTCCGAGCGCTGATCCCGTTCGTGCCAATCGTTGCGATCGAACGAGCCGCTGTCAAGCGCCTTGTGTCAAGCGAAAAGAGCGAAACACGATGCGAGACAGCCACCCTTTGCCTGCCGTCCTTAGGAGCAGTGTCCTGTGCGTCGCGCTTGCTCCACTGCCTCTGCCCCCGCAGGGTGGGTGTCTGCCTGCGCAGGGTGGGTGTCTAACGCCGCAAGACCGTGGGTGTCTCCCTCCGCCAGCACGTCGACGAGACCGTTTATGGCTTTCCCGGAACCCGCGACTTACACCCTTGACCTCAAAGCAACAACACCCTCGGGCCGCTCCCGCGATGAGTGAAAAGCCCCCAGCGCTGCGGGGGAACTCCGCCCAATGAAGAAACTCCGGTGCGATGAGATCGATATTCACGTCCTGTCATCTCCCACGGTCCAGCGGCATCCCATGCCTCAGTCAAACCCAGGACAATCGCGGCATCCGCTGACCCCCATAGCACTTTCGACTTGCGGACCGTGGCCGAGAGAAGCGGGCGATTCCCCTTTGGTACAGGGACTGCATAGGTCACTGATGAGCCAAGGGTAAAGACATGGTTGTGTGAAAACCACGCTCCCCGTTCCTAATGCCGGGCCCAGAGGCTCAGCTCCCGGCATCGACTTGTGGAGGATGTGTACGATGAACGCCTCAGAACGAACTCCCCGAGACTTGACGTGGTGGTCGAGCAGCTTGGTCCCGCTTGCGGCCCTCGCTCTCGCCCTGACGTTCGTCTTCTCCGAAGGAAAGGCTCAGCCACCTGGGCTCGGGGAAACGAGAACCGCGCAGGGGAAGGTTCAGAGCTTGACCAGCGCGCCGATGGGCGAAATCGACGGGGCGGTGCTCGACGACGGGACAGTGATCCACTGGCCGCCGCGTCTGGCCGACCGGTTCTCAGCGATCGTGACCCGCGGCGACCGCATCCGGGCCGTAGGGCGAATGGAGACCGGCCCCGCCGGTGACAACCACCTGGAGGTCCAGACGGTGACCAACCTGCGAACCAACGACTCGCGCGAAAACGATGCCCTTCCGCCAGGCCCCGGCCCGCGCCGACGGCCTCTGCCGCCGCCTCCTGGCCCGAGGCGGGGGAATGCCCCGACCGCGGCAGCCTCGCAGACAGCGCAGGGCAAGGTGCAACGGATGACGTCTGCACCGATGGGCGAGATCGACGGCGCGGTGCTTGACGACGGAACGGTGATCCACTGGCCGCCCCACCTGGCCGACCGCTTCTCCGCCATCATCGCCCGCGGCGACCGCGTCAAGGTCAGCGGGTGGATGGAGACCGGACCGGCCGGTGACACTCACTTCGAGGTGCTGACGGCAACCAACCTCCGCACCAACGCATCGGCCAGCAACGACGTGGCAGGCCCGCCCTCACCCAGTCCAGGGCGCGTTGCTCCCGACGACTCCGGCGACTTCGCCGCGACGCCCAACCAGCCTGGCGACATCGAGCGGCGGGTGAAGGCGCTCGAGGATCAGGTCGTCCAGTTGCGTGCGGAGATCCGACGACTTCGTAACGAGCTGTAAGGGGAATGTCGATGAGGCCGGACCGTCCGTCCGCCTTCCGGCTCGCTCGGGTCATCGTGGCATATTCTCACCGACTTTTAGCGCGCTGACCTGTCCGAGAGAAAATGATCGCCACTCCCCGACGGGATCGGGGGGTGGCCGTTGCATTTCGACTCTGTTTGTCGGTTCGTACCAGCAGACCGTCGTCGAGGCGAACGCCGGCTGCGCCAACCGTACCAACCCTCACTCCAACCCATTCGGGACAAACTGGTCAGCAGAACGCCGTCGAGGTCACTACCGGCCGAGCTTCCGGCACGGCCGTGTAGCGACCCGTCGAGTCTACCATGAAGCCGACCCGCTGAGATCCCTCGGTGTCGTCGGATGCGACCGCGACGACCTCCAGGATGTGCTCACCCTTGGCGAGGCGGTCGCCGGGGAGCGGCCCGGACCAATTTCCGCCTCCCGACGACTCCAGGCCGGACCAAACTCCTTCGTCGATGCGGTACCGGACGGCCCAGACGCGCGGGTCAGACCAGGTTCGTACGACCACCCGGTCGCGACCGCTGACGATGTGCCGGCGGCAGGTCGCCAAGAGCCGTTCGCGCGGGTGTGTCACCAGGACGACTGGGCCGCGATCCTCTATTGAGCGGTACGTCGCGGCCAAATCGTCGCCGTGAAGGTAGAGCAGCGTATACCCCGGCGGTCCTCCCTCGGGGTCACCAATCGAACGGGTGGCGATTACGACGTTGCGTCCGTCGTTGGCGACTTGCCAGTAATGGGTGTGTCCACAGACGATCGCCTCGACGCGCCGGGTCTGAACAATAGCACGCCACTCGTCAATGCCCGGTCCGTCGAAGGCTTCCCAGACCTGGTATGGGTAGTTGTGCTGGAACACCAGCACCCGCTCGCCTTCTGCAAGTGCCGAATCGACCTCGCCGCGGAACCAACCGATCTGCGCGGCCGAGAGCCCGACGGGCCGCGACTCCTGGGTGTTGAGCCGGATAATCCGGAACCCCCGAAGCGAAAGCGCGCCATAGGGCTCGCCGACATGCCGGCGGAACCCCGCGGCCCCTGGGTCACCCTTCACGTCGTGATCGCCCACCAAGGCAAAGTGGGGCATTTCCAGCCGGCCGCGGAGATCGTCGAAGAGGCGGAACTGTGCCTCCGTCGCATCCTGCACGTTGTCTCCGATGAACTGGACGAAGTCCGGCCGGATCAGGCCGTTGACCTCGCCGACCATCCAGTGCGCAACCCGCACGTTTTCGAGGTCTGGCTCCGTCAAGTGCAGGTCACCGGGAACAGCGACGACGACAGGGACGTCGGGATCGGTCATCGCGCATTCTTCTCCTCGTCTTACGAGAATTCGGGACCAGTCATTGCCGCCATCGTGTGAAGCGACGGGGTTTCAGCCACGACGCCCAGCGACCCGCGGGTTTCGGGCATGGCCAGGGCGTAGAAAATCGCCGCGGCAGCGGCGATCGCGGCGAGCGTGATGAAGCCGGCGTCGAAGCCGGCCGCCTTGACCACGAAGCCCGCCAGGAGGTTGCTCAGGCCCGCACCGATCCCGGTCGCTGTTGCGAGTGCCCCTTGCGTCAGGTTGAACCGGCCGGTCCCCTTCGTCAGGTCGGCCACGACCAGCACCGAGACGACCCCGAAGATGCCCGCGCCGATGCCGTCGAGGAGCTGGACGCCGACGAGGTAATACGGGTTGACGCTGAGGCAATAGAGTAGGCCGCGAACGGGCAGGACCGCGAAGCCGATCAGGAAGACCGGCTTGCGGCCCCAACTCGCCGCCAGGCGGCTGGCGGCGAGGGCCACCGGCACCATCACGACCTGGGCCGCGATGATGCAGGCCGACATCAACACCGCCGCACCCTCCTTCAGGCCGTCGCTCGACTTCTGACCGACCAGCGGCAGCATCGCCGCGTTGGCGAAATGGAACAACACGACCGAAGTGGCGAAGATCGCAATCCGGCGGTCTTTGAACAGCTCGGCGATCCCAATGGCCTCACGACTCTTTCCGCCGCCATCATCTGCTCCCCGGGCGAGGTCGTGGTCGATGTCCACCTCGCGGATCAGGAGAACGGCGACGGCGCTGGCGGCCGCCATGCCGGCCACGAGGAAGAACAACGCCCCGTAGCCGAGCAGATAGGCGGAGCCCCCCGCGAGTGCCGCCGCGACGACGTTGCCGCCGTGGTTGAACGCCTCGTTCCGCCCCGTGCGCCGCGCCATCGCCGCTCGCCCGACCAGGCCCAGAGTCAGGGCCGCCACGGCCGGGGGGAAGATGGCCGCCGCTGCCCCGATCGCCGCTTGTGCGGCGACCACCACCGCAAGCGTCGGCACCAGATAGATCACGACGCAGCCCGCGGCAACCACTGCCGCCGCGATCGCGACCGCCAGTCGCTTCCACCGAATGCCATCGATCAGGGCACCGGCCGGGGTCTGAGCCAGTACCGTTCCGATCTGTGACGCCGCCAGCGCGATCCCGACCCGGCCCGCGTCCCAGTGATGCTTCTCCCGGAGGAACGTGCCCAGGAATGGCCCCATCCCATCCCGCACGTCCGCGAGGAACACATTCAGGCCGTCGAGAGCGCGGAGGCTCGTCTTCGACGGGTTTGGCTCATGGGAATCGTGCCTCGATGCGTCCGCCTCGGCCATGGTTCGGCTCTCCCGTGTCAATAGTGGACCAGCGCGAGCCAGGCGATGCCGACGACGATCGTCAGCGCCGTCAAAGGGACACCGACCTTGAGGTACTCCAGGAAGCTCAATTCGATGCCCGAGCGGCGGGCGTTCTCGACCACGATCAGGTTCGCGACCGAGCCGAGCACGGTCAGGTTCCCGGCGAGGGTGCTCGACATCGCCAGGGCCAGCCAGGCCAGTTCCTTCTGAGGCATGACTTCCATGAGCGGCTTGAACAGCAGCACCGCCGGAACGTTCGACACGAGGTTCGACAGAAGCACCGACAGCCCGCTGACCAGCACCACCGGCGACTCCAGCAGGGCGTGGCACTGCTCCAGGCCCCAGGTTTGGACCACGTTTGCCTCGAAAGCGTGGACCACGACGAACAGGCCGGCGAACATGACCAGGAGCGGCCAGTCGACCGAGCGGAACACCTTCTCGGGGCGAACCCGACCGAGCAGCAGGACGCCGGCCGCGATGAGGGCCACCAGGGCGATCGGCTGTCCCGCGAAGAACAAACCGACCGTGACCAAGGTCACCGTGACGCTCTTGATCAGGAGAGAGCGATGGACTCGCGGCCGCACCGACTCGTCGGCCTGCAGGGGAACTCGCCCCGCATCGCTCAACACCTTGCGATAGACCAGCGCCACGACGGCGAAATTGAGGACCAGGCCGATCAAGGCGACGGGGGCCAGTCGGGCGGCAAATCGCAGGTAGGAAATCTGCGACAGCGAACCGATGATGATGTTCTGCGGATTGCCGGTGATCGTGGCGACCGAGCCGATGTTCGAGGCCGTCGCCAGGCCGACCAGGTAGGGGATCGGCGGCCGCTTGAGTCGCTGGCAGAGGTGAAGCACCAGCGGCGTCAAGGCCACGCAGACCACGTCGTTGACCAGGAACGCCGAGAGGACTCCCGAGAGGGCGATCGTGACGGCCAGCAGGGTCAGGGGTCCCGAGAATCGGGCGGCGATCCGTTCCGTCGCCAGGGCGAAGAAGCCGGCCAGGCGGAGATAGGACACCACCACCATCATGCCGAAGAGCAGGACGATCGTTTCGTAATCGACGGCCCTGGCCGCGTCGTGCATCGAGAGCACGCCGCAGGCGAGCATGGCGGCCGCACCGACCAGGGCGATCCCCGCGCGGTCGATCCGCAGCCCGGGGACCTTGCCGAGCGCCAGGGCCAGGTAGGTCAGGCCGAAGATCGTCGAAACCAGGGGGATCGAGGCCGGATGCGTCGTCACGGGCGGGGATACCTCGGGGTTCAATGTCAGGCTGGACTATCTATCCAAATCTTTTAGTGCCGTCACCCGAATTATGGGACGACCGAGAGCTCGGACGTCGTGGCCATCGGCTCGGCGATCCGGCCGTCGATGAGTTCTTCGTGCTTCGCCAACGTCTCCGGGACCAAGAAAACGACGATCGCCGTCGCGACGGCGCCGAGTGCCGCCAGCGCGGCGAACAGTCCCCGGTAGCCGAGCGGCCCGACCAGGAAACTCGACGCGGCCGGTCCGATCGCCGACCCGAAGACCAGGCACGAACCGACGATCACCTGGGCCTCGCCCGACCGTCGCGGGTCGGCCAGGCGGTCGGTCACCCAGGCGGCGGCCACGACCGCGAACAGGCCGTTGCCGAATCCGTCGAGCGCCTGATTGGCCACGGCCAGCCAGGGGGCTGTGAACGACGGACACCAGCGCCAGCCGGACGGCCATGATTGTCCAGCCAGCGATCGAGCAGCGGCTTTCGTCCGCAGCGATCGGCAAGCCACCCCGCCGGCCAGACGACGAGCATCCAGGCCACCATACTCACGACGAAAGCGTATGCGAGCATCCGTTCGGGGGCGTGCAGGTCTCGCTTGAGGAAAAGCCCGAGATAGACACCACCAGGTGCATTCGCCGCGTGGAACAGCACCATTGCCGCGACGAAGGCCGAGAGCCCGGCGTCTTTCGCGAACCATCGGGTCGCGGTCTTCTGCTCATACTCTGCGAACGATATCGCACGACCGCCGTTGATTAGGCGCGTCCTTGCGCTCGTCTCCGGTTCGTGAATCAGGAGTGCTGCCACGACTGCAAGGCTCTGTATGATCGCAAGCGGCAGCAGGATCGCACCGACGCCATACTGCTCAGACATCCAGCTCCCGGCGAGCGCCATCAGCACGATGCCGATCGGCTTCCAGAAGCGCAGAGCTCCGAGCGCTTGGCCGACACTTCCCTTGGGAGCCAGCGCCGCGGCCTCCGCCCCGGAGAGGCTCTCGACGACGGCGCGTCCGATGCCGTTCTCCGCGAACAAGATGACAAGCAGACTGACCCAGATTGTTCCTTCCGCCCCGCGCAACAGCCACGACGAGACTGCCACGACGGCAAGCGCCACGACGAGGAACGGCTTGCGCGAGCCCAGGCGATCCGACCAGAGCCCGACCGGGAACTGCGCCAGGCTGGTCAATGCAGCCAACGTCGAGATGATTCCAATGGCCGAATCCGAGAGCCCCCTCTGTACGAGGTAGAGCGGCAGGTAGGGCAAAGTGAAACCGATGCCGGCCATACCGAAGAAGTAGGAACCGTAAAGTCCGATGCGATTCCGCGTATCCATGGTGCGCACGTTCTCCGGGGCATCCCGCCTCGGCCCGGAAGCGGGCCAGGGCGTCTGGATTGAGGTCGGGGTTAGTCTCACACGGAATGGTCTGGCTGCCGATGCCGTCAGGGCAGCGGCGGGGGCAGGTCACGATCACGGGTTCTGGACTGCTCGCCCTTCGGGTCGGGCGGCGGATCGAACACTCCTCGGAGCCGAGCCCGGTCCTTTTTCTTTGGCTCCGGAGGCGGCGGATCGAACACACCTCGCTCCCCGGGGCCTCCTGGCCGGCCGGCCGCCGCGTTACTCAGGTGTTCTGGCACGTGGGTCATCGCTTCAGAGGCGCGGGCGAGCTCGCCGGCGCGTTCGTGCCGACCCGCCTCGACGTCGCGTCGCGCGGCGTTGTAGAGGTCACGTGCCGCATCGAGAAAGAACTTTGCGTCAGCCTCCGGGCCGTATGCCCCCGCGGAGCGAATGTGCTCGTAGGCCCGGTAGAGGTCACGGCGCGTGCGGTCATCGATATCTTCGGGACCGGAGCCGTCGGGAGGAGGGGGCAGTTCCGGGTCCGGTCGGTCGAGTCGAGCTGCGTTGCGGGCATGATCGACGGCACGGGCCAGGTCGTGAGCAGCGGTGCCAATCTCACGGGTGCGCCGTAGATCGCCCTGTTCCCTCATTCGGATGGCCCGGCGGTAGAGATCAGTCGCCCGGTCCGTCCAGTCCTTGATGCGTTCCTCCGGCCGTCCGCTGCCCGAATCGGAGCGGACCCGCCGCAAGAGATCATAGGTCTTTCGCAACTCGTCCCCGGGTCGCCCCTTTCTTGCCCTTGGCCTTCGGCGGCGGTGGGCCCCCGCCGGTCGGTGGCGGCGGTTCTTGGAATAGTCCCGCCAGTCCGAGGCCCAGCACGCTCGTCAGTCCGATTGCGATCAGTTTCAACATTTCGTCGCTCCCGTGATAATGGAGGCTTCGAGGATCGTCGTCACGACTCTGTCTCGGTACGGAGCGACAAGAGCACCGGGGATGCCAAGCCGGGAAATGCCGTGATATTGGGCCAATTTCGTTGATTTCACCCCGGGGTTGGGAACAATCCCCCCACCTGTGGGTGGGGGAAAACCGCCCAAGGCAGCGCGGAAGCACCCTCGCCTCGGGTGGATAACGCTTGGGTGGGGCCGCGCACGGGGGTGGAGGCAATTGGCGCGGGGATTGCCATTCATCGAAGAGGGATGGGAAGAGATCGCGGAGGAGTGGGGATGGGCCGCTTCAGGTTGGAGGTGCCGTTGGCGATCCAAATTGGCGCGGTGGTCGTCCTTTTCGCCGCCGCCCTGGGGACGCTGTGGTATACGAGCTCCGCAGTAGTCGAGCGTGAGGAGCGACGGGCGCGCGCCAACGACCGCTTGAAGGAGGCGAGCGACCAGCTCGAAGCGGCGGGCAAGGACGCTCTCGCCGCTGTCCGGCAGTTCCCCGATTTCATGGAGGCCGACGATTGGAGAGCGCTCGATCGCAGGCTCTCCGAGGAAGCCGGCCGCATTCGGGGGCGGCACCCGGGAATAGAAGGTGGTTACTACGTCCCGGCACGCCCCGAGCAGCCATACCTGCCCGCCCTCCCACATGAACCACGCCAGAGCGAGGCCCGCGAGGGCTCACGGCTCCCCGTTTCTCCTCCATCACCCCCGCGTCGGAACCTCTACGACTACGTTGACACCCAGGTTGACGCGGCCTACCGGAAGAGGAACGAGCTATCGGTGGTCGAGGACATCCCCCCTTACACGATCGCCATCCGGACGGCCCCGGTTCGTGTGAACGGTCGGGTCGTCGCCGCCACCTGGACCATGACCCGGCTCGTCGATCCGATCTACATCGACCAGTCGGCGCGGGGCTACCGCTGGTTCGCGGGCCTGGCGCTGGCCGGGATCGCCCTCTCACTCGTCCTGACCGTCCGCCTGGCGCGGACGGTCGGACGACAAGCGGCGGAGCGCGAGCGGCTCCGGACCGAGTTGCGGCGGAGCGAGCGCTTGGCGGCGCTGGGGAAGCTCATCGCCGGAGTCGCCCACGAGGTTCGGAACCCCTTGGCCGGCATCCGGGGAATCACCCAGCTCTGGCGACGCGGACTCGGCCTGGGCAACGAAGGCTTCGACCACCTGATCGACGAGGTCGATCGGCTCGAGGGGATCGTCTCACGGCTTTTGCAGTTCTCGCGGGCCGACGCCCAGGATCTCACCCCGGGCGACCTCAACATTGTGGCGGCCGAGGCCGCGCGCCTCGCCGAGGACCGCGCCCGCGAGCAGGAGATTCGTGTCGAGCTCGACCTGGAGCCCGATCTGCCCCCGATCCAGATGGCCCCGCCGGCATTGGTGCAGGTTCTGCGCAACCTGACGACCAACGCATTGCAGGTCATGCCGCGCGGCGGGGTGCTCCGGCTGGCGACCCGCCTCGACGCGGCATGCGGCACGGTTGTGGCGAGCGTTGCCGACGACGGGCCGGGCCTCTCGGACGAGGTCCTGTCGCACCTGTTCGAACCATTCTTCACCACCAAGGCGGAGGGAACCGGGCTGGGCCTGGCGATCGCTCGCGAGATCGCGCTGGCCCACCGGGGTGAGCTCCGTGCCCAGAACCGCCCCGGCGGAGGCGCCGTCTTCATCCTCACGCTCCCCGTCGCCGAGGTCGCTGCCCCGAGAGGAGAACCACGATGACCACCAGCCCGACTACCGGTGCGACGATCCTGGTCGCTGAGGACGACCGAGCGATTCGGTTCAGCCTCGCCTGTTCTTTGAAGGCCGACGGCTATAGCGTGATCGAGGCCGGCGATGGCGACGAGGCCTTGGCCCGGATCGAACAGGACCAGCCCGACGCCGTTCTCTTGGACCTGAAGATGCCCGGCCGCGACGGCCTCGCCGTGCTTGCCAAGCTGGGGCCGGCACTCGCCGACCTGCCGGTGATCGTGATTACCGCCTACGGCGGCTCCGCCGCCGCCATCGAGGCGATGCGCCGTGGGGCCTACGACTACCTGACGAAGCCCTTCGATCTCGACCTTGTGCAACTGACTCTCAAGCGGGCGTTGCGGCAGCGTGCCCTGGCGTTCGAGGTCAAGGCGCTCCGGGTCCGGGCCGAAGTGCCGAACGAGGCAGGCGACGAACCGGCGGACGCCGAGCCCGAGCTTGTCGGCCAGAGCGTCGCGATGCGTGAGGTCTTCAAGGACATTGGCCTCGCTGCCGCGACCGACGCCGCAGTCTTGATCGTCGGCGAGAGTGGCACCGGTAAGGAACTCGTCGCTTCGGCCTTGCACCGCCACTCGGACCGCGCGGCCGGTCCCTTTATCCGGGTCAATTGCGGTGCGCTTCCTGAGGGCCTGATCGAGAGCGAGCTCTTCGGCCACGAGCGCGGCGCCTTCACCGGAGCCGACCGCCAGAAGCCCGGCCGGTTCGAGCGTGCGGCTGGCGGCACCATCTTTCTCGACGAGGTGGGCGAGTTGCCCCCATCGGCCCAGGCCAAGATTCTCCGCGTCCTCCAGCAGCGGGAGTTCGAGCGCGTCGGTGGGACTGAGACTCTCCGCACCGATGCCCGCGTGATCTCGGCCACGCACCGCGACCTGTCCAAAGAGGTCACGGCCGGCCGGTTCCGCGAGGACCTGTTCTACCGCCTCAACGTCGCCCGGATCGTCATCCCACCGCTCCGCGACCGCCCCGAGGACATCCCGCTCCTGGCCGAGCACATCCTCAAGCGCGTGGAGCGGAGGCACGGCTGGGGCGAGCTTTCGCTCTCCCCCGAGGCCCTCGCGACGATCCGGGAAAGACCCTGGCCGGGAAACGTCCGGCAACTCGAGAACGCCCTGGCACGGGCGGTGATCGCCGCGCGGGGCCGGACGATCCTGCCCGAGCACCTCGACGCCGAGGAGCCGCTCGACCCGGCAATCCCCGCGGCCGGCGACCCCGTTGAGTCCCTTCCGCTCCGCGCCCTGCTGGCCGAGGTGGAACGACGAGCGATCCAGCGCGCCCTGCTGGCCTGCGGCGGCAATCGCACCAAGACCGCCGAGCGGCTCGGCATCAGCCGCCGCCAGCTCTTCGACAAGATTCGCGAGTATGACCTTCACCCGTAAACACCCCGGGTACGACGGCTAGGGACCGCGGGCCGGTGAGTTCGTCGCGGGGCGACGCGAGCGGCCCGGCGCACAGTCTCGATCGATCGAGCCATACGGCCCAGCCAGTTGACCAGCGCCTCGACCGCGTTCATCACCGCGCGGATCGCCATACAAGCAACGATCCCGTAGAACGTCCCCAAGAGCATCGGTAACAAGATAACACCATAAGTAATTATCGAGAACTGTCGGTAGGTACTGACGAGCGCGGCGGCCGACGCCTGGGATAGTGGCTTTGGCACCGCTCGAACAAAACTGGATCGCGCGACGGCAGAAACCCGGCCGTAACGGAAGGCGCCCGAGTTAGGTATGGTGTCCCCGGAACCAAGCTGCTACAGCTAGGGATTGGGCTTGACGCCGATTAATCGCAAGCTATGTTAGGCCGCCCACACGTGGGCACTCCGGGTGGACAGGCAGAGGAAAGTGTTCCGCGACACGAACTCATGCGAGGACCAGGATGGTTACCGCTAGCGTTCGAGAGGCCGCCGCCCCGGCCCACAAACGATTCCTTGCCAACAGGCCAAAGGAGTATGACACCTACATTCGCGCCGCGCGGAACTACGTGGCCAACGTGGGGAGCGACGTGGCACCCTGGCTCTACAGGAAGCCTTACGATAATACCCCCGGCAACGCGTCCTTCTACATCCATATCTACAACGTCTTGAACATCCTCAAGGTCATGGAAATCCCGTGCGGGGGGACGGTGCTCGAGGTCGGCAGTGGCCCCGGCTGGCTGACGGAGATCCTGTTCTGCCTGGGCTTCGAGGTGTTCGCCTTGGAGCCCAGCGAGGCGATGATCCTAGTAGCCCGCGAACGCATCGCCGCCAGCACCGACCATTACCGCATCAAGAATCCCCCCCGCGTGACCTTCCTGTGCGCGAGCCTCGAGGAATGCCCTCTGCCCGATGAGAGCGTTGATGCCGTCCTCTTCCACGAGGCGCTGCACCATGTCGTCGACGAGGAGCGGGGTATAGCCCACTGTGCCCGCGTCCTCCGCCGGGGCGGTGTATTGGGGGTGACGGGCGAAGCGTCCTGGGCGCCCGGCCGCCGCGGGCTGGAGGACGCCTGCCGGGAGGAGATGAAGCGGTACGGGACGCTGGAGAACCCCTACACCGCTGAGTATCTCGAGTACCTGCTCCACAAGCACGGCTTCCGGGACGTGGTGCGCTACCACGGCATCAACGGATTCTTCCCGGTGCATCAGGAGAGTCTGACCATCAAGCAGGCCGCCCAGCACCCGGCCGACGCGTGCAATCACTTGACGGCCCGCAAGCAAATCTCGGGCGTCCCGACGACCAACGACTCAAACGCGGTGGCCCACGCGAGCCTGACTCTCCTCGAGTCCCGCTGGGATCGAGATGCGGGTAAGGTCCGCCTGAGCCTCCGGCTCTTGAATAGTGGGAGCGTGACTTGGCTGCACAGGTCCACGACGGCGGGGTGGGTCACACTCAGCCTTTTCCGCGACCCGAGCCCCGACGGGGGCGGCTTCCGGGAGGCGACGAATCGAGTACCGCTCCCGAAATCGGTGCTGCCGGCCGAGGAATTGATCCTCAACGCCGAGTTCGATCTGCCCGGAGATCCCTACGGCTCCTGGCACGTGGGTCTCGTCTGTGAGAATCGCTACTGGTTCCATGCCAGGGGGACTGAGCCGGTTGAGATCCAGCTCGTTTGAGGACGAAGACCGAGACACATCCACCCTGGTCCCCGACCGCCTTGGCGTTGGCAGTCTTCGCTCTCCCTCGCGGGATGATCGACCACCCGGAACGGTGAGATTACGTTGCCCCCAAAGCTTCGCACGGCCGGATTGCTCCGGCAGCACGTCCAGGTAGGGTACCGGTGGTCGCACACCGGGTTATGTCCCGATCGAACGGTCATAACAGGTCCACCCTAGCTTCGTGTGGCACGTGCCACTGATCCGGATCTCCACGGGTGGACACCCTAGGCGCTCCCTACCGCGACCGCTTAGACACGGTTCGTCGGCCGTAAGGGTCCGGGGGAGGGTGGTCCTCGGCGATCAGGGCGATCTCGCCGGAGACTCGATCCAGCATGGTCGCCATGGCCGGATCGAAGCCCATCTCACCGACCTTGTAAGCGACCCGGTCGGCGAGTTCGAGGACGATGCGCTCGTGGCGGATCGACTTCGCGAACGCGACGAGTTCGCGGCCATAAGTTTCCGAACCGAACGTCTCTACGGCGTAACGCCTGGCCTGGTCGCCCAGGTACTTTCTGTGCCCCGGCTCGCGGCACAATACTTCGAGGGAAGCGGTCAGTTCTTCGCGGCTCGCGACCTTGCATACCGCCCAATCCGGGGCTTCCGCGTAAAATCCGTGATTCCAGACGACCGTTGGCTTCGCGGCGAAAAGGCCCTCTATCAGGCTCCAGGAGCTTTCGCCGAAGTGGGGATTTCGCAGGTTAACGATCACGTCTGCCTCGCGGATCTGCTCCCGGAGCGCTTCGTCGGACACGGGGCCGGCGAACAAGACAACACCCCCGAGGCCGAGCCGCTCGACGAGACCGTAAAGCCGGTCGCGGTAGGCGGGCTCGCCGACGGCGCCGACGACGGTGTAAGCAACTCGAGATCGAAGGGTCGGGCTCGCCCCGATGCACTCGATCACGAGGTCGACGAGCTTGTTCGGGTTAACGTAGCCGAACGTCAGCAGGCGGACCGGCCGGCCTTCGGCGGCGGGCGGCGGGCCCCAGTGCTGAGCTTCCTCCGCCAGGTCCGGGGAGGGGAAGTGGATGTGGGTGACCGGCGACCCCGCAAATTCGGCGACCCGGGCGCGGGTGAACTCGGAATGGACCACGACCCCGTGGGCGTGGCTGACGGCCGCCTTGGCCATGTGATACTCCAGGAGGCGAGGGTCGGTCCAGGGGGAATCGACACGCCCGGCCACCAGGTCCCGCATCCATCCCTCGGCTTGCGGGCCGTGGCAGTACTCCATCATCTCGAGCAATTCCGGGAGACGTGAGCCGTCCCGGCACAGGAAGTAGCCGGCGAAGAAATCCCGCATCACCAGGTCGTGCAGGATGACAATGCCGCGGTGTTTCCTGGAGAGGTCATAGATGCTCCGATGGTAGCCCGCGTGGTCGCCCAGGTTGTAGGCGACGAGGTCGAATTCATCGAGACTGCGGAGGACTGCCTCATCGTCGGTATCGGGGAGTCGGACGATAGGAAAATTCGAGCGATGGGGCTCGTCCGCGGGACCCAGGTCGGAGGCAAATACGATGACCTCGTGCCCGCCGCAGAGTAGGCCGTCGCAGGCAGCGGCGCCGAACGCGCCGATGCCGCTGCCGTTCTTACGGAAAGGGGAAAGCCAGGCGATTTTCATGAAAGGAGGGTGTCCAGTACGTGTTCCCAGTCGATCTGTTTGCGGGCGAGTGTCTGGTAGGCGGCCGCGCCCATCTCGCGTGTCCCGGCGCGGTCAGCCCAGAGGTGCTCCATGCCCTCTGCCAGCGCGACGGGCGAGGGCTCGAGGGCAAGCCCGTTGATCCCATGAACCACTAGTTCATTAGTCCCGCCCGAGTCGGTGAAGGTGATCACGGGCTTGGACGAATGAAACGCCTCGAGGGTAACGTATCCGTAAGAATCTTCGTCGATCGGCAAGTAGAGGACCGCGAAGGCGTCGGCCATCCAGCGGGCCTTCTCCTCCTCGGAGATCCAGCCGAGGAATTGGACCCGATCCTCCAACCCGTGAGCTCGCATGAGCTCGTCGATTTCGTTCTGGAAGGAGTCTTCGTCGGCCCGCCCGGCCACGACGAGCCTGAACCCCGACCGAACGTGTCGCATGGCCTCGATGGCGACGTGCTGCCGCTTCATTCGCGAGATCCGGCTCGGGTAGAATACGTAGTCGCCGAACTCACCGCAATGGAAAGCTTCCGGATACCGGAGCGGCGGGAAGAGGACGGCGTCGGGCTCGATACCGTTGAAGCGACGGAGGCGGTCGGCGACGATTGCCGAGTTGGTGTAGAGCCCCCGGGCGTCGGACAGGTGGCGATTGTCGGCGGCGACGATCGCCTCGCGAACCCGCACGGCCCCCGGCCAGTGGCCGCAGTAGCCGTACGGAGTCTCCCACAGGTCGTACACCTGGCGGTGCTGGTGCAACAGCCAGACTTTCTTGTTCTCGAAGGGCACCAGGTAGGCCGGGAATTTCAGGGCGATGACCAGGTCCGGGTCGCCGGCGCGCGGCTCCATCAACCGGCAGGACAGCATGTGGTCCAGGACACAATCCAGCGGATACCACTTGAACGGGATGCGTAGCGAGTCCACCTCGTGGCCCCGCTCGCGGACCCTCTCCGCCAGGCTGTCGGCCAGGTACTCGGCGCCGCCCCGCACGAACGGGACCTGCACGTTCACGATAGACACTTTCATGCGGCCAGGCCCTCGACAACCCGCTCCCACGAGATCCCCAGTTCATCGGGAGTCAGCAGGGCCTGCCGCCCCATGGCCTCGGCCTCGATCTGGTTCGCCCAGAGACGGTCAATCGCCTCGGCGACGGCCCGCGGGTCGGGCTCGGTGACCGAGCCGTTGAACCCGTCCTCGATCAACTCCAGGCTTCCGCCGGAGTCCTTGCAGGTGATCACGGGCTTGCCCGAATGGAGTGCCTCAAGTGTCGCGTAGCCGTAATCCTCGTCGTAGGCCAGAAACAACGCTCCGCGGCTCCCCGCCAGGAGCTCGGCCTTCTGCCGCTCCGAGGCCCATCCGACGAACTGGACGCGGTCCTCAACGCCACAGTCGCGGACTCGCTCATGAAGGTCCGCAAGGTGCTGCGGCGTGTCCGGCGAGCCGACGATGAACAGTCGGGGCCCAGGCCGGCAGTAACGGAGGGCTTCGATGGCTAGCCCCTGGCGTTTGGGTGGACAGAGCCGGCTGATGTAGACGAAGTAGTCGCCGAACGGGCCGGGGGCATAGGGGTGGTCGCCGGGCAGCGGCGGGTAAAGGACGCCGTCGGCCTCGATGCCGTTGAACGCCCGGAGGCGGCCCGAGACGTTTCGGGAGATGGTGTAAACCTTCTTCGCCTCCCGCAGGTAGACCTCATCCGACTGCATCATCATCCGCCGTGCTGCGCGGCCCTCGGGGGTATCCGGCATATCCGACCAGGGGGTGCCCCACATGTCGTAGGCGCCCCGGTGGTGGTGGAGAAACCAGACGACCTTCTCCGGGTGGGACAGCGCATAGGAAGGGTACCGGACTGCAATCAGGCGGTCGATGCGGTTGCCACACGCCTCCGTCAGGTCCAGTAACCGGATCGCCAGCGTCTGTTCGGAGACCCTCGGCCAGTGGGAGTACATCGGGATCATGACCGTCTCGACCTGGTGTCCGGCCATGGTCAGCGCGGCCCCCAGGTCCTCAATAATTTTTGTGCCCCCCCCCTTGAGGAAAGGGATGTAAGTCGAGGCTACAACGATCCTCATGCGGCCCCCCTTTGCGAGAGCGTATCGGGGTCCGCGCTCGGGGCGAGGTCTTCCACGACTGGATCGTCGAGCACCCGGATGTACCCGAGGGCCTCGAGGTCCCACGAGGCCACGGCCCGCCCCTGGTGGTCCGCCTGCCGGAGGGCATTCAGTGCGGCGGACAGCCCGGCGCGCAGGCTCTCGGCCCGGAGCTTGGAGAAGAGGATGAAGAAGCCTTCCGTGCCCGGAAAGAGCCCGAAGCTGGAGAATCCCAGGCGCCCGGCTGCGTGTACGAGGGCGGGCTGCGACCAGAAGGTAATGTGCTGGCCCCACTCGGCGGCCAGGTAGGGCCATTGGTGGTTGTGCTCCCCCGGGTGATAAACGCCAGTGGAGAGCATCAGCGTACCTCCCGGCTTCAGACGTCGGGTCAGCCCTTCGAGGGTCGCCATGGGGTCGGTCAGGTGCTCCACGACTTCGAGCGCGAAGATGAGGTCGAAGCTGGCCTCGGGGAAGTCGTCGAGGGCGGACAGGCAGCGATCCGCCGCCAGAAAAGGGACCGGGACGTACGGGTCCACCTGCCAGGCTTCATAGCCCCCACTCTTGAGCATCTGGGCCAGCAGGCCGTAACCCCCGCCGAAGTCGAGGACTATCGGGCGTTCGGACATCACCCCCGCCTCGTGGAGCGCGACGAACGCGCCGTACGCCGAGAAGTTCCGGGCGAAGCGGCCCTGGTCAGGATTGTTCGCCAGTGGCCGGCTCTCGTCCGCATAGGCCTCGTCGAGCCAGGTGGGATTAACTACCTGGAGGCTCAGGCACCCCCGACATTCGTGGTACTGGGCCAGGTGCCGACCGCCCAACACCTTGAGGGACCACTTGTAGTCGAGGCTAGCGCCGCAGATCCGGCAGGACTTCGACTCGTCAGCGAGGGGGATCGTGGGCGAAGTGGACGGAGGGGGCCCGGGGAACGCCTTTCCCGCGTTGCCTGACGCCCTTCCCAAGAGCCCTTCGAGAAAGTCCCCCTTGACCCGCGCCAGCGCGGCGACGAGGCGGTCGCGACACTGCGCGGCTTCCGAGTGTTCGGGCGCACGCCGCAGAATGAGGTGGAAGGCGTTCTCGACGAACTGCTCAACCTCCCCCACTTCGTCGGACGTCGTGTCTGGCCGGACCTGGGCCGTCTGCGGCGACTCGACCTGTTCGATCCGAGCCTGTTCGAATCCGTCAAGGAGTTGCCTGTGCCGTTCGAGAAGCCGGTCGTGCAGATTAGGGATATTCCTGAACTGCTCCGAGATCGTCACCATCTCCTCCAGGAGCCGGGAGTGCTGCTCCGGTACGGAACCGAGTGACCGCAGGAAATCGTCGCGATCACGATCCCGCTGGCGCAACTGCTGGAGTTCAAGCTCGAATGTTACTTTCTCTTGCTCGTAAGCCTTCTGCTGGTGTTCCATCGCGCGGCACTTCTGGGCGAGGGCCCGCCGCTCCCGATGCAGACAACGAACCTGCTCGTGGAGCTGAAGAGTTCGGAGGTTCCGGCGCTCGTCTGCAGTGGAGAGCTTGTTGAGAAATCTGCGTCGCGAGTAGGCCGGCCAGAACTTCAGGAGCAGGGCGTGTTTCAGTCCGCCGCGGAAGTCGGGCCCGCGCCCCAGAAACCGCCGGTAGGACCGTTCGATGAATTCGTCAAGTCCCGGGACACGCAGAAGTTCCTCGACCTCCTGCGGCGTGATCTCGCGAAGTGAATCGCCCCCGCAATCCTCCCCAGGGTCTCCCGGCGTCCAACCCGAAATCACGGTTGCCACTATTTCCTCCGGCGGCGCACCGCCCGGAACAGCCCTCGGGATCAACGCGAGGTTGGCCAGCCTCGTCCTGATCGTCTTCGAGTCGAGCATTGCGAATCCTTTCAAAGGGACTCGGAGCCGCTGGGTGCGAACTCACCGCCGGGGGAAAGGTCGAGCCGGCCAAGCAGTTGTGTCTCATCCAGCCTCTCGTAGGTATAGCCCAAGCTCCGGTAGAGCTCCCTGGCCTTCGTATTCGATTCGTACACCTTCAACCGGATGGACGGGGCGCCACGTAGGCGTGCCGCGGCGTGCAGGAACATCATGAACGGACGGGCCAACCCCCGGCCTCGATAGGAGGGCGACACCGCGATCCCCAAGGACGGGACGTCATAACCCTGCTCCCACCCGCGGAGTAAGCCGTAAGCCGCGACTTCACCCGAACAGGTCGCGGCGTAATAAAGGTCGTATCCGCGGTAAGAGCAGCGGCGGCCGGCCTCCAGACGGGTCAGGGGGTGGGGATGGAAAAACTCCTCATCCCCGTTAGCCTTCAAGGCATCGAACAGGTTCCCGAGCCCCTCCTCGAGGTCCGAGCCGAGGGCCCGGAACTCTACCACCACCCCGATGCCCGCGGTCTTCAAGCCGCTCGGTTCCTGCGGGTTCCCGCGCGTGGCGTGTGAAGCCCCATCGGTCGACTCATGAATCTTCATGGTCCCATCCTCGCTCCGACGTCGCGAAAAACCCTCGGCGTCAGGCGGCGCCGGCCTGACGAACGAAGGACACGAGGACTTCCCGGCCCACCGCTTGGGCGGAGGCGATCGCCTCAACGACGTAACACAGATCGGCGTCCGAGAGCTGGTTGAAGGTCGGCAGCATGATGCCCTCGGATCCCAGCCGATCAGTTACCGGCAAATCCTCGCCCCTCTGCCGTGCCTGCTCGCGGAAGGGCGGCATGTGGTGTAGCGGGAGGAACATCGGCCGTGTCTCAACACCCCGGGCGGCGAGACACGCCATCAAATCATCGCGCGAACATCCAAAAACTTGAGGATCGACCGTGATCGCGAACAGCCAGAGGGCGACCTCTGCCCACGGGGCGACCGGTTGGAAGCCGATGCCGGGGATCTCCTTCAGGAGCTCACGGTACCTGGCGAAGATCGCCTTGCGACGGGCGAGGATCTCTTCCCGCCGCTCCAGTTGGGCGCACAGAAGAGCGGCAGCGAGGTTCGTCATGCGGTAGTTGTAGCCGGTAATCGGGAAGAAGTAACGCTTCTCGGGGTCCATCCCTTGACCGCGCAACATCCGCATGCGGACTTCCAATTGCGGGTCGGAGCAGGTGACCGCACCTCCCTCCCCGCAAGTGAAAATCTTGTTGCCGAAGAAGGAGAACGTGCCGATTTTCGCCAGGCCGCCGACCGTTCGGCCTTTGTACCGCGAGAGATGTGCCTCGGCCGCGTCCTCTACCACCCACAGTCCGTGGGTCGTTGCTATCCGGTTGATGATATCCATGTCGGCCGGGTGGCCCATCAGGTGGACGGCGATAATCCCGCGGGTCCTCCGGGTGATCGCGTCGCTGATCCTTGCCGGGTCGATGCACCAAGTCTTGGGGTCCACGTCCACGAAGACGGGCTCGGCGCCGACGTAGCGCACCGCATTCGCCGTGGCGATGTAAGTCAGCGAAGGGACCAACACCTCGTCGCCCGGCCTAATATCCAGCGCCATCAGGGCCAGATGGAGTGCGACCGTCCCGTTGCAGACACCGAGCGCACTTGACGAGCCGCACAGGGAAGCGAAGTCCGCCTCGAATCGCTCCAAATACTTACCAGTCGAGGAGATCCACGTGCTACGGATCGC
Organism: uncultured Isosphaeraceae bacterium; assembly: GCA_963830625.1. GTDB lineage: Bacteria > Planctomycetota > Planctomycetia > Isosphaerales > Isosphaeraceae > CAWHMZ01. Next base: position 118,180 of record CAWHMZ010000007.1, on the reverse strand, counting down.
CTCGGAGACGTAGGCATTCTCATTGCCGCTCAAGTCGGCAGAAGCGACAGGAATTCTTTTCATTTCGGTCAACCTCTCGTCCCAGGGACATCCATTTCCTTGGAGCGGAGTCGGTTCGCGTAGAAGCGATCCGGACGTGATGGGGCAAAGCAATATCAGACCGCCCGGATTCGGTCAATGCGATTCCATTTGAAAGCTCTTCGGTCTGGCACAGGCATTTGAGTAAGCGGACCCCGCTGCAGTCGGCGTAGAGGGGTGCCGTTTTCCTCACAGGCATGGCCTCGCTCCGGCAGTTGCTGAACCGCCCGGTAAGGACTGGATCCGTGCCCTAGAAGAGTGTTAAGTTTGCTTATATCTGGCGCGGTTTTTTGAAGCTATCTGGCACGTTCGGCCGACAAAAAGTTCATCCGTCTACGACGTGGTTGACTCGCCGTCCCTCTTGTGCTAGAGGAGCCTCTCGGACGATGGAGCTGCCTCGGCGCGGCGGCGTTTCCGTCGCCGATCCATCCCTGCAGCCAGCACCGATACGGACCGGAGCAACCGGCCGTCGTCCATCGGAGCAGGAGATCGGCATGCTCACGATGACCCCAAGTGCCCCATCGGCCAGGCAGCGAGGCCGCGGGTTCCAACTGCCGTTCGGGCCCGACCGCCCGCTTTTCTACCTGCACGTTCCGAAGTGCGGGGGAACGTCGGTCAGCTCCCTGCTCCGCCGGGCGTTCCCGGCTGAGCAGGGAGTTCGTTGGTTCGAGTACCACCCCCGGCGCCTGGCCGACAACGCGGCCGGTCTCGGCCGGCACACCTGCTACGCCGGCCACGTCGCGTACCGGTTCCGAGACCTGCTTCCCGCGCAAACCGCGGTGATGACCTTCCTCCGGGATCCGATCGATCGTGCCGTATCGGCCTTCTACCACTTTCGGTCCCTGGGCCGGGAGAAGCTGGCCGAGGAGCAGACAACCCCGGGCCTGGACCGGTGCTGCGAACTGTCGCTGGAAGAATTCCTGGAGGCCGAACCGTACGCTGCGCGGGTCCATCTGGGGAACATCCAGACGTGGATGTTTTCCCAGCCCCCCATGTTTACCGTCTTGCCCTGGCGGCTGCTGACCCGGGCGGACCTCGACGAGGCCAGGCGGAACCTGGAGCGGGTCGCGTTCGTGGGCGTGACCGCCCGGTTCGAGGAGTCGATCCGGCTCTTGTGCCGGATGTGCGACTGGCCGGTTCCGGACGCTGTCCCGCACGAGAACCGCACCCCCGTTCGGCCGGGGACGGAGGAGATCAGCCCCGAGGCGAGGGCCGCCCTGGAGGAGCTGACGGCGCTGGACGCCGAGCTGTACCGGCTCGGGGCGGACCTGTTCGCCGACGCCCTGCGGGATGTCCCGCTCCCGCACCTTCCGCCGGCCCCGTCACGGATCGACCTGACCTTCGAGGGCCCGATCCATGGGTCCGGGTGGTTCGACCCGGAGCCATGCCCGGGCGGGTTCTTCTGCTGGACCGGGCGGGCCGCCTGGCTAGAGGTCCGGCTGGCCGGGGGCGGGGAGCTGGCCCTGGCGGTCGAGGTCCTGGGAGCCCTCGACCCGGCCCAGATTGACGGGCTGACGGCCGCGGTCAACGGGCGGCCGGTACCCCTGTTCCGCTCCCAGGTCGGGGCGGTTGACCGGCTCGAGGGGCGGGTATCAACGGAGCCCGTCGCCAACGGCCGCTATCGAGTTGAGTTCTGGGTGCCCCGGACCGTCCGGCCGTGCGACGTCGTGCCCGGGAGCACCGACACCCGGGACCTGGGCGTGGCCGTGTCCCGGGTCCAGCTAGGACCCACAGGGTTTGCCGCCTGATGCACGAGCCCGGGATCCGGGGTCCCACCGCCGGTAATGAACTCACGACGTCGAGCTCGCTTGTAGATGCCGCAGCGAGGCGCTCGAGGTGCTGGTTCCGAGGCAGAGCGGCGGCTGCAGCCGCCTTCGTAGTCGTCGACGAGCCAGTCCCGCCACAATACGATCTACACTATATTGTTAGATGATCACAAGTTGGGTGGACTCAAGTGGAGACAGCTTCGAGCAGTGCTGCGCACTCGACGTCAGGGGGAAACGATGGCAAACACTGATTCTCACGTAACGATCCATATGGCGGCGAGCCTCGACGGCTTCATCGCTCGAAAGGACGGGCGAGTCGACTGGCTCGAGATCTCAGACGAATTCGTCGGCGGGGACACCATGGACCCGGGATTCGTCGAGGCGTTCCTCAAGACGATCGACTGCTACGTCATGGGATCGCGAACATATGAGACCGCGTTGAGTTTTGAGGCCAAAGGGTTGGGGTGGTCGTACGGCGACAAGCCCACCTTCGTCCTCACTAGTCGCAAGCTGCCGCGGACCCGGGATACCGTCGAGTTCTACTCTGGCGATCTCGCGCAGTTCGTGAATGGGCGCCTGCGGCCCACGTTCGATACCATCTGGTTTGTTGGAGGCAGTGTCGTCTCTGCCGAATGCCTTCGTCTCGGGCTTGCCGACGAGGTTCGCTATTCGATCCTGCCGATCTTGATTGGTGATGGGATCCCATTCTTCGAGAAGCTCGACAGAGACATCGCCCTTCATCTAGTGGAGGTCAAAGCCTACAAGAGCGGCATGGTGGAGCTTCGTTACGAGGTGCGGGGACGTCGCGGCGAGTCACGGAACGCCACCTAACGGGCGCTCGCTCGCTCACCAAGGCGCAGATCCTCAAGCTCGCCAAATTCTTCGGCATCGCTCCGGCAGCGTTTCTTCCGCGCAGCCGTATTTCAAACACCGATCATCTGGCATCGTTTGCCCGCACCCTTTCAGCCATGGCTTATGCGGTCCGTGGAAAACCGCGCGCTCTGGTGACTTCCAAGGTGCAGAAGAACGGCGTCTGACATCCCCTTTTAATCCGGGAGCGTCGTCAACTCGATGGCAGTCGGGTAGCGGTCGGTCCGAAAGACTCGCTGGGTCGCAGGGTGGAAGTCGGTCTGCTTGGCCTGATAGATGTTGGGCACGTAAGTCTGCGGGTTGCGGTCGATCAAGGGGAACCACGTACTCTGGACCTGGACCATGACCTTGTGTCCCTTGCGGAAGCGGTGGGCCGCGTGGTGCAGGTCAATGACATACGACTCCACCCTGTCGGGCGCCACCGGCTCGGGCCGGTCGAACGCCTTGCGATAGCGGGCCCGGAAGACCTCATCGGCGATGATAAGCTGATAGCCACCCATCGCGGCGTCGTCTTCGGGCAAGACATCGATGAGCTTGATGACCCAGTCGCAGTCGGTCCCGGAGGTCGATGCGAACAGCCGGGCCGTGATCGGACCGGCGAGGTCGAGGTCGCGCGCGAGCGGGGTCGTCTCGTAGCTGAGGACGTCGGGACGCTGATGCACGAACCGCTGGTCCTGCACCAGCCACTCGCTCCACTCGGGATTGCCGGTGACACGGCCATCCTTCCCAATGATCACGTCCGTGCCGATCGGCCGCGGGCGGAACGGGACTGGGTGGGCAGGATCGGAAACGTAAGTGTCGAAACCGGGGTCGCCATCCGCAGCGGCCGGCGGCGGATCGAACGCCAGCCGACCTCCAGCGCGGGCGTAAAGGAAGCGCGGGTGCGCCTCACGGGGCGGCCAACGGTCGAAGGTCCGCCAGGCGTTCTCGCCGGTGCGGAAGACCCGCGCCTCCGGGTCGGCTGGGCCGTCCTTGTCGTTGTCCTTCTCCTTGAGGTGGCGGGCAAACCAGGGGGCCAGGACCTGTTCCCGGAACTCGCGGGCCGTGGGACCGCCGAACGTGACCGGCCCCAGGCGGTCCCCATCGCCCCGCAGCCAGCCGCCGTGGTTCCAGGGGCCGACGACCAGGCAGTTCAGGCCGTCGCGATCCTGCTTTTCGAAGGCCTCGTAGATCCGCAGCGGACCGGCGAAGTCCTCCTGGTCCCACCAGCCCACCACGTGGAGCGTCGGCACGAGGGGGCGGCCCACGCGCGGAGGGAGGGACCGCTCGCGCCAGTAACGATCGTAGTCGGGGTGCTGCACGAGGTCACTCCAGTACGACACCTTGCCCTGGAAATGGCGGGCATCGACGTTGGAGAGCGGCCCGAGGTCGAGGAACCACTCGTAGAGGTCGCGGCGGCCGTAGTCGAACGGCGAGAACTCCTTCGCCCGCCCCATCACGGCCAGGTATTGAAACACCGGGCTGAGGCGGAAGGCCCCGTTGTGGTGCACGTCATCGTAGAGGAACTGGTCTCCCGGCGAGGCCTGCGGTGAGGCAGCGCGCAGCGCCGGGTGCGGTCCCAGGAGCGCCTGCACCGTCAACCAGCCGGGGTAAGAGACGCCCCACATTCCGACGCGCCCGTTGTTCCCCCCCACGTTCTTGACCAGCCAGTCGATCGTGTCGTACGCGTCGGTGGTCTCGTCAACAGCCTTCGGGTCCGAGGCGTCGCGCCGGGCCGCTCGAGGACGAACGTCCCCTCGGAGCCGAAGCGGCCGCGGATGTCCTGGAACACGAAGATATAGCCGTCATCGGCCAGTCGCTTGAGGGGACCTTGCGTCGGCGCCCCCTGGGCCTGTGACGGCACGCCATAGGGCGTCCGCTGGAGCAGAAGTGGCAGCGGCCGCTCGGCTCCCTTCGGTCGGAGCAGGACTGTATGGAGCTTGACCCCGTCCCGGACCGGGACCATGAGCTCCGACCACTCGTACTCCATCTGCGCACGGACGCTCCCCGAGAGCGAGAGGATGAACAGGGTGGCCGTGGCGGCGCTACGTAAGAAGACCGCTCGGGAGTTCATGGTCGCGGTTTCCATGCTGAGGGAGGGTTGCAGATGATTCAGGAACCGCCCAGTGTCCATGGTGTGCAGGCGGATTTCAAGCGAGCGCCGCGGGTGCCGTCGCTAGCCGCGCCGGCGAGGGTGTATGAGGCGCAAGATACTTCCGAAAGCAGTAAAACCGAGTGCTGCCTCGGCACGGCTTCACGGCTGGGTCGGGTACTAAGACACCCAATGTTCCGCTGGATCATGCCCTGCATGAATGGTCGATTTGCCGTTGGACCTAAAATACTCTCGTGGTAACCCCGAGTGGGTTCGATTCCCACCGCCGGTATTGAACTTACGACGATTAGTGGACGGGTATTTGCTGAACGGAATTGGTAACACGCCCGACGTCGCGTTGGGGTGGCATGGGCCATTTCGTAGAAGTTGAATCGACGTGAAACACCTGTGTAACGGCCATTGAGTGCTTACTCAGCTCGCGAATCCAGCGCATCCGAGTTCGGTGATAGCTTAGATTATCGAGCGAACTGCGAATCGAAGCGTGGAACTCCGGGGCGACGAGGCGGGTCCGGAAACGCTGTATGAATCGCTGGGGTTCCGTCCGTGTCAGGGCGTCTCAAACTGCACGCATACCTTGGAATGTGGCGGCTGAACGGGCGAGCGTCTCTCGGGATGGGCCCTCGGGTCGCCAGCCTAGCTGGGTCAGACGATGGTTTCCGTTTCGTTACTCTGCTTCGTTACCTTGTCCTTCGAGTTGACGATGAACCAGTTGTTCTGCGCCCCGAGGGTCCATCGCTCACCGTGTTGGCCACGCCATCCGACTGGCACGTGGACGAATTGAGGGCGTCCGTGCCGCCGGGGCCGACCCCGCTCATGATCTTGCTGATTCGCAGTGAGTAAGAGTCGCTCGAAGACCACTCGGCGAGGATGGCGTCGAGCGCCGCGATGCTGGCACTCGTGTTGCTGTCATAGTTGGTAGTCCCGCTGATCAGGATGTCATTGCCGTTGCCCGTGATCGTATCGACCCCTGGCCCGCCAATCAGGATGTTGTAGCCGGTCCCCGTGTCGGTTAGTGTGTCTTTACCCGATCCACCGATCAGCGCGTCATTACCCGATCCGGTCGCGCTCAGGGTGCTGCCATTAGCCGACCCACCGAACAGGATTGCATTGACCGTCCCGCCGGCTGTCGGGTTCGTTGCTCCGGTGAAGGCGCTGGCGTCAACGACGTACGATGGACTGCCGCTCGTTGCCGTGGCCGTGACGTTGGCGGTGGTGATACCGCTTAAGGTCAGCGCCATGCCGTCAGTCGAGGTCAGCGATGTGTTGGTCAGGGTGAGGCCGGCGTTCTTGCTCGCAGCGACGATGCCCGTCGCCGTGTCGGCCAGCGAACCGCTCCCGGTCCAACCGCTGACCGTGAACGTCTTGCCCTTGTTGGTGGCCGCGAGTTTGGCGGTCGTGACGCCGCTCAAGCCAAGCGCCATGCCGTCGGTAGAGGACAGCGAGGTATTGGTCAGCGTAAAGCTGGCGCTCTTGCTGGCCGTCACCGTGTCCCCAGCGGACGCATTATCCGTCAGCGATCCGCCCGCGGTCCAGCCGCTGACTGTGAACGTGTTGCCGCCGGCGGTGCGTAATCCAGATCGCAGCTTCTTGTGCGAAAGCGCTACTCGCTTCCGTCGGGCAGTCAGCACCCGCACGACTTGGCCCTTGGCCGCGTCCGAGCCTGAGTTTCGTGCCTGTTCCACCTCTCGTGATACCCGGATCTGAGACCCCCGGGGGCTGTCGCAATGTTTCTCAAAAGCATCAATCCGTCCCGAAGGGTTTGGACCCGCGGTCCGCCGCCAGCGCCGGACCAGTACCGCGTCGTCTGCGGGCAAACAGCGACGAGGAAGGGCGCTGGGGATACCTGCGAAGCAACGGAGGGCTCTTTTCGTTTTTCGTCTTTAGCAAAGCCCCATTGCCCGAAAGACGGCTTGATCCGACCGCGGAGAATGCGTGCTTCGCATTCAAGACGTCGCCATCACCGTCGTCGCTGTCAACCGCGCCGATGATCGACGCCAGTGCGGCGTCCACAGCCGCAGGATGAGTGGTGCTGGCGGGTGGAGCAAGGGCCGCCAGGTCGGCGGCCGAGGGCGCGCGGCGCACTCCCGGCCCGATCGTGATGTCCATCAGATCGCCAGCCACGGTGTTGTCGGGCAGGCCGATCACGTGGCCCAGCTCGTGCTCCAGCACCGTCAAGAGATCGACACGGCCAGCCGCTTGGCTTCCTGGCTGGGCGACCCTTTCGCCGTCGGGACCTGACCGGCTGAATACGGCGGTAGAGCCATTCGCGCCCGACGTACCAACTGTAGCCGGCCGCCGTCTGGTTGATGGTGATGACTCCGCCGGTTTCCAGGCCCAGAATGCTCGCGCCAGGTTGCCGACATGGATCGAGACGCCCTCGAGCTTCCGCACGTCGGCCGCGTCCAGACCGGCCGCCTGCCACGCCGCGATCGCATCCGGCAGAACAGCTTCTACCTGAGCTTGCGTGATCGCCGATCCGCCGCGGTGGCCACCGGGTCCGGCCAGCAACTGAAACGCCGGAAAGCTCTGCGGCGCTGTCGAGCCGACGGAGTCGCCCTTGGCCGCGACCGTCTCCGTCAGGTCCTTGCTGTTGACCGACCCGTCGCCGTTTACGTCGGCATTCAAGAGCGAGCCGGTTTCTCCCTCGGCGTGATAGACGGTGTAAGCGTCGGTTCCCGCGGTGGTATAGGGGCCGGTCACCACCGTGTTGCCGCCGGTATCGCCCAGCAAGCGGAAGAACGTCGGCCAGAAGACCTGATTGTTCGCTGGGTTGCCGGTGGGGTCGATTCCCAGCGCATACCAACCATCGCCAAAGGTTGTGGTGGGGCTGCCCGTCCCCGACACGCCGGTCTCGGTGAGCAGGCTGGTGATGCCGTTGGCACCAAAGTTGATCGACAAATCGTTGCCGCTCAGACTCACCGAAGCCGTGGTGCCCGTGCCGAAGAGGTTGACGCTCCCCTTGGGGCTGCTGCTGGCCGTGAGGTTCTCACCATACCACAAGAGCTCCACGTACGAGCTGGGGCTGCTGCCGGCGAGCCCGGCCGCCAGATCTTGGAGCACCGAGCCGGGCACACTGACGGCCTGATTGAAGTCGACATCGAGATATCGAATGTAAGAACGCTCCGCGATGCTCTTCTCGACGGAGAAGCTCTGGATTCCGAGCGGGGCTGTGTAGGTGATGTTGCTGAAGGTCACATCGGGGCTGGACGGCCCTGTTGCCGGAGCGTACTGCGCCTTCTGCTCGTCATCGACGCCGACGCTATAGAAGCTGTACGTGTGCGACTCGCCGTCGCCCAGCGCGTTGTAGGTCATCGAGCCGCTATAGACGCCGCTACTGTTGGGCGTACCGCCGCTGAGCTGGCCGATGTACGTGGGGGAACCGCCGTCGACCTCGACGTACATATTCACCACGGCGATGTACCCGGCCGGAGTGCCGCTATTCTGGTCGGGATCGGCACCGGCCCAGTTAAGGGTGAAGACCCCGTTACTGTACGACGACGACGCGAAACCGCTAAAAAGCGACGACGAGTACGGTGCCCATGAATAGGACGGATTGCTCGCCAGGACGTGCGTGACGGGTGGATTCAGATCCGGCACGTAGGTGGTGGCTTCGATCGCATTGGCGCTCTTGCTCTCGATGTTTCCAGCCGCGTCCTGAGCGATGCTATGGAATGCGTAGAGATTGCGGTCCTGGCCCGCGAAGCTGAAGACCACCGTGCCGGATGCCGAAGGGGTGATGCTCTGGGTCTGGTAGAGGCTGAATGGCCCGTTGTTGACCGAGTAATACAGACTCACCGACGCGACGCCCGAGGGCGTCGCGCCACCGGACCCGGACGGGTCAGTGTAGGCGACCGAAACCGGAAACGTGTCGGTGCTCTGCGTCGTGCCCAGCGAGTTCATGACGTAGCTCGCGGGAGCGGTGAGGTCCACGAGCACGGTGACAAACGCGTCGGCTGTCGTGCCGTTTAGGCTGTCCCTGGCGCGGAGAATGTGATCGCCTTCGGCGAGGTTTAAAGCCAGGCTGAACGAGGTCCCGCTCACTGTGGCGTTGCCCAGATCTTTGTTGGTGGTCGTGTCGAAGACGTCGACCGTCATGCCGGCCGCCGGGAGGCTGCCGGTGAAGGTGACCGCACCGGTGTCGGTGATACCGGCCGAAATGCCGCTGTTCGGACTGATCGCCAGGTTGGTGGCAGGACTTGCAGTCTGATTGACCGTAAGCGTCGCTGTGGTCTCAGCGGCCGCGAGCGTCACGGCATAGTTGGCGTCGCCGGTGTACTGGGCTGCAATCGTGTAGCTGCCTACGGGCTCGGAAATCGCAAGCTGCGCCGTCGCGCCGCTGAGCGCCAATGGGCTGCCGTAGGCCGCACCGTTGACCAGGAACTGCACCGAGCCGTCGGGAGGAACCCCGGCCGAGGATGAGACTGTGGCCGTGAACGTGGCCGACTGCCCGTAGCTCACCGTGGCCGTAACCGGCGCGACCGAGGTGGCAGTCGCCGCCTGATTGACGGTGAGCGTGGCACTGGTCTCCGCAGCCGGTAGGGTCACGGCGTAGTTGGCATCGCCGGTGTACTCTGCCGCAATCGCGTAGCTGCCCGCCGGCTCAGAAATCGCAAGCTGGGCCGTCGCGCCGCTGAGCGCCACCGGGCTGCCATAATCCACGCCGTTGACCAGGAACTGCACCGAGCCATCCGGGGGAACTCCCCCCGACGACGACACGGTCGCCGTGAACGTGGCCGACTGCCCGTAGCTCACCGTGGCCGTAGCGGGCGCGACCGAGGTGGCAGTCGCCGCCTGATTGACGGTGAGCGTGGCACTGGTCTCCGCAGCCGGTAGAGTCACGGCGTAGTTGGCATCGCCGGTGTACTCTGCCGCAATCGTGTAGCTGCCCGCCGGCTCGGATATCGCAAGCTGCGCCGTGGCGCCGCTTAGCGCCACCGGGCTGCCGTAATCCACGCCGTTGACCAGGAACTGCACCGAGCCATCCGGGGGAACTCCGGCCGACGACGACACGGTCGCCGTGAACGTGGCCGACTGCCCGTAGCTCACCGTGGCCGTAGCGGGCGCGACCGAGGTGGCAGTCGCCGCCTGATTGACGGTGAGCGTGGCACTGGTCTCCGCAGCCGGTAGAGTCACTGCGTAGTTGGCATCGCCGGTGTACTCTGCCGCAATCGTGTAGCTGCCCGCCGCCCCGGATATCGCAAGCTGCGCCGTGGCGCCGCTGGCGCCACCGGGCTGCCGTAATCCACGCCGTTGACCAGGAACTGCACCGAGCCATCCGGGGGAACTCCGGCCGGTGACGACACGGTCGCCGTGAACGTGGCCGACTGCCCGTAGCTCACCGTGGCCGTAACCGGCGCGACCGAGGTGGCAGTCACCGCCTGATTGACAGTGAGGGTGGCGCTGGTCTCCGCAGCCGGCACGGTCACTGCGTAGTTGGCATCGCCGGTGTACTCTGCCGCAATCGTGTAGCTGCCCGCCGGCTCGGATATCGCAAGCTGCGCCGCGCCTCCGCTTAGCGCCACCGGACTGCCAAAATCCACGCCGTTGACCAGGAACTGCACCGAGCCGTCCGGCGGCACGCCGGCGGCGGATGACACGGTGGCCGTGAACGTGGCCGACTGCCCGTAGCTCACCGTGGCCGTAGCCGGCGCGACCGACGTGGCGGTCGCCACTTGATTGACGGTGAGGGTGGCGCTGGTCTCGTTAGCCGGCAGGGTTGGAGCGTAGCTGGCATCGCCGGTGTACTCTGCCGCAACTGTGTAGCTGCCCACCGGCTCGGATATCGCAAGCTGCGCCGTGGCGCCGCTCAGCGCCACCGGACTGCCATAATCCACGCCGTTGACCAGGAACTGCACCGAGCCGTCCGGCGGCACGCCGGCGGCGGATGACACGGTGGCCGTGAAGGTAGCCGACTGGCCGTAACTGACCGATGCCGTACCCGGCGTGACGGCCGTCGCCGTCGCCGTCGCCGTGTTCGTCCACGACGTGGCGGCGGTGCCCGTGCCCGCGATGCCGTACTGATCGTCAATGTCGGCCGCGTTGACCGTGAGCGTGTAGGTTCCTCCCTGGGCGGTAAACGCTGAGAGATCGCCGACCTGGTACGTCGAGGTCGTCCCCGGGACGAGCGCGAATGAGACGCCGCTGACCGCGACGGGGCTGCCGTTGTCGGTCAGAGTCACGGCGCCCGCCGTCGGGCTGCTCGTGTCGATCGGCACGCTGAACGTCACATCGACTGTCGAAACCGGCGTCGTGCGCGGGTTGGGCGAGACCTCGGCGATCGCGGTGACGGTGAGGGGCTGGGCAATGACATCGGTGATTGTCCCGCTGGCGCTGTTGTAGTTGCCGTTGCCCGCGAACGTCCAGGTGTCGGTGTAGGTACCCACGGTCGTATGGGTGGTGCCGCTCAGGTTCAAGAGCCCGCTCAAGTTCGCCGGGGTCGGGGTCTCCACGCCCGTGGCCGTGCCGGTGGCGGTGTGCGGGTTACCGTCGTAGGCGACAATGTACGGAGTGACCACGATCACCGCGTTGGCCTTGTTGATCGTTTCGCTGACGACGTTCGATGTGCTGCCCACGTCGCCGCCATCGCCGCCATAAACCGCAGTAATCGCGTATGGGCTGCCGCTGACCGTCAAGGTCGACGTACTGAAGGTAGCCTGGTATTGGCCGCCCTCCAAGATCAGCGTTCCGCTGCCGATCTGATCGGCCGGTGTGACCGGGCCGGCGTAGAATTCCACCGCGCCGGTCGGGGCACCCGGGCCCGTCACGGTGGCCGTGAAGGTCAACAACTGGCCGTAAACCGCGGAGGGCGTCGATGAGGTGAGCATCGTCGACGTGGGTGCCACAGTCACGTTGAACGCGAAACTGGCGGTCGCCGTACCGCCATCGTACTCGGAGACGGTCTCGCCGATCGTGAAGGTCCCGGCCGTCGCATACGTGTGAGCCAGGGAGACGGGCCCGGAAGTCGAGGGTGAGAAGCTCGAGCTCTGGCCGTCGCCCCACTGGACTGTGTCCGTGAACGGGCCAGTGCCCGTGACGGCGAGTGTTCCGAGATTGATCGACGTGCTCACGCCCGCTGTGGTGCTCTGCGAGGCGCTCGGGGCGGTCAGGACCGGCGGGACGTCTTCGGAGGTGATCACCACGTCGGCCGAGTCCCAGCCGACGTTGAGGTCGATGACCGTCAAAGTCACCGTGTAGGTTCCGGCATTGCCCGGGGTGAACGTGAAGGTGGGGCCGGTCCCGTCCGCGATCTGCTGGCCGGAGGACGCGACGACGTGCCAGTCCTCAATGGAAGTGGAATCGCCGGAGGGGTCGAAGAACGAGCCTGTCAGCGTGACGCTGGAATCCTCGTCGACCGTCTGGTTGGCGCCGGCCGAGACGTTCAAGGACGGGGTAGCCGGCAAGATGGTCGCGGTGCCCGACCCGGTAGACGATCGTATCCTGGGGCTGGGCCGCGATCATGTCGTCGGCCGAGCCGGCGATGATCGTGTCGTCACCCGAGCCGGCGTACATCGTGTCGCCGAGGCCGGGCGTTGTGGCGGGATACGCCGCGGTGGTTCCGGCGGCGAACGTGTACATGAAGAGCTCGTAGTCTCCGGTCAACGGCTCGTCCAGCGATACCGACTTGGGAGAAGAAGTCACCATCGCGTAATAGGTGCCCGTGGTGGGAAGGGTCAGGTCGACGATCGAGGAATCGGAATCCTGGAACGAGTCATCGTTGTACTCGATCAACTGGCCGCTGGAGTTGTAGATGGCCAGGTAGGTGTCGAAAGGCGCCTGGTTGTAGTCGGTCGGAGCGGTGCCGGCAGGCGCCACCGACCGTGTGAGGAGGACCGACATGAGCTGGAAGTTGATCAAGGTGCCGGCCTGGGCGGTGAACGAATAGAAGTCGGTGTTTGACGCTCCGTTTGTCTCCCCAAGGTATCCCACAACGTCGGCGGCGGTGACGTCGAAGACATCGCCGACGTAGACGCCCTCGAGGTCCGTGTTGGGCACGACCAAGGGCTCAAGTGCGATCGGCTGGGCGTCGGACATCGAATAATGCGGAGCGATCTGTTCGTTGGTCGGTGAGCCGTTTTCGCCGTAAGAGAGTGCGATCGACTCCCGTTCGCCAAAGAACGGGTCGTTGATCGCATCCTCGAGGGTCGCGTTCACCGAGGCGCCGGAGGCCATGATGTGATCGATCGTCTCGTCGGCGACGGTCGGTCCGGGATAGGTAGGGCTGTAGAGGACGGGGTTGACCCCGTCGGAGATCCCCGAGCCGATCGGTCCGTACGCGTCGGCGTGCGTAAGCCCGGAGAGGTGCCCCAGCTCGTGGGCGGCGATGGTGGCCGAGAGGCCGATGAAGTCGGCGCTGGTGGCGGCGGGCTCGCCGGGAGCGCCCAGGAAGTTATTGACGTTGACCCCGCCGGAATCGGGGGGGATGACTTCCAGGCCGTCCGCGGTGAGTGTCGTCGTGCCCGCGATGTCGAGATCGCGCCAGTCGATCTCGGACGAAACTCCCCCCTCGAGGCCGACCAGCGCCGGGTCGTTGAAAGTGATCGTGGTATAGGGCCCCGACTGCGGCTGGGTCTGGGTGAAGACGTACGAGAAGGCGGAATAGTCGGCCGTGATCTGCGCCTGGATCGCGTCGCGCTCGGCCTGCGTGTAGAAGTGCTGACCCGGGAGCTCGTAGGTGTCGAAGTCGAGATAGACGGTGCGGGTGACGGCCCCTTCGATGAGGTTATTGCCGCCCACACCGACGAGCACGTCGTCGCCGCCGCCCCCGATCAGGGTGTTGTCGTTGATGTTGCCGATAATGGTATCGTCGTACGAGCTGCCCAGCACGCTGTCGATTGCGAGTGGGTCGGCCAGGGTCAAAGAGAGCGCGCCGTCACTCAGCGTGGCCGGCATCACGGCCTGGGGCCCGGACTGGCTGAGATTGATCGAGATCCCGGCGGAGGCCTGGGAGAAATCGAGCCCGGCGCCGGCGCTGCCCGGGGGCTCGAAGATCGTCTGACTGCCGCTCGAGCCGTTGTTGAAGGCGAAGGTATCGCCGCCGCCGCCGCCCACCAGCGAGTCGTTGCCCGCACCCCCCTCCAGGGTGTCGGGGCCGGACGCGCCGATCAAGGTGTCGTTGCCGATCCCGCCCTCGAGGATGGCGCTGCCCGAGAAGCCCGAAGCGTCGAGCGTGAAGTCGCCCGTGCCGGCCGCCAGGATCGCGTGCTGGAAGCCGCTGATGGTCGAGACCGAGGCGGTCACGCTTCCACCCGAGGTCGAGAACGTCGTGTTGGTGAGCGTCATGTTCGTCGAGCCGTAGAACATCAGCCACGAATCGGACCCGTCGCCGGTCAAATTGTCGTCGCCGCCGCCGCCCGAGATCGTGACACTGCCCGTCCCGCCCGAGATCGTGCTGTCGCCCTTGCCGCCGTAGATGAGGTCGTCGCCCGAGCCGCCGACGATCGAGTCGTTGCCGGTGCCGGCCGCGATTGTGTCGTCGCCGGTGCCGCCGTCAATGATGTCGTTGCCGTAGCCGCCGACGATCAGGTCATCGCCGCTGCCGCCATAGATCGTGCTCGATAGGTTGCCGGAGATCAGAGTGTCGTCACCCGAGCCGCCCACGATCGACTCGGCGCCGAACCCGCCGACGATCGAATCGTTGCCGTATCCGCCGAAGATGACGTCGTTGCCGTTGCCGCCGACGATCGTATCTTCGCCCGACCCGCCGGTGATCGTGCTCGACAGCAGGCCGGCGAAAATGATGTCGTTGCCCGACCCGCCCAGAATCACGTCGCTACCGCTGCCTCCCACGATCGAATCGTTGCCGGTGCCACCCACGATGTAGTCGTTGCCGGTGCCGCCCACGATCGTGCAGTCGCCCGTGCCGCCCGTGATCGTCGTGTCTCCCGTGCCGCCGTAGATCGAGTCATTGCCCGTGCCCCCCAGGATCGAGTCGTCGCCCGAACCGCCGGTGATCGTGTCGTCGCCCGAACCACCGACGATCACCTGGTTGCCGGAACCGCCAATGATCGCGATACTGCTCGAACCGCCGATGATGAATCCGGCGCCGTTGCCCCCGAAAATGATGTCGTTGCCCGATCCGCCCACGATCGTCTCGCTGCCCGAGCCACCGGTGATGCTCGTGTTGCCCGTGGTGGCGTAGATGATGTCGTTGCCCGAGCCGCCCACGATCGTCTCGCTTCCCGAGCCGCCCGTGATCGAGTCGTTGCCGGTCGTGGAATAGATAATGTCGTTGCCCGAGCCGCCCACGATCGTCTCGCTTCCCGAGCCGCCCGTGATCGAGTCGTTGCCGGTGGTGGAATAGATGATGTCGTTGCCCGAGCCGCCCACGATCGTCTCGCTGCCCGAGCCGCCGGTGATGGTCGTGTTGCCCGTGGTGGCGTAGATGATGTCATTGCCTGAGCCGCCGACAATCGTCTCGCTGCCCGAGCCGCCCGTGATCGAGTCGTTGCCGGTGGTGGAATAGATGATGTCGTTGCCGGAGCCGCCCACGATCGTCTCACTGCCTGAGCCGCCGGTGATGGTCGTGTTGCCCGTGGTCGAGTAGATGATGTCATTGCCCGAGCCGCCCACGATCGTCTCGCTGCCCGAGCCGCCCGTGATCGAGTCGTTGCCGGTGGTGGAATAGATGATGTCGTTGCCCGAGCCGCCCACGATCGTCTCGCTGCCCGAGCCGCCCGTGATCGAGTCGTTGCCGGTGGTGGAATAGATGATGTCGTTGCCCGAGCCGCCCACGATCGTCTCGCTTCCCGAGCCGCCCGTGATCGAGTCGTTGCCGGTGGTGGAATAGATGATGTCGTTGCCCGAGCCGCCCACGATCGTCTCGCTGCCCGAGCCGCCCGTGATCGAGTCGTTGCCGGTGGTGGAATAGATGATGTCGTTGCCCGAGCCGCCCACGATCGTCTCGCTGCCCGAGCCGCCGGTGACGGTCGAGTTGCCCGTGGTGGCGTAGACGAGGTCGTTGTTGTCGTTGAGCGTGACGTTGTTGCCTTCGGGCGAGCCGATGTACTGGTTAAACTTGCCCTCGAGGATCACCTCGTCGTTGTTGGAGTCAACGACCTGCGTCTGGCCTGACTCCAGTGCCATGTTGAGCGTGATCAGCAAGGTGGCGGTCGAGAAGTCGAGCGTATTGGTCCCACTCCCGCCGATCACGAGTGGATCGTGGCCGGGGTTGATCTGGAACGAGGTGTTCCCCGTGCCGCCCACGAGCGTGTCGTCGCCGCCGCTGGAGACGAGCGTGTCGTCGCCGGACCCGCCGACCAGACTGTTGGCCCCCGAATCCGCCACCAGCAGGTCGTCACCCGCGCCGCCGATCAAGGTATTGTCTGACCCGGAGCTGATAAGCTGCACGGGCCCTGTCGCGGTGCTGGCATTGATCATGTTGTTCGAGCCGGTCGCCAGCACGGCCACCCGGCCCGCCCCCGCCAACGGAATGTCCGTGACCGTACCCCCGCCCACCGAGACCGTGATCCCGCTCGGGCCGATCACGACCGAAGTGCCCGACTCGTCGATGAGCACCAGTTGCGCGCTATCGGAGGACACCCCGCCATCACTGTCGGTCGCGGTCGCCGCCGCGACCAGCTCGCCGGGCGAGCTCGGAATCGGGAACGTATAGCTCGTGCCCGTGGCCGTCCCGATCTCGATCTCATTCTGGGTTAGCATCCAGGCCACCGTGTACGTGGCGAGCGGGTCCGCTTCCGTCACGCCGGCCGTCACCGTGATCGTCCCGGCGCCCAGATCCACGGAGCTCGTGACCTGGACCGCGAGCAGCACGCGGTCGACGACGATCGAAGTACCGGCCGAGACGGTGTTCACGCCATCCGACACCGAAACGTTGATATCGTAAGTACCCCCGGCCGGCTCGCCGGGCGGAGTGCTCCGGTACTGATGGGTGGTCGAGTAAGTGTAGAGCCCCGGCGTGGCCGACTGGACGACCTGGCCGTCGAGCTCGCTCAGGACGGTCGGAGTCGAGCCGTCGCCCCAGTCGATCGTCACGGTGTACGAGCTGAGCGCATCGGGGTCGTTGAACTGGCCGTCGAGCGTGATCGTGTCTCCCTCGTTGGCGGTTGTCTTCGACAAACTCAGGTCATGAGCCGCGGTGAACTGCGGGGCCACTTTGTTGACGGTGACACTCGCCGACGCGTAGCCGACCTGGCTATTCTGATTGGTCACCGAACCGACGATCGTATAATTCTCGGACTCAACCGCGGCCGGGTTCTTCAAAAACGTATGGGTTGTCGAGAAGGTATCGTCGCCCGGGGGCAGCACGATCGTGGTCGGGTTCGAGCCGTCGCCCCAGTCGAGCAAAACCGTGTTGATCCCGATCCCGCCGAGGCTCTCGATCGTGCCGCTGACGCTCTCCGTGCCCCCCTCGACGATGCTCGACGACGACAACACCAGCCCCGGCGGCGCGAAGACCGGCGCCGGGTTGCCGAAGGCGACAGTCGTCTGCGCGAAGGTAGTCCGGCCGTAGGGATCGCTCAGCGTGACGCCGATATTGTAATACCCGGATGCCGGACTGGTCGTATAGTCGTGCGGGACGGCAAAGGCGTAGGACCCGTCCGGGAGGTTGATGACGGCGGCCGGGGAACCATCACCCCAGTTGATCGAGGCCGTGAGAGCTTCCGGCGAGTTGTCGTCCGTGAACGTGCCGCTTACGATCACCGAGTCGTACGAGGCTGTCGCGTAGGTTGTCTCCGAAGAGAGCGTAAGCGAGGCCGTGGGTTGATAGAGATCGACGGCTTCGTCCCCGGCCGCGCCCGCGATCAAGGCCCCGTCGTCGAACCCGACCGCGGTTCCGAGGGCACCACCAGAAGTGGGCACGGGCTCTTGCACGGCGGCGATCGCCTGGCCCACGGTCGGGCTCGCCGGATCGGCGTCGAAAAGGTACGCACTGCCGGCGTCGTTCGTTCCCAGGTTGGCCCCTGGGGCGCCGATCAACGCCGTGTTCTGCGAGCCCGCCACCGAGGCCCCGAAGTGGCCGCCGCCGCCGTCGGGCTGAACGAACGTCGTGAGCAATGCGCCCGACGGATCGAACAGGAAAGCCGCGCCCGCGCCGGGGCCAGCGGTGTTGTCGTCCGGCGACCCGACCAGGACGTTCAGTCCAACCGACGCGACCGCCGTACCGAAGCCGGTCGAGGCCGCCGGCCGCGGATTGACGATCGCCGCGGTCTCCGCCCCGGTCGTGCCGTCGAACAGGTAGACGGTCCCGGTGCCGGGACCCGCGGTATTATCAGAGGGCGCGCCGACGATCAGGTTGTCGCCGATCCCCGCAACGGCCGCGCCGAACCCGGAGCCAGCCTGTGCGTCGGGGTTCGTGATGTCCAGGAGCAGGTCGCCGAAATTGGCCTGGGTTGTGTCGCCCTGGAACTCGTAGGCCTCGCCCACGCCGCCATCGTTGCCGGGCGCTCCGACCACGATCGTGGTGTTGGTCGCGCCCACCGCGGCGCCGAAATGGGCATCGTTCAAGGCGCCGGGGTCAGGGATTTTCAAGGTCGCCAGCACGTCGCCGAAGGTCGTGCTCTCGTCATTGGCGTCGAACACGTAGACCACGCCGTCGCCTGGCCCGGAAAGGGAGCTACCTGGCGCCCCGACCACCAGCGCGTTGCCGACCACCGCGAGCGATGCGCCGAACTCATCGCCGGGCTCGGGATTGGGGTCGGCGAAGACGTGGATGAGCGAGCCATATGTGTAGGTTGCGATTGACTCGTTGGCAGGGGTAACACCGTCGTAAAGATAGACCGCGCCTGTGCCGTTGTCGGACGGGGCGCCGATCGCGACGTTGCCGTAGTTCGCGGCGACGGACTCACCGAACCCCTCGCCGGACGAGGGCGCCGTGTACGTGAGCGGCGGCGCGTACCAGTCGGAAGCGAAGACCGGCGGCGCGTCGTTGATCGTGGCCGTGTTGTTGCCGTACGCGGGATTGCCGCTGAGGTCGTACTCCTTGATGGTCTGGCCGCTGTCGGTGGTCACCGTGACCCGGATGTCGCCGGTAATGGCCGCACCGTTGGCCAGGGTGAATGAAAAGTTTTGGGTGCCGCTCGTCGCGCCGACGGCCAGGGGACTGGGGCCGCTGACAGTGCCGGAAGTAATCGTGGTCACGCTGCTGCCGTTAACCTGCTGCACCAGGACCGAGTCGCTAAAGGCGCCTTCGACCGGAGCGTCGCCTTGGTTCGTGTCGTTCCAGGTCACCGTCACCGAGCCAGGCGATCGCGGAATTGTCGGCGTGACTGCGAGCGAGCCCGGGGCGACGATCAGGTCGGCGTAAGGCGCGAGGGTTGAGCCCTCTGTCATGGTCGCCGTCCGGTTAGGCTCGCCCTGGCCGGTGGACACGTTGCTGTAGTAGTCGGCCGTGACGCTGAGCTGGATCTGGCCGACCCCGGCCTTGCCGTCGGGCAGGCTGAAGTTGTATTGCTCGGGCGCGGAGGCGCCCGCCGCCAGGTCCCCGCGGGCCGACGCATTGTATTCGATCAGGCTCGAGCCAAGCTGCTGGCCGGTGGTCGTGTTGGTGATGACAATCTGGTCATAAAACGACCCGGCCGCGGACGTTCCGGTGTTGGTGTCGTTCCACTCGACGACCAGGCTGTCGCCCGATTGCAGACCGCTCGACGGCACGGTCGCGAGCCCGGTGATGGCCAGCGAGACCGCCTTGTAGACGCCGAAATTCTCATTCGCGAACTGGCTGCCGCTCGACGACACGATCGAGAAAGACCCCGATGAGGGGGTCGTCTGGATGTAACCGGGCTGGAGCACGTCCTCGATGGTGTAGGCGCCGGGCCCCAGGCCGCTAAACGAATAAGTGCCGTTCGAGGGGGTCGCGTCCGAAGCAACGATTTGCTGGGAACTATTCAGGAGGTTAACGATCCAGCCGGAGAGGCCCGGGTCGCCGTTGTCGAGTGTGCCATCCCGGTTCAACGTCGTCGAAGACCTCGCCGCTGACCGAGGCCGTTGCGAATTCGCCGAAGTTTAGCCCATTGACGGTCTGCCCGGCGGTCGGGGTCACCGACAGCCTGCCGGATGCCGGCTCGGTCGCGACGTAGCCCGACGCTTCGACGACGGCGATCGTGTACGAGCCGGGGAAGACGTTGGTGAAGGAATAGTCACCCGTGGAGCCGGTCGTAGTGGTGGCGATCTGGGTCGAGCCGCTCAAGAGGTTAACGGTCCAGCCGGTGAGGCCCTCGCCGGGTTGGAGGGTGCCGTTGCCGTTGAAATCGTTGTAGACCTCGCCGTTCAAGGTCGCCGGCAGCGACGCGTTCACCGTCTGCTGAATCGTGAAGTGGCTCGGGATGTAGTTGGCGTCACCGAGGTATTCCGCCTCGATCGGTTGATCGGCTCCTGCGCCAGTGCCGACGTCGTGTAACTCGCCACCCCGCCGCTCAAGGTCTCGGTCCCGAGCAGCGACGAGCCGTCGAAGAACTCGACTTGGCCAGTCGGAGTGACCAGCTCGGGCAACGACGGCGACACGGTCGCCGTGAACGTGACCGGGGCGCCGAAATACGATGGATTGTTCGAGGACTCAAGGGTCGTCTGACTGGCCACGGGGTTGACGGTTTGAGTGAATGGCGACGAGCTGCTGCCACCAAAGTTGGAGTCGCCGCTATACTGCGCGACGATCGAGTGCGACCCGCCCGCGAGAGTCGCCGTGGTGAAGGCGGCCGAGCCATTGACCAGACCGACAGAGCCGAGGTCGGACGCGCCGTCGAAGAACGTGACGGTCCCCGTGGCGGTCAAATTGGTCGAGACGGCCGGCGTTACCGTGGCCGTGAAGGTGACCGTATCGCCGAAGTTCGAGGGATTCTCGGACGACTGGACGGTCGTCAGGCTGCCGGCATTCTCGGCGATCACCACGAGGTCGAGGGCGGTGGGATTGCTGAGGGGGCTGAACGTGGAACTGAAGCCTTCGCCGCCCCCGAAATAGAGGCCGTTCTCCGCGGAGAAGTTTCCGGTCTCCGAGGTGAACGTGAGAATGGCAAAGCTGGCTCCTTCCGTCGGCGTGTAGCCATTGACAAGGCCGACGTTCAGACTGCCGTTGAGCGATGCCGTTCCGCTGATCGCCACCTGGCCGAAGAGGCCCGTGGTCGAGCCACCCAGAACTTCGTTGAAATTGCCGGTTGAGGTCTGGGTGAAGGGGCCGGTGATGTTGAGCGTGCCAGTGGGGCCGATGGCGAGAGTGCCGCTATTCACCGTTCCGAAGCTTGCGTCGTAAATGGAAATTGCCCCGGCGCTGGCATTAACGGTTCCCGAATTGAGAAAAGAGCCGCCGGTTCCGATAATCGCAATGCTCCCGCCGCTGACATCGGCCTGGATGGTACCCTCGTTGACGATAATGCCATTGGCCGAGCCCTCGTAGGATGCGTAGCCGATGTACCCCAGTGCTCCTTGCACCGTCACGCCCGGGCCGATGGTTAGGGTGTCTCCAGCGGTCGTGACGAACAGGCCGTTGTAGTAGGTGTAGCCGTAATAAGGCGTTCGGTACGTGGTGCTGCCGAAGACGACCGTGCCCGCTCCGCCCAAGGCCTGGCTGCCGCTGAAGTTCAGGTAGCCAATGGTGGAGCTATCACCCAGCGTCAAGGTGCCATTGATCGTCAGGCCATCCAGGACCGACACCGAATTGTCGCTCACCACCTCCCAGTTACCGTTGACCGTCACTCCGTCCAGTGAGACATTCCCGACCCCTGCGCCAGTCTGGGTCGTGATGGTACCGCCGACGATGGTGCCCCCCGGTGACATCGTGCTGGTTGCGTCCACCGTGATCGTGCCGTCATTGGTGAGCGTCTCGGGGATCGAGATGCTGGCGCCGTTAGCCCACGCGATCGTGCCCTGGTTGACCACGCCGGTGCCGGCCGAGCCCTCGTAGGATGCGTAGCCGATGTACCCCAGTGCTCCTTGCACCGTCACGCCCGGGCCGATGGTGAGGGTGTCTCCAGCGGTCGTGACGAACAGGCCGTTGTAGTAGGTGTAGCCGTAATAAGGCGTTCTGTACGTGGCGCTGCCGAAGACGACCGTGCCCGTTCCCCCCAGCGTCTGGCTGCCGCTGAAGTTCAGGTAGCCAACGGTGGAACTGTCACCCAGCGACAACGTCCCGTCCAGCGTCAGCCCGTCCGTCACCGTCACGGCGTTGTCGCCGGTCACTTGCCAGTTACCGTTGACCGTCACTCCGTCCAGGGTTCCGGAGCCGATGAACAGAGTCCCGACGGCCACGCCGATCGTCCCGCCCTGGATCGTTCCACTGGAAGTGAACGTGCCCGGACCGCTCAGTGCGAGGGTATTGCCGCTGTTTGAGAACGATGCGGCGAGGGAGAACGCGCTGGTCGCGTCTGCGTAGTTGACGCCGCTATCCTGCCAGTTACTTCCCTGCAACGAGAGTGTTGCTCCATTGAGAGCATTGAGGCTGCCGGTGTTCTGGCTGCCGGTCCCGTCGATCGTGATCGTCCCGCCGCTGACATCGGCCTGGATGGTACCCTCGTTGACGATACTGCCACCGGCCGAGCCCTCGTAGGTTGCAGAGCCGATCGCCCCCAGATCGCCGCGCACCGTCACACCTGGACCGACCGTCAGGGTGTCTCCGGCGGTCGTGACGAACAGGCCATTGTAGTAGGTGTAGCCGTAATAAGGTGTTCTGTACGTGGCGCTGCCGAAGACGACCGTGCCCGCTCCGCCCAAGGCCTGGCTGCCGCTGAAGTTCAGGTAGCCAATGGTGGAGCTATCACCCAGCGTCAAGGTGCCATTGATCGTCAGGCCATCCAGGACCGACACGGAATTGTCGCTCACCACCTCCCAGTTACCGTTGACCGTCACTCCGTCCAGTGTGACATTGCCGACCCCTGCGCCAGTCTGGGTCGTGATGGTACCGCCGACGATGGTGCCCCCCGGTGACATCGTGCTGGTTGCATCCACCGTGATCGTGCCGTCATTGGTGAGCGTTTCGGGGATCGAGATGCTGGCGCCGTTAGCCCACGCGATCGTGCCCTGGTTGACCACGCCGGTGCCGGCCGAGCCCTCGTAGGATGCGTAGCCGATGTACCCCAGTGCTCCTTGCACCGTCACGCCCGGGCCGATGGTGAGGGTGTCTCCAGCGGTCGTGACGAACAGGCCATTGTAGTAGGTGTAACCGTAATAAGGTGTTCTGTACGTGGCGCTGCCGAAGACGACCGTGCCCGCTCCCCCCAGCGTCTGGCTGCCGCTGAAGTTCAGGTAGCCAACGGTGGAGCTATCACCCAGTGTCAAGGTGCCATTGATCGTGAGGCCGTCCAGGACCGACACGGAGTTGTCGCTCACTACCTCCCAGTTACCGTTGACCGTCACTCCGTCCAGGGTTCCGGAGCCGCTGAACAGAGTCCCGACGGCCACGCCGATCGTCCCGCCCTGGATCGTTCCACTGGAAGTGAACGTGCCCGGACCGGTCAGTGCGAGGGTGTTGCCGCTGTTTGAGAACGATGCGGCGAGGGAGAACGCGCTGGTCGCGTCTGCGTAGTTGACGCCGCTATCCTGCCAGTTACTTCCCTGCAACGAGAGTGTTGCTCCATTGAGAGCATTGAGGCTGCCGGTGTTCTGGCTGCCGGTCCCGTCGATCGTGATCGTCCCGCCGCTGACATCGGCCTGGATGGTACCCTCGTTGACGATACTGCCACCGGCCGAGCCCTCGTAGGATGCAGAGCCGATCGCCCCCAGATCGCCGCGCACCGTCACACCTGGACCGACCGTGAGGGTGTCTCCGGCGGTCGTGACGAACAGGCCGTTGTAGTAGGTGTAGCCGTAATAGGGCGTTCTGTAGGTGGCGCTGCCGAAGACGACCGTGCCCGTTCCGCCCAAGGTTTGGCTGCCGCTGAAGTTCAGGTAGCCAATGGTGGAGCTATCACCCAGCGTCAAGGTGCCATTGATCGTCAGGCCATCCAGGACCGACACGGAATTGTCGCTCACCACCTCCCAGTTACCGTCGACCGTCACTCCGTCCAGTGTGACATTGCCGACCCCTGCGCCAGTCTGGGTCGTGATGGTACCGCCGACGATGGTGCCCCCCGGTGACATCGTGCTGGTTGCATCCACCGTGATCGTGCCGTCATTGGTGAGCGTTTCGGGGATCGAGATGCTGGCGCCGTTAGCCCACGCGATCGTGCCCTGGTTGACCACGCCGGTGCCGGTCGAGCCCTCGTAGGATGCGTAGCCGATGGCCCCCAGGCTCCCGCTCACGGTCACGCTGGGGCCGATGGTGAGGGTGTCTCCGGCGGTCGTGACGAACAGGCCGTTGTAGTAGGTGTAGCCGTAATAAGGCGTTCTGTACGTGGCGCTGCCGAAGACGACCGTGCCCGCTCCGCCCAAGGCCTGGCTGCCGCTGAAGTTCAGATAGCCAACGGTGGAGCTATCACCCAGTGTCAAGGTGCCATTGATCGTGAGGCCGTCCAGGACCGACACGGAGTTGTCGCTCACTACCTCCCAGTTACCGTCGACCGTCACTCCGTCCAGGGTTCCGGAGCCGCTGAACAGAGTCCCGACGGCCACGCCGATCGTCCCGCCCTGGATCGTTCCACTGGAAGTGAACGTGCCCGGACCGGTCAGTGCGAGGGTGTTGCCGCTGTTTGAGAACGATGCGGCGAGGGAGAACGCGCTGGTCGCGTCTGCGTAGTTGACGCCGCTATCCTGCCAGTTACTTCCCTGCAACGAGAGTGTTGCTCCATTGAGAGCATTGAGGCTGCCGGTGTTCTGGCTGCCGGTCCCGTCGATCGTGATCGTCCCGCCGCTGACATCGGCCTGGATGGTACCCTCGTTGACGATACTGCCACCGGCCGAGCCCTCGTAGGATGCAGAGCCGATCGCCCCCAGATCGCCGCGCACCGTCACACCTGGACCGACCGTGAGGGTGTCTCCGGCGGTCGTGACGAACAGGCCGTTGTAGTAGGTGTAGCCGTAATAGGGCGTTCTGTAGGTGGCGCTGCCGAAGACGACCGTGCCCGTTCCGCCCAAGGTTTGGCTGCCGCTGAAGTTCAGGTAGCCAATGGTGGAGCTATCACCCAGCGTCAAGGTGCCATTGATCGTCAGGCCATCCAGGACCGACACGGAATTGTCGCTCACCACCTCCCAGTTACCGTTGACCGTCACTCCGTCCAGTGTGACATTGCCGACCCCTGCGCCAGTCTGGGTCGTGATGGTACCGCCGACGATGGTGCCCCCCGGTGACATCGTGCTGGTTGCATCCACCGTGATCGTGCCGTCATTGGTGAGCGTTTCGGGGATCGAGATGCTGGCGCCGTTAGCCCACGCGATCGTGCCCTGGTTGACCACGCCGGTGCCGGTCGAGCCCTCGTAGGATGCGTAGCCGATGGCCCCCAGGCTCCCGCTCACGGTCACGCTGGGGCCGATGGTGAGGGTGTCTCCGGCGGTCGTGACGAACAGGCCGTTGTAGTAGGTGTAGCCGTAATAAGGCGTTCTGTACGTGGCGCTGCCGAAGACGACGGTCCCAGTTCCCGCCAAGGTCTGGCTGCCGGTGAAATCCAGGTAGCCGATGCTGGAACTATCACCCAACGACAACGTGCCGTTCAACGTCAGGCCGTCCTGCACCGTCAGGCTGCTGTCGCCCGACACTGTGAAGTTCCCATCGACCGTCACGCCGTTCAGCGTGCTGCCCGCCAGAACCAGGTTCGTTCCGGTGCCGACATCGACCGTGCCGCCATCGATGGTCCCGGTGATCGCAACTGTTCCGGTCCCGGTGACGTCGATCGTACCGGTGTTGGTCAGGGTGCCACTGAGTGTACCGCCCGAGAACTGGCTCCCACTACCGGCGACCGAGATGGCCCCATTGCCGCCAAGTGTGCCGCTCGCGAGGTTCAGGTTTCCGGAGATGGTCAAGGAGCTACTCACATCGATCGAGCCCCCCCACGTGCTGTCGATGGTCAAGTTGGCGATCGAGAAGGAGGCGTTGACGTTCGAGGTCGAGTATTGGGATTCAGAACTGGTGAAATCGGCTGTTTCCACCGTGGTCGGGGCGCGCCCAAGGACCAGTTTCCGGGGTTGCTCCAGTTGTCGTTGCCGCCGTGGGCTGCCGAGGCGCCGGTCCAGTAGTCGGTCAGGGGGGCGGCGTTGATGACGAGCACCTGGCTGTTGTCGCTGTATCCGAGGAAGTCGGCGGTGCCACTGTAGACGGCCTGGATGGTATAGGTGCCGGGCGAGGTCCCGCCGGGGATTCCATAACTGGCGCCGGCCGCCCCAGCGACGACGTTGACGGTCACCGGACTGCCGATGACGGTTGACCCCAGCAAGATGGTGAACGTCTCCGTTCCCTCGTTGACGGTCCCCGCCGGGCTGGTCACCGTGGTGCTCAGGGAGACGTTCTGTTCGACGGGACTGAAGGTGGCCGAAGCACTCGCCGTGGCCGAGGCGGTGGCGGCGGCGTTGATCGTCAGGGACTGACTGGTGTCGGTCGAACTGCCGTAGTCGGCGGTGCCATCGTAGACGGCCTGGATGGTGTAAGTTCCGCCCGACGTGCCCGCGGGCAAGGCGTAGCTGGCAGTGGCGGATCCGCTTGAAACAGGGGCGCTGACGGCCGAGCCGATCGGATTGCCGCCACTCTGGATGGTGAACGTCACACTCCCCTTGTTGACCGTGCCAGCCGCACTGGTGACGCCGGCGCTCAGGGAAACCGACTGGGTGGCGCCGCTGTAGGTCGTGGTCGCGCTGGTGGCGGCCGTCGTCGTGGCGGCACTGGTGATGGTCAGAGAGTGAGAGCTATCGGACGACCCCAGGAAGTTGGTGGTGCCGTTGTAGACGGCCTGGATCGTGTAAATGCCGCCCGTCGTACCGGGCGGCAGTCCGTACGGGGCCGTGGCAGCACCGTTTACAACGTTCACCGTGACAGACGAGCCGACGGTCGTGCCGCCACTGACGATGGTGAAGGTCTCGGTCCCCTCGTTGACTGTCGTACCCGCGGCGATCACCGTGGCCGTGAGGTTCACCGTCTGGGCCGCGGCACTGTAAGTCGCCGTGGTGTTGGCGGCATAGGTGCCCGTGGCGTTTTCGGTGAGGAACGGCTGGTACAGGACCGTCGGGAGGTTGGGGTTGTCGGAGTGGTCCGTGATCTTGGCTGCAATTTGCGTGGTGTTAAGCGTACCCCAAAAATTGTCGGTCAGGTCGATTGTGGCGGTGGACGCGCCGGCGGCAACTACGCTCGCGCTGGTACTACTGAAGTTGTTGGAGTGGACGCTGATCGAGGCCCCGCTATTCACTGTGAGCTGAGTAGCGAAGGCCACGAACTGGAGCGTGTCGGTCGAGCCGGCATTCAGGCTCACCTCGTTGACGCCGAAGGTACTGCCGGCGGCCGTGAGCTCGCCGCCGGACCCGACCTGGATCGAGGCGCCGCTGCCGCTGAGGGTGGCGAAGGTGTCGCCCGTGGCGGTCATGGTCCCGTTGACCACGATCTGCGACGCCCCGTAGTAAGAATAGAAGTTCATCGAGTCGCCGGTGGCGAAGGTCAACGCCCCGTCGTCGGTAATCGTCTGGCCGTCCGTCAGCAATACGGAAATGCTGGGCGCGACGCTCAGCGTTGCCCCCGAGGCAATCGTGAAGCCGCCCGAGAAGACGTACTGCAGGCTCGACGTATTGGTGCCGATCGGGTCCAGTGCCAGCGTCTGCCCGGCGGGCATCGTGTTGGCGTTGATGTAGACCTGCTCGAACTTGACGTTGCCGGCGAGGTATTGCACGTCGCCGTAGGGCACGTAGACCGACATGTTGAAGGTGTCGCCCGTCAGATCGCCGCTGCCGTAGACGCTGGCGTTGTTCAGGGAAAGCTGGTTGATGTTGAACGTACTGCTGGCCGCCTCCAGATGGCCACCGGACCCGACCTGGATCGAGGCGCCGCTGCCGCTGAGTGTGGTGAAGGTGTCGCCCGTGGCGGTCATCGTCCCGTTGACCACAATTTGCGACGCCCCGTAGTAGGAATAGAAGTTCATCGAGTCGCCGGTGGCGAAGGTCAACGCCCCGTCGTCGGTAATCGTCTGGCCGTCCGTGAGCAATACCGAAATGCTGGGCGCGACGCTCAGCGTTGCCCCCGAGGCAATCGTGAAGCCGCCCGAGAAGACGTACTGCAGGCTCGACGTATTGGTGCCGATCGGGTCCAGTGCCAGCGTCTGCCCGGCGGGCAGCGTGTTGGCGTTGATGTAGACCTGCTCGAACTTGACGTTGCCGGCGAGGTATTGCACGTCGCCGTAGGGCACGTAGACCGACATGTTGAAGGTGTCGCCCGTCAGATCGCCACTGCCGTAGACGCTGGCGTTGTTCAGGGAAAGCTGGTTGATGTTGAACGTACTGCTGGCCGCCTCCAGATGGCCACCGGACCCGACCTGGATCGAGGCGCCGCTGCCGCTGAGTGTGGTGAAGGTGTCGCCCGTGGCGGTCATCGTCCCGTTGACCACAATTTGCGACGCCCCGTAGTAGGAATAGAAGTTCATCGAGTCGCTGGTGGCGAAGGTCAACGCCCCGTCGTCGGTAATCGTCTGGCCGTCCGTGAGCAATACCGAAATGCTGGGCGCGACGCTCAGCGTTGCCCCCGAGGCAATCGTGAAGCCGCCCGAGAAGACGTACTGCAGGCTCGACGTATTGGTGCCGATCGGGTCCAGTGCCAGCGTCTGCCCGGCGGGCAGCGTGTTGGCGTTGATGTAAACCTGCTCGAACTTGACGTTGCCCGCGAGGTATTGCACGTCGCCGTAGGGCACGTAGATGGGCAAGTTGAAGGTGTCGCCGGTCAGATCGCCACTGCCGTAGACGCTGGCGTTGTTCAGGGAAAGCTGGTTGATGTTGAAGGTGCTGCTGGCCGCCTCCAAATGGCCACCGGACCCGACCTGGATCGAGGCGCCGCTGCCGCTGAGTGTGGTGAAGGTGTCGCCCGTGGCGGTCATCGTCCCGTTGACCACAATTTGCGACGCCCCGTAGTAGGAATAGAAGTTCATCGAGTCGCTGGTGGCGAAGGTCAACGCCCCGTCGTCGGTAATCGTCTGGCCGTCCGTGAGCAATACCGAAATGCTCGGCGCGACGCTCAGCGTTGCCCCCGAGGCAATCGTGAAGCCGCCCGAGAAGACGTACTGCAGGCTCGACGTATTGGTGCCGATCGGGTCCAGTGCCAGCGTCTGCCCGGCGGGCAGCGTGTTGGCGTTGATGTAGACCTGCTCGAACTTGACGTTGCCGGCGAGGTATTGCACGTCGCCGTAGGGCACGTAGACCGACATGTTGAAGGTGTCGCCGGTCAGATCGCCGCTGCCGTAGACGCTGGCGTTGTTCAGGGAAAGCTGGTTGATGTTGAACGTACTGCTGGCCGCCTCCAAATGGCCACCGGACCCGACCTGGATCGAGGCGCCGCTGCCGCTGAGGGTGGTGAAGGTGTCGCCCGTGGCGGTCATCGTCCCGTTGACCACAATTTGCGACGCCCCGTAGTAGGAATAGAAGTTCATCGAGTCGCCGGTGGCGAAGGTCAACGTCCCGCTGTCGGTGATCGTCTGGCCGTCCGTGAGCAATACGGAAATGCTGGGGGCGACATTCAGCGTTGCCCCCGAGGCAATCGTGAAGCCGCCCGAGAAGACGTACTGCAGGCTCGACGTATTGGTGCCGATCGGGTCGAGTGCC
The DNA here is from genome assembly GCA_963830625.1 of uncultured Isosphaeraceae bacterium. GTDB lineage: Bacteria > Planctomycetota > Planctomycetia > Isosphaerales > Isosphaeraceae > CAWHMZ01. The sequence goes on along the minus strand of CAWHMZ010000007.1, from coordinate 88,774 downwards.
AGCGTCTGCCCGGCGGGCAGCGTGTTGGCGTTGATGTAGACCTGCTCGAACTTGGCGTTGCCGGCGAGGTATTGCACGTCACCGTAGGGCACGTAGATGGGCAAGTTGAAGGTGTCGCCGGTCAGATCGCCGCTGCCGTAGACGCTGGCGTTGTTCAGGGAAAGCTGGTTGATGTTGAACGTACTGCTGGCCGCCTCCAGATGGCCACCGGACCCGACCTGGATCGAGGCGCCGCTGCCGCTGAGTGTGGTGAAGGTGTCGCCCGTGGCGGTCATCGTCCCGTTGACCACAATTTGCGACGCCCCGTAGTAGGAATAGAAGTTCATCGAGTCGCTGGTGGCGAAGGTCAACGCCCCGTCGTCGGTAATCGTCTGGCCGTCCGTGAGCAATACCGAAATGCTGGGCGCGACGCTCAGCGTTGCCCCCGAGGCAATCGTGAAGCCGCCCGAGAAGACGTACTGCAGGCTCGACGTATTGGTGCCGATCGGGTCCAGTGCCAGCGTCTGCCCGGCGGGCAGCGTGTTGGCGTTGATGTAGACCTGCTCGAACTTGACGTTGCCCGCGAGGTATTGCACGTCGCCGTAGGGCACGTAGACCGACATGTTGAAGGTGTCGCCCGTCAGATCGCCGCTGCCGTAGACGCTGGCGTTGTTCAGGGAAAGCTGGTTGATGTTGAACGTACTGCTGGCCGCCTCCAAATGGCCACCGGACCCGACCTGGATCGAGGCGCCGCTGCCGCTGAGTGTGGTGAAGGTGTCGCCCGTGGCGGTCATCGTCCCGTTGACCACAATTTGCGACGCCCCGTAGTAGGAATAGAAGTTCATCGAGTCGCCGGTGGCGAAGGTCAACGCCCCGTCGTCGGTAATCGTCTGGCCGTCCGTCAGCGCGACGCTGGCGCCCGCACCGACGCTGAGCGTCGCGCCGCTATTCACCAGAACTGGACCGCTGAACGTCGAACTGCCATGGCCGAGCGCGAGCGACCCGCTTCCGATGCTCAATGCGGTGTTTCCGTTTGTCGTCAGGCTCAGGGCGGCGTCGTTCGCACCTGTCGAATGGGTGACCGTTCCGCTGCCCGTCAGGTTGATGATTACATTGTCGAACGCGGTCGGGACCACGCCACCCACCCAGTTGCCGGGCGTGTCCCAGTCGCCGCCGGTCGGGGCCGTCGCGGTGTTCCACGTGATCGTGAGTGGGGCGATGATCGTCAACGAGTGGCTCGTGTCGGTGGAAGTGGCGTAATCGGCGGTCCCATTGTAGACGGCCTCGATCGTGTAAGTGCCGGCTGTGGTACCACCGGGCAGCGTATAGTTGGCAGTGACGGCCCCTTCGGAGACGTCGGCGGTGGCGGGCATTCCGACGGGTGTCGTCCCGCTCAGGACCGTGAAGGTCTCGGTCCCTTCGTTGACAATGCCCGCCGAGCTGATCACGGTCGCGCTCAGGGATATCGTCTGATTCGAAGCGCTGAAGATGGTCGTCGCGCTGCTCGCCGACGTCGTCGTGGCGGCGTCAGCGATCGTCAGTGTATGGCTGCTGTCCGAGGAACCCGAGAGTGTGCCTGTCCCGCTGAAAACGGCCTGGATCGTGTAAACGCCGCCGAGAGTCCCCGCCGGAATTGTGTACTGGCCGCTGGCGGCACCGTTCACGACGTTGGAAGTGACGGCAGTACCGACGACATTCGAGCCACTCAAGATCGTGAACGTTTCGGTGCCGCCGGTAACCGGACCGTCCGCGCTCGTCACGGTCGCGCTCAGGTTCACTGTCTGGGCGTTAGCGTTGTAAATGATCGAGGCGTTGGCCGCGTACGTGGCCGTGGCATCTTCGGTGAGGAACGGCTGGTACAGGACCGTCGGCAGACTCGAGTTCTTGGTGTGGTCTGTGATCTTGGCTGCAATTTGCGTGGTATTGAGAGTCCCCCAGTAATTGTCAGTCAGATCGATTGTGGCGGTCGAAGTGCCCGAGGCGACGACGGTCGCATTCGCGCTACTGAGGTCATCATTGTGAATGTTGATCGAGGCCCCGCTATTGACTGCGAGCTGAGTGGCGAACGTCACGAGCTGAAGGTTGGCGGTTGAACCGTTTTCCACGGCAACCTGGTTCACCGAGAAGGCGCTGCTGGTAGCGCTGAGCTGGCCGCCGGAGTTCACCACGATATTGCCGCTGTAGTCCGCGCCGGTGAACGTGGTCCCGACGGCGCTCATGGTCCCGGCGACGACGATCTCGGCGGCCGAGCAGCAACTGGAGCCCAAGGTCAGCGTGTCGCCGCTGGCGAAGCTCAGCGTGCCGTCGTCGGTGAGCGTCTCGCCCTCCGGGATCTGGACGGGAACACCGGCGCCTACGACGAGGCTCCCACCTGATCCCACCGTGAACCCATTCGGGAAGAGATAATTGAGGTTCGCCGTGTTGGTCCCGATCAGGTTGAGGTCGAGCTCATTCCCACTGGGGAGGGTGGCCGAGCTGATCTCAATCTGGTCGAAGCTCACGTTGTTGCCGGCCGCCAGGGAAGCGACATCGTTGTAGGGGACGAAGAGAGGCACTTTGAAGGTGCTGCCAGTGGGCGTGATGATGCCGCCGGAGTTCACCACGATGTTGCCGCTGTAGTCGGTGCCCGTGAACGTCGTCCCGGCGGCCGTCAGAGTCCCGGCGACGACGATCTCGGCGGCCGAGCAGCAACTGGAGCCCAAGGTCAGCGTGTCGCCGCTGGCGAAGCTCAGTGTGCCGTCGTCGGTGAGCGTCTCGCCCTCCGGGATCTGGACGGGAACACCGGCACCCACGACCAGGTTCCCACCTGATCCCACCGTGAACCCATTCGGGAAGAGATAATTGAGGTTCGCCGTGTTGGTCCCGATCAGGTTGAGGTCGAGCTCATTCCCACTGGGGAGGGTGGCCGAGCCGATCTCGATCTGGTCGAAGCTCACGTTGTTGCCGGCCGCCAGCGCCGCGACATCGTTGTAGGGGACGAAGAGCGGCACGTTGAAGGTGCTGCCAGTGGGCGTGATGATGCCACCGGAGTTGACCACGATGTTGCCGCTGTAGTCGGTGCCCGTGAACGTCGTCCCGGCGGCCGTCAGAGTCCCGGCGACGACGATCTCGGCGGCCGAGCAGCAACTGGAGCCCAAGGTCAGCGTGTCGCCGCTGGCGAAGCTCAGCGTGCCGTCGTCGGTGAGCGTCTCGCCCTCCGGGATCTGGACGGGAACCTTGGCCCCCACGACCAGGTTGGCTCCTGTTCCCACCGTGAAGCCATTCGGGAAAAGATAATTCAGGTTCGTCGTGTTGGTCCCGATCAGGTCGAGGTCGAGCTCACTACCACTGGGGAGGGTGGCCGAGCTGATCTCGATCTGGTCGAAGCTCACGTTGTTGCCGGCCGCCAGCGCGGCGACATCGTTGTACGGGACGAAGAGCGGCACGTTGAAGGTGCTGCCGGTGGGCGTGATGATGCCGCCGGAGTTCACCACGATGTTGCCGCTGTAGTCCGTGCCGGTGAATGTGGTCCCGACGGCGCTCATGGTCCCGGCGACGACGATCTCGGCGGCCGAGCAGCAACTGGAGCCCAAGGTCAGCGTGTCGCCGCTGGCGAAGCTCAGCGTGCCGTCGTCGGTGAGCGTCTCGCCCTCCGGGATCTGGACGGGAACCTTGGCCCCCACGACCAGGTTGGCTCCTGTTCCCACCGTGAAGCCATTCGGGAAAAGATAATTCAGGTTCGTCGTGTTGGTCCCGATCAGGTCGAGGTCGAGCTCACTACCACTGGGGAGGGTGGCCGAGCTGATCTCAATCTGGTCGAAGCTCACGTTGTTGCCGGCCGCCAGCGCGGCGACATCGTTGTACGGGACGAAGAGCGGCACGTTGAAGGTGCTGCCGGTGGGCGTGATGATGCCGCCGGAGTTCACCACGATGTTGCCGCTGTAGTCGGTGCCCGTGAACGTCGTCCCGGCGGCCGTCAGAGTCCCGGCGACGACGATCTCGGCGGCCGAGCAGCAACTGGAGCCCAAGGTCAGCGTGTCGCCGCTGGCGAAGCTCAGCGTGCCGTCGTCGGTGAGCGTCTCGCCCTCCGGGATCTGGACGGGAACACCGGCACCCACGACCAGGCTCCCACCTGATCCCACCGTGAACCCATTCGGGAAGAGATAATTCAGGTTCGCCGTGTTGGTCCCGATCAGGTTGAGGTCGAGCTCATTCCCACTGGGGAGGGTGGCCGAGCCGATCTCAATCTGGTCGAAGCTCACATTGCTGCCGGCCGCCAGGGAGGCGACATCGTTGTAGGGGACGAAGAGCGGCACATTGAACGTGCTGCCAGTGGGCGTGATGATGCCGGCGGAGTTGACCACGATGTTGCCGCTGTAGTCGGTGCCCGTGAACGTGGTCCCGACGGCGCTCATGGTCCCAGCGACGACGATCTCGGCGGCCGAGCAGCAACTGGAGCCCAAGGTCAGCGTGTCGCCGCTGGCGAAGCTCAGCGTGCCGTCGTCGGTGAGCGTCTCGCCCTCCGGGATCTGGACGGGAACACCGGCGCCTACGACGAGGCTCCCACCTGATCCCACCGTGAACCCATTCGGGAAGAGATAATTGAGGTTCGCCGTGTTGGTCCCGATCAGGTTGAGGTCGAGCTCATTCCCACTGGGGAGGGTGGCCGAGCTGATCTCAATCTGGTCGAAGCTCACGTTGTTGCCGGCCGCCAGGGAAGCGACATCGTTGTAGGGGACGAAGAGAGGCACTTTGAAGGTGCTGCCAGTGGGCGTGATGATGCCGCCGGAGTTCACCACGATGTTGCCGCTGTAGTCGGTGCCCGTGAACGTCGTCCCGGCGGCCGTCAGGGTCCCGGCGACGACGATCTCGGCGGCCGAGCAGCAACTGGAGCCCAAGGTCAGCGTGTCGCCGCTGGCGAAGCTCAGTGTGCCGTCGTCGGTGAGCGTCTCGCCCTCCGGGATCTGGACACTACCGCCTGACCCCACGCTCAGCGTCCCCGCCGCACCTACGGTGACCGGACCTCCCAATATCGAGCTGCCATCGCCGATCGCGATCGAGCCGCTTCCGATGCTCAACGCCGTGTTCCCGTTGGTCGTGATGCTCAGCGCGGCGTCGCTCGCACTTGTCGAATGGGTGACCGTTCCGCTGCTCGTCAGGTTGATGACGACATTGTCGAACGCGGTCGGGACCACGCCGCCCAGCCAGTTACTGGGCGTGTCCCAGTCGCCGCCGGTGGGGGCTGTGGTGGTGTTCCACGTGATCGTGACCGGGGAGACGATCGTCAGCGAATGGCTCGTGTCGGTGGAAGTAGCGTAATCGGCGGTCCCATTGTAGACGGCCTTGATCGTGTAAGTGCCGACTGCCGTACCACCGGGCAGCGTATAGTTGGCAGTGACCGATCCGCTCGAAACAGTGGCGCTGACGGCCGAGCCGATCGGATTGCCACCGCTGAGTATGGTGAAGGTTTCGGTCCCCTCGTTCACTGGTCCCGTCGCGCTCGTGACAGAAGCGCTCAAGACAACGGTCTGCGCGGCCGTGTCGAAAGCGGCCGAGGTGCTGGCGGCGGTGGTGGTCGTACTGGCCTGGTTCACAGTTTGACTGAGGGCGCCTGCGCTGTTTTCAAAAACCCCAGTCCCTGTATAGACGGCCGTGATCGAATGACTGCCCACTCCCAGCGTCGAAATGGTGAACGTCGATGTCGCGGTCTGGCCGCCGCCGCTGAGAATCGACCCAGCACCGATGTCGGTCGACCCGTCGTAGAACTCGACGCTCCCTGTCGGCACCAGTCCGCTCGTGTCGCTGATCGTGGCCGTGAATGTCACGGACTGGTCGTAGGCCGATGCATTGACCGAAGAGCTGACGCTGGTGACGGTGGTCAGGTAGGGGCTCTCGTAGGCGCCGATGTCCACCGTGCCGCCGACGATTCGCGGGTAACCAGCCCCGCGCTGATCGGTGGTGACGCCGGCGGGTATCAAGGCATTGTTGCCGGCGTTGATGGCTGGGCTGCCGCGCAGCAGGGCCATGGTCTCGGTCGGGCCGCCGTAATTGCCCAGCGGTGCCAGCATGGGGTCGAGCGGCTGGGCGATGGTGCCGGTCAGGTCGGTGCCGACCCAGCCGGAGCTGCCGTCGGTCTGCCCGATCAGATTGTGGCCCTGAGAGGCAAATGTTCCGAGGACGTCGGTCCCGCTGGTGGTCGCCGTGTTCCCCGCCACGATCGTGTTTTCGATTGTCACCGTGCCACTCTCGTTGTCGACCCCGCCGCCACTGGCTGCGGAGTTGCCGCTGATGGTGCAGTCGGTCAGCGTGGTCGTGCCGCCGATCCCGCTGCCAAAGTCCAAGTCGGCCACTCCGCCGCCGGTCACGGAGGAGGAATTGCCGGCAATGGTACAGTTCGTCAGGGTGATCACGCCGCCATAGTTGACCACGCCGCCGCCGTTGTAGGTGACGGAGTTGCCGCTGATATCGCAGTTGGTGACCGTGGTCGTGCCGTACGCGACCTGAAGGCCGCCACCGCTACCACCAGAAGCGAGGACGGAGTTGCCGCTGATGGTGCAGCCGGTCAGCGTGGTCGTGTTAGCTCCTGAAATACAGGCCGCCGCCGCCGTCGCCGCCGGAGTTGTCAGTGACGGTGCAGTCGGTCAGCGTGGTCGTGCCATCGAGCAAGCTTAGGCCAGCAGCGACGCCAGCAGAATCAGGGACGGAGTTGTTGGTGACTGTGCAGTCGGTCAGCGTGGTCGTGCCGGAGACGATGTCAATACCGCCGCCGTCACCGTAGGCGGTGTTGCCGCTGAGGGTGCAGTTGGTCAGCGTGGTCGTGCCTAAGGTTGAGCTGAACAGGCCGCCGCCGCTTTTGTCGATGGCGGAGTTGCCGCTGATGGTGCAGTTGGTCAGCGTGGCCGTGCCGCTGGTGTTCAGGCCGCCGCCGTCGCGGACGGCGGAGTTGCCGCTGAGGGTAACATTGGTCAGCGTGGTCGTGCCGCCCAAGCTGAATACGCCGCCGCCGCCGCTGTCGGTGGTGTTCTCGCCGGCGAAGTTGCCGCTGACGGTGCAGTTGGTCAGCGTGATCGTGCCGCCAACGTTGTAGAGGCCGCCGCCGTTGCCGGCGGTATTGCCGCCGGTGATCGTCATTCCCGAGATCGAACGCGGTCACGCCCGAGTCGACCTGGAACACCCGGCTCAGCCCGCCGCCGCTGACCGTCACTCCCGCGGCCGGGCCGGCGATGGTTTCGGGCTCGATCGTGTTGCTCAGCTCGAGCTGCGTGCCCGTCAACATGATCGTCTGCGGCGTGCTGAACACGCTGGGATCGAAGGTGATATCCGCGTTCCCCGAGGAATCTGCGTTGGCGAAGAGGATGGCCTCAGGCAGGCTCAAGAGGCCGACTCCCGGGAAGAGAGCGGCGCTCGTCGTGTTCACAATCAACTGAGCGAACGCGCCGGTGTTGGTGAGATCGAAGGAGACAGCGGGTGATGAGCCCGAGGCCGACGCTGTGACCGTGTACGATCCGTCCGCGTTGTTGGGCGCGGCGGTGACGCCGGCCTGGCCATTGGCGATGACGACCGCGGAAACCACCAAGACGGCCGTGGCGCCATTGGCCGCGGCGTTGGCGATGAAGCTGACGACGCCCCCGTCCACCGGCTCGACCGGGTTGTTGGCCGTCACGGTCACCGCCAGCGGGTTACTGAAAGGCTCACCGACGGCCGCTGTCTGCGGGGTGCTGCCGGCGACGGGCGTGAGGGTAAAGCCCTGGCTCTCGAAGGCACCGATATCGACGGTGCCGTTGACGATGCGGGCGGAGCCGCGCTGGTCGGTTGTGACCCCGGCGGGAATCAGGCTGTTACTGCCCGCGTCGATGGCCGGGCTGCCGGGCAAGAGGGCCATGGTCTGGGTAGGGCCGCCGTAATAACCCAAGGCTGCCAGCAGCGGGTTGAGCGGCGTGCCGCTGGTGCCGGTCAGGTCGGAGCCGACCCAGCCGGAGCTACCGTCAGTCGCGCCGATCAGGTTGTTCCCCAGGGAGGTCACCGCATTCCAGAAATCCGGGCCGAATTGGGCCGAGTCCCCCGCGAGGATCGAGTCGGCGATCGTCACCTGGTAGCGGCCGTTGTAATTGTCAATGGCGCCCCCGAACCTGGCGCTGTTGAGGGAGAACGTGCCACTGGTGACCGTGACGGTGCCCTGGCACTCGATGCCGCCACCGGACATGCCCGCGCTGTTCGAGGCCACGGTACAGTTGATGAGGCCGAGGTCCTCACCCTTGGTGAAGACCGCACCGCCATAGCCGCTCGCCGAGTTCCCCGAGAGCGTGCAGCCGGTGAGCGTCGTCGTACCAAGGTTGTACAAGCCGCCGCCGTCGTTGCCGGCGGAGTTGCCGCTGACGGTGCAGTCGGTCAGCGTGGTCGTGCCCTGGTTGTCCAGGCCGCCGCCATTGCCGGTGGTTGTGCCGCCCGAGATTGTCAGGCCCGACATGGACGCCGTCACACCGCCATCAACCTGGAACACCCGGCTCAGCCCGCCGCCGCTGACCGTCACGCCCGCCGCCGGGCCGGCGATGGTTTCGGGCTCGATCGTGTTGCTCAGCTCGAGCTGCGTGCCCGTCAACATGATCGTCTGCGGCGTGCTGAACACACTGGGATCGAAGGTGATATCCGCGTTCCCCGAGGAATCCGCGTTGGCGAAGACGATGGCCTCAGGCAGGCTCAAGAGGCCGACTCCCGGGAAGAGAGCGGCGCTCGTCGTGTTCACAATCAACTGAGCGAACGCGCCGGTGTTGGTGAGATCGAAGGAGACGGCGGGTGATGAGCCCGAGACCGACGCTGTGACCGTGTACGATCCGTCCGCGTTGTTGGGCGCGGCGGTGACGCCGGCCTGGCCATTGGCGATGACGGCCGCGGAAACCACGAAGACTGCCGTGGCGCCATTGGCCGCGGCGTTGGCGATGAAGCTGACGACGCCCCCGTCCACCGGCTCGACCGGGTTGTTGGCCGTCACGGTCACCGCCAGCGGGTTACTGAAAGTCTCGCCGACGGCCGCTGTCTGCGGGGTGCTGCCGGCGACGGGCGTGAGCGTAAAGCCCTGGCTCTCGAAGGCACCGATATCGACGGTGCCGTCTGACGATGCGGGCGGAGCCGCGCTGGTCGGTGGTGACGCCGCTGACGACGACGCCCGCACCGATGGCCGGGCTGCCGGGCAAGCAGGGCCATGGTCTCGGTCGGGCCGCCGTAATTACCCAGCGGGGCCAGCATGGCGTACAGCGGCTGGGCGCTGGTGCCGGTCAGGTCCGAGCCCACCCAGCCGGAGCTACCGTTGGTGTTGCCGATCAGGTTGTGGCCCTGAGAGGCAAATGTTCCGGACACGTCGGGCGCGAAGTTGGTCGCCGCGTTCCCCGCCACGATCGTCCCGACGAGTGTCACGGTCGCGACGTGGCTGTAAATCCCGCCGCCAAAGGTGGCGGAGTTGCCGCTGAAGGTGCAGTCGGTCAGCGTGGTCGTGTCGCCCCGGAGATACAGGCCGCCGCCAGCCCAGCCGGAGTTGTCAGTGACTGTGCAGTCGGTCAGCGTGGTCGTGCCGAATATGCTGAACAGGCCGCCGCCGAAGCCAAGAAAATCAGGGACGGAGTTGCTCGTGATTGTGCAGTCGGTCAGCGTGGTCGTGCCGAATCTGCTGAACAGGCCGCCGCCCCCGTAGCCGGCGGAGTTTCCGCTCAAGGTGCAGTCAGTCAGCGTGACGGTGCCCCCATCGTTGTACAGTCCGCCGCCCGAGAGTCCTCCGCCGGCGCTGCCGCCAGTGATCGTCATTCCCGAGATCGACGCGGTGACACCTCCGTCGACCTGGAACACCCGGCTCAGGCCGCCGCCGCTGACGATCACTCCGGCGGCCGGGCCGGCGATGGTTTCGGGCTCGAGCGTGTTGCTCAGCTCGAGCTGCGTGCCCGGCAACAGGATCGTCTGCTGGGTGGCGAAGACGGCCGGGTCGAAGCTGATGGTCGCGCCGGCGAACTGATTCGCCAGGCTGACGGCGCCGGGCAGGGTCAGGCCTGGGGCGGTGGTAACGACCGATGCTGAGGTCGAACTCGACCACGAGGCTGGTCTGGAAGGCGCCGATGTCCACGGTGCCGCCGCGGATCAAGCCGCGCTCGTCGGTGGTGACGCCGCTGACGACGACGCCCGCGCCGATGGCCGGGCTGCCGGGCAAGAGGGCCATGGTCTCGGTCGGGCCGCCGTAATTACCCAGCGGGGCCAGCATGGCGTACAGCGGCTGGGCGCTGGTGCCGGTCAGGTCCGAGCTCACCCAGCCGGAGCCGCCGTCAGTCTTGCCGATCAGGTTGTGGCCCTGAGAGGCAAATGTGCCGAGGACGTCGGTTCCGCTGCTGGTCGCCGTGTTCCCCGCCACGATCGTGTTTTCGATTGTCACCGTCCCACTCTGGTTGTTGAACCCCGCCGCCATCGGCGGCGGAGTTGCCGCTCAAGGTGCAGTTGGTGAGCGTCAGCGTGGCGATGTTGATGATGGCCCCGCCCGAACCGCTGGTCGAGTCGTTGAAGAAGGTGCAACCGATGATGGTCAACAAGGGGTTGATCTGATTGTTGTTGTTGACCGCGCCTCCGCCGCTAGTGGCCGTGTCGTTGGAGAAGGTGCAATTGGCGATGGTCGCCGGGCCACCGGCCGAGTAGCCTCCGCCGGTGTCGAAGGTGTAATCGTGGTCGAAGGTGCTTTCGTTGACGGTGATCGAGCCGTCATTGTTGATGCCGCCACCGAAGTCCTGAGCGCCATCGTCGGAGAAGGTGGTCCCGGAGACCGTCATCGTCGCGATCGACGGATACACACCGGGGCCGTTCTCAATCCCACCGCCCTTGCCCCCCGCCCAGTCGCCCGAGAAAGTGCAGCCGGTGATGGTAGTCGGCCCGGGGTAATTGAAGAGCCCGCCGCCCAAGCTGTTGGCCGAGTCGCCGGTGATGGTGGAATTGGTGAGCGTCAGCGTGCCACTGTTGTCGATACCGCCGCCGTTGCCGGCGACGGCATTGTTTCCGCTGACGGTGCAGTTGGTCAGCGTGGCCATACCGCTAGAATTATACAGGCCGCCGCCTTCGGAGCCGGCGGAGTTGTCGCTGACGGTGGAGTAGCTCAGCGTCAGCGTGCCCCCATTGTTGTCCAGGCCGCCGCCGTCGATGCCGGCGACGTTGCCGCTGACCGTAGCGTCGGTCAGTATGACCGTACCGCCGGCTCTGGTGTACACGCCCGCGCCGGTGGGAGCGGAGTTGCCGCTGACGGTGGAGTTGGTCAGCGTGGTCGTGCCGCGGTTGAACAGGCCGCCGCCGCCGTTCGAAGCGGAGTTGCCGCTAATGGTAACCTCGGTCAGCGTGGCCGTGCCGCTTTGAATAGCAAGGCCACCGCCCCGGTAGCCGGCGTTGTTGTTGCTCAGGGTAACGTCGCTCAGCGTGGTCGTGCCGCTGGTGCTGAATAGGCCGCCGCCTTTGCCGCTGGCGGAGTTTCCGCTGACGGTGCAGTTGGTCAGCGTGACCGCGCCTCCATCGTTGTACAGTCCGCCACCATTCCCGGAGATCAATCCCTGCGTGATAGTCAGGCCGCTGATGGATGCCGTCACTCCAGAATCCACAAAGAACGCCCGGCTCGCGTTGTCACCACTAACCGTCACGCCGACCGTCGGACCCGTGATCGTCTCGGTTCCGGTCGTGTCGCCCAGCGTGATCTGGCCGCTGGTCAAGGTGATCGTCTGCGGCGTGTTGAATAAACTGCCGAACGAGATTGTGCTTGCCCCCCCGGCCAAATTCGCCTGGCCGATCTCGTAGCGCAGTGAGCCGACACCGCTGTCGGCGGTATTGGTCACGGTGAAGGTCGCAGGCGCCGCAACCTGATATTCGAAAACAGTGCCGTCACTGTCTGCTCCTCCGAGACCTGCTGTGCCGTAGAGATTGCCGCCGCTCTCAACCAGGTCGCCCTCCGGCGATTGCCCGTTGGCGCCGTTGAAGGAAGCGAGGGCGGTGATGGCACCGCTGCCCGCGGCCACCTCGAACACGGTCCCGTCATTGGACGCGCCGCCACCAATCGCAGCGCCGAAGAGATCGCCGCTGCCATCCTCAACCAGTCTGCACAACGGGGACTGCCCGTTGGCGCCGTTGAAGGAAGCGAGGGTGGTGATGGCGTGGTTGACCGCGGCCACCTTGAACACGGTCCCGTCAGAGGACGCGCCGCCCGTGTAGGTGGTGCCGAAGAGATTGCCGCTGCCGTCCATGATCAGGCCGCCCTGCGGCCATTGCCCGTTGGCGCCGCTGAAGGAAGCGAGGGTGGTGATGGCATCGCTGCCCGCGGCCACCTCGAACACGTCCCCGTCACCGTACGCGCCGCCATCAGTCGCAGCGCCGAAGAGATTACCGCTGCCGTCCTCAACCAGGCTGCCGTACGGTTCAAACCCGTTGGCGCCGTTGAAGGAAGCGAGGGTAGTGATGGCGTGGCTGCCCGCGGCCACCTCGAACACTGTCCCGTCATTGGACGCGCCGCCGTATTCGGTGGTGCCGAAGAGATTGCCGCTCCCATCCTCAATCAGAGTGCCGTTCGGATTGGCCCCGTTGGTGCCGCTGAAGAGAGCGAGGGTGGTGATGGCGTTGCTGCCGGCGGCCACCTCGAACACCGTCCCGTCATTGGACGCGTTGCCGCCCCCAGCGGTGACGCCGAAGAGATTGCCGCTGGCGTCCTCAATCAGGCCGACGTTTGGGTCTTGCCCGTTGGCGCCGTTGAAGGAAGCGAGGGTGGTGATGGTGCCGCTGCCCGCGGCCAGCTCGAAAACGGTCCCGGCATTGGACGTGCCGCCCTGGCCGGTGGTACCGAACGAATTGCCAGCGGCGTCCATGACCAGGCCGCCGACGGCGATGGCGCCGTCAGTACCATCGAAAGAGGCCAGGGTGATTAGGGAAAGCATGCGCCGACCCTCCAGTTGTTCCAGGACCGGTCGAGGGAGGAAGGTACGCAGCTTGGTGCGGATTCGCCGGCGAGCACGTCTCTTTGACTCGAGCGACAAACCAAGAATCTTCCGTCCGGGGAAGCGCGGGCCCAACATGGTGCCGATCCTGTCGTGGAGAGAGTGCAACGATGAGTGTCAAACGATCGTGACGTGCGCGGACGACGACAAGCGACGGTCTTCCATAACTAATACGTGAACTATGGACGCGAACACCGCCGAGCTGGGTTTGGCTTATCCTTCAGTCGAGACATCGGCCACGCGGCCAAGTGTCAATGACATGAGCAGCAGACTTGATCGGTTCGGCAGAAGTTTCGAGGCCGAATCGAGGCATCGACGCCTCGACCTTGATCACAAACGATGACGGCGCGGCCGTTGGCCGCAACCGAAAACGAATTCCCGATCTCGGATTCCAGATTCGTGAAAATGCGCCGAGCGTCCCGCGCCCAGAACACGATCACGCGGTATCGTCGTAGAGCGGGCGTGCGGCACGTCCGCAGCGTTGCGTTTCGACACGATCGCACACAGATGGCATTGTGGCGACGGGGAAAAAAAGTCCTCTTCTGATATAGCGATAAAACGGCAAGACTTCAACAGTTTCGTTTCGCAATCATCAAAAAAGTCCTCAACGGCGGTTGCTCCCCGGCCAAACGGGGCCCGGGCGTGCTCGCGCGGCCGCTGGTTGAAGTGACATGGTGACCAAGGTTATCATCGAGCGCAGAGGACCTTCTCAGAGGAACACGTGACGATCCGAGTCGTCCGGGACACACGCCGCCTTCGTCCGAGGTCTGGATGAGCAGGGCGAGCGGCTTCCAGGGCAAGAGCCGCTTCCTGGGGTTCCTCCGCAAGGAGATCAAGCAACTCGACGAGCCTTGAAGGGCGCCCGGGCCGCCAGTGAGTCGCCGGGCCATGGCCGCGCGGCGGGACCGGATCGGGAGAGACCATGAATCGACTCGACGACGCCCCGACCGACTTGCTTTTCGGCCTGATCGCCCTCAACAACGACCTGGTCGCCCCGGCGGTCATTCCCGCCGCGCTCAAGGCCCAGGCCCTCGAACCGAGCCGGAAGCTGGCCGATCTCCTCGTCACTCAAGGCGCCTTGACGCCCGCGAGCGCGCAACCTGGTCTCGACGCTCTCCGGCGAGTACATCAATCGGCATGGCGGCGACGCCGGGAAGGCCCTGGCCGCGCTGATCGCGACCCCCTCGGCCGGTGAGCGGCTGGATCAGCTCGGCGACCCCGAGTGGAGCGCCAGCCTCACCTCCGCCGCATCGGTCGGATCGACCGTCCCGCACGAGCCCGGTCTGCGCCAGAAGGAGCCCGAGCGCACTCTACCCCCGTCGGCGAACGCCGCGGTCGATGCAAAATCGCACATCGCCGATTACGAAATCCTGGAGGTGCTGGGCATTGGCGGTATGGGGATCGTCTACAAGGCGCGGCACGAGCGGCTCGACCGGTTCGTCGCTCTGAAGATGATCCGCGCCGGGTCGAGCGCTCTGCCTCAAGATCTCGCCCGGTTCGAGATCGAGGCGAAGGCGGTCGCCGCGATTGAACACGCCAACATCGTCAAGATCTTCGACATCGGCGAGCACGACGGCCTGCCCTATTTCTCGCTCGAGTTCCTCTCGGGCGGCACCCTCGCGACGAAGATCGGCGGTCAGCCCCAGCCGGTCGATGAGGCCGCACGGATCGTCGAGGTCCTTGCCCGCGCGATGTACGTGGCGCACCAGCACAAGGTGATCCACCGCGACCTCAAACCGGGCAATGTCCTCTTCGCCGCTGACGGCACGGTCAAGATCAGCGACTTCGGGCTGGTGAAGCGACTGGAGAGCGATTCGGGACAGACGCGTAGCGGCTCGATCCTGGGCACGCCCAGCTACATGGCTCCCGAACAGGCGTGGGGCGAGAACCAGACGGTTGGGCCCGCCGCCGACCAGTATGCCTTGGGCGCGATCCTCTACGAGCTCTTGACCGGCCGCCCACCCTTCCAGGGAACCTCGGTGCTCGACACGCTCGACATGGTCCGCAGCAAGGACCCCGTGCCCCCGTCTCAGCTCCTGAGCAAGACGCCCCGCGACATCGAGACGATCTGCCTCAAGTGCCTCGAAAAAAACATCGCCCGCCGGTACGCCGACGTCCTCGCACTGGCCGAGGATCTCCGCAGGTTCCGGGCGGGAGAGACCATCCTGGCGCGTCCGGTTTCCGACGCCGAGCGGCTGTGGCGGTGGTGCGTGCGCAACCGGCGGGTCGCCGGGCTCAGCGCTCTGGTGGTTCTCCTGCTTGTCTTCGTGGCGGTCGGCTCGTTGATCGCGGCCACGACGCTCGGCGGGCCGAACAGCGCGGGCCGAGGAAAAACGCGCCCTTGCCGAGCGAAAGCAGCAGCTCGCCGTCGACGCCGCCCGGGCGGCCAACGCGCAGAACCGCAGCAACGTGGAGTCACAGGTCGAACTGATCATCCTGCTCGAGCGAAAACTGCGCTACGTGCCCGAGATCCAGGACGATCCGCGAGCAGATTCTCGACACGGCGAGCAAGCGACTGGAAGCCGCGGCCAGAGCAATGACCGATCTGCGCCGCGACGTCGAGTGGAACCCCGAAGACGAGGAACACAACTGGCGGTCGCTGGCCCAGGCCCACCAGGCGCTGGGCAATCAGAACCTGTCGCGCAACCAGGTGAACGAGGCGATGGCGCAATACCGCGAGGCGGAGGAGATCATCACGCGGGTCGTGACCGCCCAGCCCGGCGACCTGGATCTTCAGGTCAATCTGCTGAGGACGCAGCGACAGATGGGCTATGTGCTCATGTATCGGCTGGCTGACGCCGAGAACGCCCAGCGCCAGTTCCGAAGGCGATCGAGATCAGCAGGTCGTGCCTGGCGAAGAAGCCCGACAGCGACACGTACAAGAACGAGCTGGCCAATTCGCTGGGCATGCTCGCGCGGTCGGAAGCGACGCTCGGTCATCTCGAAAAGGCCCGCGAGCTGTACCAGGAAGAGTTCGCCGTCCGCGAGTCGTTCTCGCCGGCCCGGGCCAAGGATTGGCAGAGCCGCCGCGAGCTCTCGGGCCACTACGCCGACTTTGCGACCTTGAACGTGCGGCTGGGCGATCTGGTCGAAGGCCAGCGCCTCTACGACAAGTGCACCGAGCTGCGCGAGCAGATCGCAGCCGAGCGGCCCGGCTCCTGGCCGGAGCTGAACGACCTTGCCCTCTCGTACAACAATCAAGGGTCGATGCGTTTTCCCCAGGGCAGCGACCCGGCCGCCGCACGGAAATTCCACCAGAAGGCCCTCGATCTGCTCAAGAAACGGGCCAAGGACGCCCCCCAGGACTTTGACTGCAAGCGCTTGCTCGAGCTGACGCTCTATTACGAAGCCACCTGCGCCCTCCACTGCGGCGACAAGGAAGGGGCCGCGGCGGGCTACCATCAATGCCTGGATATCTGCAAAGAGCTGGCGACTCAGCCGAAGTACAAGCATCTTCAGTCCGATCTGATGCTCGCCCTGGCCCGCTGTGGCGATCACGCTCAGGCTGCGAAGATCGCCGCAGCACTCGTGGCGACACCCCCCAAGGATGAAAGTCTCTATGTCCAGTCCGCCTGCGGCTACGCTCTCGCCGCGGGCGCCGCCGGCGGGGACGCTGTCCTGGTCCAGCGCTACACGACCGCGGCCCTCGATTGCCTGCGCAAGGCCAAGGAACGAGGCTGGGCCGACGTCGCGAGCCTCGAGAAGGATACCGACCTCGAACCGATCCGCAACGACCCGGCATTTCAAGCCCTGCTCGACGAGTTCCGGCGGTCGGGAGCAAAACGGCCGTGAACCGGGCAGGCCTCGTCCTCGACGTCCGGGACGCAAGCAATCCCGAAAGAGCCTGCGTAACTGCGTGACGCTATTCTTTCAGGCTAGCACCGGTTCGAGGGACCCTATCCCGCGTTCGTCGCCAGCCGGAAGCCCCGGCCCGCGCGCGCCGCGGCCTCGCTACCAAGAATACGAAAGCCTTTGACGCCGATTGATCACTATGGGCTCTCCGGCATCAAGGTGTCAGCGTCACCGTCTTTTTCACGCCCTTTCGCAAATGACTCGGGCCGTTCGCGATGTGAAATTGGTTAGTATCTTAAAGAATTCAAAATAAATTTGATATCAAGAAAACAAGCCGACGACGCACCGTCTCGGTCGGCCCTCCGATTCATCACTCAAAGTCGGACGAAACGAATCAAAAGCGAATGCGCGTGGTCGAGCTTGCTTCGCCCGTGATTGTGCGCTCACTCGATGAGAACTTGATACTATTTGGCTCAGCCTCTCGGTCAATCCGCCGGACGAAGCGCCCTGGCACCGGCGTGCGCGAGTCCGCGGCACGCGCTTGACGCGTCGCCCGGCATGCGCAAAGCTGAATTGAATCCGATCTGGCCCCGACCGAGATTTGATCCATCAATCGATGGGAGGCGTTCCATGCGCGCGACGCGCGTTGGCGGAATTGCGATTCTCGCGGTTACTTTTTCCGCTGAGCTGATCGCTCAGGAGAACGGCGATATCCGGGAATTGAAGCTGCGGGACTGGAAGCCCAAATCGATGCTGATCACCAAGGTGACCGAAGTTCCCAAGCCAGCGTTCCCCGCGATCGACGTCCACAACCACTTGGGCGGCGGCGGTCGGGTCCTGAGCGCGGACCGCGTGAAACACTACCTCGAGGAAATGGGCGCCGCCGGCGTGCGCAGTCGTCAACCTCGACGGCGGCTGGGGCGATCGGCTCAAGGAAACGCTTGCCGCCCTCGACGACGCGCACCCCGGCCGCTTTCTTACCTATGCGCTCATCGACTTTTCAGGGATCGACGAATCCGGCTGGTCCGACCGCGAATCGAAGCGGCTCAAGGAGAGCTTCGAGGCCGGCGCCAAGGGACTCAAGTTTCACAAGAACCTCGGCCTCGGCGTGCGCTATCGCGACGGCCGATATCTGCCGGTCGACGACCCCAAGCTCGATCCGATCTGGGAAGTCTGCGCCGAATACAAGCGGCCGGTCGAGATCCACACGGGGGATCCCGGGGCGTTCTTCACGCCGCTCGACCGGTTCAGCGAGCGCTGGCATGAGCTCAACGACCATCCCGAATGGCTCTTTTATGGAATGGGCCATCCCAAACGCGCCGATCTCCACGCCCAGCGCAACCGAGCCATCGCACGTCATCCCAAGACGACGTTCATCTGCGCCCACATGGCCAACGACGGCGAAGATCTGGCTGAGGTCGCCAAGTGGCTCGATCAATATCCGAACATGTACGTTGACATCGACGCTCGCATCTCCGAGCTCGGCCGCCAGCCCTACTCGACGCGCCGCTTTCTGATCAAGTTTCAGGACCGAGTCATGTTCGGGACTGATACGCCGCCCAGCCGGGCGGCGTATCAGATTTATTACCGATTCCTCGAAACCGACGACGAGTATTTCGACCCTACTGGCGGTCATCATCCCCAAGGATTCTGGATGATTTACGGCATCTTCCTACCGCGCGACGTGCTCGAAAAACTCTACGTGAAGAATGCCGAGAAATTGCTCGTCGGGCTCGCCCCACAGACGAAGTGATGCGATCGATCGGGCGCGATGGTCGGCCTTCGCTCCGCGAAAGCAGTTTTTCTTCAGGCTTTTGATAACGATTCTTTCGCTCCGCGAAAGGCGACTATAGATGGGATTCCGCGGTTCCACTTAGCCGCCTGGTTGCATCGCGCATCTCATTTCGGGCGCTGGCAACCGGGGACTGTTGCGCCTCAAAGAGCGGTAGCGACTTGACCACGCTCTGCACGACTCCCCATCCCATCGGGATGAGCACGATAATCCAGCAGACCGCGACCAAGAGGGGTGACGCCTTCTTTTCCACCTGATCCATCGTTTCGTTCCAGTTTCGGCACGTGAATCGATTCGATCACGATCACGACCACGGTTCGCTACGCCGCGACAGCCTCGCGTTCATGAAATCGCTCGTCGACCGGACGCACGCACAAGTTGCAGGCCAGGCCGACGAGCAGCAGCCCCGCCATCAGGTACATCGTCAGGTTGTAGGCCTCGGCCCTCGGGACGCCGTGCTCGATCCGGTAGGTCGAGATATAATTAATCAACTGTGGGCCCAGGACCGCAGCCATCGACCACGCCGTGATCAAGCGGCCGTGGATGGCGCCCAGGTGCAGCGTTCCGAACAGATCGCGGAGATAGGCAGGAATCGTCGCGAAGCCGCCGCCGTACATCGAAATGATCAGCGCTGTCAGCACGACAAAGAGCGGCACGCTGTGGTACGCCTGCGCCAGCGGAACAAGGGCATAGAGGACAGCACCCGAGCAGAAAGAAGACACAATAAATAGCCTTGCGCCCCGTCACGTCGGACGTTGACGACCAGAACAGGCGGCCGGCCATGTTGAAGAGGCTGAGCAGGCCCGCGAAGCCGCCGCCGACAGCCGCCGGCACGCCCGATCATGTCCTGGCACATCAGCGACGCCTGACCCAGGATGCCGATCCCCGCCGTGACGTTCAGGCAGAGCACGCCCCACAGAAGCCAGAACTGGGGCGTCTCTCCAGGCACGGTCCACCGAGACGTGGCGCGTGCGTGACGAGTCGCCCGGGCGTTGCGGGTGGAACGTATCCTTCGGGCTGCCAGCCGGGCGCGGGCACGCGAAACGCGAACGCGCCGAACATCATGAAAGCGAGGTAGGCAGCGCCCATCACCAGGAACGCTTCCTTCACCCCGACCGAAGTGCTCGACTTGAAGTACTCCATCAGCTCAACGCCGAGCGGCGCACCGATCAAGGCACCGCCGCCGAATCCCATGATGGCCAGGCCGGTCGCCATTCCCGGCCGGTCGGGGAACCATTTGACGAGGGTCGAGACCGGCGCGATGTAGCCCAGGCCCAAGCCGATGCCGCCGATCACGCCGTAACCGACGTAGAGCAACCAGATGTTGTGCAGCGACACGCCCCAGGCGCAGAAATCCAAAGTCCGCCGCAGAAGCAGCAAGCACTCGCGAAGACGGTCTTCCTCGGCCCGACGCGCTCGACCCATCGGCCGAAGACCGCCGCCGATAGTCCCAGCATGATCAAGCGCGATCGAGTAGATCCAGCCGACCTCGCGGAATCGTCCAGTCCCGACCCTTGATCGACTCGGTAACACCGATCGAGCGGGTCAGCGGCGCGTTGAAAACGCTGAAGCCGTAGACCTCGCCGATGCAGAGGTGAACGGCCATCGCCGCGGGAGGAATCAGCCACCGATTGAATCCCGGTGGCGCGATCGTGTGCTCTCGATCCAGCAGACTCAGCCGAAACATGACCGCCCGTCCGGTTCGTGAAACGACCGGACCAAGGCCGGCCTATGCCGCAACGACCTGAGCATCGCACCTTGCCCGTTGCGAATTTGCGGCCGCCGGCAATAATACCTGACCGGAACAACTTGAGGCCAGCCGCTTCCCCGCCGCTCGGTTGTGAGCCATGAACGCCCGGGAGATAATACCGCAGGCGCCGAGACAGCGCGCGAGATAACCCGGTGAAACTGACGTGAATTGATCTTGTCGGTTTCTTCGTTGATAATGCTTTTAAACAACCCGGCGGCATCGGATGAGAGGCGGGTGACGTGCTGTGTTAGCCCAAAGTGGCCAGTACGCTGCTCCAGACGCGATGGTGATAGCCGCTCTCGTGCGCGCCACGCTGGAGCAGGGCGGCGACCTCACGGGCCTGCTTGCGCCGTTGTCGAACAGATCGACGCAACCGGAGCCATTCTCTGGGAGGTCGCGGCGGGCGCAGACCTGTCAGCTCAACCCCCTGATGGCGTACTGTTTGTGTTGGCGTCGTCGTTCCCCAAACGGGCAGGGCCGCCATTCACGCGGCACGACTTGCCGCTCGACCGGACGTTTCCCGGGTCGGCAGCGGTCCATCGCAGGCTCTTTCGCACCTCAGACTTTCAGCGCGAAGGAGGCGCTGAGCGGTTGACGCGGCCTCCGATGAAAAACGTCACGTGCGCCTGCTCGTATTTCGTCAAATTGGCTGATGGACATGAGGGCGCGATGAGCGTGTACTGGGACCGGTCCGATCCCTTTGAGTTTCCCGTCCTCGAACTACTGGGCCGTGTCGTGTGGTTGATTCCGGCTTTGTACAAGACGATCTCCGACCGAACCGGCTTTACGCTGGTGAAGACTGTGGACTCGATTCTCGATCGCACCACGCCCCAAACCGGCGACCAGTTGTTCTCGGTCGACAGCAAAGGAAGCGTGCTGCACGACGTTTGCCGCGAGGTGGCCAGCTCACTGGGATGCCTCGAAACGTCGATCTACCTGGAGAATCGGATCGAAGAGCCGGGTGTGTTCCGCCGGCGCGGCACCACACTCCCGGCGGAGCAGGCGGGGCCCGAGACCTATGCACCCAAAGCCACCGACGGTTTGACCGGCTGGGTGCTGGAACGTGGTCACCCCGTACAAATATTCGACTTGGCCACCTACGATAAGGACCGGGTGCGGATCGAGCGCGAATACCCCGGGCTCCAGTGGAAGAACCACCTCGGCATCGAACAGGTTGCGCGCAGCTTGCGGGCTATTCAGAGGAAAGCGGTCCGCCACTGAGCGTGATCGCCGCCCCAATCGTCATGGATACGGAAACACTTGGCGTCCTCAGGTGTTCGATCCGCCAGCGGCATGACGCCGGCAGTTACTTCTCATCACGAGACATGGATTTGCTCAAGCTCGTCGCGGCCCAGGTTGGTCCGTGCTGGAGCAACTGGCTCAACCGGATGACGACCGATCGCGAGAACCATTCGTGGGGTGCGCTCATCAAGGGCATGGGCGCTCTCAACGACTTCGTGCAGAGACAACTTGACCGGGACTTGCCCCACGACCGCCCGATACTCGACCGCGCGCTCGATCTCGCGTGCGAAGTGATCCCGGGCGTTGACTTTGCCTCCGTCCGAGTGATCGACGTCGAGCGCCGAACGCTGACGACAGCCGCGCTGCGGTCGCGGCAGCGCGTTGCGATCGACCGTAACATCCGGGCGATTTACGATCAGAACCTTGCTCTCGGTGCGCCGTTGCAGTCGGCCTCTGCGACGGCGATTTACAACGGGCACCAAGTGGTCTTCGACCCCGTTCCGACCGACGGCAGATATCGCGACGTGCCGCCGTCGGCGTCGCGGAGCTGTCACACGCCGATCCTGGTGCATAGTCGTGTGATCGGCGTTCTCAACCTCGTCGGCATCGGCAAAACTCCGTTTTCCGTATTTGCCTTGCAGGCTGCCGAGATCGTCGCCCGACAGCTCGGGCTTTACAGTCGTCTCTCTGCCACCATTGGCCAGCTCAAGAGCGACCAGAAGAAGCAACTCCAGATCTGGAAGGATTTCTCACACCAGATCAGGGGCCCGGTAATCAAGGCAGAGCGCCGCGCTGAGCGAGCAATGCGCGGCCAAGAAGACAACCCCGAGCTCAAGGCGGTCCGCGGCCTCTGTCGCAAGGCGAAGCATGTCACGATGAGCCTCCGCCTCCTCGCCGATCTTGCGAATGACCAACCGGTTCGTCCCAAGTCCTCTTTCGTTGATTACCCGACGCTGATCAAAAAGCTATTTGAAGCATGCCAGGACGCGGAGATCCTGATTGATCCTGACGACCACATCCACTTCGAGCTTCAGGCCAAGAGCTTTGAAGCCGCCCGTACCGAACAGGTCAAAATCGACCTCGACCTTCTGGAACAGGCGCTGGATTGTCTCCTGGACAACGCGGCGAAATACTGCGACCCGGATACGACCGTCATTGTGTTCGGTGAGGTCGCCCCGCGGCAGACACTAACCATTGTCGTGCGCAGTTACGGACTAGTCGTGAGGATCTTGCCCCATGAGGTCCGCGCATGCATCGAGCGCGAGTGGCGCGGCAAAGAAGCCGAAAACCGAACCGAAGACGGGTCCGGAATCGGCCTCTGGATGGTCGATCATATCATGAAAGGCCACAGCGGGCGGCTCGCGATCGAGCCGACGACCGATGACGGCATTACGGACGTGAAGCTGGTCTTTCCTATCAGTGCGGAGTCCTGAGCCGAATGCGTATACTCATCGTCGAAGACGACCACCTGCAGCTAACCGATCTTCGCGACGCCCTGCGATCCCACTATCCTCAGGCAGAGCTGATCGAGATTCGTACTGAGCAGGAGTTCCGGGGACAGATCGACGAAATAGCGAAGAATCGGCCCGATATTGTCATCCTCGATCTGATGATTCGCTGGATCCGGCGCGGCAAGGCTGAGGCCGGCAAACGAGGAGAAAGCCCTCAGACCGCCGGCTTCCGCTGCGCGCGGCTGTTGGCCGAGCGCGGAGTGCGTGTGCCGATTATCTTCCTGACGATGCTCGACAAGAAGGACTTCGAGTCGGAAATCCCCCAGCGCGAGGGCGTGGTCATCGTCCCGAAAGAGACGTCGTTCGACCGAGTGCTTGGCCAGATCGACAAGCTCATCGGGGTGGACGCATCGAGCTAGATCCGCTCAACTGGCTCCGGCTCCGGCCAGAACTCCGACGCGAGTCAAGAGCCCGCGGCGGGCCTCGGCGATATCTACTTTGGCGTCGTCGAGCTTGTCCTCGAAATCCATCATGATCGCATTGATGTAGCAAAGTATGGAGCGGTACCGGAGTTCTTTGTGCTCGTCGAGCACATCAGCGATGCGGCCGGCGATCTGCTGTATTCGCTTCAGGGCGGAGTTATTGGTCACGTGGAGCCGTACAATAAAGCCATCGCAATGCGTGTCGGAAGCGACCCGAGAGACGCCTTTGGCATGATTGACACAATCTGCGATCAGCCTCCAGGCGTACCATTCCGGGGCATCGTCGGTTGCACGACACAACGGGACGAGCGTCGATAATGCCCACTTGGGCCAATCACGGCGATCTGCGGCGCCGATGAGGAATCGGTCGAGATCGTCAAACCGCGGGTAGGCGCGCCGAAGCGAGTCGACGATCTCAACCAAACGGGCGCGACCGATTTCGTCGTTCTCGTGGTCGAGGCGAGCGACAAAGGCTGCCAGGCCGGCTTCGATCGCGCGAAGGGCAGGCTCGCCGCGTGATACCGGCGACTCGGGCATTTTCCAAAGTCCCGCAAACCCGGCGTATTCGTCGCCAGGGAGAAATCGAGACTCGCCGCGGATCATTGCCAGCCATTCTTCCCGCATTCGTTCATGAATCTGGTTCTCGGCGAGTGCGGAGCGCAGCGCCTCGCGCAGATCGACACCCAAATACGAACCATTGAGCTTGCCGCGGGCCAAAATCCTGGAAAGCGGGTCGGCCAGACAGTCGGGACATTTCAAACCGGCGCAAAGTAGAAAGAGATTGTAGAGGACTTGTTCAGGGCGAACGCCGGGACGCTGTTCATCCGGGCGTTCATCCAGGAGCCTGGCGATGCGTTCACAGAAAAGCTCGCTGTAGGTCTGGTCCCGAGCACTCGTCGGGGCCATCCCAGCGATCGATTCAATGCCGCGCAGGAGCCACAGATAGGGTTCATCCGCGTAGCCAACCGGCGGAAACCCATGACCTTGCAGCCATTCAACCAGACGAGAAGAGTCTGCTGGGCCATCCAGCCAAACACGCATCCGTTCGCCCATCTCCCGTGCTTGCTTACCTTCGGCCATCGCACGAACCGCCTTCACTTAAGAGGCGCCCACTCACCCTTTGTAGCCCACGGTCGCGAATTTTCGTTCATTGTACGGAGACTGTCCAGTCAAAACGGATTGGGCATCCATTGAATAATGATGTTACTCTGTCTCGAGTAAGTCTTGAGAAGCAGTCCATGGTGGTTCGTTCGTTGGGTCTTAAGCGCGTCGGTCGTTGACGCGGCGGTGCAACCCAAGAGCCGGTTCGGTCCCCGGCGGTCTTTGTTGTCCCAGTATGCATACTCGTACGGGATTTGCTCGTGCACAAATTCGGGCAAGAGCTTCATGGGGCGGGGATCGGTTTGCAGGTCCATGGGATGGCCGCCGAGCGACGGTGAGAGGCAGATCGGGCTTGGGAAATGACAATCGTACCACCCGGCGTCGAGCGCCGTCGGGCGAGCGAGCGAGCGAACCCGCTCGACAGGGTAGACGAGAACCACGAGCCAACGGTCGGAATCTTCGCGACCGAGACCGCTGGCTTCTAACCAGGTTTTCGGTTGCCCGTTCTTGATCCGTTGCAGGAGCTTCCTCCACGTCGTCGCCCAGATGGGCTGGAAGGGTCCCTCAGCCTCGCGACGGCGGTTCAGTGCCCTCAGGGTCTCGCGGACGAATAACGTTCGTCGTTCGTCCGCCCCTTTGCCGTCGGCCAGGTGCCTGCGCAGCCAATCGGCAATCTCTCGAGCCCCGGTCCGCGTCGGGTAATCCGAAAAGAGCTTTTTCCACTCCCGGTCGCCGGCGGAATTCTCCTGGGCGAAGCGATACACAGCATCAAGACCACAGAGATCGAGCACATTCGCCAAGAGCGTGCCGTCGCGCGGACGCCTTTGCCTTCTTTCACCGTTCAATAGATTGAGACAATTCTCCTCCTCGGCGGCGAACTGCGGCACTCGGCGGTCAGGCTGATTGGCCGAGCGATGGGGATCGTGGACGGCGTGCCCGCCCAGGAATTCCTGCCGGTAGCGACGCATCGCCACTTCCAGCAGCTCCGCGGCGTCCTTTGTCGTGTTTTGCGGATCCAGGCACACGTGGCGCAGGACGTCAAGAAATGCTTGCTCTCTGAGGCCACCGACACGACTGTCGTGCATCAGGTTCAATCCGATGGCCCGCGCTGAATTCGGACCGCTGAGCAAGTCGTCGATGATCTTACTGAGCGGATGGTCACCGTTGGAGGTGCGCCCGAAAATCAGCGTGCTCATGCGTGGACCCTTCCTTCTGCGTGCGAGTTGCTCGCGTGGGCGGCGCTGCCTCGGTGTCTCGCCGACTCGTTGAAGGCCTCTCAGAATAAACGCCGCGACGAGCGATCGCAAGGGGCTCTTAACGGCGCTGCAAAGCCTCGCCGGTATCTTGATCGAACCAGACGGCGCGAGCCAGGTCGATTGTGACCGAGACGCGCTGGCGTTCGGCGATCGGCGTCGCGGCTGATAAACGGGCGATCAAGCGGTGTGGGCCAAGGGCCAGGGTCGCCACGATCGCCGGCCCGTGAAATTCGAGCCGGCGGATCACGGCCGAGGCCTTGTGCGCGACGACTCCGGCGCGATTGATTCATCGAGCGGCGTCACCGCGATGGCTTCGGGACGCACGCCGACATCGAAGTGGCAATTCGCGCCTTGCCATCCTGGCGGCAGGAGGGCTTCGGAACCAAGCCATGGAATCGCCAGGCTGGTTGCCACGGGCCGCACCTCGATCGACTGCTCGTGCAGTGTAATGTGGCAGGGGACGATATTCATGGGCGGGCTGCCCACGAATGTGGCGACGAAGCGGTGGGCGGGTCGCTCGTAAATCTCGCGCGGGCTGCCGCATTGCAAGAGGTGTCCGCGGTCCATGATCACCACGCGATCGCCCATTGAGAGGGCCTCGGCCTGGTCGTGGGTGACGTGCACGAGCGTGGTGCCGAGCCGTCGATGCAGGTCGACGACTTGTTCGCGAAGCGCGGCCCGCAACGGGAGATCGAGGCTGGCGAAGGGCTCGTCAAAAAGGACCAATCGCGGCTGGCGCACGAGCGCACGGCCGATTGCGACCCGCTGGCGCTCGCCCCCCGAGAGCGCACTCGGGCGCCGCGCCAGCAGCCGGTCCAGCCCCAGGAGCCCCGCGACCCGATTGACTTCGGCCCGCGTCTGGGCGCGGGTGAGGCCGCGCCCTTGAGCCCAAAAACCAGGTTGCCGTAGACCGACAGGTGCGGATAAAGCGCCGGATGCTGAAACACCATGGCGGAGTCGCGGAGGTGCGGAGGCACGCCACTCATGTCGCGGTCGTCGATCCAAACGCCGCCACCAGTCGGCTCTTCAAGTCCAGCGATCAGCCGCAGTAACGTCGTCTTCCCCGATCCCGACGGACCCAGGACGACGAGCAGCTCACCGTCACCGATCGCCAGGTCGATCGGGCGCAGCGCGTCCACGCGACCGGTGTAAACCTTCGAAAGTTGCCGCAGTTCGACGCGTGCCAAGAACAGGGTCTCCGGCCATGAACGGACTGCATAAGAAGAGTCAGTTTTTCGTATTGCGTTTTATTTTGCGGTGTTCATCGTGCATTTGCATTGGGCTTGCGCTGAAATCCGCAGAATGGGTGGACAGCGGGCCCGGACACAGTCGGCCCACTCAAGAGATCGCGCGATGTCATTCGAGCGCACGAGTGCGACGTTGAGCGGGAAAGCCGGAATGCGAAAACGGCAATTCCGCAGGCACGCCGAGCATTTGCAGACCGTCTCACTCGCGGAACGAACTTTTCCGCGATTCGGGGGATTCCGAATCGCGTAGCCGTGTGCAATCGCAACTGATAAGATCGAGTGTAAAGCTAAGCAAGCCTTTGGTTTTCTCGCAGCGGGCGAGCACGATCAAGATCGAATACGCGAGTTGTTTGACTGGAGCTCGCCATGCGTAGGTTCGTCGATAAGATCGTCGTTGTCACAGGGGCCGCAAGTGGGATTGGATTAGCGACCGCGCGCGCGTTTCTGAGCGAGGCGAAGTCGCTCTCGTTCAACAACGAGCGGCCGCCCGATTTCGGCAGCGGGGCTCTACGCCTCGTGCTGGATGCGTCTTGTGAAGCGCAGGTGAAAAGATGTATTGATTCGGTAGTCGGAGAGTTCGGCCGGATCGACGTGCTATTCAACAACTGTGGAATCGGGGCCAACCTGGACGCTCGAACCGGCCGAGCCGTGGTGATGCAAACAACCGAACAGGCGCAGGACGCCGACATCGATTTCGTCTTGGCCAACAACCTGAAAAGCGCGATCTGGTTCGTCAAGTACGGCCTGCGGCACATGCCGAAGAACGACGGTAGTTGCATCATGAGCTCGTCGTCGATTTGGTCGGAGGGCAGGATTCCCGGGGCGGTTGCCTACACCGCCAGCAAAGCGGCGCTGACCGCCGTGACAGTGAGCTGGGCCTACTCGCACGCCCCAATCCGTGCCGTGGCGCTGGTCCTCGGAGCAATCGATACCCCAATGTTCCGCTCCAACCCGACCGCGGCTCTGGAGATTGCAACCAGGACACTTCTGCGTCGCGTCGGCCGACCCGAAGAAGTTGCCGAAGCCGTTCTTTTTATCGCCTCTTGTCGTTATCTGACGGCGACCGAAATCATCCTTGATGGCGGCAACCTCGGCAGGTAGGCTCCGCTTCGAGGACAGAACCGCATGGCGAATCGCGTTGGAATCCGGTGGTCCCACCGGAGCACGATCCGGTTTGTTCTCCGATCAGGCGCGGCGGTGAAAAGATGGCGCCGAATACCGAAAGCAGAGTCGTGGTGCAACCGACTGGACAGCAGGTAACGGATCAATATTCAGACGTGGCGTTGACGGGTCTTTTCAACGCCCATATGGCCCAAATCAATTCTGAGTCGCCAGACGATCTGGCAGCGATACAACGTGATGATTGTCGCGAACTCGATCATATTTGGCTTCCTGGCAGGCAGACCCAGAGCTGCGGTCATCGAAGAGTGGTTCGGTGTCGGATTCGGAATCCTGCTTTGCGCTGCATGGATGATCATGACATCAAGTGGCTATAGATACTTCAATCTTCAGGAACGCGAGGCGGCAGGTGGTGCTGGGAAACGACATCAGGAAGGATTCCCAATCCGGCGGAATCGGGATTCGAGTACGAGCAAGGTACACAGGGGGGATGGATCTTCCGAACGGCAATCTGTGTGATCGCGATGTTTATCGCGGCATATCTGTTTCTGCTCGTGCGCTATTACTTGCAGCCCTAACCGACCTTCTCGAATCGAGCCGTGTGCGGCTCTGGCAATTGCGTGGTCAGGCTGGAGCGGTTACGGAATGACCGGCAAAATCAGCCGGGACGGCGAGCGCGCGTCGTGACGGACCGTTTGCTCGGCTTTCACGAATTCGGTTTCGTCGGCGATGATTCGGCCGGTATTCGGGTTGCGGTCGAACCTTGGGTAGTTGCTGCTCGAGACCTCCAGACGCAGACGATGGCCCTTCTTGAAGACCGCGCTCATCGGCCACAGGTCGATCTTGATCTCGGTGCCGCCGGCCGGCTGTTCATCATAGCGCGGCAAGATGCCTTCGGAAATGTTCCAGGCCGAGCCGTCCGGGAAGACATCGACGAGCTTCGCGGTGAAATCGGTGCAGCGCGCGGTCGTCGAGACGTAGAGATACAGCTCGATCGGGCCGGTCACCTCCAGGTCGCTTGCGAGCGGCTCAGTTGAGTAAACGAGCACATCTGCCCTGGATTCGAGAGCCTCTTGCCGGGCACTACCCGCGCCAGCGCCGAGCATCGCTCCGCCCGCGGTCGGAACGGGGTCGTTGGGGTCGTAGGTGAACGTGTCGGGTGCCTCGGCGCTTGAGGCGGCGAAATATCAAGTGAGCCACGTCCGGCAGCCGAGTTCGCCGGGCCGGCGCCTGCAGGTAATAGGGTGTGAAATGCGTCCTGGCAAGCGGCCACTCGTTCTCGTCGCGCCAGGTGTGGGTTCCGATCGTGTAGATGCGCACGCGAGCGGTGTCTCGAACGTCCTTCTTGAGCAGGTGCCGGTCAAACCACGCGAGCGAGGGTGCAAGGCACTCGAGCCGAAAGTTCCGCGACTGCTCGCCGCCGGGAAGGACGGCCGCGGCCGCGTGCGACCAGGGGCCGATAACCAGCCGCGTTTCGCGGGCGACGCGCGGGTCTCTTGCTTGGCAAATTCGCGCGTAGTCGGCCAGTTGACCCGGCAGAAACGGGTCGTACCAGCCGGCCAAGAGGAGCACGGGAGCCTGGAGGCGGCGCGCTCGATCGTCGCCATCGATCTGCGCCCAGTACTCATCGCGCTTTTCATGTCGAGCCCAGTCATCGAAAAACGGGATGTCGCGCTCGGCACGATCGTCGGCCTCGATGAGCGGAGCCCCGCCAAATCCGCGCCGATCGCTTCCCACTTCGGCGCGACATCACTCGTGCCGTGCGAAAGCAACGCCCAGTAGAGCGCGCTCTTGAATGAAAAGGCCCCGTCGGGGTGAAACATGCGGTAGAAATCGGTGCTGGACTCGTAGATCATGAGTGCCGTCGGACCAGGCTCTTTGCAGTCGGCGATCACCCACTGCGTGTAGCCGAAATACGACCCGCCCCACATTCCCAGCCGGCCGTCGAACCACGGTTGACCGGCAAGCCAGCGAAGGGTGTCGATACCGTCCTTACGTTCGCCGCGCAGGGGGTAGTAATCGCCTCCTGACTCATAACGGCCGCGCGTGCCCTGCAACACGACGGTGTAACCGCGCTCGGCCCACATCCGCCCGACGGTCGTGGCCAGAAAACTGATCAAGAACGTTTTGGAATAGGGGATGCGCACCAAGATCGTGGGAGTCTTCTCGCCGGCGCGCTGCGGGTGGAAGATGTCGGCAACAAGTGAGATGCCGTCCGTTGTCGTCATGGCGACCGAGCGTTCAATCCGCACTGCAAACTCGGGCCGTCGGATGCCGAGCTCGTAAGCCAGTACCGAAGGGAGCAGCAGGTAGAAGACCCAAGCTGCAAGGCCCGACGCGACTAAAGTCCAAACGGCCAGTTGCAAACCGCCTCGTAGCAATCGCCGCCAAAGCGATGCGGGCGCGGTACTCTGCACCGGCCGGCTTTGCCGCCAGTGATGGACACCGACTGTGATCACGTAAAGCGCCAGGACCCAGTGGAAGAAGATCGGAATCGAGCCTCCCGTCCAGCGCTCGTGCGGATAGAGGCCCATGCGGAGGACATAGCGGATGATCATCGCGGTCAGGTAGATCGCCCCGAACGGCAGCAGCAAAAGTCCGGCCAGGTGGCGCGGTCGATAGCTCCAGCCGGATTGCCGCGTGAAATCGAGCCCGATCTTCGCTTGCAATGCGATGATCAAGATCTGGCTCGCCAGCAGCTCCGGGTACGGGATCAGACCCGAAAACCACTCCCGCGACGAGGGCAGAAAACCAACGCGGAGGAACTCGACGAGAACCTGTCCCAAGACCCGCAGACAGAAGAGCCCCATCAGGACCCAGAGAAGCATTGCAGCTCGAGTGATCCGGACGGGCGTGGTCGTCACGACGATCGGAAATCCTCTCGCAATTAGGTGATCACAGGTCCGCGCGGGAGGGCGAGGCTCCGTCCGAGCCCCGTCGGAAACCGGCTCGCCAGGAGGCTCGCCCTCCCAAAGGGAAGCCCCGTCGGAAACCGGCTCGCCAGGAGGCTCGCCCTCCCAAAGGGAAGCCCCGTCGGAAACCGGCTCGCCAGGAGGCTCGCCCTCCCAAAGGGAAGCCCCGTCGGAAACCGGCTCGCCAGGAGGCTCGCCCTCCCAAAGGGAAGCCACGTTGCGATCTGGCCGTGTCCGTCGCATTGCATCAGAGCTTATCGGCGAACATCGTCTTGTAGTGACGATACCAGTCGCTTTGAAAGCATTCCCGGGGGTCGTATTTCTTCTTCAAACGCAGGAAGTCGACAAACTGAGGATAGCATGTTTCGATTTGCTTGCGCGTAGCCCAGCGATGATAGGTCAAATAGTACCTTCCGCCGAATTCGATTGCCCGGTCGATGATCCGGCGGAAATCTTCGATGGCCTTTTGCTTCCCTCGTTCGGTGTGGAACACGTGGAGGTTACAGACGATGCAGACCGACGGCACCTTGGCCCACGGTAGAAACGTGTCGGTGTCTTGCTCGATAAAGCGGATGGTGCCGTAGGTCATATCGACTTTGTGGTCAATAAAGTCTTGGCGGACCTTGGCCATGAGCGGAACGAAATTCTCTTTGCTGACGTACACCTCGGTGATCATTTCCGTGCCGCGCTCTTTGCTGACAGCTTTGCGATAGGCATCGAAATTGCCGGCAAGCAGGTGCGTGTCGGACCAATACACCTGGCCGTTGGTCGAGCGATAGTACTTGCTGTAAGCCTCAAATGCCTTTTTCTTGTCGGTTCGTGCCAGTTTGTAAAAGGCGATCCAGTCGTCGGCGGAGAGCTGCTTTTGTTCCTGGGGGATCGGAGTATCGGCGCTCACGGGTCGGTAACAGGCGAACACGCCCGGGTGCGCATCGGGCTCGCCGTCGAGATCGGTGGAATATTGGCAGTCGCCGTACACGAAGCCGCTCGCCACTCGCTTATCGACCCAGCCAATCAGCTCTTTGACCGGAATGATCTCAACCGCGCACTGCACTTTGGTGCGCTTGACAAGCCGCAATGTGACGTGCGCAATGATTCCGAACAACCCGTAGCCGCCGATTGCCAGCGAGAACAGCTCGCGGTTCTCGGTGCGGCTGCACGTCTTCAATTCGCCGTCGGCGCCGATCAAAGTAAACGACTCGACGTCGCCGACGATTGGCGGAAAGACCAGGCCGCGACCGTGCACGTTCGAGGCCAGCGAGCCGCCCAGACTGACGCGGTCAACGCCCGTCTGCTTTTCGCGGATTGACCACGCCTCGCTCGGGCCGGCATGCTGGGCCTGCAAGTAGTCGATGAGCTCGGGCCACTCGATCCCGGCCTCGACCGTGACGCGGCCGGCGGCTTTGTCGAAATTGACGACTTGATTGAATCGCGTCGTGTCGAGC
The DNA here is from genome assembly GCA_963830625.1 of uncultured Isosphaeraceae bacterium. Taxonomy (GTDB): domain Bacteria; phylum Planctomycetota; class Planctomycetia; order Isosphaerales; family Isosphaeraceae; genus CAWHMZ01. The sequence continues at coordinate 56,235 of CAWHMZ010000007.1, read as the reverse complement.
AGATCCATATCGGTGCCGAACTGCTGGCCCCCCATGGCATGGCGTCCGCCCGCCATGCTGATCGGCCGATTCTGTCGCTTGGCGTCGCGCAGCGCGTTTTGAATGTCTTCGATCGAACGCGGAAGCTTGATCTCGTGGACGCGAGTCGGGTTCAATTGCGACTGGACATCGTTGACGTCAACGGCGCCAGGCCCGGGTGTCTGCGCGAAGAGCGGAGAAGGCGCAAGCGCGACGGCTGCGCCGATTTGGGCGGACGCTTTGAGAAGTTCGCGGCGTGTCGGCATGAATCAGGACCTCCTGGATCAAGACTGCAATGCTCACTAATCGAGCCTTGGCTACGCTGACGGCGCGGCAACGTCTGAGCCGACCACCGAACGGATGCCCAGAAAGATGAGTACCAGCGCGACAGCCTGCACGACATGTGCCAGCGCGTTGTGGTTGAAGTAATCGGGATGGATGCCGATCCTCATGAACTGAACGAAGGAGGACAGGAACGACAACGCCAATCCTATCGCTCCGACCGCGAGGAATCGGTGCCCAATCCACCACTCGCGGCAGAACGCGGCCAAGAGCAACAGAGCGGTGGGAAGGTAGATCGTGAACGCGATCCAAAACTGCTGAGTGACGACGATGACCAGCATGGCGTAGAGCGCGATTTGGGGAACGGCCGCGAGCGCAAGCCACCGCCCTGCGTTGCCGGTTGCGAGCAAACCCGCCGCGAGCATCCAGCCGAAGAACGCCGTTAGGCCGATCGAAAGCAGTGTCAGTTGCCAGAGAAACTGGCATCCGGGCAACTGCACATCGGGGCAATAGCCGTGGACGGTGCCGCCGGCTGCAGCCGCAAGGCCCTGGAAGACAAAGAACCCCAAGCTCGCCGTACGCAGTCCCTTGCTGCGCGTCGGCGTGAAGCCGAGAAACGCCGCGCAGACTGCGCATTCCGCAGCCAGGCCGAAATCGGTTAGTGTTACGTCGGGCTCACGCATGGAGCGCCTTGGACCCAAACGACGGCCACAGGGAGAGCAATACCAGTTAAGAGACTGTCATGACCGGAGGCAAAGTGCAAGCAACGTGGGCAGGGTCGGGCTTGGTGCAGACCGTTCGTCACAGTAGAATTAATATTGGAAGGAGCACAATCTCGCCATGACTACGTTACTGGAACGCGCATTTGCCGAGGCGTCGAAACTGCCCCCGGCTGAGCAAGAGTTGCTTGCTGGCGCCTACTGGCTGAGCTTGCCGTCGAGGATGAGTTCGACCACGCGGTCCGGAACTCGGCGAACAAACTGTCCAGGCTCGCCGCCGAGGCGCTCGCCGAGCATCAGGCTGGAGAGACAGAAGAGCTAGATCCGGACCGGCTATGATCCTTGCTCAATCCGCCTTGCTTTTGCACAATCATTGTTGAAGAATGCTCTCCCTCCCAGCATCGCTTCGACGTGGCGCAATCCAGCCACACCGTCCCTCCGCGGATACACGCTCAATGCTCGTCGCGCCTCGCAAGCTCGTATCAGCTCAACTCGCTGCCATTCTGCTCGTGATCTCGGGTGCGATGGCGGGCGACCAGCCGCCGCCAGGCGAAGGCTACGCCCCACCCGAGACGTTCACGGCCGAACAGCGCGGGCACTGGGCGTATCAGCCCGTCAAGCGCGTTTCCCCGCCCCTCGTGAAAGACAGCACCTGGGTCCGAAACCCGATCGACCGGTTCATCTTGGCCGAGCTTGAGGCGCTCGGGCTGCCGCACTCGGCGGAAGCGGATCGCGCTGCTTTGATTCGCCGCGTCACATTCGACCTCACAGGATTGCCGCCATCGCCCCAAGACGTTGCAGCCTTTCTCCACGACGCGCGTCCCGATGCTTACGAGCGGCTGGTCGATCGATTGCTGGCAAGCCCACGGTTTGGCGAGCGGTGGGGGCAGCATTGGCTTGATCTGGCGCATTACGCCGATTCCAACGGATTCGAGCTCGACGCCGAACGCCCCGATGCCTGGCGGTATCGCGACTGGGTTGTGCGGGCGCTGAATAATGACCTACCTTACGACGCGTTCCTGTCGCGGCAACTCGCGGGCGACGAGCTGCAGCCCGGTGATCACGAGGCCCTGATCGCAACCGGTTTTTGCCGGTGCGGACCGCGCGAGCTCGTGGGCGGTAACGTGATTCCCGAGGTCAAAAGGCAATCGGAGCTCTCGGAGATTGCCGGCACGGTTGGCTCGGTGTTTCTGGGGCTCACGATCGGCTGCGCTCGTTGCCACGACCACAAGTTCGACGCCATTCCGACCACCGACTATTACCGGCTGCAAGCATTCTTCGCGGCGTCGGAGCTTGCCGAGATTCCGATCGCCTCGAAGCGCGCGAGCGACGCGTACGACGCGATCGAAAAAGCAATCAAGGAGAAGGTCGCACCGCTCAAAGTCGAGCTCGCGGCACTCGAAGCACCTTATCGGGCGGCTTTAAATGCTCACAAGATGGGCATGCTGAGCGCTGAAGAACGTGCGGTTATGAATACGCCCGAATCGAAGCGGACGCCCGCGCAGAAGCGGCTCGCCAAGGGGCTGGCAACGTCGTTGCGGATCATCTGGGAGGAGGTCGCTGAAGCGGTTGCGCAAAACCCGCGCGATCACGCACGGCGCGAGCAGCTCAAGCGCGAGATCTACGAGATCGAGCGCACCTTGCCGCGCCCACCGGCGCACGCCATGGGGCTGGTCAACCAAAAGAAAAGCGCCGAGGAGACCTATGTCCTCAAGCGCGGCGATTACAAGAATCGCGGGCCGAAGGTCGCGCCCCGGCCGCCGGGCGTGATCCTGGCGAGCCAATCGGCCGGGGCGTTCACTGCCGGCGGCAAGCCCGGCGCAACGGGCCGTAGGGCGGGGCTGGCGAATTGGTTGACTCGCCGCGACAATCCGGTCACCGCCCGCGTGATCGTCAACCGGCTGTGGCAGTACCATTTCGGCCGAGGAATCGTGCCAACCTCGAGCGACTTCGGCACCCGCGGCGAGCCGCCTTCGCACCCTGAGCTGCTCGATTGGCTCGCGTCGGAGCTGATCGAAGAGGGCTGGAAGCTCAAGCCGTTGCATCGGTTGATGGTCACCTCGGCAACCTATCGCCAGACGCATCACCCCGAGCCCAAGCTCGCCGCGGAGGACCATGAAAACGTGCTCTTCGGCCACGCGATCGCTCGCAGGCTCGATGCCGAGGCGATTCGCGACGCAATGCTCGCGGTTTCGGGCGATCTGAATTCCAAGATCGGCGGGCCGGGCGTGCTCGCGCCGCTCGAGAAAGAAGTGAAGGACCTGATCTTTACCGAGGCGGAAGTCGTCGATCTGTGGCCGGTCGATCGCAACCCGGCCGAACACGATCGCCGCTCGCTCTATCTCTTCCGCAAACGGAACGTGCGCTACCCGCTCTTCGACGCCTTCAACGCGCCCGACACCCAGAGCGCCTGTCCGCGCCGCGCAACCAGCACCCACGCTCTGCAGGCGCTGACGCTGCTCAATAGCGAGTTTGCCGCGAGCCGAACGCGGTCGTTCGCCGCACGCGTGGTGCGCGAGGGGGGAAATTGCGCCCTGGATCGCATCAAGTTTGCGTACCAGTTGGCACTCGGGCGTGAGCCCAAACCCAGCGAAGCCCAGCGAGCGCAGGCGTTCCTGACCGCGCAGACCAAGCTGATCGAGAATGACAGGAGTCGGCAAGACGGAAACGGAAACGTTCGAACCCTGTCCGGCAGTGCCGAAGACGGCGCATGGGCCGATCTCGCACTGGCGATTCTAAACAGCAACGAGTTTTTGTACGTGCATTAGGACTGAGCGCTGAAATGACCCCGCCACTGCGACCTCATTGTTGTCCCGGCCCCCAGCCGTTCTTACCGCGCAGCCGCCGAGAGTTTCTCAAGGCCGCCGGCTGCGGCTTTGGATTGCTCGGCCTCACTGACCTGCTCACGCGTGATCTACGGGCCGTCGCGGTCGATGAAGGGTCTGCCTCCGGTCCGCTTACCTCGAAAACCGGTCATTTTCCGGCCAAGGCCAAGCACTGCATTTTCCTGTTCATGACGGGCGGCCCGAGCCAGATGGATCTGTTTGATCCCAAGCCGCTCCTCAATCGGCTCGACTCGCAGCCATTGCCACCCAGCTTCGGCAAGATTCACAGCCAGTTCCTCGAGGATGATCCCCTGTGCTTGGGCAGCCATCGCAAATGGGGCAGATATGGACAATCCGGCATCGACATGTCGGACTTGGTGCCTCACTTGCACCGGCACGCCGACGACATCGCGACTTTTGCGGTCGTGCCATGCCGACAGCGTGATCCATGCGCCCGCAATGTATCAGATGAATACAGGCCGCGTCATGATGGGCTTTCCCAGCCTGGGAAGCTGGGTCACTTACGGACTGGGATCCGAGAGCGAGAACTTGCCCGCATTCGTGGTAATGACCCAACCCGAAGGGACGCCAGAAGGCGGCGCGCCATGTTCGGGCGCGGGGTTTCTGCCGGCCCATCATCAGGGAACGTTGTTTCGAAGCGGGCCGGCGCCGATCGTCAATCTCGAGCCGCCACGGGGCGTGTCACTCGACCGGCAGCGCCACACGCTTGACCTGTTGCGGGCCATGAACCAGCAGGATCTCGATCCGGCCGACACCGAGCTTTCGGCGCGGATCGCAAGTTACGAGCTTGCCTACCGCATGCAGAGCGCTGCGCCCGAGACCGTGGATCTCGCGAGTGAATCGTCGGCGACCAGGGCACTCTACGGGCTCGATGATCCGCGCACCGCCGAGTTCGGCACTCGCTGCCTCTTGGCGCGGCGGCTGGTGGAGCGTGGCGTGCGGTTTGTGCAGCTTTACTCGGGCGGTGGCCCGGTCGCCGTCCAGTGGGATGCGCATGATGACATTGATGTCAATCATGAAAAGATGAGCGGAATGACCGATAAGCCAGTTGCGGCGCTGCTCACCGACCTCAAGCGCACCGGGCTTGCTCGACGAAACGCTCGTCGTCTGGGGCGGCGAGTTTGGGCGGACCCCGGTGCGCCAGGGCGGCGGCCGCGGGCGCGATCATAACGCAACCGGCTTCACGATGTGGCTGGCCGGCGGCGGTGTGAAAGGAGGCACGGTCGTCGGGGCGACCGACGAGGCCGGGCTCAAGGCAATTGACGACCACGCACATATTAACGACATCCACGCCACGATCTTGCATTTGATGGGCCTTGACCACAAGCAGCTCACGTTCTTACACAGCGGGCGTGACGAGCGGCTCACCGACGTGGGCGGGCGCGTGATCAAGAAGCTGCTGGCGTGACCGATTCGTCAACGCGGAGGTTGGCGAAGAGTCGGCGCGAGCGACTGCTCGTAGTGCTTCCACCTGCCGACCGAGGTCGTGTAAATCGGCTGGCGGACCTGCACGACGCTGGGTGTGCGCAGGGGCGCTGCTTGCGGTAGAACTCGAGACAGGCAGGCTCCCAGTCGAGGCCGCAGAATTCGAGCAGCTTGCGAGCTGTCCCCTCGAGGTCGGCCACCATCGTCGCGTACTCGAGCTCGAAGATCGGAACCGGCAGCGTGCGCCGCCAGTGGTCCATTAGCCTCTGATATTCGGCAAACCGCGCGGCAATCTGCTCGGCGTCGCAGGCCCAGCGGACCTCGGCGAAGTTAAGCATCCAGCATGAAAGGGCGACATCGCGCAGATCACGGCGGCAGTGGATGATCCTGGCGCTCGGAAACATCGTGGCGATGAAGCCGAGATACAGGGTGTTTTCGGGCATCTTGTCCACGATCCGATCGCTGGCCTTCTCGAGCTCCGCCAGCTCGGCCAGATGGCGCTCAGCGAGGCGCCTGGTGGTGTCGCGGTCAAGATGTTCAAGCGCGTTCAATGCCATGCTGGTACGGCCGAGCACGCCGGGAAGGGCTTCGAGCGTCTCTTGCACGAGCTTGAGCTCGCCGGCGCCGAAGACGCGGGAATGGCTCGCCAGGACTTGCTCGGTCAGCGAGGTTCCCGAGCGCGGCAGGCCGACGACGAAGATCGGCCGCTCGCTCTCGTGTCCAAAGCCGCGCGTTCGCTCAAAGAACGCGGGAGTGAAGACTGCGATGAGGTCGTCGACGTAGGAATGGTGGACGGTGGGGTCATAGGCCTGGCCGCGCTCTTTGAGCTCGGCGGCCTGAAGGGCGTTGGCCTCGCGCGAAAGCTCGGCGGCTCGGTCGAACTGGCCCTTGGCGTCGAGCGCCTGGGCGAGGCCAAACAGCAACTGGATTCGCGGCTCGGCAGCGAGAGCGGGATCGGCGAGCAGGTTTTCGATCGTGCCCTGGTCAACGCCGGAGAGCTTGTCGCGCAGCCTGATCGCCAGGCGCACCAGCGCCAGCGTGGCGGGAGTCGCGTTTCAACACCTCGCGAATTGCCGCATGCGCCCGGTCGAATTCGCCGAGCTGCTCCCAGACGTGGGCCAGGCTGGCGTGAGTCGCGACCTGATCGGGGTCGAACTTGAGGGCCGCGAGCAGGCTCTCTTTGGCCTCTTCGAGCCGCCCCAGAACTTGAAGCACGTTGCCCAAGTTGTTGTGCGCGGCCACCATGGTGGGCCGCAGGCGCACGGCCTCGCGGCAGTGGATGAGCCCCTCCTTGGCGTTACCCAGCTCGGCGCACATCTTCCCCAGGTTGCATCGAGCCTCGGCCGAGCTCGGATCGAGCCACACCGCCTTCTGGTAGCACTGGAACGCGGCAGCCTTGTCGCCACTTTGACGTAAAGCGTTGCCCAGGCTGTTGTGCGCTGGTGAGAACTCGGGCCGCTGGCGAATGGCTTCGCGGAACTGGGCGATTGCTTCGTCGAACCGGTCGAGGTGCAAATAGATCAAGCCCAGATTGAAATGCGCCTCGGGATACTGGGGTTGGATTCGGATGGCGGTCTGGCAGCACTCGATGGCACGGTCGGTGTCGCCAATTGTACGGTAGACTTCGGCAAGATTGGCCTGAATCACCGCGTCGCGGGGCCGGATCGCGGCAGCGCGTCCGATCATCACGAGAGCTCTCTGGGCATCGCCACGCTGCAGCGAAACCAGCCCCACGAGATGGAGGGCGTCGGGACTGTCAGGGTTCTCCGCCAGGGCCGCCTCATAGACGCGAGCCGCCCGGTCGATGTGTCCCCGCCGATGCTCTTCGAGGCCCACGTTCAGATCGACAGCCATGTTACGTTCTTTTAAGGTCGACGCTGGAATTACTGATCACGAATTAAGACCATCATACAAGAGTGGCCACTGGCCCTGTTATCCTGTTATCCTGACGCACACAGCCATGACTGCCGGCGAATCGCCGGGAGATCACCCGAGAGATGTCTTTTGTCCGCGATACATCTCCGAAACTGATCGTTCAGAAGATACTTGAATCGTCCCAAGATCTTTTTAGACTTAATTTTACGATAGGCTTTCCCGTCCACGGGGCACTGCCGGCAGCCCGACTGCGGCGAGTTGGCGCGTGGGTCTTGAACTTTTGGCCGCGGCGAAACGTAAGATGGTTAGGGCCATAACCTCCGAATCGGCGGAAGACCTCAGTCAGCTCTCTGACGAGGAATTGATGAGCCGGTATCGCGAGGAAGGCCACGCGGCTGTCTTTACTGAGCTCGTTCATCGCTATGAGCGCGAGTTGTATCGATACCTTTCGAGGTATCTGGGCGATCCGACCCTGGCGGAGGACGTGTTTCAGAACACTTTCCTGCAAGTTCACTTAAAACGAGACTTATTTGAGAAGGGCCGCCTGTTTCGGCCCTGGCTGTACGCGATTGCGACTCATCAGGCGGTTGATGCCCTGCGGAAGGCCGGGCGGCATCCGACTGTCAGCCTCGATCAGCGCGTGAATGCCTCGCGCGGAGACTCCGATGCCAGCAATCTGATTGATTTACTGGTGAGCGATGACGGAGGACCGCTCGCACATCTCCAGGAGTCCGAGCGACAACAATGGGTGCGTGCGAGCATTGCAAGGCTGCCGGACGCATTGCGCCAGACGTTGATTCTGGCGTACCATCAGGACCTGAAGTATCGTGAGATCGCAGAAATTCTCAAGATTCCTGTGGGTACGGTGAAGTCGCGCTTGCACGCCGCGCTGGAGAAGCTCCAGCAGATGGCAGGGTCAATGGAGCGCCGTGGAGACGAATGACGCCATGAACGCCGACGAACTTATTGAGCACGCCTTGAGCAAAGCCGAGCAGAGTGAAGCAACGCGACTGCGCTTGACTCACCAGGAAGCCAGTCAGGCGGAGCGCCTGCGAGCAGCGATTCATTCTCTCCTGGACGATGGAATCGACGACGAATGCCCGCCCGATTTGGCTCGGCGCACGGTGACGTTCGTGGCGCGATATCGCCGCCGGCCCAGGACGTGGCTCGATGCCGTGCCCCGGCGCGTGCCGTTTCGGTGGGCCGATGTGGCCGTCGCGGCCAGCATCTTCATCGCCGGTACTCTTACCCTGCTACCCGCGATTCAGCGGTCGCGCGATCGCATGACCCAGGCGGGTTGCGTGTTCAACCTTCAACAGCTTGGCAACAGCCTGGCGCAGTACGCGTCGCTCCAACGCTTTCTGCCCCATCCCCCGGCGCAACGAACCGATACGCACGCCGGGATGTTCGCCGTCATGATGCATGATGCCGGCACTCTGCAGGACTTGTCGGTGCTCGATTGCCCGTGCAACGGCAGGTGCTCGCAGGCAATCAAAGAGCTGGCGAGCTTCGAGCAAGTCGATCAGATTCGCCGCACCGATCCGGCGCGGTACCGGTCGATGTTGCCCTGGGACTATGCCTACAACGTCGGCTACCGGCACGCGTCGGGACACCTCCAGCCGCTTGAACCCACGGCGTCGTCGCACATTCCCGTGCTCGCGGATCAACCCGGACACGACGATTACCGGGCGATCCACGACGGCAACAGCCCCAATCACGGCGGGCGGGGGCAGAACGTTCTCTTCGGCGACGGCAGCGTCGGCTGGTATCATTCGCGGCGGATCGGCCCGCTTGATCCCGACCTGTTCCTGAACAACAACCACCAGCCGCGACCGGGTAATCATCCGCTTGATTCGGTTCTCGTGCCGAGCAAGTTCCCCTTCAGCGGAACGGGCAACCCGTAGGTCAGGCTTTCTGGCCGGACGTGAATTGGCCTCGATCTGCGGCTGTCGGGCCAGAAAGCCCGACCTGCACTGAATTGGCCTGGGCGTGTTGTCGTCGGGCTAGAAAGCCCGACCTACCTCAAGCGATCGCAGAGCAAGAGCGCGACAATCGTCTTGGCGTCTTCGATTCTGCCGTCATCGACCATCGCCAAGGCATCGCGCCAGGGCACGATCTCTGTCTCCAGCCGTTCGTCAAGCTGGTGCTGCGGTCGGGCCTGGCCCAGGTTTTCGCACAGAAACAGGTACATCACCTCGGTCATGACGCCGGGTGAGACGTACCACTGCCGTAGAAACTGGATGCGGCCGGCGTGGAAGCCTGTCTCCTCGGCGAGCTCGCGCTGCGCGGTCTGCTCGGGCATTTCGCCAGGGTCAATCGTGCCTGCGGGAACTTCGAGCAATGTCTTGCCGATCGCGTAGCGATCATTCTTGACCATACACACGTGGTCTCGATCGAGCATCGGCACGAGCGCCACGGCCCCTCGATGAACGACGACTTCGCGCTCGGTGCGCCGGCCGTCAGCCAGCTTCACCGACTGGAGCGCAAGATCGATCTTCAGCCCGCGGTAAATAATCCGACGGTGCTCGTCATTCATTTTCCTTCAGCCTTCATCCTTCGCCTTTTTTCCGAGTCCTTCATCTTTTTTGCGCTGTCGATCGCGAATGGTGAGGACGGGGCATGGTGCCTCGCGGACGATGCGCTCGGCGACCGAGCCCAAGAGCACATGCGAAAGCCCTGTGCGGCCGTGGGTGGCGATGACGATCAGATCGATGTGGTGATCGAGCGCGTACGAGACGATGGACTCGACCGGGCTGCCCCAGCGCACGACGTTTGTCACCGAAGGAGGCTTACCCCAGGTGGGGTCAAGCGAGCGTGCGAGGGTTTCGCCGGCGCGTTCCTCGTTCTCTTGGTAAAACGACGCCGGCATGACGGGCATCAAAAGCGGGTCTGGACCGGCGGGGAGGATCTCGGAAAGCACGTGCAGGAGGTGAAGGCTCGATCCCAGTCGTTCGGCCAATCCGCAGGCAAACGCCGTCGCTTGCCGGGAGTGTTCGCTGAAGTCGGTCGGGGCCAGGATCGATTTGATCTCGAGCACAGGGTGCCTCGTGTTCAGCGTTCTTCGTGCACGAGCGATTGAAACCGCTGGCGCAGGTCGCGAAAGATCGGCCCTGGACGTCCCGAGCCGATCGTGCGGCCGTCGCACTCGACGACCGGGATCAATTCGGCCGCTGTGCCGGTCAGGAAGCATTCCTCGGCGTTATAGACGTCTAGGCGGTCCATCGTTCCCTCGATGACGGTGTGGCCGGCGGCGCGTGCCAGCTCGATCACTGCTGCCCGCGTGACTCCCTCGAGAATGCCGGCGTTCGACCGCGGGAGTGTGAATCGCGCCCCGGCGGATCACAAAAATGTTGTCGCCGGTGCACTCGGCGACCTCACCCTTCTGGTTCAGCATGAGCGCTTCCAAACAGCCGGCCTGGATCGCTTCCATCTTGGCGAGGATGTTGTTCAAGTAGTTGAGCGACTTGATGCGCGGGTTGACGGCATTGGGATGGTTGCGCGTCGTGGCAGCCGTGATGATCTTGAGGCCGTGCTCGTAGAGCTCTTCAGGATACAGGCTGATGCTGTCGGTAATGACGATCACCTGCGGGTCGGTGGTCTTGCGCGGGTCGAGCCCCAGACTGCCGGCTCCCCGTGTGACCAGCACGCGGATGTAGGCATCCGAAAGCTTGTTGGTGGCGAGCGTGCCCTCGATCGCGGCGGCCATCGCCTCGCGCGCGATCGGAATTCGCAGATGAATTCCCTGCGCCGACTCGTACAACCGGTCGACGTGCTGCTTCAAGCGAAAGACGCGGCCGGAATAGGCACGAATGCCTTCGAAGACGCCGTCGCCATAGAGCAGGCCGTGATCAAAGACACTGATCTTGGCGTCGGCTTTGTCGTAGAGCTTGCCACCGATGTAGACCTTGAGGCTCACACTCACGCTCCTCGCGCTCACCGCATTGGAGCGGCGAAAGCCGACGCGGGGCCCCCGCCGTTGGCGGTCGCCCAGACCGGCTGCGACCACCGCTCGATTCGACCTTCGGCAAGCCGAACAACCCGGTCGGCCTGCTTGGCGATCTGTTGATCGTGCGTCACTAAGATCATAGTGAGACCATATTCGCGGTTCAAGTCGCGCAACAGGTCGATGACCGCCTGGCCGTTGGCCGCATCCAGGTTTCCCGTGGGCTCATCGGCCAGGAGCACCGCTGGCCGGCCAGCCAGGCGCGGGCAATCGCCGCACGCTGCATTTCGCCCCCGGAAAGCTCGGAGGGAAAGTGGGTCATGCGATGCCCAAGCCCGACGCGCTCGAGAAGCTCGGCTCCTTCACGCTTCAGCCGCCGTCGCTCTCGTAGGTACGACCAGATGCCATGCCCGATCAATTGGGGGATGAGCACGTTCTCAAGAGCGGTTAACTCGGGCAGCAGATGATAGAACTGGAAAATGAAGCCGAAGGTGCGATTGCGCAACTGGTCGCGCCGGCGCTCGGAGACGTGATCAATTCGGGCGCCGTCGAGCACGACTTCGCCGCGATCGGGGGCGTCCAAGAGCCCCACGAGATGCAAGAGCGTGCTCTTGCCCGACCCGCTCGCCCCCACAATCGCCAGCATCTCGTGGCGCTCGACGGCGAGGTCGACGCCGTGCAACACCGGCACCTCGTTCTTGCCCTTCCAGAAGCTCTTCTGCAATCCTTGCACTGCGAGATGGGGGAGCCATCGTCTTTCGCTCTCCTTGGAAATCCATAATCGCGTGATTATTCATAACGCAGGGCCCTCACCGGGTGCAGGCTGGCGGCGCGCTGAGCGGGCCAGATGCTGGCGGTCACCGCGATGGCCATCGCCCCGGCCACGATCCAAAAGAGCGTCACGGGCTGCACGATCGTGGGGATCTTGTCGAAGTAGTAGATCGTGTCATCAAAAACGCGGCGGTGCATGACCGTGCTCAGCGCCTGTTCGATCTCGTTGATGTAGCGCACGAACAAAAGCCCGCCCGCCATCCCGACCCCACTGCCGACAGCACCCAGCAAGAGGCCATAGCCCAGGAAGATCCCGCGGATGCCCGCGGTTGACGCCCCCAGCGCCTTGAGCACGCCGATGTCGCGGGTTTTCTCGACCACGATCATCGAGAAAATCGCCAGGATGCCAAAACCCGCGACGGCGATAATGAAGAAGAGCAGGATGTTCAGGATCCCCTGCTCGATCGAAACCGCCCCGAGTAGAGCCCCTTGCTTCTGCTCCCAGGTGTAGACGCGGAAGAACCCGGGCTCAAGCTTGTCGAGCTCGTATTGCAACTTCTCGGCCAGATCGGTGAGCGAGACGTTGGGCTTGACCTTGATCTGAATCTGGTTGACGGCGCCGCGGCCGCGCTCATCGCGCAGCAGGCGCTGATCCTGCAATCGCTCAAGCGGCACATAAACGTGTGTCGAGTCGTACTCGCTCATGCCGCTTTTGAAGTAACCGACCACCGTGAACGTGTCATGCCCGCCCTCCGATTTGAACTGGCCTGCGCGGGGAAACAGCAGGTAGACCTTGGTGCCCGGAGGCGCCATATACACGTCGGGCCGGCCCTTGCCGCGGTGGTGCGTCGCCAAGGCATAGCCCAGGATCACGCCCTCGTCGGGCGTTTGCTCCCGCATTTGCTCCTTCAACTCCTCGCGAATCTGCTGGTTGACCTTGTCGTCAGGGTCCGGCGGTGGCAGATCTCCTATGATCTGGCCAACCGGCGACAGGGCTCGCAGTTCGTCGGTGACCTTGAAGGACGGTGCAATCCGCTTGTTGTGATCGTCGAAGAGGAACTCGCCGAAATCGCCGGTTTTGGCCCGGTCTTCAGGCTTCACGCCGATCAAGCGCACCACCTGGCTGATCACCTGGCCGTTCGCGAAGCGAAAGTGCAGGAGCGCCGCCGTTTCCATGGTGGGCGCCAGCGCGACGATCTCGTCACCGGCTGTATCCCGGACACGGGCCATGACCTCGTCGGAATTGTAAAATCCATCGTTCGAAATGCATTCGACAACCACGTCGGCGAGCACGCCGTGCAGCCGGTCGCGCATCTTCTCCGAGAACCCGGCCATCACGGAGTTGACTACGATCATGGTGGCCACGCCCAACATCACGCTGATCACGCTCGCAAGAGCAATGTAGCGCGTTTTCAAGTAACGCCAGCACAGGAGATATTTGTACATGCATTTCATTCCTTCCGTGGTTTGGCCGGCAGCAAAAGGGCAGTGCTCGAGCTCGTTCTAGCTCCCTGGCTGGGGGCGCATGAGCGGAAACAAGATCACGTCGCGGATGCTTCCCTGGTTTAGGAGCACCATGCAAAGGCGGTCGATCCCGATCCCCAGTCCGCCGGCAGGAGGCATCGCGTACTTGAGGGTGCGCACGAAGTCGTCGTCCATCTTGGCCATCGACTCGTCGGCCGGCAGTCCCGCGAGCTGTTTCTTGAACAGCGCCTCTTGCAGCGTCGGATCATTGAGCTCGGTGTAGGCATTGGCGAGCTCGATGCCCCGAATATACAGCTCGAACCGCTCGGCGACCGATGGGTCGGTGGTCTTCCGCTTGGTGAGCGGGCAAATCGCGGCGGGATAGTCGATCACGAAGATCGGACCATCGAGGCGTTCCTCCACCGTGGCTTCGAAGAGCTCGCTGGCGACCACGTCGTGGTCTTTGCCGGCCGTGGAAAGCCCCGCGGCTTCAGCGCGCGCCCGCAGGGCGGTGTCGTCGCGCGGATCGACCCCGGCAAATTCGGTGAGCAAGCTGGCGTGGGTCCGCCTCGGCCAGGGAGGCGTAAAATCGATCGTTGTCTCGCCCCAAGGGCGCACGTAGCCGCCACCCAGTGCTTCGATGGCGCCGCAGATCAGGGCCTCGGTGAGGTCCATCATCACGCTGTAGTCGGCGTAAGATTGATAGGCCTCGAACATCGTGAATTCGGGGTTGTGCCGCGGACTCAAGCCCTCGTTGCGATACACCCGGCCGATCTCGAAGACGCGTTCCATGCCGCCAACCAAAAGGCGCTTCAAGTACAGCTCGGGCGCGATCCTGAGGAAAAGGTCGATATCGAGCACGTTCAAATGCGTGACGAAGGGCCGCGCCGCCGCGCCGCCGGCGATCGCCTGCATGGTCGGCGTTTCGACTTCGATGAATCCCTGCGCGGCCATTGTTTGGCGGAACGACGCAATCAGGGTCGAGCGGCCCCGGAAAACGGCCAGCGAATCAGGACTCGAGAACAGATCGACATACCGCATCCGGTAGCGCTGTTCGATGTCGGTCAGGCCGTGCCATTTTTCCGGCGGCGGCAGCAGGCTCTTGGCGAGAAACGTCAGCTTGTCGGCGAAGACGGTCAGTTCGCCGGTCTTGGTGCGCCCGAGCCGTCCATCGACGCCGATCAGGTCGGCCAGATCGAGCAAATCGACCAGGCTCCAGCCGAGCTCGCCGACCTGTTGCTTGCCGATGAAGATCTGGATGTGATCGGTCCAATCTCGTAGATCGAGGAACACGACCTTGCCCTGCCCGCGCTTGAGCATGACGCGGCCGGCGACGCGCACGGTCGGACCGGGCTCGTCGGTCGCGCCCTCCGCCGGTGCCAAGGCGCGCACCTCGCCGATTGGCCGGTGTCCGTCGAACCGCTGTCCCCACGGGTCGATCCCCAGCTCAGCGATTCGTGCGAGCTTCTGGGTGCGCACCGCTTCCAGACTTTCGCGTGGCTCGTCGGCCATCGTTCTCCTTAATTCTTCGCGATTCATCACTTCCGGAAACTGGCGCCAAATTGTAGTGATCTGCCGGGTACGGTCAACGGCAACCAGTCAACGACGCCCCCCTCGCGTTTGAGGCCTGATCCTGGGAAAATCGGTTCCGATTTCCTGGACACACGGCAGCGTGCGCTGGTTCTGGTAACTTCTGCGGGAAGGTGACATGCAATCGTTAAGAGCCATTGGTGTTTTGTTGGCCCTGAGCGTTTTCGCCCATTTTATCCCGTGTCTCGTGTGCGCAGCAACCTGCTCCGGTCGAAGATGTTTCGTCGTTCCCGCCGCGCACGCCCGCCCAAGAGCAGAAAGCACTCCATGCACCTCCCGGCTTTGAGATTCAGCTCGTCGCGTCGGAGCCGCAGATTCACAAGCCCTTGAACCTCGCATTCGACGATCGCGGGCGGCTTTGGGTCACCGACACGGTTGAGTACCCCTACCCCGCGCCACCGGGGACCAAGCCGCGCGACACGGTGAAGATCCTTTCGGACTTTCAAGCTGACGGCAGAGCCCGCAAGCTCGAGACGTTCGCCGACGGCTTGAATATCCCGATCGGGTTATTGCCGTTGTCGTCGGCCCGGGCGGCGATCGTGCACAGCATTCCCAACATTTACCTGATGCGCGATGACGACGGCGACGGCCGGGCCGACTCGCGCCAAGTACTCTATGGCGTCTTCGGCGCGCGCGACACGCACGGGATGACCAACGCCTTTTCATGGGGCTTTGACGGCTGGATCTACGCCTGCCACGGCTATACCAATGACTCAAAGGTTCAAGGCAGCGACCACCGCGCGATCGTCATGAACTCGGGAAACACGTACCGCATGCGGCAAGATGGGTCGCACGCCGAGTACTTCACGCACGGCCAGGTCAACCCGTTCGGGCTGGCGTTCGACCCGCTCGGCAATCTTTACTCATGCGACTGCCACAGCCGGCCCGTCTATCAACTGCTCAAGGGAGCGTGGTATCCCAGCTTCGGCAAGCCCGACGATGGCCTTGGCTTCGGACCCGAAATGGTGACGCACGACCACGGCTCGACGGGAATTGCCGGCATCAGCTATTACGCAGCCGATCAGTTTCCGGTGGAGTATCGGGGCACGGTGGTCATCGGCAACGTGGTGACCAACCGAATCAACCGCGACAACATCGAGTGGCACGGGTCGTCGCCCAAGGGGATCGCCCAGCCGGATTTCGTCTGGAGCGAGGACAATTGGTTCCGACCCGTGGACATCGAGCTCGGGCCCGACGGTGCGCTCTACGTCGCCGATTTCTACAACCGGATCATTGGTCACTACGAGGTGCCGCTCACTCATCCTGGACGCGATCGCGAGCGCGGGCGCATTTGGCGGATTGTCTACCGTGGTGTAGACGGCAAAGCTGCGCCGGCACCGTCGCAGATTGATCGCACAAAAACGGCGGTTGCCGAGCTGGTTGCCGACCTGGCGCATCCCAATCTTTCGGTGCGCATCGTAGCCGCCAACCAGCTTGTCGAGCGTGGCGGCGATGAGGCGGTGAGTGCCGTCCGAGACATCATGGTTCCGGGCGCGCCGGCAAGGCAGCGCGTGCACGGCCTATGGGTTTTGAATCGTCGCCACGCGCTCGACGACACGACTCTCATGGCCTGTGCCGGTGAGGCCGATCGCGAGTTGCGCACTCACGCCCTGAAGGCACTCATCGATCGGCCCGCACTGTCGGCGTCTTTCGCAAAAGTGGTTCAGGATCACTTGAGCGACCCCGACCCATTCGCCCGCCGCGCGGCCGCGGAGGTGCTAGGCGCCCATCCCGCGCTGGCCAACGTTCGGCCCTTGCTTGCTCTGCGGCAGTCGACGCCGGCCGACGATACGCACCTGATCCACGTCGCGCGGATGGCATTGCGCGACCAATTGACGCACCCGGATGTGTGGCCGCAGCTCGAGACGCTGACCTTGAACGAGCGCGACCGCCGCGATCTCGCCGACGTGGCGACCGGCGTGCATGCTCCACAGGCAGCCGCATTTCTGCTCGGGCATCTGAAGCGCCATGACGAGCCCTTTGCAAACGTAGTGCGCTTCGTTCATCACATCGCGCGCTACGGCGCGCCCGGATCGATGCACGAGCTGGTCGCGCTGGTCGAGCCTGAGAAACGATCGGCCGCCGAGCGTCTCGAGCTTTTGAAGGCGATGCAGCAAGGGGCCCAGGAGCGCGGGGCCGGGCTTGACGACTCAGCCCGGCGCTTGGCTGCGCGGTTGGCACACAAGCTCTTGGACTCAAAGCAACCAGGCGAGGTGACGCTCGGGATCGACGTGGTGCGCGACTTTGGCTTCCGCGAGATGCAGCCCGAGCTCAAGAAACTGATCGTCGAACGCCGTGACTTGCCCGACCAGCCGCGAACCCACGCGATGGGCGCGCTGAGTGTGATCGATCCGCGGGCGAACTTACCGCTGATCGCCGACGTGCTCGGAGATGCGGCGGCGCCCGTCGCGATGCGCGAATGGGGTGCATATCTCCTTGGGCATCAGCATCGAGCCGAAGCCGAAGCGGCTCTCCTCAAGAACTTGCCGATCGCGCCTGAACGCTTGCAGTCGGCGATCGCTTCGGCTCTGGTGCAGAGCCGAAGCGGGTCCGATGCGCTGCTTCAGACCATCGCGGCCGGCAAGGCGTCGGCGCGATTGCTTCAGGACCGAAGCGTGACGATCCGGCTCGAGAGCTCAGGATTGCCGGACGTGGCCGATCGGATCGCGACACTTCTTAAGGGTTTGCCGGCGGCCGACCAGAAGCTCAAGGAATTGTTCGCCCGCCGCCACGATGGCTTCGCTCGCTCGAAGGCCGAGGCGAGCCAGGGTGCCGGCGTGTTCGAGAAGAATTGCGGGATCTGTCACCAACTGGGCGGCAAGGGCGCCAAGGTCGGGCCGCAGCTCGACGGTATCGGCAGCCGCGGGATCGATCGCCTGATGGAAGACATCCTCGATCCCAATCGGAACGTCGATCAGTCGTTTCGCTTGACGAATCTCGCCCTCAAAAACGGGCAGGTTGTCTCGGGCCTCCTCTTGCGCGAAGAAGGCGAGGTGCTGATCCTGGCCGACTCCCAGGGAAAGGAGGTGCGCGTTCCGAAATCGTCGGTCGAAGAACGCTCGAACGGCGACCCTCTCACCGATGCCCGCAAACCTGGTTGACCAGATTCCCGAGGGCGATTTCTACCGGCTACTGGCGTTCCTGCTGTCGCATCGTGAGCCGTCCAACCCGCCGCCGGGTACTTCGGGCGCAAGGTGAGAGTCTGCGTGCGAATCCCGCCGTTGCCAGGGGCGAGAACGCCGCCGGGCGTTCAACCCCAGCCCGTTCCGGGGCGTCTCCGAAAGGCGCGCGATATCAATCGCGAGTTGTGCGCGCCGGGTTCGTTTAGAAATTTCTTAAGCGGAGCACATCATGTAAATAACAATGATGTTACGACAAGAGTTGCTGCACCGGAAGTGGGCAAAGCACGCCGAATTCGCGCCGCCGGGCTGAGCGCGCACTCGATGTGACCCCGCTGGAACCGACGTGGACCGTCATGTCCTTACGCCACAACGACTTGTGCATGTCGGTTCCATGGGTCAAAGGCCAGGAAGTTCCTGAGCGTCAGGTTGGCCAGGTAGCTGCTGCATAAGTGAGGCGGCGGGTGGCCGGGCACTTGAGAAGAGAGCACCAGCGGCTGGAAGCCGGCCTGGCACCACGTTCGGACGCGGAACTCACACCCGCGGTAGGGAACAACCTCGTCCACGACGAGATCAAACGTTGGCATGGAGAACTCCGTGGGTTACATGAGGATGAGGAACTCCTGTGAATCAGCGAGCGCCACGATCGGCGCTGACTGGTGGGACGAGGGGTCGGTTCGGCTATTTTCTGGAAGAAGGTTGGAAGGATTTCCCGGGTCCGTGCATGTTGACGTTGGTAGGCCGGTATAGGGGAGCCAGGCTCATGGGCGGAGGAGATCCTTCGGGTGCGCTCCGTGGCATCCGGACGCTGTTCAGCGACGGGATGCTCGGCGGGCTGACCGACAGGCAACTGCTGGAGCGGTTCGTGAACCGGAACGACTCCTCGGCGGAGAGTGCGTTTACCATCCTCCTCGAGCGGCACGGGCCGATGGTCTGGGGCGTTTGTCGCCGGCTGCTGCCCGACCGATACGCCGCGGCCGACGCGTTTCAGGCGACGTTCCTGGTGCTGGTAGGCAGGGCCTCGGCGGTCAGGGTCGACGACTCGCTGGGGCCGTGGCTCCACGGCGTCAGCCGCCGCGTCGCGGCACGGGCGCGGGCCACCTCCCTGCGCCGGAGGGCGCGCGAGACCGGCTGGGTCGAGGCGGTGGCCGGCCCGGCCCCTGATCCGGACCGTGCCGAGCGGCTCGCGATCCTGGATGAAGAGATCGGCCGCCTCCCCGAGCGTCAACGCGCGGCGGTCGTCCTTTGCGACTTGGAGGGTCTGCCTCACGAGGAGGCGGCGCGCCGGCTCGGCTGCCCGGTCGGGACGGTCGAGAGCCGCCTGTCCCGCGGGCGGCAAAGGCTGCGCGACCGCCTGGTGCGGCGCGGGCTCGCTCCGGCCGCCGCGGCGCTCTGGGCCGAGATGGCCCGCGAAGCTTCGGCCGCGATGCCCGCGGCGCTCCTCAGGCACTCGGCCCGGTTCGTGATGAGTTCTCCCGCGGCCGGCGCCGTGCCGGCGGCGGTCACCGCTCTTGCCGAAGGAGTGATCCGGATGATGTGGCTTACCAGGCTGAAACCGCTGGTCGCCGTCGCGGCGGCCCTGATCCTCACGACCGCCGGGGTCGCCGTCCAGGGACGCCAACAGCCCGCGCCCGAAGGGCCGCGGAAACAGGCCCCGGCCCAGGGAGTTGACCGTCCGGCCAGGGCGGCGAACGGCAAGACTGTCTCTCCTCCTAAGCCGACATACATAGAAGTCCGCTCGGTCCTGTCGAGTGCCGAGAAACAAACCATCCCGCCGGTTCGGGTCGTTAACTACGGCCTGAAGTACCAAGACTTCGACCGGCTCATGGCCGCCGTTACGACCGTTACAAGGGCGGTGCCGATCCGTGAACTTCCCAGGCAGATCCGCCACCAGGGACACGCCATCGAATGCCGCGTCGTGGGCACCACCCACGACTACGCCGCGGTTACTGGGTTGGAGATGGACCGGGGGAGATTCCTCACCGATGCGGACAATGCCGCGGCCCAGAACCATGTCGTCGTCAGTTCGGAGGTCGCCCAGGCCCTGTTCCCGGAAGAAGACCCGGTCGGAAAGTCGGTCAAGGTCGGGACCGACTACTACACAGTCGTCGGCGTGGTCAAGCAGGCCAATGATCTCAAGGACAATGTCTACATGCCCTTGATGACCTGCAGGCTCCGGTTCGGCGAGCGGATCGTCGACAACCGCTCCGGGAAGCTCGAGGCCGTGGAGACGCAGCTCTCGCGGCTCATCCTGGAAGTCCGCGATGGTGCCGACGTCGAGGCGACTGCTGCGCTCGTCAAGTCCACCCTCCAGCCGCACCACCCCAAGGGAGACGTCGAGGTCGTCATCCTCAAACCCGACCGTAAGACCAGGTAGGCCGGCACCGCGAGGCTCATCACGGTTTTTGACCCCGTGATTTACTACGGCTGACGACCCCGTCAGGGTGGCGATGCCTGACCGAAGGCCCGGTGACGCGAGCGGGCCATCCCACGATCGATGCCGCGACTCATCGATGACGAAACCAAAGAGGAAGTACATCGGGATCGCCCAGTCGCAGTCATTGGTCTGGACTGCCGCGCAGTCTGTCTGTTCGGAACATCGTTGGATCTCCGTGATCAAGGGAAACGCGAGCTAGGAAGTGTTGAAGTCGTCAGGAGGTTTCAGTGGCCTACGGTTTGACGTACGCCTTCTGCGCCGCAACGTCGGCCTGCTCCAGATCGACTTGGACGTTGACGGAGAGATACGATCATGTCGTTCCGGCGTGGCCGGGATGTCCTGGTTGAGGTGCCGGCCCCGATTGATTGCGAGCGACCACTATGCCCCGCGCGACTGACCTCTCACGCGACCTGCTCTTTGGGTTGCTGGCCTTACAGACCGGCATGATCGATCAGGGGCGCTGATTACGGCATTCGCCGCGTGGACGCGTGACAAGGCGCGGCCACTCGCCGACCACCTGGTCAACCGTGGCGGCATGGACACCGAAGGCCGGGCCGCCGTCGAGGCGATGGTGGCCGTGCACGTCAAGAAACACAGCGGCGATGTCGAGAAAAGTCTTGCCGCGGTACCGGCGAATCGCGCCAGTCGCGCCAGCCTGGCCGCACTAGGCGAGCCCGAGATCGAGGCCGCGCTCGACCGCGTTGCGCGGAGCAAGAACGGCCCGGCCACCGACGCTGAAAACGACGACCCTGACCGCACCAGTACTTATTCCGTAGGCTCGGCTACCTCGGACGGACAGCGGTTCCGCATCCTCCGGCCGCATGCTCAGGGCGGTCTCGGCGCCGTCTTCGTGGCGATGGATAACGAGTTGCACCGCGAGGTGGCGCTGAAACAGATCCTGGAAAAGCACGCCGACGACCCGGACAGCCACCAGAGATTCGTCGCCGAGGCCGAGATCACCGGCGGGCTGGAGCACCCCGGCGTCGTCCCCGTCTACGGCCTGGGCATGGATGCCGACGGCCATCCTTACTACGCAATGCGCTTCATCAAGGGCGACTCGCTCAGGGAGGCCATTAACCAGTTCCACCAGGACGAGGCGCTGAACAAGGAACCCGGTCGCCGGTCCTTGGAGCTTCGCAGGCTGTTGCGGCGTTTCACCGATGTCTGCAACGCCATCGACTACGCGCACTCCCGCGGGGTAATTCACCGCGACATCAAGCCGGCCAACATCATCGTGGGCAAGCACGGCGAGACGCTGGTCGTGGACTGGGGGCTCGCCAAGGCGGTCGGCCGGGCCGAACCATCGGTCGGAGAGCAGACGCTTGCCTCGTCGTCGGGCGGTTCGTCTGAGACCTTGCCAGGCAGCGCGCTGGGGACGCCGGCTTACATGAGCCCGGAGCAAGCGCGAGGCGAGCTGAATCGGCTGGGCCCGCGGTCGGATGTCTACAGCCTTGGCGCCACACTCTACTGCCTTTTGACCGGCAAGCCGCCCTTCGAGGGCGACGACGTCGGCGCCATCTTGCGCGCCGTGCAGAACGGGGAGTTTCCGCGCGCGTCGCTGCTCGATCCCTCGCTCGACAAGGCACTGGAGGCCGTCTGCCAGAAGGCCATGGCCACTGTGCCCGAGGATCGCTACCGCACGCCGCAGGCCCTGGCTGACGACCTGGATCGCTGGATGGCCGGCGAGCCGGTCAGCGCGTGGCACGAGCCCCTGGTGCGGCGGGCGCGGCGATGGGCGCGGCGTAACCGGACGGCGGTGACGACAGCGGCAGTCGCGGTGGTCGCACTCCTCCTCGGCACCGCGACGGTTCTGGCCGTGCAGACGCAGGCCAACGGCCGGCTGACGGCGGCCAACACCGAGCTGGCCGCCGCCAAGGAGCGCGAGACGGCGCGATTCAACCTGGCGATGGAGGCGATCAAGCTGTTCCACGGCGAGGTGGGCGATGACCTGGTGCTCAAGGCCGACCAGTTCAAGCCGCTACGAGACAAGCTGCTGCGGGGCGCGCTCGATTTCTACGGCAAGCTCGAAGGGCTGCTCAAAGGTCAACCCGACAAGGGTTCGCGCGGCGCGATGGGAAATGCGTACTTCGAGCTCGGCGAGCTGACCGCGAAGATCGGCGACAAGCCGGCGGCGCTGGCGGCACACCGCAAGGGGCTGGCGGTACGTCGGGAGCTGGCCTCGGAACCGGCCGCCGACGCCGAGGCCCGCGGCGACGTGGCCAGGAGCCTATTCGCGGCCGGAATCCTTCTGATCGAGACGGCCAATTCGGATCAGGCCCTCGCCCACTTTGAGGAGGCGCGTGACCTTCTGGAGGGCCTGCCCCCTTCAGGACCCGGTTCCGACGGCCGCCGTGCCCTACTTGGTACGATTTACGCGGGCATTGGGGTCATGCTCGAGAGAACGGGGAAGCCGGCCGCGGCGACGGCGGCCCTCGAGCGGTCGGTAGATACACTGACGCGGCTGGCCGACGACAACCCGGCCGTCAGCGAATTCCGAAGCCGCCTGGCGAACACCCACAACATCATCGGCAATCTGCAGTCGGATACTGGCAAGCCAGTCGAGGCGCTGTATTCGTTCGGGATGGCGCTGGCGATCTTACAGAAGCTTGCCGACGACAACCCCGCCTTCTCCGAATTCCGAAACCGGTTCGCGGACAGCCATACGAACATCGGCTGGCTCTTGGTGCAGAACGGAAGGGCAGCCGAGGCCGTCGCTGAATGCTCGCGGGCAGAGGCGATCCAGACGAGGCTCGTCCAGGAGAACCCGTCGGTGCCCGACTACCGGAACCGCCTGGCGAGTTGCCAGACCAATTCGGCGACCGCGCTGCTCCGCCTCGGGAGGCCCGCCGAGGCGCGTCGCCCTGTGCGAGCGGGCAGTGGGGCTAGAGGAGGCGCTCGTGAAGCACGACCCCGAGACCGCCGACTACCGCGTCAGGCTGGGGGAGAGCCTACTCCGTTGCGGCCTGGCTCGCCGGGATGAGGGCGATGCCGCCGGCGCGGCGGCTGATTGGAGGCGGGCCGACGCGCTGCTGGAGGGGGCCGGGCGCTGGCTCCGGACTTCACCTTTATCCAAGCTTGTTGCCACTCCTCGCTCTCGTGGGCGGCTGGGCGGCCGGGCTCGGACGTATCGGCCGGCGAGGCCGACGCGGCGGCCGCCAAGGCACTGGCCCTGCTCCGGCGTGCAGCAGAGACGGGCTTCCGCAACCTCGCCACCTACCGCAACGAGATTGCCCTCGACCCGCTCCGCAACCGGCCCGACTTCCGGGCATTGATGATGGATCTGGCGTTTCCGGCCGAGCCGTTCGCCCAGTGAGATTCAAGCAGGAATTAGACACCCTAAGAGACGTCGCTGGTGGCGCTCTCCAGATGCTCACTGCGGGCGACGACTTGCTGCTCGCTACCACCGCACGTGTGCTGGGCTGCGACGCGCGCTGAATCTGGCATCTCGGTGCCTCATCATGCTGAACGATGACCCGGGTGCGGCTGCGCGGTGGCACCTGCCGCCGTTTGCTTCTGGGAACGGCCCTCGATACCATGAGGCCGGGTGCAGCCGCCAGTGACCCTGGTATGGTTTCGCCCAGCGCTTATGGCATCAGTGAGGAGTTCCACATGTCCGTGCGGCGTTCCTCAACGGGCAATCTGATGGGGCTCGTGGCCGTCGCAGCCGCGAATCTGTTTCTGCTAACGCAAGGCATCACGCTGCTGCTTGGACAACCGCTGTATCTTTACCTGTTCGTATCCCTGAACATGGTCCTCATCCAGGCGGTCGTGCGCGGGAAGCCGCTGAGGCGCTCGCACGCGACTTTTCTGATCTTGGCCGCCATCTGTGCCTGGCTCTGCGCCCGGCCGCAGTTGTCGCGGGGCGTGAGAGCCTTGTTGTACTGGTATTGCGAAACGACCGACAACTTGGCCACGTACTACAGCCCCGGCTTCGATCAAAAGGTCCGATTCACGTTAATCCTGGTAAGTTTCATATTATCTGCGATCGCGGCCGCCATTGTCGGATCGCAGGGCCGCCGGCGGGAGACCCAGCTTCCTAGTAGACCGCTTTTGCCCTCTTCGTCCGTGACCGCGTCTTAATTCACGTTGAGGTTTCGTGCCTTCGCGAAAAAGTTCACCGTCGTGGCGATGGTGGCACCGGGCGCTCACGCACGCGGAAGACACGCTCACGCTCGCAGCCGTGCTCAACCGAGAAGCTCATTTTGGCCGGAGCCTCGGCAAGGTGACGTGGAAGCTCGAGCGTCCAAGTTGAGACGTGTCCTGATGCCGCTGTGCGCGGCTCTAGTCCAGCCCGCTCGCTCGGGTGAGGGAGGAGGTTCGGCGCGGGGTCGTCTTCTGATGCTCAGAGCTTGAGCTTGTAGAGCGCGGTCGGGCCGATCATGTCGCGAGCAACACGAAGGTCGTGCTCGTCCGCATGCGGAGGCGAGGCGCCCTTATTCGGCAATGGCCTTCATCCGGGGCACGTGGGCGCGGTAGGTTTGACGAGGGTCCCGTTTCGCTAGCGCGGCGACCTGAGAAGCGTCGAACATCCCGGTGTTACGACTGTAGGAAGTGTAAAGGGTGAATATCGGCTTTGGGGTAACGATCCTTGATCCATTGATTCAGGACTTACGTCAAACCGCAAGTGTCAAGGCTCAACTAGAGATGGAGCGGTCAGGTCTAGCTGCAAATCTGCAGCCGGCAGCGAGCATTCAACAAACGTCATGAAATCCCCGAGCAGTTCCGCGCCCGGCTCTCTGCAGTTTCCGTCGTACCGAACGGAAGAGCGCCGCCAAGAGCTTCTGCGACTTGGGCTTTCCCCGCCTGTTGTTCGGCTGGCGCTGTTCGACCTACCTCACCCGAGCTTCGGCTGGCGATGCGATGACCTCGGGCCTCTCGGGCCTCCCCGACCCGAATGGCGTCAATATCAGCCTCCTGGAGCGCCTGTCACCCGGCTCTGGTGCACCCGTTTCTGCCATCATTTGGTAACGGGCGTCAGGGTTCGAGGCTGGCGGTCGCTTCGAAGCCTATCACGCCTACGCCCCCCGTGGTCGCGTCTGGAGTTCATCCTCTACAGGCCTGATGCTCTCGATGTCGGACATGTTGTGGTCGCCTACAGCGAACAAGGCCTTCTCGCGAGCGTCTTCTCCGGGATGATCGCAGATCTAGAACTGTTTTTCGACAGGCCTATCGATGCTTGCCCCGACGAGCTCTCCCGCGAGGATTGGGAGCGCATGACGATGGGGGAACTACGGGCGGCAGCGGAGAGCGTGGGTTTCCAACATCTGATCGAGGTTCATGCATTCTGGCTACAATACCGAGAC
The DNA here is from genome assembly GCA_963830625.1 of uncultured Isosphaeraceae bacterium. GTDB lineage: Bacteria > Planctomycetota > Planctomycetia > Isosphaerales > Isosphaeraceae > CAWHMZ01. The sequence goes on along the minus strand of CAWHMZ010000007.1, from coordinate 30,443 downwards.
CGTGAAGATTATTACGACCTTCTGTACGCTTACACACGGTCTATACCATGAGTCGGCGCAACGTGAGAACCATAGATGGAACGGACAGGCCGGGTCATGATGTGCTTGAAAGTGGAACGGGTGAACTAGAGAACACACTTGCCAGTCGAGCACAGAGAGGCCCCGGCCATGAGGCTCCCCCGAGTGCGGTTTACGGTGCGGCAACTGATGGTCCTCGTGGCGATCGCTGGGCTCGGGGCCTGGCTGGTCAGGGTGGCCATGGAAGTCGCCACGGACCCGAACGGAAGTGTGCTCTTTTGCGTGTTCCGGTCACCGGTTACGGGCGAGGTGAATGCCATAACTCAATGCGACACCCGGACGTTTTGGGCACGGTACGTCAGGAGGCTGACCGGACGGCCGTGGCCCGGCGACTACCACTGTCCCTGCGGCGACGGTCCCAACGCCCTGACCCGGCTCGGCCTGCGGCTGGTGCAGACCTTCGACCGGATTGAGGACGCGGACACTGTCTTAGAGAGGCTCCGGGCCGAACGCCTCCGGGCCGTTCCGTGATCGGCTGAGCGTGCGACGTTTCAATCATAGTTGAGCCGACATCCGGGCGCGGGACGATGGCGGGACGTGGAGCGGGTGATCCAGAGACGAGAGTTGTCAGGGGCCAGCCATGCGGCCGCATCGCTCGACGATCGCCGGTGTGATGGCTGTGGTGGCGTTCGCCGCGTTCGACTGCCTTGCGGTTCGCAACGCGGACTTTCTCGCCGGATGCTGGCTGGTCGGGGGCGCCATGCAGGCCGGGCTCTTCGTCATGAGCCGGAGTGTTGGCGGGAGCCGCCGCTTCTGGGCCGGGTTCGAGGCGACTGGACTAGGGTTGCTGCTCGCCTACATCGTCTGCTCCCGTGCGGGTCTCCGGGTGCTCGATCGCTGGGCGTATAAAGTCTCTGAGAGTGTCTATGGTTCCTTGCGGGGTCTCCCGCCCGATGCTTTTCGGTGGTGTTTCGAGCACGGATTGGTCATCGACCCACGGAAGCCGTTGAAGGTCTATGAGGTCGTCGCCGTGTTCGAGGTCGCTTACGGCCTGCCGATGCTCATACTCGCGATCGCCGGGGGTTTCTTGGCGGCAAAGCTTGGATCGCGGCGTGCTCTGCGTTCACTTGCCACCAACCTGATCGCATCGGTTAATCCATAAACGACCCTTTACACACGGACCTCCAACACGGAAGCTAGGCGTGAAGGGTCATCCAGAACTCAGACTCGCCAGGAGTCTCGGCCATGCGACCGCCCTGGATGACGGTGCGGCGGTGGATGATCGCGGTAGCAAAGGTCGGCCTACTGCTGGCCGGGGCCACATGGCGCACCTACCGGCACTTCATCCCGTCTGGTACCTCCTTCTATCCGTACTGGGCATTTCTCGATCTAATCGTCGAAGGTCCCAAACTCGTGTCTCCTTACGGCCGACGCGTGGTTCGCGTCATGTTCAACGACGAAGGCGCGGCCCACAGCGGCAACCATTGGACTTGGCTGATAATCGATCATTGGCTTTCCGGAAAGCAGGTCGCTGCTGAGGGCTACTGCCGAGCGGACGTGAGTCAGAGAGAGGTCGCCTTCCCCTCTCAGTGGCTCGACGACCAGACCCTGTCTGTGGCCTTCTGCGCGGGGCGGTACGATTTTCATGGTCCGATGAAGCGCATCCTTGTTCGATTCAACGAGCTGAATACTTCGGACATCTGGGCGTTGGCCTATATCATCCGCAGCGGGTGTTCCGACGATGCCTTCGACTATTTCCGACAATGGATAATTATGGACGGGAAAGCCGCGTTTGAGCTCGCCAAAACGAGTGTCGAACAGTTCGCTGATACAGTCAAAAGTTCTGACGATCCCCAGTGCGAAGGGCTGCTGTCGCTAGCGCCTGAGGTTTATGACGAAAAGAAAGCAACTCCGCTCGTCATGAAGACCGGAACGACGGAGAAGGCATGCGTGCTTCGGTGGCGAGAAAGAGACCTTCCAAACCTATTTCCCGGACTCTGTAAGAAGTTCGATTACAACTTCTAAGAGCGTGTCTGTGAATTCCGAATTCGGCCGAAAACGAGGTGGATTTTGTAGGAGGGGGCTCCGTCCGCCGATCCGAGGTCGGCACCATCGGGGGACGGAGCCCCCTCTACAGGTTGACTCAGCGTCGGCGACGGGCGGCGGTATGGCCACGGCTTTCTTTGCGCGGCCACGCGGCCCGGAGCGAAGAAAAGGTTCCAGCCAGAGCGAGCGAAGAAAAGGTTCCAGCCACCCTTCTTCGTCCCTTCTTCGTCGGAAGGGAAAACCCGAATTTTCCATCGCAAGTTCGCCGATTGAGGAAATTCTTGATCAATACGACGTGGGGCCGGTACTGTACTCCCAAGAGGAAGCTCGCCATGACGAATCGTTTCTGGCGCCGGTCGATCTTGTTGGGCCGTCGCCGGTATGTTTGCCCCCGCCTGGACATGCTCGAGGTGCGTTGGGCTCTCTCGCACGTCTTACCCGCCGATGGGACCATCCTTGTTGCCACGACGCCAATTGTCGACAAGCACGCTCCCACGGGGATCGTCGAGGTCAACCCGGCGACCGGCGCGCAATCCGTCCTCTCGTCGCGAGGCATCTTTTCGACGCCGCTCGATCTTCGCGAGGCGCCGAACGGCACCCTCTATGTCGTCGACTCGACCGCCAAGAAAACCGGAGCCGTGATCTCCGTCAACGCCTCCACCGGCGCCCAGAAACTCATCGCGTCCGGGGGTCGTATTGATCGTCCGCTCGCGATCCAGTACACAAACGGCGATCTCTTCGTTGCCGACTCCGGAACGAAGTCGCACCCCGAGCCAAACGTGGTGGAGATCAACCTGCGCACCCACAAACAGACACTGGTCACGCAACAAGGCTCGCTACTTGAGCCGCTCGCAATCCAGCCTGGTCCTGGCAACACCATCTATCTCGCCGACAGTCTTGCCGATACCACGGGTGCCATTTTCCAGGTGAATTGTCAGACCGGCCAGCAGACTCTGATCGCCACCGGCGGATACCTCAATCAACCGGTTGACATGGCCCTGGATCCTCAGGGCGATCTCATCGTGGTCGATGGCGCGGGCGGCGGTCGGGCGGGTCTCGGCAACGTGGTGAGCATCAACCCCACGACGGGCGGCCAGAATCTCGTCTCCTCCGGCGGGCTTCTCGCCAGTACCAACGGTATCTCGTTGAGCCCCTCGGGCGAAATCTTCGTATCGACGTTTGCAACCTCGAGTCCCGGTGTCCCGGCCCGCATCGTCGAGATCAATCCTATTACCGGGGCCCAGAGCACCGTCACGACGGGCGTTCCCCTCGACTTCGCCGCCGGCGAAGTAGTCTTCTCCCGCCCAGCAACTTGAGTTGCCGGCTCCGAAGCAACTCCTCGGCCGCATGCGGATCACCGCGCTCGATCGCAGAGGGATGCGCGTCACGCCGTTCACTGGCGTCTCTCGTATCTCAGAGCCAGCTCACTGCCGTCAGCCCGTTGACGCGCGAGAAGTGCGCCAGGTTGTTCGACACAAGCGTCGCGGTCAAGGCTAAACTGTGAGCGGCGATGAGCAGGTCCATGGAACCGATCGTTAGTCCGCGAGCTTCGAGCTCGTGCCGTATTCGTCCATAATGGTGCGGGCAGGATGCAGAGTCGTAGTCGTAGATATCGAATGGGGTCAATACCTTGCCGACAGCTTGGATTTCTGTCTCGTAGTCGCCACTGCAGCGCGCACCGAACTCCAGCTCGGAAACCGTGACAACCGACAGACCGACGGAATCGCCGCCGGCCTGGGTTAGCCGGCAGCGCTCGACCAGTGCCTGCGCTCGCTGCCGGTTCTTGGGGTTCTTTGCAGATTTCAAGCCGCGCACCATGTAGATCAGCATATCCGTGTCGAGCAGGTAGATCATGACTTCCATGCCCGTTTCTGCGGCACGGGCTGGCGTCGGCCCTCAGCCATGAACTCAGCCGGCAGTTCCGCAACGCCTTCGAAAAAGATCTCCCATGGATCGCGCGGAATCACCAGGAAGCCTTCGGGCGTTTTCTTGAGATAAACCTCGGTACCCTCCACCCGAAATTCCTTGGGCAGCCGAATCGCCTGGCTGCGGCCGTTGCGAAAGACCTTGGCCAACTTCATGATCAATCTCCGAAACAATGATATATACCGTATGATATATTCCATGCGGATCCGGCGTCAAGGTTGCCAAGAAGAGCGGAGCCGGACACCCATCTGCCGAGAAGAGCACCAGAGAGCGGTCTGCCGAGGCGTGAGTGCGCATGGCTGCCAGTTTCACCTCGGGTACTGGGTTCATCGATGAAACTACTGGAATTTACGGCGCTCGGCCAGCGATTGATTTCTGAGTTGCGTGGCCTTAGCGTCAAGGGACAAATGCTCTTCATGGATCCGGTCGGCCACACGCTGAGGGCCATTTTTCTTGATCGGTCAATCGATCCGAGGCAATTCTAATGGGCAGAGAGTCTGATTAAATTGAAAGAGCGAGCACCCGCTATGCAGACCTAAACCACCGCGCCCCACCTCGACTCTACAGTGGTTGCGTCATTTCGCCGGGCGGTCTTGACTGCGGCTCTGCCGCTGGCAAGCATGGGTCGAATGCGGCGGTGCTGGCGTTGGCTCGGCATCATTACGGTGCTTTTAGGCCTGGGATGGGTGCTTTTCACCCGCCTTGCGGCCAGGAATGACCTGGGCCAACTACGACTGGCCCAGCAGGAGATCGTGCGCGGACAGTTGGCAGTGGCACATCGACGGCTGGCCTCCTTGGCGGCGCGGCCCGGTGCGCTCGATGGTTCAGCCGATTACTGGCTGGGGATTTGCGAGGCACTGAGCGGCCGCCCCGACGCCGCACTCCGCGCCTTCGCCCGGCTTCCCGAAGGGTTTAAATTCGACCCCGTTCGGCGCGTATCACGAAGCGATGGCCCATCTGAGCCAGGGGAGGCTCCGCCCCGCCGAGCGCCGCCTCGAGGAGGCGCTCGCCCGCGGTGGTCCCGGCCTGGACAGAATCCGCGATCTCTTGAGCGAGATCTATCAGATCGAAGTCCGATTCGACGACGCCAAGTTACTTCTCAGGGCCAGTATTGCGGACGCGAAAGACCCGATCCGCGCCTTGAAAGAGCTGAACAACTTGGAGATGGATCGGCTGCCGTACGAGGGCCTGCAAGGAGCTCTGGAGAAGGCCGGCCAACTGGCGCCGGAGGATGACCGTGTTCGGCTCGGTAAGGGCCGACTGGCGATCGAAGCCGGCCGCTGGGATGAGGCCCGACAGTGGTTATCGCGTTGCAAACGTGGACTGGCGGATGCCGCGGTGTGGCGGGCCTGGATCGCGCTCGCGCGCGGATCCGGCCGACCTGACGAGGCGCTCGAGGCAGCGCGACAACTCGGTTCCGGCAATATCGACCTCGGAGAGCGGTTTGCGCTCGAGGCGTGGTTGCACGAACAGAGCGGCGATGCGCGGGCAGAGACTTCCACGCTCGAGCGATGGCTCCGGCTCGAACCCGCGGACACGAGGGCGCTCGAGCGCCTCACCGAGCTGGCCCAGCGAGGCGGCCAGTCCGATCGGGTCGCCGACCTGCGGCACCGCAAGGCCGAGGTCGAGCGGGCGCTTGCCGCCTACCGGCAGCTCCTCCGGCGCCAAGAGCCTCCGCGTGGGGCGGCCGAGCGGTTCGAGCTCGCCCGCTGGGCGGACGCCGGCGGTCGCCGGATTGAGGCGCGCGTCCTGTATGCGTGGTCCCTTGCCGCCGATTCAGATCAGCCCCCGGTCCGGGAAGCCATTGCCCGGCTGGATCGGATGGACGCGCACCGGCAGCTCGAGCGCACGTCGCACCAAGAGACATGGGCGCACGCCGCGACGGTGGCACTCCCACATCCTCTGGAACGAGGGGAAAAGCCCAAGAGCAGTCTGTCCTTCACCGACGATGCCGAGGCCGTCGGTCTGCGATTCGTCTACGACAACGCCGAGACACAGTTCCACCAACTGCCTGAGCCCTTCGGCGGCGGGCTCGCGCTTTTGGACTACGACGGCGACGGCTGGCTCGACGTCTATTGTGTCCAGGGTGGCCCGTTCGCGCCGGCGTCAGAGCTCGAGTCGCTTGCCACCGGCTCCGGCGATCGATTATTTCACAATCGCGGCGACGGCCATTTCGACGATGTCACCGTTGCCTCCGGCATCGGTCGCTTCCCGCGCGGTCACGGCCATGGCGTCGCGGTCGGCGACGTTGACGGTGACGGTCACCCCGACCTGTTCGTCACGCGCTGGCGGTCCTATGCCCTCTACCACAACAAGGGGGATGGAACGTTCGAGGACGTCACCCACGAGTGGGGCCTCGGCGGCCGACGGGATTGGCCCACGTCCGCGGCGCTGGCCGACTTCGACGGCGACGGCGACCTTGACCTCTACGTCTGTCACTACGCCGCGTGGGATTTCGACAATCCTCGGCTCTGTCGCAACACTGCCAACAGCGCCTACCTCAACTGCAACCCTCTTCTTTCCGAGGCTCTGCCCGATCACCTGTTCCGCAATGACTCGGGTCGTTTCGTTGATGTGACAGCGGAGGCCGGTATCGTTGACCGCGACGGCCGCGGTCTCGGCGTGGTCGCCGCCGACCTCGACGACGACGGCAGAGTGGATCTATTCGTCGCCAATGACTCCACCGCCAACTTCCTCTTCCGCAACACGGGCAAGATGCGCTTTGAGGAGGTCGGGCACGCTGCCGGCGTGGCGGGCAACGCGTCGGGCGCCTATCAGGCCGGCATGGGTGTCGCTTTGGGCGACCTTGACGGCGACGGATTCGTTGACCTGGCTGTCACCAACTTCTACGGCGAGTTGACCACGTTTTTTCGCAATCTGGGCGGCGGCAACTTTTTCGACGCAACGGCCACGGTCGGCCTGGCCGTGGCCACCCGGCGGTTGCTCGGGTTCGGAGTCGCGCTGTTTGACGCCGACAACGACGGTCGGTTGGACCTGGCCTCGGCCAACGGCCACGTTAACGACTTGAGACCGAATTACCCGTACAAGATGCCGGCACAACTCCTGGTCAGCGGTGTTGACGGCCGCCTGACGGATTACTCCGACCGGGCCGGCTCGCCCTGGAGCGTTCCACGTATGGGACGCGGTTTGGCCGTCGGTGATCTCGACAATGATGGGCGGTTGGATGTGCTCATTCTTTCGCACAACCAGCCCTTGGCCTACCTTCACAACCGAACCGAAGGGGGCCGATTTCTCACGCTGCGTCTCGTGGGCCGCCGGTCGAATCGCGACGCCGTGGGGGCGAAGGTTGTCGTCGTCGCCGGGGGCCGGCGGATGGTGGCCCAGTGCGCTGGGGGCGGCAGTTACCAATCAGCGCCCGACTCGCGGCTCCACTTCGGCATGGGCCAGATCGGCCGGATCGATTCCGCTGTGATCACGTGGCCTTCCGGGAGCACGGACCGCTATTCCGGGCTCTCCGCCCAGACCGGTTACCTGCTGATTGAGGGAGAGGACAAGCCGAGGCCTCTGCCTGGTTTTTCGAAGATCGCGCCGCCCTGATGAAATGCGAAGCGTCGGAGCCCCTTGACACGCGCGGCCCGATCACGACGCTGCTTTGTCTTTAGCATCTCAGGGGCGCTCGAACTTCAACCGCAGCGTCTCCCGGAAGCGCTCCAGAGCGGCCCGAGCGTTGGGCGAGCCCGCCAGATTGTGTTTCTCCTCCGGGTCAACGTTCAGAATGTACAGCTCCTCGCCGCCGTCGGCCGTGCGGATGTAGTGCATTCCGTCGGCGACGAGCGACTGCATCGGGCCCTTGGCGGCTGGCTCGCGTCCCTGGTTCGTGAAGAACTCCGGCTTTCCCGTCTCCATGAGCAACGGCTCGGAAGGGGCGGAGGCCGCCTGGGCGGGTCGACGCCAGAATCGTGCGAGCGACCGTCCGGGAAATGGTGCGTCCCGCCCCAACTCGAGCAGGTTGACGACCGTTCTTGGTATTTCGCAAAGGCTGACCGGCTCGGCGATCGCGCGTGCCGCCGGTACGCGCAGGTTATCGACGATGACCAGCGGCACCTGCACGAGCTGACGGTACAGGCTACACCCGTGGAAGAACAAGAGGTGATCTCCGAGGTGCTCGCCGTGATCCGAAGTGACGATCACCAGAGTATTGTCGAGGACGCCGCGCCGGCTGAGTTCGTGGAGGAGAATTCCCAGCCGCTCGTCGAGATACGCGATGCAATCGTCGTAGACGTCCGCGGCCATGCGCACATCGTGCGCCGTCAGCCTCGCCTTATCGAGCAGGTTCCAGTACAGGAGCGTCCGGCGGTCCGACGCTGACGCGGGCCGCAGACCAAAACCCGGGTTCGATCGATCCGGTACTTCATACGGACCGTGCGCGTCGTTGAAATTCAGGAACGCAAAGAAGGGGCGCCGGCCGCCCTGCCGCCGTTCCAGCCACCGCAGGAACGCCCCGTCCACAGATGCGGCGTCTTTTGCATGCTCCTTCGAGCGCGGGGTCAGGTCGTACCAGCGCCGAAGAATTTTACCATGAGCATATCCAAGGCTAATGCCCATGAAGGGATTTCGATACGGTGGCCCAGGGCGACGTAGCGGTTGAAGACGTCGTAGACGTCGATCGGGAAATCCTCGTAGTGCGCGAAACCTTGAGCCAGGCCCGACTCGCGCGTGCAGTACTCGAGATTGGCCGCGAATCCCGCGGTGTCATATCCCTGGGAGGCGAGGTACTCGGCAAGCGTAGGGATGTCTGCTCGGAGCGGCGATCTCCAGTCGACGCCGAGCTCATGGGGCCAGCGGCCTGTGAACAGGCTGGCGTGCGAAGGCAGGGTCCATGACGCCGTCGCGAACGCCAGGTCGAACCGCACTCCTTGGCCCGCCAGCCGTTTCAGGTTGGGCGTGGTCGATCGGTTGTAGCCGTAGAGGCTAAGGTTGGCGGCCCGCACCGTGTCCCAGACAATCAAGAGAACGTTCCGGGCGCTCGAGGGCGGTGGCGGCAACGCAGACAGCGCACGATGCTCCGAGTAGGCATGTCGGCCAAAGGTCGCCAGCGCGATTGCCAGCACCATCCCCACGAGCACCGGGGCCGTGCGGCGCACGAAGAGGAGGAATGCACCACCACGAGGTCGAGCCCAGCGGGCGGCTTGAACGGCGAGCCCCCCAGAAAGCGCCAGCGCCGCCCACAGCTCCACTGGCAGCCTCGCGCTCACGTCGAGGAACCCCACAAACGATAATAGGCCCACCACTCTGCCCACGGGGAGCTTCTGCCCGAGTAGGCAGGCGATGAGCGCGAGCACCATCCCCGGCATCAGCACCAGGATCAACACCCCCGCCGGGATGATCCAGCCGAAATGTTCGCCAAGTCGATAGAAGTCGCGGTCGAACAGGCGCTTCCTGATGACCAAGAAGCCAAGGTCGAGGAAACCCGCCGTCAGACCGATCCAGACTGCCAGCACCAGGATCAAGGCCGGTGAGGCACCGACCGGCTGCAGTCGATCGGTGCCAGTGCCTACGATCGGCTCGGCCAAGTCTTGCGTCGTGGTTCCCAGACGAAAATTCATGAGTTGCCCCACTCAAGGCCCGATAGTCGTGGCTGGGCCCACGCCGCCTGCAATCGCTGTCTTCTGCTGGTCGTACCACTGCTGCCAGACGTCGCGACCTGCGGGGTAAAAGCGCAGCAAGATCTGGAACTGGGCGTCGGCTTCTTGAAGCTCGTGCAACCGTAGGTGCGATCGCACCAAGAGGGACCGCGCCTCGACCAATTCGGGGTTGAGCCGGATCGCCTCGCGGCAGCCCGCGATGGCTCCGGACCAATCGCCAGAGGAGAAGCAGGCGTTAGCCAGCGCCAGGCGATAATCGGAGCGCCATGGGTTGGCGGCGACCGTCTGTTGGAACAGCGTCCGGGCGAGATCGGGCCGGCGGCGGCGTGTCAGCACGCGACCGCTGGAAAAGAGTGCCGATTCTTGCCGAGGTTCGATGGCGAGTGCCCCTTGGAACTCGCGGAGCGCCTCATTGCCACGGTTGAGGATCGCCAAAGCATGTCCGAGGGATTCGCGGGCCGCCAGGTCGTTGGGATGGTCGCGCACGGCAGGCTGGAGAAACGCCAGGGCCTGGGTCGCTGCCGCCCCGGCAACCTGGGGTGAGGATCGCAGGTTTCGGGCGGCCCAGCCCAGTGCCACGCCCATGTCGCGCGCGGCGTCTCGCCGCTCTTCCTCGGTGAGGAGCGCCCAATGGTACTCCTTGAGAGGAGATTCCCCCGGGTGACTCGATGCATCCCATCCGTCTTCCGCTACCGGCCCGGGCGCGGCGAAGAATCCGGTGGTCAGTCGCGGACGTGTGCGGCACGTTCGTAATCGTCGGTCGCGGCATGTGACACGCAATACAGTTCTCGCCTTGTTCCCGGGCTTGGCGCTCTAAGAGCGACAGCGCGCAGCCCTTTTTGGCGTGACACTCGAGACAACGCTCGCGGTAGTACGCGACCTTCGTGGTTGGCTCGGGCAGCCGGTGTGGGTCGTGGCAGGAGGTGCAGCCGAGCTGACCTTTGGTGGCGGCGAAACAGCGACTCGCTTCCATCTGCTCGACGTGCCCAACGGCTTCGAGTGTGCCTTGGTTTCCCTTTTTCATGAGAAACACTGCCAGGAATCGGTGGAGCGGCAAGCCAGGGCGGAAGTCAAGCGGAAGGCGGCCGGCGCGTGCGAAGCGGAACTTACCCTGGAGATGGCACTGCTGACAGACCGATTCCCGTAGCGCCGGCGGCAAATCCGCGGGGTTGACGATGGTGAAATCGGGCCCGGCCGAGAGCCTGCCCCGCTTCACGTGGAGCTCGCCTGGCCCGTGGCAGCGCTCGCACCCGATGGCATGGCCCCGGAAAATCGGCTCTTCGTAGCGGTTCAGCGTGCCGGCTACCGGGCGGAATTGGTCGGTATGGCAGAAGAGACAGTCGGGCTGGATTGCACGCTCGAAATTCAACTGGGCGTTGAACTCGCCATAGCCGGGGGAGATATCCCAGCGCCGCAGTTGTGAGAACCAGGCGATCGGCGACAGGAAGAGGAAACCATCGCGGTCGATCAGGAAGCTGATACCGCGCGTCCCCGAGCCCAGTGCGTACGTGACTTCGGCCTCGATCTCGGCAAGCAACGTCCCGTCCGCTCCGCGTCGCGCCGCCTTGTGAAACACGTGTCCGTCACGGTGCTCGATCGTGTACGTCACCCCCTTGGCCTCGATCGGCAGTCCCGTCGTGGCATGGGTCGGTTGGCCGTACTCGGTCTTGGCGACGGGCGCCAACGATCGGCCCATCGGGTGCGAACGGTAGGCTTCTGCGATCTCACGATGGCAGCGAATACAGGCCGCATCGCCGACGTACCGGACTTCCGGGCGCGCGTTCTGGTACGTCGAGTCGGCATAGGGATCGCGCGCGCCGGGCGAGCCCTCCGAAGTCATCGGCGTGGGGCTCTTGATCGCCCGTAGCGACGGCCAGGCTGCCCAGAGCAACCCAGCGGATATCAGGGCAACCAGGCCTGCGGCAGCCCAACGTGAAGGGGCGCGGCGCGGCGCGGGCTGCAAAGCGGGATCGTTCACGGCGCATTCCTGAGCATGAACGTATGCCTCGTCTGAGACGAGATTCGGTAAGCGAAGGCTCGATCAATAATTCTAACAAAAATCAAAAAGATTCTTGATCTCGATCATCGGGGGAACGTATACTCACCGGCAACGGAAGGACATGCCCATCGCTTCCCCGAGTGCGCGGGTGTAAGCATCTGCGCACGCCACTCTCCCAAGATTTGACGTATCGAGCGAGTAAACGTAGCTAGTGTGCGCCGCATTCGCGGGGCAAGTTGATCGCGGCGTCACCGCGGGGCCAAAAATGCAACTCGGGCGCTTCTTCGAGAAAGTCGGGCTTTTCTCAGCTATTAGCTCGATGGGATTCGCCGTCGGCTGCGGAGGCGATCGTGTCTCAGCTCCCGCAACGATCGAAGGGAAAGTGGTCAAAGACGATCAGCGGAGTCTTCACAAAGAGTTGAAGGAGGAAAAAGCGGCTCATGCCAAGGAGGGCAAAGCTGGTCGTGCCGCCATGAAGAAAGCTCATCAATGACCGAGATCGTAACATGTTGCCGGTTGAGATGGGCTCGTGGAAACCATCGTCATGTGCAGTTGAGCGCCGGTTGTGGCAACTTGGCCGCGGGCCGTGACTATTCTGTTGTTGTTATACTCACCTCATGCGGAGTCTTTCCCTGCGAGTTGAGGGTCGTCCCCACGCGATTGTCGTCTATCATTTGCGCGGGCTGGCCCAAAGTCAGAGCTGTAATCTGATCAACCGAGAGGAGCGAACTTATGCGAGCGAATACGCGTAGCGCGTTTACACTCATCGAATTGCTCGTCGTCATCGCGATTATTGCGGTCCTGATCGCTCTGCTGTTGCCCGCCGTCCAGTCGGCCCGCGAGGCGGCTCGGCGGACTCAATGCACGAATAACCTGAAGCAACTTGCCCTCGCGCTCAACAACTACCACACCGCGACCAACTCATTCCCACCGGGCGGCGTCTATACTGCCTACAGTGCCGGTTACAACATCGGTTGGGGGTCATGGAGCGCCCAGGCAATGTTGCTGAGCTACCTCGAACAAGGGCCCTTGTACAATGCTGCCAACTTTAGCTGGGTGGGGTGCTGTGGACAGGGCTTTCCCACGAACTCAACGGTCACCGAGACCCTTCTCGCCGCGTTCGTTTGCCCGTCCGATGGAATTTCGCCCGTCAGGGCCAGTGGCACATGGGGCTCGGCGGCAAGCCTGTCGTGCTGGCAGTGGACGGGTACGACCAACAACTACCTGGCGTCCTTGGGCACAACCACAGCCTATGGTGGGCTGGCGTCTATGGGGACTGGTGTCTTCACTCAGGGCGGCTTCGTATACGGCATGCAGTCCGTGACCGATGGAAGCTCCAACACAATCGCTTTCGGCGAATCGCTCGTCGGTGACGGCACGATCCAGACCGTGAAGTGGCGCGACGGCCCGGTGATCGCCACGCAAGGCCAGGCGACCTCTCTCTTGGACATCAGCACGAATCCTACCGGAGTGCTCGCCGATCTCGCTGCATGTGCGCTGGGTTTGCAGACCCAGAACTCTGCCACCGCCGGCACGCAGAACCAAAAGGGGTTCAGGTGGTCGCAGAGCGACGGTGGGTTCGGATTGTTCAACACGATCGTGCCGCCGAATTCGCTCCAGTATCCCTTTGCCTGGTGCGCAATGGGTCGCAGCAGTGGCTCAAACGCCTCCGACGGGCCATACCAGTGCTCAAGCAGCAACCACCCAGGCGGCTGCAATTTCGCATTCTGCGACGGCGGCGTGCGCTTCCTCAAGTCGTCGATCAACATCAAGACGTACTGGGCGCTGGGAACCAGAGCCAACGGTGAGGTCATCTCATCCGATAGCTACTGACCAGGGTGACCACCCCGGCAAGCGCGACGGATGGAAGGGCTTTGGCCGTCGCGCTCCGGGCGAACGCTTGCTGACCCCCTCTGCCGCTGTAGTCCTCGCGATTTCGTTCGGCCTTTGCGCCGGCTATCTCGACCTGTTTCTGATGCTCTTCCGGAGATTCTGGTGGGACGATGAGTGGATCTACCGGCACGGCAGAGACTTCGCCTGGACCGTCCCGACCGCGCACGTCGTGCTGCTGCTCGTGGCCGCGCTGATGATTGCGGCCGTGTGCCGGCTTCTGCCGCGGACCGTCTCATTCCGCGCAGGGGCGTGGTTGTTCGCGACGCTCGCGGTCTGGGCGGCCCTTTTGAGGCTGCCCCTTTATGGCGCCGCTACGCTGCTGCTTGCGATCGGGCTCGGTCGGCGGATCAGCGCCGCTGTTGCCACCCGTCGGTGGTCACCACGGACGGTGCGCTACGCAATGACGGGGCTCCTCGGGGTGCTGGCGGTCTTGGCGGCGCTCTCGTCCGGTTGACAGGTGATCCAGGAACACTGGGCGGTGGCTCAATTGCCGCCACCACCGGCAGCCGCCCGCAACGTCGTGCTGATCGTATGGGACACGGTCCGCGCGTACGACCTCAGTGCCTACGGTTATACGCGGAATACCACTCCCACCCTGGCGCGGTGGGCCCGCGCGGGCGTCCGGTATAGCCGAGCATTGGCACCGGCCCCCTGGACTTACCCCTCGCATAGCTGCTTCTTCACCGGACAGTGGCCGTTCCAGCTCAATTCCCAGTGGAAGTTCCACCTTGATACGCCCGATCCGACCCTGGCGGAATACCTGGCCTCACGCGGGTACCAGACAGCCGGTTTCTCCGCAAACACCAACTGTTGTAATTTCGAGACGGGGCTGGCCCGCGGCTTTGCTCATTTCGAGGACTTCCCGCTCAGTCCGCGGTCGCTCGTCGGCCGCACGGTGCCGGGGCGCTGGATACTCTCGAACTTCCTGTATCGCGGTTTCTATCATGACATCAAGTGGATCAACCTCCAGTCCCGCGGTGCGTGGGGAACCACCGACGCTTTTTTCAATTGGTTGCGAGGGCGGCGGCCCGATCGTCCCTTTTTCGCTTTCCTGAACTATTTCGACGCCCACGCCCCGTACATTCCCCCGCCGGGCTATGCGGGACGATCCGGCATCCGCCCCAAGCCCCCGCACGATTACGAGTTCCTGCTCGGTAACATGGCCACGGCCACGGACGACAAATTGATCATGAAACGGAACGTCCAGTTGGCCCACGATTGCTACGACGATTGCATCACTTTTCTCGACGACCAACTTGGTCGCTTGCTCGAGGAGCTGCGACGACAGGCGCTTCTTGACAACACGATCGTGATTATCACCTCGGACCATGGAGAAGCCTTCGGCGACCATGGCCGCTTCGGCCACTCCAAGGGGCTCAATTTCGACGAGGTCGGTGTCCCACTCGTGATTCTCTCCCCGAGTGCTCCGGCGGGCCGGGTCGTGGATGCGCCGGTCAGCCTGCGCGACTTGCCTGCAACGGTGGTGGAGCAGTTGGGGCTCTCCGCCGTCTCACCGTTTCCGGGCCGTTCGTTGGCGGCCTACTGGCACGCCGAAATGGGACAGCCGCCGAGGCAATCGCGACCGCTGCGCTCTCCGAGGTGGCCGACGCGACCGCGCTCCAACCCCAGCCTCAGAACGGCCACGGGCACGGTGCGCTCCAGTTGTCCCTGGTGGCGTCGGGACATCATTACCTGCGGAATGTCACGGGGGCCGAGCTACTCTACGATCTGGAGCGAGATCCGTTCGAGCGGGTTAACCTCATGGACTCGCCTGCCGGCGACCAAGCGGTCGAAGTGTTCCGCAAGAAGCTCCTTGATGCGCTGACCGATAATCCCGGCTCGATCGAGGCGGAACACGCCTACTTGGGGTCATTCAGGCAAGGGCTCAAAGCTCTCATTCAAAAGCGCTCTGCGCCGCAAGTCAGCGCCAGCCAGTGAATCGCCATCGATTGTGGTCGAGGAACCTGTGGTCGGCCACGTGCCAATCACTTTGGTCTGCCGCCGGGCCCAGCCTGCAAGGAGAACGAGCGGATTAGGTCCGCCCGGTCGGGCGGATCGAACCCCAGGATCGTATCGAGCTCGCCGCGCGCAGCCCCGGTGTTTCCCAGATTGAGATAGCACTGCACGAGCAACTTCCGGACACTGACCGCGAGGGAATTGAGGCGAAGGGCCTGCCGGCAGGCGTCGGCCGACGCCTGCCAGTCGCGGTTGTGGAAATAGACGAAGGCCAGTTCTCCGTGATAGTCCGAACGCCACGGATTAACCGCGATGGTGCGGCTTCCAGTAATCGATCGCGACCTGGCGTTCGACCCATCTTGGCGGCGACGCGCGCCGCCCCAGCCAATGCGGATTCTCGGCTCGGTTCCAGGGTCAATGCCATTGCGTAAGCAGCCAGAGCTTCGTCGTGCCGGCCGAGGCTGGCCAGCGCATGGCCCTTACACTCCCAGGCGGCCACATCAAGAGACCGCGCCGCCAAAGCCGTCTCGATGAGCGCGAGCGCCTCGCTCGCGCCCCCTGCCCCTTCGCGGCACAGGGCTATGCCACGGTCTCGCTCGACCTCGGCTTGCTCTTCGGCGTCCAGCCGCTCGCGGTAGAAAATGACCGTGTGCCGCTTGTCGTGCTGAACGCTCGAGGGCTTCGCGCTGAAAGGATTTCGTCCGCTCGCATGACGGGGAACGCGGTGATTCGCCGACGCGGAATGAGGGACGTCGAAGCTGCTCGTTTTCGGCATATGACAGCCGATGCAGTCATCGTCTTTGCTACGCACTAACCGGTCGGCGGCTGGAAGACTGCAACCTGCGCTGGGCGTGACACGCCAGACACCGACCCCGGTAATACGCCACCCTCTCCGCGGGCGCGGGGAAATGGTGGGGATCGTGGCAGGTGATGCATCCGAGCTGACCTCGGCTGGCGCGGAAACATTTGCTCTCGTGCATCTGTTCGAACTGGCCGACGAAGCGGTTGTCGGCCTGGTCCGGCGGCTGTACGAATACGGTCCAGAACTGATGAAACGGCAGCCCGGGTCGAAAGTCTGCATTGCGCCGCCCCACCCGCAAGATTCGAGAATCGCCGGCCAGGTGGCACTGGCGCAGACGTCGTCCCGCAGCGCGGGCGCCAGATCCGCCGGATTGACGATCGTGATGTCCTTGCCGCCCACGATCGTGGGGCGCGCGACGTGAAGTTCACCGGGCCCGTGACAACGTTCACAGCCGATTGCGTGGCCCTGGAAGATCGGCTGTCGATATCGGTTGACCGGGCCTGCTTCGGGTTCGACCCGGTTCGCGTGGCAGTACAGGCAATTAGGCTGGGTCGCACGGTCGAAGTGAAAGTTGAACGCCTCAAAGCCAGGCGACAGGTCCCACCGTTGTCTCCGGGAATACCAGGTGATGGGGGACTCGAAAAGGAAGCCATCGCGCTCGACCAGGTACGCAGCTCCCTGTCGCCCGGAGCCGATCACGAACTGGACCTCGGCCTCGTTCCGCGCGACCATCCGGCCCGATGCGTCGCGTCGCGTCTCCTGGTGGAAGACGTGGCCGTCCCGATGTTCAATGGAGTACTCTATGCCTTGGCTCTCAAAGAGCGTCCGTCCGGCTCCCTCATCTCCCTTCGTCAAGTACGCCTGCTCGATAGGAGCCAGGGAGCGACCCATCGGGTGCTGGCGAAAGGCTTCGGCTATCGGTCGGTGGCACCCGATGCACGCGCTATCCCCCAGATACTTCACTTCCGGGCGCGTGTTTTGGTAGGGCGAGACAAGCTCGTTACGATGCGCGCTCTGTGTCCTCGAAGACCGCCACGAAATAAAAACCGTCCACAGGCTCACCATCACGATAATTGCGGCGAGCAGCTTGATCTGCCGTGGGCGCAATCGCCACGATCGGGCTTCGGATTCGATCGCGCGCTCCACCTGCGTGTCCTCTTCACGGGCCCAGCCGGACTCAGGCCGGCTCGGCAAGCATCTCCGGGTAACGACTCGCGACTCCTTGCCTGATTCTACCGGAAACGCATGCTATGACCAAAATGCCGCATGTCATCGCTTCGGAACAGCCCGGATTGAAGGCGACGCCCCAAGGCTCGCGCTGGCTGGGCTCGCTGTGCCTGGGCTTGGCTCTGGTCTTCATCTACATGATCAACGGGCGGGACTTGGGAACTTACGACACCATATCGACCAGCTTGCTGCCCCTGTTTATCGTGCGCGGCGAAGGGATCTATTTTGACAATAAACTTATGGGGAATATGAGATCGGATGTCACGCTGCCGGATTATCTGACAATTTCGCATGGCCGCGTCGTGACGCTGTATCCCATCGCTCCGGCGCTCGTCGCCGCGCCGCTGTTCGCGCCGCAGGTCGCCATGCTCGATCTTTATCGTCCCGGGTGGGACCGAGACCGACGGGTGGCACTCGCTGAAAGTCTCAGGATGGCAAAGCTGTCGATGGCGCTGGTCGTCGCGCTCGCGGGGGTCGTCCTCCACCGCCTATTGCTGGCACTGGGCGTAGGCCGTGCAGCGGTCCCGGCCGCATTGGCGGCCTGCCTGGGATCAGACCTTTGGACTGTGGGGAGCCAGGCGCTATGGCAGCATGGGCCGGCAGCCCTGGCGCTCGTGACGGCGATCGCACTCTTGCATCCGCAGCCGGTGGGCCGCGGGCGGTTGGCCCTGGCAGGGGCGTTGACGGCCTTGCTTGTTGCCTGTCGGCCGCTGGACATTGTTCTTGGCCATGGCCATAGTGATCTGGCTGGCGTGGACGGATTGGCGCGGACTTCGCTGCTTCCTGCCGGCGCCGGTCGTGGTCGGAGCGGTTCTGCTCTGCTACAACATGTCGTTCTTCGGCTCGATCTTGGGCGGGCAGGCCAGGCTCGAACAATATCACATGAAATTACACGGCGCGTCGGCCGCATGGTCAGGGAACCTGGTCGAGGGCTTGCTCGGAACTCTCTTGAGCCCGAATCGAGGTCTGCTGGTCTTCAGCCCCTGGATCGCCCTTTCGCTCGCGACACTGCTCGTACCGAGCGTGCGACGACGGCTCTGCGCTCACTCATTGATATGTTTTTTGATATTATCATTAATCCCATTTTTGACGATACTTTCCAAATACTCGGTCTGGTGGGGCGGCCACTCTTTCGGTCCGCGGTACTGGACTGAGGCCGTTCCCCTGTTCGCGGTTCTTTTTGCCTTCGGACTTGAATGGATGTTGGCGCGGTCGCGCGTCTTGGTGGCGGTCTCCGCGATGAGCGTGATCTTTTCAATCGGCGTCCAGGCGATCGGAGCTTTCTGTTATCCGAGCACCTGGAACAGCCAGCCACGTAACGTGGACCTCCACCACGACCGCCTCTGGGACTGGCGTGACACGGAGCTGTCACGTTGCTTGATCGAAAGGTTCGAGTCGCGAGCCCGGTGAGGCAAACGGCATCACTAATCAAGACTGCGCGACTACTACTTGTCGTTCTTCTGCCTCTTGCCCTCGATATCCCATTCCTGCTTATCGCCTCCGAATTCCGCCGCGCCCTTCCCCTTGAGCTTGTCCCCGTCAACCGTCAGCGTGTACTCGACGGTGATGCCGTCATCCATCCCCGCCAACTTCCGCACGGCGGAAAATGTCAGCGTACCGTCCTTCAGCTTCAGGTCCTTGAGCTTCGTCTCGTCCTGGTCCGGCCAGCTCATCGTGCCGGCGAGGTTGTCCCCGTCCTTCTTGATCGTCAAGGTGGATGTCCGCTGCTGTCCGCCGATCTCATACTCGCACTTCCATGTCCCGACCGGTTCTGTCTTGTCGTCTGCCGCGCCCGCAAGGCCGCAGACCCCGAGTACCAACGCCATTGAGAGAATCGCCTTCATGATCGCCTCCGAGAAATGGGTGAAGGGAAGCGGTCTACCACAGACCGCCACCAGCCGCTGACGGCGATTCTATGGATGCCGCGACGGCTGGTCAGGACACGGTAAGTTCGACTCGCTCTGCCATCAAGGAACCGTCCGAGGCCGAACGACGCGGTCACTCGCTCTTGCCCGGCTCAGTCGGCATCGGGAAGCGTTCCTGGATCCACGCTTGCCACAGCGGTGTCTCGCGGGCGACGGTTCCGGCCGCCTGATCGCCGTAGAGGTAGAAGCTGAGCGTCACCATGATCGGGCCGCCGCAGTTGACGGCGCCCAGGGCGGCGGTGCCTGGGCCCGGCTTGTCGAGCCGCAACAGGGCGTTGCACGTACTCTGGCTGACGTGCTCCACGACGCCGCTGAGCGCCGGGACGCCTGCCGGGGCGGTCCAACGCTGCCCGGCGCTCACGCCTTTCAGCCCCAATGCCGCGGTCAGCGTTTCCCAGGCCTCCGCTTCGGTTCCCGCGGCGGGGGCAATCCACTGCATGATCGCGGAGCGTTGGCCGCGGAAGTGCGTGAGATAGATCCGCAGGATGCGGAAGAAGCCAGGCCAGCCGGATTCGGTGCCTTCCAGTTGGTTGTCCCAGTCGTCCGTGCTGGCGAAGAGGCTATGCACCACGCGGACGACGCAGACGCCACCTGCGCGAGCCTCGACGATCCACTCGTCCGCGATGGGCGGCGAGCCTGGGACCCAGCCGGGGGCCTCGGTGGCAAACCTCCGCGGCGGATCCCAGGCCGTCACGACGGAACGGGATTCCATGCCCGGGCCGAAGTTCAACTTCACCGCGACGGGCTTGCCGTCGCGCTCCTCGAACTCGGCCGGCACGAACCAGGACGAAATACCCGGCCCGGTGGCGATGGCCTGCCAGACTTCCTCCGGCGTGCCGGGGACCTCGACTTCGACCTGGACTGAACGGCGTCCGGAGGCTTCTTTCTTCACGCTCATGATGGCTCCTTGGGATCGGATTTCTGCGGCAAAGGGTGCGCCACGACCACCAGGCGATGCGCGCGGCCGCCGGGTGCGGATTCATCGTGATACTTCGAAACGAGTTTCGTGATGGCCTCGGTGAGCTCGTTGCTGAAAGCCGCCCGGTCGGTCGCCGACCGGAAGCGAACCTCGGTATCCACCGCCAGCGTCGCCAGGCGCTTGCCCGCCTCTTTCGCGACGAACGAGGTCGCCCACCTCGCGGACGACCCGTGCGCCCAGGGCGATGAGATAGCTCGCGGACAGCCGATCGACTTCCCGATTCGGATCAACGGCGACCGGGCCCAAGGCGCTCGGCGAAACGACGTAGGAAAACGCCGTTGCCACGAGCAGCCGTTCCGTCAGCCCGCCCCACTTGCGTTCCTGGGCCAGCCGCACCAGCCCGTGCGCCTCCAGCGCGTGCAGATGGTAGTTGACCTTCTGCCGAGCCAGGCCGACCCGCGTGGCCAACGTCGCCGCCGAGGCGGGCGCGACCAGCTCGGAGAGGAGTCGACTCCGCACGGGCTCCAAGGCCACCGTCGCCGCCGCCGGATCATCGATGACTTGGATGTCGAGCATGAGGAGAGGGTAGCGTTGACAATTATTATTGTCAAGCGTGGATCAAGGCTTTTTCTGCGGACGCTGCGATCGCCGTGTCGTGCAGACCGAGAATTCCGGATCGCTCCGGCCATTGCGGAGCGAAAGGCGACAAAGGGTTGTGCGGACGGACTTCGTCGCGGCAGTGAAAGCCGCCCTCCTCAGAGTCTCCGGTCGTCACCGCCAGGCAATACGCCTCCGAGCATTTCGCGACTTTGCATCGGAACGCCAACATGTTTAAAATGCAAGCGATGGATTGCTTGAAGGAGGGCCCTGACCGTGAATGATTCCATGATCGTTGATGCTGACCGTAATCCGCGAATCGCGGGTACCAGGATCTCCGTGTATTTAGTCTTCGAATTCGTTCAAGCAGGTTGGCGTCCCAGTGACATTGCATTCTGGCTGAGCATCCGCAAAGACGAGGTCGAAGCAGCCATCCGTTATATCGAAGAGCACAAGGAAGAAGTGGCAGCGGAGTACGCGAAGATCATGGAACGCATCAATCGCGGCAACCCGCCCGAGCTCCAGGCCAAGATCGACGCTGCGCATGATCGACTGCAAGGGATGCTTCGTGAACGACGCCGGTCGAAAGGTCCAGAGGTCCGCGATGAGGGGCATTCTAGCGGACAATGACGTTGAAGGCTTCGTTAAGGTGATGCTCGCAATTTGGCTAAGCGAGCCATGTGCGACATTTGGGAAGAACTGAATGTGGAACTCCGAGCCGCCGAGAGGGCCGCCGTGGCGTTGCTCGAGAGGTTGGTTTCGATTGACGATTTCCGCGGCGCAGGCAGGACTTACGTGCCTTAAACTCACACGGGCCCGCGCACCACTAAGCGTGACCAAGTACATAGGCTTCCACCGTGCCACAATCTTACCAGGCCCACGCAGATCCATTCGCCGCGAACGATGCAAGCTCGGTCGCCGAGAAGGCGACGATCCCGCCGCAGCGTGTGCCCTGGATTTCGCAGATGCGATTGGCCGGCACGGCCGTCGATCCCAAGGCCACCGTGTCGTACGTGGTCGCGCGCGACGCCCTCAATGGGCCAACAATTGTGGGTGCGCCCGAAGTTTCTCCTCTCGTTCGGGACGAGTTCGCCAGTGGGACACTGCTGCAGGATCGGTACCGCTTGATCAAGGAACTGGGTCGCGGCGGCATGGGCGTGGTGTACCTCGGGCGCGACCAGCGGCTCGATCGGTCGGTGGCCGTGAAGGTGATCTTGGCGCACGACGGCGGGTCAAGCTGCGTCGGCCACGATGGATAGCCGGCTGAAGAGCTCATTCGCCGACGAGGCGCGGCTCGGTGCCAGCCTGACGCATCCCGCAATCGCGACGGTGTTCGACTATGGCTTCCAGCACGACAAGCCGTTCACGGTCTTCGAGTACATCGAGGGCGAAACCTTGCGCGAGCTGATCGAGCGTCGAGGCCGGCTGCCGCTCGATGAAATCCGGCTGATCATCGGACCGCTGGCGCAGGCGCTCGATTTCGCCCACGAGCGGCGGATCGTGCACCGCGATTTGAAGCCCGAGAACATCCGCGCGACCGAGCAACGGCAATTCAAGATACTCGACCTGGGCCTGGCGCGGGAATTCAGCCGGCAGGAAGACTGGCGGTTTGCGGGCACGCCCGCTTATGCGGCGCCCGAGCAGGCGGCCGAGCAACCTTCAGACGGCCGCACCGATCAATACGCCTTGGCCGTGATCGTCTTCGAGATGCTGATCGGACGTCGGCCGTTTGTGAGCGACTCGTGGCTCGACCTCCTCGAGATGCACTTCTCGGTGCCGCCGCCGAAACCACGGAGCGTTGATCCCGAGATTCCGGAAACGGTGGAACGGGCCATCTTGCAAAGCTTGGAGAAAGATCCCAACCGAAGGTATTCGACCTGCACCGAGCTGGCGGTTGCACTGGGCTGCCAGTTCCTGACGGGGCCGGCGCCGTTACCGAGGATCCTTCTCGAAACAGAAATCAGCAAGATGGGCGGCCGCTGGAAGACAGTGGTCTACCCCTTCACGTTCTTCAAACGCCCCAAGACCTGTCTGGCACTCGCGCCCGATGCGCTGTGGGCGATTCATCGCACCGAGCTGATGCGCTGGCCGCTCTCGGCGCTGTGCGAATTGCGCCGTCGTGGTCGGCGCGGCCTGTCGTTTCGTATTCGGGGGGTCGCGGGAAAAGACCGGCAGTGGTTTCGATTCAATCGCCGCGGCGATTGCACGCGCTGGCGCGAATCGCTGGTGGCAACCGGCGTCAGTGAAGAATCGGTTGACTCGGCTAACGGGGAGGGTGCGGCCAGCGTCGAACGGACACCTGAGCCGAAGGTTGAGCCAGTTGTACTCTTGAAGGGCCGGCCCGGCACGCGATTTCAGTTGCTGGGAGCGATCGAGGCAAAAGCCCCTAACAAGACCCGCGCGGAGAGTGCCGCGGCGATCCGGGGGGCGATGATGGGAGCCGACGCGGTGGTCGATCTGAACGCCGAACGATTGCCGGGTTTCATCCGGACCGAGCATCGCATCAGCGGGACGGCCGTTCGCGCGGTCGACGAGGAAGGACGCCTCGAGCTCAAAAGCCGCTGGTTTGCTGCCCAGCTCGCGCGTGTCAGGTTCCCGATGCTGCTCATGGCGTTTCTCTTCGGTGGAGCGACCGATTACCTCCGCGTGAGCGCCGGCAGATCCGCGTCTGCAAACGGCGCGCGGCGTCGACACTGTAACGGTGGGACCCCAATTCGACACGACGCTGACTTTCGCGTTCTGGCTGGTGATCGTCTCGTTGACGGTGACGATGTTCGTCTCGCGCTGGCCGCAACTGGTACGGCCGACCGCGATTTGCTTTCTCGCCAAGGCGGTGCAAAACGGCCTCGCGGTTCTGGGCAGGCCGCGGCTCTGCCGTTTCTGGCGCTCGCACTATTGAGAGAGAACGCGGGCTCCGTCGATAACCAGATCGTCAACACGAATGTCATCTCAACCATGATGGTTTCGAGCCGGATCATCGGCGGGATCTGGGCGTTGTCATTCTTATTCTTCTACCTTTACCTGGGGCGTCGAGCTTGGCGAATCGATCAAGAGTTCCGCACGATGGCGGCCGGATTGTTGCGCTCGGCGGCCGTTCCGTGGCCACGAGTCTGGTTCGGGCGCTTGGCCTGGTGTCTGGCAGTTGGCATTTCGTTGTGCCTGATCGGAGCGCAGACGGCAAAGGTTCGCGCAGATTGTGGTCGATGGAATCTCCCGCACGAAGCGCGGCGTATTTACCGCCGAAGAAATCGATGAATTGGCGCGCACGATGAACGATGGGGCATGGAGCACGGTGACCGATCCCAGTCCCGAGAGCCGTAGCGCACCGATCGCGACTTCGGCTGTGATGCAAGCGGAGCAGGCGGTAGCGCGCCGGCCGGAGAACGCGGTGTACGTGCGAACGCTCGGCGCGCGCGCTATCGAGCCGGCGATTTCACGGGGGCGATTCGCGATCTCGAGCGCAGCATCAAACTCGGTGGATTTGACGCTCGAGCGGGATTTTTCCTGTCCGCGGCCCGTGCGCACGATCGTGAGCTCGAAAGGGCCGCGACCCTCTATGACGAATCCGACGAATGGATGCGCAAGAATGAGCCGGACGATCACGAGCTGAAAAGCCTTCGCGACGAAGCCGCCGCCGCGCTCTATCAGGCGACGCGGAGCGCAGCGCAGCGCAAGTCGAATCAGCGGGATTCCGCCACCTCGCCCCTCGACGCAAAACGAGCGGAGCCCGCGCGGAACCCGGGTTAGGACGTCAACTGCCCATGCCAGCGCCATTTCGGTGTGCACCGACACGAGCCGGGAGTTAGACATGAAGGCGAAATCCTCGCCGCTTGGTGAGAGCATTCTGAATGCCTGGTCCACGAACGACCGCGTCACGACCTTCCTGGTCGAGCGGCTCCCCGCATGCATTGTGGGACGCTGCGGTCCCCGGTTGCTCCGCGGCGCACGATCCGGATGGTCGCCGGCCATATCCACAACGCGCGCTGCATGTGGATCAAGACTCTCGGACAGCCGCACGGTATCGCGGTGCCCCCGGCCGTTGACCGGCACCGGGTCACGCCGCTCGCAGCTGATCCGCGCCTTGAAACGCAGCGGCCGCGGGATCGCCAGCCTGCTGGCCCTGGGGCTCGAGCGGGACGGACAGATTCCGCCCACCGCGGCGTATGCATGGCGCAACCTGCCGCTTGACGTGGGGCATGTGCTGGCCTATTTCGTCGCCCATGAGGGCCATCATCGGGGCCAGATCGTGCTTGTGGCGCGCCAGCTCGGCCATCGGCTCCCGGCGATGTGAGGAACGGTCTGTGGCAGTGGACCAAGCGAGCCGCGGAGGCGAGGGGCTAACCCGGATTTCTCACCGTGTAGGTAGACACCGGGTGCCCTCTGGAACGTAGAGACTTTTGGCACAGGAATCTACGGCTCCAGGGGAGGGACACCCGATGTCAACACAGTGTATCACCGAGGGAACACGCAAAACGACCCGCCGCCGACTGCGTCGGCGAGCGCGTGCGGAGTCGTTTCGTTCGCTGGAGGAGGCCGGAACCGATCGGGGCGAGCGGGATATCGATCTGGGGTTTCCGGACTTGGGCACACGCCAGGTCCTGGCTTGCTTTGACGGCGGCGACATTAGCTCAGACGGCGGTGCGCTGTTACTTCGCAAGACCGAAGTTCTCACCGGCATCATTCAACAGTTCTCGGCCTGCTTTACCGACCACCGCAATCCCGAGCTGATCGAGCACGACCTCTATCACCTGGTCGCCCAGCGTGTCTACGGCTTGGCACTGGGATACGAGGATCTCAACGACCATGATGACCTACGGCGCGATCCCCTACTTGCAACAGTCGTGGGCAAGGACGATCCCACCGGGCGACTGCGTAATCGCAAGCGCCGACCGAGGCAAAGCGCTTGCTGGCAAGAGCACCCTTAACCGCCTCGAGTTGACTCCCATAGGGGCAGACAAGGACGACCGATATAAGAAAATTACCTGTCAGCTCCACGCCGTCAACAACCTCCTCGTCGATTTGTTCCTGCAGGCGCACTCACAGCCGCCCAAGACAATTGTGCTGGATGTTGACGCCACCGATGATCCGACTCACGGCCATCAACTGGGACGCTTTTTCCACGGCTACTACAAGAGCTACTGCTATCTGCCGCTTTACATCTTCTGCGATGATCACCTGCTCTTGGCCCGGTTGCGGCCCTCGGACATTGATGCCAGCGCAGGAGCCTTGAAACAACTGGTGCGAATCATCGCCAAGATCCGCCGGGCTTGGCCTCAAGTGCGGATCGTGATCCGCGGTGACAGCGGATTCTGCCGCGAGCAGATCATGGCTTGGTGCGAGAAAAGCGGCGTGGACTATATCTTCGGGCTAGCCCAAAACTCACGCCTGCTCAAGCTAATTGCCGAGCCGACGGCACGAGCCGCCAGAGAGTTTCAGGCGACCAAGCAGCCGGTCCGCGTCTTCGCGGAGCTGATGTACAAGACCTTGGACACCTGGAGCCGGGAGCGAAGGGTGGTCGCCAAAGCTGAGCACTTGCAAAAGGGGGCCAACCCCCGCTTCGTGGTGACTTCGTTGAGCATTGAAGATCGCGCCGCGCAAGTGCTATACGAGGAAGATTACTGTGCCCGAGGCGAGATGGAAAACCGGATCAAGGAACAGCAACGTCACCTCTTTGCCGACCGGACCAGCGCTGCGACCATGCGGGCCAATCAGATCCGGTTGTTTTTCTCGTCGATCGCCTACGTGCTTCTCAATGCGTTACGCCGCCTGGGGCTTTCAGGGACCGAGATGGCCCAGGCTCAATGTGAGACGATCCGGCTGAAGCTGTTGAAAATCGGCGCACTGGTGCAGGTAACGGTCCGCAAGGTGTGGGTGCGACTGGCGAGCAGTTGTCCCTACGCCGATATTTTCCGGAAAGCTCATGAAAAACTGACCGGGCTACCGCCGCTGGTGCTCGATTCCTGAGGCATGAACCGCCGAGCACAGCGAGATTGAACGGGCCTGCGGCGCAGGTCGGCGATCAGGGTGCCCCTGCGGCGCAGGGTTTTGATCACCCTTCATCGGCGGAGTGGGGCGACCAATAGTTCCCTGCGAACCTGCGGTGACCAGAGAACCACGATTCACGAAGCCAACGCCCTTGACGGCCAGGCCGTGGACGTTGCGGCGCCCACCAACCTTGCTCCTAAATATATGGGTGAGAAATGCGGGCTAAGTGGAGCTCAGGACGTCAAAGCCGGCAGCACATACGGCCCCTTCGGAATCACCGCGACCTGAGCACCCGGCCCGTACTCGGCCAGTGAATCAGCAAGCGCTGCCTCGACGCTTGGCGCGGCTCGACAAAGCACGAGGCCAGGACATGCGCCGGCAGGCCATCAGAGACGATTTTCACCTTGGCCTTTCTGCACACCTTGGCAAGCTCTTCGAGCTGCCATTGATCGAGCACGAAGTAGTCTTTGCCGAGGATGCGCTCCATGAAGACTTCGAGCGACGGGTTCTCCTGAAAGAGCGACTGAAACTCGGGACTGCCCAGGCCCTCCGACAGGCTCGCAGCGAGGATGATCGTGCCCCCTTGCTTGACGATTGGCAGACACCCCGTGAGCCCCTTCACCGCCTGGTAAAACGTCGTGTCGAGCGGGTAGCCCGCCGAGCTTGTGACGACGATCTCGACCGGCCGCGGCAGCTCGGCCTTGCAGACGCCCTCCATGAACCGCACGCCCTCCAGAAACGCCGCTTCCATGTCGCCCGCCACCACCGACGTGACGCGCCGGTCGCTGTCGAGCGTGACGTTGACGATAAAATCGCAGCCTGCCATCTTGGCGATCGCCGTATTCTCTTCGTGGACTGGGTTGCCCTCGAGAATGCCGCAATCGGCCCTGGGATGCTCGAGCAGCTCGGGCCCGTGCCAGCGCTTGACCGTCTCGAGCGCGGCCACGCCCGGGCAGATCAGCTTGCGTCCGCCCGAATAGCCGGCCATCAGGTGGGGCTCGATCAAGCCGGTGGTGATCTTCAATCCAGCCGCCGTGTAGCGGCTGTCGATCCAACCCGGAATGCCGCGCGCCGTTGTGCCGACCAGCGTGTGCTCTTGGAGCCGTGTGCCGTGGTGGTCCTCGATGCGATAGCTCGCCACGATCTCGTGGCCGAGCATTTCGAATTTTTCGGCGTCCGTGCTGGGCCGATGCAAGCCGGTGGCAACCAGGATCAAGGTCTGCTCGCGCGGGATGCCGGCCTCGTGCAGCACCTTGAGCATCGGCCGCAGAATCGTCTGGTTGGGGACCGGCCGGGTGATATCGCAGATCAAGATGCAGGCGTCGCGACGCCCCGCGGCCAGCTCGCGCAGCGCGTTCGATTGGATCGGGCGTTCCAGCGCGGCCGCCACGGCTGCCTCGGCGTCGGCAAGCGGCGGCACGTCGCGTATCGCCAGTGGTCCCACGACGCGGTCGGCTGGAAGCTCCACTTCCAGACCGGTTCGACCGTAATCGAGCGTTACCTTCAAGTTCTCCATGACTTTCCTCAAAAGGCGACTAAGGCGACTTTAGCGGTCTGATAAAAATGTTTCGATAGGCGACGGGCCCGTGGTCGCCTTGCAGCAGAATCGGCCCAGGGCGGTCCGGGCCGTCGAGACTCGCCCGCGTGCCACCCTCGCCGAAATCGCCGACATAGCGGCCGTTTTCTTCGCGTAGCTTCACGCGCAGCGCGTCGGGCTTCGACTTGTTCTCGTGGTTCAGCCTTTCAAACGCGTCGCGGTCGGTTTCGCCCTTGCGAACGTCTTTCTCGTGGTAGACCGGCTTGCCGTTCCAGACGAGGCTGAGCCTCTTGCCCTTGAGCGTGATGTCGAACGACTGCCACTCGCCGGGCGGCTTGGACAGGTTCTCGGCAGGGATGGCTCTCTCGTAGAGAGCGCCGCAATCGTGGCAGTCGAGCTTCGGCTTACCGAAGCTGTCGAAGACCTGGATTTCGAACAAGCCCCGATTGTAAACACCCGAGTTGCTTCCTTTCGGGACAGTAAACTCGATATGCAGCTCGTAGTCGGTGTAGGAGTCGGCGGTCATGATGTCGGAGCCACGGCCATCGGAGCCGCAGAGTAAAGCCGAGCCTAGTGCGCCACCGCTGCCGACCGGCGAGAGCCGGCTGGGGTTGGACGGATCGAGGGCAACCTGGTCACAGACCACCCACACCTTCTTGGCCGCCGGATTGCGGAACGTCCATCCTTCCAGATCCTTGCCATTGAAGAGCCGTTTCCAGCCGTCCTCTGACCGGAACTGCCGCGCCGGCTCGTCGGCTGCCGTGCAATTGCCCGAAAGCATCGCCCAGGTGATCACAACGACGGCCGTTGTCACAATCGATTTCCGCATGGATTGCCTGCTCCGGGGTCTTGCCTGCGAGGTGGCAGTGCGCCGTACGCCGCCTGATCGACAGTCGGCTCCTTTTGAGGTTACCATCTCCGTTGTGCGTTGTCCCGTGCCAACCGACCATCCAGGAGGCTCCCTCTCATGACGCCGAAGAAAAGCGCTTCAGTCACCGAGCCCGGCACGAATCGTCGCGAATTTATCCAGGCCGGCGCCCTCGGCCTGGCCACGGCCGCACTGGCGAACACTGGCGCGGCTGCTGCCTTGGCCACGAACCAAGCGGGCATTCCGTTGCGTCCTCTCGGCAAAACCGGCGAAAACGTCACGATGATCTGCCTGGGCGGCTATCACTCTTCAGTCCATCAAGACGAAGCCGACAGCATCCGGCTCATCCAGCGGGCGATCGACGAGGGAATCACGTTCCTCGACAACGCGTGGGACTACCATAACGGCGGCGCCGAGGAGCGCATGGGCAAAGCAATCTCGCAAGGCGGCCGGCGCGACAAGGTGTTCCTCATGACGAAGTGCTGCGGCCGTACGCGCCAAGGACGCTCAGTCGAACCTCGAGGACAGCCTGCGACGTCTGCGCACCGACCACCTCGATCTCTGGCAGTTTCACGAAATCGTCTACGACAACGACCCCGACTGGATCTTCGACAGCGGTGGTGCGATCGAATGCGCCCTCAAGGCCAAGGAGCAAGGCAAGATTCGCTTTCTCGGCTTCACCGGCCACAAGGACCCGTCGATCCATTTCAAGATGCTCGACAAGCCTTATCCCTGGGCGACCGTCCAAATGCCCTTGAACGTCATGGACAGCCAGTACCGCAGCTTCCAGCACAAGATCCTGCCGGTGTTGAACGAGCGCGGCATTGGCCCGATCGGCATGAAGAGCCTGGGAGGAACCGGCAAAATCATCAGCAACGGGGTCATCTCGATCGAGGAGGCGTTGCGCTACGTATTTTCGCTGCCGATCGCGACCTTGGTTTCAGGAATCGACTCCGACAAGGTGCTCGATCAGAACCTGAAGATCGTCCGCGATTTCAGACCGATGACCGCCGAGGAAAAGACCGCGGTCGAGAACAAGGTGCGCCTCGTTGCCGGCGACGGCCGCTTCGAGCTGTTCAAGAGCTCGAAAGTCTTCGACGGTCAGCACCATCGCAAACAGCACGGGTTTGCGACCGAGA
>CAWHMZ010000006.1:0-140967 GCA_963830625.1 uncultured Isosphaeraceae bacterium | reverse complement strand
TTCCCTTGCGGGTAAGGCCTACTGGCGGAGCCTCGATCAGCTGGCCGACACGCCGGCCTTTCGTGACTGGGTCGAGCGACGGTTTCCCCAGTCGATGAGCGAGCTGCTGGCCGGCGGGGTCGACCGGCGGCGTTTCTTGCAATTGATGGCCGCGTCGATCGGTCTGGCCGGGCTGGCGGCTGTCGCCGGCCCGAACTCCAGGCTCTCCCCTACTCGAAACCTCCCGAAGAGGTCGTGCCGGGTCTGCCGAACTTCTTACGCCACGGCCATGCCGCGGCCCGGTTGGGCCTCTCCCGTTCTGGTCGAGAGCCACGAGGGGCGGCCCACCAAGATCGAGGGCAACCCCAAGCACCCCGACAGCGCGGGCGCCACCGACGCGATCGCCCAGGCCTCGGTGCTCGACCTGTACGACCCGGATCGCTTCAGCCCGGTGCTCCAGGACGGGCCGGCGTCCACCTGGAAGGACTATGACACCTTTGCCGGCGAGCACTTCGCCGCGATCCGCGCGCCGGAAGGGCCAAGGGCCTGCACATCCTGAGCGAAGACGTGGCGTCGCCGTCGCTCGACCTGCTGCGCGAGCACCTGCGCGCGGTCATGCCCGAGGCTCGCTGGCACATTCTACGAGGCGATCAGCCCGGCCAACGCCCGAGCGGGCGCAGCCCTGGCCTTCGGGTCGCCGGTCATCCCGCGCTGTCAGTTCGATCGCGCCGAGGTCGTGCTGGCGCTCGACTGCGACTTCCTCGGCCTGGAGGAGGAGGGAGGCCGTCACCTCCTCGGGTTCGCGCAGGCCGGCGGCTCGAGGCGACGAGCCGACTCATGAACCGGCTCTACGTCGTCGAGAGCCAGTTCTCGCTCACGGGCGGCATGGCCGATCACCGGCTCCGGCTGCCCGGCGAGCCAGGTCCGCGACTACACCATGGTCCTGGCGCGGCGCGGTCCTCGCCGGCTCGAGCGCGGACCAGTCGCTGCGACAAGCCCTCCAGGCGACGCGCCCTCGGCAAAGAAGGCCCCGTGACCAGATCGACGGTCGCCGTGGATCGAGGAGGTGGCCGCCGACCTGAAGGCGCACGCCGGCCGGGCCGTCATCCTCGCGGGCCGTCGCCAGCCGCCGCTCGTCCACGCCCTGGTCCATGCGATGAATGCGGCGCTGGGGAACCTCGGCAAGACCGTCGAGCTCCGGAATGCCCGTCAAGCCCGGCGCGGGGACCCTGGCGGAACTGGCCGAAGCGACTGGCAAGGGGCAGGTCGAGACCCTGGTCATCCTGGGAGGCAACCCCGCGTATGACGCACCGGCCGACCTCGAGTTCGCCGCCCTGATGAAGCGGGTCAAGACCACGATCCGGCTGGGATTGCACGCCGACGAGACGTCGCGCGAGGCCACCTGGCACCTGCCCGCGGCGCATTACCTCGAGTCGTGGGGAGATGCCCGCACCGGCGACGGAACGGTCGTGCCGATCCAGCCGCTGATCGAGCCCCTCGATCGGCGGTCGAACGGCGCTCGAGGTGGTTGCCCAGCTGGCCGCGTTCGAGACGACGTCGCCTTACGAGATCGTCCGCCGCGCGTTCCGGAAGGTGAGCGGCGTCGCCGACGCCGGCTTCGAGGCCGCCTGGCGGAGTTTCCTCCACGATGGGCTGCTCCCGGGTCGGCTTACCCGGTCGTGACACCGGCATTGAAGTGGGATTCGATCGCGAGGGCGGTGGCCGCCGCGCAGGCCGGCTCCCGATCCGCTCTCGGCCGATCACCTCGAGCTGGTCCTGGACCGCGATGCCAAGGTCGACGACGGCCGGTTCGCCAACAACGGCTGGCTGCAAGAGCTCCCCGACCCGGTCTCCAAGCTGACCTGGGATAACGCCGCCATCTTGAGCCCGGAGACCGCCAGGGAGCTGGGCGTGGCCAACGGCGACATCGTGCGGCTGGACCTCGACGGCCGCACCCTGGAGATCGCCGCCCTGATCCTTCCCGGCCAGGCGGACTTCTCGGTCGCGGTGTCGCTGGGCTACGGCCGGACGACGGCCGGTCGCGTGGGCACGGGGCGTGGGTTTCAACGCTTATGCCCTCCGCACGGCCGCCTCGCCCGATATCGCCGTCGGCCTGAAAGTGACCCGGACCGGCCGAACAGTACCCACTGGCCTGCACGCAAGACCATTTCACGATGGAAGGCCGCGACCTGGTCCGGGAGCTATCCCTGGCCGACCTGCTTGGGCGGGCCAGTTCCGTGCCCGACGAGGCAGAGCGGATGCCTGGCGAACTCATCACGCGGCCCGCGCTCGACGGCGAGCATCAGTGGGGGATGGCGATCGACCTTAACACCTGCGTCGGTTGCAACGCCTGCGTGGTCGCCTGTCAGAGCGAGAACAACATCCCGATCGTGGGCAAGGACGAAGTCTCCACGGGGTCGCGAGATGCACTGGATCCGCCTCGACCGCTATTTCTCCGGGGAGGAGTCCGACCCCGGGCTGGTCCATCAGCCGGTGGCCTGCGTCCACTGCGAGAACGCCCCGTGCGAGGTGGTTTGTCCGGTCAATGCGACGGTGCACAGCGACGAAGGGCTCAACGTCCAGGTCTACAGCCGGTGCATCGGCACGCGCTACTGCTCCAACAACTGCCCCTACAAGGTGCGACGGTTCAATTACTTCGACTACAACGAGCGTCCGCTCGATCCAGTTGCGGCTTGGCCCCCTGGCCGAGAAGGGGATGGCCGAGTCGCTCAAGATGCAGAAGAACCCCGACGTGACGGTCCGCATCCGGGGTGTGATGGAGAAGTGTACCTACTGCGTGCAGCGGATCGAGCGGGGCAAGATCGGCGCGCGGGTGGCGGCCGGCGCGTCGGGACACACGGCGGTCCCGGACGGGACGATCGTCCCGGCCTGCGCCAGGCCTGTCCCGCCCGCGCGATCGTCTTCGGCGATCTGTCCGACCCCGAGAGCCGGGTCTCCAAGCTCAAAGCCCAACCGCGCCATTATTCGCTCCTCGGCGAACTGAACACCGTGCCCCGGACGACCTACCTGGCCCGGGTGAAGAACCCCAATCCGAAGATGGCCGGACCGATCCGGGGGAGGCCCGCGCATGAGCGGCAGCAGACGATACGGTGACGGCCTCTCCGCCCCTGGTCGAAGGGGAACACGACTTCGGCACGCTGACCGACCTGGTCTGCGGGCTGATCGAGCGGCCCACGCCGCTGTGGTGGTGGATCGCGTTCGTGGTCAGCGGGACGTTCTGCGCGATCGGCGGGCTGATGACCGTCTACGTCATCTCGACGGGGATCGGCGTCTGGGGCATGAACCAGACGGTCGGCTGGGCGTTCGCCATCACCAACTTCGTCTTCTGGGTCGGGATCGGGCACGCGGGGACGCTTGATCTCGGCCATCCTGTTCCTGTTCCGGCAGAAGTGGCGGTCGAGCCTGAACCGGTTCGCCGAGGCCATGACCCTGTTCGCCGTGGCCTGCGCCGGGCTGTTCGTGACGATCCACCTGGGGCGCGTCTGGGTCTTCTGGTATCTCATCCCGGCCCCCAGCGCCAATGAGATCTACCCCAACTTCCGCAGCCCCTTGTCCTGGGACTTCGCGGCCGTCGCGACCTACGCGACGGTCTCGACCCTGTTCTGGTACTACGGCCTGATCCCCGACTTCGCCACGGTGCGCGACCGGGCGACGGGCTGGTTCCGGCGGCGGATCTACGGGCTGCTGGCCCTCGGCTGGCGAGGGTCGGGACGGCACTGGCACAACTACGAGACGGGCTACCTGATGCTCGCCGGCCTGGCGACCCCCCTGGTCGTGAGCGTGCACACGATCGTCAGCTTCGACTTCGCGACCTCGGTCATCCCCGGCTGGCACACGACGATCTTCCCTCCGTACTTCGTCGACGGGGCGATCTTCTCGGGGCTCGCGATGGTGATCACGCTGATCGTGCCGCTTGCGGATCCTCTGCGGCTTGAAGGACGTGGTCACGGCGAAGCACCTGGAGAACATGTGCAAGCTCATCCTGGCCACGAGCTTGCTGATGGGCTACGGCTACTTGACCGAGGTCGCCAACGCCTGGTACAGCGGCAACCCTTTTGAACAATACGTCGCCCACAACCGGGCGGTCGGCCCTTACGCCTGGTGCTACTGGACGATGGTCGCGTGCAACGTGGTTTTCCCCCAGCTCTTCTGGTTCCGATGGTTCCGGACCACGCCGTGGGCGATGTTCGTCGTGGCGATCCTGGTCAACGTCGGGATGTGGTTCGAGCGGTTCGTGATCGTGGTCGTCAGCCTGAGCCGCGACTACCTGCCGTCGAGCTGGATGATGTTCTATCCGACCTGGGTCGACCTCGCCCTGTTGGCGGGCGGGTTCGGCCTGTTCGCGACCCCGTTCTTGCTCTTCATCCGGTTCGTGCCGATGGTCGCCCTCAGCGAGGTGAAGGCGTGCTTGCCCGAAGCCGACCCGCACCATCCATCGCCCCACCGCGATGAACCGGGAGGGGAGCCGGACCCGGCGGAGCGCGCTTCGTTCGAGGGCGACCGCGAAGCTTCGGTCTACGGGATCTTGGCGCGCTTCGGCGGACCGGCGATCTGCTGGCGGCGGCCGAGCATCTCCGCGCGGCCGGGTACCGCCGGTTCGACACATATTCGCCGTTTCCCGATCCATGGCATGGAAAAGGCGATGGGACTGGCCCGCTCGAAGGTCCCTGTGTTCACGTTGGCCGGGGGGCTGTTCGGATTGGCGTTCGCCCAGTCGCTCCAGTGGTACCAGAGCGTCATCGGCTACCCGCTGATCACCGGTGGCAAGCCGCTGAACAGCACCGAGTCGTTCGTGCCGATCTCCTTCGAGACCACGATCCTGTACGCGTCGTTCGGGGCGATCGCGGGGATGTTGTTGTTGAACGGCTTGCCCCGGCTCTACCATCCGGTGTTCCGTGGCCGGACGTTCGCCAGGGTGACCACCGACGGCTTCTTCCTGACGGTCGAGGCCGCCGACCCGAAATTCGATCCGCACGAGACCCTCGTGTTGCTCGAGGAGCTGGGTGGGACAAAAATCGAGCTGCTGGATGAATGAGGTGATGCCGATGCGTTGGGTTTTCCTGGGGGTGTTCACGCTGGCCGCGGTGGTCGTATCCCAACTGGGTACGCGCGGAACGGTCAGCGACCGGCGTCCGATCATCTTCGTGACGGACATGGACGTCCAGCCGCGCTACGACGCCCAGGCGGCCGGCCCGTTCTTCCGGGACGGGCGAGCCATGCGGACGCCCCCGGCCGGGACCGTCCCGTTCGGCGGGGCCGATTATGACAGCGACGCGGGCTCGCCCCGGCAGAACCGCGACTTCCTCCAGGACGATGACGGCTACTATCGGGGCAAGCAAGGGCAGGCCTGGGTGACTCAGAACCCGTTGAAGCTCGACATGGCCCTGCTCAAGCGCGGGCAGGAGCGCTACAACATCTACTGCGCCCCCTGCCACGGCGCGACCGGCACGGGTAAGGGGATCATGGTCCAGTACGGCATGGTCGGAGTGGCGAGCATCACCGATGCGCTGCATGGTTTGATGTCCGACGGCGAGTTCTTCAACGTGATCTCAAACGGCAAGGGGCGGATGTCGGCATACGCCCCGCAGATCAAGATCCGCGACCGATGGGCCATCGTCGCGTACATCCGCGCCTTGATGCGGAGTCAGAACGCGACCTTGCCGGATGTCCCCGAGTCGCATCGGGGGGAGTTGAATCCATGAGTCATGTCGAGCCCGACGGCCGAGCCCGTGTCGCTTCCGCCCGCCAAGGGGTTCGCCCTGATCGGGGGCCTGATCGCGCTGGCGATCGCGGCCGGAGCGACGGTCGTGGCTGGAGTGTTCCTGGGAGATCGATCGGCGGCCGACCCACGCCGCCTGGTCTTTTCCTACCTGACCGGCTTGATGTTCGTGACCAGCGTGAGCGTCGGGGCGCTGGCCTGGGTGATGTTGCACCACCTGACGGGCGCGGTCTGGTCGGTGGTCATCCGGCGACTGCTGGAGAACCTCACGCGGCTGCTCCCCTGGATCGCGATCCTCTTCATCCCGGTCGCTCTGAACCTGAACCGGCTCTATCCCTGGGCCGACCCGTCGCGAGTCGCCGCCGACCCTGGCCTGGCGCAAGACGGTCTGGCTCAACCCGCTTTTTTTCAACGTCCGGTCAGCCGTTTATCTCGTCTCCTGGGCGGTGGTCGCGGGCTTGCTGGCGCGGAGCTCCGTCCGCCAGGACCAAAGCGGCGATCCGGCCGAGGGTCGTCGGATGCGGGCGACCAGCGCGTGGGGCCTGATCGTGCTGGGGTTGACCACCAGCTTCGCCGCGTTCGACTGGTTGATGTCGCTCGCTCCAAACTGGTCTTCGACGATCTTCGGGGTCTACTTCTGGGCGGCCTCGCTGGTCGGTTCGCTCGCCGCCCTGGTCTTGCTCGTGGCTCGGATTCCGCGCCGCCGGTTGGCTCCGGGAGACGATCAGCGTCGAGCACCTGCACGACCTGGGGAAGTTGCTCTTCGGCTTCGTGATCTTCTGGGCGTACATCGCCTTCTCCCAGTACTTCTTGATCTGGTACGCCAACTTCCCGGAGGAGACGCGGTGGTACGTCACGCGACGCTCCGGGGTCTGGAACACCCTGAGCTGGTCGCTCGTGTTCGGGCATTTTGTGGTGCCGTTCATCCTGCTGCTGTTCCGGGCGCCCAAGCGGAGCCCGTTCTGGCTCGGGTTCATCGCGGCGTGGATCCTGGTCTTTCACTACATCGATCTCTACTGGCTCATCATGCCGGCGCTCCGCCCCGAGGGGGTCTTGCCGAACTGGCTCGACGTCTCGATGCTGCTGACGCTGGTCTTCACCTGCGGAGCGATCGTGGCGCGTGCCTGCCAGGCACGGCCCTTGGTTCCGATCGGCGACCCTCGCCTGGCGGAATCGCTCGCGTTCCGCAACCCTTGAGGAGAGATTCCCATGACGGATGGGAGATCAGAAGGTCACGAGCCGACGCCGGAAACCCCGCAAACCGGGGCCGATGCTTCGATCCCGGAAACGCCCCGCGCGGTCTCATCCCCGCGCCGCACCGGCTGCGCCTCGCGCGAGCGACGACTCCAAGACGGGTCGCCGTCGCTATCTTCAAAGGCGTGGCCAATCGTCTTGTCCATTGGCTTGCTCATCTACTTGACCTACTTCTTCACGATGTTCTTCTCGACCCGGCCGCCCGCGCCGGCGCCCGTCCCTGAGAGCGCCAGAGTCGCCGCCAAGAAGATCGAGGAACTCCGGGCCGAGGAACGCCAGCTCCTGACGACCTACGGGCCGGTCAACCCCGTGACCAAGACGGTGCGGATCCCCATCGATCGGGCGATGGACCTGATCGTCGCCGAGGGCGGGCGGCCCGCTCCCGCACCGGCAGCTCGCCCCGACCCCCGCGTCGGCGGCGGCGACCCCGAAAGCCGGAGCGGCGACGCGCGGCCCCGAAAGCCGGAGGCGGCCGCAACGACGACCCCGAAGGCCGGAGCGGCGACTGCCGCGTTCCGAAGCCGGCTGCCGCTCGGCCGCCCCGGCGCCCGCGCCGGCCCGGGTCGGAATGGCCCCGGACCAGTTGTACCGTGCGATCTGCATTGCGTGCCACGACGTGGACGGGCGGGGCACGATCGTCCGCAAGGCCATGCCCTCGATTCCTGATCTCACCGACGCCAAATGGCAGGCCAGCCGGACCGACGCCGAATTGCTCCATTCCGTGCTGGAGGGAAAAGGCCAGTTCATGCTGCCGATGAAGGATAAGTTCGCGCTGGCCCAGTACCGACCCGAAAGAGATGGTCGCCTTCATGCGGTCGTTCCAGTCGGGGAAACAGGTCGTCGCGGCTGGAGCGCCCGCTCAAGTTTCCACGTCCGCCGCGGCTGCGCCCCGTCGTGGCACTTGCCCCGACGGTTCCCGTTGCACCTTCCGGCCCGCTGACGGCCTCCGTCCGCAATCCCGGGCATTGCTGGGTCCACCACGCCGGCATCGGCTCCGGCGGCCGCGCCCGCGACGCTGCTCGCGCCCGCAAACCCGGCCCAGGCATTGCAGCCGACGGTCCCTTCCTTGTCGGCTCTTGCCCCGACGCCGTCGCTCTCTCAAGCTCCTTCCACGAGCGACCTCGCCCGCGCAGGCTGCGAATTTACAGGCAGCGGGCGAGTTTTACCGCACGAACTGCATCGCTTGCCACGGCCAGGACGGACGCGGAACTGCTATCCGGATTGCCATGCCACGTATTCCCGACTTCACCACACGGGAGTGGCAGATCGAGTCGGACTAATCCCCAACTGGCCGTCAGCATCCTCGAAGGCAAGGGAGTGTTGATGCCCCCCTGGCGCGGTCGTGTCACGCCGGAGCTTGGCCAAGGACCTGGTCGCCTTCGTGCGGACCTTCGGTCCAGCAGGGCTGATGGCCTCGGCGACTCCGACCACCGAATTCGGCAATCGGTTCAAACAGCTTCGGAAGCAATGGGACGAGCTGAACTCCCAGGTCCAGGCCCTGTCTCGCCCCTGATCGGCACAACTCGGAGCGGGAATTGCTGAGATTCGTCTGAGTCGCGCGAGGACAGGACCGAAGAATCTGAGTGAGACCGCAGAAACTGCGGCGTAGGTCAGGCTTTCCAGCCTGACGCGTCTGGCCCCCGCGATCCACTGCCGTCAGGCTGGAAAGCCTGACCTACATTGCGCGACGATTTCGGCGGATCCACTTGAGGCCGTCGAAACCCGATTTCGTCGACAAGAAAACGACGATACAGCCGGGAGGAATTCCCATGAAGAGCGGACCGAACAGGATGTGCTTCGATCCGGAGCGGTCAGTCGCCGCGCTCGGTTCGTGCCGGCGACGCGACGATCGTCGACGCTTCAAGAGGATTCACCTGAGGTGCAACCTGGTTTGGTCCGTTGTCGTCGGCCTGGCCGCCCCGCTGGCGGCGGCGGATCACGCGCAGGCCCAAGAGCCCATGGTCCCTGCCGTCAATCCGAACGCTTACCTGACTCCCAGCCGACCTCATCACTGGTGGAACTGCTTGTCGGCGAACGACGGCATTCCCAGGACGTACTCGTACTACTACTCCCGCAGGTTGAACCAGCCACGCCACTTCCGTGTCGTCGGCCCGGACGGGAAAACGTACTGGAGGTCTACCGTGCGTGGTCTGCCCATGGGGAGTCAATGGCTCGCGCCCTGAGCCGCAAGAACTCCAGGCCGCGAGAGAATCACCTTGCGGCTAACTTCCCGCCCCCGGGGCGGGCGGTTGCGGTCCGGCGGGAGCCGGCGCGGGGATGAGTCCGCCGCCGGCCGGGGCCGGAATCGGCTGCGGGCTCTCCTGTGCGGGTGCCGGTTGAGGCTGCGCGGCGGCATTGCCCGGGGCAGGTGCCGGCTGCGCCGGAGCGGCTCGGTTGGCCTGCGGAACCAAATCGTCATGAAGCTCGGAAATCGGTTGTGAGAAGATCAAGCGCTTGGGAGACGTTTCGACCGGCGGGGTCGGCGCAGGAACGTCGTGGAAGCGACGGAGGAACTCGAGCAGCTTTTCGTACTCCACCCCCGTCATGCAGGCCCGCACGCGCATGTGCGCCGCCACGTTCTGATAGTTGGAGAACGGCCGCTCCGCCAGTGTGCGGGCATTATGGCACTGGTTGCAATACATCGAAAAAACCTCGCCGCCGGTCAAGGAGTCTTCAAAGCTCTGGGCAGGTTCGCCCGGCCGCGGCATGCGCCTCGGTGCCGGCCCTTCGGAAAGATCGATCGGCGTATGCATGCATCCCAGGGACAGGAAGCCGAGAATCCCGGCAATCGCGGCGATTCGGAGCCCGGTTCGTCTCCAGAAAATGGCTGACACCGTCGTTTCCCCCTTCCCCGCTCCCAAGAAAACCGAGTCTGGCGCTCAGTCCAGCCGACCAATTCTTAAAAGTTGGTTGCGAACTGCATCATGAAAACATTGTCGTGTAAGTTTGTGTGCATCTCAGAATTAATTTCATAGGCAAACTTCAAGATGGTCACGGCGTAGAGATAATAATTGATGCCGATTGTGTACTGGTTGCGGTCGACCGGCGCGGTCTGGGGCGGTGAGAACGACGAGATCAGTCCCGGGTTAATCTGCTGGATGCCGTGAAAGACAGCATCACTGTATCGGACCACGTATTCGAGCTTTTGCGCGTACTTGTTGAGCGATCGGTAATTCCTGTACGCGAGCTGTGCGTAGAGCCCGGTGCGATCGATGTTGTTGCCGATAAAAGGCCTGGTCTGCTCATAGTTATTGCCATACTCGAATCGGAAGTCCCAGTTTCCTTTGTGGTAGTTGAAGTATGGCTGCCAGACGCTCATGACCGCTGCGTCTTTCGAGCCATACGGAGCGTTGGCGAATTCCGAGACGCCGAAATTGATGCCGCGTGTGGGCATCCAGAACCCAATACGCCCGCCGTAAGCTGCCGCGTTGTTGACGCCACTGGTGGTTCCGAGCGTCGCTCCGAGGTCCGCCCAGTCGGTTGCTGCGCCGCCACCAGGAACACCGACGCCGTTCGTCGCGATAGACGGAGTACTCCATCTTGATCGGACTGCCGAACAGGTACTTGGCCCCGCGGAACTGAAGTCCCGTCAGGACGAGTCCATCCGGAATGACTTGATTCATCACTACCGGCGCGTCAGGGAGCTTGTTGACCCACTCGGGGTCAAGGCGCTCGTTCCAGAACCCGACGGGTGCCAGAAAATAACCGACGTCGGCCATCAACCAGTCGTTAATGAAAATGTCAAGCTGCGCCTGACCGACTGACACTCCGGAGGGAGTGAAGATCAGTTCGCCTGATGCCAGTATCCGCTTGTTGAGCTGAACCAGAAAGAACGGCGTGAATTCCTCGAATGAGAACTGGCCGGCACCGCGCTGGTGGGTGAACAGGTCGTAGCGGGTCGAAACGGTGTTGTAGATGGACAGCGGTGTTACCTCGGGGGCGCTCGGCAGGAACAACTCTGTCAGGGAAGGGGGCAACCAGGGGCGAGTTTGCTTTTGTGCGTCGACCGAGTCGAGCAGACTGTCATGAGCATTGGCGAGTTCCAGGTCGCGTTGTGCGGCTTGCTTGGCGCGTGATTCGAGCGTGGCCGTCTGGTTTTGCAAGCTCTCGATCGCAGGGATCTGCTGCTCGAGCTCGTCGGCATACCAGTTGCACCTGCTCCTCGAGCAAACCAATCTGCTTTTGCTGGAGATCGGCAACCTGCTTCTGCCGGTCTTGACCCTGGACATTCTGACCGCCGGGGGCGTTGGGGGCGGCCGCTGGAGCCTTGAGCCGGTCCTGCAGCGCCTGGGCCGACCGTTCCAGCGTCTCGATCTGCTTCTGCTGTGCCTCGACCGTCTTTTTCTGCTCCGCCATGTCCTTGGCGTACTGCTCCTTGAGAGCTTTCAACTCCTGGGCGTTACGCTCGAGTGCCTCTCGCACCGTCTCGAGGAGCTTCGCTTCCTCACTCTTCGCTGCGCCAGAGGCAGCCGCTTGTTCGCCGCCTGCCACCTTCGTCGCCCCGGAATCTCCTGTCTGCGCAGGCTGCGGTGATGGCTCGTCTCCACGCGACGCCAAGCCGCAACAGACCAGAGCACCGAAGATTCCCGAAACCAGGCTACTCCGCACGCGCATTTTCCTCGTGAACGGAGACTTTTTGATGACTTGGAAACTGTTCGATAGAGAGCTGCGGAAGGGGCGGTCGACGTGCACGAAGGCGAGCAAGCCCTGCGTCGAGGGCAAGGACCGAGATGCGCAACTTATCGGCTCAGCGAAACCACGCGATTGAGATGAATCTAACGGTTGGAGGGTTTTTTCCTCGTTCTCGCCAATAAAAGGCGTGGTGTTGCTTAATCTTGCGGTCTCATTGAAGCAATCACGATGCAGTTTGGGCTTAGTTAATCTGCGCAGACCACCTGCCTCAGCGACCGAAGGGGCTCGGCGTTCGAGGCGGCGGTATGGACACGGGTGGCGCGGCCGGTGGTGCAGCAGGCGCTGCGGCGGGTGGCGCGGATGCCGCGGCTGGCTGTGCAGTCGATGGTCTGGCGGCGGCTGGGCTGGCGGCTCCCTGAGCCGGGTTGGCTGGCGCTCCCAGATCGGGCCTGGAGACTTCGGTGCCGGGAACGAACGTA
Organism: uncultured Isosphaeraceae bacterium; assembly: GCA_963830625.1. Classification (GTDB taxonomy): domain Bacteria; phylum Planctomycetota; class Planctomycetia; order Isosphaerales; family Isosphaeraceae; genus CAWHMZ01. The sequence goes on along the minus strand of CAWHMZ010000006.1, from coordinate 128,883 downwards.
TGGAGGTAGCGCGCCATCGCGCAGGCTTCTTCGAGGGTAAGTGTGCCCCGGAACGACGGCATGACCGCGCCGCGCCCTTCAAGGATGACGCGCGTCCGGTAGGGATCAGGCCGGGTCGCCTGCCAGGTCAGATTGGTAAAATCGGGCACGTCGGGGATGTCCCAAACACCCCGCCCATCCACCCCGTGGCAACGGATGCAATACCGGTTGAACAGGTTCATCACAACCCGGCGTTCCTGCTCCGGGCTGCGCATCCAGTACCATGCCCCGCCGGTATCGGCGTCGGTGATGTCGCCAGGCCCTATAGTATAAGTATATCCATGATCGCGGCATATCAGATGCGGCCACGTTTTGCCGCAGGGGCAGCCGGCCCATGCGGTGCGCGTAATGGTTAAGGTCGCCACGAGTGCCGCGCCGCAGACGACCGTGCACCACCATTTCCTCGCGGGAACGAACCGTTTCCGACGCTTATTTGTGCCCATGACTCCTCCTGACCAGCCCTTTCCGTATCGCTTCCTGAGCGATGGCGGTGTTCCCGCGGACGGTACGCCCGACAGAGCCCCGGCGATGGGGCGCCATCGTTTTTTATCGGAAGGAACGGCCTCGTTACCTTGAAACTTCTTGGCGGGAGCGTATTTCTCTTGCACGATCCGCCTGGGCGGACCTTGATCAGAGCGACCGGATGTATGTGGATTTCAGAGCTGATCGGCCCAACTCGTGGTTTGAGCCGCTCAAACCTGGACGTGTTCGCCGAGGAGGGAGGGTGGTTTTTTCCGCTGGGGATGCGTTGCCCGTGCGCCATTGATCCGGGGCACGCACTTGCTGGACGGCGAGCTCACAGTATGCTCTAGGCATGATCACGGTCAGTGGCAAGGCTCTCGGAAGGCGCGAGGCGCTTTTGAAGATTTTTCCGTGCCGCCACCGGACGATGTGGGCGGCGGCGGACCGCTCAAGCTCCGCGCGTTGATTACGCACGTCGTCCTGCAAGAAGTGGCGGCGTATCGCAAGCGTCAAGCACGTCGCGCCTTCGATCGCATTCTCTCGACGGAACAAATCGAGCGCGCTCAAGAACGCGGGAAGATCAGCCCCGAGGGACGTGATTCCAAACACGAGCCGGCCGAGGTGGACGATGCCGCGGCTGTCGCAGTCGCACTCGAAGGCTTTGAAGACGGGCTCTATCTCGTCGTCATCGACGAGGTCGAATACCGCGACCTCGATGCCATCGTTCATCTCAAATCCGACAGCCGCGTCACGTTCATTCGCCTGACATTTCTCGCGGGGGCCTGATCAAATGGGGGCGTGATCCATGCTGAAGCAAGACGAGATTGCGAAGCGAATCGCCGCCTCGCGCCAGATAACACCATGGATCGAGTCGCGGGTCGACTTCATGCGCAAGCTCGATAGCCCGATTCGAGCGGTCGGCCACTCCGCGCTCGGTTGCGATCAAGACGGCCGTCCGCTGGACGCGCGCGCCGACTCGCATATTTACACTCGTTCGGGCAGGGTATTCAAAAAACTGAATGAGCCGCACTTGCTGGCGCTCGGCGAAGCCCTGTTCCCGAAAATTGCCGATGCCGTTCGCGCGGCCTGGAAACTCCATGAAAGGCTTCCCTACCAGGTCGGATTTGCGCAAGCCGTTCCGCGCCCCCGATAGCAACGAGCTGTTGCTCGCCCGCCGCCGTGATTTTCTGGTGGGACTTCTGGGCTCATTGCTAGGGATTGACGAAGACTTGAGCTGGGTTGCCGCCTATGCGCCGCACATCAGCACGTTCTGGACGGAGCACTCAATCGGCATCCTGCTGGCCGGCGCGCTTGACCTCGGAGGGGAGCGTGCTCGAGAGATTGACGACGTCTTACGCCAAAGCGCTGCCGGCACTCACGAAGTTGGCACCATGGGTCGTCACGTCACGACCGCATTTCTGTGTTCGGAACGGCGCGACGGTTGGGAATTCATCGAGAAAATGCTCCTGGCGGCGCAGCGTCAGGAGGGGTTGCGTCAGTCGATACTCGAATTCGTTGACTTTGCACATCCCGATGCGTTTCGCCACATGCTGAAGGTGATCCTCGATCACAACCTGGTGCGCTATAGCGCGACGGTGCGCGCCGTCGATGTCTGGCTGTCGCTCCAGCTCGACGCGCAAAGTGTGGGATATGTGACGACCGTGCTCGAGACAATCGTGCGTTTCCTCGACGACGATTCAGCTCGGGAAAGCGCCCTCGAGGGTGAAAGGGCGGAGAGCACGTATCTGGCACTCTGGTGCATGGCCTTCGCGAACGGACCCGCCACGGTCGAAAGGGCGGCCAGGCTCCTGGGTCACCCAAAGCCCGAGATGCGACTGGTTGCCATGCATCTTCTGGCCCTTCTGGAGCTCTCGACCACTTCTGCGCCGGCCGTGAATGCCGTCGACGACACCGACCTGCGCGTGGCCACGTATGCGATGAACGTGGCGTCGAGCGCGCTCGAGCTTCACGTGGAGATGATCGCGCTCGATCCCAAGCTCGCACAGGCAGAGCCGGAATTGGCGAACCTCTCGGGCGGAGCGATCGTCACAGACCGTGATTGCCGTTCGCCGGCAGAGTCGGGCGACCTGTTCGAGCACCTCGAACGTCTTCACGCGCGCGCCCCCGAGAAGGCGACGGCATCCAAACCGTTGGTCTGGCCCTGGATGACGTGGAAGATGGAGCAGCGCCTTGTCGCCGACGCGCTGGTGCCGGCAATTGGCAATCGTTCTCCGGGGGTGCTGCTACCGTATCTCGAGAGCATGTCTCCCGACGCTCGGGCTCAGACGGCGTCGCTCCTGGGAACTCAACGGACGCTCGACCCGGCCTCTCGGCAGGCGTTGCTCGCGCTGGCCGGCGACGCCGCGGGCAACGTACGCGAGACGGCCGTCAAGGCGATGAAGAAGGTCACGATCTCCCCTGCTGACCTGCCCGCGCTCGAGCCACTGTTGACCCGCAAGGCAAGCGATCTGCGGCGCGGCGTCCTGGACCTTATTCTTTCTCTCGAAGACCCAGAGGTTCTCGCAAGCGCCCAGCGGCTGATCGGCTCGAAGAACTCGCTAGAGCGCTTGGCCGGGCTTGAACTCTTGAACCGGATGCGCGCAGGAAAGCGCTCGGTCGAAAGCGTGACAACGATTGCCCATGGCTATCGCGCCGCGCGGCCGGCACTCGACCGTGACGACGCGCTCTATCTCGAGAAGCTCCTCGGAACCGACGCCAAGGAACTTTCGCTCAAAGATGCTCTGGGATTATTGGATCCGTCGGCACGGACACGCCCGACTGCGCCTTCGGACCGGAAAACCAAGCTGGGCACACCCGCGGCGATCAAGCTAATCGAAATGCTCGACGAGCTCGTCCACACGCATCGCGATCAACCCGTCGTGGTTAAGCAGTTTGGCAACGACAGGGAAGCACAGCCCCTGGGCTCCGTCACACAAATCTTCGTCGATGCGCTGGAACATGACCACAGAACGGGCACATGCACCGAACGCCCACTCGAGGAGCTGCCGCTTCGCGACCTGTGGTTCGAGGCTTATGCGAATCGCGGCAACAACGCGCGCGACGCCGACGGGCTGGAGGCTGCCCGCGCTTTTGTCGTGAGCTCCCTGGCCAATGAGCACATGGCACCTCGACTCGCCGACTCGCGCGGATCGATCATCGAACGCGTCGCCGGGAAGCTGCCGAAGATTCGCTACGGCCTCGTCGTCAGAGACGTGCTCAAGTGGATCGTGCTGCACCATGCACACGAGGCGGTCGCTGATTTCGTTGTGGACGGCTTCGAAACCGTGCTCGCGGCGATTCCCATCGATAAGCTCACCGACAAGAGTTTTCCCTTGCGAATGTTCATCGGGGATCTCGGCGCCCTGCGCAGCGCGCTCAAGGCGATTGCCGAGGCGAGGGGGTACTGGACGACGGAGCACACCCGACGCATGTTCGGGCTATTGCGCTGGCTGGATGAACCGGTGTTCGCCCCGCGCGAGTCGGCAGAGTCGCTCGCCAAGCAGGCTCAAGGCTTCGCGGCACAGGCTGTCAGTCAATTAACGGATGGGAAACCCGCTCCCGCGGCGAAGCCGCTCGCCCGCGCACGTGTGGACTGGAAGCTTCTTGTCGAGGCCTTCGCGGCCGGTTGGGCGAATGAGCACGACCTCTTCGACGCGCTTCTCGGTGAGCGTCCACTCCCGCCCATGTTTTCGTGCGTGCCCAGGAATGAATTCCCGGAGCTGACGCAGGCCACGGCAAGCCTTCGCCAGCATGAGCTGCCAGAGCCGGTCGCCACCATCGTGCAGAGAGCGGTTGCGCGGGTTCTCGAGATCGAGCTGGCCCGCGGAGAAGGAGAAACTCTGGCAACCCCCGCGGCGATGATTTTGCATTACGCCGGCGGAGCAGACGCGCTCTTACAGGTCGTCGAGGCGATCGGGCGCGACCCGAAGCTGCAGCGTACCTACGCGTGGGGCGCGGCCAGCCAGGGGAAGCTGCCGGTCTTCAGTCACTTGATTCGCGTGACCTTTCCTTCGAAGGATGACTCGCCCGAGCAATTCGCCAAAGCTGCAAGCGCCGCCCAGATCAGCGAGGACTCATTACTCGCCGTCGCGTTTTACGCGCCCCAATGGGCCCGGCACGTCGAGGCAGCACTCGCCTGGCCGCTTTTCGAAGAAGGTGTGTGGTGGTTTCATGCCCACACCAAGGACAGCAAATGGAACGTCGACTGTCAGATTCGCGAGAGCTGGAACGCCGAGATCCGCAAGCTCACGCCGCTCACCCTCGAAGATCTGCTCGAAGGAGCCGTTGACGTTGCGTGGTTTGTCCGGACATACGAGGCACTGGGGCGTAAACGCTGGGAGCGTCTTGGGGAATTCGCCAAGTACGCCAGCGGCGGAGCTGGGCACAAGCGCGCCTTGCTTTTCGCCGAGGCTATGCTGGGCAAACTCAAGAAGCCGGCGCTCGTACGTGATATCGAAGTGCAGCGCAAACAAGATGCCGTGCGCGCTTTGGGTTTATTGCCGCTTGAAAAGAAGGCACCCAAGAAGGATGTGCTGACGCGTTATCAGGTGCTGCAAGACTTCGTGCGTACCAGCCGCCAGTTTGGTTCATTGCGGCAAGCGGCGGAGAAGCTGGCGGCGCGCATCGGGCAAGAGAACCTGGCACGGACGGCTGGATTTCCCGACCCGATCCGCTTGCAGTGGGCCATGGAGGGCCTCGCATCGTCCGATCTGGCGCGCGGGCCGGTGGCCGTCACCGAGAAGGACGTGGTCGTGGAGCTGTCGATCGACCCGGACGGGCTTCCCGAGCTTTCGGCCCGACGCGGCGAGCGCACGCTCAAGGACATTCCCGCCGACGTCAAGAAGACGGAAGCCGTCGCGGAGCTCGTCGAACGAAAAACCGAACTGAAGCGTTCGGCGAGTCGCATGCGGTTTTCGCTGGAGCTGGCAATGTGCCGCGGCGACGCCTTCTCGGCCGGCGAGCTCGTGGATCTCATGGGCAACGTGATCTTGCGGCCGATGCTCGAACGACTCGTTTTTGTTGGCGATGGAATCGCTGGCTACCCGATCGAGAGCGGCAAGGCACTGCGCGACCATTCCGGCCATGTCGAGCCCGTCAAGAAGGACGAGCGGCTGCATCTGGCTCATCCGATCGACCTGCTGGCCTCCAAAAAATGGACGAACTGGCAGCGCGAGTGCTTCGTCGCCGAACGCGTGCAGCCTTTCAAGCAGGTGTTTCGCGAACTCTACGTGCCCACCGCGCAGGAGCGGAGCGACGCCACGTTCTCCGGCCGATACGCTGGTCACCAGGTCAATCCGCGGCAGGCTTTGGCGCTCTTGGGCTCGCGCGGCTGGGTGGCGGCGCCCGAGGCGGGCGCCTTCCGCACGTTTCACGATGAAAAGCTCGTCGCGTGGCTGGAATTCATGGAGACCTTTTACACGCCCGCCGACATCGAAGGCCTCACACTCGAAAAGGTGCGGTTTGCGACTCGCGGTTCCCAGGAATATGCGAATCTCGCGGATGTTCCCGCTCGGGTTTTCAGTGAAGTGATGCGAGACGTGGATCTCGCCGTGAGCGTCGCCCATCGCGGCGCCGTCGATCCTGAGGCCTCGGCGAGCACTGTGGAGCTGCGCGCGTCGCTGCTCAAGGAGACCATTTCGCTCCTCGGGCTCAAGAACGTCAAGATTCGGGAACCGCATGTCTCTATCAAGGGCTCGCTGGCCGAGTACAGCGTGCATCTGGGCAGCGCGACCACCCACATGCTGCCGGGTGGAACGCTCGTCATCGTGCCGGTGCACAGCCAGCACCGCGGCCGCATTTTCCTCCCGTTCGCCGACGACGATCCCAAGACCGCCGAGATCATGAGCAAGGTGCTCCTCTTGTCCCGCGATTCCGAGATCAAAGACCCCAATGTGCTTGCGCAGATCCGATCGGCCGCGCTGGGTTGAGGCGAAAAAAAACGGAGACGTCCAGTTTTCGAGCGGATGCCCAGGGTGCGCCTTGCCGGCGACCCTGGGCTACGTTGTGGATCGCCCTCAGCGATCGACCTAACACACCGTCAATGACCAAGCGATTCGATCAGCGCCTCGGTGTGCTCGACTCGAAAGTCGCCGATCTTGAGTCGCAGTGACCGGACGTACTGGAGGATGGACCTAGCCTCCTCTTGACGGTTCAGCGCGACGAGCGAGCGCCCCATGAGGTGTCCCGCTTCGGCGACTCCCCAGAGAAACTGGCAGTCGGCCGCCGAGGCCAGACGGACGGCCTCGCGGGCCGATTCCACGGCCGCGGCATGCTCGGCCATGCGCAGGAACAACTCCGCCTGCTCACACAAGAGCTCGACTTGATAGAGACCCAGACCGCACTGCCGCGCAAGGTGCAGCCCGTCTTCAACAGCAAGCTGCCCAATGTGCGCGTCCCAGGCTTTCTTTGCGATCCGGGCACGAACCAGATGATACAGGCACAGATGCTCGACCGAACCCGAGTGCAGCACCCAGCGAGCGGCCGTGTCGAGCAAATGCCGCGCGTTTTCCGAGTCGCCCATTCGGCTTGCGACGTCGGCTTGATACAACTGGCTGCGTGACCGGTCATCCTCCCAGCCGGTTATTTCGTAAAGCCCTTCAGATTCCGTGGCCAGCCACACTTGAGCGGTGCGGCCCTGAAGCAGCAAGATCTGCGCTCGAGGGACCACGCAGCTCAGCGGATTAGGCGGCAACTGGGCCGTTTTGCCCATCAAGAACTCGGCGACGGCGGTCCGCGCCGGCTCGTCTTCCTGTTTCACCAGCGGCAGCCGGCCCTGCAAGAGGCGGATGTCGGCGCGGAAGTAGGGAAAGTTATTCTGCGCGTACGCGGCATCGAGCTCGCCGAGGGCGCGGAGGTACCATCCCAGCGCAAAGCGGTCGGGACAGGGATCGAAGCCGCGGAGGATCCTCAGCCCGCGCGCCATCTCGCCCAGCTTCCACGCGAGGTGCCGATGGCCGCCGAGCACGCGGGCATAGAGGTTCCATGCCTTTTCCGGCTGGCTCGCCGCCTGCGCGTGATTGATCGCCTCCTCCACGAGATTCGAGCGCAGCCTGATCTTCCGGCAAGCGCAGGCCCGGCCGCTGAACCAAGCTGATGAGCTGCTCGCCGATCACGTGATGCCAGAACCCACGTTCCGACGCTGTCGCCAGGTGCGCGAAATAATCGCGCACGGCCGGATGCACGCTCAACGAGCCGTCGGCCTCGCGCAGGACCAGATGCCGGCCCACGAGGGCTGTAACGGCCTGGTTGAGCTCAGCGCCGTCGAGCAGCGCCAGCGGCCCGCTCGCCTGCCACTTCTGCTGATAGAGCCGGCACTGCGCGCGAACGAGCAAGAGCGCGCGATGCTTGATGGCAAACCGATGCAAGGCCTGCCGTGCACGGCGAACCGCCAGTGCGACGTCCGCCGGGTTCAGGTCGGCAAAGGCGGCTCCCGACGGTTTCGCCCCGCCCTGCTGGGCAACCACGAACTCGAGCGCTTCCGGCGGACCCTTGTAGTAGAACAGCGGATGCTCGCGGTACTGGTTGTACGCGCGGATCGTTTCGCGGAGCCGTTGTTGATCGTACAGGGAAAGCGGACGCTGATCGGTCGGGTGGGCGGCGGCTTGGGCGCGATAGAGTCGAACGATCTCTTCGACGTCATCTTCGGTCATGTGCTCATGCCGATCAAATTGACATTTGACGACCTCGTGGATGCTGTGCACAAAAACATCTTCCGGACCGGCGATCGGCATCTCGTGGTAAGCGGCTTCGACGGTCTCGCGGATCGATTCGGCCAGCTCGCGTCCGAACCCGGGCGTGAGGCTCACCGGAACAGCGCTGCGCTGGAGAATCGCTTCGAGATCGCGGGCGGTGCGCAAGTGCACGGCGGGAGCGCAGAGGAATAACGGGATGATTTGCTCAAGCCTGATGCTCCGCTCGAGCAGACACAGCCGGCACAGCAGGGCGAGCTCGGCCGGCGGCAGGTGCGTCTGATAAGCGCCAAGAGACGAGCGAGGCGGAGCGCTTGCCGATCTTGCGCGGGCGACGTCGAGCGCTGGCGCCTCGGGCACCCGCGCGGGATCGCCCCCCAGGAACTGACCGATCAGTCCGCCGAGATGGTCAAGGGTCAAGGCATGAGCACCGTACGACTCGACCAGCTTGGCGAGTGTGGCGTCGTCACCGTTCACGCCGTGGCGGCGGAGCAACTCGAGAGCCGCGGGAAGCGCCAGCCCCTCGACATCGCGGTGCCGATAACCCTGGCCGAGGAACGGCTGCAGATCGGTCAGCGGGAACCGGCTCGTAACCAGGGCCGTCGTCCGGCCGATTCCTTCGGCGATGCGAGCCAAGAGCCCGCGGAGCAGCGGGTCTTCAATCTGCCCGAAGAGCCCGGGCGCCGGGCCCTCCTGGCGCTGAACGCGCTCCAGGCCGTCAAGCACTAACAGGTGAGGCCCGCCGCTTGTCAATGCGTCGCGCAGCAAGTGCAAGAGCCCTGCACCCTTGGCCGGAGCCGGTGACAATTCGCCACGCGCGAAGTAGCGGTACGCTTCACTCAAAAAATAGCCGGCATCGGGCTCCTGGTAGAAGCTCCAGACGAACAGACCCTCGGGCCGCGATGGGTGATCCGGCGCAGAGATCTCCTCGAGGAAGCGTACCGCCAGCGCGGTCTTGCCGGCTCCTCCGAGCCCGACCAGCGCGATCACGCCTCGAGTCCCGGCGCGCCACAACGATCGTAGATCGTCGAGCTCGGCCTCTCGCCCCACGAACTGGGGAGCCGGCGGCAGCGGATGAACGATGCGGTGATCCGGCGGATGCGACGTCATGAAGATGAGTTTACGCAAACGGCACGGCTCGCTCCACACGGATGCTTGACCGGAATCATCTCATTGCCAACAATAGGACAGATGTCACAGGACGCCGCAAGGGCCCGAACATGCAACTCGAGCCTAAGAAGACGTCGAGTCCGTGGTCCACTCGGGTGTGCTCCCTCAACTGGGCGGGACAAGCATCAAACCCGGCGCAAGCGCCCGGATGGTGCTGGCCGCGTGCTGGATGGCCATGCTCGTTCACGCAGCGGAAGCCTTCTTCCTAACGAGATGGACTTGCCAAGGGTTTGACTCCTTGGTCGGCCGCCCCGTTCGTTCGCGGAGCGATACCCGAAGTGGGCGTGCTCGTGAAACTGTGCAGAGCGGCTGCGTCCGATCCGACTGATCGGTCTGATCCGTCTGATCAGATGAGGAAGTAGCCACTCGTGCGATTCACGATCCGGCGGATGGTTCTCGCGGTCGCTGCGTTCGCGATCGCTCTCCACGTCGGGCTATCGTACCGCCTGTCGGGTTATTACCGGCGTCAGGCCCGGTTCTTTGCTCGCGCCGGGGAAGCCGCTCTTGTCAGGGCACGCAACATTGATTCGGGCGCGGCTCGCTTGGATGGCTATACGGCCGAGGAAAAGCAAAACACGGCGGATCAAGCGAAGCGTTTCGCCGCGTACTGCTCCCGACTCAAGTCGAAGTACGAGCGAGCGGTATTCCTTCCCTGGCTTCCGGTCGAGCCTGATCCGCCGCCGCCGTGAAGCGGCTCGAGGTATGTATCACCCTGCGCAGAAAAAAGCTCATTCCTGGCCGGTGACGCGCCGCGTCTGTTGGAGCGAGACGTCGGTCATGTCGCCTCGAAGCGCCCGGAAGGCCGTGTGCCGTGTGAAGACCAGCCCCCATATCAGAAAGGTGAAGATGAGGCCGAACACGATCAGAGGGACGCCGAGGAGTGTCAGGGACGCCAGAGAGCGGAGATCAGCAGGCACGCCGCGTCGAATCCAGGCGGACAGCGTGCTGGCCAACGCGTCGCCCATGACCCCGAAGGCGACACCGACGGAGCTCATGCACAATAGCCGGATCAGCCAATCCTTGAAGGGGCCCTTCCTGGCCAAAACGATCGTGGTGAGGGCGAATACGAGAGGGACGCTGATGGCCCCCACCACGAGCATGGCCGACCAGCTCGCGATTCCCGCTTCGGCAAGTCGCACGAGCGGAAGAACGTACGCCGACGCGAGCGCGCATCCCACTACCAGTTTCATCATCTGAAGCAGAGTCAGCCGCATGGTTGTAGCGATTTTCGACTAGGCTTATTTCTTCGCCATGAGCTTCCGGATGGGCTCGTTGTCTGCGTATACGCGCCATTCGGCAACAAGGGAGCCTTTGATCTGGGCACGCCACGCAGCGGGAGTTGACCATTTGTTCTCCGGCAGCAGTTTCCCGTCCCGCGCATACGTGCCCTGTGCGGTTCCGAGCATGACGACTGTTGAACCGTCAATAAAGCTCTGCTCAACCGTAATGCTGTCGTCGGGGCACCATTCGGAAATAACCTTCCGAACCCTTCATCATGTTCTGTTTGCCCTCGATCTTCGTCCCGAGCGAGTCAATGAAGGCATGATCTTCCGTCATCAAGTCGGCGAGAGCTTTAATGTTATAAGCACTTATCGCGATTGCAAATGCGTGTGCAACGGACAGCACAGGCTTGTCGACGGGCATCGGCTTTTTACTCCTTCGGGCCAGACGGCTGGGTTGCTCGTGTCGTACAATCACGACAGTTAGGCAGTTCGGCAAGCGGTTTGTCAAGGCATGGGCCCCGCGCGCTTCCGACGTCATCTAATCGGTCGCCCTGGACATCGCAGGCACGCTTTTCTGACTCACCGCGCCGAACGACCCCTAAATCGTGTTTCGCAATCCTGGGAGGGCGAGCCTCCCGGCGAGCCGCTTTCACATCCGGCTCGGCAGGAGCCTCGCCCTCCCGGAATCACGCAAGGCCGTTTAGCACAGTACTTTCGCCCCGGGAATTGGGTCGAAACCAACGTCTGACCATAGGCGCATCCGATGAGCGGCGCCTTCATCCTGACTCCAGCCGAGCTCGATTTCCTGCACCACTTCAATCACGAATCCGTTACTGCTACTCCGGGCCCAGCCACTCTCTGGCTTCGGGCGCAGAAGATTTTTCCGACTGTGATGCAGTCGTTCCAGTACGCCGAGCAGCAATCGAACCCCCGCTATATCGATAGGATTACGGAAGACCCTCTACCTCCATTTCGACCCGCCCGGTCGTCCCGGGAGGCATTCAATGCCAGAGCCGCTGAATTCGTGGCCGTGTTTCCAGAACTGAAACAGTTAGGCTCGGCTCTTCCTGATTTCAAGCCCGATCTCGCCACGACGCCTGCAAAGGTTTCGTCTTGAAACAAGCCGTCGAATTGTAACGCGTGAGGCTGGAGGTTGCTTTGGGCCCATCCAACGAGATTGAGCGATTGCTCACCGAGATCCGCGACGTCGAGCGGGAGCATCTGGAGGAGTACAAGCGGGTCACCGGCCAGCTTATGGAAATGCAGGCGAGTGCGATCGAGATGCAGAGGGGGGCCACCAAACTGCACGCCGTGATCGCCTGGCAGCGGCTCGTCATATTCGTGCTCGGGGCGACGCTGTTGGCTCTGGGCTTGTACGTCGTGTTCCGAGGCTGAAGGCCATGGCTGTGCGGGCACGCATCGAGGCCGAGAAGGGGGAGACAGACCGGCCGCCGCGAGCGATTCGACCGATCGGACTGATCTGACGGATCGGACCGATCCGGTCTATTACTTCACCTTGGCCGGGTCGATCTTGATCTCGCGCAAGTCGACGGTCTCGCCGGGCTGAACCTTGGCCGGTACTCCCTTGTTCCCGCCTGGGGTGACGTAGCCCACCTTCTCGTGCCAGACCAGCACGTTCTGGTCGCCGGCGGGTATGCCCTTGATCTCGAACGAGCCGTCCTTCTCAGTGACCGCAAAGAAGGGGTGGTCGAGGATCAGCAGGTTGGCACTCATCCAGGGATGAATATCGCACTTCACCATGATCGGCCGGGTCTCCTTGGTCAGTTTCACTTCGAGCTGACCCTGGGCGCCGACCGTCTGATTGATGCCGTTGTTGAAGCCGGTCACGCGCACGTTGTGCGTCTTGGGATCGCTCGACTTGAAGACCAGCGCCTGGTCCTGGTGGAGGGCCAGCGAGTGCGGCAGGAAGTCGCAGTTTCTCTGGTCGATCTCGACTTTGGGCTTGCTGGCAACAAGGTCGCGCACGGCGTCGGGATTGGTTCCGTTGATCCGTACCAGGTAGGCAAAGCCGTACGCCACTCCCTTGTTATTCGGATCGATCTCGAGCTCGTGCGAAACGATCGCCTGGTCCTTGGCGCATACGTCGGGGTCCTTCTGGGCCTTGCCCTGCTCTTCGAGGACCTTGGGCGGCGGAACCGTGTCGCCGCCCCAGACCAGGCGGCCCTTGACCGTGCCGTAACCGGCCTGCCCGACAGTCCCCGCGGCCAGCACCACCCCGGCATCTGGAGCAGCCACCGCGGGAACCGCGGCGGCGCACCAGAGCGCCAGGCCGAGCCCGAGCAAAATCTTGCAGGAAACGCACGCCCCAGGAAGGTTGTGTCTGCTTGATCTCATCGAAAATACCTCGCTCGCTCAACCTTCGGGTCGCACCTTGGTGTGATCGATCGAAAGGTCGACGACCGTCGGCTCACCGGGTTTGACCATGACTTCCTGGCCCGATTGGGGCGTGACGAACCCGACAGCCTCCTGCCAGACCACAAGTTTCTGCGTGCCGGCCGGAACGTTCTTGATCTCGAAATTCCCCTTGGCGTCGGTCACGGCGATGTACGGATTGTCGAGCACCATCCACCACGAGGTCATCCAGGAGTGGATATCACAGACGACCTGGCCGGGCGTCCGCTCGGGGCCCAGCAACTTGAGCGGCAACGGCTTGCCGGCAGAGACCGTCGAATTGAACGGCGTGCCCTTGAGCTTCACGTTGACGTTGTGGTTCTTGGGGTCGCTCGACTTGAGCTCGACCTGCTGCCCGGCCATCAAACCCAGCACGTGGGGGATCGAAGACACAACCCTTTTGGTCAAAGTCGACCGAGGTCGACTCGGCCGCTTTCATGGCGTCTGGGTTCACGGCGGTCGGCTTGGGCATGTAGACGAACACGTTCTTGACGCCCTTGGTCGCGTCGTCGATCAAGAGGCGCTCGGACATGATGGGTTTGTCGACCGCGCAAACTTCGGGGTCCTTGGCGGCCTTGCCCTTTTCTTGAAGGGGCCTGGGTGCGAACTGAGCCGGATCGCCGTCGAACTTGATCTGGCCTTTGAAGGTGCCCCAGCCTTCGGCTTTGACGGCGGCCGTGGTGGTCGCAGCGGCAGGCGCCGTCGCGGTGCCGGCCGGCGCTGTGGCGGCGCCTCCACCGCGCCGGGGGCGGCGGCCACTCGCGACTTCGACGCGATGCTGGTGTCCGGCGGAGGCACGACCAGGGCGTCGTCCGATTGCGTGCCGGCACCACCGCAACCCGCGAGGCAGCAGGCCATCACTATGGTGAGGCACAAACTCAACCCAAATGTTGCCGGCTTGGTGATTTCGAGATTGATCATTGCGTGTCTCTCCTGTTCTAGGGTGCATTGGCCGTGCCCCCCGGGCGCGGCCCTGCTGGGGCGGCGCCGGGGGCGGTTGGGCTGGTGCCGCCGGCCGTCGTGGCGAGCTGGAGCTCGACGGCACTGACATAGTTCAAGAGCGTATCGCGAACCGCCTCGAACCATGTCGAACGGCTGGTTCTCGAATGTCTTGGGCACGAGGATCTGAACCGTGCCATGGGGCACGATGTTCTGAGGCATCGCCGTGTAGGGGATCAGCCGGCGAGGGTTGGCGATCCACGTCAGCAGGTAATCGGGGCGAAACCGCGCGGCGACCTCGCGCAGGTCGGGCCCGTTGACGACCTGGTCGCCGCCCGTCGGCTTGAACTGGCCGATCGCGTGGCACTGCAGGCACGGCGAGTCCTTGTTCGTCATCATCAGCCAGCCGGCCGCCAGATAGTCGGGATGTGCCTTCTCTCGCTCCGCGAGATAGCTCGTCGTTCTGCTCGACGATCGTCTGATAGGGGAACTCGGTCCGGTCGCGCGCGGCGAAGTAGTTGGCGAGCTCTTCGGTCTCGCGTGAGGGAACCTGCTCCGACTTGCCGAAATGGAACCGCGGCATGCGCAACTGCGCCGCCGGCCGAATTGCATGCGGGTCCTTCAGGAACGAGGTCAGCCAGGGAGTCTGGACCTTGTTGCCCTCGCGCAACAGCGGCGGCGGCAGCCGGTTCCAGAACGATCGAACGGATTGCCGGTCCGCTCCGACTGGTAGGTTGCGTACAGCCAGGTGAAGTTCCCGCCCTGGCCGGCCGTCTTTTGAATCTTGTTGTGATCGAGCGTGACGTTGTCGCCGATGTTGAACGTGTAGCCGCGGATCGTCGCCTTCTGCCAGAGCTGCACCGTCAGCTCGTTCTCAATGAGCTCAATCGGCATGCCCTCGATCGTGATCGTCGCTGCCGTCGTCGGGGCCGACAGCCAGCTCCTGCTCGATGTGGTCGGCGTCGAGGTTCTTCTTGGGATCGTAAGTCAAGTCGTGGATACAGCTCGGCGATGTAGTCGCTGTTCCGCGCGGTGTACGACGAGCGGAGGTTGGTCTTGAAGTCGGTGAACGCATCGGCCACCTTGATTCCCGCAGGGATCGTGAACTTGGGCATATCGAGCACGTGGCAGCCGCCGCAGTTGTACCGGTTGACGAGCTTCGAGCCCTGGGCGACCGCGGTGCGCACCGGGGTGGTATGCGTCTTGGGGAGATATTTCCGCCGGGATTTTCTCGTTGGTCAGCCCGAGCACGAACGTCATCACCTCCTCGACGGCCTCGGGCTTGTTGGCCCAGGCAAACTGCGGCATGCGCAGCCGATCGTCCCACGTCTTGTATTTCTCGCTCTTCTTCAGATAGTCGAAGCTGCGCGGACGGTGCAGCTTCTGATAGAGGAAGCCGATCCGCGTCTCGTGCGAGGATCTTGCTCTTGATAGAACGGATCGGTCCCGTCGCGGCTGCCGCTGTCGTCGACCGGATGCTCGGGATCGAACAAGGTATTCGGCGATGTGTCCGTAATCGAGCCGGGCCGGGCTCTTGATGCCCCAGTCGTTGAGCGCAGTCCCGATCGGCTTGGCGTTTTCGAAGCCGGGGATCGTGTGGCAGCCGAAGCAACCGAGCCGCGAGATCGTCTTCTCGCCCAGGTACAGCAGCTTGTCGTCGAGCTTGAGCTCCTTCTCGACGAACTCGTCGACCTCGCTGAGAGTGACTTGGCGACGGTCTTGCCGTCGGCTTTCTTGAAGCTGCCGCTCTTGGTCACGTAAAGCTTGACGAGCTCGTCGACGGCCGTCCCTCACTTCCTTGGAGTCGACCGCGGGGACCTCGACCTTGACCGGCCACTCGCCGGGGACCGAAAGGATCCAGCTCGCGATGTCGGCGGCGTCCTGCGCATCGAGAGCTGAAGGTTGGGCATCAAGCTCTTCGTGTGATAGTTCTCGGGGCCTGCGATCCAGTTGGCCAGCCATTTGAGTCCCTGGGGCTTGGACTGGAACTTGGCCGCGATGTTGGAAAGGTTGGGGCCGAAATCGGCCAGGGCGTGGTCGCGGACGGCCGCCGGGAAGTCTTGCTGGGTCGTAGGTGAGGGTTGCATCGAGCTTGTAGGCGGGATTGGCGACGGCGCAGTCGGGTCGGCCAGCGTCGATGTCGGCGGTCCTGGTACGGCCGGTGCTGGTGGCAGGCCAGGCAGCCCTTCTGGAGGAACAGCTTCCTGCCCTCGCGCCGGGTCGGTCTTGGCCGGCGGATCGACGAAGCCGGCCGGCGGCGTGCTCTTGGCGAAGAGGTAATGGGTGATCGCATGAATCTCGGCGTAGTTCTTGGACCAGTCGTCCTTGCCGTTGTTGTTGGTCAGACCGTAGAACCGCGGCATACGCGAGTCGGGCCGGAACGCGTGCGGGTTGGTGATCCATTTCAGAACCCACTCCTTGGAGTCCTTGGAGGCGATGTGCGACAGGTTCGGGCCGACCTGGCGCTCGTCGGTCAGGTCAGGCCCGACGGCGCCCTCGCCGCCGATCGTGTGGCAGCCGGTGCAGCCGTACTTGACGATCCGCTGGTAGCCGGCCTGGAGCTTCTTCGGCCTGGGGCACGTCGGTGATCTGGGTGTGGCACTTGAGGCAGGTCGACTCGAGGAACCGCTTGGGCAGCATGGGGAAATCCCATGATGGATCTCGTGCCAGTGGTATTCTTCCTCCCAGCGCTTCGGCTTCCTCGAGCGTGTCGGGCGTGTGCGAGGCAAAGGTGAAATCGGTGCCCGAGCCCTGGCCGCCGTGGCAGATGGTGCAGCCGAAGCTGTTGATCGGGTGCGGGCCGTTGCCGTCGAGGTAAAGCCCGGCGGGCACCACCTTGCCCTGGGGATCGATCGTGGTGGCGCCCGAGGTCAGGAACGGGTGCGACCGGAAGACCCGGGACATCGGATCTCTGTCGGCGTCCTTCTCGTAGCCGAGCCGGTCGATCCCCTGGTGGCAGGTCGTGCAGCGGTCGTACCGCGGGACTTCCTTGAAGTTGTAGTTGATCGTCAGCTCGGGAAGGCTGATCTGCTGGATCTTGGTGGGGGGCATCAGGTCGATGCCGGGCAGGCTGCGGAGAAACGCCATCGGCTTGCTGTACCAGTGGAGCGGCCGCCGCCGTAGAGAGCGTCCTTCTGCTCGATCACTCGCTTCACGCGATCGGCCTCGCGGGTCAGTGCGTTCCTTCTCTCTTCTTGAGCTCGTCGACGTAGCCCAAGAGCTTCTCCTTTTCGGCTTTCTTGGCGGACACCTCGGCGTTGGCCTTCTCGAGTTTCTTCGACAGGTCGTCGAGGTCGCGCTCGGCCTGGACGACGACCGTCGAGAGGTACGTCCCGCGCCGTGCGCTCCTCGTCGCGATCGATCATGCCGTCGTAGAGGCTGCGCTTGCTGTCGAGGTCGGCCTTCTGGAACCTGCGCTTGGTGTCGAGCCCTTCGGCTTTTCCTTCGCAGCATCGGCAGCTCGCGTGTCGATTTCCCGGATGCGGCCGGCCCGCTCGGCCGGTGCGGCCTCGGTGTCGGCCGCGGCGATCTCGGCGTCGATCTGCTCGATCTGTGTCTGGTACTTGGCTCTTCTGCTCCTCGAGCTTCTCCTTCTCGGCAGCCTTCAGCTTGTCGCGCTCGACCTGCTGAAACTCGCGCTGGACCTCCTTCCAGGGGCGGAGATGGTCGGCCATCACCATCCAGACGGTCGAGAGCAGCATCGCGATCGACGAGATGCGCGAAGACCAGGTGCAGGGTCGGTTGCGGTCGATACGTTTCCTCGGTTGCCGGCATGGTCAGCGCCCGTGCTTCAGATATTGAAGAAGTACTCCGGGATCGCCACCACGTACTTCAGGTTGATCGTCCAGCGCAGCACCATCTTGATCGGCAGGCTGGCCATGAACAGGAGCAGGACGGCCAGGGTGATGTACCGCGACCATGCCGGCCTGCTCGACGTAGTTCTTGAAGAAGAGCCGAGTACAAGACGTAGCGGCGTCACGGCGAAGTAAGCCAGCGTCAGCAAGATCCCCGGCAGCTTCGCGGACCAGGATGTTCGTCGGCTTGGCCGTGCCCAGGAGCTGGATCCAGACCATGTCGGAGAGGTTGACGTTGTTGAGCGGGATGCACCTTGTGCAGGTCCCAGAACTCGTAGGGACCGAAGAAGTTCCAGTTCGGGCCGCGGAGGAACGTGCCCAGCAGGATCAGCACGACCCAGAGCACCACGAAGCCGTACTGGAACGTGATGTAGGCGAACTTGCGCTCGTTGAGCGTGTAGTAGCCGTTGCCGGCCTTGTTGGTATCGATGTAGGGGATGGCCATCAGGCCGACGATGATCAGGCTGGGCAGCACGACGCCGGCCATCCAGGGGTCGAAGTAGACGAGCATCTCCTGGAGGCCGAGGAAGTACCAGGGCGCCTTCGAGGGGTTGGGCGCGACGGTCGAGCTGGCCGGCTGCTCGAGCGGCGCCTGGAGCACGATCCCCCAGACGACCAGGACGATCGTCAGGATCACCATGCAGATCAGCTCGGTGTAGACCAGGTCGGGCCAGGTCAGCGTCTTCTCGGGCTCGAGAGCTTCGAGGCTGGGAAGCCCCTGGGCGATCCGGGCGTCGTTGATCACGGCGCGGCGCAGGCCGAACCAGAAGAAGCAGCCGACCAGGATCAAGCAGGCCGACGATCGGCACGTTGTCGGGCTTGGTGACGATGTCGCGAAAGTCGTAGTCGGTCATCGTCAGGCCGAAGAAGAGCAGGAACAGGTTGACGATCGACCAGCCGACCAGTCCGTTGGCGACGAAGCGGCGCCAGCGGATGATGGCGATGAAGCCGAGCGGTCGCGCCGACGAAGAAGGTGGTCGGGCCGGCGACGTAGTCGATCGCGTCGCGGATGAACTGCGGCAGGATGATGTTGCCGCCCAGCATGTAGGTGATGCCCATCGCCTGGAAGACGACCGCAGTGAAGCCCCAGATCAAGGTCCAGAGCGTGCGATTGATCGGCCTGCCCAGCCCGACGGCGGGGTGATGATCGTCGAGGCTGGGCCGGCGCGACGGGTCGCCTTCGCCGTGGCCGTGAGCCTGCGTCTCGGAGAAGTGGGCGGCGTCGGCCCCGGCCATGACGGCCAGAAGGGCGTTGGCCAGCGCGCAGAGCCAGTAGCCCGCGGTGACGGCCCCGGGCAGAAACTCCCGGAACAGGATCATGACGGCGGCCAGCCCGTACAGGGCGAAGAAGCCGCCGATGAGCCAGCCGGGCAGCCGCCGGGTCTTGGGCGCAAGGCCGATCCGCGAGGCCCCCTCCGAGACCATCTCGCCGTAGGACACGTACGCCGCGGCGACCGCGTTCATCATGGCGGCCAGCAGGTAGTACCATGCCAGTCCGGCCAACACGCCCGGTGTCAGATCTTCGTGATGCATGAGAGTGTCTGGGTTTCGGGGTCAGTGGTAAATGTCGGGAGACCGCGTAGCATTCGGGAGACCTTCGGTCGAGCCAGGGGCGGGGTCATGAGACCCGCGCCGAACAAGCAAGACCCGCGCCCAACATCGGTTGGGGCATGGGCGGGGTCGGGAGACCCGCGCCCCAGAACCTCATCACATCGGCCCGCTGATGCCGCCGTCCTTGCGCACCCGCCAGAAGTGGATCATGATCAGCAGGGCCGCGGCCAGCGGGATCGCCACGCAGTGCAGCACGTAGAACCGATTCAGCGTCATCTCGCCCACGCTGCGGCCGCCCAGGAGGGCGAACTTGGCGTCGGAGCCCGGCGTGATCAGGTTCGACGCCGTTGAGCTTGAGGAGCGACGCACCCGGTCCTTCGACGCCCAGCCCCGGCGTGGCCCGCGCCATGTTCGAGCCGACCGTGATGGCCCAGATCGCCAGCTGGTCCCACGGCAGCAGGTAGCCGGTGAACGACAAGCAGCAGCGTCAGCACCAGGAGGATCACGCCGACCCCCCAGTTGAATTCGCGCGGCGGCTTGTAGCTGCCGGTCAGGAAGACGCGGTACATGTGCAGCCAGACCGTGATGACCATGGCGTGGGCGCCCCAGCGGTGCAGCTCGCGGAGGATGCCCAGAGTCGTCACGTCGCGCAGAGCCAGGATGTCGTTGTAGGCGTGCTCCAGCGTCGGCCGGTAGTAAAACATCAGCAGCACGCCGGTGACCGTTTCGACGATGAACAGGAAGAACGTCGTTCCGCCCATGCACCAGGTGTAGCGACAGGGCGATCCCCTGCTTGCGCACGCTCACGGGGTGCAGGTGCAGGAAGAAATTGGTGAGCATCACCACCACGCGGTTGCGCCGGTCGGTGGGCATCGGGTGGCGGAAGATGCTCTTCCAGACCTGCGTTTCGGCGATTTTGTCCAGGATCGGCATGGGGGAATT
This sequence comes from uncultured Isosphaeraceae bacterium, assembly GCA_963830625.1. Taxonomy (GTDB): domain Bacteria; phylum Planctomycetota; class Planctomycetia; order Isosphaerales; family Isosphaeraceae; genus CAWHMZ01. Next base: position 108,603 of record CAWHMZ010000006.1, on the reverse strand, counting down.
CTCGGTGATCGAATCGATTCGGAAACAGGAACACCGCGCCGCCGGCCGGCCGGCGGCTCCAGCTTTTCAGACGGCAATGAAGCTGTCCGGGTCTTTCCACTGCCCCAGTTCTTGCTGGAACTTCTGGCTCTTGTCGACGATCGATCTGGCCGTCGTCGGCGAGCGACGACCTTGAATCGTTCGAGCGGCCGGGGCGCGGGGCCTTCGAAGTTGATGCCGGTGATGTAGAAGCCGCTGCCGTGGCACGGGCACTTGAATTTCTGCTCGGCGGCCAGCCAGTTCGGCGGGCAGCCCAGGTGAGTGCAGACGGACTTCAGCGCGTAGAGGATGTCCTGGCCGTTGTAGCGGGTTGACCGCACGATCCAGAAGCCCCACTCGGCCTTGAACCGATCGCTGACTTCTTCGGGTTCGAAATTGCTGGGGAGGCCGACCTTGATGGTGCTGGGAGGTTCGGCCAGCACGTTGGGGAACATGAACCGGACGGTCATCAAGGTCATGGCGGCCACGGCGGCGGTGAAGGTGGACCAGGCAATGAAGATCCAGCTCACGAAGATGACCCCGATCAAGATTCCGCGGCGGGAGAGGCCGGCGGCGGTCGCCGCGCCGGTGGCGGCGATAAGCTCGGGAGTCGGCCTGGGAGGAGCGGACGTCGGCTTGGCCGGGGCCGGCTTGGCGGGCGCCTTCGGCGGCGCGGCCGCCGCGGCTTTTGCCGCCAGTTCTTTGGCCTTCTTGGCGGAGGCTTGCCGGGCCGCTTCGGCCAGGTCTTTGGGATCGGTGATCTTTTCGAGCGGCGGCAGCGTGCGGCCAGCCCCGGCCGGGGCCTTGGCTGCGGCCGCCGGCTTGGCAGCGGCGGGCTTGGCCGGGGCACCGGCAGCAGCAGCGGGCTGCGCGCCGCCGCGCGCCGCGGCCAGCTTCTCAGCAAGCGTCATCGGCCTGCCCAGGGGCGCAGCCGCAGCCGGCACCGCCTTGGCGGGTTCGGCCGGGGCCTCGGCCTCAGCTTCAAGAGCGGGTGGAGCAGCCACCTTCGCCGCCGCAGGCGCCTTGGCCGCCGCCGGTTTGGCAGCGCTCGCCGGCGGGGGTGCACCGCCGGCGCGCGCCGCCGCCAGCTTCTCCTTGAGCGTGAGCGGACGGCCGAGCTCCGCAGGCGTGGGGACATGGACAGCCGGAGCCGCCGGTGCAGCCGCCGCTTCTTCAACAACGTCCGAATCGGCCGCGACCTCTTCCGGAACTGCCTCGGTCGCCTCGGCCTCTGCCGCCGGCTCCGCGCTTGGCTCGGTCTTGGCCGGCCCCCCACGACGCGCCGCCTCCAGGATTTCTTTGACGCTAGGACGTTTCGCCATCGCTCGGCTCTAGCCTCCCCTTGCCCACGAACTCGATCAAGCGGCGGTTTTGTCGAACGGCTGCCCGGTTACTGTCGCAAAGAAGATGCCACCTTTATCGCCCAGGGGCGATGACGGCTAAATCGTGATCTTGCAAGAAGTTCCGTCACCTTCTCGGCCGAAGTCCGGATCGCGTTTTCTCATCCCTGGGAAAAGTTGCGCGTGATCCTTCCCGAATCGTAGAATCTCCAAGCGATCGCGGCCGCTACCGCTCGTCGAAACGCAGAGGGATTTTGCCCGCACGTGCGCGGCAAGAGCAATCATTCAGTGGGGATAGATTATCAAGCCCGGCCGTGCGCGGCAACACTGTAGCCGCCGCCTGAGGTGACCGTAGAAGTTGCGATCGAGCCGCTCATGTCGGCCGGTGCCTTATTGATTGCGTCGATCGGCTAACACGGGAACTTCCCAGATCATCACGGACTCTGCGGAGAGGCGGCCCCTGAGCCCGACGGCGAGTTGCTTGCCGTCGGGGGCATACGCCAGGGATGCGGGAACATCGCCGTGAGGCAAGGTCGCCTCGAGGCGCCGTTGCGCGACGTTCCAAAGCTTGACCTCGCCCGACATGGCGTAGCTCGACGTTGCCGACGCGACGAGTGTGCCGTCAGGGCTGAACGCGACGGCGAGAAACTCGACGGCGACGTCGTTGAAGCTGTCGAGCGGTTCTCTCGTCTGGACGTCCCAGATTGTCACGCTTCCCCGCCTGTGGCCGGTGCTCGACACGCCTTGATCGAGCATGCCGCCGATCGACGCCAGTGTCTTTCCGCTCGGGCTGAACGCGATGCCGATCAACGAGTGCCGCGTCGTGATTCGCGAACGCTCGTTCCCCGTGGCCGTGTCCCAGAATCGGATCGTCGAGTCGGACGAGCAAGTCGCAAGTGTATTGCCATCGGGACTGTAGGCAAGGCCATACACGACACTCGTGTGCGCCTTGAGGTTTGACCGGACAGAAGCCGTGGAGACGTCCCAAAGTCTTGCCGTCCGGTCTGCGCTCGCAGAGGCCACCGTCTTGCCGTCGGGGCCGAAGCCGACGGCGTAGACCACGCTGGTGTGCCCCTTGAGGTCCGCGGACTCCGTGTTGGAGTCGAGGTTCCAGAGCTTCACCTCTCCCGGGACGCTGTAGTCATCCCACGCCCCTCCCCCCGAAACCAGCCAGACGCCATCGGGACTGAAGGCGACTGAGCGGACTTCGCTCGTGTGGCCCACGAGCGTCGTCCGCAACGTGTCCGAGGCGACGTCCCAAAGCCGGACCGTGCGGTCGACGCAGGCGATGGCAAGAGTCTTGCCGTCGGGTGAGTATGCTGTGCCCAGCACCCGGCCAAACCTCGCCGAAAGTGGCCGACGGCCGACGTTCGGAGCGGCGACGGCCCGAACGCTTTCCCAGGGGGGCACAGAGGTGACGGACGCGGGCTGTAGACCGGCTGCCGCGCCTCGTCGCGCGGGCACTGGAGAGCCTCGGCGTCCGAGCAAAAGCGGTGTCGCTGCGGCGAGGCTCGCGACCAACACGAGCGCCCATCGACCGCGATGGATCAAGGCATGAGTTGGCCGTGAGACGGGCGCGCCCTTCACCGCCGCGGATGACGGCTCAGGCGAGGCTGTCTGGTACGGGACGGTCAATCGATCGGGGTCCTCCACATAGGCGAGGCATCGCGTGAGCAGATCGGCGACTTGGGCCGCCGACTGAAACCTGGCGGCCGGGTCTTTGGCGAGGAGCTTCGTGACGATGGCTGCCAACCAATCGGGTATGTCGGGGTTGATCTCCCTGATCGGCCTGGGGTCATCGTCGGAGACGCGGCGGAGCACGCCCATCACCGTCTCCGCCCGAAAGGGGGAACGGCCGGTGCACATCGCATAGAGCACGCTCCCAAGGCTGAACAGATCAGCGCGGGCGTCGATCGGCTCGCCGCGCGCCTGTTCGGGGCTCATGTACTGCGGGGTGCCGGCCACGACACCGCTCTGGGTCAGGGTGGCGTCGTCGATGGTGCGAGCCAGGCCGAAGTCGGTGATCTTGACCCGGTCCAGGCCGTTTTCGAGGAGGATGTTCGCGGGCTTGATATCGCGGTGAACCAATCCCTGCGCGTGGGCCGCGGCCAGGGCTGTAGCCGTCTGCATGCCTACGCGGAGGATCTCCCGCAGCTCGTGTGGACCGTTCCGGTCGATTCGGTCCTGAAGCGATATCCCCGAGATCAGCGGCATGACGAGGTAGGGAAGAAGGCCGGAGGTGTCGACGGCGAAGATGGCGATGACGTGGTCGTGAGACACCGCCGCGGCGGCCTTGGCCTCGCGCGCAAATCGTCGGCGGGCGGCTGCGCTCGACGCCAAGGTCGGGGCGAGCACCTTGATCGCGACGAAGCGGTTCAAGACCGTGTCATACGCCTTGAAAACCACGCCCATGCCGCCGGCGCCGATTGGCTCGGCAATCTCGTACGGGCCCAGCCGCGTGGCACTGCCGGAGCCGCTCGTGCTGGCGAGCAAGTCGAGCACCGCCTTAAACCCGAAGGGGGCTTCCGCCCGCTCGGAAGCGTGCTCGCCGGTCGCTTCGTCTTGCGGCCGGCCGCTCAATCCGCGCCTCGCTCTGCCCGCTTGCTCGGGCGGCAAGTAGCGACGCGCGTCTCCCCACCAACTATCCGTGGCGGCGTGACGTTCGAGCCGGGCGCGGCAGGCTGCGCAGTTTTCGAGATGCTCCTCGAGCAAGCTCCGCTCGGCTTCGGTCAAGTCGTCGCCCAGAAACGACTCGATCCGCAGCTTCTGGCAATCAACGGTGCTTGGCACAATCTAGGCCCTGGGTAGGAGAAAAAGTGTCAGATTTCGCCGAGCACGCGCTGCACCGTCTCGCGAAGCTGTGCCATGACCCGGCTTTTGCAACGGTAGACCGCGCCCGGCGTCATGCCGAGCGCCGCGGCTGCTTCCTTGGCGCTCTTGCCCTCGACACCCGTCAGCCAGAACGCGCGCCAGGTCTGGTCGGAAAACTCGCCGCGGATTCGCTCGGCCGCCCATCGGAAGAGCTGCCGCCGGTATTCCTCTTCAACGAGAGTCGAATCTAGGTCGGCTGGGGCGGGGACCTCCTCCAGGCGCTCATTCATCGCGGTGTCTCCCGTCCCCGGCGGGTGCCTCCGTCGCCGCGACAGGAAATCGACGAGGATGTTGCGCGCGATCCGGAAAAGCCAGCCGCGAAAGCGCCCGCGCGCAGGGTCGGGGTCCCATCGGTCAATCGCAGTGGCGACGACTCGGAAGACCTCCTGCTCCAGGTCGGCCGCGTCTGCCGCTTGCAGGCCCTTCTTGCGAGCCAGCCGTTGTACGAGGGGGCCGTAGATCTGGGTGAATTCCAACCAGGCCTGCTCGTCGCCGGAATCGCGCAGCCTCAAGACGAGACTGGAACGCGTTTGTGGCGATTCGCTCATCGATCACCCTCCCCATGGAGGCCGACACGGCGCCGGCGCCACGATCTCAAACGAATTCGAGGTGCCGACACCGTAATCTCATCATCCTCCTGGCCGCGAGCGGCGTCCAGCCGGCCTGATTTCTCCTCACGGCTCCGTCTCGTTCTGCACTGGGCCCGAGTGACATGGAAGGGTGATCGTGGCTCTGCGCATAGCGGCGTGCGCCTCCGGCTGCCAGAGAGTCAGCCGTCCACCGTCGGCGATCGCCAGCGGCCCGGCGCCGCTGGGCGTGATCGCGAAACGGACGTGCGTCGGGCACAGACCGTCGACAAGCGTCTTCGAGTGATGCGCCGCCAAATCCCATTCCGACACCGACCCTCGCCCCGCCAGGATCAACCGGCCGCCGTCGGATGAGAACAAGACGATCGGCTGAATCGAAGGCTCGACCTCGATCTTGCTCACCAGCCGTCCAAGGTCGAGATCCCAGAGCCTGACGCAAGGTTCAAAGGCGGCCTGCGCCGCGAGAAATTTACCATCCGGCGCGAAGGCGAGGGCGACCGACTTCTCCGCGTATTCCCAAACGCCTTTCCCAGTATGCCCAGAGCAGTTTGGTGAACGCCCCGGTAGTCGAGCGCGCACGCGCACGCGCTCGACGTCCCACAGGACGATCGAGCCTCCCATTTCCGTGAACGCCAGCATTCGACCGTCGCGCGAAAAAGCAAGAGCGGCCGGTGCACTACGAGCTCCCTCGTGCGTGTCCACCACTCGTGCGCTGGGCACATCCCAAAGCATCACGGTATCGTCGTGACTCGATGCGGCCAGAGTGCGGCCGTCTGGTGAATATGCAAGTGCGTGGAAGATGCGCCCGGGGCACTCCAGCGTCCCGACCGGCTCGCCGGTTTCGGCGCGCCACAAACCGATCGCGGAGCGCCTGTCGGCAGTCGCCAGTATTGTGCCGTCGGGCGAAAACGCCATTCCTGACACCGATAACGCGCTCGGAAGAACCGCGCGTCGTCGTCGCGGCGCGACATCCCAGATGGTCACCCCCTCGCCGCAACAGGCCGACGCCAGCGACTCTCCGTCGGCCGAGAGGGTCATGGCGTTGACCACGCCTCCCTCGATCGCGAGAGTGGCGAGTGTCGCGGCGCCCTCCGTTCGCGGCGAACCCGATCGGTGGAGTACCAAGAGCGTAGCCAGCGCGGTCATGACCAATCCCAAGGGAAGTCGGCACGGCAAAAGCCCTAAACGTGTTGGCCCCCTGGCCCTCCGGCTCCACCAGCCGCCGTCATCGTGCGTCTCGTTACCGCGCCAACCTGCGCAGCCCGACTTCATGGGACGACCTCGGCGATGAATCGACCCTCACCGTCCGTTTTCGACGTGTGGCTTACCCTAAGGAACCACTGCCGCCGAGCACCGATTAGACATCAATCCGAAAAAACAACCGCCCGGAAAAGCATCGTCAATGAGTGTCGAACACTTCGAGCGGTGCTGGAGACTTCGTGCAGCCGGGCGGTCAGGTACGAGCGGATCTCCTCGCTGGTGGTGAGCTGGAGCACGTGGTGGGCGAATCGCTCGGCCTGGGCGGTCGTCACCGAGGCGAGCAGCTCCTTGATCGGTGGGGATGAACGCGGGGCTCATGCTGAACCGGCGCAGGCCCATGCCGAAGAGGACCAGGACCGAGCGCGGCTGGCCGGCCATCTCGCCGCAGAGCGTCACGGGCGTGCCCGGTGCGCTGGCAGGCGTCGAGGACCATGCTGGAGGACGCGGAAGATCGCCGGCGAAAGGGCCTCGCAGAGGTGCGCGACCTTGGGATTGTCGCGGTCGGCGGCCACGAGGTACTGGATCAGGTCGTTGGAGCCGATCGAGATGAAGTCGGTCTCGCGCAGGATCGCGTCGATGCAGACGGCGGCGGCGGGGACCTCGACCATCACGCCGGTCTTGACGTCCTCGCCGAAGGCGACCCCCTCGCGGCGCAGGTTGTCGCGCGTCTCCTTGACCAGGTTGTTGACGAACATCAGCTCCTCGAGGGTGGTGATCATGGGGAAGAGCATCGAGACCTTGCCATGCCGGCCGGCGCGGAGGATCGCCCGGATCTGGGTGACGAACAGCTTGGAGTTCTCGAAGAAGATGCGGGTCGACCGCCAGCCCATGAACGGGTTGGGCTCGCCGCGCCGGCCCAGGTAGGGGACCGTCTTGTCGCCCCCCAGGTCGAGCGTGCGGATCGTGACGGTCTGGTTGGGCGAGTTGAGCGATGATCTGGCGGTAGTACTCGTACTGCTCCTCCTCGCCGGGCACGTCGTGGTGGGTCAGGAAGAGGTACTCGGTCCGGAACAGGCCGACGCCGGTCGCGCCGACCTTCTGGGCGGCCTGGGCGTCGGCCAGGTTGTTGATGTTGGCCAGCAGCTCGACCTGGGTCCCGTCGGCGCTCTTGGCCGGGCAGGTCGCGATTGGCGACCAGGCGGTCCTTGAGGTTGAAGAACTCGCGCTGGACCTTGCGATAGGCCGAGGTCGCCTCCTGGTCGGGCCGCACGATGACCATGCCGTCGCGGCCGTCGACGATCATCAGGTCGCCGCTCTGGACGTCGCTCATGATGCCGTCGACGCCCGAGACGGCCGGGATGCCGCGGCTCCGCGCCAGGATCGCCGCGTGGCTGGTCGACGCCGCCCAGCTCGGTCACGATGCCGGCGATCGGCAGGTCGCCCAGGCTCATCGCCTGGCTGGGCAGGATCTCGTGTGCGACCAGGATCACCGACTCGTCGCCGTTGCGCGTTCGTTCGAGTCGCCGGCGGACACGACTGCCGACGGGCTTCTTGCGGCGTCAGGTGCGACTCGATCCGCAAGATCACGTCGCGGATGTCGGTCATCCGCTCGCGGAAGTAGTCCTGCTGGATCCGCGCGAACTGCGCGGCGTAGCCGTTCATGACACTCTGCAAGCGCCGACAGCGCCGTCAACTGCTGGTTCTCGATCAGGCTGTGGACCTTGGCCAAGAGCGCCGGGTCGTTGACGATCTGCAAGTGGCTCTTGAAGATGTCGGCCTCGGAAGCTGCCGAGCTCCTGGGCGACCTTCTGGACGAGCGACTCCAGCTCGGCCGCCGACTCCGCGACGGCCCGGTCGAAGCGCTCGATCTCAGCGGGGACCTGGCTGGGATCGTCGAGTGGCTGCGCGATCGAGGAGCCGAACACCGACTCCACGCGGTGGGCGACCCCGACCACGACTCCCGGACTGACACCGATTCCCTTACGCATGACGAGCCGGTCTACGTTAACAAAGCCGAATCGAACCAAAGCAGAGCGAGCTGTTCGCCTCGGCAGGTCGGATGAAGGATCGTCAATCGGTTGCAGCAATTTTCATACCACAGTCGAGACTGCGACACGTTCCGCTGCGGTTGGTGATGCGACCTGGCGCATCACGAGACTAGGGTATATTGACACGGGCGTCGGCGTCTATATCTGCACTCGGGGACGAAACACGCGAGCGCCGCCCACGCCTTCGAGACGAGCAACGCCTGCGGCGCGTCAGGTTCAGGCGGTGTGTCGGCGCATCGACGGTCGGCGGGTTGGCGGAACCTTCGCCAAAGCGGCCGAGGGCAAGCAGGGCCACAGCGGTGAGAACATACGCGGCCGACCAGTGATAGGGCGTCTGGTTGGCCGATGCCGCGGCGCGGCCCTCGGCTGCGAGCTGCCGGATCACGCCCTGGGGGCAACATGATCGGGCTGGAGGGCAGCGGCGAATGAATGACGCCGAACCAGGACAAGCACGGCCGCCAAGAACGAGCGTGCCGGCCACGGCTCGGACCCGGCCGTCGATCATGTGCGACAAGCGCCGTCGCCCACAACAGGCTGGTGACGATGAAACCGCCGCCGCCGGCCAGCACGGTCACGGTCTGGATCCACTGCTGGAGTCTGCGGCTGCAGTTCGGCGAACGGTTTGCCAGGTCGGGCGAGACCTGGTTGAGGGCCAGGACCGCCAGGTACGCCAGGGCCGGCACGCACGCCAGGGCCACCGCCGGATAATGCCGCGCCGGCGTGGCGTGAAACGACTGCGCGGTGATCTCCAGGCCGACGAAGATCAGGATCGGGAAGATGACCGCCTTGGGGATGAGGAAGAAGATCCAGTCGAAGTAGCCGAAGATCCCCGCGGCCCCGACGAAAAGGGCGGTCGCCAGCGTGTAGGCCGACCCGCGCTCCCATCGCCTTGTACGCGGGGTGGCCGATGTACGGAGTCGACTGGATCACCCCGCCGAAGAGCCCGCCGAACAGCGTCGCCAGGCCCTCGGCCGCGATGATCTGGCCGGTCGGATAGTCATCGCCGGCCGCCGCGGCACTCTCGGTGCAGTCGATCCCGCCGACCACCGTCGCCAGGGCCAGCGGTATCGCCACCGGCAAGATAACCGAGCGCCTCGCGCCACGACGCCGCGAACCATTCCAGCCAGCTTCCCGACCGGCAACGGCAAGACCGCCCGCAGCGCCAGACGACGGCGACCGTCCCCTCGCCTCCCAGCCCCGGGCCCCAGCCCGAGCAGATGCATTCCGTAGTAAACCAGACAGCCGACGACCACCGCCCCAGCGCCCCCGGAAACTCGCCGGGGAAACTGCCAGCGCGCCGTCAGCGTCGCCAGCATCACCCCCAGCGCAACCAGACCCGCCACCGGCTGGGCCGCGATATCCAGCAAGGGCAGAAAACTGATCAAGACCAGGGCGATCGCTGTCAACGAACCGAGCAACCCGGCCCGCGGCACGCGGTCTCGAATCCAACCGCTCATCGGGGCACACGCCAGTTTGAAAATCCCCGACGCCAAGAGCATCGTGATGCCTATAAACCAGGCATGACGTGCCGCCGAATCAGGATCGAGTCCGCGACTGCACGGCGTCCTGGTAAGCTGGACCGATGATCAGAAAGACGGAGCCGAAGGTGCTGGGGGTATCGAGGCCCAGCGGCATGGCGGTGACGTCGGTCCGGCCGGTCCGGCGGGCCAGGCGAAAGGCCATGACCGTGTAGATCGAGGTCGCCGACCAAGACGCCGACGGCGGTGCCGGGGATCATCCGGGTGAGCACGAACGTCGCGGGGCAGCTCGAAGCACGCCGACCAGCAGGCTGGCCATGAGGATCATGACGCCGATGTTGTCGAGCATCAGCCCGAAGAACGCGTTGACGTCGCCGCGGTGGGCCCAGGCGTAGCCGGGCTTTGGCGTTGTTGCGCGTACCTGTCAGCGAATCCACGGTGACTGCTCCGGGCGGAAAGATCTGGTTGCGGGTCAAAAACGGCGAGCCTGGCGCGCTTCGGCGAGCATCAAGCCGCCAACACGGCCAGCACTCCCGCCAGCAAATACACTGCCGCCGTCCAAGCGATCGTCGCACCCAGGCCGAAACGGTCGGAGGCGAAGCCGACCACCGTCGGCGCGACGACAGCCGCCGGTCCAGCCGACCGTGTTCATCAGGCCCGCTGCCGTGCCGCGGTCGGCGGCGGGAATGACGTCGAAGAGTGAGGCGAAGATGTTGGAATCGTAGATTCCCTTGCAGATTCCCGCTCCGATCGAGCCCGACGATCAGGAGCGGGACCGAGGTCGCCCAGCCGGTCAAGAAGACGAACGGCGCGGCCAGGATCAGGCCGATGCTCTGGACCCTGATCCGGCCGCCCGCGCGGCGCTGGCGGGCCCGATCGGCCGCGACCCCGCCCCAGACCGCGCCGGGCAAGCTCGCCAGCGGCCAGAAGCGTCGACGTCAGTGACGAGTCGCCAGAGCCCGGTCTCAAACCGCTCGAAGATATACGACGGCAGCCAGGTCAGAAAGGTGCCGGCCACGAAATTGGCCCCCACGAACACGAGCAGGAGCAGCGCCGCCGCGGGATTGGCAACGAAGCGAATGACCTTGCCGAGTAACCCTTCCGTGCCCCGGGTGCGGGCCGTCTTTCGCGTCGCCGGCCCAATCGGAATCGGCCGCGACCGTGGAGCTGGCGCCGCGGCGTGGTTCGACCAGAGCGTATCCCAGCAGCACCGCATAGGCCATGCCCGCAAGTCCCAGCACCCAGAACGGCGATCGCCAGCCGAAGTGCTGGCCCAGGTAACCCGCCAGGAGCGCTCCGCCGGCTGTTCCCAGATAGACGCTCGTCTGATGAATCGCCAGGGCGCGCGACCGGGTGCGCGGGCCGTGATAATCGGCCAGGAGCGACATCGACGCCGGGAAGTAGAACGACTCGCCCAGGCCCTCAGCCGCTCGAAAGAACAGCAACTGCGACGAAGCTCCGCGACAGCCCCGTGCCGGCGCAGATCAGGCTCCAGATCGAGAGCCCAACCGTGATCGAGCAGCCGCCGCGGCAGCAAGTCGACCGTGTAGCCCGAAAGCGGCGACGCGCAGGCATACACGATCATGAACGCCGACCCCAGCGGGCCGATCTGCGACTTGGTCAGGCCGAACTCCCTCTCGAGCAGCGGAAAGACCGAGTAAACGGCCTGGCGATCCGCATAGTTGAAGAACCCGCAGAACCAGAGCAGCAAGACGACCAACCAGGGGTAGATCGCCAGCGAGCGCAGTAGAGGACGTTTGCGATGCTGATTCACGTGGCCTCTGCACTTCACTCGGGGGTGCCGGAAAGCAGCCAGGATTCGTCGAACCGCGCGTGTGCGATGGTGCTTCCCTGCCCGGGCTTCGAGAGCGTGTACGTGACGTGGATCAAGCCGTCCGATGCCTGGATCACCGACGGGTAATGAAACTGCCCAGCGCCGACTTGCGCTCGCTCGATGTGCCGGGCCCACTTCCAGCTCGCGCCTTCATCGTCCGAGAGCGAAGCGGCGAGTGAGTGCCGGCCGGAGGCCAGGTCGTTAAACACCAAGAGCCAGTGGCCGCTTGCCAATCGAATGGCCTCGATTCCCGCCCCCGGATTCGGAAACTCCGAATCGACTACCGGCGACCAAACCATGCCGTCGTCGCTCGAGCTGCTGATCCGGATGCGACGGTGCGGACCGTTGTCCCGCATGAAGGCGACGATGCGGCCGTCGTTGCGCCGCACGAGGCTGGGCTGAATATTGCCGAAGCCGATCAAGGGCGCGCTGAATTTCCAGGTGTCGCCGCGATCGTCGGAGATCGCCATCAGCGATAACGAGAACGTGTCGGTGTACAGCGGCAAGATCCAGCGGCCACTCGGCAGCACGAGCGGATGGACGCGCGGCATCCACCCGAGTCGCTGGTACAACAGATCGGCCGACCGACTCTCGGACTCGCGGATCAGCGCTTGGTATCTCGCTTTCTGATCGGCGCTCAAGCTGGCGATCGCGCGGTTCATCGCCAGCTCGAATTGCGTGGGAGTGACGTGCAACACGCCGGTCAGCGACCAGCGCGGCGCCGCCGGCTCGCCCGCGGTGCTCGCGCACCGCGCATACTTGAGCAACGCACCTTCCCACCGATGGTCAAGGATCGTGGGCCAGAACAGCCAGAGCGAACCGTCGGGTGCTGCAAAAAGCGCGGGGTTGCAGTCGGGATAGCCGGGGGTGTCTGCCAGGAGGAACTTCCGGCCCCACTGCGATTGGCCTCTCTCGAGCCAGGCGCCTTCGATCGCGACGTCATCGGCCTCGCGCTCGCCGCTGCCGGAATACCAAGCGGCCAGCAATCTTCCTCCGGTCGTCTCGACCACGCACGACGCGTGGTTGTGCTTGGGGTTGGGCGGAAAGATCACACCGCGCTCGATCGAAGGCACCCCGGCGCGCGCGTCAGGCAAGATCGCCCCCAAAGCCAATGACCAAGCTGCCAACAACCGCCACATCTGCAGAAGCGCGCCTCCAGTTCGGTGCCTGTCGTGACCGGGCAGGACACAGAGTCTACGGCCCGCAGAGCGCGCGAGCAAGCGGAGCTACACCGTCATTGGAGCGCTCGCGAACCGCTCGCGCTCGCCCCCCGGCGCGCCGGAGCGCCAGCCGCGGGCTGGCCCGACATCTGGAACGCCCGGTTGACGATCTTTTCGGAATTGAACTGGCAGGCGTGAATCAAAAGCGCCGGCGCACGCTCGCGCGCACCAGCTGATTCGAGCCGGTTCCCCTGCGCGGTCACCACCATCTCGCCCGCGTCGTGCGACGCCTGGTAACCCAGCGTCAAGCCCACGAGCGGCCCGTTGCCACTGGCCCGCTCGCGGCGCGAGAGGAACTCGTCCGACCATCGAACCACATTGTCTTTGACTAGGGCGGTCATGTAGATGCGGCCCTGGTTCGACTTGATGTACGTCGCATCGTGTTCGACCCCCACCACCGCGCCGCGGTCAGAGTCTTCGAGGATGTTTCCCTCGATCACGCCGCTCAGATATGGTGTGTGCGTCCAGCCCCAGACGATGGGCGTTTCGGAAGGAAAGGCCGTGAGGCGCAAGGCGTTGCCGCCGCCGAGCACGTGGTTCTTCTTGACCTGCGTGCCGAAGTGGTTGCCCACCAGCACGAAGCCGTCGGACCGGCGCCCGCCGCGAACGTCGATGCGATTCTCCCGGTACACCTGATTGACGAACCCGGGTGAGATCGAGACCACCGAGCTTCCCGCCGGAATCGGCGGATCGACGAGGTACAGCGTGGGCTCGATCGTCATGACGACCCGGCGCCACTGGCCGGCGGCCGGGCCACGCAAGATCGACACCACGTCGCCGGTGCGAATCGGGCCGCCTTGCAGCCGTCCCGTGCGCAGCAGCCGCCCGCCCAAGGCCAGACCCATCACCGTGCCCTCGTAACGGACGTGGTAGGCCTCGGTGAGAATGATCTCGGGCGCGTTGATCCAGGGGATGGTGTCGTCGTCGCGCGCGCCCACCTGCTCGATCGTGTTGCGCTCGATCACGTCGTTGGTACCGGTCCCGGTCAAGACTAGGAAGCGCCAGGTCTTGCCACTCTGGCCATCACTGCGCGTGCGATTGCCGCGGATGACCAGGTCGTGAGGAACATGGCCGCTGAAGACTCCGTGCGAAAACGTGCCCGGCAACGCGCCGCGGAAGTCGTTGTCGACGATTCGCCACGGGCCGTCGAAGAACTCGATCGTCCCGCCGCGCAGCACGTTTTCGGCGATCTCGCCGCCGGTGGCGTGCAAGAGACGCATCAGGCGCACGGCCTCCTGCCATTCCTTCGAGCTCTCGACCGGCGGCGCTTCGATGTCGAGCCGGCAGAGCGAGATATTCACCTGCGGGTCGTCGTGATTGGGGTCGAAGTTGTCCTTCAGCCCGACGACCGCCGGCCCAAATTGCGTTTGCTCGTTCCACCGGACCGGGCCGGCGAACCGTATCGCGAACCCTCGGAGCGAGGTGTTGCCGCACTCGATCTTCACGGCTGTCGTCCAGGCCGGCTCGGTGGCCTTCTGGTCAAAGAGCAGGGTCGCGGTGCCATCCGAGGTCAAGTTGACGGGCCGCGTGAGCACGAGCGGGCGCGTGAGCCGGTATGTTCCTCGCGTCAGAGCCACGTTGCCGTATTGAGCGACGAGCGCCTGGAGGTCGTCGCCGGGCTTGGCCTGGGCGCGCGTGGCGCCGGGACGAGGCTGGCGCCGGGAGAGGTCGCAGGTCCCACCCGGAAACCGCATCACCACGCTTTGGCCGTCAGCGCCTACGAGCCGCAATGTCATCGTTTCGTGACTCTCATCGCGCATCGGCGGAAAGAATAGATCGAGCGCCGTTCGGTCGGGCCCTCGCTTGAGCGAGAGCCCTTGGGCTTGCGGATCGTCGGGGATCGAGGCGGCGCCGCCGGCGCCGCGCGGTAGAGCCAGGCGCCGCGAACGCCGTCGGCAAGGACGGCGCCGGCAATGGCCGGTACGCCGCTTAGCCCGGAAAGGGCGACGTGTACGTCGCCGGGGCTGCCTGTATTCGCACCGTCCTGACCCAGCCACTTCGCGGTGACGGCGCGCTCCGCGACCTTGGGCCATTGCCAAGCGGGCATCGGCAATTTGGGATCGCAGCGCCCCGCCGCGATGCTCGCCGTATCGATCGTGTCGTGGTCGGAGGTGTCATAGGCGACCAACAGCCGCAGGCGCTCGCCATTCAGGTCGCGGTCGGGCTGAAAATAAAGGTCGCCGCGCGACGGGTCCTTCTCTTGGCGCACCAGCTCGGCGTTGTTCGCCAGCTTGGGGTTCGCGCCAAATTCCCAGCGCGCGCCGCTCGAGCACTCGATCCGCAACAACTTGAGACGCAGCTTGGGCGAGAGGCCGCTCACGCGAATGTGAACGTCTTGAAATCCATCGGGCCCGACCGAGGGGCCGGCGCCTGCCCAGTCTTGCCGGTCCTGGCCAATCCAGCTTGCCGAGAGGACCGCGCTGGGCATGCGCAGGGTGGGGCTGGCTTTGCCACCGCGAAAGTCGGCAATCGCGGTTGCGCCGTCGGCATAACGCATCAGAAGGCGAAACGGCCGGCCGGTCTCTTTCCGGGCCGCTTCGACGAACAGATCGGCCGTGCGCGCGCCCTTGGCCCTTTTGAACTCGGCCCTCCACGCAACTGACTTCACGTTGTAATGCCACGTGTCTCCTTCTGCCGTCAACTCGACCGACGCCACCTCGCGGGCCGCGTCAAGATTGGCAAGCTCGATATGCACGTCCTGGATGTCGCTCGAGACCGGCTGGTTGTTGGGACCGACGTAGTCATGCCCATCCTGGCCGATCCATCGTGCCAAAAGCCGCGCCGGTGAGCGCCCGGCCTGGAAGACGACGCGGCGCACTGGTATGCCGGCTTGCGGCTCTGGCGCGCCGCGCGAACCCGAGACGCGAAGCTCGCCTGCGTCGGAGAGCCCGCATGCCCAGGAAATGACCGCCAAGTTCAAAGCGAAGTACGTCCATGATGCCAAACCCATGTCGACCTCCGTGCTTCATGATCTTCGCATGCGCGAGGGGCGGATGGCTCCAGTGGCGCGCTGGTAGGAGAGCGGCCGTGAGCATACCAAAAACCCGGCGGTTGGGGAGGATCACACGCAGGAGCAAGAGCGTGACTCAGCCATGATGTACATACTTACATTTCGAGGGAATCGTTGCATCCGTGAATGGCCGACGTACGAGGCTTGGGTGGCCGCTTCGTTGGGCGTCTGCTTCAAGTTCGGGCGGTTCGGCTTCGCTCGGCAGGCGCAGGACGGCCATCTCGTTCTGCCCGAACGATGCCCCGACTTTGATGAAGGCGCCCGCCTCCGTTGCCCATCGTCAGGCGTTGTTCTACAATTCAACAAATCAGCGCCGATGTGCGAGCAGGTGAGATGACGGAATGGATTTCGATTTCGTCGAATGGGATCGCGAGGACGATCCGCGTGGAAATGTGCGGCACGTTGCAGACAACGGCCTTAGCATAGACGAAGTTGAAGACGTGATCTTCGATCCAAAAAGTCGTCCGGTTCAGAGTCGAAGCTCGCGGCGTCCGGCCTTGATTGGTCAAACATCTACGGGGAAGACCATTATCGTAATTTACGAGCGGCACAAGGACGCCGGGATCGTCGTCATTCGTCCCGTCTCCGCTTACGAAATAGAGGGATGACCCATGGCCCGCCAAAGCATTTCCGACCGTGACGGGCGCTCGCAGAGGCGACTGAGCAACGCCGAGTTAACGCCGAAGCAACGGGCTGCGGTCGGGCGCGCCGCGCCGAGCGCGAGACGGCCAAGTATCAGGCCGAGCTGGCGCGCGATATCGAAGCTTATCGGCGCGAGTATCCTCCTGTTGCCGACCCGGAATTGATCGAGGCCCTACGCGATCTCCGGCGCGAACGCAACCGCCAGGGACTGAGCCTCGCCGAAATGGCCGAGCGCACTGGCATCGACCGCGCCACGATCAGCAAGCTTGAGACGGGCAAGATTTGCAACCCCAAGATCGGCACTCTGAGGACGTATGCCCGGGCCCTCGGAAGGACGCTGGGCTGGACTCTGAAGGCGGTCGAAGGCGGGAAATAAGTCTCCGAATCGATCCGCATGAACCCGCGTTCCGCACCCAAATGATACTCAAGCGCGAGCGAGTATCCTGAGTCCGGCGGTCCGAGAAGCTCAACGGCCTGGGCTTTAGTCGTTCCGAGTCGGCAGCCACTCGCCATCAAATCGTCGACCATGCAAAGGCGCGGCGGCCAATCTTCATATCGTCGACGCGCATCGCCAGAGCTTCGCTCGCTCAATATGGACCAGTTTCGCGCACCGGGCTTATAACAGACCCGGGCGGAAAGTGAGAGGATGCCGAATGCCGGATGACGGCGAAAGGCCGACGGCGCAAAGTCTGATTCAACCTTCCTGCTCCAGCCGTCGCCTTCTGAGCGAGAAAAATGGTGAAAAACTCATCCGTCATGCTGGTCTTTGTTTGTTTCGGGTCGTTGTTTTTGCTCTGTTATGCCCCTGCGCTCTTTCAGGACCGTCAGTTCGCGTTTCGCGATGCGGGTCATTTCTATTACCCGCTGCACCAGCGCGTGCAGGAGGAATGGAATCAGGGCCGGTGGCCGCTCTGGGAACCGGAGGAGAACGCCGGAATGCCGCTTCTGGGGAACCCCGCGGCGGCGGTCCTCTATCCCGGAAAGCTGGTCTTCGCGCTGCTTGCCGTACGCCTGGGGTGCGCGGATATACATCGTGATGCACACCGCGCTGGCGTTCGTCGCGATGCTGGTGCTCTTGCGATCGTGGGGAATAAGCTGGTCGGGATCGGGGCTGGGTGCGCTCAGCTACACGTTCGGCGCGCCGATCCTGTTTCAGTACTGCAACGTGATTTATCTGGTGGGTGCGGCGTGGCTGCCGCTGGGGATGCACGCGGTTGACCGGTGGGTGCGGCTCGGCCGTCGGTGGGGACTCTGGGAGCTGGCGGTCGTGCTGGCAATGCAAGTGCTCGGGGGTGACCCGCAGGCTGCCTATCTGCTGGGGCTGGCGGGGGCCGCCTACGCACTGGGGCTGGCGTGGAGCAAGGCGCGTGCACGCACGGTCCCGCAGATCGCGGAAGGCAATGGACCGCGGGGCAGGCGGACCCAATCAATCTTACCGGCTTTCGGCCTGATCGCGGTCGTTTTGCTCTGGTCGGCCGCAACAGTCGCGATAGGCGTGTTGCTGCCGAAGCTGCGAGGGACCCATGTCGGGCCGCCGACTCCCCCATTGCGATGGATGCCGTGGATGCCCATGGGTGTCGCCATGGCCTGGGGTCTGGCCGGTGTTGTTTTCCTTTACTTCTATTACTGGCGCCGGCGGGGCTGGCGACTGCCTCTGGGTGCCATGTGGCTGGGCTTGGTGACCGCGGCCGCGGTGGCGGCGACCCTGGCGGCGGCGCAGCTCCTTCCGGTCATCGAGTTCACCCAACTCACGACGAGGGCCACGGCGGATGGTCCTCACGGCTTCTATTACTTCAGCATCGAGCCGTATCGGCTGGCCGAGCTGATTTGGCCCAATTTCGACGGTTTTGCGTATGGCGAGAACAGGTTCTGGCTCGCCGCGATCCGGATACCGGGTGTCTATCCCAGCGATTTGGGTACCGTCGCTTTACCTGGGAGCGCTGACTGTCATCCTCGCACTGGGCGCACTGTCGGCGCGGCACGGACCACCGTGGCGAGTGTGGCTGTCGGCGATCGCAGTGATCAGCTTGCTCGCCAGCCTGGGGCAATACACGAGCCCGATCTGGGCGGCGCGGACGGCTGTCGCGATGGCGCATTCACCCCGGCTCGCGCGCCTGGCCGCCGAGCTTGGTCCAGTCGACACTCCCGGCGATCTGAAGATCCGGGAAGACGGGTTTCTCAAGGATGGTGACGGCAGCGTCTACTGGTGGTTGGCAACGTTTCTGCCGGGCTTCCGTCAGTTTCGATACCCAGCAAAGCTTTTCACACTGACGTCGTTGGCCCTGGCCGCACTGGCCGGGATGGGGTGGGACCGAGTACTGCGCCGGCCGCGGGAGGCGAGCGATTCTCACGATCGGTTTTCTCAGTGCCGTCAGCCTGTGCGTCCTTGCGGCGGTCCTGATCGAGCGACACGCGATTCTGGCGGCATTCGGATCGTACGTCGGCACATCGTCGAGCGGGCCGCTCAACGCTGGCAAAGCATACGAGGCGATTGTTCGCAGCCTGGTTCATTGCTTGCTCGTCCTGGGCCTGGGCCTCGGGCTGATCGTTCTGGCTCGCAGGCGACCACAGATCGCCGGTGTGGCTGCCTTGATCGTGATGACACTGGACCTGGCGGCCGCCAATTCGCGGTCCGTGATGACCGTCGAGCAATCGATGTTTGAAGGCAAGCCTGAACTGGTGCAGATCATCGAAAACGCGGAAGCCGGCCGCGACCCGCCGGCGCCCGGCCCATTTCGTGTGCATCGGATGCTCTTGTGGCAACCGCTGATTTGGACCGTCATCCCATCGGCGAACCGAGCCCGCGAACTCACCGCCTGGGAGCGCGATACGATCCAGTCCAAGCACGGCATCAACTGGGGAATCGAATATACGTACTCGATGGGCGTCGGCGAGCTCTCTGACTACGACTGGTACTTTTCGAGCTCATTTCGCACGGTGATCGCTCCGGAGACTGCAAAACGGCTCGCCACCGAATCGGGCCGAAGTGTGATCTATGCTCCCCGCCGAGCCTACGACATGTGGAACACGCGTTATTTCGTCGTCCCGGCATTTGCAAACGGCTGGCTCGACGAGACGCGCGCTTCAGCCGCGTTCCGCTTTGCGAGCGAATTGATCTATCCCGAGCGGGGCCGCTTCGATGGAACGCATGGCAAGGAAGAAGCGAAGATGTGGATGGACATCATGGATTTCGAGGTCCTGCGCAACGAGCACGAGTTTCCCCGTTCGTGGGTCGTGCACCAGGCGAGAGCGATCAAGGAGGTCGAAGGGCTGTCGCGCGGGCCTCTCGCCCAGAGCTGGCAAGAGATCCTGTTTGCTCGGGACATGTTTTGGAATGACCCGTCGCTGACTTTGTTCGACCCCCACAAAGTGGCATGGGTGAGCCCTACCGACCTGGCCCAGATCTTGCCAAAGCTTTCGGGCCAGCCCCCGAACAAGAGCGAATCGGTGAAGGTCCATTATCCGAATCCACAACGTGCCATCCTGGAGGTTACGCTCGAGTCAACCGGGCTGGTCATCCTCAGCGATGTGGACTACCCGGGCTGGCAGCTCACCATCGATGACAAGCCGGCACCGATTTATCGGGTGAACGTCGCGATGCGCGGGCGCTCGTCGCCGCCGGCCCGCATCGCCTCGTGTATTCGTTTGCGCCGCGATCGTTTCACTTGGGGCTCATCGGGTCGGCACTCGGCCTGGCCGCCTGGGTCTTGCTAGGGCTCTACTGCGTCTTTCGACCCACGCATCCGCTGCTCGCGGCCTATCGCGACCTCCAGTCGCCGTCCGGCGAGACCGGTTCGTCAACCGGCTCAGCTCGCGAGCTCATCACGGCGGGCCGAGCCAGGCCGGCGGTGAGTTCCTGAAAATCGGCATGAGAGCGAATCCCATCGAACGCTGGGTCATTATTCAAGAATAACCGTGGACCGAAAACGGTCGGAAAGCTGTTGGACTTCGCGCGCAAGAGTAGCTCGACGGATCGTGCGACGTGGCGCTCTAACTCGGCTTTGTGCGCCGGCGAGGCGCCTGCGCATCGTGCCGCCACGGCGGCCGCGCTATAGAGGGTCTCGCCGTCCTGTGGCGCAAGCTCAACCGCCTGCCGAGCAAGAGATTCAGCCCCGATCGTATCGCCTTTCTGGACGGCCAGAAGTGCCTGGGCAAGCACTTTTCCGCGACGTATCGCCGGCTCTAAGTCCGCGATCGAAACCTTCTGTGTTTTCGACGCTTCCGCGTACGCGTTCAATGCCTCTTCGGGCCTGCCCAGCCACCGAAGCGCATCGGCGCGCGCAGTGATCAGGATGACCCGGTGTCTGACTCCGTCAATGTTCAAGTCCTTTGACTTGAGGGACGAATGCCATTTCAGCCGCTCGTCGATCGCCTTGAGATAGCTCCGCGGTTCACCCCTCGCCAGGAAGTAAGTTCTTTGAGCCTGGAGGTTGAACCACAGCGCGTTCCATAGCTCTCCGAGCTGGGAGTGAGTCCGAAGGAGACGCTCCAAGAGGGCCCTCCCGGTGTCGAGGTGCTGTTGACCTAGGGCGGCGGAAAGTCGTCCCAGCGCCGTCAGCTTGCCTAATGAGCAATGCGTCTCAGCAAGCGCGACCGCGTAGGCTGTGTGGTGGGGGTGGTCACGCACGACTTGTTCGAACTGCCCGAGTGCCTGGAGCCAGACGCTTTGGGCGCGGTCGAATTCGCCCTTTGACTCGCAAAGCTCACCGATGGCCAGCAAGTGATTGGCCCAGCGAGCGCGAGCGAGCGCGTTGCCCGGAGCCGCGCGAAGCTGTTTTTCCTGGAGCGCCGCCGCTTCCTCGAGCGCCGCGATTCCCAGTTCCAGGCGGTGGGTGCGGCCGAAAAGCTCGCCCTGGCGATGGAGGATCGAGGCAAGCTCGGCCTGATAGTTCACGTTGTCGGGATTAGCCGTGATGAGGCGGTCGAGGATTCTCCGGCTCTCCTGGTAGTAAGGTTCGGCGCGGTCGAGCCGGCCGCGATAGTACTGTTCATTCATGCCCAGAAGGCCCTGACACCTGGCCAGATAACGGGCCGTCTCGGTGTCGTCGGGCCTATCGCGCGCCAGATCGGACCATAGTCCGCGGGCTGCAAGAAGATGTTCCTCGGCCAGATCGCTCTTGGCGTCGAAGATGAGCCCCCACCCGAGCTGCAGATGGCTTTCGGCCAGCTCGTGCTGGAAGGCACGATCGGTGGAGTTCGTCTCATGCAGACGTGCGAAGATATCCAGCTTCTTTTGATAATAGGGAATTCCCTTGGGGATCGACTCGAGATCCATGACGATGGACCCGAGGCGGCCCTGGGCCCGGCCGAGCTCGGAAGCGAGCTCAGGGTCGGCGGGATGATCGGCCAGGAAGCGTTCGTAGAAGTCGCGCGCGGTCTGAAGCAGGCTGCGCCGCAGCGGGTCGAGGTTCTCGGTCTTGAGCTCGGGGTCTTCACTGACCTCGGTGAGGTAGCGATCGACGGCCTCGCGGGCGCGGCGAAAATCGAGGCGGGCCTGCAACTGCTGCTTCTTCGCTTCGTCTCGTTCACGCTCAGCGCGGCGGCGGAAAAACTCGGCCTGCGACCACTGCCAGAACACCCCGCTGATCCCCAGGATCACGACGGCGGCGAGGGCCACCGCCAGCGCGCTTGAGCGCGGATGCCGGCGCGCCTTTCTGACGATGCGTTCCATGCGTCCGGCCGGCCGGGCAAGGATCGGCTCGCCTGAGAGCCATCGCCTCAAATCGGCCGCCAGCTCGCTGGCGGCCTGGTATCGCCGCGCCGGCTCTCGGTCCATCGCTTTCGAACAGATCGTCTCCAGGTCACGAGGGATTGTGTCGTCGAGGCGTCGGGCCGGGATCGGGTCTTCTTCGAGGATTCGCCGGAGCACGGCCTGCGCCGCCCCGGCGAAAGGCGGCTGACCGGTCATTGCCTCATACAAGGTTGCGCCCAGGCTGTAGACGTCGGTGCGCGCATCAAGCTGGCTCTCTCCCCGCGCCTGCTCGGGGCTCATGTACGTGGGCGTCCCCGCGACGATGCCTTCCCGCGTCAGCCCGCCCGCGGCCTCTTGGGAGCGAGCCAGTCCAAAGTCCGTAATCTTGGCGCGGCCGGTCGTTCGCTCGATCAGGATGTTGCTCGGCTTGACGTCGCGGTGGATCAACCCCGCTAGGTGGGCGGCGCTCAGGGCATCGGCGACGCCAGCCGCGTACAAGGCAACCTGCCGTGGCCCCGGACGACGGTCCGACGCGATCTGCAGCGCCAGCGTCGGCCCGTCGACATACTCCATCACGAGGTACGGCAGACCGTCGGGTGGGTCGACCACGGCGTAGATTGTCACCGCGTGATCGTTGCGGAAAGAGGCCGCGAACTGCGCCTCGCGGACGAGCCGACGCCGGTCGGAGTCTGCGGCCTGGTCGGGCCGGAGCACCTTGAGGGCCACGATCCTCCGCAGCGGCTCGTCCCAAGCCCGATAGACGATCCCCATCCCGCCACGGCCGAGCTCGTTCAAGAGTCGAAACGAGCCCATGGTGCCGAGGTTGATCGGACCAGCAGACGAACCAAGGGCGCCGGGCACGGTGGGCTGCGCAGGCAGAGTGGGCGGCTCGTTGCCCATGCGGAGCGTCGAGTGCAGCCGCAGGAGCAGCCCGTCGGGTAGGATGTCACTCCGATCCATGCCCTGTCGCCGCCGCCGCGCATCGAGACATCCTTGCAGACCGATCTCCACTGTCTCCTGGTCGAGCAGAGACTGGCATCGCGCACACGTCTCGACGTGAGCGTCCACGGCGTCCGCCTCCGCCGGCGAGAACGTCGTCGGCCAGCCACCGGTGCAATACCGCGAGAGGAAAACACTCCGCCATGGACGTTGAACCCGATCAAGACACTTCGATCGTCGATGAGCAGTTGCAGCCGGCAACCCGCGCTATTGTCCGGTCTCCCGACGATTTGGGCTGCCCCCTGGCCCCGGCGGACGTCGTTCGATCGCATCCAACCACGAGAAATCCTCGCTGATCTCCTCGACCTCCGCAGTCAACCGCTTCAGGACACGCGACTTCGCCTTGTAGACCAGTTGGATCTTGATCGACAGCTCGGCGGCGGTCTCCGGCGCGGATCGCTTCTCCAGCCAGACCCGTTCAAACGCGCGCCAGGTCGTCGGCTCGAAGTCCGGGCGGATTCGTTGCAAAGCTATCTGGAGAACCCGGTCGCTGAAGGCATCGTTCCAGTCAGCGTCCGGAGACTGGTCCTCCGCTTGCGCTAGCACCTCGGCTTGACCGAGCTCCTCGGCGCGATGAGCCCGGCGCTCGTAAAGCCGGATCAAGCGCCGGCGGGCGATCAAAAGCAGCCAGTCGCGAAACCGTCCACGCTCCGGTTGATATTCGAACGCCCGGATCGATCGGACAACTTCCCCCATCACCTCCTGCGTCAGGTCGGCGGCGTCGGCGTCTTGAAGACCGCGTCGCCGGCCAAAGCCATACACGAGCCGTGCATAAATGTCCACAAACGTGTTCCAGGCGGTGGTGTCACTCGCGTCGCGAACGCGGACGAGCAGGCTTGGGCGGGTGTGCATCGCCGACCGATCGTCTTCCATCAAGATCCCCCTCACGGATCAATCTTACACGAATGCCGGAAATATCTCCTCCGTTCCGCGAGGTTAACCCTTGCCGATGAATCCGACACCCATCTTCCGGGCCGGTCTTCGCGAATTTTTTCTGGATTCCGTGGGAGATTGGTCGCTCGCCCGGCAATTCATAGGCGAATACAGTCTCGCTTTTCGCACTCTCTTGTGCAGGACATCGGCGGCATCCTGATTGTCTGAGCGCGAAACGCCTTTCTCCCTCAACGTCGAGGTCGTACAGCCATGAACACGACCAATCGCTCGAAGTGTGCACACCCGGCACGAGAAACCTGGGCAAGGCTTCGGCGCCTCCGTCAACCACGAATCGAAGTACTGGAGGCGAGGCGATTGCTGGCGACGGTCAACTGGATTTCGCCGACCAGCGGCGACTGGGATGTCGGCAGCAACTGGAGCAATGGGCAGGTCCCCGGCACGGGCGACGACGTTGTCATCGACGTCACGGGAGCCAGGCCGACCGTGACGGTCGACTCGGCCGAATCGGTGCAAAGCTTGACGGCGAGCGATCCGCTCGTCATCTCCAGTGCCACGCTCGAGCTGGCGACGGCTTCGACGATCGGCGGCGGCCTGACCCTGAACGGCGGCACCCTCCAGGTCGACGGCGGTTCGACCCAGCTCGACGGCGGCACGATCGCCAGCATCGGCTCGGGCGGCACGTTCGACGTCGCGCAGGGGGCCATCGTCGACCTGACCGGCGGCAATAACAACGTAACCTTCACGGGCACCTACACCGGCACGGGCGGCGGCCAGGTCCAGCTTAACAGCGGCACGCTGAATGTCGGCGTCGCGGGGGCGACCTTCGGCTTCGCCGCGGGCCTTTTCCAGTGGACCGGCGGCAATATCGCCGTCGCCTCGGGGAGCACCTTCACCAACACGGGTTCTCTCACCCTGGGCAACTCCGCCGAGGTGACGCTGTCGGGCAATGCGGTCAACCAGGGCCAGGTGGACCAGACCGGCGCCGGCAATCTGGCGATCAACACCTTCGACAACCAGGCCGGGGCGACCTACGACCTCAGCGGCACCGGCGGCTTGACGATCGAGTCCTACAATGAGGCGTTCACCGACGAAGGCACCTTCCAGATGACGGGCAGCGGCACGGTCGCGCTGGGGTGCGAGTTCGACCTGCAGGGCGGGACCGTCGAGGCGGACAGCGGCACCCTGGCGCTGGCGAGCGAATTCGGCGGTACCAGCACCGGCGGCACGTTCGACGTCGCGCAGGGGGCCATCGTCGACCTGACCGGCGGCAATAACAACGTAACCTTCACGGGCACCTACACCGGCACGGGCGGCGGCCAGGTCCAGCTTAACAGCGGCACGCTGAATGTCGGCGTCGCGGGGGCGACCTTCGGCTTCGCCGCGGGCCTCTTCCAGTGGACCGGCGGCAATATCGCCGTCGCCTCGGGGGGCACCTTCACCAACACGGGCTCTCTCACCCTGAGCAACTCCGCCACGGTGAAGTTGTTGGGCCCCGCAGTCAACCAGGGCCAGGTGGACCAGACCGGCTCCGGCAACGTGGCGTTCGGCGGCGGGACCTTCGACAACCAGGCCGGGGCGACCTACGACCTCAGCGGCACCGGCGGCCTGACAACGGCGTCTTACCCCCAGGCATTCACCGACGAAGGCACCTTCCAGATGACGTCCGGCGGGACGGCCGCGTTGCAGGTCTCGTTCGACCTCCAGGGCGGGACGGTCGAGGTGCCCGGCGGCACGTTGGCGCTGGGGTCCCAAGAAACCAGTAGCGCGAGAGCGCGGGCGGCACGTTCGATGTCGCCCAGGGGGCCGTCGTCGACCTGACAGGCGGCAGCGGTCTCGTGACCGTCACCGGCACGTACACCGGTTCGGGTGGCGGCCAGGTCGATCTCAGCAGCGGTGGGCTCACGATCGGCGCCGCGGGGGCGGCCTTCGACTTTCCCCAGGGGTTCTTCCAGTGGACCGGGGGCCTGATCGAGGGCAGCGGGACCCTGACCGACGGTCCCGCGGGCTTTATCACCGTTGCGCCGCCCACCGGCAACTCCCTGAGCGTGGAAGACGCTGGCCTGGCGCTCGCCGACGGCGGGACCCTCGACGTCGCGAGCGGGACGCTTACCCTCGAGGGCGGGTCGATGACGGACACGAGCGGCTCGATCACGGTTGCCCAGGGCACGACCCTGGACCTGACCGGCGGGGCGACCGAGGTGTATTCAGGCGCCTTCACCGCAACGGGTGGCGGCACCATCGCCCTGAGCGGCGGCGAGTTGTCCATCGCCATCGGCGGAGCCAGCTTCAACTTCCCGGGCGGCATGTTCCAGTGGAGCAATGGCTCCATCGACAGCTCCCTGGGCGACCTGACCAACCTGGGCACCATCAACGTCGTGGGCTCGGACGAGAAGCGGTTCATCGACGACGGCACGCTCGACGATTTCGGCTCGATCATCCAGACGGGCCAGGGCAACCTCGGCCTGCATGGCGGCAACCAGTTCCCGACGACGTTGATGATCGAGGAAGGGGCGTCCTATCTCATCGAGGCGGACTCCGGGCTCGACAACCCCAATGGCGGCGAGACGGCCGTCATCAATGCCGGGACCATCGAGAAGACCGCCGGGACGGGGACCTCGACGATCCTGGTCTACGGCACGCTGAGCAACACGGGCACGATCGAGGCGGAGTCGGGGACGCTGGCCCTCTCGGCCACGATCGCCCAGGACTCGAGCGGCGCGCTGACCGCGGGAACATGGAGCGCCGTGGACGGTTCGACCCTGGCCTTTCCTTCTGGCACGAGTTTCACCTCCAGGGCCAGCGCGCACTTTAAGCAGTCTTGGCAATCTGGGGTGCTTGCGCCCTGATCCGTTTCTTTGTATACCGTTCTCTGTGTTGCTACATTCACGAAGGCGCACGGAGAACAACCGATGGCGGACAGTCGGCATATTTCCTTGGATGAAGTTGTGGTGCATTTTGCGGCGTTGGAGGATCCTCGCTCCACCGTCAATCTTCAACATCCGTTGGTCAGCGTGGTCGTCATCGCTTTGATGGCGGTGCTGGCCGGCGCGAGCGGGCCAACGGCGATTGGAAAGTGGGCTGCCATGAAAGAAGAGTTCCTTTTGAACACGCTGGACTTGCCCAACGGGGTGCCGCGTAAGGATGTCTTTCGTCGCGTGCTGATGGCGCTGCGCCCGGGTGCCTTTCAAGCTTGTTTTGCGAACTGGCTGAATTCGTTGCGTGCGACAGCGGCCGAGGCCACGGGCGTGGACCAACCCATTCTGGCAGTCGACGGCAAGACGGCACGACGAAGCCACGATCGCAAGAATGGCCTGGGCGCCTTGCATTCGGTTAGCGTCTGGGCCAGCGAGTTCGGCTTGTCGCTCGGGCAAGTTGCGTGCGCCGAGAAATCTAACGAAATCACGGCAATTCCCGAGCTTCTGAGGCTGGTGGACATCAAAGGGGCAATCATCACCATCGACGCGATGGGAACTCAAAAGGCGATCGCAGCCGAGATCATCGAGGGGGAGGCCGACTATGTCCTGGCGCTCAAGGGGAATCAGGACACGCTGCACCAGGCGGTCATTGACTACATCGACGAAAAGCTGGACGGCGACCTTGGCAACGGGCGTGAGCATGTGACTACTGAGACGGGCCATGGACGTGAAGAGACGCGAACCTACCTTCAACTTCCGGCCCCCAAGGACCTGCCAGGTTTCGCGCTCTGGAAGGGTTTGAAGTCGATCGGGATCGTGACGTCGCAGTGCTTTCGTAACGGGAACGAGACGATCGAGATCCGCTACTACATCAGCAGTCTGGCCATGGGAGTGAAGCAATTCGCAAGAGCCGTCCGGGGTCATTGGAGTATCGAAAACTCCTGCCACTGGGTTCTCGATATGACGTATCGCGAGGACGAGTCACGAATCCGAGATGAGGCGCTGCGGGAGAATTTTGCATGGCTCAATCGGTTCACGTTGTCACTCCTGAAGCAACATCCCGACCGCACAAGTCTCGTCATGAAACGCCGCAGTTGTGGTTGGAGCGATAACTACCTGCTGAAAGTCCTTACTGGAGCAACGCTTTAGTGGGCGCTGGCCCTGGTTTCACCTCCAATCAGGCGACTCTCACCCTCGCCGGCCAGGGTGCGAGCATCGCAGGCATTCAGGGCCTCTCGTCGAACAGCGGCAGCCTGACGTTGTCGGACGGAGCCGGTTTGATCCTCGGCAACGCCTTCAGCAACGACGGCAACATAACCCTCGGCGCCGGCAGCGTGCTGACGGTCGACGGCGCGTACAACCAAGGCTCGACGGCTACGCTCGACGTGCAGTTGGGCAGGGCGCTTGCGGGCGGCCAGTTCGGCCAATTGGTCGTCACCGGCTCGGCGGCACTGGCGGGCACCTTGCAGGCCGAGCTCGTCGACGGCTACTCGCCCGCTGGCGGCGACACCTTCCCGGTCATGAGCTTCGCCAGTGCGACCGGCAGTTTCGCCACGATCGACAGTCCGCTGTACGACGGCGCCGAGCTCTTCCAGGTCCAGACCAATCCGACCACGATTACCTTCGACGCTGCGCAGACGATCGCCGAACTCGCTGTCACCACCATCTCCGCCAGCCCGAGCCCGGTCCAGCCCGGTCAAGACCTGACCGTGGACTACTCGGTGGTGAACCAGGGTGACGCGACGGCGGTGAGTTCGTGGGTCGATTCGGTCTTCCTGTCGGACAGCGGCGAGCTGAATTCGTCGACTGTCCTGGTCGGCCGAGTGACCCATGACGGCGCGCTTGCGGCGGGGGCCAGCTACTCCGGGACCCTGACGGCCGATGTGCCCCCGGTCTTGCCCGGAAACTACTATGTCGTGGTCGAGGCCAACAGCCAGGGCCAGGTGCCGGACTTGAACGTCACTGACGAAGTGCTGGCTTCGTCGGGTACCATCGCCGTCAACGTACCCACACTGTTGCTCGGCCCGCCCGCCGGGCAGGCATCGCCGACCTCAGGGACGATCGCCGACGGACAGGATCTGTTGTATCAGGTGACCATCCCTGCTGATCAGGATGTGCAGATCGTCCTGAACGGCGGCGCCGACTCGAGCGCGGAGCTGCTGGTGGGCTATGACGAGGTCCCCACGCAGGCCGCCGCGCTGGCTTCGGCCTTCGTGGCCGGCCAGGCCCGGCAGGCGGTGACCTTGAGCGGCACGCAAGGGGGGACTTACTACGTGCTGGTTCTGGGCCAGTCCGGCGCGGCGCCGGCACGAACTTCAGCCTGGCCGCCCAGGAGCTCGGCTTCCAGATAAGCGGGATAACACCCGACTCGGGAGCGAACGTCGGGACGATCACCGTCACGGTCGCGGGGGCCGATTTCAGCCTCGAGACCACGGCTTCGCTGATCGGCCCCGATGGATCGTCGCATCCGGCCGCGAGCATCCAGTACGCCTCGGCGACGACGATTTACGCCGCATTCGACCTCGACGGTCTGTCCGTCGGGAACTATCAATTGCAACTGTCTGACGCTGGACAGAGCGGGACGCCCTCGTCGTCGTTCTCGATCACGACCGGGGCGCCTGGTCAGCTCGAGGCCTCGGTCGTGGCGCCGACGGATGTGAGGGTCGGGCACAGATTACGGGGATCGTCGACTACGCAAATACCGGTGATACCGACTTGACCGCCCCGATCCTCGTCCTGACAACGAATACCGGAATCGGGCTGCAACTGGCAGGGAGCAGCGATCCCAGTTCGAGTACGCTGGTGTTGATGGGGGCGGCCTCTCAGGGTCTGCCCGCCGTGCTGGGACCCGGTCAATCCAACTCCATCACATTCGTCACCGGTCTGACGACGACGACGACGCCGGTCACGTTCGAGCTCTCGACCGAGACAGCCGATTCCACCGACCAGATCGACTTCGCGACCCTCGGGGCCGAGATCCGGCCGTCGGGACTCACCGACTCGCAATGGAACGCGATGCTCCAGGTGCTGGAGCAGGAATCGGGGCCGACCTGGGGCGGGTTCGTCGATCTGATGGCGGAATACACCTCGAACGTCTGCGAGCAATGCGGCGGCAGCATCTATTCGGCGCAGGACGTTCTGCAGGCCGTCCTGACAAATGCCTATTTCCAGACCGAGGGCGGCGTCACGGGCACAGTCTCCCTGGGCGATCCGTCCCATCCGCTCGCCGGCGCGGTGGTGACACTTGCGACCGCCGACGGCTCGCAGGCCGACTCCGCGGCATCACAGAGCGACGGCACATTCGTGCTGCCGCAGATGCCCCCCGGAACATACAGCCTGTCCGTGAGCGGCTATCTGCTCGCACAGCCGGTCCAGGTGACGGTCCCGTCGAGCGGAGACGTCAGCGGCCTTGCGGTCGTGGTCACGCAGGGCGGCGTCATCAGCGGGACAGTTGCCCAGTTTGGCAGCGGCGACCCTCTCAGCGGCGTCTCGGTGATCGCCGCGAGTTCCGCGGGTATCTCCTACGGCACTCAGAGCGGAGCGGACGGGAACTATCAGCTCACCGGGCTCCCGGATGGGACCTACGCGGTCACGGCCGGTGGAGGCGCCTTCGACACGGACACCTCCGGCTCGGAATCGATCCTCGATTCCGACGATGTCGGAGGCGTCAATTTCGCACTGGCTCCGGCCGCCACGCTGCAGGGACAAGTGACGAGCGCGGCCGATGGCACGCCCGTCGACGAGGCGACGGTCCTCCTGGTCAACAACACCGGCGTGTCGTTCTCGGCGTCCACTGACACCAGCGGCGCCTACACGATCACCAACCTCGCGGCGGGCACCTACACCCTTACCGTCGAGGCCAACAACTTCGCCGTGGCGACGTTGACGGGCGTGGTGATGCAATCCGGCGTCACCACGACATTGCCGGCCGTGGCGATGACCGCGGCCGGCTCCGTGGCCATCACTCTGGAAGATCCCACGTCAGCCCCGATTCCAGCCGTCGGGGTCGACCTGATTCAAAATGGCGCGGTGGTTGCCGTCGGCGAGACCGATTCGAGCGGCACCGCGACCTTGAGCGGCCTGGCCGCCGGGACTTACCAGGTCCAGACCGAAGCGCCCCCGTTCCTGACCGCTGACGCCACGGTCACGATTGCACCGGGCGTGAATCCCTCCGAGACGTATCAGCTCCAGCCGGGCTGTTCGATCCAGGGCACCGTAACGGACGGCTCAGGAAGCCCACTGGCCAACGTGCCGGTGACCGTCCTGAACCAGGATGGTTCGATCCTGGCGACCACGACGGCGAGCGACGGCACGTACGAGGTGCAAGGGCTGGATGCGGGCTCGTTCGCCGTCTCCGTCGGGAATGCGCCCGGCCTGGAGCGACAGATTATCACCCTGAGCACGGCTGATCCCGACGCCACGGTGAACTTCACGCTAGCCGGCGCCGTCGTCAGCGGCAGCGTGGTGCAGGCGGATGGTACAACGCCGGTGACGAATGCGCTCGTCTGCCTGGTGAGCTCGGGCTCGGTCCTGGTTGCCGGCGAGACCGACGCGAACGGCGACTATGCGTTCGAGGACGTCGTGCCCGGCACGTACACCGTCCTCACGGGAGGCCGGACCGGGATTGCGGCCTCCGCGAGCTTCACCGTCGGATCCCAGGACGCCAACCTCCCGGCGATCGTGCTCAGCACCTTGCAGGTCAGCGGGACAGTCGCGGGACCGTCGGGACAGCCGCTCGCCGGCGCGACCGTCTTGGTCGTGCCGCAAGCCGAGCCCCTGGCGGCCCTGGGGATGACGGCGGTCACCGACTCGAACGGCCAATTTTCGGTCAGCGGCGCGACCCCGGGATCCTACGAGGTCCAGGTCCAGGATGATGGCTTCGCTCCACAGAGCCAGGTGATCGCGCTTTCGGCGCAGGGCGCTCCGCTGGCGATCCAACTGCAGACAGGCACAACCTTGTCAGGGCAAATCACCGACGCAACCGGCGGTGGGCCCGTCGCCGGAGTTCAGGTGACTGTCTTCTCGGCGACGACCCACAACACGGTCGCCAGCGGCCAGACCGATTCCAGTGGCGCTTACCAGCTCACCGGCCTGGCCCCGGGCACATACAACCTGGTCGCCTCCAACTCGACACAGAGCGTTGCGGAGGTCCTCGGCATCGTGGTCGCCGCGAGTCCCATCACGCAGAGACGTGGTCCTTCAGGCGGAGACCACGTCTGTGGCAGGGACTGTCACCGACAACCAGGGGGCACCGCTTGCGGATATCCCGGTGATCGTGACCGACGCCGCAGGTGATGTCTTGCTGATCGCTACCACCAACTTCCTCGGGCAATACACCATCCAGCAATTGCCGGCCGGAGATTTCTACGTCCAGGTCATCGCCGACGGTTATGCGCCGGCACAGCCGGTGGCCCTCAGCCTCCAGGCCGGTGAGTTAGCGACCGGCGTGAACGTGTCCCTGGCTCCCGCCGGCGTCGACGGCGGGTTCCTCGAGCAGTTAAACGCCTTCCAGGCGGCCGCCAACGGCTTCTCCGGGTTCCTGCTCAGCGGCTTCATCAGCCAGCTCAATCCCGGAAACCTCCCGAATCCGGCAAGCCTCCCTACCGGCCAATCGGTAGTCAGTCCAGTTACCGATGATATCCTCAATCATTCCGCGTGCCCGTCCGAAACGGCCGCGCTCAACAATTTTCTCAACGTCGAGCAATCGCTCGAATCCGATTACAGGACGTATCAAAACGACTTCAGCGCCCTGTCGGATGGCATGGGTAGCGCGTTGAACACGTTCCTGCAAAACTTGGGTAACGTGGCCCTCGCGCTCCTGCCCGAGGTGAACAACTTGGAGGCGGCGTTGGCCGCCGAGGTCAATGGTGCGACGCAAACGTCGCTTGCGGCCGAGAAATTCTTCGCCAGCGTCAAGCCGGCCTTCGACAGCGCCGTTACCGCGTCAAACAACATGCTCAATATGGCCATCAGTCCGCCGCCATCCGGGCCTAACGCGGCGCTCGACACCTACAACGCCCTGATCACCAACGCCGACACCATCATCAACGCCCTCAGCCCTTTGGTGACGCTCGGGCAGACCCTGGCATCGGCTGTCAAGGCGCTTCCGGTCGTTTCAGCCGCCCTGAGTGTCGCCAGCACCGTGATCGAGCTCGGCCAGGGCACCGCCGCGGTGAACGCGCTGATCACCAAAGTTGAGGGTGATCAGCAACTCTATGCGAGCGACCTGAGCGCCTTCTACGCGGCGTTGAACGGCCTGACCAATGCGCACGCAAATTGCCACAATCCGCCTCCGCCGCCCCCGCCCCCGCCCCCGCCCCATCCGAAACCCGCCGGCCATGCAACGACTAACCCCGTCCGCGCCATGGACCCCAATGAAATCATCGGACCCGCTGGCGTTGGGTCGCAGGGCTTTATCCAACCCTTTGGTCCCATGCTCTACTCGGTCGACTTCACGAATGAGTCCACCGCAACGGCACCCGCGCAGGTGGTGACGGTGACCGATCAACTTAGCTCCAACCTCGACTGGAACACCTTCCAGCTCGGTGAGATCGGTTTCGGCTCCACGGTGATCCAGGTGCCCGCTGGTCTGACCACTTACAGCACTCAAGTCAACGCGACGGCGACCCTCGGCGTTCTGGTAAACGTTTCCGCCAGCCTCGACCTTTCGACTGGGATGGTGACCTGGACGTTCACGTCGATCGATCCCAATACGCTCGACATCCCCGCCAACCCGCTGTTGGGCTTCCTGCCGCCCGATAACGCAACGGGCGTCGGCGAAGGATTCGCAAGCTACACGGTTCAGCACAATTCGATCGACACCACGGGGACGGTCATCTCCGCCGTCGCGACGGTCGTCTTCGATACGAATGCTCCACTCAACACAGCGACAATCTTCAATACGATCGACGACACCACGCCGAGTAGCACCGTCAACCCGCTGCCGGCCACGACCACGAGCACGAGCTTCCCCGTTTCGTGGTCGGGCTCCGACGGCGCCGGCTCAGGGATTGCGACCTACAACGTCTACGTCTCGGACGACGGCGGGGCATTTCAGCCATTCCAGACGAACACGACGGCGACCTCTGCGACCTTCACCGGCCAGGTCGGTCACACCTATGGCTTCTACACCGTCGCAACCAGCAACGTGGGGCTCGTCCAGCCGACGCCGAGCGCCGCCCAGGCGACGATCGCCGTGATCGCCTCGACTCCGCCGCCTCCGCCTGCACCGCCTCCACCGCCCCCGTTTGTCACCATGACGAACGTTCAGACCGTGATCAAGAAGCATCAGGTGACGGAAGTCATCATCACCTTCAGCGGTGCCGTCAACGCCGTGGAAGCGGACGAGACGGGGCTCTACCGGCTCGCGACGCCAGGCAAACGCGGTTCCTACACCGCCAAGAACGCCGGCATCATCAAGCTGAAGAAAGCGGCTTACAGCTCCGCCAACAATACCGTCACGCTCACGCCGAAGAAGCCATTCGCCCTTACCAAGCCGGTCCAGCTCGTGGTGAACGGCACGTCACCGGCGGGCTTGCAAGACACCCTCGGACGATTTATCGACGGAGGAGAGAGCGCGGTCGCGATCCTTAGCCGAAAGGGGGCGACGATCGACGCACTCACCTTAAGCTTGGACGACGTCCGCAAGATCCTCAAGCCGTCGGTCGTGGACGCTTTGCTCGAGCAACCCGAAGCGTCGATCGCGCGGCATTGGGCCCGTGGCGAGCATTTCGTGAGCACTCGATGGTGGGACGTCTTGCCGCAGAGGCACGAACCGCGTGTGCGTTCTATTCCGCCGCGTAAGAACTGACGAGCTCGTCAACGGCCGAGAGAAAAGCCTTCTGTGCGGGGGTTTGGTTCAGGCTGGCCCCGGTGCGCGCAGCCGCGAGCGCAAGGGCGGCGTCGCCGCGCTGGGTGTGGAGCAGCGCCAGCCCGAACCACGCCTCGGCGAGGCCGGGTTCGAGGTCAAGGGCGCGGTGGAATTCGGCGACGGCGGTTTCGAAGTCGAGCGCCGCCAGCGCGCAGGCAGCAATGCGGGCCTGGCGCAGGGCTGCGGAAGGTGGGTCTTGGGCACGCTCCCAGAGACTGCGCGCCTCCGCAGGGCGGCCCAGGTGAAGGAGCGCCGTGGCCACGCGATCAAACGCCGGCCAAACCGGCTCGATCTCCGAGTTGAGCGCGCTTTGAAACAGCCGGACAGCCGCCTCGGGACGACCCTGGCCCAGAAGCGCCGCGATCGCCTGCGCGAATTCCTCGTCGCCGTGCCAGGACGGCAGAGGTAGATCGGCGGCCACCGCCGTCTCGGGCACCGTGCCCGAGCCGGCAAAGCCGCTCCGCCGCAAGTGGAGCATCAGCTCGACGATCGTCTGCCTGGCGTCGTGCATGCCGCGCGCCTTGAAGAGATCATAGAGCGAGACCAGAGCGCCGGCTTCGGCCGGGTTTAGCTCCAGAGCCCGGCGAAAGCAATACGCAGCCTGGGCCGGCAAGAGGCCCCGGGCCGGGTCCCAAGGCTCGGCGGGACCGGGGGGCGCGATCGACAGATCCGGAACCATGTTCCAAACGCCGGTCCCCATCAGGCTCCAAAGCGCCGCGGCGGCCGCGCTCGCGCGTGAAGCCGCCGGGGCGGCGAGCGCCTGGCGAAGGCGATCACAAGCCATGAGCATGAACGCCGCCCGGGTACGCCACTGGCACGCAGCCGCGGCCGGCGCCGCAGCTCCACACTCAGCCGAAAAAGCGCCCGCGCCTCGGCGACTCCCCACGGAAACGGAGCCACAGCCCGCCACTCTGCGTCGCGGAAGTGGCGGGCCGCGAAATCGATCGATGGAAATGCCGTCTCTCTTACACCTGAGCCAGGGGCAACAAAGACTGCTGCGATCGAATCGTAAAAGATACAGCGCCAGCCGGGCTCGGCCAGCAGCGTCGCTTCGGCGCCGGCGTCATCCTCGTGGTCCAGGAGCACGATCGGGTCGCCCATCCGGCGCACCGCGTCGGCCCATCCCGGCCGCCCCTCGCGCAAGAGCGTGCTCAAGCGGACGAAGCTTTCAAAGGTCTCGCGCCGAGGGACCTCGAGGCGGCCGTCAATATAGAGCTTGCGCTGCGGACCGTTATGAAACAAATAAACGCCCGCCTGGCGGAGATCGAGCGCGAGCGCCCGCGTGGGCAGCCCGGGCCGGCCGGCGAAGCGGGCGGCCGCGTGCGCGTAGGCCAGCGGCGATTCGTGCCAGCCGAACGCGCGCTGCTCACCCGTCGCCGCGAAAAAGCGGCCCGACACGATCGCCCCGATCCAGACGATCACGAAACCTGCGAGGGCGACTCGAACGGTCAGGCTCAGCGTCAGGGCGCGTGCACCCGGCGCGGCGGCCTGACCGTCGGACCGGGGCGCCAGCGCCGCCGCCCATTCGCCCAGGTTCCACGCAAGCACAAAACCCGCCACCAGCCCATACAGATTGATGTTGCGCACGGCCGCGAGCGCCAGATAGCCAAACGCAACCGCGAGGAGCAGCCGAAACAAACCCCAGCCTCGGTCGGCTCGGACGATCAAGAACGCAACGGTCAGCCCGAGAATCGCCGTGGTCGCAGTGAAAAACGGGCCCGGCGGGCGCCCGAACAGCCATCGTCCGAGCCAGGCCATCCACACGGCCGCGGCGGCGCTCCCCACGGCAGCCAGCAGGGCCGCCGATTTGTCCAATCGCGCCACGAGAATCAAGAACGCACCCAAGAGCCCCAGTACCCAGGTCCCGGCCGGTGCAATACGTGCCAGCCAGGCCAGCCACGCCGGAACACCCTCCTCCGCAACGCCGAGGACGTGCGCGGCCACCAGCGCGGCAGACGCACCCGCCGCGCCGAGCCACAGGAGCGATTCCCGCACGCGCAAACCGCCGTGCGAAAGCGCAGGCCGGCTGGCGCGCCACGCCGCCGGCACGATGAATGAAAGCGGCAGCACGAGCAACAAGAAGTACTCGGAGCGGAAGAAGAAGTCGGCGCCTGCCTGCTCGCGCCCGAGCTTTTCGACGAAAGTCTGTAAATCCATGAATTCGCCGACATACGACTTGTAGGGTCCGCTCCGGCTGGCGATCTTGGGCAAGAGCGCGAGCGGAAACAGGGCCCCGCGCAGGCCGTAGGGGTTCGCCAGGCAAGCCAGCAGAGCGGCCAGCGACGCTCCCCCCAGATGCAGCCACGCGCTGCGGCGGGGTTGGTCGAGCGGCGCTTTCTCCCCGATCGCGCGGGCGACGCACTCGACCCAGTAAGCAATGAGGATGATCGGGCCCAGGACGAAGAGCGCGTGGGCATTGACCCAGATCACCTGAATGAGGGGAAGAAACCACGCCAAGGCGGGCCGGCGCTCGAGGCGGAAGAGGATCGCCAGATAGACGGCAACGCCCAAAAGCGACAGCACCTCGGGTCGCGGATCGAACCGCGCGCTCATGGCCGCGAGCGCCGGCAGCCAGCAGGCTGTCGTCACGGCGATCGGCCAGCCGCGCTGCCGCGTGGTCATACCGATCAAGACCACCGCCGCACACGCTGCCGCGGCCATCACGATCATGCCGGGCACCCCGCCAGCTCGATGCGCTGCCGCCAGCATCAATTGAAACAGCCAGTGCAGATCAATCCACGGGCGATCGGCCGAAGCAAAGGTGAATGGATCGAGCGCGGGCACATGGCCCTCTGCCCAGATCCACTCCCCTGCGCACGTGCCACCACACGTCGGAGTCAAACATCTCCTGGCACCCGAGCAGGAACGCCGCCGCCACCAAGAGCGCGACGAGCGCACCGGCGGTGACACGACGGGCACCTTCGCCAAAGCCTGGTCCAAGCATGTTAAATGGAATGATCGCCCAGGTTTGTCGTCTGACGCCGGTCACAGAGATCGAGTGCACCGCGTTCTCCTATCGAAGGCCCGTGCACGGGGTCGCTCGAAGACGCCCCGAGGGGCCTGGGCCAGGGTGGCACCAGCAGCCCACCCGGATTTCGTGCCTGACGTTTCTTGACCTAGATTTTATAATGTTCGGGATTGCGCGTTGTCGCGCAGGCAGCGGATGGTCGAATCGTGCAGCAACGGGTTTACCCTCGAAGCACTTGATCGTACTTATCGCACGAGACTTTAGCGTCGTGGCCGAACGGACCCGTCACCGTGATATCAGACTGACCCACCGTAGATCCGCCGCGCGCGCGGAGCGTACCGCATGGATATTCACGAGGGCGGTATGCGGGCTCTTGGTGCTGCTGCTCGCGTGGCTCGGGTTTCGAGTGGTGACGGCAACGTCAAACTATACCTATTACCTTCGCTTCGCATCATTTCCTGCCAACGATGACGGTATCCTCGACTGGCTGCGATCGCAGCCCGGCGTTTCCCGGCCCTCGATTGCACGAGAAGGCAAGTCACTGCGGGTGAATTTCGCCAGGCCCTTGTTCAGCCGCCAAGCCGTTCCGAATGTGCTCGACGCGGCAGATCGGCTGGGATATCGCGGCCGCGAGGCCTTCTCGGCCGGATACGTCAACGATTGGCATTTGCCGTAAGAGCTGTGCCTCTAGCTGGATAGCGTTCGCCCGGCGAGATAGCTTCGTACAACTTGCTCGGAGGCGCGCTCGAGCAAGTCGGCGGCGCTATAAATCGCATCTTCGAGGGTCATGGGACGGGGGCAAATCGAGAAATAGGCGTCGATCCCATGTTCGAGCACGGCGTGGGCGTCGGCACCGACGGTCCCGGCCAGGGCCAGCGTCCGACAGCCGAGCGAGCGCGCGAACCGCGCCACGCCGACGGCGGTTTTTCCGAATGCACTCTGCGCATCGAGGGCCCCTTCACCGGTCAAGCAAAGGTCGGCGCACGCCAGCCGGTCGGCCAGCCCGACGGCATCGATGACGAGGTTGATTCCCGGCACGAGCTTGCCGTGAGCGAAGGCAATGAGTCCGCCGCCGAGTCCGCCGGCTGCGCCCGAGCCTGGAACTTGCTCAATGGCCACTCCCAGGTCGCGCGCGACGATGCGCGCAAAATGTGCGAGGTTGCGATCGAGGAGGTCGATCATGGCCGGGGTAGCACCCTTTTGCGGGCCGTAGACTGCCGATGCGCCTTCGGGACCACACAGGGGATTGGCCACGTCGCAGGCGACGTCGATCTCGATGCCGTCGAGCTCGCGCCGGCGGCCCGAGGCGTCAATCGCGGCCAAACGGCCGAGTTCGCCCCCACCTTTTCCCAGCTCGCGTCCCTCGGCGTCCTTGAGCCGGAAGCCCAGCGCCTGCCCCAGCCCGGCACCACCGTCGTTGGTGGCGCTGCCGCCGATTCCAACGATGACACGGCGGGCGCCGGCGGCAATCGCGGCCAAGAGCAGCTCACCGGTGCCATGCGTCGTCGCGACCAGAGGATTGCGGCTGGCGGCGGGCACCAGCACCAACCCCGAGGCCGCCGCCATCTCGATCACGGCCGTTCGGCCGTCGCCTAAAAGCCCGAACTGTGCGCTGATCGGCTCGCCCAGCGGGCCGGTGACCTGAGCCTGGCGAACGGAGCCGCCGGTCGCGGCGATGAGTGCGTCGACCGTTCCTTCGCCGCCGTCGGCCATCGGCACCAGGTCGATCGTCGCGCCGGCGCAGCCGAGCGCACGCCGCGGCCCATCGCCGCGGCAACCTGAATCGCCGTCAGGCTGCCCTTGAACTTGTCCGGGGCAATCACTACCCGCATCGAAGCCAGTCCCGATCGAGCTTACCGGCCATTGCCGCAGCGCCGTCAAGTCGAGGCGCTCGATCCCGGCCTGACCGGTCGAATCAGCCTTGCAGACGCTACGGCTTGAACCTTTGCGGTGTCAACGGCCCGGCGGTGAGCTGGCTCAGGTCCGCGCGCATCCGCTCGAGCGTCGAGCGGGCGTCTGGGCTGGCGGCCAGGTTGTGCTGCTCGTCGCCGTCTGCGGGCAAGCGAAACAGCTCCTCACGGGAGTCGCTGTCGCGCCGGATGTAGCTCCAGCCCTGCTCGACCAAGGCCGCCAGCGGCCAGGTTCGTTCGGAGCGCGGCGACAGATTGGAACTGATCGTATCGTTGGGCACCACTTCCGAAAGCGACTGCTCGGAGCGCGACGTATCGGCGGTCGCCGGTCGCCCGCCCGCCATTCCAGAACCGCGTGAGCGAATCACCCGGGAACGGAGACCGGGCGCTCTGCCCCGTCAATTCAACGATCGTCGCCGCCAGGTCCCGAAGGCTAACCGTCTCGGTGACAGTCCGCTTTGAAGCAGCAGCCGCCGGCGGGATGATTATCAAAGGAACGTGCAGCTCTGTCTGGTAGAGACTCGTTCCATGGGTGAACACGCCCGGGTGCTCGCCGAAGCTTTCGCCGTGGTCCGACACGATGATCACCCAGGTACGTTTCAGGTCGTCACGGCGATCGAGCTCGTCGAACAGCCGGCCGAGCTGCTCATCGAGATCTGCGACGCAGTCGTCGTACAGGTCGTAAACGAACCGCAGCTCCTGGGGCGAGATTCCCTGCTTGTCGAGCGACCACCAGTTTTCGATCAGAGCTCTTTGCTGGCTGTTCCTGGGCCCGATCCCGAAGCGGTGCATTCTCTCCCGTGGAAGCTCATAGGGCCAATGGGCGTCGAAGTAATTCAAAAAGGCAAAAAACGGGCGATCCGGGGGGCGCCGCGCCAACCAGTCGAGGAACTGGTCATTGACCGTCTGCGCCTCTTTTCGATCGCTGATCAAGAGCCACGAGAGGTATTCTCCACAGAGCTGCGATGGGGAGAGGTCCAGTTGATTCTCCAGGAAACCGTCCAGCCATCGTAAGCCCGCGCAGAGGCCCTTTGACCAGGACCGCCATGCTGCAGCGCTGCGAGATAAGGGAATATGAAATCATGGTACTCGGTAAACCCGCGGCCCAGCCCGGAGTCGCTCGCACAATACCGCGTGTTGGCGATGAAGCCCGCCGTGGCGTAGCCTTCAGAAGAGAGGAACTCAGCCAGCGTGGGATACGTTCGATCGAGCGGAGTTCGCCAGCTTGCAGAAAGCTCGTGAGGCCATCGGCCGGTAAACATACTTGCATGCGATGGCAGCGTCCACGACGAGGTCGACTGCGCCGAATCGAATCGAATGCCGCGCTCGGCCAGGTCGACCAAGGTCGGGCTCGTCGGGCGCTCGTAGCCGTAGAGGTTCATGTGGCCGGCCGCGACCGCGTCGAGAACGATCAAGATGACGTTCGCGGAGCGATCGGGGGGCAGAGGCCGCGCAGCCGCGCGCCACTCTTTGAGCCGGTCTCCTCCCCAGAGAAACGCCGCCAAGAACAACACGAGCAGGGCGGCCACCGGGAAGCTGACGCGAGCCTGTCGTGCGAATTTGGCGGCGCGGCGTTCCAGCGGCGGGGCCACGTTGATCGCGACCCCGAGCATGATGAGCAGCCAGGCGAGACCATAGACCTGCGGAACGGCGACGAGCAGGCTGGGAAGCAGCGTGAGCGCGCAAAACAACCGCACGGCCAGCCAGCTCCCCCGCCGCGGCCATATCGAGGCAACCAGGCATAGGACGACACCCAGCCCCAGGAACAGGCCAAGGTTCGTCATCGGGATCACCCAGAGGAAGTGCCGGCTCATTCCATAGAGACGGCTCGCATCGAGCGTCTGCTTGCGCAGCACGATCGTTCCCACCTCGAGCAGACCTGAAACGACCCCGCACCAGGCGGCAAGGCCCAGAATGGAAAATGGTCCCAGGGGGCGCGCGACCAGATCCTGGGAAATCGAGCCGGCCCCGCTCGCCGGCTTGACGACGGCAGTTCGGCGAAACATCATTGATGGGGGCTGGGTCCAAATGCTCGAAACCGGGCCGGGCGGTGCAGCGTCACGGCCTACAGACAGCTGGGATCAATCCTCGGACCAGGTCGGATCTCAACTTAGCACTGCAAAGGAACTTGAGCAAGATGAGCCACGTGAGTGGCACAAGGCGGCTGGCGTGGAGGTGCGTGCTGCCGGCGATCGTGACCGTTGCGATTCTCTCCGTGGCCGGCTGGAGGTCGTGGCAGGTCCGGCGATACCAGCAGGGCGCTGGCGGAGGTCAGCGGGCAGATGGCAGCCGGTCGGCACGGCCTGGCCGCGCGGAACCTGGTCTCGCTCCTGGACTGGAGGCCGGGCTCGGATGAGGCCATGTACCTCCTTGGAGTCTGTGAACGGACGCGCGGGCGGCCCGAGGAGGCCGCCAAAGCCTGGGCGCGCGTGCCCGCGAATTCTCCGTTCTGGGCCCAGGCGATTGAAGGCTACACGGACCTGAAAATCGATCGCGGCCTGTTGGGCGACGCCGAGCAACTCATCAAGCTCGCCCAGCAAAACGCTCCGGACCACGCTCCATCTCTGAATGCGCTGCTCGCTCTCATCTATCGCAGGGAGGGCCGCTTCGAGGAAGCCGGCCGACTGATCGAGGAGGAGTGGGAAGAACTCAACCAGAAAGGCAGAGGAAGCTCGGAGAATGCAATCCATCTGGTTCGGTTGCACATGGATATCATGCGGACGAGCGCCCATCCGAAGACGCCCCGCGCCTATTTCGAACAGGCGGCGCGGGTCGCGCCCGACGACGATCGGGTGTGGCTGGCCAGAGCCGTTCAGGCCATTCGCGACGGCTCATTCGATGAAGCCGCACGATTGCTTGACGCCTGCCTGCGGCGCCGCCCCGACGATGTCCCGGTATGGCGCGCCAAGCTCAACTGGGCGCTGGCGACGAATCAGCTCGCAACGGCCCAGGAGACTTTAAAGCATCTGCCCGCCGATGACTCCGATCCGGCCGCAGATCCACAAGCTAGCCGCCTGGATTGCCAGGCAACGCGGTGATCTCACGTCCGAGCGGCGCGCACTCGAACGCCTCATCGGGGTCGATCCTGCCGATCTTTCCGCCCTCACCAGGCTGGCCGAACTGGCCGAGAAAGCCGGCCAGCCGGAGCGCGCGCCGAGCTGCTCCGGCAGAAAAACGAGATCGAACGGCTCAAGGCGCGATTTCAAAAGCTCCAAGACCGGAACCAACCGATCCGCGACGCCGAGGAGCTGGCCCGGTTGGCGACAAAGCTCGGCCTTCGGGTTTGAGGCGAGAGCGTTCCTGACCATTGCCGTCGCGGCGAATCCTCGCCGCAACGACCTTCGCGACGAGCTCCGCCGGCTCAGCCGGCCACCGGGAGCCAACGCCCCGCCGGGACCGACCCTGGCGCAGGTGATCGCGCCTGAGCTCAAGGCCTTGGCCGATCCGGCCCTGGAAAACTCCCAGGCAAAACGCGAAACCCCTCGCTAACCACAGCCGTTCGGGCTCCCGTGGCCCGGTGGGCTGTGTCCGATCGATGATTCAGGCGGCTCCGGAGTGGGTCGTGCGGGGCTGCGGCATCTCAAAGACGATCTCCGCGCGCTGGACCTGCACCGATTCAGGGGCATCGATGCCAATCCGCACCGAATTCCGATCGATCTTCACAATGGTGATCTTCACCTCGCGCCCGACGCGAAAACTCTGGCCGAGCTTCCTGCTCAGGACTAACATGTGAAACTCCTCCGTGAGTGGGCAGATGATTCGCACTCGGCTCGCACGGACGCTTGCCCTCCCAGGAACAACGTGAAACTCCTGAGTGGGTGGACAGCTCATTCGTGCGGCCTGCCAAGACTTAGCACCTTCCGTGCCAAAACCCGGTGAGACCTTGCGCAGCCCGCAGAGTT
This sequence comes from uncultured Isosphaeraceae bacterium, assembly GCA_963830625.1. Lineage (GTDB taxonomy): Bacteria > Planctomycetota > Planctomycetia > Isosphaerales > Isosphaeraceae > CAWHMZ01. The sequence goes on along the minus strand of CAWHMZ010000006.1, from coordinate 65,205 downwards.
TGCCATGATCGAGTCCGTTTTCAGCTCAACGCGCCCTTCTCGTCGCCTCGTGCACCTCTTAACGATGTTTCGCCCGATCGTGTAAGATCGGTTGGCATTTTGAAAAAAATTCCTCGAGTCGAGGCGACCGTGCCTTCGTCGCGAGTCAGCCTGGGAAAACTGGGCCGACTGGGAATGCCAACAGCGTGTCGGCCACAGGCGAGGAGATGGGCATGAGGTCAAACCCTTTCGCAATGACCTCGCCATCGTTCGAAAACACGAAATTGTGCGGCCTGGTCGTTGTCGTGGCGGTGCTGGCATGGCTCTGGCCGATCGGTATCGGCGGGCAGATGCCGGTCGGCGGCGACGTGACGCAGTTCTTCATCGGCCTGATGGGGTTTCTTGAGTGAGTCGCTCCGTGCGGGTCGGATTCCGGTCTGGAACGACTTGTGGGGCTACGGATTCCCGGGCCTGGCGGAAAGCCAGATGGGGGTGTTCTACCCGATTCACCTGGTGCTCTACGCGGTTCTGACCACCGAGATGGCCTACGTCGTCAGCCTGGTGCTTCACACGCTCTGGGGCGGCGCTGGGAACGTTCTGGGCGGCACGGCGACTGGGGATCTCGGGGCCGGGCTCGGCGCTGGCGGCGTTTTCGTGGTCGACCTGCGGGTTCTTTCTCATCCACCTGGCCCATCCTTGGAGCTACACGACCGGGTGCTGGATGCCCTGGGCCTGGGGCCTGGCGTGGCGGATCCTGGCTCCGGGCCCAGAGCGGCGCCCGTTCGCCCCGCTCTTGTTGAGCCTGGTACTGGTGCTGCAGGTTGCTACCCGGGCATTTCCAGTTGGCCTTTGTCAGCCAGGTGGGCATTTTCGTGATGATTGGCTGGGCCCTGATCGAGGCTTGCGTGCGGAGGCTTCGCCCGGGCAACCTCAACAGCCTTTCCGCTGCGCGCCGGGGCTTAACCCGGCGGGCCCCGGGTTGGGCGACGCCCCCCTCACCCGCCCTTCGGCCTGCCCCGCATGCCCCGAGCAGAGTCGAGGGGAGCAAAGCCGAGGGGGCACCCTCTCCCCGACGGCGGGCCCCGGGTCGGGCGACGCCCCCCTCACCCGCCCTTCGGGCACCCTCTCCCCGGGGGGAGAGGGAGGGGTGATGTGGTGCGCGTTAGTTTGTGCGCTCGCGGTCGTGGCGGTCTTTCCCCTGACGGCGGCCCAGCTCTGGCCAACCGCTCGACTCGCGTCACTGGCGGCCGGCCAGCGCGACTTTGAATACCTGTCGGGTTTTGCCTCGACGCCCTTTCACCTGGTCAACTACGTCGCACCATTGCTGTTCCATCAGTCACGCTTGTGGCGGCCCCTGGTTTGGGACCCGTTTCACACATCTCCCGAGGAACACCTGGCCTACGTCGGGCTGGTGCCGCTCTGCCTGGCGTGTATGACCGTCCTCCGCGAGTGGAGGCGAGAGTCGTCCGTTCGTTTGCTCACGGTGCTGGCGGTCGTCACGTTGATCTTAAGCCTCGGCCCGTACGCGCCCGGGTTTCGGTACTTGATCGAATTGCGGGGTTTTTCGTTTTTCCGGGCGCCGTCGCGCTGGAGCGTCGCCACGGGGCTGGCGCTGGCGCTCTTGGCGGGCAAGGGGTTCGATCGCTGGGTCGTGTGGCCGCAGGCCGGGCGCGCCGCCAGGCGGTTTGCCGTCGTCGCGCTCTTGTGGGTGGCGGCGATCGTCGGCGTGCTCGAGCTGGCGCTTGATTGCACGGCGGCGGCGCAAGCTCGCCCGCGATCGCCCGAGGTTTCGAGCGAGCGTTTCGTGCGATGCCGTGGACCAACGATCTGGGCTTTCGTGCGGTGATGGCGCAGGCACAGCCAGCCGTTGCCCGACCCGCGGGTCCCGCCCGGTTTACCCCAGCCTGCGCATGGTTTTTGCCAGAGAGCGCTTCAAGATTTATGGCGTGGAGCTGGGGCAGACGGTCGCACTGATCGCGGCCCTGGGATTGGTGGCGTGGACCTGAGCCGGCGGGGCCGCGCTGACCGCGGCGCAGCGCGAATGGCGCTTTTGCTTCTTACCTTTATTGATTTGTGGGCCCTGTCGCGCGCAGCGGCTGGTCGATCTGGGGCCGCTAAGGCCGTTGCGAACCCAAAGTCCGGTGCTGGCCGAACTGTCGCGCGAACCGCGCGGGACGCGCATCGCCGACGGTCGATTCCGGAACCTGCCCATGCTGGTGGGACTGGCGCCGATGGCCGCGTATCGAACGCTCAACTTGCCCGCGGTTGAAAACCTGGCAGCGCTGGCGCGAGGGCCCCGGAACGGGCCGATCTTCGCCGGGCTGTTCCGCGGTGCGGTGCAGGCGGCCGGCATCGGCGTGCGGGTCTTCGACCCGATCGAGACACGACGTGAACATCTCATGATAGGGGCCGCTCCGAAAGGCGAATGCATCGACGACCCCGAGCTGGCCGCCTGGCTCTTCGGTCGGTCGTGGCTCGCCGAGCAAGGGCCGTGGGCGCACCGCTTCACGATCTGGCGGGCGGGCGGGCGGCCCGCGCGGGCGTGGCTGCTGCCTTTCGACGGGCTGGACGATCCGGGCGTGCTCGATGATTGGTAGGGTGATCCCCACGATATCCTCGCCGTCATGGACGGCGCTTTGCCGCTTGCCGCACGCTCGATCGAGCCCGAAGACTGGACCATCTCGGTCTGCACCGACGAGCCCGCGTGGGTCATCGTGTCGCAGCTCGCCGATCCAGAGTGGACCGCCACGTGGGTCGGTCTGGACGGCCAGGGCGAGCAGCCAAGCGCGATCGTGCCTACCTTTCGGAAGGGGCGTGAACCGGGCGGCTGGCAGCGTGTCCTCGTTCCCGGAAGGGGCTGCTGGACGCTCCGTCTCCAGTACCAACCCGACGACCTCGTGGAAGGCATGGCCGTCTCGGCCTTGGCGTGGATAAGCTGGATCGTGGCTGCGCTCGTCACCGGTTTGAAAGCGCTGGTCGGGCGATCTGTTCCCAATCGAGATCACCTCGAGGCGCCAGCCGTTTGGGCTTCGGCCTCGCGAATACCGGAACCACGGTCGCCGGGCGGAGGCACGAGCGTGAGGCCAAAGCCTGACTTGCGAGGGACTGACGTGACGACGAAAATCGGGGTGGCGATTGTGGGTGCGTCGGGATACGCGGCGCGCGAGCTCATCGCGATCCTGCTCAACCATCCCGAGGTCCGGATCACGGCAGCGACCTCGCGGCAGGACGAAGCGCCCAGGCTCGAGGCGCTCCATCCCAGCCTGGCCCGGTCGCATCAGCCTGGCCTGCGAGCCGTTCGACGCCGACCGGATCGCCGACCGCGCATCGTTTGCGTTCCTGGCCCTGCCGCACACCGCCAGCATGGCGGTCGTTCCTGCCCTCCGCCAGCGCGGCGTGCGGGTCATCGACTCTGAGCGCCGACTATCGCCTGACCGATCCGCAGGTCTACGCCGACTGGTACGGCCACGCGCACACCGACTCGGGTGGTCTGCGAGCGGCCGTCTACGGCTTGCCCGAGCTGTTTCGCGAGCGAATCCCGCCGGCCGAGCTTGATCGCCAACCCGGGCTGCTACACCTCGGCGAGCATCCTGGCGCTTGGCCCCGCTGATCGCCGAGAACCTGATCGAACGGACCAGGATCATCATCGACGCCAAGAGCGGAGTGTCCGGCGCAGGGCCGGTCGCCCAAGCTGACGTACCATTTCCCCGAGTGCAACGAGAGCCTCGCGGCCTACAGCGTCGGCCAGCACCGGCACACGCCCGAAATCGACCAGGTGCTGACCCACGTCGCCGGCGGCCCGGGCGATGCCGTCGAGGTGATCTTCACGCCCCACCTGGTGCCGATGGACCGCGGGATCTTCGCCACCGATCTACGCCGCAGCCCAAGAGCACGGCCGTCGAGCACGACCTGCTCGCGCTTTATCGCTCGTATTATGCGACCAGTCCGTTCGTCCGGGTCGTCGGCCATCTGCCGGCGACCAAGGACTCGGCCTTTACCAATTTCTGCGACATCACGCTCCGGGTCGTGCGCGGCCGGATCGTCGTGCTCGCCTGCCTCGACAACCTGATCAAGGGAGCGGCGGGCGTGGCCGTGCAGAACTTCAACCTGATGCTGGGTTGTGCCGAGGAAACCGGATTGTTTTAGTGAGGCTCACCCTGCGGCGGCAGCAGGCGCCGAACAGGTCGTCGCGATCGGGAGGATCGAACCCCAGAATGACGTCGAGCTCGGCGCGCGCGGCCTCGCGCTGGCCGAGGTGGAGATAACACTGAACGAGCCGTCTCCTGACCGGAGTCACAAAAGGATTGAGCCTGAGTGCCTCGCGGCAGGCCTCCGCCGCGGCCTTCCAGTCGCGAGTCGCCGTTTCTCTCAGTGCAAGCTCAGCGCGATAGTCCGATCGCCAGGGATTGACGGCGATCGCTCGCTTCCAGTAGTCGATGGACTCTTGATTGCGGTGTGCCAGGCCCGCGAGGTGCGCGGCGTTTTCAAGGGCCGTCTGCCGGGCTGGATCGATCGCAAGTGACCGCTGGCATGTAGCCAGGCCCTCGGCAGGTCGGCCCAATTGGCCCAGGACTTCGGCTTTGGCTTCCAGAGCCGCTAGATCGTCGGGGTGCGCACCGAGAGCGGCCTCGAGCAAAGGAAGCGCCAGGGCCGCTGCCGCTGTGGTGCTCAGTCGACACAAGGCGATGCCTCGCTCGCGCTCGGCCTGGGCGAGCTCCTCTGGCGTCAGCAAGTTGCGATGGAAGTTCACGAGGAAGGGCGCCGCGGCCGCCGTTCCAAGAGCACTCTGTCCTGCCGGCGTCAGGGCACCGGCCTTGGGAATTCGATGATTGGTCGTCGCGACGTGCGGGTTGTTCGAGCTCTCGCCACGCGGCATGTGGCAGCCAACGCAATCGTCGCCCCCCGGGCGGGCCAGCCGAGTCGTCGCGGGCAGCCGGCAGCCGGCGTCTTGGTGGCAGACCAGACAGCGTTGGCGAAAATACGCGGCCTTTTCCTGCGGTGCGGGCTGCCGATGCGGGTCGTGGCAGGAAATGCAGCCCATGCGGCCCTGACTGGCCCGGTAGCACGCGCTCTCGCGCATTTGCTCGGGCTGGCCGGCAAACTTGTTCAGGGCGCCGAGCTCCCTCCGGCACAAATGCCGACCAGAAGCGATAAAACGGCATCCCTGGCCGGAAGTCGTCAAAACGGGTGCCAAGGCGGGCGATCCGGCGTGCGATCAAATGGCATTGCTCGCACACGGCGTCGCGCAGCGCCGGCTCAAGATTGGCAGGGTTCACGATGGCCGGGTCGCGACCGCTCACCATGGTGGGGTCCAGCGCGTGCAACTCGCCCGGACCGTGGCACCGTTCGCAGCCGATCGCGTGTCCGCGAAAAATCGGCGTCTGGTATCGGTTGATGCGCGCTCGAGTGCCGCTCCACGCGATTGGCGTGGCAGAACAGGCACTCAGCCATGACCGGCCGATCGAAGCGCGAGGTTCTCGTTTCGTAACCCGGCGACAGGCCAAAGCGATGGTCCTTGGCGTACCAGGTGATCGGCGATTCAAAGAGAAAGCCGTCGCGCTCGATCAAGTACGAGACGCCCTGCCTTCCCGAGCCGATGGCGTACTGAACGTCGGCCTGGATCTCGGCGACGACTTGTCCCGACGGATCGCGGCGCATCTCGTGGTGGACGACGCGGCTGCCCTGGGGTTCGACCGAATAAACGAGCCCGCCGGCCTCGAATTCGACCCGTTCGCCGCCCGACCCGCCGGGCGGTCCGGCGGCGTGTTCGATCGGCGCCAGAGATTGCCCCATCGGGTGCCGGCTGTACGTTAGGGCGATGGCCGCGTGACAGCGCCGGCACGCCGCGTCGCCCACGTATCTTGCTGCTCCAGTCGAATCGCCGCGCGGCGACAAGACGCCGACGCGCGGTGCTCTCCTGCGCATGCCGAGCCACGCCAGCAGCAAGCCCAAGGCGCCGACCGCCATGACGGCGAGGGGCCAAAGCAACCGCCGCTTTCCCGGCTCGCCTTGAGCTCGTTCGGTCGAGATCGAAGACGTCATCTGACAATCCCGCTTCCGGCAATAGCCGGAATGGCGCAAGAGCGTAGCGACGCGCGCCAGCACCTCTGGCTCAAATCGCGTCCCGAACGGTCAAGCTAGCTGCGACGGCAACGATGGCGGAAGAGGTGGTATATGATCTCAAAGAAAAAGGTGACCGAACAATTTAAGACTCAAAGAACCTGGGCAGTGTCGGGGTCGTGTCTCGATACATTATCAGTTCCCAGGCGCGGTTGCTCCTGAGTAAGGTGCCAAGTCAACGAATTAATTAATATCAGATTTTTTGATCTAGGCGCTTCCATTTTGGTGAGACGTTGGCTAATCTTGACTCGGTTTGGGGACGTTTTGTAGTGTCGAAGTGCTGGCAATGGCGAGCGCTTCGGGCTCCCTGGACCAGCTCCTCCTCTCCCTTCCCCGGTGGTAACGACCTCGTTTGTCGAATCGCTCGGGTCTGCAACTAACCGCTTGATCACCTTTCACCGAGATGACACATGCAGAATGATTGGGATGTGCGCGTTGGTCGCCGCCGGTTTTTCGGCTTCGCAGTACTGGCCGCGGCGGCTGCGGGGTTTGGTTGCAGCGGCCAGACAGAACCGACGGAGGTGACCGCGCCACCGGTTACGAAGGGCAATCGCAGCATACTCGCAAAGCACAAACCTGAGGACGTAAAGCCTTCGAAGAGTAAACCCGAAGGCAAGTGATCATGATGCGTCCTGGGAAACTGGCGTCGTTTCGGGCGATTTGGGCCCGTCCTTTTTTTGATTGACGACCCGTGTGGGTCGACCGTGCAGATGGAACAACGCGTTGCGTGGTTCAGCAAGTCGAGCAAAGGAGAGTGTTTTCATGCGATCTACTTCTCGTCGTGCGTTTACCCTGATCGAGCTCTTGGTGGTGATCGCCATCATCGCGGTTTTGATCGCCCTGCTGCTGCCGGCCGTCCAATCGGCGCGGGAGGCGGCGCGGCGCACTCAGTGCGTCAACAACCTCAAGCAACTCGCCCTGGCGTGCATGAACTATCACGACCAGGTGGGTAGCTTTCCCATCGGAATCCCCTTGAAACCGGACCCAGACTTCGGCTGGTACATGGCCCCGGAGCAGAGCACGTTCGTTTCCATGCTCGCTCAGTTTGACCAGACCCCACTGTACAACGCCATGAACTTCAGCAGGAGCATTTACTCCGGACCAAACAGCACTGTGTACGCCGCTGGCATCGCGACGCTCTGGTGCCCGAGCGACGGCCAGATCATCGGTAAGAGGTCCAGCTTCGGCGCGTACGTCGACAACCCAAACCTGACCGTGGCCTACACCAGTTACCGGGGATGCACCGGGACGTGGAATCCCTATCTGTACCAGTACTGTGGTTGGGTGAACCCGGTGATTTACCCGCTCCCGATGACAACCTGCGCGGTGTACCTGCCAATCGAACAGTCCATGAACGGCGTGTTCCACTACACTCCCTCGAATATCGCGCAGATCACAGACGGGACCAGCAATACGGTGTTCTACGGCGAATGTGCAAACGGGATTTTCACGCCTGCCGACTCACTCTGCTATAACTGGTGGGGTGATTCCGTCAGCGGCGACACACTCTTCTCGACGTGCTACCCCATTAACGCGTGGAAGAAGATCCCGCGCGTGCCGGAAGAATGGAGTGACTCATGGGTTGACAGTGCATCGAGCTTCCACCCCGGAGGCGTCAACTTTGCCTTCGCGGATGGCTCGGTCCACTTCCTCAAGGAGACGGTCCAAACCTGGCCGTTCAATCCGGCCACGGGATTCCCACTCGGAGTGACGGACAACGGTGGTCTGTTCACTATGGTGCCGGGCACGCCAACTGGCGTTTACCAAAAGCTATCCACGCGGAACTTCACCGACATCGTTGGCGGCGACCAGTACTGAGATCTCAAAGCCGGTTTGCGGCACTCTTGACCGACGAGAGGCTTCAGCGCGATGGAGCCTCTCGTCATTTTCGGTCGAGAGGCGCTGTTGCTCCTCACCAACGCACCCAGCGAACGAATTCATTAATATCAGGTTGGGTCGGAACGGCCGGTGGAGAAGATTGCGTCATTTGCTCAATCATCAACAGAACGGAGCGTGTTCTAATGAAATCGATCTCTCGTCGCGGTTTCACCTTGATCGAGCTGCTGGTGGTGATCGCCATCATCGCGGTCTTGATCGCCTTGCTGCTGCCGGCCGTGCAGTCGGCCCGCGAGGCGGCTCGGCGCGCGCAGTGCGTCAACAACCTGAAGCAGATCGCGCTGGCCGCCATGAACTACCATGACCAGCAAGGGACGTTCCCGATCGGCAGCCCCTTGGAGCCGGACGCCATGTACGGCTCGGCTGGCTCATGGGTCGAAGACCAGAGCACGTTTGTCTCGATGCTCGGGCCAGTTTGACCAGATGCCGCTGTACAACGCCATAAACTTCAGCCGGAGCATTTACTCCGGAGCCAACAGCACCGTCTATGCGACCGGCCTGACGTCGCTGTGGTGCCCGAGCGACGGTCAGATCATCGGCAAGCGGAATAGCATCGGCCCGTACTGGCGACTAACCCGAACTTGATCTTCGCCTACACCAGTTATTCCTGCAACTTCGGCACTTGGTATCCCGAGATCCTCTTCCAGTGCGACGTGCATTACCCGGCGCCGATGTCGTCGTGCGCCGCATTCACCGCCATCAACAACAACTCGAACGGCCCGTTCAAGTACTGCTACTCGCTGAACATCTCGGCGATCACCGACGGCACCAGCAACACGTTCCTCTACGGCGAGAAGGCCAACGGCCTGTTCACCGCGACCGAATCGTTCTGCTTCAACTGGTGGGGCGACTCGGTCTCGGGTGACACGATCTTCACCACGCTCTACCCGATCAATGCGTACAAGAAGGTCCCCAACGTCGCCGACGAGTACGACTATTCCTGGGTCGAGAGGCCGTCCAGCTTCCATCCCGGCGGTGCCAACTTCGCCTTCGCCGACGGCTCGGTCCACTTCATCAAGGACTCGATCCAGAGCTGGCCGTACAATCCGGCCGACCGGCTTCCCCATCGGCGTGACCGACAACAGCGGCGTCTACACGCATGGCCCCGGGAACCCAGTTTGGCGTTTACCAGTCGCTGTCGACCCGCGCCGGCGGCGAGGTCATCAGCTCCGACTCAGTACTGAGACTCGCTGGCCAGATCCATTGCGGCCGACAGACGTCCGACTCATGGGAGGGGCTCCAGCCTGCTGGAGCTCCTTCTTCGCTGGTCACCGGTCGCTGTCGTTCCCAGCCCGCGCAAGGGCTTCAGCTCGAGCGTCCCCTTCGCGCACCAAGTAGCCTCGGTCCGCCGCACAGGCCCGTGTACGATGCTCCGCCCCGACGGCCAGCGCACCTCCAGGCTGCTCGACCGCGGCCGAATCTCCCAGCCCGAAGTGAAGTCTCGGGTCGCCGGCCGATTGGTAGCTGCCGCCGCCGAAGCGCTGGGCGACCCGCCGGCGTCCGCCCGCCAGCACCGCGACCCGCGCGCCGACGGCGTCGCGGTTGGAACGCACCCCTTCGAGCTGCAGCGTCACCCAGTGGCCGCCGCTGGCGGTCTCGTTGTGCAAGATAGGCGAGCGGCTCGTTCTGAGACTGGACGACCACGTCGACCCGGCCGTCGTTGTCCAGGTCGCCCTCGGCCAGGCCGCGGCCCGAGGTGGAGCTGGCGGAACGGCTCGCCGCGCATCGGCCGGCGGCATCTGTCAGACGGCCGTCCGGCCCGCCCATGAGCAATTGGGTGGGCATTTTCCACGGGAACGCCGGCCGATGGTCGTTGACATGCCCGTTGGCCGAGATCAGGTCGAGCCAGCCGTCGTTGTTGGCGTCGAGGAAGGCGATGCCGAAGCCCAGCAGATACCGGGTCGGCGCGGCCAGGCCGATCGCCGCGGTGTCGTCGGAGAACAGCCCGCGACCGAGGTTGCGGAAGAACGTGGTCGACTCGCCGTAAAAGTTGGTGACGGCCAGGTCGGGCCGGCCGTCGCCGTCGAGGTCGCCGCAGGCGATCCCCATGCCCGACTGAAAGCCGCCGCTGGAATTGGCGGCCGCGCCCGGCGGAGAGCGCCGTCTCCTCGAAGCGAAATCCGCCCAGGTTGCGGAACAGGTAGTTGGCCGACATGTCGTTGGCGACGTAGAGGTCGATGCGATTGTCGTCGTCGAGGTCGGCCGCGACGACGCCCAGCCCGCGGCCGTCCGGGTCGACGAAGCCCGACTGCGCCGGTCACATCGACGAACCGCCCGCCGTCATTGCGGAAGACGTGGTCGGGAAGTGCCGCGAAATCGCGCGGACTGCAATAGTGGTTGACCTGCGGCCGTGGCGCTCGGCGCAGATGCGCGGACTCTCGAGGTCAAAGGCGAGGTAGTGACAGACGTAGAGGTCGAGGTCGCCGTCGCCGTCGAGGTCGGCCCAGGCGGCCGATGTCGGCCAGTCGCGGTCGCCGCCCAGACCGGCCCGGGCCGTCGCGTCCTCGAAGGTTCCGTCGCCCCGGTTGCGGTAGCAGCGCGTAGGATCGCCACCGCGTGACGAACAGGTCGGGATGGCCGTCGTTGTCGTAGTCGCCGACGGCGACGCCGTGGCCGTAGCCGCCGGGCAAGCTTCGGCGAGGCCGGCCCGCTCGCTGACGTCCTCGAAGGTCCCGTCGCCGCGGTTGCGGAACAGGCGGTCGTCGCATGGTGAATTCGGGGCGAGGGGGCAACGGGCCGCCCTGGACGGCGTAGACGTCGAGCCAGCCGTCGCCGTCGTAATCGAGCAGGGCCACGCCCCCGCTCATCGTCTCGGGCGGCCGCTTGAGCGGCGAATCGGCGTTGTCCTGGATGAACCGCAGCCCGGCGGTCTCGGCGGCGTCGACAAAGTCGCGGCCGCTCCCGATCCTTGGGCGCGCCGGCGGCCGGGCCCGGCGACGCGGCGTTGCGGGTCAGGTCGACGCACAGAGCGGCGAGCAGTCGCGCCGGCTCGGTTTCCGGTCAGGCGAGAGCGGCTCGAGAGCCCGTCCCGTCGAGAGGCGGACGGTCGGGCCGGGTTGACCCGACCTTGCCGTCGCGGAGCAAGGCCCAGCCGCGTGCCTCGACGTTCCGGCCCAGGATCTCGGCAAGCCGCGCTGCGCTCGGCGAGGTCGCCGCCGGCGGCGTCGCCCTTGAGCAGATCGTGGTATCGCACCTAGGCCGCTGTCACCTCGGCTCGCTGCGCACGGATCCGGCGTCGCCTCTTGAGTCTTCGCCGGCTGACGCGGCGAGGGTCGCCAAGCGGTCGAGAGCGCCGTGTCGCCGGGGTCGTGCTCGACCACTGGCGACAAGCGCGGCGCGCTCGGCGCGCGACGTCGCCCTGCCTCGCGGCGAGCCAGGCACGGATCCTCGCGCAGCTCGACCCGGGACGACCCCGTCGGCCGGCAGATGCTCGAGAGCCTGCCACCCGCCGACGAAGATCGCCGGCCGCCTGGGCCAGCTCGAGCACGCGCCGCCAGACGACGGGGTCGTCGCGGCCGCTTCTTCACGACATCGATCGAGCAGGCTGGCCGCCGCGTCCAGTTCGCCGGTTCGGGTCGCCAGGTTGGCTCGTCCCAGCCAGACTCGATCGTCGTCGGAGGGCGTCTGTTCCCAGCGCCTTGTGAAGCGTTCCCACAGGCAAGAGGCACGGTATCCTGCATCGACAGCTTCTGCACCAGAGAGTCGCGGGTGCGTCGGTGTATTGCCACGACTCGATCAGCGCCGCGCGCATCTCGTGCGGTGCGTCCTTCGATTTCGTAGAGCGTGGCCAGGGCCTGCAGCAACTGCAGCGCAGTCGGCTCCCTGGCGCGATGCGCGTGCGCTGAAGCAAGGCCTCCTCGGCGCGCGTGCAACTGGCTCGGCGTCCATGAGCAACCACGCCGCGCTGAGCGGCCGCCTGCACGGCCCATGGGCTCGAGGGCGGCACGCGCTCCCAGGCGGCCAGAGCGCCTCGCGCCGACCTTGCTGGAGCTCGCAGAGACCCAGCAGGTAATCGACCCTCGCCGCCGCCGGCGCCGGCTTGTCGCAGCTCCAAGAGCTGCTTCGCGCCGTGCTGTGTCGGCCCGCGGCCATCTCTTGCTTCGCCTGCTCGAGCCCCGCGCGAATCGCCTGCGGGCCTCGAGCGGCCCGCACTCCCGCGAACCCCGCCGCGGCAACCAGCACACAGAATACATGAAAGAGCCCGATCCAGAACCGGCGTGAGTGCATTGCCTCTCCCGCACCGCGGAGACGATCCAGACCTGAGTCGGATTGTAGCAGGCGCTCGATGACGGGTCGAGACTGCGGTGAATTGCCGACTTGCCTCTCAGGCACGGAGTGCGAGATCTTCGGCGCGGGCGAACTTTCATAATAAGTTGCGAGCCCGAACGAAGATCCCGTCGAGTCGCCGCCGTGCCTCTGCTGGGTGGCGGCCGAGTTCGGAGTTTCCTGTATTCGTAGCGTCCAGGCCAACCCAACGACTCGAGCAACGGGAGTCCCTGCCGTGTCCGAAGGTCTCAAGCGCGTTTACGGGATCGACCTGGGAACCACTTACTCGGCGATCGCGTATGTCGACGAGCACGGAAAGCCCGTCATCGTCCCCAACCAGGAGAGTGAGCGGATCACCCCGTCGGTCGTCCTGTTCGACGGCGACAACATCATCGTCGGCAACACCGCCAAGGAGTCGGCCAAGGTCGAGCCGCACCGGGTCGTCTCGCGGATCAAGCAGCACATGGGCGACCCCAACTTCGTCTTCCAGTACGAGGGGCAGGCGTTCGGCCCCGAGGACATCTCGTCGTTCATCCTGCGCAAGGTCGTCGGCGACGCCGAGATCGCGCTGGGCGACAAGATCACCGACGTCGTGATCACCTGCCCGGCCTACTTCGGCACGCCGGAGCGCGAGGCGACCGCCAACGCCGGCCGGCTGGCGGGCCTGAACGTGCGGGCGATCTTGAACGAGCCGACCGCCGCCGCCATCGCCTACGGCCTCGAGCAGGGCGAGGACCAGACCGTCCTGGTCTACGACCTGGGCGGCGGCACGTTCGACATCACGATGATCGAGATCAAGGACCGGCTGATCCGCGTGATCTGCACCGGCGGCGACCACCGGCTGGGCGGCGTGCTCTGGGACGAGGCGATCGTGATGTACCTGGCCGAGCAGTTTCGCACCCAGACCGGCGAGGCCGTCCGACCCGCTCGACGATCCCGAAGTCTTGAACGACCTGTTCCTCCAGGCCGAGCGCGGCAAGAAGACGCTGACCCAGCGCGACAAGGCGCCGTTCCGCGTCACTCACGCCGGCCAGCAGGCACGCGTCGAGCTCGACCGCGAGAAGTTCGAGGAGATCACCAAGCACCTGCTGGATCGGACCATCGAGCTGACGCACGAGATGCTGGCCGACGCCCGCGCCAAGGGGCACACCCAGTTCGACAAGATCATCCTGGTCGGCGGAGCGACCCGGATGCCGCAGGTCCGCAACCGGCTGGTCGCCGAGTTCAACATGGAGCCCGAGATCTACGATCCCGACGAGGCCGTGGCCAAGGGGGCCGCGCTCTACGCGCTCAAGGAATCGCTGTCGGACCAGGTCCAGGATTTCCTGGCGACCAAGCGTCGCCGCCGACGGGCAGCCGGCCAAGCCGGTCGACCTGGCCGATGTCTCCGAGGAAGAGGTCGCCGAGGCGCTCGACCACCTCGAGAAGCAGCTCGGCTTCACCCTGACCGGCCCGGTGCGCGAGCTGGTCAACACCCGGATCGTCAACGTGCTCTCCAAGAGCCTGGGCGTGGTGGCGCGCAACGACCAGAGCCTGGATGTCGTCTATCTACCTCCTGCCGCGCAATTCCGAGGTCCCGCTCGAGCGGATCGAGCGACTTCGGCACCGACGCCGACAATCAGGCGGCCGTCGACATCCGCGTCATGGCCGGCGAGCGCGACAGCCCCGACCCGCTCGACTGCCAGGAAGTCGGCGTCGCCTCGCTCAACCTCCCCGAGCGCCTGCCGGCCAGAGCCCGATCCGCGTCAAGTTCGCGATCAACAAGGACGGCCGGCTCGGCGTCTCGGCGACCGACCTGACCGGCGGCGGCTCGATCGACGTCGAGTTCCAGACCGAGGCCGTCATGAACGCCGAGGAAGTCGCCGAACGCTCGACGGCGCTGCGGCTTGTTGACGGTGTCGTGAGAGACGCGCATCGGACACACCGGGAGACGCACGATGGTGACAGCAGCTACCCTGGCGAAAAAACCGGACACGGTATCCGAGCGGTTCTTTTTCCCGCACGTCGGCTGGGCCGGGTATCAGTCGCTCCTGAAGCTGGTCGAAGACCGCCGAGTACGGGTGACGTACGATCGAGGACATGTCGAAATCATGTCGCCCAACCCCAAGCATGAGCGCAAGAAATCTCTATTGGGTCAATTCGTACGGATGCTCGCCAGGGAGCTACACGTTCCATTGATGCCCATGGGATCGACAACCTGGAACCGGGAGGACGTCGACAAAGGGCTCGAGGCCGACGAGAGCTTCTACCTGGGAGACCTCGAGCGAATCCACGACCCTGACAACATCGACCTGGCGATCGACCCTCCGCCCGACCTCGCGATCGAGATCGAAATCACGCGCAGCGCACTCGAACGGATCGGCATCTATCGCCGCGCTCGGCGTTCCCGAGGTTTGGCGATTCGACGGACGAAACCTGCGGGTCTTGCTTCGGCAACCTGACGGATCCTACCGTCAGAGTGATCAGAGCGCGGCCATTCCCGAGGTTTCGATGAGTGACGCTTGCAGAATACGCGAGCCGGGAAGGAATCCGGGATGAGAATGCACTTCTCGACGAGTTTGCCGCGTGGGTCCGTCAAAACATTCGCGCGACGAATCCGACGGACAAGCAGGCGGCCTCTGATGCCCACCTTCGTCGGAATCGACCTGGGAACGACCAACTCGGCGGTGGCCTACCGCAACGCGTACGGCCGGCCCGAGGTGATCGCCAACCGCGAGGGGCAGAACATCACGCCGTCGGTCGTCTACTTCGGCGCCGATCCGCCCGTCGGTCGGCCAGGAGGCCAAGGAGTGGGCGCGGCTGGGCAACGAAGAGATCGCCAGCTTCTTCAAGCCCCACATGGGCAACCCGCTCTTTCAGCTTCAGTTTCACGGCAAGACGTACTCGGCCACGGACCTCTCGACCCTGGTGCTTGCGCCGGCTCAAGGAAGACGCCGAGGCCCGGCTGGGCGACCAGGTCGATCGCGCGGTCATCACCGTGCCGGCCTATTTCGCCGACCCCCAGCGCAAGGCCACGATCGAGGCGGGCGAGGCCGCCGGCTTCCAGGTGCTGCGGATCATCAACGAGCCCACCGCCGCGGCCCTGGCCTACGGCCTGCAAAAGACCGGCGTCGATGAGACCGTGCTGATCTACGACCTGGGCGGCGGAACGTTCGACGTCACCGTGGCGCGGATCACGCCCGACGAGATCGTCATCCTGGCCACCGCCGGCGACCACGACCTGGGCGGCAAGAACTGGGACGACCGGATCGCCACCTTCCTGGCCGAGCGGTTCGCCGCCGAGACCGGCTTCGACCCGCTCGACGACCCGGTGGCGCTCAACGAGGTCCTGGTCCGCAGCGAACAGGCCAAGTGGGCGCTTTCGGAGCGCACCGCGACCCGGATCACGCTCCAGCTCGGCGCCGAGCGGCGCAGCTTCGAGCTGGCCCGCGCCGAGTTCGAGGCGATGACCTTCTCCGCTCATGGACCGCACCCGCCGCCTGACCGAGGAAGCGCTGGGCGAGGCCAAGCTCGACTGGCCGCGGCTCGACGGCGTGCTCTTGGTCGGCGGCTCGACGCGGATGCCGATGGTCCGCAGCTACGTCTCGCAGATGGCCGGCAAGCCGCCGCGCACCGGCGTCAACGTCGACGAGGTCGTCGCCCTGGGTGCGGCCATCCAGGCCGCGATCGAGGTCGGCCAGACGATCGGCGACGCCGTGCCCCGCTTCACGCTCTCGGCCGCCGGCGCCGCAGGCCGGCCGCGAACGACGCCGCCGCGCCGCCAGCCGCCGGGTGACCGACGTGATGTCGCACAGCCTGGGCACGATCGCCGTCAGCCCCGACGGCTCGGCCTACGTCAACGACATCGTGATCCGCCGCAACCTGCCGATCCCCGCCCGCAATACCAAGTCGTACCTCCACGAGACCCACGGCGGCGCCAACACCGCGGCTCGAGGTCTACCTGACGCAGGGCGAGAGCGCCACTCCGCTCGATTGCACGATCCTCGGCAAGTATGTCTTTGACGACATCCAGCCGACCGACGCCGAGGTGACGATCGACGTCGGCCTGTCGTACGACTCCAACGGCGTCGTGCAGGTCCAGGCCGATCCAGCGCGACACGGGCCACCGGCTGCCGATGACGGTCGAGCCGGTGCCCGACGATCTCTCGTGGCTGGGCCGGCCGCCCGAGACGTCCGCCGGCCGCGGCCCCGCCGAGCTGATCCGCGTGTTCCTGCTGATCGACGTCTCGGCGAGCATGACCGGCCAGCCCTTGATCGAGGCCCAGACGGCCGCTCGCGAGTTTCTGTCGAAGTGCGACTTCACGACCATGGAAGTCGGCCTGATCTCGTTCTCGACGCTGGTCGCGCTTCAGTCGCCGGCGACCAGCAACGTCCGCCGGCTGCACGCGGCGGTCCACCGGCTCGAGGCCGAGGGCAGCACCAACCTCACCGACGCCCTCGAGATGGCTCGCGGGCCAGCTGGTCGCCGACGACCGCAAGCGGTACATCGTGCTCCTGACCGACGGCTATCCCGATGCGCCCGAGAGCGCCGTCGAGCAGGCGCTGGCCGCGCAGCAGCAGGGGATCGAGATCGTGGCGATCGGCACCGGCGACGCCGACCGCGACTACCTCCGCCGGCTGGCCAGCAGCGAACAGGCGTCGATCTTCGCGCGGAGCGGCGAGCTGGTTCAGACGTTCGGCCACATCGCCCGCGTGATCGCCGAGGGAGGGCGCGGCCTGCGCGTCTTGTCATGAGTCGAGCAACCCTGCCTGGCCCGATCTCGCCCACGCCGCGCCGCCGCCGGCAGCCGCGCCGCGATCGTCGCCGCGATTCCGCGCCGGCCGGGCCAATCTGCGCCAGGCCTACGACCTGGCGCTGGCCGGCGGCCTGGGGGCGCTCTTCGGCCTTTACCTCTACGTCGAGCTGGTTCAGGCCGAGTCGGTCTATGTGCGCGACGCGCTCGCCGGGCCTCTTGATCGGCGGGTCGCTGGGGGTCTTCTTGAACGCGTACGGCCCGCTCCGCGACGGTGCCTGGCTCAAGCTGGCGCGTGCCGTCGACCTGGGGAGCGCCGGCGGCCGCGCTGGGCGGAGCGCTCGGGCTGGTCGCCGGCGAAATCGTGATCGGCCTCTTGCAGGGCGGGCTCTTGGGCCGGGCCGCTCTCCTGGGCCGTGCTGGGGCTGGGGATCGGCCTGGGCCAGGGACTGGCCGATCGCTCGCGCGAGCGCCTGGTCTATGGCCTGATCGGCGGCGGACTCGGCGGGTTCGTCGGCGGCTTCCTGTTCGAATGGCTGCGAGTCGCCATGGGCAATCGCCCCGACCTGAGCCAGGCGCTGGGGATCGTGATCCTGGGCGCGGGCTTGGGCTTGTGCCTGGCCCTGGTCGAGCAGGTCCTGCGCCGCGCGTGGGTTCAGGTTCAGAACGGCCGCCAGGAGGGTCGCATCTACCTGCTGGCTCATCCGCCGCTGCCGGCTGGGCCTGGACGAGCGCGCCGAGATCGGCATCTTCGGCGACGCCGCCGTCGCGCGCCGCCACGCCGAGATCGAGGCGACGCCTGACGGCTATGTCTTGCACCACCTGGCGGCCCAAGCCTCGACGCGCGTCAATGGATCGCCGGTCGCCGAACCATCAGCCGCTTGAAAGACGGAGACCGGATCGAGCTCGGTCACACCCTGCTGGTCTTCCGCCAACGTTGATCTGGGGCCTCATCATGAGTCGTCACCGGCCGGCACCTGCCAGGGCACCCTTCGCTCAGCTTCTCACCTGGTCGCTCGAGGTGGTTCGCGGGCGGAATCCGGGTGCGTCATACGCGCTGGCCGCCGGTGAGACGATACTTGGCAATGCACTTGGGGGCGCTGGTGGCTTCGACCTGTCGGAGCAGGAAGGCGATGCCCTGCGACGGATGGCCGGGCGCCACGCGGCCCTCGACGCCGCCGGGCTGGAGCTCACGATCAGCGATCTCGACAGCCCGGGTGGAACGTTTGTGAACCGCCAGCGATTGCTTGCGGGGCAGGCGCGCCGGCTCCAGCCTGGCGATGTAATTCAACTGGGAAGCGTTCAGCTTGTCGTGAAGCAAGGCGGCGCGCAGCCGGCGCCGGCAGTTTCGCCCGCCGCGCCCCCTGCCCCGCAGCCGGCGCCTCGAAATCTGCAATCCGCCGCAGCGGGACGGTTGCCGGCGCCCTTTGCGTTTGCCAGCGCTCAGTGCCGCACCTGGGACGACTTCCTCGTCCACGCCGCCCAGAACTGGCGGGCGCTTCGCGACGAGCTTACTGCGGGGCGACTCGCCGAATATCTGAGGCAAATCGGCCGCCCGGATCTGGTTCCCCGAGCGCAGACCGATCAATCAGCCGACGATCAGCTCGACCTATGGCTTGCCCGAGTGCCGGTCACGACATCGAGCGCACCGGAGCTAGACGTCCACCCCGAGACCGTACTCATCAAGGCAGCGACCGGCGGCGGAATCACGCACCATTCGCTGCGGATCACCAATGTGGGCTATCGCCTGCTGAAATGCACCGCGCGCATCGAGCCGGCCGCCACGCCCTGGCTCCGGCTGCCGCGCGAATACGATGGCAGGCCGTTGCCGACGATTGACCAGACTGATCTGCCGATCGAAGTGGAGTTGCCCGTAACGCTCGACCGTCCGCTCAATGCGGCGATTGTGATCGAGAGTAATGGCGGCACACGGCGCGTTGCGGTCCGGATCGAGCGCCCGACCGAAGACGTCGTCGTACCCGCAGCCGGCGCAACCGGGCTGGCGGTCGCGGTCTGGGGAGAACACCTCAAACAATGGCTGGGTGTGCGAAAACCGCTGACTCGCGCTGCATCTTTATGCGGCGGACTTATTCTTCTGCGCCTGTGTCTGCTGCTGGTAAACGTCTTACCGTTCGGCGCCCGCGGTGAGTATCCGCTGGCGCCTCGGCTCTTACCGCTGACGATCGTGCTCGTGGCCGTGGGGGCGACCATGGGCTGGAGGCTGGCACTCGCGCACGGTGACCGCGGTGATCTTATAGCGGCCGGTTTCGCCGGTGGCGTCTTGGGACTCTTGAGCGCTGCCGGCTGGTTCGCGGTCGTTCAAACCGCCGAGCGCGTGCTCGGCGCATGGGCGGCTTCGCTCTGGGCCGTCGCATTGCTCTGGGCGGCCATCGGCGCCCTGGCCGCCGTGCTGTCGATCTTCCTGGTCCCGTACCGACCCCCTGCTCTGGAGCCCGCGCGATGAGTGCTCGACGGCACATTTTCGTCTGCTGCGCGATTTGCGTTTTGGCCGGGGGCCACCGGGCATACGCTCAAAACGCCGCGCCGACCGACGGCGAGATCGCGGCGGCGATCGCGCGCGGGGTTGATTTTCTCAAAGAGACGCAGGCGCCCGACGGGCACTGGGACGAGCCGTCACAAAACGGGCATCGCCTGGGCATGACGGCGCTGGCGGGGCTGGCACTCTTGGAGAACGGCATAGCACCCGCGGCTCCCGAGATCGTGCGCGCGCGGACGGTCGTCGAGCGACTGGCGCACGAGTCCAATCAGACCTACGACCTCGCGCTGGCGATCCTGTTTCTGGCGCGCTTGGACCAAGGGCGGCGCGGCGAGGCCGACCGGCTGATTCAAACCCTGGGACGGCGAATCGAGGCGGGTAGCCACCAGGGCGTCTGGGATTACACCGTCCCGCGCGACGCAGCCGAACCCGACAGCGACTCGAGCCGGAAAGGCCGGCGGGCGCGCCGCGAGAGCGGCCGCAGAGTTCAGTTTTCAAGCGGACAGGGGGATAACTCGAATACCCAGTTTGCGCTTCTGGGGCTCTGGGCCGCGGGCCGGCATGGGTTCGATTCCGACTCGGCGCTCGAGTCGATCGATCAGCATTTCCGCTCGTCGCAGCTTGGCGACGGCCGGTGGGGCTACCGCGTCGGGCTTGGCGGCTCCGAGGCGATGTCGTGCGCGGGGCTCGATGGGGCTGGCGATCGCGGCATCGCGGCCCAGCCTCGCCGAGCGGCAGACCGCGCCCGAGGCGCCGCACTCGCCGCCGACCAGGCGTTTGTCGAGGCGGCTGAAGCGCCGTCGGCCAGGATGCGCGCCGCGCCAGCCTGAACTCCGACATCTACTATCTTTGGTCGCTCGAGCGCGTGTGCGTGGCGCTCGGTTTAACGAGCCTCGACGGCTTCGACTGGTACGCGCACGGGGCTGCGATCTTGCTGGAGCGCAGCAAGCCACGACGGGGGCTGGCCGCACGATCGCTGGGGACGTTTTCCCGGAACGTGCCTCGCGCTCTCTGTTTCTTCGCAAGGCCAACCTCGCTTTCGAGATCGACCGCGTGCTCCGGTTGCCGGCGCGCCGATCAAGGGAAGGTTCTCGCGACCAGCGCGCGGCCGCGCGACGACGACGCGGGCGCACCCGAGGCTGCCCTCGCGCAGGCTCCAGCGCGGATGGCGCGGCGCGCTAGAGCCGGCTGCCGCGCCCGCCGATGCAGCCGCTGCACCGGCCGGCGACGGTGTTCGCGTGATCGTTACCGGCGCGAGTGAACAAGGGTTTCCGCGGATCTCGGTCCAGTTCGAGGTCAAGCGTCCCGACGGCTCGTTCCTGCTCGACGCGAAGCCGCGACGAGTTTCGAGTCACCGAAGAGGGGCGCGAGGTCGAGGTCGTCGAGTTCGAGGCCCCGCAAGCGACTGAGGCGATCCCGACGACGGTCGTGCTGGTGGTCGACCGCAGCCTGAGCATGGAAGAAGAAGATCGGATCGGCGGCCTCAAGCGCGCGGTCCGCTCATTCGTGGCGAAGCTGCCCGAGGGCTCGCGGGTCGCGGTGCTCGCATTCGGGTCGGACGTCGATCGCCTCACGTCGTTCGAGACCGACCGGCAAAAAATCACGACGGCCGTCGACGCACTCAAGCCCGCGGGAGCAACGCGCTTTTACGATGCCGTCGCCACGGCGCTCGAAATGCTCGAAGGCGAAACCGGCCGCCGCGCCGTACTCGCCTTGACCGACGGCGAAGATACCTTCAGCCAGTCGGCCAGCCTCGCGTCGGTCATCGCGGCCGGCACCCGGCTTGGGTTGCCGGTTTACACGCTCGGCCTGGGCACCGAAGAGGAAATTGAGAGCGCCGACCTCCGCCGCCTGGCCGTATCGACCCGCGGCCAGTATTACCCCGCACGCAATGCCGAGTCACTGCGCTCGATCTACGAACAGATCGCCGAGCGACTCAATTCCAGTTACAGACTGGTTTATCTGAGCGATCGCAAGATTCCAGACGGGACGTTGCGACCGGTTCGGGTTCTCTACCGCGGCAGCCAGGCCGCCGCCGGCGAAACTGCGGTGTTCATTCCGGGCATGGTCGTTCCCGCCGGCGGCTGGTCGCCGTTGTTCGTCGTTTTGTTCGCCGCCTTGATCGGACTTTTCGTATTACCCGGAGCGCTGCGCGCGCAGAACAGCCGCGCCAACGGTGCGCCGGTAGCAGGCACGCTCCGAGCGTGTGAGTTTTTTCGGAAATTCTAGTTGACATTTGTATTGTCTATGATATCCTATCACGCATTCATACGAATCGCCCAGATTCGGGCTGTCCACGCGTTGCAGGAAAAACGCCATGACGCGGCCCCTTTTTGACCCCAATGACTTGCCTGAGCCGCCATCGCCGGCACAAATTGCCCAGTCCATGCCCGCGGACAGGCCACGATTGCGCCGCCCGGTTCGCGACCAGGTTGAGATGCATACGGCATCCCTCGATGATTTGCTGGATGCAGACCATTCGGTACGCATTGTCTGGTCGGCCGTCTGTCGGCTCGACCTGAGTGCCTGGCTTAGGGACATCAAGGCGGTCAGGGGACACGTCGGCCGCGACGCCACAGACCCCCGCCTGCTGGTCGCATTGTGGGTCTTCGCCACCTTGAAGGGAATCGGCAGCGCTCGTGAGCTGGCTCGGCTCTGCTCCGAGTCTCTGCCTTACCGGTGGCTTTGCGGCGGGGTGAGCGTCAATTATCACATGCTTGCCGACTTCCGCTCTCAAGGCGGCGACAAATGGGACGAACTGCTCACGCAAATCGTTGCCGTCTTGTTGAACGCGGGTCTGGTGAAAATGCACCGGGCGGCTCAAGACGGTATGAGGGTGCGTGCCAGTGCTGGCAAGAGCTCGTTTCGCAGGCGCGGTCGACTGGAGGAATGTCTGGTAGAAGCGCGGCGGCAGGTTGAAACGCTCAAGCAACTTGCCGAGCAGGATGGAGAAGACCTGACACGACGCCAACGTGCCGCCCGCGAGCGTGCGGCGCGAGCGTCAGGAACGAATCGAAGCGGCGATGCGTGAGCGCGATGAGTTGCAGCAGCAACGGGAAGCCTCGGCGAAGAAGAGCGGTCGCAAGACGGATGAAGCTCGAGCGTCGACCACGGATCCCGAGGCGAGGACCATGAAGTTTGCGGACGGAGGATACCGGCCGGGGTATAACGTTCAATTCACTACCGACACCGAAAGCGGCGTCATCGTCGGTGCGGACGTGAGTAAGGCCGGGACCGACAGCGAAGAGCTGGTACCCATGCTTGATCAGTTGGACGAGCGTTACGACCGCGTGCCTGATGAAGCTGCTCGTCGACGGCGGTTTCGCGACAGTGGAGACAATCGACGGGGCGGCCGAGCGCGGCTGTACCGTGTACGCTCCGCTCAAAGACGAGGAGAAGCAACGGGCGGAGGGAAAAGATCCGCATGCCCCCAAGAAAGGAGATAGCGAGGCGGTTGCTCAGTGGCGGAGCCGAATGGGAACCGAATCGGCCAAGTTGATCTATCGGCTGCGGTGCCAAACGGCGGAATGGGTGAATGCACAGTGCCGCAACCGCGGGCTCTGGCAGATGCCGGTACGCGGCCGGCCGCGTTGTCGCATTGTAGCACTGATCTATGCAATTGCTCATAATCTGGTCGCCGGTGAGAGGCTGCGCTTAGCCGTGGCCCAAGCCAGGGTTTGAACGTGATCCTGCGAAAACAGGTCAATATAGGAAGAATTATTTGACGTTATCGAGAACTCATTGATGAGCGGGCCGAACCGCAGGCCGTGATGGCGTCGGAATGGCGTGACCCCAGACCAAAATCGTCTGCCGGCTAATCTCCAGCGACTCCTCAAAAAGATCACGGCCTCTCCGCGTGCCGTAGCCCCGTCGCGCAGAGCGACGCGTCACACCAAATTCAGCGACGGCTCGCGGAGCGTGCCGGGGCTTCCGGGGACACCATGCCGAATTACTGGGTCGGAGTTGAGTATGGTGCCCCCGAAACTCCGGCTCGCGAATCCAATACGTAGACGCAGAGCCCAGAAATCGCTGCAATCAAGGTTTGTTCGCTGCGCTGACTCAACTGGTTTGTACACCGTAACGACGCTCATGAGTACACCGGATTTGCCGAGCGAGGTTTCCGAGCTGCTGGAAGCCACCAACAGGGGAGAGCCCCAGGCAGCCAAGCAATTGCTGCCGCTCGTCTACGACGAGCTCCGGCGATTGGCACGGAGCCGTCTCGCGCGGGAAGCACCGGGTCAGACACTGGACGCGACCGCCCTGGTGCACGAAGCCTACCTCCGGCTGGTCTGCAAGGACCCGGACCAGCCCTGGGACGGCCGCGAACATTTCTTCGCGGCGGCGGCCGAGGCAATGCGCCGAATCCTGGTCGAGAACGCACGCCGCAAACATCGGAGCAAGCATGGCGGCGATCTCGCGCGCGCAATCTCGATACTAACCAGGTCGCCGAACCCGTGGCTAATGACGATGTTCTGGCGATCGACCAAGCCCTCGACCGCCTTGCTGAGGTCGAGCCGCAGGCTGCCGAGATCGTGAAGCTCCGCTATTTCGCCGGCCTGACAAATCTGGAGGCGGCCACGATCATGTGTATTTCGCCGCGCTCCGCCGATCGGCTCTGGGCCTACGCCCGGGCTTGGCTGCGCAAGGAAATTCGTGGCTAAGCAAAAACATTTTGGCGTAATTTCACGGCGCACGTCGCATTGATCGGTGAGCCAGCCGCTTGTTGCGTTCGACGGACCAAT
Organism: uncultured Isosphaeraceae bacterium; assembly: GCA_963830625.1. Lineage (GTDB taxonomy): Bacteria > Planctomycetota > Planctomycetia > Isosphaerales > Isosphaeraceae > CAWHMZ01. The sequence continues at coordinate 40,972 of CAWHMZ010000006.1, read as the reverse complement.
TACCAATGACTTGGGGCCCTACCCATGACCGAGCGCAAGATCTTCGAAGCCGGCGCTCGACCGAACTGACCCGGCCGAGCGGGCAGCTTATCTAGAGCAGGCTTGCGCTGGCGACACTGAGCTGCGTCAGCGCGTCGAGGAACTCCTGGCGGCTCACTTCGCGCCCGAAACGTTCATGCATCGACCAGCGGTAGTCGAGGACGCGACACCAGTAGAAGGCGAGAATCTCGAGGCGGCGACCGATTCCATCGCATCGATTCCCATCCTCGAGGGTCCAGGCTCGCGAATTGGACCATACAGACTGCTGCAAAAGATCGGCGAAGGGGGCATGGGCGTTGTTTGTATGGCTGAGCAGGAAAAGCCCCTGCACCGCAAGGTGGCGCTCAAGATCATCAAGCCGGGCATGGACACTGCCCAGGTGATCGCCCGCTTCGAGGCCGAGCGGCAGGCACTGGCGCTGATGGATCACCCCAATATTGCCAAGGTCCTCGATGCAGGAACGACCGACACAGGCCGCCCCTACTTCGTGATGGACCTCGTCAAAGGAATCCCGATCACCCGGTACTGCGACGAAGCCAAGCTGAGTCCGAGCGAGCGACTGAGCCTATTCATTCCGGTTTGCCAGGCGATTCAGCACGCTCATCAGAAGGGGATCATCCACCGCGACATCAAGCCGTCGAACGTGATGGTGACGCTGCAGGACGGCCAACCCGTGGCCAAGGTCATCGACTTCGGCGTGGCCAAGGCGATCGACGAACGGCTGACTGAGCGCACGCTCTTCACTCAGTACGGGGCAATCATTGGTACTCCCGAGTACATGAGCCCCGAACAGGCTGTGCTCAGCGGCCTCGACGTTGACACTCGCAGCGACGTTTACTCGTTAGGTGTGCTACTTTATGAGCTACTGACTGGAACGACGCCGCTTCGGCGCGAGACCCTTCGCGAAGCCGCGATTGACGAGATTCTACGTCGAATCCGGGAAGAGGAGCCGCAGAGGCCGTCGACACGGTTAAGTGATTCGAAAGATGCACTGCTGTCGATCTCGGCGCAGCGACAGACCGAGCCGGCGCGTCTGACAAAGTTGGTGCGCGGGGAGCTGGATTGGATTGTGATGAAGAGTCTCGAGAAAGATCGCACGCGGCGGTACGAGACGGCGAACGGGCTTGCACGCGATATTCAGCACTACTTGGACGGCGACGCGGTGGAGGCCGGGCCCCCAACAACCTCGTATAAGCTGCGGAGGTTCGCTCGAAAGCATCGGGCGGCGCTCGATCACGGCTGCGGCGTTCGCGGTATTGCTGATTGCGGCGACGGTTGCAAGCACGTACCTGGCGGTACGCGCGACGCGGGCAGAGCGAGTGGCCCGCGATCAGGCAGACATTGCCGAGGCGGTCAACGATTTCCTTCAGCAGGACTTATTGGGACAGGCCGACGACGAAAATCAGGCAATGCTGGGTGTGAGACCGGATCCGGATGTCAAGGTCCGCGCACTCCTCGACCGGGCATCGGAGCATCTTCCGATCAAGTTCAGCGGCAAGCCACTCGTTGAGGCGGCTATCCGTCGGACGGTCGGCAATTCATACCTAGCCCTGGGGGACTTTCTCTCAGCGGAGAAGAACCTGGAGCTCTCACTGGAGATATATCGCCGCGAATTCGGCGACGAACATCCCGACACGCTGAACACGATGTCGAGCGTCGGAAGCGCTCTCCAGTTGCGAGCACCGGGCACGCGGGGCTGGACACTTCTCACGAATGCTCTGGCGGGACTCCGCCGGGTCCGCGGCGAGGAACACTCAGATACGTTGAAAGTGATGTACCGCATGGCGGGACACTACTTTTACCTCGGATGCCTGGCGGAGGCTGAGGGGCTTCTTGTTACGGCGGTGGACAGGTCTCGGAACGCGCTGGGCAGCTACCACGCGACGACACTACGCATGATCGGGGGCCTGGCCCTGACGTACTACGAAGAAGGTAAGTTTGCGGAAGGTGAACTGCTTACCGAAGAAGCCCTCGAGACCTGCCGCCGCCATTGGGGCGAAGGTTACTCGACGACGTTACTCCTGACGGGCACGCGCGGGATGTGGTATCAGGCTCGCGGAATGCACGCGCAGGCCGAAAATCTCTATACGCGGGCCATCGCGGGCTTTCGCAAACTCGAGGGTACGGCGGGGTTTGATACCGGAGTTTTGACGATCCGCCTGGCGTCGTTATACAACGACCAGGGAAGGACCGCGGAAGCGGAAAGACTCTTGACGGAGGTACTGCGTGCCTTTCGACTCGTGTATGGGAATGACAGTATCAGCACTTTATGGGCAACGTGCGTGCTGGCTGACAGCTATAGAATCCAGGGTCGACACGGCGAGGCGGAAATTCTCCTGGGCGAGGCGCTAAAGAGCTATCGCGGAATATTCGGCAAAAATAGCCCTTGGACTAATTGGGCGGCCGGCAGACTGGCGGATTGCTACTTGGGCGAAGGACAGATCGAGAGGGCCGAGCGTCTCTTCCTTGAGGCCCATGAAGCCTCCCTGTTTGCAGGAATGGAGGGCACCGACCACAGTATGGTGCTTAACACGCTTGCCCGTCTGCGGCTCAAGCAACGAAGGCCTGCCGATGCCGAGCGCCAGCGCGCCGATCGCTCGCCATTGCTGACGAGCGCTTTCCCGACCTCTGGCTGCGATTCGACTCGCTCAGCCTCTTGGGCGGTGCGATCTCCTGCCAAATGAAATACACCGAGGCCGAGCCGATGCTGATCAATGGCTACGAAGGCTTAAGAGAGCGCGAGGCAAGAATACCGTTTCTCCGCCAGAAGAAGCTCCCTGCCGAAGCGGGCGCCCGTATCGTCGAGCTTTACGACGCCTGGGGCAAGAAAGACAAGGCGGACGAGTGGCGAAAGCGGCTCGCGGCGGATCAGAGCGACCAGCCGACGAAGAAAAAGACGTGAGTACCGTTCCTGGGATCGGGCTCTGTCGAGCCGGGCGAGACGTACGAGCGAGCCACCACAGTTCTCAATAATTACGTACGGTGTCCCCGGAACCGGAGAAAACATCTGCTAGAAAAGTCGCGTTTCGGACAACGACACACTCGCTGACAGTTTCGCGGCGGTCGATCCGGCGAGGCTGGATCAACGTGAGCGCTCGAGATTCCCGGTAGTCTGTGCGCACCGCACCGGGTCCCCGTCCGCGCCGGGACAGCGGTGCGGCCTGTGACGCCGTCTCGCCGGCGCGTCTTGATGTTCCGCTCACATTCTTTCCCGGAACCAGCTTGACCTCGCGGCGCAACCGTATTAAGATGCTTAGTACAGTCAATCAAGGTGCCGTCATGCAGTATGAAATCACCAGCGCGAGCCGCCTGCCGATCTATCAGCAACTGGTGCAGCAGGTTCGCGAAGCGATCGCTCGCGGCGACCTGAAGCCGGAAGTTCAGTTGCCGTCGGTGCGCCAGCTCTCGCGCGATCTGGTGATCAATCCCAACACGGTCGCTCGAGCCTATACCGAGCTCGAGCGAGAGGGGTTGCTCAACAATCGCCCGGGCCGGGGGGTGTTCGTCGCCGAGCCGAAAGACGAGCTGACCAAAGATGCGCGGCGGCGGCGGTTGCTGGAGGTTCTCGACCGGTTCCTCACGGAAGCGGTGCACCTGGCGTTCTCGGAGGAAGAAGTCTTGCGGCTCGTATCGACCCGAGCGCGGCAGTTTCAATGGAACGCGGCGAAGGCGGGCTCGAAATGAGCAGAAAGGCGCCTCGATGACGCATGCCATCGTCACAGAGCGGCTCACGAAGTATTACGGCGCGCGCTGCGTGGTGAACTGCCTGGATTTGCGCGTCCCGGCCGGCACCGTTTATGGCTTCCTGGGGCGCAACGGGGCCGGCAAGTCGACGACGATCAAGATGCTGCTGGGGATGGCGCAGCCCAGTTACGGCCGGGTCGAGCTCCTGGGCCACGAGGTCGCCCTTCTGCCTCCCGAGGTGCGGGCCCGCATTGCCTATCTGGCGGAAGGCCATCCGCTCTACGGCTGGATGACCGTCGCCGAAGCCGTTCGGTTCGGCCGCTCGTTCCATGCCGCCCGCTGGAATCAGCGGCTGCTCGACCAGATTCTCGACCACTTCGAGATCCCGGCCCGGGCCAAGCTCCGCCGGCTGTCCAACGGCCAGCGGGCCAACGTGGCCCTGGCCCTGGCGATCGCCCCCGATCCCGACCTGCTCATCCTCGACGACCCCACGCTGGGCCTGGACACGGTCGCCCGCCGCGATTTCCTGATGTCGATGATCCATCTCGTTCAGCGCCAGGGGCGGACGATCCTGTTCAGCTCGCATATCCTGGCCGACGTCGAGCGGGTCGCCGATCGGATCGGCATCCTGGTCGACGGCGTGTTGCGCGTCGACTGCCCGACCGAACACTTCAAGCAAAGCGTGAGCAAGCTGGTGCTCGAGTTCGCGGGCCGGCCTCCGGCGTTTCCCGGCTGTGCGGGCCTGGTTCAGGCGTGGGAGGTGGGCCACCGTCTCGAGCTTGTGATCGTCAACTTCGGGGCCCGAGCAGCGCCAGGTGATCGAATCGCTGTCGCCCTTGGCCTGGGACGTCGTGGGGCTGAACCTCGAAGACGCCTTCGTCGACTACACCCGCGGCCCACGGCGGTCATTGCCCGTTTTCGGTGACGAAACGGCGGACGTTCCACCGAGCACCAGCGATCGAGGAGCCGCATGATCATGATCGCACGCAAGTTTTCTCTTCTGCGTCAGCTCGCGTGGGCGGCGACCCTCGCGACCGGATTCGGCACACTCTGGTTCATGCTGGTGGTCTGGCTCGGCACTTCGATACGAGCAGGCCTGGCAGGGCGGGAATCGGCTGGTTTTCGAAAGACTCGAGGTCAGGTCCGACGGCACGCTCTTGATCCAGAGCAACCCGCAAGACAATCTGTCTGAGGTCACCTATCGCGACTTGAAAGGCGTTGTGCAGGACGCTCCGGACAGAGACGACCTGCTCCCCGGCGTGCATCTTTTCGTGCCCCGGGAGACACCGGGCTTCTTTTCCCCGCAGCCCGGCTGGGCGGAGAGGCTCACGGCCTTTGTGAATGAGCGAGAGCCCACCGTCAACTGGTTCTTCGTGCACGACGGCAAGCCGGACGGAGCGGGGTACTTTGTCGCTTACGAGCGCACGAGCAATCGGCGGGTCGGTTTCATTGGCATGTCCGGTTTTCGCACAGGCCCCGTGCCGGCCAGCCGACTGGATTCCCGTGCGCGGCGAACCGACGAGCTCGGCGCCGGTCTCGATCTATTCGAGCCGCGCGTGGGTGCTCCGACCCGCGGGCGGGGATGTGCCGCCGCGCTTGGTTTATCTGCCATCCGGAAGCCAACTGCGACAGGCCGACCTCGCCGCGCGGACGGTAACGACCGTCTTTGAAACGCCCGAGCCGATCGAGTCGGTCGGAATTCCCACGCTCGCATACTGGTCCACCGGCCACTCCACGACGGAACAACCCATTCTGGTGCGGACGACACGGCAGATCCATGAATTGGATCAGCAGCATCACGTCAAGAAGGTGTTCAGCCTCCCGGCCGACGTCGACCGGCGGAGTTCGGTCGAGTGGTATGAGATCAAGAGCGGCCAGGCAATCGCCGTCGTCGACCCGCTGCCGTCGACCGGCCAACGAGACAACGTCACAAGACAGTTGGTCTACCGGATTACCGGCGATGGAGCGATCGAGGAGCAGTTCGCGGTTGACTTGCAAACCGGATCGAACGCACCAGACGGAGCGACGCAAGCCTTCCAGATGGCTCTCGTGCTGCCGGTACCGGCGATCTTATTTGCGATCGGCAGCTTTCTTGTGATCGCGAACGATCCGCCAAAGAGCTACCCCGCGGCCGTCACGGCCCTGCTGAAAGATTCATGGCCCAGTCTGTTGATCGCAGTCATTGCTCTGTCAATCGTCCTGGCCATCCTGGTCCAGCGGAGAAGTCGTGCGTTCGGCCTTACCCGGCGCGAGCAAATCGCCTGGTCGGTCTTTGTGCTCCTTTTCGGTCTGCCGGCTTACGTGGGCTTTCGGCTAGTTCGCCGCTGGCCGATCCGGCAGCCCTGTCCGAATTGCCACGCTCAGGCTCCCCGCGACCGTGTGGCGTGCGCAGAGTGCGGAATGCGCTTTCCGGATCCTTCCCTGAAAGGAATCGAGATCTTCGCCTGAAGCGATGCTGGAGAACCCATGGAGAGTGACGTCGGTCAATCGATACTCGGTCGTTGATCCGAGCGATAGGCGCTTGCGAGAGAGAATCAAAATGGTCCTGGCAATCGTGAAAAAGGAGCTGCGTGAAACGCGGGTTATTCGCCGTTCTGGCGCTCGGACTGTATCTCATCTATCTGAGCAAGCTGACGGGACATTGGGGGCCCCTGCTCTCTTCGATTTTCGCGTGGGTCCCCGGAATGAACGCGGAACCGCCCGATGTCCCGTTTGTTGAGGGTCAATTCGTGACCATCTTGTTCTTTATTGGAGCCGCTCTGGCGATCACCCTGGGGTTCCGCCAATCTGCCTGGGAGCCGAGCCAGGGGACGGCCCAGTACCTCCTGCACCTTCCGCTCTCGCGCCGAACCATCTTCTTGACGAAGCTGACAACGGGGATCAGCCTCTTGCTCGGGTGCACGCTCTTTCCCATCCTGATTTACGCGATCTGGGCCGCCATGCCGGCAACGCATGCCGGCCCGTTCGAATGGTCGATGACCTGGCCGGCGTTTCTAGTCTGGCTGCTCATGCCGCTGGCGTATCTCGGGGCGTTTGCCAGCGGCATCCGCCCGGCACGCTGGTTCGGCTCGCGGCTCTTGCCCCTCTTCGCGGTGGTGCCGGCCGGCTCCATCGTGGCGGCCCTGGCCCAATGGTGGCCAATCGCACTCCCGCTCCTGTTGCTCGTGGCGGCCGTGCTCGTCAGCGATATCCTCTGGGAAGTTGAGACACGCGATTTTTGAGACAGATCAGATCGACAAGGGGGATGGATCGTGCCATCACAACCACACAGGCCAGTTATTTCCGTGATGCTGGCGGTCGTCACGGCCGCACCCGGGAATTCGTGGCCTGTTTCCTGTTCGTGGCCTTCTGGGGAATCATGCCCGCGTTGGGGTCGGACCCCGGCCGAGTCGCCCCCTTGGCCGCGACGACCTCGGCCGGTTCTGGGAACCTTCCCTGATCGTCGGTTGTCTCGATCCAGCGTGCGAGCACTTCCCGCAGCCGCTCGAGCGTCACCCTGTGCTTCGGATCGTCGGACTCGGTGAGATTCCTGATCTCATAGGGGTCGGCTTCGAGGTCGTAGAGCTCCTCGGGCGGCATCGTCGCCGCCGTGAGGGCCTTCTGGGTCGGCGTGAGCTGCCCCTTGGCGTCGAGTTCCTTGAGCAAATTCCAGACTGGATAGCTGTGTTCCTTGTATTCGTTGGCCTGGAGGAACGGCCGGTCGGGGGTGAAGTTGCGGATATACCGGTAACGGGAATCCCGTACCGTTCGGAGGCGAAAGACCGTCTCGTCGCACCTGTCGCGTGCGCCGAAGGCATACTCGCGGGCGGGATCGGCTCGGTCTCCGAAGAGGATCCGCCCCTGCATCCCCTCGGGCTTGGAGCGGCCTGCGATGCCGAGGAACGTCGGGGCGAGGTCGATCGCCTCCACCAGGCGGTCATCTACCGTGCCGGGACGGCAACCCGCGGCAGCGACGATGCTCTTCGGCCAGGCGATAATGAGCGGGATGTGTAGACCTTCTTCGTAGCAGAATTGCTTCCCTCGCACGTGAGCCTGGCCGTGGTCGCCCATGAAGACGACGATCGTCGTGTCCGCCAGGCCGTCGGTCTCGAGTTGCCCGAGAATCAGGCCGACCTTGCGGTCGAGCTCGCTGACCGAGTCGAGGTACAAAGCCCAGTCCTGCCGGGTGACCGGGTGGTCGGGATAATAGGGCGGAATGACCACCTTGGCCGGGTCGGCCCTCTTGGCGCACGGAACGGACGGTGCGTCTCCGTGAAGTTGACCTGGGCGAAAAAGGGCCGGTGAGCCTTCAGGTCGTCCCACCGGTCGTAATCGAACGGATTGCCGTCCGTTGTGAAGTTCCAGTCGGTCTTCCCGGTCCCCGTGAACCCGACGGAGTTGGGGAATTGGCGGATATTTGCCGTGACGTAGCCCGAATCGCGCATGCGATCGGTGATCAATCGCCCGCCGGCCTTGAGCCGATATCCGTCGTCTCGGTGCGAGCGGTGGTTGTGAGCGCCGATTGTGGTCTGGTACATGCCCGTCATGAACGCCGAACGGCTGGCAGAGCAGACCGGCGCCGTGGTGTAGGCGCGGGTAAAGCGCACGCCGCGCGCGGCCAGCCGGTCGAGATTTGGCGTAGAGACCTGCTCCGTCCCGTAACAGGCGAGTTCCGGCCCGAGGTCCTCGGCGACGAGCCAGAGGATACTGGGACGCTCCGCGCCCCTCGCGGTCGATGCGCAGGCAACGAGCAATGTTGTGGAAGCGGCGAAGGCCAATAATCGACGCATGGCGGCGATCCTCTCCGCTGGCCCCGCCACGGCGGCAGGCGCGCCCCGCGACGCTCGGCCCCGGTATTCCGATACCGTAGAAATCTTGCCGCCATTCCGCTAGGGGGTGGCGACCTGTGAGGTGGCGGGTAGAACTAGTGGCTGGCGGTATCCAACGCGGTCCCAGAACGCGCTCTCTCAAGCGTTTGGTGACCGTGAGCGGGTCGTGCACACCAGGGATGCTCATGGGCCTCACGATCGCTAGGGGTTTCGCCCGCTGGGCCGCCCGGAGAGCTACATGGAGTTGCGCCGGCCAGATATTTACGCGCACTCGGCGGAGCAGGCCGAACCTCTCCATGGCCTCGAGTGTCAAGAGGCGGGGATCTCGGGGGAAGTCACTGGCGTCTCCAACGTTCGCTAGGGGGTACCGATGGACAGGCATTTGATTGACGAGTTCGAGGCGTGCGGACCCCGGCTCCGCCAAGCGGTCGCCGGGCTGAGCCCGGAGGACTTGACCGCCAGACCGGGGCCGGGCGACTGGTCGATCCTCGAGTTGGTGATTCACTTGGCGGACAGCGATTCCATCGCGATCGACCGGATGAAGCGGATGCTGATCGAGGACAATCCTTCGCTGCTCTACGCCGACGAGACAGCGTATATGCGGCTTCTTGCGTCGCATGAGCAGTCGCTGGAGGACGCGCTCACGCTGTTCGAGGTCGGGCGCCGCCAATTCGCCCGCGTGCTGCGGACCCTGTCGGACGAGGCGTTCGACCGCGTCGGCACGCACAACCGCCGCGGGGTCCTGACGGTAGGTGGTTCCGTCAAGGACTACATCGATCACGTGGACCACCACCTGGCGTTCCTCCTCGAGAAGAGGGCCCGTCTCGACAAGCTCGCGGGCGGAGCCGACCCGCCCAGTGCGGAGTAGGCGAGTCCGCCCCATGCGTAGTAGACGAGTGCCAGTACGGCAGTCCACCGCAGCCAGCGGATCACCAGGCAGAAGCAAGACCGGCCGCGAGCCCCTCATGCAAGAGGCCGCGGCCGGCGGTAGCCAGATTCACTTCACGCCTGCATTGGCTTTCGTATGCCCGATCACGACGCCAAGCAGGATTCCGATGGTGACGACTGTCGCGAAGTAGCAAAGGTGGGTCACGGTTAGCATGACTGCGCTCCTCTCGCTGGCTTCACGCTTACCTCGTTCAGCACGCCTATGTATACGATATGGCTATTATATCTGTTCACTGCTCCGGTAAAATTTGCGAAGGACCGCTTGCAGGGACCCGAGGCTGGTGCGGCGGCTCGAACTGCTCAAGCCTCCGCCCCGTTCCAGAGGAACTCCGGAATCATCCGTTTCTGATCGGACGTGAGTTTGGGCGGCCGGCCCGATGCAGATCGCGCCCGCAGGGTTTCGGGACCGCATTGTCGAGCACGTGCCAGCCACCGACTGACGGTCTCCTCGCGGGCACCCAAGGCCGGGGCAATATCGCGCTGATGCCAGCCTTGCTGCTTCAGCGAGCCGATTCAGAAGTTCTCAATCGCGCTGCGGGATCTCCGCGCCTCGGGGCGCCGTGGTAAGGTGCTCGCGGCCGGGCTCGAGGGCGGCGAGGAAGACCGAAAGCGCGGCCTTCGAATCGGCACCTCCGCAGGAGAAGATATCGAGAGCGAGATATCGGTGCTCGGGGTAAGTGTGGAACGCGATGTGAGACTCCGAGAGGAGGAGGTAGCCCGTGAGGCCACCCCCTTTGAACCGGTGCAGCACCGGAGGGCCGATCGGCTTCATCCCACCCCGACGCGCCGCATCGTCGAGACAATCGGCCAGCAGCCCGGCATCGGCCAGACGGTCGGAGGCAACGTCGTAAAGGTCGGCGAGCAAGTGTTGACCGATCATTGACGATCAGACCTTTCCTATTGCGGTCAGGAAATGCTCCAGGCGACCATCAGGCCGGCGGCAACGAAGGTCGTGTGCAGGATCACGGAGCGAGCCGACAAGCGGGTTCCTCCTCGACTGCCAGGTGCGGCAGGAAGCGGAGCATCGCATCGGCGATCCGGTCGTAGCCGTACAGGTCGTGTGCGCCGACGTAGACGCGGTTCGCGCCTCCGAATCGACGCTTGAACTGCGAGAGCCGGCGGTACGAGTGGTCGGTCTGGTCGCCCTGGACGTCGATCCCGTAAAGGTCGTACGTGGCGCAGCCGCGCTCGATCGCCTCGGCCATGATGCCGGCCTGAAGGGCGGAGGGCGCCATCACTTCGCGGTGTTCCCGGCGGCTGGCGCCGTAAAGGTACGTGGCGCGGGGGCCGAAGAAGACCACTATGGCAGCGGCCAGGGTCTCGCCCCGGTACGTCGCGAAGAAGGCCGCGGCCATCCGGGCGGGGAAGAGGATCGCCGCCAGGTCCATCAGGTAGCAGAGCGGCTCCGCGGCGAACCCCTGACGAGCAGCGGTCTCGACGAGCAGCGGATGGAACCGCGCGGCGGAGGCCGGGTCGGTCGTCACCTCGATTTCGACCCCGTGCCGCCTGGCGAGCCCGACATTGTACCGGCCTTTTGAGGTCATCCGGACGAGGACGCCGGCCATCCCACCCGAGAGGTCCACTTCGTTCGTCTCGAACGGGTCGAAATCGACGGGTGCGCGGACGAACCCACGCAGATAAGGCGGCAGTGGAGGAGCGAGACGGGGCTCGATCCGCCAGAGGATGCTGTCCGTCCGCCGACGCAGCCGGCACGCCTCGCGCCGGATCGCGGCGAAGAGCACGGCGGCGCGCCCCGGGTCATGCCAGGGCACGAGCGGCCCTCCGGGCGTGACCAGGATGCCCGGCCCGTCGAGCGAGCGGGCGGCCTGGAAGATCGCCCCGCCCTCGATCCGGCCGTCGCGCAGCCAGAGCCGCGGATAGACCTCGACCCCCTGGCGCGCCTGGAGCTCGGCCCACGTCAGCGATTGCATGAACCCGCATGCAGGGTTCTCACGCACCGCCGACTCCCAGGCGTCACGGTACTCGTCGCCGAACTTGATCCGTTGGAGCGGGCCGGACATCGGACGATCACTCCTACCGCGGCGTGCGATAGTAGTAGTAGCGGCCGTTGTAGTAGCAATAGTAGTAGTGGTAACAGGGATCGGAAGACCCACCGTCGTAGGGCACTGGTCACGCCGTCCCCGCACGGCTCTGGGATCATCGGGCGGCCCGCCGCAGGACGGAGCGGACCGGACTGGGGGATACGCGCTACCTCCGAAATAGGTTCCACCTCCGGGCGGAGGCACAGAGTTGCCGAACCCCTTGGCGTAGACGGCCGTCGGCATGGCCGTCTGCGCGAGGACGAGCACGAGCATCAATACGCTGAAGAACCGCCAACCCCAGGTCGTGAAGTTGGCCGCGGGATCCTCACCTTGCGCCAGGAACGCGCGGAACCGCTTCAGCTCGGCCACGAGCCGCCCGGGTAAGGCGGCGGCGCGGCGGAGCAAAGCCGAGATCAATCGGCGCAGATCCAGGGTGCTTGCGACCTGAATCAGGTGGCCCGCCCACTCCATGACCAGTTCGCGGGTGACGATCCGGTGACTCAGCGGTACGCACATCAGGAGGTCGTCGATCCCGGTCCCGGGCTGGCGATCGAGCCACCCTTTCAGCTTCGGGCTCGGAACGGTCGCGGTGGCCGGCTCAGGCGGCGGGAACGGGTCGTCGAACCCGAGGAAGCAAGCCGTCTCCCCGGCTTCTCCCGGCTCGATCGCGGTCGCATCGAGCAGATACTCATAAAGCGTCCGCCCCGCGTCAGATGCGGGTCGGATCGTCGTCCGCGAGTCGGCCTGTTGCCGGGGAAACTCGAAGCAGTCCACGAGCCCTGGCCCGTCGAGAGTCCGCACGCCCTGGGGAAGGGGTACCGAACAAACCTCAACGGATGTGATGGCTCGGTCCGAGCCGAGGAAGAACCCCCAGTCGCCATATCCCAACTCGGCGAAGCTGGGGATGCGCGACCGGCCCGGGAGCGCGGCGAGTCCGGCCGAGCGGAGGGTCTGGTAGATGCACCAGTACGCCGCCGGGGTCTGGTCCGGAGAGAGCCCGTTGAGGGCGAGGATGCCCCCGGGCTCCAGGTGCGCGCCGAGCGCCTGGAACCAGTCGCGCGTGAACAGGCCGCAGTCGGCCAGGGTGCCGGGAGCGGTCAGGTCCGAGAAGATCGCATGGAACGAGCCGGCCTTCGCGAGCGCCTTCCGGACGTCGGCGACCTCCACGACGACCCGGTTATCGGCGAGGCTCGACCCGTTCCAGGGGGCGAGCTCGGTGCCCGCAAGGGCCAGGACTTCCGGGTTGTAGTCGATCACGCGGACCGACGCGACTCCCTCATGCCGGAGCAGCTCGCGGACGAGCAGGCCGTCGCCGCCGCCGAGCACGAGCAGGTTAAGCGGCCCTTCGAACCTCGCCCGCGCGGCGAGCAGGGCGGGATGGGCGAGCCGCTCGTGGTAAATCGCCTCGTCGTCGGTGTCGAACTGAAGGTCGCCGCCAAGGTAGAGCCGGAGCCCTCCAGGGCGTCGCTCCAGGACCAGCGTAGTGTCCGAGGACATTCGTCTCATCCTTCCGCGTTAGTTCCGATCAAACCCAATCCAATGACTGTGCGTTGCAAAAACAAGAGCGGTCCCCGATCGAGGATGGCCGTCGCGCAGGAGGCAGAGGGGGCGTGATCCCCCGGAACAGCACAACCCGGCCCCCGGAGGTGGAGGAACGAAGACGGGTCGAGGAGCAAGAGGAAGAACAGGATCATCGGAAGGACCCCGGGTTCGCCAGGCCGATCACCCTCGCTTCAACTAGTTCGTCCCGGGTCGGTGTTTTGTGCGAGTATTTCGCGAGGTTTTCATTCTCACGGCTTGGCGAGGGAACCCCAAGGACATGCACAACAGCGAGGTGCGGGCTGATGGGTGTCTGGCTCACCCTGCCGTGTCAGGTGTGGCAGACTCGCCGGTAGAGCGCTTCGTAGCGCGGGACGATTACGTCGGCGGAGAAGCGTTCGCGCGCGGCTACGTGCAGCTTCGCCCATCGTGGAGCGGCGAGAAGGGTCGGTGATCAGGCTCTCCACGGCGCGGGCGAGCGCGGCGGCGTCGCCGGGGGGCACGAGGAGCCCCGAGATCCCGTCTTCCACCACCTCCGGAATGCCGCCCACCCGAGTTGCGACACTCGGACAGCCGAAGCACATCGCTTCCAAAATACTCAGGCAGAAACTCTCCGAATCCGACGTGAACAGCCCCAGGTCCGCCGCCTGAAGATATTCCTCGATCTCAAGCACACGCTCCAGCACGGTAACCCGGCCTTCCAAGCCGAGACGACGGATCGACTCGGCAAACGGCGCGAAATCTTCACCGGCAAGAATCACAAGGCGGAACGAAGATTGCGGGCGCACTCGCGCGGCTGTTTCTAGTAGCAAGTCGATCCGCTTCACCGGGCGCAGGTTCGAGCTGTGCAGCACCACCAGCTCGTCGGTCACGCCAAGTTCACGCCGCACTTCTTCACGCGGCCGCCCGGGCAAGCGCGGCTCGAAGAAGTTGTGCACGACCTCGATCGGCCGATCAACGCCCAAGACACGGCGGGTCTCGTCGCGCAGGAACTCCGACACCACCGTGACGGCGTCGGAACGCGTCAAGGCGTATCGGATCGCCGGCGCATAACCGGGGTCGCGCCCCAGCAACGTCGTGTCCGTTCCATGCAGCGTCGTGACGACCTTGGGCCGCAGCCGCGGCGGCAGCATCGATCGTGCCAAGAACGCGGCTGTGGCGTGCGGCACGGCGTAATGCACGTGCAAAACGTCGAGCCGATACTCGCGGCTCACCTGGGCCATCGTCACGGAAAGAGGAAGCGTGTAGTCGGGATACTTGAACAGGCCGTAGGCATTGATGCTCACCTCGTGAAAATGAATGCGAGGCGCATCTGCCGGCAGGCGAAACGGCCGCTCGTAGCAAATGAAATGCACTTCGTGCCCGCGGCGCGCCAGGTCGATGCCCATCGACGTCGCAAGAATTCCGCTTCCCCCCACCGACGGGTAACACGTGATGCCGATGCGCAGAGGGCGGGAGGCGGTCATGTCAGAACCGGTTCGTGCTGCGCAAGCCGCGCAAGAGAGTCGACGACGGGCGGGTCATTCGGATAAAGGGCGACGGCGTGGCCAACACCGGCTCGCAGCCCGTTCACGCGAGCTCGCGTCAGTTGCATCTCGACATAGGCCCTGGCCTTGACCTGCGTCGCATGCGCTTCCATCGCAGCGCTCCAGGTGGCCAGCACCTCGGCGGCCGAGACGTCGACCAAGATCGGTGTCATGTCGGGAGGCTCGGCCCCCGGCGCCAGTGCGTAAAGAAAAGCTGCTCGATCGCGTGCGGGGCGAATGGGCGCAACTCGGCGACCCCGCCGTAACGCGCGATGCGGGCGGCGTCGCCGACGAGCCGGCCAAGCCGGGGATGGTCCGGGTGTTGATTCTCAACGAGCGTTGGCGCCAACACGATGGCCGGCCGCAATCTTCTGATCACCCCAGCAAGCTGGATCGCGTGGGCGGCTTTGACTTCAAGGCGGGCGTCGCCGTCGAGCTCGATCACCTCGAGCGAGGCGCCGAGAATCCGCGCCCCTCCTCGCACTCGCGAGCCCGCTCTTCGGCCGTGCCGTAACTGCCCGACTCTCCGCGCGAGCAGACGACCACGTGGGCCTTGCGCCCGGCGGTGCACCTCCAGTGCGATGACGCCGCCACAGCCAAATTCGACATCGTCGGGGTGGGCGCCGAAGGCCAGAAGCGGTCCGGGCTCAGGCAGAGACTTCGACATAAGCTTCCTCAGCTCGATCAATCGTATCGCGGACAACGTAGGTGATCTCAGGCGCGTCTTCCCTGCGGAGATAATCCTGCTCGCTGGCGCCGGCGACGTAGTGCGTGCAGTGAATCACCGACTGCATCCAGCGGAGGCGAGTGTCGCGTGTCGGGCTGATCTGTTCGCGAGTGTACGGCACGTCGGGAAGATCCACGAACTGGTCACCCCCCTTGTACAACCTGGGCCGGCCCTCAACCAGCCGGGCACGCACGACCTCGCCTTCGTACGGTACGTCAACGTAATAATCTTCCACCTGGCACGCGGCCCGCCGCAATGCGGGGTCGCTCGAGCACGCGACGCGAATACCCTCGAGCAGGCCCATCCGACGGTAGACGTCCAGGCAGAATTGGGCGACACATTCAGCCTTGGCGGCGCGGAAAGCATCGACCAGGCGCGGGTCGACATACGGGCGGATTTGGTCGGCCGTGCGGGCATGCCAATCGGTGCGCACGCGCTTGAGGTAGATCGGCGAAAACTTCCGCTGCACCTGGTTGTCGAACGCGAAGTTGAGCTGGAGCGGCTCACCCGTCTTGCGATGCCGGAGGGTTGTGCGTGTCTCCCGGAAATCGTGGTCGCTGTCATGGCAGAAATAGACGATTTCGCCGCCAAGCTCAGCCTGGAGGCGCCGCGCGGTGATGATCTTGGCGTAGAGATAGCGCCGCGGGAAGAAGCCGCACGGCTGCTGGCCGAAGCAGATCACGGGGCTGGTGGTCGCAGTTGCGCTCATGGGTTGGCGGATGCCTCCGCGGGCGCCGGACCTGAGCCAAGCGCGGCCTGGAACAGAAGGCTAAATCCCATGCAGGCCGCACAGCCGATCAAGTTATACCAGAGGTAGCTGATCTCCAGACTGGCGAAGAGTGCGAACACCAGAAGCTGTGCCGCGATCGCCGCCCAGAAGACGGCGGTGCCGCTCACGCGGTGCAGGAAGAACGCGACCAGGAACATGCCCAGGACGACGCCGTAGAAGATCGACGCCACAATGTTCACGGCCTGGATCAGGTTCTCGGCCAGGCTGGCAAAGAGCGCAAAGCCAACCGCGACCGCGCCCCACACCACCGTGAACCACCGCGTGGCGCTCGACGTAGTGCGCATCGTCGGCCTGCTGCACCAGAAGCGGCCGGTAGAAATCGACCGTCGTCGTCGAAGCGAGAGCATTCAGCTCGGCGGCCTTTGATGAAAGTGTCGCGCCGAAGAACGCCGCGATCAGAAGGCCGATCAGCCCGTGCGGAAGGTGGCCCAGGATGAAGGTGATGAACACATAATCGGTATCCGGAGATTTCGCCGGGCCCGTGACCGATTCGAGGGCCGTCTTGGCTTCGGCCCGAATCGCTTTGCTCTCTTCGTGAGCGACCAAAGCCCGCGCCCGCGCGTCGTTCTCGGCTGAGCGATTGCCCCGCTTGCGGGCGTAGATCCAGTCGTCCACGGTGCGCCGCGTCTCGGCGTGAAGCTCGCCGTAGCGACGCTCCAAGGTTTGCAGTCGGGCATCGCGGTCATGCTCAAGCCCGCGCTCCCACGCGACGCGGTTGAAGTAAACCGGCGGCGGCTCGAACTGGTAAAAGACGAACACCATCGTCCCCAAAAGCAGGATGAAGAACTGCATGGGGATCTTCAAAACCGCGTTGAACATCAGGCCGAGTCGGCTCTCGCGGAGGGATGTGCCCGAGAGATAGCGCTGCACCTGCGACTGGTCAGTGCCGAAATACGACAGCGCCAGAAAGAGTCCACCGAGCAACCCAGACCAGAATGTGTAACGCCGGCTGGTGTCAATGGAAAAGTCGACCGCGTTTAACTTCCGGAAGCCACCGGCCAGTGCCAGCGCGTCGTCGAGTCCCACTTCTGGCGGCATCCTGCGCAGCACGACGACGAAGGCCGCGACCATCCCGCAGAAGATCACTCCGAGCTGATATTTCTGCGTCACGTTCACCGCCTGGCTGCCCCCCGCGGCCGTGTAGCCGATGACTACGAGCCCCGTGAGCAAAATCGTCGTGTCGGTGCGCCAGTGCAGCACCGTGGAGAGGATGATCGCGGGCGCGTAGACGGTAATTCCCGCCTGCAGACCTCGTTGCAGCAGAAACAGCGCGGCGCCGAGCAGCCGGGTTTTCGCGTCGAACCGGCGCCCGAGGTACTCGTACGCCGTGTACACGTTTAGCCGGCGATAGATCGGCAAGAACACGGCCGCGATGATCACGAGCGCCAGCGGTGCTCCGAAGTAGTTCTGAACGAACCCCAGGCCGTCCTGGTACCCCTGGCCGGGCATCGAGAGAAACGTCACGGCGCTGGCCTGGGTCGCCATCACTGACAGACCAATCGTCGCCCAACCCGTGCGCCTCTCGCCTTTCAAATAGTAGTGAAGCTCTTGTCGCCCGCGCGTCTTCCAGATGCCGTAGGCCGCAATGCCGGCCATGCTGCCGAAGAGCACCAGGAAGTCGAGCAGACTCATGAAAAGCTCCGCTCGAGCACGACAAGCAAGATCACCCAGAGCACGAAACATATGAGCACAAACGCGTAGACTCCCCACCACGTTTGTGGCCACGGCAGGCCGGTCGCCTGGCCGAGCGATTCGAGCGAGGGGTCGCTCGATTTCGGCGCGCGGCTCGATCGTCGTCGTGGTGCGTCATTTGCTCAGCGAGACCAGATTGGCGAAGAGCCGATAGGCGCCCGGAACCCCGGCGGGTAACTCGCGGAAGAAGACCAGCCCTGTGTACACGAAATGGCCCCGTCCGTGCTTCGCGACGAGCAAGCCGCCTTTCAGCGGCGTCTCGCCCGGGTCGCCCGATGCGAGAATCGGCGTGAAGTGCGAATCCCATGTTGACGGGAAATAAATGCCGCGCTCTTGTACCCAGCCTTCCATGTCGGCGTTGCTGATCTTGTTGGGCGTCGTGAGCGCAGGATGGTCAGCCGCGAGGAATGTGACAGGCGCAAGCTCGTCGGTGACGCGCGCGTCGGAGAGCCGCAGGCTATAAGGGGCGAGCTGGTTTGTCTTGAGCCCGTTGGGCCGGTTGTACTGGGCTACGACTGTTCCACCGCCTTCGACGTACTTGAACAGGGCGGACAAATTCGCCGCGAGGTCGTCGCGAACGTTATAGGCGCGGACGCCGATCACGACGGCGTCAAGGCCCGCGAGCTTCTCGGGCGTCAGATCCGTGCCCTTGAGGCGAGTGACCTCGTAGCCCATCTCCTCGAGAGCCTCGGCAACCTTATCGCCTGCGCCGGGGATGTAGCCGACGCGACGGCCTTTGATTGCCAGGTCGAGGACGACAGCCTTCAGCCGCGCGGGGGGCTGGAGCAACTGCACGGGGATGTGCGCGTGCCGGATGACGACACGCCCGGTGTTCCAGGTGCGGTCGCCGACCCGCGCGAGGGCCGTGAGAACAGCCGCACCTGGCGCCCTTGGTGCCTTGACGGTAAACGACAACACGGCGCGATCGCCGGCCGATCCCAGCCGGAACGCCTGAGACGGCGGTGCAACGGTCCATCCTTCCGGCGCGGAGAAGAAGCGTGCCCGAGACACCGTCACGTGCGCCCGTAACCTCGACGTCCACGGCGCGCTCGGCCCCAGGCGCGAAGAGCCTCACCTCCGAAAGCGGTCGCAGAGTCACTGGCGCGATCACTTCGAGAGGCCGGGCTGGCTGCCCCTGCTCGGCGGTTTGAACCGGCGCGTCGCCGAGCGTCAGTGTCTGGTCACCGACCTGGATTTGATGCGCGATCGGGAAAGCCGCCGGCGTCTCGGGGCGGCCGATCAGCCCGACCGCGTCAACCGTGAAGAGCCCGACGGGGTGGTCCGCGCGCAACCAGTACGGGTGGCTCAGCGGGGACGTGGCCGGAAGTGTTTGTTCCACGTCGCGGCTGGCCGGCCGGCCCGGTGCCAAGTCGATCGGCTGGTCGATGCGCTTGCCCGTGGCCGGGTAGGAGACCGACAACCAGCGAATGCCATCGCCAGTTACGATGGTTGCCGAGTGCTTCAGGTGCAGCACTTCACCCGGTACGACTTCGGCACTCGGGATGGTCGTCTCGACCACGAGCCCGAGGCAGCCCTGGATTGCGCGATCGAGCTGATGCGACTTCTCAGAGACCACAACATCCGTGGCGCTTGCGGGTGGCAGCGAGGCGAGCTGCTTGCGAATCGCCAGCAGGCGCGGCAGGCTCGCGGCGGGGTTTTTCAGGTCGAATTTTGCGACCGCCTCGTCGGCCAGCCTGGCGATCTCGGAACCGCCTTTGACGCGGGACCAGGTCGTGTCGACACCGTCCATGATGCCGGTTTTCGCCGGCTCGCCGGCCAGGACAGTGAACGAACTGCTGCGCCTGCCGCCTTCCCCGCGTCCGCCGCCGCCACCGCGACCGGCGAAGTCGCCGAAGCCCTGGCTTTTGTGCATCGACCGGCTGCGCCCGGCAAGCGCCCCGAGTGACTCGCCTGAGACCGGATCGTCACCGCCGATCTCGAGGCGTACCGAGCCGGCCGCGCCCCCGCCGCCTCCTCCGCCCCGACCGAAGCCGCCGCCATCCTGGAGGATTCGCTTGGGTTTCCAGGGAGGAAAGTCGTCGGTGCCGGCGGGGAATGCCGCAGGGTCGCCCGCGAGCTTGAACGCCTCGATCGCCAGGATCGCGGACGCCGTGTGGTGGCCATGGCCGCCCCCCTGGGGAGAAAAGCGGGTGATGATCACATCAGGACGGAAGGCACGGATCACGCGCACGATGTCGGACACCACGGCGTTTCGATCCCAGATCCGGAGTGTCTCGCCCGGATTCTTGGAGAACCCGAAGTCGACAGCGCGGGTAAAGAACTGGCGGCCGCCGTCCAGGCGGCGAGCGGCGAGGAGCTCCTGGGTGCGGATCACCCCCAGCTCCTCGAAGATCTCGGGACCGATCACGTTCTGGCCGCCGTCGCCCCGGGTGAGCGAAAGATAAGCCGTCCGATATGAGAGGCCGTGCGCGAGAAACGCGATGAGCTGAGTGTTCTCGTCGTCCGGATGCGCAGCCAAGTACAAGACGCTGCCCATCTCGCGAAAGCCGCGCAGCTCCCGCAGCGCATCTTGCGCAGTCACGGGTTCCGCAGCGCTGCCGACGGGCATCGTCCCGGCGAGCAAGGTGCCGACCAGAACAATTGAACTGAGCCGACTGATGCTACGATTCGACCGGCGAGAGGATTGCGGTTTGCGCATGGGTAGGCCCCGGAGTTGGAGAATCCATCGCGGCCGCGCGGCACGGCCGCGATGAAACTAGGCGACAGAGCGGAGCCTTTGGGCCTCACTTCTTTACGGTGAAGTTCACAGAGTACTCCGTTTTCTCCCACATCATCTTGAGCACGCCGCCCGAGTCTCCCTTGTCGATCGCCATGGTGAACTGGGGGACGTCTTTGTCGAGGTCTACCTTCTTGAGGTCGACGCGTGCCAGCTCGTTGGCCTTTTCTGACTCTTCGTTGTAGGGGATGCCCCATTGGCCGGTCTTCTTGTTGATGACGAGCTTGGCGGTGCCGTCGTCGTTCGGAACGGTGAAGAGCGAATACGTGCCCGCAGCCAGCGAATAGCCGCCGATCTCGATCGGCTTGTCGGTCGTGAGCAGGGTCGCTTCGTCGGCGCCCGTTCGCCAGACCTTGCCGTAGGGGACCAGACCGCCCCAGATCTTGCGGGTCTCGCTGGTCCCGGGTTTCACGGTGTAGGGGCGGCCGTAGACCAGCTTCAACTCGTCGCCGTCGATCGTCGCCGTGATCGTCTCGTGCGGGCTGAGCCGCTGGCGTTTCTTCTTGGCAGCCTGGGCCATCGCGGGCGTCGAGGCGACGAGCTCCGCCGCGACGACGAGTGCGAGTGCGATTCCGAGCTTTCTCATGAGGTTCCTCCGGTTATCGGGTCGTTGGGCGATCAGAATACGGGCCTGGTCCGGCACGACGCGGACGAGGCTCCTTCGGATTCAGTAACTACGGCAGTTACATGAAGCACGACAGTTACAGCTTGGGCCGCGGTGAAGAGAGCGTCAAGGCCCTCGATCGATTGGCCGGGACCTGCGTGGAACGTCAAGATCGCGCCTCCCGGTTTTCTCGGGATTCCGACAGAGCCGCCGAGATCGCAATTGCTCACTATAATGACGCCCGCGACTTTGCCTGTCCTTCGCGTTGCACGGCCGCCCTAAGTCCTGCTCATCCGCTTACCACCAGCACCGTATAACGATACGTCAGCTTCCGTTCCTCGCCCGGCTTGAGGGGCAATGTCCAGAGCAGTTCGTTGCGTTTGTTTATCGAGTACACACCTTCTTCGCGCAGGGTGGACTTCGGCTCCCCGTCGGCGCGTAACAGTTCGCCCGAGAAGCGGCGGCGAATGACGAGGTTGATCGCTTCATTGCGATGATTGGAGACCGATAGCTCGCCTTCGACCGTACTACGACGAACTTGCCGACCGCCGATCCAGATGAAATCCCGGCTGTCACCTCCGTCTTTCTTCTGCTCTTCATGTTCGATAGCCCGAGTGCGGACGCTGAGGGCTTTGTTGACATGCAGCACGGTTTCCTCGCCGGCGTTGACCCAGAAGCTGGTGCGCTGTCCGTTGAATCGACCGGCAGCAGTCACCGTCGCCGGGCCGGTGGTCATTGGAAACTTAAACGGGTTCTTGAATTTAAGGGCGTCCCAGGCGGTGTCGGGCGCTTCGTCGTCTTCGCCGCTGCTGCGGTCGGCGTATCGGCCATCCTCGTTGCGCGTGTCAGGGATAGGCCATTCCACGATCCGGTCATAAGCCGACTCGCCGCGTGCCACCCTCAAAGACAGTGCGTCGCCCTCTGCGAGAGTACGCTTGCCGATCGATTGATAGTGCAGATCGACGCCTTCGCCAGTGGGGGTGGCGACCATGCCCAATGCCAACATGGATGCGGAATTGCTCGTGGCAAACCCTTGCTGGACCATGCGGTTGCTCAGCACATCGGCGCCGCGCCAGCCGCGCTGATTGAGTTCTTGGAAGAACTGCGCCAAGCTGGTGCCGGAGGCAAGTAGGGACGTGACGTGGGCAAACTGCACGCTAGGGAAGCCAGAAATGAGCATGATTTCTGTGCCGTCAAGGTCGGCCAGCTCGTTCTTGACGACGGCGTATTGTTCCACAGCAAGCGTTTTGGGATCGGTAATATCGACACGGTAGCTCGGCGCCCAGGAAAGTCCGCGGGTGAGGTAATTGACGAACACCTTGCTGTCAGCCTTGTCCGTTTCCGATACGGTCAAGAGCAGCCTTGGCATGCGCCGCATGATCTTTTCCTCCGTTCCCTCGGACTCGACATACGCGATCTCGGAAGTCTCGATGTAGGACCGGCCCTTGGCGGTTTGCACGACGAGAAACCGGGCCGGCTGTACGCCGGGGTCGGCGCCATTGCGCAGAATCCGTTCGCGACTCCGCGCGGTCTCGGACTTGAGAGTCTTGAGCTTGGCCACGGTGCCGTTGGTCGGCGTCGCCTTGTCTCCCTTGAAATGGATCGTGACTCTCTTGCCCGCGAGGTCTTCCTGGAGGTTGCCGGGCGCGAGTTCGTTCACAGGCACTTCCACCTCGCGCATCTCCACTGAGGATTCAACCGGTGCGACGCTCTCGATCCAGTAGGTCCCGTGGACCGGCTCAGGCACGTCGTCGAGGACGTACGTGCCTGCCTTGCCCAGGGTCACTTCACGTTTGATGACGGCTAGACCATTTTTGAACAGGCCCACTGCGACAATGCGACTCTTTGCCGCCGTTTCATCCGCCCTAGCGTGAGCAGTATTGAGAAGGCATAAGAGGGACAGCACAGTTCCCAAAAAGTTTCGCATCGGATGGTTCCTTTCGTAATCTGGGGGCCGAAATGCGGCGCCGAACATGCTATGATACTCCGGTCTGACACAGCTCCGCGCGAACTGCAATTCTGCGAAAATGTTCAGGTTGGAGCCTGTGGCCTTGCGATTGCTGATAGAAAAGAACCAACGGTCAAAAGCGTTCGTCTATTCAGTAGCTGCCGCCCACTTATTTCGCCGATGGTGACCAAGGGGGCAATTGTCATTAATCGCCAATCATCTCAATCATCTCGACGACTCGAGCGAATTCGATCTTCGTTTTCTCGCTGACCTCGTTCAGCTTACGTGTCAGCACGGCTTGCGACAGCGAGCGATTAGGATCCGAGGCTACCTGGTTGATGAGTTCGTTGATCATCGCAACCAGGCTATCCCGGGACGTCCCGGCGCGTTCGGCCAAGGCGGTCTTTTCGTTAGCGAGCTGCTTGAGCTGGTCGACCAGTTGCTTCTGCTCATCGAGGGCACGACCGAGCTGGACGTTGAGTCGTCCAGTGGCCTCTTTGGCCGTCGCAGCAACATCACGCGCCCGTGCGGCGGCACGCCACTGCCACACGGCCGCGCCGCCCAGCCCGCCGAACAGCAGCGATAGCAACCCGAGGGTATACGCGGCGGCCAGCGTCGGCTTCCGCCGCGCCCATTTCGCCACCCGCTCGGCGATGCCGGCCGCGCGGACGCTCACCGGCTCGCCGGCCGCCCATCGCCGCAGGTCGTCCACGAGCGCTCCGGCCGTGGGGTAGCGATCGGCCGGGTTCTTCTCCAGGCACTTCAGGCAGATCAACTCCAGGTCGCGCGGAATCCTGGCGTTTCGCTTCCTCGGCACTTCCGGCGGACGGTTCCGCACGGCGTCGAGCGTCTCGATCACGCTGTCGCCGCCAAACGGAGACTTGCCGGTGAGCAGGGCGTAGAAGATCGCGCCCAGGCCGTAAACATCGGTCGCCAGGGACATCCTCCCGCGGTGGCCGGCGGCCTGCTCGGGGCTCATGTAGGCCGGCGTGCCCATGATCGCGCCGCTGGCCGTCAGGTCCACGTTGGATTCCATCAACTTGGCCAGGCCGAAGTCGGTGATGTGCAGGTGACCCACCGCGTCGATGAGGATGTTCGCCGGCTTCAAATCGCGGTGGAGAATGCCCCGCATGTGGGCGTGTTGAACGGCTTCGGCCGCCTCGATCATCATGGTCACGGCGGCCCGGGGATTGTCCCGGAACGAGGCGATCTGATCGCCGAGATTGCCGCCGTCGATGAGCTTCATGCTCAAGTAACGCTGGCCGTCGTGCTCGCCGACCTCGTAGACCGAAACGATGCCGGGGTGGTCGAGCAGCGCGACGGCCTTGGCCTCGTTGTGGAATCGGCGCAGCTCGGCATCGTCGGCGAGCACGCCCGCCTTGATCATCTTGAGTGCGACCGGCCGGTTGAGGCTGACCTGGCGGGCCTTGTAGACGACGCCCATGCCGCCGCGACCCACCTCTTTCTGGATCTCGTAATCACCGAAGTAGCGGACGGTGGATCCGCGTGTCATGGGAGCACCGTTCGCGCCGGGCGACGCGAACACCGTGGCTTCGGGTGGCATCTGCGCCCTGCGCTCCGCGTCGTGGTCGATCGTTCCTTCGGATGGGCTGGACGGCGAACTGGTCGTGCCCAGGGTCGATTCGGACTCTCTCGATGGAGTCGGCTCGACGCCGGCTCGGAGCGGTGCCGCCAGCCGCCCGAGGCGGTCGTGCTCGCGGAAGAAGGACCGCAGGTCTTCGGCCAGGTCGGGATGGGCGAACAGGAGCGCGTCACGGGCAGGGGCAATGCCGGCGTCCTGGGCGGCGAGGTAGTCGGCAATCACCTGATCGAGCCTCTGCTCGCGATCCACGTCGGCCATGGCACTCACTCCCCATCGGCTGGTAATAGATCTCGCAACTGCGCCAGGCCTCGCTTGAGCAGGCCGGCGATGGCCTGCGGCGTGCGTCCGAGTTCGGCGCTGATCTCGGCGAGGCTTGATCCCTGGCAGTGCCGCATCACCAGGGCCCGGCGGTTGTCCTCGGGCAGATGGGCCAGGGCATCGGCGAGGCGGACGAGTGACTCGTTGCGCTCGGCCTGCTCGGAGGGGGACGACTGATCGGCGGCCAGCCAATGCTCCAGACGGGCCGAGGATTCGTCGAGAGCCTCTTCCAGCGATCGCACCCGGGCATCATCCCGCTTGGCGCGAGTCAGGGCGCGGGCCGCGTCGGCAAGGTTGCACGCCAGCAAGCGACGGAGCCATGCGAGACTTTCGGCTTCGCTACGACCTCGGAAGCGATCGCGGTCCTTGTGGGCGTCCAGCAGGGTCTGCTGAACAATGTCCGACGGCTCGATTCCCGGCCGTCGGCCCCTGCCGAGCTGAGCCTCGGCCAGCAGCCGCAGGTACGAGCGATACCGATCCGAAGCCATGATCACCTCGTCCACGACATACCTCATACAGTAATAGCCGCCCTCCGCACGAATTCAGGGCGCGCCGGGGTCCGGAATTGTCCATTCTCTCAGATTCGGCCTCCGCCATCAGGGCCGAACCCGTTCAGGTCGACACTCGCACCGAACCGCTCGACCCCGATCCCCTCCGCACATGAGGGATCATAGTGAGGCAGCGCAACGAGTGGACTCAGTTCGAAGGCCGCCTATTCGGTCCGGGACACAAGACCGCACGATGCAGTTCTCAGGACATTCCCTTCAATTAGCCGCAGCGCGCGTCGGTCACCTCGACCGAAGCGTCGTATGCCGGCTTCAGGTCATCATGGTCCAGCCCGAGATTTTGCTCCATAATCGAAAGCCTTGCATAGCCGATGATCATCCTCCACCGGCTGGCCGCTAGCCAAGTGGTGCTTAGCTACGTGGTTGGCTGTCGCGATTCCTAACCATGATGGATTGCAGTTCGCGAAGCCGAACCTGCAATCGATGTTCAAGAAGCCCGGCGGCGACACCGCAGAGCCTTGATCATGGAAAACGCTCCACTTCGAGATGGGTGAGCGCGGGCTCAGCCGGGTGGGGAAGAGTTGCCAGTAGTGGATGAATACCGCAGAAAGGCTTGCGGCGTTGTGTCGGGATGTGGTTTCTGTTCGACGGGATCAGCCTTGGAATTGCCGTAAACGGTCGTGAACGCGCCGTCGGTGCGCACCGCAATTGGGCCTCGACTTTGGCAAGGTTCGCGGAAATGGCTCGGGAAATGATTCCGTGAAATGAACGCAATTGCGCCGTGCGCGCTCGCCCCGTGCACGTGCATGCGGGTTGCACACGGAGTCTCATCGCCTGCGTAGCGGCAAGAGACGTCGCACTGCGCCGCGACGCGATCGTGCCCGGCCCTTGGCGATCGACCGTCTTAGAAACGGTTGCATTTTGCGATCCGTTCGAGTGCGCCCGTCCGTACGGTGACCCGGGCACTGGCCAAACCGGGCCGACGAATCGGTCAACGGTTCTCAGTCCGAGGGCAATCGCACTTACAATCCAATGCATGTCATTGACGTCCGGTGTCGCGAGCCGGCACCGACACAAGACGGGCGCGCTAACCGCGGGCCGTGGTCGAGGCGAGCTTCCAGTGACCGGCGCTCAACTCAAAAGCGAGGTAGAGCACTGGCGAAACCGAGGCGGTAGAATCGAGGCTGTGGGTCGCTGCCATGAGTAAGCTCCGTGAGAAAGAGTGTTGAGAACCCCAATTCGAGCTTACTCGCAGCGACTCACATCACAAATCGCTCATCCCCCGCTCGCATAGAATCTTGACGTCGCCAGCCGCGCGTCGGGTGCCGTGCCGACGCCAGATATGCCGGGCGTGATAACCTACGTGTGGACGTCCGGAATCCGCCTCGTTGCAAATATCCCGCGCGGCGTTAGGATGTCGTTAGACGTGCCGGCCCATGGGCAAACCAATGGAAGCTCCCATGGCTGAGGCGGCGACTGCTCCACGTCATGCGACGACTTTGGCGCCCAGGTTCTGATTCGCGACGTGTCGTTGATCGCCTCGGAGAAGCGAAGTGCTCAGGGCGGTTCATACCCAAGGTAGAGACGGTCCCGAACATCTGCACGGAAGAGGACTCGGTGAGGCAGCCATGGGCTTCTGGAACAAGTTGTTCGGTCTCGGCTCGAAAACGGCCGACGACTATTACGAGCGCGGTTTCGCTAAGTCGCAGGAGGGCGGCGCTCGAGGAGTGCATTGCCGCCTTCACCGAGGCGATTCGGATCGACCCGCGGCACTGGATCGCATATCACGACCGAGCTGTCGCCTACGTTCAAAATGGGGACTACGATCTCGCCATAGCGGACCTTACCGCAGCGGCAGCGATTTATCCCGATGCCCACCCGATCTACTTCAACCGGGGCTTCGCCCGCGAGAAGAAAGGTGATCACCATGGGGCGATCGAAGATTACACGCGGTCGATCAAGCTGGATCGTCACTATGCAGCTCCGCTGGCAGGCCGCGCGCAAGCGTTGATGACGGCCGGACACCATTCACAATCCCTCGACGATCTGGCGAACCTGTTAGCCTTGGTCACTGGCGGCACTGTTCTGGGCCCCTCGCCTGTGAATTCTCCGTCCGAAGTCCTTCTGCTAAGGGCCGAAATATTCTTGCGCAGTGGTGATTACCATCGCGCGATCGCCGAATGCAGTGGCGCGCTGCGATACAAGGACCGAACGTGGCTCGCGCTGACAACACTCGGTTTCACGTGCGCCAAAAAGGGTGATTGCGAACGCGCGCTGGATCACTTCAGGACAGCAGCAAGCCACCAACCACCGGAGTGGTATCCCAACAAGCTGCGGTGCCTTGAGGCGCTCGCTCGCTCAGCATCCAGATCAAGTTTCGGAGCACGAGCTCGTTGCTTTCGGAACCTGGGTGCGCGAGTTCAACTCGATCGCGTACGGGAATGTCGTCGAAGTCACGGAGATCCTGCTTGGGCAGCCGGCCAGCGCCAACGTGAAAAAAACGCGAGAGAGCATCGTCGCTCGGCTCCTCAAGACACCCGCTGAATTCATCCCGCTGGCATTCTACCGCCTGGCTTGCGCTCTCTTTGCAGACGGCAGAAGAGAAGACGCAGTTCTTCTGGCTGAACGCGGGGCGTCTCCGCACCTGGTACGATGCCTGCCGTTGCGCTGATTTGGTCGCGCGAAACACGACGCTACGCGACCTCGAGGTACAGATTCCCCATACCCTTCGACAAGCAGACGAGGACGATCGAAAGCTCCACGAGCGAGTTGTTCAAGAGGTGTTGGATTGGGACGAAAAGACGGCGTACCGTTACGACCACCGCTGGATTTATCAGCACGGCAGCGGCGCCTACATTGCGCGCATGGGCCCCGAACAAGCCGAAGCGGCCGGCCTGCAAGAATCTCGCGATCCCGATGCCGAGCCCGGCGCGCTGTGCTTGCCCGAGAAGCTGTGGCCCGAAATCCGTCAAAGAGGCGCGAGCACTTCCAGAGGGGACTCGACGAACGGATCCAGCGACCCGCGAACGTCCAGGTTGCCGAGGGAACCGCGTGCGGTCCGCAACTGCAACAGGATGTCCTTGAGCATATCCGCGTGCTGGCCGGTCGCTTCGACGGCGACTTGGGGCGGGTTTTGAGCGCCAAGATCGTGGAGGCCTCCGAGGACGCCACCTATTTCGGGTTAGGCAGGATCAAAGGCTCATCGACGGAGCGATGGCACGTCGAGCAAGCTGGAACGACGGAAGAGTATGAGATTCAGTTCCAGCCTGACGGCCAAGGTGGGACGTATTTCGCGGTTAAGCGGGCAAGCGACTAAGATGACGGCAGCACCGAGCGACGCGCGCGGTGCGGCCGTTCTCCGTCGGACTTGGCCTGCTGGGCGTGCGCCGCCTCGTGAACCTGGGAGGCTGCCCGGCGCGATAAGGAGGACATGAACAACAGCGAGGTGCGGGCTGATCGTCGGGCCCCGACGGCGATCCTCGGCACGATGCCCGCAGGCCGATTGAATTGCCACGAAATGTGTCCTTGACGTCAGACGTCAAACCGGGCCAACGTAATCGATGTGAAATTCGCGGATTCTGATCAACTTATTCGAGGTTTTGGCGGTAACCACCATCAATTAGCGTGATCGAGCGAGAGTCATGGCGTGTCCTCTTTCCATGGATTCAGTCCAAGGAGCACACCATAATGGGGCATGAGCTGCATCGAAGTGGGAGTTTCTGGTCGTTTATTTTGTCGATTGACAAGGACCTGGCCGATTCGGCTCGGCAGCAAGGATGCTCGTGCGGTGGTCGCCTCCACTGCGCCAACTACCCGCGGGCACCGCGGGGCACGGCTGGAGCTTCGCAGTAACTGCTTCGGTGTGTCGGACTGTGTGTCAGACCGACGCGCACAACGCGACAGTCGCACCGACTTCACAACCTCTCAGGGACCCTTCTGGGCCGCCACCTCGCCGCCCAGGGCCTTGATCCGCTCGGCGGCGATGCGGGCGGCATCGGTGTCGGGCTCATCCCGGATGATCTCGCGGTAGAACACCAGGGCGCCCTGCGGCTTATCCATCTTCTCCAGGGACTCAGCCAGCTTCAGCCGCGACGCGGCAATCCGCTCCTGCTTCGCTGGCGCCACGGCTTCGGCTCGGGTCAACGCGGTACCTCGCCGGGCGGGCGGGAGACTCGCGGGGGGCCCCGGGAGGGAACCTCGCCGCTCCGAGGGCTCCTTTCCATCGGCGATGACGGTCGGTTCCGCGGGAGCCGGCGCGGCCAGCGACTTGAGGAACCGCTCGATCAGTGATTGCCGCTGATGGGGTGAGTGTAAGAAGCGCGCGGCCGAGTCGCGGGCCTGGCCCTTGTGCGCCCTGACGGCTTCAACGAGGTTCCTGGCGCGGCCGTCGTGGAGATACGGGCCCGAGTCGCGGTATCCCCACAGCGGCGGCGTCCGCCACTCGGTCCCATCGGCCATGCTGGCCGCGGTGGGGATATCGACCTTCTCAGGCGGGCCGTAGTAGACCTCGACGGTCACGCTGGTCAAGTCCGGGCCCATGTCGTGCAGGAGCAGGTCGCTGTAGATGCCGTCGATGTTCCCCAGACTCGGGCGGTGGCAATCGGCGCAGCCGATCTGTTCGAAGGCCTGCCGCCCGGCCTCGATGGACGGGGAGTCGGGGTCATCGAGCCGGATCGGGGCGGGCAGCGCCTTGACGTAGGCCACGAGGGCGTCGCATTCCTCCGGCGTCAGATCCAGGGCCCTGGCCTTGAGGTCCGGGGCCAGGGGCGAGATGGCCTGCGGATGGCCGGGGACCTCCAGGCCCAGTTCGCCGGCGCAGGCCCCCAGCACGAATTCCCGCAAGTCCGTCGTCTGGGCCTTCCAGCCGAACCGCCCGATCCGTCCGCTCTTCATGCGGCTGACCCGCCCGCGAATTTGAGGGGACTCCCGCTCCGCCGCGGCGACCAGGACCTCGTCCGGCAGGTCGTCGATCAGGCCCAGGCCGAAGAGCGGCGGTGCGTTCCGCTGGGAGGCGAGGATCCTCCCCCCGGCGATCTTCAATCCCCGGTCGCTCCTGACGCCCGAGGCCCGGATCCGGGCCATCAGGCGAGACCGCCATGCTTCGTAGCGGGGGTCCACTCCGTCGTGGTGGATCACGGCACTCGGCGCGGCGACCAGCCCGGCATGGATCTGCCTCAGCGCATCCTCGTCCGGCTTGAGGGTGAACGACTTCGCCGTGATCGAGCCCGCGGCGCAGGAGAGCACGGAGTCCCCACCGTTCAGATTCAGGCGCAATTCGAATTCGTGTGCCTTCAGGGTCGTCCCATTCGCCGAGAACACGAGCCCATCACGGAACCGGCCGCCGGCGGGTCCCGTCGACAAGTGGAGATAGGCGATGCCATAGACGAGGTCCGCCCGCTCCGATATCGGCGTGAGGTCCGGCACCCGTGGGTCGGACCTATTGCCAACAGTGATCTGGTTACTCCGGAACCCGAACTCGCCGGTGATCTCGTCGCCGACGGCGCTGATGAGCTGGACATTCATCCCCGAGGGCCCGGCGCCCCCGGGTCCGCCCAGGCCATGGCAGGCCACGCACGAGGTCGCGTTATACACCGGCCCGAGCCCATCACCGCCGTGGCAGCGCGGGTCGTTGGGACTCCATGTTCGGGCGAAGAGCTCCCGCCCCAACGAGCGGGCATCTCCCGCCGGGGGAGCCGCCCCACCGTCCTGCGCCCGGGCGGGTCCACGCGGCGACGCATCGCAGAGCATCGAGGCCCTCGGCCGCGGATCCGCCAGGTCCGGCGCCGGCGGGGGCGAGTCGGGCGGCCCCGCGACCGGGGGCTGCGCCTGGTCGTGCGGCGCCGGCGCCGGGTCGGAGGCCGCGGCGACGGCGGCCGTCGAGGGTTCGGCTCCCGTTCCCGGGCCCGCGTGCGATCCATCCACACCGCCGGGGCCGCCGGGACCCGCGCCGGCGGCGGCCGGACTTCGCAGCCTGACGGCGACGGCCACGATCAGCCCGCCGACCGCGGCGGCCACGAGGCCGAGCAGGACCGCCAGCACCCAGCACCGGACGCCAGAGGCGGGCCCCGCCGGCCCCGCGGCCCGCCGCGGCAACCCATCGCGCGAGCGAGCGTCGGACGCGATCGTCTTCGGAGACATTCCCATGATCACTGCTCCTTCATCATCGGATCACGGCGCGGCGCAGGGCCCGGCGCGGCCAGCGAGTTCAGGAAGACCAGGACATGCGACTGCTGGCCCGGACCCAGGGCGCGGAACCGATGGGCCGACGCCGCGCCCTGGCCGCCGTGGAGCGCCACCGCCTGCGCCAGGCTCAGCGCCCGCCCGTCGTGCAGGTACGGGGCCGAGTCGCGGACTCCCCACAGCGGCGGCGTCCGCCATTCGCCGCGTTTCAGGTGGTCGCGTGAGGCGGAATCCCTCGGTGTCGTAGCTGCCGGGGTCGCTCAGCTCTTCGCCCATGTCGTGCAGGAGCAGGTCGCTGTAGATGCCCCGGACCGAGCCGAGGTCCGGGATGTGGCAGCTTGCGCATCCGACGGATTGGAACAGCCTGCGGCCTTCCATCGCGGCCGACCCGTGTCCGCCTGACGGCGCGAGGACGCCGGGGGGAGGCAAACTCCTGACGTAATGGACCAGCGCATCGCACTCGTCCTGCGTGAGGTCCAGCCCCCTGGCCTGCGCGTCGGGCGCCAGCGGGGAGACGGCCTGATGGTGACCAGGGACTTCCAGTCCCAGCTCGTTGGCGCAGGCGCTGAGGACGAAGTCCTCCAAGCTCGCTACCTGTGCCCTCCAGCCGAACCGGCCGATCCGCCCATCCTTCAGGCGATGGACCCGCCCTCGGGTGCTGGGAGGCTGTTGTCTGGCCACCCTCTCGAGCTCCGTGTCGGCCAATCCATCGATCAGGCCGGTCCCGAACAGGGGGGGTGGATTGCGTGCCGTGATGCCGATCGCGACGTCCTTGGCCCCCATCTCGTCCAGGCACTTGCGTAAGATCGCGCGATCCGCGGCCGTGACCGGCTCGAAGGGCCGGCATTGCCGGTCGGCTATGTAGGAAATGCCGTCAGGGATCACAGCGCGCTTCTCGCGAGATGGGAAACGGCCAGTCGCACGCAGGCGGCTGAAGCGGTTGGATCGCCGACCCCGAACGGATCGCTCTGGGAACGAGACCGTCGGCAGCGCGGGCACCGGGCGGGATTGGGAACGGAAGTTCGCACGCCATCGGCTGTAGTCGGGTTCAACGCCGAAACGATGGAGCACGGTACTGGTGGCATCGCGGAAACCCGGGTGAATCCTCACCATGTCAGCGGGGTCGGGATCAGCGGCCACCATTTCGAGCCCTGGCTTCTCACCGAGCAGTCGGTCCAGGACGACCATCGGACCGGTAGGGGAAAGGATGTAGCCGATGCCGGTGGCGAGCTCGACGTTCTGGTCGACGGGCCCCGCGCCTCCGGGTCCGCCCAGGCTATGGCAGTCCAGGCAGGAGGCTGCGTTATAGACCGGCCCTAGGCCGTCGCCGCCGTGGCAGCGGGGGTCGTCGGGCCGCCAGGTCCGGGCGAAGAGCTCCTGCCCCAGCGACCGGGCATCCCCCGCCGGGGGATCGGCCGCTCCGGCCGCCGGAAGGGCGGGTCCAGGCCGACCTTCCTGCAGCATCGAGGCCCCAGGCCGACGTTCCGCCGCACCCGCCGTGGAGCGGGGAGCTTCAGCCAGCCCGACCGCCGGATGGACCACGTCGTCTCGCGGCGGCCGCGGTGCCGGGGAAGCCTCGGGGCGGCTCGAAGGCAGCTCAGGGGCGAGCCGCGGGCCTTTTAGAACAGTTGCGACGTTGCGGGTAGCCGCCGGGTCTTCCGATGCGTGGCCGCGGGCACCTCCCGATCCCAACATAGGTTGGGAGGCGCCGAAGCCGGCGTCGGTGGGCGCGCTGCGCAGCCACAAGCAGGCGATCACGACGAGAATGATCTCTTCGGCGGCGATCAGACCGAGCGGCACCGCCAGCGCCCACCACCAAAAGCGGAACGGTCGTACCCCCGCGCCCGAGCTCGCATCGGCGGAACATCGCCAGAAATCGGGTCCGTCAACGTCGGACCACAAGCCTTTCTCATGATCTCCTCCCTTACGTCCGGTTGCTCGGATTCTTATACCGACAGGACCCCGAGTCACCGCTCAGACGGTGCGCGGAGCGATCCCGCTCTGCAACCGACCGATCCGGCCGTTCCCCCGATCCGATCGCGATTACTTGCCAACGGCCATCGTCGACAACAAGGCGCTGCGTGCGGCCTGGAGTTTGACCACTCCGAAGGACTGAGCAGGAAGTTTTAACAGCGGAGGGGATGCGATCGAACGGAGTGCGAGGAGATCACCGGCATTAGGCATCGGCCGGCCGCCTGGCTTTCCTTCCGGCACCGGCGCGGAGTACGCGCCCGTCGAGAGCGGACCCAGCTCCATCGTTATCGTCCCATCCGCCGTTGGCGCACTCGTCGATCCCGCTCGGATCACTCGGGAACGAGACTGACCTTCGACCGCCAATGAGGGGCGCGACGCTGCGCAGGTCGATACGGCCTCCGGGGAGCGCAGCATCTAGCCCCCAGGCGTGAAGCGACGGCGTTGGGAAGAGGATCAATACGGCGATGAGGGTCATCGGGAGGGACTCCGGGTCCGCCCGGCGCACTTATCTCTATCCAGGCATTCGACGGCGGTCGGCGTTTTGTTCGGCGCGAATTTCCGCGGCCGGTCCGCTTGCCTGCGTCGGCTCGCCGCCAGGGATGGGTGTCGAATGAGGAAGTCCCGCACTTTCCCCGCGACGCGTCCCGCCTTGGGCCCGATCCAGATGATATGCCCGCAATCGTCCAGCGCCAGTAGCTCGGCGTCCGGGACGGTGCCGGCGACGAATTCCGCGTGCGCCAGCGGGACATTCCCATCGGCACGGCCGTGCACGACCAGCGTCGGGCAGGAGATCCGTTCCAGCGGACAGACCGGCAGTCGGGCGAACTGTTGCAGATCATTCCACAACCCCGCCCGTCTCACACTGAGCGGCATCCCGGACGCCGCCACGCGCCGAAAGAAGGCCAACTGCGCGGGATGGTGCCGCACGTACGAAAGCTTCTGCCTGGCCTTGCTCCGATCGAGGTCGTCGCCCACCTCGAGCAGCAAGTGGGCCAATCGGGTCGGCCGGCAGCGCGCGAGCAGATGCATCCCCCAGCCCCCGAAATCGAGCAGCCGCGTCCCGGACCGGGAGAAGAGGAGGGTCTGGTCATAACCGCTCGCTCCTCCGTGCAATTGGGGTTTCGATAGCAGTGCGCCGTGTAAAGGCTCGGATCTTCAACGGGTGCAATTCCCGCCCGGATAACTGGTCGCTCCATCCGGTAGCTATCGGAGCGGCGGAGGAGGTGATAAAGCCATTGATTCGCTGTTCTTTCCCGTTGCTATCTCAACCCCGTGTTGCGCGCTTCCGGTCGGATCGAACGACGCGTCGAATGCCGGCTTCAGGTCATCATGCCGCAATCCGAGATTTCGCTCCCTCGTCGAAACCCTCGCATAGCCGATGATCATCCTCCACCGGCTAGCCGCTAGAGTAAAGAAACCCGTCGAATTGGGTTTTTTTGAGATGAAGTCGCTGAGCGACCGGCGTGGTAAACAAAACGCTGGTTTTGCTTACTGCTTTAACTCATTCATGGGGTAAATGGTGCGAGCAGCATCTCCCACGGCAGCACCTTGCCAATTAGCGATGAGAATTTGGTGCCATTTATCGCCGAAGATTACACCGACCCGCCTCGGCGGGTAGTAGAACGCGAAGAACGCGAAGGACAAGCACAACAGCGAGGTGCGGGCTGATCGTCGGGCCCCGACGGCGATCCTCGGCACGATAGCCACAGGCCGATTCGGGTGCGCCCGTCCGTACGGTGACCCGTGCACTGGCCAAACCGGGCCGACGGATCGGTCAACGGTTCTCATCCCGAGGGCAATCGCACTTACAGTGCGATGCATGTCGTTGACGTCCATGTCCTTGACGTCTTGACGTCATCGACCGGGGCGGTCCGGCCGCCAGACCACCAGCACATCTCCTGGCCTCAGTGGCTCCCGCATCCGGTCCACTCCGGACCGCTGAGCTTTGCCGACGCTGGCGGTGTCTTCGACGATCTTATCGCAACCCGCCTGCTTGAGGGCGTGCCCCTGCAAATCCAGGTTCTGATCCTGTGTCGATACCGTCGCGTATCCGATCCGCATCCCTACTCCCTCGGCCATTCGTAAAGAAACCCGTCGCGAAGCTTCTGAGCTTGCCTTTGATATCCTCACTGAGTTTCTTTACCGATGGAGGTATGGATTCGCGTCGAACGTGCCAACTTGCCGTAACCAGTAAAGAAAACGGCCGTTTGTTTTACTGACGGCGAGATGGTCCTGCGGATAGGAAGCTATGCGGCGCTGTTGGCTCCCCGCACTCTTAGCAGCCAGGGCGGCGTTGATCGACGGGGCGGAGGTGCCGAGAGCGAGGGGCAAATTGTCCGCATCAACTATAGTCGAACCGAGGCGCGGCAATGGATTCAATCCAGGTCCGGCGGGTCGGGATCGAGAGGGAGCCAGGGTCGATAGGCGGCCCGCTCGTACTTCTTGACCAACTGGTCATGGTAGTCGGCCTTCGCGCCCGCCGCCCGCGCCGCGGCCCGGGAATGGTAGAGGGCCTCCCGTCGGTAGTGAGCCGACCGCCTCGCGAGGACGAACCCGCCGGTCAGCAGGGTGGCGACCGCCACCACGATGGTCAGCACCCGCACCGTGAGCCGCACACGAGGACGTCGCATCCTTGAACCAAGTCGGGCCCGACGCTTTTCCCCTACCGAAAAAATAGCTTTGTCTCGAAGATTGAGTTTTCCTTGGTTGCAATCGTCCATCCTCCTGCCGCGCTCGTGGAACAACTGTAGTTATCAATATAACCACCATTGAAAAAAAATCCAGCGCGTTGTTCAGGGACAGCATTCGCACCTGTTGTCGATGCTTTAGTCCACCGAACTTGCGACGCCTTCTGATATTTGAATATAATGTTTCT
This sequence comes from uncultured Isosphaeraceae bacterium, assembly GCA_963830625.1. GTDB lineage: Bacteria > Planctomycetota > Planctomycetia > Isosphaerales > Isosphaeraceae > CAWHMZ01. The sequence continues at coordinate 4,432 of CAWHMZ010000006.1, read as the reverse complement.
AGCATGGTCACGGAGACAAAGCACAGCAACCCCATCGAGGGATCTCGCACCCGTAAGATCATTCGTTACACGCATGAGCGTTGCCTTGTTTTTTCCTCCAGGCCGAACAAATGTCGCAAAATCAATGTTAAAATCTTGACAGTACTCAAAAGTTTCCGTGACAAAATCCCTGTTCCCGCCAATGGAAGCCACGACAAAAAGTTTGGCGTTATCCCCATCAAAACCTGGAATCTGGTTCCTTACATAATTCACAAAACTGTTTCTTCCCTGAGTCAGCTTTTGCTGACCAGTCATTGCACCACTGTCTCCGCAAGCCGGCACGTGGATCGCAAAAAGCGTGTTCAGTCCGTTATACGCCACAAATACACCCATGCATGTTTCGATGCCGTCGAGCCCCACACAATCATCATCACTCCCCCACGAATACATACGAGCGATGAACATTGAAACTCTCCCCACGGTCCGGACGCGGAAGAGGTTTCCGAACGACCTCCGGTCAGACCTGGATTCCTGGTTTCTGTCAACACGAGGAACAAACGAGGCTTGCCAAATGCTTCCCTGAGCCCAGGACAGACAGGGCAAGAGCCTCAACCACTTAGATGTATCTGCTTCCCAACGAGCAACTTACCCCTGCGGGAATTCTCAATCGACACCGCGGAATAGCCTCCTTAACCCCTCCGTCAGCAGGGGTTTACGATTGTTGACGCCCTGCCGGGTGATTCCGAACGTTCTGGCCAGGTCGTCCTCGGTACGTCCCTTCCCGAAGACTTTCATCCGACATTTCCCAGATGACCGGTGAGTTGAAGCGGTTTGGACCCGTTCCTGGTCACCTGAAACGCAGTTTGAGCAGTCCGGAACGGCGCTGTCAAGTCTCCAGGGGTTCTGGACGAGTCGAGCGGGTTCTTTCTATCGCGAAAGGTAGACACCCACTGGCCGCCCCCAACTCCCGGGTGCGCGCGCGGACCAGCGGACACCCATCCATGGACAGCAAGAGGCCGCTCAAACCCGGGTGTCCGGCAGGCCGCGCGTGGGTGTCTGGCGAGCCGCTCCAACAGTACTGGCAACGTTGGTTGTTCGACGACGACAGTGATAACCTCGGAGACTTTGACCAGCTCGGTTCCCATTCAGCGATCCGCCCCCTTCACGGCCGTTAGCTGGTCGGCCAATGCCTGTAAACTGGCCTCGTCCAGTTGTATCTCCATTGGTTGTGTCTGGTAAACTTCCGGTTGAGACCTCATATGTTCCATTAGAACAAGTCTAAACTCGAGCTCGGCCTCGCGTCGTGCGGCCCGCCGCTCCTGCATGACCAGGGCGAGACAGAGCGCGGCGATGACGACCAGGAGCAGGAGCGTGCTCAGTCGGAATCGTTTCATGGCGGCAGCCCGGAAGGGTCATGAGTGCGTGTCAATTCTTCGCCGGAGCTTACCACGGTTCTTGGGGGGAAATGAAGGGGATGATGTCCCGCTAACCGCTCGCGAGGCTACGCGTTTCCACGGGGCAACCATCGCAGCGAGACGAAAAACGCCGCCTTGCATCCTGTTCCCTGCTCGGCAGACGCCGCGAAGCGCCATGCGGTCCCGCCACGGGCATCGTCGACGAGCGGCTCGGCGGCGAGCCGTGCCCGCTTGTTCTCGGTCTCGACCTCCAGGGCGTCGGTCCAGTTAATGCGGGCGACCGTGTGCGCATGGGCCGCTTGAGCGGCCGAGCTGATTGACCAGTTTTCCACCCGGCTTCGAGCGGATTCCGATCGGGGATTTAACCTTCCAGCCTGCGCTCTATTACGCCTTGGGACCGATCTCTGATTCGGCAGCGCTTTCGGTCGTTTGGAGAGTGCAGCGCTCCGGAGGCTTGTTCCCCGGGGCGTCGGCAAGACCGTTTTCTTCTCTGTCTTGTTCCCGGCAACACGATCGTTTGAAGGGCGGCGCTTCCGTTCTGTGTCTCGTTGCCAGCGCGGCGATGAGATGAGTCCGATCGCGAAATCAGAGCCAGTTTTCCATCTGTTGGAGTGCGCCGTCAAACAGCGGCTCCTTTGTTGGTCTATTCCCGACCTGATGCACAAAAACCATCTTCTTCTCTGTCTTGTTCCACCGACCAGCCATGCAGGCATGGACCTTATTCCTCGTTTCGATCGAGCGAGGAACCTCACGCCGGGTTTACCACCGTTACTGACATGAGCCAGTTTCGGAGTGCTCCATGTCGATTCCTTGCGCGCCCTGGCTGTAGCGCGCGTCGGTTTAGTCGGACCGACGCGCGCAAGAGGAAAGAAAGGCGACTCGCTGGGCCGCACAACTCTAGGTTCTCGTCGGTTGACGACCGCATAAAAATATAAGTAAGCTCCATCCTCGCGACGAGAGCGAGGCCGGGTCCTGAAGAAGGAATGCGCGGTCTGTCACACCAAAGCGGCACGAGGGCCGAAAGAAATCGTGCTTCCTGGATCAGCTCGCCGAATCGCTCTTTGAGGCAGTGCAGTACACGTGACTTGGCGATGCGGACAGGGTCGGGCTGAGCCCCGGACTGGCGGCGCCGTCAACCGGGGACCGCCCTTCCAGGCCGGCCACCACGCATCCTCTGCCGGAGACCTACTTGACGCAAACGATGAAGGCCACCGGCGGGTGGGCGAGGAAGTCCGCCCAGTATTCCCGGCCGAACTCGCGCAGGCCCTCGGGCGAGACCTCGGCCGCGTGCCAGCGCAGCTGGCGCAGGCCCGCCGCGCGGAACGCCGTTTCCATCGTCCCCGCGCTGAGGTAGTAGTTCGTCACCTCGAAGGAGCCTTCGGGCAGGAAGAACTCCAAGACGACGGGCGCACCTTCCACCAACTCCCCCTCGACGCGCCTCGAGAAGCCGTAGGCGCGGGCCGCAGGGAAGGCGACAATCGGCTCTGCGGGGTTACTGTTGACCGTCACGAAACGCCCGCCGGGCCTCAGCGCGCGGGCCACCGCCCGGCACATCTGCTCCAGCTCCTCAGCCGAGTGGGCGTAGTTGAGCAGGTACGCCGCGAAGGCCAGGTCGAACTCCCCGGGCACCTCGAGCGTCCGGACATCCCCCACGCGGTACTCGACGCCCAGCGGCCGTTGCGCCTCCTCGGCCTCGGCCAGCCCAATCATCGCGCGCGACAGGTCCACGCCGACGATCCGCGCGGCGCCCTGCTGACGGAGTGCGCGGGTGTAGTACCCCTCCCCGCAGGCCAGGTCGATCGCCGCCTTCCCCGCCACGTCGCCGGCCAGTCGGAGCAGCGTGTAGCGCTCGATGTGCGTCCGCCACGGCTGGAGCCTCGCCCGCTGGTACTGCTCCGCGATCCGGTCGTAATCGGTGTCCATCGTTGCCCTCTCCCCTTTGAGGTCGTCAAGCGCCGCGTGGCAACGCGGCCCCGCCGGGGCGCCGGAGCGTCAGGCCCGAGTATACCAGGAGGGACGTCCCGAAACCGAGAGACCAGGCAGAGTGGTACAGGTCCGTCAAGCACGGCATCACCGCTACCAGTCCGACGGTGGCCAGGGACCCCGGCACGCAGGGGATGACCCTCGCCGGCGGACGAAACCGGGATGTAGCTCGTTTATTGCCCCAGGACGGAAACGGGAGTGTGCCCCGGGGCAGGAACACGAACGCAACGCCTTGGGAGCGAGACAGGGAAGAGTTCACCGTGTCTGACGCTCTGCATTTCGGGCACATGCACTTTGCTACCGCGTCGAGTCGGTCGGAGTCTGGCTTGTCTTGCGTGACCGACCCTCTGGGCGTATGGTGTGCTCCAGGCCGAGTTCCTTTACCGTTTGGCTGACCCACTCGTCGCTGCCATAGGGTCTTCCGCGCTCGAGGCTCAGTCGCACTCGCTTTAATTCTTTCAGGGTCAATGGTGCATTGACGCGAGCCGTCCAGTTTGCCGGCCGCTGCACCGGCCAGGGTGACAACAAGGCCTGGATCGCCTCGTCGCCATGCACCCTCGACCACAAGCTGCTCCATCGCCACAGTTGCGCCTTCTCGACCAGGCCTGCCGACACGGGATTTCGCTCGATGTAGCGCAACAAGGACAACAAGTGGTGGTCACTCTGCACAGGGAAACTCTTGAACCGTCCTTGATAGAGGTGCCCGTACCCCACGGTTCGGTGCGAAACGCGCCAGCGCATCGCGTGCGTGTGCGCAAGCTTCCGGCAGAAGCCTGTCAATTGACCGTCCTCCTCGGGCCAGACGACAAAGTGCCAGTGGCTCGATAACACACAATACGACAGAATCCGAATTGGCTCGCGCTCGTGGGTTTCAACGATCACACGCTCGAACGCCTCGAAGTCAGCCTCGTTGCGGAACATGTGCATCCTGCCGACCGACCGGTTCAGGACGTGATAAACAAGCCCACCAGGTGCGACTCTCGCCATTCGTGACATGTCACCAATTGATATCAGAGGCGACGGGCGAGGTGAATACTAACTGCGTCCTCGTTTCC
>CAWHMZ010000005.1:0-623474 GCA_963830625.1 uncultured Isosphaeraceae bacterium | reverse complement strand
GCGGGCTGCGCGCGGTCATCGCGGCAGGTTCGACCGAGTGTTAGCCAAGGTGCGCGATGTCCCACCGGAGAAAGACGACGAGTACCGACGCGGTTCGCGGCGCTGAGGGTGGCGTCACGCCCAAAAGGCGGCGAAATACCGCGGATTTCGCCGCCCCGAGGTTCGTGCGGGCGGCTCAGGGCCGTTGCTTGGTTGGGGCCGACGGGCGCTCCGGGAAGCGCGCTCTCGGAGCGCCGCTCCCGTGTAGCTGGCCTGGCAGGCTGCGATCGGCGCTGGGCGGGCCGATAGCGACGACCTGGCCGCCGCGGCGCCTCCTTCAGGACCAAGGTCGATGACCCAATCGGCCGCGGCGATCACGTCGAGCTGGTGCTCGATCACAAGGACCGTATGGCCGCGGTCGGCCAGCCTGTGGAGTATCGAGAGCAGCCGCTCGATATCGGCGAAATGCAGGCCCGTCGTTGGTTCGTCGAGGATATAGAGTGCTCGGCCGCTGGCGGGCCGTCCCAGCTCGGCCGCCAGCTCGACGCGCTGGCTTTCGCCGCCCGAGAGGGTCGTGCTCGATTGGCCGAGTGTCACGTATCCTAGCCCGGCCTCGGAGAGCGCATCGAGCCCGGCGAGCACCCGCGGGACCGCCTGGAACAACTCGCGTGCTTCGTCGACGCGCATCTCGAGCATGTCGCCAATCGACTTGCCCTTGAAGTGCACTTCCAGGGTTTGGCGGTTGAACCGCTTGCCACAGCATTCTTCGCAGGTCACTGTGAGGTCGGGAAAGAAGCGCATGGCGATCGTTCGCTGGCCGAGACCCAGGCAGGCCTCGCAGCGCCCGGCCGGGGCGTTGAAGCTGAACCGGCTGGCGCGGAACCGGCGCAGCCTGGCCTCGCGGGTGGCGGCAAAGACGCGGCGAATCTCGCGGAACACGCCGGTCGCGGTGGCCGGCGTCGAGCGCGGGCTCTTGCCGATCGGGGCCTGATCGACCAGAAAGAGCTGATCGATGGCGTCGAGGCCGGAAACACCGCCGATCGCGCCCTTGGACTGCGGCGGCTGTTGCAAACCGCGCCGGACGGCGCGGGCGAGGACGTCGTGCACCAGGGTGCTCTTGCCCGAGCCGCTCACCCCGGTGACGCAGGTGATCGCCGCCAGCGGAAAGCGGGCGCCGACCTGCTTCAAGTTGTGCGCGGCCGCGCCCTTGATCTCGATCCAGCCCGGGGTGGAATCAAGCCGCCGGCTGGCGGCGACGGCCGGGGCTGCGCGCGGCTGAGGTATTGCCCGGTCAGCGACGCGGGCGACGAGGCGATGGTCTCAGGCGTGCCCGTTGCCACCACGAGCCCGCCGTCGCGGCCCGCGCCCGGGCCCAGGTCAACCAACCAGTCGGCGCTGCGAATGACTGACTCATCGTGCTCGACGACCACGACGCTGTTTCCCAGGCCAACCAGCCGGCGCACAATCGCGATCAACCGGGCGGTGTCGCGCGGGTGCAGCCCCGCGGTCGGCTCGTCGAGAATGGTGCACACGCCCACCAGTCCGGACCCTAGCTGCGACGCCAGCCGCGTGCGCCAGCTCACCGCCGGAGAGCGTATCCGTTCCGCGGCTCAGTGAGAGATACTCGAGCCCAGCCTCGACGAGAAACGTGAGCCGGCTGGATATTTCGCGGGTCACGGGGGCCGCGATCGCCTCAAGGGCCGGCGCGACTCTCAAGGACCGGAAGAACTCGAGAAGGTCGCTTAGAGCCATCGAGCTCAGGTCGTGAATCGAATGTTCTTTAATTTGTACCGCCAGGGCTTCGGGCCGGAGCCGGGAGCCGCCGCAGTCCGGGCAGGGAATTGCCTCGTCGGCAAACGCCCCGGCGGCGCGACCGTCGTCACCGCTTTGTTGAACTCCCAGGCCTTGGCAGACCGGACAGGCGCCGTGGGGGGAGTTGAAGCTGAAGCTGCGCGGGTCGAGCGCGGCCAGTCCGGCGCCGCAGGCCTGACAGCTTAGATGAACGCTCAGGAGCTGTTCGTCCCAACCGCCGGCCGACCCGTGGTGAGCGCCGTCGAGCCGCTCCGTGAGGGCCAGCACCGTGCCGCCCGAAAGCCGCAGCGCCAGGTCGAGGCTCTCGGCCAGCCGCGGGCGGATGCCCTCACGGATCGAGATCCGGTCGACGACGGCTTCGATCGTGTGCCGGCGCGCTTTCGGCAAGCTTGGGGGGCGCGTCGGTCACCTCGACCATTGCGCCGTCGACCCGCGCACGAATCAATCCGGCGCGGCGGATCGCCTGGAAGATATCAACGTGCTCTCCCTTACGGTCACGGACCAAGGGGGCGAGGACCTGCGCCTTCTTGCCCTCGGGCAGCTTCATGATCCAGTCGGCCATCTGCTCGGGGGTCTGCCGGTTGATCGCCGCCCCGCAGCGTGGGCAGTGGGGCTCGCCGATCTTGGCAAACAGAAGCCGCAGGTAGTCGTGGATCTCGGTGAGTGTTCCCAGCGTGCTGCGCGGGTTTGCCAATCCGGCGCGCTGGTCGATGGCGACAGTCGGCGGCAAGCCCTCAATCGCATCGACATCCGGGCGCTCGAGCTGATCGAGCAACCCGCGCGCCGGTCGACACACATTCGAGGAACCGCCGGCGGCCTTCGGCGTGAATCGTGTCGAACGCCAGCGAGCTCTTGCCCGATCCGCTCACGCCGGTCAAGACCACCAGCATGTCGCGCGGCAGGTCGACGTCGATGTTCCGCAAATTGTGCACGCGCGGCGCCTCGCACGCTGATCGAAAGCGGCGGTGCTTCGGGCGCCCAATCGGACGTAATCGTTGCCTCGGTCTTTTTTCGGTGCAACTTCTTCACGTGGCGTGGCTCGGTGCGGCAAGCGTCACTTGTCGCTGGCTCGCTCCCAGACTTCCTCCAGCTTCAGCCCGGTGGACAATGTGCCGCTGTGATGCCATTTGTCCCCCTCGAGTTTGACAGTGAACGACTGCGGGTTGCCCCCGAGGAGCTTGAAGTCTTCACCCAGCCCGTACTCCAGCATTTCCACGTATTGGTCTCCCTTGAAAGTCCACGTACCACCAGCGGACCGATAGATGACCGATAGAGCTGTTTTCCCATTTTAAGCCACTTTGCCTCATACTATCCCGAACTCGAAGGCGCCGGCTAAGAGCGGCGCGGAAAGGGAATAGATGCGTCGGTATTTTTCAAAAAAGATGTAACCGCGCACCGGCTCGCTCGCCTCTATTGATGGGGACATTTGATCTGACAGCGAGCCCCCCCGCGGTCGCCCGGCCGTCCGCAGCCAACGAGTTAACGACTCGTCCGGACGGTCGGGCCTTTCGTCATCTGCTCTCGGCAAGGGAACCTGCGTCGGGTGCACCAGGTAAGCGAACAAGTCGCGAACTTCGGAGGCATTGAGCGCATCGAGCAGTCCGTCGGGCATGAGCGACGAGGGCGATGGCTGCACGCTCTCGATTTCGGATCGGTCGATCACGATCGAGCTCGGTCTGGGTCTGGAGTGTCGAGCGTGCGGTCGGTTTGGCGTTTCACGAGGCCGTTAAAGACGCGGCCGTCGTGCATGGCGACGACGACCATCCGGAAGTCGGCCGTGACGACGGCGCTCGGGTCGACGATGTTCTCCAGCAGGTAATCGACGTTGTCGCGGCCCGAGCCGGTGAGGTCGGGGCCGATCTCGCCGCCGCTGCCGTAGAGCTTGTGGCACGAGGCACAGGCACGGTCGAAGATTGCCCGCCCGTGGCTGCGATCGCCCACGGCCAGGGCGGTGGCTTTCAGCTTGTCTCTTGAGCTGGCTGATCCTGGCCTTGCGGTCGGCGGCCGAGACACGCAGCTCGCCCCAGACGTTCGACAGTCGTTTCTTGAGCTCGGCGTCGCCCAGGCTCAGGATCTGGCGAGCGTGGAACGGCGAGATATCGCCGCGCGGGATTCGGCCTGCGGCAACCTGGTCGAGTAGAGCGCGCGCGAATGCCGGAGCGCGAGACCAGGGTCTCGAGCACGCGCCGCGCGGTCGGTGGGATGAAACGATCGATAATTCTGGGCCAGCGTCTTGCCGATCGGCCGGGTCGTCGAAAAGCGCCAGTCCGCGCACCGCCGTAGGATTCAGGTACGCGCACCCGGACCAGCCGCTCACAGATCGTGCGCAAGTCGGGAGGCCGGAGCTCGATCAGCGTCTGCGAGCGCCGACTTGCGCAGCTCGATCGCGGCCTCTTCGTCGAGCGCCAGCCGCCGGACCTCTTCGAGCGCCCGGCCATCGCCGAAGAGCGCGGCCAGCTCGCGCAACTGCGAGGCGGTTTTCGAGCCGGCGGTCGGTTCGACCGTCGCCTGGAAGCGGTCCCAGGCGGCGGGCTTGGGGGCCTTGTGCCAGCCGGCCAGCCCCGCGGAGAGACCCGCGACAACTTCCGATCTGATTTCACGCGGCCGCTGCGCAGCTCGCCTCCAGCAGGGAACTGAGCGGCGCGGGCCGGGTGTCGATGTCTTCAGCCAGCCGGCGGGCGATCAGGCCGGCGACAGCGGGAACCCGGCAGTAAGTCGACGAGTGACGCGAGGGCCCCCGGTCGGCGTCGGCGACGGCGATCAGGCCGGTCCAGATCAAGGACGGCAGGTTGTGGTCGGTGGCATCTTCGCCCGTGCGAGCAAGAGCGCGCTGGCGAGCTCGACGCGGCGATTGACCGGCAGCCGTTGCAGCGTCGATGCCAGCACCAGTCGCACCAGGCCCGACGGGTCGTCCTGGCCATCGCTGTCGAGCTTGGCCAAGAGCGCGGCCGATGGCTCGACGTCGGGGCCGACGCGGCGAGAAAACACGTGTCGATCGGCAGCTCGTCGGTCAGCAGGCGGATCGCCCAGGCGCGGATCGACTCGTCCTTGTGATCGAGCAGAGCCGCAGAGCAAGGCTCGATCGGCGCCGCCGATGACGTAGAGGGACCAGAGCGCCCGCAGCTTGCGCACCGGGTCGGCATCATGGTCGAAGAGACTCGCGCAGCGCCTGCTTTGGCGACGGTCGAGTCGTCGCCGCGCGGAGCGCGGTCGGCGAGCACGCGCCGGGCCTGGCGCACGAACCACTCGTTGGGGTGCCGGTGCAGCGCGACCAGTTCCGCTTCGCTCGACTCGTGCCAGGTCGCCGGCCGCGACTCGGCGGCGATCTGCCATAGCTGAACTTGATAGATCCGGCCCGAGCCGCGGTGGACGCCGTCGCGCTCGTGGCACTCGCCGGTATCGCTCCAGTCGAGAATGTACACGCTGCCGTCGGGGCCGTAGCTCAGGTCGATCCCGCGGAACCAGGGGTCGGCGGCGAAGCAGGATGTCGGGCTCGTGCCGGCCGGCGTAACCGCTGCCGGAGCGCTCGAGCCGCTCGACGTTGACGCGCCGGCCGTGGAAGTTGAGCGTGAGCAGCTTGCCGCGATACGGCTTCGGGCCACTGGTCGGCCAGGTAGATCGACACGCCGCAATGCGCATGGCCGCCGCCGAACGACCTGTCTCGTCTCGAGAGCGACGCCCAGCTTGAGCGGTTGCGACGTATCCCAGTGCCAGTGGTCGGCGTGCTGGTCGATCTGCGCATAGGCCCTGGGGATTGGGATCGATCGTGTGCGGGCGCAGCGAAGTGCGCGCCGGCGATCATGTGCCAGAGGTGGCCGTTGACGGTGTTGATGAAGAACAGCTCGCCGAGCGCGTTCCAGTCGTAGCCCCAGGGATTGGTCGTGCCGTGAGCCAGAGCTTCAAAACGCTTGCGACGCGGGTGGTAGCGCCACACGCCGCCGCGCAACCGGCACGCGCAGCGATTCGGGTGCTCCCGGCGCGCCGATCTCGCCCGGCGACGATGCGCCGCAGCGGCCGTAGAGCCAGCCGTCGGGGCCGAAGCGCAGGCCGTTGGCAAACGTGTGGTAGTTCTCCGGTGGGACGACGAAAGCCGTCGAGCATGACCTCGGCCGGTCCGTCGGGCACGTCGTCGCCGTCACGGTCGGGCATGAAGAGCAACCGTGGCGGGCACAACAGCCAGACGCCGCCTGAACCGAGCTCGACGCTGGAGAGCAACTGCACCTCGTCGGTGAATACCGTGCGGCTGTCGACAGTGGCCGTCGCCGTCGGTGTCTTCAAAGATCAGCACCCGATCGCGGAGCGCCAGGTCGATCTTCTTGGTCACGTCGGCATACGTGTAGTTTTCGGCGATCCAGAGCCGGCCCGCGGCGGTCCCAGGCCATCGCGATCGGGTTCTGCACGTCGGGCTCGGCGGCGAAGACCGACACGTGAAAGCCCTCGGGCACCTGAAAACCGGCCGCGGCCGCGGCCGCCGACAAGGGCGGCCCGACACCCGGCTCTTTGATTTCCGACTGCGGTAGATCGCCGTCGGCCGCCGCGGCCAACGCCAGTGCCGCCGCCGCTGCGATGAAGTTGACGACTCCCGCGCACCACACGATTCCCTGCTTCATCCTCGTCTCCGGCATCACGACCTGGCGGTCACACGCTCAGCCCTCGCCGACGGTCGACACCACGATGTGGATCGGAACCTTGAGCTCGCGCAGCGCCAGGGTGGTCGGTCTTGATGATCATCGTGTCGTCGATCATGCCGGGGTGAGCTCCGGGCAGCACCGTCACCCGCAGACGGTAGCGGCCTTTCTCCGCGCTGGTCTCGCTGGGCTCGATCGAGACCTCGACGCCCGCCGGCTTTTGCGCGACCTCGAACCTGGTGGGGCGATCGCCGCGGACCAGCACGGCAAGCTCGCCGGTGGCGCCGTTCTTGCGCGTGACGCGATCGATGCGCAGGCCCGGCGGCGTGACGCTGATCGGGCCGGTGACCGACCCCGCGACCGAGACCTTGACCCGTGGCATCAGGGGATGGTCGGTCTCGATTTCCACCTCGTCTTGAAACGATCCGATCGGCATGCCCGGCTTGATCTCGACGAAGAGCTTGTAGCCGCCGGCCTTGACATTGAATTGCTTGCGCAGGTCGTCGGTAAGCGGCGCTTGCCTGGCGACGATCAGCTCGGGCCGCGAGCTAGTTAGCTTGATGATCTTGGTCGCGGGCCGATCCATCGAGAACACCGAGACACTCGCCCGGTTGACCTCTTCGTTCGAGATCGACTCGAACCGGATCATTTCCGGCGGAGCAACGAATACCGGCGGGTAGACCGAGCCCTTGACGTCGAGCTGAAAGTTCGGGCGCTTGAGGTCGTTGGTGCCGATCCTGGCGCTCTTCAAGTAGGGGCCGGCCGCGCTCTTCGTGTCCCACTCCAGGTCGATCGTGGTCGATTCGCCCGGCTTGACCACGACATTGGGCGCGGGCTGACCGTCCACTGACTTTAACTTGGCGACAGTGCACGAGCAGCTTGACCCGAGAAGCGACAACTCGAGGTTGCCTTCGCCGCTGTTCTTCACCGTCCACGAGTGCTTGCCCTTGGCGAGTGTCGACATGATGCCAAAATCATGCTGCAGCGAACCGACAATTTCGACATGGGGCGGGGGCCCGGTTCGCACGGGGTCCACCGTGACGGGCTTCGGGGCGGGCTCCGGCGCGAAGAACGCAAGGGTCGCCACCGCGGCAGTGAGCGAGACCGCCACCATCACGAGAGAAATCCACCGGAACATCGCTGTGCCTCCCCTCAGCTTCATCATAGAGGCGGCGTGAGTGTGCAAGCAAGGCGGCCGTATGCTTCCACACCGCCATGTCATTAGTCCTTGGTCATTAGTCCTTGGTGGTCGCAAGCGACGGCTCCTACGCGCGGTTAGCCGATTTTCCGAAACTTCGGGCCACCGGTCGGAGGTAAGGGTAAGATGGATCGACAGCCCCAATCCGACGACGCACCGGCGCTGGCAGGGCTCGTAGACGTCGCTCGATGGCAACACCTACCAAAAGGGCAGGGGAGATGAACACGCGAAGACGCGGAATGGCGAATCACAGTTACGAGCGGGCTGCGAGTGATTCTGGTTGGCGGCCGCTGGCGATTTCAGTCTTGTTTCTGGTCGCGTCGGCCGCGATCGTCAACGGCCCTCGTGCCCGGGCCGATGCCGGACGGGAAAGCGCCAGCCCCGACCGCTGGATAGCCGCCGACGCCCTCGCCTGCCTCGAAGTGGCCCGCCCCGACCGCTTGATCGGCCGTGCGACCGACCCGCAGACTCAGGAATACTTGAAGCTCTTCCCGCAATATCAAAAGCTGCTCAAGGACAAGAAACTCGCCGAGCTGAGCTCGGTGGTCAAGCTCATCGCCGCCCAGCTTGACACCACCTGGGACAAGGGGCTCGGCGACTTGATTGGCGGCGGAATCCTCGCGGCGTTCGAAGCCGAGGCCGCGCAGCCACTGCGGTTTTACTTGATCATCACTCCCAAGGATTCGGGCTTGCTCGAACGGGCGAACCAGGCGCTGCTCAAGCTGGTGCGCGCAGGACGCCAAGAATAAAGGGAACTCCGATCCTGTGCCCACGACCGAGCACAAGGGCGCGATCATTCATCGACCGGGCGCGCCGAACGCCGGTGCCTACGCGATCGTCTCGCGGAAAGCTTGTCGTGTCGAATTCGGTCGAGAACCTGCAACGATTGATCGATCGAACGGCGGCGGCTGCCACCGCCAAGCGGCAGAGCTCGGGTTCCGCCGGCTCGAACAGCTTGTCGCTGGCCGATCAGCCGGACTGGAAGGCCCTCAAAGAAAAGCAAGGGCCCGATGCGCTGGCCTGGGGGATTGGCGCGGCTCGAGCGCTTGCGAGCGCTCTACCCCGACGCAGTTCACACTCAAGGACAAGCCCGACACGGGCGTCGTCCTCTTCTTCGGGTCGTGGTACGAGGCCTTGCAGAGCGCGCCGGCACTTCGGCCAGCCTGCGGTGGTCCGACACCGAGCTGGGGGCGAGCGTTGAGGCCCCCTTGGCCAAGGAGGGGCGCCCGGCTGCTTACAAGGGTTACGTGCCGGCAGCCGGCAAAGGGGCCGCCGCGCGCATCCGGCCGCCCGGCACGATTGCGTCGCTCTCGCTGTGGCGCGACTGGTCGACGATCTGGGAGTCGCGCACCGAGCTGTTTCCGCCCGAAACCGTCCAGGGATTTGCCCAGCTCGACACGTTCGCCGGCCAGTTTTTCGGCGTCCGCGAGTTCGGGCCGGATGTGCTGGGTGCCTTCGAGCCGCACTGGCGGCTGGTCGTTGCCGGACAAGACTATCGGCGCCCTGAAACCGCCGCCCGACGTCAAGCTGCCCGCCTTTGCCCTGGTGACCGAGCTCAGTGCACCCGATTCCGACTTTGCCCAGCGGCTCAAGGTCGCGTTCCAGACCTTCGTCGGCCTCTCGAACGTCGATGCCGTACAGAAGAAAGGGCCGCCCCTCGAGCTGGGCTCGGAAGTTGTCGAAGGCGTGACGCTCGCCACGGCGACGTACATGGTCCCTAAGGGCGAAGGTGCCAGCACCGAGACGCCCAACCAGCGCTACAACTTCAGCCCGTCGGCGGCCCAGGTCGGCAAGTATTTCTTCTTGAGCACGAGCGCCGAGCTCGGTCGCAAGCTGATCAAGGAGCTCAAGGCGTCTCGGCGCAGCCGCCGGCCCTGCCGAGGGTCGTGAAACGGTCGTGCTCGAGGCCGACGGCCGCGAGCTGGCCAGTCTGCTCGAGCTCAACCGTGACGCGACTGGCGATGCAGCCATGCTCGGCCGGGGCGAAAGCCGGGAAAACGCCGAACGCCAGGTCGATGCCGGGCTGAGCTTGCTGCGCTCATCTCGGCCATGGCCGCGCCGTCGTGCGTCGACGAGTCCGGCGTCGACACGGCTCGACGTGAAGATCGAGCTGCGCGGTGATGAACACTCCGGCCTCGCGCCATCGCACCACGTGCACCCGGAGGCGAGGTGATGAGAATCGCAAGGCGAGCCTCCAGGTCGACGATCCTGCGCGGGCCTGGGCGCCCTTTGAGCCAACGAGCACCCGCCCCTGGGACCTCGCGTGCGTGGCCCACTCTGCACCGGCGCGCGGCTTTGCCGCGCCCTGGTCGGTCTTGAAGCGTGACGGAGCGACGGGCCGGCAAAGAGCATCGAACGCATTTTAAGCGGCGAGGCCACGATGCGGCGACGGTGCGCCGGCAGCGTAACGTTTGAAGGCACGCTCGACGGCATGACGGCACTACTGGCGCCGTCGGCCGATCTGGCGCAGATCCAGGCGCTTGGCTCTACCGCATGATCTTCACCCCTTGCACCCGCTTCGCGAACGGATGACGCTTTTCTGGCACAATCACTTCGCCACGTCGAACGTCAAGGTCCAGAGCCCGTCTGCTCATGCACCGGCAGAACAACCTGCTGCGCTCGGCGCGCTGGGCGATTTCAAGGCGCTCGTCGCGGGCATCGGCAAGGACCCGGCGATGCTGATCTGGCTCGATTCGACGATCAACAAGAAGGCCAGGCCCAATGAAAACTACGCGCGCGAAGTGATGGAGCTGTTCACGCTGGGGCGGGGCCACTACACCGAAAAGGACATCCGTGAGGCGGCGCGGGCGTTCACGGGCTGGTTTGTCGTCCGCGACCGGTTCGTCGAGGACGCGCGCCAGCACGACGACGGCGTGAAAACCGTGCTGGGCCAGACCGGGCGGTGGGACGGCGACGATATTCCGGCCGATCCTGCTCGGCCAGCCGGCCTGCGCGGAGTTCATCTGCCGCAAGCTCGTTCGCGAGTTCTGTGAGCGACACGCTCGTCGCCTTCCGACGCGCTCATCGCCCCGCTGGCGACGGCTTTCCGCGAGGCGCACTACCAGATCGAGGTGCCCGTGGCGATGATTCTGCGGTCGAACTTGTTCTTCGATCCGGCGATGAGACGGCAGCGCGTCAAGAGCCCGGTCGAGTATGCGGTGGGCACGATCCGCGCGCTCGAGGTCTTGAGCCCGACGGTGCCGGCGACCGCGCTGGCCGACGCATGCGGCCGGATGGGGCAGAGCCTCTATGCTCCGCCGAGCGTCGCCGGCTGGGACGGGGGCACCGGGCTGGATCAGCTCGACCGCACTTTTGGCCCGCGCCAACGTGGCGCTGGGCCTGCTCGCCGACGACAGCCAAGCGCTGGGTGGGCGATTCAACCCGCGTGCCCTGGCCGACCGTTACGGGCTGACCGGCCGCGACGCGGCGGCACGGTTCTTCATCGATCTTCTGGTGCAAGATGGCCTCGCGCCGCCGGCCCGCCAGCAGATCGAGAAGGCCGCGGCCGGCGCCGGCCTCGGGGACGAAGCCGCCGTCGCCGAAGTCGTCCGTCTGATCCTGACGTCGCCTGAGTATCAACTCGCCTGAGCCGGCGGGCAAAAAAATGCCGAGGGTTTGCCGTACGGGCCGGAGCAATCTCTCTTGAACACGCGAAGGAGCTGACCGATGAGCTGGAACCGCCGCCGCTTCGTGAACACGTCGCTCGCATCGAGTACGCTTGGTCGCGCTGGGCTCGACCCACGATCCCCGTTTTTCTGGGCCGCTCGGCCCGGGCCGCCGCCGACAACAAGTCCCAGAATCGGGTGCTCGTCGTCGTGCAGCTTCTGGGAGGCAACGACGGCCTGAACACGGTCGTCCCGCACGGCCTCGACGGCTACAACCGGGCTCGGCGCGTGCTTCAGGCTCGCCGCCGGCTCGGTGCACAAGCTCACGCCCGAGATCGGCCTGCATCCCGCGATGGGCGCTCTCGCCAAACTGGCGGAGCGCGGGCGGCTGGCGGTGGTTCAGGGGGTGGGCTACCCCAACCCCGATCGGTCGCATTTTCGCTCGATGGAGATCTGGGAAACGGCCCGGCTGGAAAACAACGCCGCGGCGCTCGAGACCGGCTGGCTCGGCCGCGCGCTTGACGCCGCCTCCCGCCGGCCGGGCGGCGACCCGCCGGGGCTGCACATCGGTGCGCGAGCCGTGCCGCTGGCCCTCAGGACCAAGAAGACCGAAGTGCCTTCCGTCGAGAGCCTCGAATCGTACAAGCTTCAGCTTTCCGGCACCGATCAAGAAAAGCGTACCGAGCGCGCTGCCCTCGCTCAGATGGCGGCGCTCGATCGCCGCGCCGGCGACCCATTGCTCGGCTTCATCAGCCGCACCTCGCTGGCCGCGTACGAGTCGAGCGGGCGGCTCGAACAGCTCGCGAAGGCGGCCGGCAAAGGCCCCAAGTACCCCAATTTCGGGCTGGCACGCCGCCTCGAGCTGATCGCTCAGATCATCAAGGCCGACTTCGGTACGCGGATCTTTTATACGTCGCTCGACGGTTTCGACACGCACGCCAATCAGCTCGGGACCCACGCGGCATTGTTGAACGAGCTGTCCGACTCGATCGCAGCCTTTCACGACGACCTGAGCGGCTGCGGGTCATGGCGACCGGATTGCCCTGTTGACTTTCAGCGAGTTCGGCCGCCGCGTCGAGGAAAACGCCTCGCAGGGCACCGACCACGGCGCCGCCGCGCCGGTTTTTGTGGCCGGGCCCGTCGCCAAGGCCGGCCTGGTCGGCGCGCACCCCAGACTTGACCAGCTCGATGACGGCGACCTCAAGTTCCACACCGACTTCCGCCGCGTCTATGCAGCGCTCGTCGCCGACTGGCTCGGCTGCCCCGCCGAGCAAGTTGTCGGTCGCGGGTTTGATCCACTGCCTCTGCTCAGGACGACCTGAAAAAAGCGAATTGCACAAAGATCGCTCGACCCAGGCAAATTCGTGCCAGGATGCATGGCAATTCGGGCGGTAGAAGGACTACAATGCCTGTTGCGGGCGCACGAAGCGCCGAAATCCGCTATTCGCTCTCCTTTGGGGCAACATGCGAGGCTTGATCCCGCCCCCTAGCGAGGCAAAGGGCAGCCAGGCGGGGTTCGGTTGACGCAACCGGATGGCTCTTGCCGAAAAAAGTGAATAAAGGATCGGCGCCGGGCGGCAAGCTGCGCGTGCTTTCTTTGCTCCCTCAGCGTATTGAACGCATAGGGACGTGCCTCGCTCTGACTCACACGACGTTGATGCGGAGTGCTTGCCATGGACCGCGTGTCGCTTATCGGGCTGGCGGTTGTGATCGGATGCTCACTTACGGCGGGTGCCGCCGGGCAGGACGCCAGGCTCGGGGTTCCGCCGCCGCCGCCGCCCGACGCAGCGGCCCTGCCACCGCCGCTCGAGGCGCAAGCCGGGGCAGCCGCCGGGATGGGCGGAAACAACGCCACCCCGAGAGTCAAGCCACTCATGGAAGGTCCCTTGCACGAGGCGTTTCTCTCGCCGCGCAAGGATCGCGAGCCGGCGCACGTCGTGAAGGCGCCGCCGCCGCCCGTCGCCGAGCGGCCGGGAATCGACCCGCCGAGTGCCAGTGCCGAGTGGATCGAAGGCTACTGGGAATGGGACGCCAACCGCAACGACTTCGTCTGGGTCACCGGCACCTGGCGCGTGCCGCCTCCCGGTCGGTTCTGGGTCAACGGCTACTGGAAGCGCGACGACAAGGGCTGGTATCGCGTGCCCGGCTTCTGGAGCGACCGGAGAACCGACCGCATCGATTATCGCAAGAACGGCCCTCCGCAAGAGCGTCCCGACGACGATCCAGGCGAGCCGCCCGCGCGCCGATTGCTTCTATCATTCCCGGGCAGTACTATCCCGACGGCGACGGCGTCACCTGGAAGAAGGGCTTCTGGGCCAAGGTCCAGCCCGGCTGGTCGTGGGTGCCGGCCCAGTGGGTCCGTCAGCCCGACGGCTGGGTGTTTCAGGACGGCTACTGGGACCGCACGCTCGACGATCGCGGTACGCTGTTCGCCCCCGCCGACGTCGACAAGACGCGCGCGGGGCCGACGACCTGGTCTATCAGCCGTACACCAAGGTTCCGCCCGAGATGTACGGCCAGCTCAACGGTGCCTTTGGCCGGCCCAACTCCAACTACGACGGCTATCCGGGTGCCTTCTTACGACGACTCGGGCCGCTATTACGGCTACGCGTCGTACGGATATCTGAACGGTTACTACGGCTACCTCGACTACCCGTACTACGGCAACGATGGTTACCCCTACTAGCGCAACGCCGGTCCAGTATGGCGGGGGCTACGGACATGGTTCGCCCTATGGCTTTGGCGCGGAGGCTACTACGGCGGCCTCCTGGGTGGCTCGTTCGGCATGGGAATCGGCTATCCCTACGACGGCTTCGGCTACGGCTATCCGTTCTACGGGTACGGGTTATCCGTACTACGGTATGGGCTACGGATACCGTATACGGGGGTTACGGCGGCTTGCGGCTACGGCGGCTATGGTGGCTACGGCGGCTATGGCGGTTACGGCGGCTATGGTGGCTATGGCGGCTTTGGTGGCTACGGCGGCTTCGGCTTGGGCCTCGGGTTTGGCTTGGGCTTCCGCGGCTTTGGCCTCGGGGTTGGCTTTGGCTTTCCGTTCTTCGGGTTCGGCTTCGGCGGCTTTGGTCGGCTTACGCCTGGGTACCCCTGGGGTCCGTGGGGCGGCTGGCTGGGGCCGCGTGCGTTGGGCCCGGCTGGCCTCGGCAATCGCTTCGCGTTTGCCAACCGCAACGTGTCCATCAACCGGAGCGTGAGCGTGACCCGCAGCACGAGCGTGACTCGTAACGGCAACACGACCACGCGCACGACCAGCGTCACGCGGAACGCCAGCGTCAACCGTTCGGTCAGCGCCGGCGCGGCAGCGGCGTGCACTCGCCGGCATCGTCGCATGCTTATGGAAATCCGTTTTCACATAATTCGAGCGCTAGTCAGACGGCGAGCCGATCGGGGGCGGGGCAAGTCCAGCGCGCCAGCAGCATGTCGTCGGGCTCGAATGCCTGGCGCTCGTCTTACAACGGCGCGCAATCGCGCAGCACCAGCAACGGCGCATCGACGAATGCGCTGGCGGCACGAACCGGTCAAGCGGCGGGAGGCGGCCGCCAGTTTGGCCAGGCGGCCGGCAATGGGGCGGTGATCGTGCGCAGCGGTGTCGGCTCGAACATGGGCGCCGGCGCGATGCGTAGCGGCATGGGAAACGCCGCCATGGGTGGCAACATGGGGCGGATGGGTGCGCCCATGGGCGGCGGCATGGGCGGCATGGGTGGCATGGCCGCGCATCCCGGCGCGATGGGCGGTGGAATGGGAATGCAGCCCGGCGGCATGGGAGTGCATCCCGGCGCTGTGGGCGGCGGCTACGGTGGCATGGGCGGCTTCCGCGGCGGGCTCGGCAGCGGCTTCGGCGGCGGCATGGGCGGCTTCCACGGCGGCATGGGCGGCTTTGGCGGCGGCCACGGAGGAGGCGGCGGCGGACACCGCTAAAGCGGCGCACTGGAACGTCAATGCCGGAAGTGCCGGCGTCCGGTGAGCACCATGGCCATGTCGTGCTCGTCGCAGGCGGCCACGGTCTCGGCGTCGCGCTTGGAGCCGCCGGGCTGAATGATGGCGGTGACTCCGGCCGCGGCGGCCGTGTCGGGTCCATCTCGGAACGGGAAGAAAGCGTCGGAGGCCAGCACCGATCCCCTGGCGCGCGGGCCGGCCTTTTCGACGGCGATCCTCACCGAGTCGAGCCGGCTCATCTGGCCGGCGCCGACGCCCACGACCTGACCGTCCTTCGCCAGCACGATCGCGTTGGACTTGACGGCCGCGCACATGCGCCAGGCGAATGCAAGGTCCAGGCGCTCGGCCGTCGGTGGGGGCGCGGCGGGTTGCGACCACGTACGCCGGCCGGGTCGGTTTCCAGCTCGTCCCAGCTTTGAACGAGCAAGCCCCCCTCGATGCGCCGAAGGTCGTGGCCCGCCGGCGCTTCGCCCGAGGCTTCAAGCGGCAGGCCCGAGATCGAGCAACCGGACGCTGTTTCGCCAGCTCGGCTTGGTGCGCAGACATTCGAGTGCGGCGTCGTCGAAGCCCGGGGGCCAGTATCGCCTCGATGAACCGGCCGGGCTGACACATCAGAGTGGCCGTGGCGAGATCGACCGTTCGACTCAAGCCGACGATCCCGCCGAAGGCACTCACCGGATCTCCCTCGTAGGCTCGCTCGAACGCGGTTGCGAGGTCGGCGGCGACCGCGGCCCCGCAGGGGTTGTTGTGCTTGAGGATGCATGCGGCCGTCGGGCCCAGCGAGCGCACCAGCTTGAGCGCGCTATCGAGGTCGAGCAGGTTGTTGTACGAGAGCTCCTTGCCGTGCCGCAGCACGGCCGTCGCCAGGTTGGGGCCGCCGAGGGTCGAGCTCGACGTAAAAGGCGGCCGTCTGGTGCGGGTTTTCACCGTAACGCAGCGGCTGCCGGAGCGTGAAACGCAGGTCGAGCCGGTCGGGATACACGGTTGCCGATGCTCTGCAGTCGGGGCGACGCGATCGCTCGAGGTAAAGGGCGATGGCCCGGTCGTAGCGGGCAGTCTGGCTAAACGCGGCGGTGGCGAGCCGGCGCCGCTGTTCCAGCGTGGTTCCCCCCGGCCCTCGGAGCGCGACGATCAGCTCGTCATACTGGTCGGGACTGGTCGCGACGGCGACGTGAGCGTGGTTCTTGGCCGCCGCCCGAATCAGCGACGGGCCGCCGATATCGATGTTCTCGATGGCGTCGGCGAAGGTTGCACCCCGCTCGGCGATGGTGGCCTCGAACGGATAGAGGTTCACGACGACCAGGTCGATCGGCTGGAAGCCCTGCCGCTCGAGCGTGGCCAGGTCGTCCGGCACGTTCGCGGCGCGCCAGGATTCCGCCGTGGATCTTGGGATGCAACGTCTTGACCCGGCCGCCGAGAACCTCGGGCTGGCCGGTGTAGTCGGCGACTTCGGTGACGGCGAACCCGCCGGACTTCAAGGCGGCGTGCGTCCCGCCGCTGGCCAAAAGCTGGACGTCGCGCGCCGACAAAGCGGCGGCCAGGTCAAGCAAACCCCGCTTGTCGTACACGCTCAAGAGAGCGCGCCGTACCGGAACTATGGTGTCGTTCATGTCAGTACGCGAGCCGCTCGTCTTTCTTCGGTGCGGCGTCGCCATCCTACTCCTTCTCGGCCGGCTTCTCCTTGTCTTTCTCGTCCGCCGGTTGATCTTTCTCCTTTTCGGCCGGCTTCTCCTTTTCTTGCTCCTTGTCGGCCGCCTTCTCCTTTTCCTTCTCCTTGTCAGCCTCTTCGCCCGCGGGCGTCGTCTGCTCGGTCTTGGGCTGCTCAGCCGGCTCGGCACTCGGAGTTGGCGCCGGCGAGAGCTTGATGCCCTCGGGGGGAACGTAGCCAAACGGACGCGCCTTGGGGTCCGTGAGCGGCTGAGGCTGGGCGAGGCCCGCCTCGCGCATGCAGACTACCATACCCGAGCCGGTGCCGAAATATATCCGGTCATTGAATCGATTGACGATGTTCAAGTTGTATTCGCGCAGATTCAGCCCCGCGCGCAAGTGCGACTCGCCGGGTGTGACCAGCGTGCGCCCGGTCTTGCGGTCGATGACGAACAGATCACGGTCAACCGAGCGGAGATAGAGCTTGGTTGGGCTGATGGCGGCGAGCCGGCCGCCATGGGTCGACGCCTGCCAGCGCGGTTCGCCGGTCGACGGTTCAAGACAGGTGAAAAGGCCAGCCGTGTTAAGGGTGAAGATGTCTTCGTCACTCACCAGCGGCTCTTGCTCGATCGGTGCGCCCGAGGCAAAAACCCACAAGACTCGGGCCGTGAACAAGTCGACGGCGTAAAGATTGTTGTCGGCCGAAGGAATCAGCAGCATCCGCGTGCCATAACCTGCCAGCCCTTCTCCGATCGCGCCGCCGGTCGGGAACCGGTACAGCGGTGTGCGCTCAGACGCGACCACAGCATAGGCCTTGTCGTCGCTCGAGCCGTAAGCGACAATCTGTTCCGCCGGGAGCGGCCGCGTGAGAATCGGGCCTCCTGTCGCCCAGTTCCACACGATTCGAGGCTCCATGCGGATGTGGGTTTTCCCTTGGTTGTCGGTGCGCTTCAGCTGCGAAAGCATAGATATCGCCCGATGTCAGGGCCGACAATGGCCAGGCGTTCGTCGCACGCGGGCGAGCTTGTCGGGATCGTGCTCAGTTCGTATTTCCAGATTCTTCGGCCGGTATTGCGGTCGAGAGCAAAAAAGGTGTCTGAATTGGTCACGAACACGCCGAATGAGTTGGCGGCGACGCCGCGTGCAAAGCCTGTCCGCTCACCTAACTGGGACGACCATAATAATCGGCCCGACTCGGCGTCGAAGGCGTACAGCATGGCGTAGCTGGTCTGCGCAAAGACAAAACCGCCTCCCAGACTGATCCGCAGCACCCGTTCGGCTTCGACCAGCGGAACGACCCCATACCATTGCCGCTCGAGCCCCAGCCGTTCAAGCGACGTCCGTCTAGGCACCAGGTCGGTCGGAAACGGCATCTGCGCTCGCAACCTGCCCTCAGCCACAGTCGTGCTCGCGACCGCGATCAACCAAACCGCTGCCAATCGGCGGAACATGGACTTGTCCTTTCGGGTAGCCGGAACGCGACGTGGTTGCTGCCGCAAAAAACAAAACACTATCATTCATCCCTAGCCGACGCCTGTCCGCGCGTCAAGCTGGGCGAGACAGGATATTCGAGGTAATCTCGATCCAGCACGTTCAACCGGATTAGACAGCGGCCTGTGAGACGGCCTGATCGCGATTCTGTGACCGGTGAATCGCCTAGGAGGTCGCGTCTGCTGCGGGCAGATCGTCCGGCTCTTTTATTGCTGCCGGACGCCGCTCGCCGTTGGAGCCGCCGCGGGACGTCGTTGGGGAGGCTCCGGCCAGACAACGAGGGCAGGCGTCGGCCACGCCTGTATAGGGTGCGCGCAGCGCGGACACTGGCCGACGCTTCGCCTGAGCATCGGCAGCGACGCACGCACGCTCGCACCCTCGACGGTCGTGGCGAACACATCTGCAACGCGCTCTGCGAGCTGGACGACTTCAGGCTGAATCTTGCCGGTGCGGAGGCGACGTTGGATCAGGGTCAAGAACCACTTCGCCAGGTCCCGCTTGAGCGCGCCACGCGGCTCTTGATCAAGCACAGGAGTGAGATTCTCATAGAATTCCAGCACGCTTTGGGGGTCATTAACGTCTCGGGCCGCCTCGAGTCGGGCGAGCTGCTGCTGCTTGACTCGGTCGCGCGCCGCGGAAAACTGTTCTCTCACGACCGCCAGGGCCGGGTCGCCGGGCGAAGCCGCCTCGAGCTGCTTGATCAGGCTCTCCGCTTCAGACCATCGGGCTGTCGCGATCGCTCGCTCGATCTCGAAAACGGTTCGCGAAAGTGCGGCGCCGGTCGCTTCAACTTCCGGCCCGCGTGCAAGCGCGGAATCCAGCTTTTGATCGACACGCGCCAATAAATCGATCGTCTTCGCGCCTTGATCGCCCCATCGCTCCGACACCACGGCGATGCACTCGAAGCGCTCGAGCGCAGGCATCGCAGAGTAACGCAGTGCCATATCCCGCCAGAAAGAAAACCACGAGTAGGCCGCCAGCATGAGCCAGCGCCGCGAGCCAACCGGCCGTAGACGTCGTCGAACGCGAAGCATAGTCAGCCAAGGCGCAAACGGCAGTCAGCGCGCCGACCAACAAGAACAGCCGTCCGGCCCAGGCGGCAACAAAATCCAGCGAGTAGCAGGCTTCCATCGCGCGATCGAATAGCGGGGCCGACCCGGCTCTGGACACGCCTGCGCGCTCGGACGATTGGGTCCAAGCGGCAGTTTTCCAGCCGCCACGTCGGTGTCGGCAGAGTCTAAAGGCGCAGATTCGGGATTGGTCATGACGCGCTGGCGGTTCAACCGGGGTGCGATTGTCGGCCTTGGTCACCACATCAATGAAGTCTATCGCTCTTGCGAAGTGGAATCCACCTTGGGGGCTCGGCGCAGGTAAGCGTCTGAAGCTGCGACTGCAAAAGGCGCGACCGCGGGGACCCGGAAGCAATAGAGCGCTCCGCGCCGCCGCGGTCGACCAAGATTCTGATTCGGGCCTGTTTGCGCAAGCTAGAGACGCCGCGTCGTCCGTCGGCAGCGCCCCGCCCACCAAAGTGCGCCGTCAGCCGCCGAACTGCTTGGCGATTCGGTTCGCGGGGCGATCATCTTCGAGTACCGACTCGTCGAGATGGTACGCCATCGAATACGCGTCTTCGCCCGTGTCGGCGTAATGCTCGCGGATGACCTCGGTCGCGCGGAAACCCAGGACACGGTAGAACAACTGCGCGTGGCAGGTTGGTCTCACGCACGTACAGCGAGATCCGATTGCGCCTCTGCGTCGAGAGCTTGCCGACAAGTTTCGCGATCATTTGCCGTCCGACGCCGCGGCGGCGAAATTCGGCGTGCGTGGCGAAATCGAGCACGTGGATCTTGTGCCGGTGCAGCTCGTAAATCATGAAGCCGACGATTCGCTCACCGTGCTCGGCGACCATCCCAATGCAGTTGCGCTGGCGCAGGACGCGAAGGAACTCCTCCTCACACCACGGGAACTCGAAGCTCGCATGCTCGATCGCAAGGACTTCGGGCATGTCGCGCCGAATCATCCATCGGATGTGCACGCGGGTCTGTGCCGGGGAGGATGGAACCATGCTCATCGCGCCTCCTTCCATGGAACAGAACAGTCAAACCTTGACCATCTTCCATCCTGGAACGGTCGTTCCGTGCAAAATTAAACCAGCGACTTCGATGGAGGCGGCGTCGAGAGGAAGTTAGCCCCGAACGAGAGGACGGCAGCGTCGGGAACTTGATTAGAGGTGATCTCGAAGCTCGAGGCGGGCGGGATTCTAGCGTAGTAACCGTCCTCTGCCAAGGTCCCTTCGCTCGCGCGTCGGCAAGCCGTCTTCTTGGTTTCGCGGGCGTGGCTGCCTCGTCAGCCCACTCTTCCCCGTTTTCGATCCGCCACCGCGATTCGTCGCTCGCTTCGCTACTCTTTATCGGCCGGCGGTCGACCCGTTCGTGAGGATTGGGCAAGTCGAACGGGCCAGCGGCAGTGCCTCGCGGCTTGCCCTTCGCCGACTCGAATAGAAACGACTTGCCTCGTTTGGTTGGTTTATTTAAACCCGGGCAAGTACGAGTACCGCCGTCGCTTCAGAACCGGCCAAACGAATACGCGGCATTGGCGACGTCGAAGTCGACTTCTTTAAGGCCGACATTCAGCTTAAGATCTGTGTAGGTATACTCTTCTGCAAGCTCGGGTTCGACGAGCGGGCGTGTGGGCCAGTCATAGGCCTCGAAGCGGATTGGCAAGCCTAAGCTCGTCGTCAATGTAGACGCGCACCTTGTGATAGAGGAAATGCGATAGCTTGCGTGGGTGAATTGATTCGATCATCGTGCATGAGCGAGGGCCGATGGCGAGATCGCCGCGGAAGACGATCACAGATTCCGCGGGATTCAATTCAAGGGCCCATCGCTTGGCGAGCGTGTCGAGAAGCGGGCCGATGCCGGCCTCGGTGATCGGATGCCGACAATCTTCCATGGCCCGTGCCGAGGTCGGCTCGAGCTGGAGGGTGCCGGCGAGCAGTTTGTTGATTCCGACGTCATGGGCCAGCAGCTTGCCGCCGTGCCGGCCGGCGACATAAATCGCCTCACGTCCGTGCGCGGGTTGCTCGAACTTGAGGTAGATACTGTGGGGCTTGGTGCGCACCTTCATGGTCATGACGTGGGGTGGCGTCAGCCGCCCGCCGATGCGTTCACGCTTATAAAATGTGCAGGTGTAGTCGCTCACCGCCTGGTAGTGGGCCTGGCATTCGGCGATGGTTCGAAGCGCTCGATCGATCGGCGCGGCTTCGGCGCCGCCGCAGCGGACGGCCCCAGAGGTTGTGCGTAGGGTTTAGCGCGTTTGGCCGGCGACTCGGACTTGTCGACGGCCGCGATGCGTTCGGCGGCTCCCTCACGCTGGCCGTCGTGGCTGCGGGGCGTCGGCTGCGATGGGGCCGCGGCCGCTTTGGCCTTTGCAAGAGAGACGCCTGCAGGAGCTCGGTCTGGCTGGACCTTGGTGGTCGCGGTGTCGGTCGCCGGCCCACGATCTTCGCCCGCCCGTAAGGTGGCCGCTAAGCCCAATAAAAGCGCAAGCCATCTGGCGCAATGGCCTCGCCATTCGAACCATCGCGTCGGCCGACCGAGCCTCGTCTCTCGAGCGTGCATGAACCACCCGTTTCCCAATCGATGGCCTGGTCGTCGAACGTAAACGAACGTGGGCGAACAGCCCGCGTCGTGCGGGAGCACCTCGAAGCGCCGGCGGGCGCGGCAACCGCCCCTCGTCACGCCGCGTCAACACTCTTCAGATTCTGAATGCTCGGGCGCAAGCCTCCTCTGCTAGTCGCAAGGCCCGCGCGGTCGTGGAGGGCTTCCTCTTTAATCTATAACACGCAATTGGCGAGCCATACACAAATCGACGCGCATTTTCTCGAATTCCTGGCGGACAGCCGGCGCAGGTGCTATAAACGGACGAAAGCCAGCCTGGCCGTCCTCTCAGGCTGTGTCAACTTTTCAAGTTGGTTTGCGCGACGACCTCGAGCGCTGCCACCGGGCGGCCTGCGGGTGACGCGAGCCAGAAGACCGAGGTCCGGCGGCGGTGTCGATCAAAATCGAGAGCGTTGAGTCAGCACCCTTCGCCCAGGTCGCCTATCTCGCTTGGCGCAGAGGGCGCAAGCGAGGCCGTCGTGGTCGATCCCGGCTTCGACACGCGGTCGCTGTTGGCGCGACTGCGCGAAGGGGGACTTCGCTTGGCGGCGATCCTCAACACACACGGGCACGCCGATCACATTGCCGGCAACGCGGCCATGAAGGAGGCGTTTCCCGACGCGCCGCTCGTGATCGGCCGCAACGAAGCAAGCCTGCTTGCCGACCCCGATCAAAACCTGAGTGCGCCGTTCGGTCTGCCGCTGACAAGTCCCCGCGCGGACCGCCTGGTCGCCGACGGCGAACGCTTCGAGGTGGCGGGCCTGGAGTTCGAGGTGCGCGAGATTCCCGGTCACAGTCCCGGCTCGGTGGTTTACGTCTACCATGCCTCCGACCCGCTCGTTGTGTTCGGCGGCGACGTCCTCTTCGCCGGCTCGATCGGCCGAACCGACCTGGGTGGAAGCATGCCGACCCTGCTTGCGGGCATTCGCACCAAGCTCTTTACGCTGCCCGATTCAACGCTTGATCTACCCGGGCCATGGCCCGGTCACGACGATCGGCGCAGAAAAACGATCCAACCCGTTCGTCGGGGAGGCGCCCAATGTCTACGTCCCTCGTTAAATGAACGTCTGGGCGATCTCCGACCTGCATCTTTCGTTTGCCCGGCCCGATCGGCGCGAGCGGTATGCCGCGCGCTGGCGCGACCACGCAGCGCAGATCGAGCGAAACTGGCGCCAAGTGGTCCGACCCGGCGACCTGGTCTTGATTCCCGGCGACGTCTCGATGGCCCGGAACCACCGCGACCTTCAGCCTGATCTCGAGTGGCTCGCTCGGCTGCCGGGAAGCAAAGTCCTCTCGCCGGGCAACCACGACCGGTGGTGGAATGGCATCGCCGCGATCCGGCCGCTCCTGCGGCCGTCGATCCTGGCCGTCGAGGGCGACGCCCTTGCGACCCACGGAGTCATCGTCTGCGGCACCGCCGGATCGCCGGCTCGACGGCGACCTTCCCCTTGACCGTCTCGAGCAAGAGGCCATCGACCGCGAAGCAGCCTCCCTGAGCCGAGCCCTCGAATGCGCGGCCGGATTACGGCGAGACCCGGAAACGCCGCTCTACGTATTGTGGCATTACCCCCCCTTCGACGCTCACGGACGCCCCGGGCCATGTGTCGAATTGCTCGAACGAGCGGGGGTGAATGCCTGCGTCTACGGCCACCTGCACATTGAGGGCCAGTGGCCACACGCTACTCAGGGAATGGTCGGCGGCATCCGCTATCATTGCGTCGCCGCCGACGCGATCGGCTTCCGTCCGCTGCGCATCGACCAATTATCGGCGTAGCGGACCAAGGCGAACACGACGAATTCGCTATGAGCGCAGCCGGATTCGATGATTTGGGAACCCAGGTATTCAGCACCACCGCTTCCGTCACTCAGCCATCCGGCCAGACGCCGCACGTCGACCTGACACGGGCGCCTCATGCGGCAATCTTGTCGTTTGGGCCGCCGCCCAATCGTAACTCGCTCGCGCCAAACGCCGAAACGCTCGATCTCGGCGGCTGCCGTAGCCGCGCACCGGTGTGCCTGACGGGTCGACGGGCTCACGCCAGGGCGTTGAGTTGTTAAGAACACTTCCCATTTTTACAAACTGTTATGGAGAAAGAGCGAAGCACGTTCCGTGTTGTGCTCATCGGAGCGAAAGCGCAACAAGACGAGCAGCGAATCTAACGGTTTCCTATCAAGGAGTTTAGGTAATCGTGCTTATTCAAACTAATCGAGATGGCACACGAATTGCAATATTAAGGTTACAACTTATAGCTCTACGTTCAGACAGGGTTCCAGTTCTCCGAGACCAACCGGGAGATCATCATGCTGGTGTTAAGCAGGAAGCTGGGCGAGAAGATCGTCATCGGCGACAACATCGTTGTCACCGTAGTCAAGATCGACCGCAATCAAATTCGAATCGGAATCGAAGCTCCGACCGATGTTCCGGTGTACCGCGAAGAGATCGCACCTCAACGAACCGGTATCGCCCGGGAGGGCCGCGGTCACTCGGTTGCCCTGACTGGTTAAGCATAAGAACGCGGCCTCGCTCGGCGACAGAATGGTCGCAGTGTTGATTTTCTGCGGCGCAGCGGCCAGGTTCGCGACCTGAATCTCGCCTGCCTATCTGTGAGAAGAGGCATGGGCTGTGGGTCTGCTCGGGCGGACCTTCGTGTGGAACGGGCTCGGTGCCGCGTCGTTGTGGGCCATTGAGGGTTCGCGAGCGACAGCCCCGTCTGCAGGGCGAGTCGCCGACCAGCCGCCCCTTGGCGCACCACGCTGAATCTACCAGAATCGAGCGCTCAAGCCCGCGTCTTGTCAAACCCGAACAGAGGGACGAGGGTCGCGTCCCTCGCGGCTGGCTTGGCGGCCTTGGTGCGAGGCGCCCTGGCGATGTTGGCGACGTGGATCGAATCAGCGGCCAAGGGTCGGCTTGGCGGGCCCGTGCGAGCCGGGATGTGGTCGGCGGCCGTGATCGGAACCCATCCGATTCAGGCGAACCAGCGCGCCTGGATCGAGGTTTTTGCCGACGATTCCCGGCTGGGATTGCTGCCGGCGTACTGGATCGAGAACAAAGGCGCGAACAGCTTCTGGCATGCGCCGCTGCCGCCGCAGGCGGTCGGAACCAAGCTGCACTACCGGGCCATCGTCGACCGGGCCGACGGGACGTCGGCCCAGAGTGCCTTTCAAGACACGCTGGTGCGCCCGAATCTGCCCGATCGAACCGAGTCGAACGAATCATTGCTCGGGGGGGCCGAGGCGCTCGTGGGCAATCGGATGATGACGATCCGCGTCGACGGGCGGGGTTCGACATACGACATTTACTTTCCGACGGTCGGGCTTCACTCGTTCGTCCGCCCGCGCGAGGGCGACCAGCCCCAGAGCCGGTGCCATTTTCGGGCGATCGTCGGCGGCCTGGCGGTGGGCCGCCGGCTCGATTGGTTTTCGGAGCGGGCGGCGTGGGAGCCGTATCAGCAATACCAGGGCGTGACCAATCTGCTGACGACCAGGCTGAGCTGGCGCTCCGGGCCGATTCAGGTCCTCATCGTCGACTTCGCTGCGATGGGGGAGTGTCTGCCCAAGAACGCAGGTCAGGAAAAATCGCCGGGCCAGTACATCAAGCGGTTCTTGATCAAGAACGAGGGGCGCGAGCCCCGCGCGGCCGTCTTTGCGGTCTACGTGCAGGCCGAGATTAACGGTGGGGTCGGCGACGTCGGGCTCTCGTGGCACGACCTCGACCGGGCGCTTCTGGCGATCAACCGCGGTCATTCGCATTCCAACCGCAAGCTGGCCCGCGACGCGACGATCGAGTTTGCGATCGCCCTTGACGGCCGCGGTGAAGTCGAGTGCGAGCCCACCGGGCCCAACGAGGCGTTGCTCTTTCGCTCGATCGAGCTCCCCGCCGGCGAGACGGTCGCGCTCGACCTTCTGGTGAGCGGCGCGTTCACGGGCTGGAGCGGCGACCGCGGCACATTCGAGCACTGGCTGCGCCCCGCTTTGACCTGGTTTCGTTCCACCGATCTCGACCAGGTTGAGCACGCAGACCGCCCGCGAGTGGGACGATTTCGTCGAGCCGGTTCCCGACCCGTATTTTCCCAAACCGACCTATGCTGTTCATCTGCGCCGGTCGGCGCTGGCGGCGGCGCTCCATGCCGACGCCGAGTGGGGTGGAATCGCCTCAGGCTTCGATCGCGGCTTGAGCGCCTATTGCTGGCCGCGCGACGCGATCAGGCTGGGCGGGTCGCTCGACCGCGTGGGCCATCACGAAATCGGCCGGGGCGTTTACCAGTGGCTTTACCGGGTGCGCGCAGCATCATCGCACATTTCTCTACTGGTTCCAGAAATACTCAATCGACGGCCTTCCCGAGTGGGAAACGCCGGCCGTCGACCAGACGGCGCTGGTGCCTTGGGGACTGGAGCGCCACTACCGGCGCACCGGCAACAAAGAGCTGGTTGCGGCGGTATGGCCGATGATCGAGCAAGCGGCCGCGGTTTGCTGCGGCGATTCGGGCGGGCATCCGGGTCTGCGCATGCTCGAAGACCTGAATGTCGTCTACTCGGCCGGCAGCGGCGACCAGCTCTTCGGCGCGTTCCTCTATTCCAACGCGTGCGTCGTCGCCGGCCTGCGCGCGGCCGCCCGGCTGGCGACCGAGCTGGGCTTGAGCGGTTCGGGCGAACTCTGGCAAGAGCGCGCAGCCCGCATCTGGCAGGAGGGGATCCTCAAGGTTGTCGCCGCCAGCCGGCCCGAGAGCCCGGGGTTCATCGACTCCGACACGGGCCGTTTCTTGCAGGCCCGCCGACTCTCCAAGCAAAAAGGGCTCTGGACCGACGACCCGCGTCTCATCACCGAATGCTCGCGCGTGCTCGACATCAACATGCTCGGCCTGTCGGTGCCGTTCGGCCTGCTGCCCGCGTCGGACCCGGTGTTGATCCGCACGGCTGAAGGCATCCTGCGCGGCAACGAAGCACTCAAGGGAGACCCCAACCTGCTGGCCCATACCGCTTACGAGTCCGGTGACTCGAGCGGCGGCGGGCCCGGTGGCGACCCGCACGACGTCTCGACGGTGGCGACCCTGTGGATGGCCCGCTACTTGATCCAGCTCGGCCACGAGACCGGTCAGGGGCGGCACTGGGCCAAGGCGATCGCGATGCTCGAAGCCATCCTGGGGCGGATTTCGCAGTTGGGACTCACGCTCCGCACACCGGGCCGCGGCATGGATTCGGCCCGCCGCGTCGCCAACCCGGGCGGTACCGGCTGGCGGCTCCACGGGATGTTGATCGAGACCATCATGGATCTCGCCGGCCTCGATTACGATGCCGTTGATCGCCGGCTCAGCCTGCGCCCGACCTTGCCGAGCCAATGGCCGCAAACGGGCAGCAAGCAGTCGTTCCCGTGCGGCGAGGTGTCGTACCGGCTCGAGCGCCCGATCGGCGGCAAGGTCTACCACCTGAACCTTGCTTCAGAGCTCAAACATTCTGTCGCGCTCGACGTCGCGCTCACGTGCCCCGATCTCAAGGAGCTAGGGCCCTGGCAAACGCCCACGGGCACGCCTGCGCCGACTTTTTCGGCGGCGACCGGCAAGCTGCAGTGGAGCGTTTCCTTGCCCCCTGGGTCCTGCCAGATGAACTGGACGTGGGGTTGACGTGGTTGCTCTAGGGCAGCCGCCCCGGGGCGGCTGCAATCGTCCGTCCGTCCCCTTTTCTTACGGGCCCAGCGGAAGTGCCTCAGAAATAAACGAATGTTGCAATGATAGGGCGACGGTGTCGGTCGGTTGGCCATCGGTCCACAGCCCGCGCAGGCGCGCCCGCAGCACGACCCCCTTTTCGAGGTCGTGGCCGAAGAGTGCGTAGCGAGTGCCGAGGATGCGCTCGTGGTTTTCAGGTCGCGAGCTCGCAAGGCAGGTGATTCGCCGCGCGACGTCATCGGGGCGAACCAGCTCGAGATACGAACCTGCGGTCTCGGCCATCGGGGCCGCAACGACGCGCGGCGCGAGCGGGGGCCTTTTTAGTCCGGGAACGGGCAGCGTCGTCAAGGATTGCACCACCCACTCGGCTTCGCGGCCGTCGTAAGAAAGGGCGGCCGAGCGAAGGTCGCGCGGCTCAACCTGTTGCGAGCAGACGGGCGCGTTGTCTTCGGGCCAGGTCCCGAAGCGGCTATCGACGTAGACTTCCAGGTTCTGCAGTTGTCCGACTGAGCTCGCCGTAACCTGGATTTCCAGGTCGATCGCCCCTGTCGCCGCGTGACCGCCCCACGCCGCGCGAACATTGACGCCTCCCCAACCCGGAGGCGCAAACGTCACCATCACGCGATTGCGATGGAGCTCGTAACCGACCAACGTCTCGGCCGTGAACAAGCCGGCCTGCGAGCGGCCAGCCTCGGCCAGCCCGGTCAACGACAAGAGGGTCGCGCCGAAGCCGCCCTCGGCACCGCGGAGGCCTGGGTTGGTCAGATCGACCTTGAGTGACCAGCGCCGGCCACCCCATTCGATGACAAACTCGGGTCCCTCTCCGTTCCAGTCTCGTGGCGACACACGCTCGACTCGAAAAAACCCCACCGACCCGCATGGCGGATCGGCGGGGCCGGAACAGAGAAGAGGCCCGTTTATAAACGAGGCCGATGCCTCGGCCGGATCGAGAGGCTTTTGATAACAGCGTCACATCCGACAACGCATAGGCTAATCCCCCTTGGCTAAATGTCAAGGGGCCGCCCTACTTTTTTTCACCGATTGTTCACAGAATTCATTCGGATATTTTGACCAATTCGACGTCACGGCATCCCGGCGCAAGGAGATAGAGCTCGACCGGGCCGACGGTCTCGCCGTCGGAAAGTTTAAGGCCCTGGTGCCGGCGGTGCGCGTTGGCCAGCAGGGCTCCGCGGTGGGCCGCGCACGCCAGTCCGTAATTCTTGAGCTCACGGCTGGTGCCGTCGCTCCAGGCTGCGGCCAGTTTGTAAACGGCCGGAGCCGCGCACGCCGCGGCCGAGCAATTCGCGCCGTAATGAAACGACTTCGCTATTTCGGCCATACGGCGTCTCCAGACTCCTCGATCCGCTCGGGCGTGATCTGGCGGATGACGCAATCCAGGGGCTCACGGCGCGCTGGCGCACCCATCACGAAAATGCTACAGCAGCTCCAGTGCCCTTAGCAACGTGCGGCGCACCTCGAAGAAGGGCAATCGGTGAGGAGCGCGAGCGTGCTGTACCGGAGGCGCGAACTCCTCGCTTGGCACGCACCCTCTCGTCGTCGGGTCGTTTGGCAAAAAGTGGCACTGGATGGCAGGTTTTATGAACCCCTTCACTGCCAAAAGCCTGCGAGTATGCCACTTTTTTGGTGATGAGGGCCGGAATTGGCGTTGCTGAACTGCGGTTTGTGGCGATCGTAGGGGTTGCGCGGATACGCACGTTCTCCTGGCGGGACGCATCGGGCCGTCCAGCGCCGCTGCGGTTAGGCCTGAGCCGGAGCCGAGCCATTGGCCCCATAGATGCCACTCCACTCCATAGATGCCATAGATGCCACACGTTGCGGGTGTTGAAATCGATGGCATCTATGGGGGCGAATAGCGATGTCCCCGAAGTGACGCGCACAGCCGACATACACGGCTGAATCGTTCGCGCCGTCAAAACGTGCGCAACCCGAAAGTCGGCCGGGGAGTTGGGGGCGTGATGCGCTCGCTCGTTGTCGACTTAAGGCATCCTCCGGCAGGACCAACAATCTCCCGAGAGGACGACGCAGAACCGGCAGGCCCGAGCTGTTCCAGTATGGTCCTAATCGTAGTCGTAATCGTAATCCTCTTCTTAATCCTCTTCTTAATCCCCGTTCGGGCAAGGACACATACGGCGCCGTCGCGAATCGCTCTGGCCGGTCACCGCGCGGATCAGGTCGTCGAGTCTCGCCCGGCATTCGAGGAGGGATTCTCTCGCCGCGCCAATCCAAGGGGCTCTTTCGTAATCCGTGTCATGCAGGCCCCAAGGGTAGTTGATTTCGTCATCAATCAGTGACGATACCCGATTTAAGTGCACCTCGATGGCTGCAACCTGCTTCGCCCGCGCCCGACGCACGCCGAGCTCTGCTTCCATGAGGCGGCGGGACCTCTCGACACATTGTCCCAGGGTAGCCCGGCCCTCTTCGTAGTAAACCTCGTAAGCATGAAATGCGCGGAGAGCAGAAGTGTACCGGCTGTATCGCTCCCACGAGTTCTCGACTTCGATGAGGGCCGCCGCGAGGATCGCCACGACGGCTACGGCGGCCATCCATCGCCGTGTTGTCATTCTGGGAAGCCGCATCATGCTGCCTCAACGGGTTCGGTCCTTCGGCGTCGTCAGATCGGGTGGCTATGCATCGATTCCCCTCAAATAAGGGGCGACGGGATACGAAGATCCGTAAGCCGTGGTGCGCCGTGGCGGGAGCGTGTCGTACCTGGCATCGGCCGGATGTATGCGGGCACCAACAGCTCTTTTGAATGAAGGGACGCGTCATGGCACCCGCGAAGGCGATCAGTTGGCTGCTCGCCCTCGTGATCTTTCTGACTTTCGCCCGGCTGCTCCCTGCGGTGATCGGGCCGCTGATCGCGACGTGGCGGCTTGGCCCCAAAGGACGCGAAGTCGCCACGGGCCCAATCGCCGGCTGGGGCGTCGTATTCGGGTGCACGGCGGAATGCCGACTGAAAGGCGCGGGGGAGGAACTGACGATCGACGTGCCCGGAACGTTGCACGACCTGAGCGTGGAACACGCGGAAATCGAAGCTCCGCGGGTTCTCCGACCCGTCGAGGGGCACTTCGTTGCCGAGGTGACGGTGGACGGACCGATGCGGCCGGAGGGGGACGGCACGTCATCGTATGCCCGGCCTTACCACGGTACTGGACTGTTGCTTTGTGCGATCGCGATAACTATATCCGTCTCGAACGCGCGGCCATCTTCCGGGGGAAGGGCCTGTTCCACTACGTCAATTTCGAAAGCCGCCACCACGCGAATCTGGAAAAGTCCACCGGCACCGCGGTCGACGAGGGGTTGATCACACTCCGGCTCGAACGGAAGGGGGCCCACGTGACGGCCTCATTTCGGGTGGATGGCCATGAGTGGACGACGATCCCCGGATGGGTCGGCGTTTACAGTTGGGGGCCGCCACTCCAAGTTGGTGTCGCCGCGATCAATACCTCGACCGCCCCGCTCTGTGCCCGGTTGCGCGACCTTCGCGTTCAGACTGTCGTGAAGTGACTGCTGGTCGAACGGAAATAGCCGCATGAGATTCACGTTGAAGACTGTGATGTTGTCTATCGCCCTTGCGGCCGGATTTCTAACACTCTACGTCCGGTATCTCGCAACCTACATTCCCCTTTGGCTACTGGCGATTCCCTGCCTGATTTTGCTTGTTGGTTGCTGTCTTTGGTTTTGGCGGTGCCGCCGAATTGTTGCAATCGGGTTCGGTGGCTTATCTGTTTTGAGCAACGGTTTGTACGTGGTCGCTTCGATTTATCCCGATTACATGCTTATACCATTACTTAACATTGCATGGATGCTCGTGCTTCTCCCATCGATCGGTGCACTGGGATTGGCCTGGACCAAACTCGCGACCAACGACCATGCGGTTCGTAGGAGATTGCCATTCATATCTTCGGCATTGGTCATCGTAGTAGCCATCATGCCGGCGGTCACGATTTCAACACTCTGGCCACTCCATCTGACCTTTCTTGCTTTTAGACCGAGCCTCGAACGCCTGGCCGATCGGGTCGAAGCCGGTCACATGATCGTTTCGCCCCATTGGGTTGGTCCCTTTCGGCTGTCTGAATCGGCGGTCGGTTCAGATCTGAAGACAGTCGGCCTGTTCATCGATCCGAATCCAGGGGGACGAACCGGCTTTGTCCGGGTCCATTCCGAAACGCCGGAGGTGCACCGCTTTGACTTACTCATCGGAACAGACACAAATGTGGAATTAGGCCGGGGATGGTCGTATCGCCAAGATGATTAGAGTCGAGTGTCAACCGGGACGGAAACAGGGCGCAACTCGTTAATCTGCCAGTTGGCGAATCGGGTGGCTCAACACACGCTGATTCACGGTTGCAACCAGCGTGCTGGGCTTCGGAAACGGGCGTGGATTGCGGGAGGTGGATGGGGTGGGACGGGTGCTGGCGGGGCTTCAAGCTGGCGAGGATGTGATCGGTCACTCGGTTGCTAGTCGAGGTAGCGCTCGATCAAGGTGGTGCGGCGGAGCTTGGCGGTAAACGCGGTGCGCTCGGTCCGGAACTTGGCGTTGACCAGGATCGGCGTGATTTTATCTTGAACCTCCTCGAACGAAGCCGGACCGGCTGCGCGGCGGCTCTCGACCTTGACGATGTGGAAGCTGTCGGGGCCTTCGAGTACCGTGCTGTACTGGCCGATCGGCAGCGACTCGAGCGGCTTGATTCACAGCCGCCACGGCGTAGCCGCCGGGAGAGGTCTGCATCAGGCCCCCTTCTTTCCGCGAGCTGGAGAGCCCTTCGCTCTCGGTCCGGGCCAGCGTGGCGAAATCTTCGCCTTTCTTGAGCCGCTCCCACAGGGCAAGGGCCTTGCGCCGGGCGGCTTCGCGGTCGGGGTGATATTTCACTTCGACCAAGAGCTCGCGCCACGTCGTCTGGGCCGGCCGGTCGAATTCGTGGCTTTCCTTGTGCTCGCTGTAGTATCTGAGCTTGTCGGGCAGGTCGACTTTCAAACGGTCCTGGATCTTTTGACGCAGATACGTTTCGCCGAGGAAGACCTGGCGAAACGAGCGCTCGAGCGCATCGAGCGATCGTCCCTCCTCGGCCAGCCGTTCCTTGACCTTGTGCACCGAGTCGACGTTGAACTGCCGCTCGAGGGGGAGGATGGTCATGTCCTCGAACATCTTGTCGGCCTCTTCATTGACCCGATCGAGCATCTTGGCGTCCTTGATGTGCCGCTTGGCCTCTTGCGCAAGCATGCTCTGTTCGATCAGCTCTTCGAGGGTCTGTCTGGCGAAGTAGTCTCTCATGCGATTCGCCTCGCGCTGATCGGGAATGGCGGCAGCTCGGCAGAAAGGCCGGGTTTATTCTTGAGGGATTCTCTCAGGGCCTGGCGCAGGTCGTGAACGGTGATGATCTCGTCGCCGACTCGAGCGACGGGCCCGCCGGCGCCGAGATCGAGGGGGTGAATGCCCTTGCGGTCGCCGCGGCGAGTTTCCAGGCCGGTGCGGACGATCTGGCGGTCGATACGCGGCGCCGGCGGCGGCCCCGGCGCGCTGGCGCGCGCCGAGGTTGCCGCGACGACGGCAGACGAAAGCGGCGCCGCCTCGATCGGCAGCTCCGCAGCCATGGCACGCGGGTCGGCCGGCTTGTCGGCCGCGGTCGTGTTGCCCGCGCTCGCGCCGGCACCGGCATCGCCGGGCGGCGCGATGGGGGGATCAGCCGGCGCGGTTACGGGCGGCCCCGCCGCCGGCGTCAGGTCGAGCGGCCCCGGCTCACTCGGCGACGTCGTGCCGGCAGATGGCTTGGGCGCCGACTCCGCCGGCAACGGGGCCGGCGAATTTGAGATCGCGTCAGCCGGTGCCGCGGCGCCCGAGCTGGGACTCGCGCTGGCGGCTGGCTCCGCCGGCTGCGCCGGCGAATTCGGCTTCGGTTTTGACTTCCGGGCCGCCTTGATCTCCGAGGCGTCAGGCATGGGCGGCATCAGATCTGGGTCGGGCCCCAGCAGCGGGTCGCGCACTTTGCTGGGTTGCGGGCGGGTCGCCGCGGCGGCGCCCGCCGTGGCAGGCGCCGCCGCCGTGGTGGTGGCTGTAGCGGTCACACTCGAATCGGGCACAGCCGTGGCCACGGGTGGTGCGCCGAAGGCCGGCGAGCCAGCGTCGAGCTCCGGCCTGCCGCTTTGAGCCGCGCTGGCACGGGTTTCAGCCGCCACCGCTGCCGGCGGCGCGGCAGCCGGAGCCGGCTCGATGGCCCCCGGTCCACCTTGCGGCGGCAGCGCCGGGAGCGAGGTTTGCATGGCGCCCGCGGTCGCAGCCACCGCGGCCGTCGGTCCGCTGCTGGCGGCGCTGGCCGCCGGCGGCGGCGGCGTGGTCTGCGTCACCAGGCTCGGCGGCGCACCCGCACCCGTGAGGGGCGTCGGCGCCGGTGCTGCACGTGCACCACCTGCCAAGGCAGTACCCACTGCCGCCGAGTAGGGCGCGCGGCCCGACCAGGTTGAGGAGTTGGCATTGTTCAGGGTCTTCTGCGCAGCGCGTCGCCCCCCATGCCACGATTCACGCTGTCGTAAAGCGACGGCACGGGCGTCATCGCCACCGGCTCCTGGGCCGGCGCGTCAGCCTTCGAGAGGGTCGAGCGCGATTGAGCACAGCCGGCCAGTGCCAGGCTTAACATGCTCGCCACAAACTCTCGTTTCATGATTGAGTTTGTCTCCTTCCCTGGAGATGGCCGGCCGCGGCAATCGCGCGCGGCGCAGCGTGATCGATACGTCGGGTCAATGGCCGGCCCGGCCCCCGTGACCTTCAGAAATCGCTCTCTCCGCGGGTTACTCGGTCATTTGCGCGACCAGCGGCACCGAGACTTCCGGGCCTGGGCTGGTCGCATTCAAATCGTGGGAAACACCCACGGCCCCGCGGCTCTGCGTGACGACATCCGTTCCCGCGGGCGCCGGCACGAGCGCGACAGGGCTCGGAGGATCCGAAGCCCCGCGCATCAGGGCGCCGCGGGACTGCGTGCACCCGGCGCTGGCCAAGGTGAGCACGCAAAACGCGAACAGTCGTTTCATGATTCGGATGGTCTCCGTCCTGGGAGATGGCCGGCAGTGGCTGCCAATCGCCTGCCACTCGCGGCGACGACTCCGGGCGCGAACCGATCGTTCACCGTCGACGGCTGTCGAGCCATCGTAAGAGCCTAGGCGAACGCTCTTTGCGAATGGTGTGATTGACGTGACAACGCGGCGACCAGGAAAGGAACGGCCGCCGGCTCGCGACTCGAGCCCGGCAGCATGAGATCGCCGCGGTGCAAATCCTACCCAAGCCGCCCGACAGCACAAGACGAAGTGGGAAAGCGACTACCCATCGACCCTTCGCGTCAAGCCATTACTCGCGTGCGGCTCATGGTTTCCGCTATTTCGTGCGAACGTAACCGTTCGTCACGATTCACTGGCACGCCTTGCACGGTCGTGAGAAGATAGTCGCGTGGGGCGGTGAAAAACCAAGCGAGCGAAGTGAAGGCGCGATCAAGCGCTTTTCACTTTCTTTTGGCGAAACGGGAGGTGCGCAGCCATGAGCCTTATGTCTGGCAGCAGTTGGCGGCCGGTTGGCGTCGGCGTTTTCGTGGCCGTGATCGGGCTGGTTGCCTCGGGCCGCTGGCGGAGCGAGGGTGTTGAAGCACCCCGTCGCCCACCGGAAGTGATTCCCCTCTGGCCGTTGGGAACTCCCGGCACGAAGGGGAACGATCCCGACAAGGACCTGCCGACGCTTTCGATCTATCGGCCCAAGCCCGACCAGGCAACGGGCGCGGCCGTGGTGGTCTGTCCGGGCGGCGGGTATGGAATGCTGGCGGTCGAGCACGAGGGGAAGCAGGTCGCCGAGTGGCTCAACTCGCTAGGCGTGACTGCGTTCGTCCTCAAGTACCGGCTCGGGCCGCGCTATCATCACCCCGCGATGCTCGAGGACGCCGGTCGGGCGATCCGGACGGTGCGTGCGGGCGCCGAAAAGTGGGGGCTCGACCCGCATCGGGTTGCGATCATCGGCTTCTCGGCCGGCGGGCACCTCGCCTCGACGGCCGGCACCCACTTCGACGCGGGCAAACCCGACGCCGACGACCCGATCGAACGTGCCAGCTCGCGACCCGACCGCGTCATCTCTGGTCTACCCCGTGATCGCGCTGGCAACCCCCTACGGACATTCAGGCTCGCTGCGCAACCTGCTGGGCGACAATCCGTCCCGCGAGCTGATCGAGAGCCTGTCGAACGAACGGCAGGTCACGCAGCGACACGCCGCCGACCTTCCTCGCCCACACCAACGCCGACACGGGCGTCCCCGCCGAGAACAGCCTGCTCTTCGCCCTGGCGTTACGGAAGGCCGGCGTGCCGGTCGAGCTTCATCTCTTCGAGCGCGGGCGGCATGGATCTGGGGCTGGGCGGGGGCACCGCCCAGTTCAAGATCCCCGCGGAGCCGTCGTTTCAGGCCTGGCCCAAGCTGTGCGAGACCTGGCTCAAGAACCAGGGGTTTCTCGATCGCGTCAAGTGATGTCGAGGTCGCCGTTGACGTTGGCCGCGGCCGCGTAATTGCTGCTGCCGTCGTAGATCGCCGTGACGGCACCGCTATAGGTGCCAGACGCCAGGCCGCTGGGGGTGGCAACGGTCAGCAGGGCGACTCCATTGGCATCGGTGGTCACCGGTGCTCCGACGGCAACTCCCTG
Organism: uncultured Isosphaeraceae bacterium; assembly: GCA_963830625.1. Classification (GTDB taxonomy): domain Bacteria; phylum Planctomycetota; class Planctomycetia; order Isosphaerales; family Isosphaeraceae; genus CAWHMZ01. Next base: position 587,157 of record CAWHMZ010000005.1, on the reverse strand, counting down.
GATCTCGAAACTGACGCTCTCACCTTCGATTCCCTGGTTGGTGACCTGCGAGGTGAGCGTCGCGACGAGCGTGACGGTGCCGCCGGCCGTGCCACTGCCTGCGACGCTGCTCAAGGTCGTGGCAGCCTGGCTGACGACCAGGTTTCCCATGACGCTGGCTGTGGCGTTGTAGTTGCCGTCGGCGGTGCCGGCGAAGCTGGCGGTGATGCCGTTCATGTCAGTGCCGGCGTTGTCGGTTGTGGCGACGCCGGTGAGGGTGGCGACGCCGCTGGAGCTGGTCGTCGCGTAAACGACGGTTCCGCCGTCGAGGGAGAAGCCGACCATCGCGTTGTCAGAGACACCCTGCCCGGTGACATTCGAGGTCAGCGTGGCCGTGAGCGTGGCGGTTCCGCCATAAGTGGCGGTGCCCGAAACGTCTGACAGAGTCGTGTCGGCCGGGCTGACGACAAGGTTGCCGGTGACAGGCGTGGCGGCGTTGTAGTTGGAGTCGCCGCCGAAGCTGGCTTCCACGCCGTCCGTGTCGGTGCCGGCGTTGTCGGCTGTGGTCACGCCGGTGAGGGTGGCGACGCCGCTGGAGTTGGTGGTGGCGGTGGTGGTCTCCGGTGTGCCGTCCAACGTAAAGCTGATGGCCTCGTTGGGGACGCCCTGGCCGGTAACGTTGGAAGTGAGGGTGGCCGTGAGCGTGGCGGTTCCGCCGACCGTGGCCGTGCCCGAGACGGCGCTCAAGGTCGTGTCGGCCGGGCTGACGACGAGATTGCCGGTGGCCGCAGGCGCGGCTTCGTAGTTGGTGTCGCCGGCGAAGCTCGCCCCCACGATGCCGTCGTAGGTTCCTCCGTTTTCGGTGATGGTGACGTCCGACAGGGTGGCGACGCCGCTGGAATTGGTCATCTCGGTAGGGGTGAGCGTTGTGCCATTCAAGCTGAAGGTGATGGGCTCATTGGCAACGCCCTGGTTGGTGACACTCGAGGTGAGGGTGGCGACGAGCGTGGCGGTTCCGCCGACCGTGGCCGTGCCCGAGACGGTGCTCAAGGTGGTGGCCGCCTGGCTGACGACCAGGTTGCCGGTGGCATTGGCTGCAGCCAGGTAATTAGTGTCGCCGCTAAAGCTCGCCACCACGCCGTTGGCGTCGGTGCCGGCGTTGTCTGTCGTGGTCACGCCGGTGAGCGTGGCGACGCCGCTGGAGTTGGTGGTGGCGGTGGTGGTCTCCGCCGTGCCGTCCAGCGTGAAGCTGATGGTCTCATTGGGGATTCCCGCGCCCGTGACGTTCGAGGTCAACGTGGCCGTCAGGGTTGCCGTGCCGCCATACGTGGCCGTTCCCGACACGGCGCTGAGCGTGGTGGCGGCCTGGCTGACGACCAGGTTTCCGGTGGCATTCGTGGCCGCGGCGTAGGTGGTGTTGCCGGCAAAGCTGGCGACCAGGTTCGTGTCGGTGCCGGCGGTGTCGGTCGTGGTCACGCCGGTAAGCGTGGCGACTCCGCTGGAATTGGTCGTCGCGCTGCCGACGCTGGCGCCGTCGAGGGTGAAGTCGACGGTCGCCCCCGAGATGGCGGCGCTGTTGGACGTCTGGGTGAGTGTCGCCGTGAGTGTGGCCGTCCCGCCGTAGGTCGCCGTGCCCGAAACTGCGCTTAACGTGGTGGCGTTCTGGGTAACGGTCAGGTCGCCCGTTCCGGAGCTCGGGTCGACGCCCAGGCCGCCGGAGTAACTGGCAAAGACGCCGCCGGTATCGGTGCCGGGCGCGTCGCTGGTCGGCACGCCGCTCAGCGTGGCGATGCCGTTGCTGCCGGTGACCGCAGCGCCCGCATAAGTCCCGTCAAGCGTGAAGATGACGAGCTGGCCGGAGAGGACCTGACCGGTCGCTTGAGAGGAGACGGTCGCAGTAAGCGTGGCACTCCCGCCCGCGGCGGTGCCCGACACAGCACCGACGCTGGAAGGCGACCGCGATACCGCCCCCTTGGAGCTCAAGCTGGTGTTGGAGATCGCCACGCTCGCCACGCCCGCGGGGGCGAAGATCCCGCCCTTGCCGAGCAGGGCGCTGTTAAAAGTCGTGATTGCCGATTCAAGCTCGGTCTGGTGCGCTTGAGGTGCTCGACTGGTCGAGGTTGGAGCTCGCGACCTCGAGGTTGGCGACCGCCGATGCCACTGCCTCGGAGACGTTGCCATGAGGCACCTTGAGCCCGGCGTAGACGTCGGCGATATATGAGTTGGACTCGGCCAAGAGCGTGCTCGTCACCTGCGGCACGGTGAGCGCCGGGCTTGCACCGGTACTCAGGCTTTGTGCCAGGGCATTGAGCTCGGTTTCGAAGTTCTCGGTCGTGGTGACAAACGCCGAGACCGGCGTATTGAGCGCGAAGATCGGGCCCGACGTAAGTGAATTGATGTCGGCCGCCGCGTCGGTGGCGAAGTCGGAGCTGGAGATGAGTCCGACGGCGTTCTGCTGGCTCAGCGAGATCACGTCGGCGACAATGCGCTGGCCCTGCTCCTTGGTCAGCTCGTCGACGTTGGGAAACTCGGGCAGGAGCTCACTGTCGGCATATTGCTCGTAGCTGCTCTCGAGGCTCTGCACCTCAGCGACAAAGCCGCTCGTGTTGACCGCCCCCGAATTCAGGTCGCCAAGCGGCCCGCTAGTGAGCTGAGATTCGAGCGCCGACACCACCTGATCAATCGCGGCCGGCGCCGAGTACTGGCCGGCCCGCGCCGCAGCGATCAGCCCCGAAAGGTCGGGGCCCGAAAACGTCTCAGTCGCCGCCGCCAGGAGCGTTCGCGACTCCAAAGCCTCCCAGCGAAATGAGTTGATGCCGCGCCGGCTCACTCGCCGCGTGTCTCGTTTCTTGGTGCTCATCTCTCGCCCCGTTGTTGGGAACGCAGTTGGTCAGCGTAGTTGGAATGCCACCGTCGTCGATGACTGCAAAGTGCGAAACGCAATGACGCGCAACACAGTTACGCTAATTGCAACCGCGTGTGATGTTAAGCAGGCATGCAGATCGAGCTCTAACTAATTCCTTCGTAATCGGCCGTGTCGAGCCGTCAACGTCAACCTCGCGCGTTCATAAATTCCATCGTTGAGCACCTCGTCGGAGCCACAAGGAGCATAGTATGCGCTCGCCGCGGACATCGGTGCTGTCTCAAGGTGATTCGTCGCGCCGAATGCAGCGGCTTATTCTGTGCCAACTTCCTGGCCTACGCAATATGCAAGATCGGGATCAGGTGTAGGGCAGGTTATGGACGAGAGCGTCCATCTGGGCGCGGATCACTCTGCCGGGCTGGCGTGCGAGAAACGCGAAAAGAAACGGCGGCCAGAGGAGATGACACATCTGAATTGTCTGCACGGCCTGCGCGCGAATCGCTGCATTGGGATTGGGAATGACGTAGCGAAACTGCAGAGCGGGAACGGCCACGAGGGCCGCGAACCCGAGCGCGATAAAGACCCAGCCGAGGGCTAAAATGATGCTGCGTGAGCCGGTTTCGACGGCATAATCGATCCGGGTGCGCAGGCCGGATCCCGCGAACCGAACGCGCCCCCTGCGCAACAGGGTCGACGCATGCGCGGCACCGCCGGCGCTTGATCCGGCAGACTCAAAGACGACCTCGTGGCGCGATTGAGCGAGAACCTTCACCGGGCCGAGCGCCTCCATTGCGCCACGAGCCAGGCCGGCGGCAAGCTTGGCGGCCAGGTCGTCGGGCGAGCCGGCGACTTCGGCGGAACCCACGATCCTTTCGGCCCCGGCCGTCGTATCGGTATCATATTGGTCGGCCATATCGTCGGCGGCCGCGCGCCGTTCGCGGCCGACACGATGTAGCGTTGCAAGCCCCGCCAGCCAAACGACCGCCCCAATCGCGGTGAGGGCGATTACGATCATGCGTGCCATCTGTTCGTCCATCGAGCCGGCCCAGCCAGAAGAAATCGCGGAATTGGCGGTCAGGCCTTAGCCTGACCCACGACAAGCCGTTCCGCAGTCGCACTGAATTGTGTAGAATACCATCGGCGGCGCTGGCCGCACGACCTTGAGCCTCACAGGGAATGTGATGATCGGACCTGACTTCCAGGCCATTCGTCAAAAGCGCGGTGAGATTGCGTGTCGCGCGGCGGCGCGGTGCGCTTCGTTGTACCGTAGGCGCGCTGGGTCGCGGTGTTGATCGCGGCACTTCTACCCGATCGCGCGGGCTCAAGACGGGGCTGCGCCGGCAAAGCCCGCAACCGAGCCTTCGACCGCTGCACGTCAAGCGCAGGCGAAGAGCTCTGATCAGCGGGCGCTCCGGTCACTCGGCGATACGGCCCCGGCGCCCGCCACTGATTCGGCTCGCAAGCCCAAGTATGAGTTGGCCACCTTCGGGGCCGGATGTTTCTGGCACGTGGAGGCCGAGTTCGAGGCGCTGCGCGGCGTCAGGTCGGCCGTTTCGGGCTACGCCGGCGGCGGCGTCCCCTTTCCTTCCTACGAGATGGTACACACCGGCACAACCGGCCACGCCGAGTCGGTCATGGTCGAGTACGACCCGAGCATCATCAGTTACGAGAAACTCCTGAGCGTATTCTGGTCCATCCACGACCCGACGTCGATCAACCAGCAGGGCGAGGATATCGGTCCCCAGTACCGCTCGATCATTTTCTACCATAACGACGACCAGCGCAGGGCCGCCCTCAAGTCGTACCAAAAGCTCACCGCCGGGCGGGCCTTCGCTCGCCCGATCGTGACCCAGCTCGCCCCGCTCACTTCGTTCTATCGCGCCGAAGATTACCACCAAGACTACTACGGCGGAAAACCCCGCACGTCGTCACGCAAGCGGACGACCAAGGCGGTGCCGAAGGCCAAGCAAGCGCACACCAAGTCAGCGCCGCGAGGCCGCACTCAGCCTTCGGCATCCGAGCCCCGGATCGAGCTGCCTGAAAGTCCTGGTTCGGCGCGAGACCCGTTTGCCGATGCCGTGGAGAAAGCCTCGAAGCCGCAGCCGTGACGGCGAAACCCTCGGTCACACGGCACCGTGTTCGGCGGCCATCGCCTCGACGCCAGGGACCGCCGCCGGCACCACATCCGCAGGCACGTCCTCTTTGTCGGCGGATTGGTTCGTCTTTTTCTTGGACGGCATGAAGACCGGCGCGTTGTTGTGGCCGTAGAGGAACTCGTCGATGGTGGCGGCGACGGCGCCTCCGGCCATGCGGCCGGCGATCCGGTCAAAGCGCAGGCTCGTATCCAGCACGATCAAGATCGTCAGCACCAGCATCACCAGATAGCTGGCCAGCGCATAAGCCGTTTCGAACGAGATCGGCGCCAACGACCACGGTGCGCTGGTGGACGGGTCGAGGAAGCCGTACGTGACCATCGCCATCCAGATCGTCATGACCACCGTCGCGCCGAAGCAGAGCGACGCCGAATGCGATCGTCGCGATTGCGGCGTTGCTGGCGAGCCACGAGCCGATGGTCCAGGTCATGGCGCGCGTCGCTGTGGGGAGGCTTAGCGACAAGCGCACGCCGATGGCGGCCATGAGCACTCCCATGAGAGCGTTGCCAACGATCCAATTGGTGTAGTCGCCGAGGCTCACCGCACCTACGATCAGGCCCAGCGTCCAGGCCAGGACCATGGCGGCCACCATGTAGCGCAGGGCGTGCATGCTGCCGACGACCTTGGCGCGGACGATCTCGCCGGGCGTGAGCGGGCTCATGAGCAATGCGTCCCAGGTGGCGCGCTCGCGCTCCGACGCGATCGCCACGGCGGCGCGCAGGCCGATCGCCCATTGCAACAGCCAGCCCATGAAGTTGCCGCTCGCGCCTGAGAGAATCACCGTGAGGAAATGGGTCGCCCAGGCGGACAATTCTGTATCTTCCCGGCGCACCAGCGCGACGGCGATGATGGCGGCGAGCACCAGGCTGCCGCCGCCGATCGAAAGGGTGATGAGTGCGCCCATCCAGCGCCCGAATCGCCCCAGGGTGCCGACCCGCTCGATGTAGAATTCTTTCCAGAGCATGGGCTTTTCGCCCACCGCCGGCACACGCAAGCGGCGCCGCGACTTTTTGACCACTTCGCCCGTCCCCAGGCAGCTTGGCCGCAGCCGCCAGGCGGCCGCGGCCGTGCCAGCCAGGCCGATCGCCAGCCAGGCCGCCGACGTCGCCAGGGCCGGCGCCAGCTCACCCTCGGTGAAGAGCTTGACCATGCTGTAAAACGGATTGAGCCACTCCAGCCACACGGCGATCTGTAGGGGCAACCCCACCCACGAGAGGAGCGGGCTCAAGACCAGCATCATCATCAATATATAAACGCTCAAGAGTGCATCTCGGCCGCGGCGCGAGACGACCGAGGCGCCCACGGCCAGGCCGCCGCCCCCCAGGCCGACCGCGGCCAAGAGCAGGAAGAAGGTGCCCAGTTGCGCCGGCCCCAGGCCCGTCAGCGCGAAGAGTACCGCGACGATCGGCAGCCCGGCGAGCACGATCATGGCGACCTGGCTCAGCTTGCCCAGCAAGCGGCCCAGCACGATCTCGCGGGGGCTAACGGCCGTGGTCAAGAGAAGCTGAAGCACCCCACGCTCGCGCTCGCCGGCGAGCGAGCCTGCCAGCACCGCCGGCGCCTGCACCACCACGATCACGAGCAGCACAATCGCCGCAACCGAGAGGGCGATCCCCAGGTCGTCGCGCTACCGAGTAAGAGGAGTTGACCCCAGTCGAGATCCACCAGATCCAGATCGCGAACAACAAGATCAAGGCCAGCGCCAGCCCCGCCAAGCTGCGGACGACGATCAGCCAGCCCCGCGCCAGCGCGCGGCGGCATTCGATGCCGGTCAAGTGACCGAACACGAGCGATGAGAGCTTTACGAGGTCGTCCACGTGTCCGGTCCCGGTGCAGGAGATGGCGGCTTCGATCTGGCCAGGAATACCGCGAGGGTGCGCGGCCGGGTGAGAAACCACAGCTCGAGCACCGGGTAGATCACCGCGACCAAGGCGCTGAATACCGCGCTCGCCGCACCCATGACCGCCGAGGCCTGCGCCAAGCCCGTCATCGGCATCGGAGCCCGGCCGCCCCCTTGAGCTTTGATTTGTGCGTTCATCGACTCGAACATTTTCTGCTGCATCTGGGTGGTGATCGGCACGATCAACACCATGGTCGCGACCACGATCGTGACCCAGCGCAGGATCTTCAGCCACGCGACACCAAGGGCCAGCCGGCGCCCCCACTCGTGCAACAGCAAGAGCCCGATTCCCGACACGATCATGAGAACATTGAGCACCATCCCCGCGATCCCTTCCGCGTAGCCGTAGATCGCCAATGTGCGATTGCTGAGGTTGGTCGCCTCCGCCATCGCCGTGACATTCAGGTCCGGAACTCTCTCCAACGCCTCCCGCCGCGCTTTGATCGTGTCCTTCTCATCCTGGGTCTTGGCTGCCGCTTCGTCGCTTTTCAATTCGGCGATCTGCGCCGCGCCTGGCCTTCTGAGAAGCTTGCTGCGATTCGGCGAACCCGAATGCCCACTTCTGGAGCAAGGGAGCGAAATAGGTCATGGCGAGTGAACCGGCCCCGAACAAGAAGAGCACGACGCCGAAGACGATGTTCAACATGCCGAACGTGCGCGGGACTTGGGGGTTGGGAACCACCCACTGCCCTTCCACTTGCGTTCCCATCTTTTCGGGCTCCTCGTCACAGGGACGTACGTTAGGCTTGAGCCTGACATGTCTGGAAATCACGTCAGGCTCAAGCCTGACCTACACCGAGCCAATGTGTCTTCGCCGGCTGATCCATGATATTGGCGAAATCGCCGCCCGCCAGCCCTGCATATCACACGATAACCTTTCGGGCCGCTCCATGAAAGGTGCCGGGTGCGCCTAGGCGCCAGCCGCCACTCGAGTCGTCGCTCCCGATTCTTGACGGCGCACCGCTCTATATATTACAATCGTCGTAGTTCGTCTGTGCAACGGCGCAATCTGACCGAAATTCAGGGGAGTGGGCATCTGCCCGCGAACATGGCTCGCACTCAGCGGGTATTCGGTCCGCTTTTTTACACCACGGCGGTCCTCGCCGCCTTCGTCATACTTTATGCGTGCTGGCTGAAGCTCGAGGAGCGGGTCGTCTATGCCACCGCCCCGCCGCCGCCGCCCCTGAATATCGAGGCCGAACTGGTCCATTGGGCGTCGGCGTTCAAGGACAGTGACGCGAGCGTACGCGTCGCGGCGACTTCCAGGTTGGGCAACCTTGTGCGGATACTAGGGCCGGGGGATTTCGGTGCGGGACCGCGCGGCGAAGTCGTTGGCGCACTGCGCACTGCGCTTCGAGACTCCGAACCGGCGGTTCGCCAGGGAGCGGCCGAGGCGCTGGCGGGATTTGCCGGACCGGCCCGAGCCGCTCGGGCCGAGCTTCTGGCGGCCCTGAAGGACGACGACGTGGATGTTCGGTTCGCGGCGGCCTCGACGCTCATCCCGGCCGGCGGCGATCTGGTCGCGCCCGCCCTCGAGGCGATGGCCGCGATGGCTGCAGGCGGCGACCTGCCGGCGCGTGCCGACCGCGCGAAGATCTTGAATGTCATGGCGTCGGCGGGCGACGCGGGCGCGAACGCCGCGGCCAGCATTCTGCAACAATTGCTTACAAGCCCCAATTCGGCCACCCGCCGACTCGCGGTCGCTGCCGTCGGTGAGGTCGATCCGACTGTCGCAGATCGCGCCCGGGCGACCGTGGAATCGCTCTTGAAGGACAAAGACGCCAACGTGCGATGCGCAGCCGCGGTGGCCCTCCTCCAGTGGGGAAGGCCGGTTTCGGCAGCACCGTCAACGATGGGAATGGCTGGCATGGCCATGATACCCGGGGGCATGCGGCCAAGACCGGGTCCTCAGGTGCCGCCTGTCCCAGGAACGCGTTACCCGCTCGCGGTGGAAACGCTCGTGAAGGGAGTCGCCGACGCGTCGCTTCCGTTCCCGACGCGCGAGGCGGCCATCGGCGCCCTCATCGTTAGCTCGCCAGAATCGCTTTACAAATGTGGTTTAGAGCTGGCGCGGCAACTCGGCCACGAAGACCGCCAAGTTCGCCTCAATGCCGCCAGACTCTTGCACATGATCGAAGACCAGGCGCTCGCCGGACCAATCGACGACGCCGGCGGCGGCGACGACCATCGGTAAGGCCCGTCGCGGGAGGCACTCCGATGCTCATCCGTCTGACGTGTCCAGCCTGCGGCGACCAGGGCACCCCCTTGGTCGACGACCTCGCCGATCTGCCGCACTGTCCGGGATGCGGCCAGCAATTCGCGGTCGTCTCCCAGGCGGCCGCGCTGCCGCCGGCCAGCACCACAGACGCAGAGATCCTCTCCTGGCTGTCGCAGCCCGGGTCGATCCCCGAAGCGGCATCCAACAGTGCACCTGACTGTCGCTCGTGCGGCTACACCGGACCGCTCGAACTCGACGCCGAGAGGGAGCGGTATTTCTGCCCGGCTTGCCGGTCGGTGTGCCGGCCCGCGGTCGCCCGCCCTGTGAAGACCACCGATTGTCCGCACTGCGGCGCCTCATTCGACCTCTGTGAGTCGGATCGCGGGCGGACCGTTCTCTGCCCGGAATGCAAGTACTTTCTCGGTTGCCTGCTCACGGTCGAGAGGCTGCCGTATCGGCTGTTTGGGGCGAGGAGTGCGCGCGAGCCAGGACTCCAGCCGAATTGGCCCCGCTCATGGTAGCCCTTATGCTGTTGCCCAGCAGTGCGGCGCCTGATTACAGTATGACATGAGTCGCCAGGGCGGAGACGCCGCCTGCGACGGGCCGATTTCCCCAGGGACCGCGGCGCAGACCTAACCCAACACGAGGAGCCGACCCGATGGCGCGCAACGAAACGGACCGCCGTGCATTCCTTCAGGCCGGGGCGCTGGCGACGGCCACAGCCTTGAGCCACGCACCGGGAGCGCAGGCGGCAAGACGCGCCCGCGAAGCCCTCGGTCCTTCCCAAGCGAACGCTGGGCAAGACCGGCATCGAGATGACGCTCCTCGAGATGGGCTCGGGGGCACTTCGCGATCGCGGCGTGCTCGACCGGATAATCCGCCTGGCGTATGCCAGCGGCGTGCGCACCTTCGACACGGCCAAGGCCTATGGCACCGAGCCGGGCTTCAAGAAGTGGCTTGAGCAGTCGCCCGAGGTCCGCAAAGAGATCGTGCTCGTGACCAAAGACGGTCCGCGATCCCCAAGCGACCTGTTGCGCATGATCGATGCGCGGCTGAAAGCCTTGTCGACAGACTACGTCGACCTGTTCTTCGTCCACGGCCTGGGCGACGAGCACGGCGCGGACGGCGCGATCGATTTCATCACCTCGAAGGAATTCAAGGAAACGGCCGACGCCATTCGCAAGTCGGGGAAGGCGCACGGCATTGGCTTCTCGACGCATCACAAGGACCGTGCGGCGATCATCCAGGCGGCCGCCGGCGCGGGCAGCGTCGACGCGATCATGCTCCAGTACACGCCCTGGCTCGACAAGGATTCGCCGCTCAACAAGGCCCTCGACGCCTGCCACAAGAAGGGAATCGGTTTGATCTCGATGAAGCAGGTCGCCGGCCAGATGGCCCCTTCGCGGCCTCCGATCGACGTTATCAAAGAGGTCAAAAAGCGGGTGCCGATGCTCGCCGAAAAGAACCTTTCGCCCTACCAGGGACTGCTGCACGCGATCTGGACCGACGAGCGCATCAGCGGCTCTTGCGTGTCGCTCAAGACGACCGACCAGCTTCGTGAAGACGCCGACGCCGCCCGGCGGTACCAGCCGCTGACGACGGCCGAGATCCATCAGCTTCGCGACGCGGCGCTGGCCGCGGGACCAATGATGTGCGCCGACTGCGACGGGCGCTGCGCGATCGCTGCGGGCACCAAGGCCGAGCTGGGCAACCTCACCCGATTCCTCACCTACCACGAGCATCATGGCATACGCGCCGAGGCGCGGCGCCTCTATGCGGAGCTTCCCGCCGAGGCCCGCGACTGGTCAGGCGCAGACCTCGAAGCCGCACGCGAGGCATGCCCCAACAAGCTCGACTTCGCGGCCTTGATGCCAGAGGTTGACCGGCGGCTGGCGTAAAGGGCGGCCGGCGGAGCCTCGCCCAACGCCGTCAAGCACGATTACGATTACGATTACGATTAGGATCATACGGGAACGGCTCGGGCCCGTCGGTTCTGCGTCGTCGGGGTTGCGTGCTTGGTCCTGGTCCTGCGCTTGGTCTTCTTCGTAATCATAGTCGTAATCATAATCGTAATCGTATTCTTCCTCGTCGCCTACCGGCCAAAGGCGGCGACGGCCGCCTTGGTAAAGGCCTCCTGAACCTTGGCGCCGTCGATCCCCGGGTAGCCCGCGTGCTGCACCAGGAACACGGTGATCAAGGCCCGCTCGGGGTCGATTCCCATGTGCGTTGCGTAGGCGCCGCCGTGGCCGCATGGACCGGGGATGATCGATGACGAGGCGCTCTGCTGGCCCTTACGCGAGGTCGACCATCCCAGGCCGTACCCTGCTTCTCCCTTGCGCGAATCGACAAGCTTGCCGGTCTGAGTAGAGGTCATTTCCCGGACGGCCGACTCGGAGAGGTAGCGCTTACCGTCGTAAATGCCCCCCGCGAGTATCATCTGGCAGAACCGGGCGATGTCGGCGGCGGTCGAGAACAAACCGCCCGCGGGATAGGGATGCCGCTTGCGGTCCGAGAGCGGATAGCTGAGCTGGGTGATGGATATCTCCTCGAGCCCGGCGTGCTTGGCGTCGGGTTTGTACGATTTCGCGAGACGCTTCTGCTGCTCTTCGCTCGGCCAGAACGTCGTGTCCTTCATGCCGAGCGGCTCGAAGAGGCGCATGCGCAGGAAGTCTTCATAAGGCATGCGGCTCATGACCTCGATCAAGCGCCCGGCGGTGTTGATGCCCGGGTTGCAGTACTCGTACTTCGTGCCCGGCTCGAACTGAAGCGGCGAAAGCGCATACGTGATCACCCCCTCACGCAGCGGGAGCGTGTCGAGCTCTCGCTCCAGCGGCGAGCGGCCCACCAGCCCGCTCGTATGCGACAGGATCTCGCGCACCGTGATCGGGTGCGACGGTCTTTTGAGGACGACGCGGTCGGCACTCTTGCTCTGGGTCACCATCTGACCTTTGAACTCGGGCAGGTACTTCTCGAACCGGGTCGTCCAGGCGAACTTTTCCCTCGTCGACGAGCATCATCAAAGCCGAGGCGGTGATCGGTTTCGACATCGAGGCGATCCAGAACAAGGCGTCGCCGTGCAAGGGCACGCGCCGCGGACGTCGGAGTAGCCAACCGCATCGATGCAGAGCACCTTGTCTCGGGTCGCAACCAGCGTGACCGCTCCCGCCAGCGCACCGCGGTCGACAAACGGCTGCAAGCTCGCGGCGATACGCGGATCGGCCGGGCCCACCGCTTGCGCGGCCAGGCACGTCGCGGCCGCAAAGACCAACAGACCGAAAAGCGAGAGCGATGAGTGCATCGTAATGGTTCCCCAGGTGGGCCGCACCGAAGCGCAGCTTGTTCGCAAGTCGGTTTCGGGCACAATCGAAATCAACAAACGACCGGCGCCGCTGCGACCATTCCAACCGATCGCCTTACGCGATTCAACGGCTCGTCCTGCGCCGGTCTTCTAGGGCAGCCGACTCGTCTTGACCAGTTGGCGATCTTTGCACATAGTTCGCCGATTTCTCTGGCGGTCCGCCACGACTCAAGGATGGGGTAAGGCGCATGAGCAGGGCAAGGAAGAAGCCGTCGATCCTCCGGCGGTTAATGTACCTCCTCGTGTTGGTGACCGGCGGCGGGGCCGGCGTCGGCGGCTGGGCATTGCAGGACAACCCTCGCGCGCAGGCCTTGTGGACGCTCGTCACGGGCAAGCCGGCCGATATCAAGACCGCCGCACCCGATGAGTCGCTTCTCAAAAACGTCGTCGACGTGCTCAAGCCGGCCGACGACTTCGGCCGGGCGGGAATCTATCAGGTCACGATCAACAAGGTGGAGCTCGACCCGGCCTTGTTCAAGCCGGGGCACACTGTCGACATCCAGGCGCGGGTCCACAGCCGCGGCGCGCGCACGGCAAGGACGAGATTCTCTGGGAATCCAAGAAGTATGGAGAGCGGCTGGCCGTCGCCGGCACCGATGACCTCTGCGCCGGCTGGCCCCACCGGCCGTTCCAGGTCGAGTGGAACCCGGGCGACGAGGTCGTGCTCGAGGTTTTCGACGCCAAGCCCGGCCTATTCGTGCAGCCCAGGAAGCTCACGCTGATTCCCGCCGATCCCGAGGCGAACGTGTTCCCGCTCAAGACCGGCGACTTTCCGCTCGCGAGCCCGCAGAAGGCAAATCCGCCGCTCGACCCCAGGAAAACGCACGTCGTTTTGCAAAGCCAGCGCGTCGGCGACTTCCGATCGACCGACCGCGCTACAAGAGAGGTCCACCCCCCTCTCATCCCCCCTTTGGAAGGGGGGACTAAAGAGGTCGCGGAGCGACCTATAGTTATTAAGTAAGCCCCCGAAGGAACCCAGGAGCGCGAGGCGTGACCACCCGACTGTCCCTCGACCGCTTCGAGGGCAAGAGCAAGCAGATCGCCGTTCTCGTCACCGACGACGGCGAAATCTTGAACGTCCCCAAGGCCCTCTTGCCGCCAGACGCCAAGCCCGGCGACCTGCTCGCTTGCACGCTCGAGATCGACGCCGAGGCCACGCGCAAGCTCGCCGAGGAAACACAGCAACTTCAGGAGAAGCTGTCCAAGCGCGATCCCGGCGGAGATATCAAGCTGTGAGCTTTGACCGCCTGCTCCGCGGGCTGGCGTTCTTTGTCGCGGGGCTGGCCTGCGCCGTCCTGAATGCGACCCACGAGTGCCGGGCTCAGTCGTTCCTGGGTCGCGCAAGCAGCGGGCAGGTCACCGTCCAAGTGCTCGACGTGGGTCAGGGCGATTCGATCTTGATTCGCTCGCCCGAAGGCAAGACCGCTCTGATCGATGCCGGGCCCACGCGCAACGGCGCCTATAGCGCGCTCAAGCGTCAAGGGATCAAGTCGATCGACCTGGCGGTGCTCTCGCATCACCACATCGACCACTACGGTGGAATGGACGCCGTCGTGCGGGCGATGAAGCCGCGCTACTTTCTCGTCAGCAACTCAGGGCACGCGACGCCGCTGTACCTCAAGCTCTTGAAGACCGTCGAGGCCGAGGAAGTCACCGTCATCCAGCCAACGGCCAAACCCGCAAGATCGAGCTGGGCTCGGTCGAGCTCTTGATCTTCCCTCAGCCCCCTTTCGACCGCCGCGACGAAAACAACAATTCGATCGGGCTGCGGCTGACTTACGGCACGTTTTCGGTGCTGCTTACCGGCGACAGCGAGGGCCCGGAACGGCAGTGGTGGCTAACGCATCACCCCGAGCTGGTGCGCAATTGCACGATCCTCAAGCTGCCTCATCATGGCAGCAGAAACGGCACCGATGCGCCTGGCTCAAGGAAGTCAGGCCGGCCTTGGCCGCGGCATCAATGGGCCTCGCCAATGAGTATGGCCACCCTCATCCCGAAACAGTCGCCTTGCTCAGGCAGAGCGGAATACCGCTGTTGCGCACCGATCAGCTCGGCACCATCACGATCATAAGCGACGGCCGCGACTGGCAGGTAACCCAGCCGGCATTGCGCTTGCGCGGACATCCCACCCAGGACGACGTCGATCGCGTTGCCGCGGCGCTCACGCGCGACGAGGCCCCCGCTCGCCCCATGCAGGCGCGCGCGCGGTAATAGTCCCCGCGATGTGCTACGTGTTCTGCATGCAACGCGCCCACCCGTGCCGGCGACCCGACGCCGGCACGGGCGCTCGAGTCAATGATGTTCACTCGGCCCGCCCGCGCATTATGATAGTTCAATGCGCACGATGCTCGGCGTCTTGTGCGCGGTCTGCCCGCGCGAGCCGTTACGACGATTGCGTCGAGTGAGGCCCCGCGCGGTTTAGCGGCGGGCCAACCAGGAGTGCCGCATGGCGACCGACACCAAGATCGGGGCTGCTCAAAATCTCTACGTGCAAGGGCGCATCGCCGAGGCTGAGGGCGTCTTGCGTGAGATTCTCCGCCAAGAACCCCAAGACGTGCGCGCGCTCGAAACCCTCGGCGTGCTTGTGTTTCAGCAAGGGCGCACCAGCGAAGCGGCGAACTTGTTTGCTCGGGCCCTGGCCCTCGACGACAATTCCAGCCGGCTGCACGCCAACCTGGGCGAGGCCTTGCGCTTGCTCGGGCGCACCTCGCTTGCGCTCGAACACCTGCGCCGCGCAACCGCGCTTGAGCCGACGCTGACGCAGGCCTGGAACAGCCTGGGGCTCCTGGCCCAGAGTCAAGCGCGGCACGCCGACGCCCGCAAGGCCTTTGACGAGGCGCTGCGGCTGCGACCGAAGTTTGTGCCGGCGCTCATCAATCTCGCCAACACCTTCCTCGCCCTGGGCCAGCCCCGCCCGGCGGCCGAAGCGCCTCCGTACCGCACTCGAGTACGAGCCGAACAATTCACTGGCGCTGGCCAACCTCGCCCGGTCGCTGTGCGCGCTGCGCGATCCGGACCTGATGGAAGAAGCCGAAACCCTGGCTCGGCGCGCCGTGTCGCTGGCGCCGCAACTCGCACATGCGGTTACGACTCTGGCCGACGTCCTCCGCGCTCGAGGCAAGCGTGATCTAGCAGCGGCTCATTATGCCGATGCCCAAAGCCTCGAGCGGAGCCGGCCGAATCGCCCGACGCCGGGGCCCGCGCGCGACGGGTCGGTGGGCTTGATCGCGCACGTCGCAGCAAGCGCTCCGCGGGAGACGACCCCCGCCGACGCCGAGCTGGCGCGGGGGCATTCGCTCTTGAAGGAGGCTCGACACGACGAAGCGCAGACCCGTTTTCACGAGGCGCTTCGGCTGGATCCCGAACTGGCCGCCGCGTGGGTCGGCCTGGCGCGCATCGATGAGGAGCGGGGAAACTTCGACCTGGCGTGCGAGTCGGCGCGGCGGGCCCTGGCCCTGCGGCCCAAGCACGCCGAGGCCTACTGGCGACTGGCATTCATCTTGAGGGGCCGGCTGCCCGACGCCGATGTCGCCGCCATGCAAGCTCTTGCTCTTGACCCCGAGTCGTCCGCCGACGACCGCGCCATTCTCCGCTTTGGATTGGCCGCGGTTCTGGATCAGCGCGGCCAGTACGCCCAGGCGGCCGAGCACCTGGCGGCCGCCAACGCCCTCCAGTCCGCTTCCAAGGCCGAGCGCGGGCTCGCATGCGATCCCGATCGGCCTTCGGCGTCCCTCGACCAGACCATCGCCACGTTCACCCCCGAATTCCTGGCGGCCCGCACCGGTTGGGGTGACCCCGACGCCCGGCCGGTCTTCGTGGTGGGGTTGCCGCGCTCCGGCACGACGCTGACCGAACAGGTTCTCGCATCGCACCGTTTGGTCTACGGCGCCGGTGAGCTCAGCGATGTCCACCGCATCTTCATGACTCTGCCCGAGTGGGTGCGCCAGCCCTCCAGCAGCCCGCACGATGCTCTGAAAGGGCTTACTCCCGAGTCGGCGAAGATCGCCGCCAGGAGTTATATCGAGCGTCTCGAAACGCTCGCGCCCGCCGATGCCGTCCGAGTCGTCGACAAGGCGCCCAACAACGTCAATCACCTGGGCCTGATTGCACTTTTGTGGCCCAATGCCCGGGTCGTCTGGTGTCGCCGTGACTTACGCGATATTGCCGTGTCGTGCTGGCAGATGGGCTTCGTGGCAACGCCCTGGAGCAACGACTGGAATCACATCGCGCACCGCCTCGTCGATTATCAGCGAATCAGCCGTCACTGGCAGCAGACACGCCCCATCAACTGGCTGGAAGTGCACTATGAAGACCTGGTTACCGATCTCGAGGGCCAGGCCCGGCGCATGATCGAGTTTCTGGGCATGTCTTGGGACCCGGCCTGCCTCGAATTCCACGCGAACAAGCGAGTTGTGCGCACGCCCAGCCTGGTGCAGGTTCGCGAGCCCGTGCACTCTCATTCGGTCGGGCGCTGGCGGAATTACGAAACTTTTATTCAGCCGATGTTTCAAGCATTAGACCGCCATGGCGTGGGGTCTCTCGAAGATGGATGAGGCCGCCGGCCGCTGCGGCCGCCGCCCTTGCCTTTACTTTTCTTAACACTAGCCCTTGGCAAACCTGCGTGCGACGGTACAATCGCCGCGCGGGGCCCGGTATCGATCGAGCTCGCCCCGGCCTGGAGGGAGCCTTGGCCGTGACTCTCGGGCGCCGCGTTCTGCCGTTCGGCTTGCTGCTGGCGCTGGCGCTTGTCTATTTCGGCAGCCTGGTTGTTCACCCCGCGCAAACGCTTTACGCCGACCACTCCGACTTGCTCGCGCTGCACGTTCCGTGGCAGACGTTCTTGTGCCGGTCGTGGCATGATACCGGCGAGCTCCCGCTGTGGAACCCTCTGCAGTTCTCGGGGCAGCCGTTCGTACACGACATTCAGGCCGCGATACTTTATCCGCCGCACTGGATCTTCCTCGTGATCGACGAGGCCTGCGTCGGCGCGGCGCTTTCGTGGCTCGTGGTCGCCCACATCGTGCTCGCCGGTTGGGGAATGTATCTCTACGGCCGCAGTACGGGCCTGGGGCAAACGGCGTCGGTCGTCGCCGCGATCGGCTGCATGTTTGCCGGCAAATGGCTGCTTCACCTGATCGTCGCCGGTCATTACGCCTACGTCGGGCTGGCCTGGCTTCCCTGGGCGATGCTTGGCTTCGAGCGAGCGGTGCGCGACCGCAGCCTTGTGGCGGCAGCCTGGGCGGGCGTGGCTTTTGCCCTTTTCGACATTGTCGACGCAGCCGCAGATCACGCTCTATTCGGGCGCATTTCTGGCTTTTTGGGCCCTGCCGCCGGCGCTCGAAGCGAAGGGTAGGGGCCTTGCGCATCGGCTCGGCTACTGGACCGGCCTTGGTCTGGTGACGGCGCTTGTCGCGGCGGCGCTCGCGGCGGTCCAGCTTCTGCCGGCGGTCGAATTCGTGCGAACGTCAACTCGCGCGGCTGCCGGCCTGGACGAGACGCAGCTCATGTCGCCGCGCACGCTGCTGCGGGCGATTGGTCCCTCGCCTGATGGGGTGAAAGACATCCAAAGCTGGGAATCGTGCAGCGGCCTGGGCGTGGTCTGGGTCGCCATCGCTTTTGCCGCGCCGGCCGTCACGGCCGGGCGCGCTCGCAACCGCGCCCGGTGGGCGCTGGCGATCATCTTGGCAACGGTCGTGACGGCCCTGTTCGGCGCCGTGGTTTTTCATGGGCTGCCGATCGTGCGGATGTTTCGCCAACCCGCGCGGATGTTCTTGATCGCGGCGATTCCGGTGGCTTACCTGGCGGGGCTGACGACGCAGGCGCTCTTGGACCGATCGAGCCATGCGCCCAAGCGGTGGGCTCGGGCGCGCCAGATCGCGGTGCGCGTCGCTGCCGGCATGATCGCGATCGTGGTCCTGGGAATCGTCGTCCCGCGCGGCGCGCGCTGCAACCTCATCTCTACTGGATCACGCTGCCGTTCACCGTAACGGCGGCGTGCTGGTTCCTGGAGCCAGGCCCCGACCGATCGTCGCTCTTGGCGCGCATCGCGTGGGTCGGCATCCTCGTTACCGATCTCGCCGCCCAGACTTGGCCGCACGTCCAGACGCGCCGGCTCGACCGGGTGCTGGCACCTTCAGCCTGCGCACGCTTCGTGGGCGAACACGCACGCGCGCTCGACCGTACTTTCGACCGCAGCTTTTCGGACCAGCCCTCCGATACGCCGCTCGGACCCGCGGTCGCCGGTCGGCTCGGCCTGTCGCTGGTCCGCGGCTACAACCCGCTCGACACGGCGCGCTACAAGGAGTTCCTCGCTCTGATCGCATACCCCGAAGTCGTGAGGCGCGCCTCCAATGGTTTGAGGAACATTCCCTTCAAGAACCACGCGCTCGTCGATCTCCTCGGCGTCCGCTACCTGGTTGAGCCGGCGCTTCCCGACCTGCGGTTTGTGCGGGCCGAACTGGGCCCCGGTCACGACTCGCGCTGGCGGAAGCGCTTCGAGGATCCGCCCCCACCGCGTTCTTGTTCGCGACCGGCGGCGTGCGGGTCTTGCCGGCCTACGAAGTGCTCGAAAACGTCGATCCGATGCCGCGCGCAGTTCGTCGTGCCGCAGGTCGAGCAGCTACCCGGCGATCACGAAGGGATCGTCCGCGCGATGACGACCACCGACTTTCGGCGCATCGCGCTCGTCGAAGAACCGGCGGCGACTCGAGCGGATCAAGGCTCCGGCCGATTTCGACCGGCGACGATAATGTCCCTCAAGCCCAATCGGATCGAGCTTGATGCAGAAGGCCCGGGCTTGCTCGTGGTGACCGACCCGTGGTTTCCCGGCTGGACCGCCCGAGTCGACGGCCGCGGCGAGCGCGTGTTGCGCGCTGATTATCTCTTCCGCGGTGTTCCGCTCGCTGCCGGACGGCATGAGGTCGTGCTCGAGTTCCGCCCACGGTCGTACGAGCTGGGCAGAATGATCAGCCTGCTCGCCGTCGCGGCCGTGAGTCTCATCACGATTTACCCGCCGAGCGGCAGGGTCAGGAGCGGCCCGACGCTCTTGCCGTCAGACTCCTGGAGCGCGAAGAGGATCTCGAGGATCGCGAGGGTCGCGCGCGACCGCACGTCGTCGCCGGCGATATAGAACCAGTAGCCTCGATAGTGCACGGCGACTTCGGCGTCCTTGGGCCGGTGCTTCTGAGCGTGCACAGCAAAGTGGCCCGCAGTGATCTGCGTCCAGTCGTAGAGCGAGCCGTCGGCCCCGAGCGTCACGGGCGCCACGCCTTTCTGCAAGTGCTCATCCGGCACGCAGACGCCCTTGGAAAGGAACGTCATGATCTGGAGCACCGAGCGCAAGTTCATGTACAACGTGTCGTTACCCAAGGCGTTGGGCAGTCTCTGGTTGGCCTCGTCGGTGAGCTCCGACTTGATCTTGTACGTGCTGCGCCCGGCGCCAGGTGAAAGATCCGAGCGACTTCGGCCATCTCGGGAGAGTCCACGTATTCGGGGCGGATTTTGAG
The DNA here is from genome assembly GCA_963830625.1 of uncultured Isosphaeraceae bacterium. Lineage (GTDB taxonomy): Bacteria > Planctomycetota > Planctomycetia > Isosphaerales > Isosphaeraceae > CAWHMZ01. The sequence goes on along the minus strand of CAWHMZ010000005.1, from coordinate 567,181 downwards.
CACGAGGTCCTTTTCACGCTTGAGCAGCCTCACCTGGCCGTCGCCGTGAGCTCGATAGACGTAGCCGTCCTTGGCGGCGCTCAAGAGGTCTTTTCCCTGAACCGCGGTCTTGGAAATCGCCTCGGAAGCCCCGTCGGTCTCTTCAATGGTCCCAAATGCCAGCTCGGTGGCGTCGCGCGCGCGAAGCCACGCGAGCAGTTGGACGCCGCGGCGGAAGTCGGAGTTGTTGTCGGGAACCTGAGGCATCAAGGTTGTGGCGCGAAAAGCGTTGCCTACATCGTTGATGTCGTTGATCCCGAGGAGCAAGAGCTGCTCGACGTCGGCCCCTGCGTTCACCACGATGAACAAATCGGCCGACAGCGGAGTCAACAGTGCCTTGGCGATCTCGCGACCCTCGCGCGGGTGGTAGCTCAAGGTTGGCGTGTCGCGCAGCGATAATTCGCCGGAGCCAAGACTGGCCGGCCCTCTGACCTGGTTGCCATAGCCGCCCAAGTAGCCGCCTCGTCCGGCCATCTCGAACTGGCTGGTGATATTTGGCAGGTCGATGAAGATGGGCGAGTCGGCATATCGCAGCCGCACGATATTGAGCAGGAGCTGCTCGTCGTTGGTGTCGCGCACGACCTCGTTATAGCGCATCCGCGTGTAGCGAATGGCCGAGGGGCCGACGCAGCCGCTTGAACCGGTGAGGCCGACGGCCACGACGACGGCCCAGCGCAAACTCCGGCGGCACAGCCTGTTTCCTCGGCCACGCTCGTCCATGCAGCGGCACCGATTCCTTCCGCGCGTCGGAGCCTGAGGACCGCCCTAGCCGCGGCAGCCCGCGCTTTTTCCCTCTTCTTGGTTATCGTCGCTACACGCCGCAAACTTGACAAAGTCTATGGCGACCGTATCGCTACGAAATCCCGGCTTGCGTCCCCTCAGCCGTATTCAGGGGCTCGACGGCAGTGACGTGAAGCAGCGAGCAGATTTTTGAACTCAGCGGGCACGCCGTCATCGGTTTCGTCGATGCCCACAAGAATGTCAGTGCGCGTGAGCAAAGCCATCTCCGGATGACGGACGTCATAGGTCTGCCCGCTCGACATCACAAGCCGGAAGGGCCGAAACGGTCTGTGTGACAGCAATTCCCGGAATGTCTGAACGGTCATAGGTTGAGTTACCGAAGTCTCGACACGCGCCCATTTCTGGGTCATGACGCGTGCCTCGTTCGCAAGCTGAAGGAATCGATAGAGAAAGCAGCGCCCGTTGCGAGCGACCATCGTGATCGGCGCCGCCGTACACTCGGCTCGATTATACAGCCACTTGCCCGGAAGGACATCGGACCGGTCTGCCGTATGCGATTCATGATTCTATGGTCGGTTGTCTCCGACCCCGCCCCTTGCGCGGCTTACGGCAGAAATCGCGCACGTTCCTCGGCCGTGGGAACGCGGCAAGTTTCGCGCTTGCCAAACCAGCGATAGCGGTTGCGGGCGATCACGCGGTAAACCGGGTCGCGGAGCCTGCGCGGGACGAACCGGCCCAGGCTCAAGAGCCACCACGCCCCACCCAGGCGGCGGTAGACCTCAAGCGATGCGCTCGACTGCTCGTGGACACCCGCTTCGTCAAGGTACACCATCGACCACTGAGCCGGGTCGCCGGCCAGCGGCGGCAGAAGTTTGCGAGCGGTCTCACCTTGAAGTGGAGCAAACAAGAACTGCTGACGGCGATCGACCCTTAACAAGAAATTCACAAAGCCGTTGCACATGACGCATACGTCATCGAAAAAGATGACCGGCTTGGTGATCCGCGCCTCGGTAATCGCATTACTCTCAGCCGCCTGTAGCATTTTATGCCTCGTCCACGTCGCCGCGGAATGCCGGATAGCCCCATCATAACCCAAGCAAGCCAAGAATTTGGAGGCGAAATCGTCGCGGCTGCGCAGCGCAGAGGCGTCACGTACGTCTTTACGGTAGTCAGGGCGTTAATCTTTGTAAGCGACGCTCGCCGGACGCTTGACGGGCGCTCGTCGATCGGTTGGGATATCGGCGGCCCGCGTTGCGCATCCCTCGGCAAGATTTTGGCTCACCGTCATGAGCAGACATGTTAAGAGCGCGTTGATCGCCACGATTGCATGTCTTGCCCTCACGTGCGCCGTCAAGGGGCAAGGCGTGGGTGCCGGTGGTCGATCGGTTCCGGGCGAGGCTATGCAAGCGGAGGGACGGTTCTTGCGCGGCATGGCCTGGTACGAACTCGGTTCGGCGCGCGCCGAGGCTCTCAACGCCCAAACAGTTGCCGAGTGGAACCGTGCGGTGCAGGCCGACTACAACCGTTTCCTGATGGATCGCGCGGCGAAGATCGCGTCGCGGAAGGCGCTTTCGCAAGAGCTGCAAGCCGAGTCTGCCAAGCGCGTTGCCGAGACGCAGCGGCGCTGGCGCGAGAACCCCACGCTAGACGACATTCGCGCCGGCCTTGCGCTCAACGCCCTGGCGGGTGACCTGGCTGATCCAGCAATCCCGGCCACCAGATGGCGGAACGCGCGTGTTGAGTTGCCCCCGGGGTTGTCGATCCAGTCGCTGGCGTTTCGATTTACTGATTCACCGAGTTACCGCCTGCCCGTAAGAATGCGCCCGAGCACGGTAGCGATCGGCCGAATCAAGATGAATAACAAGTGGCCAATCGCGTTCCGCCGTCCCGAGTTCGACGCCGAACGCGCCAGCTACGAGCGCGCTATCAAGGCAGTGATCGATGCATGCGTCAAGAAGCAGCAACTCCAGGCCCCACCGGTCGACGCCCTGCGCGCCAGCGTTTTCGCCTTGAAAGAGAAAGCAAGTGCGCTCTTTTCAGGCGGCAGTGTCCTCGCCAAAGATGCCAAGCGATTCCTTGACCAGCTTGACGAATCGACGAAGATCTTTCTTGACCGCGACTTCGCCGAAGAGCTGATCCGCGATTCGGAGCTTCACCAGGCCAAGACCGTGGGCGAACTGCTCGCGTTCATGAAGAAATACCGCTTGCTGTTCGCCGAAGCCGACGACAATCCCGCGGTTTGGCGCACGTATGAGACGCTCTACGAAGCGCTCAAGCGACAGAAAATCTCCCTCGACTTTGCCGACCCTCGCGAGGATGCCAAGCAGGTCGAGAAGCCAGCCGACAAGCCGAAATGATCGATAGGACGGACTGATCGAGACCGACGCCGACATATTCGTGAAGTGCACCGACAACGAGGTCAATACAACCATGAAAAAAATGTTCTTCGTCTTGACGGGGCTGGCGCTCACCTTGGTTCTTGGGTTGTTTTCGGCGTTGCTGAATGCCCAGACAGTGCAGGGGGACATTCTGCGCGGCGAAGGACGGTTTCTTGCGGGTGCTGGCTGGTACAACCTGAACACCGCTCGTGCCGACAGCATCAATGTCGAAACCTGGAAGTCGTACAACCGCGAGGTGCAACGGCTCTACACCAACTACATGATCGATCGCGCCAGACACATCCAATACAGCAGAAACATGGCGGCCAAAGTCCAGAAGGATTCCGAACGCAATTTGAGGGAGGCCCAAAAGCGCTGGCGGACCAATCCCACCGCCGGGGACATCGTTTCCGGGAACGCCCTTAACGCCCTGGCCGGCGATCTCGCCGATCCTTCCATTGGCCCGTCGGCATGGCGAGTTGCACAGGTCATGCTTCCGCCGACGGTGTCGCTCACGTCGCTTTCGTTCAAGATCGCGGATCTAAAAAAGTCGACGTTTCAGCAAAGCACGGTGGCCATCGATCGGATGCTGGTCAAGGACGGCTGGCCTCTTCCCTTCAGGCGTCCCGAGGTCGAGCCCGATTGCCACAGATATGAAAAGGGCGTCGCGGCGGTCGTCGAAAAGTGCAAGAACGGCGTCGAGTTGAAGGCCGCCGACTACGAATCGTTGCGCGGCCAGGTGGCCAAGCTGCAGGCGCTGGTTGAATCGGACATTCCCAACACCGACAGCCAGAAGACAAGGGCGCGCTCATTCGTGAAGCAGCTCGACGAAACCAGCCGGATCTTTGCCGAGCAGGCCTATGCCGAGCAGCTCATCAGGGACGTCAGCGAACACACGGCCACGACCGTCGGCGAGCTGCTCGGATTCATGCGTGAATACCGCCTTCTCTTTTCCGACGGCGGCGACTCACCCGAGGTCGGCAAGCTCTACCTGGGACTGTATGGGCTCTTGCGCCAGCAGATCGACAAGCTGGGGCTCCCGCCTTCCCCGGTATTACAAGATTCATTCCAGGCGGGCTCGAAGTGGGCAGGTTCGCTCTGGCTCAAGCCTTTCCCCGGCCCCGCGTCCAAGAAAGGCATGAAAACCGCCGGCAAAAAGGGCGCCCCTGCCCGGAAGCCCGAACGTCGTCGCTTACGAGCTGATTGTGAAGGAACGCGATGGGGTTCGGTTCGCAGGCCAGGCCATCATTAACGGCACGCATGTACATGATGTCAACGGCTCACTCAACGACCAGCACATCCACTATCGTGAAACCCACGCGAAGGGGCAGGGTTTCGAGATGGACGGAACGCTTGACGGCAGCGACATCAACTTGACGGTCGGGGGCAAAGGACCGCTCGGAGGCCAACGGAGCGGCAGCGGCAAGCTCACGCTCCGCTGAAAGGTCTGCAAGTCCACCCGCTCACCGAACGCCTGGCGCGACTCATGCCGCACGGAAGCCGTGGCAGACACTCACGCGCGCAGATTCCCGCAACCACCCACCGCCCGCTGGCTCTGCGGCTACGAGCGGTGAAGTTCCGACCGATCGCGCTCGAGGGGTCGGCGTCGCCAACCCCGTAATGGTCGACCTCAATTCTGGGCGCGTGCTCCAAGGGGCTAGTGCCGCCAGAGCGCCCAGGCGATGACGGAGCCGATCGCGACGAACAGGAAAGGCAGCGTCCATTTGTCAAAGAATTTTTGCATGGTGGCAACAGGCTGTTCTGCGGCGGTGCCGCTTGAGGTGATTTCTGGGGGTTTCGCGCATAACCCGCACGCGTCATCATAACCCGTCCGCTGACGGAATACATCAGGAGATTTCTGTTTTTTCAATTTTTTAAGCGCAGAATATTGAAGCCTAATTTTAAATGTAATGGTCTATGAATCAACGCGCTTAGCTGGTAAGATAAGTGGGTGGTCGGGGAGCGGCAGGCGAATGCGAGCCGACCGCCCAGCCCTCCATCTGAAGCGTGGGCCTGCCGGCGATGCGTCGCCGAAATAAAGGCACCTGATCGGTCGGCTGTTACATGGTTAATGCCGTGTTCGCTGCCAACCAACTGTTCTTACTCATCCTGGACATGGAAAGCGTGCCCAAGAGGAATCGATGACGGACCAGGTCGAAACAATCGCTCAAGCGGTCAATCAAAAGCCCCACAGCTTCGATCACATCCGAAGCAAAACGGGCCTCAAGCTTACTGACGAGCAACTCACTGCGATGGTCGAGAAGAATCGTGGTCGGTTTCAGCTCGTGCGCTTCGTCAAGCGAGATGAAGCGGGCAAACGAATCCTTCCCGGCCGTCCCGGGATGAAGCTCAGGGGGAAGTCGGTCTGACGCGCTCGCGTGTCACTGGCTCGTTGGTGTTACCGACGACCTCCCGAAGAGCGCCTCGCGCATGCCGGGCGCGGGTCGGCCGGCCTTCTCATCCCAGTAGTGGAACCCGGCCTTCCAGTCCCAGAGCGCCCAGCCGATGCCGGCTTTCTCGGCGGCCTGGCGAAACGCCCGATAGTAATTGGCGCGCGACGCGGCATCGGCCTGGTGAAGCAGCCAAACTCGCCGAAGTGGATCGGCCGGCCGTAATAGTCCGACCACTCCTTGGCCTTGTCGATCGCCGCCTGGATGACGCGCGGGCCACACGGGTTCGTCGCCGCGGGCTCGGTGTTGTAGCGCTCGATCCAGTCGAGCACCCACTGGTTGAGCTTCAGATTCGGGTCGGGGACCAACCGGGTGCGCGGCGGGCCGGGGAAGACGATACCGGTGACCTTCGGTGTCCGGGCCGGCCCAGGTCGCCCCCTGGTGCGTGAACATAGAACGGCTCGTAGCTGTGCACGGTGACGATCAGGTTCTGATCGTCGTCGGGGAGCCGCAGCCGGTTGAGCTCGTCGACGCTGTTCCATCGCCCCGGCCCGACGAAGATCGTGCGATTCGGGTCGACCTTCCGGATGCGGCGGATCGCCTCGGCGAAGATCGGGTTGATGACCTCGGTCGTGGCGGCGTCCTTGGGCTCGTTCAAGAGCTCAAGCGCCAGGCCGTCGGCCTGCCTTGGCGTAGTGGGCGGCGACCTGATCCCAGATCGCCAGGAACTTCGGCGTCTGGCCCTTGGGGTCGGTGGTGAAATCGTCGAAGTGGTGGATGTTGACGATCACGCCCAGGCCCTGTTTCAACCCTGCATCGACGAGCTCGTCGACGCGGGCGAAGAACGCGGGCTGGATGCGGAACTCGGGGGCCGGCTCCGGTGTAGTGGTGCCAGCCGACCGGGATACGGACGTGGTCGAAGCCCTCGGCGCGATGAGCCGCAGGTCGTCGGGCGTGTAGTGGACGCCCCAGTCCTGGCCCGGCGGGACCTCGAGGCCGTTGCCCAGGTTGGCCCCGCGGAGGAACCGCTTGGCGGCGCGATGGGCGGGCGTCGATCCGACCGGCGATCCGCTTCATCTCGACGAACCCTCGGGCCGGACCGCCCGGGCGCTCAAGCGAATCGTGACCGGCCGGCCGCCGTAACATGTACGGTGCGCGAAGAGCGTCTGGTTGTGCCAGGTCCGCGCATAGTGCGTCCCCTCGACGGCCGGCACGTCGCGATGTCTGCGTCGATGACCTGTCCCGGCCCCTGCCAGTCAGCCGGACGCGTTCGCGTCGGGCCGGCTCGAAGCCGCCGTATCACCCTGCGGCACACCTTCGACCCGGACGTTGTCCCACAGGACCTCCTGCTTGTAGATGACTCCCTTCTCGGCCTCCTCCCACGGTCCCATCAGCGTGATGGTGACCGTGCCGATGCGTGCCGGCGTGAACCGGATCGCCGCCGTCCGCCAGCCGCGGTGCGTTCACCGGGAAGCTGACCGTGTAGCCGCGCGAGCGTTCGGCCTCGGGCACCCAGTTCATCCGCCCGATCGTTGCGCCGCCTTCGAGCGGCGCGGCCGTCATCGATGGCCTGGACCGCGGCATCGGCCGTGATGTCGAACCGCGCCGATTCGGCCAGCTTGACCGGCTCGGCCGCGCGCGGCCGGGACCCGAACGCCGCCATCGCGGCCATCAGGATCAACAGGCGACGCAACATGATTGGTCCCTCCTCTCTCGCCTCCTGCGCGTGGTTTGACCATTTTGGAAGTGAGTTTCGCCGACGGCTCTTCGGCGTCTGCCCCGCCGCCAATCAGTGTGGCCGTCGCTGCGGTGCGTTGCAAGATATTCGCAACGAACGGCAAGTGGTATCGTTACAAACGACGAGTGGAAAGGAAGGGCAGGGTGGAAATTACTTTTGTGAGGAAGGGGCGCACGTTGCTCGAGTTCTCTGCAGACCATTACTCGGCATATACCGCATCATATAAAATTTATTGTGGACAAAAGACAGGCGCTGGACTGGACGCGAATCCCAGACCCGGACCGTGAAGTCGCCGGATGCCGACACCAGGCGCGTTCCGTCGGGGGAAAAGGCGACCGCGTGGACATAGGACCTGTGGCCGCGCAGTTCGGCCACTTCGCTGCGTGTGGCCACGTCCCACAGACGAATCGTGTTGTCCTCGCAGCCGGCGATCAGACGCGTGCCGTCGGGGCTGAAGGCGACCGCATACACGATGCTTGCGTGCGGTAAGGTGTCGAGCGGCACAAGCGTGTGGGCATCCCAGAGCCTGACCGTGCGGTCGCGGGAAGCGGAGGCGAAGAGACCGCCGTCCGGGCTGAAGGCCACGGCGGTCACCGCGTTGCCATGGCCGGTCAGGACAGCCAGCGATTTGCCGGTGGCGGCATCCCAGACGCGGATGGTCTTGTCGAAGCCCGCGGAGACGAAGGCGCCGTCCTTCGGGATCGAAGCGGACGGCCAGTACGCCGTCGGTATGGCCGGCCAAGGTGCGCAGTGTCTCGCCGCGCCGGGCATCAAGAAGGTGCACGCTGCAAACCTTACTGAGGCCCGGATCGGTGTTGCCGATGGCCGCCGCCACGAGCTCGCCGCTCGGACTGTACGCCAGCGAATCGACACCACGGCCGGGAAGCTGCACCGTCTGCCGCAATCTCCTCTTCTGTACATCCCAGAACTGCACCTGGCTGTCGCGCGAGCCTGCGACCAATCGGCTCCCGTCCGGGCTGAAGGCCAGCGCGAGCAGATATGATCCCGGATCGCTCTCAAGGGCGCCAGTCCCGGTAGGTTTCCGGCCGGGGTCGCGCCGTCCAGGGCCCTTGAACACCGCGGTCTGGCGGCCAGTGTTCACGTCCCAGAGCCGCACGCTGTTGTCCCAGGCGGCGCAGCCCACGTGGACACCGTCCGGACTGAAGGCGACATCGTACACGAAGCTCTCGTGGCCGCGCAGCGCGCCTTCGCGTTCCGCCCGCGCCGTGTCCCACAACCGCACGGTGTGGTCCGACGAAGCCGACGCCAGATAGGCGCCATCCGGGCTATACACACACGCCACCACCGCTTGTGCATGGCCCTGGAGCACACTGATCGGTTCGCCGCTGGCTGGGTCCCAGAGCCGCACGGTACCGTCGTAAGAAGCAGAGGCGACGCGCGTGGCATCTGGACTGAAGATGGCCTCAACGGCATGACTGGTGTGCCCCTTGCAAACGGCGACCGGGTTGCCGCTGGCCGCATTCCAAACGCGCACTGTCTGATCCTGGGAAGACGAAACAATTTGCGTGCCATCCGGGTTGAAGGCCACGGAGCTGACCCGGTTTTGGTGGCCGTTCATGACCGCCAAAAGAGCGCCGGTGCGGAGGTCCCAAAGACGGATGGCGTTATCGGGATAATCGTGTCCAGTCACGAGCCGCCGGCTGTCGGTGCTGATGGCGCAGCAAAAAACGCGCGCACCCGCGACGCGCGGCGCCAGCAAAAGATTGCCGGAGGTTGCGCTCGCGATATGGATGACGTCGTCCTTGCAGCACACGATTCGGGTGCCGTCCGGGCAGACGGCCAAGCTACGCGCGGAATTGATCCCGGCGGGCAATACCGCGCAATGCGCCCCGTGGGCGCATCCCAGATGTCGCCTCCTCTACTGTCCGCCGAGGCAAGCCAGCGACCGTCTGGGCTGAAGGTTATGGTGATGGGCCCCGCACGTCCGGGGTACACGCCCAGCGAGAGACCGCTGTGACCGTCCCAAAGCCGCACGGTGCCATCGTCGCTGCCAGACGCAACCCGGTGGCCGTCCGGACTGAAGGCGATCGACCCTGCGGCGCCTTGGTGTAGGGCGACGGCAATCTCCTGCCCGGTCGCCACCCGCCATAGCCGCATCGTGCGATCCTGAGAGATCGAAGCGACCCGGCCTCCGTCCGGGCTGAAGGCAACACCGATGACCGGTCCCTGGTGCCCGGCAAGAACCTTGGAAGCCTTGTCCAATTGGCTGCGGAAGTAGCGCCACTCCCACTGGCGGAGCTCTGAGGGCGCGGAGTCGAGAGTCCTCTCTAGGGCCGGACTGTTGTGGATTTGCAGGGCCGCAGCGGCTGCTACCATGTTCGCCCGGTACCACTGCCGGCGGGCGGCGTCGCGTTCAGCCAGCGCATGGCGCCATTGCCAGAGAATGCCCCAGAGCCCGATGCACGTGATCATAAAAACAGACAGCGCCAGGCAAGCCTCGGCCGGCCGGCGACGAGCCCACTTCCAGGCCTGGCCGAGCGCGCCGATCGGCCGGGCCAGGATCGGCCGCCCGGCGAGGAATCGACCCAGGTCATCGGCCAATTGGGCTGCGGACCTATAACGCTTGAGCGGATCTTTCTCCAGGCATTTCAAGCAAATCGTCTCCAGGTCGCGAGGAACGTGCCGCTCGATACTCCTGGGCGAGGGCGGCTCTTGCGACACAACCTGCGCGAGCGTCGACAAGGGGGTCGTTCCCTTGAAAGGCGGCCGGCCCGTCAGCATCTCATAGAGGAGTGCGCAAGCCCGTAGACATCGACGGCGTGTGTGATCGTCCCCCGATCTGCCGATGCTTGTTCGGGCGCGATATAACTGGGCGTGCCCAGGATCAGGCCGCTCTGCGTGCGTGCGTCGCCGGGCTCCAGACGTTTGGCCAGGCCGAAATCGGTGATCTTGGGAATAGCGGCGAGCGCCCGAGGCCGGGCGATCGATTCAGAGCCGTTCGACCGTTCTTTTCCATTGGCTCCGGGCCGCTCGTTACAGAGGAGAATATTGGCCGGCTTCAGGTCGCGGTGCAGGATGCCGCGCTGGTGCGCATGGTGGACGGCGCGGGCGAGTGTCTGGGTCAACCGGGCCGCCGCCCGCGGGTCTTGAGGAGTGCTCGCGAGCCGGCGGTCCAGACTGCCCCCTTCCACGAATTCCAGCGACAGGTAATACACGCCGTCCTGTTCGCCGACCTCGTGGATCTGCACGATGTTGGGGTGTTGCAGCCGGGCCACGGCTTCTGCCTCGGCGCGGAAGCGAGCCCGCTCCCTTGGGGTTGCGTCGATGCCGTGCCGGATGACCTTCAGCGCGACCAGTCGTCGCAGATTCACCTGCTCTGCCAGATAGACCACGCCCATGCCTCCATGACCCAATTCGCGGATCACGGAGTACTGGCCGATGCGAGACCGGGGGTGGCAGCGCCTTCCGCCGTATTCCGCCTCCGTGAGGGTCTCTGCGGTGTCTGCCGGAGATGGTGCCTTGCCGCCCAAGGTGCCGGCGGTCAAGGTCTCCAGGACCTGCTGACAAGTCGTGCAATTCTCCAGATGAAGCAAGAGATGGCTGTCACGGTCTGTCGCCTGACGGTCAGTTAGGAACTCTTCGAGCTCGAGACGGCTCGGGCAGTGGCCCATAGGAGCTCCTCCCTCTCCAGGTTTTCGATCTCATCGCGGAGCATCTGCTGGACCTTGCTCTTGGCTTTGAAGACCGTGCCGACCTGCATGTCGAGCAGAGCGGCAGTCTCGGCCCCGGCTTTGCCCTCCAGCGCCGTCAAGCGAAACGCCTCCCAGGTGTGCGGCTCGACGCGCTCTCGTACACGCGTGCACGCCACGTCGAGCTGCTCGAGGTCGAAGGCCTGCTTCAGTCGCGCGGCGAGGTCGTCGCGCGCCTCGACCGAGTCGAGCATGGCGTACACACGCGCATCGGCGCTGGCCGCCACGCTGCGCTGCTTGCTGTTGAGATAGTCCTTGCACGCGTTATGAGCCGTCGTCCGCAAGAAGCCGCGAAACCGGCGATTCGGGTCGTAGGCAAAGCTGCGCAGACGGTGCGCCAATTTCAACAGGACGTTTTGGCTTACATCGTCGGCGTCGGCTGGCTGCAACCCCCATTGGTGGCACCACGCCACGATCAAGCGCGCATAGCGCTCGACGAACTCTTGCCACGCGCCCTGGTCGATCGGCTCCTGGCGCAGGCGGATCAGCAGGCTGGTGTGCGTGCTCATCTGCGATTTGTCGCCGACCATAACTACTCCTCCAGCGCGCAAAGCCTGACGGCATGATCCCGTCCCCTGGGACGGAGCATCTACTTCAACATTGCCAAACGAGACCGCGGCTGGACACGCGCGGCGGAGAGTTCTTGAGCGAGCGAGCAGCCGGGCAAAAAAAGCGGATTTCCTGGGACCGGCGCTATCAGGTTTCAACGCGAGCGAGCGTAGATGAACAGATGCCGACCGGTGTGAAGGAGACTTCCGATGCATGCAGTCAAGCGGGAGCAATCGACCCCAGTGAGCGACAGCTCCCCGAGCGGGCCCGCTCACGAGCGGCTCAGGAGCGTCCGTTACGTGACGGCATTGGGCGCGACCGATGAAGCCGCCGGCTGGCGAAATACCAAACAGACGGGGGGCATTGTCCTGGAGGTGCCCAGCGGAGAATGAATCTCCGCGGGGCTCTCGACGCCGCACTCGCCGCGCTGGCACGAAGGGCGGCTGTGGGTGCTCGATTCCGGCAACGGCGGCGTCAGCGTCGTCGATGAACGAACCGGTGACTTGACGACGGTGGCCCGATTGCCCGGGTTCACGCGGGGGTTGGACTTCTGGGACCGCTGCGCGTTCGTGGGCCTATCGCAGGTGCGCGAAACCGCGGTGTTCAGCGGCATCGCCATCGCCCTTCGGCCCGAGAGCATCACTGCTTCGTCTTATTTTCCGCGGCGGGTAAAAGCGCCGCCAGATTATTTTCACGAGCGCTATCAGGTTTCAGGCGCAGGCAACGTAGAAGTTATTGCTGGTCCCCGCCTCCATGAGCCGGGTGCGCAACCGCCCCGGATCTTGCAGCGGCGCTTTAGCTGACCGAATTGCCCACCCCGGCGCACGACCCAGATGTGCGCATATTCTCGATCCATGGCCCAATGGATCGCTCGGTGCCCTGCGCGATTAGAGCGTCATAACTTCATATTATAATTCGTTAAATCTATAATTATGTCCGATCTCGGATGAGAATGGCAATGTCCCCTCTAGCGTAGCCCCGCAGCGCTGCCAGCGCCGCTTGGCAGCGCATGCAGCCGGTTCAATCGTCGGTTCACGCCCGCCGGAGACGTCTTGCGGAGCGCTCGACCCTGAATCGTCAACACCAAGGAGTCGCTCACATGTCATCGCGCAAACAATCGTCCTGGCCGGCTGGCCGCAAGCGTAAGCGGCGGAACGTCTTCACGGCACTGGAGAGCCTGGAGAGCAGGTTGGTCCTGTCGTTGTCCAACTTCATCGGGCCGATCATTCAGGCGCCGGCCACGAGCTCGAGCGACATTTCGGTCCCTCCCAGCCTGGTCGCGCCTGGAGATCTGACGCCGGAGGGGCAGCCGGTCTACCCTGCGGTCCCACAGTTTGTGGTGCGTCCGCAGCTCAGCCCGGGCGGAGGGAATGACAATGCCTCACCTCTGGCGGGCTCAGGGCCTGCCGGCGGCCTCACGCCGGCGCAGATCGCGGGCGCATACGGCGCCAACAACGTTTACTTCGGCAGCACTCTCGGGACTGGCGCGGGCCAGACGATCGCGCTCATCGACGCGGGCAACGATCCCGACATCGCCTCGTCGCTCCAGACCTTCGACTCCACCTTCGGCCTGCCAAACCCGCCCAGCTTCCAGGAATTCAACCAGGATGGCGGCACGGCGCTGCCGACAGCCGTCTTCTCGGGCTGGCAAGGGGAGATCTCGCTCGACGTCGAATGGGCGCATGCCATGGCTCCGGACGCCAACATCGACCTGGTGGAAGCAGACACTTCCGACTTCATGGACCTCATGAAGGCAGCCAACACGGCGGCGACCACGCTGGGCGCCTCGGTGGTCTCGATGAGCTTCGGCTTCGACTACGACTCCGTGGGTGAAAGCGCATACGAGCAATACCTGGACCGCACCTTCTTGGTGCCGGCCCTGGCGGCCAACCCGGACGTGACCTTCCTGGCCTCTAGTGGTGACCACGGCGCCGACAAGATGGCCGACGATTTGCTTCCCGGACCGCTCTTTCCCTCGGTCTCGCCCTACGTCGTGGCCGTGGGCGGCACGACGCTCGACGTCTCCGGCACTGCGCGGCAGAATGAGACGGGCTGGAGCTATGGCAGCGATTCGTACGCTCCCACGGATGCCAGTGGCGGCGGCTATAGCGCCTATAACGATAACAATCCCGGTCCCAGTCCCACCGGCGACGCGACCTTTCCGGAACCGGAGTACCAGGAGTCGGTGCAACAAAGCGGCGCGCGCACGACGCCCGACGTCTCCGCGGACGCCGACCCCAACACCGGCGTCTCGATCGACGTCAATGGCGATTGGATAGTGGACGGCGGTACCAGCCTCGCCTCACCCATCTGGGCTGGTTTGATCGCCATCGCCGACCAGGGACACGAGCAGTACTACGGCTCAACCTTGAGCGGTCCCAACCAGGTGCTCCCGGCTCTGTACGCGTTGCAGAATTACTCGACCAATTTCTACGAGATTACCTCCGGCTACAACTACTTTAACGCGGGCCCAGGATACAACCTGGTGACGGGCCTCGGCACTCCCCAGGCCGAGAACCTGCTGCCATTGCTGGCGGCGGGTCCGGCCAATGCCTTCGACGTGTCGGCCCAGCCGCCGGCCCAGGTCGTAGAAGACGGCTCCTTCGGCACCAGCGCCCAGCTCATGGACGTCTACGGCCAGCTGGATACCAGCGCGACCGGCTGGAGCGCCACGCTTTCGCTCGCCAGCGGCCCCAGTGGCGCCAGCTTCGCGCCGGTCACGGTGCCGGTCTCCAGCGGCACCGCGGTCTTCGATCAGATCCAGCTCTCCCAGGGGAGCAGCACGACGCCTTATGTCTTCGAGATCTCGGCCACCAACGGCACGCAGAGCGTCACGCTCGACACGACGCCTGTGTATGTGAATCCCGGGGCCGCCCCAGGAACCGACGTGTACTACCCGCTGCCGCTGGCTGAAAGCATTGCCGCCGCCGTCAGCTCGGCAGACGCCAGCAGCGGTAACGACATCATCAACCTCGTTTACCCTACGTACACGCTCTCCTCGCAGCTTGACATCAGCAATCTCTCGGGTCTGTCGACCAAGCAGGTCACGATCGAGGGCGACCTGGCGGATGCCCAGCCGGGGACCATTCCGCAGGGTGTCACGGTCCCGACCATCACGGGCGACATGACACGACTGTTCCTCATCACCGGCAGCGGCAGCTCGTTCCTGGAGGCGAGATTTGAGTTGCTCGACCTGGTAGGGGGTGACGCCACGGACAACGGCGGTCTGGCGCTGCCGAGCAACCTGGCCGTCGGCGGTGCGATCTTGCAGGACGGCGGCGACGTGACGCTGTCGTACGTGGGGGTCTTCAGCAACCGGGCCGTCGGGATGACCGGCGCCGCGGGCGGCAACGGTGCTGCCGACGGGAACCGCGGAGCTACGGCCGGGCCGGGCGGCCCTGGCGGCAACGGCGGCAGAGCCGCCGGCGGCGCAATCTACCTGTATCAGGGCAACCTCACGCTCACCAGCGATACGTTCCAGGACAATGAAGCCCTGGGCGGCGCTGCCGGCAAGGGCGGCAACGGCGGCGTCGGCGTGAGCCTCACGGCCGCTGGCATGGTCGAGAGGTACCCGTTTTACGGCAACGGCGGCCAGGGCGGTCCCGGTGGCGCGGGGGGCTCGGCCGAAGGCGGTGCCGTCTATGTCGCGGGCGGCATCGTGAGGCTGACCGACGATGAGCTCCAGAGTAATGCCGCGGTCGCGGGCCAGGGGGGTGCCGGCGGCGACGGCGGCAACGCCGGCGCCGCGGGGTATCCATCGGTCTTCCATGCCGGCAATGGCGGCGCTGGCGGCAGCGGCGGCGCGGCCGCCGGTGGCGGCCTTTTCGTCTCCAGCGGATCGATCTCGATCACCTCGAGCGCTTTCAGCGACAACGAGGCAGCCGGCGGCACGGGCGGTCCCGGCGGCAAGGGCGGCAAAGGCATGACCGGCGCCATTGGCAATACCGTCCACCGGTTCAAGGGCGGCGGCACGGGCG
Source organism: uncultured Isosphaeraceae bacterium (assembly GCA_963830625.1). Lineage (GTDB taxonomy): Bacteria > Planctomycetota > Planctomycetia > Isosphaerales > Isosphaeraceae > CAWHMZ01. Next base: position 551,659 of record CAWHMZ010000005.1, on the reverse strand, counting down.
GCTTCGGCACCACCAGCGGGCACGGCCATGGTCAGGGCAATCCCGGCTTGGAGGGCGCCAGTGGCCAGGCGGGCGGTCCTGGCGGCAACGGCGGTCCCGCCGGCGGCGGCGGCAGCGCGCGCGGCGGCGGCATCTACCTGGGCCTCGGCGCGCTGACCTCGACCCTGACTGCGTATGTCGAAAACGAGGCTCACGGTGGCAAGGGGGGCGCCGGGGGCAGCGGCGCCGGCGGCGCGCTCTATATCGCCGGCGGCATGGTTTTCTCCAGCGGCGACAACACCTACCAGGCCAATGCCGCCATCGGCGGCACCGGCGGCACCGGCGGCACCGGAGCTGCCGGCGGGACGGGAGGACGCGGCGGGACCGGCGGGATGGGTGCGGCCGGCGGCGGCGGCGCCGGCGGCAACCTGGCAGGAGGCACTGCGGGCCACGGCGGCGCGGGCGGCGGCGGCGGTGCCGGCGGCGTTGGTGGCACAGGCGGTGCGCCCCACGTCGGCGGTGCCGGCGGCCCCGGCGGCCTCGCTGCCGGCGGCGGCTTCTTCCTCGCAGGCGGCACGCTCAACCTCATCCTCGACAACGTGCAGTCCAACGATGCATTCGGCGGTGCCGGCGGCATGGGTGGCGCGGGTGGCATGGGCGGCAACGGCGGCAAGGGCGGCCTCGGCTTTCGAGGCGGCTCCGGTGGTCCGGGCGGTGACGGCTTCGACGGCTTCTCCCGCGCTCTCGCCGGCGGCAACGGCGGCGCGGGCGGGGCAGGCGATACCGGCGGAATCGGCGGCGCGGGCGGATCCGGCCACTCCGGTGCCGTGGGCGGCAGTGCCGGCCAAGGCGGTGAGGGTGAAGGCGGCGGTGTGTACGTCGGTGGCGGCACGCTCGGCATCACCGCCGGCAGTATCGTCCAGCTCGACGTGGCTGGGGGCGGCCGTGGCGGCGAGGGCGGCGCCGGCGGCAAGGGGGGCGCGGCGGCGCCGGGCGGTCGCGGCGCGACCGGCGGCCCGGGCGGCGCCGGCGGCACCGGCGGCAACGCGGGAATCTCTGCCGGCAACGCCCTTCTTGCCAACGGCAACGGCGGGGCCGGCGGGGCCGGCGGGGCCGGCGGCGACGGCGGCCAGGCACTTATCGCCGGCACCGGCGGCGCCGGCGGCACCGGCGGCAACGGCAATATGGGAATGGGCGGCGGCCTGTACATCGCTGCCGGCAGCGTGACGATCACGAACAGCGACATTGGAGGAAACTACGCCAACGGCGGCTCCGGCTACTTCGGCGGCCCCGGCGGCAGCGGTGGCGGCACGAAAGGATCCGCCGGCAATGCTGGGCCGGGTGGTCCCGGCGGTCGCGGTGGCAATCCCGGCCGGGCACTCGCCAGCAACGTCCTGTACGCGGGCGTCGGCGGCCATGGCGGTCGGGGCGGCACGGGCGGCTTCGGCGGTGAAGGCAACATCGCCGCACGCGGCGGCAAGGGCGGCAACGGCGGCAACGCAGCAGCGGGGGCCGGCGGCGGCCTCTTCTTGAGCGGAGGCACTCTCGTGCTCGATGCCTCGACCGTCAACAACAACGACGCAGAAGGGGGTAACCCGGGCATTGGTCGCGTAGGCGGTAAAGGCGGCTTCGCCTTCCGCGGTGGCAACGGCAATAACGGCGGCAGCGGCGGCAACGGCGGATCGATCACGACCTTGTCCCTCGCCCGCGGAGGGCCCGGCCTGGGTGGAACCGGTGGCCGGGGAGGCGGAGGCGGACTCGTGTACGGCGGGGGCGATGGTGGCACGGGCGGCAACGGTGGCAACGGTGGTGGGGCCTTCGGCGGCGGCCTCTACGTCCAGTCCGGCACCTTCACGCTCTACAACAGCACCGTCGCCCAGAACACGATCAGCATCAGCTTGGGCGGTGGTGCGCGCGGCGAGGGCGGACCGGCCGGCAGCGCCGCGCAGTCGCGTGCAGCCGGTGGCGGCGGCGGCGCGGGCGGCTTCGCCGACGGTGGCCATGGCGCCCGAGCACCCGGGGGCGCAAACGGATCTTCCGGGTTTCTGCTGGCCGTGGGGTCCGTGAGCCAAGCAGGCAAGTCCGGGCTCGGCGGCGACCAAGGCGGCACCCCGACTGGTGACGGCGGCGCTCTGTACATCGCCCTTGGCACCGTCACCATGTACAACGACACCATCGCCTATAACAATGCCGTCGCTCCCGGCTCCGACCTGGCCTTCGGCGGCGTCTACCAAAACGGCGGCACCGTCAACCTCTTCAACACCTTGATCTCCAGCAATACCTCCAGCGACTACATCCACGGCAATGGCACGGCGCTCGCCACCAATTGTCTCATCAGCACAAGCTACCTTCTCACGCAAACCAACCCCGTGACCGGCTCGGCGGACCTCGCCGCGGGGCTCGGCGACAACGGCGGACTGACGCCGACGATTGCCATCGGCTCCGCCAGCGCGGCCATCGGCACCGGAGATGACGGCTTGAACGGCGTCTACCTCTTGACCGACCAGCGCGGCTATGCACCCTCCACCGCCGGTGTCTGGGACGTCGGTGCGTTCCAGTACAACGCGGTGCCGGCGGCGACCCCCACGGCCACGGTGAGCGCGACCAACGTGACCGCCACTGATAACGGCCAGACCAGCTACACCTTCAGCATCAAGTACGCGAGCAACGTGGGCCTCGAGGCCTCCACGCTCTTTGGCGCGGTGGTGCAGGTCGTGCCGCCCTCTGGCGTGGGCGCTCCCATCACGGCCAGTGTCGTGAGCACGGTCGCAAACGGGCAAACCGATCCTTGGGGCAACGCCTACTCGTTCACGGTGACATACCAGATCACGCCGCCAGGGGGGTCGTGGACCCCAGCCGACAACGGCACCTACTCGGTAACCCTGGGCGGATCCCCCGTCACCGACGTCGACGGGGACGCGATCGCCACCGGGCAAATCGGGTCGTTCACCGTCGCAGATATCTCGACCATGACCATGCTCAGCGCCTCGGCCAACCCGTCGGTCTACGGGCAATCCGTCACCTTCACGGCCACGGTGACCTCCAACACGCCGGCGCGGGCACACCGGCCGGCACGGTTCAGTTCATGATCGACGGCAATGACTTCGGCGCTCCTCTCAGCCTCGTAAACGGCGTTGCCACCAGCGGCGCAACGAGCGCCCTCGCAATCGGCAACCACACCGTCGTGGCCCTCTACAGTGGAAGCAGCACGTTCCTCGCGAGCAACTCGGACCTGACCGAGACGGTCAACGAGGATGCGACGACCACTGCGCTTGCGTCTTCGGCCAACCCGTCGGTCTACGGTCAGTCGGTGACGTTCTCCGTGACGGTGAGCGCGAGCGCTCCGGGAAGTGGAACTCCAACCGGCAGCGTTACGTTCATGGACGGCATGACGAACCTGGGCAGTGCAACGCTCAGCGGCGGGAGTGCGACTTTCATAACGAGCGCGCTGCCGGTCGGCTCGCAGTTAATCACCGCGGCGTACAGCGGCGACGGCAATTTCCTCACGAGCACCTCGGCGGCCTGGACCGAGACGGTCGACCCGGACAGCTCGACGACGTCGGTGGTTTCGGGGGTCAACCCCTCGGTGTATGGGCAGACGGTAACGTTCACCGCGACGGTGAGTGCAGCGTCGCCTGGCAGCGGGACTCCCACGGGGACCGTGACCTTCTACGACGGCACCACGGCGACTCGGATCCGGGACGCTCAGCAGCGGCACGGCCACGTTCTCTACTTCGTCGCTGCCGGTGGGCTCGCAGTCGATCACCGCGGCGTACGGCGGCGACGGCAATTTCCTCATGAGCACGTCGGCGGCCTTGACCGAGAAGGTGAACCAGGACAGCACCACCACGACGGTCACTTCTACGCCGAATCCGTCTGTCTTCGGTCAGTCGGTGACGTTCACCGCGACGGTGAGTGCCAGCGCGCCGGGAAGTGGAACTCCAACCGGCAGCGTGACGTTCATGGACGGCAAGACGAAGCTGGGCAGTGCCACGCTCAGCGGCGGGAAGGGAACATTCACGACCAGCGCGCTGCCGGTCGGGGCGAACTCGGTGAGCGCGGTTTACGGCGGCAGCACGAATTTCCTGACCAGCACGGGGACGCGCACGCAAACTGTCGACCAGGATAGCTCGACGACAACCCTGGCGTCTTCGCACAACCCCTCGCGTCCAGGCCAGTCGGTGACATTCACCGTCACGGTCAATGCGGTCTCGCCGGGAACCGGGACGCCAACGGGGTCCGTGACCTTCTCGGTGAACTCCAAGAACGTGGCCACGGTCACGCTGCATGGCGGCATCGCCACCTACACGACCTCTTTCGCCAAGGCCGGCACCTACACGATCCTGGCTTCCTACGGTGGCAGCGCCGATTTCAAGACCAGCTCAGCGACCCTGACCCAGACCGTCAGCTCGTCGAGCGACGTGGTCAGCTCCTCCGTCTCGAGCGCGGTCGTCGACGCAGTCATCGGTAGCCTCCAGGACGAGAGCTTGTCCGACTCGATCATCGGCGACCTCGCATTCGAGCAGGTGTCGAATACGAAGCGGCCGAAGAAGTAGGCTGCGCCGCTCTGTCCGCTCCCGCTGATTTCCGCGGCGCTATCAGGTCTCGCGCGCTGCGAGGGTAGATGGGTCGAACAACGTCCTCGGCATCGGAGCAACCAGATGTCCTCTGTCGCCTGGGATCGAGAACAAGCGGCGACTGCGGCGTAACGCGTCGCGGCCAGCGCCACCGAGGGAGCTGCGCATCCCGGTCGCTCTGCCTGCGCGCACCGGTTCAATCGACAGTGATTTTTCCCCAGGCTTTTTGTGAGGTAACTTCCGATGACTTCCCGTTCCTGGATCGACAAGCTCATGACACGCGCCCCTTTTCCGCTGGCAACGACCAGCGCCGCCTGCAAACCCGCGGCAGCCGCCGTCTACGCGTGAAATCCACCAGCCTGCTGGCGCTGATCGCGGCGACGATCGGGCTCGGCATGGGCGCGGCGGGTTCGGCCGCGGCCGGCGGGATCGTCCTGACCACCCCGCCGGGGCTGCTGCCCGGCGACACATTCCGGGTCGTCTTCGAAACGGACGGGACGACGTTGCCGACGTCCTCGAACATCGACTACTACAACACCTTCGTGAACACCCAGGCGGGCAGCGTCACGTATGACGGGCAGGCGGTCACATTCACCGCGATCGGCTCGACGTCAACCGTTAATGCCATCGACAACATCCCCGGAAGCTCCAGCGCCCCGGTCTACCTGGTCAACGGGACCGAGGTCGCGTCGTCCACCACCACGGCGACCGGCGGGCTGTGGTCCGGGACGATCATGAGTCCCATCGACCTCGATCTTGCTGGCAAAACCGGACCCCTCGTCCCCGTATGGACGGGAACGCAAGCGTCCGGCATCGGGATGCCCGACGAACAATTGGGGGGAACCATGGGCCTCAGCGTGGCAGGATCCCCGCTGTCCGTCAGCTCAACCTGGGTGGATGCCCTCGTGGGCAACGCCGCCGCCGCGAGCAGCCCAATGTACGGCATATCCGAGGTCCTCACCGTTGCCCAGAGCGTTCCCGAGCCGTCCTCAGCCGTGCTGACGGTGACCGCGCTCGGCGCCGGACTCGCCGTCGCCCGGGTCCGGAGGCGGGCTCAGCGGCGGCAGCCAGTGCGTTGACCCCGCGCTCACTTCGGCAAGTGACGGCCGGCAGGATCGGTAGCCAGACCCCTCACCCGCCCTGCGGGCATTCCGCCCTCCGAGCGGACCTTCGGCCTCTCCCCGGCGGGGAAAAGGGATAGGGTGAGGGACGCTTCGCGCCGGTCGGTAGCCGGGCCCCTCGCCGAACGCCGTTAAGGATTTCATCCTGGAAAAGACCGCGATTACGATTACGAGTACGATTACGATTATGACTAGAAAGAACACCGAGAGCAGGACCAGGACCAGGAGCGCAACCCCAATGACGCCGAAGCGACCGGCCCGAGCCGTTCGGGTATGGTCGTAATCGTAATCGTAATCTTAATCTTGCTCATCTTCTTCATCCTAGTCATCCTCGCGGGCGCGCTCTGACACCCGCCTCCTGATAATGCTTAACGGCGTTGCCCCTCACCCGCCCTGCGGGCATTCCGCCCTCCGAGCGGACCTTCGGCCTCTCCCCGCGGGGAGAGGGCCAGGGTGAGGGGGCTGCGCGCCGTCACCGAAACCCAACAATCGCCCCTGGCGCCGTCAGGTTTCGCGCGCAGCGACGGTAGAAGATTGGCAGGAATCTCACCTGGGCATCCACCGGCCACGGGAAGGGCAGCACCTCCAGGCCGCCGGTCGAAGCTGCGCGAACTCATCCCTTGCAGAAAAATATCTAGATCTTGTCGGTCTCTTCCCGCCAATGACAATTCACAAGTGTGCTGTCTCATGATGCTCTATAAATTGTGAGCATCTGTAAGTCTACTGCACAGCGACCGTTCCTTCGGGGCGGGCCGCCACGACAGCACCCGACCCGGCGAGCGACTCGCGCGCTTGCACGTGGTTCGGCGTCGACACCGACTGTTCGCCAATCGCGCGCAGCCATTTTGATTCGAGCACACTTAACTCAAGGAGATCCGAGCCATGTTGCTGCCATTCCGACGACCGCTTGACCGCAAGTCTGGTTGTTCCAGAAGCCAGTTGTCCTCATCCCGGAGGGCGCAGGCGCCGCTTGCGCCTGCGCCGCCGGCCCATGCTCGAGGACCTCGAGGGGCGCCAGATGCTCTCGAGCCTCACCGTCACGGTCAAAAATACGAGCGACAGCGGGGCCGGCTCGCTGCGCCAGGCGATCGACGACGTCAACGGCGCCGGCGGGGGCACGATCAACTTCGACATCCCGAGCGGCCTGCAAAAGATCGAGCTCCAGTCGGCGCTGCCGGTAATCACCGTTCCGGTGTACTTGGATGGCCTCTCGCAGCCCTCGAGCACCGCCAACACCCCGCTGATCCAGATTGACGGCACTGACGCCGGGGCGGCCGACATCGGGCTCAATCTTGACAGCTCGGCCTCCGGCAACACGATCAGCGGTCTGTTGATCACTGACTTCTCCGGCGGCGGCGTATTGGTCAACGACGCCTCCAACGTGACACTGAATGACCTGGTGGTCGGCGCCACCGAGATTTCCGGGAATATTCCCGTCGATGCAGGAAACAACATCTACGGCGTCTACTTCCTTGGAGGCTCGAACAATACACTCTCCGGCAGCGTCGTCTCGGCCAACAGCGGCAATGGGGTGCAGATCAACGACTCGTCCGGCGACGTGCTCACGGGTGATTTTATCGGCACTGACGTGAGCGGCATGCGCCAGGTGGACGCGTTCGGCAATCCGCTGGGCAACAGCTACGACGGGGTCGCCATTTTCGGCGGCTCCACCTACAACTCGATAACCGATTCGGTCATCGGCAACAACGGCAGGGCCGACGGGGCCGGCGTTGAGCTCAACGAAACGGGTACGGACTACAACACGATCGCAGGCGACTTCATCGGCATCAACGCCAAAAGCACCTACGCCCTGCCCAACTACAACGGGGTAGAGATCGACGGAGGGGCGAGCTCCAACACCATCGGCGCCGTCACCAGCGGAACGCCCAGCGACGTCATCTCGGGAAATAACTGGGATGGCGTCCACATCGTCGACAGCCTGGGGGGCACAGGCGGTAACCCGACGCAGTACAACGTGGTCGAGGGGGACTACATCGGCGTCACCGCCGACGGCACCGCGAGCCTGGGCAACGCGCAGAGCGGCGTGGCCATCTATGACGGTGCCAGCGGCAACACCATCGGTGGGGTCGGAGGTATTGCCGACCTGTGCGTGACTGGACCAGGCAATTTGATCTCAGGCAACGGCTCCAACGGCGTCTATATCTCCGATTCGACCACGAACGACAATCTCGTCGTGGGCGACTCGATCGGCACCAACGCTGCCGGCAACCAAGCTCTGGCCAACGGAACGGGCGTGTGTATCACGAATGGAGCGAACTTGAACACCATCGGTGGCACGATCACCGGCGGAAACCCCTGTAACGTCATCGCCGGGAATGATTCAGATGGTGTCCACATCGTCAACGGCGCCGTCGAGAACCAGGTCGCGGGCAACTACATCGGCGTCAACGTCAGCGGCCAGGGTGCCCTGGGCAACGGGGCCAGCGGCGTGGCCATCTTCGCCGGCGCCTATGGCAACATCGTCGGCGTGGCCCCCAACGGCAACGGCTCAGGCAACGTGATTTCGGGCAACGGCCAGAACGGCGTCTACATCTCCGACTCTGAGACGCACCTCAACGACGTCTTCGGCAACGATATCGGCACCGACGACACCGGTTCGTACTCACTGCCCAACGGCACGGGGGTGCTGATCCAGAACGGCGCCGCAGACAACCTCATCGGCGGCACGACTCCGGGCGAGCGTAACGTGATCTCGGGCAACAGCGGCAATGGAGTCCAAATCCAGAATGGCGCCTTCGACAACACAGTTGAGGGTGACTACATTGGCCTCGGCCTGGCCGTCAGGTTCGGCAGCACGGCGGACGTGGGCAACGGCGCCAGCGGCGTGTGCATCAACGGTGGCGCCTTCGGCAACACCATCGGCGGGACTGCCTCGGGCGCCGGCAACGTCATCTCGGGCAATAACCAGAACGGCGTCTACATCTCCGACCAGGGGACAAACGGTAACCTCGTCGCGGGGGACTATATTGGCACCAACGCCGCGGGTTTGGTCGCCGTGCCCAACGGAACGGGTGTGTTCCTCAACAACAACGCGGCCTACAACACCATCGGAGCAACCACCAGCCCTGGCACCCCCAGTGACGTCATCTCGGGGAATAGCCAGGACGGCGTCCACATCATCAATTGCGCCAATAACAATACGGTCGAGGGCGATTACATCGGCGTGAACGTCGACGGCACCTCCGCACTGGGCAACGGGTATAGCGGCGTGGCCATCTTCGGCGGCGGCTGCAACAACACAATCGGCGGCTCGCCCTACGGCTCGGGCAACGTCATCTCGGGCAACGGCCAGAACGGCATCTATATCTCCGATCAAGGGACGATCGACAATCTGGTCGCGGGCAACTACATCGGCACCGACTACACTGGCTCGTACTCCGTGCCCAACTCCACGGGGGTGCTCATTCAGAACGGAGCGTCCTGCAACACTATCGGAGGCACCACCTCCTATAGCGGCGGCATTCCCAGCAACGTGATCTCGGGCAACACCGGGGATGGTATCGACATCGCCTGGGGCGCGAACCAAAACGTGGTCCAATGCGACTGGATCGGCTTGGCAGGGCCATACGCCGTCACCCTATACGGGGGCCGAGGCTTGCCAAACGAAGACAACGGCGTGGCCATTTACGGCGGTGCCTACGACAACTCGATCACCAACCCAAGCCCAACGGATGCCATCGCTGACTACATCGGGTACAACCGCCAGAACGGCGTGTATATCGGCGGCTCGGGGACGACCGGCAACCTCGTCTACGACGCGACGATCGCGTACAACGGCAACAATGGTGTCCAGGTCGACACGTGCGCGACGGGTGACGTGATCGATACCGACGTCATGCTCTCCAACGGGGCCAGTGGCGTGTACATTGCGCCGGACTCGAGCGGCAACACGATCGAGTATTGCAGCCTCATGTACAACACATGGGGCATCTTCGATACAGGCAGCAACGACACGGACGTGGGCAACGGCGCCAGCGATAACACCAACACCAACTACGTCTATTAGTAAGGGCCAGCGTTGCGAGGGCCCGTGTTGGAACCCCCTCCTTACGGGCCTCCGGCGCCAGGGAAAACGAATCACGGCGTTGGCCTGTGAGGCAGGCTGGTCCTGCCGCCAGGCCGAGCCGTCTCTGCGGGCACTCTAGCACCGTGGGAGGCGTGCGCCTCCCGTGCGCTCGCGGTGCGCGCCACGAGTTTCAGAACTGTTTCCCAAGTTTCGATTCCAGAACCACGAAGACAAGGAGTACCAAGCGATGTTCATTCCATTTCGACGAACGTCATCTCCGGCAACCTGTCGGACGGCGTGCAAATTGTGGGCAGCGGGACGACCGGCAACGTGGTCGAGGGCGATTACATCGGCTTGACTGCCACCGGCTCATCCGGAGTGGGCAACTGGGGCAACGGCGTGTCCGTTTTTGGCGGCGCGTCCGACAACATGATCGGCGGAACGACGCCAGGCACCGCTAACGTGATCTCGGCCAACGGCGGGGACGGCGTGTACATCTCCGACGCGGGCACGAGCGGCAACGTGGTCGAGGGGAACTTGATCGGTACCGACCCGACCGGCTTGTACGCCGCGGGCAACGGTGGCGACGGCGTGATTGTCCAGAATGGCGCCACCAGCAATACGATCGGCGGAATGGCGCCCGGCAGCGCCAACATTATCTCGGCCAACGGCGGGGATGGCGTCCTGATCACCGGAGCCGGCACCGACAATAACGTCATCGAGGGCAACATGATCGGTTTGCCCGCCGACATGGCCACCCTGTACGACGGCGGTTATGACATCGAGATCGATCCGGGCGCAAGCGACAACACCGCCCTCGACAACGAATTGCCGTCATGGGCCCTGACATTGGGCGTTCCGACCCAATCAACCACTGCGACGCCAACTCAATCATCGCTTGCGCCGCCAGCTACGTACACATAGAACGTCTTGCAGAATTGACAAGTCGTGCGACTCAATGAGTCGCACACGCGAGGCGGCGCCCTGCTTCACATCAGCGTGAACCCGGCGCCGCCTCATCCCGAGGGCTACGGCACGCGGAGAGGCCGTGATCTTTTTGAGGAGTCGCTGGAGATTAGCCGGCAGACGATTTTGGTCTGGGGTCACGCCATTCCGACGCCATCACGGCCTGCGGTTCGGCCCGCTCATCAATGAGTTCTCGATAACGTCAAATAATTCTTCCTATATTGACCTGTTTTCGCAGGATCACGTTCAAACCCTGGCTTGGGCCACGGCTAAGCGCAGCCTCTCACCGGCGACCAGATTATGAGCAATTGCATAGATCAGTGCTACAATGCGACAACGCGGCCGGCCGCGTACCGGCATCTGCCAGAGCCCGCGGTTGCGGCACTGTGCATTCACCCATTCCGCCGTTTGGCACCGCAGCCGATAGATCAACTTGGCCGATTCGGTTCCCATTCGGCTCCGCCACTGAGCAACCGCCTCGCTATCTCCTTTCTTGGGGGCATGCGGATCTTTTCCCTCCGCCCGTTGCTTCTCCTCGTCTTTGAGCGGAGCGTACACGGTACAGCCGCGCTCGGCCGCCCCGTCGATTGTCTCCACTGTCGCGAAACCGCCGTCGACGAGCGCTTCATCAGGCACGCGGTCGTAACGCTCGTCCAACTGATCAAGCATGGGTACCAGCTCTTCGCTGTCGGTCCCGGCCTTACTCACGTCCGCACCGACGATGACGCCGCTTTCGGTGTCGGTAGTGAATTGAACGTTATACCCCGGCCGGTATCCTCCGTCCGCAAACTTCATGGTCCTCGCCTCGGGATCCGTGGTCGACGCTCGAGCTTCATCCGTCTTGCGACCGCTCTTCTTCGCCGAGGCTTCCCGTTGCTGCTGCAACTCATCGCGCTCACGCATCGCCGCTTCGATTCGTTCCTGACGCTCGCGCGCCGCACGCTCGCGGGCGGCACGTTGGCGTCGTGTCAGGTCTTCTCCATCCTGCTCGGCAAGTTGCTTGAGCGTTTCAACCTGCCGCCGCGCTTCTACCAGACATTCCTCCAGTCGACCGCGCCTGCGAAACGAGCTCTTGCCAGCACTGGCACGCACCCTCATACCGTCTTGAGCCGCCCGGTGCATTTTCACCAGACCCGCGTTCAACAAGACGGCAACGATTTGCGTGAGCAGTTCGTCCCATTTGTCGCCGCCTTGAGAGCGGAAGTCGGCAAGCATGTGATAATTGACGCTCACCCCGCCGCAAAGCCACCGGTAAGGCAGAGACTCGGAGCAGAGCCGAGCCAGCTCACGAGCGCTGCCGATTCCCTTCAAGGTGGCGAAGACCCACAATGCGACCAGCAGGCGGGGGTCTGTGGCGTCGCGGCCGACGTGTCCCCTGACCGCCTTGATGTCCCTAAGCCAGGCACTCAGGTCGAGCCGACAGACGGCCGACCAGACAATGCGTACCGAATGGTCTGCATCCAGCAAATCATCGAGGGATGCCGTATGCATCTCAACCTGGTCGCGAACCGGGCGGCGCAATCGTGGCCTGTCCGCGGGCATGGACTGGGCAATTTGTGCCGGCGATGGCGGCTCAGGCAAGTCATTGGGGTCAAAAAGGGGCCGCGTCATGGCGTTTTTCCTGCAACGCGTGGACAGCCCGAATCTGGGCGATTCGTATGAATGCGTGATAGGATATCATAGACAATACAAATGTCAACTAGAATTTCCGAAAAAACTCACACGCTCGGAGCGTGCCTGCTACACCAGAGACGAGTCCCGCAGATAATTTCGGGGGCGCCGTCAGGTTTCGCGCGCAGGGACCGTAGAAGGGTAGAACCAGTCTGAAGTCGGGGTTCAAACCGAGATAGTCTCAAACCACTCTCGAACGGAGAAGCAGCCATGAGAAGCCGGCGGCAAAATCTGGGCGTCTTTCTGACAAGCCCCATCGCCGCCACCATCATGACCGTGCTGTCGGCGATGCCCACAGGCGCGTACGGCGGGGATATCGTTATCGCGAACACCGGCAACGGGACAGTTGGCGAATACACGACCTCCGGTGCCACGGTGAACGCGTCGCTCGTCACAGGGTTAAATGCGCCCGTCCCGCTCGCCGTATCTGGGTCGAATCTTTTTGTCGGGAATTTTGGCAGTGGCACAGTCGGCGAATACACGACCTCCGGCGCCACGGTGAACGCCTCGCTCATCACAGGGTTAAATGTCCCCCAGGGAATCGCCGTATCCGGGTCGAATCTTTTCATCACGAACTTTGACAGTGGCACAGTCGGCGAATACACGACCTCCGGCGCCACGGTGAACGCCTCGCTCATCACAGGGTTAAATGGCCCCCAGGGAATCGCCGTATTTGGGTCGAATCTTTTCGTCGTGAACGATAGCAGTGGCACAGTTGGCGAATACACGACCGCCGGCGCCACGGTGAGCGCCTCGCTCATCACAGGGTTAAGTAGCCCCAACGGCATCGCCGTATCTGGGTCGAATCTTTTTGTCGTGAACTTTAGCAGTGTCTCAGTCGGCGAATACACGACCGCCGGCGCCACGGTGAACGCCTCGCTCATCACAGGGCTAATTGCGCCCTTCGGCATCGCCGTATCTGGGTCGAATCTTTTTGTCGCGAACGAAGGCAACGGCACAGTTGGCGAATACACGACCTCCGGCGCGACGGTGAACGCCTCGCTCATCACAGGGTTGAATGAGCCCAATGGCATCGTTGTGACCAGCTCCGCAGTTCCCGAGCCGTCCACGTTCGTGACGATGGGATTCGGTTCCGCGGTGCTGTTGTTTGTGGCACGCCGCCGCAGGAACGCCTAAGTAAACACGCAGAAGAGTGTATGCCGTAGGTCATCCACGGGACCGCAAGGACAGACCCCACTCGTCCGTTTTCCGCAGCCCGCGAAAACCCGCCCAATTCTTTCGGCGGCGCCGTCAGGTTTCGCGCGCAGCGACCGTAGAAGGCTAGGACCACCGCTCCGCCCTGTCCCGGCCCAGCCTCTTTCCCCCCACGGCCGGCGCCAGCGTGCCGCGAAAAAAGCATGTCTCTCGTGTCGTGTTCTAGAGCAGGATGGCAATGTAATAATAGACTATTTCATGATGATCATTAAATAGTGATATTATTCTAGTATATGGAAGGGCAATCCTTCCACGACGTCGAGCAATCCCGGCAGACGCCGAAGCCGCGAACGAGCCGTGCGCTCATCGGGCGCTTGAGCCTGCGCGTCCTTTTGACCAAGCGGGTGCAACCGCTTCGATTCGAGCACACTACGAACCAAGGAGATCCGGAGCCATGTTGCTGCCATTCCGACGACCGCTTGACCGCAAGGCTGATTGCTCAAGAAGCCAGTTGTCCTCGTCCCGGAGGCGCAGCGCCGCTTGGCGCTGCGCCGTCGGCCCCTGCTCGAGGACCTCGAAGGGCGCCAGATGCTCTCGACCCTCACCGTCACCGTCAAAAATGCGAGCGACAGCGGGGCCGGATCGCTGCGCCAGGCGATCGACAACGTCAACGGCGCCGGCGGGGGCACGATCAACTTCGACATCCCGAGCGGCCTGCAAAAGATCGAGCTCCAGTCGGCGCTGCCTCCAATCACCGTTCCGGTGTACATCGACGGCCTCTCGCAGCCCTCGAGCACCGCCAACACCCCGCTGATCCAGATTGACGGCACTGACGCCGGCGCGAACGCCACGGGGCTCACTCTTGACAGCTCGGCCTCCGGCAGCACGGTCAACGGTCTGCTCTTCACTGACTTCTCCGACGGCGGCGTACTGGTCGACGAGGCCTCCAACGTGAACTTGAGCGACCTGGTGGTCGGCGCCACCGAGATTGCCGGCAACACGCCCGTTGATGCGGGGAACAACATCTTCGGCGTTTCCTTCCTTGGAGGCGCGAACAATACGCTCTCCGGCAGCGTCGTCTCGGCCAACATGGGCAATGGGGTGCAGATCAACGACGCGTCAGGCGACTTGGTCACGGGCGATTTTATCGGCACTGACGTCTACGGCATGCGCCACGTAGACGCGTTCGGCAATCCGCTCGGCAACAGCTCCGACGGCGTCATCATTGGCGGCGGTTCGACCTCCAACTCGGTAACCGATTCGGTCATCGGCAACAACGGCGCCGCCGGCGTCGAGCTCCAGGCCACGGGTACGGACTGCAACACGGTCGCAGATGACTTGATCGGCATCAACGCCCAAAGCACCTACGCCCTGCCCAACTACGATGGAGTGGAGATCGACGACGGGGCGAGCTCCAACACCATCGGCGCCATCACCACCGGTACTCCCAGCGACGTCATCTCGGGAAACAATTGGGATGGCGTTCACATCGTCGACAGCCCGACCGGTACAGGTGGCAGCCCGACGCAGTATAACGTGGTCGAAGGCGATTACATCGGCGTGAGCGCCAGCGGCACCTCGGCCATGCCCAACACGAAAAGCGGCGTGGCCATTTACGACGGTGCCAGCGACAACACCATCGGTGGCACGGCCACGACGGCCGGCACGTCGCTGGCCGGCGCCGGCAACGTGATCTCAGGCAACGGCGAGTACGGCGTGTATCTCTCCGGCTCGACGACGACCGGCAATCTCGTTGCCGGGGACTATATCGGCACCAACGCCATGGGCGCGGCGGGCGTGCCCAACGGAATGGGGGTGATCATCACGAGCGAAGCGAACAACAACATCATCGGAGGAACGCGCACCTTGATCGGCCAGCAACTGGCCGGCTTGGGCAATGTCATTTCGGGGAATGATGGCGATGGCGTGCACATCGTCAATGACGCCGACGATAATTGGGTCGAAGGCAACTATATCGGCGTGACCGCCTTGGGCGACGCGCCCCTGGGTAACGGCGAGAGCGGCGTGGCCATCTACGCGGGCGCCGACTCGAACGAAATCGGACTCGAGCTCGGCGTCGTCGCCTCCGGCAATGTGATCTCCGGCAACGACCAGAACGGCGTCTATATCTCCGACTCGGGGACTGAAGGCAACAAGGTCCAGGGCAACGATATCGGCACCGACTACACCGGCTCGATTTCCCTGCCCAACGGCACGGGAGTGTTGGTTCAGAACGGCGCGTCGGACAACATCATCGGAGGCACGGTTGCATGCGAGCGCAACTTGATCACGGGCAACGACGGCAACGGCGTTCAGATCACCAATGGGGCTTACTACAACGCCGTGGAGGGGAATGACATTGGCCTCGGCCTGGCAGTCATCCCCGGCAGCACGCCGAACGGGGGCAGCGGCGTCGCCATCTGGGGCGGCGCCTATGGCAACACCATCGGCGGGACCACTTCGGGCGCCGGCAATGTGATCTCGGGCAACGACCAGAACGGCGTCTACATTTCCGACTGCGGGACAAACGGTAATCTCGTCGCGGGGGATTATATCGGCACCAACTCCACGGGTTTGGCCGCCGTTGCCAACGGAACGGGAGTGTTCATCACTAACGACGCGGCCGATAACACCATCGGGGCAACCACAGGACCTGGCGCCTTCAGCGACGTCATTTCGGGGAACATCCAGGATGGCGTCCACATCATCAATTGCGCCAACAACAATACGGTCGAGGGCGACTACATCGGCGTGAACGCCTACGGCACTTCGGCCCTGGGCAACGGCTACAGCGGCGTGGCCATCTTCGCCGACGGGTGCAACAACACGATCGGCGGGACCGCGGACTTCTCTGGCAACGTGATCTCAGGTAACGGCGAGAACGGCGTCTACATCTCCGACTCGGGGACGACCGGCAACCTGGTCGCCGGTGACTTGATCGGCACCGACTACACCGGTTCGGTCGCCCTGCCCAACTCCACCGGGGTGGTCATCCAGAGCGGAGCGTCGTGCAACACCATCGGCGGGACCGCGTACGGCTCGGGCAACCTGATCTCGGGCAACACGCACGGCGCCGGCGTCTATATCAGCGGCTCAGGCACGAGCGGCAACCTGGTCGCCGGCGACTTGATCGGCACGAACTCGAGCGACTCGTACGCTGTGCCGAATGGCGTCGGCGTGCAAGTCTTCAACGGCGCGGACTACAACACCATCGGCGGCGGTGCCATCATGAGCTTGGGCAGCGACGTCATCTCGGGCAACAACTGGGATGGCGTTGAAATCGCCTACGGCGCAAACAACAACGTCGTAACGGGCGACGACATCGGCGTCGAGGCAAACGGCATCTCCAGCCTGCCCAACGCGGCCAGCGGCGTGTCGCTGTACGACGGCGCCAACAACAACACGATCGGCGGTTCGGCCTTCGGCGCGGCGCAACATCATCAACAATAACTACCAGAACGGCGTCTACATCGGCGACTCCGGGACGACCTATAACATCTTGGACGAGCTGACCATCACCGGCAACGGCGGCGACGGAGTACTGATCACCGGCACGGCCAGCCTGCAACTCCATTCTCCAGTCGCTCATCAACTATAACACCAACAACGGCGTCGAGGTCGACGCAGGCTCGGAGTTCAACGCCATCGACGAGGACGTCATCGTTTTCAACGGCAACAATGGCGTGGCCGCCAGCGGTGTGTACTTTGCCGCGGGCTCTTACGACAACTCCGTCGCGTTTGCGCGATCGCGTACAACGATTGGGGCATCTTTGATGCCGGCAGCGACAACTTCTACGGCTCCGGCACCGGAAACACGATCGAGAACAACCCCTACGGCAATATCGTGACGTGACGGCCGCCAGCGTCCACGGGCCCGTGTTCGAGCACCAGCAAATCGCGGGCCTGCGGAACACGAGGTTCCCGAGAAAGGAGGTTGCGATGCGAGGGTATCAGCGAATCCTGGAGCTCTTCCAGACGTGGGACGGGCGCGGCGAGGCCATCGCCTTCGCCGAGCTGATGGCGTCGCTGAAGGGGCTCGACCTCGATCGTTCGGACCTGGAGGGGGCCCTCACGTTCAGCGAGCGAACGTACGGCCGTGCCTCGATCCGGCGCCGTCCCCACTACGAAGCCCTGGTCCTCTGCTGGAGGAGCGGTCAGCGGAGCCCGATCCACGATCACGCGGGGTCCTCGTGCGCCGTGCGGGTCATCGAAGGGCGCGCGACCGAGACGCAGTTCATCAAGAGCCCCTGCGGCCGCCTGGTCCCTCGTCGCTCGCGCACCTTCGGCGCCGGCGCGGTGACGGGATGTCGTGGCGGCGGGACGCATCAGATGGCCAACCTGGAGCCGCCGGGCCATGACCTGATCACCCTGCACGTCTACTCGCCGCCGCCGGCGTCCAACTGGCGTTTCTATCCCCTGGAGGAGACCACGCTGGCCGATCACGATCGGTTGATCCGGGAGCGTCCCGAGACCGTCGTCGTCGACCTCGGCCGGGCTGTCCGACCCGGGCACGAGGGTGCGGAGGATGGCTACCTCGGGCCATTGCGGTCGGTCGATCAGGGACCGGACATCGCGATTATCGGCGGTGGGTTCAGCGGAGCGATGGTGGCCGTCCACCTGGCGCGACTGGCCGGGTCCAGGGCCCCGCGCGTCGTGCTGTTCGAGAAAGCGGACCGGCTGGCCCGAGGGTTGGCCTATGGCACGCGCTGCGACCAGCACTTGCTCAATGTCCCGGCCGGCCTCATGAGCGCCTTGCCCGACCAGCCGACGCACTTCCTCGACTGGCTCCGAGCCCGCGACCCGTCCGCCCACCACGGCACGTTCGCACCGCGGCGCGTCTACGGCGATTACCTCCAGGAGTTGCTGACGGCCGCCGCGAAGAGCTCGGCCACGAGGATCGACTTCGTGCGGGACGAGGTCATCGACCTGGAGATGAGGACCGGCGACGGACGGAAGCCGATCCAATTGACGACGCGCGCGGGCGAGCGGATTGCGGTCGACCGGGTCGTCCTCGCGCTGGGACACGCGCAGCCCCAGGATCCCAAGGAACTCGAGCGGCCAGGCCTTGCCGAGGGGTATGTCGCGGATCCCTGGTCTCCCGGGGCATTGGATGGCCTGGCTGCCGACGACCCGATCGCCCTGATCGGGACCGGCCTGACGGCGGTCGACCTGATCGTGCAGGCCAGGACCATGGGACATCGCGGGACGATCTATGCCATCTCGCGCCACGGGTTGCTCCCCTGCCGGCACCGGACCTCACCCTCGGCTACGCCACACGCAAATGTCCCTTCGATCCCGGTCGAGGGAGAGACGACCACCCGGGGCTTGCTCCGCCAGGTGCGATCCGAGGCGGCCCGCTGCCAGGCGAGGGGGAACGATTGGCGGTCGGTCGTGGATGCCCTGCGGCCGCTCACGCCATCGCTCTGGCGCGCTCTCGATGAGGGCGAGCGCCAGCGGTTCCTCCGGCACGTGGCCTCGCGCTGGGACGTCCATCGCCACCGCATCGCGCCGCAGATCGACGACCAGCTCCAGGAGGCGCGCCGCGCCGGCCAGCTTGTCGTCCTGGCCGGGCGGGTCCTCGACCTGGCCCGTAGCGACGGGATGACCAAGGTGTCGTTCCGGCGCCGCGGTGCCGCGGCGGCCGAGATCCTTCACGTCCGCCGGGTCATCAACTGTACGGGACCGGCGCGGGACATTCGCGTCGGTTCCTCGGACCTGGTTCGATCCCTCATCGCGCGGGGCATCGGTCGCCCGGGACCGCTCGCCCTCGGCCTGGATGTCGACGACTCCGGGGCCCTCAGCGGCCAGGACGGCCGCGCGCAGGATCGGATCCTCGCCATCGGTCCGCTGCTCAAGGAGCGGCTCTGGGAGACCACGGCCGTGCGTGAACTGCGCACCCAGGCCCTCGACCTGGCCCGCAAGCTCCTCGAATCCGCGCGGACCGAGGAGCACGTCAGCAGGATGACGACCAGCCCGGTCCGCTCGATGCCGCTTTCCGGGGACGGGGACTATCCCGGAGTCGACTATTCGCCGATTCATTATCGAACGTCTTGGTGATTCTTTGTCCGAACGCGCACCGATTGGCAATAAACCATGGGGGCTTACGCGCGCGGGCCGAGCGACTGGACCATGCCCGGCGAGCGCAATCCCCTGCGTGACCGCGAGTCACGCGACGTAGCGCGAGTGTGTTATTCCAACATCGAGAGGAGTTGCAACCATGCTTAGACCCATGCGGAGTATCGTCGGATTGGCCGCCTTGGCGTTTGCCATGTCGGCTTACCCCGCCGCGCACGCGGGGTGGCTCTTCACCAACTTCAGTTCGGGAGGGCCCGGTGGTGCCGGTGGCACAACCATCAACGGCATCAACAATAACGGCTCTGTTGTCGGCTTCGGCCAGGACGTTTACCCAGACAGTCTTTACGAACTTTGCCGGACCTCCCGGCATGCCGACTCTGCTGAACATCGACGGGTCAACCAGCACCATGGCCAACGGCATCAACGACAGCAACCAGGTTGTCGGTACGGTCAATGGTTCGGCTTTTTTGCTCTCCAACCAATTCGCCGCACTGACCCTGCTGACTCCCGCAAGCGGAGCGACGTCCGAGGTGGCCTTTGGGATTAACAACGGCGGGTCCATTGTGGGCCAGTACACCACTTCCAACCCCAACCTGACACCCGGCTTTGTCTATGCCAACGGGTCCTACACCACGCTGCAACCCGTCGCACCCGTCAATGGTGTGCTGGCGGTCAATGCTCAGGGTATCAACAACAACGGAACCGTCGCGGGATTCTACTCCACCAACAACACCACGACTCCCGTGGACAACAACGAGCCTCAGCACGGTTTCCTGTACAGCACCCTCACGGGCAAGTACACGCTGGTACCAGACCCGACCGTGCCGAGTGGGCAGACTTTTTTCACGGTGCAGCTCCTCGGCATCAATAACAACGGAATCGTGGCGGGGTACGTGCAGGACGCCAACGGCGACCAGTTCGGGCTGCTTTACAACAGCAACACGAATTCCTATACCTACCTGAACGACCCTGACGCGGCCTCGATCAACGGCGTTGTGACCACTCAGATTACGGGCATCAACAACTCCGGCGAGATCACGGGGTTCTTCATCAATTCCCTCGGTCTGGCCGAGGGTTTCGTCGCGACCCAAAGCGTACCCGAACCAGCCTCGTTGCCTTTGCTAGGCATCGGGCTGGTGGGCGTAGCGTGCGCGGGTTACACACGCCGGCGGCGGTTCAAGAGTGCCTCTTGAAAGTTCCGCCTGCCGAACCAGCGGCGGGACGACCTCGGGCGCCGGCAGTGTGATCTCGGGCAACGACTCGAATGGCGTTGAGATCGAGCGGAGCGCGAAACAACAACTTCGTCTCGGGCGACTACATCGGCGTATCCGCCGACGGAGCCACCCTGTACGACGGCGGCTACGACGAGCAGGTCGACTCGGGAGCCAGCGACAACGCGGTGCAAGACGACGCGATGCCGCCCTGGGTTCTGACGTCGGGCGTTCCGACGACGACCCAATCAGTTACGGGGACGCCGCCACGTTGTTTCGATCTCATTCGAGAGGTGGCGCTCGGGATCGGGCGCGACCATTAGTTCCCCTCTTACTCGTCGCCGCTGAAGTCTTAGGCGATAATCATGGTTGCGGCCAATCGCTGCATCGCTCGGTTGCGGAACCAGACTTCTTGTAATCCGAGGGAGCGTGCGCGTGATGGCCGCCGGTGTCACAACGCCGAACGACAACCGCGAATGCGCTCGAGGGAAACCGCACATGAGCAGGCTATTGGCCTCGTTGGCCGTGTTGTGGCTAGCCACCGCCCTCCCGTCGTCCGTCTCGGGGCAGGTCGATCGACCGGCGAAGTCTCCCCCAGCGATGAAAGAGTTCTTTCGCTACGAGCCGACGGGTCTGTCGCTGCTTGCATCCATACGCGCGCGGGAAGGTACCGGTCGTCTTCGTGCATGGGCTCTGGGCCAATCCGTCGTCGTGGCACCGGATGATCGAAGCCCTCGAGGCCGATCCCGCGATCAAGGGCGGCTTTCAGTTCTGGACGTTCGGCTACTCGACCGGCGACCCGATCCCTTTCTCGTCGTATCTCTTCCGGAGAAATCTGGACGAAGTGCGCCAGAAGCTCGATCCCGGCAATGCCGACCCCGCCCTCGACCGGATGGTGCTCGTCGGCCACAGCATGGGCGGACTGCTCGCCAAGATGATCGCCGTCGATTCCGGCGACCGACTCTGGCGCGTCGTCAGCGATCGTCCCATCGACGAGATGATGGGCGAGGCGGATGATCTCAAGCTCTTGCGCAACGGCCTGATCTTCGATGCGCACAGAGGTGTCCGTCGCGTGGTCTACATCGCCACGCCGCATCGGGGCAGCCGGTTCGACGAGGGCCCGATCCAGAGGCTCGGGACGCGGTTGATCCGCCTGCCCGACCCGCTGCGTGCCGCCCACGATCGGCTGGTCGCACAAGAACCCGCCGAACTTTTTCCGAGAATTCTTTCGCAAGGGTCTGCCCACCAGCATCGACGAGCTGGAGTGGGGCTCGCCGATCCTGATGGGCCTCGCAGATCTGCCGCATCCGCCGGCCTTGAAAGTTCCATTCGATCATCGCGGTTCGCCCCGACTCGCCACCCGACCATCGGACCGACGGCCTGGTCAGCTATGAGAGTGCTCACGTCGCAGGAATCTGCCTCCGAGAAGGTCGTCTCCGCCAGGCCATCTCTGCCAGGATCATTCCGATGTCATCGGCGAGATGCGCCGAATTCTCTCCGAACACGCGGCAGCGCGTTGAACGCGTGGGGCCCTGCCATTGGTCTTTGTACACGGAACAATAGCGCGGGTTCGGGTCGTCCTCGGACTGTTCTGGAGCGCGGGCCGCTTGAGTTGAACGGTCCCGGTGGGTACCCTGACGTCAATGAATCCGGCGTGAGACTTCAAGTTCGCTCGTCGTTTCGGCAACTGGCGCTGGATTCGAGGCCGATCTCCAGGATCAAAGATCCGGGCCCCGTCGAGGAGCAGGCACATGCCCAAGCCACGCGTTTATTTTGACATCAGCATCGACGGTGTACCCTCCGGTCGCATCACGATGGAGCTGCATAACGACATCGTGCCCGAGACGGCCGAAAACTTCCGCGCCCTGTGCACCAACGAGAAAGGGTTCGGCTACAAGGGATCGTCGTTTCACCGCGTCATCCCCCAGTTCATGCTCCAAGGTGGCGACTTCACCAATCACAACGGCACCGGCGGCAAGTCGATCTACGGCAGCAAGTTCAAGGACGAGAACTTCAAGCTCAAGCACGACAAGCCGTTCCTTCTGTCCATGGCCAACGCCGGCCCCAACACCAACGGGTCGCAGTTTTTCATCACCACCGTCGTGACAAGCTGGCTCGATGGAAAACACGTGGTCTTCGGCGAGGTCACCGACGGCACCGACCTGGTCAAGAAGATCGAGGCCCAGGGCACATCCAGCGGCAAACCGCGGGCAAAGGTTGTGATCGAAAGCTGCGGCGAGCTTTGAATCGAGTCGCGAATGAGGTTCATCAAGGCTGACTACTCGTCAGCCGGGAGTGAATGTCATGGTCGCTTGGCCGGAGACGTAGTAGGGCACACTGAAAGTAGGCATCTGGGTAATCGTCAGGTCCCCGGTCCCGCCTTTGTAACCGGAGTCGGTGCCTCTCGCGCGAGCAACTGTGTAGGTGTAATCCCCCGCCGTGGCTGTCTGGTACACGTTGAGAAACATCGAGCCGCCGCTGTTGTGCATGCTGAACACGCCGAGCAGGCGGCCCACCCGAGCGGAGCCATGTGGAATCAACGTGCCGCGCAAATGTGTCGAGCCCGTGCCGCTCAAGGTTCCGGAGGTGTTGTAACTCAGAATATGGGCGAAGCCGGGGATGTGAATGTTGCTGTAAGACCCCGTCAGCGTACCGCTGAACGCGGCAGGCACCTGGGCGACGACCGTGGCGGCCGCCACGTGAGGCGCGACTTGGTGCATCACGGAGCCAGCGGAAAGCAGAGTTTTTCCTTCGAGCGATTCGACGCGCAGTCGCGCGTCGGCGATTTCTGGTGTACGTTCGCATGGTAGTGCAACTTTCAACTGTGATGGGTCGCGGCTAGCCTGTCCCTCCCAGCACCCGCGCGTGGGTTGAGTGAGGACGGGCACCATCGACCTGAGAAAGCCTGTTGATACATCCTTGCAAGGGCCATGCCAAAGGCTGCTCAGCCAGCGGCCAGGTGACCCGCCGAAGTCACCGCGCAACGTCGGGCGATGAGCGACCCCGGCCGCCGCGTCTAGTCAGACAGATCGGTCCCATCCGTCCGATCGGTCCCATCGGTCCGATCAGTTATCCGTTGCTGCGGCCGGCGATCTCAGACATAGACGTCGCGAAGCAGTCGGGCCGCGGTCTCGTCGAGCTGGTCGGAGCGGCGAAGCTCCTCGAACTTCTCGAGCAGGTCGTGGGGGCGGAGGCGGTGCTTGGCGGCACCCGAGGCGTCGAAGATCAAGCGGCCCTGGTGGGCCATGATCAGCCGGTCGCCGAGCGAGGCGGCGTGGGCCATCGAGTGCGTGACCATCAAGGTCGTGAGCTGCTCGCGGCGGACGACCTGGTCGGTGAGCCGGATGACCTGCTCGGCGCTGCGCGGGTCGAGCGCGGCGGTGTGCTCGTCGAGCAGGAGCAGCTCGGGGCGCCGGT
This sequence comes from uncultured Isosphaeraceae bacterium, assembly GCA_963830625.1. Lineage (GTDB taxonomy): Bacteria > Planctomycetota > Planctomycetia > Isosphaerales > Isosphaeraceae > CAWHMZ01. The sequence continues at coordinate 527,460 of CAWHMZ010000005.1, read as the reverse complement.
AAGTCGCCATGAGCAGCGTCAGCGCCTGGCGCTGGCCGCCGGAGAGGCTGCCGATCGGGTTGTCGAGCCGGTCTTCCAGGCCCATGCCCAGCGGCCTGACCCGGTCGCGGAACTCGGCGACGCTTGCGCCGGGAGACCGCCCGGCCGAGGCCGCGCGGCAAGGCCCCGCCGCGACGGCCAGGGCGAGGTTCTCGGCGATCGAGAGCGACGGCGACGTGCCGGCCAGCGGGTCCTGAAAGACCCGGCCGATCAGCCTGCGCCCGGCGGTGCTCCGGCCAGCCGGTGATCTCCCGGCCGGCCAGCCGGATCGTGCCGGCGTCGACCCGGAACGACCCGGCGACCGAGTTCAGCGTCGTGCTCTTGCCCGAGCCGTTGGTCCCGATCACGACGACGAAGCTGCCCGGCTCGACCGTCAGGTCGACGCCCCGCAGAGCGCGGACCTCGTCGGGAGTCCCGGGGTTGAACGTCTTGTAGACCCCGCGCAGCTCGAGCAATGCCATGATCAGTCGCCCCCAGACGGCGAGGCCCGGCGACTGGACCTGGTACGGCCGGCGAACACCTTGGGCAGCACGAGGGCCGCGAACACGAAGGCGGCCGTGATCAGCTTCAGGTCGTTCGGGTCGAGCCCCCAGCGCAGGGCCAGGGCCACCATCAGCCGGAACAGGAGCGACCCCATGACCGCGCCGCGTGATCGACAGGCCCAGGCCGCCGGTGCCGACCAGGGCCTGGCCCAGGATCACGCTCGCCAGGCCCCAGACGATCATGCCGATGCCCATCTGGATGTCGGCGAAGCCCTGGTACTGCGCCAGGATCGCGCCGGAGAGCGCGACCAGCGCGTTGGACATCATCAGCCCGATCGTGATCATCCGGCCCACGTCGACGCCCAGGGCACCGGATCATCCGGGGGTTGTCGCCGGTCGCCCGCATCGCGGTCCCGAGGCTCGTCCGCAGGAACGCGCGCAGCAACCAGGCGAGGGCGGCGACCAGGAGCCCGACCGCGGCCAGGTTGACCGCGTCGCGGAACCGGACCTCCCGGCCGAGGACGCGGACGGTCTCGACCGGGCCCGACACCTTGGCGACGGCGTCCACGAGGTCGGTGCCGACCGTCCGGGCGTCGAGGAGCGGGATGTTGCTCCGCCCCATGACGTGGAGGTTGACCGAGTAGAGCGCGGTGGCGACGAGGATGCCGGCCAAGCAGCCCGTTGATGCTGGAACCGCGTGTGCAGGACGCCCGTCGTCCCGCCGGCGAGGGCGCCGGCGAGCATCGAGGCGGCGGTGGCCGCCCAGGGGGAATAGCCCCGGACGATCAGCGCCGCGGCGACCGCCGCCCCGAGCGTCAGCGACCCGTCGGCCGTGATGTCGGGGAAGGCGAAGATCCGGAAGCTGACGAACACCCCGAGCGCCAGGAGCGCCAGGATCAGCCCGACCGTCCACGATCCGATCAAGAGCGTCATGGCGAGCGCCGTCTCCCCTCCGACAGCGAGAGGGACGTACCAGAAGACCCCGCGCGTGAACGTGCTCTCGCCGGCCCCGACGATCGGCCGCGAGTCGCCGAGCAGGTGAAGGATCGTCTCGATCCGGCCGGGCTCGAACAGGTGTGAGACCGTCGCCGCCAGCTCGACCGCGCCGCCGGGGAGCGGCCGGTACGGGACGACCGCCGCGTGGAAGTGCCCCTGGAGCTCCGGCGCCGCAGCCCCCAAGAGCGGCCGGACGAACGGCGCCAGCGCCGGGCTCGGCTGCCGGGTCGCGACCCCGACGACCAGCGCCGTGCTCCGGCTGTGCTCGGGCTCCGGCGTGAGCGAGAGCCAGTCGCGCACGTCGGGGTGGGCGAACGGGTCGAGCCCGGCCGGGAGACCGACCGGCGACCGCCGCAGTGCCGCGCCGACCAGCCCGTCGGTCTCGCCGGCGAGCACGATGCCCACCACGCCGCCGCCGGCCTGGTCCAGACAGGCCTCGGCGATCTGGCTCAGGGCGACGCGCGGCGCTGCCGGGTTCTCCCTTCGCCTCGAAGCGGACCACGGCCGCCCGTTCCACCGGGAACGCCAGCCCGTAGAGCACGCGCACCGTCGGGAACGAACGCGCCGGCCGCGTGCTCGAAATCGGGCCGCCCCGGCCCCGCGCTCGGCCGGTAGGCCGCGACGCCCGCGACCGCCAGGAACTCCCCGAACCGCCCGCGGCAGGCCTCGAAGCTCGGGCCCAGGGCGCCCAGGCCGATGGCGGCCGCGCCCGGGACCGCCATCCAGGTCCGCTCGTCGCGCGCGTCGTACCCGCGTCCGGGCAGCCGCGCGGGGTCGCCGATCAGCTCGAGGCGCTCGGCCTCGCGCACCGTCGCGCTGGCTTCGGGAAGACCTGCAGGACCATGCCGTCGCCGCTCGATCGACGTCGCACTGGGCCGCGGGACCGCGCCTCGGCCGCCGGCGACGCGACCCGTCTTCGCCGAGGACTTGCGAGACGCCGGTCAGCCGGAGCACGTGGCTGACCGCCTCGGAGTCGGCCACGATCCGGAACCGGCCGCCGATCTTTCGCAACTGGCGGTGGTAGCGGACCAGGAGGGCGATCCCGTTGGAGCTGAGATACGAAACGCCCGCCATGTCGACCCGGACCTCGAGCGCCCCGCCCCGAACGACCTCGTCGATCCGGTCCGAGAGGTACGATCGACCAGGACGAGTCGAGGCTGCCGACGAGGACCAGCTCGGCGACGTCGTCGGCGCGGCGGATCTGGCAATCCATGAGGCGTCCTTCATGGCGTCGCCGGGTCGGGCGGGAACGACCTCGTCGGCCGTCTTGACCCATTCGGCCGGGATCGAGACCCCGAGGCGCCGGGCGTTGTCGAGGTTGACCGAGCGGCTGATCTTGGTCGTGGCGCGGAACGGGATCTGCGCCGGGTCCTTGCCGCGGATCACCTCGGCGACGAGCAGGCCGGCCTCGCGGCCGTTCTCGGCGAAGTCGGAGCCCACCCCCAGCATCGCCCCCCGCTTCACGTGCGACGGCGAGAACGTGAAGAGCGGCATCTTCGCCGTCTCGCACGCGCGGGCGATCGCCGGGAACGACGCGTTGCTCAGGTTGTCCGAGATCTGGCAGACGACGTCGATCCCCGACTGGCAGAGGGTAAGCGCCGCGTCGCTCACCTCGGTCGGGCCGTTGACGGGCACGCTCACGAGCTCGAGCCCCTCGCTCTTGAGCGGCCCGCTCGAACCGTTGTCGGGCGAGGACGGAGTTGACCTCCCCGGGCGTGAAGAGGGTGCCGACCCGGCGGGCCTTCGGCAAGACTTCGCGGATCGCCCGGGCCATCGCGGCGTAGGGGTACGCGAGGTAGGCCCCGGTCACGTTCGGCCGGTGGTCTTGATCCGACTTTCCCGCCCCGGCGGCGATCGGGTCGAGCACGCCGGCGAAGACGATCGGCTTGCGGTCGACCTTCCGCAGCGCGGCCTGCAGACGCCGGCGTGGAGATGCTGACGACCAGGTCGGTCTCGTTGCCGTTGAGCTCGTCGAAGAGCGCGTTGAGCGTGGCGATATCGCCCTGGGCGTTGCGGTAGGTCGTCGTATAGTCTTGGCCCTCGACGAGGCCGGCCTCTTTGAGACCTCGCCGGAACCCCTCGATCACCTCCTCCAGGATGGTCGACTCGCGTATACGCGGCGAGGCCGACCTTCCAGGTCCGCGACGGCCGGCGTGCTCGGCCGCGCGCGACGACCTGCTCGCGCGGGTGGCGGCGGACCGGTCCCGCCTTTTCGACCACGACGTCGGCCTTGGCGTCGATCTCGGGGGGGAAGGACCAGCCTTCGGTTTGCGCGTCGAGCGCGAGCCGGTTGATCCAGAACTCGGGCGGGACCTCGTAAAGGATCGGCATGTCCGCGGGCGACTCGCCGCCCAGCACGCGGCCGGCCAGCTGGCCGATCGACTCGCCGACGCGGTAGTAATCCGCCCCGAGGTCGAACAAGCGCCCCGCGCAGCGCAACCGGGGACGCTCGTGAACACCGGCACGCCCGCCGCCCGCGCCGGGCCGATCACCGCGTCGAGCGACGAGAGCACCGTGTTGTCGCCGCCGACCCAGATCGCCTCGGCCCCTCGGCCGATGAGCGAGGCGACCGCCTCGCGCACGGCCGCCGAGCCGTCGACGTTCGCCTCGAGCAGCTCGATCCCCAGCTCCTTGCAGACGGTCCGGGCGATCTTCGTGCAGGCCTCGGAATTGGCCTCCGACGGGTTCCAGGCGACGCCGACTCTCGCCAGTCGCGGGGCGAGCCGCCGGGCCATCCGAAACGTCTCGGCCACCGGCTGCATCGTCCCGAGGCCGACCATGTACGGGGGGTGCTTCCTCGGATCGTCGCGCGCGATGCCGACGCCGGCCGCGACCGGGTCGCTGACCATTCCGAAGACGTGCGGGCGCTTCGCGTCGCGGTTGGCCGCGGCCATCGCCTGGAGGCTGGGCGTCGACAGCGTGATGACCAGCTCGTCGTCGCCCCCGACGATCGCCCGGGCGATCGTATTCGACGTCGCGGCGTCCCCCTCGGCGTTGTACCGGTGGACCCGGATCGTCCGGCCCTCCTCGTATCCCGACTCCGCGAGCCCCGCCAGCACGCCCTGGGCGCCCTTCTTCGATTGTTGCCTGCGAGACGTGCTGAAACAATGCGATCGAACGCACCCTCGCCGCCGACCCGGAATCCGTGTCCGACGACTCGCACGCGCGCGGGCGCTCACGGTCGGTCAGCAGCAGCACGGCCGACGCCACCACGATCAATAACAGGGCGAGCCACAACCGAAGGAGGCTCTTGATCATCCACGAATCCGGGCGTGCAAAGCGCGCACACCAATACCAGCCCGAAGCGCCAGCGAGGGATCTTCATCACGAAACGGAAAACAGGCAAGGCAGGGGGAGGGGTCCCGTCACGACGGCAGCCGAGCCCACGTCGCGATTAGATAGCAGGCGCAAGTGCCTGTCCAGTGCCGAGATTCCCCGGTGGGCGTCAGGCTCTGGATTTGGCAAATCGTCCGTGCTTTGCAAGAATCAGTGAAAGGTTTTCGCGGCGGGTGTGTATAGCTTGCCGTGTCGGGAGAGGAGATTGATGGACGAGTCGTCCGCCACGCGACGCTCGCTGATCGTCAGGCTGAAGGATCCGGGCGACCAGGCGGCCTGGCACGAGTTCGTGGCGCTCTACGAGCCGCTCATCTACCGTCTGGCGCGCCGCAAAGGGCCTGCAAGATGCCGATGCAAACGACTTGTGCCAGGAGGTGTTTCGGGCGGTCAGCCGCGCAATCGGCGACTGGGATCCGGACCCGCGCGCGGCAGTTTTCGCGGGTGGCTCTCGCGAATCGCCCGCAACCTTTTGATCAACTTCCTGACGCGCGGTACGCAGTCAGCCTCGCGGCAGCGGAGCGACCAGCGTTCAGGACCTGCTCGAAGCCCAGCCCGCGCCCGACCCGTAGGGCGACGGCGATCTTCGAGGACGAGTATCGAGAAACAGCTCTTCCAGTGGGCGGCCGACGAGGTCAGGGGAGAGTTCGCACCGGCGACCTGGCTTGCATTCTGGCAGACCGCAATCGAAGGCCGCGCCCCGAAAGAGGTGGCGGCGGAGCTGGAAATCTCGGTCGGGGCCGTGTACATCGCCCGCAGCCGGGTGCTCGCGGCCCTCAAGAAGCGGATCGAGAGCCGGTGCGACGAAAACATCGAATTCATCGAGGTCGATCATGCCAGTCCGGATAAATCACTGTGATCCCGAGAGCCTGCGGCTGCTGGCAGAAGATCGCCTGCCGCCGGCCGAGCTGACGGCGCTCGAAGAACATCTGGAGAACTGCGCCGCTCTGCCGCACTGGAGCTTGATGCTCGCGTGGGCGGCGATCGACTGGACGGCGGCGGCGCGGCGCTACCTTGGCGCCGAGGCCACCGGCTGATTACGAGCCGGCCCACCGATTGACGATCGAGGGCTCGAGTTTCTCGCGCCGTCGGACTGGCCCGACTCGCTGGGACGGCTCGGCACGTACGAGGTCAAAGGCGTGCTCGGCCGCGGCGGGATGGGCGTGGTGCTTGAAGGCATTCGACCCGGCTCTATCGCGCAACGTCGCGATCAAGGTCCTTTCCGCCTCACTGGCGACCTGCGGCGCGGCCCGGCGGCGGTTTCTCCGCGAGGCCCGGGCCGCCGCGGCGGTCGCCCACGAGCACGTCGTCGCCGTCCACGCCGTCGTCGAGACAGCCGGGCTTCCGTTCCTGGTCATGGAATACGTCCCCGGCCGGTCGCTCCAAGACCGGCTCGACAAGCAAGGGCCGCTTGGCTCACTGGCCGAGATTCTGCGCATCGGCATGCAGACGGCGGCCGGACTCGCGGCCGCTCACGCGCAAGGGCTGGTGCACCGCGACGTCAAGCCGGCCAACATTCTGCTGGAAAACGGCGTCGAACGAGTGCGGCTGACCGACTTTGGGCTGGCGCGAGCGGCCGCCGACGCCGGCGTCACCCAGAGCGGCGTGGTCGCAGGCACGCCGCACTACATGGCTCCCGAGCAGGCCCGCGCCGAGGCGACCGATCACCGGGCCGATCTGTTTAGCCTGGGAAGCACGCTCTATGCGATGTGCACCGGCCACCCGCCGTTCCGAGCTGACTCGGCCGTCGCCGTGTTGCGCCGCGTATCCGACGACACGCCCAGGCCGATCCGCGAGATCAACGCCGAGATCCCCGATTGGCTCGAAGCGATCATCGCCAAGCTGCACGCCAAGTCGCCCGAGCCAGCGCTACCAGACTGCCCTCGAGGTTGCCGACCTCCTGAGCCGCTGCCTCGCCCACGTTCGCGAGCCGCTTAGCGTCGCACTGCCGCTCGCGGCTATTCCGGCTGCGCCCGTCCGGCGAGCGCCTTCTTCAGCTCGCCGCAGGCAATTGGCTGTACTGCTTTTCGCGCTGGCGGTGTGCGTCGGCGCTGCGATCCTGCTCTGGCGAAACAATCGCGGCCGCGACGCGAGCGCTCCGCCGGCTCAGCGCGGGAGAACCGCCCAGGCAGTCGTCCATTCGAACAGAACCATCGCTCGTGCCGGCGACGAACTGGACGAGCAAATTGCCGGCGTTCGGGGACATGCTGCCGCCATCGAAGCAAATCTCGGTCGGGGCGGCGGCGAATCTCACGACAGCGACCCGATCACTGCACTCGCCCGGGGACTGGTCGACCAGGCCGAGGCTCTCGAAGCAGACATCGTTGCGGGTCATCCCGCAACGGTCCGACAGTCGAATCGCCCGTTTTGAATCCTTGAACGAAGGAGGTCTACCGTGAAATCGAAACTCGCGTTATGGCTTACGCCCGTGCCGTGCGTTGCGATCCTGGTCGCGTCTGCGCTTGCTCTGGCTGTTAATCCGCAATCTTCGCAGACCGGCCGTGACCCGTTCGACAGTGGACTTCGAAACAACGGCGCGATCGACCCGACTCAAAGAAACACAGGCGCACCGGCAGGCGGGCAGCGATACGGTAAGGCCGCCTACCGGGACGCCCGGGCCGCTCTGGGCAGCATATTTCTCTCGCCAGAGGACGCCGAGCTCGCAAACCACGTCGAGGGTCTGGTGCGCCAGCTCGGCGATGCCAAATCCGACGCCGACAAAGAAAAGATCAAAGCGGAGTTGAGCGAAGCACTTGAAAAGCAGTTCGATCAGCGGCAGAAACGGCACGAGCACGAGCTCGCCGAGCTCGAAGCGAAGGTTAAAAAGCTCAAGGACCTGGTCACCAAGCGGCAGGAAAAACGCCGCGAAATTGTCTCGAAGCGGCTGGATCAGATTCTCCGAGACGCCGAGGGGCTGGGATGGTAGACGTTGCGCGCCAGGAAAGCCGCCCGGTGGGCGTATGCGAATCCGCGTAAGTCCACCATTCATCGATGCGGTGATTCCGCCGAACGTTCGTTGGGCAGCGTGATGCATTAAAAGGACGGGTTGTCGTCGACTCGATCCCTTCGCCTGCGGTGTGGCAGGTACCCCATTTGCGCGGGCTGTGTGCTCGTGTTGTATCGGATTGCGCGGTCGCGAGACGAGACAGCGAGGTCTGGCCGGGGTGACTCGCGTTGCGTGGACTTTAATCCGATGCGAGCGTAGGTCGACGCTTAATAGATGGGTCTCCAAAACCGGCGCATTGTGTCGGTGCTTCGATTGCGGCTGGTCGTGCTGCTGCAAGGAAACCGACGTGAAGAGGTTCGCCCTGGCTGATCGGGGTCGATCGTGAGCTCTTTCACGACCACGCGCAGCGCATGCCACGCTTTGTGCGCTGCGCCGCCGCCGGGTGAGTTTCTAGGTTCCCAAGGCGCCTGGGTGGTCAACCGCGTCCCGCAGACCTGAATCGTACGGGCAGGCAGGGCAAACAAGAAATCCTTACAGAAGTGCGCGGTACTCCGGCCAGATTACATCCCGGTTTCCAGCTCGATCCTCAACCGCGATGATCTCACTGTTCTCTTCACCCTGCGGGGCCCGGAGCGGACCATTCCGAGTATGATCCGTTCCTATTTCAATGAGCATGTTAATACGCAGCCAGCTTTCGCATGCGACTTCTATATTAAGCGGCTTCAGAGCCTGAAGCAGCGTTGTTTGGAGTTGAAAAGGAAGCCTTCTATTTTGACGCCAACGACCTCATCCTGAGGACCTCCGATCTCTTGCAGGCCCTGCGGCGCGAGCTGCGGCTCAGCCACGATCTGTCAGAGCGCTACCAGACGTTCGGACACACGGGCATCGTTGCTGGCGACCCCGCTGAGCGGATCAAGTCCGGCCGCATCGACCGGAATCAGAGCGACTACCAAGACATCGTCGTTCCTGACGAATTGATGGAGGTGGCGTGCGCGGCCTACGAGCATTGTCGTTCGCTATTACGTGAGCGAAGCATCCGTCTCTGATTGGCACGCCGGAGCTTCGGGGCGTTCCGCGCCGCATCTGACGCGATACCGAACCGTCACGTGCCGGGGGGAAAGTCGGGAACGACGAAGTCCTCCACGACTCGGTAGGTCCTAGCAACCGCACGCGGCTCCCCCTTGACGCGGCGCATCAATAGAGGACCCCAAATTGGAACCATCTTGCAGGCCGTCCACGGGATGAAGTCGGTTGCCTCGATGGTCGCCGTCTGGCGAGCATATTGCTCGGGCAACGTCACCAACAACGGGCCACCTTCGACCTGAATCACCCAATCACCTGCGCAAGATGAGACTGGCCGGCATGAATGTAATGGCAGCCAGCCGCTTCGAGGTAGCCACTGGCGCCCCAGCGCGAAGAACCAAAGGGTCGCATTTGGCGCCGCCTGCGATCGGACGAGCCTGATCGCATCTTGAGCGACCCGCTTCTTCGCCATGGCTTCGCACGAGTCGACGCCATAAAGCAAGAGGCCAAGGACCACGCCACCGATCGCGGCACCGCGAACCAGACCCATCCTCTCTGGCGACCGGCAGGTTCGCGATGCCAGGCGACCGGCTAGGAACGTACCGGCAATGACGATCCCAAGGAAACGGCGATAGGCGGGATACGGCGAAAGGACGAAATAGCTGATGATCTCGAGAGCGAACCACAGGACCAGGAACCAGTCGTCCCGCTGCGCCAGGCTGTATCCTCTTCGTGTGGGCGATCGCCAGACAAGCAAGCGACCGGCCACAGCGACCATGGCGCCAATGAATAAGAGACCCAAGGCAATAAAGAACGCCCACGCGATTAGAGTGGAATGCATTCGACCTGGTACAAACCCCAAGAGAAAATAACCCGCGGCGATCAGAAGGCCCAATCTCGCGACCCACCGGTAGGGAAGACCGAGACCAGCCAGGGCGATCACCGAGACGGCCGGTGCGAGGCCACCGGCCGTCTCCACCAGGTCGACGGCCAGCATCAGCGGGCCGGCGTACGGATCTCGAGGGTGGAGAGGGTGGAAGACATTGTGCAGGAAGTGAGACTCGCCGTAGCGCAAGGCGACCAGCCCCTCGTAGCTGGCAAAAACCCCGACCATCGCCACCATGGCGATCAGCCAGTGTTTCCATCCGCCATGCGTTGCCGCATGCGCCAGGAAGATGCCCGGCAGCACGAGGCCGGTGTACTTCGTCTGGGTCGCCAGGCCCGCCACGACCCCAGCCAGAGCCGCCAACCCCGCCGATCGCCGCGAGTGCGCGTGGGTGAACAGCGCGACCGAAGAGAGACCGAGGGCCATCGCCGGTACGTCGACCATCAAGTTCAGTGTTGTCAGAATCACCGGACCCAGGGCCGTTATCCAGAGCAGCGGCCCAACCAGACCTCGTGAGTACCGTTTCAGCAGTCCGCGCATCGCGAAGACAAAGATCAGAGCGAAAGGCAGGAGCGCGAGCTTGATCCAGAAGAACTGCGGGCCGACCATCCCGACGACTGGGGCCAGGCAGTAGGGAAGGACAGGCGGAAGCGGTCCGTCGAAAGCCCGCCACGGATACTTCATCGTTCCCCACGTCGTGAAGCCGTAAGGGTCTAACGGGTGTTGGGCGATTTGCCGCGCTTGGCCAAAATAAAAGTGGTCGTCGAATCGAAGCGGCTTGATCGCATTCAGGACCGTCAGCACCAGAGCCAGGATTACGACGGAGGCAGCTCCGGGCGACCGCGCCGAGAGTCGACCATTCGATATCCCTCGACTTCGGCGCTCTTCGGCATCAGCCCAACCAGTTATCCCCAAGTACTTGACCATTTCGCGCAGTGCGCCGCTCTCTGGTGCCTCGTCAACCGGCTGGACACAATCGCCGCACAGGCCACACTTTAGCCGACCGACCAAGCGCGGCTCAAGCGGGGAGACGATGGTGTCTAGAGCAAATCCACGGCTGGATGCCGCAGTTGGCTACCGCCGCGCGCCCCTCTTGCCCCCCGACCACGTTCCTCAGGCCGCCGCATCAGTCGAAGCACTCGATGTCGAGCCCCTCTCGCTCGACTCTGCCCCGTCGATCCACTCGACCGACCAGAACGCGAACGGCTCGCCAGCCGCCTCATGGCGCGTGAGTTTCTCGGTCCCGAAGGTGCCCTGGGTGGTCCACTGCGGCGTGCAAACCTGAATGCTCGTAAGTCACGGAAAACAAGAAACCTTTACACACGTCTGCATCTCTCCCGCGAAATTTCGCGGCGTCTGGAATTATTGGGTCACATCGTGGCTTGGGATCGGTACAGGCTATTTGTGCGCCCTTCCCAAGAGCACACAAGCGACCCCAACAGCACACAAGCGACGAGAAGAGATCGATAGCCATGACAAGTGAAATCAGCGAGGCGGGCGCCTCGACTGCCGCTTCAACGCGCTCTCCCCTCAGACTGATCTACCCTTCAAAGTATGCGATCGGCTCCGTCCAGTCGGCCATTACGGCTCGCGCGAGAGCGATCGGAGGCTACTCGCTCGCGACGATCAAGGACCCCGGAATCCTGGTGGGGCGCAAGCGGTACATTCTGCTGCTCAGTCACGGGAGGTGCTATACCTCCCTGATTGCCCATATTTTCGGCAGCCATCCCGAGATCATCGGCGCGTGTGAGACGTACCTCCCCTTGCGCAATGCGCGGGATTTGATCAAGCTGAGGTATGTGACCTATTGGCTCAATAACCGGAAGACTGGCGCAAAGTATATTTTTGATAAAATCCTCCTGCCCGCCATCCCGGTCTCGAACTCGGTCCTCAACCGGGATGATGTCACCGTTCTCTTCAGCCTGCGGCATCCTGAGCGGACCATTCCGAGTTACTCGAGCCTCATACATGACCCGCAACTGTATCGGCAGCCGTCCGTCGCAGGCGATTTGTATATCAAACGGCTCCAGAGCCTGGAGCACCATTGCCTGGCGCTCGAAAGGAAGCCGCTCTACTTCGACGCCAACGACCTCATCCTGAGGACCTCCGATCTTTTGCAGGCCTTGCGGCGCGAGCTGGGGCTCAACCAGGATCTGTCAGAGCACTATCAGATACTTGAACACACGGGCAATCCGCGGCGTGGCGACCCCTCTGAGCGGATCAAGGCTGGCTGCATCGACCGGAATCAGAGTGACTACCGAGACATCGTCGTTCCTGACGAATTGATGGAGCGGGCGTGCGCGGCCTACGAGCATTGTCGTTCGCTATTACGTGAACGAAGTATCTGTCTCTGATTGGCACGCAGGGGTTTCGGGGCGTTATCGATACACGTCTGGAACCTGCAATCCGGCGCGGAACCATCCTTGCCGGTGCTGGTAACTCGGCCTACAGGACCGCATCCGACGCGATAGCGGTAGAGGCTCTCGCTTGAATTCAGACAACGCGCGAGTCGGCAGGACCGCCGAGAGCGGCAGTGCTCGATTTTTTTCCGACCGCGGTCTTGACCATCGCCATGACGCCTGCCTCGGTCGCTTGAGTTCAGACAGCGCCGAACCCGTTGTCGAGCCGCCATACGTCGCGACGCTCGGCCATAGGGATCAAGCGTCATGGCGGAGACATGATGCCGGGTCCGCGTTGTGCTTGGCGGTAGTGAGCCGTCCAAGCAACGTGCGCCCCGATAATACCCAAGATTCATCCGGTCAATTGGCCAGGTCGGCACTCTCCGCGCGCTCATACAAATGTCGCAGTTCGGGAGGAAAGTCAGGGGCGATGAAGTCTTTCTCAACGCGATAAACCGTAGCAATGGCACGCGGCGCCCCCTTGAACCGGCGCATCAAGAGGGGGCCTCCACCCGGAACCGGAACCAAAGGGTTGGCCTTCCAGGGGATGAAGTCGCTTGCCTCCAGGCGAGCTGTCGGGCGAGCGAATTCCTCGGGCAACTGCACCAGCGTATAACCCTCGACTTGGATCACCCAGTCCCCTGCCCGAAGCCGAGACCGACCAGCGTTAATGAACTGGAAGCCTTCCATTTCGAGGTAGTGACAGGCTGCCCAGTGCGCGAAGTACCAAACCTCGGAATTCGGCGCCGCTTTTGATCGGACTAGCGTGGTCGCATCCTGGACGACCCGCTTGATCGCGATGGCTTCGCACGAGTCGACGCCATAAAGGAAGAAGCCAAGGACCACGCCACCGACCGCGGCTCCGCGAACCAGACCCATGCTCTCTGGCGACCGGCAGGTTCGCGATGCCAGGCGACCGGCGAGGAACGTACCGGCGATGACGATCCCAAGGAAACGGCGGTAGCCCGGAAACGGTGATATGGCGAAGTAAGCAACGACTTCGAGGGCGAACCACAGGACCAGGAACCAGTCGTCCCGCCACGCCTCCCCGTCATCGGTTTGTAGTGGCGATCGCCAGACGAGCAACCGGCTGGCCGTAGCGATCATGGTCCCAATGAACAAGAGACCCAAAACGGTAAAGAACGCCCAGGCGATCTGAGGGGAATGCATTCGGCCTGGCACGAACCCCAAGAGAACATATCCTGCGGCGATCAGAAAGCCTACTTTTGCGACCATGCGGTACGGCAGGCGTAACCCCGCGAGGGCGATCAGCGAAACGGCCGGCGCTAGGCCGCCGACCATCTCCAGCAAGTAAATGGCCATCGTCTCACGGCCGGCGGTACCGGGTTGTGTGCGAGCGAGATTGTACAGAAAGTGAGACTCGCCGTAGCGCAGGGCGATCAGCGTCTCAACGCCGACGAAAACAGCGGCCGTTGCCACCGTGGCAATCACCCAGCGTGCCCATCCGCGGTGAGTCACCGCATGGGCCAGGAAGACGCCCGGCAGCACGAAGCCGGTCCACTTCGTCTCAGCCGCCAAGCCCGCCACAACCCCAGCCAGAGCCGCCAACCCCGCGGATTGCCGCGAGTGCGCGTGGGTGAACAGCGCGACCGAAGAGAGACCCAGGGCCATCTCCGGTACGTCGAGCATCAAGTTCAATGTCGGCAGAATCACCGGACCGAGGGCCGTCATCCAGAGCAGCGGCCCAACCAAGCCTGGTGTGTATCGACTCAAGAGTGTGTGCATCGCGAACACGAACACGAGCGCGAAGGGCAGGAGAGCGAGCTTTATCAGGAATAGCTGCGGACCGAAGACGCGAACGGGCAGTGCAAGGTAGTAGGTAAGCACCGGCGGGTGCGGCATCTTGAATACCTGCTGCGGATAGGTCACCGTCCCCACGGCCAGGTACCCATACGGGTCCGATGGGTGTTTGGCTATCTGCCGCGCTTGGGCAAGGTAGTGGTTATCGTCAATTCGCAACGGCTTGATGGCGTTGAGTACAGTCAGCACCAGAGCCAGGATTACGACCGAGGCAGCTCCGGGCGACCGCGCCGAGGGTCGACCATTGGATATGCCTCGAATGCGGCGCTCTTCGGCATCAGCCCAACCAGTTATCTCCAAGAACCTGGCCATTTCGTGCACGGACCCCTCTACGGTTCGCCATTGTCAGGACGGACGTTATCCGTATACCATCCACACTCTAGACGAGCGAGCAAGCGCGGTTCAAGCAAGGCGATGATGGTATCTACGGATTGACACCGCAGTTTCAGGGAAAACAAGAAAAATTTACAGATATCTGCATCTCTCACGCGAGATTTCGCGGCGTCTGGAATTATTGCGTCACATTGCGGCTTGGGATCGGTACAGGCTATTTGTTCGTCCTTCCCAAGAGCACACAAGCGACCCCAAGAGCACACAAGCGACGACAAGAGATCGATAGCCATGACGAGTGAAATCAGCGAGGCGGGCACTTCGACTCCCGCTGTAGCGCCGATCCCCGCAGAGAGATCTATCTTTTAAAGTCCGCGATCGGCTCCGTCCAGTCGGCCATTACGGCTCGCGCGAGAACGATCGGAGGCTACGCGCACGCGACGATCAAGGACCGCCGAATCCTCTTAGGCGCAAGCGGTACATTCTGCTGCTCAGTCACCCGAGGTGCTACACCACCCTGATTGCACATATTTTCGGCAGCCATCCCGAGATCATCGGCGCGTGTGAGACGTACCTCCCCTTGCGCAATCGGCTGGATCTGATCAAGCTGAGGTATGTGACCTATTGGCTCAATGACCGGAAGACCGGCGCAAAGTATATTTTTGATAAAACCCTCCTGCCCGCCATCCCGGTCTCGAACTCGGTCCTCAACCGGGATGATGTCACCGTTCTATTCAGCCTGCGGGATCCTGAGCGGACCATTCGGAGTTACACGAGCCTCATACATGACCCGCTACTGTATCGGCAGCCGTCCGTCGGATGCGATTTGTATATCAAGCGGCTCCAGAGCCTGGAGCAGCATTGCCTGGCGCTCGAAAGGAAGCCACTCTATTTTGACGCCAACGACCTCATCCTGAGGACCTCCGATCTCTTGCAGGCCCTGCGGCGCGAGCTGCGGCTCAGCGACGATCTGTCAGAGCACTACGACACATTCGGACACACGGGCAATCCGCGGCGTGGCGACCCCTCTGAGCGGATCAAGGCTGGCCGCATCGACCGGAATCAGAGCGACTACCAAGACATCGTCGTTCCTGACGAATTGATGCAGCAGGCTCGCGCGGCCTACGAGCATTGTCGTTCGCTATTACGTGAACGAATTATCTGTCTCTGATTGGCACGCAGGGGTTTCAGGGCATTCCGTGACGCATTTGACGCGATAGCGGTAAAAGCTCCTGCTCGAGTTCTGACAGGCGCGAGTTAAAATAGCGCCGAGAGCGGCGACGCGCAGCAGGACGGAAACGAGTGTGCGCCTAGCTTGCCGACTCAACCCGATTGCCCCGTTTCCTTTCCTGCTGGACGGCTACTGGCTTCGTCACCTGACTACCTCGGGAAAGTGCTCTGATGCGGCTCAACCTGAGATCCAAGGCGAATCGGGGGGAGAAGGGCCGAAATTCCGGGGCTCGGGGTGACAGCACAGAATCCGATTCGACGACCCTCCCGTGCCAGGTTGAGGGGCGTTGGTCCTGGGCGCGGACACTGGCGGGCGTGGCCCTGCTCTACGCCGCGTGCGTCGCAGTGGCTACCTATCCGATGATCACGAGGCTCGGGTCGAGAGTCCCCTCGCTCGCAGACCCTTGCCAGCACCTGTGGATCATGCGTTGGTACAAGAGTTGCTTGATGGAAGGCCGTATCAATCCCTTCTTCTGCCCCGACATCCAATACGATGTCGGCGCATACTTGGGTTACTTCTCGCCCCTTTTGCTCCAGTCGCTGCAATATCTCGTCCTAAGCCTGGTCACTAGCAATGATGCTTTATGCTACAACATGATCTGGTTTTGTGCCCTTGTGGGGACAGGAATGGGAGCATTCCTGCTATGCTGGTTCGCTCTCGGAGATCGGTCGTGTGCCGTCCTGGGCGGGTTGCTGGCGATGCTGAGCGGGCCGATGATGGTGCACGCGCTCTCCCACATCGATTTGATCGAGTTAGGGGCCTTTCCGTTGTTCCTGGCGGCATGGATCGGATTCGTCGACGCCCCACGGCGGGCGCGGCTCCTGGCCGCGGTCGGGTCGTATTGGCTCGTGGTGATGAGCGCCGCGTATTTCACGGTCTTGGCAACGGTTCCGGCGGCCGCGTACGCGGTCTGGAGCTGGGTCCGATCGGGGCGCAGCTCGGCCTGGGTTTGGTGGCGCGTGCGTGTACTCTGGTTTGCAGCTTTTGCCGCGGCAGCGCTTGCCGGGTCGGTGGTTCTGCTAGCCAGCCAACTTTGGTGCGCCGGACACGGTGTTCAGATGTCCCGATCCGCGCGGAGTTCGAGAAGTACCACGCTCAGTTGTGGAGCTATATCGCACCGACACGGGCACATCTTATCGGTCGCGTGCTGCCTCGCGACCCGTACGAC
Organism: uncultured Isosphaeraceae bacterium; assembly: GCA_963830625.1. Lineage (GTDB taxonomy): Bacteria > Planctomycetota > Planctomycetia > Isosphaerales > Isosphaeraceae > CAWHMZ01. Next base: position 510,805 of record CAWHMZ010000005.1, on the reverse strand, counting down.
GTCAATATGCTGAAGGGTTCCAACATTGGGGAATCGTGCTCTTACCTCGGGCTCGTTAGTATGGCGCTGTTCAGCTATACGGCCCTTTGTCGCGTTCGGTTCCCGCGAGCATCGTATTGGTGGGTGGCGCTCGGGCTTCTGGTGGTCCTCTCGGGCGGGGTCGCCTGGACACTCGGCCCAGTGACAGTGCGGCTCCCAGGGAACTGGTTATGGAACCATGTGTTCTTGGTCCGCCTGATTCGCGCCCCGGCCCGTTTCAACTTGCTGGCGGCCGTAGTCGCGGCGGTGCCCGCTGCTGCGGGCATGCGGCACTTGGTCGGACGCTTTCCAACGCGTGCAGCGCGCGGCGTGGCGTGCTGTGTAGTAGGCATCGTCGCGCTCGCGGATTTGAGCGTAACCCCATTTAATAATGGAGGGGAGATGCTGCCCCGTTTGCCCGCATGCTATGAATTCATCAAAGGCCACGACCCGAAGGCGGCGATCGTCGACGTCCCGCAGTCTTCTTCTGGATGGGCTATCCCTGTTAATGGCGTGTGTACCTACTGGCAGTCGCTGCATCGCCGCCCGACCACGGCGGGCTACGGCGGCGTGACCAACATCGCGTATGACGCGCTCGTAACGGCGCCGTCGCCATTCGCCCTTGAGTGCTTGGCCGATCGAGACTACTTAGCCACGCCTCAATCCGAGCGCCTGGCGCCGACCGATTTTCGAGGCGACGTCTGGGCGTACCTGACATCTCACCGCATCCGGTACGTCGTCATTCACAGCGACGCTCGCATCCTTCGGAACATGAATGAGGCTCGCATCCTTCGGAACGTGAAGGTCGATAAACTCCTGGATACCCGTGTCCTGGAAAGGGTTCGGAGTCAGCTCGAGAGCGCCAAGGTGTTCGAGGATGAAGACGCGACGGTCTACGACCGAGAGCTGCTCGGGGTTCGGAAACCGGGACGCGATTAGGGGGTTCGGAAACTGCGATGCGACCGGAAGAAGCCCGACCTTCGGAGGAGGATACCCAATCATGTTCACATGGATCGCAGCCCTACTGCTGGCCTGCTACCCCCTATCAGTCGCCGGTGCGCCCACCGGGGCCGGCGTGACCTTCTCCTGGCAGGAAGCGTACGCCAAGGTCCGCCCCCACGGCGACCTCGAGTGGGCCCCAATGCCCTTCCGCTTCGAAAAGCGTGCCTCCCTCCGCTACATCGACTTCGGCGCCGGCAATGATGAGAACGACGGCACCACCAAGGAGGCGCCCTGGAAACACCACCCCTGGGACTCCCAGGCGACCGGCAAGGCCAAGCTGTGTAGCGGTATCCACACCTATGTCTTCAAAGGAGGCGTCGGTTACCGTGGCGAATTGAGCGTGCGCGAGGCCGGCAAACCTGGTGAGCCGATCCGGCTCACACGCGATCCGGCTTGGGGCCAAGGCCCCGCGGTGCTCTGCGGATCGGAACGCATCACCGGCTGGAAGAAGGGTGCGACGCTCGCAGACATCCCCGAGCCGGAGAAAGTCTGGTGGGCCGACTTGAACTTCGCGCCGCGCGCCGTGTGGCTCGTCCGCAAGGAAGGCGACTTTCTCCGCATCCCGCTGGCGCACTTCCCAACTGGAAACGCGCGAGCCCCGACGACGTGAAGAGCCAGTGGTGGGTCTGGGACAACCCGGGCAAACCCTTCGGGAACACCATCAACAACGCGGCTGGCCGGCAGGTCCACCTCGGCATCGATACCAAACACATCAGGGACAAGCCCGAAGACTACTTCAAGGGAGCGCTGATCTGGCCCGAGTTCGGCTGGGTCATGAGCCAGCCCTACCCCACGCAGGTGGAAGTCGTGGACCTGAAACAGCACGGCCTGGGCTTCGCAGGTTGGACCGGCGGCGGCACCGGTGGCGTGATCATGCGCAACATGCGCTACTACCTCGAGGACAAACCGCATTACCTGGACGACCCGGACGGGGAATTCTGGTTCGAGAAGAAAGGTGAAGGCGGACGTATGTACCTCCGCCTCCCGGCACGCTCGAGGACTGGATTCCCGGCGCCTTGAGCTTCTCTCCTGCCAAGAAGCAATACGCCACGATGTCAAACACCGAGATGATGAAGCCGTTTTCCTTTCGGGATCTCAAAAAGAGCCGCCACGAGAACGCGCGGCCGGAACTGTGCACGATCGCCGGCGAGGCGCTCAAGAACCCGCAGATCTATGCCTCGAATTTGCTCATCGAGCTGTACTTCAAGACCGCGCCCGGCCACACGGGAGGCGTGCTTTTGGAGAAGATGAAGGGCAATGGCTACAGTCTAACGGTTGGCGCTCTGGGGAAGCTGACCTGGAGCGTCAAGGGCACGAGCGCCAGGGCGACCGCAGAGAGCGCGGTCAATGTGAACGACGGCAAGTGGCACCACGCCATTGTGGAAGCCGACCGGCGCGCGCGGACGCTCTTCGTCTACGTGGACGGGAAGAAGGATGCGTCAGCAGAGGGCTTGGGCGCTTCCGTCTCGCTGGCCAACGACGGCGACGTTTACGTGGGCGGCACGCCGGCAGGAAGGTACCTGGACGGTGCACTGGATTTCCTGCGCATCGCGCAGGGGACGCTCTCCGATGCCGACACGACGATCGAAGAGTTGTACGCCTGGGAGTTCGATGGCCCGCAATTTCGCGACTTCTCGGGTCGCAAACCAAAGGGCGCCCGGAACGCCGGCGCCATTGCACTGGCGCCGTAGTCGATTCGTGCTGGGTCGGGTTCGTCATCGGGCGGGATGACCTTCGCCCGCGCCGCGCGAGGAATCGTCGTCGAAATGTCCGGCGGTTTCGGAAGGCACGAAATGCCCGCGCACCCGGCGCGTGGCGACGTCCCAGAGGCGGACCGTGCCGGCGCGGTCGACGCTGGCCAGCAGGTTGCCGTCCAGCGTGCAGGCGACTGAGTCGACCTCGGCCCCGTGCCCCGACAGCTCCGCCTGCGGCGTCGTGAGGATCTGTTGCCGCAGGTGCCGGCAGCGCAGGCGGACCTCGGCCGATTGCGACTCGGTCATCGAGACGGCGAAGCCATGGTTCGGCCACGAGACCCATCTCGAGGATCTCGCGCGATGTGGCCTCGCGCACCGCATAGGAGTCGTCGTCGAGCCGGCCGAGCAACACTTCGAGTCGTCGCCGCTGGGACGCGTCGCACTCTCGGAACACCGGCGAGACCAGCTCGATCCGACGACCATTCACCGCCGATAAAGAGCAGGTCCCGCGACGGGGAATACGCCAGCGCATTCACGCTGCCGTGGCTCTCCAGCCGCCAGCGCGGCGTTCCGGTCTCGGCGTCCCACGAGCGCACGGTCCCGTCCCAGCCGCCGGTGACCACGCTCCGGCCGTCGGGCGCGAAGAGGCCGGTGCGGACGAGGGAACCATCGTGCCGCAGCACATGCTGCTCCTGGCCCGTGGCCACGTCCCACAGACGGGCAGCATCGATCCCGACCGAGAGCAGCCGCGTCCGATCGGGCGAGAACACCACCTCGTAGATGCGGCCTTTATGGCCGCGCAACGTGCGCACCTCGGCCCCACGTGTCCGATCCCACAGCTTGATGAAGCCTTCGTAGGTGCCGACGGCCAGCAGCTTGCCGTCCGGCGCGAAGCCGACGGCGCGCGCGATCGTGCCGTGACCGCCGTAGGTCGCCCGGAGCTTGCCCGAGACGCTGTCATACACCTTGGCCTCGTCGCTGAAGCTGCCGATGGCCAGCGTCTGGCCGTCCGGCGCGAAGGCGACGGCGGGAATGCCCCGACGGTCGCGCACGACCCAGAGGCGGCGAAGCGTGGCCGTGTCCCAGACGGTCAGGGCGACTTTCGATTCCGGCTTCCCCGTGGCGACAGCCAACCGCCGGCCATCCGGCGAGAACGTCACCATGTAGGGGGCGCTCGGCGGCGGTTCCTCAGCCGTCCCGACGGAAACGACGCTCGCGAGGATCACGACGATCAGCACGCCCCGGCGATTTACGCCAAGGACGTTCCCCAACAAAGCCCACGGATGCCCACCGCACCCTGGGACGGCAATCATGCGGTTCATCGCTCCTCCTTCCGTGCCCTCCAGGCGAGCACCCGCGCCAGGTCCCAGACCAGGGCCGTCCCGTCGTTCAGGCCGGTGATGAGCGATTTCCCGTCCGCGGAGAAGGTCATCACGTGCGGCTTGGAGCCGAAATCGGTCAGCACGGCGACGGTCTCCCACGTCGCCAGGTCCATCAGCCGCACCTCGCCGCGGCCCCGGCCGAAGCCGATCGCCAGGAGCTTGCCGTCGGCCGACATCGCGACCGGCCCGACGGCGTTCGTCGGCATCTCCAGCTCGCGAACCAGCTTGCCGGTCGCCAGCTCGAACAGACGGCAGACCGGGTGAGGATTGGGCGTGGTCGATTGGACTCGCCCGTCCGGGAGGTTCCTCCGGATGGGCCGGCCCCAGCCGCTGGTGGCGAAGGTGCGGCCGTCCGGCGCGACGGCGAGCGACATGACAAGGCTCCCGGGATGCTCCACGCTCTTCTCGACCCGGCCGGTCGCCGTCTCGATGATATGGAAGGATACCCCCAGCGTCGCGACGAGATGCTGACCGTCTCGGGTGAAGGCCGCCGGGTCCAGCATCATCATGGCTGGCTCGGGCCGGGCGGGGCCGACGTCGCCGGCCGCCGCGACACCGGGGGCCGCACCGCGTTCTCGGTCAGCGCCTTCCCCGTCCGGACGTCCCAGATTCGCAGGTAGAGATCGTCACCGTAGGAGAGGAAACGCCGGCCGTCCGGCGTGAAGCCGACCGTGCGGCGGCCGCCGTGCAACCCGTGTCCGGGCAGCTTGTAGACCTCCTTGCCGCTCGAGATGTCCCAAAGTCGGACGAAATCATCCAGGCTGGACGAGACCAGAAGCCGGCCGTCGGGCGAGACCGCGATGTCCCGGACCCAGTTATGGTGCAGCAATCGCTGGCGTTCGATGCCGGTGGCGGCCTCCCAGATGCGCACCGTGTGATCGTCGCTGGCCGTGGCGATGAGACCGCCGGGCGCCGTCGGCGATCTGATTGATCGCGCCCCGATGACCGGCGGAGCCCGCCGCCACTTCGTCGCCGATTCGCCAGTCCCAGACATGGACGCCGACTCCCGCCGCAGGCCGCCAGCCAGCGGCCATCGGGCGAGAAGACGACGTGGCGGGGCCTGCGCGCCGGGCGTCGGCAGCTCGCGCACCAGCTTCCCCGTGCCGCGGTCCAGCAGCAGGACTCCGCCGCTAAAATTCTTGCCCAGCCGGTTGCCCGATTTCGCTGACGGCGATCGTCTGTCCATCGGGCGTCATGGCCAGACCGGTGAGGTTGATGTCGTCGCGCAGCTCGATCTCATGTTTCAGGTCGCACGTCGCCACGTCCCACTCGCAGACGAACGGCTCGAGACCGCCGCAGCCGAGCAGGGCCGTGCCATCGGGCGAGAAGGCCAGGCGACCGACTCTTTGCCGCGTCACCTTCACCTCCCTAGGCTCCTCGGCTCCTTGCCAGTCCCACAGGTAGAGCTTCCGGGTATCGGCGCCGTTCCAGATCGCCACGAGCTTGCCGTCGGGCGAGAGGACCAGCGAGCCTGTACCGTCGCGGGGGAATTCTCGATGTAGGAGTTCCACTCCCGACGTGATCTCCTCGATGCGAAGAACGCCACTGTCCCCCAGCGAGATCAGGGATTTGCCATCGGGCGTGAAGGCCAGGGCGAGATCGTTGTCGTCGGCCCTCACGGGGAGCCGACTCACTTCCTTCCCCGTCGCCGCGTCCACGACGAGACGGACCGGATCGTACCCGGGCTTGTCGCCCTTGGCGCGTTCCATGCCGGAGAGGGCGATCTGCGTGCCGTCGGGCGAGAAGACGATGCCGACACGGCTCGAGGCCGAGCCGGAACCCGGGACGACTTGATGGAGGAGCCGGCCGGTCTTCGTCTCCCAGAGGTGCAGAAGGAAGTCCTGGCTGACCGTGAGGAGGGTCTGGCCGTCTCGCGAAAAGCGCATGGCATTCACCGGCCGGTCGCCGCCGCGGAACCGGATGCTCCCCAGCCGCGCCACCGTGCCTTCGGGAAGGGGATCGCCATATCGATCCTTGGCCGCGCCGGCCTTGTCCACCGAACCGGCCCGCGTCGAATCGGATTTCTGGGATTGCGCGGCCGTCGGAGACCAACCGAGCGCGACCGCCGTCGCCATTCCCGCGGCGGCCGTCGTCACGGCCGCCAAGATCAGACCCAACCGTGCCAGGAACATCATCTTGAGCACGCTCTCTGCCAGTCTGCCTGCGGTGTCTCCTGCTGTTTCGATCGACTTGAGGTCGTAGGTCGCGCCGGAGTAACCGTTGCCTTGGTCGCGGTGGATTACCGCAGGAGATATCAATGAGGAAGTGATCCCAACCAACCCAGAACATTCGTGACGGATCGAAACGGTCTGTTGATGCCGGCAGCGGCAAGAGCAGCTTGGACGTCTTCGGTGTCAAAGTCCCTCGTGTTGTCAGTCAGTAACGCTTTCGTGGCCTCAGGGAAGCGGCCGGCGTGGTCGAGGATCGAGTGGAGGATAAGGTTGTCGGTAGGATCAGGGATGAGCATCGCGGTCACCGCACTATGGATGATGGCGGGTGTTTCGGGGATGGGTTCCAGAATGCCCGCGGCTCGGTCTACTAACTGAAACAGCCGAGTTTGCACATCGTTCAATAACTGGTCGTTGGCAATTCTGCTTTCTTCGAGTCGCCTGAGCAAGGTGCCTGCGTTCGCAGAAGTCGTGTCTCGCCGTAATTGCACGATCTGCTTTTCGAGTTCCGCTCGGAACCAGTTTCGCCGTTTCTGCTCGTCTTCAAAAGCCGAGAACGACTCCATATAGCAGCCGGACGGAATCGCGACGCGCACGGACGCTGAAACGGCGGCGAGGAGGTCATCCCCCCTCCCCTCACGTCCCATCGCTACACTCATCAGGAAGTTGGTCTCGACGTATACGATGACGTCCACGTCAGGCTCCGAGACGCTGCGTTGTGCCTCCCTCGAGCTTTTCGAGCAGGCCTGCCCTTCCTAGCTCCTCGGAGCCCGGCGGATCCTCCGACTTCCAGTGGTACGCCAAGTCACGGAGCCATGCCTCGACGAGTGTCAGCAGGTATGACTCAAACACTCGCTTTCTGGGAAATTCTGGGTCGTAATGCTGGAGGACTTGCCGGGTGTCGAGGCGGACAATCGGCTCCCCGAGGCTCTCTCCCCCTGACCTGTACAACTGAATGCAGTTCGGATCGATCGTCAAGACAAAAGCGACTCGTTCAGCGAATTTCGCCAGTTGCCTTGGAAGGATTGTCGCCCATCTCTCGACGGGATGCGCCTTCACCTCGACGAGGGCGACTGCATGGTTCTCCCTGTCCACGACGGCGGCATCAAACCCGTTATCGGCCGTTCGCGGCATGGCCATACCTCCTTTCCCCAAGTGCCGAGTCTACTTCCGACGATGAGGGTTGTCGTCCGAGCCGCAACAAGCGGCAAACATCCAGTCTTATGCTAGCACCTCGCCCGACCCACCGCCAGCCTTCACGGATCCACCGAATAACCCTTCCGGCGGAATATTGGCGTGGCGATCCGCCGCAGGTTGCCACCAAGAATCTGATGCCGCTGGGTACCGCTGAGGTCGGCGTCAAGGACCTTCGAAAGCTCGGTCGAGTACGAGCGGCTCGGGCCGTGTCCGCCCCAGACCAGCCGGTCGGCGCCCAACTGGGCCACCGTGTAGTCGAGCTGACCGGAGTGCGGATCCGAGCCGCTGAACTCGATGAAGACGTTGGGTCGAGGTCGGACCGCACGCACGCCCAGCTCCCAGTCGCCACCGGAGTGGCCACAGATGAGCGGCACGTTGGGGAACCGCTCGGCCAGCAGTGCCACGTCCATCGGCGTCGACTCGCCCGCGGAGTTCCCGCCGCCGGGCCGCCGCGGATTCCCGCCCACGATCATCCAGGTGTGAATGTAGATGATCGCCTGCAGCTTCGCCGCCAGCTCGATGATCGGATCGTTGTTCGGGTGGCTACAGGTCACCCCCTGCGGGTTCCCCCCATAGTACTTGATGCCCACGCACGGGCCGTCGCGGATCCACTCTTCCATCTTCCGGCAGCTCTCCCGGGGCTGCCCGGGATCAATCGGGATCAGTCCTGAAACCCGGTCGGCGTGCTCCTCGAGAAACCGCCGGATCTCCTTCTGCGCCTCGGCCGAGACGGAGCGGCCCAGCGGGTCGCGTTGCGAACCGGCGATGTCGAGCGACAGCACGCGCTCGATGCCCATCCGCTCGACGTAGAACTGCGTCTCCTTGTGCCGGCGGAGATTGCCCCCCTCCAGGCCGTGATAGTGGATGTCCCAGATCCGCATCGCGACCAGGTCGGCTCGGGTCGGCAGGCCGTAGTCGGCGGGATTCAGGGCGAACTGGCGTGGGTCGGGGCTGGTTCTCATGGTGGATTTCCTCGTGTTCGGGCGCGGAATCACCCCGGTGTCATCCCAGCAGCGTCCGAGCGTTGGCGAACATGATCTTGTCGAGCTGCTGGCGGTCGAGCGGAGACTCGAATAGCTTCAACAGCGCGCTCTCGCAGGGGAAGAACGGCGCATGCGTACCGAACAGCAGCCGGTCCAAGGGGACCTGCCCCCGGTAGGTCGGATGCGTGCCGTCGATCAGCCGACCAATCCCGCCGTCGCCCTCGAGGGCGGCGATGTCGAACGTGGTTCGTGTCTGCTCGATCAAGGCTCGGACGCGGCCGCTGCGGAAGACGGTGTCGGCGTTGAGCAGTTGCACCCTGGCTTCCGGTACCTTGACCAGAATCTCAGGCAGCCGCGACGCGCTCACCACGGGCGCAATCGACGCTCGGGTGGTGCACCCGCTCGTCCTCCATCCGGATGACGATCTGCACGAGCAGCCCGCGCCGGGCCGCCGAGGCCAGCAGCCGGAGTAGTTCGGGGTGGTCCAGCGCATACCCGTGGTACGCCGGATAGAGCCGGATGCCGCGCATCTGGTACTGCTCGTGGCAGCGCCGCAGGTCCTCTTCCCAATCCGGCCAGACCGGGTTAACGCTGCCGATCGGGATCAGCAGTCCGCCGCCGTGTTCGCGGCATTCGTCGGCCAAACGCCGGTTAGCCCCGTCCAGTTGCTTGTGAAGCACGGATTCGAAGCTGCCTGCCCAGGCTTGCGCAATCCGGTGCCGGCGCAGCTTCCGCACGAGTGCCTCGGTGCGGTCATACTTCAGCCCGCGGAAGGGCCACCGGAACAGATGCACGTTGGTGTCGATGATTTCCGGTCCCGCGGCGGGCTCTTCCGGCGGCGACTCGGCGCCCTGTGCCGGACGCATGGCCGGACTGTCCGGGATGGCCAGCGCCGCCGGTACCAGCGATGCCTTGACGAAGCTCCGTCGGTCCAGCCTCTGCCGATCATGGCTCTGATCTTTCATCGTTTGATCCGCAAGGGTGGGTGACGAAGAGGCCAAACGGGGAATCCACCTCAATCGCTCGCGGCCGCGAGCGAAGCGGAGCGGTGGTCAGCGCGCGGGACCGCCTCGGAGGCGATCCTGCGCGTCGCGGGCGCGAGTCTGCTGCTCGGTCGTTGTTTCGAGCAGACCCAAGGATCGGGCCATCTGGCCGATGGAACGGCCCGGGTCGTTGGACCAGAAGATGCCACGGTCTTCGGACTCAGAGTAGCGGTATCCGACGCGGTCGCCGAACGCCTCGCGGAATGCCTCGCCGTTTCGCAATCGTGACGACCAGGGGAGGATGATGTAGCTGAGGTCGATCTCGTGGACGAGGGTTTGCTTCGGTTCGGTGATCTGGGCGGCGACGAGCCCCGTCCCAGGCTCGAAGAACGACGCGTTGTTCCGGAACGTGGCGGAGACGACCCAGTATTCGTGGGTGGCAGCGTACATGCCAGGGCGGGTGAGCTGCGGGGATTGAGTGGGGTAGAGCACAAGCTCGGCGCCTTTCTCCGCCAGGCGTCGCCAGCCCTCGGGATACTCGATGTCGTAACAGATCTGCACGCCGACGCGGCCGAAGTCGAGGTCGAACACGTTGTACTCGGTGCCGGGTCTCACGCCGCCTTCCAGCACGATCTTGCCCGTCGGGACCGACCCGATCCAGCACGGGGTGGACCTTGACGTACCGACCAGCCAGCCGACCCTGGCGGTCGATCACGACGGCGGCGTTCGAGCAGGCGGCGTTGCCCGGATCGTCGAGAAAAACACCGCCGAAGACGATGTAAGTGTGGTGCTCGCGCGCCTTGGACGCGAGCGCCCCGATGATCGTGTCATTGAGCGGGACGGCGACCTCGGCGGCGGTGCCTGACTTGCCGGCGGTGATGGCGTACTCGGTGAAAAGCGCCAGGTCGATGGACCGGCCATACTTCGAGCGCGATTCCGCCGCCATCTGGTCGATCAGGCGACGCATCTGCTCGAGCCGCCCGCTGAGGCCGGGGTAATCGCTGTACCAGCGCGTCATGGTGGTTCCGACAATGACCTTGCGCGGCGGCCGGTCGTGACGGGCAGGTTTGTTCCCATGGACTCCGGCCGAGAGGATGCCTCGGTGCTTCAGCCACTCGGCGCACCGCTCCGACCAGTTCGAGACGGGCCGTCTGGTCTTCCGCACGCCGAACCCATGCCCGCCCTCGTCGTAGATGTGCAGTTCCGCCGGCACGCCAGCATCTCTCAACGCCCGGTACAGCGCCAGGCTCTGTTCCGGCTGTGCGCCTGGCTCATCGTCGTCGCTGGCGTGGACCAGGAACATCGGTCCGGTCCCCTTCGGGATGCGCATATATTCGGCGAGGACGGCCGATCCCGGCCGCGCCAGGATGTAGCCCGGATAGGCGACCACCGCGAAGTTGGGCCGGCAGCTTGAGCGATCCACATCATCGATCGGCTCGTACGAACGCTTCTCGAACGAGATCGCCGTCATCACCGCCAGATGTCCTCCGGCCGAGAACCCCATGACCCCGATCCGCTCTGGGTCGATGCCCCACTCTTTCGCTCGGCTCCGCACCAGGCTGATCGCCCGCTGCGCATCGAGCAACGGCCCGGGGGCAGGCTGCCGCTCCGGCTCGCCCGGCCGACGTGGCACGCGATACTTCAGCACCACCCCGGTGATGCCCAGGGTGTTCAGCCACGCCGCCACCTCTTCACCCTCCTTGTCCCACGCCAGGTTCCAGTACCCTCCGCCCGGACAGATCAAAATCGCGACCCCTGCACGGTTCGCAGCGTTCGGATGGAACACGGAGAGTCGTCGGCCGCGTCACGTTCGTGATCCACTTCGCGTCTTTCGTCGGCGCTTCTGCCGGTGCCCGCACACGCTCCGGACCGATCTGTCCGTGATCCCCCACCGCCTTTCCCGGCCAGACATCCAGCACCAGCGGCTCATCCGCCGCCTGTGCCGCGCTGCCCGCATTAAACCCGACGGCCACGCACGCCAAGATCAAGACTCGTTTCATCGCCGCTGCCTCCACGGTGTCGGCCACCAGTCACCGTCCTTGGGCATTGTCCGCGCCCTCCGCCGATCGGTCAAGAACGCAGGTGCGGGACGTTGCCTGCCGTAGAAGAGGGGTCCGCCATACTAGCCCGAAGCGCCAGCGAGGGATCTGATCTGGTAGCAACCGGCAATGGCCGCGGCGTGGTCGCAATCAGCGACGCTCCCGGCGAGTGAATTGCGTCGTTTGCAACGATCCCTCGCTGGCGCTTCGGGCTGGTATGGCCCGAGGCGCCCTCGGCCAGCGTCTTGCTCAGGGCTGGTGCGAAGCAGACACGGAAGGTTCGTAAGTCGACAATCCACGCGTGCCATGATTCCGGCGAACGATGGGTGTTCTGGAATCGTCGACCGCCCGGCTCGGAGCGTTTCGACACGACTCGGAGTGGGATCAGCATGTCCGGTTTTCACAAACTCGGAGCGCTTCCCCGGCAGAACCTGTTATACTCAATATCGAAACAGGTTGATGATTGCCCAAGGGGCCAAAGCCCGTGCCGGACGAAATCCTCCCCACCGATAGACCTTTACGTCGCCACGGCGAATCGGCGGACGGTCTCGGGTCGCTCGGCGTACCCCAATCGGAAAAGCCACCGGCCAAACGTTTTCGAGTGGCTTTCACGTTCGCAGGCGAAAAACGAGACTTCGTTGGCGAGATGGCATCCAGACTTGCGAAACATTTCAGCGAAGCGGAGATCCTCTACGACAAGTACCATGAGGCGGAATTCGGGCGTCGTGATCTCGGCTTCTATCTACCGGACCTCTATCACGATCAAGCTGAGCTAATCGTGGTCGTAGTTTGCCGCGATTACGAGCACAAAGAGTGGTGTGGGCTGGAGTGGGATGCGATCTTCGATCTGCTGAAGAAGAGGAAAAATGATGATGTCATGCTCTGCCGTTTCGACCACGCGACGGTCAAAGGCCTCTATTCGACGGCGGGCTTCGTAGATTTTGATGAGAAGACGCCGGAATTAGCTGCCACTCGTATTCTCGAGCACGCCTTGCCTTGAATGAAGGCAAACCGAAAAAATATTATTACGCGAAGCAGATACCCAAGGTTCGAGAGTCAATCGCTCAAGGATACCGTGATTCCGCCAAGCGAGCGATGTCTTGGAACCCCAGCGGGAACCCGATCCCGAAGCCTCCCGCCTTCTACGCCGAGCCGGACTTCATCGTTCCGAACAGGTTTGTCGGGCGCGAGTCGCAGCTCAAAGAACTGAGCGACTGGGCGAAGCCCGACCATCCCGACAACGTGCTGCTTTTCGAGGCCATCGGCGGCAACGGCAAGAGCATGCTTACCTGGGAGTGGACGACCAAACACGCCACGCAGGTCCGCTCTGACTGGGCTGGCCGCTTCTGGTATTCGTTCTACGAGAAGGGCGCGGTCATGGCGGACTTCTGTCAGCGTGCGCTCGCCTACATGACCGGGCAGCCGCTGGAGGAGCTTCGCAAAAAGAAGACCGCCGAGCTGAAGGAGCCGCTCTTTGCGCATCTTCACGCTCGACCCTGGCTTCTCATCCTCGATGGGCTTGAGCGCGTGCTCGTGGCCTACCACCGCATTGATGCCGCCGAGATCCCGGACGAAGCGGCGAATCGCCCCACCGATCAGATCGCCAACCGCAACCCCTGCGACGCCATCCGCGACGAGGACAACGACCTCCTCCGCGCCCTCGCCGCCGCTGCGCCGTCGAAGATTCTCATCAGTTCGCGCCTCATCCCACGCGTGCTGCTTAACGCCGCCGGTAGTCCCATCGCCGGCGTGTGCCCGAAAATTCTCCCGGGACTCGACCAGACCGATGCGGAGGCGTTGCTGCGCTCTTGTCGTGTCACGGGCAACTCAGCGGCCATCCGCCGCTACCTCACCACGAATTGCGAAAATCACCCGCTCGTCATCGCCGTCCTCGGCGGCCTCATCAACAACTACCTGCCGGACCGCGGGAACTTCGACGCTTGGGTGGCCGACCCGGAAGGCGGCGCCAAGCTCGACCTCGCTAACCTCGACCTCATCCAGCGAAGGAACCACATCCTGCGCGCTGCACTCGACTCGCTTCTGCCGAAGAGCACCCAGCTTCTCTCCACCCTGGCGCTACTATCCGAGTCCGTGGATTACCCCACCCTCTGCGCCTTCAATCCCCACCTGCCACCGGATCCGGAGGAAGTGGAGAAACCGGAGCCGCCGGAGCAATACTGGCGCTGGGAGAAGCTGTCGGAAGGCGAGAAAGCCGAAAGGCGAAAGCGATACGAAGCCAACCTCGCGAGCTGGAACGACTATGAAAGGGCAGTGAGGGCCCGGCTTGCGTCGGCGGAGTATCGCGAGGCGCCAAAGAAACTGGCGGATACCGTCACCGATCTGGAGCGGCGCGGCCTGCTGCAATATGATGGCCGCACGAGGCGGTATGACCTTCACCCCGTGGTCCGAGGCGTGGCGGCGGGGGTGATGAAGGCGGAGGACCGGCAGCGCTACGGCCTACGTGTGGTGGACCACTTTTCCTCGCTGCCGCACAGCCCGTATGAAAACGCCGAGACCCTGGAGGACCTGCCGCCGGCCTGCACGTCGTACGCACCCTGCTCAAGCTCGGTCACTTCCAGCAGGCGGCGGATGCTTTCCTGGGCGACTTGGCGACTGCATGCTTGTTCAACCTCGAAGCCCATGCGGAGATCTTGTCACTGCTGCGGCCCTTCTTCCCGGCGGGTTGGGGAGAACTGCCGAACGGCGTAGCTGATTCCGATGCCTCCTATCTGGCGACCGACGCAGCAATCAGCCTGTCTAATTGCGGTGAGCTGAGAGAAGCCCTCGCAGCCTATGTTGCATCCCTCCGGTCTGACTTGGAAAGCGAGAACTCGAGAGGGCTGCGTACTGGGCTAAACAACATCGCAGTCAACCTCAATGGCCAGAACCTCCTGGCCAAGGCACTCCGCGTGGATGCCCTAGCCCTTGATCTCGCCGCCGTTCTCGGCGATGAGGACGGGCTGTTCGCGAGCCGACTTCACCTTTTCAGCCACCAATCCCGCACCGGCCAACGGGCCGAGGCAGAAGCCACGTGGCGGCTCCTCGATTGCATGGGCCGCGACTGGTCGCGCGCGGTTTATCGTCCCGGAACGGCGGAATTCGAATTTGCGCAATTTCAGTTCAGGCAGGTTACCTTGCAGGACGATCACCTCGCCACGGCGGAGCGGCTGGCGGCGGAAGGCAAGAACCGCAAGTTCATGCGCCGTCTCCACAGATTGCGCGGCGGGTGGATGCTGGAGCGAGGTGAGTGGTCGCTGGCCGCGGAGAGCTTTCACGAAGCCATCCGCATGGCCCGGGAGAGTAGCTTCTCCGATGCGCGTGGCGAGACCGGTCTCGCGCTGGCCAAGTTTCACCTTGGCCAGCTTGCTGAGCCGGGCTGCGAGGCCGAGCGGCTCGCCCAATTGCGCGAGCCCGCGCACCACCTGCTCGCCCTGCTTTGGCTCGCCATCGGCGACCCGGTGCAGGCGAAGCCGCACGCCCTCGCTGCCTACGAATGGGCCTGGGCTGACGGCGAGCCGTACGTAGACCGCTACGAGCTCACCAAAACCACGGAACTGCTCCGGCAGATGAACATACCGATACCCAACCTCCGGCCGTACAACTCGGCCAAGGATGAAAAGTTCCCATGGGAGGACGACGTGGCAGCCGCTATCGCGAAGCTCCGCGCGCGGAAAGAAGCCGAGAAGAAGGGCGAGGACGCAGGCGAACGCCCGATGTGATCGACCATGCGACCAGAAGGCGCGCGCGGCAGAGGGTGAGGCAAACACCCAACGAACGCGAAGCAGACACCCAAGAGTTCGTAATTCAACCATCCCCAGTTGCCATGATTGCCCCGACCGATGGGTGTATTGAAACCCTATAGCTCTCTGTGGTCGCAGGAAACGCGAACGTGGCAGGGGTGACGTGGTCACGAGGTAATCTGCGCCCACGGTTCGCTCACGGCCTCTGCCCCGCGACCTTGGCCTGGTCCAGATCGACATGGACATTGACGGGGAGATAGGATCATGTCGTCCCGGTGTGGCCGGGATGTCATGGTTACTGTGCCGTCCTGGATCGATTGTGAGTCACCACCATGCCCCAATCGACTGACCCGTCGCGTGACCTACTCTTCGGGCTGCTGGCCCTCCAGACCGGCCTGATCGATCAAGGGGCCCTGTTCGCGGCATTTGCCGCGTGGACGCGCGACAAGGCGCGGTCACTGGCCGAGCACCTAGGCGACGACGGCGGTCTGGACGCCGATGGCCGGGCCGCCGTCGAGGCGATGGTGGCCGTGCACGTCAGGAAGCACGGCGGCGACGTCGAGAAGAGTCTTGCCGCGGTACCGACGAACCGGTCCGCTCGCGCCCGTTTGGCCGCGCTCGGCGAGCCCGAAATCGAGGCCACTCTCGCCCGCGTTGCGCCGAGGGAGAACGGCCCGGCCACCGACGCTGAAAACAACGACCCTGACCGCACCAGCACTTATTCCGTAGGCTCGGCTACCTCGGACGGACAGCGGTTCCGCATCCTCCGGCCGCATGCTCTGGGCGGTCTGGGCGCCGTCTTCGTGGCGATGGATAACGAGTTGCACCGCGAGGTGGCGCTGAAACAGATCCTGGAAAAGCACGCCGACGATCCGGACAGCCGCCAGCGATTCGTCGCCGAGGCCGAGATCACCGGCGGGCTGGAGCACCCCGGCGTCGTCCCCGTCTACGGCCTGGGCATGGGTGCCGACGGCCATCCTTACTACGCAATGCGCTTCGTCCAGGGTGACTCGCTCAGGGAGGCCATTACCCAGTTCCACAAGGACGAGGCGCTGAACAAAGAACCGGGTCGCCGGTCCTTGGAGCTTCGCAGACTGTTGCGGCGTTTCACCGATGTCTGCAACGCCATCGACTACGCGCACTCCCGCGGGGTGATCCATCGCGACTTGAAGCCGGCCAATATCATCGTGGGCAAGCACGGTGAGACGTTGGTGGTGGACTGGGGGTTGGCCAAGGCGGTCGGCCGCGCCGATGCATCGGTCGGAGAGCAAATACTTGCGCCGTCGTCGAGCGGTTCGTCGGAGACATTACCGGGCAGGCGCTGGGCACGCCGGCCTACATGAGCCCGGAGCAAGCGCGGGGCGATCTGAATCGGCTGGGCCCGCAGTCGGATGTCTACAGCCTGGGCGCCACGCTCTACTGCCTGTTGACCGGCAAGCCGCCCTTCGAGGGGGAGGACATTGGGGCCATCTTGCGCGCCGTGCAGGAGGGGGAGTTTCCGCGCCCGTCCCTGCTCGATCCCTCGCTCGACAAGGCACTGGAGGCCGTCTGCCAGAAGGCCATGTCCACTGAGCCCGAGGATCGCTACCCCACGCCGCGGGCCCTGGCCGACGACCTGGATCGCTGGATGGCCGACGAGCCGGTCAGCGCGTGGCACGAGCCCCTGGTGCGCCGGGCGCGGCGATGGGCGCGGCGTAACCGGACGGCGGTGACGACGGCGGCGGTCGCGGTGGTGGCACTCCTCCTCGGCACCGCGACAGTTCTGGCCGTGCAGACGCAGGCCAACGGCCGGCTGACGGCGGCCAACACCGAGCTGGCCGCCGCCAAGGAGCGCGAGACCGCGCGGTTCAACCTGGCGATGGAGGCGATCAAGCTGTTCCACGGCGAGGTGGGCGATGACCTGGTGCTCAAGGCCGACCAGTTCAAGCCGCTACGAGACAAGCTGCTGCGGGGCGCGCTCGATTTCTACGGCAAGCTCGAAGAGCTGCTCAAAGGTCAACCCGACAAGGGTTCGCGCGGCGCGATGGGAAATGCGTACTTCGAGCTCGGCGAGCTGACCGCGAAGATCGGCGACAAGCCGGCGGCGCTGGCGGCACACCGCAAGGGGCTGGCGGTACGTCGGGAGCTGGCCTCGGAACCGGCCGCCGACGCCGTGGCCCGCGGCGACGTGGCCGGGAGCCTATTCGCGGCCGGAATCCTGCTGATCGAGACGGCCAATTCGGCTCAGGCCCTCGCCCACTTTGAGGAGTCGCGTGACCTTCTGGAGGGCCTGCCCCTCTCAGGCCCCGGTTCCGACGGCCGCCGCGCCCTACTTGGTACGATTTACGCGGGCATCGGAGTCATGCTCGAGAGAATGGGGAATCCGGCCGCGGCGACGGCGGCCCTCCAGCGGTCGGTAGATACGCTGACGCGGCTGGCCGACGACAACCCGGCCGTCACCGAATTCCGAATCCGCCTGGCGAGCACCCACAACATGATCGGCAATCTGCAGTCGGGTACCGGCAAGCCGGTCGAGGCGCTGGAGTCATACCGGCGCGCGCTGGCGATCGGGCGGAAGCTGGCCGACGACAACCCCGCTGTCACCCAGTTCCAAAACCAACTGGCGGACACCCACAACAACATCGGCTTTCTGCAGGCGCAGACCGGCAAACCTGGCGAGGCGCTGAAGTCCTACCGGCGCGCGGTGGCGATCCAGCAGAAGCTGGCTGACGACAACCCCGCCGTCACCGACTTCCGAAGCCGCCTGGCGGGTACCCACAACAACATCGGCAATCTGCAGTCGGATTCTGGCAAGCCAGTCGAGGCGCTGTATTCGTACCGGATGGCGCTGGCGATCTTACAGAAGCTTGCCGACGACAACCCCGCCTTCTCCGAATTCCGAAACCGGCTGGCGGACAGCCATACGAACATTGGCTGGCTCTTGGTGCAGAACGGCAGGGCAGCCGAGGCCGTCGCTGAATGCTCGCGGGCAGAGGCGATCCAGACGAGGCTCGTCCAGGAGAACCCGTCGGTGCCCGACTACCGGAACCGCCTGGCGAGTTGCCAGACCAATTCGGCGACCGCCCTGCTCCGCCTCGGGAGGCCCGCCGAGGCGCGCGCCCTGTGCGAGCGAGCAGTGCGGCTAGAGGAGGCGCTCGGTGAAGCACGACCCCGAGACCGCCGACTACCGCGTCAGGCTGGGGGAGAGCCTACTCCGTTGCGGCCTGGCTCGCCGGGATGAGGGCGATGCCGCCGGCGCGGCGGCTGATTGGAGGCGGGCCGACGCGCTGCTAGAGGGGGCCGGGGCGCTGGCTCCGGATTTCACCTTTATCCGAGCTTGTTGCCACTCGTTGCTCTCGTGGGCGGCTGGGCGGCCAGGCTCGGGTGTATCGGCCGGCGAGGCCGACGCGGAGGCCGCCAGGGCACTGGCCCTGCTCCGGCGCGCAGCAGAGACGGGCTTCTGCAACCTCGCCAGCTACCGCAACGAGACCGCCCTCGACCCACTCCGCAACCGGCCCGACTTCCGGGCATTGATGATGGATCTGGCGTTTCCGGCCGAGCCGTTCGCGCAGTGAGACTCAAGTCGGATGCCGGAGGATGAGGGGTAACGTTAGAGCCCGCTGACCCCTGCTGGGACAGAGCGCACCTTTGATAGAGGTTCCAACAATGGCCGAGCACCTCGCACAAAGCGCAGGCGGACATCGGATGACCGATCGATCTTCACGCAGGGGCCGGCGACCTGTAAGCAAAGAGTTTTGGATGCTGATGGGGGCGATTCTCGTGGCCGTGGGCTGGTTCGTCTGGGTCTCCAGAATCGCGATGGTCCAGCACGACGCCGTCGCGGCGATTCGACGGTCCGGTGGCCATCCCTACTATGACTGGGAGTGGTCCGGCGGTCGACCTCTTCCTGACGCGCAACCACCATGGCTGAGCGGGCTCATGAATCGTTTCCCCTGCGCCCCGGACTACACGGCAAACATTGTATGTGTGAGCTTTGCTGGCACCCGCGCATCCGACGTCGAGATGACGACCCTGGCGCAACTCGCGAACTTGACGGACTTGAACTTGAGCGGGACCAATGTCACTGACGACCGGATGGTCCATTTGCACGGCCTCACCCGCTTGCGTCGACTGGATCTCAGCTTCACGAAAACGACAGGAGCGTCACTCGCGAACTTGAAGAATCTGGCACAACTTGAATCGCTCGACTTGACCTCAACTGCTGTCACCGACTCGGACCTAACTTACTTGAAAGAGCTCCGAACGCTCCGAAACCTGAAACTCTCCCGAACGGACATTACTGACGCCGGGTTGTCGCGTCTGCGCGATCTCCCGGACCTCAATCGCCTCGATCTCAGTGAGTGTGGCAGGAACATCACCGATGCCGGCTTGATCAACCTTGGAGGACTCTCGCAACTCGAATCCTTGGATCTCGATGGCACAGATGTCACCGATGCCGGATTGCCGAGTCTGTCCGGCCTTGTTCGACTCAAGTCGCTGTCGCTGCGAAACACACGTGCCAGCAACGCGGGGATAAGCTCGTTTCGGAATCAGCGACCCGAAGTCAAAGTCATCCCCTGACGAGGGAGGCAACCGGACCATGTTCCTCTCGCGGACGATGCGGATCATCGCAGCCGTCGCGATTCCCGGGCTCTCGGCCGGCCTGACCTTCGGGTTCGCCCCGGCTGCATTCAGGCCGCAGGACGCGAAGTCAGCCCTCGACGAAGGGAAGCCGGCACCGCCGGCCCCCATGACGACTCCGATCACGGTTCGCGGTCGGGCCACCGACAGCGAGGCGCAAGCCCGTCGCCGGAGCCACGATTTACCTGGTCTCGACCAACGTGAAGGACGCCCTGCTTGGCACGACGACCACCGACCGGGACGGGGCGTATACATTCCGCAACGCTCGGCTCCCCGTCTCTCGATCGCAGGATGATGCCCCCTTGGAAGGGACGTTCCAGGTCTACGGCATCGCCCCGGGTTTCGGGTTCGCCTGGCACGGTATGCGGTTTTATCAGCCGCGGCGCCGACCGGCCGATTGGAACGTCGCGGGCGAAGACTACACCCTCTTCGGCGACGACCCCAAGATCATGGACCTGCGTCTCCCGCCGGCCGCGACCATCAGCGGACGCGTCCTGGACGAGACCGGCCAGCCAGTCGCCGACGCCCGGATACGAATTGTTAGCTGCGACTACCTGGACACCGCGGGCAAGGAATCGCACGTGAACTTCCGGGAGTTCTGGGCGATCCATGCCCTCTCCGGAGCGCTCACGACGACGAAGACCGGCCCCGACGGCCGCTTTCATCTGGACGGTCTGCCCAGGGAGGCGGGCTTCCGGATCTTCGTGGAACACCCGAACTACGCGCGGATGGACCTGTATGCCGCGACGACGAATCGACCGGTGAGCGCGTTCGAATTCCCTCGCCAAATGATCGCGGGGCATGAGCGGCCGCCGGTCGAGACGGGTCCGCTGAAGATCACGCTTCACTCCACCCGGCGCATCGCCGTGCGGACGATCTTCGCCGACTCGGGTCGGCCCGCCCCGAACGTCCGAGTCTCGGTGGGCCGTCGGCCAGCCGGGACGTCGGCCTACGGCATCTCGGACGCCGACGGCAGGATCCTCCTCCGCCTGCCGCCCGGCGAGTACGAGGGCGTGGCCGATCCGACCGAAGGCGGCGCCGCCGTGGTTCGTACGCGCATCACGCTCCAGGTCCAAGACCGACCCGCCGAGCAACCGCTCGAAGTTCGAGTGAAGCCCGGATGTGCCCTGATCCTCGAGGTCGTCGATGCGAAGACCGGCAAGGGCGTCCCCGGTGTACAGTTCCTCTGCGAGCCGGACGGTCAGGCGGGGTCGCGGGTGACGGTCCAAAGCCGAAGCGGCTACATCGATGACCCCCGCTCCGACGCCGACGGCCGGCTCCGAGCTGTGGTCGAGCCGGGCGAAAGGACCTACATGGTGGGGCACATCCCCGAGTCCACGGGCTATCGCCAGCAGTATCCGACGAAGCGGGTCACCCTACCCGCAGGCGGGACGGTGACGGTCCGGTTCGAATTGCAACAGTGACGTCCAACGGGGGGCGTAAAGACTCAACCTGAGATCAAAGTTGACAATCGGAAGAGCTGAGATGCCAGACCATCGACTTCTGAAATCCTGGCGTCAGGTGCTCCGATTTAGCGTTAGAGGACTAATCGTCCTTGTCCTGATCGTCGGCGCAGGGCTGGGCTGGCTTGTCCGAAGCGCCCGTGTCCAGCGCGATGCTGTGGCGGCGATCCGGCGAGCGGGCGGTAACATCCGCTACGACTGGGAGGAGAACAGGGCGGCCGCCGCAATCGTATTGGGCGGCAGCCCTCGCGTCCCGAACGCTAAGCCGCGATGGCCCAAGCGGCTCGTGGATAGCTTGGGGGTTGACTACTTCGGCTACGTCGTAAAGGTCGATCTACGCGATCACGGCCGCGATGCGGATCTGGCCCACATCGGGCGGCTCAGCCGACTAGAGACCCTGGTTCTGGCTAGATCAGCCGTGACCGACGCGGGGTTGGCTCACCTGTGCGGGCTGAACAGACTCAAACGGTTATATCTCGGCGGGACGTCAGTCGGAGACGCCGGAATGGCCCACCTGGCGGGGCTGACCTGCCTTCAAGGGCTGGGTCTCGATAACACACAAGTCGGAGACGCAGGGCTCGCCCACTTGGAGGGGCTGACTGGCCTTCAACAGTTGGTTCTAAGTTCGACCAAGGTCACCGATGCCGGGCTTGCGCATCTGAAGCGGATGAATGAGCTTGAAATCCTGTCCCTTGATAACACCCACATCACCGATGCCGAGCTGGCCTTCATGAAAGGGTTGACGGGGCTCAAATTCCTCCAGCTTGAGTACACCCGAGTCGGTGACGCTGGGCTGCTTTGGCTTCGAGGGCTGACGGGCCTCGAAGAACTCCGAGTGAGCCGTGTGTATGTGTCCGATGCGGCCGTAGCAGCACTGCAGCGCGCGCTGCCAGGGACGAGGATCACCCGCGAATAGCTGTAGCGTCGGGTGAGGCAGACACCCAACGAACGCGAAGGAGCGACCCAAAAGTTTGTAAGTGAACCATCCGCGGATGCCATGATTGCCTCGAACGATGGGAGTCTTGGAACGCCGAAGAGTCGTCGGCAGGCACCCGGCGTCAGCCGAGCAAGCGGTCCAACTCCTTTGCGACCACTTCGTAGCATTCGCAGGAAGCGGCTTCCAGCCCCTTCCGGTCGAGGACGGTCACCCTGCCCCGGTGGTAGCGAATCAGCCCGGCCTTCTGGAGGATGCCCGCCACGGCGGTCACGGTGGGGCGGCGCACGCCGAGCATCTGGGCCAGGAACTCATGGGTGAGCGGGAACTCGTCGGTCCCCACCCGGTCGTGGCTCATCAGCAGCCAGCGGCACATGCGTTTCTCGACGGAGTGCCGGTGGTTGCAGACGGTGGACTGCGAAATCTGGTTAATCATCGCCTGGGTGTACCGCTGGACCAAGCCGTACAACGGGCCACCCCGCCTCATCTCCTCCTGAAAGACCTTGGTTTCCATCCGCAGGGCCTCGCCCGGAATCTGCGAAATCGCCCTGGTCGGGCTGCTGTCGGACCCCAGGAAGACCGGGGTGCCGACCATGCCCTCGTTGCCGATGATGCCCACTTCGAGGCTGAAGTCGCCGTCCATGATGATGACCAGGGACACCACCCCGTTGAGCGGGAAAAAGACGTGCGGAATCGGCCCGTTCGCCTCGTAGAGGATGTCCCTCAAGGGTAAGGACACCTTCTCCAAATGGGGAGCAGGCGGTCGTACTCGTCCCTCGGCAAAGCAGCCAACAGCCGGTTCTCGCCGCGGACGTGGATTCTGCGAAGCTTAGCCATCGTACGCCTCCTCGCTACGGTCGGGACCGGGAACGGTGCGCCGCACCCGGACTCGGCCCTTGTCCTTCTCGGTCCATTATCGCAAAAAAAATCTTGCCGTCATGTCGGAAACCGTACAGACGCCGTGTGTCTGCCAGCAGACAAAAGGATAGAATGGTCTGCTGGCAGACAGACGAGGCCGTTTCACGAACCACTGCTACGGGACCAGACGTGAACGCAACCGAGCATCAACGGGTCGCTCCCGACGTGCACCGACTGCCGTCGACGCTGCGGAGCTGGGAGGGTGGTGAGCCATGCCGAAGACCAAACCGCCTGCTGCGCCGCCCGGAAACCGGCTCCTGGCCCGGTTGCCCCCGGAGGAGTACCAGCGCCTCCTCCCCCGCCTGCAACTCGTTCCGCTGGCGTTGAAACACGTCCTCTACGAGGTTCGGTCGTCCATCGACTACGCCTACTTCCCGAACCGGGGTGTCGTCTCGGCTCTGACCGTGATGGAAGACGGCAGGGCCATCGAGGTAGCGACGATAGGGGACGAGGGCATGGTGGGCCTGCCGCTCCTCGTCGGGGCCAAGACAACGGCCAACCGGGTGATCGTGCAGGTTCCGGGCGAGGCCCTGCGGATGGCAGAGGACGTGCTGCGGGAAGAGGTCAGCCGGGACAGCGCCTTGCGCCGGTTGCTGGTCCTCTACCACACCGCCTTTCTAGCCCAGGTTTCGCAGGCCGTGGCCTGCAACGGCCTGCACTCGGTTCACCAGCGCTGTTGCCGCTGGCTGTTGATGACCCAGGACCGGGCGCACTCGGACGTGTTCCCAATGACGCACGAGTTCCTGGCCGAGATGCTCGGCGTGCGGCGTTCCACCGTCTCCGAGGTTCTCGAACCCTTCCAAGAGAAAGGCTTGATCCGTTACAGCCGGGGGAAATGCACCGTCCTCGACCGGGAGGGCCTGAAGGCCGGTTCTTGCGAGTGCTACCGGAGGATCAACGAGGAATTCGCGCGCTTGTTCGGTTGAACAAGAACGGAAGGCTCATGACCGGCAAAGGAAGAAAGATCCCGCCCTGTCTGTCGGAGAGCGTACAGACGACTTTCAAAGCAGGTCGTAGAAAGATGCAACACGGTACGCTGGCAGACAAAACGAGCGCTTGGGGAGCTCACGAAACGGTCTTCCGACTCAGAAAAGGCGGCAGATCATCGTCAACACGAGATCAGATGGGGGGCCATGACCGACCCTTCACCGGCAAGCAACGAAGCATTGCACTTCCAACCGGAATGGTGCCGTGTCACCCTCGCCAGCATTGGCGATGCGGTGATTACCACCGACACCGAGGGGCGGGTCACGTTCCTCAACTCGGTCGCTGCAGTCCTTGACCGGCTGGGCGCTGGCAGAAGCAGCGGGCCAACCGCTCGACAGCGTGTTCCGCATCATCAACGAAGAGAGCCGCCAGCCGGTCGAGAGTCCCACCGTCCGAGCCTTGCGGGATGGCGTGGTCGTCGGGCTGGCGAACCACAGCCTGCTCATCGCCAAGGACGGCACGGAACGACCCATTGACGACAGTGCCGCCCCGATCCGCAACGACAAGGGGGAAGTCGCCGGGGTGGTGCTGGTGTTCCGAGACATCAGCGAACGCAGGCGGCAAGAGCAGCAGGTGCAGGACGCCCTCACCTACGCCGACAACATCATTGCGACCTTGCGAGAGCCGTTCGTCGTTCTCGACAAGAGCCTGCGAGTCCAGACGGCGAACCGGGCTTTCTACCAGACGTTTCACGCCGAGAAGGAGGAGACGGAAGGCCGCTTCCTCTACGACCTGGGCAACGGTCAGTGGAACATTCCTCGCCTGCGGACGCTGCTGGAGGGAGTCCTGTCGAACAGCCATCCCATTCATGACTTCGACGTGGAACACGACTTCCCGGCGATTGGCAAGAAGATCATGCTGCTCAACGCCCGTCGCTTCGAGTCGGTGGACAGCCGCCCGGACCTGATCCTGCTTGCCATTGAGGACATCACCGAACGCAAGCAGGCGGAAGTCGCCGTGCAGACTTCCGAAGTGCGGTATCGGCGGCTGTTCCAGACCGCCAAAGACGGCATCCTTATCCTCGACGCCAACACCCTGAAAATCATCGACGCCAACCCGTTCATGACGGAGTTGTTGGGCTACACGCACGATGAGTTCTTGGGCAAGGAACTGTGGGAGATCGGTCTATTCGGCGATAAACAAGCGAGTCAAACCGCCTACCAAGAACTGCAAGAGAAGGGCTATATCCGCTACGACCACTTGCCGCTCGAAACCAAAGACGGTAAGCGGGCCGAAGTCGAGTTCGTCAGCAACGTCTATCAGGTGGACCACCGGCCCATCGCTCAGTGCAACATTCGAGACATCAGCGAACGCAGCCGCTTGGAACGGAAGACGCAGGAGCAGGCGGAAGCGTTGGCCGACCTGCACCGCCGCAAGGACGAGTTCTTGGCGATGCTCGTCCACGAACTCCGCAACCCCCTTGCCCCCATCTCGAACGCTGTGCAACTGCTTCGGCTTCAGCGGGACGAGAGCGGGCTTCAGCAACAGGCCCGCATGATCATTGAGCGTCAAGTTGGGCAACTGGTCCATCTGGTGGATGATCTGCTGGAAGTGTCCCGCATTTCGACGGGTAGGATTCATCTTCAGCGGGAACAACTGGACATGCGGACTATCGTGGAAGATGGCGTAGAGACGGTTCGCCCCTTGATCGAGCAGCGTCGGCACGCACTCACCGTGCGTCTGCCCGCCGTCGCCCATCTGGATCGACGGCGACTCGACCCGCCTGGAACAGGTGGTCGTGAACCTGCTCAACAACGCTGCGAAATACACTGACGAAGGCGGTCACATTTGGCTGAGCCTTCAACAAGAGGGAAATGAGGCCGTGCTGCGAGTGCGGGATTCAGGCGTCGGCATCGCCCCCGACCTCCTGCCCCGCATCTTCGACTTGTTCACGCAGGCCGAACGATCATTGGCCCGCTCGCAAGGCGGGTTGGGCATTGGGCTGACGTTTGGTGCAACGGCTTGTGGAAATGCACGGAGGAAAGGTAGCGGCTTACAGTGCGTTGGGGCAAGGCAGCGAGTTCGTCGTGCGTCTGCCGGTGGTGCTGACTGCCGAACCGCAGCCGCCGTCGCCTCCCACCGAAAAGGCCAAGCCGACCGGACCATCCTTGCGGGTGCTGGTGGTGGATGACAACGTAGATACGGCTGAGAGTTTGGAAATGCTTCTGAGGGAGTCAGGGCATGATGTTCGGACGGCTCATGACGGCCCGGCTGCGCTGGAAGCGGCCCGCGATTACCGACCGAACGTGGTGCTGTTGGACATCGGCTTGCCGGAACTCGACGGTTATGAGGTAGCGAAACGGATGCGTCAGCAACCAGTTCTCCAGAACGTCGTGCTGGTCGCCATGACCGGCTACGGGCAGGAGTCAGACCGTCAGCGTTCGCGGGAAGCAGGGTTCGATCACCACCTGGTCAAGCCCGCCGATTTCGAGCAGCTGCAAGAAATCCTGGCGACCGTCTCGGAGAAGGCGACTTGATGCCCACGGTGCGAGGATGATGACTTGCGATTTCGGCATGACCAAAGCCGTGGGCTGGCGAGAGGAAAGAAGCCTATGCCTACGACAGAGAGGAGTCTTCGGGTTCTCGTGGTTGATGACAACCGAGACGGTGCTGACGCCTTGGGTTTGCTGCTTGAAGAACTCGGCAACCAAGTGCACGTGACCTATGGCGGGACGCAGGCACTGGACGTTGCGACCGCATTTCGGCCCGATCTGATGCTCGTCGATTTGGTCATGCCCGACATGGATGGTTGTGGTCTCGTGACGCGCATTCGCCAGATTCGCTACCTTCGCTCATACGAAAATCGTGGCCATCACCGGCCAGAAAGACGAGGAACACAAAGCCTCGGCAATGAAGGCCGGGTTCGATACGGTCCTCGTCAAGCCCGTTGCTCTGACAGAAATAAAAGCGGTCTTGGCCAGTGTCGTTCAGGTGGTCGCACTGCGGGCCCAATCGCCAAAACGTGGCCAAGGAGCGTGCGGGTCTCGGAGCAGAGCGACGTTTGCCGATTGACGAAGCTCGACGAATCAGGAACGAGCGGAAATCAAGAACTCTTACTCAAGCAGAAAGCGAGGCAGCCATCTGTGAGGGGATCAGTCGCTTTCAAGAGGAGTATATGGGATGGAGGTCGGAGCAGATTCACGCCCACTTCATCAAAGACCTCTTGGTGGTCCGCATTCTCGGTGTTTTGACTCTAGCCGAACGGCAACTCGGCTAAATCGTTGTCGCCGGAGAAAGGAAGGGATCTCATCAAGCAAGTACGGAAGCAACTGCTGGAGTTGGCACGCCCGATGTTGGAATCGCTCGTCCACGAGGTCGCTGGCGTGAAGGTGTTGAGTATGCACCATGACATCAGCACCGTGACCGGCGAAGAAGTGGTCATCTTTTCCTTGGCCGAAGCGCCTCGCTTCCAGTAAGACGTCCCCTTGACGCCCATAGGGCCCGTGCGGTTGCTTCCCTCGAGAGGGCCGTCGTTGCGAATGTTCCGCGCTGGCCGCTCCTCCAATTCCGAAAGTTCCCGAGGATATGCATTTCAGCCACGACCCAGCGAACACCAGGCCTGGCACTGCGCCTACTTGCCGCAGCTACGCTCCTCAGTCAAGCTGAATCGAGCTCGGCCGCGAGACATGACAGCGAGTATCTGGCAGGGCGGGCTCGTCGACTTTCGCGTTGTGGAACAGGGGACCGACCGGCGGGCTTTCAACCCAGTCAGCCTGGTCGGTCAGCCTCTAATGGCCCGCCTTGGCATTCTTGCCATCGTCGCGGTTCGAGTATGATCACAGCCGATGCCCGGCGGATAGTTCCGCTGGGCTCGTTCGTGATGCGGTGTGGAGTGCGTCGATGAGCTTCGACATCTCATGGCTGATCGGGCGAGCCGTCACCGAGGTCGTGCTTACGGACGCGGCTTCCTGGCGTTTCCGGTTCGATGACGACTCCGAAATCCGTCCGCAATGCCCCTGGCGCCTCGTCTGGTCCGGGTCGATCGCCGTGACGAGCGAGGACGACGGCCACCTCTTCGGCCACGGCGTCCCGGTCGACGCCGCTGCGCTGTGCCAATCTCTGCTGGGCGGGCTCAAAGTTCGGAAGGCCGAGGTCCGCGACGACACGCGAGACATCGTGCTCGACTTCGACGGCGGTGGCCGTCTCGAGATCGTGCCGCTCTCGTCGGGCTATGAGAGTTGGGACATCATCGAACCAGCGGGCCGGCAGACATTCGCCCAAGGCGGCGGCAACCTCGTGACGCGGCCCCTCGCCTAACCCCGGCAGCCCGGGGCGGTTGCTCGAATGCGACCGGCCGAGGCGTTTGCTCTGAAGCGGTTTCGGGGATGTTTTGGCACCTGTTTAACGGACTGGACCGCTGAGCTAATACACCGGACGGCGTCGTGATCGACCTCGCGCGTAGCAAATGGTACGTCGCTGCTCACTTGCTCGCTCTCGGAGCGATCGTGGCTCATCTCGTCTCCAAGTACTGGGTGGGTCGCGCTGTCACCGGCGTCGCTCGCCGCGCCGCCGAGAGAGCTGGGGAAGGCGTGGTGGGAGCGAGCCCCGCAGTCGTCGATTCTTATCTGCGACAAGCAGGAATCTGGGGAGGCATGGGGCTTGTCGTCGTACTGATGGGAGTCGGTTGCTGGGTGAGATCTCGAATAAAGCGCGAGAGGGGTTCTCAGGTCCTGCTTATTGTGCTACTAACGACGTATGTGCTCTTCCTGTTCCTGCTTGTGTGACGCCCCCGACAGGGCGTCTCAGGAGATGCGGCTGAGCGTGGTACCCACACCTTACGAACCACAGCGAGACGCTTGGCCACGTCAGAGACCCACGTCCTTGAACATCTCGTCCACGGTGGCGTAATCGGTCATGTTCCGGCCGGCTTCGGCGTTTCGGAGTGCCTTGCGAGTCGTCGCGTTCGGGATGCGCACTTCGAACGGCAGTCCCTGCCGCAGGGTCACCTGCTTGTAGAACATCCGGATGGCATCGCTCGCGCTCAGGCCGATCTCGGCGGACAATCACAATCGGAACGATCGAGGGGGGAACTGTGCGATCTTCAGGCCATCGAGGAGCGGCCATGGCGAAACGCATGATACTGGAATGGGGGCTACTCCTCTGCCTCGGCACTGCGTTCGCGCTGTTGACCTTGTGGATCGTCTACAGGTTTTTCGACCGATCCTCCTACCATCTCAGGATCTCCACCACCGGGAACCTGCGGCATGATCTCCATCTCTTCCTGTACGATGGTCAGTTCGCATTGAGCAACCAGTTCGATCGGGATTCCTCCGGCAGAATCCGGCCGTTGATCGTGGAAGCGAAGGCGCTCATCAGGAGGGACATCTTGAGGGGGGACCGGTGCGGGCAACTCATGATTCCGGGTCTCAATCTTCGCTACTACTGGAATGCCCCGTCACGCGGGCTCATCTGGTCACTGGAACAGTCCCTGCTGATCCCTGTCGTACTGTTACTGTTGCTGACCGCCTGGTTTCGCATTCGTCTCGGCAAACTGAAGGCGCTCACGTCGCACAGCAGCCCTCAAGCTTTGGAGGGGCAGACGGACGTCGCCGGGGGCCGAGAAATTGACCTCCGGAACAGATTCTCGAAGTCGCGTATAGTCTCAACCAGAGTTGGCGCGGACAGGCGGGCGCGGGACGATGCTCGAACCTGGAACGAGTGATTCAACGGAGAAACGGAGAGTCGCTGGCGTTCGGAGAAACGAGAGGCGCTTGAAGGCGACCTGATCTGATGGACGCGGAAGACTTTCGACAGATGGCGTTGAGCTTTGACGGGGCGGAGGAAGGTTCGCATATGGGCGCGCCCGACTTTCGTGTCGGCGGCCGCATCTTTGCGACGCTGGCCACGGAGCACCTGGGGTACGGCAATCTGATGCTGTCACCCGAATTGCAGCGCGCCCTGATGGCCGAATCCCCAGAAGTCTTTCTCCCGATACCCGGTGGCTGGGGGCGGCAGGGATGCACTCATATCCGGTTGGCTGACGCGACCGCGGAACAGTTGCTGAAAGGCCTCCACGCGGCGTGGAACTTGCGCGTCGAGAAGAACAGCAGGTCGCGGTCTTCGAGGCCGAGACGAGGACGCGGAACTCGATAGCCTCGTCTAATTGACAGGCCGACTTTGGTGCTTCATGATCAATGCGTTTTCGCGAGAGGATCACAACTTCGGCGCCTTCGGCGGCCGAGGAAGCGGGCCGGGGCGCGGTGCCGCTACACCGGTGGGTCGCGCGGCGGCGCAGCCTAATCAGATGTTCGGCGTCGGAAGATCGGCTTAGAGGAGGTTGTCATGGTCGAAGTTACCATCGAAAGCAATAACGCAGTCTTTGCCGTCCAGGGCTCCCACAAGCTGTGGGCCCTCCGTAGCCGCCTGGAGATCCCGCTGGCCCATATCAAGGGAGTCCATACCGACCCGTCCCCCAAGATGGGCTGGTTTCAAGGCCTCAAGGTTTTCGGCGCTGACATACCCAATTTGTTCCGTGCCGGGAGCTTTTACCAGGACGGTGGTTGGGTGTTTTGGGACGTTCGGCATCCGGAGAAAACGATCGTCGTCGAGTTGCAGGACGAGCACTTTCAGCGCTTGGTCGTTGAAGTGAATGACCCGGCAGCGACGGTCGCGTTGCTCAAGCAGTCGGTAGCTGCTCGCTAGGCCGCACAAAGCGCTGCAGGCTCAGCGACCATCGTTGGCGTGATCAACCCAGAATCGGTCCGCGTCGGAACAACGAGCCACGACTCGCTCTCCTTCGTGGAGGCCGCTCGTGATCTCAACGAGTTCAGTTGTTGACCGGCGAGTCGTGACCGCGCGCCGATGCAAGCCATCGGCCGCGACAACATAGCAGAACTGTTCGCTGCCCTTGACCGCAAGCGCCCCGACGGGGACCACGAGCGCATCTTCGACTCGGCCCGTGTCGATCACGACCGACGCCGACATGAACGGGAGGGCGCATGACGGCGTGCTGTCCAAGCGAACCCGCACCAGGAAGTGCTTCACGTCGTCGTCTGCGATTCGCCAAGGGTTGTGTGGCAGCATATCGATCGATGTGACTCTAGCAGGTATCGCGTGGTCGCGCATGGCGGCCAACCGTGCACTCGCTGTCATTCCGACGCGGATCCGCATCGCCATCGTCTCGTGAACGGAAGCCAGTACCTCCATCTGTCTAAGGTCGGAAATCAGGAACAGTACCTGGCCCTGAAAGACTCGTGTTCCCGGTTCGAGCGGAAGTGACCTCCATTTGCTGCCGTTCGAGTAGATCACGACGCCGTCTTGCGGGGCCCGGATCGCGCAGTTGTCGATCTGCTTGTGGAGGAAGGTGAGGTCCGTTTCCTCCGACTTGAGGCGGTCAGCCATCACGCCGTGGGTGTTCTCCGCCGCCTCGACCTGGGAGCGGAGGGATCGGATTTCCTTAGGGCTGTGATAGCACTTGAAGAGCTCAAACTCCCCCTCGACCTTGCGGAGGCTGTGTTGAGCTTGAGCGAATGCTTGCCGTTCACTCAATCGCGTGCCTTCGGCGAGGTATCCCTTGGCGACCATTGCGGAGGTCCAGGCGAGTCGATCCCTTCGCCTCTCCACATCCGATCGCGCAAACGCGATTCGGCCTTCGAATTCCTTGATCGTCTCGGTTACCAGCCCTTCCTGATACTCTCTCAGTTGGACCTTCGCAGTCTCGAGATCCAGCCGGGCTTGATCGAAAAACGCCCGCGAGCGCGCGACCGAGATTTCCTGCTGCCGCGCCACCTCCGTGAGCTCCGAAGAGTCCAATCGGCAGAGCTCGTCTCCTTTGTTCACTCGCGCACCATTCTCGATCACGGTCAGAATCATCGTTCCGTCGGAATCGGTGACGTCTTCCACGCTACATGTCACTTCGGTCTGATTGAGAGGTATCAGATCTCCGCCGGTCAGGACTGTCGTCTCGAGGTCGCCGAAGCGCACCGCGACCGAGTCCAGCGAATCGACAGCAGCGGTGTTTTGCCGGCCTTGCAAAAGCGCCGTCGCCAACCAGGTCCCGACGATGAGCGCCGTACCCAAAGTGAGCCGAATCCACAGCACTGGTCGTGTTCCTGCGCGGAATCCCGCTTGCCTCGCACGATGTTGCACCGACATCAACAAGGCACTGTCCGACGGCTACCGAAGATCGGCAGCCCGTACAGTCACTGACAAATGTAAGATTCAAGCCCTACAGTTGTCAAGGGTGGAACGCCGAGTAAACCACGGTCTTGTCATCGGCGGTAACGGTCAGCGTTGCCGGGGTGATGACCTGGCTGATCGAGTTTTATCGTCAGTCTGATCGAGAATGCATCCGTTCCGCTGTTGAAGCTGCCTGATGCCGAGAACGTTCCCGCTGCTCCGATGTGCATACCCGCGCCGCCGGTCACGGGGCCGTTCACCTTGAAGGTGTCGACCCCGTTGGCTGAAGCTTTGCCGGAACCCTTGAATGAAACGTCGATCTGGTCACCGCTGCTATCGGAGAGGGTCATGGACCCGTGCGTATACTTGACCTCGTGGTGCAAGACCGAATAACTGTCGCTGCCGGTCAGGGAGGCTGGCCCAAGAATTGTCAACGACCCGGTGGCTACGAAGGTCGCCGACCCGGGCGTGGGGCCGGTCGGCCCATGGTAATGCATTGACGAGCTTCCGCTCGCTGCCGAGCGTCCGCTCCCGCTCCCGCTCGCGCTTATTGAGCAGGTTCCGCTCATTTTACCGGTGATCGTCTCGCCATGGGCCTTTGCCATTGGCGAGACTTCCACGGCGCGATCCAGGGGAACGGACAGGTTGCTCAGGAGCTCGCGGGACTTGAAGACCTCGAGCCGAGACGTGCGACTGTGGCGCGGTTTGTGGGGCTGGTTTCTCATGATGTCACCTCGAGACAGCAGGACCTGGCCTGCCGCTTGCAGAGTGAGCTAAATCGTACAGGAATGGACGCGGATCGAGCGGTCTGTCCAGATCGAGCCGTCTTCCCAGTTGCCGCTACTTCGCGCCAACGTCTACCTCTTGAGCGTACGCAGTGGCGGCCCCGATCGTCAAGGCCGGGCGCAGAGGATACTTGATGGTGCGCCATCCGCACCATGCGTCGCCGATCACATTGCAGAGCTGCAGGCATTCATACCGCAAACAGGACTAGACTCTTATTCACGCCGGCCGGTGAGCCCCGCGCGACCGGTCTGAGAATTGCACAACTTGCGCACACATAATTTCTCTTGCAGCTTCGGTATGCGTCGAAATCGCCCTCTGGAAAGTGCGCAGTACCCCTCTTTTCCAGTATATATAGAGAGAGGCGCGCGACGACGCGCCGGCGTACGAGGCGCGACATTTCGCGGCGGGCTGGTGACGAGGGCCGACGGTCGCACGTCTTCGCGATCTGGGAGACAAACCGATAGCCTGGCCAGCGCGCAATCAGTCCATTTCGCCTCGACATGCGTCGCCGGAGCACAACAAATCTCTCGCACGCGTTGGCACGCTCAGCATCATCGATGCGACACCCAGAACGCCCGACTAAAGAGCCCCATCCGTGCGCGTAGCCGCGCCGCGAATTCATTGACTCCTACAACACAAAGCCTTGGCCGAAGAGCAAGTTGCGACGCGCGAAGTTCGCTCCGCCGGGCGTTTCGTGAATCGTTCGTCCCCCGCGTTGCGCACGGCGAGGCACCCGCGGAGCCCTTCCCAAAAAGTGCCAGAATGTGCCAATGCGTGCCATTTTGGGATGGGATCAGGCGCCCGCACAGGCCCTACAACCGGCATGTCGGCCCGCACGCGGTCTCTCCAGCCGTCTCGGCCGAGAATCCGTTACAACCGCTTTAACCTTGGCAAGAACCAATAACGGTACAGGAAGCGCAGTGCGACGGTTCGTCGCAATTCGAGTCGGGCTCGCCAGAACCCGGCGCAGTTCACCAATCTTTCGTGAGACGATAGAATCCGCGAAGCGGTTGTGACGGTCACAATCGCGCCACCCAGTCCCGAGCCGTGCGCCACCCATGTCCTGAACCAAGTTTGTCACCGATGTCCTGATTGATCCGAGCCCCAATGACTAAGGACTAAGGACCAATAACCGCCAACGGCACTGAGTGAACGCTCCTATGCCGCATCGCCAATTCACCATGCTCATTCTCGGACTCGCGGCCGCCCTGCCATGGTCGGCGAGAGCCGACGATGGCTATCGCCTCTGGCTGCGCTACGACCGGCTCCCAGAGCGGGCGATCGACGCCTATCGGCCTCGAATTGCATCGGTTGTGGCGCCCGGCGCCTCGGCGACCTTCGAAGCCATCCGCACCGAGCTCGGCGACGGTTTTTCGGGCTTGCTCGGTGATCGCGTCCGAGTTGTGGCGGACGTCGATCGCGATGGCGCCGTGGTCGTGGGCACGCCGACGACTTCGCCGTTCATCAAACGCCTTGACTGGGGCCGCCGACTCGCCGAGCTGGGGCAGGAGGGGTTCGTGATCCGTTCGGTCTCGCTCGGCGGACGACCTATGACTGTGATCGCCTCGAACGGTGAGAAGGGCGCGCTCTACGGAGTGTTCCACTTCCTCCGGCTCGTGCAGATGCTCCAGCTGGTGAGCGACCTCGACATCAGCCAGCAACCCCGGCTGCGCGTGCGCGTACTCGACCATTGGGACAACCTGGATGGCACCATCGAGCGCGGCTACGCCGGCCGATCGCTGTGGGACTGGAAGGCGTTGCCCGACGCACCGAGCCCGCGCCTGCGCGACTACGCCCGAGCATGCGCGTCGCTGGGAATCAATGGCTCGGTGCTCAATAATGTCAACGCTCGCTCCGAGATCCTCGGCGCCGGTTACCTGCGCAAGGTGGCCGCCATCGCCGATGTATTCCGCCCCTACGGCGTGCGGGTCTATCTCTCGGCGCGGTTCTCGGCGCCGATCGAGCTCGGCGGACTGAAGACGGCCGATCCGCTCGATCCGGCGGTGGTCGCGTGGTGGCAGGCGAAGGCCGATGAGATCTATCGGCTCATCCCTGATTTCGGTGGGTTCCTGGTCAAGGCCAGCAGTGAGGGCCAGCCGGGGCCGCATACTTACCATCGCAGCCATGTCGATGGCGCCAACCTGCTGGCCGCCGCCGTGGCTCGTCACGACGGCGTGGTGATGTGGCGCGCCTTTGTCTACGACCCGAAGCCCGGCACCGACCGCGCCGCGGCCGCGTATGACTCGCTCCAGCAGTTCGACGGCCAGTTTGCGCCCAATGTGCTGCTACAAGTCAAAAACGGGCCCATCGACTTCCAGCCGCGCGAGCCGTTCCACCCGCTCTTCGGCGCCATGCCCAAGACCCCGCTCATGCTTGAGGTCCAGATCACTCAGGAGTATCTTGGCCACGTGAGCCATCTGGTGTTCCTGGCCCCGATGTGGCGCGAGTGCCTCGACTCGGATACTCATGCCAACGGCCCCGGCTCAACCGTGGCTCGAGTGGTCGAGGGCACACTCTCGGGCCAGCGCCTGACCGGAATGGCCGGTGTGGCGAACACTGGCTCGAGTCGGAACTGGACCGGCCACCCCTTCGCGCAGGCCAACTGGTACGCCTTCGGCCGCCTGGCCTGGGACCCCGACCTCAGCTCGCGACAGATCGCCGACGAGTGGATCGGCATGACTTTCACGCACGACCGCGCGGCGGCGGCGGCCATCGCCGGCATCATGCTCAATTCGCACGAGGCGGAGGTCGACTTCATGACGCCGCTTGGCCTACACCATGTCATGTGGCCGGGGCACCACTACGGGCCTGCCCCCTGGTGGGCCCGCGACGTGCGCGCCGACTGGAATTCCACTTATTACCATCGCGCCGACGAGCGCGGGCTGGGCTTCGACCGCACGGCGACTGGCAGCGGCGCTGTCAGCCGTTACTTGCCGCCGGTCCGCGACCGCTTCGCCGACCTGGCGACCTGCCCCGAACCATTCCTGCTCTGGTTTCATCACGTTCCCTGGGATCACCGCATGTCGTCGGGGCGGACGCTCTGGGATGAGCTGGCCCTGCAGTATCAGCGCGGGGTGAACTGGGTCCGCGACGCGCGCCGCCAGTGGGTGCGCTGGCCGGTGCGATCGACCGCGAGCGGCACGCCGACGTCGCGGAGAGGCTCGCCATCCAGGAGCGCGACGCCGTTCGGTGGAGGGACGCTGTTCTCTTGTATTTTCAAACCTTCTCGCATCGTCCGCTGCCGCAGGGTGTCGAACCACCGGCGATGACGCTGGAAGAATACAAGTCGAAAAGCCTGCTGCGGCAGGGCAGTCCCCGATCAAAGGACAATCGGTGAATCTCCCATGAAGATCTCCGACATCAGGGCAACGACCGTGACGGTGCCCTTGGAGGCGCCCTTGAGGCATGCCAACGGCTGCCACTGGGGGCGGTTCGTGCGCACGGTCGTCGAGGTCGAGTCGGACGAGGGCCTGATCGGCTTGGGTGAGATGGGCGGGGGCGGCGAGTCGGCCGAGGAGAGTTTCCGCGCGCTCAAGCGATACCTGGTCGGCCACGACCCCGCGCGGCTCGAACAGATGCGGTTCCTGATTGCCAACCCGACGGCCTCGCTTTACAACAACCGCACCCAGATCCTGGCGGCGCTCGAGTTCGCCTGCCTCGACATCCTTGGCCAGAAGTGGGGCGTGCCGGTCTCTGAGATCCTGGGCGGCCGCCTGCAAGACCGCGTGCCTTTTGCCTCGTATTTGTTTTTCCGTTATCCGAATCAAGACGGGACGGGCGAGGTACGCACGCCCGAGCAGATCGTCGCCCAGCGCGTGCGCTCAAAGAGACATACGGCTTCACGTCGCACAAGCTCAAGGGGGGCGTCTTCCCGCCGGACTATGACCTGGAATGTTACCGCGCGCTCGCGGCTGCGCTCGCCGGCGACCGCTTCCGGTTCGACCCCAACGGCGTCTGGTCGACAGAGACGGCCATCTGGTTCGGCCAGCAGATCGAGGATATCCGCAACGATTATCTGGAAGACCCCGTCTTCGGTTTGGCGGGAATGCGCCGGGTGCGCGAGAAGGTGCGCATGCCGCTGGCGACCAACACGGTCGTCGTCAACTTCGAGCAGCTTGCGGTGAATGCGCTTTCCACCGCGGCCGACGTGATCTTGCTCGACACGACCTTCTGGGGCGGCATCCGCCCGTGCGTCAAAGCGGCGAGCGTCTGCGAGACGTTTCAGCTTGGCGTGGCCGTGCATTCCTCGGGCGAGCTGGGCATCCAGCTCGCGACGATGCTCCACCTGGGTGCCGTCATCCCCAACCTCTCGTTTGCCGCCGACGCCCACTATCACCACTTGACTGACGACGTGATCGCAGGCGGCAAGCTCCCGTACGAGGGGGGCTCGATCGCCGTGCCGACAGGTCCTGGCCTGGGCGTGCGGCTCGACCGGGAGAAGCTCGGCCATTTCAACGAGCTCTACCGTCGGCTCGGCTCGTACCCCTACGACCAGGACCCGCTCCGGCCGGGCTGGGCGCCGACCGTTCCCAATAGCCGGTGGGCCGACCCCGCCGACGCGCGGCAGCCGGCAAATATTCGCACTTGATCCATACATTGGAAAAGAAAGATATGGTCGAACGATTGAGCGGGGCTGCGCCGGCCCGCGTCGGCCGGTACCGCTGGTTGATCTGCGCCCTGCTTTTCTTCGCCACGACGATCAACTACCTCGATCGCCAGGTGCTGGGAATCCTGGCCGCGCCCTTGCAGAAGGAGTTGAACTGGTCGGAATCTCAGTACGGCTGGATCGCGACGGCGTTCACGGGGGCCTATGCGGCCGGCCTGCTCGCCGTGGGCGGGCTGATGGAACCGGGTCGGCACGCGCAGGGGGTTCAGCCTGGCCGTGATCGGCTGGAGCGCGGCGGCGATGGGCCACGCACTGGCGCGGTCGGCCCTCGGCTTTGGTGTGGCGCGGTTCGCGCTGGGATTGAGCGAATCGGCCAATTTCCCCGCGGCGATCAAGACGGTGGCCGAATGGTATCCGAAGGCCGAGCGCACCTTTGCCACCGGGATCTTCAATTCCGGCTCCAACGTCGGCGCGATCGTCGCGCCTTTGATCGTGCCCTGGATCGCGACTCGTTTTGGTTGGCGGTGGGCGTTCATCATCACGGGCGCAACCGGCTTTGCCTGGCTGATCGCCTGGCTGGCGATCTACCGCAAGCCCGAGGAGCACGAGCGCCTGTCGCGGGAGGAGCTGGCTTACATTCGGAGCGACCCCGTCGAGCCGACGGTCAAGATCCCCTGGCTGCAGCTCCTGCGCCACCGGCAGACGTGGGCCTTTGCGGCTGGAAAGTTCTGCACCGACCCGATCTGGTGGTTCTTCCTCTTCTGGCTGCCCAAG
Organism: uncultured Isosphaeraceae bacterium; assembly: GCA_963830625.1. GTDB lineage: Bacteria > Planctomycetota > Planctomycetia > Isosphaerales > Isosphaeraceae > CAWHMZ01. Next base: position 472,393 of record CAWHMZ010000005.1, on the reverse strand, counting down.
TTTCTCCAACAGACCTACGGCATCACGCTGGAGGGTCTCGGCCCCCCGCTTGTGGTGATCTACGTCGCCGCCGACGTCGGCAGCATCGGCGGCGGCTGGATCTCTTCGACCTTGATCCAGCGCGGCTGGTCTGTAAACGCCGGGCGCAAGACGGCGATGTTGATTTGCGCTTTGTGTGTGGTCCCGATCGGGCTGGCTGTGCGGGCCTCGAACCTCTGGGTGGCCGTCGGACTCATCAGCCTGGCGACGGCTGCGCATCAGGGGTGGTCGGCCAACCTCTTCACGCTCGTCTCGGACATGTTCCCGCGTCGCGCCGTCGGTTCGGTGGTTGGCATCGGCGGTTTCGCCGGGTCGGCCGCCGGCATGATGATCGCCACGGCGACAGGCTACCTCTTGGAGTGGACGGGCAGCTATGTGCCGATCTTCGTCTTGGCCGCGTCGGCTTACGTGATCGCGCTCGCGGTCATCCACGTGCTCGTGCCGAACCTCAGAGCGGCTGTCGTTACCGAGTTGTAGAGTGAACGATAGGCGCGTGAACCCCCCGAACGTACGCCAAGCCGACACCCAAGGTGTGTAAGTCACGTTTCTAGCTGTCGCGACCGACTTCGGCTGCGGGCGCGGCTCGAATGGTGTGGCAAAAATACAACACAAGTGTTGCCAACACATTTTTTGTTTGCAATCGCAGTGCAGCGCGTTCTAATACGCGACAGTGGCAGATCAACCGACTCGGTGAAGACACGAGTTCCGCTGATTCCTCGGCGATACGACCGTCGCGAACGCCACGTTCCTCTCATGTGCAGATAGCAAATCGTTTTGATCGAAGGGATTGATCGATGCAAACCACAGTGCGGCGCATGGGGCTGGTGGTTTTGACATCGGGCTTCATTGTGACGGGTGCGCGCAGCGGTGAGTGCAGGAGGGAATCTCAAACAGCGCTGAGCAGAAACCCAAGGTTCGTAAGTCAATCATCCATTGATACCATGGTTCCGCTTGACGATGTTCGTCTTGGACCGCCTCCACGGATTCCGCTCATGCAAAACTAACGCATCCGAGCGCTCGAACATGACTTATCCTCTGGCAATCGCAGTCCATATCTCGGCCGTTGCTCCCACTGTGGAATGGCTCCGGGAGAGCCTGCCCCACTGGCCGGTGACCTGGGCCGCCTACATGCGACGCGCCCACAGGTGGCGCGTGCCCCCCCGCTGGTCGCCGCGCGACTGGTGGGAGGAGCTGGACGCCGAGGCCTTGGCCGCGGCTTGTGAGGCGGTGCACAGCTTTGATGCCGCGCACGGGCTGTCGCCAAGCAACTACGTATTTCATCGCATGCTGGTGGCGACGCTGAAACGGTCGCGCCGCGAGTGGGGCTATGCCTTGAGCTTCCTCCGCCATCCCGCCTCCGCGCCCCTTGCGGTCCGTGCTGAGGATCACCTCGTGACCGTGGAAGAGGGCCAGTTGCTCCGGCGGGCGCTCGGTGAATTGACGAGGCTGGACCGTCAACTCATCGAGCGACTGTTCTGGGAAGGCCGTTCCGAAGCCCAGATCGCTTCCGAATCGGGCATCAGCCAGCAGGCAGCCAACAGGCGAAAACAGAAAATCCTCCATGAGTTGCGCCGAGCGATCGAGAGAAAAGAAGAAAAGCGGTAACAAACTGGTTGTAAAACGGTTTCTTGGTGCATAAACGACAAGATGATGAGCTAGGCGATTGTCTGCCTTCCGCACTCGCGCCAGCTTGCATGCGAGCAGAATGGCCGAGACCGGTATTTCGCATCATTCATAGGCGAATACGGGACACGGCTGCGCAACTGAGCACACGGCGATGATGGTCTGACTTTCAACAGGAGGCTCCATCGATGCTGCCAGTCGATCATTTCGAGGCGAAGAAGCGTCGAGCCGTGACCGGTTCACAAACCCGTCGGCGGGGTCTACCTTCTCGGCGAGTGCGACGGGCACCTCACTTGGAAGCGCTCGAGAGCCGCACGTTACTGAGCACCTACACGGTGACCGACAACAGCGACAGCCTGAGCGATCCCGGCTCACTGCGTTACTTGATCGCCAACGTGCCCAGCGGCTCGACCATCGACTTCGCCAGCGATGTCCACGAGATCACGCTCGTCCTCGGCCCACTGCTCATCGACAAGAGCCTCAACATCGACGGACCGGGAAGGTCTTTGCTGACGATCACTGCCGACCATGAATTCCGGTTGGTCGAGATCATCGGCTCCGGTATCGACGTTAGTATCGAAAACATCACGTTTGAAGACGGCCGGACCGGCAGTGACTATCCCCTGACGATCCCCGGGATCGAGGCGGCCGGTGGCGGATTCCTGATCGACACCGCCGGCGGCAAGGTCACACTTTCGAATATCGCGATCTCCAGCGCTTCGGCCATCGCGCACAACGGTGCCGGTGGTACAAACGGTGTAGGTGGCAACGGCGGCAATGGGGGCAATGCGGCCGGCGGCGGCCTCTACCTTTATGCCGGTAACCTGACGTTGTCGAACACGACCGCCCTTGTGAATGACCAAGCGCTGGGCGGCAATGGCGGTAACGGCGGGTCCGGACACCTCGTGGGCGGCACCGGCGGTAATGGCGGCAATGGCGGGTCGGGTCTCGGCGGCGGCATGTACGTACGAAACGGAACCGTGAATCTCCAGACCGCCTATTTCACCGACAATTCGGCCAAGGGTGGAGCTGCTGGCAATGGCGGTGCTGGCGCTGCGGGCGCGATTGGCGGTGCCGGTGGCATCGGAGGCCACGGCGGTAGCGCCGACGGCGGCGGCATCTACGTACGAAGCGGCACCGAGAACGACCAGAGCGTCAATATCACCGACAATTCGGCCATCGGCGGAGCTGCCGGCAATGGCGGCGCCGGCGGTGCGGGCGGTATTGGCGGTGCCGGTGGCATCGGAGGCCAGGGCGGTAGCGCCGACGGCGGCGGTATCGACGTCGTTAATGCCAACATCACGGTGAATCTTGTTGACATCGACGGGAACTCTGCCGACGCCGGCCCTGGCGGCGCGGGTGGCGCGGGCGGCAACGGTGGATTCGGATTGCCGGGCGGGCCCGGAGGCCCTGGTGGCGATGGCGGTGCGGCGATCGGTGGCGGCTTCGATTTTGCAGCGGGGAGCTTGAAATACACCAATTCCCCCTTGCTCGATAACAATGCGATCGGCGGCGCGGGTGGCGCGGGCGGCAGCGGCGGCTTCGGCGGGATCGGGTTAGCGGGCGGCGCTGGCCTCCCAGGCCCTACCGGCGGCAGCGGCGGCCCCAGCAGCGGCGGCAGCGGGGGAATCGGCGGCGGATTTGGTGGCAATGGTCAAAACGGCGGCAACGGCGGCAACGGTGGCGCCGGCGGCTTGGGCGGCGTCGCCTTCGGCGGCGGCGCCTATCTTGCAAGCGGCACCATCAGCCTGACGTCCATCAATATCTCCGGCAACGTCGCGCAGGGCGGCGCCGGTGCTCCGGGCGGTGCCGGCGGCGCCGGTGCTGCGGGGGGTGCCGGCGGCTCCGCGGGCGCGGGCGGCGCGGGGGGCAATGGTGGAACCGCCACGCTGACCGGCGGCGGCGGTGGCGGCGGTGGCGGCGGCGGAGCTGGTGGCGCCGGTGGCAACGGCGGAAATGGCGGCAACGGCGGCAACGGTGGCTTTGGCGGCGGCGGCGGCGAGGCCCTCGGCGGTGGAATTTATCTCGTCCGCGGCACTCTCAGCCTGCTGTCGTCCGTAACGGTCTCCAGCAACTCTGCTCTGGGCGGCGCAGGTGCCATCGGCGGCGCCGGCGCCAGCGGCGCATCAGGCGGCGCCGCCGGCAATGGCGCGAGCGGGGGCGCGGGGGGCAATGGTGGGAACGGCGCCACCGGTGGCACGACGACGCCGATCATCGCCGGCGGCTTTGGCGGCCCCGGCGGCAGCGGGGGACCTGGTGGCTTCGGCGGCATCGGCGGTGCCGGCGGTAACGGCGGTGCCGGCGGCTTTGGCGGCCCCGGTGGACAAGCCGAAGGCGGCGGCCTCTACATCGCGACAGGGACCGTCAAAATCACATCGTCGACTGTCGACCTGAATCGGGCGGTCGGCGCGGCCGGCGGCAGTGGCGCCGCCGGCGGCAACGGGGCAGCGGGAGGCGCGGGCGGTGCGGCCGGTGCCGGCGGGAACGCAGGCAACGGCGGCAATGGCGCCAGCGGCTCTGTCGGGGGCAATGGCGGCGGCGGTGGTGGTGGTGCTGCCGGCGGCTTCGGTGGCCCTGGCGGCTTCGGCGGCTTTGGCGGCAATGGCGGCAACGGTGCCCCCGGAGGTATCGCTATCGGCGGCGGAATCTACTTCGGTCGCGGTTCGTTCGTCTTCGACTCCGCGTCCGTCGCCAGCAATTCAGCACGCGGTGGCAGCGGCGGCGCGGGCGGCAACGCTGGCGCCGGTGCCTCGGGCGCGGCCGGCGGCACTGCCGCCGCGGGCGGCAATGGCGGCAACGGCGGTAGCGGCGGTAAGGGTTCCACGGGACTTATCGCTGGCCTCGGCGGCCCAGGCGGCAATGGGGGGGCGGGCGGCTTCGGTGGCGCTGGCGCTCCAGGCGGCGCAGGCGGCAACGCCGGCAACGGCGGCAATGGAGCGGCGGCCTTCGGCGGCGGCATCTTCCTGCTCGGTGGCACCCTCACGGTCAATGCTTCGACGGTGGCCTTCAATTCAGCGCTCGGTGGAGGTGGTGCTGCTGGAGGTGCCGCGGTCGGTGGCGGCAACGGCGGAGCCGGTGGCACCGGCGCCGACGGCGGCGCCGGCGGCTCAGGGGCGCGGGCGGCTCAGCCATTGTCTTCAGCTCGCTCGGCCTTTTCTTGCTTACTGGCATCGGCGGCGCCGGCGGTTCCGGCGGCTGCGGCGGCGCCGGCGGCTTCGGCACCGGGCGGAGGGGGCGGTTTTGGCGGCGCGGGCGGCAACGGCGGCAACGGCGGCAACGGCGTCGGCGGTGGGCTTTACCTCACCTCGGGCACCTTGACCTTCACAAACTCGTTTATCAACGGCAACACCGCGGTCGGCGGCCCAGGTGGCTTCGGCGGTCCCGGTGGCGGCGGCGGCACCGGCGCACCGGGCGGTGCAGCCGGCAACAGCGGCGACGCCGGCCCGGGTGGCAATGGAGGCGACGCCGGTATCTCGGTTTTCACCACACTCAATTACTTCTTCACCCACTACGGCGACCGCTTCAGCACGACGTCGGGGGCGATGTACTTTGGAGGAATCGGCGGCCCAGGCGGCCCTGGGTGTACCGGCGGCGAAGGCGGGGCTGGCGGCCCCGGTGGGTTCGGGGGCATCGGCGGCGCCGGCGGCAACGGCGGCTTCGGCGGTGCGGGAATCGGCGGCGGGCTCTATTTCGCGGGCGGCACTCTCAGTCTCACGCTCACCACCGTCTCGGGCAATTCCGCAATCGGCGGCCCCGGTGGCGCAGGCGCCGCCGCCGGCGCTGGCGGCGCGGGCAGCATTGGCGGCACGGGCGGGGCCGCTGGAAATGGCGGCGCCGGCGGCAACGGCGGCACTGGCAAGTTCGGCACTCAGGTGGTCATGGCGGTGGTGGTGGCGGCGGCGGCCCTGGCGGCGCCGGTGGTTGGGGTGCTCCTGGCGGCATCGGCGGATTCGGCGGCTTTGGCGGACCAGGGCTCGGTGGCGGCCTCTACCTCGCGGCCGGCAAGGCGACGATCTTGACGTCCTCCGTTCTCACTAATCTGGCCCAGGGGGCAGCAGGCGCCAACGGGGCGACGGGCGGTGCAGGGGGCCCGGCGCCCTCGGTGGCAACGCCGGTCCGGGCGGCGATGGCGCCAGTGGCGGTGCGGGCGGCTTCGGCGTCGCGATTAGTGTCGGCGGCGGCGGTGGTGGAGCTGGCGGCGACGGCGGTGGTGGTGGCGGCGGTGGTGGCGGAGCCCCCGGCGGGCGTGGTGGCGCTGGTGGCGGCGGCGGCTTTGGCGGCGCCGGAGGGTCCGGAGTCGGCGGCGGCATCTACTTGGGCGGTGGTACGCTCGTCCTCAACCGCTCGACGGTGGGCTATAATAATGCGATCGGCGCAGGCGCCGGCGCGGCGCCAATGGCGGCACCGGCGCCTCTGGTGCCCTGGGCGGCATCGGCGGTGTCGGCGGCATCGGCGGCGTTGGCGGGGCCGGCGCCACGGGGTGGACCTGGATGCTCCCCGCCAAGATGTGGGTCAAGAAAACATTCGCAGCCAGCGGCATTGCCGGCTCCACCGGCGGGTCCGGCGGCCATGGCGGCAACGGCATTGGCGGCCCCGGCGGCAACGGCGGCAACGGCGGCAACGCCGGCAACGGCCTGGGCGGCGGCCTCTTCGTGAGCGGTGCCACGCTCACCATCTACAACTCGACGATCGCCGACAACGCGGTGGCCGCCATCGGCCTTGGCGGCGGTCGCGGCCTCGGTGCTCCTGGATTCCCCGGCGGCTTGAATGGCCTCGCAGGCTCAAACGGCGTCGCAGACGGCGGCGGCATGTTCATCGGTACCGCCTCAACGGTCACCTTCTTCAACGTGACCGTTGCCCTCAACTCGACCGGCGTCTACCAGGTTGGCGGTAACGCCACGATGTACAATTCCATATTCGCCGACAACGGCTACACGTGGCCTCTCGGTTTCGTAGGCGCCGATTACGAGAACGTAGGCCCCACGGCCTATGCGTACTATAGCCTCTTCGGCACGGTACCCATCGGCGTGGTCACCGACCCCACCAACCTTGTCCTCCTCTACAACCCTGGTTTGTCTCCGGCCGGCCTGGCTAATAACGGGGGCCCGACCCTGACCATTGCGCTCGAGTCCGACAGCAAGGCCATCGGCACGGGTAAGAACCCCATCGAACGGAGTCCACCTCATCACTGATCAGCGCGGCTACATCCCGCACGGGGCTTGGGACATCGGCGCCTACCAGTACGGCGCGACGGCACCCGCCGTGGTGCCCAAAGCCATCCCGAGAGCGCAGAACGTCTCTGTGTCCGGCTCCGGCGGTACGTCCTACCAGCTCATTCTCACCGACTTGAGCGAAGCGGGCATCACGCCGGCATCCGGAGCCGGCGCGGTCGTGCAGATCGTTCCGACGCTCGCCACCCGGTATGCGGCCATCGCGACCGTGGTCTCGACGGCGGCCAATGGCCCGACCAGTCCCGGCGCCCCTGCCGAGTCGTTCACGGTCTTGGCTGCGATCATCACTCCGGCAGGCGCGTCGGCCTCGGGCGATGGGACGAGCGTGTCGAGCGCAAGCACCGGCCCCGCGCCCTTGGGCAATCCGAGCTTGACCCTGGTCACTCTCCCAGCAGGGCTCGTCCCAGAGAATGAAACCGTCGGTTCCGACGGGCTCTTGGATCTTTACGTCGAAGTCGCGACCCTGGCGGCGGGCGCAACAGTTCCCTCCCCGGTCATCTTCGAATGGTTCGCGGCCCCTGGTCGCTACGGGACGTTGGCTTTTCTCGTCAATCTGGGATCAAGATCCCTTCCACAGTAAGATAGTGATGGGACGATTGGCCGCGCGCTCGATCGGGGTCTATGCCAAATGACGGTTGAATTGAAACCACTCGGTGTCAAATGCAACCTTCACTGCCACTACTGCTACCAGAACCCCCAGCGCGACGCCGGGAACGTGCTGCACTCCTACGACATGGAAAGGATGAAGGCGGCCGTCCTTGCGGCCGGCGGCAGGTTCAACCTCTTTGGTGGTGAGGCGCTCTTGATGCCCGAGGATGACCTCGAAGCCCTCTGGTCCTGGGGGCTTGAGAAATCCGGGCGCAACTCCATTCAAACCAATGGCGTTCTAATTAATGATAATCATATCCGCATGTTCAAGCAGTATTGCGTGTCCGTGGGCATCTCCATCGACGGCCCTGGGGAGTTGAACGACGCGCGGTGGGCCGGGACGCTGAACCGTACACGTGAGTCCACCGACAGAATACAAAGAGTGATCGAGCGGCTTTGCCAGGAGGGTATTCCCCCCAGCCTCATCATCACGCTCTACCGCAACAACGCGACACGCGACAAGCTGCCGATCATGCACGATTGGATCAAAAATCTTGAGGCGATGGGGATACGCCAGGCCCGGCTTCATATCCTCGAGGTCGAGAACCAGTCTATCCGCAACAAATATGCGCTGAGCACGCAGGAAAACCTCGAAGCGTTCCTGAGCTTCCTGAGATTGGAGGACGAGCTCACGACCCTGCGGTTTGACATCTTTGACGATCTGAAAAAGCTGCTCCTCGGGCGGGATGCCCAGACGGCCTGCATCTGGAATGCGTGTGATCCCTACACCACTCAAGCCGTCCAGGGTGTCGAGGGAAACGGCCAACTTAGCAATTGCAGCCGCACGAACAAGGACGGGATCGACTTCACCAAATCCGCGATCGAGGGCTACGAGCGTTATATAGCCCTCTATCACACGCCCCAGGAATACGGCGGATGCAAGGGGTGCCGCTTTTTTCTCATGTGCAAGGGCCAATGCCCCGGCACGGCGATTGACGGCGATTGGCGCAACCGCTCCGAGCACTGTGAGGTCTGGAAGGGGCTCTTGCGCCACCTCGAAGAACGCATGCTCGAGAGCAATCTGGTGCCAATCTCCGTTGCGAACGAGCGAAACCGGCTCGAGCAGTTCTTTATTCAGAGCTGGACGCAAGGGCAAAATGCAACAATTGAACATGCAATAAACCAGTGCAACGTTTTGGATCGATGAACCTAGAGGGCGCACGTCCTACGATGGGAGATTGTCGCAGTATTGCAATGGACCGGCTCGATTTCGCACTGCCCGAGTTCACCCGACTGAGCTGGGTGAGTGACCGCGCGCGGGAAGTCTGGGAACCCAGGCTGCGCCGGATCACGAAGGCGTGGTTAGAGATCGAATGGTTGTCGGTCGCCGCGGATATCCGCCCGTGCGGTCTAACCCTCGCCTCACCGGAAGAATTCCTGGCCGAAGCTGGAAAATGGGCGATGCGAGGCTTGAGCGCGCTGCCGGTTGAACTCCTGGGAATGCCCGACAATTCCGTCGCCAATTCCGCTCCAAACGCAGACTCGCAGATGCACCAGGTGGGCCCGTTGGTCTTTCGTTTCGTGATCGGGACGCCGAGAAACGTGGCGGACTTCAAGAGCGCGTGGGACGCAAGCAATCAGGAGGCAATCGGAAAACTCCTTGGCTACCCACCTTGCTGCCATGCCTTTTTCCGAGATGTGTGGGTCGAGCAGGGCCTCATGGACACGACGTGGCCGATGGCCGTTGCGAGCGCAAACGGGTCGGACGCATTGACTCGAATCGAGATCAAGGGTCCGCCGCAGTCCAACATCTTGTGGAGATGGATGGGCATCCGAGCGATACCGCACCTTCCCTGTCGGTCGGACTGCGCCCGAGCGCGGAAATGGGCAAGAAAATGGTCGGCCTCGGGAGAGAAGCGGGATACGGTACCGAAATGGACTGGCTGCTGGACATCTTATCGTGGCCGGTTGAATGGTCGGCACTTCACGGCATCGCCGAAGTGAAAACGCCGGTTTTGAAGGTTACCACTTGCACCGATGCGACCGCTCGGAAGTACGAGGTCCGGCGCGAGGGAGACGCGTATCCGATAGAGGGAGGACACGGCTTGAGTTTTCCCTATCGCGCGCACCACGATATACCTCCGGTTCCTTCCAATGGGTTTTCGGGGGCATTGTATAATTTGAACGACCTTAAAAGTTCCTTGAAGGAGGGATTACATGAATTCTGAACAGGTCAGAGACAAGCGACCGGACGAAGACGCCGTTCCGCCAAGTGAGCTTGGAGTTGAAGAAAGCACGATGCACGCCAAAGCAACCGACGCCGCGTCAGAGACGGATGATCGAGGAGGGAGTAGAGCGGCCGCGCGTTCCGAGCGTGAAAGGACGTTTGCGAGACGTGCGTTGATCCAGGCAGGCTGGTCTGTGCCGATCATCACGGGACTCATGTTTCCTCGGAAAGCAAGCGCGAGCCACCCGTTCATCGACCACTTCGACTTCGGCGACCATCATCCAGGGCCTTGATACGACTCGACAAGAGCGCACTTGCTGGAGAAATCAGCTACCGATGGATCAGCAAACGATTCACGTCGGCTTTGGTGACTACCAGGTGGCTGTGCGCACAGACGTGCCCGAAGTGATCGCAACAATTGAACGCGGCTTTCGCGATTTGCTCGTGCACAAGCCCGCAAATGGGGTCGATCGGCTGGAAGCGTACTGGGACTGCGGCAAGTACAAGTTTCTAGGAAGTGGTGAACCGCGCGAAGCATTGACGTCGAAAAAGCTATTTATCAAGCATGTATTCACTGAGGTGACCTTGAAATTTATCAATTACTATTCAAGGCTGTTTTGGTTCCATGCAGGCGCTGCTGGCCGACGAGATCGGGCCGTGATGATTCTGGGGCCGGGTGGACGGGGGAAAAGCACCCTCGTCACCCGCTTATGCGCCAGCGGCTGGACCTACCTGTCCGATGACATCACCCCCGTCGACCCGGGTTCGGACAGGGCACTTCCTTTCCCGGTCACTCCGGCCGTGCGCGAGGATCTGGGATGCGAAATGCCCGTGGAGCGTCTTACCGATCTGAAGAAGATCGACGTGGACATCAGACCGGAAGCGGTGTGCCGAGAGGCGATGCCTGTTGCCGCTTTGTTATTTCCAACATACAGTCACGGCGCTCCGCCCAAGCTCTCGCGCTGCTCGCCCGCCACGGCTGCCTTGGAGCTCCTGGGAAACTGTCTGAACTTCACGATCCATCGAGAGGCCGCCGTCCATTACTTCTGTGAGCTCGTGAAGCGCGTGCCCGCGTTTCGCCTTACGTACGGCAGCGGTTGCCTTGCGACGGAGCTGATCGCCCGATACCACGGCAACTGGGATGAGATTCATTGACTTGGAAGTATCGCACCTGACAACGGGAGGACGCGCAGAATGCCGCCGGCATTCCCTCGGCGAACTGAGAACGTGAAGGAGTTCGTCGTCGTGGACGAAAAGCTGCTTTATCGTCCGGGGGAGGACCTCGGCGTGACCCTTAATCATTCGGCTCGCGCCGTGTGGGACCTCTGTGACGGCCGCCACACGATCGACGAAATTGTCAGAGAGCTTGGAGAGCGGTTCGGGTGCACCGAGATACCGATGCTGAGTGAAATGCACGTGGATGTCAAGAGTCTCATCACCCAGCTTCACGACCTCGGGCTCGTGCACGACGCGCCTACCATTTGATGACTCGCAGGGCCCTGTAGAGGACGATTCGAAACCATACAAATCGCATCAGTTGCCCGGTATCAAACGCCACAAATCGCCTTGCGAGGTGCCAAAAATCGCGCCGCGGGGTCCCTGCGGGCCCGCCTGGATCGCGCGAGCGACAGAGTGCGGTGGGTGAGGTGCGCCGGTTGACAAGCGCGACCGCTCGCCCTCTGAGCGCCGACGGTCTCAGGGCGAGGAGAGCGGATTGGGGGATGTCACTTTCGAGCATGGCCTTGGTCGCGTGCAGGGCTGAATACACGAGCTGCCTGCACCGATAGGTCCGGGCCTTCGTCGTCAAGCGATCCCACTCCGAATCATCGAGCGTTGGTGCCAACTCCTGGATTTCGATGAGGTTTCTCAGCCTGAGATACGGCTTCCGATGGATGCTGACGGCGCTCATGATGACCAGGTCGCATAAGCTTGGCACACAGACCGATCTTGCCTCGATTTGATCTTCATGCGCGTCCTGCCAGACCGTCTGGAAGTCGATCGCGACGACGCCGCTCCAGACAACGTCGTGGTGAATCCGGTTTTCCAGCTCGAGTCCGCAGATGCTCCGCCAGGGTTGATCCAGGATCGCGAACTCGCGGATGACGGCGGAGGTGTGGTCGGTATCCTCGTCGGTGAAGCGTCTCAATAGCCTTTGGAGTTTATCGCTAAACATCCATGGCCGGAGCTTGAAGAGGTGGCGCTTACCGATCGGGTCGACCCACTCTCCTCTGGGCCTGACCACAACGTCCACGTCGTCGGACATCGTGAGTTCGTAGAGGATCGGCCATCGCGTGGAGAGGGCTGCGTGCTTGAGGAGAAGGACGTCGTGCGCCCGGCTCTCAAAGAACGCGGCCAGGTCGGCGATTCCCTTCGTGGCGATCGCGTTCCTGAGGGCATACCACCGTGATACCGTATGGAAGTCATCCAGAACCTTCCGTGGAAGAAGGTCATCGATCGACCCGCAGCACTTGAGGTTTTTGTAAACCAAGGGCGCGATCTTGTGCGCGACGGCCGCCGTGTACACGAGCTCCCAGTTCACTAGGGCTCGCGCGCACGCCGAAGTCACGCGGTCGCGGTGCACTTGGTCAAAATGCAACCTCGAACACGCGACCAAGATTTCGTCCTCAGGAGTCGGCACCATCTTCGGCCTCAGATCATCAGTCTACGAGCGTGCGCCATGTCGGTGAAGGCGGCTAATTTTGGCAAACTTGTGGCGCCTGGAGACTCGATGAGTGTGCTGGAGTCGCCCATGGATGTCTGCGAACCCACCGTTGAGCGCCATGTTGATTTCCGGCATCGTCTTCGATGCGTTTCGTCAACTTCGGGCCGCGTTGCAAATCGTCGTTACGCCACGTACGGGGCGCGGCCGCAGAAAGGCTCGCGTCTCCGAACTGCGTCGGAATGTTATCTCTTTCGTCCTAGATGTTTGCGTCGAATACTCTTTCGGCAATCAGCTCAATCCATACCCCGGCGCCAGGTATTCACGGGACTCAAGTCACGGTGTTAGCCAGCGAAATGCCCGTAATCGAACAGTCCGGATTGTGAAATTTAGTGTCAGACTATTGAATTCATCCGATCCGAACCGTTACTATCCCGAATCGTTTGGGCGGTCGTTCAATCGGCCGACTATAGACGAGCCAGGTAGTGCGTGCATTTGTCAACAGACGGCGTTAAACCAGAGATCGCTGGCGATCTCATTCATGGATGGTCGGATTAGTGCCCGTCCCGGAACAGTTGTCTTGTCGTTGAGTCAGGGGCGACGAACATCATGAGACACGGAATCAAGCGGTTTCTCTTGGTACTTAGCGCGTGGGCGATAGCTGGTAGCGCGACCGCGTTCGCTCAAGTCGGCGCGGTCGGCAACGGCAACTGGAATCTCGGCTCAACGTGGACGAGCGGAACGGTGCCGGGCGCTTCCGACAGAGTCTATGTCGGCAGCACGACTCCGTCGGGGTCGGCCTCGACGGCGACGGTGACCGTCTCGGACAGCGAGGCGGCCTACCAGTTATTTCTGGGTTACGGCTCCGGCACCAGTGGAACGATCGACCTGACCACCGGCGGCAATCTTGCCGTCAGCTACCTCTACCTGGGCGATAACGGCGGGTCCGCAGCGATCAACGAGACAGGCGGTGGCTCATTCACGGCCACCAACACATACGTCTATGGCGGCAACTCCCTGAGTTTCGGGACCAGCGACACGACCAGTTACCTGCAGCTCAACGGGTCCACTGCGACGACCTCGGCCACGGGCAATGTGACGGGTTCGATTGACGTCTTAACCGGTAGCACCCTGAACCTCGGCGCCAACCTCACGTTGTCGTCGGGCAGCCTCAACGTCCAGGACTCCGGCTCGGTGCTGAACATGAACGGTAATTCTATCACTGCGTACGAGGTCTTGCTGGGGTGGTACGGCAGCTCGGCGGTGACGGTCCAGAACCAGGGAACGCTCACGGCGACTTACTTTTACCTCTCCAACGGCCAGAACTACAGTTTCCTGTCCACTGACGCCGTGACGAACCTGGCATCGTCCAGCGGTGCCACCGTCACGACGGCGGCCACAGGTAACTTGACCGGCAGTGCGAGCGTTGAAGGTGGCAGCACGCTTAACCTGGGTGCCAACCTCAACCTCTCGAGCACGCTGGACGTCGAAAATACCGGCTCGGTCGTGAACATGAACGGTTACAACATCAGCGCAAACACGATCCTCCTGGGATGGTACGACAGCGAAGCGGTAACCCTCAACCGCGGCACGGTGCCCGGGTCGCTCTCGGCCACTAGCCTCTATGTCTACGGCCAGACGCTCAACCTGCTGCCCAGTGACAGCATCACCAACTTCTACCTGAGCAATGCCACCACGACGCTGAACAACAGCGTCGCGGTGTCGTACCTCTCGCTCCAGAACGGCTCGACAGCCACGACGACGACATCGAGTAACGTGTCGGGGAGCGTCTACCTGTCCTCGGGCAGCACGCTCAACATGGGTGCCAACCTCAACCTCTCGGGCACCCTGGACGTCGAAGGGACCGGCTCGGTCGTGAACATGAACGGCAACAACATCAGCGCGAACACGATCCTCCTGGGCTGGTACACCGACGAAGCAGTCACGCTGAACCGCGGCACGGTGCCGGGTTCGCTCACGGCGAGCGATCTCTACGTCTACGGCGGCGGGGGCACGTTCAACCTGATTCCCACCGACAGCATCACCAACTTTACTTTGTACGACGGCAACACCACGTTCAACAGCGGCGTCTCGGTACCAGGGACCTTGGAGATCGAGGCCGGCTCGACGGCCACGACGACCAGCGCGGGGAACCTCACAGGTTCCGTCGCCGTTTATTCCGGGAGCACGCTGAATCTGGGGGCTAACCTCAACCTGTCAGGGCAGCCTGGATGTTGAAGGTACCGGCTCTGTGCTCAACATGAACGGCAACAATATCAGCGCCAACACCATCCTTCTGGGCTGGTACACCGACGAAGCAGTCACGCTGAACCGGGGCACGATGCCGGGCTCGCTCACGGCGAGCAATCTCTACGTCTACGGCGGCGGGGGCACGTTCAACCTGATTCCCACCGACAGCATCACCAACTTTACTTTGTACGACGGCAACACCACGTTCAACAGCGGCGTCTCGGTACCAGGGACCTTGGAGATCGAGACCGGCTCGACCGGCACGACCACGACCACGCGGGAACCTCACCGGTAATGTCAGCGTTTATTCCGGCAGCACGCTGAACCTGGGAGCTAACCTGAACCTTACGCGGCAGCCTGGACGTTGAAGGTACCGGCTCGGTCCTGAACATGAACGGCAACAACATCAGCGCCGACGACGATCCTGCTGGGCTGGTACGCCGGCGAAGCGGTGACGCTGAACCGGGGCACGGTGCCCGGCTCGCTCACGGCCACGTATCTCTACGTCGGGGCCAACAACACGCTGCCCCTCGTGGCGGCGGACGCGGTGAACAATCTCTATGTAGCCGGCAGCGGCGCCGCCGTCACGACGGCCGCCACCAGTAACGTTACGGGCGAAGCCGAGGTCTACAGCGGCGGCACCCTGAACCTGGGTGCCAACCTCCACCTGTCCAACAGCCTGGATATCTACGACGGCGGGACGGTCAACGCTCATGGGTTCGGGATCACGGCCAATCAACTGACGCTGGGCTACTTCGGCACGTCGGCCGCATATTTGACCAACGCCGGTCCTGTGAACGTGAATTACCTGTACATGGGCAATGCCAGCTCGTTGACCCTGCACGGAGGCGACATCGTCAACAACGCGATAACTCTCCAGGAAAGCTCGACCCTCACCGTACAGCAGCTCAATGGCACCGGTTTGACTTTGAACGGGAATTATGTCGGGGCCCTCACGATCGACCCGAGCTCGATGGACCTCATCTTCAATCTGAATACCGCGCCGAATTGGGATTTCCGCTGGTTGGACCCGAGCGGCGGCAATTGGATCAGCACGCTCGACGCCATGATCGCCGCCGGCCAGATCGTGATCACCGCGCCGCAAGGCTACTACATCACGGATTCAGGCGGTTACACCTACATTGACGGAAACTACTCCAGCACTTCGATTCCAGAGCCGTCATCGCTGGTGCTGGGGGCCCTTGCGGTCGTCGGCGTCGCAATCGGGATGAGACGGAGGAGCCGCCGGCGGACGGCTCGCTGAAGCGGGATTCCGCAAGACCAGCCGCCCAGCGCAACTTCGGCACCGGCGGGCGTGCCAGCGCGAAGCAGACACTCAAGGCTTGTAAGTCGACCAGCCACCGATGTCAGGGTCCCGCCGAACGATGGGTTTCTTGGAACCCTTCCTTGGGCATGGGCCATGGCGAGGCGAACTAAGCAGACCCGCCGAAGTCGTCGCGCGGTGTAGGTCAGGCTTTCCAGCCTGACGGCAGGACACCCTGGCCAACACGCGTCAGGCTGGAAAGCCTGACCTACACATTTTTCTCTGCGGTCGCACTTAGCAAAGAGACAAACCCGGTCAATTCTCTCTCAAGGTCAATACCTCAATTGTTGCCCGATCGGGCCGAATAGCGCCCGGGGATGAAAGCCGCGTCGCTGGTCGCCGTCGGTTTGAGGTAGCTGGCGGCGTCGGGGTCGCGAAATTCGAGCGGCAGGGCATCGGTCAACTTGGCGACGCGGGATGCGAGGGTCTCGTCGATGCTGGTACTGCGCTCCCACCAGTTTCCTTCAAACCAATCCGCGTACGGCTCGATTCCTCCGCCGCTCACCTGGATTGTGTCGGCCTCGACGATCAGGTTGTCGGCAATGTGTATCGCCTGTTCGGGTGATGACGCGTTGAATGCGAGCGCGTAGTGGAAGTTGCCCAGCGAGTTTCGCGTGAACAGCACGTCGGAGGCGCCGTGCGGGGAGTCAAACGACAAGCTGATGCCCGCGTTTCCCGTCGCGAAGGTATTCCGACTGACCACGATATGCTGGACGCTCACCTGGAGCACGACAGGGATGCCGTATTCGCGGCTTGGGCCCCGCACCAGGCTGTCGGTGACGAGCACGTGACTCACCGGTTGGGTCTCTCCGAGCCCCCCCATTACCACGCCGACGCCGCCGCACTTGATTCGGAGATCGCGCAGCCGGATCGGATTGCCCTCGGTACCCCGTGCGCCCGCGTGCAGATAAACGGCCGCCACCGGCGAATCGGGTGCGCAGACGATCTGACAGTTTTCAATGATCGTGCCAGGGCATTCACCGCGCAGCTCGATCGCGTGCTGGCCCGAAGCGGCCTCGATCCGAAACCCGGAGACCGTGATCCGAGCCACGCCGTCGATCGTGAGCACGGGTTGTTCACCCAAAGCTTTGAGGGTCGCGCCGGCGGTCGCCTCCAGGCGAGCACCTTCGTGGTTCGACGACCCGCGCAGGGAGAGCGGCTCGTCATAGATGGCAGAGTCTTCGACGCGGATCGTGCTCTCTGGCGTGCAATGCCGCAGAGCCGCCGCGATGCTCGTGTAGCTCGCTTGACCGTTCTTGGCGACCCTGAGAAGACCGCTTGTTCCGCTGGCGGGCGCTCTTGCAACGCCACCAGGGGGCGAACCGCGCTCCTCCCGCGGCGAAACAAGCTCCACATGACAGCGAGCGACGCACTGACGACCGTCAGCGCCAAGACGGCGATGCTCGTCAGTTTCACGAGCCGGCGACGCGACGCGCCCAAGGCGGGCAGGTCGGACTTCGAGCCCCGATCGCTGTTCACTCTCGCGAGGTGCTCTGTCAGGTCGGCGACCAGCTCGCCTGCCGTCTGATAGCGGTCTTGCGGGTCTTTTTCCAGCAAACGGTCCACGATGCGGATGAAATAGCCTGGGACGTCCTTGGTGAGCTCGGCAAGCGAGACGTGCTGCTGGCTGGTAACCCGGCGGGCGATGCCCAGGGGGTGCTCGCCGCGGAAGGGGGAGTACCCGGCCATCATCGCATACATCACGCAGCCCAGGCTGAAGAGGTCGCTGCGCGGGTCGAGCGGATCGCCGTTGACCTGCTCGGGCGACATGTAAGCCGGAGTTCCGACCACGACGCCCTGGGAAGTGAGGTCCGAGTGTTCCATGATCACTCGCGCCAGGCCGAAATCGGTGATCTTCACTCGCTCGATGCTGTCCTCGAGCATGATGTTCGCCGGCTTGATGTCGCGGTGAATGATCCCCTGCTGGTGGGCCGCCGCCAGGCCGCTGGCGATCTGCGCGCTGATCCGCAGGATATCGACGATGTAGAGCGGCGCATGGGATTGGATGCGGTCCATGAGCGTGCAGCCGCCGACGTACTCCATGACCAGAAACGGTACACCGCCGTGCTCGGAGACCGCGTGGATCGTGACGATGTTCGGATGGTTGATCCCGGCGGCGGCGCGTGCCTCGCGAAAGAACCGTTCGCGTGCTTGCGAATTCAGCATGAGCTGTGGCGACATCAGCTTGATGGCGACGGTCCGGCAGAGCTGGGTGTCGTAGGCGCGCACGACAACGCCCATCGCGCCTCGGCCGACGACCTCCAAGACTTCGTAATAGGCGATGCGGCCGATCGACCCCGGCCAGGCCGGCGGGTCGAGGCGAACGTGGCCGAGCACCTCCGCGATCACTGCGGCCGGCTCGCGGATGGGCTCCGTGGCTTCGGGTGCCCGTTGCGGGCCGTTGCCGGGATCAATGGCTTGCGTGTCGGGCTGAGTGGCTTCGAGCGGCGGGTCAGAGCGATGGCCCGGCTCGGCTTCCGTGATGGCCGGCAACTCGTCGGTCGCCCCGTCGCGCGCGCCAGCGGGGCCCAAGGGCGGCGGAACGGGTGATCTGTCGGGCGCGGACATGGCAGCCTCTGGGGTACCGACACCCCGTCGTCGGTGCATCTCCATTGGAGATTTGAACATGCCCACGCCGCGAATTCAACCGGGTCGAGAAACCCCTGAAACTCTTCACCGCCCATCCTTTCCACCACCTAAAGCCCGCGCGAAGCAGCCGCCCAAGACTCGTACGTCAAACCTCCGTGGACGCCATGTTTCCGCCGAACAATGGCTGTCTTGGAACCCTGGGCGCTCCTGAGTGGCGCGGGAGACGAATGCGATCGGGGTGAGCGGTTCGGCGCGAACGGCCGTCTGACCGGCCGCGGGGCGGATCGCCTCGCTGATCGGCGGGGCGGCGGCGGGAGTCGCGGCCACGTAGTCCTCGCCCAGCAGGGCCGCGATCGTCGCAGCCACCTGGCCCTGCGTGACGAGCGCCGTGCCGGTGCGCTCACCCAGGGCCGGTGTGTCCGGTCCAATGACCCCGATCCAGATGGCTTCGGAGCCCTTGACCTTGGCCCCATGGCTCTTCCATTCGATCGGGGCGTCGCCTCGTCCGTGGTCGGTCGTCACGATCAAAGTCGTCGTTCCGCGGTACTGGGGGCGCGCTTGCAGCTCATCCCAGAGCCGCCGGAGATTCGCGTCGGAATCATGGGTCGCCCGGAGGTAATGGTCGTATCGGCCTTCGTGTGCGTGCTCGTCGGTGTCGCCCAGGCCGATGTACATGACCCGCGGGGCGTCGCGCCTGAGATGCTCCAGGGCAATCTCGAACGTGAATCCGTCGTCCCGGCAATCGTCCCATTTCTGCGGCGCCTGTGCGATCAGCCGATTCAGCAGGACCTGGCTTTCGGTGGTCGTCGGCCCATCGAGGGTCACCCAGCCCGCGTTCACGAACAGGCCGCTCCGCTCGGTGTTCAAGATGAACGGGTACAGATCCCACGACCCGACCGCGATCACTTTGCCGCGATAGCCCGGCCGGCAATTCAGCCATTCGAAGACCGTCACGTTGGGGTTGAGCCGCTTGTCGTTGCTGTCGATCCGAGGGTCTGGAGAGCCGGTGAACATCTCGTTGTAGCCGGGATACGAGAAGTTCATGCCGTTGGCGACCTTCGCGGGGCTGGTCTTGTCTGCGTTGCCGTAGAGCTGCCCGTGGCGGGCGACGACCGTCCAGAGGAATGGCATGAGCGCCTCGCGCCGGGCCTCCGGTGTCTCGCGCCAGAACTCGCGGCGCAACAACTCGACGTCGGCGACGCCCCCGTCGGGCTTGTTCAGCAGTGCAGGGTCTGCCCCGCGGAAGACGTCCTGCCAGCGCACGCCATCAAGCGTAACCAGCACGACGTTGCGGGTGACAGGCCGCGGCTCCTCACCCGTAGCAATCGCTGCGAGGGCCGGCCAGGTCGCCAGCACGAAGATCAATCGGCGGATTCTGATGGTCAACTCTTCAGCCCCCCTTTGGCGATCGACCCGGAAGTCGAAATCGACTCTGCAGAACTGAGTGGCATCGCCAGCGCATTCCACGCGTCGCTCCGGCGTACCAACGATTGTTCTTTTGGCCGTCTGATCATATTACGGCCAGAACACCTTTCATAAACCCGACAGATTCCGCGAGACCGGGGAGTGGGTCGTCGGGTTGTTCCTCGTATTCGAAGGCGGCGACCCCTTTGAATTTCACTTCAAGGAGCGCGCGAACCAAGCCCGGAAAGTCGATGATTCCCCGGCCCACCGGGGTCCCTTTTCCTTCAGGAGTCGCCGCGGTCACGTCCTTGATGTGCAGGTCGAACAGGCGGTCACCGCAATGGCGGATCGAGCCGGCCAAGTCGGCTCCGACGCGAACGGTGTGTCCGATGTCGATGCACAGGCCGATCCGGCGGTCGAGCGATTTGACCGCGTCGTAGACGCTCTGCGGCGTCGGGAAATAGTGGTCGGTCGGGCCGTGGTTGTGGATCGCGACCTTGATGTCGTGCTTCTTCACTATGTCGTCGAGCGCCGGCAGGACTTCGGGAACCGGGGCCGCGGTGATCGTCTGCATTCCGGCGGCCTTGGCGTATTCGAACGCCTGCGCGATGTCGCGCTCGTTCTTCATGGTAATCACGCCGCCGGCGTAAAGGACCAACCCCGCCTGCTTGACCTTGTCGGTGGCTGCGGCGATCTCTGCCGGCTTGGAATCGAGCGGCAGATGCATAGACTTGAGGCAGATGCGGTCGATCCCGACGCGATGGGTCATCGCCAGGGCGTGATCGAGGTCGAACTTCCGCAGCGTGTAGCTGGCCACACCGAGCTGAAAGGGGACCGGCGATTTCGAGCGGGACGGCTCCGCGTCGCAGCCGCTCCCCAGGCGCGTGATCCCGGCGCAACAGTGAGCGAGGCGACGGCGCCCGCAGCCAATTGCAGGTACTGGCGTCGCGTCGACCTGGGGGCTGAATCTTCGCGTCTCATGTCTCGGGCCTCACCAAAGAAGAATGGGAAACTGGCCAAGCGACAACTTGGTTCATACTAACGCGGCAGAGCTGCAAAGCGAGTAGGCAGTGCGCAGTTCATGGCCCCTGGACCGCGCGAGCGTGTTTTTCCGGCGTGGTGGCGCATTCCGTCGCTCGAAGACGAGATCAGGAAGTCGGAAACAAATCATAGGCACGCGCCAGTTCGTCTCGGTCCGGTGGACGGAGCCGCTCGTTCTTTCCGCCGCTGACGGCCCACGATCCCCGCGCGCCGGCAGGAACGTGCCGATCTTCGTGAGGCCGATCCTTGTGTTGGAAAACGCGTCTGCGAGCGCGCCCCCGGTCCCAGGCGCTGTCGCAATCAGCATCGATCCGCTCGCCAGCAACCGCAACGGGTCGAGCCCCAGAGCCTGGCAGACGGCGGACGTCTCGGGGAGGATCGGGATCGAATCAGCCGCCAGGAGTATGCCGCACTTCGCCCGGACGCCCAGTTCATGGACGGCGCCGATAATCCCACCCTCCGTCGGGTCGTGCAGCGCCTTCACGTGCTCGACTTTGGCAGCGATCTCGGCCGCGCGGACGATGCTGATGCCCGGCTCGAACAGGAGGTTGCCGGCGCGGCGCAGGAATCTCGCGCCCAAGCCGCGCGACGGAGCACCGACCGAAAATCCCGGGCCAAGGCCGCTGTTCCCTCGATGGCGATGCTTCCTGTCATGAAAAGCTCGTCGCCCGGGCGGATCGTGGTCTTGTCCAGGATTCGCGATCCGCCGATCTCGCCGAACATCGCGCCGACAGCGATCGGGCGAGACACGCTGGCTGTTACCTCGGAATGTCCTCCGACAAGCACGATCTTCGCGTCGTCACACGCTTCCTGCACCTGCCGCATGATCGTCGAGAAGTGCCGGTCAGCCGCGTGCCCGGGTGGCAAGAGGATCGTTAAGAGAAGCCAGCGCGGCTTTGCGCCCATAACGGCTATGTCATTCGCGTTGACCTCGACGAGGTACCGACCCAGGTTGCGACTGGCCAACGTGATCGGGTCCGATTTCGCAACGAGCAGCTCTCCTTGCAGGCGGACCACCGCAGCGTCCTCACCGACCGCCGGGCCAATAACAACGCCGGCGCCGGGGGGCCACTTGTCCGGCAGAAGGCTGCTCAGAAGCTTCGGGGGAACTTTCCCGGACGGCAAATCGTGTGGCATCGGCTCAATCTCCGCAGAATCGAAGTTCGTCCGCTCCGCTCACCGACCGCTGCCGTAGAGGAGAGGTTCGCCATACTAGCCCGACCTGTCCCGAGCCCAGTCGAGGGAAGCGCTAGCGAGCGATCTGATATGGTAGCAACGGAAAATGGCCGCGGCGTGGTCGTAGCCAGCGAGGCTTCCGGCAACGACCTGAGCCGCTCGATGACAGACTTCGGGACGGGGCAGTGGCCACGCACAATGTTTGTGGTGCAGGCGTCTCGCCTGCCCAGCGTGCGGGCTGGAAGCTTACACCACAATCGCCCAGAGTTTTCACCGGTTCCGCTTAGCGTCGAGGCGCGAATCTTGTGGACGGCCTTCGATTTCTCGTATGCTTGATCCATCGATTCAGGAGGGCGACGGGCGCGTTTATTCCTCGCTCGAATGCCATCAGCGATCGGACGTCATGCGGCGGGTAAGACAAGGGCCGGAAAAGAGACGAGGCGGCTAGACCGCGAGCTACGTAAGCTCAAGCTCGAGGCTGATGCAAATCCGGTGTTCGACTACGTCGAACGCGCAGAGATCGCTCGGAGGGGTGTAAGGGATGGGTTATTGTTGACGCGGACGGTCGGCGCGGGGGGAGGACATCCATGGGACTCGACCTGCTCAATCTGGTGTTCCGGCTTGAGAAGTGTCTCGGTGTAAGAATTGTCCGTGCCGTGGCTCGCTCACGGTTGTACGATTCTGCATTCGATCCGCCCGCCGTAGTGACGAAAAAGGGCGGGACACGAGCACCGCAAGACCTTTGGGGCGATCGGGACGACAGTTCGAGTGCTGGCGGGATCTCCGTCCTGTCAGGGAGCAGCCTCACCGCTTGGTCCTCTCTCGCTCTCACCGCACGCAGCCAGACTGAGTACGCAATCCAACTCATGCCCGACTCGCCTGTTGTCGTCGGACGGTACCATGGTCATGTGCCCCCTTACCTCGACCCCGCTTACCGCCCGACGAGGATCGTCCCGGGCACCGGGCAGCCAGTCCTTCATTCGGGAGGCTACGGCACGGATATCCGCGTCAGCCGTGCGCACTTCACGCTCCTAGGGGTCTCCCGTGGGATACTCTTCGTCAACGGCGTTCCTCGGCGGGGAGGGGGCATTCGACCACCGCTCAATGGGACCTGGCTCGTCGCGCCCGAAAGGCGTGTCTTGAGCCCGGGCGAGGAGTACCTGATCGAGTCGGGAACCGCGCTGGTCGTCCAGCTACCGAATCGGACGGAGCTCCGCATCGATGCTCAGTAAGCCGACTCAGCCTCCGGACCCGAGGGACACCGAGGAAGTGCTTCCATGTGGCCCAACTTGATACTGTCCGCCGGCCTGTTTGCGTGCCTGATCTCGGCCGGCACGTTCGCGCAGGACTATCGGAAGACCGTCACGGTCGAGGTCTATCTGCCGGAGGGCGCCCGGCTGTTTATCGAGGGTCAGGAGACGACATCCAAGGGGCTGATGTGCCGCTTCGTGTCGCCGCCGCTGCCGCCCGGCATGTACACCTAAATTGACTTTTCAAGCATCGGCGCCAGATTCGCGTGCCGACCGACCAGTGCGAAGCGAGATCGACAATGGCAGCCGAGTGGTATTTCCGGGTGATGGGATCGGAGTTCGGCCCAGTCTCGGCAGCCGAATTGGTCGAGCAAGCCGCGAACGGAAAGATTCGCCCCGACACCGAGGTCCGAAAGGGAGAGGGAACCTGGATTCCGGCGTCAAGGGTTGCAGGGCTATTCGACAATGCCGCTCAAGGTAAGGGCACACCAGCCAAGGGAGTCATGCCTCCGCCCCTGCCTACCGAAGATGCCAGTGTCTTCGTTCCCGCACCGTTCCCTTCCATCCCCTCGTTGAGCAAAATCGACGTCCTCGATTCGGCTGAGGGCGAACGGTTCCGGGTCGAGATACTCGCCTATTCAAGCCTTGGGGGTGCCAAGGACCATCAGACCGCCGCCACGATTTATTTCGCCAACCAGGCGGGCATTCGGCTCAAGCAGGTCCGCATCACACTTCGTAACGGCGAAGCGCTGGCCGAATCGGGCGCCCTGCATTTCATGCTGGGACAGATCGAGCTGGAGAGCAAGATCGGCGGCGTCTCGGGGTTTGGCAAGGCGATGATGAACAAGTTCGTCACCAGGGAGGCGGCGATCATGCCCCGATACCGGGGCACCGGGCAAATTTATCTTGAACCTTCTTTCAGCCACTTCCTGATCTACAGGCTGACCGGCGAGGAGGTCATCGCCGACAAGGGGATGTTCTATTGCGGTGAAGGAACCTTGGACGTCGGTGCGGCGATGCAAAAAAACGTGTCGTCGGCGCTGTTCGGAGGCGAAGGGCTGTTCCAGACCCGGATCAGAGGGACGGGGATTTGCGTCTTCGAGTCGCCAGTACCCGCCGACGAAGTTTTGCGGATTGAACTGAAGGACGAAACGTTGCAGGTAGACGGAAACTTTGCCCTGATGCGAACGGGGCAGATCGACTTTTCCGTGGAGAAGTCCACGAAGGGGCTCATCGGAACGTTGACCAGCGGCGAGGGATTGCTGCAGACCTTTCGCGGGACCGGTTCCGTGTGGCTTGCCCCGACTCAAGATATCTACCAGAGGTTACACGCGGGCGGTCTCGCCTCCATGAGGGCTGCTTCCAGATCATCAAACACCGCGACCTGAATCCGATCCGAAGCTCCTGGAATCCGCAATGCGAGGCACACACCCAAGGTTCGCAGGTCACACGTGCACGCATGCCACGATTACGCCGAACGACGGCTGTCTTGGAACGCTACAACGACGACGACGACCGGCCGGAGGTCGAGGCCAAGCGCGCGGCGCGTTCCTCCGGGACAGGGCAGATGCCGGGGAGATGGTGAGGACGGTGGATCCGTTGCTGCGCTGCAACCGCAACTCGCAGCAGTCGCTGGGCGGCGAGTTGGCCCGTGATTCTGCCCGACTCACTGGTGCACTCACGTTGCAGACGGAGTATTTCGTGTTACATTGCCGTCCAGCGAGGCGCTGTGGCAACGGCCACCGTCACCAGGCTGAACGGCAACACCGTCGAGGCGCGCTGCGAGAGCCCAGGTCGAACTGAGCGCTCGATTCAGGGGCACCTCATGATTCACTCTTCGCACCAGCGCGAGTCCTGTTTTTCGATCGAATCTCCTCGGAGGAAGTTCCCATGAGTGACAAACCTTCCCATCACGGAACGGCTGCATCAAGGAAGTTCTTTCCGGAGGTGAAACTGCTGGAGAGCCGCTTGCTGTTGTCCCAATCCCAGAAGGTGAACTTTCCTGATGGCAGCTCGTTCGTTTTCCCTCTCTTCATGCATCTCCCTCGGACCGGTGGCGCTCTCGTACAGCGGGGAACGGTTCTGGGCATCGGCGTCGGTCAGCCTGCCACCAACGCGGTGCAGGTGACCGATGACGGCGAGGGCGATGTCCAGGCCAAGTGGAACGGTGGTCCAACTCGATCGTTCACCGGTATCCAGTCGACCGTCATCCAAACCCGGAGAGGCAGAACCAATCAGATCACGTTCAACTTGACGGGAAACAGAACGGGCCCCGCAGCCGTCGCGGTCGGCTCGACTGTTCCGACCGACGCCATTTTCGCGCGCGAGGGTGGACATCCACCGAATGTCCGTATTAACAGGACGAGTGGAGCTGCCGTTCAGGCCGGCTCCGTCCTGACCGTCACCGTCAACAAGCCCACGTCCGACACCGTTGAGATCAGCGACGACGGCGGGGGCGGCGTCGCGGTGGAATGGAATGGCGGTCACGTCCATTCATTCACCGGGGTCGCGACGATCGTCGTGGACACGCGGAACTCCACGAAGGACCTGGTTGCTCTCGACGATGTTACGGGTTGATCTGGTCGCGCAGACAGCGACTTCTGATGCAGCTTGCGGTAAGCCGCCTCGAGGTCGCGTGTCAAGCGGCGGGCGTCCAGCACCGGTGAGCGACTCATTCGCTCCCGCAGCGCGGATCGGAGGGCGGCCAGGCGCGCAAGGTCGCCCGCCAGGTTGGTCGCGGTCCGTACGTACTGCTCGCGCGAATCCGCCAGCAGCTCGTCCAGGCCGACGTTGCGCAGAAACCGGACGCCTTGGCGGGAGACGCTCATTGAGCCGGCAAGGCTGATTACGGGGGCCCCCATCCACAGGGCATCACAGGTCGTCGTCACGCCATTGTAAGGGAACGGATCCAGGCAGATGTCGATGGTATGGTAGAGTTCGAGGTAGGCGAACCGGGTCGGTGCCGGGCCGGCGAACAGCAGGCGCTGCGAGGCGATGCCATTTTGGTCGACGATATCGCGAATGCGATCCACGGCGCCACGACCGGCTCCGGTGCGGAGCAGGAGACACGAGCCGGGAACGGAAGCCAGCACCTCTGACCAGCAGGCCAGGACCTCGTCGGAGAGTTTGGCTGGGTTGTTCAAGCAGCCGAACATCACCCGGCCCGACCGCCGAGCCGGCAGCTCGGGGCTTACCTCCGGGGTCGGGCCCGGAAGGTAGCAGAAAGCGCATTCGGGCAGGCGGATGAGCTGCTCTTGATAATGCGCGTCGGCACGGCCCGGTGGGTCGGCATGAGCGTCGGTGAGGTAGTAGTCCACGGCCGCCAGGCCGGTCGTGCCCAGATAGCCCAGGTACGACACTTGAATCGGCGCCGGCTTGCGGCGAACGTCAGCAGCCGGTTCCCACCCGTATGACCGGCCAGGTCCACGAGGATGTCGATGTCGTCCTGACGGATGACCGCGGCGGCCTGCGCATCGGAGAGCCCCGAGAGCGAACGCCAGACGTCCGCATGGGCCTGAACTCGCGCGGTCGTGGCATCGGGTTGCGGTACGTCGGCGTAGCAGATGAGCTCGATCTGCCGGCGGTCGTGGCAGGCGAGGATCGGCTCGAGGAAGCAGGCGACGGGATGCTCGCGGAAGTCGGCCGAGACGTAGCCGATGCGCAGGCGGCGCCCGGCGAGCGGCCGGACCGGCCGAGGCTCGATCGCCCCGGACAGTGGTTCGGCGTGCTGGCGAGCGTAGCGTCGAGCCTCGGCGAGGATCCGTCGAGCATCGGCACCGCCTTGGTACTGCATGGCCAAGAGCAGGTTGCTGTGGACCTGTGCCGCACCCGGTGTCACCACCAGAGCTTTGCGGTAGAAGGCGATGGCCTCGGCGATGCGCCCCTGATCCCTGCAGGCATTCGCGAGATTGGTGAGCGCCCCGAAATGATCAGGGTCGATGCCCACGGCGTGTTCGAAGGTGGCCTGGGCATGATCGGGGTCCCCCAGGGCAGCCCACGCCAGGCCGAGGTTATTATGGGCGTCGACCAGATCCGGCCGGAGTTCGAATCGCCCTGCTCGAAGCTCAGCCGAGCGTCCGCCGTCCGTCCCTGGTTCAGCAGAGCCAGGCCGAGATTGTTGTGCACCTCGGCCAGGTCCGGACTGGAGGTATAGCGCCTGCTCGAAACTGAGCCGCGCCTCCTCCAGTCGGCCCTGGGCCATCAAGTGCCAGACCCATGTTCGGTAAGCCTCGACGAGTCCGGCCGAATCCGCAGGACCTGCTCGTAGCGCGCGACGGCTGCATCCAGTTCGCCGCGATTCATCAGCACGGCGGCCAGCTCGGCGAGCGGCTCGGGATCGTCGGGCCGCAATTGCGCGGCCCGCTCGTAGCAGGACACCGCCTCATCGTGCTGGCCGGGCCCCGGAGCAACCGGCCCAGGTTGAGCCAGGCCTGGACAAGATCGGGCTGGACCTGCACGGCCCGGCGATAGCAGTCGAGCGCCTGGTCGTGCTCGCCGAGGCAGGTCAAGGCATTGCCGAGATGGCAAGCGACAATGGGATCATCAGCGCTCGAGCATCAACGCCGACGGTAGCACGCCGCGGCCGCCATCGGGATCGCCCTTGCCCATCCGGGCGATCCCCAGTTGGTGTGGGCCTTCGGGTCGTCGGCATCGAGTCGAAGGGCCTCGTCAAAGCTGGCGAGTGCCTCGTCGAGCCGGCCCAGCTCCAACAGGGCGACTCCGAGATCGTTGTGAAGCTCGACCCCGCCGCTGGGTCGAGGTCGAGAGCCCGACGGAAGTTGGCGACCGCCTCGTCGTGGCGGCCGAGGGCTTGGCCGACGCGGCCGAGATTGGTCCAGAGCTCGGCGTCATCGGGTTGGACTCGAGGGCCTGGCGATAGAGCTGCTCGGCGTGGTGGCAGGGCGCCGAAGCGATGGAAACGGCCTGCGAGGGCTGGAATATCAGCAGCAGGGATCATGAGCGGCGCCCGGCATAGACCTTCTTAGCCTCAGGTCAGTAACTTGTACCCGCAAGACCACTTGTTACGGAGGATAATTGAAGTGTAACGGGTACACTAGAGGCGAGGTGCGCCGCATAAGCCCATCTTAGGAGAGGTCATGAGTCTACCCCAGTCGCGGTTCAGCGCCCGTGGGACTGTGCTGGTCCTTGCGGCTCTCGTTCTCGGCGTACCAGCGGCCTACCGGGTCGTCGTGATTTTGAGACACCAGGCCGAGGTCAGCTTCGCCAGGCGCGATCCAGAAGCTGCCCTTGTAGCGTATTGACCTCCCTCGCCCTGGACAGTCGACGACGCTGACTAAAATCCACACTCCCAGAAGTAAGTGTAACGTCTGTTTTAGAGTTCGGAGTTGACATTCGGAAAGGCTGAGATGCCAGACCAACCCCTAGAGAGGTCTTGGCGGCGGTGGCTCCGACTGAGCCTCCGGGGACTGATCGTCCTTGTCCTGATCATCGGCGGCTGCCTGGGTTGGATCGCCCACATCGTGCGCAGTGCCCAACGTCAGCGGGCTGCAGTGGCCGCGGTCAGGAAGGTTGGCGGCTCGGTGCTCTATGATTGGCAGTTCGATGGCGGCGAAGTCCGGGTCAAGCCGGGCACCAATACCATCTCGGACGAAGTCCCGGGGTGGCCGAAATGGCTGGTGGATCGACTCGGCCCGGACTACTTCGGCGGCGTGAGGCAGGTCAGCTTCAGGGGCGTCCCCCAGGGACCCACCGAGCCGCTCTCGCGGGAAATCGATGAAGCCCTGGCCTACGTCGGGCAACTGGGACGGCTGACTCATCTCACGCTGATCGGATCGACCGTGACCGACACCGGGCTGGCGCACCTGCGAGGTCTGTCCGATCTGGAATCGCTGATGCTCCGAGGCTGCACCCTGTTCGCCGACGCGGGACTGGTGCACCTGGAGGAAATGGTCGGCCTGAAGGAGTTGGTTCTCGACGACGCGCAGGTCACGGACGCCGGGCTCGCGCATCTGCGAGGTATGGCTCGGCTTGAATTCCTGGGTCTCGACCGCGCCCAGGTGACTGATGCCGGACTCGTGCACCTGGAGGGAATGTCTCGGCTGCAGTTCTTGAATCTCCGCGGGACACGAGTCACGGACAGCGGTCTGGCGCACTTGAAAGGCCTGAAGAACCTTCATTCCCTGAATCTAGTCGGAACGGGGGTCACCGATGCCGGGCTGATGCAACTTAAGGATCTGGATCAGCTCACGGAACTCTGGCTGGGCGGCTCGAAGATTACCGATGGCGGGCTGATCCATTTGAGAGGGAAATCCCGGCTCACGAAGCTTGGACTTTATCACGCCCGGGTGACTGACGCAGGCCTGGTGCATCTGGAGGGATTGACCGGCCTCGAGACGCTGGACCTAACCGGCACCCAGGTTACTGACGGCGGGTTGGAATGTCTGAGGGGCTTGACCGGCCTCCGGCGCCTCTTCCTGCTCGATGCGCCACCCGTCACCCGCGCAGGGGTGCAACAACTCCAGAAGACTCTGCCAAGCCTGAAGAACGACTACTGATCGGCCGACTCCGCGGTGGCGTTCTCCTGTGGTCTCCAAGATCGTACCGACGGCGCAACGGGTGATTCATAGTTGGCGCGGACGTGGAACAGGTGGACTGGAGATGAGATTTGCTACTCGGAGACGATGAAATGCCGGAACAACGTTCGCCCCACCCCTGGCGACGACGACTCCGAATCATCGTGCGGGGGACGATGATCCTCGTCCTCATCATCGGTGGCGGCCTTGCTTGGGTGATCTACCGCGCTCAGGCTCAGCGCGACGCCGTCGCGGCAATCCGTAGTGCCGGAGGTCATGCTTTTTACGCCTGGCAGCTCCACGGCGGGCGCTATGACCCGAAGCACCGCGAGTGGCAGGTGAGCATCGTCGAACCAAACGGGCGGCCACCTTGGCCACCCTGGATTGTGGCGCTGCTGGGCGTCGACGCGTTGACCGAAGTCAAGATGGCACACATCGGATTGAACAATCCCGACGGGGTCATGGCGTATGTCGGCGGGCTCCGCAGCCTCGAGGAACTGACGTTCGATGAGAAAAGCCCTCTGACCGACGCGGGCCTGGTCCACCTACGCGGGTTGACCGAGCTGAAGGTCCTGATACTCCCGAAGGGGACAATCACCGGAAAGGCGCTCGCCAATCTGAGAAGTTTGACCAACCTGCAGGTGCTCCTGATTCCCACTATCGCGCTCGAATCGGCCGATCTCTCGCCCTTGCGCCGACTGACGAAGCTCGAAGACCTCGTCATGGAAAGCTCCCACAGCGCCCCCTCCGACCTGAGCGCGCTTCGCGACTTGAACCAGTTGCAGATCCTCTCGCTCACCAAGATCGTGATCAACGATCTTGAACCGATCCGGCAGCTACCCCATCTGCTGTCGCTGAACCTCGTCGATTCGGAGCTAGACGACGCGGGTTTGGCCGCGCTGGGAGAGCCCGGCTCGTTACCCGAGCTTGTTGGTCTTTACTTGACAAACACCAAGATCTCCGACGCGGGCCTGAAGGCACTGCGAGGACCGCGGCGTATGTCTGGCCTTCACCTTGAAGGGACACCGATTACGGATGCCGGCATAGATAACTTGTGCGCTATGGGGCTGGCACCGAGCAGCCTGGCACGGACCGGGATCACCGACGCCGGTGTCGCCGTCCTCGTTAGCAAGTTCTCCGGGTTGATGAGCCTCAACCTCTCTTCCACGCAGATTACCGATTTTGGCCTGAAACACTTGAGCCAGTTGCGCCATCCCGTCGAGCTGAACCTCACAAAGACCCGTGTCACGGATGCCGGTGTGGCTGCTTTTCTGAAAGTCCACCCGTTCGTGAGGATCATCCGCTGATCCAGACACCCGCTCGGTGCGCTTCGCCAGCAGGCGATAATCTTCCGCGGACCTCTCGCGTCTTCTCCGTTCCAACATTGCCTGAATTAGCCGAAGAACCAGCGCGATTTCAGAAGATGGCGAGCAAGGAGGGCACGGCATCGCGACACGTCGTCATACGATTCAAACGCACGCTTCGGGAATATCGTCCAGGCTGAACCGCGGTGGTTCCACAGAATGAAGCTCGACCATGTTTCCTTGTAGCGCGTGTAGACCGTCCACGGCAGAGCACCCTGCGCATCAACAGCGCTGAAAACGATGGAATCCTCAGAGATCACCACTTGCTGCGGAGCGGAGTATTTGAGGTTCGCGAGCCAGGAGTACAGGGCAACGATGAAGATGCTGATCGCCATCGTCACCAGCAGAATCGGCAGCACGAACATGAAGAAAACCTCCGGGGCGGTATAGATCGCGTTGGGCGGAGGGTTTGCCGCGGTATAGGCACCCACGCCGGCGAACATGCCTGCCATGGCGAGGAAGAATCCCCGCGTGCGCCACGACGCATTGGTGCGGTCGAGATAATCGCGGAAACCCAGGCGGACCGTGAACCTCACCCAATCTCCGTGAGGGGATGCCGGCAACAGAGGTGCTTCAGATTGCGGCTGTTCGGCCGAGTTCAAGCGGACGTTGGCCTCGTCGCGAAACCAGGTCTGCCAGCTCTCGCTTGGAAACGCTCGTTTGGGGATCACCAAGAGCGTTCTCTTGGCCCGATCGACGAGCACGAAAAGATCGGGTGATTCTTGACATTCCGGAAATGCCGACCAGGGCATCGTCACCCTGGAATCCGGGCCAAGGATCGTGATGTCGGTCCCCGAAAGCTCAAGCCTCGTCGTGACCGGCGCAGCGCGTCGGGAGTTACGTTTCCGAAGCACTACGAAGGCGACGAGACTGATGCCCACCACTGCTGCGAAAAACGCTGGGCGATAGGCCGGCGCGACCTCCCGCATCATCCGGAAGTAAAAGGACAGCAGCATGCCGCCAAGCACGACGAGAAGGAGCAGCGTGGTTCGCCACTTCGAGCCGCCGCCGATCTGCATGCGCAGATTCAACGACTGAGCCTGCCGCAATTCAGCGGGCGTGCACGCGTATTCCAGGCGAAGAATCTGTGGCACCAGGCGATTTCCTTCGAGCTTCACGATTGATGATCGACATGCGCCGATGAGCGGTATGCGATCTTAACAGGCTCGTTCGCGCTTGTCTTCGCGCTGGTCGGCGGCGAACAGACACTGAGACACTGGACCGCGATGCCAGACACCCTCTATCCTCGATGACCCAAGCAGGTGCCCGACATCCTGATGGCCGGCTTCCACTTGCGGTCTAGGCGATCGAGTGCTCGGACGCGTCTTGAGCAAAAGACTTCTCTGAAAGTCGCTCCTGCAACCTGGCATCCCAACCAGCTCGTTCTGTCGTGACAGCCGGCGCCTGCGCCTGCGCGGGGAAAAGTGCCGACCAGAGACGCGCAGGCCAATCACGCCGCATGCAGGGCCGCTCGATTGCCAGGAAGAACAATCCCGTGACAAACAATACAGCCGGCGACAAACAAAACACTTGAAAAAACATGTTGATCGTAAAATCATGGGTGAAAATGATGTACTTGGTCAAGCGAAACGCCAATTTAAGCACAAACCAGTGCGTCAGGTAGATCGAGTAGCACATCCCGCCGATGGTCGTCAGCCACAGGTTGGAAAAGATTCGCCTACTCAACTTGCCTCGAAGCGCGGCAATGTAGAGTAGCAGCGTGAGGAACGGCAAGAGCGCAAAGAATTCCTGCTTCGGCACGAATTTGACGACCAAAAGCGGCCAGCCGACGAGCGAGACCAAGTCCCACAATGTGGACGTTCCCATGCGATCGCGAAGACCCACGACGTAGAGATCGGCTAGCAGAAAACCGACCAGGAAGAACTGCATGAATCCCAAGAGACCGAACTCGTGCACGTGATTGATATCGTCGCCTCTTAAATAGGTCGATGCTGTGAAAGCCAATATCGCAGCTACCAAAATGCCGCGGCGCAGCGACGCCGCGCGCAGTTCGGTAAATGATCCACGCCAGAAAGGGCGTTATGATGTAAAACTGCACTTCGATCACAAGCGACCAGCTCAAGCCAAAGCCGTTCGTGCCGTAGACTAACTTGTGAACGTACCCCAGGGTCGCAAGGTAGTGCGGCAGCCAGCCGGCGAAGCCCAGGCCCTGCTCGTGGCGCGTCACGTTCCACAAGAAATAAAGCGTCATCGCAAGGATAAATGGCGGCTCCAGGCGAGTTAGGCGCCGGATGTAGTATTTTTTCAACTCTACAGGCGGTGTACCCGTGAGCCAGTGGGAAGCAAAGGGCAACCCCAGGATGAACCCGCTGATCGCGAAGAAAAGCTCGACGCCATACCGCCCCTGTATGACTGCATACCAGAGTGGCAGCCGATCTGGCGAGGATTGCCAATAAGCGAGCGGCGAGGCGCGGTAGATTTCTTGACCGACATGTACCCAGAGCACGAGGGCAATGGCGACGAATCGAAGACCGTCGATCTCGGGGATGAACCGCGTGGAAACGGTCTCTCGGCTGAAGCGCCTCCCGAAGCATGCGCGCCAACCCATCAACTCCCCACCGCCTACTTTCGCTCATTTGTGTCAATGCTAGGCGTGTGTTTCGTGCAACAAAAGTGCCCGCTTTCTAACCGCACAAAGAGCTACGCTCAGGTCATCGACTGTGACTGTCTTGACCTCGTTCTCGTACGTGAGACCGAAACAGAGTCGTGCGGGCTGCAAATGTTGCCGCCCCGAAACAGTTGCACGCGAATGTGATGTGCCAGCGCCATCGGAGAGAGAGGCAGTGTCAGCGACTGCCCCCGCAATGCTAGCGGGCACGCGCTCAACAGTCAACAAGTGAGGAAAAGGCAATTATTAACTACGCAGCATCCGGCTAGGATGAGAATCCAGGCTAGATTAAGCCCGCGGCCGCAAGCGCCGCCGCTACCTCGGCGCGGAATGTTCGGCGTGATGACAGCCGGCCGCGGCGCTTTTCCATCAGGCGCATCGCGCATGTTCCGCATCGGCCACAACGGCCAAGAACAGATCGTGGACGTTGACTCGATCGAGCAACTCGAGCCCGCGATCCGTTCAAGCGAACCAGGCCGATACCACGTTGACGAGATTAGCGCCCATCCGCTTCCCTCGGGCCACACGTCGCGACGCTGGGGTGTCGCAATCAGGCACCCGGCTGGTTCGGTGGACCTTGAGCCTGATCCGTGGGAGGCGTGAACCCGGCCTGCTTCTCGCTAGGCTTCCCAACGCCGCGACCGCACGATTCGTAATGGAGCTTGATGTGTAGGTCGCCCACGATTGTCCACAAGGCGCGAGAATCGACATGTCGACGGCGGCCATCACTCCGTCAGTCGAACCGCTCGTGAAGGCTTGGCCGGCCTCGGCATCCCTAGTCAAAGTGCAGCCGCGATGACAGCCAGATGCCGGCCGGGACGCCCCGAACTTTCGATGTATGTCCGTTGCGTTCAGATTCAACTCCTGTCTTCGGCGCCCTCGAGAAGAATGGGGTGCGTCAACCGCTGGTTGATCAACTTGGCTCTGGTCGACGTTGCCAGGCTCCATCCTCGTCCGGACAATCGAAGCTCGGCACGCGAGCGGGCTTGGTTCACCGCCACGCGCTCTAACGGGCTGCTGATGCCGATTCGCACGAGTTCAGGACCAGCTTGCCCGATCGAAGTCGGGGCAATCGATGCGTCGGTAAGGGACGGCAGACGCGTGTGGATGCGCTCGAGCACGTCGTCATAGTCGGTGGCGTTGACAACTCCATCGCCATTGATGTCGCCGAAGATGGTCGGCACGGCGCCGTCAAGCCTCAGCCATTCGTCGCGAACCCCGAGAAGGTCCGCAGCGTTGACCACTCCATGATCGCCGAAATCGCCCGGCAGGACGTCGAGCCGGCGGGTTACGGTCACGATATCGGAATTGCCCATCGTGATCGTGACCAGGTCGGCTTTCGTGATCGGCTGGGCCAGGGTGATCGTATAGCTTGTCCCCGAACCGGTAACGGTTACGGGCCCGTAGTTCACGCCGATGTCACTTGTGACCGTCACATCTGCTGAGGCCAGCATCTCGGCGGTGCTGAGCGTAATCGACAATTCGTAAATTCCCAGCCACGGCAAATCGGTGGTTCGCCCCGCAGGTAGCAGTCGCAGGTGGTCAGCGGCGGTCTGTAGGCTGATGGTTTCGATCCCCCAGCCGACGGAGTACCCCGTGACGACAGCGCCCTGGAATTCGTAAGCACCAATGTCGACTGTGCCGTTGACGATTCGCGGGAATCCCGGACCGCGCTGGTCGTACAGTAGCGGCTGCCCGGTCGTAGGGTCGACGGCCAAAGCGTTGTCGCCGGCGTCGATGGCGGGGCTCGTCGTCAAAAGCGCGATGGTCTGGGTCGGGCCGCCGTTGTCGGCGAGGGTTCCGAGCCCCGGGTTCGAGACGCCGACCTGGTTGCCGTCGGCGCCATTGGTCAGGCCGCCGGAACCGCCGGTGCCGATCAGGTTGTACGCACTCGCCGATGAGACAGTCCCGGCGATGTCATCGGCGGGCGCACCGCTCCCGGTCCCGTTCGTGTCGAGCGCGACGATCGTGTTGTCCAGAACGGCCGTACCGGCGATGACATCCAGCCCGCCGCCTGTGCCGCCGCTGGCAACGTCATTTTCGGCAATGGTGGCATTGACGGCGGTGAGGCTGCCCTCGCTGGCGACTCCGCCCCCGGTGTCGGCCGAATTGTCGGCGACCGTGGAGTTGATGACCGTCAACGTGCCGTCGTTGAAGATGCCGCCGCCCTGGCCCGACCCGCCGGCACCCGTGGGTCCATCCATGCCACTCCTCGCTGTGCCTCCTCCCGGCGGGCCGCCGTTGCCGCCGGCCCCGCCGACGCCGCCCGAGACGGCATCGTTGGTCATCGCGGAACCGTTGAGGCTGACAGAGACGCCCTCGATGAACAGGCCGCCGCCGAACCCCGACCCGCCTGCGCCGCCGGCACCGCCGTTGCCGCCGTTGCCGAAGATCTGGCTGCCGCCGCTGCCGAAGACGAACCCGCCGGCGCCCCCGTTGCCGCCCGCGCCGCCGACGCCGCCCGAGGTGGCATCGTTGGTCACCGCGCAACCGTTCAACGTGAGAGCGCCGCCCTCGACGAACAGGCCGCCGCCGAGCCCCGACCCGCCCGCGCCGCCAGCACCTCCGTTGCCGCCGCCATAACCGCCTGCGCCGCTGCCGCCCGCGCCGCCCGCCGCGCCAACGGCCCGATCGTTGGTATTCGCGACATCGCTCAGAGTCACCGTGGCGGCGCGGACGAACAGGCCGCCGCCCTGGCCCGATCCGCCGGTCCCACCGTTGCGTTCGTTAACGCCGGCGCCGCCAAACCCCCCGGACGCCGTGTCGTCGCGAAGGCAGTCGCCCGACAGAACGAGATTGCCACCGACGGCATAGAAGCCGCCTCCCTGGCCGGCCCCACCGTGCGGGGGGAAGGGGTAATGCGGGAGAAAGTTGGGGCCGCGGCCGCTGCCGCCGGCGCCTCCAATTGCGTGATCGTTGGCCATCATGGCCCCGTTCAGTGTCAGTGCGTCCCCGCTGGCAAACAAGGCGCCCCCCTGGCCGTATCCGCCGTTCCCGGCGGCTGACCCACCGTCGCTAGCAATGCCGCCGCCGCCGCCGACGGCCGTATCGTTGGCGAGCGTAGCACCGTTCAATGTGAGCGCGGAGTTGGTGACAAACAGGCCGCCGCCCTGACCTGGCCCGCCATTCCCAGCGCGGCCGCCATCAAAGCGAGGGGGAACGGCGATGCCGCCGCCGCCGCCAACGGCCATATCGTTGTCAATCGTGGCACCGTTCAGAGTGAGCGCGGCGGCGCTGACGAACATCCCGCCGCCCTCGCCGGCGCCTCCGCCGCCGTCGGGGGCGCCGGCGCCACCGATGGCTTGATCCGAGTTGAATACGTCGTTGTTCATGGCATCGGTTCCACCAAACACATCGATGCCGCCGCCGGCTGCCGGTCCCGCACCGTGGAGGAAATAATTTCCCACGCCACCGATGGCCTGATTGGATTCGAATTCGTCGTTGTCGAGGACAAGGCTTGCTGGAGCCGCATAGATGCCGCCGCCGGCGGCCAATCCTCCAGCGCCCCGCAATAATCCTCCAGCGCCACCGATGGCTCGATTCGATGCCACGACGTCGTTGTTGAGAGAAAGCGTGCCACCAGCCACATAAATGCCGCCGCCGGCCCCCGATCCGCCGGCACCCCCATGGGCAACAATGGTTGTGTGCTCGCTGCTGCCGCCGTGACCGCCGTCGGCGAGATTGCCAGCGATGGTGTCGTCGTTCAGCGTCAGGCTGCCCGCTTCCAGGTAGATGCCGCCGCCTCCCGCCAGTCCACCGGCACCGCCGGTGATCCCGTTCCCTCCGGTGCCGCCCATCGCTTGATTCGATTCAATCACGTCGTTGTCGAGGACTAGGGTTCCATGGGCAGCGTCGATCCCGCCCCCGTCCGCCGAACCCCCGGCGGCGGCGGCGCCGCGCGCGACATTGCCGGCGATGGTGTCGTCGTCCAGCGTCAAGCTCCCCCCGTTTAAGTAAATCCCGCCTCCCGCGCCACTGCCGCCGGCACCAGAGGGGTTGTTGGCGGTACCTCCCCCTCCAGCCGCTCCCATGGCTTGGTTGTTGATAACCGAAACGCTCGTGAGCGAGACCTTGCCGCCCAAGATGGAGAGACCACCACCTTGAGCGGCCAACCCGTCCGTGATGGTCAGGCCGGTGAACGAGGCCGTCACCCCGCTCGTCACCGAGAACACCCCGACGGCGTTGTTGCCGCTGACCGTGACGATACTCGCGCCGGGACCGTCGATCGACTCCGGGCCTGCTGTTTCAGCGAGCACGAGAGTGCTGCTCAGGACGATCGTCTGCGGTGACCCGAAAACCGTCGGATCGAACTGGATCTCGCTGCCGGCAGAGTTCGGGTTGGAGTTGGCCTGAGTGACGCAATAGAGCAGGTCGCCTGTGGTCCCCGATCCGGCTCCCGAATCGGTGATCGCGTTGACCGTGTAGATCGTGGGCCCGCCTGTGAGCAGGATCCGGTTCTCCAGCCCCTCGAGCACCCAGAGTCGTCGGTTGCGTCGGGTCCGGTTGCGCGCTCGACCCCGTGATACCTCTGACGTCACCTGCAGTCCGTATCGGCCTTGGCTGTGCATGGCAAAGCTCCTTGATGCTGCGCAGGGCGGAAAGTCCGGGACCTCAGGGTCGGATGAGCGCAAAAGAAAAACCCGCCGGCGTGCC
Source organism: uncultured Isosphaeraceae bacterium (assembly GCA_963830625.1). Lineage (GTDB taxonomy): Bacteria > Planctomycetota > Planctomycetia > Isosphaerales > Isosphaeraceae > CAWHMZ01. Next base: position 433,813 of record CAWHMZ010000005.1, on the reverse strand, counting down.
ATCGCTTGGGCACGCTGCGGGCCACCTTGGCCGGGCTGCGTCGGCCTACCGTCTGTCGACGTAGCTAAAAAAAAGACCCGCCGGTGTGCTTAGCTGCACGCCGCGGGCCACCCTGGCTCTGCCTCATCGAGTTCTCGCAGGTCGACGAGGCATCTCAGATGGTGGCGATTGTGGTCGACTGGAGATCGGCTCGTCAAGTGTCGACCGGGATTGATTGGTCGGCGCCCCGTTTTCTTGGTCCGCCGTTCATCGTAGCTCGCTGAGTGAGTTACATTGCGAAATTTCGTCGAGGTCGCAGTCTTTTTCCATCCGCATTCTGAGCACAGGTCGCACGGTCCCAAATGGCTCGATGTGAGGCCCCTATTCCCGCAGGCCTCCTCGATGGCCTGGTAATCGCCGCGGTCGAGGATGCGAACGACCTGCATTGCCGGCCACGCGGCGCCAGTCGGTGTAGCCTGCCTTCCCTCGTTGAGCCGGTTGGCGATGAAAGCGACAGACTGAGATCGCGTCGAACGTGCGACATCAATCGGCGTTTGTTTATGAGAATTTTCCACCGACCCCGCGTGAAGGAACTCTCCGTCCCGGCAGGCGCGCCAGTGTCAGGGTCCGTGTCGGCTTCGACCGTGGAATTGGCGAGCCGGGGGGGCACCACAACAGGAGCGAATCGGTTTCATCCCAAGCCCCCGCAATCGATTCTGAGCGATTCCGGCCGAGTGGGCCCGGAACCCTATCAGCCAAGTGGCAAGGAAACGCCCTAACGGCCCGCCAGGGCGGTCTGCGGCGAACGTGAGCCATGCCGCCCCCCTACAACCGAAGGAATCCCCCGGTGCTCATACACACTCGGAGGCTCGGGCGGATTGTTGATTGCCCCCGCTATGGCGTTGACCAGCGCCGCCATGCCGTCGATCTTCTTCCTTGACTTCTCCTTGCCGAGCTTGATGTTGCCGGCCGGATCTTTGCGGGCCACCGCGTTGCTCGCGTGCCATCGCAGGACCGGGTGCCCGTCGTGGCGGATCTTGCGAGCCATGATGAGCTCGTGCAGCGTCTTGGTCGCGTCGGAAAGAGAGAGGTAGCCCTGGCGGACATACTCGAGGGGAAGTCCGTGTACATTGAGGAGGTTCCCGGCGAGCTTCTTGGCGTTGTACGGATCAGTCATTAGCTTGATCAGGTGGCGTTTGTCGGCGCGCCCCGGGACCGCGCGCAGGCTAGACGAACCCGGCGCGCACCAGCGCGAAGCAGACACCCACGGTTCGTAAATCAACCACCCGTCGATGCATCTCTGGGATAGATCCTCCCGTCCTTCGGGCAAAATCTCCTGTTTTTGTCGAATGGAGGTCAGACATAAGCCGAATTCGTATACGATGAGTATTGCACAGTTTGCGGGGCCACAATGATCGTAGCGACCTAAACATACGCCGAATTCGCACTCTGGAAAGTGCGCAGTACCCCTCTTTTCCAGTATATATAGAGAGAGAGGCGCGCGCGATGATCGTGTCGCGGCCGAATGCCATTCGGGCGGGTGTGCGTGGCGCCGCGTCACGTGGCGACCCGGCGACGAGAGCCAGAAGTGGCAGAATCGGCCTTGGCCGTGCATAGTCAGCGCTGGATCGGACTGATCGGACGGATCGGACGGATTGGACCGATCGGATTTGAGCTCGCTTCGCTAACCCGGAAGCCGCCAATCACTTCCACCAATTCTGTGCCCGTCGAGGGCGTGCCGGCCAGCCTGGGCCCCGGGCTGAGAACCGCGAGCGGGGCCAATCGGAGCCCCGGTGAAAACCTGCCACTTCGTGCCATTTCCTGCCATGTTTCGAAATTCGACTCGCAGCAAGCACATGAAAAGTCAGCTCGCCGTTGCAATCGCTCAGGGCATTCCCGTCGCCAGGTGGGCGACCGAGAACCAGGTCGCCCAGCGAACGGCCTACCGCTGGGCCGCGCATCCCAAAGTGCGGGCCGCTGTCGATCGCCATCGCCGCCACGCCCTCGGTCGGGCCCCCGGCCGTGTGCCGGATCGTGCCCGCTGGGCGGCGCGGCAAATCGCCAAGCTCGCCAAGAGAGCCGCGTCCGAGTCAATGAAGCTCAGTGAACTCAAGGTGATCTGGGCCGGAATTCTGGCGTTCGCCCAGCTTGCCGATATCGAGCTCGCCATGATCGAATTCGAGATAAAGCTTTACGAGCGAGTTGGCAAATAGACCTGAGATGAGCGGACGGCGGCGGTTCAGCTCTGCTTGCGGCTTTCTCCGCGCCTGTCCGATCGCGGCGGCGCAAAAGGCAACGTCCACTCATCAGCGGAGGGCCAAGGCCGACTCGCATTCCGCCCGATTCCGCTGGTCGGTACAATTCGGCCAAGAGGATTCCATCCAAATGATTGCTTTGTCCGAGTCCGCCGTCGCTGTGCTTCGCTTCCGCGTCAAGGGCTGGCGTTTGCCGGTCAGAGAGCGCGACCGCGATTCCTTCAGCGAACTCGTCGAGGCCGGGATCATGGAGCCGGACGGCACGGATTTCCGGTTCACCGAGGGAGGCTGGGCGCGGCGAGACGAGCTGCTCGCCGCCGCCGAGGCGCACCTCCGCAGCCTGGAGCCGCGACTGCCGGATCGGCTCGAGCTCTCGCGCGCGGCCAGGCGAACGCTGGCGCGGCACCTGGCGGGCGATCATGAGGTCACCGACGCCAATCGCCGGGACTACCGTGAATTGGCGCGGGCGGGGATCATGGAATCGGTCGGGACGTTCACGAAGGGCGATGATTGCGTCTTCCAGCTTACTCGGCAGGGTTGGGAGCGCCGCGAAGAGTTTCAGCGACCCTTGCGTCGCCTTTCTGCCTCCGCCATCTCCCGGAGCCTTTCCCGGGCCTTCTCACGGATCGTCAGGGGTGTTTCCGCCGCGCGCTGAACCGCTTCCGCATGGCTGATGCCGGATGCCTCGGCGTACTCGTGCGCGATGATCTGGTCGAGCCGGTCCCGCAGGCGATCCTTCGCCCATTTCTCGCCGATCTTCGGGCCGTATATCCTGGTCATCAGGTCGGTGTCGAACAATCCGGCATCGGCGTTGATCTTATTCCCAACCACGCCGCCGCCGGTTCCCTGCTGAGGAAAGAACGCGCGCCATTGACCCCGATGGTCGGGGTCAGGACGACCGATCTGATAATTCGGGATGCCCAATGCCATCATGCGATCGGCGACAGCCAGGTCGATATCCTCCGCATAGCGATGGGCGAAGTCCCTCGCGTGCGCGGCCGGATCGTGCCATCTAGGCCGCTCGGATGGCGGCGTGCCGATCATGGGCGGCGACTGGACGCGGGCGGCGAGCTGCCGTGCCGCCGCTTTGATGCGAGAGAAGAAACTGCGAGGTGTGGTCATGCGGAAACGGTAACGGGGAAGGCTTGGCGCAGCAAGAAAGCGTTGCGCCTCGCTTCACGAGCGGGTTGGCAGGTGGACGTGAGATGAAGCGCCAATTCAAGAAAGTAGTAAGTAGAAAGGAGACCGCAGGCGAGCGGGCGACGCCTTCTCTGTTCTCCTCGCTACTTTCTCCGCTTTCCTGCTCTATTGCCGCGGAGCGGCAATGGAGGATAGGGGACTTGAACCCCTGACCTCTTGCATGCCATGCAGAGTATGTTCTCGCATAAATTGATCGTAACTCCAACAACGCCATACCATAATCCATCGGGCAAAATGTATCAAGTATCGTCCGGCTTATGCAACGGATTTCAGCCCTTTCAGCCATCGGTATGAGTCAAAAGTGGTAGACAGTGGTAGTCGCCTGGCGAGCCCGTTAAATCGCTTCTGTGCTTCGAGCGTCCGGGCCGTCCTGGCGATGGGCGGGATAGCCGAACGCAGCAGGGCGGGCACGCCAGGGCGGTCGGTGGCGGCACTGGACGGGGTGGCGTAAGATTGAGCTAACCAGTAAGCGGAGACGGCGACCTACCGACGCGTTGTCGGAGCGGGCCGCCGTTTTCGTTTGACGGCGCGAGTAGGATGGAGTGGTAGTGTCGGAGGAGTGGGGCGGGCGCTCGTGGCGTCCGCCCTTTTTCGTGCGCGGCCTCGACGGTGAGACGCTACGATCCCAGGATGATCACGCTCCAGACGGGCGAGCAGGTACGGTGCGTTCGTGCTTCCCCGAATCAAGGTGTTGTGAACACCTTGATCCTGCGCCTCCTGCTCCTGCGGGCCGGAACGACGACGTTCGCGTGTGACGCATCGAGCCGATGGCAGGTAGTAGGCATCGGGCAGCAGGGCGATCGGCTCAGGGCGACGATGCTGGGGCTGTCCATGGGGCGAATAGCGTTGTGCAGCCATCGCACCGATGGGCAACCCAAAATTCGCCAGTATTTTTTTAACGTCCGCGCGGCCGCCAAGCTGAAACCGATAAGGTCCATGTCTCATGCATGCAGGATTGCGCATAACAGATAGGTGCACATCACAGTCAGTTCTCAGAATTATTATGAGACAACCCCTTGACCGGACGATGAAGCGAGTGTATTATTCCCTTGGTGACGCACGGAAACCCCTTGTTTTGGAGCACAAAATGACTGACAAGCTGGTGGCACTGCGGCGGGTGAGCACTGACAAGCAAGGCGAAAGCGGCCTGGGGCTTGAAGGACAAGACGCTGCGATCACAGCACACGTCAAGGCGACTGGCTGTGAGTTGATCGCCACTTACACCGAGATCGAGAGCGGTACTCATGATGACTTGGAGGACCGACCAGAGTTCATGAAGGCAATCCGTCATGCCAAGTGCGCCAAGGCGACGCTGTGCATTGCCAAACTGGACCGCTTGGTTCGTTCGACAATAGCGATGGCTGAACTGCGAAAGAGCAAGGTCAAGTTCATCGCGTGCGACAACCCGTTTGCCAACGAGTTCACGATCGACATCTTGGTTGCCCTCGCGGCTGAGGAAACCCGCAAGATCGGCCAGCGCACCGAAGAGCGCAACTGCGCGTACAAGAACAGTACCCGCGTCAGCAAGGCGATGGTGCTGTACAACGCCGGCAAGCATGAATCGAGCCAAACTGCGAGCGCTCTACCCTGACGGTGTGCCGCAAGAAGTGATCGACTCATCCGCCGGCAAGCTGTGCTGCACTACCCATGTGCCGCAACCTGGACGATGAAGCGCGACAGCGTGGCGCGGCGGCCGGAGGACAGGCCAGCAGACTTGCAGCGGATGAAGCGTATGCCGATCTCGTGCCGATGATGCTCGAATGGCGCAGTGAGGGTTTGAGCCAGCAGGCGATCGCTGGCCGATTGAACGCGGAGGGCCACACCACCCGGCGCGGCAAGGAATGGAACTACATCCAAGTCGCTCGGGTCCTCCGGTGCGCTGAGTCGATGGCCTGACAGCCGGCCAGAATGGGCACCGAAACTTGGTCTTCGTGGGGACCGGTTTACGTCAAACCATCAAAGGACACTTATCGATGTTAGATCTACCTGGCGATCGCAAGAAACTACCGAAGGTTCGCGACATCCACGCCTATTGGTCCAACCCGGACCGATGGGCAGAGCATGGCGTCAAGATGCCGTTTGCCTACCAAGAGGGTTGCTGCATGGCCTGTGGATGCCGTGGTGGTGAACGCGCCCACATCCGAGCACGAGCCAACGGCGGGTCCGATGACATCAGCAACTTGCATATCCTTTGCTCGGAATGCCATCACAACTCAGAGTTCATCGAAGGCAAAGCGTACTGGCGCTGGATTGCTCGCCAGAACATGTGGCAGAACCCACACGCTTTCTGGGGCCGTTACGGCATCTCGTTTGACAAGATGTCGCGCTTACCAGAGGAACAGTCACGCGCGGTTGCAGACGCAATCAAATCAAACCAAAGGAATCGCGTCTCACCACACGAACTGATCGATCGACTCGACGACATCGGCATCGACGTCAGACTGTCGGCACCACCGCTCCCACAACCGATCCCCCACGACGCGATCATCCGGTGGGTTCAACAAGTCGACGCCATGCGCCAGCGCTGGTTTGGCAACCGATCGCAGAGCGCTTAACGGTTCGCCACGTTGCCCCACGACGCATCATCCCCGCTTGAAAGGACACTTATTAATGGCACAGCCCCTATCGTCACTCCAGCGCGTCATCTTGACTCGCGCCCTGGCGAACATCGAACGCAAGCGTATCAACGGCCTACCCGACGTGTACCGCAGTGAGATTGAGAGCGCTTACTACGGCTGGCACTATGGACCAGTGATTCGGCGACACCCGAACGGCGGTAGATGTCGCCCGGATGGTGTGTCACTCGAAGAGGCGACCAGAGTCTACGGCAAGGTCACGCGCGCCTTCCAACGCCTCGAACGACGTGGACTGGCCACCCGTCTGTTAGATGGCCTCAGACTGACCGACGCTGGCATCCACGCCGCGCACAGGGAACGCTCGATGCCTGACAGGACCAAGAGCGTCGAACCGCCTACAGAGTCACCACAGCCGCTTAGGCCGTCATGGAGACGAGTCGGCAGACTTGACCTCGCCACCCTGGGAGACGACTGGCTGGAGGGTCTCCAGGTTAGGCCGTTCTTCGAGGAGTTCCAAGAAATGAAACGGCGACAATAGGTGCAGTGTGCAGACGGCTTAGTGTGAAACGGCGCTAGGTGAATGCTTGCACGCTTACGCTCATGGCGAAACCGCACTAAACCGACTGCATAGTGCATCCAATCGCCCGCTACTTGGCGCGCCTCACCATTGCAGCCGAACCGCCAGGGCAATCACCAGGGATGACCGGGATGCTGCCACCCGCCCACCGCTCGGGCGACTCAGGTTGCGCCATCGGTTGGTCATCGACGGAGAATCGATGATTGGGCGGCATGATCTCACTCGGCCGCTTGCCGGGCATTGGCGGGACGGTGCAACCGCGACCATCCGTGCAAGCGTACTGGCCACCGGGACGAACCGAGAAACCCGTCAGGGTGTTACTGGTGGTCTTACTCACGAGTCGGATACTCCCATCTGGAAAGGGGTGACTCACCGGCATCGTAGTCGCCGTTGACCTCCGCGAAGTCACCGTCAGCATCGCCATCGGCACCCGCGAGAACTGCCTGTTCGGCGAACCACGCGGCCAGCGATGTCGCATTCTCTTCAGCCGCAGCGACCATGGCGTCGTTGCCCTCAAGCCGCTTGCAAAACGCCGCAGTCCTAATTCCGTCGTTATTGCATTTGCCCGCGCCGAAAAGCGCCCTCGCTGCCGAAACCTTGGTCCGCTTGCTCGCCGTCTTGTCGCTCAGGATCTCACCCAGCGTCGTGATCGCAAGCTGGCGGATCTCGGGAGGAATCGGCCAGTGCTCACGAAGCGCTCTGGCAACCAATCGGGCGTCTTTCAGCTTGCCCATGGCGTGTTTCCCTCACGTTGAAACCGTCCCCCGAACCCCCACGAGTCACCGACCAGTAGAACCCAAACAGCCAAGCATATCAACGCGGATACTGCTTGTGCGGTGGCGCCCATGAATCCCCACCGCAGCCGCGGGCGCCGTCGGCACGTTGCCGCGCGAAATCTCCTGGCCGAACCCTGCAATCGTTCCGCCTCGAGCGCGGCACTCGTCAAAGCTCCGCGCCACTAAGTCGCGACTCTCCAGATCAGGGTTCGCGCGAAATCGAGCGCCCAGCGCCTCGACTCCAGGTCTGGGTGTCGCACAGGGCGGACACGTGCGCTTGTGGGTGGAATCGCGATTGTCAGACATCAGCCCGCTACGATACTCAGCCATCGGTTAAGCCTCCTACGCTTGGCCAGGCGGCACCCGCCCACGCCAGGGTACGCGATCCGATAAACGTTAGAACATTTATGCTCGGCGGTTTCCAGTCAGAGCCCGCGCTCTTCGGTTTGAGGTTTTCGCATTCTTCTTCACTCGGCCAGAACCGCGACTGGACCACTCCACCCTTACGAACCGCCTCAGAATTTTGCACTGCGCGTGGCTGCATCCCAAGCGACCACCGCGCCTCAGATGAGAGCGGTTCCGCAGAATAACAACCGTACCCGAAGTCTCCGCTCAAGTGCCGCTCGACGTGCGCCCGCCAGTCAATTCCCCAGGGCTGCTTTGCCGTCGCGACCGCGCCAGGCTCGAAGAGATAACGGGCACGCTTCACCGTCAACCCGAGTGCGCGACTGACGGCAGGGTTTCGCCGGATGAACAGCGCGATTTCCTCCGCCCCATCGTCCAACGTCAACGGGATTACACCCGCCTCCGTTACGGTGCGAACCGTACCCTGCAAGTCCGGTGGCCGCACAGACCATGCCGTCGCCGGATTCCTGTCGATCATCATGGTGTGGTGGTCGACCGAAGTGTAAAAATAGCCGTCGCCGACTTGCAGTCGTCCCACCAGAGAATTCGTCAACGGCACCCACGCGATCGCACCGAACTGATCCCTGGCGGTCCCATCGAATTCCGACTTGGCGATGACGAGCGCGTTGTCGGCGACAACCTTGAACCCACCAGCCGCAAGCTCCGACAACGATGCCGGGCGCGCCGCAGCGGCAGGACCGGACGGCATCCGGTATGAGTCCCATCGTGGTCGGGTTAGCGCACTGGGAGCCGGCATGGTCAACGTCCCTTGTAATCCGGGTGGCTAAACTCGTCGACCGGAATCCGCCCGCGCCGGCCCGGATATTCGTCAACGGCTGGCCAGCGTTGACCGGCGCTTGCTGCTGGCGACGCGCTCGAGCGTCTTCAAGCAGCCGATCGCCCAGCGATTGATCGTCGCGCTGATCCAAAGTCGCGACAGCTTGCGCCCGCTGAGTCGGAGTCATTCGCGAAAGCTCGGCGGGTGTGGGCAGAATCCGTGGAGGCGGTCCCTGCTCTTGTCCCTGCTGCGCCGCCGCGCCGCCGGGCGAAAGGCTAAGACCCGACGGCGCGGCCTGACTCTGTTGTACGGCCTGCTGAATCGTCTGCTGTTGTTGGGCGGTCTGCCGCTCAGACTCCCACTTCTGCCGCTCGCTGGCCAACATGGCGGCCACTCTTGCCGCCGCGCGCTTCTCTGCCTCAGCGTCGACAATCGAGTTCATCGTGCCAACCGTCATCGAAACTACGTCCTGCCCCGGTGGGACCGCCGGAACAGCAGTCGGCGCTGGTGTCGATGCGGGCGTCGCTGCCTTGGGAACGGATTCTACTGGCATGCTTTTACCCTCCGATCTTTGCGAACGCCGGCAATGTTACCTCGCTGTCGCTGGCTGAACCGACTCGTGCGAGTCGCCTTACGTCACTCGCTAGCACGTGCGCCGAACTAGCAGGCAAGCGCCTGACGCCTAAGTGACCCTCATCGATGAGTCTCCGAACAACGCTCCGCGCAACCCAGCATGCGGCTCGCTTCGGCTTGAGAAATCCACTTGTTTTGATCCTTCGATCTCACAGCAACGCGCTGCCCAGTTTGTCAACCTGTCGCATTGTAGCATCCGGCTGTTACTGCTGTAAATGGTTAATTGGCTGTAATGATTACGGGTTGTGTACGAACCGCGCACCGTCACCAACGCGGCGGGTCAAGCGGACAGTGCTCCTGGCGCAGCTCGTGCCTTCCACCGCGCGACACAACCACAAGCCCGACAGCGACCCGCCGCAGCGTCGTACTGCTCACAAGCATGACAGATAACCAAGCGCCGCTCGTGCTCCGTCTGATCGACTGTGATCGGCTCGCCGTGCATTGCCGCACCGATGACTCCACCCGCAGCCGATAGGGCGCTGACGGGCCTGCTGCATGGCCGGAGGATAAACCACGTCGTCGCGCTCTAAGTATGCGCACGTAAGACGGCGTGAAGTCCGGATGACTCGGATCGACGTACTCACAAAACCGACTGATCTTGAGCCCGCGACAAGTGGGTTTGCCTAGCGGGCACTCATGATCACGTGTAGGACATTTCATGAGTCAGTCCACGTAAAAGTAACGCTGTCGCCAAGAATCGTCCGTATGTTCGCCGAACAAAGTGAAGGATCGTCTGGCACCGTCCAGGTAGTGGAAAACGGATTGCAGGTAAAACCCGTCAAGGTAAAAGCGCACTGGCCATCTTGGCAGACGCACTCGCCGCAACTCATGAGATTGTCGTCGAAGCAAACGCCAGCAATGATTTGGTCGGAACTACAGTACAAGACGATGTCAAAAACTCCGTCCTCGTCAAAGATCCAACATCCGGGCGCATAATCATACGTTCCCTGAATCTGCCATCCTTCCGCGATCGTGCCGCAAAGCAGGTTAGTCCCGTACACCATAGGCTGAGAACCCGCCTCCAAAGTCCCGCCCGACCAACTGAACGTCATGACGCCAGTCGTCGGCAGCAGGCAACCGGCATTACACGGATTCGTGGTGCCCATTCGCTCAAAACACCATGCGCCGCCCACATCGTACACGGGAACGACATCGCCGATAGCGGGAACTTTAGGGCCGAGACACGTCGCTGGTATAACGCCCAAGTCGGTCACCAGACTCGGAATCGGACCAGTCGTCGTGTTAACGATATTGACATGAGTTTGCAAGAGCAGAAACACGGCGGGAACCTGCGTTGGGAACGAACCCGACGTTGTGACGGTTCCCAAAAAACGCAAGTTTCCCTGTCCCGGAGTAGCAATCCGGCTGTCGACCGCAACCAACGCACGCTCCATCTTCGCCCTGATAATTCTATTTTCCATATCAGACATAAACACACTCCGATCAATTGACTAGCGGCTGCACGATCCGCCTGGCGGCCTCTGCGACAACATCACAAACCGAATCACGATCCATACCGTCGAGTAGGGAGAAAACACTCTCAAACACGCTCGGTTCGGCCACCGTGCGCGGGTCTAGCAGCAAAGTGCCGATACGCCACCCGCGCCGAATCATCGAACGGGTGTCGCGGATGAACGGCAGCGAGATCCACACAAGCCGCTCGGTGTGCACGTCGACCGCATGGGCAGACTCGATCGCAAGCCAAACTTCTTCGGGCGTGAACACAGTGCCGCCAAAGTCGAGGCGCGCCGCCAGGCAAAACCTCGAACAGCGATCTTGGTTGTGCTTTCATGTCGGCCGCTCCCCTCTGTGCGCATGACATACTGAGCGATCTGAGAGCGCTCGACGTAAACGCCCTCGACGCCGCACGCGCTAAGTCCCAACAATTCGGCCAAAGCATCCGAGTCGGCCGCCGTCATGAGACCCGTTGCGCTGCTGCGCCGCTCCAGCGCAGAACAGATGACGACCCAGGTCGTGCACCCGCCGCGCTGCACACTAGCGATAAAGCGCCCCACTTGGCCGCTACGACTGGCGCAAGCGCTGTCTCAATTTCGCTCGCTGCCATCTCGGGCGTCAGTCGCCTTTCTTGTGATTTCTGCATGATCTCGCCTCTCGGATAAAGCAGGGAACCAAGCTCTCCTCAACCTGACGCCTTGCGCGACTGTGACCGTACCCGAATTGCCAGCACCGTCGCTCGCCGTAAGCGTCCCGGTCGCCGATCCGGTCGTCACAGCCACCGTCGCTTCGGTCTCGCCGTTGACTATGGTCGTCACCAGCACAGCGCCGCTAACACCCGAGATGCTGAACTCCGTCGCGTGCGTCCACGACGCGGTAGGACAGGACAGCGCCAGGGCGATCGGACCGGCATGCGAGGACGGGACCGAACCCGGAGAAATTGCGATTGTGCTCATGACTTAATCTCCCTCAGAGATCCAAGCCATTGCCAGGTCGTGGCGACACCACTCGCCGTGCCACGCTCTCCCGGAACACCGCGCCTAATGATCTTGACCAGTCCAAAGTCGACCAGCTTACGCGCGGCCTTTGCGGCGGTCTTAGGCGAAGCACCGATACACCAGCCAAGGTCATCGAAGCCGAAAATGAAAACACGATCGTCTCGCACCCACGCCGCGGCACGAAACGCTTTCGCAACCGCGTCAATCGTGCCATCCCAAACGGCAAACGTGTCGCTTGCGGCTAGCTCTTTGACTCGCCCGTAGAACGATGCCGGCTTATGGGACTTGTGCTGCTTTGGAACGTTGTCGCTCGCCGCGCTGGGTGGCGCGAACACTTTGAGATCGGGGCTCGCTTCCGGTTTGTCATGCTCAAGCTGGCCGTTGGCCTGCTCTGTATCTGGTGTCATGTTTGAATCTCCAGTTCTCGTTTGGGACCGACCCATACCCACCGCGTTCCGAGACCAGTCGGCACGCCGTGGCCACACACACCCGGAAAGACAATCGTGAGCGACCCGTCGCGAATAAGTTTGTGTACAGTGCGCGGCAAGTTCCGCTTGTCGATTCCCGTACACTCCGCCATGTCGTGGTAGGTGAAGAGATACGACGCGCCACCGCTGAGCCAGGACATAGAACGATGGGCGTGCGCGAGTTTGGTTTTATGAAGACCACCGACAACAAACGTGTCGCTGTCCGTGAGTCGCTTTGCTTCCGCAATCAACTCAACCCGAGAAAGTGCTTCAGCGGGGGGGGGTGATACGCTTAATACCAATGGTGCGAAGGAGTGAGCGCGACGCTTCCATCTAAGATCGCGCACCCGAGCCCGCGCGACATCTTTATCTTATGCGTATCACCCCCCTGTGATACCTCCTCAGCGCATGGTGGGTGTGTGCGCGCAGAACGTGGATGAGCCGCTTCCCAAGCCTCTTGTTCGCGCTGGGCCGCCAGCGCCTGTTCTTCGGTCGCAATCGGCAAGCGGAATCCAGGGTGAGCCGCAACGTATGCCTTGAACTCTTCGCACCAGCTAGTCTCGTCGCTTTGATCAGACTCACAGTGCAGCAAGCGCAACGACTGGACTTCAGTCAGAGGTGCGATCGGCGCTTTGGGTAGTGCAGTCATGATCGGAACTCCTTGGCGCGATAGCCGGCACCCCTGCATGCCGGGCACTCGCCCGTCCGAACAGTGCCCGCGCCACTACACCCGCCGTTGAAAGCGTCGACACACTTCGCCCAAGTGCGCGGGTGGCCGCATTTCAGGCCGGTTGTGAGCAGCCACAAGTACGGTCCTGTGTCGCGGCACTTGTTGCGATATGCGGCCAGTGCGCGACCCCATCGTTCGCGCTCGGTGCGCAGATGACGGTACGCCAGAGCATCGGCCTTAAACCGCCGCAGTTGCGGTCCCTCCAACACAGCCGCCAGGGGTAGGCTCTCAAGCCAGTCGGAGTCAGACAGTGCGTCCTCGGCCTGCTGTTGGGCTTTCTTGGCCTGCTGGTGTTCGGCTTGGACGTCTTGCAGAGTGTCCGGCTTATCCGGCACGCTGATCTCGACGATGTTCCCTGCTGGGATTCGACCGGCCGCGCGTTCCTTGGCGATCTCGGGTGTGTCGCTCGTCAACACGCCGTTGATTCGACACCCACCGGAGGGAGCAGCCGGAGGCGGGACGGGTGGCTTGGCGGCGGGTTGACTCTCGGGAGCAGGAAGCGCTTTCGATGGCGGGTTTGTGGCCTGATCAGAGTAAAGCGTGATATCGTCACGCTTTTGGTCTGGCTGATCTGGTAGCTTGGGAGCTTTTGACGGTTTAGACAGATTTGTGAGCGCCGAACGAAAGCCCCGCGTGTAGTCGATCTTGTCACGATGCCGGTAAAGCCGCATGCATCCCTGTGCTGTCCATTTGCTGATGCCGATCCGTGTTTCGACAAACGGGATGAACTCGCCGCGCTTTTTTTGCTTCTTGATTTCGATCAGAACGCGGCCAAGCTCGACCGAGTGCGCGGTCATCGCTTTCCACGATCGATCGCCCGCCGCGAGACATGCGCGAGCCTGGACGACCAACCCTTCGACGCCGGACGGAGCGAGGTTGTCGCCGGCCGACTCGGGCGCTTCGCCATCATCGGGGCCTAGCGGCGGGACGTCGAACGGACAGTTGTCATCCGCCGGTTTGGCAGGAACGCTTGTGGTTTGTCGCGATGGCGGGGCTTGCCGTCGCACTGGTGCCATCATATAGTCGTCGATAGACCGTTTCATGTGGTCTTGCACGGCCGTTCCACTCGGGGCTTGCGGCATCGAGCGGACGGCCTCTTTCTTTGCGCAGGGCTCGCTTCCTTGCGGCCGTCGCGCTCATGAGGGCGAGATTTTCCAGACCCCTCGCGTTTGAATTTCGCATAAAAGAACACCTCCCGGTTATTGGTTGCAAAACTTTCGGCTAGCGGGTTGAGGGTTTGAGGGTAAAGGGGACTGGGAATCAAGCCGCTTGGATCGGCTGATCGGCGGTCAATTGTGATTTCAGGTAGAGGTGCATGCAGCGCAACTCTTCTTCACCGCTATCGAACCACTTGAATTCGGTTTTGAGCCACTCGATGAAATCGGCCTCAGACAGCCGCTTGAGTGCGTCGTAGATGTACTTTCCGTGTTCAAGCTCAAGCTCCTCATCGGTCTTGTCGGTGCTCATTTGGATCTCCTTGTTTGCGGCGGTAGTGTGCCCGTCCTCGCGTGCCGCTCGTGCGGGGCCGGGTGTGGTGTGGTTTAAGCGCCCAACGCTCGCGCCTTCTCTGCTGCTTCCGTTGCCGCCTTCGCGCGTTCAGCGGGCGATCGGCCACCCCGGGCCGGGCGGGGCTTTGGCTCGCTGGCCGCGTCGGTCTTCCGGGATTCCAGGAATTCCTCGAGCGCTGCGCGTGGAATCACCCGTTTTCCCGGCAGTCGGATGCTCGCCAATTTTCCGGTCGTCAGCCATCGATGAACCGACAGCGGGCTGACTTTCATCAGATGCGCGACCTCAGCAACGCTCAAACCGCTTTGCAATTCGTCAATGAGACTCATTGATGTTGACTCCGGTGTGGTTTGATGAATTCGACTATCGAACGATATGTAGATTCGCCACTGCCGTTAACTGGGCGCGCGGCATCTTAAGAAAACTTAGCGCATTTCGTAGCGCGCTGGGTTTCGCGCGAGCCGGCATGGAGTTTCAGCCGTAGGCTTCCATCGCCTGACGGGCGGTTTCCAAGTCGCGTTCAGCGTAGACTTCGGTGCTGGCGAGTTTCTCGTGCCCGAGCACCGTGCGCGTCGTTTCTACGCCAGCGTTGCGTCGAAGTTTGGTCGCGGTCGCGTGCCGCAATTGGTTCGGCGACCACCTATGCGACTTGCGCCATGCGTCAAGTTCGGACCGCTGGTCGTCGGTCAGGTCGTCTTCGGGAATCGAACCCAGGATCGGATGCGGGAAAGCGCGATCGCAACCCCTGCGGATCGCCTGGCGGTAGATTCCGGTCGCATAGAACGTACCGTTCGGCGTGGGAAAGATCGGGGCCGCAAGATCGGGCTTGAGCCAGTCGCGCAGCAGGCTTTGACCTCGCGGACCGATGATGATGACGCGCTTTTTTCCACGATGCTGATTCTTGTGGCGTTGTGGTTTGTATTCCCAGGTCGTGCCGGTCATCGTCAGGTCGCCGGTCGTCAGTCGGCAGACTTCATCTGGCCGCATGCCGGTCAACAATTGGAGCATCGCCATCGCCCGTATCGTTGGCGAGACCTTGGCCAGCGTCGCCTCGACCGTCGCATCGTCGACTGGACCAACGGGCGGGCGGTCGGGCGCGTCGCATCGGCCGGGCCGCAATCCCTCGACCGCTTGCAACGCCATCAGCACCGATGCCGGAATCAACTCTTGACCGACAGCCCACTTGAACATCTGACGCACGATGTAGGTCGCGCGATTGACCTCGGCGCGGCACCATCCAAGTTCGACAAACTTTGCCTGGCATTGTCGGAGTGCCATCGGACCGAACGACGTCGCTTCGATCGCGCCGAACAGTTCACGCGCAACCCGGATCGCGCTTGACCAGCAGGACTTGGGTTGTCGGCTCGCCGTTCTTGACGTAGTAACCCTCGACGTGCAAAACGTAGCGCGGAACAAGCTCGGCGACTGTGATGTCCGTGAAGACCTCGACGGCGCGCCGCATTTCTTCCTTGACGCGATCGGCCGTCACACGCTTGACCAGCTCGCGGTATTTGCGTTTCGATTCGTCGCTGCCGAACGCACCCAAGTAAACGGATCGGCCGTCAACGATGCAACGGGCCTGGCCGGTTGCCCTGTGCTCACAGTAGGCAGGAATTCCCTTGCGACGCGGCATGATTGCACTCTCCCGGTTTGGGCGGTAGAAGGAGGGTTTACCACCGTTCTACCACCATTCCGCAAGAACACACGCCGCACCGCCTGTCAGGGCGGGTAAGCCTAAGTCTAGCCTTCGGCGTTACTTAGGACAAGTGGAGGATAGGGGACTTGAACCCCTGACCTCTTGCATGCCATGCAAGGCTCTCCCAACTGAGCTAATCCCCCGCGAATCTGAGGAACCAGAAGCCGCCCCATCGGGCACATACTCCTGTTTCACTCTTCGACTCAGATCATAATCGATCCCGGTGCCTGTGTTCAATGCCGGCGGCCTCAGCGGCCCGTCCGGCAAGGCCATTTCCGGCTTGCCGCTTTGGCGCCGCCAACATCATCCTGACACACAACGCCAAGGTCGCGTTCAAGTGCTCACCACCCATGAAACTCAGATCAACAGCACCATGAACCAAAACATGCCATCCGACGCCACGCGAATTCGCAAAGCCTGGAAAAAGGTTGCAGGTCAGTGGTCGAGGGCCTATGTTAAGCAATTGTCAAACGGAGAACACTCACCATGGCCCGCAAACTGAAACACGATCGGCGAGCCGCTGCAATTGTCCTCACCGCTCTGGCCACAGCCGGGGTCGCACTGGCGCAGCAGGCGGCGGTGGTTGGGACGCTCGACGGGCATACCGAACCCGTCTATGCCGTCGCGTGGAGCCCCGATGGCAAGACACTCGCCACGGCGGGGTTCGACTTCAGCGTGCGCCTGTGGGACGCGGCCACACGCAAGGAGATCAAGAAACTCGAAGGCCACTCCAAGCTCGTGCTGACCGTCGCGTTTGCCCCGGACGGCAAGCACGTCCTCTCGGGGAGCCTCGACAATACGGCCAAGGTGTGGGAGCTGCCCGCGACCGTGCCTGCCCAGACATTCGCCGGCCACCCGGCGGCGCTTCAGGCGCTGGCGGTCAAACCCGATGGAAAGCAATTCGCGGCTGCGGCGGGACGGTCAATCAAGATTTGGGACCTGGCGTCCGGCAAGCCGGTCAAGGACCTCGAGGGTCACAACGGCGACGTGCAGGCCGCAGCCTGGCGCAGCGACGGCGCCAGCTCGCCACGGCCGACAAGGCCCGCACCATCCGGTTCTGGAAAGCGGACCTGACTCCCGACGGCACCCTCGAAACGCCGGCAGAAGGTGTGCTGGCAGTGGCCTACTTGCCCAACAACCAGCAACTGGTCTCCGCGGGCTCAGACGGGCTCGCCCGGCTCTGGCAGCTCCCCATCGCCGCGCCGGCGCTTCGATTCCAATGGGGCGGTCGCGTCGTTTGCATTGAGCCGCGATGGCACGAAGCTCGCGCTCGCCGGCGCCGACAAGGTCATTCGGATCGTGAACCCCGCCGATGGCAAGCCGATCAAGGAAATCGCGGCCGGCGAACCGATCGTCGCGCTGGGCTTCCATCAAGATGGCTCACAACTCGCGGCGGCCCTCGCAAACAAGACGGTGCGCATTTACGCGACCAGCGATGGCAAGGAGCTCAGAAAGGTTGAAAAACTCCCCGCGCCGATCACCGCGCTCGCGTTTCGCGCTGACGGCCAGCAGCTCGCGATCGGGGGCGAAGACAACGTGATCCGCATCGTCAACGTGGCCGACGGTAAGACGATCAAGGAGCTGAAAGGCCACGCCGCACGGATCAACGGCCTGGCGTTTTCGGCCAAGGACGGCAACCAACTTGTCTCGTGCTCGGCAGACAAGACGGCCAAGCTGTGGGATCTCAAAGAGGGTAAGAGCATCCGCGACTTCGCGGGGCACGCTGACGCCGTCCTCGCCTTGAGCGTCAGCCGCGACGGGGCCAAGCTTGCGACCGGCTCGGCCGACAAGACAGCCCGCGTGTGGAACCTCGCCGACGGCAAGACGATCGCGACCCTGGCCGGGCATACGGGGCCGGTATCGAGTGTCTACGTGTCGGACGACGCCGCTCGCGTGGCGACGGGCTCGGCCGATCAATCCGTGCGGTTCTGGGACGCCGCCACCGGCCGCGAGCTGCAGGCACTTCTCGACCATCATGCGGCGATTGCCGCAGTCGCCGTGCTTCCCGACAACAAACGCGTCGTCTCCGCCGCGGCGGACAACGCCATCCGCATCTGGACGCCTGCGGCCGTTCGGGTGTTCGCCGGTCAGCAAGGGCCGGTCTTGAGCGTGGCCGTTGCACCGAACGGAGCGCAGGTCTACACGGGCTCGGCTGACAATTCGATCAAGGTGTTCGACGTCAGCACCGGCAACCTGGTGCGCTCACTTGCGGGCCACACGGCTGCGGTGAAAGGGCTGGTGGTGACCAAGGATGGCACCAAGTTAATTTCGGGCTCTGACGACAAGACGCTGCGGATCTGGAACACGGGTGACGGCAAGCTCCTCTTGACGATGCCGGCGCTGCCGGCGGGTATCACGTCGGTCGCCGTTGCAAGCAACAACACGATGGCGGCTGCGGGGTCAGCGGATGGGACCGTGAAGGTCTACGACCTGACGGTTGCCGACGCCGCCAAGGCCGAGCGAGCCGCTTTCAAGAGTGCAGGGGGGGCCGTCACGGCGGTTGCGTTCTTGCCCGACCCGACGGCGCTGTTGGCGGGCTCCGCCGACAGGGCGGTGGCGCTCTGGACGCTACCCTCGGCAGTTGGCGCCAAGACGCTCTCGGGCCACACCGGGCAGATCTACAACGTGGCCTGGAGCCCCGACGGCAAGCTGGCCGCCACCGCCGCGGCTGACAAGACCGTGCCGCATCTGGGACGTTGCCAAAGCCGCACAACTGCGCTCGCTCAATGCCCATGAAAAGGTCGCCTACGCGGTGGCCTTCAGCCCCAAGGGAGATCTCATCGCCACCGGCGGCGACGATAAGCTGATCAAGTACTGGAATGTCGCCGACGGCAAGGAGCTGCGCAAGAGCCAGGGCCACGGCGCACCCATTTACGGAGTCGCGTTTCACCCCGACGGTACCAAGCTGGCCTCGGGCTCGGTCGACAAGACCATTCGCATCTGGAACGTCGCCGACGGCAAAGAACTGCACAAGCTCGACGGGCATCCCGACGACGTTTATTCGATCGCGTTCAGTCCTGACGGCAAGAAGCTGGCGTCGGTCGGCTACGGCGGCAACCTTTACGTGTGGGACGTCGCGGGAGCCAAGCCGATCTTTCATCAACAACTGGCCCCTTACACGATGACCTACGGCGTCGCGTGGAGCCCCGACGGAACGCACCTTGCCATCGCGGCCTCTGACAACAAGGCTTATCTGCTCAAGCTGCCCTGATTGGTTCGGACGAATCCTTCGTCATTCGGCGAGCACAGGCAGCTCGGAGGTTCGCACCATTCGGCCCCAGCGATCGATCAGCGCGACCGGACCATCGAATTTCCAACGCCCGTCTTCATGCACGAACTGGTAAACGGGACCGACGCGATCCCTGGTGCAGACCCAGATGTTGTGGTCTTCGCGCCAGGCTTTGAAGTGCATGTTAATGTTGCGCGGAATGCCGACGATGCCGCCCTCGGGGGAGACAGCCAGCGCGTGAGTTGCGAGGTATCGTTTCGAGCACAATGCACGCGCCGCATCGAGCCGCTCGGACTCGGTGAGGCCAGGCCGGTTGGCAACGCTGAAGAGCTCCGAGCACGTGCGCATGGCCCCGCGCACCGGCCGCGTGGTTACGGCTTCGAAAGCCACGGCCGCGAAGAAAAGCAGCGCGACGGCGGTGGCGATGATGACGACGCGGCTTCGTGGCATGGATCTCGGTAACGGGTGAGGGTTTTCCTGCTCGCCGTCGCGCCAGGTCTGGCTGAGGCCAGCCAGTTGACTGTGCAGGGTGGTGAGCTGGCCGATCATTTCGTCGATGAACTGTTTGAGCCGCGCGGCGAACCGGCGGAGTTGCTCAAGGTTGACGATGGCTTGAGACATTCCAGGCCTCGCTTCCGAGACGTGGACGGATAGGGAAACAGGAGATGCAAACGAGCCGGCAGCCCGACGCCACGTTTTCCGGACCACGCGACCGTGCGCTCTGACCTGTCCAGTCTGATGTTATTCGTCTTCGCGCGACGTGTAAAGTCGCGGCTGCCGGGCGTGGCGGGGCGGTGGCCAACAGTCGCTCCGGCCGTCATTTCTTGAGCCGCTTCTTCAAATCATCGCGAAGCCGGTCGATGACCGAGTCGGCCTTGGCCTCGGTGAGGATCTGCTGGATGACCGTCTTGATGCCGCGAGGGCCCCACTGGCAGCCCTGGCGGAGATAGGTCTTGGCGCCCTGGCCGAGGACATACGAGGTCGACGCGGCGGTGACGGCCTGTGCCAGTCCGAATGTTGCGTATCCGAGAGCGGTCAAGGGAGCGGCCAGTCCGCCGCTCAGAACGGTGAGCCCGGCGAGTGACGACTTGATGCCGCTGCCGACCAGCCGGCTGACGACGCCGACGGCTCCCATGGCACCGAGGGCCAGCATCATGTCGCGGACCAGGCTGGCGGCCGTCCGCCGGGTGAGCGGAATGCCGTAGACCTTGCTCAAGCGCGACGATCATCCCCACGTCGACAGCCAGACCGCCGGCGATGTCGACGACGGGAATCGGATTGAGGGCGACGGCGGCCCCGGTGGCCAGTGCGAAGTTCCAGATCAGCCGGTTGGCGGCGTCATCGCGGATGCGGATCTTGCGAGCCACGATCTCCGCGTGAAGGTCGCCCGGCGATCAAGAGCGTGTTCAAGGCCACCAGCGCTTTCCCTTCGCGCTCGAGCACGTCGAGGATGCGGACCTTGAGCGGCTCGATCACGGGCGCGGGCCGCTCCCACTGGACTTGCGTCGTGCCGTCGGGGAGCTGGATCTTGACCTTGTAGGGATCGGGCCGGGCCGCCGTCATCACGACGTCGTCGGGGCGGACCAGGTGCTTGACGCGCTCGTCCTTGATCTTGGCGTAGATCTGGTCGCGGTCGACGTCGGGGTAGCGGTCGATCTGGTTGAAGACGAGGATGATCGGTTTCTGGGCCTCGCGCAGCTCGCTGAGGGCCTCGATCTCCCTGCGCTGCATGTCGCCGGAAACGACGAACAGGATCAGATCGGCGTGGCGGGCGACGTCGTGCGCCAGGGCCTCGCGGACCTCGCCGCCGACCTCGTCGATGCCCGGCGTATCGACCACGACCAAGCTGGGCCCCTTCCAGTCCCGGGCCGCTCGGCGCACTCATCGTGCTGCCAGCGCTGGGCGGCCCGGACGATCGTCGTGCCGTGGGTTGCGCCGACCTGGAAGAACGTCCTGGCCCATCAAGGCATTCAAGACCGACGACTTGCCCCGGCTGACCATGCCGAACGCGGCGATCTCGATCGTGGTATCGTCGAGCTTGTGGCCCAGCTCGCGCAGTTGCGCCAGCTCACCGGCGAGGGCACGCCTCTTCCTCGGGGGTCAGCTTGAGGCTCGACAGCGTCGATTCCAGGCTCTCGCGAGCGCGCTCGACCGGCGATGTCGTCGCCCTCGACTTGCGTCTCGAGCTGGTCGAGGATCTCTTTGAGTTGTTCGTCGGCCATTTGACGTGTCTTTCAGCGCCGCGCGGTTCGAATGGCTTGCTCGCACCGTTCGGCGACATCGAGCAGCTTGTCGTCTCGACCGAACCAGCCGACGAGCTGGACGGCCAGTGGCAGGCCATAGGCTCGACAGACCGATCGGCAACGAGACGGTAGGCAGCCCGGTATAACTCCACGGAGAGTTAAACGCCGGATCGCCGGTCGTCCACGTGCCCGGCGCGGGGCCCAGAGTCGCCGGCGTGATCAGGGCATCGAGCTGACTGTTTGCCAGTGCCGCCATCATCGTCTTCCTGTCCACGGCGATTCGGTTTTTGGCATTCAGGTAGGCCAGCGCCGTCAGGCTACGGCCTTCGACGATCAGTTTCGTGATCTGAGGCGGATAGGCATCGGGTTCCTCGTCAAGCGACTTCGCGTGAGTCGCCGCGGCTTCAGCCGCCATGACGCGGCGGTGATCTTTGACGACCCGTTCGAAGTCCACGGGATCGGGAAGCTCGATGAGAGTGGCGCCTGCCGCTTCGAAAGCGGGGATCGTTTCGTCGAACATCGTTTGCATTACCGGCTCGGCTCCTCGGTCGAAAAAGCCGCGAAGCCGGCCCAGGCGCATTGCTTGGCCTGGTTCAGACGAGGTTGCCCCTTCATCGCGGATCGCAGCGAACAGCGCAACAAGGTCGGAGACGGTGCGGGCCAGCGCGCCCACGTGATCGAGGGTCGGGGCGAACGGCGCGATACCGTCGGCCAAAACCGAGCCGTAGGTCGGCTTCATGCCCGCTGCGCCGCAAAACGATGCGGGCCGGGTGATCGAGCCGCCGGTTTGGGTGCCGATTGCGGCCAGGCACATGCCGCAGGCGACCGCGGCGGCCGAGCCGCTTGATGAGCCTCCCGGCGTTCGATCCAGGTTCCAGGGGTTGCGCGTGATCGGCGGATCAATCCAAGCGTACGGGGTGGTGACCGTCTTGCCCATGATGACGGCGCCGAAGAGCGAAGGCGTGTCACCACCGCGGCATCGGTGGTGGCGGCCTTGTCTGCCCAGCGCTTGCGACCGCAAGTGGTCGGCAGGCCCGCAACATCAACAATGTCTTTGATTCCGACGGGAATTCCATGCAATGGACCGCGGTCGTGCCCGGCCTTGAGCTCGGCGTCGCGGGCGAGCGCCTGCTCGCGCCGCCTCGCGGTCGAGAATGACCCACGCGTGCACCCGCTGCTCCCATTCGTCGACTTGCGCCAGGCAGCGTTCCAGAATCTCGATGCTCGAGGTGCGCCCTCGCGCAAGGCACGTCCGACGCCCTCGATGGTTTGCTCGGGCTCGGGAAACAAGCGCGGGAATTGTCCGGGTGGTTGTGCCATGACTCTCTCGTACGCGCGGCGGTCAGGTTTTGGGTGCGGGCTTGGCGGGAGCTTGAGCCACGCCCTGCAACAATCGGCTCGACACCTTCTGGACGGCTTGCTTGGCGAACTCTTGAAGAAACTCGGCGCGGCTGGTGAGGTCGAACTGGCGCACCAGCGCGGCCTGCATGCCGCCGTCGCCCCAGGTCTGGCCGCGGCGGAAATAGTCGGCAAATGCTTCGCCCGAGACGTGCGTCAAGTAGGCCATGGAAACAGCCTGCACGGCACCGGCGGCCGCGTAGCCGACCAGCGACGATTTGAAGATCCCCGCGATCAGCGAGGTGGCGGTCTCGACCAGCCCGAGTTTGAGCAGCATCTGGATCATCTGGCCACCGATCATCCGCACGTGCGACGCCGAGATCTGTACGCCGTAGACGCCGGCAAGCTCGGAGATCATCTGAAACTGGACGGCCCCGTTGGCGATCAGCTCGACAGCGGGAAACGGATTGGCGAAAACGGTTCCGGCGGTGATCCACTGAAACTTTTCGATCATGTCCTGGGCCCGCAGGTCGCGCTCGCGGGCGAGCTGGTCCTGGGCTTTTCGAGAGAGCAGGTGGCGCGGAGCAACAAGTTGCCGCGCGCAGGGCGTCGCCTTCGCGCTTGAGGATCGCCGCGATGCGCTCGCGCAGGGCTCGCAGGTTGGGCGGCTGCGCCTCGAGGCGCGTCTCGATCGACCCGTCGGGGCGCTGGGTGCGAACCGGCAGCGGCCGGGGCGCGGCGGCCCCGGCCACGACGTCGTCGGATGGCACCAGGCCGCGCAACCGCTCGCGCAGCCGGGCGAGGATCAGAGCGGAATCGGCGTCGGTGAAGCGGTCGGTCTTGTTGAGCACCACAATCGACCGCTTGCCCTGCCGGACCAGCGCGGCCAGCGGTTCATACTCGGTGCGGATCAAATCATGGTCGAGAACGAACAGCAGCAAATCGGCCCGGGCCGCCAGGTCGCGTGCTTGGCGCTCGCGCTCCGAGCCCACCTCGCCGATTTCCGACAGGCCAGGCGTGTCGGTCAAGTAGACCGTCCCTTCGACCCCTTCCAGGGCATACGTGTGCTCCGCGGCGCGCTCGGTGGTCCCCATCACGGCTGCGGTCTCGCCGACCTCTTTCCCCAGGAGGGCGTTAATGAGCGACGTCTTCCCTGCCGAGCCCGTGCCGAAGACGACCACGCGAAACTCTCGGCGTTCGCGGCCTGCGCGCAGGCTCGAAAGCTCGTCGTTGAGCCGCGCCCGCGCGGTCTGGTCGCCGATCTGCTCGATCACCCGTTCGGCCTGCTCGGTCTGCACCCCCGCCGCTTCGATCAAGTCGGCGGGCGCCTGGGCCGGCCGGGTTACCGTCAAGCGCGAGCGCCAGAGCAACCGCGCTACGGCCACGGCGCCAACGGCCAAGAGCACCAACAGCGCGATGAGGAACGCGACACCCAATGCTCGCGAGTGCTGCGCGAAGCGGTCGTGAAGCTCGGTGAGCGAGTTCAGGAGCCACGCGGCCACACCCATGGTCGCGATCAAGGCCGCGAGCGCCGCGTACAAATACATCGTTCGGGTTCGCATGCGTTATCGCTGCTCGGGTCGAGCCGTCGACGTGGGCCAGCTTGCTACCAATCTATTCGGCCGGGTACGAACTCTATTGCCGCGCCCGTGATGATCGTGGGCACATCATCTTCGATTGTGACAGCTTTCGGCCGGCTTTGCATCAGCGTGCCACTTGGTCATTGGTCCTTGGTCCTTGGTCCGTGGTCATTAGTCATTAGCCTCCGACGTCCGCGCCAGCGACCAAGGACTATTGACCAAGGACTAAGGACGCGAACGTCAGTTCGCCGAGACGCGAACAAAGCTCCGCAGGGACCTTCGAGCGACAGAAGGCCCCTGCGAAGCGCGTTGGGTACTCGGAGATCGATCTGGCGGCGCTTGGCGTCAGCGTCGCGTCCAGTTCAGGCCGAGGCTGTTGAAAAACCCACTCAGCAACCCGCGGCGCGGCGCGGGGGGCGGCGTGGTGGTCGAGTCGGGCGTCGCGTTGCTCGCCGTGGCCGCCGTCGGCTGGAAGGGCGGCGTGCCGAAGGGCACCTCGGGGTCAGGAACCGGCGGCAGAGTGAGGTTGGGCAGTGCGAGCAGCTTCCCATCATTTTCGAGCGCTTCCGCTTCATCATCGGCCGCGTCGCGCTCGGTGGCAGCCTGGGTGCTCCGATCGGCGGGTGCAGAAAGCCCCGGGCCATTCTGAGCCCCGGGCGGCGTCGGCTGAGGCTGGCCAGTGGCGGGCTTCGTGGCCGGCGTATCACCGCCCGGACGAGCCGGAGTGTCATCGAGGTTGAATGGGTCGTTGGTAGGCGGAGCAGGGCGCCCGGTTCCGGGCGGTGCACCAGGACCGGGTGTCGCCGGACGGCCTGGAGTGTCCTCAAGATCGAAAGGCGACCGAGCCCCCGGCAGCGCAGGAGCCGCCGGCCGCACCGGGGTGATTTCCGGTCCCATATTCTCATCAAGGAACGGCGACTCGGGAGCACCGCCCAGGCCGGCGCCTGGATCAAACGGTCGCTCCTTCAACTCCTTGGCCAGATCGGCTCGTTCCTTACTCTTGCAACCCCAATCTTTGGGGAACGGCTCCCAGCACGTGGGATGATAGCCAAAGTAGCGCTGCTTGTAGACCTTGTAGGCTGGATCTTCCTGGTCGCAAGGGACCCGCTGTCGTCGGATCGGCGCCAGCGGGAAGAGTCCGGTCTGCTGCGCCCGAGCCAACTCTGGCAAGAACACGACCCCCGCCAGCACTGCCAGAGCCAGACTCCCGTTTCGCCTCCTCGATTTCGTGCGCATCCTTGCCTCGTTCAGTCGCGGTTGACTTGGTTGGCCTCCGATGTCCTCGGGCGGAGGCAGTCCCATTCTCCTCACAGGGCCCTGATTCGTTCGATCGGGTAGGCCGCGCCCCATCCTGTAGTCAAAGTGGGCAGAAAAGCGAAAGTCCGGGTTTTACGTAAATAACGAATGCAGGGTATTCGCGGGGGAGAACGGTTTTGAGTGTTTTCGGGAGAACGAGGAAGTCGAAACAAGCATCTGGCGGAGTTAGAAGCAGCAAACAAGGTTTGCGAATTGGAGGGTGCGTGATGTATCGGCTTCGACGAGCTCTGGGTTGGCTCACCGCGATTGGATCGATGGCGGGGGCTCTTTGCGGGGAGGCGTGCGGCAAACGGCGACGGCCGCCGGCTCTGCGGCGTCGACGGGCGCCGGACTCGGATACGGGATGGGGGGCATGGGTGCGGGGGGCCTGGGTTACGGCATGGGCTTGGGTGCCATGGGCATGGGCATGGGTGGGGCGGCCATGGGCGGCGTAAACATGGGAATGCTGCCGCTGGCGTACGCGCTGAATCCGTCGGCGTCGTTGAGCCCGACCGATGCGGCGGCCCTGGGTATGCAGGCGCAACCCTCCAACACAATGGGTAATAACCTCAACATGATGCTGGCCAATCCGATGGTTGCCCCGATGCTTTATGGCTCACCGGGAATGTCGGGAAACACAATGGCCGGGATGATGTTTGCCTCGCAAGCTCAGTCAATGGGATTCGGCTCGGGCCAGTTAAGCGGCGTACGACCCGTGGCCGCGGTCCGGCCGGGCGGCCCGGCAGCCAAACCGAAGGCACGTGGATCGGCTTCCACGCCGGGTGGATTGGCTGCAAACTATTTCAACCGGCGCAACAACCACCCGTTATCCTCAAAGTTACTACAGCCGGCAAAATCGCTACTTCCCACAGCCTACCCGATAAGGGAATTCCGCCTATTTTCGATTTGAGCGAGGGGGCGATTGTGCCGATTGTATGTCGTGTCAAGACCGGTTGGAGACGAAAACTCGTGGGCAACGTGCTCTGGCGGCCAACCCAAGGAAAGCACGGTTGGCGCAAGTAGCGGCCTCGAAGATCGGAAATCGTCTCCGCGAGGCTGATCGCCTCGTGTCTGCGGGTGGCTGTTCGGCCGAAGTCGGAGTGCCGGAAGGATGTGTTGCATGGATCGCGCGAGGAAAATCTACCGACGGGCCGGCTGGCTGGCGCTGCTAGCGAGTTGTGCGTTGTGCGGTTGCCAGACAGTTCGCACGCCCGAGGAAAAGCTAGCCAACGGCAACATCCCCAGAGAGTTTCATAAGGTGACCATGCCCGACTACGTTGTCGAGCCGCCCGATCTTTTGCTCGTCGAGGTCCTTGAGGCCCTCCCCGGCCGTCCGATCTCGGGCGAGCGGCTCGTGCGGCCAGACGGCAGAATCACCCTGGGCTTTTATGGTGAGGTCTACGTCGCCGGCCTCACGTTGCCGGAGGTCAAGGAAAAGATCGTCCTGCACCTTCGAAAGTACATTTCCGATTTCCAGTTGGGGTTAGTTGAGCTCGACGACGCTCAGAATCCGGTCATCGACAAAGCGACCGGGAAGCCCAAGATGATCGACCCGAAGGATACCGACCGGGTGTTTGTGGACGTCACGGCATACAACAGCAAGAATTACTATGTTGAAGGAGACGTCTTGATCACGGGGCGGTTGCCGATCACTGGAAACGAGACAGTCCTCGACGCCATTCACTTTGCCGGCGGGCTGATGCCGACGGCCGCTCCGCAGAACATCCGGCTGGTGCGCCCTGCCCCGCCGGGCGCATGCTGCGAGCAGGTGTTGCCGGTGAACCTGGCGGCGATCACCAGTGGAGGCGATCCGACAACCAACTATCAGCTCATGCCCGGCGATCGGATCATCGTGTACCGAGACCCGATCGTACGGATTACCGTCTTCCTCGATCGCCTGGCGGCTCCGTTCCAAACCGTGCTCGGCACGACGTTGCAGTACAGCTTCACCGCCAGATACCTGAAGATTCTCCAGACTCCAATACCCAGGCCCCCAGGCACTACCTCGGGCCCCGTCACGACTCTGCCGCTCGAGCCGGGAGCCCGCTAGTCTGACCGGGCCGGGCTCGAAGCTGAAAACCTGCCAGCAAGTGACATGAATGCGGAATTCACGACGGGCCGGTTCTCCCCGGAATAAACGGGAAGAGCCGGCCCGACGCTTTGGAAGCATCAGGCGGCTTGGCAGTCGTCGCGCGAGCGCGCGGCTACCGACGCCCGGACTGTTGTGGAGCATCCGGTCCAACCGCGGTAGACGAGCGACCGATTTTTTGGTTATCTCAAGAACACCGACCACAGGGGAGTATTCCTGGCATCGATCTTGATCGGAACTCGCCACGAGACGGATGGAGCCACTCGAATAATGCACCGGCGGCACGCGTGGAAACTGGCGGCCGCGGTGATGCTCATCAGTGTGAGCGGCCTCGTCTGGGAATTTCGGCGGCCATGGTTTTACGGAAACCTGGGCGTGGTCGATCCGGGACGGGTCATTCGCTCTGCGCAGCCCACCACGCAGCTTGCGCGCTGGATTCGCAGATACAAGATCCGTTCGATCCTGAACCTGCGCGGCGGGGAACTCACCGACCGGTGGTACCAGGCCGAAGTGCGCACGCGCGCGCGAAAACAGCGTCGCTTATTACGATCTGCCGCTGTCGGCGACCCGCCGTCCGACGCGGCGCGAGCTCCTCATGCTGATCGACGTACTCGAGCAATGCCCGTATCCCTTGCTCATTCATTGTAAATCTGGGGCCGACCGCACCGGGTTGGCTTCGGCCCTCTATCGGATGGTTGAGCGGGGCGAGCCTCCCGAAAGAGCGGAGACGAATTTTTCCTATCGGTTCGGGCACATTCCCCTGGGAGGCACCGAACACTTGCACGAGCCGCTCCGCGAATACGCCGGCTGGTTGAAGGCCCATGGCGCCCGTCACACGCCCGAGCAATTTCGCGCCTGGGTCAAAAACGACTATCGCGCGGCCGACCCATCTCTTGATCCTCCGCTCCTGCGGCCGGGCCCTCGCGCTTCGCACGCTGAAGCCCATGGCGGTGCTGCCGCCGCGCCAGTTCGTCAGTAGAGGAGATACGGCGCTCGTCTCTTGCGGAACTGGGCGAGCTCGTCGTCCCAACGCTTTTCAATCTCATCAATCGATTTGCCGGCGAGGATATCTTGGTAGGCGGCCCGATCGCAAAGCAGGCGCAAGAGCCCTGCGGGCTCCCACTGGCGCGGATAGAGTGCCTCGAGCTTGATGGCCAGTGCGAGGCCGAGCCGCACGGGGTCGAGCTCGGCCCAGCTCGTGACCAGGATCAGGACGCCGCCGCAGCGCTTGCCGGCGTGCTGGCGCTCGTTCGGCGTGAAATAGATCGGCACGAAGCGCGCGCCGGCGACGCCGGCCGCGTTGAGCGCGGCTGCGAAGTCGACCGGCTTGATCCACGGCGCGCCCACTCGCTCAAACGGCGCATCGGTGCCGCGGCCGGTCGCCACGTTCGTTGCCTCCAAGAGCGCGACCCCGGGGTAAAGCAATGCCTCGGTCAGGCTGCGCATGTTGGGCGAAGGGTTGATCCACACGAGACCTGTGCGATCGTAAAGCAGCTCGCGCGACCAGCCGCGACAGCGAATCACCTCTACCTGGGCGCCGAGCTTGCGCTCGGCGTTGTAGAGGAGTGCCAGCTCGCCCACGGTCATCCCGTGCCGGACCGGCAGAGCGTGATAGGCGATGAACGAGGCAAACTCGTCGTCACGAACTGGCCCGGCCACTCCGACGCCCCCGATGGGGTTGGGCCGATCGAGCACGAACACTTTCTTGCCGTTCTCGCCGGCCGCCTCGAGCACCAACCCGAGCGTCGTGATGTAAGTGTAAAACCGCGCGCCCACGTCCTGAATGTCGTAAACGAGGGCATCGAGGCCGTCGAGATCGCGGGCCTGCGGTTTCTTGTCCTTGCCGTAGAGACTGATGACGGGCAGGCCGGTTGCCTGGTCCTTGCCGTCGGGCACGGCCGCGTCGACGTCGCCGCGAATCCCGTGCTCGGGGCTGAAGAGCTTGACCAGCGTCACGTCCGGGGCCTGAAACAGAACGTCGATCGTCGATCTGTCTTGGCGGGTGCGGCCGGTGTGATTGGTCACCAGCCCGAGCTTCATGCCGCGAATACGGCGAAACCCATCCTCCTCGAGGACGTCAATACCACAAAGGACCGGCGCAGCCGGAGTTCCGGCCGCGGAAGGGGTAGTGGCTGCGAGGCTTGCCACCGCAGCCGTCCGCGCCGGCGGCGCTGCTGGGTTGAGCGCTGCAGCGACGGTCCATCCGTGATCGCCGCGGCGGCCAGGGTCGCAACCTCGCCGCGGAACGCACCGGGCGAGGGCGCGCGGCCGTCGGGATGCAGCCGGCTGGTAAGGATGATGACGAAGGTCTCGGTCTCCGGATCGATCCACAGGCTCGTTCCCGTGAACCCGGTGTGGCCGAAGCTGGTGGGCCCGAACAATGAGCCCTTGGGCGCGCTATAGCTCGTTTGCACGTCCCAGCCAAGCCCTCTGCGCTGGTCATGGGGAGTCGTACCCGGGTCGGCGAGCGCGCGCACCGCCAGCGGCGAAAGCACGCGACGGCCGCTCGGGCCTCGGCCGCCGTTTAGCAGGGTCTGAGCAAACACGGCGAGGTCATCGGCTGTTGCGAACAACCCGGCATGGCCGGCCACCCCACCCAGCGCCCGCGCTCTGGGATCGTGCACGAGGCCCCGGAGCATCCGGCCATCAGGCGTTTCATGTTCCGTCGGGGCGATTCGCTCGATCGGCACACCCCCACCACCGGCGCCCGAATCAAGCGGCCGAAAGTGCGCGTCGGCCATTCCGAGCACGTCGAAGATCCGCTCCTTCGCAAATGTGTCAAGCCGCTTGCCGCTGTGCCGCTCGACAAGTTTTCCCAGGACCAGGAAGCCCAGATCGGAGTAACGAAACGCCGCGTCCGGGCGCGATACCAGCTCGAGCTCCGCCAACTTGTTCCAGGCCTCTTCTGCTCCGTGCTTATAGTCAGCCAGCGGGTTGTCGGCGACCAGCCCCGCGCGATGCCTCAAGAGCTGTTCGATTGTGATCTCGCCTTTGCCGTGGCTGTTCCACTCGGGGAAAAAACGATTCAGGCGATCGGAAAGCCGGAGTGCGCCCTCCTCGACGAGGATCATCACCGCCGTGGCCGTCACGACGGGCTTGGTCAGCGACGCCAGGTCAAAGACCGTGTTGCGAGTCATCGGCTCGGGCTTGGGCCAGACGGCCCGCAAGCCGGCTGCGCGTGCGTAGGCGATCGCTCCGCGCCGGCCGACCAGCACGACCGCGCCGGGGAATCGCTTTTGCTCGAGCGCGCGGTCAATGGCTCCGTCGATACGTTTGAGCCGATCGGCGTCAAATCCGAGGCGCGCGGGGCTCGCGTCCGGCAAGCCCTCTGCAGCGCTGCCGCGAAGTCCGAAGCTGGCGATTACCAACACCAAAATCGGTGCCGGAGCATGCACTTTCACGTCGCTATCTCCTCTTGGCCCAGCGAAGGGCGATTTCGGTGACCAATTGAGCGAAGGTCTGCAGTCCGGCCGGATCGAGCTTGTCGCTCACCGGGCGTCGCGCGAGGGCCGCAGTGCCCATGATCGCCACCAGGTCGTGACTCGCCAATTCCCTCGGCCAGAACGACGAGCGCCCCAAATATGGCGGCGCCAGGCGATGAGGGATCCAGAGACTTTTGGCGGCCGCCTGGGCAAGGTCGCGACGATTCGTGCTCGCTATGGTTATTTCTCCCGCGCCGGGTGCGAGCAATAGTAAGAACAGCGTCGGAACCTGGCCTCGCAGTCCCCTGATCGTCTCAAATACCGCGCGGCGCCGGCGAAGTCGAGCGTTTGCCCACCCGCCGCGGCCAAGACCAGGTTGATGCCGTGGTCACGCGGTATCGACGAGGTCCGGGCCATCTCGAGCAAGACGGCGATGCCGGTCCGGTCCGCTAACTCGAGCGGCGCGACTTGACGGCTCAAGCGAATTTCCCGCATCGCTTGGATCGCGACAAACACCCAAAACAGTCCGAGCAACAAGACCGCCGGCGCCGTGAGATCGTGAACCGCGCTCGCCGCTGATTGCCGTTTCGCGACGCCGGATCGTGCCAGCGCCGTGGCCCCGAGAATGAGGAAAGCCAGAACGCAGGCGACGATGGCCGCTTTCACGGGCGAACCACCTGGCGGGACCGCCGACAGCGGTCCGAGCGGCGTCTGGAGCACGACCCGACACGCGGGCCGAGAGTCGCCAGACCGATACGCCATCACAAGTGGTGCGCTGCCTCGGGGGGGTAGGTTCCACCCGACGCGAAGCCCGCCTGCCAAACCGATGATGTACCAACTCACCCAAACGACAAGCGCCGGACAACACCAGACGGGAAGCGGCCAGCGCGTGCCGATCAACCGTGTCGCCGCTGTGGCGACGATCGCAGCGAAGACCCAGCCCAGCCACGATGCCGCCAGCCACGGCAGCTTGGACCCGGAGACCTCCCGCGACTCCACTTGCCACCCCATTGCCGTCAATCGCGCGGCCACCAAATCGGCGATGCGACCTTCGCCCCCTTCTGTGGCGAACCGCGGATCACCCAACTCGTCCACAGTGTCCATCACTCGCGCGGGATCAAATTTCATGAGCGCGGCATTCCCAATCGCGGCGTCACGTTCCGAGGCGCCGATCTCAGCCGATCATAACGCAACTCGGTCCCGGATCGCGACGAACCAGCGGGCGCGCTGCCGTGTCCCAATTCTCGACCGCTTGACGGTTTTCGCGCAAACGGAGTATCGTGACGGCACACGGTAAACAGGTCGGTTATCACTGGCGATCGATCGCGATCATGCTTTACAAACGAACGCACACTTGCGGCGAATTGACGCCTGGCGAGGTCGGAAAATCGGTCGTTTTGAACGGCTGGGTCGACGCCTGGCGCAACTTCGGCGGTCTCGTGTTCATTGACCTGCGCGACCGCTACGGGATCACACAGGTCGTCTTCGAGCCCGAGGCCGGGCAGGATCTTCAGGCTCAGGCGGGCGAGCTGCGCAACGAATACGTCGTCGGGAGTCAAGGGAATCGTGGCCCGGCGGCTCGCCGGCAAGGAAAACCCCAAGCTCAGCACCGGCGGGATCGAGGTGCGTGCGCGCGACCTGGTCGTGTACAACGCGACCCCGACCCCTCCGTTCGAGATGCATGGGCCCGAGCCCAACGAAGAGCTCCGCCTGACGTATCGCTATCTCGATCTGCGCCGGCCCGCCATGCACGAGATCTTCATCCTGCGCCACCGCCTCGCCCAGCTCATGCGGCGCACCATGTCGGAATCTCGGGTTTCTCGAGGTCGAGACGCCGATCCTGGGTCGCAGCACGCCGGAAGGCGCGCGCGACTTCCTGGTCGCCAGCCGGCTCCATCCCGGCCATTTCTACGCGCTGCCGCAGTCGCCGCAATTTACAAACAGCTCCTGATGGTCTCCGGCTTCGATCGCTACTTTCAGATCGCACGCTGCTTTCGCGACGAGGACCTGCGCGCCAACCGCCAACCGGAGTTCACCCAGCTCGACGTCGAGATGTCGTTCGTCGACGACCACGACGTGACCTCGACCATGGAGATCCTGGTCGCCGCCATGGCCCGGGAGTTTGGGGGCCGAGAGCTCGAGCTGCCGTTGCCGCGGCTCGAGTACCACGACGTGATGGAACGCTTCGGCAGCGACCGGCCCGACCTGCGCTACGGGCTCGAGCTCAAGGACGTCGCCGACATCGCCGAGTCAGACCGAGTTCAAGGTCTTTCAGCAGGCCATCGAGCTCGGCCATCGGATCCGAGGGATCTGCGTGCCCGGAGGTGGCGGACGACTACAGCCGCAAAGACCTCGACGGGCTGACCGAGTTCATTGCCGGGATGGGTGCCAAGGGCCTGGTCTGGCTCAAGGTCGAGGCCGACGCGCTGACCGGCCCGACCGCCAAGTTCTTCCCGCCCGACGCCCAGCAGCAGCTGCGAACCGATTCGCGGCCAGGCCGGGCGACCTGATCTTGATCGTCGCCGACACGCAGGCCGTCAGCAGCCTGGCGCTTTCGAGCCTGCGCGAGCCGCATTGCGGGCGAGCTGCGAGCTGTACGACCCGAAAGTCGTTCCACTACTCCTGGATTGTCCGGTTCCCACTGCTGGCGTGGGATGCCGACCTACGACGGTTCGTCGCCGAGCACCACCCGTTCACGATGCCGCTTGTTCGAAGACCTGCGCCTTGCTCGACTACCGAACCGGCCAAGCGTCAGGGCGCAGGCTTACGACCTCGTCGATCAACGGCGAGGAATGCGGCGGCGGCACGATTCGCTGTCACGACCACGTGATCCAGTCCAAGATCTTCGCGCTCCTGGGTCTGACGCCGAGGAAGCGCAGGAAAAGTTCGGGTTCCTGCTCAGCGCCCTGCGCAACGGCGCACCGCCGCACGGCGGCATCGCGCTGGGGGTCGACCGCCTGGTGATGCTCTATTCCGGCCTGACCAACATCCGCGACTGCATTGCATTTCCCAAGACGGCCAAGGGAACCGACCTGATGACCGGAGCTCCCGGAAAAGTCGATCCGCGCCAGCTCAAGGAGCTGCACATCAAACTGCACAGAGCCGATGAACGATCGGTCGTTGATTGTGGCCGGAGTTCGAACGCCGATCGGCGCGATGAGCGGTGCGCTGGCCAGCGTGTCGGCGCCCGAGCTGGCGGCGACGTGCATCAAGGCGCTGCTCGCGCGGACCGGAATCGCTGCGGGCTCAGTCGACGAAGTGATCATGGGCAACGTGATCGCGGCCGGGCTCGGTCAGAACCCGGCGCGGCAGGCGGCCCTGTTCGCCGGGCTTGCCCGCCGTCGGTGGGCGCCTTCACGATCAACAAGGTCTGCGGCTCGGGCCTCAAGGCGGTCATGCTCGCCGACCAGGCGATCCGGGCGGGCGATGTCAGGTCTGATCGTCGCCGGCGGCATGGAGAGCATGACGCGGGCTCCCTATCTTTTGACCAAGGCTCGCGAGGGCTATCGGCTCGGCCACGGCGAGCTCTTCGACGCCATGATCCTCGACGGTCTGTGGGACGTCTACGGCCAGAAGCACATGGGGACCTGCGGCGACCTCTGCGCCGCACGTACCGGTTCAGCCGCCGCGAGCAGGACGACTACGCGGTCCGCAGCCATCACCGCGCCCGACAGGCGATCGCTCGCCGGCCTCTTCGAGGACGAGATCGTGCCGGTCGAGCGTCTCGGCTCAGCGGGACAGACGACGCTCGTCTCGTCGATGAGGGACCGGCCAGGTTCGACGAGGCCAAGCTCCGAGTACTCAAGCCGGCGTTCGGCGCCCGAAGGAACGATCACCGCCGGCAATGCCTCGAGCATCAGCGACGGCGCGGCCGCCCTTCTTGGTGGCCTCGCGCGGCAGTCGCTGCACGCTCGGACTCGAAGCCGTCGCCGAGATCATCGGTGCCGCCACCTTCAGCCAGCAGCCCGAGTGGTTCACGACGGCGCCCGTGGGCGCCATCCGCAAGCTGCTCGATCAAGCTTGGTTGGACGGTCGACCAGGTTGATCTCTTCGAGATCAACGAAGCGTTCGCGGTGGTGGCCATGTATCGCGGAACGCGAACTGCGTAATCCTGCCGAGAAGCTCAACATCCACGGCGGGGCCGTGGCGCTGGGGCAT
Organism: uncultured Isosphaeraceae bacterium; assembly: GCA_963830625.1. Lineage (GTDB taxonomy): Bacteria > Planctomycetota > Planctomycetia > Isosphaerales > Isosphaeraceae > CAWHMZ01. The sequence continues at coordinate 398,427 of CAWHMZ010000005.1, read as the reverse complement.
CCGATCGGCTGCAGCGGAGCCCGGATCCTGGTGACGCTCCTCAATGCACTGAAGCGCACGGGCCGCCGCCGCGGCGTCGCCAGCCTGTGCATCGGCGGTGGTGAGGCCATCGCGGTGGCGGTTGACGCTCTACTATAGATAAGCAGAGTCGACGACTGCCACGCGAGGAGAGCAGATTTGGCCCCTTGCAATTGGGTCTGACGCCGGTAAAATGTTGTGGCCGCGATAGCGGCGCGCACGTCAGAATTACCGAACTCTCGGGATATTCGGCGTTTCCGACAAGGGGTCGAATCGCGGAGTGCATTTCGATCGCCGCTCTACGACGCGTGGCAGGGTGCTCGTGCGTCGCACCCAAAGCACTTGATTTGCCGGTCCCGTCGTCAGCCGGTCGCTCGCAATGATTGTGGTCCGTCAACACCGCGCAAGGTCGTCGCATGCATCTTTGACCGCCGCTTCTCAAGAGGAGGCCTTTCTTTCATGGCGGACAAGTCTTCGGACTCTCCCGTGCGGATCATCGGGAGCCGGGAGTTGCACCAGAACCTGCCGGGAATCCTCAAAGAACTCGAGAACGACCCGGTTCGCTACGTGCTCACGGTTCATGGGCGGCCGCGAGCCGTCTTGATCGGAGCAGAGCCCTATCTCAATTTGATCATGGACGGCAAGAAGTCCAGCGAGGCCGTTGTCGGTCTCCAGTTGACCGCGCTGATTGGGCACATCCTTCGATTCGCTCGCACTCGATGACCTTGAAAAGGCCCTCGATCAGCAGCAGGATTGACAGCTCGCTCAGGTTTCCGAGGGTGCCTTGCTGGGGCGACTCCGCGCGCGCAGGTACTCGACCACGCCGGGAATGACCGAAATCACGATGATCGCGACGATCACCAGATGGAAGTACCTCTGCACGACCGCCAGACCGCCGAACCACCATCCACCGAGCAGGAACAACAGGATCCACGCGACTCCGCCCGTCACGTTGTAAAGCGCGAATCGCCGATAACTCATCTCGCCGATGCCGGCGACGAAACGGCGCAAACGTGCGGACGATCGGGATAAACCGCGCCAGGATGATCGTTACTCCCCCGTATTCTTCGTAGAACTGGTGGCGCGCAGCAAGTGCTTCTTGTTCAGGAGCCGTGAGCTCTCGCGCGTGAAGACGCGCGGGCCGATAAAGTGGCCGATCGCGTAGTTGATTGCGTCGCCAACCACGGCCGCCACGATCAACAGCGCGGCCGTCCATCCCAGCTTGATCGGCGACTCGGGATGGGCCGCAACCGCCCCCACCGCAAACAAGAGCGAATCGCCGGGCAGGAACGGCGTCACCACGAACCCGGTCTCGGCGAAGATGATCGCGAACAACGCCACATACAGCCAGGGGCCCATGATGTTCGCGTAGTCGTTGAGCGTGTCAGGGCCAAACTTCGCCACAAACTCGATGCACTGCCTGAGCAAATCCATCATGCACTCCACCAGAGGACGTAACTTCGTCGGGCGCAAATCGCGAAGTCGGTCAATCAAGGATTCCCAGACCGGTCGTCACGCGACCGGACGGGGAGCCGAACGTTGCGGATGCCAGCTTCGTCGCACGCCGAGAGCACGTCGGCCAAGTCTTGGTAGGCAAGCGACGCATCGCCCCGAATCACCACGCCCTGATTGACATAGCGTTCCCGCGCCTTGCGCAGAAGGGCGACAAGCTGGCTCAGGTCGTAAGTCGACTCTCCCACCGAGACGACCCGCGGGCGGACGATCAACAGCACCAGATCGTCGGGAGCTGCGGTTGCGGGCGCTGCTTCGGCGACTTCGGGCACATTCACGGCGAACTCGCTGGCATCCCAATCATACAACCTCGTGGCCGCCATGAAGAACACGAGCAGGCAAAGAATCACGTCGACCATCGGTGTCATGTTGATGACCGGCGCTTCATCGACCTGCATCGCGCGGGAAAGCATTCCGACAACTCCTCTGCAGTGGCGACTGCAAACTGCCGAGCGATCGCCGCGACCCAAGCGCGGCTGCAAGCCCGGCCGGCGCCTCAGATGGCGCGAGACTCCTGGCGTTGAAAATCGGGCGGCCCGATCGGAGCATGGCGCCGGTCCGCGGGCGCGAGGCGTTGAGATTCGCTGGAAACCAGCTCGATCACTTGCCGCGTGCGGTCGTCGAGCTCGCGCACGAGCACGTCGACGCGGTTCAAGAAGAAGTAATAAAAGACAACGGCTGTGATCGCAATCGCCAGCCCGAACGCCGTGGCGACCAGGGCCAGGCTGATCCCCTGCGCCAGCGCTTCGCCGCGGGCCGGTCCCACACGCCCACCCAGCGCGTCGAACGATTGGATGATGCCGACGACCGTTCCCAGCAAGCCCAGCAGCGGCCCGAGCGTTGCCATGGCGCTCAAAACCCTGAGATTTCGCTTGAGCTCGACGACTTCGCCGACGCCGTCGTAGGCGATCATCTGGCGGATCGTCGCGCCCGGCTGCCCCCACGTGTTGACCACCAGCGCGAAGACGCGCGCCGCTGAGCTGTCGTGCGCCCGGCAGAGTTCGAGTGCCCGTTCACGGTCGAGTTTGCCGCTCGACAATCGCTCGAGGAACCGCTCGACGAACTCCCGCGGGACGACCCGCTCGCGGCGCAGGGCCATGAGCCGTTCCAGCACATAACCGAGTGTGACCACCGAGCATACCGCCAGCGGCCAGAGCATCGGGTTGGCGTGCAAGAGCAGCCGGAGCACGCTGCTGCGGTCGATAGCGGGCCTCGCGGCCGCGCTCGCGGCCGCGGGGTCGCCTGTGGCCGGCGGGACGTCACTCGGTCGCGAATGCTCGCGCGCTCGCGCTTCGAGCGCGGCGGCGTCGGGTGGTTGGCTGGGCGGATTGCCGCCCTGGGCCTGGTCGTTGGCTGTCCCCGCTTGCGCCAGCACCCGCTCGGGCGCCGCGAAGTGCGCAGCGCCGGCGAAAACGCCGAGCACGAGAGCCAGATTGCGCCATTTGCCGTCCATCGCTTTGTCTCCTTGAAGCGAGCGCACGCCGCATCATATCGCGGCGCCGGCGTTCTTCATAGGCAGCCTGGCTCTCTCTCTAGCTTCAAACCGTCTTGGCATCGATCCAGGGCATGAGCGCGCGCAGCCGCCTGCCGACCTGTTCAACGGGGTGTTCGCGCTCACTTCGCTTGATCGAGTTAAAGACGGGGCGATTGGCGCGATTCTCCAGAATCCATTCGCGTGCAAACTGGCCCGAGCGAATCTCGGACAGGATCTTCTTCATCTCGGCGCGGGTCGCGTCGTTGACGATGCGCGGGCCACGGGTGTAGTCGCCGTATTCGGCCGTATTGGAAATGCTGTAGCGCATGTAATTGAGGCCGCCCTGATACATCAGGTCGACGATCAGCTTCAGCTCGTGCAGGCACTCGAAATACGCGCTCTCGGGCTGGTAGCCCGCCTCGATCAAGGTTTCAAAAGCCATTTTGACCAGCGCGCTCACTCCGCCGCAAAGGACGACTTGCTCGCCGAAGAGGTCGGTTTCGGTTTCCTCGGCAAACGTCGTTTGCAACACGCCGCGCGCGCGTGCCGCCGATCCCCTTGGCGTAGGCTAAAGCGAGCGCCTTGCCCGCGGGCGTGCACGATTCGGCCGTGGCAATCAAGCACGGCACGCCGCCGCCTTTGACGAACTCGCTGCGAACCAGGTGGCCCGGCCCCTTGGGCGCGACCAGCGCGCAATCGACCCCCTCGGGCGGCACGACTTGTCCGAAGTGGATGTTAAACCCGTGCGAGCAAAGCAAGAGGTCGCCCGGTCGCAACTGGGGTCTGATCTCGCGGGCGTAGATATCGGCCTGAACTTCGTCGGGTAAGAGGATGTTGACGAGATCACCGGCTGCGGCGGCGTCGGCGGCTGATACCGGTTTGAAGCCGTCGCGCACGGCCGCCTCGTAATTCGGTGAACCGGGCCGCTGGCCGACAACCACTTCGCAGCCTGAATCGCGCAAGTTCTTGCGCCTGCGCATGCCCCTGGCTGCCGTAGCCGATCACCGCGATCGTCTTGCCTTTCAAGAGCGCGAAGTCGGCATCCTGGTCGTAGTACATCTTGGCAGCCATCGGGACGTCCTCGAACTAAAGAATGAAGCCGAAAGGATGAAGGATCAAACAGGTTTTAGGCTCAATCGCACACCGCCCGCGGGGGTTGCCAGACGTGTGCTAGAGCTCGGAGTGCCCCTGCACCGTCGGAGCGGTGCCGCGGTCGACCTCGGGCGCAGCGGGCGCAGGGACAGCCTCGCCCTCGAGCGGACGGTCGCCGCGCACCGGCGCGATCCGCCCGGTGCGCGCCAGCTCCAGAATTCCGTAGGTGCGCACTTGCTCGATAAACGCCTCGATCTTCTTCTCTTGGCCGGAGATCTCGATCATCAGCATATCAGGGCTCACGTCCACGATCCGGCCCCGGAAGATCTGCACCAGGGCGACGATCTCCGGGCGCAGGGCAGGGGGGGCCTGCACCTTGATCAGCATGAGGTCGCGCTCGACGTAGTCTTCGCGCGAGATGTCGTGAACCTTGACCACCGTCACGATCTTCTCGAGCTGCTTGCGCACCTGGTCCAGATGCCGGTCATCGCCCATCACGACGACGGTGATACGCGAGAGATGTGGGTTTTCGGTCTCGCCGACCGCGAGGCTCTCGATGTTGAACCCGCGCGACGCAAACATCCCCGAAACGTGCGCCAGCACGCCGGGTTGGTTCTGCACGAGGGCCGAAAGCAGGTGGCGCCTCCGCCCCGAATCAGGCATCTCCATGAATTCGGCTCCCTGAACAACGCGGCTCGATCAGGGTTTAAACGACGGCACGCCGCCTGGCAGTCCGCCCAGGCCGGCGCCGGGCGAGCTCGACTTCTTGGGCTGGAACAAGCTGCGCCGATCGACGTTGATCGAGCGGAAGCTGTCGCCCGGCGTGACATAATACCAGGCGCCGAAGCGCTCGGTGAGCTCGCTCACCCGCTTCTGGCCGTCGGCAATCTTCTTGTCGTAGTCGGCCTTTTCGCGCTCGGCCTTTTCCTTGGCCGCCTTTTGGTCGGCCTGGTACTTGGGATCGTTAGGGTCAGGCGCGAACACATTGGCAGGCAGCTCGACCGGCCCTGTGGGCTTCACCACCGGCTTTGGCTCCATGCTCTCGGGCTTTTGCACCAGCGACGGGTCGAACGTGACGGTGACCATCAAGAAGCGGTTCTCCTGCGTGCCCTGTTTCTTGCCGGCCTCGTCCTTGGCGGTCTTGGCTTTTTCATCGGGTTTCTTCGGCGCGTCATCGGCCTCGCCGCGCGTCAGCTCCTCGCCTTCACTGAAGACCGGCCCGCCGTAGCGCAGCGTGTACACCACCCCCTCGTCAGTGCCTACGATGACGTTGCCCTGGTCGGAGTACAATCCGCTGGCCGTCACGAAAAAGCCCTTGTTGATCAGCGACGCGACCACGATGTCGGGCAGCTTGAGGTCCTCCTGATCGAGGTTTTTGAGCGACGGATGCCGGGGCCGGATGCCGACGATTTTCAAGTCGCCCAAGGCGTCGGTCAGCGTGCGGAGCTTGTCTTCATTCAGCTCTTGCTCGGCCGGAATGGTGCCGTCGATCGTCCACGGCCCGGCCGAGTCCTTGCGCGTGAGCGTCGATTTGTCGCCGCGCTGGAGCACGAGCCGGCGGGGATGGTCGGGATCTTCCTGGATCTTGTAGTTATCGAAAACGACGCGGCGGATCTTGCCGGCTTCGAGCTTCAAGAGGTTGGTTTCGATCCAGTCGGCAAACCGGACCGAGGGCTCGGCCTTGATGTTCACGCCGTAAATTCGCTTCTGACCCGGCACGCGCACATAGCGCTGCGCTGGCTTGTCTTTCCGTTCCGACCCTTTGATCTCGTTGCCGATGATGATGTCGGCCAGGACCTTTTCCGACTCGTCGCGCAAAGTGATCCGCTTGCCGCGCCCCTTGAGCGTCGAGACCTTGGCGTCGAGCGGATCGATCACGCCCATCTCTTCCTGGTCAAAAGCGCCATTGGAACGGACCGTGTCCTTGGCCAGGTCCATGATCGCGGCGGCCGTCTTGGAGAGACGGTCTCGCGCGTCGGCCGGGTAGTTGTAGTGCGACGGGATCACCCACTTCTTGTCCTTGAACATCACCCGGAACCGCGCTGCCGTCGCGGTCGAAGGATCAAACTCAACCACTTCCAGGTCGGTGCACGCCAGGGGGTCTTTGAAGTCGGGGAAAAAAGACTTGCCCTGGTCGTCGAACTCAGCGTCGGGCTTGGTCCGGTCGCGGGTCGTCACAAACGCGGCGCCCGTCAAGGCCAGGGCCACGGCGACCAAGCTCAGGGTCTTCAAGATCTCGTTCATCGGGGGTGGTCCTGCTTTCGGTTTACGCCAGCCGTTTGGGGTTTGCGCCACGTTCTCGCGAAGGAGCCTCATCACCCACACGACAATGCCCAGGAAAAGCGGTGGGAGGGGAGGAAGGGCGGCCGCGGCGTACCGGACGTAATTCTGGATCTCTCGCGTGCTTTGCTCGTACTGCGACCGGCTCTCGCGAATCTTGTTGAGCTTGTTGTCTTCGATGTTCTGCTTCTTCACGTCGAGCCGCCGCTGGGCCACCTGCTGAAGGTTGGCAAGCTGGATGTCCTTGGTCCGCTCATCCCAGTCGGTACGATTGCGAACTTGCTCGACCTCCTTGTCAAACGCCTTCTGGACCCCGTCGAGCTCGTCGGTGGCCTCGTCCTCGGCTCTCTTGGTTGCCTCCTGGAGGGATTTGGCAAAATCCTTCGACTGCTTCTCAAGGAGTTCGAGCGTGCGATGTTTGGGCCGCTTTCTCCGCAGGCCGACGTACGACTCATCGCCAGCGAGCACGTCGACGCAATTGAGCACGAACGAAACATTGTCGAAGTCGAGGTCCTCAAGCTTGCGGAGGCGCATCTGGAAGAACTGCTCGCCGATCATGTCCAGGTCGGCGATCGCGATGACGTTGATCTTGGTCGGCGACTTGGCGGGTTTGGCCTCTTTCTTGGCGTCGCCGTCCTTCTTGGTGTCGTCTTTCTTGGGCGTCTCGGGCGTGTTGTCGGCCGGAATCTCGCCCGAGACTCGGGCGGCCAGGGTGTAGGTCATGCCGGTCGGGATATGGCGGCGGCGGGGGTTGATGCCCTGGAAGCCCATGAAGCCCTGCTGGACCACGTCGTTCCAGAGGATGGTGCCGCCGGACGGGCCGGTGCGCAACAGCGGCACAAAATCAAGTGGCGAGCCGCCCGACTTGGGCCGGAGCATTCCGGGAAAGAGCGTCACAATCAGTTGCAGCCCGGTGGTCGCGCTCTGCTCGAGGTTAAAGGCATCGGCTGCGCCGCTGCCGGTGCCGATGAAGACGATCTCGGGGGTCGACTGCAAATCGGCGAGCTTGGGCAGCGGGTTGTACATGTTCCACACGATGCTGGACGTGGGCCAGTCGATGCCGACGAGGTCGAGCAGCGGCTTCAGATCGCCCTTCGGCTCCGGCGGAGGACCGCCGCCAAAGGGACCGCCGGCCGGCATCTTGGGCAAGTCGGGAGAAATCTGTGGATTGTCGACCGGGAACGGGTCGAGAAAGAGAAGCACTCCGCCCCCTTTCTTGACGTAATCGGTGAGGTTGTCAATCTGACGCTGCGCCAGCGACGACGGCTGAGCGACCAAGAGAACGTGCCACTCCGAGGAGATCGGCGAATCAGGTGAAACCGAGTTGACGTCGTACTGCTTCTTGAGCTCGGTCACAATCGACCATTCGGGCGTCTGGTTGAAGGATCGCATGTCAAAGCCGCCCATCAGCTTGGCATCGGTGGTCAGGATGCCGACCTTCTTGCGGTTGCTCTTGGAGACCACGCGGATCAACCGCGTCAACTCGTATTCCACCGGCAGTCCGCGATCGAAGAACGGGATGACCACTTCCTCGACGCCCGCGGTGAAGGCCACACCGAGCAGGATCTCCGACGACATTTGCCTGCCCTGGTCGTCGCTGAAAATCCTCCGCGGCTCGATGCCAAACCGCTTCTCGGCCTCGCGGGCCTGCTCCGAGTAAAGCTCGGTCGGCACCAGGTTCAAGCGGATCTTGCCGCCGCTGAGCGCCTGATACTCCTTGAGCAGCCCCAGGAGGTCGGTCTTGACTTCGACGTACTCGCGGGGCACGTCGGGGCTGTAATAGGCCTGGATCAGCACCGGATGCTCGTCGGAGATGCTCGCGATCAGGTCGCGCGACTGCTGAGAAAGCGTGTGCAGCCTTTCGGCGCTGGCGTCGGCGCGCACGCCCCACTGTTCGATCATCACGGTGAGGCTAAAGAGTGCGAGCACCACGGCAGCGAACCGCACCAGCGAATGGGCCCAGTGATAGCGGCTGGCCTCGCCGCCGGCCCAGTGCCGCCGCCCCAGAAGCACCATGTTCAAGTAAAGCATGGCCACCGTCAGCGCCACGAAGTAGAAGATGCCCGAGAGCGTGATCACCCCCGAGCCGAAATCCTGGAACTGAGCCGGAATGGACCAATCTTCCACCTGGCGCCGTACGGTTGAGCCGAACGGGTCGCCGAGCCGGCCCAGGAAAATCGGGATCGCGCAAAACAGGGCCCCCAGAATGAACGCAACCGTCACGTTCGACGAAAGCAGCGAGGCCACCATGCCTATGGCGATCAAGAGCGCCCCCATCAACCAGTAGCCGAAATAGGTCGCAAAGAGCACCCCCAGATCGGGCTTGCCCAGCACCGCGAGGATCACCACGTGCGTCAGGCAAAAAACGAGGGCGACAGTGTAGATACCGAGCGCGGCGAAGAACTTGCCCAGCACCACGTCGAGGTCGTGCGCCGGCAGGGTCAGCAGCAATTCCTCGGTCCCTTGCCGCCGTTCATCGGCCCACAAGCTCATCGTGATCGCCGGAATGAACACCAGCAGCAGGTACGGCATGTACCGATTGAGCTGATCGAGGTTGGCGAGGTTGCTTGTGAAGAAACCGGGCTGCCAGAAGGCCACCCACGAGCTGATGAACACGAACAGTGTAATGAAGACGTAGCCCGCCGGGTTGCTGAAGTAACTGAGGAAGTTGCGCTTGAAGATGGCGCCGATCACGTGGGGGCGGAGCGGCCGAGACCGGCCCGTGCGCGCCGTCGTAGCAACCCGCTCTTTCTTGGTCGGTTTGGTTTCAAGCGTGGTCACTGCAGGTCATCCTCTCTTGTCAGTCAGGGAGCGTCATCACGTTCGGAAACGAAGCGCTTGGTGCGCGCCAGCCGCGCCGACCCAGCCTCGCTTCAGACCGGCTGGGCCGTCAGGTTGTGGAAGGCCTGTTCGAGATTCCCGTTCTCGCTCGCCAGTTGCGACGGCTTGCCGTCGAAGACGATCTTGCCGTCGTGAATGAACAGCACGCGGTTGGCAACGGGCTCGACCTCCTGAAGAATGTGGGTCGACACCATCACCGTTTTGGACTGGCCCAGGTCGCGGATCAACTGCCTCACCCCGCGAATCTGGTTGGGATCGAGCCCGCTGGTAGGCTCATCCATGATCAAAACCTCGGGATCGTGCAACAGGGCCTGCGCCATCGAAACGCGCTGGCGATATCCTTTCGACAGCTTGCCGATGGGCTTGTGAGCGACCGATTCCAGAGCACACTGGCTGACCACGGCGTCGACTCGCTCGTGCAGCCGCGCACGGCTCATGCCGCGCGCTTCGCCGAAGAAGTGCAACAAACCCAGAGGCGTCATGTCGGGGTAAAGCGGCCCGTTCTCGGGCAAGTAGCCCAGACGCTCGGACGCTTCGATGCGGTCGCGCTGAACGTCGATGCCGGCGATCTTCGCCGTGCCATGCGTCGGAGCGACGAAACCGGTCAACAGCCGCATCGTCGTGGTCTTGCCCGCTCCATTAGGACCGAGGAACGCCACCACCTCGCCGCGCGAGATCGAAAACGTCACGTCACGAACCGCCAGGAACGACCCGAACTGCTTGCACAGCCCTTCGGCTTCGATCATGACCGCCTTGGACATACCGGCGCGATCCTCCATTGATTCGTTTCGATGACCCAACAATGTCTGCACGAATTTGCCGTTTCCGCGAGCGCTCCGTCCGGCCGGAAACGCGGCACAGCCAGGGAGACCGACCGGATGCCGCGGGAGCTTCCTGGTGCTCCGGCACGAGGCGCCAACCCCTTGTTAATCTGTACGCGGGTTGGCCGAATGTGTTCATTATGCGCACGATGCCGCCTGGACGCAACCGCGCCAGAAACTGCTTGTTAAACCATCTGGTTGACAATCCGCGGCCGAGCTGGTAACTAAACCATATGGTTTTACAAGAATCGGGATCTCTGGACGCAGTATTCCATGCGCTGGCCGACCCGACCCGGCGCGAGATGCTCGCGAGCCTGGCCGCGGGCGAGCGCAACATCAGTGAGCTGGCTGCTCCGTTTCAAATGTCGTTCGCGGCGGCTTCCAAGCACGTCAGAGTGCTGGAAGGTGCTGGCCTGGTGCGGCGCAGAATCGAGGGCCGCTCACATGTTTGCCGGATCAACCCCTCGCCGCTCAAATCAGCGGACGAGTGGCTCCGCTTCTACCGGCGCTTCTGGACCGCACAGCTCGACGCACTCGACGCCGTTCTCAAGGCCCAAGACGTTGCCGCCCATGCTTCGTCAACGCCGACTTTGGAGGTACCCGGGACGTGAATAAGACTGCAAAGCCCGTCGATCCAGCCTGGATACTGCATGTAAGCCGCCGATTCGACGCGTCGCCGGAGCGCGTCTTCGACGCGTGGCTTGAGCCCGAGACTGCGCAAGTGGCTCTTTGCCACGGCGGCGGACGAGTCCTACAGCATCGCGCTCGACGTGCGAGTCGGCGGCAAGTGGACGATTACAGCCCGGCGGGAGGGCGTCGATTACACCGCCATCGGCGAGTACCTCGAAATCGACCGTCCGCGCCGCATTGTTTTCAGCTTCGGCATGCCGCAATTCTCAGCAGAATTTTGCCGCGTGATCGTCGAGATCGTGCCCGATGGGGCGGGATGCATCCTCAACCTGACCCAGGAAAACCTGCCGCCGGAATATCACAGCGATACGGAAAGCGGTTGGGGCAAGATGTTCGACACTTTGGCCGCCGTGGTGGACTAACGCCAATCCGTATGAGACGATCACGCCCGCCACTTGATGGGGCCCTTATCGGCTGCGGTTTCGTGTCGCGCCATCATATCGAGGCATGGTCGCGCGTCGCCGATGCGCGCTTGGTCGCGCTCTGCGACAAGAACGCGGAGCGCCTGGCCAAGGCCGCCGAGCGCGTCGCGGCCATCAGGACGTACACCGACGCGGCGGAGCTTTTCGCGAACGAGCCGGAGCTCGATTTCGTCGAGATCTGCGCGCAGCCCGAGTCGCATCGCGAGCTCGTGGGGTTGGCGGCCTGCCGTGGGCTTGACATTCTGTGCCAGAAGCCGGCGGCGATCGTGCGAGAGGACCTTTGCGAAATGATCGACGCCTGCGACAAGGCGGGTGTCCGGCTGATGATCCACGAAAACTGGCGCTATCGGCCCTGGTATCGCGCGTTGCGCTCCGAGATCGAATCGGGCGCGATCGGCAGGCCGATCCGGTTGCGGATCGCCCACCGCGACATGCGTGCCCTGCGTCCCGACGGTTTTTCCGAGCAGCCGTACCTCGCAACCATGCAGCGCCTGATCCTCATGGACATGGGCTGCCATCTGGTCGACACCGCCCGCTATCTTCTGGGCGAGATCGAAACCGTTTCGGCGACCATCGGCCGATTCGGCGAGCACAACGCCGGTGAAGACGTGGCGACGCTGGCGGTTTCGTTCGTTGGTGGAGCGGCGGGATTGCTCGATTTGAGTTGGTGCTCGGCCCCCGACTGCGCGCGCCCGGAATGGGCGCTGAACGAAACGGTCGTCGAGGGCTCGGCCGGAACCTTGCGGCTTTTGAGCGATGGTTCTCTGGAACTCGTCCATCCAACCGGCCGTCGCGAGCGGAGGCCGGTCGCGTTGCCGCCCGACGACGAGGTCTACGTCGACGGTTACGCCGCCACTCAACGACATTTCATCGAGGGCTTGCTCACGGGGACGGAGCACGAAACGAGCGCGCATGACAACCTGAAAACGATGGACGTGATCTGGACCGCCTACCGTTCGGCGCAGGAGGGCCGTCGATTGAGGGTGTGATCGAGGCCTCCGAACCCCATGCATGGCCCTTCACCAGGTGGTAACGCCGAGCCGCCGTCCCTTGCCGTGCAAATCTCTCGGCGTTACGATGAGGGCTCGACGATCGCCGGCGAAAGAATCGCATGCGCACCCGTAGCTCAATTGGATAGAGCATCGGTCTACGGAACCGAAGGTTAGTGGTTCGAATCCACTCGGGTGTATTCTGTCATCCATTCATTTCTCCCAATCGCGTAATCCGCTACTAAAGTCACAACCCGCACTAGTCGATCAATAGACAGTCCTCCGCTGGCATGGCCTGTTCGACCATTCGCTGAGGACGCTCATGAATGAGCCCTGCACGAGCCAGGAGTTGATCGCCTATTGCTTCGTTCGGCGGGATTGCCGACAAGCGCAAACTCCTCAAGGACGAGGCGGATGAACCAGTTAGTGAGATTTTCGAACGCAAAGCAGATGAAGCACGTGATTGCGAGAGCGATCGCTTGCAGCATCATGCTGCTGGTTCTGCCGTCCTGTGGAATCCCCCCTCTCCGTCATCCGCAGCCGGGACCAGGCCTGCCGACAGACTTCAATGGAGCGACCAGCCCGGAAAACTCATCTCAGCTCGGGATCGAAGAGTTTTACAATGATCGAATGCTTACGTACTTGATCGAAAAGGCGCTGCTCGACAATCGGGAGCTGAAGATCCTGAATGAGGAAGTCCAGATCGCCGGCAACGAGGTTCTGGCGCGGTCAGGGGCGTACCTTCCCTTCGTCAGTGTCGCGGCCGGCGCGGGGCTGAACAGATACAGCCGCTTCACGGAAGAAGGAGCCGGCATACTCGACGACGCGTATCTCCCCGGGAAGCACTTTACCAATCCGTCGGGAAATTTCGGGACGGGCGTCAACCTCACCTGGCAGCTCGACATCTACAGGCAGTTGCGGAATGCCAGGGACGCGGCGGCGCAGCGCTACGTCGCCGCCAGTGAGAAGCGGAACTACTTCGTGACCACTCTGGTCGCAGAGATTGCCGAGAATTTTTACAGGCTTATGGGGCTCGACAAACGGCTTGAGAATCTGGATCAAATCATCGAGCTTCAGACGCGAAGCCTCGAGATCGCCAAGGCCAGGAAGGAAGCAGCCCGCAGCACCGAGCTGGGTGTCCTGCGTTTCCAGGCCGAGCTTCAAAGGAACTACAGCGAAAAGCTGATCATCAATCAGTCGATCATCGAGGGCGAAAACCGGATCAACTTCCTCGTCAATCGCTACCCGCAGCGTGTCGAACGCGATTCTTCGGGATTCTACGATCTGAAGCATTCACCCGCTGAGCGTAGGAGTGCCCTCGCAGCTGCTCCAGAACCGACCCGATATCCGCCAAGCCGAGCGCGAGCTGGCGGCTGCCGGGCTCGACGTGAAGGTCGCCCGGGTCAACTTCTTTCCTCAGCTCGTGATCACCGGCGGCGTTGGCCTCCAGTCCCTCATTCTAAATCATCTGTTCGAGCCGAATGCCGTGATTGGCGATATCGCCGGTGGCCTGGTCGGGCCGCTGGTCAACAAGAGAGCGATCAGGGCCCAGTACCTCACCGCGAACGCCAGGCAATTGCAGGCCATCTACAACTACCAGCGCGTCATCCTCGAGGCCTTCACCCAGGTTATCAACCGCATGACCATGGTGGAGAACTACAGCAAGAGCATCGAGATCAAGAAGCAGCAGTTGAAAACGCTCGAGTCCGCAGTCCAGTTCGCCGAGGATCTTTTTCAGAATGCCCGCATCGAATACATCGACGTGCTATTCTCCCAGCGTGACCTCAGGGATGCGAGAGTGGTCTTGATCGACACCAAGACGGAGCAACTGTCTGCCATCGTAAACACCTATCAAGCCCTCGGCGGCGGTGTGTTGACGATTTCAACTCCGCCAGACTTTCACGGTCAATACCCGTACACCCACACGGTCCGCAGCGGCGAGAACTTCTGGACGATCTCGCTGCTCTACTACAGGTCGAGCCGGTATGGCAAGGCCCTCTGGGCGGCCAACAAGAATGCCGTCCCCGCCTTCGACCGCCTGACCGTCGGCGACAAGATCATCATCCCTCCGGTCGACCAGCTCGACCCGGCCCTGATCGAGGAGGTCCCCGCGCCTGCCCCGCCCGGCCCCGAGACGGTGCCCGGCGCCGAACCGGCGATCCCTCCCGCCCCGTCGCCCCGCCACCACCCGCAGGCGCGCCTGGCCCGTTCGGCCAGGAGGGGACCAAAGACCCCGCCGTCAAAGCCACCGGCGGCACCAACCCCCCCGCGGCCTCGCCGAAGCCGGCGACGACGGGGAAGTGACCGGCTGGCGAGAGCAGAACAAGAAGGCCCGGTTCTGGGTGAAGGCGAAAGACAGGGCGACGGCCTTCCAGGTCAATCGTTCACGCGGGCTCGACGCCCTCGAGGCGTTGCTCGGCGAGGATCAGGGTCGCCATCGGGACAACCATGCGCCGTCTCTTGACTTCCGTCGATAGCGAAGCTATAAATTATACGACTTGGATGTCGTGTATTGTTTGTCCGGAATTTGGGGTCCCCTCGCACGTCGAACAGAGTATTTAGTGCGAGGCCGTGGGCTTCACCCGGCCAGCCGGAGAATTCGCGAAGCGATCTGGTAGAAAGCCATCTCGCCGGACGCCGGCGAGCGAGCCTCGAATCACGACGTTCGAGAAGCGAGGGGCCATGCCCGACCGTAAAAGCCTCGTCTCCACGCTCTGGCTCACATCCTCGCTGGCGCTGCTGGCGTCGGTGCTGGTTGCGCCGATCCGGACGTCGGGGTTCGTCTCCGTCTCGTCCCGGCCCGATTGCCTCCGCCGCAATTTCGCCCTACCCCCGGGCCAACCTACGACCCGCCTCAGCGCAGCGATGGTCACCGACGCCGTTCTGGAGGTGAATGCCCTTCCTTCCGAGAATGAAGAGCAGGATCGGGCCGATGCTCTGGACGAGCCTCGAGTTTCCTTCCTGATCCCTTGTTCCTTCCGCAAGGTCCCCGATCGCCAGTTGATCGCCCCCGGCTCGATCCTCTCCCTCTACCCCCTCCGCTGTTGATCGTCCGCTGATGGACCCCTGATTACCGGCTGATGTGTCGCCGGTCCTTCACGCGTCGTCCAGGCCCCGGCCCTTGGGGATTGCGTGCAATCAAGTCGCCGACCTGCCAAACCGTGCCTCGCCAGTGTCCAGGTCTTGAGATCGACGTCCCTCGTGGTCGTCGGTCCGGCGTGACCCGGACGTCTACGTCTGTGCGATCGACGACGACCTGGTCGGGAGATCATCCCGCACACCTTCCGAGCCACCTCACCCCTCTGGCGTCGAACCGAGTCGGATCGCCTTCCGTACTCGAATCCCTCCAATCCACACCGCGTTTCCTTGCCCAAGGGATCGGGACAGAGTCGAGTCGAGAAGAGTCGAACAGGAGCCCTGCAATGAATCCGATTACTGAGTCCAGCATGGTCAATGAGACGTTGGTCGATCATCGATCGAGGGAGCTCAACGGCTCGTCCATCGACCAACGTAACATTGAACCTGCTGGAGCCAATAAGTCCGTCATGCGATGGCTGGTGATAACCTTGATGCTGGTCGCCGCCCTCTTCGGCGGCGTGGTCTTCGGCCTGTACAAGATGCGTGTGGACATCCCGGCGCTGAACACCACCAAGATTTACGCCCATCTTGATTCCATGGGAGCGGTACGCATCGTCGGCCAGTATGAGTCGTATTTTCACAAGCACGAGGAGCAGGAGGCCCACCAGGAGCACGATAAGATCATGGTCACCAGCCCGATGGCAAAGGACGTCGTCATCACCCAGCAATATGTCTGCCAGATCCACTCGCGGCAACACATCGATGTCTGTGCACTGGAGGACGGGTATCTCATGCCCATCACAATCAAGGAAGGCCAGGCGGTGAAAGAGGGAGAGGTGTTGTTCGAGATCGTGCCAATTCTTTACAAGGCAAAGTGGGACGCCGCGGTGGCCGAGAGAAACCTCGCGCAACTGGAGTTGGATAACACCGAGAGGTTGGCCAAGAAACAAGGTGTCTCTCAGAATGAGGTGCAACTGTACAAGGCCAAACTGGCAAGGGCCCAGGCCAAGCTGGATCTGGCGGAGGCCGAATTGAACTTTACCAAGGTCAAAGCACCTTTCGACGGCATCATCGACCGCCTGCACGAGCAGCAGGGCAGCCTGGTCAAGGAGGGGGACATCCTCACGACCTTGTCCGATAACAGCGTGATGTGGGTTTATTTCAACGTACCCGAGAAACAATACCTCGAATACATGGCCAGCCGGAGCAGGATGAGGCAGGACGGACAGAATCGAACTCGTGCTGGCGAACCAGGACAAGTTCCCGCAGCAAGATGCGAGCGGCGGTGCATGATCGAGGGCCAATTCAACAACACGAACGGGAACATCGCCTTCCGGGCGGATTTCCAGAACCCGGACGGCCTGCTGCGTCACGGTCAGACCGGCACCATCCTGATCCACCGAACGCTCAAGAATGCTATCGTCATCCCACAGCGGGCGACGTTCGAGCTCCTCGACAAGCGATACGTTTGGGTCGTCGGCGAGGATGACGTGGCGCATCAGAGCCTGATCACCATCAAGCACGAACTGGACGACATTTTTGTCATCAATAGCGGACTTGACGTGAAAGACAAGATCGTTCTCGAAGGGGTTCGGCAGGTTGAGGAAGGCGAAAAGGTGGAATACGAGTTTCGTAAGCCGGAAGAGGCCCTCAAGAACCAAAAATTCCACGCGGAATAGCAACCGCTCACCGACATTCTCGACACCGAACACAACGAGATTGTTCCCGAACCATGTTCACGAAAATCCTCCATCGGCCGGCATTCGCGATCGTCATCTCAATCATCCTCTTATTCCTGGGGGTGCTGGGGATCAAGACCCTGCCGATCGCACAGTTCCCCGACATCGCGCCGCCGACCGTCATGGTTTCCATTTCTTATCCCGGCGCCAGCGCCAATGTCCTGGTCGAATCGGTTCTGATTCCGTTGGAGCAATCCATCAACGGCGTTCAGAACATGCGCTTCATTACCTCCTCCGCCACCAGTGCCGGCGAGGCGGCGATCATCATCTACTTCGAGCCGGGCACGGACCCAAACATCAATGTCGTGAACGTGCAAAACCGGGTCAACATCGTGCTGTTCCAGCTCCCGCCCCTGGTGGTGCGCGAGGGGATCCTCGTCAGCCAGGTCGTGCCGAGCATGCTGATGTACGTGAACATTTACAGCACGGATCCGAACGCCGACCAGAAAGACCTTTTCAACTTTGCCAACGTCTACGTCATGCCCCGGCTCAAGCGGATCAAAGGCATGGGCATCCCCAGGAATCTCGGCAACCGCATCTTTGCGATGCGGGTTTGGCTGAATCCCGACCGCATGCGCGCCTACAACGTGTCGTCCGAGGATGTCATGAAGGCTCTGTCGGAACAGAGCATGATTGGTTCGCCCGGACGACTCGGCCAGGCCACAGGGAAGATGTCGCAATCAAAAGAGTACGTGTTGACCTATATCGGGCGCTTTAACAAGCCAGAGCAGTATGAAAACATCATTTTGAAAGCAAATCCCGATGGGGAGATCCTGCGGCTCAAGGACGTCGGCCAGGTGGAGTTGGGCCCCCAGTTCTTCGATATTTACTCGGACATCAACGGGCATCCCGCGGCGTCCATCGTTCTCAAGCAGGCTCCCGGCTCCAACGCCGCCGAGGTGATCGAGTCTATCAAGACGGAACTCGAGGAGATCAAGAAGGAATCATTCCCTCCCGGGATGGACTACGAATTCGCCTACGACGTCTCCAAATTCCTGGACGCCTCGATCGAAAAGGTGCTGCACACCCTACTCGAGGCGTTCATTTTGGTGTCTCTCGTGGTCTACATGTTCCTCGGGGATTTACGATCCACGCTGATCCCGACACTCGCGGTTCCGGTGTCGCTGGTCGGGACCTTCTTTGTCTTGCGGTTGATGGGCCTCTCGATCAACCTGATCACACTCTTCGCGATGGTTCTCGCGATTGGCGTCGTGGTGGACGATGCGATCGTGGTGGTCGAGGCGGTGCATGCCAAGATGGCCGCAGAAGCACTTTCGCCCTACCGGGCGACCATGGAGGTCATGCAAGAGATCTCAGGCGCGATCATTGCCATCACCCTCGTGATGACGTCCGTCTTCGTTCCGGTGACGTTCATTCCCGGGGCGGTCGGCACCTTCTACCGCCAGTTCGGGATCACGATGGCCACGTCCATCATTCTGTCCGGCCTGGTGGCCCTGACGCTGACGCCCGTACTCTGTGCGATGATTCTCAAGCCCCACAGCCACAGCGGCACTGACTCCCACACGAGCGACAACGGCACTGACCCCCACACGACCGACAACGGCACTGACTTCCGCACGAGCAACGGGGAAAGGCGGCGCGGACTGGGAGTCAAGCTGCTGTTTGCGCTGGGAGGGTTGCTGGTCCTGGGGGGAATAACGTATCTGGCGTATGAGTTGTGGGGGCCGGTTGGCTTCCTGCTCATTCTTCTGCCGTTCGTGCGGCGTCCTTTTGACCGCGCCGTCGAGAAGGTCACGGGCGGTTATGCCGCGATCGTGCGGCGGATCGCCACGCGCCGCACGCTGACCATGGCCGTCGTCGGGGGCTTTGCCGCCGGTATCGTTCTTGTCAACACGCAGCTCGCGACGGGTTTTATCCCGGGCGAGGACCAGGGCATCATCTACGCCGTCCTCCAGACGCCTCCAGGCTCCACGCTCGAGTACACCAACGCCAAATCCCAGGAGCTCGAGAAGATCGCCAAGGAGATCAAGGAAGTCACCTCCGTCACCTCGTTGGCCGGTTATGAAGTTCTGACCGAAGGCCGCGGCTCGAACTCGGGAACCTGTATCATCAACCTGAAAAACTGGTCCGACCGCAAGCGGACCGCACGCCAGATCATTGTGGAGCTCGAAGAAAAATGCCGCCAGATGAGCAACGTGAAGCTCGAGTTCTTTGAACCGCCCGCGGTTCCCGGCTTTGGCACCGCCGGGGGTATCTCCATGCTAGTCCTCGACAAGACGTTCTCCGCTGATTACCAGCGGCTCGGACGACGTGACCGAAAGTGTTCATGGCCGCCCTGAAAAAGCGTAAGGAGGTGACGAACCTGTTCACCTTCTACGCCGCCAACTACCCGCAGTACGAGCTGATCATCGACAACGACGTGGCCATGCAGAAGGGCGTGTCGATCAAGGCAGCGATGGACAACCTCAACATCCTCATTGGCAGCACTTGGGAGCAGGGATTCATTCGCTTCAACCAGTTCTACAAGGTCTTCGTCCAGGCCAAGCCGGAGTTCCGGCGCTACCCAGAGGATCTGGACAACCTATTCGTCAAGAACGACCAAGGGGAAATGGTCCCCTACTCCGCGTTCATGACGCTCGAGTAAAGAAGCAGGGTTTGAATGAGATCACCCGGTACAACCTGTACACCTCCGCCGCCATTCAATGCGCGCCGGCTGCTGGCTACAGCACCGGTCAAGCCATCCAGGCGATCAAGGAGGTCGGCGCCAAGACGCTGCCTCCCGGTTTCGACGTCGGCTGGTCGGGTCTCGCTTACGACGAGGCAAGAAAGGGGAATGAGGCAGTTTATATCTTCCTCATCGTCGTCGCCTTCGTCTATCTGGTGCTGGTCGGGCAATACGAGAGCTTTATCCTGCCGCTGGCCGTGATCCTGTCGCTGCCGGTCGGGCTCTTCGGTTCCTTCTTCTTCCTGCAGGCCATGGGTTTGGCTAACGACGTGTACGCCCAGATTGGTCTGGTCATGCTGGTCGGTTTGCTCGGCAAGAACGCGATCTTGATCGTGGAATTCGCGGTCCAACGGCGGCGGGAGGGCGTGTCTCTCCATGAGGCGGCCGTCGAAGGCGCAAAACTGCGCTTCCGGCCGATTCAGATGACCTCCTTCGCCTTCATCGCTGGTCTCCTTCCGTTGGTCGTGGCCACCGGCGCCGGGGCGATCGGGAACCGAACCATCGGCACCACGGGAGCCGGCGGCATGCTCGTCGGCACGGTCATCGGAGTCTTGGTCATTCCCGGCCTTTATTATTTATTCGGCCGGCTTGACGGCGGGCGCAAACTCCTCAAGGACGAGTCGCAGTGCACCTCTCAGCGAGAGGCTCATACACGGACACGAAGACGAACACGAAGACGAACACGAGTCATGAAAAGCACCTGATCACCGCGTCTAGGTGTATTTCCGATCCCCACCGCCTGGTGCCCTTCCGGTGAGTCGGCCCTCATGTGGGCCGACACCACCGTATGACGGGCCAATGCGCCGATTGACATTACGGGCTTGGGACGTTGCCGAGCTCGGGCGCAATCAGTTGGGCCAGAGTATGTCCCGAACCCACGATGGTGTCACTTCGCTCACGAAGCCTGGCGAGATCGCGCCGCAGGTCGACCCGGTCAGGGTCGGCGGCAATCGCCACAATCAGGAAGGCCTTGGCCTCAAACCACTGGCCGAGCTGCTCGGCCAGGCGAGCCATCTCCGCCGCGTCGCGGCTCGGCTGGTGGCGCTTGTGCAATTGCTGGTATCGGGACATGACTTTTTCGATTTTCGTTTTGGAGCTGCGGAGCTCGCCGGCGCAGTCGGGCCTCCCGGTCTTCACCGCGAGCTCGGTTAGCCGATCAAGAGCGACCAGGTCGGCTGGATCGGCCGCGATCAAACGCTCGAGCGCTCTCCGTTCCGACTCGACGTCCCCGCGCCGGGCCGCGAACCAGGCTGCCAGCTTTTGGACTTGAGCCCGAGTCGAACAGCTCCGCGGGCAGATGCGTCAGTGCTTGCTGCGCCTCCGTGACGCGATTGGTCTTCACGGCCCAGTTCAGCCGGGTGCGCCAGACCGCGACATCGTCGGGACGCTGCCGCGCGCAAGCGTCGAGCCAGCCGCAAGGCCTCATCGTACGAGCGGTCGCCGATCGCCTGGTTTGCTTTTCCCAGCCAGATCCGATCGTCCTCGGGTGACGTCCGCCCGGCCCATTCGAGGTTGGCGCGGCCCACCTCGATCTCGCCGGGGCTCAGTCGGAGATCGATGTGCGCCCGAACCAACTTGATGCCGGACTCCGATGCCGCTTCGCCCTTCTGATTCATGGCATCCCACCCGGCTTCGATCAACCGCAGGGTTTCCTCCAAGCGACCTTGCGGTAAATACACGGTTCCGAGCAAAAGACGCAAGTTGACGCCGGCGACTCGCGGATCGTCCAGTGCGTCTCTGATCATCTGCTCGGCATCGGCCAGCCGACCGAGATCGAGCTGGGCCTGCACCCTGCCCACCATCGCCTGACGTGCGAACGGGGAACGCGGTGACACCCTGGCCCACGCTGCGGCGGCCGCCTGGTGGCGCCGTCGCGCCATCTCGCAGGTTCCCAGGAGATACAGGGCCTCGTCCGAGTCGGGTTTCCAGGCCAGGAGCGCCGTAAGGTTCCGCACGGCCTGCCCGTTCAGACCGCTTTCGATCTCCTCTTCGATCACCGCCATGGTTTTCCGATACGCGCCATACCTCCCACCATTTCCAGCCGCCCCAAAGCATTGCCGCGGCAGCGACGACCAGTAACGACACAGACCACCAGTCGTCTCGCGCCCTCGGTCATCCCCAGCTCCCCGCGTGGCCCCGGTCTCGGACGTCTCAACCATTCGACTCGCCCAACCATTATGTCCCCTTCGAGCAACGGTCAGCAACCTTTGCCGCTTCATGAACGGCTTGACGCTCGCACCGGCCCGGTCAGAATGCACTCATAATCCTATTGGAATGCCAACTCGCGATGGAACATCGCCGATGACGAGTCGGACTGGTGTCTTCGAGCGAGCCGGCCCGACCGGCTCGATGTCTCCGTATCTCGCCTCGTATCGGCCAGGCGTCTTCACGCTCCTGATGCTATCGGCCTGGTGCGGGCTCGTCTCGGGGCTGCTTGAAGTCGGGATCATCATCCTGCGCAAGCACACTTATGATATCAATCATTTATACTGGATGAGCCGTCATTTCATCTGGCTGAACCCGCTCGTCAATCTGGCGATCTTCGTCGTTGTCGGCGTGGTTTTGTCGATCGCTGGTCTCATGTGGCGCCGCCGCGGCCGCTGGCTGGCGACTCGACTCTCTGGCGCGCTTACCTTGCTCCCACCCATCTGGGCGGCGTCGCCCAGCGTTGTACGGTCCGGCCGGGTTCCTCCTGGCTCTGGGCTTCGCCGCACGCTTGGTCCCGATGCTCGAGCGGCATGCCGCTCTCTTTCGGCGGCTGGTCCGCGTCAGTTTTCCCGCCGTCACCGGTCTCGTGCTCGTTCTGGCGCTATCGCTCTGGGGCGCGGACCGGCAGAAGGCGTGGCGCGAGGAGGCACGGCCGCTGCCGCCGGCGGGTTCGCCGAACATCCTCTTGATCGTCCTGGACACGGTGGCGAGCAGAACACCTGAGCCTGCATGGTTACGCCCGTCCCACCAGCCCCGCGATCGATGAATTCGCGTCACGAGGCATCCGCTTTGATCGAGCGTATCGCGACCTCGTCGTGGACGCTGTTATCCCATGCGAGCATGTTTACCGGACGATGGCCTCACGAGCTTTCGGCCAACTGGCTGACTCCGCTCGACGGAGCGTATCCCATCGTGGCCGAGTTCTTGGGGTCGCACGGCTACGCGACGGCGGGCTTCGTTGCCAACATTCCGTATTGTGCGTCTGACTCCGGTCTGGCCCGGGGTTTTGCCGCATATCAAGACTACATTTTCCCACGGCTGTCGGCATTCGGGTCGGCCGTCCTCGTCAGTCGCAGCCTCGACGGCCTCGACGCGGTCAATGAATTCGTCGAAGATTGGCTGCATCTCGACCTCTTAAGACCGGCAAGACAATACCTCTGGTGGATCTTCAAGCAGGATCGAAAAGAGGCAGGCGTGGTCAATCGCGAGTTTCTCGAGTGGCTGTCCCGGCGCAGTCAGCCCGAGCGGCCATTCTTCGCCTTCCTGAATTACTACGACGCACACGCTCCCTACGAGGTTCCGGCGACGGGCATCAACCGATTCAGGGTCAAGCCGCGCAACCGTCGTGAAATGCGACTGCTCGAGCAATGGCTGCCGATGACCCAGAGAAAGCTTTCCCAGTACCAGATCGACCTCGGTCGTGACTGTTACGACGACTGCGTCGCGAACCTCGATGAGCAGCTTGGACGGTTGATCGACGAGCTTGATCGCCGTTCCGTTCTCGCGCGGACCTGGGTGATCATCACGTCGGATCACGGCGAGAGCTTCGGCGAAAATCCCGGCGTATTCTGGCACGGAACGAGCCTTTACGAAACGCAGCTCCATGTTCCCCTGGTGATCATTCCGCCAGCGGGGGGCCCGTCGCCGCGGGTCGTCACCGAGACGGTGAGCCTGCGGGAACTGGCGGCGACGATCGTCGAGTTGCCCGATTTCAAGGACGCTTCGCCTTTTCCTGGAAGTTCGCTGGCCCGCTTCTGGAACGCAAGAGCGATGGCATCAGCCAAGGCCACGGCTTCCGGCCAGGCGCTCTCCGAACTGGTTCCGCTCCCACTCGAGCGCCGGGGATCCATCGGGAGGAACCCACGAACTCGCGATGGCCGCTGGCGGCCCTGACAGAAGGGGACTGGACTTATATCCGACGTGGAGGAGACGTGCGGGAGGAACTCTTTCACGTGCGCGAGGACGCCCAGCAGCAACACAATCTCGCGAGCGACCCTGCCGCGCGGCCGACGCTCAACCGGATGAGGCGAGCCCTCGACGAGCTCACGGCCGGCCCGCTGACACCAGAGCGATTCAATCCGTGATCGCGGTTCGACCATGCCTCTGTGACCGACGCATCGCCCTTTCTCGAAAGCTCAACCGCGCCGCTCACCCGGCCGATCGGGGTACTCGCGCGTTCGCCAAAAGCATGCGAGCCGACGCGAAGTCTTCACCAAAGCTTCAATAGAAAGGTGCTAAAAGCACACACGTTTCGCGCGGGGTCATGCTATGGTCACGACTTGTTCCGCCTCTCTACTGGTTCGCGCCGCTGAAGGCGATATCGATTCACGCAATCATACTTCAAAATCATAAGTTTTGCTAATTTTTGGGCATAAAACACTGCCTAGCACGACCGGGGTGCGCCTCGGGGGTGTGTGCGGGCCATTCCGGGGGCTTCAAACCAATGACTCGTCGCCTCGTTCCTGCTGCGGTGGTCTCTGTGCTGGCCTCGCTGTGTGTCTCATGCGGAGGGACTGCGGCAGGTCTCTCGTCGGTGAGCGGCAAGGTCGTCTGCAATGGCCAGCCCGCTGCCGGCGCGGTGCTGCACTTCCACCGCCAGGCCGGGGAGCCCGCTCCACCGCCGGGGGCCGCGAACATCATCCCGACGGCGATCGTCGGGGATGACGGTCATTTCACCGTCGAGAGCCCGCCCTTGGGCTACGGCGCCGCGCCGGGCAAGTACAACATCGTGGTCCAGTGGCCCGAAGAACAAGACCCCGCCCAGGCACGAGCCGCCGCCAAACCCAAGGTTGCAACGATCAAGGGCAAGAAAGTCGTCATGACCAAGCACGACAAGCTTGATCCTAAAGCACCCGACCGACTTCACGGCCGCTATGCCGACGCTTCCAAAACCGCGCTTGCACGCTGAAATCAAGCCCGGTATCACCGATCTGGGGACCTTGGAGCTCGAACTCAAGAACTGAATTGATCGGTTCGCTACTTCGGCTGCCCTGTTGCCGTCATCTACGGAAAGTTTCTCACTATTTCAAATGGAGATCGCTTCATGATCCGCACCCGTTTGAAGTCCCGTGTCGGTTTCACGCTGATCGAGCTCTTGGTGGTGATTGCGATCATCGCCGTCTTGATCGCGCTCTTGCTGCCCGCCGTGCAGTCGGCCCGCGAAGCCGCGCGGCGCGCCCAGTGTGTCAACAACCTCAAGCAACTCTGCCTGGCCCACCTGAACTTCGAAAACGTCAACACCTGGCTGCCGCCGGACGTCGACTACCTCGACACCGCCCTATCTGCCCGACCTGACCCATCGGTGACCGGTTTCGGATCCAACGGCCAGGAGAATGCCGGGAACTTCACGCGGATCCTCCCCTTTCTCGAGCAAATGAACATCTACAACAACATCAACTTCAATCGAGGTGCGTTCGACCAGAGTCAATGTACCGCCCATTTCTGGTGGTCCAGGGTCGCTCTACACGGGAATCGGCCAGGATTCTGTATACAGTACGGTGATCAATACGTTCATCTGTCCCTCGTCGCCGGCGACGTCGTCGATCAATTATTACAACACGTGCTGGAGCTCGTTCGGCAACGGCAGTAACCCGCCGATCCCCAACCCTCCGACGCAGATTTGGGGTCGGACCGATTACTTCCCGACTTGCGGTTTCCACGGCAGCCTGCTCGCGGCGCTGGGCTTCCCGGCTGGGTACGTCACCGCGCAAGGCGGCGACAGCGGAGCCATCGCCAATCTGGCGACGTTCAACAACACGACGGGATTGGTGAACACGCCGATTCCGCACGTACGCATCGCCAGCATCCTTGGACGGTACATCGAACACCATCATGCTGGGCGAAGACGCTGCCCGGCCAGTCGGCTACAACCACGCCCGGCAGATCTACGTCCAGCACGGAGCTCCGGTCGACGGCGTGCTCAACCCCACCGACTACGGCGGGGGCGCGTGGGCCGACCCCTACTCGTACGCGCACCTCTGCGGCTCGACGGCTGATGGCATCCGGTGCCACGGTGGTATCTGCTTGATCAACTGCAGCAGCAACAACGAGCTCTATTCCTTCCACCCGGGCGGGGTCAATGTGGGCTTTTGCGACGGCTCGGTGCACTTCCTCAAGGAGAGCATGAACCCACAGGTTATTGTGTTTCTGATCACACGAGCGGGTGGTGAAGTCACCAGCTCCGATCAGTACTGAGCTGATTCCGGCGAATGAATCGTCGGTTTCCTGCCCGGACGACCGCGCTCCCTGTCTTCGCGCGAGGTGAGCGCGGTCGACTTCGATCAACGCTTGGTGCTGGGTGCGCCTGTGCGCTCGATCCAGAGCAGAACGCCGTCTCTGACCTCTTCCGAGGTCGCGGATGGCTTCGTGGCGTTCATCCGCATGAAACAAGTCCGCAACAAGACGACGGGCTTTTCCGGCGGTAACTGCGCCGAAGGTGAGCCCTGGCCCGAGCTCGTGGAACCGGTATTGGCCGCCCAATCATTGGTCTCATCGACGGCGAGCAGCTCCGTGCCATCTACGAGGACGCTCACCTGCCAACCGGTCGCCTGCCGGCGTTGTTCGACGGCGACGACGTGCCGGCCTGCTCGGATGGGCGCGTTCTTCGCTGAATCGGGGAAACTGTTGTCATCGATGCCTCGGGTCGCGACCTTCAATCGGTAATCCCCTTCCGGAAGGTAAATCTCCCAGATGTTTTCGCCGAACCAGTGTTCCTCCATCTTCACGACGGCGATCTTCGTCGCGTCGTCGATGACCAGTTCGTGTGCCAGCGGCACCAGCACGTCGATCCGCGATTGGACCAGCGCGTTATGCCGGCGGTTGACGAAATACGCCATCCAGACGGCGATGGCCGCCATCAATAGAAACGCGGTTCGCAGACTGACCTGCCACCGCCATCGGCCGGGGCTCTTGCCGACGGTACTGTTCCCGCCTGGTTCGTTGATCAAAAGCGGAGTTTCTGCCACGGACACAATCTCCAAAGCGAGCCGGTTATCGCGTCGTCGAACCGAGGTTCAATTCGAAGACGACCGGAAGGAATTCCTGCTGGGCGCGGGAAGAGAGCTTCTTGCGGGCTTCGGCCTGGAGGTCATCGGGTAGAATCAGTCGCAGAAACACCACCTGCTGCTTCGGGTCAACCACTGCGACGTCCGGTGTGCCGAGCTGTTCGATGCGTAGTTTATCCCAGCGGCCGCGCAATAGCCCGTCTAATTCGTTATCGACAAGATTTGACCGGCTGCTGCTGAAGCCGGTGCGGGTGTAGACCTCCATGTCGCCTTGTTCATTCGGCTTGATGCACACGAGCGATGAATTCCGATGGCTTGGGCGAAGTCCGGCTGCCGGCGGATTCCCGGCTGCTGCGCCAGTTTTCCGTGTAGTTCGCGGGCAAGAAAACGCGCCAGGCGAAGTGCATCGGGTCGCCGGTTTCCAGAGCTTGAACATAAATCTTCGACGGGTCCGAGACGACCAGGCTGCCGGCGACCCGGACAAGCTTCTGGTAATGCTGCGCCAGCCGGCCGCGCTCGAGACCCGTTTGCCAGGCCAGGTAACCGCCGATAAAGACCACAATAAGCAGAAGCCCATCAACCAGCCGGCGCACTCATTTTTCTTCCCGTCTTGAGACCGTCGCCTACATTCCGGGTTGCTCGCAAGGTTGCACCTGGAACAGGGTACTATATAGCACGAGCTTGATCGCCGACCATCGACGTTCGTGCACGGGTGCCGCCGTGCCGCATCCTCGATTCCGATTTCGGGCAGCAATGTTGCTCCGGCAGCCGCGGCGGACTTGTTCGAGAGCACGCGGACCGGCAGTATGATGGGTCTGTGCGTGACGCCTTGGCTGCGACGTGTTGAGTAAACCTTGTGGGAGAACCTGCCATGAAGATTCTCAAGCGCTTTGGGTTTGCCGGGCTCGCGTTGGTCTTGGCGGTTGGCTGGTCATGCCGCGAGGTCGCGCTGGCGCTCGAAGGCGGCAGAGGAGGTCAAGTCGGCGACGATCAATCTCGATCAGATCGAGATGGGCGGGTTCTCCGACAAGGGAGAGGCCGTCGGCAAGATCGGCGTGTACGTCTCGGGTGACACGCCGGCCTCGACCAAGTTTGTGACCGGGCCGGTTTGTGCTGCGAGCCCGGCAAGTCGCCGCACGCGCCGCACACGCATCTCGAAGAAGAAGTCATGATCATCGAGAGCGGCCACGGCGAGATCTTCTGCGACGGCAAGACGACCAAGATCGGGCCCGGGTCCGTCATGTACACGACTCCCAACACTTCGCACGGCATCACCAACACCGGCGAAGAGCCGATCGTGTTCTATTTCGTGAAGTGGGCAGGGAGGAAGATGAGCTCGTGGCGGGCACGATGATCAGACTCGTCCTGCCCAACGGTTCTGCCAGCGCGCGAAGCTGGCTCGAGAAGACGCTCGAACCGATCGAAGTCGAGCGACTGCGCACCGTCGGACAGGGCGTGGTCGGGGTCGGGGTGAACCTCGATCAAGAGGCCGTCGGCGCCGGCCGCCAGGGCGGCCAAGGCCATCGGCGGGCACGTAATCGCGCTTGCCGGTGCCGTGGCTGGGGTCGACCAGGATCGGCAGGTGCGAGAGTGCCTTGGCCGGCGGAATCACCGACAGGTCGAGCGTGTTGCGGCTGTGGTCGGAAAAGGTGCGCACGCCGCGCTCGCAGAGAATGACGTTGTAATTGCCGCCGGCCAGGAGATACTCGGCCGACATGAGCCATTCCTCGAGCGTGGCCGACATGCCGCGCTTGAGCAAGATCGGCTGCCGCGCGCGTGCCACCCGGCGGAGCAGGCTGAAGTTCTGCATGTTGCGCGCGCCGATCTGGATGATGTCGGCGACCTCTTCGACCGCCTCGGCGTTCTCGGTGTCCATGAGCTCGGTGACGATCGCCGATGCCGGTCTTTTCGCGGGCGCGGGCCGAGGATCTCGAGGCCCTCGAGGCCGAGCCCCTGGAACGCGTACGGGCTGGTGCGCGGCTTGAATGCACCGCCGCGCAGGAAGCGAATGCCGTGTTCCATCAGCCAGTCGGCGGTCCGCAGAATCGATCTCCTCGTTCTCGACCGAGCAGGGGCCGGCGATGATCGTGAAGTGCCGGTCGCCGAATGTGCCTTGGGGCAGCGTGACGACCGTGTCGTAGGTCGTGCATCTCGCGGCTGGCGAGCTTGTACGGCTTGGTGACGCGGATCAGCTCGAGCACGCCGGGCATGACCTCGATCGTCCGGGAATCGACCGCACCGGTGTTGCCCGTGATTCCGATGGCGGTGCGGGTCGCGCCGGGCATCGGGTGCGGCGTCAGGCCCATCTGCCGGATCGTCTCGAGCACGCGCTCGATCTGCTCCGGCGTGGAGTGGCTTTGCATCACGACGAGCATGAGATGAATCCTCGTGGGGAACAGCAAAGCCGAGATGGTGGGCGGCATGCAGGCAGTGAAACCGAACCCATTCGTCCCTCGTCAAGGGACCCAGACGCGGATGGGCGGGGAAGGGGCCGCTGGCCGCGCTGAAGCGAGCCACGGCCTGAAAAAGAGCATCGGCTTCGGGGAGTTCGTCCAGCCCAACCTTGGGAACGAGCGACGGCGGCGATGTGCGTCCGTCGGGAAAGCGATCTTGAGCGAAGAACAGGTCACGTATGCCGGCATGGCGCGTCGCGAGCCTCTTCTCGCGGATGTGCCGGCCTCAGCAGCCCGCGGCCCAGCCGCGACTGAGTTAAATGCCATCGCGAGATGGTTGCAAATCTGCGCGAGCGACCACTCTCCAACCGTCACGTGTCCTGCCAGGAGCCGCCTGACTTCAGGCGCGATCTCATCGAGACTGGGGAACGACAGCAACCGCCGTGCACGCGCGTCGGGCCCGGTCATGGCGGATCAGGCCCCCGTCTAGTTGTTCGGGGTAAGGTTCACGGGGGCCAGCGAGCCCGGCTGGGGAGCACCCAGGCCGCCCATGCGGTTGAAGGGACCGAGCGTGGGGGCGCCGAGTTGCGGGTTGGGGCTGAACGGGTTGCCGGTACCATGGTGCCGCCGCCGGGCCCGGCGGTCGCCGACTGCGGGACGGTATTCAGCGACGGTGTCGCTGCGACGGGTGCCGCAGTCGCGATAACTCTGACCTGGCGGAAGGACCGGAGAACTCTGAGCCGGATGTCGTACTGCCGATGACTGCGTAATCGTAGGGCGCTGGAGTGGGATCAGCGACAGTCGCCAGGCCGACGACGTTGTTGGTCGCCGCCGCCATTAGAGCCATTGTTGGTCGGGCCGCTGGCCGCGTCGGCACCCGAACCCACTTGGATGCTCCCGACGGCACCGCCGGCGGCTGCCCACGTCCCCCGGCCAGGCTGGGAACCCCTGTGATGTTTCCCGGCTTCAGACTCGAGATGCCGTTCTGGCCGGTGATGTACAGGCTTGTCGGTACCGGCACGCCGCTCACCGACGCCGCCGACCCGCCGCTCGGGCCGCTGCTGCCCAGTGAGCCCGCGGCCGACGACGTTCGCGCCCGGGAACGGCATGATCAGCGACAAGCCGCTCGTCGTGAGAACGAATGATCCCTATGTTCGCGATCGCCGGCGAGACGCGCTCTTCCAAAATGCAATCAACCAAGTTGGGTCGGAATGCCAAGCGTTGTGCATCTTAGGTGTCCAAAGACGGGACTCGGCGAATCTTCTGACGCTGCATCTCCTAAACACGCGGACTGACCAGTCAGTCCACTTTCCTTAAAGTCATCATAGGCCGTTTGTCGCCGGCATGCAAGAACAATCTACCACGATTTTCCGCGGTGGGAAGAGTGTCGGCTGAAGCTCCGGCAGGGGGAGCGGTTTTGGGCATCGCCGAAGACGCCGCTCGGGGGTGGGTGCGTCCCGGGCGCGAAGCAGCAACGCCACGATGGTGCGCAGCGATGACGATGCGACGAACAAGGGCCGCGTCCGAGAGCTGCCGTCCCAGCCGAATGGCCCCTGGTGTGCAGACGCTGGCGCGACGGCCTGTACGGTTTTAGCGATTAGTCCGCGAACAACGAAAATCGTTGTGCAAGTGTCACTGAGCCTCTTCTAAACTGGCCTGCGATCTGTCAGTATTACGCTGTCTTCTGATGGCGGCGGTGCAGATCTACGCGGGCAAGTCCCTCTATCAACATCAATTCCGTAAGGTGCGCGACTGACGACCGGCTGGTGTCGAGTTGCTGCGATTGTGTCGGGTTCCCACACGAAAGCGGAGGATACGTACAATGTTGCCGAAACTGGTCGTAGAATTGATCGGTACGTTTTTCCTGGTGTTCACGGTCGGTCAGACGGTGAAGAGCCCGGATGCGGCCGATTTGGCGCCGCTGGCGATCGGCGCGTCGCTGATGGTGATGGTGTACGCCGGCGGTCACTTCTCGGGCGGGCATTACAACCCGGCGGTGACGCTTGGTGTGACGATGCGCGGCAAGCTGCCGTGGGCGGAAGCTGGCCCCTACATGGCCGCGCAGGTGGTGGGAGCGATCATTGCGGGGGTGCTGGTGATGTTCATCAAAGGGAGTGCACCCGGGGCGCGTAGCCGGCGGCACCGCCTGGCCGGAACGTACGGGATACCGGCCCAGCTCCTGGTGGAGTTCCTGTTCACGTTTGCGCTGGTGTACGTCGTGCTGAACTCGGCCACCGCAAAGGGAACGGCGGGCAATTCATTCTACGGCCTGGCGATCGGCTTCACGGTCGTCGTCGGCGCGTTTGCGGTCGGGCCGGTCTCGGGCGGCGCGTTCAACCCGGGCGTTGCGGTCGGTGTCCGGGTCGCGGAGATTGCCGACTGGCCGAGCATCTGGATCCAGCTGCGTCGCCGATTTCGCGGGTGGCGCAGTGGCCGCGCTCGTATTCAACGCGTGTAAGATGGGCGCATTGAAAAGGCGTGACCGGTGCCGGCTTGGGGCCGCCGGCGCCTTGGCGGACCCGAGCGGGCGCGTCCCAGGGGGCTCGGTCGCGCCCGGCTGTGCCTACGCTTGCGCAAGCTTCTCTGGTTTCCGATGGCCCTGGGCTTTATCCTTGGCAATGCGAGTCGCGCGGCGCCAAGGTCTCGGCCGCGCGAAGAGCCTCTCGAGAAGGCGAGTCGACCAAGCTTGAGCCCGACATTTCCCCCGATTCTTCGGTAAGCCGCGACGGCGAACAGGCAGATTGCTTGGGTCTGTTCGCCGATCGTACTTTTGACGAGTCGATGATGGCGCGCGCGCTCGACCTCGCCCGCGAGGCGCGCGAATCTGGGCGAAGTGCCGGTCGGCGGCGTTGGTCGTCTGCCGCGGACAGGTGCTCGCGCAGGCGCATAACCTGCGCGAGACGCTGCGCGATCCGACGGCGCATGCCGAACGGCTGGCTCTGACCTGGGCCGGCGGGGTTCTGGGAACGTGGCGCCTCGAAGAATGTATGCTCTACGTGACGCTCGAGCCCTGCGCGATGTGTGCCGGCGCGATCGTGCAGAGCCGCCTCGGCCGCCTCGTCTATGGGGCGACCGATCCCAAAGCGGGAGCGTGTGAGAGTTTGTACCAGATCGTCTCCGACCCGCGGCTCAATCATCGCGTGCCCATCACCCGCGGCGTGCTGGCCGACGAGTGCGGCGCTGGTGCTCAGAGAATTCTTCCAGGAACGGAGGGGTTTTCGTAAACTGGATAATCACTCATCGCCGAGTGACGGAGGGGTGCCTGAGTGGTTGATAGGGCCGGTCTCGAAAACCGGTGTACCGCATCGCGGTACCGAGGGTTCGAATCCCTCCTCCTCCGCTGCGCAACGAAAGCGTAAGCGAATTAACCGCTGCGTAAAACGGCAAAGGCCGCGAGAAGAAGAGCTGATCTCGCGCGTGGCACCGGCCGCACGGTGCGCACAAATTTCGGTGGAAACGGTCAGCGCCAGACTCTCACTTCCGGCCGAGCTTCCTGAAAGGCGGTACAAGCCCGACCTCGTCACAGTTGTTGCCTGTGTCGCCACAGTTCGCAATGACGGGCAAGCTGTCAGGGCAGCGAGACCCGCGTTGGACATCTTTGTGCCGTTCACGCCCAAGATCTTCAATTTGGGCAGATGCCCCGAGACGCACCACTGTTGCGTCGGTGACCTGGGTGCCTCCGAGCTGCAGAGTGTCCAGTGCCGTCAGCCCTGCCAGCACGGCCGCGGCGTTGTCGTCGACTCGGGTTTCGGAAAGGACCAGATGATCGAGCTTCGTAAGGTTCTTCAGGTAGGCCACGCCAGCGTTCGTGACTTTGGTGTTATCGAGGTTCAGCGACGTCAATCGGGTCAGGGCCACGATCGGTGCCAGCCCGGCGTCGTCGATCGGCGCTCCGGAAAGGTCGAGGTCCGTGAGCGCCGTCAGGTGGGCAATCGCAGAAATGTCATCGACACGCGTTCCGCGCAGGGTGAGGCGAGTCAAACTCTTCATGCGCGCCCAGGCTCTTGAGCCCCGTGGCCGTCATCTGAGTGCCTGACAAGTCGAGCGACTTCAGGCGGGCCATGCCCGCGAGCGAGCGGACGCCTGTATCGGTGATACGCGGATCGTGGAGGTCGAGCCGCACGAGCGCGGTCATGCTCCGCAAGTAGAACAGGTCGGCGTCAGTGAGCGAGATCGCTTGCGGCAGGTCGAGAGACTCGAGACACGTTAAGTCCTTCAAATACCTTAAGCACGCCCCGTCCATCGGCGGATCGGAAAGCTCAGCGACCTCGGTCACGGCCTGAAATCGAGCCAGGCCCGTATTCGGCAGCGAGTTGAGGAATGCGTCGCCACCGGTGCGAAGTTGAAGTCGTTGCTGATCCGGAGCCACTCCAAGTGAGTGAGCCCCCCGACGTGCTCGAGAACGGCGTCGCGGTTTCTGCGCGTGACTTGGGCGCCGGCGATGTACCCGAAGTAATGGGGACCCATGAAGTCGACCGCCCACCCTGGAGCCCATGGTCCGTCGGGTTGGGGCTGGCGAGTCGCTCCTCTCCGCGGCGCGGACGTTCCCAATCAAAAGAGAACACGCCCCCCGCGGCCGTGATCGCCGCTGCGGCATCGCGCTCGATCTGTGCGCGATGCACAATCCAGCCCAAGAGCGCAGCACCACCGCGACAATCGCAGCCAACAGCGCGCGCACGCTCAAGCGCAGCGGCAACCTGCATCACCAAGAGCGCCGTGGCCGATCCTGAAGAGACTGCCGGGCTCTCGCCGACTCGTTGCACGGCTCATGGGAGATACCTCCTTGCGCAGCCCACGAGACTCCTGTCGGCAAGGCCGGGCCGAAGCCATTCTCCATGTGCCAGGGATACAGCCGACTTTCTTGATTGGCGCGATTATCGCGACTGATTCCTTGTGTGTCGAGACCCGGCGAGACACGAGTCTGGTGATCATCCGGCTCGCTCGATTTCTCGGGGCCATCTCTGTCACTCCGCGGGCGTATTTGCGAAAATCCGGCCAACCGCGCGTGCCGCGGCACTGCGCCTGCCCGCCCCGTGAGGCAACGCCCCGGAGACTCACCGTGCCCGCCGAGATCCTCGATGGTCGAAAGCTGGCCGACGACATTCGCCGCCAGGTCGCGGCCGACGTGGCCGCGCTCGCGGCGGAAACGGGGATCGTGCCGGGCCTGGCCGTCATCCTGGTCGGCGACGACCCCGCCAGCCTGGTCTACGTCCGCAACAAGGAGCGAGCCTGCCAGGCGGCCGGGATGAACGGGACAGTCGTGCGGCTGCCGCCCGAGACGCACGAGGCCGAGCTGCTGGCCGAAATCGACCGCCTGAACGCCGACCCGGCGATCCACGGCATCCTGGTGCAAATGCCGCTGCCCAAGCAAATCAGCGAGGCGGCGGTCGTCGAACGGGTCTGCCCCGCCAAGGACGTGGACGGCTTTCACCCGGTCAACTTCGGCCTGCTGGCGGCCGGCACGGCCGCGGTTCGTGCCGTGCACGCCGCTGGGCATTCGCGAACTGCTGCTTGCACGCCGGCAGTCGAGACGCGGGGTGCTCACGCGGTCGTGCTGGGCCGGTCGCAGATCGTGGGCAAGCCGATGGCGTTGCTGCTGCTTCAAAAGGGCGCCGGGCGGCGACGCGACCGTGACGGTGTGCCACACCGCCACGCGCGACGCCGCGGCGCTGGCGCGCCAGGCCGACCTGCTTGATTGTGGCCATGGGCCAGCCCGAGCAGGTCACCGCCGATTGGGTCAAGCCCGGCGCGGTCGTCATCGACGTGGGCATTCACAGGCGGCCGGAAGGGGGCCTGTGCGGCGACGTTCATTTTGCGAGCGTGTCGCAGGTCGCGTCGCGGATCACGCCCGTGCCGGGGGGCGTCGGGCCGCTGACCATCGCGATGCTCTTGCGCAATACCGTGATGGCGGCCCGGCTGTCGCACGTAGCGGCCGGAGTCTGTCGGCAGCTAAGCAGAGGGGGGCAGTCGCTCGAGCCATGATCAAGCTGGGCATCTGCAACGAGCTCTTCGAAGGCTGGGAGTTCGGCCGCGTTTGCCGCGCCGTCAAGGACGCGGGCTACGACGGGCTCGAAATCGCGCCGTTCACGCTGGCTCCGCTCGATCACCGAGCTGAGCCCGGCGCGGCGGCGCGAGCTCAGAGGCGATCATCGAGGACGCCGGCCTCGAGACGATCGGCCTGCACTGGCTGCTCGCCAGGACCAAGGGCCTTCACCTCACCACGCCCGACCCGGAGGTCCGGCGCACGACGGGCGACTATCTGATCGCGCTGGCCGAAGCGACGCATGACCTCGGCGGCTCGCTGATGGTGCTGGGCTCGCCCAAGCAGCGCAACCTGCTTGCCGGGTGTAACGTTTGCGCAGGCCGCCGGTTACGCGGTCGAGGTCTTCGAGCGGATCATGCCCGCGACTCGATGCGTTGGGCGTGGATCTGTGCCTCGAGCCGCTGGCGCCCAATGAGACCGATTTCATCAATACCTGTGCGCAGGCGATGGAGCTGATCGGCGCGGTCAATCACCCTCGGCTGAAGCTGCACCTGGACGTGAAGGCGCAGAGCAGCGAGGTCGGAGCGAGCGTGCCGGAGCTGATCCGCCGGTACGCCCGGTACGCGGGCCATTTTCACGCCCAGGACGTCAACCTGCGCGGGCCGGGGATGGGCGACGTCGATTTCGGGCCGATCATGAAGGCACTCGTCGAGTCGGGCTACGATCGCTGGGTGTCGGTCGAGGTTTTCGATTTTTCGCCCGGCGCGCGTCGCAGACCGCCGACGCAGAGCGTCGCCTGCCTGCAGAGCGCGCTGCTTGCCGCGCCATGGCAGCAGCTCGCGCGCTGATGCGCGACCGTCGACCGCACTTGCGGCGGGTCTCGGCGTGCCATAGAATACAGTGTGAACGGCAGTCACTGAGAGGATGCGCGTTGTCAATCGCCAAGATCGAATGGAAGAAGCGGGTTCCGCCGGGAATGTCGTCGGTAGCGATTTGCGTTTCAGGGATTGGACCGCGCGAGGGAAAGAAGGGCTCGTTTAGAGCGCTGGCTGGTCAGCACGGATTGACAACTTTTTTCCCTTTCGGCCGGTCATGAGTTATGATGTGGCTGTCGCGCGGCGGAGGGAACTGAGCCCGCTTGGCGGCTTGCGGCGTGCACGACAGGGGTGTCGCTGCCTCGCCCGGCGGGGCGTCGTTGTTGCTCCCCCTCGAGGGACGAAAGGATAGGGTATGCCATCGGGTAAGGACATCACGGGCGGTGGCTCGTCGGGAGGGGGAAAACGAAATGGCGGTGGCAACATGAGCTCCGGCGGCACCGGCGGCACCAAGAAGAACGCCTATTGCTCGTTCTGCCGCAAGAGCTATCGCGACGTCGGCCCGCTGGTGGAAGGGCCCGGCGACGTCTACATCTGCGGCGATTGCATCGAGCTCTGCCAGTCGATCCTCGACCAGGAGCGCAAGCGCCGCGGCGTGCCCAAGACCCTGTTCACCGACATTCCGACGCCGCGCGAGATCAAGGAGCAGCTCGACGCCTACGTCATCGGCCAGGAGCGGGCCAAGAAGGTCCTGTCGGTCGCCGTGCACAACCACTACAAGCGGCTCGTCCACGGCGAAGAGCCCGACACCGAGGTCGAGCTCGACAAGTCGAACATCCTGCTGATCGGCCCGACCGGCTGCGGCAAGACCCTGCTGGCGCGGACCCTGGCCCGCATTCTCGAACGTCCCCTTCGCCATCGGCGACGCCACCACGCTGACCGAGGCCGGCTACGTCGGCGAGGACGTCGAGAACATCCTGCTCAAGCTGCTGCACGCCGCCGATTTCGACCTCGAAGCCGCCCAGCGCGGCATCGTCTACATCGACGAGATCGACAAGATCGGCAAGACCACGCACAACGTCTCGATCACCCGCGACGTCTCCGGCGAAGGCGTCCAGCAGGCGCTGCTTGAAGATGCTCGAAGGCACCGTCGCCAACGTGCCGCCGCAGGGGGGCCGCAAGCATCCCGAGCAGCAGTACATCCAGATGGACACGACCAACATCCTGTTCATCTGCGGCGGCACGTTCGTCGGGCTCGAGCACATCATCGCCCGCCGCATCGGCCGCAAGACGATCGGCTTTGGCAGCCAGTCGCAGGCCGAGCAGCACAACGCGCAACTGGGCGAGCTCCTGGGCAAGGTCACCTCCGACGACCTGCTCGAGTTCGGCATGATCCCCGAGTTCATCGGCCGGCTGCCGGTGATCTGCCCGCTCGATGCCGCTGGACATCGATGCCCTGGTCCAGATCATGACCGAGCCGCGCAACGCCCTGGTCAAGCAGTACCGCCGCTTCTTCGACATGGAAGGGGCCGACGTCGAATTCACCCCGGACGCCCTCCACGAGATCGCCAAGATGGCCAAGGCCAAGGACACCGGCGCCCGCGGCCTGCGGTCGATCGTCGAAGACATCATGCTCGACATCATGTTCGAGCTGCCCGACCGCGCGGCCAAGGACAAGGGCAAGTTCCTGGTCACGGCCGAGGTCGTCCGCAAGGAGAAGAGCCTCTTCGACACGCCGCCGTTGCCGCATCACCGCGTCCAAGTCGGGCGGCTGCGGCAGCCGAGCGCGAGCGCAAGAAGGAAAGCGCCTGAGGCGATCGCGGAGCTGATTCCGCTCGGATCGATCGGCTCGCGATCGACAGCCGTTAGCGAGGCGAACACCATGAGCACGATCCGAGCGGTCTCAGCCGAAAACCGCCTCCCGCCGCTGGTCTCCGGCCAGCGGCTCGATCAGCCGACTTTTCACGAGCGCTACGAGGCGATGCCGCCGGAAACTCGGGCCGAGCTGGTAGGAGGAATTGTCTATATGCCGTCGCCGATGCGCGGCGATCATGGCGACTGGAGTCGATTGGTCAGCGGCTGGTTCGATCGATTAC
Organism: uncultured Isosphaeraceae bacterium; assembly: GCA_963830625.1. Taxonomy (GTDB): domain Bacteria; phylum Planctomycetota; class Planctomycetia; order Isosphaerales; family Isosphaeraceae; genus CAWHMZ01. The sequence continues at coordinate 360,287 of CAWHMZ010000005.1, read as the reverse complement.
AAGCAGTTTCACGCCGGACGTGAAGGGCGGCGACGGCGCGACGGTCAAGCTTGCTCGCGAGAGTGAGCCGCAACCCGACCTGCATCTTCGCGTTCCTCGGGAACTCGGCGGCCGAAGCTGGATCGACCCAGATGGCTATCTCGTCGGAGCGCCGGAGCTGATCGTCGAAATCTGCGCGCTCAAGTCGCTCGTTTGACTTGAACGAGAAAAAGGCCGACTACGAGCGAGCCGGCGTCGACCGAGTACGTCGTCATCGAAATCGACCCCAATCGCATCCACTGGTTCGTCCGCCGGGGCGATCACTTCGAGGAGATGGCGCCCGGGCCGGATGGGATCTATCGGTCGGAAGTATTTCCCGGCCTTTGGCTCGATCGCCGAGGCACTCTTCGCCGGCAAGACCGCGCTCGACGAGACGAGGTCCTGGAGCAGGGCGTGCGCACGCCCGAGCATACGCGCGTTCGTCGCCAAGCTCGCGGCGGCGGGCAGCGGGCAGCCCAGACCGAATTGAAACGCTCTGAACTCTCGCGGGTAAAGAGATGCGCGGAGTTCGCCATCGCGAGACGAGCCTTTCATGCGGCCGGCTCAGCCGGGCCGTCTTCGCGCCAAGCCGGCGGAGCACGTCCAGCCCGCGGCGCAGGGTCGCGTCATCGACGGCGTACGAAATGCGGAAGTGGGTGTCGCGGTCGGAGAAGACGTTGCCGGGGATGATCAGCAGGTTGTTGCGAATCGCCTCGGCGACGAATTCGCTGCCCGTTCCCCAGGGCGCGTGTGGGAAGGCGTAGAAGGCCCCTTCGGGAAAGGCGAGCTCGAAGTGATCGCGCAGGGCGTCGACGACCATGTCGCGCTTGCGGCGATAGGCGTCGATCTGCGCGGTCAGGTCGACTTCGAGCGCGGCGACTCCGCCGTACTGGGCCATGCTCGGCGCACAGACGAAGCTGAATTGCTGAAGCTTGGCCATCTCCTGGATCAGCCGCGACGGCCCGTGGGCAAAGCCGAGCCGCCAGCCGGTCATGCCGTAGGCCTTGCTGAAGCCGTCGACGACCAGCACGTCGTCATTCCAGCGCGCCGGCGTCGCGAACGGCCGGTCGTAGCAAAAGGCCCGGTAGACCTCGTCGCTGATCAAGAGCACGTCGCGGCGTGCGGCAAAGCTCGGCAAGGGTGCGCATCTCGTCGGCCGTGGCCAACGACTCCCGGTCGGATTCACCGGGGTGTTGACGACCACGCACTTGGTGCGCGCGGTCATCACGGCCTCGACCCGGCCGGCGTCGATGCGGAAGTCGGGGTAGGTGTCGACCAGCACCGACATGCCGCCCGCGAGCGTCGCCAGGTGGCGGTACATCGCGAAATAGGGGTCGAAGATGATCACCTCGTCGCCCGGATCGACGACGCAGGAAAGCGCCAGCAGAAGCGCGCCCGACGTGCCCGCGGTGATCAGGACCTGGCGGTCGGCGTGGCTGAAGGTCGTGCATCAACGCGGCGCTGGAGCTGGTCGCGCAGCTCGGGGATGCCCTGCGTGACGGTGTAGGCGTTGTGGCCGCTCTCGATGGCCTCGATGGCGGCGCGCTTGGCCGGGTCGGGCACGTCGAAATCGGGCAGCCCGATCGAGAGGTTGATCGGGTCTTTCATCGCCGTGGACATGTCGAACGCCTTGCGGATGCCCGAGGCGTCGATGTGCTTCATCCGCTCGGCGATCCAGGCGTCGTTCATCGTTGCGTCAGTAGGTGATCAGGCTGAAGACCTCGCCCGGCTCGAGCTTGGCGCGGCCGCCCAGGAACGAGAGCTCGATCAAGAAGGCGCAGGCGACGACCTCGGCGCCGGTCGACTTGACCAGGTCGCGGCAGGCGCGCATCGTGCCGCCGGTGGCCAGCACGTCGTCGATCAAGAGCACGCGCCGGCCGGGCCCGAAGGCGTCGGTGTGGACCTCGAGCCGGTCGGTGCCGTATTCGAGCTGGTACTCGAGCGCGATCGTGGCGTAGGGGAGCTTGCCCGGCTTGCGGATCGGCACGAAGCCGGCGTCCATCTCGAGCGCCAGCGGGGCGCCGAAGATGAACCCGCGCGCCTCGGCCGCGGCGATCACGTCGATCTTGCGCCCTGCGAACGCTTCCTCGAGGCGGTCGATGGACTGCGCGGAAGGCCGCCGGAGAACCCAAGCAGCGGCGTGATGTCCTTGAACAGGATGCCCGGCTTGGGGAAATCGGGGATATCGCGAATGTAGTCGCGGAGGTCGATCGATCGCGGTCCGGGCATGGACAATGCACTCCCCTGGTGGTTCAGCGGCGGTGCGCCGAGGGCTGGACTATCGATGCCAGCTCGCACTGCTCGCGAGCCACAGTCGACGGAATTGCGCCGAGCGCGATCGCACGGCTCGCGCGGCGCGAACGGCTCGGCTTACTCACTATCGGGCAAGTTGCCAACCGATGTCCAGAGAAGGGCCGGCCCCACGGAGGAGAAACCCCCGTGAAGCCGGCCCCGGAGGGACGCACGGTGATCGGACGGACAGACCGGTGGCGCAGATTGATCGCCCGACGGCGTGCGTCGTGACGGAGCGGATCCGGCAAGCCGACGCCGGGGAACCCGGACTGGAGGCATCGAGGACGTGCGGAGCCGAGTCGGCTCTCTAGTCGCCTCAGTTAGGCGAAGCCGACGGCGCTTGTCGTCGTGGCCGCGGCACCGGCGTCGCCGGTTCCGCCCGGCTTGAGGGGGCGCTGGAGCTTCTCGAACTGCTTGCGCGGCTTCGGGAGAGAGAGCGGCCGGCGGGGCAGTCTTGGCACGGCGCGGCTGCACTTGGGCATCCGGCCGAGGCCGGGCCATTCTTGCGCAGGTCGCCCTTCCTGGCAGGCCCTTGCCCGGACATCAACTTCACGCCTTGGTCTGTGGCCGTAGCGTAGGTCGGGTCCTTCTCCTCGTTGGCCAGCTTGACGTGCCGGTCAACCGGTTCTCGATCGCCGCGGCCTTGATGAGCTCCTGGAAGACGGAGCCCATCGCTTCCTTGAGCTTGACGTCGTACATCAATTCGTACGTTTGCTTGCGGACGTTTTCGTTTTTGAGGTCGGCCTTCGGGTCGGCGGGCACGAGCGACTCGCGGCGGAGGATGCACCCAGCCGAGTTCGCCGACCTGGATCGGGCCGGTGAAATCGCCGTCCTTGGGCTTGTGGCTCGGGTCCTTGTCGCGGCTGTCGCCGTCGACGAACTGATGGAACGCCGCATCGGAGAGGTTCTCGGGTATCGCGTGCCGGGTGATCGGCTGGGCCAGCAGGCCGCCCAGCGACGCGGTCGCGGGTCCATCGACTCGTCCTGGGCGATCTTCTCGAACGCTCCCGGGTTCTTGCGAAGCTCTTCCAAGATCTCGATGGCCGTCGCTTGCTTGTCGACCAAGATCATCCGGCAGCGAAGCTTGTCGCCGAACTGGGCCTCGAACGCTTTCTTGCAGGTCCTCGGGCGTGACCTGCACCCGGCCGGCAGCACAACCGGCGCAGGGCGATCGCCGGGTAGATGATGTCGCGGGCGTACTGAATCGGGCTGATCCCGCGCTCCTTGTCGAGCGTGCGGAGCCACTGTTCGCGACTGATCCCGAATCGTGCGGCGACGCTGCTCGATTTCCTGGTCGATGTCGGCCGCCGTGATTTCCATCTTCTTGGCCCGGAGGGCCTGCTCGATCAGACGTGCGGTTGATCAGCAGATCCAGGATCTTCTTGCCCTTGCGAGCCACGCATTCGTCGGCGAGCTGCTGCGGGTGATGACCTGATTGTTGACGATCGCGATCGGGTCGGAGGGATTCACCGGAATCCAGCTTGGGAGTCAGCGGCGGGACGTCGATTGGTGCCGCGCTGCTGGCGGATCGCCGCTCGCGCCGGCGACCCCGTGCGCTTGCCGGGAACCTGGGACTCGTTGCTGGCCATCCTGCTGTGCCAGAGGCCAGTCCCGCCGCCAGACTCAGAACGACGGCCTGAGACCAAGCCCCAACAAGCCGATTCTGCGACCGCGATCCTTTGCGATCATCACCTGGCGTCTCCCCATTCCATTGGGTCCGTGCCCGATCGTCATCTGCCTTGCAGGGCGTCGTTAGGGCCGAGACTCTAGAGCTTTCCGCAGAACCGGTCAACGTCAAATTCATGCTCGGAAACTGGTCATGTGGCGCGTGCCTGAGATGGTAAGATCGAGGTTCAGGTGGCGGCGCCCGCCGCGGCCGCAACACAAACCGACCGGACCAAGACGATGAAGCTGCGACTACCGGCTCGAGGGACGGCGTCGATCGTGACGCTCGCAGGAGCACTCTGTTTCCCCGCACGAGGCGAAGAGACCTTCACGAAGCACGTGGTGGTGGCCCAGGAGGAGCATGCCGCGGCCGTCGGGCGCGATGTGCTCCGGCGGGGTGGAAACGCAATCGACGCGGCGATCGCCACGGCGTTTGCCCTGGCGGTCACGCTTCCCGAGGCCGGCAACCTGGGCGGCGGCGGTTTCATCGTCGCCTACCTGCGCGGATCGGCGCGAGGTGGTCACGGTCGATTTCCGCGAGATGGCGCCGCTGTCGGCCGAGCGCGCGCATGTACCTCGGTCCCGATGGGGCCCTGCTGCGGCGCCATCGAGCCGGTGCCTGGGCGGCCGGCGTGCCCGGTACCGTGCGCGGGCTGGGCCTGGCTCACGCCCGCTTCGGCAAGCGGCCCTGGGCCGAGCTGGTTCGTCCGGCCGCCCGGCTCGCGGCGACGGCTTTCTGATCTCCGCCGACCTCGCCGATTCGCTCAATCGCCAGCTGGGGCGATCCAGGCGAAAAGGGGCAGCGCGGGTGCGCGCCGCAGATGACTGCGGCCGGCTGGGCGATTTCCCGAGTCGGTCGCCGCGCTCGGCAAACCCGATCCGCAGCCCTGGCGAGCCGGCGATCGGCTGATCCAGACCGACCTGGGGCGAACGCTCGAGCGCATCGCCGACGTCCGGGCCCGACGAGTTTTACACGGGCGAGACCGCGCGGCTGATCGCGGGCTACATGGCCGATCACAAGGGATTCATCACGCGCGACGACCTGAAGGCCTACCAGGCGAAGCTTCGGCCCGCCGTCCACACCACGTTTCGCGGCTACGACGTCTTCGGCATGGGACCTCCTTCCTCGGGCGGCATCGTCCTCTGCCAGATGCTCAACATCCTCGAGCGCTTCGACCTCAAGCGCGACGGCCGCGACTCGCCCCGGACCCTGCACCGCGTGACCGAAGCCATGCGGCGGGCCTATTTCACCCGGGCCACCCGGCTCGCCGATCCTGATTTCGTGGCCGTTCCCTGGGCAGGAGCTCACATCGAAGGCCCACGCCGACGAGCTTGCCCGCTCGATCAACGACAAGGCCACGCCCAGCCGGCGACCTCGCCCCGTTTCCGATCGAGACTGCCGAGGCGAGATCACACGACGCACCTTTCGACCATCGACCAGGCGGGCAACGCCGTGGCCCTGACCTACACCCTGGAAGACTCCTACGGCGCGAAGTGCGTCGTGGCCGGCGCGGGCTTCCTGCTCAACAACGAGATGGGCGATTTCAATCTGATTCCCGGGCGCACCGAATACGCGGGGACAGATCGGCACGCCGGCGAACCTGATCGCGCCGGGCAAGCGGATGCTCAGCTCCCAGACACCGACGCTGGTGCTCGAAGGACGGCCGGGTGCGGGTGGTGACCGGCTCGCCGGGCGGCCGGACCATCCCCAACACGACGCTCTGGGTCGTGCTCAACCTGCTCGAATTCGGCCTGGAGCCGCGCGCGGCCGTCGACGCGCCGCGGACTCATCACCAATGGTTCCCCGACGTCCTCGTGCTCGAAGGTCGATCGTGGCCCGAGGCGACGCGGGCGGCCTTGCTTGCCATGGGCCATCGCTCCGGTATCGTCGAGCACCAAGGCATTGCCAACACGATCGTCGTTGATCCCGAACCGGGCGGCTGCACGGCATCGCCGATCGCCGGCGATCGACCGCCGAAGCCCTCGGCGATTGACCCAAGCCTCCGGCGGCCGCACGCCGCGATTTGCATCCGCGCCGACTGCGCTCAGTGCACCGCTCTGCTGCACCACGCTCTGATCTGCGCGATCAGCGAACAACAACGATTTTGTTCAGATCTTCTCTCGTCGGGGTTTCAGCGTTCTTGTCCCGGCTGTTTTGCCTATTTTCCGCTCGGAGGATGGTTGTTTTTCCGCAACATGCGCAGCACTGCACGCGGCACAATTTCTCGAACGAGCGTACTAGTTGATGTAGAAGGCCTTGAGCTTCCGCTCACGACGACGACCTGCGGTGCCGGCGTCTCTGGTCCGCACTGTTCTGCGGCAGCGAGTGGTCAGCAGAGCGTGCTGGTGGTGGCCTCGCATCCGGGGAGTGACGACCATGGTGACCAAAAGCCATTCCGATAGTCCGACCATCTTGCTGCGCGTCAGTGATGGGACCTTTCACATGCACCGGTCGTTCAACGATTTTGGCCAGGCCGTGCGCAGTGCCGAGGCCTACGCCGGAGCAGGCTTCAACGTCGCGATGATCTCGGCGACCGGCCGGTTCTTGATGTCGTTCGAGCCCCGGAATCCGGCAGATTAGCTGTCTGAATTCGGCCACCTGGCTCGCGACGGTGCTGTCGAAAGCCCGTTTTTCGCGGGAATTTCGGGCTCAAAATCAGCCTCTGATTCCGAAAAAAACCCGGAAAAACGAGCAAAAATCGACGTTTTGCCCTGTTTTTGCTGTATGATTTCGGCATAATCGTCGACTACGATTCACCGTGAACCTCGGTTTTGACTTCATTTTGAGGGTGAAGGACCGGCGGACTTCCGGATCGGTGGGCGCGGATGACGAAGCAGAGATGGTTCTGACTGACAGGAGGGTTCCATGGCCAAGAAAGCCGCAACAACTGCTGAAGCTCCCAAGGCCGCAACCGGAGCGCCTGGCAAACCCGCGACGAAGGGCGAGATTTACACCAAGCTGGCAACGAAGACCGGTCTGTCCAAGAAGCAGGTCTCGACGGTGTTCGACGCGCTGACCGAGCTTGATCGGCAGCGAGCTGGGCAAGAAGGGCCCCGGCTGTTTGTCGTCCCGGGCTTGCTCAAGCTCAAGGTCATCCGCAAGCCGGCCACCAAGGCCAAGACCGGGATCAACCCGTTCACGAAGCAGCCGATGATCTACAAGGCCAAGCCGGCGCGCAACGTCGTCAAGGCCTGCCGCTCAAGTCGCTCAAGGAAATGGTCTGAGCGACCGAGCAGCCCTGCGGCTGACGCGTGCCGCGTCTGCGAGTGTGCACGTCGTATCGAATCGCACCGCGCCGGCTGGTTCCCTTGCAGGTTCCACCGGCGCGGTCGTCAGCTCAGCGACCCTTGATACCAGGCGATATACGCGCGTGAGCCCCTCGCGGAACGGCGTCTTGGGTTCGTAGCCCAGCTCGTTCCGCGCGTGCTCGATCGAGCGCAGGTCTGGCGCACGTCGCCGGGTTGCTCGGGCAGGCGCTCGATCCTGGCCGGCTTGCCCAGCGCAAGCGCGATCGTCTCGATCATCTCGCGAGAGCAGATCGGCTCGGAGTGGCCCAGGTTGTAGAGGTGGTGCGCCAGTGCAGTGCTCGATCGCCGCGATCACGCCGTCGACGATGTCGTCGACGTAGGTGTAGTCGCGCCGGGTTGTGCCGTCGCCGAACATGGGCACCGGCTCGCCCTGATCGATCAGCCGGGTGAACTTGGCGATCGCCAGGTCGGGCCGGTTCCGCGGACCGAACGCGGTGAAGAACCGCAAGCCCGGTCACGGGCAGCCCGTGCAAGTGATGAAACGTGTGCGCCAGGAGCTCGCACGCCTTCTTGGTGGCCGCGTACGGGCTCACGGGGAAATCGACCGGGTCGGTCTCGCGAAACGGACCGTCGGTCCGGTCGCCGTAGACGCTCGAGCTCGACGCGTAGATGAACCGCGGCTTCGGCTCGAGCCGGCAGGCGGCCTCGAGCCAGACGACCGTGCCCGAGACGTTGACGTCGGCGTAGAGCCGGGGATCGGCGATGCTGGGGCGCACGCCGGCCCGCGCGGCCAGGTGCACGATCACGTCGGGTCGCGTTTCATCGACCAAGGCGTCGACCCGCCGCTCGGTCGCGGATATCGAGCTCGACCAGCGCGGCAGTGGGGCCGGCAAAGTGCGCCGGCGAGGTTCGATTCCTTGGTGGCGCGGTCGTAGAACGGGTCGAAGTTGTCGACGACGATCACTTCGCCCCCGTCGCTCGAGCAGCCGGTCGACCAGGTGCGAGCCGATGAAGCCGGCGCCGCCGGTGACGATGGTTTTCGTCGCGCTCATGGTGTGCGACCCGCCGCCCGGCTTCATTCCGCGATCAGTTCCCAGTGGAAGGCGGCTGTCTTGCCGTCGATCGGCAGGATAACGCCGTCGCCGCCTGCGGCAGTCGCTCGAGCTTCACGGGCTCGATGCGTTTGCCGGTGTTGTCGAGAACGTAGGCCTTGACCGCTCCCTTCTGCCGCCAGACGACCCGGGCCGTCACCGGCTCCTGGAAGAACGGAGGCCGTCCGGGGTCGGCGACCTCGCGCTTCCACGAATCGACCCAGCGGAAGCCGGTCGGTTCGACCCGCGCGATCGCCGAGACCAAGAGCCGCTTGGTCGTGGCGATCGGCTCGTCGCTGATCGACGTGGCAACGAGAACCGCGAACGAGTTGTCGGTCGCGAAATCGAGTGAAGCAAACGAAACCGGCTCGGCGCCGATCCAGCCGGCGATTCCCTGGGTGTACGGGGTGTCGAAGACGAGCCGCCCGCGCGCTGGGTCCCAGCCTGCGAACGCCGCCGGCCTTTGGCGGGGGCCCGGCTCGTTGCTTCGGCGGCTTTGCCGTTGCTTTGCTCGCGAGCTTGCCGACCGCGGAGGAAGAGCGACGCCGCATGCGGCCAGAGGGCGTAAGATGTGCGGGCTGCCGTTGATGACCTCGGGAATCTGGTAGATGTCTTCGCCGCCGACCGTGCCGGCCGGGCCCTCGCCCCAGGTGGTGGGATAGACGAAGATTCCCCGGCGACGATGCCGTCCCAATCGTCGGCCAGTGCGGTATAGACCCCCAGAAGATGGTCGGCCGCTTCGTGCGGACTACGACCAGGCCCCGAGCGTCTTGGTTGCACCATTGGCCCACCACGTAGGGCCGATCGTTCCGGCGCTTCAGGTTGGCCATGGCCGCCAGGCCACGCTCGGGCGGCGAGAGCGATGACCGAGCGCATCTCGGGTGACGCCCACGTCCGGCGGCGTCCAGAACAGACGGTCGTCGATCAGGTCGAGCCCGGCGGCGGCCTGTGCGGCGCTGAACTCGGGCTCGCGCCGCCAGTGCGAGACGCCGGCGATGGGCGCCAGAAGCCCGTCCTTGCGCAGCGCGTCGGCAATCTTCCTTGGAATGGGCCGACTCGATCATCTCCCAGAACCGGCGGCCCGGCGCCGCCGGTGGTTTTCTGCGGCCAGGTCGTGCAGGGCCTTGGCGTACGGGGGCGGCAGGGCGTTCGGGGTTGTCGATCAGGTCGAACAGCGACACCTCGCCGGCAAGCGTGACCCACGCCAGCACCGGATCGTCGCGCAAGCGCCATCCCGGTCTCGGGGTTGACTGTGACCGAGCAAGCTCGCGTGCCGTCGCGAAGGCGAGCTTGACGATCGTCGGGTCGAACTGGGCGGCGGGTCCGCCGCCGGAAGGGAGCAATCCCGCGTCGGCCGACGCCGTCGTCGGCTCGGAATCGCCGCTTGCTCAAGAGCTCGACAGCGACGTAGATTCCGCGTTTCTTGAGCGCGGCGATCAGATGATCGAGCCGCGCGAGTGCGACCGGGTCGAACGCCTTGGTGTCGTCGCGCGTGTCGTCGAACAGGCTGCGATTCAGGCCCAACGGCCGTGTCGAGGTCGCCCAGGCGCACCAGATTGATCCCCGAGCGAGCCAGGCGGTCGGCGAGCTGGTCGGCCTGTTCCGGCTCGAGGAACGCGGCCGGAGCGAGCAGGCTGACGCCGAAGAACCGCGCTCGCCCGCCCTTGCTGAAGGCGAAGTCGGCCGTCCTTGACGACGACGCGCCCGCGGTCGGCCGGCGCCTGGTTCAAGAACGAGACGTCGAGCGCGCTGTTGGCGACGATCGATGGCGACGGCGGCACCGGCAGCCACGCGTCGGTCTCGTCGGCGATGTGGTACGGCGTCCACGGCCCGCCTCGGGGTTGGGGGCGGCCGTGACGCTGCACGTCGTCGATCCGGATCGAACCGAGCGCGTCGACCTTCTCGAACTGGAGAACCGCCCGGACCGCGCCCGGCGGCACGCGCACCTGCGTCTCGTCGACCCGCCAGTTGGTTGGCTGTCCGCGCCATGAGAAGCAGAAGGCGCCCGCCGTCCAGACCGGCAATGGGTCGTCCCGAATCGTCGAGGAAGAAAATGCCTGCCCTGCGCTCCGCCGCCGCCGCGCAGGTCCGCGCAGCGGACGGCCACGCTCACGTCGAGTGCCTCGAACGGCTCGACCGGGATCGCCAATCCGGTCTGGAGCCGTGAGCTTGGCCCGGGTCAGCTCGACGGCCGCGGACGACGACCGATATCCCGGGAAGACCCTGCCGGACGTCTCGTTCGACCACCCACGACGCCGGGGCCGGGTCGCCCAGCTCGAAATCGCCGTTGACGACCAGGTTCGTCGTGTCGGCGCCGCCGATCGGGACCAGCTCGACCGTGAGTCCGTCGATGTCGAGCGTTCCCGTGGCGCCCATCAGCCCGACCGACATGATCGCGTCCTTGGTGCCCGGCGGGACGGGGATGCGCTTGACGACCCGCGTCCACTGGTCGCCGCACGGTGTGGGTCCACGGGCCCATGACGCCCGCGAGACAGCTGCCGGAGCTCGTCGCCCAGAAAGTCGATCATCAGGCTGGGCTCGGCGCCCTCGCGCTCGCCGACGCTGGATCGTTGCTCTGGCGGACCCAGAGACCCAGCACGAATCGCCTCGGTCTTGCTGCCGTCGATGCCGAAGGCGCGGCTCAGCCGCGCCGGCCGGCCCGGCTTGGTGCACTCGAAGCGGACGTAAGTGCGGGCCCGACTGCGCCCCCCTCGGCCATCCAGCGTGGCGTCGCGGGCGTTGTACCAGCCGTCGGGCACGCCGTCCTTGTTTTCGTCGACCTCCAGGTTGTCGAGCGCCGGCGGCGGCGGGCCGCTCGATCAGCTCTTCCTGTGCGCAGCAGGTCGCGCAAATCCGCCGAGCCCGCCGCCGACACGCACGCAGGACTCGACGACCACCGCGTCACACGATCCTCGGCATCTGTCCAGACGCGTCATCATCCGAACATCACTCTCCCGGATGCCTGATCTCCTTCGCCGGCCTTCTTGGCCGCGGCCGCCTCTTCCTGAGGGCGCGGCCGGTCATCGGCACGAACAACGTCGGCTTGAGCTCGCTTGTCGATCCGCTTGCCGTCTTTCTTGACGATGAGGTGCACCACCTGGTTGAACCGAGTCCCGAGCGGGATCACCATCCGCCCTCCCTCCTTGAGCTGGTCGAACAGCGGCTGCGGGACCTTCTGTGGGGCACACGTCACGATGATCGCGTCGAACGGCGCCGCCTCCGGCCAGCCCTCGTAACCGTCGCCGACGCGGGTGTGGATGTTGGTGTATCCCAGGTCCTTGTGCACCTGCGTCGCGCGCTTCGAAAGCGGCTCGTGGATCTCGACCGAGTAGACCTCCTTCACCAGCCGCGACAGGATCGCCGACTGATAGCCCGATCCGGTGCCGACCTCGTAGACCCGATCGCCGGGCTTGGGATCGAGCACCTCGGTCATGAAGGCGACGTCGTACGGGGGCGTGATCGTCTGGCCCTCGCCGATCGGGATCGACTCGTCGTCGTAAGCCTGCCGCTGGGTACTTCGGCGGCAGGAAGCGGTGGCGCGGCACCGTGCGAAACGCGTCGAGCACGCGCGGGTTCTTGATCCCGCGCTCGACCAGGTGCCGCTGGACCATCCGCTTGCGGGGCGCGGCCGTCGGATCGTCGGTCCGGGAATCACTCTGCGCTGGAGACGGGCCCGATCCCGCGCCATCTTGCTGCGCTCTTGCTGCCAGGGCACCGAAAATCGCCACCACCCAGGCCATTGCTAGCCCAACGGGCAACCGAGCTCTCATGACGGTCCTCCCACCGGTTCGATCCCTTCCACGCAGGCTGAATCAAGAACAATCCATCTCTCATCATACTAACGATCTGGCCCCGCGCTTGCATCACAACGCCCGCATGAAGCCGGGCTCGTCACACAAATAGAGATATCGGTTAATTCGGGGTTATCTCGCATTAAAGGCGGAATCCATCTTCCCACGCGGACCCGGTGAAGAAATTGAGCAGTCCGGCCGCCGCGTCCGATCCGACCGATCCGACCGATCCGTCTGATCAGACGCGGCGGTCGGGGGGGTTATTCGGCCGAGAAGCCCCGAACCTAGACCCGCGCAGTTGTGAAGTGTCGGCAGTTGAATGAACCCGCTGAAGACATTGCGCAATGCACGCTCATTCGCGGGTCACGCCAAACTCGGGAACCGTCTCATCACGGAGCTCGCGGAACTCGGGCGGGAGGTTCTTCAAGTAAGGGCCGACGAGCGCACCGAGCGCACGCGGGTAGGCGCCGTGATCACGGCGGTAAAGCTCCTCGCCCAGCATGATCACCAAGTCCCGATGGTTTGTGCGCTCGGCCCTGCGAACCGCCGTCAAGGGCCAGTTCGGCAAGAGGACATTGGCATCGAGTGAGGAGGACAGCCACCTGGTCAGGTCTTGGGGCGCCAGCGCGCGGGCAGGAGCCTTCGCCTCTTTCGCCGGCGGATAGAAGAAGTCGACGACGCCATAGCAGCTTGGGTCAGGTCGCGGCCGGGCGCTCTCGGGCAAATCGTAGTAGGCCAGCCAATTGGCAAACGCCTGCCGCAGCACGCGCCGGCTGCGCTCGGGCTCGCGGAACGTGAAGCGCCAGGCATCATAGAGAGCGTGCGCATGGTCGGGGCTCAGCAGCAAGTCAGGCGCGAGCGGCGGCAGCGCCGCCACCCAGGAGCGAGGCGGAAAGTGCGTGGGCCCGTCAGGGAGGTCCAGCAGACGGTCGACATCGAGGTATTCGGCCTTGAGCGTGTGCGATTCGGAGGCGCGCAGCGCCTCACTGGCGAGCACGTCGTCGAGCGCCTGGCGAATCGTCTCGCGAGTCGTGCGGGGATTTACGGCCCAGTCACCCACGCGGCGATTGAGTGCCCGGTGCCACTCCTGGACCATATTGCGCCGGTGGACGGTGCTGCGTAGGCCCACCAGATGAATCGTCCGCAGATTGGCGCGATACCAGCCCCACGCACCGGCCATGTCGCCGGCCGCCTCCAGCCGTGAGCCCTCTAGAAACGCCAATTGCTGAAAATCCCACAGACTATCTGCCATGCTCCCGCGCTCTGAGTGCCAAGCTTCGAACTCGGGCGGCGCGACCAGCGCGTCGGGCAACTCTGAAGCGCGGCGATAGAGTGCCAGGACCTCACGGTTGGCGTCGGCCCACTGCCGCACGTCAGGCCCGGCCGCCGACCAAGGCGAGAGCAGGTCAATCCGCCAGTTGCCCCCTGCCGTCAAGAACTTGGCCAGAGGTTTGCTGCGCGCAATGCCTGTTCGTAAAGCCGATAGGCATTGCGCTCGTCGGGAATCGCAAGTGCCCGAAACGCTGCCACGTCGAATGGATCACCGATGTCGGGCAAGCCGACAAGTTGCGTGACCCACCACAGCGGCGGCGCAGCCACCAGAGCCAGAGCGAAAAGCAGCACCGTCCAGATCCGCCGCCGGCTCCGCGTGATCCAGCGGAACGGCGCCGTGAACGTGGGAAAGCTGCGCCCGAGGGTCGCAAGCCGTGTCACCCCCGTGGCCTCCTCTCGCCGAGCACGTCCGGCAAAGCATTCACCCTAACACCGCCCGCGGTTGAGGTCAACGACATCCGTCACAGGCCGTGTGCTCTGCGGTACAAATCGGGGAACGGTCTTTTCAATGACGCGTCACGTCAAACTCGGGGACCGACTCATCTCGAATCTCGCGGAACTCCGGCGGCAGGTTCTTCAAGTAGGTGCCGACGAGTGCGCCCAAGGCCGGTGGATCGGCGCCGTGGTCGCGACGGTAGAGTTCCGTCGCCAGCAAGCTCACCAGTTCCCGATGGTTTGATCGCTCGCTCCTGCGTACTGCCGTCAAGCCCCAACGCCCCAGGAAGACGTTGGCATCGATCGACGAGCTAATCCAGCGCGCGAGGTCCTCGGGCGCGAGCGCGACCGCGTTCGGGCTTTGACTGTCGAGAGCGCGGGTAGAAGAAGTCGACGACGCCGTCACAGCTTGGGTCGGCCCGCGGCCGGGCGCTCTCGGGTAAGTCGTAGTATGCCAGCCAGTTGGCGAACGCCTGCCGTAACACGCGCCGGCTGCGCTCGGGCTCGCGGAACGTGAACCGCCAGGTGTCATAGAGAGAACGCGCATGCTCCGGGCCGAGCGACAGATCGATCCCGAGCGGCAAGAGCGCCATCCGCCACGAGCGAGGTGGAATGCGGGCGAGCCCGTGGGGGTCGTCCAGCAGACGGTCGATGTCGGTGTACTCCCCCTTGAGTGTGTATGACTCGGACGGCGCGAGCGCTTCGCACGCGAGCACGTCGTCGAGCGCCTGGCGAATCATTTCGCGAGTCGTGCGCGGGTTTGCGGCCCACGCGGCCACCCTCCAGTTGAGCTTACCGTGCCAGTCCTGGGCAGAGCGGCGCCGAAAGACGGTGCCGTACAGGCTCACGAGATGGATCGTCCGCAGATTGGCCCGATACCAGCCCCAGGCGCCAGCCGTATCGCCGTTTGCCTCGAGCCGCGATCCCTCCAGAAGCGCCAGCTCCTGGAAAAACAATGGTTTCATCGCCGGGCTCCGAATCTCGCGGTGCCAAGCTTGAAACTCGGGGGGCCCGGCCAATGCGTCGGGCATCTCGGAAGCACGGCGATAGAGTGCCAGGGCCTCACGGTTTGCATCGGCCCACTGCCGCACCTCTGGCGCAGCGGCCGGCCAAAGCAAGAGCGTGTCTATCCTCTTCGTGGGGTACACCGTGATGAAGTTGCCCAGAGGTAGGCTGCGAGCCCACGCCTCTTCGTAAAGCCGATAGGCATTGCGCTCGTCGGGGATCGTCATGGCCCGAAACGCGGCGACGTCGAACGGGTCGCCCAGATCGGGCAAGCCAACGAGCTGGGTTGCCCACCAGAGGGGTGATGCGGCGACGAGCGCCAGTGCGACGAGCACCGTCGCCCAGATTCGCCGGCGGCTCCTCCCGATCCAGCGAAATGGGGCCGTGAAAGTCGGAAAACTGCGCGTCAGCGTCGCAAGTTGAGTCATCCGCCAGTGTCTCCCCGACCTTCGCACGGTTCTGCAGTCAGCGTATCGCCGCTCGCAACTGAGGTCAAAGACATTGGTCGCAGGAGGTGCCAGCGCGAACGCGATCTGGCGTCGCGGGCCTTGATCGCGACGCCAGAGCGGCTCGCTTCGTCCCTTGATCGCCCCTGTCGTTCCGGCTACTCTGGAATTGTGCAGTGATCAAACCCGCCTCAAATCGCCCCCGCGCCGCGTTGATGGGCCAATATCGACAGGTGCAGATTGTTGGGCGCGGGTCTCCCGACCCCGCCCAGGGCAGATTGTTGGGCGCGGGTCTCCCGACCCCGCCCAGGGCACGACCGAAGGTCTCCCTTGATTCCACCGTTTATGGAATCGCGGCGCCAGATACGGCTCCTCGCAAATGGCGCCTGACACTCCCCGCCCCGCCGGATATCGCTTTCACTTCGCGCCAGCCGCCGGTGCCGCAGCGCGCGCGTGGTGCGGGCCCGGTACCGCGCCCGCGGCGTGCGGTGCGATCGCCCGCTCCGACGCGCGGCGCATCAAGGTCGTCGTCGAGTGGCCTTCGACGAGGGGAACGAGCACGAGCCGGCCGCCGGCGCCTTCGACCTCAGCTCGGCCCACGACCTCGTCGGGGCGATAATCGCCCCCCTTGACCAGCACGTCGGGCCGAACCGCTTTGATCAGGTCCAGCGGCGTATCTTCGTCGAAAATGGTGACCGCGCTCACGGCCTCGAGCGCACTCAAGACCTCGGCGCGCGCCTCGGCTGGATTGATCGGCCGCCCCGGCCCTTTCAACCGGGCGACGCTGGCGTCGGAATTCAGTCCGACCACAAGGAAGTCGCCCAGGGCCGCCGCCTGGCGCAACAGCCGCACGTGCCCCGGATGGAGCAGGTCGAAACAACCGTTGGTGAACACGATCCGCTCGCCCACCGCGCGGCGGCGCGAAACCTCGGCACGGAGCTCGTCGCGCGAATGCACCTTGGAAGTTTCCGCCCGGTGGTGGTTGATCAGGTCGCGGAGGATCTCCTGGCGCGTTAACAGGGCGACGCCGAACTTTTCGACCTCGAGCCCACCGGCCACGTTGCCCAGGGCGGCCGCCTCGTCGTAGTCGGCCCCCGCCGCCAGACACAGCCCGACCACCGCCAGCACCATGTCGCCGGCCCCGGTGATGTCGTAGACCTGCCGCTGACGCGTGGGCAGCAGCTCGGCTCGGCCGTCGCGGCGAACCAGGGCCATGCCGTCGCGGTCCAGCGTGACGAGCGCCGCTTCCATCTCGAGGCTCTCGATCAGGTGTTTTCCAACCCGAAACGCGTCGTCCGGCCGGCTGATGGCTAGCCCCGTCGCAAGCTGGGCCTCGAGTCGATTCGGAGTCATGCAATCAACCCCGCGATAGCGCGAGTAATCCGGCGAGCGAATCGGGTCGGCAAGCACCTTGATCCCCGCCTTGCGGCCGGCTTCGATGACTGCCAAGAGTAGCGTGGGCGTGCACACCCCTTTGCCGTAGTCCGAGATCAACACGACTTCCGCCCACTCGACAGCCGCTGCCAGCTCGCCGTGCAGCCGCGCCTCGACCATGGCCGGCATCGGGTCGCGGGTTTCGTAGTCGACGCGTATCATCTGCTGCGGGTGCCGGTCCTGGGCTCGGCCGATATAGCGCTCCTTGAGCGTGGTGGGCCGATCTTCGAGCGCCAACACGAGTTGCTCGTCGATCCCATGCTCGGTCAGCATTCTCCGCACCAGGCCCGCTTCGTGATCGCAACCCACTCCGCCGATCAGACGTACCTGGGCCCCGAAGCGCGCAACATCGTCGCCACGCTGGCCGCCCCTCCCAGCCGATGCTCGCGGTGGTCGGCCCTCAAGAGCGGCACCGGCGCTTCCTGGCTGATCCGCTCTGCGTATCCCCAGATGTACCGATCCAGAATCAGGTCGCCGACGACCACCACGCGCGGATGGCCCAGCTCCTCGACTCGCCGGATCAAATCGTGCGTCATACCGAGGCCCTCCGTGACCTCCCAAGGAAGCCCGGTTCCGCTGCGACTTACGGCACGCCGGAGCAGGGCGGGTCGCATCGACCGAGAACCGGGCGAGCTGCCGCGACGTTGCCCGATCCCCGCGCCTGGTCACTATGTCCAGGTGTCAGCGTACCCGCTCGCCTGGTCCGAGTCAAGCCAGGTTTGCGAATCGAATCGCGATCGAATCGATCGGATGAAGCGTGTGCCGTACGTAGCACGCTGTCGGCCAGGCTTCGGCCTCACGCTGAGCCCAACGCCCCCCCAGAAGTCCGACCGATGGCTCTGCATGTTAGCCACGACCCGCCGCGCGCATGCGGCAAGCCTCTTGACAGGTCCCCTCGGCGGGCAGAACCGAGTGCAGAGCGTGGCTCAATCGATTAAATTCCAAGACTTACGGTGGTCGCAAACCACGGATCGCCGCCGCGGAATCCGCTTCTGACTGGCATGGCAAATCGATCTATGTCCCGGTTATGCTGTCAGCATTCGCTGCAGCATTCGAAGAGGGGCACGGCAATCTCGATTTCGAGCAAACGTGTCCCTCATTACTTTGCGTGCCATCACTGCGAAGCGTGTGAGCCGTCCGGTGGTTGCGACGATCGTTGTAGCGGAAGATGAGCCGGACTTGCGGACTCTCTACGCGGAGTGTCTGCGGCGGGCCGGCCACGTGGTATGGGAGGCGGCCGATGGTGGTGAGGCGGTCGCCCTGGTTACGCTCATGCGCCACGACTCTTGCTCCTCGATATCTGGATGCCGGTCTTAAATGGCTTCGAGGTGCTGGAGCATCTGGCTGGAATACCCGCAGTGTGTTGGATCTAAAAGTTGTCGTGCTCAGCAATTCCCGCGACGCTGATACGCGCTTGGAGGGCTTTGCGCTGGGCGCGATCGATTTCTGGCTTAAGGACCTATCGATCGGCGAGCTTGTCGCGCGGGTCGAAGAGCTCTGCGAGTTGATTTCAGGTTCGACCCGCGAGGAGGCGAGATTTTGCAACCGGTCACGCGCCAGGATTACCAGGAGCGGCTCGAGTACCTTTACGGACGGCTCAATTACGAGTGGCTGGGGATGCCCAGGCTTTCGACGGAGCTTCGGCTGCAGGCGCATGCGGCGATTGCTGCGCAGGCTCGGCGATCCGCATCTCGACTTGCGGATCATCCACGTGGCCGGCACGAAGGGCAAAGGATCGACAGCGGCGATGCTGGCCTCGGCGCTGAGTGCCTCGGGCGTGCGCACCGGGATGTACTGCTCACCTCACCTGCACCGGCTTGAGGAGCGGTTCACGATCGACGGCAAGATCGCCTCGGCCGCCGACTTGGTCGCGCTGGTCGACGAGGTGCGCGAGGCGGTCGACCAGATCGAGCGCGACGACGCGGTTGATGCCGCAGACCGCGCGACCTTCTTCGAGATGACCACAGCGATGGGCCTCTTTACTTCGCCCGCCGCCATGCGCAGGCCGTGGTTCTCGAAGTGGGCATGGGTGGCCGGCTCGATTCGACGAACGTGGTCCATCCGGTCTTGTCGATCATCACCAGCATCTCGTTTGACCACACGCGCCAGCTCGGTAATACGCTGGCGCTGATCGCGACCGAGAAAGCCGGGATCTTGAAGCGCAATCGCCCGGCAATCAGTGGCGTGCGCGAAATCGAGGCTCGGTTGGCCATTGGCCGGATCGCCAATCAGCGCCGCTGCCGCCTGATGGAGCTGGACGGTGCTTTCGCATTCGAATCAATAGCCCCCGAGCCTCCGCTGTCGCGGCCGACCACCGGCTTCGTGGCGACGCGTACCTGGCGCACCGACTGGGGTACGATCCGGCTGCCACTTTTGGGTCCGCACCAGGCCCATAACGCGGCCGTCGCCATGGCTGCACTGGATCTCCTTGCCGAGTGCGAGCCGGACCTCACTGTCACGCCCGCACATGTGATTAACGGTTTCGCAACGCTGAAATGGCCGGCGCGGGTCGAGGTTGCCGGCGAAAGGCCCTGGCTGGTGATCGACGGAGCACACAACGGTGCGTCGGCCTGAGGCACTGGCCGAGACCTTGCGCACGTGCTTTCCGCCGGGTCGCCGCACCCTGATCTTCGGCACGACACGGAGAAAGGATCTCGACGGCCAGCTCCGGGCGATCCTGCCGTGTTTTGACATCGTGATCGCCACGCGTTACGTCGAAAACCCGCGTTCGGTCGCTCTCGAGACCATCGCGGCCGCGGCCTTCGTCTCACTGGCCGATCGTCCGCCTGTCGGCCGACCCGCCGAGGCCCTCGACCTTGCACGCCGCTTGACCAACCCCGACGGCCTCATCTGCGTCACCGGCTCCCTCTTCTTGGCCGCCGAAGTCCGAGCCTTGATCTTCCCCGGCCTCCGCTCATCCGTTCGTGGCGGGGGTTACGACGTGATCTGCTCGTGCGAAACCAAGCACCCATGCCCGCCATATTCTGGTTACGAGTCGGCGCCGTCTGGGGTTTTCTCGCCGTTGCGGTCGGCGCCTTCGGCGCACATGGTCTCAAGGATCGCTTCCGCTCCTTGGGCGATCAGTTCGGCACCATGGCCACCGAGCGGCCCGACGGCATCTTCCAGACCGCAAGCCACTATCACGCGTATTGTGCCCTGGCCCTTCTGGCCGTGGGCATCCTGGCCGCAATCGGCAAGAACGGGGCCGCTCTCCAATTCGCCGGCTGGTCGCTGCTGGTCGGCTCGCTGGTCTTTTCGGGCAGCCTTTACGTCCTGGCCGCGACGGGCGTCAAGTGGCTGGGCATGATCACTCCGCTCGGCGGCATCGGCATGCTGGTGGGCTGGCTGGCGCTGGCCGTCGCCGCCGCCAAAATCGCCTAAACGGCCTTGCGTGATTCCGGGAGGGCGAGGCTCCTGCCGAGCCGGATGCGAAAGCGGCTCGCCGGGAGGCTCTCCCTCCCAGGATTGCGAAACACGATTTAGACGTCTCATGCGCGACCCGCTCGATCGGGCGTCGGAGGTAGGCGGCTACTCGATCGAGCGGATCCGCCACGTCAAACCGCCCATCGGCTGTCCGATATCACGGGCGCGCTTCGGTGGGCGCGTGCGCTGGGGGTGCCTCGCGGTAAGGCTTTCTGGCCTGGTAGAGCTCGAGCCGGGAGCGGTAGTCGTCTTTCCGCTGTTGGTCTCTTGGAAGCTCGATCGCGCTCAATTGCCATTTGACCGCCGCGGCGAAATCGCCGGCCTCAGCATAGGCGGCGGCGAGAGTGCTAAGACACTCAGGCACCTTCCACTCGGTCAACTCGCAGGCGCGGGTCGCGGACTCAACTGCTCTCTTGCCGTCGCGGTACTTCGCTTCGGGCCACGTAGCCATGATCGCCGCAAGCGTGTTGTGTGCTGCGGCGTTGGCGGGATCGAGCCGTAGGGCCTCGGTGTAAAGAGCTGCCGCAAGATCGGCCCGCCCCTGGCGGTAACGTAGCAGTGCCAGATTGTTGCGTGCGCCGATGAAGCCGGGATTGAGCGAGAGCGCCTCGGTGAAGTGTGCCGCTGCTGCCTCGTCGTTCCCCTGTTTCGCAAGGTCGACTCCCAGGTTGTTGTGTGCGTCGGCGTGCTCGGGATTCAGCCGCAACGCCTCGATGAAGTGAGCCGTCGCTTCCTCGCTCTTCCCCTCTTTCGCGAGCTCGATTCCGAGGTTGTTGTGTACCACAAAGCTAGAGCCGCCCCCGTGGTTGAGAGCATGGGTCCATAAGCTTTCCGAGTCGCGCCAGGTCCGGCACTGGTCCCACGTCATGAAGACCAGGATCGCTCCCAGGCAAAGCGCGACGATCCGGATGGCACCAGGGTGTACCCATGAGGACGTCTGAAAGAGCCGGCAAAGACACGCGGCCGCCAGGATCACCCAGCCGAGCATGGCCACGTAACAGTACCGATCCGCGGCGATCTGGTTGCTGATCTGAACGATGCCCGAGTTGGGCGCCAGGATCACCAGGTAACAGAGCCAAACCGCCAGCAGCCCCGGCCAGCGCCGGCGCAGCACAAACAATAGGGCGCTCATCGCCAGCGTCGCCAGGATGCCGAACAGGAACGTTGGCGCGAGCCAGTTCATGTCGCTGGGCGTCGGGTAAAACGCGATGAGGTCCAGCGGGAGCACCGTCTTCTTGATGTAAAACCATGGCGCGTAACACGCCTGGGCAACACGCGCGAAGGTGTCGAAACGCTTGATATTGACCCGTGTTTGTGGCTTGGCCGCGATGGCGAGGCCCATGAACACAAGGGTCACCATCACAAACGGGACCTTTTCTAACAGAACTCTCCGCGCCGACGGACCAAACCATCCCCCGGGGCCGTTGCCCAGTCGCCGGAGTGGGTAGACGTCCAGGATCAAGAGCACCACCGGCAGGCTGACCGCGACCGCCTTGGACAACAGGGCCGCCACGAACAGGACGAACGCACCAACGATCCAACCCCACCGCGGCGGCGAACCCACCGGGAAAGCACGAAGATAGGCGATGACCGCCAGCATCGAGAAGAAGGCGCAGGGCAAATACGGCTGGCACGAAGCCCAGGCCACCGCCTCAACTCGCAGCGGGTGTACCATGAACAGGGCCGTCGCGAGCCCCGCGCCCAGGGAGCACGTCCACGGGCTCTTGGGGAAGAAATCGGTCGGGCATCGAACGAGCACGGCTACCGTCAAGGCATACAGCACCACAGCGTCGGCGGCGTGGAAGACCAGGCTCGTGAGGTGGTAACCACGGGGATCGAGTTTCCAGATGACATACTGCACCTCGAACAGCAACCAGGCCAGGGGTTGGTAGACGCCAACCCAGAACGTCGTGCAGGCCCACCTTAACTGGGCCGCGCCCAGCCCGCGATAAAAGGGGTTGTTGAGGAAGTTGTCGTCATCGTCACACGCCCCGACGAAGCCGTTTTTCAGGACCGGGATGAAGGCGGCAACGACGAAGAGGGCCAGCGGAATCGCCACGAGCCAGGTGCGCCGGTCCCAGGCCGGCAGCGGCTCCTCACCTTGGCGGGCATCCCCGCTCGCGGCCGGAGCGGTGACCGTGCACTTCGGCCTTTGTCGCCTGTGTTCACGAATCTTCATTCGTGCTATTTTAAGCCGATTTCGGCTGCGATTGCAACCACCCGGCTGGTGATTTCACGGGCAATCGGACCGTGCGAATGACACCGGCCCAAACTCGCATAGGCGTCTCATGCGTCATGCACTAAACTGTGGCGAAGGCCGGGTCTTCCCATGGTTCTGATCTCCTTCAAGCGACGGGGGTGTATCATGAAATCCAACTCGAGGCTCGGTCCCAGGTTAGTGCTTGCCGGCGTGGCGCTTGGCGTGTGCGGGATCGGCTGGGTCACCCGATCGAGTCTCGCTCAAGACCCGCCTGTGCCTCGGGCTGACAGCGCACGCGCGGACGGGCGGACGCTAGGTGACAAGGTCCTTTCCGCTCCGTCTCCCGTCGAGCTGCGCGAAAGCGCCGCCGCGACTCCATTCGATGCGGTCGCGCCGACGTTTCCCGCCGATTTAGCCAATCCGACGTCGCCCATCGCAGACCCCGAGAAAGCAGCCCTCGCGTTCGCCGAAGAGAACCAGAAGCAGGCGGAAACTCAGCTCAAGGCCCTCAAGGAGGAAGAAGCCAAGCTCAAGGCGCGGCTGCAAAAGGTCGAGTCTGGAATCAGACGGTGGGAAAGCCTGCTCACGGCGCTCAAGCAAAGCCAGGGCAGTCCTGACGAGCCTCCTTTGACCAAGCCGTCGCCACGGGTCGACATCGACCTGCGCAAGCACCCCGTCCCGCAGGCGGAAAAGCCGCGCACACGGGTGGAGCTGCCCCCGCCGCCCGCTGTCAGCCGCTGACGCGCGACCCATGAATGGCTCATTCGATCGAGCCGGTGAGCGCCTTGTGAATCGCCTCGCGAGTGGCCATCGGACGGATCGGGAAGACTTCCAGAGCCCTGTTATCGCGGACCAATGTGGGGTTCTTCAGCCCCTCGATCAAATGCCGCCCGACCTCGAAGCTGGCGGGCGTTACCAGCGCGAGCCACAGGCTCGATAGGTACGGCGTGAGCACCGGCACCGAAATCAGCCAGCGCCGTAAACCCTTTTGACGTGCACATTCCCGAATCATGTCGCCGTAGGTCGTGACATCCTGGCTGCCGATCTCGAAGATACGGCTCTCACCAGGAGGCAAGTCCTTCGCGGCGAGGAGGTAGGCCAGCACGTCGTCCACGGCGATGGGTTGAGTCGGTGTCGTGAGCCAGCGCGGGCAGAGCATGACCGGCAGACGGTCGGTCAACGACTCGACCAGATCGAACGACAGGCTGCCGGTCCCGATCACCAACGAAGCGCGGAACTCGATGGTTTCAACGCCCGAGCCTCGCAGGATTTGGCCGACTTCATGGCGGCTGCGCAAGTGCGGCGAGAGTTTTGTGTCAGCGTCGTCGCCCAGACCGCCCAGGTAAATGATTCGCCGCACACCGGCCTTCTCTGCGGCCTTGGCGAAGTTCGTCGCCGCTTGCCGGTCCTCTTTCTCGAAGTCTTTCGACCCGGACATCAGGTGGACGAGGTAGTACGCCGTGTTGACTTCACAGAGCGCCTTTTCGAGCGACACGGCATCGAGAACGTCACCACGGACGATCTGGGTGGATTCGTTGACACGGGTCCGCATCTTTTCTGGGCTGCGGGCCAAACACCGGAGCATCACCGACTGTTGTTCCAGGAGCGGGATCAGCCGACCGCCGACGTAGCCGGACGCCCCCGTCAACAGCACGACAGACGCGCTGGCTGCTTCAGGCACCTCTGATTCCGGCTGTGGCATCGTTTCCGGTCCGACCCCCAGTTAGAAAGCAGCTTGCTTTACCGATAGTATTCGACAAGAGCATTTTACCGCCTAATCGAACGACAGCGCGGGCGTGGCGGCGTACGGTCGGGGATCGAGGGCGTGGATGTTGTCATTACGAAAGCCTTCTGCCGAGACCACGCGCCGATTCCTAACGGCGCAGGGGAAGCTGGACTTCACTTATTCAGCAGTCGGAGCGACAGCAAATCAGGTTCCCAACGGTTTCGTCGTGGACCACACTCGCGTGAAGCTAGGCGCAGGCGAGCCGGTCTTCCGGGCCGCGAAAGCCGCACTAGAGCGCTGGAGGCAGTTCGACCTGGGCTGGCTGGAGGCATGGCCGCCGGAGACGCCGATCCAGACTGGCGAGGTTGTGGCCATCGTGGGCCGCGCCATCGGCCTGTGGTGGCTCAATGCCTGCAAGATCATCTACGTCGTGGATGAGTCGGGACCGATCAGCCGGTTCGGCCTGGCTTATGGCACGTTGCCCGGTCATGCGGCACGCGGTGAGGAGCGATTCTTGATCGAGTGGAATCAGGCCGACAATAGCGTCTGGTACGACATCCTGGCATTTTCGCGACCGAATTCTCTCCTGACCCGGCTTGGCTATCCGATGGTTCGCCGTGCGCAGAAACGATTCGGCCGGGAATCGTCTGCAGCGATGCTCGAGGCTGTCCACTCTCGAAATCGCTTTCCCGCAAGTGTACGGTACGATGGGTTCCGAGAAACATGAACGACGTCACCCGCATCCTTTCAGCGATCGAGCAGGGCGACGCGGGAGCTGCCGACCAGCTCTTGCCTTTGGTCTACGACGAATTACGCAAACTGGCCGCACAAAATCTGGCGGGCGAGCGGCCGGGGCAGACGCTCCAGGCAACCGCGCTGGTCCACGAAGCCTACTTGCGACTGGTTGGAAACGGCGCGGCGCAGGGCTGGAGCGGGCGCGGCCATTTCTTCGCGGCCGCAGCGACGGCCATGCGGCGCATCCTGATCGAACGAGCCCGCCGGAAGCAGCGTCAGATCCACGGCGGCGGACGAACCCGGCGCGCGCTCCATCCCTACATCGCCGCCGCGCCCGAGCCGAATGAAGATCTGCTCGCGCTCGACGCCGCGCTGGCGAGGCTCGCGGAGCGTGATCCGGTGAAGGCCCGGTTGGTCGAGCTGCGCTACTTCGCGGGCCTGACCGGCGAAGAGGCGGCCAAGATCCTCGGCATCTCCGCCCGAACGGCCGACCGCTATTGGGTTTACTCGCGGGCCTGGCTCCGTCGTGACATGGAAGGCGCGGGTTAGGACCTGCGCGAGAATAACTTACGCAGTTGTGGTGCAGGCCACTGGCCTGCACGCGAGGAAAATGCAGGCGAGACGCCTGCACCACAAAGTAGAATTGATCAACTTGTCTTGGCGCGGCGCCTTCGGAAGGCGCCGCGTTCTTCGATCTGCCGTGCGCAGGGTGGCCGGAATTACGGGCCTCCTTCGGGAGACTCCTGGCGGCATACGTTGAGATCGACGCAGGGTTTTCCCTCACGCCGCCGCGACCGATGCGAGCAGCTTCTTGGTCGCTTCCTGGTGCGGGTCTTCGAAGATCTGACCCGGCGGGCCTGATTCGATGACGCGGCCTTCGCCGAAAACGTGAACGACCTGCGCCACCCGGTGGGCGAAATGCATCGCGTGCGTCACCACGACCATCGTCAGGCCGTCACCCGCCAGGTCGGTCATGACGGCGAGCACTTCGGCGGTCATCCGCGGGTCGAGCGCGCTGGTCGGCTCGTCGAAGAGGATCGCCTGCGGCTCCATCGCCAGCGCGCGGGCGATCGCCACCCGCTGCTGCTGTCCTCCGGAGAGCTCGCGCGGGCGGGCATTGAGCCGGTCCGACAGGCCGACCCGCGCCAGCAACCGCCGCGCCCGCTCTTCAGCCGCCGGCGCGCCAGGCCGAGCACGTAGATCGGGCCCTCCATCACGTTCTCAAGCGCGGTCCGGTGCGGAAACAAATTGAAGCTCTGGAACACCATTCCCACGCGGCGGCACACCTGGCGATGAAGCTGCGCCCAATCCTGCTCGCGACACCGGCAGTCCCACGAGAGGCCGTCGATCGTCACGCTCCCTCCCTCGAACGATTCCAGTCCATTGAGGCAGCGCAAGAACGTGCTCTTGCCGCTGCCCGACGGGCCGATGATGGCGGCGACCTCGCCGCGCGCGACCGACAGGCTCACGCCGCGAAGGACCTCGATCGGCCCATGCCGCTTGACCAGACCGGTGGCTTCGATCATGCGAGCGCCCCTCCTTTCACATAGCTGGTGTCGAGACGGCGCTCGACCCAGCGCGAGAACCAGGTCAGAGGAAGACTCATCATCAAGTAAAGCGCAGCCACGGCCACGGCGAACTCGACGGCGCCGCCGAAGTTCTGGGCCAGCATCGAATACTCACGGGTGAGCTCGGTTAGCGTGATGACCGAGCAAACTGACGTGTCTTTGAATAGTGCGATGAAGTCGTTGGTCACCGGCGGAATGACGATGCGCACCGCCTGGGGAATGACCACGCGCTGCAGCGCCAGCCGCGCGACATCCCCAGGGCGAGCGCGGCCTCCATCTGGCCGATCGGAATCGCCTGCAAGCCCGCGCGGTAGATCTCGGCCTCGTACGCCGAGTAGTTGATC
This sequence comes from uncultured Isosphaeraceae bacterium, assembly GCA_963830625.1. GTDB lineage: Bacteria > Planctomycetota > Planctomycetia > Isosphaerales > Isosphaeraceae > CAWHMZ01. The sequence goes on along the minus strand of CAWHMZ010000005.1, from coordinate 333,533 downwards.
GCCAGCCCGAGAACGCCGGCCGCCTCGGCCGGCAGGGCCACGCCGATCCTGGGTAACACAAAATACAGCACGAAGAGCTGGAGCATTAGCGGCGTGCCGCGCAAGAGCTCGACGTAGCTGGCGAGAACGCCTGCAGCGGCCGTGGGCCGTACATCCTGGCGACGGCGATCAAGAGCCCGAGTGCGATCGCCAGCGGCATCGACGTGACCGAGAGCCCCACGGTCACGAGCGCCGCGTGCCAGAGCCGCGACCGGTATCTCGCCACGAGGGCCCATCCCCCTTCGGTCACCGCCGCGGTCACCGGCTCGATCGGGCCCTTCCGCGCAGCAAGCTCGGTCTGGGCCTCGGTCCAGATGCCGTATTTTTCATACAGCCGGCGCAGCTCGCCCGATTCGATCATCGCCGCCAGCCCGCGATCGAGAGCGTCGCGCAGCGCCGTGTCGTCCTTACGCACGTAGATCACATAATAGCCGCGCGAGTCAGGGACCGCTGTTGCTTCAAGAGTTGCGAAACGGTCGCGGTAAAAGACCGACGGCCGGCAGGTCTTGAACGGTCGCATCCAACTGGCCGTTTTCGACGGCGGTCATCGCGTCGGCCGAGCCGTCGAACCGGACCACGTCGACGGTGGGCCCGCCGTTGCGGCTGGCAAAAGCGTCGGCGGCCGAGTTGACGAGCACCCCCACGCGCCAGCGACCGCCCGTGGGTTTGGCCCGCTTGAGGTCAGCCCACTGCGCAGCGGTCCGCCCCGCCGCGCCAGGAGCTCGAGCTCGTAAACGTAGTACGGCCGCGTGGCGAGATAATCGCGGGCGCGCATCTCGGTCCACTCGTAGCCGTTGACGACCGCGTCGATCCGTCCCGACGCGAGGACCTGCAACAGCTTGTCCCACTGTGCGTGCGAAAACACGGCCTTGACGCCCAGGCCGCTCGCCAGCCGGGCCATCAACTCGACTTCGAAGCCGGTGACGTCGCGCGGCGATTTCGGGTCGGGATAGACGTAAGGCCCACCGCCTTCCTCGTCGCTGCCGTAAACGAGGCGTCCGGAGTCTTTGACCCGCTTGAGGGCATCTTGGGCGCGGGCGGCGGGGACCAGACAGGCAAGGCACACCAGCAGGGCGACGAGCCAGCAGCAAAGGCGGGATGCAAAGGCGCCGCCAGATCCCTCGCCGATCGCTGCCCTGAAGGGCGCAAGGGGCCATACCAGCCCGAAGCGCACGCGAGGGATCCGGGAATTGATTCGGGCTTTTGTTAACCATGCGCCGCTCGCACGAACGTCCGCGCCGTTCCGCTCCCGGGCCGGCGTTCCCCTCGGCAGGGCTCGAGACAGGTCGGGCTGGTATGCGCCGCCGGCTGATAGGTCGGGGCCGCTCCATTCCCTCGCTGGCGCTTCGGGCTGGTACAAGGCCGCTCGCGTTCGATCTGAGGTGTGCGAGTAGTCGAGAAGTGTTAGCTGACAAGCCGCATCAGAGACATCGGATTCCGATGTGCTGGTGTTTTCTTCCATCAAGAGACCTCCGCAGCGTCAGGCGCCCGTGGAAGAAGAAAGGTCACTTGATGCATCATTCGATCAAGGCGCACGCGTGTCAAGACCCGGTTGCGCGATTGGCGATTCGTGGTTCCGGGCCAATCGCATTGCGCGGCATCTGAGGGCCAAACGGCCCCGCTGAAAGCGCCGAACTCCGGTCGCCGCGTCAGATCCGTCCGATCCGTCCCATCAGTCCGATCGAAACCTGCGGCCGAGAGACGTTCCCGTGGGTTTGTAAGGATCACAGCGCGGGCCGGGGCGCGGGCAACCGTCCCATGGCTCCCACCCGCTCGCGCAGGCGATCGACCGCGTCGGCGGCGTCGCGGGCACCGACGGTCGCGCCGCGGATCGCGGGCTCGGGCAGCGATCGCCGCAGCACCTTGGCGGCGGCCGCCACGGGGAGCGTCGCCACGAATCCCAGCCCGAAACTACCCAGGTACACGACCTCCCGCGACGCCTCCCACGCGACAGAAAGGCTTTGCGACCGCACGCCGGATTCAGCCGGCGGGATGACCAGGACCTTGCCGCGCCTCCTCAGCCAGCGCTCCTGGAACACCCGGTGCGCCGCGGTGTCGACGCGTCGCATGAAGGCATAATCAAGCACGATGGCCGCCGGTTCGCCCAGGATCGGCAGCGACCCGATCACAAGGTCCTCGGCCAGAGCACGCCGGACGCCATGCAGCTCCAGGGGGACCGTCGTCGGATCGTGCATCAGAGCGTAAAGCCGGGCGCGGATGCTTTGCCGCACCTCTGGTTCCTCGGCCATCGCCAGCTCCAGGACGCCCATCACGTAGTGACGGTCGCGCTCCGTTGCAAGCGGGTAGCCGTAGCAGTGGCCGATCCGCCGAATCGCCCGGATCGCCGCGCCCACAAGAACAGGAATGTACAGGGTCGCGCCGACAATCCCTGCCACACCCGCCGCGCTCGACTCGACAATCGCCCTGCGCTGCGCATGGACGCACACGTGGTCGGCCAACTGATCACATTCCTCGAGCGAGCGATGCGCCAGCTCCTCGACCGCGCCCACGCCGGCGGCGCGGGCGATCTCGTCCCGTCCCGCTTGCGGCTCGACAAGCGACTCGACGCGCGTGCACAACGACCGCACCGTCGACCCGGTGACCGCCCGGCCGGTGACCTTGTTCAATGGCGTGCGCAAAACTTCAAACACTCGCGACACCCGGCTGGGCTTCTCGGCCTTCCAGAGCGCGATCTCCGTCACGGCACGTTCTTCGTATTCCGTCAGGGTATTGGTCATCGGTCAGTCACTCGCCAAAAGGCTCGAATGGTTCACTTCGCCGGCGAGGGCAGGTCCAATGCGGGATTGCGGTCGAAGAAGCCGTCGGGCCGAAGCATGAACCCGACCGACGCGACCGGCATCACCGGCCAGTCCTCGAGCCGCGGGATGTGGGTCTGGCCGAAGGTGTACCAGACGACCAGGTCGCGGTCGGCGAGATCGCGGTCGGCCTTCGTCCAGCGTCGGCAGGCCATCGCCGCCGGGGTTCTGGTTGGGATAATCGCCGGCCGGGAACCGCTCCTTGGGATCGAAGGGGGTCACCCAGAGGTTGTGCGTCAGGAAGGCCGCCCGCTTCAGGAGCGATGCACCGGGCTGGGCGAACGGCAAGGTCGGTCTCGCCGGGGCAGAGCCGGTACGCCACGGGTTGGCCCATGCCGTTCTTGCGGCCGGGGTTGACGACCCGCCAGAACCGCGACGAGGCCGGATTGGTGTTGCGCTGGGCCTGCGACTCTTTCAGGAGCGGCGTCGCCTCGGTGAAGAAGGCGCTGTTGATAGGGGTTCTCGCGGCCGGCCGGCACGCTCCGCGTGTTGACCTCGTGGACCGTGTTGTTCTCGCCGTCGACGGCGAAGTCGAGCCGGGCGTTGAAATAATGCTGGTGATAGGGGGCGATCAGTCGCGGCGCGACCTCGGTGCCGTAGCGGGCCGGCTCGCCGGGCTTGAGCGCGGTCGTGTTCATGATCCCGGTGAGCTTGACCTCCATCTGGATCGTGCCGTCCTGGTAGAAGTACCAGTAGAAGCCATAGTCGTAGTTGCCGACGGTGGCGACCATCGAGACGGCCAGCCGGCGCGATCGGCGCACCTCCGACTGGCCGTTGCGCCAGTCGGTGTGCTTCCAGAGCATGCCGAAATCTTCCTCGTGCAGGCAGATCGCGTTCTTGATCGTGACGACCCGGCCCCGGCTGTCGGCACATGTGGCCGTCGAAGTAGCTGGATGGTGCCCAGGCAGTCGCAGCCGAGCGCCAGCGAGTTGGCCATCATGCCGACGCCGTACTCGCCGAGGTCGAAGACGTTTTTGTGGTACGACGACGCCTTGGGGTCGGCGTAGGGCACCATCATCTCGACGATCGAGGCGCGGTAGAGCACCGGCCGGCCGTCGTAGCCGACCGTGTGGAGCACGAGCCCCTCGCGCGGGTTGAAGCCGACGCGGAACGACCATTTCTGCCAGCTCACCTCGTGGCCGTCGCACGGCGAAGCTCGGCTCCTTGCGGCTGCGACACGTCGAGCGGCTTGAGGTCGTGCGCGCGTCTCCTTGATCGTACTCGCGAGCCCAGTTGCCGGCCTGCGGGGGCAGGGGGACGACGCCATAATCCTCGACCCGGACGAGTTCCTTGCGATTCAGGTCGACGACGGCGACGATATTCTCGATCGGGCCGGGCGTAGCCGTTGTCGTGCGGCTCGGAGCGGACCCAGCAGAGCGCACGGACGAGCCGCTTGCCCTGATCCTCGGGCGGCTCGTTGCCGTAGTGGCCGGCCGACCAGGCGTCGACCATGACCAGGCTCGACGTCCTCGATGCCCCGCTTCTTCATCGCCTCGCGGAAGGCCGGCGATCGCCTGACCGCCTCCTCGCACTCGACGAACTCGTCGATCATGATCGGCGGCTGGACGCCGTCGGGCAGCGCCTCGTACCGCCGCACCGCGCCCGTGCCGAGGTCGACGACCGCCTCGTAGCCCCGGCCGGTCGCGTTGTCGAGCAGGATCAAGAACGCCTCGCGCGAAGAACGGTCGCCGGGCCGGTACGCGGCCGACGACCTCCTTGGACGGCTCCTTCAGGCTGACGGTTACGAAACGGACGCTGCTCGGCGAGCGTGGCGCTCCTTGCGGACGGCCGCGACCGCGAGCTCGATCTCGGCCGGCTCCAGCGGGTCGAGCGGATGCCGCGTCGCGCTGGCGCCCGGAGCGCTCGCAGCGCCCTGCGAGGGTCGCGCCGGCTCGGGGACTTGCGAGTCGGCTGTCGGCTGGACCGCGAGGACGATCCCCGTGACGGCCATGGCCCCAAACCGAGCCACGCTCCGGCGAAGGTGCGGCACGTCGAACATGACGGTGCTCCACAGCGGTGAGACAGTCGGTCTAGTCATCGCCACCCGCGCAGCCCGTCTCACACGCGGGCTTCGCTCGAACAGCAATCCTACGCGGCCCGCGGTCTAGGTGCCAGGCAGATCAGTTGCTGCCTGCAGGCGTTGCTTGGCCCGCTTGACGCGCGGCATTTCCGGCGCGTTGCGATGTCCGATCCGTCCGATCCGTCCGATCCGTCCGATCCGTCCAATCCGTCCGATCTGATTACGCGACCAGGCGACCACGAGGCATGCCGCCCCCAAACCCCGGTGCAAGTTAGCCCGCGGACCGGTTACCGCGTTTGTTGCGCTGGGCCGCCTGCCCCGGAATAGGCTGCGTCGGGTGAGCACTCGTGGGATAATTCGACGAACGGGGATGACAGCCACGCCGGAGAACCTCGACGTTCGGGGCCCCAGGCGGCCGCGCTGCGCCCCACGCCGGATTCCTCGGAGAATCGTCCGATGGCTGCCGTCAACGCCGATCGCGACCTCCTTTTCGGGCTGCTCGCACTCCAGAACGGGATCATCAACCACAGTCAGCTTCTGGCCGCCTTCCAGGCCTGGACGCTGGACCGATTCAAAAGTCTGGCCGAACACCTGGGTGACCGCGGAGACCTCGACGACGACGACCGAGGCGCCATCGAAGCACTGGCGGCGCGGCACCTCAAACGGCACGGGGGCGAACTGAAACACAGCCTGGCGGGCATGGGCGCGAGCCGCTCCACGCGCGAGAGCCTGGCTCGATTGGCCGACGTCGATATCGACGCGTCGCTCGCCCATCTCGCGCGACGTCCCTCCAGAACGTCGATGACGCCAACCGCACAGCCAGCTACGGCGTCGGCACCGCTAGCTACGGCGTCGGCACCGCCAGCACCAGCGACGCCCAGCGGTTCCGCATCCTCCGGCCGCACGCCCGGGGCGGACTCGGGGCGGTGTTCGTGGCGCTAGACAACGAGCTGCACCGCGAGGTCGCCGTGAAGCAGATCCTCGACCACCTCGCCGACGACACGACCAGCCGCCAGCGGTTCCTGGTCGAGGCCGAGATCACCGGCGGGCTCGAGCACCTGGGCATCGTGCCGGTCTATGGCCTGGGCACCTACGGCGACGGCCGCCCATATTACGCGATGCGGTTCATCAAGGGCGACTCGCTCAAGCAGGCGATTACGCGTTTCCGCGCCGATGCCGCGCTAAAGACCGATCCCGGCCGGCGGTCGCTGGAGCTGCGCAAACTGCTCCGGCGGTTTCTGGACGTGTGCAACGCTGTCGACTACGCCCACTCTCGCGGCGTGATCCACCGCGACATCAAGCCGTCCAACGTGATCGTGGGCAAGCACGGCGAGACGCTGGTGGTCGACTGGGGTCTGGCCAAGGCGCTGGGGCGGTCGAACCCGGGCTCGGGCGAGCGGACGCTGTTGCCTACCTCGGCCAGCGGGTCGAGCGAGACTTTGCCCGGCAACGCCCTGGGCACGCCGGCCTTCATGAGCCCCGAGCAGGCCGAAGGTGATCTCGACCGGCTGGGCCCGCGGTCGGATGTGTACAGCCTGGGCGCGACGCTCTACTGCCTGTTGACCGGCCGGCCGCCGTACACGGGGGATGACGGCCGCTCGATCCTGCGGGCCGTGCAGCGCGGCGAGTTCCCGCCGCCCCGCGCGATCGACCCGAGCATCGACCCCGCGCTCGACGCGGTGTGCCGGAAGGCGATGGCGCTGCGCCGGAAGACCGCTACGGCTCGCCGCGGGCACTGGTCGAGGACGTCGAACGGTGGATGGCCGACGAGCCGGTGTCGGCCTGGCGCGAGCCGTGGACGCGAACTTTGACGCGCTGGCTGGCGCGGCACCGCACCGGCGTGACCGGCGTGGCGGCAGCCGGGTTGGCGCTTTTGGTGGGCCTGGGCGCGGTGGCGGGTGTGCAGGCCCAGGGCGCGCTGCCCTGGCGGCCAAGAACGGCGAATTGTCCGCAGCCAATGCCAAAATCGAGGCCCGCTACGAATTGGCGATGGAGGCGATCAAGACCTTTCACACGGGCGTCAGCGAAGACTTCCTGCTCAAGGAAGAGCAATTCCGGGAGTTGCGCAACCGGCTCTTGACGTCGGCATCGGACTTTTACGGGAAGCTCGGCGCGCTATTGGGCAAAGAGACGGACGTCGCATCCCGGCGGGCGCTGGCTGCCTCAAATTTCGAGCTGGCCGAGTTGACCGGCAAGGTCGGCCGATCACAGGACGCGCTGGCCGCGCACCGGTCGGTGCTGGCGGCGCGGCAGGCGCTGGCGACGGAGGCGGGAGCCGAAGTCGGGGCGACCGTTGAGGTCGGGCGCAGCCTGGTGGCCGTGGCCGGGCTGCTGGAAGCGACCGGCCAGACGCCTCTGGCGCTGGCGGAGTACCGCAAGGCAGAGGCTCTGCTCGAGCCCCTTCCGAGCGCCGGCGCGGCCGCGCGGGCCACGCTGGCGGATTGCCGGTCACGGATGGGCTCGCTCCTGCACCGCACTGGGAAGAGCGCTCTGGCACTGACGGCCTACCGGCTGGCCCGGACCGAGCAGGAGGCGCTGGCCGGGGCGCCAGGAGCCTCGAAAGAGGCTCGCGGCGACCTGGCGTACACGATCCACCGGATCGGCGTGCTGCTGAGCGAGACGGGTCAAACAGCGGCGGCGGAGGCCGAGTACAAGAAGGCCCTGGAGATCCGGCAGAAGCTGGCCGACGACAATCCGGCAGTCACTGATTTCCGGAACAGCCTGGCCGACTGCCACTACAACCTCGGCTGTGTGCTGTCGAGCACGGGCCGGCCGGCGGAGGCGGAAGCCGAGTACCGCCACGCCCTGCCGGACTATCAAAAGCTGGCCGACGAAAATCCCGCCGTCCCCGAGTACCGCAGCCGGCTGGCGGCCGGCCACACCAATCTCGGGTCCCTGCTGTCGGATACGGGCCGGCTGCCAGTGGCGGAGGCCGAGTACCGCTTGGCCCTGGCGATCTATCAGAAGCTAGCGAGCGACAATCCCACGATCTCCGAATACCGCCGGAGCGTTACCTATGGCCTGATCAACCTCGGCGATCTGCTCACCGTCACCGGCCACGCATCGGACGCCATCGATTGCTTCGTGCGGTCGCGCGACATGCTGGAAGCCCTTGTCAAGGAGAACCCGTCGGTGGCGGAGAACCGGAATGGCCTGGCCTTCAGCCTTTCGGGCCTGGGGCGTGCGCGCTGCCGCGCGGGGCACGGCCGCGGCGCCGTGGCCGACCTGCGGCGGGCGGTCGCTCTTCGGGAGGGGCTCGCAGCCATCAATCCTGAGGCGCGCTACGACCTGGCGCGCAACCACGCCCTGCTGGCGGGCCTGGCCGCGGAGGGCGGATCCGGCCTCGTGCCCGCGGAGGGCGGCGTCCAGGCGAACCGGGCCATGGAGGTACTCAAGCAGGTCGTCGCCGAGGGGTACCGCAACCCCAAGATGAGCACCGGGCCCGATTTCGACCCCCTACGCCGGCGGGCCGACTTCCAGCAGCTTCTGCTCGACGCGGCCTTCCCGGCCGACCCGTTCGCCCGCCAGCGCTGAGCGGCGCCAAAGCGGGCGAGAACAAACGCCCCCCGACCCGCACAAAGGAAAGTTGGAGACACCCACCTTCGATCGGTGACCCTGAATGAGTGCGTGCCGATAGCGCCGACAAACTGAGTGTCTGGAATCACGACGTCCGATCCGTCCGATCCGTCCAATCCGTCCGATCTAACCCAAGTTACGGAGCTGGGAAGAATTTTGGGTGATTTTTGCCCGAAAATCGACGTAAGTCCAATTCCAATGGGCTGACCTCGTCGTTTTTACGATGTAGTCAAGACTTCACCTATTGATTGTGCGGTCTTTGATGCGATCATGGGCCCCAAAGGAGGCTCGGGCGCATCATGTTTCTCAAACGCTGCGAGCGACGCAAAAGCGGCAAGAAGCATACCTACTGGGTTCTTGTTGAGTCCTACCGGACAGCTCGCGGGTCGCGGCACAGAGTCGTTGCTTATCTCGGCGGCCTGGGCCGCGGCGAAGCCAGCGGTTGGGCTCAGCTCGGTCGCACGCTTTCCGGGAAACGTCGCACCCGGCCAGAGCTCTCGCTCTTTGATCCGCCGCATTATGACGCGCCGGATGACGACGAGCCGGTGCTGGTCAAGCTCAAGGACATCCGTCTCGAACGGCTGCGCGGCTTCGGGGACATCTGGCTGGCCTGGGGCCTCTGGCGGCTGGTGGGGCTGGACGCTTTGCTCGATCGCATCATGCCCAGAGGACGCGAAGAGATCCCCTGGCCTCAAACGGCGGCCATCCTTACCATCGCCCGGTTCTGTGAGCCATCCAGCGAGCTGCACATCGAGGACACCTGGTATCGCGGCACGGCACTGGACGATTTGCTGGGCGTTCCCGTCGAGAAGGTCCACACCGACCGTCTCTATGCGGGATTGGACCAGCTCCTGGCACAGAAGGACGAGTTGGAACGGCACTTGCGGCAGCGGCTGGGAGACCTCTTCGACTTGAAGTATGAGCTTTTGCTCTACGACATCACCAGCACGTATTTCGAGGGCGGGTGCGCGGCCAATCCGCTCGCCCGCCGGGGCTACTCCCGCGACAGTCGTCCCGACTGCCTCCAAGTGCTGATCGGCTTGGTTGTCACCGAGGAGGGCTTTCCACTGAGCTACGAGGTTTTCGCCGGTAATCGCAACGACTCCACGACCGTTGATGAGATGGTCACGGCGATTGAGCAGAAACACGGGCGTGCGAACCGCGTCTGGGTCATGGACCGAGGCATGGTCAGCGAGGAAAACATCGCGCGGTTGCGCCGGAGCAATGCGTCCTACATCGTGGGGACGCCGAAGGCGATGCTGCGTCGCTTCGAGCGCGAGCTGACCGATCAACAGGATTGGCACACAGTGCAGGAGGGAGTCGACGTCAAACGGGTTGCTGGGCCCGATGGCAACGAAGTCTTCCTTTTGGCCCGCAGCGCTGACCGTCAAGCCAAGGAACAGGCCATGCACCAGCGCTTTCTTGATCGCCTCGAGAACGGCCTGCGTCAGCTCGAGTCGGCGATGAGCACGGGCCAGCTTCGGGATGAAGGCTTGGCCAACCGCCGTTTGGGCCGCTTGCTGGAAAAGAACTGGCGAGCGGCTGGCGCATTTGGCGTTCGCATCGAGCGGCTCCCTGAGCCAGTCAACAAAGCGCGGCTCAAGATCACCTGGCAGCGCAGCCAGAGCTGGAATGACTGGGTGAACCTTGCAGACGGCTGCTACATACTGCGGAGCAACCTGTGCGACACGGACCCAGTAACACTCTGGAAACGATATATCCAGCTCACGGAAGCGGAGTGGGCATTCCGCATCAGCAAGGACGAGCTTGTCATTCGACCGATCTGGCACCAAAGGGAAGATCGTGTGCGGGCCCATATCCTGGTGTGCTTCCTTGCCTACGTCTTGTGGAAGACCCTGGCGGGCTGGATGCAGCGAGCCGGGCTGGGGGATGCTCCGCGCACGCTGCTGGAAGAGTTCGCGAAGATCAAAAGCGGGGACGTGGTCCTCCAAGCGCAATCTCAAGACGGCGGACCGACCCGCGCGATCCGGCTGCGTTGTGTACCGGAGCCCGACGCAGCCCAGAAGGTCCTGCTCTCACGGCTGGGGTTGACCTTGCCGCGGCGCCTACGGCGGATTGACGAAGCGACTGAGGCGCTAACGACGACCACTCCTGGCACCGACGTGGCGATCCATGCCGGTCACACAAGCGGCCGTTGAAATGTAGTCAAGACTTTCGCCAAAACTCAGCGAAAGTCCTGCTTTTCTCGCCTTACCTCCGTAACTTGGGCTAAGTCTCCTCCTGGGGCAGGCCAATGACCATCGAGCCGAAATCAGCCATCCGAGCGAGCCAGACAGCGGAATACTGGGTATCTTAGAGTCCCTGATTATATAACGGCGCGGAGGGGAGGGTCAAAACACCGGGAAACAGCGAGGCCGCTGCGGCGCACACGGGGGATGACCGCCGTCGGGCTAAAGCCTGACCTGCGAACCGACACCGGCGCGGAGGGCCGATCGGCTGTCACGTCGACACGATCGCGGGAGGCCGCATTGTGACAGGTTATCGAGCCGCGGCGCCGCGGGCCGGGCGCTGGGCCGCTTTGGGTTCGCCGGCGGGATTTCGCTCGACTTTCCACTGGGGCGGAACAACCCCGACGAACTTCCGCGGGTCCACCCCCCCTTTGGCATTGGCCTTGATGTTCGACAGCCGGTAGTCTTTGCTGCTTTTCTTGTCAGGTGATACCAAGAAGATTCGGGTGGGCAGCAGGAACTTGCGATCCAGGTAGATCCACGCGATGCAGAAGCTTTCCTGGTCCTCCTTGAGCAGCGGCAGAATCTTCACCAGGTACGATTTTTCGTCTTCGCCTTGCAGCGTCATCTGGTACCGCTTGTTGGCTTCGGCCGCTCTCATGTTGAAGAGGAACGGCAGCGGTCCCTCCTCGATCGCCCGCTTGCGCTCGTCTTTGTTGAGGGGATAGATCAGAACCTGCGCGACCTCGTAGCGGTAATGCCACACTTCGTTGTTGGCAGTAGCCACGATCTTTTCATGCGGCGTCGAAACGATCTGGTTATCCTTGTTTACGACTGGCACAACCCTTTTCTTGTTCTTCGGGTCGGCCTGGGTTTGCAGCTTTACTTTGCGGAAGTTGAGGTACGCTAGCTGCGGGGCCTCGAAGGCGGCGCTGCCGGTGTAGTGCTCTTCGTCGTCCCAATCGGCGAGCTTGTCGATGCGATAGATCGATACCTCGAGCGTCTTGAGCTTGGCGCTTTTCGCCTCCCAGTCACGGAGCAACTGCTGCATCTGGGCGGGATCGGGTACGGGGGCTCGGAGAGGGGCCGCTTGAGCTGCGGCAGGCCGCCCTGCCGCGTTTCGGTTCGCACCCGCTTCCTGGGCGGCTGCGACCGTAACGGCAGTCGCGAACGATCCGCCAAGCACAGCAATCCGCAAGACTCGTGAACGAATCATGGGCGATCGTCCTCCGTGCATTCCGCTCGAGCCCCCGACACGACCGAATCATGAAGCCTCGAGCCCCAGGTTCGCGCGAACCCTACCACACTTGGCGATTTGCCTCCAGTGCAGCCGCCTCGCCCACTGACCGAGAGGCTCGGGAAAGGAGAATCTTCTCAAATGTCTGGTCAGTCGGCGCACAGCTCCTCGATCGTCAGGGGCGTGCTGCCGCCCTGCATCACTTCCCAGCGATCAACCAGGTCGTCGACGCGCGTCTCGTTGTCCATGGGGAGGGGCCTCGTCTGGGGGATCGAGCGGTCCTCATTCGGGCAAGCGGCCGCCGAGCCGCTGGTGGAGTCGAACCCTGGCCGCGCGCCAGCGATACCTCACCACCCGCTCGGTGACGCCGAGCAAGGCAGCGGCCTCGGCCTGGGGCAGGCCCAGATACCACCGGAGGTCGAAGATCACCTTCTCCTCGGCGGGCAACGCCTCGATGTGCTCGTGTGATCTGCGTCGATGATGGATTGTCCTCGGCCATGGCAGCGGTCCGTCAGCCGGGCGGCCCCGCAGTGCCGAGGTTCGCCCGCGCACTCGATGCATCGGTGTCGATGCTACCAAGGCTTCGCCGCGGGCGAAAGAAAAACCGGCCGATTGTTCCGGAATCGTCGTCGCTGATGGTCCGTTGGGCCCAATTCTGCGACATGGGTGTCTGCTTTCCCTTCAGCGTGGGCGGGCAAACGGGTTCGCCGGGAAGGCCAAGTCAAGCAAGAGGAGCTGGAAGTCAGGCCGGCGGCGCAGGGGGTCGAAGTCGGGCTCGGCGGTCGACTTGAGGTCGCGGTACCCCTCGGCGACGACTCGCGTGAGTACGTCCATGGCCCGGTCCGAGTGGAGTGGGCCCTCCGCGGGCGCGAGGCCTGAGCCGTCCTCCGCCGCCAGTCTCGCCAAAAGGCCATGGTCGCGCGCCAGCTCGTAGCGTGCCCCAAGACTGGGCGTGGCCAGACCTTCCCGGACAGCGATCGCCCGGCGCAGGTCCGCCACGGCGGCGCGACGGTCCCCCGCGAGCCGGCGGGTACGCGCCAGTCCCGAAAGGCTGAAGGCCAGACCATTTCGGTACTCATCCACCGATGGGTTCTCCTTGACAAGGGCTTCCAGAATGTCGCGCGACCGCACGAAGTAATCGATAGCCTCGGATTCATGGCCGGTGCCGGTGAGGAGATCGCCGAGGTTGTTGAGGCACATGGTGATGCCCCGTCGGTATCCGGTGGTCGTGGGATTGTCGTCGGCCAGCTTCTGCGAAATGGCCAGGGACTGGCGGAACTCGGCCTCTGCCTCCGCCAGTCGGCCCGTATTCGCCAGCAGGATGCCGAGGTTGTTGTGGCTGAGCGCCAGGCGGTTGGGGAAATCGGTGACGGCGGGATTGTCGTCGGCCAGCTTCTGCTGGATCGCGAGGGCCTTGCGCCACTGGGCCTCCGCTTCCAGCGGCTTACCCGTATACGAGCACAGAATCCCGAGATCGTTGTGGCTGCCCGCCAGTCGGCTGCGAAACTCGATGACGGCGGGATTTTCGTCGGCCAGCTTTTGGTAGATCGCCACGGCCCGAGCGAACTCGGCCTCCGCCTCCGCCGGCTTGCCCGTGTCCATCAGCACGTTGCCGAGGTTGTGGTGGCTGTTCGCAACGCGGCTTTGAAACTCGATGACCGCGGGCTTGTCGTGGGCCAACTCCTGAAAGATCGCGAGGGCCTTGCGGTACTGTGTCTCGCCCTCCGCGGGCCGGCCGGTATCCATCAGCAACGCGCCCAGGCTGTCGTGGCTGGCCGCCAGGCGGCCGGGGTACGTGGTGACGGCGGGATTGTCGTCGGCCAGCGTCTGCCGGATTGCCAGGGCCTTCTTGAACTCGGCCTCCGCCTCGGCCGGCTTGCCCGTGTGCCATAGCAGGGCGCCGATGCGGTTGATCGTGTCGGCAAGGTCGCGGCGGACATCGTTCGAGGCCCCGGGCGCGGCGGCCAGCGTCTCCTGTTCCGACCGGGCCAGACGGTAGGCCTCCAGCGCCAGCGCCTTCTTCCCCGTCGTTGACAGCAGATCGGCCATTCGCGACCGGCAGGCCGCCAGCGCGGCCAGCGCGGCCGGCTCGCCAGGCGCGAGGCCGGCCAGCAGGGCCTCCGCCCGGCGGCATTCCGCCAGCGCTTCGGCCGTCTGGCCCGTCGCTTCCAGGAGCTGTGCCACGGCGACCATGCTGCGCCCGGCCTCGACCCGCGCGTGAGCGTCGGCCTCCGGCTCCGACGCCAGCGACTCCCGCGCCGCCAGCACCGATCGGTGCGCGGCCAGCGCATCCTCCTGCCGGCCCACCTTGCCCGTCAGATCGGCCACCTCGAAATTCGCGGCCGCCAATGCGCGCCGCGAGTCCACGTCCGTCTCCTTGCCCAGAAGCGCACCCAGCTTGCCGTAGAAATCCGCAGCCGACTTCAAGAGCCCGTCGCGCAGCTCCTTGAACTGGTCCTGCTTCAGCAGGAAGTCTTCGCTGACGCCGGTGTGGAACGTCTTGATCGCCTCCATCGCCAGTTCGTAGCGGGCCTGCACCTTGGTGTTGGCATCGGCCAGCGCGACATTGGCGCGCGTCTCTCGCTTCAGCGCCCGCCCGATGTCGGCCTTGGCCTCGGTCTGCACCACCAGCACCGCCGCCAGCCCAACCACCGAGGCCAGTAGCGCAACGCCAGCCGCTGTCACGGTCGTGCGATTGCACCTGGCCCACCGCCGCGCTCGCGGGCCCAGGGGCTCGCGCCAGGCGCTCACCGGCTCGTCGCCCAGCCAGCGCGTCACGTCCTCGGCTAAGGCGCGCGCCGTCGGATAGCGGTCCTCCGGCCGGGCCGCCAGCGCCTTCAGACAGATCGCCTCCAGGCCGCGGGACAGCCGCGGGTCCCGCCGCCGCGGCGGCACGATCGCGGCCTCGCGCACCGCCTTGAGCGGGTCGACGCCCTGCAGGCCCGCGGTCTCGAACGCCGCCTCCCCCGTCACGATCGCGTACAGGACCAGCCCGAGGCTGAAGATGTCCGCGGCCGGGCCGGCCGGCTCGCCTTTAGCTTGCTCCGGGCTCATGAAATTCGGCGTGCCCAGGACCTGCCCCGTGGCCGTCACATCATCGGACGATGGGTTCGGCGACGGCCCATCCCCCCCGTCGTCGCGCACCGACTCGTCGCCGAATTGCTTGGCCAGGCCCCAGTCCAGCACCAGGGTCTCGCCGTAGGCCCCCAGCATGATGTTCGACGGCTTCAGGTCGCGGTGCACCACCCCCTGGTCGTGGGCATACGCCACCGTGTTACAGGCCGTGACGAAGTGCTGAAGCAGGCCGCGGAGGTGCAGGCCCCGCCGGCCCGGATCGCGACGGAGGGCTTCGTCCCCGTGGAAGGCTTTGATCGCCTGCTGGAGGGTCCGGCCCTGGATCATCGGCATGATGTAGAAAGGCCCGGCCTCGTCCTGGCCCAAGCCATAAATCGGCACAATGCCGGGGTGCTGGAGCCGGGCCGTCAGGGCGGCCTCGCGGAGGAAGCGCCGCCGCGCCTGGTCGTGGAGCATGTCGGGCCGGATCCGCTTCAACGCCACGATGCGGTCGAGCTCCTCCTGGTGGGCCGTGTAGACGACCCCCAGTCCGCCCTGATCGTGACGGCCACGAGGCCGATAGACGGTCGTGGCGCGCACGACTTCAGGCAGCGCGTGCGACGGCTCCGCGCCATCGCCGGCCCAATTCGCCGCGCGCGGCCATTGCACTTCCGTCTCGAGGGCCGAATCCATCGCGCGGAGGATCGCGATCCGGCGCCGCACCGGCGCGACGAGCTCCGGGCAGTCGGCGCACAGCTCCTCGATCGTCAGCGGCGTGCTGCCGCCCTGCATCACTTCCCAGCGATCGACCAGGTCGTCGACGCGCGTCTCGTTGTCCATGGGGAGGGGCCTCGTCTGGGGGATCGAGCGGTCCTCATTCGGGCAAGCGGCCGCCGAGCCGCTGGTGGAGTCGAACCCTGGCCGCGCGCCAGCGATACCTCACCACCCGCTCGGTGACGCCCAGCAAGGCAGCGGCCTCGGCCTGGGGCAGGCCCTGATACCACAGGAGGTCGAAGATCTCCTTCTCCTCGGCGGGCAACGCCTCGATCTCGTCGTGGAACTCGGTCCAATCGGCCAGGAGCGCCGGGTCGTCGGTGTCGGTGCCCGGGTCCCGCGGGCCGGGCGGGCCCGCCGAGCTGTCCGATCCCAATCGCGCCGACGTGATGGCGCCCCGACCCTTGCGGCCCTTGGTAATGCCGGGCCAGGTCGATCAGCTCGCGGCGGATCTGCACCGCGGCCAGGTTGATGAAGCTGCGCACCGAGGCGGGCTTGACCTCCTGGAGGGCGCGGCAGAGCCGCATCGCGGCGTTCTGGAGCACGTCGTCGGTCTGCTCCCAACGGCTCACGTCCCGGTGGCGGCGGAGCATCTTGTGGGCCAGCCGGCTCAACCGCTCGCAGGCGATCGCCAGCAGCTCGTCGCGCGCGAGCTCGTCGCCGTCCCGCAGGCGGTCGAGCCGGAGCTGGATCTGCGTCGACGATGGATTGACTTCGGACATGGCAGCGGTCCACCAGCCGGGCGGCCCGGGCTGCCGAGGTCCGCCGGCGCACTCGATGCATGCAAATCGATGCTACCAACGCTTCGCCCTGGCGGAAAGAAAAACCGGCCGATTCTTCCGGAATCTTCGTCGGTGATCGCGTCGACTCTCGCTCGTCAGGATTAGTCCAGTTTTTTGGTCTTGCCTCAGCGAGGAGGGATCATGCGCGTCAGCTTGAAGTGGCGAAGCTCCCGGCGCTGGTTGGTCATCGGAGTGGCGGCCTGCGCGGCGATGCACCTTGGCGGCCGCGACTCGGCGGCGGACCTGACCATCCTGTTCACAGCGTCGACGGACTACACGGGCGCCGTGCCGAATCTCAACGGCACCTACGGCTACAGCTATCCCAACGATCCGGTCAATCAGAACCCCTATATTCCGGCGATCTCGGCCGGCGTTACGCTGTCGCCAGGTAGCAACGGGTTCGATGGCAATTTCGTGGGGCCACTGCCCGATGGGAGCACGTATGGGTTCTTTGGCTTCAACGGAAACGCCGGCGGCAGCACGGGCTGGGTAACCGCGACGTACACAATCCCCACCAGCGGGACCTTTCAACTGGTCTGGGAGGTCGCCAACGTCATCAATTGTGCGGGCTCCGATGCCCTGGCGACCGACAATGTTCAGCTCAACGGGACCTCGCTCTTTCAATTCCTGCCGGGCGGCGTTGGTGTTCTGCCATCCGGCTTCACCGGACTGGGGAACTACGGGACCTCCGGTGCCGTTACGGATCTTGTACCCAGTGGCGGGGGGGCCGCGTTCGCCTATATGGATGTGTCACCGCCGCCCAGTTCGACGAACGTTGCACCGATCTTCGATACGGTCAACGGCTATTCCGCCTCGCGACTTTACTCGGCGACGTTTACGGCCAACGCGGGTGATACGCTCACCCTGGATACGGCTTTCCTGACCAATGATGGATCGCCGTATGCCGATTACGGCATCGTGGCCCTGCAATCGGTAGTCCCCGAGCCGTCGTCTCTGATGATTGCCGCGCTGGGCGCCATTGCGATGGCAGGCTATGCCTTGTGCCGGCGCGGTGGCCGAGGCGCTCGCGACAGACGCGAGCATTCCACGGTGCCGGCGGCAAAGGAGTCCGGCACCAAAGCCGACAACGCTTGATGTGATTCGCACCAAAGAGATGATGGCCAGCAACTAGCTCTGTTGCGCACTGCGCCGAGGTTTGCCATGAAAGGGAAGTTCATCGTCGCCGGCTGGCGCCACCGCCGGTCCGACCGTCCGCGTCCCAAACGAGCCAAGGTTCACCTCGGTCTGGAACGCCTCGAGCTGCGCTGGTTGCTTTCGACAGGACCGGGCATCATCGAATACGCCACCACCTCGTCGGTCTCGGAGCCGATCGGTGCGGTGCAAGGCGCCGACGGCAACCTCTGGGTCACGGAGTATGCCGCGAAGGAGCTGGCCGCGTTCAACTCGGCCGGTGCCGCTCGTCAAGACGATCTCGGTCCCGGCCAACCCCTACAACATCACCTCGGCCCCCAATGGCACGCTCTGGTTCACCGAAAACGGGACGACGCCGTACATCGCCAGCGTGTCCACCAGCGGCACGGGGCTGACCCAGTACGCACTGCCCGCCGGCACCGATCCGCAGGGGCTCACCGTCGGGCCCGACGGCAACCTCTGGTTCGTGGGTTACGGCACCAGCGTGGTCGACAAGATCACTCCCGGCGGGTCGATCACCACCTATTCGCTTGGTTCGGGCAGCCGGCCGGTGCGCATCACGACCGGCTCCGACGGCAACCTCTGGGTCACCGAGTCGGGCAGCGACCGGATCGCGCGGATCACGACCGGCGGATCGATCACCGAGTTTGCCGTGCCGACCGCCTCGGCACTGCCCTGGGGCATCACCGCGGGCCCCGACGGCAACCTGTGGTTCACCGAGAACGGCTCGGGCAAGATCGGCCGGATCACGACGAGCGGCGTGATCACCGAGTGTTCGCTGGGCAGTTGCTGCCAACGACCCTTCGACATCGTCGCCGATCCGTCCGACGGCAACCTATGGTTCACCGTTTCGGCGACTTCCAGCGCTGGGCCGGATCACGCCACAGGGAATGATCACCGAGTACGCGCTGCCGACGGCGAATGCGAGCCCCTATGGGATCACGGTCGGCGCGGGCGACTGCGCTCTGGTGGACCGAGGCCACCATGGGCAAGATCGGCACGCTGCCCTGGCTCGCCGGCGGCTCAGGTCGTGACCACCGACCCGGAAGATACCCAGTATTTGCGGCTTCGGCGCGGCCCAGATCGCGCCGCTGAATGGCGACGAGCAGACTTCGATCCCGCTGGACCCCAGTGTGCCCTGCGTGACCTGCAGTGGGGCGGCTGGTTATGGCCAGGACTCGAGCGCCGCCTTGCAATCAAACCTGTCGTTGACCTACAACTCCGACACGGTCGACGTGCAGCCGATCATCGAAACCACCTACGAGAGCGCCCCAACGGCCCGGTGCCGACGTCCAGATCCAGGTGACGCTCACCTGGAACGGGGTAGCCCAGTCGCCGGTGACCTTTTCCACCACGGGTCATAGCCCGGGCGATGTCTACCTGCTCAACACGCAGGTCGCCAGCCCGGTGACGACGACGGGCGTCTATCCCTGGACGATCACGATCCAGGCGACACTGCCGGGCGGCAACATCGTCCAGAGCACGATCAGCGGGACCACGGCGGTGGTGGTCAACGGATCGACCGACCCGATCGGCCGGGGCTGGAGCGTCGGCGGGACGGCTCAACTGATCCCTGACGGCAACGGCGGCTACTTCTGGGTCGACGGCGACGGCGGCACGCGCGATTTCCAGGCCGGCAACGGCACGACCTTCGTCAGCCCGCCCAACGACTTCGGCACGCTGGTGAAAAACAGCAACGGGACATTCACCTACACCGACCCAGGAGCAGAGCCAGTGGAACTTCAACAGCTCGGGCCAGCTCACCAGCATCACCGAGCCGGACGGGCCGTCGGAGAGCTTCACGTACAACTCGTCCGGCGATCTGACCGGCGTGACCATGCCGGGCGGCTGGACGACCACGTTTACTTACAACTCGAGCAATGAGCTCGCCGCCATCGATCGAGCCAGGCGGGCGCGTCGTCACGATCACGCACGACTCGTCCGACGATCTCACCAGCGCCACCATGCCCGACGGCAGCGTGCGCACCTTCACGTACGACTCGGTGGGTCAGATGCTCACTGACTCGCTGGGCATCGCAGTCCACCACCTACACCTACGACTCCGCAGGGTGCCCTCGCGACGGCCAGCGACGGACCCGGGCAGACGATGAGTCTGGTTCCCTCGTCGATTCAGGGCTTGCAGACCAGTCCCGCGCTTTCGGCCAACCAGGATCGTCGCCACCTCGACCGACCCGCTGGGCCGGGTCACCACCTACACGCTCGACTCGCTGGGCGAGCCGACCGAAATCCAGACACCCGACGGCGGCATCCAGACCTATCAGTACGACTTCGCCGGCCAACCGACGGTCTACACCGATGAGCTGGGCCGCGTGACGACTTACACGTACCAGTACGGCTCAGGCGACGGCGAGCTGATCCCAGGTCACCAACCCCGACGGCGGCACATCCACTACCAGTACAACCCGACTTTCCACGAGGTCACGCGAGCAGACCGACCCGCTCGGCCGCGTGACGACCTACATCTACAACTCCGCAGGGCGACCTGACCGAGACGATCGACCCGATGGGCCGGGTGACGACCGAGGTCTGGTCGAATGGCCTGCTCCAAAGCGAGACCGACCCGCTGGGCCGCACGACGACCTATCATGTACAACAGCCAGCGCGAAGAGACCGAACAGATCGACCCGCTGGGTCGCATCACGACCTATACCTACGACGCGGCCGGCAACCAGATCACGGTCGAGGACCCGATGGGCCGGGTGACGACCTCCGTGTACGACGCGCATGCGGCGAGGTGACCGAGACCATCGACCCGATGGGCCGCATCACCACCACACTCTACGACGCCAATGGCGAGGTGACCGAGACCATCGATCCCATGGGCCGCATCACCACCACGCTCTACGACGTCGAGGGCGAGGTGACCGAGACGATCGACCCGATGGGACGCATCACCACCACGCTCTACGACGCCGATGGCGAGGTGACCGAGACCATCGACCCGATGGGCCGCGTCACGACCACGGTCTACGACGTCGATGGCGAAGTGACCGAGACGATCGATCCCATGGGCCGCATCACCACCACGCTCTACGACCTGGATGGTGAGGTGACCGAGTCGATCGATCCGATGGGCCGCATCACGACCAGCATCTACGACGTCGACGGCGAGGTCACCGAGACGATCGACCCCATGGGCCGCATCACCACCACGCTCTACGACCTGGATCGGGAAGTGACCGAGACGATCGACCCCATGGGCCGCATCACGACCACCCTGTACGACGCCGACGGCGAGGTCACCGAGTCGATCGACCCCATGGGCCGTATCACCACCACCGTCTACGACGCCGACGGCGAGGTGACCGAGTCGATCGACCCCATGGGCCGCATCACCACCACGCTCTACGACGCCGACGGCGAGGTCACCGAGTCGATCGACCCCATGGGCCGCATCACCACCACGGTCTACGACGCCGACGGCGAAGTCACCGAGTCGATCGACCCGATGGGCCGCATCACCACCACGGTCTACGACGCGACGGCGAGGTCACCGAGTCGATCGACCCCATGGGCCGCATCACCACCACCGTCTACGACGCCGACGGCGAGGTCACCGAGTCGATCGATCCCATGGGCCGCATCACCACCACGCGTCTACGACGCGCGATGGCGAGGTCACCGAGTCGATCGACCCCATGGGCCGCATCACCACCACCCTCTACGACGCCGACGGCGAGGTCACCGAGTCGATCGATCCCATGGGCCGCATCACCACCACGCTCTACGACGCCGACGGCGAGGTGACCGAGTCGATCGACCCCATGGGCCGCATCACCACCACCCTCTACGACGCCGACGGTGAAGTCACCGAGTCGATCGACCCCATGGGTCGGATCACGACCACGATCTACGACGCCGACGGCGAAGTCACCGAAACGCATCGACCCGCTGGGCAACGCCACCACCACGCTCTACGACGCCGACGGCGAGGTGACCGAGACCATCGACCCGCTGGGTCACGTGACCACCACGTTGTACGACGCCGACGGCGAGGTCACAGAAACCATCGACGCCCTGCGAGGCATGACAACGACGCTCTACGACGCCGATGGTGAGGTCACCGAAATCATCGATCCCTTGGGGCACACCACCACGACGCTCTACGATGCGGACGGTGAAGTGACCGAGACGATCGATCCCATGGGCCGCATCACCACCACGCTCTACGACGCGGACGGCGAGGTCACCGAGACGATCGACGCCTTGGGCCGGATCACGACCACGGTGTACGACGCGGACGGCGAGGTGACCGAGTCGATCGATCCCGCTGGGCCACGTGACCACCACGACTCTACGATGCCGACGGCGAGGTGACCGAAACCGATCGACCCGATGGGGGACACGACGCACGACCCTCTACGACGCCGACGGCGAGGTGACCGAGACGATCGACCCCTTGGGTTATGGGACCACCACGCTCTACGACGCCGACGGCGAGGTCACCGAGACGATCGACCCTGACGGCAACGTGACCACCACCCTCTACGACGCGGATGGTGAAGTGACCGAGACCATCGACCCGCTCGGCAACGTGACCACGACGCTCTACGACGCCGATGGTGAAGTCACCGAGACCATCGATGCGCTGGGACGAATGACGACCTCGCTCTACGACGCCGACGGCCGGCTGGTGAGCCAGACCTGGTACAACGCCAGCGACGTGGTCGTCAACACCGATTCGTATACCTACGACGCCGATGGCAACATGCTGACGGCCCAGAACGACGCCGGCACCTACACGATGACCTACGACGCGCTCAACCGGCTGATCACGTCGAGGACCCGTTCGGGCTGACGCTGACCTACACGTACGACGCCGACGGCAACCGGACGGAGATCCAGGACTCGCTGGGCGGCGTGACGACCTACGTCTACGACGCCGACAACGAGCTGACCCAGCGAGCAGTTCGGCGGCACGGGACAGACCCCGCTCGCGCATCGACATGACCTACGACGCCGATGGCGAGATCTTGACCGAGACCCGCTACAGCAACCTGGCCGAGACCGACGTCGTGGGCGTGACGTCCTACACCTACAACGCCGACGGTCAGATCACGAGCATCCTTGACCAGAACGCCGGCGGCACCACCGTGGCTGTTTTCACCTACACCTACGACCTCGACAACCGGGTGCTGACTGAGACCAACACGCAAGCCGGCACGGTCATCACGACGACCTACACCTACAACGCCGACAGCGAGCTGACCAGCGAGGATTCAATTCTGGACCCGACCACGATCGACTACAACTACGACGCCGACGGTAATCGGATCGGCGCACGTGATCGGCCCGGACAACCAGCTCCTCTACGACGGCACCTGGAACTACACCTACGACGCCGACGGCAACCTGATCGAGAAGGTCGGCGTCTCCAGCGGACCCGATACACGGCATCACCTGGACCTATACCTACGACAACGCCAACCAGATGACCTCCGCGGTGGAGGTGCAGGGGAGCTCAACGCTGGCGAGCGTCACATACACCTACGATGCGCTCGGCAACCGGATCGAAGAAGACGAAACCAGCGGTTCCTCGCCGCAGGTGACCCGTTTCGCCTACGACGGCCAGAACGTCTGGGCCGACCTGGATGGGAGCAACAACCTCGTGACGCGCCGGCTGTTCCTGAGCACGGTGGACTCGGTGACAGCGCGGGAGATCGCGAGCGGGATCGTGGCCTGGTACCTGACCGACCGGCTGGGCTCGGTGCGTGTGCTGACTCGAGCGCGACCGGCACGGTGATCGACCGGATCGACTACGACGGCTTTGGCAACATCATCTACGAGACCAACCCCGCGGTCAGCGACCGCTACCTTTTCACCGGCCGAGCAGTTCGACCGGGTGACGGGCTTGCAATACAACCGGGCGCGGTACTACGACCCGACGACCGGTCGATGGACCAGCGAGGACCCGCTGGGACTCGCTGCCGGTGATGACAACCTGTACCGATACGTTAATAATGACCCGACCAACGCGTCGGACCCTTCGGGCCTGGTTATCAAAACCCAGTGCAGAATTGACGACTATTTAAAGACAATCGAGGGGCTCGACAATTATAAAGTGCCCCCGCAGGCTCAGAAAGAGGGCCCATTTACGTATAGTGGAAACGCAACGTTCACTCCAGGTCTGAACCAAGAGATCTACGCGACGATGATTAAGAGTGAACGTATCTTCGAAATCAAGGGTGGTACGGACAAACCAGCAACAGTAGAGAATCTCAAGCTTCATGTGAAGGCGAGGATGGCAATCGTAGCCAACACAGAGAAGGCCAATTGGGAGTTCAAAACAGAGGAGAAGTGGAATCCTGCTGTGTGGGCAGCTATTTTTGTACCCAAAGCGGGAACATCTGCGAGTGACGCGCTCAGTGATTTTTTCACCAACAGCAACAAATATAGTACAGCATGTCTGGATGCCACACTGGTGGTTATGCTCCATTCAATGGCATCTGTCCTACCCGACAAGGAGAAGATGGAGTTCAATGATGCTTATAACGCCACCGCTGAAATGACGGTCATCGATAGGGTAAACACTTTAACCGATAAGTTCCTGTTGAGGATGGCCACCAAGGATAACAAAGATTGGGTTCCCGGAGATTGGGGCTACATTGTCAATGGCTTGTATCTCGATGCCGGGCTAGATGATGCTGAGTTCAAGAAGCGAGGGGGCAAAGCTGGCGAGGAAGGTGAGAATATTATTTATGTTGGCGCCGAAAAGTTCTGGGGGTTTCCGGCTGGAAAGAAGACCCTTGTCGGGTGGCGGGTAGCAGTTGAAAGCTGGAACAAAAAAGAGCCGAAGTTGCGCAATTCCCGCGATGTTCCGCCGGTGGGACTCGTCCCGCCGGAAAAGTGACAATGTTCCGGCGAAGAAGAGGGGAGACTCCAGATTTCGATATCACCTGAATTGCGCGGACCTCGGGATGGATCACCCAGATCAGTCGGGCCCCTGCTTCACCGCCCCCGGTTCGTTGCGAACCCGCCGCGCGCGACCAGCGACCGCGGCCGCCTCGGCCTCGTTGGCGCGATCAGGCGATCACCGTCTCGCCAGCTCCGGCCAAAGTCACTGGACCCGACAGAGTGGGACACTGGGTGACCCGGAATCCCCTGAGCGAATGGGTGTCTGGCCATGCTTGCCCGCTGGATGACCCGGAATCCCCTGAGCGAATGGGTGTCTGGCCTTGCTTGCCCCCTGAGCGAATGAAGAAAGTTGTATCTGCACGGCCGGCGCGCGCTTTGACGCATGTGCAGGCCGTGCCGGCCGTGCAGATACAACCTCGTTGAACTGAGCCGCTTCGCGGTGGGCATTCACCCTTTGGTTTTTGAATCGCTCACTCGATCGTCTCAAGCGGTTTCGGTGATGCCCTGGACGTAACCCGCGAACGGCCGATGAGCCTTTTTACTCAGGCGATTCGATTGGCAGGTCGCCGTTGGGTTCGGTGACGGTCCTTCGAGGCCGTTTTTTCGAGGTGAGCGCGGGGATTATCCGGCCCACCTCACCCGTGGGGCGTCTTGGTGACTCGAGCTGGGCGGTTGCCTTGTTGCTCCCTCTCGGTCAGGAACTGTCCAGAACCACGCGGGCATCGGCGCGCGTGGCCGGTTCGACTGTGGCCGGTGACGGCGGAAACTCCTCGATCACGATCATGCGGGCCGCGCCACAGTTGGGGCACGACCGCACAGGAGTGACCAGGGCGAGAGTCTCCAAGGGTTCGGTGGGCTCGGCCGGCTTTGGTTGCTGCACCGTCTCGCCCGCCAAGAGTCGGCGACATAAGGCAAGGTCCTCATGCCGGCGGCGATTGGATAACAGCCCGTAATGGCGAATTCGGACCAAGCCCCGTGGCAGCACGTGCAGCATCAGACGCCGCACGAACTCCGGCGCGGGCAGCCTCATGACTCGCTGCTTGTTGCCGTGAGCGTAGTCCTTGAAGCGAAAGCGGACGATCCCATTCTCGAACCCGAGCAAGCGGCTGTTGCTGATCGCCACCCGGTGGCTGTACCGCGCCAGATACTTGAGCACCACCTCCGGGCCGGCAAAGGGACGCTTGCAGTAGACGACCCAATCCGTACGCGTGGCGGCCGAGAGAAGCTGCTCGAAGCGAGTGTCGGCCGTGGCCCGATCTGCGGACCAGCCGGCAACGCGCGAACCTCCCGGCGGCGTGGGCCGCACGCAGCCCCGAGAGAAACTTGCCGCGGAAGACCCGGCTGAGGACGCGCACGGGCAGAAAGAACTTGCTCCCGGAGCCGACCCAACTGGTCCGATCCAGCGCCAGGCCGCCCCCCGGCACCACGCAGTGGACGTGGGGGTGAAACTGCATGGTTTGGCCCCAAGTATGCAGCACGGCCAACACACCCGTCCGGGCACCGAGCCGGTCCGGATTGGCTGCAACGTCGAGCACCGCCAAGGCCGCAGACCGCAACAGCAGGTCGTAGACAATTCGAGGATTCGAACGCGCGAGCGGGCCGAGAACATTCGGCAGCGTGAAGACGAGGTGGAAGTAGGGCACAGTGAGCAGATCAGCCGCGCGTGCTTCCAACCACCGCGCAGCCGCCGTAGCCCGGCAGGCCGGGCAGTGGCGGTTGCCGCAGGAGTTGTAAGCGATCTGTCGTTGCCCACACTGCGGGCATTCCAGAACATGACCGCCCAAGGCCGCGGTACGGCAGGCGGTCAGGTCCTCCAGTGCGCGGCGCTGCTCAGAGACAAGCTTGGCGCCACACTTTTCCAGGAACGCGTCAACACAGCTTCGAATGACCTCGGCCACGCTGGGCCGAGGTCGAGTCATGAGGGGCGACCTCCTCGCGGGTTGAGGTCGAGGCGGTCGAGCGGGCTCTTGGTCGAGGAGAGTGAGGCGGTGGCCACGTGAACGTAGCGGGCGGTGGTGCTGAAGCTCTGATGGCCCAGCAGGACCTGAATGGTCCGCAGATCGGTGCCGGCCTCGAGCAGGTGGGTCGCGAAACTATGGCGGAGCGTGTGGACTGTGACATGCTTGGCCAGGCCTGCGGCCTGGCGGGCACGGTGGCAGACCCGCTGGATGCACCCGGTGGTAATGGGCCGGTCGGCAACGGCGCCGGGGAAGAGGACGTCACGAGGGCGAACCGCCTTCCAGTAGGCGCGGAGAATTTCCAGGAGGCGCGGGGAGAGCATGACATCGCGATCCTTGCGCCCCTTGCCTTGGCGGACGTGGATGACCATCCGCTGGCTGTCGATGTCGGTGACGTGCAATCGGGTGACTTCGGAAACGCGCAAGCCGGCTGCATAGGCGGTCATGAGGATGGCGCGGTGCTTGATGTTGCGGAGGGCCGCAAAGAACCGGGCCAGCTCGCCGGGGCTGAGGACGACCGGAAGGGTGCGCGGCTGTTTGACCGGGGGGATGGTCCGGGTGACCTCGCCACGGCCGAGGGTCACGCCGTAGAGAAAGCGTAAGGCACAACGATTCTGGTTATAGTGGCTGAGCGAGGCGCGGCGCTCTTGGACGAGGTGGAGCAGAAAGGCGCGAACGTGCTCGGGACCGAGATGCTCGGGGGAACAATTGAAGTGGCGGGCAAAACGAGCGACGCATTGGACGTAGGACCGGACGGTCTGCGGGGTGAAGTTGCGGAGGACCATGTCGTCGATCATGCGGCGGCGCAAGGGTGTCATGTGCGGCTCCTTTGCGAGTGAACGGTGCTGGTAGAAAGCAACAACCCGTTCACGATGCCGCATCGGAGCAGAGAAGGGGCTTACAAAACCGGCGTGCGGAACACGAACGCCGGCTCAGCGGAGCACGTACACCCAGCGGCGGAGATGGATGCCGGAGAAACGCTGGCGCGAACGATCGTCGAGCGGGAGCTCGTTCTTGCCCGCCGCGAAGCGGGTTAGTTCAATGGGTGGCTGGCCTTGGGCCTTGCTTGCCCGACGCGGTTCTCAGTGGCAGGGCGCGCGGCAAGCACAAGCAACGGTTGGCTGTCTTCACCCGCCGTCTTCACGCGGATGATCGGTTCTTCTGATTCCACTGGATCTCAGCCCGCCGCGCGGTCCGGCCGCCGCGTCCGATCCGACCGATCCGTCCCATCCGTCCGATCTGGTTACGCGACCAGGCGACCACGAGCCATGCCGCCGGTAAACCCCGGCGCCAGTTAGCCCGCGGACCGGCTACGGCGCTCGTCGCGCTCGGGGCCGCAGCCGGCGCTTTTTCAGGTGGCGGCGAATGGGACCGGGGCGAGCCAGACACCCGTCGAATGTGAGCCGACCAATCGTGCATGGCATGATCCCGCGGAACACTGGGTGTCTTGGAATGCCTTCACTCCAATCACCGACGACGGCCGAAGACTGATCGGTAACCTTTTGGGGCCGAAGCGTCATTAAGGTATAGAGAGCGGTGGGGGTGGATCCAAAAACAGGAGAACTCCGATGCGTTGGAAACCGGTCGTCCTGGTTTTGATTTTGACTGTCGCCGTCCCGACTGCGTTCGCACAGCAGCGCCCGCAGTGCGCCACGCATCCCTCGGCAGCAGCCGGGCATCCGGGGGCTGGCCGCATGGCCGTGCAACCCAGTCATGCCATGACTCCCGAGCAACAACTCCACATGATGAACCAGACGATGATGGCCGACCAAATGAGTTTCGAAAGCGCTGATGATGTCGCGCGCTGCCGCGAGCCGGGCGGCGCGAATGGCGCATTCTTCCGCTTCAACGAATCACCGATCCGCGGGGAACCAATCTCAAGCCCAAGGCAGCTCGACCCGATCGGGTCAGCCGCAGATATTGCAGAACGAGACCAAAAAGCACGCCCGCGGATCATCGTCACAAAAGTCTCGTTCGACGTTGGCGCAGAGCAAAGGCTCGGTGCCTGATTCCCTGACGCGGCAGGCCCCGACGAGCGACCCCCCGACCAACAACAAGATGACGGCGCGTGAGCGTGAGAAGTGGGAAAAAGAGCGCGCTCGGCTGCGACGACAAGATGAGCGGGCACGCCTTGCGGCACTCGCGGCGGCGAACGGGCCGTCGAGCCTGGAGAAGTCGAGCCAGTTGTTGCGCGCTGCTCACGCGGCACTGCAAACAACAGGCCTCTATTACCAAGGGCACCGCGCCCAGGCCATGGGTAACGTCAGCAACGCACTTCAGCAACTCGGCAGAGGAGCGTCGCTCATCGCCATTGATGGCGAGGGGCCGGGCACGATGGCGCGCGCGGCTTCCGACAATGTCCTGCGTCGGGCGAAAGCGAACTTGGTTGCTGCGCAAGCGCTCTGCCGATTCTTGCAGTAACGCCGGCCAATCACACGAGTGCGCGAGAATCCATGAGCGCAGCAATCCGTGAAATCGACCGGGCGCTTGGCTTGCCCTGAGCTCCGTGGATTCTGGGCGGTGTCCCAGCGGGACGGCAGACGGCAGCCAGCTTGGGCCGTGCGCTCTGGCGAGCCAGACACCCATCAAGTGTGAGCCGATCATTCGTGCATGACATAAATTCGCAGAGGACTGCGAGTCTTAGAATGCCCCTGAAATCAGCATCTCCATCAAGGGGCGAGCCAGACACCCGTCAAGTGACGCACCGTGACGCACCGTGACGCACCAGGCCTGCGGTCCGCGGTCTTTTAAACTGATCGGAAGTCGCGTGCTTGCAATATATTACAGCGACCATTGACGCGGGTGACGCGGGTGCCGCATCCGACCCGATCTTCATAATTCTCGCGTTCCGCGCGGCGATCGGGCCAGAACGATTCATGAGCAACCGGTGCAAGCCAGACACCCATCAACCGTAGGCCGACCATTCATACATGGCGTGATCGAGCGAAATACTGGGTGTCTTAGAATCCTTTATCGAAGAACCGCACCTGCGTCCGGTTACCGCCCTTGTCCCTGTTGTCGCCGACGTGCAGCGGCATGTGCATGTCCTCGATGCAGTGGATCAGGAGCCGAAGCGCGAACCGCCGTTGCTCGACCGTCTTGGTCTGGTCCTTGATCACAAGCCTGAATTCGTTGATCTTGTCGACCACGCAGCCCTTGTCAGGGACGTCGCCCGAGAACCTGGCGTCGTACTTGGGCTCGTCCAGGGGCACGTCGACGTAATGCCATGGGGCGGACTTGGGCAGCCGGCCGCTGTTGCCGTCGGCCCACGTCGAGGCGTCGGCCACCGATTCGCCTTCGTCGAGCAGAGCCTTGATGGCGTCCTTCGCCTTCGGGGTCAGGTTCTTCTCGGCGATGCGTGAGATGACCCGGTGGCCGAGGCGGCCCCAGGCCCAGGCGGGGGTTGCGGGCTGGAAGACGACCAAAAACGTTAGGGCGACAACGAGCCAGACGCGGCGGGGCGTTGGTCTCTGGCGTGAGTAAGGCATTCGCTTCTCCGAGATGGTTTTCAGTCGTGTCGTCCTACTGAGGTCGAGTGTTCGATTATCATCGGGGCGTAGCCCGGCAGCAATTGCCTGGGGCACTCTGTATACGGCGTGCTGCCGTTCACGGCAGCGCTCGCGGCGGCCGCGATCATTTTGAAAATCGCCCCTTTCTGACAACTTCTCAGCTTGCTAGCGACTGGCCGATTTTTGGCGTTTTTCAAAACTAAGCTCCAAACGCACGGCCTTGGTCGTGCGGTCTGCTCCGGTCCCGTGTTACTGCCCCCGACGTCCGGTTGTGCGCCGACGCGATGCCGGGATGCGGTCTGGACGACCCGACAGCGGTCAGGTGCGACTGCGCGTAGGCTAAGCGACTCTCCGCCGTCAAGACGCGACTCCCTTAGCGGCCACGTGACAGGAACACAGGTTCGACTGCGCTCGGTTCAGCGGCTAACATAGCGAGCTATGAGTCGCAGTACGAACTCAGGCTCTGTTGCCCGGAACGATCGGAATCGAATCTAACTGACGGCCTGCTGGGCAGCGCGAAGTGTCGAGCTTGCGAGGATTCGTCGGCAGAACGCTCTGAGTTATTGGAAGTCGTCGCGCAAGTCCGGCTGATCCTCGACGTCTCTGAGTTAGACACCGTTGCAACGAACGCCAAGTGACCGAAATCAGGTGAACGGCCATGAGCGTCGATAGCTCATCCCACCCGACTCCCGAGGCGTTGAGGGCATATCGCCTGGGCGAGCTTGACGAGGCTGCCGCCAAGGCGGTGCACGATCATCTCAGCGAATGCCCGGACTGTCGGCGCCACGTGGCCGAGATGATGTCCGATACGCGCGTCGGCCAATCCGATGACGAACCGACCCTCGACCCTCCGACGCCGGGGTTTTCACCAGCAATTTCTAGCGACTCGCACGACGCTCCCACGCATGACTCGACCGGCTCCAGCCTCCACTCCGGAACGCTCGTTCGCTACTTCGGCGACTATGAGTTGGAGAAGGTGCTGGGCGAAGGCGGCATGGGGGTCGTCTACAAGGCCCGCCAGCTCAGTCTGAACCGATCAGTGGCCCTGAAGATGATCAAGGCGGCTCGATTCGCCTCCGCCGACGAAGTTCGCCGGTTCCAGAACGAGGCCGAGGCTGTCGCGCGGCTTGATCATCCCAACATTGTGCCAATCTTCGAGGTCGGCCAGTTCGAAGATCAGCATTACTTCAGCATGAAGCTGATCGCGGGAGAGAGCCTAGACAAGCGGCTGAAGGACTACCTCGCCGACCCGCGGGGCGCGGCGAAGCTTGTTGCGATGGCGGCCGGCGCGATTCATCACGCCCATCAGCGGGGCATTCTGCACCGCGACTTGAAGCCGGCAAATGTTTTGGTGGACACGGAGGGGCAGCCTCATGTCACGGACTTCGGCCTGGCGAAACGGGTCAACGGCGACAGCGAGCTGACCCAGTCCGGCGCAATCCTGGGCACGCCCGCTTACATGGCTCCGGAGCAGACGTCGGGCAGTCGAGGGACGGTGACAACCTCGACCGACGTCTACGGGCTCGGGGCGATCCTCTTCGCACTATTGACCGGTCGGGCGCCGTTCGGCGGGGCAACGGTGCTTGACACACTGGCGCAGGTGCGCGAGCGACAACCCGAGCCGCCGAGAAAGCTCAACCCGCGCGTCCCGCGAGATCTGGAAGTCGTCTGCTTGAAGTGCCTTGAGAAAGACCCGAGGCGCCGCTACGCCAGTGCGGATGCTCTGGCCGAGGACCTGAAGCGGTGGCTGGCCGGAGAGCCGATCGCGGCGCGGCCGGTAGGGAAAGCGGCGCGCCTGTGGATGTGGTGCCGGCGACGTCCGGTGATCGCGGGGCTGTCGGCAGCCGTGTTGGTAGCAGTTCTGGGGGGCCTTATCGCTACGAGCCTGGGGTTGCTCGTTGCCCTCAAAGCGCAGGCCGAGGAAAAGAGGCAGACCAAGCTGGCCGAGCAACGTCTGCAAGATTCCCTCCTAGCACGGGCTGAGGCCCTGGTTGCCCGCGGTGACGCCGAGCGGGAAAGCGTACTGGCCAAGGCTCAGGCCGAGCTGGCCAAACAGCGGCTTTACGACGTCCAAATGAATCGCCTCCAACAGTACTGGGAGGACTATGACAGCACACATTTGCAAAAAGGGCTGGACGAACAGCTCCCGACCAACCAGGGCGGCGTTGATCGTCGAGGTTTCGAGTGGTTCTACTGGCGAAGGAAGACATCATCGGGGCATATCACCCTCAAGGAACATACCGGCATCGTTTGGAGTGTGGCGTTCAGTCCCGATGGCAGGCGGCTGGTCTCTGCCGGTAAGACCATGAAGGTGTGGGACGTCGAGACTCTGCAGGAAACCCTTACCCTCAAGGGGCATACCGGCCTTACCACGAGCGTGGTGTTCAGCCCAGACAGCAGGCGGCTCGCTTCCTGCGGCTTCGATGGGATGGTCAAGGTGTGGGATGCCAAGACCGGACAAGAAACGCTCAGAATCAAGCGCCACGAGGACACCGGCCCCAAGAGCTTCATCTCTTGCGTGGTGTTCAGCCCGGATGGCGAGCGGATCGCCTCTACCAGTCATGACCGGACGGCGAAGGTGTGGGATGCTGGGACCGGGCAGGAAATCCTCACACTCAATGGCCATAAAGGTATCATCTGGAGTGTGGCGTTCAGCCCAGACGGAAAGCAGATCGCCTCTGGGAGCAGCGACGGCGCTGTTAAGTTGCGGGACGCCCGGACCGGCAACGAAACCCTCGCACTCAAGGGGCATACCGACCCAGTGTACAGCGTGACGTTCAGTCCCGATGGAAAGCGGATCGCCTCTGGGGGCGCCGGCGGGACGGTCAAGGTCTGGGACACGCGACTGGGCGGGAAACCGTCACGCTGCGGGGGCATTGGAGAATGGTCATAAGTGTGGCGTTCAGCCCCGACGGCAGATGGCTCGCCTGCGGAGGTGCCGGTGGCACGTTGATAGTGTGGAATGCGATGACTGCCCAGAGACTTCTCACTCTTGGTGGCCACACCGGCGACGTCCACAGCGTGGCGTTCAGTCCGGACGGCAAGCGGCTAGCCTCCGCCAGTGAAGATGGGACGGTGAAGGTGTGGGATGCCGATAATGGTCAGGAACCCATCTCCCTCGTGGGGCACACCGGCGGTGTTACGGACGTGGCGTTTAGTCCGAACGGCAGGCTCGCCTCGGCCAGTGTCGATGGGACAGTGAAGGTGTGGGATGTCGGGACGAGGCAGGCGACCCTCACACTCAAGGGGCTCACCGGATCTCTCAAAAGTGTGGCGTTTAGCCCTAACGGCAGACGAATCGTTTCTTGCGACGACGACCAGACCGTTAAGGTTTGGGATGCCCAGACCGGACAGGAAATCCGTACCGTCGTTGGATACACGAGCGTGGCGTTTAGCCCTGATGGCAAATGGCTTGGCTCCGTTTGTCCTGATGGGACGCTGAGGATATGGGATGTCGAGACCGGGAGGGAAACCCTCACATTGATGGGGAAGTGCGAATGGGGCTCGAGCGTCGCGTTCAGTCCCAACGGTACGCGGGTCGCCTCCGCCTCCGACGACCACGAGGGGTACGCGGTGAAGCTGTGGGACACCGAGACGAGACAAGAAATCCTCATTCTCAAGGGGCTCACCAACGGTGTCCGGAGCCTTGCCTTCAGCCCGGGCGGCAGACAGCTCGCCTCCGCTGACGCCGACCACGCCGTGAAGGTGTGGGACGCCGAGACCGGGCAGGAAACCCTTACCCTCGAGGGGCATACTGGCCTTGTCACGAGCGTGGTGTTCAGCCCAGACGGCAGGCGGCTCGCTTCCTCCGGCTTGGATGGGATGGTCAAGGTCTGGGATGCCAAGACCGGACAAGAGACCCTCACACTCAGGGGCGACGGGAGTGTGGCGTTCAGCTCGGACGGCAAGTGGATTGCCACCACCGATCATGCGACAGTGAAAGTGTGGGACGCCCGTCCGTTGCCTAATGAGCCGCTGTTTACCGAGACTGTAGACGCACGGCAATTAGGTGGCACGGTCTCGCTCCGACCCCGGGACCGAGGCTTCTTCATCATCACAGGCTGGAACACGGAAGGAGCCGCTGCCTACTTCCGGGAGTCTACTCGATTGCGACCGGACAACTATCGGACCCGTTATCTCTATGTTCTGCACCTCTTGGCCGTCGGGGATCGCGATGCACTGCGCCGGGAGTGCTCGGCTCTGCTCGAACGGTTCCGCAAGACGACTGAACCGGCGGTGGCCTACATCGTCGCCTGGTCTTGCGTGCTGGCGCCGGACTCGGTCGGCGACCCCGAAGTTCCGGTGAGGCTCGCCGAACTCGCCTCGAAGAGCTTACCTGCCGAGCACAAGCATCTTGCCCTCAATTCACTCGTCGCCGCCATGTACCGCGCCGGTCGGTTTCAAGATGTCTTGCTTCGACTGCAAGAAGGACTTCCGATCCGCAACGGAGAAAGCACGCCTCAGCAGTCGGTATTTCTGGCGATGGCTCACCACCGACTGGGGCACCGCGTCGAGGCCCGCCGCTGGCTCGACTGGCTTCAAAAGCGCCAGCCGAGTACTGATCCGGACCGGTTCTGGAACGAACTCGAGATCCGCCTTCTCCGTAGCGAGGCCGAAGCCGTGATCCTCTACAACCCGGTCTTTCCAGCCGACCCGTTTGCCGCACTGAGCGGCCGACTGCGATTCGTCTACGATGTAATCCCACGGTCCAGCCGAGAGTTCCCAGCGACACCGAACCTCGTGTAGCGATTTGGACAGGGATGATCTGCAATTCTTCTGCACATGTTGCCCGTGTGAGTCCAATGCGACTACAATGCGAGCGACAGCGGGGGCCATCGTGAACCCCTGAGATTTCCCTGAAATCTACGTCAATCCAGCATCAGCCCAACATCAGTCAGGTGGCAGACGCGCCGGACTCAAAATCCGGTTGGCGTTGGGTGAACCTGTACGAGCGCAGCATGGGCACGCCGGCCGCACCGATTTGGGCGAGGGTCGCCATTTACCGTACGAGCTTTTTTCCTTTCGAAGTAGTGCGCCGCGGGCTACGGCCCCGGCGCCCCTCACCGGGCTTCTGCAAACCGGGACCAGAGTTCGGCTTCGTGCTTTCAAAGCATCAATAAGTCTTCGATCCAAAGAGCAAGCGCGACCCGAACCTTCGCGCACCGCTGACGGTCACGCCCGGGTCGACAGCGCTCTGCAGTGGGCGGGGGACCGTCGCGATGGCTGAGGTCTGGCCCGAAGATCTGTCGCCCAATGCATCGCTCTGATTGGCCCGAGAGGTTCTGGCCGCGCTGACTAGCTGCGAGCCCAGGGACGCGGTGTTATTGGCGGCCTCGTTAGGCAGCAGATTGTCGGATGCGCCAAGGAGAGCGTCACCACCCCCCGGCGTAGCCAGAAAGCCGTGAATGACAAGGCTGGCGTCGATGAAGTTGCCCACAATCTGCCCATTATCGTTGATCCCGATCGCAACGGTGCCCGAGTTCCCAGCAGTCGGGTCGTTGAGGGTAGTGAACTGGCCATGTGACAGCACGAACCCGTGCGTCACGAAGTTGGCGTCGGTGTACTCGCCCACGATCTCTCCCCGATTGTTGATCCCGTAGGCAGCAGTGCCTTCGCCCGGTGCCGTGCCTGCGTTGGGATCGTCGATGGTGATGTACTGCCCGTTCACCACCAGGTACCCGTGGGTCACGCTGTTGGCGTCGAAGTAGACGCCCACAATCTCCCCGCTGTTGTTGATGCCTTCGGCAGCGGTACCCAGGTTCGGCAGCGTACTGGCGTTGGGGTCGTCCAGGGTCGTGTACTGACCGTTGGACAGCACGAACCCGTGGTAGGCGTTGTTGGCATCGACGTAGAAGCCCACAATCTGCCCAGGATTGTTGATTCCGAAGGCATAGGTACCCTGGCCCGGTGTCGTTCCTGCGCTGGGGTCGTCAAGGGTAGCATACTGGCCCTTCGCCAGCACGAACCCGTGGTCCAGGTTGCTGGAATCCGCGTAGTAGCCCGCGACCTGCCCAGGGTCGTTGATACCCTCGGCAGAGGTACCCTGGCCGAAGATTGTTCCTGCATTGGGATCATCCAAGGCGGTGTACTGGCCGTGAGAAAGCAGGAAACCATGATCGACGTCGCTAGCATCGACATAGGCGCCCGTAATCTGCCCACGGTTGTTGATCCCGTTGGAGTAGGTGCCCTGGAAGAACTCCGTGCCCGCATTGGGATCGTCCAGTGTGGTGAAACCATAGCCCCCGCGGCTGAGGAGGGTGCGACCTTCGAGGGCCTCGGGTTGAGGCACGAGGCCAGGCCGGGCGTGGCGATGCCACCGGCGCCAGGACGGTTGCGAGCCCGCGAACCTGCGATAAGCCAACTTCAGCCGACCGGACACAGGAGAGAACAGAGAGGCGTTCATGCTGTAATTCCTTCGTTGGTCGTGCGACTGG
Source organism: uncultured Isosphaeraceae bacterium (assembly GCA_963830625.1). GTDB lineage: Bacteria > Planctomycetota > Planctomycetia > Isosphaerales > Isosphaeraceae > CAWHMZ01. The sequence continues at coordinate 297,117 of CAWHMZ010000005.1, read as the reverse complement.
GATGCGGAGAGAGCGAACACGTCCACACGTGACTCGAACGGCGCCTGGAGCTGAATGGTTATCTGCGCGGGAGGGCGGATTGTCAACAGGGCCGGTGGTTTTTTTGCCTTGGAGCGGAAATGGCGAATGGCGTCGTTGCCGGCGCGGTCGATCGTGGCCTCGACCTCGGCCCAGAGCACGTTCTATTCTTTCCGCTCGGCCTTGGCTTGGGGCCTCCGACGATGATATCGTGCGCCAAGCCGCGGTCGGTGACGAAGCGCTGCGGCCGACCGTAGCACGGTCCCCAGCGCGACAGTCGCAAAGGTTCACGTAATCACCGTGGAGACCAACTGAGATGGCCAAGACGCCTTTCAGGCCCACTGCAGAACAGGCGAAAGCTGCGTTCCAGAGCTCGATGCTCTACGAGATCGTCTTCACCTTTGGCGTACCCGCTTACGATCCAATGGACTACTCCCAATGGGAGGTCATCAATTTCACTCGGATGGCCCACGCACGACTGCTGTATGACTTCTTGGAGAAGACCAAGGAAGAACGACACAAGAAAGACGTGCTGGCGGTGGATTACGGCTATCCTGCGCAGACCATAGCTCTCCCCATCGAGGATCGGGACAAGCTCAACCACGATCTTTTGCACTTTTCGTACGAGCGGTTGCGACATACCGCGGCGAGCAAGCCGTGGCCGAACAGCATCTTGAGCAACCTCTTGGATCCCGTCCTGGGTTTCATGAGGTACATCAGGGACGAAAAGCCAGACCTGTTCGGGACAATGGCCGAGCGGGATAGGTGGTGCTATTTGATACGCCTTCTCGAGAGCGGGCGGGAACTGCGTATCGGAGTCGTGACCCAGCTCGATCGAAGTCTGCGGTACGGATTTGACCTTGGGTTGCTCCTACCAGATGGCAAACCTGTTCTCACGCCGACGACACCCTCATCGCTGATGATGACCGAGGCGGTCCCTGATTTGGATACCACATCAGGATGAGTTGCAAGGACGATATCGCTATACCGCCAGAGCTCAGCAACGGGTGCAGCGGACTATCAGAAAAGCGGGCCGTTCTATCCGCGCTGAAGGTCCATGCCGCCCTACGACTGATCCACCCCAGCGAGCAGTTCGAACAGCCGTCGTCGCTGCTCGGGGTTCAGACTCGCAACGAAGTCGGCCAGAGGATCGTTGCATGGTTCCTTGCGGGGTGCCGGCTCGCCAGTGCAACCGCCAGTGCAACGACCCACCTGACTCGGCGTAACCTCGTTGTTTACAGTGGTTGCGACGGACGACAATCTGGTTTGCAACAAGGAGGTGCCCGGTTCGATCCCGGTCGTCTCCAATTGACCGGAGCCGGCGTCGCCCGCGCGGGGCCTGGCTACCGAATCGGCTCTCAGATCTCGACACCTTGACTCATCCCTTCTCGCGCACTCGTCACGCCCGTAAGTCGCTGCCGCGTTCGCGGCGACAGGGATCCGGCGAGATGTGCATCGCCATCCAGTTGCGGTAAGAAGCGAAGCGGTTGTTGATGGTCGCCGGGTCGAGTCCGAACTCCGCCAGGTCATAACGATGGGTGCCGTGCTTTCCCGTCGGATTCTCGGCTAGCCAGAGGCGCATTCTCTGTTCCGCCGCGGGATCAAACCGATAATCAAACTGCTCGCAGATCGCCCGGGCCACACCGGTCGGGTCGTCGAGCAGCGTCGCATACGAGACGTCGAAGAAACGGCTCGGGTCTGCCGCGGCCCGGGCCCCGAGAGCCCATTCGACACCCACAGCCAGGACCTGGCTCACCTCCGCTCCCAGGCGGTTCAGGTCGATGTGGTCGGCCGTGATGCTCCGATATGCCGCGGCTAGGCTGCACGCCGACGCAATGGAATCCTGCGGATCGCGATGAGTTACCACGAAACGGGCATCGGGGAAGACCAGAAGGATCACGTCCAGACTGAAAAGATGCGCGGGAGCCTTCAGCACCCAGTACTCTCCCGCATCGCGCCAGGAGAGGAGCTGGAGCTGGGACCGGAAGTATCGGTAGTTCACGGCGCGATCCAGCTCTCGAAGCCATTCAATATACGCCGGAGCATCGAACATGTAGGGGAGCATGGCCGCGGCGAAGTTCTGGGCGAAGAGCGAATTGCATTCCTCAGGCGCCTCGGCCTCGTAGGAATGCGCGGCGCGGATTCGTGGAGCCAGCGCCTCGAGGTTGCGGATCGCCCGTCGAGCCCGAGCGATCCGCGGGTCGGACCGGGCGGTCGCGGCCTCGGGCGGAGGAGAAGGCTCGAGCGTCTCCCAGAACCGCAGCGCCCGCGCCAGGGGCCTGCGACAATAAGCGGTGCAGAAGAGTCGTGCCGCTGCGCGGCAGCCCAGTGATGAACAACGGCCGACGAATTTCCACCTCGTGGATCTCCGGGTGCCGGACAAGGTCGTGCTCGACCCGCAGTCGACTCGCCAGCAGGCGGATACAGAATTCGCGGAAGAACAGCCGCCCGAACGTGTGGGCGTATCCTGCCGGTCGAACGACTCGACCAGGACCTTCAGTCCGTCGTGGAAGTGACCATGACCCCAGTCGGATAAACCCGTGCGCCGCTGCGCCGCAGCCATGAACTCCTCGGGATCGAGGCGAGGCCAGCGCGTCCCAAGCCGACGCAACAAACGCCCCGTCCCGTTTAGCAGACGCAGCCAGACGGGTCGATCGGGGCCATCGGGAAGGTTTGCCTCTGTCATCATCGCGCTCATGGGGGTGGCGAGATGATCCACGTACAGTTCGACAGGTTCTTTGTCGCATCCGAGGACGCACTCGCCGCCGCACCCTACGGTCGAGAGGATTCCGTTTGGGGCACGCTCTTCGTCTCATCCATCGTCAGATCCCTGACAACGACCGATCGCTTTCATGATCGCCGCGCGGAGAGATTGTCTCATCCCGAGCCGGGACGGCGATAGTGAGTCAAGACGACTAGCAGCCTCCGCAGGATGACTCGCTGCCGTGCCACCGATAATCAGCCCGCGCGGATCGACTCGTCGCTTCATGTGCTCGTTCGACGGAAGCCAATCGCAGCGTTTTTCAGGATCAGCCGTAAGGTCCGCACCACACTCATCGGTGCCCCGCAGACCACAGCGATTTCACACCCATCAACTTATCAAGCTCTGCCGTGGCAGAGAATCCGCACTAAATCGTGATAATTCCCGCGAAATCCTGATAATTCCCGGAAAACGACTGCGTCACGAGCACAGATTACAAAGCATTTAATCGAAATAGATTGCGTCGTTTTGCGTCACCGCAAACCGCCTGGTTTGCAATCTGGCTTCTATCGCTAGCCAACCTTTTCCATCGCCTCGGCCGCTTTAGCTCCATCCAGCTCCGCGTACACCTCGGTCACGACTGGGGAGGAATGGCCCAAGACGTCCCAGGACTCGTCCAGGTCATCAAATGAGATCGGTTGCGTGATCGAGGATGAGGCCGCTCTGGCCTACGGCCTGGCACCGTGACCGCACCACGGCCACGCCCGGCCGACTGGTTGCTTACAGTCGTGGCCGTCGCAACCGGGGGTTGAGCCATCACTGATTCCGGTGGCGCGGTGACCCGCCCGGATTGGTAACAATTTGGTAACAGCATTGGCCATGTCAGCCCAACTCGACTACAATGTGACTCGGACGAGGCGATTGCGGAATCGCCTATTTTCCAAGGGAAACCAGCATCACCGCAATGTGTCACCAACGCTACCGAACGGCAGACGCGCTAGGTTCAGGTCCTAGCGGGTCCTCCAGAGGTCTGCCCTGAACCCTGCCTTGGCCGACGCGCCGGACTCAAGATCCGGCGGCGGTCGCGAGTGGGCCTACCTCTCCTATCGTGACCCGGGCCCGCCTCGTCCGGGCTCGGCAACGAGCGCAGACGTCGCAGGTCTCGATCACTTCTCACCCGCTTCCGTGCCGACCTTGACCATGGCCACGATGCGGGCCTTGATCGCCTCGGGCAGACGTCCGCAGGCGCCGACAACGATGGCCAGACCGGGGTCAGATTCGACGTGAAGTGGGCTGCAGGTGGGGCGAGCCAGACACCCATCAACTGTGAGCCGAGCATTCATGCATGGCACAATCTCGCGGAACACTGGGTGTCTTCGATTGCACCGATCGCGAGGTCGCGGGACGAAAGCCCTATTTGAGTGAGCCTCGAAACCGCCGCCGGCCGCGCAAATCGGTGTAACCCGCGAGATCGCCACGCCGTCGATGACGCAAAATGACACAGATGACGCAACGAACCCCGAATCGGCGCCGGGCTCGAATATCATAGCTGCTTAGCGCGTAATGCGTTACACCGAGCATGACGCAAGTGACGCAAATGACGCAGGCAAACTGATCTTCACAATTCTCGGTTTCCGCGAGGCGATCGGGCCGATCAGAGCCGTGAGCGACCGGAACAGACTGCACGGGCGGCGCGCCGTTCGGAGACTTGGGCAGATTCCAAGTGCATCTTCAGAGCCTGGCGTGGGTGCCCGAGGCTCGGTTTCGCCCAGGGCTTACCCCAAGTGTACGCTGGTTCGTCCCACATCTCGAACCCCGGTCCTTCAAGAAATCGTGTGAGGGTCCGGATGGTAGCGGCACTGTATATTCGGCGGGTGCAGGCCGATCCAGTCGTGAGGAACCAAGGCGAGTCGGGTTAATGGAACGTTCGGGGGCGCAATTCCCGCGGGGGTCGCTGGATACGCTGTGGACCGTCGGGGCACTCGGGGCCATGACCGATGGCGAGCTCCTGGATCATTTCCAGGTTCACCGCGACACGTCCGGCGAGGACGCCTTTCGGATCCTGGTCCAGCGGCATGGTCCGATGGTCCTGGGACTGTGCCGGAGCCTGCTGAGGGATCCACACGACGCTGAGGATGCCTTCCAGGCGACGTTCCTCGTGCTCGTGCGCCGGGCCGACTCGATCCGTAATCGAGCGACGCTCGGTCCCTGGCTCTGTGGCGTGACCTACCGCGTGGCCAGGCGCGCCCGGGTCCGATCGATTCGTCGCCGCCGGCATGAGGTCGCCGTCGTCGACGAGCTGGCCGGTCCTTCCGGTGCGGATCGCGACTGGACGAGCACCGAAGCGGCCATCCAGGAGGAGATCGCGCGGCTACCCGAGTCGTTCCGTGCTCCGCTGGTCCTCTGCTCTCTGGAGGGACTGAGCTACGACCTGGCAGCGCAGCGGCTGGGCGTGAGCGAGCCCACCCTCCGGGGCCGCCTGCACCGCGCCCGCAAACGGCTGGCCGCGCGGCTCCGAGGGCGAGGGATCCTGGCCCCGGTCGTCGCGCGGTTGACCGAGCCGGCCCGTCTCAACGTTCCGTCCCCGCCCGCCTCCCTGGTCGAATCCACCATACAACTGGCGTCGCGGTGGTCGTCGGTCAGCGGCTTGCTCGTCGGAGCCGATGCCGTCCCCGTGTCCATCGCGGCCTTAGCTCGAGGAGTCATCCACGCCATGATTCTCCACACCGTCAAGTCCACTGGGATCGCAATCCTCCTGGGCGCGGGCGTCCTGGCAACTATGGCCGTCGCCCAGAAGGGAAAGACCCCGGCGGCCGACTCAGCAGCCCAGCCGGCAGGAGCCTCACCCCTCCTCGCCCAGAACAAACGCCCACCTGGCCCGCAGTCTCGGAAGCAGCCCAATCCCGGCGATCCTCAGCGGAAGACTCAGGAGATCATGCAGGCGCTCGAGGAGCCGATCGTCATGCCCTTCGCCAAAAAGACACCGCTCGATGACGTGATCAAGTACATCAAGGTGGCGACGACCACGCGTGCGTTCTCGGGCATCCCGATCCACGTGGAGCCCCTCGGCCTCCAAGAAGCCAACAAGTCGCTCAACTCGACGATCGAGTTCGACCGGGCGGACCTGCCCCTGAAGACGTCGTTGCGATTGATCCTCAAGCCACTCGGCCTGTCCTATATCGTCAAGGACGGCTTCCTGATGATCGACTCGCGGTCCGCCATCACCGAGACCCGCGTGGAAGAGGTGGAACGCAAGCTCGACCGAGTACTGGAGGCGCTGGAGCGGCTCGAGCGGGCCAGGTGACGACTTCGGCCCCGGACCTTGCTCGGAGTCGATAGACGTCCGACTGCCGGGTCAGCAGTATGTCGGCGGTCGGGGGGCGCTCTCTCGTTAATACCGCGGCTCCAACAGCGGCACAAACATGAACCTTCGGCCGAACCAGAAGACGTTAAGCCCGTCATGGCCCCGCGCACCGCGTATGGTTCGACGGAGCGCTTACAGGGCGAGCCAGACACCCATCAAATGTGAGCCAACCATTCATGCATGGTATAACCTCGCGGAGCACTGCGAGTCTTAGAATGCCCCTGAAATCAGCGTCCCCGTCAAGGCGCCCGTGACGCACGGCGACGCACAGTGACGCATGAATCCCCGCGGTCGGCAGTCTTTGGACTCATCGGAAGTCGCCTGCCTGCAATATATTACAACGACCCGGTGACGCAGGTGACGCGGGTGACGCATCCAAATGGCATCTTGATAATTCTCGCGTTCCGCGGGGCGATCGGGCCAGAACGAGTCGTGAGCAACAGGCACAGATTGCACGGTCGGTGCGCCGTTCGGACGCGATGCGCCCTCAAAACTACGGCTTCAGCTCCTTGCGCAGGGCGATGGACGTAGAGCACGACCACATCACTCCCCTCGGCAAAGCCGATAAATTCGGCGATCCCGTCACAACTTCGCGTCGCACCGTGACGCACCGTGACGCATCAGGCTGCTGGATTTGCGTTCGATAGCGTGATCGGAACCGCCAGTCTAGCTACGACTTATAAATACCCCGTGTCGCACGTGACGCACGTGACGCATCTGATGTGGCCTTCACAATTCGCGCCGTTGGGCGAGGCAGACACCCATGAAATGCGAGCGAATCATTCATGCATGGTATTAGTTCGCGGAACACTGGGTGTCTCAGTCCGCTCCCAGTCCGCTCCGATGCAGCGACCGGCAAACGTTCCGCCGGCGAACCCGCCGCGCGATCAGCTCGCCGAGGGCTTGCCGCGCTCGTCGCGCTGGGGCCGCAGCCGGCGCTTTTTCAGGCGGCGGCGAATGGGACCGTCCTTGGAGGGGCGCCGCAGCCGCGTCATCCGGCCGATCACAAATCGGTGGCCGCGCCACTGCACCCGGCGGTTCAAAATCGCATCGAACCAGACCGGCAGGAGCAAGATGTCCTTGGCCGCGCTGAAGACGAGATGGCGCAGCTTGGGATAGGTTCCGCGCAGCCGGCGTGTCTGAATCGCGTCGCGCGCCATGCCCAGGCCCACGAGCGCCAAGAGCCCGCCCCAGGCGATCCCAGAGTCGCCCGAGAACGCCCAGACCAGACCAACCGTCGCCAGGTTGGCCGCTGGCTCGGCGGCAAACGCCGGCAGCGCCATCCGCCGCCGAATCTTGTACCACCGCGAATGCCGATTCAAAAACCAGCGAAGGCTGCGGCGGCGGTTGACGTTCTCGACAACGTGATGGCTCAGCTTGATCGAGTAGCCCGCCTGCCTGAGCCGCACCGCAATGACCTGGTCTTCGGCCAACACGTTGCGCACTGCCGCAAAGCCGCCGATTGCATCGAGCGCTTGCCGCGGCATGAGCATTGATTTGCCCACAACGCACGTCGCGCGGCAAACCGCCGCCATCGCGACCCCCGCCGCGATGAACCCGTTTAGTTGCAGGTTCTCCATCACCGCGCTCGGGTAGCTCTCGCCGACGCCCGCGAACAAGTTGCTGACGAGGCCCACACCCGGCTCGGCCAGGTAGCAGACCGTCTCGCGCAGATACGCGGGCCTGGCGCGCACGTTGGAGTCGCTGATCAAGATCACGTCGTGCTTGCGGTGGGGGTCCATCGCCGCCAGGCTCTCGACCTTGGGATTGAGCCCGAATTGCGGACAGCCGATGATCAACTGCGAATCACTTTGGGGGAACTCGGCTTGAAGTCTTCGCACCACGTCGATCGCCGGGTCATCGCCGTCCGCCACGCAAAACAAAAGCTGATACACCGGGTAGTCAAGGCGGAAGAAGCTGCGCAGGTTCTCTTCAAGGCCTTCGTCAAGCCCCTTCAGCGGCTTGAAGACCGTCACCGGCGGGGTGAAATCATCTTGTGTCCGGCGGTTGCGAGTTACCCAGAACACACACGCCAGGCCGAAAAGCACCGAGAAGATGGCGACGATGGCCACCACACCCAAGAGCAGATTGGCGATTTCGACTGATGACATGCGGAATTCCCTGGGGCGGCTGCCCGAGCAATCGCCCTCGGTCGCAACTTGGACAGCTCACTAGAAGAGACCGACCGTTAGTGAGCCCAAAATCCCAACGCACACATCGCTAGCCCGATACCTCGATCACCGCCGATCGGGCTTCATGCGCAGCTCTACCGGCGCTTGACAACACGGACAATCCTGCGGGTAAAGAACGCTAATCGCACACACATCGCAAAAGTATTCAGGCGTCTGGAACCGGCCGTCCCGTTCAATCTTTGCCGTGATGACTTGGAAATACGGAATGCCTGGAACTCGCCGTCCCTCGAACTCGGCGCGGACGCCGCGCAGCGCTCGTCCATGAAAAACGCGCGGCTGGTTTCGTCGGAGAGAAGCGGCGTAATCTGGCCGTCGTCACCCAGCACCACCACTTGCTTGGCGGCGGGTTCGATATCGAACTTTAATGCCGGCGCCTTCAGTTTCAGGGCCTCGGTCAGCGTCAACACTTTACCCTGGAGCTTGACAAGCCGCCCTTGGTCTCCGGCCGACGACGATGCGACGCATGCAAAAACCAGCGCGCCCACCAACCATCGCGCCGCGGACGCCATCAATCGTCTCTCCCCACGTCGTTGATAAACAACGGGTTGAGTCGGCACCACCGGCCCCTCGCGAGAGAATTATAACGGCGCACGCGATCGCGACCAAGGGAATTCCGCGCGCCGCGATACAAATGCTGCCAGCGAGTTCGCCAAACCACATTTCCTCGCACGGCAATGCATGGATGCTGCCGCAGTCGACAATTGAACAATTGAAGCGAGGGCCCAGACCGAATCGGCTTCGCAACCGCACGCCGATCGTGCGAATTTGGCAGAATTGCGGCTGTCTGGAGCGGCGTGAGGCGACCCGACACACCGGTTTTTGTGCCCGGGGACAAACGACTTGCGGTGAAAACAAACGACACAAGTCATTGAAAAATAGTTGGTTGCGGTCGATGAAATTCGGCTAAATCTTGAGCGCGAAGCCCGGCTCGGTACGGGCTGCGGGCGGGCGCGCCAAGGCTCTCGACCCGCGAAAACCTGCCACTGTCTGCCATTTCCTGCCAAACAACAGCAAGCGCCGTGGGCGGCGTCGCCCTTGGGCCGTCCGCCCGGTTGGCAGGTCTCAAGCCGGCTCGCGCAGCGACCGATCTGAAACATGAGTTTGTGCGCGAAGCCGCATCGCCGAAGCTGGCCCGATTTTATAAGATAGAGCCTCCCATCGAACACGTGTCCGTGCACGGACCAGAAGACCGGACAAGGACGCCGGCGCGAATGAGTGGCGAGAGCGACCCATGGACGGCAGAATCGGCCCCGGTGGCGCACCGGTCGGCGGTCTGGAGCGAGCGTGCGCTCCTCGCGCTGATCCTGGCGAGCCTCGTGGCCACGCTCAATCTGCTGGTGGCGATTCATCGCCGGTCTGCTCTCGCGCACGATCGCGCACCGCGCGTGGCGGCTGCGCCGCGCCCGAGCGGCCCGCACCGAGCGCGCCGGATGCTCAAGCGACCGTGGCGAATGTGCCAAAATCTGCCGCGGAACAAACCGCACCTCCCAAGCCAAGCGAGTCGCCCGTGCCCGTCGCGCCGCCCAACGACCTTACTTCCAACGAGGTCGAGCGCCTGGCGACGGCGACGGCGCAGGAGATCGATGCCGGGCGGAAGGCCGACCTACGCACGACCGCGTGGGAATCCGCCCGCAAGTGGTCCGCCGCCGAATCGCAACGGTGGAAGCGGAGAGAGTTCCTGGTACGGCAGCAACTCGAGGGGCTGACCGCGCGGGCCGAGCAGATCGAGCTCGAGGTGACCGAGCTCGACGCCCAGCGCGACGTGCTGGCGTCGGAGCGCGACGCACTGAAGGCGGCGCTGGCGAAGGCCGGCCAGCGAACGGGGCATGCCGTGCTCCCGTACAAAGGAGCAAACGGCACCTGGCGGCGGCCGATCGTTCTGGAATGCACCACGGGCGGGGTGAAGCTCCAGCCGCAGGGCATGCGTTTCACATCGATGGAGATGTCACCGTTTATTCATCCTCGCGCCAGTCCGTTCGTGCAGGCGATCATTCGCGAGATGCGGCACATCGAGCTGGCAGAAACTCCCGACGGCGCCCCCGCCATTCCCTATCTGGTGTTCCTGGTGCGACCGGAAGGCATCCGTTATTACTACGAAGCCCGCACGCGTCTTGAGCCGCTCGGAATCGCCTTCGGCTATGAGTTGATCGAGCAGGATCTCGTCGTCGACGTGCCCAACTTCGACGACCTCACCACCTGGGACGGCACCGTGCCGCTAGACGTGCCGCTCGAGCCCGCGCCGGGGCCGCGCTCGAGCGTGGTGCAGCGATCGGGGCGCGATTCGGCAGCGACCGGCGACGCGCCCGACTCGACCGGTTCGGGAACAGGCGCGGCCGGCGACCTGTCTGCCGCGGCCGGATCGTCGAGGTCTCGTGGCCCACTCGGCGGACGACCAGGCGGTGATCGAGCCGACGCCGACGGCGACTCACCGGCTGACTTCGTATGGCCGGGCCGCGGCGGCACGACCGGCGCGGCGCACCGGCGCAAGGCGGCAGCGCACTCGGCAGCGGCGATCAGATCTCCGGCAGCGGCGCACTGGGCGGTGCCGATCGGGTCGCCGGCGGCAGTCGCACTTGGCGGTGGCGATCAGATCTCCGGCGGCAGCGCACTGGGCGGTGCCGATCGGGTCGCCGGCGGCGCTGCACTCGGCAGCGGCGATCGTGTCGCCGGCGGCGCCGGATCCGGGTTTGCGGCTTCTGATCCTCGCGGAGGAGCGGGCCAGCCGCCGGCTCTTGGAGGCGGCTTCAACGTGCGCGGCGGCGGAGCCGCTTCATCTCCCGGACCGGCGGGCCTGGGAAGCGCGTCGAATCGGACCGGCGGGGCAGGGGACAATTTCGGAGACCTGCCTCCTTCGAACTCGGGTGCCGGCGGCCAGCAGGGGTTTGGCCAGGCTGGGTCGAGCCTTGGTGCGCCGCGCGGCGCAGCCGCGGGCGCCGGCACCGGCGGGGGCGTCGGTTTGGACGTGCTGCCTGATCTCGAGCCAGCCGGCGACGGCACGTCCACGCGACTGCCGCCGCCGCGCTCCGGTTCCTCGTTTGGTCAACCTTTCGGTTCGGGCCCGAGCGCCGGCTCTTCGGGTGGCGAGCTCGCACTCGGCCAGCCTGGAATGAATACGCAGTCACTCACTGCCACCGGCGGTGCGCCGGGGGTCGACGCAAGCAGCGGCCTCGGCACGGGCGCACCACCCACCGGCACCTCGACGTCGGCTACGGGCGTGATGGGACCGCCGCCCGATTTTGGTGCGGCAGCCTCGGGCCAACCGCCTCCGATGCCGGCAGCAGGAGGTGGCGTAGCGGTTGACTCGGGCCAGGGCCAGGGAGGCAACTTTGGCGGTCAGACGTCGAGTGCGAGCGCCCTCGTAGCGGGCGCGAGTGGCGCCGACCCGCCGTCGGCAGAGCCGAGCCAGCCGGGCTGCCCGGCCGACCCGGGCTCGGCCGCGGGTCCAGGCTCAAGCGAGCCGCCCCTGGCAAGCTGGGCCAGCGCAACGAGCGCCGGCGGTGGAGCGCGAGCAATTCGAGTACAAGCACGCAAAGCCCGAGCAGCTCGATGCCAAGCTTCCTGAGCTCATTCAGCTCGACCGCGAACAATTCGAGTGCCTCAAGCGCGATGAGCGGCCTGCCGCTGGGATCTGCCGACAGCTCGCCGGCTTCGAGTTCGGGCGTCAATTCTTCGGCCGGCGCGGTCGAGCATCGACAGCTCCGACGACTTCGTTGTTCCGCCGCCGTCCAAGCCGTGCGCGCCGAAGGGTGCGATCGAGGTTCCCTTTGAGGTTGTGGTCGTCTGTCGCCGCAACGACGTGCTGATTCACCCGGGCGGCTATCGGCTGACGGCACAAACACTGCAAGACAAGGCTCGTGAAGAGGACAACTTGCTGGCGCGTGAGATCCGCGCAGTTGTGCTGAAGCGGGCAGCCGTCGACCCGCTGATTCGCCCGCGTCCCGCCATCAAGTTCTTGATCGAGAACGACGGCGCCAGCACCTTCTGGGCGGCGCGCGGCAGCTTGTTTTCTCGCTGCCCGACTGGCCGATGTCGCTTCAAGTGGCGGGGTCGCAGGGCCCGCACATCTTCGGCGAGGACACGTGGTGATGGAAGCGGAAACGAATGAATCCGCTGGCAGTCGCCTGGTCGGTCGCGCATTCGATCGGGGCGACGCGGCGCGCGTTCGCTCAATTGGCGAGCGTGGTCATCGGCGTCGTGGCGATCACCGCGTATGTTCATTACCGCTCGGGGTCCATGGCTCGCCAAGAGACTCAGCCACCGCCGCCGGCCCCGGCCGTCTCGAAGCCAAGCGTGCAACCGATCCAGCACGAGCCTGAAGTCGCCGCGACCCCAGAAGCAGTCGAGCCGCGTGCCTCGGCCGCGCCGGCGCCTGCGGTTGTCGATCATGCCACGGTGAGTGTCGCCGAGGAGGCGCTCGAGGCGGCCAGCCGCGATCGAGCTCGCGCCGATCACCGAGCCGCCGAGGCCGCGCGGCAGCTTGCCCTGGCAAGTGCCCAGGCCGCGCTCGACGCCTCACGGGCGCGCAAGCTGGCTCTCGTGGTGCGCGACCCGTCCACGCGGATCGTGCTGGCGGCCTCCAAGGGCGGCTTTCTCCGCGGTGAACGCGACAAGCTGGCAAAAGAAGTCGTGACGCTGCGCCAGGTCCCGCGTCCCAAATCGAAGACCATATTGAGCAAGAGCCCCGTCGCCCGGCCCACGACTGCCGATGAGTGCCACTTCGAGCTCAAGCGCAATCGCGTGAGCTTCATCAACCTCGACCGGTTGGTCGACCTCACGATGGCCGACGCGCGGCTGCGCATCCGGATGGCCGATCACACGCCGTCGATCGCCAACAAGGTGGGACCGGTCGGGGCGTTCTCGATCGCATACGAGCTCGAGCGTGTCGACGCCCGGAAGCATGGACGAGCTGCTCGGCCGCAGGGGCACGCGTTTCGAGTTAAGGGGGTGGGAGCTGATCCCGGAATCCGAAAACCGCGGCGAGACCTACGAGGCAACGCGAAACCCGATCTCCGAGTCTTCTCGCGCGCATCAACCGGATCTCGCCGTCCCGCGCCGCGATCACGCTCTGGGTCTACCCCGACAGCTTCGCTCTCTATCGCCGGCTCCGCGACGACCTGATCGAGCGCGGCTTCAGCGTGGCGGCGCGTCCTCTGCCTGAGGGGATGTCGATTCGCGGCAGCCCGATGGGCACACAATCGGCGGCGCAGTAAGGTCGGAAAGTGCGCACGGCATTGCATGATTTTCTCGGCAACGATTGACGCCTCGTCCGACGTTCGCGGGGCCTGGCCGCTGCTCTTGGCGGAGCTCACTCGGTGCGCAGGGCTTCGACCGGGTCGAGCATCGCGGCTCGGCGCGCCGGGTAGACGCCGAAGATCACGCCGATCGTGACGGCGATCAAGAAGGCGAAGATGGGCGACCACGGCCGGATCACCGCCGGCATCCCCGAGATCTGCGACACCAGCGGCGGGCACGGCCAAGCCCAGGAGCACGCCGACGATACCGCCGGTCGACGACATCACGGTCGTCTCGATCAGGAACTGCTCGATGATATCGCGCCGCCGCGCGCCCAAGGCGCGGCGGATGCCGATCTCGCGGGTGCGCTCCGAGACCGTCGCCAGCATGATGTTCATGATGCCGATGCCGCCGACCAACAGCGAGATGCTGGCGATCGAGCCCAGCACCAGGTTGAAGATCCGCTGGGTGGCCTCGGCCTTCTCGAGCAGCTCGAGCGGCACGGTGATGCCGTAGTCTTGCTTGGGATGAAACTGGTGGAGCATGCTCTCGAGGGCCTCGGCGGTCCGCTTGACGTTCTCCATCGCGTCGACGGTGACGGTGATCTGCGACAGCTCGATCCGCTCGGCGGTGAAGGTCCCTTGCTTTTCGCTCTCGATAATCTCGCCGAAGCGCGCGCGGTCGGTGGTGAGCGGGATGTAGACGTCGCGGTTGAAGTCTTGCGCGGCCAGGCTGCTGCCGGTTCCGGCCGAAGGTGCCTTGTGCGACGTGACGCCGACGACCTCGAAGTAGTGCTCTTCGCCGATGCGAATCGACTTGCCGACCGGGTCGCCGTAGGGGAAGAGCTTCTCGGCCGACTCGGCGCCGAGCACGCACACGTTGGCGCGATAGAACAGGTCGGTGTCGGAGAAGAACCGGCCCTGCGCCATGCGCTGGCCGTGTGAGCTTGATGAAGTCGGGATTGACCCCGACGATGCGGGCCTCGATCTCCTGCTCGATGTGCCGCACCTTCTTGCGATACTCGCGCAGCGGGTGTCGCCGCGACGACCGTGGGGAAGGTCGAGGTGATCCGGTCGAAGTCCTGTGTAGGTCACTCCAAACCTGAAGATGAAGCTCTCGTTGTTCTGTTGTTTCGACGGGTTGACGTCGTCGGAGGGCTTCTTGCTCTGGACGATGACGTTGGTGGCGCCCAAGTCGGCGATCTGGCGCTGCGCCTCGAGGCTGGCCCCTTCGGCGATGGCCAGCATGGCGATCACCGACGAGACGCCGAAGATCAAGCCCAGCATGGTCAAGAAGACGCGCAGCTTGTGCAACGTGAGGTTGCGCATCGCCAGGACGATCGTGGTGGTAAGCCGGTGCATGATGAAGCTCGCTGTTCTATGGGAGCGTCATCGCGCGGCTTGGGGTCGCGGGGCCACGACCTCAGGGTCTGGCTGGCGCTGGAGATGCAGCCGTTCCAGACCTGACCGCCTTCGTCTCGCCGATGCGCCTTCTTCTCGTCGTCGAGCTTGAATTCGGCGGCCGCGCGCGTGCGGGCATCCAGCGCGACGCAGCTCGCCCTTCTTTCACGCCCTCGAGAATCTGCACGTGCGTGTCGTTGTTTTCGCCGATCTTAACCCGGCGCAGTTCCGTCGATGCCGTCGTGGCGAGGGACGAACGCATAGAATTCTCCCTTGTGTTCGGCGATGGCCTGCACCGGCACGACCAGAACGTTGTCGAGCTCGCCGACCTGCACCTTGGCCTCGGCCGTCATGCCGGGCTTGAGCTCCTGGCCCAGCAGGTCGTCGATGCACGACGACCGTGGGATATTGCTTCACGCCGCCGGTCATCCACGGGCGCGTCGAGTCGGCAAGTTGCGAGACCGACTTGACCGTCCCGACGAAGACGATGTTGGGAAACGACTCGACGCGGATCTCGGCCTTCTGGCCCACCTTGATCTTCTTGATCAGCGACTCGTGGATGTTGACCTTCACCTGCATTTTGGTCATGTCGGGCAGGCTGAAGATCTTCTGCATCGAGTAGACGGTCGCTCCCTCGCGGATCTGGCGGCTCGAGTCGTACCACGACTTCGTTGGCGTAGGCGACGATGCCGTCCTGGCCGGCGCGAATGATCGTCTTGTCCTTCTGCTTGAGGAATTCCTTGAACTGCTGCTGCTCGATGTCGGCGGTGCCCTTGGCCGCCTCCCACTCGCTGATCGCCTTGGAGAGCTGGGCCTTGAGCGTGGCCTGGGCCTGCTCGACTTTCTTCTTGGCCTGGTCGGCCTTGGAGCTGAACTCGGTCGTCTTGCGCTTGTACTCGTAGTTCTCCTTGACCTTGAGCTCCATGAGCGCGCTTTCGTATTGCAGCTTGGTCCGCGCGACGTCGGCTTCCTGGATCCGGACCTGCTCGGGCGACTTGAAGCCCTTTCTCATGAGCTGCTTGTACTGCTCGAGCTTGTTCATTGCCTCTTCCATGTCTTTCTTCTTGAGCCCGATCTCTCCCTTTCTGCTTGGTGGTCTCGGCGGGGTAATCGCCCTTCTGATACTTCTCCAGGTCGAGCTCGGCCAGCGCCAGCTCGACCTTGGCGGCGATGATCTCGCTCTCGCCTTTGTTGCGCTGGATCTCCTTCTCCTGCTGGCTCGTTTCGATCTTGGACGACGGCCTGTTTGACCTTGATGTCCTGCTGGGCGATGTTCTTGTCGATCTCCGACGAGTCGAACTTGCAGACGATATCGCCCTTCTTGACCTTGGTGCCCTCGGGGACGAGGCTGATGATCTTGATCTGGTTGGCGTTCACTTCGCAGATGCCGTCGACGGTGACGCAGCTTTCGAGGTTGCCCCGCTCGGTGACGGTGATTCGCAGCGTGGCCCTGCGCACCGCCGATGACAAGTGGTTCCTGCGTAGCGGCTCGAGCCGGTCCAGGCCGAGAAGACGCCGAAGTAACCGAAGAGACCCACGGCGGCCATGCCGGCCGATCGAGGCCGAGCAACCGCGTGGGCATTCGCTTCTGCTTACGGACCTGGCCGGGGCGGGGCAAAGGGGCTGGGGATGCTTGGCGGTGCCGCCGGGACGGCGGCGCCGGGTCGAACGGCGTCGGTGGGAACGGATCCCGCCTCGGAGCTGGCCTGGTTCGAGAGGTCCTTCGTCGTAAGGCTCGCTGGCGGCGTCGGGGGGCTCGTTGGGTTTGCCGCCGGGCTCAACGTCGATGTAGAAGGTGCTGTCGGATGCGACGTTGGGGCCGAGGTCGGGGATTCGGGCGGGGATGCCGAGGTCGAAGGCTGGAGCGGACTGGGCGTGTTCGAAGGGCGATCCGGATGGCGGTTGGGTCGTTTTCATTGGTCCATACCCCGTTGGAGTCGATGTCCATGAGGTCGAAATCGCGGTAAAGGCTCATCCTGGCGGTCTCGTACGAGACCCAGGTGGTAATCAGTGAGTTGCGCGCGGTCAGCACCGATGTGCAGAGCCTGCAACAGAAGCAGAGTGACGTCTTGCGTGGCGTCAGAGGCGATAACGAATCTCGTACTCGGCCTGTTCGAGCTGCCGCGCGGCGATGATGACCTGCTCGCGGTTGATCTCGAACGTGCGCTCGGCGAGCACAAGATTACGCATGTCGAGACGAATCTGCTGGACGACCGTGTCGCGCTGAAGCATATAGGCACGGCGCGCCCGCTGATAGTCGATCTGGTCGGCGCGGTAATTGTTGCGCTGGACTCGGCGATTGATCGGCGCCTGAAACTGCAAGCCGAACGTCTGGATGCTGTTCGACGAGTCGAACCGGAAGAGCCCGGCATGGTACGGCGACTCGTTGAAGATGCCGTTGTATTGAAAGTTCAAGATGCCCTGGAGCTGGTTGGCGTCGTACTCGACCTGGCGCCAGGCGTCGGTAACCGCGCCCAGAGCGTTCTGCAAATCGAGCCGATTGCCCAGCGCAACCTGGATCGCCTGGTTGACGGTCAGATCCACCGCCTGCAGCCCGATCGCGAAGACGCGAATCTGGGTTTGCAACGACGAGATTTCCGAGAGCCGAGCGCGGAACTGCTTGCCCACCAGGTCGCGCAGGTCCTTGGTCGCGTCGGCGAGCGGCGTGGCGGCGAGCTTGGCCAGATACGTCGACACTTCGTCCTGATTTTCATCGATCAGCTCGTCGGTCTCGGCGAGGTCTGTCCTCGATCTTCTTCGCCAGACGTCGCTCGCGCTCGAACATCTCGCGGTCGTGCTCGGCGTTCCGGGCCGGAGAAGCCCTTCTTCTCGGTCTCGGCGAGGCGTGCTTCGCCAGCGCCGATTGTTCCTTGACGGCAAGATCGTGCACCGATTCCAGCTCGTCAAACGCTGTCTTGAGCTGGCGCGCCACGTCGGCAAGCTCGGAGCGCGGCAATTGCCTCGCTCTGGAGCAACCTGCAGGAAAAACGCCTCGGCCTGGTCGCGCAGGCGATCGAGTCGCTCGTCATTGAGCTCGAACGGGTCGAGAGCCGAGTCGTCGATCCGGACCTGTTGCTCGGTCGGCAAGCCCAGTGAGATCTTGAACGCCGTCGAGCTGCGTTTGCAGCGTCGCCTGGAGCGAAAGCAGACTCGCCTGCGACGACCGGTATTGCTGATCGACCGTGTCGCGATCGAGGCCGCGGCGCAGGCCGGCCTTCACTTCCTCCTGGTAGACGTCGAGATTGCGCTTGTAAGACTTCAAGATGATTTCCTGGTTGCGAATCGACTGAAGCTGCGCAACGAGCGACAGATAGCCCGCGGTGGCGCCGAGTATTGCGAGCCGCCCACACCGGTCGTGTTCAGCGCCACGTAGAACTGGCGGCGAAACTCGGCGAACAACCGCAACTGATAGAGCACGCCGCGCTCCTGAAGCGACAGCGGCTGCGTGACAATCCGTGCCCAGGCGCCGGCCAAGAGCGGTTGCGTGAGTGAGACTGTCAGGCTCGGCGAGACCATCTGCACGCCGTGATTGGAGAACTCGCACACGATGCTATTTGCGAGATTGACCAGGAGCTGTGCGCCCGACATCAGCTCCCAGGTAAACCCGTTTTGAACATTGAAGAGGAGCTGATTGTTCAGATTCGGCGGTCTTCGGCTTGGGTTGTGGCGGCGGCCGTCGTTGCACCGGAAGACGTCGAACTGGAGGACGTGGTCGATCCCGTCGAGGTCGCTGCTGGCGGTTGAGCTCGTGGTCGACGATCCGCTCGATGTTGCCGTGCTCGTCGAGGGCGTCGACGTCAAGCCAGCAGCCGTCAGCGGCGAATAGAAAATGATTCCAGATACTGTAGCCCTGAATCATGAACTGAAACCGGGCCAACGTCAGCGAGAGGGCCGCCAAATAGAGGTTTTCGTATGCGAACTGGTAATCGCGGCTGTTGATCATGACCGAGGCGCATGATCGAATCTTTGGAGAGGAGCACTTTGCCGTCGGATTCGATCGGCACGTACGGTTGCCAGCTCAGGTCCTCGATCGGCGTCATGCCGCGATTGCGCCAGAAGCGAAACTCAAACGGAAATCGGGCCGACACCTGGTAACGGCGTGCAGCCACCTCGTCGGGCACGATCGGCACGTGATTGGGATCATTGTAATCGGCCATGCGCGAGCGCGGATCGGCCTCGACCGGGCGCTCCGGTACTTGCCAGCGCCAGTCGATGAGCCGTTCCTTGACGATCCCGTAGACATCGCTGTCGGCGTAGTTGCGAAGTAGGTCGCGCGTGCACCCGAAGCCCGCGCATGGCGGCAGCGCAAACTGCGATCAGCCGCCAGCGCAAGGCCCAGAGCCAGCGCGTGCCCGTGCCGGCGCATCGATCCTGAGTGGGGATCATCCCGATCCGTTACTCGCTTCGATCCACGAATTCGGCGCGGACTGCCCGGAACAGCCCGCCTATGCCCATTGTCGCAGAGATGAGCCGCGGATTCTATCGCAAAATGACAATTGTACAAGAGCACTTGCAGCGATCAGGGCCGGTCACGCAACCCGAAAGCCTGTCATGCTATCGGGCGGCGGGCGGCGTCATGCCGCGGCTCCTGTCGTAATAGCCGCGAAATCGCTTCAGGGTCGCCTGAAAGCTCGGCGTTGCGCGCGCGATTCGAGTCAGCTCGCGGGGGTCGTCTTGAATGTTGAAGAGCTCCTCGGCCCCGTCCTTTTCGTTTCGAATGTACACAAAGTCACCTTCGGCGATCGAGCAGATCGGCCCTCGAGCAGCCGGTGACCGAATCTGGAATTGGCATTGATCGGATTCGGCGACGCCAGCTCGGAAATCACCACTGAGTCGTGGTCTCAAGGCAGCCGTGTCGGGTTGATTGCCCCACAAGGGCGCCAGCGACTTGCCGGGTAAGGGCGACTCCGCCGCCAGTCCCGTACGAGGTCGGTAATGGTCGCCGCCAGATCTTGAAGTCCCACAGTCTGGTGAATGACGACACCGCCTTCGACGTGGCCGGGCGGAACGATGACGAGCGGCACGCGAATCTCGGTCCGGTACAGGCTCTTGCCGTGGTCAAACAACTGGTGCTCGCCAAATGCTTCGCCGTGGTCGGAGGTCACGATCACCAGCGTTCGCTTCAGTTCGCCGCGCTGCTTCGAGCTCGTCAGCAGAGCCGGCCCAGTTGGTCGTCGATGTAGCCTAAACAGTCGTCGTAAGAATCTCTGCCGAGCGCGACCAGTCGTTTGGGGGAGCCTGGTCTTATCGAGCTGGGGCCACAAGTGGTACACCACCTGCCTTTTCACCCGGTGTCCGCGCGAGCGACGCCGAAGCGATGGGCCTTGCCCCGCGGGCGGGATGTAGGCCGCGTGGGCATCAAGGTAATTGAGAAACGCAAAGAACGGGCGAGGGCTCGCCGCTCGGCCGTTGCGACAGCCACGCAAGAAAGCTGTCGTTGATCGCCGCTTGCCGCCTTGCGATCGTCGGCGACAAACCATCGATTGATCCGCATCGCGTAGTCCGCCTCATCGGACCGAAGGCGAGCCCTTCGCTCAAGCTGATTGAACCGTCCGAAACGCATAATCAATCAAACCCGCGGTGCGTAATCCCGCCAGGTTCCTGAGAACGTGGTCTTCGTAATGAGTGAAAGCCGCGATCCAGGCCGGTTGCATAGGAGCAATAGGCGACATTGGCGACAAATCCCGCTGTCGTGTAACCGCGAGAGCCGAGGTATTCCGCGAGTGTCGGGAAATCGCCCTTAAGTGGTGTCAGCCATGACGGTGACGAGTTCGTGCGGCAAGCGCCCCGTGAACATGCTGGCGTGTGAAGGAAGCGTCCACGGCGCGGTCGCCCGTACTTCCTCGAAGCGGACTGCCCCGGCCAGCGAGTCGTTCCAAGTTCGGAGTGGTCGGGCGCTGGTACCCGTAGCAGCTCAGGTGGTCGGCGCGAACGGTGTCCATCACGATCAAGAGGACGTTGCGGCGCTGCGGCCGAAGGCAGAGGCCGGCCCTGTCTCGCGACTCGCCTTGAGCCAGTCCCCCAGAAAAACCGAGCCCGCCAGGACTGCGACCACTCCAGCCATCGCCGGGAAACTCCACCAGAGCCAGCGCCTGAGGTCGGTGCCAGCTGGCCCGATCCGCGGGACCACCTGCACGGCGATCCCGAAAGCGACGAAGAAACCAGGCCTCGACGTAAACCTCGGGAACTGCCGCCATGAAGGCAGGAAGGAGGGCCAGTGCACAGAGCCAACCGCGGGCTGAGCCAGCCGCCGATGTGCGGCACCACCCGCGTCAAAACTGCCAGCAACAGACCGATCACGACAAACAGCAGCAAGTTCGAGAGTGGCCCGGCCCACACGAAATGCCGGCTTACTGAATAGAGACGGCCGCTGGGAAGAACTGCCGCGCCGAGGGCCCGTGCCCCGACCTCAAGCAACCCTCCGGCCAGGCCGCACCATCCGGCGCGGAGAAGCACGCCCAGCGCGCCGGTCCCGCGACGACTCTTTCCGCCCGCCGCCAACGAACGGGCGCGGATCATTCGATCGCTTTGGGACGCCGTGGTCATGACGATTGGGCAAGGTCCTGAAGCGGCTCAGCCGCCGAGGCGAGACGCCGATCTCTCGGTACGCTCGTCGCAGAAAGCTATCGTATCAAGAGGCAACGCGTTTCGCTCGCCCGATAGAGACCGTGAATCACCCGGGCGGACTGACGTTCAACCGGCTGAGCCAGCCATGAAAGCGCTTCAAGAACGCGCAATAAAAAAGAGAACCGAGGCGCGTGCCTTGGTTCTCTTCGCAGAGAGGTCCAGAGCCCTGGAACCCCTCGCCACGTCAAACTTGTCGGCAAACAGGTCCTGAGATCTCAGTACTGGTCGTTGCTGACGATGTTGCCGCCGTTGCGTGTCGCCAGTTTCTGAAACACGCCCGTCAGCGCCCCTGGAGCCAGGGTGTAGACGCCAGCGGTAACGGTCACGCCGACCGGCAGCGCGGTGCCTCCAGCGACGTTGATCTGCCAGCAACTGATCGTATCTTTGAGGAAGTGCACCGAGCCGTCAGCGAAAGCGAAGTTGGCTCCGCCGGGATGGAAGCTCGACGGCGACTCGACCCACGTCCAGTCATATTCGTCGGCCACGTTGGGGAGCTTCTTGTACGCATTGATCGGATAGAGCGCCGTGAAGATCGTGTCGCCCGAGACCGAGTCGCCCCACCAATTGGCGCAGAACGATTCCGCCGCGGTGAACAATCCGTTGGCCTTCTCGCTGTAAAGGAGCGTATTGCTCGTCCCGTCGGTGATTGCCGAGATATTGAGCGAGGTGCAGTACTTGAACGGCCCGTTCAGATTGTTGTTGATGGCGGTGAACTGCGCATGACGACATCGGCTGCGGAGCGGTCACTTGGCAGAAATACAGCATCTCGGGATACGACCACCCGAAGTTGCACGAGTAGCTCGTGTAGGCAAAGATCAAAGTCGAGATGTCGGGATAGCCGCCAAACCCTGACCTGGGCCAAAAGTTCCCCGCTTGCCGATGATCTGGCCGTCGCTGGGGCACCAGAGCGACGACAAACCGGTCGCGTAGACGGTGCTATTGGGCCCGGAATAAATGCTCCGGCTGAAGTTATACGCGTTGTACAGCGGCATCTGGTCGAATTGCCCGAGCATCGACACGAACGTGCTCTGGTCTTCGACGAAGAGGTAGCCGAAGTCGATATCTGGCTTCATTGGGCTGCCGATCGGGAAGGTCCCGACCTGGTCATGGTAATTCATTGCCGCCAAGGCAATTTGCTTGAGATTGTTGATGCATTGTGCCCGTCGTGCCGCCTCGCGGGCCGACTGCACGGCCGGCAGCAGTAAGGCGATTAGCACGGCGATGATCGCGATCACCACTAAGAGCTCAATCAAGGTGAATCCACGACGAGAGTTCTTTGGCATGAAATTGTGCTCCCTTCCTTCGAGGTTCTAATGATTGCAAATACGACGCACTCTGCCCCTCAGGCAAAGTCGACCCGCGCGGGTCCTGGAACAGGTCAGCTACACTCAACCTGCCCCTCACGAGGGCAGCGGTCGAGAGACCTTATACTACTTGGTCTTCGTGTTGGTTTTTGATTTCGCCGCGTCGATTTTGCCTTGAAGTCTTTCGAGCCGGGTGCGATTGCCTCTTTCGAGTCGCCGGCCCCGTCGGGGCCTGCGGTTCCGGCTGCCCATCGCAACCCAAGGTGCTGGCCGCCGCCATAAGTCCCAACCCAAGGAAACCGCGACGTCCGACGTGCGCAAGCAAATCGTCGTGCATGTCTGAATCTCGATAAATGATGATCAAGCGATCAGATACTGAGCCCGCAATCAGACGCGCGACATCACTGCGCCCAACAGCGGAGACGAACTACCAGCCCGCAAGACCAAGTGCCTGTCGCTGCGCGCACTTGGAAGCTTCAAATCCACGCCGCAACAGTTTAACACTAGCCGATGCCCCGGCAAAAGGGAAGCGCCTAGACCAAAAATCCTGACAATCATTGATCCGTTTACCCGCCGACTCGGTAACTCAATTCCGCCCTGTCTTCCTTAAGCGAACGAGCGGTCGACGACCTGTGAGCCTCGGCAACAAGACGGCCGCCGCTGCGGGTGGTTCTCGGCGTCGTACATATGACCTCAAGTCCGAATTCCGCGCGCCCCGACTCGGTGCTCCGCAACCGAACTGCAAGCGTAACCCGATCATCCACGATCAGCATCTGATGCACCGAATTACGTCTGGCATGACAATTACGTGACGCTTTCGTGGCAATTGAAAGTAGTAGTTGAACGGCTGAGCCGTCAAGAGCCTCGTGTCCGAGTAACCTCATTCAATTAGCAACGCTCATGCCACGATTCAACAAACTGTTTGATTGAATACTTCGTAAGTTGTGTTCCTACAATCTATTAGAACAACGAATTAAATCGTCTCTTGAGGGTCGATTCACGAGCGGAACTGGGCTGGTCGGCCCGAAAAACGCGCTCGAACGCACACAGAAGGCACAAATTCGCTGGTATACAGATTACCACAAGACCGTCAAAGCAGCAGTTGACGGTACAGCGCACGGACGAACCTGGCCAATCGAGGCTGATCGTCGTTCGGCCGCTGGGCGCTTCGCTCGAATTGGGCCTCGTGCGATTCGAAACCCATGTACAGTCATTTGGCAGAAAACGCTCATTCCACGAGTCGAAGCGGTGAACCACCGCGCGAATGTAAACCGTGCCCGCATCGAGAAAGAAAGACTTGAGGAACGCCGCTGCACGGCGACCGCGTCTGCTCCCTGGTGGCTATGACGGCTGAGCTCGACATGCACGCCATGGCGGTATCCGATCCGCTCCAGTGCCTGAAAGATCGCCGCAAAATCCATCGTGCCCTCGCCGAACATCAAGTGCTCGTGAACGCCGTGGTACCATGTCCTCGATATGAATGTTGCGTAATCGCGCGATCGCCACCGCTCGAGCAGATTCGGCAATGTCACCTTCGTTCGAGCAGTGGACGTGCCCAACATCGAGCGTCAGTTGAAAGAGCGGGTGACCGATACTCGCTCGTCGAGTCGGGCGAATCGCTCGAGCGTGTCGATGAACATGCCGGGCTCAGGCTCGAAGGCCAGCGTCATGCTGCGACGTTCTCGGCTGCTCGAGCACCGGTTTGATGGCCGCGACGAGCCGATCGATGCCGGCGTCGGCGTCGATCGCATCCGGCGCACGGCCGGACCAGAACGATACCACTCGGCCTGCGAGCAACCCGGCCAGATCGATTGCGCGGCGGAGAAAGTCGATGCGGCATCGCCAGCCGCGCTGGGTCCGGGTCCATCAGGGTCGGATCGTGCTTGAGCCGCGGGTTCAGGAGGTACCGCGCCCCGGTCTCGATCACGCGGTGCCAGACCGTGGCGATCCAGAGCATCGCGGACCTGCGCGACCTGCGCGCAAGCACGAGGGCTCATCAAACGGATCGAGTGCGCCGGCGTCGAGTGTAATGGCGACGCTCTGATAGCCCTCGTCGGCAAGGAGGTCGATCGCGTCAACCAGGCGGTGGTGAGCCAGACCGTTGGTATTGTAGCCAAGTCGCATGGGTCGAGCACTCCTGCCGCAAGCCGCGCAGCCAGCGAAGTCCAGCAACGCTATTCTCGTCAATCGATGACCGATCGGGCCAGTCGTCACCTTCGACCAGCGGCGAGCAACGTCCGGCTTTTCTACGTCGCGTAAAGCCACTTGCCCAGCAGAAACGCCGGCACCCAGAGCGCCGCCACCAAGGCGGCCGGCTCGAGGCCGCGCACGGCGGCGAGCACGCCGACGTGCAGCCAGACCAGCGTGAGAATGCCGGTCTTGACGGTCGCTGAATGAGCTCGGGGCTCGGCTGCTTGATCGCACGGGTCGCAGCGAGGTTGACAACCAGGGCGACGAGCGCGAGCACGAGCAGTCCCTCGAGCGGAATCAAGGGCGCGTCCGGACGCGGGGTGAGGGGAACTGGCGATGAGACAGCGCGACGCCGCCAAGCCCGAGGATGGCCAGATTCTGGACGACCAGGCCGGCGACCAGGCCGCGGCGGCCGCCGCCGTGCCGCCTCGAACCGGCTGATGACGGTGATTCCGGCGACGTACAGCGCCGTAGGCCGCCGCGGCGAACCAGCCCGGCGGACCGGCCAGGCTGCGGGCGACAGCGACATTCCCAGGAGCAGGTTGAGCCCCGGCACGCGCCCATGAACAGAGGGCCCGAGCGGCGTGTGCTTCAGCCCGCCGTCGTAGAGCAGGATGCAAAGAGCCAGGATCGCGGCCACGATGCCGCTGGCTAATGAGCCGCTCGGCGAGGCCAGGGCTGGTCCGAGCGACAGTCCCAGGCCGCCGAGCCAGGCGGCGGCCGTTCGCGAGATCGCGGCCGACGGCAACGGCCGGCCCGGTCGCTCGCGGCGGTCGATCTCGAAGTCGAAGACGTCGTTGAGCGCCGTGCCGGCCGCATAGAGGACCATCGAGGCAGCGACCAGCGGCAGCCAGCGCCCGGGCTGGGCGAGCGATGCCGGTCGCCAACAGCCAGCCCGCCAGGCTGTCGGCCGCGGCGGTCACGACGTTGGGAAGCCGGATGAGCTGCAGAAAGGCCGTGATGGTTCTTGGGCATCGTCCGAGCGGGGCCTAGGAGTCTTCGTGGCTCGATTGCACGCAGCGGGCGCAGGACTTCAAGGGCGCCTCTGCGCCGCCGCGTCGGGATCGTCGAGGAACGGATAGAGCTCGACCGTCAGCCAGCCGTCGTAGCCGGTCTGCTTGATGGCGGCGATGACTTCGGCGAAATCGATCGCGCCGGTGCCGGGCACCAGGTGGTGGTGAACCCGGCTGGCGGCGATGTCTTCGACGTGGTAATGGCGCGTGTGCTGGGCCAGCTTGGCGATCGCCCGCGGCAAGTCTTCGGCCGACGCAATAGGCGTGTCCCACGTCGAAGTTCAGCCCGACCGACGGGGCGTTCAGTCGCTCGGCGACCTCGAGGTACTGGTCGGTCGTCTCGAGCAGCAGCCCGGGCTCGGGCTCGATCAAGAGCAGGACCGACAGCTCATGGGCGTTCTCGGCCAGCGGCTTGAGCACCTCGACGAAAAGGTCGATCGCGCTGCTGCCGTGACTGGCCCGGTGCGAGCGGGCCGCCGGGCTCGGTCGTGATGTGCGGCGCGCCGAGCTCGGCGCATAGCTCGAGGGCGCGATGCGTGTGATCGATCCTCACCTGGCGGTAATGCGGTTCGGGCTCGATGAACGATGGGTGCCAGTAGGGCTGGCGGCGGTCGTTCACCGCATTCATCATGAAAGCGTTGATGTTGGAAAAAGCGAGCCCGGTGCGTTCCATGGCCTGCAAGATTCCACGCTTCTGCACGTCGAGCAGCCCAGCCGGCCAGGCGTGCGGGACGTCGGCCAAGAGCTCGAGCCCGTCATACCCGAGCGCGGCAATGCGTTCGGCGGCGGCATCGAAGGGGTGCTTCAAGTAGGCGTTGGTGCTGAAGGCCAGGCGCATGGGTGGGAGCCAGAGAGCAGAATTCGCGGGAAGACCTCTCGCCTCGAGACCGTTCCGCGTTATTCTCGCAGACAATGGCCGGCGGGGCCAGTCGGAGGGGTGGTTCAGTGAGGCGTCGTGCTCAAGGCCGATCGCATGACGCGGGCTTGCTCGTCTCTGCTCTGAACGTGGTCAATCAGCAGGTCAAACTGCTTGAAATAGTCGTTTTCCTCGACGCCTTCGGGGTTCTTGAAGAAGCATGCCAGGTGCTTCATGAGGCCCCGCCCGCCGCGCCGCTTTTCGAGATCGCGCCAGCCGCGCCAGATCAATCGCCAGCGGAGCCGCCAGCAGGCTGTCGCAACCCTGCCAGGTGAACTGCAGCGCCATCTTCGCGCCGAGGAAGCCTTCAAAGTGAATGTGGTCCCACGCGGTCTTCCAATCTCCCATGTCGGCGATGTATTCGATGGTGACGACGCTCGCGGGCTTGTATCCCAGAATCTGGGTCACGACGCGGTCTTTGGTCTGCGACTTTCGACAGCTTGTTGTCGGGGTCGTCGAGAATCATGCCGTCGCGGTTGCCGAAGATGTTGTGGCCGACCCAACTGAGTACCCTGAGATTGCGAGTTGAGAACATGGGTGCCAGCACGGTTTTCATCAACGTCTCGCCGGTCTTGCCGTCCTTACCGGCATAGAGCGAGCCGGTCGAGCGGGCCACTTCCTCGAGCGCCGGGATCGAGCAGCCCAGACTGGGCGTGAAGTTGATATACGTGTGGCCGCCGCGCAGAGCAGCCAGAGCGTACAGGCGCGCTCGACTGGCAGCAGGTCGGTGCCACCGTCGGCCAGCGCGGCGCTCAAGGTGTCCCAATGCTGGTGAACTTCGCTGGCAACGAACGGCGGCTCGGTGCTGGCCACGTTGAGGACGATCAGATGGTCGATCGCCTCGGAATCGGTGAACGCGGCCAGATCGGCTGCGATGCGATCGATGGCCTGCCGGGCGGTTTGTGGAGGTCGGGTTTCGGTCCATTCGCCCAGCCGCGAAATCGCGCGGTTGGCCCCGAAGAGGGTGCCGGCGCGGACCCGCGCCGTGGCAAGGTCGAGCTCCTCGCGGCACGCGCGAATCCATTCCGATTCGATGACGCCCGAGCCGCGCCGAAACTCCTCGGCCGAGTCGACGAATGACGTGCGCCGAATGTCGTGGCCGCCGATCACGAAGTCACCGTGCAAGGGCAGCGGCAACCCCGCAAACTGAGGGTTCTCGGTCACCAATCCCGTGCGGCCGGTCAGCCCGCGGGCCATCGCCGCTAGGCCCAGCGTGATTGTCGTCCCCACACCTCCAAACGCTCCGACGAGCCAAAGTCCGACGCGCTCTCGTTTCATGGGGCAGGAACCTGTAGTCTCTCATGGGAGCAACGAGTAGATGACGATATTGCCGGCGATCTTGATCGCGCTCTCGTAAGTGTAGCCTCTGCACTCGATGCCGGTATGGCGCTCGAGAGCGCAGCCGATGTCGTACTTTGAGTAAATGATCGCCCAGCGATCGTTGAGCTTCACGCCTTCGAGCTGAGGAAAGTCGCGGCCGCCGCCGGCCCCTTTGGTGTACTGGACGTCGTTCAAGTTGACGCCCACTTTGTCGGTATAGATGTCGTCGGTCTTGGGGATGGCGACCAGCGGGTGGGCGGGCAGGAGATCGGCGACAAATCGGCGAAACGCCGCGTCGAACGCCGCGCTGCCGCACGCCGCGTCGGCGAACAGCGTACCCCCGCCCGGGTCGAGGTGTTTGCGCAGAGCATCGAGGTCTTCTCTGCCAAACGAGATCGCGGCCCTGCCGTGGATATAGATAAGGGGATAGTAGATCAGGCTGGGATCGCGGGCGAAGAGGTCCTTCTGAGTGATGACGACGTCGAAGCGAAACGGCGGCTTGCGCAGGGCCTCCATCAAATTGGGGATGGCCTGGGGCGCAACATTCCAGTCGCCGGCGTGCTTGAGCTTGGCGAGCCGCAGCGCATTGCGCTTGGGAGGCGGTTCGGACTTGAAGTCGTGCACCTCACGAATGGTGAGCTTGTCGGCGGGCATCTCGCGGCCGGTGGCGTAGTCGATCACGTTCTCCCCGACCTTGATCGCCTTCAAGACCGCCGGGTTGGTCGGGCTGCGCTCGGATTGGTTCCAGTAGCATGAGAGGTCTTTCGGCGAGTAGACGACCACGGTGCGGCAGCCGTGCTCGATTCCCCAGAGCGGATGGACCTCGGGCGAGAGGAGGTGCTTGGCTCGCCAGATCGGGTGGTCTTCCGCCAGAGGCTTGAGCCGGTACGCCTCCTCGGGAAAAACCTGCTTGATCAGCTCGCGAAATCCGGCGTCGAACTCGGCGGCGCCGCAGCACGCTTCGGCGAAGATAAAGCCGCCTTGTTCGACAAAATCGCGCAGGCCCTGCCGCGCAGCCTCCGAAAACCCAGGCGCACGGTGGCCGTTGAAAAAAACGATCGGCGCTTGGAGCAGGTCGGAAACCGAAGCGATGTCGGGGTCGACCACCTGCCAGGTCAACAGGTTCTTCCACTCGCGCGACACGGTATTGACCATGTTGCGCACGTCGTCGGGATCGTTGTTCCAGTCATCGGTCGGAGGATGGCGCAGCTTGTTGATCAAGACAGGCGCTCTTCCCTTGGCCAGAAAGAGCACCGCGAAGCTGGTCGCGAGCACGTTGTCTGCCTCGATCAAGGCCCCTTTCCACAACCCCGAAAACTTGTCCTGGTCGTGGACCAGTTGCTCGGCCCCCAGGCGGTACCAATCGTGCTGACCGAAGAAGCGAACGCCCGCCAGCCGTCCCGCTCGCTCCAGGCTGTAGAGGTAGTAGTACCTCCATTGCTGGCCGTACCCGAAATTCTGGCCGACATGGAAGTGGTTGGCGAGCCAGTTGATTCCAGCCTGGAGGTTCTTGTTGATCCCGCCTTTGCCACAATTGCGGACAGTTTCATTTTCGAGGAATTCTTCCCCCTCGTAGCGGCGGAGCCCGGAGATGATCAGGCTCGAAATGCCGGCGCAGGTCATGCTCGCAGTCTGGGGCCCGGTATCAGGAGTATAAGCCCAACTGCCGTCGGCTCGCTGGTACTTTTCCCAGTAACTGCGCGACAGGTCCCACACCGCTTGATTCACCTTGACGCCCGCCTCGCTGGCTGAGTGCAGGCCGAGGAGCGCGTACTGCGTGTTGGAGTTGTCGCCGGGACGGCCCCGCTTCGAGTCGGAGTAACTCCACGATCCGGGCCAGTATACGGAGTCGCCAGGTTTGATTTGAGCCCGTTCCAGCCAGCTTACGTTCTTGGCGATGCGCAACTTGTCCCGCTCGGGCTCGCCGGCGGCGAATACCATGGTCTGCAGGGCGATCGCGTACGTGCTGTGCAGGTCTTCGGGCTTGAACCCGCGCAGGTACTCGATGGCATTTTTGACGGCAGGCGAATCGGGCTTCTCGCCGGCCGTCAACAGGGCCAGCGTCACGAGGCTCGTTGTGCCCGTCTTCGCTTCGGTCTCGATCTCGGCCCAGGACCCATCGTTGCGCTGCATCCTCTTCAAGTACCGGACCCCTTCCTTGATCGCACGCTCGACTTCCTCGGCCGTGACGGCGGCCCGGCAAGGCGCGACGACGAGGAGCTCAATCGCAAGCGCAAGCACCAGCATGACGATCCAGAAAGAGCCAGCGAGCTTTGACTTGCGTCTCATGGGCTTGCCTCCCAAGCTCGGGTCGACCGTCGAATTGACATGGCCGGCGTGAGAGCGCCTAGCATGACACACTCGGTCGTCGAATCACAAGATGGGCTTGGGGCGACTGGTTCGGCAAGCTTGCTTCGCGGAGGCGGTGCCCGCCGAGAGCTGGCCGTACTTCGATCGGCCGGCACAGGCTGGACAGATCATCGCGCTGTCTCGCCAATCGAATACTTGCGCAACGTCTCGCCGTCGCTGCACGCGAAGACACTTTGCCCGTCGGCTGCGGCCGCCAGCGGCCCGCCGGCGAGACCTCGACCCAATTCGCGCGGCTGGCCCGCCGACGGGGCGATCCGCGGCGCCCCCTCAAGCTCGTCGATCTCGAGTGGAGCGTGGCGTAGCCTCCAGCCCGTTTCGCCGTGGAGGCGAGACAGGTAGAAAAGGTTGATGGTTCCGCTCGGGCCGATCGTAACGTGCGGGAACTGATCGGCGACGCCATGCGGCGTGCGATCGTCTCGCTCGGGCTCAGTCAATCGCCCTGCCGCAACGATTGCGCTTGAGTGTTCATCGAGCTTAAGCCACCAGATACCTGGCGCACCATAGGCCCTTTTCCGCCCAGTCGAGGTTTGCGTTCTCAGGGCGACGAAGACCAACCGGCGCAGCCGCGCATCGGGCGAAGTGACCGGACCGGTCACCACCGGAGTCAATGTCCCCGGCATCTCGCAGCGCCAGCGGAGCGGTTCCGCGCGCGTCACCGGTGCTGCGCCGGCGTCCTCTTCGTCGCCGTGCAAGCCGCCCTCATCAGCCGTCGTGCTCGGCCCCACGCAGCATCGATAGAGTTGGCCATCGACGGCGGCGAAGAGCAGCTCGTCGAACCGTCCGGGCACCCAGCAAGACGCGCCGATGGGCAGAATATCGAGCGTGACACGGCTCACCACCGTCGCGCCGGGAAGTCGAAACTTCCCCAATCCGCAGGATACGCCTCCGTGTTCGGCCTCGTTCCAGTTCACCCATCGGCCGACGACTTCGAGACTGCCGTCGCGAGCGCCGCCAGGGAGAAATGCTCAAGAGGTCCCAGCGACTCTCGGCCGGCGGCACGAGCGGCAAGACCTGGCCGGTCACCGCGTCAATCACCTTGTACTTTAGCGGCCACGGCCGCTCCACCGTATTGAGTGAGACCGCTGCATGAAGCGATGGGTGAGGGATAAAAGGATTCATGTCCTCGGCCGGAGCCCTGGTCGAAACATCGGTGACACCAAGAACTCCCACGCCGACGGCCACCATGGTCCAGGCGATCGCTCCGAGCCCCATCAGTCTGATCAAGTTCATGAGATTCATGCTGCACTAACTCCGTTTCAAAGGTGACGCGTTCCCCGTCACGCTGCATCCGCTACCCGTCAGTGCGAGCGCGAATCGCTTGGCCGGCCCGAGCCGGCCGATGGGTCACTGGCGGTGCCGCCAGCACCCAGATCATGAGGGCGAGGGCTCCCGCGAATTACGCGGGGCGGGCTTCGGTGGGAGAGAGAGTCGCGCGGAAAGCGGCATAACGCCCCGGCGTTACCCCCGAAGGCGCGGCGCGTGGCATCTACACCAAGGGACCGTTCGAGCCCAAACCACGGGCGCCCGAACGCACGCGGCTAGACGAGAGAGGCAGGAAACCACCCATCCCGTCGCAATTTTTGGGCCGGACTTAATCGCCCGGGGTGCTACAAGAAGTATTGTCGGGACTAGACGGTAGTCAAGATGCCGACCCAACATCCGCCCACTTAATTGTTTAGGCGTGCAGCAGCAAAACCCGCCGAGGCCCTCGAAAACACCCGCCCGCATGGGCGTGCTCTTCCACAGAGTGTGTGTGATGCACGCAAGCTGCCGCGCGGCGCGGCAGCCGCCGGCTCGAGCCATCCCTTGACGACGCGGGCTGTCCCGGGACCGCCCGTCGTCTCGTCCCAAATGCGTTCGTCGCGCAGCCGCGCGGGGTTATCGCATTGGAACGATCTATCCGATCTCAAGTTCGCATTGCCGCTTTTGGGCAGGCGCCGCGGGCCGCCGGCAGCGTCCATTCGTCCACTCGCCGGTTCTCGGGGTTATTTCGTGCGGGCGCTTTATACCAGCGAAATGAGAGCCTGTTGGAGCGCATTGTGATTTTTTGGGCAGGGCTCGCCGGCGCACTTGCCGCCGGTGTCCCCGTTCAGATGACCCGCTTCGGTCCCAGCCCTCCTAAACCGACGTTACCAGCTTTTGAACCAGGCCCCGAATTATGAATTATGAAGATGACATTGGATGCGGCACCCGCGGCACCCGCGGCACCCGGTCGTTGTAATACCTTGCCGGCAAGCGACTTCTGATGAACGAAGTGGATGCCGCAGTGCGGCCTGATCCGGCACTCGTGCGGCAACGTGCGGCACCCGGAGCTTCACGGAGATGCGGGTTACACGCAATTCACGGCCCGAGCCGACTTTACCATTACCCGGTCGGGCTCTCCGCGTCACACCTGGCGATCGTGATGAAACGTATTCCGTGTGAGCGTGAGGTTGTGCAGTGGACCCCGACCGTGCGCATTTGGCCGGCCAGGCGCCGAAGCATTGTGGAAGGTGCCCAGGGTGACTTTGGCCAGCCGGTCGCCGCGGTGGCGTGCGCCGGCCGAAAGCCTTCGTGTATGCCGAGGAAGCGAGCATACGTCGATCCACAAGCGCGTGCAGCACGTTGCGGCCCAAGGTCAGACCGCTGAGTTGGAAGCCGCCGTCGGTGGCAGCGTGGCAGGATCGCATGCAGCAGCCGGTCTGGAAGATTCGCTGTGGCTTTGCCTCATCGAGGACCGGCGTCAGATCGATTCTTGCCGTGAAGGCATGGTGCAGGGAGCCGCCGTTCCGATCGATTACGCGCGGGGCCGAGCGGGACTTTGCGGTGGCCGGATCTGGCTACCGTTCGCCGATCAGTTCTAATTGAATTGAGCAGGACTACATTGACGCTCCGCGGCGGACCTGAGCTGCGCCGTGACGCCGAGCTTTTCCTGTGCCGAGAGCGTCACGCGAGCAGCCGACTCGAGATACGTGAGTTCGCGGCGCGAACGGGCTGAAGCACCGCGGCGGACATGACCCGCTGGCGCGCTGCCTGTCCTTCGCGTTAAAGAAGTTACAGCATCATCATTGGTTCCGGCTAGTCTGAAAATGAGATCACAGGACACCACCGGTAAAGAGCGCGAGGGCGTTTGCCCATCCCTGGCGTGGATTGAGAACATAGCTTGAGCGTACAGTAGCGTTCGGTATCGTGGTCAGTCACACGAATGGCGGTGCTCAGGAATTTCGTAAGGACGAACCCTATGAAACGGATCGCTTTCATGCTGGTTGCAGTCGCAGCGCTGGCCGGCGGGCTCGCCTACATGGTCCCCGCATCTGAACAGTCCGATGGAGAGGCCGCCCCGATGTTCGTAGACAAAATCCCCTCCGGATACCGCGACTGGAGGTTGATCTCCGTGGCCCACGAAGAAGGCAACCTTAACAGTTTGGGTGCCATTTTGGGCAACGATTTAGCGATCAAGGCCTACCGCGAAGGGAAGCTTCCGTTCCCGGACGGCACAATCATTGCCGCTTTGCACTGGCGTCACGTCCCGTCGGAGGAAAACAACAAAGTCTTTGGCCGTTCCCAATCCTTCGTTGCCGGGCCCCCCACGAACGTTCAGTTTATGGTCAAGGACTCAAAGAAATACGCCCCCACGGGCGGCTGGGGGTTCGGTCATTTCAACGAGCGCGACGGCAAACCTGCCGAAAGGGCGTTGCTCCAAACGTGCTTTCCCTGCCACCAGGCGATCAAAGCTCGCGACCTTGTCTTCACCCGTTACTCGCCTTGATGCCGAGAGTCATAGGACAAGCTCCAATCACGCGGCCTCGAACCGTTGACCGATTTGTCGGCCCGGTTGCCAACATCAACAGCTCATCGGTTCGCCGACTTGGGTGACGAACCGCCGCGAGCCACTCACAAATCCCCAATCCGTCGGCGCCGTGGTCGAAAAATCGTGAAAAAGAGGATCGCGCGGTGCAAAACGCGGGAAAAACGACCGGTGTTCGGGGGGGAGTGACCCGCGGCGCCCGAGCGCGAACTTCACGCCCCATTGAAGTTAGCTAGAGCGCAACCGGCCCGCCGTTTGCTGCTGCGCTTGAATCGCGCGTCTCGGCCGCCTTAGAATACGTGGGTTCACGCAGATAATTTCGTGAGTCTCGCTCGAGTGCCCGTGCGCACTACCTTTCGGATGGTGTGTTGCCCGGCTTTTCTGCTCGAAATAACCCCTACAAACAGGTCGATTCTTCGCATGTCAACGGTCGGCGATCGGATCACGCAGCTTCTCGACGAATTTCGGCACTCGCGCGACGTCATGGTCACGCGAGCTCAACAAGGTCATCATCGGTCAGCGCGAGGTCATCGAGCTGATCCTGGCGGCGATCTTCACCCGGGGCCACGTCCTGTTGGTCGGCGTGCCGGGGCTGGCCAAGACGCTGATGGTCAGCTCGATCGCCCGGATTCTCGACGTCAGCTTCAAGCGAATCCAGTTCACGCCGGACCTGATGCCGTCGGACATCACCGGGACCAACGTGCTGGAGGAGCCCGAGGCCGGGCCGGCGGGCATTTCGGTTCGTGCCCGGGCCGATCTTCGCCAACATCATCCTGGCCGACGAGATCAACCGGACGCCTCCCAAGACGCAGGCGGCGCTGTTGCAGGCGATGCAGGAGCGCGAGGTCACCGTCGGCCAGGAGACGATGCACCTGCCCGATCCGTTCTTCGTGATCGCCACCCAGAACCCGATCGAGCAGGAAGGGACCTATCCGCTGCCCGAAGCCCAGCTCGACCGGTTCATGTTCGACATCCGCGTCGGCTATCCCGTCGCTGGACGAGGAGAAGAAGATCCTGCTGGCCACGACCAAGGGCGAAGTTCCCGACCTGAAGAAGGTGCTCTCGGGCAAGGCGATCGTGAACTTGCAAAAGCTGGTCACGTCGGTGCCGGTCTCGGAGTACACGGTCGACTACGTGACCCGGCTGGTGCGCGCGACCCGACCCGGCCGACGAGAAGTCGCCCCAGTTCATCAAGGACCTGGTCGATTACGGCGCCGGCCCTCGCGCCGGCCAGAACCTGATCCTGGCCGGCAAGGCGATGGCGGCGATGGACGGCCGCTTCAGCGTCTCGCTCGACGACATCCGCAAGGTGGCCGTTCCGGTGCTCCGCCACCGCATCAGCACCAACTTTCAAGCCCAGGCCGAGGGGCAGTCGACCGATACGCCTGGTCAAGCGGCTTGGTCAGCGAGATCCGCGAGCCCGAGACGCCCAAGTACGAGCGCCCGGGCCAAAGTGAAGTCCGGCCGGCCGTGGGACAAGGCACGATTGCTGCGAGGACGCGTCGTGGCCGGGACTGCCGAAAAATATCTGAAGCCCGAGGTGATCCGCCAGGTCGCCCGGCTCGACCTGCGTGCCAAGTTCATCGTCGAGGGCTTCATCGCGCGGCCTGCACGCCAGCCCGTTCCAGGGCTTCTCGGTCGAGTTTTCCGAGCACCGCAAGTACACCTCCGGCGACAACATCTGCCGATATCGACTGGAACGTCTACGCCAAGACCGACCGGTTTTACATCAAGAAATTCCAGGCCGAGACCAACCTGACCGGCTACCTGGTGATGGACCTGTCCGGGTCGATGGGCTACACTTACCGCCAGGAGTTGACCAAGTTCGAATACAGCATCAGCCTGGCGGCCGCGCTCTGCTACCTGATGATCCACCAGCAAGACCCGGTCGGCCTGATCGCGTTCGACCAGAAGGTCCGCCAGAGCCTGGCGCCGGGCAGCAAGCGGTCGCAGCTCGGCAACATCCTGTCGCTGCTGGCCAAGCTCAAGCCCGCCGGGACGACGCACATCGAGGCCAGCCTGCACCAGGTCGCCAGCATGACTCCGGCACCGCAGCCTGGTCATGCTCTTCTGCGACCTGCTGGGTGATCCCGAGACGATCTTGAAGGCCATTCATCGGCTGCGGTTCGCGGGCCACGACCTGATCATCTTTCATATCCTCGACGAGGCCGAGGCCGATGTTCCCCTTCGAGGGAATGCTCGACTCGAGGACAACGAGACCCAGGAGACGATCGAGGTCGATGCCGAGGCGATCAAGGCCGACTACCTCGAGGAGGTCGAGAGGTTTCGCGCGACTTACCGCAGCGATTGCGTTCGCGCCCGCATCGATTACGTTCCGCTGCACACGGGGATGCCGTTCGACAAGGCCCTCATGAGCTATCTGCTCACCAGGCAAGCGCGGGCTTGACGGAGTCGCTGACGTCGATGGAAATGTCGTTGATCAATGCGGGGCTGGCGGCGGGGGCGGCGCTGGCGGCACTTCCGGTCATTCTGCACCTGTTCATGCGGCAAACGCCCAAGCACATCATCTTCCCGGCGCTGCGACTGGTGCGCGAGCGGCAGAAGCGATCGAAGAAGCGGCTGCGGATCAAGAACTGGCTGCTGCTCCTGGCGCGGATGGCGATCCTGGCCTTGATGGCGCTGGCCCTGGCGCGGCCGCGTGTTTACTCAGAGGTCCCGCTGGGCGACGAGTCGGTGCCGATGGCGCTGGGCCTGGTCTTCGACACCAGCCTGTCGATGGAATACAAAGACAAGGACAAGACCCGGCTCGACGAGGCCAAGGGCGGGCCAAGGAGATCCTCGACAAGATTCCCGACTCGCAGCCTGGTCTTCGTCGTCGATTCGGCCGAGCCGGGCGTGCCGATCGGGCTGTCGCCGGCGGCGGCGCTCAAGCGGATCGAGGAGCCTGACCATCCGCGCCGTCAATCGGCCGCTCGAACGCGGCCATGGGGCAGGTCTACCCGGCGGTCGCCGAGTGCGACCGCCCCGTGCACGTGGTCTACGTGCTTGACCGACCTGGCACGAACCGCTTGGGATGCGGGTCGACCCGCCGAAGGGCTCGAACAGGTCGCCAAGGCCAAGTCGGGCAAGGGGTCGAGATCGCCACGTTCGTGCTGCGGCTGACCCCGAAGACATCCACGACGTCGCGATCGATTCGGCCGAGCCATCGCAGACGGTTGCGACCCAGGGCGAGCCGGTCGAGATCCGCAGCCGCATCCGCGCTTTGGGCAAGGGGTCAAAGCCGGTGAGCCGGCTCGTCGAGTTCGAGCTCGACGGCGAGAAGAAGGGGGAGAAATCGATCGAGATCGCTCCCAACGGTGAGCAGGAGGTGATCTTCACGACGGCGCCGCGGCTGGAGGAGGGCGAGTTCCATCGCGGCAAGATCAAGCTGAGCGGAACGCCCGACCCGTTCGAGCCCGACGACGAGCGGTTCTTCACCTTCAAGGTCCGGCCGCCGCTCAAGGTGCTTGTGGTCTCGAGCCAGGCTTACGACGCCGAGTTCGTCGCGGCCGCGCTCGACCCCGACAGCCCGGCGGTGCCGCGGCCATTCTTGGTCGAGCGACTCCTCGCCTCCAAATTCGATCAGAAGAGGAATGACCTCCAATCGTATGCCGGCATCTTCCTGCTCAACGTGCGAGCAGCTCGACGAGGTCGATTGGGGCGCGCTCAATCACTACGTACACGAAGGCGGCGGGCTGGTCGTCGCGCCGGGACACTTGAGCCGCCCGGAAGATTACAACAACACCATAGCCACCCAGTTCCTGCCCGCGCAGCTTGCCGATCGATCCAAGGCCGCAGCCGGTCGGCACGACAGTCGGCAAGGTCGCCAACCTCACCCATCCCCTGTTTCAGCAGTACGGCAAAGATCTCGACAGCATGCTCGCGCTGGTGCCGGTCTACCGTTACTGGCCGGTCAAGGAACTGGCCGCGGAAGCGCGCACGCTCATCAGCTACGGCGACGGCGCGCCGGCGCTCCTGGAGCGGAACTTCAAAGGGCCCAAGACCGGATGCGTCTTGCTCTGGACGACGCCTCTCTCGCGCGTGCCCGAGCTGGGTGCCGGCAGCCACGGCCTGCGCGGCGCGTGGAACGAGCTCCCCATGACCACCTAGGCTGGGGGTTCCTCGTCCTCATGAACGAGACGATCCCCTACCTGGCGGGACGCGTTCAGCGACACGCTCAACTTCGAGGCCGGTCAAGACGTCACCTTGAAGCTCGAACCCGGCACCCACTTCAACAGTTTCTCGTCACCGGGCCCGACGGGAAAACCAAGTCGGGCGTGGGTCCCTCGCCCAGCAACGATTTTCTGGCAGTTGGCATGCCCGCGGACGCTCGGCTGGTATGCGTCAAGGCCGTCATGGCCGACAACCGGAGCACGATCCTGGGCTTCAGCGTCAATGCACCTGGCGACGAAAGCAAGTTCCGCACGATGGAAGCTCTGACCTCGACGCGATCTTCGGCAAGGACGGCTACAAACTCGCCGAAGACTTCGACCGCCCTGGCCGAGCGCCGAGGCTGTCACGCGGCTTGGTCACGAGATGTTTCCCTGGCTGATGTTCTTGATCCTGATCGTGGTGACGCTGGAGAATTTCCTGGCGAACACGTTCTACAAGGAGGCGCGCCGGCCCGATGCCGCCGGCACCGCCTGAGTGAGAGTGCAGAAATGTCTGTGTGGGTCAGGCTTGAGCCTGACGTCAGAAAGCTGTAGGTCAGGCTTTCCACCCTGACGCGTATTGGCCCCGGTGCCCTGCCGTCAGGCTGGAAAGCCTGACCTACGTTGCATTGACGGCGGATCTGCAATGAGCCACGGATTCAATATCAGCATGAGCCCGATCGGCGGTCCTGGCCGCTGGTCCTTGTCGCGGTGGCGGCGGTGGTCGTCTTGACGTGCTCGCCTACCGCAAGCGATTGAAAGGCACCGACGGCCGCTGGCGCTGGGTGGCCGTCACGCTGCGCATGCTCGCCCTGTTGCTTTGCCTGCTGGCGGCGCTTCGGCCCTCGGTGGTCCTCCAGGAAAAAAAGAAGCAGAACGCCACAGTCGTCTGCCTGCTCGATGTGAGCACGAGCATGATGATCGGCGACGAGGTCCGCGGCCAGTCGCGCTGGGAGGTTGCCGCGCGAGGCCCTTGCCAAGGCCAAGGAATTCGCCAAGACGCTCGGGCCTGACCTCGACGTTCAGTTCTACCGCTTCGACGCCGCCCTGAGCCAGCCCAAGGAATCGGACTTGAGCCCCGCAGTCAAGCCGAAAGGGCGTGAGACCAGGCTGGGCACGGCGATGCTCGAGGCGAAGAAGCAGCAGGACAACACGTCGCGGCGGATCGCCCGCATGGTGATCATCTCCGACTTCGCGTCCAACAACGGGCCCGACCCTCTCGAGGTCGCCCGCCAGGTGAAGGGCAGGGCGTGCCGATTGCCACCGTCGGACTGGGCACCGAGAACGCCGGGGCGAACCATCGCGACATCAGAATCCGCGACATCGCTCACCGGCCCGACCGTCTTCGTGAAAAACCGGCTCGACGTGCGCGGCACGCTGGTGGCGCACGGGTTCGCCAATCAGCAGTTGAACGTCGAGCTCTTCGTCGAGGGCCAAGCCGCACCCGTCGCCAAATCAGTCATCAAGGTCCCCGACGGCACCGAGTCAGTTCCGATCACCGGAATCAGCTACATTCCCCAGACTCCGGGCGAGAAGCGGCTCACCCTCAAGGTCGCCCCGCAGGAGGGGGAGCTCGTCCTATCCAACAACGAGATCAGCACGTTCGTGACGGTCCTCGCGCGGCGGCCTGAACGTCTTGTTCCTTCAAGGCCCGACTTCGACGTGGGATTACCGCTATCTGATGAGGGCGATCGGCAAGTCGCCCGACATCCAGGTCGAGGGGATCGGTGATTCGCCGGCCGGCCCAGGGCGACAAGGGGGAAATTGAAGACGCCGAATTTACTCCGGGCCGGTACAACGTCTATGTCCTCTCCGACCTGCCGGCCAACTCGCTCACGCGCCGGCAGCACAAGCTCTTGGTCGATGCCGTCAAGCAAGGGGCCGGCGTCATCATGCTCGGGGGCCGCTACAGCTTTGGCGACGGCGGCTGGGGCGGCACCGAGGTCGCCGAAATCCTGCCGGTTGAAGTCCAGCCCGGCGACGGCCAGTTCGAGCCCGAAGGAGGAGTCAAGTTCGTGCCGACGGCCAAAGGGCTCGACGACTTCGTGCTCCAGATCGGGGCCACCCGCGCCGAGACCGAGAAGATCTGGGCCAACATGCCGCCGATCCTGGGCTCGAATCGCTTCGGCGAGCCCAAGGCGCTGGCGGCGATCCTCGCCACGACGCCCGGTCCCAATCCGGAGCCGCTCATGATCAGCCTCGACGTCGGTAAGAGCCGCGTGCTCGCCTACGGCGGCGACACCTGGATCTGGGCGCGAGCCAGTGAAGAAGGGCGGCTTGCCCATCGCAAGTTTTGGCGGCAACTCATTTTCTGGCTGGCGCACAAGGAAAACGACAACGATAACAAGGTCAAGCTCAACCTCGACCGCCGCCGAGTCGCCGTCGGCGAAAAGATCGAGGTCACCGCGACGGCCCGCGACTCGAAGGGGACGACCATCCCGGACGTGAGCTTTGCCGAGACCAAGGTCGAGCGCGAAACTCCCCCTCCCGCCACGCAGCCGATCGAGCTCTACAACCAAACCGAGGAAGCCCGCGGCACGATTTACGCGGTGGAAAACGTCGGTCAGCCCGGCAATTACACGGTCACCACCATCGCCCGCAAGGACGGCGTCGAGATCGGCCGCGACAAGGCGCGGTTCCTCGTTTACCAAGACGACCGCGAGCTCGAGAATCCTTCGGCCGATCAGAAGCTCGCCGCGACATCGCCGAGCTCACCGGCGGTGAAATGGTTCCCCCCGAACAGTTGGCAGCCCACCTGAAAGGTATCGACCGATCGAGCTTCACCGAATTCTTGAGCCCGCACGAGTACAAAGTATGGGATAACTGGCCGTTTCTCTTGATCTTCACGGCCCTGCTCACCCTGGAATGGTGGGTCCGCAAGCGCCACGGCTGGGTGTGAACCATGGCGAAGTTGCCCGCGAATGAGAACCGGTGTGGCGATGTGTCCGCCAGTTCGCCAACCGCGCCGGCGGGTCGCCTTGCCAATCTGGCCACGATCGGCTAGGCTCTTGCCCCGACACAGCCTGGTCCGGCACCAAGTGCCCGCAAGTGATGGACGACTCGAGCGCGCGACCGGGCCGAAGTTAGCGCCCCAATGAGGACGGCCACGGATGGCGACTGCCCCTCGCACACAGAGCGCTCCCGCTAGCGAAGCCCAGGTCGCCTGTGGTCTGTCGCATCGAAATGAGCACTCCCTCTGGTCGGGAGTCGACTGGCGGTCGTGCGCGGTCTTCCTCGTGGCCGCCGCCGTTTTGTTCCCGCGCTCTTTCTTGATCGCGCAAGCGCACAGCGAGACGTACGACGTCGACTACCACCTGGCGCGCGGGCTCGCTTTCCTGACACG
The DNA here is from genome assembly GCA_963830625.1 of uncultured Isosphaeraceae bacterium. Classification (GTDB taxonomy): domain Bacteria; phylum Planctomycetota; class Planctomycetia; order Isosphaerales; family Isosphaeraceae; genus CAWHMZ01. The sequence continues at coordinate 255,189 of CAWHMZ010000005.1, read as the reverse complement.
AAGCCTGGCCGCTTCCGAGCTCGAGCTCAACGACCCGCCGCTCGGCGAGGGTTTGGTCGCGATCCCCATGCTCGTCACGAACCTGCTCGAAGGGCGCGAACCGGCCGACAGCCGCCTTTATGACTCTCCCGGCCGCGCCGAAACGATCGCCGTACGCACCGCCCTGTGGAACTCGACACTGTTCCTGGCCTTCCTCGGGGTCGTCTTCGCATGGTGCCGGCGCGTGTACGGTTGGCATTCAGCATGCTTGGCCGTCGCCTTGTTCTTGGTCGATCCCAATTTCGCAGCGCACGTGCCGATCGCGGCGCTAGACGTCGTCGGTGCCTTTGGCATCGTGATCGCAGCCTTGCTCGCGTGGCGCTATTTCGAGCAACCGACAACGTTGCGGCTCTTCGCCATGGGCTTGGGAATTGGGTTTGCACTTTTGTTGAAACACACGGCGCTGGTTTTACCGCCCGTGGTTGTCGCGCTGGCCGGTCTACACTGGCTTGCACGGCCCATGCTCTTCGGCCAGGACCGCAGCGTGTGGCAGCGCGGGTTGCTCTCCGGCGGACGCTCACTCCTGCTTTTGGTCGCGATCGTGGCGGCAGCAATCTGGGCGCTCACGCTATTCGACTGCAGCCCGCCGATGACGAGCGCCGCGGTCGCGCGGCAGGAAATCGGCAGCGACGGCGGTGCAGTGAGTCGCAGCAAAGCGCTTCGTGTCAGTTTGGAGCGTGGACTGCACTTTGACTCACCCTGGCCGGCAGGATGCTACCTCCATGCGCTCCGGCTGGGCATGGGCCATGTAATGGCCGGACACCAGGCATACTTGTGCGGCGAGTGGAGCGACAGCGGCTGGCCGACGTACTTTCCGATCGTGGCTTCGTACAAAGTTCCGATCGGGATCGGGTTGGTCTTCTTGCTCGCGCTGGCATCGCTCTTGCGCCTTTGCCACGCTGGTCCGAATGGAGCTTGCTCTTGCCGATGCTGGCGTGCACTCTGCTCGCTTTGACATCCAAGATCAACATTGGCTTTCGCCACTTCCTGCCCGCTTACGCCTTCATGTTGATGCTCGGTAGCCGCTCGCTTGCACGCCCCAGTCGCGTGTGGGCAGGCCTCGCATGGGCCGCAGTTGCCGCGGCCGCAATCCACGCGGCTTCTTATCACCCTGATTACCTGAGCTACATCAATGCCCCCCGGCACAAGCCATACCTGAACATCAGCGACAGCAACGTCGACTGGGGCCAGGCGCTCAAAGAGACGCGCGCCTGGCTCGACCGCCATCCGCCGGGAGCGAGAAAGGTTTCGCTCTTCTACTTTGGGAAAGATAATGAATGTGTGAGTTATTATTTGAATGACCGCGTCGAGCAGATCGACGAAGACTCGCCGCCGCCCACGACCGGCCTGTTGCTCATAAGCCCCGTGCGTTTGGTTGGAGTGTACGAGGACGAGAATCCATACGATGCCCTCCGCGACCTCGAGCCCGACGACGTGATCGGACGGAGCATGCTCGTTTTCGACCTGGACCGCAGGGCAGGGGGCGCTCCTTTTCGTTGGCCCGAGCAGCTCGCCAAACGAGGCAAATAACCCTTCAGGAGTGAAAGGTGGCCAGACATGGAACGTCGCCAGAGTCACCGGTTTGATTCTCGAGAGAACGCGCAGTCTCGACCGCGCAGAAACCACGATAGGGAGGCGCGCGAGGGCCGTTCCAAGGGAGCCGCCGACGGCTCGTATGGCACAGCCGCGCCCGAGGCCTCCGGTGTGCCGCTGGTGCTGATCCCGGTGTTCAACGACTGGGCCTCGCTTTCCAGGTTGTTGACCGAGCTGGATTCGGTTCTCGCTGCTCACGACATCGAGGCCGACGTGCTGGTCGTGGACGACGGCTCGACCGTGGAACCCGACGAGCTTCGCGAGCTCGGGCCCGTTACTGCCCTGGGGCGCGTCGACATCCTGACCGTGCGGCGCAACCTTGGTCACCAGCGCGCAATCGCGATCGGTCTGGCCTACGTGGAAGATAGTCTTCAGACCGGCCCGGTCGTGGTGATGGACGGCGACGGTGAAGACGACCCGGCAGACGTGCCGCGACTCCTGGAACGGCTGCATGAGACAGGCGGGCAGCAGATCGTTTTCGCCGAGCGCACCCGCCGCTCCGAGTCGATCGCATTCCGGGCATTCTATGCCCTCTACAAACTGGTGCACTGGTTGTTGACCGGCAAGGGGGTGCGGGTGGGCAACTTCAGCGTCTTGCCGCGCCGCCGGCTTTCGAGCCTGGTCGTGGTGGCGGAGCTCTGGAACCATTACGCCGCGGCGGTGATCCGCTCGCGCCAGCCGTACTGCATGGTGCCGACCCAGCGCGCCAAGCGCTACTGCGGCCAGTCGACCATGAACTTCGTGTCGCTCGTCACCCACGGCCTCTCCGCCATCTCCGTGCACGCCGACGTCGCCGGCGTTCGGCTCCTGGTCATGTCAGTGCTGCTGGCGCTTCTGACGTTTTTTGCGATCGTCGCGGCCGTGATCGTGCGGCTCGCGACCAGCCTGGCCGTACCCGGCTGGGCGACTTACACCGTCGGCATCCTCGTCGTCATCCTGGTTCAGGCCATGATGGCTGCCTTCGTATTCAGCTTCATGATCCTCGGCACGCGGCACGGTTCAACCTTTCTGCCGCGGCGCGATTACTCCTACTTCGTCGGCACGTTGTGGACGATTCACGGGCCAAGGCGCTCGGCAGCGCCCTTGCCCATTCCGGAGTTGGCACGCGAGGTCGTCATCTCAGGAGGCTGATCTATGGAAGTTCGAGCTGTTGGTGCGCCGAGCACCGCGCTGGCTCTGGCCAGGTCGCGCACCGCTTCTCGTGGCTGCGGCAGTGATCACGCTGGTGACGGCGTTCAACCTCCAACGGGTCGTGCGCACCATCGCTCCGCAACATCCGTGGGAATCGATCGAGATTGTCGAGGCCTGGCGCAGTTTCGAGGGAATGCCGGTGTACGAGCCCCCGGATGATGGTCATGCGACCCACATGTATGGCGCTCTGGTTCCCTGGGTCCAGGGCCAGTTGTACCGATGGCTTGGGGTGAACAACTTCTCCGGCCGCGACTTCTCAGTGGCCTCGGCGCTGGTCTTGGTCACGCTACTGGCTTTGTGCATGCGCAGCGACCGGTCGCCATGGTGTTTCCTCGTTTCGTGGGCTTTGATCCTCGGCGTCAACCACCGGTCTGAACAATACTTCGCCGATAACCGCCCCGACATGCCGGCGCTGCTCTTGGCGACTTCGGCTCTGCTGCTTTTGGGATATGGCTTCGAGCACGGCGCAGCTTGTCGTTCTTCTTCGGCACGGCCTTGTTGGTCCTCGGGTTCTTCTTCAAGCAGGTTGTCGCGGTCTTCTCAATCGTGCCCGCGATCGTCCTGCTTGTACGCTGGCGGCGGCCGAGTCGCGCGAGGTGGTGTTGGCGGCCATACCGCCGGTGGTCATGACGGGTGTGATCGTCGTCCTGAAATTGGCCAGCCCCGTGGTCTACCACTACATGATCGAGGTGCCGGGCGGCTATGCGATCATCTGGCGGCGCGTGGGCAAGTATCTCTGGGACTGTCTCCTCGACTCGCCATTGTTTCTGCTAGTGTTCGGCGAGTGGATGGTTTCCGATAGAGGGTCGGAGCGAACCGACGCTCGCGCACGATGGCTGCTCGCCGTGCTGCTCGTGGCCTGTCCGTTCAGTGCGGTCTCACGGGCCAAAATCGGCGGCTGGGCCAACAGCATGCTGCCCGGGCTGCTGGCGATAACGGCCTTTTGCGCCCTTCGCATGCCTAAGGTCTTGGCTTACCTCGAGCGTGCCGGCACGCCGTTCAAGGCCCGTCTGCTCCACGGCAGCTTTGTGGCCACGTTGATTCTGATGACGACCTTCCCCCACTTTACCTACACAAACAGTCCGGTCGTACGAGTCGCGCCTCGAGATGACGAATACTGGAAGGCGGTCGAGTTTGCGCGCTTGCTGCCCGGCAGGGTGGTGTGCCCTGAAGATCCCACGATTCCCCTCTACGCCAAGGGTTATGCCGGCCAGAACTTTTTCGCCGAGCGAGATGCCCGCCCCACGAGGGGAAATTGGCCGACGGCGATACCCGAGCCGACGCTCGCCGAGATCAGCTCGGCCGATTTCGTCGTCGACCTCACCGAGCATTCAAGCCACATCAACGACAAATTGCTCGCCGGCCTCGGTTTCGAGGCGTTTCGGAAGGGCGAGGCTCCTGCCGAGCCGGATAAGAAAGCGGCTCGCCGGGAGGCTCGCCCTACCAGAATCACGCAAGGCCATTTAGAGCACTACAAGGTCTGGCAGCGAATGTCGCAGGGCGCCCCGGTCAAATTCACCCAGAACTCCTTTTCGCGCAATAACGCGCCCAATCGCCATGGCACGGCCGATTGAGAAGTCCTTTCCAACTGTCATTGGCTCAAGGAGTGATGCGATGACATTCGTTTACATGGGCAGCGAGCTCGTCGACCTCTTCGCGCAGGCCAAAAACTGGAAGACCTACGTCCGCCGTCAGGTGGCTCGCTACTTCGGGAATGAAGTACTGGAGGTCGGTGCCGGAGACGGTGGAACGACGCGCGTCTTCTGCGACGGCAGCGCCGGCGCTGGCTCTGCCTCGAGCCCGACAGCGCGCTGGCCGACAAGGTGATTTCTTCGATCTCATCGGGTGAGCTTCCCGACTGCTGCCAGGTCCAGATCGGCACGCTGGCCGATCTCCCCGAGCATGAGTGCTTCGACACGATCCTCTACATGGATGTGCTCGAACATATTGCCGACGACCGGGGCGAGCTCGCGCTCGCCGCCGCCCACTTGAAGCCCGGCGGGCATATCGTTGTGCTCGCGCCGGCGCACCAGTGGCTATTCACCCCGTTCGACGAGTTCCAGGGGCATTTTCGACGCTACATCAGGCAAACACTCCGCGCCGCCGCGCCGGTCGAGCTCGCACTGGTGCGCCTCGATTACCTCGACTCCATGGGAATATTCGCGTCGCTCGGCAATCGCCTGGTGCTCAAACGCGCCATACCGACCGCCGGTCAGATCGCGCTCTGGGATCGTGTGATGGTGCCCCTCTCGACCGTGATCGATCGCTTGTTCGGCCACCGGCTCGGCAAATCGGTGCTGGGCGTCTGGCGGAAAGCCGCGTGATCTCGCCAGACAACGCACTGACGCAAATCGGCTTCAGGTCTCCGCCCGGAGTATCCGATACAACCAGTACAGTCCCTTCCGCGGCGTCGGCTGATTGTCTTCATCTGTTGTTGCATGCTCGGCGGACGAAGTCTTCGCTGGCCGAAGGCAAGCGAGCGTCCGCGATGCGTGCGGCTCGGCCGGGTCCGCCGTCAACCTCCGGCTCGGCTTGGAGAGGCTGTGCTCGGAGGTGGAGATGCCCGGCCGGCGCGGTCCAATTCGAGCGGTAGCCGCACTCGCGGCCGGGCTTGTGCTTGCGCTTTTTGGTGGCGGGTGTTCCTTCGGCCCGATGGCTCTCCATCAGACGCACGCGCGGTACAACGACTCGATCGGGCGGGTTTATGAGGAACAGTTGCTCGAGAACATCGTCCGCTTGAGATACAACGAGACGCCGTTCCGATTGAACGTCTCGTCAATCGCCGCGCAGTATGAGCTGGCCGGCGGAGCCGAGGCCCGGCCGTTCTTCCAGGCTCCGAACCCGAGCGGTCCGATCTTCCGGACGTTCACCTCAGTCTTGCCCGATGTGACTGTGAGCGGCGCCAACCGGCCGACGATCTCGTTCATTCCGCCGAGCAGCGACGCCGTTCGTCGGTACCTCACTCCCATGCCGGCCGAAACCATGGTCTTCCTGGCCTCGACGAGCTGGCCGATTTCAACGGTGATCCGACTTTACGCGGAGCGGCTCAACGGCGTGCCCAACGCCGTTTCAGCGAGCGGCCCGCAGCGCGAATTCGCCCCTGACGCCGCTCGGTTCCAGCGGATCGCACATCTGATGCAGGTCGCGCAGGACCTTGGGCTGGCAATCATCTCAGCCGAGGACCATGACACCGCGGTCGGCGGCCCGCTGCCGCCGGCGTCCGTGACCGCCTCGTCCGCGGTCGATGCGGCCAAAAACGCCATGGAATATCGCCCGAGCGGTGACGGGGCTTCCTGGGCCCTGGTCCGAAAAGAGCACAACCTCGTGCTCGAGCTCAACCCGTCGGCCGTCAATCACCCCGTGATCCGGGAACTGGAGAGCTTGCTCAACCTCCAGCCGGGCCTGCCGCGATACGACCTGCGGGTGGCCAGCGACGCTCTCGACCCGCTCCGCGCCCCCAAGGAACCATCGACCGATCTGCGCCTCACCCCGCGCTCGACGGCGCAGGTCCATTTCTTCCTGGCCAACGGAGTGGAAGTCCCGCCGGAGCATGTCGCGTCAGGCGTGATTCGACCGCCGGTGGCTGCGGATGGCACACCGGTCGACCTGCGGGCCGTGACTGCGGGACTCTTCACCGTCCACACCCATCACGGCCACAAGCCGCCGCCCTGTGCCTATGTGGCGGTGAAGTACCGCGGGTACTGGTATTACATCGATGACCGCGACCAGGCCAGCAAGACGACCTTTTCTCTGGTGCTTCAGCTCGGCCGTCTCGATTTTGCCAACCAGGAGGGCGCAAGCGGCCCGTTCTTGACATTGCCGGTCGGGAGATGATCTTGCGGGCCCTCAAACATCAACGTGGAAATCACGAGACGACCGGAGTGACTCACGCGCACCGCTTTCGCGTGATTGCCGTCTTGCTGGCGCCATGGCTTCTCGCGCTCACCCTGCCTGAAGGCGAGGCGGTCGCCCAGTCTGTCGGAGCGCGGCTGGTGGAATCGGCGCTAATCGAACCTCCGAGAGAAGCGCTCACCGAGAATAGCCCCGACCAAACTTCGTTGGGCGCCGAACTGAGTCAGGAAGAGGAGTTCATCGAGACCGACCGCAACTCCTTCACGTTCGCCCCGCTCACAGTGGGAGCAAACCGGTTCGTCGTTGAATCGTCGTACTCGTTTCTCGACCTGCACGGCGAAAAGATCAAGAACAGCTACCCCGAACTGCTCTTGCGCTACGGCATCGGCGATCGATTCGAGCTGCGCCTGGGATGGAACTACGAGTCGGGAAGGGAGCGAAAGCCCGACGCGGGAGACATCGCCGGGGGTTTCGGTGCCAACGCTGAACAGCAGATCTTTTACGGCTTCAAAGCGGCGCTGACGCGTCAATCAACGTGGGTGCCACAAAGCGCGTTTCTGGCGCAGGGCCACACCCCGACCGGCGGGCCGCAGTCGGCAACGCAATTGCGCGTCGGATACGCGCTCGGCTGGACGTTGCCCAATCGGTGGAATTTCGATGCCGGCTTTCGGTTCGGCACCGACACCGCCGAGGGGAACGCTTACGTGTTGTGGGTGCCCTCTGCCGTGCTCAAGATCCCGCTGACCGCATCCGAGAGGTGGTTCACCCACGTCGAATACTTCGGCGTGATCACCAACGGCAACAGAGAAGACACATCGCTGCAGTTCGTCGACATCGGCCTCCACTACTTGATCACGCCGAACATCGAGGTCGGCGGCATGGTCGCGCTTGGTCCCCAAAGCCACGGCCTGAACATCGTGACCAACACGGGCATTGGAATGCGATTCTGACAGGCACGAACCGCTCGCAATATGCCTTGGCCAGTGTAACCCGGCGGGGCTGCTCACGACGCGCGGCCAGCGACCCGAAGAAGAATACAGCCTCTAAACGACCCGGTTGAGCCGCATCACTTCCGAGTACCACCGGCCGCTCAACTTGGGCAGCCGGCGCTGGCTGGCGTAATCGACGTACACAAGGCCAAAGCGCTTCGAGTAGCCCTCGGCCCACTCGAAGTTATCGATGAACGACCAGGCGAAGTAGCCGCGCACGTCGAATCCCTCGTCGATCGTGCGGTAGAGCGCGATCAAGTGATTGCGAATGTACTCGCGGCGATCGAGGTCAATGATTTCGCCCTCGGGTGTGACGGCGTCATCGAACGCAGCACCGTTTTCCGTGATGTAGAACGTCTTGACCCCAAAGACCTCGGCAGCGAACCGCACCGACCAGTAGATGACCTGCGGCGTGATCAAGAGCCACGCGAGGTCGCCGCTGGGGTATTGCCGCGGAAACTCGAGCACTTGAGGCGTGCCATCGGCGCGGGCACGCACGAAGTCGCCAGCGTAGGGGTTCAAGCCGAGGAAGTCGGTCTTCTGAGCGATCACGGCGAGGTCGCCGGCCTCGACCTTGGGTGCGTTGGCACCGGCCTTGGCGAGGAAGGATTCGTCGTACGCGCCCAGAAATAATGGAGCCATCAGGTGCTGGTTGGTCTGCCGGTAATAGGCGCGGGCGGCGTCGATGTGCGCATCGGTTTCGACCGCCGGAATCGGCGGGGCCGGCAGGTGGTTGTGAACCAGGCCAACCTGTGCGCCCGGCCGTGCGTATGCCCGCACGGCCGACACACCGGAGCCATGCGCCAGAAGCCCGTGGTGATAAGCCTGGTTGAGCGCCTTCGCGTCGACTTGCCGCCCAGGCGCAAAATAGCCGTCTCCATAACCCTTGCCGATGAAACACGGAATCTCATTGACGGTGAACCAGTGCAAGACGCGGTCGCCCAGCCGCTTCACCACGGTCTCGGCGTAGCGTTCAAATGCCGTGACGGTTTCGTGGACCAGCCAGCCGCCGCGGTCTTCTAGCGGCTGGGGCAGGTCCCAGTGAAAGAGCGTGACCCACGGCGTGATTTGCCGCGCCAGCAGGGCGTCGATCAGCCGCGAATAGAAATCGAGCCCGGCTGCGTTTGAGGATCCATCACCGTCGGGAAAAACACGCGGCCAGGCGATCGAGAGGCGGTAGTGACGCACGCCGAGAGCGCGCATCAGATCAAAGTCGGCCTCGTAACGATGATAATGGTCGCAGGCAATCTCCGGGGTGTCGGCCCGTTTAACCTTGCCCGGAATCGTGGCAAACCGGTCCCAGATCGATTCGCCTTTGCCGTCTTCCCGCGCGGCTCCCTCGATCTGTGCCGACGCGGTCGCGACTCCCCACACAAATCCGGCCGGAAACTGGTATGAGGTCATCAGTGGTGCCTCGCGAACAGTGCCGCTGCTGCGCGTTTGTCGTCTCGCCGATCGTATCGCGAGTTTCCGATTTCGCCAACCAGGTCCGCGGCCTTCGAGACAGTGCCTTGTCGGAACACCATCGCCTTGACTAAAGTGTGTCGACCGCCGGGCCGGGAATTGATTAAAATTGAGTGCGCCAGTCCCCCGCTCCTTTCACACAACTTTTGAGGGGGTATCCCATGAGCATCGCCACGCATCACGACCTGGTCTCTTCACGGATCGAAGACCGGCTTCGCCGGGGCGAGCTGACCGAAGAGCAGGTCGATGGCTTTCGTGATTTTCTCGAACGGGTCGACCGCGACCTGCTGCACCACTCGATCATCACCGACAACGCTTACACGCGCTGGTTCCGCGACGGCCGCGCGACCGACCCCGAGCTCGTCCACTTCGTGCGGCAGTTCTCGGTGTTCTCCAATCAGTTCCTGGTCGCCGCGCTGCTTGCGGGTGATCAACGCGCCGACGTTGCAGCAAGCACGCTCGGCCAAGGAAATCCTGATGAACGAGCTGGGGGTGATCTACCGGCGCACGACCGGCGGCCCCACCACGGCCGCCGCGCGTCCGGTCGACGACGACGCCAAGGACCGCGAGGGCGATCCCGAGCTGGTGAGCACCGAGGGAACCGTCGACGGCGGCTTGTTCCGCTTCCGGGCCGCTCACTTCGAGTGGCTGCTGGCCGTGGGCGAGACGTTCGGCCTCGGATTCAACGATCTGGGCACGCGCCGGCACGGCCGGCCCTACACGCTCAAGTTTTGCGACGAGCTCCAGCGGCTCTACGGCAGCGAGGACGACCAGGTTGCCGAGGGAGCCAGCTTTGCCGTCGAGAACTGGGCCGCCGCCGGCTTCTGGCAAGAGCTCGAAGACGGCTTGCTCCACATCAAGGCAACCCGCCTGCCGGGCCTGAAAGTCGCCTTCTTTACCTGGCACAACCGGGTCGAGGCCCAGCACGCCGGCCACACCATGGAGGAGCTCGAGGACGTGTTCTTCTCGCCGAGGTTCGACCCCAACCGGTTTTTCCAGGGCGCGCACGAAGTGCTCGACGCCATCGCCATCTTCTGGATTGGATTGGAAGATGACCGGCGCCGCGGCGTCGTGGGCTAAGGTGACGACGAATAAGCGTTCGGTGATGGACACCGGCCGCCCCGCGGCGGCCGGTCTCACGGTCGTTCAAAGAAGCATGAGGCGACTCCCATGGCCAATGACGTGATGGCCCTGCGGCGGATTGACCACGTGCGCATGTTCGTGGGCAATGCGCGCCAGTCGGCGTATTTTTACCGGAATGCGTTCGGCTTCCAGGTCGTCGCCTACGCCGGGCTGGAAACCGGCGTACGGCACGAGGCGTGCTACGTGCTGCGCCAGGGTGATATCACGTTCGTGCTGGCCTCGCCCTTGCGGCGCCGACCACCCCGACGCCATGCGCCTGGTGCGCCATGGCGACGGCGTGCAGTCGATTGCTCTCGAAGTCGATGACGTGCCGCGCGGCCTTCGAGCTTGCCGTCGAGCGCGGCGCCCGGCCGGCCGTGCCTCCCAGCACGATCGAAGACGAAAGCGGCAGTTACGAATTCGCCGAGATTCACACGTATGGCGACACCACGCACACGCTTGTGAATCGCTCGAAGTATCGCGGCGTCTTCGCCCCGGGCTATAGGCCGATGGACCCCGATCGCTACAGCCCGCGCACGTTTCACCCCGTCGGCCTCAAAGTCATCGACCACATCGTCGCCAACGTCGAGGAGGGCAAGATGGGCGACTGGGTCGACTACTACAACAAGGTCATGGGCTTCTCGCTCATGGTGAGCTTTGACGACAAGGACATCTCGACCGAGTACTCGGCGCTCATGTCCAAGGTCGTGGCCGACGGCCGCGGGCGGATCAAGTTCCCGATCAACGAGCCCGCCCGATCACGGCGCCGCTCGCAGATCGAGGAATTCCTCGAGTACTACGGCGGGCCGGGCGTGCAGCACATCGCGCTGGCGACCGGCGACATCATCGCCAGCGTCAAGGCCATGGCCGCCAACGACGTCTCTTTCCTCAGGGTTCCCCCCGCGTATTATGAGATCCTTCCCGAGCGCGTCGGCCCGATTCGCGAAGACATCCACGAGCTGGCCGAGCTCGGCATTCTGGTCGATCGCGACGACGAGGGATACCTGCTCCAGATCTTCACCAAACCGGTCGAGGACCGGCCGACCCTCTTCTTCGAGATCATCCAACGGCGCGGGGCGCGCAGCTTCGGCAAGGGGAACTTCAAGGCGCTCTTTGAGGCCATCGAGCGCGAGCAGGCCCGCCGCGGAACGCTCTGAAAAAAAGCAAAGTCGCCATCATGAGAAGTGCACTCCCCGAAGTCGCCAGCATTCGCGATTTCTACGCGTTTGAGCAGCACGTGGCTACCTGTCGTCGACAACGCGGGCTAGACATGGTGCCGCAGTGGTACCAGGTTCCGGTCTTCTACTTCTCGAATCCGTCGAGTGTCATCCGTCATGATGCCGAGGTTTGGGCCCCGCGCGGCAGCGAGGCGCTCGATTACGAGCTCGAGCTCGCCTGCGTGATCGGCCGCCCATGCCGCGACCTGCCCGACGACGAACAGGCGCTCGAGGTTGTGGCGGGTTTTACCATCATGAACGACTGGAGCGCTCGCGATCTTCAGCGCGTCGAGATGGCTGTTGGCCTCGGGCCCAGTAAAGGGAAGGACTTCGCCACGTCGCTTGGCCCGGACCTCGTGAGCTTCGATGAGCTATCGGATTGCTATCGCGATGGCCGGCTGCACCTTGAAATGACCGCCACGGTCAACGGCCGCTTGCTGTCGCGCGGCAATTCCGGTTCGATGTACTGGACCTGGCCTCGGTTGCTCGCGCATGCCAGCCGCGACGCCACGCTGCGGCGCGGCGACGTGCTCGGCTCGGGCACGGTCGGCACCGGCTGCATTCTCGAGCTGACCCCCGAAAAGGCCGGCGGCTGGCTCAAGCCGGGCGACATTGTCGAGCTGTCGATCGAGCGGCTGGGAACCCTGCGCAACCGGGTCGTCGCCCACCCCGCGCACCCTGTGGCCCCGGAGCAATAGCCATGCCCCCGTATCTCCAGCTTGGCGCCATCCCCCGCAAACGGCACATCGCCCACGCCCACACCCCCGGCTTCAAAGACGAGGGGATCTACTACGAGGAAGTCGTCACGACGGCCGGGTTCTCGCGCGGCTACAGCATCGCCTATCACCTGCGCCCGCCGACGCGCGTGACGCACATCGAGCCGGCGGGCACAGTGCCCGTTGAGCTCGTCGATGAGCCCGTGTTGCGGCACCACCACGTGAAAACGCGCTCGATCCCGCCCGCGGGCGACGCGATCTCGGGCCGGACGGTTATCTTCGGCAACGCCGACGTGAGCCTGGCTCGCTGCCGGCCCGCGGCGGCCCAATCGGAGCTGTTTCGCAACGCCACGCACGACGAGGTTGTCTTCGTACATACCGGCCGCGGTGTCTTGCACACCATGTTCGGACCGCTGCCGTTCCATGATTTTGATTACATTGTCATCCCGCGCTGCACGACTTATCGATTTGAGTTCGAGCCGTCTACTCAACCCGACCTGCTGGTGATTGAAGCCGCGGGCAGTGTGGCGATTCCGCCCAAGTACCTGAATGCCGACGGCCAGTTGCGCCTGGGCGCGCCCTACTGCGAGCGCGACCTGCACGGCCCGCGCGAGATCGCCATCGTCGACCGCGAGCAAGCAACGACCGTGCTCGTCAAGGACAGCACTCGTCTCACACGCTACACTCTGGCAAGTCATCCCTTCGACGTGGTCGGCTGGGACGGGATGGTGTATCCCTACACATTCAACGCCGACGATTTCGAGCCGATCACGGGCACGATCCACCAACCGCCGCCGGTGCAGCAGACGTTCGACGCCCCGGGTTTCGTGGTGTGCACGTTCGCCCCGCGCATGCTCGACACGCATCCCGAGGCGATCAAAGTGCCCTACGCGCACTCGAACGTCCAGGCCGATGAGGTGCTTTACTACGTTCGCGGCCGTTTCGGCAGCCGGCGCGGCGTCGACGAGTCGTCGTTCACACTGCACCCGCGCGGCATCCCGCATGGCCCGCATCCCGGTACAATCGTGGCCAGCCGCGACGTGAAATGGACCGACGAGCTGGCGGTGATGGTTGATACCGTCAATCCGCTTCGCCTCACTCGCCAGGCACTCGCGCTCGACGACCCGAGCTATCCGTTGAGCTGGATCACCGAATGATTATCGATGTGGCGTCGGCCGACGTGGTGGCAGTGTACCGGGCCCTTGTTGGCGTGGTGGCGCCGCGGCCGATCGCGTGGGTCACCACGGTCGACGCCGCGGGCCGCGTGAACCTGGCGCCCTTCAGCTTCTTCAACGCCTTCGGCGCCAATCCGCCGGTCGTGGTGTTTTCGCCCACGCTGCGCCGCGACGGCACCAAGAAAGACACCCTCTTGAACCTCGAAGCCGTGGGCGAGTTCGTGCTCAACGCGGCCGTGGAATCGCTGGCGGAGAAGATGAACGCGACGGCCAAGGAGCTGCCGCGTGGTCAAAGCGAAGCAGAATTCGCCGGCTTGACTTTGCTGCCGTCGACCAAGGTGCGCCCGCCGCGCAGTCGCCGAATCGCCGGTTCATCTTGAGTGCCGCGTGTGCCAGATCATGTCGATCGGCGACGGTCCGATTGCGGCCAACCTCGTCATCGGCGAGGTGCTCCTCTTGCACATCGACGACTCGGTGCTCGACGACCGCGGGGCCGTCGATCCGCGCAAGCTCCGCCCGCTCGCGCGCTTGGGCGGCGATTTTTATTGCCGCGCGTCGGACCTGTTCGAAATGCACCGGCCTTGAGTATGTCGCACTTGTTTCATCGCGGCGGCTCTGAGCGGGTTGATCCCGGCGAGCGCTGCGATGGCGCTCGCCGAGATCGTCAAGTCTTCCTCGGCAGCCATCTCCAAGAGTGCCGGCACGGCGCTGGCGGCAACCCTTTCTCATCAGCACTTCGATCACGTGCGCGTGCTTGTAGCGGCAGTCGATTGATTCTTCGGCCCCGCTTGGGTCAGTGAACCGAGCCGCGATCGCGCCCTCCAGTACACTTCCCGGCCTTTTTTCTTGGACATAGAGCACTCGCTCGTGTCCAATGAATTGGCGTGGCCATGAGAGGACTTCAAGGCCGGCACACGGAGATCAACCGATGTCAAGCCGCTCGACGTTGCTGGTGCTGGCGCTCCTGTGGGCGTTCGGCGTCGCGGGGCCGGCGCACGGCGACGGCCCGGACGACAATCTGCCGGCCAAGGTGCGGCCGATTCCGCCCAAGGGCATTTCTCTGGATGAGGCCGACCGGACCGCGCTGCAACAGCCGTCAACGAGCTGGGAAAGCAGATCGACGAGCTGCGAACGGTGCTCAAGGACAAGCCGGACCTGCTGGCACTCTTGCCGGATGTACAGATCTATGACAAGGCCGTTCGATACGCCCTCACCTACAACGAATTCTTTCAACGTGCGCGAGGTCGCCGCGGCCAAGAAGCTGCTCGAGCAGGGCCTGGAGCGCGCCGGACAGTTGCGCGACGGGCAACGCGCCGTGGAACACGGCGACCGGGCTGGTGGTGCGGGGCTACGTCTCGAAGATCGACGGCTCGGTGCAGCCGTACGGGCTGGTCGTGCCGGCGTCGTACCAGCCGAACACGCCGCATCGGTTTCGGCTCGACGTCTGGTGCCACGGGCGCGGCGAGAACTTGAGCGAGCTGAACTTCATCACGGGCCGGCAGATCGTCGCCCGGCGAATTCGCGCCGCCGAACGCGTTTGTGCTGCATCCCTATGGCCGCTACTGCAACGCCAACAAGTTCGCCGGCGAGATCGACCTGTTCGAGGCGCTCGATCACATCAAGAAGCACTACCCGATCGACGAAGACCGGCTGGTGATGCGCGGCTTTTCGATGGGCGGGGCGGCGTGCTGGCAGTTCGCCGTCCACTATCCCAGCACATGGGTCGCGGCCGCGCCGGGCGCCGGCTTCTCCGAAACGGCCGACTTCCTCAAGGTGTTTCAGAACGAAGCAGTCGAGCCGACCTGGTACGAGAAGAAGCTCTGGCACCTTTACGACTGCACCGACTATGCCCTCAACCTGTTCAACTGCCCGACCGTCGCCTACAGCGGCGAGAACGACCGCCAGAAGCAGGCCGCCGACATGATGGCCAAGGCGCTCAGACGCTGAGGGCATCGAGCTGGTCCACGTGATCGGCGCCAAGGCCGGCCATCACTACACGCCCGAGGCCAAGGACGAGATCAACCGGCGGATCGATTCGCATCGTCGACCCTCGGCCGTGACCCGGTGCCGGCCGAGGTCCATTTCACCACCTGGACGCTCCGCTACAACCAGTGTCGTTCTGGGTGCAGATCGACGGCCTGGAACAGCACTGGGAGCGGGCCCGCGTCGACGTCGATCTCATGGGCAACGGCGACGGAGGCCCGCTCGATCGAAACCGACCAACGTCTCGGCCTTCACGATCTCGATCGCCCCGGGCCGCTCGCTGGTCGTCCCGACTGGCGATCTCCAAGGCAACGAAGGGTCTCGATCGACGGACAAGAAGTCGATGCGCCGGGCCCGACTGTCCGACCGGTCCTGGATCGCCCATTTCCGCAAGAATCGACGGCCATTGGGTCATGGCGGCGTCGCGACGACGACGGCACGCTGCGCAAGCGGCACGGCCTGCAAGGGCCGATCGACGACGCCTTCATGGACAGCTTCGTGATGGTCCGGCCGACCGGTGCGCCGCTTCAACGACAAGGTCGGCAAGTGGGCGGCCGCCGAGATGCAGCACGCCATCGACCACTGGCGGCAGCCAGTTCCGCGGCGACGCGCGCGTCAAGGATGACAAAGACGTCACCGACGCCGACATCGCCGCGCACAACCTCGTCCTCTGGGGCGACCCGCAGCAGCAACGCCCTGCTCGCCAAGATCGCCGACAAGCTGCCGATCCCGTGGGACAAGGACGGCGTGCAGCATCGGCGAACAAGACGTTCGACGCCGGCCATCACGTGCCGGTCTCTGATCTATCCCAATCCCCTGAACCCGCAAGCGCTACGTCGTGCTCAACAGCGGCTTCACGTTCCGCGAGTACGACTACCTGAACAACGCGCGGCAGGTGCCGAAGCTGCCGGACTTCGCGGTCGTCGACATCGACGTGCCGGTCTCGGCGCGGGCTCCGGGCGGCATCGCGGCGGTGGGTTTCTTCGACGAGCGCGTGGGCCCTGCGCAGCGACCGCTAGGGGCATGGGGCCGGCACACGCGACGTAAAGCGTCTTTCTTCGGTTAGTTCCCGCGGAAACCGCCAGGCATGAGAGCCAAGGAATCGCAGCAAATCTACCAGCGCGCATCAACCGCGTAATCGACTATATCAATGAGCACCTGGCGGAGCCGCTCGATCTCGGGACCTTGGCGCGGCTCGCGCATTTTTCTCCGTTCCACTTCCATCGGATCTTCCGGTCCGCAATCGGCGAACCCTTGCATGCCTACGTGCGGCGCTTGCGGCTGGAGAAGGCGCTCTATCAGATGCGCCACGGCCCGAAGGCCACGCTCACCGAGATCGCGCTTTTCTGCGGCTTCGCCTCAACCTCGGACTTTTCGCGAGCGTTCAAGCAGGCCTACGGCTACAGCCCACGCCACGATTCGCGCCAGCGGTTCGTGGAAGAGAGCAAGATTCGACAAGACCTGCTCGCCAACGCAGGCTATGATTTCGGAAAGCTGCCGCAGCCGCGCAACCCCGATGGCTTTCGCGTGCGGCTGGTCGACGCGCCGCCAAAACGGATCGCCTACGTGAGGGTGGTCGGCGGCTACGACGCCGACAAGATCCTGGGCGGTTTTAACCGGCTGATGGACTGGGGCCGGCTGCATGGTTTGGTACCCGACGCCACCCTGATCGGCATGAGCCGCGACGACCCCGACATCACGCCCATGAAGAAGTACCGCTTCGACTGGTGCCTGGTCTTGCCCGCGGGATTCGTTCCCGACCGCGGTGTCAGCATGGCGACGATTCGAGCTAACCGGTTCGCGAGCCTGCACTGCCGCGGCGACATTCAAACGGTCGACCGAGCCTGGCGCTACTTGTTTTACTCGTGGCTGCCCGCGAGCGGCCACCAGCCGACGCATGACCCGGCCATGGAGGTTTTCGCGCCCACCCGCTTGTCGTCGGATGGGAGCCGTTCGACATCGACTGTTGCCTGCCGGTGAAACCCCTGGGCCGCCGGTGAATTTCGCTTCGTTTTTTCTCAACGCCGTTCGATTCAGGAGATTGATCGTGAAATACGCATTCGCTGCGACGTGCCTGGTTGGTTCAATCTTCGCGGTTTCAGCGTCGGGTGACGACCCGACTGCAGCCAAATCGCGCGACGGCACCTGGCTGGCCGTTTCCGGCGAGATCGCCGGAAAGAAATACCCCGACGAGATCCTGAAGAAGACGAAGCTGGTGGTCAAAGGGGACCAGTACAAGGTCGAAATCGGCGAAGAGAGGGAGGAAGGAACATGCAGCGCCGATTCCAGCAAGCTGCCCATGACCATGGATATCAAAGCCGCCAAGGGACCGAACCAGGGGAAAACGATCCTGGCCATCTACGAGATCAAGGACGACACGATGCGCGTTTGCTACGACTTGAGCGGCAAGGCGCGGCCGACCGAGTTTGCGACCAAGGCCAACACCCTGCTCTTCATGGTGACGTACGAGCGGCAGAAGCCGTGACAATCGAGCGCGAGCGCCCCTTGCCAGCCTGGTAGCCGATCCCAGATACTCGCATCAACAGCGCGGGCGGGCGCCCACCGGTTTTGCGAGGAGCCTGGGATGAAGCAACCGAGTCAGCGTCGTGAATGTGTCTTCGTGGTCGCGGCCTGCGTCGCCTTGTCGTCGTTGTGGGCACCGAAATTGCACGCCCAGCAGCGGGCGTTCCGCCCGCCGGCCGTGCCGCTGGTCACGAGCGATCCGTATCTGAGCGTCTGGTCGATGGCCGACCGGCTGACCGACGACACGACCCGCCACTGGACGCGGCGCGACCACCCGCTCGTGAGCCTGATCCGCATCGACGGCAAGACCTATCGGCTCATGGGCACAGAGCGGCGACGCCACGCTGCCGGCGCTTCCGCAGGCCGGCCTGCGCGTCTTGCCGACGCGAACCATCTACGACTTTGACGATCGCACATATCCACGTCACTCTCACATTCATGACGCCGGCCTTGCCCGAGAACCTCGAGGTCCTGGCCCGGCCGCTGACTTATCTGACGTGGGACGTTCGCTCGGTCGACGGCGCGGACCATGCCGTGTCTCGATTTACGACGAGCACGAGCGCGCTCCTCGCCGTCAACACGCCCGAACAGAAGGTGGAGTGGCTCGACGACAGCCAATCGCCGGGCTGAACGCTGCTGCGCGCGCGGGACCGTCGATCAGACGCTGCTTCAGCCGGCCGGCGACGACATGCGCATCGACTGGGGCCATGTCTACGCCGCCGCGCCGGCGGCGCACGCCAAGGCGGTCGTCGGAGCGAGCGGTGCGCTCGTCAAGAGCCTTTGTCGACCGAGGGACCCTCCCCGGATCACGACGACGCCCGCATGCCCCGTGCCGCCAACGATCGCGAGCCAGTGCTGGCGTTCGTCGTTCGACCTGGGCCGCGTCGGCGGCCGGAGCCGGTCTCGCGTCACCTGATGATCGCCTATGACGAGATCTACGCGATCAAGTTCCTCGGGCAGAAGCTGCGGCCCTACTGGCGGCGCAATGGAGCGACGCCGGCCGACCTGCTCCAGGCCGCCGAGCGGGATTATGCCGGACCTCGTCCGGCGATGCGAGGCGTTCGACGACGAGCTGATGGCCGATCTGACCGAGGGCGGGCGGCGTGCGATACGCGCGGATGGCGGCGCTGGCGTACCGGCAGGCGCTGGCCGGCTGCGGCCTGGCGGCCGACGCCGCACAAGCAGCCGATGCTCTTCACCAAGGAAAACAGCAGCAACGGCTGCGTCGCGACCGTCGACGTCATCTACCCGGCCGCGCCGCAGTTCCTGCTGATGGGGCCGACGTACGCCAAGGCCCTGGTCGCTCCGGCCCTGGTCTACAGCACGTCGCCGCGCTGGAAGTTCCCGTTCGCACCGCACGACGTCGGCGTCTATCCGCAGGCCAACGGCCAGGTCTACGGCGGCGGCGAAGACTCGAAGAACGAGGCCGACATGATGCCCGTCGAGGAGAGCGCGAACCTGATCATGCTCTGTGCGGCCATCGCCAGGATGGAGGGCAACGCCGACTTCTGCCGCCCGATGGTGGCCGCAACTGACTCGGTGGGAAGCCTACCTCGAGAAGTACGGCAAGGACCCCGAGAACCAGCTCTGCACCGACGACTTCATGGGCCACCTGGCGCACAACGCGAACCTGTCGGTCAAGGCGATCCTGGCCATCGCCGCCTACGGCGAGCTGTGCCGGATGCGGGGCGATGCGGCCGCGGGTGCACGCTATCGGCGCTCGCGCGAGAATACGCCGCGCACTGGATGAAAGCGGCCGCCGACGGCGATCACTACCGCATCGCCTTCGACAAGCCGGACACCTGGAGCCAGAAGTACAACCTCGTCTGGGACAAGCTGCTGGGCCTCGACGTCTTTCCGCCGGAGGTCGCGCGGCGCGAGGTCGCGCTATTACAAGAAGGTGATCCAGCGCTACGGCGTGCCGCTCGACTCGCGCACCCGCCTCACCAAGACGGACTGGTGCCTCTGGAGCGCGACCTTGGCCGAGAACCGGGCCGACTTCGAAGCGATCGTGTCGCCGATCTACGACTACCTGAACGAGACGACCGCGCGGCTGCCGTTTGTCGACTCCTACGTGACCGACGACCCCAAGAGCGACGGCATGCGCGCGCGTCCGGTGATCGGCGGCGTGTTCATCAAGATGCTCGAAGATCCCGACGACCTGGAAGAAAGTGGTGGAACCGCGACCGGGCCAAGGTCGGCGATTTGCACCCGCTCCGATGCCGCCGCGCGTCACCGAAGTTGATCGCGACCTCGCGCAACAAGCCGGTCACGTGGCGTTACACGTTGGCAGAAGCCAGCCGGCGATTGGGCATCGGCCCGACTTCGACGACAGCGACTGGAAACGGGCGACGGGGGGCTTCGGCACCGCGCGGCACGCCCGGCGCCGTCGTCGGCACGACCTGGAACACGCCCGACATCTGGCTGCGCCGCACCGCGGTCCTGCCCGCCACGGCCGACCCTTCGCGGCTTCAGCTTGCGGTCTATCACGACGAGGACGTCGAGATCTACCTGAACGGAACGTCTTGCGGCCGTCGAGCCGGGCTACCTCATGAGCTACGAGCTCGTCGAGATCCGCCCGGCTGCGCTGGCCGCCTTGAAACCCGGAGCACAGCGTCGTGATCGCCGTGCACTGCCACCAGACCGGCGGAGGGCAGGGGGTCGACGTGGGGCTGGTCGAGGTCGACGAAGGCAGGCGATAGGTCGACGATCGTTGCGGCGGAGGCGGCCGAGCATCTCGGATTGACGCCCCAGCCAGAGCCGGTAAAGTAAGTCGGCGCGTTGGGCCGAGGCAACCGAGCAAGAGCCCGCGTGATTAATGAATCGACCGGTCCCGCTCGGCGATCCCGATTTGCATGGCACCGGCGCGGCCGCAACGCGACTTGAGCTCCGAAAGGATGAACCGGAGTGACCCCAGGCCACGCCGCACGCATTGGCCTGCTCTTGGCCGGCACCGCGGCCTTGCTCGGCTGGGTGCTCTTTCACACCGAGGCCTGCTTCGCCGACGGTCTGCGCTATATTCATCAGGCCGAACAGATCGACCGAGGCGACTGGCAAAGCGCCACTCAAAGGCATCGACCATCCGCTCCACCCGGTCTTGCTCGCCGCCACCCACCGCTTGACTGGCGGCGAGGGGCCGAAGTCGTGGCAGCATGCTGCACTCGTGCTCGGCATCGCGGCGGCGCTGCTCCTGGTCATTCCAGTCTATTTTCTCGCTCATGCTCTCTTTAACGATGACGGCGCCTGGCTGGCGAGCATGCTCCTGGTCGCCAACCCGATGATCGCGCTACTTGTCGTCAACGTCTTGAGCGAGAGCACGTTTTTGCTCTGGTGGAGTTTTGGCCTCTGGGGGGCCGTGCGTTTGCTGCGCGATGGCAAGCTGCGCTGGCTGGCGCTGGCGCTGGCGTCGAGCGCGCTGGCCTACCTCACCCGGCCCGAGGGCATGCTCCTGCCCGTGGCCCTCGCGGCAACCTTACTCGTACGGTCGCCGACGACAACTCAGGCGATCAAACCACCGCGGTCGTGGCGCGTGGCCGTGGCGCTCGGCCTGGGGCTCGTCGTGTTGATCGGCCCATACGTCGCCATGAAGGGAGGCCTGGGAACCAAGCCGGGGATCGCGCGAGTGATGGGCTGGGTGCCGCCGGCCGATTCGCTGGCGCTCGAGCGCGAAAAACCGCTTGCAGCCCGACCAGACGACATACGAAACCTATCACCTGGCGCTCTTGCGAATGCACAAGGTCTTGCGCCTGGCGGTGGGGCCACTCGTTTACCCTTTTGCACTCGTGGGCCTGGCTATCGGCTCGCTCACGCGCCGCAAACCGCCCGAGTGGCTTTTCCTCGGCATCATCTTGACCGTGTCGGCCGCCGCACTCGTGCGGCTCTATGCCACGGCCGGCTATGGCACGCAGCGTCATGGACTCGTGCCCGGCATGGTCCTGACCCTGGCGGCGGCCCACGCCATCGTCAAGCTCTCGAGCGCGATCACGGCGCCCGGCCGCTGGCTGAGTGTCAAGCGTGAGCCGCTTTACCATTGGCTCCGGCCCGCGATCGCTTCCCTGTTCGTCATGCTCGCGGTCGTCGTTCCCAACTTGCTCACGCTCGGGCCGAGAAATCAGGGCCCGTTCAGCGTCTATCACGCGGCCGCCCAGTGGCTGTCGCGCCGACACGCGACCCCAAGACCGCGTGCTGGACTTGAACGACTGGGCGCTCTACTTCAGTGAGCGGCCGGGCTACGCGTTTGCCAAGGTGTACGAGGCGGCCGTCGACCCCGACACGCGCTGGCTGGTGGTGCCGCAAGCCGCACGTCGACGGCCGCAACCACTACAGCCAGGTCCTTCGTGAATTGATCGCCGGGCGGGCGCCCGTGGCTTGCTTGCCGCCCGAAGCCGGGGCTCACGAAGTTCAGATACGCATCTACGATTGCCAGGCGCGTCCGCCGCAAGCGGCGATCACAAGCTCAAGCGTGCCGCCACCCGCGCCATCAGGGGCCCTGAACGCGTGCGGGCCCCCGTAGACCGCTTGCTCTGTTCGTGCTGACCGGCCCGACTTCCGCGCGTACCTCCAGGCGGCCAGTCCACATGACAAGCCCCACACCAAGAATGTTGCCAGCGAGATCGCGCAGCCAGCCGCGAAGCCGGGCGGCCGGTAGCGCATTTCGATCACGTGCCGGCCTGGCTCGAACAGCGGAATGACCCGCTGCGCGTAGTTGCCGCGGAAGATCGGCGCGGGCCGGCCGTCCACCATCGCGCTCCAGCCCGGCATCCAGGTGTCGGCCACCACCAGCAATCCGGGCGCCTCGGTCGTGACCGCCAGGGCGGGTCGATCGGGATCGATCGATGTCCACCGTGCAGCCGCAAACGGCTGGCGCCCTGGGGTGGTGAGAGCCGCCAGCGGGTCGTGGCTCATGAGCACCGATCGCCGGGGGTCGAGGTCGCAGAACGATGTGAGCATCACTCCCCGATGTTCGGCCAAAACCGTCGCTGCGCGGCACCACGTAAGCGCGCGGCAGTGCCATGCGATTGGCCTGGATCACGTACCACCGCTGGCTCGTCGCAGCCACGCGCGCCACCGGCCAGGCCAGATCGGGCTCGACGCGGTCGGAAACGAGATACGCCACGCTCATGCGCTCGAGGACCGCTTGGCGAACCAGCCGCCATGAATTCTGCACTGGCTTACTCATCAGTTGTTCGGCCATCGGCCGGCGATGCGACGCCAAGGGGTACAGTGTTTCGTACAAGAGCGCCGCATGGTCAAGCTGAAACGGATCATTGATGTTGGTCTTCTCGATTCCGTCGACGACGGCTGCCAGATCGCCGTAAACCGCGTCGCGCGCCTTGACGCGTAAGGGCGGCATCGCTGGCTCGCCCAGAGCGGCGAGCGGAGTTCGCCTGACGAATCGATCGGCCGCGGCAGTCTGCAGCAGACCAAACCCCGACCAGGCGAGCTCGCCAAGCGCCAAGAGGCCCATGAAGCCGACCGCGCAAAAACGCGCGGGCCGACTTTGCAAAAGACTCGCCGCAACGGCGATCGTACCAAGCGTGGCCACGCTGACCCAGAAGCACGGATCGTGCAGCACCCGATCGGCGGCCAGCGCCGCCCGGTTGCTAACGCGCGGCGTGCGCGGCGAGTTTTCCCAGGAAGCGGAACCGACAACCATCCGATTTGCGCCATGATCGAGCGGCAGCGCACTCGATCGGTGAGGCGCCGCTGGCGACCGCGCGACGCACAAGGCCCCGGCCCCCACGACGGCCAGCACGAAGAGCACCGTTGCGAACCGCCGCCACCAGGCGCGATCGACTTCTCGAAGCGCTTCAATGCCGAGCCCCGCCAGCACAGCCGCCGCCAAGTTGGCGAGGAATAGGGCGCGCGCAGGCACGCGGAACCAGCTCATGCCCGGCACGACTGCGTAGACCAGCGTGAACAGCCCGAGATGCCGCCCGCAGGCGAACCAGAAACTCAGGGCGACGAGCGCAAGGCAACCCCGGACGAGCGTGCGGTCGCGGTGAACCGCGATAGCGGCCACGCCCAAGACGAGTGGCGCCAGCCCGATCGACAGCAGCGTCTCCCAGTAGTTGTCGTTACCGAAATAATCGGCCGGACCGCCCAGAGCGCTCGGGCTCAGAAGCTGAAAGCCGTTCAGGGCGGTCAAGTGGTGTCGCGTCGGGACCTCGGCATCGCGCGTCATTTCGTGGCTTCGGCGCAGCCAGGGCCGCACGCTCCACTCTGGCACCAGCTCCACGGCCGTCATTCCCAGTGATACGACGAGCGCCGCGGCCCAACCGAGCGCGTGCTGGCGCGCCCACGGCCAGCGCAGGCCGCCGCCCGCGAGTGCCCGCACCACGTCGTAGCCCGCCCAGGCCGACAGGGTCATGACCAAAAGCAGCCACTCCTGGGGATGCCCTGCCAGAAAGACCAGCGCCAGGATCACGGGCAGACCGAGTCGCCCCCTTGTGCGGCCGGCTCGGATTTCGGCGTACGCGCAGAATGCCCAGGGATAAGAGCAAACCGCCCACACGTGCGGGTAATGGCCCTCGAACACGTGAGCCAGCAAGAGCGGCGAGGCCAGAAATGTCCCTGCCGCGACCGTCGCACCCAGGCGTCGTTGCCCGAGGATGCGCATGAGGACGTAAACTCCCAATCCACCCCAGATCAGGTGCCCGACTGTCAGCCAGCCCAGCGTCGCGGGTGCGCCCGACCACCAAGCCAGCCACACCGGCGGGTAAAACATTCCGCTTTGCGGGTTGCCAATCATGGGGCGCCCGCCGAACCCGCGCGTGTCCCAGAGCGGAATGTGGCCGAACCGCGCGATCGTGGCGCTGATCCACAAATGCTGTGGAATGAACATGAACGTTGCATCGTTGCCGACTGGCCGCTGCTCGCCCGCATTGGCGCGATCGATGCTGGGCCGCGCGCCGTCGACCAAGAGCGCACTCGGATCGGCAACCAGCCTGCCAAAACACGCCGCCGCCAGCGCGAAGAGAACCACCAGAACAATCGGCTTTCGCTCCGCGAAAGCACGTCGTTTCGCGGAGCGAAAGGCGACTTTGAAGAGGAGCGGAAAGAACCGTGATGCTCGCCAGCGCGGGTGCGTCACAATCAGCGCTCCGCTTTCTGTCAGTCAGTCACGCGCCGCGGCCTGCGCACCGGCCGCGTCAGCACGTGCGGCCGCGGATACACGGGCTGCTCGTGCTTGGCGGCAGCCTGTTCGACCAGCTCGAGGTATCTCTCCATGTGCTCGGTTTCCGACCATTTGCCCATCCGCATGGCAAAACCGCGTGCGGCCAGCTCGTCGTGCAGCGCGAGGTCGTGGACCATTCGCCGCATCGCCAGGAGCAGCTCGCCGTCGGTGCGATAGGCCAGGCCGCCGCCGCTCAAGAAGCCCGTCTCGTAAAGCGCCCCGCCCCCTTCGTGAACGACGACCGGCGTGCCGACCGCGAACGCTTCGAGCACCACGTAGCCGAACGTCTCGGGGAACAGCGACGGCACCACCACCGCCCGCGCATTGCGAAACAGACCGCGCCAGCGCCGCGGCCGCCCAGCAGCCCCTCGAAGTGCACGTTGGGCAGGTCGCCGGCCATGCTCCGTAAGGCTCGTGCTCGTACGGGCCGGTCCCCGCGATCCGCAGATCGACCTCGGGAAGGTAGCGCATGAGCGGAATCAGCCGCTGGAAGCCCTTCATCTTGACCAGCCGCCCCGCGGCGGCGAGGTAGGGTCGATCGAGCACCTGCGGCGGCCTCGCGCTCGATTCCTCCCGACCAATCGTCGGGCAGGAAATAGGGGATGCTGGACCAGCGGCACAAACGTCCCGAGCCCGCGGCGGCGGTGCTCTTCGAGCGCGTGGCGGCTGGGGAAAATCAGCGCATCGAGGTTGCGCAGCCCGCGCTCGATCGCCGACGTGAGCCGCCAGACCTGCGGCGGCCGGCCGCCCCCGCAAGCAGCAGCTCACGCAGCTCGGCCCGTCGCACGGCTTCGCGATCGTACTTCCAGAGCAGGTGCATCGGGCAGATCAGCCAGTGCTCGTGCGCGGTCATGATCCGGACGGCCCGGCGGTTCTGCCCCAGACCCAGGACGCCCGGCCCACCGACCAGCGAGATATTGTGAAAATGCACGACGTCGGTGTCGGCGGTCGTCGAGCGCTTGGCGCAGCTCGTGCCACTTGAAGAGCGGCAGCCCGGTCGCCTGCGTCGCCAGCGGCGAGAGGATGCCGAACGCGGCTCTTCAAGCGGATGAAGGTGCAGGCCCGGCGGCGGCGTATACGGTCGCGAGCGGATGGTCGCCGCGCACGGCGTTCAACGCATCGACGCAGTAGTAGACGTGGACCTCATGGCCGCGGCGGCAAGAGCGCCTGGCTGAGGCGATCGACGTACGCGGCGTCGCCGCCGAAACTGTGCGCCCGAAGAACGTCGTGATCATGCAGAATTTCATCGGCGACCTCCATGTCGCGCTGCATCTCCGCACAGGCTCGTGCCTGACGTGGCCAACTTCACGACGCCATCGGCCGGTAGCTCTGCGAGCGGCCGAAGGACACGCCTCCACAATCGCGTATGCCGCAAGCCGCCCAGAGCCAGCCAGACGGCGATGTAGGTCAGTGCACCGCACAAGACCGCGAGCAGCACATGATGGTGCTTGAGCACCAGGCAGACCGGCACCATCGCCAGCGACGCCAGCACCGGCCGCGCGAGGTGGTGGTGCCAGGCGGGCTGCCGCCCTTCACGGGCCAGGCAGCCGTAACCCGCCACGACCAGCGCCAACCCGACCAGCAGCACGCCCAGCGCCGCCCCCGGCAGCCCGAACGTCAGCCTGCAAGAACGGCCACCAGCGGCCCGATGGCCATCGCCGCCGGCCACCAGCGTTCGCACGCCGACCGTCTCGCGATTGAGGGCGATCAACGTGATCTGGTACAGGTAGGCCAAGATCAGCAACGGTGCTCGCCAGATCCCCAGCGCCAGCAGGAAGCCGGCCCCTGCGTAATCGCTGCCGGGCAGCAGAACAGATGGACCAGGGGATCGGCCAGCACCGTGCAGCCGACCGCCACCGGCACCAGCCCGGTCATCAAGCACCTCGACCAGCGAATCGAGCGCCTCGCGCCCGGCGCCCGCCGTCTGGCGCCACAACCGCGAAAGCGTCGGAAACGCCGCCTGCTGCAGGATCAGGCCAAACGTCAAGAGCGCCGTCACCATCCGGTGCGGCGCCCCGTAGCGGCCCACGTCGCTCCACGACTCAGGAACCCGACCACCAGCAGATCCGCCGTATTGATCACGGCCTGCGAGAGCTGCATCAAGCAGACTGTCCGCCCGCGCTGCACCATGATGAACAGAAACCGCAGGCCCAGCCGCGGACGTGGCAGCCGATATTTCCTCAGGTAACTGACCCAAACCAGCGCGATCCCGCTCACCTCGCCGACCGTCAGCCAGATCGGCACCCAGGTGATCCGGCTGGCATCCGGACACGCACGGAGCACGCCGAAGGCATAGATGCACGTGCGAACGCACAGCGAAATGGCCACCAGCCCCATGCGCTCGGTCCCGCGAAACACGAAGTCCAGGCCGATCGCCGTGGTGAAAAGCATCAGCCCGTAAAGCACCAGGACTGTCCAGTCGGCCGGCCGCCATGGTCAGCGCCCCCTACCAGCGACAGGCACGAAAACAAGATGAGTGCAAACATAGTCTTGTACGCCAGGACCTGATCGACGAGCGGACGGATCAGCCGCGGATGCCGCGACAGCTCGCGGGCCACGATCACGTCGCTGCTGTCGCGCAGGAGCAGCACGAGCCAGAACACGACGTTGAAGGCGAATTCGATCCGCCCGTAGCCGTCGACGCCCAGTCGCTGCGCCAGCGACAAGGTCACGACGACCGAAGTCGTTCGGCAGATCAGCTCCGCCGAGCTCATGCAAGCGAAATTTGATGCGATTCGCCGCCGCGCAGGCCGGTCGGCCTTGCCCGATGTGCACGTTCGCGACGACAGACCCGAACCAACCGTCCGGCCGGCCCGCTTCTCGTGTGGTCGGGCGCTGATAGGATGTGCCGGGCATTCGCGAACGCACTTCCTTGTGCAGTAGATCAAAGCTCACAACTCAACGAGCTTACCAGCTCGCTGACAGTCTCCCCAGCTTAATCGGACGCCGCGTCCCGCCTACCTTAATAGCAAAGCGTGCGCGACGCTGGTCGTGCGCAAGGTCTCTTGACAATTCGTTACATTCGCTCGTGTTCCAAGGCGTCAAGAGCCCGCAGTCTGTTGCTTGGCGCCATCCGCCACAAT
Source organism: uncultured Isosphaeraceae bacterium (assembly GCA_963830625.1). Classification (GTDB taxonomy): domain Bacteria; phylum Planctomycetota; class Planctomycetia; order Isosphaerales; family Isosphaeraceae; genus CAWHMZ01. The sequence goes on along the minus strand of CAWHMZ010000005.1, from coordinate 227,065 downwards.
CGCTACGTCAGAACGAAATCGCACGTTGAAACCGCGACCCGGCGCATCGTAGTGGCTTTTCCAAGCCTGTCAATTGGAGCTTTGACCATGCCTAAATTACGATTGAAGGCAGACTTGCTCGCGTTTGGCATAACCGCTACCGCGAGTTCTATCGCCGGGCCGATCGGTGGACCTTTCGATCGGCGTTCAAGAAGCACTTCGGGATCAGCCTTGACGAAGCCTGGAAAAGCTGGAAATACCGATCGCCCCTGTTGGAGGTTCTGCGGTCGAGGTTGCACGAGGACGCGCTGTTCAACTGCCTCGGAGAAGCGGTACGCGCGTGTGAGCGCGAACGTCTCTCGACCTGGTTCGACCGCGGGTGAACGTGTCGGTGGTCGGCTTCGAGACGTCATGCTAAAGTCGGAGTCGGACAAGAACGCTTTGAACCAGAGTGTCGCCTTTGCGCTTGGCTTCCGGTCAACGGTCGTTCTGTTACGCGGCAACGCGAGTACTTCATTCTTCGTCTCTTCCGGATCCCATGGACCACGCTTATCGCGCCTCGTTCACGACGACACACTGGAGCATCGTCCTGGCAGCCCGCGATCGAAGGGCGCCGGAAGCGCGAGCGGCCCTCGAAGCTTTGTGTGCGTCGTACTGGTATCCGCTCTATGCGTTTGTGCGCCATAAGGGCCACGACGCCGACCAAGCTCTCGACCTGGTCCAGGGGTTCTTCACCCGGCTGCTGGAGAAGCAGGACTTGCAAGCCATCGACCCGTCTAAGGGCCGATTCCGGTCGTTTCTCATGGCCGCCTGTTCGAATTACCTGGCCAATCAACACGATCGCGACCGAGCGAGAAAGCGAGGGGGACGGCCTCCTCTGTCGCTCGATGCGCTCGCGGGCGAAGAGCGCTACCGCCACGAGCCCTTCCACTGCCTGACGCCCGAGCGTCTTTATCTGCGCCGCTGGGCGATCACCTTGCTCGACCGCGTCCTCGACCGGCTGGGCGCCGAGATGAAAGAGTCCGGTAGGAGCCACGTGTTCGAAGCGCTCAAACCCGCGCTGCTCGGCGAAGATGACTCGGCCTCGTATCGCGACCTCGGTGCCCGGGCCGGGCTCGCCGAAGCCGCCGCAAGAGTCGCGGCGCACCGCCTCCGCGCCCGCTATCAAGCGATCCTCTACGACGAGGTTGCCCAGACCGTCGCCGATCCCGCCGAGGTCGAAGCGGAGCTCCGAGACCTTTTCGCCACGCTGTCCGGATAAAGGCGCGCCGAGGCGGTAACGAATCGCCCGATTTGCTTCTCTACTCTCAAGAAACCCAGCCGCCGCACAGGGAACGACCCAGCGGGGCGGTAGCGCTATGTTCGTTTGCCAGAGCTCGTGGCCGGAGGATTGCCATGTCGGAAACCAGGACGTGCCCTCGCTGCGGTGCGAACCTCGCCCCTGACGCGCCGCGAGGCCTGTGTCCGTCGTGCCTGATTCTGGCCGGCCTGGCCGGGGTAATCGGCCAGGAAACTTCTGGCCCTCCCGACCCGACCGCGCCCGCTCCTACGGAACGAGCCGGAGACGATCCGACGGTGCCAACCGCTGGCAACGACGCCGGCCAGCCCGCGACCACGGCCACTGTTCCTTCAGTTCGCGACCAGGCGACCATCGGACCCGATGGCGCCAAAACCGGCGGCGCGGCTCGCGGCATCATCTCCTACTTCGGCGACTACGAGCTGCAGGGTGAGATTGCCCGGGGCGGCATGGGCGTCGTTTACCGGGCCCGGCAGGTCAGCTTGAACCGGACCGTCGCATTGAAGCTGATCCTCGCCTCCCAGCTCGCCACCGAAACTGATGTGAAGCGGTTCCACGGGGAGGCCGAGGCCGCCGCCAACCTCGATCATCCCAACATCGTCCCGATCTACGAAGTCGGTGCGCACCAGGGGCAGCACTACTTCAGCATGAAGCTCATCGAGGGCGAGAGCCTGACCCGGCAGATCGACGAGCTGGTCGGCACGCCGAGGAACGCGGCCCGGCTGCTGGCAACCGTCGCCCGGGCGGTGCATCGTGCCCATCAGCGGGGCATCATTCACCGCGATCTCAAGCCTTCCAACATCCTGATCGATCGAGACGGCCAGCCCCACGTCACCGACTTTGGGTTGGCCAAGCGGATCGAAGCCGACCCGGACAGCCGGCTGACCCAGTCCGGCGCCATCATGGGGACCCCGAGCTACATGCCGCCGGAGCAAGCCGCCGGACGAGTCCGGCAGCTCACGACGGCGGTTGATGTCTATTCCTTGGGCGCGGTCCTCTACGAGCTCTTGACCGGCCAGCCGCCGTTCCAGGCTGAGTCGGTGATGGACACGCTCGTCCAGGTGCTGGAGAATGAGCCGCGGCGGCCCCGTTCCCTGAATCCGCACGCCGACCGCGACCTGGAAACGATCGCCCTCAAGTGCCTGGAGAAGGACCCGGCGCGGCGCTACGGCTCGGCCGAGGCCCTGGCGGAAGACCTCGAGCGGTGGTTGAACCATGAGCCCATCCGCGCACGGCCGGTTTCGGCGCCGGAACGGGTGGCCAAGTGGGTTCAGCGCCGGCCGGCAATCGCGGCGCTCGGCCTGGCGATCGTGATCCTGGCCGCCGGCGGTGTGACCGGCGTGCTCATCCAATGGCAGCGATCGGTGTCCGCACGCAACGAGGCGATCCGGAGCGAAGCACTGGCTCGCGCCGCACAGGCCGGGGCTCGCGCCGCACAGGCTGAGGCCCGCGCCGCACAGGCCGAGGCCGACAAGAACCGCGAGCTGGCCGCGCTTCAAGCCCAGTACCGCTACTTCAACCTGATCAAGATGGCCGACCGCTACCTGAAGGCCAGCAACATTCCGCAGGCCGAGCAATTCCTCGCGGCCTGCCCCGCGAAGTTGCGCGCCTGGGAGTGGGGCTACCTCAAGCGGCTATGCCACCCCGAGCTGCGCTCCTTCGTCGGCGAAAGTGTCGCATTCAGTCCCGGCGGCCGGTTCCTGGCCATCGACGACGGCGCCAAGGCCACAGTCACCCTCAAGGACACCAAGACCTGGATGACCGCCGGCGTCTTCCAGGGCCTGGGCTCGCACGTCGCGTGCTTTACCTTCAGCCCCGACGCCAAGCTCCTGGCCGCCGCGGGTCGCGACAAAACCATCAAGGTCTGGAATGCGGCCGACGCACGCGAGCTGGCCACTCTGAAAGGGCACACCGGCGATCTCGTCCTCGATCTGGCCTTCTCTCCCGACGGCAAGCTCTTAGCCTCGGCCGGGCGCGGTTCAACCAGATCCAGGGAGGAGTGATGGCTGACGAAGTGCGGATCTGGGATATCGCACAGGCGAAGACGGTCCGTGCCATCCCCGACGCCGGCCACAGCGTCGCCTTCAGCCCCGACGGCAATCGCCTCGCGGTCTGCACCGAGCGAACCGCCAAGATCAGCGGCAAGACCGGCATCGTGAGCGGGGCGCTTCAGGTCCTCGACGCGAAGACCGGAGCCGCGGTCTGGTCGGTCCCGGTCGACGAATCGTCCGAGAAAGAGCTCCATTACAGCCCCGACGGCAACCGGCTGGCATCGTCGAACGGACGCACTGGCGAGGTCCGAATCCGCGACGCGGCCAGCGGCAAGCTGTTGCAGACCTTGCGCGGTCACAAAGACGCGGTCACGTGTCTGGCCTTCAGCCCCGACGGCAAGCGGCTCGCCACCGGCGGCGCTGACACGGCGGTGAAAACCTGGAACCTCGCCGATGGTCGCGAGCTGGCTGCTTACCATGGACACACCGGCCACGTTACCACGGTCTCCTTCGCTGGCGACGGCAAGACCCTGGCTTCCGCCGACGCGAACCGGTCGGTCCGGATCTGGGACGCCACGACCGAGCCCGGTGCACGCGTCTTGCCTACCGGCGAGCATGCGCCCTTCGTCACTGTGCCCAGTCACGACGGCAAACAGTTCGCGATGCTGCGACCGCGATTCTTTTCCGTGAATCTCGCCACGGCCGACTCGGAAACCGGTCGACTGCTACACTCGCTGCGCACCTTCGTCGCGTTTCAGGGATTCATCGCGCAGCATCAAGATGCGCTTCAGCCCGGACGGCCGAACCCTGGCCTCCACTGATGGCAAGAACCTGGTACAGCTTTGGGACCTGACCACTGGCCGCGAGCGGGCCGCGCTCAAAGGCCATTCACATCAGGTGAAGGCTCTGGCGTTCAGCCCCGACGGTAAGACCCTGGCCACGGCGGACTCGGCCAAATCGATCAAGATATGGGACGTCGCGAGCGGGCGCGAGCAGCAAACGCTCCACAACGAATTCAGCCCGCTCGCTCTGGCGTATAGCCCTGACGGCGGCAGGTTGGGCGTGACGGGGCATGGCGAGGCTCGGATCGAGAAGGTCAGCGAGACCGAGCGACTGGTGATCCTTCCTGGAAGGGGAGCCGTTTGGGATCTTGCCGCCGCCCGTGTCCTGTATGCGCTTCCAGACCAGCGCATGCAAACCGTCGCTGTCGCATTCAACGCCGACGGCTCGCGGCTGGCGACCGCGAGCTGGGATGGCACTGCGAGGCTGATCGATGCGTCGATCGGCAAGGAGATCGATCAACTGGGCGGTCACACCGGTTACGTGAACGACGTGGCGTTCAGCGCGGACGGGCGGCGACTGGTCACCTGCGGCACGGATGAGACGATCAAGCTCTGGGACGTGGCCACCGGCCAAGAAGTCCTCGAATTGACCGACGGCAGCGTCGCGGATCGAATCGGCTTCAGCCCCGACGGCGGCCAGATCGTCGCCGCCGGTCAGGGACGCGTCAAGCTCTGGGTCTCGGCCACTGACGGCGCACCGACGGCAATGATCGGCCACTGAACGCAGCCACGGAATGCATTTTTTGCAAATTCGCTGGCACAGTCGCGGCCCCGATCTGCATCTTAGTTTGGATCTTCCCCCACGGATTCTGCACAAGCTACGATCCCCGAAAGTTTCGAGCTGCTTAACCTCGGCTTGCCGAAGAGGGGTCAATGACCTCGTATCAACCCGTCTGGCGTCGGCCGATCGCTCAGGCGTTCCGGCGCACGGCTCTCGCCCCGGTCGAGTTCTGCGTGCGCTTCAGAATTCATCCGAACCTAATTTCTTACTCCTCGATCGTGGCGGCGGCCGCCGCAGCTTTGTGCTTCTGGAGGGCAGCAGCCTGGCCGGCGTTACTAATCGTCGCCGTGGGGTTTTGCTATTTGCGGCTATGGTTGAATATGCTCGACGGCATGGTCGCCCTGGCCTCGGGCACGGCGAGCCGCGCGGGCGAAATCGCCAACGAGCTGCCGGACCGAATCTCCGACATCATCATCTTTGTCGGCGCTGCCCACAGTCAGCTCTGCCACCCGCTAAGCGGTTACTGGGCGGCAATCATGGCGTTGCTCGTGGCCTACGTCGGCACGCTCGGCCAGGCGGTCGGCGTGCAGCGCGAGTTCAGCGGACTGATGGCCAAGCCGTGGCGCATGGTCGTGCTCCACGTCGGTGCCTGGATTACGCTGGCGCTCCTGTGGTGGCGCGACGGCGCCATTCGTTACGGCGGCTTGACGGTACTCGATTGGACTTTGCTCGCGATCTGCGTCGGCTGCGTGCAGACGATCTGGATTCGTTTGGAGAGAATCCTGCGTGCGCTCAACGAGCAAGGATCGAACCTGGCCGCTCGCTCAACCCAGGACTGAGACATGTCGCCAACGAAGGCGCTGCAAAGCCCGGTTTTTCTCTTCTACGTGGCGCTAGCCGCCGGCCTCCTGCTTTTCGCCGGCGTCGTGCTCGGTGTGCTGAAGTGGGCCTTTCGAAAGAATGTCCGGCATGCCTGGACCGCTTATCGCGGCTGGCTTTTCATGATGCCGGTGCTGCTCCTGGTCTTTTTTCTCGGGCGCGAGGCGGCCATCGGGTTCGTGACGGTTTTGGCCATCCTTGCGTTCCGCGAATTTGCTGGCGCCACCGGGCTGTGCCACGACCGAGCCATTACCAGGGCCGTCTACCTGGGAATCATCGCCCTGGGCGCCGTTTGCTTGCTGAGCGATCCAATCGACGGCAGCGCCGGATGGTACGGTCTGTTCATGGCGACGCCGGTCTTCGTCGTCGCCGTCATCGTCGCAATTCCCGTCGTGCGCAACCGAGTCGCAGGACCAGCTCCGGCTGCTGGCCCTCGCTATTATGGGGTTCGTGTATTTCGGCTGGATGTTCGGCCACCTGGCGTTCCTGGCCAACTCTGTTTATGCCTACAGCTACCTGGGCTACCTCGTGCTCGCAGTCGAGCTGAACGATGTGGCGGCATACCTCTGCGGCAAGCTGTTCGGCCGGCACCTGCTCAGGAGCAACATCAGCCCGCAAAAGACTTGGGAAGGCGGCACTCGGTGCGTCTGGTGTTATCCTCCATGTTGCCGTGGGCCTTGCATTTCACGTTCGCACACTTCAACGCGACGGACTGCATTCTGGCCGGACTCATGGTCGGCGTCGGCGGGCAACTGGGAGACCTCGTCGTCAGCGTCATCAAGCGCGACCTGGGAATCAAAGACATGGGGACGCTGATCGCCGGCCACGGGGGCATACTCGATCGCTTCGACAGCTTGATCTACGTGGCGCCTCTGTTCTTCCATTTCGTGCGCTTTCGCCACAACTTCGGCGCGTCGCCGTGATGTCCACGGCGGTTCGGTGCCTTGCCCAGAAGGAAACGCCAATCAATTCGAGCGGGGACGCGTGATGGACGAGTGGCACTACGATCCGGCGGCAGACTGCGAAAGCGAGCGGGTCGAGCGCCTGTGCAGCTTGCTGTGCGAGCCGGACGCACTGGTCGCCGGCGTGCGCTCGGTGGCGGCTGTGATGCTGCGCTCGTGGCTGCGCGTCTACCACGGGCTCACGATCGTCGGCCGGCAGAACCTGCCGGCGGACCGCTCATTCCTGCTGGTCGCAAACCACGCCAGCCACCTCGATACTCTGTGCCTCTTGCGCGCTGCCGCGAGACCGGCTGCATCGTGTTTTCCCGGTCGCCGCCAGTGACTACTTTTGCGTGAGCGCCGCGCGCGCATTCCTGGCCAAGGTCGTCGTGAACGCGCTGCCATTCGACCGGAAATTCGCCCCCTGGGAGAGCCTCAGCGTGTGCGCAGTCTGCTGGAGTCGCCGGGCAGCGTGCTGATCTTCTTTCCCGAGGGGACGCGTTCGGGCGGCCTTGAGCCGGGCGAGTTCAAGCCCGGTTTTGCGCTCCTGGCGGCGGGCCGCGAGGTTCCCGTGGTGCCGTGCCATCTCGCCGGCACGCACGCCGCCTTACCCAAAGGCGCGTGGGTTCCGCGGCCCAAGCCGGTGCGGCTCACCATTGGCGCACCGCGCGTCTACGCGCACCTGCCGCCGACCAAGGCGTCGGCGAAGCAAATCTGCCGCGAGCTCCGCGACGCGGTGATCTCGCTTGGACACCCACGGGATTCAAGGGCCCTATCACCAGGTCGGAGGTCGCAATGGACTACAGCACGTTGATTCAAGCATACTTCGAGCGCTCCACCGCCATGCAGTGGTACTGGACCATTTACGTCATCGTGATCGGCGGCGCGCTTGGGTTCTCGACATTTCGCCAGCGCCCAGAGCTGGTGACGACCGTGCTCGTAACCGTTTTGTACGCCTGCTTCGCCTACAAGAACTTGGGAGCGATTGAAGCGACAGCCCGGGAGCGACAGGCCATCCTATCGGCGATCAGGGCCTATCCGGACCAGGGACCGCACCTCGAAGCGAACCGCAAGCTCCTTGAGCCCACGATGCCCGATTACGATGTGAGCGCAGCGCGATACTTTCATCTGGGCTGCGATCTGTTGACCATCGCCTACGTGTGGGCCAAGGAGTGGCGCCGCCGAAAACCGGAGCCACCGCCCGTGATGCCAGCGAATTAAGGAGAACATCAGTATGTCCCACGTGCAAGAACTGCCGCGCGCGCGCTCGGTGATACCGCCCAGTGAGCATACGCTGCCGCTTTCCGACGGCACGCGGCTCTTTTACCGAGCCTGGCTGCCCGAGCGGCCGACCACCAAAGCGCTGCTCTTGTTCCACCGCGGACACGAACACTCGGGCCGCTGGCAGGAGACCGTGGAGGCGCTGGCGCTCGAAGACGTCGCTGTTTTTGCCTGGGACCAGCGCGGGCATGGTCGCTCGCCGGGCATGCGCGGCTCGGCACCGAACCTTGCAACCGTAATCCACGACGCCGACTGCTGGGTGCGCCACCTCAAGGCGACACACGGCATCGAGCTGCAAGATACGATCGTGCTGGCTCACAGTTTGGGCGCCGTGATCGCGACGGCATGGGCCCACGATTACGGACCGCCGATCCGCGGGCTGATCCTTGCCACGCCGGCCTTTCGCGTGAAGCTGTACGTGCCGCTGGCCGTGCCGCTCTTGCGCCTGCGGCAGGCCGTGCTTGGTCCGGGATACGTCCAGAGCTATGTCCGGCCGAGCATGCTCACCCACGACCCCGCGGAAGCGAAGCTCTACAGCGCCGACCCGCTGATCTTCCGCGAGATCGCGGTCAATATGCTGCTCGACCTGCACGACACCTCGACGCGGCTGCTGGGCGACGCCGGCGCCCTAAGCGTGCCGCTTTTGGTGCTGGCCGCCAAAAACGACTGGGTGGTGAAGACGGCCGCCCAAAAGGAGTTCGTCGAACGCGTCTCTTCGGCTGACAAGCGGTTTGTTGTGCTGCCCGGGTTCGCTCATGCGATCTTTCACGAAAAGGACCGGGAGCTGGTCATCGAGCGGGTGCGCGACTTCATCGGAGAACGCTTCGCGGAGCCGGCATCCGCGCCGCCGCTGCTTGACGCCGACCGGCGCGGCTACACTCGCGATGAGTACGACCGGCTGTGCCGGCCGGGCGGTTGGCAATTCGCCGCTGTGCGCGGGCTCTTGAAGTGGCCCGGCAGGTTGAGCCGTGGCATCGACATCGGCTGGAAGCACGGCTACGACTCCGGGGTCATGCTCGATTACATCTACCAAAACCAGGCAAGTGGCTTGACGCCGCTCGGCCGTCTCATTGATCGCTTTTATCTCAATGCCATCGGCTGGCGCGGAATCCGCATACGGCGAATTCTGCTGGAACATCTCTTGCAATCGACCATCGAAGCGACTCACGCAGCCGGCCGCCCGGTACGGCTGCTCGACATCGCCTCGGGGCCGGCCCGATACATCCTCGAGACGATCGGCAAGCTCAGGGCAATTCCCATATCCGCTGTGCTCCGCGACTACAAAGAGGAGAACGTGGACGCCGCGGCGCGGCTGTGCGCGGAGCTCGGTCTGGCCAAGGTGACGATCGCGCGCGGTGATGCCTTCGATCGCGCCGCCCTGGCCGCCATCACGCCGTCGCCCACGATCGCCGTGGCCTCTGGACTGTACGAGCTGTTCCCTGACAACGAGCCGGTCCTCCGCTCGCTCCGCGGCATAGCCGACGCGGTCGAGCCGGGCGGACATCTCCTTTACACCAATCAACCGTGGCATCCCCAGCTCGAGTTCATCGCGCGCACGCTGAAGAATCGCGAGGGCCGGCCGTGGATCATGCGCCGGCGCACGCAGGCCGAGATGGACGAGCTGGTGCGAACCGCGGGCTTCGAGAAAGTTTCCCAGGAATGTGACCCATGGTGTCTCTTCACGGTGTCATTAGCTCGTCGCGTGTCGCGTTGATCTTGCGGGCGCTGAAGACGGCGGTGCTGTTATCGCTGCTTTTCGTGGTGGTCTACGGCAGCATCAACTGGCTGACCGATCAGCGCCCAGACGCTCACGTGCACGCGTGGTATTTCGCGTGGGAGCTCAGCGCCATCCCGTTCGTGCCGCTGTTGATCGTGCCGTACATGTCACTCGATCTGTTCTTCTTCGGCGCGCCCTTTCTGTGCCGCGGCGAACGCGAGCTGCGCGCGTTCTCAAAGCGCGTGGTCTTCTCGACCCTCGCGGCCGCGGCTTTCTTCCTGTTGTTGCCGCTCAAGCTCGCCTGGCCCGACCGGCCCAAAGTCGGCGGCTGGTTCGGAGACCTCGTCGAACGGTCGTGTACGGCACCGTTCTTGATGGAATACCCACACAACCTATTTCCGGCGATGCACATCGCCTTGTGCATGATCGTCGGCGCTGTCTACGGCCGGCACTTGCGGGGGATCGGCAGGGTTTTGTCGCACACGTGGTTTACCTTGATCGCCCTGTCGACCGTGTTGACCTGGCAGCACCACCTGGTGGATGTCGCGGGCGGGTTCCTGCTGGGCGCGTTCGCTTTTTATCTCTTTCCGGAGTCGCGAGGGCGGCTTCCCGTGGTGCCGAACTTGCAGGTCGGTAGGTACTACGCCGCGGGTGGTGCGGCGGTGCTGTTGCTGGCCCCGCCACTTTGGCCGTGGGGGGCGTTCTTGCTTTGGCCTGCGGCCTCCCTCGGCGTTGTCGCCGCTGCGTATTTTGGCGCGGGCCCGGCATCTTCCACAAGACCGGCGGCCGCCTGCCAGCGAGCGCACGTCTCGTGCTTGCGCCCGTCTTGGTCGGGCAGCATTTGTCGCTGGCCTACTATCGCCGTCAGTGCCGTGCGTGGGACGAGTTGCGCCCGGTGTGTGGATCGGTCGCGTCCTGACGGCAGAAGAGTCGGCGGCGGCCATCGGCGCGGGTGTGACTGCCGTGCTGGACCTCACGGCAGAATTCTCCGAGCCGGCGCCGTTCCGAGCGACGAATTACCGCAACCTGCCGATACTTGATCTCACGGCACCGACGCAGCAACAGCTCGACCTAGCGGTCGCGTTCATCGCCGAGGAATCAGCCCGGGGCGTTGTGTACCTTCACTGCAAGATCGGCTACTCCCGTACCGCGGCCGTCGCTGGCGCTTATCTGCTCGCCAGCGGCGAAGCAGCCACAGTCGAGGAGGCCGTCGAGCGCTTGCGCATGGTCCGGCCCTCGATCGTCATCCGGCACGAAGCCATGGAAGCGATGCGCGCGTTCGCGGCAATTGCACGACCCATCGGCTTTTCAGCGCAAGCTGAAGCGGCTAAAGTACATTAATCGAGAACTCCATCGTTGCAGAAAATTCCGGCATTACTCACTCCTGCCGCAGAGGTCAAGCAATGGCCGACAATGATCCGGAAAAGGAACTGAACGACGCCCTAAAGGACCTTCCACCCGAAAAGGCGCTTTCAGTCGCCAAGGCATTATCGAGTATGTACACGAGCGTCTTTAAACAAGATGTGGTTCCGAGCGTCATCTCTTCGATTCGCGCGGAGCTGGGTCAGTCAGACGCGGTGCTAAGGGCGGTCTTCGAAATTGTCGATAAGACGGGAGACACGAAGGAAGGTGTCCTACTCAAAGCACTGTCCCTTTATGAAGCCGCCGTCGATGCCAATCGGAAGCACCAACGGCTAGTTGTAGTCGGGCCCGAGTACCAGTTCATCAAAGAGATCGTTGGCTTCGACGAGTCGCACATCGAGCCTAACCAACACGCGGACGCTGCTGGATCACGTGGATAGCGCGCAATGTCTTCGCCCGACGATGAAGACGAAGGGGATCCAAGTGCGCCCAAGGTTATCCGCCCTGGGCCAAACGTCCAAGAGCCACTCGATCTGGCCGCAAGCGCCGCGAAAAACGCGAAAGGTTTCCATCGCCGAGCGAGCGTTACGAAGTGCGCATGGAAACGTACTTAGCGGACCTGAGGAGCGACAAGGTACAGCTTCGCGAGGAAGTTCAACGCTTGCGCTTTCAAGAGGTTCACCATCTCCGCGAGGATATAAGGTGGCTTGAAGAGCAGCGGCTAGGTCAAATCGAGGCGTTCGCGGCTCTGAAGGCGTCCTACGAATGGACAACCGCCTTCAACTGGTTTTCTGTGGCGCTCATCGCTGTTGGCGGCCGTGTCGTCAGCTATTCGGCCTTCATCTCGCCAGAGTCGACGACGCAACGGACGGTGGCAACGGCGGGGTTTATCGGCCTCATCGTCGGAGTGCTCGTGCAGGCAATTAATGCGTTCTTGGCCTCAACGTCGCTTTCGCGTAATCCGCAGCCGATTGCTGGAGATACCCGACCGCGCGCGAATCCCCAAACAGAGTCAAGTGCGCCGCGAGAAAGGTCATGAAGCGCATTCTTGCAGGACTGCTCACTCTCGTGCTAATGGTCGTCATGGCCTGGGCGGGCCTGCGCCGCAACGCCGTGACGCCGGGGCCTCGCGGCGAAAACGACGGTTTGATCAAGCCCGCCGAAGCACGGGTGCACGCTCTTTTGCAAAGCGCCTCGGAGGGCGACGTTCGCGCATACTTGGCCGCGTTCGATGGGCCGCTCTTGCAACGTCTTGAGCACGAGGTCGACGCGCGCGGCCGCGAAGCCTTTGCCGCCGATCTCCGCCGGGCCGCGCGGCTGCGCAAGAGCCGCGCGGTCTTCGCGGCCGACTTCGAGGGTGAAGACGTCGCCTCGGTTGCCGTCGAGACGGTCTACCCCGACCGCATCGAGCGGCAAACATTCCGCCTGGGCCGCAAGCCGCAAGGCTGGTTCGTGACCGAGGTCACCACCGCGCGGGGCCACGAGCCAAAATCCAAGTTCGGCTCGGCGGCCGGCTTTCATGAGCCCGAAGGCGTGCCGGTGCAGCCACTCGGTGCCGCCGTCCAAGCAACCGAGCCCGCTGGATAGAGAGGTCGTTTCTGCGCTGCTTGGCAAAGCCAGGGCGGGCGCATTCTCCCCTCCTTGCGAAGGGGGGGGACGGAGGGGGTGGGGGGCCGGCTCTTCGACGGTGCCTCAATCGATGTCAGTGCGTACGTCCGGGCAGATCGTTCGCGCGCACCGCGTTCTCGGTTACTTCGGAAGAATCGCGACGATCATGGGATGATCGCTCAGGGTCAACTTCAGCGAATCGACACTGCTGTAGGTCTGGACCGGCTCCGCTGCGATCGTCGGGTCGTAAACTTTGACCGCCGGGTAGACGGCGCCCAAACGTACGGTCACTTCGTCGGACCCCTTGAGCCTCTCGCCCCAGATGACCAGTTCAAATGTCCGGTCGCTCGTTTGCAGGAGCATCTCATGCACGGTCGCCGGCTGCTCGGGGATGGAGTAATTCAGTCGGCCGGGCTTGGCGAGCGAGCCGTGGTCGGCCAGGATCACCGTGAGATTGTGCAGATACACGGCGGCCTTGCGCGGCGTGTAGTCGGGCTTGAAGAACCCGAAGCTCTGGTTGCCGCCTTCGTCGGTGCGGTCGCGCAACAGGTATACCGCGGTATGACTCCAGCCCCGTTTGAATTGATCCAGATACATCGAGAGCAGATTAAGCGCCTGGATCTCTTCGGTGATCGGCCCGTCGATTGTACAGCCGGTTTCCGTGGTCACGCGCGGTAAGGTGAGAAGCTCGGTTTCCGAATAGCCGTGAAAATGCTTCGCCCAGGTCACGCCATAGTTGCCGTACAGGCCGTCGACCTTGCAAGCCGAAGTCGGATCGGCGGCGTTCCAGGTCTTGTTGTCCGCCAATCCGGCTGAGTTCGGATGATAGATGTAGTTATGCACATTCGCAGAGTCGGCATATTTTGTTCCCTCGGGCATCACAGTGCCGGCGCCGCGGGGGATGGTCAGGAACTGCAATCCGACGTTATCCACCTGGGCGCCTCCCTCGCTGATCGACCACACGGGGTATTTCGAGAGCACTGGATCGCTTTTGACGGCCGCGTATAAATCTCGTTGCAGCTTGGCGACGACCAGCCACGAGGGCGCGCGGCCGCCGCCTTCTTCGCGCTGATAGGTGACACCCCAGTTGTTAGGCTCGTTATTCCCCTCGAAGGCCAAGAGCGCGCCGGCCGCCGCCAACTGCCGGGCCGTTTTGAGCAGCTTGTTGAGATCGGTGCCGCCGCTCACCAGTCCCCAACTGAACCGCACGCCGGTTTGCCGGTGCAGGTCAAGATAAGTCTTCAGGGTCGTGGGGCCCTGGGTCGAGAGCCCCTCGATGCCCCCCCGGACCCAGCGAAATCCCGTGAATTTGACCATTTCGATCGTCTTCGCGAGCGGCTGTCCGCGATCGGGGAAGGTGGAGTCAATGCCGATGCTGTTCAAGAAATCGCTCGCCGGGATGGCGGTCGTCTCCGCGGCCTCGCGGCTCGCCGTCGCCAAGACGACCTTGTTGAAGACCTGCTCATCGAAGTTCTTCGTCCCCAACAGCACGAATTGGCTGAACGAGGTCGTGGTGGCGTCGGTGAACCTCACGGTCGCGCCGGCGCCCTTGTTCCAGTCTTTGCTGGTGATGGTCCAGGCACCATCGGATGCGCGGGTGATCTCCAGGCGGCAGAGGCCGCCGCCGTCGCGAACTGACGCGTGGGTCGCGTCAACTTCCTGGGACGCCCAGGTGTTGTCTTTGGATGGAGCGCCGCCGGCAACCTTGGCCCACTGCACCGCCCACGTCGCCTTGGTGCGGTGGACCTCAAAACGATAGCCATTGCTCTTGGAATCCAGCAGCATACACGCGACGGAATCGGCAGCCTGGCCGGCATCGCCCCAGCCCCAGCCGTAATCCAGTGACAGGAAAAGCTTCGTGGGGTTCTTGGTCTCATCAAAGATCTTGGTGAGCGAGCCGTCGGGCTTATTGGCCGCAAAACGGGCCACAAAGCCCGGGTTGTTGGCGGCTTCCTTGGGATACATGAAAACGTCCCAGTCGCCCTTCGCTTTCCAGCCCAGCGCCGCAAAGCTCCCCTTGGAGAAATCGGATTCGATGACCGTCTGCGCAGGGCAACTCGCTCCGGCAAATCCTGCCGCCAGGAGTAATGCCGCGACTTTCGCGAGCGATGCCGCTCTCATCAGGACCTCGGTCATAGGGTGGTGCTCCGATCGGCGTAACGGCCGTTTCACGCGATGTATCGCAGAGCGCTCGGCCATCTGGCCTTGGCCGCGCGTCGGCGCGTTGCACAACAATCGCGCGAGGCCGACCCTTTTCCCGTATTCGTCTGAACCGCTCAACGGTAGATTATGGTAACCGATCGGGATGCGGGCCAGAGAACACTTCGTCATCCAGCGCAGCAGCGCTGTTTTGCAGGAAGGAGAACCGCTCGCTTGGACGGAACAATGCCGATTCCGACCTGACGTTGGGCGATCACGATTTTCGGAGAGTCGAATGGCTTTGCCTCCAGCACTTCTTCAGTTCGCCGAACAGCACGGATGTTTCAGTGGTTGTTACGGCTCCAACTCCAATCTGGAAGTCTTCACTTCATCGGCGCAGCCGCCGGTTCCGACGGTTTCGGTGACGTGTCTGGACTGCCTGGCCCATGTGGGCGTGCTGGCTTCCCTGCTCCCGAAAGGCATGTATTCGTATCAGGTAGCCGATCAACTGTCGCAACATGTGCGCGCTCGTCGACGCTATTCGCTATCGATCGGGGGCTACCACAGCAAAGGTCCCGGGTTCTGGTTCAGCGCGGCCTTTTGGACTTCCTGCAACGTGTTCCTGCTCGACGGAGAACGTTCACGCCAGCTCGGGACCGATCTCGAGTTGCTGATGCTGGCTTTTCAACACGGCGTCCTGAAACCGCCTGTGCCGGGGATGCTCAAAGCGGCCTCGTTCACCGTCCAAGCACTTTTTCACGACGGACAACATACGCTACCGACCGTGTTGGTAAAAGCCGACCTCTTGACCGCTCCTGGCATCAGCGCTCAACCGATGACGGGATGGAAAAAACTGACGATGGCCGAATTTGTCGCGGCGGCGCCACAGGCGTCCCCTCCCACCGCGCCTGCCGAGTCCGCCGCAGCAACCGTCGGCCAGATCTGTCCCAAGTGCGGCGCTGAAGTGCGCGAACGTAGCCTTTTGAACCAGACGTATATCGGGTGCATGTGCTGAGCGCGGCAAGCACATCGCCGTCGAGCGATTGTTCACATGGCGAACAACCTGATACCGCCCCCTGAGCTAACGGGAAGAGTTTGACCGCCGGAGCCGTGCTCGTGGCTGCTGATGTTCACGAGAACTCGCGGAATGCAGACGAACTACCGCGGGCAATCAGGAAGCTGGCTCCCGCCGCCAGCATCGGCCAGAGCATGTAAACGAGGCTCTGCGGCGCGTACCAGCTCGAAGAATCGAGCGTGAGAGGCACCTGGTGAAGGAAGTAGCAAAAAAACAACCCTGCCGTGACCGCGAGCAGGCCGAAGCGCAAGGTTACAAAAAGCGAGGCCGTCACCGTCGCTGCCATCAGGGCAGCCCAGAAAAGGTGCAGCTCCGGCTCCTGGATCAGGTTATAGACGACCGCCAGCGACAAAACCAGGATGCTCGCCAACCTCTCGTGCCGGACAAGCAGCACCAGCAGGAACAGCAAGAAATACCACTGGAGCGCGTCTTTGATGGCCGCGGGAAGCGGCATCAGCAGATGAAACGGCACGTTGGTAAATGCAGTCGGCCACGACGTCAGCGGCAACGGTGGGGGATGGCCAAAAAACGGCGGCAGGATCACACCTAGCTGGAGCATGAGCGTCAAGAACACGCCGAGGACGGCGCCGATCAAAAGGTCGCGGCCTACCATGGGGTCGCGGAATCGGCCCGCGAGCAGCCGGCTCCAGGCAATCATTCGCCAAGGCCAGCGCCGGCGCACGTAAGGCTCGAGCGCGAAGTACATGAGCCAGCACAGGCCCGACCAAATCGCCGCGAACCCGAGGGCCTGCATCAGCCAGACCGCCTCCGCCCAAAACGATGGAACGTGGTGCGCGTTCAAGGCCATGCATGTCATGTGGCAGCTAAAAAGGAAGATGGCCAAACGCCAGGCTCCCGTGGCGTCGCCCAGCCCCAGGCGCAGGTTCCGCCGGACGAGCCAGCCCCCGCCGAATAAAAGCAGGCAGAACAGGCCTGCGTAGAGGTATCGGAAACGCGCCGGCTCAGGCTGGACGGGACTGCGTGCCGCGCCGGGATGGTCCCATGGGCCCTGGAATACCTTGAAGTAGATCACCTGGCCCTGGTCGGTCGCCGCCTCCACCAAAAGTGGCTCAAGGGGCCGTTCCGCGCGCGGAACCACCCAGGCTACCAGCTTCTCGGAATAGAAAGGTGCGGCCCATTTCGGGGCAGTCGCTCGAGCACTTGCCCAGTCGAGCTTGGCCTCTTCAAACAGTGGCCGGAAATCGACCTCGTCCTGCGCGGGCTTTGCCAGTTCGTACGTGGGGACGTGAGTAAACTCGACGAGCCGGCCCGTCGGGTCCAGCAGAACGCCGGCCATTCCCGGAACCAGCGGTGGCGGGTCAAAGGCGGTTACCCTCCCGGGATACATTCGCGGCGTCATCTCCCCGGCGAGTAGATACAGCGGGCTCTGCCGAAACCAGAACACCACCGCGGGCGAGTCTCCCTCTGCCAGCACCGACCAGCGGTCGATCGTGGAGTCGTTCTTGATCACATACTCCAAGTAATCATAGTCATAATGGAATCCATATTGTTGATCCAGCGGCAGTTCGGCGCAGTGGAGGCGGTTCAAGATGGTTTGCGCTCGGGCCGCCAGGGCCGCTGGCGATCGTTTCAAGGGTGCCAGGCTAGCAAGCGTGGCTTGGCCGTCCAGGAAGGCCACGAGCAGCACACCCAGTACCGCCGTCACGAAGAGCGCGGCCGCCAAGGGCGGCGCCAGGCTGCCTTCTGACCCCGCATTCGCCACAATCTCGGGCGACGGGGTACGCCCTTCAGCAAGCGCATTGGCCAGATGGTCGTGCTTGGGCAAGAGCTCGGCAACCGCCCGAGCCGACGCCGGCCTCCGCGCCGGGTCGATTTGCAGGCACTGGCGAATGACCTTGCCAATGCGCGGGTCCATTCCCGGAACGAGGTCGCTGGCCGATTCCGGCTTGTGCTCGTCATAAAGACGGGCCAGGTCCTCGGGACTCTTCGCCGGATAGGCCCGCCTGCCGGTGAACACTTCATACAAGACCAATCCCAGGGCGAACAGGTCGGTCCGCACGCTGGGCAAATCGCCCGCGATCTGTTCGGGTGCCATGTAGGCAGGAGTTCCCGAGTAAAAGCCGGAGGCCGAAGTTGCATTGGCGGCGATGGCCAGGCCGAAGTCGGTCAACCGGACCTGCCCGCGGCCGTCGATCATGACGTTCTTGGGCTTCAAGTCGCGGTGGACGATGCCCTTTTCGTGGACAGCCGTCAGACCTTCGCACAACTGGCGGGCAATTTCGATTCCTTTGTCCTCCGGCAGCCGGCCGATCCGCTTGAGGAGCGCGCCGAAGTCCTCGCCGTCGATGAATTCCATCGTGAGGAACGCTTCGCCGTCGACCTCGGCGATGTCATGAACCCGGCACACCCGTTGATGCGAGACCTGGCGCGCGATCCGCACTTCCTGGTGCAGTCGAAGCAGCCGGTCGGGGTCAGCGAGCAGGTCGCGAGGCAAGAATTTGAGCGCGACCTGCTGATGCAACCGGAGGTCGTCGGCGCGGTAGACCTCGCCCATGCCCCCCTTGCCGACGGCGCTGATGATGCGGTATCGGCCGAGCAGAGTCATGCCGGGTGGAAACCGGGCCTCCTCTTCGGGGTGCGCCAGGTTGAGCGAACGAAGGGGAGCCGTCGTGCTCGCGCTCTTCGTGCGAGCGCCCGATTCATCAGGTCCGGTCGACCGCGTGGCCGGCGCCGACAGAGCAAGCCCGCAAGCCGGACAAAAGCGGCATTGTTCCGGCAGCTCACCCTGGCACTCGGGACATGTGGTCATTGCCGGAAAAGCCCCGCGTGCTACCGTCGGCTTTGTTTGGCCCGCTCGGGCCGCGCCAGGGTCATTACCGGAACAAGCTGGAACCCGCCCACCAAGTTGAGACGCTGGGTCCCGCCGCCCAGCGATTTGGGCAGCGCAACATCGAGATACGCTCCGGACTCAAAGGCGCACTGAACGACATCCGCCGCGAAGGTCCGCTCCAGCGTCGCCTTGGCGCTTACCGGCCGGATGAAGCCGGGATTGCTGTGATCCGGAATCTTCGCCCCACTGAGCAGCGAGCCGGGACTGATCTGTCCCTTGCCCTTCAAGTCGAACCCGGAATCATCGTCCCGCACCTTACCAACTTCGTCAAACGATGCCTTGACCGGCCCGCTCTCTTTCGGTGAAAGAACGCCGCCGGCGACGGCTTCTGCCATCGCTGGCAACGCAGCGATGATCGCCCAGTTAAGCCGGAGCGCTCGCGTCTCCACGTCGAGCATGCCCGTGTTCGCCGGGAACGGTGCGGCGCCATCGAGATGCGCGACAATCGTACCTGTTGGCAGCTCGCGCCCCTTGTAACTAAGCTTCAGTCCCGTTGACGTGCGGACGTGCAGAGCCTCAATTCTCAAGAGCACGATCGGAGCCATGGGTGTCCCCTCCTTTCGAGCAGCCCTGCAAGCGCCGCCGAAGTGTGTTCGCTCAATGCGTTTGAACATTTCATATCAGTTTTTGCTCGCAGGCGACACCGGGTTGTGGAAAACTCCATTTGCATGCTCAGCAATCAACCTTCGAAAATCCGCGCTCTGTTGTTCGCCTGCGTCGCGATCGGCACGTTGATCGCTGCACTTGGGGCCGCGGGCTACCTTCAATTTCCTTCATGGATACCCGAGAGGCTGCGACCGACCCTCCGGATCGGCAGCGCGCTCTCGTTTTTGCTCGCGCCACTCGTGCTCGCCGTGGCCGCGGGATTCTCAATTCCGCGCACGAAATCCAAGCCGTCCGACACTCCCGGCAACCTGATCTCGGGCTTCGGCCTGGTGCTGCTCTTGATCACGGTCTGCTCGTTCGTTACGGCTCCATTCTTCGAGGGCGGAATTGCCGGGCCAGCCGGATTCATGTCGACGATATTCTTGATGTTCGCCGGTCTCCCCGGCCTGGTAATGGTGGGGCTCGCCTCTGGTCGCAGGTGGGAGCAACGGCAGCGCAGCATCCGCCGCGGGGCTCAGCCGCCGGTCGCGCGACGCTTTTCCGGGAGCGAAATCATCGGCAGCGGTCTTGTCATGCTGCTCCTCGCCGGTTGGTTCGAGTGGTATGGCGGCAAGGCGGCGACGATCGTCTCCGTCGACGTCGGTCTGCCCGGCGTGGTTCTCGTTCTGATCGGTTGGCGGCGCGCGAAGCGGCGAGGTTAAGGCAGTGCGGGCGTCAAAGGACTCTGAGGATGATGGTTGAAGGCCTCCGCCACTTTGCAACCGTGTTCGGCTCCGCGCATGCGCCGCATCAGATCATGGAGAGGCCAAACCTCGGGGTACACCGTGGAGTCGGCCGCCCATGCTTGCCGCGTGCGCTCCTCGACCGCAGTGATGTCGACGTAGTGCGTCGGGTAAAAGTTTTGCGTCTGGGTACCGAGCTCGGCTTCCATGTAGTAGAGCGGGAACTTCTTCCCGCTGGCCAGCCACGCACTGTAGGTGAGCAGGGAAGCCGCCCGGTGATCCATGTGGAAATCGATCGGCCAGTGGGTGAATACGATGTCGGGCCTGTACTTGTCCAGGAGGATTTCCGTGAACTCCTTGTAGCGCTGCCCGGAGATCTCGCACGCTGACCGATAAATGATTGGCCCCCCGTTCTGACCGCTGTTTGATCCGCCGTAGTTCAAGCAATCCAAGCGAATCTTGAGTATTTGAGCCATCCTCATGGCGTCCAGGCGACTCTTGACCCGCCGTTCTTCCGGGTTTGCGTCGGGAGGGGGTGGCGGTCCTCCGGCCAGCGACAGGCCTACCACGTCGTGCCCGCGCTCGGCAAACAGGGCCAAGGTTCCTCCGGCACAGCTTTGGGGATCATCGGCGTGGCCCCCCACCGCAACGACCCTCAGCTTTTTTTCCGGGGCGGGGCGATTCTCCTGCGCATTGGCCAATTCCAGCCCCGGTAACGGCGCCGCGGCCGCAGCTAGACCAGACGATTGGCGCAGCATCGACCTTCGATTCAGCCCGTGCATGTCCGACCTCAGTTAGAATGAAAGCTGACGCGCGAATGGCCTGCGTCCACGGCCGACCAAGGAAGCTCCGAAGGCGCTCGATTCAGCATAACGCCCGCGTTCGCGCACAAGCGGGCTGGAATGGGCAGCGCGAAAAGCCTGCTTTGGTCGCTTCCTCGAGAGGAAGCTCATTTGCGCCCCATAAGACCGCCGCGGCCCCTTAACTCCGGGCGGACGGTGGTGCGTATGCCGGGAAATCGGTGTACCCTTTCGCCCCGGTCGGCGAGTACCAGTCGGACATCGGGGCTGGTTCGGCAAGCGGCCAACCGTTCCTGAACCGCTCCGCGAGGTCTGGGTTGCTGATAAACAGGCGCCCGAAGGAGATCAGGTCGGCCAGTCCTGCGGTAATCGCCTTCTCTGCCGTCTCCTTGGCGTAGCCGCAGTTGCCGATGAGCGGGCTGTGAAACACCTTGCGGAACTCGGCCAGGGTCATCGGCGCACCGAGCTCGTGGAAGCCGAACGCCAGCCCGTCGACGACGTGCAGATACGCGAGCCCGAAGTGGTCGAGCTGGCCGGCGACGAACGTGAACTGCTCTCGGTAGTCTTCCGACCCCATGTCGTTAAACGACCCGTTGGGCGCGATGTGGACGCCGACTCGGTGAGCCGGCCAGACGGACGTGATTGCTTCAATCACTTCCTTCAAAACGCGGTAACGGTTTTCGACGCTACCGCCGTATTGGTCCGGTCGATGGTTCGTCTTCGACTGGAGGAAGGTGTCGATCAGGTACCCGTTGGCCGCGTGGACTTCCACGCCGTCGAACCCCGCTTTTTTCGCTCGCTCGGCGGCTCGCCGGTAGTCGTCCACGAGCCGCGGAATCTCGGATGTTTCGAGCGCACGCGGGATTTCGGGCGGCTGGTGGCCACTGGGCGTGTGGACGTACGGCTCGTTGATCTTGATGGCCGAGGGAGCGACGGCGGGCTTGCCGCCGTGGAAACTGCTATGCGAGGCCCGTCCCGTATGCCAGAGCTGGAGGAAGATCACCCCTCCCTTTTCATGCACGGCGCTGGTGGCGAGCTTCCACCCTTCGGTCATCTCGTCGGTGTAAATGCCCGGCGACTCGACCCAGCCGTTTGCCTCCTCGGAAATCGTGGTGGCCTCGGCGATCAGCAGGCCCGCCGAACTACGCTGGGCGTAATATTCGGCCATCAGACGGTTCGGCACACGAGCGATCCCGGCCCTCGAGCGGGTGAGGGGGGCCAGGACAATCCGGTTGTGTAGGGTCAGGTCGTGCAGACGGAAGGGCTCAAACAAAACGCTGCTCATGTGCTGCTCCACTCTGGTTGGTTCTGCCAAGCATCATCCCAAAATGAACGAGGCGATCATGCCGTCATCGACAACATCGGGCCCGATCATAACCCAGCCCGCAATCTTCTTGCGAATCCGCATATTCTAGTGGCGTTGCGAAGCCGGAACGGCCGTTTCTAGGGCGGGCAAACCAACCAACCGGGCGCTCCCTTCCCACAATGCCTGGCTCTTCGCGGCATCGTAAGATTCCTTGGACGACGGCGACTCGGTTGTGCCCACGAAGTATTTCCCGGTGACGCTTTCCAAGTCTCGGATCGAGGATGAGGCGTGCGAGGTTTTTCCCGGACGACTGCGTGGAGTTCACGTTCTTCATCACCAATCGCAACGCGGGCAGGACGAAGTTCCACACAAATCGGGACACCGGGCCATAGTCCCTGGCTAGCCCGGACCCAGGCATCAGGCCAGGGTCGAAAGCGTTGACCGTGACGGCCTGACCGCTGGCGTCTGAAGACGGCGTGCCAGTTCGTAGGCACAAAGGACGTTGCACAGCTTGGACGTCGTGTACCGCCGCTGCCCGACTTTCTGCACTGAATCGGCAACGGCCGCATCGTCCTTCGGGTAGGCCAGCGAAACCGCGTCTTGCAGTTGCGGGGCGGGCATCCCGCTCCACTGGTCCGGGTCGTGAGTGCCGCTGCTCACGAACACGATCCGTGCCGGGGCCGAGATTTGCGGGAGCAAGAGGTTGGCCAGCAGGAAGTGGCCGAGATGATTGACACCGAACGTGGCCTCAAATCCGTCCTGCGTGTAGGTGGTTCCTTTTACGAACTGGACTGCCGGCGTTGAGCACGACGCCTCGCAGCGGGGGAAGGTTGCGTCCAGCGTAATCCTGAGCGAATGCCCGAACCGATGCCAGAGACGCACAGGTCGAGCGACATCGCTTCGACCCGGCCTTTGGCCGTCCGCTTCGCGATCGTTTGGACTGCCTCGGCGGCTTTGGCGGGGTTCCGGCAAGCGATGACGACATGCCACGCTTGATCGGATTCGGCCAACGCTCGTGCCGCCTCAAAGCCGAGGCCGGTGTTGCCGCCGGTCACGATCACGGTCTGCGTGGGCGTCATCATCGTCTCTCCTTTGCGTCTGAGATGCGGCCGACGACGCTGCGGAACGACCCGTGCGTTCGGCTGTCTGCAAGGCCCCAAGGCAGGTCTGACGCATTCGCCCGGCAGAGTGGCGGCGACTGCGTGCCACGGTCGGACACCGACACATTCTACGGGCTGGTATCGTTTGGAAAGAAGGCACGTCGCACGGTCGTTCAATCGGATGTGCGAATCAACCCGATCGGTTTACCGGAGCGGAACCGTATTGCTCTTGATGTATTCATCCACGTCTGACCGCCGCGCGCCACTGCCGATGTGGTGGAAGGCCTCGGCATATTGCACACCGTGTTTCTGGCCCAATGTACGGCGGCGCGCGAGCACAAACTCTTTAATGTAGTTGCGGTCTGCGGTGACGTCGTCGTCGCCAAGGAGCGGGAGTCGTTGGCCGCGCTTGGCCAGTTCGGCCCGCAGCCGCGACCCGTGATTCCCTGCCGGCCCCTTGGCCCGGTTTGCGCGGTTGGCGTCGATGATTTGGTCGACCACCCCGCTCACGTCCACGACCCGGTTGGTCTCGGGCCGTCTGCGCGTAGTAGTACTTCTCTTGAACTGTGTGTGGTGAGAGTCCGGCGGCAAATTGTTCGGCGTAATCATGCGATCGGCCCGCCATCCAGCAGGCCGCTTCCACGCCGCGAGCAATCTGGGCGTGGTCGGGATTCTCTTCGTCATGTCGCCCAGGGATCCCAGCACACGACCGTGTCAACCTTGAGCAATCGGATCAAGAAAATGAGCCGGCACTGGAGCTCGTTTTGCGAAACGTCCGCCATGCGGTGGTTGGGATAATTGAGATCAAAGGTTTTTTTGAGACCGAGCACGCGGGCCACCTCGGAATTGTCGCGTTCGTTGCCGAGCACGTGGTCTCCGACACTGCCGGGAGTTCCCAGGCCCGGGGCATCGCCCATGTCGTCGTTGGTCGCCCGCACGAGGTAGCCGGTGTACCCCTCCTTGACGAGTTTGGCGACGACTCCCGCCGCCGTGAGCGGGATGTCGTCGGAGTGGGCCTGGACCGCCAGCAGCACCTTGCCCTCGTACGGCCTCCCTTCGGCCGCGCGTTCGAGGAAGACCCCCGGCGGCGTCTCTTGCGCCCGTGACTCGTGGGTTCTCGCTTGCACGAAGGCCGCGCCGGCCAGCGCGGCCCCGAGGACATCACGACGGTTCAGCAAGCGATCGCGGTGTTTCATGGTCGGTTTCCTTGCTTTGGTGAGGCTGGCAAGTTCCAGCGTGAAAGCCCAGGGGGCTAATCGCGCGTTCGAGGTCATCGTGGTGCCTATCATCGTCCTGCGAATTTGTGTCTTTCTGATCGCTTTGCTCACGTCGCACCGTGCTGTTTCAACAGTTCCACAATCTCGGCGTGACCGCGCCGGTTTGCCCACGCAAGCGGCGTGGCCCACGGTGGATCGTCGGGCAGGTTGGGCTTGGCGCCGCGCCGCAGGAGAAACTCGACCATGGGCTTCCTGCCGTACTTGGCCGCCCACCCCAGCGGCGTCGAACAGATGTCTTCGTCGCGCGCGTGCAGATTCGCTCCGTGGTCGATGAAGAGCGCGGCGTTCTCGAGGTCGCCCTTCCGCGCGAACTTGTGCAGAGGCGTGACGAGCAGCCAGTCAGGCTGACTGGGGTCCATGCCGTGCTCGAACAGCAGCTCGTTCAATTCGCGCGATTTGGCACCGACCGACCACGCCGGAAACGTGATGCGCTTGGGCAAGTGGGGTTGGTAGCGCAGCAACAGGCGCACAAAAGCCTCATGGCCCTGTCCTGCGGCATTGACGAGCGCTTGCGGATCGTCGGCGAGCGCGGGGTTGGCCGCGAACACCGCGGCGGCCGTCTGCACGTCGCCGTAGTAGCCCAGCAGATGCACGGCTCGGGCGGCGCCGTACGAGCAGAGCAGGTCGATCATCGGTTGGTCCGAGTTCGAAATCGCCCGACTCAAGGCGTCGGCGGAACTTTCGACTTCCGGGTTCGGGAAGGCGCCGTGCTCCAGCAGGAGCTTGGCGATTTCATAGTGACTGTTGGCGACAGCCGAATACAACGCGTGGCCGTGCGGTGCGATCCCCTCCTCGCGCAGATTGGGCTCGGCGCCGCGCTCGAGCAGCAGCTTGACGATCTCGATGTGGCCACTGGCCGCGGCATTTTTCAGCGGCGCCCCGGAGCCCGGATAGTACGTGACGTATTCCGAGACGCGATTGGCTAGCGAAGGGTCATGATCCGAGCAGTTCCCGCACCCGCTCCAGATCACCGATGTGGCACGCGGTGCAAATGTCGCAATACGCGCCGCGAGCACGGAGGTGTGCCAGTACTTGTGCCGGCGTGGTCGGCCAGTCTGCCGGCACGTCGCGCCAGCCGCGATAATCATAATCGCCGTTGGTGAGTTGAATCGGACGCGCGCCGTCGAAGCGCGCAGCATTGATATCGGCGCCGCGCGCGAGCAGTTCGTCAACGACGTCGAGCTGCCGCGTCATCACGGCCCAGTGGATCGGCTGATTGGATCGCCCATCACCGGCATGCAGAAGCTCGGGCGACGCGTCAAGCAGGCTGCGCACTTGGTCCAAGTCTGCGCTCGCGGATCGCCGCGGCGACGGCCTCGCCTTTGGGCGAGGCGCCCAGCGTTCTGGCGAGATGGGCCTCGAGCAGCTTCGCCATCTCCTCGTGCCCACGGTCGCGACACACGTCGAGGAGACTATCGTTCACAGCCAGACCGAGCGGATCGGCACCGTGCTCGAGTAGGAAGGCAGCGACTGCAAGTTGGTTTTCCCGCACGGCGAAGTAGATCGGCGCCCGGTACGCGTGCTGGCTGCGCACGATCTGTGGGTCTTTGGCGACGAGCCGCTTGACGGCCTCCAGATCGCCCGCGACACAGGCGCAGAACATCTCCCACACCTCGTGCGCCCGTTCCGGTGGACCACTTGAGCGGCTCGGTTGTCTTGAGCGCCTCGGGCTGGATCATGCGTGCGACCTTCTTCTGAAGTACTCGATTTTTGAGTCTTACCCCGTCAGCCGGGGCAGGATGTTGAAGCGAAACACGAGCGCCGCCAGTCCGAGATAAAAGAGCCCGCAGCCTGTTAATCCCAAGGAATGATACCAGCGCGGGCGCAGCTCACCGGGCAAGAGGCGATGGTTGATCCAGAGAAGCTGAAACGATGTCATGCCGATCGCCAGGTTATTGCAGTTGGCGATAAAGTTGGTCATCCCCGTGGGAAAGTTACTGAAGAAATAGGCGAAGACAAACGACCACGAGAGATAGGCGCCGAGGATGCTGTAATAAATGTATTTCACCTGATGCGGCTTCATGACGCGTTGTACGCGGGGGCTCGAGCTCCAGATGCCGTCGGTCCAGCGACGGCTGAAGTCGTCGAGGATCGACATCTGACTGGGCAGCATGACCATGAGACCGGTAAACAGGGTGACGATCCAGAGAATCTTACCGACGACCGGCGCAAATCCCGCGTGCCGTAGACCGTCGGCCGTCATGATCGACTGCGCGACCTTGATCTGATCGGTTGAGATCGTGGAGTACTGCACGAATTGCATTGACAAGAGTGCGGGCAGGGCCATCCCCATGAAGCAGCCGGGGGCCCAGACGAGCACCTGATCGGTCAGGATGTATTTCCACCACCCGCTCCACTTGCGGCGATTTTCGGTCGTGAGCGGAAAGACCTTGCCCACGTGGCTCAGTGAGACGCGCCGGCCGCCGATGGCGCTGGGAATCGCGCCGACGGCGCTGCCCATGCCCCAGCCCTTGTCGCGAACAAAGTTCGAATAGGTCGAGTTCGATAACCCGCCGCCGCCCGCGTACCCCGCAAACGCGCCGACGACGACGATGCTGGCTGTCGACATCACGGGCCACTCGCCGTTTTGCCACCAATGAAGAAACCCGTTGGTCAGGACCTCGCCGCCATGACCGTCGCTCACCGGCACGTTGCCGAACTTGAGGAAGCCGCCGAACACGTTCCACCAGCTCGACGGGCTGACGCAGGTGAGCCCTAAACCCAGGCAGAATCCCAGCACGACGATCACCTTGACCAGCATGACGCCCTGAAGGACGTTATAAACCTTGCCGCCCAGCAACACGGGAAACGCGACGCCGAGTAAGCATGCGTAGGCCAGAGGCGTGATCAGCCAACCGTCGGCCGCGGTGACGGCCCGATCGAGGATGAGCGACGCGATCATCGCCGCTCCGTGGGTCGACAGCCCTGGCACGAGCGCGGCCACGTTCAAAAGCAGCATGACGCTGAACCAGAAGCGCGGGCCAGGGCGCAGCGCATGAATCCGGTAAAAATCGGTTCGCCGCAGTAAAGGGCGTAGCGCCCGGCTTCGAGGTTGTAGAACACCTGGAAAATGATGGCCACGGCGGCGACCCACATGAGACCGCCCCCGTATTTCGCCGTGATGGTCGGGCCGAGCAGCCACTCGCCGCCGCCGATTTGGATTCCCATCATGACGATGCCCGGGCCAATGAAGCTCGCCCAGTTGCGCCAGAGGAGCGGCCTGGGATCGGGAAGATCGGCGTGCCCCCAGGGCGGAATGGCGTTTGTCCTGGGCGGTTCGACCTGCGACATGGGAGAGGGTTCCGTCGCTCGCCCTGAAGAACCAGGCGCGAGCTGGCGATTGCGTGGTTACTGCACGATGATGGCGCGTCCCGGTCCGCCGTGACAGTCGCGAATCTTGAGCGCCGCAAACAGAAAATAACCGCCGCGCGGCGCCTGGGCGAGGTTGTACAGGAATTCGACGCCGACCATCTCCCGGCTGCCCAGCGCCCAGTAAGTAAAAAGAGCGCGCTTGGGATCAACCCCGCCCAGATCGGGCGCGTCGGTGGCGACGCAGCGGATTCCCTTGCCTTTCAAGTAAACGATCGCGTCGGGGCCGGGCGCAGGCCAGCCTTCGCTCTTGCCGGCCAGCGGGTCGGACCAGACGCCCGCGCCCAACGGCGCAGGTCGAAGGTGCCGGTCGAGGTGGCCAGTGTGAAATACGACGACGTCGCCAGTCATCAACTCGCCTTCTGCCTTTTCTGCGGCCTGAATGTGGGCGGGCGTGATTTCCGGAGACGCCGGCCAGGCGCCTTTCGATGTCGAACCGACCAGAAACCGCGCGTCGATCACCCGGATCGGCCCGCACGCCCATGACAGCGGCACGCGCTCCGTCGTCAGTTCGCTCACGCCGCGCGGGCCGTACCTTTGTTCGTATTCCTGCAGCCACTCGGCCACGGCCGGACTGTATTTGGCCGGAGCTCCGGGAGCAGGAAGCGCGTAAGAGGGCGGCACCAGATGCGTGCCGGTGGTGGCATCCATGAGGTGGGCATGATGCCACATGTCGAGATATTCGGAATAGAGAAAATCAACCTTGAGATACGCCTGGCGATGTTGCCCCGCGCCCATGCCGGGAGACGTCAAGGGGTACCTGGTTGATAGAACCGGTGACACGTCAACGACGTTTTTGTTTTTGCAGCTTCCGATCAGGCGCCGGGCCAGGGGTTCGTCGACGATCGAAAACGCGCGGCATTCGCTGTAAGGGCCGCCTTCGTGTTTCGGGCCGAGCATGCAATAGAACGCGCCGGTGGTGGGCAGGGCCCCGAGGTTCGTGGCCGACTCGGTCCAGATCATGCCGTACTTGAGCCCGGCGTAATGAGTGGGTTCGGCGAGCTCGGGCAAGGGGCCCATGCTGGCGCTGTCGGTGCCGAGGGTCATAACCCCGCGCGTGGCGAGGAACTCCATGCACGCCGGGTCGGGGTCGGGATAGCCGGGTGCCTTGCGGTCGAGTGCAAGGGCGATAAACCGGGCGCCCGCGGGAAAGGGACGATAATAGGTGTCGGCGTAATCGCTGCGGAAGAGAACGACGTCGCCAAACCGCAAAGGGCGGTATTTCTGCTCGAAACGGCGAACGTGCTCGGCCTTGACCAGCGGGCTTTCGCCATTGGAAGCCTGGTCGAGCAAGTCGCGGACATCGACGACGCACGCTTCGCCGCCGAATTGCCAGGGAGCGATCTTGTCAGTAAACGCCAAGCCGTAGGGACCGGATTTTTCGCGTTTCAAGTCGGGCCGCGCGACGGAATGCGGCGGGACGTCCAGTTGCGTGCCGGTGTTGCCGTCGATCAAGATCACGTCGATGTTGAAAGCCGAATCGGGCCCGATCGTGCGCTCGTGGGTGATCTGAAAGCGAGGAAAGGGATACGCCGGCCAAGTGCAAGGATATTCGGGCGCGATCAAGAGCGAGTGATCGACGAACCGCGGTTCGCCCTGCGACTTTGTTGGGGCTTGAGCCCGCGCATTGGTAGCGCTGTGCCAGACACAAAGCCAGAACGCGAGCAGCCCAACACAAATATCGCATGACTTCTTCATCAGTCCACACCTCGCATCGCATCACCAGACGGGGAAACACCTGTCACAGTCGCGGCCAAGCTCAATTGTTCGGTGCCGTCCGCCCGCGAAAAGTTATGAGAGAGTCGATTCCAAGCGTTCACAGCCCGTTGACGATGTTCGGGAGCGGCTCGCCTCGCAGCGCGGCCGCCGCGATCCCCGCCGCGGTTTCCCGCAGCCTGCGCACCGCCTTGACACTCGCCGCGGCAATCTGCGGCGTCGTGATCACGTTGGGCAAAGAACGCAGCGGGCTATCGAGCGGAATCGGCTCGGGATCGCACACATCGAGAGCGGCCGCTCCGATGTGCCCGGCGTAGAGCGCAGCAACCAGAGCCGTTGTGTCGATCAGATCGCCGCGCGCAAGGTTGATCACAATCGCGCCGGGCTTCATCGAGGCGAGCGATTTCGCATTGAGCATCTTGCGCGTTTGGGGCGTTGACGGGCAGTGTAACGTCACGATGTCGGCGTGGGAAAGCAGGCGGTCGCGTGAGCATGGCTCACAACGGGTGGCCAGAATCTCGTCGGCTGCAATCCCGGGGTCAAACACGAGTCGCCGGCACTGAAACGGAGCGAGTCGCGACGCGACTGCGCGGCCGATCCGACCGAAGCCCACGATGCCCACAGTCTGATCGCGCAGCGAGCGCAACTCCGCCAGCGGCGTCGCCAGGCCCCACTTGCCGTCGCGGATGAAGAGCGCGTTATGCAAGACCTGCCGCGTGGTGCACAGAATCAATGCGAGTGTGTGATCGGCGACTTCATCGATGCAATAGTCAGGCACGTTGCAGACGGGAATGCCTTTGAGCCGCGCGGCTTCGAGATCGACGTTGTCGACGCCGATGCCGTAGCGCACGATCACGCGAGCCTTTTGCATCGCCGCGATGACCTCGGCGTTCACTGGGGCAAACTGGGTGATCACGGCATCCGCCCCGCTGACCAGCGGCAGGAGTTGCTCGGCGGTCTTGCACTGGCCGTGGATCACCTCGGCCCCGACGGCGCGGAGGATTGTCTCCTCAACTTCAAGCGAGGGAAACGTAAAATCCGTGACGGCGACCGTCGGCATGTATGCGACTCCGGGCAGTCGAGGCGCGACTCAGGGGACGCCCCGGTTGCTGGTCACTGTTTCGTGCGAGTGTATTTTGCCTCGACAGCCTTCGCTTCCTGTCCGTCGGGTGTCACGTTGTATGCGGTGATCGTGAGATGATCATCGTCGATGAGTTCTTTGACTCGTCAGCCAGCTTGCCGGGTTGAAACCATGTTTCGCACGTGCCCTCCCAGGAACCCACCAGTGACTTGAGAAGGTCTTTCGGCATGATTTGCTTCTTTTGACTGGCCGGAGTCTTGTCCTTTGGGGAATCCTGCATCGGAGCGGCGGTTGGCGGTGCAAGGACGAAGCTCATCACCAAACCAGCTAGGTCAATCGACTTCATGGTTCGTTCCTCATGGTCTCTCTTTGGGCGCCGTGCGCGCGGCACCTAGCCGTGTGAAAGAGAATTCCCAGACGAGAGGTGTCCGACCCAATGGACCTCCTCCTGCGGTTGAGCCCAAGCCGCATTAGAAGCGAGCCGATGACGCCGCTCAAGGAAATTCTGGCCCAAGTCAAGCCCTGGGTCGCGGACTGGCTGGATCGCCCGATGCTCGCGTCGGCATCCGCCGCAAGACT
This sequence comes from uncultured Isosphaeraceae bacterium, assembly GCA_963830625.1. Taxonomy (GTDB): domain Bacteria; phylum Planctomycetota; class Planctomycetia; order Isosphaerales; family Isosphaeraceae; genus CAWHMZ01. The sequence continues at coordinate 195,826 of CAWHMZ010000005.1, read as the reverse complement.
CAAGGAACAGCTCCCGGCGCTTCATTCCAGACGTGAGCGCGACCGCGAAACGCCGTACGACTCGCGCCTGTTTCCAAAACGCGACGACATGAGTGTCTGCCATCCCCTTGATCGAGAGTCATTCCGCCCACCAAGTCGTCGATCGTGATGCCGCACTTCTTTATCCGCGCTCCGGATGAGACAATGGCCCCGCTTGGCTGTCGTGACAGCGATCGGTCGTTGTCAGGGATCGAACGATGGATGAGACGAAGAACGCGTCTGAAACGGAAGCCTCGCAAGCGGCAGGTGCGGCTGCAAGTGCCTCCTCGGATGAGACGAGGAGCCTGTCGAAAACGTCCGGCTCGCAGTCGCCCATCGAGAGTTCGAGCGGCTTCTCCGACGCAGATCCCTCCAAAATTGGGCGTTATCGGATCATCCATCGGCTCGGTCAGGGCGGGTTCGGGCGGGTGTATCTTGCGCACGACGACGACCTCGACCGCCCGGTCGCCATCAAGGTGCCAAACCCTGAACGCATTACTCGCCCCGAGGATGTGGAAGCGTTCCTTGTTGAAGCCCGGATCCTCGCCAGGCTGGACCATCCCCACATCGTGCCGGTCCATGACGTGGGTCGGACCGAGGACGGACTCTGTTTCGTCGTGTCGAAGCTCATCGAAGGAAGCGACCTGGCGGTCAGGATGGGACAGGCCCGACCTTCTTTCGGGGAGTCGGCGCAACTGGTTGCCACCGTCGCCGACGCCTTGCATTACGCCCACACCCGAGGGCTGGTCCACCGCGACATCAAGCCGGCCAACATCCTGATCGATCGGTCAGGCAAACCCTGCGTGGCGGATTTCGGTCTCGCACTCAAGGACGAAGACTTCGGCAAGGGGGGCGGGCTGGCGGGAACTCCGTCCTACATGAGTCCCGAGCAGGCCAGGGGCGAAGGCCACCGGGTCGAGGGGCGATCCGACATCTTCAGCCTGGGTGTCGTCTTCTACGAATTGTTGACCGGAAAGAGACCGTTCCGAGGTGATTCTCTTCTGGACATCATCGACTCGATCACGACCACCGAGCCCCGTCCACCCCGCCAGATCGACGACACCATTCCCAAGGAGCTGGAGCGGATCTGCCTTAAGGCGCTCTCGAAGCGGGCACACGATCGCTACACGACGGCCAGGGACATGGCGGAAGACCTTCGATTGTTCCTTCAGACCATGGGGGGCACGGTCACGCCTGGCTCCCCTGCTGTTCCGATTGCCACACCACCTGGTTCAACCCTGGAATCCGCTTCACTCCCGGCCACATCCAGGCAGTCCGCCTCCGACCAGCGGCCGATCAAGATCGTCCCAAGAGGCCTGCGATCGTTCGATGAGCATGATGCCGACTTCTTCGTGGAACTACTTCCCGGACCGCGGGATCGGGACGGACTGCCAGACAGCATCCAATTCTGGAAGCGGAAGATCGAGCAGATCGATCCCGACCTGACCTTCAAGGTTGGTCTGATCTACGGCCCCTCGGGTTGCGGCAAGTCGTCGCTGGTCAAGGCGGGACTCTTGCCCCGGCTCGGCAAGCACGTCCATGCGGTTTACATCGAGGCAACCCCGGAAGACACTGAAGCTCGATTGCAGAGGGGTCTGCGCAAGGTTTGTCCGGAACTGCCGCGAGGATCGGGGCTGGTTGATTCGCTGGCAAGCTTGCGGCGAGGTCGCGTCTTGCCCCCTGAGCGCAAGGTGCTGCTGGTCCTGGATCAGTTTGAGCAATGGCTGTTCACCAGGCGGGGTGAGCAGAACACGGAGCTGGTCGCCGCGCTTCGTCAGTGCGATGGCGAGCATCTCCAGGCGATCGTGATGGTACGCGATGATTTTTGGATGGCCGCCACGCGATTCATGAGGGATCTGGAGATCCGTCTCCTCGAAGGGGAGAACTCGGCGGCCGTCGATCTCTTCGACCTGGACCACGCCCGAAAGGTGCTGACGGCATTCGGCCGGGCATTCGGCAAGCTTCCCGAGAACGCGTCGGATCGTTCGAGCGAGCAGAGCCAATTCCTGATGGATTCGGTGAGCGGACTGGCGGAAGAGGGCAAGGTGATTTGCGTCCGGTTGGCGCTCTATGCCGAGATGCTGAAAGGCAAACCGTGGACTCCCTCCACGCTCAAAGAAGTCGGCGGCACGAAGGGCGTGGGTGTCACATTCCTGGAGGAAACATTCAGTGCCTCGACCGCGCCTCCCGAGCGTAGACTGCACCAGAAAGCCGCGCAGGCGGTGCTCAAAGCCTTGCTTCCCGAGAGCGGAACTGACATCAAGGGGCAGATGAGGTCCCGGCAAGAATTGCTCGACGCCTCCGGTTATGGTAGCCGCCACAAGGACGTAGACGACCTGATCCGAATTCTCGACAGCGAAATCCGCCTGATCACGCCGACCGACCCGGAAGGGAAAGAGCCGGACGGCGATTCCGTTCTGCAGACCGATCCAGGGCAGAAATACTACCAACTCACACACGACTATCTGGTTCACTCGTTGCGAGAATGGCTGACGCGCAAGCAGAAGGAAACTCGCCGAGGCCGCGCGGAGCTGAAACTGGCGGAGCGCTCAAGCCTGTGGAACGCCAAGCCGGAAAACCGCCATCTACCGGCACTCGGGGAATGGCTCGGCATCCGCACGCTGACAGATCCGAAAAAGTGGACCCCACCGCAGCGAGTGATGATGTCCAAGGCGACCCGGTTGCACAGTCTCCGATCTGCGCTCGCTCTGGCCGGTCTCGTCGCACTGATTTCCATCGGAGTCGTGGTTCGCACCCAGGTTGCCAGGAAGCAGGAAGCAACCCGCATCGAAGGGCTGGTCGGTCGCCTGGTGAGTGCGGAACCGAATCAGTTGCCAGACATCGTCAAAGACCTCGATACGAATCCCGATGTTGCTGCGACCTATCTGTCGCCGCTCTTAGCCGTCAATGCCGCAACGCTCGACGAGAAACGCGCGCAATTGCATGCTCGCCTCGCGCGGGTTTCCCGCGACCGGGCGCTGGTCGAGCCACTGCTGGAAGAACTGCTTACCAACAAGGTCGTTTACGCCGGCCCGATTCGTCAGCTTTTGCGTCCCTACGCCGGTGAGCTCACGGAAAAACTCCGGGCAATCCTCCGGGACGAGAAAGCCGAGTCCAATCGCCGCTTCCGTGCCGCGATAGCGCTGGTGGATTACGTTCCCGAATCCGAGGCGGCCTCGTGGACCGCACAGGACTTGAGGTTCGTGGCCGAGCAACTGGTCTTGTCCAATGCCGACTTCCAGCCGCTGCTCCGCGACGCGCTGCGTCCGATTCGGCGCGACTGCTGGGGGATCTGGAGCGGATCTTCGCTAATGCCGGTGGGACCGTCGCTCGGCAGGTGAGCGCCGCCAATGCGTTGGCTGATTTCGCCCCCAGCGATATCCCCAAGCTATCCCAGCTACTAGCCATCGCCACGCCGGACCAATACGCGGTGCTCTACCCGATCGTGGCCGCCAGCCCCGCGCCCGCCACGATCGAGGATCTCGCCAGGATCGCCGCCACGCTGCCACCCGTGGAACTGGGCTCCCTAGAGCGCATACCCTTTGGCCAGCGCCGTGCGAACGCCGCAGTCACCTTGCTGCGGCTGGGCGAGCGCGAGAAGGTGCTGCCGGTGTTTGACATGAGCCATGATCCGGAGGCGCTCACGCAATTCATCTTCCGCTGCCGCCCACGTGGAGTCGCCGTGGATGCCCTGTTGGACTGTCTGCAACGGGCCAGCGCCGCTCCCAAAGATCGTTATCCAAAAAACACGCGGTACGCCCTGCTGCTGTCGTTGGGGGAGTTTTCCATCGAGGAGATTCCCGAATCGCGCCGGGTAGCACTGCTTGAGCAACTGGCCGGCTGGTACCGCCATGATCCGAGTTCGGGAGTACACGGCGCGGCGGGTTGGTTACTGCGGCAATGGCGGCAGGCGGAGGTCGTGCGCCAGGTGGATCACACCGCGGTGCCGTATGCGCCTGACCGGGAGTGGTTCACGCTGGCGATCACGGTAACGCCGACAGCGCCACCGAAGCCGAAAACGGAACCGGTGAAAGAGAACGCCGGATCGAAATCAGAGCCAGGGAAACCCGCCGAGTCCCGGCAGTCGAAACCTGAAGAAACCGCGAAACCGGCCGCATCGAATAAGGCTGCCGCGCCGGCCGAGAAGGCTAACCACGGACCACCCGTCGAGCCGCTGCCGACCAAGACGTTTTACTACACGTTCATCGTGTTCCAGGAGGGGAAAGCAACTATCGGATCGGTCAATGACGAACCGGACCGGCAAAAGGACGAAGTTCGGCACAGCGTCACGCTGACGCGCCCCTTCGCGCTCTTGGATCGTGAGATCACCCTGGAGGAGCTGATCGCCTTTTCGCCACAATACGCGGAATTCATGCGGCGATTTGACGCGAAACCCGCGGATGCTGGGTTCTGTGCGGATTGGTACGACGCGGTGGGCTTTTGCCGGTGGCTGGGCCAGCAGTCGGGCTTGTCGGAAGGAGACCAGTCGTATGCGGCTCCAGAGACCCTGGACAGGGCGAAGTATCCGCGCGAACCGAATCCTGCGGCGAACTGGGCCCCGCGGAACTGGCCGCTGGAGCTGGGTCGGCGGGGATTTCGGTTGCCGACGGAATCGGAGTGGGAAGTGGCCAGCCGTGCCGGGGCGCGGACGCCTTACGGCTTTGGCAGCGAGGTGAGCCTGCTGGGGCGATTTGGCTGGTTCGCGGAGAACAGCGGCAAGCACGGCCATCCGCCGCGGGAATTGCGTCCGAGCATTCGAGGCTTGTTTGATGTGCACGGGAACCGATTTGAGTGGACGCAAGATTGGTATGGTGACTTTGGGGAAAGCGCCGCCGTGGATTCGCTCGGTGCCAAAGAGGGCTCGGTCCGCGTGAGCCGTGGCGGCGGTTGGTTCAACGTCGCGGCGTATTGCCGGACGGCGTACCGCAGCACGTTCGACCCGTCGAGCCGCGCGTTCCATAACGGCTTCCGCCTGGCCCTGAATCTGTCTGAAGTCACGCCGGAGGCGGCATCAGTGAAGGGAGCGGGGCCATCGGGCGCAGGCACTGATGAAGCGCCTGCGGAGCAGCGACCGGAGATGCCGCGGCCCGATGGATGACCGTGTTGAACGCTCCGAGCGGTCTTTTTTCGGAGAACGTCGATGATGAAATTGGCAGCGGGCTTCGCCCTCGTGATCCTCGCGCTCGGCACCGATCCTGCCCCTGGCGGACCAGCCGACGATGCCGCTGCGATGGTCGCTCGGATGGCCAAGGTGGGTTCGTGCTCATCCCCGAGCTTTTCCCCGGACAGCCGGCGGATCGCGCTGGTCTCCAACCTCGGCGGCTTGCCCCAGGTCTGGATCGTCGCCACGGAAGGGGGTTGGCCCGAGCCGGCGACGGCCCTCGACGACCCGGTCGGCGCCGTCTGGTGGTCGCCGGCCGGCGAGCGCCTGGCGTTCACCCTCGCGCCCGGCGGCGGGATGAACGTCCAGGTCTACACCGTCAGACCCGACGGGACTGGCCTCCGCCGGCTCACCGACGGCGGCAAGGCAACCAACTCGCTTGCGGGCTGGACTCACGACGGCGGCAAGCTCATGGTCCACGCCGTTCTCGGATTGATGGCAAGTCTGCGCGAAAGGAAAAACGCATGAAGTTTCGCAATCCCTGGATCGACCCACGGGTGGTGGGGGTGCGGTCAAAGGCAGCCCAGTTTTACCTGGTTCAACACGGCTGGAAACCACTGGCCTGCAATCAGCCGTATCTGTTGCCTTTTTCTGGACCAAAGGGCGGTAAGAACGCACCGATCGTACAGGTACCCGTGCGCGAGCGGGCCCGCGATTATGCGCAGCGAGTCGTTGAATTAGTGACCGATCTGGCCCTGGCCGAACGGCGTTACGCGGTCGAAGTCCTGAATGAAATTCTTGAAGAACAGCTCAATAAGTCTGCGATTGCCGGCAACGGACCGCGGGCGAGATCGAAGGTCCATTAGAGGCGAGCCTCGTCCGATACGTCATCGGGATCGACGACCGGCGGCAGGCGGCTGTCGGCACCCGAGCTGTTTGCGGATGACCGAGAGGAGCAAGTCTCCGGGGTGAGCCGCACCCCCGTATTGTTGCAGGTTTAGTGCACACCCAGACTCTCGCACGGCATAGCCGACGCGCGCCAGCGTCCCTCCGGACCATGAGCTCAGATTCCGAACTGAGCGAACGCAAGTAAGCCAACGGCGATCGCTGCGGCGCCGATTAGCCGACCCATGCGGTCAACCCAGCCCGGCTCGGCCGCCCACTGTCGGCAGAGCGCCAGGATGAGCCAGGCGACGGCCACGGTCAGACCGACAGCAACGGCGGTAGCGCACTGGTCGATGATCCTCCCGAAGAAGAGGCGGTGCAGCCAGCCCGTGACCCAGAAGTAACCGAACGTCACCGCCAATCCTGCAACGGTACCCGGCTGTCTGAGCAGGTCACGAATCGGCGGTCGAGGCGGTCGCAATCGCATGAGCAAAAAGGAAAGTGTCATGCTCAAGACGAGCACCTCGAAAACCTGGAAGGCGTACCACAACACGGTCGACCAAGCCATCGCGATCTGCTGTCTCCAGAGCTGCGGCGCCCGAACGTATAATGGCGTCTTGTAATCCGCGATAGTTCGGCACAACCAAATAGCCTGTTGCACCAGATTCACAACGAGTCTCGACCCGCCCCAAGTCGCAAGAGCAATTCCGGCGATCACCGCCATCGCGTCAGAGACGCCGAAATCGCGTTTCGGTTTCGAACCCGCCGCCGCGTCCGGGCGCGCGACGGTTTCGACGATTCGATTGATGGGCCGGGCTCCGCTGGGGTCAAAAGCGTTTGGCATGGCATACCCTCGACCGATCTCGTGAGACAACCACCCGAAAAGCCGATCACTGAAGCACCCGAAAGTGGGTGTCTGAAGCACCCCGAATTTAGCGGTTCAGAGACGGCTCGATCTGATTCCCGCTTCGTGGTCCTTTCTCCACGCCCGTCCCATCGCATCGGCCGCCATGATGGCATCGGCCACCATATCCGGCTCGACGTCAAACGGTTCATTGTGGATGGTTTCGCCATCGGCGGTAGCACGGACAGCGATCTTTCGCAGGTCATCTTTTGGCAAATCCGTCAGGCCGATTTCGGCCAATGTGATCGGCAAACCAACCTCGGTTGCAAACCCCAATACGCGATGCAGCACCGACCGTGCTTGTCCCTCCAGCACAAGCTGGGCCAGCAAACCAAACGCCACCTTTTCCCCATGCAGGTAAGTATGAGTGGCCTTGGCCGTGGTCAATCCGTTGTGAATGGCGTGGGCTGCTGCGAGGCCGGAAGACTCGAACCCGATCCCTGACAGCAGTGTGTTCGCTTCCACGAGTCGTTCCAGTGCCGGGGTTACGACTTGCGTTTGAACCGACCGCAGGGCATCGGCTCCATCAGCCAGCAGAGTTCGGTAACAGAGTTTCGCCAATGCCAGGGCACTCTGCGTCGATAAGCCTCCTCGCATGTTTTTGACACGGCCGTCGGACGCACGTCTTGGCCTCGAACCATGTCGCGAGCGCATCGCCCATCCCCGCCACCAAGAGCCGGGGCGGACTCAGTGCGATCACTTGCGTATCGACCAGCACCAGATCCGGGTTCTTGCGATAGATGCGAAAACACTCAACGACCCCTTCGTCCGAGTAAATCACCGATAACGCGCTGCACGGGGCATCGCTGGACGCAACCGTTGGGCAGGTCACTACGGGCAACTTCAGATCGGCAGCGGCGGCACGAGCGGCATCGAGAACTTTTCCTCCCCCGGCTCCGACGACAACTTCGGATTTGTGCTGCCTGGCGACTTGCTTGATTCGCTCGATTTCAGCCAAAGAACATTCTCCGCCGAACTCATGCAGGGCATAGGCGATTCCGGCTTCTGCGAACGTGCGCTTCCAGGTTTCGGACAGCAATCGAATGGGCGAGCGACTGGCAACAATCAGCGCCGGGCCGCTCAATCCCAATCCGGCGATCTCCGCTCCAAGGACGGCGGTCGCGTTTTTCCCTTGTGTGTAGCGACTCGGCGAGCAGAACACGGCAAGCATCGTGCGGCTCCTTTTGCGAGAGAGGTTGTCTGGAAGCCACCTGGATTTCTCATGCAAGGATTGTATCTCAAAGGCGGTCGATTCCCGAAACCTGCCTGGCGAGGAAGGCAATGCCGGTAGGCTCCTGTCGCCATGTTATCCTTGCTGACTTAGAGTAATGCGTCAGCTTGTTATGCCTTGCTGATGACTGCCAAGAGGACGCTCGTTGGAGTGAATGGTACCCGTGCAGCAAACGATTGCGGTGGTCCTGATAACATTCGGGGCGATCGTGTCGCTCCTGAACTGGGCAACTCTGCTCTGTACCCTGCGAACGGGCCGGTTCATCTCTGGGGTGCCACTGGTCGGGGGCGTCTGCCTCGGGACCGGTGCTGTCTTGCTCCCTGCCCTCCGCCCGTACGCCGGACTCGCAGTGCTGCTCGACTGGGGGACAGTGGCCCTCTTACTCGCCGTACCGAGGATCGCCCGAGAAGCGTGGGCAACCTGCCGCATAAACTTGCTGGAAGAGTACGTCGGGCGGCGGGGTATCACGATCGTCAGCCTTCGCCTGTTTCGCCGGGGCGTCTTCACCCTCCGCTGGGACATCGAGCGATCGCCAGGGGAGTACGGCATCGTGGGAATGGGGCACGTCGGCACGTGGGAACGTGAATCGGATACGCTAGCCCTCCGAATCGGTGAGAACTGTGCCGTCTTCAGGCCGCTCCCAGAAGGGGGCAACAAGGGTTGGTGTCAGTCGGCCGGCTTCGACGAGTGCGAACAGAACCCCGACCTTTCGCTTCGAGAGTTGGAGTTTGTCTTGAGAGCCTGAGTGTGGTCTAGAAACCCAGCATGATGTCGTCGCCAACGGCGGCGGCGATCATCATGCTGGTGAGGGTTGCCATGAGGAAGACGATTGCATAGATTTGCAGCACGGCAGCTATTCCTACACGATCTTTCTGAACGTCAGGTTGATCCGTTCTCCGACGTTGTCCCTGGTCTTCGGGACATCGTGTTTCCAGAACTTCTGCATCGTTCCCGCCATGATGATGAGCGTGCCGTTGCTCACCGAGAACGTCTTTATTTCCCTGGTGGCGTTGTGCCGAATCCGAAACTGACGGGTTGCTCCCAGCGATAACGAACCGATGACGTTGCCCATCTCTGGCTCGTCGTCGGCGTGCCATCCCATGCTGTCCGACCCTGACCGATAGCGGTTCAAAAGGCAGTAGTTGTACTCGCCTTTGACGGCCTCGATCTGGGTCTTGATCTCCAGCATGGTGGCGGTCCAGGGCAGGGCCACGTTCTCGGTGCCGGAATACCGATAGGTGACGCCTTCTTCGCCGTAGGAGGCCGTGAGTCGGGGCTGCATGTTGCCGAAAACTCCTGGCTTCTGCACCCAGGCGCAGTGGTCCCTCAACTCGACAAAGTAGCGGTCAGCCAGGCTGGGCGGCAGGAAGGCTTGGTCGTAAAGAAGCAGTCCGCCGTCGGCCAATTCAATAGTTTCCATCGGTACCAGGGGCACCTGGAGGTCTGGGCTGTCAATTATCGTGGAGAGGGGGAATCGACTCAACGTTTCGTATAAGCAAAAGCCCAGAGGATGAGCACACCCTGCAAGGGCAGTCTGAGCAGATGCACGATCCACGGGAGCGGGAACGACTCCTGGTGCTGGTAGACGTGGATGTTTGCCGGGAAGACGGCGATCAAGAGGGCGATGATCCCCCAGGCAGCGAGCCTGGAATACCTTGGCACCAGCAGCAAGATGCCGAGGACGATTTCGATTACGCCGCTGACCAGCACGATGGGCAGGTGCAACGGCAAATAGGGCGGCATGATCTTCAAGTAAAAGTCGGTGAAAATGAAATGGCCGACTCCACCGATCATGAACAGGGCAGCGAAAACTCCCTTGCCCACGAGAAACCAGAGCTTGCGCTGATTTGCGATTTTTACGGTGTCCAACGCCGCTCCCCTTCGCAACAGCCGCCGCAGTCGGCGCTTATTTGCTACCCCCGCTGTCCTTCAGCTTCTGCTGGAACCTGTTCGTGTTTCTTTTTCGCCATCGAGGAGCCTGGACTTTGCGGCCGAACCGTTGATTGGATAAAACGTGTCTAGAGAATAACAACGCCGCTCGGCGCTTTCACCCAAAAAGACTTGCTCTGACGGTTCTGTGTAAACCGCGAGGATTCTACCACCATGGGCATCACAATCGCTTATCGCGGCCGGCTTGCCGATCTCACGCGGACCGAGGATTTCGAGGACCGCCTGGTCGACTTTGCGCTCGAGATGGGCGGTCAGGCGCGGATCTGGCGGACCTGGGCCGACGACAATCCCGAGCGTATGGTTCGCGGCATCATCCTCGATCTCGCCCCCGGGCAGGAATCGACCAGTCTGCTCGTCTCGCCCGAGGGATGGCTGATCGGTTTGATGGATATCCAGGACGCGGAAGAGGGTCGACTCAAAGAACCTCCGTGGTGCTTTGTCAAGACCCAGTTCGGACCCGTAGAAGGCCATGTGGCGCTCGTCGAGATGCTCGCAGCGCTCAAGCGCGAATTCCTGCCCGATCTGGAAGTGTCTGATGAGGGGGGTTACTGGGAGACTCGCGACCTCGCCGAGCTGATCCGCAAACACGCGTTCTTGAAGGCAGCGATCGAGGGTCTGGCCGAGGGGCTCAGGCGTCATGGGCTCAGCCCCGAGGCGGCGGAAGATCCTGAAATCTTGCTGCGGCATGTCGAGCGGGTCGCGGCACAAGTCCACCGAATCTTGCGCCGACCCGCTGAACATCCTCCCGCGGGCCTTGACGATGACGCCGACCTCGGCCACGCAGACGATCCGGAAGCGACCGAACGACTTTGGGACGAGTTGTTCAAACAAAACCGCCGCCAGCAGGAACGGATGCAGCGCGCCATCGAAGAACTGCGCAGCCGTGGCGTCGACGATGAAACCGCGTTTGACGAGGCACTCCAGGACGTCGTCCCAGACGTCCCCGACGAGGAGACCGAGCTCATGGACGAGCCGTGGCGCGACGATGACGACGCTCCGTTCGATGAATCGCTTGACGACGACGATGCCGGTGAGGGCGCTGGTTTCCTGGAAACCGACGACGAACCGTTCGAGACCGAAAAGGAGAAACGCCATCCGCTTCTGCAGCGGGCAATGGACCTGCTCGTGCGTTTGGACAAGATCTTTCCCGACGACGGCCCGCGACCGGGTCCTGCGCTGGACACGCTGCTTCAAGGCGCCGGCGATGCCATGGGCGGCCTGGCGCAGTCGCTGTCCCGTCGCGGCCACGACGCCGTGAGCTATGGCTTGCGCGTCGTGCAGCTCAAGCGTGCCCTGCGCGGCACTGCATTTGCCCGCGGCGCACTTTTCCCGCTGCGATCGACCATGAGCGCGGAACACTCAGAAGAGCTATTCCGCACACTCAAGCAGATGGAGACCGACATCGTTTCCGAATTGAGCAAAGTTCGCTCTGAGCATCGGGGAGACGACTCGTAACAGTTTCGCGATGCGCATCGAGCTAACTCGGGTTGCACGATTTCGGGAGGGCGAGCCTGGGGTGATGAAAAGTCGACGATGGACGAGGTCGGCGCGGCGGCGCCCCTGTCATCTTTTTGTTGCGCGGCACTCGCAAGGGCTTTCCCCCCCTTGCGAAGGGGGGGCACGGGGGGGGTGGGTCGCAAGCCCCTGCTCCCGGCGGGAAATACTGGGCGAGGTCTGCTCACGGGCCCATCCAGATCATCGGGATGCGCCGAAGTCCAGCACGTCGTTCATCGCCTTGTTCATCGCGTCCATCCCGAATGGGACAAGGCGCGTGCCATCGAAATCGTGGTATCCACGCTCGGTATGCCGCCGTAGATCGGCTAATCCTTTGCGCGTCACCCCCGTGCGCGCAATGCTCAACGACCGCAGTTGGTTCAGTCCTTGCAGGTGGACCAAGCCGGCGTCGCTGATCTTGGTCCCGTCAAGCCTCAAGGAAGAGAGCCTGGCCAGCCCTCCCAAATGCGCAAGGCCGGCATCGGTGACGTCGGTTTCGTCGAGTGTCAAGTTCTGCAACTGAGCAAGGCATGCCAGGTTCGCCAATCCGGCGTCGGTGACCTTCGTGCCACGAAGATTCAAGACGTGCAGGCGTCGCAGATTCCGGAGGTGCGCCAGTCCGACGTCGGTGACCAACGTGCCGACCGTCAGATACTCGAGTAAGTCACACCCTTTCAAACGCGCCAGCGCCGCGTCACCGGTCTTGGTGCCGTGCAGGTAAAGCGTGTTTAGTTGTTTGAATCGCTCGATGTTCGCCAGGCCGATATCGGTGGCGTTTGTGCCACTGAGATTGAGGTGTTCGATCTGGTCGAGCACACCAAGTTGAGCCAGTTGGGCGTCGCCGAAATCCGCCCCACTCAGATCGACCAACACGACGGTCCGAAAATACTCGTCGCTCAAATGCAAGAGGGCCCACTCGCGAGCCACCTGGGCGCCCAAGGCTCGGAAGAGACGGTCAGAGAGGCGGTCGCTGGGTCGTAAGACGTGGACTGATCTTTGTAGAAGACTTGGCCGCCGGCGTCGAGGATCGCGGCGACAGCCGCGCGCTGCAAACGGGCACGGTAGGCAACCCACCCAAGGACGACGGCGATTACGAGAATCAGCGCCAGGAGCGCCCGCACGCTCAGTCGGGAGCAACGACGTAGCCACCGGGCAATTTTCCCAGATCGCTCCGACATGTAGGCGCCTCGCCGACTCTGGTGGCTCGACGAACGGTCACACCTCGAGCAATATACCGCGCCTGTCTGCTGCGGATGAAGGCGGTTACTTCCCCGTTTGAAGCGCGATCGCGCATCGTCGACCTGCGGCTATCCAGATTCGCCGCGGGCCTCCTCCAAAACACTTCAGCGCCCGACCACCGGGCTCGGCGCGATCGAAATCGACTTTGTGACGACCCAGAAACTCAACTGGCCGATTATCGCGTTCGCAAGGATTGGAGCCGAGAGATCGAACGAGCCAAGTGTATCGGCTGAGCCGACTGCGCGGCGCAGGCGCGTCGATGGTCGGTAGGCACCAGCGAGCGGCCTCGCGGCTGCAACGGTTCGCGCAGTGCGATAACGTGTCGAAAATGGTTCTCGATTAAAGATATTCAAAAAAAACTTACCTCTAGCGGGAACGCGGCTTGCAGCTCGCGATTGCGCGGTTTTCGGCTGAGACGCGTTAGAGAAAATCCGAAAAGGCCGCATATTGTATATAGGCGCTGTAGAGGTGGTGTTGCGCGCTGTCGCGGCGCGCCCCTACCGACCCGCCCGGCCCCGCGCCAGATGCCGTTACGCGGGTACGGGCGCCGACATAAAACGCCGTGCGACGCGTGAGTGCAGGCGACGCTTCGCGCGGTTTTGGCAGGATTTCCAATTCCTGCCACAATTCCCGGCATGATCCGACACCCTCATTCGTTGGTCGAACGGCCGCTGCGGGCTGGCGGATTTCACCGCCGTAAGCCCCGACGTCAACGCACGTTGGGCTGTGGTGAGCTCGCCATACACAAACGCCCGAGAGCGCGGCATTCATCGCCTGACGCCTCGGCGCAGCACCCCTCGAGGCCTTCTGAAAACCTGCCATTTACTGCCATTTTTCGAGCATGCAAAGCACTTCGGCATTTTGGACGACACGGCCATGGTCGACTGAACCGGCGCTTCCGTGACGGCTGCAAGCCGCGAGTGTTAGCCGGCCGCCGGGTGCCTGTCGCCTTGCGGCACGCGGTCGCAGCTCAGCCGATCTCGGGTTGCTCCCCGCGCGGGAACTGGAAATGATGGAGAAGCTGGTGGGGCTTCTTGAGCCTCCCCACGGCGCGCTTTAACCGAGCGCGCTGCAATCGAGCACCAAGGAACCGCTCATGAGCCCTCTTGTCCTGACGTCGTGTCTTGTTTTGTCCTGGTCCTTCGCTCAGGAACCGGCGGCGCAGCCGCCCGCGGCGGCGCCGGCGGACCCTGTGGCCGCGCTCGAAAACGCCGTCGCCGATGCGATTGCCAAGGCCGAGCCGTCAGTCGTGGCGATTCACCGGTTCAAGGTCGAAGACTCCCATGCCCAGGAAACACAGGCCGTGCGCGGCGCAAACGCGTGGCGACCGTTCATGAGCTGCCGCGGCGCTTGTTCGAGGGCGGGTTTCGCCGCGAGCTCGAACCGCCCGACCTGCTCTCGTTTGACTTCGGCTCGGGCGTCGTGATCGGCGACCACGGCGAGATCCTCACGCTTTATCACGTGGTCAAGGGCGCGCGCGAGCTGAGGGTTCGGGCAGCCGGCCGGCAGGAGTTCGAAGCCGAGATCATCGCCGCCGACCCACGCAGCGACCTGGCCGTCATCGTGCCGGCCGAGGGCGACGCGGCCGACAAGCCGCGATTGAAGCCCGTGCCGATCGGTGATGCGAGCCGGCTGCGCAAGGGGTCGTTCTTGGTCGCGCTGGGAAATCCCTTCAATGCGGCGCGCGACGGCAAGCCGTCGGCAAGCTGGGGAATTCTGTCCAACGTGGCGCGAAGGCTCGATGGCGACCTCGACGACAGCCCACGGTTCCCCAAGGCGCGGCAGCTCAACAACTACCCGACGCTCCTTCAGCTCGACTCCAAGCTGAACCTGGGCATGAGCGGCGGCGCGGTCATCAACCTCAAGGGTGAGCTGGTCGGCCTGACCACCATGGCGGCGAGCCCTGCGGGGTTTGACGCCATGGCCGGTTACGCGATTCCCATGGACAAGCTCGGCCGCCGCGTGGTGGACACTCTCAAGCAGGGCAAGGAGGTCGAGTATGGGCTGCTCGGCATCAGAGCCGACCAGGTCCCAAGGCCATCCAATCGTGTCATGGAAGTCCAACCAAACTCGCCGGCCGCGTTCGGGCAGCTTCAGGCCAACGACGAGATCATCGCCGTCAACGACGCGCCGGTCGTCGACTTTGAAACGCTGATCCTCGCGGTCAACGCCTATTCGGCGGGCGACACCGTAACGCTCAAGATTCGCCGGGGGGACGAGATGATCGAGCGGTCGATCGTGCTGGCCAAGTTTCCTGTCGAGGGCGAGGTGATCGCCACCAATCGCCCGAAGGCCTGGCGTGGGCTGCGAGTTGACTACACGACCGCGGTCGGCTACCGCACGTTCGGCCCCAACCTGCTCGATTCTCCGAACGCCGGCGTGGTGGTCTCGGAGGTCGAAGAAGGGTCGCCGGCGGCGGTCGCGGGGCTCAAGAAGGGCCTGGTAATCCGGCGCGTGGGCACGCAGAGCTTGCGGTCGCCGCGCGACTTCGCCGAAGCCGTCGCCGGCCAGAGCGGACCGGTCGAGCTCGAGACGGACCTTGGCAAGGTGACGGTCAAGTGACCCATGGGTTCTCCCTCCCACATGAAAACCGACGAACTTCGCGAAGCGTTCCTCGATTTCTTCGTCTCCAAGGGCTGTGTGCGCCGCCCCAGCGACGTGCTGGTGCCCAATGACCCGACCGTGCTCTTCACGCCGGCCGGGCATGAACCAGTTCAAGCGCGAGTTCATGGGCCTGGGCGACCCGCAATTCAAGCGCGCGACCACCTGCCAGAAGTGCCTGCGCACCGGCGACATCGAAAACGTCGGCAAGACGGCGTTCCACGAAACCTTCTTCGAGATGCTGGGCAACTTCAGCTTCGGCGACTACTTCAAGCGCGAGGCGATCCACTGGGCGTGGGAGTTCCTGCGCGGTGTGCTCAAGCTCCCCGCCGACCGGCTGTCGATCACGGTCTATCTCGACGACGACGAGGCCTACAACATCTGGCACGACGAGATCAAGGTCCCCGCCGATCGGATCACCCGCATGGGTGAGGACGACAACTTCTGGCCGGCCGGCGCGCCCGACGCACGGGCCCAACGGCGTGTGCGGGCCCTGTTCCGAGATCTTCTACCACGGCGCCGGCGCCAAGGAAGTCGAGATCTGGAACCTGGTCTTCACCCAGTTCAACCGGATCGGGCCCGGCCAGCTCGAGCCCTTGCCCAAGAAGAACATCGACACCGGCATGGGGCTGGAGCGGACCGCCGCCTGCCTGCAGGGCGTCTCGACGGTCTTCGAGACCGACATCTTCCGGCCGATCGTCGCCGCGGTCGCCGATGCGCTCGGCGTCAAGTACGACCGCGACCACCCCGACGGCGTCCGCATCCGCCGCATGGCCGACCACGTTCGAGCTCTCACGTTCTGCATCCACGAAAACGTCCGGCCCGGGCCGGAAAAGCAGGGCTACGTCATCCGCCGCCTGCTCCGCCGCGCGGTGCTCGACGCCTACCAGATGGGCCGCCGCGAGCCGTTCCTCCACCAGCTCGTGCCGGTCGTCGCCGAAGTCATGGGCCGGCCCTATCCCGAGCTGAAGGAAAGCGTCAGCCGAATCCAGACGACGATCAAGCTGGAGGAGGAGCAGTTCCTCCGCAACCTCGAGAACGGCCTGCGAATCTTGAACGAGATCTTCCAGAAGACTCGAGCCGCCGGCTCCGACACGATCTCGGGCAAAGATGCCTTCACTCTGCACGCGACCTACGGCATTCCCGTCGAGGTCGTCGAGAGCCTGGCGACCGACCACAACCTGCGAATCGACCGGCCCGGCTTCGAGGCCGAGCGCGAGCAGCACGCAGTGGTCTCGCGCGGGACGACCGAGGCCGCCGCCGTGTTCGCGACCGGACCGCTCGACACGCTCAAGCAGCGAGTACCACCATGGCAGCGAGTTCGTCGGCTACACGACCACGCGCGACAGCGCGCAGTCATCGGCATCCTCGAGCAGAACCGGCTGGCCGAGCAGGCCGGAAGCGAACGGCGGTGCGTCGGTGGTCCTGGTGCTCGATCGAACGCCGTTCTACGGCGAGGCCGGCGGCCAGGTCGGCGACACGGGCACGATCCGCGGCGATCGCTTCACCTTCCAGGTTCTCGACACCAAGAAGGAAAACGATTTCACGCTGCACGTCGGCCAGGTGACCGAGGGCGTGGTGACCGTGACGGCACCGGTTGTCGGCCGAAGTCGACGCCGAGCGCCGCGCAGGCGATCCGCCGTGCCCACACGGCGACGCACCTCCTGCACCACGCCTTGCACGACGATCCTGGGCAAGCACGCCCAGCAGGCCGGCAGCAAGGTCGAGCCCGACCGGCTGCGGTTCGACTTCGCCAACCCCGAGGCCGTCGGCCGCGAGCGGCTGCGCGCCATCGAGGAGGCGGTCAATCTGCGCGTCCTCGAAGCCGCGCCGGTGAGCTGGTACGCTGATGCCGATCGAGCAGGCCAGGGCTCGGGGCGCGATGGCCCTTTTCGGCGAGAAGTATCCCGACATCGTGCGCGTCGTCCAGATGGGCGACTTCTCGCGCGAGCTCTGCGGCGGCACCCATCTCGACAACGTCGGGCAGGTGGGGCTGTTCAAGATCATCGGCGAGGAGTCGGTCGCCGCGGGGACGCGGCGGATCACCGCCCTGGTCGGCAAGGCCGCGCTCGAGTACGTGCGCCAGGAAGAAGAGGTGCTGGGCGATCTTGCCGCGGCTGCTGCGCGTGCCGACCGAGCCAGATCGGCGAGCGCGTGGGCAACCTGCTGGAAGAGATCAAGACGCTCAAGAAGCAGGTGAGCCAGCGGCGGGTCGCGAGCACGCCGCAGGCCTCGGCCGACGACTTGCTTGCCGGCGGCGCGTCAAATCGGCGGAGCGACGGTGGTGATTCAGGCGGTCGAAAACGTGTCGGCCGACGAGATGCGCCAGCTTGTCGACGTCCTGCGGCGAAAGCAACCCGCAAACCTGGCCGTCTTGCTGGCGACGGCGGCCGACGGCAAGGTCCAGCTCGTCGCGGGTTTGTCATCCGACCTGGTCGAACGCGGCTTGCACGCGGGCAACTGGCTGAAGGAGGTCGCACCGATCGCTGGCGGAGGCGGCGGCGGCCGGGCCGACCTGGCCAGGCTGGCGGCAAATCGCCCGAAAAGATCCCGGCAGCGCTCGAGCATGCGCTCGCCACGATCACGCAGCGGCTCGCGGCCGGAACCGGCAGCAAATGACCCCCGAGAGCGCGAACTGCGCGACCGGCTCTCTTGACGCATGGGATGATCATGGTAACATGAAGTTTTCGCCAGCACGGCAAGCTAGCACCGAATACTCGTGTTAAACGGCAGGCAAGAGCGCTCCATGAACTGTTATCAAGCCAAAGCCAACGAATTAGCCAAGCAGTGGTATCACGTCGACGCCGACGGAGTGGTCGTCGGGCGCCTGGCCGCTCAGATCGCGCCGATCTTGATGGGGAAGCATCGCCCCACGTACACGCCCCACATCGACACCGGCGACTACGTGATCGTCACCAACGTCGACAAGGTGGTCTTCACCGGCAACAAGTGGCAGCAGAAGTTCTACCAGCGGTACACGGGCTATCCCGGCGGGCAGCGCGACGAGGCGGCATGGAAGCTGTTCGAACGTCGTCCCGAGCGCATCCTCGAGCTGGCCATCACGCGGATGATGCCCAAGAACAAGCTAGCTCGGCAGATGCTCTCCAAGCTCAAGCTGTACGTCGGCCCGAATCATCCGCACCAGGCGCAGTGCCCGATTCCGCTTGAGCCCCTCTCGGGTCGTCCCACGCCGGCCGGGGCCGTTTTCGCTCTGGCCGGCCAGGTGAAATCGCAGGGGGCGAAACCCGCCGCGGAAGATGCACCCGCGGCCGAAGATTCCAACCCGGCCGCGGCCGACGAGTGATGGACCAGAGAGGCGCCGCGGCATCTTGCCAGTAGCAGCCATTCGATGTCGGCGCGAATCTCGAACACGGCGACCCGGTGCGTATGGGTCGGTGAGAGCAGAATAGTCCAAGGGAAAACACACACATGGCAGCGACGGCGCAGCGAACGTTTATTTGGGGCACCGGCCGGCGGAAGACCGCGGTGGCGCGGGTGCGCATCCGCGAGGGCACGGGTAAGTTTGTCGTCAACGGAATCGACTGCAACGTGTATTTCCCCCTCGAGGTCGAGCAGATCGACGTTCGGGCGCCGCTCAAGCTGACCGAGATGAGCGAGCGAATCGACGTCTTCGTGAACGTCAACGGCAGCGGCAAGATCAGTCAGTCGGGCGCCGTCATGCTGGGCCTGGCCCGTGCCCTCAAGGAGCACCGTGCCGACCTCGAGCCGGCCTTGCGCGATGCCGGCTTTCTCACGCGAGACTCGCGCATGGTCGAGCGCAAAAAGTTCGGCCACAAGAAGGCGCGCAAGAGCTTCCAGTTCTCCAAGCGCTGAGCCCGCAACCGCGGTCGTCCGATCTTCGTGGAACGATCGTTCTGCCGGCCGTGCTCCGTCAGACATCGATAAACTGCCGGCGGAACTCGAGGATGTGCCCGTGTCCTCCCAGGAGCACGACGCGATCGCCGGCGGCGATGGTTTCGCTTCCCTCAAGCGGAAACTCGAGCCGGCCGTCCGACCGTTTCAGGGCCACGACAATGACTCCCGTCTTGCGCTTGACGTCGGTGTCGCGGAGCGTGCGCCCGGCCAGCGGACTCGATGGCTCAATCGTCATTTCGTCCATCTCGATGGCCACGCTCGCCCGGTTGGTGACCAGCTCGGCAAACTCGACGGCGGCCGGGTTGGTGAGGAGCGACACGATCCGGTGGGCGCCGATCGCCGCGGGCATCACGATATGGTCGGCGCCAGCCTGGCGCAGCTTCTTGGGCGTGGTCGGCCCTTCGGCCCGCGCGATGATCACCAGGTTCGGGCACATCTGCCGTACAGTGAGCGTGATGAAGACATTTTCGGCGTCGTTGGGCATGACGCTCACCACGACTTTGGCTCGGTCGATCCCGGCATCTTTCAGGACCTTCTCCTCGGTGGCATCGCCCGTGACGAACAAGAATCCGCGTTCCTCGGCCAAGGCGGTGCGATCGCGCAGCAGCTCGACAATCACAAACGGATGTTCGCGCTCGGCGAGTTCCTCGCACACCAGCCCGCCCACGCGGCCGTAGCCGACGACAATCGTATGCCCCGAGAGCGCGTGAATCTGTTTCATGATGCGCCGCCGCCCAAAGATGCCAAGGATCTCACTCTCCGTAAGGAACTGCACAAACGAGCCGAGCGTGAACGCGACCGCCAGCATCCCCAGGCCGATCACCGTCATCGTGTGGATTCGTGCCACCGGCGTGATCAGCGGCTCGACTTCGCCGAAGCCGACTCCGGAGATCGTGATGACCACCTGGTAAACTGCGTCGAGAAGACTCCAACCCATTGCGAGATACCCGACGACCCCGTAGGCTGCCACGACCAGAATCGCCGTCATTCCATAAGCGACCCTTCGTACCGCTTGGCGCCGGAAGAGGCGAGTTAGGTCGGTTGGCGAAGATTCGTCGTTCACGTTCTTGCGAGGTTCGCCCCACGTTAATGGCCCGCGCGCACCCGGCCGTCAACTGCGACCGCCGCGGAACCGCTGGTTGAACGCCACGGCCAGGAGCACGACCGTACCCAGTACAAGGCCCTCGATCTGGGTGCTGTCGACTTGTCTGACGACGGTGCCGGTACCCTTCAAAACGATCTGCGTGAGCAACAGGCCGAGAACGGTCCCGCGAATCGAGCCGACACCGCCTGTGAGGCTGCACCCGCCGACGACTGCGGCCGTGATGGCAATCAGCTCGTAGGTCGTGCCCAGCCGGCTGTCGGCTTGTCCACTGTACCCGGTGAAGAGAATGCCGCCCAGCGCCGACAGCGTTCCCGACAGACCGTAGGCAACCGCCTTGAGGCGGTTGGTGCGCAGACCGGAGAGCCGCGCGGCCACCTCGTTGCCCCCCAGGGCGAAAAGGTGCCGTCCCAGCACGGTGCAGCCCATCAGGATGCTCATGCACGCGGCAACACAGCCGAAGATCGAGAGCGTGACCCAGGCTTCCTTACCCAGCACGCGATACGCATCGAACGGTACGTTGATGGTCTTGTTCTGGCAGAGCAAAGTGGCGAGGCTGCGCAGGCCCGCCATGGTCGCGAGTGTCGCGATGAAGGGGGGCAATCTCAGGTGGTTGATCATCGCGGCGTGAACCAGCCCGATCACCAGGCCCAAGAGCAGCGTCAGCCCGATCGCGGCCGCCACCAGACTGACCGAGGGCCGGCCGCTCGCGCCGTGGGGGAGCCATTCGGTCAAGAGCTTGGCGCTCACCACCGACGAGAGCGCCACGACCGACCCGGTCGAGAGGTCGATGCCCCCGGCAATGATCACCACCGCCGCTCCCACTGCCAGCACGCCGAAAAGCGCCACCCGGTGCAACAGCGTCTGCAGGCTGTACTGCTGAAAGAAAGCGTGGTCGCGGTCGAGCAGGTAGACGATCGCCAAAACCGCCATGATACCTGCGACCAGCCCCCACTCGGGCGCCCTGAAGATGCGGACCAGCTTGAAGGGGAAACTGGGGTGCTCGGAACCTGAAGCGGCCATCGGAGTCCCGGAGTGTTGAGAGGTCGTTGCGCACAGATCGAGGGCCCGGTGTGCCTGCGGGCGCTCTCACGTGATGCGAAGCCGCTGCGCGATCAAGTTGCGCTGAATGTCGTTGGTCCCCGAGAAGATGACGCCGCCGATGCTGTCGCGCAGATCGCGCTCGCAGCCGCAGTCGCGAGTGTAACCCTTCGCGCCGAAAAGGCGGACCGCGTCGAGACTATTCTGAAGGAAACACTCGGAAACATGCAGCTTGGCCATCGAGGCCCAGAGCGCGCCGTCGTGGCCGCGCGACTTGGCCCACGCATAACGATAGACCAAAAGCCGGGCTGTATCCAGCCTGACGGCCATATCGACGATGCGATTCGAAACCGACTGAAAATGGCCGATCGGCTGGCCGAATTGTTTGCGGGCCCGTGCCTGTTCGATGCAGCCGTCGAGTTGCCGCTGCATCGCGCCGACGACACCGGCCAAGATCGCACCGCGCTCCCATTCAAGGGCCGCGTTGAAGATCGCCGCGCCGCGCCCCTCGCGGCCGAGCACGTTCTGGGCGGGAACGACGCAATCTTCCAGCACCAGTTCGCCCAAGGGCGCAGTACACAGGCCCAGCGACGAAATCGTGCGCTCGAGGCGAAAGCCGGGCGTGCCGCGCTCGACCAGAAAGGCCGTAATCCCGAGCACCCCCTTGTCGGGATCGGTGGCGGCGAAACACACGCTGAGGTCGGCATCCGGAGCGCTCGTGATCCAGGTCTTGCGGCCATTCATGATCCAGCCGTCGCGGTGGCGGCTGGCGCGGGTTTCCATCGCGAAGATATCGGAGCCCGCCCCCGGCTCGCTGGCCGCGTTGGCCCCGAGCAGCCGGCCGGCGCACAGACCGGGCAGAAAACGCATTTTCTGGTCGTCGGTGCCGAAAGCCAGGATCGGCAGCGTGACCGTGAACAGCGTGGCCCCCGTGGCGAAAACGAGCCCCGTGTCGGGGCAACCGTAGCCGAGGCCTTCGAGCGCGGCGACTGTCGTGGCCAGGTCCTGCCCCTGGCCGCCGTATTCCGTCGGGACCGGCAGGCCCTGGATGCCCAAGCGTGCACAGCGCTCGTATCCCTCACGCCAGAATTCGCCGCGGCGCTCGCGCTCGATCGAATCGGGATCAGCCAGCTCCTGGCGCGCAAATTGAACTGCGGTATCGTACCAGTGTTGCTCTGATTCCGAGAAAGCAAAATCCATCACCGCATCCGTCTCGAGTGATGAGGCAACGCGAGGCCGGCACGATCATTGCCGAAGTTCGGCTGCCGGGCAAGACGGGTTCGCTGCCGGACGCGACTGGTGCTGGCCCCGATGTGCCTTTTCCGGCCGTCCGTAGTTTTTCGGTGGCCGCACGTTCAAGATTGCCTCGTCTTGGCGAGCGCCCGAGCATGACGTATCATGTTCACGGGATGATTGAGCTCGACAATTGGAGACCGCGGAATGAAGTGCCTGATCGTCTACTATTTCCAGGGGCAGTGGATCGGCGAGGAGGTCTCATGGAAACGGGCCGGAAGCGGGACGTACCGCGAGACGGTGCGCATCGAGATTCCCCAGTCGAAGGCCGCGATCGAGCAATTCGCAGCCGAGAACCGCTTCAAGATCGAGTGGCGCGGCCCGGTCCCGTCCGACGAGGCGGCGCGCGCGGCGAGCGCTTAGCGCGGCAGGGCACAACGGCACGCCGGCGGTGGCGCCGGCGTCGCTCGGTACGAGCCGGAGATTGAGCCCCGCTCTGTGCCCTTGATTGGGCAACAACCCACTGCTACTCTCATACATGCGCCCCAATTGCACATCTATTTCAGGGGACAGCATGATGAACTGCCGCACGATCATCGCGTTTGCGTCGGCGATTCCACTCTTCGTCAGCTTCGGCTACGCGGGTCGCTTCTGTGCCGCGGAGTGCACCAACACATGCGTACCGGCGCAGGCGCCGCCTGGCGATGCTGGCGGCCCGGTGCAAGACCAGGACACATCGATCGAGTTCTACACAGCCCAAATCCAGGCAGACCCTGACAACCCACTCAATTTCATCGGCCGGGGCCTGGCCTGGCTCGTCAGGAACGAATCGGACCAGGCGCTCGCCGACTTCGATGCGGCCATCCGACTCGATCCCATGAATTCAACTGCATACGACTGCAAGGGCCGGGCGTGGAGCCGGAAGGCCGAATTCGATAAAGCGATTGTCGAATTCACCGAGGCGATCCGGCTCAATCCGCAGAACGCTTTCGCGTACGGCGGCCGGGGCTGGGCATGGAAGGGAAAAAGGGACATCGATAAAGCCCTTGCCGATTTCGACGCGGCGATCCAACTCGATCCGCAGAGTTCGCTCGCATACGGCGATCGGGGCCTGGCATGGAGGGACAAGAAGGATATCGACAAAGCGATTGCGGACTTCAACGAGGCAATCCGACTCGATCCGAACAGCGCTCTCGCCCACACCAACCGCGGCTCGGCATGGCTCGACAAGAACGACTTCGACAAAGCGTTCGTCGACTTCGACGAGGCGATCCGACTCGGTGCCAAGAATTCCCTCGCATACCTTAACCGCGGATTGGCTTGGGAGCGAAAGAAGGATTTCGATAAAGCGATCGTTGACTTCGACGAGGCGATCCGGCTCGATCCGATGAATTCGCTTGCGTACAACAGCCGGGGGCTGGCATGGACCTCCAAGAAGGAGCTCGATAAAGCGATTGTTGACTTCGACGAGGCGATCCGACTCGATCCGATGAACTCGCTGGCATGCTGCAATCGGGGCTCCGCATGGAGGGGAAAGAACGAATACGATAAAGCCATCGCTGATTTAACCGACGCGATTCGGCTCGATCCGATGAGCTCGCTGGCCTATTGGAACCGGGGCGGCGCGTGGAGCGACAAGAAGGATTACGATAAAGCCGTCGCTGATCTCACTCAGGCGATCCAGCTCGATCCGACAAACCATGCGGCCTACAGTAGCCGGGCCGTCGCATGGAGTGACAAGAAGGACTACGACAAAGCCATTGCTGATTTCAGCGACGGAATCCGCCTCGATGCGCAGGACGCTGTTCAGTACGGCAGCCGAGGCTGGGCATGGATGAACAAGCGCGAGTTCGATAATGCGCTCGTCGACTTCAACGAGGCGATTCGACTCGATCCGAAGAATTCCGTCGCTTACGGCAATCGCGGTTGGGCATGGATCAACAAGCGCGAGCTCGATAAAGCGCTCGTCGACTTTGACGAGCAGATCCGACTCGATCCGTCGAATCCGCCCGCGTACAACAATCGAGGCTCGGCCTGGAGTCAGAAGAAGGATTACGATAAAGCCATCGCAGACTTCAACGATGCGATCCGACTCGATCCGGCTAGCTCAGCCGCATACGGCAACCGGGCCGGCGCGTGGGATCGTAAGAAACAGTATGACAAGGCCCTCGCCGATCTCGACACCGCAATCCGGCTCGGTCCGGGGAATGCGGCTGCGTACAACAACCGGGCATGGCTCTGGGCGACCTGTCCTGATGCTCGGTACCGAGATGGCACCAAAGCCGTCGAGTCAGCGACTCGCGCCTGTGAATTGAGCGACTGGAAGCAAGCCAACCAGCTCGACACGCTCGCGGCATCGTACGCCGAGCGAGGCGACTTCGACAAAGCCGTCGAGTGGCAAGAGAAGGCAAACAAGCTCTACACGGATGCCGATGAGAGAAAGAAGGGTGAGGAACGGCTCGAGCTCTACAGAGAGAAAAAGCCATATCGGAAAACAGAGTGAGCGGCATTGATTCCCAGAGCAACGGGTGACAGCGTTTTTCTCACTCGCCACCGTGCCGAACACCCCCCCTAGTCGCCCAGAGCACGCCGTCGCCACACGATCTGGCAGCGGTTGCCGCCGGGGTCCATGAAAAACGCAGTCTTTAGATCAGCCGTGTTCACCAGGGTCTCGGTTTCAAAGACAATTCCTCGCCGCTCGAGCCGGGCCCTGGCCGCGGCAAAGTCGTCGACCCAGAAAGCCAGGTGACAGACCCATCGTTGATTGACGTCCGGAGTTCCCGGCGGCCGACCGAGAACCTCGATCGCCATCCCATGATCGTCGGCGAGAAAGAAGGCGGGTGGGTCGCCGCCGCTTGCGACGATCACGCGCATCGAGAGCGCATCGACGTAGAAGTCCTTGAGACCCACGGAATCGGCGGCGTAGATCGCGAAGTGCTCGATCTTGGCCATGGACGCGCTCCTGTTACTGCCGTTTCCGCGACCGGGCCAGCGCGACGATCGTCTTCCACTCGGCCGGCGTCACCGGCTGCACCGAAAGCCTGCTCCCTTTGCGCAAGAGCTCCATCTTCGAGAGCTCCGGCACGCCGCTCAAGAAAGGCAGGGCCAGCGGCGGCTCGATCTTCTTTGTGGCCTTGATCGATACCTGGAACCATGTCGGGTTTGCCCGGTCGCTCTTGGGGTCATAATGCGGGGCGTTCTTGTCGAATGCGGTGGGATCGGGGTGCCCCGCCCGCACGACCTCGGCGATCCCCGCGATGCACGGCGGGTCCGCGCTCGAGTGATAAAACAGCACGCCGTCGCCAACCTTGACCTGGTCGCGCACAAAGTTCCGCGCTTGATAATTCCGCACTCCATCCCAACCGGTGATTTGATCAGGCTCCGCCATCAGGTCGTCGAACGAATACGCGGTCGGCTCCGACTTGAACAGCCAGTACGCCATGATCTCTCGAATCTCCGCTTCGGCCACCGCTTTCCCGGAACAGCGCGCGGCTTGATTCTAGCCGAAACCGGTGCGCGGCGGCGAGATGGCAAAGTCGGCGACAAATTGAGAGTCGGGTTATCGGATTGATGCGTTTCGCCTTGTCGCAACTGGACGAATCGGCTAATTCTGCCGATACGCGGCACGCACTAAGGATCGCCCGCGCGCAGGCAAGGAGGCTTTGCAACATGGGACCGCGCCGCGAGCTCGTCGCATTCGGCGTTGTACTGGCCGCCTGCGTCGGCTGTTTCTTTCATGAGACGCTCTTTGGCGGCAAGGTCTTGAGCCCGGCCGACGCACTGTTCGTGTCGGCGAGCTTCCGCGACGCCGCGACAGGGGATTATGAGCCGGCCAATCGGCTCTTGATGGACCCCGTGCTGCAGTTTCAGCCGTGGCTGGAGTTCAATCGCAGCATGATCAAGAGCGGACGGCTGCCGCTCTGGAACAGCCATGCCGGCTGCGGTGCGCCTCATCTGGCCAACGGGCAGAGTGCGGTGTTTGACCCGTTTCATCTTCTGGCCTACGTCGGCTCGCCCACAAGGTCATGCTCGGCGATCGCGGCGTGCCGGCTCTGGGTCGCCGGTCTGGGCATGTTTCTCTTGGCTCGCGCCTGGGGCCTCGGTTTTTGGGGGCGATGGTTCGCGGGGCTGGTCTTTCCCTTCTGTGGCTTCCTGGTGGTCTGGCTCCTCTACCCCGTGACATCGGTGGCGATCTGGATGCCCTGGCTCCTGCTGGCGGCCGACTCGCTGTTGCGCAAACCGACGGGGCGATCGGCTGGCTGGCTGGCCGTGGTGGTGGCGCTGGTCGTCCTGGGAGGACATATTCAAACCAGCGCACACGTGTTGCTCGCCGGCGGCGCCTATGCCCTCTGGGAACTCGTGCGGATGCGCTTCGGCGGCTTTGAATCCCGCCGCGCCATCGTTCTCTGGGGATTCGGCACGGCCCTGGGCTTGTCGCTGGCGGCGGTGCAGATCCTGCCGCTGGGATTTTACCTCGCCAAGAGCCCGGTATGGGCAAACCGCAGGCTCGAGCGTTCGGGCTGGTGGGTGATTGTCCGGCCGCGCGTGCTTGACTCGGTGTGCACGGCCGCCCCCTACGTGTATGGAAGTCAGCGCAGAGGACATCCCAATCTGGCAAGGGCGCTCGGCGTGCACAATCTCAACGAATCGGCGGGGGGCTTCGCGGGGCTCGCCACGTTGGTCTGGCTCGCTCCGCTGGGCGTGATCATGCGGTGGCGCACGCAGCGGGTCCCGTTCTTGACCGCAATGGCCGTCGTCGGCGCCATGGGTGCGTTTCGCTGGCCGCCCGTCGACAATTTGCTGCGCAGCCTGCCGGTTCTCGACGTCACCGACAACCGCAGGCTCACACTCTTTGTCGCCTTTAGCCTGGCTCTTCTGGGAGGCATCGGGCTCGATGAGCTCGGTCAATCGGGGCGGCTGGCACGGACCTGGCGGGTGCTCTGGGTGGTCGCGGCTCTACTCCTGGCGGCATCGGCCGGCATAATTCGACACGCTGAACCGAACCTGCGCGAGCGTGCGATCGCGCATTATCGAGATGCGGCAGCGCAGACGCCGGGCGCCGTTCCCTCTGTTTACCGCGAACGGGCCGACAGGCAAGTCCGGCTGGCTGTCGTGTTTCTGCCGCGCTACCACGCGCTGTTGGCCGCCGAGCTCTTGGGGCTGGCCGCGCTGGCGATGGCGCTCTCGTTCCGACGGCAATGGGCAGTCTGGGCCCGACCGGCCCTGTTCGCATTGACCTTGGTCGAGCTGGCGACGTTCGGCATCGGGCTCAATCCTGCCCTGGATCCCCAGCAGAGCCGATACGAGCCGCCGGTCATTGCCCGTCTGCGCAGCCAGTTGCCCGACGGGGCCCGCGCGCTGGGCCTGGGCGAGGAGCTGCCGCCGAACGTGCTCATGCGATTCGGGCTCGCCGATGTGCGCAATTACGATTCGATCGAGCTGGCGCGCAGCCTGTCGTGGTTCGCGCCATTGTTCGAGCACGACGGCCGCCCGCTCTCCAGTCGCAGCGCGGTGACGTGGTACGGCGTGCTCGAGGCACGCGACCGGCTGCGCGACTCCGCTCTTTGTGCAATCGTCGCCGCCGCGCCGCCGCCCCCCTCGGCATTTGAGCGGGTCGAGCAGGTGGGGCGCGTCTGGATCGCCTATTGCGATGGCCGGCCTTGGGCGGATTGCGAGTCGGCCCAGCGCGGCTCGACTTCCGGCGCGGCGACGGCTGGGCGAAAATCGACGCCAATTTACCGATCGCCGATCGACTGGTGATTCGGGAGACCTTCGACGCGGGCTGGAAGGCGCTTTGCAACGGCAAGCCGATCGCCATCCAGCCAAAAGACGGCATTTTCATGAGCATTGGGCTTCCCGCAGGGCGACATCACGTAAGCCTCCGCTACGATCCCGACGAAGTCCGCCGCGGGCTCGCCATCTCCCTGACGTCCGTCGTAGTCTTGATTCTGGTGTTGACAAGAATTCGGTTGTTTTGGATTCCTGGAATAACGATGGCGAGGGGCTTGGACGGAGCCGAGCCCGCGAGTTAGAATCGGAGTTATGCATCTTCCGGGAACGTTGACCCGCTCAACAATCTGAGGGATGAATCGCTGATGGTCCACTTCACGTGCGATCTCTGCGGCAAGGATTTGACTGCTGCCGGCGAAAACCGGTACGTGGTCAAAATTGAAGCCTATCCCGGTTTCGATCCAACGGAAATCAAGGAAGATGATCTGGATGATGATCCGATGGAGGCGGTCGCCCAGATCCTGCAGCGCGACGAGGCTCTCGATCCCGAGGACCTGGCCGCCACGATGCACAAAGGGTTCCGGTTCGATCTGTGTCGGCACTGTCACGAGAAGTTCGTGAAGGACCCTTTGGGCAAGGAAGCTATCCGCTCGTTCGATTTCAGCCAGAATTGAACGAGCCAACCGCCCCTTATCTTGCCGAGCGGGGCCGATAAGGTGCAAGCAAAATAGCGGGTGCAAGGGCGAGGGACGACCGCTTGTAGCCACAAGGGCGGGCTAGGGGGCACTAGCGCACGACGAACAAGATGAGATTGGTGATCACGGAGACGGCCAGGAGCATCGCCATCGTGGCGATCAACTGGTTGCGGTTATTGACGTACGAGGCCAGTTCGACCAGTCGATCGTCGCTGGGCCCCGGTTGCTGAGTCTCTGACTCTCCGTGGGCCAGGGGCACAAGCGACTCGATCTTCTGGCCGGCGATCATCGGGCCCTCGCCGCGCTGCAAGCACTTGAGGTCGAGGATCAGGTCGTCGGGCGACTGATAGCGATGCTCTCGATTCTTGGCCATCATGGTCTCGACGACCATGCCCAGGCCGCCCGACAGCTTGGAATTGAGATGGTCGGGCGGCACAAGCGCGACGTTCAAGTCGACGTGTTTGCGCATCACTTCACTGGGCGTTTCGCCCCCATAGGGTACCTTCCCCGTGACCATGTGATAAAGCGTGGCTCCCAGGCTGTAGATATCGGCCCGGATGTCGATGTCGGTCTGGCCGCGAACCTGCTCGGGGCTGATGTAATAGGGGGTGCCGATCGCCATCCCGGCTTCCGAAAGCCCCCACTTTTCGTCGTCGGTGAGCCTTGCCAGCCCGAGATCGGCGAGCTTCACGTCGCCTTGGGGGGTCAGGATGACGTTCTCGGGCTTGATGTCGCGGTGAATGAGGCCGCGATGATTGGCATGCTTGAGCGCCTCGGCGATCGCCAGCGTGATCCGTAAGGCTTCCTTCTCCTCGAAGATCTGGTTCTTGTCGAGAAACTCTTTGATCGTCGGCCCTTCGACATACTCCATCACGAAGTAGTAGTAATTGTCGATCTTGCCGGCGTCGATCGCGTTGACGACGTTGTTGTGCGAGAGCTTGGCCGCGATCATCGCTTCGCGCTCGAAACGCTTGATAAACTCCTTGTTTTGCGCCAGCGGCTCGAGCAGGATCTTGACCGCGACGACCCGATCGACGCTGATCTGCTTGGCCTTGTAGACGACCCCCATCGACCCCTTGCCGAGCCTCTGGAGTATCTGGTAGCCGGGGATCTGGAACTTGCGATTGGCCTCGCCGGCCTCCTGGATCAAGCGAACCATCTGGCTGCGCGTGAGGACTTTGGCATCCACCATGACTTCCAGGAGGCTCTTGGCCGGCTCGTTGGCCGGGACGGCAATTTGCTTGCGCCGCTGTTTGCATGCTTCGATCTCGGCGGCTGTCGCCAGGCCGCGGCGCACGATCGATTTCTCGAGCTGGGATTCATCAAGTCCCGAGGCGCCCTTGAGATCTTTACCGGGCGGGTTGCTTTCGACCGGGCTGGCCATCAAGCCCTCTCCCTCTATATTCGTCCGACGCGATGCGAGAAACGGGAGCCGCTGCTCTCTTGACCGATCCGGCGCGGCGGTGCGACCGATTATGCGTAACCAAACTGCGAAGTGGGATCGCCCAGGGTTCCGGCGTGCCGGCTCAAGTGCATGAAGCTATGTTCCGAACCCTCGGGTTGTCAACAAGAGTTCCAGACTGTACCGGCCCTTTCCGAGATTGTCGCCGCCTGACGGTGAGTTTTCGCGGCAGTGGATGCGAAAGCCCCACACTTGAGCGACGACGGGCCGTCCGATATTATGATCTTCGCACATTGCAATTCTACGCTCGACGATCAATTTGGTGACGAACTCTCGGGCACGCGCCGGCGATTGATTGCGAATGGGGACGATCGCGGAGGGGGCCTTGTTCCAGATCGGCGTGGTCGCCGGCGACGGCGTTGGCCCCGAGGTCACCACCGAAGGACTGGAGGTGCTCGCCCAGGTTGCCCGGCTGGAAGGGCTGGAATACTCGCTCCAAACGGTCGAGCTGGGAGGCGAGCGATTCCTAAGAAGCGGTGAGGTCCTCCCCGACGC
The DNA here is from genome assembly GCA_963830625.1 of uncultured Isosphaeraceae bacterium. Classification (GTDB taxonomy): domain Bacteria; phylum Planctomycetota; class Planctomycetia; order Isosphaerales; family Isosphaeraceae; genus CAWHMZ01. The sequence continues at coordinate 164,769 of CAWHMZ010000005.1, read as the reverse complement.
CGAGATCGAGCGGCTTCGCGCCTGCGATGCGATCTTGCTCGGGGCGGTCGGGCACCCGCAGGTCGCCCCCGGGGTTCTCGAGAAGGGCATCTCTGCTGCGGCTGCGGTTCGATTTCCAGCAGTACATCAACCTCCGGCCGGTGCGCCTCTACGCCGGTGTCGAGGGGCCGATTCGCGGCAAGGGGCCCGACGACATCGATATGATCGTCGTCCGCGAAAACAACGAAGACCTCTACGTCGGGGCGGGGGGCTTCGCGCGGCGGGGGACGCCTGAGGAAGTGGCGATCCAGACCTCGATCAACACCCGTGCCGGCGTCGAGCGCACGATTCGCTTTGCCTTTGATCTGGCGCGCCGCCGCGGCCGCGCCGGCCCCTTCCGCGGCCTCTCCGCCGCGGAAACCGCTCGGGGGCTGACCAGACTGGTCACGCTGGTGGCCAAGACCAATGTCCTGACCTACGCCCATGACCTCTGGATGCGGGCCTTCACCGAGATTTCACGCAATTTCCCCGAAATCAAAACCGACTATCAGCACGTGGACGCCTGCTGCATGCGGATGGTGACCAGCCCCGAGCGGTTCGACGTGATCGTCACCACCAACATGTTCGGCGACATTATCACCGACCTCGGGGCGGTGCTTCAGGGGGGGATGGGACTGGCCGCCTCGGCTAACTTGAACCCCGACCGCTCGTTTCCCAGCATGTTCGAGCCGGTGCACGGCTCGGCGCCCGACATCGCGGGCAAAGGGATCGCCAACCCGCTGGCGGCGATTCTCTCGCTGGCCATGATGCTTGACCACCTCGACCGCCCGCTCGCGGCCGAGCGTGTGCGCAGTGCCGTCCAGAAGGTCTTGCTCCGTGGATCGCCGAGAACGCCTGACATCGGTGGCGACGCATCCACTGCCGCCGTGGGGCGAGCCGTCCAGGCGGCGCTTCTTGAAACCTGAAGCCTGCCGAACGCCCTGGCGCGGTCGGATCCGGTCCCGAGCGAGTCTTAATTGGCGGTGCGCGTTGTCTGGGTGCGATGGGCGTTCTGTCTCCTCAGGTGAAATTCGATCGCAAAAGCCCCTTCGCGCGACGGCGAATGATGTCAGAATTAGATAAGGGGCTTGCCGCGAGTGCCGGTCGGCCAGCCGCCGCCGGGAAAGCGCGCCAGCTAGATGACAATGATGGATCGGATCGTGTAATCTATAAGAGACGGCAGCGCCACGCCGCAGGACCGGTCGATCGCCTCAACTTCGAGGGAACACTTATGAGCCCTACATTTGTCCGTTCCAAGCCGAGAGCGGCCTTTACTCTGATCGAGCTGCTAGTCGTGATCGCGATTATCGCCGTCTTGGTCGCGCTGATCATGCCCGCAGTGCAATCGGCACGCGAATCAGCCAATCGCGCCAAGTGCCAGAACAACCTCAAGCAACTGGGGTTGGCTGCTCAGGAATATCATGATGCCTTTAACGCGTTCCCCTCGGGTTGGTACTGCGCCGTGCCGAACTATGATGCCAACGGCAATCTCATCAGCGGCGACGTCAATTGCGCCACCGTGGGGACGCCGTTCCAGAATTACATGTGGAGCGGGCTCACCGGTTTGTTCATGAAAATGGAACAGACAAACCTGTTCAACGAGATCAATTTCAATCTCGCCACCACCATGCCCGACAACGCGACGGCCATTCGCCGCACGATCGACGGGTTCGTCTGCCCGTCCAATCGCCGGCCGCAGACCGTCGCCACCGGCACCGGCTCGCAGGTCACGTCGCAACTCGGCCCCTCTGACTATCGCGGCAACATGGCCGCCGGAATGGTCCCTCCCGGCAGCACGAACTGCCCAACCCAAGACCCCACCAACGCCTATTGCCTCTACTACGACAACGGCATGATCTACCAGAACTCCACCGTCAACATGGCCGACGTCACCGACGGCACGTCCATGACGATTATCTTGGGTGAGAGCCTTTATCTCCAGGGCGTCTGGTCGCAGGCTACCACCTGCTGCGTGCGCACCAACATCGACCGCACGATCAACAAACCGATCGTCGTTCAAACCACCAGCGGCACGACGAACTACTGGACGTACTGGGCCAGCAAACACCCCAGCCAGGTCAATTTCGCGTTCGTCGACGGCAGCACGCGCGCGGTGAATCAGGGAATCAACAAGATCGTCCTGACCAAGATCATGACCCGCGCCGGCGGCGAAACCGTCTCGAGCGACGAAATCAAGTAACGGCAAGCGCGGCCGGTCGCACCCCAGCCGCCGGTCGCCGCCGACTCCCACGCACGAACTTCTCTCGTCAACCAATCCGAGCTCGGGCTTTCTGCCCTGGTCGGTTGACGGAGCGCTATTGCGCGCCGTTAAGCTCGTGTTTAACATTCCTCTTACTTTTTTGCTCCGGATCGGCCGATTCCAGGATAACGGGCGTCGGACGAGGTCCTCACACGACACGAGGAGCGCAGGACGTTGGCCGCGATCGACCGTCGGGACGATCCGGTGGACCCGCAGGGCGGCGTCGAGCGCTCGAGGCCCGGCCGCGGGCGTGCTTCGGCGACGGCGTGGGTTGTCGTTTATTTTGCAGCGCTCGCCCGCACGGCCGCCGGCGGGACCGACCGTCTTACGATCGAGCCGGCATTGAACTCGCTCACCGGCGCGGGCGCCCGCCAGCAGCTCGCCGTGACCTTTCAGCTCGCCGACGGGTCATCTCGCGACGTCACGTCTCTTTGCCGCTTCTTTGTCGAGCCGAGCACCACCGCCGCCGTGGAGCCGGGAGGTGCCATCGTCGCCAAGGCCGATGGCCGGGCGACGGTGCGGGCCGCCTTTCTCGGGCAAGTAGCCGAATGCGAAGTGCGGGTCGAGCGCGGCGATGTGGTCTCCCGCGCGAGCTTCCGCACCGACGTCGTCCCGTTGCTCTCCAAGGCAGGCTGCAACATGGGTGCCTGCCACGGCAACTCAAACGGCAAGGGAGGCTTTCGGCTGAGCTTGAGGGGCGACGACCCCTCGTTTGATCACCTCGCCCTCACCCGAGACCAGCTCGGCCGCCGTGTGAACCCGCTGGCGCCCGAGCGTAGCCTGATTGTCGCGAAGCCGACCGCCCAGGTCGCTCATGAAGGGGGCATTCGCTTTGCCCGCGACTCGCTTGAAGCAGGCGTGCTCCTGGGCTGGATCCGCGCGGGAGCTCGCGACGACAGAGCGGTCGCCCCGCGCTTCAAGACACTGCGGGTGTACCCGGCCGAGCGGATTGCGGCAGCAGGCAGCGCCGGCAGCAGCTCGTCGTGACGGCGTGTTTCGCCGACGGGACGATTCGCGACGTCACGCACCTGGCCTGCTACGAGGTCAGCGATCCGACACGCGCGTCGATCTCGGCCACGGGTCGGGTATCCACTCACCGCCCGTGCGAAACGGCTGTGTCGGTCCGCTTCATGAACGGGCGGGCGATCAGCCGGCTGGCCTTTCCCGCCGTGCGGCCCGATTTTGTGTGGCGGGCTCAGCCCGAAAACGGTCCGATCGATACGCTCGTCTTCGCCAAGCTCAAGGCTCTTGCGATCAATCCCTCGCCGCTGGCAACCGATGCCGTGTTTCTCCGCCGCGCGTATCTCGACGCCATCGGCCGGCTCCCCGATCCCGGCGAGGCGCGCGCGTTCTTGAGCTCGCGGGCCTCCGAAAAGCGCGCCTGGCTCGATCGACCGACTGGTCGAACGCCCTGAGTTCGCGGAATTCTGGGCGATCAAGTGGGCCGACTTGCTGCGCAACGAAGAGAAGACCATGGGCGAGAAGGGCGTTTGGGCCCTGGCGCGCTGGCTGCGCGACCAGATCGCCGCCGACGCGCCGCTCGATGAGCTTGCACGCCAGATCGTCGCCGGACTGGGCTCGACCTGGCAAAACCCCGCCTCGAGCTTTCATCGGACCAATCGCGACCCGGCCACTGCCGCCGAAAGCGTCAGTCAAGTGTTTCTGGGCATCCGCCTCCAGTGTGCCCGCTGTCACAACCACCCATTCGATGTCTGGACCCAGGATGACTACTACGGCCTGGCGGCCTTTTTCGCCAACGTCGCGCAAGGACCTCAACAACGTTCGCAAGGACCGGCTCGACACCCACGAGATCAACGGCGACGAGATGATTTATCTCAAGGGCCGTCCCGAGATCGTCCAACCGCGCACTGGCGTGGTCGTGACGCCCAGGTGCCCGAACGGCCCGGCCGTCGAACTGGCGGGCGTCGACGGCGAAAATGCCCTGGCCCGATTGGCTGGCTGGCTCACGCGCGACAACGAGCAGTTCAACCGCAACGTCGCCAACCGCGTCTGGTATCACCTGCTCGGCCGGGGGATCGTCGATCCGGTCGACGATTTTCGCGATTCGAACCCTCCGTCGAACCCCGCGCTCCTCGAAGCCGTGGCGGTACGTTTCGCGCAGACGGGCAAACGTTTGAAACCGCTGGTGGCGTGGATCATGAGGTCGCGCATCTACCAGTTGAGCGCGACTCCCGAGCCCACAAACGCCGACGACGACGCCAATTTCTCGCACGCAACCGTCCGGCTCTTGCCGGCCGAGGTGCTCTTGGACGCGATCAGCGACGTCATGGGCGTACCCGAGCCGTTTGGCCGCGCTCCCGGCGCGCTTCGGGCCGCGCAATTGCCTGGGGCGTCGCGCAACGTCGCGTTCTTGAAGACATTCGGCAAGCCCGAGCGCCTGCTCACCTGCGAGTGCGAGCGCTCGGAGACGACCACGCTGGCGCAGGCATTCCAGATGATCAGCGGCGAGACGGTGCGAATGAAGCTCGAGCAGAGCACGAATCGGATCGGCAAGGCGCTCGCCTCGGGCGCGAGCGATCAGGCGCTCCTCGATGATGCCTATCTGGCGGCCTTGTGCCGCGAACCGACTCCCGCCGAGCGCACCTCCTTAACCGCCTACCTTGCCGCCGCGCGCGATCGCCGGCGGGCGTGGGAAGACGTGGTCTGGGCCTTGATCAACAGCAAAGAGTTCCTCCTGCGACATTGAAGCGAGGGAGAGTCGAAGATGATCGCCGGCTGCCCCGACTATCGCACGACGTCACGATTGACGCGCCGCTCTCTGTTGCGAGCGGGCACGGCGGGGCTTTCCGGCCTGGCCCTGCCGGCGCTCTTGCGGGCTCAAGACGCGTCGAGCCCGGCTGCGCGGGCCAAGCACATCATCTTCTTGCACCAGTTCGGCGGTCCCTCGCACCTCGACACCTTTGACATGAAGCCCACCGCGCCGGCGGGAATCCGCGGCGAGTTTCAGCCGATCGCGACCAGTCAGCCGGGTTTGCTGGTCAGCGAGCACCTGCCGCGCTTCGCGACGGTCGTCGGCGAGTTCGCCCAGGTCCGCTCGGTCAACCACAAGATGCGCAACCACAACTCGGCCACGTACTACAGCCTGACGGGCCACGCGCCGCCTGTAGACGACATCCGCCTGCGCGACACGCAAGAGCTCTACCCGGCATACGGCTGCACAGTGGCCAAACTGAAGCCGGCTTTAGACCCGGCTGTCCCGTCGTTCGTGGCCTTTCCGCACATCCTGCGCGACGGCAGCGTTACACCGGGCCAGCAGGCGAGTTTTCTGGGCAAAGCGTTCGACCCCTTTTTCGTGGGCCAGGACCCGAGCCGGCCCGATTTCCGGCTCCCGGAGCTCAGCCTGCCGGCATCGCTGCCGCTGGATCGCCTCGACGACCGCCGCGGCCTTCAGCGCTTGATCGACCGCCAGACCGACCTCGCCCTATGGTCCGAAACCGCCCACGGCATCGACGCCTTTTACACCCGCGCCTTGACGATGTTGAGCTCGCCGAAGGTCAAGCGCGCCTTCGATCTCGCCGCCGAGCCCGACGTGCTCCGCGACGCGTACGGCCGCACCACCTATGGCCAGAGCTGTCTCCTGGCGCGCCGGCTGGTGGAGGCGGGGGTGCGGTTCGTGTCGGTTTACTACTCAGCCTCGATCGGCGGCTCCAAGGGGGGCTGGGACACGCACGGCGACAACTTCAACCAGCTCAAGAATCGGCTGCTGCCAATCACCGACATGGCCGTCCCCACCCTGATTCGCGACCTCAAATCCCGCGGCTTGCTGGATGAAACTTTGGTCGTCTGGATGGGCGAGTTCGGCCGGACGCCGCAAGTTCAAAACACCAAGCAATTCGGCCCCGACGGCCGCGGGCATTGGCCCAACTGTTACACCGTGCTTTTGGCGGGCGGCGGCGTCATCCCCGGTGCGATCTACGGCGCCAGCGACCGCATCGGCGCCTACCCGGCGCTCGACCCGGTGAGCCCCGACGACATCGCGGCCACCATGTTCTGGGCACTGGGCATTGACCCGGCCACCGAAGTCACCGATCCTCTAGGTCGCCCACTGCTCATCGCGACGGGGAAGCCGATCAGGCGGTTGTTCGGGTAGTCTGGCTGTGCGAAACCCGCCCGTGCGAGGGGCCAATTCTTGCCGGTCGCCGCGTAAGGAAACCGGCCAGGGCGGCAACTCTCTTCGTAAGCCATGAGCGAGCCGCGTGTCGTGCCCACGCCTGAGCCGGAGGGATCCCGTGCCGCAGCACTGGATTGGGGCGCAGGCGCTGGCGCAGCACGAGCGGTGGCTGCGGCGAGTGGTGGCGGCGCGGGTGGCCGAGCCGCAGGCGGTCGATGAGGTGATGCAGGAGGTGGCGCTGTCGGCGATTGCCCAGCGCTCGCCGTTGCGAAACCCCGCCCGGGTCGCGGTCTGGCTTTATCGCCTGGCGGTGCGGCACGTGCTTCTGTACCGCCGCAAGACGGGCCGCCAGCGCGGGCTCGTCGACCGTTACGCCGCCCGCCGCGGCGGCACCGACATCGACGGCGCGCCGTCGCCGCTGGCCTGGCTGGTGCGCAACGAGCGGCAGCAGCTCGTTCATGCTGCTCTCCGCCGTCTGCCGCCGCGCGACGCTCAGTTGTTGATCCTCAAGTACGCCGAGGGACTCGCCGCGCGCGAGCTGGCCGAGCGGCTTGGCGTGGCTGTCGCCACCATCGAGGTGCGCCTGCACCGCGCCCGCAAGCGGCTTCGAGCCGAGCTGGCCCAGCTCGCCACTGAATTCGAGGCACAAGACCATGACGAATCCTGACGTCGACCCACAAGTGCGTGACGAGCTGATCGATCAAATCGTTGATGGGGCATTGACTCCAGCCGAGCTACAACAAGCGCTCGACCGCTTGGACCGTGCGCCCGACGGCTGGAAGCGCTGCACTCTGGCGTTCCTTGAAGTCCAATGCTGGCGCGAATCGTTTCGCGAGCTCGGCGCGACGCCGGCCGAAGTTCGCTCGCATTCGTTGGTCTCGCGGCCCGTCGCCACCCGGCACACGCGAACGCTCTGGCTTCGAAGAGCGATCGCAGCCGCCGTGACGGTTGCGGCGTTCGGCCTGGGCTGGGTGGCACACCGAGCCGGTACGGCTCGTCCCCTTGGCCCGCGCCGTCTCGAACCTGCAAACATCGCCGCCGTGCCGGCCGACGGGACAGACTCAATGGCCGGCGAGTCGACTGTCGCGGACTTGTCGGCAACGTTCAGACCCGAAGCTGTCGAGCCCAGTCAACGCGTCCAGCTTGTGGGCCGGCTGCGGTTGGGCGCAGCAGACGTCCCGATCCTCGCCGGGCCGGGCATCGACGCCGACTGGCTGAACAATCAGCCGCCGCCGCTGTCTGCATACGGCAAGGCCGTCTTGCAAGAGCGCGGTTATCGCGTCGACGAGCGCCGACAGATGATCCCGGCGACGCTCGCCGACGGCCGCCGTGTCGCCGTCCCCGTTGAACTTGGTCCAGATTCGGTACACGGGAAATGAACCCCTGTAGGAAGCCTCAATACCTGGAAGGAGAGCCAGTATGCAATTCGCAGGAACGAAGTTGGTTGCCATCGGCCTGTGCTTGACCCTTGGCCTGGCCGTGCCCGCGGCGGCTCAAAAAAACGCGAATCAATCGCAGCGTCAAGATCAGACAAGTGATAAGTCTTCGCAGTCCGGGAACGCGCAAGCCTCCGACAGGCAGCAGGGCCAGTCGGAGCAGCCCGGCAATCAATCCTCAAAGCCTGCCGGCAGCTCAAAACGCAAACAACGCTGCACAAGAACCGCAGTGGAATCAGGGGAATCAAAGCGGCAATCTGATGAATCTGCAGCAGAATGCCGCCGGTTACTCCTGGGTCGTCGGGAGCCTCTCCGACTTCAACGCAAATGGCCAGAACTTATTCAACTTCATGAGCGCACCGTCGGGGATGGAACTGGTCTCGGCCGAGGACGCGCTGCGAGAACACTTCAAGCTGCCCAAGAACCAAGGAGTGGTCGTCGTGGGGCTCGACGCCCAATCGTCCCCCGCTCAGGCGGGCATTCAACAGAACGACGTGCTGCTGGCCGTGGATGAGAAGCCGCTCGCCAAGCCAGAAGACCTGGATACCTACGTGAAGCAAGCCGGTGATGAGCCAGTGGCGTTGAGCATTCTGCGCGGCGGCAAGAAGATCACGCTTCAGGTTCAGCCGCACGTGAGGGTCATCCTTGGACCAGTCCAGGCGGCACCGCCGGAATTCTGGATCGGGACCTCTGTCGCACCGGTAGGGCCGGCCCTCCGATCCCAGCTTCAGCTTCCCTCCGACCGCGGTTTGGCCGTGATTGACGTCGCGAAGGATGGTCCTGCCGCAAAGGCCGGAATCAAGGTCCATGACATCTTGCTCTCCATGGGCGGCCAGCCGCTCCTCGAGCGTGAGCAACTGGTGACGTGTGTTCAGGCCGCCGGTGAGAAGTCCGTGGCTCTTGAGCTCATCCGCGAGGGCAAGACGCAGACGATCGAGATCACCCCCCAGCGGCGGAAGACGACCGCGGTCCGTAGCGGCGCAGGAGATCTTCTGAGCGATCGAGCGTACCGCTTCGTTCAGCTTCATCCCGGCGCTGTGGTCTCACCGAACAACTCGAATCTCAGGTGGTACTACCATGGTTTGAACGGCTCTCAAAACCAACCCGCCCAATCCTACACGTGGAAGAAAGGCGAAAACGCCGCCCCGGCACAGCCGGCGGCTTCCAAGGACGCCGTGTCGAAACGGCTCGACGACCTCGACGACGAAATGAAACAGCTCCGCAAAGCCATTGAAGAGTTGAGCAGGGCCATGAAGACCCGCTAGCCAGCGGCCGGCGCATCCGGCGGCAGGCGCGGCTTGCTGTTGGCGCGGGTCTCCCGACCCCGCCCTCGGCATGACCGCAGGTCTCCCTTGATTTCAGATCGACGGCCCGTTACTCAACGGCCGTCGCATCCGGTGACAGGGGCGGCTCTGCCGCCCCTTTCGTTGGCGGGCCGCGGCACGACTTCGAGCCCGGCCTTGGTCAATCGGCTGACGATCACCGGCCAATGCCTGCGCAGGCTGTGCGCGTCCATCGTATGAGTGCACAGAATCGTCGCGCGGTCATGCCGGCCCACGACCCGCGCACCCCGGGGCGCGATACAGCGCCCGCCGCACTGCGCTGATGCTCGGCGCACAGGACCAAGAACGAGCGATCCCAATCCATCGTGCGTTCCTATGACCGTGTCTGCGTGGTACAATCCGCTTGAATTCACGTGAGTTTAGCTAGAGCTGCTGAAGAGAGCGCCTGGCGTAGGTCACGCTTCGGCCTGACATCAAGCTGCAATATCGACCAACAGACTAAACACCCCTCGGCATGTCGGACCCTCCCACTAACATCCGCGCCCTTCAAGCCGAGCAGGTTCTCGAAGTGACCTGGCCCGATGCGCGCATCGACCGGCTGGCCTATCGGTTGCTCCGCAGCGAGTGCCCCTGCGCCACCTGCCGCAACGAATGGACCGGCGAGCGAGTGCTCGACCCCAGCACCATTCGCCCCGATTTGAAGCTCGTTGGGATGGAGAACATCGGCACGTACGCAGTCCAGCTCGCGTGGAACGACGGCCATTCGTCGGGCCTGTTTTCCTGGGAGACGCTCCGCGCGCTGGGCGACCACCGCCAGGGATCGGCGTGAGGTGTGCCGTGCCGGCCGCGCAAACCAGCCCGCGCTTGACGGTCGCCATCCCGACGTGCAACGGCGCCGCTCATCTGGCCGAAGCGCTGGGCAGTATCCTCGTGCAGGACGGTGTTGCTTATGAGCTCATTGTCTCCGACGATCGCTCCGACGACGATACCCTGGCCGTGGTCCGCGATGTGGCTGGCGATCGGGCGCGCATCGTCCAGAACTCCGAGCGTCTGGGCCTGGCCGGCAACTGGAACCGTTGCATTGCGCTGGCACATTCACCTTTGGTCGCGGTCTTTCACCAGGATGACGTCATGCTACCAGGCCACCTGGCCGCTGCACTTCGCCGCTCTGACCGCCGATGACTCGATCGGGCTGGTCGCCAGTGCTTCGGGCGTGATCGACGGCGGCGGCCGATCGCTGCCGGAGACCGAGGTCGAGCGTGGCGGTCTCGGCCCGAACGATCGAATCTACGAGCCCAGGCCAGCTCGCAGAGGCCATGACCGGCGGCAACCCGCTGCGCTGTTCGGCCGTCACGCTGCGCGCTTCTGCGGTTACCGACGCCGGCGGGTTTGATCCCGCCTATCGCTACGTCGTCGACTGGGACCTCTGGCTGCGCCTGTCGCGGCAATGGCGCGTGGCCTGGCTGGCGCGGCCCACGGTGCTGGTGCGCTGGCATCCAGCGAGCGAGGCGCACCGCTTCAAGACCGGTTTGGCCGACCTCGACGAGACCGAGTGCATCCTCGAACGCCTCTTTACCGAAGACTTGAAGGACCATGCCGCTGTCGCCGGCCTTCGTCGCCGCGCCCGTTCGCGCCTCGCCCGCGCGTATCTGAATCGAGCTCACGAAGCACTTCACGCTGCCTGCCCCGATCTCGCACGCGCCGCCCTGCGCCGGGCACTGACGCATTCTCCGAGTGCGGTCGGAACGCTCGTGCGCGATCCCCGCCTCGCGATCCAGATGGCCGTCCTGGCCGCGGCCCCGCGCCTGGCCAAACGGTGGTTCGCCGGCGGCGCTCAAAAGGAGTTGAAAGCCTGAGCAACGAGGCGAGTCACATGGTGGCTCTCCCTGGGTTTCGCGTCGCCGCGTCCGAAATTCCTGTCGAGCGGCGCATTCGCCAGCGGTCATACTCAGGCAGAGAAGATACAATACATCTTGGACTTGAGCCGAAGCGCGACCCTTGGCACCTGAAGACAACACTCGCACGATGAACGCCCCTTGTTCCACCCCCTCCTCCGTATCGAACCTCGCCCCGACGACGCTGCCGGTGTTGCCGGTCGTGACGCCCGTGCTGCCGCATCTGCCGGCCAGCCGCGCCGAGATGGAGGCGCGCGGCTGGGACTACGTCGACGTCGTCTTCGTCACCGGCGACGCCTACGTCGACCATCCGGCTTTTGCGATGGGGATCCTGGGCCGCGTGCTCGAGGCGGCCGGGTTTCGGGTCGCGATCCTGAGCCAGCCCGACTGGCAGAGCGTGCTGCCCTGGCGGCAGTTCGGCCGGCCGCGGCTGTTCTTCGCGCATCAGCGCCGGCAACATGGACAGCATGATCAACCACTACACGGCCAACAAGAAGGTCCGCAACGACGACGCCTACTCGCCGGGCGGCCAGATCGGCCTGCGGCCCGACCGCGCCACGATTCCCTACTGCCAGCGGGCCCGCGAGGCGTTTCCCGGCGTGCCGGTGATCGCCGGCGGCGTCGAGGCGTCGCTGCGGCGGCTGGCGCATTACGACTACTGGAGCGACACCGTCCGCCGGGCGATCATGCTCGACGCCAAGGCCGACCTGGTCGTCTTCGGCATGGGCGAGCACCAGATCGTCGACGATCGCCCGCCGGCTCGCCGCCGGCGAGACCGTCAAAGACCTGCGCGACATGCGCGGCGTCGCTTACGCGCTCGGGGCCAGCGAGTCGCACGCGCCGCCCGCCGACGCGATTGTGCTGCCGTCGTTCGACGAGGTCAAACCGACAAGCTCAAGTTCGCCCGCGCCACCAAGATCATCCATCAAGAAACCAATCCGCTCAACGCCAAGCGCCTCGTGCAGTACCACGACCGCCAGGCCGTCGTCTGCAACCCGCCGCCGTTGCCGATCAACCAGGAAGACATGGATCGGATCTACGGCCTGCCCTACACCCGCAGGCCGCATCCGATGTACAAGGACAAGAAGATCCCGGCCTACGAAGTCGTCAAGGACTCGGTCACGCTGATGCGCGGCTGTTTCGGCGGCTGCACGTTCTGCTCGATCACCGCGCATCAGGGCCGCATCATCCAGTCGCGATCGCAGGAATCGGTGCTGGACGAGCTGCGCGCATGGGCCGACGACCCGAAGTTCTCGGGCGTCGTATCCGACATCGGCGGCCCGACCGCCAACATGTACCAGATGAAATGCACGCGGCCCGAAGTCGAGGCGAAGTGCAAGCGGCTGTCGTGCGTGCATCCCAAGATCTGCAAGCTGCTGGGCACCGATCACGGGCCGCTTGATCGAGCTGATGCGCGCCAGCCGCGACGTGCCCGGCATCGACAAGGTCTACGTCGCCTCGGGCATCCGCATGGACCTGGCTCAGAAGTCGCCCGAATACATGGCCGAGCTGGTGAAGCACCACGTCGGCGGCCATCTGAAGGTTGCCCCGGAGCACACCGATCGCGAATGTGCTGCGCCTGATGAAGAAGCCCGATGCCAACGACTTCGAGGGCTTCGCCCGCGCGTTCCGCGAGGCCAGCGCCAAGGCCGGCAAGAAGCAGTACCTGGTCCCCTATTTCATCGCGTCGCATCCCGGCAGCGACCTCGACGCGATGATCGACCTGGCCGTCTTTCTCAAGCGCAACGGCTACCGGCCCGACCAGGTTCAGGACTTCATCCCCGCGCCGTTCGACATCGCCACGTGCATGTACTACACCGGGCTCGACCCGTTCACCGGTGAAAAGGTCTCCGTCGCCAAGCACCTGCGCGATCGCAAGCTCCAGCGGGCCTTGCTCCAGTTCTTCAAGCCGGAGAATTACTTCGAGGTGCGCAAGGCACTGTTGGCCGCCGGGCCGATCGGACCTGATCGGCTCGGGCTGCGACTGCCTGATTCCGGCCAGCCGCCCAAGGCGGCACTGGAAGCGCGCAGGGCCAAGATCGAGCGCGAATGTGGCTTCGGGGCGATACGTACATACGATCGCCGATCCCGTGCAGGCGAAGCCGCTCGCCGGCAGACCGGCCGTCGCCGCATCAGGGCTAACCGGACAGCCGGATACCGGCCGCACCGCAAGTCGGCCAGGAGTGGCTCGACCGCGACATACTGGAGTGAGACACCGTTAAGATGCTACCCTGCGGGCGACCACGTCTCGGAACATTATCGGCGCAACCCGCCGGCCCGCGCGATCAACCGCTCAAGCGGCCCGCGCGGTCAACCGCTCACAGGCCAGCGCCGGCGCGCTGGCCGACCTGACCGCCGCGATCGCCCCGGTGGTCCTGCACGCGGTCGTCAAACAGCATGAGCGACTCGCCCGGCGCTTGGCCAAGGCCCTCGCCGATCGCGGACGATCACGGGCAAGGATCGCTTCGCGATGACACTGAGCCTGGCGGCGCTCTTGCGCTGGTGGGGCTGGATCGAGCCCCTGCGCTTGCCGCGGGCCGAGGAACAGCTCCTGCTGGCGTGGCTGCTCGATGCCCCGAGCTTGCCGCGATCGCCAGGGTGTGGGCGGCCCGCATCGGCCGGCGGCCCGAAGCTCTTTGCTCGGTCGGCGACGCACCCAACTGGACGGCGCGCGCCGAGGGCCTGAAGCGCTTCTGCGCGGGGCGGGCCGTCAACGCCGACCCCTGGCGATTGTTCCCCGCCTGGCTGCGCGATCAACTGCCCGTGCCACCCGGCGACGCGACGCCCAAGGCTGCGCCGGCTGGAGTTCCTGGCTGCCCTGCAAACGCGCCCGCCGATCTGGGTCGAAGTCCGCGACCCCGACGACAAAGCCGTGTGGGCTGCACTGCGCGATGCGGGCTCAAACCTTGGATTCATCGCCGGCTCCCCACCGCCGCCAAGCTGCCGCCGCAAACCGACCTGACGGCGCTCGACCGTGTTTCAGGCCGGCCGCATCGGTCTGCACGACCTGGCGTCGCAGGCCGTCGCGATCGCCTGCGGCCCCGACCCCGGCGAGCGCTGGTGGGTCATTCACGGCGAACAACGATCTCCATGCGCGTGCACCTGGCCGCACTCATGAAGGGCAGGGGGGTCGTGGTCGCAACCTGCGGCGATGAGCGCCGCCGCCACGCCGCGGCGTTGAAGCTGCGCGAGACGTGCGTTGCACAACATCACGACCCGCGTCTGGGACGGCCGCCACGCTCCGGGCAAGTCCGCCAGCTTCGACGGTGTCGTGGTCGACTGCCCCGAGCTCGGGCGTCGGCGACTGGCGCCGGCATCCCGATGCGCGCTTCGTCGCTGACGGCCGAACAGCTTCCCGATGCTGGCCAGTCGCCAGCTCCAATCGCTCGAGGTGGCCAGCACGGCCGTGCGACCCGGCGGCACGCTCGTCTACACCGTCGCGACGATCACCCGCTGCGAGACCATCGACGTCGTGAACGCGTTCCTCGCGGTCTCATCCCGAGTTCCAGTTGCAGCCGTTTCCGCATCCGCTCGACGACTCGACGACCGCGCGGCACAGTTCAGATCTGGCCGCACGTGTCGCGATTGCGACGGGCGCTTTATTGCGCGGTTTACGCGGCAGCGAGCATGCGCGGCGACTGAGGCACGGCAGATCTTCCGTCGGCTGAGACGGTGCCCCGTGCCATCGGCCATCAGGCTCCGAGCCACTGTCCCGCGAGGAGGGCTGCCGTGCACAGCGTCCTGCGACCGCTCCGATGTGGTCATCGCGTGGCCGTCTGTTGCGGCTCGCGCGGCGAGCCGGCACGCGGCGCCGATTCCGGTCGATCTCTCGGGCTATCGGCCCGACTGCGGGATCACGGTGCGCCAGGATGGCGAGCGGCTCACGATTCGCTGGCCGGCGGCAGCGCGGCGAAGCCGGGCAGGTCGTTTTGACCTCGCTCCCGGCCGGCCGCTGGTCGCCTCACTCGGAATCGGCCACGCAGACCGCGGCGAGCCGCGATCGATCCTCGAGAATGTCGATCCCGGCGACCTTCCTGCTGGTCGGGCTCGCGTCAGGCCCCCGCGGGGCGGCCGCCCGGGATGAGCGTGTTCAACGTCTTCTTCGACGCGCCGGCGAATCGACCGTTTCAGACCTATCGCTCGCGGCTCGAGCTCGAAGCGAGCGCGCGTCACCAGCCAGGGCCACCGCGCCACCGTGGCCTTCGGCGACGTGTCACATCGGGCCATTCTCGGGCGAGCTTCGGTTCACGTTTTATCGCGGGCGCGCGCTCGTGCACGTCGAGACGGTCGTCCACACCCAGGAAGACCGCCGCGCGATCGTCTACGACACGGGTCTGGCGCTGCCATCGACCGTTGCGGGCCAGCTCCAGTTCGCCTGGATCGACATCGAGGGCAAGCTCCGGCGCCAGGCCGCGGCCGCCGAACGCCGTGGATCGCGCGGTCGCCTGTCCGACATCGCACGCTCGTGCTCGAGCGCGCCATTCGGCTCGGTGGCGTGCTTTCCGCCGCCGCATCAGTTCTTCTTTCCCCGCGACCTCACCGACAACCTGAGCACCGTCTGGTATGGGCGCAACCATCGCGGCCTCGACTCGCAGTTCGGCTTCGGCATTCGGCCAGGCGGAGCGCGGCGGCGGCTCGTTACGTCCCCTGGTTCAACGCCCCGCCCGGCACCGAGCAGCGACTCGGCGTGTTTTATCTGCTTTCGAGCGGCAAGGCCGAGAGCAGGCCTCGAGCAAACGCTTCGATACACGAACGGCGATCGATTCCAGAAGCTGCCCGGCTATCACACGCTCACCAGCCACTGGCACATGGCGACCACCATGGCCGCGCTTGCCGAAAGGCGCAGGGGATACCGCGCACGACGCCCGATTTCGTCCGAAGATGTTCCAGCGACATGGGTGTCGAGATCGTGCATCTCGCCGAGTTCCACGGCGACGGCCATCCCGCACGACCCCGGCCCGGTGCGCCTTACCGAGATGCGAGGCGATGTTCGACGAGTGCAGGCGGCTTTCGGGCGACCGACTCCTGTTCTTGCCGGGCGAAGAGGCCAACATCGCCCTCGGCGAGGCCCGCGCGCGGCAAGGAGGCCGGCCACTGGATGTACCTCTTTCCCAAGC
Organism: uncultured Isosphaeraceae bacterium; assembly: GCA_963830625.1. Classification (GTDB taxonomy): domain Bacteria; phylum Planctomycetota; class Planctomycetia; order Isosphaerales; family Isosphaeraceae; genus CAWHMZ01. The sequence continues at coordinate 148,628 of CAWHMZ010000005.1, read as the reverse complement.
CGGTCTACTGGACCATGGCCCGCGGCCCCGGTCAGCCCTTTCGTCGAAGAACATCTCGCCGTTCGGGCCGCGTCTACCACGTCGGCAATGGGGCCGACATGATCCAGCTCCTCGAGCGCGAAGGGGCCTGGCCTGGACGTCGCATCCGCGGATCAAGGGCTCGAGCTGGACGCCCGACATCTTCCGGAACCACGCCTTTCTACCGGTCGGACCACTGGCTCGGCGCGGCCTGGAAGGCGATGCCGGCCGACCTGTCGCCCGACCAGCTCGGCCGCCGCGGCCTCGACCTGCTCGACGACATGGCCAACTGGGGCCAGAAGAAGTACCTCCCGGGCGAGGTCGACGTCTTCAAGATCGACCACACGCACGAGCTCTACGGCCACATGAATGTCAACTACATTCGCCTCGACCCCGACCGCGTGCCGCGGTTCGACGAGAGCTGGCAGCCCGTGCTCGACGGCTTGCGAGCGGGCCGGTTCTTCGTCACGACCGGCGAGGTCTTGATCCCGGAATTCTCGGTCGACGGGCTGGCCGAGCGGCAGCGACTGTCGGGCTCGAGCTCGAACGAGCCGCCCGAGGTCCGCTTCGACCTGGCCTGGACGTTTCCGCTCCGGTTCGCCGAGATCATCTCCGGCGACGGGAGCCAAGGTCTATCGCGAGCGAATCGACCTGGCCGACACCGGCGCTTTCTCGGATCGGAGCGATCCGCCGACCGCAGCTCGACCTGACGGGCCGCAAGTGGGTCCGCCTCGAGGCCTGGGACGTCGCCGGCAACGGTGCATTCACCCAGCCGGTCTGGCTCACGACACGCGGCCGGGCGCTTGATCTGCTTGCGAGACCGTGCGCCTGGCCGCTACGCCAGAACCGGCTCTTCGGCGTTAGCCGCCTCCGCCGCCCCCAGCCTTTCCTCGGCGATCCGGCGCATCGCCCGCAGATCGAGCTTGCCGGTGCCCAGAATCGGAATCGCGTCGACCTTGATGAAGTGGTCGCGCCGGGGGATGAACAGGTTCGGCAGCCCCTGCGCGCTCAAGTGCTGCAAGCGCCTGGTCGACCTGGTCGTCGTCGAGCGTGTGCAGCACGACCAGCTTTTCGCCCTTGCGCTCGTCGCCGACGGCCGTCACGGCGAAGACCTGCTGGTCGGCCCGGATCGCCTCCTGGAGCGTCTCTTCGACCAGCCCGTGCGGCACCATCTCGCCGCCGATCTTCGAGAACCGCGACAGCCGGCCGGTGATCTTCAAGAAGCCGTCCTCGCTCAAGAAGCCCTGGTCGCCGGTGATGTACCAGCCGTCGTGGAAGGCCGGCGCGCGTCAGGTCGTCGCGGCCCAGGTAGCCGTGCATCACGTTCGGGCCCTTGACCAGCACCAGCCCCGGCGTGTCGGGCCCGAGCGGCTCGTAGGTCTCGGTGCGAGACGATCCGCACCGACACGCCCGGCAGCGGCTGGCCGACGTAGCCGCGCCGCGAGCCCGGCTGAAAGAAGCCCGGCTCGCGCCAGTCAAACGTGTTCACGGCCACCACCGGGGAGCACTCGGTCAGGCCGTAGCCTTCCATCGGCCGGATGCCGAACGTGTCTTCAAACGCCAGCGCCAGCTGCTCGGGCAGCTTCTCGGCGCCGGCCAGGATCAGGCGGATCGAGCCGAACTGCGCGGGCGTGCAGCGCCGCATGTAGAGCTGCAGGAACGTCGGCGTGGCCAGCAGGATCGTCACCCGATACCGCTCGACCAGCGCGCCGATCGTGGCGGCGTCGAGCGGGCTGGGATGGCAGACCGTCCCCATCCCCGTGTTGGCGCGAACCAGAACATCGTGTAGCCGAACGAGTGGAAGAGCGGCAGGATGCCGATCAGCCGGTCGTGCGGCAGCACGCGATAGACCTGGCCGATCGCCTGGATGTTGGAGTCGATGTTGAAGTGCGAGAGGACCACGCCCTTGGGCTCGCCCGTGCTGCCGCTGCTGAAGATGATCGTGGCCGTGTCGTCGACCGTCGGCCGGCCGCGCGGCCCCGGCGACGCGCTCGAGCACGCGAGCCGGGGCCAGGATCGCCAGCGCCAGCGCGATCAAGCGGTCGGTCGGCGTGATCCCCGCCAGCACGTCTTCGAGCAAGATCAGCTCGACGCCGCGCGGCGGCTCGAGCTTCGCCTTTTCGAGAAACGCCCGGCTGGTGACGACCGTCTGGAGGCCCGCCTGCGCGGCCGCCGATTCCATGCCCGCCCGGCCGGTCGTGAAGTTCAGGTTGACCACGGTCTTGCCGGCCAGCGTCGCGGCCAGGTTGACGAGCGAGCCGCCCACGCTCGCCGGCAGCAGGATCCCCACGTTCGCCTGGTCCCTGCCACTGCGGCCGCAAGGCGCGCGCGAGCGCCACCGCGCCGGCCAGGGCCTGCAAGTACGAGACGCTGCGGCGTCTGGAGATCGGCGAACGCCAGCCGCAACGGATGCCGCCGCGCCTGGCGGATGAACCCATGGTGCAACGGCCGGCGATCCGCCTTGCGGTAGGCCCACGCCTCCTGGTCGAGGTCGCGAATCGCCTGGCGGATCTCGTACAGCGGCGTGTCGGGCGGCAGCGGCTTGCCGATCGAAACCGTCACCGGGTACGGAATCCGCTCGGGCAGCCGCTCGGGGTTGGCCGGGCTGAAGATGCTGCCGCTCAGGCGGTCGAGATGCACCGGGATGATCGGCGTCGTGCGTCCCTTGACGATCCGCTCGAGCCCGCGCTGAAACGGCGTCATCACGCCCGTCCGCGTGAGCTGCCCCTCGGGAAACAGGCAGACGAGCTCGCCCGGCGTCGAGTGCCTTGCCGGCCTCGCGAAAGGCCTGCAAGATCATCTTCGGGCCGCCGCTGCCCGCGATCGGGATCGCCTTCATCGACCGCAGCACCCAGCCGATGAACGGCTTCTCGAAGTACGTCGGCGTACACCACGAACCGCACCGGCCGATCGGTCGCGGCGATCACGAACAGGCCGTCGGCGAACGTCACGTGGTTGGGCACCAGCAGGGCGCCCCCCGTGCTCGGCACGTTCGACCGGCCGACGATCCGCACGCGATAGATCGTGTGCGCCAGGCCGAGCAGGAGGAACCGCAAGAAGGCGTCGGGCACCAGCGAGAGCGCCCAGAGGAAACCGCCCCCCAGAACGATCGACGACGCCCAGAAACGTCTCGCGCGCCGAGATAGCCCGCGCGGGCCAGCACCAGCGCCAGGAACGTGCCGAGGACCATGCCGGCGTAGACCAGCACGTTCGCCATCGCGATGACCGCGCCGCGCCGGTCGGCCGGCGCGCGCCATTGCAAGAGCGCGTTGAGCGGCACAAACAGCATCCCGCTGAAGATCCCCAGCAACGATCATGCACCACGATCGTGCCCGGCAAGCCGCGGCCCGATCAGGGCAAAGGCCAGCGCGCTCAAGCGTCAGGCCGAGCGCACCCAAGCGGCAGCAGGCCATACTCGACCTTCGACGCCGAGAGCTTGCCGGCCAGCAGGCAACCCAGCGCCGATGCCGATCGCCGAGCGCCGCCAGCGGCAGCCCGCTCTGCCAGTTCTCGAGCCCGAGCTGGCGTCGCGTCGTAGGCGAAGATCGGCGGCGGCACCAGGGTCGCGATCGTCCACACGAAGATCTGGCCGATGAGCGCCAGCCGCAGCACGCGATCGGCCGCGAATCGCCTCGTAGCGCCAGGCGCACCGTCGTCGCCAGCCCTCCCTCGGCGCGCGCGGGCGGCGACCGGCGGGATCCTGCAGTGCCGCCACCAGGCCGAAGACCGACAGCACCGCCAGGACTAACGCCCCCCAGCCACGTGCTGGCCGCCGACGTCGATCAGAGTAATGACCCCGCCCGCCACGATGCCGGCGAGCATCGCCAGGTTCGACGACATCTCCAGCAGGCCATTGCCGGCCGACAGCCGCTCGTGAGGCAAGATCTCGGGCAAGATCCCGTACTTGGCCGGCACGAAGAACGCCGTCTGCACGCCGAGCAGGCCGAGCACGCCGATCGCCAGCCAGCCCCCGTCGGGCTGCAGCAAAAGTGCGGCCGTGCCCGCCAGCATCAAGACCAGCTCGACCGACCTTCATCGCGACGATGACCGATCGCTTGCTCACCCGGTCGGCCAGCACGCCGGCCGGCAGCGAGATCGAGCGTCAGCGGCGCCAAGAAGCACCATCGTCACGATGGCGGTTCGCTCCTGCTTTGCGGCCTCGCTCGACGACGGCCGCCATCGCCAGCAAGATCACGAGTCTGCTTCCAGGCCTGGTCGTTGAACTGGCCGAAGACCTGCGTGGCGATCAGGGCCTTCAGGCCGTGGGTCTTCTTGGCCCTGTGCCGCTTCAACGTGCTGTGCGCGACTCTCGCCGTCCGCCATCGTTGTCTTCCTCTCCGCGAGCCAGCGTTGATCCAGCGTTCGCCGACCGTTCAAGGGCCGGAACCGCCATGGTCATCACTCCTCTTAATGGCGAGTTTGCCCTCAGACGTGCCACGACGCCGGCGAGCCGTCCACGGGGCCTTCATGGTTTCAACATACGATAGGCGCGTCAAGCATTCGTCCCCGGGTGACGCTACGTTTGTTGGCGCAAGGCTCGTTTGTCGGCGCGGGTCTCCTGACCCCGCCCTGGGTCGGACCGAAGGTCTCCCAACTGGCCGGGCACCACCTTGATTTCGGCCCGCGCATCCCTAAACTCCCAAGAATGCCGCCTGATGGCGGAAATCACGTGAGGTCCGCCGGGAACAAACCGCCAAGACACAGAGGAAGGAACGGAGGGAGTCCGTGGAACAGCGTCGCCTCGGAACCGATGGCCCGCTCGTCTCGGCGATCGGGCTGGGCTGCATGGGAATGTCCGATTTCTACGGCCCTGCCGACGAAGCCGAGAGCATCGCGACGATCCAGGAGGCGATCGACCTGGGCGTCAACCTGCTCAACACCGGCGACTTTTACGGCATGGGCCACAACGAGCTCTTGATCCGCCGCGCCATCGAGGGCCGCCGCGATCGCGTCTTCATCTCGGTGAAGTTCGGCGCACTGCGGTCGCCGCGCGGCGAATTCGTCGGCTTCGACGGCCGGCCGCAGGCCGTCAAGAATTTCTTGAGCTATACCCTCAAGCGTCTGCGTACCGACTACATCGACCTGTACCAGCCGGCGCGGGTCGATCCGTACGTGCCGATCGAAGAGACCATGGGCGCAATCTGCCTCACTCATCAAGGCCGGCTACGTGCGCTATGCTCGGCCTATCGGAGGCCGTCGGCGTCGAGCCTGAAGCGAGCCGCGAGCCGTGCACCCGATCGCCGCGCTCGAGACCGAATACGCGGTGGTTACCCGCGATATCGAAGGCGAGACACTACCGGCCGCGCGGGCGCTGGGTGTTTCCGTCGTCGCCTACGGCGTGCTCTCGCGCGGCCTGATCGGCGCGACGAGTGCCGACCAGTTCAAAACGCCCGGTGATTCGCGCCACGCTTCTGCCCGCGATTTGACCAGCACAACCTCGCCAAGAATCTGTCGATTAACGACGCGCTGGCCCCGATCGCCGCCGACTTCGGCCTATCGCCGGCCCAGCTCGCGATCGCCTGGGTGCTGGCCCAGGGATACGACATCATCCCCTTGGTCGGCACCCGCCGCCGCGACCGCCTGCGCGAGGCGCTTGCCGCCGCACCGTTAAACTCTCGCCCGCGACCTCGAGCGAATCAACCAGGCCATCCCCAAAGGCGCGGTGGCCGGCGAGCGCTACACCCCCGAGGGAATGAAGATGGTCAACCGCTGACAACTGCTCGGGTCTAGGGTCGGGGCTTCTGGCTCCGCGAAATGCCTCGGCCGCTGCATCTGATCAGTCCGATCGGTCCGAGCCGTCGGATCCGTCGCCGTGGCCAACCCTATCGCCGCGCGATCGGCGCCGCTTGCGCCTGCGCGACGCGTCGAGAGCCACTCCACCAGATCGCGCACCCGGTCATTGGGCAAAAACGACATGCAGCCAATGATCATCACCAGCGCAAATGTCCAGAGCCCCAGGCACACTCCGATGCCCACGTGCAAGAGCACCGTCCCCAAGAGTACCAGCGGCCGCAAGAGCGGCACCCAGATGAGCACGCAAAACGACATCTCCCAGAGCACCGAAAAATGCGTGAGAAAATTGATCACGAGCGGGTGCCAGGCGAGCCACTTCATGTCGGCCGTTTGATACTCGAGATTGCCCAGCGCCAGCCACATCGCCTCGCCGCTCCACCAAGCTGCCCCCGTCAGCTTCGAGGTTCCCGCGAAAAAATAGATTATGCACATGTGCACTTGGATCAGGCGCTGGGTGAAATTGGCCATCGCGCTTTTCTGCGCTGGCGCCGGCTCGGCCCCGCGCCGGCGCCGGGCCAGCCAGCGGTCGAGTGAAACCGCGGCGCCGCTGGGCCCCAGCGTGAGGTAGAACGTCAAGATCGCGTTGAGCTTGTCCAGCCCGAAGGTCGCCTCGGGCACCCGATAGGCAAACGAGATCACCACCACAAGTGCCAAAGCCGAGGTGACGCGCGTGAGGAACCCCACGGTGAACAGCAACAGGACCAGGATCGACGCTGCATACACCGCCCATTGCCACCGTGGCGGGACCAGCCACCACCACGAATACGCCGTCTGGTTGCGCTGAGTCAGATCCGCCAGGTCGTGGCTGATCCAGCCGTCGGGACCGAAGAAGTCGCCAAGGGCCAGCCCCCAGACCGCATGGGTGTAAAGCAGCATCAGACCGGTACCGACGCGCATGAGCCCCAGCAGCGTCGGATCGGCCGGCGTGAACCAGAAGGCGTTCCACCCTTCGGCGACCTGCCGCGCGAAATCGGCGGGATACGCCGCCGCCACTCTCAGAAATCCCCGCATGAAAACTCCCCAGCAGGCTCTTCGACGTAAGTGACCGGGTCGTCCAGACCGAAGCCCTGGCGGACCATTTCCATCGTCGGCGGCGAGTGCGTCAGCCGGGTGAGCCGCACAGTGGCTGCGCCGTACTTGCGGCAGAGGTGCCGCGCGATACGAGCGCACCAGTTCTTTTGCCATGCCGGCTGGGCGACCGGAATGTGCTCGGTCAAAAGTAGCTGTCGTTGATACAAAAGCCGCGGCCATAGCGAATGATCGGGTATGCGCCCGCTCGCCACCACCGTCCCATCGGCGGCTTCCACCACGTAGTCGAGTAATGTACTCGGAACCGGCTCGGGTGCGTAAAAGTTGTAGCCGTGGTTCAAATAAAACAACTGCAAGTAGGGCCGGCACACGCTCCAGATCTGGAACACCAGTTCCGACGCCGGGCCCACCGAGCTGGCTGCGGCCAGGATCGCCGTGAAATGACCAAGCACAAACAGAGTGCCGACCCAGCGCAGAAACCGATCCGCCGGCGGCGGACGCCACTCTGCGGGCGCCGGCTTGGGCGTTTGCTGCATCGCCGCTTTTTGCCGCTTCATGACCGCTCCTTCTCCTTGCCGATCTTGTTCCATGGGTCATCTTGCACTCCCCGAGCCCGGCTGTCGAGTCGCGGCCGCGGTGACCGCGCTTGGTCTGGCACGTCCGGCTCGCCGACGCTAACATTTTCTAGACCACTCGCCGGTCAACAATGCTCTGGGGGCGTTGCAATACTAGCCCGAATCGATGGCGAGGGTTCCGGTGAAATCAGGCCCAGACGAAGGAGTGTCGAGCTTACGTGATGGTTCCCTGCCATGACGCGATCGCGCGCGCGGCCTACGATCGCTGGCTTTGCCGCCGCCGCGAGCACGGGAAAGACCGAGAAGACTGGTGCGCCGCCGAGCGCCAGCTTTATTTCGAACTCAACTACCGGGCAATCGCTTGTCATCCGCTGCACGCAACCGGGCGCGTCGTGGTCGGCGGCGAGGCGGTCCCTCGGTGCCGTTTCTGCGAACGAACCGCTCCCCACGCGGCCTTTAGCCAGGCTCACCCCGTCGTGATCGGCGCCGGCGCGACTTCGCTCTACTCGACCGAGATTTGCGACGAATGCCAGGCCACTTGCCGCGATCCGTTGAGCGGCGATCTAGATCGGCTGCTCGAGTCGCTCTGGGTCGACACCGCCGGGCCAGACGCCGACACGCCCAGGCGCGGGCGGCCCGTGTGCTCGCTGGCCGCCTTCAAGGCGCTGGTTTCCATCGCCCTTCTGGTGATGCCCACGAGCGAGCTACCCTATTTCGCCGACACCCTCGAGTGGGTTGCCAACCCCGACCCTGAATGCGACGGCAGTCTTTTCGCAAGGTACGCCATGCCGCGCCTACCGGGCACCGTTTTTGCGCGAGCAAACGTCGGTGACTTTGTTTCAGCGCAGCGACGACCGCTCGGCGATTCCGTACATGCTGTTCTGCCTGACGTGGCGAGGAGTGGTGATTGCTGCGCCCTGCCGCTCTGCCTCCGCGACCACGACCTCGACGGCCGCTCGGTCACGCTGCCCGAGCAGGCGTTCCGCTCTGGCGAAGGGGCCTCATTTTGCGAGGCCCGGTCGGCCGTGCTGAACGTGGTCGCCACCGGCCGCAGGGTGCGCCGGCCGCGCGGCCGGCCATACGGTCATCATGACCGTGGGTGGGCGATTGTCAGTGCGCCGTGGCCGTCGCGCCGGAGTTTTCCAGCTCATCGTCGACCACGACGCCGTACCGCTTCAGAGCCTCAAAGAGCGGCTCGAGGTACGCGGCGTAGCGTTGCCATTTGCCGACCGAGCCCGAGTAGACGGGCTGCCGCACCTGAGCAACGCTGGCGGTGCGCACCACGCGCCGGGTCTTGTAAAATTCGAGGCAGGCGGGGTCCCACTCCAGTCCGATAAAGTCGATCAGGCGGCGGGCGTTTGACTCGAGGTCGTTAACAACATCTTCGTAGCAGACGTGGAGCCACTCGAGCGGCCGGGTGGCTTCCCAGTGGCGCAAAAGCCGCATGGTATCGGCGATGCGCTGGCCGATGTGCTGGGGATTGTTCGTCCAGGGGTTGGTCTCGAAGCCGGTTTGCCAGCACGAAAGGGCGATGTCGCGGGGATCGCGCCGCAGACGATGACGCGGGCGCCGGGCCAGAACACGGCGATCAGGCCGAGCAAGCGATAGTTGTCTGGCATCTTGTCAACCACGCGCGTCGCGCGCGCCGGCGCGGCCCTTGCGAGCAAAGTCGAGGTAGCGCCGGGAGGCGGCCGGGCCGACGCGGGCTCGAGAGCGCGCAAACGCCGCAAACGCGTCCAGCTCGGGCTGGCCGACCAGGCTGGGGAGGCTCTTGGAAGATGCCGTGGGCATCAAAAAGCTCGCCGGCGCCGTGGACCTGGGCGTGCGACGCGAGGATCTGCTCGACCAGGGTCGTGCCCGACCGCGGTAGCCCGACAACGAAAACCGGGCGCGGGTCGGGCTCGACCCAGCCGCGGGCACGGTCGATCGCTGCGGGCGTGAACGTGGAGATGAACCGGTCGACGAACGCGGAGTGGTGCTCGGCGTCGTAGACGAGGCCCCGGGCGGCCTTGGCCTCGCCCTGCAGGCGGTTGGCCTGATCGAAACTGCGCAGCCGCCTCGCGGTAGAGCGACCGCGCGCATCGTAGACCGCGGCCAGCGCAAACCGCAGCATCGCGCGCGCCGCTGTCGGCAGCGATTTGTGGTCGAGCAGCCGCGTGATCGCCTGAACCTCGGCCTCGGGCAGTCGGCCCTTTGAGATTGATCGCCAGCCGGGTGTACGCGTCGGCCTGATGGGGACGCACCGACAGCGCCTCCCGCGCAGTGTCGCACGACTGCTCGAGATCGCCTCGCTCGGCCTCCAGCCGCGCCAGCGCCGAGAGCGTCAGGCCGTTTTTGGGATTGAGCCGCAGCACCTCGCGAAAGCACGTCTCGGCTTCGCCGGAGCGGCCCTGCTCGAGGAACGTGATCCCCAGCCCATGAAGTGCTTCGATGCACGCGGGGTCGAGCTTGATGGCCTCGCCGAACGACAGGACCGCCCGCTCGTGCTGGTCGCGAGCCAGCGCCAGGCTGCCGAGATTGGCGTGCAGCCGCGGGTCGTCGGGATCGGCAGCGCGGGCACTCTCGTAGATGCGCTGCGGCCTCATCGTAGCGGCCGGCCTCCTGGAGCAATTGGCCGATGTGGAAGAGCAGGCGCGGCGCGGCCGGGATCGACCCTGATGGCCTGCTGATAAGCCTTGAGCGACTGTTCCAGCCGGCCGGCGGTGCGCAGGATGTTTCCCAGGTATTCGTGGGCCTGGGCCAGGCCCGGCGCGAGCGCGGCGGCCCGGCGGCACAGGGCCTCGGCCTCCTCGAGCCGGTCGGGGTCGCCGAGTGTCGCAAAGTACCTGTCCCAGATTGGAGAGAGCCGTCGGGTTCGTCAGGGCTCGATGGAGAGGGCCGGTGCGCAAGGCCGCGATCGCCGCGTCGACCGGCGATGGAGCGCCTGCAGGGCATTGGCGAGATTGATGTGTGCCGCCGTCGAGCCGTGGCTCGCGCGCGATCGCCTCGCGATAGGCGGCCTCGGCGTCGGCGTACCGCCCGGGTCGTAGGCGATCAGGCCGCGGGTGTTCCAGATCTGGGCAAGCGCAGGGTCGATCGCCTGGGCCCGGCGCAGGTGCTCGAGCGCCTCTCGTGGCCGGCCCAACACGCGCAGGGCCTCCGCCAGATTGGCCTGCATCCGCGCCGACTCGGGCCTGACGGCCACGCCCCGCTCGAAAAAGCCGCGGCCTCGGCCGTGCGCCCTTGCTGAAACATCAGCACGCCCAGTCCCTCGAGCGCCAGCACGCATGTTGGGGTTCAGCTCCAGAAGCCGCCGGTAAAGTGCCTCCGACTCGGCGTGCTTTCCCTGAACATGCAGGGCGCGAGCCCGGTCAAGCAATCTGACGAAGTGTCGATGTCCGCCACAGCGGCCTCCGGAACGACCGTGAAACTGCGTGACGGTCGACCGCCGAAGGTTTCTCGCTCACTTCCGAGCCAGGCAGACCAGCGTGATGTCGTCGAACTGGGGATGATCGGCGATGTGCCGCCGCACGGCCTTGACCACCGTGTCGCCGACAGCCTCGGCGCCCGGCCCGGCGCTGCAGACCGCGGCCGTCGAAACGCTTCGTCGCCGAACCGATCGCTCGGCCGCGTTCATCGCGTCGGTCACGCCGTCGGTGTACAGAATGACCGTCTTCGCCGGGCTCGAGGGTGGTCTCGGTCACCTCGTAGCGTGCACTCGCCCATGATCCCCAGCGGCAATCCCGATTTGCCCCGCCCGACTTCCTCGAGCCGCCCATCGCGGCCGGCGGATCAAGGGGCAGGGGTGGCCGGCGTTGACGATTCTGCAGGTGGTGGCGCTCGACGTCGAGGATCGCGAGCAGGAAGGTGATGTACAGATCGAGCACCCCGCCGCTGTCGAACTGGTGATTCAAGAGCTCGACCACACGCGACGGCTCGGGGTTGCCCCGTAGGTGCATACGCACCTCCGTCGAGAGCTTCACGGTCAAGAGCGCCGCCGGCATTCCCTTGCCGACGACGTCGCCGACGGCGATCGCCCAGCACGGTCGCGCCGCCGCGATCGGCCAGGTCGACCGGCGACATCGGTATGAAGCCGTAGTAGTCGCCCCCGACGTGACGGGCCGGCTCGTAGTAGGCCCAGAATTCGTAACCGCGGCACCGACGGCCGGCCGGTCGGGCAAGAGCGACTGCATCACCTGGCGGGCGAACAGCAGCTCATTCTCCATCTCGCGCTGCTTGATCAGGGCTTTGTGCAAGCTGGGCGTTCTGCACCGCCACGCTGATCTGGCCGGCGACCGCCGCCAGCAAGTCGAGGTCGTCCTGCTCGAACCGCCCGCGCCCGTCGCGGGTGTCGATCTGCATGATGCCGACCGGCTTGCGCTCCTGGTCAAACAGCGGCACGCACATCAGCGACCGGATTCTCGTGTCGGAGACGCTCTGCGCTCTCGGGGAACTCCTGGGCGAGGTCCTTGCACAGGATCGCCTGGCCGCCGTTGAAGACTCGGTTCAAGATCGTCTTCGAGATCTTGAGCTCTCCCGCCGGACCGGTGCGCGAGCGGATGATCTCCGGCAGCAGCGTGTCGTTGGACGCGTCCTTGAGCAACACAAACCCGCGCTCGGCCCGGGGAAATATCTCGAAAAGCGAGTTGAAGATGCGGTCCAGGACCTCGCTCAAGATCGAGTGTGCCGCCCAGCTCCTGGCCGATCAGCCGGAGCGCCCGAAACTTGGCCTCGGGCTTCACCAGCGGGAAGAGCTTGCGATCGCTCTGATTGAGCACGTCGATCGCCGCATACACAGTCGACTGCTCGTCGTCTCCGTCCTCGATCTGGACGAGCCGCGGCGCTGTACGTGAGCAGCAGCTCGCCGATCTGGAGCGTATTGCCGTCCTGGAGCATCACCGGCTGCGTGAGCTCTTTGCCCGTTGACGAACGTGCCGCGCGTGCTGCCCATGTCCTTGAGCTCGAAGCCGCCGGTCTTGCGCACGATCGCCGCGTGCCGCGCGAAACCGATTTGGGCACGAGCACGACGTCGCAATCGGGGTTGCGGCCGATAATGGTCACCTCGCGGTCGAGCTTGATACAGTCGGCCGGTCCAGGGACCCATTCATGATCTGGAGTGTCGGCACGATGCTCTGCGGAGTTGCCATCGCGTCGTCCTTTCCCAGTGCCTCCACAGATCATAACCTCTATCACTCTAACGCTTCATTGGGGTCTGAATTTAACAGGAATCCGCCTGCGGGGCTTGTCATCACTGCGCCATCGACCCAAGCGAACGCATTTCGGTGCATCGAGGCCGTCATTGACTACAATGGAAACGGGGTCGGAGCGTGTTGTGAAATGACCCCGTTTGTGCGTCGACGTCTGGCCGTGGTTGGGGTGGACGAATTCGGGAGAGTGCCATGAGCTCGGCTGGATCACTGACCTTGTGTATCCAGAACCTGCGATCCCCCGACTCGCCACGTGCGCGACGAGGCCGCCCGGATCATCTGGGACCGTTTCTCGAGCCGGCTGCAAACGCTCGTCCGCAGGCACCTCGACAACCGCATACGCTGCCGCGAAGACGAGGAAGACGTCCTCCAGAGCATGTATGCCGCATTCTGTGCCGGTCAGCTCGAAGGGAACTGCACGCCTTCGAGCCGCGAGGAGTTATGGAAGTTGTTGGTGCGCATCACGATGTGCAAAGTCGTCAACACCGCCCACCGGCATACGGCGGCTCGCCGCGACGTCCGCCGCGAGCGAGCCGACCGGAAAAGGCGGCCCCGACGGGCGACTCGTTCTTCCCGCGCTGGATGCTCGAACACGTCGACCGTGCTAGTCCAAGCCCCGAGGAGAAGCTGATCGTCCTCGAAGAGCTCGAGCGCCTGCTCGACGGCGCTCCCCGAAGACCTCCGTGCCATCGTCCTCTGGAAGCTCGACGGATTCACCAACGCCGAGATCGCCTGCGTGATGGGGCGCACCGTCCGGTGCGTCGAGTTGAAAATGCAGCTCATCCGCAAGCGCTTTGCGCTTGGCGTGGGGAGGGACAATACCAGCGGGGGTTAAGGCCTGGCGCGAAACGGCGCTTCGAGCATGCGTGCATCGTGCGTTAAGCGGTAAAGTAAGATCCCAGCCGCAACAGCGACGTTGAGCGAGCCGGCGCCCTTGCGCATCGGAATCGTGACCGAGCGGGTGCACCGGCTTAACCATTCGGGGTCGATGCCGCGGTCCTCTTCGCCCAGCACCAGTCCCATGCCGCGCGGGGCGAGGCGTGCTGTCGAACTGCTCGGCCAGGGGATCGACGACGGCACCCCAGAGCTCCAGGCCGCCGTCACGGGCAAGCCGCGTTATTGTTGCCATCAAGTGGTGCTCGATCACGACCGGCACCTGCAAGACCGAGCCCATCGAGACTCGCAACACCCTCCGCGAGAACGGGTCAGGACATTCCGGACCAGCCAGGATCGCGTCCGCGCCGAAAACATCGGCGATCCGTGCAAGGGCACCCAGGTTTTCAGGATTGGAGAGCTTGGGACAAATAACCACGGTCAACGGCCGGGTCGCGGGCCTGGCGACCTCAGAAAGGGGTGGCCACGCCAGGCGCTGGCCGCATGCCAGCACGCCGCGGTGAAACGGAAACCCCACCAGTGAATCAACCCGCTCGTGCGGGACCACGTAAGTGGGAACGCCTTGCGGTATCCGAGCGATCAGCTTCGGCAGATGGCGATCTGTCACGAGCACCGAGACAACGGGAAAGCGGCTGCCGAAGAGCCGCGAGGCGAGCCGTTCGCCCTCGACCACAAACTGGTCGAGCCGGCGTGTCTGGTTGGTCGACTTCAACGAGCGGTAGATTGCAAGCCGGGGGTCATCCAGGTCGTCGATCGCTACGGGGCACATTGCCGTGAATCCGGAGAAACCGAGCAGGGGCCCGGCGGGTTTACGTGAACGAGCGCTGCTCGAGCGCCTCGATGGCGCTCCTGATCTCAGGAGGCACAGCGTGCGACTGGTTCGCCCGGTGGTCGAAAACCACGATCGTCGAGGTCGCTTCGGCCACGATCGCGCCTGCCCCGCGGCTCTTGATTGCGTGCTTGAATCCGATGCTGCTGCGGCCGATCCGGGTGACGCTTACACCCACGCTGACGGTGTCGGGAAACTTCACCTGCCGTCGGTAGTCGCAGGTGATCGACGCCAGCACGGGGCCAATCTGCGCCGCCCGGTACAGATCAATCAAGCCGACACGGGTCATGTAGGCGATCCGGCCCGATTCGAACCAGCGGAAATAGGCGGTATTGTTGACGTGACCGAAGGCATCTTGATCACCCCACTGAACCGGGATGTCGATCACGACGGAAAAGCCTGCGAGCAACGGCACGGGCATGGTTTTGTCATCCATGGCTTGATCGAGCTCCGGCCGTCGCCTCTGGCGGCTACTCCGTTTGAATTACATTCGAATCGGTCTGCGAACGAGCCAGCAAAGAGACATCCTGATCATACCAGACCGCGCCGCCGGGCGGGACTTCATCCCGTACAAGATGAGCCGGTGCTCCGTCACTTGACACGTACCGAGCGGCGTGTCAGGTTGGGTCCTGCTGCATTCGACGGAACTTTCCCACGCCCGCATGACTGGCGCAGACATGGCCTCTCCTGACGCACCCAACTTTGCCCGAGACGACGCCGCGGCCGTGGCCTTGCTAGCCGACGCCTATCACCGGCTGCGCTCCGAGATCGCCAAGGTCATCATTGGTCAGGACGACGTGGTCGAAGAGCTGCTCACGGGCCTCTTTGCCCGCGGGCACGTCCTCTTGATCGGGGTGCCGGGGCTGGCCAAGACACTGCTCGTCAGCACGGTCGCGCGGATCTTGAGCCTGTCGTTCCGCCGAATCCAGTTCACTCCCGACATGATGCCCTCGGACATCACCGGCAGCGACATCCTTCAAGACGACCCCGACACCGGCCGACGGCGGTTCACGTTCATCTCCGGGCCGATCTTCGCCAATATGATCCTGGCCGATGAGATCAACCGCACTCCGCCCAAGACTCAGGCCGCGCTCCTGGAAGCGATGCAAGAGCGGCACGTGACGGCAGGCGGCTCGACGTTCCCGTTGCCCGACCCATTTTTCGTGCTGGCGACGCAAAATCCGATCGAGCAAGAGGGGACCTACCCGCTTCCCGAAGCCCAGCTCGACCGATTCATGCTCAACGTGCTGGTTCCCTACCCCACCGCGGGCGAGGAGCTCGAGATCCTCAGGCGCACGACTGGCGACCTGGTGCCGGAGCCGGCGATCGCGCTGTCGGCCGAGCAAATTGTCGCCGCCCAGCGCCTGGTTCGGCGTGTGCCGGTCCCGGACCACGTTTTTGAGTACGCGCGCGATCTTGTCCGAGCGAGCCGGCCCAATGAGCCCAACGCGACCGACCTCGTGCGCCGGTGCGTTTCATGGGGCGCCGGCCCGCGCGCGGGTCAGTCGCTGATCCTTGCCGCCAAGACCCGGTCCGTCTTGCATGGACGGTTCGCCGCCGGCGTGGCCGACGTCCGGCACGTCGCCAAGCCCGTGCTGCGACACCGAATTGTCACAACCTTTCACGCCGAGGCCGAAGGCATCAACCCCGACGCGATCGTCGAGCACTTGCTCGAGCGCGTCACGACGGTGCCCGAACGAGCGGCCGAGCACGCGCCGTGCGCGAGCTGAAGCCCGCGTGATCAAGAGCCGCCGTTTCGCGGTCGCTCGAGTTGTTCGATTCGTCGTCGCAATCGCTCGAGTTCGGCTTGGGCCTGATCTCGACCCTCCCGTGGCGTGAGCAGCCGCTGACGTGTGTGCGGGTCGAACAGACGAAGCTGCTGTCCGTCGCGCTCGAGGTGCAGCCCCAAGACTGCGCTCGGCAACCGGCCCTTGACGGCCACGATCGGAACGTACCGTCCGTCCTGGAGGCGGTGTCCTTGAAAGGGAGGCTTCAGGTAGTCCTCGGTGGGGTCAAATTGGAAGTACTCTGGCACCTTCAGTACGTCACGATAGAGCACCAGCTTTTGTTTCTGGTCCTCGCGCTTCGTCGTCTTCGACGTGATCTCGATCACAGCATCGGGGCCTTTCCCTTCCTGCCACAGAAGGTAATAGTCCCGGAATTTTTTGGGCACGCCACGCACCATGAAAACGTCGGGCGAAACATGCTTCCGCGGATTGCCCTCCTCGTAATAAAGAAGCAAGTTGCCCGTTACATACACGTCGAGATCATTCGCGAAGTAATCCCGCAGCGTCTCGATCAGGTCCACCATGTCCTGGCGATGAATGTCGGTCTCCGCCATCGGCTTGCCGTCTGAAGTGGGGTATTCGATCTCGCGCTTCGCCGGCGCCCGTTCGATTCTCGCCATGAGTCGCGCCTCCCGTCCCGATGACCTGGCTCCGCGTTCTGGTTGCGGGTGATCGCCAGTTGAGTCTACCATGCCTCTATAACCTATTGTCGCCAAACCGGCCCGCGAAACCCACAGCGGCCGGAGCGCGACTTCGAGAACAACCGCTTCGGACCAGCAAGCGAATATTCATGACGGCGGGCGAACCTCAGGCTTCCGACCTTGCACTCGATCCGACGGCGCTGGCGCGCTTCGGCCGGTTGGAGTTGATCGCGCGGCTGGTCGTCGAGGGCGTAATGTCTGGGCTGCACAAGAGCCCGTTCAAGGGGTTCTCGGTCGAGTTTGCCGAGCACCGTCACTATGGGCCCGGAGACGAGATCCGGCACATCGACTGGCGAGCGTTCGGCAAGAGCGATCGCTATTACGTCAAGGAGTACGAGGAAGAGACGAACCTGAAGGCTTACCTGGTGGTCGATGCATCGGGGAGCATGGGATACGCGGGGCGAACGATATCGAAGCTCGAGCACGCCCGGCGGCTGGCGGCGTCGCTGGCCCACCTGATGATCAGTCAGCGCGACGCGGTCGGGCTGGTGACGTTTGACACGGACGTGCGCGCGATGATTCCCCCGCGGTCGGCCCCGGGCCATTTTTCGGTGATCGCGCGCTCGCTGGAAGAGACAGAAACCGGCGGCGAAACCCCCTTGAGCGGCGTCTTGCACGCGCTGGCGGAGCGCATCCGCCGCCGTGGGCTCGTGGTGATCGTGTCCGACGGGTTCGACAAACTCGACGACTTGACGTCGGGCTTGCGCCACCTGCGGCATCGGCACCACGAGGTGTTGTTCTTTCATACGCTCGCTCCCGAGGAGGAGGAGTTTCCGTTCCGCCGGCCGGCGCGGTTCCGAAACCTGGAGCGCCGCGACCACAGCCTGCGCGTTGACCCGGTCTCGCTGCGCGCGGCCTACGTCGAACGGTTTAGCGCCTTCTGCCGCGATCTGAAGGCTCGCCTCCACGCCATGAACGCCGATTATCATCGGGCGTCCACCGCCGAACCTATCGAGAAGACATTACTTGACTACTTGGCCGCGCGGTCGCGCGTCGGGGGGCGGTCACGGTGAGCTGGGGTATCTTGAACGCGGCGATGCTGGCGGGGCTCGCGGGGGCGATCGTTCCGATCGTCATCCATTTGCTCAATCGGAGCAGAGATCCCGTAATCGACTGGGGCGCGATGCAGTTCCTCGAGCTCGGGCGCCAGGCCCGGCGGCGGCTGCGCCTCACCGAACTGCTCTTGATGCTGGCGCGGATGGGCTTGCTCGCCATTATTGCGCTGGCGCTGGCGCGGCCGTACTGGTCGCGCCAGGCTCGCGCGGGCGACGAGTCCGGCCGCGGCGGACTGGCGTCGTCGCCGCGCGACATCGTAATCGTGATCGACGGCTCCGACAGCATGGAGCGCGCCGGCGGCAATTCCACGCCGCGGGCGCTTGCGCTCGAGTGGGCCCGGCAGTTTGTGGGCCAGTGCCGGCCGGGCGATTCGGTCGCCGTGCTGATCGCCGGCGACCGCGTGCGGCCGCTGGTCGATCCGCCCAGCTTCGACACGAGCAGGGTAATGGCCGCCTTGGGCTCGATCCGATTCGCGCGGGTCGAGCGACTTGCCGGCCGCGCTGGTCGAAGCCTTTCGGCTTCTCGAGCGCACATCCAACCCCGTGCGCAACGTCGTCGTACTCACCGACAACCAGCGTCACGCCTGGCGGCCGGGCGAACGGGCGCGGTGGGCACTCGTTCGCGACCTGGCACGGCGATCGTCCGTCGGTCCGCGCATTTGGTCGATCGCGTTTGGCACGGGCGCTACGTCGGAACTGCCTAACGCTGCGCTCTACCCACTCGCGGTCTCGCGCTCGATCGTGCCCGCGCGGCTGCCGATCGAGGTGACCACGACGCTGGAGAACTCAGGACCGGGGCCGATCTTGCGCACAGCCGAGCTGCTCGCGGACGGCCAGCCGGTGGCAGGCTCGGCGCAAGCCGTCGGCCCGATACCCGCCGGCGGCAAGGTCCCGCTCAAGTTTCACGCGGCGCTTGTCGATCCGGGCTGCCACGTCTTGACCGCGCGATTAACCGGCGGCCGCGACGCCATGATCGGCGACGACGAATCGTCGATTCCGGTCGAGGTCGCCGCCGCGCTGCCGGTTCTTCTAGTCAACGGCGAGCCGGGCGTCGAGCCGCTCTCCGGCGAGACCGATTTCCTGCGCGGCCCTGGCGCCCAGCGGTGACGACATGCCCCAGGTGGCCGCACGCGTCGTCACGACCGACGCGCTCGATGCGCAAAGCCTCAAAGGCCAGCGCGCGCTGGTGCTCGCCAACGTCGATCGACTGTCGCGCGAACAAGAGGTCGCGGTGCGCTCGTTTGTGGATGCCGGCGGCGGCCTGCTCTTCGCGCCCGGCGACCGTACCGACCCGGCCGCCTACAACACGATCGGCTGGATGCCGGCCCGGCTGGGTGATCTCAAAGGGACGGCGGGCGACCGCAAGACCATTGCCCACCCGGACCCGCGAACGTTCACCGGCGCGCTCTTGGGCCCATTTGCCCAGGGAGACCGGCCGGCGCTCGGCGAGGCCGACTTCTTTGCCTATCGGCTGCTGACTCCAGCCGCCGGCGCCTCGGTCCTGGCCCGGCTCGACACCGGCGACCCGTGGGTCGTCGAACGAGCGAGCGGGCGCGGGCGAGTGGTCGCACTGGCCACGGCCATCGACGCCGAAGCCGGTACTTTACCCGTGAACCCCGACTTTGTTCCTCTGGCGCACGAGTGGATCTTGTCGCTGGCGGGCGGCACCGGGCCGGCCGTCGTGCAACCTGGTCAGCCGCTGGTCTTCCAGCTTCCGGCGCCGCGCCCGGCGCTGGCCGCGCTTCCGGTCGAGGCACCCAGCGGCGACACCCTGCGCGCCGAAATCGTGCGACATGGCGGCCAAACTCAGGCGCGACTCGACGACACGCGCGAATCGGGCATCTACCGGCTTGCCCTGCCGAGCCCGCCCGGCGGAAGCCTCTACGCCGCGGTCGCGCGCGACTCCCGCGAGTCGGATCTGACCGCGCTTGACCGGGCCGAGGCCACTCGGATCTCAGAAGGTTGGCCGCTTGTCTTCGAGACCGACCCGGAACGTCTCTCCGGCCGCTTGTCCGCAGCGGAGCCGGGCGCCCGGCACGAGGTCTGGCGGCCGCTTGTACTGGCGGCACTGGCCGCGTTGTGCCTCGAAATCTACCTCACACGCCGCCTCGTGCGCGGCCAGGGCCTCGCCGGCGGTTGACCGCGATCGTGCCGATCTCTACTCTCGTGAGAGGATGCCGACCCACCTCCGAGGATGCACGGTCATGGAAGGGAAACTGCAGCAGTCGCAATTCGAGCCGAAGCGCGCAGGCGTTCGCGCTGGCGATTGCGCGTCTTGCTCGGCATCGCCGCATTCTCGCTCGTCCTCTTCGTGATTTCGCGGCTCGAGCCCGATCGGGCCAAAAGCCTGGGCTTTGCCGTCGAAGCTGTCTATTTGATATTCAACCCGCCTAGCGACCCCGTAATCAGCACAGGGGGCCAGCAATTCGCCGAGCACGTCAGATCGCTCAGGGGCCAAGCCCATCTTTCCCAGTACGATCGCGGCTTCCTCGGGATCTTCGGCAGGGTCGAGCGTTACCACGTGATGATCTTCGGTCCGCGCATTGGCGACGCAGAGCTGGCGAGCCTCACTCGCGACCACGCCGATCGCATCGTCGGCCTGCAACTCTTCGACACCGCGATCACCGACAATGGGCTAAGACATCTGAAGGAACTCCCTTATCTCAGCGATCTCATGTTGATGAGCAATCGAGGTTTCCCGTCGGCTCCTGCGCCACCAAGCCTGATTACCGACGCCGGCATCGCATATCTCGACCTGCCGAATCTCAGAAGCTTGAACTTGAGCGGGCTCCCCATCACCGATCAAGGCATCAAGTCATTGGCGGGGCTGTCAAATTTAAGAACGCTCTATCTGAGTCGAACCAAAGTCCAGGGCAGCACCCTGGGACAACTGGCGTCGCTGCCCAATCTCGTGAACCTTTACCTCGACGATACGGCGGTAACCGACCAGGATTTGACCGCCTTATCGGGCGCCGCGAACCTGCAGTTCCTCTCGCTTGACGGTGTTTCGCTCACGGCCGCCGGGTTGAAGAATCTCATGGTGCTGCCGCGTTTGAAGCAGCTCGAGCTCCACAGGAACGGGCTGCTGGATGAAGAAGTGCGCGCACTCAAGGTCAAAATGCCGGCGGTGAAGATCGATCACTAAGTGAGAGCCCATTCATGACGTTCGAGCTGCTCGGCGGGCGACGACTCTTACTGGCGGGTTCGCGGCTCGGCTGGTTCTGGATCGCCGCGGGTGCACTGGCTCTCGTTTTACTGGTGATTCTCTACCGCGAAGAGCGGCGCTTGATCTCGCGGCACGCAGGGCTGTTGCTCTTGGGCTTGCGCCTGGCCGCGGCGATCTCATTGGTGCTGGCGCTCTTTGAGCCGATCGCGGCGCGCACGGTTCGCGAGACCTTGCGGGGGCGCGTGATCGTCGCCGTAGACACTTCCGAAAGCATGCAAACGAAAGATGGCGAGCGCACCGAAGACGAGCGCAGGCAGCTAGAGGAGTTACTGCGGCTCGAGCCTGGCGAGTCGGTCGAGCGGCTGGCGCGCCGCGAGATCGCGCGGCGCCTGCTGAGCGGCAGTGATTCGCCGGTCGGGCGGCTGGCCCGCGACCACGCGGTCGAGGCGATGGCATTCGCCCGCGGACTTGCCCCCGCGAGCCTGCCCGCGCTGGCCGAATCACTCAAGAGCCCTCCCAAGCCCGGTGATCCCGAAGCCCAGACAACCGATTGGGGGCCGGTCCTGGCCGAGGCTCAGAAGGGGGGCGAAAACCAGGCGCCGCTCCTGGGCGTCGTGCTCTTGACGGATGGCCGCCAGAACGGCCCGTCCGACCCGGCGCCGGCGCTTGACCGGCTGGCGGCCCTGGGCGTGCCGGTGTATCCGGTCATGATCGGGTCGACCGTTCCACCGCGCGACGCGGCCATCGCTACGGTGAAGGCCCACGAGAGCATCTTTCGCGGCGACGTGGCCACCGTGGCGGCCACCCTCAAGCTCGACGGCTACGCGGGACGCGAGGTTTCCGTCACGCTCGATCGCCCCGGCGGCTCACCCATGCGACAGACGCTCGTCGCTCCGGCCGGCCCGGGTGCGCGGCCCGTCGT
Source organism: uncultured Isosphaeraceae bacterium (assembly GCA_963830625.1). Classification (GTDB taxonomy): domain Bacteria; phylum Planctomycetota; class Planctomycetia; order Isosphaerales; family Isosphaeraceae; genus CAWHMZ01. The sequence goes on along the minus strand of CAWHMZ010000005.1, from coordinate 126,673 downwards.
GACGTTCCAGGTGCCGCTCGACGAGATCGGCAACGTGCCGCTTTCGGTCGCGGTCGGGCCCATGCCCGGCGACTCGCGAGCCGACAACGATCGCCGCAATTTCACCGTCCAGGTCAGCGACGACAAGGCACGCGTGCTGCTTCTGGACGGCGATGCGCGGTGGGAATTTCGTTATCTGCGCAACGCGCTGGCGCGCGACCCGCGCATTGCGCTCGATTCGGTAGTCTTTCACCAGCCCGACAGCGCCGGCGCGATCAAGCCCGCGTATGAAAGTACGTTGCCCCTCCAGCCCGACCCCGCGGAAAAGAAGCCCGACCCGCTCGGCCGCTTCGACGCGATGATTGTCGGAGATGTCGACCCTGTCGACATCAGCTCGAAAGACTGGGATCGGCTCGAGGCCTATGTCGCCCTTCGCGGCGGCACGCTGATCGTGAGCGCCGGGCCGCGCCACTGGGCAGCCCTGGCGGCGCATGAGACGCTGCGCAAGCTTCTGCCTATCGTCGAGCCAGACCTTGTGCCCGCGGCACGGTTCTCGGCCGGCGCCGCGGCGGCGGCGTTGCCCCCCGGCGCTGCGATCGAGCCGGCCGCCGGACGCGACCTGACCGCCTGGCCCATGCTTCAGCTCGGTCACGAGATGGACCAAAACCGGATCATCTGGGAGGGACTGCCGCGGCTGCCCTGGCTGGTCGCGGGGCGATCCAAGCCGGGTGCGACCGCCCTCTTGACCGTGCAAGACGACAGCTCGGCCGTGGTGATGGCCGCGCAGCCTTACGGGCTGGGCAAGGTGCTCTGGATCGGCACCGACGGCACCTGGCGGTTTCGATTCCGCGTCGGCGACGGCTACCACCACCGCTTCTGGGGCCAGGTGGTGCGCTGGGCGTCCCTGGGCAGGCTGGCGGCGGGGAATGCCCTGGTCCGCTTCGGGCCCGACCGGCCGCGGCCTCGCGAAGGCGAGTCGGTGCGGCTTCAAGCCCGGATCAGCGACGGCGTCGACGGGGTCGGCAACGACCTCTTGGTCGCCGCCCGCGTGTACAAGGTCGATTCCCAGACCGGCGCGGCGGCCGGCGACGCCGTCGCGATCGTTCCCTTGCGCCGTGCCTGGTCAGCCGCGGACGTATAGCGGCGACGCGCCCGCTCTTTCCATGGGCTCGTATCGCGTGCGACTCGACGTGCCCGAGCGCGCCGAAGTGCTGCAGCTTCAGCTCGACCCCGCCCGAAACGCCAAAGTCCCTGAAGCCGCTTTCGAGGTGACCGCCCGCGAGACCTCGGAGCGGATCGAGCTGGCGGCCGTGCGCGACCCGCTTGACCACCTGGCGAGCACCACCGGCGGCCGCGTCTTTGCCGACGCCGACGCCCAAGAGCTTGCGCCGCTTGTGCGTTCGCGCACCAAAGTCACGACCCGAGCCGTGGAGACCCCGTTGTGGGATCAGCCCGCAGCGCTATTGCTCTTCTTCGCGATTCTGACCGTTGAGTGGGTGGCCAGGAAGCGCGTGGGATTGCCGTAAGACCAGTTATTTCAGGTGCAACGAACGGCTGGACTTTTCCATCGTCATGCAAAACCGTACCGGCTCGGGTGTTGACGTCGCCCGCCCCCGCGAGTAACCTTGATGAACTAACAATTTGGCGCGCATCTTATCCAGAGTGGCTGAGGGACGGGCCCGACGACGCCACAGCAACCGGTTCACCGCCTTGGTGAATGCTGGTGCTAACTCCCGCCCAGCGTAGTCTTGCCGGCTAGAACGACGGCTCCGGCCGATCACTAAACCGCAAGGTCACGCCGATGGGGCAGATAAGATGGTCGATGGCTGACCGCTCAAGGGCGTCGCCTTCAACCTGCCTTATCAATCCCTTCCGTCTCGACCGCCCTATGGCGACTCTGGGTACCGGCGTGGCGCCAATCCGTCGGGTCGGCGCGGATGTCGCTTTGCTTCTATCTCTAAGAACTCGCGATTCCAAGCCCGACCGACGGCTGCAAGGACCTTCGCAACAGTACAAGGGGAAGAACGTCGTGTCCGCGGAAACTGTCACTGGCTTGAAGTGCCGCCTTTGCGGCAAACATTATCCCAAGGAAGCCCTCAACTTTTGCACTGACGATTTCGGCCCGCTCGAGGTCGTCTACGACTACGACCAGGCGGCGCGCAGCTTGAGCCGCGCCGCCCTGGCAGCGCGGCCGCGATCGATGTGGCGCTATCACGAGCTCTTGCCATTGGATGGCGAACCGACCGTCGGCGTGCACGTGGGCGCGACGCCCTTGGTGCGCGCCGACCGGCTGGCCAGAGCGCTTGGAGTGTCGGAGCTCTACATCAAGAACGATGCGGTCAACTACCCCACGCTCTCGTTCAAGGACCGCGTGGTGGCGGTGGCACTTTCCAAGGCCGTCGAGCTCGGGTTTCAGACTGTCGGGTGTGCTTCCACCGGCAACCTCGCCAACAGCGTCGCGGCCAACGCCGCCGCGGCCGGGCTCGATGCCTACGTGCTCATTCCCGACGGCCTCGAGCAAGGAAAGGTCTTGGGTGCCATGATCTATGGAGCCAACGTGATCGCCATCGAGGGCAACTACGACCAGGTCAACCGGCTCTGCTCGCAGATTGCGTTTCGGTATGGCTGGGGGTTCGTCAACGTCAATTTGCGGCCGTTCTATGCCGAGGGCTCGAAGACGGTGGGCTTCGAGATCGCCGAAGACTTGGGCTGGCGCACTCCCGACCACGTGGTCGTGCCCATGGCCGGCGGCAGCCTGATCGGCAAGATCCACAAGGCGTTCGTCGAGCTCGAGCGCCTGGGGCTTCTGGGGGGCCCGGTCGCCACCCGCGTTCACGGCGCCCAGGCGACCGGCTGCAACCCGATCTCGGCAATGGTCAAGTCGGGGGCGAACAGGGTCAAGCCGGTGAAAAACCCCCAGACGATCGCCAAGAGCCTGGCGATCGGTGACCCGGCCGACGGCTACTTCGCCGCGCAGCTCATTCGCCAGACCGGCGGCTGGAGCGAGGACGTCGACGACGAGGCGATCATCGACGGGATGAAACTGCTGGCCGAGACCGAGGGCATCTGGACCGAGACCGCCGGCGGCGTGACGGTGGCCGTCGCCAGAAAGCTGATCGAACAGGGGCGGATCGACCGCGATGACTCGATCGTCATCTGCATCACCGGCAACGGACTCAAGACCCAGGAGCCGCTCCTCGAGCGGCTGCCCCGTCCTCTGAAGATCAAACCCGATCTTGAACAGTTCGAGGCCGTGCTCGAAACACTCTCCCCGGCCCCGACGGAAACGGCGACCGCAGCGCCGCGCCGGCCCTGGCCGCGTCAAGCGCTTGACCGGCTTTCCCCCCCTTGCGAAGGGGGGCAGGGGGGTGGACGCCTGGCTGCTGCGCGGGACGCCTGGTGGCCGTGTGCCCACCCGCAAACACGATCCGGACTTCCCCTCTGCTCCCCCGAAGCGAATTGACGAAAAGAATAACCACAGTAGCTTGTATCGCCTTTGAGGACTTGATCATGCCAGTCGTTCGTATTCCCACGCCACTGCGGCCCCACGCCGGCGGCCAAGATCGCGTCGAAGCGCAGGGTACCACCGTCGCCGAGGTACTCGCAGAGCTCGGCAAACAATACCCCGCGCTGGCCGTGCGCCTCTTCGAAGGAACCGAGCTGCGGCGCTTTGTGAACGTCTATGTCAACAATGAAGACATCCGCTATCTCGAAGACCTGGCCACGCCTGTCGGGCCCGGCGACGAGGTGAGCATCATTCCCGCAGTGGCCGGCGGTTGAATTCGCCGACGGCAGGGGGTCGCGCGCCGTGTGCCGCCGGTCGCGCCCCCGAGGAGTCATCATGGGCAGAGAGTCCCTCGATCGTTACAGCCGACAGGTCCGTTTCCCACAGCTCGGCGAGGCGGGCCAGCGCGCGCTCATCGCCAGCAAGGTCGTGCTGTGTGGCTGCGGTGCCCTGGGCACGGTGCTGGCCAATCATCTGGCGCGCGCCGGCGTCGGCACGATTCGGATCATCGACCGCGACTTCATCGAAACCCACAACCTGCAGCGCCAGATCTTGTTCGACGAAGACGACGTCGCCTCGAATTTGCCCAAGGCCGAGGCGGCCGCGCGCAAGATCCGGGCGATCAACAGCACGATCTCGGTCGAGCCGGTCGTCACCGACCTCGACCACACCAACATCGTCAAATTAGTCGGCGACGCTGACTTGATCCTGGACGGCACCGACAACTTCGAGACGCGCTACCTGATCAACGACGCGGCCGTGAAGCTGGCAAAGCCCTGGATCTACGGCGGGGTGATCGGCAGCGAAGGCCAAACGATGACGATCGTTCCAGGCCAGACGCCGTGCTTACGGTGCTTGATCGAGACCGCCCCCCCGCCCGGGATGACGCCCACGTGCGAGACCGCCGGCGTGCTGGGGCCGGCGGTCGCGGTGATCGCATCATTCGAGGCCATCGAGGCCATCAAGCTGCTCTCGGGGGCCCGTGAGGCGCTCAATCCACACCTGATCATGGTCGACGTCTGGGACTGGTCGTTCAGGGAGCTCAAGGTGGCCGGCCTATTGGGCAAGGTCGACTGCCCGTGCTGCGTGCGGCGCAATTTCGAGTGGCTCGACGGCGCCATGGGCTCGCACACGACCACGCTCTGCGGCCGCAACGCCGTGCAAGTGGCCGTCAGGCGCGCCGAGCCGCTCGATTTCCCCGAGCTTGCCGGGCGGCTAAATGGCATCGGCACAGTGCGGTATAACGCCTTCATGCTGCGATTCAGCGCCGACGGCCACGAATTCACCGTGTTTCCCGATGGGCGGGCGATCATCAAGGGCACAAACGACGTCGCCAAAGCGCGCACGCTGTATGCTCAATATGTGGGGAGCTAGATGTGATCTACCTCGACAACGCCGCCACCAGCTTTCCCAAGCCCGAGCCTGTCTACCTGGCGCTCGATCGGTTCGCGCGCACCAGCTTGGCCAATCCCGGACGGGCCGGCCATCGCATGGCCGTGGCGGCCGAGCGCACGCTCGACGCCGGCCGCCATGCCCTCAATCAGTTCTTTCACGGCGACGCGCCGGAGCGCTGGGTTTTCACACTCAACTGCACGGACGGCTTGAACCTCGCGATCAAGGGCGTAATTCGGCAGGGCGACCATGTCGTTACCACCGACCTCGAGCACAACTCGATCAGCAGGCCGCTGGCGGCGCTGGCGGAGGCCGGCGCGATCACGCTGACGCGCGTCGCTTCCAAAGAAGGCTATGTCGACGCCACATCGATCAGCGCGGCCATCACACCCAAGACGTCGCTCGTGGCCATGACGCACGCCTCGAACGTGCTGGGGACCGTTCAGCCGGTCGCGGCGATCGGGGACCTGGTTCGAGCGGCGGGAGCGCTTTTTCTGGTCGACGCCGCCCAGTCGGCCGGCGTGGTTCCCATCGACCTGGGCGCACTGGCGATCGACCTGCTGGCGTTTCCCGGACACAAAGCGCTTTACGGACCGACGGGAACAGGCGCCCTGTACGTTGGCCCGCGCTGCGACGGCAAGATCCGGCCCTGGCGCGAAGGGGGTACCGGGGGCGATTCGTCGAGCCCGATCCAGCCGCGGGTGTTACCGTACTTGCTCGAAGGCGGCACGCCCAACGTGCTGGGCGTGGCGGGGCTGACTGCGGGAGTTGACTGGGTGTCGAGCCGCGGCCCCGACCTGTTACGGCGCGCCGAGGTCGAGCTGTTGCAGATGGTCGTCGACTGGGCGGAGGAACAAGACGACTGGCAGCTTGCCGGCCGCTGGGAGCCCGACACGCATGTGGGCGCTCTCGCTCATCGCCCCTCTCGGCCTGGCTCCCCAGGAGCTCGGTGCGATTCTTGATACAAGCTTCGATATCGCCGTCCGGCCCGGGCTGCACTGTGCCCCGTATATTCACCGGGCGCTGGGCACCTTTCCCGACGGGACGCTGCGCCTCAGCCCGGCCGCGTTCACGACCCCCGACGAAATCGCGGCGCTCTTAGCGCGCTGGCGGAAGTCACCGCAGGAGCCTCCTGATTTGGTCGAGCGCGAGCCACGAGAGAGCCGAGACGACCGCCGCCTTTGGGCTTGCCGCCGCGAGGAGTCCGTTCGATGAGCATCGGGGCACTGCTCTACTTCCCGCTCGTGATCGCCAACCTTGCGGTGTTGCCGTTTTTCGTCTTCCTGCTGGCCACATCGTTCGCGGCGATTTGCGCCAGAAGGAAGCGGCACCTGCATGGCGACCCGACCTCGCGGATCTTGATAGTGGTCCCCGCCCATAACGAAGAGGGGGGTATTGCCGGTACCGTGCGGAGCTGCCGGCATGCCGATTATCCGCCAGAGCTCTTTGGCGTGACGGTCATCGCCGACAACTGCACCGACCACACCGCGGCGGTGGCGAACGAGGCGGGAGCACGCGTGGTCGAGCGGTTCGACGCGGAGAAGAAAAGCAAGGGATATGCGATCGAGTATTTGGTCGACTCGCTCGCGCGCTCGGGCGAGCTCGCGTCGCTCGATGCGCTTGTCATCATCGACGCCGACACCATCATCGACGCGAAACTGCTGCGCCATTTCGACCAGGGGCTGCGAGCAGGGCACGATTGGATTCAGTGCTACTACACGGTCGCCAATCCCGACCAATCCTGGCGCACGCGGATCTTGACATATGCCTTCAGCCTGTACAACGGCGTGCTGCCGTTGGGCCAAGACACTCTCGGGTCGAGCGCGGGGTTCAAGGGCAACGGCATGTGTTTCTCGACGCGCGGCCTGGCGCGGCAGCCATGGCGCTCCTACGGACTTGTCGAGGATATGGAATTCTCGTGGACGCTTCGACTGGCCGGCGAGCACCATCAGGTTCGAGCGCGACGCGCGCGTCTACGCCACCATGCTGGGCTCCGGAGGCAACGCGGCGGCCAGCCAGCGCCAGCGCTGGGAGTTCGGCCGCAGCGAAGTTCGCCGCAAGTACCTGCGGCCGCTCCTCGAGTCGACTGCAATGGGCTGGCGCGACAAGATGATCTCGTTGTGCGAGCTCTTGCTGCCGCCAATGACCTGGCTGGGGATCGTCTTTGGCGTGCTGATGGCCGCCGACTGGGTCGCGCTGGTGTTTTTAGGCGCCGATCGATCGAGCGTTGCCGGGCTCATTCTGTTCGTGTGCATGGCCACGATGACGGCTGCGCTCGCCGAGTACGGGGTCGCGCCCTTCTGGCGCTCAAACTGCCCTGGCGGTACGCCGCCAGCGTCGCCTTCTGGCCATTTTACGCTGCCTGGAAGCTGCTGGTCTTGCTGAGCGGGCCCCCGCGCCAGTGGGTCCGAACTGCGCGGCGAGCAGCCGTCGTCGGAGCCCGTCGAGCTCGAACCCACCGATTCGACTGGCGACTCAGAAGCGGCGAAGAAAACGTGATCCTCGCGCGCTCGCGTGTGCAGCCGCACGATCAAACGGCCCAGGGCATCGGCTCGATCGGGTCGAACTTGGTGGTCACGTGGTACGGAGTGCTCGTGGCCCAAGCATGATCAAGCGCGATCACCAGTTCGTTGGCGTGCAGGCAGAACTGCGGCGACAAGCGCGACGGCCGCTTCGCGGCGATCGAGGCCGCCAGCTCGGCGACGCCGCGCGCAAAATCGGACCGCGGCTGCCCGCGCGCTTTGCCCCTGGAATTCCCGGTTTTCAACAGCGGATAGCGCTTCTTCCACGGCGAGAGAAACATCCTGCGCCTTATGCTGATCGGCCGCTGGATGTATACCGGCGACCGGTAGTGCCAGCAGTCGTCGATCGAGAGCACTCCATCGTCGCCGATCACGCGCAACCGATGATCATGCGGCGCGACGATGCTGCACGTCAAGCGCACGACCACGCCGCTCGCAAAGGTCACACAGGCAACCGAGAAGTCCGCAGCGCGATGCAAAAGCGGCTCGTCTGTCTCTTTGTCGGCGAGCAGGTTGGCCGAAAAAGCCGTCACGGTCCGCGCGGGACCGAAGAACGCGGGGAACCATGTGAGGTAATATCCGGCGTGCTCAAACGTGCAACCGACTTCAAATTCGTCGATGGCCGGCCACGCTGTGCCCGAGCTGCTTTTCCAGCGGCGATAGGGCATTCGGTGCACCATGCCGTCGTCCATCTCGGCATAGACCAGGCGCACGTTCCCCACCTGGTGCTCGCGCAGGGCCTTCCACACGGTCTGGGCGGTTTCGCCCAGAAGGTTGCACGGAGCCGACGAGAGCGCAACGCCCTGTTTTTGCGCCAGCGCGACCAGATCGGCGGCTTGATCGAGCTCCATGGCCAGGGGCTTCTCGCTGTAGACGTGCTTGCCGGCCATGAGGCACGCCCTGGTCACCTCGTAGTGGCTGCGGGGGTTGGTGAGGTTGAGCACAACGTCGACCCGCGAGTCGTTCAAGAGGTCATCGACGGACTTGTACTCGGGAAGGGCATAGAAGGCTGCGAACCGAGCCGACCGAGCGGGGTCTCGGTCGGTGACGCCGATCACTTCCAGCTCGGGGTAGTTGCTGAGCGTCTGAACATAGTAATCGGCGACAAACCCGCAACCGACGATTCCCAGGCGCATACAGGTCTCCGAGTTGTGGTGCAGGCGTCTCGCCTGCACACCTGGGCATTGCAGGCGGGACGCCTGCACCACAAAGCCAGGTAGAGCAGCGTAATCCGTCACAGCCCTTCAGGGACTGAGAGCTTCCACCCCACGAGAAATGGCGAGATTATAGAGGAAACAGACCACGAGCGTCCACAAATCGGCGAAAGCGCGAACGTGCCGCATCTCGATCGTATCTGGTATGTCATTGCCCGCCCCTGTAGAATTCGGGAGTCGAAGCCAGGTGGGGGTCGTCCCCGCGATTTTACCGCTGTTCGCGGTGCGAACGAGGAGGTCTAACGTGTCTGTACGTGTTGGTATCAATGGTTTTGGACGGATTGGGCGGCTGGTTTTCCGCGTCATGGCCGAGTGGCCCGCCCTGTTTGACGTCGTGGCCATCAACGACTTGTCTGACCCGAAACATCTTGGTTTGCTCCTCAAGTACGACAGCGTGCAAGGGCGGTTCAAGGGAACCGTCGAGGCGCGCGAGCAAAGTATCGTCGTCAACGGCAAGGACATCCCGATCACCAAGGAGAAAGACCCCGCCGCGCTGCCGTGGAAGAAGCTGGGCTGCCAGGTGGCGCTGGAATCGACCGGCCGGTTCACCGACCGGGCCAGCCTGCAGAAGCACATCGACGCGGGCGCAGACCGGGTGATCTTGAGCGCTCCGGCCAAGGACGACCTCGACGCGACAATTGTGTTAGGCGTCAACGACCAGATCTTGACCAAGAACCACCGAATCATTTCCAACGCATCGTGCACGACCAACTGCCTGGCGCCCCTGGCCAAGGTGCTGCACGAAACGTTCGGTATCGAAGCGGGCCTGATGACGACGGTGCACGCCTACACCAACGATCAGCGCGTCGCCGACCAGATTCACGACGACCCTTATCGCACGCGGGCCGCCGCGGTCAACATCATTCCCTCCAAGACGGGCGCGGCCAAGGCCGTCGGCGAAGTCATCCCCGAGCTCAAGGGCAAGCTCACGGGCTACGCCCTCCGCGTGCCCGTGCCCGACGGCTCGGTCGTCGACCTGACGGTCCTGCTCAAAAAGAGCGCGACCCGCGACCAGATCAACGAAGCCGTCAAGACCGCCGCCGCGGGCCCGCTTGCCGGCATCCTCGAGTACGCGACTGACCCCCTGGTCTCGACCGACGTCATCGGCAACGCTCATTCGAGCATCTTCGTCCCCGACCAGACGCTCGTGATCGGGACCAACTTCGCCAAGGTGGTGTCGTGGTACGACAACGAGTGGGGCTATTCCAACCGCACGGCCGAGCTGATCACCAAGCTGGGCACACTCTAAGAGTCGTCTTTCGCGGAGCGAAAGGAGACAATTGGTTTCGCACTCGGCTTAAAAACCATGCCCAAACAAACGCTTCGCGACATCGACGTGGCCGGCCGCAAGGTGCTCGTCCGCGTTGATTTCAACGTGCCTCAAACGGCCTCCGGCGACGTCGCCGACGATCGCCGGATCAAAAGCGCGCTGCCGACCTTGAACTCGATTCTCGAGCGAGGCGGCAGCCTGATCCTGGTCAGTCATCTCGGCCGGCCGACCGGCGATCCGGCGACCGACGCGACTTTTAGCCTGGCCAAGGTGGCCGAACGTCTTGCCGAGCTTACCGGCCGAAACGTGACGCTGGCCGATGACACCGTCGGGCCCGACGCCGTCGCCGCATGCGCAGAGCTCAACCCAGGCGACATTCTCGTCCTCGAGAACGTTCGCTTCAACAAAGGCGAGAAAAAGGGAGATCCTACGTTCGCCAAGCAGATGGCTGCGCTGGCCGATTGCTATGTCAACGACGCATTCGGTACCTGCCATCGCGACGAGGCGTCGATGGTGGCCGTTCCAGAACAGTTTCCACCCGAGCGCCGCGCGATCGGTTTTCTGGTCGAGAAAGAACTGAAGATCCTCGACTCCCTCTTGAGCCAGCCCAAGCACCCCTATGTCGCTGTGATGGGCGGGGCCAAGGTTTCCGACAAGATCACGGTGATCGAGAATCTGCTCAAGAAGGTCGACCGTCTGCTCGTGGGCGGCGCCATGACCTATACGTTCTTGAAGGCCCAGGGACATTCCATCGGGTCGAGCAAGGTCGAGCTCGACAAGCTCGACGTAGCGCGCCGGCTCGTCGACCTCGCCGGAGACAAGCTGGTCTTGCCCAAGGACCACCTGATCGCCGACCGGCCGGAGGCGGGCGCCGCCACGCGCGTCGTCGCCGGAGCGGATATTCCCAATGGCTGGTTCGGCATGGACATCGGACCGGCGACGATCGCCGAATACGCCAAGATCATCCGCGAGGCGCAGACCGTCGTCTGGAACGGGCCGATGGGCAAGTTCGAGGTCGAGGAGTTTGCGCGGGGAACGAAGGCAATCGCCCAGGCACTGGCGACCTCGAAAGGCGTGATGGCCGTGGGTGGGGGCGAGTCGGCGGAAGCGATCGAGAAATTCGGCTTGGCCGACAAGGTCACGCACGTTTCGACCGGCGGCGGAGCATTCCTCGAGTCGCTCGAAGGCAAGAGCTTCAACTCGCTCAAGGTGATTCCGGACCGGGTCTGATCGGTCGAGCCGGCTTCAATCCGCCGGCGACTCTGGGCGGCGCAGGGCGTGCGCAGGCTCGATCGCGGTTGCGAGCGGTTTGAGGCTGCCCCACACGCCGATGGCCAGAAGCGCAGTGCCGACCAAGAGAGCCATAATCGTGAGCAGCGGCCGGACCAGAAGCGCGGTGATCGACGGAGCACCGACCGAAAAATGAACGAATTCTCGGCCGGGAAGTTGCATCGCCGGGTTCAAGAGACTTGCCTGCGACGGCCCATCTGCGACCGAGAGCCCGACCGCGCCCAGCACGCAAAGAGTACCGCAGATAAGAAGCGTGATCGCGATCGGCAAGGCCGGGCGGTCATAGACCGTAGAAAAGAGCTCGATGAGCCGCTCGCCCAGGCCAAAGAGGTACTTCACCACGGTGAACGTGAGAAAACCGAGCACCACTGCCGAGACAATCCAACCGGTCACTGCGTACTCGCTGTTTTGTGGGTTGTTGCTGGCAGATGGGAAGCCGGCGGCCGTGGAGAAGGAATTGGCCCCCAGCAGTCCCGCGGCGAGGGCAAGGGTCCAAGGCAGCCAGCCTGCGCTCGATCTCGCTCTCCACGGTTTTTGGGATACGTCCATCGATCGGCTCCAGGCCACGATCAGGGCTGAATTGACGGCTTGTCGTCACCTCGATTTGGGCTGCCCAGCAGCGGCGCCATTCTTAGCGACGCGCACGAGCCCAGTCAAGGATGACGAGCCCACGTGTGCGCGCGACCCATTTTCTCGATCGACCTGTTTCCCATTGCCGGCGGGATGCGGTTACGATCGTTACGGAGGTTTCGCGATGAGGAACCGGATGCATACTTACGAGCGCGCCCGTTGCATCGCCCGATTATTCGGGCGCACTTGCCTCTTCCTTTGCGCTTGCGGCTTTCTGTTCGTCACGGGAGCCAGCGCCCAGGCCTTACCGCGTGCGAGCGAGCCGGTGAAGGCGGCGGAGCCGGTGAAGGCGGCGGAGCCGGTTGCGGCATCTGCCGAGCTATCCGCGGCCGAGATCAAGACCGCGCTCGAGCGAGCCATTCCACCGTTACGGAGAAGTTTGGTCGTCTATGCCGAAAAGCGTGATTGCTTTTCGTGCCACAACCAGACGATCCCGCTCAGCGCGCTCGAGCTCGCCCGTTCGCGCGGCTTTGAGATCGACGAGGATGCGTTCGAGGGAGCGATTGCGCTCACGCTGGCCGATCTCCACAGTGCGCTCAAGGATTACCGTCAAGGACAAGGGCAGCCCGGCGGAGCGACTCGCGCGGGGTACGCGCTCTGGACGCTCGAAACCGGCAAACACAAGTCCGACGAAACCACGACGGCAGTCGCGGACTTCCTGCTCAAGTTCGATCAGAAGCGCGATCACTGGACCACCTCCTCACACCGCTTGCCGATGGGGGCCAGTCACTTCACGACGACGGCGGTGAGCTTGCTCGGCCTGCGGGCCTACGCGCAAGACGCGAGCTCTACGCGCGGTGAAGGAGCGCGTGCGGACGGCCCGCGCGTGGTTGTCGCAAGCCAAGCCCGCCGACACCGAGGACCGCGTCTTCCGGCTGTGGGGCTTGAAGTATGCTGCCGCGTCCGCCGAGGAGATCAAGGCCGCGCGTGACGATCTGCTCGCGACCCAGGGAAGAGATGGTGGTTGGACCCAGACTGCCGCAATGGCGACCGATCCCTACGCGACCGGATCGGCGCTCGTGGCGCTCGCGGAAGCGCGTGAGCTCGCGACCGACAGTCCGGCGTACCGTCGGGGAATTGCCCTTCTCGTCCGCTCACAGAAAGACGACGGCACCTGGTTCGTCAAGTCGCGCAGCAAGCCTTTTCAGCCGTACTTTGAAAGTGGCTTCCCCTACGGCAAGGACCAGTTCATCGCAGTGGCAGCCAGCGGTTGGGCGGCCGCGGCGCTGGCCTTGGCATTGCCGCCCGCGCGGTAAGGCCCATCGTGGCACGCCCCTCTCACCACCTCTTCGGATTCGTTTCGCCGATGAATCCACCGGACGATGCAACCACGAAATCGACGAAAGGACACGAAAGGGAAACAGGGCCCGACGGCGCAGCACGGAGATCAGGCGATCCATTGTCGGTTCTGAGTTCTTTCGTGCATTTCGTTTATTTCGTGGTTGAGCAGGCCAAACTGCGAGCTCCAGCACGCTCGCCACCGCGCCGTGCTCCTATCCAATTCGCAATTGTCAATTCGGTCCCATCCTAAAGATTTCTGTTTACAACGGGCGGCTGCGCGGTTAGCATCTTAGGAGGCTTTCATGACCCATGCGTCCGACGCCGAGGGAGACCTGCTGCGCCGACTCTGCGGCAGGGACCAAAAAGCGCTCGCCGAGCTCTTCGGAGCGCACCGCGAGCGGCTGCGCCGGATGGTGCAACTCCGGCTGGACCGGCGGTTGCAAGGCCGGGTCGACCCCTCGGACGTCATCCAGGAATCCTTCGTTGACGCCGCGCGGCGGCTGGACGAGTACGCCGCGGCTCCGGCGATGACACCGTTCCTCTGGCTGCGCTTCTTGACGGCCCAGCGGCTCGCGACGCTGCATCGCACTCACCTCGGCGTCAAGGGGCGCGACGCGGGCCGCGAAGTGTCGCTGCACAGTGGGCCGTTGCCCGCAGCCGATTCGCGGTCACTCGCCGCCCAGCTCCTCGGCCGGATGACGTCCCCGAGCCGGGCCGCGATCCGCGCCGAGATTCAAATCAAGATCCAGGAAGCGCTTAACGCCATGGACCCGATCGATCGTGAGATCCTCGCTCTGCGGCATTTCGAGGTGCTCGACAACAACGAGACGGCCGCCGTCTTGGGCTTGCACAAGGCTGCCGCCAGCAATCGCTACGTTCGCGCCTGCGCCGACTCAAAGATATGCTCGCCCCCACCCTGGGACGCGCTGACGGATCGTGAGCACCCGACCGATCCAGGGAACGTTGGGGCGGGAAAGAGAACCCGCCAATGAACACTTCGACGTCGGATCGCAATCCACTCGAGCAGCTCGCCGAGGAGTTCGCAGCCCGCTTGCGCAAGGGCGAGCACCCGTCGCTCACCGAGTATATCGAACGCTTCCCTGAGCTGGCCGACGACATCCGCGAGCTGTTTCCCGCGCTCGCGCTCGTCGAACAGCACAAGCCGGTGCGAAACGACCACAGCCAGAACGCCGCAACCGGCGCAGAGGTTCCGCTCGGCTACCGGAGCGTTCCCGAGCAGTTGGGCGACTATCGGATCCTTCGCTACCTGGGTGAGGGCGGCATGGGCGTGGTCTACGAGGCGGTGCGCGAGTCACTGCGCAGCCACGTCGCGCTCAAGGTGACGCATCCGCAGTTCCGCACCCGCGAGAAGTATTTGCACCGGTTCCACACCGAGGCGCGGTCGGCTGCGCGGTTGCACCATACCAACATCGTGAGCGTCTTCGACTACGGCGTGCACGAGGGTGTGTGCTTCTACGCGATGCAGTATATCGCCGGCCAGAGCCTCGATAAGGTCTTGACCGACGTGCGAGCGCTCCGCGATGAGAAGGCGGGAATCGCGCCGTCTGAGACGCTCAACTTGCCCTTCACGGGGGCCAGGCCATCGCTCGAGGCCGCCCTGGCTGGTTTTGCCGATGCCTTCGTTGAAACCGAGGCGCTCGGAAGAAGCATCGCGACCGGGCTCTTGACCGGCAGGTATTCCACCACCGGTCACCCTGAATCAACCAACGAAATCGTCACGCCTCCGATCACCGAATGTCAGGGCGGAAGCGAGGCAACGGCGTCAATCGATGCGAACGGCGGATTGCCGACGGGCGAAGTCGCTCTTCTTGGAGATCGAGCTCCAGTAGACGGGCACTCCTCGCTGGTCGGCTCGACCAGCGGTCTGGCCGCCAAGTCCGACGATCGTTACTTCCGCGAAGTGGCCCGCGTGGCCATGCAGGCCGCCGATGCGCTCGCCTATGCCCACAACCGCGGCGTGCTGCACCGCGACATCAAACCCCCGAACCTGGTCTTAGACCCGCTGGGAAATATCTGGGTCACGGACTTCGGTCTGGCGAAGTTCGAGGACAGTGAAGACGTTTCGCAGTCGCGAGACGTGGTTGGAACTCTGCGCTACATGGCGCCTGAGCGTTTTCGGGGAGTATCCGACCGCCGGTGCGACATCTATGCGCTGGGCGCGACAATTTACGAGCTATTGACTTTGCGTCCGCCCTTCGAGGGGGACGACCAGCTTCAGTTGATCCGGCGCATCGAGAACGAGCCGCCGCCGGCCCCGCGGGAACTCGACCGGCGCATTCCCCGCGACCTGGAGACGATCGTCCGGAAGGCGATGGCCAAGAACCCAGACGACCGGTTCGCTACGGCCAACCTGATGCGCGACGAGCTGCGGCGATACCTGGAAAACCGGCCGATCCGCTCGCGCCCGATCCCGTTCTATCAACGATTCGGCCGATGGTGCCAGCGGAACCCCAAGCTGGCCGCAGCGAACATCGCCGCGGCGGTCCTGACGACCATGCTGGCGATCGTCTCGACCCTTGCGGCTTGGACCTACCGCGATCAGCGCAACGAGATCGGCGACAACCTGTTGACGATCCAGGCGTCCGAGAACAAGGCACGCGAGCAGCTCTTCAACGCGCTCGTAGATCGAGCCCGCGCCGGGCGGTTCAGCCGGCGGATCGGGCAGCGGTTCGATAGCCTGGAGGCCCTCACTCAGGCGGCGGCCGTCGTGCGCGAGCTGAAACTGCCTGCCGATCGGCTGGATCCGCTCCGCGACGAGGCGATCGCCTGCATGGCCCTGCCCGATCTGAAACCGGCCGGTCGAGTCATCGCCTACCCGCCGGGATCCATTGCGTTTGCCTTCGACGCTCATTTGAATCGCTACGCGCTGCGGAACCACGACGGGACCATCGTGGTCCGCCAAACCCACGATGACCATGAAGTCGCCCGCTTCCACGCAAAAGGCGACCGCGACATCTGGGTTTTCGAGCTCAGTCCCGACGGTCGCTACCTGGCGACAATCCATCCTCCTGATGATGCGCTGACCGTTTGGGACGTCGACCGCCGCAGGGTCGTGCTCGAGGTCCCATTCGCAGCCAATGGATATGCTGCCAAATTCAGCCCGGACGGTCGGCGGCTTGCTACCGCACCTGCCGAGGGAGTCGTCTTGTACGACCTCGCGACCGGCCAGGTGAGTCTGAAGTGGCCCGGTCCCCGGGCTCGTGACCTGGCCTTTCGCGATGACGGCGCGTGGATTGCCGTCCTCGCCTGTGAAGGGGCAAAGGCCAATTGCCGAATTTTCGAGGTGCCGACCGGCCGACTCGTCCACTCGATCACCTTGCCGCACCACATGGAGTGCGTCGCCGTAAGCTCAGACGGCAGCACCATGGCAACGCCCTGCAGCAATTCGAAGATCTATCTCTGGGACGTCGCCACGGGGACGCTGCGCGCGACCCTCGAAGGCTCTACCGGCGAAGGCATGCGCGCGGCTTTCCACCCGGCCGGCGGCCTGCTTGCCAGTTGGGGCTGGGAAGAACGCGTGCGGTTCTGGGACGCTGTCCTCGGCCGTCCTGTGCTGAGCTTGAGTGGCTTCTCCATCCCCCGATTCACGAACGACGGACGAATTGCTATCGCGGTCGCTGACCGACTGATTCCCTACAGGGTCGACCCGGCCCTTGAGCACCACCGGACGCTCCCTCATCCCGCAGCGCGGCCGATGGGATATGGCGTCCCGTCGATCCGGCATGATGGCCGGCTGCTGGCCGTCGGAACGGACCGTGGCGCCGCCGTGTGGGACCTGGCCCGCGGCGCGGAGTTGGCATTCCTGCCCATTGGAAAGGGGTCGTGGTTGATGTTCGAGCCGTCGGGCGATTTGCTCACGCGCGGCACGAGCGGCGGGCAGCGCTGGCCTGTGCGGCTTGACCTCGATCGGGGCGAATTGCACATCGGGCCGCCGCGCCGGCTCGAGTTTGTGCCCGCCGGCGACTTCGGGATTGACGAGGATCGATCGGGCCGGATCGTGGCCGCGGCCCATCAGGCACACGCTCACATTCAAACCCCCGATCGACTGTTCTTGGTGCGCCCCTTGACGATTGCCGTCACGTGTCCGTCAGCCCCGACGGGAAATGGTTGGCGACGGGAAGTCATCAGAGCGATGTCCGGGTCTGGCGGATCTCGGATGGTGCACCGGTTGCCACGCTATCGACCGCCGGCGGCAGCGCCGCCCTCTTTAGCCCCGATGGCAGATGGCTGATGACCAAGAGAGCGCCTTGCCGGCTGTGGGAGTCGGGCACGTGGCGTGAGGCAGGGCAATTGATCGGCGGCCGCGGTCTCTGCTTCTCGCCCGATGGCCGCTTCTTGGTTGTCGAGGATGCCGATCGTGTGATGCGCCTGCTCGAGACCGACTCCGGTCGCACCGTGGCGCGGTTCGAGAGCCCGGATCTGCCGACGGCGGGATCGGCCACTTTCAGCCCCGACGGCTCGCACCTGGTGGTCGCCACCGCAGCCGAGGCGGCCGTGCACGTCTGGGACTTGCGCGATATTCGCCGCAAACTGTCCGACATCGGCCTGGACTGGGACGCATCTCCTTACGCCGAAACGTCCGCCGCGAACCAGGCACCAGCTCCGTTGAAGGTCGTCGTCGAGCTTTCTGGCGTAGGCACCGACATCGAGTCGCTTGTCAAGCAGGCTGTGATGCTTCAGAGGGCTGGAAACTTCAGCCAGGCGATCGGCGTGCTGCGAACGGCGGTCCGCCTGGAACCGACTCACGCAACGGCCCGGAACAATCTCGCGTGGCTGCTCGCGACAGCGCCCGATCCGTTGCGCGATCCGGTTGACGCGGTCGAAAACGCTCGGCGGGCCGTCGATCACGCGCCGGAAGGCCAGGTGTTCTTGAACACGCTGGGCGTCGCCCTGTACCGTGCGGGCAAGTTTGGAGAGGCCGTGTCAACGCTGGAAGAAAGCCTTCGCGCCGGCAATGGAGAGTTCGATGCTTTCGACCTGTTCTTCCTCGCGATGGCGCACCATCGGCTGGGACATCGCGCGATCGCGCACGATTGCTACGACCGCGCAGTCCGCTGGGTGAGCAAGCGCAAGATCCTCGACGAGTCCTACGCCCGGGAGCTGGCCGAGTTCAAGATCGAGGCCGCCGCAGTCATCGCCGGCCCCGCGGTCGAGCTACCTGACGACGTCTTCGCTGGGCCGCGCTAGGGAGTCAATACCGCGGGTCCGGCGTCGTGCCCACGATGATCTGCTTGACCTCGTTGTACATGCCCGCCGGCACGCCGACGAACGTCGCGGCGGCGGCCTTGACGATCTTGTTGTCGCCCGAGGTTTCCCAGTAGTCGCGCGGCTTCGAGAAGAGCGGGTGGCGATCGACCCAGCTCACCGTCTTGGCCTGGGCGGCGCCGTCGGTATCGGCCGGGCCGGCCAGCGAGGGCTCGGGTGTCACCACGGTCCGGCGCGCGCCGCCGCTCTGGCAGCCCGCCGCCATGCCGCAAATCGTCGCCAGCACACCGACTCTCAACCAGCGTGATCCACGCATTGTCTCCTCCTCGCAGAGCTCGCGCAATCCGTTCGCGCCCGGGCCGACTCACCCGGTACCTCTCTTGAAACATACCCGATAAAAGCCCGCGGGAAAGGAGATTAGCGCCGCGCAGGAAGTCCGAACGTAACGCACCAATAGCGCTTGCCGTCTTCAGCGGTCGCGCAAGCTGCGCCGATCTGGGAAAAGCTGCCGAGGATGTTCTCCTTGTGGGTCGGACTATTCATCCAACCCGTCATTAAACGCTCGACTGAGAACCGGCCGGCCGCGACATTCTCGCCGCAGCGGCGGTAGCGATAGCCCGCGGCCTTGATCCGATCGGCGGGGGCGGAGTCGTCGCTGCCGGTGTGCGTCATTTTGCCTTGAGCGACCATGTCCCGGGCGTGGCGCTCGGCCGCAGCCTGGAGCTTGGTGCTGACCGTTAACGAGGGCAGCTTCGCCTCGGCACGGATCCGGTTGTGCGCGGCAATGACCTCGGCGCAGGCCGCCTTGACATCGAAGCCGTCACCGGGCCGCTGCCCCGGCGGTGCGGCCGCATCCTGGGCAAAGCCGCCACCAGCCGACCTACCGTAGCCGATTGCGCATCCGACCAAAAGCGCCGCCGCAACGGTGGACGCGGTCACCAGGCGCGCGGCCTTTACCCCGCGTCCGGCGCCAGCCGAATGGGGATTTGAGATCAGCGATCGCAGGTTTCTGATCACGAAATCCATTGTACCGTCGTCGCATCGATGGCCAGAATCATTCTATTGCGTGCGCTCCTTTTTTTGCTATTTACCCGGCAGAGACGTGGTCGTCTTTCGCTCTGCGAAAGAACGGCCTTTCGCGGAGCGAAAGGCGACGCTGGCGATCGGATAACACTCGTGATGGGCAGGGCGCGCGACCTCGAATACGTGGCTCTCGACCTGGAAACGACCGGGCTCATGGCCGAGCTGGACCGGATCGTCGAGATC
The DNA here is from genome assembly GCA_963830625.1 of uncultured Isosphaeraceae bacterium. Lineage (GTDB taxonomy): Bacteria > Planctomycetota > Planctomycetia > Isosphaerales > Isosphaeraceae > CAWHMZ01. Next base: position 107,098 of record CAWHMZ010000005.1, on the reverse strand, counting down.
GGCGCAGTCCGGTTCAGCGCGACGGGCGGCGAGCTTGGGCGATTTCAAACTTTGGTCGATCCGGAGCGGCCGATGTCGCCCGGGGCCTATGCCGTCCACGGAATCTCCGATCTCGATCTGGTCGGCGCGCCCGCGGCAAGAGCGGTCCTTCCCGAATTCGTTGCGTTTCTCGGCGACCCGGCTGCCACCGTGCTCTTGGCGCACAACGCGCCCTTTGACGCGGGTTTTCTCGGTCGCGAGCTCACGCGCACCGGCATGCCGCTGCCGGAGCACTCGCTGTTCGACACGCTGGTTCTGGCGCGCCGCCGGCTCCCCATGCTGGCGAGCCATCGGCTCGATTTCTTGACGCAGCACTTCGCCCTCGATGCCGCCCTAGCGCACCGCGCACTGGCCGACAGCCTGCGGGTCAAGGAAATCTGGCTGATGCTGGGTGGTCCGTCGCAACCGGCGGGCGGACTGGAGTCGTTCCGGATCTTCGACCCTCAAGACTCGCAGCCGGTGCCGGAGGGTTGGCAAGAGCTCCAGGACGCGGCCGCTCACGGACGCGCCGTGCGCATTCAGTACGACGGCGGGAGCCAGGGACCAACATTCCGCCTGATCACGCCGCGCCGATTCGTCCGCCGCGGCGGGCTCACCTTTCTGGTCGCCTTTTGTCACATCGACGCGTTCGAGAAGTCGTTCCGACTCGATCGAATTCGTGCGTTCGAATTATGAACAGCGCGCGGAGACTTCGGCCGCCGCGTCCCGGGGCGCGATACCAGGCTAACACGCGAACATTCAAACGAGCGGTCCGGTGGACCGACCACGAAATCGACGAAAAGACACGAAAGGGGAACAGGGACCAAAGCTGGGCACGGATGGATCGATGAAAACCTGGCGGTGCCAGCATTTCGTGCGTCCCGCCAGTTTTGTTCGCGAATCCGCTTTTTCTTGGGGATTAAATAAAGAACCCGGGAATGCACGAAACCAGAGATTCTTGGAACGGAAGCAAACGAAGTGGCTATAGAAACAGAAATGGGGATGCCTCAATAGGCGGCTAGTGGCAAGACTGTTGAGGTCTCGCAACCGCACTTGCAGGAGGTCATCCCAATGACTAGGAAAGCATACCGTGCGACGAACGTCAATGATGTGAAGTGGGAGCAGATTGCCCATGGGAAGGAGAATTTGGGCGTGATACTCGGTGTTGACGTGGGGAAATTCGATGTGCTGGTTGTTTGCCGCTGGGACGATGGGCGGTTCGAGCGTCCCTGGCGAGTGAAGAACCCGCAAGAGATCGCGACATTGATTCTCCTCGCGAAGCGGGCCCAGTCGAATCGGAAGTTGGTGGTCGCCATGGAGTCATCGGGCACCTACGGTGACGCCTTACGACAGGCACTGGGTGACAACGAGATTGAAGTCCAGCGCATTGGTGGCAAGGCCGCGCATGATTTCGCGGAAATCTTCGACGGGGTGCCGTCGCAACACGACGGTAAAGATGCCGCGGTCCTCGCGGAGCTGGCGGCGTTGGGCAAGTGGAAACCGTGGCCGTATGGGGCCGCTGATTCATGGGAGGAGGAACTGACCTATTGGGTGCAGGAAATGGTGACCCAGCGGCAGGTAGTCACTTTCTGGCAGGGGCGGTTGGAGGGCCTGGCGGCGCGGCATTGGCCGGAACTGCTGCAAGTGCTCAAGCTTTCCTCCGGGACGTTGCTTCGCATCTTGAAGCGTTATGGTAGTCCGCAGGCGTTGGCGGCGGATCCCGAAGCCCCGATCCAGTTGGCCCGGTGGGGTGTTGGGCTGTTGTCGGCGAAGAAGATCGATGAGCTCCTGGCTGGTGCCCGGTCGAGTGTGGGTGTGCGGGTGGGCCCGTGGCAACGGCGTCAGATCCAGGAGTACGCCGAAAAGGCACTAGCCGCTCGGCAGCAGTCGAACCGAGCGCAACGGCGATTGCGTCAGTTGGCAGCGGGACATCCGGTCCTCGAGGCGCAAGGAAAGATCGTGGGTGTACCGACAGCGTGTGTGTTGTGGGTGTGCACAGGTGATCCGAGGAAGTTTGATTCGGCGGCTGCCTACCGCAAGGCGATGGGATTGAACTTGGTGGAGCGGAGCAGTGGGACCTACCAGGGGCGGCTACGGATTAGCAAGCGGGGCAGCGCGCGGACGCGGCAATGGATGTATTTCGCGGCCATGCGGCTGGTCCAGCGGTGCGGAGTACGTCCCTGGTATGAAGCCAAGAAGGCCCGCGACCCAGGCGACGCACGGCGGGTGCTGGTAGCCGTGATGCGGAAGCTGGCCTTGGCGCTGTATCACGTCGGGGTGCGGAACGAGGAATTCCAACCACGGCGGTTGTTTGGCCGGATCCGCAATCGCCGCGGCCGCCCGGCCCCGCGTGTGATCAGGGGCGCGGAGCAATCGAGATTCGACGGACAGAACGGTCCCAAGGTCGTGTGAGATGCGTTGTGCTCAAAGTGGATGTTGACCAAAGCCGGCGATTGTGGCGGCCTGGTGGAGGGCAGGCCGAGAGCGGCCGCGACGTGCGGCGGGCGAGCGGGTTTCATCTGTGTCGGACGGGCCCGCGGTGGAGAGCACGGGAATGTTGGAACATCAATATACTATCACAATACTTCAATGGAAGGAGGGCATGTCCGCGTTGCAGGTGAGCGACACGCGTGAGCGTGATCTAAAGGATCCACGCGGCCATCCCGGCGGGGGATTTCGCCCGCGTCGTGCGGGCGAGCAGGGGCGCTCATTGCCGCCCCCTGCACCCCCGGCTAGCCTCTCTCTGTTCAGCCTTTAAGACCGCCTCTGCGGCCTGGAGTCGGCGGCATGCGAGGCTCTTGCGGGGAGGTCGACAGCAGCACCGTCCCACGAGAACAGTGAGCTCGACAACCCTTATCGATAAGGAGAAACTTCCCCGACGGGATTGCGGTTCGCTCTAGGCCACCGATCTGTCCTGCCACCTTTCTCAAGTTTCCTCCGCGCCCTTCGAGGAGCGCCCAACGAAGTATCGAGGGGCATGGACAGAGGTGATCGGTCAAATCTCCGATATGGCCAATTCGGCGGTCGCGCATTGCGCACGATACGCTCGAGGTGAGAGGCTTGAGTTACCCGATTGGCTCTGTCCCAGAACGGCCCTTCAGAGAACGGAATCCCCCGATCGATCAGAACGCCGTCAGTGGACGCAAGATCAGACCAATGGATGGTATCCAGATGGTCAGCGATCGCGTTCGCAAAAGAAGGCCGCCAGCATCCCCAAAGAAGCGAAAAAAAAGCCCTTTACTTTTCCAAGGAGAGGAAACGAGGATTTCGGATGAGCATTGATTGGGCGATTGCCTCTTCGGGCTCTTCCTGGTTTCCTTATTCAGATGTGAGCAGGAAGTCTAGCCCGAGAACGCCGATTCATGTTGCTCGTCGGCGTTCGCCCGGCTAAATTGATAACCGGCCATCGACTCAAACTTTGCGAGGTCCGGTTTATGCTCACCGCACTCGTGCTGACCCTGTTGGCGGTCCTTTTCCGGGTGTTTTCGGCCAGCTTTCAGGTATGGAACTTCGTGCCGATGGGGGCTATCTCGCTTTACGCCGGCTCGCGCTTGCCGCGGCGATGGGCGTGGACGGTGCCTCTCGTTGCGATGGTCCTTTCCGACCTGGTACTCGATTACAGCCGGCATCGCCCGCTCATCGGGCTGGCTCGCTGGGTCATTTATGGCACGTTCGCGGCGATCACGTTCCTGGGCCCGTTCGCCAATCGGCCCAAATTCGGGCGGTGGTTGCTCCCGGTTCTCTCGCTCGGCAGCTCCGTGGTTTTCTTCGTGACGAGCAACTTCGCGACGTGGGCCGAGGGCACTCTTTATCCGCTCTCGCTCGCGGGCCTCATTGAATGCTACGTGAGAGCGTTGCCGTTCTTTCGGAACACGATTGTCGCCGACTTGATTGGAACGGCGGTTCTCTTCGGGCTTGGCCCGGTGTTTGAGCGCACATGGTCGCGGCTCGGCAGGCCCCGGCTAGCGGAGATACGCGCCGAGGCCAGCTTGCCCGCGGCGTCTGAACCCGCGCGTGTCGATTGAAGTCCAGGCCGTGGCAAAGCTACTCGTGAGCGTTCGATCGGCCGCGGAAGCTCGGGCGGCCGCGGCGGGCGGCGCGGCGATCGTCGACGTCAAGGAACCGCTCCACGGTGCGCTCGGCGCGCGGACTTTTCGGTCTGCGCGCCGTGCGTGAGTCGGTGCCTGCCGATCTGCCGGTTAGCGTGGCATTGGGCGAGCTCACCGAATGGCTGGATTTAGAGGCGATTGACGTACGCCCAGCGGCGTGGTCGGGCATCGGCTTCCGTAAGCTCGGCCTGGCGGGCGCTCCGCACGATTGGGAAAAGCGGTGGCGTGAGCTGCGCCGGCATCTGGCCGCGTCAACCGGCGGCGAGCCGCAGTGGGTCGCCGTCGTTTACACCGACTGGGAGGCGGCCCGCGCACTGCGCCTCACGCCGTCATCGCCGCGTGTGCTTCGATCGACGAATGCAAGGGCGTCCTGTTCGACACCTGGGAAAAGTCGCTGCCCGGGCGGCATCGACAGCACGTACAATCGCCTGCTTGCAAACGTTCGTGACGCTGGCCGATTGGTCGCACTGGCTGGCGGGCTGGACGTCGCGGCCATTGCGCAACTTCGCCCCCTCGAGCCCGATATCGTCGCCGTGCGCAGGCGCCGCTTGCCGCGGAGGAGACCGTCTGGCCCCGATCGACACAGATCGGGTCGCGCGCTTGGCCCGTGCAGCCGGCGCGCTCTGATCCCGCGACGGTTGAATTTGGCCGCGACGCATGCTAAAAGCGACTGCTCGCTTGATCAAGCTCGCGGTTGACGGAGTCTGCGACAATGCGACTGCGCACGATTTACCAGGTTCTGGCTCTGGCAGCCATCGGCTCCATCTGCGGCTATGCGGCGGCGAAGTGGGACGATCCGGAAGCGGCTGATCCAAAGCGGCCGTTCGCGACCGCCGCGACGGTCTCCTCGCGCAGTGCGCCCACCGGGCCCGTTCCGGCTGCGCGAGCTTGCTCGCCGGGCGCCAGCGGCCCAAGCGCGCTGGTCGCGCTGGCAGTGCGCGGCGAAGCCGGCGCGGCGCGTGTCGCCCAGGCGGAGAAGAAGCCGAACATCCTGGTCATCATGGGCGACGATATCGGACAGACCAACATCAGCGCCTATTCGATGGGCCTCATGGGCTACCGCACACCGAATATCGACCGTATCGCCAGAGAAGGCATGATTTTCACCGATTACTACGCCGAGCAAAGCTGCACCGCCGGGCGGTCGTCGTTTATCACCGGCCAGTGCACCTTCCGGACGGGGCTCTCGAAGGTCGGCGTGCCGGCCTCACTAGTCGGCCTGCAGAAGGAAGACCCGACGATCGCCGAGCTGCTCAAAAACCATGGCTACGCGACCGGCCAGTTCGGCAAGAACCACCTGGGCGATCTGAACATCTTTCTGCCGACGGTGCATGGGTTCGACGAGTTCTTCGGCAACCTTTATCACTTGAACGCCGAAGAGGAACCCGAGCAGCGAACGTATCCAGGCGAAGAATTCCGCAAACGGTTCGGCCCGCGCGGCGTGCTGCGGTGCAGGGCGAGTGACCGCGACGACCCGACCGAGCAACCACGCTGGGGCCGCGTGGGCAAGCAGATAATCGAGGACACCGGCCCCTTGACCAAGAAGCGCATGGAGACAATCGACGACGAGACATCCGACGCCGCCGTCGATTTCATCCAGCGGCAGGTCAAGGCGGGAATGCCATTCTTCACCTGGTTCAACAGCACCCGCATGCACCTTCGGACGCACGTCGCCGCCGAGCGCCGCAGCCCGCCCGGGCTGACGGCCCGCACCGAATACAACGACGGCATGGTCGAGCACGACGGCCACGTCGGCAAGCTGCTCAAGGCGATCGACGACCTGGGAATCGCCAGCGATACGATCGTGCTCTACACGACCGACAACGGCCCGCACATGAACAGTTGGCCCGACGGCGCGATGACGCCGTTTCGCAGCGAGAAGAACACCAACTGGGAAGGCGCCTTCCGCGTGCCGTGCATGGTGCGCTGGCCCGGGAAAATCAAGCCGGCTTCGGTATCGAACGAGATCATCAGCGGGCACGACTGGATTCAAACCTTCCTGGCTGCGGCGGGTGAGCCCGACATCAAGGAAAAGCTGCTTGCCGGCCACGAGGCGGCGGGCAAGAAGTTCAAGGTGCACCTTGACGGCTTCAACCAACTTCCTTACCTGACCGGCCAGGTCGACAAGAGCCCGCGGCGCGGGTTTTTCTACTTCAATGACGACGGCGACTTGGTCGGAGTCCGGATCGAAAACTGGAAAGTCGTATTCATGGAACAGCGCGCGCCCGGCACCTTGCGCGTGTGGGCCGAGCCGTTCACGCCACTTCGGCTGCCCAAGCTGTTTGACCTGAGGGCCGACCCGTTCGAGCGCGCTGACGTCACGAGCAATACGTACTACGACTGGTTCATTTCGCAGCCCTACCTCATCTTCGGCGCCTCAGCCGCGACCGAGAAGTTCCTGGCGACCTTCAAAGATTATCCGCCGCGCCAGCGGGCCGCGTCATTCAGCATCGACCAGGCCGTCGACAAGATGAAACAAAGCCTCGGCGGCCAGTAATCGCCGTATTGGCGATCCGCTCAGGGCTCCACGCCGGCCCCCACGGATTCGGCTGCACCGACTCCGACCGGCTCGAAGTCTCCAGCGGGGGTGTCAATCGGCTCGTCGATCGCCTCGGCCATCCTGGGAGTGGTTGGGTCGCCCATCGCCTCGGGCCAAATGTGAAACCCGCCGCGCCAACTCGGTGGAATCTCCCAGAGCCCCCAGATCCCTTTGCCCTCGTTGTAGCCGTGATAGGCCACGTCGTGCTTCTGGATATAGCGTTTGGTCCAGCGGCACTTGCCGTCGTCGAGGCTATATTGGCCGCGGATGAGAAACTGACCGACCATGTCCCGTCCTTCGCCGGTCATCACGCCTTGACGAAAGGCGAGGTGTAACTCCATCTGGTGCCGGCCGGGAAGGTGGGCCATCAAGAAAAAACCGCGCCAGGGGCCGGACGGAAAACGAGGGTCCGTTTCAGGCAGTTGCTCGGGCGAGGAGGGAGATGGAATTGAGCTCATTGTTGCCGCGAATTTGAAAGGTCCATCCGCCAGAATTGACGGAGCTCAGAATCGGAGGTCATTGCCGGCGCGGCGCGCCTCGGGCCTGTCGTGCTACACTCGAATACGGCGCTTGGCCTCCCCTGGCTTCTCGCTGGGCATGGCTCGATCGCCACGTCTGACCCTCTCCAGAATTCTTCGCCGCACGGCCCGATCGTAATCGCGAAAGCTTTTCCCGGATCTCATTTGCCTCATCTGGGCCTCGCTTGGTTCGTCGCAGCCGCACGCCACGAGCGGCAAGCCCCCCAAAACGGCCAATCGCAAAAGGCCCCGCCTGTCTATCTGCCGGCTCACGTCTTGCACTCACCAATCGTCAGAGCGGTCGCGTCGAACACACGGCGTCTCATGTCATGCTAGGTCATGCGGGCATGGACGGCAAGTGAGATTCCTGGGGGCGACCCCGCGCGGCGGCAACCGGGGGCAACGCCCGTGCCTTAGGTGGCACGCGACGCTAAGCTAGGTCGGTTTGTTGTGTGCAAAACCGGGCTGTGGTATGGCGCGGAGGGTAACGATCATGAGCTGGCGCGGGGTCGCGGCGGGTTTTATTGTCTTGGCATGTGTGGGACCTGTCTGGGGTCAGCGACCGACGGCGCGCAGTGGGCCGCGCGGCGGTGGTCGCGCCAGTGCGCCCTTTGTGCTCAAGCCCGCGCGCGTGTGGGATGGCAGCGCGCCCGAGCCAGTGGCGGGCTGGGTTGTCGTCGTGCGGGGACAAACCATCGAAGCGGCCGGGCCGGCCGCCGACGTCAAGGCGCCCGAGGGTGCTCGCTTGATCGAATTGCCGGGCGCCACCCTCTTGCCCGGCTTGATCGACGCCCACACGCACATGCTGCTTCATCCGTATGATGAGGCACCATGGGATGATCAGGTTTTGAAAGAATCCCTGGCGCTGCGAGTTTGCCGCGCGACCAACCATCTGCGGAGTACGCTACTCTCCGGTTTCACCACGATCCGCGACCTTGGCACCGAAGGGGCCGGATACGCCGACGTCGGGCTCAAGCAGGCCGTCGCCCAAGGGATCGTGCCCGGCCCGCGCATGCTCGTGGTCACGCGGGCGATCGTCGCCACGGGCGCCTACGCGCCCAAGGGGTTTGCTCCCGAGTTCTCCATTCCCCAGGGGGCCGAAGAAGCCGACGGTGTCGACTCGCTCATCCGGGTCGTCAGAGACCAGATCGGCAAGGGTGCCGACTGGATCAAGGTCTACGCCGACGCGGCCATGGGCGGGGGGCCGGTGCGGCCGTCATTCTCGCTGGAGGAGCTCACGCGCATCGTCGAAACCGCCGGGTCGGCCGGCGTGCCGGTGGCCGCCCACGCGACGTCGAGGGAAGGAATGCGGCGCGCTGCCCAGGCGGGCGTTGCAACCATCGAGCATGGCGAGGCGGGCGACCCCGAGGTGTTTCAGCTCATGGTCACGCGCGGCGTTGCGTTCTGCCCGACCCTGGCGGTCTTCGAGGCAACCGCCCGTTACCGTGGCTATCGGGTGGGCACCGATTCCGAGCCTCCGCGGCTGGCCCGCGCGCGGCAAACTTCAAACTGGCGCTCGACGCGCATGTCACGATCGTCAATGGCTCCGACATGGGCGCGTTCACGCACGGCGATGGGCGCGCGAGCTCGAGCTCCTGGTCGATTTCGGCATGAAGCCCGTCGATGCGCTGCGCGCCGCCACGTCGGTCGCCGCCAAGGTCTTGAAGCGCGACAACCGAATCGGCACCGTGAAATCGGGAATGATCGCCGACCTGATCGCCGTCGAAGGCGACCCGTGCCAGGACATCAAGGCCCTGCGCCAGGTCCGCCTGGTGATGAAGGACGGAACGCTGTTCCGCGAGCCGTGACGACGTCTCGGTTTTTTTTCAGCTTCCCGGCCCTGCGTCAACGACCATCCGCCCCAGCGGCTGCGTCGGCACGATCGCGAGTCCCGGCCGCGTCCGCAGGCTCCGCGAAAACCCGGCGACGAGCACGCGGTACTGGCCATCGCGCAGCGGGTGAGTCGTCGTGAGTGACCACTGACCATTCGCATTGGCCGTCGTGACGCCGGCGAGCGCGAGCTTCCACGGTTTCGTGGCCGGGCTCAGTCCGAGCCGAATCAGAGATCCCGGCGCCGCCGTGCCGGAAATCTCCGGCTGGTCGGTAGCAACGACCTGGGCCGGCCCGTAGATCCGATCGGCGCGGGCAAGGTTGTGCTGCTGAATTCGCGCCGCCGCGCTGCCGCCGGCGCCGCCGCTTGCGGCCGTTGTGGTTGTCACGGCGTTATCGATCTGGCCGTTGAGCTCTAGCTCAGTCACTAGCGGCGCCTGGTCACCCAGCGTGGGGGCAATGAAATCCCGAAACCAATAGTTCACGCCTGTATCGCCCGAATGGGTCACACCCATGTCAGACAGGTTGTAATAGTGCACGACCGGTCCGTCGCTCTTGACCGGTACCTGGCCCCACAGGTTGTAGATTGCGCTGGCCGATGCCTGTGTGTGCTCAAAGAAAACTTGGGCCTCGTCGACGATTGACGGGACAAAAACCGGTGGATCATTCGCATCGGCTTGGTAATCATTCACGATGACGCTCGCCAGGCCCGCAAGCGCCCCATTGAAGCTCATCTGCTGGCCGGGCACGTTTTCGTTGGCGGCGTGTGGGTCGAGCAACGTGTCCACGATGTAGCCGGCCTTCATTTCCGGAGTCAGTTCACCCTCCAGCTTCACGAGGGCGTAAGTGTTTATCACGGTGCCCTCGCTATGGCCGATGAAATCGAGATCAACCGGCGCGCCGGCCGGGAATTTGCTGGCCGTCCTCATGATCATGGCGGCCAGTCTGGGCGATTGCTTGATGGCTTCGCCTGGCGTGCTGCTCTCGTTAACCCAGTTGTACGCGATCACGGAGTCGTAGCCCTCGTGTCTCATCATGTACGCGGTCGTGATCTGCCACGGTGGCCCGTGCGTCCAGCTCGGGTCCTGAATTCCACCGTGGGTCACGATCCCGATCGTGTACACGCGAAACGAGGCAGTTTGGGCCGGGTCGGTTGCCGCCGTAGCCTGAGTCGGGTCGGCGACGACCACGACATAGGGTTTTTCCGGAAATGGCGGCAGGCCTTGGGGCAAGGGAATGGTCAGCGTGTGCACGCCCGGCGTTGTCGCGGGCTGACCATTCTGGTCGAGCGTGACCGCGTTTTGGCCCGACGAGGCGCCCGGCGCGACGGGCGTGAACAAATCGACGAGCGAGTCGCTGGAATCGAACTGGCCGTCGCTCGACCGATAGATCCCGAATTGCAGCGGCGCCGCGGAGCCCGACGAAGAGTTCACCTGGTACTCGATGGTCACACTCTTCGAATCGACGGTTGTGGCCGAAAGCATCTGGATGGCGGGCGCCAGAGCGCTCGCCGCGGCGGGCAGCCACCGCGATTCGAGCGAATCCAGGCAGAGCGACCGGTGCGCGATGACGCGCGATTGCCCGCGCCTGACTTTCAGGCGCGGCAATCGAATGGCCGCGACGACGCGGCCGAAGGCGCTATCCATTGGATCTTCACTCCCCACGAAATGATCGCCATCCCCCGGACGGTCCGATGGCGCAGCGAAGGGGCCGTAGGATACGCCGATCGCGCCGGCAACACAAGGTCGCCTTGGACGCGGAGTGTGATCGGGCGTTCAACCCTTGGGAACGCACGGGTCTCGCGCTGCGGCGCGGGGCGATCGCTTATGCGAATAGTGCCCGGATAGGCTGCCCGTCGGCGAGCTTGTACGGCCGGCCGGTCAAATCGAAGATTTCGCGCGTCGTGTCGAGGCCGAATCGCCAGAAAATGGTGGCAGCCAGGTCTGCGGGGGTGACCCCGTCAGACTCGGGGTAGGCCCCCAGCTTGTCGCTCGTGCCGAAGGTGATACCTCCGCGAACGCCGCCGCCGGCCAGAAGCAGGCTGTAGCAGTGCGGCCAGTGATCGCGCCCGGCATTGCCGTTGATCTTGGGAGTGCGGCCGAATTCGCCCATGGCGATGACCAGCGTCTCGTCCAGCAATCCCCTTCCCTCGAGGTCGGTGATCAAGGCGGCGATGGTCTGGTCGGCGGGCGGCGCGAGGTCGTTCTTGAGCCTGCCGAACACGTTTTCGTGAGAATCCCAGTTCGCGGTCTGGCCGTTGTGCTGGCCGTCATAAACCGTGACAAAGCGCACTCCGGCCTCGACAAGCCGGCGAGCGAGCAGGGCACTCTGGCCAAGCGTGGTGCGTCCATACCGGTCGCGCAGCCGCGGGCCTTCTGCGCCGAAGTGAAACGCCCGCGCCACTGCCGGTGAATGGAGCAAGCGGAACGCCTTCTCCGTGTAGACGTCGCAGGGATCGAAGTCCAAACTCGACTCGCCGACGCCGGCTGTCGAACCCGGCGATCGATGTCTCGGTCGCAGAGCGCGAGCGCGGAGTAGCGCGTCTACGCGCCGCCGGCGGGAATCGAGCCGTCCCAGGAGCGCGGCGCGGTCATCGAGTCGTTCCACGGGCAAGTCGCCCGGCAGCTCGAGCTCGCCCAGCCGGAAGTCGGCCGCGCTGGGATCGGCGCTCACCTGAAATGGATCGTGTGCCGACCCGATGAAACCCGCTGCTTGACCGGGAAGCTGCACCACGTTGTACATCACGTGCGGCAGTGCGACGAACGTGGGCAAGCCCGCACGCTCCGACAGGTTGGCGCTCAGAATCGATCCGTAGCATGGGGGGTCATTGCGATCGTTGCTCAGCAGCTCGAGGTCTCCCTTCTGTGGGTTGCGGCCGCAGAGCGTGGTAAAGGCGGCTGCGTTGTGGTTGGTCATAGGGTGCTGCATGCTGCGAATCAGCGCGACCCGATCCATGACCCGAGCGGTCTGAGGCAGGTGCTCACAGATGCGCAACCGGGCGCGCTCGTCGCGACCGACTGAAACGGCCCGCGCACCTCGGCCGGGTGCCCGGCTTCATGTCGAACGTGTCGAGATGGCTAGGACCACCGTAATGGAAGATGAGAATGCACGATCGAATGGGCGCGAGAGCACGAGGCGAGCCCACCGCCTTCGGCCCGCTTTCCCGGCCCTCGGCCCGGAGGAGTCCAGAGAGCGTCAAGCCAAACGACCCCAAGCCGCCGATGCTGAGTAACCGTCGGCGACTGAGAGCCTGCACCCCAAAGAAGCCGGTGTCTTGTTCCTTATCGACTCGCATGCGGCCATCCTCCCCGCAGCCTCGCCGCTCCTCTTCCGAATGAGCGACAATTGTTTAATCTTGTTTGGAGAATACTCCCAGACGGTTCAAATTGCAAGGCGATCTGGTCCGGCGTCGGGGCGGCGATAATCGCGCGGACCCACCTCGGGAAGACGTGCGCTATGCCATGCCTCGCGGCACGTCGCGGGTCACGCTGCGCCTCGACGCCGGCCTTTCCGTGAAATAGAATGAAACACTGATTTGGCCAGGGTGTCGGTACGAGCTTTCTCCCAGACCCGGAGCATCGTTCCATGGCGACGGTCGCCGTGCCATCCCCAGAGATCCACTACCCCTGCACCGATGGCGAGCCCATGGCTGAGACGCCGATCCATCGCGACGTGATGCTAGACCTGATCGCGATGCTCAAGGCCCACTTCGCCGCCGACCCCGACGTGTATGTCTCCGGGAACATGATGATGTATTACGTTGACGGAGTGCCCGAAAAGTGGATCGCCCCCGACGTGTTCGTGACCTTTGGCATCCCCAAGCTCCCCGAACGCGAGATCTACCAGATCTGGCGCGAGGGAAAGGGGCCGGACGTGGTGATTGAGGTGACTTCGCGCAGCACCGCGGGGTGGACCAGCGCTGGAAGTTTGCTCTCTATCGGGACGTGATCAAGGTCCGGGAATACTTCTTGTTCGATCCCCGGGAGAACACGCTCGCGGGAGCGTCGCTTGCCGGCTATCAGCGCGTCGGGCGAGCGTATCGCTACATCCCCAAGACTGCAGGCCGGTTGGCCAGCAAAGTGCTCGGCCTGCATCTGGAAGCTGCCGGTGAACAGCTCCGGCTCTACGATCCCAAGCGCGCGGCGTATTTGCTGACGCCCGCCGAACTGGCCGCGGCACTCGAAAACGAATCGACCGCACGTGCTTCCGCCGAGGCCAAGGCTGCACGCGAAGCCGCCGGCCGACTCGCCGCTGAGGCCGAGGTCAAGCGCGTCGAAGCGCGAGATCGAGGCCCTCCGTCGCAGGTCTTCGGATCGTTGAGCAGGCGAACTCTGCGCCTGCGCGGACCTTCCAACTCTATCACCGCGAATCGAGCGGCTGGTTCGAGCCCGCTGCGGCGAAGATGTCGCCGAGCCAGCCGATCGCTTCGGGATAGAAATCGCAGTCGAGTCCAAACTCCTGACCGCGCCCCACGGTTTGGAGGTAGCAGCCCGTGGCGTCGCGCTTCCACCGGCGATTGTCTGAATGATACGAGAGTGGCGGTTTCCCCGCGCGTGGATACATCCAACGGGGGAGCCGCCAGAGGCTGCGCCGCGGGCCGGGGGCAGTCAGCGTAAGAACCGCGGCATGGCGATCGAATACGCCGGCGCCGGCAATCGCGCGCCGCATCCCTGGCAGATTCAGGCACCGCGCCGCGATATACAGCGTGTTATTCGCGGCCATGCTCTCTGCCTGCTGCACATGCGGATGCTCTGCAGCCCAGCGCGGCACCGAGCCGCTGTCGCAGGTTGGGTGCAATGCAGCCCCCACCTGCAGCCAACCGAAGATGACGTGGAGGCTCGGTTCGGCCCGCTCAATCGGACTCGGAACGCCGCCGTAGGTGGAATCGAATCCCTTTCGGCTCAGGATGAGCTTCATTTTCGGGCGTTCCGGAGCGATACAGCAAGATGCGCAAGTGCTGGGGAGCATCGCGCCTAGGCTCGGGCCTTCTCGGCCGAACAACCGCCCGGGCCGCCACGTCCGATCCGTCCGATCCGTCCGATCCGACGCGGCGGCCGGCCCGCGCATTTTCTTCAGCGGTTCCACTTAGCTGTGCTGAAGCTGATTGATCTTGTTGTAGAGCGTCTTCAGGCTGATCCCCAGCTCGCGCGAGGCGGCCGGTTTGTTGCCGTTGTGTTTCTCGAGAATGGTCTGGATGTATTTCATCTCGACGTCGCGGAGCGTCGGGTTGCCGTCGGGGACCTGGAAGTGAGGCGCGCCGACCGGTGACGGCGCGCTCTGGTGCGGCTTGCTGCTGCGCAGGGAAGCTGGGTCGGCAGGTGCTCGGGCAGGATCGGACCGTTGCCGGCCAGGATCGTGGCGCGCTCGATCATGTTGGCCAGCTCGCGGATGTTGCCCGGCCAGTCGTGCGCCGATCAGCAGCTCGATCGATTCGGGCGCGATGGCCGATTCGATCAGCCCGCGGCGCGAGGCGTGCCGGGCCAGCAGGTGCTTGGCCAGCGCGGCGATGTCGGCCTTGCGCTCGCGCAGTGGCGGCAGGTAGATCTCGAAGGTATTGAGCCGGAAGAACAGGTCTTCGCGGAACAGCTCGTTGGCGACCATCTCGCGCAGGTCGCGATTGGTCGCGCAGAGCACGCGCACGTCGACACGGAACGGCTCGTTCTCGCCGACGCGGCGGATCTCGCCCGATTCCAGGAACCGCAGCAGCTTGACCTGCACGCTCTTGTCGAGCTCGCCGACCTCGTCGAGGAAGAGCGTGCCGCCGTTGGCGACCTCGAAGAGCCCCTTGCGGTTCGTGTCGGCGCCGGTGAAGGCCCCCTTGCGGTGGCCGAAGAGCTCGCTCTCGACCAGGTTTTCGGGCAGTGCGCCGCAGTTGACCGGGATGAACGCGCGGTCGGCGCGGCGGCTCTTGTCGTGCAGGCTGCGCGCGACCAGCTCCTTGCCCGTGCCGGTCTCGCCCAGGATCATGACCGAGGCATCGGTGGGCGCGATCGTGTCGATCAGCCGGCGGACCTGCTGCATGGCCGGGCGTCTCGCCGATCAAGAGCGGCGATGCCCTCGGCGGCCTTGAGCCGGGTCTCGAGCGCGGTCGTCTTGTTGGCCATGTCGCGCCGCTCGGCGACGCGGTTCAAGATCATCTCGAGCTCGGCCCACTTGCACGGCTTGGTCAGATAGTCGAACGCCCCGAGCCGCAGCGCCTGCACGGCCGTGTCGACGGTGGCGTGGCCGGTCAGGATGATCACCTGGGTCTCGGGGCTGATCTGGCGGATCTGGCCCAGGACCTCGATGCCCGTCAATCCGGGCATCCGCAGGTCGAGCAAGGCGGCGTCGTACAAGCCCGCGCTCGAGGGCCTTCAAGGCCGCGGCCCCGTCGGGACAGACCGTCACCTCGTGCCCCAGCCGCGGCAGCTCCATCTGCATGAGGTCCCGGAGGTGGGCCTCATCGTCGGCAAACAAGATCCGCAATCCTCCCTGACGCGACTTTTCCATGCTTCGAGTCCCCTCGTTGGCTTCGTGACGCGATCGCTCGATTGCATGCGATGCGCGGCCGTCTCGTCCGAGCCGGTCGCCTGCTCGGTCTGGCCGCTCGCAGCTCGATGGCGGGCTCGGCCGGCGACGGCCTGGCCCGTGGCGGCGCGGTCGCGTCGTCGCCGATCTCGGTCGGATGGATCGGCAGTCGCACGGTGAAGGTCGAGCCCTGGCCTTCGCCGCGCGCTCTCGGCCATGATCTCGCCGTGATGCTGGTTGACGATCCGGTGCGTGATCGAGAGGCCCAGCCCGGTCCCCTTGCCGTCGCGCCGCTTGGTGAAGAACGGCTCGAAGATGTTCTCGAGCACCTCGGGGCTCATGCCGCAGCCGTTGTCGGTAAAGACCATCTCGGCCATCCCGTCGGTTGTAGCGCGCGTCGATCCGCAAGCGTCCCGTCGTGCGTCCATCGACTCGAGCGCGTTGACGATCAGGTTGAGCACGACCTGCTTGATCTCCTGGCTGTCGACGTGGGCCATCACGGCTTCGCGCGGGTGAAACACGATCGATCTTGCCCGTGTACTTGCCGATGTGGCGGATCATCTCGACGACGCCCTGGATCAGGCCCGCCAGGTCGATCCGCTCGCGCTTGATGTCGTTGCAGCGCGAGAAGTCGAGCAGCTTCTCGGTGATGTTCTTGCAGCGGAACGCTTCTTCCTGGATCATCTTCAGGTAATTGGCGACGACCCGGTGATCGGGATCGCTCGACGAGCTCAAGCAACCGCTCCAGCCGATGGTCGAGCGCCTCGGCGCAGAAGGCGATCGACGCCAGCGGATTGTTGATCTCGTGCGCCACGCCGGCGGCCAGGAACCCGACGCCGGCCAGCCGCTCCGAGCGGACCAGTTGCCGGCTCCGCTCCTGCACCTGCCGCTCGAGCTCGGCGTAGGTCACGCTGATCTTGGCCGTCATGTCGTTGAACGCCTCGGCGAGGTCTTGCATCTCGTCGCCCGACTTGCAAGTTGATCTTGTAGTCGAACGAGCCCCGCGCCACGTGGCGAACGCCGCGCTGGAGCAGCCGGAGCGGAGACGAGCACCCAGCGGCTGAAACAGCACCATCAGACCGCAGAGCATGCCCAGCACCATGAGCGCCGAGATCCAGACGATCACCCGGCTGGTCTGGTACTGGCGCCTGCGACATCTTCAGCACCGACCAGAAGTCGTCGTACAGCCGCTTGGGAAGCTGCATGACGGTGTCGTTCAACCGGTCGATCCGCGCGTGCAGCCCGGTCACGCGGCTTGAAGCGACGGCAGCAGCTCGGGGTGCTGGTCGATGTAGTACGCGGTGCCCGGCAACAGCCGCACCGGCGGTCCGGCGCCGGGTCGAGCTCGGCGCGGATCGTCGGCCAGGTCGTCGTCGATCAGGAACGCCAGGCCCAGCTCGTCGGTGCCGTTGTCGACGCGGCTCCCCTGGGTCGTGTTCTTCTTGAGCTGCCGGAAGTAGACCAGAAGGGCCTGCTGGGCCTCGATCACCTGAGCCTTGAGCTCGGCAATCTCCTCCGGCGAGTTGGTGCCGCGGCGCGTGCAAGCGGACAGCCGACTTCATCAGGTCGGCCGACGCCCCCAGCTCGCGGAGCTGGTCGACGAGCGTCAGATAGCTCATATGGAATGAGTGCAGCCCGAAGATCGAGGCACCCATCAAGATCAGCATCATTCCCACGACCACGC
Source organism: uncultured Isosphaeraceae bacterium (assembly GCA_963830625.1). Classification (GTDB taxonomy): domain Bacteria; phylum Planctomycetota; class Planctomycetia; order Isosphaerales; family Isosphaeraceae; genus CAWHMZ01. The sequence continues at coordinate 89,893 of CAWHMZ010000005.1, read as the reverse complement.
TCAGGCCGACGATCAGCTTGAGCCGAATTGGCCATCGGAGCATGACGACCTCCTTGTCGTGGGGCAGCCCGGCTTGGGTCGGGCAGGCGGATGCCCAACCTGGGGGGCGTACTATAACAGAAGACCCGATCGGGCGGGAAGACGCGATTCGCGGCCGCTAACGCAATAACTCCCACGATTGAGTCGCGACCGCAGCGATGACAGCGCTCAAGAGCACCGCCGCCAGAACCAACCGCAGGCGGCCGACGCCGCGCTGAAACGATCGTTCGCGCTCGGGATGCCGTTCGAGTCCTTCGAGGAACGCAATCCGGCTGGCGATGCTGCCATGCCGCCACGAGCGGCCGTTTGGGTCCAGGCCGTTGACGCGGGCGACGGTGGCCAGGGCCTCGGCGAAGATCCGGATGCCGACCGGGCAAAGCGTTGCCTCGCCGGGCCTGGCAGACTCGGGAGACAGGTCGTGGTCCAGGTCGCAGTGCGGCGGACAATCGAGCGTCGTCGCACGAAACGACCTTGCTGCCGAAGACATCGGCCTGCCGCTCGAACCGCCGCGAAAGCTGCCCGAAGACCAGCCAGAAGTACAGGCCAAGGGCCGCCACCAGGGCAGATGCCTTCGAGCGACCTCGCTGATAATGGCCGCCTTGTCAGGGAGTAAGCGCGGCCAGCCATCGCGAAGAAAGGCTCCGCTGGACGACGACCGCTCCGGCCAAGACCGAGAGCACCCCAGGCTTCCCAGGAAGAAAAATGCGAAGTAAAGCAGATGGCGGTGAGCGATGTGGCCGATCTCGTGCCCGAAGACGGCCGCGACCTCCAGCGGCGTCAGCGACTCGATCAGGGCATCGGTCAGCAGAACGTAGCGAAATCCGGGCAAGATCCCGGTCACGCAGGCGTTGACCATCAAGTGGCCCGTGTCCCAGACCAGAATGTCGGTGAACCGGAAGCCGAGCCGGTCGGCGATCCGCTCGAGCCGGCGGCGGAACGGGCCCGGCGGGCAGCGAGCGGGTCGGCCAGGCCAGCCGGACGAAGAGCGGCGAGACGCCAAGATCAAAGCGCCCAGCACGGCGATCTCGATCGGCTGGGCCAGCGGGTTCGAGTCCCATTGCGGAAAGAATCGCTCGAGCACGTCGCGCCGGATCACGTACATGAGGACCACCGGCAAGATCAGTCCCAGCGACTGGCGCGTTCGCAGCACCAGGTAACGCCCAAGACGCGTCGCCGAGCTCGCTCCCAGCCGCGATCTGGAGGGCACGCTCGGCGAAGAACAACCCCCACCAGACCAGAAGCTGAATGAGCAGATACGGCAGGAAAACCACGAGGTCGTCGACCAGAACGACTCCCCGCAGGCCCCAGTTCGTGCGCACCAGCTTGGACCAGCCGACCGAGTGAATGATCCAGGCGTAAACCACGAGCGAGAGCACCGTGAGCAGCCGGACGCCCAGGCGCGTATCGCCGCCGCACTCGAGGCGGAGCATACCCGAACTGAGAGACCTGAAAAGAGACCCAGAACCCCAGGCCAAACGCCAGGACCGCGACCAGGGTGATCCCGCCGCACATCTCGAGCACGCGCGTGGTCACGTCGGCAGGCGGCACACCGGCCGCGCTGGGTCGATCCAAAGCAGCCAGAGCGCGATCCACAGCGAAACGGGCATCATCTTCGGATAGAGCGGTAGCACCTCTTGGAACAGGCGATACCGACCGTGCGGCCGAACGTCCGCGACCACGCAGCCGACCGCTCAAGCATCGACCGCAGCTCGATCGCGCTGCCCCGACCACCACGAGGCGAACCGGCATGAACGGCTCGCCCTGCCCTTGACCTGGAGGCAACGGCAAAACCACGCTCCAGGTATTCTTTTCGGCGTCGTGAATCATCGACAGGCTCCGACTTGGACGCGTCGGCAGGCGCCTCGAGCAGCAGGAAAACGGCAGGGTGGCTCGTTCCCGCCGCGATCGGCGCTTCGCTTCTCGAGCTGCTTGCGGCGAGGAGCGCCAGCGATTGATCCTTGGCGGCCGGCAAGATCAGGGAATAGTCGCGATAAGTGCTCACACCGAGATGATCGCCGTTAACCGGCTGCAATCCATAACGCATCGTGTAAATGCCCTTGGCGATGGACTGATCGCGATAATCGTGCCCTTCCGATTGCGAATCGAATGACGCCGAGCAGACTCGCCATCGGCGAGGAACGGGAACTGAACCGCCTCCTTCGGGCCCGCACGGCTTTTCCGAGCCGGGCACCGCCTTGCGCAGCCAGATGTCGCAGAACGTACGCGGCCTTGCGCGTCCTGGATCCGATATCCCTCCGCGCTCGTCGCTTTACGCAGCTCCTCGGCCACCGCCGCCGGCGGCGCTTGCCTTGAGCACCGCGACCTTGTATCGACTCCTGGGCGGCGGCGGCGCTCGCCCACGCCACGACGACAACCGAGATGGCCAACGTTCGCATCAGTGAATAGCCCCATGAGGCCCGGAAAAGTGGCCGCGCGGGTCGCCCGGTGGGCGGTTTCGGCCGCGGGGCACGAACGCGTCCAGGTGGGACGGTGCGTTCGGTTCGGGAAGGCAGAAAACGCTCCAGCTTTTCTTTCCCCTCGCTTACCAAGAGGTTTGGTTGGGGAGTTCTGGTTCAACCGAAGGCGACGCTGTCACGCTCATCGTCTTGATCAGAAGCGAAAGTGGCCCACGAAGCTGCTGCGGCAGTTGGGATCGTCCCAGCGCACTGTCGAGTCCATCGCCCTTGAATTCGTGGCCGAGAGTATAGGCCGGCTGGGCCGTCACCGCGTCTGAGAGGGGAGGATAGGCGACGACTTCGTTGCCGCAGGCGTGGTCGCGCTCGTCGAGAGGACGGGTGACGATGCTGCGCCAGACCAGCCGCCCAGAACGAAGCGCGGCGGCGATTGCGGCATCCCGTGAGCCGCGTGGGCTCCAGCCTCGCCGCCGGCAGGCGTGTTCTTCCAGCTTCAGGCTCATTCGGGCGGTCGGTCACCGCTGCGACATGATCCAGGCGGGCTCCTCCGAGCGTCTTGGCCAGGTCGATCAAGGCGCTCGCGCTGCCTGTCGGATCGGCCCGCGAGTCAACGATCAAGCACGGCCTGGCCTTCGCGGGGTCGTCCTCCGAAAAGGTCGTGTTGCCGCTGACCGCCGCGGCGACGCAAAGGCCCCGCAGGTCGACGCCTTTCCACGAGCCTTCGGTCACCTTCCATGCCATCACGGCGCGATTACCGTACACGAAAGTCTCGGCGTTAGAGAAGCATGGGCCGGTGTACACATCGGCCGTCCGTGCCTCGACGTAATCGCCTTGAATCGATGAGTTGCGGACGCGATTGACCCAGCCGGCGGCGTGGCCAGTCGCGAGTCGCCCGCAACCCGAGCCGCATCGCCGGCCAGGACACTACAAGCCGCAATCAACATTGCGCCAACAAACACCAGAGTGAAAGCATCGCATGAGAGTTAGCCCTGATCAAAGAGTGCGCCGGCATCGTCCCAGTCCGTAACCTTAGATTATGGGGCGTGCATTCCAGCCTCAGTCAAGTGTCTGGCTACGTGAGCCCGCCGCCCTGTTTGTCGCGGCTGAATCGCTGGATAGACTGTGCGGGGCACGTTTTCGACTCGCGCTGGCGGCGGCTGGGCATCACCTTCTTGCCGGGCGCCCGCGGTCGGTCCGAACTGGTCCGGTCGGGTTTGCTCGCCACGGCTGGTGCGCCCAGGCTCGCGGCAAGCTGCGTGTATGCGGCTTCCAGCCGGTCGCGGTCATCTCTGGTAGGCCTGGACACTATGCTCGAGCCGCTCGATCGCTTCGTCCTGGACCGTCAGTCGATGCGCATCGTCGACGGCGCGGTCGGCATAATCGCGATTCTGGCTTTGCAAGGCGAGAACTTGGTCTTTCAAGCGAGCGTTTTCGGAGCGAAGCGTATGCGTAAGCTGCTTGCATTCGTCGAATTGTGACCGCGGCACGATCGCGCAGCCTGAGCACGCGAGAATGGCCAAGACTGCCGCGAACCCGCCACGTGGGCGCACGCTGCCGCCGATCGAATGCAACTGTACGAACCATTCGTTCCGCCTCCTTTCAGGAACGATCGTTCGCCGCGGGCCGAGCTCCCCCTCTCCCCCGCGGGGAGAGGGTGCCCGAAGGGCGGGCGAGGGGGGTGACGCACAACCGGAAGCCCCAGCCCGCGGACTTTCTCGAAGGGCGGGCGAGGGGGGTGACGCACAACCGGAAGCCCCAGCCCGCGGACTTTCTCGAAGGGCGGGTGAGGGGGGTGACGCACAACCGCGAGCCCCCCTCTACGTCGCAACCGTGGGCTCGAACCTAGCCTCCGAACATCTTGGCGAGCGAGCTGACCAAGCCCGAGCCCATGGTCCCGCCGACTGGAACTCGTAAAGGTTCCTGACGAGGTCGTACGCGACGAATGCGGCGAAGAACAGGAAGACGGTGGTGACGCCCAGCACGCCGACCCAGAGGCCGCTCCATTCGGCCTCGGACTCGCGGGCGAGCACCATCGGCGGCGGCGGCGCGTTCGGGGCCGGCCGAGCGCCTCCGACGACGACCAGAGCCGGTCATCTCGCTGGAGACGGCCGAGTCAAAGCCGTCGTCTTCTTCCTCTTCGTCGTCGTCGGCGAAAGGCCGACGGGGCCATGGCGGTCGAGGCGTTCTGATCGACGGCTTCCTCGTCGATCGCGAAGACCTCCGAGCCGGTGTCGCTGTCTTCCAGGTCGAAGTCGCTGGCGGCTTCGAGCTGGACGGTCTTGTCGTCGGAATCGGCGTCGCCGAGTGGGAACGTCGACCTCGAAGTCGGTGTCGTCGAAGATGTCCTTCTCGCCCTTCTTGACCGCCGGGGGAGGCGTGGCCGCCAGCGACGGCTTGGGCTTGGACGGTTTGGCCGGTGTGGGCGGCGGCTTGGCCGACTTGGTCGTCGGGATCTCCTCGTCGGACAGGGGAGCCAGCTCGATCGAGTCGGCCTGACCGAGGCCCAGCCCGCCGGTCTGCAGGTTGATTCCCGAATCGCTGGGCCGCGACAGGTTGATTCCCGAGAGCTTGGGATCGGACGCCGTCACGTCGGAATCGCTCGGCTTGGACAGCGGGGTCGACTCGAACTCGTCGCTGGCGTCGAGCGCGCTGAGCTCGAAATCGCTGCCCGAGTCGGGCTGAAGCGCGTCGATCAGCTCGCTCGAGGGATTGAGCTCGAAATCGCTGTCGGACTCGGCGGCCGGCACCTCGGCCGAGGAGCCCAGCGAGCGGGCTGACCCGCACCGACGTGTCGCCGGAGCTGCCCGAGCCGAGAATTCCGTGATCGGCGGTGTCTTCCTTGATCAGGGTCACGTCGGAGTCGCTCGGCTGCTTGGCGGCCGGGCGAGGCGAGCTGAACGTCGGAGTCGCTCGCACCCTTTGAGCGTGTCGGGCACGAGCCGGACGTCGGAGTCGCTGGGGTGCTTGCCCGCGGACGGGGCGCCGATGATCACCGAGCTCGAGCCGGTGATCGGGCTGGGCGGCACGCGTCAGATCGTCGAGCAGGATGTCGTGATCGGAGCCGCTGTCGTCGGCCGACTTTCTCGCCGCTGGTCGGTGGCCGAGATGTGCCGGTCTCGGCGCCCAGGTCGGGCTTGGCGACGCCGAGCTGGAACTCGGAGAGGTCCAGGTCTTGAATCTCGCCGGATCGCTCGCTGCCGGCGGGAACGTCGAGGTCGGAGAGCCGCAGCTCGGCGTCGCTGCCCAGGCCGCGGCGGCGGGCCAGCTCGTCGACGTCGACGACCCGGAACCGCCACGATCCGCCGTCCAGGAACGCGCGGACCTCGCGCGACTGGGCCTTGGACTTGAGTTCCTCGGCGCTCATCCCCAGGACGCGGGCGGCTTCTTCCAGTGTGTAAAACTGAGCCATGGACGTGCTCCTCGCGGTCGAGATCGGCCCTGTCGCAGCCGTGTTGTAGTCAACTCTCGTGGAATAGGAGACCGCGACCCGTCACGTCGCCGGTCTCCCGTTTATTGCCTGATCGAACGAGCCAGAGTCTCGACCGTCGCCTTGATCGCGTCGGGCTCCGGCGCCTGGTTGTTGTAATGTTCCAGCTTGAGGTCCCACTTGATACTGGCGTGAGGCCTCGAGCTTGACGATCCCCTTGGGATTCGTCGGGATCGATGCGATAGAGAGCGAAAGCTGCGGTCCTTGGTGTCGATCAGGTACAGCCACTGCGCCGGCCCGCCGACGAGCTGGTGATCAGAGCCAGCGTCCCGTTGGCACTTCTCCGCCGGCGACCGGCCGCGCCCCTGCGGCTTGGTCGCTTCCGACGCACGTGCCGCCGCCGGCTTCGGCGCCCGCGAGCCGCCCGATCCGGTCTGGGCCGCGGCTTCCGGACCGCGCACTCCCGAACACCCAGGCCATCGCCAAGCCCAGGATCAGGCCCGGCAAACCATACCGAGCCACTCCGCTGTCGATCCGTATGACCATTGTCGACCTCCTCCGTGAGCCAGAGCGCGACCGTCGTCCACCGAGAGCAGCGGCTCGACCGCTTCCAGAGCACTGCCCCGCCCGATCCGTCAGGCGCGATGCGCAAGCCCGAGAACCTGACCAACGTGTTCAGTCTACCACACCATTTGACCGAAAAGGTGCGACAGACGCTGAGAATGAGCGCCGGCCGCCCACGTCCCGCGAAATGCGCTCCGAACTACTGTTAATTGTACAGTCTAGGCAGGCTCAACGCAAGTCCAGACGGAACCATGCGCCGAGCGGTCGATGCGTCAAAAATTGTTTGACTTTTCTTGAAGATCTGCGCCAATGTTGCGATATGGTTCATTGACGCCCTGCCGAAGTCGACCGGGCCGCAAGACCTCCCACGGCACCACCCGCCCGCCGCCTCCCGAGGCTCGGAGGAGCGAGTCGATGCATGTCCGATCTCGCTCGCCGTCGCGTCGTCGACGCTTGGCTTCTGGCCGTGAGTGCAGCTGGCGTCGTGGCTTTCAGGCGCCCGAGCTCTTGCAGGCGGACGAGCCGCGCAGGCGACCGGCGCGGTCAGTCGCTCGTCGATCGCGCCGCACAATCCCGGCTCTGGCGGCCGGCGCGCGACGGCTCAGCTGATCGCGTCCGCGCGGTCCGCCGATGGCGTCGGTGCCGACGATCAGACGCGCGCCGTCGAGTGGGTGAGCCTGAATCCCGAGATCGCCCAGGTTTCCGCCAAGGGGCCGGTCGTTCCGCGGGCCAACGGAACGGCGACGATCGTCGCTCGCCGGGGCAGCCATGAGGCGCGTGCGACCGTCACGGTCGAGGGGATGGACCGGCCCTGCGCCGGTCAGCTTTCGCCGCGACGTGATCCCGGCGTTCAGCCAGGCCGGCTGCAACATGGGAGCGTGCCACGGCACGCCGACGGGCAAGGGGGGCTTCCGGCTGAGCCTGCGCGGTTATCTGCCCGACCAAGACTTCTGCGATCCTGTCGCGCGAGGCTGGGGGCCGGCGGATCAACCCGATCGCCGCCGAGACCAGCCTGATCCTCCGCAAGCCGCTGGGTGAAGTGCCGCACGAGGGGGGCCTGCGGCTGTCGCGCAGCTCCAAGATCGTATGAGTTCCTCCACGACTGGATCAAGGAAGGGGCCAAGGACGATCCCGGCGCGCCCGCGGCGGTTCGCCTCGAGATCCTGCCCGAGTCGCGCGTGCTCAACGCCCCGGCCAGCACCCAGCAGGTCGTCGTCCTGGTTCACGGCGCCGACAAGACCGTCCGCGACGTCACGCCGATCTGCTATTACGACTCGTCCAACCCGGCGATCGCCGAGGTCGACGCCGACGGCTACGTTCGCTTCAAGGCGCGGGGCGAGGTCGCCATCATCGCCCATTACCTCAACCTGGTGGCCAACGTCCGGCTTGACCCACCTGGTCGAGGTGCCCGGCTTCGTCGCGGCGCGCGGTCCCCAGGACAACGTGATCGACCGCGCCGTCTTCGAGAAGCTCAACCGGATGCGGATCCGTCCGTCGGAGCTGTGCACCGACCGGGAATTCATCCGCCGGGTCTATCTCGACGTCCTCGGCGTCCTGCCCACGCCCGACGAAGTGCAGGCGTTCCTGGCCGATTCGCCGGCCGACTCGCCGCGACCGCGTCATCGACCGGCTGCTGGTCCGGCCCGAGTTCTACGACTTCTGGGCGCTCAAGTTCGCCGACATCCTCCGCTCCAACGGCCGCCTGATCCAGACCAAGGGGGCCTACGTCTTCCATCGCTGGATCCGCGAGTGCCTCGAGCGCAACCTGCCGATGGACCAGTTGGTCCGCGAGCTGCTGACGGCCGACGGCTCGACCTTCAAGAACCCGGCGGCCAACTACTACCGGATCAGCCGCGACCCGGAAACGGCCGTCGAGACGACGGCCCAGCTCTTTCTGGGCGTGCGGATTCAGTGCGCCAAGTGCCACAACCATCCCTTCGAGCGCTGGACGCAGGACGACTACTACGGCTTCGCCGCGTTCTTCTCGCAGATCGGCCGCAAGAAGGGCAATCTGCCGGATGAAGAGGTCGTCTACGCGACGGGCTCCGGCGACGTGCAGCCAGCCGCGCACCGGCCGGAAGATGAAGCCCAAGGCCCTGGGCGGCCCGGTGCTCGACGACCCGGCGACGAAGGACCGCCGCGTCCGCCTGGCGTCCTGGCTGGCGAGCCCCGAGCAACCCGTTCTTCGCCAAGAGCCTGGTCAACCGGATCTGGTTTCACCTGATCGGCCGCGGGATCGTCGAGCCGGTCGACGACTTCCGCGACTCCAACCCCGCCTGCAACGACGAGCTGCTCGACGGCCTGACGGCCGAGTTCGTCAAGAACGGCTACGACCTCAAGAAGCTGATCCGCTCGATCCTGCGCAGCCGCACCTACCAACTGAGCGCGACCACCAATCCGCTGAACGTCGACGACAGCCTCTACTTCTCGCACGCCCAGACCAAGCTGCTGCCGGCCGAAGTCCTGCTCGACGCGATCTCGACCGTCACCGGCACGACGACGTCGTTCGACGGCCTGCCCCAGGGCGCGCGGGCCACCCAGATCCCCGACGGCAAGATGGAGAACCCGTTCCTCAAGACCTTCGGCCGGCCGGCCCGCGAGCTGGCGTGCGAGTGCGAGCGCGAGAGCGACTCGAACCTGTCGCAGGCCCTCCAGTTGATCGGCGGCGCGACCGTCAACGGCAAGCTCCGCGACGACAACGGCCGCATGGCCCAGCTCGCCAAGAGCGGCAAGACGCCCGAGCAGGTCACCGAGGAGCTCTACCTGGTCGCCCTCTGCCGCGAGCCCAACCCGACCGAGCTGGCGGCCGCCGTCAAGCACCTCAAGTCGGCAAAGGATTTCCGCCAGGCCGTCGAAGACCTCGGCTGGGTGCTGATCAACTCCAAGGAGTTCCTGTTCCGCCATTGACCGCCCCCTCTCCCCCGCGGGGAGAGGGTGCCCGAAGGGCGGGTGAGGGGCAACGCCGTTAAGCACTTTTTGGCGTGAAATCGGGCTGGTCAGGAAAGTGAGATAAGAAAAACTGCCAGACTCCCCGCACATCTGACTACACGTCAGAAAGGAGTCTGGCAGTGAAGTCTAGAAAGGAACGCGACAAACGCGACGGCAAGAAACCGCAGCGCAAGACCAATGGCGACGATCTGCGGAGGGCGCTCAAGTGGATCGTAAGCGACAGCATTTTCGCCCGTGTGCGTCTCCATGGCAACGTCAAATGGAAACCCCTCGCATTGGTGTGCCAGGCGGTCTTTTGGGTCTGGAGTTCCCAGCCCGGGTTGGTCGAAGCGGTGGAGGATGCCATCGCCACGCTCGCCAAGCTATTCGGCAGCGACGCCGTAGCTGTAACTTCCTATCAGGCTCTAACTGCCGCTTTGGTCCGTTACACGCCCCAACTACTCCCCGCGCTGTGGCGGCGTGCAAAGTTTGATGCAACAGTCTGGCGAAGCCCATTGGCGCGTGGGGAAATGGCTGCCGTTGGCCGTCGACGGTTCCCGAGTGAGCGTGCCGCGGACCCAACAAAATGAAGAGCGGTTCAATAAACCAAGAAAGCGACGCGGAAAGAAGAAATCGCGAACGAACAAACGCGGTCGGCATGCGCACCGCAAGCGGCACAAACAGAGCACGAAGAGTCACTATGATCCCCAAGCTGTGGGTCCGCAAATGTGGTTGACACTCCTGTGGCACATTGGTTTGCGGTTGCCCTGGTGTTGGAAGCTGGGGCCGTCGTATTCCAGCGAACGCGCCGATCTGGAAACGCTGCTCTGTGAGCTGCGGTTCCCGGAAGCCACGCTGCTTTGTGCTGACGCCGGCTTTTACGGCTATGAGTTCTGGCGGTCGATCCTTGATCGTGGTCACAGTTTCTTGATCCGCGTCGGCGGCAATGTTCGGTTGCTGAAGGGCTTGGGGCTGGTTCGGCAAAGGGGCGACATCGTCTACTGCTGGCCCGATGCCGTGATGAGGAAGAAGCAACCGCCTCTGGTACTGCGTCTGCTCCGCTTCCACGATGGTCGCGGCGAGGTCTACCTGGTGACCAACATTCTCGATGACAAGGAATTGACCGCCGAGCAAGCCGGTCTGCATTTACCGGGGTCGCTGGGGAGTAGAACTCCAATTTCGTTCGCTCAAACAGACCTATGGCCGAGCCAAACTGCGCGCCCGCACTCCTGAGATCGCGGAGATCGAACTGCACTGGTCCTTGCTGGGGCTAACGATGCTGCAACTGCTGGCCACGAAAGAACAGACCCTGGGCGGGCGAACCCGCCGACAAGACCAGCATTGCTGCCGTGCTGCGCATCATCCGCTCGATGATCGCGGATCCATCGGAAGCCCGTCCGCCCGGCGCAGTCGCTGCAGAACCGGCTGCGGAACGCCACGACCGATTCGTACCAACGCCAGAGCAAAAAACGAAGTCGCAATTACCCGCGGCGAAAAGAGGAGCCGCGCACCGGTCCACCAATTATCCTCGACGCCACGGCGGCGCAAAGAGGGACGGGCGCAAGATATTGGCTCGTCAAAGGGCAGCGTAAAATGCTTAACGGCGTTGGGTGAGGGGGGCGTCGCACAACCGCAGGCCCTCAGCGGAGAGGGTGCCCCCTCGGCTTTGCTCGGGGCAGGCCGAAGGGCCGGTGAGGGGGGCGTCGCACAACCGCAGGCCTTCAGCGAAGACGGTTCCGAACGGGCTTAGCGGATCTCAGAGGCTCCGTGAACCCAGCCCTTGCAACACGCCAATTTGCGCGCTCCCGATCCCCAATGCCGCCAGCGCGAACCATTCCGGCCTCGATTGCTCTACAATGGCGCCAGTTGGCCGCGACAGTCTCCAACCTGAACCCGCCGGAGTACCCTCCTATGGCGATTCGCATCAGCCAGGTCGATGCATTCACCGACCGTCCCTTTGCCGGCAATCCCGCGGCGGTATGCGTGCTTGATGAGCCAGCCGACGAGCGCTGGATGCAAGACGTGGCGGCCGAGATGAATCTGTCCGAGACGGCCTACGCGCACCGTCTGGGAGCCTCCGGCAAGTTCAACCTGCGCTGGTTTACTCCGGCGAACGAGGTTGACCTGTGCGGGCACGCCACTCTGGCGACGGCCCACGTGCTATGGGAGGAGGGCCATCTTCCGGAAGGTGCGCCGGCGCTCTTCGAGACGCGTAGCGGCCTGCTGACTGCCAAACGCGGATCGCACGGAATCGAGCTGGATTTCCCCTCCGCGCCGGTCGGCGAACCCTTAACGGACCCCGCCGAGCTCGACGCGCTCGCGTCGGCGCTGGGTGCTCCCGTTCGATTCGCCGGCCGCAGTTGTTTTGATCTGCTGGTCGAGCTCGCCAGCGAAGATATAGTTCGCCAACTGCGCCCGGATATTCGCCGGCTCGAGCAATTCCCGGTGCGGGGAATTATTGTCACGAGCCGGTCGAGCTCGAAGGACTATGACCTGGTTTCCCGGTTCTTTGCTCCGCGGGTGGGCGTCGATGAAGACCCTGTTTGCGGCTCGGCGCATTGTTGCCTGGGTCCTTACTGGTCGGAGAAGATCGGCCGAAGTTTCCTGACCGTGCGCCAGATGTCGCGCCGCGGCGGAGTGGTCAAGATTCGTGTCGAGAACCCGCGCACTGTCCTCATCGGGCACGCCGTCACGGTCCTGCGCGGTGAGCTTGTTTGAGCCCTGTCCTCGCGCGGTTTTGCGTCATCGCACTCCTTTCTGCCGCAGCCACCCGTCGGCCCATTCCTGCCACGCAGGGCTTAGGGGCGGATCGGGCTCGGCTGTGTAATCGATCGTCGTGTCGTACCCCGCGCGATCATAGGCGGTGTCGAGAACCGACTGGAGATCAAGACGAGCATCCTCGTCGCCGCCGTGCAGCGGAATCGAGATGACCGGTAGCCGCTCGGAGAGGCGAATCGGCCAGACCAGACCATCGGGGCGTCTATCCACAGGCGACACATGAACGACGTACTCGTGCTCGGGAACGACGACCGCACTCATCGGCGAAAGGCCCGCGCGGAGAAGGTCGATCTCGACCCAATGGGTTGACGATCTCATAACCCGATCGCGCTTGACCAGGAAGCTGTCGAGACCGTCGGCGCCGGCGATCTTGTTGGTAGGACTCAGGACCTCGATCACGGTCACGACCTCGTGACCGAACGCGTCAATCACCTCAAGGTAGCTTTCGCGCACCTCGTCATCCACGAGCGTCAGAACGACGATCGGCTCCGCCACGGCAATCGCTGCGCTTGCTTCCGGAGAAGGTGATGCCGGGCGGACTTTGGGGGTCGTCGTCAAATGGACGTCCGGAGCCAGGACAGTGCGCCCTGGGTCGGCCGGCCCGGAGACATAAACCCGCTCTTCGATGCGGACGTAGTATCTTGGTCGGAGCTGCTCTGTGAGCGTCGCGCGAATGCCCGAGATCAACTCGTGGTGCACATCAGGCCAAAGCGTCGGTTTTTCCAGGTACGGATCCATCCCAGGAAAAGGCGAAGGCATTGGAGCTTCTCTCGGATCGGCGTTGGCACGGCCATCTGAGCCACGTCGGTGGTTTCCACGATTATAACCTCGTGCTCGCCCACATCCGAGCGGCTTTCCGTCGCGACGAGGCTCCTACCGAGCCGCATTTGGGAGGGCGAGGCTCCTGCCGGGCCGCATTTGGGAGGGCGAGCCTCCGTGCGAGTCCGTATCGATACCTGCGGTCGACAGGTCGCCGGGCTGTCGATACGTTCTGAGCAGAATGGTACAACGCAAACGCAGAGCGAAATAGCGTATGCGTTCGGCGGACCGATCCTGTGGGCGCGAGCGGCCGCGCCGGCTAGCATAAACTCGGCGATCGTGAGGTCTGAGCCTGGAGCGGCGCCGCCCGAGCTTTCCCCCCCTCGCGATTGCGGAAAGGAGCCCTATCATGTCGATCGAGCCGGCCGCGTCGCCGGACCACGCAACTCCCCTCATGGCGCCGGCGCCGCCCACCCGGCGCGTCGACGCCGTCGACGTCCTGCGCGGGGCCGTGATGGTGTTGATGGTGCTCGATCACACCCGCGACTACTTCGGCAACGCGGCGATCAACCCCACGGACCTGTCCGAGGCCAGTCCGGCGCTCTTCATGACGCGGTGGGTAACCCACTTCTGCGCGCCGGTGTTCGCCTTCCTTGCGGGTACGGGCGCCTATCTGGCGCGCTCCGGGGTCGGTCGCGGGGCGACCTCGCGGCGTTCCTCGCCACCCGTGGGCTCTGGCTGATCTTCCTCGAGGTGACGGTTGTCCGCCTCGGCCTCTTTTTCGATCCCGTGGGCGCCCCGGTGATCTTGACGGTCCTGTGGTCGATCGGGGCCTCATTCATCGTGCTGGCGGGACTGGTCTTCCTGCCGAGCCGAGTGGTGGGGCGCTCGGGGTGCTGCTGATCGCGACGCACAGCCTCGCCGGCGGCTTCTCGCCGGGCGCCGGGGCCCTCTCCGCGTCGCGGGCGGCCGGCTTGCAACTTCTGCTCCGACGCGGCTTATTGCCGCTGCCCGGCGGCGTGAACGTGATCGTCGGCTACCCGCTCCTCCCCTGGCTGGGTGTGGTCGCCGCGGGCTACGGGTTCGGCGAAGTCATCCAGCTCGAGCCCGGGCGGAGGCGGCGGGTTATGTGGATCACGGGCGTGGCCATGACCGCCGCCTTCGTGATCCTGCGCGCTGGGGCGCTTACGGCGATCCAAGTCCGTGGACAACGCAGGCGACACCGCTGTTGACCGCGCTCTCGTTCATCAACTGTACGAAGCAACCACCTTCGCCGCTCTTCGTGCTGATGACGCTCGGCCCGGCCATCGCGGCCCTGGCGGTAATCGACCGCGTGGGCGTTCGCGGCCCGGTCGGCCGCGCCCTCGTGACAGTCGGCCGCGTCCCGCTGTTCTATTTCCTCTTGCAGTGGTACGTCATCCACCCGCTTGCCGTGCTTGCCGGCCTGGTGCGGGGGTTTCCCGTCGCCTGGCTGTTCTCCCCGGCCGCTCTGGGCACCCCTCCCGAGGGCTGGCCGCTGAGCCTGCCGGGCATCTACGCCGCCTGGGTGGTGGTGCTGGCCATCCTCTACGTGCCGTGCCGCTGGTTCGCCGGGGTGAAGGTGCGCCATCCCGGAGGCTGGCTGTCTTACCTTTAGCCGGTCTTGTTTCAGTATGAATCCGAGCTGATCACCTCGCCGGCGTTGATCGAGCCAAGCTGCACCCAGGTCATGGGGCTGATCGAGTTCTTGATGAAATGGACCGAGCCGTCTCCGAACAGGGTATTGACTCCGCCGGGATGCCGGCTGCGCGACCCGGTGAACTCGCCCCCTTGTTGTCCTTGGTTATAGCAGGCCAACTGCTGGACCGGTTGGCTGTCGCAAAGTGAGCCCGGAGTCGGAGGGCTGGTTCCTGGTGAAGAGCCGGCAAATGTCGGGAGATTGTCCATGTTGTCGCCGACCAGCGAACCGGCCGGGATCGCCGACGCCCAGGGTTGAAAGATCGGAACATAGTCCTGGTAGCCGTTGGGCGTGAACCGCGTCTCGTAGGAGCCCGCGCCGGGATTGTCGCCCCAGATCGTTCCGCGAAGATCGTCGGACGCACCCTGCAAGATCTCGGAACAGAAATGGGTATTGCTCAATCCGTCCGTGACGGAGGCGACCTTGATCAACTGCGGTCCGGTGGCATTGGAATTGATGCCGAACGGAGACTGAAGGTAGAGCGAGCGTGGGAAGAAACTATTAGAAACGCCCTGGCCATAATCACAGTTCCCCCAGTTGACCCCGTAATTTCCCTTGCTGATCTGCCAGTTGGGGCCGCTGAGACCGGCCAGGGCCGCCAGCACCGCGATGCTGAATGTCTGCTGGTTATCGCTGGGACACTGGAACGACGCAATCCTGGTCGTCTCGACCGTGCTGTTGACAAGGTAGCCCAGGAAATTGACCCCTTCGACGCCGATCGACGCATTGAAGGCGTTAAAGAGACCGGTCTGCTCGATGAAAGGGAGCATCAGCACGAACCATGGCGTGTTTTGGCAGCCGTTGCCGAAGCCGAATCCCGAGCAGAGGCCGTTGTTCGTTCCGAAGATGTCGGCGGAAGGGTAGCAGTTGTTTCCTGACTCGTAATTGGCCATAGCCAACCCGAGCTGCTTCAGATTGTTCGTGCACTGAATGCGTCGTGCTGCCTCGCGTGCAGCCTGCACGGCCGGCAAGAGCAAAGCGATCAGCACGGCGATGATCGCGATGACGACCAGCAATTCGATGAGCGTGAAACCCTTGCTTGAACGTTGCATAGGTTCTCGTCCTTTCAACCGCTGGAAAGAGGTCAAAAACTCGGCGCAGCCAGCGCCCGTAAGGAATGCCGACGCCGTTTTTTTGGGGGAAGGGAGCGGGAGCGCGAACATAAAAAGACGAGCGGCGCCCGCACGATACCCACTCCGACACATGGAATTCAAGAGTGCCGAGCGCGGTTTCGGTCGCCGCAGCGTATCTGCGTCCGACTGATGAATTGTTGGCGATTTCCTCACGTAGAAATCGTGATGGCGCTTTGGGCAATGATAACGAGGCGGCCTTGAGCTCGACGCGCGCCGCCGATTCTCAGTCCGGTGGCCCATCGAACTCGCATTGACTTGCGGCGGCGGGTTTGCGCCGATTTCAAGGCGGTGCACCACCTGGAGGAGTTGGTATGTATGCCCCCGATTATCTCAATCCCAGTATTCCCGCGAACATGAAACGCGTTTCTATTCTGGTCGTCGAGGCGACCAATGAATCTCTCAATGGTTACGGATGTCTTGTCGACTCACCTGACGATTTCAAGGTTGAGATTGTCCGTTGGCCGGCAAAAGGGTGGCGACCGGTCGATTCCGACACCGGCGACGAAGCAGGCACGACCCAAGGCGTTTTCATCAGCGAATGGAAGGGCGACATCCTCTACGGCCGAAATGAAGCGGTGGGCGGTCATTATGTTCTCGGTTACGCCGTCGAACCGTCCGATGCGCGCGACGACCATAGCGAACCCCCGAAACGCCTGCTGCTCTGGCATGCGAACTATCATCCCGATGGCGGCCAGCTCTTTTTCCCCCTCGACAACCGGCCATTCGTCGTGCCGCTGGCCTTGCCGGGCGACGATGTTCGACCCGAGCAATTCGTCTGCTTTCGATTTTCCGGGTCCCACGGCCTTTACATCCACCCGGACGTTTGGCACGAGGGGGTGTTCGCTCTTGCCGGAACCCAACGATTTTTCGACAGGCAAGGGGCGGTTCACGCCCGCGTCTCGGTCGATTTTCCGCGCGAATTCGCCTGTTTGCTGGAAGTGAATCTTGAATGGGTGCCATGATCCCGCATACGATCGGTGTCAAGGCATCCCACACGCACTTCTTCGAGTTCTTGGGAAGGGAATGATGGACGATTTGCTTGCCGACTTGCAGCATGAATTCCGGCGCCACAGGGCCCAGGCGGAACGTGCGATGATGCAACTGGACGACCAGGACTTCTTCCGCCGTCCTGGGGAGCTGGTCAACCCCGTCGCCCTGATCGTCAAGCACCTGGCTGGGAACATGGCCTCGCGCTTTACCGACTTCCTGACGACCGACGGCGAGAAGCCGTCGCGCGACCGCGACGGGGAGTTCCTGCTCACCGACGACGACACGCGAGAGAACCTCATGGCGGCGTGGGAGCGCGGCTGGGCGCTCCTGTTCGAGACGCTGGCCGGCCTGACGGACGCGGACCTGCCGGCCACAGTGACCATCCGCGGCGAGGCCCAGTCGGCGCGTCAGGCCCTGCTGCGCGCGATGTCGCACTTGGCCTACCACACGGGCCAGGTCCTTTACCTGGTCCGGCTTTTGCGGCCCGACAGCGCCTGGCTGACGATCGCGCCCGGCCAGAGCCGCGGCGTTCCTGGCGGCTATCGGCGGCTCCCGGAGCCGGCGTCCGAGCCGAGCCCGACCGGGCGTCGCCCCTGACAAGTTCAAAGCGGTGGGCCCGCGGCGCGGCGGTCGGATCAGACCGGATCAGCAAATGAGTGTCAGCCCTAGCTTCAAGTTATTGAAACATGAGGGCATCAAACCTAAGGTGGCGTCAGACTGTCACGTCGGCTCCCTGTCGGCAGGGACACGCTTGGCGTGCCGCACCGACCTCGGCTCGATGATGTCGGTTGCGAGGCCGAGCCGCCGCAGAACGACGATCACGCAGTAGGTGAGGTCGAATTCCCACCAACGATGCCAGACCGAGGCCGCGGCCGGGTCGTGGTGATGATTGTTATGCCAGCCTTCTCCCAGCGCTACCAGCCCGACGAACCAGTTGTTGCGGCTGCTCTCGTTCGTATCGAAGTTGCGGTAGCCGAAGAGATGCGTGAGCGAGTTTACCGACCATGTCACGTGCCACCCCAGCACGGTGCGCACCAGTCCTCCCCACACCAGGAGACTCAGGCTGAACTGAAGTGCCCCCATGCCGGTGCCGGTAGCCATCCATCCGAGCGCCGCGCCTGCGATCGGATACATGAGCAGGTGAGCCAGGTAAACTGCGGGCCCCAGATACGTCTTCTCGAGTCGCATGTAGAATGGGTCTTCGAGAATATCGCGTGCATACTTTTGCATCGATGTGATACTTCGCGTCGCCGTATTCTTGTACAACAACCAGTTGAAATGCGACCAGAGGAAGTTGACGAGCGGACTGTGAGGATCGGGTTGTTCGTCGGAGAAGGCGTGGTGCATCCGGTGCACGGTCACCCACTTGGCCGGGGTGTCCTGCAAGGAGCACTGGGCGAAGAGAGCCAGACCGTGCTCGAGCCATTTGGGCACGGCGAGGCTGCGGTGCGCCAGCAGTCGGTGATAGCCGAGCGTGATACCGAGGCCGTAAAAGGGAACCCCGAGAACGGCCAGCGCCAGGCCCGTCCAGCTAAAGAGCCAGGGTATGAGTGCGGTCAGTGCCATCAGATGGATCGTCAACACGGGGATGACGTAAAACCAGATCACGGCGTCATGCCGAACGGTGGCCGGCAGGGGCAAGCGAACGTCGCCTGCGTGGTGATGGGGCAGCGCGGCCGAAGCTCTAGGTTCCCCGATCGCTTCGCCGAATGGACGAGGTAGCTCGTGCGAGATCGATCCAATTGTGCTCAGCGGTCTTCCCCGTAAAGGCGGTCGCCAGCGCCGAAGCCGGGAGACGGGTAACGACGGATAGGACGATCGTGAGGTTCGGCAGAACCTTTCGAAGACCAATCGCCACCGGTTCCCGTCTCGCCGATGAATGTCCGCGGGTGGCCCAACCATGATCACAGGACGCGTCTGCTCATGCAAGTAGCGACTACTCAAATCTGTCGCTGGATTGATCGTGGCGGGACGTGCACATACGGAAGCCGGCGAACCACCCCGGTCGATGCGACCGACGAGTCCACGACGCCTTCGGAATAGAGATTCGACCACTTTGAACATGGGTGGTATGATCGCTGCAATGGAAAGTCATGAATCATGCAAATTCAATCTCGAGATCGCGTCGCAAGAGGCTTCCCGACTATTCGTCGAAATCTTCGAGAAGCTGGAAACCCGGAAAGTCGACCCGGGCATCGACTTCAAGTCACTCGTTGACGTCTTTCGAGAGACCTTGAAGGACGATGGCGTCGGGCTTCTTGAGGCCCTCCGGGATCTCAGAGAGAAAATTGTCCCGAACTGTCTCGCGATTCCCCATCCGCTCTACTTGGGACTCGTCAATTCTTCACCCCTGCCGGGCGCAGCTCTTGCAGACCATGTCATCTCGGCTTTGAACAACAACGACGGGGGTGTGCCGCAAGCAGCACTTGCCTGCGAAGAGGAGGTGATTCGCGCGTTCAAAGAGCTTTACGAGCTGCCGGATAGTTGGAACGGATTGATCCTCCCCGGCGGCGCGTTCACCACTTTGCAGGGTCTTCTCCTCGCCCGAGCCCGCGCGTTTCCGGAGATCGAAGCGAATGGGTTTCATTCGATCGGAGGCACCCCTCGAATTTATGCTTCCGAGGCGACCCACTTCACGGTTGCGCGGGCTGCAAAGGAGATTGGAGTTGGCGAACGGAACGTGGTCTGCGTTCCCTGTCTGGGCAGAGGCAGTATCGACGTTCAGGGCCTCGAGGAGCATATTCAAGCCGATCGGCGGACAGGGAAACTTCCTTTTGCAGTGGTAGCAACGATCGGGACGACAGGCACGGGTGCGGTGGACCCGATTCGCCCAATTGGTGAATGTTGCCAGAGAGAAAAGCTCTGGCTGCATGTCGACGCGTGTTACGGCGGCGCTGCCCGCCTCGTTCCCGCCCTGAGGTCCCTTTTTGAAGGCATCGAGTTGGCCGACTCGATCTCGATCGATGCCCACAAATGGTTTTTCGTTTCCATCGCCGCGGGACTATTGCTCACTCGCCATCGAGACCTCGAGTGCCGGGTCTTTGGACTCACGTCGGGCTCATATATCCCCAACAATCCAGTGATCTATCCGTTGTGGAGGGGAATCGCCTGCTCTCGAAGAGCAAGCGGACTTGGCATCTGGATGGCACTCAGAGCCCACGGCTGGAATACGATAAGACGAGCGGTTGAAACGAATATTCAGTTGATTCGCGCCTCGAAAATGGACTCGCTCGGAACGGATTCGAAGTTCTTCCGGAAGGTCAGCTCTCTGTCGCCTGTGCTCGCTGGGAAGGAACAGACGAACTGCAAATGCGGATTGCATCGGAGATCGCAGCCGCTGGAGATGCCTGGTTCGCAACGGTTCGCTTCGGCGGGAAAACTTGGCTGAGATTCAATCTTCTGAATCTCTATACAAAGCAAGATCACATTCAGTTCCTCATCAAGCGAGTCACCGAAACCGCCCGAAGACTAACCAGGCCAGAGTCTTGAGAATAACTCGTAAGCGGCGAACGCTTGCGTGTCGGTCCACAGAGCTCGGTCCGACAGACGAATGACACTTGGTTTTCCGGAAGGCCGTTCCACAGATCGCGTTTCGCCTGCCATCTCGGTTTCATGAGCCGATCGTATGGCTTAGGTCTACGTTTCCTTCGCCGAGGCTCGTATCGATCGGATCGGTCGGCGCCCCGGTGGATGGCGATCGCATTGAGCGGGTGCTCGTAAAGCACCTCGCGGCAGGCGGCGTTGTTTTCGCCTTGTACGGCGATCACTGGCTGAAAGGCTTCGAGTGTTCGGACCGCTCCCTTGAAGCTAATCGTTCGTGGTTGGATGCCGCGTTTGGTCGCCGCCTGCGCAGCGATCGGGACGGAAACACGGACGCGATGGGTTGTCGCCCGCAGTCAAATGCCCGCCGCGTTGCAAATTCGGTACGGCCAGGTTTCTTTCGCTTTCCCCGAAGCGGCAATGAAAACTAACCGGCGCCCGTTCCTTTCCTGTCCCCGTTCTTTTTCCGCGGCTCAAGAGTTGCGTGACATCAATGTCGCCCGGGACCTCGACCGGCCGGTGCCGCCGGATCAGATCGATGACCCTCGAGATGGTCCGGGTGGCCAGCAGGCGCCGAAGGTCGTCGCGCGGCTGGCCAGCTCCAGCGGCCGCACCGGGTCGCGAATGCGCTGGTACACGCTGTGGAACGAGCGAAAGGCCAGAACTTCATCGTAGCCGCCCGAACCCGGCAGGTTCCGGAACCGCTTGCTGGCGAAACGCACGAGACGGTCAAAGTGTGCCGACAACTGTGGACCAACCGCCGAGCTGCTGCCGTCCTGGACAGCCCGAATCAGACGGGTGTGATCGACTGGCTAGCCTCCGCCGAAACCGCCATCGGCTTGCACCTTGTGTGCTGTTCGAGGCGTAATGGTACGATCCGCCGCGCAAATCACCAGGGCGATGGCGCCGGGCGGGAAAATCCGAGGCGTGGCGAAAGGACATGCATCGCGGTGGCGAGTGCGTTACGGTCTAACGCGAGCCTCGTCACGTCGACGTCATTCTGGAGCAAGAAACACGCGCGCGATCAGTTTTTGTCGGTGGTCGACTGCCCGCCGGGTTGAAAACTCTGCGCATCGGGTTTTCTTTCCGTTTCCGTCGGTGGTGATAACAACTAACTGCGTCCGGGTTTCTTCCTCCATCCGTCGTTATGGCCATGGGCAGGTAGATAGCGCCGGATTGCTGGAGGCGTAATCGTCGTGGCATGCCCTCCAAACCAACATGCTCGTCGACGGACGGCAAGAAAAGAAATGAAGCGGGGGCTGACCGACTGGGCGCGAGAGCGCGGTTTTGCGCACCTTCCAAAAACAGTCGTCGGCCGCCGCGACCAAGAATCGTCGGAGACCGCGCGCGAGTCACCAAGCAGATTCGGTCGCGGTTTTTCCGTTTTTGGGTGTTTCGCAAAGTCCGTGGGCTCAATCGAAGCACTGCGCATAACTCTCGGGGGTTGAGACAAGAAGTCCGAATACTTCCGACTTCACGCCCTTGGTTGTTCCCGCGGAGGAAACACCGTGGGCCAAGCGTCAGAGACAACGTCTGAGTGCCTCTGCGAGCTCATCAGGACGGGAGAGCATCGGGCAATGCCCACCGGGAAGCTCGATGGACTCGACTCGCAGCCGCTCGCGTGCGGCACGGAGCAGGCAACCAAGATTCGTAAGTCAACCGTCCAAGGATGCGACGAGCCCACAGAACGACTGGTGTCTTGGAATCCGTGCGTCCCGGGTCAGGATCAGGGTAGCTCCTCGACCGTGATGTCCGGGAAGTTGGCCAACTGGTTGTCGTTGGTCAGAAACACGCCACAGCCGGACTCGACCGCCGCGGCGAGATGGAGGGCGTCGGCGAGCCCGTACCGCTTCGGCTGGGCTGGCGGAATTGCCGGATATGTGTGACCACCCCGGATCGCGCTGGCCCGGCCGAACATCGCGGCGGTCAGGCCCAGCGTCCGCAGGTTCGGCCCGCGGAAGAACCGGAAAAAGTCCCACAGTCTCTGACCGCCGCCTGGGCCAAAAACCGGGACCAGGCATTCCGTCAGGGTGAGCTCGCTGATCGCGAATCGATGGCCGGCCTGTTCGAGCGCGGAAAGGTGATCTAAGGCACGTTGCTGGTCGGCCGGGTTGCCCTCGACCGCATAGATAACGATCACAGTGTCCAGGTAGTACAGCACTTACGGCGCCCCTGACGAGGCCTCGCGGCGCGCGGCGTCCAATTCCCGGTCGCGGTCGTCATCCTCGGCCTGTCGCGCGTCGTCTTCGGCGCGCAGGTCTTCCACTGACCGCCCGGGGAAGCCGCGGGAGCGCTGCTCTGCTGCGATCTCCCGGACCACGTCTGCCAGCCCGCGCTGTGGACCAACCGCCGCGGCGACACGGATCGTGACTCGCACGGGTCCGGGCGGCAGCCGCGGCTGTTGTGTTAGTCGCAACTGACCGTGCTCGTCCAGCGTGGCGTCGATCGTCTCTTCAGTGACATCCATCGCGAGTTCTCCTTGAATCCATCGTAACCGGGTCGGCGGCTATCAGGAATGTCTTCCGCCCGGAATACATTCGTGACGCGCCAATCGACCTCCATGGCGATTATCGCGAGTTGCACTCGTTCGTGGAGGTGATCATGCGAAGCAGATCAACGCTCCGGCAGGATGGCCAGGCGCGGCCGTCGGTGGCGCGATAGATGGAGGAATCGTGGCGGTCGAGGGTGACACGGTGTCGGCCACGACGCGGCTACTCACGTCCGAAGCCTTCCATATGCTTCGGGTTGGTGCTCAGGTCCGTGGGCGAGCACGGCGCACCCTTGATGCAGCCTATAAGGCCCGCTCGGCTCGCCACGTCGAAGGCGGTTTCCTCCGATTCCTGTCTGACTCCCTTCGCCGAGGTTGGGCGCTTTCCAGCCGTTGCCGCGAGCCTGGTTTCCAGTTCGCGGGCGAGACGCCGCATCTGGGCAGGAGACAGAGCGGTAATGCTCGAAAGAATATGATTAAATTCGTTGTGCGACATCGCTGCGTCCGTTCGGCGTTGGGCAGCCGTGAATTACGTCGCGGGCCTTGAGGCCGCTCAGAAGTTGGTTAAAGTCATTATGTGAAATGAGTTCACTTCTCTAGGCGGCCGGGTCGTCTTTGAACGTCGGCCTTCAATGAACTGTATAACGTGTCCACGCCCGAGTCGAGGGCGATGAAGTCGTCCGAATCCTCCGCGTCCGATCGGACTGATGCGACCGATCCGACCGATCCCTCTGATCAGACGCGGCGGCGAGATGGAGGGCGTCGGCGAGCCCGTACCGGTTCGGCTGAGCTGGCGGAATCGCCGGGTATGTGTGACCACCTCGGATCGCTATCCCGCCCGATAAGCGCTCCTGGACTTCACGGCACGCTTGGCGCTAGTGCCGGGTGAATCGCTTTGACCGAGCGGTTTCCAGGAGAA
Organism: uncultured Isosphaeraceae bacterium; assembly: GCA_963830625.1. Classification (GTDB taxonomy): domain Bacteria; phylum Planctomycetota; class Planctomycetia; order Isosphaerales; family Isosphaeraceae; genus CAWHMZ01. Next base: position 66,197 of record CAWHMZ010000005.1, on the reverse strand, counting down.
TCGAAAAAGGGCTTGGCCCGTGGCGGGATCAGTTGCTCCAAGATCAGTGATCTCGGTGAGCAAGACACGGACCGAATCCCCACAGTAGACGTAACCGGGTTCTTGGCCCGGATGTGAATAAGCAAGGGCGAAGATAATGGAATCGCCAGCGGAAAGCGTTTCCGAACAAGGCATCGGAAGGATAGTGTCGCAGATTCGACCTCTCTCAACCTCCCAAATCATTTGTTCGCTAGCGGGGTAGCTGTTCAATTAAGGCTCCGATCAATACTGACGACCAGAACCACCAGCGAAGCCGCTGGTACGGGCTAGCCGAGGCTTGGCTTCGGCCACCGTCAGCCGCCGCCCGCCGTGTTCGTGGTCGTTGAGTCCCTGGATCGCCGCATCAGCCTGGGCGTCGGTGTCCATCTCGACAAAACCGAAGCCCTTGCTACGTCCCATATCACGGTCCTGGATGACCTGGGCGCTCCGCACGGTGCCGAAGGGTGCGAACCACTCCTCGAGATCGGTATGGGACACCGAATAGGTCAAATTTCCAACATACAATTTCGTTCCCACGAGATTCTCCTTGTGGCAAGGCTTTTCGACCCGTTGAATGCTTTCTGGGTCGATGAGAAAGGGGCACGCATTGGAGCCCAGGAGGTGGGAGAGGCGAGAGGGGGTAGCAGAAAGCGATTCGCTCTGAACCCAAGGTGCTCACTCAGTCGTCAAACCAACCCATTGAAGTATAACTAATCCGAATACAAAAAGAAATGACTAAGCGAGCGAACTTCTCGGACTGCCAGCACGAGGTGTGCCTTTCCCGAGTTTCGTCGTCAGGCGAAGGTGTGGCTCCGCGGTTTTCAGGCACCCGGTTGTGCCTCTTCTTCCACGCCCGCTGACACATCGGCAGCATTTCTGCAGACAAGGGAGGGCAACTCATTGCATTTACAAGACTTTCAGGATATTTTGATAAATTGAGATAAATTGTTCAAGGTGGACATCGCATAACAGTCATGAATGTCCCCAACCCGAGGAACCCCAGGATGACCGCACCCATCGAATCGAAGCAACAGAAGGACCTCAAGAACTGGCTCAAGCTCCGCACCAAACGTGCCGCCGCCGTCGCCGCCAGGCCGATGAAGCACGGCAAGAAGTCCAGCACGAAAACCCCCGAATGAAGCCCTCTGGCTTCCGGGCGGTCCCGGGGGTCAGACCTATCCCGACCTCTCGCCGATGATGGTTTCCGACAACGGTTCTCCTTTGATGGTGATTGGCGCGTCGTCGGGATCGTCGATGTCGAGGGATGGGTCGGGAAGGCGGGTGATGAGACCAGCCGCCATCAATCGCTGATTAAACTCGTCGCGCGTACCGAACGATGGGTGTCTTGGAACCCCATCAGTTGCTAACCGCGGGGATCGATTCCTACCCGCGGCCTCAGAAAGAGCCACTGGGCCCAAGGGCGCCCTTCGTCCATCGCCTCGTCGGCTTCGTCGGGCGAGAGGTCCAGTCCGGTCGGGAGATCGTCCTCGCGCCGGTCTCGGCTCGAAATAACCTCGATCTCATGCGTGGGCTCGAACCGTTCGCGGAGGCGGTCGGTGATGCCCGCAAGAACACCGGCATCGGTCGACAGCCCATCGTGGGTTTCGACCAGCACAAAGGACCCGCGCAGCGGCTCGACCTGGTCCGGGCAGAGCAGGAAGTCTTCGGCGCCCTCGCAATCGCAGACCACGGCAGGCTTCCGGGCTCCGTGCAGCGCACGGGCGAGAGAGTCGGGTTCGCAGCGGCCACGAACGTCGATCCGCTCGGCGACTCCGTTGCGCCTGGCGAGCTTCCGGAGGTAGTAGCGGGCTGAAGGGTTCATTTCGAAAGCGATGACACGAGTGCTAGGGTTGCGCATCGCCAAGCCGACGGCGTAATACCCCTCGGCGGCTCCAATGTCCACAATTCGATCGCAGCCGGCGCAGCAGATGGCTTCGATAGCCGGGCTTACCTCCAGCTCGTAGGTGCCGACAATCTTCGGAAGGATCTCGGAGCAGAACGCCGACGAGATGTAGCACATCCCCCGGAACGGCCCTTGGGCGATCTGCCCCGCCGACCCCAGACGACCGAGGATCTGGCCGTGGGCTTTGCGGCGGCGCCGGACTTCGCCGTACCGGAGATAGCGGAATGAATCCTGGATCAGCACGGGCAACGGCGCGGGCATGCGCTCGATGCCTTGAAGGACAGTTCTCTTGATCACAGTCTCGCTCCCATCAGCCTTGTCGACTAGATCCATCCGCCGGGTGACGGCTACGAGTATTTCACAAGAATTCGCTGACGAAGGCGCTCACCACAACCCGCCTGTCGCGCTCGATGCGGAGGGTCGCCACCGCTCATCCGTGACTTTTTAGCCAACGATGAGATGCGTTGCTTGATAACCGACAACGCGAAAATGTGCAAGCACTGGTGAGACGACAGTTGCTGAGGGTGTCCCTGGGGCGTACTCCTTGAAGCGACTTCAAAGCCAAAGTGCAACTACCGGCGATGTTCAGACAGGACTGCTTCGCCAGGCAAAGACGACGACGAGAAATACCTCACCAGCGAATAAACTCCACACACGACCGCCAGCACCAACGACGCGACCAGGAATCCTCCGTAGATGGTCGCGAAGACGAGGTTGTCGGATTCGTAGTTGACGGCCCTGAATTCCAGCGCTTCGGCCTGCCGCGTTAGAGCGCCTGCACCTGCGCCCGACGTGGCCAGGTAGGCGGTGAGCCGCGAGTTGCGGTCGCCGTGCTCGACCGACTGGATGAAACCGCGGTCGGCCACGTAAGAATACTCGAGCTGGTGCACGGCCAGGAGCACCGTCACGAGAGCGCCGACACTCAACGTTCCGCCTGCGAACTGCGCAACCTGGAGCAACGGCCGGATTCGTGCCTCGCGGCGCGGGTCGCGCTGGTGCGAGTCGTCATCGCCAAGAGCACCATCCCGCTGCCGAAGCCCATCAAGAACCGCGGCAGGGCGAGCTCCCAATGCTGCGGGGCGGCGAACCAGTTGAACTCGACGGTGTTCAGCAGGCGCCAGAATGGCCAGTTCATCGTGTTGTGGTGCGAGAGACTCATTCCGCATGCCAAGACAAGCAATCCCAGCGCCGCGCCGGCGAAGCCCGGCGAGCGCTTCTGCCAGACGATCCCGCCGACTGCCAGCGCCGACGTCGAACCGATTGTGAGTGACCAGATCAGCCACGAGCGCATCCACGGACTGAAGTTCAACAGCAAGCCGCCGTAGACGCCCATGTCCAAAGAATTGAAGTATTGAACGAATCCGCCGTAGGCGATCAGCCCCAGTCGAGGCAGCCCCTCGCGCAGCGTGCCCGGATCGAGGCCCGGCCAGATACTCCAGAGAAGCGCGGCAAGGGCGACCGACCCGACAATCAGTGCTGCCGTGATGTCCGGTCCCTCGAGCCAGCCGTGAAGCTGGCCCCAGTGCATCACGTACCACACCGAAAGTGCGGCCATGATGGCCGCGGGAAAGTAGCCAAGCGGTTCGACCGGTCCCGGCGCACCATCGCGGTCGAGGTCGGGGGGGTTGTCGATCGAAAGCACGATCGCGAGCGAAAAAAGCGCCAGCACCAGCTCGAACAGAAAACCTCCCTGCCAGGACCACCAGGGGGACCACTCCACGGCGAGAGCGATGACCACCGGCCCGGCCGCTGGCAACACGATGCCCGCCCACGCGACGTGGTGCTCCCGGCCGGCGGGCAAGATGCGCGGGGCCGAGCGAATCACCAGCCCCACGCCGATGCCGGCGATCGCGCGGCTGAGCAAGAGCAGCTCAGGTGGCGCAAAGAGGAACACCCCGTTGATCATCGATCCGATCGCCAGCATCGTTAGCCCGGCGACAACGAGCGGATAACTGCCGAACCAGCGCGCCAGTCGTGGTGCGGCCAGGAGGGTGACCGTGATGGCTCCCAGGAAGATCGAGTGCAGACTGTAGCTTTCGGCGTTCACCCAGCCGCGCGCGGCGGTCATCTCGCGGAAACTGGCCGTGTGCCCCGCGGTCGTCAGCCAGGCCGCGACCAGCGCAAACTCCGCGCAGCGCCAGCAACTCGCTCGACGCGCTCTGGATGATGCCGCTGTGTTGGCGCGGTTCACTCGTCTGCTCCATGCAGGAGCTTCCTCCCCGGCTCCAAGTCGTTGATCCAGCACAGCTCTAACCCCTGCGGCGTCTGGACCGTGACCGTCGCCCGCACGCCTGACGCGCCGGCGTTCGATTCCAGCAGCCGGGTGAGCTGCTGGAACGCGCGGGCCGCCAGCGCCTCGCGATCGTCGTGAGCGAGACTGCGCCAGCCCGGGCCAGTGATCAGGATCGCCGGCAAGCGCAGTTCCTTCTGATACGTTCCGACGCCGTAGGGCAAGAGCGTCGGCGCCGGTGGCAGGACCTCGACCTTGCCGAAAACGGGCCCGGCCTGCGCTTTCTGTTCCCCGGCCCAGGCTGTGAATGCCTGGGCAACCTCGGCCAGCTTGGGGTCGAGGATCTTGTCTCGGGTGTATGCGGGGGCCAGATCGCCCGGGGGCGTTACCGCCCTGCGCTCGCATCCGGTGCTCGCCAGCACGGCCGCCACGGCCACGGTGATGGCCGGCCAGGCGCGGCTCATCGGCCCTGCTCCTTCTGGCGCTGTGCCGGGTCCGGAGCGGGATGAAGCGAGAGCGGTGGCGACGGTGCGAGCGGCCGATACGACAGTGTGCCGACCGTGATCTTGAAGGTGTCTCCAGGTTCCAGGCTGGCCGTGCGACCCGGGCATCAGGCTCGCGTAACCAATGCCCGTGAGCAAACCCACCCCCGCTCCCAGCCCCAGGTAAGCGGGGTTTGATGGCCCGGCCTGCGCGCCTATGCTTGTGCCGATCCCCGCACCCTCGGCAGCAAAAAGCGCGAGCGTCAGCCGCCGTCGCATCTGGACATTGAACCGCCGGTCCTCGAGGTCGAAGACCCAAGGGACCAGCTCAGAGCGGCCCGGCGCTGAGCTGCACGAACTGTCTGAGCTCAAGAGTCACCCTGCCCGGCTTTGCGAAGCGCCTGGGCGGCACGATCTGCACGATCGTCCCACCGATGAGCGCGGGGGGCTGCACGCCGGGCCTGACATTCTCAGCGAGCACGCGGTCGCCCGGCGCAATCGCGGGCAGCCCGCTCAGGAGTCGCTCGCCGGCCGTCAGCCCGTCGCACGGAATGACCTGTCGAACCCGCAAAGTGACGGTATCGCCCGTCTGCAGCCGGGCTGTCTCTGATGGCGCGGGAGGTGGCTCGGGCGCCGGTGCCGCGATCGGGGCCTCGGATTGGGCCGAGGCCGGGCTGCGCCGCACGCGACGCCGATCAGCATCAGTCCCAGGAGGGCCAAGCGTGGTCGAACGGGCTTCCTCACTGGACCTCCTTTTCGTCATGGGAACCGAGCTCACCTAAGTGGACGATCCGGTGGAGGAACCCGCGCTCATGACCCGTTTTGGGCGCAGTATCATCGACCGCCGGCACGGAGGCGATCCCCGCCTTTTCAATATAGTCAAGCAGCAGTTCGGTGGCGCGCAGAATGTCGAGCCGGGCGAGCTGGAGGTTGCACCACGCGGTCCAGCGGTTGGCGTCGCCCTGGAGCAAGTCAACCTCGGAGGCAAGCACATCGAGGCGAATCACTTGCTTCTCGCGGTAAAGCCGCGCTGTCCGATCGCGGTATTCGATCCGCAGACGGTACTCGGCCTCGCGCTGCTCCCATTCGCGAACCGCCTGCTGCCAGCGGTCCCATGAGCTACCGGCATCCTCGGCGGCCTCGAGCAGCGACTTTTCGAGGTCGAGCTGTGACTTGATGACGTCCAGCCGGGCCTGCCCGATGTTGGCCCAGAGCGAGAGATTGACGACCGGCAAATCATACAGCGAGCCGAAGATGAGCCCGAGCGCCGTCCCGCCGTTGGCGGTCGTGGTGTTTTTGAAGCTCATGCCCAGGGGAAGCTGTCCCAAGCCAAACAGCCGGGTCTTGTCGCGAATCTGCTGGAGGCGGGCGATCCGCAAGCCGACGATCATGATCCGCACCTCGAGCCGTTGCCGCTTGGCGAGTTGCACTGCGTCCTCGCGGGAGCGGGGGAAGTCGGGCACCAGACTGAGGTCGATCAGGTCCGGCTCGGCGAGGTCGAAGGCAAAAGCCGCCTCGGGCTCGATCGGAACCGGGCCAAGCTCCTGGGGCACCAGCAGCCGGCACTGATGCACGGCCACGCCAAGCCGGCGCTCGGCGTTCCGCTCGGCCTTGGCCAGGTCGGACACGAGGACTCGCGCTCGCCCGACGTCGACCCTCGCCTGGCTGAGCTCGACGTCGTGCGCTTGTTTTTCGCGGAGCTTTCGCTCAACGAGCCCAAGTGTCTCCACCGCCACGTAAGCGCCGGCGTCGGCAACGCGCTGACCGTAGCCGATCTGCTTGGCCTCGAAATAACGCTGCGCCGAGAGCACCGCCTGGCGCGGCGCACGAGCTGCTCCATGAGCTCCTTGGCGCGAATTCCTTCTTCCGCAATCGGCAGGGCCGTGATGTGGCCGGACGGGTCCAGTGGCAAGAAGATGTTAAACCGGTTGAGCTCGGCGTTGGTAATCCCGGGCTGGGTGAAAAACGGCACGCCAAGGGTTTGGTCGGGGAAAATGACGCTCTGACTGCCGCCCACGGGGCCAGTGACCCGGCTCAACCCTACCTGGAGCTGGGGCAGGTCCATGAGCGGGATGAATGCCTTCAGCGCCTCGAACCGCGCCACCGTGGCCGTGCGGACCGATAGGTTCGCCTGCACTGTCTCGACATTGCGCAGACTCAAGGCCAGCGAGTCCGCCAGCCGGATGGGCCGGCCCACCGCGGGAGGCGCCGCAGGAGGGAGCGAAATCGGGCCGAGTGGCTCGCGAACGGGCTGGTCAGTCAAGGCGGGCGGCAGGTTATCGGTCTGGAAAAGCTCGATTGCGCGGCGGGGCGGTGGCAAGTCTCCAGCGCGGAGACCACGCCCCATGACTGCCGGCAGCAGCAGAGCCAGCGCGGTCGTTGCGATCTGAGTCTTGGTCCCCACGCCGCCCTCCTTTCCGGTTTCACCTCACCAGACGCGATCGCTCTTGCGCACGACGGTCGTCTCGTCGATATGGATCGTCGCCGACATCCCCGGGCGGATTCGATTCTGGTAGTTCTCGGCCTCGGCAAACCTGATCCGCACCGGCAGGCGCTGAACGACGCGCACGAAGTTTCCCGTGGCGTTGTCGGGCGGGAAGAGCGAGAACACCGACCCCGTCCCTCCCGAAGTGCTCTCGACCCAGCCGTGAAACGTCTTCTCGGGGATTCCATCGAGCGTGATCAGAGCGCGGTGGCCGGCTTGAACGCGGCCCATCTGGTCCTCGCGGAGATTGGCCACGATCCAAACATTGTCGAAGTCGAGGGGTACGATGCTCAAAAACGGCTGCTTCGCCGCCAGCGTCTCGCCGAGCTGGATGGTGCGCCGGCTGACGATCCCGCCCTGCGGTGCCCTGATCAGGCAGTGGCTCAAGTTGAGCTGTGCGGTGCGGAGTGCTGCCTCGCCCTGATTGACCCGGCTCTTCAGGGCCTCGAGTTGTGCGGTGGCGATGTCGGGCTGCAACTGAGCCGCCTGGGCCTGGACGACCGCGGCGTCGGAGCTGCTCAATGCCTGGCGGCTCTGCTCGAGCCGGACCTTGGCCTCCTCGAGCTGAAGGCCGCTGGCGAGCACCTGGCGCTCGCCGGCGGCGATGTCGCTGCGCAGCGACTCGAGCTTGGCCATCGCCTCACGATACGTCGCCGCGCGGTTGTCGCGATCCTGCACCGGCACGTCTCCCGACGATGCCAGCCGCGAAAATCGTTCGTAGTACAGCCGCGCGTTTTCCTCGAGCGCGGCCAGCCCAGGCACCTGCGCTCGTTGTGAGGCGAGCAATTCCTGCTCCTTGTGGTGGATCTGTCCGCGCGTCTGCACTTCGACCTCCGCCGCTCGCGTCGCCCGCTCGACCTCGCCCCGCTTTGCGGTCGCACCGTCTAACAGGGCACGTCGATCCCGGCGAACCAGCCGCACGTTCACATCGGCCGCGCGCACCTCAGCCTGTGCGTTACGCAAGTCAGCCAGCGCCCGATCAACCTCGAGCTGGAACGGGACCGGATCAAGCTGCGCCAGCGGGGCCCCGGCCGTGACGATCATGTTGTCGTCTGCATACAGCGCGACAACCTGGCCGCCAATCTCAGAGGAAACGGGGGTGATGTTTCCCACGACATAAGCGTTGGTCGTCCGGACCTGGAACACGTTCCATATAGACCAGCCGATCACGACTCCCGCCGTGCTCAATAAAAGGATTGTCGAAGCCACCAGCCGGAGTGCGCGGCGCCGGCGCCGTGGCGCAGACGGCCGTTGTCCCGCCTCACTGCCAGGCTGAGCCGGCCCAGGCTGGACCGGTTGCAATGGTTCGCTTGCTCCGCCGGCCATCAGAACGGCCTCTCGTCACGCACGCCGAAAATGCAACCCAATGTTAGTCGGGTCTTCCAATCCGCAACATCATCCGGATTTCCCCATTTTTACCTTTTCAACGAGCTTGCGAGAGTGCGCACCCTCTCTATTTCGGCAAGATCGACGGGTTGCAATGATAAGAAGGGTCGTGACGATCTCGTTTGTTCCGCCAATCGACCGTCTCGATTGACCTTGAGCGCGTGCCGCTCAAGACGACCCGCCGGTTGGTGCTGGAGCAGCTTGGCCTGGCGTGCACAGTCAAGGACGGCTTGATGGTCATCAGCTCGCCCTCGATCATCAAGAGGGTTGGTGCTCAGGTCGGTCGGTGAGCGCGGCCGCGCTTGACCGCAAGGCTAATTTCTTGCATAACAAATTCATGGAGTTCCGTTGGAATGATTGGAATATCGAGCACATCGGCAAACACGGTGTTCAACCCGACGAAGCTGAGCTATTAATCGGCAGCGCTCGAAGCCCATTCCCGAGAAAGATCCATGACGACAAGTGGCTGGTTTGGGGAAAGGGTCGAGGGGGCCGATTCCTCCAAGCCATATTCGTGCTGGACGAGGATGAGGCGATATACGTAATCCACGCCCGACCCCTCACTGACCAGGAGAAGCGGCGATTTCGCCGCCGAAAAAAATGAAGAAGTCGAAGCCGTATTGGAAAATGAATCCAACCGAACTCTCCAAGGCGACCGGACAGTTCGAAAAGCCGTTCATTGTCGACGAGTCTCGTCCGTTGACCTCAGCGGAACAGGACCAATGGGAAAGAGTGCGTCGAAAAAGAGGACGACCAAAGATCGGCAAGGGATTCAAGCGGGTCTCGCTGAGCCTGGAACAGGATTTGCTCAGGCGAGTCTCAAGCCTCGCCAAGAAGCGTCGAATCAGCCGTTCACGGCTGATCGCGCTCGTGCTGACAGAAGCACTAGCGGCGGAACGATCATCGCGTCGCCAGAACCATCCGTGAAGTGTTGAACCCTGAAAGCCGTATTGCGGCCCCGGTCAGGGGCTGCACTCCATCAGACGTGGTTTACTCCACATAGTGAGACATCAAGCGGTCGCCGAGATGAACCGGTCAATCGGTTCCAAAGTGCCGTCGGGCGCAGGCGATCCTGAAGGGCCTGAAGAAGTACGGCAAGTTCGCCGCCGACAACGACCTCGCTTGGACCATCTCGGTCGCTCCCGATTCGCGCATCCTGCCGCTGCACGAAGAGCTCAGCAAGATCAAGGGATCGGCGCTCGAGGTCGTCGAATGCAATCCGTAACGTGGGATTCAAGACCGAAAGGGCATGCATCGCCGGGGCAGGTGCGTTACGGCCTGAAGCGAGCCTCGTGAGCTCGACGTCATTCTGGAGCAATGCATGGAAGCAGGTACGCGATGAGTTGTTGCCCGCAGTCAAATGCCCGCCCGTCGAACACTCGGTGCGTCCGAGTTTCTATCCCCTTCCCGGCCGCGGCGATGAAGACCGGCTGCGTGCCGGTTTCTTTCCCCTTGAGACGCGACGTCCCTAACATTACCTTGAATTTCGTCGGATCGGCATGTGGCCCAAAGCGACTCGATCGTCTGCGAGTCGCAGCGAGTTGTATGCAGGTCAGTACCGACATGCGCAACCGTGGAGGTTCCGAGCATTCTGCATTCCTGGAGAGGGACATCGGAAAGTGGTGGCCAGCTACTTCAATCCGCTGGTTGGCCCAGCCGAATACTTTCACTCTACGGCCGAGTTGCTATTCGATCCGGACCTGCCGCTCCATTTGGATTACACACATATTCTTACCCACAATCGGGATAGACTTCCCGCTGAGCTCCTCGGTCTGGTGAGGTGCATGGATGAATCCATGGCCATCCGAACTCTGACGATGTACGTTGATCAGGCCGTCGATATCGCGAAAAAGCGCACGCGTTGGAACTTCCGAACGGCCATTCCCCATTACTTCCCGACTTTCAAGCGACTTGAGTTCCTGCTGCCCCTATGCATGCTCCACGATAACAGGGTGGATGTGGCGCTTTCGGTATCGAAGACCGATACAGGTTATCTCGGCAGCACTATATTAGCTCTCGATTGGGCGTACAAAAGTGCCCGCCTCGTGTCTCGTCCAGACAGTGATTGGCTTGCGCCGGATCGGATCGATGAGTCGGCCAGGCCTGCCGAGGAGACTGAGTCGGATTAGCACTATGGCCGGACCTCGCACTGCATGGTGCGATGGGGCCGTCCGCCAACCGCTGTCGTCACCGGTCCAACTCAATAGTCGTTTCCCGTCTACGCTGTGATCTCAACCTTCGGCCGAATCCGATCCCGCACCTCGTTAAATATTTCTATGTCAACGGGTTCAGCGACTTCCAGGGTAACGGCGATGCCATAAGGGATCGGTTCAGCGAGCTTGCCAGCGTCTTCCGCACAATTGACTTTCACGCTGATCGCCTCTCCGTCCCCAAATGCGCGCGCTTTGTCGCCCTCGAAAATCTGGTGCTGCAAGGTTCCGCGCTTCGAGCTGTCGTAATCGAGGTCCTTCTTCGCCAGGCCCAGCGGCTCCTTCTCCGGCGAGAACCAGAGCGAGGCTTTCCGGTAATTCCTGTGCCGCGGATTTAGAGGCGAAATCCACGCCAGAGAGACAGCAAGTCTTCGCTTAACCTTCTCGCCGCTCAAAGACGGCGGGAGCGGCACATTATAACGGTGTGCGTGATCGCGTAGAAGCGAATCCCAGCCGAGCATCACCACCCGCTGATCGGTGGAAAACAAGGCACGGTTCGGTTCCACTTCTCCGTAGCCCAGGAATCTGCTCTTTACACGAAGACTGTCCCGCCAGTCGCTGCCGGTCCCGCCAAATACACTGTCGAGAATGTCTCCAGCCTCGCCCCAGGATGCTCCATGAACGAGCAGAGCCTTCAATACCACCGGGAGGTAATCATCTGAAAGCCGGTCACCGCCCGCCTCACTTCTGAGCGAGACGAGGCGCTCGTGGATCAGGGAGGCTGTTCGTGTGGCGAGCGCCGTGGCATTGCTCGAACCCCGGCTATAGACGGTGCGACTCAGTTCCATCGGGCGAACGCCTGGCGAAGCGACGCGCAAACCAGGCGCCTGCGGCGAGGCCGCGACGCTGAAGAACGGCGGGATTTGGCTACCGGGCCTCTGGAGATAGAGTTGCCTGCCGCCCGGGAACAAGACGTCTGGCTTGAGGGAACGATTAAACCCGCTGGCGACGGTGGCGAGCGGGCTCGGGAACCGCGCCCCCTTCAAGAGATCAATGCGGCGATCCGCACCGTTCCATTCAGATGCATCGGCATGGATCGCGCCGACGGTCAGGACATTCAACGCTTCGGCTGGCGAGAACGGGCGACGGCGAAACTGATCCTGGCGAAGAGCTTCAAGCGTCTTTGAAATCATCTCGTCGTCTGTAACGCTCGAGATATCGGACGTGCCAAGCGAAAGCGCAATCTCCTGGGACTGGTTACCTACGCTCACGATGAAAAGAATCTGATACTCCCAAGCAAGCCAGTCGAGCAGGCGGGCGAGCGGACTAAGCAGACGGTCGAAGGGTTGCCAGCTATTCCCAATTGACAGGTTGATGACTTTGACACCGCGCGCCGCTCCCGGGTCATTCGCCGTCCCCTTTATTCTTCTGACCGCGCGATGAATGATATCGACAAGCAGGCGATCATCGGGTGTCTTCTCGTAAACGGTACCATCCAGACCCTCGTGGGGTATCAGGACCGGCCTGACGTAGATCGGACGTGCGATAGGCATGCCCGCCGCACCCAAGTCCCCGTGCGCGATAAGCGATGCCATTGCTGTGCCGTGCTGCTGCTGTCCGGGCTGGTATCGTCTTGCGTAACCGTCCTCGTCATCGATCCGGAGCCTCGCCTCCAAGAGATCGTGGTGCTCAAGTGGCATTCCGTCGAGCAGCGCCACGACCGGTTCACCTCCTGGCAGAATGCCAGCCCCTGCAACCTCAATGGGGGGCGCATCCTCGTCCTCGATAGGGGAGCCGGGAAAGGCCGATTGCGCTAGCGGCCGAAAGAACATCACGTCTTCGCAACGGAGCAATTGCGAGTAGCTCTCGTCCAGGATCGCCCCCATCGTCTCACGGACCCGGGCAGCCGGTAGTTCGGCTAGCACGCCGTGGTAAAGAATCTGGGGTATATACGCTTGGGACACGCACCGCCCCCCGGCGGAAGCGATCTGGCTTCTTAGGTTTTCGTAAGCCTGCCGCCGCTTGCCTTCAACTCCACGGCACCAGAGTTCCACCTCGAACCTGATTTCGCCGCGCTCGTAGCTGAGATTCTCCTCCCAGTATTCGACCACCCGCGTTTCGAACAGACGGTCCTTCACGTCCCACCGCCGTATGTCCTTGAGATGCACGAACACTTCCTTGAAGGGGCCGAAGTTCCGCTTCGCTCGCTCGCCAGGATTCGTGCACCAGTTCCTCCAGAGCGCGAGGAGCCGCGTCATCGCTTGCTGGTTGCTCATGACCGCATAAAGGCGGCAGGGCAGCTTCTTGTCCGCTTTCTCGGGGTCACTAAACCCATCGGTAGGTTCGGCGTCTTCGAGATCCAACTCGGCGAGCCATTCCAGGCCGGGGACTTGTGCCGCCGCCTTCGCGAACTGCTGGATCGAATCGCCGATCGTTTCCAGGACAATAACCTGCTCCGGCTCCATCCCTGCGACGGATACCTGCATGCCTTGGAAACTTTGGGCGATCACACGAAATTTGTCATCCAACCGCGCTTGCTGCTCGGCAGCGCTTGGCGTATTCACCGGATTGCCCCCGCCGCCGCGACGGCTGGGAGGTTCGTCTACGGCCCTGGGGAAGAATAGCAATGGGTGCTCGGCCATCGAATCGACCCCATCGGCGCCGGTCAGCTAGTCTGGCTGATCTTGAAACGGCTCTGCCATTGGGCTAGCCGTTGCTGAACGATCCTCTTGACATTCGGTTCCGGCAGCGCGAGGACGTATCTGCGTGAGACGTCTGAAACGAAGTCCTCAAGCTCAGAATAGCTGGCCCCTCGAAGTATTTCGGCCAAGGACGCCGGTGAGACTTCCAGCGAGAATTTCAGGCGCGACCCCACTGCGGCGAAGTAATCCTCGATCTCCTTGGGCGTAGGACGCGGTAGTTCGACCCGCAGTTGGAATCGCCGCCATACCGCCCGGTCGAGGAGTTCCGGATGGTTGGTGGCTGTCACCACCACCACGTGGCTTGGCAAGTCGTCGATTTGCATCAAGAGGGAGCTGACCACCCGCTTGATCTCGCCCGTCTCGTGCAGATCTCCGCGCTCTTTCCCAATCGTGTCGAACTCGTCGAAGAAGAGCACGCAGGCCCGAGTGCGCACATACTCGAAGAGCATTCTCAGTCGGGATGCGGTTTCACCGAGATAACTCGCGATCAGACCATCGTACCGGGCCACCACCAGCGGAACCATCAACGCGTGGGCCAGCGCCTCTGCAAGGGATGTTTTGCCGTTCCCTGGCTCACCAGCGAGCAAGACCCGGTTCCTGGGCTGGAGATCATAGGATCGCAGGAGCTCGTGACGGTGCTGCTCTTCGATGAGCTCGTGGCAAGCGGTGACCACGTATTCGGGCAAGATCAAGTCCTCTAGGGATCGCTTCGGATTTCTCTCGAAGAAGAGGTCATGCGCGAACGACAAAGATCGAAGGCTCGCCTGCGAATTCTCACGGCCGTTGCTCCGTTCCGTTGCCGCCGCCTCAACCAAGCGCTCAGCCAAAACGCCGTGATTCTTGCCTCGCTCTTCGGCGATGACCGCGTCCACGGTCTTCCGGAAGAGGGGCTGGTCGCCAGAAATACCTGCCTTAACCAGTTTTACGAGCAGATCGGACCTGGCCATGGCAAACCGATTCAAGTTTGCGAACGGACCCACGCCGCCGTGGCACATTGCCACGAACCACCGCTGAGGGCAAGGGGAAAAACCGCCTGGAGAAAGGACGCCGCATGCGCCGAGTAACCATCCGTGCCTCATGTTCCATAATACTCACCGTCCGTCATGTCAAACCCGCTCACCGACACACCCTAGGGTGACATATGTACCATATAGAATATCAGCCAGCGCGGTCGGGTCCAAACGTTTACTTTTCGCGGCTCTCGCACGACCGGGCGCATCGAGCCCATAGTATCTTCGAGCGCCTAACAGAAAACGGAGAGCAACCACCATCGTCCGAGGGTTCGTGCCTACAAAGTTCTTAGGCCGTTCGGCTCTGCACCACGAGGAATTCCGTTGGCACCGAGCAGTTTAGCTGTATCGCTTCGTCCCGATGAGCAGCGCAGGCATGTTTATCAGGCTATTCCGCTTCCCGCTCGCGCCGACTGCCTTCGTCGTATCATCGCCGACGACGGAGTTCTCCGGCAAGGTGGTCGGTGTCTCTCAATGAGAACACCGTCACCGCGCTCAAGGACCGTTGCCCGGTCAAGATTCGCCTCCACGGCATCGATAGCCCGGAGGCCGGGCAGGATTTCGGCGCTCGTAAAGGGGGTCACGACCATGCCGTAGGGGGGTATCAACGTGAGTCGCTGAGGATAAGCTCCAGTTAGTATGTCCAAACTCTCGTTCAAGGAGTTTACCCACGTCGGGCACCCGCGCGACTCAGCCTACCGCGCCGCCATCGCTCGCGCTCTGAATGGCCATAGAGCTGAACTTGGCAACCTGGAAGGTCGCCTTCACTGGATGCGAAAGCGCGGTTTTGAGCCGTTTTCAAAAACCGGCGTTGGCCATCGCGACCAAAAATCGTCGGACGCCGCGCGCGAGTCACCAAGCTGACTCGAACGCGGTTTTTCGATTCTTGGGTCGTTCGCAAAATCCGTGGGCTGATTTCGAACCGAAGCGATGCGCATGACTCTCGGGGGGTGAGACAAGTAGTCCGAATCCTCCCGATTTCACGCCGTTTCTTGTTCCCGAGGAGCGAACACCCCAGGCCAGGCGTCAGAAACAACGTCTGAGTGCTTCTGCGAGCTCACCAGGACGGGCGAGCATCGGGCAATGACCACCGGGAAGCTGGATCGGCTCGACTCCGAACCGCTCGCGCGCGGCACGGCGTGCCCGCCGGGGTGACCGTCCGGCCATCTCGACGGAGGACGTAGGAACTTGGTGAAAAACAAAACCCGCCGACGCCTGCCCGTTGACCGCACAGACGACCGCTGTAAAGTCGGGTCAAACCCAAATTCCCATGACGTCGTGGCTGGCTTTGAAAATCGCCGATGAGCGGCTGGTATTAAAACGCCCGGTCACACTCGCCCAAAGTAACAAATGATTTGGCAGTCCGTTGATTGATGCCGGCGTCGCCGGGGATCGTTTGGACGTACCAAGAGGACCGACATCATGGATTTTGTAGCCCTAGACGTCGAGACGGCGAACGCCGACATGGCTTCCATCTGCCAGGTCGGGCTTGCCCGGTTTGAAGGCGGGGTGCTCGTCCATGAGTGGAAATCCTACGTCGATCCAGACGACTACTTCGATGCCGTGAATGTGTCAATACACGGCATTGACGAAGACACTGTTAGGGGGCGCCGAAGCTGACCGGGATCGCGCCTCTTCTCTGTGAGCACATCACAAGCCGGGTCATCGTCTGCCATACTCACTTTGATCGTGTTTCCATCCAGCAGTCGTTCCTCAAATATCGAATTCGCGTTCCGCCCTGCACGTGGCTAGACTCCGCCCGGGTAGCCCGCAGAGCGTGGCAGCAGTTCGCACACAGCGGGTATGGCCTGCGGAATGTGTGCGAAGCTCTGGGTTACGAGTTCGTTCATCACGATGCCTTGGAGGATGCGAAAGCTGCCGCTCATGTGCTGCTTGCCGCCGTCACCAAGACCGGGCTTGATCTGGACGGATGGATGAGGCGGGTGGAACAGCCGATCGCCGGAAGCGAGGGGATTGCCCGTGAAGGAAACCGGGAGGGCCCGCTCTACGGTGAAGTCTTGGTCTTCACGGGTGCATTGAGTATTCCCCGCACGGAGGCGGCGGTAATCGCGGCAGGAATTGGATGCACGGTTGCCGATGCCGTGAATAAAAAGACGACGATGCTGGTCGTGGGGGATCAAGATGTCCGTAGGCTTGCGGGCCAGGAGAAGAGTACCAAACACCGGAAGGCGGAAGAGCTGATATTGAACGGCCAGTCGATACGCATTCTCAGAGAGACCGACTTCAAGGAGCTGGCGTGCCTGGCTCGATAGGCAATACGTAGTCAACCGAATCGTCGACGCACCGCGACGGTCCGTGATCCTGCTGATAACAACGACCAGGGTGTCAGACCTTTTCTCAGGTTTGTTAACGACAAAGCACCGACGATCGAGAGTGGGCCATAATGCCGCCCGCGTTGCAGGCCGAGCGTCGGGCGAGCCCGACAGAGTGCAGCCGCCAGGAGCGAGGGGTACCAGGAAAGTCGGGACAGGAATACCGTGCGGAGAAGGGAACGAGACGGTACAGGTTAGCTGATTTGTATGGCGGGCAACTTGTCCCACCCGCATTCCGGGATGATCGCGCCCTCCTCGGTCTGCTCGTAGCCGGGCTTTGGTCGCGCGCTCATGGGTGCACTTCCGGCTCCGATTCCCACATGTCGCGGTAGGCGCGGACATAGTCCGCTGCCGCGGCCGGGTCGATGGCGTAGTAATGGCGGCAGAGTTTCCTGTAAAGCAGCAGCGCCTGCGGCTCGAAGCAGCAATCCAGCAGGCCATACAGCGTGCGCTCGATGTAGCGGACGTCCTGGGATTGGCTGCGGACGATGGCCTCCACGACCGGTGCGTATTCCGCTACCGCGCGACGGACGAGGACCGCGATGGATTCGGCGAGGTCCCCGATTGCTTGCCTCAGAGGTTTCATGATCCCTCCTTGAGCAAGGAGCGTTTGAGCGGGTCGTCGATCGCCAGCAACTCGGCGATATGGGTGAACGACAACCTGGTGACCAGGTTCCTCCCGGTGAGGCCCGATTCGGGAGTCGCTGGCTCCCGAATCGAAGGCGATGGGCTTTTTGCCGGAGAGACAAGGTGTTTTCGCAATCCGGGAGTCAGCGCCTCCCGAATCTGGGGATAGGTTTGATAGAACTGGCGATAGCGGCGAAGCTCACGCTCCTCTGCCCGGCTGACGCCATGTCCGGTAAGCCGGACAGAAAGCTTTGCCAGCAGCTTTTCGCCGTATTGAGCGCGGTCCGCTCCGCGCAGTTCGTACTCGGCGATGTAGCAGCCGATGATCCAGTTGCGGAGCGTGAGGCTGATATTGACGGCGCGACCGGCTTGGGCGGCGAGGTCATCGTCGACGCCGCGGATGGAAAGGACGAGGTTCTCGAAGGTCAGTCCGGGGGCCTTTACCGTGGGTTTCCTGGCTTTGCTCATGAGCGGAACCCTATCCTTGCCAGGTGTGTGACCACGCGAACGGCGAGCGACTCGACTTCGCCGGCAAGTTTCGGCAAAGGACGGCATAGCGTACAGCCAGCCGCCAGATGAGGCCGGTGAGCACACGAGTGCGCGCCGCTTCAATCATCCAGGCTGTCTCAGCTATTTTCCAGTTTTTTACGACGGCTCGGGTTCAGCCAACTCCTCCTCCCGGACCCCCAGATGATCGCGAACGCGTGCACTCGTCGTTACGCCCCTGACCTGGTAGGTAGCGCCGCTGTACTCGAAGTGTAATCATCGTGGCCTGCCCTCCAAAACAAGATGCTCGCCGACCGACGGCAAGAAAAAAAGCTTGGAACTACGCTGACCGCCTCGACAGGCGATGGCGCCGTGTTTGTCGAAGGCCGCCTTCTCGGCCTTCAGACACCGAACCGCCTGCGTGGAAGCGACGATGATTTCCTCACTCCCGCCTGATCGGCTAGAATAGTCCGACACCGGCGCCACGAGACGGCAAAGCTGTCGCAGTCGTTGCTCAATGCCTGGGAGGCCCCATGAACGTCCAGGAGACCGTCCAGTTGTTGTCCGAGCGGATGCCAGAAATTCGGCGCCGATTCGGTGTGCGGGAGCTGGCGATCTTTGGTTCCGTCGCTCGCAACGAAGCGCGGCCCGACAGCGATGTGGATGTGCTCGTCGAATTCGCCGAACGTCCCACGTTCGACAACTACATGGGGCTCAAATTGCACCTGGAAGAATTGTTCGCCGCCGGCGTTGATTTGGCGATTCGCTCCGACCTGCGTCCTAGCTTGCGTCCCCGCATTGAGCAGGAGGCGGTGCATGTCCCGTGAAATGCCGACATCGTGTGGGACGTGATCGAGCACAAGCTGCCGGAACTCGAACAGGCGATCCAGAACTTCAAGGAAGCGCATGCCCCGTGACGCAAATCTTGGAACTCGGTCTCACCCGCTGGATGGTCTGAACCCCGCGATGAGCGCACGCGGGCGGCCACTTCAGCGCCGCTCGCGGATGATGGTTTCCGACAGCGGCTCACCCTTGATGGGGACCGGCTGATCGTCCGGGTCGTCGTCGATGTCGAGGGATGGGTCGGGCAGGAGGGTGATGAGACCAGCCGCCATCAATCGCTGATTAAACTCGTCGCGCGTCAGTGGTTTCTTCTTGGCGCGGCCTGCTTGGTGCGCTTAGCTCCCTCGCGGGACGGTGCGCGCAGTCGGCTTCGTGGGCTGAGCGAGCTCCCTGCCGAGCTGCTGGCGAAGCTGCCGCACCTGCTGCGGCGTCAGGCCCTTGAGGCTACTCAGAAGTTGGTTAAAGTTATTATGTTACATAAGTTCACTTCTTTCGATGGCCGGGTCGTCCTTGAACCTCCGCGTCGGTTGAATTGTATGACGTGTCTACCCCCGAGTCGAGGGCGATGGAGTCGTCCGAATCCTCCCGATTTCACGCCCTTGGTTGTTCCCGAGGAGGAAACACACCAGGCCGGGCGTCAGAGACAAAGTCTGAGTGCTTCTGCGAGCTCACCAGGACGGGAGATCATCGGGCAATGACCACCCGGAAGCTCGATGGGCTCGACTCCCAGACGCTCGTGCGCGGCACGAAGCAGACAACCAAGAATCGTAAGCCAGCCATCCCAGGATTGGCAGGTTCACTCGCTACGTTCGCGTTTCCGTCAGCGCCGGTGGGTCAACGGCAGTCGATCAGGTAGGAGATGGAGCGCGTACTTGCATCGGGCACGCCGCTCGCACTGACCGTACGAATAAGTTTCCCGCTCAAGTCGTACACCTCGAAGCGGGCGTCGCTCGCGCGCCTTGATCCGTTCTGAATGTGCAGGACCAACGACTGGCTGTCTGGCGACCAGCACACGCAGGCCAGTGGCTTTTTGTCGCCGCCCGCACGCGTAACCTCCTTCGGAGTATCTTCAGTGAGGCGCTGCACCATGATGCGGGTCGGGTTCGAATCGGCGGGCTGCCGGCCGCCGCTAGCCACTTCGGCCTCGATCCAGACCAACGACCGGCTGTCGGGTGAAAAGACAGGCGGGCTCCTGGAAGACTTGGGGGCGACAAGGCGATCGCGGTTTGAAGAGCCGGGCGCCCGACGAAAGACTCGATCGCCGGTACCGTCGGGATGGATGATCCGAACGTCTCGCAGTATTAGTATCGGAGGCTCCTCGCCGGTCGCATGGCGGGCCGAGGTGGTCACCAACCAGCGGCCGTCGCGCGACCAATCGTAGACAAATTCCGTCGCGGGGATCGGCAACTTGACAGTCTTCAAGCCGTCGGCAGAAACGCGCCAGGTTTGATGAGTCTGTTCCTCGTTGATAACGGATAACATCGAGACGACGAGCTCGCGGCCGTCGCGCGACCAGTAACAATGCCCGACGATGCCATCAAAGAGGACCTTGATGGGCGGTGCGTTTTTGCGGAATTCCAGGATTTGCAGCGTTGACCTTGGCTTCTCTCTCGATCCTCCCTGAACCCAGGCGTACTTCGTCGTGTCGGGCGAAAGCCGCCCACCGCGTTCGATTTCTTGGGGAAACTGCGTCCAACTCGTCCCATCTCGCTCGATGACGGCCAGTGCGTCCTTCGCCCCGAATTGCTTCTTCGCGTTGACCGCGTCCATGGTCAAGACGAAGAATCGCCGCGGCGGTTGTTGAGCGGCCGCTGGCCAGGGCGAATTAGCGAGCAGCGCGAATGCAGCCATTCCGATTACTGCGAACCGCGCGGGTGTCGGCCCCGTCATCGGGCGCGAACGAGCAATCGGGAACCAGTTCATCTCGGGCCTCCCCAAGAGCGATCGAATTCCCACAACCATTGAACCGCGGCGATCAAATTGAAGTCTCATGTTACTCGACGCCGCGTGACGATGCCACGGCGCGGATGCAGCGGATCGTCAAGTGCCGATTGACAATTTGTCATTCGCGGCGCGAAGCAGACACCCAAGATTCGTGAGTCAACCATCCAACGATGCGGCGAGCCCGCCGAACCACGGGTGTCTTGGAGTCCGGGACTTGCATCGCGATACGCAGGGCGTCCTCGCGGGGTTGCCCAGATCGCGGCTTGGATGGCGGCGCCTGCGGCGCAGAAGGGTGAGGGATACGCGGAGCGCGAATCGGTCGGACGGCGCGTCCGCTACGGTGTGTGTTTTTTTCGCGATCGCTTCCTGATAGGCGGCTCGTGGAATTCGAGGGCCGTTGGCGCCGACTGTTCCCGCGCGAGCCCGTAGAATTCGTGAAGCTTGGCTTGCAGGAGCGCTTTATCCGGCAGGCAGGTCTGGTACTCGGCGACAAGCGCGGGCGACATGGCCCGACTGAGGAGGAATTCAACCAGATAGGCGTCCTTGAAGACCGACTCGGCGTTGGGGTGCAATTCTCTCAGCGGTGCTGAGAGTTTTGCCGGCGACAGGACCGTGCGCTCGAAAAGGGCATTGTTGATCTGCCGTTCCAGCGCCCGGCTCGTCCACCGTTGTGCGGCCGCAAGCCGGAGGTAAAACTCCCGTTCCTCGTCGCTTCGATCTCAAAGAGTACGCCAAACTGCCCACAGTTGGCCCTTACTCTGCGCACCGTGGCGTAAGGAAAACGGCTGGTCTAACGTACTCATTCCATGTCGTCCGCTCGATGGATTCGGCCTTCGCGCCTTCGAATCAGCCCTTTGGCGCCGCGGCGAGGACCATTCCGGCTTTCGAGTGGAGCTTGGCGGTGATGGAATCCGCGAGCACTTCGATTTCAGAAACCGTTCGCAAGATCGAGTCGCCCGCGGCGCCTCGGGTGTAGAGCGGCGCGAGGTTGCTGATCACCGCGAGCATCTGCGTGCAGAAGAGCAGGTAGGTGTAGTCGAGGTTCAAGGAGGAGTGGCCAGACGCCGGATCAGTTCCATAAAGGTCGGGAGTATAGTAGAGCTGAGTGACGTCGATGACGTGGATGAACTCGCGCAGCTCGCCGAGGAAGTCGAGTGCCTTCCTGCGCTTGATCCTGGCCTCGATGGTGATGCAGAACCAGAGAGCACCGGCGAGCAGCACCACCAAATTGAAGCCGGCATCGGCAGCCTCGAAAACATCGGTGATCGTGCCGAACTCCCAGCGCGTCTGGATGTGTTTCGCGAGATACCAGAGTCCAACGACGCCCGCACCGATGGCAATCAAGGAGCCAAGCCTGACGGCGTAGATTGGTCTACGCGCCTGCCGAGCGCGCTCATCGGTCGCGTGTGCAATCGCCGCCAACTCGCCCGCGAGGCCGGCCAAGGTGCTTCCCGGCAGCCTTTCACCAACGCTACGAGCGAGGTTCTTCGCGGTTTCTACGATCTTGGCCGGGTCGAGCCGATGTCTCTCGTACGGGCGCGCTCGGGCCCGCAAGATCCATTTCATGGCCGGTCTCCCATCAGTTTGGTCCGAAGCGAGCGATTCTCGTTGATCGTTGTCTCGCTATCAAGGATTGTCGTCGCCAAGCCTTGCGATGGTGGGGTGCTGATCCGGCCGGCCCTGATCCTTCCGGTCGAAGTCTATACCCCCGAACGGAAGGCCCAGTTCCTCCTCCATAAAGTTCCCCCATGGCCGGGGGCCTTTCATTTTTGTACTGTGGGGCGAAGTGACCCCTCACCATCGATCGCCGCTCGACCGGCCCATCGATTGGGCCCGATCAGAGACCTTTCAGAGCGGAGGACTGTTCGCCATGAACAAGAGAACGTTCCTCAAGCTTTCGGCCGCGAGCCTGTGCGGATCGGCCGGGTCTCAACTTCTCGGCGCGGAGGCCGGCAACGACGCATCCAAGGGCGATCTCACCAACTGGGCCGGCAACTACCGCTACAGCACCGACGAACCTGCATGATCTCACGTCGATCGAACAGGTTCGGAAGTTCGTCAAGGAGCACGATTCGCTTGAAGGTGCTCGGCACGCGTCATTGCTTCAACGGCATCGCCGACAGCACGTCATGCTCTGATCTCACTCAAGTCAATGGATCGGGTGGTCGCGCTCGACGCCAAGGCGCGCACGGTCACGGTCGAGCCGGGGATGAGCTACGGCCAGTTATGTCCCTATCTTCATGCAGAACGGCTTCGCCTTGCACAATCTCGCCTCGCTGCCTCACATCTCCATCGTCGGCGCCTGTGCGACGGCGACGCATGGATCCGGCGTGACGAATGGAAACCTGGCGACAGCGGTTTCGGCCCTGGAGCGTCGTCACGGCCAACGGGGAGGTCTCTGACGCTTTCCCGCGCCAAGGACGGCGACACGTTCCTCGGCGCCGTCGTGAACCTGGGTGCGCTCGGAGTGGTGACCAAGGTGACGCTCGACGTGCAGCCGAGCTTCATGGTAAGGCAATATGTCTACGAGAACCTGCCGCTGGCGCAACTGACGGACCACTTCGAGGACATCATGTCGAGCGGCTACAGCGTCAGTCTTTTCACCGATTGGCAGAACAAACGGATCAACCAGGTGTGGGTCAAGCGGCGTGTCGAGAAGGGCGACGCTGTCGGAGACCAAGCCCGAGTTCCATGGCGCGAGTCTCGCCTCCAAGAACCTTGCACCCGATCGCCGAACTCTCGGCGGAGAACTGCACGGAGCAGATGGGAGTGCCCGGGCCCTGGTATGAGCGGCTGCCTCATTTCCGCATGGGGTTCACTCCCAGCAGTGGCAAGGAGTTGCAGTCGGAGTACTTCGTCCCGCGCAAGGACGCGGTCGAAGCCATCCTGGCGATCGAGAGACTGCGTGACCGAGTGAGCCCCCACCTGCATGATCTCGGAGCTGCGCACGGTCGACGCCGACAGTTTGTGGATGAGTCCTTGCTACAAGCGGCCCAGCCTGGCCATTCACTTCACCTGGAAGCCGGACTGGGATTCCGTCCGCAAGCTGTTGCCGCTCGATCGAAAAGGAGCTCGCACCTTACGAGGTCCGTCCCCACTGGGGAAAGTTGTTCGCCGTGGAACCTGCGCAACTGCAATCGCGCTATGAGAGGTTGGCCGATTTCAACGACCTGGTCAAGGCGCACGATCCGCGCGGGAAGTTTCAGAACGAGTTCCTGACCAGAACGCTTTACGGCTGACAATGCGTTGGAGATCGGAGCGAAGGTGCGCAGAGCGCGCCGTGGGAGGGAGAGTTGCGCGTTGTGGTTGCGCCGACCCCAAAGGGGTCGAAGATCCAAGCCCAGGGTCGCTTAGCGCACCATGGGAATGGCGAAGGCCGAGCGTTCGGTATCGGTGTCGGATCGTTACGCTGAAAGTGTTGCACATGGGAGCGAAAGCTCGCGCAACGCACCCTGGTTGCCGGCGGGTGACGACGGGCGCGAATCCGGCCGAAAGTGCCCGGTCGCCGCTCGCGCGACGAACGCGCAATCGTAGCAGGCACGCTCCGTCGTGCCGTGGCCGAATTATGCTTCAGACCCGGCCGGGAGCGAGACGGTATCCCGTTGGGGTTACGGGGTACCGGGGCTAGAGTTTCGGTGTGCCGGAGGTGTACTTCGTGCTGGCCCGCCGTAAGCGTCCGAGATTCCCAGAGGTATGCCGCGGCGCGCGCCCGCGCGGCCGACCCCGCGGGTTGGGTTACTCGTCGCAGCCTCGAAGGATCATACTCCGCTCGCGCGTCGATGAAGATACCCGGGCCGATACGGAAATATCGGGCCCGGACGGCGATGTGCCTGGTATTGAGCCGGGGCTGGCCCAGCAGGACCTCTGACAGCGTAGACTCGGGCAATCTCGCCTCCGCAGCGACGGTCGCACGCGTCTTGCCGCTCGATTCGACCAAGTGGCTCAGAGCGCCGATCCCCGAAACCGGCTCGATCGGGAAGCGCTCGTCCTCGTACCTCTGAACCAAGTCGGAGAGCACGTCCAGGTAATCCTCACACGGCCTGGTCGTGAGCAACTATTAGCGTCGTGCCGCAATTGCGAATTGCGCCGATTCTGACGCTTCGCAAAGCAAACGCCGTTTTGCGGCCCGACCGCCGAAAAGATTGCTCTGTACTATTTTTATTGGAAGATTTCTATCCTTCGAGCGGCCAATCACTTCCGGGATCGTATTGCACGAAAAACGGCTCACACGCGTTTTCGATTGAGAGAAAAGGCCGCATATATATAGACAGAGACTGCACTCGGGTTGCGCCGCCGCCTTTCGCGCAAGGTGGGTCGGCTCGCTGTAGGTCAGGCTTTCCAGCCTGACGTGCGCTATCCGCAGCATCCTACCGTCAGGCTGAAAGCCTGACCTACAGCAGCCATCTGCGTCCGCAGGCAGGCCGAGGCAATTTGGCTCCGCCTGGCTGGGAGCCGGCGTGATAGTAGAACCGAAGCGCAGATCAGCGGGCAGGGCAGGCCATGCGCCTGTTATGAGTAACTTCGCTCCGGGTGCGCCGTTTTGGGCATCTCTCAAAAAAGTGGCAGAAATCGCCGGTGTCTGCCACTTTTCAGCAGGTGAAGCGGGGCCTACTTTCCCGGCCCAGACTTTGGCCACGCACCGATCGAAACCTAGGACACAAGGCGCATCATGCTGGCGATTTACGTTCTGCTGACATCATCAACCCCGACGCCCGAAATGCAGCGGCCCGATTCGGCTCCGAGCGCGCTCGGACTGGCAACTTTCCTTCGTCGAAACCTGCCAATTACTGCCATTTTCGCGGCTGAAGCGAACCTGAACGAAACCGGTGTTGCTCCGTCTCAAATTTCCTGACTTGCGGGGTGTCAGTTCATTCAATCGCGGCGCAATCCCTTTTCGCGGAGCAAGCCATCAGCCCATTCCGACAAGTCCGGATCCAGCGGCGGCACGGGCTCCTTGGTGCAGTCGATTCCGCGAGCGTAGCCAGCATGATCATAGGCGGCGTCGAGCACCAGTTGGAGGTCAAACGGAAGGTTGTCGTCCTTGGCCCGAAGCGGAATCAGGATCACAGGCAGGCGTTGGGGCAATGCGATCGGCCACACCCAGCCTTGCGGCCGGAGTTTCACCGGAGATACGTGCACGAAGTATTGGTGGGGCTCAATGCGCTCCCGCAATGCGAGTGATGTCCCGCGGCGCAACAGGTCGATTTCGACCCAGTGGGCCCTCGATTTCACGACGGCGCTGCGCTTGCGCCGAAAGCTCTTCAGCCCGGTCGCCCGAGGTGTTTTATTGTCCGGGCTCAGCACCTCAATCACCGTCACGACTTTGCGATTCTCGGCGTCGATGATCTCCACGTACGGCTGCCGGACCTTCTCGTCAACCAGCGTCTCGAGCACAAGGGGCTCCGCAACCGATGCGCCGTCGCCGCCGCCGCTGAAACCAAAGGTCGCCGACCAACGGCTCCCGTTGCGAGCTGGACATCAGGAACGAGCACAGTTCTCCCTGGGTCGTCTTCGGACGAGATGTAAACCCGCTCCTGGATCTGAGCAAAATAGCGCGGGCCGAGCTGCCGGTTGAGTGTCGCTCGAATCTGAGAAATGAGCTCGTGGTGCACGTCGGGCCAAAGCGTTGGCTTCTCCAAATACGGGTCCATTCCAGGAAAAGGCGAAGGCATTGGAGCTTTTCCCCGAGCGGCGTTGGCATGGCCATCTGAGCGACCACAGTGGTTTCCACGATTATAGCCCCTTGGACTCCTACATCCGAGCGGCTTTCCGGTTCGACAGGGCGAGGGCGAGCCTGGGCTGATGAAAACGGGGCGTAATTCTCAGATTCTCGGTTTGCGGCATATTCTTTCAATCGGTTGCGCCCTCAGGCAAATACCCCGCTCATTCTTCATGAGGAAGGCAAGAAAGCAGGAACAGGCTCATGAGGCAATGACTCGCTTAGGATCGAGCGTTGTCTTGACGAAGTTCAGCAGTAAACCGAATTGCCTACGCGCGGCCTTCAGTTGGGAGCTCGCGACCGCAAATTGGATGGCTTCGCCGCTCAGTCAAGGTTTCGTGTTCCAGCGGCATTTCTCTTCCCTCCTGCTTTCCTGGATTCCTCATCTAACTTTATGAATTTGTGTCAATAAGGCATGCGGGAATTGCGAGGTGCTGCAAGGCCAGCTTTTCATCAGCCGGCCTCTAGGGAATTCGCAACCGGCCTCATATTGACTGGTCTCCGCGTGGCACTGAAGATGCTGTTCGGCGGACCGACACACTCTTGCCGCGACAGCGCCCAACGGAAACTCGGAGCTTTCCCATGAAAACCAATTCCGGGTCCAAGAACACAGACGAGACGAGCAAGCCGACGGATCAGCGGAGCCTTTCACGCCGCCAGTTGATGCTGACGGGCGGCGCGGCGGCCGCCTCCTTCACGATCGTGCCCCGACACGTGCTGGGCGGGGCGGGATTTGTCGCGCCCAGCGAGAAGATTACTCTGGCCTGCATCGGCTTCGGGACTCAGGCGATTCGCGAAATCGGCGGAATACTCGCCAGCCCGGACGTGCAGGTGGTCGCCGTGTGCGACGTCGAGAAAACGGGGTCAATTACTTGGAATGGAGCAAGAACGACATCCGCGACGAAATCAGGCAGCTCATCGGCAACCCGACCTGGAGAGAAGGCTCGAACCACGTGCCCGGCGGCCGCGACGTCGGCAAGGAGATTGTGGAAACCTACTACGCCAAGCAGCGCAACAGCGAGCATTACAAGGGATGCGCGACTTACGTTGATTTCCGCGAGCTGCTGGATAAAGAGACGGACGTGACCGCGGTGAAAGTCATGACGCCCGATCATACTCACGCGCCCATCTCGATCGCGGCCCTGAAAAAGGGAATGAACGTGATCGTGCACAAACCTCTGGCGAATCGTCTGCTGGAGGCCAGGGCCTTGATCGAGACAGCCCGCTCGAAGAAGATTGCCACCCACTTCCTGCCCGCCAGTCCAGGCGCCGATCAGAAACAGGCCGTGGACCTGATCAAGATGGGCGCCGTCGGTACGCTTCGCGAGATCCACAACTGGTCGATGCGGCCGGTGTGGCCCCAGTTTCCGACCCTGCCGACCGACACGCCTCCTGTCCCCGCAGGCTTCGACTGGCCCCTCTGGCTCGGCCCATCGCTGGATCGCCCGTATCACCCCAATTACACTCACACCAATTTCCGCGGCTGGTATGAGTTCGGCGGCGGGTCGATCGCCGACATGGGTCATTACAGCCTCTGGCCGATTTTCCAGCTCCTCGAACTGGATTCGCCGATCAGCGTCGAATCGACACCCAGCCACGTCTGCACGGTTTCGGGACAAACCTGCGTGCCGATCAAGAACGACTACTCATTCCCAGCCGCCTGCACGATTCGCATGCGATTCGCGTCCAAGGGCGAGCGGCCGCCTGTGGACATCTTCTGGTATGATGGTGGCATCAAACCGCCCGTGCCCGAAGAGCTCATGGCCCAGAACAAGGAATTGCCCGAGGAAGGCATGATGTTCGTCGGCGACAAGGGAAAGATCCTGGGCGGCTTCCGCAGCGAAAACCCGCAGTTAATTCCTGAAGCGAGAATGCGTGCTTTTCGGACGGAGCACAACTTGCCCGAGCCAGCCCCACGGCAGCGCGGCGGCGGTCGCCGAGGCGGCAACCGAGGAGCGCGCAATGCCGCATGGATCACGGCCTTCAAAGGAGGCCCGGCGAGCTACGGCGATTTCCTGCTGGCAGGCCCGATCTGCGATGCCATGAACCTGGCCTCCATCTCACTGCGGCTCGGTGGTCGGAGACTTCTCTGGGATTCCGCCGGCGCGAAGATCACCAACGTCCCCGAGGCGAACAGGTTCCTGACGCGCGAATATCGCCCGGGTTGGGAAATGTAAGTCGTCTTTCGCTCCGCGAAAGAACATGTATTTAGCTTGAGGAGAAAGGCTCATGGCTGCTACTTCGAGACGAGAGTTCATGCAAACGGCAGCAGCTTGTTCCGGCGTGGCCGGGTTCGTGGCCGCGAATCCGGCGGAGCTCTGGGCGAATCCGCTGGGCCTGCCGATCGGTAGTCAGGTCTGGCCCGTGCGCGCGATGCTCAACGACTTTCCCGCGTTCGCCAAGATGATGGCCGACATCGGCGTGACGAGGCTCGAGCTGTGTTCGCCGATCGGTTACGGCCAAGACTTCGAGTCGCTCGCCAGCGGCAAGAAAGTCAGGCAAATCCTGGCCGATCACGGCATGAAAGCCGAGAGCTCTCACTTCACCATGGATGAGCTGCGGAACAGCCAGGAGAAGAGCATCGACTGGGCGAAGGAAGTCGGCATCACGCAGATGATTACCGCAACCCTGGGTGAAGGGAACGGGGGTAACAACCCCACGCTCGACCAGGTGAAAAGAGCGGCAGACGAATACAACAAGATCGCCGCCGTGGCGGCGAAGGCCGGCGTGCAGCAGGGCCTGCACAACGAGGGCTTCGAGCTCTCGATGGTTGATGGGAAACGGACGTACGACCTGCTGTTCGACCTGCTCGATCCGAAGCTGGTCAAGTTTCAGTTCCAGATGTCGACGATCACGGCCGGCTTGGTCGCCGCCGATTACTTCCTGAAGTACCCTGGCCGCTTCAACTCGATGCATCTGCAGGACGTGGACATGAACGCCCCGGTTCCTGCGCCGCCGCCCAAAGGTGCGCAGGCGAGGCGACGCGGCGGACGACACCCGCAAGTCGCGCTGGGCCGAGGCAGCATCGATTGGGTGAAGACCTTCAACGCCGCGAAGGTCGGCGGTGTCAAGAACTATTTCGTCGAGCAAAGCTGGGAACTGACGCAGCAGAGCGTTGCATATCTCAAGACCCTGAAGGTTTGATCGCCGCAGGGTTTCGGGGCCGGCATTCAGAACTCCGGGCCCGCGGTCACGGGGCGGGTAAGCGTCTCCGGGAACCACGCGAGACAGCACGCGACCATCAGTACCGCCTCAATCCGAGCGGCTTTCCTGCCGTGGGGCAAAAGACTAGACTGACAGATCGGGTCGAATCATAGCCGGCAGACTCACGACGAGGCGCTCGACATGGCAGCAATTGTCGACGGTCCCAGGGCCGTCGTCTTGCGAAACGACGACAAGGTGGCCGTGGCGGCCCGGCCGATCCCGCGCGGGTTTCGTCCTCACGCTCGGCGACGCGGACGATCGAGGTCCGCGAGCCGATCGGGCTGGGCCACAAGGTCGCGCTTGCCGACATCGACGCCGGGCGAGCCGGTGCGCAAGTACGGCCAGATCATCGGCTTCGCATCGCAGGGCGATCGCGGCCGGGTCGCTGGTCCACGTGCACAACCTCAAGGCCGACCTGTTCGAGCGCGACTACGCCTTTGCCTCCGAGCGGCCCGCCGCGCCGCCGGCCGGACCGGCCGCGCGACGTTTCGCGGCTATCTGCGGCCCGACGGCCGGGTCGGCACGCGCAACTACATCGCCGTCATCAGCACGGTCAACTGCTCGGCCAGCACCTCGCGCTATGTCGCCGACCGGTTCCGCGACGGCGCGCTGGCGCCAGGATTTTCCCAACATCGACGGCGTCTTCGCCATCACCCACAAGGGGGGCTGCGGGCTGCCGTTCGAAGGGCCCGACCACCAGATCCTCGAGCGCGTGCTGGCCGGTTTCGCCCATCATCCCAACGTGGCGGCGTACGTGATCGTCGGCCTCGGCTGCGAGGTCGGCTACGCCTCAGCATCTGGTCGAGACGCAGCATCTTGGTCACGCTCGGCGAGCCGCCAGTGGCAACGGGCACAAGCAAGCCGGCGCATCGGCCGCGCATGCTGAACATCCAGGAGGAGGGGGGGATCACCCGGACGGTCGAGGCGGCCGTGCGGGCCGTCTACGAGCTGATGCCCGAGGCCAATTCGTGGAGGCGGACCGAGCAGCCGGCGTCGAAGATCTGCCTGGCGATGGAATGCGGCGGCTCCGACGGCAACTCGGGCGTGACGGCCAACCCGGCGCTCGGGCGTGGCGGCCGACCTGCGTGATCGCCCAGGGCGGGACGGCCATCCTGGGCGAGACGACCGAAATCTACGGCGCCGAGCACCTGCTGACCCGGCGGGCCGTCACGCGCGAGGTCGGCCAGAAGCTCGTCGACCGGATCAAGTGGTGGGAGTGGTACACCGGCGTCTTCGGCGCCCAGATCGACAACAACCCGTCGCCGGGCAACAAGGCCGGCGGCCTGACGACGATCTACGAGAAGTCGCTGGGTGCCCTGGCCAAGGCCGGCTCGACCGCCCTGG
Organism: uncultured Isosphaeraceae bacterium; assembly: GCA_963830625.1. Taxonomy (GTDB): domain Bacteria; phylum Planctomycetota; class Planctomycetia; order Isosphaerales; family Isosphaeraceae; genus CAWHMZ01. The sequence goes on along the minus strand of CAWHMZ010000005.1, from coordinate 35,331 downwards.
TCGACGTCGTGCCGTACGCCGCGCCGGGTCGACACGCCCGGCCTGGTCTTCATGGACACGCCCGGCTACGACCCCCCGTGCACCACCGGCCTGGTCGCCGGCGGGGCCAACGTGCTGGTCTTCACCACCGGCCGCGGCAGCGTGCTCGGCCTCAAGCCGACGCCGTGCATCAAGGTGGCGACCAACACGCCGATGTACGAGCGGATGATCGACGACATGGACCTCGACGCCGGCCCGATCCTCGAGGGCGAGCCGGTCGAGAGCGTGGGCCGCCGGCTCTTCGAGCTGATCCTCGAGGTGGCCAGCGGCGCGACGACCAAGAGCGAGCGGGCAGGGCGTGGGCGAAGAGGAGTTCGCCCCTTGGACCATCGGGCCGACGCTGTGACAGCCGGCCAGTCCAGCAGGCCAGCCAGCCCCGGCAAGGCTGCACGCGATCGCGCACGGCGTGCGCACGTGCTCGTCTGGCATCGCTGCTCCTGGCGGTCGCCGAGCTGGCCTGGCTGCGCTGGTTCCTGATCGTCCCGCTGCCCAACGCCAACAACGTCGGAGTGCCGGCCGCACAAGGCCCTCCGCCGCGGCTGGCTCTTGCTCAAGGCATTCCCCGAAGTCGTGCCCGGCACGCCCTTTCGCGAGTCGTTTCTGGGCAAGGGACTCGCGGAGCTGAGCCACGTCGAGAACCTGCCCCAGCGCCTGCCGATCGTGCTGGCGGCCGCGTTGATCGCCGCGGCGGCGGTCGGCCTGGGAGACCTGGTGCTGCCGGCGTCTGCAGCTGGCGGACGGGCTCGACGCCGGCGAGCGGATCGCGCTCGATTACGGCCTCGGCGCGGGGCTGCTTGGGCGTCGTCACCTTGCTGGTGGGCCGGCTGGGCTGGCTCGATCCGTGGCTCTTTCGGGTCGGGCTGGGGCTCATCGCCGTCGGTCGGGCTTGTCGACCTCGCGGTCTGTGGCGCGCCGGCCGGGCCAGGCCCGCGGTCATCGATCTTGCTTCTGCTGATCGTGGTCGCCCCGTTCGTGGTCGTCATGCTCCTGGGCGCGATGCTGCCGTCGATCGACTTCGACGTCCTCGAATATCACCTGCAAGGTCCCAAGGAGTATTACCAGGCCGGCCGGATCGCGTTTCTTGCCGCACAACGTCTACACCAGCATGCCGTTCGGCGTGGAGATGCTCCACCTGCTGGGCATGGAGGTGCTGGACGACTGGTGGTGGGGCGGGCTGGCGGGCCAGCTCCTGGTTGCCTTCTTCGCGCCGGCGGCCGCCGTGTTGATCGCCGCGACGACGGCGCGCGTCGGGCTCGCCGCGCGCCGCCTGGATCGCGGCGATCGTCTACCTGTCGACGCCCTGGATCTACCGGGTGGCCGTGCTCGCCTATGTCGAAGGGCCGCTCTGCTTCTATCACGCCGCGCTGGTCTGGGGCGTGGTCCGCGGCTCGGACGAGCGCGCGATCAGCGCAGCGGTCGATGCGTGGGCTCTGGTCGGCCTCCTGGCCGGCGGCGCGATGGGCTGCAAGTACCCGGCGCTGATCTCGGCGGTGCATTCCGTTTGGGCGTGCTCGCGGCTGGCCGATGCGGCGCGGCGGCCGGTCGATCGCGCCCGTTGGCCCTGCTACGTCGTCGGCTGGGCGATCGTGATGGGCCCCTGGCTGGGCAAGAACGTGATCGACACCGGCAACCCGGTCTATCCGCTGGCCAACCGCGTCTTCCACGGCCGGCACTGGGACGCAGCCCGCGAGGCGAAGTGGTCGGCCGCGCACGGCCGCAGGCCGGTCACGGCGGAGCGAGCTCTGGAGCTCGATCGTCGACGTCGCCGGCCGGTCCGACTGGCAGTCGCCGCTTTACGTGGCGCTGGCGCCGTTGGCCTTGTTGCGGCCGGGCTCGCGGCGGGTGGCGCTGGCGCTTTGGGGGTACGTCGCCTACCTCTTTCTCACCTGGTGGCTCTTGACTCACCGGCTCGACCGGTTCTGGCTGCCGCTCTTGCCGCCGCTGGCGATCCTGGCGGGCCTGGGGGCCGACTGGTCGCGGCACCGCGCTCTGGTCGATCCTCGCTCGGCCGTGCTCCTGGCGATCGCGCTGGCTCACGAACCTCACGTACTGATCTCGACGGCGCTGGCGGGCCTCAACGAGTGGACCGGCGACCTGGTCTCGCTGCGCGCGACAGTCCCGGCGAGCTGGAACGCGCCGCTTGCACCGGCTCGACGCCGAGCTGCCCGCCGACGCCCGGCCGCTCCTGGTCGGCCAGGCCGCCGTGTTTCATCTCCGACACAAGGTCGCCTACAACACCGTCTTCGACCCCGAGACGATCGAGGTGCTTGCCAGCGGCAAGAGCCCCGAAGAGCTTCGCCGACGCTCTGCACGAGCGGCAAGCTGACCCACATCTACGTCGACTGGAAAGAGATCGAGCGGCATCGCCAGCCCGGCGGCTACGGATTCACCGACTTCGTCACGCCCGAGCGATTCGCCGACTGGGTCGCCGCCGGCGTGCTCGAACGGCCCAGCTCAACTCGGGCCTCGAACAGGAGCTGTACACGCATCCGGATAGTCGCCATCGCAGGGCGATCGGCCAATCGTCGATTCAAGACATTAATCTATCGATCTAAGATGTCTATGTCATGGACGAGTTGACGATCGTGACGGGCGGGGCAGGCTTCATCGGCAGCCATCTGGTCGCGGCAGCTGGTCGACTGCGGGCCAGGCCGGTGCGGGTGGTGGAGCGGCCGGGAGCGCGCGGTCGATCATCTGCCGCACGGGGTCGAGGTTGTCTTCGCCGACATTCGTGATCGGCCGCAGGTGGCCTCGTGCGCTCGATGGCGGCAAATGGGTTTACCACCTGGCCGCGAACCCCAACCTGTGGGCGCGCGACCGGCGCGAGTTCGACCTGGTGAATCACATCGGGGCACGGTCAACGTGCTCGACGCCGCGCTCGCCGCCGGTGCGCGCGCGCGTGCTGCACACCAGCACCGAAAGCATCTTGACCAAGTCGACACACCGACGGCACGATCGATGAAAATATCGAGATTCGCGCTAACGACGCGGTCGGCCCGTATTGTCTGTCGAAGCTGCTGGCCGAGCAGTACGCATTTTCGCTGGCCCGGGCCGGGAAAGCCGGTCGTGGTCGCCAACCCGACCATGCCGGTGGGACCGGGCGATCGCGGGCTCTCGCCGCCGACGCGACTGATCCTCGATTTCTGTGCGCGGACGACTCCCCGCGACCATGGACTGCACCCTCAACCTGATCGACGTGCGCGACGTCGCGTACGGGCTTATTCTGGTGATGGAGCGCGGAACGCCGGGCGCAGGTATTTGCTTGGCCACGCCAACCTGACGCTGCGCGAGCTTCTCGGGTTGTTAAGCGAGTTAACAGGCGTGGCGTCGCCGCGCTTGCGGGTTAGTTATCCCGTCGCTCTGGCGGCAGCGTGGTTGAGCGAGCTGGTCGCAGACCACTTGACCGGCCGCGCTCCCAAGGCCACCATGACCGGCGTGCGGCTGGCGAGACGGCTCATGCACTTCGACGCAACGCGAACGCTTTCGGAACTCGGGCTGCAGCCGCGCTCCATTCGCAGCTCACTCGCCGACGCAATCGACTGGCTGCGCGAACAGGGCCATCTTCTACCCGTATAGTATATTTATGATCAGTACTGTATGTCGGTTTCATAAAGCCGATTTCGAAAAAAATGGAAATAACCGGCACGTCCTTCTAGCCTTTTCTGGCGCGACCCGATCTAATTGTTACGGTTTTTCGCCCTGTGCTGCCTGATTACGAGATGGGGATCTGCTTGGCAAGGACGACCGAACCGCCCAGGCTTGTGAATTCGCCAGCTATTGATTCCGCCGAACCGTCGGCCGAAGTGGGCAGGTTGGTATCTATCGATAGCTAGCCGGACCGGTTGCCCCGCATCGAACGAAATACGCCACGAACGCCCGGTCATTTTTTTTGACATTAATAACGAGTATCTGGTATTCTTTTCACTTTTCCCATTTTATACTTAAGATAGAGTTAAGGACGAAGAAGTCGGGCGGCGACGGATGAATGCGGGGAAGGAAGGAGTCATTCGCGGCTCCTCGCGTGATCGAAGGCGGTGCCAGTCCGCCGCAAAGGGGTCGATTTCGCGCTGGCGGTCGGGCGAGGGTTGATCTATAATGAGGAATTAGACTTTGGCTGACGATCGCGATCGTATCTCGGCCAATGGTCTCGGTCGAGGATGTGTCACCATGTCCGCGCGACTCGTGGCTCTCGATGAGGGCCCAGATATTAGCCTGGACCGCGCCATGGTGGTGGTGGGCCGTCATCCATCATGCGACACGCGTCTCGACTCGTTGCGGGTGTCTCGGCACCATTGCTGCATGACGCAAGAGAATGGCGAAGTCATGGTGCGCGATCTGGGCAGCACTAATGGGATTCGCATAAACGGACAGCGTGTGGAAATGGGCCGGCTCAAGCCCGGCGACGAGCTGTCGATCGCGCACATTCGTTACCGACTCGACAATGGCCAGGCTCACGAGCAGACCATTGCCGAAGCAGGGGCAGGAGTGATGTCGAATCGATCCCCCGAAGAAGTGCGCAGCCCGATCGGGCCGGCGCACGACCGCGAAGCGCCGCCGTTCGCCAAGCCCGACGAGAACGCGTTCGCGGCGGCCGTTCGGAAGCTCCTTCCCAATGGCATGAGCGAGAAATGCCAGATCAAGGTCATCGTCGAGATGCCTGCAGAGCCCCCAGCCGGCGAGGAAGGCCGTGATCCGTTGCTGCCGAACCACGCTGCCGAGAGCCCCCCTGAATGTCATTCCGACTCGCTCCACTGAAAAAGGGGTCCGCGCCGGTCGTTGCGCTGTATCGACCGGTCCTCTTGATCGGTCGGCATCTCGAATGCGATGTTCGCATTGATTCGCCCAAGGTCTCACGGCGGCACTGCTGTGTAGCGCTGGCTTACGACCGAGTTCTGATCCGCGACCTCGGAAGCCGAAATGGGGTGCGCGTCAACGGTCGGCTGGTCGACGAGTCGAGACTCTACTACGGCGATGAGCTGGCGATCGGACCCGTGTTATTTCGCCTCGAACTCGAGCCCGACGAGGCTCCGCCGGTCCAAGCAAGGTCGCCAGGCTCGATCGCCGCTGCCAAGGCCCCCGATCCGGCCGCGGCAGCGACCGCACAACCGGCGCCGGCAACACACCTTGCCCGACCACCAGAACCGAGCTCCGACTCCGACTTGGTCCCGCTCGAAGACGATTGATCGGTCAAGCATGAAAACGCGAGCAGCCGTCAGCGGACCGGTCGCCTGCCTCTCTGCCTGGAAATGCGCGCCTCTTACAGTATTGGCATGGCGGTTGTATGATAAAATCAGTTGGTACTCGATACGGCAACATCTAAGCTGCAAACCTGCATGATCGTCTTTATGCCGGCCGACGCTTTCGTTCAGCCGACAGGAGGTTCACGATGGTCCGATGCCTTCGAATTGCAATGCCCTTAGCTTTGGTCCTGTCGGTGTCTCCCCAATCTGCTCGCGCCCAGTGGGGCTGGGGCTACGGCGGGGGCGGCTGGGGAGGGGGACAAACGGTCGCGGGCGCGGGGCTACAAGGCTTGGGCACCCTCGCCTACGGTGCCGGCGTCTACAACCGAGAAACCGCGGTCGCCAACTCGATCAATGCCGACACCGCGATGCGCTGGAACACCTATATGAATCAAATCCAGCAGAGTATGCTGGCCGATTACGTTGCCAAGCGCGACGCCGACGCGTCCCGCCACAAGGAACTGTACAATAGTCGCATCAAGCAATTGACCGAAAATCCGACCTCTCGCGACGTCGAAAATGGCGATGCGCTGAACCTCGCCCTCCAACAGCTTTCTAACCCCAGAATCCAGAGCTCGACTCTCTATGGACTCGCCAAGGCGCCCGTCGAAGCCAAGGACATCAGGGAAATCCCCTTCCGCTATGCCTCCGAGGCCGTCACGATCGCGCTTTCGCAGGTCAAGGCAGTCACAAAATGGCCCGCAGCGCTGGCGGGCGGTGAATTCGCAGAGGACAAGGCCGCCTTCGACGAAATCGTCGAGAAGGCTCGCAAGGAAGACGAAGAGGGAGAAATCTCAGCGAGCACCATCAGCCGGGCGAACATGCTCATCAAACGCCTCCGCGCCAAGCTCGACGCCAACCCTCTCCCGGACCTCCGCGAGCAGCAGGAAGCCAAGAAGTTCATCACCACCTTCACCGGCTTGGTCAAAATGCTCGAGAAGCCCGACACCAAGGAGGCCCTCGATCAACTGCGCATGGTCAAGACGACCACGGTCGGCAATCTGATCTCGTTCATGCACTTTTTCGGCCTGCGATTCGGCGCGGCCGAGACGCCGCAACAACGCATGATTTACAGTCGGCTCTTCCCAGTGGTCGCCAACGTGCGCGATCGGATCGAGGAGGCCAAGGTCGAGGAGCCGGGCACCGCGCAAGCCAATGCCGCCCCAGTCCACGACTTCTTCAACAAGCTCGATCTTGACAAATTAGACAAGGAAAAGAAGCCAACCCCCGCGCCGCCGCCGCCCCAGCAGTGACACGCCGAGAGCCGTCATCGATCGAGCCAACGGACTGACTGCCGTCAGCGCCCGCTTCCTGGGAGCCCGCGCTGTCGGCAGTCCGTTTTTTAGGCAGTCTCGAGCCTCAAGAGCGGCGGAAACTCCGCGATCGTCTCGATCAGGTAAGTGTGCGGGAAGAGTTCAAGCTGCGCGCGTGTGTGAGTACCCCCGGTGACCCCGACGATGAGCCCGCAGCCCGCTCGCGAACCCTCCTCGAGATCGACGGGCGTGTCGCCGACCTTGGCCACGCGCCGGGCCTCTGTCATCCGGAATCGATTCATCAGCGCGAGAATCATGTCCGGATGGGGTCGACCGCGCTTGACCTCATCGCTGCAGATCGTCGCATCGACCAGGTGGCTGTGTGCCCAGCCCAGGCGGCCGAGAATGACATCGGTGATGGCCCGGCTGAAGCCGGTGTTGAGCCCGACTTTGATGCCCGCCCGCTTCAAGAGCTCGAACACCCGGCCCGCGCCCGGTACTTCGCGCACCGAAGGATCGTGTGCATAAAAGTCAATGGACCGCGCCACGAAATCATGGTGGATCGCTTGTGCGCGGCCGCGAAGCTCAGCGCAGCGGCGATTGCTCGATGAGAATCGAGATCGCCTGCGGTTTGGGCAGCCCCATCACGGCATTGACCGCGGCCGGCGCTACCGCCAGCCCCGCCGCCGCAAGCGCTTCCCGCAGGCAACGGTTCACCGAATCGTCATCGCAAACGGTGGTGCCGGCCATGTCAAAAACCACGAGCTCGATGTCGGGCATGCGTCACGTCCCTTCGTGTCGGCCAGCGGATTCTCCCAGCTCGGCCGCGACCACTTGCTCAGCCAGCCCGAATGACAGCGTCATACCCGCGCCCCCCAGGCCTGTGACCACGGTCACGCCGGGCGCGGGCTGCAGAACCAGATAGGTGCGCGTGGGGTGCTTTGCGTACGTGCCGTGCCAGCGCGTCGCGATTCGCAGGACCGGTAGATCGAGAAAGGTACCAAGATAACTCAAGATCCACTCGTCGATTTCGCCCTTGTCGAATGGCTCGATCGCCGCGCCGTATTCGTGCGAATCGCCGATGGTCAGCTCTCCCAGGCCGTTCTGAGACACCATCACATGGATTCCTAACCGGTCGAACCACGGCGATTCGCGAGCGATGCGGTTCACGAGCGCAGGGCGTGACGGACAGTTCTGGAATGCGGCGTAATGGCGCAGGGTCAGCCCCGCCGCCAGCATCGGCCCAAGTCGCCACCCGTCTGCACAGGGCAACGAGCGCATCATCTGCAGCTTGCAGCGCACGAGCCCGCAGGCGGCAAGCTCATCGGCGTAAAGCAGCCCGAGCTCGTCGCCAGAACAGATCCAGACGCGGTCAGCGGTGATCCTCGCGCGGGCGACCGTGATGACGGGCAGCTCGACGGCCGTGACCGTGCAGCCAAACCGGAATTCAACCCCCGATCGCTGTGCTAGCCATCCCGGCAGTCCGGCGACGGCTTCACGCGGATCGATGCACACCTCGAGCGGGCTCCAGAGCCCCAGCTTGAGTCCGGCATGCTTCACCGCCGGGGCGCGGCCGCAAATCGCGTCGGGCTCGAGTAGCTGCACCGGCTCTGCTCGTTCCGCACATTCGCAACTGAACTCGCTCAGAACCTGTGCTTCGTCATCGTGATACGCCAGATGAAGTGAGCCGCACCGGTCATGCCAGAGCCCGCTTGCGCCGAAGACCTCCAGCCAGATCTCGAGACTGCGCCGGGCGAGCTGCGCAGCGGGCCCAAGGGCTGGCCGATCGGCCAGAGCATTCCGAAATTGCGCACCGAGGCACCCAGAGCCCGCGGACCGCGCTCCAGCACGATGACCCTCCGCTTGCGCCGCGCCAGTTGGTAGGCATGGGCCAGCCCCGTGATACCCGCCCCAATCACGGCGTCGTCGTATGTCACGCGGTTTGCCACGTTGTCAACCCGTTCAGCCGTTGGTGGGCAGGTCGCGCGCCCCAAAGGCGACAAATGCCAGCGCCGTGCATGCGGCACCGATACCCGCGAGGATCGCAATGTTGTAGGTGAATCCATCGCCTCCCGTGACGATGTTCGACCGGGTTATAAGCCCGGAAAATCGAGATCCGTTCCAGCCACGGCCTCCAGCTTGCGCTTTCGAAGCACGGGGATCATCGAGACGACCCAGGCGATGAACCCCGCGAGGGTGACGACGGCCCCGAGGAAAATGGGGCGTTTGCCGACGAAGTCCAGCGACGAAAAAAAGAGGGTGTATCCATAAATCGGCAATCCCAGCGCGACCAGATTGGCCGCCGGCCACACAAACTCGCTGACCTTGGGCGGCTCGCGCAGCACGTTGTACTGCACGGCAAGCGACGCCCCCGCCGCCAGTGCGGATCCCAGAACCATCAGGCCGACGGTGGCCACGCACACCTGTGCTGCCAGCAGAGCAGATCGCGAGATCGGCCGCGAGAGGATCAGGTCCATCGTGCCGCGCTCGACCTCGGCGGCGACTGCGGCAGCGCCCCGACCGATCGCCCAGCTCGCGATCAAGAGCAAGATAAACGGATGGTTCCACGAGGCCATCACGAGCGCAATCGACGAGGGCTCCTCGCCGACTCCGAGGTTGCGAAGCCATTGAATCCGTCCCCCGCCTTCGCCGGAGCCAAGCCTTTCAACTATCTCGGCCTCGTTGAGCGCCGTCACGTACACGAACAGCCAGCCCAGACCAAACAGAGCCGCGGCGGAAAACGTTAAAGACCAGCGCGACTCAAGAACTTGTTTACGTACCAATGCCCAGAAAGGTCTCATTCCGGCACCTCGTCGTCGCCAACGTTCGGACCGTGAAAACGATCATACAGGCTGCGGAGGTCCTCGGTGCCGATCGCGATGTCGCGAATCGGGGCCGCTGCCAGCCAGCGCAGTAAGGGCCCAAGTTCGCCTTGGTGCTCCAGCAAGAGACCGGTGCCGTTGCGCTCGCGGACGCTCAGTTCCAATTCAGGCGGAAACTCGGGCTCGACGTCGTTCTCGAACCGGACGAGCAGCATCCGCAGGCTTCGCCGCGCGTGCATGTCTTCAACATGCATCAAACGCCCCTTCCGCATGATCGCCACGCGATCGGCCACCTGCTCGACTTCCGCCAGAACGTGCCCCGAGAATATCACGGTCTGGCCCTGAGAGCGAGCCTCATGGATCAAACCCAACACCACTGCCCGCGCAGACGGGTCGAGTGCCGACGTGGGCTCGTCCAGAATCAGAGTCTCGACGGGGTCGCCGAAGACTTGCGCCAGCCCGAGCTTCTGTTTCATTCCCGTCGAGTAAGTTCGAACCTTGCGCTTCAGGTTCAGCTTCATGATTCGCTCCGCAATCGCCACGGACCGTTCCAGCCCGACGCCGTCGCGGAGGTCGGAAAGCAGCTTCAGCGTCCCCAAGCCGGTGAGCGACCCATACATCCGCAGCTCGCCCGGTAAGTAAGAAACAAGCCGGCGCACGTCCAGGCTTTTGCGCCAGCAATCGAAACCGGCGATCGTCGCCCGACCTGCCGTCGGCCGCAACAAGCCCAGGAGCAGGCGAATCGTCGTCGTCTTGCCGGATCCATTGGGCCCAAGCAGGCCAAACACCTCCCCGCGCCGAATGGACAGCGACAACGACTGCACAGCGACCACCCGCCTGTAGGTCTTGGTCAAAGCGTCAGTAATAATCAATTCCTTCATCGTCAGCTTCCCGACTCACCGATCAAGGCCATCCAGTACTTGCGCTTATTAATGCTGGCCATCTGCTAGTCCAATCGCCTCGCCGCAAAGCAGTTACCCAGCAGCGTCGCGGCCGAAAGTCGATTACTCCCTCGAAAACCAAGAAAAAATAAGGTTCGGCTACGCCAGCCGCCGATCTTGATCGCTGTAACGCCATTAATGGCGTGATTACGACTCTGGTGTTTTGTAAAGCGGTCGTTAGACAGGATGAACTGGTAAGCCCGAATGCTCGACGGCGGAAGCGACGGACGGCTGGTCTGGCGCTTAAATGGAGCGGTAGCGGTCTGCCGGCTCGGCAGCGGGGCTTTTCAGTCTTTGGAGGACGGTTTCTCATGAGTGCGCTATTGAAGCTTGCGGCAGATGCGAGCGCGCTGACGCAACTCGGCGAGCCGCGCCAGCGTGACGCGGAGAGCGGTGCGGCGTTCTGGCGAATTAATGGGTATCGAGCGCGGCTCCTGGTGTGGACCTCGAGTGACTGGGAAAAACTGGTAACGCACCCTCCCGACGCGCAGTTTCATCCGTGCGGTTTCTGGTGCGCGCTCCGCTTGGATTGATGTCGCGACTGCGGCGGACGTAGGTCGGCGTGAACCCGGGCCGCATCTGAGTCGGGCACATCTTGAACCCCCGCATTCGGGGATCGCCACCCAAACTGGGGTAACTACCAACTGGCTCGCTCATCGGCTTGGCGTCGCGGCGGCGGCGGGTTTCTTCTCGGCCTCGGCCCGACGCGGAGAAAGCGTCATCCACACTTCAGTGCCGACCGGAGGGATCTTATCGGTGTTGGCGGTGAACTCGCGGCTCGCGTCATCGGCGGAGCTTGCAATCGGCAGGTCGAGGATCGCGCTGCCGAAGTTGGCCACCGTGAACAGATCGCCGTCATCGGCGGCGTAGCGTTTCGTCTTGGTCTCAGGGTCATCATAGAACTGGCTGCCGGCAAATACCCAGTCGATGGCCAGGGCCGCCTTGGCCTTCTCGTCGCGGACCCACTGCCGCGAGTCGGTCTTGTGCATCGCGCCGTCCTGCCGCCATGAGAGCTCGATCGCAATCGCCGGCCCGGCCGGCGGCTCGAACTTGGGTACAAACCGCACCGGATGCCCCTCCTTCGCTCCCGTAAGCAAGAGCCCGGTGTGAATCTGGTACGGAATCGCATCGGTCGCCAGAATGGCCTCATGCTCCTTGGTGCCCTTGGAGCACATGAGGTGTTCAAGGAAACCCTCGCGCAGCACGACCTTGGCCTTGATGATCAACCGCTTGGCCTTGGGGTCGAACCAGAGACTCCGCCCCAGGCTCTGCCACTCCGGGTCGGGCTCGAGTGCCTGCGGCTTCGCCTCTTGGCGATCATCGGGCGCGGGGCCGCCCGAGAATGCCATCAGCAGGCCCAAGATGAAGGATGCGTACATGAGTCGCTCGCTGCAAGTTTGCGTAAGATCGATTCCCGCCGTCGTCTAGCATCTCGAATTCCAGCCGGCCGATCAAGCGCAGGAAGGGTCCGCCCGGCTTGCGCACACCGACCTTGCGCGACGGGGCGGCAAGGAGCGCGAACGAAAAAAGGCCGCCGGAACGTGCTCCGGCGGCCTTGCGGGATCGCGAGTGCAACGACCAAGGGAAGCGAGGCCTCCCTCGATTTCAAGGTTATCAGAGGGCGACCGACGGCACGCCTAGCCGCTCCTCTTCCTCCTCGAGAATGATGATTCGCGGAGTCACCATCATCATCAGACTGGTGGTGGTCCGCCCGATGCCGACGTTGCGGAAGAGACGGTCGATCATGGGGATCTTGGACAGAACGGGCACGCCGAACTCCGTGCGCTGTTCGTTGAGCGTCTTGACGCCGCCCAGGAGGACAGTGCCGCCGTCGGGAACCGTCACCGTCGTCGTGATGGTGGCTGTCTGAGTTACCGGAAGCTGAAGCGTGGTCGTAAGCACGCTGGAACTGCCGAATACGCCGCCGCTGACGGCCGCCCCCTGGAAGCTGAAGGTCGTCAACGACACCAGCGTGTTGAAGAATGGCGAGAGCGTCATTCGCACGTAGCGGCGATCGGCCGAGACCACCGGGGTCACGTTCAATGTCGGACCGCTCGGAATCGAACCGATCCCCGGCTGGTAGGCCACGGCGCCGAAGCCGACGATCGGCGTGAGCGATGAGACGTAATACTGGATCGTGGCGCTCAAGACGGTCGCCGGCGCTCCGTTAAAGGTCGTCACCTTGGGGGCCTGGAGCACGTTTGACCGGCTGTCGCCCTGCGCGGCTGTGAGGTACAGATAGACTTCCAGGTCGCTCAGGAATGCGATCCCGAACGTCCCACCCGTGCCCGACATGTACTGAGGAGGTGCGACCAACGTTGACTGCGGACCGGTGTAGGGGATGGCGAGGTTCGTACTGAGTTGCCCCAAACCCGGGGCCCCCGTGCCGACGATCAGCGGTGTCCGGCTGCCCAGCGTATGGTCCTGGAAGGGGTTGACGAGGTAGACCGCTGGCGCAGATGTGCCTGTGGTACTCGATCCCGTCGAGCTCGAAGTCGACGTCGAGGACCCACTCGAACTCGACGTCGAAGACGACGACGAAGTCGACGTGCCTGATCCCGTTCCCGTGCCCGATCCTGTACCCGTGCCCGTCCCCGACCCCGACCCCGTCCCCGTCCCCGTCGAGCTCGAGCTCGAACTGGACGTCGATGTGGATGTCGACGTCGTGGTCGTGGTCGTGGTGGCCGATGGGGTCGGGATGATCGCCAGCGACGCGTTGGGGATTGCGAAGGTCGAGTGCTTGCCCACCGTGTCGGAGAGGATCTGGAAGTCGAAGTCGACGCCGATCTGCTCGAAGAACGTATCGTTGACGGTGATGAACCGGACCTCGACCGAAACCTGCAAGTCCTGGAGCCGGCGAAGCTGCCGCAGCAGATCGGCGACCTGATCATGGACATCTGCGGTATGCTTGATGATCAAGCTCATCGAAAGGAAGAACGGCACGACGGCGCCGGGCTGGCGCTCTTGACCGAGGCCGCCGGCGTCGGCCCCTCCACCGAAGCCGCCGCCGAGACCATAGGCACCCGTGACGTCCTGGCCCGCCCCATCTTGGACCCGCCAGGTGCCCGGCGCAATCGTAGTCGTGATCAGTTGAATGATCGGGGTCATGTCCGGCTTGGGCCGCTCGCCCCGGGAAGTCGCAAATCCGCCGGAAGTCACCCCTCCGAACCGGGGGTCCATTCCGATCGGCGCCGGGCCAGGTAAGCCGGCGTTGGGGTCGTTCGGCGACGTTTGCGGGTCGGGATACAGCGAATTGTGCGGCATCGTGGCCTGCGAACCGTGATCCGGCGGCATCACCAGGTCGCCGACATAGTAACTCTTCGGATAGGTCTGCGCCTGCGTCGCTTGCGGGCTGGTGATCAGCACGACTTCATCTTCAACCTTGTAGGTCAGCCCCAGCGGCTTCAAGAGCAGCTTGAGCGCGTTCTTGAGCTGGATCTGGTTGACCGTGAGGGTCACCGGCGAGGCCGACGTCAACCCCTCCTCGGCAAGAGCCTTGGGGTCGAGCACGATATTGAGGCCGGTGTAGTTCTGCAGGAACGTGACCGCCTCGCCCAGCGGCTGCTTGTCGACGGTCATCGAGATCGGCTCCTTGAGCTTGGCCTCGATGGCCAGGACCTTGGGGTCCTTGCGGATTTCGAGTCGCGCGTTCATCTCGCGGCGGTCGCGGGTGAGGTCGGCGAAATTCTTGGGAAAGGCGATGCCGTGAAGCTGCACTTCGGGGTCGGCGATCGACGCTTGGTCGACGCCCTGGAAGGCGATGATGCTGGCTTCTTCCTTGCCGGCGCGGTTTTCGAGGTCTTGCTTGTACCGGCGCTCGGTCTTGGCCTTGAAAACAAGCATCACGGCGGCCAGTTCGTTGGGATCGACTTCCACGGCACGCTTGGCGTAGGCCTCGGCGTCGTAGAAGTTGCCCTGGGCGTAAGCGGTCGTGGCCTTGTCCATCAGCTCCTTCAGCCGCTCCTTCTTGGCCTTGTCGGCCTCGAGGATGCGCAGCCGCTTCATCTCGATATCGGCCCGGAGCTTCTTGTCTTGCATCTTGACCTCGAAGGCGGCCTTGTCCTTCTTGGCCAGCTCGATGGCCACTTCCAGACGACGGACCATCGGCCGGGTAAGGTCGACCGAGAGCCCGGCGGCCTGAACGTCGGTCAGCGTCTTTTCGTAAAGGGCGATCGCCTTGTCGGGATCGGTGTCATGCAGCCGGCGCCCCTCGGCGATCTTGGTGCCGACCTCGGCGTTGAGCTTTTGCGCGGCCAGCGCTTCGGCGTCGTTGGCTGTGGCGGTGGTGGACTTACCGTCGGGTTTGTCCTTGTCGTCGCCGGCCAACTTCTGGGCCAGGCTCTCGACCTTGGCGCGCATCGCTTCGTCGAGCGAATCGCCGGCGGCGGCGACCTCAGCCAGCAGGACCCGCGCCCGCGGCTTGTCGCCCGAGCGGAGCGCGGCCAGGGCCGATTCGTAGAGGTTGAGCGCACCGCCTTGCTCGGCCAGCGCAATCTGAGCAATGAGCTCGTCGGCCTGAGGCTCGACGCCGAACTTGCCCGCTTTGGCTTCCGCAGCAAGCTGCTTGGCAGCCTGGTAGTTGCCGCTCTTGTACAGCTCTTTCGCCTCGCCGAGCAATCGCTCGCCGCGATTGGCCGGTGTTTCTGCATCGGGCTTGGGCGCATCGACGCGTGCGGCGTCTTGCACCGGGGCCGGTGCGGGCGCTGGCTGGGCCAGCGCGACCGCCGCGTCGGCTGCCGGAGGCGCAGCCGGCGCAATCGGAGGCGCAGCCGCAGGCCGCGCGGCGGGATCGTCGACCGGCGCGGCCAAGGCAGGCGCCGCTGGGGCCTGAGTGGCCGCAATCTGAGTGACTGCGGGGTCGGCCGCGGGCACGGCCGCAATCGCCGCTGCGACCGCCTGCCCGCGCTCGTCGCTGCTTAACCGCTCGGCATCCCGGAACTTGGCCGCCGCGCCGGACTGATCGCCCTTGGCCAGCAGCTCGTTCGCCTCACGCTCGGCAACCACGGCCGGCGCCTCGGTACCCGGACGCGAGGGCGCTGCCGGGGCCTTCTGAGCACGCACCATCGCGATCTCGTGCAGCACCGACTCGGCCCGATCGGCCGTCAGCGACGGCACCACGTTCATGCTCTGTGCCTGGCTGCGCCTTCGCCTCGGCCTCGTCCAGCCGGCCCAGCGACATCAGTTGCCGCGACTCCTGCACCAGAATGTCATACACGCCCTGGCTCGACTGTTCCCGAACCGGCGCAGTGCGGATCTTATCGCGCCGTCGCAGGGCGCGAGCCGCCGCCGCGACCTTCTCGGGGTTGTCTTCAAAGAGACCATACGTGAGTCCCCAACTCCTGACATCCAGCGCAATCGCTTCGGCCTGTTCAAACTGGCGATTATTGATTGCGGCCCGCGCCTCGCGCGAGCTTGGCCTTGGCGCGCGCCGATCGTGCGGCACGGCGTTGTTTGTCTTGGCCGACGCCAACGCCTTGGGCTTCGCCTTCGTGATGTCCTCGCTCACCTTGGCGGGCGTGTCGTCGAAAAGTCCCCAGGTTATGCCCAGGGCCTCGGCCTCGTCGGCCTTGTGCTGGGCCGCGGCGTAGTTGCCCAGGTGAAGCTGCTCGCGCGCTTCGTGCAGCAGCCAGCGCCGCGCTGTCTGGTTTCAAACGGCGTCGAGAGCGGGTTCGGCGCGGCGGCCGCGGCGGCAGCTCCCGCCTTGTTCGATTGATCGTTCGCCGGAGCGGGTGCCGTTGGCTTTTGGACCGCACTTGGCGGCGCCTCGGCCGGAGCCGGGGCCGCAGCAGCCGGCTGCGAGGCCACGATGGCCTTGGCCTTGGCCAGCTCCTTCATATAAGCGTCGAGCGTCGCCTGCTCATCAGGCTGAAGCTGATCGCGATAAAGATTCGCCGCCTCGAGGTACTTGGAGGCCAGCTTGAGCTGCTCTCCAGTCTGAGCGCTGTTAAAGAGGCGCGCTCCCGCTTCCAAGTATCTGATCGGACGCGCGGGCGGGGCCGGTCGGTTCCCCGCTGGTGGCGCTGTGGCCGCGTCATCCAGGGCGGCTCCGTGCGCGGCCGCGCCCCATGCGCCCAGGATCAAGATGAGACTGACCGTTTTGAGCCTTCCCAACGCGACCTCCTTTCGCCGCCCGCGATGACGACCGCCGACTTCCCTGGCGACGGCCCATGAATTGTCTTCACGAGTGGGAGACGTTTAGCCGTATACGGTTACCCGCACCACTCCGCCTCCGCAGAGCGGCCGCTTCACCCTAATCACTTGGAATTCCAGCAATTCAGGCTGGCTCGGCGAGATGGCATTCCTGGGATGGGGAGAAAGATGTGACGGTGTGTACCCTTACGGGTCACGCCGGTCAAGACGAATTCGACGTACTGATCGATTCCGTCCTTTGATTCATCGGCCAAATCGTCGTCAAACTTTGCCCGCTTGTCACGATGATTCATTTCGGCAGCTTCCGGACTACTGCTACACGCCCGAAAGAAGGAAGGAAAAAGGATGCAGCAGGGCACGCCGCGCGCCTCACGAGGCTGCGGTGCCAGTGAGGGAGTTTGCCAGCCCCGTCGGGTGCGCTCCGTACGGGCCGCGACGAAATCGGGGGGCGCATCGTCGCCCAATGCGCGAGGCGCGGTCTCAGGCCAACCGCTCCCCGCGGCAGCCATCAGCGCTTGCCCTTCAGCACTTCTACCGCTGCATGCCGCCCATCATGCCCATCATGCCCATCATGCCCGCGCCCATTCCGCTCTCGCGCTCTTTGTGGGATTGACTGAGCTCGTAGTGGTAATTTGCATCGATGTCCTTGCGCACGTCATTGCTATCGTCCTCGGCCTCGCTGTGCACGACGACCGATGCATCAGGACGCAGGACAAGGGCGACGATTGGGGACATGATGGAGGGACCGACGAATCCCTCGGGCAGATGCTGGTATCCTTTGGTCCTCTTCTTGGAGTAGACGTCGAGCACGATCTGGTGGCTGGTGAAATCGACCACCTTCGACTTCTTTCCCGTGCCGTCGGAAGCAGGAATATCGGCGCTTTTCGGCTCGCCGATGATTTCGCCCGGAGCCGCGTCGAAATTGCGCGGAATCGTCACGCCGTCTTCGGGATGGAAACGAATGACCTGGAAGCGAACCCTCACGTCGCTCTTGGGAGTCGGAGCCGTTGACGCGGTGGCATAGGGCATGATATCGGCGGGCATCGTGACCGAGTCGGTCGCGTCACTCCAGGGCCCGCGCAGCTCTTCGGCCTTTGTATCGACACCGGGGCTGACGTCCTCGCGATGGAGGTTGGGGTTCCAGACGACGATGCGCACCTTGTAGCGATAGGTCGTGTCGGGCTCGACGGTGAAGTCGAGGGCGCGGAGCATGACCTTCTTTTCGTCAGACTTCCAGTAATTGCCCGCGGATTCTCCGGTACCGCCCATCATGCCGCCGGCCATCATGCCGCCGGCCATCATGCCGCGACCGCCGGGCCCGCCCCCCCCCATCTGCATCCTCATCTGGTTGCCCGACGTGTTCTGCATGCTGGCGTAATCGCCCCCCATTCCCTGACCCATTCCACCGCCGCGCATGAAGCCGGCGCCGACGTTGGTTTCCTGCTTCTTGGGGGCCAGCTTCTTCTCCTTGGGAACGAGGCTGCCAATGTGGACTTTTTCCCACAACCCCGCCAGCAGGAACGGCAGGTGATCGACCAGCCCCTCCGGGAGCACGGTGTCGGGCGCAAGCTCTTCGTCTTCCTCGGGCAGGTTCTCGAGAATCTTGTAGTTTTGCGCAGCCGCCACGTACTCCCACTTCGTCCAGGTGCCGTCGGGCAAGAGAGTCTGACGCTGAAGGTCGAGCCGCCTGTAGTGCGGGTGCGCGACCGAGGGGTTCTTCAGCGCCTGGCGATAATTGGCCCGCATTTTCTCGTGGTCGAGCACTCCTGTGATGGCCACCCAGCGCAGACCTTTGACGATTTCCTTGAAGTTGTCACTATTGGCTTTTTCTTCGTCAAGCTTGTCAACGAGCTCGGCCTCTTTGCCGGCGAGCTTGGCTTCGAGCGCTTTGGCCTTGCGCTGCTGCTCCTCCTTGGCGATGCGTTCGAGCTCTGACTTGCTCTTGCCGGGTTTCTTGCGGCGCCCTCCCATACCGCCCATCATGCCGCCCATCATGCCGCCCATCCCCGAGCGTGCCCGGCGCCGCCTTCTGCGCCGCGGCGGTGCTGCCTTCTTGCCGGTGTTGTCCTCGGGCTTGCGGTTTCCATCGTCGTCGAGGTCGTACACCAAGGCGCCGCCGCGACCTGGGTAGGCATAGAGCTCCGCGGGCGTGATGAGGACCGGTGTATCGCGAATCAAGCCGGCGCCCGGCTCAAGGGTGACCCATTCGCGGGCGGACTTGTAGTTATCGGCCACGAGGGCCGTCTTGACCTGCTCGCCGACGACGTCTGCGAAACTGCTGTCCTTGATACCTTTGTCCTCGAGTTTCCTCAGGATCGTCTCGCGATCTTCCCGCCGATTGAGGTTGTTTTCCGAAAGCGCCGCCGATTTTTTGACCTGGTCGGGGGTCATGTCGATCGACTTCTGCGCGACGGCAAATCCGACACACAGGACGAAGACTGTCGACGCGACGGCCACGCCGACCTTCTCGCCGTGGCGCAGACCAAAATCTTTGAGTTGATCGACGATCTGATTGGCGTTAGGCATCTCGGCGTCTCCTCATCACGCAAGTCGGGTTCGGCTGACAAATCCCCTGAAATCTTCGAAGAGTTCGTGGTTCAGTTTCCGTGTCGGTGCACCGGCGCGAGCTGTTCAGGTCGATCGAGCCCTCGCCGAGCTTACGACTTAGGTTTCGGCTCCTCCGCCGCGGGCTTGGCGGCGGGTTCTGAGGAGGCCGGTTTAGCGGTCGCAGGCGATGCTTCGGTCTTCGGGGCTGGTTGCGCCGCCGGCTCGCTCGGCGCGGCGCCGGAAGTTGGCCCTTGGGGGGCGCCCGCCTTGGCATCGGCCGGCGCCGGCTTGGCTGTGTCGGGCGTGGCCTCGGCCTTGGCTGCCGCCGCTTCGTCGGGCGCCTTGGCATCCGCCGGCTTCGCGCCGGCGCCGGCCGCGGCGGGCGCAGCCGCGTCGCCTGACGTACCGCCCAGACTGGGCTCGGCCTCCGGCTCTGCCGGCGGCGTGCTGAAGAACCGCGCTTGGCCGTAGACCGTCACCTCGACAATGTCGTAATACGGGTCGAACAGCGACGGACCTTTCGCATTCCTGATCGCCTCTTCCTCCTTCTCGCGTTCCTTTTTCCTGTCGACGCTGCGAACGTTCTTCCCTGTCTTTTTCTGGGCCGCGCCTCCGGTGCCCATTCCTCCGCCCATCATCCGGTCCGGGCCACCGCTCATGGCGCGCTGCATTGACATCATCTGGCTCATCTGGCTGGCCATCCGGTCGGCCATCCCTCCGAATCCCATCATGCGCCCACGCCCACCGCCCATCGCACCCATCATTCCCATTCCCATGCCCATGCCCATGCCCATGCCCATGCCCATGCTGTTCGACGTCCCTTTTTCCGGCTTGGTGACCCGCGTTCCGGGACGCCGGAGCTCGAATTCCATGACCCGGATCGACATCGGCGAGTTTTCGAGCTCGACGAGGTAATCCTGCACGTGATCTTGGTCGACGAGGACGGTCATTAGAAACGGCATGATCTTGTACTGGTTCTCGTTGCCAGCCTTGACATAGTACACGTCGTCGGGCGCCTGCCCGCGCCACCCATGCCAGGTCCTTCGCCGCCCATTCCTCGGCCGCCCATCGCCATCATTCTGCCGGCGCCGCCCATCGCGCCTGCGGCCGCGCCACCCGCCCCGCCCCCGCCGGCTGCTCCTCCAGCGGCGTCAGGGGGGGTCTCTCCCGGAGCGAGAATCGGCTCGGGCGTCGACAGTTGATCGCCGTTGGCCAACGACTGCTGGTCCTGCGCGATCGGGCTGCCGACCTCGATCGCCTCGATTTGGCGAATGGTGGCCGAATTCCAATCCTTGGCGTTCTTGTTCACCTGGGCGACAACCTCCAGCAGCGTGCGCTGAATCCAGAGCCGTTCCTGGGCCGCCCAGATCGCGCTCAATCCCGGAAGATGCTCGTCGGAAAACGACGCCGGGCGCAAGAGAGCCTCTTCCGGCGGCGCGACCACGATCCCTTCGCCGGTCTCAAAGTTAAAGGGCTTGCAAGTCTTGAAGACCATCGACACGTAGTCTTTGTACGCCGCGATGTAGTCGACGATTGCGATATTCACCCGTCCCTGGTTCTCGTTCTCAGGAAATTTCCGCCCCCATTTTCGGAACCGCTCCTGCACGGTCTCAGGCCACGTCAACAGGTTGGCCTGGCGGTCGTACAGCGTTTTCCAGGCCTTGTTGACGTCTTTGGTCAACACCCCGGTCTTTTCCTCGACGATGGGCTGATAATCCTTGGTCGGGGTGGCCGTCGTGGCGTACAGCTTGACCTGCTTCTCGGCGTCGACGATTTTCTTGGTCTCGGCATCGGCCTTGGCCTTCACCGGCCCGGCGCCCAGGAAGTAAGCGATCAGCCCAAAGAGAGCCGCGATACCCACCGAGATCCAGAACCGGTACTTGATGATCTGCCGCACGACTTCCTTGACTTGTTCCATCGCATCTGTCTGAGCCATGGTGAAACGCGCCTCGCTTGAGTCCTATCGGGATTTGACCGTTAATCACTCCCTACCGTGCGCCCTTGATGGCCGGCGCCCGGGCGGTGGCACGGCTCCGGCCGGGGCACCTCCGACCGGAGCCCCTTGGGCGGCTGGTGCTCCTGGCTGGCCACCCGCGCCCAGGGCATTGCTCAGCGCCGAGTCGACTTGCTTTGATTTCTCGCGTGATACGGCTTCGATCTCCTCGGCCTTGGGGATCACAACGGCCGGGTTGTTCTTCTGCGCCTCGGTCATCTTGTCGCTGAGTTCCTTGATTCTGGCCGCACGCTCCTCGTCGTCCTTGGGCAGTTCCTCGGGCTTGGGGGGCTGCCAGACGAACTGGAGCAGAAAGTCGGTCCGCGTGAGCGTCTTCAGGTTCTTCTTGAGCTCTTCTTGAGACTGCTTGCCGATCAATCCTCCCATACCGCCGCCCATGCGACCGGCCATATCGGCGGCAGACATCCCTCCACCGGCCCTCATCATCATGTTGCCCATTCCCATGCCGCCGCCCATCTGCGACTTTTGCTGGCCCTGCATCGCCGCGCTCGCGCCCGCCATCATTCTCATCATGGCGCCCCGCCTCCAGCGCCCATGGCCGTGCCGCCGCCCGCGGCAGCACCGGCGTCAGCGACGGGAGGCGACGCGCGATCAAGCAGCGGCACCGTGTTGCTGGCCAGGTTGTTGGTCTGGCTCCCTTTATCGGTGGTCCAGTCGCGTTCTTCGTCCATCCAGGCCAGCGCCACGTGATGGATGCCGAAAAGCCGGAGCATCGGCGAGTTCAGCTTGCTCAAGACCTTCTCGGTGATGAACTCGTACGGGCCGAAATCGGTGCGCTTGGGGTCCTTGGGATCGAGCGCGAGCTGTTTGCTTTTTGGGTAGGGGTTGTAGTGGTGGCAAATGATCTGGACGACCCAACCTTCGCCGCTGGGGGCGGTGTCGAAATCATAGGGGTGCATGAGCGTCTTGAACTTTGGATTGAGCTGATCGAACCAGTCGGTCTGGAGATTGGTCCTCCAGACGGGTTTGATGCCGTCAATGTGCACGCGCAGCTTCTCGAGAGTTTCTTGCGCGCTGGGGTCATCCGGATTGAGGTGGTACTCCTTGACGGGATCGGGGAAGTAGGCGCTGATGGTCCGAAGGAACTGCGGCCACAAAGCGCGGTCGGAAGGATCGGTCACGAGCGCCTTGCCATCGGCGTACATCGAGTCCCAGGACCCCTTGGCCTTGTCGAAGGCGGCCTTGAGCTGCGCGCCCGCGTGCTGATCGAATTGGCCTTCTCGACGGCCTCTTTGAACTGCGGAGTTGCAACCTTGGCCAGCACACGGTAATCGCCCGCGGCGAACCGCAGCATCAGACCGAACATGATGAGGGCCGACGCCGCCAGTGCCCAGGGCTTCTTGGCGCGCACCAGCCGAATACGCTCGATCTCCTGGGGAAGGAGGTTAGTACTCAGCCCGCCCCGGCCCAGGCACTGCGTGCCCAGGCCGTAAGCCACCGCAAACGACGCCAGGTTGTCCTGGAACTGGGGCGCCGAACTCCACCTCGTCGCCGGCCATCTTGTCGAAGCCTTCCAACCGGGTCACGTCGTGGTTCAAGTTCTGCTGCAAGAACTTCTGCAAGCCCGGCAGCTTGAACCCGTTGCCCAGCCCGATGATCTTGCGGATCTTGGCGGTGCGATTGATGCTCGAGTAAAACCCGATCGAGCGATTGATCTCGCTGGCGAAGTCGTTGAAAACGCCCCGCATTGCCGTGAAAATCGCCTTCGGATCGGCGGCCTTGGTGGCGTTGCGCTTCAGATGCTCAGCCTTGGCGAAGGTGAGCTTCAGCTCCTTGGTCAGGGCCCGCGTGAAGTGATTGCCGCCGATCGGAACGTTGCGCCGCCAGATCCGCGTGCCGTCGGTGATGATTAAATCGGTGTTGTCGGCCCCGATGTCGAGCAGCACGACCGACTCTTTGGAACCGCTCCCCTTGAGCTGATCGAAGGTAATGAAATTGTAAAGGGCGATCGGGCTCATCTGCACGACGTCGACCTCGATTCCCGCGACCGTGAGCGGCAGAATCGAACGGTTGATCTGGTCGCGCTTCATCGCGAAGAGGCCCACCTCGGCCATGATCGACTCATCGTCTTCACTCGCCTCGTCGCCGCCGATCTGCTGATATGCCCAGACGACCTCGTCGAGCGCAAAGGGAATCTGTTGCTTGGCCTCGAACTTCACGATGTCGGGAATTCGCTTCTTCTCGACCGGCGGCAGCTTGATGAACTTCACCAGTCCCGACTGGCCGGGGACCGAGATCGCGACCTTGCACCCTTTCACCTCGTTGCGATCGGTGAAGGTCGCCAGCGCTTCGCGAACCAATTCGTCTGGGTCGGCGTCTGGCTGGCTCAGGATCTTGGGATACTCTATGAAGTCAAAAGCTTCTGCAACCACCTGCTCGGGCGTTTCGCCCGGAACCAGCTTGATCGCCTTGAGGGCGGCCTGACCGATATCGATGGCCCAAACAGCCTGTACCTTCGCCATAACGTTGCACTCCTCATGAGGAAAGGTCCTGGCGGAAATCGAACAGGCCCACGCCCCGGCGAAACCCTCGGGCCCGGCCCTAGACTCCCCGCCCAGCGCCTCTCAACTTTTGGATGAACCGCTGCCGCAAATAGTTCCGCAGCAAACCGCGAATTGGCCGGGTTCGGGGCGCCAGTGCACAACTGCACACGGCCACCCCCCGGCACGACCGCTGCTTTCGCTCTAGTTTATCACAGAGTCGCCAGTCGCGCCGCAATACCCAAGCTGTGCGTGCAGCGAAATCGGAAATGTGCAATCGATATGGCTTTACGTTATCGACACAAGGTTTTCTCGACGTACTTCGGGCCCGACCCGCTCAGAAGCCAATGAACGTCGACGTCGGCAGCTTCGATGAAACGCAGCAGAATCTCGCCCGGAATCGTCACACCGGCCTCGTAATTCAACCACGTTCGTGCGGGCAAGCCCAAGCTACGGGCCAAGTTCGGTACGCCGCCCTTGCCAAATCGCTCCTCCCGAACCTCGCGCAACCTATTCGCCAACAACGACTTGATTTGTGACGTGAATGAGCCGGACATGAATTGGCCTCCATGCATCAGATTGTGTGGGGACGATGAACAGACCCGCGGTGACATTCAAGCTTTGATGTCACCGAACATTCCAGGCAACACAGCCGTCGACTCCCCTAATCGGCGGCTGGCTCCTTAAGCGTAATTCGTCTGGTCCCGAAATGAGAAGTGGTTGCCAAGTTTTGTAGAAATTGAAGCGGTTACGCGGCTTGGATTGATCTTCCGTGCCCTGTCGGATGCCGTTACGATCTCGCCACTGCTCGACAAGGAGGTCACAGGCCCATGCTCATGGCGCACCGTCTTGGCCGGATCGTGGTGTCGGCGGGTTTCGTGGTTGCGCTGGTGGTCGCGGCCAGGGGCGACGGCGAAAACCGGGCTGCAGAGGGCGTGCTGCGCGAAGGGTTCGAGACTTCGCAGCCGACCTGGCAGCGTGAAACGACCGATACCACCGTGAGACTGATCGACCACGAGCGGTCCCAGCGCGCGGCGCACGACGGCCGGCAATCCGAGCGCTTTCATTTCGAGGCGGGCCCCGGCAGTCAGTTCTTCGTGAGCTACGCCCTACCGCAGATTCCGGTCACCGATGATTTGCGCGTGAGCCTTTATGTTCGGGCGAATCGCGCGGGAGTGCGCATCTAGCGCCCGAGTTGTGCTGCCGGCGGATGTCGATCCCGAGACCAAGGCGCCCTCGTACGTACTGGTCCCCGGCACAATTTTCGAGCAGGTCGATCGCTGGCAGCGACTCGAGCTCTCGAGCATGGTTCCGGAGATCGAGCGGCAGGCGCGGCGTGCTGAGGGCGGCATCGCGCCGGGTCGTCCCTTTGAAGGGGGCTTACCTCGACCGCCTGGTCGTCAATCTGCTCGGGGCGCCGGGCGAGTCGGAGGTTTTTCTTGACGATCTCGAGGTCCGGCCGGTGCCCCAACCGCTCCTGGACTCACTGGCCGAGGCGAAGACTGCGCCACCGTCCCCCGGCGAGCCCCGCGGAGCCAAAAACGCGCCGGCGAAATCGGCGGTGGATCGGATTCGGCTGCTGCGCAACCTTCTGGAGAAACGCGTCGCCGAATCGCGCTATGCTCCCTGGCTGCCGACAGCCGTCTATGCGCCCGGCGCCAGCCCCGTGAAGCTGCGCCAGGCGGGCTTCGACGTCTTGGTCGTCGACGGCAAAACCGACCTGGAGCGCGTCCGCCCGGCGATCGACCTGGGCGCACTCTCGACGGCGCGGTTGAGCGACGCGACCGCCGGCGACGGAGTCGAGCGGATACGCCAGCAGATCGACTCGCATCCTCTCAAGGAATCGGTCGCCTTCTGGCACATCGGCGACCATTACGGCCAGAAGCCCGAAATCGCCGATCGCCAGACTGAGCTCGCGAGGTTCCGCGCGGCGATCGCGGCCATTCGCCAGACCGACGACAAGCTCTCTCACCTGGTCACCGCCACTCTGGACGGAGACCTGCCGCAGTTCGTCAGCGCACCGACGGGCGTCGACCTGGTCGGCATTCAGCCTCGAATCTGGGGCACGAGCCAGAGCTTGCTCGAAACCTACGAATACCTGATTCAGCGCCGGCTCTTGACGTACCAGTCAAACCTGGGAAGCCTGTTCTGGGCATGGCTGCCGGTTTCGGCCCCGCCGGAGGTCGTGCGCAACGTCTGGGGTGACGACACGCCCCCGTCATGGGGCACGCCGCCGGTGCAGCCCGAGCAGGTACGTTTGATGACCTACCTGGCCCTGGCGGCCGGTTATCGCGGGATCGTGTATGTCGGCGATGCCGATCTTACCCGGCCCGCGGGCAGGCCAACCTGGATCGAGCTGAGCTTCCTCAACCTCGAGATCGACCTTTGCGAAACCATCCTGGCCGAGAACGACAAGGCCATTCCCTGGTATCAGGTGTTCGATCCCGACCCGCTGCCGGTGCCCTCCAACGCGATCCAGCTTTCCACCAAGCGGCCGGTGTCCAAAAAGGAGAACAATCCGCGCGAAGACTTGCAGGCGGCCGCCATCTCGCTGCGTGACCGCAAAGGCGCTCTTGCTGGTCGGCGAATTCAACAGCGGCGCCCAGTTCCAGCCCGGCCAGTTGGCCGTCGACAAGGTTACCGTCACGCCGATCTTGCCCGAAGGTGCACAGGCCTTTCAGATCAGTCCGGGTGACGTCAAGGTCCTTCAGCCCGAGCGCGTTCCCGGCGGCACTCGGCTCACGATCGAAGAATTCGACACCACAGCCTTGATCCTCTGCACCGGCGATCTAACGCTGTACGAGCGCGTGCGCGCGATGATCGAGGCGGTCCGCCCTCAGGCGGTCGCACTGGCTATTGAGCAGGCCGAGCTCACTCATCAAAGCGTCACCGAAATCAACGGGCGCCTGGCCGCCGACGGCCATCCCCTGATCACCGATTATGACATCAAAGAGCGGCGCAAGCGGGGAATTGAAGGCAAGCCCCCCGACGTGACCGACCTCCTTGCCAAATCGCGGGAGTACATAAGCAATGCGCGCGCCGCCCAGGAGAGGCAGGACTATGCCAGCGCCTGGGCCGAGGCGCGCAGGGCCCTGCGCCCGCTGCGAGTGTTGATGAGCGGCCACTTCAAAATCGGCGCGGCCACATTCAAGGCCGCGTCCGAGAGCATCAACCGCAAGACGAAACAAGACGAGTCGAAAGCCAAGGCCGACGCTGAAAAACCTAAGGCCGACCCCAAGAAGGCCAGCAAGATCCCCAAGAACCCGCCGCTCCTGATCTCGCCGGTTTCGTGTCCTCCGTCCATCTCGTTCTACACGTTGCCCGAATTCTTTATCTGGTCCTCGTGGATCGATGGCAAGAAAGGTTATCGCTTCGGGCCCAACAAAGTGCCCACGGGCAACTTTGATATTCCGACCGCAGTCACCGATGCCGGCTGGCTCGACGTGAGCTACCAGGTCGACGGCGTGATCTCCAAGATCACCACAGCCGCGCGCACCGAGACCAACGCCAACCGCGCCGACAAGAACAAACCGAGCGTCGATGAACTGGTCCCCGAGAACACCAAGTCGAACCGCGTGATCAAGATGGACGTGCGGCCCGAGAAACTCGAAGACCTCGATACGCTGTTGCCGGCGTTTCTCGACTTTCCAGTGGCCGCCATCCGAACGCCGCGCATCCGCATGGAGGCGAACAACCTGATCCGGATCTCGGTACTGGTCAAGCGCCCGATGCCGAGCGTGGTCGGAGTGGGCGGCATCATCGTGCGCGACTCGATCGGCGGCGAGCAGTTTCAGTATCGCACCAGTTCGCCCGTCGCCACCTATTCCCGGGTCGTGCTCTTCCGAAAGGCCCCCGCCGACGGCACGTTCACGGTCACGCTCGGTTTGGCCGGCTACGGCGAAGCCTACTTCGACGACCTGCGCGTCGAGATCATCGAGCGCGAACCGAAGACCGTGAGCCCCGACATCGCCAAAGGCCGCAGCCGCAAGTCGTCTCCCCGCTCGCCGCGAAATCCCGACCCAACCTTGCCCGCCGCCACCGCCCGCTCCACGGATTCGCAGAGCCAGCAGCGCGAGAACTCAGCGGTACCGGTGCGCTGCTCTCCTATCTCTCGCGCTGATATCATCGCAGCGTGGTCAGGTCGCGATGATTTGGTGATGCATGTCCTGCGCAGTTTAGACGTTGTACGGTCGTGTCTAAGCTGTCGATCGCGCTGAAGAGTCTCCTTTCGCTCTGCGAAAGGGTGGTTATCAGAAGTTTGAATGTATGCTGCTTTCGCGTCCTGCGACGAGCTCAGTCGAGACGAGCGAAAGCCGACATTGCAGCCCGATCGACAGCTTGCTTGTTTGCAGAGCACGTTG
Source organism: uncultured Isosphaeraceae bacterium (assembly GCA_963830625.1). Classification (GTDB taxonomy): domain Bacteria; phylum Planctomycetota; class Planctomycetia; order Isosphaerales; family Isosphaeraceae; genus CAWHMZ01. The sequence goes on along the minus strand of CAWHMZ010000005.1, from coordinate 7,484 downwards.
ATCCCGGTCAACATACAGGTGCCGATCTCGTCTGCGCTTCCGATTTTCGAGAACCGCGTGTAACGTTCCGGCGGCAATTGCGGGGTAAGGGGAACAGGGCACGTAGGTCAGGCTTTCCAGCCTGACGGGATTGGTGTAGGTCAGGCTTTCAGCCTGCCAGGGTTTGTGCGAGTAGGTCAGGCTTTCCAGCCTGACAGGATTGATTCGCGCTTGTCGTAGGTCAGTCCGCCGCTGGCGGATAGCCTGACGGTTTGAGGACCCGTATGAGTTAATAAGTTCCGCGTCAGGCGAAGTGGCTGTCCAGGAATAAACCCGATCGATTGTGGTGCAGGCGTCTCGCCTGCACGGCTTGGGGATGCAGGCGAGACGCCTGCACCACAATGCCGGCCTGACCGCTGCGTAGCGAGCCGCGTGAGGCGCCCCAGGGATGACAACGAAGTCCGGCAAAAACGGAACCGACTGGCTGGTGGAGCAAGCCCGTAGCGGCGACGTGGAGGCGCGCAAGCGCCTGATCGAGCGTCACTACCCGCGCCTGCGCCAGATGGTGAGCCTGCGGCTGGACCCGCGGCTGGCGGCGCGAGTTGATCCGTCCGACGTGGTTCAGGAGGCCCTGGCCGCCGCCTATCCGCGGCTTGACGACTACCTGCGCGATCGCCCGCTGCCGTTTTATCCGTGGCTGCGTCAATTTGCCTGGGACTGCCTGGTGCAATTGCACCGCCGGCACGTGAAAGCCCGCCGGCGCAGCGTGACCCGCGAAGAGATCTGGCAGCCGGGCCTGTCGTCCGAATCGGTCTTGCGGCTCTCGCGACGGTTGATGGCCCACGGCAGCAGCCCGAGCGACCACGTGATCCGTGAGGAGCTGCGCGACCGCCTGCAGGTCGCGCTTGGGAAACTCAGCCCCAACGACCGCGAGATCCTGGTGATGCGGAATCTCGAGCAGATGCCGGCCATCGAGATCGCCGCGGTGCTCGGGATCAAGGAAGGGACTGTCCGGGTGCGTCACCTCCGCGCCCTGGAGCGTTTACGCGCCTTGCTCGACCTCGAAGGTGAGGAGTCTTTGTAATGCAATCTGCCGCGCCCGCTTCAATCCAAAATCCAAAATCCAAGACGAGCCCCCTCACCCAGCCCTCTCCCCGCGGGGGAGAGTGGGTCCAAAATCCGGCCTCGTCGCGTGACGCTGCCCTTGCCAAACTGGTCGACTCCTACCTGGCCCGGCTTCAGGCGGGCGAGGCGATCGATGCGGAGGTCTTCGCGGCTGAGCATCCCGAACACGCCGAGCGGTTGGCTCGCCTGTTGCCGGCATTGGAGCTGATGGACGACCTGCGGCGCTCGTCGGCCAGTGCCGGGAGCGGCCTCTCGCTGACGCCGGTGCTGATGGGAACTCCGGGAGTGACGCCTGGTTTGCTCGGCGACTTCCAGATTGTGCGCGAGGTCGGCCGCGGCGGGATGGGCGTGGTCTATGAAGCGCGGCAGATCTCGCTGAATCGGCGGGTTGCGCTCAAGGTCCTGCCGCTGGCTGCGGCGATGGATGCCCGTCAGCTCCAGCGGTTCCATCTCGAGGCCCAGGCGGCGGCATGTCTGCACCACACCAACATCGTGCCGATCCACGCGGTCGGCTGCGAGCGCGGCGTCCACTATTACGCCATGCAGTTCATTGATTGCCAAACTTTGGCCGCGATCATCGGCGAGCTGCGGGTCTTCGAAGGTCTCGATGAGGCCGCAGAGACCCAAACCAAGGAATCGAAGTCGACTCTGGCCAGCCGCCTGGCCGGCGGCGAGCTGGCCCCGGCCGAAGCCAAGCCTGAGTCTGCGGTTGAGCCCCCGCCAGCGCCCTTTCCCCACCTTGCTAAGGGGGGCGAGGGGGGGTGGGGACACATAGCTCCGACACGGCCGGGCTTCCATCCGACCAACATGTTCGGCGCGGGTCTCCCCTCTCCCCTCGGGGAGAGGATGGCCACAGGCCAGGTGAGGGGGAGATCTCCCCCGCCGAAACCGCCGACCGTAGGTCTCCCGGCCCGGGCCTCGCGATCGCACCACCGGCACCCGCCTCAAAGCCAACGAGCTCGCTCCCCTCCTCTCGCAGCCGCGCCTTCTTTCGCACGGTTGCCCGCCTGGGCATCCAGGCCGCCGAAGCGATCGAGCACGCCCACAGTGTCGGGGTGGTCCACCGCGACATCAAGCCGGCCAATTTGCTTGTTGATCAGCTTGGCACACTCTGGATCACCGACTTCGGCCTGGCCCGGCTCCGAAACGACTCGGGCTTAACGATGACTGGCGACCTGATGGGGACGCTCCGCTACATGAGCCCCGAGCAAGCCATGGGCCGGGCGGTCGACGTCGACCACCGGACCGACATCTACTCGCTGGGGCGACGCTCTACGAGCTCCTGACCTTGCAAGCCCGCCATCACCGGCCAGGACCGGCAGGAGGTGCTGCGCCAGATCGCGCACGACGAGCCGATCGCTCCCCGCGCAGCTAAGCCCAGCGATTCCTCGCGAGCTGGAAACGATCGTGCTCAAGGCGATGAGCAAGGAGCCCGAGTCGCGTTACACGACGGCGCAGGAACTGGCGGATGACCTGCGGCGGTTCCTCGAGCATAAGCCGATTCGGGCCCGGCGGCCCAGCCTGCCGGAACGAGCGGCCAAGTGGGCGCGGCGTCACGCGACCGCGGTGGCAACCGCATCCTTGTTTCTCCTGCTGGCGGTCGGGGCCTTGGCAACCAGCACGATCATGATCGCGAGTAAGCAGCGTGAGCTGGAGAGGCAGCGCAACGAGGCCCGCCAGGCCGTCGACGACATGTATGCCGACGTGGCGCAGAACTGGCTGGCTCAACAAGCCGCTCTGGAGCCGGTGCAACAAAAGTTCCTGCAGAAGGCACTTGGCTACTACCAGCGATTCGCGGGAGACCAGAGCAGCGACCCAAGTATCCGATTTAACACGGCAGTTGCGTATCGGCGGGTGGGAGAAATCCAGGAGAGGCTGGGCAACTCCAGCGAAGCGAAATCCGCCGCCGCTCAAGCGATGAATATCCTCGAGGGCCTCTCAGCCCAGGCACCGACCGATTCACGATACCGCTGCGAGCTGGCCGTGGTTCAGGGCTCACTGGCGCGCCTGCTCTGGGCGAACGGGCCCCAGGAGCAAGCCGCGCCCTTGATTCGCGCGTCCATCGCCCTGCTCAGCAAGCTCACGGTAGCCGTGCCTTCAGAGCCCCGGTACCGGCGCGAACTCGCAAGAAGCTATGACACCCTGTCCCGCTTGTTGAGGTATACGGATGCTGCGGCGAGCGTGCAAGCCAAGCGTGAGGCCATCGCCCTCCTGGGAAGGCTCGCCGCCGACCTACCGTCCGTGGCCGAATACAGAAGCTCTTTGGCGACGGCACACCCTGGTCTGGGCATGGTGCTCTGCGACCTCGGCCTGTTCGACGAGGCGGAGCCCGTGTTCCGCCGATCCATTGAGCTCTGTGAGCAGCTCGCGCTCGACTTTCCGATGGTGCCTGATTACCGAAGTTCGCTCGGCTACTGCCTTGGCCAGTTGGGTGAGTTTTTCCGATTCTCGAACCGCGGCGCCGAAGCCGAGCCATACCTCCGACGCGCCGCCGAAGCGAACGAGAAGGTGGCCGCCGATTCGCCCTCGGTCGCTCTCTATCAGCAGCGGCTTGCGATGAGCATCAGCTGCCTGGGCATCCTCATGCGAGACACGGGTCATGAAGAGGAAGCCGAGCCGCTCCTTCGTCGAGCGGTTGCACTCTTCGAGAGGCAGGCCCTCGAGACACATTCGGTGCCTGACAGCGAAAGTTATCTGGCGAATTCCCACCTACAAGTGGGTACCCTGCTGGCGCGGGCGGGCCGGGCCGCGGAGGCCGGGCAGGAGTACCACCGAGCGATCGAGCTTTATGAAAAGTTAGCTAGTGAAACTCCCTGGAGGGAAGACCGCCGCCACGACGTGGCCAGCACCAGGCTGATGCTCGCCAATCTCCTGTATCGGGGCGGTCGGCTGGTCGACGCCGAGCATGAGTTCCGTCGGGTGCTCGCCGGCCTGGAAGAATTGGTGAGCGCACCCGTACCGAAACACGCGCGCCTGGGTTCTCACAACCGTTCCCATTGAGCAGCTTCGAGATGACCAACTGGCCGTCCGCGTGGCGCAAGCTGCGGTGGGCGAAGGGCAAGGGCCTGAGTCACCGCGCTACTGGAACACCCTGGGCGTCGCCCTTTACCGCGCTGGCGACTGGGATGCGGCTATCGCAGCGCTCGAGAGGTCGAAGCAGCTCGGTCCTGCTGGCAACCCATCCGGCTGGTTCTTCCTCGCGATGGCCTGCCGGCAGAAAGCAGAGGAGGAGAAGGCTCGTTCCTGGTACGACAAGGCTGTCCAATGGATGGACAAGAACCTCCGATGGATGGACAAGACCAGATTGCAGGATGATGAGCTCCGGCGCTTTCGCGACGAAGCTGAGGCCCTGCTCGGCGTGACTGATCACTCGACCCCGACAGCCAAGAAGGAGGAAGACGCCTCCAAGCAACGCCCAAAGCGATGACCCCGGCGCTCGCCGCCGAGCACCGCCTCTCGAAAACCAGAGCCGGCACCGTGGTCAAAAGCTGCCTGATTGCCGGCCGTTTGTGAAGTTTACTGCCTTCTTAAGAAAAGGACCGAAATTGGCCCGGCGATCGGCCTGCGCGCTCGCGGACGGATTTCGGGTACCCACAGGACTTAAAATCCGCGCACCCCTCGGCTGCCGAATCACCAGTCAACGACAAGCGTGACTCGGCTCGGAATGATCGGCGCCAAACCGCTGACTCACTTGTTGTTGAGAGTATTCGCGTTGATCCCTACCCAGGAGCAGTCCAATGACAATCAGAAAGCAGATCGCATTCGTCGTCTTCGCAGTCGCCTCGAGCCTGCTGCAAGCCAGGGCGGATACCATCGTCGGCCCAACCTTGAATCATAACATCGGGGGCTTCAAAGACACCGGGCTGGAGTTCACGGCTCTGCGGGATGCCACACTCGAGGGGTTCGTCTTTCAGAACCAGGGGCTGGCGGACCAGATCATCCTGGAGAACGCCACGACCATGACGGTCCTCGACACTCTGAGTACGCCAGCGAACGTCACGTCCTACACCGCGACCGGCCTGGAATGGGCCTTGACTGCTGGGAGCGACTACCTGCTCTTGGCCACGACCTCCTCTCCAAAAAGCAACGGCAAGTATGCCGCCTTTTCCTCCTACCCCCAGGCGGATGCGGACATCAGTGTGAATTACTCGACGTTGATGCCCGGTCTGGCGCACACCACAAGCTACTGGGCCGACTTCAACGACATCACCACCGCCGCCGTTCCTGAGCCGAGCTCGTTCACCCTGCTCGGAATTGGGTTGCTCGGCGGCCTCGTGTGGTATCGGCGCCGGCGTCGCTGCAGTCGGACCCAGTTCAACCGACGGGAAGGGGGAACCGCGTCACCATGATGCAAGTCCCGATCGCGCGCCTCGCCGTCGAGCCCGGCCCGTGATGACCCGAGCCGGCACCGTGGTTCGAGGAGGCGAGGTCGCCCTCCCTGTTCGCGATGTACTGCTTTGCTAAACGAGAGACCCCGGCCGGTCCAGGCGCTTGGGCTGCGCACCCGGCCCGCACTCCATGATCGCAATTCGATGTCTTCGACAATCCGAAGGAGGCTATGAGAATGTTCCCACGCTTCACGCACTCGGCTCTGGTTCATGCTCTCGGGCAGCACCGCAGGGCGCATGAGGGTCGCCGCACGCGCCCCAACCCGACGCCCCCCCGACCGAACGCCGACACGAGCGCGATTCCGGCTCGAGGGCCTGGAAGAGCGGTGCCTGCTGTCGGGGATCTCCAGCATCACCGAGTTCCCGGTCCCAGCGCCCGCCGCTGACACTGGCGACCCGATTACGGCGGGGCCCGACGGCAACATCTGGTTTGTCAACGGTCCCAATGCGGTCGCGATGATCAATCCGACGACGGACGCCATCAGCTCCTTCACCATCCCACAGCCAATGCCAACCCTGCGGGGATCACGGCCGGTCCCGACGGCAACCTGTGGTTCACGGAGTTAGCCGGCGACAAAATCGGGATGATCAACCCGACCACCCACGCCATCACGGAGTTTCCCCTCCCAACCTCCCCCGACTACCGCCAGCGCCATTCGATCACGGCAGGCCCCGACGGCAATCTCTGGTTCACGCAGCTTAACAGCCGCTACGTCGGCGAGATCAACCCGACCACTCACGCTTTCAGCGAGGTTTTCGCTCGGGAACCTTCCCGCCGGAGTCGGAAGTTCGATATAACGCCTGGCCCGAACGACACCGTCTGGTTCACCGCGAAGGCTAATATCGACGAGATCAACACGAGCACCGACGCAGTCAGTGTGTTCCGAGTCCCCACAATTACCTACGCACCTTACGGAGACGGGATTGTGACCGGCCCCGATGGCAACATTTGGTTCACGGAGAATGATCCCGACTGATCGGATGTTCAATCCGACAACCGACGCTTTCAGCCGAGTTCCAACCGCCTGGCGACGACTACCCTTGGGGAATCACCGTCGGGCCCGACGGCAACCTCTGGTTCGCCGAGAGTTCCGGCGAGATCGGCTCGATCAATCCGACAACCGACGCCATCACGGAGTATGCGGTTCCCTACACCGGATCCCGCTCCTTCGGGATCACGACGGGCCCCGACGGCAACCTTTGGTTTACCGATGGCGGGACCAACTCCATCGGCGTCGCCACGCTGACGACGAACCAACTGGTGGTGACGACGCAGCCGCCTGCCAGCGTCACGGCGGGCGGCAGCTTCGACCTGACGGTCACCGCCGAGAACAGCTCGGGCAACCCGATCACGTCGTTCGATGGCACGGTGACGGTCGCGCTATCGAGCAATCCCGGCAACGCAACGCTCGGCGGCACGCTGACCGCGACCGCGTCAAACGGCGTGGCGACTTTTTCCGGGCTGACACTCACGACCGCCGCGTCGGGCTACACGCTCGAGGTCTCCGCCTCCGGGTACGGCTCGGGCGTCACCAGCCCCATCACCGTGACCCCGGCCGCAGCCTCGCAAGTCGTGATCACGACCGAGCCGCCAAGCAGCGTCACGGCCGGGAGCGGCTTCGGCTTGCAAGCGTCGATCGAGGACCAGTACGGCAACGTCGTGACCACGGCGACCAACACCGTGAACGTGGCGCTGGCCACCGACCCGACCGGTGCGACGCTGGGCGGCACGCTGTCGGTGAATGCGTCCAACGGCGTCGCGACATTTTCCGGCCTGACCATCACGACCGCGGGCTCCGGCTACACGATCCAGGCGTCCAGCAGCGGGCTTGCCAGTGCGACCTCGAGCGCCTTCACCGTGACCCCGGCGGCCGCCAGCAAGTTGGTGGTCACCACCGAGCCGCCCGCCACGGTCAAGGTAAGCGGCGCGTTCGGTCTGGCTGTGTCAGTCGAGGACCAGTACGGCAACGTCGTGACATCGTCCAGCAGTAC
>CAWHMZ010000004.1:0-1209852 GCA_963830625.1 uncultured Isosphaeraceae bacterium | reverse complement strand
GTCGCATGAGCTGTTGCCAAGCTGTACAACCCGTGCGCGGCAAAGAATGCATTATTTGCCTCCTTTGACCCCTTGTTCAAGGGCCGTCGACATCCGCTCTGTCCAGACCACGGGTTCGACCCAGAGCCATCGGCGCCAGTCTCTCCGGTACGTGTAGCCCTTTCGGGCACTGCCACCGGTTGGTTTTCCGTCGGTTTGGTCATCGCGTCTCCACCTCCCTACGCCCCTTGGCTCCGCCGGCGTTACCCGGTTTCATCGCTACTACGGGCGCCACCCTGCTCGGGGGCTCTTCGGATCGATCATGAACACCGCTTGGTCCCGAGCAGGTCTCCCCGCTTGCTGTGTTTGGCCTTCCGACCATTCCGTCCCCAACCACCCAGTGGGTCCCGTGATCGCTTTAACACGCTACCCCTCAGCGTCACGAGTTTCCGGATTGCTCCGGTCCAGGCTTCGCCAGTTGCTAGCAGGCTCGCCATCCATTAAGGCCGAATCGGGTTCACTTGCGTTACGGACTGGTCGTTCACCGCCGGTTGCTTCCCACCCACTCTCCCGAGTACGCAGTTACCATTGGTTACAGGCCGGAGAGCGCGTGCCTGAAGAGGACATACACCTCTCTGACCAAACACACTCACCGCGCACTAGCAGGCACGCTCCGAGCGTGTGAGTTTTTTCGGAAATGCTAGTTGACATTTGTATTGTCTATGATATCCTATCACGCATTCATACGAATCGCCCAAATTCGGGCTGTCCACGCGTTGCAGGAAAAACGCCATGACGCGGCCCCTTTTTGACCCCAATGACTTGCCTGAGCCGCCATCGCCGGCACAAATTGCCCAGTCCATGCCCGCGGACAGGCCACGATTACGCCGCCCGGTTCGCGACCAGGTCGAGATGCATACGGCATCCCTCGATGATTTGCTGAATGCAGACCATTCGGTACGCATTGTCTGGTCGGCCGTCTGTCGGCTCGACCTGAGTGCCTGGCTTAGGGACATCAAGGCGGTCAGGGGACACGTCGGCCGCGACGCCACAGACCCCCGCCTGCTGGTCGCATTGTGGGTCTTCGCCACCTTGAAGGGAATCGGCAGCGCTCGTGAGCTGGCTCGGCTCTGCTCCGAGTCTCTGCCTTACCGGTGGCTTTGCGGCGGGGTGAGCGTCAATTATCACATGCTTGCCGACTTCCGCTCTCAAGGCGGCGACAAATGGGACGAACTGCTCACGCAAATCGTTGCCGTCTTGTTGAACGCGGGTCTGGTGAAAATGCACCGGGCGGCTCAAGACGGTATGAGGGTGCGTGCCAGTGCTGGCAAGAGCTCGTTTCGCAGGCGCGGTCGACTGGAGGAATGTCTGGTAGAAGCGCGGCGGCAGGTTGAAACGCTCAAGCAACTTGCCGAGCAGGATGGAGAAGACCTGACACGACGCCAACGTGCCGCCCGCGAGCGTGCGGCGCGCGAGCGTCAGGAACGAATCGAAGCGGCGATGCGTGAGCGCGATGAGTTGCAGCAGCAACGGGAAGCCTCGGCGAAGAAGAGCGGTCGCAAGACGGATGAAGCTCGAGCGTCGACCACGGATCCCGAGGCGAGGACCATGAAGTTTGCGGACGGAGGATACCGGCCGGGGTATAACGTTCAATTCACTACCGACACCGAAAGCGGCGTCATCGTCGGTGCGGACGTGAGTAAGGCCGGGACCGACAGCGAAGAGCTGGTACCCATGCTTGATCAGTTGGACGAGCGTTACGACCGCGTGCCTGATGAAGGCGCTCGTCGACGGCGGTTTCGCGACAGTGGAGACAATCGACGGGGCGGCCGAGCGCGGCTGTACCGTGTACGCTCCGCTCAAAGACGAGGAGAAGCAACGGGCGGAGGGAAAAGATCCGCATGCCCCCAAGAAAGGAGATAGCGAGGCGGTTGCTCAGTGGCGGAGCCGAATGGGAACCGAATCGGCCAAGTTGATCTATCGGCTGCGGTGCCAAACGGCGGAATGGGTGAATGCACAGTGCCGCAACCGCGGGCTCTGGCAGATGCCGGTACGCGGCCGGCCGCGTTGTCGCATTGTAGCACTGATCTATGCAATTGCTCATAATCTGGTCGCCGGTGAGAGGCTGCGCTTAGCCGTGGCCCAAGCCAGGGTTTGAACGTGATCCTGCGAAAACAGGTCAATATAGGAAGAATTATTTGACGTTATCGAGAACTCATTGATGAGCGGGCCGAACCGCAGGCCGTGATGGCGTCGGAATGGCGTGACCCCAGACCAAAATCGTCTGCCGGCTAATCTCCAGCGACTCCTCAAAAAGATCACGGCCTCTCCGCGTGCCGTAGCCCACTGACGGACAATTTGCCCCCAGCCAGATCCCGCCACGGCACGCGGAGAGGCCGTGAGCTTTTTGAGGAGTCGCTGGACGATCGGCCGGCACCGACCCGATTTTGGTCCGGCCCGCGGTCGCCATTCCGACCCAACGGCCTGCCGGTTGGCCGTCATCAATGAAGTTCTCGATAACGCAAATAATTCTTCCTATATTGACCTGTTTTCGCAGGATCACGTTCAAACCCTGGCTTGGGCCACCCGGGCGCAGCCTCTCACCGGCGACCAGATTATGAGCAATTGCATAGATCAGTGCTACAATGCGACAACGCGGCCGGCCGCGTACCGGCATCTGCCAGAGCCCGCGGTTGCGGCACTGTGCATTCACCCATTCCGCCGTTTGGCACCGCAGCCGATAGATCAACTTGGCCGATTCGGTTCCCATTCGGCTCCGCCACTGAGCAACCGCCTCGCTATCTCCTTTCTTGGGGGCATGCGGATCTTTTCCCTCCGCCCGTTGCTTCTCCTCGTCTTTGAGCGGAGCGTACACGGTACAGCCGCGCTCGGCCGCCCCGTCGATTGTCTCCACTGTCGCGAAACCGCCGTCGACGAGCGCTTCATCAGGCACGCGGTCGTAACGCTCGTCCAACTGATCAAGCATGGGTACCAGCTCCTCCGCTTCGGTCCCGGCCTTACTCACGTCCGCACCGACGATGACGCCGCTTTCGGTGTCGGTAGTGAATTGAACGTTATACCCCGGCCGGTATCCTCCGTCCGCAAACTTCATGGTCCTCGCCTCGGAATCCGTGGTCGACGCTCGAGCTTCATCCGTCTTGCGACCGCTCTTCTTCGCCGAGGCTTCCCGTTGCTGCTGCAACTCATCGCGCTGACGCATCGCCGCTTCGATTCGTTCCTGACGCTCGCGGCGGCACGCTCGCGGGCGGCACGTTGGCGTCGTGTCAGGTCTTCTCTCTCCTGCTCGGCAAGTTGCTTGAGCGTTTCAACCTGCCGCCTGGCTTCTACCAGACATTCCTCCAGTCGACCGCGCCTGCGAAACGAGCTCTTGCCAGCACTGGCACGCACCCTCATACCGTCTTGAGCCGCCCGGTGCATTTTCACCAGACCCGCGTTCAACAAGACGGCAACGATTTGCGTGAGCAGTTCGTCCCATTTGTCGCCGCCTTGAGAGCGGAAGTCGGCAAGCATGTGATAATTGACGCTCACCCCGCCGCAAAGCCACCGGTAAGGCAGAGACTCGGAGCAGAGCCGAGCCAGCTCACGAGCGCTGCCGATTCCCTTCAAGGTGGCGAAGACCCACAATGCGACCAGCAGGCGGGGGTCTGTGGCGTCGCGGCCGACGTGTCCCCTGACCGCCTTGATGTCCCTAAGCCAGGCACTCAGGTCGAGCCGACAGACGGCCGACCAGACAATGCGTACCGAATGGTCTGCATCCAGCAAATCATCGAGGGATGCCGTATGCGACTCCGACCTGGTCGCGAACCGGGCGGCGCAATCGTGGCCTGTCCGCGGGCATGGACTGGGCAATTTGTGCCGGCGATGGCGGCTCAGGCAAGTCATTGGGGTCAAAAAGGGGCCGCGTCATGGCGTTTTTCCTGCAACGCGTGGACAGCCCGAATCTGGGCGATTCGTAATGAACGCGTGATAGGATATCATAGAACAATACAAATGTCAACTAGAATTTCCGAAAAAACTCACACGCTCGGAGCGTGCCTGCTAGTGCGCCCGTGAGTGTGTTTGGTCAGAGAGGTGTATGTCCTCTTCAGGCACGCGCTCTCCGGCCTGTAACCAATGGTAACTGCGTACTCGGGAGAGTGGGTGGGAAGCAACCGGCGGTGAACGACCAGTCCGTAACGCAAGTGAACCCGATTCGGCCTTAATGGATGGCGAGCCTGCTAGCAACTGGCGAAGCCTGGACCGGAGCAATCCGGAAACTCGTGACGCTGAGGGGTAGCGTGTTAAAGCGATCACGGGACCCACTGGGTGGTTGGGGACGGAATGGTCGGAAGGCCAAACACAGCAAGCGGGGAGACCTGCTCGGGACCAAGCGGTGTTCATGATGGATCCGAAGAGCCCCCGAGCAGGAGTCAGAGCGCCCGTAGTAGCGATGAAACCGGGTAACGCCGGCGGAGCCAAGGGGCGTAGGGAGGTGGAGACGCGATGACCAAACCGACGGAAAACCAACCGGTGGCAGTGCCCGAAAGGGCTACACGTACCGGAGAGATCTGGCGCCGATGGCTCTGGGTCGAACCCGTGGTCTGGACAGAGCGGATGTCGACGGCCCTTGAACAAGGGGTCAAAGGAGGCAAATGGTTCAGCCTGATCGACAAGGTCACACCCCAGCGAACCCTGCACGCGGCGTACCTTCAGGTCGCCGACAACGAAGGTGCCGCTGGAGTGGACCACGTCACGATTCCGATGTTCCAGGTCCGCTTGGAAGACGAACTGCGAAGACTCAGCGAGGAACTGCGGAGTGGAACCTACCGCCCGCAAGCGATCCGCCGACACTACATTCCTAAACCGGGAAGTCAGGAGATGCGGCCGCTGGGAATACCGACCGTTCGCGACCGAGTGGTCCAAACGGCGTTGCGGATGGCGCTGGAACCAATCTTTGAGCACGACTTCGCCGAGCACAGCTACGGCTTTCGTCCCAAACGGGGCTGCAAAGACGCACTGCGCCGCGTGGACCAACTGCTCAAGGCCGGTTACAGCTACGTTGTTGATGCCGACCTGAAGAGCTACTTCGACACGATCCCGCACGACCGCCTGCTGGCCCTTGTGGGACAGAAGGTATCGGACGGACGGGTGCTGGGCTTGATCGAGGCGTTCTTGAAGCAAGGCGTCATGGACGGCTTGCGGGAATGGACACCCGAGATGGGCAGCCCCCAGGGCGCAGTGGTCAGTCCGCTTTTGAGCAACATCTACTTGAACCCGCTGGACCACCTGATGGCCCGGGAGGGATTCGAGATGGTGCGGTACGCGGACGACTTCGTGATCCTGTGTCGCAGTCCGGAAGAAGCGACCCGTGCGCTGGCACGAGTACAGGAATGGACGGCGGCAGCCGGCCTGACCTTGCACCCGACCAAGACGCGGATCGTCAACGCCACGGAAGACAGCTTTGATTTCTTGGGTTATCGATTCGACCGCGACTATCGATTTCCGCGCGAGAAGAGCCTCCAGAAACTCAAAGATACCATCCGTGAGAAGACGAAGCGCACGTCCGGGAAATGCCTTCGAGCGATCATCGCGACGCTTAACCCGACGCTGCGTGGCTGGTTTGAGTATTTCAAACACAGCCACCCTACCACGTTCCCGAAATTGGACGGCTGGATCCGGATGAGGCTTCGCAGCATCCTCCGGAAACGCCAGAAGAAGAAGGGATGTGGTCGAGGATCGGATCATCAGCGCTGGCCCAATGCATTCTTTGCCGAGCACGGGTTGTACAGCTTGGCAACAGCTCATGCGACGTTCCGTCAATCCTCTTTGAGGTGAACCACTAACTGGAGAGCCGGATGCGGGAGAACCGCACGTCCGGTTCGGAGGGAGGGGGGGCTCAAACCCTCCCTACCCCTATCGAGCTCGTCGCTTAAGACGTGCTTATGCCTTCGATTGACCGAGAGCAGCCTCGATACCGGCGACTCCCACCACCGGGGCCGCGCACGTGGAATGCTCGCAAATATAGGTCGTGGTCTGGCCGTCGCGGGCTGGCCGGTTGGCGACCAGTGGAAGCTTGAGGGCGAGCCCGGCCGCATGTTCAGGCGGCACCGGCGCGGTCACCTTGTGCGGCTCGAATCGCGCCGCGATGGTCTCGAGCACATCGCGAAACTCCTGGCGATCTGCGCCGGCAATCACGGCAAATTCTCGGGTTGATCCCAGCAAAAAATCGAGCGCGATCAAGCTTTGGCCCGCGGCGGCCGGCTGGGCCTCGAGCACCGGCTCGACCAGCTCGAGCGCAGACCGGCCGGCATGCGTCAAGTCGTCGCGGCCGGTCAGCGCGCCCAAGCGAATCAAGGCTGTGGCGGCCATGCCGTTGCCCGAGGGCGTGGCGTTGTCGTGAACGTCCTTGGGGCGAGAAATCAAAGCCTCGTGATGGTTGCCCGTGAAGAAGAACGCCCCCTGCTCTGGGTCGGCGAACTCGTCGATCATGATTCGTGCCAGCTCCAGGGCCGAATCGAGCCAGCGCGGGTTGCCGGTTGCCTCGAACAGCCGCGTCAAGCCGTCGACCAGGTTCGCATAATCGTCGAGATAAGCGTCGAGCTTGGCCAGCCCGTCGTTGTACGTGTGCAGCAGGCGGCCGTCGTCGCGCCTCATGCGGTCAAGGGTGAAAGCAGCGGCCTTTTCGGCGGCCTCGAGGTAGCGCTCGTCCTTGAGGATGCGGCCTCCCTCGGCCAGGGCCGAGATCATCAGGCCGTTCCACGACACGAGGAACTTGGTGTCCTTGCCCGGCGGCACGCGCCCGTGGCGCACCGACAAAAGCAGCGAGCGCGCGGCCGCCAGTTCGTCGCGGAGCGAGCCCAGATCGCGGCCGAGCAATTTGGCGGCCTGGTCGAGCGGCGCGGCAGGTTCAAAATGTTGTGCTCCTCCCAGTTGCCCTCGGGAGTGACGTCGTAGACGTAGCAAAACGTTTTGGCCCGGTCCGCGCCGAGCACCTCGGTTACTTCTCTTAACGACCAGACATAGTACTTTCCTTCGACCCCCTCGCTGTCGGCGTCTTCGGTCGAGTAGAACCCCCCTTCCGGGCCGACCATCCGACCGAGAACGTAGTCGATCGTCTCGCGCGCGACCTGGCCGAACTTGGGGTCGTGCGTCAGTTGATAAGCTTCGAGGTAAGCGGAAGCGAGCAAGGCGTTGTCGTAGAGCATCTTCTCGAAGTGCGGCACCAGCCATCGGTCGTCGGTGGAGTACCGGGCAAAGCCGCCGCCCAGATGGTCGTAAATGCCTCCGCGCGCCATCTTGTCGAGTGTGTGCCGCACGACGTGGAGTGCCTGGGAATCGCCGGTGCGCGCGTGATGCCGCATCAGGAGTTTCAGGTCCATGGGGTGGGGGAACTTGGGGGCGCTGCCGAAACCGCCGTGCCGCGAGTCAAACGCGCGCATCGAGCGCCGCGCCGCCTGGTCGAGCAGCCGGGTTTCCAGTGCGCCTGCGCCTGCGGAAAGCGCGGTGAACGCCCGCAATTGCTCGGTCATCAGGGCGGCCGACTCGATGATCTCGTCGCGCCGTTCCTCCCAGGCCCGGTGCACGCTCAGAAGGACCCGGGGGAAGCCGGCCATGCCGCGCGAGTCGACCGGCGGAAAATACGTGCCGCCGAAGAACGGCTTGAGGTCGGGTGTGAGAAACACCGACATCGGCCAGCCCCCGTGCCCGGTCATGGCCATGACGGCCGACATGTAAATCTGGTCAAGGTCGGGCCGCTCTTCGCGGTCCACTTTAATGTTGACGAAGTGCTCGTTCATCACGGACGCGATCTCGGGGTTTTCAAAGCTCTCGCGCTCCATGACATGGCACCAGTGGCAGGCCGAATAGCCGATCGAGAGGAAAATCGGCCGGCTCTCGGCTTTCGCTCTGGCGAGGGCGTCTGCCCCCCAGGGATACCAGTCCACCGGGTTATGCGCGTGCTGAACTAGGTAGGGACTGGTCTCGCCGGCCAGGCGGTTGGCTCGGTGCAAGTTACCAGCAGCCGGCCGCGACGGCGATGAAGACATGAAAAGCGACCTTTCCGGCGATGATGGCCGAGAATTGTTTTCGAGATTCTCTCGGACCCAGTTTCGCCGCATCCGATCGCTCACGCAAGCGGCGACAAAAAAGCCGTGCGCTCCGGGATGTTGCCGTTATAATGCGAGAGTGGGGCCAAAACGCTGGGTAGGTCAGGCTTTCCAGCCTGACATCAGGCGTCGTTAACCAGAAGCGTCAGGCTCGAAAGCCTGACCTACCTTCGAGCGAGGGTTGTCATGAGCACGCGCCGCGACTTTCTGGGTCAAGGTCTTCAAGCTCTCGGCCTCTTGGCGTGGGTGGGGCAAACACGCCTCGCGGCGGGGCAGACGGGCGATGCGCCCGGGGCGAACTCATCGGTTGCCGAATCAGCCCGGAAACTGACCGAGAAAGGCGTGGCATTTCTCCGCTCGCGGCAGGACGCGAAGGGAGGATGGTCAACCGAGCGCGAGCCAGGTATCACAGCCCTGGCGGTCGCCGCCCTGCTTCGTTCCGGCCTGGTCGCACCCGCCGACCCGGCGATCATCAAAGCGCTTGGTTATCTCGAGGGGTTCATCGGGTCGAAGGGTGGGCTCTCCGAGGCCCCTCACGCCAACTACTCGACGTCGATCGCCATGCTGGCCTTCAAGGAGGCCAACGTCAACGGCCGCTACGACGGAATCATCAAGTCCGCCCGCGAGTTCCTCAAATCGATGCAGTGGGACGAAGGTGAAGGCAAGAGCCAGGGACGAACGCCTTCTACGGCGGTGCCGGCTACGGCGGCTGCAACAGCCGGCCCGATCTTTCAAACACCGCGTTCTTCATCGAAGCCCTGCGCGAGACCGGGTTGCCGGCCGATGACCCCAATCTTCAAAAAGCACTTGTCTTCGTGTCCCGATGCCAGAACTTGAAGAGCGAGTTCAACGATCAAGCCTGGGCGGGCAAGATCAACGACGGCGGGTTCATGTACACGGCGGCCAACGGCGGGCAGAGCGTGGCCGGCAAGACCGACGGCGGCGGCCTTCGGTCGTACGCCAGCATGACCTACGCCGGGCTCAAGAGCATGATCTACGCCGGGCTCACGCGCGACGACCCGCGAGTCAAGGCGGCGATCGACTTACATCACCCACCATTACACGCTCGATGAGAACCCCGGGCTCGGACAGCAGGGGCTGTATTACTACTATCACACCTTCGCCAAGACGATGGCGGTCTTGGGGACGCCGACGATCACGGACGCGGCGGGCGCTGCGCACGACTGGAGAGCCGAGCTGGTGGCGGCCCTGGCCAAGCGGCAACAGCCGCAAGGAAGCTGGGTCAACCCGGCCGACCGCTTCATGGAAGGCGATCCGAATCTCGTGACGGCCTACGCGCTCCTGGCGCTGGCGTACACGCGGCCGAAGGCTCCTGCGCCAGCGCCTCGGCCGACGTGAGCGTGCTGAAGTTGTTCTATGAACCGGCTCGCCGGGAGGCTCGCCCTCCCGCGCAAGGGTGAGGCGGATTGGTGTCGTCGGGAGGGCGAGGTTCCACCCCGAGCCCATTACCATCCGCGGCTCAGCGGGAGCTTCGCCCTCCCAGGCACGCAGAAACAACCGGCTCGCCTCGCCCTCTCAGGCACAGAGCCGCAGAATGCCGATGGCGAACGCGTCAGGCGCCGTGAGGTTCGGTGTGCGCGTTCAGTTCGCGCTCGATGCGAAACTTCATCTGGCTGAGCTCGTCGCCGCTGTATTCGCCTGCGGCCAGGGCCAGTTGACGGAATCGTTGGCGAAGCGGGGGATGATGTGCCAGTGGCAGTGGTCGATGGTCTGGCCGGCGACGGCCGTTGTTGACGATCACGTTGAGCCCGTCGGCGCCGGTGGCGGCCTTGAACGGCCCGGCAGAGCCGGGGCAGGAGCGAGCCGGCGTGGGCGGCGATCTCGTCGGGAAGCTCGCCAAGATGTAGCGTGGTGAGAGCGTGGCACCAGGAGCGTGTGACCCGGATTGACCGGGTTGATGTCGAGGAAGGCGACGGCGTGGGCCGTCTCGAGCACCCGGGCCGACGGGATCTCGCCCCGGACGATCTTGCAGAAGACGCAGTGCGAGTCGTGCACGGAATGCGCACGACGCGGCACTCCAGGATGAGCGATACGGCGCAAGCCGGGCCGAAATCGACCCGGCCTCTGGTATGTGTGCCTCTACGGCCTAGCTTGCCGCGCGGGCTGAGGCGACGACGGCCGGGCTTGCGCGGGCGCCTTGATCGCTCCTGCTCGCCGAGGAGGCGATCACCGCCATCGGGGCGGCGTCGCCCTGGCGAACCTTGGCCAGCTTGTAGATGCGGGTATAGCCGCCCGGTCGCTCCTTGTACCGCGGTCCGATCTCGTGGAACAGCTTGTACGCGACCGTCCTTGCTGGTCAGCACCGCCAGGCAGCGGCGGAAATGGTTCAAGTCCCAGCCGTCCTTGGCCAGGGTGATCAGCTTCTCGGTGTACGGCTGAACTTCCTTGGCCTTGGCCAGCGTCGTCTTGGATCTTGCCGTGCTCCAGCAGCGCGGTGGCCAGGTTGCGCAGGAGCATCCGGCGGTGCGAGGGTGACCGTTTGAACTTGCGGCCGGCTTTTTGGTGACGCATGGTTTTTTTCATCTAGCGAGCTCTTACCCTTTGGTGCGGGACGTTCATGCCCAGGTCCAGCCCGATCTCGTGGAGCTTGGCGCGGACTTCCTTGAGCGTGGTCTCGCCGAAGTTGCGGACGTTCAGGAGCTGGTCTTCGCTGCGGCTGACCAGGTGGCGGACCGTGGTGATTCCCTCGCTTTCCAGGCAGTTGGTGGCGCGGACCGAGAGCTCGAGCTCGGCCAGGCTCATGTCGAGCTTGCGTTCCAGCTCGGCGTCGATGCGGCATGTGCTGAGGCCCGTCGCCGGCGAGCTTGCCTCGGACGGGCAGGCCCGGGCCGGGCTCGTTGTACTGGACGAACGGATTCAAGTGCTTGCGGAGGATCTTGGCGGCCTCGACCAGGGCCATCTCGGGCCCGAGGACGCCGGTCGTCCAGATCCGCAGGATCAGCTTGTCGTAGTTGGTGCGCTGGCCGACGCGGGTGTTCTCGACGTGGTACTCGACGCGCTGGACCGGGCTGAAGCTGGCGTCGATCGGGATCACGCCGATTTCGAGGTCGTCGGTGTGGCCCTCGGCCGCGGTGCGGTAACCGCGGCCGTTCTCGACGGTCATCTCCAGGTGGAACGGCACGTCGTCGGTCAGCGTGCAGAGGATATGGTCGGGATTGATGATCTCGACCGACTCGTCGTGCAAGATGTCGGCGGCGGTGACGACGCCCCGGCGGTCGCGATCGATCCGGATCGTCCGGGAGCTGTTCGGAGTGGTTCTTGACGACCAGGAGCTTGACGTTGAGCACCAGGTCGGTGATGTCGTCGACCATGCCGGGGATCGAGGAGAACTCGTGCTGCACGCCCTGGATCTTGATCTGGGTGATCGCGCTGCCCTCGAGGCTGGAGAGCAGGATCCGCCGCAGGCTGTTGCCGACGGTGTGGCCGAAGCCGCGCTCGAACGGCTCGACGTGGAACTCGCCGAAGGTGTCGGTCAAGGTCTCGCGGTTGCAGATCACCCGGCTGGGCAGTTCGAGGCCACGCCAACGAATACGCATCGCTGTCTCCCCCTCCCAAAAGATGCTCTGACCGGCCGCGAGTCAGCGGCTCAACAACTCGATGATCAACTGCGGTGTCACGGGTAGCCCGACGTCCTGGGTGGCCGGCAAGCGGGTGACCCGGCCCTCGGGCGGGTCGGTGCTGATGCGGTCCAGCCAGTCGGGAACCGGCGGGGCCGCCGCTCGGCCAGGTTGTCGGACGCCAGCTTGCGCGAGTGCTCGCGGTTCTTGACCTGGATCTGGTCGCCGGGGCGGACCAGGTAGCTGGGGATGTCGAGTCTTGCGGCCGTTGACCATGATATGCCCGTGCGTGATCATCTGGCGGGCCTGGGGCCGGCTGGCGGCGAAGCCCAGGCGCGTGACCACGTTGTCGAGCCGCCGCTCGAGCAGCGACATCAGGGCGTCGCCGGTGTTGCCGGGCCGGCGGTTGGCCTCTGCGTAGTACTTGCGGAACTGGCGCTCGAAGATCCCGTAGTAGCGCTTGACTTTCTGCTTCTCGCGCAGGCGGATGGCATACTCGCTGGCCTTGCCGCGGCGGAACTGGTGCATGCCCGGCACGCCGTCGCGACGGTCCACGGCGCACTTCGGGGTGTCGCACCGCGTTCCCTTCAAGAACAGCTTGGTGCCTTCGCGGCGGCACAGCCGGCAAACCGGTCCAATATGACGTCCCATGGCGTATCGGCAATCCTCGGTCGAGTCGAATACCTGTGAAAATCGCTCAAACCGATGCGCTTCACGACTCGGCGTTTCTTGGGCGGGCGGCAGCCGTTGTGAGGCAAGGGCGTCACGTCCTCGATGGCCTTGATCGACAGCCCCGAGGCCTGGATGGCCGTGATGGCGCTTTCCCGGCCGGAGCCAGGCCCCTTGACCTTGACCTCGACCTCCTTGACTCCATACTTGGTCGCGGCCGCCGCGGCGGTCTCGGCCGCCCGCTGCGCCGCGAACGGCGTGCTCTTGCGGCTCCCCTTGAATCCGACGGTCCCGGACGAGGCCCAGCACAAGCGCATCGCCGTTGGGGTCGGTGATCGTCACCGTCGTGTTGTTGAACGTCGCCTTGATGTGCA
Source organism: uncultured Isosphaeraceae bacterium (assembly GCA_963830625.1). Classification (GTDB taxonomy): domain Bacteria; phylum Planctomycetota; class Planctomycetia; order Isosphaerales; family Isosphaeraceae; genus CAWHMZ01. Next base: position 1,197,147 of record CAWHMZ010000004.1, on the reverse strand, counting down.
CGACCGCCCGGCTGACGTTGCGTCGTGTCTTCCGCTTCTTGGCCTTGGCCACGGTTCCGTTGCTCCTCAGATCAACAGTTCGTAGATCCGTTTGGTTAACGACCGGTTGCCGCTCGTTTGCACAGCAATGCAAATCGATCGCGGCTACGCGCCCGCCGGCAGTCAGGTCGGCTCCAGGGCGGGCGGTAACACTTCCGCTGTTGCTCTGCCGGTTGAACGCACTCGGTCGCTCTGACGAAGCCATGCCGGCCGGGCACTCCGCTCCGGCAAAGCGGCCCCGCCCTATGGCCCGGTTGTGGTTACCGCAACTCCTTGACGCCCTTCTTGCCGGCGACCGTCTTGCGAGGGCCCTTGCGGGTCCGTGCGTTGGTCCGCGTGCGCTGCCCGCGCACCGGCAGCCCCTTGCGGTGCCGCAGGCCCCGATAACAGCCGATGTCGCGCAGCCGGGCGATGTTCTGCTGGACCTGGCGGCGAAGCTGGCCTTCCACCGTGTATTCGTTGTCAAGCAGCGACGCCAGCTTGGCCAGATCGTCCTCGGTGAGGTCGCGGGCTCGTTTGTTGGGATCGATGCCCGTCCGCTGGCACAACACTCCGGCCAGGTACGGACCGATCCCGTAGATGTATTGCAGCGAAATCACAGTGCGCTTGTCGTTGGGAATGTCAACACCCAGGATACGAGGCATCGTTCAAAACTCCTGGGTTCAGCCCTGCCGTTGCTTATGGCGCGGATTGGTGCAAATCACGTACACCTTGCCCTGGCGGCGCACGATCTTGCAATTTTCACAAATTCGCTTGACGCTCGAACGCACTTTCATTTTTGCTCAATCGCTTGGGATGCTTCGTGATAGGTCAATACGACAGCGCCATCGTAGACCCGGTAGGCTTCATCCAGGCTGAAGCCGAATTTAGTTAGTGTAGCTTAGCGCGCCGGCACCCGCAAGAGCGCACGACGCCTTTTTGCGCCGCCGTGTGCCGCCCTTCGGGCACATCGCCCTTGCGCGACGGGATCATCACGCCTGGCCTGTTGCGAACTCATAAGCGCGCTCAATCCTCCGGGGGCGTCAAAATCACTGGGCCGTCTGCGGTCATCGCAACGGTGTGTTCGAAGTGGGCGGCAGCGCGGCGGTCCTTGGTCTCGACAGTCCAGCCGTCGTCGAGCGTCCGGACTTCCTTGGTGCCCAGGGCCACCATGGGCTCGATCGCCAGCACGACTCCGGGCTCGAGCTTGATGGTCATATTTGCGCAGGGATTTGCTCACGAAATTGGGAACCTGCGGCTCCTCGTGCATCGATCTGCCCGATACCATGGCCGACGAACTTTTCGATCACGTAAAGTCCCTGGCTCTTGACGAATCGTTCCATCAGGCTAGCAACCTCGAACCAGGTTTCCGATCGGCCCATGGCGCGGATGGCCAGGGCCAGCGTCTCGGAGGTCACGTCCAGGAGCTTCTGGACTTCGGGGCGCGGCTTGCCGATGGCCAGGGTGACGGCCGCGTCTCCGCACCAGCCATTCACGCGGCAGCCGGTGTCGATCGACACGATGTCTCCTTCAACGAGCGGCCGCCGGTTGGGGATGCCATGCACGACCTGCTCGTTGATGCTCGCGCAAATCACCGCGGGAAACGGCGGCTTGCCCTTGACCGAGCGAGGGATAGCCCAGAAAAAGCGGAGTCGCATCGTGCTCGCGGAAGATCGCGGCCACGACCTCGTTCATCTCGGCGGTGGTGGCTCCGGGTACCGCCATGCGCCGGACCGCGTCGAGTGCCTGCGCCACCACCCGGCCCGACTCGCGCATCAGCGCGATCTCGCGCGGGCTCTTGAGCTTGATGACAGGCGGAGCCTCGGCCTTCCTGATGCTCGGCAGCCCCAGCTGCGCCACGGCGAGCCAAGGCCCGAGAGCAGTGAAGGCAGTGGCGGCCGGGACCCGATACCTCGGTGAGAAGACACGTCGCGCGCTCCTCGTAGTGCTTTTGATCACGCCGCCCGGCGGCGACCGATGGTATCTATTACCATACGCGATGGCAGATCGATTGCTCGCGCGATCTGATCTTCCGTGAGTCCGCAGCCGTCGCTCAGCGCCGTTGACCAGCCCCGTGTAATTCCGCATGACCAGGTGGCTGTCGATCTTCTGCACGAGGTCGAGACAGACGCTGATCACGATCAAGAGCCCCGTTCCCCCCAGGAACGAGGCCACGGTCCAGTCGACGTTCCAGGCCGACTGAACCACCGAGGGAATCACGGCCACCAGGGCCAGGAACGCCGCGCCCACGTACGTGATGCGGAGCATCACCTTCTCCAGATAATCGGCCGTCCGGCGCCCTGGCCGGTAACCCTGGAATGAAGCTGCCGTAATCCTTCAGGTTCTCGGCCATGTCCTTGGGGTTGAAGGTGATGGCCGTCCAGAAGTAGCAGAAGAAGTAGATCAGGACGATGTAGCACACCGTGTAGATGTAGCTTTGCCGCTGAAACGCGTCCGCCAGGTCCTGGAACATGGTCGCGAAGAACGAGGCGACCGTCCACTGGTCGGTGTGCCAGCTCGCCGTCGCTCTGCGCCAGGCTGCTGAAGACGAACGACGGAAAGATCAAGCAGGCTCGACGCGAAGATGATCGGCATCACGCCGGCCTGGTTGACCTTCAGCGGCAGGAACTGCTTGGTGCCGCCGAAAACGCGACGCCCCCGAACGTGCTTGGCCGATTGAGTCGGAATGCGCCGCTGGCTCTCGGTGATCGCAATCACACCGACGACCACCGCTATGAAAAGGCCGAACAAGAGCAAGATCGTCGTGATGCCGTACTTGCCCGGCTCGGGCGACAGCTTGGAGGTCGAGTTTTCCCAGAGGCCCTTCATGGCCACCGGCAGCCGGGCGAGGATGCCGGCCATGATCAAGAGGCTGATTCCGTTGCCGATCCCATACTCGTCGATCTGCTCGCCGATCCACATCAAGAAGATCGTGCCGGCCGTCATGATGCACACACACACCACGCCATACCAGAACCCGCGATAGGCCGGCAACACCACGTTCATCTGCGGGCTCATCATGTACTGCACCCAGAACGCGCTCTGGATCGCGCAGAGGAATACCGTGGCGTATCGCGTGTATTCGTTGATTCGCTTGCGCCCGCTTTCGCCCTTCCTTCATCATCGCCTCGAGCGAGGGAACCACGCTGGCAAGAAGCTGAAAAATGATCGAGGCGGAAATATAAGGCATGATCCCCAGGCCGAAGATCGTGCTCATGCCGATCGACGTGCCGCCGAACATCGCGACCGTGCCGAATAGCTTGCCGGCGGTGTTGCCGCTTGCTGCTCTTCCCAGTTTTTCAACTGGAGCCTGGTTGACGATCGGCAGGGGCACATAAAAGCCGATCCGATAGATCGCCAAGCAAGAGGGCGGTGAACAGGATCTTGCGCCGCAGCTCGGGCACCTTGAAGATCGTGAGCAGTTTGTCCACGGGCCTGCGCCTCCTTGTTCGGGACGCCTGCGCCGCGGCTGGCGCGGCTCAGTAGCCCAGATGCGCCACACTCAGCGGCGGCACGGGGCCGTCCGATTGGGTCAAACTCAATCCCCGATCTCGCGGTCCTGACACTCAAACTAGGACAGCAACCAGCCGCCGATCGCCCCAATGACGCACGCTCGAAAGGCTGAAGTGTGAAGGACGAAGGATGAATAAAACAACCGACCGTCGATTCTGCTCGGACTGCTCACTGCTCTTTATTTCGCCGCATCGCGTGCATGGATGGCGTGGGGACGATACGGCACCGTGATCGGTCTTGCCGCCTGCGGCGGCGATCTTGGCGGCGGCGGCGGTGCTGAACTTGGTGGCATGCACCTCGAGCGGTTTGGAGAGCTTGCCGTCGCCCAGGATCTTGATGCCGTCGAAATCATGACCCTTGACCAGACCTCTGGACCGCAGGGCCGTCTCGTCGATGACCGCACCGCTCTCGAAACTTGCGGTCGAGGTCGGCCAGGTTGACGACGGCGTAGCTCTTCTTGAACGCCCCGTTGACGAAGCCGCGCTTGGGCACGCGGCGGGCCAGCGGCATCTGGCCGCCCTCGAAGAGCGGGTTCGATCTTGAACCCCTGGCGGGAGGCGTGCCCCTTGTGCCCCTTGGACGAGGTCTTGCCATGTCCCGAGCCGATTCCGCGGCCGACCCGCTTGCGCTTCTTGCGGCGCTGGACTCCTTCATGAACGTCGTGAAGCTGCATTAGAGTGGCACTCCTCGCAGACGAGCGATCTCCTCCTTGGTTCGCAGTTGCAGCAAGGCATCGATCGCGGCCTTGACCAGGTTGAGTTTGTTATTGGAGCCGAAGCTCTTGGTGAGGATGTCCTTGACGCCCGCCGCCTCGACCACGGCCCGGACGGCGCCGCCGGCGATGACGCCGGTGCCGGGGGCGGCCGGCATCAGCAGAACCTGGGCCGCACCGTAGCGTCCGGTGACGGCGTGCGGGAATGGTCCCGATCCTCTCAATTGCACTCGATTCATTTGCTTGTGAGCGTCCTTGACGCCCTTCTCGACCGCCGGCGGGACTTCGTTGGCCTTGCCGTATCCCCAGCCCACCTGGCCGCGGCCGTTGCCGACCACCACCAAGGCATTGAAGCTGAACCGGCGACCGCCTTTGACGACCGCCGCGCAGCGCCGGATCGACACCACGCTCTCGTTCCATTCTCCACGGTCGCGATCGCGGTCGCGATCACGGTCACGGTCGCGCTCACGAGGCTCACTCGACACGGACGAACTCCTCTTTAAAACTGCACAGCCCCGCCTCGCGGACGGCCTGGGCCAAGGCCGCGACCCGGCCGTGGTATTTGTAGCTTCGGCGGTCGAAGCAAACCTTGTCAATACCGGCCTTCTTGGCTCGTTCGGCGACGACGCGGCCGACGATGGCGGCGGCGGCCTTGTTGCCGCCGTACTTCACCTGTGAGCGAACTTCGGGGTCTCGGGTGCTGGCCGACGCCAGGGTCGTTCCCGAGCTCGTCGTTGACCAGTCTGGGCGTAAATATGTTTCGAGCTGCGGAAAACCGCCAGCCGGGGCCGCTCGGTGAGTGCCGAACAAGCGGTTGCGGACCCGGTGCTGCCGCCTTAGCCGGCGGGTCTGCGACAAGCTGTTGCTGGTTTGCGATGTTCACGGAGACGATCCTCACTCAAGATCGAAACGGTGGCTGCAAGCGATCACTTCGAGCCGAATGCCTTGCCGGCCTTGCGGCGCACGAACTCTCCCTCGTAACGAATCCCTTTGCCCTTGTAGGGCTCGGGAGGACGGACCATGCGGACCTCGGCGGCGAACTGGCCGACGGCCTGCTTGTCGGGCCCGCTGATCGTGATGTGGGTGGGATCGGGCGACCAGCGACCGTCACACCCGGCGGCGCTTCCAGAACGACCTGGTTGGCGTAGCCGACCTGCAGCGCCACCGTGTTGGCCTTCTTGAGCTGGGCCTGGAAACCGACGCCCACGATCTCGAGCTTCTTGGTGTAGCCGGCGGTGACTCCCTGGACCATGTTGGCGACCAGGCTGCGGGTGAGTCCGTGGAGCGACCGGTTGGTGCGCTCGTCGTCCTGGCGGGTGACCAGGATCTGGCGGCCGGCCTCGTCGAACGAGACGCCGATTTCCGGGACGGTGCTTGAAGCTCAACTTGCCTTTCGGGCCTTCCACGTGGATCGTCGACTCGGCGATCGCGATTTTCACGTTGGCCGGCACGGGCACGGGCTTGCGTCCAATTCGCGACATGGTTCGAATGGTCTCCCGCTTTAGTGAATCAGCGCCAGCACCTCGCCGCCGATCTTCTCGACCCGGGCGCGGCGGTCGCTGATCACACCCCGCGGAGTGGAGAGAATCTGGATCCCCAGTCCGCCGAGCATCGGCTTCAAGCTCACGATAGCCCTTGTAGATCCGGCGGCCGGGTTTGCTGATCCGGTCGATCCGGTTGATCAGTCGCTCGCCGTTGGGACCGTACTTCATGTGCAGCCGCAGGGTCCGCGCCGGCACGGTCTCGATCTCCTCGAAGTCCCAGATGTAACCCTCGTCTTTCAAGACCTGGGCGATGCCGCGGCGCATGTTGCGAGGTGGGCATCTCGAGGAGGGTGCGCTCGATCCGTACGGCGTTGCGGATCCGGGTGAGCATGTCGGCGATGGGATCGGTCATCATGGCGAAAAGACCTTCCTGAATCGCGGCTTACCAGCTTGCCTTCTTGACTCCCGGAATCAGCCCACGGCTGGCCAGGTTCCGGAAACAGATCCGGCAGATGCCGAACTTGCGATAGAAGCCGCGGGGACGACCGCACAAGCGGCAGCGATTGCGATGCCGCACCGCGAACTTGCGCGGCGTCTACGACTTGATTCTCTGGGCCTCGGTTGACATGAAGAACTCACCTTTCGTTTCAATTGGCCTTTGGCCGGCAGCCGGAACGGCAGGCCGAAGTGACGCAAGAGCTCGCGCGCTTCCTCGTCGCTGTCCGCCGTGGTCACGATCGTGATGTCCATCCCGTGCGTGTGCTGGATCTTGTCGGCGTCGATCTCGGGGAAGACGACCTGCTCGGCCAGCCCCAGGCTGTAGTTGCCGTGGCCGTCGAAGCTGTTGGGATTGACCCCGCGAAAGTCGCGAATACGCGGCAGGGCGATCGAGATCAACCGGTCGAGGAACTCGTACATCCGCCGGCCGCGCAGCGTGACCTTGCAGCCGATGTCATTCCCCTCGCGCAGCCGGAAACCCGAGACCGACGTCTTGGCCTTGGTGATCACCGGCCTCTGGCCGCTGATCTTGCTCAAGCTGTCGACCGCCGAGTCAAGCAGCGTCTTGTCCTGGGTCGCCCGGCCGACCCCCATGTTGATCACGATCTTCGACAGCTTGGGAATCGCCATCGGGTTCTTGTGGTTGAACTTGCCGGCCATCGCCGTGGCGATGTCTTTCTTGTACAGATCCTGTAGGCGAGCCATGTTCGCCCTCTTTACGTCTTCCTGGCGTGCGGGTTGTGCCTGCGCCGCGTGAGCCGGCTTGCGCGGACCGACGTTGCCGAGCGACGTGCCTCACCGTTCTGCAGTACCGTTGCTTCTGGCCGTCGTCGGTGAAACGGTGGCCGACGCGGACGCCGCGATTGCACTTGGAGCAATACAGCATCACGTTGGATACGTCGATCGGCATCTCCTTGGAGAGCCGGCCGCCCTGGGGGTTCTTCTGGCTGGGCCGCAGGTGCTTGTAGACGCGGTTGACCCCCTCGACCACGATCTTGTTGCGGGCCGGGATCACCCGGAGCACCTTGGCGATCTTGCCGCTCGGAGGGCGATCCCTTGTCGTCGCCGGCGATCACTTCCACCTGATCGTCCTTGCGAATGTACATGGGCTGCTCGCTATTTTTCGGGTCCACACGGCCGAGGGCGGTCACTGAGCTACACCACTTCGGCTGACAGGCTGATGATTTTCATGAACTGGCGGTCGCGCAGCTCTCGGGCGATGGCGCCGAAAATGCGCGTGCCTCGCGGGTTCTTTTCCTCGTCGATCAGCACCACGGCGTTGCGATCGAACTTGACGTACGAGCCATCGGTCCGCCGCGTTTGGTTGCGGGTGCGAACGACGACGCAGCGGACCACGTCGCCGGCCTTCACGTCGCCGCCTGAGGTGGCCTTCTTGACGCTGGCGATGATCGTGTCGCCGAGCCCGGCGGTGCGTCTTTTGTAGCGCGAAGCGCTGCCGCGCAGGACCTTGATACACATCACTTCCTTGGCGCCCGTGTTGTCGGCGACGTCGAGCCGCGTTTGCATCTGGATCATGGAACGGATACCTTGTGTTGACTGGGATCAGGTTCGGGAACGAACGGCGGCCTCGTCTTCCCCGGCCAAGGCTTGCTAAGCGCCGGTTCGGACGACGCGGACGATGCGCCATCGTTTCAGCTTGGACAATGGGCCGCGTCTCCATGATCTCGACCAGGTCCCCCTTGTGGGACGCGTTGGTTTCGTCGTGGGCATGGCAAACCGTCCGGCGGCGGAGCAGCTTGCCGTACTTGGGATGCGGCACCAGCCGTTCGACGACGACGCGACGCGTCTTGCTCATCTTGTCAGACGCCACGATCCCGATTTCCGTCTTGCGACGGCCGCGAGGCTCGGTGCGTCTGGGTGCTGGCTTCACTGGTCTGGCTCATCGCGGTCTCGTAAAAAGCGTTGGAACTCGATCGTCACGGTTTGGCGTCAAGGCTTGGCCGCCAGGGTTGCAGCTTGCTCGGTCGATCTCGCGCAGGCGCAGGATGGTCTTGATACGGGCGATTTCGCGCTTGGCTTTCACGATCTCGCTCGGCGCCTCGAGCCGCTCGGTCTCGCTCTGCAGGTGCAGGCGGAACAGGTTCGTTCTGCACTTCCTTGAGCAAAAGCTCAAGCTGTTCGTCGGACTGTTCGCGAAGCTCGGCCGGTTTGGACATGGCTCTCTTCCCCTTTAGCACGAACGTTAAACCGTCGGTCGCCGGCCGACGAAGCGGCACGGCACCGGCATCTTGTGCGCGACGCGGGCGAACATCTCGCGGGCGCTTTCTTCACTCAGTCCGCTGACCTCATAAAGGATCGTGCCCGGCTTGACCACGGCGGCCCAGAACTCGACTTCGCCCTTGCCCTTGCCCATGCGTGTTTCGGCGGGAATGGCCGTGACGCTCTTGTGCGGGAAGACGCGAATATAGAGCTTGCCCCCTCCCTTGACGGCCTGGCTGGCCACGACGCGGCCTGCCTCGATGGTCTGGGCGCTGATCCGGCCTGCCTTCAAGCTTTGCAGCCCGTACTCGCCGAACGACACGTAGTTTCCGCGGGTCGCATTACCTTTTACGCGGCCTTTTTGGCTTTTTCGATACTTGACCCGCTTGGGCATCAGAGCCATCGCCAGCCTCCACCTTCAGATAGTCGCCTTGGTTGACCCACACTTTAATTCCGATATGGCCTTGCGCCGTCTTGGCTTCCGCGAAGCCGTAATCGATCTTGGCCCGCAGCGTGCTCAAGGGCACAGAGCCCGCGGCGGTCGATTCCTGCCGCGACATCTCAGCGCCGCCCAATCGGCCCGAGAGCTGAATCTTGACCCCCTTGGCGCCGCCGTCCATCGTCTGCTCGATCGCTCGCTTCATCGTCCGGCGGAAGCTCGACCGCTTTTGAAGCTGTTCGGCGATGTCTTCACTGATCAACTGAGCGTCGATCTCGGGACGGGCGACTTCGACGATCTTGATCTCGATTTTCCGACCCGTTGCTTCTTGGAGCTCCTTCTGGAGGTTTTCGACCTCGGCCCCCTTGCGGCCGATGATGACGCCGGGGCGCGCCGTCGAGAGCAAGACCGTCACCGCGTCGCGGGTACGCTCGATCTCGATCTTGGGAATTCCCGCGAAGCCGTACTTCTTCTTGATGCGCTCCCGAATCCTGAAGTCCTCGACCAACAGGTCGCTGAATTCCTGCTTGGACGCATACCAGCGGCTGCGCCAATCTTCCATGATGCCCACGCGAAAGCCGGTTGGTCGAACCTTTTGGCCCATTGGTCGGTTTTCCTTTACGAAGATCTCGCGGCACTTGGTTTGGATTGATGACACTCACTCATCGGTTTCGTCCTCGTCAGCGGCCGCGATGCCTTCGGGGGCATAACTGGCGATGTCGGTGAGGCCGATGGCGATATGAGCGGTCCGCCGGCGGATCAAGTAGGCCATGCCGCGTGCGCGGGGCATCAGCCTCTTGAACATCGGGCCGCCGTCGCCGTGGGCATCGGCGACGATCAGGTCGCCGACGTTGCGAACGCCCTTGTCTTCGGCGTTGGCCATGGCGCTTCGGAGCACCTGCTCCACCAGTCGGGCGCCCCGGTGCGGCATGTACTTCAAGATATCGAGAGCGTCGTCGGCGAAGTGCCCTCGTATCAGGTCAAGGAGCGGCCGAACCTTTCGCACGGAGATCCGGGCGAAGCGGTGGGTCGCACGATAGTCAATCGTTTCGCTCATGGCCTCTATGTCTCGAACGGGCAAACGAGTCGTGATCAATGAATATGCCGGGCTTTCCGGCCCTTGTTCCCTTAAGCAACCGACTAGTCACTTCGCTCTTACTTCTTGGGTGGTCCTGGTGCTGCTGAGGACTTCGAGGCCTTGCCGCCGTGGCCGCGGAACGTCCGCGTGGGGGCGAACTCGCCGAACTTGTGTGCGACCATGTCTTCGGTCACGTACAGCTTCACGAAAGTCCGCCCGTTGTGGATTGCAAAATGCTTGCCGACAAACTCGGGCACAATCGTGCAGGCGCGCGCCACGTTCTGATCGGTTCACGGCTACCCGACGATTCGGTCCGTGCGACCTTCTCGAGCAATCGCTCGACGACATACGGCCCTTTCTTGTTCGAACGTCCCATGGCGTCTTCGATCCTGTCTTCCAGATAGAGAAGCAAACGTTGGGTTGGCCTGAGTTGCACCCGCTCGTTCGGGGGGGGTGCCTTAGATCTTCAACTGACCGTAGCGAACGCTGCGGCGCCGGCGGATGATCGCCTTGTTCGACGGCTTCCGGCGTCGGCGCGTTTTACCCCCTTTGGCCAGCTTGCCGGTCGGCGAACAGGGGTGCCGGCCGCCCGAGGTGCGCCCTTCGCCTCCTCCCATGGGGTGATCGACGGGGTTCATGGCCACGCCGCGCACGTGCGGCCGGCGGCCCAGCCAGCGTGAGCGGCCCGGCTTTACCCAGCCGGACGTTCATGTGATCGGGATTTCCGACCATGCCGATCGTGGCTCGGCATGCGGCGGGGATGCGCCGAACTTCGCCCGACGGGAGGGTGATCTGGGCCCAGTTTCCCTCGCGGGCCGTCAAGATCGCCCCGACCCCGGCCGACCGGCAGAGTTTGCCGCCGCCGCCGGGCTGCATCTCGATGTTGTGGATCGTTAACCCCGATGGAATCCTCGACAGCGGCAGGCAATTGCCCAGCTTGGGCTCGGCGTCGGGGCCGCTCGTAACCGTCATGCCGGCCTTGAGTCCATCGGGCGCCAGCAAGTAACGCTTCTCGCCATCCTCGTACTTCACGAGTGCGATCCGCGCCGATCGATTGGGGTCGTACTCGATATGGGTAACGGTCGGCGGCCTGGCCGTCGCGGTCGTTGCGCACCCAGTCGATGATGCGGTACTTCCGCTTGTGCCCGCCGCCGCGGTGCCGCGAAGTGATGAAACCCTGGTGGTTTCTACCGCCCGTTTTCTGCTTGGGCTCGGTCAACTTCTTCTCGGGCTTCTTGTTCTTGTCGGTGATCTCGGCGAAGTCGCTCACCGACGAATTTCGTCGCCCGGCGCTGGTCGGTTTATAAGTTCGTATGCCCATTGCATCTGTCCTCTCTTGGGCCGGCACTCGAGCCGGCCACGCTCGTCTCAATAGAAGTCGATCCGGTAGTCCGCGTGGAGCGTGACGATGGCTTTCTTCCAGTGGCGCATCCGGCCGACCTTGAGCCGGTACCGGCGGGGCTTGCCGCGGCGGTTCTGGGTGCGGACGTCGGCGACCTTCACGTTGAACAGCGTTTCGATGGCCTCTTTGATCTCGGTCTTGGTAGCCAGGGGATTGACCTCGAACGTATAGGCGTTGTGCCGCTCCGAGATGTGGGTCGCCTTTTCGGTGATCACGGGCCGGACGACGACCTGATAGGCGTCGAGCACGGGCCCGGACCGCTGATATTGCGGCGGACGGCGGAAGGTCACCATCGCTTAGCTCTCCGTGGCGGGGTGCTGGGAATGAGGGCTCGCCACTGGTGAATCCGCAGCCTTGCGCGGCCGGGGCTTGTTCCTGGCTTGCCTCTCTTGAGGGCCGCGCAAGGCCTCGCGGGTCAACACCAGGTAGCGCTGTCTCAGGACGTCGTAAGTGTTGAACTCGGCCACCGGAGCGACCTTGATCCCCTCGATGTTGCGCACGGTGCGGTGAAGCTGGGGATCATGGGCGGGCAAGCCGAGCAAGATCGAGCGTCGCTCGAGAGTCCGGCTGCGGGCCCTGGTCTTGGTTTCACCGACGGCCTCGGCGGCCTCGTCCTCGGTCAGGTCGGGGCGACGGATCGCCCGGAAGATCTTGGCGAACATCTTTGGTTTTGGGCTGACTGGCGCGAGCCCGTCGAGCACGATCGCCTGGCGATCCTGGAACTTGGAGAGGAGGGCCATCCGGACGGCGGCCCGGACCGCCTTCTTGGGGATCGCATAACGGTAATCGCGGTTGCGGCGGGCGAAGGAGACGCCGCCTCCCTTGCGCTTGTTGGTCCGCTTGGCGCCGACGCGGGCGTTGCCGGTTCCCTTTTGCCGGAAGAGTTTCTTGCCCGAGCCGGCAACGTCGGCCCGGCCGCGCGTGTTGACGGTTCCGACCCGGCGCGCCGCCAGGTGCATGAGCACCACGTCGTGCAGAAGCTGCTTGTTGATCTCGCCGCCGAAATCGGCCGGGTCGATCGTCTCTTCGCCGATATGCTCGCCGGCGGGGTTGTAAACCGGTATCGTCAACATGGTTCGGTCCGTTTCCAGTCAAGAGGGCCGCGGGTTGCCGCCCGAAAGCATTGGCCTCGGTTGTTTCAACCTTATTGGTTTGCCGGACCATCATATAGCCGCCGTTGGGGCCGGGCACGGCCCCTTTGATCAAGAGCAGGTTGTTGGTCGGCGTCGACACGAACGACTTCGAGGTTCCGCACCGTGATCCGGGCGTGGCCGAAATGTCCGGGTTTGCGGATGCCCTTCTGGGTGCGGGCCGGATCGGCGCTCGGACCCGACGAGCCGGGGTGCCGGTGCATGCGCTTCACGCCGTGCGAAGCCCGCAGCCCGCGAAAGCCGTGGCGCTTCATGACGCCCGCAAAGCCTCGCCCCTTGCTGGTGCCCGTCACGTCGACGCGGCCGACGGGGCCGAACAACTCGACCGTCAGGGTCTGGCCTTCGCTCACCTCGGTCGGCCCGTCCTGACGGACCTCCCGCACGTAACGCTTCGGCTCGGTGCTCACCTTGTTGGCGTGGCCCCGCTCGGCCTGAGTGGCGCTCTTGCGTTTCTTGTCGGCAAAGCCGAGCTGCCAGGCGTGGTAGCCGTCGCGCTCCGCCGTCCGGACCTGCAGCACCGTGCACGGGCCGCATTCGACGACCGTCACGGGCAGGACCGTCCCGTTCTCCTGATAGATCTGGGTCATGCCCACCTTGCGACCCAGCAGTCCGACTCGCATCGTCAAGCTCCGCCAAAGGTACGTACCGATCCCACCGCCTCGGCCGCCAGGTCGATGGTGACCGGCTCCGACGGTGGTAAGAAGGCGAACCTGGAGTGGTAAGGTGAGGTTTCATCACAAGTCGCCGCCAGGCGTCACGGCCACTCGGGCGTCGGAGCTGTCGCACGGAGGGACCGGCTCAGGGCCACCTCGATTGAGACATCCGACGCAACCGGACAAGCATGTACGGCCTTCCAGGCCGCACGCGGTCCAGGAAACCATCTAACCCGCCTTGTCTCGCCTCAGTTGATGGCTCGATCAGGCCCCCGAGGGCGATGCCTTGATCTTGATGTCCACGCCGGCCGGCAGACTCAGCTTGTTAAGGGCGTCGATCGTCTTGTTGGTTGGCTGAACGATGTCGATCAAGCGCTTGTGCGTCCGGATCTCAAACTGCTCGCGCGACTTCTTGTCGATGTGCGGGCTGCGGAGCACCGTGTAACGCTCGATGCGCGTCGGCAGCGGAATCGGGCCGTGCACAATCGCCTCGGTCCGCTTCGCGGTGTCGACGATGTCTTTGGCGGATTGATCCAGGATGGTGTGATCATAGGCCTCCATCCGGATGCGTATCCGCTCGTTACCTGATCCCGCCACCGCTTTACTGTCCTTCCCGGCTCAAAACCGCAGCGATCGCCGTTAACGCAGAGATCGTTCGAAACCAACCCTCGCACTTCACGCAGGAAAGTAAAAGTGTAGCAACCCGGCTCAGACGAGTCAACGCGCCCCGGCGGGAGTTTTTCCGAGCGTCCCGGCGGCAGTATCTTGAGACGACTCGGAAACGCGGCGTCGGGCGCGTATGATAAGATTGGTTGCAAAAACTCGATCAATTCGGACAACGTCTCATGCAATGCCCATTTCCCGGAATGGATCCGTACCTCGAATCTCAAGGTCACTGGCGCGATCTTCACGGCAGTCTAATCTTCTACTCCCGTGACGCGCTTAACGAGGTCCTTCCGGACAATTACATCGCGCGAATGGACGAACAAGTAAGGCTGGTGAGCCCAGAGACGGTGGTCACGGTATTGTACCCGGACGTGGCGGTCGCCGGTGAATCGAGAGCACCCGTAATGCCGGCGAGCACACTCGGTGCATCAGCGACGGCCGTCGAGCCGGTCACCATTCCCCTGCTGAAAGGCGACCTCGAGGAAGTGCGCGATCGGTGGATCGAGATCCGATCGCTTCCACAGATGGAGTTGGTGACAGTCATCGAGTTTCTGTCCCCAACGAACAAGGCCGGAGCGGGGCGGGTCGAGTATCTCGACAAACGTGATCAGTACATCGATCTTCCCGTGAACTTAGTGGAAATCGATCTACTCGTAGCGGGGCGGCGGTTGCCGATGCAGCGGCCGGTGCCGCCAGGAGATTATTACGCCTTCGTCGCCCGCGCCGCGCGGCGGCCGGACTGCGACGTCTATGCCTGGTCGGTCCGCCAGCCCCTGCCCTCGATCCCGATTCCGCTGAAACCGCCGGATCAGGACTTGCAGCTCAATCTCGCCGATGGATTCGCACGGGCCTACGAGCGAGGCCGTTACGCGCGCACTGTCGACTACCACCGTCCCCTCGAGCTCCCCCTCCGGGCAGGCGACAAGGGCTGGGCCGAAGCGGTGGCTGGAGTCGCCCGGCGGACTTCCGCGTCGTGATTGAAATGCCCCAACTGCACTTGCCCTTATTTCAGCTCCCCGCGATCGCCTCGAGCAGGCTCTCGGGCGCCGGCGCGTACTCGAGTGGCTCCATGGTGTAGCTCGCGCGGCCCTGGCTCAAGCTGCGCACCGCGGTGGAATAGCCGAACATCTTTTCCAGGGCGCGCGGGCATCGATGACCATCAGCTTGCCGCGGGTACTCGTGTGGTCGATCAGGGCGCGGCGGCTGGCCAGGTCGGCGGTGATCCCGCCCAGGTACTCTTCGGGCGTAACGATCTCGAGCTTCATGATCGGCTCCAGGAGCACCGCGCCGGCTTCTCCGACGGCCTTGCGCAGGGCGTCGCCGGCGGCGAACCGAAACGCCAGGTCGTTGGAATCGACGTCGTGGGTGGCGCCATCGACCACGGTGACCTTGAGGTCGACCAAGGGGTAACCGGTGCGGGGGCCCGACTTGGCCTCTTCGCGCAGGCCGGCCTCGATCGCCGGCAGAAACTCGGCCGGGAGCACTCCCCCCTTCAAATGATTGACGAAATGAAGCACCGGTGCTCCCTTGGGCTGAGTCTCGGGCTCGACGTCGATCGTGACCTTGGCATAAAGTCCTGCACCGCCAGTCTGGCGCACGCAGCTTCCCTCCACCTTTCGGACTGCGCGCTTGATCGTCTCGCGATAACTGACCCGCGGCCGGCCGACGTGGACTTTCAAGCGATAGTCGCGGTCGATCCGGTTTCTCAGGATCTCCAGGTGCAGTTCGCCCATGCCCGAGATCAAAGTTTGGCCGGTGTCTTCGTTGACGCGAAAGGTAAAGGTCGGGTCTTCGCGCGCCAGCGCCGCCAAAGTTTCGGCCAGCTTGCCCCTGTCGGCCGAGCTGACCGGCTCGATCGACATGCTCATGACCGTCTCGGGAAAATCGATGCGCTCCAGCAGAATCGGATGCGCGGCGTCGCAGAGCGTATCGCCGGTCACCGAGTCTTTGAGCCCGACCACGCCGGCGATGTCGCCGGCCAAGGCCTCGGCGATTTGCTCGCGGTCGTCGGCGCGAATGTGGTAGAGCCGCGAGCAGATTTCCTTCTTGTCCTTGCCGGGGTTATAAACGCGCGATGCCCGACTTGAGCCGTCCCGAGTAGATGCGCACGAACGACAGGTCGCCGTGGGCGTCATTGGTGATCTTGAAAACCAGCCCGCAGAACGGCTCGTCGGGGCTCGGCCGGCGCGTGATCTCGGTTCCCTTTTTGGGATGGTGGCCGACGACCGGTGGCTTGTCGAGCGGGCTGGGCAGATAGGCGGCGACGGCATCGAGAAGTCGCTGTACCCCTACGTAACGCAGGCTCGAGCCGCAGAGGACCGGGTGAACCTGTCCCGTCAGGGTCGCTCGTCTCAAGGCGGCGTGGATCTGATCGGGCGCAAGCGCGGCCCCTTCAAGGTGGGCCATGTACGCTTCGGTGAATACAAGGTCGCCGTCGGCCAACGCGTTGAGCATCTTTTCGCGCCAGAGCTCCGCCTCCGGCCGCAACGCCTCGGGGACCTCGGTCTCGGTGATCGTCGAGCCCAGGTCTTCGGTCTTGTAGAACAGCGCCTTCATCGTGACCAGGTCGATTAGGCCCTTGAATTCGCCCATCGTCCCCTCGGGGCCGGCACCGATCGGGATCTGCACCGGTATGGGGTGGCTGTCCAGCAGCCGCTCCTGGATTTCCTGGAAGACGCGCTCGATACTCGGCGCCGATCCGATCGAGCTTGTTGATGAAACAGATCCGGGGCACCCGATATTTGGCTGCCTGCCGCCAGACTGTTTCGCTCTGTGCCTCGACCCCTTCGACTGCCGAAAACACCACGATGGCGCCGTCCAAGACTCGCAGCGAGCGCTCGACCTCGGCGGTGAAGTCGACGTGCCCGGGGGTATCGATGATGTTGATCGTGATCGGCCTGCCGGCCACGTCGTGCCAGCTACACGTGATCGCCGCTGCCACGATCGTGATACCGCGCTCGCGCTCTTCCTCCAGGTAGTCGGTCGTCGTATTTCCCTTGTCGACGTCTCCCATCCGGTGGATGGCGCCGGTGTAGTAGAGCATCCGCTCGGTCGTCGTCGTTTTGCCCGCGTCGATGTGCGCAATGATGCCGATGTTACGAATGGAGCTCAGGTTCTGACGTGACGGGTCGCTGTCCATGATGGCGTATATCCTGGTTTCGTCGCCGACTTTCCGAGCGAGCTCTAGCAGGCGCCATTGTAGGCGCGCTCGGCGAATCCGTCATCGTTTCCTGTGCGCATTTCGGCGATCGAACCGCCGGGTAAACCAATCGGTTGCAGCGAAGACAGTCATTCCTCGAGGGCAACCTGGTCCGATCCGTGTTCACCGGGCCTGCGCGGCAGATGTGCCCGAACGCGATACGTCTGTTCTCGTCGCCGGCGCAGCGTCTAGCGATGCCGCACCTGGTGGTGTTGCATCACGCCCGGTGTCGCTTAACATCGACTGAATCAAAGCGGGAACACCGAGCGCAAGCAGAAGATCAGACTGGGCCTGTGTCGCCTGCCACACGGCATCGAGCCGGGAATTCTCCAACTGGATGAGTCGCTGCCGAGCCTGCATCAACTTCGTCAAGTCGGTCTGGCCGGCCTCGAACAGCCGATCGAGGACCCCCACTTCTGTTCGGAGATTGCTGCCCAGATCCTTCGTCGCATTCACGAGCTCGGCGGCACCGTTCCACTTGGCAACAGCGGCGCGGACCTGCGCGACTGACCGTTTCTGCGCCTGCTCGAACGCAACGACGGCGCGGCGATGCTCAGCCTCGCGCTGCAAGACCAAGGGCTTCCCGCTGTTCCAGATCGGAATCGCCGAAATCAGCACGAGCCCGACGTACTGAACCCCCGCCTCATCCAGCGCATACACAGGGCCGATCACGGGAGTTGGAATCCGGTCCCCGCGCCAGATCGACAGCCGAACGGGTGCTTGCAACTTGGGCATTGGCAGCGCGGACATCCGGTCGATTCTCAAGTGCCTCTGTTATCAACACATTTTCATCAAGCGGCGGTATAAATGAGCGAAGCGCAAGGTCGCCGACTGGTTCAATTGCGGCAGCCTGTTCGGGAATGCCGACCTGGTTGCGCAGATCGGCGAGCGCCGTGAGATAGTCTTGTCGTGCCGCCATGACCTGCTGGCGCGTTGCTCGCGCTTCGACTCGGGCCAACGAACCGTCGGCCGCCAGCGCGGGGTTTGCTTCCAGCCGGCGATTCAGTGTTTCGACCAGATGGCCGCTGAACTCGGCAAGCTGCTCTGCCAAGCGATATTTATCGCGGCGATAAGCGGCGGTTTGGAAAAAACGATAGGTCTGCACGAGCGCCGTCAGTTCGGCCTGAATGACGATCCATTTTTGCTGATCGTAGGCTGCCTTGGCGATTCGGTAGCGGTGTGTCGTTTGATGGCCCAGCTCAACCGGTTGACGTAATGAAACGTAGATATAATTCTGACCGTAGTGATAGAAGTTGTTAGCGCCCGGCAAGCCGGCGTGACCTCCGGGGGCACCTCGCCCGAAGGTGCCGTTGGGAATGAGATTGATTGGGCGATAGTCGATCCACACCGTAGGGTTAAGCGCGGTCGGAAAATGCCTGGCGACCTCGACGGCCTCGGCCGAGACCGCCAGTGCGTTGCCCTGGCGAAGGGTAACGAGGTCGGGATTGCTTGTGAGTGCGCCATGGAGTGCGGCCTGGAGCGAGATTGACTGACCGCCTGCAACCGGAGTCGCGGGTACGGAAGTAACTGTTCCCGGAGCCGGCAGCGGGCTTAAGTTCAGGGTATTCGAGGTGTTCAAGTCGCTCGCACTCGCCTGGACGCTGCGGACCGGCGCATCCCGCCGGGCAGCGCCGGCCTGCGGATTGCGGGAGCGCGTCGGCCCGGAGCTCAGGCGTGCGGGCGCGCCTGAGACTCGCACCCCACCTCGATTCTCCACGTGGCTCTTATCCGCCTGAGGCTCGGCCGCGTTCCCCGTGCGGGTCGTTCCGAAAACTGCCGGCCGAGTCGGCGCAGACCCTCCATTTGGCCGTGAAGGCGCGGTCGGAACATCGTCCAGCGTTGGTTCCCATGGACCCCCGGCCAGCGCGTCGCCTCCGGCGGCGACCACGGTCGCGAGAATCCATAAGAAACGAACCCTGCGCATGCGTTAAAGCTTCCCGCCCCTTGTCCTGTGACTGTCGCACGCTCGTTGCCGTAGAATGGCGGTGCGTTCGACCTTCCATCAAGGCGACCGACTGTGCGACCTTTGACGAACATAGCACTTATCGGCCCACGGCGCTTCCTAACCGATCTGTTAAGCAGAATTAACCGAACCACCCATGCTACCCACACAAACTCCCGTTAGATTATTGCTGGTTGAAGGGGAACTCCGCGTCTCGTTGCTTTCTCGCGTCGGTATTACGTATCGTGAGTTTATGATCATATAATTTAACATATGGTCAGTGAAATCGTCCGATGCACTCGCGCCGGACGGAGTGTAGAGCGGAGCGAGCAGGGAGTTGTCGGTGATGGCAAGGGTTCTTGTCGTCGAGGATCAGAAGAAGCATCTCGATAGTCTGCAACGGGGTCTGGAAGCTGAGGGTTACGAGGTCACAACCGCGTCCACGGGAGAGGCTGGGCTCCGGCAAGCGACCACCGAAAACATCGATGCGATCGTACTGGACCTGATGTTGCCTGGCCGCGACGGACTGCACATTTTGCGCGAGCTGCGATCGCGCGGGTTTACGGTTCCGGTCCTGGTTCTGACCGCTCGCGATTCGATCGAGGACCGGGTTCGAGGGCTGGACGAGGGGGCAAACGATTACCTCGTCAAGCCGTTTGCGTTCGCGGAGTTTCTCGCTCGCCTCCGTGCTGTATTGCGCCGCGATCCGCCGAGCCGGCCTACTTTTTTGCGGGCCGGCGATCTCGAGATGGACCTTCTCGAACGGCGTGTGAGCCGGGGCGGCGAGACGCTCGAGCTGACCGGACGCGAGTTTGAGTTGCTCGAGTACTTGCTACGGCACAAGAACGAAGTCGTCACCCGCGACATGATCGCGCTCGACGTCTGGAAGGAGAGCACCGGCGCGATGACGCGGGTGATCGATGTCTATATCAACTCGCTTCGCAAGAAAGTCGATCGCCGCGGCACGACGGCGCTCATTCACACAGTTCGAGGCGTGGGGTATGCACTGAGGGAGAGTCCGTGAGACGGTTGAGCATTCGCTGGCGCTTGACTCTTTGGTACGGCGCCGTTCTTTCTGCGATCCTGCTTTGCTTTTGCGGCGCGGTCTATCTACTGATGGAACGCCACCTGCTCGCACTCACTGATGCGACGCTGCGTGAGGAGCTTGACGAGCTTGCCGCCGAGGTCGACCGGGCAGATTCGTTGGCGGACCTTCCGGCGGTGTTGAAGCTGCGGTTCCCTGATCAGGAAGGATACCAGCTCCAGGTGGCAACTCTGGCGGGCGAGCCCCTCTTTCGAAGTGCGGGAATCGGACCAAGCGGACTTCCTCGTCGGCTCGACCAATCGGCCGGTTCGAGTGCTCCTGCATACGAAAGCGTGAATTTGAACGGGCACGGACCCGCGCGGCTCGCGAGCCGCGTCATCACGAGCCTGACAAACCCGCTGGTAATTCAGGCCGCGGTCACGCTCGCCCCCAACGTACGGGCTATGCGCGAGCTATTGGCCGTGTTTCTCACCATTGGCCCGGTTGCGCTGGCGAGTACATTGGCCGGCGGGTTTTGGATGGCATGGAAGGCCCTCTCTCCGGTTGACCGGATGGCAGCTACGGCGGCCGAGATCACAGCCACTCGGCTGGACCGCCGGGTGGCCGAACCCGAGGCTAAAGACGAGCTGGGTTATCTCGCCCGAACGTTTAACTCGATGATCGCGCGGCTCCAGCGCTCATTCGACGAAGTCCGCCGGTTTACAGCCGACGCAGCCCACGAGCTGCGAACTCCTTTGGCAGCAATGCGGACGGAGGCCGAAGTCGCTCTCCGTTCGCCGCGCTCCGCCGAGCGCGACGCCCGCGTCCTCGAAAACCTGCTCGAAGAGATCGAGCGCTTGACCCGGCTGGTCTCCAATCTCCTTTTCCTCTCACGCGAGGAGACGGGCGTCAGCCAGTTCGGTCCCGTTCGGGTCGACGAAATCGTGAGCGTCGTATGCGAGCACATGAAGGTTGCGGCGCGGGAAAAAAGCTTGGGTCTGGTCATAAAGCGCGCCGACGCGTGCCTCGTCACCGGTAACGACGACCGTCTTCGTCAGCTTTTCTTCAATCTGCTCGACAACGCAATCAAATACTCGCTTCCCGGCGGGACCGTAACCGTCGAAGTTGAGGCTCAAAACGGTCAGGCGCTGGTCGCCGTGGCCGACACCGGGATTGGCATCGCGGCGGAACATTTATCGCACGTGTTCGATCGGTTTTATCGAGTCGACTCGTCGCGTAGTTCGGAGAACGAAGGTGCTGGCCTGGGCCTCGCCATCTGCCGCTCGATCGCCGAGGCCCACGGCGGCCGCATCGAGATCGCCAGCATCCACGGGAAGGGGACACGCGTGACGGTCCTGATTCCGGTGCGCCGTGACGAAGCCGGCTCCGCGCGGCCGAAGGACAAGACGGCAGGGCCCGAATCGTTCAAGCAGCCTTCGGATTCGCCGAGCCTTGATCATGAGTTGGCCGACAAACACATGCCACCTCACACCGATAATGCGCACGCGGCTGCAGATTGATCGGCTGCCCAAGCCACCACGCGTCGGGCAGCAAAAGCACCGGCTATTGTAAGTAAGAATTAACTTCGTCGTGTAAAAAAGAATTAACCGAATTTGAATGCCGGTCGGCGCCGTTTAAACGGGTACGATATCGGCATTACGCGGCAAGCCTCTCGGGCACAAGCGCCGTGCAGCTCTGACTCTTCCGCCCATTCTTCCGGCCCGGCGTGCGAGCGCCATTGCGAGCTGCGTCGCGCAAGCAGCATGACCGTCTTGGGCGAATCGCCACAATAATTTCATATTATCAACATATTTTAAACATCATTATCTTATTTGACACGACGGATTAGCGTACGCACGATGGTGGACAGCACTTTTTGCCTACGCGCAGCCAGTTGCTGGCACCATCTCGATTCGTACGGAGCACGATGTCATGATCACACGCCGCCGGGGATTCACGCTGATCGAACTGCTGGTCGTAATCTCAATCATCGCGGTCTTGATTGCTCTGCTCTTGCCCGCCGTCCAGTCTGCTCGCGAGGCCGCGCGGCGAGCGCAGTGCGTCAACAATATCAAGCAACTGCTGCTTGGCCTGCATAATTTCGAGTCGTCCAACGGCACGTTTCCCAAGGGTGTGAATGAGCCCTATCTCACGGGCCTCAATTACAACACTGGCTCAGACGCCCTCGGGAGCGATTTTTCAGAGCCCTTTGGGCCCAACTGGGCGATCATGATTCTGCCCTACATCGAGCAGGCCGCACTTTACAATTCCTCGAACGTGCTGGGATATCCGGGCTGGCCGGGGCCTTACGCGGTGCCGTATGCAAGCACGGCACCGAACCAGAATCTGTACAACATGGACTGGTGCAATACCACGGTACGCTCGACCCGTTTGGCTGTGTTCGTCTGCCCGACGGATCCCAAGAACGATCCGTCTAACAATTTCTTCCAGCCCAGCGATATCGCGCTCTTCACGGCGCAGGGGGTCACGTATCCTCAGGATAAATTGAAGGGAATTACGCTGACCAACTGGGCACGCGGCAATTACGGAGCGTGTCAAGGCAATACCGACCCTGACCACCAGATCAATGGAATCAATGACCCCGGTGCTAACCCGCCGTTTCCGAGCCATGTGGGCATGATGGGCGAGAATTTCGGTTCGACGATTGCGTCAGTGACGGACGGACTGTCGAACACGGCCGCCGTTGTCGAGCTGCGAGCGGGGCTCACCACGGTCGACGTCCGAGGCGTATGGGCGATGGGTCTGGGCATGGCGAGCCTCGGCGGTCATGGGAAGCCGTATAACCCGACTCCGAACAATCTGAACGGTTTCAATATTATCCAGGGTTGCAACGACGGCGGTGACGAAATGCAAGCCGGCCCGATCCTGGGCCAGCAGGTGCTGAATGCGGCTCAGATGGCCATGGGCTTCAACTGCGGCAGCGGCATGTATAACAGCGGCGGCCAGAGCCGGAGTACGCACCCGGGCGGCGTGAACGTTGGTTTCGGCGACGGCAGCGTGCACTTCATCAAGAACTCGATCTCGTTCGCCGTCTGGCTTGCAATCGAGGCCAAGAACGACGGCGTCGTTCTCAGCTCTGACCAGTACTGATCGCAATTCGGCAAGGCGGCTTATCGGAACCGCTCGTCTCCACAAGCCGCCGTGCCGCATCTCGGACCACCATTTGCCTTCTCTTGCGATTCTGGATACTCGCTATGCGTAGATCACTCTGCCTGTGGATGGTGCTTACTGCCGCTTGCCTGGCGGGCTGTGGACGCGGTGACACAGATCTGGGTGACGGGCGTACTTCAGAAAGGGGGGCAGATCTATGAGCCCCCGGAGGGACGCAAGCTCGCACTTTATTTCTGTCCGATCGAGGATGGAACGTCGGGCGATCCGACCGGCGATGTGGAGATGGCGGATTACAACAGTAAGGATGGCAGCTTCACGGTACCCGGGCGCGAGGGCTATGGTATCCGGCCCGGGAAGTATCGGATCGCCGTGGTTGAAACCCTCCGCCGCGAGACACGCGACCAGTTGAACAAGAGCCGTGAAGCCGAAGCGCGGGCAAAAGCGCATCAGTAACGACACGAATTTCCTTGAGTCGACGTTCGGCGAGAAGACATCTCCGTTTGTTCGTGACTTGAAGATGTCGACCAAGCTCACGCTGGACATGGCAAAACCGACTGAATGACGCGCGCCTGAGCCGCCCGTCCCACCGAGGAGTCGACACCGATGCGAATCCTTCCGACCAGCCGGCTCCGAATGGCCGCCGCGGTCCTGGGGCTCACCGGGCTGTTCGCGCTGGCCGCTCAGGCCCACCACTACCGGCTGGAGTCAGCTACCACCGCGGCCCCGTTTCTGCGGGACGGCCGGGCGGACGTCGTGATCGAGCCCTCCGGCGTCGCGCCGCTCGGCGACGGCCGCCGAGTGCTGGTGGCGGATGACAGGGCCGCCGCGCTCCAGGTCGTCGACGTCGCCACAGGCGCGCTCGTGGCGCGCCGCTCGGCTCGTCGAAGTTGCCCCCGACGACCAAGACCGGCCCGAGTTGGGAGGGCATGGCCCTCGACTCCGAGGGGAACTACTACCTGGTCGGCTCGCACAGCGGCAAGAGCGACGAGGAGCGGGCGGCCAGCAGCGTGGTGGTCCGGTTCCGCCTCCGGAGCGGCGACCCTCCCGCCATCGACGACGCCTCGGTCGTCCGCTGGAACATCGCCGGCCCGCTCGAGGCCGCGCTGCGGGCGGAGGGGCTCGATGCGGCGCGGGTCGCGGAACGGGAGGTCGGTGGGCTGGCGGTCCGCGAGGCCGGCGGCCGCCGCGAGCTGGTCATCGGACTCCGCAAGCCGGACGACAAGGTCCGCGCCTTCGCCGCCGACATCACCGATACGCCGTCGCCCGACGCCACGCTCGGCCTCCGCCGCGTGTTCGCGTTCGACGCCGGCCGCCACGAGGGCATCGCCCCGCAGCTCACCTCGCTGGAGTACGTCCCCGCGATGGGCGGCTTCCTCGTCCTCACGGCAACGGTGGGCGCCGACAACGCGTTCCACGGCAACACCCTCTGGCTCGTCAACAACGGCCAGCCGAATGTGGCGCGCTCGTACGCGACGTTCGAGGACGGCGATGAAGGCCGGGGGCCTGGCTGTGCTCGGCGTCAAAGCGGCCGGCCACCAGACCGAGATCAAGCTCATGATCACCTACGATAACGACCCGCACGCGACCAGACTCCCCAGCCGGTTCCAGACGGCGCTGCTCGTCCACCCCCGGGACTGAGCGAGGCGGTCACCGGGCTCCTCGTTCAGGTTCGGCGCGATCCGCCGGGACCCGCCACGGCTCCGAACGCGGGAATACCCGGGTCTGCGCGGCCCAAGTCGCCCTCACCTCGGGCGTCCGCCGGAGATCCGATCGAGCCGCTCGCGGAGCTGCCGGAGGACCGGCTGCAACCCGGCGTCGCCCGAGAGGTCGTTTAGCTCGCGCGGGTCGGCCGACTCGTCGTAGAGCTGCTCCCGGCCGTCTCCCTCGTTGCGGATGTAGACGTACTTGTCGCGGGCCAGCGAGACCAGCGGCCCCTTCGCGGCGGGCGACCGGCCCTTGCTGGGGAGGGTCGGGTTGGGCACGGGCAGCTCGGAGAAGGCGTCGTCGGCATCGAAGTCGCGGTGCCCCGACCGAGGATCGCGCCAGAGCCGGGCGAGCGACCGGCCCGGGAACGGGGATCCGTCTGTCAGGCCGGTCAGGTCGACGATCGTCGCCGGCAGATCGCGCAGACTCACCGTCTCGCGGACGACGCTCCCCGCGTACCGGACCGACGGCAGGATGAAAAGGAGCGGCACGCGGATCTCGGGCCGATAAAGGCTCTCCCCGTGCTCGAACAGCTCGTGATCCCCGAGCTCCTCGCCGTGGTCGGCAGTGATGATGACCAGCGTGCGATCCATTGGCCCGCGCTGGCCGAGCTCGACGAACAGCCGCCCCAGCCGCCCGTCGAGATACGCCAGGCAGTTTTCGTAGGAATCGAGGATCAGGTCGGCGAAGTTCTGGCGGAGATGGAGCTTGTCGATCTCGCTCCAGTGCTCGACGAGGAGCAAGAAATCGAGCTCAGAGCGCGGGCCCGGGCCCGAACCGAATCGGCGTCCCCTCGGGCGGCAGGTAGGGCGTGTGGGCGTCGTAGTAATTGAGGAAGGCGAAGTAAGGGCGGCGGCCGCGGCGGCGGTCCAGCCAGCCGAGGAACGCGTCGTTGATCGCACCGGCGTCCTTGCGGTCGGGTGCCATTAGCCATCGGAGGACCGGGTGATACCGGCTCACCCCGGACGAGAGGCCCGCCCAGGTCGCGGTGTCCCAGGCGAGCCCACAGAGGATGGACGTCCGCAGCGGGCGGAGGTGCGCCAGGTCGAAGGGGTAGTCCTCGTAATGGGCGAAACCGCGCCCAGCCCCGCATCGTACGAGCAATACTCGACATTGGCCACGAAACCGGCCGTCTCGTAGCCCCGCGAGGCGAGGTACTCGGCCAGGGTCGGGAACGGGGTGCGGAGCGGGGCCTGCCAGCCAACCCCGAGCTCGCGCGGCCAGCGGCCGGTGAAGAAACTGGCGTGAGAGGGGAGCGTCCAGGGCGCCGACGACCGCGCCTCGTCGAAGCGGATGCCGCGCATGGCCAGTTGCTGCAGGACCGGGCTGGTTGGCCTGTCGTAGCCGTAGAGGCTCAGCCGATCCGCCCGGACCGTGTCGAGGACGATGAACAGGACGTCGGGAGCGCCGGCCGGCGGCATCGGGCCCGCGTCCAACCGGGCCAAGGCGAGCCAGTCGGCGCTCACGATGATCCCGGCGACGACCGGGACCGGTACCAAGAGTGCGAGGAGGGTCCAACGTCCCCACCTCCGCCAGTCGATCCGGCTCCGCTCGAGGCGAGGCATCGCCCGCACCGCAATACCAGCCGCCAGGAGCAGCCAGGCCCAGGAATAGATCTGCCGCCCGGCCAAGAGCAAGGGCGGCAGGATGGCAGCGGTCAGGAGCATGCGGCACCCGAGCCACCTCGACGATCTGGGCCACCTCCGCGCCGCCGCAGCAGTGATCAGGCCAGCGGCCAGGAACAAGAGCAGGTTGGCCAGCGGCACCGCCCACAAGAAATGCCGCATGATCCGGTACATCTGGCCGGGCCCAGGGGCGTTCTTGAGGAGCACCCTCGTCCCCACCTCAATCCAGCCGCCGGCCAGGCCGAGCCAGACCGACAGCACGACGAGGTCCGACGCCCTGGTCGGCCGTGCTGGACCCGCCCCGGCCTCGGGGCCAGGGCGATCCGCGGGACTGTTCTCTCCCATTGCAATGGCCCTATCTCTTCGGGAGGGACAAACCCGGAGCTCACGGAGTGCCAAGTACACACGGGCATTAGGGCCGCGGAGCCGCCCTCATGCCGTCGCCCAAGTAGAAGCCCGGCTGAGTCGGCTGATTGTACCCCACGTTTTGTAGCGCCGCGCTGATCCGGTAGATCGGGTCGTGCATGAGCGTGTAAAGGCGATGCTCGGTCGGGATCGTCGTGGTGTAGATTCGCAGCTCGCGGCTGTCGGCCGTTCTCCAGACAACTTCCTCTCGCCAGTCGCCGAGGATGTCGGCGCAAAGGCATGGAGTCGCCTTGGTTCCATTGTTCGAGGAGCAGCCGCTCGCCGACAGCAGGGACGTTTCGGATTGCTCCTGCCAGTTCCACTTGGAGATCGTGGTCCGGTCGAGCAGCTCGCGCAGCAGGTCGCCGTCCCACCACACGCCGAAGTTGCAGGAACGCGGCTTGCGCTCGCTGGTCACCTCGCCTTTGACGTTCCACACGCCCCTGAGCCCCTGGCCCGAGGCCCACATTTCATAGCCGCGATAACGAGGATCGATATCGAGGGCCACGCCGCGCCCGACGTCGGGCGACGGTTTTCCCCAGATCAGTTGGCCGGTACGCGCATCCCGAAACTCGGCGCCCACCTGGTGGCGCGGGCGCTCGTGAATGTCGAAGACCTCCAGTCCGGGTCGGTCGGGGTCGATGTCGGAGAGATGAATCGCGTCGCCATGCCCCAGCCGGGTGTTGTAGAGAGGTGCGCCGTCGTCGTCGAGGCACATCGCGCCATAGACGATCTCGTCTCTACCGTCGCCGTCAACGTCGCCGATCGAGAGGTTATGGTTCCCCTGACCTTCGTATTGCCGGTATTCGGGGCGGCTGCGGCTGTCGAAGCTCCACGCCATCGATAACTTGCCCGCGCGATAATTCCAGGCCTGAAGGCGGGTAATCGTGTAATAACCGCGGCAGATGACGACGCTGGGTCGCTCGCCGTCGAAATAGCCGACGCCCATCAAGAAGCGGTCGACTCGGTTGCCATAGTCGTCTCCCCAATCGGCGACCCGGCCGCGGGCGATGTAGGGGACTCGGGCTTTTTCTTTGCCGGTCTGCCCGTCGAAGATCGACAGAAACTCTGGTCCTTCGAGGATGTAACCCTGGGCGTTGACATAGTCTGTCCGGCCGTCGCCGTCGGTGTCGCCGATCGTCACGCCGGTTCCGTCAACGGTTCCCTCAGCGGTCCGGACGGCCACCTCGCTGCGGCCGTCGCCGTCGAGGTCGTACACGATGAACGGAGTATAATGAGCACCTTCGCGAATGTTCTTCCCGAGGTCGATCCGCCAGAGAAACCGTCCGTCGAGCCGGTACGCATCGAGCTTGGTGGTCCCCGGGCAGACGCCCCGTTGCGAGTTGTCGTAACCGCGCATCTCGAACTTGACGACGATCTCGTACTCGCCGTCACCGTCAAGGTCGCCGACGGCCGCGTCATTGGCCGTGTATCCCGCCGGCGTCTTGAGCGCGACGGCCAGATAGGGACGGGCGGGCGCTGCGCCGGCAGCGCAAACGGAGCGCTTGACTCACCCTCGCGCCCGTCCTGCACCGGCCGCACGGTATAACCGAGCGGCTGGCTCAGGTCGACGCCCGCATCGATGTAATGGGTCGATCGCCTGATGGGCTCTCGATTGACTTTGAGCGGCAGTGCGCTCCCGGCCTGGCGGTAAACGTTAAAGGCAATGCCTTCCGGCTCGGTTCCCAGTAGTCGCCAGCCGACAAAGACCTTGCCGTTCCCCTCGTGGATGGCGACCACGCCGCGGCCGAGATCCTCCATGATGCGGCGCACGGCGCAGCAGTCGTCTGTGACCAAGAACGAGGCGCCGCAGCCACATTGAAGAGCGCTGCGATCGTGGTCGCCAGGACTGTCAAGCTGCTCGCTAGCCGTTGGTTGCTGATCATTGGCTCCACTTTATCAAAACCCACAAATCGGGTGCCGGTTTCGCCGCTACCGCTTGGCAATTCACTCAAGCCTGCACGATGGCGCAGCCGATGTGAGAGATACGGGAGTTCCTATGCTGACCGACCGGACTCAGGATGTGGTTCCGGTGTAACGGCCCGACGGAGCGAGGCTTGATGACCGGCGCCACATCAGGAACTCGTCGCGCGCCGCTGCTCGTCGCGGCGGTCGTCATCTGGCTCGCTTTTCAGGCGGAAGCGCGAGCACAAGCCGATCTGCCTGATGGCGAGCAAGCACCGCCCGCCAGCGCCCCGACTGCGGGCGCGCCTGAGACCGAAGCAGAGTCGGCATCGACGACCGCGGGCTCGGAACCACGCCGGGACCTTACGATCCTCGAGCGAATTCGCTTGACATTGTCGCAGGACGAAGACTCCGATGGCCCGATCAACACCGACCGGCCCACGTTCACGCCGGCCAACACCGTCGTCCCGCTCGGGCGGCTGCAGTTCGAGTCGGGGTTCACGTTCAACTACGAACCGACGGGCCGGACGCACAACGAGCTTTACGACTTTCCGGAACTGGCCATGCGCTATGGGTTCATGGACCGAGCCGAGTTTCGGATGTTGTGGCAAGGGACGACTTACGACGACGTTCAGAGCCCGTCCCGACGCCCCTCGCGTTTCCCGGGCGGCGCGGGTGATACCGAGGTCGGCTTCAAGTGGCAGCTTCTCCCCGAAGACAAGGAAAAGAAATGGCGGCCCACGATGGCCCTGATCACATCAATCATCGCGCCGACAGGGGGAGGCTCGCGACTCTCCAACCAGACTGTCGAGCCGTACATCAACCTGATCTACGGCTGGGGCCTCAACGACAAGTTAACGCTGTCCGGATGTACGGGCTACCTCGGCATACGCGAGCAGCCCCCGCCGAACACGGTCGGTCGCACCGATAACTTCCAGCGGTTTAACCAGTCTATCGTCGCGTTCTACTCGGTCGGCGAGCGCACCACGCTCTTTTACGAGTGGTACGTGCTCATGTTCACGAACGCGCCCAACAATCTCCCCACCCACTTCATGGACGGGGGTATTCTCTACAGGCTCACGCCCAACGTGCAGCTCGACCTCCGCGCCGGCTTTGGCCTAAGCGGCCGCCCCGACGACTTCTTTACCGGAGCGGGGCTCTCGTTTCGGTTCTGAGCGGCGGGCGGCGACAGCAGTTCGCAGCTCACATCGCGATCAAGCAATCGGAGATTCATCAGCATCATCAGGGGTTGCCCGTCCATCCGCGGGTCTGCTCATTCCGCTGTCACCCGGGCGCCTGTTTCAGAGTTCACGAAAGTCCTCCTTGCTTGGCTTTTGCCGGCGCGCTTCATCAATCGCCATCGCCCTGAGATTAAGGTGCTCGAGCCCCTGCCCGGACACGCGGAACAAGACGTTGCCGCAGTCCAGGCAGACCGAGCATTGCACCGGCAGGTCGTCCCCGACGCCGAGGTCCACTCGAACGCCGGTTTGGAAAAATCGCTCGCCCGCGCATGCCGGACATCTGATGGGCTTCATGGGCACGTCCCCCGTGTGAACCACAAGCGCTTGTTCGACCCACGACCGGTATCGTGACAAGAACAGGAACGTTTCGCCAGATCTCGGAGTCAGCCACCGCAGCCGGCAATCGACCCGCGCTCTGGAACGAGCGCAAGACGATGTTCACGCCTCATCAAATCACTGCGGCGTGGGCACAGCTTGCCCGGCTCGGTTGGCTGGGTCCCAACGCCGACGGCCGTGCACAAAAATGACGGAGAGCGCAATACCAGTCCGCTCCAGAATCCTAACGCTTGACCGGCCGCTCCAACGACTTCTTTACCGGAGCGGGGTTTTCCATTCGGTTCTAAGCAGCGGGCGGCCGGGCCCGCCAAATACTTGGTACTGGCAAGCGAATCCCTTGTTAAAATGACGAGCGCCCAAAAATGCCGGCGCAATGGGTGCAGGCGGGGGGCGACCTCGAGTGGCGACAATGAGGGAGGTTCTCGGCGATGAAATGTCCCAATTGTAACCAGCCGTCGCTGGTCGAGACGATGACCAAGGGGGGTGTGCTTGTCGATGTGTGCAAGACCTGCAAAGGGGTCTGGCTCGATCGAGGTGAAGTCTTCTATTTCAGCCGGAAGCCCAAAGAGCTCGAGCGCATGCTGGCTAGTGCGGCGACGGGCGATGCGCCCTCGAGCCGCCACTGCCCGCGCTGCAACGTGAACCTGACGGAGGCGCCGTTCCTCCGCGCCGACCTCTTGGTCGATCGCTGCCCCGATTGCGAAGGCTACTGGTTCGACGCCGGCGAGCTGCAAAAGGCCATGGACGCCGATCGCCAGGCCTTCGAGCTCGAAACCGCGGACTTCGGCCCGGACGCGGACGTCGATCCCCTCGCCGCCCCAGGCCACGACCCGCTCGAGCCCGCGCGCGACGAGCGCGCTCACCTGCGCATCCAGGACCTGTCGTCAGGGATGCTTCCCCTGCCCAACCTGGCCATCCGTTCGGCCGGCGTGATCATCCTCTTGTACGGCATCCTGGGGCTGATCCTCATCTCACTTGCCGAGTTTAGCGTCATCCCGGCCAGCCTTGCGGTTGCGATCGGGGTCGGGATCGTCGTCTTGCAGTTCGTGTTCGGGCCCTGGCTGATGGACCTGGCGCTGCGGTGGATCTACAAGTTCTCGTGGGTAACGCTCGACCAGCTTCCCGACCACCTCCGCGAATTCGTCACGCGGGTCTCGGCCGAGCAAAAGATGAAAGTCCCCTCGTTCGGGCTGATCCACGACGGGGCGCCGAACGCCTTTACCTACGGCCATCACCCGAACAACATGCGGATCGTGATCACCGAGGGCATTCTCAACTTGCTCGAGCCCGAAGAGGTCGAGGGCGTCGTCGCCCACGAGATCGGCCACGGCAAGAACTGGGACATGCTCTTGATGACGATCGTCCAGCTCGTGCCGATGCTGCTCTACTTTGCATACCGGACAGCCCTGCAGACGGGCAATCGCGGCAAGGACCAGGGGTATCGCATCGCGGTTGCGGTCGGTGCCTACGTCCTCTATATCGCCAGCGAATACATCGTGCTCTGGTTCAGCCGTTGCCGCGAATATTACGCCGATCGCTTCGCCGGCAGGGTAACCGGCAACCCGAGCGCGCTCGCTTCAGCGCTTGTGAAAATCGGCTACGGCCTGGCGGCGCGCGGGCATGCCGAGCCTGCCGAAGCCGAGTCTCAAACCAATGACAAGAAGGCCAAGGAGAAGAAGAAGAAAGCGCCCGCATTCACACTCGACGCCATCGGCGCTTTGGGAATCTTCGACCGCAAGTCGGCCATGGCCATGGTCGCCAGCTCGGCGTCGGTGACGTTTGACCGAGCGGGCGGCGCTTCCGTGGCGCCCGCGGTCAGCAAAGAGAACCTGAAAAGCGCCATGCAATGGGACCTGTGGAACCCGTGGGCGACATTCTACGAGCTGAACTCGACACACCCGCTGATCGCGCATCGCTTGCAGTACTTGAGCGACCAGGCCGCGGCGATGGGTGAGGAACCCTACATCGTCTTCGACCGCCGCAAGCCCGAGTCGTACTGGGATGAGTTTGCCGTCGACGTCCTGGTGATGTTCTTGCCCTTGCTCCTTCTGCTGGCGGGCTTGGGCCTGGCCATCTTGCTGGGGGCGGCAGCCTCGTTCGGAGTGCTCGGGGGCGCCGGCGTGCTGGGCGCGAAGAGCATGCTCGTGCTGTTCGGCCTGCCGATCCTCGGGCTGGGCGTCGGCATGTTTGTGAAGACGCTCCTGGTCTACCGCGGCGACCACTTCGCCCCCTTGTCGGTCGCAGGGCTGCTGCACAAGGTCAAGGTGTCGAATGTTCGCCCGGTGCCGGCCCGGATGCGCGGCACGATCATCGGCCGTGGCGTGCCCGGCCTCATCTGGTCCGAAGACTTCGTCATGCGCGACGGCACCGGCATATTGTTCCTCGATTACCGCCAGCCCTTGCACATCTGGGAATGGCTCTTCGGCCTCTTCCGTGCCGGTGAGTTTGCGGGCAAGGCGGTCGAAGTCACCGGCTGGTTTCGCCGCGCGCCTTTGCCGTACCTCGAGCTCAAGTCGCTCACCGTCGACGGAGTGACGCGCAACAGCTATGCGCGCCACGGCCGGTACGTTTGCGCGATCGTGTTGGCGGTGGCCGGCGCGGCTCTCTTGGTTGCAGGACTCGTCGGAGCCTGAGCGGCCCCGTCGAGCGAGCGGCTTCGACCGGCCGCCGCGACCGATTCGGCGCGGCGGCCGGTATCGTTCCGGCTCTCTTCTGCTTGACATTCCGGCTGGGACGGTTATCTTGGATGTTTCGAATTCGAGACCAGGGAACGATACTTATGCCCACGATCAATCAGCTTGTCCGCAAGCCGCGCCGACCGGTGAAGTACAAGACCAAGTCGCCGGTGCTGGAAGCCTCGCCGTTCAAGCGGGGCGTGTGCCTCCAGGTCAAGACGATGACGCCCAAGAAGCCCAACTCGGCCCTGCGCAAGGTGGCGCGCGTTCGGCTCTCCAACGGCAAGGAAATCACCGCCTACATCGGCGGCGAAGGGCACAACCTCCAGGAACACTCGATCGTCCTGGTCCGTGGCGGCCGCGTCCGCGACCTGCCGGGCGTGCGCTATCACATCGTGCGCGGCGTGCTCGACTGCCAGGGCGTCGCCGAGCGCAAACAGGCCCGCTCGAAGTACGGCGCCCAGCGCAAGAAAGCCGCCGCACCCGCCGGCGCCAAGAAGAAATAAGCCCGCCCGTCGCGGGACGGCAAAACGCTCAATCACGCGAAACCATTCGTCAGGTGTTTTGTCTGCGTATTGAGCAGGAACGACGCTCATGGCCCGAAAGTTTACCGCCAGCAAGACGCACCTTCGCCCCGATCCGCGGTTCGGCTCGAAGCTGGCCGGCAAGTTCATCAACTGCGTCATGCACAACGGCAAGAAGAGCGTGGCGCAGCGGCTCTTCTACGACGCGATGGACCTGATTCAGAAGCGGCTGCCCAACGAAAACCCGATCGACGTCTTCACCCGCGCCGTCGAGAACGTCAAGCCGCTGATCGAAGTTCGCTCCAAGCGGGTCGGCGGTGCGACCTACCAGGTTCCGATGCAGGTCAACAAGAATCGCCAGCAGACGCTGTCGATCCGCTGGCTCCTGATGGCGGCGCGGGAGAAGAAGGGGCGGCCGATGGCGGTCAAGCTGGCCGACGAGCTGATCGCCGCGTACAACCGCGAAGGGGCCGCGGTCACCCGCCGCGAAAACGTCCACCGCATGGCCGACGCCAACAAGGCGTTCGCCCACTTCGCCTGGTGAGCAAAGTCCCGTTCGAACTCATCGAAATTCGCTCCAGCCGCTCTATTGTCGCCCCTGCGCTTTTCCATGGCGCAAGACCCGCTGCACGTGCTCTGGGTCGAGCCCCATTTCCCCGGCCGGCTGGGCGCGGTCGCCGACTGGCTGGTGCGGCGGCGCGGCTACCGCTCTTCGTTCTACTGCCACACGGCGGATCCCCGCGCACTCTGGCCGGCGTCGGTGGGCAAGGGGCTCGATGTCCAGATCTTCGGCGTCGGCGGCGTCGCCGAGGAGCGCGCCGTGACCTGGTCGCGGGCGCTGGAGCGCAGCCTCTGCTATGCCTACGGCTGCTGGGAAGTCCTGGAGCAGACGCCGGCCACGGCCGATCGACCTGATCGTCGGGCGCTCGGCGGGCCTGGGCTCGAGCCTCTTCGCGCCGGTCTACTGGCCGGCCGCGCCGGTCGTCAACTTCCTCGATTACTACTATCACGCCCATCGCCACGACCTGGCCGACGAAGCCGGGCCCGAGACGTCCGCGGCCTACTTTCACTGGCGGCGGTCGATGGCCGCGATCGATCTCCTGGATCTCGAGCAGACCACGCTGGGCTGGACGCCCACGCGCTGGCAGCGCGACCTCTTTCCGGCCGAGTATCGCGACGAGTTCCTGGTCCTGCACGACGGCGTCGACACCGCCGGTTTGCCCGCTCATCCTGGCACGCCCGCCGGCGCCGGACCGCGGTCGATCGCCGGCCGGGTCGATTCCCGACGAAACGCGGGTCGTCAGCTTCGTGGCGCGGTCGCTCGACCGCCTGCGCGGCTTCGACCGGTTCTTGACGGTTGCCAACGCTCTTTTGAGAGCCCGCGATGATGTGCTCTGCGTCGTCGTCGGCGATCCGATCGTCCGCGCGGGCTGGACGTCGAGTTTCACAACCGGATTACCCTGCCCACCTCACGGCAAAGCAGCCGCCGGCTGATCCCGACCGCTTCTGGTTCCTGGGTCCTGCGACGCCGGCGGTCGTGGCCGAGGTCCTGGCCGCCAGCGACCTGCACCTCGCCCCGGGCCGGCCCTACCCGGTCGCGCGCTCGCTCCTCGAGGCGATGGCGGCCGGCTGTGTCGTCCTGGCCTCCGACACCGAGCCGCACCGGGAAGTCATCGCGCCCGGGCAGACCGGGCTCCTGGTCGACGGCCGAGATACCGAAGCCATGGCGCGACAGGCCCTGGCCGTGCTGGCCGACCCGGCCGCGTACCGACCGCTGGGCGATGCCGCGTCGGCAGCTGGTCCGCGAGCAATTCGGCCAGGATGTCTGTCTGCCGCGGCTCGCCGAAGCGTTTTCGGCTGTCGTGGCCGGACAGGGAGAACGGCCGTGAACGTTCTCTTCATCCACGACGCGTTCCCGGCCCAGTTCGGCCGGCTCGGCCTCGAGCTCACGCGCAAGGCACGGCTGGCGGTGCAGCTTCCTGGTGCAGAGTCTTTCGAGCTGCCCGACGCCCTCGCGCGAGATGCTCGAGACGCTCGAGTTGCACCAGATGCCGCTGGCGGCCGAGCATCGCTCGAGCGACGGCATCCCCTGGCCCCAGATCTACGGGCATTACCTCGAGCAGTGCCGGACGGTCCACGACGCGATCTGCGCCTGGCCGAGCTCGCCCCGACCTGGTCGTCGCGCACGGCGGCCGCGGTGCGCCGACGTTGTTCCTGCGCGAGGTCGTCGACTGCCCGATCATCATCTATTGCGAATATTACTTCGCCAACAGCCATCGCGACATCTCGTACCGGATCGACCTGCCGCCGGCCGAGCCGGCCCCGTTCTTTCCCGCGGTGCATCAACGCGCCGACCCTGGCGACCCTGGTCGACTGCGACGCCGGCTACTCGGCGACCCGCTGGCAGAAGCAGTCGTTTCCGCGCCGCTTTCACTCCAAGATCGAGGTCCATTTCGACGGGATCGAGACCGAGCTCTACCGCCCGGGCCCGGCGCCGCGGCAGATCGGCGACAGGTCAATCCCCGCCGGCACGCGGGTCGTCACGTTTGTCTCGCGCGGGCTGGAGTCGATCCGCGGGTTCGACCTCTTCATGAAGGTCGCCGACCGGATCGCCCAGGCGCGGACCGACGTGCTCTTCGTGGTGGTCGGCGGCGAGGAAATCCACTACGGCTGGGACAAGCTTCACACCGGCTCGCCCAGCTTCAAGCAGTGGGTCTTGAGCCAGGACCAATACGACCTGGGCCGATTCGTCTTCCTGGGTCGGATCTTGCCCGAGCAACTGGCCGACATCCTCCGCATCAGCGACCTGCACATCTACCTGACCGCGCCGTTTGTGCTCTCGTGGTCGCTGCTCGACGCGATGGCCAGCGGCTGCGTGGTGCTGGCTTCCGACGTGCCGCCGGTGCGCGAGGTGATCGAGCCCGGTCAGAACGGCCTGGTCGAGCCGCTCTTCGACGTCGATCGCCTGACCGAGACGGCGCTCTGCGTGCTGGACGATCCCGCGGCGTTCGCCCCCCTCGGCCAGGCGGCGCGGCGCACGATCGAAGAGCGCTACAGCCTCGAGGTGTGTATCCCGCCGCTCGCGGCGTTTTTCGAGCGCGTGGCGCAACCTGGTGGGCCGTCAATCGACAAGTGAGCGGTGCGGCACCTGGAGACCTGCGGTCTGCCCCTGGGCGGGGTCAGAGACCCTCGCCCAACGACGGAGTTCATGCCAGCCCGAAGGGCCTTCCCGGGAGAGTTGAAATCAGGGCATTCGATGACCTGAACTCAGCGCCCCGGGGCTCGTCACAAGCTGAAGTGCTTCCAGTCCATGTTCTTGAACAAGTCGATCGCGGCTGATCTCAAGCCGGTGTACGTCTTCTCTCCGACGTCCTCGGCAGCTTGAACGGCCTCGCCCCCGACGCCTTCGGCTTTCTTGATCGCGCCGGTGACGGCGCCCGCTGCGCCACCGCTCTGCGCGGCGACCAGAGCGTCAGCCGGCTCCCTGAGCATCGGGTAGAGCTTCAGATAGAGCTGCCGCTGGCGGAGCGAGTTCGCAGGTGCAAACCGGAGGTTGAACGCTTGCATGAACGCCAAGAGATCGCCGAGCGTAGTGCCGGGGTACTTCTCGAGCTCGGCGAGGATCTCCTCCACCTTCGGGCTATAGAGCATCTTGGTGATGCCGGCGATCGCCTTTACGGTCTCCTGGGCCGGGACGAAGTCGGGGTTATCTTGGGGGACGGTTTGCTCAAACTTGAGCCGCAGCCGATCGATGGCGGCTTGAACGGCTTTGATGGTCTCGGGCTGGAGGTTGCCGCTTTTGTCTTCGTCGAGTGCTGCCAGGATCGCCTGGCGCAGACCTTCGCGTTCCGGCTTGAACGCCTCGACGCGCAAGGCGAGCGGCCAGGTCTCATTGAGCGTCATCCGGTCCAGGCAAATGGTCATTCCCTCCGACGCGAGCGCAAACGGAATCTCCGCGATGAGAGCGGGCGGGATCGGAGTCTTGAGCTGGGAGAGCGCCGTCGCAGAAACCGCATTGTTCTGCAGCTCATCGAGCACAACGTCAAGAGCGTCGCCGTCGGTGATGTCGCGGGTCGAAGGGTGGTTGCGCAGGCGATCGTGAATCCCGGCGCGATCCCGCAAGTTGCGGGCATGCTCGGCGCTCTGGCGTGCGGCGTAGGCTCGCAGGTTGTTCTGATGGGCTGCAGACACGTATTCATTCCAACGCATGACTGTGTTGGTATTGATCGATCCCGCCACGGCTGTCTGTTCGTTGAACGCCCCGCGCCCCATGTTGAAATAACCCATTCCCCGCGCCAGAGCGCTCCCCGGCGTTGAGCCCCAGCCGCCCCAGCCGTAGCCGCCGTACCCGGCCGGATAGCCGTACTGGGCATGGCCGGATAGCGGAGCCATCACGAACAATGCCGCCGCGACCAACACTGCATCGGCACGAATCATGGAATCGCTCCTGTTTGTCTTTGGGGATATGCAATTGAGCGGTTAGCTACCTTACGCCATGCCCCCAGCGCGTGCAATCAGGCTCTGCGGATGAGCTTCAAGAGAAGCCCAAGCGTCGCGACGTCCAACCCTACGCGCTGGCCTCGCGCCCCCAGAAACGGTTCGACTGCATGTTGATCATAATCGCGGCAGCGACCGCCGCCAGCGCGGCGACCAGCACGCGCGCGAGCAAACGTGCCTGCCACGTGGTTGCGAGCGGTTCGGTGGTATGCGCCTCCGTAAAGACCACCGCCGCCACCAGCTCGTACACCGCCGCGCCCACGGCCGCACCAATGAGACCGCCGAGCGCGGCGTTGAGCACCCGCAACCAACCAGCCCGAAGCCCGATCCCGAGTGCCAGCCCGGCCGTCAGCCCGCACGTCGCCCAGATGCCTGCGTGAACCAACAGCGGCACGACCAGGTCGTGCGACAGTTCAACTTCGTCGCGGGCAAGGGCCTTGAAGTAGAAGGGCAGGATGACCCAGGACGCAGCGGCCGTGACCACGCCGCCGAGCACGACGCCGACGCCGGCGCCGTTGAAAGAGCCCCACGCCGATTTGCGCGATCCCCCCGGCGATTCCCAGGGCCAGGCCCAGAAACCCCCCGAGCGCCGCGAACGCCAGAGTGGCATTCTTGGAGTCGGCGGCCACCTGGTCCTCGAAGAGGACCTTTTTGAGGCGTTGCCCCATGGGCATCGCCACGATCTTAATTGGCGGCTGGTAGAGGCCGAAAATCTTTTCGCCGATTCCCCACGCCAAGAGCGACGCAACAATACCGGCGCTAGGGCCAGCGCGATGAGCCGGCCGGCCCGCGGCAAAGCCACAGCAGGCTCGACCGCATTCGCAGGCGCGGCGACGGTGCCAAGCGCCGAGGGCTCGGTTTCCGAGGAATAGGGCGGCACGGTCGGGTCGGGTGAATTCATGGCAAGCCTTCGCGGCGCATCGCCGGTTGAGTCAGCAACGTTTTCGATTCCAGGTTCGTCGATCGACTGGCTGATCTTTCATTCCGAAGCATCGAAGATGTGGAGCGTTCCATCGTCGAGAAGCTGCATGCCGGTTGCGACTCGAATGGAACGCTCCAGTTCGCCGATCGATGCAGTCGCAGGTTTTGCAACGCTCCAGAGATAAGCTGTTTTTTCCTGACCGCCAGAGAGAACGAAGCGCTCGTCAGGGCTGAATGTCACGAACCAGACCTGGCTCTCGTGGCGAAAGGCGGGCCCGACGGGCTTGCCGGTGCCTTCGTCCCAGAGTTGGGCGGTGCGATCGTAGCTGCCGGTCAACACCATCCGCCCGTCGTGACTCATCGCCAGGCTGCGCAGTGATCCGTCGTGGTGCAAGGGCTGCGAGATCGGCTCGCCGGTCCGGGCATCCCACAGCCGGGCGACTCGGTCCCAGCCACCCGTGATCACGGTGCGCCCGTTGGGGCTGAAAGCGACGACCGAGACGGGACCGTCGTGCCGGAGTGGTCTGCCGCGCATCCGGCCGGAAGCGGTGTCCCAGAGTCGGGCCGTCATATCGGCGCTGCCCGTGAGAATGGTTTGGCCGTCGGGACTGAAAGCCACGGCGACAACCTGGCCCCGGTGGCGCAGGGGTGGGTAGACGGGTGTCCCCCGGGCGCATACCAGAGTCGCGCGGTCTTGTCGTCGCTGCCTGTCAGAACGAAGCGACCGTCGGGGCTGAACGCAACGGCCCGAACCTTGTCGTCATGGCGTAAGAGGCGGCCGACCGTCGCTCCGGTTCGGGCGTTCCAGATTCGGGCCGACTTGTCGTCGCTGCCGGTGACGACCAGATCGCCTCGCGGATCAAATGCCACCGACTTGATCCAGTTTTTGTGCAAAAGCGGCCGACAGATTGGCTCGCCAGTCTTCGCGTCCCACAGCCGCGCGGTCTTGTCGACGCTTCCGGTGAGAACGGTCCGACCGTCGGGGCTGAAGGCAATAGCTTCTACAGAATCGGCGTGGCAGAGCGGCTTGCCCACCGGCTCGCCGGTCGCGGCGAGCCACAGTCGGGCGGTATGATCCATGCTCGCGGTCAGGATCGTCGTGCCGTCGGGACTGAAGAGCACAGCCCGGATAAACCCGTCGTGGCGCAGCGACACGTTTTTTGAGTTGGCCAGCATCCACAGCCGGGCCGTCGTGTCGAAACTACCGGTCAGAACGGTGCGACCATCTGGGCTAAACGCCACCGAGGCCACCGTATTCTGATGGCGAAAAAGGCTGCCGATCAACCTGCCGCTTGCAGCTTCCCACAGCCGGCCCATCCC
This sequence comes from uncultured Isosphaeraceae bacterium, assembly GCA_963830625.1. Lineage (GTDB taxonomy): Bacteria > Planctomycetota > Planctomycetia > Isosphaerales > Isosphaeraceae > CAWHMZ01. The sequence continues at coordinate 1,156,863 of CAWHMZ010000004.1, read as the reverse complement.
ATCGTATGAGCCGGTAAGAATGGTCTTGCCATCCGGGCTGAAGGCGACCGAGCGGATGCAATGCTGATGCTGGAGCGCGCCTCCCTTGGGCAGGCACGTCGCGCGGTCCCACAACCGCGCTGTCCGATCGTAGCTTCCCGTCAAGAGCGTGTGACCGTCGGGGCTAAATGCCACCGACGAGACCCAATCCTGATGGCGCATCGGTTGACCGAGCGGCTCACCCGTCGCCGCGTCCCAGAGCCGCGCTGTCTTGTCCCAACTTGCCGTGAGCACCGTCTTGCCGTCAGGGCTGAATGCGACGCCGTCGATATTACCCTCGTGGGTCATGGCCTGACCGATCGGTCGGCCGGTCGCGGCGTCCCAGAGGCGTGCCGTGTTGTCGGTGCTGCCGGTGAGGACAGTGCGCCCGTCGGGACTGAACGCGACCCCGAGTACCGCCGCCCGGTGGACGAACGTCGGACCGATGTTGGCACAGGTTTCGACGTCCCAGAATCGCGCAACCCCGTCGTCGCAGCCGGTCAAGAGCGTTTGGCCGCCGGGGCTGAAGGCCGCCGCACCGACTTTGGCGCGATGAACGAGCGGGGTTCCCAGTGCCACGCCCGAGGTCGGGTCCCAGAGCAAAACCACACCTTCTTCACCGGCAGTCGCCGCCATCGTTCCCTTGGGGCTGAAGGCCACCGCGTTGATCGGGCCGGGGTGTACAAGGCGGCGCAACAGAGGGTGCATGCGCTCGAGCCAGGCCGGCAGGCTCAACCGGAAGGCGCGCTCAAGCGCCGCATCGTGAGCCAGGCTGGCGCTCTTGAGGCCGCGAACCAGCCAGAGGACGCCATGCGCGATATCGCCTTGCTCGCAAATGGCTTGCCCGTGGTCGAAGGCCAGTTGGGCGGCCATCTGGTTGACTTCCAGCCGATGCGCCTGGACTTCTTTGAGCGCCGCGCCAATGCGCGAGGCAGCCTGGTAATGGTAAAGGGCTAGAAAAATCGAGAGGGCGATCGTCGTCGCCGCGGCGAGCGCGGCCGAGGCCATCGCAATGGCCAGCGACGTCTTGCGCCGACACCAACGCCAGATCCGTTCCGGCCCACTGAGCGGCCGCGCCTTGACCGATTCAAAGTTCAAGAAGCGGTCGAGGTCCTGCGCCAGTTCGCGAGCGGTTGCGTAGCGGCAGGAAGGGGATTTTTCGAGACACTTCATGCAGATTGTCTCGAGGTCTCGCGGGATCTTCGGCTGGAGTCGAGTCGGCTTTGCGGGCTCGTCGTGGAGAAGCTTGTGAAGAGTCTCCAGAGGGGTGTCTTTCTTGAACGGCGGGACGCCGACGAGCATTTCGTAGAGGATCGCGCCCAAGGAATAGACATCGGTCGTCGGGCCGGCCTCGCGCACGCTCCCCGATGCTTGCTCCGGCGACATGTAGCAGGGTGAGCCGAGGACCGTCCCGCTCTGGGTATGGCCCGAATCCCTGAGGTTCTTGGCCAGCCCGAAATCGGCGATCTTGGGTACGCCTTCCGGCGTGAGCAGTACGTTGGCCGGCTTCAAGTCACGATGAATGATTCCCTGTTCGTGGGCGTAGTGAATGGCGCGAGCGAGGACCTCGATGATCTGGGCCGCCCAGCGGGTCGAAACCGGTTGCCCGTTCAGTTCCTTCGCCAAGGTGCCGCCTTCGACCAAGGTCATCGAGAAGTACGGCCGGCCCCCCGCCTCGCCGATCTCGTAGATCTCGACGATATTGGAATGTTGCAGCGACGCGGCGGCCTCGGCCTCGGTCTGAAAGCGGACCAGATGATCGACGTCGTGCGCAGGACCATCCAGACACATCTTCACGGCGACTCGACGCTTGAGCGCCATCTGGTAAGCTTCGTACACGACCGCCATGCCCCCGAAACCCAGCTCGCGGATGATCCGGTAGCCGGGGATGACCGGATAATTCGCGACGGGCGACCAGTGGCTTGGCGACGATCGGGACTTCGTTCCACGTGCCCCCGAGGCATCGCCATCCCGCTTACCGTTGCGATCGCTCGAACCAAGGGCGGCAGCATCCAGCGCGCGGTGGAAGGCCACCTGGACACCGATCGACTCGGCGAACCGGGGAAACCGCGCAATATACTCTTCCAGATCCGGGGCCTCTCCCAGGTTCTCGCGCAGCACAAACTCGCCGTGGATCAAATCGAGCCCTAATTCGGCATCGTCGGACAGGATCGGGAATCGCTCAAAGTACCATTCCGCCGGTACCGGTATCCCGATTCGCCAGCGCTTGCGCTGGTCGGCTCTGAGAATCGCGGCAAGCTCGCTGGGCGTGAGTTCCGCTTGCTCCCGCAAGAAGGCTTCGAGGTCCGGACGCAGTCCGCGTTGCCACAAACCGAGATACCGGCGCACCGGCGTCTGCCAGCGCGTGGCGGTCGATGGCGCCGCTCGAGGCTTTTGGTCCACTTCATACATCGGCGTTGCGGTCCAGCTTGAGGGCCTTGGCTACGCGGTTCACCGCCCGCGAGAGCTGCATCCGCCTCGCCTGCGCCGACCCCCCAAGACGAAGGGCGATCTCCGACCATTCCCAGCCTTCTCCGCGCAGGTCGGCGATCTGCCGCTCCTCATCATCCAGCCGGCGCCGTACCGCGTCAATCAAGTCATGGTCCGACGCGAGCTGGCTCGGGCCCGGGTAGGTGCTCGCGACATTCAGCTCATCGACCGGTGCGGCCGCGAGCAGCCGGTTGTCGCGACACCGTGCTCGCTGGCGCCGCACCTGGAAGGCTAGCTTGTTGCGGGTCATCTGTAAGAGAAGCTTGACGAGCTGCTGGGGCGTCTCAAGGTCCTCGAAATGCCCAGTTGAGGCACGCACGAAAAAGCTCGTGAGCACCGATTGAGAAATGTCCATCGAGTCGAAGATGCGGAACAGCCGGTGATCATCCATGCGCAGACGCGCTTCTCGGCGGATGACGCCTTCGAATCGCCGGACGAGTTCACGGGCAGCCTCTTCGCTCCCGCCACGAATCATCAGCATGAACGAACTGAACGAGCTCGTGTCCAGCATGCCAGGAACTCATGAACGATCGACCCGCGTGCGCAAGAGTTGCTACCACCTCTTATATAACAATGCCGGCGACTTCTCAAGTTACAACCAGCAGGCGAGATGCACCGGTCTAGCTCGACCGTTTGTCGACAGCGCCGACCAGTATTGACCCGGAGGGTCGTCGATCGCTCCGCGAAGGGACGTCCGGTTCCACCGTTCCCACGCTCCGGCGTGGGAACGTGTTCTAACGCCCCGGTTGCGAACAGCCCACCCCACGCATCGCGCCCCGGCTCTACCGCCCGAACCGCTCGGGCACCAGCGGCCCCTCAGCCAGTTGATCGAACGCTCTGCGCATCCGCTCCAGGGCCGCGTGGGCGGATGGATCGTCAGCCAGGTCGCGCTGCTCGCCGGGGTCGAGGCTCAGGTGGAAGAGGACCTCGCCCGCTTGAACCCCGCGGCGGATATACGCCCATTCCCTATCCTTTACGGCCCCAAGCGGTGGGCGCGGTTCGGGCAGGTCCCAGTAATCGCGCTTCTTCGGATCGTAGGGAACCACTTCCGCGAGCACCGGTGAAACGCTCCCCGGCCCCGCCGGTCTGCCGGCCTCGGACTGCTTCCAGAAGCTGCGCGAGCGACCCGCCCGGAAACGGCGAGCCCGCTCTTTGACCGGCCACGTCGACGATGGTCGCCGCCAGATCGCGCAGGCTGACGGACTCTCGGACGATCTGCTCGCTTGCGCTGCCACCCGGCGGACGGATGATGAGCGGGACGTGCAGCTCGGTATCATAGAGGCTCGCACCATGGCAGAAGCAGCCGGCATGCTCACCGAAGCTCTCGCCGTGGTCCGCCACGACGATCAGCCAGGTCCGTTCCAGGACCCCGCGCCGGTCGAGTGCATCCAGCAGCCGGCCGAACTGCTCATCGAGGTCTGCAACGCAATCGTCGTACGCCCGCTCGGCAAAGTCCACTCCCCTCGGCGAAACGATCGTCTTATCGAGGAGCCCCCAGCGGCGGATCAGAAGCCGCTCGTATTCGTCGCGCGGACGGGCACCGAAGCGATGCAGCCTCCCCGGCGGCAGCTCGTAGGCACAATGAGCATCGAAATAATTCAAGAAAGCAAAAAACGGCCGCTCCGGCTGGTCGCGCGTTTTGAGCCAGTCGACGAGCTCGCGACTCACCTCCGCCGCGTTCTTGCGATCATCATCGAGTGCCCGCAGAACTCGCTGCGCTCCGGCTAACATGCCGGCAGATTCCAGCCAATCTCCCGCGTCATAAACCAGTGCCCGCAGCAGACCCAAACTGCGCTCGACGAGCGTGGCGGTCTTGAGCGCGGTGAGCTCGGGGAAGATGAAATCGCCGTACCGGCTAAAGCCGCGAGCCAGCCCCGAGTCGGTGGCACAGTACGCCGTGTTGGCGACGAACCCGGCAGTCGCGTAGCCCCGCTCAGAAAGGACCTCCGCCACCGTCGGATAGGCTCGATCCAGTGGCGTGAACCAACTCGCCGATAGCTCGTGAATCCATCTTCCTGTAAACATGCTCGCATGAGAAGGCAATGTCCACGACGAGGTTGCGCGGGCCGAATCGAATCGGATCGCCTGCCCCGCGAGCTCGACCAAGCTCGGGCACGTCTGCCGGTTGTACCCATAAAGGCTCAGGTGGCCCGCCGCGACCGTGTCCAGCACGACCAAGAGGACGTTCGGCGAGCCAGTAGGCGGCAAGGGCCGCGCGTTTTCCCGGTCTCGCGCCCTTCGGTCGACCAGAGCAGGCACCGCCGCCAAGATCACCACGATTCCAATGGCCGCCGGTAGGCTGAACACAACCAATCGCCGGAAGCCGGCCCCCCTGCGCTCGAGGATCGGAACAACCCGCGTGGCGATCCCCATCCCCACCACCAACCAAGCCAGAGCGTAAATCCGCGGAAAGGCAACAAACAGGGCGGGCAACAGGAAAACCGCTCCCAAGACACGCGCGAACAGCCGGCGACCGCCGTGCGGCCAGACCACGGCCAAGACCGCGCCCAGTACACCGAGCGCCAGGAACACCACGAGGTTCGAAAGCGGGATCAGCCAGACAAACTGGCGGGGCATTCGATAGAGATGGTCGGGATCAAACCACTGCTTGCGGAGCACGATCGTGACCACTTCCAGCAGGCCGGCGTAAAGCCCGCACCAGCAAGACAAGAGTAACAGCGAAATGAACCTCATCGAGCCTCGCATAACGCGACGTTGCCGTTGCCGGTCCTGCGACCCACGAAATATAATACGGCTAGATGCGGGCAATGTGCGACAGTCCGCGGGCGCATATCTTTTAGGGAGAGCGATGCCCAGCATCCGGTGGCAATGGCGGCTGTTGGCAGGGATTCTCTGCGCAGCCGGCGCCGCCTGGGGCGGCTGGAGCTGGTGGACTTATTTCCGGTATCGAGCCGCGATGGCGGCCATTGAATCGGCGGTCGGAGCCCGTCTGTACGCAATCGCCTGCCGGGACATCGAGAAGCTCTTGTCCTGGAAATCCGATCCCACCGGCGAGCTTATGTACCTGCTCGGGTCGTATGAGCTCGCACGCGGACGTCTGCCTTTCGCCGCCGCAGCTTGGGAACGTGTCGTGCCGGGTTCCGTTTATTCGGAACGAGCGATTGACGCGCGGATGCACCTCTTCCAGGAATCCGGCGAGCTTGCGGCCGCCGAAGAGCTTGTGCGCTCGGCCGCGCTGAATCCCCGCGACGATCGGACCGCACTCTTGGTGCTTCTTGTACCGATGTATGCAGAGCTGGGCCGCCTCGATGAGGCCGCCCGCCTGATTGTGGATCGTTGGGAGCACTTGAACAACTTGGGAGAAGGGGCGCTCGAGCCCGCCATCAAGCTGGTTCGTCAGCACGTTGAGCTGACCTTCAAGCCGCTGCCGGTCGAGACCATCGGTACCCGTCTCGACCAGGCTGGCAAGCGCGCGCCCAACGACGATCGAGTCTGGCTCGGTCGAGCCAACCTGGCGATCCGCACCGGCGCCCACGACGATGCCTCCCGCTGGCTCGATCTTTGCGAGAACCGCCGTCCCGCCGATCCGGCGGTCTGGCGCGCGCGGTTGTCGTGGGCCTTTGCGAGTCACCGAGTCGACGTCGTGAAACAGGCGCTCGACCACTTGCCGGCCATCCAGTCCGATCCGGCGGAATTCCATCGGACTAATGCCTGGCTCGCCGCAGAGCGCGGAGACGTCGCCACCGAGCGCCAGGAGCTCGAATTGCTGACCACGGCCGAACCCGCGGACCTGCCCGCCCTCCGCCGCCTCGCCGAACTGGCCGAAACGGAAGGAGCGGCTAAGAAGGCCGCCGACTTGCGGAAGAAAGCTGCCGCTATCGATCGAGTCCGCGCGCGCTACCTTCTACGGCACGACCGCCAACAGCCCATTCGCGACGCAGCCGAACTGGCCCATCTGGCCGAGCAGCTCGGCCGCTCGTTCGGAAGCCCGGGTCTTCGCCACGATCGCACAATCGGAAGAAAATCAGGTCCTTGAGGAATCCGCGCACGACCCCCACTCTATTCCACAATAGATTTAGGGGACATCTCGGTTCACGCACCCATGCGTCGACGCCGGTGGAGTTTTTTTTCGACAAACTTTGTGCGGTTGAGCGCCCACTTGGCAATACATAGTGGGAGGAGATAGAATAACGTTTCGTCGTGCGCATTCTTTCCGCGACCCGATAGTGGGCTAAATCCTACGAGAGGCGGCAAGGTTCTTATCGAGGAATTGTAGGAGCCGGCTGTAACCGACAATCTTCCGCCGTGCTCTGGCTCAATGTCGAGCTGCTGAAAAGAATACGTCGGTCGCAGGTAGCGGCGGAGCGCAACCACCGGTCGGCGTTCGGCATGGTGTTCGCATCTACTCCGACGCAGCGGACGCGAGTCGTTGGTGACTTTCCCCGAATAGTCTTATTTACAAAGGAACTGATGGATGCGCGTGCTGCGAATTCTTCATTCGAGGCGGACGGTTTTGAGTGTGGGCATGATCTCGCTCCTCGCCTTGGCGAGCGGCTGCAGCGACGACAACCCGGTCGCGACCGTGGGTGAGACGAAAGGCAAGGAGATCGGTGAGTCCCGTCGCACAGCCCGCGAGAAGGCGTTCGGCCCCGGAGGCGTGCCGTCCGGAAAACCGGCGGGGGCTCCTGCCGCTCCTGCCGCTCCTCCGAAGGCGAAGTGACGAGAACCGGGCTGATCGGCGCCGTGTGAATCGATCGCGCCGGCCATTCCCAATCCGTCCCGCTGTCACTCGCCTCGATACAGTGGGCGGATCGCAACGTTCTTTTTTCCTCTCTTCTTTTTTCTCGACAGGATACTCCTCATGACACCCAAGATCCGGCGAGGATTCACTCTGATCGAGTTGCTCGTCGTCATCGCAATCATTGCTGTGCTGATCGCGCTCTTGCTGCCGGCTGTCCAGGCCGCTCGTGAAGCGGCCCGCCGCGCACAATGCAACAACAACCTGAAGCAGATTGGTCTGGCGCTGCACAACTACCACCAGACCAACAACATCTTTCCACCGGGCCACTCCGAATCGGCCTCGGCCATCAACTTCGCCGGTGGCTATGCGGGCTGGGGCGAATGGAGCGCCCAGGCGATGATGCTCGCCTACATGGAGCAGGCGACCTCCTCTACAACGGCATCAATTTCTTTTTCTGCTGGCGCGTACAACTACGGGGCCTACTGCAACGTGACGACGTACAACACCGTCATCAACACGTTCATGTGCCCGTCGGACACCCAGGTCGACAAGGGAGGCCCGCCCAACAATACACCGCGGGGCCCGGCGGGTTGGGGTGGGAACAACTCTTATCCCCCCAACATCAACAGCTACCGCGGCTCCATCGGCACGACCACGGCCCGGTTAGCTGGCCGCCCAACACTGGGTATGCATGCTGCACACCCGACCCGTTCGGTCTCCGGGACGCCCACTGCCAGAAGCCGGCCTCGACCGGTATGTTCGTCTACTGGCTCGCCTACGGCATCTCGGACTGCACCGACGGGACCTCGAACACGATTCTGTTCGCCGAGTCGCTCGTGGGGGACTCTGGTGGCGGTCACCCAACCGAGCTACCTCAATCGCAACAACGCGGTCACCGTTGAACGTCTTGAGCAGTGCTTCCCCGGCCCAAGCCTATGACGCCAGCTCGCTCAGTTACCAGGGCGTCATCATTCCCGCGATCAACGCGTGCACCCAGACGATGATGGCCAACACCTCGGTAGCATCACCACCGACAACGGCAACCGCTGGGCCTGGGGCGCCGTCGGGATGTCGCTCTTCAACACGGTCGTCACGCCCAATGGTGCTCCGTGGAACGACTGTCGCGATTCTTGCCCGACTGCAGCTCCGACGACTCGGTGTTCGCCAACGCGCCAGAGCAACCATCCCGGCGGCGTCAACGTCCTGATGGGCGACGGCAGCGGCCGGTTCATCAAGAACTCGATCAGTCCCCAGACCTGGATGGCCTTGGGCACCAAGTCCAACGGCGAAGTCATTGGCTCGACTCCTATTGACCGGACCGGGCCCTACGGGTCTCGCGCCGATTCGTTGCAGCAAGGCCAGAATTGCAAGGTCCGGCGGAGTTTCTGGCTCCGCCGGATCTTGCCGTTTTTGTGTCTCGTTCGAGACGACGATGCGTGGTCGCGGTCGCCTGCTGATCGTGTTCCTGGGGCTCGGGGCCCTGCTGGCGGCGTGGTTTGCGGTCCGCGCCCTTCGGGAACGCCGTCACCTTGAGTCCGAGCTGCGGCTGGCGCGAGACGAGTTCGCGGCGGCGGTTCGGCGCGGCCCGCGCGCGGCTGGTCCGCCTGGCCGAGCGCTGGCCCCGATGAGGCGAAATCCTTATCTGCTTGGCACTTGCGAAAAGATCCAGGGCGCATCTTGAAGCCGCGATGACGATGTGGGATCGAGTTCCCACCGACGTCGACCTGGCTCCTCTCGTCGACCTGTCGCGAGGGCGGCTCGCCCTCGAGCTTGGCCGCTACCGGTTGGGCGAAGCGTCCTCGAGCGTGCCAAGAAGGGCGAGGGCGAAGTCGCCGACGAGGCCGGGCGGCTCCTCGAATGGCTCTACTGGATGACTGGCCGCCGCGACGACAATCGTGCGACCGTGCGCCGGCGAGTCGAGCAGGAGGCCGATCCTTCCCTGTCGCTGCGCACCCTCTGGGGCGTCGACAGCGATCCTTATCCGGTGGACGGCATGACGGTCACCCTGACCAATGCCAACAAGTTCGCTCCTGACGACGATCTCGTCTGGCTGGGGCTGGCTGACGTGGCCACTCGCTCGGGCCAGTTCGATCAGGCCGACCGCTGGTTGACGCGCTGCGAGCAGGCGCGGCCGGACGACCCGGCCGTCTGGCGCACCCGCCTCGAATGGGCCAGGGCCGTTGACCAGCCCGAACAGGCCCTCTTAGCCGCGGCCCATCTGCGGGCTTCGAGCCTGCCCCAGAACACGATCCTCGCGCTGCGAGCCTGGCTGGCCGCCCGGAGCGGCGACAGCTCGGCCGAGCGGGCGGCGCTCGAGGGGCTGGTTGCCATTCAACCTTTAGCTGACGTCGCTTTGGAGCGGCTGGCCGACCTGGCGGCACAATCGGGCGACCTGAAGCACGTCGCCGAGCTGGAGGCGCCGCAAGGAGGCGGTCGACAAGGCGCGCGAGCACTACCGGATGCTGATCAATTTGCCCGAGATAGCTCCCCACGCCGCCGACTTCGCCCGCGCTGGCGAACAGATCGGCCGGTGGTTCGACGCCAGAGCATGGTGGCGGCTGGCCGTGAAGCGCGATCCGTCTCTGTCGGCCGAGGCCGACGCGGCGCTGGTCCGCCTGGCCAAAGCTGAGCCGCCTACCGGGCCCGACGGCCAAACCTTGGCCGCCGTCCTCGGCCCGACCCGGCCGCCGCAGGTGCCGCCGGCCCAGATGGCCCACGGTCTCGACATTCCCACGTTCGTCGACGAGGCCGAGCGCCGCGGCTTGGTATTCAACTTCGAAAACGGCATGAGCGAAGCTCGCCAGCTTCCCGAGACGATGAGCGGCGGGAGTGGCGGTGTTGGATTTCGACGGCGATGGATGGCTCGACGTCTACGCCGTTCAAGGAGGACCGTTTCCCCCAATACCAGCCCGAAGCGCAGCGAGGGATCTGGCCCCCCAATACCAGCCCGAAGCGCGAGCGAGGGATCTGGTCACGCTCCCCCCATACCAGCCAGCGAGGGACCTCCCTTCGGCGACCGCCTGTTCAAGAACCGCGGCAACGGCCAGTTTGACGACGTGACCGCCGCGTCTGGACTGGCGGCTTTCAAAGGGGGCTATGGGCATGGCGTGGCCGTCGGCGACTACGACAACGACGGCCGTCCCGACCTGTTCATCACGCGATTTGGGTCGTATGCCCTGTATCACAACCTCGGCAAAGGCCGTTTCGAGGACGTCACCGCCAAGGCCGGCTTCGGCGGCGCCCGTGACTGGCCGACCTCGGCAGCATGGGTCGACCTCGATAACGACGGCGACCTCGACCTCTACGTCTGCCATTATCTGCGATGGGACGCCGAGCATCCGACCCTCTGCGACTACCCGGATCGCTCCAAACCAGGGCACATCTATTGCGGCCCGTCTGTCTTCCTCGCCGAGCAGGACCATGTCTTCCGCAACGACGGCGGCCGGTTTGTCGACGTGACCGAGGCGGCGGGAATTGTCGATCGCGACGGTCGCGGCCTGGGAGTGGTTGCGGCCGATCTCGATGACGACGGCCAGATCGACCTCTTCGTCGCCAACGATATGACGGCGAATTATCTTCTTTCACAACCGCGGCGGCTTCCGCTTCGTTGAAGCAGGGTGTGGAATCGGGCCTGGCTTCGGGGGCGGAGGGCTCGTTCTTGGCGGGGATGGGCGTGGCCTGCGGCGACTTCGACGGCGACGGCCGGCTCGACCTGGCCGTGACCAACTTTTTCAACCAGTCGACCACGCTCTACCACAACCACGGCGGTGGTCTCTTCAGCGACCGCTCGGTCGACATGGGGCTTGCCGCGGCGACGCGGCAGGTTCTCGGGTTCGGGCTCGCCGGCATCGATGCCAACAACGACGGCTGGCTCGACCTGGTGCAGGCCAATGGACACGTCACCGACATGAGCCCGTCGATCCCGTACGCAATGCGCTCGCAGATCATGTTGAATGACCGAGGGCGGCACTTTGTCGACGTGTCGGACCGGCCGGCCAGCCCTGGCAAGTCCGCCGTCTGGCTCGCGGCCTGGCCGTAGGCGACCTCGACAACGACGGGCGGACCGACGTGCTGCTCATGAGCTCGAACACCCCGCTGGCGCTTTTGCGCAATCAGTCCACTTCAACCAATCACTTCCTCGTTCTGGCGCTCGAGGGCACCGTTTCCAATCGCGACGCCGTTGGCGCGCGTGTGGCCGTGACCGTTTCCGGCCAGACGCAGGTCCGGGTGCGATACGGCGGTGGTAGCTATCTCGCGGCGAGCAACCCCCATCTTCATTTCGGCCTCGGAACAGGCCGCACGGTCGATCGAATTGAGGTGACGTGGCCCTCCGGCCGGCGCGACGTCTACACGGCGCTCTCGGCCGACACCGCCTACCTGCTCCGCGAAGACGACCCGACCCCGCGGCCGCTGCCTGGCTTCTCGGCCCCGGCAGCGAAGCGTTGAAGCTGGCGGTTGTTGGGCGCGGGTGCCCTGACGCCGCATGGGGCGCAGGACGAATTCCGCAGAGAAAGTGGAAAGGCGTGAGTAGATCGCAGGAGAGCAGGCGACGCACTTCGTGCTCTCGTCACTACTTTCTCTGCTCTCCTGCTCTATTTTTCGGCCTGCGGCCGAAAAATCGGTGCATCCACTATCGCTTGATCTGTCTCCCCGACATTTTTAGTTCTATGACCCCGACATTTTTAGTAGTGAAAATCTTTTTCGAAAGCTGGTGCGACGTGTGGTGCGATTGGCAATAATGAGCGCGAGGAGATAGCCAGCATTTCATCGTGCGCGCGACCGGGCCTTTCGGGTGTCGCGCCCGATCGTTGCGGCAAAGCAAGAATTGCGAGGTCCGGCAGAGCCTCTGACTCGGCCGGACCTTGCCGCTGTTTTGTGTCTCGTTCGAGACGACGATGCGTGGTCGCGGTCGCCTGCTCTTCGTGTTCCTCGGGCTCGGGGCCCTGCTGCCGGCGGGGTTCGGGATGCGCGCCCTTGTGGAACGCCGTCACCTTGAGTCCGAGCTTCGGCTAGCGCGCGTCGAGTTCGCGGCGAAGCGGTTCGGCACGGCCCGCGCGGCTGGTCCGCATGGCCGAGCGCTGGCCCCGTGAGGCCGAAGTCGCTTATTTGCTAGGCACTTGTGAAAAGATCCGGGGGCGCGCCGAAGCCGCGCTGGCGATGTGGGATCGCGTTCCCCCCGAGTCGAGCCTGGCTCCTGTCGTCGACCTGCTGCGAGGACGGCTCGCCCTCGAGCTTGGCCGCTACCGGTTCGCTGAGGCGTGTCTCGACCGCGCCAAGAAGGGCGAGGGCGAAGTTGCCGAAGAGGCCTGGCGGCTCCTGGAATGGCTCTACTGGATGACAGGCCGGCGCGACGAAAGCCGGGCGGTCGAGCGCCGTCGCGCCGAAAAGGAGGCCGATCCTTCCCTGTCGCTGCGCACCCTCTGGGGCGTCGACAACGATCCTTATCCGGTGGACGGCATGACGGTCACCCTGACCAATGCCAACAAGTTCGCTCCCGACGACGATCTCGTCTGGCTGGGGCTGGCTGACCTGTTCACCCGTTCGGGCCGGTTCGATGAGGCCGACCGTTGGTTGACGCGCTGCGAGCAGGCGCGGCCCGACGACGCGGCCGTGTGGCGCACCCGCCTCGATTGGGCCAGGGCCGTTGACCAGCCCGAACAGGCCCTCAGGGCCGCGGCCCATCTGCGGGCTTCGAGCCTGCCCGAGAACACGATCCTCGCGCTGCGAGCCTGGCTGGCCGCCCGGAGCGGCGACAGCTCGGCCGAGCGGGCGGCGCTCGAGGGGCTGGTTGCCATTCAACCTTTAGCTGACGTCGCTTTGGAGCGGCTGGCCGACCTGGCGGCACAATCGGGCGACCTGAAGCACGTCGCCGAGTGGAGGCGCCGCAAGGAGGCGGTCGACAAGGTGCGCGAGCGCTACCGGATGCTGATCAATTTGCCCGAGATAGCTCCCCACGCCGCCGACTTCGCCCGCGCTGGCGAACAGATCGGCCGGTGGTTCGACGCCAGAGCATGGTGGCGGCTGGCCGTGAAGCGCGATTCGTCTCTGTCGGCCGAGGCCGACGCGGCGCTGGTCCGCCTGGCCAAAGCCGAGCCGCCGACCGGGCCCGACGGCCAAACCTTGGCCGCCGTCCTCGGCCCGACCCGGCCGCGCGCGGCGCCGCCGGCCCAGATGGCCCACGGTCTCGACATTCCCACGTTCGTCGACGAGGCCGAGCACCGCGGCTTGGTGTTCACCTTCGACAACGGCATGAGCGAAGCTCGCCAGCTTCCCGAGACGATGGGCGGGGGAGTTGCCGTGCTGGATTTCGACGGCGACGGATGGCTCGACGTCTACGCCGTTCAAGGAGGACCGTTTCCCCCGATATCAGCCCGAAGCGCCAGCGAGGGATCTGGGCCGGCGATACCAGCCCGAAGCGCCAGCGAGGGATCTGGCCCCCCAATACCAGCCCGAAGCGCGAGCGAGGGATCTGGTCACGCTCCCCCCATACCAGCCAGCGAGGGACCTCCCTTCGGCGACCGCCTGTTCAAGAACCGCGGCAACGGCCAGTTTGACGACGTGACCGCCGCGTCTGGACTGGCGGCTTTCAAAGGGGGCTATGGGCATGGCGTGGCCGTCGGCGACTACGACAACGACGGCCGCCCCGACCTGTTCATCACGCGATTTGGGTCGTATGCCCTGTATCACAACCTCGGCAAAGGCCGTTTCGAGGACGTCACCGCCAAGGCCGGCTTCGGGGGCGCCCGTGACTGGCCGACCTCGGCAGCATGGGTCGACCTCGATAATGACGGCGACCTCGACCTCTACGTCTGCCATTATCTGCGATGGGACGCCGAGCACCCCACCCTCTGCGACTACCCGGATCGCGCCAAACCAGGGCACATGTATTGCGGCCCGTCTTTCTTCCTCGCCGAGCAGGACCACGTCTTCCGCAACGACGGCGGCCGGTTTGTCGACGTGACCGAGGCGGCGGGAATTGTCGATCGCGACGGTCGCGGCCTGGGAGTGGTTGCGGCCGATCTCGATGACGACGGCAAGATCGACCTCTTCGTCGCCAACGATTTGACGGCGAATTATTTTTTTCACAACCGCGGCGGCTTCCGCTTCGTTGAGCAGGGTGTGGAATCGGGCCTGGCTTCGGGGGCGGAGGGCTCGTTCTTGGCGGGGATGGGGGTGGCCTGCGGCGACTTCGATGGTGACGGCCGGCTCGACCTGGCCGTGACCAACTTTTTCAACCAGTCGACCACGCTCTACCACAACCACGGCGGTGGTCTCTTCAGCGACCGCTCGGTCGACATGGGGCTTGCCGCGGCCACCCGGCAGGTTCTCGGGTTCGGGCTCGCCGGCATCGATGCCAACAACGACGGCTGGCTCGACCTGGTGCAGGCCAATGGTCACGTCACGGACATGAGCCCGTCGATCCCGTACGCAATGCGCTCGCAGATCATGTTGAATGACCGAGGGCGGCACTTTGTCGACGTGTCGGACCGCGCCGGCCAGCCCTGGCAAGTCCGCCGTCTGGCGCGCGGCCTGGCCATTGGCGACCTCGACAACGACGGGCGGACCGACGTGCTGCTCACGTCCATCAACGCGCCCCTAGCGCTATTGCGCAACCAGTCCACCTCGCCCAACCATTTCCTCGAGTTGGTACTCGAAGGCACGAAGTCGAATCGCGACGCCGTTGGCGCGCGTGGCCGTGACGGCTTCGGGCCAGACGCAACTCGGCGTGCGATTGGGGGGCGGCAGCTATCTTTCGGCGAGCGAGCCCCGACTTCATTTCGGCCTCGGAACAGGCCGCACGGTCGATCGAATTGAGGTGACGTGGCCCTCCGGCCGGCGCGACGTCTACACGGCGCTCTCGGCCGACACCGCCTACCTGCTCCGCGAAGACGACCCGACCCCGCGGCCGCTGCCTGGCTTCTCGGCCCCGGCAGCGAAGCGTTGAAGCTGGCGGTTGTTGGGCGCGGGTGCCCTGACGCCGCATGGGGCGCAGGACGAATTCCGCAGAGAAAGTGGAAAGGCGTGAGTAGATCGCAGGAGAGCAGGCGACGCACTTCGTGCTCTCGTCACTACTTTCTCTGCTCTCCTGCTCTATTTTTCGGCCTGCGGCCGAAAAATCGGTGCATCCACTATCGCTTGATCTGTCTCCCCGACATTTTTAGTTCTGTGACCCCGACATTTTTAGTTCTGTCTCCCCGACATTTTTAGTTCTGTGACCCCGACATGTTTAGTAGTGAAAATTCTTTTTCGAAAGCTTGTGCGATGTGTGCTCCGTTTGGCAATAATGTGCGCGAGGAGATAGACAGCATTTCATCGTGCGCGAGGTTTCTGCGACTCGATACTGGGCTACAACCTACAAGTGGCGTTACGGTCCTTGGTCTCAAACTTGTAGGGGCCGACTGTTCCGATCATCTTCTGCCGTGCTCTCGCTCAATGTCGAGCTGCTGAACAGAATTTCACGACGGGCGGTAACAACGATGCCGGCCCGTCGAATGCCGTTCGGCACGAAGTTACGCATCTCCTCCGACGCAGCGGACGCAAGTCTCGCGTGACCTCCCCGAAACGGTCTTAACAACAAAGGAATTGATGGATGCGCGTGCTGCGATTTCTCCACTCGAGGCAGATGATTTTGAGTTTGAGCTTGGCCTCCTTCCTGACGCTGGCGGGCGGCTGCAGCGAAGAAAACCCCGTTGCGGCCGTGGGTGAAGCGAAAGGCAAGGAGATCGGCGCAAAACAGGCCCAAGCCCGCCAGGAGGCATTCGGCAACAAAACAGGAGCGCCGGTGGGAAAACCCCAGGCCAAGCCGGCTGACGCGGCGGCTGACGCGCCGGCGAAGTAGCGCAGGCCGGGCCGGAGGGCACCGTGCGGACCGATGGACCGGTCCTAGAGAATTCGTCCCGCTGGCTTAGCTTGCAGTAATCGAAGGAACGGAACGACGCGTCTTTTCTACCTCTCTTCTTTTTCCTGGATAGGACACCTCTCATGACACACAAGATCCGGCAAGGCTTCACGCTGATCGAATTGCTGGTCGTCATTGCGATTATCGCAGTGCTGATCGCGCTGTTGCTGCCGGCGGTGCAAGCTGCCCGCGAGGCGGCCCGCCGCGCACAGTGCACCAACAACCTCAAGCAAATCGGGCTGGCGCTGCACAACTACCACCAGGCCAACAACAGTTTCCCGCCGGGGCACGCCGAGTCAATGTCCGGGCCCGGTATCGGCTATGCCGGCTGGGGCGAATGGAGTGTCCAGGCCATGATGCTCGGCTACATGGAGCAAAACGCGGTCTATAGCTCGATCAATTTTAGTTTCTGCGCGATGTACAACTACGGGGCCTACTGCAACGTGACGGCAGTCAGCACCGTCATTAACTCGTTCCTGTGCCCGTCAGACACAAACGTCGACAAGGGCGGGCCGCCCATTAACGGCTACGCGGGACCTGCGGGTTGGGGGGGGAACTTGACGTATCCCCCCGACATCAACAACTACCGCGGCTCAGTCGGAACGACGACCTCACGTTACAACTGGCCGCCCAACACCGGCTATGCTTGCTGCACGCCCGATCCGTTTGGTCTCAACGGTGCCCCACCGTGGGCCAAGCCGAATTCGACCGGCATGTTCGTGTACTGGCTCAGCTACGGCATCGCGGACTGCACCGACGGAACCTCGAACACGATCCTCTTCGCCGAATCACTGGTGGGCGACGGGGTGGTCGGGGCGACCACTTACCTTAAGCGCAACAATGCGGTTATGAACGCCACTGCTGCTTCTCCCGCCGAAGCGAACGACGCCAGCACATTGAGCTACCAGGGTGTCATCATCCCCGCAATCCAGCAGTGCTACAAGACAATGCTGTCCGGCGGGTCCAACAACAACGGCGGGGTTCTCTCTGCCGACAACGGCAATCGCTGGGCCTGGGGCGCGGTGGGAATGACCTTGTTCAACACGGTGATTCCGCCCAATGGCGCGCAGTTCAATAACTGCCGCGATAGCTGTCCGAACTGCAGTAGCGACGACTCGCTCTTCGCCAACTGCCAGAGCAATCACCCTGGCGGTGCGAACGTGCTGATGGGCGACGGTAGCGCGCGGTTCATCAAGAACACGATCAGTCCGCAGACTTGGATGGGCCTGGGCACGAAGTCCAACGGTGAAGTGATCGACTCGTCCACGTATTGACCGGACCTGAGATCCGGGCGGGCGGGCGGGCCCTCGCGCCCAGTCGTTGCGGCAAAGCAGGAATCGACAAGGTCCGGCGGAGTCCCTGACTCGGCCGGGCCTTGCTGCGGAAGCTCAGGACGAAGGTCGGTAGCAAGAGCGGGAACGGCCAAACTGATCCAACGGATCATTCAACCACGAAATACCCGAACTACACGAAAAATCAAAACCTGTAAATGCTCTCGGTGATGTCCGTGCCCGGCTTTGGTCTCTGTTCGCCTTTCGTGTCTTTTCGTCGACTTCGTGGTTGGTCCAGCGGACCGATCGTTTGAATGGGTCTCTCATTTTTCCGCGCACGTCCGTAGGTTCCGTGGTTGAACTCTGCTGCTCTCTGGTGTCCCAGTCGCCACGGGCGCCGGCGACGCCTCGCGGATTTAGACATGGTTTGTTGAGAAAAGATCCAACCTTCGATTAATATCTGGGGAATTCGGTGCGGGAACGGCCCAGGCGCTAATCTCGGTTTCGGGACGACGACGATGCGGCGTCGAACGGTAGTCCTGGCGATCGCCGGTGCGGTCATGCTTAGTACGGCCGCCGTTCGGGTGCTGGCGCGGCCTGCGCACAAACGGGCGCTAGCCGACTACGTGGGCTCAAGCCTGGCGACAAAGCTTAACGATTGCCGGACCTGTCACGTGCCCGCTCAACCGGGCGACGATCCCGAGGCCGAGCGCCCGCGTAATGCGTTTGGCAAGCGCCTCAAAGCGGTCCGCGCCGACCTGCGGAAACTGGGCCAGCCGTCGGGCATCGCCGCGCGGATCGAGGCAATCGCCGCCGAAGACAGCGATGGCGATGGCGTCGCCAATCTACTTGAGCTGGTGACAGGCCACTTCCCGGGCGAAGCCGCCGACCGTCCCGCCGCGGGCGAGCTTGCGCGCGGCCAAGACCTTATCGCAGAGTTAGCCCGCGCCCATGAAAGCAGCTACGCCTGGCACCCCTTCGAGCGAGTCGCGCGGCCGGCGCTACCGGCCGTGCAGCCCAACAGCCGGCTGCAAAACCCGATCGACGCGTGGATCGCCGCCGGCCACGAAGCCCGGGGACTCACGCCTCGGCCCGAGGCAAGCCGCGCGGCACTCTTGCGGCGGGCATACCTCGATCTGGTGGGGCTGCCGCCGGCGCCACAGGACCTGCACGCGTTTCTCGTCGATGAATCGCCCGACGCCTACGAAAAGGTGGTCGACCGCCTTCTTGGCAGCCCGCAATACGGCGAGCGCTGGGGCCGGCACTGGATGGACGTCTGGCGCTACAGCGATTGGGCCGGCTGGGGCCAGCAGGTCCGCGACAGCCAGCCCCACATCTGGCACTGGCGCGACTGGATTATCGAGTCACTCAACCGCGACCTGCCCTACGATCGCATGGTCGTGGCAATGCTGGCCGCCGACGAAGCCTACCCCGATGATGACAACGCCGTCCGCGCCACCGGCTTCCTCGCGCGTAACTTCAAGCTCTTGAGCCGCGAGAAGTGGATGCAGGATTCGGTCGATCACACGGCCCAGGCCTTTCTGGGCATCACGCTTGGTTGTGCGCGCTGCCACGACCACATGTACGAGCCGATCCTCCAGAGAGAGTACTACCGCGTGCGCGCGGTCTTCGAGCCGCATCAGGTGCGTATCGACCGGCTTTCCGGTACGCTCGACACGGCCAAGAACGGCATTCCACGTATCTTCGACGCCGAGCCCGCCGCCAAGACGCTCCTGTTCGCCCGCGGCGACGACCGCAACCCGACCGGCGACCCGCTCGTACCGGGCGTGCCGGACTTTCTGGGCGTGCCGTTCGCGGAGCCGGCACCCGTGGCGCTTTCCCGCGCGGCCGTCATGCCCGACCGCCGCGCGTTTGTCATCCGCGACCAGATCGCCGCCGATCAGGCTGAGCTGCGCGCTCGCGCAAGACGCTGGCGGCCGTGTTGCAAGCATCTGCACCGGCCGATGCCGTCGAATCAGCGCGGCTCGACTTAAGCGTCGCCGAAGCCCAGCTTACGGCGCGGCTGGCGGTCGAGCACACCGAGGCGCTCACCGAACAAGGTAAAACGGGCTCGAAAGAGTGGAGCGCAGCCGCGACAGCCGCCGGCACGGCGCAGTGCGCGTTAGCTCTTGCACTGGCGCACCGCGAGGAGTCGGTCGCCCGCCGCGCCCGATCGACGTGCGCGCCGGCAGAGCGCGCCCTAGCCGACAAAACCCACGCCGCGGCCGTGAAGGCGGTTGTCGCGGCCCAGCAAACGGTCAGTCAGCCAGCCCGCGCCAAGTACACGCGCCCCGCCGTGACCACCTATCCCGCGACCAGCACCGGCCGCCGAATGGCCTTTGCCCGCTGGATTGTCGATCCGGCCAACCCGCTGACGACCCGCGTGGCGGTCAATCACCTCTGGGGCCGGCACTTCGGCCGGGCGATCGTCGAGTCGGTCAATGACTTCGGCCGCAACGGCCGTCCGCCGTCGCATCCCGCCCTGCTCGACTGGCTCGCGGCTGAAATCGTCGCCCGCGGCTGGAGCATGAAGGCCATTCACCGCATGATCGTCACGAGCGCCACCTATCGCCGGGATTCGACGCCCGACTCCCGCGACCTCGCCCGCGATCCCGACAACATCTTCCTCTGGCGCTTCAGCCCCCGGCGCGTCGAGGCCGAGGTCGTGCGCGACTGCCTGTTTGCGGTTGCCGGCAGCCTCGACACAACGATGGGCGGGCCCGACATCGACCACGAGGAAGGCCTGACGGTCCCGCGCCGCAGTCTTTACTTCCGCCACGCGGCCGAAAAGCAAATGGAGTTCCTCCAGATCTTTGATGCCGCCGGTGTGACCGAATGCTACCGCCGCAAGGAGAGCATCTTGCCCCAGCAAGCCCTCGCCCTGGCCAATAGCGATTTGTCGCTGCGCATGGCCCGCCGGGTCGCTCAGTCAATCTGCGGCCGGGCCGGCTCGGATGCGTGTGCCTTCGTGACCGCAGCATTCGAGCAAGTCCTGTCGCGCCCGCCGACCGATGCCGAGCGCGCGGAGTGCCTGCGCTACCTGGGCGCCGATCATGCCCAACGCCGTCGCGAAAGCCTGATGCACGTGCTGCTAAACCATCACGAGTTTGTCACCGTGCGCTAAAACGAGTGACACGATTCTGGGAGCGCGAGCCTCCTGGCGAGCCGCTTTCCCATGGGGCTCGGCCGGAGCCGTGCCCTCCCTGAATCACGCCTGGCCAGTTAGAGCACGCGCGCGTGCGACATGTCACCAATCGGCCTGCCCACTTGACTTGTGCAGTTTCTTGCATATACATGTAGCATGAGCCGATCGATCCGGGACCAAACTGGAATGCCTGAGCGCCCGCCAGCGACGGCGTGCCTTTGCAGGTGCCCTGCGTCAGGCGTCGCGGGCCGTCAGCCGGCTTTACGACGAGGAGTTGCGCGGCGTCGGCCTGCGCACGACCCAGTATTCCCTGCTGCAGCGTCCTCGCCAGGTGCCGGCCAGGTCCGGCAGGGCGACCTGAGCGGGCTGACGTCGCTTGACGAAACGACGCTGACGCGCAACCTTCGGCCGCTGGTGGACGCTCGCTGGATCGCCGTCCGCAGCGGGGACGACCGCCGCGAGAAGCTGGTCACGATCACCAAGGCCGGGACCGCGAAGCTGGCGGAGGCTCGCCCCGCGTGGGAGCGGGCGCAGGCGCGGATGCAGGCGCTCTTGCCGGAGGAAGCGTGGCAGAGCCTCCTGGCGATCCTCCCGGAGATCGCGCGGCTAACGGCCGGGGCCTGATTTTTTTGCCCAGATAGATGCATATACATGTTTCTGCCGCGGCCAGAGGCTCGCGGCTTCATGCTACGGAGGTGCGATGGCAACCCAGTTGGAAGAAGTGGCGCAGGCGGGCGGGAGCGCGCACCGCGCGGTGACTTTGACGCCGCAGGCCCGCCGCCTGCTGGAGGGGCCGGTCCTGCCGACGCTCCTGAGGCTGGCCGCCCCCACGGTGGCGCTCATGCTGCTGCAGGGCGTGATCGCCGCCGGCGAGGCGGCCTTCGTCGGGCGGCTGGGTTCTCACGCCCTGGCCGGCGTGTCCCTGAGCTTTCCCGCTGGTGATGCTGATGACCACCCTGTCGGCCGGGGCTTACGGCGGCGGTGTCGCCTCGGGCGTCGCGCGGGCGCTCGGTGCCGGGAGGTCCGATGACGCCGCGCGACTCGCGGGGACCGCCCTCGGGATGTCCGCCATCCTGGGACTGGCCTCGACGGTCGCCATGATGCTCTTCGGCCGGGCCTTCTACGCCGTGCTCGGGGCCACCGGCCCGGCCCTGGAAGCCGCAGTCCTCTACTCCGACATCCTCTTCCTCGGGGCCGTCCCGTTCTGGCTGTTCAACGCCGCCGCCAGTGTCCTGCGCGGGGGCGGCAACACGGCGTACCCGGCCGCCGCGGGCGCCGCCCTGGGCGTGGTCACGCTGGCGGCCTCCCCGCTCGTCATCTTCGGAGCGGGCCCGGTCCCCGGGCTCGGCGTCGCCGGGGCGGCCTGGGCCGTCGTCGGCTACAACGTGGCGATGGCGGCCGTGCTCCTGCGGGCGGTCTGGGCGTCCGGCTCGCCGACGAGGCCAAGCTTCCGTGCGCTCGTGCCGCGCTGGCGTTACGCTTCGGAGATCCTCCGCGTCGCGGTCCCGAGTGCGGCCAGCACGCTGCTTGACGAACCTCACGTTCATCATCCTGACGGCCCTGGTCGCGCCGTTCGGGGCGGAGGCGATCGCCGGGTACGGTGCCGGCGGGCGTCTGGAGTACCTGCTGATCCCGATCGTTTTCGGCGTCGGCTCGGCGCTGGTTCCCCTGGTTGCCGCCAGCGACGCGGCGGGGGACTTCGGCCGCGTGCGCAGGCTCACCCGCGCCGGCGCGGCGCTGGGCGCGGGGGCGTGCGGGCTGGTGGGGGGCACCGCCGCGCTGTTCCCGTGGGCGTGGATGGGGCTGTTCACCTCGGACCCCGCGGTGGCGGGGCTCGGCGGGGCGTACCTGGTCCGGGTCGGCCCGGCCTACGCCTTCCTCGGGCTGGGGCTGGCGCTGTACTTCGCCGCCCAGGGGCGCGGGCGGACGGCGCAGCCGCTTTTGGCCACCCTGACCCGGCTGCTGGTCGCCGGGGCGCTGGGCGTGCTGGCGCTGCGCGTCTTCGGCTGGGGGATCGACTCCCTGTTCGCCCTGATGGCCTGCGGCCTCGTGCTCTACGGGATGGTCATGGTCGCGGTCATGCGCCGCGAACTCTGGTCTTACGCCGGAGGGAGGTGATCGATGCGGATTCTACTCCTTGCCCTTTGTGCCCTCTTCAGATCGGCCTGGCCGGCTGCGCCCGGGCGCCCTCGGAAGCGCCGGCGGCAGCACCGATGCCGGTCACGGTGAGTTATCCCGTCGAGCGAGACGTCACCGACCACGCGGACTTCACCGGCCGGACGGCCGCGGTCGATTCCGTCGAGGTGCGGGCGCGCGTCTCGGGTTACCTCGACAAGGTCAACTTCAAGGAAGGGGCGCTGGTCAAGAAGGACGACATGCTCTTCGAGATCGACCCCCGACCGTACCGGGCCGACCTCGAGCGGGCCAAGGGGACCGTGGCGCAGTATGACGCCCGCGTGCACCGACTCGAGCGTGACTTCGTGCGCGTCAAGAGCCTGATCGTGCGCGGGGCGGTCGGCCAGGAAGAATATGACCGGTACGAGGGCGATTACCGAGAGGCAGTGGCCAACCTCGACGTCGCCAAGGCCAATCGCGACCTGGCCGCGCTGAACCTGGAGCTACACGAGGGTCATCGCGCCGGTCAGCGGGCGCGTCAGCCGATACGTCGTCACGGTGGGCAACCTGATCCAGTCGGGCGACCAGAACGGCGGCACCCTGCTCACCACGCTCGTGTCGGTGGACCCGATGTACGTCTACTTCGACGTCGACGAGCGCACCGTGCTGCGCATTCGCCAGTTGATCCGCGAAGGCAAGGCCAAGTCGGACCGCGAGGCCGAGTGGCCCGTTTCGCTGGGCCTGGCCACTGAGGAGGGATTTCCCCACCAGGGCACGATCAATTTCGAGGACAACCAGGTCAATCCGAGAACCGGCACCCTGCGCGTGCGGGGCGTGTTCCCCAACAAGGACGAGGCGCTCTCCCCCGGCTTCTTCGCCCGCGTCCGTGTGCCCATCGGTCAAGCCCACCACGCCCTGCTGGTCACTGACCGCGCCATCGACACCGACCAGGGCCAGAAGATCCTCTACATCGTCAACCAGAAGAACGAGGTGGTCTCCCGCCCCGTCCGGCTGGGGGCGCTCCACGACGGCCTGCGCGAGATCACCGACGGCCTGAAGCCGGGCGAGCGGGTGATCGTCAAGCGGCCTGCAACAGGTGCGGCCAGGCGTCACGGTCGAGCCGAAGCTCCTGGACATGCCGGTTCCGCTCGCGGCAAACACCAGGAACTCCGCAACACGCTGAAAGGAGGCCGGCCGTGCTGGCGCGTTTCTTCATCGACCGCCCGGTCCTGGCGTGGGTCATCTCCATCGTCATCGTCCTGCTCGGGGCGATCGCGGCGGGCTTCTTGCCAGTCGCCGAGTATCCGGAGATCACGCCGCCGACCGTCCGGGTGACCGCCAGCTACCCCGGGGCCAACGCCCGGGTCGTGGCCGACACGGTGGCCGCGCCGATCGAGCAGCAGGTCGTGGGCGTCGAAGGGATGATGTACATGTCGTCGCAGAGCAACTACGACGGCACGTACACCCTGGACGTGACCTTCGAGCTGGGCACCAACGTGAACATGGCCCAGGTGCTGGTGCAGAACCGCGTCGCCATCGCCGAGCCGACGCTCCCCGACGTGGTCCGGACCATCGGCGTGGCGGTCAAGAAACGGTCCCCGGACGTCTTGCTGGGGATCAGTCTGTATTCCGACGACGACCCCGAGACCGGCCGGCCGTATTACGATTCGCTCTACCTGAGCAACTACGCCACGATCAACGTCAAGGACGCCATCGCCCGCGTCGAGGGCGTCGGCGACGTGGTCATCCTCGGCCAGCAGGACTACAGCATGCGCGTCTGGCTGGACCCGGACAAGCTGCAGTCGCGGAACCTGACGGTCAACGACGTGATCCGGGTCTTGCGCGAGCAGAACGTGCAGGTGGCGGCCGGCCAGATCGGCCAGCCGCCGGTCCCCCAGGGCCAGGACTTCCAGTACACCATGAGCACCCTCGGCCGGCTGGTCGAGGCCGAGCAGTTCGCGGACATCGTCCTCAACACCGGCTCCGACGGGGAAGTCACCTACCTCCGGGACGTCAGCCGGACCGACCTGGGGGCCCGGAACCAGGACACGCTCGGGCGGCTGGACGGCCGGCCGTCGCCGGCAGTTGTCGTCTTTCTGCTGCCCGGCGCGAACGCCCTGGACACCGCCGACGGCATCAAGGCCAAGATGCGGGAGCTGGAAACCCGCTTCCCCAAGGGGCTGCATTACCTCATCGGCTACGACACCACGCCGTTCATCCGCGAATCCGTGAATGAGGTGTTCCACACGCTGCGCGACTCCGTCATCCTGGTGGCCATCGTCATCCTGCTGTTCTTGCAAGACTGGAAAGCCCTGCTCCTGCCCGTGATCGACATGGCCGTCTCGCTGGTCGGGACCTTCGCCGTCATGAGCCTGATGGGCTTCACCCTGAACAACCTGACGCTGTTCGGGCTGGTGCTGGCCATCGGCCTCGTCGTGGACGACTCCATCGTCGTCCTGGAGAACATCGAGCGCTGGCTGGACAAGGGCCTGCCGGTGCGCGAAGCCACGATCAAGGCCATGAACGAGATCACCGGGCCGATCCTCGCCATGACGCTGGTGCTCAGCTCGGTGCTGTTGCCCAGCGCCTTCCTGGGCGGCATCACCGGCCAGTTCTTCCGCCAGTTCGCCCTGACCATCTCGGTGTCGATGATCATCTCGGCCATCAACGCCATGACCATGACGCCGGCGCGGGCGGCCTGGATCTTTGCCAGCCGCAAGCCCGGCAAGCACGGCGACCAGGGCAAAGAAGCGCTGCCGTGGTGGAGCTTCGCCCTGTTCGGCGGGCTGGCGACCGCGTGGCTGCTGGCGCCGACCCTGGGCGCCTGGCTGGGCCTGCCCGCCGGCGAGGAGGGCGGCGAGGCGGCGCCCGGCGGCCTGCGAGCCACCTTGCTGACGTGGGGAATCTCCTGCATCCTCTTCCTTCCGGCGCGGTCGCGGGTGGGGCCCTGGGCTGGTTCTTGATCCGCCCGGTGAACTGGGCACTGGATCATTTCTTCCGCGGCTTCAACTGGATCTTCGAGCGGACGACGCAAGCCTACGGCAAGACCGTGGGCTGGTGCCTCCGCCTCAGCGTCGATCGTGCTCCTGGTCTACGTCGGCCTGATCGGTTTGACGGGCTTCGGCTTCACCCGCGTCCCCAGCGGGTTCGTCCCCATCCAGGACAAGGGCTACCTGGTGGTGAACATCCAATTGCCCGACTCGGCCTCGCTGGAGCGCACGGTCGAGGTGACCGAGGCGGTCGAGAAGATTGCCCTGGATACGCCCGGAGTGGCCCACACGGTGGCCGTCCCGGGGCTGTCGTTCGTCCTGAACGCCAACAGCTCGAACTACGGCAACATGTTCGTCATCCTCAAGCCGTTCCACGAGCGGCGGGACCCCTCGCTGAGCGGCGAGGCCATCGCGGGCCGTCTCCGCGGGCGCTTGCAGCGTGAGGTCCCGGAGGCCCGCGTGCTCGTCTTCGGGGCGCCGGCGGTGCGGGGCCTCGGCAACGCCGGCGGCTTCAAGCTGATGGTGGAAGCCACCGGCGACGTCAACTTCGACGCGCTGCAGGCCCGGGCGGACAACCTGGCCGCCAAGGGCAACCAGCAGCCCGGCCTGGTCGGCCTGTTCAACGGCTTCCGCGCCGGGACGCCCCAGCTCTACGCGGACATCGACCGGACCAAGGTCCGGACGATGGGGGTGGCGCTCACCGACGTCTTCGACGCGCTGCAGGCGTACCTGGGCAGCTACTACGTCAACGACTTCAACCGCTTCGGCCGCACCTGGCAGGTGAACGTCCAGGCCGACGCCCCCTTCCGCGTGGACGCGGAAACCGTCAAACAGCTCAAGGTCCGCAACGCCGACGGCGACATGGTGCCGCTGGGTTCGGTGATCGACGTCCGCGAGTCCGCCGGCCCGGTGACGATCACGCGCTACAACATGTTCCCCGCGGCGACGATCACCGGCTCCTGGCAGCCGGGGGTCAGCACCGGCGACGTCCTCCGGACGATGGAGGCGCTGTCGGACAAGGAGTTGCCGCGCTCGATGACCTACGAGTGGACCGAGCTGAGCTACCTGCAGAAGCAGTCCAGCAAGATCGAGCAGTTCCGCGACCTGCGGCAGAACCCGTTCAGCGCGTTCGTGCTGGGGGCCGTGCTGGTCTTCTTCGTGCTGGCCGGTCTGTACGAGAGCTGGTCGCTGCCGCTGGCGGTGATCCTGGTCGTGCCGATGTGCGTGCTGTGCGCGCTGGCCGGCGTCGCCGTCCGTGGCATGGACAACAACATCTTCACCCAGATCGGCTTCGTGGTGCTGATCGGCCTGGCCTGCAAGAACGCCATCCTGATCGTCGAGTTCGCCCGCGACCGCCAGCAGGAAGGCGCGTCCCGGTTCGACGCCGTCGTGGAGGCCGCCCGGGTGCGGCTGCGGCCGATCATCATGACCTCGGCGTGCTTCGTCCACATGGTGCCGCCGTACTTCGCCGCCGGCGCCGGCGCCGAGATGCGCCGCTCGCTGGGCACCGCCGTCCTTTGCGGGCGCCTTTGGCGTGACCCTGTTCGGCATCTTCCTGACGCCGGTCTTCTACTCCGTGGTGCGCCGGCTCACCGACCGCAAGGAGGTCAAGCCCGCGCTCCGGAACCAGGCCGATTCAGCGCCAGCCGCTCCGGCGCCGGAACGCCCGGCCTGGGCGACGGTGGGCGCTTCGCACCCGCACAACGGGGAAGCCGAATACGCAAGCCTTGACTTGGGGGTGCGCCGGGGGCTCGGCAATAAAAGGAGTTGACCGATGCGGATCGTAGAGTTACGCAACCAACTTTCTCATGCGAGGTCATTCATGAATGGCGCAAGAGCCAGAGGGGACCGTGATGTCGTCGGAAGAAATGGTCGACGCAGCGCTGGTTGGGCTCGACCAGGGCGAGCTGATTACGCTCCCGAGCCTGCACGATGGCGACGAATGGACCCGTTTCGAGGCCGCGCGGCACGCCATGTCGGAGCACTTCTTCCACTCCGAGCCTGCGCCTCGATACCGGATCGGTAAGCTCGCATCGGTTTGATCCTTGGATAATCGGGTTCTCAGCAACGTCCCAAAAAAGGAGACTTTCACATGCCTATCGCAAAAATTCATGTCCTCGAGGGACGATACGACGAGCATCGCCTCAGCAACGTGTCCAAGGCGGTCCAGGATCGACTGGACACCCCCCGAGGCTGTTACGGGCTAAGCGGCTGTCGCGATATAGCTTGGTCGATTGTGGTGCAGGCGTCCCGCCTGCGCCTGGAAGATGTAAGCGGGACGCCTGCACCACAAACCCAGGCCGAACAACTTATTCGCTGACAGGGCCAAAGGCGCTCAAAGGAGAGTTACCGTGAACCAATTCTCGAGGCAAGTCATGACGAGGTCCATTCTGATGATCGTTGCTCTCACGCTGTCGACTCTTGTTCTCGGCGGCACCCTTTTGCACGACCAATCTGGATTGGCGTCCCAGGGAGGTAATCCGATGAATGTCACTCGCATCAAGGTGGAACACATTCGCGTGGTGGCCGACAAACCATTCGACCAGGTTACTAAAGCCGTTGAAGAGCAACTGGGGCAATTCAACGAGGAAACGTACAAGTCGCTGGCCGCAGGGGAAGATGTTGAGAAGGCCAGGGCCAAGCTCGAAGCGATGGTGGGGCCGAGCGGCTTCATGCTCTTTCGGACCAGCGACCACGGATCGCTTCTGCGCCTCGTCGGCCAAAAGAAAAAAGCGATCCAGTATCTACTCGGCAATCCGCTGTTCGCGATCCAGATGACGCAGCACGACATCAGGGCGAGCCTGTACGCTCCGCTGCGGGTGCTGATCTACGAGGACGAGCAAGGGAAAACCTGCCTGGAATATGACAGGCCATCGTCACTGTTCGGCCAGTTCGGCAACGCGGAGGTAACGGACGTTGCCACCATGCTCGATCGAAAAATGGAGCAGTTGGTGGCCAAGGCCATTCAATAACTACGATTTTGCCGCCGAGCACTTTCCCGCATTCCCGCGCGAAGTCGGTGCAGTCAGCGCTGATGGACGCATCCCTTATCGCGAGGACTTCGTCGACGGCCTGCAGGGCGCCGGAAGCCTGCACCGGCATGCTGGAAAGATGCAACTTCGGTAAGCTGATCGTCGGAGTGGGAGTATAGTCTTATGAGTCATCAGAGGGTTGCCGTTATTGCCGGCGCTCGCACGCCCTTTGTGAAGTCCGGCAAGGCGTTCGCGTCTCACAGCCCCTTGGCACTCGCAAAGCTTGCCGTGCGCGGGCTGCTTGATCGCCACAACGTTAATCCAGAGGGGATCGACGCCATCGCCTTTGGTGCAGTCGTTCCTGAGCGCGGCAAACCGAACCTTGCACGGGAAATCGTCCTGGAATCAGGCTTGCCTTCTCGTATCGAGGCGCAGACGGTTTCCTCCTACTGCATCACCGGCTTACGCACGGCGACCATCATCGCCGATGCCATAAGAGACGGGCGGATCAGCGCCGGCATCACTGGCGGAGTCGAGTGGCTGAGCGGATCCGCCCCCAGCACATTCAACGAGCCGAGCACAGGCCTCTCGATGGGTCAGCACGCGGAGCTCACGCGCAAGGAGTGGGGCATTTCGAGAGCGCGCCAGGATGAGATTGCCCTCGCCAGTCACCGTAACGCGGTGGCGGCGCGCGAACGACTCGCTCCGGAGATTCTGCCGGTCGATGGCGTAGCTATCGACACGGGCCCGCGGAGCGATACATCGATGGAACGCCTTGCCACGCTAAAGCCCGCGTTCGATGCCGATGGTACGATCACTGCCGGCAATTCGTCACCCGTCACCGACGGGGCATCGGCCGTGCTGCTCATGAGCGAGAAACGCGCGCGCGAGGAGGGACGGGTGCCGTTGGCCTTCATCGAGGGCATGGAATACGCCGCGCTCCATCCGAGCGAGGGGCTGCTCATGGCCCCCGCGATTGCGGTACCGCGATTGCTCGACCGCGTCGGCCTGCGATTGAACGACATTGATCTGATCGAGATCCACGAGGCGTTCGCCGCCCAGGTGCTGGCGAACGCCGCGGCGTGGGAGAAAGGCTGGAAAGGTCCCGCCACCGATCCGGTGAACTGGGAGCGGGTCAACGTCAATGGAAGTTCGATCGCCGTCGGGCATCCGTGGTCCGCAACCGGCGGCCGGATTCTCACCACCCTGGCCTATGAGATGGCGCACCGCAACGCACGGTATGGACTCATCAGCATGTGTGCGGCAGGGGCCATGGCAGGGGCTTTTCTGCTCACTCGGGAGTGACACATGGGTAAGCTTGAAGGGAAAACGGCCCTCGTGACCGGTGGCAATAGCGGCATTGGTCTCGCGACGGCGAAGCAGTTTGTAAACGAAGGCGCGTACGTCTTCATCACGGGGCGCCGTGGTCCGGAGCTGGCTGCGGCGGTCAAGAAGATCGGCAGCAACGTAACCGGCGTACAAGGAGACGTGTCGAACCTTGGCGATCTTGATCGCCTCTTCGCACAAATCAAGCGCGAGAAGGGCAAGCTCGATATCGTGTTCGCGAACGCCGGGGTTGCGCAGTACGCCCCCTTCGGCACGATCACCGAGGAGCACTTTGACTTGATCTTCACTATCAACGTCAAAGGCCTCCTCTTCACAGTGCAAAAGGCGCTTCCGCTGCTGCCGGACGGTGCCTCCATCATCTTGAATGCGTCGATCGTCGCCAGTAAAGCGTTGCCGGGCGAATAGTGTTTATAGCGCCACAAAAGCCGCCGTGCGTTCGTTTGCGCGGACGTGGACCATGGACTTGAAAGCTCGCCGCATTCGCGTGAACGCGGTGAGCCCAGGCAGCATCGACACGCCCGGGCTGAATGATCTCTTGGCTTCCACAGAAACGGGCCAGGAACGCTTGAAGATGATTTCCAAGAGTGTTCCGCTCGGCAGGCTCGGCACACCCGATGAGATCGCGAAGGCCGTGGTGTTTCTCGCATCCGACGACAGCAGCTACATCACGGGAACGGAATTGTTTGTGGACGGCGGTTTTGCACAGGTGTAGGCCTGTGTCGCATCGAAGGAGATATCCATGGACCGGGAAGGCAGGCGGGTGGTCGTGACCGGGATGGGGATGGCCACGCCGGTGGGGCTCGACGTGGAGTCGTCGTGGGAGGCGCTTCGCGAGGGCCGCGGCGGGGTCGGCCCAGTGACGCTATTCGACGCCGGCACGTTCGCGACGCGAATCGCTGCCGAGCTGAAAGGCTTCGACCTGTCACGGGACCTCGGCAGCGACGCGGCCCGATGGGAGGGCTACGGCCGGAATACGAAGATCGCGCTGGCCGTCGCGTCGCAGGCGGTCGGCGACTCTGGCATTTTCGAGGGCAAGGCGATCGACCCGGCGAGATTCGGCGTCTATCTCGGCGCGGGCGAGGGGCAGGCCGATTTCCCGCGGTTTGTCGACCTGATGCGCCGGTCGCTCGACGGCGGCCGAGTCGAATCCCGGCGCTTCACCGGCCAAGGTATCGGACTGCTCGACCCGATTCTCGAGGCCGAGCAAGAGCCGGGGACGCCGGCCGGGCGCATCGCGGCCGTGTTCGGGGCGAGAGGTCCAAACCTGTCGTGCCTGACGGCTTGCGCGGCGAGCGCCCAGGCGATCGGCGAGGCGGTCGAGCTGATCCGCTGCGGCGCCGCCGATGTCATGATCGCCGGGGGCGTCCACAGCATGATCCACCCGTTCGGCCTCTCGGGCTTCATCCTGTTGACGGCAATGTCGACGCGAAATGACGAGCCGGCCCGCGCGAGCCGCCCGTTTGACCGCGACCGCGACGGGTTCGTCCTCGGCGAGGGCGGCGGGATGCTGGTGCTCGAGGCATTCGAGCACGCGCAAGGCGCGCGGGGCAACCATTCACGGCGAGATCGCAGGCCAGGCCTCGACGGCCGACGCCTTCCGCCTCACCGACAGCCACGACGAGGGTCGAGGCGCCGTCGCGGCCATGAACCTGGCGCTCGAGGACGCCGGGTTGAACGCCGATGACGTCGATTACATCAACGCGCACGGCACGAGCACCAAAGTCAACGATTCGGTCGAGACCCTGGCCCTCAAACGCGCCCTTGGGGACCACGCGCGGCGAGTGCCTGTGTCGAGCACGAAGAGCATGACCGGTCACTTGATCGCCGCCGGAGGCGCGGTCGAGGCGATCGTGTGCCTGCTGGCGATCCGCGACGGGGTCGTGCCGCCGACCGTCAACCTCGACCACGCAGACGATGACTGCGACCTCGACTACGTTCCCCACACCGCGCGCGACCGCAAGGTCGATGTCGCGATGTCCAACAGCTTTGGGTTCGGCGGGCAGAATACGACGCTCGTCATCCGGCGCCTGGTCTGTTAAACGAGGCGATTGCGGATACTCGGTGCAGCGACCGAAGACGCGGCCGGCTTATTTCCAGGAATTCGCCGATCTTGGAGCGTAGCAACTGCGCACCGCGAAGGCCCGATCAGGAACTCAAACGAGGCGGGAGAGTGCCTGTGTCGCCGAATGAAAAACAGCCGCCAGCGCTGCATCATGTTGCTCGATCCATCGATGAACGCGCAGCAGGATTCGGGGCAGTCCCTTTTTGGGAAGGTTTTGATTTTCCCAATTCGTCATTTGCGCTCGCACCGATGGCGTGACCGGATTCTCGACAGTGATTCCCATCGCGGCGCAAGCAGCCGCCAGTTGAGAGTCGTCGGTGGCCAGTACGGTGGCGCCACGCTGTCGCGAGCTTTCAAGCAACACGGCGTCATTGAAGTCGATCCGGTAGGACTGTTGGAGAGACAAAGCCGCCGTGGCCACGGCCGTGGTCAGGTCTGCCACGACGAGAGCACTGCACAGATCGTTGAATTTCGCGCCGGCGTCACTTTCCGAGACTCCGTAAACGGCAACGAGCACCCGTCTCAGCTCGACCAGGTTGACGATGCTGGTGGCCCACAGCGGGTAGCCCGAAATGTACCGCTCACAGGCCGTCATGGCCGGATGATTGGCGAGACAGGAGTAGACCAATAAATTGGAGTCGATCGCTCTCACGCGGCCTCCTACCAGCCGAGCGTGTCCATGTCGATGTCGGCCAGATCGAGGTGGGTCGGACGATTCATGAGAAGCTTCCGCTCGAGGGCCGCTTGCAGAGGCATCTTAATCGCGGACTTTTCGAGATCACGGTCAAGCTGGGCTTCGCCAACTGGCTCGCGGCTTGGAGGTGGCGCGGTGACTAAGGCCTGGAGTATCTTTTCGACACGGCGACGCAACGTCGGCAAGTCAGCCGCGCCTACCCGAAACCCAACGAACGTGCCCGCAGACTTCCGAGGCTTGAACCAGCACTCGGGCTGGGTCCACGCGACGCCTTGCAGAGCGGGAGTCGCATCGACAACGCTTTTTCGGATAGCAAAGAGCAACTCACCTCCAGCCAGGCGCGCGAGCTTGAATGTGACTTTGCGCCGTCGGACCAGCGGCTGGTCCCGGCCGGGAAACCAACTTGCGGAGCCGCGTCGGTCCTTTAGCTCAAACCCTTCGGCCTCGAGCAAGTGTGCGAGCTCGTCCCTCGCAGCCTTGAAATGGCGGTCCTGGCCAACGGCGACAGTCTGAATCGCTTCCACTTTATGTTTCCCCTTTCCGGACAGCGCCTTCGATCGGTTCGGCACCGAAGCGTGATTCCAACGTCACTCTAACGTAATCCCTATAGATTATCCATACGAATCTCCTATAGATGGTCTAAACGGCGAGGAATCTCACGCGGGTGGATACCGGCGCCTCGGCGCACGCGCACGGCAGTCATCAGGTCTTGGCATTACGGTTTGCGAACAAGCGTATGGAACTCGAACGTGACATCAGATAAGAATGATCTCGGAGGTAAGTCGCATGCCACCAGCGACCGATCGGCGCGCCCCCAACTGCCCTGGCGTTTCCCGGCGCTCCTTCCTCGCCGACACCGGCATGGGCTTCACCGGTCTGGCCATGGGTGCCATGCTCGCCCGCGACCCGATAGCCCGCGCGGCCGATGCTGGCGACGCCATGGCCTCGCTGCCCGTTCCCAAGGCCAAAGCGGTCATCTGGATCTTCCTTTGCGGCGGGGTCAGCCACGTCGAGAGCTTCGACCCCAAGCCCGAGCTCAATCGCTACGCCGGCAAGTCGATCGACACGACTCCGTACAAGGACGCCCTCAACCCCGAGAAGCTCAAGGACATTGTTTCGGGCAACCCCGCCCACGGCGGCCGCAAGGTCTTGATGGGGCTCAATACGTCTTTCAAGAAATACGGGCAGTGCGGCCTCGAGGTCGGCGACTGGTGGCAGCACGTCGGCACGTGCGCCGACGACCTGGCCGTGGTGCGCTCGCTCTGGACGTCTGACAACGACCATGGAGCGCAGCTCCAGTTTCATACCGGCCGGCACGTTCGCGAGGGCGCGCACCCCACGATCGGCTCATGGATTTCGTATGGGCTGGGGACGCAGAATGAAAACCTGCCGGAGTACGTGGTCTTGGGCGAGCCCACCGGCGACTGTTGCGGCGGCTCGTGGACGCACGGCGCGGCCTATCTCGGGCCGGAGCACGCCGGCGTACGGCTTGATCCCGACGCCAAGGAGCCGCTGCCCTTCGTCACGCCCGGCTCAGGCATGACCGCCCAGGAGCAAGTCGCCGAGTTCGGCCTGCTGGGGCGCCTTAACCGCCTTGCGGGCATCGACTATCCCGACGACCCGGCGCTCTGCGCACGCATCAAGGCCTACGAGCTGGCATTCGGCATGCAGACCTCGGTGCCCGAGACGATGAAGCTCGACAACGAGGCGGCGATGACGCAGGCCCTTTACGGCCTTGACCGCGAAGTTACCCGTTCGTTCGGCCGCCTTTGCCTTTCCGCCCGGCGCTTGGTCGAGCGCGGCGTGCGCTTCGTGCAGATCTTTCACGGCGGCGGCGGGGGCGGTGCGTGGGACGCGCACGCCGGCATCCTAGCCAACCACGGCGAGCTCTCGGCCCAGGTCGACCTGCCCATATCGGGCTTGCTCAAAGACCTGAAGCAGCGCGGGCTGCTCGACGAGACGATCGTCGTCTGGGGCACCGAGTTCGGCCGTTCGCCGGGCGCCCAGGGCGACGGCCGCGACCACCACCCGCAAGGCTTTTGTGCGTGGCTCGCCGGCGGTGGCATCAAGGGGGGCGTCGTCCGCGGCGCGACCGACGACATCGGCTTCCACGCCGTGCAGGATCGCCACTACATCACCGACATCCACGCCACGGTCTTGCACCAGCTCGGGCTCGATCCGCGCAAGCTCGAAGTTCCCGGCCGCAAGCGGCTCGAGATCGATTACGGCCGGCCGATTCGCGAGATCGTCGGCTAGCAGACCAGCCGAGCTCCGCCTTCACTCGTCCGGGCAATCGATGTCGCCCAGCACGGGACGGCGAGCTGGACTTGGGTGCACGCTCCGACAGATGAGCACCGCCGTTAAGGAGAGGAAGCGTTCAACTCGACCAGTTTCAGATCATCGAACCAGGCGGTGCCGGTGCCTTTGCCGAAACCGACGAAGAACACGCAGATGCGGGTACGTCCGGTAGCAGGGGCATTGAATGTGATGGCAACTTCGCACCACTCCGTGTCTCCTCCATGATTGGTCCCGCTAGCAATGAGATAGGGCTCATGCCCTTTCGTGTGCTGGATTTGAAATGTCCCGTAGACTGGCGACCCGTGGGGCTGGAGTCCCCGCGTCCGCACCCAGCCAACGAGACGATAGGATTGCCCAGGCTTGAGCATGACTTCCTGACCGAATGCAGTGTCAGAGAACTCGGTAGTCGATACGCGAAGCGACTTCCGGCCCTCCCTTCGTACGCTCGGGTCGAAGCCGATCGCCGGGCGAGCACCGAAGGCGTTGGTTTCCCAGCCCTCGAGCCCGTTCTCAAAGCCTGGATTCTTCAAGGGTCCGGTACCATTAGCACCCTGGCTCTGCCGGTAGATCTCCGTCCCTCCCTGCCTCACCCGCAGCGTATACGTAAGCCGCAACGTCGACGGGCCCAGCCTGGACGGGATCGGCACCACGCTCAAGCGAAAGCGGTCCCCTTCGGCTCGCATGCGGGCCGTCCGCTCCGGGCCGTCGCCCGACTTGAGGATCAGGTCCACCGTCAACTGGGCCTTGGAGGGCAGCAGGGGCGTCACTCGCGCCTCGAATTGCACCGGCTCGTGGATGGACTCCGGCCCTAGGGACGGCGGGTTGAACTCCACCTCCGGTCGCGCCAGGAACCGCGCCACGACGCTGACCGGGATGGCAAAATTGATCCCACTGCCGCGCAGGCCCGAGACCACAACGCCGATGACCTTACCGCTCTTGTCCAGCATCGGACCGCCCGAGTTGCCCGGGTTCAGGGCTGCGTCGGTTTGGATTCGCTCTAGCTGGCCATCTTTGCGACGCAGCGCCGTGATGTTGCCGACGTTAACGCTAATGGCCGGGTACGTGCGTTCGCCCACCCCCAATGCTGTGCCGAAGGGGAAACCGAAGCCGATCACCTCCATCAATTCTTCCAACTTGTCGTCCGAGCCCAGAGACAGCACGGGCAAGTCGTGGGCACCCTCGAGGTGCAGCAGAGCCAGGTCCAGATCCTGATCGGAGCGGATTACGCGCGCGACGTAGGATTTCTCGGTCTTCAGGCTGGGGTCCACGACGAGATTGACGTCCCGCTGGGCGACGTGCGCATTCGTGACGAACCAACCGTCGGGATGGACGCAGAACGCGGTGCCGTAGCCGTTGCCACGGTGGTTCTTGACCTCGACTAGCGCGGTGGCGGCCTTCCCAAGCCTGGCGATTTGGACACGGGAGAGTGACTCGTTCCCGCCGAGGCAGCTCGCCACGATCGCGAGTAGGGTTAGAGGCGGGATGCATAAACGACACGTGATTGATCTCATGATCATATCCTTGTGTGTGTTCCGACGGATGCGACCGGATCGGCCCAGATTGGTCGGTTCCGGCCTCGGTTCGACGTGGTACGTCTGCTCTCACAGCCCGCTAAGGGGCGAACACATCGGCGGGCAAGTCGATTGTTTGGTTATTCAACAGGGCCTGAGCCTCAGCCTGGAAGGTGCCGAGCTGTTCGTCCCAACCTGGTTGAGGTGATTTCGGGTGATCCCGCCGCCACCGCAGCGCTCGGTCGAACTCGGCGCGCGCCCGAGGGATCTCGCCGATCTGGAACCGAGCCATGGCCAGGAAGAACAGGTCGAAGGCGTCGGACTCGCCCTTGCTGGCCGCGAGACTCTTCTCCAGCGTGGCGATGGCCTCGGCATACTGGCCCGCGCGGTACTGGGCGACGCCCAGCGTGTTCAGGTAGATGGCCGTATCGGGCGACGCCGCGACCGCCTTGCGCGCCAGGGCCAGCGCCTGCTGCGGGATCGCGCAAGGCCGCCGGGCCGGTGACCAGCCTCCAGGCCAGGTTGTTGTAGTGCTCCGCGTCCGGCGGGGGAGACTCGACGGCCTGCTTCATGTCAGCCTGGGCCTGCTCTCGGTGGCCCAGCCGATCATGGACCTGACTGCGCAGCTCGTAGAGGGCCGGATCTCTGCGGATAGTGTTCGATCAGCGCGGTCGAGGTCCGCCAGGGCTTCCTGCAACCGGCCCAGGCGGAGCCAGATCTGCGCGCGCCGGTAGCGGACTCGGATCCCGGCCGGGGTCGGCATCGAGGACCTTGGTGAAATCGTCGACGGCCTCCTGGAGCCGGCCGAGCCGGAGTGCGACCTGGCCTTTCATGGCGCGGGCGTCGATGTCGTCGGCAGAACGCGCCATGATACTTCTCCAGGGTCGCTCGTGCCGCCGGCAGGTTGGTCGTCTTGCTGTAGGCCTGGGCCAGCAGGAACAGGGCGTCGGTGTCGTCGGGCCGGAGCCGTGCAGCCCCGCTCCAGATCGGCGATCGCTTCGGGCCACTTCTTCTGCTGGGTGAAGAGCCAGCCGCGGTGGATCAGGGCTTCGGCATCGTCGGGCTTGGCGGCGAGCCGGCGGTTCAGCTCGGCCAGTTCGGCGGCGCGACGGGCCTGGGGCTCGATGACCTCGCCGACGACCCGTACCGGCCTCGGCGGCGGCAGTGGACGAGCGGCGTCGCTCGCAGCCGAGGCGGTCGGATACGGCGGAGCGTCCCAGTCCAGTCCCATCGGGGCGAGCTGGTCGCGGATCCGCCGCAGGTCCCAAACCAGCACGGTCTTTTGGTTGGTCCTTGCAACCAGCTTCGTGCCGTCGGGGCTGAAGACGAGCGGTGTCGGGGTCACCGGCTGCAAGGTCGTCAGCCGAGCAAGCTCTCGTCCCGTGGCGGCCTCGGCCAGCAGCACTTGATCGGGTGCGATCCCCAGGGCCATGAGCCGGCCGTCGGCGGTGAATGCCGGCGCGTGATCGGCGATCCCGTTGCGCTCCGCGATCGATCCGCGGACCAGGCTCCCACGTCCCCACGCGCCAGAACTGGTAAAACCGGGCGCCGCATCGGGTGCGTGCACGAAACCAGCCAGCGGCCGTCGGGGCTGAAGCCGATGACAGAACTTCGTGTCGCCGACAGCATCCTGCGGTCTCAAGATGCGCTCGAGCCGGCGCGTTTGCGAAGTTCCAGACCCGGACGCCGGCCTCGTTCCAGCCGCCGACCGCCAGCCAGCGGCCATCCGGGCTGACGGCGACCGAGGTCATGCGGTGATTCTCGCCGCTGTCGAAGGTCGATCGCCCGGCTCCAGGCCGGGTGGGGACGGCTGGAATCGACGAGCAGGACGCGGGCGTTGGCGTTGTCGATCAGCGCCACAGTCCGGTGATCGGGCAGCCAGGTCGCGGTGTTACCGTCCTGCTGGGCAGCTTCTCGCAGCAGCTCGGGCGGCCCGATGCGGATTGCATCCGGCACCGCGTCCGGATCGGGGCGGATCGGCCAGCGGTACAAGCCCCACCTGCTGGAGCTGATGAGGCTCTGCCCGTCGGGGTGAAAGAGCACGGTCTCGCAGTGCACCCGCCTTGAGGTGGGCCAATTCGCGGCCAGTGTCGGCCTCCCAGAGGCGGACGCCATCCCCGTCAGAGGTCGCCACCAGTCGGCCGTCGGGACTGAAGTCAGCGCAGAATACCACGGTGGCGTCCCGCCTCTCGGTGCGGTTGCCGAGCATGCCGGGGTGGAGCGTTCGACACTCGTCGCCGCGTCGCCGTTTCGCAGACGCCGATCGTCCCGCCGTCCCTGAAGGCCAGCCGGCGGTCGTCCGGCGAGAATCGCTCGAAATAACCAGGCGCGATCGCCAGGGGCTCCCCGGAGGCTGCGTCCCAGAGCCGGGTCGTGCCATCCCAGCTTGAGGTCGCCAGCAGGTAACCCGAGTGCGCGAACTGGGCGCCGACGATCTCGCCGGTGTGCCCCTGAAGTACCGAGGACAGCGCCCCGCGGCGGACGTTCCAGACGTAGACGCGGCGGTCAGACCCATACGCTACCGACCGCCAGCAACTGTCCATCAGCACTCCAGGCCATGGCACCGTTGCCGACCTGCGACCGCCAGTCGTCCAGCATGCGGCCGGTTTCCAGCTCGAGGATCGCGACCCGCGGCGCCGCCTCGTCGGTGTTGTTGACCGCGAGCCGCCGGCCCTCGCGATCGAGCGCCAGTATACTTCGGCGTGAAGTCCAGTGGCAGCCGCCGGACGACTCGGCGCTCGTCTCGGTCCCAGACGGCGATGCCCCCCTCCATCGCAGCGAACAGCAGGCGGCGGCCGTCGGGGTGGAACCGCCAGCCTCCCTGACTCGGCAGGCTGCCGAGTAGCTCCCGCCGTCCCAGGTGCCATACGCGCAGGAGATCAAGGCCACCGACACGGTAGGCGGCCATCAGCAGCTCGCCGTCCGGGCTGAAGTCGGACCAGGCGTACGCGATCGTCCGCTGGTCCGGCCCCGGCAGGCGGACCAGCTCGCGGTCGTCGTCCAGCCGGCGCACGACCACCGCGCCGGATTTCTCGATGAGCGCGTACCGCTCCAAGGCGGCATCGACGTTGATGCCGAAGACGTTGCCGCAGTCGTGCTCCCGGCGCACGCGGAGGTCGGTCAGACCCAGGGCGGCGATGGCATGGTTGCGGATCTCGGGCAGTCGCTTCCGGCCCTCGGGGTCGGCGCCCAGGACCTGCGCGGCCTGCGCGAGCCGGTCCAGGCTGTCGAACCGCTGGCCGATCAGCCCCGTGCGCTGCAGGGCCGCTCCCTCGGACGAGCAGCGACTGGCCCAAGGCGAGCTGGGCCTCGTGCTCGGCATTGCTGCGGCCCGGGAGAGGCTTGCCTGGGTCCGGCCTTGCTCGAATCGAAGCTCGTTGCGCTGCCCACGGTATGTCCACGCCGCGATGGTCGAGCCGATGGCCAGAAGATGTCGTCAGGACTCGCGGCCGTGATGTTGGCCGCGGCCAGGGCGGGGTTGCGCTTGCACCACCGCCAGAACTGTTCCGCGGGCCCGACCGGGCGCGACCGGATCGGCCGGCCTTCCAGGAACCGCCGCAGCTCGTCGCGCAGCTCGCCGGCCGTGGCGAAGCGGTCCTTGGGGTCCTTGGCCAGGGCCTTGAGCACGATGGTTTCGAGGTCGCGGGGGATCCGGCGGTCGTGCTGCCGCAAGGGCGCCGGCGGCTGATGGGTGATCTGGTCGATGAGCTGGATCTGGTCGCGTTCGGCGAACGCAGGCCGCAGCGCCAGCATCTCGTAGAGCGTCGCACCCACGGCGTAGATGTCGCGCCCGGCGGTCGGTGACGCCGCGGAACCGCTCGGGAGCCATGAACCGCAACGTCCCGACCAGGTCGTGCGACTGCGAGAGGTCATCCCCCTCCACGAACTTGGCCAGGCCGAAGTCAGTCACCCAGATGTTGCCCTGAGCGTCGAGCAAGAGGTTGGAGGGCTTGATGTCGCGGTGCACGACCCGCTGGCGATGGGCGTAGTCGAGGGCGTCGGCCACCTGGCCGGCAAGTCGGGCGATCTCCTTGTGATAGACCGACTCGGACTGGCCGGCGATCGTGTGACTTTCGGTCCGGCTGTCGGATCCGGAAGGGGCCGAGACCATGACTTCCTCTGCCTCCCCGTTGCCGCCGGTCGCGTCCCTGGGCCCATCGTCCACCGCCAAGGTTGGGGGCGGCTCGGTTCCGGCAGGAGTGGCAGGACCAGTGGAGAACCGGCCGGTCAGCAGACCGTGAGTGACGGCCCGGAGAGTCTCGGCGACCGGCTCGGTCACCGGCTGTTCACCTTGACCGTTGGCCTCGGGCGCGTTCTTGGGATCATCCGTCGCGCGGAGGCGCCGGACGTCTTCGAGCACCTGATGCAGGCCCACCCCGGCGATCAGCGGCATGGCGTAGTAGCAGATGCCATCATGCTCGCCGTAATCGAACACGGGCACGATGTTGGTGTGGTGCAGCCGCGCCGCTGAGCGGGCCTCGGTATTGAACCGCCGCAGATAGGTCGGGTCGGTCCGGAACCGGGGATGCATGACCTTGAGCGCCACCCGGTTCTTGAGCGACTCGTGCTCGGCCTCGTAGACGATCCCCATGCCACCCACGCCGATGACGCGAAGGATCTGGTAGTCGCCCAGCCGCTCGGGATGCGGAGCGCGCTGGCGTGGCGGCCGGATCGAGCCTGGTCGATGGGCTGGCTCCGTAGGCTGGCCATTGCGGCTGGCGCAGCGGGCCTGAGCTGCTCCATCTCGACCAGGGCCGGGAACAGCTCGCGGATCTCGTCGGCTCGCTCGGGGCAGCGAGCCACGTACTCCTCTAGGCTCGGCCGCTCGCCGCGCCGCAGCCGCGCCTGGAACGATTCCGCCAGTTGCTCGACGGGATCGCGTCCGGAGCCGGTGTATCGCTCGTCATCGGAATTCCTCGATTCCGCCTGGCAGCGCCGCCAGCATCTCCTTGAGTCTCCGCAGGGCTCGAATGTACCGCTTGCTGGCGGCGGATTCCTGCAGACCGAGCTCGCGGGCGACCTCGGCGTTGTTCAGGTCCTCGAAATGCCGCAAGACCAGGACCTCGCGGTCGATCGGGTCCATGGCATTGAGCGCCTCTTGCAGCCGCCGCTGCCGCTCGGCGCGGATCGCTGCCACGCTGGGGCGGGTGTCGCGGCCCAGGAGCTGGGCCGCCAGGGCGGCCGAGCTCGCTCCCGGCAACGGTCCGGTCCAGCAATTGCACCTCACGCCCGGCGTCCCGCGCCTGGATTCCCAGGTGCCGGCGGTGCACGAGCTGGAGCGACATCCCTGTCAACCAGCGGAGCCAGAGGAAAAACGGCCGTTCGGCTTGCTCCAGGTATTTCGGCAGTCCCTGCGCCGCCTGGAGGAACGCCTCCTGGAGCACGTCCGACGGATCGATTCGTCCTTTGAGCCGGTGGTCCAGCCGAAGCGCGACCATGCGCCGCAGGCGGTCGCGATGCGGCGCGAGGATCGCGGCCCATGCCGTCTGGTCTCCACCGGCCGCGCGCTGCAGGCGTGCTCGCTCGTCTGGAGAATCGATCCCTTGCGTCGTGGTTGTCCCCATAAGCCCATATATTGCGCCCGCGGGACGACCCGGGACAGAAAAAATCATGACGGCCCAGGACATGGCGAGACCTGAGCCAACGTCTCAGCTCAGCGAAGGTTCTTGTCCGCCCGCGAGACGCCGCAAGAAACGCGACGCCACAATGCTCCTGCTCGCGTGCGGGCACGGCTTGCGGGTCTGGGCAAGTGGCTTCGGATTGGCCGCCAGTCATTTGACCGAGCCCGCGCTATCCATCGGCTTGAGCTTCGCCCGGCGGAACTCGATCCGGTAGCCCTCGGCCTCAAGGCCGACGTAACCCCGCGAGACCTGGCAGTCGTGCCACTGGCTGGTGACGGCGCCGTTGACCCATAGGACGACATCCCTGCCTTTGCACGTGATTTCGAAAGTGTTCCACTCGCCCGCGGACTTCACCCGGGAGCCCTTCTGCTGCTTGGACAGGTTGATCCGTGTGAGCTTGCCGTCGACGACGGTGTTGCCGAAGATGTACCCACCCGAGCCATCACCGGTCTGCGCCTGGTGCCAGATCCGGGCGTCGGCAGAGTTGCGGGCGTAGATGCCCGAGTTGTAGCCTTTCTTCCCCGGCACCGGCGTGAACCGCCACTCGACGTGGAAGATGCCGTCGCCAAGCTCCTTGTCCCAGCGGAGCCACTCGTGGCCGCCGTTGCCTTCGCAGACGAGATGACCGCTCGCTGGGTCGAGCGACCACTGAGAGAGTGGATTGAGCTTGCCCGTCGGGGGGATCGGGCCGCGGGTCCAGCCTACCAGCCGCGGACCGGCCTGCTCGAGGAGGTCCGTCCAACCGCTCGGGTCGCGTTCCAAGGCGCTGGGGGTCTCGTCATCTCCCGGCATCGCAAGAGAGGCATTCGAACCCACCAGCACGGCCAAAAGCAACCGAAGCAAAAATCGTTGTCCAGGCATCGTTGGAACCTCTGAAGGCAGACGCACTTTTCTCGCGTAACAGCGTCCGATCCACGTCCTTCTTGTACGTGTCAATGACCGGATCGGAGTACTCGGCCGCAGCGAGCTCGTGTTGCGCGATAACGGCCTTCGTTTCCGTAGCCTGTTCGTCGAGCTCTCCACGCATTCGCTGCTCTCCCCGCTCGCAATTTGGCTGCCCGAAAATCAGCCTAGTCGAAACCCCTTCCGACGGCAAGGAAGGTACGAATTCTCTTGGACGTACCAATCGTCCTCCTGGAAAACTGCTTCTGTCGGCAGGGAGCTTCCGCCGAAGGCCAGCCCGGGCAGAAAGTAGAAAGGAGTGAGTAGACCGCAGGAGAGCAGGCGAGAGCCTTGGGCTGCGCCCCGTTTTTTGGTCCACGGCTAATGAGAGTTCGTTCAACGACTGTGCAGATCAACTTGTCACTATGCAACAAGCCTTTTCCGATTCTCCTTCCGATCGCAGGCTGCACTGAATTCGTTCGGCGTCGCATACGACAACGAACTGTGCGGCCGCACCGCGTTGTATTCCCGCCGGTACCAGGCCCCCTTTGCTCGAGCGTCCGCGACGTCCTCGAATTCTACCCGCTCTAGGAACTCGTCGCGCAACCGACTGTGGAATGACTCGATATATCCGTTCTCCCAAGGGCTTCCTGGTGCCACCGGGATTGGGTCGGCCCCCGCCCTTGGCAGCCAACCCACCAAAGCCTCGCAAATGAATTCCGATCCGTTGTCGCTTCTGATGCGGGTCGGCGCCCCGCGACGACCGATCACCCGGGCCAAGATCCGACGAACATCAGCTCCCCTTATCGACTCGGCTGGGTGCAGGACCAGGCACTCCCGAGTATATTCGTCCACCAGCGTCAACCACTTGAGAGGACGACCGCTGGCGGTCCGATCGTGGATGAAGTCGCAGGTCCAAACGTCGTTCTTGAACTTCGCCGGTTGCTGGACGCAACTGTTGGCGCTGACCCCCGGTTTGGGGCCCAGTTTTCTCGTTTTTCTCAGCCTCAACGGTCGACGCAGTCCCAGCTCATTCCAGAGCCGCCGCACCCGTTTGAGGTTGACCGACCAGCCACGCCGGAGCAGGAGGGCATGGATTCGCCGGTACCCGTAACGCGGATGCCGACGCGCCAAGCGTTTCATCTCCCGGCTCAATGCCGGCTCGTCAGCCCGGCGCTTGCGGCGATACCGCAAGGTCGAGCGAGAGCGATCCATCACACGGCACGCCCGCCGCTGAGAGACCCCGAAGTGCTCTCCCAGGAAATCCGCGGCGGTTCGTTGCTCGTTAGGTGTCACCACTTTTTTTTTGCGATCTCCTGGAGCATCGCCTTGTCCAGGAGCAAATCAGCCACCAGCCTCTTGAGGCGGTCGAGCTCGCCTTCCAGCTCGCGGCAGCGGCGATCGGTAGCATCCTGGCCGGGCGCCTGCCGCTGCCGCCACTTGTAATAGGTAGCCTGGGCAAAGCCCTGCTTGCGGCAGATGTCAGAGACTGTCAGTCCCTTGGCCAGGTCGTGGTCGGCTTCACGCAGCAAGCGTGCCACTTCCTCGGCGGTCCTTCGCCTTCTCATGAGTCCCTCCGTGGCTCATCCTACCGGGAGACTCTCATTTCGGCCGGACCAATTTTTGGGGAGCAGGCCAGCCTTCTTGGTCTCCTCACTACTTTCTCTGCTCTCCTGCTCTATTTTTCGGCCTGCGGCCGAAAAATCACTCTATCTCATAGATCGGCCCGCTGGGATCTCGGGGAACGACACGTTGCGCGACGCAATCGACAAGCAGGTCGAGGTCTTCCAGCACGATGGCGCCAATCAATGCCGTATCGCGCTTGGGTTCAACGATGGCCGTGAAAGTGCCTTCGCGTCCGAGGAGTCTAACGTAGACCTCCCTCGCCGCGCGGCGCAGAGCCTGCCGGCCGTCGGCGTAACGTACATT
Source organism: uncultured Isosphaeraceae bacterium (assembly GCA_963830625.1). GTDB lineage: Bacteria > Planctomycetota > Planctomycetia > Isosphaerales > Isosphaeraceae > CAWHMZ01. Next base: position 1,111,917 of record CAWHMZ010000004.1, on the reverse strand, counting down.
GATCGGGTCACCGGTCGGAAGCCCCAAACGCTTGACGAGCGCCTGCGGCAGCACCAGCTTCGCCGCACCCGAATCGACCAAGCCGCGTACCGTCTCCCGGCGCACCTGGTCGGGCGGCAACATCCCACGGCGCACGAGGGCCAGGTCATCGTTATTAGCAATTTCGAACTCGACGCTGAACCGTCCCACCCTTTTGGCTCCTTTGGTTCGCATCGCTTTCCTCATTTCGCTTGCGCTTTGATGTTCCGCAGTCTTTTCATTGTACACCGAGTCGCGCAGTAGAGCAGAGCGTAGTAGCAGGCACGCTCCCGCGTGCCGTAGCCGAATATGGAAATACCTCACATCAACGGCATCCGGCGAGCAAGGCCTTGCCGATGCGTGGCGCTGGCCGTTCCGTGTGGACCAAGTCCAACTTCTCACGAATCGTCAAAATCCCGGTCCCGGCTCGAGGTCGGCGAGCCGATTTCATGCAGGACGATCTTGGTATCCCGCTCGCGGACCTCGACTCGCGGCCGCCGCCAATCGTAGAAACCGGTGCCAGCCAAGAGCGCCATGCTTGCCAGCCACATCCAGGCGCCGAGAAAGAGTCCAGACGGTGCGTTTCCAGACAGCAACGATGTGAGCGCGAGCCCCATTGCGGTCAGGCCGAAAAGACCCGCCCAGAGCGGTTTGCGAAACCACAGCGCCACGCAGCCCAGCCACAATAAGGGATTTGCAAGCCACACAGGCTCTCCTGGACCGAGCCGTAGAAAGGCTTGAAAGGCTCGGAGGAAGCAGCCATAACCGCTCATCACCCCCCCATGCCGGTCGTCGGTTGCCGCTTGGAGCGAAAATGAGAGGGCATAAACCGCAGCAATCGCGGCTGTCAGCCGCCAAGCCGGCGGGCTCCAGCGGAACTCGTCCGGTCCGCTCCTGGCCGTGGCGCGGATTGCGCGGTCGCTCGTTCGCGGTCCGCGAACAGATTGCCAAAGCGCCCAAAGGCCGACGATGCCCGCCAGTACGACACTGGTAGGTACAAGGGCGCCGATATTGACCCCTGGCCGGAGGGCCTCACTCTTTATGCCGACGACTACCCATATGACGTACGCGGCGCAAACCGAGGCAATGAGCAGCCATGCTGCGGCGTGACGAATGACGCCGACTTCCACTCGACTTTCACGAAGGAACTGCCAGAGCGCCCATAGCCCGACGCCGGCTGCCACGGTGATCATCGTCAAGATCCGGCCCACGTCCCACGGGTAACTCGGCACTTGTGAAATGAGATGGACGATAAGAGCGGCGCAGAATGTGGGTATCAGCAGCCACGCCTGGTGCCAGATCCCGGCACGAGCAGCCTTGGCGGGTTCCGGGCTCGCGCTCGACACTGTGCTGGGAGAAACGCGGGGGATGGAGACCGACTCCACATCGGTCTTCACCTCGCTCACGTGCTGATACCGCCGTTCCGGTTCCTTTTCCAGGGCCCTGAAGACGACCTCGTCCAGCCGGACATCGACCTGTGCTTTCTGCGAAGGTGCCGCAAACCGGCCAAGCGGAAGCTCGCCGGTGAGCATCTCGTAGAAGACGACCCCGAGCGAGTAGATATCGGCCCGGTGATCGACTTCCAGCGGCTTTTCCATCTGCTCGGGGGCCAGGTAGCGTAGGGTGCCGACCACTTGTCGCGAGCCGGTCAGCGTGAAGTCTGAGGTGGTCGCGCCCAAGAGCTTGGCCAGGCCGAAGTCGGCGATCTTGACGTTGCCCCGCCGGTCAAGCAGGATGTTCTCGGGCTTGATGTCGCGATGGACGATCCCTTCCTCGTGGGCATACTGGAGTGCTTCGCAGATCTGCTGCACGATCCGCAGCGCCTCCTCCGGTTTCAACTTCCCCCGACGGAGCAATCCGCGAAGGCTGACGCCGTCGACAAACTCCATCAGCAGATAGAACAGCCCGCCGCTCTCGCCGAAGTCGTGAACGCCGACGATGCGCGGATGGGCGAGCTTGGCCAGGGCCCGCGCCTCGCGGGCAAACCGCTCCGCGAAGGCCGGATCGCGGCCAAGCTCCGGCGGCATGATCTAGAGGGCCACCAGGCGGTCGAGCCGGACCTGCCGGGCCTTGTACACCATCCCCATCCCGCCCTGCCCCAGCAGCTCGAGTATTTCCAGTTGCGGGAAGTGCCGGGCGAGCTCTTCGGGCCTGGGCGGAACGGCCGCGAAGCCAGGCGAAAGGGGCGTGGTCGCCTCTTGATCCTCGCACTGGCTGTTGCCACTGCTGATCGCCTGATTGAACAGACACGCGGGGCATAAACCTTCGGGAGCATCGGCGCCGAGCTCGGCGTCACACTCAGGGCAGCTTCGAGATCCGGCCATGGGAGGCATCTCCAGAAATGCGTGTGCTGGCTTCCTCCCCTGTACTTACACACTTCTCGAGATAGGTTACACGAATTTCACGACTCGCGCGAGCGGACCGCGGCGAACAACTGGCGTAATTCGTCATCTACGTCGGCCGGCGCGGCGACGGTTTGCGCGATCTCGGTTAGCACGACCGCACGAAAGCGGCGGCGGAGCCGGTGAACGGCCACCTTGACCGCCCCCTCGGTCATTCCCAGGGCGCCGGCGACGTCGCGATAGCTCGGGGCCCCGGACTCGCCGGTCAAAAAGACCTTGAGTTGCTCAAATCCATCGTGTTGGCCTGCCTGGTCAAACTCGTCCCGCAATTGCGCCATCACGCGCTCGAGCAGCGTGAGCGCCCACTGCCGTTCGTAGATGCTCTCGGCCGTGGCCGTGGTTGCCGGCTCGAGGAGGAACCGGCTTTCGCCGCGCTCGAAATCAAGCGGCAGTATCCTTCGTCCGCCGCCACGCTTCTCGGCCTGGGCGTGGTGCCGCTCCTTGGATAAAAAGCGCTTGAATGCCGTGAGCAGGAACGAGCGGAAACGCCCCCGCTCGGAGTCGGCAGCATCGAGATAGTGCTTGTCGATGAGCTGCGCGAAGAACCCCTGGGTCAAGTCTTGAGCTTCCTCGGCTCGGTAGCCCCGCCGCCTGGCATAAGCATACAGCGGATACCAGTACGTCTGGCACAGCGCGGCCAATGCGGCGTCGGCGTCGGGTGCGTCACCGCGCCGCGCGGCAAGCACGAGGCTCCATCGCGTCGAGGCAAAGTCTCGCGGGTGCGCCGAGTTCAGGCTTTGGTGCGACATGCGCGCATTGTAGTCCGCACGATCGAGCCCGCAAGCGGCTGGAGATCGATTGCGGACGGCCGATTCGTGCGATCATCGCTTAGCCGTTCCTTCGATCTGGTCATCAATTGTGATGCACGTCGTCTGCGTCGGAGGTCACCCTCCGGTGGGCGCGCCTCGCCGTCGTTCTTCGAGTAGGGCCTGCAGTTCGGCAATGACCTCCAAATCCTTGGGGCGGCCGGCGGCGCGCTTGAGCTGAATGAGCTTCTCGAGGGTCACGAAGCGGCAACGTACACCAAAGGTCTCCATTTCTTGGGTGAACGGCAGGAGCTGTTCGAAAGACCCACCGCCAGCCACCTCGCCCAGCAAGTCCAAGTCGCCCAGGGTGGTGGTCAGTGTGAAGTTCAGACCCGAATTCAGCGTTCGCTCATCCCATCGAAACGGCAGTCCGGGCGGGGCGCCCCGCAGGTAGGGCTGGTACGGTTGGAGGGCCCCTGCGAGACGACGGAGGTTTTCCGGGTCGCGGGCGTAAACGACGTCCACGTCATACGTCAAGCGTGCTGACCCATGAGCGAGCGCGGCACCTCCGCCGATCACGATAAAACGAACACCGCTCCGAACGAGCAACGGTAAAATCGCGCTGAAGTTCGGCGCCATCTCCTCACTCCGTCTGCCGGCTCTTCCGGCCGGCTTCGCGCAGCTCCTGGGCATATTTCCAGAACTGCTCAAACTTGACGAAGCGTTCTTCTACCGTGAGCTTCAGATTTTCGCGTAACAGCGTCCGATCCACGTCCTTCTTGTACGCCTCGATGACCGGATCAGAATAGTCGGCCGGAGCGAGCTCGTGCTGCGCGATAACGGTCTTCGTTTCCGGAGCCTGTTCGTCGAGCTCTCCACGCATTCGCTGCTCTCCCCGCTTGCAATTCGGCTGCCCGAAGGTCAGCCTAGTCGAAACTCCTTCCGACGGCAAGGAAGGTACGAATCCGATTGGACTGCTTCAACCACGGATTACTCGAATTGACACGGACAATTTAACACACTTCATCCTTTATCCGTGGTCATCGGTGTTATCCGTGGTTAAACGTACTTGAGTGACCCACTTGTCCCTCCTCTGCGGGGGGGCGATCCGCCTTCGGTCCGCCCCTGGCGGAGCGAGCCACGTGTCGCGCCGGGCTCGGGGTGGAACCTCGCCCTCCCGGCCGAAGCGCGCCGGCCAGGATGTGGGAGGGCGAGGCTCCGGCCGAGCCGCGTATTGGTGGGGGTTTGGGCTGTTGCCCCGCGCACCCTATTCCGCGCGCTCGTTCTTCAACACCCTGACTTCCTCCTGAAGCATCTTTTGCACGCGGTGCTTGGCGACGAACACATGGCCCACGGCGATGCCGAGCTTGTGCGCGACTTCGGCACCTGAGAGCCCCTCGATGGCGGTCAGGTGGAAGGCTTCCCAGTAGGCAGGCTTGACCCGTCCCTTGATGCGGTGCATCGCGACCTCCATGAGCTCGCGCTCGAAGGCGTCCTCGAGCTGCCGCTCCAGGTCCGATTGGGCCTCGGCCGAGTCGGCGATTGTGCCGATCTTGCCGGCCGCCGGGCTGGGTTCTCGGCACCGGGCCGCGACGAAGTCGCACCACGCGTGCTGGGTCACCGTCTTGAGCCACGCACGGAAGCTCTTCGACGGGTCATACTGAAACTTGCGGAGCGCGCCGAACAGCTTGACCAACACCTCCTGAGCCACGTCATCGGCGTCGGTGTCTTGCAGGCCCCACGTCACGCACCAGCGGCGAATTCGCGGCTGGTAGCGTTCGATGAACAACTTCCACGCCAGCGGGTCATCGGGGTTTTTCTGGATGCGCTCCAAGAGCGTCAGTGAGGTGTCGCCTTCTCGGTCGGCAGGCATCGACGCACCCTCGCAGCAGGCGCGGCACGCCACCAAACAATTTTGTGGTGCAGGCGGCCCGCCTGCTCCGCAGCCGTCTCGGCTGCCCTTTCTGGTTGCTTGTACTTCGTGGGGCGGGCAGAAGTGATCATGGTCGATCGTCCAGCGTTGCCATGGGCTTTGGAATAAAAGCCTTGTTGAGCCCCTCGCCCAAGCCGCTAAGCATTCGGGATCAAACTAACTCTCCCAACAGAAGCTCACGAAGGTCACAAAGAAAACCTGACCGTGTTTTCAAATCTTCGTGTCCATTGTGTCCTTCTGTTTAATTTCGGGCTTTTCTGCGCATCCGCCGAGCCGTCTGGGGCCGATACGCGACGACTTAGCGCTCGCAGCGCCGGGTCGGCCGGCACGACTTCGCGCCAGAACGCCGCGCGATCTCCTTCCGGCATCCACCTGAGCACCTGGCGGAGCAATTCGGTGGCGCGGTCCTGGTACCGGGCCACCACGGTCACGGTCTCCCGTCCCTTCTTGCGAACGTCGGCGGAGGCAATGACGGCCGCCCGCGCGTAAACCCGCGCGGCGTTGTAATAGAGGTGCGAGGTTGGCTCGCCGAGGGCCAGGGCTTGGTCAGCGTCGGCGACTGCATATTGATGCTCGCCCTGGACCAGGCGCGCGTAGCCGCGGCCGTTGTAGGCGTCGCCGCTCTTGGGATCCAGCGCGATCGCCGCCTCGAAGTCGTGGAGCGCCAGCCGGGGAGCGTTTGAGACAACATACAGCCATCCCCGCCGGGTCAAGAGCCTGGCTTTGTCAGGTCGATGGGCCATCGCAAGGGTCAGGTCTTCGATGGCACCGGCGAAGTCTTTCCGCTCGGCGCGGGCCAGCGAGCGCACCTCGTAAATCGCCGGCGCGGCCTTGCCACGAGCGATGAGCGCATCGCAACACCGAATGACGTCATCGTAGCGCTTCAGCTTGTGCAAGAGATCGAGCCGCAAGCGCTGGGCATCGTCGTAGTCGGGAGCAACTTTGAGCGCCAAGTCCCAGGCCGCCAGTGCCTCGGATTCGCGATGCTCGACCGCCAGCAGCCGGCCCCGGCGGGTGTGGTCACGCGCGAGTACCGGGTTGGCCGGATTCTCAAGCCGGATCGCGTGCTCGAGGTCGGCCAAGGCCCGTGCTCGTTGCGATTTGGTCGAGTCCTTTCGGGCCAATTCCACGTCGGCTCGACCTCGATATAACGCCGGCGAGTCGGGCGCAGTCGCGACGGCTCGACTGTATTGCTCGATGGCTTGATCGAGCTTGTCCTGCTGCTGGTAGACCAGCGCGAGCGCAGCGTATGCCTCGAGACGGTGGGCGTTCAGCCGGATGGCCGCTTGGAGGTCCGACTCTGCCTTCTGGAAATGGCGGCTCTCGAGTTCGAGCAACCCGCCGTTGACCAAAAGTGCATAACGCAGATCGTTGTTCGGTTTCTCCTCCAGCAGTTCGCGGGCCCGGCGGTAGTCGCCCGCCGCGTCGTCGAGTTGGAGATCGATTTCCGACTTCAATTCCTCTGCAAGCGCTGGAAGCTGCAGTAAATGACCTTGCGTGATTGTGGGAGGGCGAGGCTCCGTCCGAGCCCCGTGGAAAAGCGGCTCGCCGGGAGGCTCGCCCCTCCGCTGTGAACAACTTCAGACTCACGCAACATCAAGCGGCATCCGACATTAATCATGAGAACGCTGAACGAAAAGCTGCGTCGCGGTTGGAATGACTCCAATCGCAGTTTGCGCGCGGCGTTGGTCTTGGGAGCTCGCGGTCATGGACGACCCTGCTCGGATTCGAATCAGTCCCCCTTCGGCCAGCTATGTCCGCGAGACGATCGCTCGACTTCCTCTGGCCGATGCCGTTTTGCATCTTCTGCGGTACGTGTTGCTGGGCGAATTCCTCGACGAAATGTACGAACGACATCGTGGCCGCGGCTACGAGGATATCCTCTCTTTTTCTTCCTTGGTCAACATCCTCGCCGACGCGCTTCTGGTCCACGAAGGCAGCGGCCGCAAGGCACTGCTCGATGCCCAGAAGCACGACCAACTGCCCACGGTCAAGGAGGCTTTCTACGGCAAGTTGCGTCGGCTTCCTATCGACCTGAGTATCGCCTTCTTGACCGAAGCAAGCGAAAGGATTCGCCAAGTCTTCCCCACGCCGTTCAACCCGTTGCCGGAGTCGCTGCACGGTTACGACGTCATCATCGTCGATGGCAAGAAGACCAAGCACGTGTCGAAAAGGCTCAAGCTTACTCGCAAGTTGGCGGGTCAACTCTTCGGCGCCAAATTTCTGGTGGGCTACGACCCGGTAGCCCGGTTGATCCGCAACGCAGCGGCCCATCCCGATGGCGAGCGCAACGACAGTCCCTTGGTCCCCGACCTTTTGGCCGATCTCGACTTGAAGGCCCCGCAGCGCCCACGGATCATCGTTTCGGACTCCCAGTTCTGCGACTTGGTGCAGATCGACCGTTATCGCCAGGCGCGATTGAATTTCGTGCTGCGCTACCACCCCAAAGTGCATTTCCACCCGGACCCGGCGCGGCGCCACCACATTCACCGACGCGAAGGGCCGGCGTCTCATCGAAGAACACGGTTGGCTGGGCGCCGCCGCCGACCCGCGACGCTGCTATGTGCGTCGAATTACGTGGCTGCGGACCGACCACAAGGACTTGGTTGTCGTTACCGACCTGTTCAACGTCGCGAGGGATTCGGGGGATCCGGCACCGATCCCGGCTGCGGACCTGATAGACGTCTACTTGATTCGCTGGCGTATCGAGACTGTATTCCAGGAAGTGACAACTGTGTTCGGTCTCAAGAAGCTGATCGGCAGCACACCCGAGGCAACAGCGTTCCAAGTAGTATTCTGCATGGTGATATACAACGCCATCCAAGTGATCCGAGGCTACGTCGCCCAATCGCAGCCCGAGCCATTGTCCGTGGACGACATCTCGAACTCCATGCTGTTCGACAGCATCCGCCGAGAACTGGTCTCGGTGTTCACCGTCATTCCACCGGCCAGGCTTACGTTGGCTATCAAGCAACTCGCGAGCCCCGAGGACACGCGAGCGTACCTGACGGTGCGCATGGCCGGGTTGTGGGAACCAGGCTGGCGCAAGGCGCGGAACAAAAACCCGCGTGTGTACGGACCCAAGCGCAAGGGCTCGGGCGCCCACACGTCCGTTTATCGCGTCTTGCAAGAGCATAAGTTGAAAAGTAGGGACCTAAAAGACACCGGTTAGAAGTTGTGCACAGCGGAGGGCTCGCCCTCCCGAGATCGTGCAGCCTCGCAGCAGGTAAAGCCAGGCAAACCCGGGCTCGCGCGTCAAGCAGGCGCTGAACCTTGCCTTGGCCTGCGAGGGCTGGTCGAGCTGCAGGCAGGCAACGGCCCACAGGCATTGAGCCCGGAAGTGCTCCGGCCGCAGTTGAACAGCAGTCGACAAGTGCCGGATCGCTGCCTTCATGTCCCCACGTTTGTACCGCTCCTGGCCGATCAAGAAATGGTCGAAGGCCGTACTTGGCTCGACCTTTGCTGCTCTCGCGCTCTTCTACGGCCGGCAAGTGCCGGCCCGCCCTGTCGAGACAGGCCGCGCGCCTTAGATGGTAGGCCGCGGTCGGAGGTCGCAATCGAGCCGCCTGGTCAAGCCGGTTCAATCCCACTTCGGGTGCGGGCTCCGCGTCGGCGAGGACCAGCAACAACTCATAGCACCCCTCGGTGACTTCCTCCCGCTCGCGGGCGGACAGGCCCGCCGCCAGGGCGCGAGTGCCCACGCGCCGGTCGAACCTGGCGCTCGATACAGTTCGAGCGCAGCCTTGGCCGCGCGGCGGGTCGCTTCCAGGTTGCTCTTCAGGTCCAGCCCGGCGAACTGGGTATCATGAACGAGGGCCTCGCTCCGTAGGTCGCGGAACCGCTGGAACCGATCGCGCTCCTCCCGGAGCCGTTCACGCTCGGACCGCTCCGATCGAAGGGCGTCCAGCCGGGCCCTGACCTCTTCTTTGCTCGTCAGGAGCAAAGCGGTGACTTCCTTGACGCGCGGGACGTCGTTGAACGGCTCGAGCACCGGCGGGAACTCGGAGAGCTCGACCTGCACGTCATGCAATTCTTGATCCGACCGAGCCCGGTCGGCCTTCTGCTGCAGGTTGTACGCCTGCGCTACCCGCGCAAGGATGATTTGACTGCGGTTCAGCAGAGACCGCTGGTAGGTGAAAAGTCCTGCGGCGGCACTGAAAGCCAGCAAGAGGGCCACCACCCAGGAGGCTGCGGCAAGAGGCCGGCGGTGCGCCCACTTGGTCGTTCGCGTTATGAATGAGACCGGCCTGGCCTCGATCGGCTCGCCTTGCAGATAACGCGAAAGGTCGTCGGCCAGGTGCTCTGCCGATGCGTAGCGCTTGCCCGGCTCCTTGTTGAGACACTTCAGACAAATCGTCTCCACGTCGCGCGGCACGCGAGGGACCAGTCGAGAAGGCGTCACCGGGTCGTCGTCCAGGACCTGGCGGACCGTCTCCATCGCGGTCTCTGCTTTGAAGGGAGGGCGCCCGGTGAGCATTTCGTACAAGATGGCGCCCAGCGCGTAGACGTCGGCCGTTGGTTCGACGTTGCGCGAATGCCCACGCGCCTGCTCGGGCGCCATGTAGCTGGGCGAGCCGATGATCTGACCGCTCTGGGTCTGGCCACCGTCTGAGTCGATCCGTTTCGCGAGGCCAAAGTCGGTAATCTTGGGTACGCCGTCAGAGGTGTACAAGACGTTGGTAGGCTTTAGATCGCGGTGCACGATCCCCGCCTGGTGCGCGACGTGCACGGCCCGGGAGAGGGTCACCAGCAACTCGGCTGCCTGGTTGCCGGGCTGAGGAGTGCCGGCCAGGCGGACATCGAGGCTGCCGCCTTCGAGCAGCTCGAGCGCCACGAATGGCGAGCCCGCCACTTCGTTGATGTCGTAAATCTGGATGATGTTGGGGTGTCTAAGCTGCGCGACTGCCTCAGCCTCGACGCGGAAGCGGCTCAAGAGGTCGGCCCGCGCCTGGCTCCCTCCGCGGATCATCTTCAGGGCGACGAGGCGCTTCAGCCCATGATGCCGCGCCTTATAAACGACGCCCATGCCCCCTTCGCCCAGCCGCTTGAGGATGTCGTAGCCGGGTATCAACGGCCAGTTGGGCGAAGCTTGCTTGCGCGCCGGATTAGCCGGCTGCGGATCGGCTCCATCATGCGGGGTGGTCGCGTCGGCGGCAATCGCTTCGAACGCCTCGGAGTCGTCGAAATCCGTCGTGCTGAGGACTCGATCGCTGACATTGGACTGGCTGCCGTCCAGTGTTGAGCCGAGAGGTGCACGGGCGGCGCTCCCTGATCTCTTCGCCCATATGCCGGTCCCTTCGGGCTGTCGGGGCTCGAATTCGCATCCCCCCTGCCCCAAGTCGCGATCGACGATCTCGGTGGATGGCAAATCGACGGTCGAGTTGGCGTCGGTCCGCACGGTAAGGATCGGCGGTCCGTCTCCATGCGCAGGATGGCCCGCAGTCAGGTGCTCAAGCTGTTCGTGGCAGCGCGCAGTCCTCGACGTGGGCGAGGACACGTGCATCCTCGTCGCCATTGAGATCACCGTCGAGAAACTGCAACAACACGCCGTCGCTGGGACACGCACTCATGATAGGGTTCCCCAGATGGCTGCGCCAGCTCCTTCTGGCGTGGCGTCGGTCGTTTGCACACAAGATACCGCTGTTGTTCGCAAACCTTACAAGAATTTTCCAGAATTCCCGGTTCGTGTAGGTCAGGCTTTCGAGCCTGACGGGAAATGACCACGACGCGTGTAGGTAAGGTCGGGCCAGACGGGAAATGACCACGGCGCCTCGCCGTCAGGCTGGAAAGCCTGACCTACGTTCCGCCGTCAGGCCGGAAAGCCCGACGCACACCGCGCGGCGACCTCGGCGCGCCCTATCGCTGGCCATGTAGCGGCCGGCTCGTTACTGTGTTGGCGGAGGTGACACGTGCGCCGTGTTTCCGTCAGGGCGTTAATGGCATTGGTGTTCGTGTTTGCCATCGGGTTGGCTGCCCTCAGGACGGCTGATAGTCTCTGGGCCGGAATGCTGCTATTGGCTGCGCTCGCGGCTTTCGGCGTGGCCCTGATCGGGGCGGTTGTCTTGCGAGGCAGCGAACGGGCCTGGTGGGCCGGCTTCGCGTTCTTCGAGGGCGCATATCTGGCGCTCGTCTTCGGCCCATGGCTGAGCGACACACTCCAACCGCAGCTCGGAACAACGCAGCTTCTCAGCCTAATTCACGGACGCATGCACCCGTCCATGGTTCAAATGGAAGACAACCTGGCTGATTTGCAGATCGAACGCGAGGAGGCGCGGGCGGCGTGGTTGCGCGATCAGCGTACAGATGGGAAGTACCATCCGGCGACGCTTAACAGGAAAGCAGAGCTTGCAGCGTTGGACCAAAAGATCGCGGATATCAGGACGGCGCCAACTCAAGACCAGTTCCAACGCACAGGCCATAGCCTGTTTGCTCTTTTGGCGGGACTTGCGGGTGGCACAGTGGCCACGTGGTTTTATGTGCGGCAGAAGCGTACCGACGCGGCTGCCGCGCCATTCTGAATCGTAAAGGTCAGTCCTCGTTGGGCGCGTGTTTCCAGACCCCGCCCGCAAGCTGACCGAAGGTCTCCCACCAGCCGCCCGGCTCAGAGGTTGCTACGCGCAACGACCGGAGAGACGGCACCAGAACTCGTGGCGCCGGGCAAAGAGGCGTCAAGTCAAGCTCGCAATCAGAACGCGCGGCGATTCCACCGCCCCAACAGGTTCATTCGCGCCGCGCGGCGCTCACCGCTTCCTTGTCCGCCCGGTCCACGGCCTGGGCGAAGAGGCGGTATTGCCTCCGCACGGCTTCCACAAGCGTGAGGTGGAGCGGCGAGGCGGGCACGACGGTTCGGAGGCGACTCAGGATCACGGGCTCGATGGCCGGCGTGGGCGCCTGAAGATTCGTCACCATGGGAGTGAAAGGGATCAGGAACGCCTGCGTGATCGCGAGACTCGCCGCTCCCAGCGCCACTTCGACGACTTCAGCGTCCGAGAAGTGGCCTCTCTGGAGCGCCGTCTCGAAGCCGCTCCGGCTGCGGATGCGGCAGAGAGCCTCGGCGAGGGGCCTGGCACCCGATTCCGTCTGCGCAAGCATGCGGGCGTCGAGAAACTCTTCCAGCACCGCGATGTCCTGCCAATCAATAGCGCGCTCGGTCTCCTTGCTCTTGATCAAATCAGGGAGTGCCAGGAATGACAAAACGTGCCCGCCGTAGAGTCCCTGTTCTCTGCGCGCGTAGAGATCCCCAAAGGAAGCCAGCAGGTGGTTGCCACACCAGAACTCGAGCCATTCTTCGCGACCGTCGGCTAGCCGGCCAATCAGAAACCGCCGAAAAGAACGCGGCCGCCAGCTCGGTCCCTCGAGCACGGGTTTCCCGGCGAAGAGCGGGGTTCCCGCAAGTCGTGCGGAGAGCTCAGCCCAACTGTCGGGTGCAAGATGCAGGTCGAAGTCGATGGTGTTCCGGCTCAGGCCGTAAAATCTGACGGCGTGCCCCCCCATGACGAGGGACGCAATGCCGGCCCCTTCGAGGGCCGAGACGATTTCGGCAAGCCGGCTCTCAGGCTTCACAACAATGAGTCCTCGCGGCCCCGGCTGCCGCGAACGCGCAGGAGCGTCATGAGCGGATGGTCCGCGAGCTCCTCATCGGGGATCGGCTTCTTGAGCAGCTCGAGGATCTCGGGGAGAGACTCGTCGAGGTACATTTCCTCGGCCTCATCCAGCGTTCTCGCCTTCCCGTCGAGGATGAGGCGGAGGACCGGATCGTCCGTCACGCCAGGGATTTCCTCGTTATTCGTCACCATCGATGTTCCTTCGGCCGTCGTCGACTTTGATTCTTGTCAAGTTCAGTCTAACAAAGAGTTGTGCGCCTAATCATCAATCGCCTGGTACGCCGATATCCAGAAGTCCTGAATGACATCGGGCGGGATGGGCGACGTGAAGGGCGCTGGGTCATGATGATCCCGATCATTTCCTCGGCGGGATCGTTGCTCCACGACGTGCCGAAGCCTCCGTTCCAGCCGTACTGGCCCGGAGTCGCCGCGATCCCGTCGCGGTGGATGACCACGCACACGCCAAAGCCCCAGCCGCGGTTGTCCCACAAGCCGGGAAACGGCGACGCGGCTTTCTGCTGGGGCGTCAGATGATCGATCGTCATGGTTTCGACCGAAGGCCTCGACAGAATGCGCGCGCGGCCGTACTTACCCTTGTTCAGCAGCATCTGACTGAAGGCGAGAAAGTCGTCGACGGTCGAAACAAGTCCGCCGGCGCCGTCAGGAGACGCCGGCGGCCGGCCCCACTTGCTGTTCTCAACGCCGTCCTCGAGCTCGAGGGCGCCCGTTGCCGCGTCGACATTGTAGTTGGTCGCCAGCCGATCGAGCTTTTCGGCCGGTACATAAAAACCGGTGTCTTTCATGCCCAGCGGCTCGAAGATGCGCTCGCGCAGAAACGTGTCGAACAGCTTGCCTGAAGCGCGCGCGACGAGCACGCTCAGCACGTACGATCCGATGTTGTACATCCACTGTTCGCCGGGCTGGTGCACCAGCGGCAGTGTTGCCAGGCGGCGGATCCATTCGTCGGGCGAGTGCGGCGCCGACGGATTCGGCCGCCCCATTCCCTGGATCTTGAGCTCTGCGATGGCCTTCTGAATCGGATACGTGTCCGGCGGCGCCATGATGATGCCGAGTCCCATCCGGAAGGTCAGCAAGTCGCGCACGGTGATCGGCCGGTTTGCGGGCACCGTGTCGTCGATCGGGCCGTCGAGCCGCTTCAGCACCTTGCGCTTGGCCAGTTCGGGAAGCAGGCGGTCGACCGGCTCATCCAGCCGCAGCTTGCATTCTTCCACCAGAATCATCGTCGCGACGGCCGTTATCGGCTTGGTCATTGACGCGATGCGGAAGATCGTATCGCGGCGCATCGGGTCCTTGCCGCCGGCCGCCTTCATGCCGATGGCATCAACATGAACCTGGCCCCGCCGGCTGATCAGCGTGACCAGACCGGGAACGCCGCCGTGCTCCACATGCCCGGCCATCACTTCGTGCATGCGGTCCAGCCGCGCCTTTGACAACCCGCCAGAGCTCATGGCCTGCTCCCTTCGCTTCGGTTGGGCCGTGCTGGGCGATGGCGAAGGCTCGCCAACCTTTTCAGTTTGACCTCGAGCGGAATAGCCGTTCTCGCCATGCGCGGCCCCCGCGGCCGCAAGAGCGCCGGTCGCGCCCGCGACCCTGAGGAAATGCCTGCGGCGGTATAGATCATCGAACATATTGTTAACTTTTTTTGGCTCGCAGTGCACCGCGGAATTTCCTGTTACAAATCCTCTCTGACCTTCAATGCGGGTTCTTTCCGAACTTGCCTCGACCGACGTCGCAGGCCACCGCAGGGGCAAGATCGCGCGCACGCGCTGATCCCTGAGATAGACCCCAAGCCAGACGAACACGCCGATGATTGCTGGGGGGAAGAAACCGTCGTGAATGCGCACGTGGGTCGCGATGGCGCCTCCCAGGTATCCTGTAAGCAAGACGGCGCCCAGAATCGTTGTCGGCGGGATGAGATAAAGGACGGCGCACGAAATCTCAACGATCCCGATCGACACGGCCACATCCGTGGGATAGCCGAACGTACCAACCCACTGTTCCGCAAATTGCGGCGGATTCATGAGTTTGAAGGTTCCGCTCATCACCATCATGAGCGCGACCAGAACGGTGATAACCCACCCCGCCCCCGTCATCACTTTGCCTGGTGTAGCCATCGTGCGTCCTTCCGTCGTCGTAGGTCAGGCTTTCAGCCTGACGCATGAGTTTCTGTGCGGCGGGCCAGACTCTCCAGCCCGGCCGTCGCCTTCGCGGTCATGACCTCAATGCACCCTCCGCGATCGCTTTGATATCGGCCAGCCCTTTCTCGAACTGGCCCCCGATCATTTCACCTACACCGAGGCTTTCGCGGTCCCGGTTAGCTCGGTTGTCGGCAGGCCCGCGAGCTCCAAGACCGGCCGGATCTCCACCGTTCCCTTCCGCGCCGCCGGAATCCGGCCGGCGATTCCGATCGCCTCGTCGAGGTTCTGGGCCTCGATCAGGAAAAAGCCGCCGAGCTGTTCTCGCGTCTCGGCAAAGGGGCCGTCGGTCACGATCCGCTTACCGTCGCGCACTTTGACGCTGGTCGCCGTGGCGACCGGCTGGAGCGGGGCGGCGCCCAGGTATTGCCCGCAGCGATCGAGCTCGTGCGTAAGCTGTGTCGACTCGACGTAGCAATGCTCGCGGTCGCCATCGGTCCAAGCCCGCTCGTCACTGTAAATCAATAACATGTACTTCATGCTTGCTCCTCCGTACGTAGGATGTTAAGGCGACTCTTGACCGGCATTCACGAGCTCTTCGTTGTACTTGCCCATTTCCGTGAGGATCTGTTCGTCGGGGAGCGCGCCCGCCTGGGCTGATTTGTGGCTGCTCCCAGGGCGTCGCCCTGGGCTGATTTGTGGCTGCCCCTTCGGGGCGGAGGAAGCACAACGGTGCAATAACAAAAGTCCCCGCGCCCGCCGCCGTCACTGATTTCACCGATTAGTCGATTGACTCAACGCCATATCGACAGCCCATCCTCTCGTACGCAAAAAAATTTCTCGAATCGCCAAACGTACGTTGCCGATCTTGTCGCACCGGCCGATGCGAGCAGAGGCCACCTCCCGAAAGCCGCGGAGCGGCGACATCCTATAGCCTGGGGCGTGAGCCCCAGTTCAATCCAGTTCATCCAGCCGCCGCTTGAGGAAGTGCCGCTCGGGCTCGACCCGCGTGAGGTCGAGTGCTTGCCGGTAGGCAGCCCTCGCGTCTTCCGTTCTTCCCAGGCGCCGGCACAAGTCGGCGCGGGCCGCATGGCTCAAGTGATAATCCACCAGATCGCCGCGTGCGAGAATGGCGTCGATCAGGTTCAGGCCGGCCAGCGGGCCGTCGCGCATGGCCACGGCCACCGCGCGGTTGAGCTCGACCACCGGCGAGGGACTCGCCGTCTGGAGCAAGTCGTACAATCGCAGCGATCCGGGCCCAATCGGTGGCGGCGGCAATTGGTGCGTCGGCATGCACCGCCGCAATCGCCGCCTGAAGAGTGTATGGTCCAACCGGGCCTGACGCGAGCGCTCGTTGCACGAGACCTTTTCCTTCGGCGATCTGGTCTTGGTTCCAGAGCGATCGGTCTTGGTTTTCCAGCAAGACGAGCTCACCCGACGGCGACGTTCGGGCGGCGCGGCGCGATTCTTGCAGGAGCAACAGCGCGAGTAGCCCCATCACCTCCGGTGTCCGGCAGCAATTCCACGAGCAGCCGTCCCAGGCGGATGGCCTCGCCCGAAACATCGGGCCGCGTCAGCGACGTGCCCGATGACGCCGAGTATCCCTCGTTGAACACCAGGTAGACCACATGCAGCACGGTGTCGAGCCGCTCGGGCAAGTCGGCGGGAGAGGGCACCTGATAGGGAATACGGGTGCTCTTGATCTTCGCCTTGGCGCGCACGATCCGCTGGGCCACGGTGGGCACGGCGGTCAGGAACGCGCGCGCGATCTCGTCGGTGGTGAGCCCGCACACTTCCCGAAGAGTCAGCGCCAGCCGGGCTTCGACCGACAAGTGCTGGATGGCAGCACGTGAAGATCAGCCGCAGACGATCGTCTTCGATGGCCTCGTCGTCCGGGCCTGCCGCGTCGCGATGACCGTCGTCAACGCGTTCGGCAAGCTGCGCGCAGCGACGCATCGAACCGGGCGCGCCGCCGCATGGCGTCAATCGCCTTGAAGCGCCCGGCAGAAACCAGCCAGGTGCGCGGATTGGCCGGCACACCGTCCCGCGGCCATTGTTCCATGGCCGAAGCGAACGCATCGTGCAGCGCCTCCTCGGCCATGTCAAAGTCGCCGAGCAGCCGGACGAGCGTCGCGAAAACGCGCCGCGACTCTGTGCGGTAGACAGCGTCCACCAACTCGCGTACGTCTGCAGCAGCGTTCACGCTCATGGGGTTTCTCGGTAATCACTAGTGATGTGCGGCCGGGGAACGCCGAGAACAGGCTACCCGCAGGCCGATATCGGACACTTGGTTCTAACCGAGCGGACACGAGCGCCGCAAGAAATTGACGGCAAGCTTCGGCCCGATTGAGCTAACTGGCGTCGCCGAGAGAAAACCAGCCGGCCTGTGGACAGCAGCCGCCTGCGGCCGGCGCCCTTCGAATCCGACGCGTGCCCAAGGCGGCCGTTCACTCGATGTCGCAGGTTTCGCCACGGGGATCACGGGGGAGCAACCGTTGCTCCACGCAGTCCACCAGGAGATCGAGGTCTTCAAGAACAATCGCGCCCGAAGAGCGCGGTTTTCCGCTTGGGCTCGACGACGGCGCGGAAGGTTCCGTGCCGGCCCAGGAGCTCGACATAGACCGCTTCGGCTCCCTTGCGCGTGGCGGAGCGACCGTCGGCGTAACGAACCTTGATCGGATTACCCATCGGCAGGCCGAGCCGTTTCACGACCTCCTCGGGCAGCACGAGCCTCGTGGCCCCCGAATCGACCACGCCCTCGATCGTTTGACGGCGCACCTGGTCCGCGGGGAGAGTACCGTCTTGTGCTCGTATCAAGTCTGCGTAGTTGGCAATTTCGAGCTCAACGCTAAACCGTCCCACGCCGTTGGCTCCTTTGGGTCGCATGACACTGCTCCCTGCGCACTGGTGCGGAAATTCGTCACTACTCGGTGAATCATATGCTCGAGGCGCGAAACTGATCAACAGTGCGCCGCGGCTGGTGAACACGTCACGCCAGGATCTCCTTGACCACCTTCCCGTGCACGTCGGTGAGCCGGAAGTCGCGGCCGGCGTGGTGGAAGGTGAGCTTCTCGTGGTCGAAGCCGAGAAGGTGGAGGATCGTCGCCTGGAGGTCGTGCACGTGCACCGGGTCTTGGGCGATGTGGAAGCCCAGGTCGTCGGTGGCGCCGTAGGTCAGTCCCGGGTTTGATGCCGCCGCCGGCCATCCACATCGTGAAGGCCTGCGGGTGATGGTCGCGGCCCAGGCTGCGGCCCAGGGCGACGTTGGACTCGACCATCGGCGTGCGGCCGAACTCGCCGCCCCAGATCACCAGCGTGTCGTCGAGCAGCCCGCGCTGCTTTGAGGTCGATGACCAGCGCGGCCGCGGCCTGATCGGTGGCGCCGCAGTTGGTCTTGAGGTTGCCCGACGACGTCGGAGTGGGCGTCCCAGCCCTCGTGGTAGATGTTGACGAACCGCACGCCGCGCTCGATCATCCGCCGCGCCAGCAGGCAGGCCCGCGCGAACGACGGCTTGTCGGGGTCGGCGCCGTACAGCTCGAGCGTCGCCTTGCTCTCGCTCTTCAAGTCCATCAGCTCGGGGGCCGACGTTTGCAGCCGGAAGGCCATCTCGTACGCGGCGATGCGGGTGGCGATCTCGGGGTCGGCCACCGTCTGAAGCCGCCGGGTGTTCAGCGAGCCGATCAGGTCGAGCGAGTCGCGCTGAAGCTTGGCATCGACGCCGGGCGGGCTCGAGACGTTCAAGATCGGGTCGCCCTGGTTCCGCAGCCGGACGCCGGTGTAGATCGGTCGGCAGAAACCCGCTCGACCAGTTGGCCGAGCCGCCGCTGATGCCGCTGCCGGTCGACATCACGACGAAGGCGGGCAGGTCCTGCGCTTCGGAGCCGAGCCCGTAAATCACCCACGAGCCCAGGCTGGGCCGGCCTGGCTGCGAGAAACCCGTGTTGAAGAAGATCTGGGCCGGCGCGTGGTTGAACTGGTCGGTGTGGACCGACTTGATGATGCGATGTCGTCGACCACCTGGGCCAGGTGCGGCAGCATCTCCGAAAGCTCGGCGCCGCTCTGGCCGTGCCTGGCGAACTTGAACCGCGGGCCGAGCACGGCCGCGTCGGGGCGGATGAACGCATAGCGCTGACCGCCGATGACCGAGGGCGGCAGCGGCTTGCCTTCGAGCCTGGTCAGCGCGGGCTTGGGGTCGAACAGGTCGAGCTGGCTGGGGGCGCCGGCCATGAACAGGTGGATCACGCGCTTCGCCTTGGGCGCGAAGTGCGGCGCCTTCGGTGCGAGCGGATTGTGGCGTCGTCGCCCGGGAGCCGCACCGACGCCTCGCGCGAGACGCGTCGGTCAGCAGGCCGGCCAGGGCGATCTTGCCGACGCCGATGCCGCACTCCCGAGAAGAAATGGCGGCGGGTCACAGTTTCGGCTGTGACTCGAGTGACGTGACTCACGATTTAACCCTTGGTGACGGCCTCGTCGAGATTGAGGATGCACCGCGCGACGAACGGTCCAGGCCGCGCGCTCGCTGGCATCGCCCTCGCCTGGGCCGGCGATCTTGGCCGCGTCGAGCTCCTTGAGCTCGAACCGCTCGTTTCTGCGCCTGGAAGAACCGCGACGAGCTGCGACACGCTCGTCGCGATCGGGCGGCCGCGCCAGGCAGCGCCGGAACAGGGCGTCGACCCGCTCGTCGACCGACCCCGTGGCCGCGGCCATCAACCGGCCGAGCGCCTGGGCGGCCTCCTGAAATACCGGGTCGTTCAAGAGTGTCAGTGCCTGCAGCGGCGTGTTGGAAACCTCGCGGCGGGCGACGCAGACCTCGCCGCTGGGCGCATCGAACGTCGTCGCCATGGCGAACGGCGCGGTGCGCTTGGTGAAGGTGTACAAGCCGCGGCGATAGCGGTCGCCCCCCGGGCTGACTTTCCACTCGAGGCCGCCGTAGGTTCCCTCGGTCGTGACGCCCGGCGGCTGGGGCGGGAAGACGCTCGGGCCGCCGAGCTTGCTCCGAGAGCAAGCCGCTGGCGCGCAAGGCCGCGTCGCGGATCACCTCCGCCTCGAGGCGGACGCGCGGGCCGCGGGCCAGCAGCCGGTTCTCCGGGTCCTTCGCCAGCAACTCGCGGCGTCGCCCGCGACGACTGCTGATAAGTTGCACTCATGACGATCAGCTTGTGCATTCGCTTCATCGAGTAGCCTTGCCGGGGCAGCTCGAGGGCGAGCCAGTCGAGCAGCTCGGGGTGGCTGGGCGGCTCGCCCTGGTAGCCGAAATCCTCCGCGGTGCGCACCAGCCCGCGGCCGAAGAACGCGGCCCACTGGCGGTTCATGGTCACCCGCGCCCGAGAGCGGATTGTCGGGCGACACCAGCCAGCGGGCCAGAGCCAGCCGGTTGGGCGGCGACGTCTTTGGGCAAGGGAGGCAGGATCGACAGCACGCGCGGGCTCGACGCGGTCGGTCGGCTGGAGGTACTCGCCGCGGTTGTGGATGAAGGTCGGCCGCGGGTTGTCCGGCGGTCGCTCCTGCATGACCAAGGTCGTGGGATACGGCGGCATCTCGCTTGCGAAGCTGTTCGATGGCCTCGCGCTCCTTGGCCAGCTCGGGCGCGACCATCGAGGTAGTGCCGGCGGAGCTGATTCGGTCTGGCTCGGTCGTCCGCTGCTCGTCCGGGATCAGCAGAAGGTCCTCGATCTCGGCGGGCGTGTTCGCGTGCGGCGACCGGCTGCGGGTCGGTCGTGACCGAGATCCGGAAGCGGCCCAGCCCGGCGGCGTAGTAGCGCTCGAAGAGCAACTGGATCGACCAGATCGCTGGCGTCGTCCAGGGGCGCGGCGAGTTGAAAGACGGCCGAATGGGCGCTTCCCTGGCCGCCGCCCAGCGACCAGCCGGTCTGCGGGTCGCCGTCGATGGCCGCGGCCGCTGCCGCGGCCTGTTCGGCCGCTCGCGGTTGCTTGCTTGAGCTGGACCGGCTTGCCGCCGCGCGGTGACCGTCACTTCGCTCAGGAAAGAAGTCGCCGGACGGTCCTTCGTAGTAGATCCGGCCCGGCCCGCCGTGCGGCAGCCGATCGTCGGGGAGGGCCTCGAGCCGGATCGCCGTGATTCGCTTCAAGTCGGTCGGGAATTCGCAGCGTGTAGAGATCGCGCTTGCTCTGGTCGCCGCTGGCGAAGACCGACCCGTCGCTCTGCACGCTCAGATGCGGCACGTTTGCGGTCGCCTTGGTCGGTTTGAGCACCGTCCAGCGGACCGCCTCCCTGGCCTCGCGGCCGAGCCACTCCCGGAACCGGCTCTCGAGATTCGCCTTTCGGCGTTCCTCGATCGGTCCGCCGGTCGTCCGGTTTGGCCTTCTCGGCGAGCGGAAATCGATTGGGGAGATCGGCGACCAGGCGGCGATCTTCTGCTTCGAGCTCCCGGCGGCGGCGCGTCGATCTCGGGCGACGGGACCGCCATCTCGGGCTCATCGGCGTTGTTCAAGAGGGCCATGAACTGGTAATAGTCGCGCTGGGGGATCGGGTCGAACTTGTGCGTGTGGCACTGGGCGCAGCCGAGCGTCAGGCCCAGCCAGACGGTCGCGGTGGTGGCGACGCGGTCGGTCATGGCGTAGAAGCGGAATTCGAGCGGATCGATTCCGCCTTCCTCGTTGAGCATCGTGTTGCGATGAAAGCCGGTGGCGATCCGCTGGCTCGGCGGTCGCCCCGGGCAAGCAGGTCGCCGGCGAGCTGCTCGACGGTGAACTCGGTCGAACGGCATGTCGGCGTTCAGGGCCTGGATCACCCAGTCGCGATACGGCCAGATCGAGCGAGGTGCGGTCTTTCTCGTAGCCGTTGGTGTCGGCGTAGCGCGCCAGGTCGAGCCATCGCCGCGCCCAGCGCTCGCCGTAATGGGGCGAGGCCAGCAGCCGGTCGACCAGCTTTTCGTAGGCATCCGGCGACTGGTCGGCGAGAAATGCCTCGACCTCCTCGGGCGTCGGCGGCAGGCCGATCAAGTCGAGCGAGAGGCGCCGGATCAGAGGTCGCGCGGTCCGCCGGTTCGGAGGGCTCGCAGCCCGCTCGGCCTCGAGTCGGGCCAGGATGAACGAATCGATGGCGTTCTCGCGGCCAGCCTGCGCGTCGCACCGAGGGCGGCGGCGCCGGTCGTGGAGGGATGAAAGCCCAGTGTGTCGTATACGCCGCTCCGTCGGCGATCCATTGCTTGAGAACCTGCTTGTCGCTCTCGGAGAGCGGGAGCTTGGCCGCGGCGGGCGGCATCCGCTCGCTCGCGTCGTCGGCGAAGATCCGGCTGACCAGCTCGCTCTCGTCGGGTTTGCCGGGGACGATGGCAATGGCCCCGGATGCCGCCGGTTTCACGGCCTGGTCGCGCACGTCGAGCCGGAGTCCGGCCTTCCGCGCCTTGTCGTCCGGGCCGTGGCACTTGAAGCAGTGCCGCGCCAGGATCGGTCTGACCTTCGACGTGAACAAGTCGTCGGCAGCGCCGGTGCCGCCATGTACCAGGACCGACGAGCCGATGGCGACTGCCAGCAATAGGCGGTCAGGACGGCCGAGCGCATCTGATCCTCCAAGGAGGCACGCTCTGGTGGGAACAACCAGAAAGGTCGGTGTGCAATCCTCACGATGGCGGGAACTAACACTTTTAGTATACCGAATCCCTGCCCCTTCCCAAAGGGGGCAGGTGCTCGGCTTGATTCACGGCACCAGCGTCGTCTTCGCCTCGGTGACCGTCTCGACCTTGGCCCGCGAGAAGTAGACGGGGAAATACTGGCCCGTCGGCCCAGGGCTCGAAGAGGTCGCGGTAATGGGGATCGTCCGGGTCGCCGGACTGGCCGGGAGTGTTGGTGCCGACCGAGCGATCCCAGTCGCCGGTGTCGGCGATGATCCGGAACGAGGCGCCGGTCGACTGGTTGTCGTCGTCCGACGTGCTGTTGACGGTGTGGGCATACCCGCCGCGCGGCAGCGGGCCGAGGTCGAGCCGAGCGCGCAGCTCCGGCTTGACGGCATCGCTCGAGCGGGTGCCTGAGCCAGACGTGTTTGAACCGAACCTGGCCGTAGCGCCACGGTTCCATGTCGGGGCCCAGGCGCCGTTCCAGGTCAGCCAGTGCCTGTTCCAGAGCAGTCAAGAGCAGACGCGTCGCGGGTCGCGACCGGGTCGGGGCCGAAGCGATCGTCGGGCTTTGACAGCCACTGGATCATCTTTGTCGGTCGAAAGCGAGCGAATCGGAAAAACCTGCTGGGCCGCTCTGGGCACGACACGGTTCCACAGTGCCGCCTTGAGGGCGCGCTCCCAGGCGACGTAGATCGTAGCGGGTACCGAGTCCTGGCTCAGGACGAAGTCCCACGACAAGAGCTGCTTCGACGGCTTCGATCGTTCGGTCGTTGTCTGGTTTGAGCCCGCGAAGCAACGGCACGAGTGATCGCGCCGGCAGCGACAGCTCGTCGTGCTGCAGCTGCATCATGTCAGTCAGCGTGAATCGCGTCCCTCGCCGAGGACTTCCTCGATCCGCGCGAACCGAAACGGTCGGTCCACTGGATAGCCGACCGCGAAAGGGTAGTCCGCGCGGCAGGTTGTCCTGATTGGCCGTGGCGAACCAGCCGCGGGGCGGATCGGCGATGTGGGGCAGATCGAGATCGGGCAGATAGCCGTCCCACTCGTAGCGGCCGTCGCCGGGCACCGGCAAGAGTCCCGTCCCAGTTCGGCCGCCGAGGCGCCAGGCCCACGGCCTGCCAGCCGATGTGGCCGTCGACGTCGGCCCAGACCATGTTCTCGGACGGGACGTGAGAAAAAGCGGCACGCCTCGCGAAACTCGGCCCAGTTCGTGGCCTGGTCGAGCCGGAGGCTCGCGAGATAGGGCGCGGTTCCCGGCTCGAGCCAGGCGGCCCGCAACGCATAAGCCCGATGGTGCGCGGATCCTCCCAGATCACCGGTCCGTGCCGGGTGAACTTGCAGGTCGACTCGTACAGCGGCTCCGGCCCTTCACCGCGATCGTTTCGCGGATCGTCGTCATCGGCTCCCATGCCGTCGCGATAGCGATAGCGCGAGGTCGTCGGCCGGATCGGTCTCGTAGACGTAGAGGTCTTCCTGATCGATCGGGAAGATCGTGAACCCCCAGGCACCGCGCTCATTGTGGCCGACCGAGACGCCGGGAAGCGCCGGCTCACCGGCGCCGATCACGTTCCAGCCCGGCGCGACCAGATGGACCCAGTACCGGAGCGACGGCAGGATGATCGACCGATGCGGGTCGTTGGCCATGATCGCGCTGCCCGATGCCGTGCGCTCGCCGGCGACCACCCAGTTGTTGCTGCCTTGAACGAAGTCGGCATCGCGATCGAGGCTGCACGGCCCTGCGGTCGCGGCTCGACGGCACGTCGTGCCCCCGGTACGGGAGCCTGCACATCCTCAGGATGGAACTGCACCGGCGACCGCGATGCCTTGTAGGTCTCGAGGATGGCGTCGCCGAAGAGTGACAGATCGAGTGCCTGGTCGGCTTTCAGCAGCGGCATGCCGGGATGAAGTTGAGCAGGCTCTTGGCTCGTTCACTGCCGAGAACGTGCACGAGCTGGGCGTACTGCACTTCGTCCTTGACGTTGCGAAACAGCGCATTGTGGCGCGACACGACGATCTCGGGCGTCCACTTCCCCGGCTTGATCGTCCAGAATCCGGAACTCCAGGGGCAGCCGGCCGGGTTCGCGCAGAGTGAGGTCGATGTAGGCATTGATGCCGTCCACGAATGCCGCGACGATCTCAGGCCCGTGCGGATGGTAATGGCTGAGCTCACGATTCATGTCGCCTCGATATCTGAGCAGCCGGGCCCCGAGGTCGTGAGCAAGCGCCTTGGTCCCCTGAATCTCAGCCATAGTGCCCGTGGCCTGCCGGCGCCAGAGCTCGAGCTGAAAGAGCCGATCGCGCGCGGCCGTATATCCCTGGGCGAAGAAGAGGTCATGTTCGTTCCGGGCATAGATGTGCGAGATTCCCCACTTGTCCCGCAGGACCTCGACCGGTTCGGAAAGCCCGCGACTACCTCTTTGTCTGCGCCGAACAGGCGATCGCGCAAGAGGCCAAAACCGCGCTGGCTCCGACCCAGAGGCAACACTTCCGGCACCAAGCAGCCATCTCGTTCCTCTCTACCGCGGGTGAGACACGGAGTCATTTGGGAGGGCGAGGCTCCTGCCGAGCCGCGCACCGAGTCATCTGGGAGGACGAGGCTCCGCTCGACTCCGCTCGCGGCAGGCCTGCCGCGCCGCGCCGAATCGTTCTAGTCAAGCGGCAGCGCGGCCGGGCTCGATCGGCTTTACGAAGGTCTCCAGAATCGCCACCAGGTCGGATGCACTCGGGATCTCTTTGAACCAGAGGATCGGGCCGGGCAGTTCCTGCAGAACGTCCTCGTCGACTTTCAAGCGTTCCGAAATCGCCAGCACGTAGCGCTTGGGCCCGTACTGCGGCAAGAGCCGGGTCAACCGTTCGAGGCTCGAGCGTTTCCAGAACCCGACGATCTCCACGAAGACGTCGGTGCCCGACGGCCGGTGAACGAGCCGATAGTCGGGCACCCACACTCCCTCACGGCCCAGCTCGATCACGTCGGTGAACTCGCTGACTTCCCACGCCGGAGCGATCTGCCGCAGTCGCTCCAGGAACGCCGTGATCTCGGCCGGCACGTAAGTGCCGGTATCGCCGCGATGCCAGACCAGTCCATCGCGCGACTCGAGCAAGAAGCTGCGCGGCTCGCGCTTCGGGCCCCAGCGCAGCTCGGCTTCAAGCCGGAAATCGGCGCAGTGCAACAGCGCCGGCAGGAACGAGGCAACTTGCAGCCCGTACTTGGTCGTGGCGGTGAAGAGGCTGAGAGGTCCGTCGATATGCAAGACATAGCCGTCGCGCATGCTCCCCTCGACTCGGTACATGAGGCGGTGAAACTTGAGCCGCCGAAACAACGCTGCGATAGCGCGCGGGCCGCTCGTTGCGGACCTCTACCCTCACCTTGGTCGATCGCAAGAGCACGGCCTGCGCCAGCCCGACGTTGTAGCGGTCGATCAGCCACTGGGCGGGCATGTCGTCAAACGACAACAGCCGGTTCTCGTCGCGAAGGTCGGCAAAGAGCGCCGCCGCGACGGCTTGGGGCTCGAGCGCGAGCTCGCCGGCGACCGAGTTCAAAACGGCCTCGCGATCGAACCGTGGCCGAGGCCCGAGAGCGCTTGCCGCCTGTCGCAAATGCCGGCGCTGCTCTGCGGCCGCGGTGAAGACCTTTTCGCGCACGACTTCGGGTGCGGCGTCGGCGACAACTTCGAACTCGGCGCGATCGTCGAGCACCTTGGCAAGGCCCCGGTGTACCTGGGTCGCCTTGCCGCCGCCGCCGAAGAGGGCGTCGATCTCGCTCTCGATCGCCCCGCGCGTCATGCCGATCGCTTCGCGGTACAAAAGCAGCAGGCTTTCGGCGACCTCTAGCCAGCGCTCTGAGTCACGGTCGATGTAAAGCGGGACCACCCGCTGTTTCGACGTCTTGGCCCGGATCAGGTCACCTGTAAGCATGAGTGCACATCACGGTTAAATGGTGGAAAGCGTCACGCCGGCACGCGATACGTTGATGGCCGACACGATGCGGATGCTGGTGCATGGGCCTCAGTCTCCGTCGTACGCGTTGTGCTGGCGCCGGCGGCTCGAGGTGAACTCTTCAGCCGTGGCGCGTGTGATCACCTCGTAGAGGATCGCTTGCTTGTCGCCGGCCTTGCGCAATACGCGGCCCAAGCGCTGGACATGCTCACGCACCGAACCCGAGCCCGAGAGCACGATCGCCACGTTGGCCTCGGGAACGTTGACTCCTTCGTTGAGCACCTTGGACGTCGCCACGATGGGATAAGTCCCGGCATTGAACCGCAGCAAGATCTCCCTTCGCTCCTTGGTTCGGGTCTGATGAGTGATGACGGGCACGAGAAACTGCCGCGCGATCTTGTAGACCGTCGCGTTGTCATGGGTAAAGACCAGCACGCGGTCGCCGCTGTGGCGATCGAGAAGCCGGGCAAGCAAGTTGAGCTTGGCCGGTGCGGCCAGCGCCAGTTCGCGCTGTTCGCGGTAGGCGCGGAAGGCCGCGCGCCCCTCGGGCGAGCGATGCGCGAGGAAGATGAACTGCGCCCAGGCGTTCGGCTGGCTCATGCTGATGCCCATCGCGTCGACGAACCCCCGATACAACTCGCGCGCACGCTCGTAGCGCAGCCGCTCGTCGTCGCTCAACTCAACGTGCAGGGTGCTCACGCGATAGTGTGCCAGGTAGTCGCCCTTCAACTGGGTGATCTCGCGGCGGTAGACGATCGGACCGATCAACTGGTCGAGATGGGTGTGCGCGTTGTCGGCGCGTTCCGGCGTCGCAGTGAGGCCCAGGCGAAACGGGGCAATCGCACACGTCGCCGCCAGCCCGAAGGTTGCACCGGGCAGGTGATGGCATTCGTCGAAGACGATCAAGCCGAACCGATTGCCCAGGCGGTCCATGTTCAGGTAGGCCGAGTCGTAAGTGGTCACGGTCAGCGGCTGGATGTCGTAATAACCGCCGCCCAGGAGGCCGACCTCCGTGCCGAAGCTGAGCACCAGCTCGTCGTACCACTGGTTCATGAGGTCGATGGTCGGCGTGATCACGAGGGTGGGCCGCCCGGTTCGCTCGATCGCCATGTTGGCCAGATGTGTCTTGCCGGTTCCCGTCGGCAGCACGACGACGCCGCGGCCGCCCGCGTCCCACCACGACTTCAGCCCTTCGACCTGATGGGGAAACGCCGCCTTGGCGACGCGCAGCCGCCACTCGATCGGCTCGTAAGCACGCGCTAAATCGTGGTAGGGCTGCTTGTGTTTCCTCAGATGCTCGACGATCGTTCGGTACCAGATGGCCTCGGCTCGGAATTGCCTGGTGCGCTGGTCGTATTTCACGCCGGGCAGTTGCGGCTCGTCTGCGGTGCGCAAACCCTCAACAACCAGCGTTCCCCCCTCGAACAGGAGCTGCACGGGCTGGCCATGGCCGTTGGTGGGAGTTCCGCCCGGCGTCATCAGATGATTTCTCCGCCGGAAGGCCCGGCCTGCGCCGGTGGAGCGGGCGGGTTCGGCGGTCGTCGCTTGAGCCAGCCGAAAAGCTGGGCCAACGGCAGCCGATATCCCGGCAGAACGGGTTCGCCATCCAAAACACCGTCGGCCAGCAGGCGCTCGCCGGGCTGGTTCGGGCGATAAACAGTGACCTGCTTGCGAATGGGGTCGATCAGCCAGCCTAAGAGGCAGCCGTTGCCGATCGAAAACGCAAGTTTCTCGCGGCACTTCACCAGCGATTGTTTCGGTGAGACGATCTCGAAAGGCTGCTCGTCGATCTCGGGCAGGCGGAGGAACTCCTCGAGGGAGATTCTCTTTCCGACTCGCGGTGAGCTGGCCATTGGCGTGGTCCTCGCGCGAGAACAACCAATATGCGGCGCATTCCAATCCCCTGTAGTCTATCCGCAACCCCGATCAATTTCACCGCGGCGGCCCGCGTCGCGCCCGCGGGCGCGGCGATCTGCGCAAAGCGAGCGCAGCGCCTCGATCTCAGGCGCCGCCAGCTCACGCCATGCACCCGGCGCGAGGTCGCCGAGCAAAATGGGCCCGACGGCAATGCGAACCAGCCGCAAGGTGGGATGCCCCACCGCCGCGGTCATGCGGCGAACCTGACGGTTGCGTCCTTCGCGAATCGTCAGGCGTACCCACGCTGTCGGCACCGTCCTGCGGAACCGGATCGGCACGGGCCGCTCAGGCAGCGCGGGCGGCTCGCTCAGAAGGATCGCCTCGGCCGGGCGCGTGCGACCGTCGCTCAGATCGACGCCCTCGCCGAGCAATCGAAGCGCGCGCACGTCCGGAACGCGCTCGACCTGAACAAGATAAGTTTTCGGGTGCTCGAATCGCGGGTCGGTGAGGTGATGGGCCATTCCGCCGTCATCGGTCAGCAGTAAAAGGCCCTCGCTATCACGGTCGAGGCGCCCAGCCGGATAGACGCCCTCAACCGGCAGAAATGACTTGAGCGTGGTGCGCCCTACGGCGTCGGTAAACTGGCAAAGAACGTCGTAGGGCTTGAACAGTGCAATGTACCGGAACGCCAACGCACACGCTCCTCTCTTGGGTATTGTTCCGATGTACAGTATAATTCAAATGAGGGCGACCGGACGGCTAACCTAGGGCTGACTGCGGGGCGTTCAGAGGGAACTTCTGCATGAATGACGCCGTTAATCCATCACCGAGAGGCCGCGGTGCGGGAATCAATCCGCCCAACCGGTTCGAGGCGACCCATCACGAGGTCGACTTGGGGCTCGTTGAAGACGACGACGAGTATTTGGAAAGTTTGCCGCCGGCCGGAGACGGAGTTTCTTCCCGACCAGTCCCGAACCGTAATCGCCGAGAACGACAGCCCTGATGTCGGGTTCGAGGTAAGCTTGAACCCGTATCGCGGTTGCGAACACGGCTGCATCTATTGTTACGCGCGGCCGACTCACGAGTACCTCGGCTATTCAGCGGGGCTCGACTTCGAGACCAAGATTCTGGTGAAGCATGATGCGCCCGCGTTGTTGAGAAAAGCCCTGTCGGCTCCGCGCCTGGAAGCCGAGGGTCCTGGCGTTAAGCGGCGTGACCGACGCTTATCAGCCCATAGAGCGAAAGCTTGAACTCACGCGTCGCTGCCTCGAAGTGCTCGTTGAATTTCGGCAGGCGGTTTCGATCATCACCAAGAACCGGCTGGTGACGCGTGACATCGACCTCTTGGCGCGCTCGCGCGACACCAGGCGGCGGGCGTATTTGTGTCGATCACGACGCTCGACGACGAGCTGGCGAGGCGGATGGAGCCACGAACCACTCGGCCGCGGGGACGGCTGGCGGCGATCGCCGCGCTGGCGGCGGCGGGCATTCCGACCGGAGTCATGGTTGCGCCCGTCGTACCCGGGTTGACCGAGCACGAGTTGCCCTCAATTCTCAAGGCGGCTGCGCAAGCTGGTGCACAACAAGCCGGCTACATGCTCGTTCGATTGCCGCTGGGCGTCTCCGATCTGTTTCAAGAATGGCTCGAGCGGCATTACCCCGACCGCAAGGCCAAGGTCTTGGAGCGCATCCGAGCAGTGCGCAGCGGCAGGCTCAACGATTCGCGGTTTGGCGTGAGGATGCGCGGCGAAGGCAACGCCGCGGAGATGATCGCTCAGGTTTTTCGTGCGACGACCCGCCGGCTCCGGTTAAACCAGCGGCCTTGGCCGGTATCCGCCGCCGCGTTTCGCCCGCCGAAGCCGTCCAGCGGGCAGCTCACGTTGTTCGATTGATCCAGGCCCAGGTCCAGCATTTCCGTGTAATCCGTCGTCACACGGTGAGATTAGCGACAGCCTGTTCGATGATCACGGCTGCCAGTTGCGATGCCGAAACATGCGCGGACGTCGTACGACCCGTGGCGTTGGCGAGGTCGTCGAGTTTCTCCCAAGTCTCAGCCCGCAATTCGATGGGGCGGCGCACGCGAGGCTGATCCGTCGGCCGCCCAGGTTGCGCGACATGGCGGGCCACTGCTGCAGCCAGTTGCTCCAAGCCCAACGGCCCGTGAAAACTCGCCACCCCGAGAGGAATGACTCGGCCGGCGTGCAAGGACTGTCGGATTTGTTCGTCCGTCAGCATCGTTAGTCCTCCGCGTACTCGGTGATTCCGTAGTACTTACCGTCGATCACGACGCCGATCTCGCCCTGGTTTGTCTCCCGGCCCATCCGGCTCAGGGTGCAATACAATTCGGACAATGCTCGGGTGGTGAGATCTTGTTCGCTCACATACGAGAACACGATGACCGGCTCCTCGGCGATCAGGGCTCCGCCGCGCTCGTCATCCCGCCATACACCCCGGCCTTGCGGGTACGCGGTTGCACCCCGAAACAGCCTGCCGAGCGACGTGAGCACCTCATCCACCCAGTGGTCTTGGTCGATCGGCTGGCCGTCCCGGTCTTTGCTGGGCACAAAGACAACAACCAGCGAGGCACCCACCGGCACTCGGGACCGGAAAACCTCGTGCGGATTGGTCGGTTCGCTTGACACACACTCACTCTAATGCGGCTGCCTAAACCGAGCAAGACTCGAGTTGATATTGGTGCTGACGGCGCTGGCCGGGACCTGTACGCCTCCTGCGCCCACGAACAGAAGATCGCTCGCGACCCTCCTGCGGGACGTGCGGTCAGAACTCGCACTGTTTCCGCGATGAGCGGAATGGGAACTCGCTGATCGG
This sequence comes from uncultured Isosphaeraceae bacterium, assembly GCA_963830625.1. GTDB lineage: Bacteria > Planctomycetota > Planctomycetia > Isosphaerales > Isosphaeraceae > CAWHMZ01. Next base: position 1,080,858 of record CAWHMZ010000004.1, on the reverse strand, counting down.
GGCCTCGAGGCTAACACTCGAAGTGACCGGCTCCGTACGTAGGGGCCGTCGCCACAGCTTCCCGCGCGGGTGCACTTCCCGCCGCCTCCGTTTCTTGCACCCACAAGTCAATAACGGAAAGAAGGTTGCGGCCTCGCCGCGGTCGCGCGAATTTGGCGTTGGCCAGATTGCTGATTTGCATTAAAGTCCCGCGACCCGAGTATCGACACGGCGTATCGCGCTGGGGCCGCCGCGTGGTATCGGCACATCGGGTCTGGTTCGACGCACTCTTCGATTCAAGGCGCTCTGGTTCGCCATGCTGCTCTTGTCACCGGGGGGGTCGTGGCAGTGCGCCTCGCGCCGGCCATGTTCCGGCAGCGTGACGCGAAGGCTGAGTCGCGACAGGGGAGGCTGATTCGTCATGCGACAAGCCCGCGTCCGGTTTTGGGGCCCGCGTCGGCTGCTCGTGGCGGCCGCGGCCGCCGCCCTGGCCACCGCTGGCCCCAGTTGCCAGCCGTGTTACTATTACTGCGATCCCGGGTGCACGCCAGGCACAGCGGTGCCGAGCACCGTTCGGACCGGGTCGATCTGCGACGTGCCGCCAGAGGCTCCCAGCGCTCGAACAAGTCTCGCCGAGGGATCGACACGAACGACGACAGTCAGCGGTGCAACTCCCAGCAGCACGCCTCGCGTGGTCGTCAGCCAGCCGAGCACTCCCTCACGATTCTCCTGGCGCCGCACCGATCCTGACGGCAGCCTGGCCACCACGCGCGTCCAGGGCGCGATCAATGACTCGGCGGTCAATCGTTAGCCACCGCGGGCCAATCCCACAGCATTGAAGCCTTCGCACACGACCAGCACCCGTTCAGGGCCGAGTACTCGAGAGTCGTCGGGCTGCATGGTCACGCTCATCGGTATAATGGCAAGCGGGCGGCCTGAGCCGGCCCGGGGTCAGAATGACGACTAGCCCCCCGTTTGAGGTAGCCATATTCGTGTTCGCCGCGTGGTTATTTTCATGGGCGCTTGTGGCAAGTAATCCTCCGCCTTGCCGCCTCGCCGACATCGGTCCGGCGCCTTCCACCGTATTGATCGACTCGGCGGGAAAGCCATTCGACCTGGCGAACCTCCGCGGCAAGGTCGTGCTCGTTTCATTCGTGTATACAACGTGTAACGGAACCTGTCCGGCGACAACTCAGGCGCTCGAGCGGACACAAACATCGCTGCGGCAAGCCAAGCTCTGGGGAAAATCGGTCGAGTTTGTCTCGATCACCCTCGACCCGGAGCGTGACACGCCCGAGGCCCTCGCCCGCTACGCTCGCCTCTACGGCGCCGACACGGCCTCCTGGCATTTTCTGACTGGATCGCCTGAGCGGGTCGAGTCAGTCATCAAGGCTTGGGGCATCTGGGTCAAGCGTGATCCCAAGGGTGTGCTCGACCACTCTTCGCGAGTTTTTCTATTGGATCAGCGCGGCCATCAGCGAGAGATCTACAATCTGGAGTTTCTCAAGGCTGATTCAGTGCTTCAAGACGTGCGCGAGCTCTTGGCCGAGGCGTCGCCCCCGCCGCCGCGCCGCATCTAATCGGTCCGATCCGTCCCATCCGTCCGATCGGAGCGGCGGCCGAGCTGCGCAATTTCTTAGAGCGGGCCCACTTAGCAGAACGGCTTGAGCGCGCGGCGCATCGATGTCGCGTCGGGATAGCGTGTCTTGGGATCGTGCGCCAGACACGTTTCGATGACTTTTGCCAGGGCGGGCGAGATGTCAGCTCGCCGTGTTTGAATGGGGATGGGGGGTTCTTCCAGAAGCATGCGAATCAAATCGCCGCCGGGTTGGTCCTCGTAGATGTACTGGCACGTCAAGAGGTAGTAGAGCGTCGCCGCCGTGGCGTAGAGATCGGCCAGCGGAGTGACGGTCTTGAAGTCGAGCATCTGCTCGGGAGGCATGAACGGAACGGTGCCGCGCATTTCGCCGGAAAACGTCAAGCCCGAAAGGCCGACGCCCCGAAAGCTCTTGGCCAGCCCAAAATCAGAGATCTTGGCCATCAGGCCGTCCGACGTCTGCGTGATCAAGATGTTTTCGGGCTTGATGTCGCGATGCACGAAGCCGAGTTGGTGTGCCTGTTCCAGCCCCTTGAGCACCTGGCAGACGAGCCGGCAGGCCTGTTCGATCGGATAACGGCCAGGATCGGCCTTTGCAATCGTTTCGAGGTTGGTGCCGGCCACGTACTCCATGGCGAACCAGAACTGGCCGCGCGACATGCCCTGTTCGTACCACTCGACGATGTTTGGGTGCGTCAACTGACTGATGACCGACATCTCGCGCAGAAAACGATCAATGGCCGCGCGCGTGGTAGCCGTCTCCGGCATGATCAGTTTCAGTGCGACCATCTGGCCGGTAAGGTTGTTGCGCGCTTGGTAGACGACACCCATCGCACCACGGCCCAGCTCGCGCAGCGTCGTGTAATGGGGAACCGGCTGCGGAAGCCCTGCGTCATCAGAACGGCACAAAGCACACCACCATTCCACGGTCTCACGCGAGGCGCCGTCGACCGGGCCGACGATCGTCAGATTGGGAGGAGCGATCGCCCCACAACCCATGCATCGAATCGGGGACAACGAAACCGTGTCCGGCCGTGGACTTGTCGCCGGCGCGTCATCGCCGGACGACAGACCGTGAGCCGATTCGACCTGTACTCGGAAGAGGCTCTGTCCAGCCGCAATCACGTCGCCCGAAACCAGCCGAACCCTTTCGACCCGCTGATTGTTAACAAACGTACCATTGGTGCTCCCAAGGTCACGCAGCTCGCACTGCGGGGGATTGATCTCAATCATGAAGTGATCGCGCGAGAGCGCCAAGTCGTCAGGCATGGGGCAGTGAACGAATCTCGACCGCCCCACGATGAACGTGTCATGGCGCTCAAACACAAACGAACGCCCCTTGAACGGCCCTTCAAGTACATCCAGAATGACACGCATCGCTCTCGTCCGGGGGTCTCTAGCTTGTCTCGTGGTCCCTCACAAAGAGGTGACCCTTAATAATACGCGCCTATCGCAAAAAGCGACGTCAAGGCGCAAAACTTTTCTCCAGCGAGTCATTACTCTTCGAGTTACATTGCCATGAAAGGCTTGCGCGTCAGGGTGGTTGCAGAAGTGCTGGAGGCTCAATCAGTCGGCCGCCCGTTGGTTGTGCTGGAATCGACGGTGATCACGCATGGTCTGCCCTACCCCCAGAACCTGCAAACAGCGCGTGCCGCCGAGAACGCTGTCCGGTCCCGGGGCGCGATCCCCGCAACAATCGCCATTCTCGGCGGATCGATCCACTTCGGTCTCGATGACGCCGAGTTGACCGAACTTGCCCAGGCCAATGCCTCACTACCTGAGCCCGCGGCTGGTTGCGGCGATGCAGTCGATCGCGATCGCAAGCTCGTTGGACAGAATCGAGATCGTTTCATCAAGGCGAGCCGGCGCGACCTGGCTGCTGCAATGGCCCAAGGCACGAGCGCCGGCACGACGGTGGCTGCGACGCTGCAGCTTGCTCGTCGCTTCGCGCTTGAGCCGCTCGTGATGGCCACCGGCGGGCTTGGGGGGGTCCATCAGGGCGCTGCGGTGAGCTTCGATGTTTCCGCCGATTTAGACGAGCTGGCTCGAGCCGATGGGGCGTTGGTCGTCTGTTCCGGGTTCAAATCGATCCTCGATGTGCCGGCGAGCCTCGAGGCGCTCGAGTTGCGCGGCGTGCTGATCGTGGGCTATCAAACCGATCTATTGCCCGGCTTCCTCACGCGATCGAGCGGCTTACCGCTGGAGCACAGAGTCGACTCGCCCGCCGAGGCCGCCGCACTCGTTCGAGCCCACCGCGCCCTTGCGCTGCCGGGCGCAGTTGTGCTGGTTCAACCGGTCCCTGATCCCGACGCGATGAGCGCCCTACAGATGGAACAGGCACTCGACGCCGCCCTCCGGCAAGCCAGGCAGCGCGGCGTCACCGGCAAAGCACTGACGCCGTTTTTGCTGGACTCGATCCGACAGGGAACCGATGGCGCGAGCCTTGCCGCGAACTGCGCCCTCCTGGTTGCCAATGCTCAACTGGCCGGCGAGATGGCCGTCGCGCTCTATGAGCTTGAAGCCCGACCACAATAGTCCCGTACGCGAGTTGCCGATTTACTTCGGCGGTTCGATCGTGGCGGGAGGCGCTGCCGGGGGTGCGGGCGCGGCTGCTGCCGGGGGTGCGGCTGCGGCGGCTGCTGCCGCGGGCCCGAATACAAAGCTCTTGATCATCGCCTCGATGGTTTTCCTGAAGGCGACGTGATCGTTGCGCTCCGACGTGCTCTGAAGATGGAGGCACTGGCTGCCGCTTCCGAGAACGAAGTAGTTGTCGACGTAAAGCCTGGGGACGGTCTCGCCCTCCTCCGGTGCGGACGGGCCCTTGACGGCGAGCTCCTTCAAAAAGACCCTGCGTGGTTTCCATTCCTCGGCGTCCAACCAGCCTTCCTTGCCGCGCACGACATCCAGAGCCTGCTTCTCCCAGAACTGGTCGACCGTTTTTCGGTACTGTTCGAGATTGCGGAACCGCAGATCTTCTTGCGGATCGGCTGTCCCACGGGGAATCTGGATAATGACGCTGTTGGGGCCGGCGTCAGGATGGGGAGTGGCGAGTTCCACCGTGAACCGATCGGGCGGTCTGGGATCGAGCCGCAGTTCTTGGGGGTGACGAAACTGAAATCGTCCTTCGGCGTCATCATACAGGAGCCAGGAGTTTGCTTCGGACTCGACGGGCGGGGTCTCGGGAATGACGAGCATGTCGCTCTGGTCGCCGCCGGGGGGCAGCGCTGCGCCGTTCCACGATGAGCTCGTACGTTACCGTTTGCTTGAGGCGGCCGCTGGCTCCGGGGGCCGCCTTGGTGATGGCTTGCGCTGCGCGATGCGCCAGATGCGCCTGCGCGCGTCAACCACCCCGGCCTCGCCTCGCTTGGCCGCCGCGGGACGCGGTTCCGGCTTGGCCGTTTTCGTGGTGTCTTCCACGTTCGGCGCCGGCGCCGGCGCGGCCGCCGAAGGCAGGTCAAATGCAAACTGAATCTCGGCGTTGATCGAGCACGCGCCTTCGGGCAGCGTCATGCCGCCGGAGAGGCGCACGACGGCAACGTTGGCCGCGCCTGACTGTGTTTTATTTGTGCTGGGGACCAGCTTGTCGAGAGAGCCCTTCAACTCGTAGTCTTCGACGTCTGTTGGCACGCCGATCAAGGATTGCGCAGTCGCTCGGGGAACCTGCCACGTTTCCAGCACGCGGCGCGGCGTCGGCGGCATGAGGGCCGCGAGCTGCGGAAGAAACGCGTGGCGCATGATTCCGGTGTATTCCTGCTCGCGCAGCGGGCGATTCTCGGTGAGGCTTAACAAGAGCGGTGCCTGTCCAGCCCGGCGCTGCTGATACCAGACCGTCAATCCTTCGAAGAGCGGTGGCACCAAGGGACGAGTCGAACTATTCCCCTTCATGCGATATCGGTCGTACCGTCGTATCGCTTCGGTTACCTCGCCGCGTCGGCCGATTTTCGCGGGCCGCTCCGTGTAGATGATCTGCTGAGAATCCTCGCGCCGAATCGGAGCGCCCTGCGCCTGCTCGACCACGGTCTTGATCGTCTCTTGAATCCCGACCTTGTACTTCCAGAGCGCCTCGGGATGGGCGGTATCCTCGGCGAGGCCGTATTTTTCCAGGAAGCGATACCGGATGCTCAGGTCCTCGTGCGACGCCGGAGCAGGTTCCTCCGCCGCGTCGGGCTGGGTCGGCTCCTTGGCTTTCTGATCTGCAGCCCGGTCCGGCGCAGGCTCCTGCGGCGGCGGGGCCTGTGATGGTGCCGGTACGAGAGGGGGAGCGGGCGCTGGCGGATTGTCCTGAGCGCCCGCGCTGGCGATTTGAGCCGCGCCCAGCGCGATCACCGCCGCGATCAGGGTGCGCGCAAGGGCAGCCGCAAGAGCGCCGTGCCGTACGCTGGCCAAGGTGTGAGGGTCGCTTTTCCAAAGAGGTCGCCCGTTGCGACTTTGATCGGACTGCACCGACGGATCTGACTTCGGCCCATTGTCCACCGCCTTGGAATCTCGATTCTCATCTCGATCGCTTGGATCACATCGAAGGTCCAGCCATTCTCGCCATTTCCGTCCGTAAAGCATACGCCAACCGGCTGCAGCTACGGGAGAGGCGTGCTGCGGATTCTCAGCATGAGAACCAACCTCACCGTTCAACCCACTGGGGCCGGCTGGTCCCGCCTGTGGCGCTCAACCAGCCCGCCCACACTGCCTCGCATTGCTTCATCGGCCGGTACCGGGCTGCGGGGCAGCCAGCCATCGGGCAGAGCCGATCATTTCCGTGTCTTGATCGGCGAATGCTTTCTGGTGGTCCTCGGCCAGCGTAAATGCGGCGACAAGCTGGTCGCCCTCTGGGCTCGCGAGCAGGTAATAATACCAGATAATGCCGAGGCTCCCTTCGCGACCCTGGACGCCGACCTTGTACCGAAGTCCACCGGCGGGATCGCCGGCCATTTCGCCGGCACCCAAGATTCGCACGAAACGGCTCTTGAGCGCGCGCTGGACGTCGTTGCGGAACTGATCGGGGTCTTGGTGCCGGCCCTTGCCGGCCGAAGGGCCCAGCGACAGGTTGCACTGGGCGATGACTTGACCGCCCGCGAGTCGTTTCAGCACGGTCAGCTTTGCATCTTGCCAGAACACGTGCCAGTGGCGGTCGTGCAGCAGCACGCAGCGCCCCCCGGGCGCTGTAAGCCGCAACAGCTCACGTTCGGGCGTGATGTCCAGCGGCAGCTTGGCGAGTACAGTATCCGACAGCTCGGGCGAGGCTAGGGCGGCACGCCGCGTGACGATGAGCGTACTCTTGATATCGAGGCCGGCCTCGATCGGACCGGGTTGGCGGGCCTCGACGCGGTTAACATCGAGGTGATCAATCCGGGAGAGCCGGCGATCGAAGGTCAGTAACCCGGCGCACGTCATGGTTCCAGCGCCACCGAGTGCCGAACCCTGGATCTGCCCCCGCAGCCTGATCCGCGCCTGGTTCTCGTCGACAGATTCCAGCGACGCTTCCAGGCGATTCGAGGCCACGACGTCGTAGCCACAGAGGGCCTTCGCGCCGGCGTCGCGAACTGGCCAATGATCGCCGGTCTTCACCGGCTGCTCGGGAAGAAGAGCGCCCAGAACGAGCGGGTCGCCCAGTCCTTGCACGAGCTCGAGCTCATACCAGGTCAAAGGGCCGGCGGGACTCACCACGACGACGGGGCCATCAATTTCCCGCCTCTCGGCGACCAGAAGGCTGACCTCCGGTCGAATCAGTGCCGAAGTCGGCCGGATCTCGCCGTTGATGGCCGAAGCGGCCTGGATCACGTGCCGAACCGCCGCGAGACGAAAACCCGCGCCGGCGGCCCGATCGCCGGCTGTCCCGTCCCGGCTCGATGCGGCCGCTGCGGCCGTCCTGTTGGGGCCGACCTCGACCAGTCGCTCATGGAAGGCAAAACGGGTTTCAATTTGCACCGAGAGCGGCTTGGGCATTCGCGCTTCGCCCGAGGGCTCACCGGGAGGCAGACCGGGCCGATACAGCCCGTCCGCTTTCAGCTCGATCTGCACGCGCGTTGAATCGCCCAGCGCCGGTCGCTCGCGCAGCAAGACCGGCGGGCCGCCCTCGCCGGCGTTTGCCCGCAACCAGCAGGAGGAGCTAACGGCCAGGATTAGGCAAATCGCCAGCACGCACTTCGCCGGCAGGGCCCTATCCGCGCAGAGAGGCTTGGCCATCACTGGCTCCTTCGTTCCGGCTCGCCTGGGATTTCGAACCCAGACCTTCGTCTGGGGCACTCATTATGGGGGCCCGGCCGATACTGTCAATTTGGCCTCGCAAGGACGTGTCGATTCCTCGAAATTGCGCCTGAGGACGTATCCAGCGCCTCAGAGCCAGGCCTTGTCCTACGTTAACTGCAGACGCTCGCCGGTGCGGCGCGTTCGATCGAACTGCACGACCAAGTGGAAGTAACGCGGCCGCCCCCCGAGGCAGATTCCCGATGAGATCTTCGCCCCGAAGGGGCAGCCACAAACCAGCCCAGGGCAACGCCCTGGGGGATGGCCCCGGGAGATGGCCCTGGGGGATCTTCCGAACAAAACAGCCAATTGAAACGTCTGTTTAAAACAGATGTTCGAATCGGCCGCAGCGAAGACCTCATGCTGCACGCAGTCACGGATGGTTGGTTGCATGGATATATACCGGAAGGTGATCGATTGTCGGTGGCTAACGCTTATGGTCTGAGAGTTGCAGCAGTTTGCGACGCGTCTCCGTGGTTCGGTAGCAGGGTGACCTCGGGGAACCGGGTTGTTTTTGGGGAACCTCAAGCGATTGAAGTGAGTCTGAGAATGGGCATAGTGTTCGGAATCGACACAAAACGAAGCGACCCAACGATTCCGATCGAGCGTAGTAGACTACACGGCCCTGGAAGGATGGATAGGCAAGCTGGTATTTGTCTAACTTTGGCAAAAGAGTCTAAATGGCGTGCCAGATTGATTCAATCGTCGCAAATAAGAACAGGTGGCTAAACGAACAAACTAGGAGACGCTTGTCGCGACGCATTATCGATAGTTTGCATGCATGCTATTTTCTGAGTCGTCGGAGACGGCGGAAGTTCGACGTTGGAATGAAACACGGAAGAAAAGTTGCTCGAAGTTCAGAGGGGAGCGCTCGGTCAGTTGCCGGTTGGCCGCTTAGTAGTAGTAGTAGTAGTAGTGGTAAGGGGATGACCCCGATGGGCAGAACGTACCTTCATCCCGCGATGAAACAGCTCAAGGACCAGCAGGCGCGGTACGCGCCGCGAGAGAGGCGGCTCGAGCAGGTTGAACGGGCGGAGCAACTTCTGGGGGAGATTGAAACGGCAAAGTGTTATCCGTACGAGTACTTGTGCTTCCGAATCACGGGTTTTCGACCGGAAGGCTGGCCGGCTCTGGTGCTCGACGGGGCCGACGTTCAGCACGACCTGCGGTTGTTTGTCGAGGACCTTTCCTCGACGGCGCGGCAGGCAGTCGAGCAGGTTGACGAGCCGGTGCTGACGGTCGACCAAGTGAGCCGGCGCTATAACGTCTCGTCGCGCACAGTAACGCGGTGGCGTCGCCAGGGGTTGGTGGCGCGCCGGTTTGTGATCGGTGGTCGCACCAAGGTGGGGTTTCTCGAGTCCAGCCTCCGGCGATTTGTCACGGCCCATCGCGCAGGTTGAACGCGGTTCGCGGTTTCGGCAGTTAACAGAGGCTGAGCGCGACGAGATCATTCGTCGAGCTCGCCGCATGGCGCTTGTCCGACCAGGTGAGGCCGGCCTGGTCGAGATCGCGCGGAGGATCGCACGGCAAATGTCACGCTCTATGGAAACAATCAGGCTCACGTTGAAGGCCTACGACCGCGAGCACCCCGATCGGGCCATTTTCCCGAACGCGCCGGCCGCGCTGGACGAAGAGGCGAAGGCACAGATCTACCGCCGGTTTCGCATGGGTGTTTCGGCGGAGGTCCTGGCGCGGCAGTACAACCGCACCCGTTCCAGCGTCTACCGGGTCATCAACGAAATGCGCGCCCTCCGTATCTTGAGCACCAAGCTCGAGTTCATCGACCACGAGAGCTTCCACGTACCCGCTACCGGGGCGGAGATCTTGGGGCCGATGCCCGAGCCGGTCGAGAAACGGGCTCCCCGGCGCGCCAAGGCGCCCAAAGGGCTGCCACCGTATCTGGCCAGCCTCTACGAAGTCCCATTACTCGATCGTGAGCAGGAAACCCATCTTTTCCGGAAGATGAACTACCTCAAATGTCAGGCGCAGCAACTCCGGTCGCGGATTGACCCCAGTCGTGCCAAGACATCCGACCTTGACGAGATCGAGCGCTTGCAGGAGGAAGCCCTGTCCGTCAAGAATCAGGTTATCCGGTCCAACCTCCGGCTGGTGGTATCAATCGCCAAGCGCCACGTGGGCCCGTCGAACAACTTCTTCGAGCTGGTTTCCGACGGGAACATGTCGCTGATTCGTGCCGTGGAGAAGTTTGATTACTCACGCGGCAACAAATTCAGCACGTATGCGTCGTGGGCGATCATGAAGAACTTCGCGCGGACGATTCCCGAAGAAAACTACCGGCGCGACCGGTTTGTCACCGGCCATGAAGAAATGTTTGAGGCCGCCGCCGACAATCGCGCCGACGAGCACGAATACGAAAGCGCGCTCAAGCGGATGCAGGAGGCGGTCAAGGGCATGCTGGGGCGGCTAGACGAACGCGAGCGCAAGATCATCATCAGCCGGTTCGGCCTGGGCGGTGTGAGCGAACAAACGCTCGAGCAGCTCGGCCGCGAGCTGGGCATCACCAAGGAGCGGGTCCGCCAGATCGAGTCGCGTGCGCAGGACAAGCTTCGCAAGATCGCCAGCGAGGAGAAGCTCGATTTGCCGATGCTCTGATTTGAGCTCATGCCGCAACTACCTTTATTCGGCGACGACCGGCCATCTCAAGCCGCCCGGCTGGCGCCGAAGCTCGCGCGCTGGCCGAAGCAGGAATTTACTTCGGCACCAGCTCGTGGAAATACCGGGGCTGGCTCGGTTCAATTTACACACCCGAGCGCTACAGCGCCCGCGGTCAGTTCTCGAACCGAAAGTTCGAGGCGGAGTGTTTGGCCGAATACGCCGAGACGTTTCCGGTGGTTGGCGGCGACTTCAGCTTTTATCAGTTCCCGACGCGAGAATACTGGAAAAAGCTCTTCGGCGAGAGCCCAGGGGGGCTCAGGTTCGGTTTGAAGGTGCCGGAGGAGATCACCGTCGCGACGTGGCCCAAGCACGCCCGGTACGGTGCGCGCGCCGGCGAGATCAACGATTCGTTCCTGGCGCCCGATCGCTTCGAGCGTCAATTCGCCGCGCCTCTGCTGCCATACGGCGACCGGGTGGCGACGATCATCTTCGAGTTCGGAACGTTCTCGAAGGCGACCTTCGCCACGCCGCCGGCGTTTTACGCGCGGCTCGACGCCTTTCTCGAGGCATTGCCGCCCGGTTTCCGCTACGCCGTCGAGATCCGCAACGGCGAGTACCTGGGCAGCGACTATTTCAGCATGTTGTCTCGTCACAACTCCGCCCACGTGTTCAATGCCTGGACAAGAATGCCCGATCTCGGCACCCAGTCGAGCGTGAATGGCGCTTTCACCGCGGATTTCACAGTCGTGCGAGCCCTGCTGCGCCGAGGTCGGACCTACGAACAGGCCGTCAGCATGTTTGAACCGTACGAATCGGTCCTGGAGCCCGATTCGGCGACGCGTGCGGCCTTGGCCGAGATCGCGCGGTGCGCGCGCCAGCCGGCCAGCCGGCATTCCTGTTCGTGAACAACCGGCTCGAAGGCAACGCCCCGTCGACGATTGAAGCGGTGGTCGAGCAGCTCTAGGTGCGCTCCACTGGGAGGCTTTCGGCGCCTGGCCTGGTCAGCAAACTCTCTCCCCCTTGCGGTTCTTCCCCACTTGCCAAGGGGGGACAAGTGGGGGGCGACCGCTTGGGGAGACGGAGGGGGTGGGGCCGCTTGCCAGGGCTTCACGCCCATGGTCGGCTGGGCAGTGCCTGCCGGCTCGCCGACCCCGCTCTTGCTCGTCGCCACCGGCCGCGAGCTGAGCGCCTTCCACGTCAAACCGCTCGCGCGCCCGCCGGCAGCCACCGCTCACTGACGCTGAGCTCGCACACGAGTCGCCGCTCAGTGAAATCCGCGAGCGGGCGGGCAAGAGCCAGCAGCAAGTCGCCGCGGCGCTGGGGCATCAAGCAACCGACTCGAGCCATGTCCCGGCGGCTGCGTCCTGAGTATAATATCGATCGGACTCTTGCGAGTCGTCGAAGGGAGCTGAAAACGATGTCGACTCCGACCAACTACCCCCACATCGAGAAACGCGCCGACGGCAAAGTTTGGCTGATCGGGACGCAAACGAAAGTCCTTGAGGTCGCCCTGGATCGTCTGGCTCACCACTGGGATGCCGATGAGATCCAGCGCCAGCACCCGCACCTCACGCTGGGACAAATTCACAGTTGCCTGGCCTATTACCACGACCACCAGGAGGAAATGGATCGAGCCATCGATGAACAGTTGCGTGCGGTCGAGCATCTCCGGGGACAACAGGGCGAATCCGTTCTGCGAGCCAAGATCAAAGCTCGAGGGCTTGCCTCCTGATGGTATTGCTGTACATGGACCACCACGTGCCTTCGGCGATCACCGCGGGATTGCGGAAGCGCGGAGTGGACGTACTCACGGCTGAAGAGGATGGCTCGGCAACGCTTGACGACGACCCTCTCTTGGACCGAGCCACGTCGCTGGGTCGTGTGCTTTTCAGCCAAGACCAAGATCTGTTGGCAATCGCGCGTCGGCGCTTGCAGACTGGCCCGGCTTTCGCTGGCGTCGTGTACGCTCATCAGCTCGGTATTTCCATTGGCCAAGCCATTCGTGATTTGGAGCTGATTGCCAAAATCCTCGACCCGGACGATATGCAAGACCGGGTCGAGTATCTCCCCTACTCTTGACCCCGGGTGATGTCAGACACCCTCCTTCCGCACGTTGCAAGCCACCAGAGCGCATTTTTTTTCCGACCGCGTGATCCATGAATTAACGGCTGCTGGCATACCACGCCAAGCGGTGGATGTCTGAAATCCCCGTCCGCGATCCTAATCCTATTCTTAATCGTAATCGTAATCATAATCGTAATCGTGCTCGATCTGGCTCCTTCCACCCCCCTCCTCTCGCCGCTCTGGACACTTGTTCGTCTGACAGCCCCTGACCACACTCGACTGTACGATGATCGAAAGCCAGCCCAGGTCGCGTGTTTGATCGGCTCGCTGTAGAGCCGGTCACCGCGGGCCTGGGCTGGACTGGACCGGGCCCGGCGGAGCGCGCCCTATGACCGACGAACCCTCGCTGATTCGCCAGTGTTGGGCGCAGGTCTCCCCCTCTCCCCCTGGGGAGAGGATGGCCGAAGGCCAGGTGAGGGGGGATTGCCCCGCCCGTGCCGTGACCGTAGGTCTCCCGCTATGACCGACGAACCCTCATTAGATCCGCCAGTGTTGCGCGCGGGTCTCCCCCTCTCCCCCTGGGGAGAGGATGGCCGAAGGCCAGGTGAGGGGGGATCGCCCCGCCCGTGCCGTGACCGTAGGTCTCCTGCCATGACCGACGAACCCTCGCTAATCCGCCAGTTGATCCTGCTGCGCATCCTGGAGACGCGCCGCTACGGCGTCACGCTCAAGGAAATCGCGCGCGAGCTGGGCGTGACCCGTTGGGCCTCAGGACTCGAACGACACGTTTCCGGGGTTCACGTCGAGCATGAAAACGCCGTACGTTTCGAGCGCGCCAGGATCGCCTCGACTTCCAGCCAGTGCGCGCCGAACAGGTCTTGTTTCTCTGCACGCCAATCCGCGAGGACCTCATCGGAAAACTCGGGCGGCCAATCGAGCTCAGCGCCAGCGAAATCCAGGACGAATGGCCGCGTCACCACGGTCATCTCGATGCACCACAGCTCGTCGTCGTAGTTAATGAGCGCGGGAACGTGGCAACCGCGGATTGTGGTCACGTCGCAGTCGCGCAAGCGAAGGTAGACATCCCGCTCGCGCTTGTAGGCGCTTTGACCAACATGCCCCTTGACGGCGGAACGGTCTCCGTTGAACTGGTATTCTGCAGCAAATACTTTACCATGAATGCCAGAGCCGAGCGCTTCGAGCAACACCATTCGGTGGCTGTCGGCGTACTGCTGGATTCGCTGAAGAAGGTCGTCTCGATCCATGGACTCTACGAACCCAGGACTTCAGAGTCACTCGGCTCAAGTGCGAATGGAACTGCGCGTCAACGGTTCGGTATTAAAGATCTCGCACCTTGGTCCCGGGTTTTTGATCCTCAGCAAGCCGATCGATCACCCTCCGGCCGAAGGCGAGATTTTCATGTCCATCGACGGCAAGGAAAGTCGTTGGGCGGTGCGCCTGCCTGCAGGCGTCTCTACCAGTTCTCTGCGAACAAGCATTCTGCCCTGTCGGTAGGGCGGTGGTCAACGATCGGGAATCATGGTCACGGCCGGTTCCACCGGTCGACCGACTTCGGGCGACTGCTTCCTTCTACCTCCGGTTGGGCCACGGTCAGAAGACACGTGCGATCGGCTAATCGTCAACCAGACCGGCTTAGCGCCTGTCGCGAAATGAGCTGGTCGATTGTGGTGCAGGCGTCCCGCCTGCGCGATGTCAGTCACCCTTCTTCTGCACGTTGCAAGCCGCCGGAGCGCGTGGTCTTTTCCGACCGCGTAAGCCGTGGATGAACGGCTGCTGGCACACGACGCCAAACGGTGGATGTCTGAAATCCCGTTGAAGTTAAGGCAAAGCTATCGCCTCAAGTGCGCGGCCGTGGTATACACGCCCCATGGCGAAGAAAAGCACCGCACCCAGGAAATCGTCGGTCAAGCCGCCCGGCAGTCGTCTCAAAGCCAGTAATCCGCAGGCAGTTGAGTCTCGGCTCGACAAGCTCCACGGCCAAGTCCGTGAAATCCTTACCTTGGCTAGGGGCCGGGCCTGGCAGGCCATCAACACCGCCATGGTCGAAGCGTACTGGGAGGTCGGCCGGGTCATCGTCGAAGAGGAGCAGGCCGGGACGGGGCGGGCCGGTTACGGCAAGCGGGTTCTGGAAGGGCTCGCGGAACGCCTGACAGCGGAATTCGGCAAGGGTTTCGACCAGTCGAACCTCCGCAACATGCGGGCCTTCTTCCTGAGCTACCCGATTCGTGACGCACTGCGTCGCGAATTGTCCTGGACCCATTACCGGCTATTGCTGCGCGTGGACAAACCCGATGCCCGCACCTTCTATGAGGCCGAAGCGGTCAACGCCCGCTGGTCAACCCGCGAGCTGGAGCGGCAAATCAACTCGCTGCTCTTCGAGCGCCTGGCTCTGAGCAGAGACAAGGCAGGCTTGATGGCGCTCGCCCAGAAGGGTCACGAGATCAGTCAACCTTCGGACCTGGTAAAGGACCCGCTGGTACTCGAATTCGCGGGCCTCCGCCAGGACGAGCAGCTCCGCGAGTCCGACCTGGAACAGGCCCTGATTTCCAAACTCCAACAGTTCTTGCTCGAGTTGGGCAAGGGGTTCGCATTTATGGGCCGCCAACAGCGAATCACGCTCGACGGCGAACATTTCTTCATCGACTTGGTGTTCTACAACCGCCTCACGCGTAGCTTCGTGCTGCTGGACCTCAAAGTAGGCAAGCTGACGCACCAGGACCTCGGCCAGATGCAGATGTACGTCAACTTCTACCAGCGCGAGTTAACTGCCCCGGACGAAAACCCACCGATCGGTATCGTGCTCTGCGCCGACAAGAGCGAGGCGGTGGTGCGGTACACGCTGCCCGAGGGGAACACGCAGATCTTCGCCTCTCGGTACAAGCTTCACTTGCCCACTGAAGAGGAGCTGGCCGCTGAGCTGCAGCGCGAACGCCGGCAGATCGAGCTTAACAAGCGGCTGGGTTCGGGAGACGAAGATGACAACGAGTAATAACTTTGGGAGATTTCAGACACCCTTCTTCCGCACGTTGCAAGCCACCAGAGTGCGCGGTCTTTCCCGACCGCATGAACCGTGGATGAACGGCTGCTGGAATACCACGCCAAGCGATGGATGTCTGAAATCGCCGCCCGCCCTTCTCATCCGCACCATTCAAGTGAGCGATGACCACATCTTGCGCGAGTACGGCCCGGGTCCCTACCCGCGCGGGTGAGTTGTAGGGGAGGGCGAGGCTCCTGCCGAGCCGGTTGAGGGTGGGCTCGGGGTGGAACCTCGCCCTCCCGACGATCTCGATGCGCCGCGCGCTTGCGCGGGAGGGCGAGGCTCCTGCCGAGCCGCTCAGAGGGTGGGTGCTTACCGCGCGGGCGAGTTGTAGGTCAGGCTTTTAGCCTGACGCGTTCGACAAGGGACGTCCCCGTGCGCGGGCGAGTTCGGCGAGCGTTCGCTCTTCCTCGGGCGTGCGGGTGACGTGGGTGCTCACGAAAGGGCCCGGAACGGGCGATGGTTTCTCGAAGCCGCCTGCGCTCCCTGACCGTATCGCCCGGGACTGATGCGCCGGGCGGCGATGCGGTCCGGCAGAAAAAAGGAGAAAGTATTTTGCGCCCTGACAATCGATGTCCTATGAGCGTTCTCATAGCGCGACTGATGATCAATCAATGGACGGGGACGGATCCCGCGGAGGGGAAGCTGCGCCTTGCGGCGCACCCACGTTGAAGTGGCTAGCGGGGCCGAAGGGAATCGGCGATGTACATGGCCAGGAGGGACGTTCTCGAGCGTGTCATGAGGATCGACCAGGAGGTCAGGGCTGGCACTTGGCCCAATACCCAGACCTTGGCCGACCTGCTCAAGGTCGACGAGCGCACGATTCGGCGCGACATCAAGTTCATGCGCAAGCGACTGGGTGCGCCGCTTGAATTTGACCGCCGCCGCAATGGTTATTGCTACAGCGAGCCGACGTACCGCATGCCGTACTTCCAGATGCGGGAAGGGGAACTGCTGGCCGTTTTCGTCGCCGACCAGCTCGCTCTTGGGGTTTTAGCGAGCAGCGGTGCCGGGCACCCGCCGCAGCTATGCGACCAGAGCCAAGTATGACATCCCATCATGCCATCGAGCGTTAGTACCCATACACCTCCTGTCGCCGCTTAAATGCGTTGCGACTGCCCTCGAGAATGGTGCACACGAGCTCCTTCGTGGCCGCATTATCAATCGAGCCGCGATCCCGCACCACCGCGTACTCACTCGCTCCACGTAACGGAATGATCAGTTCAGCATCACCCAACACGGCAATGTTAGCGTTATGCGTAACAATAATGACCTGGCGCTGCTCCTTGACGCTGCGGAGCGACCGCACCACCGTTTTGTAAATGAACTCGGAATCGAGGTTGTCCTCGGGCTGATCGATGATCAAGGGTGCGGAGCTTTTCGAGAAAAGCATGATCGATAGAAGTATTGCTTGCTGTTGACCAAGCGACAGCTTCGCAAAATCCTTGACAGGGAATCTCGTGCGACCATCCGGCTGAATACTTGGCTTCATGACTTTGATTTCCGGCCTATCTTCAAAAGCACAGCGTTCAAGAGCTGTAAGATTCTTCCACTCGTTCAATATTGCAAAGATACGTGTAGCGTCTGCGCGATTGAAAACAGCCTGCCCTGCCTTATCCTTTATTCCCTCTAATACACTGTATTTGTTCATGCGTACTGCATCGGCTAAAGCAAACGGAGACAGGTTCGCTGCTATTAGAGCAGCCCTCGGAACCTGGGCTGTTCTCCAATCCATCGCCGTCTTAATCAAGTCCTCAACCTCCTTCGACAACACACCTTCGTGGAACTTGAGGCTTACTTTGTAATCTACGACCGTAGCAGCGAGGTTCTTATTAACCATAGTGGCAAAAGCCTGTCTGATGGCCTGCATCCGACCCTTGAGTTTTCGTCGGGCTACATTCAATTCACGTCGCTGAGTGTATGCAGCGTCCTTTTTTGGAATAAGTCGCTTTATCTCCTGTAACATGCTTGCATAATCATGTGCGTCTTTTGTCACTTTACGAATGAAACCCATGTCAAGCCTGATGTTCTGCTTTTCCAGATCCCGGCGGACGTCCTCGATGGCTGCCTGTGTTTTCTGTTCCTCCGCTGTCCACGCCTTCAGCTCCTCAATTATTCGCGCTGTATAAGTCCGGACCTCTCCCCGGAGATTAGCGGACAGCGAGTCTATTTTCTTAGAAAGTTCCACCATCAACTTCTTGACCTCGTCGCACTGTGCCTTCCCCACTGCAAGCGATGAGCTATCCAATTCTTCGATGAGTTCATCGATGGTCTCGTTCGACATGCTTTTGTTCATGTCTTCTAAAAGCTGACTCAGCTTCGTGTTCAACTGCGATCGAAACCGTCGTTCGTTTGCTAGTTTTTGTTCTAATTCCACGACTTGGCCTGCTTTTTGCTTCTTCAGTGTTGCCACTTGCTGATCTGCGATTGCTTTAGCTTTTTCGAGGTCTGGTATCCGGTTTATTTCAATCTGGAGCTTTTCGATTTCTGTTTGATTCGTGAGCAACGCCTCGCGAACCTCTTCGTCCCGGTCGGGCAATCCTTCCAACTCAATGAACTCGTCGAGGAACCGAAGCAGAATGCTTGGATCGTCATCGCAATGCTGAATAGTTGCGGCGGTGTCTCCCTGGCCGTAGCTTTGAATCATCACCTGCATTGGTCCAGCCGGATCGGTGAGATTACGCACATCGTTCATCTTGTTTCTGCACAAGTGATATCTTTCGCCGACCTCATCCTCGTAAACAAGTGAAATTGAATCTGGCCACGCGTCCGAATCGACAAGCGTGTTATTCACTGTGTTCCCTGACGCCAGACGGATGGACTCCAGCATCGTGGATTTCCCTGCCCCACGTCCTCCTATGATGCAACTCAGATTTCGGCTGAAGTGAACCACCTGCCCGTCAAGGAATCCGCCTTCGAGCTTTATCCCTACGAAGTGAGGGATCGCTAGTGGAATCAAGTCCTCCAATCGTACGCGAGCTGCACAGTCTTGCAGTGCAATTCGGAGGGAGTCGAAAGTGAGGGTCTCCATCTTGAACCGAGTGAGTTTGTTTGCCCCCTGCGCGTTTCTGCCGAGTGCATTCAAAGAATGGGCATCCGACGCCATGACTCTAGCGAGCTCTGTTTCCTCCTCGTGTCCCAGAGTTTTACATCGTACTACGACACAGTTGCGGCGATCATTGTCATCGTCGGCATGTGAAAACCAATGATTGTTCGTCGAGTGAGCGACCTCCAATCCTAGTAGGTTTTTGCAGTTAAGAATGTCCTGCTTGAACGCATCGTATTTCGGGTGAGCCTTTTCAAAGCCTGAATCCAAATCAATGTGAGCAGCGATACCGAAACCGCCGTAAGTTGCAGCGCACGCCAGACATTGCGGCATGGTTTGATGGCAAACCTTATTGTCCGGCGTGATCGTGAGTTTGCCGAAAAACGCTTTCAATGATTCGATAGTCGGACAATAAACAAGAAGGTGGCCTTGGGAAGTGGAAAGTTCGACGGCAGGAACCACAAGGATCGCCTTGCCGGTCGCGTGAGCAAGAGCCCTTTCCACGTTGCCAATGCTGTTGTGGTCTGCGATGGCGATGACCTCGAGCTGCTCGACAACGGCCGTATCCACGATAGCTTCCGGCGTCATCGCCTTGTCGGCGACGTCGTATGACCCAGATGCTCCGAAAGAATGAATGTGCAAATCAGCCCGACGAAACAGTGCGCCATTCGTTTCGGCCGCGATCTCGTCATGGATCGTCATACGATGTTCCTTCCCGCGTGTCCGTCAAGGTGATGCACGTCCTCGTGCCCGTTGATCATACACCGACTCACCGCTTGCGTCCTTCCTGAATTGGCGTAACACAAAGGGGATTATGAACCGTTTCCGATGGCCATTCGCCGGTCATGCTCCACCAGGTATTGCTCCGTAAAACCAAACTGCGAAATCCCATCGCCATACTTGTCCTCCACATGCTCCCGCGCCTCGCTGCCTGACCACGACGGCACCATCTCCGTCGTAATCATCCAGCCCTTGAGGAACGGCACGATCCTGCGCAATGATGACCATCCCTTGCTTCATCCGCGCCGTCCCCTTCGTTTCATAGACGCGATAGCGATTACGGCCGGCCAGATCGATGAGGTGGAGTTCTTCGCCAGGCACGATCTTTTCAATTACAAAGAACCCATACCGGGTATGATCCCGCCAAGCTTCATACAGCCGCTTCTCGGCATCAGCCAGAACGGCGCGCTCGACAAAATACGCCATCGGCGTCATTTTCCCGCTCGTATCCTCGAACAAGATCGCCTCGAACAACATCGTGCAGATGTCCTTCTGATCGTCATACACGACCTTGTCCGGAAACCACCTCCCCATCGTCCGCGCCAGAGTCCTTTGGTAGAACGGCACCAGGACCAGGAACCTGCTGATCTTTTCACACAAGGCTTTTCGTCCATCACTCGTGTTGTACGCCTCGCAGAAAACACACTGCGCAGGTCTTGTTCCCCCGGCAGGAACACAAATGATTATCGGCGAACGTTTTCGTCATCCCACGTCACTACCCCCCTCGCCCGTCATCCCTACTCCCGGCCGGCGTCAATCGCAAACAGAAATTTACGATTCCATGGCCCTCCCCGACCTTTCGCTTGCGTCCTGGGAGGACTCGGTTATAGTTCGGATAAAGTGGGGTATGCGAACTTCAGCTATCACCGCCGTGTCTGGTGGAATGAGCCATGTCCCAATCGTCCGCAGTGCCGTTTGCATGCCCGCAGGGGCTTGCCTTTCTGAAACTGGTCACGGACCAGGAAGATGCTTGTGAAGCGCTTTCCAGGCAGCGCCTGCCGGGCCTGGGCGCCAAAGTGCCGTTGTGCTTCGAGCATCTGGGCACAGTGCTGTCGTTCCCAGACCGCGTTGCGTCTTGCTTCTGGGGGTGTCGCGGCGGCGATCACCTTGTCGAATACCTCGCCGGGCGCGTCTGCTCGTCGTCCCGAGCGGCTATCAGACTCCTTCTCTTCGGGTTCTACGATGAGTCCCTGTCTCTCACGCGAAGCATCGGGGAGGTCACCAACCTGCTCTTCCTCTTCAATCAAGACCCTGCCGCCTTGCCCGAGTGGCAGGGGTGTAACAAGAAGCAGAGAAAAGACAACTTCGGCCCGTACAAAGTGCGAATTCGCCTTGAATCCATGGGCTTGCCAGTTCTGATCGACGAAGCGCGGTACGGCGAGTTGTGCGAAATCGCCACCCACGTCACCCCCCAGACGAAACCCCAGGCACATAACCCTCTTGGCATGCCGTTCGCCGGCAGCGAGTTCCAGGAGCCAGGCCTAATTGTTGCCTTGAACGAGTTGTCGCTGGCAACCAGTCTCGCCTTGATCTGCCTCCCCAAGCTCCTTTCCTACAACGACGCAAGGCGGAAGGAAATCAAGGAGACTGTGCTCACCTTGCTCAACTCAGTGGGCGGAACCAACATCCTGACCGTCAAGGATCAGCTCGCGGAAATGATGAGGGGGGTTTCACGTCCCCGCCAAAAGGCATAGCGTGCTTAACATGCGTTAATGCATTCTGCGCCCCGTCCCCTGCCCAATTCACCGCTTGACCGTACCCCTGAGAGTGGTCACGATAATCGATGATGGTCTGATCAAGATAATCGATGCTCGGATTCACGGATGGAGCAGGAACCGGTGGCTTCTGTTGCGTCGGGTCTCGTGATCAATCCACGGCGCGCTACGGGAGGACCGTTCCGTTCCCCGTTCGATGGGGAACGGAACGGTCCTCCTCGGGTGATCAACAGCGACGTCGCCAACCACTAGCGAACGAGCGCCGAGGAGAGCCATAGTTCCGTCTCAAGCCGCGTCAACAGGCCGTCCGTTACGCTTCTGCGAATGGCCTGGCTCCCGCCACCCACTCGATGGCCACCGGGGAAGGGGTTGTCGGGGATGCTGAATTCGCCCCCATCGAGAGCTGCTCTGAGGAGCGCCAAGCCTTCCTGGATGGCTTGCTCGCTGTCAAGCGGCTTCCCATCCTTCTCGTCGGCGAAGTTAATTCTGACGCCGAGCCGGGAGGCACACGCTCGGCAGCTCGAGAGGCGTACGATCCTGCCCCCTTCGAGGTAGACGACGACCGGGTGCCATCCCGAATGCTGAAAGAGGTTGTTGACGCACGCGACCCGCCGTGCAGCTTGGCGGGCACTGACAACTTCCGGTGTAAGTATGGCGATGATCACAAGCCCCAACAGAACGGCGAGGTAAGCCTCGAAGAGAAGTCGCGAGAGAGGATAGCTCCGTGGAAGTAGCATCGCTTAGCCTTTATCCTTGTGAGTGGAAGGCGTGTCCTGGGGACCCACGCGACCGCGCCCTCCAGGCCGCAACCGGAACTCGCGATCACGAGCATCAGCGGCTGCTCCGCCGTGGCCGTGCCGCGTGTGCCGTCGCTTCACGCCCCCATCTATCCGACCATCCATACTCCATCGTCGACGGTTTTAACTGAGGGTTCCAGGGCCCATTGAAGAAAGGGATCATCCCAAGCCAGAGGATGCCCCAGGGCGATCCCGATCCGGTCAAGCCAGCGAGGAACCGGCCGCCACCGCCCGCTAAGCGCCGACGTCAACCAGACCCACGGCCACACCGAGCCCGCAATGCGACGCGAGGATTTCCAGGAAGCAAAAGCGAGTAGAGCGCGAAGCTTTGGCTCGCGCGACTCGTGGGCTTCCCATTTCGCGCAAGGGCTTCCGACTTCGACGCCCTTCGTCAACGCCCCAGACCATTACGCCTGCAAGCATACCAGCCAGGGCGCCACCGAGAGATGTTTGCCAGGGCAGAAAATGATTTTCGTGATTGCCCGCGACCGCAAGGCCGCCCAGGCCACCGCCAATGGCGCCCAGAGCTGTGGTGCGAACCAAGCCGGCCACTTCTGCATCGAATTGGGGTCCCAGCCCCATCCGTGCGAAAACCTACGGTAGCGTATTCGGCGCAATATTGACCCCCGGGTAGGGCGGTGTTCTTTACCATAGGATTCTGGCTGACTGGGACCAGGATCTCGGCTAAGGCCGGAACACTCGTCGGGAAAGACGCCTCAGCCGGGGAAACGGTCGTTGGCAATGCCCGGGCTCATGGCTCATGGCCCGGCTGTGCCCAGGGGAGACGGGTCGCCCTGGCAGATGAAGGCCCCCCAGTAATAGGGCGCGGGGTACTTGGCCCGCAGCGCGAGTTGCGCCTGACGCAGGGCCTCGGCCCTGGCCTCGCCGGCCAGCAGCCGTCGGTAGAACTCCTCCATCAGCTCGCGGGTCTGCTCATCCGGCACCCTCCAAAGACTCATTACCAGCGTCTTCGCCCCGGCCAGCACAAACGCCCGCCTCAGGCCGAAGACGCCCTCGCCGACATGGACCTGGCCCAGACCGGTCTCGCAGGCCGAGAGCACGACCAGCCCGGTGGCCAGCAGGTCCAGGCCCGTGACGTCCTCGGCGGTCAACAGACCATCCTCGGCTTCTTCGGGCGGGTTGCCGGCCCTGAGCCAGGTGTTAGCACCGGCCAGCGCCAGGCCCGAGCGGAGCATGGGGTTCTCCATCATCGGACCCGACAGCCGGCCCAAGCCGTCCTTCGCGCCGGAGAACTCCCCGAAGGCGAAACCGAGGCCCCGGCCCTCCCGGTTGAGGTCGCGCTGCTGGTCGGGCAGGAAGAAGCCGTGGGTGGCCAGGTGGAGGATGCACGGCGAGCGGCAAGCGGTCTTGAGCCGGCCCTCCAGAGCCGTGGCGTCGAGCCAAGGCGACACGTCGAGCATGGCGGCGACTCGCTCCCCCTCAGCCCGTGTCCCCGGCAGGCGATGGAAATGGTACGCACTCCCGTCGCAGTCCAACTCGCGGGAGTGGCGGCTCGCCGATCCTGCGGCGGTTGCAAGCAATGGAACACGCTGCTCTGGTGTCTCCGGGGCCTTCTTGCTGCGGCCGAGCAGGCGGGTCCAGAAACCGGCTTTGGGCTGCGACAGCTCGCGGATGGTGACCGTTTCGAGGTCGAAATCCGGGTCGGCGAGGATCATCGGCGGGGCGGGCTCGGCTGTGGATGCGGCCCCGAAGCGGAGCACGTCGCGACCGCAACTCAGGTAGCTAATCTGATAGTCGTCGATCAGGCGGCGGCCGTCGGCAGTGGGCAAGACCTCGAACGGGAGCCGGGCCAGGTCGCCGTCCGGGGCCAGTAGCAATCGCGTTTGACCAACGAGGAGTGGGGCCAGCCGGTCGAACAGAGCCGCTCGCAGGGCCAGAGCCGGCATCGCCCTCTGCCGTCGGAAAGGCTTCGTCTTGCCGTTTCGCCATGTCGCGGCCATCGCCTACCTCGGACTCGGCGATGATACCGGCCCGGAAGTCGGCGATCAGGCGGTCGATCGGCTCGGCCTCGCCGAGGTCGATCAGCCCCGGCTCGTCGGGATCCCCGGCCCGGAGTACGAACGCCACGTAGCGCGCCGGCTTCCAGAAAGCCTCACCCCGTGCGTGTACGGCCTTGAAGTCACACACGTGGAATCGGACGAACTCGACCAGCGCGATCCCTTCGGAAAGGCCCAGGGCCACAGCACGGCGGTCGGCTGCGCGGAGCTTCTGCTCGAGGTTCATCTCGGGGATCTGGCGGGCTAGCTCTTTCTCGCGTTCGTCGCGCTGGCCAGCCCACGTCGCCAGTTGCCGGTGATGAGCCGGGGCGCCTTCCGGTCCCGGCCCGGCGAGCGTCTTCTGGACGATCTTCGCCCGCAGCGCCTGAAGCTCCCGGAGCCTGGGCTGGAGGTGAGGATATCGTCCCCCCAGGACCGCGTCGCGCTGCGCGGCCTGTTCCTCCGCCCTCAAGGCCTTGCGGCGCAGGACCAGGTCGAGGGCGGTAAGGACCGCCTCGCGTGTCTGGTCGAGGTGGTTCAACACCAGCGACAGAAGACATGTACATATACAATTGGATACGGGAGAGGAAACCCGCCCGCTGTTGCTCGGAGCCGATGCTGAAGATCTGGCCAATCAGCCGGTCGTGGATCGCGTCGGCCCTCTGAATCAGGGCCAATGCGTCATGTTCACGATCCATGGCGACAGAAAGCACCGCCAGGTTGTACAGGCTGGCGGCGTAGTCGAGGTGGCCCTCGCCCAACGCCACGCGGCGGATCTCCATGGCCTGGCGGAAGAGGGGCTCGGCGGCCGGGTAATCGCCCATCTCCCGATACAGCAACGCCAGCCTATTCAGGCTGTCGGCGTAGGCGGGGTGGCCTTCGCCCAGCGCCACGCGGCGGATCTCCATGGCCTGGCGAAAGAGGGGCTCGGCTGCCGCGTAGTTGCCCATCGCCGGATACAGCGCCGCCAGATTGTGCAGGCTGGCGGCGTAATGAGGGTGGCCCTCGCCCAGCGCCGCGCGCCAGATCGCTATGGCCCTGCGAAAGAGGGGCTCGGCCGCCGCGCCGTCGCCCATCTCCTGATACAGCGTCGCCAGATTGTTCAGGCTGTTTGCGTAGGCGGGGTGGCCCTCGCCCAGCGCCGCGCACCGGATTTCCATGGCTTGGCGGTAGAGGGGCTCGGCGGCCGGGTAATCGCCCATCTCCTGATACAGCAATGCCACGTTGTTCAGGCTGGCGGCGTAGTCGGGGTGGCCCTCGCCCAGCGCCACACGGAGGATCTCCATGGCCTGACGGAAGAGGGGCTCGGCCGCCGCGTAGTCGCCCATCGCCCAGTACAGCAGCGCCAGTTCATTCAGGCTCTGGGCGTAGGCGGCGTGGCCCTCGCCCAGTGCCGCGCGCCGGATCTCCATGGCCTGGCGGAAGAGGGGCTCGGCGGCCGGGTAATCGCCCATCTCCCGATACAGCAACGCCAGCCTGTTCAGACTGTTTGCGTAGTCGGGATGGCCCTCGCCCAGCGCCGCGCGGCAGATCTCCATGGCCTGTCGGCAGAGGGGCTCGGCGGCCGGGTAATCGCCCATCTCCTGATACAGCCCCGCCAGCCTGTTCAGGCTGTCGGCGTAGTCGGGGTGGCCTTCGCCCAACGCAACGCGGCGGATCTCCATGGCCTGTCGGCAAAGGGGCTCGGCGGCCGGGTAATCGCCCATCTCCTTATACAGCGCCGCCAGATTCTGCAGGCTGACGGCGTAATGAGGGTGGCCCTCGCCATAAGACTCACGCGCCAGATTCCGCACTCGAATGGTGAGTTCGATCGCCTCGGGGAAACGACCCGCCCGGTGGAGTTGGCCCGCCTGCTGGAATAACAGGTTCAACTCCTGAGTATGGTTACGAAACATGTTCCACCTCGACGGCCCCGACATGCCGGCTTTCCGGCTGCAAGCGGCGAACCGAATCCTGCATACGCTTCATGTCGCGGGTGACGACGTAGGGGTTGCAGCCCCAAATCCACGAAAACCTATGGTAGCGAATTGGCGGCGACATTGCTTCTCCGGCGACCGCGGTCGAACACATAGGTCCCGTTGGGGATCACGTGCGCATAGGCTTCCAGGGCTCAGCTCCGGCTCGGCGGGAGGGACTGAAGGCAACCGCTCTGGGGGACCCATCAGATCGGGACGACTTCTCGATACACGAATCGTCGTCTCAGCGCGAACTTTGGCATAGCCGACGCTTGGCACAGTTGTTCGCCACTCGCTGACGACACGACATGGCTCGGCGCTCTCTTGACCGTTCCGTTCCCTTTCTATCTATGGGGAACGGGAACGGCTCCGCCAATCGCCCGGTGCATCGAGTTGCAAACGACTGCGCATCGTAAGCAAGTCGGTCCGATCCGATCATGGAGACCGCGTTGCGAGGGCGCCAGACCTAGCCGAATCGGGGCGTTTCTGCGATTATTCGGTCGCCATGGAAAGTGTAACAGCTCCTGCTGAGACGAGGCACACGTTGATCGAGAGCCTCGACGACGCATCCTCTGCGGGGAATTGCTGGTCATCGGGATATCTTGATCATCGAGCAGTCCGGGATCGTGAGCGGTGACAAAAATCGCAAGAGCCGCACCCAGTCCTGGTAGGGATCATTGGTGCGGCCGAATGCCTCTACCACTGAAAGTGGCAAGGCTGCGATCTCGACAACAGGCGCGAGGCGGGCACGGGCCATCTTCCAGAAAGGTGTCCGTGGAACATAGTCGCGCCAGAAGGCCTGCCACCGAGCGATGGTCGATCTGTCGACCCCGAATACACTCGAAAGCTCGCGAACTCGGCGCGGTGTTGGCCCCTGCCGCATCGCGGTGATCAGGATGACGACGACACCAAGGTAGACCTTCCTGCCGAGAAATCGCACCGATGGCGGCGTCACACGCTTTCTACATCCGTCGCGATCGCAGCAGAAGCTAAACCGGCAGCGATACTCCTCGGGTAGATAATCAAGGCCGCTCCGAGGTGCTCGTGGGTAATTGGCACAATGCAGTCGACCGCCGCACGAGCATGCCTCCCGTCGAGCGCATTCGGCTAGGTCCTCGTCAATTGACAAGAGGAACGACCAGAAACTCCCACCATCGTGCAATTCTCTCGCTATCATGGCGTGCTCCTTGGAGTGAGGACATCCAAAGAGGACGCACGTCGGCTGTGCTCTCGCTTGATCACGCTAATTGATGGTGATTCACCGGCGAACCTCAAATAAGTTGCTCAAAACTCGCGGATTTCACGTCGATTATCTTGCCCACGCACAACCCCCACTTGGCGTAACATAAAGGGAGTTATGTTGCGCCACTCCCAACCGGCGTAGACAGATGCAACCAGGACATGGAGGAGTAAATGCCGCTTAAGATTTATCAAATTGAATATAGAAATTCATTTCCGTATGAGCAAGCCGTCGCCGTTAGGATCGCCGACCTGGATGATCCGATCACGCTCGACACGCAAATGGACACCGATCGGATGCACCGCGTCTATTCCCGCCACCCCTACCAGCACGTCACTTGGGCTCTGGTCGAGGGATTCGACAAATACGACTACTCGGCCGAGAAGTTGGCGGGCAAGAACGAGGATACCTGGGTACAGATCGATTACACCATCTTCGGCACCCATCACCGCCCTGATGACAAACGCATCGGAGAACTCAGGCAAAAGCTCCAAAAATCCGGGCTGAAGGCAGTCCCCTTCCCCGCCGCAATCCGGCCGGATTCACTGCACCTTGACGGCTATGAAGACGCTTTCCATTCGTACCGGCTAGAAGGCGACTTACACCGCAAACCCTATCACTTACTGTACGTCTCGAAACTCAGCGATATTCCGACCATCAATCACCACACCATCCCGGAAGACCTAGATTTCGCCTGGGTCACCGTCCAGATCGCAACCTATCGCCGTTACGACACCATCCCCAGTTACCGAGAAATCTTGGGGCGGCTTGAACAATACGTGGCGAGCTTTGACGGGCTGATTGCATGATGTCCCACGAGTTAGCCAGAACCATCCCACCCGGATCCGTTGCCGCCCGCGGCAGCTTTGTCGTGCCCGCCATCATCGCCGACGAAGGACACAAGGCTGCCGAGCGGTTTTTCACCTTCTTTACCGACACCATCCCCAACGCCAATACGCGGGCCGCCTACTACCGCAACATCATGCGATTCTTTGCCCGGATGCAGGCCAAGGGCCTGAGCCTCTCCGCCATCAAGAGCTATCACGTATCCTCCTACCTCGCCGAGCTCACGCTGACCGGCAAGAAAACACTCGCCAGCACCCCGACCGTCAAGCAGCACCTAGCCTCATTACGGATGCTCTTTGACTGGCTGATTACCGGCCAAATCATCGAAGCCAACCCCGCTGCCGCCGTGCGTGCCGCCAAGCACGTCGTCAAGAAAGGCAAAACGCCGGTCCTCAAAGCCGACGAGGCCCGCGAGCTGCTCGACAGCATCCCGCTCAAAATCGGCCCGGAGCCCAAAGAAGGTGAGGAAGACAACCGGCCGCCCAACCTAGTAGGCTTGCGCGACAGGGCACTCATCGCCGTGATGGTGTTCAGCTTCGCCCGGATAGGGGCCGCCCTCGGCATGAAGGTGGAGGATTATTACACCGAGGGCCGCCGGGCGTGGTTCCGCCTGCACGAGAAAGGCGGCAAGCGCCACGAAGTGCCTGCCCACCACAACGCCGAGGATTACCTGGATGCCTACATCGCGGCGGCAGGCATCGCCGCCGAGAGGAAAACCCCCCTCTTCCGCACCATTGACCGGCACCGCCAACTAACTGACCGGCCCATGCACCGCATCGACGCCTGGCGGATGATTAAACGCCGGGCCAAGGCCATCGGCCTGCCCGAAGAAATCTGCAACCACACCTTCCGGGCCACCGGCATCACCGCCTACCTCGAAAACGGCGGCACCATCGAGCACGCCCAGCAGATCGCCAACCACGAATCACCAAAGACCACCAAGCTCTATGACCGCACCAGCGACCAGATTACGCTCGATGAGGTGGAGAAGATTGTGATCTAATCAAGTGGCTGACCCAGCACAGGAACTCCACGCCATGAGCGGCGACAACCCCGGCACTAATATCACACTCGCGGGCGATTGTCCGAGCGTGCCTTGGAGCCTCGTCGTGCGGTCGCTGGTTCGGCCGGGCTTACTTCGCGGCTGCCCGCCGCTGCGCCCGGCGGTGGCTGGACCAGCCGTAGGCTATGCCGATAACCCCGAACACCGCAAGGACGGCGGATGATGGCTCGGGGACGGAGGACGATGCGAAGACGCCTATCGTCAATGGGGGACCCGGCTGCGCGAAGATTGTGTCCCACTTAAGGCCGGTGTTGATCTGTCCGACGTACGCTAACGTCGGCGAATAATCGTACTCGAGGATACTGGGATTCGGCGTCGTCGGAACGGATAGCTCAAATACATTTGGGATAATGTCTGATGCCAAGGTGATTGCCGTGGAGCTCGCCACGAGTTTGTTGTCGATGATCGTTACGGATGCTCCAGGGTCGGTAGAGGCGAAAGTGGTCGAATCGATCGTTACGGTCCATGACAGGATGTTCGCTGAAGCTAGTGAGCCGATGTGCCCGTCCGTCGTGATGCTCCCTGATAGTTGGGAGCCCGCCTGCACCGCTGGGTAGTTCTCAATGTTGTACGTGATACTACCGGCTTTGAGGGACTGCGGGGCAATGCCCGCCCCAGCCAGAAGCAACAGCGTGACGAGTATCCGCCGGGCGAACCGCGCCTCACACGGACGGTGCCCACGATGAGGCGAGGCAGTGCAGACCCAGGAGCGTGCACGCCGAATGACCTGATCGGGTCGCATCGCTTCTGTCTCCTGATGTGGTGTCGTTGTAGAAGATGGCTTCCAATCCCGTTGTGCGGCACCCTGTGCCATCATGGTACCAGCCGCATCACTAGCGCTGGATCACCGCAATCCGAAGAGTCTAGACTGCACCTCTAATCGTGGTCAAGCTCTTGCTTAATCTTTTGTGAATTTTTTCCGACGGTTAAGCACTTTCTGTGCTCGCTGTGCGATTCCGTTCTCGCAACAAGCCCGAACCAGGGTCTTTGTGGAAGGCGCCTGCCGATAAACGCCGCGGCCGGTTACTCGAGCGCAACCGTCGCGGCTGGCGGAGCTAATCGACGTGAGGGTGCCACAAATGTTGAGAAAAGACGCCAGCCAGTGCATCCTGCCGAGCATCTTGACCTGGACGTAGATCAGGGGCGTGAGAGCCCGAAGATCCTCCGTCGTCAGGCGGCCCGACCATAGCCTTGTGCCTCGGATGCCGCAACCTCCACCATGCCCGTGCAAGGCAACACTTTTGCCTTACGCCTTTTCGTCGGCCGGTTATAGTTCGGATAACTCCAGGGTTATCGGAACTATAAACCAGGGGATGGTCATGGACGAGGATGCAAGCATGGAGTTAACGCGTGTTAACCAAGGCAAGGCCGATCCGATCCCGGCTTTCGTCGGCGGCTTGCCCGCCGACCTCCGCGAACAGATGACGCGGGCCGTCGATGCCTGGAAGCTCCGCACCCCCTCTCCTCACACCCGCCGGGCGTATGAAAGTGACCTCGATCAGTTCCTAGCCCATGCCGGCGTCCAGGCCGGTGCCTGGGAGCAGCTCGCCAGCATCCGCCCCGAGCATGTCGCTAACTGGCGGGACAGGCTGAGGGAAAGCGGTCAGACCAATAGCACGATCCGCCGCAAGCTGACTGCCCTGCGGTCGCTATTCTCTTACCTCAAAACCTACGGGTACACCGGGGCCAATCCCGCCCACAGCGATTTCGTCGCCGCCCCGGCCGTGCCGCGTGATGGCAAAACCGTCGGCCTGTCGCCGCACGACTGCCGCCGGCTGCTTGAGGCACCGCCCATCGAAGACCGGCATAACCAGATGATCCCCAGCGGTATCCGCGACCGGGCCATGCTCGCCGTGCTGGCTTATTCCGCTTGCCGTGCTGATGAACTGGTCAAGCTCAAGGTGCGCGATTTCCGCACCAATGTAAGCGAACGCTGCGAACCGCGTAATCAGAGCTTGACGTTCCAGGGCAACAACTCGGCGATGCGTTTGGCGGGGTGAGTGTCGATGCGGGTGATAAGGGTTCGGATATACGCCTCGGGATCGACGTCGTTGAGCTTGGCGGTTTCGATGATGGTGTAGAGGGTAGCGGCGCGGTCGCCGCCGCTTTCGGCGCCGATAAATGTCCAGTTTTTGCGGCCGATGGCCAGAGGCCGGATAGCGCGTTCGGCGGCGTTATTGCAGATGTCGAGGCGCCCGTCGGTCGTGTAGCGCGTCAGGGCATCCCAGCGTGTGAGAGAATAGCGCAGGGCTTCGGCGAACGAACTCTTGCGGCTGATCTTTCCGAGCGTTTCCTCGAAACGTAGTCTTAATCTGCGCCAGGAGCGGCACCGAACGATCAATACGCACGGCCAGGCGTTCCTGCGGGGAACGGCCGCGTATATCATCCTCGATGGCGAACAATTCTCTGATGCGTTCCAGCATCTCTTTGGCCGCGGGCGATTGGTTGGCGTGATGCTCGTCGAAGATTTTGCGGCGGGCATGCGCCCAGCACGCTACCTCAATCAGGCGGATGTCCCCCGTCAGCGGATCGGGACGATAGAGGTTGTTGAACCCGGCATAGGCATCGGCATGCAGATAGCCACGGCACCCTTCAAGCAACGCCTCCGCATGTTCGCTCTTGCGGTCAGGGGAGTAACGATAGAACACCGCCGGCGGCACGGTCGGAACCCCATGGCCGCTCGTCACGCACCGCCACCCATAGTCGCCCGGTCTTTGTCTTCCCCCGGCCGGGCTCAAGCACCGGCACCGGCGTGTCGTCGGCATGGAGGGTTTCTCCCTGGCGTACATAACCAGCAATGGCTTCGGCGATCGGGGTAAGATGAAAAGCCATCCGCCCTACCCAGTCGCACATGGTGGAGCGAGTCGAGTTCCACGCCATCGCGGG
Organism: uncultured Isosphaeraceae bacterium; assembly: GCA_963830625.1. Taxonomy (GTDB): domain Bacteria; phylum Planctomycetota; class Planctomycetia; order Isosphaerales; family Isosphaeraceae; genus CAWHMZ01. The sequence goes on along the minus strand of CAWHMZ010000004.1, from coordinate 1,048,979 downwards.
CATAAATCTCCGATTGCCGGTAGAGCGGGAGGTGGTCGTCATATTTTGCGATCAGGACATGCGCCAGCAGCGCGGGGCCGGGACGCCCGCGCTCGATCGGAATCCCAGGCATCGGCGGCTGGGTGATAGTTTCGCAATCGCGGCAGCTCATCTTGGGGCGGGCATGGACGATCACCTTGAAGTGCGACGGCACATATTCGAGAAGTTCACTCTCATCGATGCCTATCCGGGTCAGGTTCATGCCGCCGCATTCCGGGCAGACACAGGCAGCCGGATGCTCCACCCGCTCGCGCGGCAGGTGATCCGGCAGCGGCAGGCGCACAGGGTGTGACTTTGCCCGCTTTGGCGAGGATGATGCCACTGGCTTCGCTGCCTCTGTGCGCTCGTTGCTCTCCGCCTGGCCTTCCTCAAGATCACCGATCAGCAGCTCAAGCTGCTCGATGTCGTGGTCGAGTTTCTCCGACGAACGGCCGAAGCGGGCGCGCCGGAGCAATGCCAGTTGCATCTTCAGCTTCTCGATATGCAGCGTCTTCGCGTAAAGCTCAGCCTGCAACGTCAGCGCAAAAGCCCGTAAGGCGTCAGGATCGGAGGGGAGTTCGGCAGCGGCGAACGGCATGTTTTCGTGTAACACAACATGCCGGGAAACACCAGCGTTTTATGGGGTTTTACAGCGTTTTTCCTATGCCAGAGCCGGTCGGTATTCCAGCTCCATCGGCACCGTCCGCCGCCAATCCATCCCCTCGATCAGCAGCTCCAGTTGCCCCGCCGTCAACCGCGTCCGCTCGTCGATCACCGGCGGCCACACGAACCGCCCTTTCTCCAGCCGCTTGGCGAACAGGCACAGCCCCGTCTCGTCCCAATAGAGCGCCTTCATATAACCACCGCTCTTGCCACGGAACACAAATACATGTCCCGAAAATGGATCATCGGAAAGCACTTTCTTTACCTGCGCCGCCAGGCCGTTAAATCCCTTGCGCATGTCCACTGGCCGGCACGCCAGCCACACCTGCGTCCCGGTGCACAGCCGCATCATGTGATTTCCTTAGCCGCCGCCAGCAACCGCCGCAGCACCGCCTCGTCAATGCGGCTATCGACCCGCACCTTCACCCGGTTCGGCAGCTCAATCTCGATGATCCCGGACTCCGGTATGACGTGGCTCTCCGGCGTTGACGCTTCCCTGGCAGAGGACGGCACAGCAGACGGGGTGCCGGAGACAGGGCGCAGGCTGCCACTATCGTCAATGACACCGACTCGGATCAGATCTGGCCCAGGCAAAGCCCGCCGCGCCGCCTCCGCCGGTGCTGTGACTCGTTTCGTGGGCGGCAAAGCCTGCCCGTTCCACAGCTTGCCGTGCCGGTATTGCTTGCGCCACTCAAACACGAGGTTCGCGTTCAGGTCGTGCCGCCGGGCTACAATCGATACCGATGCCCCCGGTGCAAAGGTCTCTTCCACAACCTGCCGCTTTAGCTCCAGCGCATATTGGCGGCGCGGCGGCATGCCTTCCCCGCCCGCCGCCACCGCGTACCCCGCTCCCATTTCCCGGTTGCTACCCGTATCCATCATCAGGGGAATGTCCATTATGTATCATCATGGACATGATACTCGTTAGATCATGTCCATTACGTTCCTTCATGGACACGATACCCCGTATCCACCAACGTACTCTTTACCAATTCCCCCTGAGACCCGCTAGGCGTCCCAGGGCGTTCGCTTACGCACCAATGGCGAACACCGCGTCCTCAACATCACCGGCAAAGGCAACAAGGAGCGGACGACGCCGCTGCACCTCGAGGCGGTCGAGGCCCTGGTAGCCTGGCTTGCCATCGCCGGCATCGGCGGTGACCCCGCCGCCCCCCTCTTCCGCCCGCAGAAATCGGTACGCGGCGACGGCAGGGACGGCTTTCGCCTCAAGCCGATGACGACCAGGGCGGTGCTCAAGCTGATTAAGCGTTACGTCGTCGCCCTCAGGCTCGATCCCAATGTTGTCACGCATTCGCTCCGCGTGACGGCCCTGACCACGGCCAGGGAACGCGGCAGCGACATCATCGACTTGCAAGATTTCGCCGGGCACGCCGATCCACGCACGACGCTGACATATATCCGGTCACGTGACCGGCTCAGCAAAAGCCCGGCCTACGTGCTGAAATACTGACCACCCCGGCGACCAAATCAAGAAGATCGGAACTTACTCCTATTCCGAAGCAGGCCATTTCTGCTGGCAGATTCTTGAAACGTGAGGAAGGGCTTCCCGTACTTGCCCATATGCAGCGTTAGCCAAGGCAAAAAGATCATCCGCATTCCATCCATCCGGCCGCACCAAGACCCTTTCGCCATCCTCCGTCGTCCAACTATCCGCAGGGGGAAACCCGGCAATCCGTGAATACGCTTTGTTCGTGTGAGAGAAGCCATTTCGATAGGTCGTAATAAACTCAAACAATTCACTTTCTGCGATTTCAACCAGAGCCTTGCTATCCGCACTTGAAAGAACGTCGTGAACTTTGCTCAGTTTTCCTGCCCGAAAAAATACGTGCTCTTTTTCAGAGAGTTCCGCCGCATACCAAATGAGAACTGCCAGCCGGTCCAGAGCCGAAAACGCACGATAAATTGCACTGTCTATCATCATATGGAAAATCCATCCGCCTACGGTGCCACCTTTCCAATTCTCGGACAGCTCACGCCCCATCACCCTGTCGCCGCCCAGCACGTATTCACGAAGCCCAAGCTGTACCGCCATAGGCATGCCAAGCTGCTCACATATATTCTGTGGATCGTCTTCGGTCTTTAGCATCGTCGGATGAATTTCCATCAACAACAGGGCTTGCCCGAGATGCCATCGGATTTGCGAAATAAAATCATCTATATCAACCGTAACGTGGCGAAGCAGAGAACCTTTCGCTCCGGGGACCGGGCATTTAGCCATAGTCATGCACAGCGAGATGATGTCTTGTTCCGGGGACGGGCAATTCGCCTCTAGCAGCCTCTCGATTTTTGAGCGTATTCCAGGCGGATGATCGCCGTCGAAAGGCAAGGTGGACATTGGGAAAGCCCCTCGCAGTTGGTGAACAGACCTCTCTATAGTATCCATATGTGCCGCAAGGAAATAAAGGGGATTGGACTAAACCGCTGCGCGGTAGAGGCTCGAAGCGTCGGCCCTCGCGTTGATCGACGACATTTCCCTTCGCTCGGGCGTCTGCTAATCCTCTTCGCGCCTCTGCTCTTTGTCCTTAGGTCATCGGCTGCGCCGTGCTGATCCCGGGCCGCTGCTGGGCCACGATGAGGGTGGTTTTCCCCCATCCCCCTAGCAGAGGAGCGAGTGATGACACCGCTGCGCCGCCGGATGATCGAGGACATGAAGCTCAAGAACCTCTCCGCCAGGACCATCGAGACCTACGTCTCGCGCGTCAGCACCTTTGCCAGGCACCTCGGGCGGTCACCCCAGGACCTCGGGCGCAACGACGTCCGCGCCTACCTACTGCAGCTCGTCCAGAAGAAGAAGGTCTCCTGGAGCGTCTACAACCAGACCCTCGCCGCGCTGCGATTCCTCTACGAGATAACCCTCGGGCGCAAGGACGTCCTGGAACGCATCCCCTTCCCCAAGCAGCCCAAGCGGCTCCCCATCGTCCTCAGCCTCGACGAAGTGGCGCGCTTCTTCGCCGCCGTCGTCGGGATCAAGCACCGCGCCATCCTCATGACCGCCTACGCCGCCGGGTTGCGGCTCTCCGAGGTCACCGGCCTGCGGGTCGCCGACATCGACAGCAAGCGCATGGTCATCCGCGTCCAACAGGCCAAAGGGCGCAGGGATCGCTACGTCATGCTCTCGCCGCGGCTGCTCGCCGTGCTCCGCGAATACTGGAAGGTGGTTCGCCCGACCGACTGGCTGTTCCCAGGGGACGTCCCCGGCCAACCGATCACCGGCAAGGCCGTGCACCTGAGCTGCGTCCGGGCCGCACGGGACGCCGGCCTGGACAAGCACGTCACCGTGCACACCCTTCGTCATAGCTTCGCCACTCATCTGCTCGAAGCCGGGACCGACATCCGCACGATCCAGGTGCTCCTCGGCCACCGCAAGCTCGAGACCACCGCGATCTATACTCACGTCTCGCCGGCCGCCGTCGAGGCGACCCGCAGCCCCCTCGACCGGATCGGCCCCCTCCCTGGTGAGTCCCGGCCATGAACCGACCTCGGCTCGAAGTGGCCGAGGTCGTCTGCGCGTACGGAGATGCCTTCCTCGACCGCTACGGCGACGTGCTCTCGCCGGAGCAGCGTCGCGCCCTGCGCGACATCGCCGCCTGCCGGACAGCTGCCCTGGGTGGGCACGTCGAGCGGTGCGATCACTGCGACCATCAGCAGGTCGCCTACAATTCGTGCCGCAACCGCCACTGTCCCAAGTGTCAGGCGGCCGCGGCGGCGGAATGGATGGAGGCCCGCCAGGCGGAATTGCTGCCCGTTGAGTATCAGCATGTCGTCTTCACGCTCCCGGCGGCGCTGGGCCCGATCGCGCTGCAGAACCAGCGGGAAGTCTACGGCCTACTGTTCAGAGCCGCCGCCGAGACCTTGCAGCAGATCGCCGCCGACCCCAAGCATCTCGGGGCCGAGATCGGCTTCCTGGCTGTGCTCCACACCTGGGGCCAGAACCTGCAACATCACCCGCACGTCCACTGCGTCGTGCCGGGCGGCGGGCTGTCGCCCGACGGCTCGCATTGGGTCCCGTGCAGACCCGGCTTCTTCCTGCCGGTCCGTGTCCTCAGCCGCGTCTTTCGGGGGAAGCTCCTTGCCCTGATCAGGGCCGCCTTCGATCAGGGCAAGCTCTCTTTTCACGGCAAGCTCGCCACGCTGGCCGATCCTGTCGAGTTCCAGCGCCGGCTCGCTGCCAGCGCGCAGACCGAGTGGGTCGTCTACTCCAAGCCGCCGTTCGGCGGCCCGGAGCAGGTGCTGAAGTACCTGGCCCGGTACACCCATCGTGTGGCGATCAGCAACCATCGGCTGATCGCGTTGGAGAACGGCGAGGTTACCTTCCAGTGGAAGGACTACGCGTCTGACGGAAAGCAGAAGACGATGACCCTCAAGGCGATCGAGTTCCTCCGACGGTTCCTTCTACACGTGCTGCCGGCGGGGTTCGTGCGCATCCGCCACTTCGGGTTCCTCGCCAACCGGGTGTGCCAGGAGAACCTGGAACTGTGCCGCGCCCTGCTGGACGCCGCGACGCCCTCCGGATCTGCGGCGGCCGAGCCCGCCTCTGATCCGGACGGTGCCGTCGAAGGGGAGCCCGCGGCGCGCCCGTGCCCTGCCTGCGGCAATGGCCGAATGATCGTCATCGAGATCCTGCGTGCGACCCTGGCCAACAGGCGAGAATCGGCTCACTGGCAGCCGGCTCCCGAGCGCGTGGGGCCTGATACGTCCTGAGCTCTCCGAAAGCGAAAGGAGCGACCTGGTGATTGGCCATGGTCAAGCCCGCCCTTGGAGGGTGACCGTGGATTCCCCGTACGCAGCTCCACATCTCGGGTCCACAAGCACCAGGAGGACCCATTTCGAGGCTGGGTCCGGCCACGGCCGCCGCACACTGAGCGGCCGCGCACGCACGGACGACGGCCTCTCCCTTCTGGCAACGCCGTCGCCGAGGGGGCGACCCGGGATTGAATCCCCATAGGCGACGGCCTGCCTGCGGTTCAGTCCAATCCCTTGTATCCGAAGTGCCGACACGGCGCTTCGTGAACGCCAGACTTTGCCTGCGGCACTCCGGATACAAGAGTCTGCATTATTCCCCCCTAGAGATAACTCCGCACCTTGACCTGATTGCCGTCATGGTCTACAGCTTCGCGCGCGTCGGGGCCGTGACTGGCGTTTCAAGACACCTAGCTTTCGCCGATCCGATAGCATTCATGGATGGAGCATGTGCAAAGGCTGCGTCTCGGCTTCCACCTGCTCGCGCGATCCGGTCGAAGGTATAGCTGCTTCCTTCTCCGATGCCGCAAGGCGTTGAGCACGCAGCAGGGTGCGCCGCGACGCGCGTGCGAGGACCCCGCTTCCTTCTCCGATGCCGCAAGGCGTTGAGCACCACTGCATGGAATCATCAGTCCAGCGAACGTCAATCCGCTTCCTTCTCCGATGCCGCAAGGCGTTGAGCGGATTAGTGAGTCGACGGATAGAAAGGGGTAAGGAGACTGCGCGCACTGCTCCGATGCCGCAACGCGTTGCGCACTAAATTGGGTCCTTTCGCGGGAGCGAAAGGCGACTATGCCGCTTCCTTCTCCGATGCCGCAAGGCGTTGAGCACCGTCCGTGCCGCCACCACGATTCTGCGATCGCCGGTCAGCGCATCCCCGCCGCAACACGGCGTCAAGCCTGACATGGGCCGTGTGCCCGATATCGTATCGCTCCCGTCGATCGAACTAAGACAAAGCCCGTGCCGACAAGTCGAGGCGCCGAATCGCTAGATCAGTTCCTGTTCCTCAAGCAACTCTCTACATTCTTTTGGCAGTCGATCGGCATCTTCAGAAGCCCCACCCCTAAGTTTCTGCAACAGGCTTTTCGAGCATGGTTCCCGCGGCGCGAGTTTCCGAGCTTCGCGAAGTGTTTTTAAGTCAGCCGGTGAGGCAATCCTTGCGTCGCGGTACCGCACCGCCGTCTTGTGCCTGACAAATGGGTGGTCGCCCTTTTTCAGGACACAAGCCGATTCTTCGTCGACCGTGTACGTGGTGAGATTGACAATTACCACTCTTTCCGGATCGATCGCCGGGTCAGAAAGCACAATCCACAGGTGGCCATGCAATGCATCGATGAACGTGTCGCCAGCGTTCATTTCTTCCCCGAGAACAGCTTGTCGAAGTCAGCCTTCTCTTGAGCATCTCGAAGTATCGCGGCCTTGTCTTTTGATCGACCTACAGCGTCAATTAGAGCCTCCAGAGGGATCGGCTTCGACGTGCCCGTAACGCAGTACTTTTGCCACTCCAAGCCGTGCGTTTCGTTAGCGACCTCGAAATCGTCACGCCCGAGACGCTCCGACGAGATTTCGTTCAATAAGTTTATCTCCCACCGAGAGAGCGCCGACGGGCCGAGATCCTCAGCAAGCTTGACCCAGTAATCCACGTTTTGGAAGTGCCGCGACCACTCGGCCTGCGCGGAGCCGGAGCCCTTTATCAGATCGTAAATCTCGCTGTGAATCGGGCCGTAGTCCATCGCGACTAACCTTCCACCGATGATGGGCCGACCGGACCGTTTCAGACTCTCGCGGTCTGCCAAGTACAGTAATGCCAGAAGTCGTTTCCGTGTCATGAGCCGAAACGGAGCCAGTCGCATTAGCGTGACGGCTGCTTCAATGGCTTTTCGGGCGTCCAGTCGGAAATGCACTCTGCGTCCTCCCAATGAGTTGACGTGTACACTATTGTCGCACCAACGGAAGATTGCCTCAACCCCCGCGGTCTGCAATCCGATTCGGCGACGATCGCGGTCATAGGACAAGGAAACGGGGACGCATCGCGTTCCGCTTCCTTCCCCAATGCCTCAGGGCGGTGAGCCCGGTCGTCCTTAGTCCATAGTCATTGGTCCTTAGTCGCCGCTTCCTTCTCCGATGCCGCAAGGCGTTGAGCACCCTGGTAGCGCGACTGGGGGCCGGTCTATGCGTTCCGCTTCCTTCTCCGATGCCGCAAGGCGTTGAGCACTTTGGCGCCGCTGGTGTACTATCGCAGGAAGGAACGTCTGACTCCGTTTCCGACGCTGGCGTGCCGGCTCGATACCTTTAGCCGGAGGAGAAAGCCTCATGCCTCCCACCTTGACGCCCGCCGAGAAGCAGGCAAAGCCGGTCCTCACGCACGAGGCGTTCGACGAACTTGTCGCCAAATGGACAATCGCGATCGGACCGACGTCGAGCTCCACCAAGATTGCGGGACATCCGGCATTTCGCCGAATCGTGGCCGCGGGGACCGAGGCCGTTCCCTTCATCCTTCGAAGCATCAAGAGTGAGCCAAGTCTGCTCGTTCTGGCCCTCCACGAAATCACCGGCGAAAACCCTGTTCCTCGCGCGGCGAGGCGGAAATTAAGCGAGATGGCGAAAGCCTGGATTGCGTGGGGTGAGAAGAGCGGTGTGTTGTCATGAGGTACGATGTCGTCCCCTCAAAGAGAAGAAACGATCTCTGCGTTCCTGCGGCTGTTCGGCAAGCTCGGATACGTAGTCTGCGAAAGCGCGACTCTCGAGCCAGCGTTTGAGAAAGTGGCGATCTACGCGACGCTCGGTGTCCCCACTCATGCCGCACGGCAGTTACCACACGGCCGATGGGAGAGCAAGCTTGGTCCCTGGGAGCGCATCGAACACGATGTCGATGCTTTGGAAGGAACTGGGCCTAACGAGTACGGTCGGATCGTGCAAATAATGCGACGCCGAAGGAAGGCTTTGGTCCGCGTTGGCGACTGGCTCATAGGTATCGGAGAAAAGCTCAAGGCACGAGGGAACTAGCGGGTCGTTTCGCGAGCTCACCCGCCGGTCGATCGCCAACTGTCCCGGCTTTCAAAACACCCAAGATTCGCCGATCCCATAGCATTCATGAATGACCAATGTGCAAAGACTGCGTGTCTGCTTCCGCTTCGGCCGCCAGTTCCCTCGGCCACCGCGGCCGAGGGCGAGCAAAGGCCAACTTGGATTATTTGCCAAGGAGCACACCCGATGACAACCGAGGAGGAACCGATCATCACCGGGCCGGCCGTGGTCCTCGCACGCCTCACGCAACGCCAGCTCGAGACGCTCGCACTGGTTGCCGCCCTCTGCGGCCAGCGGTGGAAGAGCGTCGTCCTCCGCTGCTACAGGACCGGTGACTACCCGGTGCAACTCAGACCTGCCCGGGAGGAGCTCACGGTTATTTGCGGCAAGCTCGGGCGCATGGACTTCGCGGAGCTCCACGCGTCCACACCGCGCCCCTACGCCTACGAAATGACCCTCGTCTTCCGCGACGGCAGGACAGAGCGGAAGAAGTTCGTCGCCTCGACCGAGGCCCGCGCCCGTCGGATCGGAGGCGCGAAGACCGGTGTGGTCGACGTCCGGGACCTGGAACCCCTCACCCGCGAGGAACACGACCGCGTCTACGGCCGAGGTCGCATGTAGGAGCACCCATTGATGCCCGACACCCCACCCAACGGATCTAGATCCATAAAGCGCGAGCGCCGAAGCAAGGGCGATCTCCGCGTCCTCGAAAACAAGATCGCCGAGGTACTCGCCGAGGAGCCAGAACAAACGGTGCGCCAGGTCTACTACCGATTGACGACGCTCGGTGCGCTGGAAAAAACCAAACTGGCCTATCGCGTCGTCGTGCGACTGTTGACCCAATTGCGGAAGCGAAACGAGGTCAAGCACACCTCGATCAGCGACACGACGCGCTGGGTGCGTTGTCCGTTATGCTATGCCGACCTCGGCCAGGCCGTCGACGCTCTCCGATCCCAGTACTCGCTTGACCTTGGCCGACACAACCGCACTACGTGGAGGTGTGGATCGAAAAGGACACGCTGGCAGGCGTCCTGTACCGGGAGACCGCGCGATGGGCGGTCCCGCTGCTCGCGACGCGAGGCTACCCGAGCGTGACTTATCTGCACACCGCAGCCCGGCACCTCGCGAGAGTCCGCATGCCGATCCACGTCTTATACGTGGGGGATTACGACCCGAGCGGCGCCGACATTACGCGTGTGCGTGAGCAAGCTAATCGATATGAAATCCGCGATTTTTGGGCAAGATCTTCGAGATTCGCGGTGGAATCGCTATCAGTTAGCGTGATCAAGCGAATCCGCCGACAACGCGTGTCCTGTTATGGTGTCCTCACTCCAAGGAAGATCGCACGTGCACGCCTGGTGCCGGTTGTCGAGATCGCGAGCCTGCCGTACTCGCTGATGGTTGCCTTCCTTAGCCGTCATCCGCCTTGCGCGGGTTGGGCGCTTCTGCTGCGGTTTCTCTCACCAATCACCACCCGGGGGGCGCCCGTGATCAAGATCCGCCGATGACCGAGAGTTTCCCGCAGAAGATGCGCCGGCGGGGTCTCTGGTCAGCGCGGGCATCATCACAACAGGAGTTTTAATACCGGGGACACCGCAGGAAACGGATTCTTTAGTACGCTAAGCTCTGGCAGTCGCTGATTTCGGGATGCGTAGCGGTCGATACCGCCCCTTGGCCACGCGCCGGCTGAACGCCTCGCAAAGCCGGGGCGCGGTCTCGAATCCGATCATGGAAAAATCGCAGCCGCGCGGTCCCGGGCTAAAATCTGCCTTAGTGCGTTGAACAATTTCGCGCCCAAGAGCGATTGGCTCTCTGGAGCCAAACTGAGTCTTGCTGATCTTCACGCCGCGCCAATGTTCGCCCTATTCATGGCATCGCCCGACGCGCTGAATTGATGGAGCCCAATCGACGCCTTACGGATTGGTGGAGGAGAATCAGTAACTACGTGCATTCCGCGCACGTTCTCGGCCGGCGAACTGCTGACAGGAAATGCTCATGAACCTCAATCAGGTAACCCTTCCGGCGACGGATGTCGAACGCTCTGCCGCCTTCTATCGCAAGCTGGGATTCACGCAGATCGTCAGCAACCTGCCCCACTACGTCCGATTCGAATGCCCCGAGGGCGGCGACATTCTCGTTGCACCAAGTCGGATCCGTGGTCGCAGACTCCGGGGTGATCGTGTATTTTGAATGCAAAGATGTCGATGCGACGTGTCGGGAGCTGGCGGCCCGCGGTGTGCAGTTCGATTCCTCGCCGGCCGATCAATTCTATCTGTGGCGTGAGGCGTAACTGCGCGATCCGTATGGGAACATGCTGTGCCTGTATCGTGCAGCCGCGAATCGGTGGTATCCGCCGTTGCGTTTGTCGAAGCCCGAGGGTTGAGTGTGTGAAAGCGTCCATCCATCAACGTCTGCCAACCGGCCTTCAAAGATCATCTGTACAATCTCGAAGCCTGCGCGGCCAGATGACGATCGGCGCCATCAAACCGATCCCCTACGGCGGCCTGGGTTCGGTGGGGCGCAAGGTATTCGTGGCCCTCGTGCGCCGTAACGATGAATCCGTGTTTGAGCTGTTCACGCGCCTGGACGCTGCCTCCGGTCGCGTCGCCGACCAACACTTCGTCATCGATGAAGTCAGTGCCCACATCGAGCGATCCCGAACGGACAGCGAGCCCAGAGACGATGAATGACTCTCTTTTCGAAAGACTCTGCGCGGACTGGAGGAGTATGTCTTTATGGTCTTGCTCCGCCGAAGCAGACAACCCCATCAGGACAGCTCGACGAGATCGTGACCCGGCAGCTCGTGCGACTTCAGTCGCTTTCGATCGACGGAGTGATCGTTTACGACATCCAGGACGAAGGAGAGCGTATCTCCGCACCGCGGCCGTTCCCTTTTTTGCCCACCATCGATCCGGATACCTATGCCCATCACTATCTGGCAAGCCTGAAGAAGCAGAAGATCGTTTATCGATGCGTGAATCGAGATACCCCTGATAGCTTTATCCAATGGCTCAAACATCAGTACGCGGCCACCACGCCCCGTCTATCGGTGCTCGTCGGTGCTCCCAGTCAACATTCGGCGACGGGACTTTCTCTGGCGAGCGCGTATGTGTTAGCGCAGGAGTATGCACCGACCCTTCTTTTGGGTGGCGTCGCAATCGCAGAGCGCCATAGCAAGAGCGCCAACGAGCATGAGCGCATGCTGGGCAAGGCCGAGAAGGGTTGCCGCTTCTTTGTCACCCAAGCGGTTTACGATGTGACGTCAACGAAATCGCTATTGTCCGACTACGCTCTCGCACTTCGGGAGAAAGGTGGTGTGCCGTTGCCGATCATCCTTACCTTCTCACCTTGCGGTTCCATGAAGACGCTGTCTTTCATGAAATGGCTCGGAATAGCCTTCCCTCGGTGGCTGGAGAATGAGCTGCGCATGTCCGGAGATCCGCTGACGACGTCGGTTGCTGTTTGTGAGAAAATCTTCGCAGAGGTTTGGGACTATTCCCGTAATAAGGGGATTCCGATTGGTGTGAATGTCGAAAGTGTTTCCATTCGCAAAGCTGAGATCGACGCCTCAATAGATCTGTTTCAGCGACTGCGCGAGCGAATGCGAGTGTCAGGGCAATGAGGCGCGTACGCCCAAAAATAACCACACCTCGATCAGCGACACAACGCGCTGGGTGCGTTGTCCGTTATGCTATGCCGACCTCGGCCAGGCCGTCGACGCTCTCCGATCCCAGTACTCGCTTGACCTTGGCCGACACAACCGCACTACGTGGAGGTGTGGATCGAAAAGGACACGCATGCCAGCGGCGGGCGTTTCAAGACACCCAGAATTCGCCGATCGTACAGCATTCATGGATGGTCAACGCGCAGAGTTCGGGTGTCCGCCTCAGTTCGATCCGGCGCAACAGGGATTGAAACCCGGTTCGCAAGAGGATGTATATTCTATGGCGGCGGCTGGTTTGGTCGGTCGACTGCAACGAGGATCGAATCCCCTGCGCGGCATGACGGCCACCCTGGTTGGAAGTCGCAGCACCCGAAGCCTTGCCGAGGTTGAGGAGGCGCTCGGTACCATGCGAACGACACCGATCTCGATCGACCAAGATCGTGTCGCCGACTTCTGCCGGCGAAACCACATCGCCCGACTGAGCCTGTTCGGGTCGGTCCTGCGCGAGGATTTCCGCCGGATAGCGACGTCGACGTGCTGGTCGAGTTCGAGCCGGGCAAGGTGCCGGGTTGGAATTTTTTCAGCATGCAAGATGAGCTCAGCGGCATCATCGGTCGCAAGGTCGATCTGAACACGCGGGGCTTCCTCAGCCGCTATTTCCGGGACGAGGTCGTGGCTGGAGCATCGCTGATCTATGACTCCCGACGAGCTTGATCGTCGAACTAAGAGTCTTAAACGATCCGTGTCAGTCCGAGTGATCCGCGGTCTACCGGCACGACCGCAGCCGGCGAGCCGAGTGCCTTAGCCCCGCGGCCGAATTCTCGGTAGCACATCGTCGCCGGCAATCGAACCGACTTCGGTCCCGTCGAGCACAACCGGAACCGACTGCCCGGGCAGGTAATCTTTGCGCTCTGCATATCCGGCTGCCGATGGTTGCGTATAGACCTCGATCCGCCGATCGTTGATATTCACGATCCAATAAACTTTGATTCCTGCGGCCGCATAGATCAAAGATTGCTTCCGAGCGACGTGAAGGCTGCTGTCGGAGATCTCGACGACCAGGCCCACGTCGGAAGGCTCCGGGTGTCTGTCGGCGTAATCCTCAGCGTCGCCGCGCACGACCGATTGATCCGGCTCAGGCATGCTCCCTGGCGGAATCCGGATCGGCTTGGACCCTCGCGAATGCCAACCGGCGGGTAGCAGTGAATCCAAGTGCTTGCCAAGCAACAAGTCGGCGGTCGAATGGGGAGGGTTCTGCGTCATCTTCTCCACCAAGCATCCGTTGATGAGATGAAGACGGCTCTTACGTCCGAAAACACCGGCCGCCACGAGCGCCTCGTACTCATCCAGCGTGAAACGGTGCAGCCGCTCTGGGATCCAGTCGGCAAGAGCCGGCATCGCGGCCGATTCGACGGGTCCAACTGTAGACATGTTTGGTCCTCCAACGCTCCCTGCTCACCGATCCTACCAGATGTCGCCCGATGCCGTCAGGCAGGACGATTCGAGACATCCAACGTTCGCCGACCCCGTAGCATTCATGCATGGTTCAGGTGCAAAGACCGCGCGTCTGCTTCCGCGGACGTCGGTTGCACGTGGTCTAAGCTGTGCGCCTCCACCCCCTCGGGCTTTCCAGACATCCACAATTCGCCAATCCCATAGCATTCATGGATGGTGAATGTGTAAAGCGTGCGCATCTCCCTCCGTTCCAGGCAAACTTTGTCGCGGATTACTCAGTGATAATAAATTTGTTTCCCACATAAAGACTGAGACTTACGTCAAATTCTCGTGCCGCGCAATTTGACACCTTGACAAAGAGACTGTATATTGGCTGTATACGTGTAAGTGTGCGCGTAATCAATTCCATGGTGCCCGTAGACGTGGTTCCAGAGCGCAACAAATCTCTCGTGCCGGCAGCGCGCGCCCACGGTCGTTGATACGGCACCGCTAAAGCCAAATTGACAGCCCGAGTCCTGCGCAAAGGCGCGCCGCGAATTGATTCACCGCGATGACACTAAGCACTTGTCCAATAGCAGGTTGCAACGAGCGAAGTTCGCTCGGTCGGCCGTCTCATCGCACGCGGCGACACACCCGGCGAGCCGTCCCAAACCGTGCCGGATCGTGCCATTTCGTGCCATCTTGGGATGGAATCAGGCGCCCGCACAGGCCCTGCAACCGGCATGTCGCGCGGAGGGCGCCGCTGCCGGCCGATTGACCCGCGCAACCGTTAGAACCGCTTTAACTCTACCAAGGACTAAGGACCCGTTCGGCAAGCTCAGGGCGGGCCAATGACTAAGGACTAAGGACGCACTACAAGAACCCTTCAGACTGTCACTTCCCTTTCGCCGAATAGGCGTGCCGGCCAGCCTGGGCCCCGGGCTGAGAACCGCGAGCGGGGCCAAGAGGTGCCTCGGTGAATATTCGCCACCGAGTGCGATTCGTGCCATGACCGAAGAATCCACCAACGATCCGAAATTGGAGCTTGCCACCGCAATCGCCGCGGGAAACTCCATCCCGAAATGGGCGTCGAAAAACGGGGTACCGAGACGGACCGCCTACAACTGGGCCGCCGAGCGGGAAGTCCGGGCCGAAGTCGAGTTGATTCGCCGGCGCGCCCTCGACAAGGCGATCGGTCGGCTGGCCAGGCGCGCCGTGTGGGCCGTCGATGGGATCGTGAAGCTCGGCGAAACCGCCGAGTCCGAATCAGTCAGGTTGTCGGCGCTGCGAGCCGTCATGTCCGACTTCGTCAGTGTGTCCAGTTATACGGGGCTCGAAGCACGCGTGGCCGAACTCGAAGAGGAGTTCCATGAGCACACTGATAACGCGAGTTAAGCGGCTCAAGGCCTTCGCGGCACGCGCCGTTGCGGCGTCACCGACCGCTCGCCCTGGGATTGGTATGCCGATTCGTGCCCATGCGGCCAACCGCCCGGGGAGTGCAGCACGCATCCCCGGGCGCGGCCGACCCAGCGGCCGCCTGAAGGCGACTGGCGGGTCTGGGCGTACGTCGCCGGCCGCGGCGCCGGCAAGACGCGGGCCGGCGCCTGCTGGATCCAGCATCGGGTCGAGAGCGGCGCGATGAAGGTGGGCTGCTTGATTGCGCCCACCGCGGCCGATATCCGCGACGTGATGGTCGACGGCCCTTCCGGGCTCTTGGCCGTCGCGCCGCCGTGGTGCCGGCCGCGATATGAACCTTCAAAACGCCGCATCACCTGGCCCAACGGCGCCCGCGCTGTCTGCCTTAGCGGAGAGGAGCCCGAGCGCGTCCGCGGCTTCAACGTCGACACCCTCTGGGCCGACGAGCTGGCCTGCTGGCAGCGCGCCGAAGCGACCTGGGACCTGGCGCTTCTGGCGCTGCGGGCCGGTACCGATCCGCGGGCCTTGATTACGACCACTCCGCGCCGGCTTCCGGTCCTGAGGCGAATCCTGGTCGAGCCGACCACCGTGCAGACGACCGACACGACCTACTCCAATAAAGCGCACCTGCCCCGCGAGTTTCTCGCCCAGATCGTCGCCTTGTATGAGAATACGCGGCTGGGGCGCCAGGAAATCTATGCCGAGTTTCTCGACACGACCGAGGGCGTCTGGTTTGCCAACTTCAACCCGGCTCGGCACGTCTCACTCGAGGCTGAGTACGACCGCTCGTGGTTCGTCCGCTGCGCGATCGACGCCGGCACGTCGCGGCACACCGCCGCGGTGTTCTTCCAGGTCCGGAACGATCCGGCGAGCCAGCGTCCCCGCGTGACCGTCTTCGGCGAATACCACGCGCTCGATGTCGTGAGCCAGAGGAACGCCCAGGCGATCAAGAGGCTGGCCGACGAGCTTCCCTGTCGCGGCCGAATCGACATGGTTCGCGTCGACCCGGCGGCGACGGCTCGTTCGTCGCTCGGCCCGGCCGCTTACAGCGAATACGAGCGGGTGTTCGGCACGCGATTCATCGCGCGGTGGCCGCAACACATGGTCCTGGATGGGCTCGACACGCTCGAACTGCTCTTGGACGGCGGTAATCTTATCATTCACCCGCGCTGCAAGCTACTGAAGGAAGCTTTCCAAAACTACCGCCGGCAGCGCCGGGGCGGGCAATGGATCGACTTCCCGGCCGACGGCCATCCCGAAGAGGACCTGATCGATGCGCTCCGCGGCGGCGTGCGCGACGCATTGCCCGAGGGCAATGCGCTGGCGCCCTACCTCCCGCGGGTCCATGCGGGGAGGGTCTTCCATTGAGGCACCTGGCAACCACGGCGAACCGATTCGGGGATTGTGCTGTCCCTAATGGGGAGAGATTTCGCGGGTTCGGATCGTCCTGTTTTGTGAGACGGCCCCTTGCCGGAACAGGGAGCAGATGGTTAAGATTTGAAGAGTCGTGGCGCCCGCGCTGTGGGTGCGCCTGCGCCTGGCCGCAGGCGGTTGGGTGTTTTCGCCGTGTGCAGGAATGCCTTGCAACCGGCACGGGCGGCTGTATACTGGAGAATTTCACGGCTTTGGTTGCTGGCGTAGCTCAACCGGCAGAGCATCGGTTTTGTAAACCGAGGGTTGTGAGTTCGAGTCTCACCGCCAGCTCTGCGCGGTCGAAGGCTCGACAGACGAGGCATCTGGGATCAGCTCTTCCTGGCCGCCAAGCGAGAGCGACGAAAGCTTATCGAGACGAGAGCACCAAAGCGGGTGGATACCCAAGCGGCCAAAGGGGCCAGACTGTAAATCTGGTGGCACTGCCTTCGCAGGTTCGAATCCTGCTCCACCCATGCCGGTCCCAGTGGGCTGGGCGGATGGAGACTCTGGTGAGTGCGTGCTCGATCGCGGGCCCAAGCCAGACTGGTCACGGAGGTGAATGCGAGAGACGGGTGAGACCTTCACCAGGGTGACTCTATCGGATGAGCGATTGCGATTCGGCCGTTGCGACCTGCGATGGACGTTGCTGAGCAACGCTCGCAATCCAGTGAAACCGCGGGTGTAACTCAATGGTAGAGTACCTGCCTTCCAAGCAGGCAACGTGGGTTCGATTCCCATCACCCGCTTTCGAGCTTGGGCGCTCGATCGACGGGCGAGGGGCGTGCACATGCAAGGTTGGATTGTGATCGCAACGGGGGCTCGGGCTTCTTGGCGACGAACAAGAATGCGGCCGGGCGGGTCTGTGCTAGGACAGATGATGACGCAACGCTGCCGTGGCTCAGTCGGTAGAGCGCGTCCTTGGTAAGGACGAGGTCCTGGGTTCAAATCCCAGCGGCAGCTCTGGGATTGGTGGCCTGGACCGAGAGGTCGCTTGAGGAGACCCGTGATCGCGACGGCTTGGCGGCTACTGGGTCGGCCGCCGGGCGGCGCAGTGATTGACAACAGGTTTTGCCGGGCAGCCTGTCAGCCTGCCCGCAGTTTCATTGGAGACGACGGGAGCAACGATGGCCAAGGAAACTTTCACCAGAACCAAGCCGCACGTCAACGTGGGCACGATCGGGCACATTGACCACGGCAAGACGACGCTGACGGCCGCCATCCTGGCGGTCCTGGCCGAGCGAGGCAAGGCCAAGACCAAGTCGTACGCCGACATCGCCAAGGGGGGCACCGTCCGCGACGCGACCAAGACCGTGACGATCGCCGTCTCGCACGTCGAGTACGAGAGCGAGAAGCGGCACTACGCCCACATCGACTGCCCCGGGCCACGCCGACTACATCAAGAACATGATCACCGGCGCCGCCCAGATGGACGGCGCGATCCTGGTCGTGTCGGCGGCCGACGGCCCGATGCCCCAGACCCGCGAGCACATCCTGCTGGCCCGCCAGGTCGGCGTGCCCGCCCTGGTCGTCTTCCTCAACAAGATCGACCTGGTCGACGACGAGGAGCTGCTCGAGCTGGTCGAGCTCGAGCTCCGCGAGCTCCTGACGCACTACAAGTTCCCCGGCGACGAGATCCCGATCATCCGCGGCAGCAGCCGGCCGGCGCTCGAAAACCCCAAGGACGCCAAGGCCGCCAAGCCCATCCTCGACCTGGTCAAGGCGATGGACGACTACATCCCCGAGCCGATCCGCGAGATCGACAAGCCGTTCCTGATGCCGATCGAAGACGTCTTCTCGATCAAGGGCCGCGGCACGGTCGGCACCGGCCGGATCGAGCGCGGCAAGGTCAAGGTCGGCGACGCGGTCGAGATCATCGGCTTCGGCGCCAAGAAGGCCTCGACCATCACCGGCGTCGAGGCGTTCCAGAAGACCCTCGACGAAGGGATGGCCGGCGACAACGTCGGCGTCCTGCTCCGCGGCGTCGAGAAAACCGAGCTCGAGCGCGGCCAGGTCGTCTGCAAGCCGGGCTCGATCACGCCGCACACCAAGTTCGAGGCCGAGGTCTACGTCCTGAGCAAGGAGGAAGGAGGACGCCACACCCCGTTCTTCAAGGGCTATCGCCCGCAGTTCTACTTCCGCACCACCGACGTGACCGGCTCGGTCCTCAACCTGCTGTCGGAAGACAACAGCGAGGCCGAGATGTGCATGCCGGGCGACAACATCAAGATGACCGTCGAGCTGCAAACGCCGATCGCCATGGAGGAGAGCCTCCGGTTCGCGATCCGCGAAGGCGGCAAGACCGTCGGCGCCGGTGTCGTGACCAAGATCCTGGAGTGATTAATCGGCACGGGGGCCCGCCGTCCCGTAACAGCCAGTCGCCTCTGCGGGCGCGGGGCAGGAGCAATCCGATGCGGGAATATGTCTGG
The DNA here is from genome assembly GCA_963830625.1 of uncultured Isosphaeraceae bacterium. Taxonomy (GTDB): domain Bacteria; phylum Planctomycetota; class Planctomycetia; order Isosphaerales; family Isosphaeraceae; genus CAWHMZ01. The sequence goes on along the minus strand of CAWHMZ010000004.1, from coordinate 1,030,157 downwards.
CTCGAATGCACCTCGTGCGGGGAACGCAACTATCGCGTCCAGAAAGAAACCCGAGGCGCGAATCGGCTCGAGCTCAAGAAATACTGCCGGCGCGAACGGAAGCATACCTCGCACAAGGAGTCGCGCAAGAAGTAGGTATCGTTGACGCGGCGATCCAGGCGACCGCGTCCCGATCGGGCCGGGTGCAAGCTTGCGCGGCTCGTGACGATGCGACGCGAGCTCAATCGCTAGAGCACCGGTTCAAGCCGTCGCGTGGGTTCGATTCGCCGTCGTGCAGCTTGACGTGGCTGCCGGATACGAGCGTAGCTCAACTGGTAGAGCACCGGTCTCCAAAACCGGCGGTTGGGGGTTCGATTCCCTCCGCTCGTGCTGTCGCGCAGGCGACTGAACGGGCCTTACGCGATCGATTCGCAGCACGATCGAGTGAGATAGACAGTCATGGGCAAAGTCAAAGACGAAGTGTCGGCGTCGAAACCGGCCAAAGCCGGCCAAGGGAAAGCCCGGCGGCGCTGCCCGAGGGCTTTTTGCCCTGTTCCTCCTCAACCTCGTCCGGGCCGATCTCTACAAGCCGATGCAGGGCTGGTATGCCCGGCTCTACACGGCGATCGGGCTGGGCGTGATCGTCGGCGGCCGGCGCTGGAGGCTCGTCTACGACATCGCGAGAATACTCCCCGCTATGGCGACTTGGGCTGCCGACCGCCTTCGCGGTCGTCCTGGGCTGGTTCATCTTCCGGATCGTGCATTTTCCGCCGTTCGCCGAGTTTCTGATCGCGACCGAGGCCGAGATGAACAAGGTCTCGTGGACCAGCAAGGACGACCTGATCCGCGCGACCACGGTCGTGCTGACGACCGTCGTTCTTGATGGCCGTCTTTCTGTTCCTGGTCGACACGCTCTGGACCTTCATCCTGCGATTGATTGGTGTGCTCCAGTTCAGCGGCGGTGGCGGGCTTGGGTTCGACGGCCTGAGTGGCCGCGAGGTCGCTGCCCTTGCCGCGAAGCAGTTGCTGCACTCCCGAATGCCCGCCTCGGCTGTCATCTGAACGATTTCGCAACGCTCGGCATGCTGTGATTGAAACGATGAGCTCATTCGACCCACGAGCCTACCGAATCGACCGGGCCCGAGGTGCCCGAGCCGGCGACCCCGGCGGCGACGGTCTCCGCCTCGATCCCGCGATCGAGGTCGACGAGCAGACCCCCGACGGCGGCCGACCGGTGGCGATTCCCGCAGCCGCCCCGGCTGACGCCGCCGCGCCCGCGCGCCGAGCCGATGCCTCGGCTGCGGCGACTGCGACTGAGCCCGTCCCTGCGGCCGACGACGACGAGCCAGCCGCCCGAGCTGGTCTGGTACGTCCTCAAGGTCCAGAGCTCGCGCGAGGACACCATCCGCGACGCCCTCCAGCGCCGGGTCAAGATCCAGGGGCTCCAGCGCTTCTTCGGCCAGATCGTCGTCCCCACCGAGAAGATCACCGAGATCCGCAACAACAAGAAACGGATCGTGGAGCGCAAGACCTACCCCGGCTACATCATGGTCCAGATGGAGCTGAACGAGAAGACCTGGTTCCTGGTCCGCGAGACGCCGGGCGTCGGCGACTTCGTCGGTGCCCACGGCACGCCCACCAAGATGACCGAGGCCGAGGTCAACCAGATGCTCCACCAGGAAGAGGAGAAGACGACCGCCGAGACGCCCAAGGTCCGGATCGACGTCGAGCGCGGCGACCGGGTCAAGATCAAGGACGGCCCGTTCGAGAACTTCGAGGGGACCGTCGAGGAAGTCATCGAAGGCCGCGGGCTGGTCAAGGTCATGCTGATCATCTTCAACCGGCCCACGCCGGTCGACCTCGAGTACTGGCAGGTGGAACGCATCTAGAAGACGGTACGAGAGTCAACGATGGCCAAGGTGATGACGGCGAAGGTGAAGCTCCAGTGCCCCGGCGGTCAGGCGACCCCGGCTCCGCCGGTCGGCCCGGCGCTGGGCCAGCACGGAGTGAATATCGGTCAGTTCGTCATGCAGTTCAACGAACGGACCAAGGAGATGAAGGGAACGACCATCCCGGTCGAGATCACGATCTACTCGGACCGCTCGTTCGAGTTCATCACCAAGAGCCCGCCGGCCGCCGTGCTCCTCAAGCAGGCCGCCGGGATCGCCGCCGGCTCGCCCGAGCCCAACAAGACCAAGGTCGGGCAGGTCACGCCCGATCAGGTCAAGAAGATCGCCGAAACCAAGCTGGCCGACTTGAACGCCCGCGACCTGGAACACGCCTGCCGGATCATCGCCGGCACGGCCCGCAGCATGGGAGTCGAGATCAAAGGATGAGGTCCAGTACCTGGCACTCCGGCAGTACGCCGCGGACGCCATAGCTTCGTGATACACGCCCATCATCGCCAGACGAGATGATGGGCGAGTAGCTCAACGCGAAGAGCAGGCCCCTTATAAGGGCCAGACGAGGGTTCAATTCCCTCCTCGCCTACTTGATGAACGATCTGTGACATTTTGATTTGGCTTCGCCACCGCCCGCGGCAGCCGAACCTGGAAACGAAGGCGGCAGCTCCCCTTAGAGAAGAACGGAGCGTTAGCCTTGGCTCAGCACTCGAAGCGATTTCGTGCCTTGCCGACCAAGATCAAGTCGACCGGGCCGTTCCCCTTCCGGACGCGGTCCGGCTCTTGAAGACGTTCAACACGACCAAGTTCAACCAGACCGTCGAGGTCTCGACCCACCTGGGGATCGACCCCAAGCAGACCGATCAGAACGTCCGCGGCTCGGTGGCGCTGCCGCACGGCATCGGCAAGAGCGTGCGCGTGGCGGTCTTTGCCCAGGGCGAGAACGCCGAGAAGGCGCGGGCCGCCGGCGCCGACATCGTGGGGGCCGACGACCTGGCGCAGCAGATCAAGGGAGGGACGATGGACTTCGACGTCGCCCTGGCCACGCCCGACATGATGGGGGTCGTCGGGCCCTTGGGCCGCGTGCTCGGGCCCCCGCGGCTTGATGCCCTCGCCCCGCTCGGGCACCGTCACCACCGACATCACGTCCGCCGTCCGCGAGTTCAAGGCGGGCAAGATCGAGTTCCGCAACGACAAGGGGGGCAATGTCGCCGTGCCGGTCGGCAAGATCGGCTTCAGCGAAGAGCAGCTGGTCGAAAACATCAACGCCTTCCTGAACTATCTGCGGTCGCTCAAGCCGGCGACCGCCAAGGGGACCTACATCCGCTCGATCACCGTCTCGGCCACGATGAGCCCGGGCATCCGGATCCGGGTGAGCCGCCCGACCGCCGGCATCGCTCCCAGCACGAGCTCAAGCGAACGCTCTACGAAATCCGAGGGTGACAGCCAAGCCATGAGCAAATATGTCAAAGAACTGATGATGGACCAGCTTCGAGTCGGACTTGGACGGCAGCCGGTCGCTCTTGATCCTGGACCTGAAGGGACTGGACGCCACCGCCGAGCACCAGTTCCGCCGCGACCTGCGCAAGAAGTCGATCCGGCTGCGGGTGCTGAAGAACTCGCTGGCCCGCCGCGTCTTCGCCGACCTGGGGATGGATGGGCTCTCGCAGTTCCTCGAGGGCCCCTCGGTCGTTGCCTGGGGCGGCGAGGGGATCACCGAGCTGGCCAAGGAAGTCTCGGCCCAGGTCAAGAACCTCAAGAAGCCCGAGATCAAGGGGGGAGCGGTCGACGGCGTCGTCGTCGGGCGCGAGCAGGTCGACGACATCACCAAGCTCCCCAGCCGCGAGGTCTTGATCGGCCAGGTGATCGGGCTTTTGCTCGGGCCGGCGCGCCAGGTCGTATCGCTCTTGTCATCGCCGTCGTCGACGTTGGTCGGCCAGCTCGAAGCCCTCGCCAAGCGGCAAGGCGAGGGAGCGGTGAAGCGCCGCCGCGTCCGGCTGAGCCGGCGAGCCGTCCTGGTCATCGGCTCACCGACGCTTGGCATCGGATACACGATGCGCACGATAGCACTGAAACTACCGATCGAGCCGCAAACGGCGGCCGAGTTGATCTAGACCCTCAAGCCACCGTTGCGTTTCCAAAGGAAAGGATCTTGCTCGATGTCCACCGCGGAAGCGACGTCGTTTGCCGATAACATCAAGACCCTGGGCGACTCGCTGGTCAACCTGAAGGTCCTCGAGGTGCTGCAACTGACCAAGTACCTCAAGGAGGCCCACGGACTGGAGGCCGCGGCGGTTGCGGTGGCGGGCCCGGTCGGCGGCGGTGGCGGCCCGGCGCCGGCCGCCGAGGCCGGCCGCCGCCAAGACCGAGTTCGACGTCGTGCTCGAGGCGATCGGCCCCAACAAGATCCAGGTCATCAAGGTCGTCCGCGCGGCCACGACGCTCGGCCTCAAGGAGGCCAAGGACCTGGTCGAAGCCGCACCCAAGGAGGTCAAGACCGGCCTCTCCAAGGAGGACGCCGAGAAGCTGAAGAAGGAACTCGAGGACACGGGCGCGACCGTCAAGATCAAGTGACTGTGGCGGCAGCCGGCTCGGCACCGCGGCCCGCGCGGCCCATCGATGCCGGCCCGGCCCGGCCCGGGCCGACACGGGCGCTATCGTCCAGCTACAACCCAGTTCGTGCCCGACGGGGCGCGGACGCGGCGGTTTACCGTGCCGGCACCCGACCTGGCGGCCGGTGGCGCGAAACAAGCTGTGTTCTCTATTGCTGCAACCAATCAGGAGGGGCCCTGCCCCCTCAGTCGATCTCGTGTGCCCATCGACTGTGGGGTGAACGAAGAGCCCGACGACGGTCCGGGGACGGTGACCGCCTCGCCGCGCTTGCATTCTCTTCTCGCCTTTGAGGAGCGCGACCACATGCCCACTCCGACTTCCGTGCGGCGAATCATCCCGGCCAAGAAACGGAACTTCGGCCGGATCTCCGACGAGTTTCCCGTTCCGGACCTGACCCAGATCCAGACCCGCAGCTACGAGCGCTTCCTCCAGGCCGACCTGCCGGTCGACAAGCGGGGCGACGCCGGGCTGGAAGGCGTCTTCCGCGAGATCTTCCCGATCGAGAGCTACGACAAGACGCTCAAGCTCGAGTATCTCCACTACGACCTGGGCAAGCCGCGCTACGACCCCGACGAGTGCCGCCAGCTCCGCCTGACCTACGGCCGGCCGCTCCACGTCTGGCTCCGGCTCAACAAGGGCGAGACGACGCTCGAGGAATCGGTCTACCTGGGTGACATGCCGATCATGATCGGCGGCGGCGAGTTCATCATCAACGGCGCCGAGCGCGTCGTCGTCAGCCAGCTCCACCGCTCGCCCGGGCGTCGACTTCGTCGTCGAGATCGAGTCGGGCGACAAGAAGCTGCACGCCTGCCGCGTCATCCCCGAGCGCGGGAGCTGGATCGAGCTCCAGGTCACCAAGAAAGACACCCTGGGCGTGCGGATCGACCAGTCGGGCAAGTTCTCGTCGATGACGCTCCTGCGCGCGATGAGCCCGGAGTACTCGACCGACGAGGCGATCCTTCAGGCGTTCTACGAGGTCGACAGACATCGACTCGGCCGATCCCAAGGCGGCCGCCAAGCTCGAAGGGACGGATCGCCTGCGGCGACGTCGTCGACCCGGAGACGGGCGAGGTCCTGATCGACAGCGGCACGACGATCTCCAAGGCGTCGGCCCAGGTGCTGGCCGACGCCGGCAACCTGGGCAAGATCCGGGTCCTGAAGGATGCCGCGCGACCCGCTCATCCTCCAGTCGCTCCAGGAAGACCCGACCACCGATCACGAGAGTGCGCTCTTGCGGATCTACCAGCGGCTGCGGCCGGGCAATCCGCCGCAGCTGGAGAAGGCGCGCGAGCTGTTTCACGAGAAGTTCTTCGACACCAACCGCTACCGCCTGGGCAAGGTCGGCCGGTTCCGGATCAACCGCAAGTTCAATCAAGACATCCCCGAAGACCGGATGACCCTGGAGCCGGAGGACTACGTCAACGCCATCCGCTACATCCTGAACCTGCGGCGCGGCAAGGGGCACATCGACGACATCGACCACCTGGGCAACCGCCGGCTGCGCACCATCGACGAGCTGGCCTCCGACGAGCTGCGCAAGGGCTTCCTGAAGCTCCGCCGCACCGTCCAGGAGCGGATGAGCTTGAAGGACGCCGAGGACATGACGCCGCGGTCGCTGATCAACCCCAAGAGCATCAGCGCGGCGATCGAGTACTTCTTCGGCCGCGGCGAGCTCTCGCAGGTCGTCGACCAGACCAATCCGCTGGCCCAGTTGACGCACGAGCGCCGGCTCTGCGCCCTGGGCCCCGGCGGCTGAACCGCAAGCGAGCCGGCTTCGAGGTCCGCGACGTCCACATCTCGCACTACGGCCGGATCTGCCCGATCGAGACGCCCGAAGGGACCAACATCGGCCTGATCAGCTCGCTGGGCATCTACGGCGGCGTCGACGAGTACGGCTTCCTGATCACCCCCTATCGCAAGATCAAGAACGGCAAGACGACCGACACCGTCGTCTGGATGCGGGCCGACGAGGAGAGCGAGGCCTACCTGGCGCCGGCCGACACGCCGGTCGACGATCACGGCAAGCTCAAGGGCTCGATCCTGACCGCCCGCTACCAGACCGACTTCGTCACCGTCGCGCTCGACCAGATCCAGTACATGGACATCTCGCCCAAGCAGATGGTCGGCGTCTCGGCCGGGCTTGATCCCGTTCCTGGAGCACGACGACGCCAACCGCGCGCTCATGGGCTCGAACATGCAGCGCCAGGCGGTGCCGCTCCTGGTCTCCGAGCCGCCGATCGTCGCCACCGGGCTGGAGCGGGCCGTGGCCATCAACTCGGGCATGGTCGTCAAGGCCCAGGACGACGGAACGGTCACCTACGTCGATTCGACCCGGATCGTCCTCGACCACAACAACATCTACAAGCTGCGCAAGTACGTCGGCCTGAACGAGCGGACCTGCCTGAACCAGAAGCCGATCGTCCAGGTCGGCCAGAAGGTCAAGAAGGGCGAGATCCTGGCCGACGGCGCCGCGACCTACAAGGGCGAGCTGTCGCTGGGCCGCAATGTCCTGGTCGCGTTCATGGCCTGGGACGGCTACAACTTCGAAGACGCGATCATCATCAGCGAGAAACTGGTGCGCGACGACGTCTACACGTCGATCCACATCGAGGAGTTCGAGATCGAGATCCGCGAGACCAAGCTGGGCCGCGAGGAGTTCACCCGCGACATCCCCAACGTCTCGGAGAAGGCGCTGCGCAATCTCGACGACAACGGCGTGGTGCAGATCGGCACCTACGTCAAGCCGGGCGACATCCTGGTCGGCAAGGTCGCGCCCAAGAGCAAGAGCGAGCTGACGCCCGAAGAGAAGCTGCTGCACGCGATCTTCGGCCGGGCCGGCGAGGACGTCAAGAACGACTCGCTCGAGGTCCCCTCGGGCGTCGAGGGGATCGTGATCAACACCCAGCGCTTCAGCCGCCGGATGAGCCTGAGCGAGGAGGAGCGCAAGGCCTTCGAGAAGGAGCTCAAGGACACGGAAGCCGCCGAGAACGTCCGGATCGCCGACGAGTACAAGCAGATGATCAAGGCCCTCGAAGAAGCTCTGGGCGGCCCGGTGACCGATCCCGTCCACCGGCAAGCCGCTGGGTCGCGCCAAGGACCCCAAGGACCTGGTCGAGGAAAGCGAGCGGTTCAAGCTCGAGGCGCTCGACATCCGCAGCCCGGACGCGGTCGCCAAGGCGCGCGACGCTGGTGCGGCAGTACGCGCCGCGGATCGAGGCCCTGAAGGACGAGAAGGAGCGGCGGATCAACAGCCTGAAGCGCGGCGACGAGCTCCCCTCGGGCGTGCTGCAGATGGTCAAGGTCTACATCGCCACCAAGCGGGTCATCTCGGTCGGCGACAAGATGGCCGGCCGCCACGGCAACAAGGGCGTCATCGCCAAGATCCTCCCCGAGGAGGACATGCCGTTCCTCGAGGACGGCACCGGCGTCGAGATCCTCTTGAACCCGCTGGGCGTCCCCAGCCGAATGAACGTCGGCCAGATCCTCGAGACGCACCTGGGCTGGGCCGCCGCCAAGCTCGGCTTCCAGGCGATCTGCCCGGTCTTCGACGGCGCCAGCGAAGAAACGATCCGCCAGTGCTTGAAGGACGCCGGCCTGCCCGAGAACGGCAAGGCCGTCCTCTACGACGGCCGCACCGGCGAGAAATTCGACCAGCGGGTCACCGTCGGCTACATCTACATGCTCAAGCTCCACCACCTGGTCGACGACAAGATCCACGCCCGCGCCACCGGCCCCTACTCGCTGATCACCCAGCAGCCCTTGGGCGGCAAGGCGCGGTTCGGCGGCCAGCGGTTCGGCGAGATGGAAGTCTGGGCGCTCGAGGCCTACGGAGCCGCCTACATCCTGCAAGAGCTGCTCACCGTCAAGTCCGACGACGTCGAGGGCCGCACCAAGATCTACGAGAGCATGGTCAAGGGCGAAAACACCCTCGAAGCCGGCACGCCGGCCAGCTTCGACGTCTTGACCAACGAGATCCGCGGCCTCGGGCTCAACATGCAGCTCGAGAAGAAGCGGGTCTGACCGACGCTAAAGCCAGGTAATCCCCGCTGCTCAATGAAGGGGGCCGGGCATTCGCCGTGTCCAACTCGGTCCGTGGATTAACTGGACATTGTGGCCCAGTTCGCTTAGATGGCGTCCACTGTTCAGTATGCCACAAGAATTTTTGGAAAAACGATTCCACCAAGAAATTTTTCTTGGAATTGGTTCGAGATTGCGTATGATCACGGATGCGACTCCCCGAGCTGATTCTTCGCCACGGGGCTCGTGTCGGCCTCGATGTCGAGAGTTCGGTCGTGGGAAGTCTCCCGGAACACCGGTCAAGGAGCGTGCCGGTTGGGCTGTTTCGAGTCTGGGACGACCGATTCGACCGCGGCGGTCCTCAGGGCATGGACGGAGGATCAGCTCGCGGGCTTTTTTTCGATTGCTCGACAGGGCGAGTCGACCGGTGATCTGTCCCGATCGGCTCCCCCGACGTTGATGTTGACCTGACTTGAGCTGACCTGTTGTGTGCGAATCAGACCCGGGCGGTCGTCCAGCAGTCGGCGTGACGCGATTGGCCGCCGCTTTCACCCACCAACCACCCCGCTTCGGCATGGCCAAGGGCGTGCAGAGGAGAGTGTCTCGTGAGCATGGGCGAAAGTGCCTACGATCGGATCAATGACTACGGTGCCGTCAAGATCGGGCTTGCCAGCCCGTACGACATCCGGAGCTGGTCGTTCGGCGAGGTCAAGAAACCTGAGACGATCAACTACCGGACCTATCGGCCCGAAAAAGACGGGCTGTTTTGCGAGCGGATCTTCGGGCCCGAGAAAGACTGGGAGTGCGCCTGCGGCAAGTACCGCGGCATGAAGTACAAGGGGATGATCTGCGACCGCTGCGGCGTCAAGGTGACGCACTCGCGGGTCCGCCGCAAGCGGATGGGCCACATCGAGCTGGCCGCGCCGGTCGTGCACATCTGGTTCTTCAAGGCGATGCCCAGCCGACTGGGCACCCTGCTCGACATGCGGACGACCAGCCTGGAGACGGATCATCTACTTCCAGGACTACGTCGTCGTCGACCCCGGCGACACGCCGCTCAAGGAGCGGCAGCTCCTCACCGAGGAGGAGTTCCGCAAAGCCAAGGAGCAGTACAAGGCCGGCGGCCAGTACGGCGAGGACTTCCAGGCCGACATGGGGGCCGAGGCGGTTCGCAAGCTCCTGATGCGGCTCGACCTGGTGGCCCTCTCCAAGCAGCTGCGCCAGGAGCTGGTCGAGACATCGAGCAAGCAGAAGATCAAGGACCTGACCAAGCGGCTCAAGGTCGTCGAGGCGCTGCGCGACAGCGACAACCGTCCCGAGTGGATGGTGCTCGAGTGCATCCCGGTCATTCCGCCGGACCTTCGGCCGCTGGTTCTGCTCGATTCGGGCAACTTCGCCACCAGCGACTTGAACGACCTGTACCGGCGCATCATCAACCGCAACAACCGGCTCAAGAAGCTGGTCGACTTGAATGCTCCCGAGGTGATCATCCGCAACGAAAAGCGGATGCTGCAGCAGGCCGTCGACGCCCTGTTCGACAACAACCGCTGCAAGCGGCCCGTGCTGGGCAGCTCCAACCGCCCCTTGAAGTCGCTCGACCGACATGATCAAGGGCAAGCAGGGGCGGTTCCGCGAGAACCTGCTGGGCAAGCGCGTCGACTACTCGGCTCGGTCGGTGATCGTGGTCGGGCCCGACCTGAAGCTGCACCAGTGCGGGCTCGCCCAAGAAGATCGCGCTCGAGCTGTTTCAGCCGTTCATCATCCGGCGGCTCAAGGAGCTGGGGCACGCCGACACGATCAAGTCGGCCAAGAAGATGCTCGAGCGGCGCAGCGAAGAGGTGTGGGACATTCTGGAAGAGGTCATCCGCAACCACCCCGTGCTCTTGAACCGGGCTCCGACCCTGCACCGCATGGGAATCCAGGCGTTCGAGCCGGTGCTGGTCGAAGGCAACGCCATCCGGATTCACCCCCTGGTGTGCAAGGGCTTCAACGCCGACTTCGACGGCGATCAGATGGCCGTGCACCTGCCGCTGTCGATCGAGGCCCAGGTCGAGGCCATGACGCTGATGATGGCGACCAACAACATCTTCAGCCCGGCCAACGGCAACCCGATCATCAGCCCGACCCAAGACATCGTCATGGGGGCCTACTACCTGACGGTCAGCCGCCCCAACGAGACTGGGCGAAGGGATGATCTTCTCGACGCCCAACGAGGTCTTCCTGGCCCACAGCCAGGGCAAGGTCGACGTGCACGCGATGATCAACCTCCGCCTGCCGGCCCACCGCAGGCTGCGGGCGACGGCGAGAAAGAATTCAAGCCGGGCATGATCATCCAGACGACGGTGGGGCGTGTCGTCTTCAACGACATCCTTCACCCCAGGATGCCGTTCTACAACCTGACGCTCGGGCAGAAGCAGCTTCAGGGCATCATCGCCGACTGCTACCAGATTCTGGGCCGTCGCGAGACGATCGCGCTCTTGGACCGGATGAAGGACCTGGGCTTCCGCGAGTCGACCCGGTCGGGCTTGTCGTTCGCGACCGACGACCTGAAGACGCCTCCCTCGAAGGACGCGATCATCGCCGAGGCCGAGAAAGAAGTCACCAAGCAGAACCGGTTCTATCAGCGCGGAATCATCACCGACCAGGAGCGGTACAACAAGGTCCTGGACGCCTGGACGCACGCCCGCGAGCGGATCACGGCCGAGATGATGGAGGCCCTGCGCAACGACAGTCCGCGAGGGCGAGACCTACTTGAACCCGATCTTCCTGATGGCCGAGTCGGGTGCGCGCGGCGGCGTCGAACAGATCCGCCAGCTCGCCGGCATGCGCGGGCTGATGGCCAAGCCGTCGGGCAAGATCATCGAGACGCCGATCAAGGCCAACTTCCGCGAAGGGCTGTCGGTGCTCGAGTACTTCAGCTCGACTCACGGTGCCCGCAAGGGCCTGGCCGACACGGCCTTGAAGACGGCCGACAGCGGCTACCTGACCCGAAAGCTCGCCGACGTCGCCCAGAACGTCGTCATCACCATGGAAGACTGCGGCACCTCGCAGGGCATCACCAAGGGGGTCATCTACAAGGGCGAAAAGGTCGAGGTCAGCCTCGTGCAGTCGATCCGCGGCCGCGTCAGCCGGGTCAATATCCATGACCCGATCAGCGACGAGGTCGTGGTCAAGGAAAACGAGATGATCACCCTGGCCGCGGCCAAGAAGCTCGAGGAAATGCAGATCGAGAAGATCCAGGTCCGCAGCCCGATGACCTGCGAGGCCTCGCTGGGCGTCTGCCGGTGCTGCTACGGCATGGACCTGGCGACCGGCCAGCTTGGTCGAGGTCGGGCATGGCGGTCGGAATCATCGCCGCACAGTCGATCGGCGAGCCCGGCACGCAGCTCACGATGCGCACCTTCCACATCGGCGGCGTCGCCACCCGCGGCGTCGAGGAAAAGGACGTCAAGTCCAAGCGCGAGGGCAAGGTCAAGTTCGTCGGCCTCAACATCGTGATCAACGACGAAGGGAAACGAATCGCCCTGTCGCGCAACGGCGAAATCCAGATCCTCGACGCCAAGGGCCGCGAGCTCGAGAAGTACGACGTGCCCGACGGCGCCATCATGATGGTCGAGGACGGTCAGACGATCGACCGCGGCAGCATGCTCTGCGAGTGGGACCCGCACAACATTCCCGATCCTGGCCGAGGTCGGCGGCAAGGTCCGCTTCGACGACATCGTCGAAGGCGAAACGATGAAAATCGAGACCGACCCCTCGGGCCACGTGCGCCGCACGATCATCGAGCACAAGGGCGACCTGCACCCGCAGGTCATCATCGTCGACGCCGAGGGCAAGACCCTCGATTACAAGTACATCCCCGAGCGGGCCAGCATCGAGGTCAACGACGGCCAGTGATCTCGGCCGGCACCCTGCTGGCCAAGACCCCGCGCGAAGTGGGCGGCACTCAGGACATCACCGGCGGCCTGCCTCGAGTCACCGAGCTCTTCGAGGCCCGGCGGCCCAAGGAGCCGGCCGTCATCGCCGAGATCGACGGCCGCGTCGAGCTCCTCGACGAGAAGCGCCGCGGCAAGCGAACGATCATCGTCCGCAACGAAAGCGGCATCGAGCGCGAACACCTCGTGCCGCACGGCAAGTATCTCCGCGTGCACGGCGGCGACCGCGTCCGTGCCGGCGACCCGCTTGGTCGAAGGTCCGCTCGTGCCCCACGACATCCTGCGAATCTCCGGCGAGGAAGCCGTCCAGCGCTACCTCCTCCGCGAGATCCAGAACGTCTACCGCTCCCAGCGCGTCGAAATCGACGACAAGCACCTCGAGATCATCATCGCCCAGATGCTCCGCAAGGTGCGGGTCGAGAGCGTCGGCGACACCGGCCTGCTTGCCCGGCTCGGTCATCGACAAGTTCGAGTTCCGCCGCGTCAACCAGGACCTGATGAGCTGCGTGAAGATCAAGGACCCCGGCGATACCGAATTCCGCGTCGGCGACATCGTGCCGCGCGAGCACTTCGAGCAGGAAAACCTCCGCGTCGATGCCACCGGCGACCGCAAGGCCGAGTGGATTCGACCCAAGCCGGCGGCGGCCAGCACCCAGCTCCTGGGCATCACCAAGGCGGCCGTCCAGTCCGACAGCTTCATCTCGGCCGCCAGCTTCCAGGAGACCACCAAGGTCCTCACCGAGGCCGCCCTGGCCGGCAAGGTCGATTACCTGGTCGGCCTCAAGGAAAACGTGATTCTGGGCCACCTCGTGCCGGCCGGCACCGGCTTCAAGGCCCATCTCGACGCCGAGGTCCGGATCCGGCCCGAAGCCCTCGAGGCCCTGGCCGACAAGGGCCCTGCCTACGCCCGCTACCGCGACGAGGCAACCGCAACGTCAACCAAAGAGTGAGAGTCTATTGAATGAACGACGATCGACAGCTCGTCGCCGGTTCGGGTGATCGAGAAGAAGTCGCCGGCGGTCGCCCAGGGCGGGATCGGGGCATCGGGTTCGAGCCGGCACACCGCGAATGTGCCCTCGACCAAAGTGAGCGTCATTTGTCCGATGGCCGTGGTGTCTAATAACTGTGACTGACTTGGCGAGCCTGAAACGCGTCCGATCAGGTCACGAGTTTATACGCTACCCCGCGACCAACGCTTCAACTAACAAGTCGTTGGCGGTGTCCCAGTGATAATGTTGGCGCGCGCTTGGCCCAGCGCCGCGCGGCGACTGCGCTCATCGTTGTCATCGAGCAAGTTGCGCAACGTGGACGTAATCGCTTCCGTAGAGCTGGGGTCAAAATACCAGCCCGCCTCGCCGCCGATCTCGGGCAGAGCGGTCGAATCGGCGAGGCGACAGGAAGTCCTTGCGCCATCGCCTCGACGGCCGGGATGCCGAAGCTCTCGCAGAGTGAGGGAAAAACGAGTGCCGTTGCCTCGGCGTAAACCGCTCGGAGAGCGCTTCCTTGGCGATAACCCGGCATGCGGATCAGGGCACGAGAGCCCGCGGGCGGCTGCGTCGCGCACCGCCGTGCCTCGTCCTCGGCACCCGTGCCGATCAACACCAGCGCCAAGTCGCCGGTGGCGACTTCGGGGAGCCGGGCCGCAGCCTCGATGAGCCTGACGCAGGTTTTTCGCGAGGCTGAAAATTGGCCACAGAGAGCAGATACGGCATCGCGCGGCGGCAGCCCGAGATCGGATCGCACGCAGGCCCGTTCGTGCTCGGCCGGCGGCTCGAAGAAGAGATCATCGGCAGCGTTGGGCACGTATCGGACGCGGTCGCGACAGAACGGAATAGGCTTCGAGGAGGCGATCGGTGTTGAAGCGTGAGACCGACAGGATCAGATCCGCGTGCTCGAAAACCCGTCGCATGGCTCTCTTGGCGGCGTGGCGTTCGAACTGGAGCGTTTGCAACACGTCGTGGCTTGTCACGGCGCGACGGGCTGCGCGAGTGGCAACCAAGAACTCCGCCGGGCAGTACACCCAGTCAACGCACCCGGTCCACCATTCGATCGGCGGCCAGGCTTTCAACCGCCACCAGCGAAGAATGTCGCGGGTGCGCAGCGGCAATTCACGGCGGGATGACGGCTCGAGCGATTCCCAATACGCTAACCCATCGGGCTCGGTCATGCGTCCCGTGATGAGACTCAAGGCGATTTCCGGCCGGCGAGCGAGCCGCGTCAACTGTGCCAGAGCGTGCCGCGTTACGCCGGTCGGACTCCGGCAGGCGTCCATGTCGTACAAGAGCGCGACACGAAGCGAAGCTGTGGCCGACGGCGGGGAAGCGGCAAGAGCTGCGTTGGCCGATCGGACCGCGAGGACGCTTGGCCGGCGAGCACCGCAATGGTCGACTGCAGAGCTTTCGTCGCGGTTTGGCATCCGTTCGCCCCCGCCGTTACGTCGGCTGAACCGGCCGCGGGCCGCGCAGCAGCGAATTACGGTCGCGGCTCCAATCGCCGTTCGGCGCAGCGGGTCAGGTCGCTGAGCCGGCCGGCATGATCGTCTCGGCAAGCTCTTCGGTCGGTTTCTTTCGGTTCTGATGCGTGAGGATCGTCAGCCCCATCTTGACCTTGTCGGTCAAAGTCTTCTGCGAAAGGCAAGTATACAGACAGAGCCTGTCGCACTCGACGGTCTGGCGGCGGATTTCCTGAGCCTTGGGACTGTACCAGATTTCGCGCGCTGAGTTTTCCTTGATGTTGCCGATCGGCGGATAGAAGAAGCAGACCTCGACGTCGCCGTTGGTGCGGATGAAGAAGTCGCGCATGCCGACCCGGCAGGGCATCGCCTCGGGAGGTGCGCTCTCTTCGCGGAAGTGCCGGACCAAAAGCGAGATGACCAGCTCCGAATTCATGATCGGCTCGCCCTGGCGCTTCAGCTCGAGCATCGTGTCGACGACTTGCTGCAGCTCGGCGTGTTCGTCCTGCTTCGATCCAGAGCTCGTCGTACGTCTCCTTGGTCCATCGGTCCATCGGCTGGAAGTTGAGAGCCGTGGCGCCGATCTCTTTGACCCACTGAACCATGTCCGGCAGGTACTTGTAGTTCTTCTTGCCGATCGTCGGCTTGATGATGATCGGAAAATTGAGCCCGGCCTTGTCTCGCTCGTCGCGGACGTATTGATGCCGTCGCTCAGCTTCTGGAACAGTCCGGGCCAGCCGCGGAGATAATCGTGCAGCTCGGCGAACGGGGCGTCGACCGAGACGTTCAAGTTCCAGGGCTGCGCCGCGACCAGCTTGGCCGCGTTCTTCTTGGTGAGCGCCGAGCCGTTGGTGGTCACGCCCGCATGAATGCCGTTTTCGTGGCAAAACGCCATCAGGTCGAGGAAGCCCGGCTTGATGAACGGCTCACCGCCGCTGAAGCTGATCGAAAAGGTGCCCACGAAGTCCTTGATGCTCATCAAGGCCTTCTGCCACTCTTCGATCGTCATCTCGTCCTTGTAACTCGGGCAGCCGCCAGTACTCGCAATACCGGCATTTCACGTTGCAGCGCTCATTGACCAGTCCGTAGAAGGTAACGGGCTTGGTGATATCCTTTTTGGTGTGGATGTAGAGTTCTTCGGCGAAGTGGTTATACGTATGCTTGAACGCGAGCCGGGCGAGTGTGGATGTATTCATCTAAGTGGCGTTCCCAAGACTGCTGCAAAAAGTTCCTGGCTTCTAAATAGTGCATCATCGTATCGGATGGCATGCCCCCGAGCCAATCTTTTTTCGTCATCGTCGCGAAAAGCGAACGCAGCGATCGGCTGCGATCGTCTTCGTGCCGCTTCGTCACGCCAAACTTGACGCTCCGCCGACGGGCAGCAAAATTGCGACGTAACGGCTGTTAAGAAGCATAGGTCGAAGCACGACCGGAAAAACAGGTTCGCGAGTGCATCCTGTTCGGAATCCGTCGGCCGATGGCGTTTGTGTTTTGCATCGCCCTTGCAAGCCCGCGAGCCGCGGGGAACAATGGGAATCGACGGAAACGTGCGTCTGCACACGATGTTCAGCTCTTGACTACGGCATCGGATCACGAAACAGGGGATAGCGCCCAGGAGACCGGCATGGACAATACGGGCCACGTCGGCAGACAGGAAGCCGCACTGGAGTCTAGGTCGTTGCCACCGGTGTACGTCAGTCATTCGCTGCGCGATCAAGACGCGCTGTGGGCTGATTTCCTGGCGATGGCAGTGGGGGTCGTGCAGTCGCTGGCCAAGAGCGTAGCTGTTTTGTGCGATAACCGCCTTGATGTCGTGCCCGAGGTCAAGATGCTCGAGCGGGATTCCGATCGCGCCGAAGTGCGCATCGAGCAGGCCTGCCTGCGCGTCCTGGCGCGGTTTGAGCCCGTTGCTTCCGACTTGCGTCGCATGGCGACGATCTTGAAAGTGACGCGCGACTGGGAGCGTATCGCCGATATGGCGGCGCGGATCGCGCGGCGCACCACGAAGCTCGCGAAGACTCCCGACAGTGTGCCGGTTCCCGAGGCACTCAAATCGATGGCCCGCGACGTGCTTGACCAGGTGCAGGCCGCCTGCGACGCGCAAGCCACGCGCGATTCCGGGCGGGCGCGCGAGGTCATCGCCGGCGATCGGCGCATCGATCGGCAATATCGGCGGCTGCAAACGTCGTTGAAGGAGTCGCTGCGGCACGCACCTACCCAACTGGAGTCGTGGCTCAAGTTCATGAGCACCGCGCGCAACCTCGAGCGCATTGCCGACCACGCCACCGGGATCGCCCAAACCATCGTTTATCTGCGCGAGGGGATTATCATTCGCCACAAGCCCGACGATTTCGCGGCGGATGACTGAATGCCTCTCGGACCCAGCTTTTCCTGCTCTTGACTAGGGGGTTTGCATGACACCCGGTCGGCGAATCGTGTTGGCTCTCGGCTGCGCGCTTGCTTTTGCGATCGTTGGCTTTCGTGTGGCGGCGAGACTGCCCCTGCGCAGCCCCGACGCCAAGGGCGAATCGCGCCAGGATGCGCCGGTCCTGCTGCGCATCACGGGTGAGGTAGCGCATCCGCAAGCATTTCCCGCTGAAGAGTTTGCGAAATTGCCGCGCCAGACCATGCGTGCCGGGAACCACGCCGGCGTCGAGGCGCAGTACGAGGGCGTCGCGCTGGCCGATCTGCTGGCGAAGGCGGGGGTTCCCGGCGACAAGCAACTGAAGGGCCAAGCGATGGCGCTCTACCTGGTCGTCGAGGCTGCCGACGCCTATCGGGCGGTCTTCTCGCTGGCCGAGCTAGACCGGAGCTTCACCGATCGGGTGATCCTCCTAGCCGACCGGCGCGATGGCCAGCCCTTAAGCGCCCATGAAGGGCCGCTTCAGGTGATCGTGCCCGGCGAAAAGAAACACGCGCGCTGGGTCGCGCCAGGTGATCCAGCTCAAGGTCGGCCGCGGCTGAATTTTAGTGAAGGCGTCCCGCGTGCGCCCTTAGAAAATGCAAGCGAGACGCCTGCACCACAAACCTTCACTCGATGTGCTCGGCAGTCCATCCGCGCGTCTCGGACAAAAACTCGGCGACCACCAGCCGGTGGCAATCGGCCACGCGTTTTTCGGCGCACATGAGACAGAAGGGCTCAGGTAGCTCGGCGAGCCGGGCCACGAGCAAGTCGCCCGCGCGCTCAAAGAGTGCCCGGTATACCGGCCGCCAATCATCGAGGTCGCGAAACAGGTTCCCCAGCTCGAGGATCGAGCGGTACTGGATCCCATTTTCCGAAAGAAGTCGTTCGATGCCTTTGTCCGCCGTGCGCGCCTTCACGTAAGCGCCCATGGCGGCCCGATCGGGATGAATCCGCACGTCGGCGAGCGAGCGGACCCCGTGGCCGACCAGAAGGTTCACGAACTCTTGCGGCGCGCGGCCGCCGTAGCCAATCGTGTAGAACTTCATCGAGAGATCACCGCTTTGGGTAGTGCCTGCTGGAGCTCCTCGACACCGGCGGCGGTGACCTGCGTGCCTTTGAGCTGAACTTCTTCGAGGGACGGCATCGCCTTCAGGCTCATCAGCCCGACGTCACTCGCGGCGGTCTTCTCGAGCGAGAGTCGGCGCAAACGGGTCAGACCGTTCAACGAAGCCAGGCCGGCGTCGGTGATCCCGGTGCTGGTCAGAAATAACTCCTCGAGGCGCGGAAGCTGCTTTAATTGCGCCAGCGAGCCATCGGTGATTTCGCATTTGTCCAGCGACAGAAACTCAAGACCCGAAAGTCCAATCAACTGCGCGACGCTGGCGTCCGTGACCGCTGGGCCGCCGAGCAGCAGGGCCTTGAGGCCAGGCATCGCTATCAACCGGGCAAGGCCGTCGTCGGTGACCTTGGTATTGGCGAGCTCCAGGGTTTCGAGCGCGGATAGACCCTGCAGATGTACCAAGCCCGCGTCGGTGACTGCGGTCCTTGCGATATACAGCCGTTTGAGTCCGGTCATCCCCTTGAGGTTAGCCAGGCCGGCGTCGGTGATTGCGGTACCGCCCAGAATGAGCATGCGGACGCCTGTTGAACCCTTGAGATGGGCCAGGCCGGCGTCGGTGATCTTGGTATTGTCGAGCCATAACATGTTATTCAAGCTCGGGATCGTCGCTAGATCGGCCAGGCCGGCGTCACCGACCGCGGTGTCGGACAGGTAAATCGATCGGAGGCTGCTCAATCCCTTGAGATGGACTAGCCCCGCGTCGGAGACCTTGGTGCCGCTTAGATTCACGAGCTGGAGGCCGGTGAGGCCTTCAAGGTTGACCAGGCCGGCATCGCTGACCGCCGTCTGGTTCAGCACCAGGGTCCGAAGGCCGGTCATCTTCTTCACGTGGGCCAGGCTGGCGTCGGTGACTTTGGTGCCGCCGAGGCACAGAATGCTAAGTTTGGGCATTCTCTCCAGGATCTTTAGCCCGGCATCCGTGACCGGTGTGTTAGTAAGATCGAGCCGTTGGAGGCTGCTCAGACCCTCGAGGTTGGCAAGCCCAGCATCGGTCACGCGCGTGTTTTCGAGGTTCAGTAACGTGAGCCGACTCAGGTCCCTCACGTTAACTAGCCCGGCGTCGCCGATTTGGGTTCCCGAGAGAAACAATGCGTCCAGGTTCTGCAGTTCCCTGATGTAAGCAAGCCCGTCATCGGTGACCGACGTCCGATTGAGGTTCAGGCGCTCGATCTTGCCCAGATTCGCCACCAGGGCGAGCTCCCGGTCACTGAACCTTGGCGTTTGCGCTACAACGGCGCTGACATCACCGAAGTAGTCAACTCCCAAGGCATCCACAAGCCACTTTGGACCGCGCGGCTCCCCTTTGGGAAAGCTGCGGTTACCCTGGAGCTGCCAGTCGTACCAGATTTCGCCACCAGTTCGCTTGATCGCGGCCACGGCATCGCGCTGAACGTGCGCGCGATGAACGACCCAGCCTAGACTCGCGCCAATGAGCAGGATCATGACAACCAACGCCCTGACGCTTAACCGCAGGTACCGCCTCCAAGATTTCCGCCCTGGTTCGGTCTGGACCGTCACGTTGATGGCTCCCCACGTGTCATCCGGCCGAAAAGCCGGACGGCGCATCGGCGTGCTTCACTATACCGTACAGCGGCAAATTCACCGACATCTGTCAGGGACCGAGAGCGGCCGGTCCGCTGCCGTAACGCGCGGGACGTGGCTGGCTCAGTTGATCAGCATGTCATGCCCCCGCGCCGGGCCGGTCGGAAACTTGTTCAGATCGATGTTGAAGAACGGGTCGACCTTCATGCCGTCGGGGCCGATGTGGACCAACCGGACGTAGAACCGCCCCGAGTGGTCGAGCGTGCGAGAGCAGCGAGTTCGAGACATACATCCGCTTGCCGTCGCCGGTCACGTGCATCATGTTGGGCTGAACGCACGGCGCGACCGTGCTCGTGAGCTGCGGATGCTCGGGGTCGGAGACGTCCCACTGCTGGATCAGGTTGTCGCCGAAGCAGCTCACGTAGAGGTACTTGTCGTCGGGGCTCTGGCGCAGGTCGGCCGGCAAGGCGCCGGTGTCGGCGACCTTCTTGAACTCGTAGCGTCCCCTCGCCGTTGCCCTTGAACAGCCAGATCGAGTTATCCAGGGCGCAGTTGGTGAACCCGTAATTGTTCTCGGGCTTCAGGCTCCAGCGCACTTCCAGCGGGGCCAGGCCCGCCTTGCCGACCTGGAGCGGCGTGCGGTTCTTGAAGTCCCAGACGACCAGCTCGCGGCCGAAGTCCTTCAGGTCCATCTGGGCCAGCGGCTTCTTGTAGTTGCGCAAGCGGCGTGAAGCTGCTGGTGACCATGCGGTTCAGCGCCGGCTTGATGGCCACGTCGTAGCCGTAGGGCGCCTCGCTGGGGTTCTCGAGCCGGCGGATGAACTTGCCGTCGTTGGTGAACTCGGCCAGCCCGGCCGGCAAGCCGCCGTTCGCCGAGCCGAGGAAGTTGATCAGCATCCGGCCCGGCAAGCGCGTAGTAGCTGTGCGGGCCCGACAGGCCGGTCACCTCGGGCACGTTGTCGATCACCTTCTCGATCCGCGGCTTGGCCGGGTCGGTCGCCACGTCCAGAATCCAGATCCGGCTCGAGAACAAGCCGCCCGCCCAGATCTTGGTGCGGTCGTCGGTGTAGCCCCAGTGATGCGTCTCGTTCCCCTTGGTGCCCAGGTCGACCGTGTTCAGGATCGTGCCGTAGGTCGCGCTGTCGGGGTTGACGTCGATGACGGTGACGAAGTCGTTGTCCTTGGCGTCGGCGTCGACGCAGAACAGGTAGAGATACTTCTCGGGCCGATCGAGCCGCTTCACGAACGGCGACAGGCAGGTCTCAGCCGTTGCAGCCGGGCGCGCTCGACGTCGATGACTGCCCCCAGACAGCAACGTCAAACCGAGCGGCTGCACCCATCGACCTCTGCACCAATTCTGCCATCGATTCGCTCCTCTCGCGCCGTGCGAAGAATGGTCGCCTTTCGCTCCGCGAAAGAGGGTTCTTCTTCGCGGATCGAAGCGACCTTGCACGTAAGTTATCCTGGCGCAATCCGGTTGTGCCAAGCGCGGAGGTGCCAGGATGAACGCCGCCAGCACTGCCAGGCCGAACAAGACGTAGATCAGCGTGAAGACCCACGGCTCCGCCCGGTAGAAGATCAACTGGTGCGCCCAGTGAGCCGATGAAGTCGCCGGTGTAGGCGGCCTGTCCCGCCGCGTGGCGGAGCTGCCGTTCCCAGACCGTCAGCGGGCATTTGATGCCGGCCGCCGCTTCTGCCGACGACGATCCCGATCGCCGCCAGATGGATCGAGCGAAACCAGATGTTGCGGACCCAGCTGCCACCGAAACACGATCCCGAGCAGGATCGCCGCCAGGCCCAGCACAACGAAATCCGACGTACGACGCATGAAACACGACGATCAGGTCCGCAAGCATCCGGGCCCAGGGCATGGCTTATGTCCTCGGGAGAGGGTCTTTCGACCGGATCTCTCACAGCGATGATACCGATCAAGAGTCGGCAGACACGAGGTCGCAGCCAAACGCCCCGTCGGCGGCGTGGCAGATGTGGATTTCGCAGACGGTGCCGGTGCGTGCGGGCATAGGTCGAGCGAACGTCTTCGGCAAATTCGAGGGCGCGCTCGGCCTGGACCAGGTTGACCGTGCAGCCGGCCCAGCCCGCGCCTGAGAGCTTGCCGCCCAGAAAGCCGGGAGCAGCCTCGGCCGCTTCGATCAAGGCGTCGAGTGCGGCGGAGCTGTTCTCGAAGTCGTCGCGGCTGGAGGCGTGTGAAGCCGACATCAGCCGGCCGAACGCGGCGACATCGCCTGCCTTCAAGGCGCTCGACCCCCTGGCGCACCCGCTCGTTCTCGCTCAAAACGTGGCGGGCGCGCTTGCGGCCGACGGGATCGAGCTTGTCCCACTCGCGCCTCGAGCTCGCTCGAGCGTCACGTCCGACAGCATGAACTCGCCGTGATGGGCCGACCTTATCTCGAAAAAACGCGGTCACCCGCTCGCACTCCGCGCGCCTGCGGTCGTACATCCCATCGGCCAGCCGCCGCGAGGTTCGCGAGTCGCAAACCACGATCGCCGGCGCGGAGATCGCCCAGCGGCACCCGATCGTAGTCGAGCGTACTGCAATCGAGGAAGAGCGCGTGGCCCGCACGGCCGAACAGGCTCGAGAACTGGTCGAGCAAGCCCGAGCCGACGCCGACGAACTCGTTTTCGGACCGCCGCAGTACTTGCGCGAGCTCCATGCGCTGAAGGTCGCCGCGATCGGCCGTCGAATTCAGCGGCACCGATCGTCCCGGACCAAGCCGAGCTGAATCAAGAACCAGCGCGAACGACGCCTGCAGGCTGGCCGAGCTCGAAAGTCCGGCCCCGAGCGGCACGTCGCCGGCGATGACTGCCTCGAAGCCCGATGTCAGCGGCCCGTACCATGTCTGCCAAGTGCCCAGCAGACGCCGCGGACATAACGCGCCCACGATCCCGCCGCCGATGGCTCGATTGCGTCGAGCGAGAATTGCGTCGGTTTCGTCGAAAATGGACTCGAGAAGACACTCGCTTCCCGCGCCGCGACCCTGCGGCCGACGATGACCGTCCAGCGATCGACCGCCGCGGCCAGGACCAGCCCGCCGTTGTAGTCGGTGTGGTTGCCCAGCAGCTCGACGCGGCCCGGAGCACAGGCCAAGGCAGCCGGCTCGGCGCCGAACTCGCCGGGAAGGCCGCGCGGCGCCTGGGCCGAAAGTGCTTGCCACGATGTGGACATGCATCACGCAATCAGTCGACGTGTCGCAGCTCATTGCTGCTTCACGAAGCACGTGGGCCTTGTCGGTTTTCTCCCAGGTGAATTCCGGCTCCGACCGACCGAAGTGGCCGCCGCTGGCGGTCTTGCGATAGATCGGCCGGCGCAGATCGAGGTGCTTGATGATTCCCGACGGGTTGAGCCGGAAATGGCTGCGGACAAGGTCGGCGATCAACGAGTCGGGCAAGGTTCCGGTTCCCTGGGTATCGACGTGGACGCTCACCGGTTCGGAGACGCCGATCGCGTAAGCGAGCTGAATCTCGCAGCGCTCGGCCAGTCCCGAGGCCACGATGTTCTTGGCGACGTACCGCGCCATGTAGGCGGCCGAGCGGTCGACCTTGGTGGGATCCTTGCCGCTGAACGCGCCGCCGCCGTGCCGGCCCATGCCGCCGTAGGTGTCGACGATGATCTTTCGGCCGGTCACGCCCGAGTCGCCATGCGGACCACCGATCACAAACTTGCCCGTCGGATTGATGTGGTACGTCACCGACCCGTTCACCAGAGTCTCGGGGCAACACCGGCATCGATCACCTCTTTCCTGACCGTCTCGACGATCTCGGCGTGAGTGACGTCGGGGTGATGCTGCGTCGAGACGACCACCGTGTCGACGCGCACGGGCGTGTAGCCGTCGTATTCGATCGTGACCTGGCTCTTGGCATCGGGCCGGAGCCAAGGAATCGTGCCATCTTGCCGCAATTCGGTGATCCGGTTAATGATCCGATGCGCCAGCGCGATCGGCAAGCGGCATCAGCTCTTCGGTGTCGTTGCAGGCGAAGCCAAACATCATTCCCTGGTCGCCGGCGCCGATGTCCTTGCCGCGGCTGCTATCTTCGTCGACGCCCTGCGCGATGTCGGGCGATTGCTTGCCCAAGGCGACCATAACGGCGCAGGTCGACGCGTCGAAGCCCATATCGCTCGAGGTATAGCCGATCTCGCGAACGATCTGACGCACGATCGCCGGATAGTCGACCATTGCCCTGGTCGTGATCTCGCCTGCCAGACACACGAGCCCGGTCGTCAGCAAGGTTTCGCACGCGACGCGGGCGTAGGGATCTTGCTCGAAAATCGCATCCAGAATGCCGTCGGAAATCTGGTCGGCCATCTTGTCGGGATGGCCCATCGAGACCGATTCGCTCGTGAACAGGTAACGGTCGTTGTGCGTCACGGCCTTGCATCTCCTACCAAACCAGAGTGATCAGAGCCATTCGCCGAACTTCCGTTGCCCAAGATCAGAGCGACCGTGCTCGGCCCGGGTGTGTCGCTGCGCGACCGATGTAACCATCGCGAGGCTCAAAGTGTAACAAAACGAAGCGCAGTTGCAAAGAATGGCTGCAGGCATGTTGCGAACATGCACCACCCGCCGAAAACGCGATGCGCAGCGTTCCGCTTAGCGTTATTTCGAATGCCGGGTATGCAGGCTCACGCACCATCTTTGTTGGTCGTGTTCGCTCGAATCGTCGCTCGCATCGTCTCGGTCTTGGGGGCTATTCGGATCGGTGCCTGGCAAATGGGTTTGCGCGTCTCGGTCGCGGCGGTACCAGCTCCAGAGCAAGCGGTGAGTCGCGTAGTCGAGCAGCGACTGCGAACTGGGGAATTCGCAGTCGCCGGGGCGAGCCGCGTCGAGTAGCGCGCTCGTCGACGGAGTGATGAACGCATGCGGCGAATACCGGCAGAGGTCGGCTACGAACACCGGGAAATTCTCGGCGGCCGTCTGGCTGAGGCGGTCGCCCAGATAAGCGTAGTTCATCTGGTTTTCGACGACCCGGAAGGCGATTCTCGGGTCGCGGCGCACGACGATTACCTCGCCGACCGGATCGCGGGGAATGCGCGCTGCGCGCGCACGGCGCATGGACGGCCCGCGGTTTCATGAGTGCGAGAGCGCGAATTCCCGATACCACGACAGATGGCCAGCGCGGCGATTGCACCTGGCGGAATTCGTCCAGGGCGGTTATCCGGCCCGCGCAGATCAGCTCGATCTTGTCCCAGGCAACCCAGTGGGTCGGCTCGGCGCGCAGGCCCTCGATGCGGAGGCCGTCGTCCAAGCACGCCGCCCGGTGCACCGTTCGCGCGGGGCTGAGATCCGGGAACTGATCGATCCGCCAGGCTTCGGCCGCGATTCCAGCCTCGTAGAGGGCATCGAGCAGCTCCGCGGACCGCCTGCTCCTCGAGCGGTCGGGGCCATGTCCCCGGAGCACGTGCCAACCATTGCACGGCGTCTGTCCCGTGCATCCCCGTCACCGTGCAAACGACGTCGCGCACCTCCAGCGGGTCGTCAATGGCATCGAAAATAACCAGGCGATACCGCGGTGGGTTGCTCGACATGCCGGGTGTACGCTCCCGAAGTATGCCAGGCTTTAAGCCCGGCGCGTTATCGCCACGCCATCACGGGAGTGCGGTCCGCGATTTCATCGTAACAGTCTGTCGGCGCTTCGCCAATGACCGCCAACCGGCGCCCGGAAGTCGCATTCCAGTCGCCACGCGTCCCTTTGATCGTCGGCGGCTTCACCAGCGGCCGCGCCAGGCCGATGCCCGAGACTTTATACTGGAGGCGGCCGTCGTGATATCGAGTTGCCTGGGAGACCTGGCGATTTGCGACCGGCACATCGGTCGAAGCCCCAAAGCACAGCCATCCCGTGGGTGTGGCGCCGGTTCGGATTGTGGTAAGCTGATGGCAATCCTTCTGGCCGAGGCTTATCGCTTGAGCCAGGCCGAAATGCCGCGCTTAAACTTGTTTTTCGCCGTAAAGGGATTAACCGTTGCGCCAGATTGGAACATTGCCCAAAGCCCTCGACTCCAAGGTGTTCAGCGACTATCTCCTCACTCTCGGCATGAAGGCGCGCATCGACGAGCAGCCCGAAGGCTGGACCGTGTGGATCTACAACGAGGACCACGTGGGGAAGGCCCGCGAGGAGCTACAGGGCTACGTGAGCCGACCGGACGATCCCCGGTATCAGGAAGCGATCGAGGCCGCGCGGACGATTCGTCAGAAGGAGCAACAGCTCAACCAGGAGTTCCGCAAGAACTATCGCGAAGTTGCCGAACAGTGGGCGTACCCGGGCTTCAGGCGGCGACCGCTCACATTCATCTTGATCGCCGTGTGTCTGGTTGTGTTTCTCCTCGTCGAGTCGGAGAAGTTTTCGGGGCTGGCACACCGGTTGACCTTTTCGAGCTCATACGTCGACCTGCAAGGGAGACTGCGCACGAGCGGCCTCAATGACATTCTGCACGGCGAGGTGTGGCGGCTCGTCACCCCGATTTTTCTGCACTTCAGTATCCTGCATTTGCTGTTCAATACCTGGGCGCTTGCCACCTTTGGCACGATGATCGAACTTCGGCGCGGCACGCCTCGGCTGGCCTCACTCGTGCTGGTCTCGGCGGTCGTCTCCAACTTCGGAGAGTACCTCTACGGTGAAAAATTCGACCCCGGTGAGCCGCACATCTTCGGCGGGATCTCTGGAGTCGTCTGCGCTCTCTTCGGCTACATCTGGATGAAGGGGCTCTACGAGCCCGAGCAGGGAATGATTCTCCACCCCAACAGCGTCATGTTCGTGCTGCTCTGGATCACGCTCTGCATGACCGGCGCGTTCACCGGTGTGGTCGGGAACATCGCCAATGCGGCGCACGTCGTGGGGCTCTTGGTCGGCGTTGCCTTTGGAGTGTTTCGTTTCTGACTCGACAGCCACCCGCGCAGGTCGGACTTTCGCCATGGGTTCACCGTCTCTAGTCCGAGGTGCCCCCAGCGCCGCATTGATCGGCGGCGGCTTCATTGGCCCAGTGCATGTCGAGGCGCTGCGACGAATCGGGGTCGACGTGCTGGGCGTGCTCGGGTCGTCGGTCGAGCGAGCCAGCCAGGTCGCTCGACCGCTTTTGATTCCGCGGGTGTACCGCGATCTCGACGAGCTTCTCTCCGATGATCGCGTCGGGGTGGTCCACGTGGCGTCACCCAACGCGCACCATTTCGAGCAGGCCAAGCGAGTGCTGCAAGCGGACCGCCACCTGGTTTGCGAAAAGCCGCTGGCGACGACTTCAGACGAGACGGCTGCGCTCGTGGCTCTCGCGCAATCGCGCCCGTCGCAAGCAGCCGCCGTGAATTACAATGTGCGCTATTACCCAATCTGCCGCGAAATGCGCGAGCGGATCTTGGGCGGCTCGCTGGGGCGCGTTCTCAGTGTAACGGGTTCCTACGTCCAGGATTGGCTGCTCTACCCCGAAGACTACAACTGGCGGGTCGCAGCCGACGGACACACCAACTTCCGCGCGGTCGCCGATATCGGCACGCACTGGATGGATCTGGCCCAGTACGTGATCGGCCTGCCGATACGATCTGTGTGCGCTGACGTGGCAACCTTTCATCGTCGCCGTTTCCGGCCGCATAGGCCCTCGGACACCTTCAGCGGGTCCGGGACGGTTGACCATTCCCGTGCGCTGGCCGAGGTCGAGGTTACCACCGACGATCACGCGGCGGTGATGCTGCGCTTCGATGGCAGTGTGCACGGAGCATTTCACGTATCGCAAGTCACCGCCGGCCGCAAGAACCGCCTGACGATCGAGATCGCTGCCACCGGCGGCGCGCTCTTTTTGACAGCGAGTCGCCGAACCAGCTCTGGATCGGCTCGCGGCGCGCACCCAACCAGGTGCTCGAGCGCGACCCGAGTCTTCTCTGCGAGGCCGCCGCGGCCATGTGCCACTTTCCGGGTGGGCACGCCGAGGGATTTCCCGACACATTCAAGCAGCTCTATCTCGACGTCTACACCTGGATCGCCGAGGGACGAGCGGCGGGTCGTGCGCCGGCCTTCCCGAGCCTGGCCGACGGCGATCGAGAAGTTCGGCTCTGCGAGGCGATCGCCCGGAGCGCCGCGGCCGGAAACTGGGTCACACTCGGTCGTGATTGCGAGGTATGCTAATCGACTCTTGATCGCTGTCTTGTCCCCGAGCGAGAGCGCAAGTCATGAAGATCGGCTTTGTTTCTGCGATACTGCCTGACTACACACTCGAACAAGTCATTGGATTTGCCAAGAGTGCAGGCTTTTCCAGCGTCGAGCTGATGTGCTGGCCGCCCGGCGAGTCCGAGCGCCGGTATGCAGGCGTGAGCCACATCGACACGACGAACCTGTCTGCCGCCGCGATCGATACGATCAAGGGCCTGCGTCGCGACTCACGGCAGTGGCGATCTCGGGGTTGGGTTATTACCCCAATCCATTGGCGGCCGATCAGGCCGAGGCTGATGCGGCGGTCGGCGCATCTGCGCAGCGGTGATCGATGCGGCCGCGGCACTCGGCGTCGGACTGGTCAACACGTTTGTCGGCCGCAACCCTGCTCTCTCGGTCGATGCCAACTGGCCGCGATTCCTGGCCGTCTGGCGACCCTTGATCGCATACGCCGAGAGCAAGGGCGTGAAAATCGCAATCGAGAACTGTCCGATGCTCTTCACGATCGACGAGTGGCCGGGCGGGAACAACCTGGCGACGACGCCGGCGATCTGGCGGCGAATGTTCCACGACATTCCCAGCGACCATTTCGGTTTGAACTTCGACCCGTCGCACTTCATCTGGCAGCAAATCGACTACGTCGCGCCGCTGGCCGAGTTCAAGGACCGCATTTTCCATGTGCACGCCAAGGATGCCCGGATCGACCGTGCCGCCCTCGACGATCACGGCGTCCTCTCGTACCCGAAGCTGTGGCACACGCCCAAGATTCCCGGACTGGGCGACGTGCGCTGGGGGGCGTTCTTCGGCGCCTTGAGCGACGCCGGCTACTCAGGGCCACGTCGCCATCGAGGTCGAAGATCGAGCCTTTGAAGAATCGATCGAAGCGCGGCTCGATTCGCTCGTGATCAGCCGCCGATACCTGCTTCAATTCATCAAGGGCTAAGCGGTGGTCTGCAAGCGCTGTGGCGAACTTCGACCCATGACCACGTTTCCAATGAACTCGTCTACCAGCAGACGGTCGTGCCGAAACTCCCCGGCCCGTCCACGACCTCGATCTCTCGGTCTTGATTCCCGTATTCAACGAGGTCGAGCAACGTCGAAGTGCTGCACAGCGAGCTCGAACGCGGTGTTGCGACCGCTGGCGCTTCGGCTACGAGCTGATCTTCGTGGACGACGGCTCGACCGACGGCACGTCTGCGAGGCTGGCAGGCCATCCAGGGGCCGATCCCGAGCACGTTCGCGTGGTGTTTCTGCGGCGAAACTGCGGCCAGACTGCGGCGCTGTCGGCGGCGCTCGATCTGGCGCGCGGCGAGATCGTCGTTCCCATCGACGGCGACTGGCAGAATGATCCGGCCGACATCCCGCGGCTGCTCGCGGAGCTCGAAAAGGGCCACGACGTGGTCTCGGGCTGGCGGAAGGATCGCCACGACGCCCTCATCACCCGCAAGGTCCCGTCGTGGCTCGCCAACCGATTGGTCGCGCGCGTCTCGGGAGTACCCCTGCACGACTTCGGGTGCACGCTCAAGGCCTACCGCCGCCGGGTGCTCGAAGGCGTGCGCCTCTACGGCGAGATGCACCGGTTCATCCCGATCTTCGCGACCTGGCAAGGCGCCCGCGTGACCGAGCTGGTGGTCAATCATCGACCTCGAACCGCCGGCCGCACCAAGTATGGGCTGAGCCGAACGTTCCACGTCGTGCTCGACCTGATCTTGATTCGCTTCCTCCAACGCTACGCGCAGCGCCCGCTGCACTTCTTCGGCCGGTTCGGCCTTTGGTCGTTTCGGCTTGGGCACGCTCTCATTCGTGGCGATGCTCTATTTCAAATACATCTTCCCGTGGCCCTACCTCTGGTGGGGACGCGATCTCGACCCCAAGTCATTCATCGAAACCCCCCTGCCCTTCCTGACCGTGATGTTCTTCCTGGCCGGCGGTCTGAGCATCCTCCTGGGAATTCAGGCCGAGGTGAACATGAGAACGTATTACGAGTCTCAAGCGAAGACCACCTATCTCGTCGGCGAGATCAGGCAAGGAGCCGAGCCGGTCGAGCCGAAACGTTAACGCGCATCAGTCGGTTGCGCCGAACACCATCTCTGGGGTCGCCGGCCTTAGGGGACGCCCGGCGTGTACACCGGGCCCGACGGCGGTACCTGAAAGTTGCGCCTGGGGACCGCCAGGGTCGCTGCCCTTCCGATGCGGAGGACCGCCGTCGTCGATGCGGCCGGCATGCGAGTCCTCTCGTGTGGCGATATCCACGATCGCGAGAGTAAGGTCGGATAGCCCCGGAACACCTTCAGGCATCACCCAGACATACGTGCGGTCGTGACACCCGACGAAACTGGCCTGCCGTGGCACGTCGCGCAGGCATCCGATATTAAGCCAGGCGTAATCCTCATGTTTCTCGGTCGCGCCGAGGACGGCGCGCTCGTAGACGGCCTGCATGCTGCGGATCTTTTCCGGGCTGGTGACCGTACCGAGAGACCACGTACCGGTGACGTTGCGCGTGGTGCCCAGGCTTAGCAAACTCGAAGTCAGCGCCTTGGGCGAGAAGGTCAAACCCAGTGACGAGCTGCCGTTATCGGTGACCTGCACCGTGCCCTGCCCGGCAACGGCCAGGTACGGGAGCAATCCCGGATTCGAGGCCGTCGCCGCCACGTTATCCACGATTTGCTGGTACTGCAGGTCGGGCAGCGTGCTCGTCGTGCGCCGCGCTGTGGTCCGGAGCTGCTGGCTCATACAGCCCGTGTTCAAAATGACCACGACCGTCGCCGCCACGAGGCGCGCCTCGATGATCGCGACGACTTCTGCGTGAGCTTCGGTTCATCGTGAATGCTCCCGTCCAACGGTCCGCAAGAGCAGCCCGATCCCGCGAACAAAGCCATCCGTTGCCATCTCATTTCGGCTTTATTAAGACGCCTTCTTAAGCAATTTCGGGCAACCACATGATTGGCGGCACCGCCGACTGGGCTGATAATGTGCCGCTAAAGTAACTGGATTCGCGGTAATGCCGAGTCCGACTGATTAGTGTATAGTTAAGCCGCTTCGCAAATTGTGGCGTTCGACGGAGTGATGCGTTTGGGGGTGGAGCGGCCGGGTGGAATTACGGCGGGTAGATGCCAACACCGGCGGGGCTTTGGTAACGTTGACAGGTAAGTGGAAGGAGGGTGCGGATGGGATACGGCGTTGTGACGGTGCTGATGTTGGTAGCCGGCCAGGCGGCAGGCGCGCGGCGAAGGCAGAGCAAAAAGAGGAACCGCAGGCGGCGGCGGCCGTGGAAGCGAAGCTGAAGGACGCGCGGCGGTTGCTGCAAAACGGTCGGTACGCCGAGGCCGAAGAAGCATTGACGGCGATCGACTCGCTCAAGCCCGAGAAGGGCCCGGTCGGGCTCACGCCCGCACTTTCTGCGGCGCTCGCGGCTCGCCACCGCCGAAGCACAGGCCAATCAGGGCGAATACGCCAAGGCGATCACCGGGCTGAAGCGGGCGATCACGGCCCAGGCCAATAACGCCGACCTGGTCGGGCGGCTCGCCGACCTCGAGCTGATTCGCGGCGATTGGGAGGCAGCTCTGGCCGCGACGCGCCAGGCCCAAAAGATCGACCCCGATCACTTGCAGGCGCGCTGGGTCGAGGCGCGGCTCCTCGACCTGCGCGGAGAGCTCGACAAGGCCGTTGCGGCGTGCAAGTGGTTCGTGGATCGCTACAACGAAAAACGGCCCGACATCGCCAAGGATGCGGCGTCAATGCTCTTGGTCGGTCAGGCTGCCGAGCGCTATTATCGCGCCAGCGCCCGCGGCGAGGAGCTCAAGGATGCGCTCAATGACGTGATCAACGACCTATATGAAGGCGCGCTCCGCACCGATCCCAATTGCTGGCAGGCGCCATGGCTGCAAGGGCGGCTGTTCCTCTCCGGTTACGACGAGCGCTCGGCTGTGCGCGAACTGGCCCGGGCGCAGCAAATCAATCCCCTGGCGCCCGAGGTGCTCGTGACGCTGGGCCAGGCCGATCTGCAAGGCTATCGACTGGCCGCCGGCCGATCCAAGGCGGAGCAGCGCCTCGAGATCAACCCGCACTATGCGCCGGCTTATATCCTGCTGGCTGACCTGAACATTTCCGATGAGCGGTTTGACGACGCCAAGGCCGCCGCTCAGAAGGCCGTCGCCGAGAACCCGCGCGATGAAGATGCGCTCGGGCGGCTGGCCGCTTCGTGCCGGCTCTTGGTCGACCCCATCGGAGCAGCCGCGGCTGAGCAGGCAGCGTTGGCCAATAACCCGCGCCCGGCGTCGTTTTATGCTGCGCTGGCCGAGCGGCTCGCCGACCGCCGCAAATATCACTCGGCCGAGCGCGCCTTCCTGCTGGCCGCCGCGGCCGACCCCAGCCGGCCCGATGCGCCGATCGGCCTAGGAATGCTCTACATGCAGGTCGGACGCGAAACCGAGGCGCGAAGTCTCTTCGACTCGGCCTTCGCCGCCGATCCCTTCAACGTGCGCGCCGACAACATGATGAAGGTTTTGAGGCACATGGCGTCGTACACCAGCGTCGAGTCGCCGCATTTCACCGTCGTGATCGACCCCACCCAGGATGAGCTGCTCGCCCGCTACATGTCGCGGTATCTCGAAAAAGTCTACCCAACCTTGACTGCCCGCTTTGGTTATGCCCCCCATGGCAAGACCAAGATCGAGATCCTCAAAGACCACCAGCGGTTCAGCGGCCGCACGATCGGGCTGCCGTTCGTGCCGACAGTCGGCGCCTGCACCGGCCGGGTCGTGGCTCTGGCGAGCCCGAAGGCCACACGCGTGCCTTTCAACTGGGCCCGCGTCCTCACACACGAGGTGGCCCACGTGATCACCTTGCAACAGACCGACTTCAACATTCCCCACTGGTACACCGAGGCCCTGGCCGTCGAGAGCGAGGGTTTTCCGAGGCCGCAGGAGTGGAACAAGCTGCTTCTCGAGCGCGTGCCCAAGCGCGACAAGCTCTTGAACCTTGATACGATCAACCTCGGCTTCATCAGGCCCCACGAGCCCGATGACCGCCAGATGGCGTATTGCCAGGCTCAGCTCTACGCCCGTTACATGCTCAAGCGCTTCGGCGACGACGCCTTGATTCGTATGCTTACCGCGTATCGCCGCGGGCTCGTGACCGACCGCGCGATCGCGGCCTCTTTTCAGGTCGATAAGGCTGACTTCGAGAAGGGTTATCTGGCGTATCTGGACGACGTGATCAAGACGATCAGGGTTCGCGTGAACGAGGAAGCCCCGGTCGCAATGTCGAAGCTTGAGAGCCAGCTCAAGGAAAAACCCGACGATCCCGAATTGAACGCGCGGATGGCCTACGAACATTTCGCGCGGCGCGACTACAAGGAAGCGCGGCCGTTCGCCGACAAGGCGCTCGAAAAGAAGCCTCATCATCCCCTGGCCAGTTACGTCAAAGCCCGGCTCTTGGACACGATCGGAGATGACACGGCCGCGCTCGCCGTGCTGACGCCGGCGCTCGACCCGAACCGGCCCGACGAGCGCGTGATCGACCTCCTGGCGGTGCTCAAGCTCAAGGCAGGCGAGCTCGACGAGGCCGAGAAGCTTTACGAGCTGGCCCGCAAGGATGACCCGTTCCATAACAAGTGGATCGCCGGGCTAGCCCGCGTGCACCTGCGCCAGAAGAATACCGACAAGTTTCTCGCCGACCTGGCGATGATCGCGGCCAACGATGCCGACAGCTTCATCGTTCGCAAGGAATTGGCCGAGCGCCACCTGGCGCGGGTAACATCGCCGAGGCCGAAAAGTGGGCCGCGGAATGCCTGCACATCGACGTTTACGAGCCCACCGCCCACGTACTCTTGGCCGACGCTCAAGCCGCCGGAGGCAAGTTCGCCCAGGCGATCGAGGAATACCAGACCGCGCTGACGCTTAAACTCAAGAGGCCCGACGACGTCAGAGTCAAGCTGGCCAAGGCGCAACTCGGGCTTGGCCAGCGCGACGCAGCCCGCGCGACGGTCGATGAAGTGCTCAAGCGCGATCCGGAGCATCCCGAGGCCAAGGAATTGCTCAAGCAAATCGGTCAAAAGTAAAGCCCGCAACAACGAGCTTCCAGGCAATCACACGAGCGACATTCTGCGCAGCGCCCGCTTGGCCGGTGCCAGGAACCAGGTGCGCATCGCGTAAACGGTAGATCACAGGTTCTTCTCGCATACTGCAAAAGACGGGTGAGCGATGGCCAGCGCATTCAATCGAGCGAAAGCAGTCTTCGCGGCGATATTCCTGATGCTGGCCGCCCACCGCGTTCAGGGCGCGGAGCCGTCTGAGAAGCCAACCTTCAACCAATATCTCCGAGACAGCACCGTCCCACGCACTGTCATCGAAGGCTTCCTGCGCGGCCCCGGTTGGGCTCGGTTTGATCCGGAACTGGGTTATGTGCTCGGCAACTTCACGCCGGCCGACGGTATCGACGGCAGCGCCACGATTTCCACGATAGGTCCGGACGGAGCCCGGACTTCGTTCATGTATGCCGGCCGCCCGTGCCGCATCAACAGCTACGGCGACAGTTTCACGCTGTGCCAGCAAGTCAGCGACGGCGAGACGTGGCAAGAACGGCTCGCCGCCCACCTCGGCGAACCGATCCGCAACTTCGGGATGGGCGGCTACGGGGTCTACCAGGCATACCGGCGGATGGTCCGTGAGGAGCGGACCGACCACGGCGCCAAGTACCTGATCTTCTACATCTGGGGCGACGACCACATCCGCAGCTTGCTGCGCTGCCGGCACGCCATCATCTACCGGTGGTGGGACGATAAGGGTGGGCAGATGTTCCACAACAACTTCTGGGCCAACCTTGAGTTGAACCTGGAGAGCGGGCAGTTCGTCGAAAAGGAAAATCTGCTCCCGACACGCGAGTCGCTCTATCGCATGTGCGACCCGGAGTGGACGGTCGAGCATCTCAAGGATGACGTGGCGCTACAACTCTACGCGTTCAAGCTGAACTTCATCCGGGACCTCAACCGCCAGCAAATCGACAGGCTCGCGGTCCGGCTCAATTACCGGATGAACTGGGATGATACTGCGTTCCTACGTTTTCAAGCCGGCGAGCTTCTGGATCGTTACTCCCTCCGCGCCACGAGAATCATCCTGGAGAAGACTCGCCAGTTTGCCGCCGCGAACGGGAAGAAGCTGTTGGTGGTGCTGTTCGACCCGTCTCGAGTGCTGGATGAGATGCGACAAGGCCTGCGGCGATATGACCAGGAGATCGCAGATTACCTGAATGCCGCGGGGTTCGATGTATTCGACATGAACGAGGTGCACCTGCGGGATTTTCGCCGATCTGACTTGCCGTACGGCGATTACATGAAGCAGTACTTCATCGGACATTACAATCCTCGCGGGAACCACTTCTTCGCTTATTCGATCAAGGGAAAGATCGTGGAGTGGCTCGAGCCGAGGCCGATCACTTACCGTCAGCCCGGTGGACCAGCCGCATCACGATGAGGTATGGGGCTGTCACGACGAGGCGTTTCACTGCGTCTTCACGTCTACTTCCTGCCCTTTGGACCGGTGTTTCCTTTCGCGCATCCTGGTTCCTATCGAATACAAGAGCGAGTAGGCCTCGTCCAGGACTGCGACGCAATCCGTAAAGCCCGCTCGCCAGATTTCGAGGCGGCTCAAGCGAAGAGCTGTGATAGCGTAGAACAACTCATCCCCGAGCTTGGCGGGCGAACGAGGAAGCTCTCGAGCGGACGAAATCCATTTCCACTTGGGAACGAGCTTCTTCAGCTCGTGAATCAGTCGTTTCAACAACGAGGGCGGAACTCTGTCTTCCTTCGGCGGCAAATACCTCTCGGGCGCGAACCGCTGGAGAAATCCGATCACTCTTGCACACCGTATGATGAAGATCACCGACCGGAGCTCGTCGATTGAGAGGATCCGCGCCGCTTCGGGCCCGGGCGCGACGAGGCCGTTTGCTCCGACTCGCATCGGAATTCTTCTGCGGTTGTGGATGACAGAACTGACCGTCAGGACACACCTCCAACCCGTTGGCACACGAGCAAGCGCGCTTCGCAGCGGTCGTCGTGCAACGCGCAACACACCCTGTAGGCACGAAAACGGGGCATGGCTTGCTATTAAGGCACTGGCAATCGAAAGAGCCAACCCCGCTACGCAGACCTAAACCACCGCGCCACATCTCGACTGTACGGCTTCGCGCTTGAGAGCTCAAGCACGGAGCTGTCACACATAACTCCTTGCGCTGTAAGGCCGTGACAGGTGTGACGGCATTTTCGAGCCCGCACTCTTTTTTCGGCCCTCGATCGCACAGGACATCGGATGTCTGAGAATCGTTTGGGACGGCGCTCTGAGCGAGTTATGCGCCAGCCACATGCCGCAAGACGGGTCCAACGTGCCCAACGCGTGTGTGACTGCCGCATTGCGAGAAGGAAGGGTCTTGCATGGCAACGCCGGTTGATCTGGCGCGCGGACGGATGAATGAAAGGCGACAGCGATCGCCTCAACGTCAATCGCACAATCCAGAAGACCGGTCCCTACGATACTGCGTGTGGAATTCTGGCCGGACTTGGCGACGGCCCAGAAAGCGTGAGCGATGGTTGATCGCGTCCGCGCCGCAGTCATGGCAGTACTGCCCACTTCGGCGCATCCATAAGAAACTGAGCGAACCGACCCCTACAGACCGCTCGAAAACACCAGCGCAAGGGCGAAACCACGTGGCCGACTTCGGGTTTAATCAACTAGAGAGCTTGAGAAGTCTCAAGATCGGGAACCCGCCTTGCACTAAGTCGTCGGCGCGCACTAAGTTAGAATTAAGGGCCAGGGAGAATCACCATGAATAGCGGGTCGACGTTCGATCGACCGTACTGGGGACGGACGTGCCTGGGCGCGGGGTTTCGCGTGACCGCGGCGCTGGTGCTCGCGGCGCTGGTGGCCACTGGGTCGGTGGCCGTGTCGTATGAGCCCGCCGATCCGGACCAAGGTCAGGGTACAGGAGGCCAAAGCCCCGAGCCCGGTAAACCCAAGGCCAAGCAGGGCAACGCCAAGGCGGCTGCCAAGAAAGCCAAGGCCCAGAAGAAGATCCAGGCGGCCCTCAAGGAATCGGAAGCCGACACGGTGAAAGTGGATCTCCCGCCTCGCCCCGCGCAGACGGTCACCCCACCCACGCTGACTTCCGCCGACCTCGACAAGCTGATCGCCAAGTACCTGGCCGCCAACAGCCCCAAGGTCGAGCCGGCGACGCTGACCAGCGACGTCGAATTCGTCCGCCGGATCTATTTTGACCTGGCGGGCCGGCCTCCGACGCCCGAGCAGGTGCAGAGCGTTTCTGCGCGATCGCGCCAAGGACAAGCGAGCCCGGCTCATCGACGCCTTGCTGGCCAGTCCCGAATATGCCCGAAACTGGGCCAAGTACTGGCGCGACGTGATCATGTTCCACGCCACCAACGAGAATCTCGCCCGCGTGCGGTTCGACCTGCTCGAAGACTGGCTGGCCAAACGGCTGCCGGCCAATACGCCGTGGGACGAGATTGTCACCGGAATGATCACGGCCACCGGCCGCAACGACGAAAACGGTGCCGTTGCACTCTCGCTGGCCCACGAGGCCCGGCCGGTCGAGATGGCCGGCGAGGTCTCGCGGATCTTCATGGGCGTCCAGATCCAGTGTGCCCAGTGCCACGACCACAAGACCGACCAATGGAAGCGGCGTGCAGTTTCATGAATTCGCCGCATTTTTCGCCGGCGTCAGGCCCAGGCAGGTCGAGGCCGGCGGCAATGGTCAGCCGCCGGTCATCGCCGTGGTCGCCCAGGGGCCTCGGCGTTACTTCATGCCCGACAAGGACAACCCCACCAAGCAGATCCCGATTGCGCCTCGGTTCTTCCTGGCCAGCTCGAAATCCAAGCCCGAGCCGGCTTTGCCCGAAGCGGTTGGCGTCTTCGCAGCGCAGAGCGCAGGGCCGCCTCGTACGTCACCGGCCAGGACAACCCCTGGTTCGCCAAGGCGTACATCAACCGGGTCTGGTACGTCGCTGATGGGCGAGACGTTCTACGAGCCGATCGACGACATCGGGCCCGAGCGCACGCCCAAGGCCGCCGAGGTGCTCGATCCGCTGGCCGAGCAATGGCAAAAGGGGGGATACGACGTCCGCTGGCTCTTCCGCACGATCCTCAATACCGAGGCCTACCAGCGGCGGGTGCGATCGACGGCCAACGCGGCCGGCAAGACGCCGTTTGCCTCGAGCTGCCCAGCCGCCTTCGCGCCGATCAGGTCTTCGATGCTCTCGTCCAGGCGCTGGCGCTGCCCACGGACGCCGACGGCAACCTCGCGCCTGCCGGCCAATCACCAAGGCCGGCCTTGGCAAGAACGCCAGCAAGCCAAGAACCTGAGCCTGGGCGATCCCAAGCGGCTGCAGCAACGGCCGTCCAAGGGTGCCTGCCAAGAAGGCCGCCGCGGCGGTCGGGCTGGCGTCGCAAGTCACCAAGAAGGCGGCCGGCCGCGCGCCGGGCGGACCGCGGCTGCTCTTCGACCGGCTCTTCGGCGTCGATCCCTCGGTCGCCAACGAAGACGTCATGGGCACGATTCCGCAGGCCCTGTTCTTGATGAACAGCCCGCTGATCAACAATCGGATGCAGGCGCGGCCGGGGACGGTGCTGGGTGAGATCCTGACCACGGCGCCCAACGAACGGGTCGGCCCTGGCACGCTCTTTATCTCCGGGTGCTGTCCCGCCAGCCCACGCGACAGGAAGTCGAGATCTGCGGCAAGTATCTCGCGAACGTCGGCAACGTCCGCGAAGGGTTTGAAGACATCTACTGGAGCCTGATCAACACGACCGAGTTCCTCACCCGGCGTTGACGCTTTTCGTGGAAAGGCAGATCGACCTCATGGGAACTCATGGCATCGAAAAAGAAATGGTCCAGGTGGCGATGAACGGCGCGGGAGTGATCGGCCGCCGGCACTTCCTCCAGACGATCGGGCTGGGAGCGGCGGGCCTGGCAGCGGGCGCGGCGGTTCCCGTCAGCTTCACCGACTGGATGGCGCTGCACGCCGCCGAGATGCGCAAGAACGAGATGGCCTGCATCCTGCTCTGGATGGCGGGCGGCCCCAGCCAGCTCGAGACCTTCGACCCCAAGCCCGGCACCGAGCACGGCGGCGAGACCAAGGCGATCGCCACGGCCGTTCCCGGCATCTCGATCGCCGAGGGCTGGAACCAGACGGCCAAGGTCATGAAGGACATCGCGCTGGTGCGGTCGATGACCAACAAGGAGGGAAACCACCAGCGCGCGACCTACCAGCTCCACACCGGCTACGTGCCGTCGGCGACGATCAAGCACCCGCACATCGGCTGCTCGATGGTCGGCGAGATGGGCGAGAGCCAGTTCGATCTGCCCCACATCGTCAGCATCGGCGGCGCGACGATCGGCGCGGGCTTCCTGGGCGCGGCACTCGAGCCGTTCGTGGTCCAGAACCCGCAGCAGCCGCCCGAGAACACGCAGCCCAAGGTCGGCGCCGATC
This sequence comes from uncultured Isosphaeraceae bacterium, assembly GCA_963830625.1. Classification (GTDB taxonomy): domain Bacteria; phylum Planctomycetota; class Planctomycetia; order Isosphaerales; family Isosphaeraceae; genus CAWHMZ01. The sequence continues at coordinate 990,549 of CAWHMZ010000004.1, read as the reverse complement.
GATTCCGCCGCCGGCTGGGCTTGCTCGAACACCTCGAGGGCGCCGGTTTCGAGCGCACCGGCGGCGCCGACCGCGTCCGGACCACCGCGCGCTGTACCGCCAGACGGCCAAGATGATCCTTTCGCCGGAGATGAAGGCGTTTCGCCTCGACGACGAGCCCGAGCCGCTCCGCGAGGCCTACGGCCGGACGCCGTTCGGCCAGGGCTGTCTGCTGGCGCGCCGCCTGGTGCAGGCGGGCGTGACGTTCGTCGAGGTCCGCTCCAACGGCTGGGACACTCACCAGCAAAACCACGAGAAAGTGGGCAAGCTGGCCACCCAGGTCGATCCCGGCTTTGCGGCACTGGTCACCGACCTGAAGCACAGGGGGATGCTTGACCAAGACCCTGGTGGTCTGGATGGGCGAATTCGGCCGCACGCCCAAGATCAACGGCAATGCCGGCCGCGACCACTTTCCCCAAGGTCTTCAACGTCGCCCTGGCCGGCGGCGGCATCAAGGGAGGGCAGGTCATCGGGCGCGTCGAACGCCGACGGCACCGACGTCAAGGACCACCCCGTCACCGTTCCCGACCTGCTGGCCTCGCTCTGTCACGCGCTCAAGGTCGACCCGACCAAGGAAACGATGACCCCGATCGGTCGCCCGATCAAGATCGTCGATGGCGGCAAGCCGGTGGGCGCGCTCTTCGGGTAGCCTGCGGTTCGAAAAAACCGCCTGGCACGGCAGGTTCGCTGCGACCGTCAGAATCACCACCGTCGCGCGATCCGGCATAAGCCGCGTGCCACGAACCAGAGGGCGACCGGCACGAATGATAAAAAGCGGAGCACCGGGGTCTTCGGCCGATACAAACAGCCGGAAGAGGATACGACCGGAAGCCGCCCCGCTCGTGCCCCTTTTTGTCGGTAGGATCCGACGACAGGGGTGAGCCGCGGGGTCGCCGGGCGGCGGGGCGAAATCCAAGCGCCGAGTCGGCCCGAGCAGAAGCGATTGCGCCGGCGCCGGTCGGCTACGATCATGGAGGATCGTCCGATGCGGGTATCTCGCAAGCCGGGTCGTCGTACTCAATCGCGCGCATTTCAGCCGGCTCTTGACGGGCGCCTGGAAGACCGGTTTTTGCTCTCTACGGCGAAGGCGCACGCCAGCAGCACGCCGCCGCTGCTCAAGAACACCAGCTCGCGGGCTGCCTATGACGTTCACAAACCCCCCTTTATCGCCCGCGGCGCCCCTCCGTTCAATAAGGCCTACAGGATCAAAACCAAAGTTGCCACCGAAACGGCCCGCGGCGGCCAGAGCGTTGAAGTGGTGGCGCTCGACGGCTCGCACTACATGGTCAGCCTGTCTTATACGTCCAATACGTTGGCGACCAACACCGCGGAAGGATCCAACGGGCAAGCTGGAAACTCGTCGGCCCAGGCAAACCTTACGCAGGTGCAACCGCAGGCCGCCAGTTATCCCCAGCCAATTGGAACGGTTCGCGCGTATGCGATGTCGGACGGGCGAGTGGGACTCATCGTCGACGGCTCGACCCCGAATACCGAGCTGACCATCAATCCCCTGGGCCAAGCCCAGGTCAAGGGCTTCGCCCATAGCTTCGCCTACGGCGAAACCAAGCGCGGCCATCTTTTGAACATCGGCCAGCTCACCGTCACCAGCGGAGCGATCGGCTCGATCCTGGGCTTCCAAACCGCCGAGCTCTCGGGCCCGCTGACCTCCCTGGGGACCAACTCCATCGACCGGATCGCATTCGATGCGCTCCTTCCCGGTGCGACCATCACAACGGGTGGCGACTTGAACACGCTTGACATCCTCGAGGGAGCCGACTTGAGCGGCCCCGGCACGGGAGTTCACATCGGCCGCGACCTCAACCTGCTCAACGTCGGCAACAACCTTGACATTTCCAACGGCGCGACCTTCACGATCGGCCGCTTCCTGGGGCTCGTCAACCAGCCCCCCAAGGGAACTGGGACCGGTTCGAATATCTTGATTTTGAATTTCAACTCGATTGCAAACACGACGATCACCGTCACGACCCCACCGCCGATCGGCGCCTATATCCAGGGCAGTGTCACCATCCAGACCAGCACCGGCAGCGCATTCCTGCTTGGCAGTACGATCCAGAACACGATGTACATTGAGGGCAGCTTCACTGGGTACTCGGGGATCTTGGAGAACACGAACACGGTGCCGACAAGTCCGCCGTTTGAGGACAAGCTCTCAGCCAACCCGACCGGCTTCGTGACCGCACTGGGCGGAGAGACGGGTTGACCGGGAGCGTTAACTGGGAGCCCCGATACTGCTCCACGTGCTCCAGGTCGCCCATGCCGACTGGTCGATGAAATAAACGTTGCCGTCGGTCCCGATGGCGAAGGCGTAAGGCGAGCCATTCGGGGCCGACGTCACGGCGATCTGGGTGGCAGAGACCCCGGTCGCCAAGCTGCCCACGCTCGACCAGGTGCTCCACAAGCCGCTGGTGCCGAACGTCGAATAAACGGACCCCGACGTATTCAGGGAAAACACGTAGTTGGTAAACGCCGATACGAGTGCCGGCGCCGCTGTCGCCGGCGTCGCTCCCGAGCCGACCCCAACCAGCGACCAGCCGGCCCAAGTAAGGCTTGTGCTCGCCGCGGCGGTCGATTGGGATGAGTGATGCCGTTTTGAGAGAGCAACGGTGTGTCTGTGAGCGTTTGCCACCGAGATCTTCAGTGTCTTGGCGTGCACATCGCGAGCGCCGACGCTCCGTTTCGAGGCGTGCGCCTTGGTCGTCGACGGCGAGGCAGCCGGTGTTACGACCGGGTCGGAAGTCGTCAGTTGATTCGCGTAGATACTGCCGCTTGTATCGAGAGCGAACACATACGGGACGTTGCCGCGCGTGAATGCCGAGATCGCCGTTGCGGAGAGGCCGTTGCCTACCGGAGCAAGAGCGCTCCACGTCCCGCCGATATCTCTTTGGGTGTATTCGACGTTGCCCGACGAGTTCAGCGCAAAGACGTAGGGCTCGAAGGCGACCGGCGATGCAGTCGCCTGAATAAACCCACTCGAGATCGCCGTAGCCGCCGCTCCGCTCGCGATCGTGGACCACTGCGAAAAGGCCCCGCTCGAACTCTCATAGTTGAATTCGATGTTCTGGGAGCTGTCGATCGCGAAAACGAACGGCTGGCTGACAATGGGCAGCACCCCCGACGAGATCGCCGTCGCACCTATGTCGGTGCCCACCTGCACCCAACCATTCCACTGATCGCTATTGTTCAGGAAGTTGTAGGATACGGTCCCGGCTGAATTGAGCAGAAAGACATAGGGCTCGCTGAGAGCACCCACCAGGACCGTGCCCGTGGAAATCGCCGTGGCGCCGACGCCGCCAGGTATCAGGCTCCAGCCGGCCCACTGGGGCTCACCGTTCACGTCCTCGAGGAAGTTGTACGAAACGTTGCCGGAGCTGTCGATCGCTAAGACCGACGGAATCCCATACTGCTGGACCGCTGAGATTGCGGGGAGCGTCAGGAGCCGGCGATCCTCCAGAAGCTCGATCTCCGGCTTGCTCGAGCGACGCCGGTGCGGGCGATTCGGGTGCCTATCAACAGTAGGGCGCCGAAGATCCAAGGATGGGCGCATTGAAATGTTCTGCCTCTCTGTGTGGGGACGGCAACACGTTGGGAGGGACCAGACAATTTCGTTATAACGGTGCCGAAGTAACGCTGGCAACATCAGGGCCCACTCGCCCAGACTGCCCGCGCGGCATAATCGACTTGACCCTCACAATCGGTGCATTCGACAGCGGCACCCGCACCGAAACTGAGGGTGCTGTGGCCGGCCTGGCCTCATCCTGACCTGGACCCGCCGTCAGCTCGTGATGCCCTTGGTCAGATGCATGAAAGCGGTCTCGAGGTTGATCTCGTCTTCCTTGAAGAGGGTCAGCTCGTAACCTTGCTCGATCAGCCGGTTGGCCAGGAAGCTGTACTGGTTGACGCCTTCGTTGAGCTTGACGACCAGCACGCCGCTCTTGTCCTGAACGCTCTCGACCTCGGGCTGGTTTTCCAGCAGGCCGGCGGCGTCGGTCAGGCGGTCGGCGACGGCGATGTTGAGCACGATGTCGGTGCGGACCTGCTTCATCACGTCGGTGACCTCGCCGTTGACCAGCAGGCACCCCTGCTCGATGATGCCGATCTTGTTGCAGATATCGGCGAGCTCGGGAAGGATGTGGCTGGAGACCAGGATCGTCTTGCCCATGTTGCGCAGTTCCTTGAGCAAGGCGCGCATCTCGATTCGGGCGCGGGGGTCGAGGCCCGAGGCCGGCTCGTCCAAGAGCAGGACCTGGGGATCGTGCAGCAGCGTTCGCGCCAGGCCCAGGCGCTGGGTCATGCCGCGAGACAGACTGGTCACGAGCGCGTCGCGCTTGTAGGTGAGGTCGACCAGCTCGAGCACCTCCTCGCAGATCTTCCGCCGGGCGGCTCCCTTGATCCGGTAGGCGGAGGCGAAGAACTCGAGATACTCGATGACCTTCATGTCGTCGTAGACGCCGAAGAAGTCGGGCATGTAGCCGATCACGCGGCGGATTTCCTTCGAGCCGGTGTAGATCGAGTAGCCGCAGACGGTCGCCTCGCCCCAGGAGGGGTTCAAGAGCGTGGCCAGGATGCGCATCGTCGTCGTCTTGCCGGCGCCGTTGGGTCCGATGAAGCCGTAGACGTCGCCCTGGTTGCAGCGTCAGGTTGAGCCGATTGAGGGCGTACAGCTCACCATACATCTTGGTCAGATCATTGGTTTCGATCATGGGTGGAATGCCTTGGTTGGTTCGGGGGTCGCTTGCAGGGTTGGCGCCAGGCGGGCCCGGCCGGTCGGGTCTTACGGTTTCGGTTTCTGTCAACGGCAGAATCATGCGAACCAGCGTGAACTTGATCAATCTTGGGCGGCGACGGTTCGTTGTCCAGAGCGAGCTGCGCGCCGACGCGATTGATCCGGGCGACGAGCATGGGCCGCTCGAGTGCGAGCTGACCGCTCAAGTCGAGCGTCGCTCAAGGGATCGTTGGCGAATCCGCGCTCGCCGGCCGCCGACGATTCGCTGTCGTGAAACATCACCGCGAGCAGCAGATCGGCCCGGTCGATGCGCGACTTCGCGGTTCCCGGCCTGATCGGAGCGTTGGCTGGCGAGCTTCGACTTCACAAGTCCCGACGAGGTTGCGGTCGTTGGGCATGATCCGGACCGTGGCCCCGGGCGCGATCGTTCCGAGCGGATAAACCTGCTTGCCGAAGGCCAGGATCGCGTCTTCCAGCGGAACGCTCTGCCGGTTGGTGACCGTGCCGGCGACGCGGTCGGTGCCCGCGGCCTGCAGGTCGGAGTCGACCAGCGGCTCGGCCGGACCGAACCAGCGCGACGTGATGCACTTGGTGCTCCAGATCGGAATGCGCACGTTCTTCAGCGACTCGACGCCGCGTCCGGCTCGTAGATGTAACCGCTACCGACGAAACTGAATCGTCGTCCGGAACTGCCCATGGCCGCCGAACTGGTTCTCGGGCACGCTGAACCAGCTCATGACCACTTCGGTGCCGGCCGGAGGCGGCCGGAGGGCCTCGCTCGAGTGATCGGCGACCGGCGGCGCGTCTCGCGGTCCAGCGGCACGGGGATCGTCCGGATCGGTGTAATCGCGATTCTGGGGGCTGAAGAGGCTCACCCACGTATGGCCGCGGGCCAGTACCGGTGGTCTGGTCGATATCGACGACGTCGACCTTGTTGACGAGCAGATCGTTGCCCTTGAGCAGATAGGCCGCATAGTACGCCACCAAGCTGACGGTCACCACGATCGTCGGAAACGTGATCCAGGTCAGCTCCATCCGCTTGAGCACCTTCTTGAGGAAGAAGTAGTCGCCCGGCCCGATCATCAAAATGTAGAGAAAGATGAAGAACGCCACCCAGCCGAACGGGATGAGCTTCACGCCCGGGAACTGCTCGAGCGCGGTCCGAAGCTGGCTCGACAGGTCGGTGCGCCGCGCCTGATACATTGAGCCGGCGCCGCCCAGACCGCCGGCCGCGCCGGTCTGGTCGGTACGCGGGCGCTCGCAGGTCAATGGCCCGAACCCAGAACAGGTTCTTGTCGACCCAGTCGGAAAACGGCTTCTGGTCGACGTCGAGCGTGATCATGGTCACGCGGCCGAACCCGTACGGGCCGCGGACGACCAGCGGCAGGTTGGACATCATGCTGAGGACTTTGCCGCCGCGTTCTTCGATTCCTTCGAGCTTGGTCACCATCACCGGCGGGCTGCCGGGCGGCGTGATCTGCTTGGTCGAGCCGGCGAACGTATCGAGCGCCGCGAGTGAATTCACTCGCTCTTGACCGCTGGGCACGCCAGGCAGGATCGGGCCCAGGACGCTATCCTGCACCGCCTGCCAGTTGGCCCCGACCGAGACGACCAGATGGCCGCCGCGAGCGACCCAGTCGACCAGCGGCTGGAAGCGGAGAGCGTCGAGCGATTTGACGATCTCGCGGTCGCTGGTCTCGACCACGACCGCGCGCGCGGCATCGTAGCCGTACCATCGGCCGGGCATCAACCCCATCGAGCGGATCGATCCGAGCGGTGACGATCTCGCAGGGCACCGCTCTGGTTCGGGTCGCGGCCGGCTCCCTTGAACCCGGACAGGTCCTTGATCACCTCCACGCCCTGCGGTCTGGCCCAAGGTCAGAAGCAACGTTTCGTTAGGCATGATCGCCGTCGGGGCCTTGAGGCATGAGCGTCGTCTTGCGACGCCCCGCCGACGCGCCGGCCGTCGGGATCGAGCAGTCGAACCGTGAACTCGGGCTCGCGCGAACCTGGGCCGAGCGTAAGCCGTGAATCGCTGGCTCTGGTTGGCTCCCACCTCGACGGGCATCCGAAACGTGGTCGGAGTTCCGTCGTCGTCGGCCGCGATCAGGTCCATCATTCCGCTGAAACGCTCGGTACCCCCCTTGAGCTGAACCCAGACCGGAGTCCACGTGCCGATCTTGAATGAATTGGACGCTCGCAAGTCCATCGAGGTGTCGAAGCCGATCCGCATGTTCTCGACCTCGACCCCCCGCCAGCGCTGCGCCGGGCCGAAGGAGGCGCCCCGATCAGCAAAACCACGGCGGCGAGCACCGCCGGTAATGCCTGGAAACGGGCGCACCCAGGGAAACGGGGATCGGGTGCGATGCGACGCCCGCGACCGCGAACACGATTCATGGGTTCCAAGTTGCCAAACTCCTCGAAAAGCCGGCGCAACGTGGCAGAATTGCCCAGCCGCGTCTTTCTCGCCGTACATTTGTAAGATCATCGGGCGCAAGACCCAGAGTGTCAAGCCTCCCGAATTTGCCGCCGTTTGGTTCGCGCAGTCATTTTACCCACTGCGCGCGTCGCCCGGCGAGGGAACATCGCGGCGGAGATGTTGTGGTCAGCACCTTCGATTTGCAACGCGATCGAGGCCGCGCACACATCCTCTGTACGACGACCGTCTGCTCTGCCGAGCTCCGCGGCGAGCCGCATTCTGGCCGAACGTGGCGGCGCGTCGATGGGAAAACCACGATTGGTCTCGTATAATTAACAGGCGAGCGGGTACATGCTGATCGCGAGCCGGCGCCCGCCGGGAAGACGAGGCTTCGAACCAAAACTCAAGGCGAGAAGCGCGAACAGAAGGGAGCACACCGATGTTTAAGTCGATATTGCGGCGCGGTTGGGGGTTCCTGCCCGGGCTTGCCTTGGCTGTTGCGATCGGGCTTGGTTGCGGGTCGCCGGTATTTGCTCATGGCGGCGGTGGTGGTGGCGGCGGCCACGGCGGTGGCGGCTTCGGCGGCGGCCATATGGGTGGCTTCGGCGGTGGCTTCGGCGGCGGCTTCGGCGGCTTCCGTGGCGGCTACGGCGGGTTCGGCGGCTTCGGCGGTTACGGGAGAGGATTGGGCTACGGCGGGTTCGGGAGAGGCTTCGGCTACGGTGGGTTCTGGCCCTACTACGGCTGGGGCGGCGGGTTCTGGCCCTACTACGGCTATGGCCTGGGCTACGGTTACGGACTCGGCGGTTATGGCCTGGGTTACGGGCTCGGCTACGGCGGCTACGGCGGCTACGGCGGTTATCCGTTCTACGGATATGGCGGCTACGGGTACGGCTATCCGTATTCCGGCTACGGCTATGGATACCCTGGGTACGGCTACGGAATGGGTGGCTACGGCATGGGCGGCTACGGCATGGGCTACGGCTATCCGGCCATCTATGGATATGCCGCGGCTCCGATGACGGGCTTCGCATATTCGCCGGCGTACGTGGCTCCGACAGCCGGAACCGGTACGCAACGGCGTTACCTGGGTATCGACGAAGAACCGGTTATCAACCCGAGCGGTCGGCGGGCCATCAAGGTCGCGAACGTCTACCCCGGAACCGCGGCCGAACAGGCTGGTCTGCACACGGGCGACGTGATCCAATCGATCAACGGCTACCTGACGGAGCAGCGCGGAAACCTCGCCTGGATCATCGCCAATGCCGCGCCCGACAGCACGCTCAAGATGGTTGTTCGCACCACGGCCGACAACAAGGACCACACAATCACAGCCAATCTGCGCGGAGAGTTGACGGCGATCAGCTCCAGTCGATGAGCAGGAACATCACGGCCAGAACGACCAGGCTGACGACCGCCAGGAGCCCGCTCGGCATGAACTTGCGGGTCTTGGCGGCGTAGCGGTAGCCGAAGAGGATGAACAGGCAGACCGACAAGATCAGCCCGAGCGGCACGCCCCAGGGGTGCTGCTTGATCGAGAGGCCAAGCGCCAGCGCGGCGGCAACGGCGCTGATCGTGCCTGCGATCAACGAAGCGCGGCTGCCGGCCTTGAAGTAGCCGATCGCGCCGCCGACGGCCAGAAGCACGGCGTAGATTCCCAGGGTGATTTCGCCGACTAGCGGGCTGATCATTGGGCTTCTCTTCGGTCCAAGCGGGTCTGCGCACTCCAAGCACGACGCGAGTGGGTCTTAGCCGTTAATCTGCTTGAGGGTAATACACCGGCCGCTCGTTGGTCTACTCGAAAACACCACGAGACGGTCGTGTCGCGATCAAGCCGGCTGGCGAACCAAAAGACAAGCGACGAGATCGCTCTGCCCGGATCGGGGCGAGCCATCTCGTCGCAGCGTGAACGATCTGTGTCAGGCGGCAGGCCGCGCCCAGCCAGGGAGATCAGTTGTTGCCGGGCGGATTGGCTGCCGGAGGCGGTACCGCACCCGCCGGCGGCTGGCGCCCGGCTGCGGTGGCGGCGGAACCTGGTTAGGCGGAGCGGGCTGGTTCGGCTGTGCCTGGCCGGGCTCCGCCGGCATCGGCTGAACGTTTGTGTTGCCACCAATCGTGCGGGTCCCGCTGCGTCGGATCGAAATATCCGGGTGGAACGGGCGCCGTCCCGACCGGCGGCGGCGGCTCGATTCCCATCGCCCGCATCCGCGCCCGTTGCGTCGCCGCCTGAGTGTTGGCCCAGGGGAAGTCAGGCCCGGATGGGAAGTACTGAACGTCGTCGTGCATGTACCGGCCCGAGGGCAAGGTCATGCCGGCGTATTCCACCTGGCAGCCGATCGAGGTCAAGATCCAGCCCGTCGCCAGCGCTGACCAAAGCGCCACGCGTCGCCTCGTGGACCCTCGCGGCGATCTCATGCGGGGCAACCCCATTGCTTCCACCCTCCTTGGCGTCTTCGGCGGTCCCTCGGACCCATTCCTTGAGGGAGGCAAAACCGCCGTCGGGGAGTCCATTCCTGGCTTAAGGAATCGGCCGGATCGACCGTTTTGGCCCAATGATTCCGAGCGATTCCTGTGAAAACGTTGACGGGCGAGAGTGCGGAAGACTCGCAACCGGCCGGTCCCTCCGCCTGTTAACTAAGATCGGCGAATCGGCGCATAATACTGAGACGCGCACGCCAGGTTCGCCAGCCGACCACCGATGAGTGTGCCGCAATATCAATTGTTGTTTTCCTAGTTTTCGCATAACCCTCAGTTATCCCAGATTCATGGAAATGCGTCTCGACAAGCTGGTGGCCGAACGATTTGGTCTATCGCGACGTGCGGCTCAAGAAGCGGTGCGGCGCGGGCAGGTCGACGTGGGCGGCCAGACGTGTCTAGAGCCGGGTCGAGAGATCGAGCCGGACGAGGATCTGACGTACGTTCCCATCGCGTCCGCGGCCCGAGACCGCGAAGCGTCGCCTGCGAGTTCTGTACGAAGATCGTCACATTCTGGTCGTGGACAAACCTGCGGGGCTTTTGACGCAACCCACGCCAGAGCGCGAGCGTGACACGCTGCTCGAGCGGGCCGGGCGCTACCTGGCGCGCACCCGCGCGGCTGAAGCGGCCCTATGTGGGCATTGTGCACCGGATCGACCACGACACGTCCGGGGCGATTCTGCTGGTGTGCGTCGCGCGAGGCGCTTCGGCCGTTTCAGGCGCTCTTTCGGACGCATTCGATCGAGCGGGTCTATCTGGCGGTCGTCGAGGGGGACGATCGAGCCGGCGCGAGGGACGATCGAGCTGCCGCTTGTGGCCGACCGAGGCGACGGCCGCCGCGGGGCGGCGCGTGGCGGGCGCGAGGGCGTCGCGGCGATCACGCATTACGAAGTGATCGAGCGATTCGGCGGCGACGGCCAGCCTGGTGGCGTGCCGGCTCGAGACCGGCCGGACGCATCAGATCCGGATTCACCTGGCGGAAGTCGGCCATACCGTGGTCGGCGAGCCGGTGTATCGCTCGCGGACATGCGCCTGCCATTTCCGCTTGTCGTTTGCGCGACAGGCGCTGCACGCCCACACTTGGGATTCGTACATCCGTTTACAGGTCGAGCAGGTTCGCGCCGAGGCTCGCCTGCCGGCCGACATGGCCGAGTTGATCTGACGCTTCGCCACCGGTTTGGCGGCCGCGAATGCAGGCCGTCGGATGGCGGCGCGCTCGGATGAACTTGCCCTGAGAATGCGAGGTTGAGTCAGCTCAGATTTCGCCGCTCATCGAGCGCCGACAGCATGATTGACCCCGGCGTATCGATCGAGTCGGTGGTATCGCAGCCCGAATGCGCCTTGCGCCTGGCGGCTGGCTGGTCGCCTGCCCCAGGCTGGGGATGTCATACCGGGCGACGACGACCGTGACGTTGTCTTTGCCGCCGCATTTGAGCGCCTCGTCGACCAGGCTCTGGGCGGCGTCGTTCGGGTCAGCGTGCTGGCGCCAGGATGCGGGCGATCGACGCGTCGTCGACCATGTCGGTCAAGCCGTCGCTGCACAAGAGGAGCCGGTCGCCGTCGGCGAGCCGCAGCCAGCGGACGTCGGCCTTGACCTTGCCGCGATGGCCGCCGAGAAAGTTGGTCGAGCACGTTGCGCTTGGTATGGTGGCGCACTTCCTCGGGAGCGATGTAGCCGGCGTCGGCCATGGCCTGAGCGACCGTGTGGTCCTTGGTCAACTGTTTGATCTGGCCCTTGCGCGTCGAGGTAGGCGCGCGAGTCGCCGATGTGGATGATGAACAGGTCGACGCCGATGCTGTAGGCGGCGGTGAGCGTGGTTCCCATGCCGAAAAGGCGGTGGTCGCTTTCGCTGTGCTCGGTCAAGGCCAGGTCGATCTCGCGGAGGTAGGCATTCACCCGATCGAGAAGCTCGCGGGCTTCTTTCTTGTTGACCTTGAAGCCCCACTTGGGCGACTTGGCAAAGAGCTGGATGCCGATGGTGATCGCCATCCGGCTGGCCACCTCGCCGGCGGCCATTCCTCCCATGCCGTCGGCCACGATCATCGAATAGGCATCATCGCCGACATGCTCGGGGATGTGTTCGGCGCCGACGTTGGTCGCCAGGATGGTCTGCTTGCGGCTGAACTGCGAAATCAGGAAATGGTCTTCGTTCTTGGTGCGCACCTTGCCCACGCTCGAGACCGCGCCGAAGGTGAAGCCGATTGTCGTACTGGGGGGCCGCAGCAGCGAGGTGTCCATCGCCGACGGCGACGCCAGGATCGTGTATTCGGCTGATTTGAGCTCGACGGGCACAGCCATGGTCACGGGCTCCCCGACGTCGACGACGGCGCGTGATCTGCTCCCGCTTTAGAGAGTACACGAGAAGGCAATAGCCGCTCCAGTGCCTAGCCGCGATCTTTCTGCTTCTCTTGGGCTGCGCCCGCGGGGGGCCTGGGCTCGTCGGGCTTCTCGAATATGATGACATGTTGCCACGGCAGAAACTCGAGCGACTGCTTGAAGATAAACCCTTGGGGGGCGAGTTCGCGGCGGACCTGGGTGACGGTCATCTTGTGTTCGGGCTTGATGGGAACTTCGGGGTCTTCAGCGCGAAACTCGACCAAGACCAGCCGGCCGCGCGGCTTGAGCGCCTTGTAGAGCCCCTCCAGGAGCGTTTCGGGGTCGGAGGCTTCGTGGTAGACGTCGACCATCAACACCAGGTCGACCTTGCCCTCGGGAAGTTTCGGGTCAGTCTGGGTCGCGCGGATCGGCTTGATGTTGGACAGGCCGGCTTCGCGGGCGTTGTGTCTGAGCATCTCGAGCATCTGGGGCTGTAAATCGGTGGCCAGGACCGTTCCCTTGGGCCCGACGCGGCGGGCAAGCCGGATGCTGTGGTAGCCGGCGCCGGCGCCGACGTCGGCGACGGTGGCGCCCCTGGGAATCTTGAGGGCATCGAGCATCGCTTCGGGCTGCTCTTCGTCGATACGGGTCTCGCGAAACAGCCAGTCGGCCCCCTCCCACGACATCACCTCGGCGATCTGCCGGCCCATGTAAAAGCCCGGCGGGTCGCGGCGTGTTCGTGCTTTGGCTCGATCGGGCTTGGCTTTGGGTTTCGACCGAGGAGCGCCTTGCGGGCCGGGTGTTTTGGAACCGGCGGGGGCCTGTGTGCCTGGGGGCGCGGGCCCGGCCTCCTGGAGAGCCAGCGCAAACTCGGCGCTGGCCAGGGTCGCGGCTAGCGCGAGTATCGCGAAGCGAGCGCGGGTTCCCGGGCCCGGCAGCATGGTGTGCTCCGTCAGTCGGCGAATGCGTAGCGGATGATGCAATAGAGTGCCTGAAAGCCGTCCTTCAGACCGATCTTTTTTCCCTCGCGGTAAGTTCGCCCGTGGTAGGAAACGGGGATCTCGTAGACGCGGCAAGGGTGGCCCGGCTCGCCGTCTTTGGCCGGAAGGATAAACCGAGCCATCTTGGCGGTGACCTCGGGCTCAAAGCCGAACCGGTCGCTCTTGAGCTCGATTCCCTTGATGATCTCCCGCCGAAAGACCTTGTAGCAAACCTCCATGTCGGTGAGGTTGAGGTTGGTGAACATGTTGGACAAGAGCGTGAGGCCCTTGTTGGCAAGTGAGTGCCAGAAGTAGAGCACTCGGTGCGTCTCGCCGATGAACCGCGAACCGTACACGACGTCGGCCAGGTTCTCGACAATCGGCTGAATGAGCTGCGGGTATTGCTCGGGATCGTACTCGAGGTCGGCGTCCTGCACGATGACGATGTCGCCGGTGGCTTCTCGGAAACCCGAGCGCAAGGCGGCGCCCTTGCCTTGATTGTGGACGTGATAGACGACCCTGAGGTCGCCGTCTCGCTCCTCGAGCTCGCGGATCACGTCGCGCGTGCCGTCGGTCGAACAGTCGTCAACGACGATGATCTGCTTGTTGATGGGCACCGCACGAACGCGCCTCAAGATCTCTTCGATCGTGCTTTTCTCGTTGTAGACCGGGATCACGACCGACAGGGTCAGGTCGCCGGGGATGCGGAAGATGCCCAGCTTCCGGCAGAACCCTTCGCCCAGAACATTGAGCAGCCACTCCCTGCGTTCGGCGTCGTCGGTAAACTCTGGCATGCTGCTGCTTTGAGACTGAGCCATGGCGATAGCCATCGAATCGGTCGCGGTCGATGTCTGATAGGAACCCATCGCGGAGGTCCTGTGGGCCCGGGACACGCCATGGCCCGTGCCATGGGCCACTGGGGGCGATGTCGCTGGCCAGGCCAATCGGGATCGTTCGCCCAGAATCCATTGACATGAAGATAAACGACGGCCGAATCGAAGGGAAGCGGAATGACAGGCCACGACGGTTGGTGAGCGGTGCGCATGAGTCGGCGCCCCAAGAAAAAAACCGAGCCGCGGCCAATTCGAGCGGCGAAGAGACCGCCTGAACTGGCCGTGACTCGGCTTGATTCGACTCGTTACCCGCCGGAGCGCCCCGGACCGAGAAAGCGAATTCACGTTCGAGGACTGGGAACCGCCGGTACAGCCGCCGGGGGTGGCGGCGGAGCCGGCGTGGTGGTCGCCGGGGGTACGGCAGCCGGCGGAGGCGGTGTCGTGCTGGTCGGACCACCGGGCGGAACCGGGTTAGGGGGCACCGGGGCCGCCTCTGACGGCGTGCCACTGGCGCCTGGACCAACCTGGGCGCCGCTGTCGCCGCCGTAGTTGTACTGCAAGGCATAGCCGAAAATGGGCGGGTTGTACGAAATGCCCGAGTCCATCGGACCACCGTAAGAGGTGTCAAACGCGTAGTAGTCGGAGTTCTTCCAGCGGCAGCAGCCAAATAACCCGGCTAACAGGCCGCAGCCGTGACGACGGTAGCCACCGCCATAGCAAGCCGAATAACACGATCCATAACCGCCGCCGAAGCAGCCTCCTCCAAAACAGCCGTACCCGGTCGAGTAGCAGCCGCTATATCCGCCGGCGTAGCACCCGGCAAAGCTCTGCGGGCTGGCCCAACCTGTCGGGTACACGTTGGCGTAGCAGCCACCGCCGACGCAGCCGTACGCCGGCGGCCCGTAGGCCACGTCGTAGCACTTGTTGTGACAGCCCAAACCGCTCAGGGCCATCAACATCACAATTGTCCCCTGCATCACTGTCCTCCCGTTGCACTATCGAAGAGATTCGACCAAGTTGCGACCGGCACCGATCCCGATCCTGTTGCAACCCAAGGGCGGTCGGGAAACTTGGGCGCCTGGTGGGCACGCCCGTGTCTCAGCGCCTTGCTCCTGACGACCCATGGAGTCGCCCGAATTGCTACTCTCTGCTCAGACCGCCTAGATTCTAGTATCCATCATACCCCGTATTCAACCTGAATGTGTGAAAATGGGGAGAAAAACTGGAATGGGGTAAGTTGGACGCCGATCGTCGAGGACGGGAGCGAATGGGTGTGGCCGCTACACTCGAGACGGGATGTGCGGCCTTTGGCGAGACCTGGCCCGCGCCATACCCGCGCAAGGGGAGCTCGCTTAATGCGACCAATGGCCGCCGCCGTCGCCGTACACCGATGCCTCAATCTCGGCCACCGTGGCGACGTCGCGGTCGTGCCCGAGCAGGTAGCTCCAGAATGTCGAGCTTATCGCAGCCTGATGATTCGCGTAATCGGGCGACTCGTAACTAGCGGGACGTGCATAATAGCCCGAATATGACGATGGCGTCGCGAAGCTCGGATACGGATTGGTGTAAGGACTGACAACGGCGGAATAAACCGACCCGCCTTCGCTCGCGTCGCCACACCCGTTGTCGCCGCCCAGACCTGCCAGCGCGACGAGCATCACCATTCCAGCGTGCATGGCATCCCTCCGTTTCGAGCGCTTGGCCATTCGATTCATCAAGTTTACCCGATGCTCGGAGGTGTCGCGGCGGGCTGTGAAAAGAGGCGCGCCGGATAACCGATAAATTCTGCGCAACCTCACCGAACCCTGCATTTTTGGCGGAGTAGGTGGCCGGGGCGTGAGATTGCGGATATGGTTCAACAGGCGCTTTGAATGCGAATGCCTTCTTGGCGTGCCAAGCGCTGACATGACGGGCTCAGGCGCTCTGTGCGCTTCGGAACGTGGCAGACCGTCGGGAGGGGTCGGCATGCGCCGCAAATCACGCCAGCGAGCGGAAGCCCTCGAACCGCTGGAGCGGGCTTCGTCGTTCCCGGCCGCTCTTCAGCCGGCGGCCGACCGCACTGTTGGTGGCGACGGAAGTCGGCTGCCGCCGCTGCGCTCGGGCGAAGCAAAATGGCCTGGTTGGGCACGGGCACTGGTCAGCCTGGCGATCGTCGTTCACGGCGTGGCGGTCGTGGCCGGTGCGTTTGGGGTGCCGCCGTCATCGGATCTGCAGCGGAAGATCGCCGATGTGTTCACGCCCTACTACGACGTATTCGACCTGGGCTACGCTTATCGCTTCTACGCCGAGCCGCCCCCTACACCGGTGGTGACCGCGACGATTCGCTACGGAGACGGCAGGGCCGACGAGACGGTTCGTTTACCCGGCCGCGACGTTTCGGGCCCAAGGATGCGCCAGCAGCGGCAATTGGCCCTGGCCAACGCGCTGGCCGCCGATGTCCAGGCCGCCAAGGAGCAATCTGGCGATCGCAAGAGCAGCCAGTTGGCTTTGGCCTACGCCCGCCACCTCTGCGCAACCCGGCCGGGCTGTCAATCGGTGACCCTGCGCCTCTTGTACCACCTGATTCCCGAAATCGACCAGGTCCGGATGGAGATGGAGCAGCCGGGCGCCGGGCGGTTTGACCTGTTCAACGAGTCGCTCTTCACCGCTCCGGAGCGGATCGGAGAATTCCCGTGCGACGGTTCTTGAATGAGCTGGCGGGTTACCTGGCCAAGCTATCGGCCGCGCTCAGGAGTGGCTGGAACGCATTCTTCTTCTCGGCAGCCGACCCAACCCCACTGGGCTTGATTCGCGTGGCGGTGGGCCTCTTGGCGTTCTGGAGCCTGTTTGTTTTTGGGCTCGATCTGCACGACTATTTCGGCTCGACGGGCTGGGCTCTTCCGAGCGCGATTCGGGCGCTTGGCCACCCTCTGTCGTGGTCGTTCTGGTTTCTGGTGCCCGACGCTTGGCTGAGAGAGGTATGGTGTCTCTGCCTGGTGGTATTGGGGCTCTTTACACTCGGCGTGTGCAGCCGCGTGACGGCGGTGCTCTGCTGGGTGATCGTGGTGTCGACGGTGCGTCGGGTGCCGATTGCGCTCTACGGGTTTGACCAGGTTCTCTCGGCGCTGGCGTTCTATCTGGCGGTGAGCACCGCGAGTGGCCAGAGCGTCTCGCTTGACCGGTTCTGGCGTCGGTGGCGTCAGGCGCGCGCCGCGGCGGCGCGGGTTCATGGAAGTCCCGGCGGCGGCCGGCTCACACCCGATGAGCCCGGAGCTCCGCACGCGACCGTCTCTGCCAACCTGGCTCTGCGCCTGATCCAGCTTCACGTCGTGCTCATCTACGGCGTGGCGGGTCTGGCCAAGCTTCAGGGCCCGTCGTGGTGGACCGGGCTTGCCCTTTGGAAGACGATGACAACCGGCGAATTCGTGGTGTTCGATTTCACCCCGCTGGCCGCATGGCCTATCTTGATCAACTTCCTGACACACGCGAGCCTCGCACTTGAATTGCTTTATCCGGTGCTCGTCTGGGTGCGGATCATTCGTCCGCTCTTGCTGGCGTCTGTGATCGTGCTGCACGTGGGTATTGCGGTGATGAGTCCGGGGCTTCTCGAGTTCGCCCTGGCGATGATCGCGGCCAACCTGGCGTTTGTGCCGGGGGCGTGGCTGCGCGGCTGGGTGACCGGAGGCGCGGGGCCCCGAGTCAAGATCTTGTACGACGGGGCCTGTCCGCGCTGCCGCGCGTCGGCCGCGCTCTTGACGGCCGCCGATCCCGACCATGTCTTCGAGCCGATCGATTTGACGACGGTTACGGTGGAGTCGATCCATAAAAGCCTTACCCGTGACGCTTGCCTCCGCTCGATGCATGCAGTGGATCGCGATGGACGGGTCACCTCCGGATTCGACGCGGTACGGGCCTCTCTGGCCTGGACGCCGCTCTTTTGGCCAGTGGCGATCGTCTGTTTTCTGCCGGGGCTCGCCTGGCCGGGCCGGGTTCTGTACAATTGGGTCGCGGCCACTCGGCCGCGCGACGTTCCCTGCAGCGACGAGGCATGCGGGCTCCCCTCTCGAACGGCGCGCAGTGTGCCTCGCGGCCTAGGCAGCGACCATCAACAACAAAGGACGATTGCGAGTGCAACTTTGGCAGACACCGAGGAGGCGCCAATCTCATGAACCCCGTTCGAGGTTCTGCCCAACAACCCGAAGTAGATTCGCCAGACTGTGAGGAATTCGCGGCGGCGCGCCGCATGTTCCTTTTCGAGGCCGGATGGCGCATCGGCGTCAAGAACGGCAGTCAGCGCGAGTTTTGTCACATGATGGCTCCCGGCGAAGACCACTATCACCGGCTGCACGATCGCGAGATTTACCTGGTGCGCGACGGTGAGAAAATCTGCTTCGCTTGCGCCACGCGGCGCGGCCTCATTATCTTTGAGCCGAAGCTGCTGCGTGAGGTGGGCATGCGCGTGCCCGCCGACCTGGAGGCCATCCCCCTCGAGATCGACGTCCGCTAAGCCGGTCTGACCGCTCAGTTGAGCTGTGCTCGGCGCAGAAACCGGCTGCAAGCCAATCCGAAATCCTTCGTCCTAAAACTCACTTCGCGCCTTGCCCATCGCGACCGAACAGATGCCGCCCGCCCGCTTTTGAAACATTCTCCTGCCCCGACGCCGGCGTACTGTCTTGATTTCTCCGGTCGAAATAGTAACGATTCCCTCAGGCACCAACACAGGGGATTGAGCTCTATGAGCGTCTCGTCGAAGTGTTACTATGCGCTGCGCGCCGTTTACGCGCTTGCCGATCACGCCGGTCCGGATCCGCTGAAGATTGCCGACATTGCGGAGCGGGAACAGATTCCCATCCGGTTTCTGGAGGTGATTCTCAACGAGCTCAAGAGGCATGGGTTCGTCCAGAGCCGCCGCGGGGCGGAGGGTGGTTATCGACTGGCTCGCCCCGCTGATCAATTGACAGTGGGTGAGATCATGCGTTCAATCGATGGTCCCATCGCGCCGGTCGATTGCGTGAGCCAGACGCGACCCAAGGTTTGCGAGTTTCCCGGCGGCTGTCATTTTTATTGCTTTTGGGCCCGGGTGCGTCAGGCGATTTCCGACGTCGTCGATAAGACAACGTTCGCGGATCTGGTAAAAGAGGGCCACGAGCGCAGCAGCGCTCATGTCGGCGATTGGATTATTTGAGCGGGAGCACTCTGTTACTTGGGTCGTACGTCAGGCTTTCCAGCCAGAGGTCAATTCAGGTTATCGCGGCATGGCTGCAGCCCCGGTCACGGAAGGATCAGCGCATGAGATCGGCAAGGCATTGTGTGGTCGGGTTGAGTCTGGCGGCGTTGGTACTCGGTGCGGGCGCCCCCATGTTGCATGCGACGGATCCGCCGCAGATTCACGAGGCGAGGCGACCGCAGGTCCCCGAGCTCAAGGTCGAGAAATACCAGCTCAGGAACGGACTGACGGTCCTCCTGCACGAAGACCACAAGACGCCGGTGGTGTCGGTTTACCTGCACTACAAAGTCGGTTCCAAGGACGAGAAACCGGGTCGGACCGGCTTTGCCCATCTGTTCGAGCACCTGATGTTCCAGGGCTCGAAGCACCACGACGCTGATTACTTTTTGCCGCTCGAAAAGCTGGGTGCCGATCTCAACGGCATGACGGAAGAGGATCAAACGATCTACTACGAGACCCTGCCCTCGAATGCCCTCGAGCGGGCGCTCTGGCTCGAAGCCGACCGCATGGGATTTCTGCTGGCCACGGTCACGCAGCCCAAGCTCGACAATCAGCGCGACGTGGTGAAAAACGAGCGCCGCCAGTCGGTCGATAACGTGCCGTACGGGCAGGCTGAGGAAGCGATTTTGAAGGACCTCTATCCTGAAGACCACCCCTATCATCACAGCGTGATCGGCTCGATGGCGGACCTATCGGCTGCTCATCTGGCTGACGTGGCCGCGTTTTTCCGGGCCTATTATGTGCCGAACAATGCCGTGCTGTGCGTGGCCGGCGACTTTGAGCCTTTGCCGGCCAAGCAGTGGATCGAGAAATACTTCGGGCCCCTGCCCAGGGGCGGCGAGGTGAGGCCCAAAGGGCCGGCCGTGCCCCGCTTGATCGAGGCCAAGCGGCTACGGATGACCGACGCGGTGAGCCTGCCCCGCGCCCAGTTGATCTGGCCGACCGTACCGGCCTATCACCCCGACGAGCCCGCGCTCGACGTACTGGCGGCAGTGCTGGGGGGGCTGCCCAAGGAAAACCGGCTTTTCCGCACGCTCATGTACGACCGTCAGCTCGCGGCCCAGGTTGAGGCGTCGCATCCGACCAAGCTGCTTGCCGGTACGTTTGAGGTTACGCTGACAGCGCGGCCGGATGGGAAGCTTGACGACCTGGTGCGAATTGCCGACGGCGAGATCGAACGGCTCAAACAGGAAGGCCCGACGGCCGCCGAGGTGAGAAAGGCCCAGAACGAGCGGGAAAGCTCGCTGGTGATGGGGCTGCAGTCGGTCACGCGGAAGGCCGGTCTTCTGTGCCAGTCCGAAGCGACGCGCGGCGACCCACTTGCTTACCGCACCGAGGTCGACAAGGTTTTCGCCGTCACTCCCGACGACGTTAAGCGCGTGGCCAGGCAATACCTGGGCCCGCAGCGCATCGAGCTTGACGTCGTGCCCGGTGCGCCGGCGGTGCGGCCTCCCGAGGCCAGCGTCGACCGCTCGAAGCAACCGCCGCTCGAGAACCCACCGGAGGTTGTGGTCATCGATACTTTCGACCGCTCGGTGATGCCGCCCGTCGGGCCGATGCCCCATTATACCCCCCCGCGGTTCACGCGGCGCAAGCTTTCAAACGGGCTCGAGGTTCGGATCGTCGAGCGGCACGATCTGCCGATCGTGACGTTTGACCTGGTCGTCAAGTCGGGCGAGACGTCCACGCCCAAAGGCAAGGAGGGCTTGGCCTCGATCGCCGCCAGCCTGCTCGACGAGGGCACGAAATCGCGCACGGCACTCCAGATCGCTGGAGAACTCGCCGAGATCGGCGCCATGCTCGCGCCTGCGGGAGAGCTCGAATCGACGACGGTCAGCCTGACGACCTTGAAGCGGCACCTCGATCGCGCGCTCGACCTTTACTCCGACGTGATTTTGAACCCGTCGTTTCCCGAGACTGATTTAGCGCGGCTCAAGATCCAGCGGCTGGCGCAGCTCAAATCCCGCGCCGACGACGCCGAGCAGACGGCGGCCGCCGTGTTCCCGCGGATCGTCTACGGACCAGACCATCCGTATGGCCGCCCCGACGTGGGGACGGCCGAGTCGGTCAGCTCGATCACGCGTGACGATGCGATCGGTTTCTACAAGCAGATCATGGTGCCGGGCAATGCGGCTATGGTGGTCGTGGGCGACGTCGAGCCCGAGGCGATCACCGCCGCCCTCGAGGCTCGCCTGCGCGGCTGGCCTGCCGGTGCGGTTCCAGAAGCGCCCGCGCTTTTCCCGCTGCCTGCGCCCCCAACTGGTCGAACAGTCTACTTGATCGACAAGCCCGCGGCCGCGCAGTCGGTCATCTCTATCGGCAGGATCGGCGCGGCACGCAAGTCGCCGGACGTGTTTCCCCTCTTGGTGATGAACTCGGTCCTGGGCGGCCAGTTCGCCAGCCGCATCAACCTCAACTTGCGCGAAGATAAGGGATATAGCTACGGGGCGCAATCGGGCTTTGCGTTCTGGAAGGGCCCGGGCCCGTTCGAAGCGGGCGGCACGGTCCAGACTGCGAAGACCAAGGAGTCTCTGGTCGAGCTCTTCAAGGAATTGAGCGACATCACCGGCCGGCGCCCGGTCACCGACGGCGAGCTTGCCTTTGCCAAGGATCGGATCATCCAGGGCTTTCCCAGCCGGTTCGAGACCACCTTCGGCGTCGCGGGCCAGCTTGCGGTTCTGGTGGCCGACGAGCTGCCGGACGACGAATTTGAAAAGTACGTGTCGCGGGTGGAAGCGGTCACCGGCGACGACGTTGCCCGCGTGGCCCGCCAGTACATCACGCCCGAAAAAATGATCACGCTCGTCGTGGGAGACCGGTCGCAGATTGAGGAACCGATCAAGGCGCTGCCGTTTGTCGATACCATCCAGCAGCTTTCTTCCGAGGGCAAACCGTTAGGCGCGGCGGCCGCCAGCGCAAGAAGCCGGCGGCCAGCCGTCCCACAACGCCGCCGCACACCCCCGGCGAGTAGACGACGATTTCCTTCAGGCGGCGGGAACTCGCTCCTTTTTTTTAAAGGCCGAGAAAGCCCGGTCCTTGTGTCGTCATTTCCGGGCGTTTAGAGTAGCGCATGGTCTCGATGGGCGCCGCAGGCGCTCGAGCGATTCCCATCTCGGTCGTGGTCGAGGCAATCGCACCCACACGTTCTAGAGCGAAGTTATGAATCCATCACCGATCAAGATTCACAAATCGTTTGGTGTTGCCGGCGTGGCTCTCGTGGCGCCCGTCTTGGTCGCTCTTTGCTCGAATCGGGGCCAGGCAAAAGCTGCCGATCAAGCGACCGCCGTCCATCCGTTCGCCTCGCAGGCCGAGCTCGAGGACTCTTACGCACGCCAGGCGCTCGATCTGGACCGGCGGAAGCTGGCCGATCTGGCCGCGCTGGCGGTGCGCTTGAGCGGGGTCGAATCGGACCGCGCCTACAGGGCGGCCTTTGACCTGGCGGTTGCCCGCGGGTTGTACCAAGAAGCCGAGCCGGCGGTGCGGCGCCTGTTTCGAGCGGGAGAACGGCGAGCACGAAACGCACGCGCTGGCCGCGTCGATCCTGTTGATCGGCCGCGCCGGCCGCGGCGAATACGATCAATCGCTGTCTGATCTCAAGGCAATGCTCGCGAGGCGTGCCGCGGCACAGGTGCCTGACGACCGACGTTTGTCGGCGCCGCTCGTCTGCGCGGTCGGTGAGTCGTACCTGCAACTCCTTATCCGTGGCGGGCGGCTCGACATCGCCAGGGAAGTTTGCAAGCTGGGAGCAGCCAGCAATCACCCCGATCCAACCGTCGCCGACTTCTTTACCAGGCGCCTCGCCCGGCTCGACATGGTTGGCAAGCCCGCGCCGGCCTTCGAAGGCACCGACGTCGACGGCAGGGCGGTCCGCCTGGCCGACTTGAAAGGTAAGGTCGTGCTGATCGACTTCTGGGCAAGCTGGTGTCCGCCATGCGGGGGGACGTTTGCCCAGATCGGCGAGCTGTATCGAGCCCACCGCGACAAGGGCTTCGCAGTGATCAGCGTGAACCTCGACGCGATCGGAAACGAGCCAGAGGGCAAGAAGTCCGATCCGAAGGAGGTGCTATCGACGGTCCGCTGGTTCCTGCTGCAGCATCGCGCGGCATGGCCCTGCGTGTTCGGGGAGAACACCGAAGCGATTGCCAAGGCCTACGGCGTCCACGACGTTCCCGCCGAGTTCCTGATCGGACGCGACGGCACCATCGTCCAGGTTGAGCTCTTCGGGCCGGCCTTGTCGGCCGCGGTCGAGAAAGCTCTCAAGTGAACGGCGTCTGGGCTGGGGCGCAGCCGTGCAACCGGTCGCGGTGGCGGCCCTAGCGCGCCTGCGCCCGATCACTCGCCGGCGAGCCCGTTCAACACGTGCTCGAGGCTGGCGAGAAATTTGAGCAATTTCTTGGCCTCGTCGCGGTTGGCCCGGACCAACTGCTCGAGGGCAGGCTTGCCATACTCGAAGAGCTCACTCTTGGCTTCGCCGACGCTTTGAATCGTGGCCTTGCCATTCTGCTCAAATTCCTTGACGGCCACGCGGATGGCGGACTCGGCGGCGCTCTTCTTCTTGTCGAGCATCTCACTGCTCGGCATCGACGCGGGCCATCGAACCGACCCGTCGTCTGCAAGCACCTCGTTGCGCGGCAGGTGCTTCGGCACCGTTGATTCAGAGGTGCCGGCCGGTCCCGGCTGGCGCGTGCGCACGTCGTAGCGCGGCTGCACAAGCTGCTGTTGCTGGGCGTTCTGAATGGCCTGCGCCGTCGCTTGCTGATAGTAGAGGTTGGCCGCCGCGTTCGACTGGTCGGCCCACGCGCTGTACATGTTGTACCGCGCCGTCTTCAGCCCCAGGTTCAACTGCGCCTGCACGATCGGGTTCCACGGTGAGACACCGACTCCCGGGAAGCCGTATTGAGCGTAACCCGGGTTGTAATACGGCATGCCGTAATACTGGCCCCAGTTGTAATTCTGGTAGGGGCCGGCCGTGGTTTGAGCCGGCAGAGCCGTGCCGGCTGCGAGCGAGACAACGGCGACTGCCAACCCCGCGGCCAGAGCATGCGCTTTGCTCCGGCCCAGGGTACTTGCTCGGTTCGCAACTCTGACGGAGCTGAGGAAATGGACGTTCATGAGCATCGTTCCTGATTTGAGTACCAGCAGGGGTGAAAGTCAGACGATGACGCGCAGCGTCCGCAGCCGCGCGGCGGCCAGATCGAGCGTTTCATCGCGCTTGCAGAAACAAAAGCGAACATAAGGGCGCCCGAGCGCCTTGTCACGAAAAAAGCTCGAGCCGGGCACGGTCGCGACGCCGATCTCGCGGACCAGGTAACGAGCGAATTCGACGTCGTTGACCGTGCCGAAAGCCGAGATGCCGGCCATGAGGTAATAGGCGCCTTCGGGTGGCTCGAAGTCAAAGCCGATTTCCCCGAGCGCCTTGCAGATCCGGTCGCGGCGCTTTTGGTACGCCGAAGCAAGCTCGGCATAATAAGCTCGCGGCAGTCGGTAGGCCACCGCGCCGGCCTCCTGCAACGGCGCCGCCGCTCCGATCGACACGAAGTCGTGTACCTGGCGGAAGGCGTGGGTCAGCCGAGGCGCCGCGATCATGGTGCCGATACGCCAGCCGGTGACGGCGTAGGTCTTTGACATGCCGCTGATCGTGACCGAGCGCTCGCGCATTCCCTCGAGGGCGGCCAGCGTGATGTGCCGGCGACCGTCGTAAACGATGTGCTCGTAGATCTCGTCGGTGAGGGCAATCACGTCCCACTTCAGGCAGAGGGCCGCGACCTGCTCGAGGTCGGCGCGGGTGAAGACGGTGCCGGTCGGGTTGTTGGGGTTGCAGAGAATGATGGCCTTGGTGCGATCGTTGAACGCCGCGGCGAGCTCTTCGGGGTCGAACCGCCAGTGCGGCGGCCGCAGCGGCACGAACCGGGGTGTCGCGCCGGTCAAGACGCAGTTGGGCCAGTAATTCTCGTAAAACGGCTGGGTCAGGATCACTTCGTCGCCCTTATTGATGAGCGACAAGAGGGCCACCAGCATCGCCTCGGTGCTGCCGCAAGTGACCGTGATCTCGGTTTCGGGGTCGATTTCCAGGCCCGCGTACCACCCGACTTGTTCGGCAATCGCCTGCCGCAGCCCGGCCTGCGCCCCAGGTTATCGCATACTGGTTGATATCGTCCTGAATCGCCTGGCAGGCGGCGTCCTTGATCGCGCTGGGGGCCGGGAAGTCGGGCATTCCCTGAGCCAGGTTGATCGCGCCGCACTTGCGAGCCTCGATCGTCATGCCGCGGATCACGCTTTCGGTGAACCGAGCGGCCTTGTCGGAGATCAGGGGACCGTGCATTATTGCGGCGCCTTGGAAGAAGATGGCCTGCCCGCCGTGCCGGCGGAGGGCGGGTCGCTCGGCGGCCATGCGTTTGTTGGTGGCGGCTCGGGCGGAGCCTCGCCATCCCAAACGGGTCGCGGCAAAGTGTGCTCCCAGTTATTTTCGCGTGCCTCGAGCCCGCGCTGCAACGGCCATCCCGCGCGATTCGCGTGACAACGGCCTATCACTTTCGTGCCGGCTCCTCGGCATTGCTCGCTCGCTCGCCCTTGATTTTGTGGAGTGCGCCGGTTCGGGTGGTGCGATAGCCGGGCAGCTCGGACAGGGCCCGGCGATAGCTGGCCGAGCGGACCACCGCCAGAAGCGCCTCGATTTGAGGGTCATCGGCCAGGGCGTCGGGGAAGCAGATCTCATACGCTTCCTCGCGCACGCTCAGGAAAGAAAGATTGGATTCCTCGCTGGTCAGCCGCAGGCAGATGCCGGCATCGGCCCAGCGGCAGCGGATGGCCTGGGCGACGCCGCGGTGATCGTGGGCCAAGGGTGCGCGGCGGATGGGGTGCCGCGGCCGCGACCCGCCGAGCACTTCCTCCAGGCACTTTTCGGCGCCCGATCCAGGCTCGCGGCCCACCCAGCGCAGGTTGGCGCGGACCACGCTCTTGACGCTGCGCAGCCGCAGCCCGGGCTCGAGTGCGATTCCGTCATCCCAGTCGGCGACGTGCAGCAACCGATATGCGTCGCCCGTTCCCAGTTGTGCGTGCGCCGCCGCAGCGTTTGCCCCGGCTTGATCCGCGCGAGCCAGATGGATCCCGGCCGCGTGGACCAGCCCTTGCGCGAGCAGATCAAGGGCCGCACGGCTGGACCTCGGCAGCACGATCAAGCGCACGCTTTTGCTAACGCGTGCCAACTCGGCGGCCAGCAACCCCACAGCGGGGTCGCAACACGCCAGCACCAGCGTGTTTGGGGCATTCGCAGTGTCGTGATCGAAGATCGCGCGGTCTCGATAGATGCCATCGTGGGGCACAAGGCCCAGCGGCGAGAATTCCACGGGAAACAACAGCCGCTTGCCGGCGACCTGGGCGCGCCAGTAACGACACGAGGCCGAGCCCGGTCGCCACGTCCAGGTTGCTTGGTCAGGATCGGTGGCGGGTTTCGCCAGCCGGAAAAGCGACTCGACCGTGCAGCCCAGGGCCGCCGCGATCGCCAGCGCCGCCGCCGTCGACGGCACCAGCCGGCCCGTCTCGATCGCGCTGATGCCCGTGCGCGAAATCCCCGCACGCCGCGCCAGGTCGTCTTGCGACCAGCCGCGCTGAGATCGATAGAGCCTCACATCGTTTGCGAGCATGGTCATACGCCAGGATCATGTCAACTTGCGGCACCATTGTATCGCTCGAATGCGGGCCCTACAATCGTGGGCCGAGCCGCGAAAAGCACGCTTGGCCTGCGCGAGGAGTCACTCCATGCTGCGACGTTATGAACCGCTCCGTATGCTGGTCGCTTCACTGCTGGCAGCCATGATCGCCGGCCCCGTCCGTGGCGACGACGCCAAGACTCAAAAGCGGGTCATTCCCGCCGCCGAGGCGCGTAACCACGTCGGCGAAGAATGCACGGCGCAGATGACCGTCAAGTCGAGCAAGAATGCGGCCCCGCGGCGCACCTACTTCCTCGATTCCGAGGAAGACTTCCGCGACGAAAAAAACCTCGCCGTCATCATCAGCTACGACCATGCCGACAAGTTTCGCGAGGCGGGCATTGCCGACCCCGCCGACTATTACCACGGCAAGACGATCGAGGTAACGGGCAAGGTGATTGCCGAGGACGAACAGATTCGCATTCACGTCGAAGACCCCAAACAGATCAAACTGGTCGAGCCCAAATGACGCTGAAGGCGGCCTTGTCGCGAACGGGCGGAGCGGGCCCACGCTGATCATGATCTTTTTTGGCAGTAGATGGCAGGTTTTTGGGAACCCTTCATCGGCCAGATCGCTGAATCGGAGGCGCCCCGGAGCGCGGGTTCTTGGGGGTAGGACGAGCCAGGATGGCTTGATCGCAAGCCGTTAATCCAGAAGACCTTATGCGGAAGGCTGCCGCCTGCATTGAGCGACATTCCGGGGCGCGAGTCGGGCCGCCGGATCTCCTGCTCGACCACTGCCAGAACCGCCGAATCTGCCACTTTCTTGCGGCGGTTTATTGCGGGAGATCACTCGTCTTGACATTACTGACGGTTCGGGGGACGTTCTTCGATCTGCGCACTCCCCTCCCGTAAGCGCCGAGCGGCGCTCATCACCTCGCTCGGCGGCTAACCACGCCCCGATGAAAGGAGTCGTCGAATTGATGGGGAACATCTCGCAGTATTTCGGCGCGCTCGCCGGAGCGGTACTCGCACTCACGCTCACCGGGCCGCGAGTCATGGCGCAACAGGCCAGCGCACCGGCGGCCGAGCGAAGCGCCGAGCTGAACAATTTACTCAACACCTGGGCGCGGAATTCGTCGCAAATCCACACGCTTTCTTGCAAGTTCATGCGGCGCGATTTCCGTCCCGGATTCGGTCGCCGCGAGTTTCTTTACACGGTCCGCTGGAAAGACTCGGGCAAGGCCGACGTGAACATCGAAGCAATCCTGAGCCCGAATAAAACTCAACAAGTGCAGCGACTCGTCTGGACGGGGCGGGAGGTCTGGGACTTCATGCCATACAAAAAAGAGATCCAAGTCTGGCCGATGGACAAGATCGGCGAATACGAAGAGTTCCGCGAAATGGTGCAGGATTACTGGGCGGGCCGGCTGACGGGAAACCAGTTCGACCTGATTTTTGCGTCGCTTTCCAGCCCCAAGGAAGTCGATCCGCTGCCGTTCTTGATCGGCATGAAGGACGTTGTGGCCAAGAAGCAGTTCACCTACGAGCGCCTCACCAGCGCCGACCCCACGCAGTTGGTTGTGTGCGCCACGCCGGTCAAAACCAATCCCAAACCGCTGTTCAACGATGTCATGATCACGCTCGACAAGGATCGCTGCCTGCCCGTCGCGCTCGAGTACCGACGAGGTATATGGGGCAAGGATACACGCCGCTACACGATCCTCGAAGTGCGCCTCGACCAGCCGATTGACGACGCCTCATTCGAGCCCCACATACCGGAGGGCTGGCACATCAAGAAGGAGCGCGACTGAGGGGCCGAGCGGCGTTGTGCAGCAAGATACCAGCCTGATGGAGCAGCGAAGTAGAATTGCAGGTCGTCATGGTCGCCTTTCGCTCCGCGAAAGGATGTTTATCTGAAGACTAGATAAAAGCTGTTACGCGGAGCGAAAGACGACTTTCTAGGCCGAACTTAGCGCAGTTTTGGCTGGTTTTCTTTCGCTAAATGACTTCTGCGAAATGGAATGTGATTTATTGGCTACTGCAAAATGTAGCCACTAAAATGATGGCATACGGATTGACTTGTGCCGTGGTCGCCGCTATTTTCAGGGAATGTCACGAAGATCCGGCGCTGTCCATGTAGCCACAACGACCCGCGTCTACAAGGGTCGCGTCTACCAGTCTCATCTTCTCCGCCGCACCTACCGTGAAGACGGCAAGGTGAAGCATCAGACTCTCGGAAACCTCTCTCATCTACCTGCGGATCTGGTCGAGACCATTCGGCGTCGGCTCCGGGGCGAGCCTTTGGCCGAGTCCAGACCCTGGGAGATCCTGAGGACCTTTCCTCACGGACACGTGTTGGCCGTGCTGGGCACGCTCAAGAGTCTTGGCTTGGAGACGATCCTCGCTTCACGCGCATTGCGCCGACGCAGCCTCGTCGTTGCCATGATGGTGGCGCGAATCCTACAGCCAGCATCGAAGCTGGCGACCGCACGTGCGCTTCAGGAGGAAACGGCCACAACCAGCCTGGGACTGGAACTCAATTTGGGTCCGGAACGAATTGAGGAGCGGGAGCTTTACGGGGCCTTGGACTGGCTCCTCCAACGCCAAAGCCGCATCGAAAGCAAACTGGCAAGACGACAGCTCTCTGAAGGAACGCTGATTTTATATGATGTTAAGAGCAGCTATTACACCGGCCATCAGTCGAGCTTGGTCAAATTCGGGTACAACCGCGACGGCAAGCGCGGTTTTCCCCAGATCGTTTACGGCTTATTGTGCAATGCAGCAGGGTGTCCGGTGGCGATCGAGGTGTTTGCGGGCAACACAGCGGACAGCAAGACATTGAGTGCCCAGATCGCCAAGGTTCGGCAGCGGTTCGGGGTGCACCGCATCGTATTCGTTGGCGATCGGGGAATGATCACCAGCCGGCGCATCGACGAGGAACTTCGTGGGATCGACGGCCTGGACTGGATCACCGCATTGCGTGCCGAGACGATCCGGCTGTTGGCGGATCAAGGGGTCATTCAACAATCACTGTTCGATGAGCGGGACTTGGCGGAAGTTGTTTCACCGGACTTTCCCGGTGAGCGCCTGCTTGTCTGCCGCAATCCGTTGCTGGCTGAGGAGCGCGCCCGTAGGCGGTCCGAGCTCCTCGCCGCCACGGAGCAACTGCTCGACGAAGTCGTAAAGGCGACACGGCGAGCACGCAACCCGTTGTCGGGCCGAGCCGCAATCGGCCTGCGGGTGGGACGGATGCTAAACCGGTACAAGGTCGGCAAGCATTTCAAAGTGACAATCAGCGACGGGAGTTTCTCCTACAGCCGGAATCAATCGCGAATCGCGGCTGAGGCCAAGCTCGATGGGATCTACGTGATTCGCACTTCGGTGAAGCCAGATGTCTATGCTGCGGACAGTGCGGTGAGGGCTTACAAGGGTCTTTCCACGGTGGAACGTGCTTTCCGCTGTCTCAAGACCGTGGACCTGAAGATCCGACCAATCTTTCACTGGCTCGACGATCGAATTCTGCGCTCACGTGTTTCTCTGCATGTTGGCCTACTACGTCGAGTGGCATCTGCGCGAGAAGCTGGCCCCTTTGGTCTTCGACGATCATGAACGCGACGATGCCGAGGCGACGCGGGTTTCGATTGTGCAACCTGCTCCTCGCTCCGATGCGGCGCGGGCCAAAGACAGAACCAAGCAAACCGCGGACGGGTTGCCGGTCCACAGTTTTCGCACCCTCCTGGCTGATCTGGGAACGCTTGCCAAGAACCGAGTACACGTGCGCGGCGAACCCGGGTCGGAGTTCTACGAACTGACACGACCCACGGCGCTGCAGCAACGAGCGTTCGACCTGCTCGGTGTCTCACTGTAGCCAGAACCGCGACACCCACTATCGCGCAAGTGACGACGACGCCAGGATGTTACTGTTCGATCAAGCTCTAAGTTTGGTCTAGGAATCGGTCAGCGGTAAGCCGTCGCCTGGATGTTATAGAGCTCGGCGTAATGCCCGCCCTGGGCCATGAGGGCTTCGTGCGTGCCCGATTCGATCATACGCGCGCCGTCGAGCACGACAATCGAGTCAGCCATGCGCACGGTGCTGAACCGGTGCGAGACGAGAAGGGTAATGCGGCCGTCGGGCGTGGGTTCGCGAGTTGCGGCGTTTCGGTTGCCGTGGGCGGCGGCGGCGTAGCGCTCGAAGAGCGCGTGTTCGGTCTCGGCGTCGAGCGCCGCGGTGGGCTCGTCGAGCACCAGAACCAGCGGGCGCTCGCGCATGAATCCCCGCGCCAGCGCGAGCTTTTGCCACTGCCCGAAGCTCAAGTCGACGCCATCGGGCCACGTCGGCCCGAGCTGGGTTTCGAGGCCTGCGGCGAGGTGCTCGACCACGTCGCTCGCGCCGGCACGCTCGACCGCCGTGCCGACCGCCACGCCGTCATCCAGCCGCGGGACGTCGCCCAAGCCAACCGTGTGCAATGCCTTGAACTCGAACCGGAAGAAGTCTTGAAACGCCCCAGCCAGCCGAGCGCGCCAGACGTCGGGAGGCATGCGCGCGAGGTCCTGGCCGTCGACTGTGATTCGCCCGCTCGTCGGTTGATACATGCAGCACAAGAGCTTGACCAGGGTTGTCTTGCCGGCGCCGTTCTCGCCCACGATCGCGATTACGTTGCCGGGCTCGAGCTGCAAGTTGACGTCGTCGAGGACCAGGCGATCAGTGCCCGGGTAGGCAAACGAGACGTGCTCGAAGCGGATGCCCTGCTCGAGCCGTTCGGGCACGGGGAGATCGGCGTCCTTGACCAGGTTGGCGGCGTAATCTTCGAGCCATGCCAGCCGCTTCGAGCCGTCGAGCCAGATGCCCCGCAGGAAGCCGATCTCGCCAACCGTCGCGCCGATGTATGCCGATAACCGCGAGCCCGCGGCCAGAACCAGAAGCACGTTGCCCGGCGAGGCGCAGGACCGACGTCACAAACACGACCGCTCCCACGTAGCCGCAGCCAAAAATCGCCCAGCCCAGTGCATGCCAGAGAGCGCTCTGGCGGCGCGCCGCGGCCACGGGCACATAGAAACGCTCCCAGGCCGCCCGGCGCTCTTTGATCAGACGACCGCCGATGCGGGTGACCCGGACTTCTTTGCCCGGCGGTGCAGTCGTGGCGATGTTGAAAAGGTGCCGGCCCAGGCGGTTGGCCGCCCCGCCGCGCTCTTCGGCGGCGCGCTCCACGCCCGGCCGCCAGGTCGAGCTCAGCACCGTGGGCAAAGCCAGAACGGCCAATAGCGCCAGCGCCGGGTGAATCGACATCAAAAGCGCCAGCGTCACTCCCAGGCGCAAGACCCATCCGCAGGTGGTAAAGAGTGACATGTACATGTGGTCGAGCACGAAAACCTGGTTGCGCAGCACGGCCAGGCGATCGAGAAACTGCGGGCGCTCGTGGTGCTCGATCGTGGCGATCGACGCCTGCATCCGGGCCACGTGCGCCTCGAGCGCAATGGTGATCTTGTCGCGAAACTGGCGCTGCACGCGGGTGCTGATCACGCGCAGAAACCAGGTCGCGACGGCCGAGACACCCAGGCCCACCGCGGCCGAAAGCACCAGGGTGCGCCGGCCTTCGAGCACGCCGTCGGCCAGCAGCTTGAGCAGCCAGGCGATGAGCGCATCGGGCAGCGCGGCCAAGAGGGCCAATCCGAACGACACCGAGAGAAGCAGCGGCTCGGCCTGGTAACCGCGCTTGAGGGCGCGCCACATGGCCGGCAGCGCGGCCGGCATGTCGTCAGTCGAGGACATCGAGGGCCGCTCCTTCTTCGCCGTCTTCGCTGAAGCGCGAGGCTTGCAGCTCGAACATCGTACGGTAGCGCCCGCCCGCCGCCATCAGGTCGTCGTGAGTGCCGAGCTCGATCACCTTGCCATGTTCGAGCACGCAGATGCGGTCGGCATGGCGCACGGTCGAAAACCGGTGCGAGATCAGGATGGTGGTGACCTGCCGCGTAGCGGCCAGGATGCGGTCGAAGATCTCGGCCTCGCCGCGGACGTCGAGCTGGGCAGACGGCTCGTCCAGGAGCACCAATCCCGCGCCGAGCCGCACAGCGCACAGCGCCCGCGCCAGCGCCATGCGCTGCCACTGGCCGCCGGAGAGGTCGGTCCCGCCGAGATACCCGCGCGCAGGATCGTGTCGAGTTCGGCCAGGCTCGAGCCCCCGGCCTCGGCGAGCGATTGGCGGATCAGCTCGTCAGGAGCGCCGCGGGCGCCACATTGTCGCGCAGCGGCCATTCGAAACGTACGAAGTCCTGAAAAACGGCGGCCAGGCGCGGCGCCAGCCGTCAAGGTCGAGCTCGCGCAAATCGATGCCGTCGACTTCGATGGCGCCGGCCTGAGGATCATAAAGCCGGCAGAGCAGCTTGGCGAGCGTCGTTTTGCCGGCACCGTTCTGGCCGACGATGGCCAGCGACGATCCAGCGGGGATCGTCAGGTCGAGCCCGGCGAGCACGGGCTCGCTGGTGGTCGGGTAGGCGAACGTCACGTTGCGAAAGCGAATCTCTCGCGCGGGCAACCGGGCGGCCGATCGGTTGCCGTGCGCCAGTGCGCCCGCCGGCTCCATCGCGGCTTGCAGGCGCTGGCAGGCGGCCGCCGGCGCGGCGGCACCATCGAGTGCCCAGGAAAGCCCGCCAAAGGCGATCATGCTGGTGCTCACAGCGGCGGAGGCAAAGGTCACCAGCCGGCCCAGCGCCAGCGTGCCGTCGGCCGCGGCGGAGCCCAGGGACCAGAACACGATGATGTTGGCGGCGAGCACGATCAAGAGGCTCCAGATCACGGGGCGCTCGCGCAGGCGAGTGGCCTGCCAACGCAGGTCGTGGAGACGCAGGCGCCGTGCGCGGAAGCGCTCGATGACCCAGCCGGCCAGCCCGAAAAGCCGCAGCTCCTTGGCGGCCGGCGGATCGACGGCCAAGCGGTAGGCGTAGTCGGCGTGGCGCTGGGCGTCGCGCACTTCCTCGGTGTTGCGGTCGCGCCAGATGGCGCTCTCGCGCAAGAGCCAGTGGGTCGCCAACCATGCCCCGGCCAGCAAAATGGGCGCCCACCACGCGAAGGCGACGAGCACGGCCGCCGAGGCGAGGCCGCCTACCATTTCGATCAGCCCGCCGGCGATGAAATCCATCGCGATAAAGAGGGGCGGCCCGGTGATGCCCAGATCGAAGTCGCGGGCCATCGAGAGGTCGTTCGTGAGCTTGGGGTTCTCGAGGTGCCCCATGCCCGGCGGCCGCACGCACGCGGTCGTGAGCTGGTCGTAAAGCCACGCCGCCATCCGACTGCCCAAGAGCGCGCTCGTGGTCTGGTGGATCGGGCTGGAAACCTGCAAAAGCACGAACACCACGCCCACCGTGGCCAGCGGTGCCGTGGGGTCGCCCCCCTGCTCGATCGTGGCGACCATCCACCC
The DNA here is from genome assembly GCA_963830625.1 of uncultured Isosphaeraceae bacterium. Lineage (GTDB taxonomy): Bacteria > Planctomycetota > Planctomycetia > Isosphaerales > Isosphaeraceae > CAWHMZ01. The sequence goes on along the minus strand of CAWHMZ010000004.1, from coordinate 956,469 downwards.
CATCGCGACCGCGAAAACCGCCGGCAGCAGCCCGCGCAGTACGAGCAGAACCCACCACGCAGCCGCCAGCCCAAGGTCGGCCTGCGGCAGCACGCCGGCAAGGATCCAGTAGGGATGTGCGCGCAACCGATCGACCAAAACCTGTTCCTCCGCGATCGGACTATTCTATCGCGGCGTTGTGCGCAAAGCTGGCTCAGGCCGCGCTGATGTTGCGGGGTGCGCGGATCCGCCCGCCGGAAACGATTGTTACCAGCGCGCTCTGCCCGTGCATCGCACCGATTGCGCGGGCCGTATCGGCTGCCCTTGTCATTGGTCCTTTGTCATTAGACCTTTGTCATTTGTGATTAATCCGGCCGTCAGCATCCCCCTCAAGCAACTCGCTCCCACTTTTGACGCCTACATCGATTCCAGCGGCACCGCCGAGCCAAGGACCAAGGACGAATGACCAAGGACCAAGTTTGTGAAGACCGCATCAGATGCGACGCGTGCGACGCGTGCGACGCGGGTAATCGTAACTGGATGCGAGATGGTACTTTGTGGCAAGAGGCAGAACATCGACCAGAGCCCCTGATGCGTCGCAGTTCGTCGCAGTCCGCCGCAATGCACGTTCGATCGCGTTTGGCTTGCCAAGTTCGTCAAAGCACGCCGGCCGTTTCGGCAAATCCGGCAGGGGCGCCCTAAGGCTCACGCCCGGTCATCTACTCCGTCCACAGATCAAGAGGTTGCGTAGGTCCGGCTTATCCGGCCCCACCTCACGTCGCTCCAGCTATCAGAGACAAGCCGGCCCTGCGCGGTACTCCGTGAGCGCTGCACCGGATTTGGTCCCTCATTTTGACCAAAGCCTGTAAGGTTCTCCTTCGTTCTGGAATACCCGTCTGGGAGACCTGTCAGGTTGCGACCCGTCCTGGCAGGTCCCTTCTTGGATTGCGACCGACCGCACACTTCCGTCCCGGGGGGTGACAGCTCATGTTCGCTTCACCACGTCGACGCCCTGACGCTCGCAAACGCCACCGACTGTTCCTGGAGACGCTCGAGGACCGCACCCTGCTCTCCGTTGTCACCTGGACCGGTGCCGACGCGGCCGTCAGCACCAACTGGAGCGACCCCAATAACTGGAGCTCGGACACGATCCCGGTCGCGGGGGACACGGTCGTCTTTGACAACACCGCCCAGAACGGTACCTCGACGGTCGATGCCGCCTATGTAAGTGGCGGCGCCTTGGGCGACCTCCAGATCGACTGGGGTGGCACGATCACGATCGACTCCGGCGTCAGTCTCTCCGCTCAGAACACCGAGCTGACGAGCGGCACCTTGAACGCAGCCGGCGCCCTTACCGTCAGCGGCGCCTTGACCTGGCTGAACGGCACGATCAGCGGCACGGGGACCGTCAATGCCAACGGCACCCTGGCGCTGGGCGCGGCTGATGGCAATAGTTACACGCAGGTCTTGGACGGCTGCACGCTCAACAACGCCGGCTCGGCAACTTGGCTCAGTGAAAGCGGCTATTTCGACCAGCAAAACGCCAGCATCTTCAACAACCTGGCAAGCGGGTCCTTGAACATTCAGGCACACCTGACCTGGTACAACGACCAGGGCAACAGCACCTTCAACAATTCCGGCAGCGTGACCGAGGCGGTCGCCAGCGGTAATTCCACTTTGTACGTGGCGTTTAACAACAGCGGCAGCGTGCTGGTGCAGAGCGGCACGCTGAATCTCGCGGGCGGTGGCACCGACAGCGACAGCGGCAGCTTCAGCGTGGCCGCAGGAACGCTGTGGTTCGACGGCGGCGCGCCCGCGATCACGACCACGAGCACCGCCAGCGTGAGCGGCGCCGGCACCGTGGAGTTCGGAGACGGCACCGCCGACATGATGGGGCCGTACGATGTCAGCGGCACGACGCTGGTGGATACCGACGACGTCGGTAATTTCGGCACGGTCACCTTCAGCGGCGCGACGCCGGCCACGACCCAGAGCTTGACGATTACCAGCGGCACACTCAGTGCCATGGGTACGCTGACCGTCAGCGGCGCCTTGACCTGGTTGAACGGCTCGTTGAGCGGCACGGGGACCGTCAATGCCAACGGCACCCTGGCGCTGGGCGCGGCTGATGGCAATGGTTACGCGCAGGTCTTGGACGGCTGCACGCTCAACAACGCCGGCTCGGCAACTTGGCTCAGTGAAAGCGGCTATTTCGACCAGCAAAACGCCAGCATCTTCAACAACCTGGCAAGCGGCCAGTCCTTGAACATTCAGGCACACCTGACCTGGTACAACGACCAGGGCAACAGCACCTTCAACAACGCCGGCAGCGTGACCGAGGCGGTCACTAGCGGCACAACCACCTTCGACGTGGCGTTTAACAACAGCGGCAGCGTGCTGGTGCAGAGCGGCACGCTGAATCTCGCGGGCGGTGGCACCGACAGCGACAGCGGCAGCTTCAGCGTGGCCGCAGGAACGCTGTGGTTCGACGGCGGCGCGCCTGCGATCACGACCACGAGCACCGCCAGCGTGAGCGGCGCCGGCACCGTGGAGTTCGGAGACGGCACCGTCGACATGATGGGGCCGTACGATGTCAGCGGCACGACGCTGGTGGATACCGACGACGTCGGTAATTTCGGCACGGTCACCTTCAGCGGCGCGACGCCGGCCACGACCCAGAGCTTGACGATTACCAGCGGCACGCTCAGTGCCATGGGTACGCTGACCGTCAGCGGCGCCTTGACCTGGTTGAACGGCTCGATCGAGCGGCACGGGGACCGTCAATGCCAACGGCACCCTGGCGCTGGGCGCGGCTGATGGCAATGGTTACGCGCAGGTCTTGGACGGCTGCACGCTCAACAACGCCGGCTCGGCAACTTGGCTCAGTGAAAGCGGCTATTTCGACCAGCAAAACGCCAGCATCTTCAACAACCTGGCAAGCGGGTCCTTGAACATTCAGGCACACCTGACCTGGTACAACGACCAGGGCAACAGCACCTTCAACAATTCCGGCAGCCGTGACCGAGGCGGTCACTAGCGGCACCACGACTTTCGACGTTGCTTTCAATGATTCGGGCAACCTGGCAGTCCAGTCCGGGACTCTCGCCTTCACGAGCGGCTCGGTCACTGTCAACGGATCCGGACTGATTTCCTGCGATCCGGGAGCGACCATTACCCTCGGCGGCAGCCTGCTTGGGAACACGCAAGACGCGGACCTGTTCAATCCGCAGGGGACGGTCCTTCTGAGTGGCTCGGGCACATCCGCGGCGCCCCAAGAGATCGAGGTCATGGGCGAGAACCTCGGCAATGTGGCCGCCGGTTTTGTGAATAACTTCGACTACGGGACCCTGGAACTGGGCAACGGCACCTATGTGCAACTGGTGGACCAGGCCCAGAACTCGACGGGAACCGAGCCCGAAGCCATTTACGCCCAAAACCTGATCGTCCCCGCGGGATGCACCCTCGATCTCAATGGTTTGTCGGTCTATGCCCGGGCCTTGCAAGTGGACGGGACCGTCGTCGATGGCTCGATAAACCAGGTACCGCCCGGCGGCTCGCTCGTACTCAATTCGTCGGCCTCAGGAATCATCAATGGTACTCTTACGACCAACGTGTGGACCTTCTTTGGCAGGGCCAATCAACAAGTCAGCGTGGTCGTGAACCCGGGCGATCCCACGAACCCTCCCACTCCGCTCGAGCCAAACCTCGGCTTTGCCCAGGTCGAGATCCTGGACGCGAGCGGCGATATCCTGGCCTCGGGAAGCAGTTTCCAGGCGGGGGCCGATGTGAACCTGCTCGGCGTCGCCTTGCCCGCCGATGGAACCTATCAAGTCGTCGTTTCCGCTCCGGCCAGCTGAACCAGAGAGCACAGGCAACTACACGATCGGCTGCTTCGATGCCACGACCGCCATGGCCGCCCTGTCGCTGGATCAAACCACCTACGGACAGCTCTCCACCCCCTACCAGGTCAACGACTGGACGTTCTCCGCCCAGGCCAACGCCCAGGTCACGTTCCTTCTTTTGAACGAGGCCAGCTCCTGCATCGAATTTGACCTGACCGGGCCGAACGGCTACACCGCGTTCGCCGATGCGAATACCAGCTCGGATCTGATCACCCTGCCGACATCGGGAAACTATGTGTTGACGGTGCACTCGAGCGGCGGCCAGACGGGGGCCTACGCTTTCGACTTGCAGCCGACATCCCAGATCGACCTTACCCTGGGCGTCACCCATCAAGGAACCTTGCAAGGCAGCGGCCAGGCCGAGTTGTTTTCGGTCAGCGTGCCGGAAGCCGGCGACACGCTCCAGGTCATCCTTGGCCGACAGCTCGAGTGCCGACCAGAACGAGCTCTATCTCGAGCTCGGCACCGCCCCGACGCGCGAGAACTACCAATACCGGTACTCCAACCTGGCGGCCGGCAAACCAGAGATCGTCGTACCGTCGGCCGCCTGCGGGAACCTGGTACATCCTGCTGTACAGCGACAGCGTGCCGGCCCCAAGCAACTACGCGCTCGTCGCCGCCACGGCTCCGATCATCCTGACCAGCCTGACTCCCGACCATTACGGCACCAGCGCCCAGCCACGCTGACGCTCTCGGCGGCGGGATTCGACAGTATGACGGCGGTTCAATTCGTGGCCGCCGACGGAACCACCTACTCTCCCAGCTCAACGCTGCTCATTTCTCCCACCGAAATGACGGCCGTCTTTCCGGCCGGCTCCGTCCCCGCCGGCCAGTACTCGGTGAAGGTGGTTGAGCCCAGCGTCGGCTCCTCCACTTTGCCCAATGGCTTCACGATGGTCCAGGGAGGCGAGCCCAATCTGGTCACCAACGTGATCGTTCCCAACCCCATCGGCTACCACATCGCCTCGACGATTTACGTCGAGTACAGCAACACGGGCAACGTGGCCATGCCGGCGCCCTTGCTGTCTCTATCGGCGACCATGAACGGCCAGGAAGGCGCGCTGCATGACGCTCAATGCGGCCCTCCAGGTTTCCGGCTTTTGGACCTCGTCCACGCCCCAAGGCTACAGCCAGTCGGTGCAAATCCTCGCCAGCGGTGCCACCCCGGGCTGGCTCGAGCCGGGAGAATCGGAGAGTTTACCGGTCTATTACGCGGGCTGGCTGTCGAGCCAGTGGGATCTCTCCCGTCCCCCGATCTACTTCACCTTGGGCGTCCTCACGACGGCCGACACCACGCCCATCCCCTGGTCCACGATTCAGTCGAGCTCTCAGCCACCGGGTCTCGACACCGCGGCCTGGAACGCCGTGTTCCCAAGCTCTGCAGACGCTGGTCGGCAGTACCTGGGGCGATTATGTCCAGGCGCTCGACAACAGCGCCTCGTATCTCGGCATCCTGGGCGAGAATGTCACCGACGTCAGCCAGTTGTGGAGTTTCGAGGTTCAAGAGGCCAGCGGCTTCACCCCGATTGAAACGTTGTCGACGATGACGGATGCGCAGGTTGCCACCCCCGGCCCGGCGCTCTCCGTGGATCGCACTTTCCCGAACTACATCGATGCGCGCTCGCAACTCGGGCCATTTGGTTATGGGTGGATTCTGAACGACGCCTGGGTGCAATCGCTGACCGTGGCCAATGGAATCGTGACCATCATCCAGGATGGTATGCCGGAAGTCTTCGAGCCCGACAGCCGGGGCGGCTATTTTTCCATGGCGGGAGTCAATGCCACTCTCACCGCCCAGAGCGGCGGCGGATTTCTCCTGCAAGACGCCGATGGTGAAATCACCGCATTTAACTCGTCCGATCAGGTCGCCTACATCGAGGACACCAATGGCAATACTGTCACCGCAGGCTACACGAGCGGGTTGCTGACCAGCCTGACCGCCTCCACCGGCCAGAGCCTGACCTTCGTTTACAACAGCGCCGGCCGGATTACGTCGATCACGGATTCGACAGGACGGACCACCACTTACACCTACGACTCGACCAACCAGTACCTCCTCTCCGTCACCGACTTCGCCGGCCGCACGACCGACTACACTTACAACACCAGCGGGGTGCCCACCCTCGAGAACGCGCTCCTGTCCGTGCAAAACCCGGATGGCACCATCGACGAGTTCACCTACGATGCCGAGGGCTTCCTGGCGGAAACCTACACGGCCAGCGCCACCGTATCGGGCGTGGCGACGATGCAGGTCACCTTCGCCTACGGTCCCGGAGGAAAGGTCGCCGCCACCGACGCGGACGGCGGCACGACCGAGTATTTCTTCGATGCGCGCGGACTCGTTGTCGAGGTCGCAGACCCGCTGGGCAATGTCACGCATTACGTCTACGACAACGACTACAACCTGACCGAGGTCATTGATCCCGCCGGTCAGGCGACCAGTTACGTCTACGATCAGAACGGCAACCTGATCCAGTCGACGAACGCGGATGGAGACACGGTCAGCTACACCTACGCGGGCCCCGATAACGAAATGACCTCGTCCACGGACCCCGACGGCAACACCACCAACTACGCTTACAACAGCCAGGGCGACCTGCTGGCAATCACCTACCCCAATCAGACGGAGCAGCAATTCAGCTACGATCCGCTGGGAAACCTCACCGAGACGGTGAGCGGCAACGGCCAGGCCATCAACAACACCTACAACAGCATGGGACTCTTGACGGAGCAGCAATTCGCCGACGGCACCACGGCAACATATACCTACGATTCGCACGGCAACATGCTGACGGCGACCAACAGCACCGGAACAACCACCTTCCATTACGACCCGGTCACCGAGGAGCTGCTCGAGGTGTCTTATCCCGGCGGCTTCACGCTTTCGTTCCAGTACGACTCGGCGGGGAGGCGGATCGAGAGCGTGGATCAGAGCGGCTTTACCGTCAACTATTCTTATAACTCCGCGGGGCTCTTGGCCGGGCTGACGGACGGCAACGGCAACCTGATCGTCAGCTATACCTACGACGCGGCCGGCAATCTGATCCAGAAAGACATGGGCAACGGCACCGAGACCACCTACCAGTACGACCTGGACGGTGACCTTCTGGACGTGGTGAATTTGGCCCCGAACGGCTCGGTGAACTCGAGCTTCGACTACACCTACAACAGCCTGGGCCTTGAAACCACCATGACCACTCTTGATGGCATGTGGACCTATCAATACGACCCAGCCGGCCAGTTGACCCAGGCGATCTTCACCTCGAACAATCCCGCCGTGGTGCCCAACCAGAACCTCCAGTACATGTACGACGCCGCGGGCAACCGAACCGAGACGATCGAGAACGGCGTGACGACCACTTACGTCACCAATGACATGAACCAGTATACGCAGATCGGCTCGGCCAGCTTGACCTATGACGCCGACGGCAACCTGATCTCGCAAACGGATAGCACGGGAACGACAACCTACACCTACAATGAGCTGAACCAGTTGACCGGGGTTTCGTCGCCAACGGGTCTCTCGAGCTATCAGTACGACGCTCTCGGCAACTTGTTTTCCACGACGCAGAACGGCCAGACCACGCAATACGTCGTCGATCCGACCGGGTTGCGGAATGTCGTCGGCGAGTACAACGGTTCGGGCGGGCTCATCGCCGACTACACCTACGGCCTGGGCTTAACCAGCGTCGTCACCGTGGGCGGCCAGGCTGCCTATTACGATTTTGACGCCCTCGGCTCCACGGTGGGCGTTTCCGGGGCTGCCGGCACCTATCAGAATTCCTATAGCTACCTGCCCTTCGGCGGGTCACTCACCTCGTCCGGTACGATCCCTAATCCATTTCAGTTCGTGGGCCAGTATGGGGTGATGACACAGCCAAACGGATTGGACTTCATGCGCGCCAGGTTTTACGATCCCGGAGCAGGAAGGTTTGTGCAGAGCGACCCGATCGGCATCATGGGCGGGATCAACACCTTCGCGTATACGACGAACGATCCCCTGAATCGAATCGATCCCTCTGGACTTTGCGGTTCGCCAAGTGGTTTGCTCGCCGCAGAAGAGGGGGCGGTGGGCGCTGCCTGGGCCGGAATCGGCGCTTACTGGCCGACTTTTGCTGCCCAAGCTGCAGCCGCCGAGGCCGCCGAAAGCGCGGCCTTTTGGACCCAGTTGGGCTACTCGGGCGCGCGACTCGCCGCGGCGGTTGCGGGGGAGGTGGGGTTCGGGGCATTCATTGGCGCCACTGGGCCCTACTTAGCAGGCGCAGCTGCCTTCTCGGGCGGGTTGTTAATAGGCGAAGCGCTCAATTACTACCTTATCGACCCCTGGCTATGGCCGGAGGATCACCTCCCGTGCCCCTCGCCGCCGCCACCGCCGGCGCCGCCCGCGCCGGGTAACCCGAGCAACATGATCCCGTGCACGCCTGTGAATTCCCATGACCCGAACGCCCTCTACGGTCCCACCGGTTATGGCTCCGCCGGTTTTGTCTCCCCGAGCGCCGTCTTCCCGTACCAGATCGACTTCGAGAACGCCGCCACGGCGACCGCCCCATCTCAGCGCGTCGTCATCACCGACCACCTCGATGCGAACCTCGACTGGAGCACGTTCCAGCTCACCGCCATCGGCTTCGGCGACACGATCATCACCGTCCCGGCGGACACCCAGGATTATCAGACGTCGGTCCCCATGACCTACAATGGCCAGACCTTCGACGTCGACATCGACGCCGAGCTGAACCCCGCGACCGGCCTCTTGACGGTCACCTTCCAGTCGATCGATCCGAGCACCGACCTGCCGCCGTCCAACGTCTTGACCGGGTTCCTGCCGCCCGAAAACGGCACCGGGCGCGGCCAGGGCTACGTCAGCTTCATCATCGATCCCAAGGCCAACTTGCCCACGGGCACCCAGATCCGCAACGTGGCATTGATCAGTTTCGACGACCAACAAACGATCGCCACCGACCAGGTCGATGACGACGACCCGAGCCAGGGTGTCGACCCGAGCGAGCAAGCCTTGGTCACCATCGACGCGACCGTTCCCACGAGCACGGTCAATTCGCTGCCGGCGACGACGACCAGTTCGAGCTTCACCGTCGCCTGGTCCGGTTCCGACGGCGCCGGTTCCGGCATCGCCAGTTACAGCGTCTTCGTCTCCACCGACGGAGGGCCGTTCACCCCGTTCCTGACGGGCACGACCGCGACGTCGGCGACTTTCACCGGCGCGTCTGGCAACACTTACGCGTTTTACAGCGTGGCGACCAGCAACGTCGGTATCGTCCAGCCGACGCCGACCGTCGCCCAGGCGACGACCATGGTCAAGCTGCCGACCCCAACGCCGACACCCAGTCCGACACCGACCCCAACGCCGACGCCAACACCGACGCCAACTCCGACGCCCACCCCCACTCCGCCGCCGGTGATCGTCACGTCGGTACACTGGGAAACGATCAAGGTCAAGGCCGGCACGGGCAAGAAGGCAAAGACGAAGTCCGAAACGGTGCTTGAGATCGACTTCAGCGAACTCGTCGCGGGCAGCGGAGATCTTGCGGCTTATCAGCTTTCGAGCGTCACGACGAAGAAGGTCAAGAAAAAGCCCGTCACAACCTACAAGCCCATCAAGTTGGCTTCGGCCCTGCCGGCTTCGAGCCCGATGGCGTCGTCAGTTTCGCTCGTGCCGGCGAGCAAGCCAAAACTCGGGCAGACGGATCGGCTGGAGATCGTCGCATCCGATCTGACCGATGCGCTGGGCGCGCCCTCGATGGCAATGACGATGGCTTGCCGGGGGGCGACTTCGTGGCGACGTTCAGCAAGAGCGGTGTGAGCAGCGACGCGGTCGAGCTGGCTCGCGCGAAAACGCGGCGTCGAGCGAAGACATACGTCATCGACATGCTGCTCGCCGCCGGCGAGTTGAGCGGCGTGCGACGCGCCGTAGATACCCAGCGCGATGCGCAGGCGCTTACCAATGGAGAGGGCGACAAAGCGCCAGCAGGCCATCGCCTTGCTCAACTTGGCCGCTGGTGAGTCCGTGAATTCTGTCTCCCAGAAGGTTAGAATCAGCTAAAGCGAACTCGCTTCGCTGGTAGAGCTGTTCATGCAGCAGCGTCTGGAGGGTCTTGGCTTGCGTCCTTCGGGCAACGACCACTCAGACCGACCACCGCGGCAAAAGCTGCTCTCGGCGCCGCGTTGGCTTCCCGCCGGATATCCAGCGCAATGGCCCAGTGGTCCGCGCGTCTTTTCCCCCCTTTGGAAGGGCGGAGACAGGGGGGTTCCGGCGCCTATTTCCCGCCGGGAGCAGAGGCTTGCGCACCACCCCCCTGTGCCCCCCCCTTCGCAAGGGGGGGAAAGCCCTTGCCAGTGCCGCGGCACAGAAAGATGACAGAGGCGCCGCAGCGCCGACCTCGTTGATCGTCGACTTTTCCTCACTCCTGGGTTTGCCTCGTGATGCCAAAACGCACTTTGCCTGAGCGCGGTTCGATCGTAGTCGCGTTGGTGGTCGCACTGACTGGGCCCTGTCACTTCGCTTACGCCGACGAATCCGCCGCATCGTTACCCGTCGGCGTCAAGGCAGTCTGGGATCTGGCCGAGGCGGCACCACGAGACAACGCCTACGCGCGAGCGCATCTGCATCAACGGGCTGTGGCGCTGGCAGCCTGCATGGGGCGAATTCAAGAAGGCTCAACCGCCCGCTGCAAACTGGGGTTATTTCAAGGTTCCAGGCTGTTGGCCGGGAAGCAGCGACTCTGTGCAAAAGGACAGCCAAACGCTCTGGCCGCATCCAAGCTGGAAAAGCCAGCCGCTGGCCCGGGTCACGGCCGCCTGGTACGAACGTGAGATCAACGTTCCGCGCGAATGGACCGGCCGGCGAATCGCCCTGGCGGCGGAGTACCTCAATTCGTACGCGGCGGCATTTGTCGATGGCAAGCCCGCCGGCGAAGTTCGGTTTCCCGGCGGCGAGCTCGAGCTTACTTCCTTCTGCCGCCCCGGCGAAACGCACCGGCTGAGCCTGCTCGTTGTGGCCCTGCCGCTGAACGCTGTCATGCTCTCCTTGGGCGACATGACCGCGGCGCCGCAGGCGAGAGCGAGCGTCCCGCGCCGCGGCCTCTGCGGCGATCTCTATCTCGTGAGCACGCCGCCCGGCGTGCGCATCGACGAAGTCAACGTCTACACATCGGTGCGCAAAGAGCAGATCTCGTTTGCCGCCAGGCTGCGCGGGCTCGCTCTCGACGCGCGGTATTCCCTGCGCGCCAAAATCACCGAGCAAGGGCGTGACGTGGCCGACGTAATCGCGCCCGATTTCAAGGGAGCCGACGTCGAAAATGGCCGCGCTGCCTTCGTGGCGCATTTCAAGCCCGACCGCCTGTGGGACATTCATCAGCCGGCCAACATGTTCTCGGTAAGTCTTTTATTGCTTGATGCCTCGGGACAAATCCTCGACGCTTCGGCCCCGGTGCAAACCGGCTTCCGCGAATTCTGGATCGACGGCCGCGACTTCTACTTCAACGGCACGCGCATCTTCTTGTCGAGTGTGCCGCTCGACAACGCCCAGGTGAGCGCGGCTGCGGCCGGTTATGCGGCGGCCCGCGAGAGCATGGAACGACTCAAGAGCTTCGGCATCAACATGGTGTATACACATAACTACGGCTGCGAGCCGGGCTCGCACTTGAGTTTCAGCGAGATCCTGCGGGCCGCGGATGATGCTGGGATGCTCGTCTCGTTTTCTCAGCCGCACTTCAAGCAGTACGACTGGAAGGAGCCTGGAGCCGACCAGCACAACGGCTACGAGCGCCATGCCGAATTCTATGTGCGCATGGCGCGGAACCATCCGTCGGTCGTGTTCTATTCGACGAGTCACAACGGCACGGGTTATAGCGAAGACATGAACCCCGACCTGATCGACGGGGTACAAGACGCTCGCGACCCGTCGACGCGCAATAATGCCAACCTGGCACTCCGCGCCGAAGCGATCGTCCATCGGCTCGACCCAAGCCGCATCGTGTATCACCACTCGTCGGGAAACTTGGGCTCGATGCACACGTCCAACTTCTACCCCAACTTCGTGCCGATTCAGGAGCTTTCCGATTGGTTCGAGCACTGGGCGACCAAGGGTGCCAAGCCCGTCTTCCTGTGTGAATACGGCGCGCCGTTTACCTGGGACTGGGCGATGTATCGCGGCTGGTACAAGGGCGAGCGAACATTCGGCTCGGCGCGCGTCCCCTGGGAGTTTTGCATGGCCGAGTGGAATGCCCAGTTCCTCGGCGACCGGGCCTACCAGATCTCTGAGATGGAAAAGGCCAACCTGCGGTGGGAGGCTCGGCAATTCCGCGCGGGCAACCTCTGGCACCGGTGGGATTACCCTTATGACCTTGGCTCGCCGCGCTTTGACGACCGCCATGAAGTGATGGCGATGTACGTCAAAGACAACTTTCGTGCCTTCCGGACGTGGGGCGTGTCGGCGACGTCGCCGTGGGAATTTGGGCACTTCTGGCGGCTGCGCGCCGGCGTCGACAAGCGCCGGCGCGCGTTATCGGTCGACTGGGAGCATCTCCAGCAACCGGGCTTCAGCCCCGACTTTATCGACCGGCCAAACGAACGGATGGACCAGGCCTACGAGCGCTCCGACTGGATTCCAACCGCCGACGGCCGGGCCCTGCTGCGGAACAACCAGCCGCTGCTTGGTTACATCGGTGGCAAATCCGCGCACTTCACCAGCAAGGAACACAACTTCTTCGCGGGCGACGCGGTGGAAAAGCAGCTCATCGTGATCAATAACTCGCGCGCCGGTGACATGCGATTGCGTCGCGACCTTGGCCGATTGGGCGGCTCGAGCACAGGCGAGCGTCGAGACGGGCCAGCAGCTCCAGGTGCCGTTCACCCTGGCGCTGCCGGCCTCGCTACCGTCAGGCGCGTACGAACTGAGGGCGCGGTTCCAGTTCAGCACCGGAGAGACCCAGGATGATTCCATGACGATCCACGTGCTGCCGCGGGCGCCGGCTCTGGAAGTGCCCGCGGCGATTGCCCTCTTTGACCCAAAAGGCGAGACTGCCGCACTGCTCGATCGGCTCGGCCTCGCGTATCGCGCGGTGGGCGCCGGCACCGACCTGGCGGGATACGAGATGCTCATCGTGGGCAAATCGGCGTTGACTGTGGACCAGCCCGCCCCGGACATCGCTCGGGTTCGCGACGGGCTCAAGGTGATCATTTTTGAGCAAGGTTCGCAGGTACTGGAGAAACGCCTGGGGTTCCGCGTCGAGGAATATGGCCAGCGGCAGGTGTTTCCGCGGGTGCCCGACCATCCGCTCATGGCGGGCATCGGTTTCGAGAACTTGCGTGATTGGCGCGGTGAGGCGACGACCGTGCCTCGTCGGCTGGCGTATCAGATGGTTCCGCGTCACGGACCGACCGTCCAGTGGTGCGGCATTCCTGTTACGCGCACCTGGCGCTCCAGCAATCGGGGCAACGTGGCATCAGTGGTGATCGAGAAGCCCGCGCGGGGCGATTTTATGCCGATCGTCGACGGCGGCTTCAGTCTTGAGTACAGCCCGCTTCTGGAATACCGCGACGGCAGCGGCATGGTGCTTTTCTGTCAGTTGGACGTGACCGGGCGCAGCGAGGCCGAGCCGGCGGCCGACGTGCTGGCACGCAATCTGCTGCGCTACGTGTCGACCTGGAAGCCCGTACCGCGGCGAAGACTTCTCTACGCCGGCGAGCGCGCGGGCCTCCGGCACCTCGAAGCCGCGGGTTTTGCTGTCGGCGCCTTTGAAGGGAACAAGCCGGCGGCGGACGAGGTCCTCGTGGTGGGCAAGGGCGGCGGTGAGAAACTTGCGGCAATTGCCCCGTCGATCGCCGATTGGTTGAAGGCTGGAGGCCACTTGCTGGCGATCGGGCTCGACGAGCGCGAGGCCAGCGCGTTCTTGCCGTTTGCGGTCGGCACGAAGCAAGCTGAACACATCGCAGCGCGATTCGACCCGGCCGGTTGGTCATCGCTGCTGGCGGGCGTGGGACCGGCCGACGTGCACAACCGCGACCCTCGCGAGATCCCGCTCGTCACGTCGGGCGCGACCGTGATCGGCAATGGAGTCCTGGCGCGGGCCGAGGGTTTTAACGTTGTCTTCTGTCAGCTCAAGCCCTCGGAATTCAACGACCCAGGCAAACCTAACGTCAAACGCACTTATCGGCACGTGTCGTTTCTGGTGTCGCGGCTGCTCGCGAACATGGGCGCCGCCGGCAGCACGCCGCTCTTGGCCCGCTTTCACGCGCCGGTCGCTACGGCCCCTGCCGAAAAACGGTGGCTCGAGGGTCTATACCTTGATCAGCCCGAAGAATGGGATGATCCCTACCGGTTCTTCCGCTGGTGAATAGTCCATAAAGTCGACTTTCGCTCAGAGAAAGGCCGTGCTTTCGCGGAGCGAAAGCCGACAAAGAGACCCCGCGTGCGTCGACCCCCTCTCCCCCGCGGGTGTATAGACCGGAGACATAGGTAACGGGTGTGCGGAGACATGGGTAACACATTCTGGCATCATGGCGACCCCTGTACCAAGGAGGGTCGCCATGCCGTGGAAGGATGTGTCTCTGATGTCTCTGCGCCTAGAGTTTGTCACAATGGTCGCCACGGAAGGTGCCAGCGTCCGAGAGCTGTGCCGTCGTTACGCGATCAGCCCCAAGACAGCCTATAAGTGGATCGCCCGCTACGAGCAAAACGGAACGGCCGGTTTGGTCGACCGCTCGCGAAGGCCCACAGCTTCGCCGAGTCGCTACCCCGAGCCAGTCGAGGCCGAGGTGCTGCAGTTGCGGGACAAACACCCCGCGTGGGGTGGTCGCAAGCTTCGCGCCCGGCTCATTGCCTTGGGACACCCGGTCGGCACCGTGCCGGCCGCCAGTACCATCACCGATATCCTCCGCCGTCACGGCCGGCTCAACGCCGCCGCGTCGGCCATGCACTCTCCATTCACGCGGTTCGAGCACGACACCCCCAACAGTCTCTGGCAGATGGACTTCAAGGGACACTTCGCCATCGGCTCGGGCCGCTGCCATCCGCTCACTGTCCTCGACGACCACTCGCGGTTCGCTCTGGGACTGTTCGCCTGTGGCAACGAGCAAGAATCGACGGTCCGAACCCACCTCACCACGATTTTCCGCCGGTACGGCTTGCCCGAGCGAGTGCTTTGCGACAACGGCTCCCCCTGGGGTACCGGCGGGTCGAGCCAGCGCTACGCGGCGCTGGGAGTGTGGCTGCTGAAGCTGGGCATCGGGGTGACGCATGGCCGGCCCTCGCATCCGCAGACTCAAGGCAAGGACGAGCGGTTCCACCGCACGCTCAAGGCCGAGTTGATCCAGGGGCGTACATTCACCGACCTGCCCGCGTGCCAGCGGCGATTCGATCCGTGGCGCGAGACTTACAACCACGAGCGGCCGCACGAGTCCCTGAATCTGGCCGTGCCAGCCAGTCGGTATCGACCCAGTCCGCGACCATTCCCGGAGGAGTTGCCGGTGTGGGAGTACGGCGACGGCGACGCGGTGCGGAAGGTCGCCTGCGACGGCACGATCAGCTTCCGCGGCCGACCGATCGACTTGGGCAAGGCGTTTTTGGGGGAGCGAGTGGCGGTCCGCCCAACGAACGAGGACGGGGAATTCGGAATATACTTCGGCGTCCACAGGGTTGCCCAAGCCGACCTCCGCGTTCAAAATCGACCCAATTGACCCGTTACCTATGTCCCCGCACGCGCGCCACCCATGTCACCGGTCCGTACACGCGGGGAGAGGGCAGGGTGAGGGGCTGCCGACTGCGGTTCGCAGGGTGACGCGAGATCCGGTGAATCAAGTGGGTTCCTCAATTTGGTTCTGAGTTCAGCAAACAGTTTGGTCATATCTTTGGTATCCGTGAACAGGCCTCGCGTGGTTGCCGATATCCATCGACTTGGCTAGAACCATAAACGTGGCATCGAGTTGCCGCGTGCCGGATGGAAATCGGTTAATCAACGAGATTAAATATCACGATGCTCGACCACATCATTCTCACGGTCAGTGATTTACCCCGCTCAATCGCCTTCTACTCGAGGACCCTCGCGCCGCTCGGAATCACCCAAGTTTTCGACTATAAGGGCCAGAACGGCCATCCCGACCTCACGGGATTCGGCCGCGAGAACAACTTCCTCTTCTGGTTAAGGAGCGGCGAGCCCAGTTCGTCGGCTGTACACTTTGCGTTCGTCGCAAAGAGCAGAGCAATCGTCGATGCCTTTTACTCCGCCGCGATGGCAGCCGGGGCCAAGGACAACATCTCGCCGCGCATCAGGCACGAGTACCACGCCAACTACTACGCGGCCGACGTGCTGGACCCCGACGGCTACAGCGTCGAGGTCGTCATCAAGACCCCCGAAATCGGGGAGGCCAAATGAACTCAGCGACATACGTGAGCGTATCGGGATGGAACCAATACGCTAGCGCCTCCTCGCGGCGAACCTCCGTGTCAAAGACGTAAATGTCCCCCGCAGCGACGACCGCCTGAAAATCTCCCAGAACGGCGTCCCGGTCGTGGCCTGTCGGAAAAGCCACTGGCACGGGGCGGGTGTCCGGTGCGAGAATATCGCCGGACCGCGTCCGGTATCGGCCGAGGCGGGTGGTCCCCCTCTCGTGGACGGCGGAGCCGTAGCCGCCCGCATGGCTTGATCGATAGCAGTCCGGATACATCGAGTTCCTGAAAGTACAGTCATTCTCCCCACAGCACAAAGGAGGAGGCTCGCCGTGAATCTCAAGCAAGTCAACCACGTTCATCAGCCCTCGATGTGAGGATGTCATGACAAGCTCCGTCCGGGGCGATCGCCTGGAGTCGAAACGGCCCGAAGAACCAGATCCCCAGGGTCTCCATCGGCATAATCCGGAAGGCGGCATGATGCGTCTTATTCCGAACGCCGCATAAGTTTCACTGGCGCTGAAAACTCGGCTTGATGCTTCTCGACCTGCAAAGCGAGGCAACGACGATGGATCCCGACTTCAAACGCTTGACCAACTTCCTGGTGGGCATGGGCGTCGAAGAGATTCCGCACACCGCGAAGTCATACCTGGCGCATCTGATCGCGGTGTACCGACTGCTGGAATCGCACGGCTTTTCCCTCGACGCTTGCCGGGCGGGGATGTTTCATTCGATCTACGGCACCGAGAAGTTCCAGGGCTTCACCCTGCCGCTTGCGCGGCGAGGCGAAGTGCGCGCGCTGATCGGCGACCGCGCCGAGCGTCTCGCGTACGTGAACTGCGCCATGGACCGCTCGTCGTTTGACCGAGCCGTCAACGAGGTCAATGAGCCATACCGGATCGTCGACCGGATCTCCTGCGAAACTGTCGAGATCTCACAGGGAGATTTCGACGACCTGTGCCGGGTGCACCTTTACGACTGGCTCGAGCAAGTTCCGCGCTCCCGCGAATGGGACTATCGGCGCGACGCGTACTGGAGAATGGCCAAACGGCTCGGCCGCACAGCCGAAGAGAACTACGCGCAAACCTATGCTCAAGAGGGTTCCGATGCGCCGGTGCTGAATCCGGCGGGGTGACCCAGGGTGCGCTCTACCGACCCTGGGCTCTGACCTGCAACGCTTTCAGCGTAACGCCGTCATCGGGAAACCGACAGCGCGCCGGCGCACCCCGATCGCCGCTTTGATGGTTCGCTCCGTCTTGTCCTCGCGCGCCAGGGCCGTTCTACTTCCCTCCTGCCTTCGTGGTTTCCTTATTGATCAGTTGAACGGAAGCGGCGGTCTGTGCCGGCTGCACACGACTCTTTCCGGCCGACCGGCCCGCGGAGCCCGAGAAATGATGAGAATCAGTCCGGATGCGTCACCCGCGTCACCCGCGTTGCCGGTCGTTGTAATATCTTGGCGACAGGCGACTTCTGATGCCTCAAGAGAGCGCCGCGGCCCGGCCCGCTGCGTCACGGTGCGTCACGGTGGCCTTGACCCAGATGCTGATTTCACGGACTTCACAGCGTGTACCGGTATATTCGGTGAAACCGGCAGAGCGATTAACCGGTGAATACACCTGCCCGTTGCTCGCCGATTGCGAGTCGCCACGCCTCGTGTTTTTCGGTTACGATAGAAAAAGTAATACGGAGCGTTTCTCATGGCAGAGCCAGCAGTCGAACCCGTCGGTTGGGAAAGGGCGCTCCTGGCAGCGGAAAAGGTCAAGGACCGGCTGCGGAGGGCAACCCGCGCGCTGGACGCGGCCGGCGTACCATACGCCGTCGCCGGTGGCAACGCCGTCGCCGAATGGGTCGGCCGGGTCGACGAAGACGCCATCCGCAATACTCGCGATGTCGATATCCTGATCCGACGTCCTGACTTTCCCGCGGCAAGAGCGTGTCTTGAAGCCGTCGGGTTCATTTATCACGAACTTCTCGACATCGATACGTTCATCGACGGGCCGCAAGGCAAACCAAGCGGTGGGATCCATCTACTCTACGCCGGTGAGAAGGTTCGACGGGATGACGAGCACACTTTGCCGAATCTCGACGAATCGGAACGAGCCGCCGAATTTCAGGTCGTCAAGCTCGAAGCACTCTTGCTCATGAAGTTGACCTCCTATCGACTCAAGGACAGAGTTCACATCCTCGACATGATCGGCGTCGGCCTGGTCGATGCCACCTGGCCTGCCCGCTTGCCGCCGCCGCTCGGCGCTCGCTTGCAGCAATTGCTCGATGACCCGAACGGGTGATGGTTTTGGAGGGCTGTAGACAACATCTTGGGATATCGTACGACTGATCTATGAGTCAAAGTGTGTTCTTGATCTGTACGAACGTGTTGTGTCGCACGATGCTCCACGCGGTACGTGTGTTGGTGGCCTCAATGATGCCTAGATTTGGATAGCGGAACGTATCCCAATTGAATGAACTGGAATCGAGGCTGAGGAGCAGCGCCTTGATTACCGTCCCATGTGCAACGACCGCGTGTGTCGTGCCCTGAAACCGATTGACCAGCCGATTCCACACCGGCATCACTCGATCCAGTTCAACTGACCCGGGATAACAACCCGGGGCTGGCGCAAGCACTTCTGAAAGAAGGGGGGAACGGCACACGTTAGTTATTGATGTTCATAAAACCGCTAATCAGACCCGCAATCTCGTCTGCCTTGGTATCCAGCGCGAAGTGTCCCGCGTCGAGTACGTGGATCTTTGCTTTCGGTACGTCCTCGCGGTACCGTTCCGGCTCGCCGTGATCGAACGAGAGGTCGTGCTGGCCCCAGACGACCAGAAGCCTTGGCTGCGTCTTCTGCAGCCATGCCTGCCACTTCGGATAAGCGGCGACGTTGGTGCGGTAGTCATAGGAGAGATCGCATTGAATTTGCGCCTGCCCAGGCGCGTTCAGAAAGGCGTGCTCATCGGTCCAAGGGTCCGGGTCATAGAGCTCAATCCTTCGATCGTCCCCGATATGGCGCGTCTTCGTGGTTGCGAGCGACATCAGGTTTTCGCGCAACGCTTGTTCATGAGCATGCCGGTCCGCCCAGAATGCCCGCCGTGTTGCCCAGTTCGCGCCCAGGCCTTCGTTGTGTGCGACCGCGCCTTGAACGATAAGAGCTTCGACGCGCTCCGGGTGCGCAAGTGCCAAGCGGAAACCCACAGGGCCACCATAATCTTGCATGTACAGCGTGTAGCGCGCAGAGCCCGATCGCCACGGTGAAGTGATCGATGATCTCAGCAAAGTGATCGAACGTGTTTATGAAGTTTTTCGGGTCCGGCCAGTCGCTGTGTCCGAAGCCCGGGTAATCGGGCGCGACAAGGTGATAGCGATCGGAAAGCCGGGCGAAGAGAGGCGCGAACATCCGCGATGAAGAGGGAAAGCCGTGCAGCATGAGCAGCGCCGGCGCGTCTTTCGGCCCGGCTTCGCGGTAGAAGATCGCCAGGTCGTCCACTTTCACTCTACGGTACGAGGTTTGCCGGGCCATCGCAGACGCCTTCGACTGAGCGAGCGCATTCCGCGACAGCATGAGCACGAGAATCAGACCGAGCCAAGTGATCCTTGGGGAGAGCATGTGACTAACCTCGTCGGGGACGGTGCCGTGGCGTCAGGTCCCAAGACGCTCTTCCAGCTCCTGTCTCCAGACGGCCGCCAGCGACGGCACGCCGAGGAGCCGTCGCAAGGCGGCGGGGGAGGAGTCTCGATCGAGCACGAGATGGAACATCTCGGCCACGGTGATCCGCGACTCGTCCTCGGCCAGGCGTTCGATCGGGTCGCCGGGGCCAACCTCGCCTTCCTCCAGCACGGCGAAATAGATCCCCGGCTTCCCGGCCTGCAGGAAGGATTTGACCATGCCGGAGTTGCCGAAACGGATCCCGAGCTTGAAACACGGCAACCTCGGCTGCGTGACGACCAGCCGGGCCGTCCCGACGCGGAACTCGTCGCCGATGTGGACCGCGTCCTCGAGCAGTCCCTCCGTCGTCAGGTTCTCGCCGAAGATCCCCGGCGTCAGCTCGCGGCCGAGCTGCTCCCCCCAAAACCTGTAATGTTCGCCGGGGTAGGCGTACACGGCCTTGTCCGGCCCGCCGTGAACGGCGAGGTTCGCCTGTCCGTCGCCATCGATGTTTAGGCGGCGCAGGGATCGCTTCGTTGCGACCGGGCTCTTGAAGATGCCCGTCACGACCGTCCTCCCATCCCATTCAACCTCGCGCGGCATTCCGACGTTGACCGACGTCACACGCATTGGGCAACCTCCACACGCAATCCCGGGGCCCGACGCCCCGCCTCGCTCGACCGAGTCACTGGTCCGCCTTCCGCCGGTTGCGGTGGCCCGCCAACGGGGCTGATAACGCCCCGGTCAAGCGACGATACAGACAGGTCTGTATATTTCATGCGACAAAGAGTAAGGGTCACACCCTCACCTCGGCCACCAGTTTCAGGGCGGCGTCGCGGGCCACGTCGGCTGCATCCGGCTTTCCCTGGATCACTGCCGTCACGATGGCTCCTTCAACCAGCAGGGTCACGGCGGGTGCGACCTTTGCCGCCCCCTTGCCGACCGACTGTTCGACCAGACCACGCAGGAACTTGCCGAAGCGCTGCTTGTGTCCACGGACGAACTCAGTGCCGGTGTGGGCCGGATCCGCCAGCTCGACTGCGGCATTCTGGAAGGCGCAGCCGCGAAAGCCGGGCGCCTCGAACCACTCCTTCAAAGCGGCGAAGAACGCCCACAACGGACTCTTGGTCTTCCGACCGTGCCGTTCCATCGCCGAGCGAAATAATTCCGCCACGGCCTCCTCCCGGTACTTCAGGACGGCCAGGATCAGGTCGTCCTTGGACGGGAAGTGCGTATACAGGGTCATCTTGGCGACGTTGGCGTCGGCGATGATGCGGTCGATGCCAACGGCCCGGAAACCTTCCCCGTAGAACAGCCGGTCGGCCGTTTCCAGGATGCGCTGCCGTGCCCCAGACGTCATGGCTCGTTTGCGTCCCACGACTCAATAATACAGACAGGTCTGTCTGGTATCAAGCCCTGGCGCACGCTTTCCATTCGCTGTGCGGGCGTCGTATCAGGTCACCGGGCAGGCGCTAGCACGCTTCGGTCCGACGACACCGCAGTCGGTTGACACTGGACCGGTCCGTTTCGCCCCTCCCCGTTTCGCCCGCTATTCTTCAGCACGGGACTCGGGTGTGAAACAATTTCGCGTATTGGGCCTGACCGTTGCCTTCTCGTAGGGGCCGATAGGACATGCATCGCAGCGGGCGCGCTCCGTCAAACCTGGATGTCGCCGAAGCTGTTTGCGGCGGTGGTCTAGACGCGACGTGTGGGAAGCATTGCGATGCGTGTTCTTCCACGTCCTCAGACCAAGACTCGGACTCGACGACTGGTCTCGATCAGCTCAGCCCAACAGGCTGCGGCGAAGCACCTCGGCAGCTCGCTCGAACTCAGGCTGCCAGGCAATCTCAGGCTGCCCGGTCGCGAGACAGTCGCGCAGTTTCTCCAGCGTGTTCCGCGCCATGTGCGGGCACGCGTTGCACGCGCAGGTGATTCCGGGCACCGGGTGGTAGCGGTGCCGGGGGACAGCGGTCTGCAATTGCCAGAGCATGTTCACCTCCGTGGCGACGAGGAAGTCGGTCGGCGCCTCGAACCCGCCGACGAACTGGACCATCGCCTCGGTCCCGCCGACGAAGTCACTCTGCTCGCGGATGTTGGCCGGGCACTCAGGGTGCGCCACCGTCAACGCCGCGGGCAGCCGGCGCTTCAGCTTCAGCAGGTCACCGACGCTGAACATCTCGTGCACCATGCACGAGCCGTTCCAGAGGATCATCGGTCGGCCGGTCACCTCGACGAGGTACTGCCCCAGGTGGCGGTCGGGAACGAAGAGGATCTCGACGTCGTCGGGCACGCGCTTGATGACCTGCTCGCGCGTTGCCCGAAGTGACGACCCAGTCGGACAGCGCCTTCACCGCCGCCGAGCTGTTGATGTAGGTGACCGTCTGGAGCCGCCGGCCTTCGGCCCGGAGCTGCGCCTGCCGGCGCGCCAGCGCCGGGGCGGGGCAGCTCTCGGCGAGGCTGCAGCCGGCCCGCAGGTCGGGCAGAAGCACCCGCTTGCCGGGGTTTGGGACCGAGCAGAGAAACAGCGCCAATTTCGAGCACGAAGAGAGCGCCACCGTGGGCAGGCGCACAAAATGCCGCAGACTCGGCGCACACGCGGGCGCTGCTCGGCACGCACTTGTGTGCGCGGAGTGATGGCGAACCCAAGATGTGGCGTGGCGCAGCGCAGCGTGGACGGGCCGGCCAGGCGTTCGCGCTTGGTGAGCGGGACGTGACGGACGGGACCACCGCCAATCCGCTTGCCACGGGCTGCCGCGGGCCGCAGAGGATGACCAGGTTGCCGAGACGAAGCTTCTCGCAGGGAGCTGCTCGCGAGTCTGGATCAGGGCCTAGCGCCAACGCGAGCCCGCGATTCAAGGAACCGGCCGCTTGAAGAGCCCGACATGATCGCCGCGCTCGCTCAAGGGTGGGCTGGACGTCCCGTCCGTGTACGCCGGATGCCGCTCACTTCGCTATCGAACACCCAGTCTGGACGTGGACACACCGCGTGTGGTCACGCGCTGGGCGGTTCGGGATCGGAATCCTTGTCTTTCATGCGGTAGCTATCTCCCTGAATGACGATCGCCTCCCCATGATGCATCAGCCGGTCGATCAAGGCCGTTGCCAGCGTGCTGTCCATGTCAAACAGGGCGCCCCATTCCCGGAAGGGTCGATTCGTAGTGATCACGATCGATCCGGATTCATAACGGGCAGCGACCACCTGGAACAACAAATCGGCCCCGCGCTTGTCGATGGGCAGATAGCCCAGCTCATCCAGGAGGAGAAGACCGGGACGGACATAGGTTTTGAGTGCTTTGCCCAAAAGCCCGTTGATCTGAGCCGTGGTAAGATGATTGATCAGATCCACCACGCGCGTGTGGCGCACCGAGTAACCACGCTCACAGGCTGTGTAGCCCAACGCGGTTAAAAGATGCGACTTTCCAGTTCCGGTGGGTCCAATCAAGACGGCACAACCGTGCCGCGGGATGAAGTCGCAGTCGAAGAGCCGCAGGATCGCCGACTTGGGAATTCGCTTGGGGAAGTTGAATTCGTACTCGGCCAAGGTTTTCTGCTTGGGGAGCCGTGCATTGTGCAGTCTCTTCTGGAGGGCGCGCTGCTGCGCGCGGTCTGCTCCACGCCAAAAAGCAGAGCCAGGACCTCCAGCATGGAGCTCCCGTTGCGCGCTGCCTCATCCAGCACTTCGCGGTAGCACCTGGCGATCTCGGGTAGCTTCAGCTCGGCCAGGTCGCGCTCCAGGCGTGCTCGTGTGTTTTCTTCACGTCGGGCCATGCGAATCCTCCTACGTGTCCTTGCAGAAGCGGTCGTAAATGCCAGGATCAGCAGGCTCCAGCTTGATCTCGTCGATCAGTTCACGTCGCTGGGGAGACGGTAGAGTGGGGGTGGGGAGTTGTCGGCGTCGGCGTTCCGCCAAGAGCAGGTTTTCCACATAAGCGGCGTCGTAGGTCGCCAGCTCCAAGGCTCGAGTGACAGCGGAAAGGAGCTCGATCGGTCCGTAGAGGCGCGCCAGCCCTAGCAAGCGACGCAGGTGGATGCCGGTCTTCACCGGCTGGCGCTTGAGCTGGAGATGGAACTGACGCGCCTCCGGCCCCAAGGCGTTGAACTCGTGTTCCAGCGCGGAGTCCCGGGACCGCTTGCGCAATGCCAGCGCTGCCAGACGGTGGTCCGGCAACACGATCGACTGCGCACGCTCGTGGCAGCGGATGTGCTGGGCCACCACCTGACCCTCGTGCAGCACACGGAGTTCGCCGCGACTAGCGCGAATCGTGACCGGCCGGCGCGCCAAGTGTGGCGGTGTGGAGTACCGGTTGCCGTCGAACTCGATGCGCACATAGGGGCTGACGACTGTTGGCACGATCTCGTCAGTATCGAAGGGGATCACCGGCAAGGGACGCAACCGGCAGCGCTCCCCTTGAAAGCGGTCGACCGGCGTCTCCCCAGTGGTCTCATGCACCCGCAGGTTCGCTACGTGGTCGCGCCACACGGGCGCCAGGTCGAGGTAGTCGTCGAAGCAGGTCAACTCGCCGGCGCGCCCAGCCAGGGCATTGTGCTTCACATAGCGCACACCCCCCTCGGCGATCCCCTTGGATTCGGGGTCGCGCCGTTCGCAGGCAATCGGCTGCAAACAGTAGTAGCCGCACAGCGCCAGAAACTCGGGATGGAAGCAAGCGGCGCGCCCCGAGCCATTGAGCACGGCGGCTTTCAGGTTGTCGAAGATGACGGCGCGGGGACTGCCACCGAAGAACTCCAGGGCATGCACGATCCCGCGATAGAACTCCGCCTTGCGCTGCGAGAGTGCGAACTCGATATAGATCAGCCGGCTGTAGCAGAGCACGGCTACGAAGACCGAGACCTTGCGGGTGGCGGCGCCGAACGGCACGCGGCCGCATTCGCCCCAATCCACCTGCATGGCCTGGGCCGGCTCGTAATGGACCTGTTGGTAGACACGCCCGCGCACAGGACGAACCCTGCGCAGGTAGCGGCGGACGGTAGACGCACTGCCGGTATAGCCTTCCGGACCGCGGGCGATCTCCTCGCAGATGCGCACCGCCGATAGTTCAGGATATCGGGCCAGTAGCGCGTCGATCTTGGTCCGGTGCGGGTCCAAGAGGCTGCTGCGGCGCGAGACCTCGCGCCTGGGGGCTGATCCAGTTCGAGCGCAACAGCCACCGTGTGCCGCGAGCAGCGCAGCCGGCGTGAGATGGCCCAGCCCGAGAGCTTCTCGATCAGGGCCAAGCGGCGGATTTCAGCCCACAAGGCGACGTTCATCGTGAGCCCCTTCGCTCGTCTGGATGCGTCGCCGCGATAGCCTGGCGCAAGATCTCACCTAGGGGCATCGGCCCTCGGCCCGACTCGAGGCGGGCGCGTTGGCCACGCGGCGGCAGGGAGAGTACCTGGGTCAAGCACCCCTCATGGGCAATCAGATCGTGGGCCAGCAACTCGTCCCGGGCAGAGACCAAGGCCGGCAAGGGCGTCCGCACCAGGGCAGCCAGCGTGCCATCGCCGTAGAACGACAACCCGTTCTTGTCGGCGACCGCGGAGAGGATGAAGTACAACAGCACGGCGTCGCGCGACAGACGCGCGGCGTGCTCGTGCACAAAGCGACGGTCGACCCAGGACCAACCTGTCGGGGGCGGACGCCGCAATCGCGCAGGAACCAGAATGCGTTTGGGGATCATGCTTGGGCCCTGAGAGCGGATTGAACCGGTAGACCAAGCTAATGAGCCCGCCGGCATCACGCGATAATTGACGACCGGCTCGCCCTTGCGAGGAATGTCACTGAGGCGGCGGACGCGGTGGCGAGGTGAAGGCGCCGGCTCGGCGGTGGGACTGCTTCAGGCGAGCCGCTCGGTACTCTATGGCCCGCTTCCTCCGGCCATCCAAGGTGCCGCGCCAGAGCCACTTGCGTTCACGATCCTGGACATTGCGCACGGCCTGACGGCAGGCGGGGCAACAGAAACGTGCCGGGTTGCGTAGGGAGCTCACAGGCGGTTCATGGCACCCCGGCCGATCGCATAAGGGAAGGGAAAAAAAGCTTGTGCTGCGTGACCACGCGCCGACGTAAGCGGAGGTCTCTGGCCAGTCTGCGACGCGGCCTTCGCCCTCAGGCGGTGCGCACGCTGAGCCTGCGCATGCTGGGCTTTGACTGCGGCATCTCGGCGACGTTTGGCCTGCCGCCGCGCCGCCTGCCATTGGCGGACCAGCCGCAGGCATATGGGGGCCTGGCAGTAGCGCTGGTTCCAACTACGCGGCTGGTACTTACGTCCGCACCCTTTGCGCAGGCACGTCCGCCGGCGCGGTCGGCGCCCTCTGGCCGAACGGCGATGCTTTCCCGTACCCTGGCCAGTGCCCACGGGAGGTGCCACTCCCACGGGAAAAGCTCGGGGAGAATGCTCCTACATTCTCCTCGAGCACTATCAGAAACGCGAATGCGACGCTACCACGCTAGTCTAGCGCGTCGCGCGGGAACAAGACACAGAGCAAGACGGCTTTCTCCCGGCGCTCTGAACCAGACGGCAACCCCGACCCTCTCTGGAGTGGCGCTGTCACCTTGCGCAAAAACGGCGCTGAAATGTTGCTCGGTCCCAGGGTTGAGCATCTTGGCCGTCTCGGCCATGAAGTGGACCCCGCAGAAGACGATCGTCGGCGACTCGACCCTCGTCGCGAGGCGGGCCAACTTCAGGCTGTCACCGGTGTAGTCGGCCAGTTCCTGGATCTCGCCGTCCTGGTAGTAGTGGGCCAAGATCGTCGCGCCCTTGCGCCGGCGGAGGGCGTCGATCTCATCGTAAATGTCGGTCTCGGTGCCAGAGAGCGCGTTCAAGGCTGGATTCCTTGTTTTTAAAGTGGCGGAGGAACAACCCACACGGGCCGTCGAAGGCCTTCACGTTTTCTTCGTGCCGCGTTTGGGCATTGTTCGCGCCCGGGACGAACAAGTAAGAAGTGGTCCGGTTTGTGCGAAGGCCATTGCGGTGGCACGCCCGATGCCCGTGAGCGCGCCGGTAATCAAAACGACCGGGGTAGTCATGGGGTTTCTCCTTGAAAGACCGGAAACGAGTCGCCGAACATCGGCCTACCGCTCTTGGATTGCTCTTGCGTCGCCTCGTCCTGAATGACATCCCAATGCTCGACGAGGACCCCTTGCTCGATCCGGAGGATGTCCGCCGCAATCCAGTTGACGGGTGCCGCCGAACCCGGAGAAGCGACCATGCACCATGACGAGGTCTCCGTCAGCCACGATCATGCCCGGTTCGTATTCCAGCGTCGGCGGCAGGCTCTTGATCAGGTCGAACAGCCCCTCCCGGCCGGGTGCGATGTGCGCACTGTGCTGGATGTAATTGGGCGACCAGAATCGTTCAGCCGCTGCATAGTCCCGCTTGTTAAATAACGTGTCGAACGCTTCGAGCACCAGTGCCTTATTCCTCTCCTGCATCGTCTGACTCATAACGCTCCCTCCTCGTCGCCTCGCGCATGACACCCCGGAGTGTTCGTCTCGGAAGTACCCGCACCTGAACTCACCCCCTAGAGCTTCTGGAGCGGCAGCAGCTCCTTCACGAGAAAGAACGGACTGCGGACATTCGTGGCGAACAGGTTGTCGAAATCTTCGATCGTGTGGTCCTCGATCGCGGCGGCCTTCGAGACGCCGGCATTGGCCACGAAGATGTCCAGCCGCTGGCCGACGATCGCGCGAACCTGCCTGGCGAGTGTGGCAGGGCCCTCGGGGATCGAGAGGTCTGCCTCTGCTGCATCAGCATGTCCGCCTGCTGCACGAATCTCGGCGACCAGTGCATCGGCCTGCGCTGCTGAGCGGCCGTAGTGAACGATGACCTGTGCCCCCGCGTCGGCAAGGACCTGAGCCGTGGCGCGTCCGATGCCGCGCGAGGCTCCCGTGACAAGCGCCGTTTTGTTGGTATGGCTAGCCATGATGGCATCTCCATGAATTACAGTTGGGCCAACCATCGCGCGATGTTCTCGACCGTATCAGAGTAGAAAGTCCTGTAGAGTTCTCGGTCGCTCTTCCGAAGGCGCAGGCCGTGCAAACCCTATGCCCGTAGAGCCGCCGGTGATGACAGCCACTCTTCCCTGCAACTTTCCCATAGTAGTTGCTCCTGTCGTCAGTACCGGAATTGTCCACCTTCGACTGAAGGATCGCGCCGCCCAAGGAGGAGTACTCGCCTTTCCCTTTCGCCTCGGACGTCTACTCACTGAAGAACAGCTTCACGTGCTCGAGGAATGCCTTTGCATGCTGATACTGGGCCCCGTGGCTCGAATCGGAGTACACGATTAGCTGAGCGTTTGGGAGGTGCTCCGCCAGAATGAGGGCGTTGATCGGCGCGACCACAACATCTTTATTGCCGTGAACGATAAGGGCCGGATGTGTGATGTTCTTCAAGGTGGCGTAACGGCCGGTTGGTGGTATGGTTCCCCATTCTCTGATCGCGGCAAGCTGTGCCACAGCCGAGTTCCTGGACACAGGAAGGTCACGATCCTCGTTGCGAGACTGGAGTCGCTTCATGTACTCCCTTCCAGCCGCTTGGCTGGCTTCGGAGGGAGAGAAGAATGCACCCAGCAAGAAAGCAACCGGATCCGCTTGTTCTTCCGGCGATAGTTCGGTGAAGGTCATGCCTTCTCCACCGCGGGGCCCTGTCCCCAACAAAATCAGGCGCTGGATGAGGTGAGGATGGTCGAGGGCTAGCTGCTGCGCAATCATACCGCCCAGGGAGAACCCCACGACATGAATCGCCCTCAAACCGAGTGCACGGCAGAATGCGACGCAATGGTGCGCCATCTCCACGACCGTGTCGGGCGTTTCTCCTCCCGAAGCCCCAACGCCGGCATTGTCAAAGAGAATGACCTCACGATCCGCTGCGAGGCTGTTCGTTACGGCCGGATCCCAGCCATCCATGTTGGAGTTGAAGTACTCCAAGAAGAGCAGCGGAACCGTTCCTGCCTTGCCGAAACGACGGTAGGCATAACGAATGCCCTTGGTCTCAACAAATTGTGTCGGGACCGTTTCGTGTATGTAATTGCTCATAGCCTGTCTCTCAACATCCGACGGTTGCCCGATAAGTTGCGGTCAGGCGTTGGTACCGCCGTCGACCGTCAGGTTCGCACCGTTGATGAATGACGACTCCGGACCGGCGACGAACGCTACCAGCGCAGCGACCTCGTCGGCGCGTCCATACCGATCAAGCGGAACGGCCGCCTTCTGGTCCACGGCCCACTCGCCCGAGGCGGGGTTCAGATCGGTGTCGATGGGCCCCGGCTGAACATTGTTGACCGTAATGCCGCGCGCTCCGAGCTCACGCGCCAGCCCTTGCGTGAACATCTTGACGGCCCCTTTGGTTGCCGAGTAGGGCGCCATGCCGGGCAGAACACGCGCTCCCCCAGGCACGAGCCGATCATGATGATTCGCCCGCCGGTCTTCAGGTGCTTGAGCGCCTCCTGCGTCGCGACGAAGACGCCGCGGACATTGACCGCAAAGACGCGATCGAAGTCCGCAAGAGTCGTCTCCTCGACCTTCGCCGGAATGCCCGTGCCGGCGTTGTTCACCAGCACGTCGAGCCGGCCAAGTGTACTGACCGTCCTTTCGACGGCGTTCCTGACTGCCTCGGCGTCGGCGGCGTCCGCCTGAATCGCGATCGCCCTTCCGCCTCCGCGTTCAATCTCTTTGACAACGGACGACGCTGCGTCAGCGCCTTTGGAGTAGGTGACGGCGACCTTGGCGCCGTCTACGGCGAGGCGCTTGGCGATCGCAGCGCCGATGCCGCGCGAACCGCCGGTGACGAGAGCGACCTTGCCTGCCAGGGATCCTTCATGTGTGGTGCGTGACATGGTGGTCTCCTCACTTGAGTTTTTTGTATCGTTCGGTACAATAGCAGTGTACGGGGCCGGCGATGCCGGTCAAGGGCCGACAGCATTATTTTGAGAGGAGGCCGCCGTGCCCTCGGGCGCACGCGACAGTTCGACATGGATGTGGCACTCCTCCGGCAGCGCCTATTGCGATCAGTACGGAACGGCTGGAACGCCGCCCAGCAGATGGACCTGCAACCAATCCTGACTGCGTAAAAAAGGGGTTAACCCCGCACCGCAGAAGCGGGTGGTCTCAGCGGCTATACCAGGCCACGAGTTTTTCCAACTCGCCACGCTGGGCCAGGGTACGCAGCAAAAAGTGAACGTGGGGGAGGCCCAGCATCGGGTCACCCCCGAAATGATCGTCAACGAGCTGAATCGCTTGCTGCACCGCTTGCACCGGAGGCAGGCCGGCAAGAGCTCGCCTCAGCCACAGGATCATGGGCAGCGTGAGGACGAGCGATTCAAGGCCGGCCCAGAACGGCAAGTCGAAGTTGGGCGGCCCGCAAAATTGCAGCGAATTCAGTTTGACCACATAATAACGTTCCAAAGTCTCATCCATTTCCGGCGGCATCCCGCTGCATCGTTCGACCTCCTCGAAGCTGGTTTCCGGAAGAAATCGGTTGACGCGAGGCACGGGACCACGGCCCCTGGCGAAGCGCCAGCCGGCGAGCACTCTGCCCAACCGTCTCCGAATGCCTGAGGCCCGGTACACGTCGCGATCCCTGCGGGCAAAAATGGCCAGCAGGACGCGGAACAGGACCCTGCCGAGCAGCCGGTCGGGCGGCGGCACGTCCACGGCTTCGCGGGGCACTTCCGTTTCCATGGCGGCGCGCACCGCCTGCAAATACTTACTCAACTGGTTGCCTTGCAGGCGGTCGAACTGCGTCTGGCGGCAAACGCGAGCCACGGCCAAGCACTTGCGCAGCCGCCGTTCCAGGCGATCGCTGCGGTCTTGCACGATCTCCACCAGCACTTGGACGACACGGCACACATCCGGCCACGAAAGCTGCTGACCGGCTTGCAGCAAAGGAGGCGGCGCACTGTCCGCCGACCTGCCGACGTGTTGCTCCAACAAGCGCGACAGGTGCACCAGGTCTTCTTCGGCGTCGGCCACCGGGCGACCGCGATTTGCTGCGGCCGACGGGCAAGAGAAACGCATGCCGACGCGCCAGTGATTGCCTGCTGGTATGAGGACAAAGGGAAACAAACGGCATACGAACGGTTTGGCGTCGGCGCCGAAACGCTCTTGAAGCCGGCAGCGGTTGCCGGTCGTCAAAAAGACGCAACCCCCATCAGGCCGATGTGTCAGCTTCCATTTTTTGGAGCCCCGACCCACGGGCGCGAACCACGGCTTGGGAGCGACCTCGGGATCGTTTGCCAGATCCAGCGCTTCGATGCGATGCTTCTCTTCGTCGGTGATCACCACCTCGAGCCCGCGGCAGCAATCGCCGCAGCTATGACAATCCCAGTTTTGCATCACGGGCAGATTTCGTAATGGAAACGACATGACAGCATATCTACTCTGCGTGGGTTTTGAGGTTACCGATCACCTCTTCCGGGGGACGAAACTCGTATTCCACCTTGTCGCCGTCGTGAACCTGTCGGACCCCCTCGAGAACGATCCTGTCATTCACACCGACTCCCTTCTTGATGACGAAGATGTCGTCCACCTCGTTCTGAATGACGATCTCGCGCCGATGCACCACGTCATCCTTGTCGACGACGTAAACGTACCGCTTGTCGAGGATCTCGAAAGTCGCCCGCTGAGGGATGACGATGGCGTCATGCACCTTTCGGTGGATCAGGATGGTGCCGGTCTGACCGTGACGCAGCAGGCCGTTCGGGTTCGGAAAATCCGCCCGGAAGGCGATGTTCCCGTTCTCGTTGTTGAATTGGCCCTCGATCGCACCGAGCTTGCCGGGCTGCGGGAACTTCTTGTGGTTCGCCAGCTCGAGTTCGAATTTCTGATCCTCCTTATCCTGCTTCGGCTGGCCATGTATTCGAGGTATTGTTTCTCGGGTACGTTGAAATAAACCCACATCACGCTGTTATCGGACAAGGTCGTGAGGATGTCCCCCTTCTTGATCAGGCTGCCCTGCTGCTCGTGCAGGCGGTCGACAATGCCGTCGAAAGGTGCGATGACGTCGACCGGGTCCAGCTTTGCCTTGTTAGGTACTGGTAAGATCTTGAACATCAGATCGCCCTTCTTCACCGCCTGGCCCTCCCTGACTTTGATCTCGCTGAGATACCCTTTCTCCAAGGCACAGACGTCTATGTGTCGCCGCGAGTGGATCTGGCCGACATATGGCTGGGTGACGGTGACGTCCATTGCCTTAGGGCTGGTGAGCACCATCTTACGGTGCTCCTGGTCGTGTCTTTCCGCGGCAGTCCGGCGGTCGGGCTCGCGGTCGCGCTTGGGCTGAATGAGAATGAACGCGCCGAGTGCGTCGACGCGTATCGGTGTGTCGCCGGTCGTCTCGACGACCGCCACCTTGCGCGGCGGCTCGCCGTTGCGAGAGACCAGAATGTGGTAGGTCCAGCTCGGTGAGTCGACGTGCTGGGTCTTGCCGGTCCCATCCTTCGGTCTACCGATTCCCGATTGGGCGAGAGCGACGGCACCGGCTGCGAGCGCTGTCACGACCGCTGCGGCCGTCATCACCAATTTGACCTTGCTGAGGAACATGGATCTCAAGACTCCTTCGGTAATGAATGACAGCGACCAATGTTGGAACGGCGCTCGGACTATCCGGGAGCCGTCGCGGTGGGGGACTCGTCGTCGGCCACATTGTCCAGGAACGTGGCGGACGGCACGAAGAACAGGTTACCGGTAACCGGGCGGCTGAAATCGAGCAGCCGGTCATAGTTACCGGGCGGCTTTCCGATGAACATGTTATCGAGCATCTGCTCGATGGTTCCCGGCGACCGGCTATAACCGATGAAGTAGGTGCCGAATTCGCCTCCCGCGCGACCGAAGGGCATGTTGTCGCGCAGGATCTTGATCTCTTTGCCGTCCTGCTCGATCGTCGTGAGGACATTGTGTGCATAGGGTGCCTTCTTGGCATCATCTGTCTCGATATCCGACAGCTTGGCGCGGCCGATGATGCGCTCCTGCTCTTCGGTGGGAAGCGCGTTCCAGCTCGCCAAGTCATGGAGATATTTCTGCACGATCACGTAACTCCCTCCGGCAAACGCCGCATCCTCAAGGCCGATTAGCGTGGCGCCCTGCGCGGCCTGACCGGTCGGGTTCTCAGTCCCGTCGACAAAACCCAGAAGATCGCGGGCGTCGAAGTAACGAAAACCGTGCACCTCGTCCACGACGGAAATTGCGCCTCCGAGACGCTCTACAATCTGCGTCCCGAGCTCGAAACAAAGGTCAAAATGCTGGGCGCGAATGTGGAAAAGGAGATCGCCTGGTGTGGCGACGGCATGGCGCCCGGCGGCGCGGATCTCGCGGAACGGGTGCAATTGTACCGGTCGAGGCCGACCGAAGAGCCGGTCCCACGCTTCGCTCCCGATCCCCATGACGCATGACAGGCCGGGCTCCGCGGCCCGAAATCCCACGGCACGGACAAGTGAGGCCAGGTCGCTGCACAGGGAGCGCACCTTCGCGCACGGATCGGCGCCGGGATTGATGATTGCGACCAGAAAGAGCGCGGCGCGCGTTAACGGTACGTTTACCGGCTGAGGAAACGGAATCACGTTCATGCCTCATTTACAGTTTGAACCTGGAGCAGACACGCGAAAAGGCCTAAATTTCTTGCGGTCGTCCGGCCTCTGCGATCTAATGACAACCAGAGGTTCAACACTCCGACTTTTCAGCCCGGCAAGCGCGAAAGCCGTAGAAGCTTTGGGGGGACGACGTGGCGATTATCCTCGATAAGAACTTCGCTGAAAACACGACAAGCGACCCGAAAGCTAAACCCAAAGACCATTACTATGTAAAGATGCTGTCCGGGGACGAGATGATGGCCTGCACCGTAAGCATCGCCAATTATCTGTTGACAGAGGCCAACAATGACCAGTTTCTTCAAGAGTTTTCAAACCGTGCCACCACCAACATCGGCTTTGACCTGACGATCTTCAAGGGCCTGCACCAGGCGTCGGGCTCGAGCGATTTGCTGCCGGAGACCCATTTCGATTTAAAGGCGACTGGCAAGACCCCCGCCAACCCAGGTACACATGGCATCATCTATCATGTTTACGTTCTGAGCGGAAACGTCAGGAAGAAGGGCGCTACCGTCGTGATCCAGAAGATCAGCTACGTGGAGAGCGGGGCTGTCCACGGTCTGACAGTCCGGGGTGGCTCGTTGTCGGTGGCTATGACGAAATAAGCTCTGGATGGGTGGAACTTATTCGCTTTTCCGTATGAATCACGTCAGATGCCTGGAGAGCCTGGTGGTGCTGATCGCGGTGGCTTCGGTCGCTGCTGCCCAGGGGCCGAGGCCGAAGCTGCCCGACGGTATCAAGGTCCACGCCGACCTGGAATACGTCCCGGGCGGCCACGCGCGGCAGCGGCTTGACCTCTACGTCCCGGCGAAGGCCGGCACGACGCTCCCCGTGATCGTGTGGATCCACGGCGGCGCGTGGATGGGCGGGAGCAAAGACGGTGGCGTCGTGGCACTACCCTTGGTCGGCAAGGGATACGCGGTGGCCTCCATCAACTACAGGCTCAGCCAGCACGCCGTCTTCCCCGCGCAGATCGAGGACTGCAAGGCGGCCATCCACTGGTTGAGGTCGAACGCCAAGAAGTACAACCTGGACCCGGAACGCATCGGCGTCTGGGGTGCGTCGGCTGGCGGGCACTTAGTCGCGCTCTTGGGCACCACAGGGGGGGCCCAAGATCTCGAGGGCAAGGGCGGCCACGCGGATGAATCGAGTCGGGTGCAGGCGGTGGTGGACTTCTTCGGCCCGACCGACTTCTTGCAGATGGATGCCCACGCCGTGACGGGCGCACGCCTGAAACACGATTCACCCGCCTCACCTGAATCACGATTGATCGGCGGAGCGATCCAGGAAAATGTCGAGAAGGTGGGACGTGCCAATCCTATCAAATACGTGACCAAGGAGGCACCGCCGTTCCTCATCGTCCATGGAGAGCAGGACCCCCTCGTGCCCTGCCATCAAAGCGAACTTCTCTACCAGGCGCTGAAGCAGGCGCGGTGCGATGTCACGTTTTACAAGATCGCCGGCGCTGGCCACGGTAGCCCAGAGTTCAACACGGGCATGATGCAGGCTGCCGTACAGGCATTCTTCGACAAGCATTTGAAGGAGGATAAGAAACAGGATGTTTCTCCGAAGGCGGAGTCCGATCGGCGGTCATTGAAAGAAGCGGTCGGCGACCGCTTCAAGATCGGTGTCGGTGTCAGCCATATTGTGTTGCAGCAGCCGGAAGACGCGGCGCTGGTCCGGCAGCACTTCCATATCATTACGCCCGAAAACTGCATGAAGCCGCAGAGCATTCATCCGGCCGAAGACAAATGGGACTTCGAGGCAGCCGATCACTTCGTCGCGTTTGCTCGTGCCAACAAGCTCGAGGTGGTGGGTCACTGCCTTGTGTGGGCGAAGGACGACCGCACTGACGAATGGATGAAGCAAGAAAACGGCAAGCCGGTATCGCGCGAGACGCTGCTGCGTCGCATTGAAACACACATTGAAACAGTCGTAGGCCGGTACGCTGACGTCGCGACGATGTGGGACGTCGTCAACGAAGCGATTGGAGACGGCAACGAAGGTCTGCTGCGAGATTCCGTGTACTCCCGCACCACCGGCATCGACTTCATCGTCACGGCATTCAAGGCCGCGCGTGCCAAAGACCCGGATGCGCTCTTGATCTACAACGACTATAACGGCCACAAGCCGGGCAAGCGCGAGAAGCTGCTTGAGCTGCTGGCGCAGTTGAAGCAGAAGGGAGCCCCAGTGGATGCCTACGGTATGCAGGGCCACTTCGAGCTTGGCGACGATTCGATTCCGCAGCTTCGAGAAACGTTCGACGAGCTGCGGAAGCTAGGAATCAAGGTCGTCGTTTCCGAACTGGATATTGATGTGGTGACACGAAGTCGATGGTGGGCCGACAACGGCAAGCACCGCGACGAACTGGCGAAGTACGATCCGTACAAGGACGGCGTGCCGGCAGAGATAGAGCAGAAGCAGATCGACCAATACGTGAAGCTGTTCAAGCTCTTTGACGAGTACAGCGACATGATCGAGCGAGTTTCGTTCTGGAACCTGCACGACGGCCAGAGCTGGCTCAATTATTTCCCGTGGAATCGTGTGAATTACCCGCTGCTGTTCGATCGAAATCGCAGGCCGAAGCCTGCCTTCGATGCGGTGTACGCGGCGCTGCGGACTCGGCGATCGGTCCATGCCCCTCTCGAACGCCGCGACCCGAATTCCCGAGCTGCCCACCAGCAACTGATCGCGAAAACGAAGCCGGGAAAGATCGACATCTACTTCGAAGGCGACTCGATCACGCGGCGCTGGGGAGCGACCGACTACCCCAAGCTGCTGGCTCACTGGGAGAAACATTTCCACGGCTGGAACGCGGCGAACTTCGGCTGGGGAGGCGACACCACGCACAACATCCTGTGGCGTCTGCAAAACGGCGAGCTCGACGGCGTCTCGCCAAAGATCATCGTGCTGCAGGCCGGCACCAACAATCTGCCCGGGCGGGGCCCGGCCGATGCTGCCGCCGTCGATGATATCGTCGTCGGCGTCAAGGCCATCATTGCGACCTTCCACAAGCAAGCTCCCGACGCGGCGATCGTGCTGACTGCACTATTCCCGCGCCCGCAAAACAAGGCGTTGGCCCCGACCATCAAGCGGATCAACGAACAATTGGCAACGTTGGCCGATGGGAAGTCGATTCGCTTGCTCAACATCAACGACCAGCTTACGGACGACAAAGGAGACCTGCTGCCCGGGGTCTCCCGTGACGGTCTGCATCTGGAAGAGAAGGGTTACGACGTCTGGGCCGCGGCGCTCCGCCCCATTTTTACGGAGCTTCTGGGACCGCCCGCAGAAATGGACCGGGCTCCGCCGCCAACCGGCGACCCGAGCGCCGGGCGGCGTTCAGCTCCGAGCGCGACGCCGTAGTCCCGGGTAACACGCCAAAGCGAAGCAACTCTGCATTACGACCTTGAATCACATCGCGTACAGGAGAGCAGTCTTCATGTGAGTGCCACCTCAGATGATGAACGCGAGCAGCTCGGCGGTGATCTTGCCCGTGCTGTCGACGCGCGGAACTTTGTGCTGGCCGCCGAGCATGCCGCGCGTGCGCATCCAGTCGTCGAACCCGTTCCGCCGTGCCGAGATGACGGTCGGCGCGGGCAAGCCGCCCCCGTCTGCGCGGAACCACTGGTAATGCGCGTTCCGCCGCGCAAGCGCGGCGTCGAGCACATCGCGAAAGGCAAACAAGTCAGCGGGCTCGGTGAGAAACTCGACGACGAAGACGTGATGGCCGAGCGGCTCGTGGAAGGCCGCGCCGGCATGCCAATCCTTGACCTGCGATCGAGTGGCTCGCGCCGCCTCGGCCACGGCCCCTTCGACCTCTTCGCTGATCAAGTGCTCGCCGAAAGCCGACAGCGTGTACTTGGTGCGGCCGGTGAACGTCAGGAGCGGCGGGTCGAGCTGCTCGAACCGGACCGTGTCGCCGATGACATGCGCCCACATGCCGGCGCAGGTTGAGACGACGATCGCATAGTTCACGCCGGTGACGGCGTTACCGAGCCAGTGGCGCGTCGGGTTCGAGGCGCCGAACTCGTCCATGGGCACAAACTCGTAGAAGATCCCGTGATCGAACAGCAGCCGGAGCCAGTCAGTGCCGGGTTCCCCGTGCGCGACGAACCCTTCCGAGCACGCGTAGCTCTCCATGAGGAAAATGCCGCCTGCGCCCAGCAGCGACGCGAACGTCTCGCGGTACGGGTCAAACTTCACGCCGCCGTGGACGACCAGCTCGAGCGTGGGCCAAACCTCGGCAACCGTGCGCCGGCCGCTGCGCTCGAGCACCCGCTCGAATAGTGTCACGAGGCAGCTCGAGACCCCCGAGACCAGCGTAATCGGCTCGGCAAGGCTGTCTTCGACCATGCGGGTCAGCTTGCGGTCCCAGTTGGGCTCGAGGGCCACGTCAAGCGGCGGGAACGTGTAGGGGCGAAGCCACGCGCCGACCGTCGCCGCGGCGATCGCGCTCAAGTCTCCCTGGCCGACGCCCGGGGCGGCTTCTTCGAGGTCGGACGCGCCTCCCAAAAAGAACAGCTTGCCGTGAAAGAGCCGCGAAGCCGGACGAGCCCGCAAGAACGCGGCGATCATCGTCTTGGCGGCCTTTTGATTCGACCGGACCATCGCATGCGACACCGGAATGTACTTGGTCACCCCGGTGGTCGTGCCGCTGGTGAGCGCCAGGTACGGCATTCGCCTGGGCCAGGTCAGGTCGTCAAAGACCGGGTAGCGCGGCTTCAGGTACGATTCCCACAAATCTTCATAGGTCCGAAGCGGTACTCGGCGCTGAAAGTCTTCAATCGTGCCGACTGCGCCCAGGTCATGGTCGCGCCCGAAGCGCGTCGCGGCCGCGCGCCCGATCAGTTCGAGCAGCGTGCGTCTTTGAACGTCGGCGGCAAGCCTTCTCACTTCCCGGCCGCGCCAGTTGGCGTAAACATGAAAGCCGGCGTTGACCATGGCCCGGGCCGGCCGCGAACCGGCCAGTTGCGACCAAGGTCCTCTATGGGCCGGTCTTGCGGTCGGAGTCACGAGGGGCACCTCGAAGCTCAATCGGATCGATCAGTCAGCCACAGGTCGCCGCGACCGCTGGCGACCCACTCGTCGTAGCTGGGCCACGACCGCCATGACGGCGGCGGGTGGCTCTCGTTGGGATCGTTGCGCGAATCGTTGAAGAGCACGACTCGCTGGCGCGGCTCGTCCATGAGCTGGTGAATCACCGCCATGACGCGGTCACCGCACCAGATCACGTAGTCGTCGCCCCAGGGACCTTCCAGGCCGGCGGCAATCAGGTCGAGAAGGTCGCGAACAACCTCATTGATCCCATGAAAGTAGACCGAGTTGTAAACAACGACCAGGTCGGTCTTCTGGATCACGAGGTACGAGCCGTCGATGTGCTCGAGTCCCCAGCCGCGCGGGCCCTTGGGATGCGGCGGCGGCTGGGGCCGATAAATGGCGTCGCGCTCGGCGGTATTCACCTGAGGTATTCTCCCGATGGAAGTCCGTTCATTTTGACGTGGAGGGTGCGACGGGGGCAATCCGCTTGAATCGAAGACGATTATCGCAAGACGAGGCGGGCTTGTGCCGATCTTAAGGAATGCTCTGGTTTGTATGGTCCAAGCGCGTGCCCGCCTGGTTGCGCGGCGTTGGGCGTGAATCTGGGAAAGGAGTTCCCTCATGCAGGTTAAAGGTCGTTGGCTCCTCGGTCTGTGCGGCCTGGCGTTAGGCATTCCGGGCGTAGTCATGGCAGACCAGCCCGGTGACGCTCAGGCCCCGGCAGCCGTCGGCGCGCCTGATGCACCGGATCAATCGCCTCACCGACACCATCATCATTGGACCGTGTTCGGCCGCCGGCATTGTGTGGAATGCCAGCGCGCCTATGTCAAGGCCCATGATGGGGTGGATGTTCCGGCACCGCCGCCGCTCGAGCCGGGCGCGATGCCCGCGCCGGCGGGAGCGCTGGCGTCGAAGCCGTGTGTGACGTGTGAGGGCAGCACGGTTGTATCGGGCCCGATGATGAGTGCCAATTCGCCGGCTCCGGGATACGCGGTCGTCGGCCCGGGCGCACCCGCGATGGCCAGTGCAAGCGCACCGGGGTATGCCGTGGTCGGTGGTGAAGTGGTCACGGGCATGGACCCGGCGCCCATCGGCATGTACCGCGGCGGGCTTAGCTCGGCCGGCGGGGCTCAAACCGCCGCCGCGGGCCCACGCCCAGGCGCAGGGCCCTACGACCCTGCTGTCGTCCCCACCAACATTCCCCCGGGCCAGGTCGCACTCGCCGGGCCATCATCCGACCGGCCGCACATTATCAGTCACTTGCTGGGGCTGCCGCGGTTAGGGCAGCTACGCCGTCAGGCCGAGGAGAAGGAACGCGAGAAGCATGCCGCCATCTCCTACGACCAGCCGAATCAGACCGTCACGGAGCTGCCGGCCTCGATGGTCTACGGCAACAACAACGGCAAGTCGTCCAAGTAAGTCGCGTAGCCACAGCCGTCAACGACAGACGCCCTCTGCGCAGGGGAATCGCAGCGCCGGCAGTGCCTTCCACCGCAGCCGGTGGATTCGCTGCAACCACGCCGGCGGCGATCATGGACCGGTCGCTCGGACTGAAACGAGCGACCGGTCCCTTTTTGCGCGCGCGGCTGGTGTTTCGTTCTAGATCGGCATGGTCTCGAACCGATGGACAGATACAAGGCCAATTCGCCGACCAACGCCGCCGCCGCGCCTTGACCCGATCTGTGGCCCTAGCGCAGTGCCCAGTTCACTGCGCTGCCGCCGGCGGCGCACTGCGGCAGAAGGTCGTGCGTGCTGGTCCGAGCCGAACGTGCCGCCCCTGCGCAGGAAGGCGCAGGCATGTCCGTTGCTCGTTCGCTCAGTTATCGAACCGGATATTCCAGGAGGGCTCATGGAAGTAGAATAAGGGACAGAACATGCGACTTGGAACATGGCGAGGGATGCCGCTTCGGCTCTCACTGGCGACCGCGCTTTGGCTGGGGCTGGGTCTGGTGAACTTGGCTCGGGCGGACGGATTGATTCTTCAGCACACGATTCCGCGCGAAGTGCCCGCCTACAACTTCACCACGCGTGGCCCCTATTACGCACCGCCGGTCCCTTACGGCCACTACGCCAAGGATTACGTGTACGACGCCCATAAGGCCGTCGGCTGCGCGATCTGCGGACTCCAGGGACTGATGGGCTTGGGCAGCAGCGGGCACGGACTCTTGCACAAGGGACATGGCGACGGGGCCGACGCCGGCGACGAATCGGCTCAGGGCCATGGGTTCGGTCACGGCGGGTTCGGGCATGGACACGGCGGGTACGGTGGCGACGGTATCGCCGGCGGGGACGCCTTCGGGTCCGTTTTCGGTGCTGGATCAAGCGGCGGCACGGCGGGCTATGCGACCACGCAGCCCCTCACGACCGCACAATCCACTGCAGGGCCATCGGGCCAGGCGGTGTGCGGACAGGCCGGGTGCATCGTCGCGGGGAGCCATTCACACCTCGGCAGTCTGGCGAACAAATTCCGCTGCGGGCTTTGCAACGGGACCGGGTGCGGGGCGTGCGGCGGCACGGGAGCAGTCGGAACGGGTTGTTCATTATGCGGGGGCGTGGGTTGCTCACATTGCCTGTCGGGACACAAGTTTGGCTTGGGCGGGCTGAGCTCGGCCGTTCACGGCAAGCTCGCATCGGTCTACGGTGCGTTCCACAAACCCAAGATTTCGTGGTTCCTCGGTGCCGGCGGGCCGGTTCCCTTGACGCCGGGCTACGTTCCCTACATCGTCGTGACCCGGTCGCCGCGCGACTACTTCTCGTTTCCGCCGATGAACCCCAACGATCCCTGACGGAAACAGGCTGCAGGCCCGGCCGGAGTGCCGGGCCTGCCGCGCTAGCGTTGCGTAAGACGCGTCGCAGTCGAGCTCAGGAGGAGGAGAGCCGATGAAACGTGCATGGAGATTGATGCGAATTGCTGGCGAACAAGACCGCCGCCCCCGGCCCGCGTCGCGGAGCGTCGCGCTTGGCTTCGGGGTGGCGGGCCTGGTTCTCGCACTTTCGGCCGCGCCCGCCCGGGCACAGGCGCCGCAGCCGTTTGTTCCCGACGTCACCGAGCGCAGCGGCCTGGTCATGCGGTACGCCTCGACCCCGGAAGTATTGCCGCCAGACCCCAATCGCGACGGCTTTTACCAAACTCGCTACGCCGACAGCGGCGTGATCAGACACCCCAACTGGCCTTGGTCGCAGGGTCTCTACGGGCTGGGCATGAAAACGCCGGCGACGATGAGCGTTTACCCTTATTTCTACGGGATGCCGGGCCAGAGCACCATTGACTCGTCGAGCCGCCCGTGGTGGCGCCCAGCGCGGTTCTTTCAGGGGCTCGCACACCCGTTTCGGCCCGTGGGCATGTACTACTCGTTCGGCACCTACGTGCCGATCTACGACCTCGACCCG
Source organism: uncultured Isosphaeraceae bacterium (assembly GCA_963830625.1). GTDB lineage: Bacteria > Planctomycetota > Planctomycetia > Isosphaerales > Isosphaeraceae > CAWHMZ01. Next base: position 914,539 of record CAWHMZ010000004.1, on the reverse strand, counting down.
ATTGCACCGGGCCCCGGACCGTATCCATTCCCGTTCTACTTCAACTGGCTGCATGGAGGCTAAGAGGGCGGACGGCAGCAGAACCGCCCCGGCCGCCGCGTCTGATCAGACGGATCGGACACGGCGGCCGGCCTACGCAGTTTCTTCGGCGGGCCGACTTAGATGATCAACGGTGATCGCTTCTCGGCGCACTCGGTCATGAACGACTGAATGCGCGCGACGAGCTCCTTGGGCTCGGGCGTCACGCCGTCGAGAATCGTGGCGTTGCTCCAGAGCTGCAAGCCGCATTGGCGAATGAACGCTACGTGCTCGTCGTTGGCGCTCAACCGGCAAAGCCGGCGAATGAATGCCGACTGCGGATTCACCTCGAGAATACGCGGCGCTCTCGGCGAACTCTTTGTTTGCAAGCTTGAGCAGCCGCTGCATTTGACTGCTCATGGTACCGTCGACGTTCACCAGGCAGCAGGGGCTGTCGGTCAAGCGCTTCGACTCGCGGACGTCGCTGACCCGCGCTCCAAGAGCCGACCGGAAGAGCTCGAGCACTCGGGCGAAACCGCTTTCTTTCGCCGGCTCTTCAAGAGCAGGCTGCTCACTGCCGGTCTGCAGGCCCGTTTCAGGGAGCTCGAGCTCGGCCGAGTCAATCGCCGTCAAGGGCCTTTCGAGGTAGGACCCGAGGGATTTGACGGCGAACTCGTCGATCGGGTCGGTCAAGTAGAGCACTTCAAGGTTGCGGCGGCGAAAGATCTCCAGGTTCGGGCTTTTCGCGATCGAGGCCACGTCGGGCCCCGCCACGTAATAGATCCTCGATTGACCAGCGGGCATTCGCACCAGGTACTCGTCGAGCGAAACACGCGCTTCCGGGTTGTCTTCCGTGTGCGATGACGCAAAGCGAAGGAGCCCGGCGATGCGCTCGCGGTTGGCCGGATCGACCACCACCCCTTCCTTGAGCATTCTGCCGAACTGGTCGTAAAAAGCTCGGTACTTGTCGGGTTCCTCGCTGGCCAGCTTGGCGAGTCGGTCGAGCACCCCCTTGACCAGCGAGGTGCGGATCTTGCGGATGACGCTGTTATCTTGCAAGGTCTCGCGCGAAACGTTCAGCGGCAAATCCTCGCAGTCGACCAGCCCGCGGAGGAACCGGAGGTACTGCGGCACCAGATCACGGCACTCGCTCTGGACCAGCACGCTGGCGCAAAGGTTCATGCCATGGTCGAGCATCGCGAAGCCCAAAAGCTCGAGGTTGGTCGGCGGGCAGTAAACGATGGCTCGAAACTGGATTGGCGAATCAGCCGCCTGATGGAGATGCCACAGCGGCGTTTCCTCGGGGTGGTGCGACAGGTGCTGATAAAACCGGGTGTACTGCTCCTCGGTAACCTGGCTTTTGGGCTCGACCCAGATGGGCTTCTGGTCGTTCAACACCTCGCCGCCGGGCCCGAGGCGAATCGGGTAGGCGACAAAACTCGAATAGCGCCGGACGACCTCCCGGATTTTCGCCGGCGACGCGAAATTGCGAGCGTCTTCTTTGAGATACAGCACAAGCTCGGTGCCGCGCGGCACCGAGCCCTCGAGCGGAGTAATCGTGAACGTGCCGGACCCATCCGACTCCCACTCCCACGCCGTCTCTTCTGCGTAAGATCGGCTGCGAACCTGCACCCGATCGGCGATCATGAACGCCGAGTAAAACCCCACGCCGAACTGACCGATCAACGAGAGGTTGGCTTTGCCCCGCTCTTCCGCCGCGAGCGCCTTCAAGAACTCGCCGGAGCCGCTATGCGCGATCGTGCCCAGGTTGGTGGCCAGCTCGTCGCGCGTCATTCCCACGCCGGTATCGCGGATCACCAACTGGCCTTCGGCTTCGCGCACCAGGATGACGATCTCGAGAGGTAGTTCATCGCGCTCTGCTTCGTTTGTGAGCGCCACATAACGCATCTTGTCGAGCGCATCCGACGCGTTTGAGATCAGCTCGCACAGCGCGATCTCGCGGCTCTGATAAAGCGAATGAGACAGCAGGTGGAGAAGCTGCTTGATCTCAGCCTGAAAGGTGTATTCTTGACGATCCATAACCGTTGTCATTGAGTTCGTCCCGCGGGACCTTTCCCGCAAACAGGTGCTTTTGCAATCACGTCGTCGGCGCACCCTCACCACGGGCCTGCGACGGCCCCCGGTTCCACTACGCAAGCGGCGTGCCGCGTTGGTGCCAGATCGCATTGCCTTGTTAATTCACAACTTAAGCGCACCGATCGCTCAAAGTTCGTGGCCAGCGGACTGCCAAAATCGACCTCTTGCCTGCCGATTTAGGGGCCCCACGCCGGTCCCAGGGCGCTTCCCTGGGCTGATTTGTGGCTGCACTTTCGGGCGCGGGAACCACAATCGCTCAATAAAAAAAGGGCGGCTGTTGTGGTGTTGGGCATTCGCGGGACTGCCCCAAAAGGGGCCGAACAAGATAGCCCAGTGCAACGCCGTGGGGAGGGGCAACGCCCCGGGGAAGGCAACGTCCTGGGGACGGCAACGCCGTGGGGAGGGCAACGCCGCGAGCGATCTGGAACAGTGTCGTGAACGCGACACACGCAAGCCTATATTATGAAAGGAAATGCGAGAAAACGGCGGCTAGCTGCGCGGTTCGATAGCGATTCGTCCGCGCGAAGGAAAGGAAAGGGTGGGTGACGGGATTTGAACCCGCGATCCCCAGATCCACAATCTGGTGCCTTAACCGCTAGGCCACACCCACCATGTTGGCAATCGACCTATTCTGACACGATAATCCGTAATTTGGGTTCACGTCAAGCCGATCGAAGTCGATCCACACAGGCATGGTCATCCCCGATTGAGCCGCTCGGCGCCGGAGCGGGAGAGCCGGCTGTGCGCGGCCAAGACGGCGGCGATTTTGTGGTCGCGGAACCGTCGCGAGAGAAATAAAAACAAGGTCTTGACATGGCCGGATAAACTCTTGACGAGCGTGCGACATGATGCTGGGATAAAGCCGCGAAAAGTCAGCACTTCGGGCGTGGGCTTACCTTGGTCTTGGGTCTGAGTGCGGGCGGCGGGTGGGCCACATGCCGTCGCCAGTCGGAACGGTCACCATGGAGACGGCAGGACTGCGGATCGGGATCGCCGGATGCGGTTTGGCCGCGCGCATCCATCTCGAGCGGCTCCTGGCGCTCGAGGGGGTCGAGATCGTCGGCTGCGCCGACGCCGACCTGGGGGCCGCGCGGGCACTTGCCGATCGGGCGTCGTTGCGCGCCGCGGCGCCCGGCCACGAGCGTGCGGCAATTGCCGTGTTCGGCGATCACCGCGAGTTGCTCGATCGGGTTGCCCCCGACGCACTTTGCATCTTCACGCCGCACCTGAGCCACTATCGTGTGGCGATGGACGCCCTGCAGCGCGGCTGCCATTTATTCATCGAAAAACCCCTCTCCGGCAACCTCCAAGAAGCGACCGATATCGTCAACCTGGCAAAAGGCCGCCAGCTCAAGGTGGGAGTCGGCCATCAATATCGTCTTTGCCCGAGCCTGACCGAAGCCCGGCGCCGGCTGGCTGCGGGCGGGATCGGTCCGGTTCGGCTGATCACGGCCGTTCTGGCTCGTCCGCGCCAGTGCGCGGGGCACTTAGCGGGCGAGCCGGCGTCTGGCGGTTCGGGCACTGGGGCAGGCACGCTCGCAGATGCCGGCGACCACTTGATCGACGCCTTGCTTTGGACCACGGGCCAGGTCGCGCGCGAGGTCGGCGCCATGCAGGGACGATGGGACTCTTCGGCCGATCTCGTGACCGCGGCGGCCATCCGCTTGGCTGATGGGACCCCCGTCTCGCTGGGCATCTCGGGTGTCGCGCCGGGGCCCCTGTTTGTCATCGATTATTTCGGGGAAAACGGCCGCCTGCGGGCCACCGACCAATCCTTGGAGGAAGAACGAATCGATTCATCATCTGCACTCGTACCGCTGGGCGCTCCCAGCCAGACGATCGACGGCAATTTCGTCGCCGCCGTCGCCGCCAACGCCCCCCTGTGCTGTCCCGCCGAGGAGGCCCTCGACACCGTGCGACTGTTCGAAGGCAATCGTGCGCTCCGCAGCAACCGGCCAGATTGTTCGCGTGATGTGAATCGATCATGACGGCATCCACAGCGATTCGTTGGCTAACCGTGTTTGGCGACCGCGATGCGGCCGACGCGAGCGCCCTGACCCGGCCTCGGGCGGGGCAAAACGGCCGGTCCGACGCGAATGCCCAATCACGCCCAGACCGTCTCTCAAGATGACCGCTCCTCCATGCCGACCAATGCGGTGAGCTAATACGCTCCAGCACCCCAAGCAACAAGACTTCGAGCACGCCGGCGCGACCGGGCCGCGTGCCGCAAAATGGTGGAATCTCGCTGATTTCGATACTTGACAATAATGCATCTGGTTGACTACCACTATGGCTCTGCTTGCCGAGCGAACTTGAGTTGGCCCGGCGAACGTTCCGGCCAGCCGAAGCGCGTTGGTTAGGGGAAATTCCCTGAAGAACCTCCCTGTGACCTGAGGACTGAATCCATGTTGGACCGTCAGGAACTGCTCGACACGCTCGCCGACCCGATTGCCGCCAACGCGATTCGGGATGGCTGGTTGGACGCACCGCCCCCGCTCTTGGGTCGACACCCAGGCGACGAGGAAGAAGAACCGGAAGAAGGCGAAGAAATCGGCGACGAGGGTGAACTCGAAGACGACGACTTCGACGACGACGAAGAAGACGACGAAGATTTCGACGAAGAAGACTTCGACGATGAGGACGACGACATCGACGAAGAACTTGACGACGAAATTGACGACATCGACGACGTCGACGAAGAAGAGGACGACGAGTTCGACGACGACGATGACGACCTCGACGATCTCGAGGAGGAAGAAGAGGAAGATCTCGACGATCTTTGATCGCTGCCGCGAAGTGTCGCCCTTGACGGCCCGATGAGCCGGCGAGATCGACGTGCGCAGCACCGGAAGACTCTAAGAACAGCCGGACGACAAGAACTGGGGCAGACCGTGTGCTGGGGCGCGCGGCCTGCCCTTTCGTCATTCGAAGCCGATCGGGCGCCCGAGGCTTTGGTGCCCGGCGCGCGGTGACCTGATCGAATATGACCGGGTGCCACCCCGGGTTTCTCAACCGCAAGTACGCGCTCGATCAGCGTTGTACGCCCGGATTGGAAGGCGCAGTTTTCCGCGCCGCGAGCCGTCTCTCGGCGATCGCTGCTGGCGTCTTGTCGCGAGGCGTGTTCTGGCTATCCTTAACCGACTCCTCTTTCAAGATTCTCTGGCGCGTCAACCGCCCTATCGCCCGGTGCCCTGCCGGGTGAAGCTTGGTGTTATAACTCGTCGGGAGGGAGCACGCTGCGATGGCCGCACCTCTGGATCGTCCGGGCGATTCGTCTTCGGAACGCCCGTCTCCCGAGACCTCGACGCGGCGGTTGCGCGAGCAAAGCCAGATCGACTTCGAGATCGAGTTTCTCGGTCGGGTGCTCGAGCGCGATCCGTTCTTCGTCGATGCGTTGCGCGTGCACGGCGAACAACCTCGCCGCCAAGGGACAGTATGCGCGTGCGCTTCAGATCGATCGCCGGCTGGTCCGGCTGATTCCCGACGATGCGATCGCCTGGTACAACCTGGCGTGCAGTTACGCGGTTCTGGGCATGATCGAGCCGGCTTTTTCGCCCTGCAGAGGTCGCTCGAGCTGGGCTATCGCTTCCTCGAGCGGCTGCGCCGCGACCCGGACCTGAAAGCCCTGCGCCGCGACCCGCGGTTTCTGCACCTGCTCCGCCGTTTCGAGTTCCGGGTCTGAAGCCGGCTTGCAACGGCAGGGGCGGTTTCAGTGCGAGTGGCGCAGGCCTTTGTCGCATGCGACGCCTGCTCTAGCTTGGTGCGATTCGGGAGAGGTCATGACACATCACGAATGGGAGCACGTCCAGGAGGCGAGCCGGATGGTGCGGTCGCGCTGGTGCGGCACGCCGACGGTCGGCTTGGTCCTGGGCACGGGCTTGGGTGCGCCTGCGCGAGATCGAGGCCGAGGCGACGATCCCCTACCCCGAGATTCCTTTCTTTCCCAGGTCGACCGTCGAGAGCCACAAGGGGCCAGCTCGTCTGTGGCCGGCTGGCCGGTCAGTCGGTCATGGCGATGGAAGGGCGATTTCACCTGTACGAGGGCTACTCGCCCTGGCAGGTGACCTTCCCGATCCGGGTGATGAAGGAGCTGGGCTGCCGGCTCTTGATCGTCTCCAACGCCGCGGGGGGCTTGAATCCGCTTTTCGACAAGGGTGACCTGATCGTCATCGAGGACCACATCAACCTGATGGGCCTGAATCCCCTGATCGGTCCCAACGACGAACGGCTCGGTCCCCGATTTCCCGACCTGATCGAGCCTTACGATCGCGAGCTCCAGAATCTGGCGCTCGAAAGTTGCGCTCGAAGCAGAACATTGTCGCCCATCGCGGTGTCTATGTGGCGGTGGTCGGGCCCAACCTGGAGACCCGCGCCGAGTATCGCTTCCTCCGCGGCATCGGCGCCGACGTGGTGGGAATGTCGACGGTCCCCGAGGTCCTGGTCGCCGTCCACGCCGGGCATGAAGGTCGCTCGGTTTCTCGATCGTCACCGACATGTGCCTGCCCGACGCCCTGCAGCCGGTCCGCATCGAAGAGATCATCGCCGTGGCCAACGAGGCCGAGGCCAAGCTGCGGACGATCGTCCGCGGAGTGCTCGAGCGGTGGAACGGCTGATCCAGGGCTAGACGGTCCGGATCGAGGCACTGGCTCGATCGAATCGGCCGAGGCTGACGACGTGACTTTGCATCGATCCGCGGCTCTGACGCGAGTCGCCCTGACCGATGAGTTCGAGTCACGATGTCAACCAACGCCAAGCCCTACAAAGAGACGCTGAACCTGCCGGTCACCCGGTTCGACATGAAGGCGAACCTGCCGGTCCGCGAGCCGCAGATTCAGGCCCGGTGGCGCGAGCAGGACCTTTACGGCCAGGTCCGGCAAGCCCGGCGCCGGCCGGCCGCGCAAGGTCCTGCACGACGGTCCCCCGTACGCCAACGGCGAGATCCACATGGGGCACCTGCTCAACAAGGTGCTCAAGGACCTCGTCGTTCGCTCGCTGACGATGGCCGGGTTCGACAGCCCGTACGTCCCGGGCTGGGACTGCCACGGCCTGCCGATCGAGCACAAGGTCGTCAAGGACCTGGGCCGCAAGGCCGCCGCGATGAGCCACGCCGAGATCCGCGCGCTCTGCCAGACCGAGGCCATGAAGTGGGTCGACGTCCAGCGCACCCAGTTCAGCCGGCTGGGCGTCATGGGCGACTGGGACAATCCCTACCTGACGCTCGACCCGCGGTACGAGGCGGGCATCCTCGACGTCCTGGCCGACCTGGTCGAGCGAGGCTTCGTCGTCCGCCAGCTCAAGCCGATCCACTGGTGCATGACCGATCGCACCGCGCTGGCCGAGGCCGAGCTGGAATACCGCGAGGAGACGACGCCGAGCATCTACGTCAATTTCCCGATGGTCTCGGGCGTGCCGGCGACTGGCCTGGGGCGAACGACGGCCCCTGGCACGCCATGATCTGGACGACGACGCCCTGGACCCTGCCGGCCAACGTGGCGATCGCCGTCCATCCCGACCTGACTACGCCGGCGTGCGCTACGTCGACCCGGCGACCGGCCAGGCCGTCCGCACGATCCTCGCGGCCGAGCTGGTCGCCAAGGTGATGGGCTTGCGGCAGATCACCGAGTTCACCGGAGGTCGGCCGGTGCCGCGGCAGGGAGCTCGAGCATTCGGAGTATCGCCACCCGTTCATCGATCGCGTCAGCCCGATCGTGCTGGCCAGCTACGTCAGCGTCGAGGACGGCACCGGGCTGGTCCACACCGCCCCGGGCCACGGTGCCGAGGACTACCAGACCGGCCGGGCCTATCGGCTTCTCGGTCTTGAGCCCGGTCGACGAGTCGGGCCGGTTCACGGCCGAGGCGCCCGATTGGCTCGACCGGCCAGCACGTCTTCGCGGCCAACCCGGTGATCATCGAGCGGCTTGAAGGCGTCGGGCCATCTGTTCCACGAGCAGCCGCTCGTGCACAGCTATCCGCACTGCTGGCGGTGCAAGAAGCCGGTGATCTTCCGGGCGACCGAGCAGTGGTTCATCGCCGTCGACCACAACGACCTGCGCGGTCGGACCCTCAAGGCGATCGACGAGGTGCGCTGGCTTCCGCCGTGGGGCCAGACGCGGATCGAGGCGATGGTGTCGCTCCGGCCCGACTGGTGCATCAGCCGCCAGCGATCCTGGGGCGTGCCGATCCCGGCCCTGGGCTGCACCGCCTGCCAGGCCCAGTTCCTCACGGCCGAGACGGTCCGCCATTTCCGCGACCTGTTCCGGGCCAAGGGAGCCGACGTCTGGTTCACCGGGCCGGTCGAGGCATTTGTTGCCGCCGCGAGCCGCCTGCCCGCAATGCGGCGGGACCTCGTTCCGCAAGGAGGGCGACATCCTCGACGTCTGGTTCGAGTCGGGCTCGAGCCATCGCGCCGTGCTGGCGAAGGACTTCGACCTGGGCTATCCCGCGTTCATGTATCTCGAAGGCTCCGACCAGCACCGCGGCTGGTTTCAGTCGTCGATCCTGACGGCGGTCGGGACCACCGGCACCGCGCCGTTCGAGACGGTCCTGACTCACGGGTTCGTCGTCGACGACAAGGGCGAAAGATCTCCAAGTCGGTGGGCAACTACATCCCGGCCGAGCAAGATGACCAGCAAGTACGGTGCCGACGTCCTGCGGCTCTACGTCGCCAGCATGGACTACGCCGACGACATCAGCGTCAGCGAGCGCGGCATCAAGGAGATGTCGGAGGCGTATCGCAAGATCCGCAACACGTTCCGCTACCTGCTGGGCAACCTCGAGGACTACGAGCGGTTCGACCCGACGTGCCGTCGACCCGGCCGAGCCTGCACGAGATCGACCGCTGGGCTCTTGGGCCAGCTCAACCAGGTGATCCGCGACGTCCGGGCCGCGTACGAGCGGTTCGAGTTCTACCGGGTCTATCAGCGGATCTACCAGTTCTGCGCGGTCGAGCTGTCGAGCTTCTACCTCGACGTGCTCAAGGACCGGCTCTACGCCGAGGCGCCCGACGGCCCCGACCGCCGGGCCGCCCAGTTCGTGCTGGCGCGGCTGCACGACCACCTGACCCGGCTGCTGGCCCCGATCATCCCGCACACCGCCGAGGAGTTGTGGGATTACCTGCCCGGCGCACCCGGCAAAGCCGGCGAGCGTCCACCTGGCGGAATTCCCCGAGGCCGATCCGCGCTGGGACGATCGAGCACGCGATGCCCGCTGGGACGAGCTGCTCGAAACTTCGCGAGCAGGTCCTGATCGCGCTCGAGGGCCTGCGGAAGAACAAACGATCGGCAGCGCCCAGGAGGCCAAGGTCGCGGATCGCGACCAGCCGGCCCGACCACTGGTGAGCCGAACCGCGAGCTGCTGGCGACGCTCTGCATCGTCTCGGAGGTCGAGATCGTCGGCCGACGCCGGCGGCCACGCCGAGACGGTCACCGCCGCGCTCCGCCCTATCCCAAGTGCGAGCGGTGCTGGAATTATCGGCCGAGCGTCGGGCCAGAGACCCGAGCACCCCACGCTTTGTGAGTCGGTGTGCGCCAGCGTCGTGACCGCAATTGCGATCGTTCCGTCGCGAGCACGTGATGCTCGGGCGATAAACCTGAGCCGAGCCCGTCTGCCCGTAGCCCATCTTTGACGGAATTTGAATTCCGACGGCCAGACTTCATAATTCAGCCAGTCCCAGCCTTGCCGAGTGGAGAGTTCGCGCCATGGCGATGCGCCGCGCAATCCGCCGATCACCGACCCGCCGATCCGGCTGGCGGTCTGCGTCTCCGGCGAGGGGACGACGCTGCAGAACCTGATCGACCGGATCAAGGCGCGGACGGTTGCAGGCCGAGATCGTCCAGGTCGTGGCGAGCCGGCCGCGGATCGGTGCGATCGCGCGGGCCGAGGCGGCCGGCATTCCGCTGGCGCTGGCCAACTACAACGCCCGGTCCGCGCCGAATTCAGCGCCTCGGTTTTCGACCCGATCCGCCACAGCCAGGCCGACCTGGTGATCCTGGGCGGGTTCCTGGCGCTCCTGAAGATCCCGCCTGACTACAAGGGCCGCGTGATCAACATTCACCCGTCGCTGATTCCCGGCGTTCTGCGGCAAGGGCTTTTACGGCTCAAAGGTGCACGAGGCCGTGCTGGAGATGGGCGTGAAGGTCAGCGGCTGCACCGTCCATTTCGCCGACGATGACTACGACACCGGCCCGATCATCGTCCAGCGCACCGTGCCGGTGCTCGACGAGCGACACGGTCGAGACGCTGGCCGCGCGCGTCTTCAAGGAAGAGTGCAAGGCCCTGCCCGAGGCCATCGCGCTCTACGCCGAGGGCCGGCTCCAGTCGACGGCCGCCGCGTTCGCGTCACGCCGCCGTGAGCTTGCAATCGAGCCAACTTCGATCAGCAAGAGCAACTGGTCGAGTCCGGCGAGTCCGATCGGCTCGCGGCTGGCGAACGGCTCGGCATGGCGGACGCCGGCCAACTGGCCCCAGTATCGGGTGCGGTCGCAGACCGACTCGATGACGCCCGGCCGGCCCTCGGGCTGGTTGTCCACAAGCTGCGAGCGGTAGCACCGCAGGGCCGCTCACCTTGGCGTCGAGCTGGTCGGAGATGTCGAGACCAGGCTCGGGCCGCTCGACGATTCGCAGGTGGACGCTGAAATAGTAGAAGATGCGGGCCGGGTGGAACGGCTCGCCGGGGATGTCGGACTTGGTGAGCTTGCTCCAGAACCGTGCGTCCTCGACCAGCTTGGTCGCGGCCGTGTGATCGGGGTGGGCGTCTTCCCAGTAAGGAGCGAAGAGCAGCCGGGGCCGGACCTGGCGGAAGACGGCCGCCACGGCCCGGCGATTCGATGCAGCGTCGGCTCGAGGCTCCGGTTGGGCAGGCCGAGGTTCTTGCGCCAGGGGTTGCCCAGCGCGGCGTTGGCCGCGGCGGTCTCCGCGACCGCGGCGCTCGAGGCTTCCCAGCGGCGTCGGCTCGCCGCTGGTCAGGTCGAGGATGCCGACCTTCCAGCCCTGCTGGATCAGCCGGACGATCGTGCCCCCCATGCCCAGCTCGGCATCATCCGGATGCGGGGCGACGACCAGGGCGTCGAGCATGCAGTGTGATCCCGAGAGAACAGGTTCGGGCACGCCAGGCGAATCCGACGGCATAGTAACTTAGTTCTACTCGGGCTTTGAAACAAGATGGTCGTCGCGGCCTCGCTCGGACGTTTGAGCAAACTCGCGACGCTCGTGTTAAACTGAGAACTCGGGAGGCGACCTGATGGATCGAAAGAGGCTGCATCGTCAAGGCTGCTCGTGCCGTTCGCGAGCGACCGGACCGAAGAGTCGAGACGGACCGGAGACAAGTCGATGCCGCGATTCGTCAAGCTGGCCACGCTGGACGAGCTTCCCGCGGGGGGCGCCAAGGAAGTCGAGTTCGAGGGGCGGGTGTACGCGCTTTTCAACATCGACGGCGTGATCTCGGCGATCGACGGCATCTGCCCGCATCAGGGAGGCCCGCTCGCCGAGGGGTCGTCGAGGGAACGACCGTCACCTGCCCCTGGCACGGGTGGCAGTTCGACGTCCAGACGGCAAGACGCCGCTGGGGCCGAAGATCAAGCAGCCGGTCTACGAGGTCAAGGTCGAGGGTCAAGACGTGCTGGTCGCCGTGCCCTGAAGCGGCGCCCTGTTCCAGCCCGTTTGCCATCTCCGGTGCAGCCGGCTCTGCGCGGCGGCTCGTCCGTTCTTTCAACCTTACCTGGGCCCCAATGAGCCAAACCGGTGACGCGACTTCGCCCGTTCCGCAACTCTGATCCCCCGTGCTCTGGCCAGGCTCTGGAACCAGCGCCGTTCCGAAGTCGGCGGTCGTGTGCCCGCTGCGCGTCCACGAGCTCGATTCGCACGCGCTGGGAACCGTCAACTTCGAGGCTTCTGGGCTGATCGTCGCCGAACAGACGGGCGCATCGTCGGCTTTGTGCACGCCGGATTCGGGCCTGAGCTGCCGATCGATCCGGCCGCGCCGTTTGAGCTCTGCCACGAGCTGGGGACGCTCGCCATGCTGGTGTCGAGCCCGATCTCGACGAGCCCGACCTGGCGGGCCGGCTGATCGCCGCCGGCGAAGATTACCTCCGCGCTCGCGGCGCCGAGGTGCTGTACGCCGGGGGCCTCTTCCCGCTCAATCCGTTTTACTGGGGTGTTTACGGCGGCAGCGAAGGGGCGGGCGTTTTGTCGGGCCATCAGACGTTTCATCGCGCGCTCGACCGCGCAAGGCTACGAGCCGGCCGCGACGACCGTCTTGCTGGAGGCTGATCTCACGAGCTTCCGAACCGCGCGATCCTCGCGCCGCCGTGATCCGCCGCCAGACCCAGGTCGAGTTCTTCGACGACGCGCTGCCCGGCCAACTGGTGGCAATACCTGGCCCTCGGCGACTTCCAGCTCATGAACGCTCGCCTGCTCTCCAAGGCCGACTCGGTCGAGATCGCGCACGCGCCGACCTGGGACATGAGCTGGTTCGGCCGATCCGAGCATCAGACGCGGATCGGCCTGATCGACGTTCGAGGTGGCGCCCGAACATCGCCGCAAGGGTTACGGGCGCTTCCTGGTCGGTGAGATCCTCCGCCTGCGCGCGGACAACATGATCACGCGCGTCGCCGTGTCGACGTCGAGCGAAAATCAGGCCGCGCTGGGACTTTACACATCTCTCGGCTTCCAAACGGTCGACCAGGCAACGCTCTACCGGTTGCCCGCGCTTCTGGAACGGGCAAGCCTCGCCCGCCTGAGCCTGCGAATTCCTCTTGCTGAATCGGCCGATCCTGGTATCCACTGTGTTACTATCTCTGGGAGGACCAACCCTACCATGGCACGTCGCACGCTCAATCGACGCGAGTTGCGGGCCGAGGCGGAAGCCGCCGAAGCGATGGGGCTTACCAATCAGCCCGAGCCCAGGCGAGCGCCGCGGGCAGAGCGCGAGCCCTGCGCGCGCTCCAAGCCGGTCGCAACGCCTAAGATGCGGGTCGTCTGGGCCGTCTGCGATGTCGGTGGGCGAACCGTCGCGACCTTCGACTACCCGGCCAAGGCCGATGCCGAGGCACTCGTCGCCCGGTTGAAAGTCACAGGGCAAAGGGATGCACTTCCTGCGTTCGATCAAGGAACCCCTTCAGCCCAGTTGAAGCTGATCGTGCGCTTTGAATGCGTGCCGCCACCACACGTCGCGAGCGGCATGACCACTGTGGCGGCCCAATTCAGCCACGTCTTTTGGCGAACCTCGCAAGCCGCAAGAGAGTCTGGTCATGGGTCAAGGCCGATTTGAGCCTTGCAGCGAGCGCGGCGGATTGTTGTGGCGTGGACCGGCGCTGTAGAATTAAAGAATGTTATCGCACCGAGCGCGGCACAGGCCCGCATTCCGGGCAGGGAGAGAACCTACCGTGGCCGTCATCGACGATCAAGAGACGCTGACCAAAACCGTAGCACGGCCGATCACGGGCGCGGACGTGCTGGTCGAATCGCTGGTACGGCACGGGGTCGAAGTCGTATTTGCCTATCCCGGCGGGGCGAGCATGCCGATGCACCAAGCTCTTACGCGGTATCGCGATCAGATTCGCACGATTCTGCCGCGGCATGAGCAAGGCGGCGTTTTCGCAGCGGAAGGTTATGCACGCGCAACCGGCAGGCCCGGTGTGGTGATGGCGACTTCCGGGCCGGGCGCCTTGAACCTTGTAACCGGCCTCGCCGACGCCAAATTGGACTCAGTTCCCTTGGTCGCGATCACCGGCCAGGTGCCCCGGCATGTGATCGGAACCGACGCGTTCCAAGAGACGCCGATGGTCGAGGTCTCGCGCGCCATCACCAAACATCACTACCTGGTTCAAGACGCCGCCGACATGGCGCGAATCGTCAAGGAGGCGTTCCATCTGGCGAGCACGGGGCGGCCCGGGCCGGTGTTGATCGATGTTCCCAAGGACGTGCAAAACACCGTGGTCGCCGATCCCAACTACGACGTGGCCATGGACCTGCCCGGTTACCGGCTGCCTCCACCCCCCTCGCCCGATCAAGTCCAGCAGGTTCTCGCCGCCATTCGCGCAGCGCAAAGCCGGTCATCTACTGTGGCGGCGGAGTCGTTGCAGCCGGCGCCGCCGATGAGCTGCGCGAGTTCGCCACCAAGACGGGCATACCCGTCGCAATGACCGTCCATGGGCTCGGAGTCATGCCCAGCGAGCACTACTTGTCGCTCAACATGCTCGGCATGCACGGCACTGTCTACGCCAATTACGCAGTCAACGACGCCGACCTGCTCCTGGCATTCGGTGTTCGCTTTGACGATCGGGTCACCGGCAAGCTCAGCGAGTTTGCCAAGCACGGCAAGATTGTTCATGTGGACATCGATGCTTCTGAAATCAACAAGAACAAGTTCGCCCATGTGGCGATTCACGCCGACGTCAAATCGTTTCTGCAGGCCATCAACCCCCTGGTTGGGCCCGGCGACTGGCGCCAGTGGCACCAGCAGATCGACGAGTGGCGCGCCAGCGACCCCATGACCTATGAGCACCGCGACGACGTGATCTTGCCCCAGTTCGTGATCGAGCAATTTTCAAACGTGGTGCAGGGCGAGTTCATCATGACGACCGGCGTGGGTCAGCATCAGATGTGGGCCGCGCAGTGGACCAGGTTCAAGCATCCGCGCAGCTGGATCACCTCGGGCGGCTTGGGCTCGATGGGCTACGGGCTGCCCGCAGCGATGGGGCGCAGGCGGCTTTTCCCGACGCCCTGGTGGTCGACATCGACGGCGACGGCAGCTTTCTCATGAACATCCAGGAGCTCGCCACGGTTTATTGCGAGAACCTGCCGGTCAAAGTGCTCGTGCTCAATAACCAGCACCTGGGCATGGTGGTGCAATGGGAAGACCGCTTCTATGCGAGCAACCGGGCTCACACCTACCTGGGCCCCATCCAAAACCCCGAGGCCGTCGGCCTGGGCGAGGGCGACCTGCCGGAATCAATTTATCCCGACTTCGTGGCCATCGCGCGCGGGTTCGGCATCACGGCGCGGCAGATCCGCCGCAAGGACGAGGTTGCCCGTGCGCGCGCTGACATGATCGCGCATCCCGGACCGTATGTGCTGGACGTTCTGGTCCCCTATCAGGAGCACGTGCTTCCGATGATTCCGGCCGGGATGACCGTGCGCGACATCATCAAGGGTTGATTCAGTTCGCCCAGATCGGCTCGTCGATCAGGAGATTGTACTTCTTCATTTTCTTGTAAAGTGTCGTGCGATTGATATCCAGGACCCGGGCGGTTTCCTGCCGGTTCCAGTTGAAGGCCTGGAGTGCCTGGATGATGATTCGTTTTTCCGGTTCTTCGAGGGCCTCTTTCAAGGGGCGAACGCCCATCTTCAGATGGGGGCGTGGCGTGCCCGCACCGGCGGCGCGCACCTGGCGGTGGTGGTTCAAAATCGGGGCCAGGTGACTCGAAGTGATTCGCGGCCCGCTGCAAAGCGCGACGGCGCGCTGCACTGCGGCCTCGAGCTCGCGCACGTTGCCGGGCCAGTCGTGGCGCTCCAGCACGTCGAGTGCATCGCGGGTAAACCCCGAAACCGTCTTGTGAAACTCCCGAGCAAACCGCCCCCGGAATGCTTCGGCCAAGAGCTCGACGTCGGTGCCGCGATGGCGCAGCGGGGGCAGCATCAGGCTGATGATGCTGATGCGATGATAAAGCTCCTGGCGAAACCTCCCTTGCTCGATCAAGGATGGTAGGCTCTCGCTCGTGGACATCAGGAATCGGGCATCAACCCCCTGGTGGGGGTGGCCGGCGGTGGCCTCGAAGTCGCGGAACTGAAGCTCGCGCAGTAAATGAAGCTGCAGCTCCGCCGGCAGCGCAGCCACTTCGTCGAGATAAAGGGTGCCGCCCTGCGCCTGGGCGACTTTGTTGGGCCAGTCCCACGTCTCGCTCGATCGGCCGGAGCTCTGGTCAAAGTTTGACTCTTGTAGCGACAGCTCGTCGGCCATCGCCGGGCCCTCGAACGTGATGAAAGCACGGTCGGGATGCATGCCCAGAGCATGGATCAACCGGGCCACGAGCGACTTGCCGGTGCCCGGCTCGCCCACGATCAAGACCGACGTGCGGGTCGGGGCGATCGTGGCCGCCAGATCGATGACCTGGCGCCAGCTCGGATCATTGCCGAAGAGGCCGATCTCCTTGGCGAGCTGTTCCACGCCCAGTGCGTGCCCAGGGGCGACTGACAAGACCGGAGTTGAGTTGGCATGGATCGGCGTCGCCGACGGCGCACCGTGGGCTGCGGGCCGCGCGGCGGCCTGAGGCGGCTCGTGGGCCGTTGCGGCAGGATTCGCAGCCGCCTTACTCGAAGGCGCGGGCGCGGCCGCCGAGACACTCGACGGCTCAACCGGCCGCGCCTCGCACCGCTCGAGGGCTTGCAGTACGGCGGCCCGCAGCTCGGCCGCCGGAACGGGATACTTGAGCACCGCCATCGCCCCCATTCGCAAAGCTTCCTTGGCCCGTTCAGGGTGCAGACGCGGGAACAACAGAATGACCGGAACCTCGCGGTGCTTGCGCCGCACGTAAGTCAGGAGCTCGAGCGCCTCGTTGTCGAGCGGGTCAACACCGGCCAGCACTAAATCGACGTTGTTCCGCTCCATGAGACGAACGGCAGCGCGATCGGTCGTGGCCTCTTCGATGATGTGCCCGAGCGATTTCAACATCGACGTCAATAGCGCCAACCCAGCCTGCTCGGGATATAAGATCAAGATTCTGAGCTTGTGCATGGGAATTATCTCTCATCAAGCATTCGTGTTCTCTGCACACGAAGCCAATTCGTCTTCCTTGAGAGATCTGCATGATGGGCGCCGATGCGGAGTCGGCGCTTGTTGTCACCACTGCCCGAGCCAGTCCACCCACGGCGAACTGGCCCCGCAGCGACTTCTTGTGGTCATGCAATCGCTCCCGTCGAGCCGGCCGGCCCGCGGCCGTGTCTGACCCGACGCGCAAGTGATGTCGTTCTGAAGAAACGTGTATGTCATGGCGGCATCATCGTCAAAAAAAGAGTTGAAGCTTGCATCCTCCAGCCCTGCGACAACATCGTCGCCCTGGTTTTCCTCCGGCGCGATAACGCCGACCTATAATTAAAACGGCAGAGCCTGGGATCGTTCAACGGAACGCTTGAGTAGCCAGACGTCGTTTCGA
This sequence comes from uncultured Isosphaeraceae bacterium, assembly GCA_963830625.1. Lineage (GTDB taxonomy): Bacteria > Planctomycetota > Planctomycetia > Isosphaerales > Isosphaeraceae > CAWHMZ01. The sequence goes on along the minus strand of CAWHMZ010000004.1, from coordinate 897,275 downwards.
TCACACGCGAGACAGACCGCAGCAGGGTTGGACGAAGGAACTCGGTGAGGTCTGTTTGGTGACACTTTAGCCACGCGAAGTTTTCTCGGCGGTGAGCGCCTCTCCTGGTTTCGAGCGGGTTTTCATCGAGCCCGCGGATGTGCCCCCTGATAGATATCCAGCATCCGCTGCTGCGTGACGTGGGTGTATATCTGGGTTGTGGTTAATTTTCGGTGACCCAGCAGTTCCTGCACGCTGCGCAGGTCAGCGCCACGGTCCAAAAGGTGGGTGGCGAAGCTGTGACGCAAGCTATGCGGGCTGGCCGTGCTCGCCAGACCGACGCGCACCAGGTGGGCTTCGAGCAAGCGTCCCACGCTGCGCGTACTCAGCCGCGTGCCCCGTGCGTTCAAGAATAACGCCCGGTCGAGCGGTTGTCGGGGTTGGCGAAATCGCGCCCAATGCTTCAGCCAGTACAGGGCGGCCGGACCGATCGGGCAGAGCCGCTCGCGCCGACCCTTGCCGCGAACCCGAACCAACTCCTGGTCGAAATCGAGGTCGTCCAGGTTCACGCCGACCAGTTCGCTCACACGCAAACCGCCGCCGTAAAGCGTTTCAAACATCGCACGATCACGCACTCCCAGCAGTGTGTCGGTCGGAACCGCATCGAGCAGACGAATGACTTCTTCAACGCGCAAGAGACGAGGCAACCTTTTAGCCTGTTTGGGATTGCGAAGTCCAACCGACGGATCGGAGAGCACCTCCCCCTGCCGTCGAAGGTAGCGAAAAAACGAGCGTAAGCTCGCGAGGCGACGCGCTACCGTGCTCGCGCGATAGCCTTGCCCCGAGAGAAACGCCGAATAACGGCGCAGCCGGGCGGGGTCGACGGCCGTGATGTTGCTCTGCTCGCCTTGGCTTTCCTTGATGTAGCGACAATAAAGGTCAAGGTCGAGCGCGTAGGACCGCAAGGTGTGTTCCGATGCCCTGCGCTCCAGCTTCAAATGGGTCAAAAACGCAGCCACGTTTCGATCCATCAATTCGTCGGTCGCCTTCACTCGGCTGCTCCAAGCCAGGTCTCGAGGCCCTTTCTCTGCCTCTCATTTCGGCGATCGCAGGCGGTTTTCTCGCATCTTACGGTTGGCACACGGGTTTGACGTGCAAGCAACCACGCCGGCAATCTAATAGATTTACGCTCGATCTGTGTGAAGTGACACGCCAATTACATTAGAGCGGCGAGTTTTGCGCCCTGGCCCCGAATAAAAGAGTGCCGCCGAACCGCTCCCCGGTTGCCCGCGGGTGCATTCCACAGGAAGGAAGCTCAAATTCGTGCCACATTTTAACGTCGTTGCGTGTAGAGGACCTTTTCCTCGCAAGAAGTGCCGGTTAAGATACTAGTGCGCCGTGGAGCAGCGGCTAGCTCGCCAGGCTCATAACCTGGAGGTCGTAGGTTCGATTCCTACCGGCGCAACTCCGATATAATTCAAACTAGGAAGAAAAGCCCTCGCTCGAGGGTTTTTTTATGCGCCGAACCGGATGAATGCGGCGCATAGTCCACGCCACCGGACACGAAGGCCAGAGCCTAACCGGCGCGGTTGGCGTCGTTGCGACGCGCAGTGCAGCATGTTAAGCTGACTGCCGAGTTGGCCGGATGACCACGCACGGGGTTGAACCGCCGGACTCGACGGGCATGTCGCAAGTGCACGCGCTGGAAACCGAGACCATAACCGATCGCCTCGTGCTGCCGCGCGACGCGAACCATTACGGCACGCTCTACGCCGGCTCTCTGCTTTCACTCGCGCTCGAGGCCGGCTATGCAACCGCATTTCGGGCTGCCGGCTTGAACGCCAATCTCGTCTTGAAGCGCGTGCTGGACCTCAGGTGCTATGAGCCGGTGGCGGTGGGTCGTGTGGTTCAGATCCGCGGCCGCGAAATTCATCGAGCGCGCCCAGATTGTGGTGGCACTGTTCGGCTCGGCTGCGACCGAACAAGACTCGCCCTGGATGGACGGGCTGATGCAGTTTGTCCAGGTCGACGCCGGCGGCCGCCCCGAGCCGCTCGAGGACGAGCCGGTCGAAGACGGCGTCGTTCTCTTACCACCGTGGACGGCCCTGCGCGAACGCGCCCGCAAGCTGCTCCAGATCCGCCAGTGAGTTTTCAGGTTCCGTTCCCACAATTCTGCACAAAAAGCGTATCTCCACAAGCCGCCCGCGGGAGTACCCATTAGAGCCGCGCTTATGGAATCCAATACCTCGCGCTGAATCTCGAAGAAGAAGGGCCTTTCGATGACCAAGCTCCGCGGGCCTTCGAGCGGTGTATTGATCCGCGGGCTGGCGCGGCTGTTTCGCGATGGCACAAGCGGCGGCTTGACGGAAGGCGAACTGGTACAGCGCTTTGTCGCCGATGGCGACGAGTCGGCATTCACGCTGTTGGTGGCGCGGCACGGGCCGATGGTGCTGGGAATTTGCCGGCAGCTCCTTCACGACCCCAACGACGTCGACGACGCCTTCCAGGCGACGTTTCTGGTCATGGTTCGCAAGGCCGCCAGCCTGCGCCAGAGCGATCTTTTGGGCAACTGGCTTTACGGCGTGGCCACCCGCGTCGCCGCCCGCACGCGCGCCCACTCGGCGCGTCGGCTGGCCCGCATCGCGCCCCACTGCGAAGTCAGCGAGATCCCATCCAACGGATGGACTGGTGAGCGCCGTCTGCAGGGGTTCGCCAGTCTCCCCGACCCCGCTCCCGAACCCTGGCTGCACGACGAAGTCAGCCGCTTGCCCGAGAAGTACCGCATGCCGATCGTGCTCTGTTACTTCGATGGGTTTACACATGAACATGCGGCGGCTTCGCTGGGCTGGCCGCTGGGAACCGTCAAGGGGCGACTGGCCCGTGCCCGCGAGCTCCTTCGCCGCAGGTTGACGCGCCGCGGATTGGCCCTTTCTTCGGCGGCCCTGGTATCGCAGCTTTCGCTCCGCGACGCCACGGCGGCCGTTCCTGCCGCGCTTGCAAGTGCCACGCTCAAAGCCGCGCAGGCGTTCGTCGTCCGCGCCGGCGCATCGCTCGCGCTTTCTTCAGCCGTGCCCGCATCAGTCACGACTCTCGTGGAAGGAGCATTGCACACCATGGCCTTGAACCAATTGAAAATGATTGCGCTGCCGTTGCTGCTCGTTTCCGGGACGGTCGCGACGGTCGTCGCCGTCGGAGCTGCGCAGCAACTAGGTGGTCCGCCGGCCGGCGCGCGCCGGCCAGCCAAGCGCCGCCGCCGGTAATTCCCGATCGCCCAGCGCCCAACCGCCCGGTTTACCCTCGCAAGACTCCGCCGACTCTGGACCGCAAACGCCGGCTCAGCCCGCCGCAGAGCCGCTCCGTCGCGAGCAAGATACCTTCGACAAGCTCCTGTCGTCCCTGCGCGACATCGAAATCGAGGATATCGATCGCCTGAGCCGATGGTCGTCGTTGACTGCGGAGGCCGACTTGACACTCGCACAGAACCATGCCGATCGCGTGGCTGCTCGCCAAGCGCACCGCGACCGAATGAAGAAGCTGCACGAGCGGGCCCAACGGATCCCCCTTTCCGACACCAACCAACCGAAAAAGGCCGACCAAGCCCGCGGCAAGCTCGAAGAGGCCCAGGGCATGCTCGATGCAGAAACGAGCAGCATGGGATCGATGATGCGCATGATGATGGGCAGCCAAACGAAGATGATGGGCGGGCAAACAAAAATGATGGCGATGGGCATGGGCGCCAATCCCGGAGGGCAGCCGGGAATCGCAGGTATGGCTCCGGGCCAAGCCAAGACGAAAGCCGCGGCCAGAGCAGCGCCGGCCGGCGGCGTGGCGCAACCGACGAACGCGCCAGCCGCGGAAGGCCAGCCCGAACTCCCCCAGCCGGGCGTGGGCATGATGGGCGGCGGCGGAATGATGATGGGCGGGAGGATGACTCCGATGTCGCCGGAGGCCTTGATGCGTAGGCTGAGGTACGACAACGCGGCCATGGCGGCACGTCTGGAAGCCCGTGACACCAACCCCCGGAACAAGCCCATCTGGAAGAAGCTCGAGGAACCGGTCGCAATGTCGTTCGCCAATGCGACGCCGCTTCAGGACGTGATCAACCATATAAAAGAGGCAACGACCGACCGCACCTACGCCGGCCTCCCTGTCTATGTCGATCCCGCGGGCCTCAAGGAGGCCGGGGCCACGCTCACCTCTACGGTTTCGATTGAACTCGAGGGAGTTCCGCTCAAAACCACGCTGCGGCTGCTGCTCAAGCAGATCGGGCTGGCCCACTGCGTTCGCGACGGCGTGCTGATCATCAGCTCGTTCAAAGGGATCGCAGACGAGCTGCAAATGGAAGAAAGCGCTCGGGGCGAAAGCGAGTCCGGCGACGGCGCGAAATAGCTTCTCGATTCATTCAACCAGCGTGGCCCCCTCGGACGTGCCCTTGGGATCGGCTCGCTTCGCTAGCGGCAACTCGATCGCGAAGGTGGCGCCCTGGCCCAGCCGGGACGTGACGGTGATCGTGCCTCCGTGCTCGCGGATGATCTTCTGAGAGACGGGTAAGCCCAGGCCAGTGCCCCGCCCGCCCTTGGTTGAAGCAAAGAGCTGGAAGATCCCGGGGATCTCGGCCTCGTCGATGCCGACGCCGTTGTCGTTGACGATGATGCGAGCGACTGCCCGCCCGGCGTCGCACTCGGTCTTGACGGCGACCTTGGCTAGGTCGGCCCCTTCGCTGGCATCGATCGCGTTGGTGACGATGTTCAAGACCGCGCGGTGAATGGCTTCGGAATCGATCGGCATCTCGGGTAAATCGTTCGAAGGCGCCCAGTTGAGCTCGACTCCCAGTTCGGCGGCGTGCGCCTGCATGAGCTCGACCACGTTGGCGATCACCTCGTTCAAGTTAGCCGGCTCGAGCGCCGGCTCGCGCTCCTTGGAGAACGAGAGCATGTCCATGACCATGTTGTAGATCTTCGTCTGGTTCTTCTCGACGATGGTCCAGCCCTGCCGGACGACCGCGTCATCCTTGTCCTTGAGGCCCAGGTCGATCAGATAGCTGCCGCCGCGGATGCCTTGGAGGATGTTCTTGATGTGGTGCGAGAGCGTTGCAATGGTCTGGCCGACCGCGGCAAGCCGCTCCGCCTGGACCTTGTCGTGGTAAAAGACGGAGTTCTCGATGGCCAGGCCCGCCAGGTGGCCGATGGCGATCATGAGCATGAGCTGGTCCTGGCTGAACCTGCCTTTCGGGCCGATCTTGCCCTCGTGTTCGGTGAACGCTGCTGAGCTTGCCTGAATGTCAGCGTAAAGCACGCCGAGCGTCGTGTGCCTTCCTTGAATCGGCACGCAGATCGCCTCGCGAATCTGGTAGTCGACGATCGACTTGGCGGGGCCGAATCGCTCGTCGGTCGGCGCATCGGTCGTGATCACCCCCTCGCCGCGGTCGAGCACGTAATCGACGATCGTTTGCGAGATCGACATCCGCTCGTCGGTGTAGGCCCCCTCGCGCCACCGGACAGCCTTGGGAACGAGCCGCCCGGATTCCTCTCGGAGCAGGATCGCCCCGCGATCGGCGCCGATTGACTCGAAGACGAGGCTCAGGATCTGCGGCGAGAGCGCGTCGATGTCGAGGATATTGGTGATCGCCAGGGTCGCGCGGTACATGACCGAGAGGTTCATCAGGCGGTCGCGCAGCCAGCCCGCGGCCGCGTCGGGGGCCTGTAACACGCGCGAGCCCTCGCCCGACGGCATGCTCCGCAAGATCGCCGAGCGGTCATGTGCGCTCGACTTGGCCAGCAGATCGACCCGGCCGGTCAGGTCGGCGCGCGTGCTGCCGTCGCCGTCCTGAAACAGCATGACCGTCTGCCCGAGCTGCACACGGTCGCCCGAGGTCAAGAGCGCCGTCTCGACCGGCTTGGCATTCACGTAAGTGCCGTTGGCCGATCCCAGATCGACAAGATGAAACCCGTCGCGCTCTTGTCTGAGCTCGGCGTGCCGGCGGGAAACTTCGGTGTCGTGGAGCCGCACGATATTCGAGTTCTCGCGGCCCAGGCCGACTGGCCCGGTATCGAACTCGAACCGCTTCCCCTGGTCGGCCCCTTGGATCACGAACAAGGAGGCCACGAGGCTCGTTCTCCTCGGCTCATGGGCGACATCGCGAGCGACGCATGCTCGCTTGTTCTAAGGCTAACGCACGCGTGCGGTAGCGTCAACCTTCACGCCTGGGGCGTGAACACGATGATCTCGATTCGGCGCGGCGGGGCATCGATCGGCGCGGGCTCCAGGGTTCGCGGGGCGTGGACGCCGAACCCGACGGCCGCGACCTTGCGGCTCCTGAACCAGCCTGATGACTGGATCGAATGCTTGTCGACCAAGTACCGGCGCACCGATTCGGCCTGCTCCTGGGTCAGAATTTCGGCGAGGTCGTGATCGCGGTCGTCATCGGTGAACGCCGCGATGACGACCTCCGACGTGGGGCGACTGGCCCGCTTGAACCAGCGGGCCACGTCGTCGAGCTGGGCCTGGCCCGCCTTGGTCAGCACGGAGCGGCCGGGCGCAAACAGGTCGTCGGTGCGAAGCGAGCGGCTGGTTCGCTCGGCGCCCGGCTGAAAGAGAACGCGCTCACGGTCAAGATAAGCGCGGCGGTCGAAGTAGCGCGACAGGGGCCACGTTTCCTTGAGCGCCGACAGGTTGTCTTCCAGGGCCGCGAGCGCGCGCTCACCCCGGTGCGTGACGTCGAGCAGGCCCTGATAAACCGCATCGTCGCGGACCAGCTTGCCGAGACTTCCTTCGCCGCGGCGGACCCCCTCGGTGATGGCGGTCAAATCACCAAGCCCGCGCTCGGCCGCCTGGGCGACGGTATCGATGCGCGCCAGCGACGCCGACGCTTTCTTGATGAGGTCGGCCATCTCGACCGGCCGCTCCGAGCCGATCCGATCGAGCTCGCCCACCGGCGGCGCGTCGGGCCGCCCCGGCACGAGCTCCACCACTTTTGCCCCCACCAGGCCTTCCGATACGACGTGCGCGACTGCGTCAGTCCGGATCAGACGCCTGAGCCGCTCGTCAATGCGCATCACCAGTTCGACAGGTCGGCCAGGTTCCTCTGGCGGTACGATCCGCTCGACCACGCCCGCGTCGATCCCTTGCAGTCGCACGCGGTGCCCAACCTCAAGACCGGCGATCGTCTCGAATTGCGCGCGCAGGTGAAACGTCGGCTGCACGTGCCAGTGCCGCCGGGCGACGTGGTAGGCCCCAAACCCCGCCAGACCCAGCACCGCCAGCACAAAGACAGCATTGGTCAAGAGACGCCGCCGTGCCATGGTTGCCTCCGATTTCATTCTTCATTATGCATTGTGCGCTGTCCACTCGTCATTGTGCTCCGGCGATCTCTGCAACGATTTCCCCGGTGATCACCACCCGAGCGGATAGCGTCTATCTCGGCCCAAAGCCGAGCGCCTCCGTGGCGGCCTGAATACACGGGACCATGACGACGTTGGCGGCGAAGACTCCCAAGATCGAGTGGACCACTCCGCGGATGGCGGCGTGGCCGACGGCCTCGGCGGAGCGGCCGGCGGTCAGGCCGGTCCGGCAGGCGATGAGGCCGACAACGAGGCCGAAGACGGCGGTTTTGAGCGTGGCCGGAACAATGTCCGGGAGACGGAGAAACACCAGCGATTTGCTCCAAAAAAGCGCGGCGGTGGACCGGCCGCCGGCCAGCTCGGCGGCCAGGCTGCCCAGGAGCGCTGCCGCATCGATGACCACCGTCAATAACGGGACGGCCAGCGCGCAGGCGATCGCTCGCGGTGCAACCAGGGTCGGCACCGGATCGGCGCCCAGGGCGACGCGCGCGTCGATCTCTTCGTTCAAAACCATCGACCCCAGCTCGGCCGCCATGCCCGCCCCCATCCGCGCGGCCACCAGCAGACCGGCCAGCATCGGCCCGAGCTCGACCAAGACCGCGACAGCCAGAAAACTGGGCAGCATCGACTCGGCGCCCGTGGCCGAAAGCGCGCGGTCTGTTTGCAGCCAGGCGATCAGCCCCACGCTAAAACCTGCTCCCACCACGATCGGCAGGCTCTCGACCGCTACGTGCTCGAATTGCCGCATGACGTCACCGGGCCGCTTGAAAAGCGCCCCCGGCACCGCCGCGCACGTGCGGACGACAAAACTCACCAGCCCCGCCGCGCTATCGAGCCGGGGCATGCCCGTGCTGTGCATCGCAAGTTCCCCGGAACCGGCGGTTCAGTATCCGGCTTTCTTGTCGACTATGTTTAGAAGCATTTCGCCGTGGGCGAAGCGCCTGAGGTTTTCGCGAAACACTTCGTAAGAGCGCCGCAAGCCGCCGGGCGACTGGCCGGCCGAGTGCGGCGTGATGATCACGTTTTGTTTCCACAGCGGATGGCCGGGCGGCAGCGGCTCGGGGTCGGTGACGTCAAGGCCCGCGGCGGCGAGCTGTCGCGACTGCAGGGCGGCCACCAGGGCCTGTGTATCGACAATCTTGCCCCGCGCCACGTTGATGAGGATGGCTCCCTTGCGCATGAGGGCAAACTCGCGAGCGCCACTAGCTTCTCAGTCGCCGGCGTGAGCGGAGCGGCGATCGTGACGACGTCGGCCCTGGGCACGAGCTGGAGAAGGGCGTCGGGCCGGTGCAGCTCGGCGACGAAGGGCGGTCGCTCGAGCACCTTGGGGTCGGTCGCGATCACCTGCATGCCAAAACCGGCCGCACGGCGGGCGACATGGCTGCCGATGCCGCCCAGACCGATCACCAGCATCGTCTTGCCGTCGAGCTCGTCGAGCACCAGCTCGCGCGGCGTGTGCCACTCTTCGCGGCTCTTGGCCTGGATGAAGTGGCCTAGACTGCGCGTGAAGCAGAGAAGATAGCCGATGGCCTGATCGGCGATCTCGGGCCCGTAGGTGCGCTGCATGTTGGTGAGGGTGATGGGTCGCTCGACGAGTTCGGGGATCGCAAGCACGCCCTCGACACCCGCGCTCGTTTGCTGCACCCAGCGCAGGTTAGTACCGGCGCGGATCATCTCGGCGGTGATGAACCCCAGCGACGCGTGAGCCTCGGATGCGTGCTCGAGCGCCGCCGAATTGTCCTTGCAGACGATCAGCTCGACCTCCGGCGCGACGGCCTTGAGCTCGGCGATCTGCTCGGCACGAAGCGGCGGAATCAGCACAATGAGCCGTGGGCCCGGCGCGGCCGCGGCGGCAGCCGCGTTGTGAGCGACCTCGGTTCCAGCCGCCGCGGCCAGGGTCGCGGTGGCCGCAAGAAATTCACGGCGATTCATGGCTTGGTTCTCCAAGTAGTTCCTAATGGGCAACTTCACCAGCCGTAGCGGCCGCGTGTCCCGCGCCAACGGTAACGGTTAAGCTCGCGGTATCCCCCTGGCGGCGCGCCTGCGTGATCTCCGCCGGCAGGCTCTGCCACCACGCGGCCCAGCGCTCAACGTCGTCACCGTAGCTCACGCCCGCGATCGCTTCCAGTGCCCAGACGACCTCTTCCTTGGGCACAGTGTCGTCGCCGGAAAGGAGGTCGATCAGCGCGCCCGCGGCCATCACTTGACCCGCAGAACCCACGTATCGGATGGCCAGAAGGCGCTCTTTGCCGTTGGCCTGCCGGTCTTCGATGAGTGGGATGACTCGCTCGAGCAGGCCCTGCCGGATGCGCGGCTCCGGCAGCGCGAACCTGCCGGCGCACTGCTCGTTTGCCCACTGGCGCCACCGCGCGACCAGGTCGGCGAAGCCGAACCCGAAGTGGCGCCACATGGCCTTTTCGTGCTCCTTTTTTGCTTCCGGGTCGTTCAGAAGCGCGCGGAACTGCTCGCGCCGCTCATCGGGCGCCCTTGCGCCGGCGAGGAATTCGACAAGCGACCACGACTCGGCGCCATACTGCTGCAACCTCTCGAAATAGCCATACTCGTCCCAGCGCTGCATGTATCTCCAGACATCCGTCGGCTTGACCTGGAACAGGCTGGTGCCAAAGGTTGTTCCCCGCGCGAGCAACGCGCGGTTGATGCGGTGCATTGCGGAGCGTAGGTCGGCGTCTGCTGCCGCCAAGCGGCTGGTGCCGTCAATGAGCCACGATTGTGGCGTTTTCTGGAGGGTCAGCCGCGAGAGATAAAAGGCCGTCACCCATTGGATCATCGCTTCGGGAATGACGACTCGGTAGGGAACCGAATCGGTGCAAACCGTGACAAGCCGGTGGCGGCTTGCGAAATAGACGCCATCGAGTGACTTGAAAAACGCCCAGTGAGTCAGGAAGAACGGCCGGTGGAACGCATCGAATGCGGCGCGGTTGTCGAAGCAGAAAACGCGCACAGGCGGCAGCGAAGTGCCGCTCTTGCCCAGCAACACTTCCAGGCGTTTGTACGTCGCCTCCATCCGTTCGATGAGCGCCGGCACGGGGCTGGTCGCGCCTGAGTACCAGAAAGTGGTCGTCCCCGACCGAACGACCTCGCCTTCCGCGCCGCACATTTCCGCGCCTGCGCAAGGGCATAGCTTTCGCTCTCCATTCGCTTGCGGCGCCACAAGGCAATGATGATGAATGTCGCGAACCACGCGGTCATGAGCACGACTGCCAATGCCATGGTTCTCACCGCCGCCTCGATCCAGTTGCGTGGGTTGGACAACGGGTCGACGGCGCTCGAACTCATGACAACGAGCAATCCGGCAGGGATGAGCGCCAGCAGAAACAGCATGGCGAGGTTCTTCTTGAATTCCGTGCCGCGCTCTTTGCTCGGAAGCAGCCGCTGGTGGCACGAGGGACATAACCTGGGTAGGGCGGTTTCGGCGGGCAGCAAGCTGCTGCCACAACTCTCGCAAGGCAGCGGGCTGTCACGTTGCGAATCGAACCTGGCCCGCGCGATCCCGAGAACAACGGCGAGAACCACCAGGACCAAGAGGGCGATGAGCGGCGCGAAGACAAGCAAGGAATTGGCAGGTGTCGGTGGTCGCATAACGTTCACAACCAACGCGAATGAGCCCAAGATGGCCAGTACGGCAACGGGTATCAAGCCCAGCGCAAGCCAAAACCCGACCACGAGCAGTTTGCGTCTCTTGTTGCGCCGCGCTGCGGCAGGCCGCAGTGCGGGCAAATACGGGGCACAGACGCTCTCTTCGCCGAATCGACGAACCGCCGGCCACATTCCGCGCAGACCGGCCCGGTCACCGTGCCGCGGTAGGCGGCCCAGATCAGCACAACAACGAAGAGGCAGAAGATAATCCCCGTGAAGACGACGGCTGATGCGGCCCGAATGAGAGCGAAGAAGAGCGCCGTCGTGGTCACCATTCCTACCAGGTCAACCAGCAGGAATTGGCGACGGGGCAGGGACATGGCTGCGCTCTGCGCGGGCACGGGCGTGGTCGATCGCTCAGACGCATATCCGACCGAGGAGCGTTTCGGCTGACAATCACGATACAGCACGCCGTGGGGCGGGCCAACGGCCGTGCGCGCTGGGCGGCCGCGCCGACAAGCCGCCGCCAAAGATGGCAGGGGGCTTGTCGTCGGCGTAAGATGGGATAAGTCACCGCCCCGAAGGGGCATTTTATCGTAATGCCTGCCCGAGCATGGCCAGTCGCATCGTCGTTTGGAAGGGGATGATGGCGATCAACGAGGACACGGAGCCCGAACGGTCGTGGCAGGTTTTTGCGGGGGGTCAGCCCGCGCCCGCGCAGCAGTCCGGTTCGAGCCCCGTCGCTTGGGAGATCGCGTCGGCCGGTTCGGTCGACCGGTCGGCGGCGACGCCCGCGTCCGCGTCTGTGCGATCGCGCAAGACCGATCTCGTCGAATTTCGCCGCGCCCTCTTTTCGGCCACGCCGCACCTCTTGATGACGCCGATCCTGGTCATGGCATGCGTGGCTGTGTACGGGCTCATGGTGGCTTCCGGGGTGCCCGCCTTGTGGCCCAGCGGCGCGCAGCTCATTCGCTGGGGCGCCAATGAAGGGGCTCGGATCATCCTCCGCCACGAATACTGGCGGCTCATTGCCATGGCCTTCGTGCACGGCGGCCTGATTCATCTCGTCGTGAACATGTGGAGCCTGTTCGTGATCGGCCCGTTGGTCGAGCGGCTTTATGGCAGCCTGAGCTTTGCGGTCATCTACCTGGCGGCCGGTGTGGGAGGGGCGCTCGCCAGTGTGGGATCGTCGCCTTTGCGGGTGAGCGTGGGGGCCTCGGGGGCGATCTGCGGGGTGTTAGGCGCGCTCTTCGCGTTCTTGCTCGTCCACCGCCGCAGCGTCCCGATGTCGGTGCGCAAACCTCTGCTCATGAACATCCTGGCCATTGTGGTGTTCATGGGCATTCTGGGCGCCATCGTGCCCAACATCGATCAAGAGGCACATCTTGGAGGACTGCTGACCGGCTTTGTATGCGGGGTCTTGCTCACGCGCCCGTGGCCGGTCGTCCGCCGCCGTGCGACCGGCCTGCGCCGGCTGGCTGCCACCGCGGCGATCGCCGCGGCGCTGGCCGGCGCGGTCGCGGCTGTCACGCGAGTCGGCAGCCGCGCCTTGCCGCCGGACTTCAAGTTTCAGGACATCGCCTCCCAGCTCACGCCGGCGCTTGACGAGTACAACGCGCTCATCGAGGCCATGCCGAGCACACTCGCTCTCTCCCGCGACCGCGATGACCCAACATCGCGGGCCAAGCACTCCAGCCGCATCGCTGATCTGATCGCGCGAGCCCAGGTCAACCGGGCGCACTTGCAGGCCGCCGTAACGCCCGACGCGGGCTTGAAAGCGCTGCGCGACGACGTTGCGCAGCGCACAGACCGCCCAGCTTACTGCGCTCGAGGCGGCGCAAGCCTATCTCAAGACCGGAGACCCCGCGCTCCTGAAGGGCCCGGACGGCATTCTCGAACGCCGGCGCACTGCCGCCCGCGCGATCCAGGCGTTTCAAGAACACCAGCAAAGCTATCTGAGCAAGCGCGGCGTGGCCGCCAAGCCAGCTCCGCCCAAGCCTTGATCGAGGAATGGCGCGCGCCCATCGTGGTTGCCAGCCGTTCACACCGCGTGATAAGGTCGCATGGGGGAGCGGCGTGCCGGCATCGCACAATTTCACCGGCGCCCCGCCGCGCAATGATTCCGGTAACCACCAGGAGCTTTCGACGTGACATCATCAAAATGGGGACGGCGAACGCCCCGGCCGGCGCTGGCCGTACTGATAGGCGGGCTTGTGCTGGGCACCTCGGGCGCGCGAGGTGCGTGCAGGTCTCGACGAATACGTCAGGAAGCCCGACACGGCCTTTGCCTGGGCTCAGGCCGCCAACCACGAGACGCCGGCCGGGAAAATCGTCAGCATCAAGCTCACGTCGCAGGTCTGGCAGGGAATCACCTGGAAACACGAGCTGACCGTCTACCAGCCGCAGGAGATTGCTTTTCCCGATGCGATGCTGCTTTTCATCACGGGTGGCGACCAGACCAGCACGCCCAACGACGACGACCACAAGCAGGGCTTCGGCCTCGCCAAGCTCTGCGGCGCGCGGGTCGCCGTTTTGCGCCAGGTGCCCAACCAGCCGCTGCTCGACGGCAAGAAAGAAGACGAGCTGATCGCCGAGACGTTCGTGCGGTACCTCCAAACTCAGGACGAAAACTGGCCCCTGCTCTTCCCGATGGTCAAGAGCGCCGTCCGGGCGATGGACGCGCTCCAGGCCTGGGCCAAGGAGCATGGCCGGCCGCCGGTCAACCGATTTGTGGTGGCGGGCGGATCCAAGCGCGGCTGGACGACCTGGCTGACCGGCGCCGTCGACGACCGCGTCGTCGCGATCGCTCCCATGGTTATCGTCATGCTCAATCTGGGTAAGCAAGGAGCCAACCAGCTCAGGGTCTGGGGCGAGTACAGCGAGCAGATCCACGATTACGTCGAGCGCGGCCTGATGGAAAAGGTTGCGACCACTGCCGGCGCCAAGCTCTGGAGAATGGTCGACCCCTATACTTATCGTGACCGGCTCACCAAGCCCAAGCTGCTCGTCAACGGCACCAATGACCGCTACTGGACGCTCGATGCCCTCGACCTTTACTGGAACGACCTGCTGGGGCCGAAGTACCTGATCGAGGTGCCCAATTCCGGGCATTCACTCGAGGTCAATCGCGACTGGGCGCTGACCGGCCTGGGTGCGTTTTTTCACTCGGTGGTCACGGGCCGTACCTTGCCCAAGCTCTCGTGGAGCCGCCACGACGGGTTCGAGGGGGATTCGATTCTGACGATTCACGCCGACCCTGCGCCCTGAAAGCCAGAATCTGGACGGCCGCGTCCGGCACGCGCGATTTCCGAGAATCGCGCTGGGAGCCCCATGCGCTCCAACCGGGCGAGACGATGACGCACCACGTCCAGCGGGGCGCCCCCAGGGACACCTCGCATTTTTCGGCGAGCTGGAATATCAGATCGACGGCATCCCGTATCATTTGACCACGACATTTCAGCAGCCGGGCGAGCCGCCGGTGGATGGAGCGGCCCAACGCAGGTAGCCGATCATTCGACGTCAGTCGCCGCGGCGGCCGGCACGAATGCTTTCAGCGCCTTGTCGACCGCATCGCGGACAAATTCCACCGGGTCGTTCCGAGCCTCCTTGAGCAACGGGATTACCGGTCCAGCCGCTGGTCCGAACGCGCCGAGTACCTGGGCGGCTTGGCTGCGCAGGGTAGGATTTTCGCTCCGAAGCAATCGGACGGCAATCGGGACAGCCTGCTCGGCGCCCGTCCCATGACGGGCCAAGGACATGGCAGCACCACTGCTGAAAAAGGGGTTCTCATCGCGCAACGCGCCCTTGAGCGCAGGAACCGCGGCGTCAAATTCCGGCCCGTCGTACCGGCCCAGTGCCTCTGCGACCACATGGCGCCCGAGCTTTGTCTTGTCTTTGAGCGCCTCGATGAGCGCCGGGGCCGCGGCGCCGCCGGGGGATTGATGCGGCTCAAGGTCACCACCGCCTCCCAACGCTTCGTCTGATCGCTTGACTTCAACATCCCGACGAGCGCGGCCACGAACCGGGGATCGTCGCCCTTGCAGATCTTCTCGAGGGCCGCCACGAACCGGGTCAGGGTTTGAACGGCGTCGTCACCGGGCTGGGCGGCCGTTGTTCGCTCGACCAGTTCAAGCAGAGTCGGGATCGCGCTTGACGCCTTTGAACCGAGTGCGCTCAGCGCGTCGGCGGCACTCGGCTTCCGCGATTGGTCGTCGCCCCGCAACACCTCGACTAAGATCGCGACGGCCTGCCGTTCCGCCTGCGGGCCGATGCGCTCGAGGACATCGGCACCCAACGAACACAAGCTTGATGGCATTTGGTGCCTCATGCCCGAGTTCAGAATCCGGTCGAACTCAAGCCAATGCCACGAACCCTGTCGGGGCAAGAAGACGTTCACGAAGATAGCCGGGCTCTGCGCATCACGCGACATCATCGCCCGCACGATCGCCGGGACAGTGGGCATTGCGAGGGGGCCAATGCGGCCGAGCAGGTAGAGGTCGCAGAGGCGGCTCTTCACGTCGTCGCGCTCGAGCCGGTCGGCGACGCTCGCGACCGCCGGTTGTCCCTCGGGGTCGAACCGGCCCAGACCGATCGCCGCCAAGAGCTGCGACGGCCTGTCCGGTACCAGCAATTGTTGCTTAAGGATTGCGACCGCTTGGCGCGGCGCCGGCATCGAGGTGAGCGATCGCCTCGGCGACCCGAACACGGACCATGAGCTCTTCATCCTGCAGTGCCGCCAGGAGCAGCTCGGCCAAGGTCGGGGCCGGAGGGCCTGGCCGTTCGGCGGCGTCGCGCAGGACATCGATGGCCTGCAGCCGGATCCACGGCTCCTTGCTCGCCATCGCCTTACGGAGCAGCGGCGCGATGACCGCCGGCGGAAGGTGCATCTGCTTCAGCGCCTCGGCCGGGTTGACCTGCAAGGGATCCCAGCGGTTCTGCCACCGCGATTCTTCCGTCTCGCTCTCCAGCCTCTCGACCAATGGACGGACCAGAGCCGGGGAGGTCGAGCGGATCTGGACGAGCCACCAGACGGCCTTGTCGCGTATGTACGCATCGGGCTCTTCGAGGGCGGCAACCAGTTCCCCTTCCGATAATGTTGGCTGGGGGTCGGGATCGAAAGACCCCACGGTGGTGAATGCTCGTCTGAGCGCGGCGTGCTGCCGCCACTCGAGCACGACCACTACCCCCTTGCGCAGAGCGCGACCAGTACAACCAGTCCCATGAGCGCCCCAATACGCCACCGCCGCATCACCATCGCGCACCGCCCTCGGCTCTCATTTTACTTGTTTGCCGGGCCAGCCGTCGATACGCTCCATTGATGCCATGGGCAGGGGACAAGAAATCGCTCGTCGCGTGACAGCCCACATCAAACGGGAGGGCGAACCGATCTGGCGCCAGCGGAGACCAGGAGTGCCGTAATGAAGCTGTACGTGACGTCGTGGGTCAGATCGGTCTTTGTCGTCTGGGGGCTGGCCGCGCTCTTGGGCGGGCCGAGCCCTGCGCAAACGGCCCAGCCGATCGTTTACACGATCAAAATGCCCGCGCCCGAAAAGCACACAGTCGAGATTGAGGCTATCGTTCCCACGGACAATCGCCCCACGATCGACATGATGATGGCGGTCTGGTCGCCCGGGTTCTACCGCGTTCAAGACTATGCCAAGCAGATAGACAAGCTGACGGCGCGCAACTCCGACGGCATATCTCTCGATGTCCAGCAGCCCGAGAAGAACCACTGGACGGTAGCGACCAAGGGCGCGGCCAAAGTGGTCCTTTCATACCGATTGACCTGCCAGCAGGTCTCGGTCACGACCAACTACGTGGGTGCCGACCTGGCCGTCTTCAACGGCGCGGCCACTTTTCCCACGCTGGTCGAGCGCGGGCGCGGCCCCACGAAGTGCGGCTCGAGCTGCCGCCGGAGTGGAAAAAATCGGTGACCGCGCTCGAGGCTGCGCCCGACCAACTCCCCAACCACTATCGGGCGGCCGACTACGACACGCTGGTCGACTCGCCGATTGTCGCCGGCAATCCGGCCATTCACGAATTCGTGGTCGACGGCGCCAAGCACTACTTAGTCGACATCGGCGAGTTCGGCGCCTGGGACGGCGCCAAGGCCGCGGCCGCACTCGAAAAAATCGTGGCCGAGACCCGCCGGTTCTGGGGTGTTCTTCCGTTTAAAACATACTACTTTTTGAATGTGTTTCGCCGCCGGGCCGGCGGGCTCGAGCACAAGTATTCGACGCTCCTGACCGCAATGGCCGCCCGCACGTCAGACGCGCCGATCAACTTTCGCTGGTTCGGCTTCGTGAGCCACGAGTATTTCCACGCCTTCAACGTCAAGCGCCTTCGCCCCGTCGAGCTGGGCCCGTTTGACTATGAGCACTCGCCCAGGACGGCAAGCTTGTGGATTGCAGAGGGCCTCACGTCCTATTTCGGCGACTTGATCGTCGTCCGCGCCGGCCTGGGAACGATCGACGATTATCTGGGGGCCATGTCGTCGTCCATCAGTCAGCTCCAGAACTCGCCCGGCCGGCTGGTCCAAACTCTCGAGCAGTCATCGCTGGACGTGTGGAGCTCGGGCACTTCCGGAGTTGCCCGCGACCGATCCAAATCGGTCAGCTACTACGTCAAAGGACCGGTCGTCGGCTTGCTGCTCGACGCCAAGATTCGCCGCGCGACCGGCGACCGAAAAAGTCTCGACGACGTGATGAGGCTGGCCTACCAGCAGTACGCCGGCGACCATGGATTCACTCCCGACCAGTTTCGTGCGGCGGCCGAGGAAGTTGCCGGCATCGACCTCAACGACTGGTTCAAGAAGGCGATCTCCTCGACCGAGGAGCTCGATTACACCGAGGCGCTCGACTGGTTTGGCCTGCAGTTCGCACCAGCCGGCGAGACGAACGGCAACGCCAAGCCGGCCCCGACCGAGGGCGCCCTCGCCTCAAAGAAAGACGAGCCCAGCTCGAACGAAACACCCGCGTCGAAACCAGCGCCCGCCAAGCAAGCCGAGTCGTCTCGGAAATGGAAGCTGGAGGTCCGGCCCGACGCCACCGTAGCGCAGGCCGAGCATCTGCGCAGCCTGCTGCATTCCGCCGCCGCGAAATAACGTACCGGGGTAGCCACCCATGAGTGAATCGCAGCCATTGGTTCGAGATATCTCCGACACGGCGCGATGGGCCGCATTTCATCGTGCGCTCGAGACCGACCGCCCCGACGCGGTGTTTCGCGATCCGCTCGCGCGGCGGCTGGCGGGTGCGCATGGCGAGGAGATTGAAAACGCCGTCGGTTCGGGCAAGTTCCCGTCATGGCCCTGGGTCGCGCGCACTTATCTCTTCGACCACTTCATCAATCAGCAGGTTGCAGAGGGCGCCGACATGGTCGTGAACCTGGCCGCCGGCCTCGACGCACGACCCTTTCGCATGAGCCTGCCTGAGTCACTCCAGTGGGTGGAAATCGACCTGCCCAGGATTCTGGATTACAAGGAAGACGCGCTGCGCGACCAAACGCCCAGATGCGCGCTTTCGCGCATTCGTCTCAATCTGGCCGATGACAGTGCCCGCCGTGAGGTTTTCGACCGGCTCGGCCAACGGACGAAGAAGGCCGTGATTGTCACCGAGGGACTGCTCGTTTACCTCGCGCCCGAACAGGTCGCTGCCCTGGCGCGGCGAACTTGCCCGGCAGGCGAGTTTCCACTACTGGGTTGTCGACATGGTTTCGCCAGGCCTTCTCGAGATGCTCAAACGCCACTTGGAGCAGCCCCTTGCCCAGGCAAGCGCGCAGTTGCAGTTCGCGCCCGAAGAAGGACCGTTCTTCTTCGGACCGCACGGTTGGCGGGCCGTCGAAGTGCGCGACCTGCTCCACACGGCCGCAAAACTCAAGCGCCTGTCGTTCTGGATGCGCCTCTTGGCCCTCCTACCCGCCTCCAACGGCCGCCAAGGCCGCCGCCCCTGGGGCGCTGTCTGCTTGCTCTCTCGCGAGTGAGCCAGTTGAGGACAGTCCCGCGGCAGAGACAGTCCCCGCGGTCGTTTGTGAACCGCCTCACCGGCCAAGCGGCCGTCGCGGGATCGACCACCAGACGGCGTCGAACGCCGCGCGGGCGTCGTCATCGAAGACAAGCGCCGGCGCGGCCAAGGTGGCATCGAGCTGACCGGCCCGGCTGGCGCCGACAATCGCCGAAGTGATGCCCGGCTGAGCGAGCACCCAGGCCACGCTGGCCGTCGCCAGGTTCCAGCCGCGGAGCTGGCAGTACGCCTTGAGTTCCGAGACGACTTCAAACTGGGCGGCGTGCCAGTAGCGGTCGCGGTAGAGCTCGCCCGATGCTCCCAGCGTGAACCGGGTACCCGGCTCGGGGGTGCTTCGGCGGAGTGCTTGCCCGTCAAGAGTCCCCCGGCCAGCGGATTGTACACGATCACGCCGATTCCTTGGTCGCGGCAGAGCGGAATGAGCTCATTCTCGATCTCGCGATAGAGGACGTTATATCGAGGCTGAATGCAGTCATATCGAGCCCAGCCATGCCGCTCGCTGCACGCCGCCGCCAGCGCGAGCTGCCAGGCGGGATAATTTGAGCAGCCCGCGTACCGAACCTTGCCGGAGCGCACCAGGTCGTCAAACGTGCGCAGGGTCTCGTCGATCGGAGTCTCGGGGTCGGGAAGGTGGGACTGGTACAGGTCGATGTAATCGGTGCGCAGGCGTCGCAGGCTGGCGTTGCAGGCGGCGAGCACATGACGGCGCGACAAGCCCTGGTCGTTGGGGCCAAGCCCGACCCGGATGCGGCACTTGGTGGCCAGCACGAGCTGGTCGCGGCGGCCCGGCCCGGCGGCGAGCCAGCGCCCGATGATTTCCTCGGTGCGGCCCGCCGTCTCGGGATCAGGGGGAATCGGGTACGCGTCGGCCGTGTCGAGGAACGTCACACCTCGGTCGGCCGCCACACTCAAGATCTGGTGCGACGTCGGCTCGTCGCACTGGCCGCCAAAAGTCATCGTGCCCAGGCAGATCTCCGATACCTTCAAGCCCGTCCGCCCGATCCGGCGCTGGTTCATGGTTTCCTCCGTCAAAATCCCTCGCTGGCGCTTCGGGCTGGTATCAGCTCTTTGCTGCTCACTCGCCCTCAGTTTAACCCACGGCGTGCTAGAGTTCAGCGAGCGGTCCCCAGGCTCTGCTGCTCGGGTGCCGCAGATGCGTTACGTACGTCAGGCTTCAACCTGACGTTCCAGCGATCAAATCGCCGGCCGCGAACGAGGTTCATGCTCATGGCTGAGCAGTTGGTGGAAGACGATACGGTCGAGAGCGACGTGTCGCCTGAATCGATTCTGCCGAATTGGCAAGCTGCACTTTAAGGCCGCCTGGGGAACGCTCGGCAGCTTCTTCTTCGCCACGCTTGCCTGGCTGTTCTCGCCGCGCTTCCTGGTCCTCGCCGTGCAGATGTATTTCACGTCGCTGCTGATGACGCGGTATGTGGAATGGAACAACCTGATTTTCGGCTGCTCGTGGTGGTTGGCGCTGGCGGCCGTCGCATGGTCGGTGCGCCGGCGGGAGGAAAGCGCAATCCGCGATGCCTTCCGGAGCTAGCTCTTTTCCGGCGAGTTCGCGCGCCACAGTACGCGAGCTCATCGCGCTTGAGCAGGTGCCGACAAAAATGGGTGATTCGTATCGTTCACACTGGGGATCGCGGGCGTGCGCTCACGAGCCGGCGCGACATCCCATACCGGCAGGTCGCAAAGTCCGCCGCCTAAATAGATGTGATGCCAGAGCTGGGTGGCGATCACGCAGGTAAGGCTGAGATCCATGATGATCCGCCGGGGAGTGATCCGCGGAAACCGGCACTGCGCGAACCGCTCGCGGGCGACGGCCTCGGGATCGAACCAGCCGGTCGCCTTGAGCGATTCGGGGCTGAGCAGTTGGTCGACCCAGTGCGGCCGGTCGGCGTCGAGGAAAGCGTCGGCGCGGCTGGCGCGGAACATCGTCTTTCTGCGGTTGGCGATCCGGGGCGGCAGCGTGCGCGCGGCCACCTGGCGGAGTAACCATTTGTCGGTGAAGTGGTGCAGCTTGTACTCCGGCCCGATCGACGCACAGAACGAAATCACGTCCTCGTCGAGGATGGGATAGCGGGTCTCGACCGACGAGTTCATGGCAACTCGATCGCCTTTGCCCAGAAGCAACAGGCCCGCCAGCATGACCTTGTAGCCGACGTACAGCGACTGATTCAGCGGATGCCACCTGCCGAAGCGGTCGTTCTTGAGATTGAGGTCGTCGTACGGCGAATAGCCGTCCAACCGGTCCCACATCGAGCCCGAGTAGAGCACCGATCGTGCCTGGCCCATGAAGTCGTAGACATCGAGCTGGGCGGTGCGCACGCCGCGAATGCCCTGCAGCTTGGGCTGATGGGCCAGCCCGCCGATCGAGGCCAGGGCCAGCGTGCGCGCGCCTTGAAGCGCCAGGTTCACCGGGCCCCAGCTAATTGCGTTGCGAATTTTCTGGGTCTTGAACCAGGCGTAGCCGGCCAGGGCTTCGTCGGCGCCCTCGCCGGTCAAGACGACTTTGTAGTGCTGATCGTGCACGGCGCGAGCCAGCCGCATCAAGCAAGCGGCCGACGAGTCCATCACCGGTCCCTCGGCGGCCCTGATGAGCTCGGGATAGGCATTCACAATGTCGGCGCGATTCATCGTCACGACCGTGAGCCTGGAGCCCAGCGCCTCGGCCGACTCGCGCGTGCAACCGCTCGTCGGGACCGGCCCGCTCGAGGCCGATGGTAAACGACGGCACGGCGTAGCCGCGCTCGCGCGAGCTGAGCCCCAGCACGACCGTCGAATCGAGCCCGCCGCTGATGTAGCTCACGACCGGTACGTCGCCGCGCAGCCGCCGCTCGACCGCCTGCCGCAGCAAGAACTCGAGCTCGTCGACCAGGGGCGTTGGGTCAGCAAGCCGGCGCTCGGCTCCCAGATCGGGGAAGTCGAGGTCCCAGTACTCTTTAACCTCGATCCGGCCGTCGCGGGCTCGCAGATAATGCCCCGGCGGTATCGACGTGACCCCATCGAAAAACGTGCGCGACGTGCCGGCGCAGAACGTGTTGAAGAACAGGTCGATGCCCCTGGGGTCGGGTCGAGCCTCGACCATGCCCGAGGCCAATAGCGCCTTGACTTCAGACCCCCAGAGCAGCCAGCCGTCAGCCTGCGCGTAATACAACGGGCAGATACCGACCCGGTTGCGGCCCAGAATCAGCGTCCGCGCGCTGCGGTCCCAGATCGTCACGGCAAACTGGCCGCGAGCCTTCTCAAAGATGCGCTCGCCCAGATCTTCGTAGAGATGGGCCCAGAGCTCGGTATCGCACCGCGTGGCCAGGCGGTGCCCACGCCCGGTGAGCTCGGCTTGGAGCTCGGGATACTCGAAGAGCTCGCCGTTCTGCGTCACCCAGACCGATCCGTCTTCATTACTGATCGGCTGCCGCCCGCCTGCCAGGTCGACGATCGACAGCCGCCTGGCGCCCAGCGCCACCCCGGGCTCGATGTGGATCTGCTCGTCATCCGGTCCTCGGTGCGCAAGCGCGGCGGTCATCGCCAGCAGCCGTTCGGCGGAAAACTCCCTGCGACCGTTCAAGTCCAGCGCCCCGCGATGCCGCACATACGACGTCCTCCAGAGGAAACGCAAGCCGGGGCGGCTCTTACGGCCGCCAAGCGATCGGCGAACCGATCGCTATCGTCCGGCTCCACTATACCATGCCGGCTAGAGCGGCTGCCGCCGGTTACTCGGGACCTTCAAAGACCGACCATCCCTCGGCGGCCGCGTTGCGCTCGTTGATATAGCGTGCGTCGCCGTAAAACAGAATCGCGACGGCGATCCCGGTCACCGCTCCGCCGACGTGCGCGAGATACGCGACGCCGCCTCCCTCACCGGCGCGGCTGATCGAGCCGGCGCCCGATATCAATTGCAATACGATCCAGCCGCCGATCACCACGATGGCCGGCAGCACCGTGATGAATCGAAATAGCAACACGCGGATCTGGTTGTGCGGAAACCAGACGACATAGGCGCCCATGATCCCCGCGATGGCTCCCGAAGCTCCCAGGGTGGGCGTCATCGAGTCGGGATTGACCAGGATCTGGGCCAGCGAGCCCACCAATCCGCACGCCAGATACACGATGAGGTAGCGCAGCGAGCCCAGTACCTCCTCGACATTATCGCCGACGATCCAGAGATAAAGCATGTTACCGATCAAGTGCAGCCAGCTCCCGTGCAGGAACATCGACGTGAGCAAGGTCCAGCGCACCGGGATCGGACAGGGAGCATGCTTGAGCTCGACGCGGCGGTCCTGGGCGAAAACGCGACCGAACTGATCGCGGACCAGCACCCGCGCCACCTTCGGCACGGGCTGGTCGATGTCTTCATTGTGCGTGATTTCATAGGGTGTCGCCGCAAACGCCAGCGTGAACTCCTCGCCTTCCTGCTGCTGGATCAGGAAGACCCCCACGTTGATCGCGATCAGCGAGTAGGTGATGTACGGCACGATCAAGGTGCGCTGCAAGTCGCCAAGGGGAAAGACCATGTTGGCTCGTCCTTTGGTTCAAATGTCTCGAGGCGCATCGCCCGCAATGGGAACTTCGACCCCGAGTTGCTGGGCCCAGCGCGTCAATTTTTTCCAGGCCGGTTGGGCGATCGACAGCCCGTGCTCGCGGGCTTCTCGCCGCCGCGCCTCCCACGTATTCGGCAGCAGCCGGCGGGGAAGGTCGACCGACTCTTGTAGCGCAGCGAGAACGCGCTCGTGAAACGTGGCCAGCGGCTCGAGCTGGGCCACGGCCACCACGCCGATCAGCCAGTCTCCTTCCGGCGCGGCGACTTCGGCCCACTTGGCGAGCTCCGCAATAGGTTCACTTAACATGGGGGCGATCCGTCGGGCTGGCTCCGTGCGCCGCCCCCCCTGCCGCGGCGTGCCCGCCGGGCTCATCGCCGCGCCGAGCCCGGTATCGAGTACGACCGGCAATCCCTCCGGCGCAGGCAACGCCAGGCTGAATATCCCGCCGGGACCGATCGCCAAACAGACAAACGGTCCGGTCGCGACACCCGCGGTCACACTCGCGGCGGACGCCACTCGGTCGATGTTCGTGACCCGCACCCACGCGGCTCCCAACTCTCGAGCCTTCTCCACGCCCAACGCCCCTCCGCGGTCGAGGATCAAGAGAGGAACACCCTTCTTGCCGTCGAGAACCGCAAGTGCTCCCCGCTCAAGCCGCACTTCGCCAGCCGATCGGGCGTCAACGCGCTTCTCTTCGATTGCGGTCAGCCAATCCGGCAAGGTGGCGATGCCAAGATTTGCAGCACCGGCTGCGTCGAACCATAGCAAATGAGAAGCGAGCGCCTGCGCTGCGCCGGCGCGAGCCCGCTGGCGTTCCCCAGCGCCGTCGCCAACCGCCGCAGATCGTCGAGCCGATACCGGCCTTTGACGGTCGTCGACACGATGTGCTCGATCCCCCGCTTGGGCGTGCTGGACGGTCGGGAAGTAAAACACTGTTAAACCAGGTTAAACCCGCCGCGGCAAGAGTGCACACCCTAGCCAGTGTCACACGACGACAGGGCGCGCATGGGCGTCGGTGGAGGGCCGTCAGTGTCAAGCTTCTCCCATTCGCGGCGGACGCGAGAAAGCCCCAGCGCGCAGAGCTCAAACTGGTCACTCAGTCGCCGCAGCACCGTGCCCTGGTCGGTACCGCTCGAAAGGGTGCTGGCCAGATAGTACGACCGTTTTCCCTGCCGCTGATAGTCAATGAGGGCGTCGGGGCGGTCGCCGCCACGGAGCTTCTTGAGCGCTTCGGGGTAAACCCCCGTCCAGAACAGGGTGAAGTCACCAACGTGGCGGTGGCAGTCGCGCCTGCGGCCTTCGCTGTCGGCTGACTCGGCGGCGGCCACCATGGCCGTAACTTGGGTTAATTGAATGCCTTGTGAATCGTGAAGCCGCCAGACACCGTGGCTGGGAACGAAGTTCGCCAGGAGCTCCGCGACATAGCCGACCAGCCCCGGGTCGCCTATGCCCAGCTCGTTCATGAACGCGTATTCGGTCAGTCCACGAAACAGCCTGTGCAGCGGATGCGACTCAGGAATCGCACGTGCGACATCCATCGCGGGCCCTCCTCACCCATTGAGCTTGGCCTGGTGTGCAAAGCGGTAGACGGATCTAAACGACATGTTTGGCAAGCGGGTTGCAAATCGGGGAAGTGACGACCACTGCGGTCGTATCTAGCAAATCTTACGCCGAAATGCGGCATTGATCAACGTCGGTTTTTCATCACGGAAGCGATGACGCTGAAAATATCGGCATGGAGACAGATTTAAGCGTGACGCTCCGCCTTGATGACCGGCACGGTTCGTGGCATGATAGAATGATCGATCATCGTGCGAAATCCTGGGGAGGGGAGTTGGTTGCGCATCACGTTCCACGGCGCGGCCCGGCAAATCACGGGAAGCGCTCATCTGTTGGAGATCGGCTCCAAGAGGCTCCTGCTCGACTGCGGGCTGTTTGACTCGGAACGGATGCACCCGAGCAGCCCCAACCGCCAGCTCTCATTCGACCCTCGCGCGCTCGACGCGGTGATCGTCTCGCACGCCCATAACGACCACATTGGCCGGCTTCCCTGCCTGGTGAGGGCTGGCTATGCGGGGCCAATTTACGTGACGCCGGCGACCGGCGACATCACCAGCGTGATGCTGCGCGACAGTGCCCGGATCCAGCGCGAAGAGGTGCGCAACTACGAGCTTCGCTACGGGCAGGCCGAAGCGCTCGAGCCGCTCTTCGAGTTGGCCGACGTCGAGTGGGTCGTCGAGCGCTTTGTGCGCTTGCCGTACGAACAACCCGCCGAGATCGTGCCCGGCGTGACCATGACATACAAAGACGCCGGGCACGTTCTGGGTTCGGCAATCGTTCAGCTCGACTGCCGCGAGAACGGCAAGGCGCGGCGCTTTGTTTTCACCGGTGACCTGGGGCGGCGCAACACTCACCTCCTGCCTGACCCGGCCTTGATCGAGAACATCGACGTCCTCGTCTCCGAGAGCACCTACGGCAACCGCGAGCTCGATCCCTACGATCGACTGATCAAGCAATTGCACGCGATCGTGGCGCGGGCGATCCGCCTGCAAAGCAAGATCGTGATCCCTGCTTTCAGCCTGGGCCGCACTCAGCGCATGGTTTACTGTCTGCAAGAGCTCTTCGCGCTGCACAAAGCACGGCCGATTCCGATCTTTGTCGACAGCCCGCTCGCGACTCGCTTGACCGAGATCCATCGCGATCACCCCGAAGCCTTCACGCCGCAGGCTCGCGCTTGATGGACAAGGACCCGCTCTACTTCGGCTCGAAGTACGTCGAATTCTGTGCGACCTGGGACGACTCGCGCCGGCTCAATTACTTGAACGGACCGATGATCATCATCGCCTCGGCCGGCATGTGCGAGGCGGGGCGCATCAGGCACCATCTGCGGCACGTCGTCGCCGATGCCGACAATGCGATCGTGATTGTGAGTTATCAGGCCGAAGGGACGCTGGGCCGGCAGATTTCCGAAGGGGTCGAGCGAGTGCAAATCTTCGACCAGTGGTACGATTTGAACGCCGCCGTGTACGTGCTCGACGGATTCTCGGGCCACGCCGACAAGAACGACCTGGCATGGTGGTACGAGCAAACCGGCGGCGGAATCGAGCAGGCTTTCCTGGTGCACGGCGAGCCCGACGCCATGGATGCGTTACGGCCGGTCCTCCAACCCTTCGTGCAATCGGCTGTGCAGACGCCCGAGCTCAACGCCAGCTACGAGATCTAATGAACGCTTCCGCCGATCGGATGGGAAAGGGCGTGCTCGTCATCGGGGCCGGGGCCAGCGGCCTGACGAGTGCTCTGTGTCTGGCGCGCGCGGGGTTCAGAGTTACGGTTCTCGCCGACGCGTTCGCCCCGCGCGTCACGTCGGTCGTGGCCGGCGCCCTGTGGGAATGGCCGCCGGCCGTGTGCGGCTTTCACCACGACCAGGCGTCTCTGGCGCGCTCCAAGGTCTGGTGTGAGATCTCCTACCGAGTTTTTGCCGAGCTGGCCGCTGACCGGTCGACCGGGGTCTTCGTGCGACCGGTCAACTTTTACTTCAAGCGCCCGATCGATTGGGACCGGCAGCAAAGCAAGAAGATGGCCGAGCTTCAGGCCGTGGTGCGCGAGTTTCGGCGCGATCCAGCACTGGTTGCCGAGGGCGGCGTTAACTCCGCCTGGGAGATGCGCGACGCCTACAGGCACTTGGCCCCGATGGTCGACACCGACCTTTACATGCGCTGGCTCATGAACGAGGTTCGGACGGCCGGGTGCCTGATCGTCGAGCGGCGGCTTGGGGGATTATTGCGCGACCATGCGGAGGGCCTGGCGCGCGAGTTTGCGGTCGACGCGATCGTGAACTGCACGGGCCTGGGCGCGGCTGTTCTGGCGGGCGACGCCATGTTTCCGGTGCGGGGCGCGCTCGTCCGCGTGCGCAATGACGGGCGGAGGATGCCCCGGATCACCGAGGCGCATTGCGTTTCCAACCACGGGCCAAGCGAGAAGCGCGATTTCATCTTCATCGTGCCGCGCGGCGACGACACGCTGGTCTTGGGCGGGCTGGCCGAGCCCGATCTATGGGAGTTGAACATCGGCCTGCACAACTACGAGCCGATCCGCGCCATGCACCGGCGCTGCGTCGATTTTTTGCCGGTGCTCAAGGACGCCGAGGTCGACGCGGCCGAGCCGGTGCGCGTCGGACTGAGACCGGTCCGCGCCAGAACGTTCGCCTCGAGCGGGAATCAGGCACACGCATCATCCACAACTACGGCCACGGCGGCTCGGGCATCACGCTCTCGTGGGGTTGCGCGCTCGAGGTCGTTGAGCGCGTCCAGGAAATTGTGCTCGGTCGAAGCCCGGCTCCCGACACCGCGATGCAAACGGCTTTGGGCGCACGCAGCGGCTGAAGATCGACGGAAGCCTCCGTCGATCCGGAGGTTCGCGGGCTCGCAGGTCGGCAACGACTCGCTCTTTCCGGTTCGTGTGGAGGGACCTCCGGTGAACCTTCGCTGCCCCGGCACAATGGTCCCGCACGCGCAGAGAGTGCTTCGGGGCGAGTACGACGTGCCATATGAGCACCCGCGGCCGGTGATCATCGACATCGGCGCCAATATCGGCAGCTTCGCCGTCTGGGCGCTCGAGCGCTGGCCGGCCAGCTTCGTGCATTGTTATGAGCCTTTGCCGGCCAACTTCGCCTTGCTCGAGCAGAACCTGGGGGCTCTCGCCGGCACCCGTGTCGCGCTTTATCCGTTCGCGATCGGCGACCCCAGCCGCACCCGGCTGTTCCTGGGCAAGAACAACTGCGGCGAGGCAAGCTTCTTTGACCGCGGCTGCCAGGCGAGGCAGTGGGTCGAAGTTGTAACCAGGGCCCCCGACGTGCTGCCCAAAGCCGACATCCTCAAAATCGACGCCGAAGGCTCCGAGGTCGACATCTCGAGCCGGATGGCGGCGGTTGAAGTCGACATTGTGGTGCTCGAATATCACTCGGCGGCAAACCGGCAACTGGTCGAGGAATGGCTCCGCGATTACCAGTTGGTCGGCGGGGCGATTTACGCGCCTGATCGTGGCATCCTCAAGTATGCCCACCGGCGACTAGCGCGTTGAGCGCATGACGTCGGCTGAAGGTATGTCACGCTTGTCGGGCGCGGGTCTCGTGAACCCGCCCAGGGCCGGGATCCAGTTGGGCGCGGGTCTCCTGACCCCGCCCAGGGCCGGACCGTAGGTCTCCCGGGATTTCCACCGGCGATTCAGGGGCGGGATCAGTCTTGGGCGCGGCTGGCCCGTCGCCGCGTCAGCTGTGCTCCTCGAGAAAGATCCGCAGATAAGACCGCGGCTCAACATCGCTCAAACCGAGCCGGCGCGCCAGGGCGAGCACGGCCGACTGGGCCGCGGGCAAGTCGGCTTCGGTGGCAGCGACCGCCTCGATCTCGGCGAAATCACCCAGGTCGTCCGCTCGATCGAGCGCGACCTCCAGGGCTACGCCATTCTGCGTGATGTGAAAGGTGGTGCGGCTCTTCTTGATCGTGGCGACGCTGCGGAAGCCGAGGTTAGCAAAAAGCCGCTGCAAATCGCCAAACGCGGCATCGCCTCCGGCCAGCTCCACCTCGATTTCTTCGCGGGTCTTGGTCGGCCCGCTCCGCCGCGGGCCCTTGTACGTGATGCGGTTGTCGCTGCCGATTCGACGGAGCCGGAAGGCTTCATTCGAAATCGCGAAATCCCGAGAGGGGTGATTGAGGTAGGTATCTTCTTGCTCTAGGACAGCGCCGGCGACGGCGCCGATCTCCAGCAGCCTCGCGCAGCAGTTCGTGATCGACCGATCGATACTTGACCTCGACCTCGTAGCTCATGCTGTCAAGCCTAGGGTGCAGTGGCGGGCCGGTCAACGGCCGTTTTGCTGCTCGCGCGGAAGGTGCGTTGCGCTTTCATCGCCGTTTTCCTTCGTTCGTCGGCTTTGAGCTCTTTACCTTTGCTACGCTTATGCGCCCATATTCGCATTCGTTCCGCCCGATGCCGGAGCCATGCAGGATCATGAGGATCTGTCAGGACTAAAGCGCGCGCTTCCAACTTGGCCGCGTGCTTGAGGACTTCCGCGAACCAAAGACGCTTCCTCCGGAATAACTTTCCCATTACGGTTACTCCCGCCGCCGAACTCACAGGCTCAGCAGCATCGGCCGCGCTGAGCGCTGTCAGCTCACGAGACACCAACAACGCGTCCGCCGTCTGCCGCAGCGTTTGGTTCGGCAGCTTCTACGCTCTCGATCGGAAGGAAACAGAAATACTATCGGACCTGAAGTTGCATGCGGTCGATCGCTGCGAGGAACCGGGAAGCCGCTGCGCGGTAGTTCACAGGGTTAATCTCGGTCCTGCGCAGATGAGCTAGCTGTTGTTGGAACCAGGCAG
Organism: uncultured Isosphaeraceae bacterium; assembly: GCA_963830625.1. Taxonomy (GTDB): domain Bacteria; phylum Planctomycetota; class Planctomycetia; order Isosphaerales; family Isosphaeraceae; genus CAWHMZ01. The sequence continues at coordinate 867,422 of CAWHMZ010000004.1, read as the reverse complement.
TGCGCTCTAGAGTCGTTTGCAACTCTCTGTCGTTCGCGATCATGATCCCTCCCCTTTGCTCGAGCACGCAACCCACGCGCAGCGTTTGATTCGGCGAGCGACCTGCTCGGCGTCACATTCCATCAAACCATGCCCCTACCTTCTCCCCCTCAAGCGTGCGCGCAATCACATCATGATCAGCGAAGAAGTCCTTGAGAGCGCTCACGAGGAACAGCATGTCGAGATCGGTCCTCGGCAGATCACGCTTCTCCAGATGGACCCTCTTAACCAAATGGACAGAGGCCATGTTGACGAGGTTCTTCGTCACCGGGTTCTGAATTTCTTCGATGAGCCGAACAGCCTCGTCGCAGTTGAGAAGTGTGCCAGCCATACTCACGCGCCTCCTGGTTAATCGAGCGGTGTTAAGGAGCCGAGGTTGGGCCGAAGACCACTCGGGATGATTTCGATTTGTCTGGCCAAAGCCTCGAACACATCGGCCCGCTGTGCCGCGTCGCGCGGTAGCGTCTTGAGGTGGTTGATCGCCTCGCCGAGCATCTGACGAGACTGGTCCGGTCTCAGTTGTGGGACGGGCCACCCACTGGTGTTATGCACGAGTATGCGAATGCCCGACCGCGTGTTTGTTGAGTTCCGCCACTTCGGGGTATCACACCATCGTCCTGCGTGCCGGACCCACACGTTAGTCACCGGTACGCGGTGGCCGTCCCGGCTGAAGAGAATGTCACCGACCCGCAGGTCGATGGCGTTGACACACCGGCCCGAGTTGTGGCGGTCGGCATCTCGCCCGGCCAATGTTCGCCGACGGCCCGCCTATCCGGGCTCCCTCCTGATATTACCCCAAAAGGATACCCGCCGGTAGCCTCGGTGCTCGCACTGCCGAAGCGATGGCGGATCACGCCGTTGTGGTCGATGCTGAAAATTGCGGGCCAGTACTCGACGTTCCATCTCGCGGCAATTGGCCCGCCGTTCCCGAATCGAGCGCCACGTGATCTGCTCTTTCTCGATACGCAGCTTCACGTTTTTCTTTTCGCCATGGCCATCGCCTTTGACGCCGATCAGCACGAACGGCTTGCCTGCGCAGCGTCAGAAAGTGGTCCAGGGCGGAGCCGGGTTCGGCCTTTTCCTGGCCGGCGCCGGTGAGCGCCGTTACGAGCACCAGGCATAACGCTATCAACGCAGACAGTCCAACGCGAATCATAAGTTCCTCGAAGACTGCGGCAGCCCATCGCAGGTGTAAGTACGCCGAACTTGTGATTCTCTTCCAAACTAGAGAACTTCGCTGATAAATTGAAGTCTCCGTCTGGCTCATCGTTCTCATCCATCTCCCACTAGATCAGCCGAATTCCGCCAATATTCCCGGCGGCCGGCGAATATCCTTCAACTCCGGGCGGCCGAACGACCGCCCGAGCGGCCCGAGTCGTTCGGGTCAATCGCAGAGGACGGGGTCGCATCACGGGGCGTTCCGCCGTGGGCAGTCCTAGCGCGTTCGTTCGTGAGGAGCTTTGCTGTGGGCTCGCAACTTGTTGAGCACGTGGCATCTCTTGTGGCGGTAACAGGTTCCATCAGTCAGACCTTGCCTTGGGCGGCGCTCTCTGACTTGCCGTCGGGCGTGGTCTGGTTTGTGGCGGTGGCTCTGCTGGTGGTGCTGGCGTCAGAACTGGCCGGTTTGCGGTACATCGCCAACAACCGCGTCGGCATTGTCGAAAAGCTTTGGTCACTCAAGGGTTCGGTTCCCGAAGGCCGGATCATTGCACTGGACGGTGAGGCGGGATTTCAGGCCGAGGTCCTGCGCGGTGGGTTGCATTTCGGGTTGTGGCGGTGGCAATTCCGCATTCACAAGATCGCCGCTGGTCTCGGTGCCGCAAGGCAAGATCGGCTATGTCTACGCCCGCGACGGCGAGGCCCTTTTGCCCAGCCAGACCTTGGGTCAGAACGTTCCTTGCAACAACTTCCAGGACGCCCGTCGCTTCCTGGGCGGCGAGCAATTGAGCCCCGACCACGAGCCGGTCTTCGGCCAGCGCGGCCGCCAGCGCGCGATCCTGCGCGAAGGCGTCTATGCGATCAATCTGGCGCTGTTCACCGTGATGACCGAAGACACGGTCTATCGCCTCGAAGCGGGTGGGGCCAAGGAGCTCAAGGCCATTGTCAACTGGCAGAACGAGCTTGGTCAGAACGAGGGGTTCAACCCCGTGGTGATCGGCGGACTCGTGGAGGCACCCGACCCGCTGAACCCAGAAAAGAAGCTGCAGGTCGACAGCATCGGCATCGTGACGGTGCACGACGGCCCGTCGCTCCCTCCCGGCGAGATCATCGCGCCGGCGGTCGGCATCGATCGCAACGACAAAGACTTCCACAACAACTTCCAGGACCCCGAGGCCTTCCTGAGGGCCGGCGGCCGCCGCGGCAAGCAGTACGTTCCCTTGACCGACGGCACCTACTTCATCAACCGCTGGTTCGCCACGATCGAGTCGATTCCCAAGACGATCGTCCCGATCGGCTACGTCGGCGTGGTCGTCAGCTACTACGGGCGCAGCGGCCAGGACCTCTCGGGGCAGGGATTCCGCCACGGCGAGCGCGTTGCCGAGGGCGAGCGCGGCGTGCAGGAAAAGCCGCTCGGGCCCGGCAAGTATGCCTTCAACACCTATGCCGGCAACATCGTGCTGGTGCCGACGACCAACTTCGTCTTGCACTGGGTGACCGGCCGCACCGAGAGCCATCGCTACGATGAAAGCCTGCGCTCGATCGACCTCGTGACCAAGGACGCCTACGAGCCGACCCTGCCGCTGTCGGTCGTCGTCCACATCGACTATCAAAAGGCCCCGAGCGTCATTCAGCGGTTCGGCGACGTCAAGAAGCTGATCACGCAGACGCTCGACCCGATGCTCAGCGCCTATTTCCGCGACGTGGCGCACAAGCGGACGATGCTCGAGCTGCTGCAGGAGCGCGACTCGATCCAGCACGAGTCCAGCAACGAGCTCGGCCGCAAGTTCCACAACTTCGACATCGAATGCGTCGACGTCTTGATCGGCAAGCCCGACACGCAGCAGTCGGGCGGCAAGATCGAGACCCTGCTCGAGCAGTTGCGGCTGCGGCAGCTTTCGCTCGAGCAGGTCGAAACCTATTCGAAGCAAGTCACGGCCGCGCAAAACCTGCGCGTGCTCAACGAGGCACAAGCCCAGGCGCAGATGCAAACCCAGCTCTCGAACTCGCTGGTGCAGATCAAGATCGCCGAAAACGAGGCCGAAGCGCAGCTCGTTCGTGCTCGCAAGCCGGCCGAGCAGGTGGTCGTCACGGCCGAGGCCGAGAGCCAGGAGCGCATGCTCGCCGGCCGCGGCGAGGGTGCCCGAATTTTGCAGGAAGGCTTTTCCGAAGCGTCGGTCCTGCTGCGCAAGATCCGTCAGTTTCTCCGATCCGCGACTTTACGCCTTGACGATCGCCGCGCAGAACCTGGCCAAGTGCAGCCAGCCGCTGGTGCCGGAGCGGGTCTTCATCACTGGTGGCGCGGGCGCCGGTGGCTCGGGCGACGGTCAGGCCACGGCCGGCGCGATTGCCGGCAACGGGGTGTTCGGCTTGTTGCTCAACATGCTCGTCGCCGAAAAGTCTGGCTTCCAGCTCGTCGACCAGCCCGGCGGCGCCGACCTCGGAGATTTCACCGAATCGGTAGCGCCGCCAGGCCATGGAAGCGATGCAGCAGGCCCTGTCGGCCAACCAGGGCGCACCGGCCCCCCACGGTAACGGTGCAGGCCCGGCGTACATCGCCCCAGTGCCGGCGCCGACTGTCAAGTCAGCGTCAAACGCCACCGCGACCACTCGAATCGAGGGTGCGTGACGTAGATCCGACGAGTGTGCGGCGCATTCGGCGCCGGACCCCGTTCCACAACTGCATTAACTGGCGGTGGCCGAAGCGGCCCGGTCCGAGGGGGCAGATCCTTCGGATCAGAGCGATCGGCCGCCGCCACACTCTCACTTCGCGCAACACCGTACGGTTGATTAGAAACCCGCCCAGGTACTGCTGGATGTCATGCCGACCGAGCAGGCGCCGCGCCTTCTGAGTTATGATTTGGTGCCGGGCAGAAGCGCCTCGTAGACCAGCCGCTTGAACTCCTCGTGCAGCTTAAGATGGTCGGCGGGGTAGAGCTGGGTCATGAGGATTCCGAATAGCTCCCGCTCGGGGTCAACCCAGAAATAGGTATTGAAGATTCCGCCCCAGGAATAGGTGCCGACGGATGCAACGTCATCGTACATTGACCGTCGGAACTCGTCGGTCTTGCCGCGCTTCGTGAGCACGCCGAATCCGTAGCCAAACCCGTCGCCGTGGTTCGGAAAGGCAAGCCGTAGATCGCCGATCTGGTTGCGTGTCATGAGGTCGACCGTTTCGGGTTTGAGCAGTCGCATGCCGTCGAGCTCGCCGCGGTTTAAGAGCATCTGGAGGAAGCGGGCGTAGTCCCCGATCGTCGAGCAGAGCCCGCCGCCGCCACAGAAATACTTGCTCCCGTCGGCGGTCGGATAGGTCGCCGAGTAGACGAGCGCGCCGGCGTGGACCCGGCCGGGTCCCACACGCCGGATCGCCTTGTCCGGACCCGGCGTGTAGAGGGCCGCGAGCCGTATTCGCTTTGACTCCGGGACCAGGAACGAGGTGTCTTCCATCCGGAGCGGCCGGAAGATGCGTTCGCGAAAGAACGCATCGAGAGTCTGGCCCGAAACGACCTCGACCACGCGGCCCAGGACGTCGGTGCTCAGGCTGTACTCCCACGCAGTTCCGGGCTGGTGGAGGAGCGGCAGCTTGGCCAGGCGCAGCACGTTCTCGCCAATAGTTCCGGGCGTTTCGCAGAGCCCGTCGGAGACGCCGGCTTCGGCATAGAGCTTGCCCAGCGCCGGCCGATCAAAAAACCGGTAGCTCAAGCCGGAAGTATGTGTCAGGAGGTCGTGAATCGTGATTTCGCGCGCGGCCGGAACAGTAGCGGGCGTGCCCGCGGCGCCGTTGCTCTGGCCGGCCTTCAGCACTGATGGTCCGCCGAACTCGGGTACGAAGCGCGCGAGCGGATCATCGAGTCGGAGTTTTCCCACGTCGTAAAGCATCATGATCGCAACCGAGGTGATGGGCTTGGTCATCGACGCAATCCGATAAACCGTCGATGGGTCGACGGGTAGGCCCGCCTCGATGTCTCGCCTGCCGGCGGTTCTGAGGTAGACGACCTTGCCGCGATGGGCGATCACGGCGGCGCCGCCGGCGATCTGCCGGCGGGCGACGGCGTCGTCGAGCAAGGTATTAATTCGCTTGAGCGCTACAGGCGCGACTCCCTCTTCCTGCGCTTCGCCGGGAGGCAGCCCTTGGGCTCCGGCGAGGGCGAGACGAAACAGACAGACTCCGATCGAAAGAACTGCCAGCGCGAGGCGGCGTCGATTCATGAAAGTGCCTCGTGAAGACGAAACCAAAACAGCGAACCGGTAAAGCGGGTGGACATCAGTGATGACCATAGCTTAGCTTGTTTTTTGGTGCCGACCCACACGGAATACGTTGCGCTCACGCAAGATGATTGCCGTGGCCGTGACCGGCACTCCTCTGGGCACGATCATGGAGCGCCGCTCACGCTTTCTGCGGCTGGCGGCGCAGCATCGGTCACAGTTTGTCGGCGTCCAAGAGGTCTCGGCAATGGGGGGTGACAGGATCTGCCGCCACTACTGGATGGACGCGAACGGGAACGTCGTCTCGGCCACGCAAGCGGCCAAGTACGAGTGGCATGGCAGAATGGCCGAGAAGTACTTCGTCGCCGCCAGCCAGCCATGGTGCCCGCTGGGCGGCGATCCGGCTGAGCCCTGACTGATTCCTCGCAGACCCACGACAGCGCTTGATTGATTGAAATGTCCGCGCTATAGTAGTAGTTTCCCCGCACGGGTCGATCACGGCGGCGCGCCGGCCGGAATCAGAATCAAGTGCATTTGGTGCGAGCGTGGCGGGCGTGCCAGCGTCGCAGGGCCTGAGGAAACCAGAGACATGCCGCGAAAGAAGTTTGGACGCAACCGCAAGAATCGCTGCCGATTTTGTACTCGGGAGGGTTGCCCTCGGCCGGCGTACGTCGATTACAAAGACATCGGCCTCTTGAAAAAGCTGTGCACCAACCAGAACAAGATGTTTTCCCGCAAGCGCAGCGGGAGCTGCGCGGCCTTTCAGCGCGCTGCCAGCGCAGCGGTCAAGAGGGCGCGGTTCATGGCCCTCATGCCCTATGTCGGCGAGTGACGATTGTAGCAGGCACGCTCCGAGCGTGTGAGTTTTTTCGGAAATTCTAGTTGACATTTGTATTGTCTATGATATCCTATCACGCATTCATACGAATCGCCCAGATTCGGGCTGTCCACGCGTTGCAGGAAAAACGCCATGACGCGGCCCCTTTTTGACCCCAATGACTTGCCTGAGCCGCCATCGCCGGCACAAATTGCCCAGTCCATGCCCGCGGACAGGCCACGATTGCGCCGCCCGGTTCGCGACCAGGTCGAGATGCATACGGCATCCCTCGATGATTTGCTGGATGCAGACCATTCGGTACGCATTGTCTGGTCGGCCGTCTGTCGGCTCGACCTGAGTGCCTGGCTTAGGGACATCAAGGCGGTCAGGGGACACGTCGGCCGCGACGCCACAGACCCCCGCCTGCTGGTCGCATTGTGGGTCTTCGCCACCTTGAAGGGAATCGGCAGCGCTCGTGAGCTGGCTCGGCTCTGCTCCGAGTCTCTGCCTTACCGGTGGCTTTGCGGCGGGGTGAGCGTCAATTATCACATGCTTGCCGACTTCCGCTCTCAAGGCGGCGACAAATGGGACGAACTGCTCACGCAAATCGTTGCCGTCTTGTTGAACGCGGGTCTGGTGAAAATGCACCGGGCGGCTCAAGACGGTATGAGGGTGCGTGCCAGTGCTGGCAAGAGCTCGTTTCGCAGGCGCGGTCGACTGGAGGAATGTCTGGTAGAAGCGCGGCGGCAGGTTGAAACGCTCAAGCAACTTGCCGAGCAGGATGGAGAAGACCTGACACGACGCCAACGTGCCGCCCGCGAGCGTGCGGTGCGCGAGCGTCAGGAACGAATCGAAGCGGCGATGCGTGAGCGCGATGAGTTGCAGCAGCAACGGGAAGCCTCGGCGAAGAAGAGCGGTCGCAAGACGGATGAAGCTCGAGCGTCGACCACGGATCCCGAGGCGAGGACCATGAAGTTTGCGGACGGAGGATACCGGCCGGGGTATAACGTTCAATTCACTACCGACACCGAAAGCGGCGTCATCGTCGGTGCGGACGTGAGTAAGGCCGGGACCGACAGCGAAGAGCTGGTACCCATGCTTGATCAGTTGGACGAGCGTTACGACCGCGTGCCTGATGAAGTCGCTCGTCGACGGCGGTTTCGCGACAGTGGAGACAATCGACGGGGCGGCCGAGCGCGGCTGTACCGTGTACGCTCCGCTCAAAGACGAGGAGAAGCAACGGGCGGAGGGAAAAGATCCGCATGCCCCCAAGAAAGGAGATAGCGAGGCGGTTGCTCAGTGGCGGAGCCGAATGGGAACCGAATCGGCCAAGTTGATCTATCGGCTGCGGTGCCAAACGGCGGAATGGGTGAATGCACAGTGCCGCAACCGCGGGCTCTGGCAGATGCCGGTACGCGGCCGGCCGCGTTGTCGCATTGTAGCACTGATCTATGCAATTGCTCATAATCTGGTCGCCGGTGAGAGGCTGCGCTCAGCCGTGGCCCAAGCCAGGGTTTGAACGTGATCCTGCGAAAACAGGTCAATATAGGAAGAATTATTTGACGTTATCGAGAACTCATTGATGAGCGGGCCGAACCGCAGGCCGTGATGGCGTCGGAATGGCGTGACCCCAGACCAAAATCGTCTGCCGGCTAATCTCCAGCGACTCCTCAAAAAGATCACGGCCTCTCCCCGTGCCGTTGCCGCTTTCCCGAGAACAGAGCGTCTAGCGCGATGCTACCGTGCAGGCGGCTGCACGGTTCGGAAGGCGGGCGCCGCATTCGGCTTGGCCTCGTCAGGGGTGGGACCGTTCAACCGCGCGTGGGCGTCCTTGAGGAATGCGAGGAACTGCTTGTCGAGGGTCGCATAGGTCTGCCCGAGGCGGTCCTGGAGGGTTCGCCCGCTTCCGCGCTTGATCCGGCCGCGGTAGGCGTCGTTCACGTAGTCGAGAAACGCGTCGCGGTAGACGCCGTTGTGCCACTGCATCAGGAAGATCGCCAGCGCCATAGCTTGCTTGTAATGAAAGCGGATCACGTCACGGCGGTTGAACGCGTTCTGGTCCATCTCGAGAAACTCGGCGATCGGCACGACTCGGCCCTGGCCTACCAGTGCCTTGACCGCTTCTTCAAACCGCCTGCCGACCATTCCGCCGACCTCGAGCGTTCCGTCGGGCTGAGGTGAGACGGTCTCGAAATACGTTCCCAGGCCTTCGAACACCCAATAGTTGCCGGTGTTCTTGGTATAGGCGTTGGCCCCGGCCATTTCAAAGAGCAACTGGTGCGAGACCTCGTGATAGAGGTTGGACGTGACGGGAAGCTCGCCGTCGGGGTCGCGGAAGAAATACGCCCGCGAGCGCCGGCTGCTGCCCAAGGGGGGCGTGTCGAAAAAACCCAGCGATTCGGCGATCTCGGGCCCCTTGTGCGGGCTCAAGTGGTCGATGTATTCAGTCCTCGAGCCGAAATAATAGATCGAATGGGGCTTATAATCGCTTTCGCTGTTGGCCGCGGGCGCCTTGAATCGCCGGGCCAGCGGCAGCCGGTCGCCGATGACGTCGGCGAAGAGGGTGATGAAAACGTCGTAAAACGCTTCGAGCCGGCGCCCGAAGCCAATGACTTCGGCAAGGGTCACGTCGGTCTGGATCTCGAAGTGCTCGGTGAAGATATGCCAGGGCGGGTTCCAGGTGGCCCGGAGCTTGTCGGCCTCGGCGGCCGGAAGCCATTGCGTTTTTTTCTGGCCGCGTGCCGGCGGCGCGGGGAGCTCGCCAAGGTCAAGGTGAGGCACCCAGTCGGCGGCAACCCAACCGAACGTCGGGTGGCTCACGTAACCTGCGTGCAGCTTGCCCACCGCGTACGGTGTGGCCCAGCCGCCGTCGTGGGGCACGTATCCCAGCAAGCGCCGCGCTTCCCGATGATCGGGTTCGCGCTCGATCACGTCCCGCAGGCACACACTGGCGAGTGCGTAACAGGTTGGCTTGGACTTCGCCGCGCGCTGGGCCAGCTTGTAAAGCTCATCGGCAGCATGGTTCTCGGTTGGTCGCGCGGCGGCACGCCATCGTTCTTCGGTTGAGGCTGCCGATTTGGGCACGAGCTCCGGCAAGGGGACGAAACGGGTGGCGCCGTCCGGCGGCGCCGGCCGCAAGAGTTCGGCGGCAAGCGCTGCGCCGCCTCTTTGTCGCCCCGGTCTGCGAGCACGCCGGCCAGTTTCTTGAGCTCCGACGCCTCGTGCGCAATGATCGCTCGCCGCGCGGCTTCCAGCTCGCGCGACACGTCATTCCCGAGCACCGGGGCTGGAACCTGGGCCAGGAGCAACACCGCGCTTAGCACGCTTACGCTTGCCATCGTGCGCCTCTGCGCCGCCGCGGCGCTCGCGGCCGGCGGAAGTATAAAGCGATCAATGCGTAACGCCCACCGACCCGTTCTTCCCCAGAGCGGCCGGCCTCAGGCCCTCATGCTCAGTATTCTACCCCTAGGTCCGGTCGAAATCGATTGCAAGACGGCGGACTGGCCCTTTCGATCGGGCGCGAGGCGCGATTTGAGTCGCTCGCTGACCGGCGGACCATTCCTCACGCCACGGCTGCTTGATCTGGACGCGCGGCGGCAAAGGCCGCACAATGCGCGCCCTACCGGCAGAGCCAGCGAAAGGTAAGTGCAGGAGCACCGGGTCACGACCGTCCCGCGCGGAGCGGGCGCGCTTGAGTCGGCCCGCCAGGAAAGGAGTCAAACTGCAATGTCTGCCCGTCGTGCGCGTGTTGCCGCTGTTCTGTTGCCCATCCTGGGCGTCGTCGTGGGCTGGATCATCGCAAGCCTGGCGAGCTTGCGACCGGCGTCAGTTTATGCCGGGGGCTCCAGCGATCGAATCGGCGAGTCGGCTGTGGTGACCGGTCCGGTGCTCATTCGTTATGACGAGTCAACCAAGTCGGCCCTGCCACTCAACGCGGTCTACTTGCTTGACTACAAGACCGGTCGGCTCGTGGCGACGGTCCCGAGCTTTCGACAGACCGGCACGTCGGCTCACGTGATCGACACGTTCCTCGAGCGGGACCTGGTTGCCGACTTCAAGCTCGATCTGAGCACTGGGCGCAACCCGCATTTTATGATGACGACCGGGGCGCTCGGGCCCTTCAGCGCAGGATGGGCGCCGCTCTACGTGTTCGAAACAACGACCAGCCAGCTCGGCGTTTATCGTGTTCAGATTCAGCAGACCATTGGGCCGACGTCGCGGCCGCGCTTTGACCTGATCGAGCGGCGATCGTACGCCAAGGCAGCCGGACCGATTGCGCACGAGTAGGCAGCGACTCCAACCACGGCCGCCGGCGCCGCCTGGTTGGGCCCCGGGGGCGGCTTTCGGAGTTGCACATTTTCAGGAGCCCAGGGCAACGCCCTGGGAGGGCTGTCAATTCGGCGGCTGCCCTCCTGGCGGCCCTCCTCCTCCTCTGCCCATTCGCCCCCTCGGCCCTCCTCCTCCGGGCCCGGGTGCCGCTGCCCCCTGGCCGGCCGCCGCCTCACCACCGGCCGCAGGCTCCTCGGTCGCCGCCGCCGTGCCACCACCCATGACGTCGCCCCCATCCGACTTGTACGGCCGCTTGTCTTGGTGGACGATCAGCCACTCGGCGCAGGGGATCAAACATCTGGACCGGTCCGCCGCGCCCGTACTGGTGAAACGGGTCGCGCGAGCCCACTCCCGTACGGGCGAAGACCGAGCCGGTCTCGTACTGGAAAAAGCCCAGCCATTGATGGTCGAGCCCGAGCCCGAACGGCGGCTTGCTCTGGTAGGTAACCGAGTTGAAGATCTTCTGGTGCACCGGCGCCGCGTGAAACGCCAAGACGATGACCGCCACAGTGACCGCGGCGCCCCCAGGCCGAAGATGAAGCGGCCGATCTGGTAAACCGGCGGCGGAAACCGAACCATCGCCGGCGCGAGCGTTTCGGTCGTCATGCGCAGGAGGAGCACCGAGACGATGAACAGCCCTAACATGCAAAGCGTGTCGGAGAAACCCCAGCCGATGCCGGTCGAATCGAGCATCCGGGCAAGGGGCTCGTAAAAGTTGAAAGCGATCATGGCGCCGAAGGTGACGTTGAAGAACATGAGGGCGGCGCCCCACAGGCCTTCGCTGATCAGGGCATACCACACGCCCAGAACCAGTCCCGCGATAATCACGTCGATCAGCATTGCCATTGTCTTTTCCCCTTGGTCGCTCTTGCCGGGAACATCGATCGCGATCTTGAAACGGGTGCGGCGGCGGGCGGCCGGGTTGGGCTTATAATCACTTGACGACCCTGAGCAGTTCTTCAATCGACGTCCGGCCCTGGATCACCTGGCGCAGGCCATCCTCCTGCAGGTAGATCATGCCCCCCTTGCGGGCCTCGGCCTTGATCTTGTTGATCGAGGGGTTCTCGCGGATCATGTCCCGCATCCCCTCGGTCAGGACCAAGAGCTCGTAGATCCCGGTTCGCCCGAAATAGCCGGTGCCGCCGCATTGCTGGCAGACCTGCTCGGGGTTTTCGGGCCGGCGGTAGAAGACGTCGACCTTCTCGACCGGCAAGTTGGCTTTCTTCAGGAACTCGGGCTTGGGCTTGTAAGGCTCCTTGCAGGTGTCGCAGAGTACGCGGACCAGGCGCTGACCGAGCACGGCCGAGAGGGCCGAAGCGATCATGAACGGCTCGACGCCCAGGTCGAGCAGCCGGAACAGCGCGGTCACGGCGTCGTTGGAGTGCACGGTCGAGAACACCATGTGGCCGGTGTTGGCGGCCTGGCAGGCAATGGAGGCCGTTTCCTGGTCGCGAATTTCGCCGATCATGATCACGTCGGGGTCCTGGCGCAAGATCGACCGCAGGGCGGTGGCGAAGGTCTGGCCGGCCTTGGTGTTGATCTCCATCTGGGTGACGTTGTCGAGGTGATACTCGATCGGGTCTTCCACCGTGATGATGTTCTTTTGATAGCGGTCGATCTCGCGCAGGCGCCGCATACAGCGTGGTCGACTTGCCCGCGCCGGTGGGGCCGCAGCAGAGGAACATGCCGTGCGGCTGAGTGACAACGCCGCGCACGGTCTCGATGAGCTTGGGCCGCATGCCCAAGTCTTCCATCTTGGTGATCCCCGCACTGTTGTCGAGGATGCGCATCACCAGTTTTTCGCCGGCCTTCGATCCCGAAGTCGCGACGCGGAAGTCGAGCGACCGGCCCTGGAGCTGCGCACCGAACGAGCCGTCCTGGGGCTTTCGCTTCTCGGAGATGTCCATCGCCGACAGGACTTTGAACACGTTGACAACGGCGTCGCCGGTGGGCCGGTCGAACGGCTCGGCGGCGTGCAGAATTCCGTCGATGCGGTAGCGCACCGAAAGCTGCTCGGTCGTCGGCTCGAGGTGAATGTCGGTGGCGCGCCGCAGAACCGCGTCATAGACCAGTTCCTTGCAGGCCATGTACGAGCGCGACTCCTCAGCCTGGCGTATCCGCGACGGGTCTTCCTTGCCGGCGATCGTGCTCTTGCCCACGAACGTGATCGGCGGGCCGGCGCGATCGACCGTCCCCACGTCGCGGTTGAAGATCGGCCTCATCCCCAGTTTGTGGAGCACGTCGTTGGCAACTTCGCCGAGGTGATACGGCGTGAGCACCTTCTGGTCGTCGGGCACGGTCTGGTTGCGGGCGTAGATGTAGGTGAAGAGCGGCACGAAATAGGCCAACAGCAACAGGCCTAGCCCGAGGAAGTAGATCGGGATCGCCAGTACCAGCAGGAGCCCGAGCACGCCGGAAAAAAAGACGGCGCTGTTCCAGATGCCGTACTTGAGGTTATTGAGCTCCTGGGTGTCGTGCTCGACCCAATCGGTCGTCCAGGCCCAGAGAATATAGATCAAGACGACCGGCACGAACATGAAGAGGTTCAAGTACATTCCCGGCCCGCGCGGCATGTTGCGAAACCTGGGCCAGCAAGGGGGGCAGCCAGTCACCGGCGTGGGCCGCTGCCGTGAACCCGAAAGTCACAAAGACGAACGTCACGATCGCCACCAACACGCGGTCCATTCTAGCCCTCTCTTGGGGGAACGATGCCGACACGGCTGCTCTTTGTCGCCCTTTTTTGCCTGTTGAATCACAGCATGGCCTGCTCGGGCAGCGTGATGCCCTTGAGTGCCATTCGCAACAGCTCGGGGTTGGGCGCAACCTCGAACGCGGTCGCACGCTCGATCTTTTCAGCCACCACAAGCTGCCGCAGGCTCTCGGTAAAGTCAACCATTCCCTCTTCCTTGCCCAGCCGGATCGCCTGCGCCAGCTTAACGTCTTCCTCGGTCAAGATCAGCTTACGAACGATCGGGTTAATCCGCATGATCTCCACCAAGGGAATGCGCGTCTGATTATGGGCGGCTGCCCAGTCCTTGGTGGTCGGCAACAGTTTCTGGGCGACGATCGCCTTCATGTTGAACGCCAGGTTCTGCCGCATCGCCTGGTGCATGTCCTTGGGAAACAGGTCGAGAATGCGGCTGATCGTCGACGGGGCGCTCGAAGCGTGGATCGTCCCGAACACCAGGTGGCCGGTCTCGGCCGCGTGCATGGCCGCGTTGAAGGTGTCTCGGTCGCGCATCTCGCCGACCAGGATGATGTCGGGGTCTTGCCGCACGGCGTGCTTGAGCGCCGTGTCCCAATCGATGACGTCGATGCCCACCTCGCGCTGATTGATGATGCACTTGTCGTCCTTGAAGGTGAACTCGATCGGGTCTTCGATCGTGACGACGTGGCAGCCGCTCGCGTTGATTGACGTACTGCAGCATCGCGGCGATGGTCGTCGATTTTCCCGAGCCGGTAACGCCCGCCAGGATCACGATGCCCTGGTCGTGGCTGGCGATCTCGCCCAGGACCGGCGGCAGCCCCAGCCCCTCGAAATTGGGGATCGAGGTATTGACCCGCCGCGCCACCAGGCTGAGCCGCCCGCGCTGGCGGAACAGGTTGACGCGGAACCGCGTCTCGTCGCCGTTGGGTTCGAAGATGATGTGGGCGAAGTCGATGCCGCCGGTATCTTCCAGGATGGTCTTCTGGCGCGGCGAGAGCAGAGGAAACATCAGCCGCTCCATGTCGTGCAGCGGTCAGCGGCGGAAGCTGCATCAGCCGCAATACGCCGGCCAGCCGCATCGCGGGCGCCATTCCGACCTTCAAGTGCAGGTCGGACCCCTTGTATTTCATCACCATCCGGAACAGCTTGTTTGCTTCGGGTTCGTTGGGTAGGGCTTCAACGGAAGCCTCGACAGCCGTCGCCATGGGCATGCACTCCTGCTTTCACGGAAGACTGAAGATCAATTGACAAACGAGAGCCGTCGGCGGGCCACTTCAGGCAACCGCGGGCCGCGGCGGGCCGCAACCCGCCGAACCGGGACGCCGTGGCTGGCCAGATAGTCCTTGGCCTGGCTGATCGAACAGCGGCGGTAGTGGAAGATGCTGGCGGCCAGGGCGGCGCTGCGCCGGCCTCGGCAAGGACGGCGCGCAGGTGCTCGGGACTGCCCGCTCCGCCCGACGCGACGACCGGAATATCGACCGCCTCGACGACGGCTCGGGTCATCTCAAGGTCGTAGCCGTCCTGGGTCCCGTCGGCGTCCATGCTCGTCAGCACGATCTCGCCGGCGCCGAGCGCTCGACCTCGCGCGCCCAGTCGACCGCCTCGCAGCCCGGTCGGCACCCGGCCGCCGTTGATGTGCACTTCCCACACTTCGCGCCCGTCGTGAACGACGCGCTTGGGGTCGATGTTGACCACGATGCACTGGCTGCCGAACCGCCGGGCCGCCTGCCGCACGAGCTCCGGATCGCGCACCGCCGCCGAGTTGATCGAGACCTTGTCAGCCCCAGCACTCAGAAGCGTGCGGATGTCGTCAAGACTTCGGATCCCGCCGCCGACGGTGAGCGGCATGAAACAGACCTCGGCCGTGCGCCGCACCACGTCGAGCAGGATCGCGCGATTCTCGTGGCTGGCCGTGATGTCGAGAAACACTAGCTCGTCGGCCCCTTCCTCGTCGTATCGGGCGGCCACCTCGACCGGATCGCCCGCGTCTCGCAAGTTAATGAAATTCGTCCCCTTGACCACGCGGCCCTGGTTGACGTCGAGGCAGGGAATGATTCGCTTCGCCAGCATGCGCAAACCCAAACTCGAGCGCCGGCCGTAGCCGTCTCGGACAGCGCAACGCTTGTCCTCCACGGCCGGACCTGGTCCGGCCGCCACGAACCGTCTTTGCATTCTATAAGATGGGCCGCACCGATCCTAGTGGCTTCTTGCTCTGATTCCTCGCCGGGGCGCTGACCCGACGCGGCGCCGTCGAAGCGGCCGTTCAATGGGCCGGAATTCTCCGCAAACTGACACCCGACGACCCAGGTTTTCTCCTCGCGGTCGCTTGCGTCTCCGCGTTGGCTCTCAAGTTTGGCAGGAGCGCGACCACCAAAGCGGCCGCTACACAGCCAGAGGCAGCGACCTACCACGACCACGCCACCGACGCCTTCAAAACCGCGCACCGACTGCGGCCGTCCCTGCCCGAAAACGGCTTGCTCGATCCCCACTTCAACACCCCGCACGGGGACGCGGAATTTCGCAGTCTCTTTAGGTCGAGTCCGACGCGGCGCATTCGTTGATCGGTAGCGCCGCGCGTGCGTGCATCAACACCGGCTGCGACCGTGTGCCTTCAGAGGACGCCAGACGCGGGTCGGAAGGGCTCGGCATCTCGTCAACCTGATGGCACCAAATAGCCGACATATAGACTCTTGCGATGCTTGACAAGGGCCGATTGATCCTCTACAGTGGCCAAACTCGATACGTGGCTAGGCGTCTTCGTGCGCCGAGCTTTCGAACACGAGTTGGCCGTCGTTGCGGTGAGGGTTACTGGTGATTCTCTGACCGGTCTGCCACGTCGTAGCCGCTTTAGTCTCACCTGGTGCAGAGTCGGATCTCCATGGACAACCCGGTTCAGGTCGACCTGGGGCGCATTGCGCAAGACCTGCAAATTCGCCGCGTGCAAGTCGAGAGTGTCGTCCAGCTTCTGGACGAGGGGAACACTGTTCCCTTCATCACGCGGTATCGCAAGGAGCGCACCGGCAACCTGAACGAGGTGACGATCCGCGAGATTCAGCTTCGGGTGCAGCGCCTGCGTGATCTCGCCGAACGGAAGGAGACGATCCTCAAGGCCATCGAGGCGCAAGGCAAGCTCAACCCCGACCTCGCCACCGCGATCAAGGCCGCCGACAACCCCAAGCGGCTGGAAGACCTGTATCTCCCCTTTAAGCCCAAGAAGCGCACCAAGGCGTCTGACGCGCGCGATCGCGGCCTCGAGCCGCTGGCCCTGCGCATCTGGACCCACGACGACACGCTCACCGACTTGGGCGCCGCCGCCTCGGAGTTTGTGAATGCCGAGAAGGGTGTCGAGTCGGTCGAGAAGGTCTTGGAGGGAGTCGGGCACATCCTCGCCGAAGCGATCAGCGAGCTGGCTGCGGTTCGCGACGCCGTTCGCAAGGTCGTGTGGAAGACCGGCAAGATCGTCGCCGGCAAGGCCGAGATCCCCGAAGGTCAGGGGCTCGATTACCGCGACTATTTCAATTTTTCCGAGTCGGTCGCGCAGATTCCGCCGCATCGGGTGCTCGCCATTAACCGCGGCGACAAGGAAGGGCGCGCTCAAGGTCAGGCTCGAGGTTGCACGCCCCGAGGTCGAGGCGGCTCTCTGCAGTCAGCTGCCGCTGGAAGGCCATCCCCAGGCCGAGCTGTTCCGAGTTGCCGCCATCGACGCGCTCGACCGGCTGATCCTGCCCAGCATGGAGCGCGAGATCCGTCGTGATTTGACCGAACAAGCCGAGCGTCACGCGGTCGACGTTTTTGCCCGAAACCTGCGCAGCCTTCTCTTGCAGCCCCCGATCGCCAAGCAAGTCGTCCTGGCCATCGACCCCGGCTTCCGCACCGGCTGCAAGGTCGCCGTGCTCGATCGAAACGGCGAAATGCTCGAGCAAGGCGTCATCTACCCGCACGCGCCGCAGAATCGCCGGTCCGATGCCAAGGTCTTTCTGAAGAACTTGGTCGGCAAGCACAAGGTCGGGGTCGTCGCCATCGGCAACGGAACGGCCTGCCGCGAGACCGAGGAATTGGTCGCCGAGATCATCGCCGAGGGAACCAGGTTCAGCCAGCAGGAAGGCGCCGCGGCGATCGCCAACGGCAGCGCGCTTGGCGCTCGACGTTGCCGCCGTTTCGGCCGGCACGACCGCCAGCCAAGAGCCGCCGGCGGAAATCGGCGGGCGTTCCGAGGCTGACGCCGCCCTCACGGCGGCTGACAGTTGCGCGACCGATAGCCCCGCGGAACCGGGGCCTTCGTCGCTGGAGGCAACCGCGCTAGAACCGGCTCCTCCCGCCGCGCCCGCTGTCCCAGGCGCGCCCGAAGCCCATGCGCCCGAAGGCGCAGCCGATGCCGGCCTGTCGGCCGAGCTTGCCGCCGGCTCGCAGGGGCGCGTCGGCCCAACCGAGGCCGATGAGACTGCGCAGCACCATGCTGCCGCACACGCCGAGTCGCCCTTGGAAGTTCTGCCGCCGGTCGCGGGAGGCTCCCCCGCGGCCAAGCTGGTGCTACCGCCGCTTTGTGGCGGCGCGCCCGACCCGAGCGCGCCGAAGCCGAGCTGGGCGCGTCTGGCAACCCGGCCGCTGACGGCGAAAACCCGGGCAGCCCAGCCGCGGTGCTCGACGACGAGCGCGGCGGCGAAATCGGCGAGACCTCCGGCCAAGCGTCGCAGCCCGACGGCGGCGACCCTCCTGAATCAAGCGCCCAGAGGAACCACTCGCCGCGGCGAGCACAGCGCCCATTCGCGAGGAAGTTGCCGCGGAAGCCGCGGCAGAATCGGCGCCCGCCGGCGCCGCGCCCGAGCCGGTCGCGACAGAGCAAGAGGCCGCCGAGAGCGCGCCGCCGTCTGAAGCGGCGCCCTCCCCTGCCCAGCCGGCGACCGCCGCCGGAACGGCGCCCGCCGCGCCGCCACCGTTGCGCGCGGGTCGATCGGGCCGTGGCCGGTCCGATTCGTCCAAACCGCGGCCGCCGCGCCCCAAGCAAGGTCCGCCTCCTCCGGAGGAGCCGCCCAAGCCGCACGTCGCCGACCCATTGCTCGCTCAGCTTGCTTACGTCGTCGTGAATGAAGCGGGCGCCAGCGTTTATTCAACCAGCCAGGTCGGCCGCGACGAGCTGCCCGACCTCGACCCCACGGTGCGCAGCGGCATCTCGATCGGTCGCAGGCTGCAAGACCCACTCTCCGAGCTGGTCAAGATCGAGCCGCAAAATATCGGCGTCGGCCTCTATCAGCACGACGTCAATCCCAAACACCTCAAGGAAACGCTCGAGTCGGTGATCTCGAGCTGCGTCAATTTCGTCGGCGTCGACCTGAACACCGCGAGCGTCTCGCTCTTGCGGCATGTGTCGGGCCTCAATCAGTTGACCGCTCGGCGGATCGTCGACTATCGCAAGGCCCATGGCCCGTTCTCCGGGCGCGAGCAGTTGACGCAGGTCGAGGGAATCGGCCCGGCCACCTTCACTCAGGCCGCGGGTTTCCTCAAGGTCCCCGAGAGCCACCAGGCGCTCGACCGCACCTGGATTCACCCTGAGAGTTACCCGGTCGCGCTCAAACTGCTCGAGAACCTCGGGTTTCCGCCCGAAGTGGTCGCCGACCCGGTGCGCCTGCCCGAGATGCGCGCCAGGCTCGCCGAGGCCAATCTCGCCGATTTAGCGCGCGAACTGGCGACGGGTGAGCTCACGCTCCGCGACATCGTCGAAGCCCTGGAACGGCCCGAGCGCGATCCCCGAGAAGACCTGCCCAAGCCGATCTTCAAGCGGGGAGTCTTGAAGATCGAAGACCTGGCCGCGGGTATGGAGCTCAAGGGGACGGTCTTGAACGTGGTGGACTTCGGCGCGTTCGTCGACATCGGGCTCAAGGATTCGGGGCTGGTTCATATCAGCCAGTTGGCCAATCGTTACATCAAGAGCCCGCACGACGTGGTGAGCGTGGGGGACGTGGTGACGGTGTGGGTGATGGGGGTCGACCAGGAGCGCAAGCGCGTGTCGCTCACGATGGTGAAACCGGGCACCGAGCGGCAGCGTGGCCCGCAGTCGGGCGGGCGGCGCGGGGGCGGTGAGCGCGACCCTGAAGGTCGCGGGCAAGGTCGCCGCGGGGGCGGCCGTGCGCTCAAGCCGCCGGGTTCGGCGCTGACGTCGCCGCCCGTCGGCGCTCCGTCGGTGGCGGCCTTGGCCGAGGTTCCGGCACGGCGGCCCGAGCGCGACCGCGCAGGCGCACCCCCCGGCGCCGGCGGTCCTCGATCGGGCGAGTCGCGCGAGCAGTCGGCCGGGCCCAACGCCCGCTATGGCGCCCGCGAAGGCCCCGGGCGGCCAGGCCCGGGTGGACCGGGAGACCGCGGGGGCTACCGCGGGCCGCGTGGGCCACACGGGCCGCACCAGCACGGGCCCGGCCGCCCGGGACGCCCCGACCGCGGACCGGGGCCCGGACCGCCGCCGCGCTCGGCACGCCCGGCACCGCCTCCGCCTCCGCTCTCCAAGGACGCACTCGCCGGCAATGTCCCGCTGCGATCGTTCGGCCAGCTCAAGCAGCTTTGGGAGGCCAGGGTCGAAGGCGCGCCCGATGCCGGGCCCGAGCCAGGGCCTCCATCAACCGCGGGCGGCGATCACCCCCCGGGGCCGGCGCCGCATGCCCGAGGCGAGCACGCGCCGATCTTGGCGGCCGTCGCCGATCACCCGCCTGCGCCCGCGGAGCAGCCCTCGTTCGAACCCCAGCCGGGCGTGCCCGCGCCCAACCACGGACCGGAAAACGACCCGCAGAATGCCTCGACGTCGCTCTGAAACGGACGCGTAATGGGTGTTTTCGCCTGGCGGAACCTACTGACCCGCCCACTTCGCACGATCCTGGCACTGGTGGGGCTCTCCATCCCCATCCTCGGCGTGCTCGGACTCTTCTGTCTTTCCAACGGACTGCGAGACCTGGTCGGCGACACCCTGAGCCGCATCGAGGGCCTGATCATCCTCCGCGAGAACGCTCCCAGCCCCGTATTCAGCCACTTGCCGGCAAGCCTGGCCGACGACCTCAAGCGCCTGCCCGGCGTGCGCGCGGTCGCGCCGGAAGTCTGGGGAATCGCACCCCCCATCGAAGGTCGCGGCATGCTCGCCAACGCCCTCGCCGGCCGGGGCATGAACTCGATCTTCGACCAGCCCGTGATCGCCGGCCAGGACATCACCGCCCACCAAAACTTGCACAGCGCGATCTTCCCGCGCGCCCTCAAGGAAAAAGGTGAGGGTCGTTTTCTCGAGCCCGCCGACCGCGGCCAGCAGAAGATCGTGATCAGCCGTAAGATCGCGGGGCAACATTCCGATCCGGACGGCAACCCCAAGAAGGTCGGCGACACGCTGAAGATCGGCGGCAAACCGTTTAAGATCATCGGCATCTACGAGACCGGCTCGATGATCCTCGACGTGATCGTCATCATGGACATCGAGACGGCGCGGGCGATCCTCAATGAGCCCAAAGACTCGATTTCGTGCATCTACGTCGAGGGAGACGACCCGGCGAAGAACGAAGCCCTGGCTGCCGCAATCGAGAACGGCCCATCCCGGCTTCGACGCCCGCAGCATGAACGAGGCCCAGGCCAACTTCAGCTCATTGATGGGCCAGGTCGACACATTTTTACTCATGACAGTGAGCCTGGCGCTCACCGTCGGCATCGTCGGGATCGTCAACACCATGCTCATGAGCACGACCGAGCGGTTTGTCGAGTTCGGCGTGCTGCGCACCAACGGCTGGTCGCAGACCAACATCCTGACCTTGGTGACGCTCGAAAGCGCGTATCTGGGTTTGCTGTCGGGATTGGTCGGCTGCTTGCTGGCCTGGGCGGGACGCTGGTCTTGCCAATCAGTTCATCTCTGGCGGCATTCATCTGGGGATGACGCCGGCTCTTGGCTGCACTGGGGATCGGCCTGTCAGTCGTGATGGGGACGCTGGGGGGCCTTTACCCCGCCTGGCGGGCCGCCCGGTTGCTCCCGATGGAAGCAATTCGATTGGGGTCGCACTAGAGGTCGTCCGATGATCGAGGTGAACAACGTTCGCAAGTCGTACTCGAGCGGCAGCCGCACGTGGAGGCGTTGCGGGGGTCAGTTGCCGGATCGACCGCGGCCGGTTTGCATTCATCGTGGGGCCGAGCGGCTCGGGCAAGAGCACGCTCCTCTATCTCTTGGGTGCCGTCGACCGGCCCAGTGCGGGCGAAATCTTGGTCGACGGCCAGCAACCTGGCGACGATGTCCGAATCGGCCCAGAACGCCTATCGCCGCGATCACGTCGGCTTCATCTTTCAGTCGTTCAACCTGATCAGCAACCTCACGGCCCTCGAAAACGTGCTCGTGCCGTTCATGCCGCGCGGCGTGACGCCCGAGCTCAAGCAACGAGCGCGCGAGCCTGACTCGCGCAGGTTGGTCTTGGCGACCGGCTCGACCACCGCCCCTACCAGCTCTCCGGCGGCGAGCAGCAGCGCGTGGCGATCGCCCGGGCGCTGGTCAAGCGGCCGCTCCTCGTTCTCGCCGACGAGCCGACGGGCGAGCTCGATTCCAGGACCGGCGACGAGATCTACACCATCCTCCGCCAGCTTCAAGATCAGTTCCAGACCACGCTGGTGGTCGTCACCCACGACCGTCGCTTCATCACCCCCGACGACCTGGTCCTGGAAATCCAAGATGGTCAGCTTGCAGACTCTAACGGCAACGCCGGCGCGAGCGTCGCACAGGCTTTTATGCAGCGCTGAACGATCGCCGAGGCCGCAAAATCGTGTGTTGCAATCCCGGGAGGGCGAGCCTCCCGGCGAGCCGCTTTCACATCCGGCTCGGCAGCACTGCGCTATTTGGTGTCGCGCGATTTTGGTTTCTTCGCCCCGAAGGGGCAGCCACATGAGAGCCCAGGGCAACACCCTGGGGTACTCAGAGTGCCAGCACCACCTTGCCGAAGACCTGGTCCGCCTGCAGCCGCGACAGAGCGGCGCGCACGTCGTCGAACGGGTATACCGCATCCACCACCGGGCGCACCAGCCCGCGCTCGAGCCAGGGAACAACCTGATCGGCAACGCGGCGCGTGGCCGCGATCTTCTC
The DNA here is from genome assembly GCA_963830625.1 of uncultured Isosphaeraceae bacterium. Lineage (GTDB taxonomy): Bacteria > Planctomycetota > Planctomycetia > Isosphaerales > Isosphaeraceae > CAWHMZ01. Next base: position 845,084 of record CAWHMZ010000004.1, on the reverse strand, counting down.
CTCCAGCGGCCGCGCCCGCAGCGTGGTTCCCACGATGGTGGCGCGCTTACGCAGCATCTGGTTCAGATCGAGCGCACCGCTGGCTCCGCCCAGCAAACCCACCATGACCAACCGGCCCTTGGGCGCCAGTGCGCTCTGATTGCCGGCCAGCACCGCCGCGCCGATCAAGTCGATGATCACATCGACACCGCGCCCGCCCGTTTCGGTGCGGACGACTTCTGCGAAGTCATCGGTCGCGGTGTCGATTCCATGGTCCAGCCCCAGCTCTCTTGCGCGCTCGAGCTTCTCGAGGGATCGCGATGTGCCCAGAACGCGGCAACCCATCGCGTGGGCAAGCTGGACGGCGGCCGTGCCGACGCCGCTGCCCACGGCGTGAACGAGCACGCTCTCGCCCGGGAGCAGCCGGCCCTGGGTGAGCAAGGCGTCATGCGCCGTGATGAATGCCTCGGGAACGGCCGCCGCCGCCGCGAAGTCGAGGTTTGGCGGAATCGGCACCGCCATGCGCTCGTGCAAACACACGTACTCGGCCATACCTCCGCCGGCCACGATCCCCATCACGCGATCGCCGACCTTGAGTGGCCCGACCGCGTCCCGACCGAGCGCATCGACGTCGCCGGCGATTTCCAGGCCGGGAATGTCGGCGGGCGCCGGCGGGCGCCGGATAGTAGCCCAGGCACTGGAGCAGGTCAGCACGGTTCAACCCGCACGCCCGCACCCGCACTCGAACCTGCTCGCCGCTGGGCACCGGCGTGGCAACCTCGCGCACGCTGAGCACTTCCGGACCGCCCACGCCTGTGATTGTGATCGCTCTCATCGCCGGGTTCGCCATCTTGCCGCGGCCACGCTCGCTCGGGCCGCACAGACCGGTGGGGCCGCACAAACGGCCCGTGAGACGTTAAGAATAGACGGGGAGCGAACCCAGTCTCAAACCGAGCGCGGCGCGGTGTCAAGAGCCATCCGGATCCGCGCGACTTTTGGCACACGACTCGTGAGTGAGAGCCATGAACGCTTGTGACAGAGATTCTGAGCCGGCGTTCGGCGATTCAACTCGTCCGTGCCTCGCCACGTGGCGGCCGGGCACGTTGGCGATCGAGCTCGGTCAGGGCGAGGTGCAGGTGTGGCTGGTGGAGCTCGACCTTCGCGTTGATGCCGACGAGGTCGAGACGGCCGAGCCGGGACCGGAGCTGGCGGACCTTGCCGGCGAAGAACAGGCGCGGGCCGCGCGGTTCGTACGTCCGCGCGATCGCCGGCGATTTGTTCGCTGCCGCTGGGCGCTGCGGCAGATCCTGGGCGGCATTCTGGGCGAGCCCCCCGCCTCGCTACGCTTCAGCGCGACCGGGAAAGGAAAACCCGAGCTCGACACTGGCGGCGCTGGCGGACCGTCGCTGCACTTCAACGTCTCGCATTCCGCCGAGCTGGCCCTGATCGCAGTCGACTGGAACCGCGAGCTGGGAGTCGACCTCGAGCGCATGCGCGGGTTTACCGAGGCCGGCCGGATCGTCGAGTCGTTCTTCTCCCCGGCCGAGCAAGCCACCTTCGCGGCGATTCCAGACGAATCCAAGGAGACTGCTTTCGTGCGGGGCTGGGTGCGCAAGGAAGCGATCTTGAAAGCGCTCGGAGTCGGTCTGGCCGGCCTGGCCGCCCGTTACGAGACCGGTTTTGGCACAAGCGACCTGACCGCGTCGTTTGCACCGGCGACGCCCGCGCCCGAGGTGGCCGAATGGCAGCTCTGGGAGGCGGCTCCGCGGCCGGAGTTTGTAGCAGCAATCGCGATTCGGCGGGCTGAATGAACGGCTGTCTCTACGAGCCTCGAGTGGTGCCACGCTGTCTCGCTGCACCCGCCGATTCGGCGAACTCCGCACCGTTCCCCGGCGCGGCCGGAGGCCCGGTGACGCAAGGACTCGTCGGGCGTCACCGGGCCTTCTCCTCGTTCAACCAGATCTCGGCCTCCATGCGCAGGAATTGGATCGTCATAAACGGCGAGTTCAGTGCCTCGAGCTTCCATCTTCCGGGCTTTGGCAATCGCCTCCTACTCCTTCAGGTCGTTGATGTGTTTCTCGAGCGCCGCAACGATCTCGGCCTTCCCGGCTCCCGCCCTGCGAAGCGTTTCCAGCCTACGGCGTCCCCACACGGCGAAAGTCCGGGTGAAGATCTCGATTCTGTCATTTTGGGCCAAGTCATGCAGCATGGTCCAGGCTTCGTCGATCAGGGCGAGCTGCTCCCTGGCAAGGGCCCGGTTGGCCGCCATGTCCGGCACGGCGCGCGGCGCCCGCGCCGGCTGTCGGGGGAGCGAGCGGTCTTGGCCTGTTCCCGCGCCCGCTCCGGCGCGGGCTGTTGGCGTCCCTGGACGGCGACCCCGGCGGTCGCGAGGATCAGGGCCGCTGCGACGGCGACCAGCGGTTTCAGCCTTGCAAGCCACATCATCTGGATCACTCCTTCGGCAAGAGCGGTGACCGCCACCGGCACGGCGCCGGCCGCGGGAGAACTCGTCACGAACCGGGCCGTATGCTTGATGAGCGCCGCGGGCATCGCGGCCGAAGCTTCGCGGGCCATCTCGGCCCAGAGCGCCGCGGCGGCCGGAGCGAGCCCGCGCCGCACCAGGCGGTCGCGCAGCCGCTGCCGCCCGCGGGACAGGCGGCTCTCGACCGTCCCGACCGGGCAGCCGAGCCGGCGCGCCGCCTCCTCGTGAGGCAGACCCTCCAGGTCGCAAAGTACGACCGCCGCGCGTTGACGCTCGGGGAGGCGGCCGATCTCTTCATCCAGGATCGCAAGCCGCTCGGCGCGGCCCGGATCGGGGGCCGGGCCGGCCACCGCCTCGACTCCGCCGGTCTCACGCGCCCTCCGGCGCAGGGAGGTGGCCCGCGCCCGTGCGGCGACGCGGCGGCTGACGCCGTAGAGCCACGGCCCCAGCGAGTCGTCGACCCTGACCGCCCTGGCCCTGCGCACCAGCACCAGGAACGTCGCCTGAAACGCGTCGGCCGCGGCGTATCGGTCGGGCAGCAGCCGGCGACAAACGCCCCAGACCATCGGCCCGTGCCGCTCGAGGAGGATGGTGAACGCATCCTCCGCCGAGGACTCGTTCCGGTTCACGAACCGTTCCAGCAGTTGCCTGTCGGTCAGCCCGCCGAGCATCCCGTTGCTGAACAGCGTCCCGATGTCACGGAGCACGCCCGAAGGATCTCCCCCGCTCATGAGCCTGTCCCCCTATACCGGCCTACCAACGTCAACATGCACCGACCCGGGAAATCCTTCCAACATTCTTCCAGAAAAAAGCGGAAACGCCTCGCTTATTCCCGCGCGAGATCGCCGAGAACCGCGAGCGTGCAATCACCTTCCTCGGGCCAGGACGCTTTTCCGTCTTCCCCTTCAAGCGCTGGCGTCCACCGACCACTCTGTTCGGCGCGGGGTCTTGCGACTCTGTTCGGCGCGGGTCTCACTCTTCGCCCCTGGGGGAGAAGATGGCCGCAGGCCAGTTGAGGGGGGATTGTCCCGCCGAAAGGCGCGACCGCAGGTCTCCACTGCCGCAACACGCCCGGCCGTAGGTGTCCATCACCGAAGCAGGCCCAGGGCTCGAGCCGATGCCACCAGAGCTCGTGGAGCACCACGCCGGGTATTCGCTGCACGGGGCCGGCTCCTGAAAACGGCCGAATGGTCCGCTGCGTAGGCTGCGACAGCCCGCAAGAACGGCGATTTCTGACGGTCCGCGCCCGGGTGTCAGCGGAACGAAGGGATGTCTTGGGGCAGCCCGACGCGCATGAAATAGCGAGCGAATGCTTGCGACAGGTGCAACCTCGTCACTCAGCCCACGGGTCCTCGGCCGGGATAGGCGTGCTCCGCCCACCGTAAACTAATTTCACGCGGATCGACCCGCACGGTCGATCGGGGGCAACGTCGATCATCAAGTCGTCGTTGAGGACGTCGTTCGGCTCGGGAGCCGGTGCGCCTACCACCTTCGTCAGCTCTGGTGGCTTGGCTAGATTGACCGAATCGCAATTCGAGGGAATGGGCTCGGGCATGGCGCGCTCATTCCTTCTTAGTTTGAAGGATAGCAGCGCCGGGCCCAAAAGGACAGCCGTTCCCGTGCATGACTCGACCGCGGCCCCGCGTCGCGGGTCCGAGCTTGCTGGTTGTAATCGTCCGGGATTCCCGGGGTAGCCGTGGCGAGTGTTGGTCCCTGGCGAGCCCCGACCGAGCATGCCGTGCCTCACGGCGTAGACGCCCCGCGTCGTCGTGCGTTAGGCGTGGTATGCGTGCCCGACGCTGATCCTGACCGCGACGCTCACTTGATCACGGCCGGGAGTTCCTTGCCTCTCGGGTAGAACTTGATTGACACGGAGTTAACACAGTGGCGCGTGTCCTTTGGCGTGAATCCTTCGCCGAGGAACACATGGCCAAGGTGTCCGCCGCAGTTGTTGCAGAGGATCTCCGTCCGAAAACCATCGAGATCGGTTTCCCGTTTGACCGCACCGGGGATCTCGTCGTCAAAGCTCGGCCACCCGCATTCGCTGTGGAATTTGCTCTCGGAACGGTAGAGTGGCGCATTGCAGCGCCGGCAGATGTAGGTGCCCGGATCCATCAGGTTGGTGTATTCGCCGATGAACGGCGGTTCGGTCCCTTTGCCCAGGATCACGCGTGCTTCCTCGGGCTGGAGCCGGTTGAACTCGGAATCATTCGGGGCCGGGACCGGGACGTCATGCTCGGCGGACGGCATATCAGCTCCTCGCTTATGAAGATTTGCCAGCGGCCGGGTCGCTTCAGGATCGTTCTTCTCCGACCCCGGTTTGCTCGCGCTGCGCCCTGGCATCCGACAACGGTGAAGCCCAGCCCGACCGTGACCATGACCGCTCGCCACTGTCGCGCCATGATTGCAATCGACATCGAGAATCCTCCTCTCGACCCCGCCATTGGTCGCGGCATCCAATTCCACTGATGGCGATGGGCCCGCCCCCGGTTCGGAGCATCCCGAGCACACCACCGGCCAGCCCGGCGCGCGCCCGCTTCCTCTCGACCATCTGCGGCGCCTCATTCTACTCGAATCGCGGCGCCGATTCCTCAGTTCCTGATGCCACACGCCCGGGAACACCGCTTCAGGCACCCGTCGGCTGAGCCGACGCCGTTCATAGGAGCGTACATTCAGCCCACGGTGCGTCCGAAAAATGGGCGTTCAACGCAACCCCACCAGGACCTGCCTGCGCGACTTCGAACGCGAAGGACAGGAACGCGAAGAACGCGAAAACGCGAAGGACAGGCAGCGTACCGGCGGGTCGTGTCCGCCGCGGTGCTTCAGCCCGTTCGGGCCGCGAACTCACGTATCTCGAGTTGGCTGGTCGCGTGACGCTCTCGGCACAGGAAAAGCCCGGCGTCACGGCGCAGCTCAGGTCCGCCGCGGAGCGTCAATCTACTCCTGCTGAATTCAATGAGAAATGATCGGCGAACGGTAGCCGGAGCCGGCCACCGGAGGCAGAATATCAGACACCCATCGGTTGGCGGCGTTTGCCAGCGGCCACTCATCAATGGTATAGACGGCCTTACAAACCACGCGCTCCCGTGGCTTCCAACGTGCAAAAGAAGGGTGTCTTTGCGCAGGAAAGCTCGAGAAAGGAGGAAGAGGCTCGAACTCAGAAACCTTTCATCGCGACCCTGCGGGTTAACGAATCCCGCCCGGCAGAGCTTGGCCAGCAGCCGGAAGCGAGTCTTGCGTGGGGAGGGGTGACTCTCACTGCGAAGCGTAGACAGCGAGTCCCAATGCCGTGCTATCGAGCCCCGAAATACTCATCGCGGGAGCCTCCGTTGTAGACACAAGCGGGGGCCACGTCGACACGCCGCAATGGCCTGGCGTGTTCGGTCCTACCGGGGTCCAAGAACAGGGCGCAGGGACACGAGGGTGGCTCGGGAACCTGGGAGGCCCTGCCGTTTCCATCGTGACTGCCGGCTGGAGCTCCGGCTTACCAACTCCAGGTAGATCCACAGCTCTGTCCCGAGCTGGTGGGGACGAACAGGGGACGAACGATGGTATCGCCAAACGAAGTGGCTATAGAAACAGAAATGGGGATGCCTCAATAGGCGGCTAGTGGCAAGACTGTTGAGGTCTCGCAACCGCACTTGCAGGAGGTCATCCCAATGACTAGGAAAGCATACCGTGCGACGAACGTCAATGATGTGAAGTGGGAGCAGATTGCCCATGGGAAGGAGAATTTGGGCGTGATACTCGGTGTTGACGTGGGGAAATTCGATGTGCTGGTTGTTTGCCGCTGGGACGATGGGCGGTTCGAGCGTCCCTGGCGAGTGAAGAACCCGCAAGAGATCGCGACATTGATTCTCCTCGCGAAGCGGGCCCAGTCGAATCGGAAGTTGGTGGTCGCCATGGAGTCATCGGGCACCTACGGTGACGCCTTACGACAGGCACTGGGTGACAACGAGATTGAAGTCCAGCGCATTGGTGGCAAGGCCGCGCATGATTTCGCGGAAATCTTCGACGGGGTGCCGTCGCAACACGACGGTAAAGATGCCGCGGTCCTCGCGGAGCTGGCGGCGTTGGGCAAGGGGAAACCGTGGCCGTATGGGGCCGCTGATTCATGGGAGGAGGAACTGACCTATTGGGTGCAGGAAATGGTGACCCAGCGGCAGGTAGTCACTTTCTGGCAGGGGCGGTTGGAGGGCCTGGCGGCGCGGCATTGGCCGGAACTGCTGCAAGTGCTCAAGCTTTCCTCCGGGACGTTGCTTCGCATCTTGAAGCGTTATGGTAGTCCGCAGGCGTTGGCGGCGGATCCCGAAGCCCCGATCCAGTTGGCCCGGTGGGGTGTTGGGCTGTTGTCGGCGAAGAAGATCGATGAGCTCCTGGCTGGTGCCCGGTCGAGTGTGGGTGTGCGGGTGGGCCCGTGGCAACGGCGTCAGATCCAGGAGTACGCCGAAAAGGCACTAGCCGCTCGGCAGCAGTCGAACCGAGCGCAACGGCGATTGCGTCAGTTGGCAGCGGGACATCCGGTCCTCGAGGCGCAAGGAAAGATCGTGGGTGTACCGACAGCGTGTGTGTTGTGGGTGTGCACAGGTGATCCGAGGAAGTTTGATTCGGCGGCTGCCTACCGCAAGGCGATGGGATTGAACTTGGTGGAGCGGAGCAGTGGGACCTACCAGGGGCGGCTACGGATTAGCAAGCGGGGCAGCGCGCGGACGCGGCAATGGATGTATTTCGCGGCCATGCGGCTGGTCCAGCGGTGCGGAGTACGTCCCTGGTATGAAGCCAAGAAGGCCCGCGACCCAGGCGACGCACGGCGGGTGCTGGTAGCCGTGATGCGGAAGCTGGCCTTGGCGCTGTATCACGTCGGGGTGCGGAACGAGGAATTCCAACCACGGCGGTTGTTTGGCCGGATCCGCAATCGCCGCGGCCGCCCGGCCCCGCGTGTGATCAGGGGCGCGGAGCAATCGAGATTCGACGGACAGAACGGTCCCAAGGTCGTGTGAGATGCGTTGTGCTCAAAGTGGATGTTGACCAAAGCCGGCGATTGTGGCGGCCTGGTGGAGGGCAGGCCGAGAGCGGCCGCGACGTGCGGCGGGCGAGCGGGTTTCATCTGTGTCGGACGGGCCCGCGGTGGAGAGCACGGGAATGTTGGAACATCAATATACTATCACAATACTTCAATGGAAGGAGGGCATGTCCGCGTTGCAGGTGAGCGACACGCGTGAGCGTGATCTAAAGGATCCACGCGGCCATCCCGGCGGGGGATTTCGCCCGCGTCGTGCGGGCGAGCAGGGGCGCTCATTGCCGCCCCCTGCACCCCCGGCTAGCCTCTCTCTGTTCAGCCTTTAAGACCGCCTCTGCGGCCTGGAGTCGGCGGCATGCGAGGCTCTTGCGGGGAGGTCGACAGCAGCACCGTCCCACGAGAACAGTGAGCTCGACAACCCTTATCGATAAGGAGAAACTTCCCCGACGGGATTGCGGTTCGCTCTAGGCCACCGATCTGTCCTGCCACCTTTCTCAAGTTTCCTCCGCGCCCTTCGAGGAGCGCCCAACGAAGTATCGAGGGGCATGGACAGAGGTGATCGGTCAAATCTCCGATATGGCCAATTCGGCGGTCGCGCGTTGCGCACGATACGCTCGAGGTGAGAGGCTTGAGTTACCCGATTGGCTCTGTCCCAGAACGGCCCTTCAGAGAACGGAATCCCCCGATCGATCGAACGCCGTCAGTGGACGCAAGATCAGACCAATGGATGGTATCCAGATGGTCAGCGATCGCGTTCGCAAAAGAAGGCCGCCAGCATCCCCAAAGAAGCGAAAAAAAAGCCCTTTACTTTTCCAAGGAGAGGAAACGAAGTGCGGCGAGAGGAACGGCAGGGAGTCGCAGCGCCTCATAGTAGCGGAGAAGCGGGGGAACTGGCCCTCCAGGACCCCGGGGAGCGAAGGGGGCACCGCGTTGTGGACTGGAGGCCGGAACCACGCCGAGGGCATTGGACCTCCTAGCGTGTGACCGCGAGGCTGACGGATCGTGAGAGGGACAGCGACCCCACAACGTGACGAGCCGGGTGCCTTAATTGGGCACGCCCGGATCTGTGGGAGCCCTGGGGGGCAACCCCCAGGGCGACCCGGCGTCATTCGCTTGCATTCGCCCGTTGGCCGGGTCGCGAATTTAGACCAAATTAGAGTTCGGACCGGGAAGATCGATGACTGAAGCGGAGATCATCTCGTGGCTTCTCCGGCTCAGATCGCGGCGAACCGGCTCAGCTGTTCCGAGGAATGGCCAACTATCGTGACTTCAAGGCCAAGACAAAGGCCGCGTCGCACGCGGACAGCGGCGCGGGGCCGCGCGCAGCCTGGACGAAAGGTTACAGGACCCAGGACGTGCCGACCACGAATGCGATGGCTCAAAGCACGCGCCCTTGACTCGTTCGGGTTGGCCGATGGCCACGACGATCGTTCCGAGCGGAACGATGTGATCGATGCAGACAGCGTGCAGCAGCACCGCGACGACATGGTCGCGATGGCCGAAGTCGACGAAAATGCGACGAATGAAGCCGATTTCGATGAAACCGATAGGATCATGTAAGTACAATATTCGATTTAACTTACGCCAGATTCTGGCGCTCTTTCGGAACTCGACAACGGGGCCATCGCCGCTTCGCTGCAATAGAGCACCAGAGCGGAGAAAGTACTGAGGCGGACACGGCTGAAGCGGGCCCAAAAAATTAATAATGAGCTCCAACCGGCTCCAGCTTGGACCGGATAAAGCGCACGCACGAATTGAGCCCTACAACCGGCATGTCAGCCACAAGACGTTGCCGGCGGCCGATTGAGCTGCGAAACCCTCAGAAATGCTCCAACCTTGCCAAGAACCAATGACCCGTTCGGCAAGCTCAGGGCGGGCTAGGGACTAAGGGCCAAGGACCCAAACTGTCACTTCCCTTACGCCTTCAGGGCGGGCCGGCCAGCCTGGGCCCCGGGCTGAGAACCGTGAGCGGGGCCAAGAGGAACCTCGGTGCCACGCGGCCGCCGAGTCTCGTTTGTGCCATGATCGGAGAATCCCCCAAGAGCAACAAACTGCGCCTTGCCACGGCGATGGCCGAGGGCATATCCATCGAGGGCTGGGCGTCGCAGAACGGGGTGCCGGACAGCACCGCCTACTACTGGGCCGCCCAGCCCGACGTCCGGGCCGATGTCGAGACGATCCGCCGCCGCGCCCTCGACCAGGCGATCAGCCGCATGGCCCGCTGCCCCACGTGTGCCGTCGAGGGGATCGTCAGGCTTGGCGACGACGCCAATTCCGAATCGGTCAGGTTGTCGGCGCTGCGGGCCACGCTCTCGCAGTTCATCGCCAGTTCCAACTACGCGGGACTCGAAGGCCCCCGATGAAAGTCGGCGGAAACGCGGGTAAGATGAGAACGGCAAAAACTGCGGCGCGCTGCGGGGTCCTGACCCGGTGCCGCGGGCGCCGGCTCATCGGGGTGCAGGCTCACAAGAGAGCGGAGGACGCAATGGAATGGCGTGAGCGCGTCAGTATTAATCCGAAAATCTGTCACCGCGAGCCATGCGTCAGCGGTACGCGCGTGATGGTGTCGGTGATCCTCGACAACTTGGCCGAGGGTGAGAGTTACGAATCGATCATGGAAGGTTATCGCGTCGCTCGCGAGGACATCGAGGCCGCCATTAACTTTGCCACCGAGTCGGCTGCCGAGACCTGAGGCCCATTTCACCCATGCAGCTTCTGATCCTGGGTCTGATTGTCCTGTCGATCTATCTGTTCATCCGCCTCTTATCGAGCGTCAGCTCGTGGCTTACGGGGGCACGTTACCGAGCGTATCGCCAGCTTGCGGCGCGCTATCACGGCCGCTACGAGACGCGGGGGCTGTCCGACCCACCGACGGTCAGCTTCATTCACAAGGGTTCGACAGTGCGAGTCGGACTGGCGCCCGTGATCGCCGGCCAGCCGCCGCAGCCACCGCGCACGCGGGTGGTCGCGCGGTTTCGCAGCGGAATTCCATTTCGGCTCGAACTCGCCCCGGCGGCCCGCCCTGCTCCGCCCCAGCCCCCCAAGGGAACCCGCCCCGTCACCACCCGCGACCCCGAATTCGACCGCAACTTCGTGGTCCTGGCCAACGACGTCGAAATGGCCCGCGATTTCTTGAACGCGCGCGTTCGGAAATCCATCGCCGGACTCGAGCGCGGCGTGCATGCCGGCGGCATGCTGGTTTCGATCAATCCCGAGCGGGCCCTCGTCCAGATCGATCGCAACCTCGGCGCCAGCACCGACGCCCTCGCGTGGGTCGTGCAGGAGGCCCTCACGATCCATGACGGCCTGCTCGACGGCGTCGTCGGCCGGATCGACCAGGGGATCGACATCGTCGACATGGGCGCCGACACATGGGACGAAGACAGCGGGCCGCCCGTCTGCAAGGTTTGCGGCGAGCCGATCTTGGGCGGCCAGATGATCCTCTGCGCCGTTTGCAAGACGCCGCACCATCGCGATTGCTGGGAATACGTCGGTGCCTGTTCGATTTATGGCTGCACCGGCAAGGTCGGTGTCACACGATGACTGGACTGGATTTCCAACCCGCCCAAGGAGGCCGTGATGTCGTCTGCCGTTTTTCACCGCGCACCGCTGGCCGGCCTGGTCATTTTCTGTCTCACGTTTCAGCCGGGGCAGTCGCGCGAGCCCGATGAGCTCACGCGCCTGGCCGATGCACGCTACCAGGCGGCTGTCAAACAATACGACGAGACCTGGGCCTATTACCAGCAGGCACGGATCGATTCCTACCAGGTGTACGTGTGGTCCAAACTGGTGATGGACTGCCAGCGCGACGCCGCCAAGAACGTAGCCGAGCGCAGGTCCGCCATTGAAGGTCATCTGGGGCGCATGAAAAAGCTCGAGTCGCTCGTCGCGAAAATTCGGCGGATCGGCTTTGGCCGCTCTTACGACGTCGGCGCAGCGAAGTACTACCGCCTGGAAGCCGAATACTGGCTCGTACTTGAGAAGCCGAAAGCGTGACCGCGTGATCTCGTCAATGACGAATTCCGCAACCAGCCCGTTAAGTTTTGGGCTGGCGAGCGTTATTCTATTAGCTAGTCGTCGGTAGGTGGTTGTTTGCGGGGTTTTCCCCGGGCCGGCCGGCGGAGCACTCGCGGCGATCGCGCCCTCGGGCCCGCAGTGATTCAATATTCGTCGTCGTCAGCCGAATGGGATGTTGAGGAGGTATCCGAATCATGTCATACGGCGGAAATGCCGATCCGACTGGGGTCCAGGTCACTTTCCTTGATCAGACGGGGGCGAAGTCGGTCAAGGCGGTGATTGCCTTCACCGTTCCCGTCAGCCGGATCATCCCCAACATCATCACCAAGATGAATTTGCCGGCGACCAGTCCCGATGGCCAGCCGATGAGTTACTCGCTTGACCACAAGGAAGGCGGCCGGCGCCTGCTCGAGAGCTGGACGCTTGTTGAGGCCGGGGTTCAAAATGGCGACCACCTGATCGTCTACCCTGAGGTCGTCGCAGGGCATTAAGATCACGGCCCGGCCGCTCGTCGAGGGCGGCGGGATGGTCGGGCGTCTCGTTCCGCACCGCACGGCTTGTATCGCCTCGCACACGAAAGAGCACCGGGTTTCCCGCCGGCAGCGCGGGGGCAACAGCATGCACCAATCTCCCCGAACGCGTCGCCTGCGCAACGACCTGCTGGCCCTGCACCACCTGCGCCAGGAAAGCTCGGTCTTCCGGTTCAGCGCCAAGGGCGACCCGCCCAACCACTATGTCATTTCGCTCAAGGGCAAGGGATTGTGGCGCGATCGCGGCAAAGTCAGGACCCACGAAGTGCACCGCATCGAGATCAAGCTGGGCGCGTCGTATCCGCGGACGATGCCCGAGCTCCGCTGGATGACGCCGATCTACCACCCCAATATCTCCGAGATCGGCATGGTGTGTCTGGGCGGCTACGGCACGCACTGGGTGCCGAGCGTTCAGCTCGATGAGTTGTGTACGATGCTCTGGGACATGGCGCGATACCACAATTACGACATCCGCAGTCCCTACAACCGCGAGGCGGCGCTCTGGGTGGCCAATCAGACGACCTATCTTTTCCCGACCGATGATCGGCCGCTGCGCGACTTGCGCGCGGCCCAGGGGCGAATTTCCTCGGAAGACGAGCCGGAGCCGGCCGGCTCGTGGCCGTCGGTCGATTTCACCAATCCCGCCAAAGCAGCGCAAGTTGGCCGCAGTCGTGCCGTGGTTTCCGACCCCGGGGTGCAAGGGGCCGTCGCGCACGTTCGTGAGTTCGTGGACCGCTACGGCCAAGTTTTCGGCGGTGCGCGCGCTTCGGCCCGCGATCGAGGCGCTCGGGAACCAGTGGACGTTGCACCGCCTCCGCCGGCGCCGGCCCAATCGCTCCTCCCCATGGCCGCCCCAGCCGATTCGTTACCGGCCGGCGTCCCTCCCGAGCCAGGCGATGGTGTGCTGATCCTTGAATCGAGCCAACCGCAAGAGCCGCGCCCGGGGCCGCGGGGCGAAGATATTCTCTTTATCGAATAAGCATCAACTCACCGTCCCACGGCGGACCTCGTCATGACCGATAGATGGCCCGAACAGCCGCGCCGACCGGGGCGGCCGATGGTGTGACTGCCGAGCCGGGGCGCACGAGTTGTCGCATGCCACGCTTTTGATCGACGACGACGATCGCTACGGCCGCTTGCGGCTCATCTCGTGGTGGCGCCAGGAACGGCTCAAGGCGGCGCGCGTGCTGGTCGTCGGCGCCGGCGCGCTGGGCAACGAGGTCGTCAAAAACCTGGCGCTCCTGGGTCTGGGAACAACGTACCTGATCGACTTCGATCGGGTTGAAGCGTCAAATCTGTCGCGGTCGGTGTTGTTCCGCGAGGAAGACGGCGGTCAGCCCAAGGCGATCGTCGCCGCCCGGCGCGCGCGCGAGCTCAATCCCGAAATTGCCGTGATCCCGATTCACGGCAACGTCATCACCGACGTCGGTCTCGGGCTCTTTGCCGACGTTGACCTCGTGATCGGCTGCCTCGATAACCGCGAGGCGCGGCTCTGGGTCAACCGCCAGTGCTGGAAGACCGGCACGCCCTGGGTCGATGCCGGCATTCAGGAGATCCAGGGAGTCGTCAAGATTTTCGTGCCACCCGACTCGGCATGCTACGAATGCGCGATGACCGAGCGCGACTACCAGCTCTTGAACCTCAGGTACAGTTGCCCGCTGCTCTCTCGCGACGAGATCATCTCGGGCAAGGTGCCGACGGCCCCGACCATCGCATCGATGATGGCCGCGCTCGAGGTGCAGGAAGCGCTCAAGATCCTGCACGGGCTGCCGGTAACGGCCGGGTCGGCCTTGGTTTACAACGGCGTGGCCAATCAGTTCTATACGACGCGGCTCCCCTTCCGCGAAGACTGTTTGAGCCACGAGACGTATCCCGAGCCGGTCGCACTGCCGATCGGGTGCAAGAACACCGTCAACGAGCTCTTCGGCGCTGCCAGGGGCAAGCTTGCCGGGCCGCTTTCGCTGGTCCTGGATCGCGAGCTGGTCGTGTCGATCGAGTGCCCTCGGTGCTGCTGGAAGAGCCCGGTCATGCGGCCTCGAGTGCTCGTCAAAGCGTCCGAGGCGGTGTGTCCGACCTGCGCAGAGCCGGCTCGACCCGAGTTTACAAGTGCGGTCGCAGAAGGAAGCGTGCTGGCGGCCGAGCCGCTTTTCCGCGTGGGGGTTCCGCTTTACGATATAGTGCGAGTCGACGGGCCGGCCGAATCGGGTTTCTTCCTGCTGGCCGCCGACCGTGACGATGCATACCGTGCGCGGGGTTCCAGCCCTTGAGCGGCGACGAAATCGTTTTTGACGAGATGAAAGTGCGCGAGCCGGAGCGCCGGCTGCCGCCCGATCGCGACCGGCGATTTGCCGCACTCGCCTACGAGGTCGCTGACCCGGCCGACCTGCCAATTTTCATCGACCTCAAAGCGGCCGACGCCATCGAGCGCCACGCCCTGAGCGATACTTCCGTCGAGCTGGGAGGCATCTTGCTCGGCAAGGAGTGCCTCGACCCGGCGACCGGTGAGCCCTTCGTCTGGATCACGCAGTCGCTCGAAGCCAAGCACTACGCCAACACCCAGGCCAGCTTCACCTATACCCATGACTCGTGGGAAGAGATTACCCGCGAGCGCGACCAGCGGTTCCCCGACAGCGACATCGTGGGGTGGTACCACACTCATCCCAGCTTCGGCATATTCTTGTCGCACCATGATCTCTTTATCCATCGCAACTTCTTCGCCCAGCCCCTGCAAGTGGCTTATGTCGTCGATCCGATCAACCAGACGCGGGGGTTCTTTCAGTGGCGCGACGGCGGCATGGAGCCGGTGTCGGGCTATTTTGTCAGCGCCGAGCGGGGCGACCGAGTCGCGCTGGCGCGGCTGGTCAACGACCTCGAACAAGTGCCGAACCCAAGCCCCTTAGGGGGACTGTCTCCCCGTCTGGAAGCGGAGCTCTTGAAGATGCTCACTCGACCTGCACATCGCGAAGTCGTCTCGTCGATCGACCGGGCCCACACGGCCGGGGTTTTCGGCCTGGGAGGTGCGCTCTTGGGAGCGCTGGCGGTTGCGGCGGGGATCTGGGTTTACCAGCTTCAGCTCCGTTTGCACGAGCAGAACGAAACGTTGCAAGCGCTCGCCCGGACGGTCGAGCAGTCGGCCGCCGGACAGCGGCTGGTGAGCGATACCGTGCTCGACAAGCTGGGCAGCGACGGACCCGCCGATTTTGTGGCGCGGTACGACAAGGCGGCGCACGCGCACGACGAGGCCCTTAAACAGGTCAAGGTTCAAAGGGCGATTAACGAAGCCCTGGCGAGCCGGGCGAGCGATCTCGAAACCCGCGCAGCGGCGCTGGCCGCAGACCTGAGCGAAGCCCGCACCGACATCAACGAGCTCAAAAAGAGAGCCAAGCAGGCGTCGGAGCTCGAGGACCAGGTCATCACCCTCAAGGAGACGAACGACCGCCAGAAGAGCGAGCTCGACGCACTCGCCCCCTGGTTGGGCACCGACCAGGGGGCAAAGGCCACGGCGATGCGCGCGAGCTGGTGCGCACCCGCTACGTCGCCTACGCCGGTTGGGGCTTGAGCGCCCTGGTCGTCGGCCTCGGAGTGGTCGCCGCCTTCCGATTCTACAAGCCCACGCCGGAAGCCCCGCCCGAGAACGTCGATCGCCCCACCCACCGCATCGAGTGAAATTCGCCGCCATGAAGAATCAGTCTGGCGATTCAAACGTCTCCGCTCGGGCCGGCAGGCCAAGCGTCATCAATCGTTCTCACGTACTGACCATATCGCTATTTCTTTATCTTATTGTCTTTACCACAGCCTGGGGCAAATCGGGCCCTACGGGTGCGATCGCGGTCGATCGATCGCCCGCGGCCGGGCCGGCCGACGCCTCCGAGCAAGCCCCGGTGGCCGTGCCCGAGCCGACGCCAAAGGCCCTACAGTTTTACCGGAGCGGCAACTGGCTCTGGCTTTTGAACCAGGCGTGGGCGATCGTGGTGCCCGGCTTGCTCGTTTTCAGCGGCTTTTCGGCCCGACTCAGAAACCTGGCCCAGCGACTGGGTCGCGTCTGGCTCTTCACGGTTGGTCTGTACGTAGTCCTGCTTTTGCTGGTCATCTTTGTACTCGAGCTTCCCCTGGCTTATTACGAAGGCTTCATCCGCCTGCACGATTACGGGCTGTCGAACCAGACGCCGGCCAAGTGGTGGCACGATTCGTTGGTTGAGCTGGCGATCCAGATGGCCGTCGGCTTCCTGCTTGCGTGGGTGCCCTACTTGCTTCTCGCCAGGAGCCCCCGGCGCTGGTGGATCTACACGGCGATGCTGTCGGTCCCCTTCCTGTTCCTGACGATCCTGCTCACTCCCATCTGGATCGCCCCACTGTTCAACGACTTCGGGCCGATGAAGAACAAAGAGCTCGAGCGCTCGATCCTGGCGCTGGCGAATCAAGCAGGCATCGAAGGCAGCCGGGTCTTCGAGGTGGATAAAAGCGTCGATACGAGCGCCGTCAACGCCTACGTCACCGGCGTCGGGCAAACCAAGCGCATCGTGTTGTGGGACACCTTGCTCGCCAAGCTCAACGAGCGCGAGGTTCTCGCCGTCATGGGCCACGAGATGGGCCATTACGTGCTGGGGCACGTGGTTCGCTCGATCCTGCTGTCGTCGATCGTCACCTTGATCGGGCTCTTTCTGGTTGATCGGCTGGGGCGCTTGCTCGTTGCCCGCTATCGCGACCGGCTCGGTTTCGACTCGCTCGCCGATATTGCGTCGCTGCCGCTCATGCTGATGCTGCTCGAGGGTGCGTTCTTGGTGCTTAGCCCGGTCGCTCTGACGTACAGCCGCCATCAAGAACACGAGGCCGATCGGTTCTCCCTCGACCTCACGGGATACAAGCATTCGGCGGGCACGGCCTTTGTCAAGCTGCAGATGGAGAACCTGAGCAATCCGCGGCCTGGCCTCTTCTACAAGATCTTCCGGTCGAGCCACCCCAGCATCGGCGAGCGAATCGACTTCTGTAACAGCTATCAGCCGCGGCGTTCGCGTGCCGCGGTGGAAGAACCCAGCGCCGGCGTCGATCAATCGAGTCGCGCGCCTTGATCCATTCGCGTACCCCATGGATCCGCCGTCCGGAGAGCGATCTTCATGGCCAAGAACTTGCTCACCGCCGCGTCGTTGCCCGCGAGTCCCGACCAGCTCTTCGACATGTATCTTGATCCGGCCGAGCACGCCGCTTTTACGGCCTTCCCCGTCGCGATCGAACCACGCCATGGCGCGTCGTTTCGTGCGTTCAACGGCCAGATCGCAGGCACGATCTTGCACATCGAGCCCAAGAAGTTGATCGTTCAAACCTGGCGCTCGGTTAACTGGGCCGAAGGCGATATCGACTCGGTGCTCGTGCTGTCGTTCTGGCCTGAGGAAAGCGGCGCACGCATCGAACTGGCTCAGATCAACGTCTCCGACCGCGATTTTGCCGGCGTGAGCCACGGCTGGGAGAAGTACTACTGGGCGCCGTGGCGGGCGTATCTTCAAGCGTCGAAGCCAGGACCTTGACCTCGCGCTCTATCCGGCTGCCGAGCCGATCCTTCTCGAGCTCGAGATCGTGACGCGCTTGCAAGTTCAGCCAGAAGCGGTCGGAAGTGCCAAAGTATCGCGCGAGGCGCAAGGCGGTGTCGGCCGTGATCGCCCTCGTTCCGTGAACGATCTCGTTGATTCGGCGCGCAGGCACGCTCATCTCCTTGGCGAGCCGGTATTGGCTGATGCCGAGCGGACTGAGAAACTCCTCATCGAGGATTTCACCCGGGTGAATCGGTGGCAGCTTGCGGCGCGGCATTTCTAACTTACCCTCAATGATAATCGACGATCTCGACGTCGTAGGCGTTTCCATCCTCCCAGCGAAAGCACACGCGCCATTGGTCATTGACGCGGATGCTGTGCTGGCCTTCTCGGTCCCCCACTAGCTTTTCCAGCCGATTGCCGGGAGGCACTCGCAAGTCCGCCAGCGACTCCGCGGCATCAAGCAACAGCAACTTCCGCAGCGCCGCCCTTTGCAATGGGCGGGCAAACTTGGAACCCGGTTCCCGTCCAAAAAGTTGCTCGGCCTCCTTGTCGCGAAATCCCCTGATCATTGGGCGTATAGTAACGTGACGCGCTCATAACGGCAAGGGCTGTAGAGACCGAGCGGATGTTGACAGCCCTCTTGCAGGGCGTCAATGGGCGAGCGTTGCTGTCACTTTGGCTCGCAGCGCGATATCCTATCGGCCTGTAACGACCGATTGTCGACGCCTGGAAGCGCTCGTGCGCCTTTTCGTCGTCGTCATCTTGATACGTTGAGCGATTCGGTTGCATCAACGTGCCGGCGATCGTCCACATACGCATCCGAGACCCGGCGCAAAATCGCAACCAGGAGAATTCATCATGACTTACCGTTCGCTATCATTCGCTGTCGCCCTCGGTTTGAGCGTGGCTTTGCCTGGGTTCGCCGACGACAAAGAAAAGGCCAAACCCGTGCGGATGGGGTGCGGGCAAATGACCTTTGACACGGTTCCCGGCTGGGGCTTGGGCGACGACGGCAAGTCGGTGCTCGGGCCCACTCACGGCGCCGTCGTGATCGACAAGGCGGGCAACATTTACACGAGTGCCCACGCTGGCGTCTTCGTGTTCAGCCCCGACGGCAAGGTCGTTCGGAAGTTTCTGGGCGACAAGTATTCCGACATCCACGACATGAAGATTCGCGACGAGGAAACCGGCGAGTTCATCTATGGAGCACGCAACAACAACGCAGAGGGCATCAAGTTCAGCGCGCTCACGGGCGAGATCGTCTTGAAGCTGCCGTTTCCCAAGGAGTCGGGCTTGGACCTCAAGCAGTTCAACCCGACCGCCATGACCGTCGGTCCCGATGGAGATATTTACGTGGCCGATGGCTATGCAAGCAACCATATTTTCAAGTTCGATAAGTACGGCAAGTACGTGATGCACTTCGGCAAAAAGGGCAATGGCCTCAAGGAATTCAACACCGCCCACGGAATGACGCTCGACACCCGATATGATCCACCGCGACTCTTGATCTGCGACCGCAACCATCAGCCCAAGGGACGATTGTTGCACTACAGCTTGGGCGGCGAGTTCATCGAAGAGGTTGTGACCGGGCTGGGGATGCCGACGTCGGCCGTGGTGCAAGGCGACTATGTTTCGGTGCCCGATCTCCACGGACGGCTGGTGATTCTCGACAAGAGCAACACGATCATCGCCGTTCTCGGTCACAACTCCGACCCGGCCAAGCGCGCCAATTTCAACGTGCCGCAAGACCAGTGGATCGAAGGGATTTTCAGCGGCACGCATGGCTCGTCGTGGGACAAGGATGGCAATTTGTACGTTCAGGACTGGAACGTATCGGGACGGATCATGAAGCTCGTCAGGGTGAAGTGAGTAACGTGCGGCGCGAATGCCGATGAACGCTACACCGGTTCGATCACCGAGCAAACGGCTCCGCCGGGAATGAGCCGTCCATGATCAGGCCCTGAGCCTCGCGCCAGGCGATGATCAGGTCCCACCATATCCAGGATTCCCCCGCGATTTCGGGCGGCTCTTGCTCGATTTCGGGCCGGCCTCCTGGAACCTGCGCCCGGACGAAACGGTCGGCGTGAGCGAACGTGCTGATCGCCTCGCCGCGCCGGCCTTGGTGCGACAGGCAGATGGCCAACCAGGCCTGGCGATGGGCCTTGCGGGCCGGCCCGGGAGCGTACCTGATGGCCTCAAGGAAAAATGACTCGGCCGCCCTCGGCTGGCCGGTTCGCAGGAGGATCGCCCCCCGCATGAGGTCGCTCTCGTCCACCTGCAGCTTACCTAGCTGCCCTGCGCCGCGAAGCTTCTCCCCGAGAAGTGCCATCGCCCGCGGGTCGATTGATGACGCGGGGTGCAGGGTGGCGATCATGGCCAGTCGAAGCTGGTTGTCCGGACTGGTCGTTGATTCGAGTCGCCCCCAGGCCAGCGAACAAAGTTGTCGATAATGCGGCAGGTCGCGCGCGACGAGCATGCGCTTTGAGAAGTCCAGGATCAAAGCGGAACCCGCGAGAACCGAGGCAGGGATGCTGGTCAGCCGGGCGAACCAGGCTCCAGCTTGCTGGAATCGCCCGTGAGAAGCCAGCATCATGGCGGCATCGGCAGTAATCGAGTCGTTCCCCTTTGCCAGGGCGAAGCCCTGTTCCAGATCGTCCTCGACCCCGTCCCACCGACCGAGCCATGCGAGGACTTCGGCTCGGATGATATGATCATTGGGTGTTTTCAGACCGATTCGCCCGGCCTGATCCAGATGAAAAAGCGCGACGGAGTTGGTTGAATTTCTCTCCATGCGATGGAACGCTGTGTTCAAGTGTTGGGATACCGCACGGCGGCGCATCAGTTGGCGACGCTGCTCGCGAGCATCGGGACTGTCTTCAAGGAGCGTCCACTCGGCGAGAATGTTGTCATACCCGCTGCAGACCGCGAGCAGGCTCTTCCCATCAGGGCTGAATCGGACGCGGGGGTTGAAGCTGGAGGTATTGGGGACCACCTGAGCACGGCCGCGGAGAATCAGGACCTCCGCCGCAGTCTCCGTATCGACGAGCTTGACCTCTCGAAACGCGGCGATCGCGAGTCGCCGCTGGTCCTGGCTGAATGCCAGATCCATGGCCTCCTCCGGACCCTGGTTCGACCGCGCAAGGGTCTGTCCCGACGCGACGTCCCAGATCAACACCGAGCGGTTGATCCCGGCCGCGGCCAGCCGCTGGCCGTCAGGGCTGAACCCCAGCGCGAAAGCGAGGTCTCCTGAAACGGTGCTTCTCATGATCTCGCGGCCGGATTCGATTTCGAGAACAACCACCAGGCTCGCGTCATCCGGACCTGACCCGCCGAATGGGTTCGGATTGGAGCTGGCCGCGACGGCCAGAAGCTTGCCGGCCGGGTCGATCGCGACCCGATAAATGACCTCGTGGACGAACTCCTTCGCCAGCAGCGCCTGACCGGTGCCCACGTCCCACGCGAAGAGCTCGGAGCTTGGGGACTGTTGCCTGCGGGTCGTGCGGGCGCCGGTGACGGCTCGCGAGCCGTCGGCCGAGAGCGCGACCGACGAGATGTCGAGCGCATGGCCCCGCAGACGGATCGGCGGACGAACGCCCTCGAGGTCGAAGCACATCGCCTTCCGCCGCGCATGTTCGCCCACCATGATGGCGAGGCGGCCGTCTTCGCTGAAACCCGCCGGCTGGGCGGGAACGAGCCAGCCGGTGGCCAGACCGCCTGTGCGCTCGAGCTCGCTGAACGTGCCCGGCACGAACCGAAATACCAGTCCAATCCGGTTGCAAACGACGAGCTCTCGGCCTCCGCGTGCGTAGCCGATGGCATCGACCGCGCCTCGGCCGTAGGCATCCTTCCCTCCGGTTTCCTCGTCGAGTGTGAGATCCCAGACCCGTGCCGTGCCGTCATGCGACCCGGTGACCAGCCGATCGAAGTCAGGACTGCCGTCGATCGAGGTGACGACATCGGTGTGCCCGCGGATCGTGCGCAGGAGCCCACCGGACTCAACGTTCGTGATGCGGACCGTACGATCGCTTCCGCCGGAAGCCAGGCAGAGCCCGTCGGGACTGAATGCCAGGGCCGAGACCGGGCCGCGGAGGCCGCTGACGAAATGCCGCGGCTTGCCGCTATTTAAGTCCCACACGGTGATAAACCCGGTTTCGGTTCCGGTCGCGACCATGCGGGAGTCCGGACTGATGGCCAGGCACTCGATCTTGGCAGGAACCTCGGCGCGTGTCAGCTCGGCGCCAGTTTCGAGATTCCAGAACAGCAGGGTCATCGCCGCACGCTCCGGCGACGAGGCGGCGGAGGCCGCCAGCCACTTCCCATCGGCGCTCCAGACGAAATGGGTGCATAAGACCCGATCGGCCCGCAGCGTGGTTCGCAGCTTCGACGTCGTGACGTCCCAGAGAGCCAGCGTGTTATCATCGGCGATTGCCGCCACCATCTTGCCGTCGGGCGCGAGTGCGAAGCTCTTTGGTACGAACTGACTTCCCGGTAGTTTGCCGGCAGGAGTGGGTTTTCTCACGACGAGCGTTCGGACGAGCCGCCAGCTCGGCACCTCGTAGACCTTGACCGTGCCATCGAGGCTGTACGACGCCAGGACGCGGCCATCGCGGCTGAATGCAACCTGATTGACCAGGTGATGATGATCGTGGAGGGTGCGGATGGGCTTGCCCGTCTCGGCGTCCCACACGACGACCGTGCCGGGCACGGCGACGTGCCCTGGGTTCTCGAAATACGGGTCGCCGCCGCCGGCCGTGACGATCCACTTCCCGTCCGGGCTAAAGGTGACCGAATCGACCCACGAGCCCTGGCCATGGCCGCGAAGGTTCAGCAGCTCGGCATGGTTGAGCCCCTTCAGGAAATGCCACTCCCAGCCCCGGCGCGAGGGTTCGCAGCGGTCGAGGATAGCCTCCGATTCGGAGATGTTGGCTGATTCCCGCTCCAGCCGGGCGCGGTCGATCAGACTGAAGTAAAGGCTGCGATCAGCGCGCTCGGCGGCGCGATGCGCCTTCTTCTCTTCGGTGAGCGCTTTGTCCCGCGCCAGGCGGGCCTCTTCGCCGGCGAAGATCGCCTTTTGCCGTTGCTCCTCCTTGGCCTCGCGCTCGGCGACCGCCGCACGCCAGTTCCACGCGACCAGGCCGAACCCGACCCAGAAAACCGCGACCAGCGCGGCCAGCAGGCCCGCGGGAATCGGGTTGCGCCGGCACCACCTGATGAACTTCTCGGCCTCGCTGGCGCGTCGCGCGCGCACGGGGCGGTCCTCGACGAAAAGTCGAAGGTCCTCAGCGAGCTCGGCGGCCGTCTGGTAGCGATGACCGGGATCGCGGTCGATCGCCTTGTGGATGACCGTCTCAAGATCGCGGGGCACATCGCGGTTGAGCTTGCGCAGCCGCTCGGGAGCGTCGGCCGTGACCAGGCGGATGAGCCGCGCCCGGTCGGTCTCGTCGAAGGCCGGCCGCAACGCCAGCATCTCGTACAGGGTAATGCCGAGGGAGTAAACATCGCCGCGAGCGTCGTGCCGGCCCTCGAAGCCTTCCGGCGGCATGTAGCGCAAGGTGCCGAGGATGTCGCCCGAGCCGGTGAGGTTTTGCTGGTCGTCGAGCTTGGCCAGGCCGAAGTCCGTGACCCAAACCGCTCCGTGGGTGTCGAGCAGAAGGTTGCTCGGCTTGATGTCACGGTGCAGAACGCCTTGCGAGTGAGCGTAGGCGAGAGCATCGGCGACTTGCGCGCCGAACCGCGCGATGCCTTGCCAGTAAGTTTTGCTCCCCGACGAGCCCACGAGTGAACTGGAGCCCGAGGCGCCGAAGAGCGAGACGGTCGAGGAGCCGTGAGCAAGCGAAGCCGAGCCGCGCCATTCAGCCGGCCTGGGCGCAGGCGGCGGCGTGCCGCTGGCCTCGCGTGCGGCGGTCGCCGACGCTTCGTTGCCGAAGGGCGCGGCCTCGGTCTGCTGGTCTTGGAATCCCAGTCCGCCGGCCCACAGCGAGCGCGCGACTGATGCCACCGTGCCCGGCCTCTCGCCTTCGGTTTCCCCCACGGAGCCGGGGCCCGTGGCCATGTCGGGCGCGAGGCCGCCGGCCTTGAGCCGCCGCAGCTCATCGAGCACGTCGTCCAGGCCGTGGCCGGTGATGAACTGCATGGCATAGTACGGAATGCCTTCGTGCTCGCCGACGCCGAAGACGGGCACGATGTTGGCGTGGTGGAGTCGTGCGGCTGCGCGGGCCTCGCGCTCGAACCGCCGGCGCTGCTTGGGGTCGCGCAGCATCTGCGGCGGGAGCAGCTTGAGCGCGACGTGGCGGCCCAGCGAGACCTGCTCGGCCTCGTAGACGATGCCCATGCCGCCATGGCCGATCTCGCGCAGAATATGGAAGTCGCCAAGCTGCTTGACCGCCGGCGCCTGGGCCCTCGCGGGCGCTGCCGCTGCGGCTTGCGCCGCGGTTGCGGAGCCCTCGTCCACGGCGATCTTTTCAAGCATCGCCAGTGCGGGGAAGACCTCACGGATCTCGTCGGCGAATTGCGGATACCGGTCGGTGTACTCCTTGAGGGGCGGCCGCTCGCCTTTGCGGTAGCGGTCGAGAAACTCCTCGGCCAATTCCACGACCAGATTGGAACGCGACTCGGTGCGCGACCTGAAGCTCATGGCTGGAACGGGTCCCTGGGAAAAACATGATCGAGCGTAATCAGGGCCACGGCCTCATTGCGCAGGAGCTCTAGTTCCGTCGCATTCCAGAACTCCTGCGCCGTATTCGCCTCAGACCGCGGGGCCACCTTCGCGAGCCAGCGAACGGCATCGGCGTGGCGACCCAGTTTTTCACAAGCCATCGCCAGGAACACGTAGTCCTCGGGAGCCGCGGCGCCGGGTTGAGCGGCCATCCCTTCCCCAAGGCGACTGACCGCGTCGCGGAACCGGGCCGCCCGGTACAGTACCCCACCCAGCGTATTCAAGAAAAGGTGGCGTTGGGCGCCCGCCGAGCGCGGAATCTCGGCGACGGCCTTCTCGAGTCGCCGTGATCAGCGGTTGATAATCATCCAAACCCGATGGCCCCAGGGCATAGCACCAGGCCAGGTTGTTCAGGCTCATCGGATCGCCGCGCAGCGCCTCCGACCGCTTCCAGAGCTGCCGGCCAAGCGCGCGGTACGCCCCACGATCGCTCGCCTTGAGCGTGGTCACGGCCATCGACACCCAGGTGTGAACCGAAACGGCCGATGCCTGGCGAACACGCGCAAACAACCGGGCGGCCTCGTCCCACCGGCCGCGTTGGGCTCGATCGACGCCGAACGAGTAGAGCAGAACTGGGTCGTCGGCACCGTGGTCGATGGCCCGGGCGATATCGGCCTGGCTTTCCTCGTGACGACCCAGGCGCGCCAGGCAGCCGGCACGGTCGAGATACAGGCCAAGCTCGCTGGGAAAAACCGCGATCAGGCGGTCGAGCATGGCGATGGCCTCGCGCCAGCGACCGGCCTGCAGGTGGTCGAGCGCGCGATGTCGCTGCCAGTCGGTTTCTCGCTCGGCCAGGCCGAGGTTTCTGAGCTCAGCCTCGTCTTCCGCCGCCCCTCGCGAATCTCCCAGGAGATACCGCGCCCCGGCTCGGCGGGCGTAGGCGACCCAGTCGTCCGGCCGTTCCGCGAGCACCCGATCGAGGTGCCACGCGGCCGCGAATGCGTCGCCTCGTTGCTCGGCGTCGCTGGCCCGTGCGCTGTGCCAGTCCGCCTGGTCGGGGTCGCCAACTAAACGGTTCCTGTGGAGCGCATCGCGTGCCAACTGTTCGCGGCCGCTGCGCCATCGCTCGGGCTCCATGGCGACAATGGCGTTATTCTGATCCATGCTCAATCCCGTCACCGCCTGGAGCCAGCGATCAAGCCGATCGGGCTCTCCTCTGACTTTTTGCGGCAGCGGCCACCGGCGAGCTTCGCCGTGGGTCGAGACCGTGACAAGCGCTCGGCCGTCGATCGTAAAGGCAGCCGCGATGACCGGCGCGTGCTGGAGCGCGGGCGGACCGACCGGCAGTGCCATCTCGAGGTTCCAGATCCTGACATGGCCGGCAAGATCGCCGGTCGCAACCAGTTGGTCGTCTGGATGGACAACCAGCGCCGTGATTCGTGAATCCGTTGCAATCGGCTTGCCCACGGAGTTGCCGCTGGCGGTGTCCCACCTCCGCAGCATCCCTTCGCGATCGGCGACGATCACCCATCGCCCCGACGTTGCAAACGCGGCGGCGGCGAACCCCTTGGGCTGCGGCAGCGGCGGACTGATCGGCTTGGCAGTCACTGCGTCCCACAGCCGGGCCACGTGGTCACCGGCCGCGGTAACGATCGCTCTCCCGTCAGGGCTGTGAGCGACGAATATAAGACTGTCCCCGTGCTTCATGGGCTCGCCGACCGTCTTGCCCGCGGCCACATCCCAAATCACGGCGCGAGGCTGACCGCTCCAGTCCTGCGCCGACCCGGCAGCCAGTGTGCGCCCGTCGGGGCTAAACGACAGGCAGAGCACGATGTCGTTCATCGGCAGTCTCCGGACCAGACGTCCGGTGGCCACGTCCCAGAGCAAGACTTGCGAGGCGTAATCGCCGCTCGCCAGCAGAGTGCCGTCAGGACTGAACGCCACCGCCGCAACGTAGTTTGAGTGCGCCAAGGGCGGCAAGCGCAGCTTTCCGCTCCGGCCATCCCAGACCCGGACCTGAGAATCGGCCCCACCGGTCGCAATGGTCGAGCCGTCGGAGTTAATGGCGACGCAGCCGATCGCCCGCGCGTGCGCAGGGGCAGGCCGATTGGCAGCAATCCCTTGAGATCGATGATCCGCGCATACGCGGCCTGATCAGTGCCGCTGCCCTTGGCTCGCATGGGCACCACGGTAATTTGTCGCTCGCGATCGAAGTTCACCGTGGCGTGCACCGGTCCGCCGAACCCTAGCGGCGCGAGCCCCTCCGACGCGGTGATCGATTCCGTAGTGGGCCCCAGCTCCGCGGATGGTTGCTTCGGCAGCGACCAGGTTCGGATGGCACGATCGTTCCCCACCGAGGCAATCGTTTCCCCGTCGGCACTGACCGCGAGGTCGCGAATCTCTGCGGTGTGCGCGGGGAATGAGGTAACCAGGGTCCGCCGCCTGACATCCCATATCCGGATGATTCCATGGCTATCTCCGGTGACGACTGCCAGCCCATCCGGAGCGAACGTGAGGCCGTCGATTTCGGCCGGGTGCAACATCGGCTCCCCGATCGCCTGGCCGGTCGCAGCGTCCCAGAATTGAAGCTTGCCACCGAACGTTCCGGTGGCGAAGTACGTCGCCGCTCGGATGAAACGCAACCCGGTAAGCGGCGTGGTCGAGCACAAGCGGCGGTCCGACCGGCTCGCCCGTGGCGGCGCGATAGCGCTGAACTTCACCGTGCGGCTTGACGTAATCGCCGCTGCATGTGATGAAGAAGTTGCCGGTTGGGTCAAAGGCCACGTCGTTGAGTAAAGACTTGAGCAAGATCGGCCGGCCCAGGGGCTCGAGCGACCGCGCGTCCAGTCGCTGGACCGCTCGTGGGCTGCCCAGGACGACTGATCGAGCAGCGCGACTCTCGGCGATGAACCAATTCTTCTTGTCCTCGATGTCCCCATTGGCTTCGACCACGCCGACGACTTCACCCGTTGCCGCGTTCCAGCGGATCAAGCCGGAGGACGTCTGCGAGCCGAACGCCGCATCGATCGTTGACCCGTCATCGCTGAAGGCGACTGAGCACACAAACGCAGGCGCCTCGAGGGCCGGCTCGATCGGTCGGCCCGCCGAAAGCGACCAGCGATAAATCTTGCCGTCGGCGCACGCGGCCGCGATCGACTTGCCGTCGGGATGAAACGCCAGCGCCATCGCCCGGTCGGGGAGCTCGAAGACCCAGCCGGGAACGACCAGTTGCGCTGCCCAACCAGCGAGGTTCTCACGCGCTACGGTGTCGAGGTTGATCGCGCCTGGCGGCGCCAGCCGGATCGCCTCGGCCATCCAGTGTACTCCTTGCGCCATCTCTCCCTTCTCGGCCAGCTTGATTCCGCGCTCGAGAACCAGACTTGACGAGAGCCAGCGCGACGCATTCCGCTCGCGAATCGCCGAGATGGCGAAGTAAGACGAGACGATCGTTCCCAGGAACATCGCCAGGAGCAGGCTGCACGCCAGCGCGGCCACCGCTCGATTGCGCTTGCACCAGCGCAAAACTCGCTCCGTGCTCGAGAGGGGCCGGGCGCGGATGGGCTCGTCGGCGACGAATCGCTGTAAATCGGCCGCCATTTCCCCGGCTGAGGCGTATCGGTGCGCCGGCTCGCGGTCGATCGCCTTGTTTACGATGGTGACCAGATCGCCGGGGATTCGGGGGTTCAACGACTGGAGCGGCGGGGGCGACTCGTGCATGACCTGGTTGAGCAGCCGGTGGCGATCCTTCTCGCCGTACGCCGGTCGCAGTGCCAGCATTTCGTAGAGGGTCAATCCCAGCGAGTAGATGTCGCTCCTCGCGTCGGTTGCTCCCTCGAATGCCTCTGGGGCCATGTAGCGAATAGTTCCCAGAATGTCGCCGGGCTGGGTCAGGTCCTTCTGGTCGTCGGTCTTGGCGAGTCCGAAATCGGTGATCCAGACGGTTCCCCGGGTGTCGAGCAGCAGGTTGGAAGGCTTGACGTCCCGATGAAGAATGCCCTGGTCGTGCGCGTACGCGAGCGCTCCGGCCACCTGGATCCCGACCTGGGCGACGCTTTGCCAGTACGTCCCCAATCGCGATCGGTGTGAGGGACTCTCGCTGCTCTTGCCCGGCAGGACCGCCGACGAAGACCCGCTCGTGCTCAAGGCCGAATGCGCCGACGCGGCGCGGCCAAGGTTTTCCGTCGCGTGAGTCAACGCGGCTGCGGTCATTGCCCGCTCGAGGGGCTCAAGCTCGCTCGAGTCGATGGCCTCGGTCTGGGCGGTTCCGTGCTCGAGCTGCGTGGCATTCGGAGCGCCGCGCTCGAACTTGCCGGTGACGAGCGAACGGGCGATGTCGGCGGCAGAGTTGCCGCGGCGCGAGATCCGCAACTCCCCGCCGGGTGGGACGCTCTCGTGCCCCGCCTTGCCTCCGTTGAGCTGCCTGAGCTCGGCGATCACCTCGTCAAGTCCCAGCCCCGCGATGAACTGCATGGCGTAGTAGGCGATCCCGTCATGCTCACCCACCCCGAAGACCGGCACGATGTTGGTGTGGTGCAGCCTGGCTGCCGCCCGAGCCTCACGCTCGAACCGCTTCAGTTGCCGGGGATCGCGCACCATTTGAACGGGCAGGATCTTGAGCGCGACGTGCCGCCCGAGCGAGAGCTGCTCGGCCTCGTAGACCAGTCCCATGCCGCCATGACCGATTTCGCGGATGAGCCGGTAGTCACCGAACTGCTCCGGCACCGGGGGAACCCCCGGCAATGATTGCCCGGCCTCCGTCCGATCAGAAGCGGCCGACTCGTCAACAACCGCAATGTTCTCGATCAACGCCATCGCCGGGAAAACTTCGCGGATCTCGTCGGCGCACTCCGGATAACGGTCGATGTATTCCTTGAGGGGCGGTCGCTCTCCATTGCGGTAGCGGTCGACGAACTCCTCAGCCAGCTCGACGACCAGGTTGGCGTTCGATTTGGATTGCGACCTGAACATTGTCACAACTCCACGTTGACCGGCGATTGCGCGCGGCGCGCTTGCGCGATCCTTGTCTTACAGCTCGAAACCGGGAACGTTTTCCAGAATGGCCCGCAAGCGTTTGACGGCCCGCAGGTAGCGGCTGCCGGCGCCGGCCTTGGAGAGGCCGAGCACCTGGGCGATCTCGGCGATGCTGAGCTGCTCGAAATGCTTGAGAGCCACGACCTCGCGGTCGGTCGGGTCCATACTGTTCAAGGCTTCCTGGACCAATAGCCGAGTTTCGGCCTTGATCGCGGCTTGAGAAGGGGTTGTAAGCTTCCCCAGAAGCTGCGCGGCCAGCGACACCGAATCGGCCATGGGCAGGCAGCCGCGGTGCAGCGTGACTTCACGGTCGGCGTCGCGGAGCTGCGTGCCCAGGTGACGCCGGTGCACCTCTGACAGCTTGAGCGCGGTCAGTTGCCTCATCCAGAGGAACAGCGGCAGCTTCGGCTCTCGGACGTATTCCGGCAGCTTGCGGCTCACCTCGATGAAGGCTTCCTGGAGCACGTCGGAATCGTCGACTCGCCCGGCGAGGCGGCGACTCAGCCTCAAGTGGACCATTTGCTTCAGGCGCTCGCGGTGCTGCGAGAATAAAGCGCAGAGCCCCCTCATCGCCGGCCGCGGCCCGCCGCAATTCCTCTGAAACCTCACCTCTGTCATCGAACTTCGCGGCGTCCATAGAATATAAAGTGCGCTTCGCGGCCAATCGTCTCTATGAGGCGGCGGTTTTCGTCGCGAGCAGAAGGTTTTATTATACTGATGATCAGATCTCCTAAGCCTCCCATGATCGTTGGTGTCGATCACGTGCAGATCACCGTGCCGGCGGCCGACGTCGAGAAGGCACGAGCGTTCTATCGCGGGTTGCTGGGGCTGACCGAGATCGAGAAACCCGACGGTCTCAAAAAGCGCGGCGGCTTCTGGCTCCAGGCCGGCGATCGTCAGGTCCATGTCGGCGTCGAGGACGGCGCCCAGCGCCAACCGACAAAAGCTCATATCGCTTACACAGTCCTGAATCTTGACGAATGGCGCAGCAAGCTGACGGCCGCCGATTTGGCGTTGATCGATGGGCTTCCGATCTCTGGGCGTCGTCGGTTCGAGTTTCGCGACCCGTTCGGCAATCGCGTGGAATTCATCGAGCCTCCCCGACCGATCTCAACGTCAGGTGCAACGTCGAAGATCCGGGCACTGGGCGAGGCGGCCTTGCGGGTCAATGACCTGGCCGCCATGAGGCGCTTCTACGAAAATGCCTTTGACCTGGAGCCGCTCGGCTCCTCTGAAAGCGCCGTACTGTACCGCTTGGGGCCGGGATACGGCGGGCACACACAGGTCTTTGCTCTCTTTGCGCGCGGCACGACCGTAGATCAACGCGTCTCCGCAGTCGATCACATCGCCTTTACGATCGATCGCGACGATTTCGATGACGAGCGCGCCAGGCTCGAGGCGCTCGGACTTGAAGTCGAACTCGCTAACCACGCATGGGTAGAGTGGCGGTCGCTTTACGTGCGCGATCCCGAAGGCAACCAGATCGAGCTCGTTTGCTACGATCCGAAGTTCTTCTCGGAGCAGCCGGTCGTCCGTTAGACTGTTGTCACGCGCAAAAGGAACAACACCATGGCTCGTCCATCAGCCGATGAATACGCCCCCTATTACGCGAAATACGTCGCGCTCGTGCCGGAGGAAAAAGTCATTCCGGTCTTGAAGACGTCGCTTGCAGAACTGCTTGCGCTTCTGCGCGAAGTGAGCGAAGAAGAAGCCTGCCGTCTGCACCCGCCCCATACATGGACCATCAAGCAGGTTATCGGCCATTTGACCGACTGCGAGCGGGTCTTCGGCTATCGAGCGCTGCGATTCGCGCGCGGCGATGCCACTCCCCTGCCTGGATTCGATGAAAACGTCTTCGCCCAGTCGGCCGTTTTCCGTGATTGCCCACTCTCAAGCCTCGCCGCCGAGTTCGAGATGGTCAGAAACTCGCACGTCGCCTTCTTCGACAACCTCGCGCGCGACGACTGGGATAAGCGCGGCAACGCCAATGGCGTCGATGTCAGCGTGCGCGCCCTCGCATTCATTATCGCGGGCCACCAGCGGCACCACTCTGAGATCATAAAGAATAGGCTGGCAAAAGGTTAGCACACGCGTGTGCTAGCAGAAAGAGGGAGCGCGCCGGACCCCGTCCTGCACGCGAGCAAGCGCTGCAGCACGCGCTGCGCCTGGCTCGCCGGCGCGCTCGAAATCGCTTCCTTCAGGCGGCCTGCCCCTTTGACTCAGGCAAGCGCTCAGCATATTGTTCTTGATTCGGGAGGATAACTCCCTATAGTAAACGCTGAGTTGACAGCCGTATCACTCCTGCCATTTTTCCTATTTTAACTCCACCTTGGGAAATGGATCGCTGGCGCGAAGGTCGGCGGCTCGCCTATTTAATGCCCGATCTTCTTTTTCTACCAGTCGGTTGGATTCGACGTTGGGGAGCGCCGGTGGAAACAGCTTGCGGACGGTCGGGCGATCTTTGAGTTACCGATTCCGCGAGGCTCCTTGCGAACCGTGTTGAGTCGCGGGGAGTGATTCTTCCACGAGTTGCGAGGAAACTTTATTGGACGCGATGCGAGTTTTCGTGAGTCGCAAGCCGGCCTTGATCGTGACGATCTGGCTGGCGATTGCGACCGCCGTCGGCTGCCTGTCGCCGAACTTGACGCGGCTGGCGGCCGAGGGACAGGCGAAGATGCTGGCCTCCGACGCCGAGAGCCGCCGGGCCGCCGAGCTGGTGAACCAGTCGTGGCCCGATTCGGCCTACGAATCAATGGCGGTCGCTGCGCTCTATCGCGAAGGCGGATTGAGTGCTCAGGACGAGCAGTTTGCAAGGCGTCTTTCTGAGCGATTTCTCGCGCCGCAGCACCCCAAGGAGATCGTCCGGGTGCTCGGCCCGGCGTCGCCGCCTGAGATCGCCTCGCGACTGACGAGCGCAGATCACACCGTGCAGTTGCTGGCCGTGTCGCTCTCCACGTCGTTTGTGGCGCCGATCAGCCAAGACGTGGTCGCGTGGCTAGAGCGCCAGGCACACTCGGCCGACCTGGCCATGCCCGCAGGTCTCGAGCTGCGCTGGACCGGCGACGCCGTGATCGGCCGCGACTACATGGCCAACGTTCAGACCTCACTCGATCGCGCCGCCATCGCCACGATCGTGCTGCTCTTGATCGTGCTCCTGGCGGTCTATCGCTCATTCTGGCTTGCCGCTGGTGCCCCTGGTGACGATCGGCATCAGCCTGGTGATCGCTCGCGGAATTCTGGCCTGGATGATCCTGGCGGGATGGGAAATCTCGCCGCTGGTCGAGCTGTTCCTGATCGCGATCTTGTTCGGCACCGGCACTGATTTCTGCCTGTTCCTGTCGTGGCGTTTTGCGGAGCACTTGAACGAGAACAATCCGGCCGGCTCGATGCGCGTGACGCTGGCC
Organism: uncultured Isosphaeraceae bacterium; assembly: GCA_963830625.1. Taxonomy (GTDB): domain Bacteria; phylum Planctomycetota; class Planctomycetia; order Isosphaerales; family Isosphaeraceae; genus CAWHMZ01. The sequence continues at coordinate 812,438 of CAWHMZ010000004.1, read as the reverse complement.
CGCTCGTTCACGGCGCTGGTCACGAGCGCCGGCACGATCATCATCGGCCTGCTCTTGATGGGGACGACCCGGTTCAAGCTGTTTTCCAGCACGGGCCCGAGCGTGGCGTTGGGCCTGGCGCTGGCACTTTTGGCCACGCTGACTCTGACGCCCGCGCTGCTCGTGCTCCTGGCGCGGGTTCATCCCCGCGCCTTTCGACGGGCTCGCGGGCACGTCGCGCGCGTTCTGGGAGCGATTGGGCCGGCAGGTGATGGCGCGGCCGCTGCGAAGCTGGGTGTGCACGATCGCGGTGATGGTTCCGCTCACGATCGTGGGCTTGAGAACGCACTTCATTCAGGACCTGATGACCGAGCTGCCGAGCACGGCACGTTCGGTCGCAGGATTTCCGGCTGGTGGCCTCGAAGTTCGAGCCCGGGATGCTGGCGCCGCTGACGGTGGTGCTCGAGTCGGACACCGACTTCCGCAAGCTCGGAGGGCCTGGCCTTGATCGACGACGTGAGCCGGCTCCTGGCGCACCAGCGGCGGCTCATCGGAGGTGCGCTCGGCGACGCAGCCGCTGGGCAGCCCGCAACCGCTCGATCGCGCCCGGCTGGCGTCGCGGCTGGGCGAGGTCAACGCCGGCTTCCACCAGCTTGCCTCCGGCGCGGCCGACAGCTCAGCAAGGGGCTCACCGAGGGCGCGGCCAAGCTCCGCGCGGCCCTCTGGCTCGAGCAGAAGACCGGCCTGTCGCTCACGGGCAAGCCCGCCGAGTCGTCGGCCCCCAAGGCCGATCGCTTCGCTGGCCCGCGCCAATGTCAACGGACGGCGCTGGCTTCGGGCTTGAGACAGGCCTCGGCCGTGCTCTCGTGGACGCAGGGCGTACCCGCCACGTGGAGCCTCGCCGAGTTCGGTAGCACGTTCGAGCTCGATCGGCCGCCGAGCGCGCCCGGTCAGCCAGCGAGCGCAAAGCGGTCGGCCGAACGACGCGGCCGGCCCGCGGCTCGGCGAAGCGACGACGCCCAAGGTCGGAGAAGCCGCAGGAAGTGCTTGCTCGCGCGAGCTGACGCGTGCGGCCGAGGGCGCCGCCCAGATCGCCGACGGGGCCGATCGCGCCAATCGCGAGGTCACCGCGATCCTGAGCGATCCGGTCGGCCGCCGCGCGCTCGACCGCCTGCTTGATCAACGACCAGACCGTGCACGACCATCCCGATCTGCTCGAAGAGCTTCGCCGCCTACATCACCCCCGACGGCCACCGCGCCCGCATCGACCTGACCCAGGCCGACCGCATCTTCTCCCACGCGGCGATGGATCAGGTCTTGACCCTGCGCCGCCGGCTCAATGACTACCTCGGCGAATACCAGGGAATCCACGTCACGGCCCAGATCGCCGGCGCCAACGCCGAATCGGCCGACATCCGCGGGCTCACACACGACGACCAGGTCCAGAGCTGGTTCATCGTGCCGATCGGCGTGTTCCTCGTCTTGCTCGTGGCGCTGCGCGACCCCTTGGCGTGCGTCAACCTGGTCGCGACCATGGTCTTGACCTACGCCTTCGCGCTGGGCGCGACCCACCTGCTCTTTGTCACCGTGCCTGGGTGCCGAGGGGCTCGACTGGAAGGTGCCGTATTTCCTCTTCGTGCTCTTGGTCGCGGTCGGGGTCGATTACAACGTCTTCCTGATGACCCGGCTCGAACGAGGAATCGCAGAAGCGCGGCCTGCGCGACGGGATCGTCCGGGCGATCGGTCAGACCGGCGGCCTGATCAGCTCGGCCGCGGTGATCACGGCGAGCAGCTTCGCGTCGTTCCTGTTCAGCCCGCTGGGCTCGCTCCGCCAGCTCGGCTTCGCCCTGGTGGTCGGGCATCCTGGTCGACGCCGTGCTGGTCCGGCCGCTCCTGGTCCCCTGCGGCCACTGGCTGCTCCGCGCGCACCCGCGAAGTGCTCTCGCCGCACATCGTTGTCCGCCGCGGCCGCCGCGAATATGCGGTCATTCCCGACTGAGCAAGCCGCCGCCGAGCGTGCGGTGCGCCCGAGTGCGCGATCATGGCGGTCCGATTAGCCAGGCGACGGGCCGCAACGGATGTGGCGTTCTCGTCATCCCACTGCAGAGACTGATTTCGGTCATTGTCAGCGCCCTGCGCGGCGGAACAGCCGCTCTCGCCCACATCGCGGAGAAGGCGATTTCCAAGTATACTAAGCTTGGGAATCAAAGCCCTTTCTCCGAGGAACGCCATGGCAACCGCGCCGACTCTCACGACCTCCCTTCCTGCTGCGCCAGAATGGAAGGACGTGCTCGCGGAGATACTCCCCCCCCAAGGTCGATGGAGCGAGGACGAGTATCTCGTGCTGACCGACCACCGGAACCGACTTGTCGAATTCACGGACGGCTTCCTGGAAATCCTCCCCATGCCCACGGACAAGCACCAGAGCATGTTGAAGTTCTTGTTTCTCGCCTTTTACGCTTTCGCAGAGCCCCGCGGTGGCAAAGTCCACTTCGCGCCGCTGCGGCTGCAAATTCGGCCGGGCAAGTTCCGTGAGCCTGATCTTTTGTTGTTGCTTTCCGCCGCCGATCCGCGTCGACAAAACCGCTTCTGGCTGGGGGCCGACCTCGCCCTGGAAGTTGTAAGCGAAGAGAAGCCAGAACGAGACCTGGTTGACAAGGTGGGCGACTATGCTGAGGGCCGCGTCCCGGAATACTGGATCGTGAACCCGCAGACCGAAACGATCACGGTTCTTCGTCTACGTGCGGATGCTTATGAAGAAATAGGCGTCTACCGGCGCGGAGAGTCGGCTGCTTCGACGCTTCTAGCGGGCTTCTCGGTCGCCGTTGCCGCGGTTTTCGACGCGGATTGAACAATGAAACGTACATTTATATCTGCATAGCTCGGCCACTCAGGTTTGTGCCTTGATTGGTTTCGCTGCCTGTGAGTGTCACCCCGCGCGCCTCGAGGTGCGCGAGGTAGCTCGGTACACCGATACCGTGCGCGTGCGCGAAATTGCGCTGGTGTTTCGCTTCAGCACGAGAACCCTCGCGCAGGAGATTAAGATCGCACGCCAGCGTGATCTTCCAGAACACGTGGACTGGTGCGTGCCTGGGGAAATCGTCAGCGCGACCTCGAACTCGTGACCGGTACGTCGTTGACGACCTGGCTGCCGTTGCTGTAGTCGAAGGACCCGCGACCCTCCCACTTCTGATCGACCGAGAAATGAGCCGCGAACTGTTCCAGGATGATGTATTCGGTCGGCGGCGGTCCCGGTCGATAATACGTTCCCTGGAGCGCCACCAGCACGGTGACTTGGCCACCGAAAACGAGCTCGCGCACCGTTCCGGTGACGTTGGGGATGTCGATCTCGCCGCTCGGCGGCGCGACGGCTTGGCTGATGTGTGCCTGGCCGCTCACGCTGCCGGCACCCGTCGAATTAACGAGCAAGTCGAAGTGCAGGATTGGCGAGCCTGGCTGACCGGCGTTTCCCGCCTTGCCGGTAACCCGATACAGATCTAATGGTGTAGGCATCTCTATCAAGCTCCTCTGTAATGGCGAAGCGCGCAATGGAGAAACAGGTGTCGCGAAACAAGGACCGGCGCTCGGGTCGTGTCGCCACGCGGCGCTAACCTCCGCCCGCGGCATCATCCATCCTGGCGCCGCGGCTCTGAGATCGCCTTGGTGCTCCTGACACGGTTTGCCCATAGGGCTCAGCGGCGACCGCGTGAGACCTTACCCGAGAGTCCAGTATCCTAATCAAGAGCGAGGCACAAAGCCCGAACAAAATGATGTGGATTTTTTTAAATATTTCCGCTACAGGGCTCAATCTCGACTGAGGTGGCTAGAGAGGCTACGTAGTCTAGGAGTTCCGCAAGATCCAGTCGTCGGGACGCAGGGCATCGAGCAGTGGTTGGAGCATCTCGGGGGGCGCCGGCCGCAGTCCGTCGAGCGCCCAGCCGAGCGCGCTTTGTTCCTCTTGATCCGTCGCGACGTTCAGACGGCCCAGAAACAAACCATGGAGCGCGGGGTCTTCGGGCCAGCTCCTGGCCAGCGCGCGAACCGCGGTGATGCGGACCATGACCGACGCATCGCCTGTGGCCCAGGTCTTTACGACCGCCGGCGCTTGGCCGCTCAAGCGCGCCACGCGAACGAAGCTCCAGACCGCCGCGGCTCGCACTTGCGGCGACGGGTCTCGGAGCAGTCTCCGTCAGTGCCGCGCCCACCGAAGATTCACGCAATTTCAGTAACTGTAAATACTTTTAAGTTGACGATCTTAGAAAATTTTAATACCATGATAAGCGAGGAACGAGACAAGGTGTCGGCTAGGTTCTGAGACTGGGATCTTGAATCGGCTGTTGTCGTTGGCGCGTGTGATCGTCGTCGCTTGCATGCCCGTTGAGGTCTCGGCTCTTCGACCCGCCGGCAAAGTGGGTACCGTTGCCTCCAGCCGGTCACACTCCTTTGGAGTCAGAGTCCATGGCGATGCTTAAATTGATGAAGACCACGAAGACTGCACGGGCCAACAACGAGGCCCTGGGGCGTACCAAGACTTTTCAGCGGGCAGCGATTCTGCTCAAGCAAGTCAGCGACCCGACGCGAATTCAAGTCGTCGCCCTGCTCTCCGAAGGGGAGCTCAATGTCGGGGGACTCTGCGACCATTTTAACATGAGCCAACCTGCTGTGAGCCACCACCTGGCCCTGTTGCGGCACGGGGGAATCGTCAATCGCCGCCGCCAAGGTCTAAACAACTTCTACAGCCTAACCGACACCGGCTATCGGCTCTCCAAGATCGTCAAAAGCGTGATCTGTTGACCGGCCGTGACCGCACGTGTCGAGCGAGCAAACCTCGGTCGTTTTTTTCCGACCTCATGAGCGGCAACGATGGTTCCCAAGTATCGCCACACCCCGGTTCTAGATCCTGAGCGCAGACGCTGCCCGGTATGCCGTGAGTCCGTTTATTCCCTGGCGGGCATTCATCCACAATGTGCGGCCAGGCGAGCTCTTGCTCTAGAATTGAGGAGCAAGAGACAGCCGGCATCCACGGTTGGTTCCATATCTTAGGCCGGAAGACGAATGGCGTGCGGGAATCGGGATATCCGACGACGATCACGCTCGGATGCCCGCGTTCCGGGCCGAACGTATGCCCATCATGAAGAAGCGAAATGTCGAAGACGGGTAATGATACGCTGCCCGGTCTGCCGTCGGGCCATTCATTTCCCCTCGGCCCTCTTGAGACCGCTCGCGATCATCTTCCGAACGCGTTGCGAAGGCGGCGGCTTCGCCCCGCTATCAATGAGTTGCTGGGCTTTGCGATAGGCGGCCAGCGCCAGGGCGCGGTCGCCGTCATCGAGGAGTTGGTCAGCCATCCGGAATTGCGCGTCCCAGGAAAGCGGGAACAGCTCGCAGCGGAGCCGCAAGAATGCCAGGCCATCGGCCGCCTTGCGTTCGCCGATCGTGAGCGCGAACGCGGCGTCGCCGAGTAATTCCTCGGAAATCTCGGGCCCGAGCCGCCGGGCGAGCTGGATGGCCGCGTCGATCCCGCTCTTCTGGGCCAACTCGCAAAGCTGGCGGGCGGTCGGTGGCAGCGGTGCGGGCTCGCGCACGGTCACCGCGAAGTCGGCCGCCGCGCCACCAGTGCCCCCGGCGGCCTTCTTCAAGAAAGCTTCGGCATCCTGGTCGCCTTTGAGATACGCATCGAAGAATTTCCGAGTATAGAGGCATACGTGGTCGTACACCGCTCGGATCGCGGCGCCCTTCTCCGGGGGCGTGTTCCGCCCCGGCAGGAAGGCGAAGCGGGCCGCCCCCTGAGTGATGAAGTCGTTGTGCTCCAGATGGGGGACGGCAACTGTATAGAGTCGCGTGTACTTCAGGTGCCCCCACTGGCGGAGGAAGTCGGGCTTGCCATCCTTCGAGGCGTACATCAGGATCGGCCCGGCGAGACGGTCGGCCTTGGCGAGACGGGGCCTGAGTCGGACGAACCCGGGCTCATCGGCGACGTCGTAATCGACTGTCGAGTCGAGGCTGACGACGGCGCCCACGGGCGAGTTGTTCTCGGCCCGCCAGCCCAGAACCGCCTGCGCGCCATAGCTTTGGCCCATCGCCCCGATCGGCCCGAGATCAAGCTCCGGCCGCGCCTTCGCATACCGGACGAGGAAATCCATCTCCTTCACCGACCGGTCGAGGTCCCAATCGATGTTCAGATACGCCGCGTTCTCCGACTGGTAGGCAGCGACGATCACGACGTAGCCGTGACTCGCCAGGTACTCGTAAAAGGCTGAGTTGTCCTCAAATGTCCCGCCGAGGCCGGGGTGGGCGACGATCAACGGGAACTTTCCCGGCGCGACTGCCGCGTCCTTGACCGCGTACGTCGCAGCGTCGAGCCATCGCTCGATTCCGGCCGCCTCGGCCTCGTCGATCTTGGCGGGCCGCTCGTCGAGCACTTCTTCGGCTATTGTCCGCCGCGTGAACGCGTCGAGCCGCCGCGCGAACGGGGCGATCCTGGGGTCGTCGGAGCCGAAGTCTAGATATTCGCGATAGCGCATCGGCGCGGCGTCGGTCTTGCGGGCCGGGTACCAAAGGTTGACCAGGATCGGTCGAGGGCTCTCAGGGCCCGGCTCCGCGCGTGCCGTTCCGGCGTGCATTTCGGCGCGCGTACCGCCGGGCGTGGTCGAGCTGCCAGGACCTCGCGAACCCGACCGAATGGGGCCCCGGCTCGAGCCCACCCCAAAGACGCCGGTCCTGCGCGGCCGCGCGCCCCGCCAGAACCACGAACAGGAGACCCAGCAAAACGGCACCGCGCACCACCCGACCAACGATTGCTGGCATATCGACACTCCCGAACTCCAAAGCTTCAGCATCGGTTTCCACCCCGTCAGGCCTTATCTTCGATCGGGTCGACGCGTTGGCCAGTTGTTGCGATTCCCGATCTCGACTCGTCCCGCGTCCCGGCCTTAAGTTCCTCTGAGCGGCCCGATCCGTGCTGACGTTGTCTCCTATGGCTCGAACATTTCCCGGAGGACGTCCAGCACCGCCGCGGCAGTTCCAGCGCCGATCCGACCGAGTTTCGTGATCAGCCGTGATCGGTCCACGGTTCGGATCTGATCGAGCACCACCTGCCCGTCCTTGCCTCTGAAGCGGCAGGGTATACGGGTCGGACGGGCCTGTCCCTTCGTGGTCATTGGAGCGATGATCACGGTGCGGATCTTATGATTGATCTCGTCGGGCGACACCACGAGGCAGGGACGGGTCTTCCGGATTTCGCTGCCGACGGTGGGGTCGAGGTTCACAACGTGGACCTCGAAGCGGTTTATCACCATTCCCAGTCGTCCTCATCCCACGTTGATAAGCTGGGCGACGGGTTGTCGAGCAAGCTGTCTTCACCCCGGCGGGCCATCTCCTCAAAGGCCGCGGCCCATCCTTCTCGGGGCCGTCTGGCCGGCCGGATGATCAGTGAACCGTCTTGAGCAACCATTTCCACTTCGCCCCGCAGGCCTGTTTGTTCCAGAAGCGGCTTGGGGATGCGGATACCCTGGGAATTGCCGATCTTTACGATTCGCGTCTTCATGGCGAAAGCCCTCCTGTGCTTACATTGTAGATCCACGGCCAGATTGTGACAACGCGAGCCGAACCTTCCCTCGAGTACCGCTCGCCGCCGAATTCTCACTGACTCCTCAGTGCGGCCTTCAGCGACGATATGCTACGATCGCAACTTGAATTCGGAGGAACCAGCCATGAAATTCTCGAACGCGACGGTCGGCTTGATGGCTGGCCTCTTAGCCTTGCCGGTAGTGCCGGCCGGTCTATTCGGCCAGCAGGCCAATCGCGCCGCCGGGGCGGCCGGTCAGGAGTCGGCGGCACCATCCGCGCCGAACCGGCAGCTCCGGCGCACGGGAGGGTTCGCCGTGGCGAGGCCGCCGCGCGACCCAAACGCGCCCCCATGGCAGCCCGGCCCAATTCCCGCAGCGATCCCGATTTGCATCGCGGGCACGGCCAAGGACGAGGCAGGGAAGGCAGTCGCGGGCACGGTCGTCAAGCTTTATTCGATGACCGATAAGGGACAAAAGCCCGCGGGCGAGGCGACAACCGACGCACAGGGCCGCTACGTCATTCGCGACGCGCTACTGAACGTCCGCTCTTGGTGGAGCGCGGACAAGGCGAACAGCTCTACGAGCTTCGCCAGAAAGCCGGCGCAGAATTAATCATCCAGGCTGTCCGCACCGTGGCGGGTGAGCCAGTGGCGGGCGCTTTCTTCTGGAAGGCCCCGGTAGACCGTCCCGATGAGACGCAGCACATCGAGACCTCGACATTTCTATCTGGCGCAGCCCTGGACCGACGAAAAAGGAGAGTTGCGGGCCGTGCTCGCGCCCGAGCCCGGCCGGCGCTATCGGTTCCGGTTCGCGGGCATCCACGAGCCGAACATGCCCGCGGGCATCAACCCGGCCACGGCAAATAAGCACGGGTTTGAAGCGTTTCCTACCCAGAGTGTGCCGGTCGAGCTCACCTCCGGGAGCACGACTCGGTTGCGTTTCATCCTCAAGAAGACCGATTAGCTGAGCCCGCCGAATGGTGCTTGCACGGCTGTCATCCTCAACCTATTGGTTGATCAGGGATTGTAATTGCAAGAGGGCGCTGTGCGGAACTGTGACGACGCTTGTGAAAGGGGGAGAACGTTGGTCATCCTACTGGCTCGAAACTGGTGGGCCCTCGTACTGCGGGGCCTCTTCGGCGTGCTCTTCGGATTCGTGGCCATCGCCTGGCCGCAGATTTCCATCGCGGTGCTGGCGCTTCTTTACGGGGCCTACGCGCTGGTGGGCGGCGTCTTCGCCGTCGCCGCCGCCTTGATCGGAACCGGGAACGACGTCCCCTGGTGGGCGCTCCTGGTCGAGGGACTGCTCGGTATCACGGTCGGGGTCATCACGTTCCTCTGGCCCGGACTCACGGCCATGGCGCTGGTCTTGTTGATCGCCGCCTGGGCGGTCGCCGCCGGCGTCTTCCAGATCGTCGCGGCCGTCCGGCTCCGCAAGGACATCCAGGGCGAGTTGGTGCTGGCGGTCTCCGGAATCTTGTCAGCCCTGTTCGGCGGAACCCTGGCCTTTTTCCCCGCGCTGGAGCTACGGCGATCTCGTGGCTGATCGGTTTTTACGCCATCGCTTTCGGAATCCTGTTCATCAGCCTCGGCTGGCGGCTGCGAAGCTGGTCCAAGATGGCGACGACGATCCCCGTGTGATTCACCGCCCAGCAGGGTGCCGGCCAGCGCGATCGGTAGAAGATGCACATCGTCTAAAGATCCCGACCGCAATTGACGATCGAGAGACTTTATCAGGCGTGACAGATTGCGCGAGGTTTCCAAGAATTCCGCCTGGAGGACTCGTGCCGATCCCGCGAAGTCTGACGTATCTTGCCGTCGGCGTGGCGCTGGTCGGAGCGTTCGGCGACGGACTAGCATACGCGCAGGATGGTATCGACCTCCGAGGCCGACTTGACAGTTCGCCCGATGGCACGCTGCTCGGGAACCGGCCCGGGGCATCGATCGGCCGAACCCCGGTAAGCGCTTACCGGCGGCGAGACGTCCTGCCGACGGCTCGGCCCGACAAGCTGATTCCCCCCGCTACGCTGCCCGACTATCCCCTCCAACTGTCGCCTGCGAAGGAGCCGCAGAGTGGCCTGCTGGGCGATCCCGATGGAATGTGTCTTGCGGAAGCAATCGATCGTATGATCCGTCTAAACCCAGACATAGCCTCGGCTCTGTCTGAGCTGGAACAAGCGCGCGCCGACATCACGACGGCCGCGCTTCGCAGCAATCCGCAGTTCTTTAGCGACATGCAGCAGGTGCCGTACAGCGTGTTGGCCCCTTACCAGGTCGACGTCAACATCGCCTATCCGATGGACGTCTCCAAAAAGCGACTGAACAGGGTCAATTCCGCTGCGTGTGTACTCCGGTCGGTCGAGTGGAGGTACAAGAACTTCGTCCGCGTTCAGATAGATAACCTGTACACAACTTTTATTGACGCACTTGCCGCCCGGCAGACGCTCATCGAATACGAATCCGGAGCTGAGCCCCCGTATGTTCGTTCGGACGAGACTCAGGCCTCGCCTCAAGATGAAGCCAAATCCACGCTGCGCGACAAGCAACTGGCACTCGCCATCCTGCTGAACGTGCGCGACCCTAAATCGATCAAGGTTAAAGGACTGATCTACGATCGCCGCAGCTACTGCCCGGGAAAGGATGACGACGACCCGGAATCGAAGAAGGCGCTCGAAGAACTCAAGCGGATCGCCTGCGAGAATCGCCCAGACCTCAATGCCAGGCGCTGGGACCTGGAGCGTGCCCTCGCCGATGTCAACGTGGTCAGGGCCAGCAGGTTCGATGACGTCACGTTTCTACTGCAACCTTACACCTACACTCCCATGTTGCCGAACCACGTGGGCTGGGCGTTCGGTATCACCGTTCCGATGCCCATTTACAATCGCCAGCAGGGCAACCTGGCCAAAGCAGAGCAGATCGTCCTGCAGACTCGCGCTCAGCTCGCCTCGCTCGAGCACTCCGTATCGGTCGAAGTCGAAGCCGCTTACAACGACGTGCGCGATACATTTGATGATACAACTAGATTTGTGCGTGAGCTTGCAAAACATAAGAGTTATGATTTTCCCAAAGCCCTTCCCGACGATGAAATGCTTAAAGGCAATCTCCAGCACCTGCAAAACTACGTCATCAAGCTGAAGCAGAGAGATCTCGAGCGCCAGCGCAGGAACTACTACGACGCGATTATCCGCCACCGCAAGAGCCTTCTCCGCATCAATACGGCCTGCGGCTGCATAGTCGTTCCCTTCGACGAGCAGACCGTTGCCGCGCTACCCGGCTCAACTCCGTAGCGAAAGGGTCGTCGGTCAGCTACTCCTCCTCGCATTCCTCTTGGATGTTGTCAGGACACTGGCCGGAGCATTTGTCCGGCGCTGCGTGACTGATCTCGCCCGGAAGTACGCAGTGTGGTTCCGGAGCGCAAGATGGGTATTGCAGCAAATCCTGTACAGACCATTCTGATCCGGTCCTTTACACACCAGGCCATACGCTTTCCCAAAGGGCCAATACACACATTCGCCGATCTGAAAACTGTTTCCCTGCGGCGCAGACTTCTGCCAGCAGCCGGCCCTGACTGAGCCGGCGGCTCATCGGCGATTTCAAGTTCGTTCCCAGCTACGCTGGCGGCAACGCGTGCCCCCGCGCGGCCCGCGGAAGCGAAGGCCGGCGCTTCCCCTTCGGCGACATAGGTCCAGCCACGCCTACCGACGCCTGCCTCGTCGGAAGGCGTTGCGAGCCAAGTCGTCCCGCCCGAATTGAAGAAACAAGTCCAGGCGACGAGGCCGAACAGCTCTCTTGCGCACTGTTCGTTACCGAAGGTACTCTCCCAGCGCTCGCGAAGCCGGTACGCTTCCAGGGCGTCTCCATAGACGTCATCGGGGCGAATTCCCGTGTCAAGCCGGTCGGCGTGTGCAACGATCGTGGCCCGAAGAGCCGCCCTGGCCATATCGATGAGGCACGACTTCACTTTTTCTTGTTTCGCTTCCCGATACGGCTTGAACTCGGCCGTTCTGGGCACTTTCGTCCTCGCGATCTTGTACCCTTGGCGCTCCACCGGATCTCGCATCGGAGTCAGCAAGGCCATATCGAGCTTTCCATCGAGCAAATCCCTTAGCGCGATCAGGAAATCCTGGAAGTGCGAGCTCTTCTTGTGGCGATCGAAGGCGTCGGCGCTCGCCCATTTTTCGTGCAAAATGAACGCACGATCATCGTCCATCGCGCTGTACACATTGCAGTCGATGCAACCCGGTTCGGCCCTGCTCGGCGTTACGACGGTAAGGGCCGCAGTCCTTAACTGATCGCGTTTACCCACTGTCGCCCTGCCGATCATCACGACAGCGACCGGCTCGGCACCGACAGATCTCGAACCGCGATATCTGATCATTGGCAGACCTCTTGGCTCTGACGATGGCAGACGCAGCGCCGCGATCGCAGTTGTAACCACCGGAGTATCTTTCCGCGACCAAAGCCGGGAAGCCGACAGAGTGTAGGTTACGAATGGGAAAGAAAACAATCAACGATCGGAGAATCGGGACGCATTGAGGGTCACTGACGTTTGAGCAAGACATGCCAGACCCCGAGGCGCACTCCATTCGCGTATCGCCACCGGCCGGCCCTTTCCGCACGCTCGTCTTCCGGACCATCGACGGTCACTTCGTCGCCTGGTTCAGCGCGGAGGGTGGCACATACACCTGCTTCCGATCCAAGTGGGTCGAAAGAGGCAACTACTACTAGGGCCAGGAGCCGGCGGCGTTGAGCGCCGAGGGCATTGCCGCCGCACTCATTGCGCTTTCGAGCCCCCGCTCGGCGGGCGACACTCTGCCTGGACTCTAGGCGCAAGCCGCCTGATTGATACGGATCAGGAATAGAGACCCAATCTCGATCGTTTGGTGAGAGCCACGCACAACGTCTCCTTCTTCGCGCCGGCTTGTGCAAACAGCGCCACGGTCTTCTGATCTCTCGAAACAAAAGCGTAACCGGCACTCCCGGTCGGGGCTCTTCAAGGTCAGGAACTGATCGGTACGTCTCAACCAGGAGCGTGACCTTCGCGGTGGTGAAGGCATGCGCTCTACCGCCGACTGTTTCTGAACAGGTCAATGTCCTGGGGGATCTCCGATCACGCCCGTTTTTGAGGGAGTAATTCACAGATGCAGCCGATCCGTCGCAGACTCGCCTTGATCGCCTTTATCCTCCTCATTGCCACCGGCACAAGCCGAGGTGGCGATATCTATTACCAGACGAACCTCGTTTCGGACATTCCGGGCGTGGCGGAGCTGACCGACCCGAACTTGCAGGGTGCCTGGGGGATGTCGTTCTCAGCCCAGCCCCCGAACACCGAGTTCTGGATTTCCAACAATGCGTCCGACACGTCGACGCTGTACACGGTCAGCCCGACGACCAATACGCCCACCATCCTGTCGCTGGTCGTTCCAATCCCGAACCTGGGTGGCGCCGCCCCGAACCAGAACGATAATGGCCCGACGGGCCAGGTGAGCACCACGGCACCCGGGATCACCACGTCCCCGACGAACGACTTTCAGATGAGTAATGGCACCAACGTTGGCAGGGCCGCGTTCATTTTTGCCAATGTGGATGGGTCGATTTCGGGGTGGAGGGGTGGGAACGCAGCGATCCAGGTGTCGGTCGCCGGTGCGTCGTTCACGGGGCTGGCGATCGGGAACACCTCGACCGGAGCCGCCCAGTTGTACGCCGCTGACCAGAACAGCGGCAACATCTACGTATTCAATAGCAAGTGGCAACAGATAGGAAGTTTCACGGCCCCGGGAACGCTCCCACAGGGCTACACCGCCTTCAACGTCCAGAACCTCAGCGTCAACGGCGTACAGACCCTCTTCGTCACGTACGCGAACCAGGCGACCTCGGGCGGCATCGTCGATGAATTCACCACGAACGGCACATTCATCAAGACGCTGATCAGTGACACGGCAGGAGTCAATCTGAGCGCTCCCTGGGGGCTCGCGATCGCGCCCGCGGGTTGGGGCCAGTTTGGCGGCGACCTGCTCGTCGGCAACAACAACCCAGGCACCAACGGCCTGACGGAAATCGATGCCTATAATCTCACGACCGGAGCATTCGTCGCCCCGTTGATGCTCAACACTGGTCAGCCTTTCTCCGAAACCGAACTTTGGGCCCTGAGCTTCGGTAGCGGTGGCGCCGAGGGTGGTTCGGCGAACACGCTCTATTTCACCGCCGGCCTGGACGGCAATACGAACGGCCTTCTTGGGTCGCTGTCCGTCCCCGAACCGAGCTCGGCCGTGCTGGGGTTGATCGCGGCAGGAGTGCTGGCCGGAGGCTGGATGTTGAAGAAGCGCCACCGCCTGCGGGCAGCCTGATCGACAAATCACCGTTCTTCATCACGCGACCCGGCGCACCGAGACCGTCTTGCAACTCAAATGCGGGGCGGTTCGCGGTGCGCCGTGGTCGCCTGCGTGAGCGCACCGGGAATCACCTTTTCCGACGCGGCGGAATCACCGGAGCGAAGCCACAGGACTGTGGTACAATCCTGCGTGAGGAGGCGACCCATGCCGATCCACGACTGGACCGGCGTTTCAGCCCGGAGAAACCCCAGGCCAGTTCCACCGTCGCGGTGGGGTGCCCAAGGGAGTGTGCCACCGCGCCGTAAGGCCGGAAAAGCATGTTCCTGACCAACAACTCCAAAACGTCGCTGATGCGTCTTGCATTCGAAATCAGCGCGCCGATAACCGGCGCAGCCAGCTCTAGCTCCCGGCGCGCCACTCCGGGCCCCGCTCGCGGTCGCTCAGAACCGCGTCGCATGGCTAACCCGTCTGCCGAAAAACTTCGAGCCGCCGGGGGGCCGGCTCAGTACGAATCGCTCGAGATCACCTCGCCGCCGGCGATCGTCGCGAGGGCCTGCCAGACGGCCGCATTGACCGAGTCTTTCACGGGCCGGACCGAGCCGTCGCCGAGCAGGAGGCAAACCACCCCGGGATGTCGGCTGCTGGCGGTCATGGCGACGCCGTTCCACGTCAGGCCGTTGGCGCACGACTTGAAGCCCGGCGGCAGCAAATGGTTGTAGCGGGTCCAGGACATGTTCCCCTCAAGCCAGGTCATGCCCGAGTTGGCATCGGGCGGGTACTTCGGGAACGCGGCGGCCTCCTGATCGGAGAGGCTCGCACACCAGTTCCGGAAGGCCTCCTCGGTCCACGGGCCCGCCTCGCGGAACAGGTCGGCGAGCGGGTCGAGCCGCTGGTAATCGTCATGGCCGCGGACGCGCTCGCCCATGGCGGCGGTGTTCGACATCCCGTCGCGGACGTTCGCCGGGCCGATCCTCGTGGACTGGCCGAAAATGCCGTCGCCCACCCGGCCCGACCACGAACCGCCGTTGCACGACCGGTAGTTGTTCTGCCCCCACGGCCGGGACGGCATCCGGTCGAAATCGGACGGGCAGAGGAACACCTCGATTGCCATGCAGGCCGCCGTCTCGTTCGGGCCCGCCCCGGTGGCCAGCGACGGGTCGCCGGTGGTGTCGGGGAAGAACGGCTGCACCCAGAAGTTGATCGCGTTGAACACCGCGACCTGCTCGATGTAAGGCAGGAGCTGCGAATGCAGCGAGTACCTCCGGCTTTGCGGGGACGTGCCCGAGGCGATCAGTCCATCCGAGTCTGCCCCCACGCCGAACGGGAAGACGCTGCACGCGATCAGGTAGTTCTGAAGACCGATGCCGAGCTGGCGGAGATTGGCCCCGCACTTGGTCCGCCACGCAGCCTCGCGCGCCCTCTGCACCGCCGGCAGCAGCAGGGCCACGAGCACCCCGATGATCGAAATCGTGACCAGCAATTCCAAGAGCGTGAACGCCCTGCGTTTGGTACCCATGGCCTCATCCTCCCGCCCGGCCGGCCACGCCATCGGCGTGCCGATCCACCGGGCCTGTGTAGTGATGGACGAATATATTCCTGTTAGGAATACAATAGTAATGATATTCATACTTCTCAAGCAGGCGCGCATCATCAAGGTCCCATTCGGGCGACACGGCTGCCTCCGACGTCGTGCCGACGAGCCAGATGCCCCGGGCCATAAGGTCGCGAAGATCGTCGAGCGAGATCAGGTCATCGGGGCGGATCAGGTGCCAGCCCCAGAACATTTCCGGCGGGGGCTCGACTAAGTGGATCGGCGCCCGTCCTCGGGCGTAGAACTTCGCCGGCACGTACTGGACGACGTCGGTCGCGACGATTGACTCACCCGGGCGGATGCGCTCGAGGATCGTCGCGACGGCCGCGCGCATCCCGGGGTTGTGCGCGAGGTCCAGCCCCCGCCAGAAGGCGACGTTGGCATACACGAGCCCGGCGGCCAGGCAGGCAAACAGGCACGACAAGAGCGCCGGCCGTCGCATCGTGACCCGCCAGATGGCCAGGGCGACCGCCGCCACGACGAACAGGTGGGCGAAGCGGAAGTAGCGCGTCGACCAGACGGGCGTGATTGTTGACGCCGCAGCCGAGAAGGCCATCGGCAAGAGCGCGGAGGTGACGACGAACAACTCGCCGCGACGCCCGCGCACGGCGAGGGCTGCCACCGCCGCGGTCACCAGCCCGAGGATGACCCAGCCCTCCGGACGCGGCACGTCGTCGTGGTTCGGGATGATGAACTGGCCGAAGGTGGAGACGAAGATCTCCAAGGTCAGCGGGCGAATCCAGTAGTCGTGCTGGACCCGACCGACCTGCGTCCGCAAGATGCCCAGGGCCGGCAGGTCGGCCATCGCGACGAGCAGCCCGACGATCGCAGCCGGGATGAGCAGGCGCCGGGCCTCCTCGCCGCGGCCGACACCGGCCAGCCAGACGAGGTACAGGCCCAGGAAAACCGCCTGGGCCCCGACCGAGAACAGGCCGTAGTGATGCGAGTTGAGCAGCCCGAGCGCCGAGAAGCCGTAGGCCGTCCAGGCCCATACACCGCTGCCGGTCCGCAAGATGCGCAGCAGGAGCCAGCCGCTCAAGACGGCGAACGCCGTGCCCATCGTGTACATCCTCGCCTCGATCGATGCGAAGACCTGCACTGGGCTCAGTGCCACGAGCATCGCGACGACGAGGCCGAAAGGGAGGGCCCCTGCCGGCTCGGCGTCGCCGTCGCCGTCCTCCGGCCGGCACGCGGCCGAGGCGCGGAAGAGCTCGCGGGCGAACGGGACCATCAAGAGCACGGTCGCCACGCCAAAGGCCACCGAGAAGCTCCGCAGCGCCGCGGCGGAATCGCCGAAAAGGTCCATCCAGCCGCGGAGGAACAGGTAATAGAGCGGGAGGTGGACGTTCAGGCGGATGCTCCGCAGGAAGTCGTTCCAGTCGTAGCTGGCCGTCTGCCACGATGAGGCCTCGTCGAACCAGATGCTCCGGTCCGACAGGTGGGGCAGGCGGACGGCGATCGCGACAGCCGCGAGGGCCGCGACGGCCAGATACCGCCGGTCGATCGCGAGGCGGGCGGTTCGCGGGCCGGTCATGTCACGCGCTCCCCGTCTCGATACCGGCGGGCCTGGGGCTTGCCGGAACCGTTGTGGTAGAGGAACACCCCGTTGCGCTTGCCGTTACGGTATCCGCCCTCGAATCGCTTCGGCAGCTTCTCGCAGACCTCTTCCCAGTTCGTACCGAGGCGCTTCATGGCGGCCTTGTTGAGCGGCGCCCAGGCGACGAACGGACCATGGAGCAGGCCGCCCCGCAGGGAGAAGGCGAACCGGGGCCGCTCGGCATAGGTCTCCGCCTCGGGGTGCCCGGCGGCAAAGGCGGCCGCGTGATCCTCGAGCTTCGTCAATCCGTCGTCGTCCCACGCGTCGTCGGCAGGCACGTCTGCCGACGGGTCGCCCGCCTTCGCCAGGCCGGTCGTCCGTCGCTGCATCACGGCCAGGGACCAGACTGCGATCACGGCGAGCACCGCCAGCGCCACGGCGCCCGCCAGCACCAACCAGGGCGACGACCCGGGCGTCCCCGTCGAGGTCCTGGGCAGCCCGGGGAGCGCCTCGGCCCGGAGCTCGATATCCTTCCAGAGCACGTCCACCGCCACGGACGAGCCGCCCGTCACCGCCGCGAGCCGCGCCATCTCCAGGTCCTCGGCCCCGAACTCGACCTGGTGGATCAGTCGGAATTCCTGCTGACCGCCTTCCGCGACGTAGTAAAGCAGGATCGGCCCGATGCGGACCAGCCTGAGAGTGCCCTTCTTGGCCGAGGTCGCGGGCCAGTTCCCGCTGACCTTGGTCACCTCGTCGATCTTCCTCACGAAGGCGGCCGAGTAGACGGTGTCCTTCGGGCGTACGAACCGAGAGAGCGACGCGAGCTTGTCCCAATCGCCGGGCGGCTTGACCAGCAGTTCGGGCCCGGCGCCGAAGCCGGTCAAGGGGGTCGGGCCGGCGAGGACCTCGTAGCTGGCCCTGAGGTCGAAATCGCCGTGGATCGGGAACTTCGTCTCGATGGCCACCGATTCCCCGAACCTCGGCGGGATCGTGATCCGGACCCGCGCGGGTCGGGTCGGACGAGGTTACTCGCCCCGATGGGCGCCGAGATCCGGAGCCAGCGGAAGTCGTACTGCTTGTCGAGGAAGCTGTGCCGATAGGACTGCACCAGGCGCGACTCGTCGAGACTGGGGATCGGCGGCGCCGGCGGCAGCACGGCCGGGGGGGCCTTGACGTCCGAGGCCCGCGCTCCCTTCGTCGGGGCCGCCGCCCCATCTCGAGCGGCCGCTGCGGCGGCCGCCGCTGCGTCTCGAGCGGCCGCGGCCGCGGCTGCCGCACGGTCTTGACCGGCCGCGGGGGCCGCAGGTTGTTGACCGGCCGCGGCGGCGGCGGCCGGCCCCTTGCGATCGTCCCGCCCCCGATCCTGGCCGGGGCCCGCCTGTGGCGCGAAGAATCGCATCGCTTCGAAGGTCATCGCCGCCCCGAGGAGGACGAGGAGAATCGATCCGGTCCAGCGGCTCCGCGCGACCCGCCGCAGGATCGCGGCCGGAGCCGCCGGCGACGGCCCGCGCGCCCAGTCGTGGACGACCGGCGGCTGCGAGGGGTCCTCGAGCCGGGCCAGGTGGCGCTCGAGAAGGTCGGCCACCTCGGCGGCGCTCTGGAACCGCTCCGAAGGCTGCTTCCGATGGAGCCGCTCGATGATCTCGACCAGCCAGCCCGGGATCTCGGGGTTCCGGCCCAGGACTGGGGCGGCGTCTCGTCGCAGACGCGACGGATCGCTTCGACCGTCGACTCGCCCGCAAAGGCCGGTCGCCCGGCGCACATGGCGTACAGGACGCTGCCGAGGCTGAACAGGTCGGCCCGACGATCCATCCGCTCGCCCCGGGCCTGCTCGGGGGCCATGTACTGCGGCGTGCCGGCCAGGGCGCCGTGCTGGGTCAGCTTGGCGTCGTCGACGGCGCGGGCGAGGCCGAAGTCGGTCAGCTTGACCCGCGGCAGGTCGTTCTCCAGCATGATGTTGCCCGGCTTGATATCGCGGTGGATCAGCCCCTTGGCGTGCGCAGCGGCCAGGCCGGCGGCGACCTGCGAGCCGATGCGGAGGATCTCGGGCAGTTCCAGGGGACCGCGCTCGTCGATCCGATGCTGGAGCGACGAGCCGTTGATGTATTCCATCACGAGATAGGGCCGGCCGCGCCACTCGTTGACGGCGTGGATCGTGACGACGTGCGGGTGGCTGACGGCGGCGGCCGCCTGCGCCTCGCGGGTGAAGCGGCGGCGGGCGAGGGCGTCGGCCGACCATTGCGGCGCCAGCAGCTTGATCGCGACGAACCGGTTGAGCGCGGCGTCGAACCCCCGGAAGACGACCCCCATCCCCCCCTGGCCGATCCAGTCGATCAGCTCGTAGTCTGCCAGGCGCCGAGGTTCTCCGGGTGTGAGGGCGGGTCGAGCCCTTCCAGGGCGAGCGCGTCGTCGGTCGCGGTGATGTCGCGCAGCGGCGCTGCGATCAGCTCGATCCGCGCGCGATCCTCGAAGAAGTCGCTCAATTCGTCATAGAACTCGGGATGGCGGGCCAGCCAGTCCCGACCATCCGGCACCACGCCGGAGTCGAGCTCCTTGAGGTAGGCCGCTACCACCTCATCCAGCCGGTCCTCCCGATCTTTCGGCGACCCGCCGCGCTCCTTCATGGCTCACTCCCGCTTCAACCGCTCGTGGAGGTTTCGCAGTCCCCGGCGCAAGAGTCCGGCCACCGACGCCTCGGTCCGCCCCATCTGCGCGGCCACCTCGGCCAGCGAATCGCCCTGGAGATGGTGCAGTTCGATCGCCCGGCGCTGGTCCTCGGGCATCGACTCCAAGGCCTCGCCCAGGGCCAGGAGCTGCTCGTGACGGATGGCGTGCTGGCTGGGCGAACTTTGGTCGGCCTGGAGCCAGGCCTCCAGGCGGATCGATGACTCGTCCAGCGAGGCGACGAGCGAACGATCCCGGGCGGCATCGCGCCGGCCCCGGCCATGCCGCCGGAGCTCGTCGGCGATGGTGTTGTTCAGGATGCGGCGGAGCCACGCCTCCCGACCTGCCTCGTCCTGGGCCTGGCAACGGTCCACGGCCTGGTGGGCCTTCAGCAAGGTCTGCTGGACCAGGTCGGATGGATCGAGCCGGCCGCGGAGTCTGCGGCCGAGCCGAAGCCGGGCCAGGACGTGGAGATAGCCCCGATATCGCGCCAGCGCCGGGTCGGTCCCGCGCCCCTGGGTCATCGTCTCACCCTCCCCGGGACACTAGACGTCAAATCCGTCGGGATTGACCGCGCGACCCCTAAGAATCCGCTCGGGTCGGGTTTCTCGCCGGCATCATCACCGCGGGAGAACCCCGCGCGTCTGACGCCATTTTGGATTTTGTATAGGCGTCAGGCGACCTTGCGCTCCGACACCAGCGGTGTACCCTCGGCGCGCGGTCTTCCCCGCCTCGCCCCCACAGGGAGAGGCCGGCCAATGGCCGGGTGAGGCGTTCCCCGGGCGGGCGAGGCTCCGTCCGAGCCGGCACACCCCCGCGCTGGCGAACGGCCTCAATCCGACTCTCGCCCATCCGCCAAGTCTCACGCTGCGCGATAGCCATCTTCCACGATACCGCGCCGCGAAGCTCGTCGCACCAGGGCTGGGCAAGCCAATTCGTTACCGAAGGGCCATTCCGTAATGCCGCCGCTTGCCGTCACCTTGAGTGGTTAGCCCGAATTACTGAGCACGCATACACAATCGACAGCGGGCAGGCATTCAAGTTAGGGGCTGCCAAGCCCCGCCGCAATCCGCTGGATGTTTCTCG
This sequence comes from uncultured Isosphaeraceae bacterium, assembly GCA_963830625.1. Classification (GTDB taxonomy): domain Bacteria; phylum Planctomycetota; class Planctomycetia; order Isosphaerales; family Isosphaeraceae; genus CAWHMZ01. The sequence continues at coordinate 791,682 of CAWHMZ010000004.1, read as the reverse complement.
CCACGTCACTTCGTTCCGGGCGTCGCCGACGACGCGCGCCGCATCGTCCGTCTGGAAACCTCGTGGACCGCACTGAGGGGCGTGCCCGACGTAGGTCAGGCTTTCAGCCTGACGGCATTTGTAGTCCTACGAGCCATTCGATATTCGCCCTTTCTGACCGAATAGACAGCAAGGGCGATCGCCAACGGTTCCGGAGGCTCGGAATGTCAGATCGCGGTAGCCGAGTTGCACTCAGTCCCCTGCTCCGACCGCGCTGGCTGCGGTTTCGTCTTTCGACCGCTCTGGGCCTCGTGGTGGTCGCTGCCGTGATCCTGGCCGTCTCGGCGCACCGACGGTATGAATCTGTGCCGTGGCAGAGTAACGGCGGCATGATCGGTTGGAGCCAGGCGAGCATGGTCGCCCGGTTGGGCCCGCCAGCGCAAACGTTTGAGCAAGACATGCCAGACCCTGAAGCGCACTCCATTCGCGTATCGCCACCAACCGGCCCTTTCCGCACGCTCGTCTTCCAGTATCCGCGGGCTATCATGATGCCCGGGGCGCAACCCACTGCGGCCGCGAGGGGGCGAATCGCACCATTTCCGACGCGGCAGAACCACCGGTGCGAAGCCACACGACTGTGGTACAATCCTGCATGAGGAGGCGACCCATGCCGATCCACGACTGGACCCGCGTTTCAGCCGGGATTTTTCACGACTTCCATCAGGGTTGGACGATCGAAATCCGCAACAGGTTGAACGGCGGACTTCTCCCGGACGGCTACTACGCCATGGCCGATCAACGGGTGAGTGGACCGGAGCCCGACGTCGTCGCACTCCGGTTACGCGGCCCCGAACCCGAGGGTGGGCTGGTCGTCGCGGAAACACCGCCACGAATACAACGTGCTGCCCAGGTCGAAACCGAGGCCGCGCTGTACGCGCGAAGAGCCAACCGCATCGTGATTCACCATGAACTCGGCCGGGTTGTGGCGATGATCGAGGTCGTCTCGCCCGGTAACAAGGACAGCAAGCACGCAGTTGCCTCGTTCATCGCCAAGGCGGTCGACTTCATCCGCAACGGGATTAACTTCCTGGTGATCGACCTATTCCCTCCCGGACCTCGCGACCCGCAAGGCATAGCCCAGGCCATCTGGGACGAAGTGGTCGGCGAGTTGTTGGAAACTCGGGCGGCTGACAAACTCCTCACCGTTGCTGCTTTTGACGCCGGCGATGGGTTGACCGCGTACGTCGATGCGCTCGCCGTGGGGGACCTTCTGCCGGATGCCCCTTTGTTTCTTGCACCGGGCTGGTATGTGAACGTCCCGCTCGAACAGACCTACAGCGCCTCGTGGGACGTGGCCCCCAAGCCGATACGCGAGCTGGTCGCACCGTCGAGAACGGTCGTGGAGCGGCCGTGAGTACCGCGACGGATGATCTGACCGACATCGAAGTCCAACTGCGCCGGACGTTTGGTCGCCTTTCGCTCCCGCGAAAGGACATGCAGTGGCCCGGCGCACACCGAGCGCACAGGGCACCCGCAAGTGTGCGGCTTATCTTACAGGGGCTTGATGAGCAGCCTGCGCCGCACCCCTGAGTCCCTGGAGCTCGCTCGTCTCAACGAACAGGAGGCGACAGTTGGTGCACATGTCGTTTTCCCGCGTCAATACCACCCGCCGAGCGTTCGGCAAACGTTTCATGGCTCTAAAGTCCTTGATTCGGAGTTACCTGTCACCTCACTGAAGTACTTCCGGCAAAAATGGTAGGGGTGTTTGTCCTGAAAGCGGCCGAGGTTGTCGATCACCGTCACAATCCGGCATTTCGCCGTGCCGCCGTTCTTCTCACCGCGCAGTCCACGACCCACCATTTGCATATATCGAATCGGGCTGAATACCTGTCGCGCGATCAATATCATTTCTGTCTTCGGCGCATCAAAACCGGTCGACAGGACGCTGTGGTTACACAGCACGCGGATTTCCCGACGCTGGAATCGGTCGAGGAAATAGCGGCGCGCCACGCTCGGTGTGTCACCACTGATGGCCGCGGCGGAAATGCCGGTGAGGTTTAGCCGCGCCGACATCTCCTCCGCATGCGATACTGAATTGGCGAAGAATAAAAGTGATCGTTCATCGGATTGTTGGATGCGCTCCACGAGGCGCTGGTTTCGTTGTGCGTCATCGGCGAGGCGCCGATTTATGGCTTCGAGCACTCTGTCGAAGTCAAAGCCTTCCCACTCCTGAAGTTGGTCAAGCTGCTCGATCTCCTTCGCAAGTAAGTCACTCCCAGATTGCATCGCCTCATATTCCGGCTCGGCCAAGACGCCCTGCGCAAGAAGGCGTGCGTGCAATTGCTCTTGGTTTGCCGGAAACCATCGGTTCTGAAACCGATTCGCGAGCCTCTGGCTTTCCTCATCGTCCGTCCGAAACGGCGTCGCACTAAGTCCAATGATCGGTGGCTCATCCCTGTCTACCGCGCTCGTGGTCGTCCCTCCGGCATCGAGCCACCGCAGCAGGCCGGTGTAGCTCGGCGTGATGGCGTGGTGGCACTCGTCTACGACGACCAATCCAGGCTGTCGCAGCCACACGAATAAGTCCGTCCCTATCCTGCTATTTAACGTCTGGATGGACGCGACTACCACGACCGGCCTGTCCGCCTCTGGAATGGCCGGATTCGGGTTCCCACCCCACATGCGCACGATGCGGAGGTCGACCCCTTGAGCGCCTAGGTTGAGCCAGACTTGACGGAAAGCCTGCACTGCCTGCTCGCAGAGCTCATCCGTTTGGGCGACCCAGAGAACAGTGCGGCGATCCCCCGCGGGAGCGAGGACGAAACGCACAGCACCCTCGACAGTCACACGTGTCTTGCCACCTCCGGTCGGCAAGCTGATCACGGCACGTCGCCGCGCAGCGCCGCTGGCGACCAGTGCCCGGATGCCTTCGAGTACTTCTTCCTGGAAGTCGTGGAGACACGGCAACTCAATTGGGCCACTGATGATTTCCTCTGGCTCGCGTCGCGTTTCCTGCGAGGCTGCGAACTCTTCGGGAAACCCGACGCTGGCGACGAAGGCGCGCGCCTCGGCGGTGTTCCATCGCGACGGCGGCCGCAATCCTTCTGCATCCAACGTTTTCCTAAGTACTGTAAGCGTAGCTGGGCCGAGCTGCGCGAGCGTCAGTTCCGCGAGCTGAATTGGTGTGCATTCTTGAATAAAATCCGCGTGCGCGATCCTACCGAGCGCCTCTCGGAGAGGACCGTCGCGTCCGCCGACCGCGACTAATAGCCGCTCGGCCAGTGTGGCCGCGCCCGCGACCTCCGCCCGCCTTTCCTCCACCCGGGCATTCACAAGACGCTGCAAGGCCTCCGACCGGTCGCAGCGCAGCCATCCTGCGACCGCGACCTCGTTTAGGAGAAGCCTGAGCCGTTCGGCTCTGGACATTCGACCTAATTCCTGTGCATCGAGGAACAGGCTGTGTTCCCACATTAAACACGGAATTGACTCAGTTGTTTCTTCAATTATCAACTTCAAGCCAGAGACCGTCTGACAAGCTGCGTTAGTCAAGGCGTCTTCGGAAAGCACTTCGGCGAGCTCTGGAACTGCGGATACCAGCAGGTCGGCTGGGCCCGAAACGCTCGCCCACTCAAGCCTGATCTCTTCGGACAAATTCTTCGCGCCTTTCTTAAGCCAGAGCCCGAGTGTGTCTTCGTCTAGCACAACGACGACACGGTCCGGCTGTCGGACTCGGCGGCCGAGGTCAGTTGATCCCGTCACGAAGACCTGCGACAGCGGAACCGGGCCTCCTTCCACGCGGATCCTCTTAGGAACAAATCTGTCTCGCGCCAACCCTGCCCACAGGTCCCGCAGAGAATCGTCTGATAGACTAAAGGGAGTTACGAGCAGCCTTGAAGAGTGCCAACCACAGGCCGCGAATTTGCTCGCGCGTCGCGGGAACTGGCGTATCAGGCTCTTTCAGCTTGTCGAGCGCCGAAACCAGCCGCTTCCCAGTGGCGGCCTTGGCCAGCGCGGGCTCATCGCGCCTTTCAAACACGGCATTCAGGCCGACAGCATCACGGCCAACCAACGCCGTTCCGTGCTTCAAAAGGAACCAGGAGAGCGGGTGGCGAACCTTTATGCGTGGATAGCTGCTCGTGGTACGGTGACCGAACGCCAACAAGTCCGGGAATTCGCTTCCGCCGATTCTTGCGAGGAAGCGCTCCGTGAGCGTGGCGTTCGGAGTGCCGACCAACTTCGGCAAGAATCGCCAGCCGCCGGGCATCCCCAATCCACTCGGTTCCAAGTAGTCCCAAGATGCGGAATTGTTATGCTCGCTCTTGTACCGGCGCCGGCAACTCTCGAGCCACTCGTTTAGGTCGTTCAGGAACCCAACATCGTGGAACCCTTCAGTGGTGTCGCCGGGGCAGTCGACCACTCCAAGCGCTGTCAGCGACGCGGCGTCATCGGCGTGCGTCACGCTGTCAACCAACACGTTCCAGTTCGAAAAAATATCATCGGGTCCAATCAACTCGCCGGGCTGCAGAACGTCGGGCGCTGAAGACCCAACGTCCGTCACGGCGGTGGACACGAATCCGATCACGATTCCTCGTGATGAATGATTGGCGGACCGTCTGGGGTGCAGCCCCGAGCGCTGCCCAAAAAGATTGCCACTTCTCGTCGGAGGGGACTTCCCAAGAAGATCGCGGATGGGGCGGCAGTGCCTCGTGCAGCACCGACTCCCAGAGGGCGTCGTCAAGTGCTCTTACCTTCATCACATCTGAGAGAATTCGTTTCGCGTCGGCATCATCGCACAATCCAGAGGCGACAGGCCTCCGGTTCGGAACGTCCACCCCAACAGGAGCGAAGACCGCCTGATCCGGACGCAGCAATTGGCCGACTTCCGACGGGATGATTGCAAGGGCCGGACGAATCGCACTCCACTCGCCTTGCTTACATCCGTTCCTGAAAGCCTCGACGAGTTTGAGCAAATTGACGGCGATAGGCACTTCGGTAGAAGCCACGGCAGAAAACCAGGAAGCTGCATCGTACCGTTGGAGGCCTGGACACGGCGATTGTTCCTCCGCCTTTGCTTTGAGCCGATCCGCGAGCACGTTCAGACGATTTCCGCGCTGCTTTTTCAAACAAGAGAAATGCACAAGGCGGCACAATCCCACAGGATCTTCTATCGCCTGCCACTGCGCCGCGAGCTCCGCATCGTCCAGCGGATGACGCCAGAGCTCGCGGGCGGTTCGTAGGTTGCCCGACACGTCAGGAATCACGGCCGCCGTCTCGAGCGCAGTCCAAATCGCCTCGACAACTGGCGCGGCGGCTTCTGCCCGTTCCACTTGCCTCGGGAAAGCGTCCAAGGCACGACCCGGATCCTCTGCGGTGGACAACGATTGCAGAGTCTCAACGACGAGGCACGCCGCCTCGCGCATCAACGACGTGTTCCACTCGCCCCGAATGATGGCATTGCGATCGCTGTTGAGCTTCCACGGTGCGTTCAGGATACCGGAAAGACGCGTCGGCGTGTCCGTTGGGAAGAAGGCCCAGAATCGTCCGGCCTCTTCATGCTTTCCTTCCAACGGAAATGCCCACGCCAACGGCACTGAACCCCGATAGTGAATGTGCGTAGCGTCCTTGATGGCACGCGCGTCGGTAATGGTGACAGCCCGTGTCGCAACGCGCCACCGCGATACGTCGGCCCCGTCGTGAAGCTCGTGATTGTCCCCATCCGCCGCAACACGGAGTTCCCGGCGTGATTCGGCTCCGTCGTCGAGGGCGATAGAAATCGCGAATGGGAAAAACAGGAGAAACTCGGCCGGAAACCCTGCAACTTCTCGCCGCAGATGTCCGAGACGCTCTGTCGCTTGGATTTCGACACGCACGATTGTCTCGGCCCATGACAACTGCGCGAGAGTGTCGTCGTCTGTTCGCTCCGTTTCGTCCAATGCCCAAGCCAATCTCAGCGACGGCGCCTCTGGCTTGCCGAATCGTTCTTTCAATTCCTCGCGGCATCGTTGAGGATCGAAGCGGACGGCGCCGGATTTCCTCGTGAAAAGATCGATCTTCCCATCGAGCTGAAGCAAAGACTTGAATCCCAGTCCGAATCGTCCGATTTGATTGCCTCGCTTCGGCGAAGAATGCGAACCAAGCAGCGCTTCGACGCCTTGCTCGCTTAACGGCGCACCCGTGTTGGCAACGTAGAGACGCGAATCGCGTAGCAGCACGTGAATGCGGTCGCTGTCAGTGGACGGTTCTCCCGCTTCTCGCGCCTCCAGAATCGCGTCCGCACCGTTCTGCACAAGTTCGAGAATCTGCCGATATCCATATCCGCCAGCCAGCACAGTCTGCTCGATGCCAAAGTGCTCGCTAATGTCCGCTGGACATTCGCTGTAGGCCCGGATCCTGCGCTCATTCAGTCGAGCGACCTTGTCCTTCAGCATCGTGCACTCGCTGCATGAATTATTCGCTAAAGCAGTTGTCCGGGGCGCGGTGCTGCATCGCATGCACACGCTGGCACCCCTCATGTCTGACGACGCAAACTTGAGGGTGTTCATCGGTGGGTAGCGCAACTGTCCCGCTGGCGAGTTCCCGCTCCGACATCGATTGGACGGCATCGCCTTTCGTGCGTCACGAGCCCCAACCGGATCGAAACTTCAGTCGCCCACTCTCGACTTCGACAGCAGAGCCCTCACGATCTTACCGGGTTGAGTAACTCATGCACTCGCCGTCGAGAGCTCCCAGCTCCACAATTCTTGCAGAGGCAATGCGCCCATCAACTCTCTACCCCGTTTCCGAGTCTGCATTAGTTGACTGACGAGATGTTCGACAAGGGGTAAAGATATGCGCCCTCAATGCTCATGCCCCCGAGGTTGCGCCCATTATAGTTTATGGCCAAACTCCCCGGATAGCGCTGGTGCACTTCCGCCACAGCACGGGCCAGCGGATCCTCGCTTTTGATCAGTTTCACCTGGAAGGGGTCGAAGTAAGGAGTCCGCAGCTCCTTTACCCGCCGAAGAACCTCCTTGTATCCCCGATCGATGTTCGAATCGTCGATTCCCTCGGCCGCGATGTAGAGGAACCATTGGTCGCTGTCAGCCGGTCTGAGCCAAAACGCTAACTTGACTGGCCATGTTTCGCTAATTCGGTCGATCAGTTCCGTTCCAGCATCCTTCTCGCCTTCATCGATCACCAATGTACCCTGACCCATGGTAGCACCCCGTTCGCGGTCTCTGTGACAGCCTCGTAAAGCTTGCGCGCCTGGAGCTCATTGAATTGTTGGTAGCGGGCCAACTCGCTCCAGTCCTTAACGATCAGCCAGTTCGCGCCCAAGTTCGAGTTTGCGGAAATGTCGAGGCCACGGGTCACCTCGAGATCGGCCGCCTTGATTAACGTTTTGAGGTCATGTGTCCAGCATTTCTCCAGGAACTTTTTATCCTGGAAAATGACGCCGGTCCGCTCGACGAACGCCAGAACACACGCCTTCAGTCCGCATTCCACCGCATAGCCCGCAAGGTAATAAGCACCGGACCACCGGCTTTCCTTCAACAGCGCCCCCACATCAAGCACACGGTCTTCGGTGAGTCTGCGCAATTCTGCCCGGTTCACTGCATGGCTCCAGATCCGTCGAAGATCTCGCAATTCAGATTTTACCCGGCGACATCTAGCCGGACCATGCGGATCGCAATTTCCCATCAGCAATCCAGTCTGGCCATAGTCCGGTTCGAAGCCCATCGTCCGATCCTCGATTGCCACGATTCTCGACTTTCATCCCATCATTCCAGCCGTTTCCAATCACAGGTGGAACTGAGTCCCCACTGCGAGGCTGGAATGTGAAGACTACCCAAGGCTCCCGCGACCGCTCGCCCGTGACTCGCAGCAAAAGTTGCAGCACAATCTGTATGATCTATGTAATTCCTGCGATACCTGTAAAACGTGGAATCGCCTAACCGCCGGCGGCCGCTCAGTTTGAGGCAAATCGATGGGTTGTTCACCTGCATGGCAGCCAAGAGGTCAGCGCGACCGAAGGTCTCCCCGGTTCGACCCGATCTTACGGCCCGTTGGCCTGCGACCCTGGCGCCGACGATTCCGCTGGCTCGATGACTTCGACCAGGAACATCTCGACGAGGTGCATGCCTTCGTCGTCGTAAACGGTCATGCTGCGGCTGATCTGATCGCACGCAGCATTCTCGGGGTGCTTGACCAGGAACGAACGACCGCTATTTAGCCTGATCACGAAAGGTCGGAACGGCTGGGCCGTCTGCATGGCACGGAGCTGCTCGCGCGTTGCCATAGACTCGCCCCTCCTCGTCAGCCGCAATCAGCGCTGCGTAGCACCATGGCGCCCGGTATCCCGTCACTGGAAATTCTAGGGTGCGGTGATCGATGTTGCGAGCTGAAAACAGACGCGCGAAACGCGGAACTGGTGATGCCCTAAGTGAGCGTTACACCCGGCGTGTTGCCCATCGCCAGGCGTACCGCGCCGGAATCGCCGTAAGAACGCGATCCCACTGCGAACTCGACAAAGTCAGCATTCTCGCCAGGGTCTCGCGACGCACGGTGCCGCATGAGTGCCGCATGGGTGCCGCATCAGGAGCGCCGTGGCCGTCGCACGAGTGATCAGAACCGCCGCGCTAGCAACGCGTTACAATAAGCCGGTGCCGCGGGTGCCGCGGGTGCCGCATCTGATGTCATCTTCATAATTCACGACTCTTGGCCGGCGCTGAGCTTGTCGAAGGGTCCTTGGGCAGTAGCCACGGAACAGCAAGCCTCGTCACGCTCGTCAAGCATCGTCACGCCATCATCCGTCGCAAACCATTGGGCGCATGTTCTTTAGAAAAACGCTCCTTATCGCGTGACGAGCTCGGTGCGATTGTTTTCGCTTTTGCCTTCGCGGCGCGGCGCACGGGCCGAATGCGCCCGCGAAGGTTTCGGTTTGTTACCACGCTGCGACGCCCTTGCGACACGGTTTTCAAGCTCGGCGGCACGTGACGGGAGGGCGAGCCTCCTGGCGACCCGGTTGAGCGTGGGCTCGGGGCGGAACCTCGCCCTCCCGACGACGCCGATGCGCCGCACGCTTGCGCGGGAGGGCGAGGCTCCTGACCCGGACGGCCTTGAGCCGCCCTCGCAATACCAACCCGACCGTGGTGAGCACGACGTCCGCTTCGTGGACGATGCTGCCTGCTGGATGCTGCGCGACCCGTCCGAGACGCACTACTTCCTCGAGGGTCTCATCCGACGCACCCTGAAAGTACTCGTTCAGTTTCAGTAGCGGAATGACCTCATCGTTCATGGCGGCGCCTTTCGAGTTCGCGGCGGATATGATCCCCGAACCCCGTCGCCGGGGCTGTGTTCGCAATGTCGTTCAAGTAGGCGAGTCGGCGGAGTTCCTTGAAGGGTAGAGTCCGGTCCAATCGACCGTCCTGATAGAGGGCCCGATCCAAACGGGCGTTGGCAATGACGCGCCAGTCCCAGCGGACCTGTGTGCTGGGAAGCTTGTAGAAAGACGTTGTGCAATTGGTGAACAGTACGTGGTACCAGCGGGGACTGTCGTACAATTGATTGATCATATTCACGTAATCGAGAAAAACTCTTGTTAGTTCCTCGACGCTCGAATCGAGGCGGTAGAGGTACCCCCATTGATTTTCGCTATACTTCGTGCGCCGAAGAATGACGTCGCGCTCGTCCGCGGCGACAAAGATGAGCTCCTGCTGTCGATACAGACTTCGAAAGACCGAGTAGTTCTGCCCCTTGGTGATTCGCGCCTCGATCGACATGCAGATGCGGCCGTCGTGCCCGAAGTCGAAGACCAGGGCAGGGTGGCCCCTGAACCCGTCTCCCCAGTCGAAGAAAACGACGTCCACTCCCTTTATATTCGAGAGATGATATGTGCGGGCTTCAAACTGCGGCGTCGAAATCGTCGATCGAACGGTACTCAAGGTTGCGAACGTTTTCGATCGTCACCGCATCCCCGGCGATCACAGCCCGCGGCAGCACGGCCATGCTAGGGTCCCAGTCGCGGTCGTTGCTCGGTTTCAGCCGGTACCACCAGGCGAGGAATAGCGACTCCGCCCCGAGCAAGGCGACGATCGGCTGCCAGAGCGGCCGCCAGACCACCAACATCGCGATCACGCCAGCGGCCCAGGCCAGCGCGACCCAACGGCCCCACCTGGCTCCGCCGCACAAATCGTAGTAAATCGCGCCGACCATCCAGACGGCAACCAGGGCACTCGCCAGCAGCGAAGCTCCCGTGATGATTCCCAGTATGAGGCCCATAAACGTTTTCTCTTCTGCTTGACGCAGCGCATTGCGAGAGCGAGATGATGCACCTGCTGGAGCCGGTTTCAAGACCGGCGTCTACGCAGTTTACCAGCACGGGGCCTTTCGGAGCATTCGTGATCTCCCCTGTTCTTTCCGAAACTTTATTCGTGTGGACCCCTCACGATGCACCCTGGCGGAGCTTGCCTCAGGCTGCTGACTGGCGAGTTGCGACAGGACGTCCAACGAGCGACTCGGTGCCGACAAAACCGTTACGGCGACACGCGTCACGACAATACACCACCTAACCGTCGGAGAGGACCCGATGCAGCAAGTCGTCATCGCCAAGCCGTATGAGTTCGCTCCGCCACATCATGGCACGTTTTGGCCGTGGCTCTTCCACAAATGGGTGCCGGGTCACACTCGCCGCAAGTGGGGTATCGAGGGGCTGGAATTTCACGGCCTGGAGCGCCTCCAGGCGTCGCTAAAGGCCGGGCATGGCGTAATCCTGGCTCCGAACCATTGCCGGCCTTGTGACCCGTTCATCCTCACGTTGCTCGGGGCCGAACTGCGCCAGCCCTTTTATATGATGGCGAGCGCACATTTGTTCATGAAAAGCCGCATTCAGCGTTGGCTCCTCTGCCGCGCGGGGGTCTTCAGCGTCTTTCGAGAAGGCCTGGATCGCGAAGCCCTCAAAACCGCGTCACAAATCTTGGTGGATGCTCGCAGGCCGCTGGTGATATTTCCTGAGGGCGTGATCACTCGGGGGAACGACCGTCTGGGGTATGTCATGGACGGAGTCGCCTTCATCGCCCGGTCCGCGGCCAAGACCCGGGCCAAGGCGGAGCCAGCCGGTCAGGTAGTCATCCATCCGATCGCCTTGCGATATACCTTCGGCGGAGACCTTCGACAGTCGATCGAACCGATTCTCGATATGATCGAAAAGCGCCTGGGCTGGAGGCCCCATTTCGGAACCAGCCTCGTCGAGCGGGTGCGCCGGCTCGGCGAAGCCCTTCTGACCGTGAAGGAAGTTGAGTATTTCGACGCCGCCCAGGTTGGATTGCGCGCCGAGCGGCTGCCTCGGCTGATTGACCGCGTGCTGGGCCCGCTTGAGGAGCAATACCTCTCCGGTCAGCGCGAGGCGACAACCGTGGCGCGGATCAAGAAGCTGCGCGTGGCCATTCTGCCCGCATTGATCGAAGGGAAATGTACCGCCCAGGAACAAGCCGCCCGTTGGCGACATTTGGACGATTGCACGTTCGCCCAGGCGCTCGAATCTTATCCGCGTGGATATATTGATGGCGAGCCGACCACCGAGCGTCTTCTGGAAACCGTGGAACGGTTCGAGGAAGACACCACGGACACGAGCCGGGTCCACCGTCCGATGCATTGCCGCATGGACATTGGCGAAGCCTTGCCCGTTACGACCGAGCGGCCTCGTGGTGAGGCCGACCCGCTCACTGTCCAACTCGAAGAGCGATTGAAGACGATGCTGGCTGAGTCCGCCCCTCTTTGTCACGCTTGGAAAGATTGAATCATGACCGATCCCATGGCGATTCCCCCGATGGTATTGCGGGTTGCACTGGTCGCTGTCGGGCTAGGCCTGTGGTTCCTGACGCAGTCGCTGCTCCGCGATCGTCCGGATGGAACCGGAATCCTCGGCGACGGCTTGCGTAAACTCATGGCGAGGATCCATGCCTTTGTGCTCTCCAATCCGCGCCGGGCCGATGGGTTGCTGATCGTCCGTTCGCTCGGCATCGACTGGATGTTTCTCGCCACGTCATTTCCTTCCGGGCGTCGCGAACGACCCGCGCCGCATCGCCCCCCCTGGAAACCTGGCCGAGCGCACCCAATACAGCGCGCGACGTAGGTCAGGCCTTCAGCCTGACGTCCGCCCGGAAGCCCGAACCTCGAAGTGACCAGTTCTCCGGTCTCGCATCGCCGCATCGGCCCGATCCCTCTGCGAACTCGACAAAGTCAGCATTCTCGTCAGGGTCTCGCGACGCACAGTGCCGCATGGGTGTCGCATGGGTGCCGCATCAGCAGCACGGTGGCCTTCGCAGGAGTGATCAGAACCGCCGCGCTAGCAACGCGTTACAATGAGCGGGTGCCGCGGGTGCCGCATCTGATGTGATCTTCATAATTCACGGGATCTTGGTCCTTAGTCCTTGGTCCTTGGTCCTTGGTGCCTCGTTGTGCGAGCTTGCTCTCGAATCATTGCCGCAACGGGGTACAAGTCCGGTCGCACGGCCGCTCGGCACAATCCGTGCAGACGCCAAACCAAGGCGCACTCCTGCCCGAACTGCCCAGCCGACCCCGCGGGCATAAGAATGCTCTCCTCCCGCGCACACCATTGAAGGGCAATGTCGGCTATCCGATACTACGTGAGATCCGTCATGGTCGCGGAGAGAGTGACTCTTCTCGATCGGCCGCGACGAGAAACCACGTCCGACTCTAGGCGCTCATTGACCGTGCCGACGAAGTAGCCGACGATCGAGGGTTCCATGGGTGAGTCTTCGGTCACGAAGTACGACGCCTTTCTGTCGTACAACTCGCGGGATTCCCAAGCCGTCAAAGAGCTCGCGCGGCGGCTCGAGGACGAGGGACTTAAACTCTACTTCGACGAGTGGGAGATGGAGCCGGGCAGGCTGGTCCAGTCCGACTTGATCCGCGCTCTCGGCTCCAGCCGCTGTTGCGTCGTTTTCGTCGGACCGCACGGGCTCGGTCCGTGGCAAGACCTCGAATCACAAGGGGCGGTCAAGCTCCTCGTCGACGAGCGGCGCGACCGCCCGGGCGGCGAAGAATGGTTTCGGGTCGTGCGGGTCTTGCTGCCAGGGTTTCAGCTTCCGCCGAGGGATGAGCTCGCCGCACTGGGGTTCCTGTCGCTCTTGCCCAGGGTGCAGTTCTTGAAGTCGGTGGACGACGAGGGGGCCTTCCGGCACTTGGTCTGGGGGATCACGGGCGCAAGCCACGCCAAGCCGAAATCGTCGAGGATGACGGCCGCAGCCCCTACCAGGGCCTGGAGTCGTTCGGTCCTCGGCAAGCCCGCTTCTTCTTCGGACGCGAGAACCAAACCGGCTGGCTGGTCAGCGAACTGAAACGCGCCGTCGAGAAGGACGACCGCGTCCGTTTGCTCGCCGTGCTCGGTCCATCGGGCAGCGGCAAGACCTCGCTGGTGATGGCGGGCCTTTTGCCATGGTTGAGCAAGGGGGCCATCCCGCGTAGCGAATCCTGGCCCGTCGCGGTGATGATGCCTGGCCCATCGCCGCTCGAAAGCCTCGCTGCGGCCGTCGTACCACAATTGCGAGCGATCCGGGCTGATCGGGGCTTGTCCGACGTTGATGAAATCAAGAACCTCCTCGATCACCTTCGAAGCGGCGAGCCGGACGCGGCGAACACGCTGAGCCTTTACGCGAGCCAGAAATTCAGCGAGCCCGGCGACACGCGCCGGCTGCTCATTGTCGTCGACCGCCTCGAGGAAATCTTCACCCACGAAGCGAGCGACGCCGCAACCGGCGGACGTTTCGAGCGTCGAGCGCAGCGTTTTCGTGGACGCTCTCCTCCATGCCGCGCTCACGCCACGTGGGCGATTCGTCGTGGTCATGACCATGCGATCGGACTTTCTGCCCAGGGTTGCCAGCTTTCCGTCCTTGAACGATGTGGTGTCCACGCACATGATGCACGTTGGAGCGATGAGCGACGCCGAGCTGTGCGAGGCAATCGAGCAGCCGGCTTTTCTCTGCGGCGCCGAGCCGCAGATCGGTCTGACCGAGGTCCTGCTCGATGAAGTGCACGGCCAGGCCGGGGCCCTCGCTCTGCTCGAGTTCACGCTCGATCAGCTCTGGGAAACGCGCCAGGGCGGCAAGCTCACCCACGAAGCCTACCGAGAGCTGGGGGGAGTAAAGGGGGCTGTGAAGAAGCGAGCCGACGCGATTCTCGCCGGCCTTTCCTCTGAGGAGCAGAAGGTCGCTCGCCGGCTGTTCGTGGACCTTGTCCAGCTCGTCGAAGGGGCCGGCGACATCAAGCGCCGCGTCCCGTTTGAAAAGTTCCGCGACGCTCACGGACCCAATCCGGGCTTGTTGCGGCAAGTTCTTCTGCAACTTCAAAACGCGCGTCTGATCACCACTTCCCAGGACGGCCGGTTTTACGAAGTGGCTCACGAGGCACTGATTCGTGAGTGGCCTGCGCTGGAAGGTTGGCTCAAGAGCGAACGCGCCGACGAGCTGGTTCGCCGGCGGCTCGTCGAGGCGGCCGCCGAGTGGCAACAGCACGGGCGCGACGAGGGGTATCTGCTTCGGGGCAATCAGCTCGATGTCATGCGCGAGTGGGCGGAAGCGCATGGCGACTGCGCTCGATCCTCGCGAGCATAGTTTTCTCAACGCCAGCGAGGAGCTTAATGCCCGCGAGGCAGCTCAGAGCGAGGCTGCGGCCCGCTGGCAGAAACATGAAGCAGAGGTACGACTGGAGGCCGCGCGGCGGGCGTGCATCAACAACGCACACCGGCTGGCCGCCTCGGCCGCGACCGAGACAATTCCAGAGCGCCGGCTGCTGCTGGCCATCGCGGCGGTTCGTGCCACGCGCGACCACGGTGAGCCTGTCATCGCCGTTGCCGAGTCCGCGCTTCGCGCCGCAATACCTGATTGCGATGGGAGAACAATACTTTGCTGCCACCTGGGGGAGTTCTCGACACTGCGGTTCGCCCCCGACGGAAAGCTGGTCACAGCCGGGCACGACGGCATTGCACGGGTGTGGGACCTGCAATCGCCGCAATCCGAGCCGGTCGTGCTCCGCGGCCACGAGTACCAGATTCTTGCCCTAGGTTTCGCCCCCGACGGCCGGCTCATCACTGGCGCATACGACGGCGCGCTGATCTGGGACGTGGGATCGCCCGAATCCGAGCCGGTCGTACTGTGTGGCCGCGATCACCCTGTCTCGGCCCTAGCTTTCGCCCCCGACGGTCGGCTGATCACAACTGGATCCGACGGCACGGCGCGTGTCTGCGACCTCAAATCGCCTCAATCCGACCCGGTTCTGCTACACGGCCACGACGGCAGGATTGAGGCTCTGGGTTTCAGCGCCGACGGTCGGCTCGTCACAGCCGGATACGACGGCACGGTGCGGGTGTGGGACCTTCGATCACCGCAGTCCGCGCCGGTCATACTTCGCGGCCCCGCGCGGTCGATCTCGGCCCTGGATTTCACTCCCGACGGCCGGGTGGTCACGGCCGGAAACGACGGCAGGGCGCGATTGTGGGACCTGAGATCGCCGCAAACCGAGCCTGTCGTGCTCGAGGGTCCCAGGGGCGCGATACTGGCGATGGCTTTTGCCCCCGACGGCCGGCTGATCACAGCCGGATCGAACGGCACCGCGCGGTTGTGGGACCTGAATTCGCCGCAAACCGAGCCGGTCGTGCTCCGCGGCCACGAGCGCCCGATTCGGGCCATGGCCTTCACCCCCGACGGCCGGCTCGTCACAGCCGACAAAAGCGGAACGATACGCGTGTGGACGCTCGACGTCTCGTGCATGCTCAAGCTCGCGTTGCAAGCAGCCGGCCGCGATCTGTCACCATCAGAGTGGGAACACTGCTTTCCGGGCGAGCCTTACCGGCCGACGTTCCCTGCCGCCGGTTCGACGGCTTGATGGCGGCCGCGCGCATCAAGCCCGACGCCTTTCAGCTTCGCCGTGGCCGACGCCACCAAGTCACAAAACCGCATCGCGATCCTGTCGATAGCCGCGACGACCGGCATTCGGTCGAGTGGAGGTCACGGCTTCTGCCCGGATAAGTTCAGCCAGTGCAACCAGCGCTGAAAGCCCGTGCCTCGACTGACCACGGTGGTCGGCAAGGGCGCCTCGTGCTCGACCATAGGATCGTGTTTACCGGTGATTCCAAAGAGAAGCTGGTCGAACGGCCGTGATTCCAGCTTGCGGAAGTCGACCCAGGTCCTGCTTCCCAGGAATATCGGCAGCTTCGGTTCGCCCTGGACGTCCGGTAGGATGAGGGGAATGACGGGAAGTTCGCGGCGCTTCGCTTCGCGCTCGAACGCCATTCGCTCATCGTTGTTCCACTCGCTGAACCCGTTAGGCCCAACGACGATCACCGCGGCTTTGACTTTGGCGATAATTCGCTCGATCTGCGCTTGCCAGACCGACCCGGGTCGAAGGTCGTACTCGTCGAGCCAGGGGAGCAGGCCTCGTTGGCGCAGGTCTTGGGCGATCACGCGGACCGCCGGTTTGTCGCGTCCGTTGTGGCTGAGGAACACATCGTAGTCACCCGACGCCTCCTTCCCTTTGAGGAGCATAGATGTGCTGCCTTGGTCGCGCACCGCGTCGGCGGCCCGGTCCATCCTGGCGACCTCGACGCGCGCTTGCTCGACCGCCGACGCGGCCAACCGCTCGTCGCGATCGAGCAGGGAAATGCTCGCTCCACAGACCGGACAGTTTAGCTGGGTAAAGTTGCGCTGCCGGCGGAGGACGGCCTGCTGCTCAGTGACCTCGGCTCCGCAGTTGCCGCAAGCGAAGATCGGCCGCCGGGCCACCGGTTTGCCGCGGGCGTGTCGTTCGAGGTGTGCGGCCACATATTGCTCGAACTGGTGGCGCGTGATCTCGGCGACGTCCTTCTCGAAAAACACGGTGAGCTCACCGTTGCCTTCGTCGTCCTCGCGGAGTGCGATCCCGCAGACGCCGCCGACCGTCGCGCGATAGGTCGCCACGTTTTGCCACATCTCGTGCTTGACGAAAAGCTGACTATGGGCCAGGCGCACGGCCAGCGTCGCATAGGCGTTCTTCGCCGCTCCTTCGAAGTTGAAGACCACTGCCCGGCCCGGCAGTTCCGGCGCAGCAGGCCAGCGGCGAGTGAAGTGCGCAGGGAAGACGAGGAAGACCTGGTCGCCGGCAGGTTCCCGCAATGCCAGCTCGTAGCCGAGCAGTTCCTCTACGGTCGCGATCAAGAGCAGCCGCTCCAAGTCCTTGTTGGGCACCCGCTCGTCAGACGGCATGGCGAACCGGCCGGCCAGAGCGTCGTCGAGAATGAGAAAGCCCAGCCCGCTCGGTTCGGCGAGGGCGGCGATGATCATGGCCGAGGCATAGGAGTCGAGCTTTTCCGGCTGCAAGAGCAGGAAGCCGCCGAACCGCAGCCGGCGGATCAGCCCGCGCTGCTCGACGCGGGTGACGCATATGCTAAAGGCGTTGGGCAGGTCTCGTGCACCCGCCAGTTGGGGCGGGCGGCGAGGAAGGCACGGAACAAGTCGTCGGCCGTGACCAAGAGCCGGCCGGCCTCCTTCTCGGCCACCAGGAAGCTCTTGAGGTCCTCGAATAGCCGATTGGACCCCACCCAGGGAAGCTTCTCCCAGTCGATGGCCCGCAGCGAGGCATCGCGCAGTTCGCGGATGCCCCAACCCTCCTTGGCGCTGGTTTTGAATACACCATCGTAGCCGAGCTCGCGCGCCAGCTCAGCCAGCCGTTCGTCGCTGATGGCGACCCCGCCGCGGTCGCACTGGGCCACGACCAGGAACTTATGCAGCGGCGGTGCCTCGGTCTGCCAGAGCAGGCGAGCCTGCGCGAGAGCCCGATCCCAGTAACGGACGCTCGAGAGCGGGTCGCTGTCGGATCGGTCGTCAAAAACCACCAGCGCCACGGCTACTTCGCCCAAGTGGAGCTGGTGCACCAACCGGTACGCGCGCTGGCCCGCGAGGTCCCAGATCAGCGTCTCGCGCTTTCGCGCAGCCCGCCCGGCATGTCCACGTCTGCGACGGCAAACGTCCAGACGCGCCGCCCGTGAGTCGACTCGACCGGCACGAATTTCCCCCCGGTCATAACCAGCGCCAGGCTCGACTTTCCCACGCCGTGCTCGCCCACCAGCACGACCTTGGCGTTGCGGTAGCGCACCGCATCGGTCGCCGTGACGCCCAGCAGCGTGTCGGCGTCGATCTCCCAGACGTGGATCGTGTCTGCGTCGGCATCATCCATGTACACGAGAGTATTGCCTTGCACCTCGACGTGCGCGGCATCGAGGCGCCGGTGCGTCAGCTCGGCGACCGGCGCTCCATCGGCGACCCGCCAGACGCGAAAGCTCCCGTCGCGTGAGCCCGACACCAGCAGTTGGCCGCCGCCGCAAGCCGCGACGAACGTCACCGCATCGGTGTGGGCCTCGAGGGTGCCTCCGAGCGTCCCGTCGAGGCCGAAACACCGCACAACTCCGTCGGCACACGCGGTTGCGAGCGGGTAAGGGCCCGACGTGAAGCACAGTCCGTACAGACAATGCAATTTGAGCGATGAGTAGTCGATCGTCGCACTATGCTGGCGCGACGACACTTTCAGCGTTTTGGTGAATCTCGTCAGGGAATTATTGATAACGAAATGGATTGTGCCGGCGCCGAAGCGCCATTCTTCGTTCGATTTGTCTGGGGGAATCAAGGAATCTCGCTTGAAGACGATGACGCTGCCGTGGAAATTGATCAGGGAAAAATACTGACTGTCGGGCGACCAGATGGGGGCCGAATGGACATCGTCTCCGGCGAGCTCGCAGATGGCCCTGCGCACAGCGACGTTCCAGAGCTGAATGGTCCGGTCGGCCGACACCGATGCCAGTTGCTGTCCGTCGGGCGACCACGACACATCGGTCACGACGGTCGGTTCCTTGAAGACCCCGGCTCGCGACTCGTGCGCGAGTTTCCAGAGCTGGACCTCGTCGTCATTGGCGATGGCAACCATCGTTCCGTCGGGCGCGAAGTACAGGGCCTTGATATTGGAATCGGTGAAGCTGAAGGCGCCCTGCAAGGCTCCGGTCTGCGTATCCCAGAACTGAACCTTTCCGCTCCGCGAAACCGTAGCGAGTTTCTTCCCATCCGACGAAAGCGCCGTCACCGTGACGGGCTCGCGCATCTTGACGGCGGACCGCTCCCGCAGGCCGAACGAGCCGGCGGCGGGTGAGGCAACTGAGTTCATGGCTGACCTTCCGGCCTGATTCGGGCTGCACGCGAACCCGCCGAGACCCAAACTCACTCCGGCGTCGCGGCCGGGTCTGCTGTCGTCGGCCCGCCATTATACCCGTCGCGGTTGGCGGAACCATGGTCATGTAAAAGAGCAACGGCTGCTGGGAGAGCTTCGCTTGTTCGTGGTGCTGTTGCCGCGAACCGATTCGCGACGGGATTCCTGCGGGCGAATGTTGGGCAGTCATCCGAGCAGGTCGTGGAAAACTGCGCGATAGTCGAGATCGTGGGCAAGTCGATCCTTCAAATGCCGAGGGGCCTGCCATTTTTTCCAGAGGAGACGGGCAGCGCCCTCTGTCGAGGCAATCGGAAAAACGGGCAGACGCGGATAGTGTTGGGTGAACAGGGCCCACTCGTCCTCCACGCCATCCATTCCGCCGATGAAGATCCCGGCGGCAAACGGCTGCGAGTCGATCATCTGTGTCCGCATCTCGAGGAGGCTCTGTTCCCGGTCGTTGCCAACGGCGGGCGTCCAGATGAGGTGCGGGAACTGCTGCGCCACTTGTGGGATGTCCTTGCGGAAGAACTCCGACTGATAAATTCGCACGTTGTCAACCGCGCCCAGGTCGTCGGCTGCGTGATGTACCAGCGGCGAAATCGCCGGGTGCCCTCCAAACACGAGCAGCCGCGTGCGAACCGTCTCGGCGACCAAGGCGCGGACGGCATCGCGGATCGCAACCGGGTCTGGGATGTATTTCTCGAGTTCGCGCTCGGGAACGCTCGCCGAGAGGAAGATGGGTTGATCGGTCATTTTAGCCAGTCTTTCAGGAGTTGAGCCTTCAAGGTGCGCAGGCACAGGCGGCTGTTCAGCCACTCGAGATGTTTGAGCCGGTTGGCTCCAATGCCCAGGCCGTCATAGACGAGCCGGTGTTTGCCCAGCGCGATCCGACCCGACCGGCTCCTACCGATCTCGTTTTCGCGCTCGAAGATAACCCACGCACTGGGCAAGCCGGGGACAGGGTGGGCCGTGCCGATGCAACGTCCTTGCTTGAGGATCTCGACGGGACCGGCAAGTACGTTAGGGCTGTCGAGCAGGATCACGAGGTCGTTGTCGGCTAACCGCTCCATCAGAGCTTCCTGGACGGAGGCTCCCTGCTCGACCGAAACGGTGTCGAGGAAGACCCGGTAACCTCGATCGCTAAGCGTGTGGAACAACTGACGCGCGACTCTTTCGGAGTCGATCCGCCTGTAGCTCAGGAACGCTTGCCGTGTCTCTCGCGTCGGTCCGAACGCTTTAAGGACATTGGCCGTGATTCGGGCATCTGATTGTACGTAGCCGTTGAGCGAATCGAGCGGCTGGGGAACACGCCGGTGGTAGTATTCCAGGCTCGGAACGACCGGCAGAATCGAAGCTCCCATCTCGATTAACGACCGCATCGTCTTGACGTGCGCGGGGTCATTGCGGGCACCGGGCTTCCCGCCGAACCAGACGCCGGCGATGCTGGCTTTACGCTCGAGCGCCGAGGTCGGACTGCCGACGAACTCACGCAGGTGAGGCATGGCGTCCAGGCCGAGCCCTTGAAAGCCCTTCCTGACTTGCTCAAAGAGCGCGGCGACTGCGCGGCGGCCTCCGGGCCCAATGTGACGAGTTGATAATGGAATGGTCCCACGGTGGCGGCCCCTGAAGGCGAGCCCAGGTTTCATGCCGGTGGCTCAACGATCATAATAGCGCTTGAGCAAAGTGAAGTGAACGGGCGCCCGCAAGTCGACCGACGCAGGTTTTCAAGCGCATGACCGACCAGCCCGAGGTTTTTATCTCGTTTGCCAGCCGCGACGGCGCGGGCTTCGCCGAGGCAGTGCGTGTGCGTCTCGAGCAAGATTCGCCGGCGCTGCGTCTCTGGAAAGACCACGTCTCGCTCGAAGGCGGCCTCAAGTGGTGGCCCCAGATCCAGCAGGCACTCGACGAGGTGCGATTCCTGGTGCTGATCGTGACGCCATGCGCCCTCGAGCCCGACGTCGCACCTGTCGTGCAGAAGGAGCTTCGCTACGCCCGGGAGCAAGGCGTGTGGATCTATCCCGTGATGGGCGCGCCCAAGGACCAGATCCCGTTCTACAAGTTCCCGCGCTGGTTGGAGAAGCTCACCAAGACCACGTTCTACGACTTCCATCCCGCGTGGCCGTCTCCATGGGATCAGCCTGCGTCCGGCCACGATTACCATTTCGCGCACGAGTGGGACCGCTTCGTCCGTCAGCTCGATCGGCCCGGCCGGCCGCCGCGCGTGCGGAACACGGCGCCGACCGATCTGCCTGCCAACTACGTCCGCCGTGAGGCCGAGTTCGAGAAGCTCCGCGCACTGTTGCTCCAGCCGGATCGCCGGTCGCCGATCGCGATCACCACCACGCTGCACGGTCCGGGCGGGTTTGGCAAGACAACCCTCGCCAAGGACCTTTGCCGTGATCGAGATGTCCAGGAGGCATTCGATGACGGCATCCTCTGGGTCACGTTGGGCGAGAAGGCGAATGTTCGTGATGCGCTGGCCAAGCTCTACAAGGAGCTCACCGGCGAAACTCCCGGATTCGTAGACGAGGAAGAGGCCGTTCAGCAGCTTCGGCCGAAGCTGGAGGACAAAGACACGTTAATCGTGATCGACGACGTCTGGTCGGCCGATCACGTAAAGCCGTTCCTTGAAGGTGGCGCTCGAACCGCCAGGTTGTTTACAACTCGTGAGCTGACTGTGGCCGCTGAGACTCGCCGCGGCAGTTACCGCGAAGAGCACGCCAGACCCAATCAGCACGACGAGTGGGTGACCGTCGACGAGCCCGCCGCCGATCTCGCCGTCGAAATTCTTCTCCAGGGCTTGCCCGCGCGGCCGCCCGAAGGCCAGATCGCGCCCTACCGCGAATTGGCCGTACAGCGACTCGGGCGCTGGCCGCTGTTGATCGCCTTGGTCGTGGCCGAGATGAGGCTGAAGATCCTCTCGGGCGCAGCGCCAGAGCAGGCTCTCGCGGAGGTCAACCAGGGGCTCGACGAAGAAGGACTCACTGCCTTCGAGCCGTCCGGTGACCGGGAGGAAACGGCCCGCCGGCGTGAACGCTCAGCCCGGCTCACGATCAACGCGAGCCTCAAGCAGCTTGACGAAACAGAGCGGCAGAAATACGGATCGCTCGCAATCTTCCCCGAAGACGAGGCTGTGCCGTGCACGACCCTCGGCGCCTTGTGGGGGCTTTCCGCGTATAAGACAAGGCAGCTTGCCGAAAACTTCGGCCGGCGGTCCCTGCTCAAGTACGACCCAACGAATCACTCGATTCGCCTGCATGACGTTTTCCGTACGTACCTCGTTCAGAACCTGCCCGACGCCCGCGCCGCTCACGCCCGCCTGGTCGATTGTTGGGGTGACTTGCACAACCTGCCCGATCCATACGCCTGGCGTCACGTGGCCCACCACCTGATTGAAGCGGGGCGCAGGGATCGGCTGCGCGAGCTCCTGCTTGATTACCGCTGGCTCCGGCCGAAGCTTCTGGCGACCGATCCGATCGCGCTGCGTGATGATGCAGCCCGATTCCCCGACGACCCAGACCTCCGGTATCTGGCCAGAGCACTCAGCCAGTCGGCGCACGTGCTGGCTCGAGACCCCGCGGCGCTGCGCGGCCAGCTCTACGGAAGGCTGATGGCGATCGAGTCACCCGGCATCCGCCGGCTGGTGCAGCAGATCGGTGCGACGGCGGACGAGGGCCTGTGGTTGCGGCCGCTTCGACCCGCACTGACCACAGCCGACAGCCCGCTGCTGCGAGTCCTGGAAGGGCACAGCGACGGCGTCAATGCGGTGGCACTGAGTGCGGACGGGAGAATCGCGGTCTCGGGGTCGGTCGACAAGACGGTCCGGGTTTGGGACTTGGCGACCGGTCAGTCGCGGGCCCTGGAAGGGCATAGCAACCTGGTCAATGCAGTGGCACTGACAGCGGACGGGCGCACCGCGGTCTCGGGATCGGGCGACACGACGGTCCGGGTTTGGGACTTGGCGACCGGTCAGTCGCGGGCCCTGGAAGGGCACAGCTACGGGGTCACTGCAGTGGCACTGACGGCGGACGGGCGCACCGCGGTCTCGGGATCGTCCGACACGACGGTCCGGGTTTGGGACTTGGCGACCGGTCAGTCGAGCGTCCTGGACGGGCACAGCCATGTGGTCAATGCGGTGGCACTAACTGCGGACGGGCGGACCGCGGTCTCGGGGTCGGACGACCACACAGTCCGGGTTTGGGACTTGGCGACCGGTCAGTCGCGGGTGCTGGAAGGGCACGGCGACTGGGTCAATGCAGTGGCACTGAGTGCGGACGGATGCACCGCGGTCTCGGGGTCGGACGACAAGACTGACCGGGTTTGGGACTTGGCGACCGGTCAGTCGCGGGTGCTGGAAGGGCACAGCGAAGGGGTCAATGCGGTGGCACTGAGTGCGAACGGGCGCACCGCGGTCTCGGGGTCGTCCGACAAGACTGTCCGGGTTTGGGACTTGGCGAGCGGTCAGTCGCGGGTCCTGGACGGGCACAGCGTCCAGGTCACTGCAGTGGCACTGACTGCGGACGGTCGAACCGCTGTCTCAGGGTCGGACGACCACACAGTCCGGGTTTGGGACTTGGCGACCGTTCAGTCGCCGGTCCTGGAAGGGCACAGCGCCTCGGTCAATGCGGTGGCACTGAGTGCGGACGGGCGCACCGCGGTTTCGGGGTCGCGCGACCACACGGTCCGGGTTTGGGACTTGGCGACCGTTCAGTCGCGGGTCCTGGAAGGGCACAGCGACTGGGTCAAAGGAGTGGCACTGAGTGCGGACGGGCGCACCGCGGTCTCGGGGTCGGACGACAAGACGGTCCGGGTTTGGGATTTGGCCACCGGTCAGTCGCGGGTCCTGAAATGGCGCACCCACTGGGTCAAAGGAGTGGCACTGAGTGCGGATGGGCGGATCGCGGTCTCGGGGTCGGACGACAATAGGGTCCTGGTTTGGGACTCGGCGACCGGTCCTTCGCGGGCCCTGGTAGGGCACAGCCGCTTGGTTAATGCAGTGGCACTGAGTGCGGACGGGCGCACTGCGGTCTCGGGGTCGAACGACGAGACTGTCCGAGTTTGGGACTTGGCGAGCGGTCGGTCGCGGGTACTGGCAGGGCACAGCAACTCGGTCAGGGCAGTTGCACTGAGTGCGGACGGGCGAACCGCGGTCTCGGGGTCGAACGACCAGACGGTCCGGGTTTGGGACTTGGCCACCGGTCAATCGCGGGTCCTGGAAGGGCACCGTCAGAGCGTCAATGCGGTTGCAGTGACGCCTGACGGGCGCACTGCGGTGTCAGGGTCGGGCGACGCCGCGATCCTGGTATGGGGCCTCTCCCGAAACCTTCCCATCACGGGTTTTCAAGCTGATGCTCCGATTCTTGCGTGCGCGGTCAGCGACGACGGCCAGAAAATAGTAGCGGGCGATGCCGCTGGGCGAGTTCACTTCCTAAAGCTTGAACAGTGAGCACGCGGCGTTAAGAGGTTCAACTCCGCCCGCGGATCGAGCGCGGTCGGGGCAAGCGCGTTTGACCCTGCTGGCGCGAAAGCGGCGGGCATTCTCAAAAAGACCAAGGGAGCGCGCCGGTCGCAAAAGCTGCACGGGCCCGCCACCGCGCACGATCAGTCCGACTGATCCGACTGATTCGACCGACCCGACGTAGCGGCCGCTGTCGTACTCCGTCGTCATTGGTCCTTGGTCGGCCCTGAGCTTGTCGAAGCGGTCCTTGGGGAGAATCCGCGGAACAGCAAGCCTCGTCACGCTCGTCACGCTCGTCAAGCGCTCGTCACGCCATCGTCCGTCGCAAACCCTTGGGCGCGTGCTCTTTAGAAAAAAGCTCCTTATCGCGTGACGAGCGTGACGAGCTCGATGCGATTGATTCCGCTCTTGCCTTCGCGCCGCCGTGCACGGGGCGAGTGCCGCTTCGGGATGGCGAGAACGGCGGGATGTAACGTTCACGATTAGCCAGCGCTTCGCGCACCCCCGGTCAGGCTGGAAAGTCGACTTTCGCGGAGCGAAAGGCGACAACGGATTCCGCGGTCGACTTAGGCGTCAAAAGCGGGAACAGATGCTCGACGGAGATGCTGATGGCAGTGAAATCACGCCAAATGGCAAGGGAACAATGACAAAGGACTAATGACAAAGGACTAATGACAAGGGCAGCCCTGGGCTGCCCGTCAAAAACCTGCCATTTACTGCCACAACCTGCCACTCGGCCGACTACCCCGCCCGTCCGAGGTATTCTCCAGTGCGGGTATCCACCCGCACGACTTCTCCCTGGTCGAGGTGCTCGGGCACTTGCACCACGAAGCCGGTCGAGAGCTTCGCCGGCTTGGTGCGACCCGTCGCCGAATTGCCGCGCACCCCCGGGGTCGTCTCCACAATCGGCAGTTCCACCGTATCGGGCAACTCGATGGCGATCACTTCTTCGTCCACGACGAGGGCCTCGACGTCGGCCATGTTCTCGGTCATGAACGGCACCTGGTCGCGCAGCTCTTCGAGCGACAGCGAAAACTGGTTGTAAGAGGTCGAGTCCATGAAGTACAGCGCGTCGGGGTCGCGGTAGAGATACTGCACCGGCCGGCGCTCGAAGCTCGATTCCGTGAGCGAATCGGTCCCGCGATACGACTTGTCCACGCGTGCCTTGGTTTTGAGGTTGCGCGCCTTGATCTTGTACAGCGTGGCCGCGCCGCGCGCCGACGGCGTTTGAACCTGTATCTGCTCGATCATGTGCGGTGAGCCGTCAATCTCGACGACCATCCGGCGCTTGAAGTCCTTGGCGGGCACCACGGCAAATGTCCCTCTTTCGTGTGTCAAATGTGCTGGCAATTCTCAGTCATCCGGATGCCTGGCGGCGACCTCGATCTTACCGGCCAGCGTATCTTCAGGTCAAAACCTCCTCGCCACCGCGATGCCCTGCGGCCACCCACTGCCAAAAACAAGCCGTGAAAACCGCCGCGGCTCCGCTTGACACACGCGTACGAACGTGCTAGGCTTTGACCTCGTGATGCTTTGAAACGGTTCTATGTTTTGTGCTGAGGCGACGGGATGACCGCCATCGAGCGTGATTCACTGGGCCGGCGGCGACGTCCGGGGCAAGAGCGCGGGCTGCGGCCGTTGCACCCGTTGTTGCCCGAAGAGTGGGTCAGCCGGGCGCTGCGGGTCGCGATGTCGGAAGCCGACTGGGCGCATCTGGAAGCTCTGGCGGCGCGGTTTGCGGGCATGGCTCCGACCCAGGCGCGTGCCTACGGAATGGTGTTGTCGAACCTTTTGAACTCGGTCCAGGACGCCGACTCGGGACCGGTCGATTGGATGGACTGGGAGCGGCGCAAGACGCTTCGTCTCCTTCTGTCCAATGCCTCGGTCGCGAATCGGCGGGCGTCGGGCTGAGACTACCATCAATCAATTAAGGAGTGCCTGAATTGGCCACCGCAACTACGATTGAAACTGCTGTTTTGCCGAGGGGGGATGTCAAGGATCTCTCGCTGGCCGAGGCCGGCCGGAAGCGGGTGGAATGGGCCGACCGCGACATGCCCGTGTTGCGAGCGATCCGCCAGCGATTTGAGAAGGAAAAACCGCTTTTGGGCATGCGGATGTCGGCGTGCCTGCACGTGACGGCCGAGACCGCCAACCTGGCCAAGACGCTCAAAGCCGGTGGGGCCGACCTCGTCTTGTGCGCATCCAACCCGCTGTCGACGCAGGATGACGTGGCGGCCAGTCTGGTGAAGGACTACGGCATCGCCGTCTATGCGATCAAGGGCGAAGACGAGCACAGCTATTACCGGCACATCGCCGCGGCCTTGAACCACCGGCCCCACGTGACCATGGACGACGGCGCCGATCTGGTCAGTGCGATGATCTTCATCGCGCTCGATCGGCTGGATGACGTGCACACCGAGGTCCGCAAATGGGCCGCCGGCCTGAAGCCGGCCGAGCGCACCCAGTTGGTTGCCGACGTCGTTGCCAGCATGGAAGAGACGACCACCGGCGTGATCCGACTGCGGGCGATGGAAAAGGCCGGCGTGCTCAAGCTGCCGGTGATCGCGGTCAACGACGCCCAGACCAAGCACTTCTTCGACAATCGCTACGGCACCGGCCAGAGTACCATCGACGGCGTGATCCGGGCGACCGACACGCTTCTGGCCGGCCGCCAGGTAGTCGTCTGCGGTTACGGCTGGTGCGGCAAGGGGGTCGCGCTGCGGGCTCGGGGCATGGGCTCGCATGTGATCGTCACCGAGATCAACCCCATTCGCGCGCTCGAGGCCGCGATGGACGGGTTCCAGGTAAAGCCGATGGCCGAAGCGGCCACGCTCGGCGACCTGTTCATCACCGTCACCGGCGACATCCACGTGATCCGTGCCGAGCATTTCGCCGTGATGAAAGACGGCGCCATGATCTGCAACTCCGGCCATTTCAACGTCGAGCTCGCCCTCGATGATCTGGCCAAGCTCGCCGCCACGGTCAACAAGCATGTCAGGGAATTCGTCGACGAATTCGTGCTCAAGAACGGCCGGCGGCTTTACGTTCTGGGCGAAGGCCGGCTGATCAATCTGGCCGCGGCTCACGGGCATCCGGCCAGCGTCATGGACATGAGCTTCGCCGCCCAGGCGCTGGCCACTGAGTGGTCGGTCAAGAACAAGGGCACGCTCGAAAACAAGGTCCACCAGGTGCCCAAGGAGGTCGACGAGTTCGTCGCCTCGCTCAAGCTCCAGACCATGGGCATCTCGATCGACACGCTCACCGCCGAGCAATCGAAGTACCTCGAAAGCTGGGAAATGGGCACCTGAGCCCATCCGACCGGCATGGGCGGCGGCTGCGTGCGGCGAACTCTTCAAACCCAGAGCGGCGGTGGCAAAAAACCATGCCCGATGTGAGTCCATTTCGCGGTCCGGTATGACGTCGCACGTGTGGGGGAGCTGTCCAAAGTGGTGGCTCCTCCCTACGACGTGATCGACCCGGCCTTGCAGGACAGGCTGTACGAGGCCAGTCCATACAACGTGATCAGGCTCGAGCTGAACCGCGAAGAGCCGGGCGACACCGCGGCGTCCGGCCGCTACGCACGCGCGACCCGGTTTCTCGCCGACTGGCTGCGGCAAGGCGTCCTCCGTGAGGATTCGCACACCGCGCTCTACGTGTATCACCAGACCTTCCAGGTCGAGGGCAAGACCCACACGCGGCGCGGGTTCCTGGCCCGGGTGAGGCTGGAGGCGTTCGGAGCCGGGCGGATCTTCCCCCACGAACAAACCCTTGCGGGCCCCAAGGCCGATCGGTTGGCGCTCTATCACGCAACGGGCTTCAACCTGAGCCCCATTTTTGGCCTCTATCCCGACGTCGACCTTGAGGTCCAGCGCACCATCGAAGCTGGATTGCACGACTTGGCGCCGCTGGTCGCGACCGACCATCTCGGTGTGCAGAATCGCCTCTGGGTCGTGACCGACCAGGAGTTGCACACGGCCGTGCAAGGGCTCCTGGCGTCGAAGCCGATCTTCATCGCCGACGGTCATCACCGCTACGAGACCGGACTGAAATACCGCGAGCAACGAATCGAGGGAGGCGATTTCACGGGCCACGACGATCCTGCCAATTTCTGCCTGATGATGCTCGTTGGTATGAGCGACCCCGGTCTCTTGATTTTGCCCACTCACCGCCTGGTTTCGGGCCTTTCGGGTTTGACCCAGGCGGAGCTCTCGCGCCGGCTCGAACCCGAGTTTGAGTTGTATGCGACTGGAGCGGGCGCCGCCGGCGCCGCGCGGCCTGGGACGCCATCGAGCGTGGCAGCGAACAGGACCTACTCGGCTTTGGCACCGTGGCCGACGGCCAATGGCTCTTGGCGCGGCTGCGCTCCGACGCCGCCATGGACCGCCTTGCCTCCGACCACAGTGCCGACTGGCGTAATCTCGGTGTGAGCGTGCTGCATGTCTTGGTATTGAAAGCACTTCTGGGTGACCTCCGCAGCCCGAGCTGCCGCTATGTGCACTCGCTGGCCGAGGTCCTGACCGACGTTGGTGCCAAAGGTTGCGACCTGGCGTGCTTGGTCCCGCCCGCGCATGAGCCACGTCGAGAGCATTGCCTCAAATCTCGAAACCATGCCCCCCAAGAGCACTTACTTCTATCCCAAGCTGCTCACCGGGCTGGTGCTTAATCCAATCCGGCCGCTCGAGATGGGCTAGACCGCGCGCACAATCGGTCATCATCCCGCCGATTTGGAAGTTTTTCTCAATTCTGCCGACCGGAACGCCGATAACGATGAAACGGGCCGCTGAGTCTCGGCGTCTGCGCTGAAGCCGCGCCGGGATATTGGCCCACTTCGTTGGTCGAGCGAAAACAGCCGGGTGAGCACGCCATTCCGTCACGATGGTCGAGTCACGGCTTCCATGTCACGACTGACAAAACACGCGGCTCGTCGCGCTCGTCCCCGCCCGTCGGCGACGTTCCACAGCCTGCCGGCCGCTCGCTTTGAGGTGCGGTGCGCGCTGGCGGCAATCGTTGTCGTCGCGACGCTGCAAGTGGTTTTTCTGACCGTCGGCTGCGATTGGGATTTCTGCGGCGACGAGGCCGAATACTGGTCGTGGTCGCGTCGGCTCGATTGGAGTTACTATTCGAGAGGCCCGCTGATCGCGTGGCTGATCCGCCTGGCGACCGAGCTGTTCGGTGGGCTGTCGGTGCAATTGACCGGCTCGCTCATGCTGGCGACCCGGTTGCCTGCCGTCATCTTGGGGGCGGTGACGGGCTGGGGTGTGTTCCGCCTGGCGACGCTGACGACCGGCTCGACGCGTGCTGCGCTTGTCGCGGTGCTGATCCTGCCGGCGATCCCCATCCTGGCGATCGGCGGAGTGATCATTACCAGCGACACCCCGCTGGTTTGCTGCTGGGCCTGGGCGGCCGTGTGGTCATATCGCGCTGCGCGCGAAGACGACGTGCGGCGGTGGATTGCCGCGGGCTTGATTGGAGCACTCGGAGTTCTGGCGAAGTACTCCTTCCTGGCGTTCCCGGCCTCGATGGGCGTCTTCCTCTTCCTGAGTAGGCGGCACCGAATTCAACTGCGAAAGCCGGGCTTCTGGATCATGTCGTCGCTGTGCGTCGTCTTGGGAGTGGCTCCGATCGTGATCTGGAACGCATGTCATGGTTGGGTGGGCGCGGGCCAACTGGCCGATCGCGTTGGGCTCTCGACGCGATCGACCTGGTGGCGCTTCGGGCCGGTTCTGACCTTCATCGGCGGCGAGGCCGCCGCGCTGGGCGGAATCTGGTGGCTCGTTGGTATGGCCACGGTCGTCGGCGCGATCTGGCGCGTGCTGCGATCTGGCCGTGACGGCACGCTAGCCGACCATGAGAATGCCGCTTCGGGTGCATCGCGTGAAAGCGAGGGCGTGGTCTATCTTCTTTGCCTCTGGGGCGTGACCTGGACGGCGTGTTTCCTTGCCAGTGTGCTTGGCGAGACCGAAGCCAACTGGATGGCGCCGGGTTATATCGCACTCGTCGTGTTGATCGCTGCGCGTGTCGAAAGCGCGCTGAAGCGCGGTGGGTTGAAGGCATGGGCGTATATCGGAGCCTGGTGCATCTCATTGATCGCTGTCGTCGCAATCCACCACACCGAGTGGTTCTATCCGGCGATCGAGCGCTGGGTTCCGCCGTCTGTCCACCGGTGGCCCGCGCCGCTTCGGCTATACGAGCCGACAGCGCGGCTGCGGGGGCACAGGGTGCTGGCGGAAATAGTTGCCCAGAAACTCGCGGCCCTGGAGGCCCAGGGGCTTTCGCCGTACGTGCTCACGCCGACCTACGCGCTCACGGCAACTCTCGAGTTCTACCTGCCAGGCCAACCGAAGACATACTGCTTGAGCTGGAACTTCGGCATGACGCCGCAGCCGGTAAACCAGCACGATCTCTGGCATCCCAACCCGCGCCACGACCCCGAAGCTTTTCGAGGACGAGCGGTACTCATCGTCGAAGACGGAAACATGCCGCCTAATTATGCGAAACTCATGGTCAAGAAGGGTGTGTTCGGGCACATGGATGCGATCGATCGTGTGTTCGTGAAGGATCGCGGTCTGATCGTGGGGGCCTGGGACGTCACCGTCTGCTACGACTATCACGGAATCAAAGGGTACAAGCAGAACGGAATGAAGCGGTAGGAAGCCTGCGATCGAGTGCGGTGGGCTCGCGCGACCGCGCCCTAGCGGCACGCGCATCGGAAGGGCGAGCCTCCTGGCGAGCCCGCTGAGAGTGGGCTCGGGGTGGAACCTCGTCTCCCGACGGCGCCAATGCGCCGCACGCTCGCGCGGGAGGGCGAGCCCCGTGCGAGCCGCGGAGACGTCCGGTCACACCGCGCACGACGCCGTGCGTTGGGCGGGTCAGCGTAGACCCGCCCCCAAAAAACGAGGCGACCTAGCCAGCTCGGCCGGACGTTACGGGCGTCGGGGGCGGCGGCGGCAGAGCGGGGTTCGGCTCGCCGGCGGGCGGAGCTGTGTCGGGGCTGTTGTTGCCACCCGCCTCTGGCGCCGGTGCGCCTCGGAACGGCGAGGGCGAGGTCGCCGGCGGAGGGGGCATTGCCGGCGGGCGTGCGAACCCCGATGGGCCAGGCTGCGGCCCGCCCGTCGGAGCGGCTTTGGCCTTGGCGTTCAACCGCTCGAGTGCGGTCGCAGCCGCCTTGCGCACGTCTTCGCGATGGTCATAGATCGACGATCGTTCCAGGGCGATCGCGGAGTCGGGGCCGCCGATTTCACCCAGTGCGATCGCGCCGGCGACGCGCACGTCTTTCGATGAATCGTACTTGAGCACGTGAACGAGAGACGGCACGGCGCGCGGGTCTCCCATCCGGCCCAAGGTGTAAGCCGCCTCCTTGCGATTGCTGGAGTAAAAGCTCTGGAGCCGCTGGGTCATCAATGCGACCTGGTCAGGTGGCGGTGGCGGGCCCGCACCCGGCCCACCCATCCCCGGGCCGCCGGGACCACCGCCGGGCGGCATCCCCGGGCCGCCCATGCCGCCTCCCCCCATTCCTCCGCCGCCTCCGAACGAAAAGTTCAGCGCCGGAGCGGCCATCAGGCCAAACCCAAAAGCCGGCACAGGCGCGCCGATCACGACTGGACGCGGGCCCCAGATCGGACGAGGCCACGCCGGCACCCATCCCGGTCCACCGCGGAACGGTGCGCCCGGCGTGCGCTGAATCTGCACCTGGCGATCAATCGTGCCACCAGGCCGCTTGATCTGCACTTGGCGGTCGATCGTACCCGGACCACGCTGAACTTCTACGTCCCGCTGGATCGTGCGACCTCGCGGGCCCGTGATCGTCGTGTCACGCTCCACTGTTTGACTTCGAGCGATCCCGCCACAAAACAAACACGCCAAACTCAAACCCCAGAGGGCTCGCAATCTTGTGTTTTTCGCCATCGGCCTCTCCTCCGTGCTCGCCATGATTCTCCCAGCGTCGCTGAGATCCATGCAACGTACCTGGCAACGACTCTCCAATTGGGCGGCGAATTGTGCCAGTAGGGGTCAATCTTGTGAAGCTCAAAACTTTTAACGACGGAATTATACCGATACTTCGCTTAGCTTTACGTTGAAAACTGAGACCCCCCTGCCTTCGCACGTTGCCACCGGCTACCTCCCCTTTGAACGGCCGGAACACATCTTGTCTTTTTTTTCCGGTTTCTCGGATTGCCGTAATTGGCGTGAGAGATAAGATATTTAAGGCGCTTGAACGCCTAACTAGAGAACACGCTGTTCTCACACTACGATGCGCTGGAAGCCCATCTCCTCAAGGCCCCGAGGCTGAAGAAATCAGGGAGGTATCGATGAAGCCTTCCCAGACGGTACTTTCGAAGTCGAGCGCGTTTACGTTTGAGTTGGTTGCTCGCCCCGTTCCCGCCGATTCGGAAACGAGCTGCCTTTGCTGTCCCGCGTGCCATAGCCCGCTGGATCTCCACCAGCCCGATGAGGAACTGCCTTCGCAGTTGCTGGGCATCTGCGAATGGTGTGCGAAGTGGTTTTTCATGGTCGAGATCGACGACGAATGGAAAGAGTCTTTGCTGTTTGAGCTGCCGGGTGCGCAAGACATCCGTACGATGCTCGCCGCATCGGAGGTCGGGCCCTAGACGGTTCACGGCTTTTTCTTCGCCTTTTTCTTATCCTTCGTGTGCCCCTTGTTCTTGCGGCCGCCGCTGCGGCTGCTGGGGGCAGGTCCCTCGTGGGGCGCCGGTTTCGCGCCCGGGCGGAGTTTCGCTGGGCCGCCCGAACGGGGCGAGGCGGCCGGCCGTGCGGTCGGCGCGGGCCGGCGCGCGCGCCGGGCATGCCGGCCAAGACCAGATCGAGCGCTCGGCGGTCGACATCGACGTGTGCAATGCGGACCAAGATGCGGTCGCCCAGCCGGTGCCGGCGGCCGGAACGACGGCCGACCAGGGTGTGCGTTCCCGCTTCGAGGTAGTAATAGTCGTCGGCGAGGCTCGTGACGTGAATCAGTCCCTCCACGGGCAGTTCCTTGAGCCGGCAGAAGAGACCGAAGTCCTCGACTCCGACGATGATCGCGTGAAACGCCTCGCCGATGTGGTCTTCGAGATAGGAGAGCAGTTTGATGCGGATCAGCTCACGCTCGGCGGCCTCGGCCCGGCGCTCGGTGCGCGTGCAGTGCTGGCCCAGCACGATCAGCTCGTCGTGCTTGGTGCGCGGCTTCTTGCCCTCGAGCAAGGCGATGAGCTGGCGGTGAACCTGCAGGTCGGGGTAGCGGCGAATCGGCGAGGTGAAATGGCAGTAATCGTCGCTGGCCAGTGCATAGTGGCCCTCGGGCTCGGGCGTGTAGTTCGCCTGCTTCAGGCTGCGCAGCAGTCCGTAATGGACGGCGTATTCCTCGGGCTTGCCGGTCGTTTCCTTGAGGATGCGCTGGAGCTCGAACCGGCTCTGAGGCTGGTCGATCGCCAGGCCGAGGCTGCGGACGAATTCGGCGAACTCGTCGAGCTTGAACGGCTCGGGGTCGGGGTGAGCCCGGCGCAGGAAGCCGATATCGTGGCTGCTCAAGTGGGACGCGACGGCCTCGTTGGCCGCGAGCATGAACTCTTCGATGACCTGGTGGCTCTCGTCGTGAGCGGCAAGGTGAGCGCCGGTGACCTGTCCCTGGTCGCCGAGCTCGATCTCGATCTCGGGCAGCGAAAGCTCGAGCGCGCCCCGCGCGAACCGGCGGCGGCGCAGAATCATCGCCAGCTCGAGCATCTGGCCCAGCATCGCGGCGATCTCGGGGGCGACGCCGGAATGCTTGCGCATCGGGACGCTTCATGACCTCGATGCGCCTCTTCGTAGGTGAAGCGATGGTCGACGCGGATCGCCGAGCGAGCGAATCGCGTGCCCGGTCAGGATGCCCTCCGGGTTGAAATCGAGCAGAGCGCTCGACGGTATAACGCGTGTGCGCCGGCCTGGAGGCTCGCCAGGCTGTTGGAGAGGACCTCGGGCAGCATGGGGATGACGCGATCGGGCAGATAGACGCTGGTGCCCGCGATGCTGGGCCGCGCGGTCCAGCGCCGACCCGGCCGCGACGAAGTGCGCCACGTCGGCGATGTGGACCGCCAGCGTCCAGTGGCCGCGCTCGTCGCGCGTCAGCGAGATGGCGTCGTCGAAGTCGCGCGCGGTCGCCGGGTCGATCGTCACGGTGGGCAGGCCGCGCAGGTCGAGCGCGTCCGCGATCTCGGTTTCGTTGAACAGCTTGGCCTGTTCGCGGGCCTCGTCGAGCACCTCCTCGTCGAAGGTATCGGGGATGTTGAAGGCGCGGATGACCGTCAGGGTGTCGACCCCCGGCTGGCCGCGCTGGCCGAGGATCTCGGTGATGACCCCCTCCCCTTCGAGGTAGGGCGTCGGGTAGCGGACGATCTCGACGGCGACCTTGTCGCCGGGCTTGGCCCCCTTGGCACCCGGGTCGCCCACCGAGATCGGCTCGCGGAATGTCGTGCCGTCGATCTGGACGAAGCCGGTGTCGCCGGCCTCGAAGTACGTCCCGACGAAGACGCCCGAGGCGCGCGCCAGAATCTCGACGATCCGGCCCTCGACGTTCAGCCCGTGTCCGCGTGGTCGCTTGGTGATCTTGACGGCCACCTCGTCGCCGCTGGAGGCGTCGCGCGTGGCCTCGGCCGGGATGTAGATCTGGTCGGATCGCCGGGGCGAGTTGCGTGCGGGCGGACAAACCCGAAGCCCTTGGCGGAGCGGCGGAAAAGCCCGATCACGAGCCCGGCCTGATCGGGCCGGCGCAGCGTCTTGTCCTTGCGCCAGGTCGAGCTTCCCCTCCTTGACCAGCCGCTTGACCGTCGCGCGAAACTCGGCGTAATCGTCGGGGTCGACCTCGAACCGCCGCGCCATCGCCTTGAGCGTGATCGGCTTGTAATCGGGCTCGGCCACCAGCTTGAGCACGTCCTCGGCGAAATCGGCCATCGCTGGATGCCCCGCTCGTTTCGTGCGGCGCACGGCCGGCGGCGTGACGCGCCCTTCAATCGCCGCGGGCGGGTCGCCCTCGTCGTCGCCGGGTGCGTCCGCCCCCGCGCTTCCCTTGAACAGCCGGCGGCCCAGGCTCTGCTGAAACGGCGTCCAGCTCGATTCGCGGCTGGGATCGTCGCGGATCTCGCGGCTGAAGGTGTGGATCTTGGCGTCGAGGTTGTCGAGATAATGAAGCGCGATCGCCTCGAGCGTCATCGGCAGCTTTCGGGCTGCCGAACTCGTGCGTGCCGTGGTGGCTGACGATCATGTGCTTGAGCCGCAAGAGCAGCTCGGGCGGAAACGGCTCGCCGGTCAGCTCCGCACGATTGTGCGACCTTCTCGCGGAGCATCTCGACGCCCATGACCAGGTGCCCGACGAGCTGCCCCTCGTCGGTGTAGGCGAAGGCGTGGTCGTAGGACAGCTCGTCGACCTTGCCGATGTCGTGCAGGAAGATGCCGGTCAAGAGCAGGTCGCGGTCGACCTCGGGGTAGAGATCGGTGATCCGGTCGGCCACGTTCAAGAGCGTCGACGACGTGCTCGAGCAGCCCCCCTTGATAGGCGTGGTGGTTCTTGATTCCCGCCGGGGCCGTGGTGAACTTGCGGACGAACACATCGTCGATCAAGAAGCACTCGACCAGGGCGCGGAGGTGAGGATTGCTCATCGCCAGCAAGACCTCGCGCAGCCGTGCCATCAGCTTGGCGACATTCTGCGAGCTCTGCGGCAGAAACTCGTCGGGCTCGACGCTGCGCCGGATCGACCACGTCGAGGTGAGTGAGGATGATCTGCAACGACCCTTGAAAGACCTGGGTCTTGCCGCGGACGTGCAGGTAAGTCGCCCGGCTCGAACAGGCGAGCCAGGTTCTCGGTCGCGTTCCAGAGCCGGGCGCCGACCGCTCCCGTCTTGTCGCGCAGCTCGAGGTGCAGGTAGAGATTGCCCTGGCGATTGGCCCGGAGCTGCTTGTCGGCGACCAGAAAGGCCTCGTCGACCGAGTCGCCATGGGCCAATTGATTGACGTAGCGGCGGGTCATGCGGGGTGTTGACTCGCGGCGCGAGGGGCGAACTAAACCCCTCCTGCGGAAGACGTTTGTTGCGCGCGGTCGATTGTAGAAGCGAACCGGCTACAGGGTCAAGGGAAACGCTTTCTGCAAGCGGCGGACACTTCGTGCCGTCCGAGGCGGAGTCGACTACCCCGTCGGAGTCGGTGTAGGCGTTGGCGTTGGCGTGGGAGTCGGCGTTGGCGTCGGCGTTGGCGTCGGAGTCGGCGTTGGAGTAGGCGTTGGCGTTGGCGTGGGAGTCGGCGTTGGCGTCGGCGTGGGAGTAGGCGTTGGCGTCGGAGTCGGCGTAGGCGTAGGCGTAGGCGTTGGCGTGGGAGTTGGAGTAGGCGTTGGCGTGGGAGTAGGCGTTGGCGTGGGAGTAGGCGTTGGCGTCGGCGTCGGCGTGGGAGTAGGCGTAGGCGTCGGAGTAGGCGTTGGCGTGGGAGTCGGAGTAGGCGTAGGCGTTGGTGTAGGCGTTGGCGTCGGCGTGGGCACCGGTGTCGGCGGGGTATTGAAGCCGATCGTCTGTCCGCTCGCGGGCGTCGGGAACGGGTTGTCGTTGGGCGTGCTGATTACTCCAGCAGGGGGCAGGCCAGGAATCCGTGGGCCGACCGTACGAATCTGCTCAAACACGTTGGATGGCCGGCTGAGCTCGTTGATCGTGTTGTTGGGATCGATCACAACGCCCAGGTAATACCTCCCGGGGCTTGTCGGCAGCGTGACCGCCGAGCCGTCGATCGTGACGACGTTGTTGGGCAGGCCGACGAGATGCCCGGCAAAGGTCTTGTAGTTGCCCTTGGTGGGGGCCGTCGAAACCGGCGGAACGCTGTCGATGGTATAACTGGCAATGATCGAGCTGCCCAACGTGAAGCTCTTGGTCACCGAGGCGACCAGGTCGACGGTGACCGGGCCTTGAAGCGACGAGTTGGCGGTGCCCAGGTTCTCGATCGTGATGACCGGCTCGATGGTGTCGCCGGGCTGCATCCTGGGGGGCACGGCCAGGTCGAGTGCTGCGCAATTCAGGCAACGGCTGGCCCGTGACCTGGACGGCAACCGCCTGGCTGAGGTTGCCGGATTTCGCGACCACGACCGAGCCGGTGGCATTGGCGAGGAACCTGACGTAGAACTTGCCGCCGGACCCGGCGAAGCCGGCCGGGCGCGACGGCAGCGTGAATGAGGCGGTGAGCGTCTCGAGGTTGTTCTGCGAGACCGGCGGCGCCTCGATGTTGCCGATCGTGACGGCGTGCCTGAGCGAATTGGGCTTGGGCGAGATGATCACCGCGACCGTCGAATCGGGCGCATCGGCACTGCTGGTGTTGCCGTAGGTCGAGCCGGGGATCGGGGCTTGCGTCGCCGGCGCCTGGTTCAGGGGCTCGGTGGTCGTGCTGGTTCCGATGTTTTGCAGATACGCACTAACGCTCAGCGTCCCTCCCCAGGCGGCCCGGGGACCGGCCTCACCGCTGACCACCAGGTCGGGCAGCGAGTAGCCCAGCGTGGTGAACGACAAGAGCGCTCGCTCTTCGAGCTGCGGCACGGCGGCAGTCGGATTGGTCCGGCGGCTAATGCGCTCTTCTAAACGCTTGCGTCGAAAGTCCCTGGACAGCACCGAACACCTCCCTGTGGCCGAGGGCCAAAGCCTCTCCGCGCGATCGGAAGGGCTGGCCTGCTCACCCGACCGCAAACTCGGTTGACCAAACGCGAGACGACTCTTCCGTGAAATTCTACCAAGCCGCCCAGTGGCCTGTCGACGACCGAGAAACACACCGCGGTCCTGCAATATTGTGTCGTCCGCATTCGCCGCGAAGTTGGCTGCAAATTCCCGTGCCGGCACAATCAAGGTCTCGTCGTGAACGGCATTACGGCCGGATCGAACGTCGCGTTTGCCACGGCTGCGCCGGTTGGACCGCTCGCACGCAGAATTCCGTTGGCCGAAATGGCCGCGTCACGAGCGAAAGGGCGCGAGGCGCGCGGCAGTGTCGCGACCGCCCGTCGGGCCCATGTTTGGCTGTTGAACCAATCCCATACACGCGTCATAGTGATGGGCTACCGGTGCGCGTTCGCCGGGTTGACGCCGGGCCGCCCGCGCAACATCGATCGCCCGCACCAACAACCACCGGAGCACCATCATGATGACGATCGCACCTGGTCGAGCTGTTGCGGCCTTGGTCTTGCTAGCAGCATTCGCCGGACGGGCAGCGGCCCAAGACAAGGAAAAGGCTAAAGCCCACGAAACCCCGCCCGCGCCGCAGCAAGTCACGCACACGATCAAGGGCCGCGTCGTCGATCAGTCCGGTAAGCCCAGGGCCGACGTGACGGTCGCGAATCATTGGAACCGAAGCGGTGAGGGAGCCGACGCCCCGTACCAACCCGTCAAAACCGGCGCCGACGGCACGTTCGCGATCGAGTTGACGTTCTATTACGGTCAGTCCAACGTGCTGGCGGCATACTCCCTTGACAAAGCAGCAAAGCAAGGCGGGCTGGTGATCGTCGAGCCCAAGAGTGCACGCGAGCCCGTCACGCTCACGATCGGCCCTTTAGTCCGCGTCCATGGATCTTATCACTGCAAGGAACTCGATAAACCGGTCGGCTGGACCAACACCATGGTCTTCGCCATGCCCACCAAAGTCCGCTTTAACCAGTATCAGTCAGACGACTCGACCTTCGAATTCTGGCTCCCGCCCGGCCAGTATTTGTTCCAGGGGTATGGGTCCAGCGAGGTCGACAAGGATAAACGCGAGCTCACCTTGAGCGCCGACAAGCCCGAAATCGACTTGGGCGCCATCGACCTGCCCGCGTCGAAAATCGCCAAGCTCAAGGGCAAACCGGCCCCGACCCTGCTGCCGACCGATGCGCACGGCGTGAGCAAGAGCGTGCAGATCGCCGATTACCGCGGCAAATGGGTGGCGCTCGAGTTCTGGGGCTACTGGTGCGGACCGTGCGTGGGCGGCGCACTACCGCACATGATGGAGATCTACGACGATCACGAAAACGAACGCGATCGATTCGTCGTCTTGACCGTCCACTCTCCCGAGACCAAAACGTTCGCCGACCTCGACGAAAAGGTCAAGCCGGTCGTACGCGACGTTTGGGCCGGCCGCATGATTCCCTTCCCGATCCTGCTTGACGGAGAGAGCAAGCTCCAGCAGACCTTCGGCGTGAGCCACTGGCCGACCACCCTCTTGTTTGATCCCGATGGCAAGCTGATCGGCGAGGTTCAACCCGATGCGCTCGAAGCCAAGCTCGCCAAGGTACCGCCCGAGGTGGCCCTGCCGCGCAAGCTCGACCGGAACACCACGATCTTCTTCGACAATCCGACGCTCGGACAAGCGCTCACGATGCTCAAACAATTCGCCCGTGCCGAGTTTGAGCTCGACAAGGAGGCGATCGCGGCGCTCGGGATAAGTGAAACGACCAAGGTCCCGCTCACGATCAGCGGGCAGGTCTCGCTGAGAAGCGCGCTCGACCTCTTGCTTGACCCTGTCGATCTCGCCGGCCAGATCGGGCCGGGCGGCTATGTGATCACCCGCAAAGCCAAGGGCGGCACGAGCCCCGACACCACGTTATCGGCCTTCCAGCAGAAGTGCGCCGAGCGAATCGAGCGGAAGCTCAAGGAGTCGAAGTATTCCTACAACTTCGACAGCGCCCCGCTGGCCAAGGTCGCGGCGTTCTTCGAGCAGCGAAAGCGGTGAAAACGTCGTGCTCGACCCGCGCGGGAGGCTAAAGGGCAATATCAACCCAGAAGCGGCGATCACCGCGGCGGGCAAAGAGGTCCCCCTGGGCGAGGCGCTTGCCAGAGTGGCCGAGCCGCTGGGCCTGCGCGTCGCCGTGCGCGACGAGGTGATCGTGCTCGAGCCCAAAAAAGACTAAGAACCAGGCCGGTCGCCCGTCATAATGGTAGGCCAACTGGCCCGATTCCACGTCGCTTTCCTGCGATGCCCTTTCCTGTGAGGCGCGCGTTCCATGACACGTCTCAAACACGTCTCGATGTTGCTGGGACTGGCTCTGATCGGCTGCGCCGAGCAATCGGTCCCGTCGGAAGCGGCCCACAAGTCCGCGCGTCCGTTTCCCGCAGACTCAACTCGCACGAAAGCAAAGACCGGCCGGGAGGTCCGCGGCGAGGCGTCCCGGTCGCCGGCCAACGCGGGCGAGCACCTGAAAGACGAAACGGCCGCCGCGACGCTTGTCGCCCTCCAGCCCGGAGCCGCCGCACCAGCG
Source organism: uncultured Isosphaeraceae bacterium (assembly GCA_963830625.1). Classification (GTDB taxonomy): domain Bacteria; phylum Planctomycetota; class Planctomycetia; order Isosphaerales; family Isosphaeraceae; genus CAWHMZ01. The sequence goes on along the minus strand of CAWHMZ010000004.1, from coordinate 750,801 downwards.
ATCGCGCGCAAGATCATTTACGACGCCCAGGTCGATCTGGCCGTCGATAGCGTGGAACCGATCGCCAAGAAAGTGACCGCGCTGGTTCAAGACGTCCACGGCTACATCGCCGAACAAGATGTGAGCGGGTCCCCCGGGACCCGCCGCTCCATGCACTGGCGCATCAGGGTTCCCGTCGATCGGTTCGATTCGTTCGTCGAGTCGATCGTCGCGCTGGGCGAGCTCGAACGCAACAACCGCACCTCACAAGACGTCACCGAGCAGTACTACGACTTCGAGGCCCGAATCAAGAACAAGAAGGTCGAAGAGCAAACCATACACAAGATCCTCCAGGAGCGCTCGGGGAAACTGGAAGACGTGCTCAAGATCGAAGTCGAGCTCAGCCGCGTGCGGGGAGAGATCGAGCAGTTCGAGGGGAAAATCCGCGTACTCGAGAGCCTGTCGTCGCTGGCGACGCTCACTCTTAATGTCCGCGAGCGCAGAAGTACGAACCGCCGCCGCCGGTCGTCGCCAGTTTTCCCAGCCAGATCGCCAGGACGTGGGACGCGTCGATCGTAGGATTGCTCGACCGCGGCAAGGCCGTGGTCCTCTGGGCCGTAAGCTGGGCGATCTGGGCGCCGTTCTGGCTCGTCGGCGGCTTCCTCGTTTGGGTCGCGCTGCGCCGACTGGTGCGCTTGTTCACGCGCAATTTGCCCCGCCTGATCGCACTCGCCCGCACTCCGATCGCACGCCCGCGCACGCCGGCGGCGAGCGAGTGATCCCATTCACGGCCGCCTGCTGCTTCTCGCCGAGCAGAGCAATCTGGCTCGTCACAAACCACGTAAGCGAGTATTTTTGGTGGATGTCGGCGTCCGCCTGGACAACCGGCCGGCACGCAATCGCGAACGCGCCCCTTACGCCGTAGTATGTACCGATCACTCACTTGCTCTTTTTTGAGGGCACGGCCATGGACAGCTCGCGACTCGACGTCGAGATCTACCAGATCTCGGACGACTCGAGTGTTCAAGAAGAACCGCTCCGACGGCACGGGCTGGGACTGGTGCTGGGCCGACTGGCAGCGCGACTGGATGAACGCCACGCCGCATCGTTACGCCTATCGCTGCCTGCCGCTGACGATCATGAATCAGACGGGGTGGTGGATCAAGAATCCCGTGGGGTTCATCGGTGGTCTGGAGCGGGCGGCGCAGCCGGGGACCATGGATTTCCAGTTCGACACGGCGCCGGAGCTCTGGAGCACGTGGATCAACAGCCAGTTCGGCGAGGGCGATCATCACCTGGAACACACCGTTCCTGTTTCGCACCAAGCCCGAGGGCTCGCGCCTGCTGGTCTGCGGCCCGGCCAATTACTTCAAGGACAACGCCCATCCGCTCACGGCGCTGATCGAGAGCGATTGGATCAGCATGTCGTTCACGATGAACTGGAAGATCATGACGCCCAATCGGCCGGTGCGGTTCGAGCTCGGCGAGCCACTCTTCCAGGCGATTCCGCTGGCGAGCAACGTGTGCGCGGACCTGGAAGGCGCGTCGGTCTCTTATCAAAAGCTGGCCGACAATCCGGAGCTCAACCGCGCCTATACGGAATGGGACCAGGGGCGGCGGCGGTTCCACGAGCAGAAAGTGGCAGGCGAGGTGAAGCGGAGTGACTGGCAGAAGGACTACTTCCAGGGTCGCGATGCGACGGGCCGAGAGGTCGCGTCGTACCACATGACCAAGATCAAGCCGCCCCAGGTGAGCGGCTGGCAATGGGCCGAGCCGGCTCCAGCCGTGACGGCCGGGAACGGCCAGACGGGCGGCGACAGCTCGGAGCGCCCGCGCGTCCGGCGGCGCCGGCGCCGCCGCACCCGGTGGGCCGCTCGCCCAGGCAGCGCCACGAGCGGCCGGTGCCGGGCGGGTTGCCAACGCCGATCGCATGCCGTTTCAATTTCAAACCTATGTGTCAACGGCCACGATGGATCCCATCGAAGTCGTCGAGGTCGATCTCGAGGATGATGAGGATGACACAGAGGCCGCCCTTGAGCCGGTCATGAGCCGGCCAGTGCCCGCGAGCGCGAGCCGGCCCGCCCCGGTCGCCGCCAGCTCGCCGCGACCGGGCTTCCGACCTGTCGACGACGAATGGCGGCGCTGGATTGCCGAGAATCTGCTTATCGGCCAACCGCGCGACAGCATCCTCCAGATCATGATCGCGAGCGGATTCGACCCCCAGGATTCGGCTCGCGAGATCGCCGCGGCAGTCGAGAGCCCCTATCTCAAGGGGGCCGAGCTGCTCCAGAACCGGCTGAAGAAGCGCGACTGGTTATTGACCGTCTATCGCAAAGGCAACCGGCTGCACCCCAGCTCGGCCGAGGTCGAGCGCCGGCACAGGCTGTCGCGCGACGAGTTCCTGCGCGAGTATTACAGCACCAATCGACCGGTCATCATCACCGGCATGATGGACGACTGGCCGGCCATAGAGAAGTGGAACCTCGATTACTTCGCGCGCGAATTCGGCGACCGCGACGTGGAAGTGCAAATGGGTCGAACGGCCGGCGCGAATTACGAAACCGAGCGCGAGAAATTCGCCCGCAAGATCAAGTTCGGCGACTTCGTCGAGCAGGTGCGCACGGCCGGACGCACCAACGATTTCTACCTGACCGCCAACAACAACTCGGCGAACCGCCAGGCCCTTGCCGGGCTTTGGAACGACATCATCCAGATTCCCGAGTACCTATCGAGCGACAATCCGGGCGGCTTCTTCTGGATGGGGCCCGCCGGCACGATTACTCCGTTCCACCACGACCTCACCAACAACTTCATGGCCCAGGTGATCGGCCGCAAGCGCCTGAAGATCGCTCCCTCGTGGGACATTCCTCTGATGCGCAATCATCTCCACTGCTTCTCTCGGGTCGACGGCGGCGTAACGCCCGCCGCCCCGCGCCCGCCCCTCCAGGAGCCGCAGATCCTTGAATTCATCCTCGACCCGGGCGAGATCCTCTTCCTACCGATCGGCTGCCTGCACTACGTCGAAGGCGTCGACATCTCCGTCACGGTCTCGTTCACCAATTTCATCTTCGACAACGACTTCTCGAGCTTCTATCAGACGTTCGGCCCGGTATGAGACCAGGCCGCTCGACGAGGTGCTGTTTCAATCCTTTAACGCGGTCGCGAGCCCTGCCCCGACATCCAGCGGATTTGACGAATCGAGCGCCGTCATGCCGTCAATCCGCCGTCGATCACGAACACTTGCCCCGTGACGAACGACGATTCGTCTGAAGCCAGATAGAGAGCCAGTCCCCCGATATCGTCGGGCTGGCCCAACCGGGCGATGGGCTGCTCGCTCAGGTACTCCGCCCGTCGCGTCTCGTCGGCCCAGAAGTAGGCACTGAAGTCGGTCTGGATCAAGCCGGGCGCAGCGCGTTGACGCGGACGTTGTGCTTGCCGAACTCGCGCACCCACGACCGAGTCATCATGATCAAGCCGGCCTTCGTGAAGCTATAGAGCAGTCCCCCGGCTTGCGGGCGAATGCCCGAGATCGAGCTGACGTTGATGATCGATCCGCCGGTTCCGCGCTCGATCATGCGGGGAGTTCCGGCGGTTCCGGAATCTGCCGACCGGCTGCGACACGCGATCAGTGAGGTCCATCGGCGTTAGACGCGCATGGTCAACTACCGCGAAGGATGGCGCTGCCATCTGTAGCAGAGGCGCATTTGCTCGTTCGCGCTGGCGAGCTTGAAAAACGTAGTCGCCGACGAGCGCGATCAGGCGCGCGCTCCAAAGCGCGGCGGCGGTCGGCGCATGCTCGCGATCGACTCGCGCGACGCCGGATTGTGCTCCAACGCGCATCGGCACCGCCAGTCAACCGCCGATCGGGCGAGCATACGCATGCCGGCGTGGATCGCAGCACATGACCAACGCTCAGCGCATGCCGCTCTGGGCACTCCGCGTGATCTCGAAACTCATTTTTGTCGGCGTTCGCCTCACTACAGATCGGTCGGTGCCGCCAACCGTAGCGGCGTTTCCATCACCGATCCGAAGAGGTACCTGCAATGCCGACTGAAACCCCTCCCGATCGTGGCACGGTGCCGGGGCCGGGCGTGGCCCTCGCGTCGCTCGCCCCCAATCTCGCTGAGGTTGTGGCCGCAACGCCCAAGCCCCAGCGCAAGCGTCTCATCGCGCAGTTGATCAGCGCCGTCCGCGCACACGTTCGGCGCAATCGACAAGCTCGCGCACGGCCACTTGCGCTCACGCACGGTGTCGACGAGCGCTCCCGCGGCCTCGGCTCGCCGGCCGGCGCGAAACTCCCGAGCGTGCTTCGAGGATCTGGAAGACCGCGTGATCCCCTCGGTCCTGACGGTCACCGTGACCAACCAGCCGACCGCGCAGGTGCAGCAGGCTCATCAGCACGGCATGCATTGACTTTGAGCAAGATTGCACCCAAGCCGCTGGGGTTCCTACGGTACCGAGCTGCCGCGAGGAGCCCCAGCGCATGAGCGCTCCAGACCTTCCTGATGCAGCGACAGCCGCTCCTGGTATCTCCGATTACCGGGAGCGGCTTTTCGCGCGCTGCTGTAGTGCGATGGCCTCCTCGAAGTGCCGCCGCGCTCGTCAATGTGGCCCCGCGCCAGTGCGGCTCGGCCTAGCGTGTCGGCAACGCACGCAAGATCACTTTGATGGTCGGTCACCTGCGGACATTGCGCGGCCAAGCCCGTCAGGAGCTCCCGGGCCGCCGTTGCCTCTGCCGTCGCTCGATCGAAGCGGCCGCGGTTGGCGTGCATTCGTGCGGCCGCTGCATGTGCCTGCCCGAGAGTCACGCGAAAGTGGCGGATCGCCGCGCGCGCTTCACCAGGTCGGTCAAGGTAACGACGGCCTCGTCGAGCCGGCGCACGGGCACCGACTTCTCGTCGAGGCCCTCCTTGCCGTCGATGCCCCGCAGGGCAAACTGGAGGCTCGCGTATGCGTGGAAATAGGCAACGTCATCGCTGCGGAGGTCCTTGAACTCGCGCATCAGCCCGTCCATTCGAGCGAGCGCGTCGGCAAGCTCGGTTGTGGCCTCGGCGTCCCGGCCGCTCTCGTGCCAGGCTTCTGCCAGGAGGGTCTGGGCGAAAACCAGCTCAATCTGATCGCTCAGTGGGAGAATCTGTCCCCTCGAGACCGCGGCCCGAACGCCCGGGAGCGCCGAATCGGCCAGCTCGCGGAACAGAGCGACCGCGCGCTGGGCGTCTGACAGGCTGTCATCCCTCCCGAGCGCCAGGCCGGTCGAACATCGGCGGTACAGGCTTCGGGCCCAGGTGCGGCGCGAGCCCGACTTGTCGGACCACTTGCCGACAAGATTGAGTGCGATATCATGCGCTTGCTGAAACTTCGTGTCGGCTTCGCGCGTAAGCCCATTCATGTTGAGTGATTCGCCCGCGTCCAGCAGGATTTCGGCCTCCCTGTCCCGGTTAGCTTGATCGTGCGGGTCCTTGCGCACTGCGTCCTCGATCAGCTCGACCGACCGGTCGTAAAGCGTCGCCGCCTGGCCGAATTCCCCGCGCAGGCGCAGCACGTTGGCGAGCCGGCGGACGACTTGCGCCGATTCGGCCTCGAGCTTGGGATCACCCATGCGACGCTGCCTGAAATAACCGAGGAACCGGTTGGCCTCGGTCAGGACTCGTTTCCGCGCGTCGGTCTGGTCTTGCGGGGTGATGAGCTGCTTGTCGCCCAGTTGGACAAGTTGCTCGATCACGCCGATCCCGAGCCCGAGGTGTTGCTCGCTCTCGGCGCTGGCGAGCTCAGCCTGGCGGCGCGCCCGTTGACGAGCACGAACGAAACGGCCAGCGCGGCGATCCCCGTGGCCAGCAGCACCGCCAGGCCCGTCACCAGCGGGCGGTGGTGTCGCGACCAGCGCCGTGCTTTCGTCGCCACCGGCTCGCGGCAGGCCGAAACCGCCATGTCGGCTAGCCAGCGCTCGATGTCATCGGCCAGCGCCGGGCTGACCCGTAGCGGTCGCTCGGATTCAACGACATGGCCTTGAGACAGATCGCTTCCAGCGGCTTGGCGATTCCAGGGTTGCGCTGGCGCGGCGGCAAGAGTTGACCTTCCCGGACCGCTCGCAGCGCAGTCTCGCGGCTCATTCCCGCAAAGGGCGCCTCGCCAGTCAGTAACTGGTAGAGCGTGGCGCCCAGCGAATAGACATCGCTCCTCGGTCCGATTTGATCGAGGTCTCCATTCACCTGCTCGGGGCTCGCAAAGCCCGGCGTTCCCACCAGCGATCCCGCTGCCGTGTTGCTTGATCCGCTCTGGGGATTCAACCTGACAATTTCCTCGGGCGCGAGCGGGTCGGCTTTTCCGGTCGCCTTGGCCAGGCCCCAGTCGAGGACCAGCGTCTCGCCATGACGGCCCAGGATGATGTTCTGGGGCTTGATGTCGCGATGGATGACCCCGCGCCCGTGGGCGAAGTGGATGGCCTGGCACACGGCGATGAATCGGCCCAGAAGCCTGCGGAGCTCGAGCTCGCGGTCCTGTACCCGGGCCGGGACCTTCGCTGGCGGGGCTTTCGCCGGGCCGGCAGGCGCCGGCTGATCCGGCTCGGTGGCGTCATCGGCAGCCGCGCGCCCGTAAAACGCGGCGATGGCCTCGCTGAGCGTCTGGCCCTCGACGAAGCGCATCGCGTAATAGGGCCGCCCGCTGGCATGCTGGCCGCGGCCGTACACCGACACGATGCCGGGGTGCTCGAGCTGGCTCGTGATCTCGACCTCGTGGTCAAACCGCACCCGCGCCTGATGAAAATCGGCGTACTGCGGCAAGATCTCCTTGAAGGCGACCTCGCGGCCAAGTGCCTCGTCGCGCGCCCGAAAGACCCTGCCCAGTCCGCCGCGGGCGTGCTCAGCCAGCACGCGCAGGCGCGTGAGCAACGTGACGACGACGACACGTCCGCCCTCGGGCGCAGGCACCGCGCCACTCATGTCGATCGTTTCGCCCGCCGTCGTCTTGTCGGGATCGGGCTGTGGCAGCGGCTCGTCCGGTTGAGTTGTCGCCGCCAGGTGTTGGGTCGTGGGCTGCAGGGGCTGAGTCGTAGGTGTGTGCATCGTTTCCTCCTCACACGTTTGCCGGGTCGCGCTGCATGGGCGTGAACACCGCCTCCACCGCAATTGTTCATGGGCGTCAAGTCACCGGCTCGAAATCGCGAGCCGAGGGCAGCGCTCTTCCGTCGGTTTCAAGTGATTTCATAGCGGTATGCCTGGCCCCGCCCGTCGCACACTTGAAGGGCCGGCACGCGCCCCGAGGACGCGACGAACGCGACGGCAGCCGGATATGCTCCGAAGAGAAGCGTGCTGACGCACCTGCCCTCGGCACGTGAGCCGCCGTTCGATATCTCCCACAACTTCACCGTGCGGTCGTCACTTCCGGAGGCGATCCAGCGGCCGTCGCCCGAGAACGCGACGGACCTCACCCCACCTTGATGCCCCGGGCAGTTAGCGACCAGCCGGCCGGTCGCCGCCTCCCACACCTTTACCGTACCGTCGAAACTTCCCGAGGCGACCCAGCGGCCATCGCCCGAGAACGAGACGCTCCACACGCAACCTTGATGCCCGGGGCAGTTGGCGACCGGCCGGCCGCTTGCCGCCTCCCACACCCTTACCGAACCGTCGAAACTCCCCGAGGCGACCCAGCGGCCGTCGCCCGAGAACGAGACGCTGGCGACCCAACTTTGATGGCCCGTCCAGTCGGCAACCAGCCGGCCGCTTGCCGTCTCCCATACCTTCACCGTCCGGTCGGCACTTCCGGAGGCGTGGCAACGGCCATCGCCCGAGAACGAGACGCTCCGCACACCACCTTGGTGCCCCGGGCAGTGGGCGACCAGCCGACCGCTTGCCGCCTCCCATACCTTCACCGTGCGGTCGTCACTTCCCGAGGCCACCAGCCGGCCGTCGCACGAGAACGCGACGGTGGCCACCCAACTTTGATGGCCCGTGCAGTCGGCAACCAGCCGGCCGCTTGCCGCCTCCCATACCTTCACGGCGCCGTCACCACTTCCTGAGGCGACCCAGCGGCCGTCGCCTGAGAACGCGACGCTCGTCACTCTATCGTCATGGCAGTCCGCCGGAAGTGCAGGTGGACCGAACTTCTTGCTGAGCACAGGCCGGGCAAATCCCGCGCGACTTAATGCCGCCTGATCGATCAACGTGCGCCACGGTGCTGAGGCCACGGGCGCGAACTCATTGACCATTTCCTGGCCGTACACCTCGGGATCGCGCTGCAATCGGTTGATCCGCCAGCGCAGGAAACGCTCCCAGTCGGAGAGGTTGCCGCGCCATGGATCCGGCACGTCCTCCAGCCGTGCCAGCATGCGGGCACCCTCGTAGACGGGGGCGAAGCCGAACCGGCGGATGCGGCGCACGACGAAATCCAAGTCCAAGAACGCCTCGGCAATTCTCGACCACGCTCGAGCTTCCTGCCAGTGCGCCACGCGGTGCTTGAGCGTGTAATCGCGCGCCGCGTCGTCGACGTCGCGCCAACCGCCGCAGCCGCCGGCGATCAGACGGTGGCAATCACGCCGCTCGTCGTCACCCAGCTTTCCGAAGAGGAATTCGCGAAAGCTCGTGTTAAAGAAGCGATAGGGAGCGTCAGCCCCGAGCGCCGGATCCTGGGGGGTGAAGAAATCCTCCGCCGCCCACAAGACCTTCTCCACGGCGGCGATCACGCGGTCGATGCCGATCAAGCCGATCTGCGCCGCGCCGGCGACTCGCAAGAAACTGATCAGTTGGCTGCGCACGAGGGGCTCCCGCGCCGCGGCAAGGATACCCAGAACGCCGTTGATCAGTTCGGGCCAGATGCGCGCTGCGCACACGTCGTCACAAGCCGCTGATACTCCCTGCTCTGCCAGCCCGCGAGTCCCCTCGGAATCAGCGCCGGGTCGCCGCGCCACCGAGCGAGCTCCAGGTCCAGTCCCTCTCGCCCGCGAAGAAGGAGGACGGCAACCCCGACGTATCCTTCGGCGGCGTCTTCCATAGCGTAGATGAGCCGGTCATCGAGCCCCAGGCTGGGAGTCCGGTTCTCCTGGTCGACGTAGGCTCTGACGGTCTGCTCGTTTTGATCGGCTCGCTCATCGGCGCAATTTGCCGGCAGAGGGTGTGATCGGCTAGCCAGTTGAGATGCTCGCCGGGACGCGACCTGAGCACGATCCGGATGCCGGCTGGAAGCTCCCTGGGAAAAACACCTGGCAGAGCGGTGCCGGTGAACCGGCCGTGGGGCCCAAAGGCTTCGTCGAGCCCGTCGACCAAGACCACGGTGCGCTGGCCGGCATCGAGTCGTTTGCTCGCGCGGTCGAGGACGGTGTTGAACCGGGCAGCCGGGACCATGTTGCGCTCGTTGTCGCGCGCGGGCAGTGCAAAGATCCAGCGCAGTTGGGCGGTCAGCGACTCCAGGATCAGTTCCGGCACGTCCCAGTCGCCCTGGCCGCTCTTGATGAAATGGTGTGCGATCGGATCGCCGCTCGACCGGATCAGGTAGGTGATGAAAGCACTCTTGCCGAAGATCGGTCCCGCGACAAGGAGGAGGTAACCGGCGTCGGGACCAGCGATGTAGTCCTGCACGCGCTTTTCAAGCCAATCGCGCGATACCGGGTCGCGGTGCCGCCGCAACTCGGTTTCGTAATCGCGAATCTCGCCCCAGCGCGATTCAGCATCGAAGGCCAGGCGCTCGAACGGCGTCCTGGATGTCCTTGGCGAAATGGACCACGAAACCGGCATGCGGGTCGTCAAGCTTGAGGTCGCCGTACGGGCGCGGATCGACCGGCGACGCGGCGGCGGCGAGCAACTTTTCATGCTCGGCGCGTTGTCCTTTAGCCAAGAGCAGCGTATGGACGCGTGGCAGGGCCTTGCTGTGCCGCACGGCCAGGAGCTTATCGAGGCTGCCGCCGACGGGTTCCAGCGTGCCGTCGGGCCGCAGCTTGGCGCTGACGGCCACGCCGGAGAAGTTCAGAGCCAGCAGGTCCTGCCTGGCGATCATCGTACACCCGTTCTCCGTGGGGCGGCCCCCCGGGGATCACTTGAGCGAACCCGCGCGGGCCGCAATCTTCGCGAGCAAAAGGCCCTGGGCCGCGGACGCCGACGGTCCCTTAATCGCCGTTGGCAGCCAATCCGGCGGCCGGGGCTGCAAGCTCCAACGCACGTCGTACGGTCGAGCCCCACCAAACGTTGGCCAACCCATCTTCGCAACGGCGGCTTCCGCGTGCTCCTCGCTCTCCAGGAATCCATCCCGCTCCCCGTCGCGCCGCACGAGCGCGACAGTCGGCGACGGGTAGAGGCAGCCTTCCTCGTTCGCCGTGTCAACGGCCTCGAAAACGAGGGTCGCCATTTTCCCTTCACCTTCGGTCGAGATCAGAAGAATGCCCACCGATTCCTCGATCCTCCCCGGCCGCATTTCCCCCCTCGGGTGAAGAAGCTGGTGACGTAGGTCGATCCAAAAGTTCCTGGGTAGATTCCGCAGCATCCGTGATTCTTGGCTGGCACGATTGTCGACAGTGCGATCGACGAATTCGTCGAAAGTCCTCTCGTTCGGGTGGCCGTTCAGCCAAGTCCAGGAGCCGAGTGCATTCGCGCACTCCAGATAGAGCCTGAAGAGAAGCAGCGATTCGGAGAATTGGACAATGTTGTTCAGAGGGCTTTTGCCTCCCAGCCATTCAGCCAAGGTCGATTGGTGACCGCTGACCGATACCGCCTCGCGGCACGCTTTCAGGAAACCGGTGTCCTCGGGGGCGACCATATATTGCCGGATCTTCGCTTGCCACCAGAGCTGCTCCTCGTCATTGGTGTACTCGCCCAACGATTTTCTTTCGAGCCAGGGTAATGTTGCGAAACGGTTAATGTACTGGTGCCGCTCGATGACCCCGTCCACCCCGTGCCAGGGGTTGCGCCACTTCTCATCGAGCTCAGACAGGCTGGCGAATTCCCACGGAAACATCTGGGCCGACTCCAAACGACGGGATGCGGCTTATTCCGCTCATGATGGCCTTCGTGGGGCGGCGGGAAGCACCGTGAAAAGCAGGGTTTCCCAACCGGTTTGCGGTCGCGGCCCCGTCCACTTCGCTCGAAAGGGGCCCTGGCCACTCCCGCCGCCGTCGTCGAGCTTCACATAGATGATCCCGTGCTCCCAGAAGGCGTCGTCCCTGAAGAAGGCGAACTCGACCGTCCGACCCGCCAGGTCCGCTCTATCGGTCCAGAATACAATCACGATCACGGCATCCAACGGGAGCACCTGAGCCTTCAGCGACCCATCCAACGAAAGATAGACGGGAATCGTTTGGAACTTCTGGTCGGCGGATTCGCCGCCGTCAGTCTCGTACGGCGCCGCGGCGTGGGCGAGCAGCGCGCGGACTAGCAGGTTCTTGATTCGTTCGCACGTCAAGGGCCGTAGCCCATGGTTGCCTGGCTCGAGGTTGTCGAACCAGGCCTGTCCATGCTCATCGAGCTGACGAAATGCGAGGGTCGCCGTCCCCGGCTGGGTGCCGGCGGGCTCCAAGCGAATCGCCAGCCGTTGCCACCGGATCCGCTGGGGCGCTCGGGCTTGACACGTGACAAGCAGCCACCAGCCGCGCCCTTCATCGAAACTGGGCCGGGCCAGCACCGTCACGTGCTCGCCTTCGGCGTAGCCGGCATGCCGGCGTGACACGTTCATCTGCGAGAGCAGCCTCGCCGCCTCGTCGAGTTCCAATTCACCATACTCGGTCGTTGCCATCATCTCTCTCCCGCCGTAGCGGCGGGCGCTGACGCCCTCGCAATTAACCCGACGCGGGTCGAGGGCGCGTCCAGCCCCAGTTTGGTTCCTACCATTTGTTCTTCTTGTTGCGCCGCAGGGTCTTGCGCGACGGCGCGAGCAAGTTCGGCACCCACACGTGCGTCGCGCTCGATTTTGCATGGGGAACGCTCCCACAAATGGGACATCCGCACGCGGCCCGAAACGCGGCAACCTTGGCACTGGCCTGACTCTCGAGCTCTTCGACTTTGATGCCCATCTCCTCGGCGCGAGCGGCCAGGCTCGATTTGTCCTCCAGGAGACGGGTGCACTCGAGCCACCGGTCGAAAGGCTCGATCTTTGGCCGCAGGCCCGATTCGAATTCGGCGACCGACAGACCCCGCTGCCGGGCAAGGGCGGCGCACTTGCGGCGGTCGTTCAAGATCGCCCGGGCTGCGTACCACTCTCGAAACGTCTTCGGCTCGGCATACAGGTTGTCCCAGTCCTCGCCGAGCTTCGCCTTCCAGTTCGATGGCAACACGCGGTCCCATTCCGCGACCGTCCAATTCGACGGAGCCGATCCGACAGCCTGGCGCCAGTTCGCCCCAGCATCGACTTCAGTAGTTTTTCCGTCGGCGGATTGAATTCCGACGCTCGCGCGAAGTGTTCGGCCTTCTGCGAGCAGCGCAGCCGCGCACTCGCGGCGGTGCCGGTAATGCCCTTGCATCAGATGAAGCCGCAGGCGCGAGATCCTGCGCGAGAATCTCACGTCGAAGCGGGTCCCGCACGTTTCTGCCTGATCCCCGACGGAATGCTGACATTCTTGTGTCTCGCCCGGGTGGAGCTCTCGGCCGCAGCGACGGCAGACTGTTCGTTCCGTGCGGATTGCCAGCAGAGGCCAGGGGGCCGATTGCTCAGAAGCCAGCAGCGCATAGTACATCGATTGAACGAAACCGCCGATCGAGGGGCTGGCTTTTTTTCGCGCGCGCTGACCCTCCGGCGCGGGCCCCTTGGTGGCCGAGGCAACGAAGGAGGCGAGCGTGATCTTGCTGTTTTCAGCCGGCCAGCCTTCCAGTCGGTGGGCTCCGCAGCAACGCGCCCGTCCACACGGGCACACGAACTCCTCGACCGGACCTAACACGCGGATCGAAAGCCGTTCGCCGGTTTTGAGCCGTTTCTTCGTCGGTCCCGAAGCGGTCACCCACGTCTCCTCGTCGCGCACCGCGACGGTGATCTTGGTCGGGTCCGTGAGCGGGACGGCTTCTCCATCCCACATCATCGTCGTGGCTTGATTCACCGAGAAAACGAGCTTGCAACCCACGGGGCAGTACGTCGGATGTCCGCACGGGGTCACCTCCGCGCCGGGGTCGTTTGGGCCACTGGGCTGGGAGTGAATGTCGAGCTGGAAAACACCGCCGTCCGCACCATGCGTCTTGGCCGGATTGACGAACCGAAGGGCGAGGCGATCCGCGTCGCGTGTGAAGGGATCGGGTTCCGTCTTCTCGGTCTGCGTTCGAGTCGCGCGGATTCCCCGAAGGAACCGGCCACGCAGCGCTTTATCAAAGCCCGGCACCTTGTCCTTTAGCCAGATCGCCGCGGTCTTGACGAACGGACGGAACATGCGGGCCAGTTGCGAAATCGCGTTGGGCCACTTGTGATCCCATGTGCTCGCCACGTCCGAGAGCGGTTTGCGCCACTTCCCGCCGCCATACGCAATTGTAAACTCCTCGACGCGCGATCCGATCCTGCTCGGGCATGTGCCGGCCGATGATCTCGAGCAGCTCTTGGCGCATCGCCCGCGGCGGGGTTCCCGCTTCATCCGGCCCCAGAGGGATCATTGCCACGACCATTCTGAGGTCGACGGGGTCGCAGGCGGCGACCTCGGGGACCGCGTTCTTCACTTCGTTCACGAGTTTATCGAGCCAGGCTCCCCTGCTGGCGGCCAGCTCAAACTGCCGCATCGGCTCGGAATCATAGATTTGCTGCACAAGAGCATCATCCATGGGTCTCGCTCGCATGGAAAGCGCTCGGCAAGCATCGCAGTGATGCGGGTGCCAGGCACGCATTAGTGGCGCTCAGCCGATCCCTGGGATCATCCGCGTCGACCCTCCAGATCTCCAATCCCGAGCTTGAGTCTAACGCCCCGTCCCCATCGACGCAAAGAAAATCAACGCGTGTCAGCAGCCGGCTTATGCAGGCCGGTCGTCGATACAGATCGCCTCGCTTTCAATGCGCTCCGCCCGGAAGCCCGACGTACGCGACGCGGGGCAGACCGTCCTCGCCGGTTCCCTCGAGCGCGCAGATCGGACAGCGCGCGAGCCCCGGCACGACGCGGCGATCGTCGCAGGAGATGCGGCCGTCGCGGTCGAATTCGACGTTCACGCAGACGCTGTCGGCGACGCGCTCGCACACCAGGTCTTCCCAGAGGCGCGGGCCGATGGAGACCGCCAATTGATTCAAGCTCCGCAGGCTGCCTTGCCGCTCGCGGCGCCAGTTTCGGCCCGCCAGAAAGTCGCGATCGGTATGCGAAGCCTGAATCGTGCGCCGCGCGGAGTCGAGATCGGCCAAGCCGCCGCCGCAGAGCACGCAGCGTCCCGGGAGCACCAGGCGCACGTCGGCCCCCATCCGGCGGCGGGCGCCGGTGCCGTGGATGCCCGTGGCGATATCGACCTGCGGCTTCAAGAATAGGGTCGCCAGCGCCGAAGCGGCCAGGCGCAGCCCCATCATGATCGACGCACGAGAACAAGACGTCGCTGGTTTGCAAGGCCCAGCGCGCGGAGTTGCACGATCGACTCGGCGACCGGCGTGATGGTGTGGCCGGCGCCGGTCTCGCGGCTTTGGCGCAGGCGCTCGGCCAGGACGTCGACCTTCGCCCGGCCCAGCTCAGCCGGGGTGACTTCAGGCAGGTCACTCTCGCCCAGATTGTGGCGTGCGAGGGTGTCGGGGTCGATCAGGGTGAGGTTTTCGGCTCCCCAGCCCTCGGCGATCGCGCACGCCAGGATGCTGCCGCTGCGACCTGCGCCGACGATCCCGTATTCCAGGCTTGCCAGCCGCCGCCAGGGCGGCTCGCCCTGCGCCGGATGGTCCACGACCAGCGCTCGTGGGAAAGCCCGTCGAGGAGCGTGAGCTCGTCGTCCTGGGGCGAGCCCGGCGCGATGTTGAGAACGTGCATTACCGGGCCGACGAGCTTGAACCGGTCGATGGGTTGCCAATCGTCGCCGTCGCCGTCGCGGCTCGCGCCGACGGCCCGCCCCTGGCCAGGGCCGCGAAGCAGGGCGAGCGCCGGCACGGTATCCCGCGGCAGCTCGGTCACGCGCGGCACCGCTTCGCCGACCCAGAACGCCACGAACTGCGGCGACCGCGCCCTGATCGCGTGCGCCAGGAGCTCCCGGTGGCTGCCCCGGCGGCTCCAGCCCGCAGGCAGCCGAACGGGCCAGCACCGCCGGCCGCAGCAGATCGCGAAAGAGATCAAGCGGTATCGTCAGCTGGTTCATTGCGCACACCCAGTCACGGTTGTTGCCACCCGTACTGTAGTGACGCGCAAGGCTCGCTCGCGCGGCGGAACCACCCGGATCGAGGCTCTTATTAGCGGCTGAGGTCTTCCACGCGGCTAGAGCGCCAGGGATTCGCGAAGAGCCGAAGAAATGCCGAATGAAGTTGGGCAATCGCAGCAGCAGCCGCGGATCGCACGT
Source organism: uncultured Isosphaeraceae bacterium (assembly GCA_963830625.1). Taxonomy (GTDB): domain Bacteria; phylum Planctomycetota; class Planctomycetia; order Isosphaerales; family Isosphaeraceae; genus CAWHMZ01. The sequence continues at coordinate 735,418 of CAWHMZ010000004.1, read as the reverse complement.
CCGCATCGGGGTCGCACAGCAATCCGGCGATTTGAGCGACGATCGGCCCCGTCGCGGCTTTCACGCCCATGCCACCGACCGCTTGAGCCGCTGCGCATCGCACCTGGGAATCGTGGTCGTGCAACAACTTGGCGATTTGCGCCTGGATCGGCCTGGTCGCTGCGCTGGAGCCCACGCTGCCCACCGCTTGAGCAGCCGCGGATCGCACGCCCGCATGGCGGCGGAGCAGCAACTTGGCGATTTGAGCGAGGATTCGCCTGGTCGCGGCTTTCGCGCGCATGCCGCCCACCGCTTGAGCCGCTGCGCATCGCACCTGGGAATCGTGGTCGCGCAGCGACTTGGCGATTTGCGCCGGATCGAACCTGGTCGCTGCCCTGGAGCCCAAGCTGGCCACCGCCTTAGCCGCCGCGGATCGCACGCCGGCATCGCGGTGGAGCAGCAACTTGGCGATTTCTGCCAGGAATGCCCCTGTCGCCGCGGCTGCGCCACGCCGTCCACCGCTGCGACCGCCGGGGATCGCACGCCCTCGTTGGGGTCGCCCAGCAGCTTGGCGATTTCTGCCAGGAATGCGTCCGTCGCCGCGGCCGCGCCATGCCGCGCACTGCAAAAGCCGCCGCGTATTGCACGTTGAGGTCGTCGTCGCACAGCAACTTGGCGATTAGCGCCAGGAAGCCTGCTGCCGCCGCCGCGCCCATGCCGCCGACCGCTTGAGCCGCCGCGGATCGCACGCGCCACTCAGGGTCACCGAGCAGTCTTGCGATTTCTGCCCGGAATGGCGCTGTTGCCTCGGCCGCGCCCATGCTGCCCACCGCTTTAGCCGCCCCGGATCGCACGCCCGAGTTGGGGTCGCGCAGCAGCTTGGCGATTTCTGCCAGGAATTCGTCTGTCGCCGCGGCCGCGCCCATCCCGCCCACCGCTTTAGCCGCCGCGGATCGCACGCCCTCGACGGTGTGTTTCAGCAGCTTGGCGATTTCTGCCAGGAACGCCCCTGTTGCCGCTGCCGCGCCCATGCCGCCGACCGCTTGAGCCGCCGCGGATCGCACGCGCCACTCAGGGTCACCGAGCAGCTCGGCGATTTGCGCCAGGACGGACTCTGTCGCAGCCGCCGCGCCCACTCCGCCCACCGCTTTAGCCGCCCCGGATCGCACGCCCGAGTTGGGGTCGCGCAGCAGCTTGGCGATTTCTGCCAGGAACGCCCCTGTCGCCGCGGCCGCGCCCATCCCGCCCACCGCTTCAGCCGCCGTGGATCGCACGACCACGTCGTGGTCGCGCAGCAACTTGGCGATTCGGTCCATGAGAGGTACCTGGGGGATTGCGCCTGCGGCCGCGTGGCCACCATCGTCAATCCATTCATTGGGCAGCGCGTGGTTCGGCACTTTTCCATTGACGAGTGCCAGGCTTGGCAGCGCCCGGCGCAGTGCGCCGTGGGCCCGGCCTGTGCCGAGCCGCTCCGAGTTCCACCAACGGGCAAATACACGCGTTGTCAGCTTGCCGATCGTCGCGGCGAGCTTGCGGCGCCTGAATTCCGGGATGTCCGCCGTCGTGGTGGCGGCCAATGCCAGCCGCTGGTGAAACAAATCGTCGCCTTCCGGGTTCGTCGCCGTCGGCCTTGGATCGCTCAACATCATTAGCAACGGCTCCGGATCCTCCAGGCGGCCTGCCAGCATGCAAATGACCTCACGCCAGCGGGGATCCCAGGCCTTCTTGTCTATCCATTCGCGTAGCGGGCGCCGGCTCTTCCCAATTCGGAGCTCACTGTCCCAACCCTTGGCATTCACCAATCGCGCCAGGGCGGACGCCACGAGGAACTCTTGGACCGCCAGATGCAAAAAAAAGTAGCCCGTATCGTCGTTGCCGCGCAAGAGCCCGCAGTTGTGCACCAGATCGGCAACAAGCGCGTCGGCGACTTCGGCGGTCGCCTTCTTATACTCCTCGAGCCTGACCGCCTCGGTCACAACCTTTACGAGCGTTTCTGGGTCGACCGTGAGCCGGCGCTGTTGATCAGTACCGCCGAATAGCGCCAGGGCGATGCGCTCCACGATCCGGCGCATGCTACTGAGTGGAATCCTCCGGTCGCCATCGGGATAAGTTACCGGAACGCGTCTCTTCCGCACTCGCCCCAGCAGACGATCGACGACCGGATCGAAGAGCTCGCCGCGCGTCGCGGGCAGCTCGATCTCGCTGGAATGGTCGACCGCGAAGCAAAGCAACATCAACAACTGGGGGTTGGCCGCCAGCGGGCGCATGGCCGGCAGCCGGTTGATCTGCTCGATCAGCCCGGGCGCGTCGAAGCGCGAGTGCCGGGCAGGATAGGCCCGAACGTATGCGTCTCGGCTGCGATCGTTGAGTCCGTCGAGCGTGAATACGGGGAACTCGCCGCAGAGGGCCTGGTGCTGCTCGTAGCTCACTGTGCGGCAGGTGATCACGGTCGGGCACCGGGGATACGCCACCAGAGCCGACCGCACTGCGGCTGCAAACTCGGGCTCGCCGTTGACCTCATCAAGGCCATCCAGCAGGACGAGGATGTCGCCATGCTTCAGCCAGCGCCGCCATTGGTCCGCCGTCGGAGTGGGTTCGAGGAGAGTCTCTTTGTAGCAATACTTGGCCAGAAACTCGGGTAGCCCTGACTCCGGCTCGTTTGGCTTGACAGCCCATTTCTCCCACAATCGTAGCTGGACGCATGCGGGCAACAGCCGCAGTCCGCGCAGCGTCAGGTCGCCGATGGCGGCGCGATAAGCGAGAGCTTGCAGCAGCGTCGTCTTGCCGCCGCCCGGCGGGGCAACGACGACAAAACGAGGAACGCCGCCGCTTGCCGCGCAAAACGCACGGGAATCGTCGCTGAATGCGGCGTCGACTCGCTGCCGCTGGTAGGTGACGCGCTCCTCGCGCTGCTCTTCTTCCCAGCGCAGGATCGCGGCTGCGCCCGGGCGATCGTCCTGGAAATCGTCACTGGGCAGGTTGTCCTGCGCATCGGCCCGGCGTGCCCGCGGCAGCCGCTCGCGCTTGACCTCGCGCAAGAGCGGCAGCTCCTGGTAGAGCGCCTGCCCGCCCGGCTGCACCAGCGGCACTCGGCGGTCGACTAAGTCGAGCGTGTCGCAAGCGCGTCGCACTGCATCGCGGATGGCGTGGCGCGGGCCGTCGTCCTCATAGAGGCTCTCGACGGCCTGCGCCAGAGTCGGTGCCCGGATGATCCGCAGGGGAAAAGCGTCCGCCGCGAGCCGCGAATCATCGGCGGCGAGCCCGGATTGCTGGTCGGAGACGATGAGCAGGCGCCGCCCGCCGGACCGCGCCGCCTGGTCGAACGCGGCGAGTGACTTCCTGTCCATGCCTCCGACCGGACCGAGATTCCCGTTGTCGTCAAGCACAGCCGAGATCGCGACGCGCGAAAGATCGCCCGCCGCCATCCACTTGAGCCATCTCGGACCCGGAGCACTCATCACGTCGTGTCTCACGACCGGCAGGCAAGCCAAGGCATCCACTCAATGGTATGGCGGAATCGGCGGATTGCAAAGCGGCTCTGGCGCCGGGGCTTGCGGGGCCCGGCTCACTTCATTAACGGTGGTGACACCGATCACCTTCGGAGCGCCGCGACGGTGTTTCGAGCAGTCGACCCGACCCCTATTGGAGAGGACCGATTCATGTTGTGTCTGCTGCGTGGAGATTCGCGGCCGATGACCATCGGGCGCGCGACCCATCCGGCCGGCCGGGCGAATCCGGCGGACTCGCCCTGGCCGATGGGCCCGAGCCGGTGATCGCCCGATCCGAAGTCCTGGCTCGCCTGATCGCGGACCTCGGGCGCAGGCCGCCCGCGGACGCGCCGGCCCCGGCGGTCGGTCGCTCCCGGCGCGATCGGCTCGTGGAATAGTTTGCCCACGACTGATAGAGGTTCTGCGCCGCGTAAATGATCGACGAGCTGGTAGCGAAAGACCTGCGCATCCTCATCGCAAATCTGAAAAATCGTGGCACCTCGTCGCGGCTTCAGAAACCGCAATCCAACGGGGCGCCATTCCAGGAAAGGCGTGTTGACCGCACGGGCTTTTTTTGTGGACCGAGGCGAATTCCGCGCCTTCCACAGCTTGACCGTGCGGTCTTCGCTTGCCGAGGCGACAAATCGCCTATCTGGCGAAAACGCGACGCGCGTGGCGGCTCCCTGGTGCCCGACGCAATCGGTGCGGAGCTGGCCGGATGCGGCGTCCCAAACCTTGAGGTCCTCTGCTGCCCGCAAGACGATTTCCAAGCTCTCTGTGACGCGCGGGACGGCAAACCGGCCGATACCGGCGGCTGCGCGTGGATTCAGTGAACTGTCCGATAGGTTTCGTGAGAGCGGCTCGCGGACGGCAGCGAGCACGCCGAGAATCCCGTTGACCAGCTCGGGATCAATGCCTTGCTGCTCACACGATGCCGCCAGCCCGTCAAATTCCGTGCGCAGCAATTCGTCGAGTCCATCGGGAGTGAGCGTCGGGTCGCTTTGCCACTCCGAAGAACTCCGAAAGCTAACGAGCTTGCGTTCGGGCTTCGCCTTCGCCAGCCGTTCGCGCGTCGCTGAGGTGCGCGACGTGGGTGAGATTCCACTGTCATCCCAATCGTAACGCGGCAGCGCGCTCGACACAAAGGGCAGCTCGGGGCGTGTTGGATTAAAGGACCGGGACCAGGCCGTCGCCCTGCTCTATTGGCAAGTTCACCGACCAGGGTGAGGTCGGCTCGTGGTTCGTTTTCCCGAATCGTCGCGAGGGTAAGACTCACCGCCGCTAGGTTCTACGGCGCCGGCTCTGCCGGGCGCAAGCGCGCGTATGGGGAGTCACTTCCCTCTTGACGTTAAGACCATCGACATCTACAATTCCTCCTCGATTGGACACCTGGATCGCACGACACGATTCCAGTTTTCCGGAACGTTCGTGCCATGCAGGAACACGGGCCTTTTGACTACGGGCCGGCGGGGAGTGATTTGCCTTTGCCGCAGGGGTCCGCGATCCTGCAAGACCATCGGAGCACGGTCAGGCAGCGCCACCAGACTTGCAGTCTGGCCACGTTGGCCGCACGCAATCGTGCTCAGCCCATTGGAGCACAGTGAGTGTGCCTCCAAACGACGATCACCCGCGAGCATCGCGAGCGGCATTGTCATGGCAAATCCCCATCTGGGAGTTGCTGGTTTTCCATGATCGCCGGACTCTGTATTCTACGCTTATCGCGTGGCAGGCGCCTCTCGCAGCGCCTGGCCGGTCCACGACGGTACGCCCTTTGCGGGCCTCTGCCTGGTAGCATGGTCTCGCGAAGCTCGTGTCGCTTCGGCGCACCACTATGAATCAATTCGGACAAGCGTATAATAGTCGTTGCGAGGCGGCCGCTTCTCATCCGCGGTCCGGGTCACTGCACACGCGAAGGAAGGCCTCTAAATTGTCGTCCGATCGACAAGTGTCTCGATCGACGGCGCGCGTTAAGTTTGACCAAATGCCTGAGTTCAGGTAAGATGGGTAACATGGGAATCAATAAGCCTGGCGATTTCGTGAGCGAGATTGTTGGGGAGGTAGCACCTACTGACAAGTCCGCGCGCGGCCGAGTTCAAGCGCTGCGAGGCGATCGGCGGTTTGATGGCAGAGCGGGACAAGCCGGCACTCCAAGGAGTCCTCATGGAGCTCGAGCAAACGCAAGAGCCGAGGGGAGTCACGGCCACGGCGCCGATTCGGGCCGCCGCCGCGCAGACGATCCGAGTGTTCCTGAGCTACTGCCCAGACGAGCGCTTTCAGCTCCCCGACACGGCCGCGCACGAACAAGCGGTTAATCGCCTGCGGAAACTCAATGCTGAGAGCGACGCCGAGACCGAGTCAAGCGCGATAAAATTTGCCGAGGCTCTGGCCGTTGTATTCGTCAAGCGGCTGCTCAAGGAGATCGAACGATTTCGTTTTGCGTGCGCCGAGATCGTCCGGCCGAGGCGAAGCGAGCCGCACCCGGCCCTACTGGTCCTTCGGGCGTACGCCGAGCTTTGCTTCGGGTTCACAATTACGTGGGAGACCGGCAAAAGACGCCAGCGGATGCTTGAATCCCAATCAGAACGCGAGCACCGCAACGCCGTCGTGTCGCGCTTGGCCGCGATCGCGCGTGCATCCCAGTCGGAACCCGAGCAAGGCGTGACCGGCGAGTCGCAGTCGTCCAGGCGCACGGCCCGGGTCGCCGCCGCCGCCCAGGGAGGGGCTTTGGAGTTGGTGCTTCGCGACCCGACGCTGAGGGAAATTGCCCGCAAGTGCGGGCTTGATACCGGCCCGACTGTCGCGCCGGGCGCGAGGGATTGAGGCACCGCTCTTGTTCGGGTTGACGCCCCGGCGGCGTCGCCGCGCGGGAGAGCGATCCTCACGGCGACTGACGTAAGACTGCGGCTGAGCGCGGGCCGGTGCCTACAAGCGCAACGCTCGGCGCGGGACTGGCCTCTTGCGTTCAGTGGGGATAATACGCATGTTATTGCGGTCCGCCCAAGCCGTGCCGAAGCCGAGTTGGGCAACCCGACGCCGCATCGTTGTGCTCGCCGTACTGGAATCGCACCCATGCCGCTCGTCTCCGGCTGCGCCGACCTCACGTTTCACCCGTTCGCTGCGCTGATCTGCTACTTCTCCGAACAACACTACACGGCGTTCGCGACCGCGCCACCCGCAACTCAGGCAGCCCAACAAGGCGGAGGCAATCCCTCCAGTGCGCTGCGGTTTCTCGAAGCACAAAACGTCTTCTTGGAAATCTGCAAGCAGCGCCAGAATCGCGCCCGCGGCGGCGATCTGCCGCCACACATGTATCGTCCTCTCTGGCTGCACACGTTTGGGCATGCCGATTCGGTCGCGCTGGTGCTGCTCCCCGAGCTCCACTCATTGCCGCCCTTTACCACCTCCAGCGGGCCCATCATCCAGCTCGCGTCCGTGGGCTTCTGCCCGGACATGGAAAAGCTGCTGCGGAGATCGACGAAAGATACACCGTTCGACTGCACCTACGAAGAGTTGTTTCGGTCGCAGAGCGACGACGTCGACGGTCCGCTCGCCTTCCAGCAGGAACGGCCGCTGGGATTGGTCACCAAGTTCAAGCTCAACGGCATCGTGACGCTCGACCACGCGGCGCTTTTTCAACGCGCCGTCTGCCGCGCGATGGCTCGGCGAATCATTCAGGTTTGCCGCGACCTCAAGAAGCTCGCCGCGCCGCGAGCCAACGCAGAAGTTCGGGCCGTGCTGTCGGAGGCTGACGTGGATGCGTACCGCGCGTTTCTCTTCGCGCTCGAGGGCTCGGAAGACTTGGCTGTCGTCGGGTTTGGCACGAACTTCTCCGTTGCAGCGGCCGTCGTGGCATCTCTCAGATGCTTGACCTTCGGAGACCTGCTTGGCCCCGAGACCCGGAAAGATAACGCTGGCGTGAAGGCTGACGCGTGGGACCACTCGCTCGTTGAGCTGCTGAACTCAGGTCAGAACAAGTTCCATCGAGTGATCGTCGACCGATGGTGCGCTCGCGAGAAGCGGCCGAAAACGAAGGTCATTCCGGCACTGAAGGACAATCATCTGTTCAGTTATATCTACTCCACGCCGGGCGTCGCAACCCACGCCCTGAAGCATCCCGACCGGGCGCGCCTTCGGGGCTGGGTGCAGGCCACCCACTTACTCAACGTGAATCCCGGTCATGGCCTGGAGCTATATAAGTCTTGCGAGGACAACGCTGGCGGCTGGTTTTCGGCGCCGAGTGGCGGTCAACCAGAAAATGCGCTGGCGGCCGAGGCCCGTGACCAGTTCGTTACCACGACGGTTGAGCCGAGTGGCGGTCAACCAGAAGATGCGCCGGCGGCCGGGTCTTGTTACCCGCTCATGATCGGCCGGCACGACCTCGCGTTGTATTCAGGGCGCACAGACGATTCCAAGCCGCGAATGGACGTTAAAGCTTCGCGGCTGATCCTGCTGCGCGATTTCATTCTGTTCTGGAAGCAGTTCAATGATGACTTGCATCTGACCGCGGCGAACGCGGGCACCTGCATCGAGACGGGCGTGCTTAACCAGGTGGCGTCATTAACCGTGCCGATTCCGCGTGTTGACGCCGCGACGGCGCAGCAGCACGTCACGCTGCCGCAAGGTAGAACAGACTTGCTTCTAACTGACGTTGGGAAGGAGCACATACCGACGACCGCCTTGCTGCACGAAGTCAGGGTCGCGCTGGTGGAAGACCCAGTTGGACAAGCAGCCCAAGGCGCGGAGTCCGAACAGGACGTCCGGGCCGGGCCCGATAAGGGCGCAGCCACCAAGACCGAGAAGGCTCAAAACGCCGAGACGCAGCCCCTCCGGTTCGTGCTCTCGGATCTCGACGCGATCGCCGAGAAGCTGGGCCTGCCGTGGTCGTTTCGGAGCCGGCTGCGCTATTTGTACAACAACTTCGCCAACGCGCTCGGCGAGTCGATTCTGTTTGCCAGCGTTCTCGACCTTTACGACGCGCTGGCGGTGTTGTACGGCATCATCACCGACGACTACACCGCCGCTCAACAGGCCGCCAGCGAGTGTTGGAAAGAAAAGACTCTCCGGTCGGTGCTGAGCGACGACGACATCCTTCGGATCGACACCTTCCTCGACGCGATCGAAGACGCGTTTGCCCACCGCGTCGCGAGGAGCCTCCCCAACCACGATGCGCACGACTTCTCGGCCGACCTGCGCGGCGCCCTCAACAAGATGGTGCTGGCTAGCGACAGCGTCTTGAAGTGCTGCATGGGACTGGTCCGCCGCTTGTTGCAGGTGGGCGGCACGCCTCGCCAGCGGAACACACGCCCGACTCAGGTTGCCGGCGTCGCGTGTCTCACCTTTCATCCCAACACCTATCTGCGCAGCGAGGTCTATGGCAAGGCCCCCGAAAAGACCAAACGCATGCTGCTCGCGCGCATTGACATGAACATTTCTCACATCTTTTGTCCCGAGGAGCTCCCCCGGTACTTTCACGAAACCGGCCACCTCATTGAAAAGGTCTTCGACGTTTGGAAAAGGTACGCCGATGAGGCTCCCGCGAGCTGCTGCCATTCGGAGCTGGAGGCAGACCGGTTTCGAGAGATTTTCGCGGAGCTCATCACGCACCTTTTCATTTTCAGGGGCGATAAAGATCTTTTCGCGAAGTACTTCATCGGCGGGTTCAACAATCGCCGCATCAGCACCAACGACACGGACACGATCCAAGAATTCATGGAATACATGCTCCGCGGGTTTGTTGTCTACTACGCGGTGAGCGCAATGGCCGTTGGCGACCCCATGGCCGACCCATGCGACTGGGACGATGATCACCCGTACTTCGGTGCGCTGAACCGTAACGTCGAGCACGCAGTCGCAGAGTTCAGAGAGTATATCAAGAAATTCGGGCCTTATTTCTTCGAATACAAAAGGCTCTGGAGTGACGGAAAGGCCCAGGGGTACTGCCTGAAGGTATTTAGGAAGTTGCACGGGACGATCGCCGCCTTCATGCCAACGCTCTGGAAAGACGCTCTGGATTACTACTGCCAGTACATGGGCGATACGCACCCGGATGACGGCGCTCGCCGGCTTTCGTCCCTCGAAGCGGCTTTGCTCAATCAGCGGATCGACGAAGCGATCAGCACGTCGGCACCGTTCCTGCGACGTTCCACGTCGCCGCCGGCGGCGCAGTTGCCGCGCCAGTCCGGCGACGTCCTGTCAGCGCTGACGCTCGTTTGTCACCTGAATTATACTTACTTGCAATTCTGTTATGGAAAGCTTGACAAGCGGAAGCCACTTCATCGAATCCAGGTCGACGAACAAGCTAATATACGCGGGAACGACTTCGTGATCGATCCTGCTCACGCCGGGCTCTCGCCGACGAATCCAGACGCACGCGAGCAAAAGCTTCGATATAGCATTGGCTTCGTGAAGAGCCTGTGGGATCTATCGTCCGAGTTGTGCGCCCGGCGGTGGTGGGACATCGTGAAGACGCACTTCTAGACTAAGCCAAGTGCATGCCATCCGTCACCATCCCAGCCGGCGTGATGGAAGGCCGAAGCCGCGGTTCGTTAGCGGATGGGTCGGGTCAACGCAGATGAGGATTGTCAGACCGGCGAACGTTGCGAGCCGAATCGGGTCAGTAACCACGGACAGTACTGCCGGGCAAGGAACGGGGGAAGCCGGAATGCCGGGAGACGGTTTGTCCGCGCGTTGACACCAAGGGACGCCCTATTAAGGCTGAAATCGGCCCAATCCGAGAAAGGGTTATCTCCCGCAAACCTTTCGCAGTCCGTTCATCCCGCGGTGACGCTACTACAGCTGGAGCGTCACACTTAAGTCCTTGCGGCATAGACCCGTGACGCCCGTGACGCCCGTGACGCCCGTGACGCCCGTGACGCTGTTTTTGGCCTCGACGAGAGTGCGCGCCGTGCTCGCCCCTCTCCGCTCATCTGCTTGCACGCCGAGTCCGCGGCGCGGGTGGCCTGGTTCAACGGCCGGTAACATCGGGTTGAGAGGGCTGGGGCCGAAGCGGGCCATCCGAACGGGGACATGAGCGGCGAGTCGGCCGGCGAACCCTGCCCAAAAACTGAAATAGGCCGTTGTTTTCCGATGGCATAAAGCGCTCGCGCGATATAGTCCTGAGAACCGGCGTGTCGGCCAGCAGACGCAGCCGGCAGCGGTCTAATTCGCGAATCGCGGATCGCGCTGTTGCCCAAAAAAGGTCGTTCTTGATCCAGGCCACGTTCGCAAGATCGAACCGAACGCATCTCATATAGTGCCAGTTCCTTGTGCTGTGCGCAGCAGTTTGCGAAACGGAGCCGATTTACGGCATTAAGCCCGAACCTGCCGCCGTCATGCCGTCAGCCCGCCGTCGATCACGAACACTTGCCCCGTGACGAACGACGATTCGTCTGAAGCCAGATAGAGAGCCAAACCGCCGATATCGTCGGGCTGGCCCAACCGGGCGATGGGCTGCTCGCTCAGGTACTCCGCCCGTCGCGTCTCGTCGGCCCAGAAGTAGGCACTGAAGTCGGTCTGGATCAAGCCGGGCGCCAGCGCGTTGACGCGGACTTTGTGCTTGCCGAACTCGCGCGCCCACGACCGAGTCATCATGATCAAGCCGGCCTTCGTGAAGCTATAGAGCAGTCCCCCGGCTTGCGGGCGAACGCCCGAGATCGAGCTGACGTTGATGATCGATCCGCCCGTTCTGCGCTCGATCATCCGCGGGACCACAAGCCGCACCAGCCGGAGTGCGGCCTTGATGTTGATCTCGACCATCTTGTCGAGCATCTCGTCCGTGACGTCGAGCGCAGGCCCCTGCCCCACGTTGGTCGCGCTGTTGTTGACCAGGATGTCCACCGGGCCTACACGCGATTCGGTCGCATTGACAAGGGCTTCAATCTGGTCCAGGCGACCAAGATGGCACGCGATCGGCACGACCTTGCCGGGCCGGCCAGCGAATTCGGCGGCGGCGGCATCGAGGTTTTCTTGTTTGCGGCTGGCGATCACGACATTGGCCCCGGCCGCGGCAAGACGTCCCGCAATTGCCTTGCCGATCCCCCGGCCGCCGCCGGTCACGAGCGCCACCTTTCCCGTCAAGTCGAACGTGATTCTCATCGCGGTGCCTCCCGGTCGAATCGATCAGATCGCGCGGCGGTCAATCGCCCGCGCGGCCCCGAGACCAAGCGCGGCCACAAGTTGATTGAACACGGCGAAGCGTGCGTCCGCCGTCATTCCGCGCTCGTAGCGGGCATAGATCTGCTGGGCGATCACCGCGACCTTGAACAGGCCGCAGACATAACAGAACAGCATGTTCGAGACGTCGCGCCCGGTCGTCTGCGCATAGTGCTCGACCAGCTCGCGCCTGAGCAAACCGCCGGGATCTTTGGTGGGGCCGACGATGTAGTGCTGCAACGGCTCGGGATCGCTCGCTTCTGTCCAGTAAGCCAGCGTGGTTCCCAGGTCCATGAGCGGGTCGCCGATCGTGGCCATTTCCCAGTCGAGCACGGCCACAACGTGCGTCAGGTCGCCGGGGTCGAGCATCATATTGTCAAACTTGAAATCGTTGTGGATCAGGCTCGGAGCGGCCGACTCGGCCGGGCGGTTCTCGGCCAGCCATGCCGCGGCTCGCTCCAGATCGGGGACGTCGTTGGTCCGCGCGTCGTGGTAGCGCTTGATCCAGCCGGTCACCTGGCGCTCGATGTAGCCCTGGGGCTTGCCAATGTCATCGAGCCCGGCGGCGTGATAATCGAGCCCGTGAAGCTCGGCCATGCTGCCGATCAAGGTCTCGCACAGGTGCCTCACCAGCTCGGGCGGAAACGAATACCCGCCGCGTGGCGGATGGCGGAGAATGATCCCGCGCCGGCGCTCCATCAGGTAAAACGGCGCACCCATCGGGTCGTCGGTATCACAGTAAAGAACCGGCCGGGCGCGGGCCTGTAGACCGTGCATAACCGCGCGAGAATTCGATATTCGCGGCCCATGTCATGGGCCGTCTTGACCCGGTTGCCAAACGGCGGCCTGCGCAAGACCCACTCACGGTCGCGGTCCTTGACGAGGTAAGTGAGGTTCGAGTGCCCATGCGGAAACTGCTCGATCAGGAGCTCGGGCCCGATTCCCGGAAGGTGCGCGGCCAGGTACTCGCGGAGCCGGGCGGCATCGAGCTGTTCGCCGGCTCGAACGGGACGGGTCTGGTCGATGTCGAAGCTCATGGCCGGCCTCAGGTCATGTCCCCCGTACTGCTTCAAGATGCGTTTGGCCACGACGGTCTTGTGGACCTCGTCGGCCCCGTCGTAGATGCGGGCGGCGCGCTCGTGGCGATAGAACCACGAAAGCACGGTGTCATCGCTGATTCCCAGCGCACCGTGGGCCTGGATGGCGCGGTCCACGACGTCTTCCATGACGCCGGCGACATGGAACTTGATGAGCGAGATCGCCTCGCGCGCGGCCGTGACGCCCTCGGTGTCGATCGTCCAGGCCGCGTGCAGCACCAGCAGGCGCGCCGAGTCGATGGCGGCGCGGCTCTCGGCGATCCAGTTCTGCACGGTCTGGCGCGTGCCGAGCAAGTCGCCGGGCGCGAGCTCCCGCGTGGCGGCGCGCGGCACAGGAGGTCGAGCGCGCGCTGACACACGCCGATCCAGCGCATGGCGTGGTGGATTCGCCCTGGCCCGAGCCGCGCCTGGGCCATCGCGAACCCGGCCCCCTCCTGGCCGAGCAGGTTTTCGCGCGGCACGCGGCAGCCCTCGAAGACGATCTCGGCGTGACTGGCCCAGTCGTCGCCGGCGTGCCCCATGCACGAGATGTTGCGCACTCGGCGGTAGCCGGGCGCATCGGTGGGCACCACGATCATGCTGGCGCGGCCGTGAGGCTCGGCGCTCGGGTCGGTGACGGCCATCACGATGGCGAAGCGCGCCCGTCGGCCGCCGACGCAAACCACTTGCGGCCGTCGATCACGTAGTCGCCGCCGTCTTTCTTGCGCGCGTGCCCATCCAGACCGGGTTCGAGCCGGGATGGTCGGGCTCGGTCATGGCAAAGCAACTGCGAATCTCGCCGCGCACCAGCGGGAGCAGCCAGCGCTCGCGCTGATCTTCGCTTGCAAACTCGCGCAAGAGCTCCATGTTGCCCGCGTCGGGCGCCTGGGCGTTGACGGCATAATGGCCCAGCGGGCTGCGCCCGAGCACCTCGCTCAAAAGCGCATAGTCCGCACAGTTGAGCCCGAGCTCGCTGAATGGCCGGGGAAGCTGCGGCGTCCAGATACCGTGAGCCTGGAACTCACCTCTGACGGCCGCAAGCTGCGGCACCAGCCGCGAAAAAGGGCCAGACAGGAGCGCGGGCTCGAGGGGGTAGACCGCGCGCTCGAGCAACGAGCGCGCGCTCGCCAGCAGGTCTTGCATTCGTTTGGAGATCGAGAAGTCCATTTCTCATCACCTTACCGCAGCGGCCGATCAGGCGGAAGCCGCGTCTGGGGCTGCCGCCAGTACCTTGGCCAGCTCGCCGGTAAACTCGCCGATCTCGCGCACGACCTCGGCGCGCGGCCGATTCACGGCCTCGGCCAGCCGCCGCACAATCGCGCTGCCGACAATCAAACCGTCGGCCACCGGCGCAAGCTGACGCACCTGGTCGGGACCGCTGATGCCAAAGCCGATGCAAATCGGCAGGTCGGTCTCTTTCCGCAGCCAGGCCACGGCCTCGACCAGCTCGCTGGGCAGGCTTCTGCGCTCCCCGGTGATCCCCGCCACTGAAACGTAATAGACAAACCCGGTCGTCGAGCGCGCGATCGCCACGGCACGGTCGCGCGGGGTGGTGGGCGTGACGAGCTGGATCAGCTTGAGCCCGTGCTCGGTCGCGCGTTCGATCAAAACCGGCGATTCCTCGATCGGCAGGTCGGGAACAATCAGTCCGTCGAGCCCGGCCGTGACTGCGTCAGTCAGGAAACGATCGATCCCCTGGCGATGAATGATCGCGTAAGAGACCATCGCCACCATCGGCGTTTCGCGCACCCGCGGCGAGCCCTCGGCGCGCAGCGTCCGCAGCGTCTGGAAAATATGCGCGACCTTCACTCCGCGCTCGAGCGCCCGGTGATAACTCGCCGCGATCACCGGGCCGTCGGCAATCGGGTCCGAATAGGGAATTCCCACCTCGACCAAGTGCGCACCCCGATTGACTAGCTCGCTGATGAGCAATGCCGTGGTCCCCAGGTCGGGATCGCCCGCAGTGACAAACGGCATCAGGGCGCGCCGGTTTTCAGCTCGGAGCCGGGTGAAGAGGTCATCGATCCGATTCATGCTGCGGTCAAATGACCTCCCCTCGCAGGCGCGCTACCTCGTACGCATCCTTGTCGCCGCGGCCAGAGAGGCACACGACGATGACCTTGCCTGGCTCGAGGCGCGAGGCTTCCTTGAAAGCCTGGGCCAGAGCGTGGCTCGACTCGAGCGCAGGCAGAATGCCTTCGTGGCGGGCCGTCGTGCCATAGGCGCTCAAGGCTTCGGCGTCGGTGATCGCCTCGTAGCGCACCCGGCCGGTTTCTTTCCAGAAGCTGTGCTCGGGGCCGACACCCGGGTAGTCGAGCCCGGCCGAGATGGAGTGGACGGGTAGAGTTTGGCCGTCTTCATCCTGGAGCACGTAGCTGAAGCTGCCGTGGAGAACGCCAGGGCGGCCTTCTGACAGGCTGGCGGCGTGCTCGCCGGGCGTCAACCCGCGCCCGCCCGCCTCGGCGCCGATCAGGGCAACGGCCGTGTCGGCGATGAACGAAGCAAACATGCCCGCTGCGTTGGAGCCGCCTCCGACACAGGCGATGACGGCGTCAGGCAGGCGCCCGATCTGATCGAGACATTGAGCTTTGGTCTCGCGGCCGATCACCGACTGAAAGTCGCGCACGATCATGGGAAACGGGTGCGGGCCGACCACGCTGCCGATCGTGTAATGGGTGGTGCGCGACGAGCCCATCCAGTCGCGCATCGCCTCGTTGGTCGCGTCGCGCAGCGTGCGCGAGCCGGTCTTGACCGGCACCACGGTCGCGCCCAGGGTTTTCATGTTGAAGACATTCAGCTTCTGGCGGCGGATGTCTTCCTCGCCCATGTAGACCGTGCATTCGATGCCGAAAAGGGCGCAGGCGGTGGCCGTTGCCACTCCGTGCTGGCCCGCCCCGGTCTCGGCGATCACGCGCGTCTTGTTCATACGCTCGGCCAGCATGACCTGGCCGATCGCGTTGTTGATCTTGTGAGCGCCGGTGTGGTTCAAGTCCTCGCGCTTCAGAAAAATTTCGGCGCCGCCTGCGAACCGAGTCAGTCGCTGGGCGAAAAACAGCGGTGAGGGACGGCCGACGTAGTGCTTCAAGTAGTCGTCCAGCCGCGATTGAAACCGCGGGTCGGCCTTGGCTTCTTCGTAGGCCGCGCGAGCTGATCGAGCGCGTCCATCAAGGTTTCAGGCACGAACCGCCCGCCGAATGAGCCGAAGCGGCCCAGCGGGTCGGGGCCGGTGAGATCTTGGATCGAGGCAGCCGAAACGGCCGCGCCGGCGGTCGGCTTCGCAGACGAAGTTGCCATGGGCAAGCGGTCCCCGGAGGGTCGGTCGGGTCAGGTTCGGCGTGCATGCGCCATGGGTGCATTGTCGCGACCCTGAAAACGATCGGTCAAGGTGAACGCGGCCAGCGAGCCAGTTGCGCAACGAGCTAAATCATTCGCCGCGCCGTGCCACGTTCGTCCGATCGGTCCGATCCGTCCCATCGGTCCGATCCGTGCGCGCCGCCCGCGCCCATCAGCTCACCGCGCCACGCGCGGCGCTTCTGCCGGTGCGCTCGAGCATGAGCCCTGGGCCGATCGTCGTCGTGCTCTTCGGTATAGAAATCGAAGAAGCGCTGCCCCGCCAGGTAGTCGGCCATCGCGCGCCTTACGGCGCGCAGTCTGCTTGAGAAATCGGGCGTATTGGCGGAGCATGCGCCGGCGATCGTTCTCCGGCATCTCGAGGATGTCGACGTAGTACCGGCGTTTCTCGCCGGCGTCGTAAAAGCTCCAGAGGCGCTTGATCCGCATTCCCGAGCTATCGTCTTCGTACTCGAGCCTACGGGCGAATTGCCGCGCCTTCATCTTCTTGGCGAACGCGATCAATTCGGCGTTGGATCTCGAAGCCGCCGATCCGCTCGATCCAGGCCACGATCTCCTCGGTCACCAGTCGCGGCCCGTTCTCGACAACCAGCTCCTTGAGGCTGGCAACAATTTCCGCGGGTCCCATGGTGCGCTCCCTCGATGGGTCCGGTTCTGTCGGGCTGATTCCCGGAATCCGATCGATCGGGAATCGCAGGCAACCCCTTCACTTTGCATGATTCGACCGAGCCTGTCCAGGCGTTTCGGTTCGCTGGTATCGTGCGGCGGGTTATTCCCGCCGTCGCGGTCGTTGCATATAACAGACAGCAGATGGACATCAAGCGCGGCGAACTGCCGGGATGGAAGCCGAGGTGAAATCATGCTTACGCGGCGGTTTGTGAGCATCGGGTTGGCAGCGGCATGCGCCGTGGCGCTTCTCTACGGGGCTCTCACGAGTGTGCCGCAAGCGCGGGCCGGCGACCGATCGCCGCCGGCGGCGACGCTCGAAGCGGCGGCCGAGCGCGGTCGAGTGGCGCTCACCCTGGAAGGGTTCTTGAAGCCCGAATGGTCCGAGTCGGCTTATCGCAAGGTGGCCCGACTGTGGGACCAGACGCACTCCCGACCCCGACAAAGATCCCGAGGCTTATGCCGCCGCCTTCCGCTACCGTTACGGCCTGCATCCGGCTCCTTACCCCAACGATGGCCTGCCCCATGGGGCTGCGGCGCGGGCGCGGGCCGGGCGGAACCAAAGCCGGCTTGCAGCTCGACTGCCTGCTCTGTCACGGCGGGTCGATCGGCGGCAAGAGCTACGTCGGACTGGGCAATACCCAGCTCGACTTGAAGGCCGTGCTCTTCGAGCTGACCATCGCCGACGGCAAGCGCCCGCCGTTTTCCACGTTCGTGCTCAACTCGTCGCGCGGCACCAACAATGCCGGCCAGATCGCCGCCATGCTCCTGAGCCTGCGCAACGCCGATCTCTCGTTCCGGTCGTTCCCGCTTGCCGCTGGCGGTCAACCTCCCCGAGATGGACACGCCCGCGTGGTGGCACCTGAAGCGCAAGCGCACGATGTATTACGACGGCCGCACCGACGCTCGTTCGGTGCGCACGAACATGCAGTTCCTGCTGGGCGAAAAGACCCTCGACGATCTCAAGGCGCTCGAGCCGACATTTCGCGACCTCCAGGCCTTCTTGAAGAGCTTGTCGCCGCCGAAGTACCCCTTCGCGATCGACGCCGATAAGGCCGCGCGCGGCGAACAGGTCTTCAAAGACAACTGTGTGCGCTGCCACGGCACCTACGGACCCGAGGGCGTCTACCCCAACAAGATCGTTGCACTCGATGTGATCGGCACCGATACGGCGCGGTCGCTGGGGCTTTCCGATCGCCTCGTGGCCCACTACAACAGACGTGGCTTGGCGCCGAGCACCCGGTCGATACCCGGCGCGCGCGGCTACCAGGCACCGCCGCTCGACGGCATCTGGGCGACCGCCCCCTATCTGCACAACGGCTCGGTGCCGAACCTCCACGCCCTGCTCGAGTCGTCGCAGCGGCCCGCCGGTTCACCCGCCCGCCGTCGACCGACTTCATCCACTACGACACCGCGCACGTCGGCTGGAAGTTCCGCGAGGTCAGCCCCGACGAGCACCGGCTCGACCGCCCGGCGGTCGCCGTTTCAGGCCAAGTTCATCGTCGACACCAGCCGCTTCGGCATGAGCAACCGCGGCCACACCTTCGGCGATCGGCTTAACCGAAAGCGAGCGGATGGACTTGATCGAGTATCTGAAGACGCTGTGAGCGTTCAGCGGCTGCGGTCTTCGGGCTCGATGTCATCGACCTCGGGCGGGGTGGCCGCGCGGAGCTGCTGGGCGATCTCGCCGGCCTGGCGCAACGCACGCAGCGCGTTTCCGCCCAGAATCTTGTGCACGTCGGCCTCGCTGTACCCGCGCCGCAATAGCTCGTCGGTGATGCGCGGGTAGCTGGCGACGTCGTCCAACCCGGCGGGCGACATCGTGATGCCGTCAAAGTCCGACCCGATGCCGACATGATCGATGCCGGCGACCTTGACGATGTGATCGATGTGGTCCACCACGTCCTTGTAGCTGCCGCGCGCCATCTTCGACCCCTCGGAGCGGTACCAGGCCTCGAGCGCCTTGGTTCGTGATTCGCGGTCGGGGTATTTTGTGCGGATCTCCGCCAGGATCGCTCGCATCTTCTTGCCCGATTCGGGCACGATGAACCCCGAGTAGAAGTTGACCATGACCACTCCGCCGTTCTGTTTGATCGCAGTCAAGATCTCGTCGGGCACGTTGCGCGGCGAGGGGCAAAGGGCATGGGCGCTGGAATGGCTGGCGATGACGGGCGCGCGCGACACGTGCAGAACGTCGGTCATGGTGTCCGGCGAAACGTGCGAGATGTCGACGAGCATGCCCAGCCGGTTCATCTCCTTGACCACGCGTTCGCCGAACGGAGTGAGGCCATCGTGCTTGGGAAGGTCGGTGGCCGCATCGGCCCAGTCGAGCGTCGTGTTGTGGGTGAGCGTCATGTAGCGCGCTCCGAGCGCGTAAAGGCGCGGAGCTGCGCCAGACTATTCTCGATCGCCACGCCCCCCTCGATTCCGATCAGCGACGCGATCTTGCCTGAGCGCACGATGCGCTCGACGTCATCTGCGCTGTACGCCAGCGCGAACGTCTCGGGGTAACGCTCGACCATCCGCTTGACGAGGTCGATCTGCTCGATGACGGTCCGCGCGGGGTTGGGGTGCTCGCTGGGAATATAAACCGACCAGAACTGGGCTTTCACGCCGCCTGAGCGCAACCGGGGGATGTCGGTCTGGCCCGATTCGAGACGCTTCGACAGGTCGAACTTCGTGAGTGCGAAATCGCCGTGGGTGCGCAGCCGCCAGGGCAGATCGTTGTGGCCGTCGAAGAGCATCCCCGCCGCGTGGACCTTTCGCGCCCGATCCGAGATCGGTGCCAGTGGCCCATCATCGCCGGGTGCGGCCAAGCCTTGTTGATCGGCCGCAACCGCCCACAGAGCCGCCGCGCCGGCCGCGATCAAGCCGGCACGGTACCATCCTAAATTAAATCGCCCATTGATACTCATCAAAAGCACCCATTGAATCGGCAACGTGTCTGCCCGCAGGTTGCGGCTTTCTCCCGATTGTGGTTGGTTAAGTCGCCCGCGGCAATGGCCCGCCGCCTGCGAAGTCATAGGCGACGGCGAACCCGACCGAATAAACTGACTCTCGATCGCCTGCTCTGGCTTCGCCGACAGGCGATCGGTTAAACTGACCGGTCTCGAATTCGGCCGGGTGCCGCCGAATCGGCGACCGACGGAAGTGCCCGTCGCGAATCGCCCGAAGTGACTGCTCGCTCCCAAGCGCCGCGAGGTGTCCCGTGCCGTTTCGACCCCGCAAGAAGAAGGTCAGACAAGCCAAGTTCCACCGTTGCCCACGGTGCGGCGCGCAGGTGCGGCGCCGGTCTGTGCGCTGTAAGCAGTGCGCGCAGGTCCAAAAGCGGAAGTGACGGCGCGCCCTTCCGGCTGTGTTTGCCGCCGGCGGAGCTTCCTGCAGGCTCAATCAAGGGGCCGAGGCCCTGGGTCGACGCCGGCTAAATGAGCGCGATTGACGACCTTCACCCACAAGTCAGAGCTGACGCGGATCTGACACGAAAGGCGCGTGTTGGGCTCGAGGTCGGTCTCGCGCGCAGGCGCTCTTGTTCGGTCGTCTCCATCGGGGGCACGTCGCCGGCGAGAACCACAACGCGGCAGGTCGTGCAGCGCGCGTTGCCGCCGCAACGGTGCAGGATGTCGATGCCGGCATCTTCAATGCCCAGCACCAGCTTCTTTCCCGGCTCGACTTCAAACGACTTTTCGCCGTCGACCGTTACTGTGGGCAAAAGCGGCTCACTTCCTTCTCTAGCGGAGGCCCAGCGGAATCGTGACGGTCTTGCCGTCCAATTCGAAGGTCAGTGCACCGTCAACTCCTCCCTTGGGGAACAGGGCCGGTCCACTGGGTGTCACCAATGCGTCACCTTCGGATTTGAGTGTGACCTTCGTCTTGCCGACAGTCAAGGATCCGGTGGTCGGCCCGGCCGAATAAGGCGTGGTCCCGTCTTTGTTCAAGAAGTAAAATGATGCCTCGCCGGTGATGTTCTCCTTACTCGCACCGGCTTCTTTCTTGACGACCTCGACGAACCCCTTGCCTTCAGGCAGGCGAAACAGAGTGCCACCATGAGGGGGCGGCGGCCCTGTTGCATCGGTGAGCGACGACGAGCCGCACCCCGCGGCCATGCCAGCGAAGAGCAGCAACACGTAACAACCTGCCCGGGCCATTCGGGTCATGAGCGAGAGCCTCCCACGACACGTTGATCAGCGTCAAACCGAGTCTGAAGATCGGCGTGTTAAAAATGCGCACACCAAACCGATCCCAGGGATGGGCGCTGTGCCCACCGCCCGGGTCTTTCGAATAGCAGCGGTCCTTGGGGAAGGTCAGTGCAACCGCTACCGACTACGTCAATAGCTGTCGGAGCTGATTACCTCGGCGCCGCGCGCGTCGACAAGGCCTGGTAAACCCCTTCCACAGCGGAGATATTCTGCAAGTAGTAGGTGGACCTCGTGTAGGGAGCCGACGCCTGAACGGTCACGTAGGCCGTTCCATCCGGCAGCGCATCGCCAAAGGAGTCAGCATTGCCGGTGAAGAACGTCCAGTTCGAGATCGAGTTCTTGAGGAAATGGACGGAACCGTCGCAGAAGGCGAAATTGGCGCCTCCGGGGTGGAAGCTCCCCGCTGCGGAAGGCAGCCAGTAGCTGGCACCCGCAACCGAGACTCCCGTGTTGCCTAGCCCCAGGTTCATGGGATACATCGTGCAAATCAGCGTGTCGTACCACCGGCCCGAGTTCCAACTGTTGTCCGAGACAGCGTAGCCAGGGTCGAGGATGTATAAGTGGCCCTTGCTATGCTCACCGAACATCATGGTGTTGCTCGTGCCGTCGGTGACTGCGGCCATCCGTGTGGCGCTTTCGTTATAGATCACGCCGTTGTAGAAACTGAGCGGGGCCGGCGGCATCAGGTTTGAGAAGCCGAACGTCCAGGTTCCGGCGTTGCCGCCATAGCTCGTGAACGCTTGCGTGAAATTTGTGGCGGGCGTCGGGAACAAGCCCGGGATCTCGTTGAAGGTCCATCCCGGAAGAACATTGGGGGGACTACCCTGGGTAGGCGGGAAACTAATAGTCTGGTTCTGCGTATCGCTCGGGCAAACCAGCGAGTTGACCAGCACGCCGCAGATGGTGAGGTTCTCGGGGCCGGACGACGACAGATTGAAGTTCGTCGCGTTGTACATCGGCGATTGTTCGAAAAAGGGAAGCATTCGAACAAACACGCTGAAGTTCTCGGGGTAGTGGCTCCAGTGCGGGGGATTGAACAACGTGCCGGAATACGAGCCGCCCGGGATGACGCCGTTGGTTGACTCATAGTTGTTCGCAGCCAAAGCAAGCTGCTTGAGGTTGTTGGTGCATTGCGCGCGCTGCGCTGCTTCTCGCGCGCTCTGGACGGCCGGCAACAGCAGGGCGATCAAGACAGCAATGATGGCGATAACGACCAGGAGTTCAATCAGCGTGAACCCCATGCGTCGTCGCAAGGACCGCATGCCCATCGTGTGACTCCTAGGTGTAGGCGGGAGAAGGAATCGGTTAAAAGAAGAGGTGCAAAGAATATAGCAAGCGCAAGTTGCCAAGAAAAGAGGCCAGTCAGTTGTCCAGATTGCGCTCACCGGTGCGGCATTTTGCGCGAAACGCGCCCGATCGGGCACGCCAGCGCTGGCTGTGCTTACGTTGCGTGCCGGCAAGCGCAGCCCGATCAAAACCGCGATGATCGCGATCACGACCAGCCGCTCGATCAGCGTGAAGCCGCCGCGCCGCCGCGATAGCGGTAGTTTCATGTTTCGCTCCCTATTGTGCTGGAACAAATACGCATCGGTTTTATACTGTTGCACGTTTTGAACGGACGCCACTGCGTCGTACCGTTCGAAGTCCGATCCGTTACGGCGACAACCGGAGCGGTCCCTCCCCTCGATTTCGAGGGCGGGCCATCAGTATAGCAGGGGCGCCACGAATGTAATGTGACGGACGAATAAAGAATGTGTGATATTCACGGCCGTTTCGTGCGGAGTTGGGCAAATTTCCTTCAAATGAACAGGGGGCGCAATCCGGGTTGAGCTGGCTCCGTCGGGGAATCACGAGGGTCTTGCAAAAGGGCGCGGGCTGTCACATACTCCACTTCCTGCCCCGTGACCGAAGCTAGCGGTCTGCGCGGCGAGCGCCGGGATCGGCAAGCCGGTCTTGGTCGAAATGAGAACGATTCGTAGAACCGCGATCGCCTTGGCCGGAAAAGCAGGGCAAAGCGGAGCTTGTCGGCCTTGCGGGCGTGGCGCAAAGAGAGGTTTTGCCCACCCGGCGGCCGAGACGCGACCGAGGGACGAAGCGAAATGAGCTGGCAGGTGGGTCTGTACGTGGCCGCAGTGCTCGTGCCGCTGGCCGCTTTTGCAGTCGAAGCAATTTTCATCCGGCAGCTCAAGCGATACAACGCCTATATCGCCACCGGCGCGATCGGCTTCTCGTGCCTGCTGTCGGTGGTCGGGTTCCTCGATTACGCCGTGGAGAGCGGCGGCTTCGCGCACCCGAGTGACGCCCACGCGGCCGAGACAGAGCATGGCGCGGCGCACCCGCGGCCGAGCACCACCAGCCGCTGGTCTGGTCGGGCAGCGTCGACTGGGTGCTCCTGGGCGGTAGAGCAATCCCGCCAAGCGCAATGGCCGGGCAAACTGCGGCCAGGCCCGACTTATCGCTTCCACTCGGCGTGGCGATCGACAATCTGGGCGTGATCATGTTCCTCATGGTGACGTTCGTCGCCACCCTGATCCACATCTACTCGATGGGGTACATGCACGACGACCCGCGTTACCCGCGCTTCTTCTGCTACCTGTCGCTCTTTTGCTTTTCGATGCTCGGACTGGTCGCCTCGGCCAACGTTTTCATGATCTTCATCTTCTGGGAACTGGTCGGCGTTTGCTCGTACCTGCTGATCGGTTTCTGGTACGAAGAGAAGGCCAATTGCGATGCGGCGAACAAGGCGTTCGTGGTGAACCGGATCGGCGACGTGGGAATGATAGCCGGCCTCGGCATCTTGTGGGCGAGCCTGGGCACGTTCAACTTCGCCGAGATCAACCAGGGCCTGCGGGGCCCGACGGGAGACCTGCACCGAGTTTCGCGTCAAGGCAGCGACGACGTGGTTCAGCTCATCGACCCCGAAACGCACCAGGTCAAGACCAACGAGGTCACGGGGCTGCCGCGGCAAATACCGTTCTGGATGCTGACGGTTGCGGGTCTCGGCGTGTTCGCCGGCTGCGTCGGCAAGAGCGCCCAGTTTCCGCTGCACGTCTGGTTGCCCGACGCGATGGCCGGCCCGACGCCGGTGTCGGCTTTGATCCATGCGGCCACGATGGTGGCGGCAGGCGTTTACCTGGTCGGGCGCTTTTTCCCGCTCTTCACGCCCGACGTGCTCTACTATATCGCCTACACGGGGGGGATCACCCTGTTCATCGCCGCGACCATCGCGATGGTCCAGACCGATTACAAGAAGGTGCTCGCGTACTCCACGGTGAGCCAGCTTGGCTTCATGATGCTCGGCCTCGGGGTCGGCGGCTGGGCCGCCGGGCTGTTTCACTTAATCACGCATGCTTTTTTCAAAGCGCTTTTGTTCCTGGGCGCCGGCAGCGTGTATCACAGCGTGCACACCTACGAGATGCCCGCACTCGGGGGGTTGTTGAAGCGGATGCCGCGGACGGGTTACACGATGTTAATCGGCACGCTGGCGATCTCGGGCGTCCCCTTCTTCAGCGGCTTTTATTCGAAGGATGCAATCCTGGCGGCGTCGCTGGCGCGCGCGCTCGCCAGCCCTCAGCACTGGCTGCTCTTTGTGCTGCCCGCGGTCGGCGCCGTGCTGACGGCGTTTTACATGTTCCGGATGTGGTTCCTGGTGTTTGCCGGCGAGCCGCGCGGGTTTGCCGCGCGGGCCGATTCGGCCCATGCGCATTCGCACGCGCACGACGACGACGCCCACGCTCATGGCCACGGCTACGACGCCAACCCCGTCGCCCATGCTCATGAGAGCGAACCGATCATGACCTGGCCGCTGGTGATCCTGGCGGTGTGCAGCATCTTCGCCGGCTGGACTCTCTTTTACATCATCCCCCTGCCGTTCGGCACGCCGACCTTGGAGCACATGCTCGAATTCGGCGAGCCCTACCGGGCGATCGACATCACGGCCTCCCATCACTACGGTGCGCTGGCCGCGTCGCTCTTGATCATGCTGACGGGGGTCGGCCTGGGGCTCTTGTACTACGCTCCGCCGGGGTTCCCGTACTTCGTGCCGACGCGGCTGAGCGCCGCCCGGACGGCTGAGCGATTCAGCGGGGTCTATCGCTTCCTGAGCCACAAGTGGTATTTCGACGAAATGTACTGGGCCGTGTTCGTGCGGCCGTGCCTGGCGCTGGCGCGGCTTTGCCGGCAGGTTGACCAGGTGCTGATCGATGGGATCGTCGACGGCTCGGCCGCGGTGACGGCCCTCCTGAGCCGGTTTGACGGGGTCTTCGACATGATCGCCGTCGACCGCCTGGTGAACCTGACGGCACAGGCGGTCTACTTGGTCGGCGACTGGAGCCGCTCGATTCAGACCGGGCGCCTGCGCAATTACCTGATGTTCCTCGCGGTCGCGCTTGTGGGACTGTTCGTCGGCGTCGTCGCCTGGATCAACGGCTAGGTACTTTCAAAGCCACGACCGAGTTCTCTGCAAGCTTCGACCCGTTAACCGTCTGGAATGGTTGAGTGTCCCATGAGCGACAACGTGCTTTTGACTTCCCTGTGGCTGCTTCCGGTCATCGGTATGGTCATCGTCTTGGTTCTGCCCAAGCGGTCCGAAGCGGCGGTCAAATGGGTATCGCTGGGCTTCACGCTGGCGACGTTCCTGATGACGCTCTTGGCTCTGGCGATCTACGTGGGCAGCGACAAGGCCAGCGCGCCATTGCGCGAGCGAGTCGGGCACAACGTGCTTGTGGCGTCGGCGAGCGGCGACACGATGGATGCCGATGAGTCGCAGGGCCAGGGCGATCTGGTGGTCCGCCGCGCGTGGGTTCCGTATTTCAATATCCAGTACTACCTCGGAGTCGATGGCATCAGCCTGAGCCTCGCGGTCTTGACCGGGCTCGTGAGCGTGCTGGCGTGCCTGGCTTCCTGGAACATCGAAAAACAGGTGAAGGGCTATTACGCACTGTACCTGCTCTTGTGCGCCAGCATGATGGGCGTCTTCATCTCGCTGGACCTGTTCCTCTTCTACGTCTTTTTCGAAGTGAT
The DNA here is from genome assembly GCA_963830625.1 of uncultured Isosphaeraceae bacterium. Lineage (GTDB taxonomy): Bacteria > Planctomycetota > Planctomycetia > Isosphaerales > Isosphaeraceae > CAWHMZ01. The sequence goes on along the minus strand of CAWHMZ010000004.1, from coordinate 709,489 downwards.
GCTCTTGCCGATGTATTTCTTGATCGCCATCTGGGGCGGCCCGAGGCGCGAATACGCGGCGATCAAGTTCTTGCTCTACACGCTCTTCGGCTCGGTCTTCATTCTGGTGGCGATCCTGATTCTCTATTTCTGGCAAGGGCAGGTGCAGGTTCCCGGGTTTACGGGCCATTCGTTCGACATCGTCGAGCTTACCACTATCTTGTCGACCAGCAGTTATTACCCACGCTCGATCCAGTGGTGGGTGTTTATCCTTTTCTTTACTGGCTTCTGCGTCAAGCTGCCGTCGTTCCCGTTCCACACCTGGCTGCCCGATGCGCACGTCGAGGCGCCGACGCCGATCAGCATGATCCTGGCGGGCATCTTGCTCAAGATCGGCGGCTACGGGTTTGTGCGGCTGGCCTGGCCGCTGGCGCCGGCGGGCGCCTACGACTGGTCGCTGCCGGTCGCTGCTTTGGGGGTCTTCAGCATCCTCTACGGCGCGCTCGTCGCGATGGCGCAGACCGATTTCAAGAAGCTGGTCGCGTATAGCTCGGTCAGCCACATGGGCTATGTAACGCTGGGCATGGCCGTGATGGGGATCTTTGCCGCCGACGGCTCCAGGCTCGATCCGCGCTACTATGCCTACGGCGTCAACGGGGCCATGTTCATGATGCTCGCCCACGGGATCACGTCGGCCGGCATGTTCTTCTTGGTCGGGGTGATCTACGACCGGGCGCACACCCGTGACTTGAACAAGCTGGGGGGGCTGGCCAACATCATGCCCCTTTATGGCGCGATCTCGTATGTGATCTTCTTCGGGTCGATGGGCCTGCCGGGCCTGTGTGGGTTCGTCGCCGAGGTCTTCGTCGTGCTGTCGGCGTTCAACTACAGTCCAATCCTGGCGATTCTGGCCGCCGCCGCGGTGATCTTGACCGCGGGCTACATCCTCTGGACGATTCAGCGCGTCTTCCTGGGCAAAAGCGAGGCGTGGAAGGGGCTGCCCGACATGAATCTCCGCGAGATCATGATCGCGGTTCCCCTCGTGGTCTTGACGATTGCGATGGGTATCTTGCCCAGCACACTCATCCTGAACTGGATGAGTCCGTCGGTTGACCAGATGGTTCAAAGCGTGGTGACGGCGCGCGAGCTCAATGTCCAGACCCCCCAGATCCGACGGGCCAGTATCGCGCCGGCGCCAAACCGCGGCGCGGCAATCGCGTCGGATTTCCCCCCCTTGCAACGGGGGGGCGCGGGGGGGTGAGCGCGAGCCTCTGCGCCGGGGAGGAGCCGGCTTACTCCTTGAGCCGATGGACCGTGTTGTGGATCACGCCGTCGACGGCCGTGCCGCGCACCGACTTCACCCCGTACTTGATCTCCATGCACCAGGTCGGCGCCAATTTGGGGATCTCGAGCGTCACGCTGCGCCCGTCGCCGCTTATGGACGCGGACTGGACCTTGAGGGGCTTTTCGCCATAGTGGTCCGAGCCGTAGTTGGCGGTGCGCTTGAGCGACCACGTCTTGACCGAATAGTGGGCAGGCTCGGTGGCCGACGGCCGGTCGAGTGGCTCGGTAAAGGTCAAGATCATCGCGCCCTTACGCGCGCTTAAACCGATGGGCACATCGACCGGCTTGCCCGTATAGCGCAGCCGGTAAAAGCCGCCGGGCGCTTCCTGGTTGCCGGCCCAGGCAAACATGCCACAGAGGTAGAGCTGCCCGCTCTCGGGCTGGAACCGTCCGCGGATAATTCCGGTGGGAAACTGCGGAACCGGCAGCGCGCACATGCCGCCCTGCGTGACACCGCCGACTTTCTCGTGCGGCACGATGTAAACCTTGCCGTAGCCATACGAGAGATTCAAAAGCGAGCCCTTGAGCGGCCCCCACGCCGCGCTGTCGACCCACAGCAATTCCGCGGGCGAGCGGTCAAACTCGTTGGTGATCCAGCAGACGGGCTGCTCCATCGCGTCATCAGATGGGTCGGTGACGTTGGTGTATCCCCAAAGGTTGCCGTAAAAACCGCCCGGCCGCACCAGGTTGATGCGGTTCTTGGGGATCCAGTGCCCCTCCTGGTCGGTGAGGAAAAAGCTACCGTCGCGATTGAGGCAAACGCCGTTAGGGGCTCGGAAACCGGTGGCCAGAACGTCGGTGCGGGCCCCGTCCTTGCTTACGCGCAAGAGCGTGCCGTGGTGCGGCACCACGGCCCTTAGCCCGTGGCGGGCGGCCTTTGCGTAGTAAAAGTTCCCCGCCGCGTCGACCTGAAGCCCCATCGCGAACTCGTGGAAATGCTCGGTAACCTGATGATCGCTGTTGAAGTTTTCATAAAAGTCGATTTCACCGTCGCCGTTTGTGTCGTGGAGCACGGCGATCTGGTCGCGGCAGCCAACGTAGATCCTTCCATCCACGACCTTGAGACCGAGCGGCTGAAAGAGCCCCGAAGCAATCCGCCGCCAGGTGAGGACGCCGGCCGGTTCTTCGCTGCCGTCGACTGTCCAGACGTCGCCGTCCCAGTCGCAAATAACAGCCCGGCGGCCGCCGTCCAAAAAGTCGATTCCGGTAAAGCGCATGCGCGACTGCCAGGGCGTCGTCTCCGGATGGGCGAGCACGTCGACGGCGAAGGGGCCATCATCGCCGCCGATCTTGGCGCGCGTGCGCAGTACCTCGGGCCAGCGCTTGGGTCCGCCGTGAGTCAGCGGCTCGAGTTCTTCTGGCGGCGGCGAGCGCTCCGCCTGGGCGCGCAGGGCCTCGCGCGGACCACTCGAGATCAGGACCTTGAGCAACAGCGGTGTGGTGGACGCGGGGATTCGAAGCTGCGTGAAGCCCCCGTTTCTCGTCAGCTCTGCGCCGGCTCCACCGACGACCGCGGTCGACACGCCTTCGGATGCGACACGCATGATCAGGTCGTTTGCGGTTTTGGCGACGTTGAGCGTCCGCGTGAACACGACGCCGGCTTGGCCGAGCTCATAGCCGGGCGCCTCGAGAACTTGGGCCGTGCCGACCGTGTACGACAGGATCACGCGGTCGCCGTACCGGTATTGGCCCTGGTAATGTGCCCATTGCCGTGGGAGTGGGCCGTAGGGACGACCGTCTCTCCCTCTGATCCGCGGGTCGTCGAAGCGCCCGGTCTCGGGGTCGGCCCAGCCCGGCCCGATGGGGTTGGCGAAATGGACGCGGCCCGCGAGGTGGGGGTGAACTTGATGCTGGCCATTGAAGTTGATCCCGAGCCAGTCAATGAAGCCGGGTCCGTCCCAGCCCGCGGCCGCCCGCATCGTGTCGTGGTCGAACACCTGGAAGTATCGCCCGCGTGAGATCCCCCCTGCACCGCTGTCGAGCCGGACGGCGACACCCTTGTAGGCGAAGTTCGAGCCATCGCGGCTGACCTCGTACGTGGCCGTCAGGCTGGGCCCATAGTCCATCGCCAGCCAGGGCTCGGCCTCGGAAGGGCTGGGGCCGCGCGTATTGCCCCGCGGCAGGCCCTCGAGATACGCGCGGTCGACGCGCACATATTGCGAAGGGTTGAACGGCTTGAGGAACGCCTCGCGGATGTAATGAATGACGTCGTATTTCTGCGCGGGCACCATCCAGGTTTGCGGCGTCATCATGCCGTAGCCGCGGGTGAGGGTCTGGTACATGCGGAACGGGTCGCCGCCGTTCTTGAACCGGCCTGAAGCGAACCGCAGCGAAGTGGGCAGCGACCCGGGATGTTCCTTCGTGCCGTGGCAGTTGGCGCAAACTGCGCGCGAAGATCGCTGCGCCGCGCTCGTAGCTCTGTCGCTCGAGGGCAGCGATCATGCCGGCGTGGTCGAGGTGGCGTTCATATTCCGGCACAGGCGGCGGCGCCAGCGCGCCCGCCGGCCGAAGCACCCGCGCGCGGGCAGGCCCCTCGCGGGCGATCTCGGCCAGGTAACAGATCAGGTCGAGGAACTCTTGCCGTGAGGCGAGCTGGTTGACCAACCCCTCCGGCATGAGCGAGGGGCCTTTGTCGTTCCGCTCGTCGATGTGCGCCTTGGCGACCCGCACGCGTTTTCCCTCCTGGGCGAGGTCGCAGAGGACCAGCGCGTCCGGCGCGTCCTCGGCCACCAGTCCGGTCAGCGTCTTGCCCTCGTCGGTCACGAGCGTGACCGTTTCAAACCCTTTCTTGATCACCTTCGACGGGAAGAGGACCGACTCGACCAAGTGTGCGGGGGCGGTGTCCTTGCCGAGCTTCGCGAGGTCGGGGCCCAGCGGCGGCGATCCGTCGTCACCAGCGGCGTGGCATTTCGCGCACGCCAGTCCCGGTCGATAAAAGACGGCCGCTCCGCGCGCTAGGTCACCGTCGTCGATCGCGTCGCGAGCGAGTACGGCCGGGTCTTCCGCCCGCAGCCGGTCTTGGAGTGCGGGTCCCGCCGGTGCCCCGTCATCGGCGAAAGTCGAGGCGGCGAGGAGCGTAGCCGCCAACCCGACGCAAAACGACACTCTCATCGGTCATTCTCCGGCCGAGACGAGCGGCGGTAGGCCGGCTTGTTCACCGGCTGCCTGTGCCACGCTTCACCGCGGCGATCGGCCGCCACACGGCTGGCCCGCTCCATTAAAGTGTATTGGACAAGGGCCACCCGGTCGTGTCCAGGACAAACTCGGCGCGATCAACTGGCTCATGCCAGCCGTGCCGGTACGGCCCCCCGCTAAAACGCGCAATCCCGGGATGCTATGATTCAAGGTGATCTGAGGGCCGTATCCCAGGAGCCTCCTCTTGCTCGAGCACGACGACAAAGCCCCCGATCCGACCCTGCCGCTCGACAACCAGCAGATCGCCGAGCGCCTGGACGAGGTGGCCGGGCTGCTGGAGGCCCAGGGGGCAAACGTCTTCCGCGTGCGCGCCTACCAAAAGGCGGCAAAGACCCTGCGCGGCCTTGAGCGCCAGGCCCACGAAATTCTGGATGCCGACGGCATGGAGGGCCTCACGCGCCTGCCCGGCATCGGCGAGTCGCTCGGTCGCTCGATCGAGCGGCTGGCACGGACCGGCCGGTTGGGACTGCTCTTGCGGCTGCGCGGCCATGCAGGGCCCGAGCACCTCTTCACGACTCTGCCCGGCATCGGCCTCGAGACGGCCAGCCGCATTCACGAGCAGCTCGGAATCGACTCGCTTCAGGAGCTCGAAGCCGCAGCTTACGACGGCCGGCTTGCTCAGGTAACCGGCATGGGGGCGAAGCGCATCCGGGGCATCCGCGAGGCGCTGGCCGGCCGCTTCCGGCGCCAGCCGCCTGCCGCGGCCGTTCCACCGCGCCCGCGTCCCGAGCCGCCGCTAGTCGCCGAGCTCCTCGAAACGGATCGTGAATACCGCGAGAAAGCCAAGGGCGGCCGCCTGCCTCGGATCGCGCCAGAGCGCTTCAACCCCACCGGCGAAGCGTGGCTGCCGGTGCTGCACACCCAGCGCGGCAACCGCCAATACACGGCGCTCTACTCCAACACCGCCCGCGCTCACGAGATGGGAATGACCCACGACTGGGTCGTCATCTATCGAGACGACCACGACGGACAGGGTCAGTGGACCGTCGTGACCTCTCGTTTCGGCCCACTGCGCGGCCAGCGGATCGTTCGTGGCCTTGAAACCGAGTGCGCCGATTACTATGCACAGCAGGAGGGACAGACGACGTCATGATGCAGCGACCACGGTCGAGACTTCATTTCAGCTCGACGGTCACCTTGTGGATCTTGCCGGTGAACTTGTTGTCGCGCTCCTTGTAGTCGTCCGTCACCGGCGTGCCCGCATCCGTGCCCCACGTCGGCACCCTCGTCAGCCGAGAAAACGAAAGGCTGCGTGTGGTCGATCTCGACCTTCGCGCGACCTTCTTGCCGTTGACGAGGATCGTGCCGGTTCCGCCCGCGCCCGGCCTGCCGCCGTCATACGCGAACTCGAAGCGAATCGTCGCCTTCCCAGCCGGCACCGGCTCCGTGGCCGCGATCGTGTACCGCTTGCAGGCCCAGCCAGTTGTAAGTGTACGTCGGCTTGCCGCCTTTGAAGTACAGGCTCCAACCGCCGAACCGACCGGCCTGGCAGAGGATCACGCCGTCGGCGCCCGCTGCGGGGATCTCGACCTCGGCGGTGATCGTGTGCGATCGGTTCTTCACGTTGATGAAGACATTCTCCGACAGCCCGATCATTCCCTCATAGACGCGTCAGCGACGTTCGGCCGGCCATCAGGTCGGGTCGGCCGGCGAGCGCGGCGTTGACGCGCTCGACGCCGCGGTCATCGAGAGGGCAGCACGTGGTTCTTGACCGCTTCCTTCATGAACAGATCCTGCATCTCCTTGAGCTTTGCGGCGTTCTTGGCGGCCAGGTCGTTCACCAGGCTGAAGTCGGTTCGCGTGTCGTACAACTCCCACACGTCGTCCTGCAAGGTCGCCCGCGGCTTGGGCTCCCAGGGCACCCGGTGGACGGTGCCGGCCAGCCAGCCGTCGTGGTAGATGGCGCGGTTGCCGAAGATCTCGAAGTACTGGGTCGTGTGCCGGCTCTGGCGCCTGGGCGTCGTCGAACGTGTAGACCAGGCTCACGCCTTCGATCGGGGTCTGGGGCGTGCCGTTGACCGCCTTCGGCTCGGGCAGGCCGGCCGCTTCCAGGATCGTCGGCGCGACGTCGATGACGTGATGCCACTGCGACCGCACCTCGCCTCGGGCCTTGATGCGCCTGGGCCAGTGGACGACCATGCCGTTGCGCGTGCCGCCGTAATTCGCGGCGACCTGCTTCGTCCAGGTGAACGGCGTGTCGCCCGCCACGGCCCAGCCGGCCGCGTAATGACCGTACGACAGTGGGACCGCCGAGCTCGTCGTAATGCTTCAGGATGTCCTCGACCTTTTCTGCAACCCCGTTGAAGTAGGTCGTCTCGTTGAAAAGGCCGTTCATGCCTCCTTCGGCACTCGCGCCGTTGTCGCCGAGGATGTAGAAGATGAGCGTGTTGTCCGATCTGGCCCATGTCCTCGATGGCCTGGACCAGCCGGCCGGCCTCGTGATCGGCGAACTCGCCGTAACCGGCGAACACCTCCATCTGGTGGGCGAAGAGCTTCTGCTCGTCGGCCGTGAGCTTGTCCCAGTCCTTGATCGCCGCCGGCTTGGGCGCGAGCTTGGTGTCCGGCGGGAACCACGCCGAGCTTGCTTCTGTCGCGCCAGCGTTTCCTCGCGAAGCTTGTCCCAGCCCTGGTCGAACTTGCCCTTGTACTTGGCGATCCACTCCTTCGGCACGTGGTGCGGAGCGTGCGTGGCGCCGGGGGCGAAATAGATGAAGAACGGCTTGTCGGGCGTGAGCGATTTCACGGCCTTGGTCCAATCGATCGCCTGGTTGGTCATATCGGTCAGGAAATGGTAATTCGGATCCTTCGGCGGCTCGATCCTGGTTCATCCCTTCGTAGATCGCCGGTGCCCACTGGTTGGCCTCGCCGCCGATGAACCCGTAGAACTTGTCGAAGCCGGAGCGGGTCGGCCAGCGATTGGTCGGGCCCGAAGGGCTGACTTCCCAGGCCGCGGTCTCGTGCGACTTGCCGAAGGCGGCGGTGGCGAAGCCGTTGAGACGCAGCATCTCGGCCAGCGGCGCCACGCTGTTGGGCCGCTGCCCGGTTTGGCCGGGGAAGGCGGTGGCCGTCTCGGTGATCGAGCCCATGTTGCACATGTGATGGTTGCGGCCGGAAAGCAGCGCGGCACGGGTCGGCGAGCAGAGCGCCGTCGTGTGAAACTGGTTGTAGCGGAGCCCGCTCTTGGCCAGACGCTCCACCGTGGGCATGTGGATCGGCCCGCCGAAGGCGCTCGACTGGCCGAACCCCATGTCGTCGATCAGCACGATGAGCACGTTGGGAGCGCCGGCCGGCGCCTTCACCTCGAACCGCGGAGGGGCCTTGGCGTTCCGGACATCGAGCTCGGTGATAGGGGCGGCGTGGGTTCCGGAATCGGCAGCACGGTGCGGTCGAGGGAATCGTTGCCGGCTTGCGCCAGGCGCAGCCGGCGGCGGCGCCCTGCGCCCGAGATTCAGGGCCGGACGGCATGGCGGCTGTCAGCCAGCCCAAAAAAGCGCCACACCCGAGCGTCGCCAGTGTCAGCGAACCTGCTGGTGATTTCATGCGGAATTTCCCCAGAAGCATTCCACTATCAGTCAAAGCGACGCCCACACTGTTTGATGCCGTTTCAAACGGCAGCCCCGCATTGTCGCGTTCCGGCCTGGCGTGATACAAGTAGTCTCAAGCTGGACGCAGCTTCTTTAGGGTCTCGCTGTCGCGCTGGCTTGCGTCGCCGCGATCGGGTACGGCTCGTAGAAAGGAGCGCGGGCGTTTCCAGGTGTTCTGGAGGCGATCATGTCATACACTCCTCTCGTTCGGACTTTCGCCGAGCGGCGCAATCATCTCTGTCGCACGTACGCAATCAATCGAATTCTGCATCTGTACTATCGGTCAGACCTCCCGTTTGAAGGAGACGCGCCCAGCCTGCGCGAGGACCCCGCTCTGGAGAGCATGTACATATCAGACAGAGAATCTCTAGCGGAGCCGGGTTCGTCGGAAGAGCCCTACGCACTCGAGGCCCGCCTCGACAGATTGTTCTGGGACGAGACGCTCAGGCGCCGCCCGATCTGTCTTTTGGGACCGGTCGGTTCGGGAAAATCGACGCTGATCCGCTACTATCTGCGCAGTTACTGTCCCAGATTGGGCATTCGCCGCGGCGAAGCACACAAGAAGCTCGTCCTGTTTTTTGATGCGAAATCGATTCAAGATAATGTCGATTTCACGAGCGATTTCTTCCTTCTCTTGCAGTCGGTCATCCGGCACGAATGCAGCCAGAAGGCGTTCGACATCGACGATGCCATCAAGCAGCGGCCGACGGCGCCTCAGAACATCCGGCAATGGGTCCGAGGCGCACTCGAAGAGCTCTCGCGAGTCTTAAGGAAGCCGGAAGGCAAAGCCGAGCTGCCCTTTCGCTACATCGTGCTCGTGGTCGACAACCTTGATCAGACGTCGATTGAAGTCCAGATCCGAGCGATCACGGAGATTGACCAGTGGTTCAAGACGCCGTCGATCGACCTCTGGCGAGTCTTTCTGCCGATGTGGCCCAGTACTTTCAAGAAGCTTCAGAATCACCAGTTCAACCTGCTCCGCGGCGCCGAGAGCTTGCAAGTCGGGCCCATCAGCGCCCAGACACTGCTTACGAATCGAGAAGATGCCGCCAGAGCGCGGATCGCCAGCCTGAACGAGTCGAACGCCGCGGCCGCGGCCGAATACCTGAGGACAATGTTTCTGGTGGCGCGTGAGCGGCTAACACCGCGCATTCATTCGCTGGCCGCGAGCAACCTGCGCCAGATGCTCTGGTTGTGGGAAGCGTTTGTGTGCGGCGACGCGGCCTTCAGCATCTACAATCAGTACCAGCAGTCCTCGGGCGAAGGCCACCGGTCGTTCGATTACGAGCTTGCCGACGCGCTCGTCGTCGGGTCGCATGATGCGCTCGACCATGGCGAGCACCGAATCGCCAACTTGTTCGCGATGGGACACGCGCAGTGCGCACCCGCGAGATCTCTTGATCGGACCGCACGCCGTTCACTTGCTGGCCCAGAATCGCCAGACCCAGGAGGAGCTGGCTCGTTCCCTGGCGGCCCTGGGTTATTCCGAACAGAATTTCACCGAGGTGGAAAAGTCGATGATAGCCTTTAACTTCTTCCACCAGACGCCGAGCCGCCACGGCACAATCGAGTATGAGATCCACCATGAGGTCGTCACTGAATACTCGAGGCTCCAGTTCGAGCCGGCGTATGTCGATAACATCGCGCTTGTGACTCCGGTGCACCCCAAGTACCACTCGCGAATGACCCAGACCAGGGGCGACCGCGCCGACGACTTCGCCCGGCGGGTTGAGACGACCCTGGCTTTCCTGGCGTTTCTGCGCGAATGCGAAGATCAATTCCGATCGGCGCAGCGACTCAAACGCACGACGCCCGAAATCTTCGCGCACGCGCTCGACGACTTCAAGGTTCCGTGCCTCTGGAGAAAAATGGCTCTGCGCTACCTTGATCGCTTGATCGGTCTGCGGCGGAGCGGTTATCTCAAGCACGTCGATTCCGAAGTGGTGGGATGGCGCGCTCGCCGACCCGATCTTTGATCACGCCGAGCGCGAAGAGGAATATCTGAGCTCGAAGCCATAGCCCAGAGATCCATGACCTCAAAGGCTCCTGGCGACGCGGAAGCCGAAATACCAGGGACGAAAGTCGAGATCGTTCGGTTCCCACGACATGCGCGACGCCGACCGCAGTTGAAAGGCGTCGCAGCCCCACGATCCGCCGCGCAGGACCCGCCTCGAGCCGGTCTTGGGCCCCTTGGGGTCCTCCGTCGCGTTCGAGTCGTACGCTCCATACCAATCCCAGCACCACTCCCAAACGTTGCCGTGCATGTCAAAAAGCGAGAACGCGTTGGCAGGCCAATGGCCGACCGGATGGGTCTGTCCCAGCGAGTTGTCGACAAACCATGCATTCTTCTTGAGCCTTTGCGGGTCGTCGCCAAACGAGTAACGAGTCGCCGCGCGGCGCGGCAGGCATACTCCCATTCGGCCTCCGTCGGTAGTCGATAGCCAGTTCCTCCCGCGCGCGCCACGCGCTCGGCGTCGATCTTGTAATAAGGCCGCAGGTCCTCCTGGATAGAGAGGACATTGCAAAACTTGATCGCGTCGAGCCAGGTCACACACTCCATCGGCAGCGTGTCTTCACCCTTGAACTCCGGTCGCGGGGCATCTCCCATGAGTTCCTTGTATTGACCCTGCGTGACGGGATAGACGCCCAGCAAGAACGCTCTTTCGATCGAGACGTCCCGCAGCGGTCGCTCATCGACTCGTCCGTCGGCCGCCCCCATCTGAAAGCTGCCGCGCGGGATCTCGGCCAGGAGCACGCCCAGGGGGCTTGTCGTCACGCTGACCAAGGTCGTGCTTGCCGTCGCAACCTCGATCGGTCTCGGCAGCGCCGCCGGCGGCCTCATCCCCAGGAAGTCTCCCAGCTTCGCGGCGAACTCCTCCATCGAAGCGAAGCGCCGGTTGATATCGCGCGCCACGGCTCGGAAGAAGATGGCGTCGAGCCTCGGATCAACGTCAGACCGCAAGCTTGACGGAGATATGGTGATGCCATCGCGGATTTCTGCCTTGATTCGGTGCGCCAGAGCGCTCTTGAAGGGGAAGCGCCTGGTCAAGAGCCTGAACATGACGATTCCCAGCGCATAGATGTCCGCAGGTTCGGCAACATGGTCGCGCAGGCCCAGTAGCTGCTCGGGCGGCATGTATCTGACCGTGCCGAAGACCTGGCCGGGATTGGAAACCTGGCTCGATACCGACTCGTCGATCAGACGCGCAAAGCCGAAATCGGCCACATTGGGGCTTCCTTCGCGATCGAGCAAAATGTTGCTCAGTTTCAAGTCACGGTGAACGACCCGATGCCGGTGCGCGTGCTCCATGGCCAGCGCAACGGTCCGGACGATCTCACAAACGCGCTTGATCGGCGACGGCACGTTCTGTTCCAGCCAAAGCTCGAGATCTCCGCCTTCGAGCACGGGCATCACGATGTAGGGATACCAGTGCTCGTCATTGAAATCTAATATTGGGCATATATTCTGGTGAGAGAGAGCCATGAGCGCCTTGGCCTCGATCCGGAAGCGGCGATCGGCCTGTTCGATTGACATCGCATGTGCGGCAAGGACCTTGAGCGCGACTTCGCGCTGGAACATGAAGTCCCACGCCCGGAAGACCAGCCCGACGCCTCCCTTGCCCAGGAGCTGGTTCAGGTGATAGCGAACCATGCCGTCCATTCCCGTGGTTCCGAAGGGAACGACCGGCTGGAATTCCGATCGGCACGCCGGGCACCGGCATCGCTTGCCGAGATGATCGGCCTGCACGGCGATGTAGCGGGGACAACCTGGGTTTCGAACATCGTGTTAACAGTTGCATTTCAAGTTCATGGTCTTTAGCGACTGTTCTCGAGCATCCACCGGATGGCGCACCGAGAAAGCTCGGCGCCGTCGGCCAAGTCCAGCTTGGCGCGAATTCGGTCGCGATAGGTCTCGACGGTCTTGATCGAGAGGTGCAGCGCCGCGGCGATCTCGGCGGTCTTGGCGCCGTCGCCGATCAAACGAAAGACGTCGAGCTCGCGGTCCGAGAGCGCGTCGATCAAAGAACGAGTCGTTCGGGCCTTGCTCGCCGGGCCCACGGCCCGCTCGACCAGCTTTTCGGTCATGGCCGCGCTACAGTACAGCTTGCCCTCGAGCACCTGGCGAATCGCCTCGATGATCTTGTCGGTTGCTTGCTCTTTGTTGATATAGCCCCTGCGCCCCGGCTCGGAAGGCGCGCTCGGCGAACAGGTCCTCGCCGTACATCGACCAGACAACGATCAAGAGATTCTCATAACGGGCCTTGAGCCTTTTGATCAATTCGAGGCCGCTGGCGGACTTGAGCGACAGGTCGATGACCGCGACATCGGGATCGGTGGCCTCGGCCAGCCGCGAGCGCTCCGGCAAGGTCGGCCGCCTCGCCGCAGACCTCCAGGTCCTCCTCGCGTCCGATGCGGATGGCGAGCGCCTCGCGCACGGCCGGGTGGTCATCGACGATCAGAACTCGGCCGCCGGTGCTCGATTGCCTTGAGTTTGCCTCTGGGCATCGTCGTGCATCCCTCCTCTTCGTACACGTCACCACCGCACCACTGGGTAGCCTTGGGCTCAATCGACAGGTGGGCATTGATAAGACCCGGCACGGTAACGCATGATCTTCAGGCCCATTCCCTTGTGATCGACCGGTGGGTCCGCAAACCCGATACCGTCGTCCTGCACGCGCAGCGTAACCGATCGGCCGTCGCTCTCGAGGCTGATGCCGATGTTCAGGGCCCGGGCGTGCTCGAGAGCGTTGGTGACGGCCTCGCGGGCGATGCTATACAGTTGAGTGGCCGCCTGGTTATTGGCCAGCCGGACCGGCTCTTTGCAGTCGAAGGTACACTTCAGGCCGTGCAGTTGCGTGGTGGAAGAAGCAAGCTCGGCCAGCGCGGCCATCAGTCCTTCCGAGTCGACTTCCACGCCGATCAGCCCGCGGGAGAAGGCGCGGATCTGGCCGAGCACGCGCTTGATTCCCTCGGCGATCTTGGTCGCGAGCGCAGTCTCCGACGGTGTTTGCCCCTCGAGAGATCTGACCAAGCTGTCGGCCAGGAGTCCCAGTGCCGTCAGCTCCTGGGCCGGAGTTGTCGTGCAGCTCCTGGCCGATGTGCTGCTGCTCGAGCGTCGCCACCTGAAGCACCTCGCGCTCAAGGGCCCTGCGGGCGCTCTGAGTCGCGCAGAACGCCGGTGAACATTCTCTGGCCCCGATCTTCATACTCGCTGACCGCCAGCTCCACCGGAAAGGTGGTGCCGTCTTTGCGGCGGCCGAGAACTTCGCGGTTGAGCCCGATGATTCGCTTCTCGCCGGTTCGCAAGTAACGCGCCAGGTAGCCGTCGTGCTGCTCGCGGTAGGGCGACGCCATCAGTAAGCTTCACGTTCTGGCCGATCAGCTCCGAGGCGACGTAGCCAAACATCCGCTCGGTCGAGGCGTTGATCGAGTTGACCGTTCCGTACTCGTCGATGTTGACGATGGCGTCTACCGCGGTATCGACCATCGTGCGCAGCCGGTCCTCCGTCACCTGGCGCAGCCGCTCGGCGCGCTTGCGCACGGTGACGTCTTCGATGGCCAGCAAAATGAGCTGCTCATTCTTGCGTTCGCCCTGAAACACCCGGTGTGCGTTGAGCAGCATCGTCCGCTCGCCGATCACGGGAAACGTTTGCTCGACCTCGAAGTCTTCGAAGTGGCTGTTCTCGGGTAAAATCTCTTCCAGCAGGGAGCGCAGACTGGGAATGTCCCACTGACCGTTGCCGAGCTCATAAATGAGACGACCTTCGGTGTTGGCGGGGTCGACCTGGAAGTTCTGGTAGAAGGCCCGGTTGGCCGTCCGCACCCGCAAATCGCCGTCGAGCACCAAGAGCGGTTCGCGCACGGTCTCGACGATGCTGAGGGCGTAGTCGCGCGATTCCTTAATCTCCTGCTCGCGCCGCTTCAGCGCGTCGATATCGATCAGCATCAGGACCACGCCGCCGATCTTGTGGTCCAGGGTGCGTGTACGGCCGGATGTACAGCTTGTGCCAGGCGCCTGACTCGTCGACCACCTCGCGCTGTTTGATCTCGAGCGTGTCGATCACCTCGTGGACCAGTCGCTCGAGGTCGGGAATGTTGATCTTGGCCCTGAGCTCGCCAAGCGGCCGGCCCACGTCGCCGGGACGCAGGTTCATCACTCGCTGGGCGCCGGGGGTGAACCGCCGGATGCACAGGTCGGTGCCCAGAACCACGATCGGAATCCGGGTGGTTTCGATCAGGTTGACCACGTCGTCGGCAAGCTGATTGGTCACGCGGATCCGGTTCTGCAGCTCGTCGTTGACGGTCGTCAGCTCCTCATTGGTGGCCTGCAGCTCTTCCTTGGCGGTCGTCAGCTCTTCGTTGGTGCCTTGCAGCTCCTCGTTGGCGCAGATGACTTCTTCGCTGGCGGCCTGCAGTTCTTCGTGTGCGGCCTCTTTCTGCTCGATCACCGATTGCAGGTACTGCTTGGTCGAGGCGAGGTCGCGGTTCAGGCGGTCGATTTCGCGTTCTTTCTCCCAATCTTGCTCGGGCGTCGACGCCACGCGCGGCTGCGGCGGCCGGCCCGGCCGCAGGCCGCGCTGCCTCAAACAGGACCACGAAGTGACGCGAGGTCGAGGCTGGGTCGCTGATCGGGATCACTTCCAGGTCGATGTCGTGGAAGTGGTCATTGGTCTTCACCCGCACTCCTCCTTGCGCACGGGAGTGTCGTCGCGTCGCGCGCGGTCAAGCATGTCGCGCAGATCGCCGAGGAGGCCCTCGCGGGCCAGAAGCAAGAGCTCGCTGGTGGGTGGTCCGGGAGGCGGCTTGAGGTACGCTCCCGTGTCGCCGCGGAACTGAACGACCCGGAAGTCTTGATCGACCACGACCCCGCTGGGGGCGTAGCGGGCCAGGACGATGCGGTCGGCCTCGTGATAGACGTCCGGGAAGCCGCGGCCCCGCTCGGTCGGGCCTTCGCGTGCGACCTGTGTCCGCACGGGGGAAAGTCCGGGCGAGTAGTCAAACGTAAGGCGGCTGGGCGCTCCAGTCCGCACGTAAATCTTTTGTTTCTTGGCCACGGGCTCAAATAGGTCGGCAGAGTCGCCGACCGTTTCCGAGCTGCCCAAGACGAGGATGCCTCCGGGTTTGAGCGCGTAGTGCAAGATGGGTAGCACGCGGTCCTGCAGCACCGGGCCGAGGTAAATGAGCACATTGCGGCAGCTCACGAGATCGAGCTGCGAGAAGGGCGGGTCCCTGGTCAAGTCCTGCCGGGCGAAGACGCAGAAATCGCGCACCGCCTTGCTGATCTCGTAGCCCCTCTCGGTCTGGACGAAGAAACGCGCAAGACGCTGGGGGAAACGTCGGCCGCGATGCCCTCGCCGTAGACGCCGGCCCGGGCCGCGTCGATGGCACGCTCGCTCAAGTCGCTGGCGAAGATCTTGATCGGCACCGCCTCGGCCAGGGATCCCAGGAACTCCAGGAGACAAATCCCGACGGAGTAGGCTTCCTCGCCGCTGGCGCATCCCGGCACCCAGACGCGCAGCGGAGTTCGATGCGGCCGGCCTGCCATCAACCGGGGAAAAACGGTCGACTTCAGGGCCTCGTACGAGTCCGGGTCGCGGAAAAAGCTGGTAACCGGAATGAGCACTTCCTCAAAAAGCACTTGCCACTCCGTGGCGTCGTCGCGCAGGCGTCGCAGGTAAAGGTCAAGGCTCTGGATCTGCTGCAAGACCATGCGCCGTTCGATGCGCCGGTGAAGGGTCGAATGCTTGTAGTTGACGAAGTCGACGCCGGAGTTCTCGCCCAGCAAGCGTAGGATCTGGAGGAAAACCTCTCCCTCCGGCGACTCCTCCGGTGGCGGCGCTTCGCGAGCACGGGCCACCGGCGCCTGCCTGGAGATCCGAAACAGCTCCGCCGCCAGCCGCGCCGGCGGCAGAACCCTATCGACGACGCCGGCTGCAGCCGCGCTATGCGGCATGCCGCTGTACTTGGCCGTCTCGTCCTGCGCGAAGGTGAGCCCCCCTTCCTCCTTGATCGCCTTGAGTCCGAGCGTGCCGTCGGTGCCCGTGCCCGAGAGGATCACGCCGATCGCACGAGTTCCGCACTCCTTGGCCAGCGACCGCAGAAACGTGTCGACGGGCATTTGCGGCACGCGGCCCTCCACGCGCCGAGTAAGGTGCAAAACGTCCTGGGCAATCACCAGGTCCCGATTGGCAGGTATGACATAGACGTGGTCAGGCGCGATCGTCATGCCATCCTCGATCTCGTGGACCGGCATGGCACTCACTCGCGACAGGATTTCAGCCAGGGCGCTTTTGTGCTCCGGGTCCAGATGCGAGACGACGACAAAGACCATCTCGCTGTCGGCGCGCATCGCCTTCAAGAACTCGCAAAGCGCCTCCAGGCCGCCGGCCGATGCACCGATCCCCACCACGCGAAAACGCGGCTCGCCGGTCGCGGCCTCGCCCGCGCCGACCTCCGCTTCCTGCGCCGGCACAGGAGCCGCGGTCGACGGACGGCCGCTCTGCGATTCATGCGCTCTTTTATCGGAGTCGTTCTGATTTGCCGCCATGACCGATCCCTGATGATCCGTGCCGCGATCGCTTCGGCACCGCGCCGCCTATTTTGCCCTTCTTCGCACGCCATCCACGCAACCGGCAAGAATGCGCGGCGTCTCAATGGTAACTCGCCCGCACCGCGTGGTCTGTGGGGGAACCCCTTACACAAACTGCCGGACCCAACCCTGACTGGCGGGTACCGGATCGCTCGGGTAACTTGCGCAGGATAATGCGTCATAGCGGCTCTGCCAATTGCCGAGACTGTTTGCCGCCGGCAGAGTGACGACGGCATCTCGCAGCGAACGGATTCGGAAGTGTCACCAACGCACGAGCATCAATGTTGAACCAGAGCGCCACGTCAGCGTTGTTGATCGACGATGAGAGCGATGCGCCGGCGAACCTGCGCGCGGATTCGGAGCGGTTCGTCCGTTCGGTGCTCGACTCGCTGGTGGCGCACATCGCCGTCGTGGATCGCTCGGGCAGGATCCTGGCCGTCAACCGGGCGTGGCGCGAGTTCGCGGCAGCCAACGGCGCCATTGGCGCACACGTCTCCGAAGGGGCCGACTACTTCCAGGCCTGCTCCCGGGCGACCGGTGACGGCCTCGCCTCGGCCCTGGTCTTCGTTTGCGGGATCCGTGATGTGCTCGAGGGCGCGCGCGACTCGTTTGACCTGGTGTATCCCTGCCACGCTCCCAACCGGCTGCGCTGGTTCGTCGGCCGGGTGACCCCCTTCCACGGCGGCCGCACCCGCGCGGTGGTCGTCGCGCACGTGGAGATCACCGAGCGCAAGCTCACCGAAGACGCCCTGCGGCGCACCGAGCAGCGGTTCCGCATGCTGGTGGAGAGCTCGTCGGATATCGTCACCGTACTTTCGGCCGACGGCACCGTCATCTATCAGAGCCCGTCGATCGAGCGCGTGCTGGGCCACCGGGTCGAGGATCGCCTGGGCGCAACATCCTGCGCCGGCCGATGGTCCACCCGGAGGACCTGGGCACGAAGTGCGCCTTCCTCGACGCGGCGCGGCGACAGCCGGGTGTGCCTGTAACGGCCGAGTTCCGCCTGCGGCATGCCGACGGCACCTGTGCGCACGATCGAAGCCGTCGGCCAGGACCTTCCTTCGGGCGCGAACGCGGGAACGATCGTCGCCCATTACCGCGACATCACCGAGCGGAAGCAAGCCCAGGAGCGGCGTACAGGCCGAGCGCAATTCGGCGATCGGGCAGACGGTCGAGTTGCTCGCGCACGAAAGCCAAATTGCGCTTGCGCGCGGTCAAGCGAACCTCGAGTTGCTCGCTCTTGAGGTGGCAAGCGATCCCAAGCTGACCGAACTGGTCCTTCGCCAGCAGCGAGTACTCGACGACCTCAATCGCCTTTATGAGAAGGTGCGGCGAGGCCCGTAGAAACGATCCGGCCGTCCTCCATCGCGATCATCCGATCGGCCACGTCGGCTGATGCGCGTATCGTGCGTCACCACGAGGATGGGACAGCCCTGCTCCCGGGCCAGCTCGCTTGAGCAAGAGCACAACCTCGCGGCCCGTCTGGCTGTCCAGCGACGAAGTGGGCTCGTCGGCCAGCACCAGGCGCGGGCGGCTAGCCAGCGCCCGGGCGATCGATACCCGCTGCTTCTCTCCGCCCGACAGGTTGGCCGGATACGAGTCCTTCGAGTTTCCCAGCCCGACGACGCTCGAGCATCTCTCCGGCCCGATCCTCGATCTCGGCACGGCAGAGCTCGGCATGAAGCTGCAGCGCCATCTGCACGTTCTGCCGCGCCGTCAGGAACTCGAGCAGGTTGTGCAACTGAAAGATGAAGCCGATCTGCCGCCTCACCTGCACCAGTCCGTCCGGCGTCACAGGCATGAAGTGCCCGGCCCAGGACGTACAGCTCGCCGCTCTGGACGGTGCGCAGACCGCCGATGAGCGAAAGCAGCGTCGTCTTGCCGCACCCGGACGGGCCCGTCAGAAGCACGATTTCCCCCGGCCGAATCGCCAGGTCGACCCCGAAGAGCACTTGCTTGGGCCGGCCCCCTTCTTCATAGGAAAAGTCGAGCTCGCGGATGCTGACGGCTGGTTCCCCGTCGCGCATCTCAACCCAACTGGGCGGCGTCCGCCGCCCCGGCAGTCGCAGATCGAGCTCATCGGTCGCTCCTCCCGTCAGAATACATCGGCCGGATCGGCCTGGCGGAGCTTCCGCATTGCCAGCAGCCCCGATAAACCGCACATGACGACCGTCAGGGCAAAGATGAGCGGCCCCGCTCGAGCGTCAGCCGCATCGGCAGGTTTGTCGCCTTGACCGTGACCGCGTACAAGAGCCCGGCGAGCACTGCTCCGGGAACGTAGCCGAGCACCGACAGGATGAGCGACTCGTGCAAGACAACACGCCGCAGAAAGCCGTCGGCGTAGCCGATCGCCTTGAGCGTTGCGTACTGCGGCAAGTGGTTGCTCACGTCGGTGAACAACACCTGGTAGACAATCGCGAAGCCGACCAGGAACCCCACTCCGGCACCGAGCGTGAACACGAAGTTGATCGGCCGCGAGCGCAACAGGAAGTCTTTCTCGCGCTCGATGAAGTCGCTGATGGTCAGCACCAGAAGGTCGCCGCCGTACAGTTTCTGGAGCTCGGACTTGACCTGCTGCGCGTCGGCCCCCGGGCGCAAGCGGACCACCCCCACGTCGATCGAGCCGGCGCCGTGCCGGGAAACAGTCGCGCAAAGTTGGCGTCGCTGGTCACGAGGTTGCCATCGACGGCAAAGCTGGCCCCGATCGCGGTCGTCCCGACGACCTTGACGCGCCGGCCGTTGATCTCGGCATCCACGGGCACTCCCGTCGCGAGCTGCTCCGACACCTTGCTGAACTCGCGGCGCGACCTCATGTCAAAGAGGCACGTGTCGGCGGCGTGCAGCTTGCCGGCCGATTCGGCCACGCCGTCGGCCACGATGGCCGGGCAATAGGGCACGATTCCATAGACGAAGAGCGGCCGCTTTTCGCCCGTCCAGGGATTTTTCCAGCGGACCGTGCCCGTGTAGAGCGGCGCGACCGACTCGACCTCGGGGTGTGCCTGCGCTCGCGCCACCAGCCGTCGCGCAAACGGCTCGGCGCTGTTGATCTGGTGCGACTGCGGGTTCAAGATCACCAGGTCGCCGCGCAGGCGGCCGTAGATGTAAGTCGCGCTGTCGATCGCGGCGCCCAGAAAACCGAGCTGCATCCACATGAGCAAGTCGGCGAAGACGATCCCGACCACGGCCGCGATCAGCTTGGTCCGCCCGTGGCTGAGTTGAAGCCAGGCGATCGGCAAGTTTCGATTGAGGGCCCTCACTTCGCACCCCCGTTCGTGTCAATGACCACCTCGGCCCGCGCGTTGGAGAGCCCCGAGACCCGCGGGCTGTCTTCCGGCGACAGGCGAATGCGAACCTCGACGACGCGGGCGTCGGTGTCGGCCACCGGGTCGTTGTTGAAGACGACCTTGCGGCCGACCACCAGGTCTTTCTTCACGACCTCGCCCGCCAACTCCGCGCCCAGGGTCGGAACGCGGACCCTGGCCCGCTGCCCGGGGCAAACCTTGCCGACGTCCTCTTCGTACACCTCGGCGACGGCGTGCATGATGTCGATGTTGCCGACGTCGACGATGCCCTGATCTCCCACCCGCTCGCCCGGCCGGGCGTGAATTCGCAGCACCCTCCCCGCGATCGGTGATCGAATCTCGGCGGCCTGCTCCTCGGCAATGGCCACGGCCAGCGCGGCCTCGGCCTGGGCGAGATCGGCCTCGGCCACTTTCACGTCGGTCGGCCGCACGAGCCTCGTGGCTTCCAGTTGAGCCCGGGCCTGGCTGAACGATTCCCGTGCCTCGCGATACTTCAGCCGCTGGTCGTCGAATTCCTGTTGCGAGATGGCGTTCCTTTTGGTGAGCAATATCGCCCTGTTCAAGTCGACCTCGGCCGCCAGGAACTCGGCCTCGTTTTTTCTGACGAGGGCCTCCTGCGCATGGACGTCCTCGGGTTTGGGGCCGGCCTGCACCTGGGCGAGCTTCGCCCGGGCGACGGCGACCTTGGCTTTGGCCTCATGCACGGCGGCCTCGCGCCTGCGGTGGGTATCGAGCACCGCCATGACCTGCCCGACCTCGACGTGATCGCCGACCGCGACATCGAGCCGGTCGACGCGTCCGCCGTCGGCGGCGCTGCCCGGCGCCACCGCGATCACCTCACCTTCCGGCGCCAGCCGGGCGAGCGCACTGACTCCGATGGGCAAGGCACGCGGCGCGGGGATCGGCTGCGCCGTGGCTTCGGGAAACGTGGCGCGGTATGCGACGTATATCCCGGTGCCAGAGCGACCAAGAGCGGCCAATACCGCAGCCCACTTCGCCGCCGCTCCGGGCGCGAGTGAGCCAGTTTGCGCGCTTCTGGTTCTTTCGCCCCGCAGCGGCTTTCACAAATCAGCCCAGGGCAACGCCCTGGGGGATCCAAGTGCGGGCGTGGCGTATCGCGTAACGTGGCGGTCGTCATGACCGATTCACTCCTTACTCCTTACAAGACGTCATCTGCAATTTGGGCGCGCGCTGCCCGCTGAACAAAAGCGGCAGCGCCTCCAGCCCGTGCAAGCTCAAGCCGCGCCGCCAGCGCAGGGCCGTGCGCGGCACACCCAGCCGAAGGTCCGGCATCCGCTGCAGCAGGTTAGTGATCGCGATCTGCCCTTCCATGCGCGCCAGGGCGCGCCGAAGCAGTAATGCAGCCCCAGCGCGAACGAGACGTGGCGGTTTGGCTCTCGCGCCACGTCGAAGTCATCGGGGTGGTCGAACTGGCTTGGGTCGCGATTGGCCGCGGCCAGCACGGCAAAGACCGCCTCGCCGCGCCCGATCGTCACGCCGGCGATCGTCACGTCCTCGCGAGGATAGCGCTCATTGGCAATGTGCACCGGCGGGTCAAATCGCAGGCACTCCTCGATCGCCGGCTTGATCAGCTCGGGATCGTGCCTCAGCCGCTCCATCTGCTGGGGGTGCTCGAGCAAGGCCAGCGTGCCGTTACCAATCAGGTTGACCGTCGTCTCGTGCCCGGCCACCAGCAGCAAAAAGATCAACGCCAGCATCTCGTCTTCGCTCAAGCGGTCGCCGGCCTCGTGCGCCAGCACGAGAGCGCTCGTCAGGTCATCGCGCGGGCTGGCCTGCCGGGCCCTGACCAGCTGCGCGGATATAACGCATGAACGCAGTCACGTGCGGCAGCGCCTTCAGCGTTCCCCAAAGCGACGACGAAGTTGCCAGGATCGCGCTCGACCAGCGGTGAAACTTGTGCCGGTCTTTGGCCGGCACGCCCAGCATCTCGGCAATCACCGTCGTCGGCAGCGGCAGGGCGTAATCGCCAATGAGCTCGAGTCGCCCCCGGGCTATGGCGGCGCTCAAGAATTCATCGGTGAGCCGCTCGATGCGGGCGCGCATCCCCTCGATCAGCCGCGGTGTGAAGGCCTTGTGCACGAGTCCGCGCAGCCGCGTGTGGTCGGGCGGGTCGAGGTTTAGCAAGTTGCGCACCAGCGGCTTGAACGCCTTGGGAACCCAAGGTTGCCGAGCCGCCTGCTCCGGTGTCATGACCGTCTTGCCGTCACTCACGAAACGGTCATCCTTGAGCACCGAAACGACGTCGTCATAGCGCGTCACCAGCCAGGCGTATTGCTTGTTTGCCAGCCGCATTCTGCACACCGGCGCTTCCGCCCGCAGCCGTGCATAAAGCGGATAGGGGTTCGCCCGGAACGCCCGGCTGCTCAGATCGGCTTCCCTAATCGTGGTCATGGAAACCTCCTGTAGGTCAGGCTTTCCAGCCTGACGCGTTTTGTCCGCGGTGTCCGGACTACGCCGTGCGCTGACTTCGGCAGGCCCACTCAGCTATTCGGTCGTCGCGCCCCGTCGCTTCTAGTTTTTTTGGACGACCAAAACAGTTTTTTAGAATACAGAAAACACGCGTAAGAGTCAATGCCTCCATCGCCTCACTGCCCGGGACTCGCTCAGGCAGGTCCTTCGGCCAGCAACAACAACTCGTCGAGCACGGACTGACGGAGCGGGTCATTGGGGGAGATGACACCGATTTGCTCCCAAAGCAGCAGGCCGTAGATCGCAGGCCAGAGTGCGACTTGCCTTAAACCGTTTGGCCCTTCCGCGAGCTGCACTTCGCGCATGGCTGCCATATTTCGCCTGGCGTGCTCCAGCAACCGAGGATTGTTGGCCCAGGCGTCGACGATTGTGCTTAAGAAGCGAGTCATTGCTAACGGCGGCCGCGCCGCGGGCCGAGCGCTGTCTCCCGCGAGAAAAACCGTCCGCACGAATGCGCGAAACCACCGTCCGCGCGGGTTACCATCGTTGGCCACGCGCGACTTGAAGGCGCGCCGAGCTTTGCCGCTGAAGCCTGCGATCATGGCTCCGATCAGGTCGTCCCTGGTACGGAAATCGTCGCCCGCACCCTGCTCGATCAGCAGCCGTTCGACCCGCTCGACGGCCATCGCTCCGCTGCCAAACCTGGGCGGTCCATGCCTCTCCCAGCGCCCGACGGTTTCTACACTGATGTTGAGCTTTGCGGCCAGATCTCCGCGCGTCAGCCCGAGTCTGGCGCGCAACGCGATGATCCGCGCGGCCATCGCGCGCTGGTTTCCCGTTGCCGCCGCGAAGGCCGGCTCGATTGCTGCGGTCGGTAAGGCGGTGAGCGGCCCTCTTTTCCCGCTCGCGGCTCGGGGTTTGTGCTTGGCAAGGTGCGCTGCCCGCTCCGATGGCGCACGCTTGCGCGGGCGTACCCTGCCGGCACGATCGATCGCGAATGATCCACTTGGGGGATATCCTTCGCTGCGCAGCTCACAGAGTCGATCATGCACCCTCGCGGTCAGTGCGCTTCGCCTGCCTGAGCCGCCCGCCTCCCATCGGCTCACGGTAGTCCGAGCGATTCCCAGTTCCTTCGCGAGCTGCGCTTGGGTCAAGCCGAGTCTGTTGCGGGTTGCCTTGATCCTTGGGCGTACTGGCTTCGGCGTGGCTTGGAGCACTTCGCCGGTTTGGGATGTGGCGAGTGAGCCGTTGTCGCTCGGATGGCCCGCGCCCTGGCTTGTACCCTCACTGCGCAGCTCGTTCAGAGCGGGCCCCGGGTCTGGCGCCACGCTCGCGACGGACCAGGGATATCGGTTGCGCTGCTGGCGTCGGCAAAAAGCGGCCACGCGCTTCAGAGCAATGTCTTCGTCTCGCTGGATGATTTCAGGGCTCGCAGCGGGATCGGCGCCCAGGCGAATCGTGGCCCTGTAGGTGTAAGATGAGCCATTGAGCTCAGGTTCGGCCACGTCAATGGCCTCGACGAAGACGGTGCTCCAACTGGGAAGGCGTGCGAGGTGTTTGACCTGCTTCAGAATCAGATTCGGACGTCTCCGCTGGAACATCTGCCGCGCGAGAGTGATCGTTAACATCAGTTAGCTCCTCAAGTTGCCGGCTCGGTCTCCAACACATCGAAATCATCGGTCCGCGGAGAGCGCCGGCACCAATGCTTTTGACAGTTTCCTTCGCGCGGGCCGGGAACGTTTTGCTTTGATTTTTCCTGTGTTTTGCGGCTCTTTTCGAGAAGCACAGAGCCACACCAAGTCAGACGGCCGCGCGCGACCGGGCCGCATGCGTCCAGCCTGGTCTGTGCTAGGCAGGCGGCGCCGTTACTCGAACCACGTCGGTGGCCAGGTTGATGCGGCGCCCACACGCGGGAGACGCCTCGTGCTCGGCCGTGGCCTCCTCGTCGCGCGGCTGCGCGGTTCACCCAGGCAGTGACAATTCCTGCCAAGCCCGCGCGGGGCCATCAAGCGGCAGTCTGACGTGGTTCAACACGTCCCGGCCAAGTACGCCGAGAAGGGGCAAAGCGGCTGTCATCGTGGGCCGGCATCTGGGCGTTCCTCGATGACCTCTTTCACGAATTCCGCCGCACGTTCCGGTTGCGCCACGCGGGGACTCGCGACGTGAAACGCCGAGGACTGCTCGCTGCCGGGGACGACGACGTAAACCTTGGCGCGTTCAGGCAGGAGCACCGCCTCGCAAAGTTTGATCTGACCGTTCTCGACGACGGCTTCGTAAGTCGCGACCTTCATCGGCAGGCGCTCTCCGCGTAGGATTCCGAATCCGGTTTCCTTACCATTGCATAAGTATCCAAGGTACGCCAAGGGGTGGGACAATCGAAGAGCGCAGATCCACCGAAGACAGTCGGTCGCGTGCTCGGTTCGCGGCTCGGAGTCAGCGGGACGCCTTCGAATGGCCAGGTCAACAGATCCCTCGCTTGCGCAGTCGGGCTGGTATCGGCGGACCGTCTCCGTGCGCCTGTATCCGAATCGCTACGAAAGGACGCAAGAATGCCGACTCCCGACGCGTTTATCAATCCGACGACGATTTTCACACTCTCGACGGCAACCATGGGCGTCGTCGCCATGGCTGTGTTGTTTCGCAAGGCCTTCGGCATTCAGTCGGTCGCCGTCCCGGCGATCACGTCGTTCGTGGTGACCGCCGTCCTCGCCTACACGGATGAAACCTAAAAGACGCCGCTCGGCATCCTGATCGCACTCCTAAACGGGGCGATCCTGTCTTGCTCCGCGATCGGAATCAACGAATCGGCCGCCGAGCGGCCCCCGGCCCCGCCCGGCCCCGCGACCGCCGCCCCAGTCCCCAAGCCCATCAAGGCATTCCAGTCATATTTCCGATGAGGGGATCTCCGCTTCGCATTTGACCTCCTTCGGCTGATCGGGCCATCAAACTGATTGAGCGGATCATTCAACCACGAAATAACCGAAACGCACGAAAAATCAAAATATGTAAATGCTCGCGTTCATATCCATTCGCTGCTTTGGTCCCTGTTCCCCTTTCGTGTCTTTTCGTCGATTTCGTGGTTGGTCCGGCGGACCGATCGATTGAATGGGTCTCGTGTTCTTCCGTATCGGTCCGTGGGTTCTGTGGTTGAACTCTTCTGCTATCTGGTGTCCCAGTCCCGAAGGGCGCCAGCGACGGCTCGCGGACTCCTCTCGACCGCTGTAACCATCTGCGCACCAAACCATACCCCCAGCAATCCCTTGACGCTCCGCTCCATTTGGCCGATGTTAAATAAGAGTCAAACTTTTGGGCCCCACGGAGCAAGCTGCGATGGATCGGTCTGTGCGCCTGGCGTGCTGGCGCTCGATGATCGCGGGACTTTGGCTTGCTCTCGGGGCGGGTTCGCCGCCCCAGCGATGGCTGGCGACGTGCCGCCAGACCACGGTAAGCTCGATCCGGCGCTCGAGGAATTCTTCGAGGCAAAAGTCCGGCCGGTGCTGGCCGACAACTGTCTCGAATGCCACGGCGCCGAGAAGTCCAAGGGAGGGCTCAGGCTCGACGCGCGCACCGCGATGCTCAAAGGGGGCGATACCGGCCCGGTGGTCGTGCCGGGAAAGCCAGCGGAAAGCGCCTTGATTGACGCCATCCGTTACGAGGGCGACGGGCAAATGCCCCCCAAGGGCAAACTCAAGGACGCCGAGATCGCCGCGCTCACCGAGTGGGTGAAACGAGGCGCACCGTGGCCCGAGCCTCGCCGGGCCACCGATACCAGGCGCCGCGCGTCCGCCCCGCCGCCACCGACCGATAGAGCGCCCGCTTCGCTTGCTCCAACCACGCCGGCCCACGATCGATCGTTGTGGTCGCTACAGCCCGTGCAGAATCCCCTGCCGCCTGCGGTCAAAGACCAGCAGTGGCCTCGCTCGCCGATCGACCGGTTCGTGCTGGCCAGGCTGGAAGAAAGTGGAATGACGCCTGCGCCCGCGGCGGCCAAAACGGCACTCATCCGCCGCGCCTATTTCGATCTGATCGGGCTGCCCCCCACGCCCGACGAGGTCGACGCCTTCTTGCAAGATCAGGCACCCGGTGCACTCGCCAAGGTGGTCGACCGCCTGCTGGCCTCGCCCCATTACGGCGAGCGCTGGGGGCGGCACTGGCTCGACGTGGCGCGCTATGGCGAAGACCAGGCGCACTCGTTTCAGCCCAGGCTCTATCCCTACGGCTTCCGCTATCGCGACTGGGTCGTCGGCGCCTCAACCGCGACCTGCCTTACGACCGGTTCGTGATCGAGCAGATCGCCGGCGACTTGGTCGAGGGGCCCGAGCGCTCCGAGCGGCTGGCGGCCCTGGGCTTCTTTGCTTGCGGGCCGGTCTACTACGGAGACGCCAAGAAGCTCGACCAGTATGCCGACCGGATCGATACCCTCACCCGCGGGTTCCTGGGGCTTACCGTCGCGTGTGCCCGTTGCCACGACCACAAGTACGACCCGATTCCCACGACCGATTACTACGCCCTGGAAGGCGTCTTCGCCAGCACCGAATACGCCGAGGTGCCGGCCGCCAGCAAAGAGCAGGTCGAAGCCTACGACGAAGGCCAGGCGGCCATTAAAGCCAAGGAAAATGAGATCAGCGCGTTCTTGAAATCCGAAGCCGCGCGGTTGAAACAGAAGCTGCCGTCCGATCAGCTCAAGCAGTTCGAGGCTTCGCTGCCCGCCGAGTCCAAGAAAAAAACGGCCGCGTTGCGCCGCGTTGAATCGTTTGAAGAAGACCTCGCCGCCCAAGTATCCCGTGATTCACACGCTGGCCGACGCGGCCAATCCGACGAACATGCCGGTACTGGCGCGGCAACCCCGACGCGCCGGGAGCCAAGGTGCCCAGGCGCTTCCTGGCGGTCCTGGGCGGCGATCGGTCGGCATTTGAACATGGCAGCGGCCGCCTGGAACTGGCCCAGGCGATCGCCAGCCGCGACAATCCGTTCACCGCGCGGGTGATCGTCAACCGAATCTGGCAGCACCACTTCGGCCAGGGCCTCGTGGCCACGGCGAGCAATTTCGGCACGCTGGGCGAAAAGCCCAGCCATCCCGCGCTGCTCGACTGGCTGGCGCATCGGCTCATGGCTACGGGTTGGTCGCTCAAAGCGCTGCACCGCGAGATCATGCTCTCGGCGGTTTATCAGCAGAGCAGCCGGTATGACGCGCGCTCTTTCGCCCGCGATCCGGCCAACTCGCTGCTCTGGCGCATGAACCGCCGCCGCCTTGACATCGAGGCCTGGCGCGACGCCATGCTGATGGTTGCAGGGCGGCTCGACGGCAAGCTCGGTGGGCCATCCCTTGCTCTCGACGCCCCTTCAAACAACCGGCGCACGCTCTACGCGGCAATCAGCCGGCACGACCTGGCGGCGACGCTTCGCCTCTTCGACTTTCCCGACCCGAATATCACCAGCGGCGGCGCGCGCTGACGACTGTGCCCTTGCAAGAGCTGTTTGTCTTGAACAGCGAATTCATGGCGGCCAACGCCCAGGCGCTCGCCGCGCGCCTGCTCGCTGCGGCGGGCCCGGCGGCGACCGATGCCGAGCGAATCGGCCTGGCTTACCGCTTGCTCTTTGGCCGCGCTCCGACTGAGCACGAGCTGGCGCTCGGCCTTTCCTATGTGAGTGCTTCGCCGGCGTCTTCAGCCGGCCGATCAGACTGGCAGCGCTATACACAGGCCTTGCTGGCGACCAATGAATTCCTTTTTGTTGATTGATTCGAATGTCGCCTTTCGCTCCGCGAAAGGACGCCTATCAGTAAGTTCACTAACAACCTCGTTCGTCGAGCGAAAGTCCACTTAACCACCCAATGAGCGAGATCACCAACATGGGTTTCGATGAACAGCAGCGCGCCCGGGTTTCTCGCTTGTGGTGCAGGCGTCCCGCCTGCACGCCTGGAAGAGCAGGCGAGCCGCCTGCACCACAAGCACAGGGGATACCCTTGCCGTCGCGCCGCTGTCGCGCCGGGCTCTTTTTTGCCGGATCGGTGGCGGATTCGGCTCCTTGGGCCTGGCGAGCGTGCTCGCCGACGCGGGCTTTCTGGCCAGTTCCCCTGGCGTGCTGGCCGCGGCGTCCGGCAACGGCGAAGGCACGGTGCCCGGCAATCCGCTTGCACCCAAGCCGCCTCATTTCGCCGCGCGGGCCAAGCGCGTGATCTTTTTGTTCATGAATGGCGGCCCGTCGCATGTGGACACGTTTGACCCCAAGCCGGCGCTCGTGAAGCATGCCGGCCAGGACCCGCCGGCCGCCCTCATGACGGGGCGGCGCAAGCGGGGCAAGCTCATGCCCTCGCCGTTTGCGGCCCACCCGCGCGGCCAGAGCGGCATCGAGGTGACCGACCTCTTCCCGCACCTCTCAGCCTGCATCGACGACATCTGCGTCGTGCGATCTCTCTACACCGACAACCCCAATCACGAGCCATCGCTCTTGATGATGAACTCGGGCAACATGCAGCCGATTCGCCCGAGCCTTGGCTCGTGGTTGACCTTCGGCCTGGGCACCGAGAACCAGAACCTGCCCGGCTTCGTGGTGCTCTGCCCGGGCAAGCCGGTCGTCGGCCCCCAGTTGTGGAGCAGCAGTTTCCTGCCGGGCGTCTACCAGGGAACGCACATCCGCAATCAATCGCTCGATCCCGACCGGATCATCCGCGACATCCGCAACCGCCGGCTGGCGCCTGCGGAGCAGCGCGCGCAGCTTGACCTACTTCAGGCGTTGAATCACGAGCACCTGTCGGCTCGCGGGCGCGACGACGCGCTCGACACGCGGATCGCTTCGCTGGAAATGGCGTTTCGCATGCAATTCGAGGCCCGCGAGGCTTTCGATCTCGGCCGCGAGCCGGCCCTGACGCTCGCCCGCTACGGCAGCGGCGAGTTTGCGAGTGCCTGCCTGATCGCGCGGCGGTTGGTCGAGCGCGGCGTGCGGGTCGTGCAGGTTTACTACGGCAGCGACCAGCCCTGGGACGACCATCAAGACATCAATCGCCATCGCGAGCACGCGCAGAAAAGCGATCGCCCGATCGCGGCGCTGCTCATGGACCTGAAAGCGCGCGGCCTGCTGGAAGAAACGCTGGTGATCTGGGGCGGCGAATTTGGCCGGACTCCTTACTCCGAGGGAGCCAAGGGTCGCGACCATCACAGCCTGGGCTTTTCGATGTGGCTTGCCGGCGGCGGGGTCAAGGGTGGCCACGTCCACGGCGCAACCGACGAGCTGGGCTTGCAGGCCGTGTCGGGTCGTATGCACGTCCACGACCTGCACGCAACGGTTTTGCATCTCATGGGTCTAGACCACGAGCGCCTGACTTATCGCTACAGCGGCCGTGATTTCCGCCTCACCGACACCAGCGGCCACGTCGCGAACGAGCTCATGGCATGAGCACGCGACTCGGGAGGGCGAGCCAGGAGTCATGAAAAGTAGCGACGGGCGCCGCGGACGGTTCCCTGTGCAAGCTTTGTACAACGGCGTTCCCCCCCTTGCGAAGGGGGGGTCAGGGGGGGTGGGGACGGGGGCTCGGACTCAGGACTTCCGGAGGGCTTGCCCACCGGGCGCGGAGGCTCGGACTCGGGAATTCCGTAGCGCGTTTCCCACCGGACGAAGAGGCTCTGCGCCCCCGTGTCGGGGGCTGTGCGTCCTCACCCCCCCGGGCCCCCCCTTCGCAAGGGGGGGACCGCCTTCGTCCGAGCGCATTCTCATTTGACGACGCTGGCCTGATCCCACGGGATCCTTCTGACGTCGCCGGCCTCCACTTCCCGAAGCCGGCGAGCGATCTCGATGGACCAGGCCGCTTCGGCATCTTCGTCGAACAGTGTCATCGAGGCTGTCGATCAGCGCAGCCGCCAGTGCCGCCCGCTGTTCATCCGGCAGCCGCATCACGTCGTTCAGCAATTCTTGTGAGAGGTCATTCGGCATTTCGCACCATTCTAATTTGCGACCATTGTATTCTAGCAGTCTCTGCCAATTCGCGTCAAAGCTGTTAAGCCCGTATCGCCATCAACCATCTAGCCTGGGCTCGGGCGAGCTTGTTGACGTTGACTCGGGCCCGGAAAACTGCCGCGCAGCGGCGTCGGCACTTTGCGCCGGGCTCGGAAAACCGCCGAGGCGATGGTGAACTCAGCCTGGCCCACCGCGGCGGCAACTCTGCGGATGAGGGTATCGCTAAAGGCGCTCTGCCGAAAACTGAACTCGATCACTCCGTCAGGCGGCGCGTCGGGCCAGGTGAACCCGCCCTGGGCGTCGGTGATCGTCTTCCAATCAAGGTGGCAACACTCCTCCCAGCGCGCCCACACCGCGACCCCGGCAACGGGCGTACCATGCGTGTTGACGACTCGTCCACGGAAGGGCTTTCCGGCCGACAGCCGAAAGTCGAGAGGCGGAAGTTGTGCTCTTGGGGCGACGACTTTCCAGACGGGCCCGAAACCGGCGGCTTCAATGCAGACGCTCCAGCCGCCACGCGATGGGCGATCGTTGGCGTGGGAAAACCGATAATTTCCGAGCGCATCGGTGGTGGTGGTCAAGCAATCGCCCGAGTTGCCGGAATAGGCCAGGACGACCCGTGCTCCCGGCACGGGCCGACCGTTGCCATCGCGGACCTGGCCTGAAACGGCGTACCCGGTGTTCATGACGAAAACGCCCGTCATCGCGCGAGCCGTCTTGTTGCTGAGCCGCCGGGCGTAGCCGCCGGTGTCGCTCACATAGTCGGGATGCTCGAGCTGGAACCACAGCCGCCGATCCTGGTTGGCGCGGGCCGGCGGAACCGCCGCGCACCATCGTCCCTGCGCATCGGTCTTGATGCGAATGTGGGAAAAACTGGGGTAGTCACTCGGCGTGCCAGGAGTGGGAACATCCTCGTCGGGCACGTCATCTTGCCGCCGGCTGACCGCAATGGACACGTCGGCCAGGATATCGTAGCTATTGCGACGCAGCTCGGCGTCATCTTGCCGCCGGCTGACCGCAATGGACACGTCGGCCCCTGCGATCGGCTCGCCGCGCTCGTTCTTGACGAACCCGCCGATCGGCTCGCCCGCTTCCAGCTTCTGTCCGGCGGGTTTCCCCTGGGCGGCCGGCGACTGCGCCGGCGGCTTGATTCACGGCGGCGGTTGAGAACCCGGCGCGGACGAACCCAGCGACGGCGAGCAGGCCCGAACCCGCGAGGATCGCGGCGAGCAAGATCTTGACTCTCGAGAGTGTCATATTGCGGATCACTCCCTGCGCGAGGCCGGCGACGGAGGCCGAGATGGCAGTCGCGGCGGTTGGGACCGCGCGTCCGGCGAGCGCGCTGGCCGTCGCGGCTCGAGCCGTCGCTTTGATGAGCGAGGCCGGCAGTTTCGCTGCCAGGTCGTCCACAATCCCGGGCGCTGCCGCGGATAAAACGGCCGGCGCCATCCCGCGGCGAGTCAGCCGCCCGCGCAGCTTCGAGCGCGCGCGCCAGCCGGCCGCGCACCGATCCCTCGCTGCACCCGAGGAGCCGCGCGGCGTCGTGCTGCGTTCGGCCCTCGAGATCGCACAGCACGACCACGTTTCTCAAGGACGCGGGCAGCCTGGCGATCTCTTCGTCCACCACGCCGCGCAGCTCGGCGCCGAGCGCACGCTGGTCGGGGCTGTGAATCTCAGCCTCACGCTCCGGCCGCGCGCTCGCCTGCTCGCCGGCACGCCGGCGAGCGGCATCGGCGCGAGCGCGGGCCGCCACACGGTAGGCCACGCCGTGCAGCCACGGGCCGAGCCGGTTGACATCATGAAGCGAGTGCGCCCTGCGGACGAGGATCAGGAATGTCGCCTGGAATGCGTCGTCGACGTCGTGGGGATTGGCGAGCCAGCGGCGGCAAACGCCCAGGACCATCCGGCCGTGCCGCTCGATCAGGGCCTCGAGCGCGAGCGCGTCGCGATCGGTCACGAACCGCTCGAGCAGCTTCGCCTCGTCGAGGCCGCTCACGCTGCCGCCGCGGTACAGCCGGTCGATGTGTCCGAGGGCCGTCTCTTTCTGATCGCCCGCCATAACGCCTCTCGCGCCGATTCGCCTGGGGTTCCGCTCCCCCTATCATGATTACTGCACGAGCCGGCGCGAACCGCACGATGTTTTTGGTGGACGGCCTCAGGTGGCGTCGCGCCTCCCCTCGAGCACGTCGCGCCAGAAAACCGGCATGTCCTGAAAGGCGGCTTGGTAGGTTGCCTCGAGCGGAACGTTGATATAGGTATCGAGATCGAGGAACAGAGGCATCTCGGGCAAGGGATCTCCGAAAGCCAGGTGCTCGATATAGGCTTCGACCGGCACGACGGCCCGATACGACGACAGTGTCACGGGCTGGCCGGCAGGGACCGCGTCTTCCGCCGTGCCATAGCGCGCCCAGATCGTCCCATGAATGCCCCGCGGATCGAATCGCCCGGGCGGGAACAGATCGGCAATCAACACATGAACGCCCTGCATCAGCGCTGAGTCAACTTTGTTGACGAACTCCTCGACGCTCGCCGTGCGATCCTTGTTACCGGGCGAGATGATCTCGAGGAAGGCCACGATCCGATGACCGCGCGTATGGCGGATTGTCAGCGTGCGGCGCAGCGCACGATAGAGGTCCGGGTTGGCAACCTGGAGCGCTGGCGCGTCCGAGACGAGCCCCGAAGAATGCTGCTCGGTCAGCGCGTTATAGCCTTCCGGCAGGAGGCCGCCGTTCAATTTCCCCATCAAGTGCGTCATCCACGCGTTTTGGAAGGAGTGGAACACGCCGGCTTCCGCTTTTTTCCAGTCATGTACCGGCATAGCGAGGCCTCCGAGTAACGCTCTGCTTCCATGGTACCGCGACGTGGAGGGCCCGGCAGGTGCTGTTCGCTAAGATTCGGATGGTGCGTGCGTTTGCGATGGCAGCGCGGAGTTAGCGGCCGTCGTGAAATGGCCTGCGCGATTGTGGTGCACGCGTCCCGCGTGCCCGCCCGGATGGTGCAGGCGGGACCCTGCACGACAAGCCGAGGCTGAGCAACTCTTTCCTTGACAGCCTGATAGTGGCGCGCCGGCGCCGGCGGCGCGCGCCGCTCTGCCCGCCCGCCCCATTGTGATTCTGCCGGCCGCCCGTCAAAATGAAAGGAATGGCTGGAGATCGATGACATGTATGGGCGCTTCACCGAACGTGCTGGCAAAGTGATGCAGCTTGCCAACCAGGAAGCGCAACGGCTCAAACATGAGTACATCGGAACGGAGCATATTCTGCTCGGGTTGATCCAGGACGGCAGCAGCGTCGCTGCGAACGTGCTCAAGAACCTCGGCGTCGATTTGCGAAGGGTGCACGACGAAATCGGGAAGATTGTTCAAGCCGGTTCCGAACCGGACACGAAGAACAAGCATGCACCGACTCCTCAGGCGAAGAAGGTGCTCGAGTACGCCATCGAAGAAGCTCGCAACCTGAAGCACAACTATATTGCGACGGAGCACATTCTGCTCGGCTTGTTGCGCGAGCAAGAGGGCGTGGGCGCTCGGGTGCTGCTGAACCTCAACCTGAAGCTCGAAGAAGTGCGCGAGCAGGTGCTGAAACTGCTAGGTCATGGGAAGAGCGACGACGCCGAAGGCGATCCCGCCGCCAAGCCATAGCGCGGCAAGTCCGAGACTCCGGCCCTCGACTGTTGCGGTCGCGATCGCACCGACCTGGCACGCCGGGGAAGGCTGGCCCCGGTCATCGGCCGGCATCATGAGATCGAGCGTCATTCAAATCTCGTCGCGGTGATGTGCCGCGTGTAAGATCCGCACGCAGCCTGCGTACATCAGGACAGAGGCGATCGAATGCCGGTTCGAGCTTCATCGAACCCAAGCAGCCGCGACCGCGTCCGAGGCGGTGGCGGCCGTGCGCCGACTTGCTCTGAAGACTGTCAGGCCGCGCCGCGATCAGACAACGAATGAACGGGCCGTGAGCTGAGGTGGTGTCGATCGCATCCTGCTCTCTCGAGGAGGCCGATCGGAGTGCGCCTGCTCACTGCCAGAGCGGTCCGCATAAGAAGAGACCGAACTGCGAGGCACATCCATGACCAGCGACCAAATGATCCACATCTCGCCTGTGCCGATTCCGAACCGGAACCGCGGGAAAGTCTGCGGTTCGTGCCGGGGCAAAGCCCCGCAAACGGGGTTCTCGGGCGGACACCGTTTGCTCTGGCTCGATCGAAAAGGCATGAGCCGGGCCCTGGTCATCTTGGGCCTCGCGACCGGCCTGGGCGCCCGCGCTTCGGCGGGCGACAAGGCGTCGGTGAGGCCGGCCGCGAAGGCGAAGGCGCCGGCGCCGGCGCCCAAGCCCGTTGCTGTGACGCTCACGTGGGCGATGGCTGAGCGCTTCGGGCCCGGCTACGATCGCAATCGCGACGGCCGGCCCGATCTTCCCAATTCGTACGAGTATGTGAACCCCGACGGCTACGAGGTCCAGCTCACCGCGAGCTTCGAGACGGTGGGCGTCGCGGCAGCGGACACTTCCTGCGCCTGGACGATCAACGGCCCCGATGGGTCGATCGCGCTCGAGGCGGCGGGCGCGAGCCCGGTCGTGCGCCTCCCGCAGATCGGGGCGGTCGACCCGCTTCGCTTGCTCGCCGCCTTCTCGACGCGGCAAGACTGGTCGCGTGCGGAAGGTGCTGACGCCCTCGCCCTGGTCGACCCCGCGGCGCTCTCGTGGCTCAACAGCCTGAAACCCGACGCACGGCGTGGAGCCCTTGCCCGTGACGTCAGCCTGATCTACGACGTGGCCGAGGCGACCGAGGCCGGCCTGGCGGAGGCTCGCAAGCAGCTCGAGCGCGTGTCTCGAGCGATTGCCAGCGAACCGATTCTGGCTCGTGCCGAGGTCTGCTTGCTGGAGTACCCCGACCCGACCGGGGACGGCGATAGCGCAATCGCCAGGGCCATCTTGAACGATCTCGTGCCAGGTTTGAGCCACGGCACGCGGAGAGGCCGTGATCTTTTTGAGGAGTCGCTGGAGATTAGCCGGCAGACGATTTTGGTCTGGGGTCACGCCATTCCGACGCCATCACGGCCTGCGGTTCGGCCCGCTCATCAATGAGTTCTCGATAACGTCAAATAATTCTTCCTATATTGACCTGTTTTCGCAGGATCACGTTCAAACCCTGGCTTGGGCCACGGCTAAGCGCAGCCTCTCACCGGCGACCAGATTATGAGCAATTGCATAGATCAGTGCTACAATGCGACAACGCGGCCGGCCGCGTACCGGCATCTGCCAGAGCCCGCGGTTGCGGCACTGTGCATTCACCCATTCCGCCGTTTGGCACCGCAGCCGATAGATCAACTTGGCCGATTCGGTTCCCATTCGGCTCCGCCACTGAGCAACCGCCTCGCTATCTCCTTTCTTGGGGGCATGCGGATCTTTTCCCTCCGCCCGTTGCTTCTCCTCGTCTTTGAGCGGAGCGTACACGGTACAGCCGCGCTCGGCCGCCCCGTCGATTGTCTCCACTGTCGCGAAACCGCCGTCGACGAGCGCTTCATCAGGCACGCGGTCGTAACGCTCGTCCAACTGATCAAGCATGGGTACCAGCTCTTCGCTGTCGGTCCCGGCCTTACTCACGTCCGCACCGACGATGACGCCGCTTTCGGTGTCGGTAGTGAATTGAACGTTATACCCCGGCCGGTATCCTCCGTCCGCAAACTTCATGGTCCTCGCCTCGGGATCCGTGGTCGACGCTCGAGCTTCATCCGTCTTGCGACCGCTCTTCTTCGCCGAGGCTTCCCGTTGCTGCTGCAACTCATCGCGCTCACGCATCGCCGCTTCGATTCGTTCCTGACGCTCGGCACCGCACGCTCGCGGGCGGCACGTTGGCGTCGTGTCAGGTCTTCTCCATCCTGCTCGGCAAGTTGCTTGAGCGTTTCAACCTGCCGCCGCGCTTCTACCAGACATTCCTCCAGTCGACCGCGCCTGCGAAACGAGCTCTTGCCAGCACTGGCACGCACCCTCATACCGTCTTGAGCCGCCCGGTGCATTTTCACCAGACCCGCGTTCAACAAGACGGCAACGATTTGCGTGAGCAGTTCGTCCCATTTGTCGCCGCCTTGAGAGCGGAAGTCGGCAAGCATGTGATAATTGACGCTCACCCCGCCGCAAAGCCACCGGTAAGGCAGAGACTCGGAGCAGAGCCGAGCCAGCTCACGAGCGCTGCCGATTCCCTTCAAGGTGGCGAAGACCCACAATGCGACCAGCAGGCGGGGGTCTGTGGCGTCGCGGCCGACGTGTCCCCTGACCGCCTTGATGTCCCTAAGCCAGGCACTCAGGTCGAGCCGACAGACGGCCGACCAGACAATGCGTACCGAATGGTCTGCATCCAGCAAATCATCGAGGGATGCCGTATGCATCTCGACCTGGTCGCGAACCGGGCGGCGCAATCGTGGCCTGTCCGCGGGCATGGACTGGGCAATTTGTGCCGGCGATGGCGGCTCAGGCAAGTCATTGGGGTCAAAAAGGGGCCGCGTCATGGCGTTTTTCCTGCAACGCGTGGACAGCCCGAATCTGGGCGATTCGTATGAATGCGTGATAGGATATCATAGACAATACAAATGTCAACTAGAATTTCCGAAAAAACTCACACGCTCGGAGCGTGCCTGCTAGTGCGCCCGTGAGTGTGTTTGGTCAGAGAGGTGTATGTCCTCTTCAGGCACGCGCTCTCCGGCCTGTAACCAATGGTAACTGCGTACTCGGGAGAGTGGGTGGGAAGCAACCGGCGGTGAACGACCAGTCCGTAACGCAAGTGAACCCGATTCGGCCTTAATGGGTGGCGAGCCTGCTAGCAACTGGCGAAGCCTGGACCGGAGCAATCCGGAAACTCGTGACGCTGAGGGGTAGCGTGTTAAAGCGATCACGGGACCCACTGGGTGGTTGGGGATGGAATGGTCGGAAGGCCAAACACAGCAAGCGGGGAGACCTGCTCGGGACCAAGCGGTGTTCATGATGGATCCGAAGAGCCCCCGAGCAGGAGTCAGAGCGCCCGTAGTAGCGATGAAACCGGGTAACGCCGGCGGAGCCAAGGGGCGTAGGGAGGTGGAGACGCGATGACCAAACCGACGGAAAACCAACCGGTGGCAGTGCCCGAAAGGGCTACACGTACCGGAGAGATCTGGCGCCGATGGCTCTGGGTCGAACCCGTGGTCTGGACAGAGCGGATGTTGACGGCCCTGAACAAGGGGTCAAAGGAGGCAAATAATGCATTCTTTGCCGCGCACGGGTTGTACAGCTTGGCAACAGCTCATGCGACGTTCCGTCAATCCTCTTTGAGGTGAACCACTAACTGGAGAGCCGGATGCGGGAGAACCGCACGTCCGGTTCGGAGGGAGGGGGGGCTCAAACCCTCCCTACCCCTATCGCTCACGAATGCGCCGCCTTCCGGGCTGCTTGCGGTCTCTGGACTCTGTCATCGGCATCCCATTCCCGCTACTACGTGACTCCGCAAAATTCTCATCGTCGCCTTTCGCTCCGCAAAATGATGAGTACTCTTAAAGTTAATACATGTTCTTTCGCGGAGCGAAAGACGACTTTCCCGCCCGAAGGGCAGCGCGAATTCCTCGTAGCCGCCTTTCGCTCCGCCAAAGGATGTTTATCACAAATCACTCGCATCCGAGTATTTTCTTGAACAAAACGAGCCGCGCGACCTCCTGGTAACCGAGCGCCCCGTGGGCCTGCTCGCTGACTTGATTCCAAAGCTGTTATCCGAGGCCATCTGCCGGCACCCATTCGATCGCGCCCAGTCTTCCGCCGCCGCGACGAGCGCCCGGCCGACTCCTCGTCGCCGCATGTCGGCATCGACGTACCAGCCCTCGATGTGGCCGACCGGTCCGGCGCAACCGATTGCCCATGAGCGGATCGCAGATTGCAGGAACCCACATAGCCCGCCGCCCGGTCGCTCGGCGACGAAGACTGTTTTCACGTCGGCAGCCAGGACCTGATCCATTTCTCGCTCGTGGTCCTCAATGGGGCGATCGTCCCACATGATTTGCCGCATGCGGAGCCATTCGGAGCGGTCCTCCGGTCTGATGATTCTGACGGTCACGCTCATCGCCTTTTCCCTCGTGCTCGTCGCCAAACCAGAGTGCGCTTCGCGACTCGCCTCCAGGGTGCGCTGCGCGACAGGCTTCCAGGGTGCGCTTCGCGACAGGCTTCCAGGGTGCGCTGCGCGACAGGCTTCCAGGGTGCGCTGCGCGACCCTTCGCTGTGATCTGTAACGCCGCCGGCGTACCGATCGTTTCCTCAGCGGGGACACACAACAAAGCGCACGGGTTCACCGCGGGCGCATCCAGGGTGCGCTTCGCGACCCTTCGCTCTGATATGCAACGCCTTCGGCGTACCGATCGATTCCCCAACGGGGAAACACAGCAGAGCCCAGGGTCGCCTGAGGCGCACCCTGGGTACTGTAGCGTCTCCGGCGTACCGATCGATTCCCCAACGGGGAAACACAGCAGAGCCCAGGGTCGCCTGAGGCGCACCCTGGGTACTGTAGCGTCTCCGGCGTACCGATCGATTCCCCAACGGGGAAACACAGCAGAGCCCAGGGTCGCCGGCGGCGCACCCTGGGTACGCCGCCCGCGCAGCCGCCCGCCCTCCTTTCGGCAACATGTCGGCACGACAGACACGGCGGACGCCCTCAGCGTTCGGGCTTGGCCAATACTTGACCTCTAACGGGCAGCCGCATTCAGACGCGGCCCCGGACCGTTCAGCAGCTCGGCGACCGCGGAACGTGGATCGCGCTTCAATAAGCTTTGGTCCAAAAGACGAACCGAGCAGCTCGAGAACTTGGCGGCCGGCTCACCAGACGAATTCCCCGCGGCCATGGCCAGAATCTCCAGAAATTCTGAGAATGCGTCCGGCTCGTTGTAGGGCCGCCGCACGAACGGCATATCGGCGAATCCGCCGTCAGTCTGGTGCCCTCGCACCTTCATCGCATACCAGACGTCTTCCTGGCCGCGAACTTCGAGATACCTCCTCAGGTCTGCGTGAGTTCGCATCGCTCCCGTCGCAGCATCGGGTTTCGCCAGCTCGATCAGCACCGCGGGCAACCAAACGTCAAGCGCTTCGAAGCGAACTATGGTGCCTGAACCGGGCTCGTCGGCATTCACGAGCGTTTGCTCCTCGGTGCTTACGTGAGAGGCAAAAAGGGTTAACCCGATAGCCCCGGCGGCGATCGCGAACACCATGAACATATTGCTCTCCAGGAACGAGACGAGTTGCGCGGGCGGTTGAGCCGCCGCGAACGCAGATTCGTTTGGCGAAGCGCTATGGTGTGGAATCATCGATGTACCGCTGTGCGCGTGACGGAGAATCGACATGACGAGACCTTCTTGGACTCTTTGTCCAGATTGCACGGTAATGGTTCGACGGCTCCCTCGCCGTTCACCTTCCAATGCCAGAATCACTGGCCGATCGTTCCATACTGCTAATCAATTTTTTTGCATGACGTGCGCAATTTGGTGGGGAATGTTCATCCGCGGTCGTCCTCAGGGGCGGCGACTACGTTCCCCGCAGGGGATCAACATCGGAGCCCAGGGGTTCACCGCGGGCGCATCGCAGAGTGCGCCGCGCGACACGCATCGAGGGCGCGCTGCGCGACCCTTCGCTTTGGTCTGTAACGCCTTCGGCGTACCAATCGTTTCCCTAACGGGGAAACACAGCCGAGCTCAGGGTCGCCGCGGGCGCATCCAGGGTGCGCCGCGCGACACGCATCTAGGGTGCGCTTCGCGACCCTTCGCTTTGGTCTGTAACGCCTTCGGCGTACCAGTCGTTTCCGCGCCCTTCCCGTTCCTTCGAGATGTGTTAGCGCTCGCTGGCTTGTGCCAGACGGCCAGCGAACTCTCCGGCCGTGGACCAAGGCCAGCGGGGTTGCGGGTTGGTGGCGGCGGCGAGAATCTCTTGATCTTTCTTGCCTTCGTCTTCCGTCCAGGCTTTGATCAACACGATCAACTGGCGGCCCGCGACACCGTGAGCCAGTTGCAGGCGATGGGCGGGCAACTCGTAACACGCAGGCTCCCATTCCTCGCGCGCCCAGGCAGACAAGAATTCCAATTCTTTATGTGTCAGCGTCATGGTGTGCTGTCGTCGACATATCGGTATTCGTGAAGGGCGCCGGGCATCAGTTTTTCTTCGGCCGCCCATTGTTCCGGGGTCATGTTCAATTCCGGCGGGCTCTTGTGGCTGCCGTAGTCCCTGGCACGACGTTCCATCTTGGTTCTGGAGTCTTTGATGACGAGCCACATCACCTGGTCCGGCGCGCCGAACCGTCGATTCGCCAGAAAGTAACCGTGAGCGGTGGCGGCCTGCAAGAGACGAGGATACCCGGTCGTCGAGCGCGATCAACTTCGATAACGTCGACTGGCAATCTGGCAGCCTCCTGCTCCCCGTCGTGATCGTAATCATAATCATAATCGTAATGGCATGTTCACTCTTACAGACATTCCAATCGCATGCATCATCGTCTTCCTAACGCAGCGCGGCCGCGGGCGTAGCAGGCACGCTCCGCGTGCCGTGGCTGAATCGGGGTCGACACGACTTCTTCAGGCTGCGGCATACGGCACGCTCCGCGTGCCTACTACGACGTTCGCCGTCTCACCAGCCAGTACGTCAGCAGCCGATCGCCGACCCTCACGGCGTTGTCGCTTGGCGGCTCTTGGCCAGCAGGGCATCGACGCCGGCCCAAAGGGCGCGGCAGGCTTTTTGCTCGTCTTCGGGGAGCTTGGCCAGCGCGGCCGCGTCGCGCAGGCCGTTCAGATCGGTGTCGGCTTTCCAGTGCTGGAGCGTTTGGGCGATAGCCGGTCGCGCCTGCGGTGGGCCGCTCTCCAAGATCTTCGACCACGCCGCCAGATCGGCCTTGAGCCAGTCAAGCGCCTGCTTTCGCCAGCGCGCCTTGGCCGCGTCGCCGAGCTTCGGGTCATCCTTGCCCGCTCCAGAGCCGGCCAGAGCTGCGGCGCAAGCGGCGTTGTAGCGATTCTGGACCTTCATGTCCTCGGCCAGCTTCGGTTGAGCCTGAAAGGCCTCGGCCCAGAAGCGCGCCGAAGCGCCGTGGAGTTTCTTCTTATAGCAGAGCTGGGCGAACCCGAGCGTTTCAAGAGCGTCAGAAGGTTTGGCCTGACCGCTGAGGGTTGCCGGCAGCTTGGAATCGAGCTCGACCAGCCGCTCCGTCTCGCGCACCCTCTCTGCGAGGCGATTAGGCCGATTCGGGTTCGTTGAGCTCAGCTCATGAGCCCGCCTGAGTTCTGCAAGCGCCTCGGTGAATCGGCCCTGCTGTCTGAGGACCAGGCCCAGGTTGTTGTGGGCGTCGGGGCGGTCAGGCCTCAGCCGTACCGCTTCCCTCCACTCCGCGATCGCTTCCTCAAGCTTCCCCTGCTGGTGGAGGGCAAAGCCAAGATTGTTGTGGGCGTCGGCGCAATCAGGCTCAAGGCGGAGCGCTTCGCGCCACTCCGCGAACGCTTTGTCGAGCTTCCCTTGGAGGGCAAAGGCATGGCCGAGCCTGACGTGCGCCTCGGCGTGGCCGGGATTGAGCCGCAACGCTTCACGGCACTCTGCGATCGCTTCCTCCGGCTTTCCCTGCTGGTTGAGGGCGCCGCCAAGGTTGCAGTGAGCCTCTGCCAAGCCGGGCGTGAGGCGGATCGCCTCGCGGCACTCGGTGATGCCCTCGCTCAGTTTCCCCTGGTCTATCAGGGCGGCGCCGAGGTTGGTGTGGGCCTCTACGAGGTCGGGCTTGAGCCGCAGCGCTTCGCGGCACTCGGTGATGCCCTCGCTCAGTTTCCCCTGGTCTATCAAGGCGGAGCCGAGGTTGCTGTGGGCGAGGGTGTAGTCGGGCTTGAGCCGTAGCGCTTCGCGGTACTCGGCGATCGCTTCGTTCACTTTGCCCCGGTGTTGCAGGGCGCTTCCGAGGTTGTTGTGGGCCTTGGCGTCGTCTGGTTTGAGACGGATCGCTTCACGGTCCTCGGCGATCGCTTCGTCCAGCTTCCCCTTGAGCACCAAGGCATGGCCGAGATTTTTTTGGGCGTCGACGTAGCCGGGCTTGAGCCGTAGCGCTTCACGCAACTCGGCGATTGCTTCGTCTAGCTTTCCCTGCCCCCCCAGGGCTGTGCCGAGGTTGTTGTGCGCCTTAGAGCTGCGTGGGCGGATCGCGACCGCGACCGACATGTACCGGGCAGTTGCATCCGGTCGGGTGTACCCGGACTCAGTCGTGTGCACATTTCCCAGCTCGAAGTTGACCCAGAAATCGTCGGGCTTAATCCGCCACGCGCACTGTAATACCCGTTCGGCCAGCTCGCGATCCCCTCCGCTGATCAGTGCCCCTGCGAGGAGAACCAAGCTCGGCGGTGCCTGGGCACCCAGCTTATCGCCGTCGCCGGCCAGCCGTCGCAGCGCTTCCTTGTCATCACGGCCGATCTGGTCCCGCAGGGCGACGCGCCACGGGTTCGGGTCGGCCGCCTTCGCCGCGGCGAGCAGTCGCCGCCACTCCGCCTCTCCCTGCTTGCCCTGGGCAGCGCGACGCTGCAAAGCCCAATCGTCCAGGTAGGAGGCAAGTTCGACCGGTGCCGACCGTCGTGCGACCTGCTTGCCTGCATCATCGGGGTCGAGCTGGTCGACGTCGATCCCGAAAGCCCGGAACGCCTCCGCATACTCTCGGTCGGTTTGCTTCGGTTCCCAGTGTTCACTCCGGCTACCCCGGATCGCCTCTAATTCTGCGAGCAGTTTTCGGTCGCGTTCGATCTCGGCGGCCTGTTTCCCGGCAGCATCCTGCTCTTGCTCGACGTCGGTCAGTGTGGCGTCTACCCGCTGCTGCAGGGCGTCATCCGGCTCGCCCTGTGCCAGCAGGTCACGAGCGTGCCTGG
The DNA here is from genome assembly GCA_963830625.1 of uncultured Isosphaeraceae bacterium. Lineage (GTDB taxonomy): Bacteria > Planctomycetota > Planctomycetia > Isosphaerales > Isosphaeraceae > CAWHMZ01. The sequence continues at coordinate 666,235 of CAWHMZ010000004.1, read as the reverse complement.
CCGCCGACACGGCCTCAAACCACGCGGTGAGGTCGCCAACGGCCGCCGACCGGGCCTGGCCGCGGAGGCGCTCGGCGTCGGCCAAGGCGTCGGAAACGACGCGGGTCGTCGTTACAAGGCGCGCCGCCTGCTTCCGCGCGAGGTAGGACCAGCCGCCCCCAACCACTCCAAATGTGACCAGCACGGATGCCGCCAGCGCCACGGTGCGCAGCCGCCGCGATCGCTCGATCCTGGCCCGTGCTTGTGCTTCCTCGGCGTGTGCCTGCGCCTCGACCCGCGCCAGCTCCGCCGTCTTGAGCCGCTCCTGGACGCACGCGAGGTACGACGTCAACCGGTGCATCACCGCGCCGGCGTTGCGCGGCCGCCGATCCCGCTCGGCGGCCAGGCAGTCGCGGGCCAGCGCGATCAGATCGCCATCGGCTGCGCTTGCTTCAAGCCGAGCCACGGCATCAGCCAACTCGCCCCGCGCCGCCTGCGCGCGAATCTCTTCCCGCGTTGATCCCACAAACGGCGGCCGGCCGGTCAGAATTTCGCAGAGGATCGCACCCAGGCCGAATACGTCGGCGCGCTCATCAATTCGCTCCACCTCGCCCCGGGCCTGCTCCGGCGCCATGTACGAGGGCGTACCCAGGACGCTGCCCGCCTGCGACTCGCTGCCGCTCCCAGCCGAGCCGCTGCGGACCGTCGTGATGATCGTTTCCACGACCGCCTGCGCTGCCGCCGCCTCGTCGGCGATGCCTCCGGTGGGCAAGACCTTGGCCAGGCCCCAGTCCATCACCTGCACCTCGCCGAACGAGCCCACCATCACGTTCGACGGCTTCAAATCGCGGTGGATCACGCCGCGCGCGTGGGCATAGGCCATGGTCTGGCAAATCTGTTCGAAGATCGAGAGAAAGCGGGGAAGGTCGTCTTGGGCCGAGGGGAGACCTTCGGTCCCGCTCGGGGCGGGGCAATCCCCCCTCACCTGGCCTTCGGCCATCCTCTCCCCCGCGGGGCGAGGGGCAGACCCGCGCCCAGCAGCTTCGGGAGACCCGCGCCCAACATCGTCGGGGGACTCGCGCCCGGCACGATCCTTGCGCTCGACCAAGAGCGCCGCCAGGGTGCGGCCTTTGACCAGCTTCATGGCGAAGTAGGGGCGCCGGTCGGGGAACGCCCCCAGCTCGTAAACCGGTACGACCCCCGGGTGCTGCAACTGGCCGCCGATTTGCGCCTCTTCGATGAACCGGCGCACGACGTCAGAATCGCCGCGGTGCGACTCGAGCAGCACTTTGATCGCCAGCTCTCGACCCAGGTCGACGTCGCGGCCCCTGAGAATCGCTCCCATGCCGCCCCGCGCGATTTCACCTTGAAGCTGGTAGCGGCCCACGGCTGCGCCGCGCCGTCCTGATCGGGCATCTCGGGCGATCTTGGCTTGATCAGCGGTTCCGGCTCGTCGAGCAGTTCGTGCAGGTGGATCTGTGGTAGCGGGCCGGGACCGAGATCGAGGGTCGACAGCAGGCTCGCGCCGGGGCCGGGCGCCGAGGCCTCCGTTGAGGCCCCGGCGAGCACGACCTTGGACCCGGAAGCCGAGCTCTCGGCCAGCCGACCGGCCAGGTGCATCACTTTGAGGTAAGACCGCAACTGTCCGGCCAGCTCAGGGTGATCGGCCAAGAGCTTGTCGGGATCGGCCGGCTGACCGGCCTCGATGCCGGAGAGGTAGCGATCCAGAATGGCCATCACCTCGGAGTTTTCCTCCCCGCCGGAGGGGATGCCATCGAAGCGCGACGAGCGGTTGGTGTTCATGACGATGACTCCAGTGCTTGCTTGAGCGCGACCATTGCGCGGCCCCAGAGCTTGCGCACGGCGTTGGGAGAGCGGCCCATCCGCGCCGCGATCTCCTCGACGGGGACTTGTTCAAGGTTACGCAGGATGAAGACCTCGCGATAGTCGGCAGGCAGGCCGGCCAGCGCATCGGCGAGCAGCACGGCCTGCTCGCGCCCCATGGCGTGAGCGCTCGGCGAGGCCATCGAATCGGCCAGTTGCTCCTGGATCGCCAGGCTCGAGCGGTCCAGAAGCGCGTCGAGCGATTCCTGGCGGCGCCGGTCGCGCACCCGGGCCTTGTGATGCTTGGCCTGGTTGGCCAAGGTCCGGACGAGGATCTGCCGCAGCCAGGCCACCAGCTCGCGCTCTCCCGAGCCGGCGAACTGACCAAAGTCGCGCTGGGCCTTCAGGAACGTCTCCTGCACCAGGTCGGAAGCATCGAGCTTGACCTGCAAAGGCGGGCGGATCAGCGAGCGGGCCAAAATCCGCAGATAGTTGCGGTACAGCTCAAGCAGCCGCCCCAGCGCAGCCTGGTCGCCGGCGCGGGCCTGGGCCACCAGCAGCTCAAGGACCGGATCGGATGGCGGCATCGACGACCTCTTTCTTGGCCCGGCGGATCCTGGGCTGATGAAAACTTGGCCTGGCGGCAACTCGCGATTCCCACCAATAATGTCGTCTTTCGCTCCGCGAAAGAGCATTTATGCGTTTGTATGATAATCATCCTTTCGCGGAGCGAAAGGCGACAATGAGAGCCCTGCGATTCCACACTCCGCGAAAGAACAGTTATTTTGTTATATGATAATCATCCTTTCGCGGAGCGAAAGGCGACAATGAGAGTCCTGCGGTTCCACTTAGCTGCTGCATTAGGCTGTTATCTCGCTCTTCGTTACCTTCGTTTTCTTCTGTTCAAGGTGCGTTTGGAGCGGGGCGAATAGCGGGCGCATGGTGCCGATCTGATCTTGGAACAGAAGCTAACGAAGGAAACGAAGATTTCCGTGGGGAATCAACTGGGCCATCGAGTCTTCGGGCTTTTCCTGGTTTCCTGGTTTCCTCATTCAGTTGTGAGCGAGGGCCTCTGTCCGAGAGCGTACCAGATTCCGGCAGTACGCGCAATCCGAAGAATGTCAGTGTTACCCCCGGCCTTTCGTCAGCGCACGACGGACCCACCCGTCATCGCTAAGCAGCGAACTCGCGGCTTGCGGGTCAACAAACAAAGCGTCCACCGACGCAACGTCGAGGAGCGGCCTCCTCGCCGGCGCCGGGGCTGGGAGGGCCTCGACGCGGATAACTGGGCCACGCAGGGCTGCCCCACGAACGGGTACCCGCTTGTGTGCCGCGGTCGCCGCCGAGGACCAGTCGGTCAAGACCGCATCGCGCGCCATCATGCTGTCGAGCGGCATGATGCCGGCCCCGCTGCCTGAGCCCGCCTCGGCGGCAATGATCAGCGGTGAACTCATGATATGATAGCCAGCCGCGCTCTGCGAATCAGCCCCGTCGAGCGCGTCTTGGTGTCGCGCTACGCTGCTTCCTCTGCCCCGAAGGGGCATCCACAAATCAGCCCAGGGCAGCGCCCTGGGGGATGGCAACGCCCTGGGCGATGGTAGCGCCCCGCCGGGACCCTGATCCGCGGCCGTGCCGCGGCCGTCGCTCGGCACGGTGAGGGCGTCAAACACGCTGAACACGTTGGTCGTGCTGCCCGCGGTCGCCCCCGTGTCAACCAGATCCGCGTTCTGGAGCGCGCCGACGGTCGCTCCTGAGTAAGCTGTGCCCGGCCCTTGGTAAGCGATCAGGTCAGGCACCAGCAGATTCGCAACCGGCGTGCCCAGGCCGGTCACCAGATTGTACCCGGCACTCGCGCTGTAGCCGTTGGTGCCGCTTGCGATCGAGTTGTAATCGCTCTGCGGCAGCATGTAGAGAGCGGTTTGAGCATCTTCCGGCGTCGAGCTGTTCAAGCTCGACTCGCCCGCCGCAACGCGTCCCTGGTTGACGAGCGCAAAAAGCCCCGCCCAGGCCGGCGCTGCCAGGCTCGTGCCGCCCACGACCTCGAACGGATCGCTCGGGTTGAGGTTGTAGGTATCCGCGATCCAGGCGCCCGTCGCTGGATCGGCAACCAGCGAAACATCGGGCGTAATACGGTAACCTGTAGACTGCACACCCTGCTGATAAGCCGGCTCAGGCTCATATAAGCTGATGCCGCCGCCCGATCCGATGAAGGCGCCCGCTGCGCTGGAGTAATAACCCCAGCCCGTTTCGCTGTTGTACGAATTATCGGCATTGAGCGTCAGGCTCGTGCCGCCGACGGCCACCACGTTCGGCGAAAACGCGGGATACTCGGGATCGGCCGCGCCGTAGTCGCCTGTGCTGGCCACGAACGTCACACCCGGCACGTTAAACACGCTGTCGTAGGTGGCCTCATCCGCGGCGAAGACAGCTTGTCCCTCGGCGAAGCCCCAGCTCATCGACACCACCGAGACGCCCGGCTGCGCGGCAGCCGTCGCCACGCTGGCCATCAAGTCCGAGAGCGCCGAGCTGTTCGCCTCGACGAGGATGATCTGCGCACCCGGCGCGATCGCATGCGTCCATTCGACGTCAAGCGCCTCTTCGACTTCCCAGTTGTCGGTGCCGGGACCGTTCGGGTCGGTGCTGGGCAGCGATGTGGCCTGGCCATACTCGTTGAGCACGGTCAAAAACGACGAGGCCGGGCCGTACTGAGCGTACAGCGTCGGCCCCGAGTCCGTGAGGCTGAACTGCGAGTCGAAGGCGTCGAGCGACTGGTAGATATCAGGGTCGTCGTAGGCATCGACAATCGCAATCGTCTGGCCGGTGCCGTCAAGGGGCGGGGTCGGGAGACCCGCGCCCAACGCGTTGATGCCGTAGGCGTCGCGGATCTGGTTGGGACTGTAGGCAACCGTTCCCGCCGGGGAGCTCAAGGCGATGGTATTGGCGACGCCGTTGCCGCTGATCGAGAGCGTATCGACGTCGAGCGACGCATCGAGGGAAGCGTTGCCGCTCTCATCGAGCGCGGCCGCTGGCGCGTAGATCACGCCGGTCATCCCCGAGGCGTTGCCGCTGATCGTGAGGGCCTTGGTGTTATCGCGCGACTGGAAGATCACGATGCCGGCGTAAGTCCCGCTGGTCGGCGGAGTCAGGTTGTAGGAGCCATTTCCGGAGAGCGAGATGGCGCCGTACGTCCCTCCCGTCGTCGGGTACTTGCTGCCGGCATTGAAAATCGTCACGCCCGTGCCACTGACGCTGGCATTGCCGGAAACCGAGAACCCGCCGCCCTCGATAATGTAGACGCCGGGATTCATGGTCAGCGCGGCGTTGCCCGAAACCGAGATGCCGGAGTAGATGCCGGGCTTGATCGTCGCCGACGAATTGCCGCTTACGCTCTCGGAGCCGTAGCTGGTCAATCCCGTCGTGCTCGGTTCCGCGAGCGTCGCGTATGGGTCGGCGGTAACGGCGGCGCCTGTGATCGGCGCCGGGCTAAAGCTCGCGTTGCCGCTCTTGGAAACGCCGCCGTGCACGTCGATGACCGTCGCCTTGATTGCGGCATTGCCGCTGGCTGACAGGGCGGTCGACGAGCTCGAATCGACGTAAACCCCTCCCGGCAAGTTGATCGACGCATTGCCCGAGATGCTGAGCGCTCCGCCCGCCGAGGGGTCGAGCACGATGATCGACTGGCCCACGGTCACGGTGCCCGCCGTGCCGTAGCTGGTGAGGAAGTTGCCGTCGCCGGAATACGTCGCCTTGATGGTGTGCGGCCCGGCCGCCAGGCTCGTCGTGGAGAATGTGGCCGTGCCTGACGACAACGCGACACCGCCGGGCGTGAGGTCGGTGCTGGTCGTCGTGTCGTAGAAGTCCACGCTTACGGTGGGCGTGCCCGAGCCTGGCGAATTGGCCGTGACCGTCGCGGTGAAGGTGACGGACTGCCCGACGTTGGCGAACGTGGGCGAGGCGCTGACTGATGTTGTGGTGCCGTCTTTGTTCACCGTCTGGTTCAACACCCTCGAAGTGCTGGTGTTGAAATTGGTGTTGCCGCTGTAGACAGCCGTGATCGATTGATTGCTGCCCACGCCGAGTTGGAAGGAGGTGGTCATATAGGTGGCCACGCTCATCGAGTTCAACGTACCCGCTCCCAGGGCCGTCGAGCCGTCATAGAACGTCACGGTTCCGCTCGGCGTGACGGCCGACGAAACGGTCGGCGTCACCGTTGCCGTGAACGTCACCGATTCGCCGTAGACCGACGGTGTAACTGACGTGCTGAGCACCGTGTTGGTCGGGTTGGGACCCTCGAAGGCCCCGATGTCCACGGTCCCGTTGACTGTTCGTGGGTAGCCGGCACCACGCTGGTCGGTGGTGAGTGGATTCCCGTTCTGGTCCACCGCAAGGCCGACGCTACCGGCGTTGATGGCCGGGCTGCCGGCGAGCAGAGCAATGGTCTGGGTGGGACCGCCGTTATTGGCCAGGATGCCCAGGCCGGCGTTGGTGACACCGACCAGGTTGCCATTGCCGCTGAAGCTGCCGGTGGTGTCCACCCCGATGAGGTTGTAGGCGCTGGTGCTCGCGAAAGGCGTTCCGGCCGTATCCTGCTCCGTGGGGCTCAGCCCGCCACCAGCCGTGTTCCAGGCCACGATGGTGTTGTCCAGGATGGGCGAGCCACCAGCGTCGTAGATCCCCGGGCCGGAGTTGTAGGCGATGGTGCTATTGATCACGGTGAGCCCGGGGGAGGAGTCATAGATTACGCCCCCATAATTAATGACCGAGTTCCCCGATAGGGTGGAGTTGATCAGGTAGAGCGTTCCTCCGGCCTGGTCGATCCCAGCGCCTTCGCCGCCCGTGTTTGCAAACAACGTGCAGGCGCTGACTGTGAGCGAGCCATAGTTGATGATGCCGCCGCCGAAGTCGCCCGAGTTGCCCGTGAGCGTGCTGGTGCTGAGAGTCAGGGTGGCAGAGTTGTACACGCCCGCGCCGTATTCGGCCGAGTTACCGCTGAAGGTGGAGGCGCTGATCGCGAGCTGCCCCCCATAGCCGCCAGGATCGGCCAGCCCGCCGCCAACGCCGCCGGCTGAGTTGCCGGTGAACGTGCTAGTCGTGATGGTCCCGCTCCCCCCTTGGTTGAGGAAGCCCCCGCCGGCTTGGTAGGGCACCTGGTTGTTGCTGAAGCTCGTCCCGGTGACCGTGATCGTGCCGCCGTTGATGATCCCGCCACCGCCGTTGGCCGCCGTATCGCCGGTGACGCTGCTGGCGGAAAGCAGGAGCGTACCATTGTTGTAGATGCCGCCGCCCGAGCCGGCGGCTGAGTCATTCGCGAAGGTGCAGCCGCTGAGTGTGGCCGTGCCCACGTTGTACAGCCCGCCGCCGGAGCCAGTGGCCATATTGCCGGAGACGACGGTACTGCTGAGCGTTAGGATCCCATTGTTGTCTATGCCCCCGCCGTTGCTGGCCGCGCCGCCAGAGATCGTCAGGCCCGACATGCAGGCGGTGACCCCGCCATCGACCGCGAACACGCCAACGGCATTGTTGCCGTTGATGGTAAGCAGGCCGGAACCGGGTCCCTGGATCGTCTCCGGACCGTCCGACTCGCTCAGCACGAGTGTGCTCGAAAGCATAATCGTCTGCGCGGTGCCGAACACAGAAGGATCGAAGTCGATCACGCTGCCGGCGGGATTGGCCGCTGCGTACCCTGGCTGCCCCTGGTTGTTTGCCTGGGTGATGGCCCAGAGCAGGTCGCCCGAAGGAGTGCCGGCCGTAGGGTAGTCGTCGGTCCCCGAGCTGGCGCCGGTATCACTGGTCAGGTTGACCGTGTAGTACGTGGGATTGCCAGACAGGAGCGTGCGCGCCTCAAGCTGGCCGAGCACGGGCCGAAAAACACGACTGAGCACGGGGGCTGACTTGCTGTGCAGCGAACGGCGTATTTTCCGGCGCATGGTGGCTTCTCCTGGGCTGAAGGAACGAATCAATGTTGAGATCACAAAATCAGCGACCTGGGCGCGCACGCTGAGCGCCGAGCCGTGTTCGGTCCGTTTCTTAAGAAGGCGATCCGCGTCAGATATAGCCGGTGACGTTCCGGTGTCGAGTCAGCATGTGCGAACCCGACGAGTGAGCTTGTTTTGCCTCAAGCCGTCCCAGGCCTCGGGGCTGGGCCGATGAAAACCGTGCGAAATCCTCGCGTTTGGGTGCTGCAAGTAATCCTTCTGTTCCAACATCAAACTCACCCCATTGATCGGCTGTTCGTCGAGTCCGGCAGGCCCTCCGGCAGAGTGCTTGCCCTGCCCGGTGCGAACTAATCTTGAACAGAAGGCAACGAAGATAACGAAGAATTAGGGCCGACTGTTCGCACCGTCTGCGCACGTGCGCGCAAGTTGTTGAGGTCGTATCGGCACAGGCTCAGAAAGTAGAAAGTAGTGAGTAGACCGCAGGAGAGCGATCATGGCCTGCTCCCCAAAAATTGGTCCGGCCGAAATGAGAGTCTCCCGGTAGGATGAGCCACGGAGGGACTCATGAGAAGGCGAAGGACCGCCGAGGAAGTGGCACGCTTGCTGCGTGAAGCCGACCACGACCTGGCCAAGGGACTGACAGTCTCTGACATCTGCCGCAAGCAGGGCTTTGCCCAGGCTACCTATTACAAGTGGCGGCAGCGGCAGGCGCCCGGCCAGGATGCTACCGATCGCCGCTGCCGCGAGCTGGAAGGCGAGCTCGACCGCCTCAAGAGGCTGGTGGCTGATTTGCTCCTGGACAAGGCGATGCTCCAGGAGATCGCAAAAAAAAAGTGGTGACACCTAACGAGCAACGAACCGCCGCGGATTTCCTGGGAGAGCACTTCGGGGTCTCTCAGCGGCGGGCGTGCCGTGTGATGGATCGCTCTCGCTCGACCTTGCGGTATCGCCGCAAGCGCCGGGCTGACGAGCCGGCATTGAGCCGGGAGATGAAACGCTTGGCGCGTCGGCATCCGCGTTACGGGTACCGGCGAATCCATGCCCTCCTGCTCCGGCGTGGCTGGTCGGTCAACCTCAAACGGGTGCGGCGGCTCTGGAATGAGCTGGGACTGCGTCGACCGTTGAGGCTGAGAAAAACGAGAAAACTGGGCCCCAAACCGGGGGTCAGCGCCAACAGTTGCGTCCAGCAACCGGCGAAGTTCAAGAACGACGTTTGGACCTGCGACTTCATCCACGATCGGACCGCCAGCGGTCGTCCTCTCAAGTGGTTGACGCTGGTGGACGAATATACTCGGGAGTGCCTGGTCCTGCACCCAGCCGAGTCGATAAGGGGAGCTGATGTTCGTCGGATCTTGGCCCGGGTGATCGGTCGTCGCGGGGCGCCGACCCGCATCAGAAGCGACAACGGATCGGAATTCATTTGCGAGGCTTTGGTGGGTTGGCTGCCAAGGGCGGGGGCCGACCCAATCCCGGTGGCACCAGGAAGCCCTTGGGAGAACGGATATATCGAGTCATTCCACAGTCGGTTGCGCGACGAGTTCCTAGAGCGGGTAGAATTCGAGGACGTCGCGGACGCTCGAGCAAAGGGGGCCTGGTACCGGCGGGAATACAACGCGGTGCGGCCGCACAGTTCGTTGTCGTATGCGACGCCGAACGAATTCAGTGCAGCCTGCGATCGGAAGGAGAATCGGAAAAGGCTTGTTGCATAGTGACAAGTTGATCTGCACAGTCGTTGAACGAACTCTCATTAGCCGTGGACCAAAAAACGGGGCGCAGCCCAATCAGCCGTCATTCTTCTCTCCTTACTACTTTCTCCGCTCTCCTGGTCCATTGCGGCCTCGCCGCAATGCATCTCCCTGCCTGGTGCGGCCTGCGTTAGAATGAGATTCATCAGCGAGTGTCGGCACCTCCTTCCGGAGCCCGTGTTATGACGTTGACCGTGGAAGCCATCTACGAGAACGGCGTGCTCAGGCCGACCCAGCCGTTGCCGTTGAAGGAACACGAAAAGGTGCGGATCACTGTGGAGCCGGCTCGGAGATCGCTGGCCGAGGAGATCGCATCCCGCGGCCGCGCATTGCCGCAGGAAATCCTGGATCGGCTCCCCGCCGACGGTGCGTCGCAGCACGACCACTATATCTACGGCACGCCGAAACGGCCGGAGTGACGGGGTATGCCTGCCGTATACTTTGCAGACACCTTTTGATTGAACTACGATCATCATTTCACCCAAGAAGGTTTCACGGTCTTGTTCCGAGGCCCATGATCGAGAGCGTGGCCCGATGCGGTGCTTACACAGAATCTGCGCGACGTTCCAGGAGGTCCTCCCGATGTCAATTACTGTCGAAGCCATCTACGAGAACGGCGTGCTCAAGCCGGCTCCAGCCGCTGCCGCTCAAGGAGCACGAGAAGGTGACCGTCACCATCGAGGCGGCCGGCACTTGGACCGAGCGGACGGCTGGAATGCTGAAGTGGACGGGCGATCCCGAGGTCCTGCGTCGGATTGCCGAGGACGATGAATTCGGCATGCTGGAGTCGCCATGACCTTCGCCCAGATCCCGGCCGCGGCGGCGGTCTTCCTCGATGCGAATACGCTCATGGGTATCCAGGCCGGTGCCATCGCACCGCCCCTGGTCGAGGCTGCGACCCTCGCGAGCCAGCAGTTCGAACTCCTCACCGGCGACGCCTTGGTTGTCGCTGTCATGCAAGCCCATGGTCTCACCCACCTCGCCAGTAACGATGCCGACTTCGACCGCGTACCCTGGCTGACGCGGTATGAGCCGATCTAAGAATGTTCTCATCGGCAGGCTCCGACGATACGCATTCCCGCTGCTCTGGTGATCCGATAGCCCCCCGGCGCGCCAGACCGAGCGCCACGCCTGTCACGGTCCGTTGCTTAAGAAGGCAATCCACGGCAGAGGCGACCGGCGACGTCGCATCCTCGAATCATGGTGCCGGCTCAGGCTTTCCCGGGCCGGGCTCGGCGGTGAGCCCCGCGCTCACGGCGCCGATCGTTCTTGGTCGTCGTCACCCATCGTGTCCTCTGACGTCGGGTGATCGTCTCTCCCTAAAGACAGACAACATCGCCGCCGTCTTGAGCCGCGCTCGACACAGGTTTTTCCGAAGGGGGGGCAGGATGAGGGCGGAAGGACCCCCTTCGACAAGCTCAGGGCCGGCGAAGGACCCCTGGGCGATGTCAGACACACGCGATATGATGTCTGACAAAACCGTCGGCGCGGGAGGAATATGAAATGGATCGGATCAACGTCCGGGTGAATGCACGACTCAAGCAGGAATTGGAAGCCGAAGCGCGAGAGAAAGGCGTGCGCCCATCCGACATCGTGCGGGAAGCGCTCGAGGAGCACATCCGGCAGCGCGTGCCCAGACAAAGTTGCCTCGACATCGCCCGCCGCATCGGCTTCATTGGGGCTTACAAGGACACGCCGGCCGACCTCAGCACGAACCCCGAGCACATGAAAGGCTTCGGGCGTGGCTGACCGCCGCATCCTCCTCGATACCGGCCCCCTGGTCGCTCTCCTCGCCAAGAACGACGCACATCACCGCATCTGCGTCGAAACGCTCGCCGCACTACCGCCGCCGCTCTTCACCTGCTGGCCCGTGCTGACCGAAGCCGCGTGGCTCCTGCGCAACCAGCATCGACCGCTCGACCGCATCGTCGATGCCCATGCCGCGGGGATGTTCGACCTCTTGCCTCTGGAGAGCGGTAGCCTCGCCGAGATCGCTGCGATCCTGCGCCGTTATGAGGATTCAGGCCTCCAGTTTGCGGATGCCGCCCTGGTCTATCTCGCGGAGAGGGAGAACATACGCACGGTCTTTACACTCGACCGCCATGATTTTTCGATCATTCGCCTCAAACGCAACCGCACGCTCAGATTGCTGCCGGAGTTGCAATAGTGGTTTGCAGTCTTCCTGCCCCGCGCCGGCGGTGAACACGAGGGACGTACACTGCGAGTTCGCTCGGCGCGTCTCGTCGGCCAACGATTGAGATGGCTGGACGTCTCGCGCGTCACAATCCCTTACCTCGATATACCGGCCGCAGCAATCTCGTTCGAAACGAATTCTTCGTTTCCTTCGTTGTCTTCTGTTCCAAGATGCTGAGTTACATGAGACTGCTGGACGTGCCGCTCGGGCTCCTGTTCAACTTGGATTAGATCAAGCTCGATCACGGAATCCCGAGACTTGTCCTGCCCCGCGCAAACACGCCTTGAACAGAAGACAACGAAGTTAACGAAGAGAGAGAGCCGAGGCGAAAGCGGCGGCTAGAACAGGCAAGGAAAAGTGAGGATCGTTTCGACGACGGCCGGCGGCGCTGCCCGGCGGTGCCGATTACTAAAAGCGGCTGGATCGTTAGTTTTTTCCGCACGGCGCCCGCCGGTCCGGCGTGGCGTGATTTTCCGGCAGAGCCCGATCGTCCTGCGAACTCCGCAAAGCCGGCATTCCGGTCAACGCGCAGCGTCGCACCGTGACGCACCGTGACGCATCAGGCCGCGCCGCTTGATTATGGCTGAAGTGCCAGAACCGCTAATCTGTCAAAGACTTACAAAGACCCCGTGACGCACGTGACGCACGTGACGAATCTGATGTGGCCTTCACAATTCTCGCCGATGAGGAGCCGAAAACGGCCGGAACGAGCCGCGATTGCTGCATAGAGGCCGCACAGCCGTTGCAATGCTCGTATGCAGTATGACCGGCACAAATCGCGTCGCGCCGATGGGGGCCTCAACGTGGGTTGATGAAGAGTTGGCATTGCAGCATCCCGCAATGCCCGCACGTTTTGTTGCACGAATTGTCCCCCGTTGGTCCAAGAGCGAGTTCGACTCACTGGTACTGCGGACGGCGCGAAAGCGGACATTCGATCGGTCGAGATGACGACATAGACGGCTCGCTCCCCTTCCGTGTCCTTCCGTGCCTTCGGTGGTTCAAAAACCTTCTGAAACCAGAGTGCAGCAGAGTTCAACCACGGAAACGCGCGGACCTGCACGGAAGAACAGAAGGCCCGTTCCCGACCCATGTCCCTCTGGTTCGTCTGCGGTTGAATCTTATAGCACCATCCGGCGAGTGATTGCTTCGCCTTCGGGGGCGCGCTCACCGGGCATCCCGATTGCCGCCGAAAAGCGCCCCTGGCCATCGCTGCGCACGGGAGAGTAGCAAGCCCCCAGCTCCTCAGCCGCCGTGTTGATCCCGTCCGCGCCGATTGGCACGATGCGCCCCGTCACGGAGTCGCCGACGTAAAGGTCATAGCTCCGCCGCCCGCCCGCGCGGTGCGCGAAGAAGACCCATCGATACATTGGCCGGATAGTGCCGACCCTTGGGGACGCCTATGAACACGATCCGCTGGCCGTCGGAGGAAAAGTGGGCGTTCATCGCGTGATCGATGGGCCAGTTCGAGGTCAGACAAGTCAATGACTTCTTGCCGTAGTCGTATTCGTAAAGCTTGCTGTCTCATGCCTCGTAGCCGGTGTAGCGATGGAAAACCAACCGGCCGTTGTGTTCGGGGGCTGCGTCGTCGGCCTTGATCCGCACTGGGCAGGCCAAACCGATCGCGAGCGTCGCTAGCACGAACTGCCGACGGCAACACCCGATAGGCTGGAAAACGGGCATAATCGTTAGAACCCCCGACTGTGAAATCGGCGAATCCGTTTCAGACTGCAAGCCGTGCACCTCCCGACCCTCGCGCCGGAATTGCACAGTTTGTGGCGCACAATCCATTCAGTCGCTGAAAGATACGTCGATTCTGGCCTCTGGAAAGTGCGTCCCCCCCCTCCGCCAGTATATATAGAGAGAGGGCCTTCTTCTCCGCGCATCGCTCGTATCTCCTGAGCGGCTGTCGCGAAATGACGTGGTCCATTGTGGTGCAGGCGTCCCGCCAGCGTCTTCCAGGTGTGCAGGCGAGACGCCTGCACCACAAGCACAGGCTGAGCAACTTATTACATGACAGCTTCTTTAACTGAGAGCCGGATTCTCAGGCCGCGACCGAAAAAGTGACAGAGTCGCCGGCTAACGGGTCGCGCAAGCAGCCAATTGCGGCCTTCCAATCGCGGGCCAAAAAGCCGGCGATGGCTGCTGGGATCAAGTGACACAACAACTGATATCCAAAAGCTTTGCGCTCGAATGAACGGAGTTCCCCGCACGCACAAAGTTTGTTCCCGCATCGGCTCGAAGGCAACGCGCATTGGCACCGGAGCCCTTCCAAAAACCTGCCATCTCATGCCACTTTCTGCCAATCTGTTGCTTCCAAGAGCATGGTCAAACCGTTCCTCGGCGTGGAGGTCTTGGCGTGTGCATGGTCATGCGGGATACTATCTTCCTTTCAACGGACCCACTTCCGGAGGACTCCCGCGTTGGTGGGTCAAACGCAACTGATCGACAAGCTCAAGGAGCTGGCCCGGAACCTGTGGTGGACCTGGCAGCCCAACGTCATCACGCTCTTCCGCGAGCTCGACCCGGCGCTCTGGCGCAAGGTCGACCACAATCCCGTCGAGTTCCTGAAGCGGCTGCCGGCCGAGCAGCTCGAGCGCCGGGCGGCCGAGATGGCGCTCGATTCGCGAATCGATTACGCATTCCGCCGTCTGGCCGAATACCTCCGCGACACCGACTCGTGGGGGGCGATCCATGCCTCGATCTTGCGGTCGCGGCCGGTGGCCTACTTCTCCGCCGAGTTCGGCCTGCACGAGAGCCTGCCGATCTATTCGGGCGGCCTGGGCGTGCTGGCCGGCGACCACTTGAAGAGCGCCAGCGACCTGGGCATTCCCTTGATCGGGATCGGGCTCCTGTATGCGCAGGGCTACTTTCGCCAGACGCTCGACTGCCAACGGCTGGCAGCAAGAGCTCTACCTGAACGCCGACACCGATCTTGCTGCCGATCGAGAGCGTCGTCGGCCCCGACGACCAGCCGCTCCTGGTCGCGATCGAGACGACCACCGGGACCTTGCACGCGCGGGTCTGGCGGGTCGAGGTCGGGCCGGACCACGCTTGCTGTTGCTCGACTCCAACGTGCCCGCAGAACTCCGAGTCCGACCGGTCGCTGACGGCGCGGCTCTACGGCGGCGACGCGCGGACCCGGATTCGCCAGGAGCTGCTCCTGGGCGTCGGCGGCGTGCGCGCCTTGCACGCGCTGGAGATCCGCCCGTCGGTCTTGCATCTCAACGAAGGGCACAGCGCCTTTGCCACGCTCGAGATGATCCGCTCGATGATGGAGATCGGCGGTCAGCCGTTCGGCGAGGTGATGCGCGACGTGTCGGCGATGACCGTCTTCACGACCCACACGCCCGGTCGCCGCCGGCCACGACCGGTTTCCGGCCCAGCTGGTCGAGGAGCACCTGGGCAAGATCCGCGAGGCGCTGCACCTGTCGTACGACGACTTCATGGGGCTGGGCCGGGTCTATCCGGCCGACCCCAACGAGCCGTTCTGCATGACCGTGCTGGCGCTCAAGCTGTCGCGCTACGCCAACGGCGTGAGCGCCTTGCACGGCACGGTCTCGCGGCGCATGTGGCAGCCGCTCTACGTCAACACGCCCGAAGAAAATGTGCCGATCGGCCACATCACCAACGGCGTTCACGTCCAGAGCTGGGTCTCGCCCCAGATGCACCTGCTCTTCGACCGGCACCTGGGCACCGACTGGCCCAAGCGCCAGCGGCACCCCGAGACCTGGCGGGCCATCGAGACGGTCGAGGACGCCGAGCTGTGGGAGACGCAGCAGGTCTCCAAGGCGCGGCTGATCAACTTCGTGCGCAATCGCCTGGCGGCCCAGGCCCGCCGCCGCGACGAGCCGCGACGAGGCGATCGACCGCGCCATGGAAGCCCTCGACTTGAACGCGCTCACGATCGGCTTCGCCCGCCGGTTCGCCACCTACAAGCGGTCGGGCCTGATCTTGCAAGACGTCGAGCGGCTTGACGAGACTGGTCAGCGCCGCCGACCGGCCGATCCAGATCATCTTCGGCGGCAAGGCCCACCCCGAGGACCGCATGGGCAAGGAGCTGATCCAGAATATCGTGCGGTTCACCAGGCAAGATCGGTTCGCGTCGCGGATCGTGTTCGTCGAAGACTACGACATGAACGTGGCCCGGCAGCTCGTTCAGGGGGTCGACGTCTGGCTCAACAACCCCCGCCGGCCGCAGGAAGCCAGCGGCACCTCCGGGCAGAAGGCCGCCTTGAACGGCAGCCTGAACTGCTCGATTCTCGACGGCTGGTGGGCCGAGGCGTATGATGGAACCAATGGGTTTGCCATCGGCATCGGCCAGACCCACGCCGTCCCCTCGGTCCAGGATGAGCGCGACCACAAGGCGCTGATCGAAACGTTGACCAACCAGGTCGTTCCCTTGTATTACAAGCGAGACGCCACCGGGCTTGCCCCGCGAGTGGATCGCCCGGCAGAAGAACGCCTTCCGGACCCTGGGCTGGCGATTCAACGCCGACCGGATGGTGATGGACTACGTGCAGCACGGCTATCTGCCGGCGGCCGGCGGCTTGTCGTGTTCCATGCCCCGAGCCTGAATACGGGGTCGTCGCGATCATGGCGCAGACGCAAGTACAAATCGGCGAAAAGCTCGGGTCGTTCCGGATCGAGTCGGTGCTGGGCTCCG
Source organism: uncultured Isosphaeraceae bacterium (assembly GCA_963830625.1). Taxonomy (GTDB): domain Bacteria; phylum Planctomycetota; class Planctomycetia; order Isosphaerales; family Isosphaeraceae; genus CAWHMZ01. The sequence goes on along the minus strand of CAWHMZ010000004.1, from coordinate 649,894 downwards.
GCGCGATGGGGGTCGTCTATCGCGGGACCAACGAGAAGACGGGCCGGGCCGGCCGCGGTCAAGGTCGTCAGCGGCGAGCTCACGGCGGGCAAGAAGGTCGTCGAGCGGTTCGAGCGCGAGGCCGAGATCCTCCAGCAGTTCCGCCACCCCAACATCGTTCGGTTCCTGGCGGTCGGCCGGTTCAAGGGCACCTCGTACATCGCCATGGAGTTCGTCGAGGGCGTGACCCTGGAAAAGGTGCTCGCCGACCGCGGCGCGTTGCCCTGGCGCGAGGTGGTCGAGCTGGGAATCCAGATCTGCGACGCGCTCCACTATGCTCACGAGCACGGCGTCGTCCACCGCGACTTGAAGCCGTCGAACCTGATGGTGACGCCCGACGGCAAGATCAAGCTGACGGATTTCGGGATCGCCAAGGACCTCGACGCGACGGCGCTGACGGCCACGGGCCGAACGCTGGGCACGGCGGCGTACATGTCGCCCGAGCAGATTCGCGGCACGCCCGCGGTCAGCCACAAGACCGACCTGTATGCGCTTGGGGTCGTGTTGTACCAGATGCTGGTCGGCAAGCCGCCGTTCGAGGGGAGCACGCCGGTCGTGCTGATGCACTGCCACTTGAACGAGCCGCCGCCGCGGCCCAGTGCCAAGGTCGAAGAGATTCCCAAGGCGCTCGACGAGCTGGTCGTGACACTTGATGGCCAAGGCCCCCGCCGACCGGCCGTGGGACGCGGCGGCCGTCGGCGTCACGCTCGGCGAACTGCGCGACAAGGCCGAGCAAGGGCGCCGCGATCGCGATGGTCTGGCCCGGCCGCGGCTCGGCCGGCGCCAAACCGCTCGCGCGGCAGCCGCGCGCAGGCTCGAGCGGCTCCGCCAGCCGCCGCCCCCGAACGACGCCGCAAGAAACCGCGGAAATCCGGCGTCCGCGCGCTGTCGGCCTCGTCGCCGTCGGAACCGCTCGGTCGAGGTCGACGACGACGTCGGAATCGACCTGGCTCAATCGATCGGTGATCGAGACCGCCGGCCTCGTGCTGGCCTTGTTCGTGATCGGCGGGTTCATCGCCTACTGGGTCTGGCCCCCGAGCGCCGAGTACCTGTACAAGCAGGCCGAAACGCTCATGGCCTCGACCAGTCGCGGCGACTGGCGGACGGCCCTCGATGAATACATCAACCCGCTCGACGAGCGCTTCCCCGACCACCCTTATCGCGAGCAAACCCGCGCCTGGCGCGACAAGATCATGCTCGAGGAAGTCGAGGGACGGGCGAGCATCCTGGCCAGCAAGGTCAAGACGTCGTTCAGCGAGCCCAAGGACAACCGCGAGCGCAGTTTCGTGATCGCCAACGCGCTCGCCGCCGACGCATCGGAGCGCGGCGACGACCTGGCCGCCATCCGCCAGTGGCAAGAGTTCGCCGCAGCAGGTCAAAGCCGACGATCCGGACGAGCGGAAATGGCATCTGCTGGGGCTCAAGCGGGTCAAGTCGCTCGAAAACGAGATCAGCGCTCCGCCGCCAGTATGTCGAGAAGCAGCTTCAGCTCGCCGATGGACGCCTTTCGCGCCGGGCGGACCAACGAGGGCGAGACGATCAAGAACAAGCTGCGTGGAACAGTACGCCAAGTACACCGACCTGGCCGACCTGTTCCCGCCGCCGCCGCGTCGGACGGCCGGTCCGAAGACCAAGCCGCCCCCGCCGGCCGCGGCGGCACCTCGCCGGAACCGCCCGCCGACTCCCCGACCGAGACGCCGACTGCAGCCGCTGAGCCCAGAGGACCGATCAAGGCGCGCCCGATCGCGCGACCGAAGGCAGCCGATCCCGCCACCGAGTCATCGCCGGCAGCCAGTCCGTCTGAACTGCCACGCCATGCCAGTCGCCAAGAGCCCAGTCGTCTTGCAGCCTGAGATCGCCGAACGAATAGCTCGCGACTCGATCGGTTCGTGAAAATCGTCAAACACTTCGGCCTCCGAATTCCGTAGTTAGAGTTGAACCCTGATTGACGCAGTGTTCAAAGTTAGCTAACTTTGTTTATGCCTATCGCAGTGTGAGGCGGTGCCCGTCTGGTTCGCCTCGTCTTACTCCATGTTCTTGGCCGATTCCGGCCTCGAGGAATCTGATGCCTCAGTCTCAGTCTCGCGTTCGCTTCATTGGCAGTCGTGAACTTCACCGAGATCTTCCGAAAGTCCTCGACTCCCTTGAAAATCCCGATGCCCGTTTTGTCCTGACGATTCACAGCAAGCCCAAGGCCGTGCTGATCGGTGCCGAGGCGTTCCTGGAAATCCTGCGTGGCCAGAGTCCGAGAAGACCGTCTGCTTGCCTTGCAGCTCGGTGCGCTGGTTCAAGGGCTCGAATCGATGCCGGCGTCGAGCCAGAAGAAGAGTCGGTCGAGCCCCGTGAGAGCCAGCGAAGCCTGCTCGTCGGCCGTCTGAGCTCCGGGGCGTGAATCGCGCTCAGCAATTTCAGGTCGACTGTCCGCCGGGCGACTCGGTCGGCCGGGCTCCGCCGTCGCCTCGTGGCATTGCACGTCGCGGTGCGTGCGCCGACCCGCCCAGTTTGCTGGCGATTGTCTCGCACCGCAACCACGAAAGCGGCGGCGCGAGAGCCGAGACCGCTTGGCACCGGTGCGGCCGTGTCGCGTCCTGGCATCCCTTCGGCTACCCCCGACTATGGAACGGCTGGTCGCTGGTTCACTCTTCGGTCGTGATACGCGACACGGACGTTCGATTCGACCCGAATGGGCACTGACGGCCCGGCGGTGCCCGAAGGGCCGTCGCGGCTGCAACACGAGTGACACACGATGTCCAGCCGCCGTTCGTGCATCTCCACTGCCACAGCCACTACAGCCTGCTGGACGGTGCGAGCAAGATCCCGGACCTGGTCGCAGCGGACCAAGGCGCTGGGAATGCCCGCGCTGGCGCTCACCGATCATGGCAACCTCTACGGCGCCGTCGAGTTCCTGCGCGAGGCCAAGGCGGCCGGGATCATGCCGATCGTGGGCATCGAGGCCTACGTCGCCCCGGGCCAGCGAACCGAGCGGACCGGCGGCGGCGTGTCGGGCCAGGAGCATGCGTTTCACCTCACGCTGCTGGCCGAGAACGCCGCCGGCTTTCGCAACCTGATCCGGCTCTCGTCGCTGTCGTTCCTGGAGGGCTTCTACTACAAGCCCCGGATCGACAAGGAGATCCTCGAGCGCCACTCCGAGGGGCTGATCTGCCTGTCGGGCTGCGCCTCGGCCGAGTTCTCCGACTACATCCTCCACGGCAAGACCGCCGAGGCCGAGCAGCTCTGCGCGTGGTATCAGAAGATCTTCGGCGAAGAGCAGCTTCTTCGTCGAGATCCAGGACAACGGCGTCGGGATCCAGCAGGAATGCGCCGCCGGCGCGATCGACATCGCCGCAGCGGATGGGCCTGCCGGTGGTCGCGACCAGCGACGCCCACTACCTGACCCGCGACGACGCGGCCGCGCACGACGTCTTGCTCTGCATCAACACCGGCAAGACGATCGACGACCCGACGCGGATGCGGTTCGAGACCGAGGAGTTCTATCGTGCGCAGTCCCGAGGAGATGTACGCCGCGATGCCCGGCCACGACGAGGCGCTGGCCACCTCGGCGCGGATCGCCGAGCTGGTCGAGCCGCACTACGAGAGCCTGGGCCTGGGCCGGCGCTGCTTCCCGTCGTTTCAGCCGCCGGAGAACAAGACGCCCGAGGAATACCTGCGCGAGCTCTGCGAGCGGGGCTCCGCGAGCGCTACGGCGACAACCCGCCGCCCGAGGTCTTCGAGCGGCTCGACCACGAGCTCTCGATCATCAATCGGATGGGCTTCGCCTCGTACTTCCTGATCGTCTGGGACTTCGTGCGCTATGCCCGCGAGCGGGGCATCCCGGCGTCGGCCCGCGGCTCGGCGTGCGGGGCCCTGGTCAGCTACCTGCTCCATCTGAGCAATGTCTGCCCGCTCAAGTACGACCTGCTCTTCGAGCGGTTCCTCGACCCCAAGTCGCTCCGAGGCGCCCGACATCGACATCGACCTCTGCCAGGAGCGCCGCTACGAGGTGATCGAGTACGTCCGCAAGAAGTACGGCGACGCCAACGTCGCCCAGATCGGCACCTTCGGCACCTTGAAGGCCAAGGCCGCCATCAAGGACGTGGGCCGGGTCTTGAACATCCCGCTGGCGCGCGTCGAGCAGATCAACAAGCTGGTGCCGAGCGCGGCTCAACATCACGCTCGACGAGGCCTCAAGGAAGAGCCGGCCCTCAAGCGGATGGCCGAGGAAGACCCCGAGGTCGCCCGGCTGCTCGATTTCGCCCGCCGGCTCGAAGGCATGAATCGCAACGTCGGCACTCACGCCGCCGGCGTGGTGATCGCCGACCGGCCGCTCGAAGAGCTCGTCCCGCTCCAGAAGATCCCCAACAAAGACAAGGCCAAGGAGGTCGTCACCACCCAGTGGGAGATGGGCGACATCGAGAAAGCCGGCCTGCTCAAGATGGACTTTCTCGGCCTGCGCAACCTGACGACCACGGCGGCGGCGGTCCGGCTCATCAACCGAGCGCCATCCGCGACGCCCCCGTCGACCTCGACCGTCTGCCGCTCGACGACCCCAAGACCTTCGAGCTCTTGCAGCGCGGCGAGACCAAGGGGGTCTTTCAGCTCGAATCCGGCGGCATCCGCGACCTCCTGATCAAGATGAAGCCCGACCGCTTCGCCGACATCATCGCCACCAACGCACTCTATCGGCCCGGCCCCTTGAACGGCGGCATGGTCGACGAATACGTCGATGTCAAGAACGGCCGCAAGCAGGCCGTCTACCTCCATCCCGTGCTCAAGGAGGTGCTCGAAGAAACCTACGGCGTGATGGTCTATCAAGAACAGGTCATGCGGATCCTCAACCGCCTGGGCGGCATCGAGCTGTCGCAGGCCTACGCCACGATCAAGGCGATCTCCAAGAAGAAGACCGACGTCAATCGCCAAGAGCCGCGACCAGTTCGTCAAGGAGCGGTCGCGCAGGGGCTCGATCGGGAACAAGCGGCCAAGATCTTCGAGCTGATCGAGCATTTCGGCGGCTACGGCTTCAACAAGTCGCACAGCACGGCCTACGCCCTGGTCGCCTACCAGACCGCTTACCTGAAGGCCCATTACCCGACCGAGTTCATGGCGGCCGTGCTCTCCTCGGAGATGGACGGCGCCGAGCGGGACAAGTTTTTCGTGGAACATATCGACGATTGCCGGCGGATGGGCATCGAGGTCCTGCCGCCCAACATCAACGAGGGGCAGCTCGATTTCCGGGTGGCCAGCGAGGGCAAGATCCACTTCGGCCTGGGAGCGATCAAGGGGGTGGGGTTCAAGGCGGTCGAGGCGATCGTCAAGGCGCGCGAGCAGCAGCGGCGCCGTTCCTGAGCCTCGACGACTTCTTCGAGCGGGTCTCGACCAAGGAAGTGGGCGCCGGCTGCGTCGAAACCTTGATCCACGCCGGCGCGTTCGATTGCCTGGGCGCAAGGCGATCGCAGTTGCTGCGCGATCCTGCCGCGAGCGCATCCAGGCCGGGCAGGCCAAGCAGGACGATCGGCGCCGCGGCCAGCGCGGGCTGTTCGACGAGCATCGAATCGGCCGGCGCAGACCAGACCGCACGGCCAACGGCAATGGCCACGCCGCCACGCTGGCGACTCGTTGCCCGATCTTCCCGAGCTGCCCGACGTCGAGAAACTGGCGAGCGAAAAAAAGGCGCTGGGCTTCTACATGTCGAGCCATCCCCTGACTCGCCACGCCGGCTTGCTCCAGGCGCTGGCGAGCCATCGCGTCGCCGACCTGGCGGCCACCGCCGACAAGACCGAGGTCGTCCTGGGCGGCATCATCACCAACGTCCAGGTGCGCAACGTGCAGAAGAGCCGGTCGGGCCTCACGCGCATGGCCAAGCTCACCTTCGAGGACTTGAGCGGCTCGACCCCCGCGATGCTCTGGCCCGAAGAATTCGCCAAGATTGGCGACCTGGTCAAGAACGACCTGATCGTCTGGGTCAAGGGAACGCTCGACCGCCGCCGCGACCCGCCCGAGCTGGTCATCAGCCGGATCATCCCCCTGGAGAGCGGCCCCGGCGAGCTGACGCGCGGCGTCGTCGTGCGGCTGCACAAAGGCGTCGCACCAGGCCGAGCACCTCGAGCGCCTGCTGCGCGCCGTACGAATCCGCCCTGGCAACCTCGACCTTTTCCTCGAGATCGTCGGCCTCGAACAGGTGCGCCGGGCACTCTACAGGGCCGGCGCGTCGCTGCGAATCCGCTACGACGACCGACTGATTCCCGATCTCGAGGACGTCATCGGAGCAGGCCACGTGCGCTTGGTCGGGCCGCGCGGCGCGACGGCCAGGCTTGATCCCGCTTCTGCCGCGGCCGTCGATGCAATGACCCAGGGCCCGTCGGTCGCAGCGCAGCACACAGGCGGTGAACGTCAGCTCGACGATTCTACGACCGATGACGCCGAGGAATTCTGATCCATTCGCCACCACTTACGCTGCATATTCCTTAAGCGGCAAGCCACCCGAGACTTAGAGCACCACGGCTCCATATAATCAAAAGCAAACGAAATCTTCTCCAAACAATCACACTCACGACGTGGCATCTCACTTATAGTGTCCCTTCCATCCTCTCGCGCGTGCGGCGGGAGTCGTGCCTGGCGAGCCGGAAACAGACAGTACTCCCCGCCTCATACGGTCGAGCGCGGGGGTGGTGACTGAGGCCACTCGACGAGCGAACGACACGACCCAAGCGCCAGGCAACCGGCTTGATCGCCGACCAGGAGAAGACATCGGGCTAGCAAGCCTGCCTATCGGTATCCCGCGACGTTCCGGTTGGACTTCACCGAAGATACAGACCGGAAACCAAGGCGGGTTGCGTAAACTGCGCAACATGTCCGACTTATGATTTCACAATAAATTCATTAGGTTTGCGAGCACTCGTTCTGTAGACTGCGGGCGGAATGTGCGAGGGTGCGCGGCATAGCGGTGCGTTGCCAATATCTGTTTCGGTTCTCGCATTGTGCACGTGATCGAATGAGCCTATGCATTGGCCCTGGGCTGTACCGATAGCCTTCGGTATTGACCTCGGATGTATGCTGTTGTTGGGTCTTTAACACTCAAGAAAGCCACGATGAACGACTTGGTTGGACGGGCGAGAAAGAGCGCACTAATTGGGCTGGCTTGCACGGCAACTTTGGTGCTCAGCGTACTCTGTGCTGGTTGCGGCGAGAGAGATTCGCTGAGCGGAGCCCCGCGTTATCCGGTCACGGGGAAGATCCTGCTGGCCGATGGTAAACCGCTCACGACTGGAAGCGTGTCCTTCGTAGGGCCTGTATCGGTCACGGCCAAAGTCGAGAGTGACGGCAGTTTTACTTTCAAGACCCCAACGGTTGACGGCCTGCCGGAAGGTGAGTACCGCGTGAGTGTCGACTGGACCGCGCCCAGTATAAAAGGAAAACAGAAGGCAGTGACTTTTCCTTTTGCCCAAATGTACCGTGATGAAGATAGCTCGAAGCTCAAGGCCACCGTCACGACCGACGCGAGCAAGAACAATTTCGAGTGGAAGCTTGAGGCCAAGGACACTGCTGCGCCATCAAAAGGAGGAGGCCGACCTACCGATTGACACGGCCGCCGTGGTGGTAGGTCGCGAGGCAGCATGCGGCGAAGGATGCCGCCCGAGTCGTAACTTCCGTCAGGAGCTGCGGCGTTTAACAGCCGAGCCACATTCTTTTCCCTTTTCCTTGCAAACCTCCGAGGAGTAATGAACCCATGAGATGTCCGGCGAGATCGCAGAGTAGCCGTCCGGCATTCACCCTGATCGAGCTGCTTGTGGTGATTGCCATCATCGCTGTTTTGATCGCGCTGTTGCTTCCGGCCGTTCAATCGGCGCGCGAGGCTGCTCGCCGAGCGCAGTGCACCAACAATCTCAAACAGATCGGCCTTGCCCTTTTCAACTACGAGAGCTCCGTCGGCGCCTTCCCACCCGGGGGCGAATCGACCAATTTCAGTCCCTCGCCCGCAGTCACTCAGTTCGTCGATGGCGACTTCAGCACCCTGGCTCGAATCCTCGGGTTCATGGAGGCCGGTACGTCGTTCAATGCGCTGAATTTCAACATTTGGGAATACAACGACGCGCAGGGCATCAATCTGACTGGTAGTTCGCAGGTGATCGCCGTCTTTATTTGCCCGTCATCCACGCGTATGCCAGATGGCGGCCGCGACGGCGCCGACCCCAACGACGGCGGTATCTCCATCGCTACCAACGGCTACGGTTATAACGACTACGGACCGACGATCTACACGGACATCGATCCTTTCGGCCAGACGCTCTTCGCGGCGACGTACCCTGCCACTCCCTTCCGCAACAAGTTATCGCGCGCCAATGGATTGCTCAAGCAGGGCAAGACCCGGATTGCCGAGGTCACCGACGGTACGAGCAACACGATCATGATCGGCGAAGACTCGGGCCGCGACCCGCGTTATCTGAGTCCTTACATTCAAGACACCTACAACAACAACGGGATCAGCACCACCCAGTACCTGGCGTCACTGGGTAACGTCGACCCGGGTCCTGCCGGTGGCGAGACGCTCCCTCGGGCTTACTGGCGGTGGGCCGAGCCCGACGAGGCGTTCGGCGTCTCTGGCGCACCCAACAACATGTATCGCCCCCAATGCGAGGTGACCAGCTGGCTCACGGCCGACGCGAACGGGACGAAGGGCAACAATGCCGGCAACAACGACGAGCTCTCGTCGTTCCATCCGGGTGGCATCAACGTCCTGATGGGAGACGGAAGTGTTCGTTTCATCAAAAGCTCCATCAATGTTGTGACGCTCCGCGGCCTGGTCACCCTCAACGGCGGCGAGGTCATTTCCGCGGATCAGTATTGACATCGTCGTGAATTCTTACCGGCCCACGCCGAAGTGACGCGACTCATTCGGCGTGGTGCCGTACGCGGAATGCGACGACCCTTGGTCATGCGCTGGTGCGTGACCAAGGGATTGTTGCGCTCCAGGCGCCGGCCTCTGGCCGGTTGTCATCTCTGGAAAAGCGGCTCGCACGCGACCACTCGCGCCGACTCGCCGTCGTGCACCGCCATCTTGCCGCCGGGGTAGATCGAGCCGCCCGCGAACCGGCCGTCCTTGCTGACGGCATAAAACGAGACATTGAAGGTCGTCTTGCCGTCGGGCTTCCGGCGTTTCGGGTCGCGGATGCTTGTCGTGGCGATGCGTGTGCAGGTTTCCATGATCGCGTCCTTGGGGTGCAGGCCGCGCCTCATTCCTTCGACGACGAGATAACTGGAAAGATTGAGCAGGTTGGCCTCGCCGACTCCCGTCGATCCGGCCGAGCCGACCTCATTGTCGAGATACAGGCCCGCACCCAGGATCGGCGAATCACCGACGCGTCCGGCGATTTTCCATGAGAGGCCCGACGTCGTCGTCGTGCAGCCCAGGTCGCCGTGGGTGTCGAGCACCGAGCAGTGAATGGTTCCGGTGACGCGGTTGGCCAGCGTCTGGCGAATGAAGGCCGCCACGGTCTCATCAGGCGGCGGAACCCAGTCATCTTTCGGGTCACGCGTCTCCTTCCAGTGGAGCCAGATCCGGCGGCTTTCGTCGGTCAACAGATCAACCTCGGGGAACCCGTGAGCGCGCGCAAACCGGAGGGCCCCCTCACCCACCAAGAGGCAATGCCGCGTCCGTTTCATGACCAGGCGTGCGACGGCCGCCGGGTGCATGATGTTTCGAATCGACGCGACCGAGCCGCCGCCGTGCGTCGGGCCGTGCATCACGGCGGCGTCAAGCTCGACAACTCCGTCCTCGTTGGGCAGGCCCCCATAGCCCACCGAGTGGTCCTTGGGATCGGCTTCGTTGATCGCAACTCCTTCGATAGCGGCGTCCAGGGGGTCGTGCCCATTTTTGACCAGCTCCATGGCCTTCTCGACTGCTCGGAGTCCGTTGCCGCTGGCAACGATGACCGGTCGCTTCGACCCGGCCGGTTTCACCTGCGCCGCCCCGATCGCCAGCGTGCTCAAGCTCGCCGCGGCCGTCGAGGCCACAAATCGTCGTCGACTCATCGCATTGCTCATCGTTTTCCGGTCCCATTTCAGAGACGTCAATCTCAGACACATGATCCCCATGGCGGTGCCATCATCGCCGGCGCCGAGCGACGCGTCAATCCGCCGGAACGCCTCGACTCCACCCCGCTCGAGGTTGTTTCCCACGCACGCTTAACCTCGCTCAAATTGGCCTTAGACCCACATCAGAGGCGCTCCTGCCGCGCCGCAAAACGTCCGCCGCGCGGCGGCAGCGGGGCCTGAGCCGAGCGTCGACAAATCTGCCACCAAGCTACAAATGGGAGGCTGCCTGCATGATGTTTCAAAAATCCGATCTTAATACGGCCACGTAAGTTGCGGACTCTTACAAGTACTTCGGACCGGCCACTTGGCGTGCCATCAGACTCGCACGAGCACACAATTCATGTCGCGAGGAAGCAACATCTTAAAAATCTCGACTAATTCGACCGACTTTATACTTGACTTGACCAGTCGAGTTTGTCAGTATTGCGCCCAGTGAGCGCCGAAGCTGCCAAAGAGGCGCCGGCGCTGGTCTCGCGGGAGAGACCAAAGATGCGAGACACGTAAATGGATAGAAAGGAGAAACGATGATAAGCGTACGACGTTTTCGGCGTGGGTTTACCTTGATCGAGCTCTTGGTCGTCATTGCGATCATCGCGGTATTGATAGCGCTTTTGCTGCCGGCGGTACAGTCGGCGCGCGAGGCAGCTCGGCGGGCGCAGTGCACAAACAATCTCAAGCAGATCGGGCTGGCGCTGCTCAATTACGAGAGTGGCAACGGCGCTTTGCCGCCTGCCGGCAAGGCGATCAATCTCACCACGACGCCCCCGTCGGTGATGTTCCCGGACACCGGGTTTTCGAGCCAGGCCCGCATTCTCGCCTACATTGAGTTGACCACCCTGTACAACGCAGCAAATTACTCTTACGAGTACAACGACGCCAGCGGTGGCAATTTCACTGCGATGTCGCCGGCCGTTTCGAGCTTTGTGTGCCCATCGACTCCGCGGTCGCAAACTCGCGACACGTGCTCGGGCGATCCCAATGGATCACCCTACGAGCTAACGCAGGGTCAAGGCTACGGCTACATGGATTACGCCCCGTCGGTTTATACCGACATCAACGTGGTCGGCGGCATCCTTACGACAGGCGGTGTGGGGGCCACGCCCATCGTCCCCTATCGCAACAAGACGGTTGCGGCCAACGGGGTGCTCAAGGGGGGCAAGACGTTGATCAGCGAGATCACCGACGGCACCAGCAACTCGATCATGTTCGTCGAATGCGCCGGCCGTGATGAGCGGTTCGTGAGCCAGTATTTCGAGGGGATGTATCCCGTTGTTCGCGGCCTGGGCCCGGCGGGCGGACCGAACGCGCGGCACCGCTTCTGGCGCTGGGCCGACCCGGGCAGCGCCTTCGGGACGTCCGGCCAACCCAACAACTCGGGCATGCCCACCAATGAGGGAGTGCCTTGGCCTTCAACGTCCGCGACCGCCGGAAACCAGGCGGGGCCGAATGAAGAGCCTTATTCGTACCACCCGGGCGGCGTCAACGCGCTCTTCGCCGACGGCTCGGTGCATTTCATCAAGTCCACCATCAACCTGGTGGCGTTCCGCGGCATCCTGACCATCAATGGCGGCGACGTCGTCTCGTCCGACCAGTACTGATTTCACCGTGGTCGTTGTCGTGGAGGGGGGGCCGGCGACGGTTGCGAATTTGACCGCCGCGCCGGCCCTACCTGCTGTGAGCCCAGGAGCATCGTTCATGAACGCTTTCGCGAATCTTAAAGCGCGACGATCGACGTCGGTCACCCGCTATGGCTGTGCTGCCCTTCTGGGCGTGTGGATGACCATCGCGGGCTGTGGCCGCAGCGACTCGCTGCCGTCGCTCCAGGTTTATGAAGTCAACGGCAAGGTCCTCTTGGGCGACGGCAAGCCTTTGACAAGCGGCTGGGTCTACCTCGTGCCCACGGCGGGCCTGCCCCTGACCCCGAGCGCAGAGATCGGGCCCGACGGCACGTTTTCAGTGGTGACCGGAGGATCGGGAAACGGAGCGCCGGCCGGCGAATACAAAATTCGAATCGAAGCGCCGCAATTCCCGGTCGATCCGAAAACCAAAAAAGGCATATTTCCATTTAAATACACTGATGAAGACAGCTCCGGGCTGGTCGTCACGGTGAAGCCCGAGGTCAACCAACTGGAAGCCTTCCGGTTGAAATGACCACCGGCTATTTGCGGGTACTCGATTCGTCGATCCGGGCGATCTTCGAGGGGGAGCTCAAGTAGCAGATGAACACGGGGACTTTGGCGGCCGTCGCCTTTGCTCCCGCGTCGGCTCGGGGTGAGAGGCGGAAGCCGCGGTAGACGGTCTTGGCGGTCTGTCCTGGTTCGCGGATGGTAATGGCGACGGTGCACATGCGGTCGGCGCCTCGGAGCTCGACTTCGCGGAGCTCCATATAAGCATAACCCATCGACGACACGTGCTGGGGGCCTTCCGCCCCTTTCTTGAATACCTCGCCGTTCTCCGTGACGTTCAACACGCGAAACTTGCAGCTTCCGTTGCCGGGCTTGACCTCAACGTCGCATCCCTCGCTGCCCAGGCCGGCTATGGCAAGATTCAAGTGAATCGCCGCGATCACCGCCGTCGCGGCTTTGGGGGCGGCACTGCTGTCCGCCGTCTTGGCGTCGGCATGCGTGGCGTCGCGCTGGGGTGTTTGCTCCTGCGCTTGCGCTCCGGCCGCGGACTGGACCAACATCGCTCGGCCCAATGCGATGGAACAGCCCGCGATCAAGGCGAGAGCGGCCATCCATGACCTTGCTCGCATAGCGGTTCGACTCCTTTTGCACCGTAGGCACCATCTCCAGCGCCGGGAGGGGCATCCGACGTGGGCCGCAGGGTACACCGGAGCCCCAAATCGTGCAAGGTCAGGAATCGAGAGCGATCAGTACACCGGCTGGCTGGGGTCGACGTCCTTGATCCAGGCGAGGATGCCGCCCTTCAGGTTCTTCATGCCGGAGAATCCGGCGGCCTCGAGCAGGCTCGATCGCCTTGGCGCTTCGTGACGCCGCTCTTGCAGTGGACGACCATCTGGCCGTCGCGGTTCGAGCTCGCCCAGGCGGTTCGGCGAGCTCGGGCAAGGGGATGACCGTCGAGCCGGCGATCCGGCAGATGGCGATCTCCTCGGGGTTGCGCACGTCGAGGATGAGCGGGCGCTCTGCCCGGTCGAGCAAGTCTCTGAGCTCGACCGCGCGTGATCTCGTCGATCGGCGGGCCGTTCGCCGACGCTGGTGCCGACTCGGCGCCGCGCACGCCGCAGAACTCGTGGTAGTCGATCAGCTCGCGAATCGTCGGGTTCTGGTCCGCAGATCGGGCACCTGGGGTTCTTGCGGACCTTCAGCTCGCGGAAGGTCATCTCGAGGGCGTCGTAGAGCAAGAGCCGGCCGATGAGCGGCTTGCCGGCACCCAGGATCAGCTTGACGGTCTCGGTCGCCTGGACCACGCCGATCAAGCCCGGGCAAGATGCCCAGCACGCCCCCCTCGGCGCAGTTGGGCACGAGGTCGGGCGGCGGCGGCTCGGGATAGAGGCAGCGGTAGCACGGACCGTGCGGCGGGAAAAAGACGGTCGCCTGCCCGTCGAAGCGAAAGATCGAGCCATAAACGTTCGGCTTGCCCAGGAGGACGCAGGCGTCGTTGACCAGGTAGCGGGTCGGGAAGTTGTCGGTGCCGTCGACGATCACGTCGTAGCGGGCGAACAGCTCGAGAGCGTTCGAGCTGTCGACCGAGTGCTCGTGGCGCACGATCGTGAGATGGGGATTGATCGCCTTCAGCTTTTCCTCGGCGCTTGCGATCTTGGGCCGGCCGACGTCGTCGGTGAAGTGGATGATCTGGCGCTGAAGGTTCGAGACGTCGACGACGTCGAAGTCGGCCAGTCCGAGCGTGCCGACTCCCGCCGCGGCCAGGTACAACGACAGCGGCGAGCCCAGGCCGCCGGTGCCGATGCAGAGGACCTTGGCGGCCTTGAGCCGCTTGCTGGCCCGCCATGGCCACCTCGGGCATGATCAGGTGCCGGGCGTAGCGCTTGATTTCCGGCGGCGTCAGGGCGACCGACGCGGCGCGATCGCCCAGCAAGTCGGGAAAGACCATCGGTGCGATCCTCCAGGGCAGCGGTGCGTGGTCTGTCGAACCTGCGATTGTACCCGGTCGTGCCGGTCACGACTCATGCCGGCCATTTGCCGATCGGGCAATCTTCGTGGAGCATGCGGCTCTTCACGTTGGTGAAGCAGCCGCAGATCTTGCAGCGCACGCCGGTGTGGTGCTCGCAGGCGGCGCAGGTCTGGAGTCGTTTTCGTCTGAGTCTCGGGGCTCGTGGTCTTGAAACCAGAACCGACGAAGCCGGCCATGGCCTTGGTGGCGGACATGGCCATGCGGAGCAGGCCGGGGCCGGAGGTCGTCGCGTGGCGGCCGCGGACTGCGTCGGTTGATTGGCCGGCCATCACGCTGGCGACGATCGAACCGCCCAGATACGCGGCCGGCGAGCGGTCGGCGGCCCGCCGGCGGGCGGCGGCGCGATCTTCGGTCAAGGCCCATGCGGTATTTCTGGAGATAGGCGCCGTACCAGCGCGCCTGGGGCTTTCCCAGCAGCTTGAACAGGGTGATGGCCTCGTCCGCCTTGGCGATCGCGAGGTCGCGCTGGCCGAGCTCGGCGTGCTGGATTCCCTGGTGCCAGAGCAAGGTTGGCCTCTTGATGGCGATCGCCGAGCTTGCGCGTCAGCTGCAACGCCTGCTCGAAGAAGGCGAGGGCGCGGTTGAAGTCGCGCAGGTTCCAGGAGGCGATTCCCAGGCGTTCGAGGGCGACTTTCTCGGCGAACGCGATCGCCGTGCGTGCGGGCGTGAGCGAGCTCTTGTTCGAAAGAGTTCGCGAGCGCGCTCGGGCTGGCGCACCGAGAGCATGGCCATGCCCAGATTGCCGATGACGTCGCTCTCCCTGGCTGAGTCGCCGAGCTCGCGCGCGAGCGCCAGCGCCTTTTCGAAATGGGTGATCGCGCCGGGGGCGTCGCCTTCGTTCGAGAGCGGTCACGCCCAGGTCGGTGAGCGCGGTCGCTTCCTTGTCGAGGGTCACCGGCCTGCCGCGCGGTGGCCAGCAGTCGTTCGGCGTATCTGCGCGGGGGCTCAGCGCCGTCAGCCGGCTCCGGTTCCTGCGCCTCGCCGGTGTCGCTGGCAACGCCGGCGCGGATTCGACTCCGGAGACCAGAAACAGGTGATCTCCCAGCTTCGTTGGACTGCCCGCTTCGGGCCATCGTGCCTGGAGCTGCGAGCTTCATCGAGGGTGGTCGCCGTCGCTTTCCGGCCAGACCAGAGCCAGATCGGTTCGTCGCTCGCCGCACTGTTCGGCGGCGTCGCCGTTGGGGAGCAGGAACTCGCGTTCGGCTTCGAGCGCGACCAGGCGATGCCAGAGCCGTGCCGAAGCCGCCCGCCGACCCGCTGGCGGACGCGAATCGAGGTAGCGGCGGTCGGCACAGACGCCGTCTTCGATCGACGACCTCCGCGCGGGCCGACGTTGGCGATGCGTTCCCAGTACTGGAAGCGTCTTGTCGCGGTCGCGTCGGCACCCAGAGCACGAGTCCGGCTGCCGTCGGTGCTGGGCTCGCGGACGGATTCCGTGGTTCGAGGGCGAAGTGTCTCGCCAGTCGGGCAGGGTTCATTCGAGGTTGCCTTGCATGGTGCATTGTTCAGAGCCTGATCAAGACGGCGAATAGCGGCCGATCAGCAGGCTGGCGTTATGGCCGCCGAAGCCGAAGCTGTTGGACATGACGGAATTGACGCGTGCCTCGCGGGCGACGTTGGGGATGTAGTCGAGGTCGCAGCCTTCGCCGGGATGGTCGAGGTTGATGGTGGGGGGGAGCACGCCGGTGTGAATGGCCAGGGCCGACGATGACCAGCTCGACGCCGCCGGAAGCGCCCAGCGGGTGGCCGAGCTGGCTCTTGGTGCTGGAGATCTGCAGCCGGCGGGCGTGGGGGCCGAAGACTTCCTTCATGGCGCGGGTCTCGGCCAGGTCGCCCAGCTGCGTGCTGGTGCCGTGGGCGTTGATGTAGTCGACGGCGTCGGGGGCGAGCCGCGCGTCGTCGAGGCAGCGCTTCATGGCGCGAACGGCGCCGCGGCCTTCCTCGTCGGGGGCGGTGATGTGCCAGCCGTCGGCCGACATGCCGTAGCCCAAGAGCTCGGCGTAGATCCGCGCCCCGCGGCGTGCGGGCGATCTCCTCGGCCTCGAGGATCAAGATGCCGGCGCCCTCGGCCAGGACGAACCCGTCGCGGTCGCGGTCGAACGGGCGGCTGGCGCGGCTGGGATCGTCGTTGCGGGTCGAGAGGGCCCGCATCGAGGCGAAGCCGCCCAGACCCATGTGGGTGATCGCCGCCTCGCTGCCGCCGGTGACCATCACGTCGGCCCAGCCGCGTCTGGATCAGCTTGAGGGCGTCGCCGATCGCGTTGGCCGCCGAGGCGCAGGCCGTCGCCACCGCCGAGCATGGGCCCTTCAAACCCCAGCGGATCGAGACCTGGCCGCTGGCGGCGTTGACCATCAGCTTGGGGATCACAAACGGGCTGATCCGCGACGGCCCCTTCTGCATCATGATGCGTGTGCTGGGACTCGAACTCGTTCAAGCCGCCGATGCCCGAGCCGATCATCACGCCGCACTGTTCTTCGGGGACGGTCGAGAAATCGATCCCGGAGTCGTCGACGGCCGCGATGGCGGCGGCCAGGGCGAACTGCGCGAATCGATCGAGGTGGCGCGCTTCCTTGACGCCGAACCGGGCCACCGGGTCCCAGTCGTGGACCTGGCCGCCGAACTGGACCTTGAACTCGGTCGTGTCGAACAGCGTGAGCGGGCCCGACGCCGCTCTCGCCCGGCACAGGGCCGACCAGAACCGGTCGAGGCGGTCACCCAGCGACGTAACCACCCCCATGCCGGTGATGACGACGCGGCGCGGATGTCCCATGGTCGTGCTGATGGTTAAGTCACCGTCGTGAGTCGGATGAAGAACGCTAGAGGACGTCGCTTCTTGCCGCAAGTTCATGCCCGAAACCGAGCCATGGCTCACTTGGTATTCCCGTGTTGCTCGATGTAATCGATGGCCTGGCCGACCGTCTGGATCTTCTCGGCCTCCTCGTCGGGGATGGTGATGTCGAACTCTTCTTCGAACTCCATCACCAGCTCCACGGTGTCGAGCGAGTCGGCGCCGAGGTCGTTGACGAAGGAGGTCTCCCTGGTGACCTGGTCCTTGGAGACTCCCATCTGTTCGCTGACGATTTCGATCACACGCTCTTCCACGGACACGGGCGGACCTCCTCGTCTACTGTTTCAATTCGTGCACGCCACGCGGCGTAAATCGTGGCCGGCCGGTACGCTTCGATCGAGCGGACAACAACATCCGGCCCGTGCGCGGCCCAGATGGCTGCCCGGTCGACCGAATGTCGAGGTTCCTGTTCGCTCACTCCGGTTGCGCCCGAGGGGAAAATCGACCACCCCCCAGGCCACGATCGTTCAAACCACGACACAACTTAGCATGACCCGACGGAATTGTCCACGTTCGCTTCACGCCGTCATGCCGCCGTCGACGGCGATCACCTGGCCGGTGACGTAACTGGCACTCGGGCTGGCGAGATAGCAGACCAGGTCGGCGATGTCCTCCGGCGTTCCGAGCCGGCGAACCGGAATTCGCTCCTTGACCTCGGTCTTGATCTTTCTCGGGCAGGACGTTGGTCATATCGGTCGTGATGAAGCCCGGCGCCACGACGTTGACCGTGATTCCGCGCGACGCCAGCTCGCGGGCGATCGTCTTGCTGAAGCCGATCACACCGGCCTTGCTCGCCGAGTAATTGGCCTGACCCGGGTTTCCCACCAAACCTGAGACGCTGCTGATGTTGACGATCCGGCCGTAGCGCGCCCGCATCATACAGGCGCCCACGGCCCGTCGAGAAGAGAAACGTCCCCTTCAGGTTGGTGTCGATGACCTCTTGCCAGGCGCTGTCATCCATCCGGAGCATGAGGCCGTCGCGCGTGACTCCCGCATTGTTGACCAGGACGTGAATCCGCTGGAATTTCGCCTCGATGTCGTCGACGGCCTTCTGGACCTCGGCCGAGTCGGCAACGTTGACGGCATACCCCTCGGCCGTCCCGCCGGCTTCGCGAATCGCCTGCAAGGTCGGCTCAAGGCCCTCGAGCGTACGAGCCACGCCCGCGACCGTCGCGCCGCACGACGCCAGCTTGAGCGCGATCGCCCGGCCAATGCCCCGCGATGCACCCGTCACAAGCGCGACCTGGCCCGACAAATCGACGCGACAACCTCCGGAAGCAGGATTCGATCCTTCGGCCATGTTGCATATCCTGGATAAAGGCGTTCTCGTGATCAGCCTGGACATCGCATTTTCGCTAGTCCACCAACTTTCACCATTCTCTCAAGTCTCGGAGTCGCTTTTTGCTTTCGCCTTGCGCCGGCGCTTGGACGCGTCCCACGCGTCGGCGATCTCAAGCAACCTCCCGAGGGGGAGGGTGAATCCCGGCAAGAGAGGCGTTTGATAATTCTCGGTCTCCTTGACGACGTATTCGGTCGGGTTCTCGGCGGGCCCCTTGTAAACCGTCATCGTCCGTTGGAACCGATCGATGACCCAGTACTCCACGACGCGGGCTGTCAGATAGTCCCAACGTTTTTCCTCGTAGTCTCGCACGCGGTCACGTTTGCGTTTGGAAACAAACTCGGCGACGATCGTTGGGATGTCGAGTTCGGGGTCGGGGAGCCGGCCCAAACCGCACCAGATTGCTCGATCGGCTCGCCGCCGATTTTCGCCGACCGGAATGGTGTGCTCCGGCAGCGTTGCGTCGAGGGCGGCCCCTTCGGGTCTTCGCTCGGAATAAGACATCAGCCAGTGACCGAGCCAATCGTTAGGCCCGCGTTCACCTTCGCCGGGAGGTGGCGTCACGATCACGACTCCGTGGATCAGTTCGTACCGAAACCGTTCGTCCCAGTCTCTGACGGCGTCGAACTCCTCGGGGCTCATCAGGGTTCCGTTGCACGAACGGTCGAGGTAGATGCGTTTTGTTTTTCGCTGATGACCCACGCTCATGAGCTTGGCCCCTGCTGGGAAGCGGGAGACGGGCGCGGCACACGCTCGAGTGGTATTCTACCGCGCCGGGATGCTTGTGCACGACGTCTTGCGATCGACTCGTTTCAGTAATCCAGTGAGCACACGTCCGGGACCGATTTCGTAGAACGTATCGAAACCGTCGGCGAGCATCCGGCGCATCGAGTCTTCCCAGCGGACGCCTCGGACGACCTGGGCGACGAGAGTGCGCCTCAGGTCATCGGGGTCGGTGTGAGTTGAGGCGTCGACATTGGAATAAACGCTGATTCGTGGGGCCCTGATCGGCGTTTCGGCGAGCACCTGCGCGAGCTCGAGGTCGGCCGGTTTCATCAACTCGCAGTGGAACGCGCCGGCGACGGAAAGGCGGACGACCTTCATGGCGCCGAGCTCGGTGGCGATGGGCTCGACGTGGTCGAGGGCTTGGGCGTCGCCGGAGACGACGATGTTGCCGGGCCCGAGCAGGTTGGCCTTCCACAGTCGCCCGCAAGGCGCGACGCGGCGGCAAAGCTCGTCGACGGCCGGCTCGTCGAGGCCCAGGACGCTGGCCATGCCGCTGGGCGTGGCCGACGCGGCAGCCTGCATCGCCTGCCCGCGGCGACGGACCAGCTTCAGCCCCGACTCAAAGTCGATCGCGCCGGCAAAGACCAAGGCGGTGTATTCTCCCAGGCTCAATCCGGCCGCACCGTCGCAGGCCGAGACGACCTCGGGGTTGGTCGCCTTGAGGCCCTCGAGCGCCGCCAAGCTGGCGACGAAGATGGCCGGCTGGCTCACGTCGGTTGCCTCGAGCGCGTCGGCCGGGCCGTCAAAGCAAAGACGCCGCAGATCGATGCCCAGGATCGCTTCGGCCTGATCAAAAAGCGCCCGCACCTGGGGGAATTCTGAGTCGAGCTCACGCGCCATCCCCACCGACTGCGCCCCCTGTCCAGGGAACAAGAAAGCGATCTTGGACATTGCGATAGCTTCTTTCAACAGGCGGGTGGTTCGCGGCTGTTCTTACTGAGGTGGTGCGGCGGTATCCGCCGCGGCCGGTATTTCGCCGGAGGCGTCGCCCGACTCAGCAGGAGGCGCGCCGGCGAGCTGTTCGACGATGCGCGCGTTCAATCGGTCGTCGGCCATGGTACTGGCGACCCTTAGCGCATTCTTGATCGCACGCGCGGTGGAGGCTCCGTGGCAGATGATGCACGCGCCGCGGATGCCGAGCAGCGGGCCGCCGCCGAACTCTTCGTACTCGAAGCGCATCTTGAGCCGCTTGAGGCTGCCGGCCATCTTGGGGCCGGAATCGCCGGGCAAGTGGGGCATCAGCCGCGCCAGCTCTTCGCGCAGCGTCGAAAACAGAAACTCGACGGCACCCTCGCCGGCCTTCAAGAGCACGTTGCCCACGAACCCGTCGCACACGACGACCCGCGCGTGTCCCTCGTAGATGTCGCGCCCCTCGATATTGCCCACGAACCGCGCCGCCCACGGGCTGTTCTGGTAGAGCGTGCGGGTGGTGCGGGTGAGCTCGTTGCCTTTTTCATCTTCGGTGCCGACGTTGAGCAACGCGATCCGGGGGCTCGTCACGCCCAGAATCGTCTGGGCGTAAATCGATCCCATGATGCCGTACTGGTAGAGGTCCTCGGCCTTGGCGTTCATGTTCGCACCGACGTCGATCAGCACGATCGGTCCCTGGTGCGAGGGAAAGATCGCAGCGATGCCGGGGCGGCGGACGCCGGGCAGGAACATCTTGGCATTCAAGAGAGCCGAGGCGACCATCGCGCCGGTGTTTCCCGCGGAGACGACGGCCTTCACGTCGCCCGACGACATCAATTGCCAGGAGCGCGAGATCGAGTTGTCGCGCTTCTTGCGCAGGGCTTCGACCGGTTTGTCGTCCATCCCCACGACCTGGCTGGCGTGTACGATCGGCAGCCGATCGCGCGGCGCGTCGGGCACCTTCGCGAGCTCGGCCTCCACGCGGTCGTGGTCGCCGACCAAGACGACGGTCAGGTCAGGAAGATCGGCGACCGCCTCACAGGCACCGGTAACGATCGGACCGGGAGCAAAATCGCCCCCCATCGCGTCCAAGGCTACGCGCATCAGATCACTCGTAAAAGATAAAGTTGCCTCATCCTAGGTAACCCCGCGCGAGCGTGTCAAGCCGCGGGGCTCGAATCAACGTAGCTGCGGCTTGGCGCGGTCTTTTCGGCCCAGGCTCGGCTCGCATGGCTGCGCAAGACCGAGGGCGTCGAGCCGTAGTCGACCAAGCGGCCATAGCGGCCGCGGTCATAGGCCGTCGTGAACACAGCAGCAAGCTCGATCATCACGTCCGGATCGGGTTTCGAGAGAGGGATCGGGATGACGGGCAACGGAGCACGCACGGTCCAGGCATAGACCTCGCTATGTGGTCGTCGCTGGGCTCGTGAGACGAATGCGTAATAATCGCCAGGGGGCAGCGCCTTACCCATCGGCAGCCGCCGGCCGCCCAGTAGCAGGTCGATCTCGATCAAGTGGATTCGCTGGCGTATCAAAGTACGCCTCTTGATTTTGAATTCGTAGAACCCATCTCCGGTTTTGTTGGTCGGCGACAGGAGCTCGATCACCGTCACGGGAGTTCGCCCAGTGCGACGTCGAATCTCGATCCAGACTTCCTGGACCTCGGTCTCGACGGTCGGCAAAGGGATTGTTACGGGTTCGAGGGTGATTGTGCCACTGGCCCGCGCTGGCCCGGCGGCCCTCCGGCTCGAGCGGCCAGCTTGCCCCACGACCGCCACGTCGGGGCGAACCGATCGGACCTTCCGTTCCGAAAGCTCCACCAGACGAAATCGCTCACCCAGTTGAGCCACGTAGCGATCCGGCAAGACGTCATTCAGGGCATCACAAAGATAGGTGAGGAACCTCGGGTGAAAATCCTCCCAAAACTGCTGGCCTTCCAGGTATGGATCGACGCCGGGAAACGGGCTAGGCATTGCGCGGACCCTTGACGGTTGTGCTTTCGCATCTTCAGTCGACGAACCGATTGTACCCGGCGGTTGTTTTGGCGTCATTCGATGTCATGGTGCGATGGTGTTTGGTAGGCCAAGTTCGTCAAAGCACTCCAGCCATCTCGGCAAATCCGGTGGATGCGCCCTTTTACCGAGGCTTGTGCGATTCGCCGGCGGATCAAGCACCGCTATCCGGCGATTCGGATTCCTTGTTGCAGTCGTTGCCTTCATGCTCGGGCAGCGGTACCTCCCTCCTGGTACGCACCACGTGATCCGAACAATCGCGGAAGGCACCGTTGATATTTCGCACACCACGTCGGACTCTTCTCGCGGACCACCACCGCCAATGCGCGAGTCGTCATACTAGCCCGAAGCGCCAGCGAGGGATCCGGTTTGGTAATCATGGCATGGTCATGACCAGCGAGGTTTGCCGCGACAGAATCGGGTCGTTTACAACGATCCCTCGCTTGCGCTTTTTGGCGTTGCGCTATTGTGCTTCCTGCGCCCGAAGGGGCAGCCACAATAGAGCCCAGGACAACGCCCTGGGAGATGGTCGACTTAGAAGATGATGAAGTTCACATCCAGTGCGTCATTTGCGTCATTTGCGTCATGCTCGGTGTAACGCATTACGCGCTAAGCAGCTATGATATTCGAGCGCGGTGCCGACTCGGGACCCGTTGCGTCATTTGTGTCATTTTGCGTCAACGACGGCGTGGTGATCTTGCGGATTACAGCGATTTCGCGCGGTCGGCGGAGGTTTCGAGGCTGACTGAGTTGGCTAACGGATGCGCCTCGCTCGGTACAGGCGATTTCGGCTTGGTTAATTCAATAAGCTGACGGAACTCGGCGGGGTCGCGCAGGTCCTCGAAGTCGGGGTTTTTCTAGGCGCCGTCCCGGTGAGCCGCACTTCGAAAGAACAGCCGGAATCGGCGGCGTCTCTCAGCCGGTGCACGGGGTTGTCTATTCGCGAGCGATTTCCATCTCGACTCCGCCGACTGGGGACTTGTCAGCCGTAAGAGCCACGTCGGCATGGCGAACCTCGCGGAAGCACGCTCGAAGATCCCCGCCAGTTTCGCGGTCGGGACCCGTTCGGGAGTCACTCTCAGCGGCTGGCGTGACCAGACAGGATGTCGCAGGCGATGAGGATCGCCGCCGACGCCGCGCGCGAGGCTTGTGCCGAGGGCGCCGGACGTGGGCAGGCTCAGTCTGTTCTAAATCCGCGCGAACGGCTGGTCGGGAAAAACCAAATCTTCAAAACGCATCAACCACTCCGCGGCCTTGTCCTTCCTGCCCCAGCCGTCGTAAAGCTGCACGATTTGCTCGACGGCTTCGGTGAGGCGATTCCGGACAGATGGGGGGATCTTCTCCCAGCGGGCCTTCATCCCTTCGTAGGCGAAGAGCAACTTGGATTCAGCCTCCGCATACTTTTTCTGCCCGAGCAGGCTCATGCCGAGCAGGCTCTCGGTGTTGAACCGCCTCCAGCTGTCGGGCATCGCCGTTGCGCGGACTTCCGAGCACTCGCGAAGCGCCGGCTCGGCCTCGGCGTACTCTCGCCGAAGGCACCGAATCGCGCCGAGAAGCTCCATAGTCTCCGCGGCCTGAGGATCCTCGCGCTTCAGCACGCGGCGACATCCTTCCAGCGCATCGTGCGCAAGCTCCGCGGCGTCTTCCAGCCTCTTCCGCTGGAGCATGTAACATTCGGCCAAATTGTGCATCGCGCGGAACGTGTCAGGATGGTCTTCGCCGAGCTTACGCTGGCGCCCTTCCAACACCTGAACGAACATTCGTTCGGCCTTTGACCATTTGCGCAGAGCGCCGTAACACGCCGCGAGCCTTTGCATGTCCCAGAGCGTTTGGGGATGGTCTGCGCCCAGTCGGCTGCGCGCGTTGTTCAGAACGGTGCTCAAGAACGGCTCGGCCTTGTCAGGCTTCCCCACGCGCCCATAGACCACGGCCAATTGGCCCATCGCCCCGAGCGTATTAGGGTGCTCTGGACCGAGTGTATCGCGAAAGCCATCGAGCGCCGCGTTCAGTAGGGTCTCTGCCTCAGTCAGCCTTCCCATTTCTAGATATTGGATCCCCAGCTCGTACGTGAACCACCAGGTGCGGGAGTTCCTCTGGCCGAAGACTTGACGTGCGCGTGTGAGGGCTTCGCTCGCGAGTTGCTCGGCTTTCACCTGACTATTTTGCTCACGATAAAACGTCGCCAAATTGCCCATTGCTTCGAGAGTGTCGGGATGATCTGGGCCGAGCGAGCTGCGACGGCGCTCCAAAATATCGACCCGAATCTTTTCTACTTCGCGCGTCCGGTGCTGGCGGTCATATAAAATCCCCAGGTCGCTCTTGGTGCTCAAGGTCGCAGGATGATCGGGACCCAGCTGGCGCTTTCGGATTTCCACGACCTCGTCGAAAAGCTGCTCGGCATCGTCCAGCTTGTCCTGGAGAAAGTAAAGCTCCGCTAGGTTATGCATTGCGGTCAGTGTGTCGGGATGTTCGCGACTGCGCAATTTAATCCCGCCGTCCATTGCTTCACGGAGCAGCGGCTCTGCATCGGCCAGCCTTCCCTGAGTCTGGTACGAGAGCCCGAGGTTGCCTGCGACCATGACGGTTTCGGAGCTGTCATTGCCGAGCACCTTGCGAAGACCCCTCAGCGACCGATCGAATAAACGCTCCGCCTCCTTCGAGCGACCCTGGGCGAAATACACTTCCCCCAGGCTGTTCGCGGCACCGAGAGTGTCGGGGTGCTCTGGCCTCCCCAGCGAATCGTAGGCATCGAGCACCTTGAACAGCAGTTTTTCGGCCAGGTCCAGCTTGCCCTGCGCCAGATAGAGAAGCCCCAAATGATTCATCGTCTCCAACGTCATGGGGTCCTGCTCGTGGAGCGCGTTTCGATAGAGTTGCAAGGCGCGCTCGAGTTGACCCTGCGCTGCGGGATAGAGGCCGAGCTCCGCGTAGGTTTGTCCAATCGAGTGGCGGATCGACGCTTCCACGAGCGGCTTGCCGGCAAATTTGCCGCCAATTCGGGCCGCAGCGCGATCGAGCGCGGTCCGAACGGTGATATTGGGATCGGGCTTCGTCTCAGGTGTGGCCTGGTTGTTCGCGCTGGCCTGGGCTAGCAAATCCTTATTGAGGAACTCGTTGACCGCTTTGGCGATCTCCGCCTCGGATTCGGCGCGGTCGCGTTCGGTGCGAATCGTGGCTTCGGCGAGCCGCGCCGCGCTCGGCCAACGTCGCCCGAACCGCCTGCCAAGTGATCCCGACGACAGCCAGCGAGAGGAGCAGGAAGAAAGCAGCGACCCAGGGTTTGCGCCGGCTCCCGCGCCAGAGCCGAACTGGAGCGGAAACTGGCCGCGCCAGGATCGGCCGGCCGTCCAGGAAGCGCCCCAGGTCCTCGGCGAGGGCCTCCGCGCTCGCATATCGCTTGTGCGGGTCCTTGTCCAGGCACTTCAGGCACACCGTCTCCAGGTCGCGCGGGATATCGGGCCGCAACCGCTTCGGAGAGACTGGGTCGGTCGAGCACACGAGTCGAAGGGTCTCGAGCTGCGAATCGCCAAGGAATGGCGGTCGGCCGGTCAGCGCCTCGTACAGTATTGCCCCCAGCGCGTAGACGTCGGCGACAGGACCGACATCTTTTGAGCGGCCCTGCGCCTGTTCGGGCGCCATGTAGCTGGGAGTGCCGACGACCTGGCCGGACTGGGTGCGCCCGAGTCTCCCACCAAGAGCTTGGCCAACCCAAAATCGGCGACCTTGGGCACCCCCTCGGTCGTGAGCAGGATGTTGCTTGGCTTCAAGTCCCGGTGCACGACCCCGGCCTTGTGGGCGGCGTGGACCGCGCGGGCCAGGGTTTCGACCAACTCGGCAGATCGACGCACGGCCAGCGGCTTATCGGCAAGTTGCTTCTTCAGGTCGCCGCCGTCAACGAACTCTTGCACAAAATACGGACGACCTTGGTGTTCACCGATTTCGTGGACCGTGATGATGTTCGGATGCTGGAGCCGGGCCGCTGCCCTGGCCTCGACCAGGAACCGGGTGAGCTGGCTCGGGTTTGTCGGCTCGAGCTCAGTAATCGTCTTCAGCGCCACAGCACGGCCAAGCCGAGTATCGACGGCTTTGTAAACCACGCCCATGCCGCCGCAACCGATGATTGCGGTGCAATCGTGGCCCGGAAAACGCGGGAGCGTCGCGGCGTCCCGCGCTCGCCCCTGATAGGCGTCGGTTGATACCTGGGGCTCGTTCTCGGGCCGCTTCGCCGCGCGGGCTGTGGAAATCTCGGCACCGTCCGCCGCTGAGTGCAACACCTCGTCCGCCGCGAATTGCCGGACCAGCATGTCGGAGACTGCTGGAAACCGCCGGACGAATTCCTCCGGCTTGGGCCATTCGCCCAAGCTTCGCCGCAGCACGAATTCTTGGTAGATCACATCGACGGCGGCCTCGGTGTCGTGCTGCAATGCTGGGAACCGCCCAAAGAACTGTTCGGCGGGCGGGCGTTCACCGCGGTGCCAGCAAGCGCTCTGTTCGTCAAGGACAGCTTCCAGCAGAGCTCGCACGTCGGAATTCGTCGATTCGCTGCGGTGCATGGAGGCGCTCCAGGTGTAAACCCGCCGGCCGGTCCCAATCAAGGTTGGAGTACCCCGCGCAGCGAAGGGACGTTTCGAACCCGCTCGATCGCCCGCGTGAGTTTCTTGCGCATCGCGTCTTCCTTCGTGCAGAGGTCTTCGGCGATTTCGCGCAGCTCTTGCCGTCGAGCCTTCTCTGCAGGAGATCGATTTCCTCGTCCGAGAAGTGTTTGAGGATCGTGTCCGCCAGGTCTTGGTCGTCTACTCGCTTCTCAGGGCCAGGGCCGGGATCGGTTTGGTCGGGTGGCGAGTCGCCATCGAGGACCTCGCGCAGAATGACGCTCAATCTTCGGCCCTCGGTCGCGATCTTGAACCGGCTCATGACGCGCAGCAGCTTCTGCAACTGCTCGGGTCGGCTCAACTCGAACCGCCCATCCCTGAGCCTTGTGAAAAGGCTTGCGAAAACCGACTGGCAGACATCCGACGACCCGAGCCTCGCGCGAATCACACCATAATCGCTCCGCTTGCGCATCGCGAAGCGCACGTAGCGATGAACGAACGGCTCGAACGTCCGTGCCAGCTCGGTGGCGGCGTCCGGATCGCCGGCACGCACCCGCAGGATGAGGTCGTGGAATGGGTCGTGTGCGGACATCGGCAGCTCCGCGCGAAGAAATCTCGTTTCGAGATTTTTTTGTCCGGATCAGTGGCGCCCGGCGCGGTCACCACATAGAGACAGTTGCAGTCAGTGCATCGTCTAGCTGTCGCCACGCCCTATTCAAAGTCGGCGAATCGAGCGCGGTCAAGGGTGCTCCGGCACCGGGCCAGAGAATTCGCGATCGACCTGGGAGAACCCCATCATGAATCGACACGTCGCGCGGCTGAGATCTCTCCAGCGTTGGAGCCATCATCTGCGGCACAAGCCGCGCAAGAAGCTGTTGCTTCCCTCGTGCGAGCCGCTCGAGCTTCGGCAACTTCTGTCGAACGTAGACTGGATCTCGACATCCAGCGGTAGCTGGGATGTGGGCAGTAACTGGAGCACAGGGAAGGTTCCCGGCTCTGGCGACGACGTGGTCATCAACGTCTCCGGGGCGAACCCGACGGTGACGATTAGCTCAGGCAGTCAGTCGGTCCAATCGGTGACTGCTGACGATCCGCTCTCGATCAGCGGGGGCTCGTTGACGGTCGCGGCCAACTCCACGATCAGTGACGGCTTGGCGATGACGGGTGGGTCGCTGACCGCCGCAGGTTCCGGGGTCACCCTCGCTGTCACGGGAGCAACTACCATCTCGGGTGCTGACCTGTTTGCCGAAGGTGGGGCGACTGCGAGTTTATCGCAACTGAGCGCGTACACCGGTCCCGTCGACAGCGAAAACACCCTCGAGGCTGCGGGCACCGGCAGCGTGCTTTCACTACCCGATCTGACCACCATCACTGAAGACACCACCGAGTACGGCTCCTATACCAACGTCGAGGCGCTGGCCGGGGGAAGCGTGCAGTTGCCGTCGTTGGCCCAGATCGGCGATGGTCCGGTGGTCCTGGAAAGTGAGGGCTCAGGCAGCCAACTGAACGTGCCGGCCTTGACCAGCTTCCAGGGGATCAGCGGTCGATACGAGTTCTCCACGCTCCAAGCCACCAACAGCGGTACCCTGATCGGCTCCGGGTTGACCAGTCTCAACGGCGTCAACTTGACCCTTGACGGCACGGGAACGATCGCCACCGCTCAGATCACCAGCTTCACCAACGCGACGCTCTCTCTCAGCGCTGGCACCGTCAGCCTGCCTGTACTGGCCGATGGCTACAATTCCAGCTTCAAGGTCAGCGGCGGGGCCACCGTCACCCTGCCGGATCTGACTGACGGTGACGACACGACCTTCTTGGTTAGCGGCGGGGCATCGGTCACGCTGCCGGTTCTGACCAGTTACACCGGGCCTCCCAACGGCGAAAACACCCTCGAGGCTACGGGCACCGGCAGCGTGCTTTCACTACCCGATCTGACCACCATCACTGAAGACACCACCGAGTACGGCTCCTATACCAACGTCGAGGCGCTGGCCGGGGGAAGCGTGCAGTTGCCGTCGTTGGCCCAGATCGGCGATGGTCCGGTGGTCCTGGAAAGTGAGGGCTCAGGCAGCCAACTGAACGTGCCGGCCTTGACCAGCTTCCAGGGGATCAGCGGTCGATACGAGTTCTCCACGCTCCAAGCCACCAACAGCGGTACCCTGATCGGCTCCGGGTTGACCAGTCTCAACGGCGTCAACTTGACCCTTGACGGCACGGGAACGATCGCCACCGCTCAGATCACCAGCTTCACCAACGCGACGCTCTCTCTCAGCGCTGGCACCGTCAGCCTGCCTGTACTGGCCGATGGCTACAACTCCAGCTTCAAGGTTAGCGGCGCGGCCACGGTCACGCTGCCGGATCTGAGCGATGGTGACGACACGACTTTCTTGGTTAGCGGCGGGGCATCGGTCACGCTGCCGGTTCTGACCAGTTACACCGGTCCCGCCAACGCCGGAAACACCCTCGAGGCTACGGGCACCGGCAGCGTGCTTTCACTACCCGATCTGACCACCATCACTGAAGACACCACCGAGTACGGCTCCTATACCAACGTCGAGGCGCTGGCCGGGGGAAGCGTGCAGTTGCCGTCGTTGGCCCAGATCGGCGATGGTCCGGTGGTCCTGGAAAGTGAGGGCTCAGGCAGCCAACTGAACGTGCCGGCCTTGACCAGCTTCCAGGGGATCAGCGGTCGATACGAGTTCTCCACGCTCCAAGCCACCAACAGCGGTACCCTGATCGGCTCCGGGTTGACCAGTCTCAACGGCGTCAACTTGACCCTTGACGGCACGGGAACGATCGCCACCGCTCAGATCACCAGCTTCACCAACGCGACGCTCTCTCTCAGCGCTGGCACCGTCAGCCTGCCTGTACTGGCCGATGGCTACAATTCCAGCTTCAAGGTCAGCGGCGGGGCCACCGTCACCCTGCCGGATCTGACTGACGGTGACGACACGACCTTCTTGGTTAGCGGCGGGGCATCGGTCACGCTGCCGGTTCTGACCAGTTACACCGGGCCTCCCAACGGCGAAAACACCCTCGAGGCTACGGGCACCGGCAGCGTGCTTTCACTACCCGATCTGACCACCATCACTGAAGACACCACCGAGTACGGCTCCTATACCAACGTCGAGGCGCTGGCCGGGGGAAGCGTGCAGTTGCCGTCGTTGGCCCAGATCGGCGATGGTCCGGTGGTCCTGGAAAGTGAGGGCTCAGGCAGCCAACTGAACGTGCCGGCCTTGACCAGCTTCCAGGGGATCAGCGGTCGATACGAGTTCTCCACGCTCCAAGCCACCAACAGCGGTACCCTGATCGGCTCCGGGTTGACCAGTCTCAACGGCGTCAACTTGACCCTTGACGGCACGGGAACGATCGCCACCGCTCAGATCACCAGCTTCACCAACGCGACGCTCTCTCTCAGCGCTGGCACCGTCAGCCTGCCTGTACTGGCCGATGGCTACAACTCCAGCTTCAAGGTTAGCGGCGCGGCCACGGTCACGCTGCCGGATCTGAGCGATGGTGACGACACGACTTTCTTGGTTAGCGGCGGGGCGTCGGTCACACTGCCGGTTCTGACCAGTTACACCGGTCCCGCCAACGCCGGAAACACCCTCGAGGCTACGGGCACCGGCAGCGTGCTCTCACTACCCGATCTGACCACGATCACTGAAGACACCACCCAGTACGGCTCCTATACCAACGTCGAGGCGCTGTCCGGGGGAAGCGTGCAGCTGCCGTCGTTGGCTCAGATCGGCGATGGTCCGGTGGTCCTGGAAAGTGAGGGCTCAGGCAGCCAACTCAACGTCCCGGCCTTGACCAGCTTCCAGGGGACTAGCGGTCGGGACGAGTTCTCCACGCTCCAAGCCACCACCAGCGGGACCGTGATCGGGTCCGGCTTGACCAGTCTGAACGACGTCAACTTGACCCTTGACGGCACGGGAACGATCGCCACCGCTCAGATCACCAGCTTCACGGCGGCGACACTCTCACTCACAGGCGGCTCGCTGAGCTTGCCCGGCTTGACCGACGCCGATGCCGCGAGCATTCTCGTCAGCGGCGGAGCCTCGCTGAAGATGCCGGCATTGACCCAGCTCAATGGCGCGAGCTTCACGATCGGTACCGGCGGAACATTGGAAGTCGGGACCGCGGTGGTGAGCATGCCCTCAGCGGGAACCGATGCTACGATCAACGTGCCCCAACTGGCCCCGGGAGTGACCGTCAATCTGGGGAGCAGTGGCACGTTCACCGGCCCGACGACATTCAACGTCGCCCAGGGTGATTCCGTTAACGTGACATCGGGAACTTATACCGGTGGTGTAGCGTTCAACGTCGCCCAAGGAGCGACCATCGACCTCACCGGCGGTCAAACCGTCACCTACTCCGGAACACTCAGCAGCTCGGGGAGCGGGGCAGTTCAATTTAGCGGCGGCACATTCGTCGTCGGCATCGGTGGTGCCACCCTGAACTTCCTCGCCAGTACGTTCCAGTGGACTGGCGGCGAGGTCGACGGCGCTGGAGGGGCGCTGACCAATCGGGGGACCGTCAACCTCGCCGGCCCCAACGAGAAACAAATCTACGCTGATGGCACGATCGACAACTACGGGACCATCATCCAGACCGGCACCGGCGACTTTGGCCTGCACAGCAACAACCAATCGCCTACGACCCTGATGAACGAGCCCGGCGGACTCTACCTGCTCGAATCCGACGCCGGCATCGACAACCAGGGGCTTGGCGACAACGTCATCGACAACCTTGGCATCATCCGCAAGACGGCCGGCACCGGAACGTCGGCTCTTCTTGTTCCCGAAGAGGGCTTTCTGATCAACACCGGGACCATCGAAGCCGATTCCGGAACGCTCTATCTCGATGCGACCACGATCAACCAGCTCTCGAGCGGTACGCTCGCAGCCGGTACCTGGAATGCCCTCAATGGCTCGACCCTGGAGTTTCCCAGCGGGACCTCGATCAGCACCAGCCAGGCCAACATCACCCTCGGTGGCGCCGGCGCAGCCATCACTCCGCTGAGCGGCCTAGCGTCGAACAGCGGCAGTCTCAGCCTCGCCGACGGCGCCAGTTTTGCGACCACCGGCGACTTCGGCAACACCGAAAGCCTCACGATCGGCGCCGGCAGCACGTTGACCGTGAATGGTAGCTATACGCAGGGCGCCTCGGCCTCGCTCACGATCGGCATCGGCGGCACGTCGTCGGGCAATGACTATGGCCAGCTCAACGTCACAGGGACGGCCACGCTCGCCGGCTGCCGTGAACGCCTCGACTGCCAGCGGTTTCACGCCCACTGCCGGCGAGAGCTATCCGATCGTTACGTACGCCAGCGAAACCGGAGGAAATAGCCTCTCGTTCACCGGGGTCAATAGCGGCGCGATCTCCATCTTTCAGCCAGTAGTTGGCCCGACCGACATCTCGCTCACCGGTGTGATCAGTCCGGCCAATCTTGTTGTCCAGCCTTTCTCCGTCGCCGCGAACGCCGTGGCAGGTCAGAACCTCACGGTGACCTACGAGGTCGACAACGAGAGTAGCAACGGCTTCACCGGCACTTGGACCGATTCGGTCTATCTCTCCACGCAAACGACTCTCAATGCAAACTCCGTCCTGCTCGGCCGTGTGCAGCAAGACGGCGTGGCGGCGAATGGTCAATATTCCCAGACGGTGACAGCGCCGGTGCCAGGTCTCCTCCCCGACGATTATTACGTCGTCGTCCTCGCCGACAGCCAGGGCCTCGTGCCCGAGCTCAACCGCACCAGCACTGAACTGGCTTCCACAATCCCCGTTCAAATCACCGTGCCGCCGCTCACGGTCGGCAGCCCGATCTCGGGCACGATCGCGAGCAGCCAGAGCCTTTACTATCAGGTCACTCTTTCAGCCGGCCAGGATGTTGCGATCTCAGCCGGCTTCAATGCGTTACAAGGAGGCGAACTCTACGTCAGCTATCAGAGCATTCCGTCAACCAGCGCGAATCTGACATCCTCGACCTCGCCTACGCAAACGACGCAGCAAGTCGTCATTCCCGACACCCAGGCCGGCGACTATTACGTCTTGCTCACCGGCGACGCCGGCTCGGGTAGCGGTGAGCCATTTACACTATCTGCGACGGCCTTGCCGTTGCAGATCAGCAGCGTCGGGCCGAGCCAGGCGGGCAATTCGGGAACGACCACGCTGACAATTCAGGGGGCCGAATTCACAGCGGGCACCACCGTCAGCCTCGTGCCACGCGGAGGAGGTACGGCGATCGCGGCGAGCGATGTGATGTTCCAGTCGAGTACCACGCTGTTTGCCCAGTTCAACCTGGCAGGCGCCGCGGCAGGCGCGTATGACGTCGACGTCACGAGCGGCGGGCAAGAGGCAACCGACCCGTCGGCCTTCACCGTTACCAGCAGCACGACGCCGGGCCAGATTACTTACAACCTGAGTGTGCCGTCGATCTCGCGCCCCGGCCGCATCGCCTATCTGACGCTCACCTACGCGAACGATGGCGGATCAGACGCACCCGCGCCGCTTTTCGTCGTGGCGGTCACGAGCGGCAACGCCACGATCGGGCTGCCGGGGCAGACCAACTTCAGCGGATCGAGCGTGCAGATTCTCGGGATCGAAAACACCGGACCGGCAGGCACGCTGCCGCCCGGCTTCCAGGGGACGCTGGAGATCCCCTATGAGTCGACGACGCTTACGCAAGGCGCCGAGATCAATTTCAGCTTGCAGGTTCTGACCGGCGACAGCACGCCCATGAACTGGTCGTCGCTCGAGTCGTCGCTTCAGCCGTCTTACATTCCAAACGCGGCCTGGCCGGCTGTCTTTGCCAACCTCACTGCCGAGTTCGGCACGACGACCGCCAGTTATCTCGCCTACCTCGACAGCGAAGCCACCTACCTGAGCCAGCTCGGCGAGTACACCGACGACGTGCAGCGCCTGTTTGGCTTTGCGATCAACACGGCGAACAACGCACTCACGACCGGCTCGATCGATTCGGTGACCGACGCGTCGTTCCCCGTTCCCGGCGCGATCCCGCTCGACTTCGTGCGCCAGTTCAACGCCTCGATCTCGGGCCGCGACACGATGGGGCCATTTGGCTATGGCTGGACCGACAACTGGCAGATGAGCGTCTCTGCTGACAGCTCAAGGAAATGTCACGATCAGCGACGACGGCTCGCTCTTGTATTTCGCCATCAACTCCGACGGCAGCTACACGCCGGCGCCCGGCGAGTACGGCACGCTTACGCTGGACAACGGTGCCTACCAGTACGTCGAGACCGATGGCACGATCATCGCCTTCAACACCAACGGTTCGCTCGATTACGAGGAAGACACCAACGGCAATCAAGTCACGTGCGGCTACAACGCAAGCGGCGAGCTGACAAGCCTGACTGCTTCCAACGGCTCGGCGATCACGATCGCCTACAACGCGCAGGGGCTGATCAGCTCGATCACCGAACCCGGCAACCAGACGACGACGTACACCTACGATTCGAGCGGCCAGCACCTGCTCACGTTCACCGACGAGTTCGGCACGACGACCTACGCCTACGCGACCGGCCCGACCGCGGCCGATGTCAATGCCCTGACATCGCTCACTTTTGCCGATGGCACCGGCATCGAGTGGTCGTACGACGCCGAGGGCCGGCTGGCGACGCACGGGGCGGCTCAACGGTACCGGGCCGGACGCCGAAGTCGAGACCTACGCACTATCCCGCGCCGGGCGAATTCACGATCACCGACGCCGACGGCGACACGACGGCCTACTTCAACGACGACCAGGGCAACCTCGGCGAGACGATCGATGCCCTGGGCAA
Organism: uncultured Isosphaeraceae bacterium; assembly: GCA_963830625.1. GTDB lineage: Bacteria > Planctomycetota > Planctomycetia > Isosphaerales > Isosphaeraceae > CAWHMZ01. The sequence continues at coordinate 615,319 of CAWHMZ010000004.1, read as the reverse complement.
CATCACGCGCTACGCCTATGACGCAAACGACGACCTGATCAAGGTCGTGGCCGCCGACGGCACGACCACGACCTATAGCTACGACGCCAACGGCAACATGATCAGCGAGACCGATCCGCTCGGCTACACGATCAGTTTCACGTACAACCAGTTCGCCGAGCCGCTCACGTTCGTGAACCAGGAGGGCTACACGACGAGCTACCAGTACGACGCCAACGGCAACCTGCTCGAGCACACAAACCCTGACGGCACGACCCAGCAATATGTCTACAACTCGTCTCGGCGAGGTGACCTCCTCGACCGATGCCGATGGCGACACCATCACCTACGCGTACAACACCAACGGCCAACTGACCACCGAGAACCTGCCCGACGGCACGTCGAATACCTACACCTACGACGCCCACGGCAACATGCTGACCGCCGACGGCCCCGGCGGGGACTGGTCGTTTACCTACAACAGCCAAAACCTGCCGACGACGATCGTCGAGCCGTACGGCACGCTGACTGTGCAGTACGGCATCGACGGCAATGTCACGCAGATCGTCGATCAGACCGGGTTCACGGTCGACTACGAGTACGACGCGGTCGGCCGGCTCAGCGAGCTGACCGACGGCAGCGGCAACCTGATCGAGTCGTATTCGCTACGACCCGGCCGGCAACCTCGATCAGCGAAACCAAGGGCAACGGCACGAGCACGACCTACCAGTACAACGCTGACGGCGACATCACCGAGATCACGAACCTCGCGCCGGGCGGCGCGATCAACTCGCAGATGACGTACGCCTACAACGCGGTCGGCGAGGTCACCTCGATGACGACCGGCGGCGTGACGACGACCTACGGCTACGACGCCGATGGCGAATTGACCTCGGCCTCTCGTCGCCGGGCGACACGATCCTTTACGCCTATGATCCCGACGGCAACCGGACCTCGGTCACCGACAACGGCGTCGTGACCAATTACACGTCGAACGACGTCAACGAGTACACGAGCACCACGACCAACGGCGTGACCACGACCTACCAGTACGACGCCAACGGCAACCTGATCGCGCAGACGACGAACGGCCAGACGACTTCGTACACGTTCAACGCGCTCAATCAGTTGACCGGCGTGAGCGGGCCGAACGGGACTTTCTCGTATGTGTACGATCCGCTCGGCTACCAGATCTCATCGACCGTCAACGGTCAGACGACGAACAACCTGATCGATCCGTTCGGGCTCGGCAATGTGCTGGCGCAGTTCAATAGCTCGGGGAGCGTGGTTGCGCAATACACGTACGGGCTCGGGCTCGTCAGCCAGGTCACCGCGAGCGGGTCGGCGTATTACTACGACTACAACCTGCAGGGATCGACGGTCGGGATCACGAACTCGGCGGGGGCCTACGTCAACCAGTACAGCTACGATCCCTTCGGCCAGGTCACGACGATCAGCGCGGGGATTGCGAATCCGTTTACGTTTGTGGGGCAGGATGGGGTTTCGAGCGATGGCAACGGGCTGATCTACATGCGGGCTCGGTACTATGATCCGAGCACGGGGCAGTTTGTGTCGAATGATCCCGCTGGGGCTGACCGGCGGAGATACAAACATACGGCGATATTCGTTCGATGCGCCGACGGTTATTGCCGATCCGAGCGGACTTGGGAAGAAGCCAACGCCCGGATCTGATAGGCCCTGCCCTGGCGGACGCATCCGACAAGGAAGCGAGCATAGAATAGGCCCAATCCTCAGCCTAACTCGGCTAAGACTTCAAGAGGAGTCCGACGGCACGAACGCCAGTCGAAGGGAACCGTCAGCTCTTCCCGCCGCCACAATATCGCCAGCCCCGATTGGTTGCCACCGCTCGTTATTACGCGTCGGAGCAGGGGGAGCAGCACTTTTATCTCTCGGCAAACGCCCGCAGCTGTGGCCCGCTAGTCCGCACGCTCTGTCGCGGCCGCAGCAGCCGGGGACGACCCCGGCAACGACCCCGACTCCCCCTGACTGCAACTGCACGCCCGCCCCGCCGCCATCTCAGCCGGACCCGCCTGACCCGCCTCCCCCACCCGTTCCATGCGTGGGCTGTGGCTCGAGCAACCAACCCCCCCACGACCCCAACGATCTGATCGGTCCAGGCGGGTACGGCCCGGACGGATTCCTTACCCCCGGCGGCAGTCTGGGCTACACGATCGAATTCTCCAACGAGAAGACCGCCCAGGTCCCCGCCGACAACGTCGTCGTCACCGAGCAGCTCAGCCCGAACCTGAACTGGAGCACGTTCCAGCTCGGCACGATCGGGTTTGGCAACTACGTCGTCAACGTGCCGCCGGGCTTGACGTCGTACAGCACGCGGGTCGATGCGACGGCCACGCTCGGCGTCTATGTCGACGTCGACGCGAGCCTGAACCTGAGCACCGGCCTGCTGACGGTCACGTTCACGTCGCTCGATCCGACGACGCTCGATACGCCGTCGAACCCGCTCGTCGGCTTCCTGCCGCCCGACACGATCCGCCCAACGGCGAGGGCTACATCAACTACACGATCCAGCCCAAGGCCGGCCTGGCCACCGGCACGACGTTGAATGCCCAGGCGAGCATCGTCTTCGACACCAATGCCCCGATCGCCACGCCGCAGATCGTCAACACCATCGACGCCGGCCCGCCGACGAGCACCGTGAGCCGCGCTCCCCGCGACCACAACCACGCCCAGCTTCACCGTCTCGTGGTCCGGCTCCGACGGCGCCGGCCCGGGCATCGCCGGCTACAACGTCTACGTCTCCGACGACGGCGGCGCCTACACGCTCTGGCAATCCGACACCACCGCGACGTCGGCGACATACACCGGCCAGGCCGGCCACACGTACCGCTTCTACAGCGTGGCCACCGACCCGCTTGGCCTTGTCCAGCCGACGCCGGCGACCGCCCAGGCGACGACGACGGTGACAGTCTCGCCGACTCCAACGCCCACGACAACGCCGACTCCGACCCCCACGCCAACGCCGACGCCGACGCCGACTCCCACTCCGACACCCACCGACCCCGCCAGCGGTGATCGTCACGTCGGTGCACTGGGAAACCATCAAGGTCAAGGTCGGCAGCGGCAAGAAGGCCAAGACGAAGTCCGAAACCGCGCTCGAGATCACGTTCAGCGGGCCGGTCGCGGGCGCTGGAGATCTGGCGGCTTATCGAGCTTTCGAGCGTCACGACCAAGAAGGTCAAGAAGAAGACCGTCACGACCTACAAGCCCGTTCGGCTGTCGGCCGCCCTGCCCGCTTCGAGCCCGATGACGTCGTCGGTGTCGCTCGTGCCGGCGACCAAGCCGAACCTCTCGGCAATCCGATCGGCTCGAGATCATCGCGGCCGACCTGACCGATGCGTTGGGCCGTGCTCTTGACGGCAATGACGATGGGCTGCCGGGGGGCAATTACGTGGCGACGTTCGGAAAGAGCGGAGTGAACATCGATGCGGTGGCGCTTGCGCCGATGGGGGAATGGAGACCTACGGTCGCGCCCAGTGCGGGGTCTGGAGACCCTCGCACAACGCTCGACTCTCGCACAACACGCGCAGAGCGTGCGGCCGCGGTGATCGACTCCTTGCTTGTGCGCGGAGAGCTGGTTGGGCAGATACGAAGTCGATTGCCGTCACTCGAGTGAGCGTCGAGGGCCGGCAAATGGACCGGCCTATGTACCACGCGCTTGGCCAGGCGATTCCGCCTGAGGTATGGGCCGAATTGATCGATCGCATGGTCCACGTGTCCTGCGGTTGAGCTGAGACGCCCGACTAAAGCATGCACGCGATGCCGTCGTGCCCTGCGCACGGCCGCCGTGGACGGGAAGCCTCGGCAAAATCTGCGAGCAGGCTGAACTGCGCTCGGCGCGGTACGCGCCGAACGAATCTCCGAGTGCGCCCGGCCCAGTCGGCGGCAAGGATTGCCCCGGCTGTCCTTGGTAACGATCTGCCCGCGCGCTTCACGTGAGATGTCGGGCTGAAGCCAGATGCCGACCGCGACCGCGTGAACCCACGCGCGTGGCGACTTCGTTGTCCGTGACAACGTTCGAGCTTCGCGCGGATTCACTCCGACTACAAGTCGCGAGGTTAAGGAAAAGCTAAAGGAAGGCCGATAGAATGTCGATGAGCGTCAGTCCGTGGGCGTGCGCTTTGAGGTTACCGACTAGACGAGGATGCGAGCCAAATCGGCGGAGCTGTGCATGGAGCGAAGGGCGGTTCTATCATGACGACCAAGCAACGCAAGACTCCAACGCGCGTCGCCGAAGCAAAGCAAGTCCCGATCAATGACCTCTACCTTGACCCAAGAAACCCCCGGCTCGCGGGGATGGATCTTACGCTCGCGGACCAAGACCAGATTCTCAAAGTTCTCTGGAAGGAACGCGCTGTCAACGAGCTAGTCGATTCGGTCGCCGCCAATGGCTATTGGGAATACGAGGAGCTCTTCGCCTGCCGTGAGTCCGGGAAACTCGTCGTGATCGAGGGCAATCGTCGTCTCTCGGCGGTCAAGCTGTTGGTGGACGATCAACTCGGGCATCGGATCGGGGTCTCCAGCCTGCCTCAGATCTCAGATGACGCCAAGAAAAAACTCAGGTCTCTACCGGTTATCGAATGCCGTCGCGATGACGTCTGGCAATACATCGGGTTCAAGCACGTTAATGGCCCGCAGGATTGGGACTCGATTGCGAAGGCTGAGTACATCGCCAGGGTTCGAAACGAGTATGGCGTCGAATTAGACGAGATCGCGCGGACGATCGGCGACCGCCACGATACGGTGCGTAGGCTTTATCGCGGGCTCATGGTCCTTCGCCAAGCGGAACAGACAGGAGCCTTTGACAAGGACGACCGATGGAACACTCGCTTCGCGTACTCTCACCTGTGGACGGGGCTTGGTTACGCCAATATCCAAGAGTTCCTCGGGATCATCCCAGAGAAAGGCTTCGAGCCGGATCCCGTGCCGAAGAAGAGGGTCGAGAATCTGAAAGAGCTCTGCCTGTGGCTGTACGGCAGTAAGCAGCAAAACAAAGAGCCGATTATCCGCAGCCAGAACCCGGACCTTCGCAAGCTCGACGAGGTACTTGGGAGCGCGAACGGCGTCTCGGCGTTACGCGCTGGGCTACCCTTGGACACTTCCCTCAAGGCGAGCCGTGGGGACGAGCGGCTCCTTCGCGAGGCTATGATCGTAGCGGATGAGAAACTGAAGGAAGCCCGAGGGTTAGTGCTCACCGGCTATCATGGCGACTCGGACCTGTTGGACACGGCAAGGAACGTTCGACTCCTAGCCGCGAGTATCTTCGAGGAAATGGAAGAAAAGGCGGTGTCCCGTCATAATGCAATTGACCGAAAGCCTAAAAGGCGTGGTTCGACATGATCGACCCGGACACGATGCCCGAGGCCACCGCTCCTCGGGAACAACACGCCGATTTCCTCGAGCTCTCAGCTCTCAAAGATAAGAGAAGGAGCGTATCAATCCAGGAGTTCGTCCGCGACTTGAAGATGGCCAGCGCCGACGAGGTCATTGCGGACTCCGAGGCACAAAAAGACGAAGACCAACCGGACGACGCAACGGAGGCACTCGCGGAAGCGGCATTTTCGGAGATGGAAGACCGTAGCCGAGCGTGTGGCCACGATTCACGGTGTTACCCCTTTGAATTCCGCGGCAACACGGTTGCGCTTCAGGCTACCGCCGACGTAAGCTTATACACATTTCTTGCTTTGCTCTCGTGGTACGGCAAAGACGCAGGACCGAATGGTTCCAACGGCGAGAAGTTATTCGAGGAAGTATGTGCAAAAGCAACCGAGGCGTATCTCGGAGGGCCTCACAAACATGTTCGCTCTCTCGTGTTCGGGTTCCCCCGTCGCGTCCTCCCAAGAGGCTTCAAGGCGGCGCTCGATGCGCTCTGCTTCGAGATGGGAGAAGGGATCAGCCACCGCGCCGGAAGGCCTAAGCTGCCCCACGAAAAGGACGCGAAGCTCGACATAGTTGCATGGCGGGAGTTCGATGATCGCCGCCAAGGTAAGCTAATCGCGTTCGGGCAGTGTGCAACGGGCCGAGACTGGGTTGGGAAGGTCAGCGAACTTCCCAGTCCGGTCGATTGGTGCACCACTTGGATGGCCGATCGGCCGGTTGTTTGGCCGCTGAGAGCATTCTTCGTTCCGCACAGAGTTGATCACCTGAACTGGTTCGAGACGGGCGTCAAGGGCGGACTCTTGTACGATCGTTGCCGAATTGCCGGCTTGGCGTCCGGGACGGATCAGACTCTCGAGGAGTCCTGCGCCCGTTGGTCGGTCCATGTGCTGCGGAAGATTCGGGTGGGGGGCACATGAGACATCGATTTCACGCCCTCTGCCCTTATTTTGCAATGTTTCCGGAAACTTTCGTCGAGACCTGGGTTAATCGGCTTTCTAGGCCAGGCGATGTCATCCTGGATCCCTTTTGCGGCAGGGGCACAACTCCGTTTCAATCTCTGCTTATGGGCCGCGGTGCCTTGGCCTGCGATGTCAACCCGGTCGCCTATTGCATAACGAGCGCCAAGACGAACGCACCGTCACCGTCGGTAGTGAGGCGCCGAGTCAGTATGCTCCGCAACGAGTTCGACGCAAGGAAATGGATGGCTAAGTCGACGAAGTTGCCTGAGTTTTTCCGCTACGCATACGATCCGCTGACGTTGCGGCAACTGCTCTATCTTCGTTCGTCTCTTAGGTGGGAAAAGTCAGATGCTGACTGCATGATCGCCGCGCTCATCTTGGGCTCGCTTCACGGCGAGAGCAACAAGTCCAGGTTCTACCTCAGCAACCAGATGCCGCGCACGATCAGTACGAAGCCAGCGTACTCTGTGCGGTTCTGGAAAAAGCACGGCTATAAAGCGCCCAAGCGAGACGTGTTCGAATTGCTTCACGATAGGATCACATACCGCTACGCGAGCAGCCCTCCGCCAGCCAAGGGCACTATCATTCGAGCGGACATGAGGGAGCTTCCGAGGTTCATCCAACGTCACCCAACGCCAATAAAGTGCACCATTACGTCGCCACCGTACTTCAACGTGACTAGTTTCGAAGAGGACCAATGGCTCCGACTCTGGTTCCTGGGTAGCCTGCCCAAGCCGACATACGGTCGGATCTCACGCGACGATCGGCATGAGCAGGCGTCAAAATACTGGGACCTAATTTCGGACATGTGGCGTGTTCTCGGACGGATCCTCGGCACCAACGCAAATCTAGTCATTCGACTGGGGCTGAAAAACCTTGATCCAGATCGTCTGGGTGGACGCCTGTTGGCGAGCAGCATTTTCTCACGAAGGAAGGTGTCGCTAATATTCAGCGAGGCGAGCGAAATCAAAGGTCGTCAGACCGACTCCTTCAGGCCTGGTTCGAAAGGATGCCGCATGGAAACCGACTACCACTTCCGGATCATCTGACGAACGTGTCCCCACGCGCCGCGGCGACCGGCAGACGGAAGTCGTCGTGGCGCGTTTCTTGCCTCCCGCAGCGGGACGCAAGCCGTGGCTACACGTGCCACGATGATTCCTCATCATGTTCAGGCAGTTCGGTTAATTCGAAGTGGCGCCGCAGCAGACTCTCGCTCAGATCATCCGGCGTCGCACGGTAGAGATTCACCCCATAGTTTTGCGAAGGCAAAGTCGCCTCGCGGAAAGCGTCAAGTGTCGCTTGCGCCTCTGCAACGGCGGCGTCCATCGCGGAATCGACTTCTATCTCGACCACGGTGAGAAACTTCACGAGGTGCTTCGTCACTATTCTGCCTCCTGAAGTGTGGAGACCCGCTACCGTGGCTCCTTCTCGTCGTCGTGCCTGCGATCCGCGGCCGACATCTTACTAAACGCTCTATTATTTTGTACACTGGTATCCGGCGTGATTCGCGCTTTTTTTGTGATCGGCGTCCCCCACGCCCTCAAGTTTCCAGAATGAACCGCAGTTGCGAGCTGTCCGCGTCCGCCTGCGCGGTCTGTGGAAAGCTGACCCGTCGAATTCCTTTTTCGCGCGTCACGAGAAAGAAGGTCACGAAGCGGGTCGCCACGACCCACAAGCCCATCAAGTCGGCTTCGGCCTTGCCTGGTTCGAGCCCGATGGCGTCGTCGGTGACGCTCGTGCCGGCCACCAAGCCGAACCTGTCGCAGACTGATCGGCTCGAGATCATCGCGGGCGATCTTACCGATGCGTTGGGCCGTGCTCTTGATGGCAATGACTATGGCCAGCCAGGCGGCAACTTCGTGGGCACGTTCAGCAAGCAAGGGCTCGCGTTCGCCCAACCCAGCGTCCGTTTGGATAACGCGGGTCTTTCCGCAGCGGCGGTCGACGCGGCGCTGCACGACGAGGACCTTCGGCCCAGGCGACGCTGAGAGCCGTCCCAAACGCGACGCGTCCCATTACCAAGTTCCCGAGCACGCCAAACCGGCGGCGACTGGCAGATGCCATCCAAGCTCAGATCCATGCGGACGACCAACACGCTGATGGTACCCGGGTGTTGCTCGGCACGTTTTGTCTGCGGTCACTCTCGGTCGCACCATGACCGTTCTGTTCAGCCGGCATCGGCCGCTCAACGCTCGGGCGCGACGCAGCCCAAACAATCGCCACGGCAACAACACCAGCCTGAGGCGCAAGTTTTGGTGCGTCGCCTTATGTGTCCTTGCCCCAACGGGGATTAAGAAGAGGATTAAGACTAAGATTACGATTTGACCGTGTATGTCGGCTGCGCGCGTTATTCCGGGGAGATCGTTCTTCGCGCCCATAGATGCCATCGATTTGAACACCCGGGCGATTGGCATCTATGGCATCTATGGAGTGGACGTGGCATCTATGGGGCCAATGGCCCCATCCTTGGAAGTATCCATCGAGGGTTGTGGTCATGGGTTCGTCGTACCAAACGACTTGGGGGTTCACGGGGGAGAGCACAGCGCGTGGCACGGAGTTGCCCTTGTCGTCGGCGCCTTCGAGCCGCAATTGCTCCCTAAGCAATCAATGGCCAAGTTCTTGCGTCACATCGGCGGACGTTGATTTGGCAGGAAACCAGTTGAAAAACCTGCCATTTTCTGCCACTTTTTCGCGAGGGGATTGTCTCGCCGTGACAGGGCGAGTTCGTGCGCGTTTGTGGTGTTCGCGCGCCGCCACCATCCCAGATCCCCCCTCATCTGGCCTGCGGCCATCTTCTCCCCCAGGGGCGAAGGGGCGCTACCCTGGGCTGACTTGTGGTTGCGCCTGCGGGGCGAGGGAACCAGAATCGCGCAACACCAAAAGGCGCAAGCGAGGGATCGTTGCAAGCGACGTGATTCAATCGCCGCAAACCTCGCTGGTTATGACCATGCCGGTTACTACCAAACTGGATGCCTCGCTGGCGCTTCGGCCCGCCCTGAGCGTCCTGCCCCGAGCGTTGTCGAGGGGAGCCGCAGGGGCTAGTGTGGCGACTCGCAACCTCGCGGTGTTGGTCGGCGAGGCGTCTCATAAAGCCAGCCTTGTTCACCGGGGCCGGCTTCCTCGAGGACGGCCCTCCCGAGCTCCCAATGCGCCTGCACCATTCAGCCCCTCGGCCCGACTTCGACACGGCACAGGGCGTCCGGGTGCAGATGAATGCGCACGGCGCGGCGGACCTGGGCGGGAGTGACGGCGGCGATGCGGTCGGGCCAGCGCTTGGGCTCGTTCAGGCTCAGGCCCCACCGCTCCAGGTCGAGGAGGCGCTCGGCCCGCTGCTCCACCGTCTGATAGTCGAAGACCCACGATCCGGCCAGGTAGTTTCGCGCGCTCGAAACCTCTTCGTCGGAGAACGACCCGGCGTGCATGGCGCGAAGCTGCTCGATGACCGTGCGAGTGACTTCCTCCGCCTGCGAGGCCATGGTGGCCGCGGAGACCCGGAACAGGCCCGGCAGAATGTCGGCCGAGTCGGTCAAGCCGCCCCCGATCGAATAGACGAGCCCTAGCTCGTCGCGCAAGATGCGGCTGAGCCGGTCGCAAAAGCCCGGCCCACTGCCGAAAATGTGATCGAGCACAACCAGAGCGTCGTAGTCGGGGTCCCTGCGGGTTACGCCCAGGTGCCCCAACACCAAATGAACCTGATCGCCCGGATGGTGAACGTGGCGGGTTCGCGGCCGGGCTGTCCGGCCCACTTTCGGCACCGCACGCCGCGCGCGGCCACGCGCCGGCCAACTGCCGAGCTCGCGGCTGATCAAGCTATTCAGCCGGCGGGGTTCGAAATCGCCGACAACGACGACGATCGTGTTCTCGGGCGCAAAATGGCGCTGGTGGTGGGCTACGACGTCCTCGCGCGTCAGCTTCGAGATCTCGTGCACTCCGCCGCGCGGTTCGCGCCAGCGGATGGGCTCCGTAGACGAGCTCGCGCAAACCCAAGTCGGCGCGAAACGCCGGGTCTTCCCGGTCGGCGCGCAGCTCGGCCGCGATCCGCCGCGCAACCCAGTTCACGGCGTCAGGGGGAAACACCGGCCGGATCATCACATCGGCCAGAATCGCCAGAGCCTCCGCAAGGTCCTCGCTGCACACGCGGAGCGAACCCCCGGTTGCACCGACCTCGAGCGAGCCGCCCACATCTTCGATCGTTTCAGCGAGGTCTTGCGCGGAGCGGGTGGCCGTCCCCTCCTCCAGCAAGCGCCCCGTCAGACAGGCCAGTCCCGGCTTTTTCTCGCGCACCAAGCCGGCGTCGACGTAAAACTCGATCGCCACCACGCCGGTGTCGGGGCGGTGCTCGTAGATAAGCCGCAAGCCGTTGGCGAGTCGCCGGCGGTGCGGGTGGTAATCGACCAACCGGCAGGTCCTCCGCGGCGCAATGGATGAGGCGTTCAGCGCGACGCTGACCCGGGATTCGGCGATGCCTGGGGCCGCGCCGTCTGATCGCGGCTTCGCAGGGACAACTCGGCGACGCTTGGCGCGACGAGGAGTGAAAATAGACAACTCGGCCGCGGTTTCGGCCGCGCCGAACGCCGAACGGCCGCCGCCGCGCCTGGGCGACGTCCAGCCCACAGTCAGGTTGCTCTGGACCAGGTACTTGCTCACGACCCGGCAGAGATCGCGCGCGGTGACGGCCAGCGCCGCCCGATGCTCGGCTTGCCAGGAACGCCAGTCGCCCCAGAGCGCCGCAGCGCCAAGGCCGGATGCCAGGCAAATCGGGTCTTGTTCATCCCAGCGCCAGCAGGCCAATAGCCTGCGCCGGCTGCGAGCCAGCTCGAGACAGCGTCGGGCCGCACTCGCCAAGCTCGCTCAACTCGTCGGCGATGCGCCGCTCGATGGCGGCAAATGCGGAGGCCGAAACGGCCTCAACGTGAATAAAGAACTGCCCGCCGCGCTGCGACGCGGCGTGCCCCGCCTCGATGGCGGTGCATTTCTGGTCGATTTCGACAAGCGACCGCCAGAGCCGCGCACGGCGGCCCGACGCGAGGAGGTCGGCGACGACGTCGAGCACCGCGGCATCGGGATGGCCGCGCGGTACGGTGCGCCAGCCCAGCAGGCCGCGCGGCGCCGAATCGGGCTCGCTCAGGGTCGAAATTCGCGCCGAAGATTCTGCGCGGGCTCGACGACACGCGGCCGCCGTCGCGGTTGGCTCCCCGGAGGAATACCTCCGAATTGGCGCTCGATGACGGCGAGCGCCTTCGGGCCGCACGTCGCCTGCAACAACCAGGACCGCGCCGTCAGGGCGATAGTGTGTCTCGTAAAACGACTGTAAATCATCGGCGCTGATCCGGTCGAAGTCGCGGGGCCAGCCGAGGATGGGGTTGCGGTAAGGGTGGCGCAGGTAAGTCGCCGCCGCATGATTCTGGTCCAGCCGCGCCTGGCGCCAGGCCGAACTCACGGGCGCGCTCCTCGCCGATCACTCGGCGCTCGGCCTCGACTTCGTCGGCGTCGAACCGCGCCGCCACCATGCGATCGGCCTCGATCGCCAGTGCCGGCTCCCAGCGGTCCGACGGGAGCGCGAACCAGTAGTGCGTCCAGTCCTCGCCGGTCTCGGCGTTTGCCTGGCCTGCTGCCAACAGTACCAGCCGGTCAATCTGACCCTTGGGGAAACGATCGGTCCCCTTGAACAGCATGTGCTCGACGAAGTGCGCCAGGCCCGTCTGTCCCGATGGTTCGTCGAACGATCCGACCGGGTAGTAAAGGTCGGTAACCACGACCTGCGTCCGCCGGCGCGGTAATATCAGGGCCAAGAGCCCGTTTCGCAACCGGAGCTCGTGCACCGGCAAGTCGTCGAGCCGCGCGGATGAGGAGCTTGGCTTACATCGTCGTCCCACCATCGCTGCTCCCTCCCCCGGTTTCAGCATGCGGGAAACCGCCGGCGCTGTCGAGGCGAGTTACGGCCGCCCCCGCGCGCTACACGTAGGCATCGGCCTCTAGGCGGCTACGACTTTCCATAAATTTTTACAAAATCAACGTTTATGGCTTTCCATCGGCCTTGCCCCTTGAACGGCGTTGCGGCAAGCCCGACAATAGCACCCATCACTCGCGGCGGGTCGTGGCGGGGATCCGGGTGAGTCGGGGGGGACCCGGGCAATGGGGGTTTGTGAACCTGGTCAGGGCGGGAACGCAGCAGCCATAAGCAACACCTTCATGTGCTTGGGAGAACCTCCCCGGCTCTCCCCGGTCCCTGTGCGAGCGCGATAGGGCCCTGTAGGACATTGATTTTGGGCGACCGATCGGAGCGAGCCCAAGGTGGACGCACGCTCGCGAGGACCGAAAGGTCGGCTCGGCGCAAAGCCTGCCGCATGGTCGGCACGATGGAGCGCGTCAGAGTGCGCACGGCAACTGCCGCGTCGAGATCAACGGGCTCAACCGGCTGACGCCGGCAGGCGCCGGCGCCGCTTGCGCAGGCTGCCGAGGTCATAATCCCGGCACAAGCCGCAACCGTGCCGACCGCGCCTGGGCCCTATACCGTCGTTGCCCGCCGCTATCGTCCCCAGCGGTTCGACGACGTGGTGGGCCAGGATCACGTTGTCCGAGCGCTGCGCAACGCGATCCGGCTCAATCGGCTGGCCCAGGCGTACCTGTTCTGCGGGACGCGGGGGGTCGGCAAGACGTCGCTGGCGCGGATCTTCGCCAAGTGTCTCAATTGCGTGACCGGAAGGGACCGACCGAGGAGCCGTGCCAGACCTGCGACATCTGCCAGTCGATCGCCCTGGGCCAGGATGTCGACGTCATCGAGATTGACGGGGCCAGCAACAACGGGGTCGAGCAGGTCCGCGAGCTGCGGCAGAACGCCGCGCTTCGGCCCAGCCGTGCGCGGTACAAGATTTACTACATCGACGAAGTGCACATGCTCTCGACCGGGGCGTTCAACGCGCTGCTCGAAGACGCTGGAGGAGCCGCCGCCGCACGTCAAGTTCCTGTTTGCCACGACCGAGCCGGGCAAGATCCCGATCACGGTGCTGTCGCGCTGCCAGCGGTACGATTTCGCCGGCATCACGCCCGAGTTGATCGCGACGACGCTCCACGAGATCTGCCTGCGCGAACACGTCGAGGCCGAGCTCGAGGCGCTTCAGGTCGTGGCTCGTCGCGCCGGCGGCTCGCTCCGCGACGCGCAGTCGCTCCTGGACCGACTGCTGGCTTCCGGGACTCCGCGGCTGACGGTCGACGTGGTTCACGGTCTGCTCGGCACGGCCAGCGACGAGCGGCTGCTGGCCATGATCGAGGCCCTGGCCGATCACGAGTCGGCGCAGGCGCTGCGCTTGCTCGAAGAAAGTGCCGGCCAGGGGGTCCAGCCGGTCGAAGTGCTCGGCGGACTGATCGATTTCCTGCGCGACGCCATGGTACTGGCCGTCGGAGCCGAGTCGATCCTGCTGGCCGTCTCGCCCCGCCAGCGGCCCGAGTTGAAGCAGATCGTCGAGAGTTGGTCGATCGATTCGATCATGGCCGCGCTGCAAGTCTTGTCGGAGTGCCGCTGCGCGGATGCGCGGCAGCGCGCACGGCCGGCTGCTGGTCGAGCTGGCGATGGTGCGCGTCGCCCGGCTGGAGGACCTGAGTCGCTGTGAGCGGGCTGGTGGAGCGGCTGGCGGCGCTCGAGTCGGGAGCTGCCAGTGCCGCGCGGCTCGAGAGCGGCCGGTCGCAAGAAGATTGCGTCGGCGATGCGGCCGCGGCGCGAGCCCCTGCGCCGCGCCGCGGTCGAGCTGAGTCACCGAGCGGGACGGTCGCGGAGTTCGGCCCGACTGGCTCGGCGTGCTCGGCAACCTTGCGCGGTGCTCGAGCCAGATGCTCGGCCGCGACGGAGATTTCCCGCGGCACGGCGATCGATCGACCGGATCCGCAGGCGCGAGAATCAGCGGCTGCGGTCATGCCTGCGCGAGCGTGATCGCGGCGCCGTCCTGCCCGCGAGCCGCGGACGATCGACGAGCCGCACACCGGCGACCTTGCGAGGTGATCCCGTCTCGGAGTCAGCTTTGCCGTTGGCCTCGAACCGCGAACACGTCGCCGCCTCTGGATCTCGCGACGGCTCGCAAGGTCTGGCCCGAACTGATCAAGAAGGTCGGCTTCACTCTGGGGATGCACCTGACCCAGATCGAGCCGGTCGCCGTCGTCGCGCCCCGACGTGCTGGTCGTGGCCGCCAAGCCCGGGATACAATTTCGTGGCCGACGACTGTGGAACGCCGGAGGCCCTGAACAAGATCGAGCAGGCCCTCGCAGCGATTGACCCACCGGACCGGGAACGTGCGGTACGAGCGTTCGCGCCGAGAGCGGCGCATCCGGCGGCCAACGGGCGAACGGCGAAACGGCCGGCGGTCGGATCTGCTGGCAGTCGGACCCGCTGGTTCAAAAAGTCGTCGAGCTCTTCGAGGCGCGTACCGTTCGGTGGAATACGACGATCCCGACTCGAGTCGATCCAGCGTGATGCCGGCGAGCGCGCCGGCGCAGCGATCCGCATGGTTTCGCCGGGGGCGGGTGCGCCCGTATGGGTCTGGTTCGCTTCCAACAAACAGCGCGCCCCTGGGCCAAGAAGGTTAACGTGTTCAATCAACTGGGAATGCTCGCGGATTTGATGAAGAACGCCGGGCGGCTGCGCGAGTCGGCCGAGAAGGCGTTCGAGTCGCTGGGGCAAGTCGAGGTCGAAGGCAGCCGCCGGGGGTGGTGCGGTCACGGTCAAGGTCAACGGCCGGCTGGAGGTGGTTTCGGTTCGGATCGATCCCAAGCTGATCGCCGATGCCGACCCCGAGCTGCTCGAGGACCTGGTGGCGGCGGCCGTCAACACAGGCCTTGACGAAGGCCCGCGAAGCGGCGGCCAAGTCGCTGGTCTCGGTGACGGGGGGCTTGCCCGCGGGGCTCTTTCCCGATCGGCTTGGGCGGAGCGGCTGGGCCCCCGAGCGGGGATCCTTGAACATGGCCGGCTCCGGCTACGCGGCGACCGTGGATCGGCTGATCGTCGCACTGGGACGGCTGCCCGGAATCGGTCCCAAATCGGCCGAGCGGCTGGCGCATCACCTGCTGAGATGCTCGACCGAAGAGGCGCTCGAGCTGGCCGAGGCGATCAGGCCGCCAAGCAGCAAATTCGCCACTGCACGGTTTGCTTTCACCTCACCGAGGCCGAACAGCCGCTCTGCGCCATCTGCCGCGACCCGCGCCGGGATCAGACGACCGTGTGCGTCGTCGAGCAGTCGCGCGACCTCATGGCTCTGGAAAAGGCCGGCGCGTTCCACGGCGTCTACCACGTCTTGCTCGGCCGGCTGGCACCTCTGTCCGGCGTCGGCCCCGATCAGTTGACGATCGACGCCTTGGCGGAGCGAGTCCGCGCGGGACCATTCGCGAGCTGATCATGGCCACCAACCCGAACCTCGAAGGGGACGGCACCGCACTCTTCATCGCCAACCGGCTGGGCGAATCGGGGGTGCAGATCACCCGGTTGGCTCGCGGCCTGGCCTCCGGCGGCACGCTCGAGTTTGCCAATCGAGACATGCTCAGCAGACGCATTTGCTGGCCGACAACCATTTTAGGTTGTTTCTCGGCAATGCCATCTTGTCCGGCGGCCGATTTGTGGCATAATTGTTGCAGGTAGATCGATCCTGACTCGAGCGATGGGTCGATGCCCGACACGGTCGGTCATCGCGCCATGGTGCGGCTGGATCTCGACGGAATCGAGGATCATGCGACTCGACACGACACAGCAGATGCGTACCGAGATGCGGCTGCGCATGGCGCCGCGCATGATCCAGTCGATGGAGATTCTGCAATTGCCGGTGATGGCGTTGCAGGAGCGCATCGAGCAGGAGATGGGGGAGAACCTGGTGCTGGAGGTGGAGGACGTGCGGGAGTCAGCCCGCGACGGAAGTCGACGGCGAAGAGACGGCTGCGCCGGCGGCGCCTGAGACCGAGGCCGAGGAGCCCGAGCCCAACGAATTCGACAGCCTGATCGAGCTCGACGAGAACTGGAGCGAGCTTTATTCGAAGAGGGCCCGCGGCGGTCGCGCGCGGCGCTGAGCTGAGGAGTCGGACCGCAAGCAGGAAGCGATGCAGAACATGGTCTCGCGGCCTCGGTCGTTCCACGACGACCTCGCGGACCAGCTTTGCTTTTTCGTGTGCGAGCCGACGGTGCGCGATCTGGCCGACTACATCATTCACAACCTCGACGAGATGGGGCTGTTCAAGCTCGATTTGCAAGACGTCGTCCGCGACTTCAACGGCCGGGCCACGCTGGAACAGGCCGAGGAAGCGCTGCGACTGGTCCAGCGACTCGACCCGCCCGGCATCGGCGCGCGCGATCTGCGCGAATGCCTGCTGTTGCAGCTCACGCCCGATATGCCGTACTACGACGTGCTCCGGATCTCTGATTTCAGAATATTTCGACGATCTTGGCCATAACCGCCTGCCGGCGATCGTCAAGAAGAGCGGGATTCCGCTCGAGACAGATCAACGAGGCCGTCGAGCACCTGCGGCGGCTGAACCTGCGCCCGGCGGCGGCGTTCGACTCCGACAGCCCGCATTACGTCGTGCCCGACCTGATCGTCGAGCACGAACGACCAGGGGGGCTACGACGTGCGGCTGTCCGATGAGAACGCGCCTCGGCTGGCGATCTCGCGCGATTACCAGAAGCTGCTGCGCAACAAGGAGACCGACCAGGCGACCCGCGATTTCATTCAGAAGAAGATTCAGTCGGCGCGGTGGTTGATCGAATCGATCGAGCAGACGGCGAAGCACGCTCTTGAAGGTGGCCCGGGCGATCATCGAGTACCAGAAGGCAGTTTCTCGACAAGGGCCCCGAGTTCATCGAGCCGCTCAAGATGCAGCAGATCGCCGACCGAAGGTCGGCGTGCACGTCACGACGGTCAGTCGGGCCGTCGACGACAAGTGGGTCCAGACCCCGCGCGGGATCTTTCCGCTCAAGCGGTTCTTCGGCGGCGGCACGATGACCGCCGACGGCGACGAGGTGGCCTGGGACACGATCAAGCAGAAGCTGCTCGAGATCATCGCCAAGGAAGACAAGCAAACCCCGCTGTCGGACGACGAGATCGTCGACGAGATGGACACGACAGGGGATCAAGGTTGCCCGCCGGACGGTCACCAAGTACCGTCAGAACCTGTTGATTCCGTCCAGCCGCCAGCGCAAGAAGTTCTGAGGCGTGCAGGGCGCGGTCGCACAGCGGCTGCCGACGCTCGTTGACCTGTGCTTCAGGCCGTGGCGGATGGCGCGGCCGCGACGAGCCCCGGCACCACGGGCGCGCGGCAGGCGTCGGACTTGTCGCGCTCGATCTCGATCATCGGCTTGCCGCCGATCAGCCGGCTCATCGCGACGTCGTAACCGAGAAACCGAATGTTCTCGAGCAGCGTCAAGACCTCGGACGTGCCGAGCTTCTGGGCGATCGCCACGATCTTGCGTTCGTCGGGCGAGAGGATGTCGCCGGGTTTGGGCGGTTCGGTGTCGAGGCTGTCGTCGGCGAGATAATCGAGCGAGACGCCCACGGATTTGGCGAGGCGAAAAGCATTGTCCAGTCCAGGGCGGACTTGCCCTGGAGAATCCGCGAGATCTCGGAGTCGCTGACCTGCGACAGCCGGGCCAGCTTCTGCCCGTTCAAGGCAGTGACGGGTCATCAACATCTGGCAGCTTGTCTTTGAGAATCATCGATCGACCATACGATGGCTCCCCGATGCGGGGAGCGGCGTCCGTTCGGTTATGCAAATAATTCCCCGCTCGCGAAC
This sequence comes from uncultured Isosphaeraceae bacterium, assembly GCA_963830625.1. GTDB lineage: Bacteria > Planctomycetota > Planctomycetia > Isosphaerales > Isosphaeraceae > CAWHMZ01. Next base: position 597,203 of record CAWHMZ010000004.1, on the reverse strand, counting down.
CTTGATCTGCTCGCCAGCCGCGTTTGCACCGAGTGGCGAGGGCCGAGTCATGGGTCGATGACGCAGAATGATAACGCATCGCGGGCCGGATGCAATTCGGATTCCAAGAACTGTCGTTCGCTCACCGAGGCGAACCAGGAGAGCACGCTTTGCGGCGCACGTTCTTCGCCGGACTCGCCGGAATCAGGCTGGCTGGCATGACGACACCGGACCGGGTTGCGACGGACACCCTAAGAAGCGCGCCGCACAACGTACTGGGCCAAGGTATGCAGAACCGATTTGGCATCCGAATCGGCCAGAGCACTCCAGAGCATCGAGTGGCTTGCTTGACATGGTGCCTTGGCTCGCTGCCAGGCGTAATCGATGCCACCGGTGCTCTCGAGGTAAGGCCTGAGTTGCGCGCCTCTGCTCTGCTCGGGCTCCTGAGAGCGGTCGCGCGAATCGTCGCGGCACTGGACGGCTCGACCAGTCGTGAGCATCCGGATGAACGGCAGCGTCAGCTTCTGCTTCTCGAGATCGGTTCCCAGGCTCTTGCCGGTGACTCGCTCTTCGCCCCAGAGGTCGAGGACGTCGTCGGCGATCTGGAACGCAATGCCCAGGTTGCGACCGTAGCGGTCGAGCGCTGCGACGGTTGCTTCGTCGGCGCCGGCGTACGCGGCGCCCAGGCGGCAAGAAACCGCGGTCAGCTCGGCCGTCTTGCCCTCGATGATCGTGAAGTAGTCGTCCTCGTCGAGGTCGAAATTGCCGCGATGATGAACCTGGAGCATCTCGCCTTCGCAAACCTTGTTGGTGGCCTGGCCGATCCACCGGCAGGCGCGGGTCGAATCGAGCGACGCAGCCAGATGGAACGCGTGCGTGAAGAGGTAGTCCCCCAGCAGCACGGCCGTCTCATTGCCCCACTCGGCGTTGACTGTTGCCGCGTGGCGACGAATCGTGGCTTCGTCGAGCACGTCGTCATGCACCAGCGTGGCCGTGTGAATCATCTCGACGACGGCCGCGAGCACCGGGTGGGCCTCAGTGACGCGACCACTCGCCTGTCCCGAAAGCAGCACCAAGGCGGGACGCAGCCGCTTGCCGTGAAAGTCGGCGCAGTGATCGACCAGGTGTTGCACGAACGGGAAACGGCTCTGGAGCTCGTCTGCGAAAATTCGCTCCGCCGCGGCCAGCTCGGCCGCGATCGGTTCGTAGAGCGTCGCCAGGCTGCGCCGGCTTTCCGGGAGTTCGAGCACAGGTCGAGACGACATCCGAGTTCTCCCGCACTCACCGATTGCATCGGTTCGCGACGGCGCCGATCTGTCACGGGTCGGCACGACGGTCACGGTGACGCGGCACGGCGGCCGCGTCGGATCGCCGAAACAGGCCGCGGCGTCCGCCCGTTTTCTCTTCCAGCCGAATCTCCGTGATCACCATGCCCGCGATCGATCGACTTGCACATGTCGTAGACCGTGAGCGCGGCCACGCTGACCGCCGTGAGCGCTTCCATCTCGACGCCCGTGCGGCCGTGAACCTTCACGGTTGCCTCGATCTGGATCGTGTCGGGCTCGACCGGCGTGAGTGCCAGCTCGACGCTGTCCAGCCCCAGCGGATGACAGAGCGGAATCAGCTCTCCGGTCCGCTTGGCCGCCATGATTCCCGCGAGTCGCGCCACCTCGAGCACATCTCCCTTGGCCATCTTGCGATCCTTCACCAGCGCGAAGGTCGCCGGGGCGAGCTGGACACAGCCGCTGGCCCGGGCCGTGCGCAAAGTCGCCTCCTTGCGCCGACACGTCGACCATCCGGCTCGCCCCGCTCTCGTCGAAGTGCGTCAGCTCCCCCATCAGCTCAACCCCGAATTTCGTTCAATTCATTCTGAAATTATTTTACGAATCGTCGGCGCGTCCGGCTAGAGGGAAGGGGTAAGTTTCCGTCGTGGAAACTGCCAGAGCGCGCCCAGCCAAACTCCCTGGCGCGAGCGAACCGCGACCTGGCGACCTTCGCCGGAAGTCCAAGTCGGCGATTTCCGGCCGCCAGTATGCGGTCCGCCGAGAGACGACGAGCCAATCGGCGTCGAGGGCCTTTTCTGGTCTCCTGAAGAACGAGGTCGCGCGACCACAGGGCGCGGTTGGTCGTCAAGATCCCTTGCCCGGGGTAGAGACTCGGGACCAGTGCCGCCGTCGCACCGGGCTCCGCCCGGCGCGCCAGCTCGTCGAGCAGCCTCTGGTCGACGCGTCGTTCCAGTAGGTCAGCTCAAGTCCCAGCCGCTCGGCACCCGGCAAGCCGCCGACGAGCGCATTGTAGTAGCTCAGTCCGAACGGGTGGAGTGCCAGCGTGCCGTAGCCCTGCGCGAGCAAGAACCCGGCCAGCAAGAATCGCGGCCGCGTCAGCCACGTGCGACGTCGTACCAGAGCCAGCCGAATCCGCGTCCGATCAGCAAGGCCCACGCGGGAAATACCAGCAGAAACAACCGCTCGCCGTCATAGACCGGCACGCGGGTACTGAAGAGCACCAGGAAGAGCGACGATCGTCGCGGTCAGAAGCAACGGGAGCGAGTCTTGGCGGCGGCTCTTCCAGCACCGAACGATGCCGATCGCTCCCAACGCTTGCAACCCGACCGGGAACCGTGACGGCGAAGTAAAACCACGGGTAGTGCCAGGGCACGTCGCGATCGGCGATCACTTGGCCGAAGTACTGCACCACGATCGGTCGACCGTATCACTCCGGTGCCCCAGAAGCCTTGCAGCCGCGCGCCAGGTGTCGTACCAGAGCCAAGGCCAGCCCAGCCAGAACGAGCCGATCGCCGACGATGGCCCAGACAGACCAGGCGGCCAGCGCGCGACGCGGCGGCAGTTTGATGAAGGCCCACACGCCGAGGATCGGGAGCAGGAACCAGGCGTGGATCTTGGTGAGGAGTGCCAGCGACCAGACAAGCACCGGCTCCGGCCATGGCGAGGATCGGTCGACGAGACCGCGAGTCGCGCGGTCGCCGGCCAGGACGGCCCAGCGTCCAGAACAGGCTCAGGAACGTGTCGAGCGCCGCCGAGATGAGCGTGGGCGAACACGCGCGGCATCGCCAGCAAGGCGAACCCGGCGGCGACGCCGGCGGCGAGCCGCCACCGGCGTGCCCCGCGACGTCACGACCCCCGCCAAGACCGCAAACGCCAGGGCAGGTGCCAACCGCCCTGCCAGGACGTATTGCCCCGTGGGATCGGGCCCCTTCCAGAGTACCTCGAACGGCTCACCGAGAGTCGACGCGATACCCAAGAGCCAGCGACCGAGCGGCGGATGCTCGGCATTGTCGCGAAACACGCGGTCGACGACCTCAGGCTCGAAGAACCGCCGGCCCTGGCTCACGAGCGTCTCGACATAAGTTCGGCCGGGCCGCACGTCGAGCGGCTCGTCGACCGTCAGTCCCGGACCGTCCAGAGTCATGACCACGACGACGCCCGCTACCACGGCCGATCGCCAGCGCGAGCCGCCGCACTGATCGACCCGCCGCGTGCGGTGGTGTGGCAACGGTCTTGGCGTCGATTCTCATGGACTGGCCCGGTCGTTCGAACTGCGATTACTCATTCCGCGCAAGTGCTCGGTCTCGCGCCTGCGCGGTTGGCTGAATCGGCGATGCCGCCGGAGGCGAAATTGACAGCCTCGGTCTGCCTATCCATCGCCCCGGACTTCGAGTTGTGGTTAATATTGACCCTTCGCTCATCAGAACGCTCTTTAGATCCCTCGGTCGCAGGGCGCAGTCGGCGCTGGGGCGGGAAGCTGGGAACGTGAACCGCAGGAGATGATTCCGCATGTGGGGCCTCACCATCGACCGACGTCGCCCAGATTGCGGGATACGTGGGAGTGCTCGTGGTGCTGGAAGGGCTGCTGTCGGCCGACAACGCACTCGTGCTCGCGGTCATGGTCCGGCACCTGTCGCAGGCAACAGCAACGGCGTGCTCTCTTCTGGGGGATCTGGGGTGCAATCGGCTTTCGCGTCGTCGCCCTATCGTTGTCATCGATGCTTACTCCATCTCTGGTACTGCAAGGTAATCGGCGGACTGTACCTGCTCTACCTGGCCGGCTCACATTTCCTGTTTCACCGCGACGAGCCGGCTGCGACCCGGCGTCACACCAAGAGAGGGTCGCGGGCCGGTGGCGCGGCGACTGGTCGGCGGTTTCTGGGGCACCGTGATCTCGATCACGATCGCCGACATCGCGTTCTCGATCGATTCGATCCTCACCGCGGTTGCCCTGGCCGAGAGCTTCCCGGAGCGGTTCGGAGACAGAGGAAAACTCGCGATCGTGTTTGTCGGCGGCATCCTGGGCATCATCACGATGCGATTCGTCGTGCAGTACTTCCTGCTCCTGCTCGAGCGCTTTCCGGGGCTCGACGACGGCGCGTACTACCTGGTCGCATGGATCGGACTCAAGCTGTTCGTCAGCGGACTTCATTACGCCGAGTATCATCCCGTTTCACCAGAGGTTGCGATTTCCTGATTGGCTTTTCTGGCTCGGCATGGTCGCTGATCGTCGCGATCAGCATGCTGATCAAGCCCAGCGACAGACCGACCGAAGAAGCCGATGTCGCCCAGAGCCTTGACTTGCTCGACCGCGAAGACGGGTCATCGAGGGGAGAGACCGATCACGTGCTGAGCGACGATGCGAGAGCGGTCACGCCAACGATGGCGGACATCCGCCGCGAGAGTAGCCCTGCCGCCACGCGCGACCATTCGAGCTGGAAACGAGCGGAGAAGGGCGCAGCGATGCTAATTCGTCAATTCAGCTCGTGGCCGGCGAGTGCGGCACGCAGCTTCTGGATCACGCGGGTCTTTTCGTTGCTGACCGTCTTGGGAGCGACCCCCCACTGCACGGCGATCTCGGCGGGGGTCTTGCCCATGAGCGTGTCTTCGATCAAGGCGGCCTCGCGCGGGTTCAAGGTCTGGGCGATCGCCTCGCGCAGGGCGTCGCGTCGCGCGGCCGTCGACCGTCTGATCGCGCGACGCCGCGGGCACGTCCACCGAATCGATCGACTGGTACGACTCGCTGGCGCTGAGCGCGCTTCTTGACCATGTCGACGGCCCGGAAGAAGTCGACCCCTTCGGAGGTCTCGCGGCTCAAGACGTCCTTGACGCTGGAATTGCCGACGTCGGCGAGCAGGGAGTCAAACTGCTGGCGGCCCAGGTTTTGCAGCAGGGTCGTGTAGACGGCCTGTGAGCTGTCGTCGTGGAGCTGTGCCGGGATGCCGGCTCGATACCAGGCCCGCGTCAGATACTTGTTCAACTGCAAAAAGCCCCGATTCGATCGCCGCGGAGTCGTTGACGACCGGGCTGGTCTGCGGCGCCGGCTCGGTGACCGACGGGGCCGACTTGAGAATCTCGGAAAGCTCGGTTTCAACGAGCGCCGCGTCCCAGGTCGCGCTCGAGACCGCCGGCTTGTCCATTCCGGGAGGGACCGCGTGGTGGTCGGGATCGGCCAGGACATCGTGATGGGCAGCCAGCCCGGTAACCGCGTGCGCCTGCGTGCCGCTGGAAAGCAGCCGCACCGCTTCCAGCCGCTCCACGGCGGGGCGATAATGCCTGCGCCTGCGTGTTTTTTCCTCGCTGCTGCCCAACGAACGCCCCCCAACCGAACCGGTTCCCCGTTGCCCGACCGCTGTCGCTCTTCGTCTTAGCACGCGCCCGTGCCCAGCCGCTCGACTCGACGACGAAGGCGCACGCCGCTTGATGATCTCGGCGGACTACCCATCATTATGGTCGTTTACGACCAGCGTAGGACACGATGACGCGCGCTGCACCCACCGCGCGCAAGTTAATCGAAACCAGACGACCCTTCGAGACCAAATCACGTCCCACTCTTATTGTATCACCCATGCAATCTCCGTCCAGATCCACGATGGTCATGTCGCCACAATTACGCCAAGTCTTTACATAACTAAAACGAACGGATTGGCATCTTGTCTCTACTGAAGTTGGCCGCGCCCCAGAAGGTCCCAGACCGCCGCCACCACATTGTCGCGAAAACACAACACGCGCTCGTGGAGCACAAGAGTAAAATCGCTATAACCCGGAATAACCTGCACTTTTTCTCCGATCGTCAGAACATCCTCGGAATCCGTGGCGATCGTCGCATGCTCGGCTGAAAGGCCGACGACCCGGCAGCCTGGGTAGTCTCGGAGGACTGGTGGAGTTTGATGCTGGCTTATCGATTTCTGGCCGATGTCGAGGACGGCACGGTCGGGCGCAGGCCGGCTGACGACCGAGGCCAGGACGGTCAGCGCGGGGAGATGTCCTGCGATCTTGCAAGTTTCCGTGTAATAACGGCAGGCGAATATCCCACCGCCCGCCTGAATCTCGGTAATCCCCGCGATTTCGGCTGTGTACTGATAGGACCCGGAGCCACCGGCGGAGATAATCCGGCAGGGGAAGCCCGCGTGCTCGACGGCGTCGCGGGCCTTGAGGAGCTTGCCGATCGCCTCCTGGATGGCAGCGCGCTTGAGCGCGGAGTCGGAAATAAACAGGGCGTGGCCTTCGTAGCCCATCAGGCCCTCGAACCGCAGACCCGGCGTGGTCGAAACTTGCCGAGCGAGGCGGACCGCGGCCTCGGCCTCGGCGACTCCGGTGCGTTTCATGCCAATGTCGACGTCGACAAGCACCCCGATTGTGACTTGCCGCGCTCTGGGCCGCTTCTCCGAGCGGCGCGACCTGGTCAGGATGGTCGACCGTTACTTTCACATCGGCCTGATGTTGAATTGCGGCGAGCCGCGCGACCTTGCTCGAGCCGACCACCAGGTGCGCCACCAGGATGTCGTCGATTCCACCGGCGGCCATCACTTCGGCCTCGGAGACCTTGGCCACGGTCACTCCGATCGCACCGGAGCGGCGCAACAGGTGCGCGATCGCGGGACACTTGAATGCCTTGGCGTGCGGCCGCCACGCTACGCCGTGCGACTGGAAACAGCGCGCCATCAGGTCGATGTTGTGCTGCAGGCGATCCAGGTCGATCAGCACGGCGGGCGTGTCGAGCGCATCGAGCGGGAGTCCGATCGGGCTAAGCTGCATGGGGAACAACTTGTGTGGTAGATCAGGCTTTAGACTGACGTCTGGATTAAACCTGCGACGGCATCTCGAACCTCTGGCTGTATTCGCGCGCAAGAGCGCATTGGCCTCGGCGTCATGGAACGCCTCGCGCGCGGCGTCGAAGGCGAGCTTCTTGCCGGTGCGATAGGCAATGTTGCCGAGGTGACAAAGCCGGGTACTCAGGTGGCCAATCTCGATATCTGCATTCGGCTTCTGCCGGCTCTTCACGCAGTCGAGGAAGTTCTGGACGTGGAGAGCCTGCCCGTCGGGACTGGTTTGGCCCTTGGCGGTCTCACCGTCTTCGATGCGCCAGCCTTTCTCGTTGATGATGAGCGTGCCCTTGTCGCCGTAGAACGCGATGCCGAACAGCGAGCCTTCCTCCGGATGGTTGGACCAGATTCGGTGTTCGTAGACCAGGCATGCGCCGGGAAACTCCCAGGCGGCGACTTGGGTGTCGGGGGTTTCCTGGTCGTCGTCGAAGGCATACTTGCCGCCACTCGAGCTCACGTTCGTCGGCGCCTCGACTCCCAGGCCCCAGCGGGCCACGTCGAGGCAGTGAATACCATTGTTGCCCAGCTCGCCGGTGCCCCAGTTCCAGAACCAGTGCCAGTTGTAGTGCAGGCGGTTCTCGTAATACGGCCGGCCCGGCGCGGGCCCTTGCCACAGGGCGTAATCGAGACCAGGCGGGACGCTGCCGGGGTGTCCATGGCCGATCGAGTGCCGTTTCTGGTGGGTCCAGGCGCGGGCCATGCCAACCTTGCCGATCGAACCTGACCGAACGCGCTCGATGGCTTCCTGCACGTACGGTGCGCTGCGGCGCTGGGTTCCGAGCTGAACAATACGATTGTACTTGCGGGCTGCCTCGACCATGCGCCGGCCTTCGACCACGTCGTGGCTGGCCGGCTTCTCGACATAGACGTCCTTGCCCGCCTGGCATGCCAGCACGGTCAAGAGCGCGTGCCAGTGGTCGGGCGTGGCGATCGTGACGGCGTTGATCGTCTTGTCGTCGAGCAGCCGGCGAAAATCTTTCTCGATGGCCGGCGCCTTGCCCGCGGCTTTCTCGACGGCCTTGACGGGTTTTGCGAACATCGCGTCGTCGACATCGCAGACGGCCACGACCTCGGACCCGGGGTTGGCCGCGAACATCCGCGCGTGGTCAGTCCCTCGGTTCTTGAGCCCGATCACCGCGACGCGCACGCGTTCGCTCGCCTTCGCTTTCGCCGAGCGGCCGGGCGCGAAGAGTACGCCGGCCCCCGCAGCGCCCAGAAATAGCCGCCGGTCAAGGTGCGTCTTCATGGATGGTCTCCAGTGCCAAGGGCCCGAATGACTGTTCAACAGATGTTATCCTCCCGTTTGCAGCTCATGGCTAGAGGTTAGCCACGCGGGGTGCATCGTTTTCCGCCTGAGTGGGCCGGCGCTAAAGAAGTGTGCAGGCGGGCCGCCGCGACCGATCGGACGGACCAGACGGATCAGACGGATCCGATGCGGCGGCCAGCCGGTTCACCGGACTCTAAACCCCGAGAATACTGCACTGTTTGGCGGCTAAAACGGCTGCCGGCGGCGCCGTCTGGCCTACTTGCGGGTTCTCGGGGTTATTTCGTGCGGACGGTTGCAACTCATACTGGATGTGGGACCGTGCTTGGCTCCAGCAGCAGGGCTGAGCTACAGCGATGGACCGTCGACCTAGACCGCCAGAGAGCGACCTGCGACCGTGCTGGGCAACGGCAGGCGTCCACGATGGCGAGGCGGGTCGATGTCGTATCGATCGCCGACGAGATCGCTGACCGGATCGTGGGCGTCGAAGCAGATGACCGTCTTACTTGGCTTGGAGATGGGCGTGTCCGGTTGAAGGTGGGCAAGATCTTCGCCGCTCACGCAGGATACCAGCAGACCGTCCAGGGACGAAGAAAACGATCGAGAGAAGCCCTTATCGGGAGACTCAGCACAAAGGGCTGCGCTCATCTAGGTCGGAACATGTTTGAACAACTGACAATGCAGGGTTCATGACCGATCAGTCATCGAGGTCCCACTGAAGCCGCACGTCCGATCGGCCGACCGCTAGCTTCCACGCCGACTCGTTCTCATAGACATCGGCAACGAAGCTGGAGTGGATAGGCAGCCGCAGGTTTTCGTCGAATGGCAGGGTCGCCGTTATCCATCGTTCGATTCGTCTCTGGTCAGCAGTGCGAACCACCGCTTTGGCTACCGTGTCCATTCCGAGGGGCCACGATGCCCCCTTTGGGAGTCACGGCCATGAGCATGCGCAAGCCCGTTGTCTGTCTCAAAACTCAGACAGCAACCCGTTCCGCCCGGTTCGCCCGCTGAAGGACAGGGATCGGTCGGGGACTGACCACGCCACCGTGTTGAGATGCTTGTTCGTCTCGTCACGACGACACCGGTACGTCCCCAAGAACCGATCCCATGTGGCCCAGCACGCAACGAAAGAGCTCGGCGAAGGCAGTTATCGACCACGCCATCCACGAGGCGATCCAGGTCGCTGGAACTCATTCTCGAACCAGAGAAAGTTTCGAGCACTTGGTCCAGCACGTCCGCGGCACGACAACGCTGCTGCGCCCTCCAAAATTCGGTGGTCGCATCGAGACAGGCGGCAGACAGATCATCACCGGGCTGCTCGCCATGGCGTGCCATCAGATGGATTGGTTGCGCTCGATCGAGGACTGGACTCCGATTGGGGACAGTCCAATGACCCAGTTCAGATCGTTGGCCTTCCATTTGTTTGCGAAGTATCCAGTCCCCGCTTTTATGACCTCGGTCTGGCTTCGAGATCTCGATGCGGAGTCCGTGAGGCAGCAAGGCTGGTATAAGCACATCGGGCTCGGCCGGAACATCCGAACTGCCGACCTACCGCTGCCCTACGCCAAAAGGATGGCTCACCTATTCCTCCAGGCACCTGACCACTTCACCGTCGAAATGGCATTACGTTGGGGGCAAGTGCGTGGGCTTGGTGGCTCCGAGGTGCTGGCAAGTGCCGTTGCCGCCACCCGGCTGGGCCGGTCGTTCGAGCACGAAGACTTCTGGAGGACGGTGCTTCATTTCTTCGTGAACGAACCGATGCTTGACCCCTTGCACGTTGGTCCTATCGTGGACTATCTCAGCGATCAGCGATTCGTCCCGCAGGACCTTCTCATCGAGGAAGGTGAGTTGGGACAAGCTGGCCCTCCTCAGCCGAAGTTGACGATGAAGGGACGCACCAAGTGGTCCCTCTTGAGGCAGGTCGAGGAGTGGCACAAACGACTGAGGCACCGTCCCAAAGCCATGCCGGTCCACTGGAAGCGATCGGACATCGGCGAGTTCCACTACGTTGAGAAAGACGGGCGAGATCAAGAGCCACGCCGGTCTTGGACAATTCAAGAGCTGCTCAGTAGCGGCGAGTTATACCGAGAAGGGCTTGCGATGCAGCATTGCGTTGCAAGTTATGTCCGTGCCTGTGCTGGACGAGCATCATCGATCTGGTCAATGAGGTTCGAGAACCAAGTACGGCGGCATCGTGTCATGACCATCGAGGTGGATATGAACCGCAGGATGATCTGCCAAGCTCGTAGCCGACGCAACGCCAGACCGAGTGGTAAGGCTCGGGAGATCCTGGGGCGGTGGGCACGTCAGGAGGGACTGACGATGGCCGAGCATTTATGATTGGGATCGAGCGGGCCTGGAGTCTGACTGGAGCGGTTACCTTCGTGAGACTGCCTCGTAAAAGGGTCCGGCATCGTCATCTCTTGGCAACTCGTACAAATCACGATCCTGAGCGGGATCGTAACCAGCGATATCCTCGTTCTCGATGGCAGAGACCGAGACGACCTCAGTTCTGATGCCTTCACGCAGGGTCCATCGACCCCTCACGATTCGGATCTCGTTCTCTCTGCCTTTGAACGTGGGGTGACGCTCCAGCCATTTCTCCAAGATGAAGTAGATGTCCGGCTCGCTGAGTTTCCCGTCACGAGTCAGTTTGCCATGCAGGGCTGGAATGATTTCGATTCTCTTCGTTTGCAAGCTCACGATCCTCGCAAATTGTGAATGCCGATCCAGCACGTCTGTTCCAAAGGATGGCTATTCCTCGTCCAGTTCTTCCGGTTCGATGTGCACCCTCAGTTCCAGGTCTTGCCCAAACTCTTTCCAACTGATCTCGAAGACCGCTCTACGCTGGCTGAAATGGAAGTTCTCCAATGTCACACTCTTGACCAACTCACTGAAATCGAACTCGGCCAACTCGAACAGGATGTCACCTTCTGCCTGCTCGTGACCGTTGCCCTCACGGTGGTCTGGTTCGTCAAAGCTCTTCGGCCACACCTCCAGAACATGGCATTCGCAGTTCTCGTCATAGAAATAGGCGGACTCGGCCCCGTGAACGAACCAACATCCCGAATGTGGGCAGGGAATCAGGGCCATAATTTCCTCAAGGCGGCGTCGGATCTGTTCGCTCATCGGATGTTACTCCGTAAAACAGTCGAGTCCATTCACATGATTACATCTCCGCTCCTGTGCGCCCCAGTTTCCTTAGAACCGCTGATTGCTCCCCTGTTTCCCCTTGCCATCCGGGTCACTGATCTTGGGAGACGGTCGGGGGGATTGGGCTTCGACCTCCTTCCTTCGACAGCAATTCTTGTACTTCTTCCCACTGCCACAGGGGCAGGGATCATTGCGTGACAGTCGATGATCCATTCTTAGGCTCCACGATAAATCCAGCACGAAGAGTGACCGAGGGGCGTTCCTGGGGCTTGGCATGGCGTGGTTATTCCCGGAGATCGCCTCACGCATGAGGCAACGTGACCTTCAGATCGGGGATGCCGGCCAAGAAGATGGCATCCGCTTGATGATGATGGTAGGCAAGGAAGACAAACTCGTTCCAGTAGTTCCTTCTGGGACCGTACTTCATGAGTCGGTGAAGGGCTTCGGCTTCGCTGGAAGCCTTCACGCTCACCATGTTGCGTCTCAAGAAATCGGTCCAGTCCCTCTTCGTCGCATCGATCAGAAGGTAAGGCGTCGTGAACGCGATGTGGTAGGCGGCAAGGTCGGGTATCAATGGCGGGAAGAGACGGACGTACGAGGGTTCACCCGCTTTCCCCCGGTAGCCCGAGCCGACATGGCAGAGATAGTCCCGGTCGGTGATCAGCTCCCGAAGCTGAGTTTTTCCATGTCGGGCGATCCGGGGAATGGCTTCAACCCCTTGCTGCTCGTTGGCAGCGGCATGCCCGATGACAAAGCCTTCAACTTACCGTGCAGTTTTCTGCTGATCTCGCCCATGCTCATCGAGCCTCAGTATTGCTGCCTGAGTTCCCTGTTCACTTTGTCAACCGACAACTTCTCAGGGTCGAACTCATTGCCGTTCTCCATAATGCACCGCCAACCAGATCGTCGGCTCGCCCGGCGTCGTCCATTCGACCCGGTGCTTCTTGTGGGCCGGAATGTCGATGAAATCGCCCGGCTTCAATTCGATCGGTGCATCCTCGAACCTCAACCGAGCCGCCCCTTTCACCACCACGACCCACTCGTGATGGTCTTGGTCGTACCAGAAGCCTTCGGGCGATGCGTGGCCGTGAGACACAATTCGTTCGATGCGCACGTTGGCGGCGTCGAGCAGTGTTGAGAATAGCTCGTTGGGCAGGTCTGGCCGGAGGTCCTTGAAGAGGTTGGTAGGGTTGGTCATTGCGTTACCCGATCCCTTGCTCGAAATATTCAGCCAGCCCCTGCCTTCCTTGCGTCTTGCCTATTCCATCGCAACAACGCCAAGAACAGCAAGGCGAGGCTTGCAAGCCACTGTAGAGAACTCGTCCAGATGTACGTTTTGTGGAGGCGGCCACACCATTCCGGGTCGAGATAAGCAATCAGTCGGCACGCACGGCTTTGTTTTGTGGCTCAATCCGAGTGTTCACAGCGATTTTCCCAGTCGCTGTCTTCCGCGTCAAATGAGGGGTATCCTTGGGTGAGAGAACCACAAGGCTCGCCATAACGCCGCCCCGCTCGGCGTGTCAAACGTGCTGTTCCTCGTCTTTAGAGATCGAGTCCATGCCGATTAGAGATACCTCGGTCGATCTGGTGATCTCCGACGGAGTGTTCAACCTCTGCGTTGGTCAACAGTCTGAAAAACGGTGTGGCAGCGTCCATCGTGCCGAGTGCGGGGACGTGATCGGTGGCATGCCCTTGGGCGAGAAACCGTCCACCACGCCCAGGATGCCACGGCCCTGATCCGTCTCGGCAAGCACGACTTCGGTCGGATTGGCACTTGCACAAAAAATGCGGCAATCCTCCGGGACCCTCTTCAGCGTGTTCAGGACGTTCAACGGGTAGAAACCGTCGCCCAAGAAGACGATGAATGAGTGACCGGCTCCGATGGCAGCGGCGTTCTTCCTAGCCAATTCGGTCATGCCGGCATCAGTCCCAGACCAGCGGACGAGGCATTTGCCTGACGCCTCGCAAAAGGCCAGCCCGAACTTGATCCCTGGAACGGCAGTCACAAGCGCCTCGTGAATGTCTTCGACCGACATGATGAAATGGGTCTGGCCCAGGATGAAGCTCGTGTTGTCGGGCTTTTCGATTTTCACGGTGATGAGTTGCATGTCCGGTTTCCTCACCCTGATCTCGCAAAGAAGTTGCAAGCCATGATCGCCAGACAAAGAGACGTTGGCTCGACACAGTTTCGCCAAAAGTGTACGCCCTGGAGGTGGGTTTGGACTTGGCTCCTGGCGCAACCAAGGCCCAACTGGAGCACGCCATGAAGGGACACATCTTGGCCGAGGGATAACTCATGGGAACATACAAGCGATAGACTACAGCCTTCGCCGCAGCACAAACCCAGGGCGGAACACTCCTCACCGCCATCCACTGAGCTGTTTTTGAGACGCGCAACCTCATGTGCGGTTCGCTACTCCCTTGGAGCCAAGCTCAAGGTCGCCCTCGATCACGTCGTAGCCGTGGTGCAATTCGACCCGAGCGAAGGCTCACGCAGGCTCCCAGGACGTTGGGCTTCATTGCACTTGACGGGAGCAGGCTCATCTGCCTTCTTCCTCAAATCACCATTCGCCAGACTCACTGGTCGGTTGCACAATAGAGCAGCCAGGCGATTCATCGGCTGATCGATCTCGGACTCGAAGGTGTCGAAAACGAGACCGGCGACCAGCCAGCGTAGGGGAATATGCCTCGCCTGGGCGACTCTGCGCAGGTGGCACAGAAGATCGTCGGACAAAACAACGGTGATTTTTGGCTTCGCTTTCATTGCGATCCTTCGACATCGATCAGCAAGAAACAGTCAAATGGGGCGGGTCGGTGAACTGAGACATCGTGCCTCCTGAAGCGCACCCTCCTATGCATACAATAGGTCGTGATTCCAATGGCTGACAAATCCAGGCAGCAGGATCAGGTAACGAAGACCAAGATTGAGCAACGCCGATGTCCGTCATGCTCAATGCCTCAGCTTGGAGCTTCCGAATTGATCTGGACGAGTCTTACGGGGATTGAGCAATGAAGCGCATCCGATTCAACATCGCCAGTCTGCTCGGCGTTATCTTGGTTCTTGGCGTTGGCTTTGCTGCTCTGCGTGAGTCCAACGATCTCTGGGATAGCGCCGTCTTCAGCGTCACCTTGGGCATGCTCTTGATCTCGATCTTGCTCGCCGTCCATCGAACTGAAAAGCGACGGGCATTCTGGCTGGGGTTTGCTCAATTCGGCTGGATCTACCTGGCGCTCACCCTTATTCCGTCTGTCGAGTCCAGGCTGATCACGACCAAGGCGCTTGCCTACCTTGACTCCAAAGTGCCGGGGCGAGCGACACTGTACACCGTCATAAACGGGGGTATCGGCTCAGGAACGGTGCATTATCAGGTCTCCAATGGCACTTTCACCACGAGCGGAATTCAGGCGATAACCGCCGAGCAGGGTCAGATGTGGAGGTTGGGTGTGACGACAGGCAAGCTGTTGGGAGGCTGGACTGGTACTACCGAGAACTTCGTCAGGATTGGGCATTCGCTGTTCGCTCTGCTGGTGGGTTGGTTCGGCGGGCAACTCTCTCGCCGCCTATGCCGATCCTTAAGATCGTCAGAGCCATCAACGGCGGTCGATGTTGAAGGGACCAATTCGTGATCGACATCTATCTCCGTTCTCGTACGGCTTTCAACGGCTGGGGATCATGCCATGAGGCGTTTTCGCTTCCACCTCGGCAGGCTCGTGAGCCCTCTCTGACGCATTTTGATCTTCTGGCCCCTGGCGGAACGGAGAGGAACAATGGCTTACTTCTCATCGCTCCGGTATCTCCACGTGCGATCTCAGTTCCTGATAATCCTAGCCCTTGCCAGTCTGTTTGGGTTTGGCTGCGGAGGCGGTGAGCCCTCTGTCTCTACAGTTGGCGGGCGATCCCTCCCTAACGGACCGCTCGTAGTCAACGGTTCGACAGGTAAAGGCGCGACTGATGGTACTGAGCTGATTACCCTCAACGGCGGCCTGGAGGTCGTTAAGGCATCCGACCCAATTCTTCACATCGCACACGTTATGATTATCCCCGCTCCGTCGGTCAGAGCCGAACTCACGGATTCTACACACGGAAACACCCCAGATAAATTCGTCTGGAAAGGGGATTTCAACTTCAAGCTCGACGGCCAGCCGGGCACTCTGAGCCTTCGCTTGGATGGCCGTGCTCACACCGTCGATGCGGGAGGGCAGAGTTTCGATCTTGCCAAAGGCAATTTCTTCCGTGTCAGGATGATGCACGGGTGGCAACTCGCCGTCGAGCAGTTCCCGGTCATAGACGTGATGGAGGACGATCCGTCCAAGATCGAGGCTCGATTTGCGGCGTTCGATAAGGATCAGAAAAAGGGCAAGTAGCAGTTGGCAACCTGCTCGTTCTCTTCGGCGCACGTCACCGCTCTGAGTTGCAGAGGACGAGTACACCATCCTTCTTGCAGAAGAACCTGGCTCCGCAGCGAACAGACACCGACCTTTGGGACCCGTGGATTGACGGAGTTTGGTAAGCAGAGCACTTGGTCGCCGCGATCAGTCTCGTTCGCGTTCGCAGGGTGTCGCTTCCAGAATGGAGAGTGACGCGCCTCCCGTGATTGCGTGCAACCCGGTCACTCCTTGACCTGAGCGGCTCCAGGCGGTCTAGCTTGGTCTCGGACCCCGACGTTTGCACGATCTGGGCCTTGTCGTAGCTCGAGAGCGGCTCGTCGCGCTCGTAGCACTGGCCGGCCCCGGGGTCGCCGATTTTGCAGCGGAAAGGGCCGGCAGGGTCAGGGACGGGAAGAGCGTCGAGGATTGGGTGCTTGTGGCAAGGGCGTCCAGGGCGGACGTCGCAGCCTGGAGGAGGTCGTGCTGGGCGTCGCGCAGATCGGGGCGGTCCTGCAGGGACCGAACCTGGGCAACAAGGGCCGCCAGGGCGTCGCGGGCACGGGCTGCCTGATCGCGGGCCAGCCGGGTCTCGCACGTGGCCCGCTCGACAACCAGCGCGGCGCGCTGCATGTCGCTTAAGAGTTCGTGGGACTTATGGCACTCGCCGTGCAAGGCCGCGATGGCGGCGCCGTGGGCCCGCGCGAGATGGACTGCTAAGGCAGTCGAAGTGGTCACCACGGCGACTAACAGGACGAGGACCGCGGTGACGAGGCTGGCGACGCCAGGGTTGCGGCGGCACCGGCGGCCGAGGTGCTCGACGGCGGAGATGCGCCGGGCAAGGACGGGGCGGCCGTCCAGGAAGCGGTCGAGGTCGTCGGCCAGCGCGTCGGCGTCGGCGTAGCGGCGGTGGGACTCCTTCTCCAGGCACTTCAGGCAGATCGTCTCCAGGTCGCGCGGTACCTTGGGCTGGAGCCGCGTCGGCGGCGCCGGCTCCTGGCTGTAGACCTGCTCGATCGTGTCGGCCGGCGTCGATCCCCGGAAGGGCGGTCGGCCCGTGAGCAGCTCGTAGAGGATCGCGCCCAAGGCGTGCTGGTCGACCTTGGGGCTGGCGTCATCGGCCTCGCCGCGGACCTGCTCGGGGGCCATGTAATCGGGCGTACCGACGATCATGCCGCTACGGGTCTGGTCGGTGTCGTCCCCGAGGCGTTTGGCCAGGCCGAAGTCGGTGATCTTGGGACGGCCGTCGGCGGTCAACAGGATATTGGCCGGCTTGAGGTCGCGGTGGACGATCCCCTGGAGGTGGGCGGCGTGGATGGCGCGGGCGAGAATGCAGATGGTCCACGCGGCCAGTGTGATGTCCTGCGGCCGGCCGTCGATCTGGGCGGCGAGGCTGCCACCGTCGATGAATTCGAGGGAGAAGTAGGGAAGGCCGCCGGCCTGACCGACGTCATGGATCTGGACGATGTCGGGGTGCTGGAGGCTGGCGATGGCCTGGGCCTCTCTGTGGAACCGCGCCAGGGCGACGGGGCCGGCGTGGGCGCCGGCCAGGACCATCTTGAGCGCGACCAGACGATTCAAGTTGATCTGGCGGGCCTTGTAAACGACCCCCATGCCGCCCCGGCCCAGCTCCTCGAGGATCTCGAAGCCGGGGACGGTTGGCCGCCCGGTCGGTCCCCGGGCTCGCGGAGGGGCCGCTTTCGCCCGTTCGAGAACGCGGGTCGGCGGCGTGAAATCGACCGCGCCGGAGGCAGGTTTCGCCGGCCAGACTCTCTCTCATCCTCGACTCCGAGGCCAACCGGCCGCGGAGCGGTTCGGCCTTGGCCGCCGAGGTCAGCCGGGTAGGGTCGTCCCTGCCCGGCCGCTTGCGTTTGTCGTGCGTTGGCCTGCCCATGTCCGGGCCCTCCTCACGGTCGCCGTCCCATCGCTGTCTTTCCGCTCTGTCCTCACTCTTTCCGGTGCACGATCGCTGTCGAACGCTCGCAATGGAGAGGCGTCGGGCGGTTGTGTTCCGTTGCAACCGCCCGACGATCATCGAACACGGCCTCTCCCTCAAGCTGGCAGGCTCAATTCAACTCGTGAGCCCGTGCTTCTTGGTCCCGAGGGTCGAGATCGGCTCCTCCAGGGTGCCGCCGATGGTCGTGACCACGGCGGGCGGTACGGCAACGGCGTTTGAAACGACGCCCGAATCACTGCTGGCCGGCTTGGTCGCCGCGGTGGTCGTGGTCACGGTGGCCGAATCAGTGCTGGCCTGTTTGGCAACACTCACCGCGGGCGCCGCGGCGGTCGCGTTCGTCTCGATGCCGTTGCCGCCGACCGCGATGGCGGTCCCGTTGCTGAGCGTCGCCACCCCGGTGAACCCGGCCGTGCCCGTGGCCGAGACGACGCTGAAGCTCGTCCCGTTCCACTGCTCGACCAGGTCCCCCTCGCCGACGACATAGACGTCGTTGGCCGAGGAGCCCGAGACGGCCGTCGCCTGGCCGGGGAAGGTAAAGACTTCGGTCCAGGCCGTGCCGTTGAAGTTCCAGACCGCCGCCCCGGTACTCCCCCCCGCCCCGCCCACCGCCCAGACGTCGGTGGCGGAGATCGCGTCGACAGAGTGGGTGCCGGACGGGCCGTTGGCGACGGCGCTCCACGTCGTGCCGTTGAATTGCAGGGTCGCGACGCTGGGGTGCTCCCCCTCGCCGATGGAGCCGACGGCGAAGATGTCGTTGGCGGTGGCCGCCGAGATGCTGACCAGGTTGCCATGATCGCCCGCGTCCGGGGACGCGACGACGCTCCAGCTCGTGCCGTTGAAGTGCTCGATGAGCTGGTTGGTGTTGCTGTTGCCGACGGCCCAGACGTCGGTGGGCGAGACCACGGCCACCGAATTGAACACGCCCCCGTCCGTCAGCGTCGGAGTCGTCTGGATACTCCAGGACGTGCCGTTGAAGAATTCGACCAGCGGAGTCGACGTGTCGCCACCGCTGCTGTCGGTTACGCTATCGCCGACGGCCCAGACGGCGTTGCTGGACGCGGCGCTGACGGAGTTGAGTGTCTCGAACGTCGTCCCCGCCGGGTTGGGCGTGGTGACCACGGACCAGCTCGTCCCGTTGAAGTTCTCGGCCAGCGTCGTCGGGCCGGAGCCCTGGAAGCCGACGGCCCAGATGTCGGTGGGAGAGACCGCCGTGACGGCGCTGAGGGTCGCCCCCGACACGGTCGGGCTCGTCATGAGCTGGAACGGGCCCGAGGCGGGCGTGGCCGCCGAGACCACGGTCACCGAGACGCCCGGCGAGGTGCTGGCGCTATAGTTGCCGTCGCCCTCATACGTCGCGGTGAGCGTGCTGGTGCCGACGGGCAAGGCGGTGGTGACGAGCGTGGCCGAGTCGCCCGAGACGGTCCCGCTGCCCAGCAGGGTCGACCCGTCGAAGAACTCGACGGTGCCGCTGGGCGCGACCGGGCCGGTGGTACCCGGCGTGATGGCCGCCGTCAACGTCGCGGACTGGCCCAGGACCGGCGACGCCGGCGAGAAGGAAACCGAGGTGGTCGTCGCCGCCTGCGTGATCGTGGTCGTGACGGCCTGCGAGGTGCTGACGGCGTAGTTGCTGTCGCCTTCATACGTCGCGGTGATCGAGTTGGTGCCGACGGGCAAGGAGGTGGTGACGAGCGTGGCCACGTCGCCCGAGACGTCCCCGCCCCCGATCAGGGTCGAGCCGTCGAAGAAGGCGACGGAACCCGTCGGCGCGGCCGAGCCGGTGCTCGACGGGGTGATCGTGGCCGTGAGCGTCACCGAGCCGCCGAAGGGCGCCGAGCTGGCCGAGGAGGTGAGGGCGGTGGTCGTGGGGATCGTGGTGGTCGCGAGGCTAGTCGTCGCTTGCTCGATACCGTTGCCGCCGATGGCGAAGGCGGTCCCGTTGCTGAGCGTCGCCACCCCGGTGAACCCGGCCGTGCCCGTGGCAGAGACGACATTAAAGCTCGTGCCGTTCCACTGCTCGACCAGGTCCCCCTCGCCGACGACATAGACGTCGTTGCTCAAGGAGCCCGAGACGGCCGTCAACTGGCCGTCCAAGGTAGCGACTTCGGTCCAGGCCGTGCCGTCGAAGTTCCAGACCGCCGCCCCGGTACTCCCCCCCGCCCCGCCCACCGCCCAGACGTCGGTGGCGGAGATCGCGTCGACGGAGTGGGTGCCGGACGGGCCGTTGGCGACGGCGCTCCACGTCGTGCCGTTGAATTGCAGGGTCGCGACGCTGGGGTGCTCCCCCTCGCCGATGGAGCCGACGGCGAAGATGTCGTTGGCGTTGGCCGCCGAGATGCTGACCAGGTTGCCATGATCGCCCGCGTCCGGGGACGCGACGACGCTCCAGCTCGTGCCGTTGAAGTGCTCGATGAGCTGGTTGGTGTTGCTGTTGCCGACGGCCCAGACGTCGGTGGGCGAGACCACGGCCACCGAATTGAACACGCCCCCGTCCGTCAGCTTCGGAGTCGCCTGGACGGTCCAGGTCGTGCCGTTGAAGAACTCAACCAGGGGGGTGGAAACGCCGTTGCTCGTGGTATCGCCCACGGCGAAGACGTCGCTGCTGGACGAGGCGGCGACGCCGTTGAGGACGCCGGTGCTTTCCGCGGGCACGGTGGCCGCGGACCAGGTCGTGCCGTTGAAGGTCTCGATCAGGGCCCCGGTGTCGCCGTTGGCGAGGGTGCCGGAGCCGACGGCCACGACGTCGGTGGGGGAGATCGCGGCGACGGCGGCGGGGGTCAAGCCGGAGACGCTCGTCACGAGCTGGAAGCCGCTGAGGAGCTGGCGCGATTCCAGTTGATCGAGGCTCGAGGTCATCGTGGGCCGGAATCGACGTGAGATTCTTCGTTTCATGGGATTGCTCTCCTTGGTAAACGAATCAGTGCTCTGCTCGGTAGGTGGAGCGACCGTCTCCCGCGGAGACAAACCGCGGGAGCCTCGGTCGCACAATCGAGGTTGAATGCTCGGGATAAACCCGGGCCGCTCGCATCGGCTCTTAAACAAGTTGGCCCGACTCGCACGGCACTCCCCGAGGAGAGGCCCGCGCTCATCGCCGGGCGTTGACCAATTACCTTATGAGTGCCCCGACTCAGTTGCGAAGTTACAGTTATCGAGATAATCTAAAACTGTTATAATTATCTATTAATACAAAATCGGGGGTGTGGGCCGGCCGAGGGCGGCTGACCCACACTTCCCCGATCGCGGCGATCGATCCCGTTTCGGGACGCCAGCGTGCCGGGCCGCGGGGCTCACATCAATTTGTCATCGCGGGCCAGCACGGCGTCGACGACCGCGAAATAAGTGGGCGGAGTCGCCACGGGCGACGGCGTGGGTGCGGGCGTCGGCGTGGGCGTCGGGTTCGGCGTGGGTGTGGAGCTATGCTCCATGGCCGGGGCAGAGAATACGGGGATCTTCTCCGCGGCGGGGGCGGGGCCCGGGGGGTTCAAGGTCACACCGCTGCGACGGATCAAGGCAACCGCATTCGAGCCCGCCGTGCCATTGTCGTCACCATCGATCAACTGGTCGGAGCTGTCCTGCAAGCCCGAAGGGGCCGTGCCGTTGACCGTGAGCTCGACCGGTTTGGTGAGGGCAAACGCCTTCTTGGGAGTGATCGTGACCGTGTCGTTGGCCGGGTTGAATACGGCCGAGCGAAACTTGATCACAGGCGAGTTCTTGGCAGTGAATGACCCCTTCCCATTGGCCGTCGCCAACCGGTAGGTCGCAACGTTATCCGCTTGGGCGGCGTTGACCGGACCACTGAAGTCGACCACGATCTCGGTCACCAAGTGCTTCTTGTTTTTCACGTCGTCGACGCTGACCACTGTGACCAGCGGCGCGGGCGTCGACGTCGGCGTGGGCGCCGGGCTGGGCGCGGGCGTCGGCGCGGGCGTTGGCGTCGGCGCGGGCGTTGGTGTGGGCGTTGGTGTCGATACGGGTGTCACGACGAATTCATGGCCGGCGTCGCTGAATGGGGCCCCCGGATAAACGGTTGCCGTGTCCACCGGCGTACCCGGATAGAATGCGGAATTACCGTTGATCGCTGCGGGCGAGTCTGCGCTCACGAATGAAAAGGTCAGCGAGCTGCCCGGTTGTACGGCAGTAGCCGAGCTGTTCGCAAGAAACTGAATGGCAAAGCCGTCAGTCGCGCCTTCATTCGTGATATTGTCGGTCCAGCCGGCCGGTGGAGTGACGGAGATCGGACTCGTGGCCATGAAATCTTCGCCAGGGACCCACGAGTACCAGAACGTACCGATGCCGGAGTTGCTCGTGCTGGAGTTGTTCAGCGTGAGCGTGTAGTTGAAGTAGGGCCCGTCGGCCACGGAGCTGATTGTCGCACTGGCGTTGATCGTGGCCATGAGGGCACGTCCCTCCAGGGATTCCAACTGGGGGGATCGGCTCACTTTGGGCCGACGCCTCTTGTGGCCGCTGCCCGACGACAAGGCGTCAAGAAACCGGTGTAACCGCCCGACGAGGAAAGATCGCGACATGAGATGATCCTCTCTTATGCTCAACCACGTGGAGGTTGAGTAAGTGATGTTTTTGGAGCCACCTGGTGCAGGAACGGTTTGGTGTTGCGATCCGGCGAGTGAAGCACTCTGAGCCCAGGACAATGATGCTTCGACCGGATGGAGCCGATCGCGCTTGAGATCCGCAACCACCTGCTCTAATTAAGTGCCGCGTGACTGAATCTCGGTTGACGATTTCTCGAGAAGAAGACTGGATCCGGGGCGGAAAATACTGACTCGATTTCAGCACTCCGCTCACCCGGCGTCCCGGTGGGGCGAATCATCTCCATCGATATCGGACCTCGTCCTGGTCCCAGCCGCGCCGGCAGAGCCGTGCTCGCAACAGGTCACGGGCCCGCGACAGCCGCCCCTTGACTGTGCCGACCGGACATCGAAGGAGCCTGGCGACCTGCTCGTTGCTCATGCCTTCCAAGTAGGTGTGCAGCACCGGCAAGCGGTACTTCGCGGGCAAGCCATCGACCTCCGCGCGAAGGAGCAGCCCAAGCTCCTTGCGACTCGCCGCGTTCTCAGGTCCCGCGTGAGATTCTTCCTGCTCCTCCTCTACCTCCCTTCGCGGTGTGGATCGGGCGCGAAGTTGCCGCGCTCGGATCGCGGTTCGGTAGGCCACCTCGCGCAACCAACACACCAAGACTTCGCGATTGCGGATGGTGCCGGCCTTGCGCACAGCGCGAGGAAGGTTGCCTGAAAGGCGTCTTCGGCGTCCGGCTCTCGACTGAGGACGTCCCGGCAGACCCCGAGCACCAGCGGTCCATACCGCTTGACCATCGCCTCGAAGGCGCTCTCCGCGTCTTCTTTCGGTCCGGTCAGGAACTGCTCAATCAGTTGTTCATCATATTGAAACGGTATCATGTGACTTTTCAACTCCCTGCTGAAAGTTGGAGCAGCTCTGCAATATAGGAAGAACAGCCCACGACCCGGGCGCCACCTCGAATCAGTTCGCGAAGCAAGGCCGCCCCCTCCCCATCCGCGAAGGTCAAGCCGGAAAGGTCCAAGCAGGTGCGGTCCACCTGGGCCGCCGACTGAGCGTGAGCATTGTGAGCCTCAAGAACCCAGGGCCCCTGAAGCTTCCCTTCGAGCTTGAGGATCTCGACTGAGTCATCGCCAATCATTCGCGTGATCCGCAGCATCACTCACTTCTCCAAGGGCCGTGCTACGGGACAAAGCGAGCCGCGTGCCAATCAGGAGTGCGAGATTGCGAATTTGCCGATCTGCCGGGGCAGACAGGGTTTGCACGATCCCGATTGGTGCGCGAACGTCGCGCGCTCTACGCGAATAAAGGAGGCAGCGCCACCGCCCTTGGTGGCGGCTACCGCGGGCGGTGGGAGTCGCGGTCGATTACCAGCTTTTTCATAGATGACGCGGACTGTTAAGCGGTGACCAGACACGCGGGCCCCTCGCCGCAAAAATCGTAACCCGGTCGTCCCGGGTCGACTCTGTTTTTCAGGAACCATCGATTGCTTCGATGGCCTGATGATGATTCAAGCACGAGAGGAGGCACGACGGATGGCGCGATTTCGACTTATCTGTTCACGGGCAACCGCGAGGTCGGTTGGTGTTTGCATGGTGGTCGTGCTGGGGATTGTGGCCCCGGCGCAGGCCGGAGAGGTTTTTGCCGTCACCAACCTGATCACAAACAATCAGGAGGTCAATCCGGCCCAGATCACGGACCCGAATTTGGTCAATCCCTGGGGCGTTTCGTTCTCACCCACGTCACCGCTCTGGGTTTCAGACGAGGGGACCGGGGTTGCAAGCCTGTATACGATCACCCCAAGTGACCAAGTGAGTATTGTGACGAACCCGAGTCTTTTCCCAGTGACGATTCAGGGCGGCGCAGTGACCGGGCAAGTCTTTAACGGATCATCGAGTGCGTTCAACGGAGACCCCTTTCTGTTCGTCACCCTGAATGGGGCCATCGAGGGCTGGCGGCCGGCGCTGGGAAATACGGCAGAACTCCTGTCGCCAACTTCCTCGAATAGCTACGACGGCGCGACGCTGGTGACCGTCAATGGCAACGAATATCTGCTCGCCGCCAACCATGCGACCGGAAATATCGATGTCTTCAATGGGACTCCCACTCAGCCCGGCTTGCCCGGGAATTTCAAAGACCCGAACCTCCCCGCCGGTTTTCTTCCCTACAACGTCCAGGTCTTGAACGGCGTTGTGTATGTCACCTACGAAAACGGCAAGGCGGGCATCGTGGATGCTTTTAGTACGTCTGGGAATTTCCTCGCACGAGTCGGCACCGGGGGATCGCTCGACCAGCCGTGGGGACTGGCCATCGCGCCGGCATCGTTCGGCTCCCTCGCCGGCGATTTGCTGGTGGGTAACAAGGGTAGTGGGGAGATCAGCGTCTTCAACCTGACCAACGACACCGCCCTCGGCACACTGAATGGGACCAACGGGTCGCCGATCGTGATCCCGGATCTCTGGGCATTGACCATCGGCAACGGCACGAATGCCGGCAGCACGCAGACCAGATTTACTTCACGGCCGGTGTTGACGGCTACAAAGACGGACTCTTGGGCGACATCCAGCTCTCGTCCGTCCCCGAGCCGAGCACGGCCGTCCTTGCTTTGATCGCGCTGGGAGCGCTGGCCGGTGGATGGCACTGGAAAAAACGCCGTCGCGTGAATTCCTGATCGAAAACCGGCGACTTGCCCGTCCTGGTACCGCCTGGAGATCGAGTCCTCCGCGGCCACGACCACCACGAACAGGGACATCGCGCTTGAGCACGGCCAAGCGCGATGCCCTGTGTTTTTTGATTTGTATCGGTATCGGCCCTTGCTTCTTCTTGCACAGACCACAGACCAGGAGATACGCAATGTTCCTTAATCGTCGTTCCTCGCGCCGGCCGCCGATGCGTCCTTCCCTTGACGCACTGGAAGAGCGAGCCCTGCTCAATGCCGCGCTAGTGCATGTCAAGCATCTGGCTGTGGCCGCAGAAGTCTCGGCCGCCAAGCGTGCGGCAGCTCCGGTTGTCCCCAAGCTTCCATCCGCGCCGACCTCAAGTACCACAACCGTGCCTGCCAATGGCGACCTCGATCCCTCCGGCTTGGCGGTTGTTCCCGCGGGGTTCCCCGGCGGTGGTCTGATCCACGCGGGAGAATACCTGGTGTCAAACTTCAACAACAGCACCAACACTCCAGGCACCGGTACGACCATCGTGGCGATCAAGCCCGGTCAAAACCCGGCGACCGCACCCGTTTTCTTCACCTCGCAAGCCGGCGGACTCGACGAGTCATTGACCGTCTTGAAGAGTGGCTTCGTGATCGTCGGCAACGTCCCGACCACAGACGGCACCATCGGGGCCGGCTCGCTCCAGATCATCAATCGCTTCGGCCAAGTGGTCCAGACGTTGTCCGACGCGAACACCAGCTCCAATCTGTTCGACGGGCCGTGGGCCTCGGCGGTCAATGACAAGGGTAACACGGCCCAGTTGTTCGTCTCCAATGTCGAGAGCGGCGCGATCATGCGCATCAACTTCAAGGTCGTGAAGAAGCACGGCCAAGCCGATCTCAAGGTCGTCAGCACGACACAGATCGCCTCCGGCTACACAGTCATGACCGCCCCGCGCAGCGTCCCGTCCACGGATGTTTACGTCCAGACGAACCTCGTCTCTGACGGCACGGTCTCGGCACAACAATCCGACGCGAACTTGCTGGACCCCTGGGGCGTGTCCTTCACCAACACAGGCCCGTTCTGGGTTTCCGACCAGGCCGCCAACTTCGGCGGGTCTGGGGCTGCGACGGTCTACAGCGTGAGTAGCCCGCAGCCACCGAGTTCCTCCGGTGCGCAACTGGTCGTGGGAGTCGCGAACCAGGGAAACGCTGCCCCGAGCAGCGCCAATGGACCAACGGGACAGTTGAGCCCCGCCGCGCCGGGGATCACCACAAGCGCAACGGCGGATTTCCAGCTTGACGGTGCCCAGGCACAGTTCATTTTCGCCAATCTCGACGGCTCGATCTCGGCATGGAACGGGGGCGCGAGCTCGACGATCGAGACGACCGTCGCCGGTGCCTCATTCACCGGGCTGGCAATCGGGAACACCTCGACCGGTGCCGCCCAGTTGTACGCCGCCGACCAGAATAGCGGCAACATCGACGTCTTCAACAGTCAATGGCAGATGACCGGAAGCTTCAGCGACCCGAATTTTTCGCAGTTTCCCAGCGGCTACGCGGCATTCAACGTCCAGAATCTCAGCGTCAACGGCACACAGACGTTGTTCGTGACCTTTGCCAACCAGGCGACCTCCGGCGGCATCGTGGATGAGTTCACCACCAACGGTACCTTCATCAAGACGCTGATCGACGACCCCACGGGACAACACCTGGATTCTCCCTGGGGGCTTACGATCGCGCCCGCGAGCTGGGGCCAGTTCGGCGGCGACCTGCTGGTCGGCAACAACAATGGCCCCGGCGAGATCAATGCATACAACCTCGACGGGGTATTCCAAGGCACTCTGACGCTCAACACCGGTCAACCTTTCGCCGCGGCCGACCTCTGGGCCATATCTTTCGGCAACGGGGGCGCCGCGGGTTCAGAGAACACGCTCTTTTTCACCGCCGGGCTCGCGAGTAACACTGACGGGCTCTTCGGGGCGATCTCGGTCCAGTCTGTGCCCGACCCGAGCTCGGCCGTCCCGGGGTTGACGCAACCGAATTCTGTCGCGGGGATCATTGGCCCGGGCGGGTTGGCCTACGACTCGAAAAACGACACTCTTTACGTCGCCGCAACGGGGAACAACGAGATTTTCGCCATCAAGCACGCGAGCAAGACGCATTCGGACGACGGCACGGGTGCCTTGGTCTACCAAGATCAGGCACATCTCCACGGGCCGATCGGCCTGGCGCTTTTACCCAACGGCGATTTGCTCACGACCAACGACGACGCGGTTGACGCTGATGCGAACCAACCGAGCGAGCTCGTGGAGTTTACGCCCGAAGGTCAGTTTGTGGGCGAGCTATCCCTCGACCCTGCCCTGGGCGCGGCCTTCCAGATTGTCGTGCAGAGCACCCGCAAGACAGTGACCATCGCCTCGGTTAACGACGACCTCGCTACGCTCGACTTCCGGACGATCGCTCTCTAGAAGAAAGCGCAACCGAGAGTGGGCCCGTCGAATCTAATCAGAAGGCTGTATTTCTCGGTTCTTTTTCTCTGGAAACGACACCTGTGAGGAGGTAGCACATGAGCACTTTTAACGTCTTGTCTGGGGCGCGTGAGGGCGCCCTCTCGGTTCGCCCGCCGCGGCGAACGCGACGGCTTGCACTGGATTGCGAACCGCTCGAAATCCGACAACTGCTCTCGATCTCGGTTTTTCCGGCAGCGATTGCCGCGGGGGACGCAGCCCAGGCGGCCGCCGTACAACCCAACATCTCCGTCGCGCCCTTGACTTCATCGGCAAGCCCCACGGGGCTGTCGCCCAGCCAGATCAAAACCGCCTACGGTGTGAACGAGATCGCGTTCGACGGGAATGTCGTGGGCAACGGCGCGGGTCAAACGATCGCGATCGTTGATGCGTTTTTCGACCCGAACATCCAATCCGACCTGAGCACGTTCGACGCCGAATACGGCTTGGCCGCTCCACCGTCGTTCACGCAATTCGTCGAGTCGGGGCTCCGGTCCGACAACGCGAGCTGGGCGCTGGAGACCGCGCTCGATGTCGAATGGGCGCACGCGATCGCACCCGCCGCGAGTATCGACCTTGTCGAGGCTGAGCCTGATCTCACCGACCTGTTGAGCGGGGTCAGTTTCGCCAGCAGTCTGCGGGGCGTCTCGGTGGTTTCGATGAGCTGGGGAGCCAGTGAGTTCTCGGGAGAGAGCTCGCTCGATGGTGTCTTCACCACGCCGTCGGGTCACAACGGCGTCACGTTCGTGGCTTCTTCGGGCGACTCGGCGGTCGTCGAGTATCCCTCGGCCTCGCCCAACGTTCTGGCCGTCGGCGGCACGACGCTGAACGTCACCAGCAATGGCACGTATGTCTCCGAGACGGCGTGGAGCGACAGCGGCGGCGGCCTCAGCGCCCTTGAGCCCGGACAGAGCTTTCAAACGGCGGCGCTCAAGGCCAGCGGACTCCCGACAAACGCGCGTGCGACACCCGACGTCGCCTTCGACGCCAATCCGAGCACGGGCGTTTCGGTCTTCGACTCGGTCGGTGGGGTTGGCTGGGTCCAAGTTGGCGGCACCAGCGTCGGGGCGCCTTCGTGGGCCGGTCTGATCGCGATCGCCGACCAGGGTCTGGCGCTGGCCGGCAAGGGCTCGCTGTCCAACGCCCAGGCGGACCTCTACCAACTGCCGAGCTCCGACTTCAACGACATCACCTCGGGGTCGACCCCCTTTCACAGTGCCGGGCCCGGTTACGACCTGGTCACCGGCCTGGGTAGTCCCAAGGCCAATCTCTTGATCCCTGCCCTGGTCGCGGCCGCTAGCGGCAGCTCGGTCGTCACCAAAGCCACGACCGCGCACCCCGCCGTTTCGATTTCGGCGTCGCCTCATGACGTCACCACCATCGCTGCGCCGACGCCGGGCAGTGGAAGCGGCAGCACCTCGACGACCAGCTCGAGCTCGAGCGCCGGCTCGACCGCTTCGATCGCACCGCTCAACCCGGCCGTGCTGGCGGGCTCGAGCGCCCGGCGCCGATCGGCGTGACCGCGGTCCCGTCAGCCCCGACCGTAAATCTCGCGCCGAGCACCGCGCCGGTGACGACGCAAGCGACCCTCGCGGTCGTGGCGAACCAGGAGCGACCAACGACGCCGACAGACCGCGGGCAAAGAACGGCGGCCGACCTGGGCGTGCGGGGACCACAGCAGCAGGTCGCAGTGCCATCGCAGGAGGCCGTAGCCGCCGATCGCGCCGAGCCTTTGCAAGCGGCTGCACCGGAAGTCGACGGCCAGCCTCTGCCGCCGAGCGCCGCGCCAACCCTGTCGTTGCCGGCTTTCTCCCCCGCGGACTTCGAGACCTTGGTCGATCTGTCCGTCGCGGATCTCCTCCCCGAGGCACTCACCAGCTCGTCGCGCTCGGGAGATCAACCAGCGGAGATTCGTTCGTCCTTGGGCCTCCGGGCGCTTTTCGGCGCCGCCGTCGTGGCCGCGGGCGGATACCACCTTGTGCTGCGGCCGTCCGATCGCTTCCGAGGGCGCGGGATTCCGGACCGGGCGGAAGCCGATCGCTTTGGGCGACGACGGTTCGCGGAACCGACCCGCTGAAGACGTCCTCGGGTGCAGTGCATCCAGTCTGTTGGGGACACACGGGTTTCGGGCCTCGCCCCCTGCGGGAGAGTCCGAAACCCGGTGTGACGATTCGGTGCGAGAACGGCCAGCGCCGCGGCGGCCTAGCGCGGACGGTTGGTGGCGCGCTCGATTCCCAGCTTTTTCAAACGGTGCCGAAGCGTGTTGGGATGAAGGCCCAGAATCTTGGCCGCGCCCGCGGGGCCGTCGATAACCCCGTTCGTCTCGTGCAGGACTGTGGAAATGTGGTCCCGCTCAACGGTCTCCAGACTCGAACGGCCCTGCGTCGGTGAGACCGCGCCCGTCGCCGACAGGATGCCTGGCTCGATCTCAAGGATGCTGTCCGTCTCGAGGATGACAGCGCGCTCAAGGACATTTTCCAGCTCGCGGATGTTGCCCGGCCAGCGATACGCCAGGAGCTGCTCCATGGTGCGCTCGCTGACGCTGTCGATGCGCTTGCCGATCCGAGTCATGAAATTGTTGACGAGAAAATGCACGAGGAGCGGGATGTCTTGGTCGCGATCGCGGAGCGGCGGGAGGTGAATGGGGAAGACGTGGAGCCGGTAGTAAAGATCCTCGCGGAAGGCTTTTTCCTGCACCGCTTTTTTCAGGTCGCGGTTCGTCGCGGCGATCACGCGGACATCGACGCGCATCGGCGAGTGGCCGCCGACGCGTTCGAATTCATGAGATTGCAGAACGTGCAGGAGCTTTGCCTGAGCCTCGGGTGGAATCTCGCCGATCTCATCGAGGAAGATCGTGCCGCCGTCGGCGAGCTCGAAGCGGCCGATGCGCTTGGCGATGGCGCCCGTGAACGCCCCTTTCTCGTGGCCGAAGAGCTCGCTTTCCACGAGGCCCGTCGGCAGGGCGCTGCAGTTGACCTTGATGAACGGCTTAAGGGCCCGCTTGCTCGTGGAGTGGATGGCCCGCGCGAAGAGCTCCTTCCCGGTGCCGGTCTCACCGGTGATGAGCACGGAAGCGTCAGTCGGTGCCACGCGCCGCACGTCGTCGAGCACCGCGCACAAGGCCGCGCTCTTGCCGATGATCGCCTCGAAGTTGTGAGTGGCCTTGATCTCGTCCTGCAGATACAAGTTTTGCTGATGCAGGCGGGCGCGTTCGGCCTCGGCGAGTACTCGGTCCGTGATGTCTACCCAGATGGCGCGGCTCGCTTGAACCCGGCCGTCGGCGCCGCGGATGGGCTTCATCCACAAGCTGATCCACAGCGGGCGGCCGTCGTCGCGCTGCACCTCCACTTCCAACCCGGAAAACTCCTCGCCGGCAAGAAACCGGTCCCGCAAGCTCGGCGCCGGTCCCTTGGCGGCCGAAGCGTGGGCGAAAAAGTCGAAGATGGACCGACCGTTCATCTCGTCGTCTCGATGACCGATCATCTGTGTCGCCCGATGATTGATGCTGAGAATGCGCCCCTCGCCGCTGACGGACAGGTAGCCCACAGGCGCCTCTTCGTAGAGGTCGCGATAGCGGCCTTCGCTCTCGAGGAGCCGTTTCTCGGCCCGGAGTCGTTCCAGCTCAGCGGTGGTCCGAGCGGCGAAGATCCGGAAAATGAACAATCGGCGCGGCTCCGGAGGCATCGGCCGGTCGTCAAAGACGGCCAGATGACCGAGAACATTCCCATCGCCGTCCAAGAAGGGGACGCCCATGTAGCTGTCGATGCCCAAGCTGACCAGCGGCGTCGCGTTCGGGAAGTTCTCTGAAACACCCGTGGGGTGATGGACGAATCCGCCGTGCGCGACGGCGTCACAGGGAGTGGCCGCAAGATCATATTCCATGTTGTTTACGATCCGATCACGCGCCCAAAAGGCGACGGTGCGCACCCGCGTATTCACGTCGGCAAACTCGGCGACGACCGCGTAGGGGACGTTGATGGCCGAAGCCAGTCGGCGCACCAGCGAACGGAAAAACTCCTCTCCCGTGCCACAGGCCGTCCCTTCGACGATGTCGCGGAGTGCGCGAGATCGTCGCGAACCGCCGGCAGATCGGAACCTTCCCAATCGGCAACTGCCAGAGATGCATTGTCCACGTGTGCAAGCAACCGTTTGCTGTCATTCGTCTTGACGCTCATCGGCGACCTCAGGAATCGACAATCCTTGGGCAGAGGTTGATCCGCCAGGCGCTACTCGTGTTCCCAGGATGTCTCGTTTCTGGACACTCGATGTAAATCGTTGATGGACAATCGATTGAATCAAGGGGGATTCAGGTGGGGGATCGGGGCATGATCTCGATGGCGGGGCGGTCGTCGTCATATTGACGAATCACGAGCCGTTTTTGTTCGGCTTGAGTGGCGGGATGTGCGGCCGAACCGTGCGCCATCGACCATACAAGGTCAGATGATCCGTCGCCACGCTCAGTAAGGCAACCGCGAGGAGAAGCGCGGGTCGGTTGCCTTTCTCGGACGACACCGCTCCCTTTTGAGCAGTACTCCGTGGACAAAGCGACCGACGTAGACCAAGCTGTCAGTGGCCAACGGGGTTCGCTGTCCCGAGAATTCTCGGGCTGGGGCTTCGCACCACGCGCGACGCGATTCCCGGCCCTTCAACTTCCTACGGAGGCGAAAATGATCAAGTCCAAATCCGCGAAGGTCGTTCGCAGCGCGGCGCCGCTCTTGGGTCAGCACGCGCGCGAGATCCAGGCGTTTCGAACCGTGGTCCGCATGCCGATCGCGCTGGCCGAGGAAACGTGTCGCAAGAGTGCCGATTTCCTCAACCAGTTGCTCGCCGACACCATCACGCTTCGCGACCTGTACAAGAAGCACCACTGGCAGGTATCGGGCCCGACTTTCTACCAGCTCCACCTGCTATTCGATAAGCACTTCGAAGAGCAAAACGAATTGGTGGACCAGATCGCCGAGCGGATCATGATGCTGGGGGGCGTGAGCATCGCGATGGCCCCCGATGTGGCCGAGACGACTCTGATCCCGCGGCCACCCAAGGGGCGCGAAGAGGTTCCCGTCCAGATCTCTCGCCTGCTCGAAGCGCATGAAATCGTGCTCAAGGAGGCGCGCGCGATGGCCAAGCACGCGGCTCAGGCAGGCGACGACGGCACCAACGACCTGCTCGTCAGCAGCGTGATTCGCACCAACGAGATGCAAGTCTGGTTCGTCGGCGAGCACGTGGTCGATGCGCCGCTGGTTCACGCCGACGGGCAAGCCGCCGACTGACCGAAGGAGAGACCATGTCAGAACTTTCGCGACGAGGATTCATCGGCTCCGCCGCGGCGGCGGCGAGCCTGGTCGGATTGAACGCGGCCGCGGATGACGATTTCGCGTTCAAGAACAACGTCCCCGACCCGTTGCTCTCGGGCAAGGAATTGCCGACCTTCAAATTCGAGCTGGAGAAGTCGCAAGGCAGGGTGATCGAGCGGCAGCTTCGGCAAGGAGGCGACGGTCGAGCAGTTGCCGATCTCCAAAGGGATCGCGGGCGTCTCGATGAAGCTGGAGCCCGGTGCCATGCGCGAGCTTCACTGGCACGCCACCGCGGCCGAGTGGGCGTTCGTGATCGAGGGACGGACCCGGACGACGGTCATCGACCCGCAGGGGAACGCCGAGACGAACGACTTCGAGCCGGGCGACGTGTGGTATTTCCCTCGCGGCCACGGTCACCAGCTCGAATGCCTGGGAGACAAGCCGACGCACTTCATCCTGATCTTCGACAACGGCTACTTCTCGGAGTTCGGCACCTTCAGCATCACCGACTGGATCGGCCACACCCCCAAGCCGCTCCTGGCGAAAAACTTCGGCGTCCCCGAGTCGACCTTCGACGGGTTCCCGGAGAAAGAGGTGTACTTCGCCCGCGGGTCGCTGCCGCCGGAGAAGCCGGCGACCCCGCTCCAGGGCCAGAAGCTGCCGCCGCAGACCCACAAGTGGCGGCTCCTCGCCCAAGCGCCCATCGTCGACAACAAGGGAGGCCGGCTATGGCTGGTCGATTCCCACAATTTTGCGATTTCCAAGACGATCACCGGCGCGATCCTCGACCTCGAGCCGGGGGCGCTGCGGGAACTGCACTGGCACCCGACCGCCGACGAGTGGCAGTACTTGATCGAAGGGAAGCTCAGCATCACGATGTTCGGCTCGGGCGGGCGGTACCGGACCGAGACACTGGAAAAGGGCGACGTCGGCTACATCCCCCAGGGATACGGACATTCCCTCGAAAACGTCGGCGACAAGCCGTGCCGCATCTTGATCGGGTTCAACAACGGCATCTACGAGACGATCGACCTGTCGCAGTGGATCGCCGGGAACCCGACCGACGTGCTGGCCACGAACTTCGGCAAGCCCGCGGCCCTGTTCGAGAAGTTCCCGCGAAACGATGTGTTCATCGCGTCGAAGGATGGCCTTTGAAGGCCAGGGCAAGAACCGCGCCCGGCGCCGCGGCGGATCGGTGCGGCCGCCGCCACGCGGCGCTTCGACATCGTGGCCGCGGAGCGAACACGGGCCACTTGTGATACGACCCCCTCACTTGTCCGCATCTTTGATAAAGTCAAGTACGGCAACTTGACGATATTGAGGAATATGCGAGCAACCCTGAACTAATCGCAGAATAACCAGCGGAATGGCCGCGAACATATCCGCTTTCGCAACGGCGACCAGCGTCCCTCGGCCACGAGCTCTGGCTGATCGCCGAGTGGATCCTCTCGAAGCAAACCAAATCATTCACGCAGTAAAGTAGGATTGCACATCCTACCGAGTCTCCCACCCCGCTTTCCAATTCCGGTAGTTGTCCGCCGGCCATCTAGATTCCGGCTCGATCGCTGCCCATTTTCGCGACAGGTCGGGCAGGTGGGAATTCGAATGATGCGTAACATCGACTCCGGCAGGGTTGGCTGGATTTCGATGGTGGTCCTGGGTTGGACGCTCGCCGGCTGGCACGCGGGCGCCATCGGGCAGGAGGTATCGCCCCCGGTGCCGCCGGTCGACCCCCTTCCTCGGGCGGCCGTTTCGCCGTCGGACGCCCAACAAGAGCTACTCGATCGCCTCCGCAGGATGGAGCAACGTCTCGACCGGATGACGAAGCATAACGAAGAGCTCTCGCGGGAGGTCGAGGAGCTCAGGGCTGTGAATCGTGATCAGAGCCAGCAGTTCCCCCCTGTGCCCGCCGTTACGCAGTCCAGCGCACCCGGGCCGGCGGCTCAGTCGGCGGGGACGGATCGTCGTACCCGATCTCATCGGCACTCGGCGGCGGGTCGGCATCCGGCGGCGGCGACCCGACAACGACCGGGCGCGCCCAGGTCGTGGGAAATCGCCGTCTCGGCAAATTGTCGCTGGCGGGCGGCTACTACGATTACGCCAACGACGGCCTCCGATGGGGTACCGACGACGACGAGTTCAACTTCGGTATCCGTGCGATGCAGCAGATCGACGCGCGGATCTATGCAAACCCAAATCAGGAGTATGCCAGCAGCGGTATCACCAACCCGCGGACCCGCATCTACTTCTACGGCAGGGCCAGCGCCACTAAAGCGTTGCTCCAGTAAGGACTTTCAGCAGGTAGTTATCGCTCCAACCACAACTCCGGCGTTTCATGACGAGACTTGTGCGGTCGGGATGTTGCTTCAGGAGTGACAACGTGAACCGATTGAGCCATGCAAAATTCTCCCGCAGCGCCTCATCTCGGATTCGTGACTCGTCCTCGCGATACGTCATATCGAGAACCCAGTGGCAGGAATTTTCGATACTCCAATGACCCCGGACGGCTCTCGCGAATTGCTTCACGCCCATGGCCAGACTGCTGATGTAGTAGCGGATCTCGATCGTCTCGTTCCCGTTACGAAAGCACTGCGACGTCACGATCCCGATCGACCTCAAACCCTTCCAGAGCGCGAAACCTGGCAGGTCCTTGTGGGCCGGAAGTTGAAGGTAGGTTCGTGTCTCTTCACGTCCATGGCCCGTCTCAGTAGTCACATGCTCACGCCCGTTGCCAAGGTCGCCGTCCAGCTTTTCGTCGATGTAGTCAATGACCGCCTGGTGCAGCGTGTCCTGATTCCCCTTGAGCGCCAGGACATAGTCAGCCTCCCCCTCGATGATCTCGGCTGCGATCGCCTTTTGAGTTCCCATCGCGTCGATGGTGATGATTGCCCCTTTGATGTCCACCAGCCTCAGAAGCTCGGGAATTGCCGTGATTTCGTTAGATTTCTCGGCGCACGCAACTTGCCCGAGCGACAAGCCGAACTCGCTGGCCCAGACGCTAACCGAATGCAAAGCGCCCAGGCCATTCTTGCGATCGTGGCTTCGTCGTGCCGTCTTGCCGTCGACTGCCAGAATGGGTTGGTCCACGCCCGTGGCCTCGGCCGCTGTCGCACGCAACGAATTCAGCCAGTCCGCAAAACAAGCTTGAAAGGCACCCGGGCGCAGCGCCATCAGCACGCGACGAAAGACATCCTTACGCGGCACCCCGTTGGGCAAGTCCAGCGTGTTCAAAAGGAACTCTTCTTTCATGGCAGCCCACTTTCCAATCGCCGTTGGCCCGCTCGCGCCGGCCAGCACCGCCATCAAAGCGATGACGACCACGCTGACCAACGGATGTTGAAGATTGACAGTGGAGCGAGGATCCTCCAACGCCGCAAAATGCACCACAACCTCATCCAAGGAAATATGCCGACTGTCCGCCATCGGTTGTTCTCCGTGCGCCTTCGTGAATGTAGCAACACAGAGAACGGTATACAAAGAAACGGATCAGGGCGCAAGCACCCCAAATTGCCAAGACTGCTTAAAGTGTGCGCTGGCCCTGACTTCTACGGCCACCTCACCAGGCCCTTCTCATACGAGTTCTCGTTCCAGGAATCCTACGGCACCCTCAACCTGCTCGACAGTTACATCAACTACCGCTACAGCGATGCGTTCCAACTCCAATTCGGCCGCTTTAAGACCCCGTTTACCTATGAGTGGTACCGCGTCCACGTATGGAACCTGCTTGCCCCGGAGCGGTCGCTATTCGCCCAGAACTTTGAAGGCCAACGCCGCTTCGGTCTGATGGGCCACGGCAGCGCGTTCGATAAGCGGTTGGAATATGCGGTCGGCTCCTTCAACGGTCAACGTAACGGGTACCTTGAGTTCAACAGCAGCCAGGACATCATGGCCTTTCTCAACTTCAAGCCGTTTTACAACAGGGAGGATTCCCCGCTGCGGGACCTCCACCTCGGCGGCTCGGTCGACGCGGGGATCGAGAACAATCCGCTCTCGCCAGCGGTCTTGACGACCTCGGCGCCACCGGCACCTCGGGCGCTTGCCCCGGGACCGCGGCCGTCCCGTTCCTGGCGTTCAACAACGGTGTGATGGAGCGAGGTTATCGCGCACTCTGGGAACTGCACACGGCCTATTACTACCAAGGCCTCTCCCTGCTCGGTGCCTGGGACAGCGGATTCCAGGATTATGCCATGGGCAGTTCCGGCCCTGCGCCGATTCGCGTCCCGACCGGCGGCTATTTCGTTCAGGCAGGGTACATCCTCACCGGCGAGACGATCCGCGACCGGACGCTGATCGATCCCCTGAGTCCATTCGACCTCCGCCCGGGCCATTTCGGCCTGGGGGCCCTCGAGGTCACGGCCCGCTTCAGCCAGCTCCAACTGGGCCGGCAGGTCTTCACCGGCGGCCTGGCCAACCCGTTGCTCTGGACCAATGAAGCCCAGATGGTCGACGTCGGCTTCAACTGGTATCTCAACAGATTCCTCAAGGTGCACTTCGACTGGGAGCACGCCATATTCGGTAACCCCGTCTTCTACAACACGGATCGCTTCCAGAAGTCGAACGACCTGTACTGGCTGAGGCTCCAGGCCTACTTCTGACGACCGGTCGCCAGGCTCAGTAAGTCAGCGTGGAAGAGAACGGAGGCTCGGGCAACCGTCTCTGACAACATCGGGCCCTGTTGTGGAGCACCTAGGAAACCTGCTCACAAGGTGAGGGAGAGCCTTGTGCGGTCGAGGCTCGGACGCAATCATGGCGGCGCACCGTTCCCAGTTCCTTTCGCATGAGGACTCTCCGATGTCTAACTTCCAGCGCAGGGATTTTCTGACGGGGGCCGCGGCGTTCGCGGCCGCAACAACTGCGACACTCGCCGGGACCGGGCGGGCCATGGCCGACGACCAGCCGCCTGTGCCGATTCGCGGCAAGGACGGGGCACCAATCATTGGCCCGACGAACCCCGCTCGCGAGGCTCAGAACGTGGACAGGCTGGTGCCGCCGCCGACGGACAAGGGCACGATGCCCAACCTGAGATTTTCGTTTGCCGACGTCCACAATCGGTTGCAGCCCGGCGGCTGGGCCCGGCAGGTGACCGGACGAGAGCTGCACATTGCCGAAGCGCTTAACTGCGTCAACATGCGGCTCAAGGCCGGCGCGGTCCGAGAGATGCACTGGCACGTCCCGGAC
Source organism: uncultured Isosphaeraceae bacterium (assembly GCA_963830625.1). GTDB lineage: Bacteria > Planctomycetota > Planctomycetia > Isosphaerales > Isosphaeraceae > CAWHMZ01. The sequence continues at coordinate 559,215 of CAWHMZ010000004.1, read as the reverse complement.
GAGTGGGGGTTCGTGCTCAAGGGGCGGATGCGGGTCACCGCCGTCGACCAGGACGGACACGCTTTCCAGGACGATATCAGCGAGGGCAACATCTGGAACTTCCCGGGCGGCATCCCCCACTCGCTCCAGGGACTGGAGGGGGACGGTTGCGAGTTCCTGCTCGTCTTCAACGACGGCAACTTCAACGAAGATGCGACCTTCCTGGTCACGGACTTTCTGGCCCACATACCCAAAGAAGTTCTCGCGAAGAACTTCGGCGTGCCCGCAAGCGCCTTCGCCAACATCCCCAAGGAAGAGCTCTACATCTTCGAGTCGCAAGTCCCCGGCCCGCTCGACGCGTACCGGGTCACGGGCGCGGGGCCGGTGCCCACGACCTACAGCCACAAGCTGATGGATCAAAAGCCGATCGAAACGAAAGGGGGCAGGGTTCGCATCGTCGACTCTTCCAATTTCCCCGCGGCCCAGGAGATCGCCGCCGCGCTGGTCGAAGTCGAGCCGGGCGGGATGCGCGAGCTGCACTGGCACCCGAACTCCGACGAGTTGCAATACCACATCGCGGGTCAGTCGCGGATGACGGTCTACGCCTCCGGTTCGACCGCGGCCACATTCGACTACCAGCCCGGTGACGTCGCCTACGTGCCCAAGAGCATGCCCCACTACATCGAGAACACGGGCACGACGACGCTGCGCTACCTCGAGCTGTGGCAGTCCGACCATTTCGCCGACGTCTCGCTGGCGCAGTGGTTGGCGTTCACGCCCTATGAGCTTGTGAAGGCGCACTTGAACATCGACAAGTCGGTTCTGGCGAAGGTCTCGACGCACAAGACGCCGGTGGTGCCGGGCTGACGCGGTGCGGTAACCCCACGAGATCGTCCTCGATCGACGTAGTTCCTAAAGCAAACGAATTCTCGCGAGAATCCCGTTAGGTAGAACATCATGTTGGACAATCCGATCGACCGCGCATGTCCGCTTGGAGCAGCGGCATCATGATCGAGAAAAACCTGAAGATCCTCGACGATTTCCCGCCCGTCAGCTACGAGGCCTGGAAGGCGCAGGCGCTGGCTGACCTGCAAGGCGTTCCCTTCGAACAGAAAATGATCGCGCATACGTATGACGGCGTTGATATCCAGCCGCTCTATACCGCGGAAAGCTGGCCCTGGGCGAACGACCCGTCCGGCTTCCCTGGAAGCCCGCCTTACACCAGGGGAGCAAGGCCGCTGGGGCGTTCGCTCTACGGCTGGGACGTCAGGCAGGAGGTCTCGAATCCGGAGACGGCCACGGCCAACGAGGTGGTGCTCGGCGAACTGGAGGGGGGCGCGACTTCAATCGAGCTGAAGCTGGACGCGGCAGCCTGCGCAGGACTCGACGCCGACGATCCCCGAGCGGCCGAGCTGTGCGGTCGCGAGGGGGTCATGGCGTACAGTTTGGGCGACCTCGACTGCGCTCTCAAAGGCGTGCAAATGGACCTCGCGCCGGTCTGCCTGGAAGCCGGTGCCGCCTTCCTGCCGGCCGCGGCCTTGATGGCCGCACTTTGGGAGGAAAGGGGCGTGGACGGTTCGAAGGCCCTGGGCGCCTGGAACGCCGACCCGCTGGGTACGCTCTTGCGTGACGGCGCCCTCTCGGTGCCCCTGGATGTGGCCCTCTTGCAGATGGCCGATCTGGCGGCCTGGACGGCAGCCCGCGTCCCCAACGTGACCTCCGTTCGAGTTTCCACCGCCGTTTACCATCACGCCGGCTCCGGTTCGGTCCAAGACCTCGCTTTCGGCATTGCGACGGCGGTCGAGTACCTGCGCGCCATGACCGGCGCCGGGCTTGACCTCGATACGGCCGTCAAGCAGATCACCTTTCACGAGACCGTGGGATGCAAGTTCTTCCAGGCGATTGCCAAGCTCAGGGCCTTGCGAAAGCTCTGGGCCAGGACGATCGAGGCTTGCGGCGTTGACCTGCAGTGTGCGTCGCATCTGCGGGTGGTCGTGGAAACCAGCCGGCGCGTGGTCACCCACCGAGATGCGTGGGTCAACCTGCTGCGCAATACCGCTGCATGCTTCGCCGGCGCCCTGGGCGGAGCTGACGCCATCATCACGCTTCCCATGGACGTCGCGGTAGGGCCGAGCGATGAGATCAGCCGGCGCTTGGCCCGGAACACTCAGGTGATCCTCCAGGAAGAATGTCATCTCGGCAAGGTTGTGGACCCTGCCGGAGGCTCGTGGTTTCTCGAGAGCCTCACCGACGAGATGGCCGAGAAGGCGTGGTCTCTGTTCCAGCAAGTCGAGGCCCAGGGCGGAATGATCCAGGCGGCGACCAGCGGCTGGGTCGGCGAGCAGATCCGGGCGGTCGAAAAGCGGCGTGAGCACGACATCGCGACACGAAAGGCGGGGATCACCGGGGTCAGCGTGCATCCCGACGTCTTCGAGAAGGAGTTCAGCCGTCCCACCCCGGATTATGCCGGGCTGCGGGCGACGGCGGCCGCAGGGCTCCTAGAGTGGCGTCGCGGCCGGGCGCCCGTCGCGGCCCTCTGCGAGGTCCGTGGCCAACGAGCGGCTGGGAAGCGGCGACGTGATGGCCGCGGCCGTCAAGGCGGCACGCGCAGGGGCGACCATCGGCGAGCTCACGTCGTCCCTCGCCGGGGCAGCGGCCGGGCGCGCACCCGCGCGCACGGCGCCGTTGGCCCTCGCTCCCTACGCCGCCGTTTTTGAGCAGTTGCGCGACATGGTAGACGCCTACACCCTGACCCATGGAGGCCAGCGGCCCAAGGTCTTCCTCGCCAACCTGGGGCCGCCCAAGGACTTCCTTGCCCGCTCGACCTACGCGCAGGATTTCTTCCAGACGGGTGGCTTCGTGCCCCTCTCTAACGACGGGTTCTCCGATCCGCAGGCCGCGTCCCAAGCATTCGCCGCCAGCGGCGCAGCGATTGCTGTCATCTGTTCGACCGACGCTCGCTACACCGCCGAGTTGGAACAAGTCGCACCCAAGCTGCGAGCCGCCGGGGCCAGGACGATTGTTCTGGCGGGGAACCCGGGCGCAAACGAGGCCCGGTACCGCGCCGCCGGCGTCGACCAGTTCATCTTCGTCAAGTGCAACGTTCTCGAAATCCTTCGCTCGCTGCTTGGCGACGCAGGAGTGCGGTGATGAGCAAGATCCCAAACTTCAAAGACGTCTGCTGGAACGGCGGGCCGAAGGTCGATCACCGCTTGGCCGGCTGGCGCGCCCGGGCCGTTGCGCTGACAGGGCGCTCGCTCGATCAACTCACCTGGGGCACGCCCGAGCAGATCGAGCTGCGACCCGTGTACACCGCGGCGGATCTCGAGGGGCTCGCGCACCTGCACACGATGCCCGGACTGCCGCCGTTCTTGCGGGGCCCCTACGCCACGATGTACGTGGGCCGGCCCTGGACCGTCAGGCAATACACCGGCTTCTCGACCGCGGAGGAATCCAACGCCTTCTATCGGCGCAACCTGGCGGCCGGTCAGAAGGGACTGAGCATCGCCTTCGACCTGCCCACGAGCCGCGGCTACGATTCCGACGCTACCTCGGGTCGCCGGCGACGTCGGCATGGCGGGAGTGGCCGTCGACAGCATCCTCGACATGCGGACCCTCTTCGACCAGATCCCGCTGGAGAAAATCAGCGTTTCGATGACGATGAACGGCGCCGTCCTGCCGATCATGGCGCTGTACATCATCGCGGCGGAGGAGCAGGGCGCAAAACAGGAACACCTCTCGGGCACAATGCAGAACGATATCCTCAAGGAGTTCATGGTCCGCAACACCTACATCTACCCGCCGCAGCCGAGCATGCGGATCGTCGGCGATATCTTCGCGTACACGAGCCAGTACATGCCGAAATTCAACAGCATCTCGATCAGCGGCTATCACATGCAGGAGGCCGGCGCCACGGCCGACCTCGAGCTGGGCTACACGATGGCAGACGGACTTGAATATGTGAGGACGGGACTGAAGGCCGGGTTGCACATCGACGATTTCGCGCCGCGACTCTCGTTCTTCTGGTCGATCAGTAAGGATCTCTTCATGGAAATCGCCAAGCTGCGCACCGCCCGGTTGCTGTGGGCGAAGATCATCAAGCTGTTTTGTCCGCAGAACCCCAGGAGCATGGACCTGCGCACCCACAGCCAGACCAGCGGGTGGACCCTGACGGCCCAGGACGTTTACGACAACATCATCCGCACGTGCATCGAGGCGATGGCCGCCACCCAGGGCCACACCCAGAGCCTGCATACCAATGCATTTGACGAGGCCCTGGCATTGCCGAGCGACTTCTCCGAACGGCTGGCCATCCACACGCAGCAGTTTCTGCAGGAGGAGACCGATACCGACTCGATCATCGATCCGTGGGGCGGCAGCTACTATGTGGAGCGGCTCACACACGAGCTCGCGAAGAAGGCGTGGGCGCATGTCTTCGAGTGCGAGCAGGCCGGCGGAATGACCAAGGCGATCGAAGCTGGCTTCCCCAAAGAGCGCATCCAGCAAGCTGCGGCCCGGACGCAGGCCCAGATCGACTCGGGTGCGCAAGTCATCGTCGGCGTGAACAAGTATGTGCCGGACAAGCAGGAGGAGATGAAGGTCAAGAAGATCGACAACACCGCGGTCCGGCAGGCACAGGCACGGCGGCTCGAAGAGCTCAGATCAGAGCGCGATCAAGCGAGGGTCAACTCGGCGCTCGATGCGCTTTCCGAGTGTGCCGCAACCGGCAAAGGGAACCTCCTCGACCTGTCGATTCAGGCGGCGCGCGCCTGCGCGACGGTGGGTGAGATCAGCTTCGCGCTGGAAAAGGTCTTCGGCCGGCACAAGGCCGAACAGGATCTGGTCACGGGGATCTATGCACAGACTTATCGGAGCGACGAACCCATCGATCGTCGCCGTGCAGCACAAGGTCGAGCAGTTCGCCAGGAGCCGCGGCCACGAGCCGCGTATCTTCATCTGCAAGCTTGGCCAGGACGGTCACGACCGCGGCCAGGAAGTGGTCGGAGCGGCTTTCTCCGATCTCGGATTCGACGTGGTCTTGGGCCCATTGTTCCAGACGCCCGAAGAGGCCGCGCGCCAGGCCGTCGGGGAGCGCGTCGATATCGTCGGAGCCAGTTCGCTGGCCGCGGGTCACCTGACCTTCGTGCCGGCACTCCGCCGGGCCCTCGCGAAGCTGGGCCACGAAAACATGCCCATTGTGCTCGGCGGCGTCATTCCACCCCAGGACTACGACGAGCTCTACACGGACGGGGCGCTGGCCATCTTTGGACCGGGCACGGTCATCCCGATTGCGGCGATAAAGGTCCTGGAGATTCTGGAGCGCCACGGCACAGTAGCAAGCAGCCGGCGCGAGGGAAGCCCTGAGAACTCGCTGCCCGCAACGGAATCAAATTAAGAGGGGGAGGAAGCATGCGCCCGCCGGCGATCGCGCTCGATCAACTCGCACCCTTGCCCGAGGTCTACCGGGCGGTGATCCCACCCACGTACGAGGACCGGAACGGCCACATGAACGTGCGATCGCCTGGCGGATCGTCCGAATGGCGGTGGCAAGGGGTGGCGACGTGACCACGGCAGAATGTGCGCCCTCCACGCTTAGTATCACGACTGGTGTAAAATCGAGTGAGGTAGCAAGAAGGAGCCAGATCATGAGAACGGTCGCAGATCAATTCGCCGAGACCCTCGCGGCGGCCGGCGTCAAGCGCATCTACGGCATCGTCGGCGACAGCCTGAACGGGCTCACCGATGCGATCCGCCGCCAGGGCAAGATCGAGTGGGTGCATGTCCGGCATGAAGAAGTCGCGGCTTTCGCGGCCGGCGCCGACGCGCATCTCACCGGCTCGCTCGCCGTCTGTGCCGGGAGCTGCGGGCCGGGCAATCTGCACCTCATCAACGGCTTGTTCGACTGCCATCGCTCGCGCGTGCCGGTGCTGGCCATCGCGGCCCACATTCCCTCGGCCGAGATCGGCTCGGGCTATTTCCAGGAAACGCATCCCGAGACGCTGTTCAAAGAGTGCAGCCACTATTGCGAGCTCGTCTCCAGTGCGAAGCAGATGCCGCGCAGCCTCGAGATCGCGATCCGCGAGGCGGTCGGCAAGCGCGGTGTCTCGGTCATCGTGATCCCCGGCGACGTGGCGCTCCAGCCGGCGATCGACGCGCCGGCGCCGTCATCTCTCGACCTGCTGCCGGCCCAGCCCGTGGTCGTGCCGCAGCCTGCGAGCCTCAAGCTCGCTCGCCGATCTCTTGAACGGCGCAAGCCGCGTCACCGTGCTGTGCGGCGCGGGATGCGCCGGCGCGCATGATCAGCTTCTCGCCCTGGGCGAAAAGCTCAAAAGCCCGATGGTCCACGCGCTCAAGGGCAAGGAGCATGTGGAATGGGACAACCCCTACGATGTCGGCATGACAGGGCTCATCGGCTTCTCGTCCGGCTATTACGCGATGAACGATTGCGATGTGCTGCTTGATGCTCGGCACCGATTTTCCCTATCGTCAATTCTACCCGCAGGGAACCGCTCGCATCGCCCAGGTCGACATCAGGCCGGAGCAGCTCGGCCGTCGCGCGCCGATCAACCTGGGGCTCGTCGGCGATGTGGGTGCTACGCTCGATGCCTTGCTCCCGCTGCTTGAGGAGAAGCAGGATCGCGGGCGCCTCGATCAGGCCGTCGAGCATTACAAGAAGGTGCGCAAGGGTCTCGACGACCTGGCGGTCGGCAAGCCGGGCAAGAAGCTCATCCACCCGCAGCAGGTCGCCAAGGCATTGAGCGATCTGGCGACTGAGGATGCCGTGTTCACCTGCGACGTCGGCTTGCCGACGGTTTGGGCGGCGCGCTATCTCGCGATGAACGGCAAGCGGCGGCTGATCGGCTCGTTCTGGCATGGCTCGATGGCCAACGCGATGGCGCAGGCGATCGGCGCACAGGCGGCGTTCCCGAAGCGCCAGGTGATTTCGCTCTCGGGCGATGGCGGCTTCACCATGCTCATGGGCGATTTCCTCAGCCTCGCACAGCTCGGCCTGCCGGTGAAGGTCGTGGTGTTCAACAACGGCGCGCTCGGCTTCATCGAGCTCGAGCAGAAATCGACCGGCTTCCTCGATTTCGGCACCGAGCTCAAGAACCCGAATTTCGCCGCCATGGCGGAGGCCGTCGGCATCCGCGGCATCCGGCTCGAGGACGCGGCCGACGTCGAGCCGGGCATCGCGGCTGCCCTCGCTCATGACGGGCCGGTGCTTGTCGATGCCGTGGTGAACCGGCAGGAACTCTCCATGCCTCCCACAATCACCCTCGAGATGGCCAAGGGTTTCACGCTCTACATGGTCAAGGCCGTGATGAGCGGCCGCGGCGACGAGGTGCTCGATCTCGCCGTCACCAATCTCTGGCGCTGACGAAGGCGGCGAGAAACACCTTCAGCGCCCTCCACGAGCTTTTCGAAAAGGAAAACGCACCATGAGCACTCTGAAGGAGCATGAGGCGGTCGCCGGCGCGGACGAAGGCGCGGGCGTCGCGATCAGAGCGGGATCGCAGCCCGCACCGAGGGGGGTCGACTTGCTTCAGAATCCGCTCTGGAACAAGGGCACGGCGTTCACCGAGGCCGAGCGCAAGGCATTCGGGCTCGATGGACTGCTGCCGCCGGCGGTCGAGACGCTCGACCAGCAGAGCCTCCGGGCGTATGAGGCGTTCCGGGCTTACGAGACCGACCTGGGACGACACATCAACCTGCGGGTACTCCAGGACACCAACGAGGTCCTGTTCTACCGCCTCCTTCTCGACCATGTCGAGGAAATGCTGCCGATTGTGTACACGCCCACCGTCGCTCTGGCGTGCCAGCAGTTCAGCCACATCTACCGGCGGAACCGCGGGATGTTCGTCGCCTATCCATACCGGGACGACATCCGCGCGTTGCTGCGGAATCGTCCCAACCCTGAAGTGGACGTCATTGTGGTCACCGACGGCGAGCGGATCCTCGGCATCGGCGATCAAGGCGCCGGCGGCATGGGCATCCCGATTGGCAAGCTGTCGCTGTACACGCTCATCGGCGGGATTCACCCCGCGCGGACGCTGCCGATTGTCCTGGACGTCGGCACCAACAACCAAGAGCAGCGGGACGACCCCGAATACATCGGCTGGCGCCACGAGCGCGTGACCGGCCAGGCCTACTTCGACTTCGTCGATCGCTTTGTCCAGGCGGTGCAAGCCGAACTGCCGACGACGCTGCTCCAGTGGGAAGACTTCGCCACGCCCCACGCCCGTCCCATTCTCGAGCGCTACCGGGACAAACTGTTGACCTTCAACGACGACATCCAAGGCACGGCGGCCGTCACCCTGGGAGCGATCGTGGGCGCGGTCAGCGTGACCGGCAAACGGCTCGCCGAGCAGCAGGTCGTGTTCCTCGGGGCGGGGTCGGCGGCGATCGGCGTCGCCGACTACTTGCGAGCGGCGATGGTGGACGACGGACCGTCGGATCAAGAGGCCCGCAGCCGGTTCTGGCTCGTGGACAAGGACGGACTGCTGCATACCGGCCGCCCGGACCTGACGCCCGACCAGCGCGTCTACGCCCAGCCGATCGATCGCGTGGCGAACTGGCCGCGGACTTTCAATGGTACGATCGGGCTAGCAGATGTGATCGGCCAGGTCGAGGCGACGATCTTGATCGGCCTCTCGACGGTCGGCGGCGCCTTCACCGAGCCGATCGTGCGCGAGATGGCAAAGAAGGCGGCGAGGCCCGTGATCTTTCCGCTCTCTAACCCCACAGCTCGGTCCGAAGCCCAGCCTCAGGACCTGATCCGGTGGACCGACGGACGGGCGCTCATCGCGACGGGCTCGCCGTTTGCACCGGTGACGTACGAGGGGCGGCTGATCCCGATCGCCCAGTGCAACAACGTATTCATTTTCCCGGCGGTCGGGCTCGGAGTCATTGCTGCTGGGGCGCGCCGCGTCACGGACGGCATGATGCTGGCCGCCGCCCGCGCGCTGGGGGAGAACTCCCCTGCCCTGAAGAACGCGTCCGCCTCACTACTGCCGGCGGTCGCCGACCTGCGCACCGTCGCCGTGGCGATCGCGACGGCTGTCGGAGTGGAGGCGCAGCGTGCCGGCGTCGCGCCCCAGACGAGTGCCGAGGAATTCGGGCGGCTCGTGGCCGCAAAGGTCTGGCAACCCCGCTACGTACCGATGGCGGCCGATTCGCCCGAACCCGAGTCGTCCGTGAGAGGCGCGCGCCTGTAAGCCGGCCGGGGCCGGTTCAGAAAGGAATGACAGCCGCGTGCCGTGGGGCGATACATCACCACGATGTTTCGTTTGCTCAACACGCCCTGACGACACCCTTTCCATGAGGTAGGAGACCTACAGAGGCGGCTTAGCACCAAGCCGAGTCACTGAATCGATCATGAGCGCTCACATGAACGCTCGCGGATCGATTGAGTGACCCTCATCCTCGAATGGGCAAACCCGCCGCGAGGCGGGGACGCAAAGCCATGGGCCCGCGGGGCCGAAAGGCCGCACGGACCGCCAGGTTGCCGAGGAGCGAATCCCACGGACAGACGTCGGCCAGCGTCGGCCGATCGCCTCGGGACTTCCACGGCCCATTCCAGGTATGAGGACACCATGAACGCCCGATCGACCTGCCTCCATTCACACCCCGTTCGCGCGACAACTTGCCCTGGCGCACGCCACCTGCCAGACGACCCTGCCCGACCAAGACTTCAAAATGATGTCACAAGTTAATTCCACTGACATAGTGGTATTAAATCGATCTTTTGAAGCTCGCCACCTTGTCCTCCCTGTAGGAGCCCCCACCCATGAGCCTGTTTCGGCGATCGCTCCGCGGCGGCAACAGCAAGAGAAGCTCGAAGCACCGGAGTCGGCGCGGCCTGACCCCGGCTTTCGAAGGGCTCGAGTCGCGACTTGTCCTTTACTCGGCCTCGGGCAACGCCTGGCCCAATCCCGAGGTGATCAGGATCAGCTTCATGCCCGACGGCACGGAGCTGGGCGGTGGCTACACGAGCAACTTGAACGCCAGCTTCAACGGCAATTCGAGTCTTGACGGCAAGTGGCAGAACGTCATTCTCGAGGCGGCGCAGGAATGGGCGCAGCAAACGAACATCAACTTCATCGTGGTCCCCGACGACGGCGCGCCCGAGGGTTCGGGCCCCGACGAGCAGGGCTATTCCGGCTTCGGCGACATCCGGATCGGCGGCTATAACTTCGGTGACTCCACCCTGGCCTTGACCTATCAGCCCCCGCCGGCCAACAACTTTTCGGTCGCCGGCGACATGATGTTCAACACGGGCCAGACGTACAACCTCAGCTCGACTTACGACCTGTTCACCGTGGCCATGCACGAGTTCGGCCACGCCCTGGGCTTGAACGAAAGCGGCGTGTCGAACGCCGTGATGTATGGAACCTATACCGGCGTGAAGACCGGCCTGGCCACCGACGACATCGACGGCATCCGCGCCATTTACAGCGCCAACGAGCCACGCACGGCCGACGCTTATAACACGGGCGGTGCCTCCAACGGCACGCTCAGCACGGCGGCCGCGATCAACTCGGGGACGGGTGCGAGTACCACCGCGACTGCCAGTGCCAGCGCCAGCGCCAACTCGATGACGGTGCTGGTGCCCAACCTCGGCATCAACACCGCGGGGCAACTGGAGTACTTCTCGTTCAAGGCACCCTCGGGCACGGGCAGCACGCTCGAGCTCGATGTTCAGAGCAGCGGGCTGTCGTTGCTCGAGCCCGAGGTGACGCTGTACTCTTCCAACGGCTCGACGGTCCTGGCCAGCGCCGTCGGCTCAGGCGAAACTGGCTCGACGCTCACTTTGAGCGTGTCGGGCGTGACTGCCGGCGAGCAGTTCTACGTCAAGGTCCAGGGGGCCACGACGACCCAAATGGGCACGGGGCGTTACGCCTTGGGGTTGAGCTTCAACGGCGCGACTCCGCCGACCCAGGCATCTCCCGTGATCCAGGAGCCCAACGGTGATCCCGAAACAGCCAGCGGCGGCCAGGCCGACAATTCGATGGGGTACAACATCGGCGGCCCGGCGATCGTCGGCATCACACCCGATAACGGCGTCAGCAAAAGTGACGGCATCACCAACAATGGGTCGTTCTCGGTCTACGGGACGGCACCCCCGGGCAACGTCGTCACCATCTACCGCGACGGCTTCGAAGTGGGACGAACGGTGTCCCCGGCCACTGGAAACTGGACCTTCGATGAAACGTCCACCGACCTGGGCGCCGGTACTTATCAGTTCACGGCCGGGGGGACCGATCCCGCCGGCTATACAACTCCGCCCTCCAGTCCCTACGTGGTAGTGATTGACACCCATGTGCCCAACTCGCCGGTGATGAACGTCGTTTCGCCAGAGGCGGCCACCATGGGCTCGGTCGAGTATACGAGCACGAACACGCCGACGTTCTCGGGAACGACCGAGCCGTTCGCCGTGGTCTACCTGTATGCCAACGGCAGCTCGACGCCGTTTGGTGCGACCGAGGCCGACATCGACGGCAACTGGTCGTTCACGGTCGGTCAGCCGGGAACGATCACGTATCCCGGCGGCGTGACCGCAGCGGTCCAGAACTCGATCCTTGGCACGGTGCTGGATGATGTGCTCGATTCGCTGCTCGGCATTCTCGGCCTCGGGGGTTCGAATTCGACATCGACTGGTCCGCCGTCGGAACTGCCTGACGGCACCTATAACGTTACTGCCAACGCGATGGACGTCGCCGGGACGTATAGCTCGCAGTCGTCGCCGATGACGGTCGACGTCGCAACCCTGAGTCAGCCGCCCTCGATTTCCGGGGCCAGCCTGGTGACGAGCCAGGTCGGGCTCCTGAGTATTCTCGGCCTTGGCCAAACCCAGCAGTCGCTGTCACTCGTCGGGACAGCCCCGGCGAACAACGGCGTGCAGGTTTACTTGGGCAGTAATCTGCTCGGTACGGCGAGCCCCGATGCGAGCGGCAACTGGAGCTACAACTACGTGCCGTCTTCCTCTACGGTGGCCGCCGGGGTCTATCCTTTCTTTGCGGTCAGCGCGGATAGCTCGGGGAATACGAGCCTTCCTTCGCCGTTGTTCCAACTCCAGGTGGGCGGCGGCGCGACGGCGAGCACGCCCCAATACTCAGACGGCACGCTTTCGGGTGTTGCGACCGCAGGCAGCGTGGTCACGATCGTCGACGGCGACGTCGTGCTTGGTATCGTCGTGGCCAATCCGTCGGGCGCATGGCAGTTTACCCCCGCTTTGTCGAAGGGCAGGCACAACATCATGGCAGAGGCTACCGGCAGCGCGGGTTACACGAGCCTGCTGTCGAGTGCGCTCTCCCTCAATGTTTGAGAGCTAAACGATGCCGAGCTCACTTGTACTGCAAGAGCGATCAGAGCGGGCTAGCACCAGCAGGTCGCGGAGGCGCCGTCGTGGTCGAGTGACGGCCTACCCTTCAATCGACCTGCTCGAAGGCCGCTTTTTGCTGAGCGCCTCGCCGGTGGCCTCGTCGCTCTTGCAGATCGAGCCCAACGAGACCATTGACCAGGCCCACGATTTCGGCACGCTCGATCAACCCGCCGAAGTGTTTGGCTCGATCGGCAACGGGCCGAACGGGGCGGCCGACGTCACGTGGTACCAGTTCGAGCTGAACGACGCTTCTGAGGTGAGTTTCCACGTGAGCACACCTGCGGGCAATCCACCCTTCGCCAGCGTGCTCAGCCTGTTTAACAACGATCCGAATGACTTCGGCGACCCGTATGACGCCGACGGCCATCGCCTGCTGGCCCAGGTGACGGCCACCCGGTCCGCCGGAGCGCTCGCCTTCAGCGAAAACCTGGCTCCGGGCGAGTATTTCGTGGCGATCAGCGGCGCTGGCAATCTCGATTTCTCACCGGTCATTGCCGGCAGCGGCTTCGACGGGGCAACCGGGAATTACGAGCTTGCGATCAGCGCGACTGACCTGGGCCTTTCGAGCGATGGGCCCACAGTCGTTTCATCCGATCCCGCTCCAGGCGCGGTTCTCGACAGCTCGCCACTGGCGGTCCGCCTCGCAATGAGCGGCCCACTCGATCCCAACACAGTCGTGGCGGGTCAGACAGTTCAGCTTGATTTCAGTCCCTCAGGCGGCGGCGCCAGCGCTGCGGTCGCGCTGGCGTCGGTGAATTTCTCCGCCGCGGCCAACGAGCTGCAGCTCTTTCCCCAGGGCCCGCTCGCGCCGGACAATACACGGTCGTGCTCAGCGGCGATTCGAGCGGTGGTGCGGCTGTTCTCGCGAGCCCGAGCGGTGTGCCGTTGGATGAGAACGCCGCGCATCCGGCCGGGGCGAATGAATCGTTGTCGTTCGAAGTCGAAGGCATTGACGACGTTGTCGGTGCGACGGTGTCAGACGATACGGCCGCGACGGCGCGGCAGCTCGGCGACGTGGCCGGCGCCGGCCTCATTCAGGTGAACGGCGCTATTGGCGTCGATCCATTCTTCAACCCGAATTTGTCGCCCGATCCGTACAGCCCGCCGCCGCAACTCACGCCCGCCAATCAGGTCGACGTGTATCACTTCGAGATCACCGAGCCTGGCCGCTACGCGATGGTCGCCGAAGTTTTTGCCGGCCGAATTGGGTCGCCGCTTCAGCCGGGATTGAGTCTCTACGAGCTTGATCCCTCGACCGGCCAACTTGTTTTCGTGGACGGCAACATCGGCTCGCTGAACCCGACCGAGGGCACCGACGGGTCGGTTCCCTTGTTCAGCGACCCGGTGCTTTCAGACTCGCTCGCCGCTGGAGATTATTACCTGGCGGTGGCTGGTGCCGGCAATACCCCCGCGCCCGTGCAAGGCCAGCCGTTTGGGAGCCAGGGCCTTTTCAATCCCAACCAGCCCGGTAGTGCGCAGAACGGCTGGTCCACCGGACCCTACGTGCTCAACCTGTGCGTGCTGGCGATGCCTGCCCCGCAGGTGATCGCGTCGTCGCCATCGAGTGGCCAGGTTCTCGATGCCGCCCCCACGCAACTTACCGTGCAGTTCTCGGAGCCGATGAATATCACGGAGCTTGCTTTTCAGGCATTCGAGACGTCATACCAGCAGGCGCTTCCTCAGATTTACATTGAAGCAACCGACGGCGCGAAGTATTACCCGCGGTTCCTGGCGTACAACTACGACACGAACCTGGCCACGTTCCAGATGCTCGACGCGCTGCCGAACGGCTCGTACGGGCTGCACCTTGCGGGTTGGGACGGCTTGACCAACATCGGCGGCATTCCGCTCTACGGCAACGAGCTGAACGGCGATTACGTCATTCCTTTCGAAGTTGATGGGCCGTCCCGCGACATCACGGGCAACATGACCGACGGCTACATGGTCGACGCTGTAGCCGGCGACGGTGTGCCGCAGGACGTGGGGACGCTCTTTCCCGACGAGCTGCAAGCCGGTGTCACGATCGTTCGCGGCCCGGCGGCCGCGACGAGCCCGGCGCCCGCCGCGACCGGAGACGAATATACAATTCAACTTATGCAGAGCCAGTTCTATTCGTTCGCACTCAGCGGGGACGACCTGCCCGCTTCAACCCAGGTGACGCTGACCAACGCGATGGGCGAGACCGTTCCGCTCTTGGCGTCATGGGACGGCCAGACCTATTTCGCGCCGCTCACGGCGGGAACTTACACGGTCGCCGTGGGGGGTTGGACCGCTGGGCAATCGGCGAGTGTGTCGTACGATTTGAAGATTGACCTGGTCGGGCAGCAGGACAACGCGCCGCCGCTTGTGACCGGCCCGACCCCGCTCATCCAGATCCTCTTGGACGGCGCGGTCGGCGACACGTCGAGCCCAGCGGCAGCCGGCCCGACGGCGGGAAGCGGCACGCCGGGTGCGACGACCACGGGCTCGTCGGCCGGCGCCGGGTTTGTCGCGGTGTCGCTGTCGGTTCCGAGCGGGTTGAATAGCGCGCCCTACGACTTCGCCGGCGCGCTTTCGAATTTGGCGGCGAGCCCGCTCGGCGGCGCCGTCGGAGAGGCCTTCGCGACTGCGGGCCCTGCCGTTCAAGTGGCCCTGGGCCCTGCTCCGACGCCGGGCTATGGCGGCCTGGTGAGCCTCATCACGTCGATTTACGTCCTGCCGGCGGACGGTGTCGGCGAAGGGATCGCGCCGGCAGGCCCCGCTCCAGCACTCGTTGCCGACGCCGGCACCGCGTCTGTGCCCGCGCCTGCGCTAGCGGGCCACGCCACACCCACGGTCAGGGTGGCCGGTTCGCCGAGGCACGATGCGGGCCAATCCATAGACACCGAACTGGCCGAATTGCCGGCGCCGATTCCGCTGGCCGCGCTCGCCGTATCCCAGCCGAATCTGCCTGGCTTGCTTGATCGAAACGTCCCGCCGCGAGCCGCCGCCACGGCCGTGGGCGTGCGTGGGATTGGGCCGGTAGATCGGCTTTTGGTGACGCGCCTGGCGATCACAGGGGCGACCGTGGCCGCCGCTCTTTGGGGACGAAGAGCCGTGCGCGAGCTAAAGTGTAAAAAGAGGGTGGCGGCGGAGCGGCCGCCATCGACCCGACGGTCCTGTCGGCACCAGTCCCACGGCAGCATGACCGCCGTCTGGTCGCCAGGCGGGAACGGCCCCACCCTTCTGCGTGGCGGCGGGCGCGCTCTCGAGCGCGCCGAAGGGGCCCGTTCTCAAGAGGCCAGCTAAAAATGGCCCCCGCGTTCGACAATCAGAGGCAGGGGCCTGGAGAGTGCCGCTCTCGGGCACGCAACGACTTCGCGACGCTGCGGACCGAGAAGCGCAAGGTCCTCGCCCTTCAGCGGTCGTGCTGGGCAGAAGGTCGGCCGATGCGGCCGGAAGACCTGCTCGGCCGCTGGCCCACCGACCCCGACAGCGACCCAGACGCTGCCGGTGTGCTTCTGGAAGACTACCTGGAACGGCATCGGCGGGGCGACCTAGCCAGCCTTGCGGAGTATCAGTCCCGGTTCCCCGAGCAGCGGCGGGCGCTCGAGGGGGCACATGCGCAGGAAACGGTCCTGCGCTCGGTGCGCGGCCAAAGCGACCGATCGAGCTTCTCGCTTCGTCTGCCGGAGGTGGGAGACCAGGTCTTCGGCTTTCGACTGTGCCAGCGGCTCGGTCAGGGTGCATTTGCGAGCGTTTTTCGCGCGGAGCAGGCCGACCTGGCCGGCCGCCCCGTCGTGCTCAAGGTCTCGAACATCGAAGGGGACGAGCCTCAGACCCTTGCCCAGTTGCTGCACACCAACATCGTGCCGATTTATTCGCTCCACGACGATGCCGATTCCGGCTTGCGCGCCGTCTGCATGCCTTATCTCGGAGGAGCCAGTCTCTCCGAAGTGCTGGCCGAGCTCTGGACCGATTCGGCGCGACCACATAGCGGCGAGCGATTGATCAAGGCGCTCGAGGCGGTTGAGGCACCTAAGCCGACCGCGCTGGCCCATACCAGGCCGAATGGCGGCCAGAACGGCGCGGGAAACGCGCCGCTGGCTGTTGTAGAGAGCGCGCCGGAAACAGGAGAAACCGCGACGTTGGCGCTGAAGCGGCTTTCCTACGAACACGCGGCCGCGTGGCTCGTAGCGCAGCTCGCCGACGGGTTGCACCACGCCCACCAGCGCGGTGTGCTCCACCGCGACATCAAGCCTTCAAACATCCTGATCAGCGGCGACGGCGAGCCGCTCTTGCTCGACTTCAACCTGGCGCAAACCCACAACGACGACACCGCCCACGCTACGATCGGTGGGACCATCGCCTACATGGCGCCCGAGCACCTCCGCGCATTGGTCGGCCGTACACCCGCACTGATCCGCCAGGTCGATCGGCGCTCGGACATTTACTCGCTTGGGATGGTTCTGGCCGAGATACTTGTCGGCCGCCGCCCGTTCGAGCAGAGCGGGAGCTACTCGGTGCTTCCCGTGCAGATCGAGGCGATGGCCCTGGAGCGCAGCAAGTCGGCGCCATCGCTCAAGCGGGAGCACCCGGAAATCTCCTGGGGCATGGAGAGCATCAGCCGGAAGTGCCTGGCGCCCGATCCGGCAGATCGGTACCAGCGGGCGGAGCATCTCGCCGACGACCTGCGCCGGCTCATCGAGCACCGGCCGTTACGTCATGCCCCCGAGCTGAGCCGGGTCGAGCAAGCGCGGAAGTTTATCTGCCGGCACCCGCGTCTCTCTTCGTCGAGCACGGTTGCGGGGCTGGCCGTTCTGGTCTTGCTGGCCGTTGGCACGGCTCTCGCCGGCGTGCGCAACCAACTGGCCGCGACGCGCCTGCGCGAGCAGGTCCGCGCCCACGACGCGGGCGTCCAGCAGTCCCTCTGCCTGATCAACACTCGGTTGGAATTACAAGACAACCTGAGTCAAGGGATCCGCACGTGTGAGCAGACTCTGGCCCTCTTCGGCGCGCCGGAGGGCCCGGCGCCGGACCAGAGCGCCAATTGGCTGCGGCTCGCGCCGGAAGATCGCCGCCGGCTGGCGGAAGACCGGCGCGAGCTCCTGATGCTGCTTGCCGGCGCACGGGTGCGCAAGGCCCAAGAATCGAGCGACGCGGCGCGGAGTGCCCTGGGGTTGCTCGAGAAAGCCGAGGCTATCCCCGGCCTGCAGCCGTCGCGCGCGCTTTGGCTCGATCGGGCTCGTTACTGTGCGCTTTGCGGCAAGACGGAAGAGGCGCAATCGGCCGCTCGGCGCGGAGCAAACGCCGGCCGCGACCGCGCGCGATCACTACCTGCTCGCCACGTCGCTGGTCCGGCAGGGAGGCCCGAACGCGGCGAAGCTTGCCATCAAGGAGCTCGACCTCGCGCTGGAGCCAACCCCCGTCACTACTGGTCGCTCATAGAGCGAGGGATCTGCCGGCTGGAGCGGGGCGAGCTTGCCCTTGCCGCGGCCGACTTCGGCCAGTGCATCGGCATCTGGCCCGAGTTTGCCTGGGGCTATTTCAATCGGGGCTGCGTGCTGGACCGAACCGGTGATAAAGCCGCAGCAATCGTCGACTTTACGGCAGCGCTCGATCGAGATCCCCGGCTCGCGCCTGCGTACATCAATCGCGGCCTGGCACGACTCGAGCTCAAGCAATATGAACCGGCGCTTGCCGACTTCGAGCAGGCCCGCGTGCTGGGAGCCAACGACCCGAGCATCGCCGCCGGGCGCGGATCGCGCTCGAAGGCTCGGGGCGCCATGATGAGGCCGACCGAGCCTTCGCCGACTGTTTCGCGTGCCGGCAGCCTGCCCGCCTCGACCCGCGCCCGGCTGGCCTGGTCTTACGGGTTTGCACTGGCCGCGCGCGACCCCGACAAGGCGCGCATGGCCTTCGACGACGCGCTCCGCCTTGATTCGCGCAGCGCGCAGGCACTGTACGGTCGCGCCATGCTGGCGATGAACCGAGGCAAGAACGCCGAAGCCATTCGCGACTTCGAGCGTGCCCTCGAAACCGACCCGGGCCGCAGCGAAGCCCGGCGCTACCTCGCCGTTGCACTCGCCCGTCTGGGCGCATGGGAACTGCGCGACAGAGGAAATCAATCGGTGCCTGGAGCGCGAGCCGCGCTCGGCCCCGACACTCTACGCAGCGGCCTGCGTGGTGGCGCGGGTTTTCGACAAATCGGGTTCAAACGCCATCTCGAGCCAGGCGATCGACCTCCTCAAACTGCGCCTTCTCCGAGGCGCAGACCCGGCCAAGGCGGCCCTCGATGACGACCTGGCCTCGATCCGTCGACTTCCCCAGTTTCAACAAGCTGTCGAAGGAGCACGGTAGTCCATGCCATCTACCCTTTCGTCGAGGTCTCGAGCTTCGGGCGCGGTGGCCGCTTCTGCAGTCAAGGCGCTGGCGGTGGTTCTGGAGGAGGAGTTCAACGTCCCCTTCTCTCTTTACGACGCGAAGACGGGCAATCGTCTGGACATCGCTGGCGAGCCCGAGCGCGTGCGCGACTTTTCGCCCGAGGAGCGCGCGTTGCTGTGCGACCTCACCCGAGAAGAGCGCCCGAAGGTTGTCGGCTTGGAAGACGACCGCTACTTGATTGGGTTTCCGCTGGACGGGTTTGGGCCGTCGCGCCTGCTGGCCGCTGGAATCATTGGTGCCGTGGGCAAGTCGCGGCCCGAACGCGCACTCGAGCAGTTGCGGCTTGGCAAGTGGGCCCAAGCGGTGCACAACCGCCTGCACGCCGATCACGATTCGCTCAAGCGGCGGCGGGCCCAGGCCGAGCACGACCGCCAGGCGATGATCGCCTGGGAAGCGCTCATGGGCCTTGATCGGCTCAATCGCGGCTTGCGCATCCACAAGGAACCGCTCAGGCACAGGCGGCGAATTCTGCGAGTCGCGGGCGAGGTTACAAGTGCGCGATCGCTCGCCTGGGTTTCGCTGCAGGGCGACGCCGACGTGGTCTCTGGAAGGTGAGGCGCAGCTTCTCCTGGGACTGCGGACGGCTGGCCAATCAACTGGCCGAAGCCACGCGCGGGGATGAGTCGGGTTACGTGCTCGAGAACGAGCCCGGGAAATGTCGCTGGGGTAAAGATTATCCGCGCGTTCTGAACCTGCTGGCCGTGCGGGTCGCTCACGAGAATTTGGCGGGCTGGGTTTTGGCCTTCAACAAGACGCAAGCCGCACCGCGCGCTGGCAGCGAACGGGAGCGTCGTCTGTCTGACGCTGGAGCGAAGCATGAGCTCGCTCGGCGCCAGGCCGCGCCATTCTGCCGCTCCGACGTGGTGCTCCTGCTGCCGTTCGCGTCACTGCTCGAGTTCCACGTGCGCGCCTCACAAAGTTACCTGCACATCAAGGACATCTTGATCGGGTTGACGCGGTCGCTGACTGCCGCGATCGATGCCAAGGATGCTTACACTTACGGCCACAGCGAGCGGGTGGTGTGCGCGGCGGTCGAGCTGGGTCGCGAGCTCGGTCTACAGGAAGCCGAGCAGAACGACATCTATCTGGCCGGGCTCCTGCACGACATCGGCAAGATCGGCGTCCGCGACGCGATCCTCACCAAGCGCGGACCGCTGACCGACGACGAGCTCGAGCATCTGCGGCAACATCCGGTGATCGGCCACCGTATCCTGGCCGATCTACACGCGATCTCCCATCTTCTGCCCGGCGTGCTTTATCATCACGAGCTCTACGACGGCAGCGGGTACCCTGAAGGACTGAAGCAAGATGCGATTCCTTTCCTGCGCGCATCCTTGCGGTCGCCGACAGTTTCGACGCAATGAACACGTCACGGCCGTACCGCGATGCGCTGCCGCCTGAGCGCGTCGATCAGATCCTACGGACGGGGGCTGGCACTCAGTGGGACCCACGCGTGATCGACGCCTATTTCCGCTGCCGCGAACGGCTCGTCGCGATCCGCCAGCGCGGGCTCGGCGCGTCGCTCGGGGCTGCACTCGACGGCGCGCTAAGGCAAGGGAAGATCGAAAGCGATCTCGCCAGCCTGATGAACGCAACGAGCGGTTAGCCGCTAGCCGTCGCGGCAGCGCGCCGTTCTAATAGCGCATGTTCTGCGTGCAAAAGATCGGGGACCGCGCAAGTCGACGAGGTTTTCGCCGTCTTTAGACGGAGTGCACACACTCCACGCGCCACAGTCGTGGGCGCTGCGGCGGCGACCCGGGCTGTTCGAGCCGATTGAGGGGCTGTCCTGATGTTTCATTCGACCACCGCCGAGAACTTCCGGTCGTGGGACAGGTTCCTGGACGCCTATTACGAGCCGATCCGGACTGCGCTCCGCTTGATTCCCTCGGTCGGTGAGGATCAGGCCGACGACCTGGCACAGAGCTTCTTCCTGAAGATGTACGAGCGCGACATCCTGCAGAAACCGCCCGCGATCACCGGCCGCTTTCGCAACTGGCTCTATGCTGCGGCGCGACACCACGCCGTCGATGAATGGCGGAGGATGCAGCGGCGCCCGAGCGCGCCTGCGCTTTCGAAGCGATTGAGCCGGTCGACCCGAATTCAGGCGGCTCGGATGATGCCCAGTTCGATGCGGATGAGCTCTACGCCTTGAGCGTTCTTCACATGACGGTCCAGCGCGTGCACAAGCACTTGCTCGAGGAAGGAAAGGCCGAGCACTGGATGATCTTCCACGAGCTTGTCTTGGCGCCGATCATCCCGGGGCGAGTAGCCAAAACGCGCGACGAACTTCTGGCGATGTTTCCGGGTCAGGGGCCGGTCTTTCTGGACAACCGGGTGACCACCGTCAAGCGCGTCTTCCGGCGGGTGCTTCCCGCCTTGATTCCCGCCGATCCCACCGAGAACCTCACGCCCGACGAGCGGTTCGATGAGTTGCTCGCGATCTTGCACGCCTCGAACAACAGCCGACTGTGGCTGGCCTTTCTGACCAATCCAATGCCCGGTCCGGAAGAGTCGCCGAGCTCATCGCTCGAGCTTGCGGCCGGTTCGTCGGCCGACGAAACAGCCAGTGCGCCGGTTGCTCCGGACGTTCTGTACGACGAGCTTCGAGTCTTGCTGGCGTTCTGGTTGGAAATGCCCTTGTACGACTATCTCGACGAACTCGAAGCGGTGGGGCCGGCCGTCGCGGCGGTCATCCGCGAATCGCGCCGCCGCGGACCGCTCGGACGTTCCGCCGCTGTCACGCCGCTCAGCTTGAAAGGCTTGATCGCCGCGACGGACCCCCTGATCTCGACGATTCCGTCCCGGGAGCTGACAGAGCTGTTCTCGCGGTTGAAACTGTTCGCCAAGCGAGTCCATCGGTCGTTGCAACGCGAAGACAAAGAAGACCGATCGCGGGGCCCGACGCGGCGCGACAACTCGATGCCGCTCGAGATCGCCCAGGTCATCTACAATCTCGCCGGTGCGCTCGCGCTGTCGCGCTCTAACGCCCGCATTATCGGCCTGGGAGACGATCGATACCGCAAGAACGTCACCTGGGTACTCAGTCAGCCGTGGCTTGATGCCAGCCTGCGGCCAGTCTTCGTCGAGGCCCTCAGGAAAGTCGCCGGCCCTTAACAACCCTTAACACAACGGCGAAGAAAAAATGAGATCACAGGACGCGCGCAAGTTGCATCGAAGGCAAGCGTCTTTGTAATATGGGCCGTCGATGCAGTGTGAGAGAGGGCCCACGTCGCGGATTTTCGCGCGAAGGAACGCTCCGAATCGTTAGTCGCCGTTTCTCGAAGTCGGCATCCTCGGTGAAAGGGGTGGACGATGAAGGTCCCGGGCTGTTTGTCGCTGGTATTGGCCGTAGCAATCACTGCCGGTGCGCAGGCTCAGACGCAACATCGACCGCAGCAGGCCCATCCCAATGCAGGCGCACCGCATCCCTCCCAGGGGCGAGCCGGAGGAGCGCAGCAACCGCGCGGGATGAGTGCGGAAGAGATGATGATGCATGAAATGTGGCAGTACCAGATGATGTTCGCCGAGATGGAAAGACAGCGTGCGCTAGCGAGGGCGGCGCAGAAGCGCGCCGCCCACCAGCAGGCGGGAAGCGGCCAATCACAGAGCGCCGCTTCAGCAAACAGCCAATCGATGCGGCGGCAGCATGGCAAGACAGCACAGCAAGCGACGACCAATAGCGTGCAGTCGCAGGCCACGAACAATTCGAGCGGCAAGAATGCCAACCGCGACGCCGTTCGTGCTAAGGACGAGGAGCGCAGATTGCACGAGGCCGAGGAGCGCCGACGACACGAGGCCGAGGAGCGCCGACGACACGAGTCAATTCTGGGGCGCGAGCGGCGCGAGGCAATCGCCGCCGGCCAGCTCGCGCTTCCGCTCGCGTCGGACAGGGGGACGATCCTCGTGCTGCGCCAGGTTCATGCTAACCTCCACAGCGCCGATGCTGACTATCAAGGGCACAGAGCGCGGGCGATGGGGCACGTCGCGACGGCGCTGGCACGACTCGGCGCACCGGGTTCGACGGTCGGCGGGGGCTCGATGGTGGGCTCTGGCAACAATCTGGCACAGGCGCAGTCCGACGAAATCCTGCGCGATTCCCGCGCCAAGTTGATCAGTGTGGAAAGAACGCTGCGCTCGGGCACGGTCCATGAGCACCACAGCATGGCACGCGTTGCCGTCAACGAGGCGATCAATCAATTGAACGTCGCCTTGAGGATCCGCTGAGCCGAGCGCTCAATGACTTTCCCTGATTCTGGCTTGAATGGTCCGCCGATTACCAAGGCGGGATTGGGAGGCTTGCGCCCTGACGAGTCGCTCGGCGGGCCCACGTCAAAGCCCAACGTACTTATCGTCGCGAGTGCAGCGCATCGAGGTGTGTTCCTCAACAAGCGGGTCGCGTTGGCGAATCGTCTTCTTCTTCGTGTTTGAAGAAACAGAGTGACTCCCATGAACCGTCTACCGCGAATCGGGCGGACTGATTTGGGTTCGTCGGGACGCCGCCCTTCGGCCAACCAGCGGCGTGTCCGCATGCTTCGGCCGCTGCTCGAAGATCTCGAGAACCGGACCGTGCTTTCCACGACGATTACGTGGAATACCACGGCGGCCCCAACGGGCGGCGACTACGATCTTGGCAGCAATTGGAACGGCGGTGTCGTTCCAAGTTCCTCCGACATCGCTGAAATCACGGGACTCACCGGTGCGGGAACGGTCGAACTCGAGTCGGGCAACGCCGATTCTGTGGGCGGCCTGATTACGGATTCGACGGTGACGCTGGAGGTGACCAATGATGGGTCGCTGTCGCTCGGCAGCGGCTCATCCTCGACGTTGGGCGGCATGGTCTACGTCGACCAGGGATCGGCGCTGAACGTTGGGTCCGGCGCGAGCGTGACGATCGGCGCTGCTCAGACGCTCTACGTTTATGGATCGTTGACCTTCGCCAACGGTGACGCTGTGTCATTCTCGACGTCGAATAGCGCGACCACGCAGATCGTGGTCAATGGGACCATGACCGCCACCGGCACGACCTTCGCCAACGCCAACAGCGCTAGCGGATCCGTGAGTCAGATCTATGCCGGGACCGGCGGCGAGCTCAAGGCCACGAGCAGTACATTCGGGCTGAACCAGCTTTATTTCAGTAGCGGGAGCGTCGTGAACTCTGCCGACCTGTCGAGCAACGTGTTCAACTTGCCCATCTACGTGCCGGCCGTCGACGCGTCGCTCTTGGCCCAGAATGAGAGCTTCGAGGCCGTCTACATCCTCGGTGGCACCCTCACGAGCGGCCAGTCGGCGACGCTAAACCCGATGGGCACACAGACGACGGTTGGGCAGTACTACGAGGTGCCGAGCGGCCTGACGGTGGCTTCAGGCGCGACGCTGACGATCGGCACCGGCGCCGCAGTGGCCATCGCCGATACGCAGGTGATTTCGGTGAGCGGCACATTGACGGTCACTGGTGCCACGGTGTACTTCGCCAACACTTCCGGCTACGGCAGCAACTACTCCGACGGCATCACGCTCAACAATGGCGGGACGATGACCGCCAGCGACTCGACGTTCACCCAACGCACTGGCGGCTCTGAGAACACCAACATCCAGGTGAGTACCGGCGGGCAGATCGCCGCCAGCAACAGCACCTTCTCGCTGGCAAACTTCTACCTCAACTCCGGCAGCGTCTTCGGCAGCGGCGGCCTGTCCAATAACATCTTCGAGACGACCCTCACGGTGCCGGTCAGCGACGTTCCGCTCTTGACCAGCAACCAGAGCTTCAACGCTGTCTACCTCACCGGCGAGCTGACGAGCGGTCAGTCGGTGACCTTGAACCCGATGGGTACGGAGACGACCGTTGGGCAGTTCTACCAGGTACCGAGCGGGCTGACGGTGGCTTCAGGCGCGACGCTGACGATCGGCACCGGCGCCGTAGCGGCCATCCCCGATACGGAGGTGATTTCGGTGAGCGGCACATTGACGGTCACTGGTGCCACGGTGTACTTCGCCAACACTTCCGGCTACGGCAGCAACTACTCCGACGGCATCACGCTCAACAATGGCGGGACGATGACCGCCAGCGACTCGACGTTCACCCAACGCACTGGCGGCTCTGAGAACACCAACATCCAGGTGAGTACCGGCGGGCAGATCGCCGCCAGCAACAGCACCTTCTCGCTGGCAAACTTCTACCTCAACTCCGGCAGCGTCTTCGGCAGCGGCGGCCTGTCCAATAACATCTTCGAGACGACCCTCACGGTGCCGGTCAGCGACGTTCCGCTCTTGACCAGCAACCAGAGCTTCAACGCTGTCTACCTCACCGGCGAGCTGACGAGCGGTCAGTCGGTGACCTTGAACCCGATGGGTACGGAGACGACCGTTGGGCAGTTCTACCAGGTACCGAGCGGGCTGACGGTGGCTTCAGGCGCGACGCTGACGATCGGCACCGGCGCCGCAGTGGCCATCGCCGATACGCAGGTGATTTCGGTGAGCGGCACATTGACGGTCACTGGTGCCACGGTGTACTTCGCCAACACTTCCGGCTACGGCAGCAACTACTCCGACGGCATCACGCTCAACAATGGCGGGACGATGACCGCCAGCGACTCGACGTTCACCCAACGCACTGGCGGCTCTGAGAACACCAACATCCAGGTGAGTACCGGCGGGCAGATCGCCGCCAGCAACAGCACCTTCTCGCTGGCAAACTTCTACCTCAACTCCGGCAGCGTCTTCGGCAGCGGCGGCCTGTCCAATAACATCTTCGAGACGACCCTCACGGTGCCGGTCAGCGACGTTCCGCTCTTGACCAGCAACCAGAGCTTCAACGCTGTCTACCTCACCGGCGAGCTGACGAGCGGTCAGTCGGTGACCTTGAACCCGATGGGTACGGAGACGACCGTTGGGCAGTTCTACCAGGTACCGAGCGGGCTGACGGTGGCTTCAGGCGCGACGCTGACGATCGGCACCGGCGCCGTAGCGGCCATCCCCGATACGGAGGTGATTTCGGTGAGCGGCACATTGACGGTCACTGGTGCCACGGTGTACTTCGCCAACACTTCCGGCTACGGCAGCAACTACTCCGACGGCATCACGGTCAACAATGGCGGGACGATGACCGCCAGCGACTCGACGTTCACCCAACGCACTGGCGGCTCTGAGAACACCAACATCCAGGTGAGTACCGGCGGGCAGATCGCCGCCAGCAACAGCACCTTCTCGCTGGCAAACTTCTACCTCAACTCCGGCAGCGTCTTCGGCAGCGGCGGCCTGTCCAATAACATCTTCGAGACGACCCTCACGGTGCCGGTCAGCGACGTTCCGCTCTTGACCAGCAACCAGAGCTTCAACGCTGTCTACCTCACCGGCGAGCTGACGAGCGGTCAGTCGGTGACCTTGAACCCGATGGGTACGGAGACGACCGTTGGGCAGTTCTACCAGGTACCGAGCGGGCTGACGGTGGCTTCAGGCGCGACGCTGACGATCGGCACCGGCGCCGTAGCGGCCATCCCCGATACGGAGGTGATTTCGGTGAGCGGCACATTGACGGTCACTGGTGCCACGGTGTACTTCGCCAACACTTCCGGCTACGGCAGCAACTACTCCGACGGCATCACGCTCAACAATGGCGGGACGATGACCGCCAGCGACTCGACGTTCACCCAACGCACTGGCGGCTCTGAGAACACCAACATCCAGGTGAGCAGCGGCGGGAGCTTCAGTGCGACCGGGTGCACCATCAGTTTGGACAACTTGATCTTCGATTCGGGCACCACCGACACGGTTGAGCGTGTCGATTTCACAGGAACGTTATCGATCAACAGCGGCGCCAACGTCGGCACGACGGACGCCCCTACAATCACTGGAAATAACTTCAGCAACGTGGGAAACCTCGGCATCGTCGCCAGCGGGGCTTCCAATGTCACGATCCCCTTCTCCGGTAATTACTGGGGAGTGATCGAGGCTTCGCAGATCCAAGCGAAAATCGAGGACAGCTACGAGAACAGCAATCTTCCCACCGTGGGCTTTCAGCCCTGGGTGAGCAACGCGAGCGGAACGTCCGCCGTTCCAGCATCGGCAATGTTCAGCCCCACCGACCAGACGATTAACCTATCGGCCACCGTGAGCACCAGCCCTGCGGGCGTCGGGATCAACGGCGGCACCGAGACGTTCACGATTTTGTATGGCACCGAGGTCATCGGCGAGCCTACTTCACCGGCCCAGGTTTCCGACGGGTCTGTCACCGCCCAGTACACGCTGCCAGGAGAAACTCCGGCCGGTCAGTACATGATCGAGGCGAGCTACAGCGGATATACAAATCCGACCACAGGCGCCTCTTACTTGCCCGCACTCGATACAAGCCACCTCTTGACCGTCAGCGCGGCAGGGACAGACACCACCGTGGGAAACGCGTCGGCGACCTTCAGCGACGTTGAAGACCAGTCGATCAACCTGAGCGCTCGGGTGAGCAGCTCGGCCGGCACCGTGAATGAAGGCACCGTGACTTTCACCATTCTGTCCAGTGGTACTCCCGTCGGCAGCCCATTGAGCTCGAGCGTCGTGAACGATGCCGCCAGCGCTACTTACGACCTGCTTGCGGGCACGCCGGGCGGAGACTACACCATTGAAGCCGTCTACACCGACCCCGACGACTTCACGACGTCGACCGGAACCAACACATTAACAGTGACGGCTGCGCCGACCACCATCACGCCTTTGAACGCGACGGCGACTTTTAGTACCGCTACCGGCGAAGGGACCTTCCTGGCCGCCGATGTGACGAGCAGCACTGCCGGGACGGTCGACGTCGGGGCGGTAACCTTCACGATCTTGAATAGCTCGACCGAGGTCGTGCCGCCCTTCAGCGTGGATGTCGAAAACGGCATCGCCAGCGAGAACTACATTCTTCCTGCCGGTACCGCCGTGGGCTCGTACACCATCGAGGCCGTCTACGATGGTACGTCGACCTTCGCCGAATCGCTCCCTTCCAGTAGCACGCTCACGATCAGCGCGGCGATGACCACCACAACCGCCTCGAACGCGTCCACTCAGTTTAGCGAGACGGCCCAGTCTGTTTCCCTGACTGCTACGGTCACCAGCCCAGCGGGTACCGTCAATGCGGGCTCTGTGATCTTCACGATCATGAACGGCGCGACGACGATCGGTTCGCCGGTCAGCGCGAACGTTTCGGCGGGTAGCGCCAGCGCCAGCTACACACTGCCCCCCGGGCAGGCGCTGGGCATCTACACGATCGACGCCGATTACAACGGAAACACCGACTTCGAGGCGTCGGCCGACGATCTGCACTCGTTGACGATCAGCCAGCCGCCCGTCAGCCAGTTGGTGATCGAGACGCCGCCGTCGCCCATGGCGACAGCCGGCCAGACGTTCGCAGTTCAGCCCGTGATCTACGCCGAAAACCAGTACGGCGACGTCGTGACGAGCGACAACACCACGGTGGTCACGGTGTCGCTCGCCAGTGGAATCGGACCGCTTCAGGGCACAGCCACCGCGACGGTTAAAAACGGCGTCGCGACGTTTACAAACCTGGGCGACAACACGGCCGAGAGCATTACGCTGGAGTTCTCCGCTCCCGGCAACATCGCGCCGGCCGTTTCGGGCGCCATCACGATCAGCCCCGCAGCGGCCAGCAAGTTGGTCATTGCAATTCAGCCCTATCCGTCGGTGACCGCGGGCAATCCGCTGACCGATCCCATCGTGGTCGATGAAGAGGACCGGTATGGCAACGTCGAGACCGGCGACAACAGCACCGTCGTCACGGCGTCTGTGAGCAGCGGTGCGGGAACACTCGAGGGCACCATGACCGCCACGGTCGTGAACGGCGTCGCCTCGTTCGACGACCTTGAGGACAACACCGCGGGCGCGCTCACGCTTCAGTTTGCCGCCCCCAATCTGCCGGCCGCTATCTCCGATCCGAGTGTCGTCTCGCCGGCTGCGGCTTCCAGCTTGACCGTCAACCGACCACCCGGCGGCGTGACCGCGGGAACGGCGTTCTCACTGGAAGTTGATGCCTACGATCCATATGGCAACCTTGCAACCTCCTTTGACAGTGCCGTGACGGTCGGCGTCGCAAGCGGGTCCGGCACGTTGAGCGGTACGGTCACGACCGATGCCGTCGGTGGCGTCGCGACGTTCAACGACCTGGTGAGCACGACGAGCGGGTCGATATCGCTCAGTGCCAGCAGCGAGACGCTGCCGTCGTCACCACCGACGCAACCGATCGTCGTCACGCCGGCGAGCGCAATCGCCCCGACGGTCGTGCTCGAGATCATCATGACGACACAAAAGCATAACAAGAAGGGCAAGCCGGTGGGCAAGCCGGTCTTCAATGGCTTCGTGCTCAAGTACAGCGAAACGATGAACGCGGCGACCGCCGACAGCAAAGCCGACTACCAAGTGTTTTCCAAAGTGGTGAAGAGCGGCAAGAAGTCGGGCGGTACGTCCTTGAAGCCAGTGGCGTTCTCGGTCTACTACAGCGCGGCCAGCGATGAAGTCATGATCGAAGTCAGCAGCTCGAAGCCGTTCGCCAAGGGAGGAGAGATCACCATTGGCGCTGTGACGAGCCAGGCGGGCGTGC
Source organism: uncultured Isosphaeraceae bacterium (assembly GCA_963830625.1). Taxonomy (GTDB): domain Bacteria; phylum Planctomycetota; class Planctomycetia; order Isosphaerales; family Isosphaeraceae; genus CAWHMZ01. The sequence goes on along the minus strand of CAWHMZ010000004.1, from coordinate 529,870 downwards.
TCATCAGCGCGAGCGATACCACGTTTACGGTTCAGCCAAATGCGAAGGGAATCGCGCTCGATTGAACGCGAAACGGCGCGGGCATTTCAGAGCGGTTTGATTTGCCATTCAGTCGCAAGTTTTGGCCACGCGGAAGCCGACGTACGTGCTGCTCAAAGTCGCCACATCGCTGATGCGGTGTGCGGATCGCAGTTCTGTGGACGAAATCAAGAAAGCGCCTCCACGCATGAGACGGTACCGCCCATCGGTCACGACCTCGTTGATCGACACAAGATCGCTTTCGAGTCCTCTCGCAGTCGGTCGGTAACGGCCATTCCGATCTTGGCACCACTCGTATACGTTTCCTAGCATGTCAAAGAGCCCGAAGTCGTTGGGCAGCGTGGTCCCGCACAATTGAGCTCGATCGTTGCTGTTGGACAGATACCAGGCATACTTGTCGAGCAGCTCGATCGAATGGCCGTAGAATCGGGGTGTGATCGTGGCCGCGCGGCAGGCATACTCCCACTCGGCCTCGGTTGGCAGGCGGTAGCCCTTGCGCTTGAGGACGTTATCGGGGATCGTCATTCCTTGGCTGAAGACGTTTGATTCATTGGGAAGGTAACACCACTCGTCTTTGCGCAGGCCCTCTTGCTCCGACAGCCAGTTGCAATAGGCTACGGCCGCGTACCAGCTCGAGCCGATCCAAGGTCCGTCTGGGCTTGTGGTGTACCGATTCAAGGTGCCACGTTTGATCGCAAATTGCTTATCGTTTTTCGCGAAGCGCTGGAACTGCGCGACGGTGACCTCCTTGGTGGAAATGGCGTAGCGGCGAGGGATTACCGTGCGATGTTGTACCTCGGTCCCCGCGGTGCGTCCTGGCTCGTTTCGCGGGGAGCCCATTTCATACTGAACCGGACCGTCGATCACCGCAAGCGTCTGCCCTTGCCCGTTCACAAACCAGCGCCGATCGCGAGTCTCTTTGGTTGTAGCAAGCGCGTCGTTGACGGCGGCTAGCTTATCGTATTGCTTCCATCGACCTAGGGCCCACTCGGCTGCTCCGTGGATACCGGCGTCGGGGTCGTTGCGGTAGAGTTCAAGAAGTTGCTTGAAAAGCGCGTTGCGCGCGCTGGCCGGCAACTCTCGATCCTCGTAGGTCCCGAGGGCCAAGACGAGGGCGCGCCGCATCGAAGTCTCGCGATGGAACAGAATCGCCTCGGTTCCGGAGCGACCGGGCGCAGCGGACGCCCGCGCGTAAGTGTCGATCCGCGAGAACTCGTCGAGGACTCTTGCCGCATCGGCGCCGAGAGGGCGCAGCCAGTTCACCACGTAACTGCGGAGCCGCGGGTCATTGTTGTGTTCCAGGAGTTTCCAGCCATCCTTCGCCTGCCCCATTCGGACCATCGCGACAAATGCTCGCGCTTGCCTCTCAGCGAGTTCGTCCATTTTCTCTTGTGAGATCAAAGGACGGTGCCAGACCGAGGCCGACACCAGCGGCCCTTCGAGTGTCGTTCGGGCGACGGACCACGAAACCGGGCGATACCCGTCGTTAATGAGTTTGCGACTCCGATCTCGCTGGTCGGCCGGGGAAAGGCCTGTGTTGATCTCGGCCTCGACGTTGACCGCGCTCGACCAAGCGGCCGTATATCGTCGGTCTGGGTGACCGTCCTTCATCATTTCGTCGAACGCTGGTTCGTCTCGGATCGGATCCAGCGCCGGGTCATCCTCGATCCGACCGAACTCGATGCTGTCGTCCGCGACGCATTCCTTGAGAAGCTTCAGCGCGTCACCGGCAATACGGCGGCCCGCGGTCTGATCGTTTCGAGCAATCGACCGCGACGCCAGCGCAAGCGCTCGAACAGCACTGTACCGTGCGCCGGCGTCGTCGACTTGTTTTGCGACCGTCGTGCGAAGATCCTCCACGGCCTTGTCGATCGGTTCGCCCAGCTCCGCGGCCACGGCAGCAGCGACAAAGAGCTTGGAGTGCGCGGGAGCATATTGTTTTTGGATTAATGCCAAGTCGTCGTGTGCTTCCTTCTTGTGACCGAGGCGAGCGCGGGCGATTGCGCGGTAATGAAGTGCCTCGACGTCCTCATCATTCCGCGCGACCAGAACGTCGAAGTCTTTCAGGGCCTGGGTCGTGTCGCCGAGCCGCAGGTTAGCGATCGCCAGGGCCCACCGGGCACTCGTGTCTCCGCGCGTGGCTTTGAGCGTCATTTGCGCACGTTCGCGCTCGGTTCGGGCGCGCTCGGCGATCGTTCTATGCATCCTCGCGGCGCTCACGGCCACGTCAACAACCACCTCATCCTTCCGTCTTGACTCGAGCGCCGCGAGATCTCTCTCAAACAGCTCCAGGTCCGCCTGTCCGGTGTCGCCGTTCGGAGGCTGTTTTTCCCAGATTCCCGAGTACTTCGGCAGGCGATCGGCCCCCAGCATCACTTGCGATGTCCGAGGCGCGAACTCTTCCGAGTTGAATTGGTCATTCAATTCGGTTGCCTTATCGGCAGTCGCGCCGACATAGGCGAGAACGTCGCCTGGCGCATGGGCCGCGACCCAGGCGACGGCGTAGCGCTCGGTGGGCTTGCCGTCGCCGCGGGCTGCCAGGTATCCGGCGATATCAACTGGCGCAAGGCCCTGCGATCGTTTTTTCTCGATCTGCTGCTGCACCTCCGTGGAGGAGAGCTTCAGCTCAACATCGCAGCGCCGCCCGTCGCGCACCCACACCGCCGCGACCCGCACGATTGGTCCATCCGCGTAGGGCCGGATCCGAATGGGCCGGTAGCCCGATTTCCTGAGCTCGTCGGCCGCGCTTGCCCACTCGTCGAGCGGCATGGTCTGGCAAAATGCGAACCGGTCTTGGACCAGTCCTTGAGCCGACTCGATTCGGCCGGCGAGTGCTGGATCGGTTTTCGTCCAAGATGGGTCGATTGAAGGGTCGTTCCACGAGGCTTTGGGCCGCTCGTCCATTTCGGATCGCAAGATCGGCAGAACCTTTTCGGCCTGGAGCTCCGCTGCGTGAAACAAGATTGTGAACGACGCCCCGTCGGCAGCCATGAGAAGTTTGGCCAACAGCTCGCTGTCGGCGCTTGAATGCTTCGCAAGGAGAGCGGTCGCCAGGACTCGCTCGCTGGTGGTGCGGCGCTTGTCGCGGAAGATTGCCCCGAAGAAGCCACTGAGGCGGTCTCCAACGGGCTCGAAGGCGTTGACCCATGTTGCCACTAACAGAGGGTCGACCTTGACTAGAGCCTGCGCTACCTTGTCGCCGAGGTCGGCCCAGCGGGGATTCACCGGGTCGTAAAGCGCCAGAGCGCCGGCAACCGGCAAGAGACTGGCGTCGCTGGGCTTGGCCGCGTCGAAGTGTGCCCACAGATTCGGGGTCAGGGCCTCTTGATGGCGTTGCAGAGCGTCGCGCAGGACGGCGAACTCGGTCGGATCGGCGGCAAGGAGGCGCGCCTCCAAGTAATTCACTTGGGACGGATCGACAGGCAAGAGCGCCAGGCTCGCGCGGAGCTTGGCCTTGGGTGAAAGAACGGAGCGGTCCTCGATGACCTGCCGCAGAAGTAAATCGGCGCCGGCGCGATCGCTTGCGATGGCCTGAACGATGCCGGATACTTCGGCGATGTCCGCCTTGAGAAGCTGATCGACCCGGCTCTTCGCAGCAACGGCCCTCTTGGCCTCGGCCTCTCGTTTGGCCACGTAAAAGCCTACGGCCGCTAGCACTATGACAACGCCCGCAAGCGCGATCGCTCGCAGTCCATGAAACTGTGCTGCCCCGCGCATCATCCGCCGCTGTGGGATCGTCCAGTCGCCGGAATGGCTGAACGTCCGGATGCTGGCCCACTCCAGAAGGCTTGGCAGGTGGCGGATCTCCGGTTTGGCTTCCCAGATAGCGGCCCGCTCCGTTAGCCGCAGCTCGGCCCGCCCTCGACGCGTCTCCTTCTGTTTCCGTGTGAGCCAGTCGCGCAGCGAGTGGACCAAGTAGTCGTGGGTGAGCTGATAATAACGCTGGCCGCCGGTCTCGCCGGTCGGTGCTTCGCCGGATAAGCCTTCGAGGTCGGTCGGAGTGATCAGGCGCAATTCGGGATCGAGAATTCGGATCAAGTCGTCGAAATCGCGCCGCCGGCCGGCATAACCCGAAGCATTCCGGAGCTCAGCCTCCGACCTCCTTTGGCCCTTGATGTCGGTGCCGCTTGAGGGTAACAGGGCTTTCAGCACCGCCTGTGCTGCTTTCTGGTGCACACGGTGCTCGGGCGGCGCCGTCGACGCGCTGAAGGTCTCATCGAGAAAGGCCAAGCCCACGCCCTGTGTTCCGCCGACGTCCCTGAGCGTGGCTGGAGCCCAGAGTCTCCCCTTCACCATCTCGGCAAAGAGCGCCAGCCGCACCGAGATGACCTTGCCATCCTGCGCGAGCCCCGCCACCGCCTGTTCCAGAAACGCACGCTGGTCCGCGGTCTGCTCCGACGAATTCTCGGGCAAGACGCGATAGGCGCGGCCGTACGCAGCGAGAACCCGCCGCGCGTGCAGCAGGTCGAACAGATCGACGGCCGCCGAGTTTTGGCCTTCAACAAGGTGGATCTCGAGCTCGCGCATGAAACGGGTTGCAGCCATCCAGAAGTCGTCGCGCACCATGACGACCGCCTGGACGTGTTCACCGTCGCACTGGCGCAGCGCGGTCACGAGCTCGGTGTTTGCCTCGTCGCGGTGCGCAAAGAGCCACTGCTCGAACTGGTCGACGACCAGGAGGACCTTCTCGCCGGGCCGCAGGACCCGGCCCCGTCGCAGGGCAGTGAGCGCGTCGAGCAGCGAAGCCCCCGCGGGCAAGTCGGGGCAGACCTTGAGCAGGCCTTTCTGCAACCGCGACTCGGTCTCGTCGGGGGTCGCCTCGATGTAAACGGGCAGGACGTGCTTGCCCAGCCGCGGTAGCAGGCCCGCCTTGACCAGCGACGACTTGCCGCAGCCCGACGGTCCGTAGATCAGGCCGACACGGAAGGTGGCATCCGGGTCGGTCGTTTCGATCCGCGTCTTCCAGAATCGAAGACTCTCAGGCAGTCCCTCGCGATCACGGGGGCCGGGCAGAAGCTCGAGGAAAAAGTCGGCGTCGTGCCGGTCGAACGATCTGAGGCCCTTGGGAATGATCTTGACCGCCCGGCTGTCGGAATCGGAGCGCAACGGGGTGATCGTGGAGGGGGTCGCCTCTTGCGTCGAATAGGGCGCCGGGCTGGCGGCGCTCGGGGCAGTCGCCGGTGGCGCCGCCGCTGTCGCCTCCGTCTGGAGGAAGTGCCGCAGGTCATCCGCCATGTCGCGGCCCGTGCTGTAGCGCTCTGAGGCGCGTTTCGCCAGCGCCTTCTGGCAGATCCGATCCAGCTCGCGCGGGATCGTGTCGTCAATCTGCCGGAGCGGCCGTGGCTCGGCTGTGATGATCTGCTCCATCACGTCGGCCCGCGACTCGCCACGAAATGGCTTCCGGCCCGTCAAGAGCTCGTACAGGACAACGCCCAGGCTGAAAAGGTCCGACCGTCCGTCAACCCGGTGCCCTTCGCCGCGGGCCTGCTCGGGGCTCATATAGGCCGGCGTGCCGGCGAGCTTGGCTCCCTTGCCGTAGTCCTCGTCCTTGAGGGCCAATCCGAAGTCAGCCACCCAGGGTTCATTCGAGGCGTCGATGAGGATATTCGCCGGCTTGATGTCGCGATGGACCAATCCGCGCGTATGGGCGTGGTGCAGCGCGCCGGCGACGAGGGCCGTCAACTCGACCGCCTCGCGAACGGAAGGTCGGCCATGCGTCAAGCGTTCAGAGAGGTCGCTGCCGTTTATGTACTTTGAGACGACATAGCAATGGCCGTCATCGGTTCGGCCTACGTCGTAAACGGGAACGATGTTGGCGTGATCGAGCTTGGCCAGGGACCGCGCTTCCTTCAGATAAACTTCGGCGTCCTCTAAATCAGCGATCCGCTCGGGGTTTGGAACCTTGATCGCCACCGGCCGATCGAGCTCGTCGTCATGGCCCAGGTAGACGCGCCCGAAGCCTCCCTGGCCGAGCTGGCGAATGATGCCGTAGCGGCCGATCTTGCTTGGCTCATTGAGCCAAACGCCCGGCGACCCGGCGCGATCGGGCTCCCTGCCTTGAGTTTCAGACCAGTAGTTCGGGTTTTCCATCACGCTAGTCGGTCGTCCAAACGTCGGATCGCGGCGGCAGATCGTTGGTTCTCGCGTCACTCATGCTGTGCGAGTGACACCACGATTCTATATCACGCGGCTAACAACGACCAAGGTTTTCGTGTCCGCCGGGCCCGGCGGCGCCTTGACCCCGCCGGTGCCTATTAACGCGATGGTGCGCTCAAATCTCCTTTGGCATACCTGACGCAGTCGTCCTCGCGATCCTGCCACTTCTTGGCGAGCTTGCGCACGATCTCAGGGTTTTGCTTGGCGAGATCGCGCGTTTCGGTGCGGTCGGTTGCGAGGTCATATAACTCCCAGGGACCGTCCTTACCGGCGGCGACAAGTTTCCAGTCACCCACGCGAACGGCGCGGTTGCCCTCATGCTCCCACCAAAGATCGTCGTGCGTGACGGCGCCGTCGCGCGCAAAGGACGGCACGAGACTTTTGCCGGGGAGTGGCGGCGCGGCGCGGGGCGAGAGGTCGCCGGCGGGAAGACGGGACACTCCCGCGAGCTCGAGGATCGTCGGGACCAGGTCAATGACATGGCCGGGGTCGCGCCGCGCCGCGCCCTTATCAGCAATGCCTTTCGGCCAGTGGACGATCAAGGGCGTCGCGATGCCACCTTCGTGGACCCAGGTCTTGTGGCGGCGAAACGGCGTGTTGGCGACCGTGGACCAGCCCGGTCCCAGGCAGAGATGCGTCGCCGCCGAGCCCGGCACTGCATTTGGGTCGTGGCCGTCGTCACGGACCATGATCTCGGCGCTGGCGCCATTGTCGGACAAGAAGAGAATCAGGGTGTTGTCCACGGCATCCATCGCGCGAAGCTGATCAAAAACGCGGCCGATCTCGCGATCCATCCGGTCGACCATCGCGGCGTGAACGGCCATCTTTGTCGCTTGGAAAACGCGCTGCTCTTCAGTGAGGCTCTTCCACGGCACGGGCCGGTTGACCTCGCCGGCGCCGAGTGCTTTGAGCGCTTCAGGAAAATGGTAGGGCGGGCCGACATCGCGCTCCACGTCCGAAAGCCGGCCGCTCACGAGGCCCAGCTCCTGGATTCTCTTCCAGCGCCTCGCGCGCACGGCCTCCCAGCCGGCTATGTATCGCGTGCGGTAACGGTCGATGTCGCTTTGAGGAGCTTGCAGGGGAAAATGGGGCACGACGAACGCCAGGTAAAGGAGGAACGGATCTTCCCGGTGCTGCACCCGATGCGCGGCGAGGTACTCGATGGCGTGGTCGGCAATGGCGGTTGTCGAGTAGTAAGAGCCGCCCGGCTTGACCGGTGGCAGTTGGCGGTCGTCCTCGAAATGCACCCGCGGGTGAAAATTGCGCCCGCAATCTTCAAGGTAGTACGAGCGGTCAAAACCGTTGGCAAGCGGCATGCCATCGACGTGCCACTTGCCGGAGTGGTAAGACCGATAGCCGCGCGACCGAAGCAACTCGGGCAGGAGCTTCGCCCATCTTGGCCGAGTGCCACTGCCGCCGCTGGGCACGCCTGGCACGGTGTCGCGCCGAACTTCCTGAGCGTAGTAGCCTGTCAGAAGAGCTGCCCGCGTCGGCCAGCAGCGCGCCGTGTTATAGAACTGAGTAAACCGCAGTCCCCCTGCGGCGAGCGCGTCGAGGTTGGGCGTCTTGATCTCGCCGCCGTAGCATCCCACGTCGGAGAAGCCGAGATCATCCGCCAGGATCACGACGACGTTCGGCGGCGCCGCTTTGCCCGCGGCGGGATCGGCGTCGGCGCACAGCAACACGGCCAGCCCGGTGACGATCGCGCACCCTGAGACCATCATTTCCTCCTTTCCCGAGCAACCGCTTGATCTGACTCGCGAGCTTACCGGCGACGCCGTTGGCTGCACAGACGTCGCCGATCGAGTAAGCTCGGAAAGGACGCGGCGTCCACCCCATCAGATTGAGCGAACCCTTGGATCGGGGCCCGCGCCTCGAGGATTCATCAATGCCCGAAGAACAACCAGCCCAACCTGAACCGACGCGCGCTGAGATCGACGAATCGACAGGGCCGCTGTTGCTCGAGTTCGGCGCCAGTTGGTGCCCGCATTGCCAGGCGCTGGCACCAACGGTTGCCGATCGCCTTGCGCGTTATCCGCACGTGCGCTTCATCTGGGTTGAAGACGGCCCGGGGCGCCCGCTCGGGCGGTCGTTCAAGGTGAAGCTCTGGCCGAACTTGATCTTCCTGCGCGACGGCAAGGTCGTCAGGCAGCTCGCCAGACCGAGCGTAGCGGAAGTCGAAGAAGGGCTCAACGCCATCGGCGGCCAGGAATGATTCCGCAGCTCGTAGTAGGCACGCTCCGAGCGTGAGATTTTTTCGCGGGTACGGGTTGATTTTTCTAGTGATCACGTTATGATACCACGCATACAGTTGGCTTCGCCGACTTCGGGCTGTCCACGCGTTGCAGGATAAGCGCCATGACGATGCCCCTCTTTCATCCTGATGAGTTGCCCGAGCCTCCTTCTCCCGCCCAAGCTGCCCAGTCGCTGCCGGCGGGCAAGCCGCGCTTGCGAGTCCCGCATCGCGACCAGTCGGTGTTCCGCTGGGCATCCCTCGACGAGTTGCTTGAGGCCGACCATCCGGTACGGATCGTCTGGGCGGCCGTTTGCGCGCTCGATCTGACTTCCTGGCTCAGGGAGATCAAGGCCGTTAAGGGACACGTCGGCCGCGACGCGACCGATCCGCGCTTGCTGGTCGCGCTGTGGGTCTATGCCACTTTGAAGGGAATCGGCAGCGCTCGCGAGCTCGCCCGTCTGTGTGACGAGTGCTTGCCGTACCAGTGGCTTTGCGGCGGAGTGAGTGTCAATTACCACATGTTGTCCGACTTCCGCTCGCAAGGCGGCGAGAAGTGGGACGATCTGCTCACGCAAATCGTGGCCGTCCTGTTGGATGCTGGGCTGGTAAAAATGGACCGAGTCGCTCAAGACGGCATGAGGGTACGTGCCAGTGCCGGTAAGAGCTCGTTCCGGCGCCGCGGGCGACTGGAAGAACGTCTGGACGAGGCGCGTCAGCAGGTCGAGACGCTCAAGCAACTTGCCGAGGAGGACACCGAAGAACTCACGCGACGGCAGCGTGCCGCGCGCGAGCGTGCCGCCCGTGAGCGCCAGGAGCGAATCGAAGAGGCGATGCGTCAGCGGGACGAACTGCAAAAGCAGCGCGAAGACTCGGCGAAGAAGAGCGGCCGCAAGGTGGATGAGGCGCGCGCTTCGACCACCGATCCGGAAGCACGGAACATGAAGTTCGCTAATGGCGGATATTGGCCGGGATATAACGTTCAATTCTCGACCGATACCGAAAGCGGCGTGATCGTCGGTGTAGAGGTGACGAACGCCGGGACGGATGCGGAGGAACTCCCCCCCATGCTCGATCAGTTGAACGAGCGCTACGACCGCATGCCGGCTGAGGCACTCGTCGATGGCGGGTTCGCGACCGTGGACACTATCGACCAGGCCGCCGAGCGTGGCGTTACGGTGTACGCCCCGATCAAAGACGAGGAGAAGCAACGGGCAACGGGGAAAGATCCCCATGCCCCCAAGAAAGGGGACAGCGAACCAGTTGCCCAGTGGCGAAGTCGAATGGGAACGGAGGACGCGAAGCTGATCTACCGGCTGCGCTGCCAGACGGCGGAGTGGGTCAACGCGCAATGCCGCAACCGCGGATTGTGGCACATGCCGGTACGCGGTCAGCCGCGCTGTCGCATTGTCGCATTGCTGTTTGCAATTGCCCATAACTTGGTCGTCGTGGAGAGGCTGCGCCCGGTGATGGCCTAGAAGCCGGTCCGAGTCAGATTCTGCGAAAAGTGGTCAAAGTGGGAAGACTAATTCGCGATAATCATAAACTTTTTTGACAATCGGTTCAGGTCGTTGGTCCTGAATGAGCCACCGCGGGCCGAACCACAACCGGGTCGGTGCGGAGCCGACGATCCGCAAAGCCGCGAAAATCTCACGGCCTCTCCGCGTGCCGTACACCGATTATAGAAGTGTCGCGTCGAGCCAAGTTCGGCCACGGCACGCGGAGCGTGCCTGCTGGTGCGCCCGTGAGTGTGTTTGGTCAGAGAGGTGTATGTCCTCTTCAGGCACGCGCTCTCCGGCCTGTAACCAATGGTAACTGCGTACTCGGGAGAGTGGGTGGGAAGCAACCGGCGGTGAACGACCAGTCCGTAACGCAAGTGAACCCGATTCGGCCTTAATGGGTGGCGAGCCTGCTAGCAACTGGCGAAGCCTGGACCGGAGCAATCCGGAAACTCGTGACGCTGAGGGGTAGCGTGTTAAAGCGATCACGGGACCCACTGGGTGGTTGGGGATGGAATGGTCGGAAGGCCAAACACAGCAAGCGGGGAGACCTGCTCGGGACCAAGCGGTGTTCATGATGGATCCGAAGAGCCCCCGAGCAGGAGTCAGAGCGCCCGTAGTAGCGATGAAACCGGGTAACGCCGGCGGAGCCAAGGGGCGTAGGGAGGTGGAGACGCGATGACCAAACCGACGGAAAACCAACCGGTGGCAGTGCCCGAAAGGGCTACACGTACCGGAGAGATCTGGCGCCGATGGCTCTGGGTCGAACCCGTGGTCTGGACAGAGCGGATGTTGACGGCCCTGAACAAGGGGTCAAAGGAGGCAAATAATGCATTCTTTGCCGCGCACGGGTTGTACAGCTTGGCAACAGCTCATGCGACGTTCCGTCAATCCTCTTTGAGGTGAACCACTAACTGGAGAGCCGGATGCGGGAGAACCGCACGTCCGGTTCGGAGGGAGGGGGGGCTCAAACCCTCCCTACCCCTATCGCTTGTGCTTCGCCACGTTACGGCTTGGCGTCGCGCCGGGAAACGGCCCGTTGCTCCATGACCAGACCGGCCAGCGCGTGTTGGCTGTCGCCATCGTCTTCTCATTGTTAACGTGTCCCGCGAGGAAGACAACCATCGCCAGGGCCGCGATCGCGCCGGCCAACCACACCGGCCAGGGAAAACCAGGCTCCGGCACGTTACCGTCCGGCTCAGCCCCGATCACCGGCCGCGGCCCAACAAATGCGACGTACGCGATCATCAAGATCATCATGACCCAGAACACGTGATGCATGTTGATGTAGTGCGGCCGCGCACGATAAAAGAAGTAGAGTGCTGTCAGATTTTGGAATAACAGCATCGTCGCCGACAGCCACAGCACCGGCAGCGCCGACCAGCGATCGAGCCGTTTGAATTGAACAACGAGCCAGATCGCTGCGCCCACGAACCCGAGGAAACAGGTTAGGTCGACAAGCCACAACACAGTCTGTGCAAGGCGATCGGGATCGGAGTAGCCGTAGGTTTTCAGAGCCGCAGCCCACTCGGTGACTTTGGCGGGCGAGATGCGGCCTAAGCGGTGCCAGAGCGGGATGATCCCGAGCACGTAGATGATGCCGTAGAACGAGGCGAGCCGAAGATTTCGCTCCTCGGCGGGGCTCGGATACGCGCGGCCGACCATGCCCAAGCAGAAGATGAATCCCCCAATAAAGCCGCACGACGTCTCCATGACGTTCCAGTGGTTGATCGTGAAGCCGTACTGAGCCTGAAGCACGTTGGCCCCGTTGCCCAGCAGCCGCCCGGCCGCCATGCCCAGCCCGAATCCGACATACCCTAGCACGGCCCCGCGCAAACCGGCTGGCTTGTCGTCACAGATCAACCAGACGAGTTGTCCGAGCGCGGCACCCATGAACGCGATCGATCCGTCGTTCCGCGGCGGGTTGATGTGAAAACCGAGCACGTTAACCACCACATACGAAATCATCCAGCCCGCGAAAAGCACGCTGCCGATGAGTCCGAGCCATTCGTCGTTGCGCATCGGCTTGCGCTCGAGCATAAGCCCGATGAGCGCGCCTCCGAACGTCCCCCAAGCCGAACCCTGGAGGAAGAGCGTGAAAAAACCGTAGGCGTAGTTGACGAACGTGTCGGACTGCGCGTAACCGTGGAGCACGGCGTAGCTCATCATGCCGCCTGCGCCGATTGCCAGCGCCGAAAGAGACGCCAGGATCGGAATCCAGCGAAACAACGACCGCTGCCCGCTGACATACGCGAACGCCAGGGCCAGCGCGGCGCCCGGGTACATCGCCCCGACCAAGTGGCCGAAGTCGCCGCGAATTCCCCACGCCAGGCCAACCGCAAGCGCGACGAAGAGACTGCGACCGATGCGATCAAGTAGGCTCATTTCGATGAATCCCCTCGTGCGCGATGCCGGTCGTTCTGCGAACGGCAAGCTGCTTGTTCGGTTCACGACGGCGTCCTACCATAGTGCGCGGTGTTGGTGTGTCCTCGGACGGAGAGCAATGCGGTGAGAAAGCAACGCGGCGTTTTCCTGGCGGTCCTTTTGATCGCGCTTGGCCAATCCATTGTACCGGCCTGGGCTCAAGCACCGGCCGACCAACCGCCCCCGTCAGCGGCGAGCTGGCTTTGGCTGCTGATTCTCCTGGCTTTCGTTATTTTCTTGACGTTTGCAATTGCCTCTTCGCTCCGGAGAATCAAGCGAAACATGAAGCAGATCGATCGCTCGCTCGTGATGAGCGAAGAGTCGCTGCACCTTGCCCGCGAGCGGACGGCTCTTCAGAAAGAGACTAATCGGCTGCTCGATAAGCTGATCGAAGAGCTTCGTCATCGTTGAGAAGATACTTGCCCGGTGTGATCCCCTGCCAGGAGCCGTTGACCATGAGACCGAATCATTCGCGTCGTCGTTTTCTGCAGAGCAGCATGGCCGCGGGCGTTTTGGCGTCGTTGCCGCGGGGCGCGGGGGCCGACGAGGACCGGCGCGCGATCGAGGAGAAGATCGACGCGGCCGCGGCGGCGCCTGTGCTGTCTCTCGGGACGATCGACAAGCCGGTCAAGCTTTCCTCGATCGAGCTCTTGCGCAACGGGCGCAACTTTCTGGTTCGCGCCAGCACCGCCGACGGCGCGGTTGGAATCTCCGTTGCCAATTCGATGCACTTGATCCACACATACCCGATTTTCATCAATCGCGTGGCGCCTTTTTTCGTCGGCAAGGATGCTCGAGACTTCGAGCAACTCCTGTGGGAGCTCTACCGCCACAGCGACAACTACAAGTACCAGGGTCTGGCACTCTGGGTCTGCGTCGCGGCCGCCGAGTTCGCAATCCTCGACTTGCTCGGCAAGCTCACCAATCAGTCGATCGGCGACCTCTTGGGCGGTGTCAAGAGGCGCGAGATCGCCGTCTATCGAGCCAGTGAAGTGCGGGGAAATACGCCCGAGGCAGAGATTGCTTATTTGCGGCGGCTTGTTGCGGAAAGTGGAGCGAAGGCGCTCAAATTCCGCCTGGGAGGACGCATGAGCAAAAACGCCGACTCGCTGCCCGGCCGAACCGAGAAGCTCATCCCGATGGTCCGTGAGGCGTTCGGGAATGACATGACGCTCTACGCCGACGCCAACAGCTCGTACGACGCCGCCAAAGCGATCGAGATCGGTCGGCTGATGGAGGAGTATGACTATGGGTTTTATGAAGAGCCATGCCGATTCGACCATTTCGAAGAAACCAAGGCGGTCGCCGACGCACTCCGCATTCCGGTTGCGGGGGGCGAGCAGGAGTTCAGCGAATACGGGTTCCGCTGGATCATTACCCACCGCGGGCTCGACATTGTTCAGCCCGACTTGCACTACCACGGTGGCTTCATTCGCTCGATGCGAGTCGCCCGGATGGCGCACGCTGCGGGCCTTTTGTGCACCCCGCACATGTCGGGCTCGGGACTTGGCTATCTCGATGCCGCGCATTTTGTCTCCTGCATTCCAAACCCGGTTCCTTTCACGGAATTCAAGGGCAACACCGACATACCGGTGAGCAGTGAGACCTCTTCGCTCAAGTGCGAGCGCGGCATCGTCAAGGTGCCCTCCGGGCCCGGCTTCGGAATGACGATCGATCCCGATTTCTTGCGTCAAGCGGTCAAAGTGACGGCGCTCTGGGCGCAACAAACCCTCGGCGATGATCAACATCCGAGTGCTCGCACTCGTTACGCAATCTGCTCGAGCTCCAGCCATCGGCGGATGACGCCGAGAATGTACTGCTTCTCTTCAACCGAGAGCTCGTGACCTTTCGAGATCGCATGCCACTTTTCAAGGCAACCGCGACAACAGGTCGCCGTTGCATGCTGGGCGACAAAGACGGGGTGTTTGCGCATCGGAGTTTGCTTGCCGTCGTTGACGGGGCTTGCCGGCGCGAGCCGCTTGTCGATGAAGTCGACCGCGTGCGCCATCACCGCGTCGAGGCCTCTCTGATCGAGATAATTTCGCTCGGCGCCCTTGAGCCGAAATCTGCGGCGAAACGGCGAAGAGCGCAGGCGGGAGAAAACAGCGTCGAGGTTTTTCATGTTTCATTATCGCCGATCATCGGCTTTTGCTCCACCCCGGCGAAGCCCATCCGGTGAACGACGATCATCTTTCGCGCTTCGTTCTACAAGGGCCTGTTGTCCGCCGAATAAATCCGGACTTGCGTCCGTCCAATCGATGGGTGACCTCTACAGGCCCCGGCCCGCGGGCTTCGTCGCTTTGCAACCCACATTCCGTGGAGGCCGAACGATGACCGCCTCTTGTTGGTTGGTGGCCGTGTTGGTATGCGCCAAGCTGGCTCGCTCGACGAGCCGGCACCCGCGGCTGCCCCGAATGCCCAGGCCCCGCTCGAAAACCTGCCGCCCCCTCGGCCCGCTGCGAGCACCATCACCGACGTGACCGTCTACCAAGGACAGGCACTGGTGACCCGCGCAGTGACCGTGCCGGAAGGTGACGGAACCATCGAGCTGGTCGTTACTCCCCTGCCCGCACAAACGGTCGACAGCTCGCTCTACACCGAAGGCAGCGACGGTCTGCGCGTGCTCAGCACTCGCTTCCGAACCCGCGCGGTCAAGGACGACACGCGACAGGAAGTTCGAGCCAAGGAGGAACTGATCAAGAAACTGCAAGCCGAGGCCCAGAGGCTTCAAAAAGACATCGCCGTCGAGGATGAGGACCTGCAATTCCTGCAGAAGCTCGGTGGATTCACCGCCAGCTCGCTTGCGGGACTGACCGAGAAAGGCCGGCTCGAGAGCGAAGCCGATCGTCACCCTTAGCAAGTTCGTCATGGAAAACCGCGGCGCCAAAACCAAGACCGAGCCACCGGCCTGCGTTTGAGGCTGCAGGCCAACAACGAGGCCACCGAGTTTGCCAAGCGCCAGCTCGCCGAGCTGTCGGCCGGCACGAGCCGCGTCGAGCGCGACGCCGTGATCGTCGTGCACAAGCTTCGACCGCAAGCGGGGCGCGGTCCGGCTGGGATACCTGGTCGGGGCCGCGAGCTGGCTGCCGCAATATCGCCTCCGCGGCGCCGCGAGCGACGCACCCGTGCGGCTGGAGTATCTGGCGGCCGTGGTCCAGCACACCGGAGAATCGTGGTCGAACGTACGGATCACGCTTTCCACCGCCCGGCCCTCGCTCGATGCCGCTCCGCCCGACCTCCTCCCCTTGAGAATGGACGTTGCCGGCGCTGTCGACACCGGCCCGATCGATGCGCACGACGACCGATCGCAGTTGATCCTCGCCGAGCTCAGTAAGCCGCTCCCGTTGTCGTTTTCTCAAGAGACCCCGCTCGACGACGTGATCGCCTATATCAAGCAGAGCACCAAGAGCACGGCGTTTCCCGAGGGCATTCCCACCTACGTCGACCCAATGGGGTTGCAGGAAGCCGATAAAACGATGACGTCGACGGTGCGGAACATCAATTTCAGCGGTGTTCCGCTCAAGGTCGGCCTCGAGCTGCTTCTGCGACAGCTCGACCTGGACTACCAGGTCAAAGGGGGCCTGCTCGTGATCACGTCGCGCGCGTCGGCAGGTGAGTCCGACGAAGAAGACCCGGCGCGGTTGAGAGTGTTCGCCGACGGAGGAGCGGGTCTGGCGCTCGAACAGGCTCAAGCGGCCGGCGGAGCAATGCTGAATCGGGAGGCCGCGAGCGATCAGGCCGCCGAACTCCGGGTGGCCGCCGGGGCAAGCGCGACTACAGCCGGCCGCTGAAAAGGACACCCCCAGCGTGACGTTCGCCGTCGCGGGCCGTCTCGACATACCGTCGCGGCGCAGACCCGCAGCTTCTCGAGATCGGCCGGGTCGAGCTGCCGGCCGAATACTACGCCAAGGCCGTGCCCGTGCTGACGCCGCGCGTGTATCGGCTGGCCAAGCTGACCAACAAGAGCGACTTCGTACTGCTGCCCGGCGAGGCGACAGTCTACGTCGGCGGCGATTTCGTGGGCAGGATGCGGTTGCCCCTGGTTGCCGCGGGCGAGCCGTTTGTCGCCGGCTTCGGCGTCGACCCGCAGCTTCAGGTGAGCCGGCGACTGGTCCAGCAAGTCGCGATCCGTTCAAGGCGGCAACCAGATCTTCGACTACGAGTTCCGGATCGGCGTGCGCAACTACCGGACCGGCGCCGTCAAGCTGCAGCTCTGGGACCGTTTGCCCAAGCCCGAAGGTGAGGCCGTGGCGGTCAATCTCATCAAGACCTCGGTTGATCTCCGAGCGATGCCCTCTACCAGCGCACGGCACGGATGGACAACCTGCTGCGCTGGGACATGAGCGTGCCGGCGGCAACGATCGGCGACAAGACGATGTATCTGAACTACGAGTTCCGCCTCGAATACGCCCGCGACCTGCCGCAGCCGCGATTCGTCTCGGGCGGGCTCCGCGAGGGCCCGATCGGCGGCGGGGCCATGGGAGCGGCATGGGGGGCATGGGCGGCGGCATGAGATCGGTGCGCCCGTAGCGTGAAAACAAGCGCGCCCCGGTGGGTGGTTGCTTTCCTTGGTTCACGCACGACAATCGTGGCCAACCCAAATGCGCTCCACGATCGCGCGTGGACCATCGAATCTGTCGAGGGAAGCGACCATGAGACTTCGAAGTGCCGTGTTTAGGGCGATCGTCGCGCTGGTCGCAAGCGGTCTTCTCTTTCGGGGACGCGCGACTGCGGCGTACGCGCTCAGCCCCCGAAGGTGACCGCTCGCCCCGCCGAGTTCGGCGTGGTCGTCGAGAAGAACGTGATGATTCCGATGCGCGACGGCGTCCGCCTGGCCGCCGATATCTACCGGCCCGCTCGGGACGGCACGCCGGCTCCCGGCCGGTTCCCGGCGCTCTTGACACGCACGCCCTACAACAAGGACGGCGTCGCCAGCGAGGGGCGCTACTACGCCGAGCGAGGCTACGTCGTCGTTGCCAACGACGTCCGCGGCCGCTACGCCAGCGAAGGAACCTGGCGGCTGATCGCCGACGATCCGGCCGACGGCTTCGACGTCGTCGAGTGGATCGCCCGCCAGGAATGGTCCGACGGCAAGGTCGGGACGTTCGGCACCAGCTATCCCGGAGGCACCCAGCATGCGCTGGCCGAGATGAACCCGCCGCACCTGACGACGATGGTCCCGATCGACGCGGTGTCGAACTGCGGCAGTCAGCGGCATGCGGCACGGCGGTGCGTTCGAGCTGCGATTCATGAACTGGATCTTTCAGATCGGTGCACCCAACAGCAAGGCCGCGCTGGCCGACCCCGCCTTGCGGCAGGGCATTGATCGAAAGCGGCCAGCGGATCCGCCAGCACGTCGACAGCCTGCCGGTCCGGCCGGGAACGACGCCCTTGCGGGTCGTGCCCGAGTACGAGGCGTGGCTCGTCGAGGCGATGCGCAGCGGGCCCGAGATCGCCGTTCTGGCACATCAAGGGAATGTCGGTCGTCGATCATGTCAACGATTATGCCGATGTTCCCGTGCTGCATATCACCGGCTGGTACGACTCGTGGACGCGCCAGGTCACCATGAACTACGAAGCTCTGCGCAAAGCCAAGAAATCGCCGCAGCGGCTGGTGATCGGCCCGTGGGTCCACGGCAGCCAGGGCTCGAACGTCGCCGGCGAGGTCGAGTTCACCAAAGAGGCCGGCATCGACCTGCTGGGCTTCCGGCTGCGATGGTACGACCGCTGGCTGCGAGGAGATCAAGAACGGCGTCGACGACGATCGCGCCCGTGCTGCTCTACATCATGGGGACCGGCGACGATCGCCGCTCGGCGGCGGGCCGGCTCCAGCACGGCGGCTTCTGGCGTGCCGAGCGCGAGTGGCCGCTCGCCCGCGCCACGCCGACGCCGCTCTACCTGCACGGCGACGGCACGCTCTCGAGCGAGCTCACCGCGACAGCCGACAGCCATACGACCTACACGTTCGACCCGAAGCATCCGGTGCCGACGATCGGCGGCAACATCTCGTCGAACCAGGGCCTGATCGCCAACGGCGGCTACGACCAGCGGCCGCGCGACGACACGCACGCGGCCGTCAACCGGCTGCCGCTCTCGGAGCGGCGCGACGTGCTGGTCTTTCGCACCGCCCCGCTGGAGGCCGACCTGGAAGTCACCGGCACGGTCGAGGTCAAGCTCTGGGTCAGCTCGACGGCCCCCGACACCGACTTCACCGCCAAGCTGATCGACGAGATCCCGCCCAACCCCGACTACCCGCTCGGGTTCGACCTGAACCTGGGCGACTCGATCTTGCGGGCTCGCTACCGCGAAGGGCTCGACCATCAGGCGGCGCCGCTGGACCCGGCGAGATCGTGCCGATCACGATCACGCTCTATCCGACGGCCAACGTCTTCAAGAAAGGACACCGCATCCGGGTCGACGTCTCGAGCAGCAATTACCCGCGATTCGACGTCAACCCCAACACGGGCGACCCGCTGGGCGACTACCGCCGCATGGTCCCGGCCGACAACACGGTCTACCACGAAGCCGGCCATCCCTCGCAGGTGATCTTGCCGGTGATTCCTCAGGTCCGGCCGACGGCCAATGAGTCGGCGTTCGTTGGACCGGGCGGCCGGCTCACGAATCCTCACCCAGAAACCGGCCGCCGTCGACGCGAAAGCACGCGCCGGTGACGAAGTTGGTCCCCTCGAGCAAGTAGAGAATCAGCCGGTTGACGTCGGCCGGCGAGCCGAAGCGGCGAAGCGGCGTCTGAGCCAGCACGGCCTCTTTGTCGTCCTCGGAGAAATCGGGCGGCGGATCGATCATCGCCGGCTGGATCATGGCGACGGGAACGTGAGGTGCCAGCTCCTTGGCCAGCGCGAGCGTCATCGTCGTCAGCCCTCCCTTGGCGACCAGATAGGGGAGATAGTCCTTGTAGGGCCGCTCGGTCGCCCAGTCGCCGAAGCAAGACGATCTTGCCCTTGATGCCGTCGACGCCGGGCTGGCTGAGCATCTGCGCGCGGCCGCGGCAGCGGCCGTGTGATAGGGCGCGGCCAGGTTGGCCGGCGATCATGTCGTCGAAGTCGCGGGCGGAGAGGCGGCCAGCGGCGTGCGGCGGAAGACGCTCGCCATGTTCACCAGAGCGTCGAGGCTGCCGAAATGGGCGACGACCTGCTTGACCGCATCTCTCGGCCTCGTCGGACCGCGAGAGATCGGCCTTGATGGCCAGGCCGCTGGCGCCCGACGCCTCGACTTGCTCGATCGTCGCCTCGATGGCCGCGCGGCTGGTGTGGTAGGTCATCGCAACGTGAGCGCCGCGGGCCGCCAGCAAGAGGGCCAGGTCGCTCGCCGACGCGGCGCCCGCCGGTGATCAGCACGACCTTGCCCCGGAGGTCTCGGCCGGTCGAGACGGCTGCCGTTGTCTCGCCATCGTCATTTCACATGCCTTTCCAGAGGATGTCGGCCACGCCGGCGCGCCGGTTGACGACGCGGGCCAGCACGAACAACAGGTCGCTCGAGCCGATTCAAGTAGATGATCATGGTCGCTGGGAACGTCCTCGCCCGGCTGGTGCGCGAGCTTGACGGTCAGCCGCTCGGCACGGCGGCAGACCGTGCGCGCCAGGTGAAGCTGCGCGGCCGGCGAGCGTGCCACCCGGCAGAATGAACTGCGTCAGCGGCTCGAGCTCGGTTTCGAGAGCGTCGATCGTCGTCTCGAGGCGCGCGACGTGCTTGTCGGTGATGGCATGGTGAAACGGGCCGTTCGGCGAGGGATCGGCGAGTGCCGACCCGACGACGAACAGGTCGTCTTGAAGTTGTGCGACCAGGCCATCGGCGGCGGCGTCGAGCCCATGCGCACGCGCCAGCCCCAGCGCGGCGTTGAGCTCGTCGACCGTCCCGTACGCCTCGATCCGCGCGTCGTCCTTGGGTACGCGGCGACTTGCCCAGGAGCCCCGTTGTTCCTTCATCGCCGGTCTTCGTGTAGATCTTCACGGTCGCGCCTCGCCTTTGCACTGCCGGTGCTCGCCGTGACCTCGACCATTGGCGGTGCTGTCTCCGGACTTATACTAGGTCGCACTCGGGTCGCCGGGTAGGGGCGAGCCTGCGCGTCGCAGAGCCTGATCACTGGCAGTCGTACCCTGTTTTCGATCACCGCAGACGGCCACTGCGGTTGCAGCGCCGACAGCCGCAGAGGGAGCCTGCCTCGATGTCGTCGAACCTGGCAGTCACCTTGATCCTCGCGGCGGCCCTGACCGCACAGCACCCGGCGGCCGGCTCGAACTCGACACCCGACCCTGTCCGCCGAAGAGGTCGCTCGGCTCGAATCGCGTCATCTGACGCACGTCCGCCAGGTGACGTTCGGGCTTGCCAGGGCTGGCGAAGGCTACTTCAGTCCTGACGGCCGTTCGATCATCTTCCAGGCCGTTCCGCATCTCGCTCCGACGATCTTTCATCATCCCAAGCCCGACGAGGACGGATATCAGATCTTTCTGGGCAGCGCTCGAGGAGGATGCACCGGCCGCGATGGTCAGCACCGGCAAGGGGCGGTGCACTTGCCCGTTCTTTCATCCGAGCGGGCAGTCGATTCTGTTTGCCTCGACGCACCTCCTGCCCAGCACCGAGGCCGAGCCTCCCAGGGCCCGGCTTACAGCCGGACGGCGCGCTATCGCTGGGAGTTTCCCGAATCGATGGACATCTTCACCGCCGATCTCGACGGCAAGAACCTGAAGCGATTGACCGACACACCGGGCTACGACGCCGAGGGGAGCTATTCGGCCGACGGCTCGCAGATCGTCTTCACGTCGTTCCGAGACGGCGACGGCGAGATTTACATCATGGACGCCGACGGCAAGAACCCGCGGCGGATCACGCACGCCAAGGGATACGACGGCGGCCCGTTCTTTTCGCCCGACGGCAAGCGGATCATCTACCGCAGCGACCGCAAGGGAAACGACCTCTTGCAGATCTATGTGAACAACACCGAAGGGACGGCCGAGCGCGCACTGACAAGCAACGAATTCGTCAACTGGGGGCCGTACTGGCACCCCGACGGCCGGCACATCATCTACGCGACGAGCAAGCACGGCCACTCCAACTATGAACTGTACCTGATGGATGTGGACAGCGGCAGCGAGGAGCGGATCACCTACCACGACGGGTTCGACGGCCTGCCGGTCTTCAGCCCGACGGCAAGCGGCTCATGTGGACCTCGAGCGGTCGAACCGCCGACCGCAAGAGCCAGCTCTTCATCGCCGATTTTACCCTCGAGCCAGCCGCTCCGGCCGCCAAGGCGGCGGCGCGCTAAAGAACGGTTGAACTGGGTCAGAACGAAACCTCACCAAACGGAGAACGTCACAACCATGGGACCCAAGGACGTCATCGCCAAAACGCTCGATGCCAGCGACTTCATCCTCAAGAGATACCTCGGCGATCTTTCCGACGCCGATCTGAAAATCCGCCCGATCGAGGGCATGAACCCGATCGCGCTTCAGCTTGGACACCTGATCGTCGCCGAACGGATGTTTGCCGAGATGGTCGAGCCCGGTTCGGCGCCGCCATTGCCCGCCGGTTTCGCCGAAGCACACGACTTCAAGAACAAGAGCACCGATGACAGCCGGTTTCTGACCAAGGACGCATACCTGAAGCTTTACGAGGCTCAGCGTGCCCATTTGAAGTCGGTGCTCGCCGGAGTGACCGATGCAGAGTTGGGTGATAATCGCGGCGGCAAGCTGCCTGCGTGGGCGCCGACGGTCGCCGATTGCTTCAACATGGCCGGCGTGCATTCGCTGAACCACTCGGGACAATTTGTGGCGGTGCGGCGGTATCTCAAGAAGCCGATCGCTTTCTAGCTGCTTCGGCCAGGAGCAGCCGGTCCAAGAGCGCGGCGTTCACGACTCCCCGGAAACGGACCTTGCCGTCGACCATCACAACCGGAACTTCGGTGTCGTATTGCGCCAAGAGTTCCGGGTCGGCGTCGATGTCGACCAGAGTGATTTCGAACCCGAAGCGCTTCTGGGCCTCTTTGAGCACGTCGAGTGCCTTGTGGCAGCAGCAGCACTGCGCGCGAGTGTAGACCGTCACGGTCAAGTGCTCGGCCGTCGGCGATCGGCGCAAGAGACGAGAAAGCAGTGAGGTCACGCCATGCTCCTTGTTAACGTTCCGGCAAGCTGAAGTCGTGGTCGTAGAACTCCAGACGCGCACACTTCTCGCAGCGATAGAGGTCCAGCGGCTTGATCGTCTCGCCCAGATCGGCAAGCTCGCCCAAGAAGAAGTGCCAGCCGGCCTTGACGCCGCCGATTCTGACCGGCAGTTGGCCGAGGGCGCGAAGGGGGACTTTGCAGTTGGGACATTGAGGATCGACGTCCATGGCCATGATGTACGCGCTCCAAGAGGAAGAATACATTTACGCCGGTGAGTTTGTCTCGGCGCACCGCGATTGGGAATGCACGATCGCCCGCACCTCGACCAGATTGTCAAAGAACGTCGCACCGCCGCCCATGTCGGTGAGGGCGGACGAAGTGGTGTTGTTGACGTTGGCGCCGCCCGGCGAAAGCTTGTTCCAGTAGATACCGGTGGCAACCGCCACGCCGGGGCGGACGTTGCCCGAGAGCACCAACCGGGCCTGAAACCGGCCGCGCTCGTTGTAAACCTCGACCGGCTGGCCGTCGATCAGCCCCCGAGCATGCGCGTCGTCGGCCGAGAGCTCGACCGTCGGCTCGCCTGCCGCCGCACGATGCCGTGGCGAATTGGCGAACGTCGAGTTGAGGAACTGGGGCCGGGGTGGGCTGAGCAACTGGAGCGGAAACCGGGCCGCCAGGTCCGGCCGCGTTTGCGGGTCTTCATAGGGCGGTATGTACGTCGGCAGCGGGTCAAGCCCGTCGGCCTTCATCCGCTCGGAATAAAGCTCGCACTTGCCCGACGGCGTCGGAAAAACGCCGGCCGCGAACGGCACGAAGACGTCGGGTACGTTCAAGCGGACCGCTCCTTCCTTCACGAGCCGCTCGAGTGTGATTCCGTGGACGGTTGGTCCACCGTCGAGAACTTCGCGGATCAATGTCTCGTCGTTCGGGAACAGATCGGGCTCGAAACCGAGCCGTCCGGCCAGCGCGCGGAAGACGTCGTTGTTGGAACGGCACTCGCCTCGGGGCGCGATCGTCGGCGGGTTGTACATCACGTCGAGGTGGCCGTACGAGCCGTGGATGTCGACATGCTCGAGCTGCGACGTGGCGGGCAGGACGATGTCGGCGTAGTCGACCGTGTCGGTGGCGAACAGTTCGTGCACGACCACGAACAGGTCCTCGCGGCGCAGGCCGTCCAAGACCTTTGCCTGGTTGGGCGCGACCGCCGCGGGATTGCAGTTATAGACGTAGAGCGCCTGCACCGGTGGCCCGGCCAGTTCGCCCGCGAGTGCCTCGCCCAGTTGGTTCATGTTGATCGTGCGCGTGCCCGGCGGCGACAGGTCGGGGCGCGTCAGCCGGTCCATCGCCAAGTCGTACGTGCCGCTCGTTGAAAGCATGGCGCCGCCGCCGGGATAACGCCACGAGCCGATGATCGCGGGCAGACAAGCGATCGTGCGCACCGCCATGCCGCCGCCATGGTGGCGCTGCATGCCGTAGTTGAGGCGAATGAGCGAGGGCTGCTCGCGGGCCAGGCGCCGGGCCAGGCTCGTGATCGTCGCCGCATCGACGCCGGTGATGGCCGCGACCGTCTCGGGCGGATATTCGCTCGAGGCCCGCTCGCGGAGCAGCTCGGCGCCGACCGTGGCCCGGGCGAGGTAATCATCGTCCTGCAAACCGTCGCGCCAGATGACGTGCATGAGCCCGAGTGCCAGGGCCGCGTCGGTGCCGGGCCGGGGCTGAATGTGCCAGTCGGAGCGCCGGGCGGTCGGGCTCTTGTAGGGGTCGACCGTCACGATGGTCGCGCCGGCCTTCCTGGCCTCGATCATCAGGCTCCAGAGGTGGCTGTTGGTGTTGGCGGTGTTCGAGCCCCAGTTGACGATGAACTTGCACTGCGGGACCGCCAGCGGGTCGGCACTGAACCGGCCGCGCCCGACCGTGTACTCATAACCGAGCGATCCGGCCGAGGCACAGATCGTCCGGTCGAGCTTCGAGGCTCCCAGCCGGTGAAAGAACCGCCGGTCGAGGCTGCTCGCCTGCAGCTTGCCCATCGTGCCGTAATAGCTGTAGGGCAGGATCGCCTGCGGTCCGTCGCTCGAGCGCGCGATCGCGGCGAATCGCCCGGCGATCGTATCGAGGGCCTCGTCCCACGCGATCGGCTCGAACCGTCCCTCGCCCTTCGTGCCGGCCCGTTCTCATCGGCCGCATCAGCCGGTCAGGGCTATACACGCGGTCGAGAAACCGGGCCATCTTCTGGCAGAGGAACCCGCGGGTGAAGGCATGCTCGGGATCGCCCCGCAGCTCGGTGGCGACTCCGTCGGAAACCGTCACGAGCATGCTGCACGTGTCGGGGCAGTCGAGCGGGCAGACGTTCTTGAAAGTCTTCGAGGTCGCCATCACGTGCTCGCGGGTGCGTCGCTTGGTGCAAGTTTCTCAGGCGCTCACAACTGCGTAGGTCAGGCTTTCCAGCCTGACATCTGCTGTCTTGGCCGAAGACGTCAGGCTAGAAAGCCTGACCTACATCGCATCGACTTCTGCGGGTCCACTTAGATTATAGCGAAGCGCAGCAGCCGGCGTCGCTGGATCAGGTCCTGGGTCAAAGCTCTGTCAGTCGGCACTTTCGGCAAGGCAGGGAAATGCGGTACAGGTTTGGCTTCGTTTCGTAATTTCGCGCCGCAGTTGAAAGACGGGGCGGCGCGGTCGACTAGCGGGAACGGATTCGACGGCTTCGCTCACCCTCCGCGTGTGCGGTCCGCAAGTGCATCGGTGCTCGAGAATTCGTGTGCATGATTACTGAACTCACTTGAGGCCCACTGACCGGTACTCACCCATCTCTCTTTACTGATCGGCAGCCGCTCGCGAATTGTTGCATCGTTCCGCAATTTCCTGAAGGACGCGAGCGATACGATCGGACGCTTCTGGAAATTCGGAAAAGATGTTGCGGGTGTTTACCGACATTCGATGTCAT
This sequence comes from uncultured Isosphaeraceae bacterium, assembly GCA_963830625.1. Lineage (GTDB taxonomy): Bacteria > Planctomycetota > Planctomycetia > Isosphaerales > Isosphaeraceae > CAWHMZ01. The sequence continues at coordinate 504,460 of CAWHMZ010000004.1, read as the reverse complement.
GGTGCGTTTGAATTCCTGGACATCGGGCGCGGACGATTCGAGCGGCTGACAATCACCGAAGACGGTCAACGCGATCAAATCTGATCAGCGTTGTTTTTTAGGCACGCGACTGTTGCAGCCAGTCCAAGCGACTCCAGCGTGCGCAAGAATTCATCCGCGCTCTTGGGAGGGTTCTTAAGGCTTCCCCGATGTGCCCGTGCGGCCGCGAGGGCGTCGTCACGGGCGCTGTCGATCAGCTTTGAGATGAACTCATCGGGATGCTGGGCCTTAATGCCATATTGATCGAGCGAAGACTCTGGGAAATCGTCCAGATTGAAAGTGACGATGATCTCTGCTCGCGCGTGGATCGCGGCGGCTAAAACGTGTCGATCGTTTTGGTCGGGCAAGGTCAGGCTCTCGATCAGCGGCTCATAGCCCGTAACGAGCGCATCGCGGGCGTGAGTGTTCATCAAGTTTCGAGTCCTCTCCAACTGGTCTCGCCTCAGGTCCGTGCGCTTCGCCAAGACATTTCGCATCCACTCCTCGTGAATGGTGTCGGTCCATCGCGCTCGATACACATTCTTGACGGCGAGGTACATGAGCAGGTCGCGCAGCGGCGCTGGGTATAGGACGCAGGCGTCGAGCAACGCGATCGGCTGCGGCACGATCAGTAACCCATGTGCAATTCCTGAGCCTGGCCGACTAGCTCTTCCAAGACCCGGAGCCGCTCCTGATCATCCTTGCGCTTGTATGCGATCACATCATCAAGCCGCACCCTTCGGTGTTTGCCGACCCGCCGACAGGGGATTTTCTTCGCCTCCAGGAGGGCGACCACGTAGGGTCGCGATACGTTGAGCAGGTCGGCGACCTGTTGGGTCGTCAGCTCTGCTTGAAGGGGGAGCAAGGCGATGCTGTTCCCCTTGGCCATTTCGCCCAAAATGTCCTTCAGGAGGCGAAGCGCTGACAGAGGGACGACAATCGACTCGGCCGGTCCGTCGTCTTTGTGGATGTGAACGCGAGGGTTTTTTCGCTCCGACTCCAAATAGCGGGCTATCTTCGGCAGGGACTCGCCTGCCAGCCGCGTATCAGTCGCCGTTGGGGTCACGGACTCTGGAAAACTCGAAGCCAAGTTAGCCACCACGTCGCACCTCCTCGCAATCTCCCAGTAGTCTAACCGCTAATCGAAATAAAGCCAAGCGACGAAATAATCGAAACGCACATGCATCTGTCCGTGTGACGAGCGTTTTCTGGCGATTGTCAAAAAGCTGCGCGAGGCAAATTGGTGACGGGGAACCGAGACGATGACGGCCCGGACTCACTGGACGCGGCGATGCGAAACGAGAATCGGCCGGAAAATCTGCCCGTGTTCTCCATCGCGGACACCGATCGCGTGCTCAAAGATCGTGCTTATGCCGAGCAAGTCGCGGAACGGTTGCTCGATTACCTGATGCGGATCGACGAAATTCGCGGCGCGAGGCGAATCTACGTTCCGTGAGTGGGAACGTCCTGAACCGGATGCTCCTGCCACCAGGCCGCCGCCTTTGCCTCGGTCCAGTCATTGGCGCATGCGCAAGCACCCAGGGCCATGTCCAGCTCGACGACATCCGGGAAGCGCCTGGTTGGCTCCTTCTCAAGGCAGCGCCGAATCGCCGCGTCCAGATCGGCAGGAATTTCTATCCCAGGCACTTGCAAGGGCGGCACCACCTCTTCCAGGTGCGCGACCATCACGTGGTGGGGCGTCTTGCCCTCGAAGGGAGGATGGCCTGAAAGCAGGAAGTAGCCGACCGCGCCGAGGCTGTAGATGTCGCTCCGAGCGTCCAGGTCCCTTTGGCCGGACGCCTGCTCGGGGGACAGATAAGCCGGCGTGCCGATGACGTAGCCGCGGAGGCTCAGTCTTCTCCTGGTCCTGATCGCGCGGAGCGTTGCGGACTAGTCCAAAATCAAGAAGCTTCAAGACATCCGGGACGCCGCCCAACTCCGATGCGATGAGGTTGCTGGGCTTGAGGTCGCGGTGGATCAGGCCGTTGGCGTGGGCCTCCCGGAGGGCGGAGCAAGCTTGACGGAGGAAGTACACCGCGCGTCCCGGCGGCATCGGGCTGCCTTTCTCGACCAGCTCCTGCAAGGTCCGGCCCGGGAGGTATTCCATGGTGTAGTAGAAGGTCGCGTCGTCGGCGAAACCGTAATCATAAATCCGGACGGTGTTCGGGTGCGCCAGCATGGCCGTTGCCTGCACCTCGCGCTGGAACCGGCGCAAGGTAATCGGGTCCCGAACCAGGTCATCTCGGATCAGCTTGATGGCGCAAGGTCGCTTGAGAAATTGATGCTCGGCCAGCCAGACCTCCCCCATTCCGCCGGCTCCGAGCCGGTGCTTCAGGCGGTACTGGCCCAGCTTTCGGGCTTCGAACGCCTCGCGGCGCAATTGCGCAACCTTGTGCGAGCCGTAAACGGCCATCGACCAGCCAAGACCCACCCAGATACTCATTTCCTGCAAAACGTCATGAAACAGGCCGAGCGTACCTTCCCAGAGTCCGACTCCCACAGTCACCGCCACGGGACAGACGGCGACAGCGCCGAGCACGCGGGCACACCGTTCCCAGGTGTTGGGTACGAAGAAACCATAGAAGACCAGGAACGCGAACCAGCGCAGCAGGCAGCTATCGCTCGTCAAGTCGAGCACGTCCGCTTCGTGTCCCCTGACGACCAGCGGTGCCCATTGGTCCCGGCGAAACTCGTCGAGCTGAAACAGGGCGAAGAAGACTGTCATCAACAGCATAAGGATCAGCTCCAAGGCGCGATAGCCACGGAGCGACAAGGGTAGCCGGCCCCACGGGACCGGGGCCATGAGCGCCACCGTTACGACGATGGCGACGTGGGCCCAGAGGACCAGGCGGTGCGCGCCGTCGGCGTAGTGCTCGTCCCAGAGATTCTTGACGAGGAAACCCCCGAACCCTACCAGGATGATCAGGATGCCGGCGCGCATCCGGGTGCGGTACAGGCTCTCGACGGCGCTGCTTTGGTGCGGGCCAGACCCAGTGACCAGACTGACCGCGACGTCGCTGTTGAGTCGGGACTTCGCTCGACCCCGACCGGCGGAGTGAATCGGATCCGTCGGCCGAGTCGGGGACCGGCTGATCGGGGGATCAAGGAAACCCTCACGGCTGGCCTGTTCGTCCTCTGCACCGGCAGTAGAATCACCTCTTTCCGAAGGTACTGAAACTCCCATCCTCGGCAAGATCGTGCTGGCGCGCACCGACGCTTCGATAGCATCCTGGCAGCGCTCGCACCCCTCGACGTGGTCCGAAATCTGCTGTCGCTCCTCCGACGACATCGAATTTTCAGAGTCGAGAGAACAGCGCAGTCTTTCCGAGGATGGGCAGTCGTCGTCGTCGTTTTGCGCCATGGTTGCACTCCCCACAAGATGACGAAGGTCGGAAGTGAGGGTTCAGGTGCGATGCCTTATTGAGTTTTCGAATCTGGCGGCTACCTTGCGCGACGCTTGCCTGGCGATTCAGATCAGCCCGAATCCGACGCCTCCGCGACGTTCCGCCTCAATCCGGGAAACCGGGTGCATACATGGCGGTCATTCGGGTGGGGTTCCGTATGGTCTGGTTTGTCATCCACGAATTAGCCTTTTGCACCAGGGCGCGGCCCTCGTCGCCGCCGACAAGCTGACCCTGACGACGACGCGTTACTGCGGCGTAGAGATGCATGTCCGTCGCATCGAAGCTCACGGCCGCGGCAGTGAGAAGGGCAACCGCGCTGGACAGATCGCCGCGGCCTGCGGCGATGCCTGCGCGGAGAAACTGGGCGTGTGCTGTAGCCCACGGCACATTCTCTCGTTCCAGACTCCGCGCGGTGGCTTCGGCGTCGTGCCAGAGTGACGCCGGGTCGGAAGCCCTCATTGCGGCAGCCAGCGCGCTGCGGCCGCGCAATTGCAGCGCGTCGACGTGGACCTGTTGCACGCGAAACAGGAGCGAAGAGGAATACTCGGGCCAACGCTCCGAGACGTGACGCCAGGCCAGCGACCCGTCCCCCAGATAAAGGTCGATCAGCACACGCGCCAAGAGAGCGATGTGGTGCTGGACATGAAAGCCCTTCTGGGTCCAGTGATCAATCGCTTTCAATTCGATCCGGGCGCCTTCCGGGTCGTCTGCACCCAGCCGAACGACAGCCATTGTGTGTGAGGTGCTCAGATTCGTTACCGCGTAGTGGTCGCCACGGTTCTGAGCTTCCGTGAGCAGTGCCGGTCGGCGTTTGCTCAGCTCCGCCACCTCTCCCATGTAGGTCAGGGACCATAGCGCGAAGTTGTGCATGGAATCCAGCTCCCAGGCGACGCCCGTACATTGATTCCTGAAGATCTCCAATGCGTCTTCGCTCAACTCGTGAGCCTGCTTCCAACTGCCGGACAAAAAAGCCTGTATTCCCTTGACGGCCGACAGGAGACCGGACACATAAGGTTTTTTGACAGATTCGCTTAGCTTTTCGGCGGCGTTGAGCAACCGCGTCGTTCGGTGCGCGCTGGATTTGCCCGCGATCGACACCTGAGCCGCCTCGAAGGCAAGTGACCGCGCGATTCGAAAGGGTTCTCCGGCGCGCAGGGCGAGCAAAAGACCGCGCCTCTGATAGTCCGCGCCGCGCACGATGTCGATTAGGCTCAGGCCAACCGCCACCGACCAGCAGATGTCGATACGTGTAAGATCATCCTGCAATATCTGGTGGACATCGGCTTCGCGAAAGCCGAGGCCCCTCAAACGAAGCATCAACCCCCGAAGTTGGAGGGACAATAGCGCGCGCCAAGGCGAGTTTGGCAGCCTCATGCCGACCTTGGTCAGGACGATTTGAAGCGTCGCGAGCCCGTTATCGACATGACCGCTGATCAAAAACTGCTCGGCGGCGCGGCGCCTTAGCTCGAGCGCCGCGTCGTCGGTTGCACCGCTCGCGGCGTCAAGGAAGGCATACGCGGCCTCGGAGCCCCGGCCTGCGTTGGCGAGGGCGTCGCCGAGCTTCTTCCGGAGGGCCTGGACGTCGTCCGTCGGTCCGAGTTCCAGGGCGCGTCGATAGAGCATGGCGGCCCGGTCGAAGGCTAGTGTGTCCACCGCGCTGTCCGCGGCGCTGCGCGTAGTAGAGTCGCGCCTTCGCGAGCTCATCGGCCTCCCGAAAGTGAACGGCCAGTACTTCGGGGTCAGGCGCAGGGGAAGCCTCAAGTGCGATGGCCAGGCGGCGGTGATGGTCCCGCAGGGTTTCGGCAGGCAGGTGGGCGATAACGGCCTCTCGAACGCGGTCGTGGTAGGTCTCGATCTCGCTCCATTCACTCGTGTTCCGGACCCGGATGAACCGGCCCGCACGCAGGATCGTCAGCACTGACCATGTGTCTTTGACTAGCACCGCGGCGAGGAATGCCTCCGTCTGCCTTAGGGGTCCTCCGGATACCGCAACGACCTGGAGGAGGCGTTGAGCGGGCTCCGGCAAACGCAGCACCTGTTCCCAAATCACGTCATCCAGGGCGATCAGACCCGTCGAAGAGGCAAGACCCGTGCGATCGGTCGCGGATTGCAGAAACTGCACGAGCTGGTGGACAAAGAACGGGTTACCCCTCGATTCCAGCGCGATCGCCTCGGCATACGCCTTCGAAGACGAATCATCGTGATCGAGGAGTTCGAGCGCAAGATTCTCGGCCTCGGATCGAGTGAGCGGATCGACAGCAAGCTCTCGGCGTTCGACGTCGGCACTGGAAGTCTCCGACGCCGACTGCAATCTTCGCAGGAATTGGCTCGTCGCCTCATCCGCTCTTCTGTAGCACGCCAGCAGTAAGAGCCGAGGCCTTTGGGGGGACTGCAACAGTTCTGCGAGCAATGCTGCGCTATCAACGTCGCCCCACTGCAGGTCGTCGATTGACAGTACGAGCGGTTCACGGTCACCGAGCCGCCCGAACAGTTCACGAAGGGCGGTGATGGCCCGTCGCCTCAACTCTTGCGGATCGGCGCTCGCCTCTCGGTCGCGGCGGGGAGCGGCCGCCACAGCCGCGACGTGATGCAACACAGGGAAAAGCATCGTCAACGACGAGGCATCACGGGGCAAGAGCGCCAGAGCCTTGTCCCGCGACAGCGCGCCCAGATACTTGCTCAGGTTATCGACCAGTTCATCGAGGGCCTTATAAGGCACCGATTCTCGCTCGTAACAGCGACCCTCGAGCACCACGGCTTTTCTATGCTGGATGAGATCGTCTAGGAACTGCCGGATGAGGGCGCTCTTGCCCACTCCCGATTCTCCATGGACGTAAAGGGTCAGCGTTCGCCCGCGAGTCATCGCCGCAAACGCAGCCCTCAGCTCCTCCAGATGTCGCTCGCGCCCGATGAGCGGCGCGCGGCCGCTGTGACACGATGGCCTGGTTGTCGGATCCCCGGGCTCAGCCGTCGTACTAACCAGCCGACGCAGCACGTCGCGTCCGCGTGGCCGCATCGTAGGATCCCACTGGAGCAGGTCCACACACAGCTCGCACAGGTCGTCCGGGATACCGGGCACGAAATCGTTCGGGTTTGGCGGCTCAATACTTTTGCCACGCTTGATAATAAGTACATCAAAGAAATCGCCCACGAAGGGAGGGCGGCCTGTCAGCGCCTCGAATAGTAGCGAACCGATGCTGTACCAGTCGCTAGCTTCGGAGATAGGATCGCCGCGCGCTTGCTCCGGCGCCATGTAGGCGGCCGTACCCAAAGGACGCGACTCGAAGCTCTGATAGAGGCCGCCGCGCTCAAGTTCGGCGACGAGCCCGAAGTCCATGAGCCGGACATGACCACGGAGGTCCACGAGCACGTTTGTGGGCTTGATGTCACGGTGGAGCTTGCCTGCCTCGTGCAGCGCCTCGACGCCGTGGGCGAGTTGACGCACGACGTTTCGCAATCGATGCAGTTGGGGCGGTGATAGGCCGTAATGGCTGTGGGGCTCCGGCTCCGATTGTACGGCGCCCGGCCGAGGAGGGGGCACAGGAGGATCTTCGGCGGGGCCAGCGTCCTGGACCCAGACTTCCGAACGTACATAGGCCAGGATGTCGATTCCCTCGACGAGTTCCATCGTGAAGAACCAATAAGGGCCTTCGTCAAAGAATTCGTAGAGGGAAATGAGATTGGGGTGGCTCACATCCCTTAGCGCGCGGAATTCTCGCTTGAAGCGCGAGATAGCCGAAGAACTGAAAATGTTGTTCCATTGCAGCACCTTCAGCGCCACGATGTCGTTGTTGGTCACGTCGCGGGCCTTGTACACCACCCCCATGCCGCCGCGTCCAAGTTCACCGAAGATTTCAAAACCCGAAATTGCAGGCAAGGGCCTTTCGATCGTTTCACTCGGAGCAGAAGCACCTGCTTCCGAATGTACTGAAACGCGAATTGCCGGCAGGATTTTGCTGCGCGCACCAACCCTTCGATAACATCCTGGCAGCGCTCGCACCCCTCAACGTGGTCCGAAATCTGCTGTCGCTCTTCTGACAACATCGAACTTTCAGAGTCGAGCGAACGGCGCAGTGTTTCCGGGGATGGACAGTCGACGGCGGCGTTTTGCGCCATGGTTGCACTCCGCACGAGACGACTGGCGCGGGAAGTCAGAGATTGGGCGTGACCGCCTCATGGAGGCTTCGGATTCGACGGCTTGCTTCGGCGCCCTCGGCCTGGCGGTCTCTATATTAGTTCTGCGGTTTTTCTTCGTTGGCGGCCTCGATATTTGCACGCTCACGAAACAAGCGGATGGCTCTGGCTCCAATACGCGGCTTGATCCGTTGGACCCGCATCGCGGCCGCGTGATAGGTGAGGTGGAATTCCTGGGCCACGAGCCGGATCTTCTCGCGCATGAGAATAGTCCGGTTGAATATCTCCCATGAGATTCGCTCGTCGCCCTGGCAGGCATCACGCTCTTCATTAATTGCTTCATGGAGCACTTCCAGCATGTTAATCGAACATTGGTGCAAGCCGTCGACGAGCTCATCCAGCGTATCAGGATGCTGGATCAATAGATCATGGATAGTCGAACGCCCCGTTCCCTTGTCGCCCGGCAAACGATGAGCGGCTTCCCGTGCCATGTTGACCAATTCATGGTTCGTTAGGGCTTTGAGCCAACTGCGGAACCTGCCCCTTCGCGGGTCGTACACGAACCTGGGAATCTCTTGGACCAGTTTCACCAGAAGCCTGCTTATCAGATCTTCCACATCATGGTGAGGCAAGCCCGCTCGCGCGCCCCAGACCCTCAACAGCGGCGAATACAGGTCCATAAACCTGTTCCATGCCTGCTGGTCCTCAAGGACACGAAGCTGTTTGAGCAGTGTCGCGCTGGTGCGAATGTCGGAATCGCTATGCATAGGTGATTAGTCCTCGTTTCCAAGCGAAGCATGGCAATCCGGCCCATGACCCCAGCACAGCCGAGGGTCTAGAGACTCTCGGCATCCTCCGCACTCGCAGGTTTCCACACTTGCACGCTTGCGGAACCGAAGCCTGGGACCCTATCTCATCCGGCGACTGTCGCCAAGGTTTGTGATGCGTTAAAGGGTCCGTACATACAAACAGGAGGACTGACGGCTTCTACGCCAGGCGGCTGCCCTTTTCAGACAACTGGGCGTGCGGGCCGAGATAGGTGCGACGCTGTCGGACTTCGGACCAAAACCAACTGGAAGCTGAGTTTCACAGCAACGAGCTCCGTCACCCATCATCGGTCTGGGCCAGTGCGTCAAGGCGATCCCACCATGACTTTTTTCGATCGCGTAAGCCCCTGGGGCGCCGTCGTGGCGAGGTTCTCCGCTCTCACTCCGTCATCCGGCGAGGAGCGCCCGGGGCGAAGTCATCCGTCTCGTTCCCGGCTCAGCCACCATCGACCTTGGCGGTCCGATCGTTGTCAGCGAAGCCGTCACCTTCGACTCGACCGACATGGCCATGGAGGTAACGCGACCGGGCGGCGAGCTGGGACCCCAAAGCGTTCGAAGCCCGCGATGACTTCCCGGAAGTGTAGCCGCATCGCGCGGTTGATGCCAGGAGGAAGGCCGCTCCAGAGGCTCACACCAAGTAAGGCAAAGCTGGGAAACGCCGCTCGTCCGTGTGAACAACTTTCTGATTTCGCCGTCCGTCCCGATTGGCACAACGCGGAAAAACGCCTTCATCGACGACCGACTTGCGAGAGGCTCATCATGAACTGCCGTGACGTGCAGCACCGATCTCGGGGACGTCGGGTCCGCCGCACTCGGCGACCGTCGCGCAAGAAGCTTCTGATTCCCCGGCTCGAGCCGCTGGTCATCCGCCGGCTTCTGTCGGGGGTCGACTGGATATACCCCGGCAGCGGTGACTGGAACGCCGGCAGTAACCGGAGCACCGGCGCGGTACGTGAACCCAATGACGAGGTCGTGATCAATGTCTCGGGGCGATTCGCCTTCGAGGTTGTGCAACATATGCTGCACGGAATTCCTTTTAGGCTGGAGCGAGGAGCGTCGCGCCGTTTCGCGGATTCCTGTTCGTTACCAGTTCGCCGATTTTTCTGTTCGGTTTGCCGCCCTCGCGGCGGTATTAAGACAGAGGGCTTCGCGCACCGTGACGAAAGCCGATTCCAGACGTGCGTAACCGGGCGACGCCGGTCGCGTCGAGTCCAAGAATGCTCTGCCGTCGGAGGAAGAGCCGCCGAGACCGGGGCGGGTTTGGGACTACCGCTTCGGAATGGCCCGGCAGCTCGAGCAGGCCCCGGCTCGTTTTCACCAGTTAACAAGGAACCGCAACAATTCACCCGGATTTCATTTGTGTTCGGCAAGCGCGGTGATCTAGCATGTGCGGCAACGCCGGTCCGCAGCGCGGAAGACGCGCATTTAATTGATCGCCGAAGATTGGCAAGTGCTATTCCGATTCGCACGGAGTTTGCAACGGCTTGGCGTTGAACGAGTCTTGCCGGCTTACCGCGACTGGGTGAGTCAGGCGCCTGGAGCGAAGTGCAGGGACGCTTCGGGAATCGATCGATCTCACTGGATGCATTTGCTTCGTTGAGTCAAGGCACCGTTAGCCAAGGAGCGCGCACATGTCCTCCTTCCGAGAACTTTCCGCTCAAAAAAGACGACCGCGCAACAGGCGTCCCAAGACCGGTCGCCATCAGGTGAAGGGTCCTCGCCTCGAGCAGCTCGAGCCCAGTACGCTGCTCTCGCAACGGTCCGGGATGATTCTGGAAGTCCCAGGAATTAGCTCGGAGCAGGTCTGCACCATGGCTCGACCCCGCGAGGACGCGGTGGATGAAAAGCTCTCTGCAAGACGCTTCTGATTTCGCCGTCCGTCCCGATTGGTTCAACGCGGACCAACACCTCCTTCGACGATCGACCGTGGAGCGACACATCATGAACCTCCTTGACTTGCAGCTTGCATTTCGGAGACGTCGGCGCCTTCGTCGTCGGCGACCGCAGCGCGATCGGCATTCGATGCCGTGGGCGGAGCTGTTGGAAAATCGACAGCTCCTGTCGATCTTTTATGTCACCAACGCCAACAACCGGGGTACCGGGTCGCTGCGCCCGAAATCGAGGCGGTCAATTCCGATCCCTTGTCGAATGGCCAGGACATCATCGAACCGAGCTCGTCGAGCATCGGGACCATCTATCTCTACTCGGCACTTCCCGCCTTGACGCGTCCCGACGCTACGCTCGAGGACCTCAGCATTCAGGGCAGCGCCGGCGGCGGTAGCCGTAGCGGCAGCGGCAGCGGTACTAGTATCGCTAGGGCCAACGGGCTGTCCATCCAAGGGAGCGGCGACGCGGTCGTCGATTTTGGAGTCACCGGATTCGGCAGGATGGGAATCTTCGTATCGGCGGGCGCGGTGCAGATTACTCAAAGTCAGGTCGTTAACAACGGGGGCGGCGGAGTCGCAATCTGGGGCAGTCAGGACGTGGTCAGCGGCAGCGTGATTTCGGGAAATCGAGGCGACGGCGTCGATATCGTCGGCTCGGCTGCATCGGACAACCTGGTGGCGGGTAATCTCATTGGGCTCGACGCGGCTGGAAACGCGGCTGACGGTAATGAGGGGTCCGGCATCGTCATCAGCGGTGCGAGCGACAACACGATTGGTGGTACGACTTCGGGCGAAGGCAATGTGGTCTCAGGAAACGATGGGATCGGCATCTTCCTCTTCGGAAGCGGCACGAACGATAATCTCGTCGCGGGCAATCTCGTGGGCACCAACGCTACCGGAAGCACTGCCCTGGGCAATCAGTCAAATGGCGTTGATGTCTCCGACCAAGCCGCGGACAACACAATCGGCGGCACGACCGGCGCCGGCGGCAACCTCATTTCCGGAAACCAGTCTTCTGGTGTCTTCATTTCCGATGCCGGCACGACGGGTAACCTCGTTGTGGGCAACCTGATCGGCACCAATGCCGCCGGCACCGCGGCACTCGGTGACAACTATCAAGGGGTATTCATCGGTGGAGGAGCGACGAGCAACACGATCGGCGGCGCCGCGTCGGGTGCAGCGAATGTCATCTCCGGGAATAACGGGGACGGCATCGATATCAACAATGCGGGAACCAGCCAGAACGTCGTCCTTGGCAACTTCATCGGCACCGACATCACCGGAACCGGCGATCTAGGCAATACGTCGGACGGCGTGTCTATCTCCGACGGAGCTTCCGACGACACGATCGGGGGAACAAGCGCCGGGGCCGGCAACGTGATCAGCGGCAACGGTTCATCCGGCGTCGGCGTGGGGATCGAGATTAATGATTCCACGAATAATCTCGTGATCAATAATGCGATTGGCATGAAGGCCGATCTATCCGGCGAGCTTGGCAACGGTCTGGAAGGCATCAGTGTCGACAACGACGCGACTGCGAATACGATCGGCGGCGCTGGCACCAACATGGGCAACCGCATCGTTCAAACCTTCTCTGGGTTTTCGGCAATCTCGATCGGCAACCAGGGTGACGGCTCCAATGACAATCTCGTGTTGGGGAACACAATCGGCCTCAACGGCGCTGGAACGGGCTCCCTGGGCATCGGCAATGGCATCTACATCGGTTCCAGCTACAACACCGTTGGCGGCACGACCGTCGGAGCGAGAAATTACGTTGTGGGCGCTCAGGGATTCACCGCGATTTGGCTGAACTCATCCGGCTCTTTCGACAATCTCGTCGAAGGCAACTACGTTGGCACGACCACCGACGGAAGTACGTCGGCCGGCGGCGGAGGCGGCATCGCGATCGACTCCGCATACGACAACACCATCGGTGGGTCCGCTACCGGCGCAGGGAACGTGATCTCCGGGAACGCCGGAGAGGGTCTGGATTTCCAGAACGCATATAACAACGTCGTTGCCGGGAACTTTATCGGGACGGACGCGACGGGATCGTTCGCGGTTGCGAACGGTTCCGACGGGATTCTCCTCGAGCAGGGCTCCACGAACAACACAATCGGCGGCATCGTCGCCGGGGTGGGGAACGTCATCTCGGGGAATGGCGGCGATGGCGTCGTCATCACCGGCCAGGGGACGAGCCAGAACGTCGTTGCAGGGAACTTCGTCGGAACTGATCTCTCCGGAACGGCGGGCATTGGCAACTCAGGTCAAGGAATTGACATCGACTCAGGTGCGACGAACAACACGATCGGTGGTGCCTCCGGCGCTGGGGGCAACCTGGTCTCAGGGAACGATGCGTGCGGGCTCTTCATCGTAGGGACCGGCACTTCAGGCAACGTCGTCGAGGGCGACCTCGTCGGTACCGACACGACCGGTTCCGAGCCGCTCGCCAATGCGTTTCAGGGGGTATACTTTGGGCCGGGGACCTTTGGCAACACGGTCGGAGGCGCCACGGCCGGGTCGGGCAACGTCATTTCGGCGAACGGTAATGGTGGCATCTGGATCAACGGTGCCTCGGATGTCGTCGTCGAAGGCAACATGATTGGCACCAACGGCAACGGAACCCTGCAGCTCGGCAACACATACAGCGGCGTCTACATCGATGCAGGGGCCTCCAATAACACCATCGGCGGCACGGCGGAGAACGTCATCTCGGGAAATTACAATTACGGTGTCGTTATCACCGGCCAGGGGACGAACCAGAACATCGTCGCGGCCAACAACATCGGCACCGACGTGACCGGCTCGTACGCGCTAGGTAATTCGTACGGTGGCGTACTCATCGACTCTGGTGCCATTGCCAACACGATCGGCGGTACGACCGCCGGTGCGGGTAACATCATCGCCTTCAACGGCGGCAACGGGGTCACGATCGGAGACAACGCTACTGACGCCAGCACCGGCGACGCTGTCCTCGGGAACTCGATTTTCGCCAACGCGCTGCTTGGCATCGACCTGGGTAATGACGGTGTCACGCTCAACGGCTCAGAGGGCCACTCGGGCCCCAACCTGTTTCAGGATTTCCCCGTCCTGTCATCCGCCGTCTCGGCCAATGGAACGACAACCATCGCCGGGTCGCTCACCGCGAGCCCCAACACGACTTACCGCGTCGAGTTCTTCAGCAGCGTGGCCGCCGACCAGACAGGTTATGGCCAGGGGCAGACCTTCCTCACGTTCGCTAGCGTGACGACCGACTTGAGCGGTCAGGCATCCTTCACGGTCGATACCCCCACCGCCGTGGCGATCGGGCAGTCAATCAGCGCGACGGCCACCGACCCGGCAGGCGATACGTCGGAGTTCTCGTACGATGTCACCGTCGTGGGTCCCTGGACGGTGAGCGGCGAGGTCTACAACGACGTCAACGGCAGCGGGACCCTTGAAAACGGCGACCCGGGCCTCGCGGGCTGGACCGTTGAGCTGACAAATACATCGACCAACTCCGTCTATACGACGACAACCGACAACAGTGGCATGTACTCGCTCAGCGGCGTGTCCGCCGGTACCTACGCCCTGTCGGAGGTCCTGCAGGCCGGCTACATCCAGACCGAGCCGGCATCGCCGGGCACGTACACCGTCACGGTCTCTTCGGGACAGACGGTCAATAACCTCGACTTCGGTGATTTCGCAACAGCCACGTTCAGCGGTGTCGTGTTCAACGACCCGAATGGGGAGGCGACGCCGCTGGGCATCCAAAGCACGTTCAATAGCAACGACGAGGGCTGGCAGATCGTCAGCTTCGCCGACCTATCCACCAACGATTACTCAATTATCGGTGTCTATACTCCTACCTACAACAGCAGTGGGGGCGATCCGGGCGGCTACATTTCCACGACCGATCCGGACAACGGAGACTTTACCTTCTCGGCCCCTTCCTTCTTGCTGGGGAACCAGTCGGATGCGACGGGACTTACCTACGATCTCACACATCCCCAAGGTGCGATCAATTACCAGACGACCGACGTGATGCTGGTCGGAGATGGGATGCGGCTGCTTTGGGAAAGCAATCCGCCCATCGTCCCCGGCACGGGTTGGACAGCGGTGAGCGTAAACTTCGCTCCGTCAGCCAGTTGGCACCTCAACACTACGGACGGGGCTCTCGCGACCCCAGCGAACTTCCAGGATGTCCTGGGAGATCTGACTGGGCTATACATCCGGGGTGAGTACACGGTCGGTCCAGAGCTCGCCGGATTGGACAACATCCAACTGGTTGGGGCCGTTCAGCCCGGCCTGCCTGGTTGGACTGTGCAGCTACTGAACAGCAGCAGCACGGTAATTTCAACGGCCACCACGGACTCGAATGGGAACTACTCGTTCGCCGGCGTCGGTCCGGGAACCTTTACCATTCAGGAAGTAACACAGCCCGGCTACGTGGCGACGCCGCCGACCTCGTTCACCGTCACGTCGTCCAGCGGGCTGGTCGCTTCTGGGTACAACTTCGGCGAGTTTCAGTCCGCCACCCTGGCCGGTGAGGTCTACAACGACACCAACGGCGACGGCACCCTCGAGGCTGGCGAGCCGGGGCTTTCGGGTTGGACCGTCGAGCTCCTCGATGCATCGAACGAAGTCGTCACCACGGCCGTCACCGACTCAACCGGCAGCTACACCTTCGCAAACGTGATCGCGGGAACCTACACCGTCGAGGTGGTCCAGCAGTCCGGTTACGTTCCGAGCTCGGCCAGTTCGGTGTCCATCGACGTGACCAGCGGGCTGAACGACTCCACCCTGAACTTCGGCGAGTTCGTGCCTGTGTCGCTTAGCGGCGAGGTGTTCCAGGACAACAACGGAGATGGCCAGATCGACGGCAGCGATTCGGGCCTCTCGGGGTGGACCGTTGACCTGGTCCAGGGTTCGCAGACCATCCAGGCCACCACGGCCTCCGGCGGCTTGTTCTCCTTCAGCAACGTCGGCCCGGGGACTTTCACCCTCGAGGTGGTGCAGCAGGCAGGCTATGTCGCGACGAACTCGCCGGTCACCATTGTGCCGACCAGCGGGACGAACATCTCCGGAGAGGACCTCGGCGAGTTCCCGGGGCTCACGATCAGCGGCCAGGTCTTCGACGACGTGGCCGGCAGCGGGGCCTTCGCCGCCGGCGATCCTGGCATGGCAGGATGGACGATCGAGCTTGTCAACAGCGCGAACTCCGTGGCCGCCACAGCGACTACCGACTCAAGCGGCGATTATACGTTGGCCGGCATCTTGCCCGGACTGTATCGCGTCGAAGAAGTGCTTCAGACCGGATACACCGAGACGACAGCTCCGGCGATCTACTACGTGACCATGGTCGCCGGCCAGAACCTGTCTGGCATCAACTTCGGCGACTTTCAGCTCGCGACCGTAAGCGGCGAAGTCTTCGACGACTTGAACGACGACGGGAACTTGGACCCGGGCGATCCCGGCCTTACCGGCTGGACCGTCGAGCTTTTGAACAGCGTGAGCAGGGTAGTCGGCACCGCGACGACCAATGCGAGCGGCGACTATTCGATCGGCGGTGTTGGGCCGGGCATCTACAACGTCGCGGTGGTGACACAGCCGGGCTTCGTCTTGACTGCACCCAGTTCGGGGTTGATCGCGATCACGGCCACGAGCGGCGCCGCCCTCACTGGCGAAAATTTCGGCGCGTTCAAGAGCGTCTCGCTTGCGGTTTCGGATCTGACGACCACGCCCGCCTCGGGATTGCAGTCGAGCATGAGCATCGTGGTCCAGTGGACCGACACCAACACAGGCACCCAGCCGGCCGATGGGTCGTTTAGCGATCAAGTCGTCATCACCAACACGACGACCGGCAGCGTGCTGGCCACGGGCTACGTTTTGTACAACGAGCCGAGCGAGGGAGAACTGGCCGCGGCGCAAGCACGGTGCAGCAGTACGACTTCACTCTTCCCAACGGATATGCCGGCGTCGGCCAGATCCAATTCACCGTCACGGCCGACTACTACCAGAACGTTTCGACGCCGGAGGGCGAACCGAGTGACTCGGAGACGCTGACCGAGACGTCCACCCTTGGACCCTACCCAGAATTGGTCGTCAGCGGCGTGACCGGAGCAAGCTCAGTCGATCCGGGACAGTCGACCACGGTTACGTGGTCACTTACCAACAACGGATCGGCCAGCGCCAACGGCCCTTGGACCGAGCAGGTGCTGCTGGCAACCGACTCGGCCGGAGACGACGAAACCCTGCTCGCCGCGCAGACGCTTTACGGGCACGCTTGCGGCCGGTCAATCGGTCTCGCGGTCGATGATCGTGCAAGTACCCGCACTGACGCCCGGCAACTACTGGTTCGTGGTCAGCGAAGACCCGGGAGGCGTGGTCTTTGAGCTCAACAACTCCGGCAACACGGCCGTGGCGTCACAGTCGACGAGCCTTGCCGGAGGGTTGGTTCTTACGCTCGCCTCCGACACCGAAACCGACGCCGCGGGCAGCGATGCCACGACAGCCACTGTCACCACCAACACCGACACGACGGAACCGCTGGTCGTCACGATCACCAACTCCGATACGTACGACGTCTCGGCTCCGCAGACGGTCACGATCCCGGCCGGCGCTACCTCGGTCACGTTCCCGGTGGGCACGATCGACAACTACGTCGTCGAAGGGACGCAGATCGCGACCCTGACGGCCAGCGCCACGCGGTTTAGCTTCGGGCAGCGCCGCCCTGACCGTCACCGACACCAACGTGCCGACGCTGACCGTGGCCTTGAACAGCAGCTCCGTGAACGAGACCGACGCCAACCCGGCGATCTACGGCACAGTCACCAGCAACGATCCGCTGGAGGGAACCGTGACGGTCTCGCTCGTGACGAGCAACATCAACAAGCTCACGGTCCCGGCGACCGTGACGATTCCCGCGGGGGCGACGTCGGTCACGTTCCCGATCACCGTGGTCAACGACGGCCAGATCGACGGCAATGAGACGGAGACGATCACGGCCTCGGCCAGCGGCTTCCAGCCTGGATCGGCGAGCGTCCTGGTGGTCGACCCCAACGTGCCAACCCTGAGCCTGACGCTCGCCGAGCACGACCGTCAGCGAGGCCGCCGGCGCCGACGCGACGACGGGCACCGTCTCGATCGCCAGCCCCGCAGCGCAGCCGATCACGATCGTCCTCGGCAGCAGCAACACGACCGTCGCGACTGTTCCGACGTCGGTCCTGATCAATGCCGGAGAAGAGTCAGCCAGTTTCCCGATCGCGGCGGTCAATAACGGGCTCGACGACGGCAACCAGACCGCGGTCATCACCGCCAGCGTCGAGACCTATGCCGGCGTGACGCTGATTCAGGGCTCCGCCGAGGCAAGCCTGCTGGTGCTCAATGCCAACGGACCGGCGCTGTCGTTGAGCTTCGCCACGCCCACCGTCTACGAGGGGACGACGGATACGGCCACCGTCACTCAAAACATCGTGTCAACCACTCCAACGGTCGTCACTCTTGTCGAGCAGCGACCCGACCGAGGCGACCGTCCCGGCAACCGTCACGATTCCGGCCGGCCAGACCTCGGTCTCCTTCACGATCGACGCGATTCAGAACAACGTCCCGGAGGGCCTGCAAGACGTTCAGATCTTCGCGACGGCGACTGGGCTCGACACCGGCCTCGCGACGCTGGGCATCACCGACGTGGAGCTGCCCGACCTGGCTGGTTACGAATGTGACCGCCCCCGCCAGCGGCTACGACAACACGCCGCTGTCGATTTCGTGGACCGTCACCAATAACGGCGGTTACCCAGCGTCGGGCTCGTGGGTCGATCAGGTCTATCTCGACCCGGCCGGCGGACCGCAATCGACCACGCCGGTCGACTCGGTGACGTTCACCGGCACGGTTAATCCCGGCCAGAGCTACACGCAGACCGTCACGATTCCGTCCCCCACGACCGTCGGCCAGTACTTCGTGCGCGTGGTGACCGACAGCGGCCAGAGCGTGCAGGAGCTGAGTTACACGAACAACACCGGCATTAGCCGGTCAGCCCTACAACGACCAGGCGGCGTACACCGCGACGGTCACGCCGTCCGCGACGGTCGTGTCCGCCGGGACGCCGGTCGTGCTCTCCGGTGTCGCGACGCTGACCAGCGACGGCAACCCGGCCGCCGACGTGCCTGTCGCGGTCCAGATCCTGGTCGACGGCACGACGCGCACGCTGACGGCCACGACCGACTCGAACGGAAACTACAGCGTCACGTTCCAGCCGCTGCCCGACGAGGCGGGCGAGTACTCGGTCACCGCGGGCGACCCGGGAGTGACGAATCCGCCGGTGCAGGCGCAGTTCGAGATCGTCGGCATGACGGCGTCGCCGGCCACTGGCAACGTGACGATCGTTCCCAACACGCCGCTCACCGGCGCAATTCACGCTGACGAACTTGAGCGACGTGCACGCTGACCGGCCTGAGCGCGACCTGGAGCGGCGGGCCGGCGGGCCTGATCGTGCAGTTGACGGCGCCCAGCCAGATCGCGGGCGATGGCACCGCGACGCTCGGCTACAGCCTCGACGATACATCGACACAGGCGGCCACGGGCGTGGTGACGATCCAGGTCACGACGACGCAAGGGGCCGTGCTCAGCATCCTGCTGGAGGTGTCGGTCGCGCCGCTGACGCCGGTCCTGGCGGCCAACCCGGCATACCTCGATTCGGGCATGGTTGTCGGCGACCAGAGCCTGCGTTTCGTTCACGATCACCAACAACGGCGGCGCGCCGAGCGGCGCGCTCACAGGTTAGCCTGCCGTCCACGTCATACATGACGCTGGCGTCCCCGGCGACGATTCCCTCGCTGGCTCCCGGCGCATCGTCGACGGTCACGGTCGAGCTGACGCCGCCGGCCAATCTGCCGCTGGAAGAGTACACCGGCACGATCGGCATCGGCGGCACGGGGACCGGCATCAGCGTGCCCTTCACGTTCACCGCGATCACCACCGCCACGGGCACCGTCACCGTGCTGGTGGACGACAACTACACGTTCGAGGAAGCCGGCTCGCCGCGCGTGCAGGGCGCCACGGTGAACCTGCTCAATCCCTACGACAACACCGATGTCGTCGAGACCGGCACGACCGATGCGAGCGGCTCCGTCACATTCACGAATGTCCCCGCCGGGCCGTACGACTTGCAAGTGACGGCGCCGGGTCACTCGAGCTACGACAACTCATTCACCGTCGTTCCGGGCATCACCAACAGCGACGAGGTCTTCATCGCCGAGCAGTTCGTCACGTACACCTGGAACGTGGTGCAGACGACGATCCAGGACACCTACCAGATCCAGCTTCAGACGACCTTCCAGACGGACGTGCCGGCGCCGGTGGTCACGATCACGGCGCCGTCGTCGATTCCGACGCTCGTGCCCGGTCAATCGTGGACCTTCAACGTCATGATCACCAACCACGGCCTGATCGCCGCGCAGGGCGTGACGCTGACCATGCCCACCGATCCCGAGTACACGTTCACCGCGCTCTCGACGGACATCGGCGTCGTTCCCGCCGAAAGCTCCGTGACGGTTCCGATCACGGTCGACGCGCGTGGCTCCGCAGTCGCTCTCCATCAGCACGGCGGCACGACGTTCACAGCGAGCGTCGTGGTGCCGAGCCCGGTCGGTCAGGATACGGCCTCGACGGTGTACGTGGATTACACCAACACGGGGAACGTGGCCATCCCGGCGCCGCTCTTGGTGCTGACGGCGACGCAGGGCAGCAGCCAGGGCGGTTTCCTGTCGCTCGATTCCTCGGTGTCTGGCCTGGCCTACAACTCGAACGTCACTCCATCCGGCTTCAGCGATGCCGTGCAGTTCCTGGCCAGCGGCGCCACCCCCGGCATGCTCGAGCCCGGCGAGAGCGAGCAGATCCCTGTCTACTACGGGGGCTGGCTCTCATCCCAGTGGAGCGGTCGCGCCGGTCACGTTCAGCCTCACCGAGGTCGGTACGACCGACACCGACGCCGTCGACTGGCCGAGCGTGCTGCCCGGCCTTCAGCTCGGCTCGATCAACGACGCCGCCTGGAGCGTGATCGGCCCGATCGTGGCGGCGAATATGGGCTCGACCTGGGGCCAGTACGTCCAGACGCTCGACAACGATTCCGCCTATCTCGCCGGCATCGGTCAGCCGACGACCGACGTCAGTGAGCTCCTCTCGTTCGAGATCGAAAAGGCCAACGCCGTCTACACCACGCAGACGCTCGTCTCCGTCACGGCCGATGACCTGCCGGCGCCTGGCATGGACCTGACGTTCGTACAGTCGTACCAGGCATCGATTTCCGGCCGGTATACGCAGGGCATCCTCGGTTTCGGCTGGACCACCAACTGGGACATCTCCGCGACAACGATGGCGAATGGCGACGTGGTCATCGAGGACGACGGCATCTCCGAGTACTTCAGCTTGCAGCCCAACGGCAGCTTCGCGCCCGAGGCCGGTGACGAGGGGACGACGCTGACCGCAGAGCAGCGGCGCCTACCAGCTCGTCGCGCCCGACGGCACGACCTACCAGTTCAACACCAACGGCACCCTGGACTACGTCCAGGACTCGAACGGCAACCGCATCACCGCGGGCTACAACGCGCTGGGCCAGCTCGTTTCCTTGACCGATTCCAACGGCGAGTACCTCGACCTCTCCTACAACTCCCAAGGCGATCTCGCCACGCTGACCGACTCGAATGGCCAGACCGAGACCTACGGCTACGATCCGACCGGCCAGTTCCTGACCAGTTACACCGACATCTACGGCACGACGACCTACACCTACGTCACCGGTGAGTCGACCGCGCAGGACAACGCACTGGCCGAGATCGCCTACGCGACAACACGCATATGTATTTCACTTACGACTCCGACGGGCAGTTGATCGAGCAATACCGCGACGATGGCGCGGAATCCGAGACGTTCGCCTACCTTACGCCCGGCGGCTATACGCGAGACCGACGGCGACGGGAACACGACCACCGTGTACTTCGACCACTTCGGCGATCCCGCCGTCGCGATTGACCCGCTCGGCAACGTCACTCGCAGTTATTACGACAGCAACCTGGATCTGACCAAGGTCGTCGGTCCAGGTGGAGCAACCTACACTTACACGTACGACGCCAACGGCAACCTCACCAGCGAGACCGACCCGCTCGGTCGGACCACCACCTTCACCTATAACGCGAATAACGACCTGACCAGCTACACGGACGCCAAGGGGAACACCACGAGCTACGCCTACGACTCCCAGAACGACTTGCTCTCGATCACCTATGCCAACGGTACGGAGCAATCCTACACGTACAATCCGCTCGGCGAGGCGACCTCATTCCTCGAACGCCAACGGCCAGGCCATTGGCTACACCTACAATGCCGACGGCCTGGTTACGCAGCGAAACCTTCGCCGACGGCACGTCCTATAGCTACACCTACAATGCCCAGGGAAACATGACCAGCGCAACCGACGCCCAGGGCAACGTCGAGACGTTCGTCTACGGCGACGCGAGCAACCCCGATCTGCTCACCGAGGTCGAGTACCCGGATGGCACCTGGCTGAAGTTCAGCTACAACATCGTCGGCCAGCGCACTCAGAGCGTCGATCAGACCGGCTTCACGGTCAACTACATCTACGACTCGTGGGCCGGCTTTCCGAATTGACCGATGGCAAGCGGCAACCTGATCGTCCAGTACACCTACGACGCCGCCGGCAACCTGATCCAGAAGGACAACGGCAACGGCACGTTCACGATTTACACCTACGACGGCGACGGCGACGTGCTGAGCATCACCAACTATGCGCCGTCCACCGGTTCGACGAGCTACGACCCCGCCGACAGCACGGTCAACTCGTTCGACGACTACACCTACGATGCGCTCGGCAACGTCCTGACCGACACCAGCCAGGACGGCGAGTGGGTTTACAGCTACGACGCCGACAGCCAGCTCATTCAGGCGATCTTCACGCCGAACAGCACCGACCCGGACGGCCTGACGGCCCAGGATCTCCAGTACGTCTACGATGCCGCCGGCAACCGGATCTCGGAGACGGTCAACGGCGTGACCACGACGTATGTCACCAACAACGTCAACGAGTACACGAGCTCGACGACCAATGGCGTCACCACGACCTACCAGTACGACGCCGAAGGCAACCTGATCGCCCAGAGCGTCGGCGGCAGCACCACGACCTACACCTACAACGAGCTCAACGAGCTGACCGCCGTCAACGGGCCGGGCTTGACTGCCAGCTATGGCTACGATCCGCTGGGCAACCTGATCTCGCAGACGGTCAACGGCGTCACGACGAATTATCAGGTCGATCCCGGCGGGCTTGGGAGCTGTGGTCGCCACTTTCGACGCAGGGGGCACCTTGACGGCCCATTACACCTACGGCCTCGGGCTGGTCAGCCAGGTCAGTGCCGCCGGCGCTGCTGCTTACTACGATTTCAACAACATCGGCTCGACCGTCGGGATCACCGGCGCCACCGGCAGCTACGTCAATCAATACGCGTACCTGCCGTTCGGCCAGACGACGACCATTTCGGCCACTGTCGCGAATCCGTTCACGTTTGTCGGCGAGCTTGGAGTCCAGAACGATGGCAGCGGGCTCTTTTATATGCGGGCCAGGAATTACGACCCCACCACCGGCCAGTTTGGCTCGACCGACCCGATGGGTCTCGCTGGGGGCGACACGAATGTGCGACGATACGCCGGAAATGATCCGATCGGGGGAAGCGACCCGACCGGTATGCAAAGGGTCGACACTACCTTTATAGTGAAATTCAACTACGACTGTAAGACCCTCGGGCTGGGTAAGATAATTCGGAAGGCTGCTAGACCGCGACCCCAACTTCAGTAAGGCACTGTACGGGGCCACCTACGGCCAACCGTTTCCATTCAATGGGTTGACGTACGCTTGGTACCCTGTACCGCCCCCTTGGCCTCTTGCATGGTTAGGGCCCGGCTACATTCTCGACACATCCCCCTTTCCCAGTTGGGACTTTGTAGTTACCGATGACGGTGACCCCGGCAACGCCAGTTCAGGTTGCAACAACAGCGGCGGCTGCCCGTGCAAGTGCCGTCCAGCCAATCCGCCGACTCCACCGGGTGGCCCGTGTACCCTCGTTATCGGTGGCTCGTACTACTACATCTGCTTGAACAACAAGATCTACAGCGGATTCGTGGCGGGCATGAGTATTCCAGGTCGTGATTGCAGCGCTCACGCTGTCGAGAGTGCACTTGCCGTGATCGTGGGCGGAGGCGGAGGAGGCGGAATTCCGCCATCAGTCGTAGGCTTCGCGAATTGTAACCCGCTGCTCAATACGCTCGGCCAGCAAGGCCAGCAAGCTTCGAGTGATGCGAGCGGTCCATCGACGGACACGGCTGGGGGGGTCGGTGGAAGCGATGACGCTGGCCAGCGCCGCTGGCCCGTCCGGCAATCCGTCACCGCTGGCGTTTCTTGGAGCCGCGTTGGGCAATCTGGGAGCGATCTCCATTCCGCTCGAGAACGATAACTATACGCCGGCACAAGCCGCTCTGATGGTTCCAACGATCGCGACGTTCGACCAGGTGGAAGGCGACCTGGCGGGCATCTTCACAACAGCGTCGGACCAGGGCGGGAGCCTTGGGATCGCTGGCGACATTACCCTCTTGCAAGAGGTCGACAGCAGGCTCGAAGCGGTCACGAACGCCGAGAATATGCTGTTTGGCGGCGATGCCGACTGGCTGGACACGAACCAGACGGCCACGCTGCAGCAATGGCTGACGGCGTTCTTCACGGACGCCCAGAATTCTAGTGATGGCTCGATCAGCGCCGCGGACATGACGCAACTTCTCGCCACGACGTTGCCCAGTTCGCTTTCGACCAACGAAGCGCAGGAGTTCCTCGAATCGTTGGAACCTGACCGTGCAATACTGGAGCGAGGGCATCTTCACCGCCTCGCAGGTTCCGGCCAGAGACAGCACCGACTTCCTCGATCTCGGCGCGATCCAGACTGCCTTCAATGCCGCCGTGCTCGCCGAGCAGGAAAGCCAGGTCGATGGATACGCAGATGTCGGAGCCGAGGCTCAAGGTGCACTCCAGCAGTTCGTGAGCGATCTTCAGGGACAAGGCACCTGCGCCACGGTCAAGCTGCAAATCGACCAGTCCGCCACGCTCACCCGCTCGGCCTTCAGCGGCACGCTCACGATCACCAACAGCGAAGGCACCGGCGCGATGTCCAACGTCACGATGGACATCAACATCACCGATGCCGCAAGGCGACCCGGCGAACGGCGAATTCTACGTCTCGAGCCCGACTTACAGCGGGGCTTTCAGCGTCGTCAACGGCATCGCCACGCTGCCCGACTACAGCTCCGGATCGATCTCGTTCACGTTCATTCCCGACGACACTGCGGCGCCCGACGCGCCCACGCAATACCAGATCGGCGGTACGATCGGATTCACGGACCCGTCTGGTGGCAACGTGTCGATTCCGGTCTTCCCGTCCACGATCACCGTTTATCCGCAAGCCGAGCTCCAGCTCAATTACTTCTTGCAGACCGATGTGGTCGGCGAGGACCCGTTTGACCCGACGCTCAACGTGCCCAGCCAGCCGGCCGTCCTTGGATTGCTGGTCACCAACGTCGGCGGCGGCACGGCCAACAACCTTTCGATCACGACAGCCCAGCCCGAAATCGTCCAGAACGAGAAGGGATTGCTCGACACCTTCCAGATCATCGGGACCCAGGTCGGCAATCAGCAGGAGACACCCTCGCTCACCGTCGACTTGGGCGATATCGCTCCGGGCCAGACAGCCGATGCGAGCTTCCTGATCGAGTCTCAACTCGCCGGCCAGTTCGTGAACTTCACGGCCACGTTTAGCCATTCCGACGCACTGGGCGGCACCGAGACCAGCCTGATCCAGAGCGTGACCACGCACACGCTGGTTTACGCCGGCGATTTCAACTATCCCGATAGTACCGGCGCGACCGACTACCTGGTCGACGACACGCCCAATCCCGAAGGCCTGCCCGATACGATCTACTTCTCCGACGGCACCACGGCGCCGGTGAACATCGCGAGCGACGCGGTGGCCGCGCCATCTGGTCCCAGCGGCGATCTGACTTACCAGGTCACGGCCGACGTCACCAGCGGCTGGGACTACATTCAACTTCCCGATCCCGGCGCGGGCTATACCCTCTATCAAGTCGTCCGCTCCGATGGCACTGCCATCCCGGTGAACGACCAGGCCTGGCAGACCGAGGTAACGGTCTCGCCGTCGTCCCGCGAAACCGTCGATTACGAGCTGCACATCCTGGATGACAACAGCACGGGGTCGTACATGGTCTACTACCGACCGACCAACGCGACCGCGCCCACGGTCGCTTCCATCTCGTCGGTTTCGAGCCCGCAGGCCGGCGCGATCGATTCGATCGACGTCACGTTCTCCGAACCGATCGATCCCACCACCTTCACGACGGCGAATCTGAGCCTCATTCTCAACGGCGGGCAGAACCTGATCAACTCTTACGCGACGATCACGCAGGATTCGCCGACGACCTTCACGATCGGCGGGCTCTCGGCTCTCACAGCCGGCGACGGCAATTACACTCTGACCGTCGATGCGACCGGCGTCAGCGACTTCTTCGGCGACGTCGCCACCGCCTCGGGCTCGCTGTCCACGTCATGGGCCACCGGAACCAACGTGCCGGTGATTGTGAGCGTGGGGGCCGGCGCTCCCACCTTCGTGAACACGCCGGTGAATACCGTCGACGTCGTGCTTTCCGAGCCGATCGAACCGGCATCGTTCGACTACAATGCGCTGACCTTGACCCTGAACGGCGGCCCCAATCTCATCACCTCGGGTGTCACCGTCACCGAGATCACTCCAACGAGCTACCAGATCGGCGGCCTCGCCGGCTTGACCGCGGCCAACGGCGACTACGACCTGACGGTGAGCGCCGCCGGACTGGTTGACGGCTCGGGCAATGCGGGCGTCGGGTTCCTGTCAGAGACCTGGACGATGAACACGGTGGGCCCGACCATCGCGTCGATCCCGACGTACATCCAGTCGCCGCGCAACATCGTGGTTCCTTCGATCGACGTGATCTTCTCGGAGCCCATCGTCCCCTCCACGTTCACCTACCAGAACATCACGTACACCAACGGCAACGGGCCGAACCTGATCTTGCCCACCATCACGATCACGCAGCTCTCGCCGACCGAGTTTCAGGTCACCAACTTCAACAACTTCCTCCTGCCCATCGACGGTACCTACACGTTCACGGTGAGCGCCGTCGGCGTCGAGGACCTGTTCGGCAACACAGGCACGGGAACCGCCTCGGTGAGCTGGGTGCTCGACACGACGGCGCCCGCGGCGCCGGCGGACCTGGCAATCACGCCGAACGAGGGGGGATCGCCGGTGCTGACCGGCACCGCGATGGTCACGTTCACCGGCACACTGTCCGAACCGGGACTGACCGTCAGCGTGGCGGATGGGAACACGATCCTCGGCTACGCGACCGTCAACGGGACGTCGTTCTCGATGGCGCTCGACCTCCAGGCCGGCGCGAATGACCTCGAGGCCACGGCCACCGACGCCGCGGGCAACGTTTCGCCCATGGGGACGCTCAACGTGCTCGTCGACGAGTCGCCGCTTCAGGTCTTGTCGATCGCCGCCCCGGTGCCGAACCCGACCAATACGCCGGTGAGCGCAGTCGACGTCACCTTGACAGAGCCGGCCAACCTGACCACATTCACCACCGCCAACCTGACGCTCACCGACAACGGCGGACCGAACCTGATCACGAGCGCGGTGACGATCTCGCTGGTCTCGGGCTCGACCTACCAGATCGCCGGACTCGCCGGCCTGACGACGGCGGAGGGGACCTATGTGCTGGCGATCAATGCGGCGGGAATTCAGGATCTGGCCGGCAACGTGGGCGCGGGCTCGATGTCGACGACCTGGCTGATGGACACGACCCCGCCCACGAGCACGGTTGAGACACTTCCCTCGGCGACGACGTCGACGGCCTTCCCGGTCTCGGTGAGCGGCACAGATCCCAGCGGCGCAAACGGCAGCATGCCGTCGGGCATTGCGTCGTTTGCGATTTACGTCTCGATGAACGGGGGCACGTTCACGTACTGGACGACGGTCACGCCAGCGAACCCCACCGTCGAATTCGCCGGGCAGGCAGGGAACACGTACGGGTTCTACAGCGTTGCGACCGATAACGCGGGCAATGTGCAGCCGACGCCGCCGGCGGCCCAGCAGACCGTCGAGATTCTCTTCCCGATGAGCGTGACGTCCATCACGCCCGCCTCGCCCAACCCGCGTAACACGCCCGTCGCCACCCTCGACGTCACGTTCAGCGTGCCGATCGAGGCTGTCAATTTTACCCTCGGCGCCATCACGCTGACCGACAACGGCGGGCTGAACTTGATTAATAGCGGCGTGTCGCTCATGCCCGTCGAAGGCACGGCATCGACCTATGCGATCGAGGGCCTGGCTGGTTTGACCACAGCCGAGGGCACTTATGTGCTGACGGTCGACGCCGCCGCCATCTCCGACGAGTACGGCAACCCCGGCACGGGGACGCTGTCAACCTCGTGGTTGATGGATACCACGCCGCCGGTGAGCACGGTCAACCCGCTGCCGGCCGAGACAACGTCGACGAGCTTCACCGTCTCCGTCACGGCCACCGACCCGCCAGGAGCAAACGGCAGCACGCCTTCGGGAGTGGCCTCGATCGCAATCTACGTCTCGACGAACAGCGGGCCATTCAGCTTGTTTGCGACCGTGACGCCCGCCGATCCATCGGCGACGTTTACTGGCCAAGTCGGAAACACTTATGGGTTCTACAGCATCGCGACCGACAACGCAGGCAACGTCGAGGCAACGCCGTCGGCAGCCGAAGCGACAACCGAGATTGTGACCAGTTCGACCGTGGACACGACCACGTCGCTGGTTTCCAGCGAAGACCCGTCCCTGTTCGGCGATTCGGTCACATTCACCGCGACCGTTACCCCCGCTCAGTCGACCAACGGGACGCCCACCGGCTCGGTGCAGTTTTCGATCGACGGCTCTCCGGTCGGCAACCCGGTTCCGCTCGACAGCAACGGCGATGCGACGTTCACCACGTCGTCGCTCGCCGTGGGGACCTACACTGTCACGGCCAGTTACACCAATGCCGACGACAATTTCGGCCCAAGCAACGGCACGCTCACCGGCGGGCAGACCGTGAACACGGCAGATACGACGACTTCGGTCGTCTCGAACGCGCCGACCTCGGTGTACGGCCAGTCGGTCACGTTCGCCGTCACGGTGTCTGCGGTGACGAGCGGCTTGCCCGTGCCCACCGAGACGGTCGAGCTGTTCGACGGCAGCAACGAGATCGGGTCAGCGACTCTCGACAACGGCGCCGCCAGCTTCAACGTATCGACGCTGGCCGTCGGCAACCACTCGATCACGGCCCAATATCTGGGCGACGGCAACTTCAGCGGGAGCACGTCGCCCGTAATGAGCCAGGTCGTCAACCAAGATGCGAGCACCAGCCAATTGGTTTCTTCAGCCAATCCATCGGTCTTCAAGCAGGCCGTGAGCTTCACCGACACCGTGAGCGCGGCCGCGCCTGGGTCGGGGACGCCAACCGGAACGGTTCAGTTCCAGATTAAGGGCGCGGATTTCGGGTCTGCCGTGACGCTGGTCGACGGCGTTGCAACCAGTAATTCGACGAGCACGCTGGCGATTGGCAGCTACGTAGTCACGGCCATTTACAGCGGCGATGGAAACTTCACCTCGGGCACGTCGCCGACTGTCACGCAGAGCGTCCAGCCGGACTATTCGACGACGAGCATCAGTTCACAGCCAGATCCCACGGTCTACGGGCAGCCGGTGACCTTCACCGCGACAGTCCAGGACGTGGCGCCCGGTACCGCGGTCCCAACCGGGACCGTCACCTTCATGAATGGTTCGACGGCTCTGGGCACGGTGAAACTCTTGGGAGGAGAAGCGACCTTCACGTTCAAGACCCTTCCGGCCGGTTCCGACTCGATCACGGCGGTCTATAACGGCGACTCGACGATTGCGCCGAGTACATCGCCGGTCCTGACGCAAACCGTCAATCAAGACGGAACCACCGCGACCGTCACTTCCAACCGCAATCCTTCGGTCTATGGTCAGGCGGTCAAATTCACGGCGACGGTGGCGGCCGAAGCACCGGGCAGCGGAACGCCCACCGGAACCGTCACCTTCATGGATGGCTCGACGACGCTCGGAACGGAGAATCTGAGCGGCGGCAAGGCCACGCTCAAGACCAGCGCGCTTGGCCTCGGAGTGCAGAGCATCACGGTCGTGTACAGCGGCGACAGCAATTTCCTCACGAGTACATCGGCCGTTCTCAATCAGACGGTCAACCAAGATGCGACGACGACGAGCATCGCGTCGTCGTTGAACCCGTCGACTTACGGTGAAAAAGTGACCTTCACGGCAACGGTCACGGCGTCAGCGCCGGGCAGCGGCATGCCCACGGGGACGGTGACGTTTATGGACGGCTCGACGATGCTTGGCACCGGCACGCTGAGCGGCGGCGTGGTCACGTTCTCAACCTCGTCGCTCTCGGTCGGCACGCACTCGATCACCGCGGTCTATAGTGGTGACAGCGACTTCAAGACAAGCAAGTCCCAGGTTCTGCGGCAGCGCGTCAACAACGATGGGGGCCCATCGGACGTGGTCGCGACGGCCACAACGGTCGACCAGGTTCTGGGAAGTCTCTACGACCAGGACGAGCCGGTGAGCGGCTCGGCGGTTGACGATTTAGCCGCCGATGTGGTGTTTGCGCGGCACCGTGGTTCGTGACCATTCGGGCAATAAGCCGACAAGCAGCTCGCGATGGCCGCGAATCGTCGGCCGATGAGCTCGCGAGGCTCATGCCACGACATTGGCTCGATCCACCCGTCTCCCTTTGCGCGGGTGCGCTTCATGGGCGTGAGCAACCGGTCTGGACGCTGGCGCGTTCGTCGTTCGACCAGCTCTACCATGTGGCCATACGTGATGGCTTCTCGTGATCGCGGAGAGCGCCGGCTCTAAGCAGCGACGGCACGGCGGAGCGTGCCTGCTACGAGCGGCGGCCGTCTCATTTCGTCGTGGCGGCGGGGGTCGAATCGATGCTCCGGAGGAGGGCCTGGAAATCGTCGCGACCCCGAATCGGATCGAGCTGTTTCGCGGTGTGGTAGAAGCTAGGATCGCGGAGGCCGGCGTCGAACGCCTTTGTGAGGATTGCGACCGCCGTGCGCCCAAAGCGGTCACGGCGCGCCTTGGCTTCTTGCGAGTCGGCCGCGGCGGCGGAATCGACGCACGCGGCCAGCAAGAGCGCGGGTCGGATGAGTTGCTGGGCATGTTGGGGCCAGAGTGCCTCGGCTTCTTCGGCGAGCTTCGCCGCATCGTCGACCTTGCCGGCGCGGCACAGCAGATCGCCCAGGTTCATCAGGTGGTTGGTGAGGAACACGCGATACATCATGTGCTGGGGCTGGGCCTCGCGGTGCGCCGCTGGTGAGTGATGGCCTCGCCGTAGAGCCGTTCTGCGTCGTTGTCGCGGCCCAGCCGCTCGTACGACATCGCCAGGTTGTGCAGTGAACCGCCGAGCACGCTGCGCACTTCTGAATTGGCGGGGTTGGCCGCCACAAAACGTGCGCGCAGGTCACGGCAGCGCTCGAGGAGTGGTATCGCCTCCGAGGGACGCTGCAAGCTGTTGTACAGATTGCCGAGGTTCTCGAGTGAACGCGCGAGATACTCCTGGAGCTCGGCCGAAGCCGGTTCCGCGGCCAGGAGCTTCTCGCGGATTTCCCGGCCCTTCTGGTAGTATGCCAGCGCCTCATCCGGGTGGTTGAAGTGAAAGTGGAGCAAGCCAAGCTCGTTGTACAGCCGGGCAAGCTGGCTCTGCTGCGACCAGTCGTCGGGATGCTCGCGGGTCACGGCGTCCCGGATCTCGAGGGCGCGCAAGTAGAGGCTCTTGGCTTCCTCGAACTGGCCACGGTCGGCAGCGTGGTCACCCTGGGAATGCAGAACTCCGGCCAGCAGGTTCCGGGGCTTGACTTCGGCGGCGCGCGCCTGACGAGGTCTTCAAGGTGGGTGCGATCGCGGGACAGCAAGGACTCGGCCTCCTGCGTTTGCCCCGAGTTACCCAGGACATTGGCGAGGTTCGACCAGGTGACGGCGAGGTCCGCGGCGTAATCGGTGTTGGCGGGCTCGGTCCGAAACAGGGTCTCGTGAATCTCGGCGGCGCGGCGGTACGCAGCCAGGGCCTCTTGGGGCTGGCGGGTCGTCCGCAGCGCATTGGCCAGCGAGACCAGTGAACGCGCCAGCAGTTGCCGGTACGCGCTCGTCTCGGGGTGATCGCGCACGAGCCGCTCAACAAGGTCGACGGCCCGCCGCCCGGTCTCAATGGCCCGGTTGGTGTCGCCGAGCTCGGTCTGGATCATCGCGGCTCGGTTCTGGGCGGCTGCCGCCTCGGCGTGGAGACTCGGATCAGTGGCCGAGTCGCGGAGGAAGTTTTCGTAATACGTGAGGGCCTGGGTCAAAAGGTCACGGCGCAGGCCGATGAGGCCGGGGCGATGGAGCTGCGGGCTGTCGGTGATTTTGTCGAGGTAGTCGTTGACGGCGCGGCGGGCGGTGGCGGCGCTTGCCTCGGCACGCGCGCTGGCAGCCATCTCGTCTTTGAGCGCCTGCTTGGTGCGCTCTGTCGCTGCAAGTGCCTCGCGACGTGAGCTCTCGGCCCGCAGCCACAACACGGTGATCGTCGTCGTGCCCGCGGCGGTCAGAATCGCGACGATCGTCAAGAGAGAGGCGACCAGGCGGTTGCGCTTCGACCAGCGCCAGGCGCGCTCCGCGGGCCCCACCGGCCGCGCCAGGATCGGCTCGCCGCTCAAGAAGCGCCGCAGATCGCCGGCCAGCGCCGCCGCCGACTCGTACCGCTTTGCTGGCTCTTTTTCCAGGCATTTCAGCACGATCGTCTCCAGGTCGCGCGGGATGCCGGCGTTGAGCCGCCGCGGCGCGACGGGCTCATTTCCGACCACCTGGATCACGGTGTCCATCGCGGTGGCGGCCTGAAACGGCGGCCGGCCGGTGACCATGGCGTACAGCGTCGCTCCCAGCGAGTACACGTCGGCTGCCGGGCCAACGTCGCCGCGATTGCCGCCGGCCTGCTCGGGCGGCATGAAGCTGGGCGTGCCCATGATCTGGCCGCTGGCCGTCAAGCCACTGTCGCCCGCGACTTTCTTGGCCAGCCCGAAGTCGGTCACCCGCGGATTGCCGTTCGGGCCGAGCAGGATGTTTCCGGGCTTGAGGTCCCGATGAATCACGCCGCGCGAATGCGCATATTCGATCGCGTCGGCAACTTTGGCCAAGAGCGCTGCCGCATCGCGAGGCGGCAGCGGCCCCGTCGCCAGCAACTGCGCAAGGCTCTGTCCCTCGACGAAGCCCATGCTGAAATAATGTTGGCCATCGTGCTGGCCGACTTCATGAATCGGCACGATGCCGGGATGGTCGAGGTTGGCGGCGGCCTCGGCCTCGGTGTAGAAGCGCTTGACGTCGATGTCGTCGGCGAGCTGGCCGGCAAGAATCATCTTGAGCGCGACCTTGCGGTTGAGGCTCACCTGCCGCGCGAGGAAGACCACCCCCATGCCGCCGCGAGCGAGCTCGCGCGTGATCTCGTAATCGCCGAAATAGCGAACCCGGGCTGGTTCCGACGAATCGCGCTGGCCTTGGGCACCTGGTCCGGAATCAACGGCGACATCATCGCGGCGCTCGACGGTCAGGTCTGCAACAGGTGCCGTCGTGGCTTCCCCGTGGACCGATGGGGCCGCCGTGCCCGGAATCGGGAAGGTGTCCGGAATTTTCGGCGCGATGGTGAGCGCTTCGGCGGCCGCTCTAGGTGGGTTGGTCGCTGGGTTTGTCTCGCGATCGCTCATAAGATCCTCCGCTTCCGTCTCCAGATGCGCCGTGCGGGAAGTCGTCGGAGGTACCCTTCCGCGGGCGCGGAAGGTGCGCGACTACGAAATCAACCGGACGAGCACGCGGTCATTCTCACGAAGAGTATATGTCGGTTGATCGCGAAAATGTGCCAGGGCGACGGCCTACCAGTGATTTCGCAGCGACGCGATGCGGCACAACTTGCGAGCGACGGGCATTATCGGGCTCGGGGGAGGCCGAAGCGATGACGATGCGAACGCGCTCTTGCGTGGCCCAGTGGCGACTCCTGCGCCGCGCCCGCGAGCTCGAGCTCCATATCGGCGATTAGCTACACGAAAAAATCATTTGCGTTCCGGCGCGGAGATGGAGATAATCCGAACGCGACAGGGATGAACTGATCAAATCTGGAATTGACACCGCCCATCGACGCAAGCGCACCTTCTTTGCTCGCGAATGGTTCGCCGTCCGTTTGAGAGTTCTCGCGACGAGTCGTTCTGCTGCCGGATCGGATTGCCCGGCGCACTTCGCTCCACACTTCCAAGGTGGAATCGCCATGAAACTTCCCTGCATCTGCGGCAAATGCGGACATGAAAACCACGCCGAGTGGTCGCAAATCGGTCGGCAGATCGCCTGCGCGGCATGCTGGCGCGACAATGGTCGTTCCGGCACCGATGGAAGCATCCGGCGAGGTGGAGGTGGCGCCCGCCGTGCTAAAATTCCGGTGCCCGGGGTGCAATCGGAAATTTGTGTGCAAAGCTGAGCTCGTTGGCAAAAAGATCCGTTGCAGCGGCTGCGGAGCCGGGGTGCGAGTGCCCGCCCCTGGCGACGCCTCTGTCGCTCCGGCATCGCGAACAGATTTGAAAACCAACGGAACGGCAGGTAGCGCTGCCGTCAAAGAACGATCAACGCCAGACCGAACGTCCAACGTCGCCGTGGCGCGCGCAACGGACGACGATGACCCGACCGTGTCTTTACCGTTGCTCGAGGGCCTCGCCGACCTCGAAGAGACAGGTTCCCGCCGCGCCGCGACCGTGCTGACGTCGCGGTCGGAGATGCTCGAGCAGGCGCGCGCAAAGTCCGCGGCGGATGGTGTTGAGTCTTCCGTTGAGACAACCGAAAAGCCCAAAACGAAGAAAAAAGGCAAGAAGAAGAAAAAGAAGAAAAGCAGTTTCTTCGACCCCAAGGAGACACTCAAGCTGGTCGGCGGAGTGGTGCGTTCGTGGCATTTCTGTCCTTCTTGGCCTGGGGCTACCCCGGCATGCGCTTTCCGCTCGGCGGGTTGTTGTGCGTTGTCGGTTTCATAACCTACCTGCTGGGGGCGGTGTCGATTCGGCAGCTCGTCGCCGAAGAGGGCGTGCTGAAGGTACTCGTGTTCCGGTTTTTCCCACCTTATCAGTGGTGGTTCGTGGCGACGCGCTGGGCAGATACGAAAGATTTTGTCGCCTTTTTTGTCGCCGGGCTGCTGATCATGTCGATCGGGGGTGCGGTCATCAAAACTTCGGCCGTCGGCAAGCGCGCCGAAGCGTCGGACCGCGCCTTCAGGCAGGCGCAGCAGCGAACCAAACAGGCCGACGTCTCGGCGGTCTTTCCCACCGCGAAAATCGGAGAGAACGATTAGACCCTCACCGCGGCGGCGCCGGTGTCACGTTTTTGCTGCGCGGTATTGGCATCGGCTTTCCCCCCCTTGCGGAGGGGGGGCGCCGGGGGGGTGGGTGCGGAAGCCTCTGTGCCCGGCGAGAGATACGCCCAGCCACCCCCCTGTATCCCCCCTTCGCAAGGGGGGAAAAAACGCGCGGAGCATCGGTTCATTGCGCAAGATATCCGGCGGGAAGCTTGCGCGGCGCCGAATGCAGCTTTCAATCACTCCAGCCTCGCCCTCCCGATGACTTCGCCGGCGCCGAGCTGACGATCAATGGCCCGATCGGTTCAGGATTCGATCGGCGTTTTTCTCGAGCGACTGTTTGAGCTCGTCGAGCTGGCTGGCGTCGATGCGCTGGGCGTGGCCCTTGACCATCGCCAGGAAATGCGCGATCTCGTCTGGCTTCGCCGGATAGCCGATGTTGCCCTTGGGGCCGTCGGAGGTCGCCAGTTCGGCGCCCTTGGCATCAAGGATTACAAACCACGGGATGCCGCCCTTGGCGTCTGGCCGGTAGCGGCTCATGACCTCTTTGCCCGCGGTCATGCGGTCGATGTCGACCTGGGCGACGACGAAGTCGCGATCGATGATCGCCGAGATTTCCTTTTGGGCCAGCCAGTTGTGGAGCTCATGGCACCAGCCGCACCACGGAGCCCCGAAGGTCAGGAGAACTCGCTTGTCGTCGGATGACGCGCGCGCCAAGGCCTCGGAGACGACGAGCTTGGCGTCCTGGGGAGGCACCTTCCACTGGTTCAGGAAGTCGGCAACCTTCTTCGGGTCGTGGTGGTCGCCCTCTTCGAGGGGATCGGTACGTTGCGCCGTCACGACCTTGCCGCCGGCGTCGAATACGGCCAGGAACGGATAGCCGATGCCCTTCTGTAGCTCGTCCTTGCTCAGGGCTTCCTTGCAGCTCTTGAGCAGCCCAGCGGCGTTGGGCGCTTCGGTATCGACCGGCACGAGAACGTATTCGTAATTGATAATCTTTGCCACTTCGCGGTTGGTCTTGAACAGGTCGCGGAGCTTGTGGCACCAGCCGCACCAGTCGCCGCCGAACATCAAGAGGACGCGCTTGTTGTCGTGCTGCGCCCGCAGGACAGCCTTTGCGAGCTGGGCTGGCGTCGGCCGTCTTGTCGTAGATCGAGGCACTCTTGGCGCCGGCTGCGCCCGGCTTGGGAGCCGGCGTCGTGGCGGGCTGCTGGGCGGTCGCAGGCCCCGCGCTCATGGCCAGGATAAGGGCAGCCCCCATCCAGGCACGCCCACTGATGGTCATCACACCGCGCATGGTCGTCTCCTCTTGTTGCAATGGAATACGGGGCTTTCACGAGCGCTGTTCTCGGACAGGCGGGGCCCGGTCCCGTTGGGCTATGGTACCACCAGCTCATCAGGGCGACCATAAGTGGTCGCTGGGTAGTTGTTGAAGGAAGTGGTCGCTTCGCGAGAGCAGGTGAAAGTAGATCAGGTTAGCAGTAGAGGGGGAAAACTCTTTCAACTGCTCAACTGCTCTGCCGTTCCGGCCGAGGAATCGAGCCGATCGTCGGCCAAGCAATCAAATAATTTTTACTTTTTATTTGCATTAATAGTTCCTCGGCATTATGATCGCCAGTCATGCCCCGGGAATCGGCGGTCGAGGCCGTGACGAGGGCGACATCGTGCAGGAGGGCGGCCGCCGCACGGCGACCTCCGAGGCCCTCAACAACCGGTATGCGGCGGGACCGCGTGGCCTCTAACCTGCTGCCTCGCTTCAAGGTTTGTCCCCGATCGCGCGTTCTTTCCATCGTCGGCCGTGCCGGCGACGGACGCGCGTGCCCCCTGTTGGTTAGCAAGGAGTCTGAAGATCATGCGTTTCTTTGGTAAGTTGGTCCTGACATTCGGTGCCCTGGCGCTGCTGGCTTCCCCAGCCTGGGCCCAAGGTCAGGGTCGCGGCGGCTTCGGTGGCGGCGCGGCCGGGTTCCTGATGGCCCCGAACGTCCAGAAGGATCTGAAGCTCACAGACGAGCAGATCAAGAAGGTCCAGGAGACCCTGCGCGAGATCAGAGAGAGTCACCAAAGCGAGTATTCGGCCCTGCGCGACGCCTCGCCGGACGTGCGGGGGGCGAAGATGGCAACGCTGAACGAGACGGTCAGCGGCGAGGTGAAGAAGGCCCTGTCGTTCTCGGCCGAGCAGTCAAAGCGGTTCGATCAGATCAGCTTGCAAGCGCACGGCGTCCAGGCCTTCGCTAGTCCCACCGTCGACGAGAAGCTGAAGCTGACCAACGACCAGAAATCGAAGATCCGTGAAATCGTCGAAGCGACGCGGAGTTCGTTCGCAGGAGCGTTCAACAAGGACGCCAGCGACCAGGAGCGCACGCAGGCTCGGAACAAGAGGGCCGCGACGCAAAAGGAGAACATGGCCAAGGTCCAGGCCCTGCTCACCGACGACCAGAAGAAGGCGTGGACGGAACTGACCGGCGAGCCGATCGAAATCCAGTATCCGGCGCGGCGGTCGAATAACTGATCCTCCGACCTGGATCGGAATCTGAATCCCCAATCTTCGCAGGGCGGCGCAGCCCATCCTGCGAAGATTTTTTTGGCCCGCTGCCATGGTCCGAGTGAGTGGTGAGTGGTCAGATGATGGGTCTAGCCCATGTTTGACATATCCACCGCTGCCGCGGCCGGCACGCCGCGAGCAAATGCCTGTTTTTTCAGGGTCTGCGCGGCTGGGCTCCGCCAAGCGTAGTGACAACTGATACCGAAGTTCACCGAATTCCTTCGCGTTTTGACCTTGAACGTGCGAAACTGAGTCGTGATACTCTGCGCGATGCCCGGCCGGACGTGCCGGATCCGCTTCGCCAGCGAGGCCATCGCACGCTCATGTACCCCAGAACGGTCAAAATCCGCTCCAGTAACGGCACCATCAACGAGTACATCCGCATCGTCGAAGCCTACCGCGAAGATGGCAAAGTCAAGCAACGCGTCGTTGTAGACCTCGGCAGGAAGGATGTGCTGCTAGCGATGCTGCCCAAGCTGCAGCGCTTGCTCCGCGGAGAGATCGAGCCGGAGGACAGCACCTCGAGCGACCTGAAAGTCATCGATGCCTCCACCTGGGGGCCGGTACTCGTCGTGCGGACCCTGTTTGACCAGCTTGGCCTTTGGAGCATCCTTGACCGGTGCCTGCGGCGGGGACGAGCCAAGGACGGGCGAGCCAAGGACGTGTCATTCACCGATCGAGCCTTTGTGCTCATAGCCAACCGGCTGATCCGTCCCACCAGCGAACATGGGCTCGCCGGCTGGCTGGAGACTGACCTCGTTTGCGACCGCATGGGGCGTCGCTTCTTGCCCAACTGGCACCGGCGCAACCGAGTCCGGGTGCACCCCAGCCAGCTCGCGGCCTGGTATCGCACACTCGATCAACTGTACAAAGCCAAGGAGCGGATCGAAGAGGCACTCTACCACCAGCTCCGCGACCTCTTCAGCTTCAAGCCGGATCTGATCCTGTACGACATCACCAGCACCTATTTC
This sequence comes from uncultured Isosphaeraceae bacterium, assembly GCA_963830625.1. GTDB lineage: Bacteria > Planctomycetota > Planctomycetia > Isosphaerales > Isosphaeraceae > CAWHMZ01. Next base: position 466,122 of record CAWHMZ010000004.1, on the reverse strand, counting down.
GAGGGGGCTGGCCCCCGCGACTTCGCCAAACATGGTTACAGCCGCGACGGCAAGCCGCGCAACGTTCAGGTCGTGGTGGGCGTGGTGATGGTTGCGGGCTGGCCGATCGCCCATCACGTTTGGCCTGGAAACCGAGTGGATCACGAAACGGTCCAAGAGATCGTCGCCGACTTGCAGAAGCGATTCGGCTTCGGCCGAGTCGTGTTCGTCGGCGACCGCGGTATGGTCACCGCGGAAAACCTCGAGTCGCTCAAGCGCGCTGATCACAGCTTCGTGGTCGGACTGGACCGGCGACGAAACCGTGAGCTGAAAGGATGGCTCGACCTCCTTGACGACACGAAATGGGTCGATTGTCCCGTCGGGATTAACGCTCAAGAGCGGCAGATCGATCCGCCGCGCACGCGGGCCCAGGAGGTGGCCTCGGGCGATCCTGGGATGCGCGTGATCATCGTGGACTCCGATGAACGACGCCAGTACGAACAGGCCATGCGCCAACGTTCGATGGATCGGACCCGTCAGAAGCTCGAAAAGCTTGAGGCACGGGTCCGCGCAGGGCGGATCAAGGATCGCGACAAGATCATCAAGGCCGCCGAACGGATTCTGGGCAAGAATCACGGACAGCGCTACTACAGCTACGACGTCAACGGCGGCGGCGCGTTCGAGTTCCGCGAATGCATGGCGCTGCAACACGAGAAACGAATCGAGGGAAAATATGTCATTGCGACCGCCGAGAAGTCATTGAGCGTTCTGGACGCGGTCGCGATCTACAAGGACCTCGCTGACGTTGAACGTGCGTTTCGGCACCTCAAGGACGTCATGGCAATGCGCCCGATCTATCATCAAATCGAGCCCCGGGTCCGAGCCCACGTCTTTGTCGCTGCGCTGGCGCTCCTGGTACAACGACTCCTCGACCGGCGATTGCGCGACGCTGGCATCGAGTTCTCCTCGACACGCGCGATGGAAGCCCTGTCAACGGTACGCCACGTGACGTTTCGGGTCGAAGAAGAGGGGAAACGCGCGGGGGTCGCCGGTGGGTCGCCCGACGCCCGGCGCGTCCTGAAGGCCCTGAAGATACGTGAGCTCCGGCCGCCGACGCCTCCTGCGGAGCTCGCGGCCACGGTGATGTAGTGACTAATCGCAAATTCGGGGATTGCGCCGTAAGGACTTACGACGCGATATGTCAAACATGGGCTAGCGGTGCGTGTGCGAATCTTCCATCGCGACGGCGTCATCGGGTAGGGTGCCCTCGATCACGGGCTCGGGTGCGGGGAGCACGTCGGACTGGGCGATCACGCGATCGCCGGGCGCCAGGCCCGACACGACCTCGGCAAAAGTTGTGTCGGAAACGCCCAGCTCGACCGGCTTCCACAGCCAGTTCAGGCCCTGCGCCGTGGTCCGCGCCAGTGCCACGAAAGTCTGGTCGCCAACCCAGCGAATCGACTCCAGCGGAACGCGTGTGACCCCGCGATGGGTCTCGAGCTCGATCTTCAGCTCGGCACTCAAGCCTTCGCGCAGGTCGTCGAAGCGCCCCGACTCGATCTTGACGGTGGCGGCGTAGCTGTGCACGTCGGAAAGCGGTCCCCTGGCGAGCGACGGGACGGGTGTAACCTCGACGACCGAGCCGCGCAGCGGTTGTTCGGGGAAGGCTTCGAGGTAAATCGAGACCGGTTGGCCCGACTTGACCTTGGCGACCTGAGATTCGTTGATCACCGCCTTCACGTGCATGCGCCTGGGGTCGAGCAGCCGGAAGAGGGGCTGGGACTTGTGAACCGCCAGGCCCTCGCGAATCTGCCGCTCGACGCCTCCCCAGCCGTTGACCCGATTGGCATACACGACCACGCCGTCTCGAGGCGCGCGAATCGTGCAGTGCGCGATCGTCTCTTCGATCTGGCGCAGCCGCCGAGTCTCCAGCCGAAAGGCCGACTCGAGCGAGAACAAGTCGGCGCGGATCGCCGCGATCTTGGCCCGGTGGGCCGTGAGGATCCGCCGGCCGGTGTGGTCATGAAGCTGTGCGAGCATGCCCCGCGCGTCGCGGAGGACGATCTCGGCCTCCTCGAACGCAGCCGCGTCGGCCTCGAGCTGAGCCGGCGTGCGAAACCCCTTGCTGGTCGTCGCACGCGACCACGCGAGGTTGCGCCTGGCTTGCTCGGCCTCTATCTCGCAAATGCTGATGTAGTCGCGAACCAGCTCGAGATCCTGGGGCAGCACTCCCTGTTCATACTCTTGCAGAGCGATTTCGTTGGCCTCGAGGATATAGTGGGCCTGATCGAGCCATGCTCTCGCCTGGACGTAGCGGGCCTTCTGTACGGGCAGCGCGTTGCGAAAGACCGACGAATCAAGCTCGCAGACCACGTTGCTTGCCTTCACGTGCGTCCCCTCTGGAACGATCGAGATGATCGTGGGGGGCTGGGGCGGAGCAGCCAACATCACGTTCTGGTCGGGCAGCGTGGAGCGTAGCGAAACGTAGGGCTCGACCTCGTGCTCGAAGCTGCGGATGAGCGGCCGCTGGAAAAGCAGCGAACCTACGTTGCTCGAGGCTCCCGTGGCAGCAGAGCTTCCGCCAATCTGCCCCTTCGCGCCCGCGCCCTGCCGTCCTTCGCTTCCCGATGTGACACGCGCCATCGCCGTGTCGCCTGCGGTCGCCCGCGCTCGTGAGGGCAGCCGCCGAATGAGGTCCACTGCGCTCTTGATCGGCGCAATCGTGGGGACGAACTCGCCGGCCGGCGCGGCGACCGGCAAGCGCAGGAACGATTCGACCTGGCACCGGACCACGTCATCGCTGGCGCTTTCCACCGCGCCGTTTTCGATCAAGACCGAAACGACGTCCCCTTGGTCGGCCTCGATCACCGCCACGTCGAGAGCGGAAGGCGGTTCATGTTGGTCTGCCTGGAAACCCGCGCCGACGGCGCAGGCTAAAAGCGTTGCCACGGCGAGCGCGGCGACAAGCCAGCGATGGCGGCCGTGCCGACGCTCGCGTGTGCTCGCGGCAGCGCCCGCCGCGTCCGGATCCCCATGTGTCGCCATGGTTCGTCTCCTTCCACTGTTCAACGTGCGAGGTACGCTCACCGCATCCCGCTGCGCACAACGGGAACGGACCAATAGACCGTACCGAGAGTCCGCCGCTCCCATTGCACTCGGGAACGACACGGCAACTCCCTGAACGAGCGCCTCATCGGGTCGGGGCGCTTGCGTGCGCCTCGGGCGGGCTTGCGACCGCTTGCTTCACAGTCGCAATCTCACGCAAGGTTACCACGAAACCGCTCGCATGTCAAACCAATGTTTAACACATCTTAGACGCTTGTCGTGCAAAGTGGGCCTTTGACCAAGAAGGTGTAACCGTGGTCCCTGTGCCGGCGTCTTTGTCGTGGTGGGCAGATTCACGATTCCTGGGTCGAATGCTCTTGGCCGCGCGGGCAGAACGCAGCGGTTTCGCCTCTGGTCGCCGCGCGTCATAATGCACGACGCGGCCCAAGCGCCGGCCGTATCGGAAATGTCGGGCTCTCTGAGAAGCACAGCCGGTCTTCCAGGCAAATGGATAAGAGACTGCTTGCGGTAGTGGTGACGATCGCATTCAGCTTTGTCGGTGTGCTGGGCGACTACTTGCTCAAGCTTGCCAGCGATCAGCCGCAGCCGATGAAATCGCGATGGTTTTATGTCGGCTTCGCCGTTTATGCTTCGACCGCCTTCGGCTGGGTCTTTGTGATGAGGCACATGAAGCTGGCGGCGATTGGCGTCGTCTACTCGGTGACAATGATCCTGTTGTTGACGGCGGTAGGCGTTGTGTTCTTTCGCGAGCCGCTCAATCGTTACGAGGTCGCCGGACTCGTCATGGCGATTTCGTCGCTTTTTTTGTTGATCCGTTTCGGATGATCGATGCTGCCGGTTTGGTGCGTCCGAGGGTGTACTATCGATGAGCTTGCCGCCAGAAATCTGCACCGAGCGGCTGCTTCTGAGGCGCTGGCTGGCGGCCGATCGCGAGACCTTTGCCGCGCTCACTGCCGACCCGCGCGTCATGGAGCACTTTCCGGCGGTCTTGTCGCGCGAGGAGAGCGACGCCCAGGTGGCGCGCATCGCTGCGCATTTCGAGAAGCGCGGTTTCGGGCTCTGGGCAGTCGAGGTTCTCACCGTGGCGTCTTTTGTGGGATTCATTGGCCTGGCCGTTGCGCGCTTCGAGGCCCACTTCACTCCGTGCGTCGAAATCGGCTGGCGGCTGGCGCGAGATCATTGGGGTCGCGGCTACGCGACCGAAGGAGCGCGGCGCTGTCCTGAAATTCGGCTTTCAGGAAGCGCAGCTCGATGAAATCGTGTCGTTCACGGTGCCGGCCAACGTTCGCTCGCGCGCGGTGATGGAAAAAATCGGGATGACCCATCGCCCCGCCGACGACTTCGACCATCCCCTGCTGCCGGCAGGGCACCCCCTGCTCCGCCATGTCTTGTATCGCATTGCGCGGCAGGAGTGGGAGCGCAGCGCGGGACGAGCTCACGCGCCGGGCGTGTAGAGTGAGGGCTCGAAGGCGACGCAGAGCGAGCGCCACGCGTCGACCTGCCAGCGCCGCGCGGTCGCGACGCACTCCGCGGCAAACACGGGCCCAAGTCCGAAGCGCGCCGGCATGTTCGGGCTCCTTTAGCTCAGTACGCCGGCGTGCGAAGCGCCCTCTTTTCGACGGGATCGCCCAGTTGCCTTCGCGCAAGACCCAATGGGCGCCGGCGCGCTGCCTCTCGATCGATGGGCCCCATTCGCCCGAGGCGTCGGTCGAATGACCGCACCGCCTGCGACAGCAGCACCCGCGCGATCGCGGCCAGGAAGGCCGCCCAGCAGCAGAACACCACGAAACCACCCACGCCGAGGGAGAAATTCCGCCAGACGAGCTGCAACATGATCGTGTACATCCCGAAGAACGGGCTGGGGCATAGGATGATAAAATCGTTGGGATGAGGGCGAGCCGTCACGAGCGCGACGGCTGGGTAGACCACGGTCATCACCAGGTACGCAGCCACGCTGAAACCGACGGCGCGTCCCAGCCGGGGCTGCCAGATCGCCAGCAGTTGACCGACGCTCGTGATGACCGCGCCGTATGCCAAGACCAAAAAGCCCACCAAGCCGGCACACGCGCAGGCTCCGACCGGGCCGACGAGATCGGCGCGACGAAGAAAGCCAGCACAGCCGGCAGAACCGCCAGGCGCTTGACCGCGCGAAACGTGCCTCGCCACTTGCCGTAAACGATCGCGCGGGTTGAGAGCGGAGTCGTCATGAGGACGTCGAGGCTGCCGTGCGCACGTTCCTCGGCCAGAGCGGTCGCTGCGGTCACGCTGATCATCAAGAGCCCGATCGAGACCATGAACCCGCTCACGCCTGGCGCGATGTTGCGGTTTACCAAAATCGCCAGCATGACGAAGATCGAAGAGATCACGGCATAGAGCGCCCAGATTGCGCGTCCCCAGACTGACGGTTGCGGCCGACGAATCTCCCGCCACAAAATCGGGTCGCGGTCGAGTAACCGTGCGAAACGGCCACGCCCTTGCAGCCAGCGTAAGATCGGCCCGCGCCGGCGAGCGGAACCGCGCGCGGCCGTCCAGCTTGAGCCAGCGTGACGGAGCGAATGCGCCGGATAGAAATCGCCGCGAGCACGGCCGACAGCGCCGGCGTCCCCGCGAGGAACGCCATGGAAAGCAGAATCGGGGCGGTGCCGGTCAACCCGTGCTCACCGAAGAGCAGCCAAAATGGGTTCGAGCCCCAGACGATGTCCGGCGCACTACGTCCCGGGGAGGTCTCGACCCATGCGACCAGCGTCAATAGCCAGATCGCATAAGCTGCATACGTGGCCATAAGTGCTTCGTGCGGCTTGGTGGCCCACACCGAGAAGAAGAGCGACAGCGTCACGCCCAGCACGGCCACGCCGGCGATCACCATTGACCCGGCCATGATTGCCACCGGGTCGGCACCACCCAGCGACGTCAAGATCGCGAGCACCGGCAGCCCGCAGGCCATCAAGCTGAAAACCGTCACCAGGCGCACGGCCAGCTTGCCGAGGACGATCTCGGCATCGGACAGGTCCGTGACCATCATCAAGGTAAGGCCGCCGCGCACCTTGTCCTGACAGATCGCCCCTGCGGTCACCGCGGGAACAACCACAATCGCGAGCACCAGCTCGACGGCCATCATCCAATCGACGAGTGCGGCGCCGACCGCGGCGCGCTCTTGAATTGTCGGGTTGCTCTGTCGGCCAGGTCGAGTGATCCAACACAGCTCGAGCGCTCCCAGCACCCCCCCGACCAGAAGCGCGCCCGGCGTACACCTGCCAGCGCCTCGACGCGGTCAGGCACTCCGCGGAAAACACCGGCCCGAATCCAAAGCGGGTTGCCATGTCGACGTCCCTTGCAGGCGGCCGCTTCATGGTCTCGCACATTTGTCACACTACAGCCTAATCATAGGCGGAATTTGCCGCAACACACCCACACGCGGCTGTCGGCCAGGCCGATCTATGGGCAGAGCGCATCGACAGAGCTGGTCCGAGCGCGCACAATCGAAATAACTCTCGCCGACACCGCTGAGCGCACCCGAGGAGCAATCGTCGATGAGCACGACTCGCGACCGCATCGCGGGAGGGATCTACGGCCTTTTGATCGGCGATGCGCTCGGCGTGCCTTACGAGTTCCATGCCGCTGCAGCGATTCCCGTGGCACAGGCCATCGAGTACGAGCCGCCCGCGGAATTTCGCCGCTCTCACCCGCGAGTTCGGCCGGGAACCTGGTCCGACGACGGCGCCTTGGCGCTCCAGTTACTGGCCTCGCTCCTGGACCGCGGACTCTTCGACGCCGAGGATTTCGGCCGGAGGCTGTTGGCCTGGCGTGATCGGGGTGAAATGGCCGTCGATGGCGACGTCTTCGACGTGGGGATTCAAACCGCGCAAGCGATCAATGCGCTACGGGCCGGCACGCCGGCGCTCGAAGCCGGGCCGGCCGGCGAGTACGCCAACGGCAACGGATCGCTCATGCGCGTTTTGCCGCTGGCGCTGTGGCACCGCGGGCCGGATGCGGCGCTGGTGCTCGACGCCAGGCGCCAGTCGCGCGTGACTCACGGCCATCTGAGAAGCCAGGCCTGTTGCGCGCTTTATTGCCTCTGGGCGCGCCGCGTGCTCGAGGGCGCCCTGCCCGACCCTGCCTGGGAAGCCACAGCCGCGGCCTTGCGGTCTCAGCCCGCGACGGACGGGCCATTTCAAGACGAGGTCGCCTTTTGCCTCAAGAGCAGCAATCCGCCCAAAGGAGAAGGGACGGGCTACGTGCTCGACACCCTGCACTCGGCGCGATGGGCCGTGAAAACAGGCCGCGGCGATTTCGAAAAGACGGTCCGGGCCGCGATCCGGCTGGGCAACGACACCGATACCACTGCGTGCGTGGCCGGCGGAATCGTTGGGCTCCATGTCGGTCTGTCGGCGATTCCCGAGCGGTGGCGGAATAACCTGCGCGGCCGCGAGCCGGTTGAGCGATTGATCGAGCGCCTGCGCGCTCATCGCGGTGAGAGCTGAGGCCACCGCATTGAGAGATCGGGCCGCGCAGGTTATTCAGCCGCCGCGCAGGGCGCGGCCAGCGACGACAAGAAGCGAACGAGCTGCGCCGACTCGGCCGCGGAGAGTTGCCGATAGCGATCCGCCGCGGGCGTTGCCTCGCCGCCGTGGAGCGAGATCGCTTCCTCGATCGTGGCGGCGCGTCCGTCGTGAAGATACGGGGCCGAATTGCGCAGTCCCCAGAGCGGCGGCGTGCGCCATTCGTTGGGGCTGGCCGTGCCGACACGCCGCGCGCGGTCGCCGCGCGCCGCGTTGGCGGGCTGGTCGACCGGTGCGCCGGCGAACACGCGGTACGCCGGCGTATCACTTAGCTCTCTGCCCATGTCGTGCAAGAGCAGATCGCTGTAAAGGTTGTCGACGCCGCCAAGCTCGGGCACGTGGCACTCGGCGCAGCCGATCGATTTGAAGAGGGTTTTGCCGGCTTTGATGCCTCGTTCGTCGCGCGGGTTGGCGGGCCTCTGGGCTGAGGGCGCCGGCAGCGAGGCGACATACGCCACGAGCGCGTCGCATTCGGCGGCGTTCATGTCGAGCCCCGGGGCCGCAAGCGGCGGCACGCGCGGGTCGGCGGCTTGGGCGTGGCCGGGAACCTCGAGGCCCATCTCGAATGCGGCAGCCGTCAGGCTGAATTCGCGCAGGCTGGCCGTCTGGGCCTTCCAGCCGAAGCGGCCGATGCGACCATTGTCGAGCCGGCTGACGCGGCCCTTGACCTGCGGCCAGCTCGGATGCTTGCGCCGCGCGGCGGCTTCGATGGCCGCATCGGCAACCTTGTCGATCGAGCCGGCGCCAAACAAGGCGGGCGGGTTCCGCTCGGAAGCGGCAAGCGCGATCGTGCCATGCCGGCCCAGCACCCACTCGCGCCAAACGCGGTAATCGCCGTCATTGCCGTAGCGGTGCAAGAGAACGCCGGGCGCGTCGCGAAAGCCGGGGTGAATGCGCACCAGCTCTGCGGGCACGGCGCCACCGGTCCGCCGTGTTCGATTTTGCGCGTCGGCCGGGTTGCCGAACTGGTACTCAAACCCGTCGGCGCCGTAACGAAACGAGAACGCGTAAAAATAGCCCGGAAACCCGGCGAAGTCACCGCTTGCGGGCGTGGGCGTGATGATCTCGATGTTCTTGTCGGCCGACCCCGCGCCCCCGGTGCCTCCTTGATGATGGCAGCCCGCGCAAGAGCGATCGTTGTACACCGGCCCCAGGCCGTCGCCGCCGTGACTGCGCCGATCGCCCGGGACCCACTGGCGAACGAACAACTCGCTGCCCGACGCAATTTGCCGGGCCTGAGGCGGATTCGCCGGCTGGTTGGCCTTCGGCTCGTCGGCCGCCGCCCTCAGCACGGCGAGTCCCGCAAACCAAACGGGCGCGAACCCTGCGAATGCCCCAATCACCCAGCTTGCTCGATTTGTTGTGCCCATCACTCGTCACCTTGCGAGCAAGTCCGACCCGTCTCCGGTAGACGATTCTCGCCGCGCATTTATTCTAGCTGCGACGCACGTCGGAGCGGAATGGGTGGACAACGGCCGCAGCCGGCGCGAGGGCCGCGCTCTTTGCAGGCGTCTTGCTTTGGCCGACTTCCGTTCACGGCCGGCGCGCTTCTGGCGCGAGTTTTTCGGCGAGCACCGTTTCATCGCCTTTCACCAGCCGGCCCGCGGGATCGATGAGCATCACCTGGCCCATCCCATCGAGGCCGTAGCGCTGCCAGGTTTCGAATGTGGGGTCGAGAAGCACGGGAAACGGCAGGGTCTTTCCTCAAACTCCTTGTCGGCGAACTGGCTGTAGCCCTCGAGCACGTAACGACCCGGCGGTAGCCGAATGTCGAACTTCGCATCGAACGAGCCGCACGAGGCGAACCTGGTGATATCGAGCGGCCGGGTCGGGTCGCTTGGCAAGTTCACGTAGACGTGGGTCCAATGCGGCCGCTGATCCACGGCCGGGCCCTCGAACGAGCCGCGGAGGCGCACGAGCGGGCCAAGCTTGATTTCGAGATCGTCAGATTCTTTCCCCTTCGCAATGAAAACAAGGCCCCCGCGCTCGCGCCGGGTCCATGGCCATCACGGCGTACCACGAGTTGTCCATTGTGAGGGTGAACCGACCGTCGTCGCCCGTTTTGATCGGTTTGGGCCTGCCGGTCGGCTCCATTTCGCCAAGGTGGCCCCAGAAGAGCTTGACGTTCTCCTCCTTCTGCATGTCGAGCCATCTGCCGTCCTTGTCTCTGCCGGTCCCATTGGCCCTCCAGAAATAGCTGACGCCGGCGCCCGCGACGGGCCTGCCCGCCTGATCGACGACGCGGCCATGAATTTGCCGCTCGGCAGCTATCGTGCGAGCGCCCGCGAGAAGGAGCAACAACAAGCAGCAAGGCCAGCCGATCAGTAACCGTCGTGAGATTCCCTGCATCAGATGATCCCTCGAATCAGCGCGGTGACGAGTCGACAGCAGCCGTAGCGTTCTCTCCGACAGTTGTAGTCGACCGACGCGGCCGATGTCAAGTCGGCACCCTCTCTTGTCGAATTTGCCAAACTCGGGTAGTTTCCCGGTCCCGTCGCAGGACGCGGCATCGGGGCCGACCGGCCGGAGATCGCCGGCGCCGGTTCAGCAGCCTGTTTGGGAGGCCGGCATGGACGCCAGCATCCGTGGGGAGAAAGTCGCTGTGTCGCGAGCGAGCGACCAGGCCGACGGCGGCGCTTGGGCGAGCGCGCCAGCGGCGTGGGCGATCGACCCGGCGCGGCACGAAGGCGGAGCGATTCCCCCTGCCCTCGCGGGGCTGCGCATCGCACTCGTGCACGACTGGCTTCTCGGCATGCGCGGCGGCGAAAAGTGCCTCGAGGTGCTTTGTCGCAGCTTTCCCCACGCGACGCTCTACACGCTCATTCATCGCCGCGGTTCGCTCAGCGACGCGATCGAGTCGATGACGATTCAAACATCGCCGCTTCAAAAGATTCCGAATGTCGACCGGCATTACCGCCAGTTGCTGCCGATCATGCCGCTGGCGGCGCGCTCGTGGCGGCCCAAGCACGTCGACCTGGTCGTCAGCCTGAGCCATTGCGTCGCCAAGGCGGTCGTGCCGCCGGCGGGCGTTCCTCACGTGTGCTACTGTTTCACGCCGATGCGTTATGCGTGGCAGGGGCGAGACGCGTACCTCGAAAGCTGGTCGGACCGCCCGATCCGGCGGGCACTGGCGCAGATCATGCTCGCGCGGCTCAAACGCTGGGATCGAGCAACCGCCGGGCGCGTCACACATTTCGTGGCCATTTCTGAGACCGTTCGTGAACGGATCGCGCGGTGCTACGGGCGCGACAGCACGGTGATCCAGCCGCCGGCGAACGTGGCGTTCTACACGCCCGAGTCGCCACCACGGGCACGCGACGACTTTTACCTGGTGGTGTCGGCGCTCGTGCCCTACAAGCGCATCGACCAGGCGGTGTCGGCGTGCACCCGGTTGAAACGGCGACTGGTCATCATCGGCGAGGGCCCCGAACGGCCCCGGCTCGAGGCCATGGCCGGCGAGACCGTGCGGTTCCTGGGCTGGCAGCCCGACCAGGTGATTCGCGACCATTATCGCCGCTGCCGGGCGCTGCTCTTTCCCGGTGAAGAGGATTTCGGGATCGTGCCGATCGAGGCCCTGGCGTGCGGGACGCCGGTCGTTGCCCTGGGGCGCGGCGGCGTGGCCGAGACGGTCGACGCCGCAGTGGGGGAAACCTACGAAACGCCGACCGCCGATGGCCTGCGAACGGCCCTCGAATCGTGGGAAGGGCGCGGCTGCCCGCATGACCCGCTCGAAGCCCGCCGCCGCGCCGAAGCCCTTTCCTTGCCGATCTTTCGCCAGCGAATGCTGAGTTTCCTCGCCAACGTCGTCACGAGCGGGGCTCGCCATGCGGTGCCGCCGGCGCCCCACCTGCGCCTGGCGCCGCGTCGCTGATCAAAATCTGAATTTCTGTGAGATAATGCTGGGGATTGCCGCGGAAGATCATCCCAGGCCCCTTGTGGTAAACCTCGCGAGTCGGAACGACGACCTCGTAGCCGCGACCGCGAACGTAGTCGAGAATCTTGGAATACGACCGGCCGAGGTCGTCGTACGGCCCTTGGTGAAAGAGCGCCACCAGCGCCCTCCCGGTAGCTCGCGCACCGAGATGCCCGCAGCGGCTTTGGCCGATCGGACCGGAAAGCACGCCTCGAAATCAGCGTCATCCTCGCGGTACTCGGTGTCATAGTGCAGGACCATCGGCTTGCCGCAGATAAAGCGGCCGACGGTTTTGCCGAGCCGGGCGAAAGCCGGCCCACAGTCGGCGTAATGGCCCTTCAAGCGGATGCCTGCCACCAGCATCGGGTCCACGGTTTTCTCTTCGACTCCAAACGATGTCTTGGCCATGATCTTCTTTGCCTCGTCATCTCGATCCAGGAACTCGTGAAGCGAACGCACGATCTCACGGTAGCGCTCGACCTTGGCCTCGAGGCTCGCTTTCTGACGCTCCATCACGCCGCGCAAATCGGCATCGTCGCAGGCATGGACGAGAATCTCGCGAATCTCCTCGAGTGAGAATTCAAGGCTCCGGAGGTGAGCGATGATCCGGGCGGTCTCGATCTTCGACCGGTCGTAGTAGCGGTAGCCCGTATCTGCGTCGACGTGAGAGGGTTTGAGAAGACCTTGCTCGTGGTAGAAACGAAGGGTCTTGACCGTGAGACCGGTGATTTTCGAAAAGTCGCCGATCGTGAACACACCCCGCTCCCGCAACGCAAAATGAAGCCCGAAACTGCCTGACCGACGGCCCACGCCCGCAGGATAGGGCCTCCCCTTGGGGGAGAGTCAACAACAATTTCGGATGATCGTGCGCTGAGGAGCGACGGTGTAGGTCAGGCTTTCAGCCTGACGTGCATGATGCGCTGCCTGAGCGAGCCCGCTCTAAGAAACTGTGCCGGTGCAGTTCTTCGGCCTGGGGGGACGCGACCCTGGACCCCGGCAGTTATGCGGTCCCAATGAGAGCGGCTCGCTTAACTCGCCGCCTTGGCCTTGGCCTTCTTGGCGGCCCGCGCCTTCGCGCCGTTCGGCCTTGGCGGCCTTGGCCTCGGCCACGGTCGCGGTGCTGGTGAACCGCTCCTTCAGGCGCACCGCCTTGCCCGAGCGCTGGCGCAGGTAGTACAGCTTGGCGCGCCGGACCTTGCCCGAGCGCTTGACGACGATGTCGGCGATCCGCGGCGAATGGATCGGGAACTTGCGCTCGACGCCCTCGCCCTGGACGATGCGGCGCACCATGAACATCTCGCGCGGGCCGCTTCCCGACCGCGCGATCACGACGCCGTTGATAGATCTGGATGCGCTCCTTGTCGCCTTCCAGGATCCGCACGTGAACGTCGACGGTGTCGCCAATGTCGAACGGAGGCATCGTCGATTTCATGGTGGTTTTCTCCACGAGTGCCATCAGTTTGTTTTGCATCGTTCAAATCCTTTCACTGGGCCGGAGGCCGGTCACGGCCGCCTGGAATGGCATTCATCCGGCAATCACAGAACAGATATCGATCGTTGGGTTCCCACAAGACTCTAGAATGTCGTGCCGGCGTTGTTACGGTCGCGCTGGCCGTTCGTTTGCAAAAGTTCCGGCGGCTACCGCCGCTGCTCGCGACGCCAGCGCGCGATGGCGGCGTGGTCGCCGCCTAAGAGGACGTCGGGGACGGCGTGGCCGCGATAGACGCGAGGACGAGTGTACTGGGGATATTCAAGTCCTCCATCAGGTCCGAACGATTCATCGATGGCGCTTCGTTCGTCGCCGAGCACCCCCGGGATCAAGCGTACGACCGCGTCGATCACGACCATCGCGGCGACCTCGCCTCCGGAGAGGATGAAGTCGCCCACCGAGAGCAGCTCGGGCTTCAAGATCTGGATAATGCGTTCGTCGAAACCCTCGTAACGTCCACAGAGCAGGATCAGTCGTGGTTCACGAGCCAGCTCGGCGACGTGCGCCTGATCGAGCCGCGGGCCTTGGGGCGAGAGCATGATCAAGCGGCCGGAGGGTTCTGCGGCCTGCCGCACGGCCTCGGCCGCCGCCACGACCGGCGGGGCCATCAGTACCATGCCGGGCCCGCCGCCGAACGGCCGATCGTCGACCTGCTTGTGCTTTCCCGTGGCCCACGAGCGGATGTCATGCCGCTCGATCTGGACCAGTCCCTTGTCGATCGCCCGTCTCAGAATGCTCTGGCTCAAGAAACCGTCGAAAACGGCGGGAAACAAGGTCAGCACGTCGATGCGATAAGGCGGTGCGGACATGACGGCATCGTCCGTTCGCGGTCAGGTCAACTTGCGGCCGGCTGCGGGAACCTCCTGCGCAGGGCCTGCCGCCGCCGCGGGAGCGGCCGCCGGCAGTTGCCACGGCTCGCCCGGCGCGGGCTTCTTCACGCCGTACTTGTTCAAAAGCACCTGGACCTTGTGCGAGGGCTGCGCGCCCACGGACAGCCAGTAGCGGACGCGGTTCACGTCCAGCACGGTCTGTGTTTCCGGATTCGTGCACATCGGGTCGTAGTGGCCCAGCTCCTCGATCGGGACGCCGTCGCGGCCCGTTCGCGAATCCATGGCACAGATGCGGAAAAACGGGCGATGGCTGCCGCCCCATCGCTTTCATCCGAAGTCGAACCACTCGCGTTCTCCTCTCAAGTCAAGTCAAAACTCAAAGTCCTAGAGGCCCCGGCAGCCCGGCGTTGCCGCTCTTCGTCCCGGGGATTACTCGATCACTTCCAGTCACTGGATTGTCGTTTTTTCGGGTCAGCTTGTCTCTTTGGTCAAATCAGTCGTTTTTCGCCGGGGTGACGGCAGCCCGCGCCGGCTCGGCGAAGAGGACGGGGGTCGCACGCAAAGCAACCGCAGGGCAGCGCGGGGTCGCGCCGCCCTACCGAGCTTGGGCGCGGCTCAGCCGGGGCGATTGCGCTCTTCGCGCCGGCGGCGGCGCTCCTCCTTCTCGCGCTGCTTTCTCAGCTTTTCGCGTTCCTTGGGCGAGAGCCGCTTGCCGGTGCCGACCTTGGGCGACATGATCCGGGCGGCCGGGTTGAGCGCGGCCGCGCGGCCCAGACCGGTCAAGGTCTTGATCTTGTCGAGCATGGTCATCTGGGCCATCTGCTTGACGACGGCCGGCCATGGCGTCGAACTGCTTGACCAGGCCCGACACGTCGGCCGGATCGACGCCGCTGCCCGCGGCGATCCGCCGCCGCCGCGAGATGTCGATCAGCGCCGGGTCGCTCCGCTCGTCCGGGGTCATGCTGTCGATGATCCCCTGGATCGCTTGATCTCCTCATCGGCGTCGATCCTCTCCAGGTCCTCGAGGCATCTGGTTCAATCCGGGGATCTTGCTCATCAGGTCCCGCATCGAACCCATCTTCTTCATCGTTGACGATCTGCTTGCGGAAGTCGTCGAGGTCGAACTTCCCCTTGGCCAGCTTCTCCTGCTGGCGGCGGGCCTCTTCCTCGTCGACCGCCGACTGGGCGGCCTCGACCAGGCCGACGATGTCGCCCATGCCCAGCATCTGGCCGACCAGCCGCTCGGGGTCGAACGGCTCGAGCTTGTCGAGCTTTTCGCCCTTGCCGACGAACTTGATCGGCACGCCGGTGACCTTGCGGACCGAGAGCGCCGCCCCGCCCCGGGCGTCGCCGTCGAGCTTGGTCAGGATCACGCCGTCGAGCTCGAGCGCCTTGTTGAACGCGTCGGCCGAGGCGACGGCGTCCTGGCCGGTCATGGCGTCGCAGACGAAGAAGACCTGGTGCGGCTTGACCTTCTTCTCGATCTGGGTCAGCTCGGCCATCAGCTCGTCGTCGACGTGCAGCCGGCCGGCCGTGTCGAGAATCAGGGTGTCGCACCCCGCGCGGTTGGCCTCGACCACGGCCTGCTGGCAGACGGCGACCGGGATTGGAATCGCTCTGGCTGTAGACCGGCACGCCGACCTGGGTGCCGATGACCTTGAGCTGCTCGACGGCCGCCGGGCGCTGCAGGTCGGCCGCGACCAGCATCGGCTTGCGGCCCTGGGCCGCCAGCAGCCGCGCCAGCTTGCCGCAGGTCGTCGTCTTGCCCGACCCCTGCAAGCCGCACAGCATCAGCACCGTCGGGCCGGCCTTCTCGAACCGGATCGACGGATCGACCGGCCCCATCAGCTCGATCAGCTCGTCGTGCACGATCTTGACGATCTGCTGCTCGGGCCGGATGCTCTTGATCAACTGCGTGCCGACGGCCTTGTCGGTGATCCGCTCCATGAACTCCTGGACGACGTTGTAATGGACGTCGGCCTCGAGCAGCGCCGTGCGGACCTCGCGCAGACCTTCCTCATGTTCGCTTCGGTCAGCACGCCGCTGACACGAAAGCGCCGAAACGCCGATCGACAGCCGTTTTTGCAGGTCGTCGAACATCAGTCGTCACCACCTGGCTTCGTCACTCCGCGCGATGAACCAACGATTATAATCCAGGCCAGGATTTGAGGCAACGCACACAACGTCGCCTTTCGCTCCCGCGAAAGGGCGTGCTTTAGCGGGAGCGAAAGCCGACACGGAGACTTTGCGGGCCTCGCCCCCGGTTACCCGGAATCGTAACCCGGTCATAAACCATGCCACGTGCTCTATCCGTGCTTGGGCTTCTGTGCCGTAAACTGCCTGACAAACTCCCGAGTCGCGACCCCCGCGCTGACAACCATCGTCGCGAGTACGACCGCCAGCGAAATGCGCGCTGCCACGCCCCCACCTCGGCGCGATCGGCTGCCTCGCAAGGCGAACACGAGCACGAGCAACAATACGGGGATGCCCAGCGCCGTGGCTGGCAGCGCAAACCAACGGGCGAGAAACGGGATCGCGAACAACAGGCCCGTGAGGCCAAGAGAAAGATACCCTTCGCCTTCGAGGCGGCGAGCGCAACGCGCCCTTGCGGTCTCGAGGGCGTCGGACGGTGAGCGGGTCATTGGCTCCGGCTCTCTCTCAGTCGATCTCAGTCTGCGGGGCGCCGACACGCCGCGACCAGGAGCGGAACAGCGGCAAGCTGCGCAAGCACGGAAAACGCGATGAGGCCACGGAGCGAAAAGTCGTACAGATAACCGAGGAGCGCGCTGCCGAGGAACCAGGCCAGGCCGTAGCTTGCGCGAAAGAGGCCGTAGGCCGTGGCCCGGCGGCCGGTGGGAACCAGGGTTGCGACCATTGCCCGCAGCACCGACTCTTGTGCGCCCATGCCCGCGCCCCAGAGTACCATCCCCACGGCGACGGCGGCCAGATGACCGCCGAAGCACAGCGCCGCAAACGGAGCGGAGATCAAGGTCGAGGCGATCAAGACCGCGCCGCCGAACCGATCGAACAGCCGGCCGAATGCGAGCGCGGCCAGGGCGTCAACCGCCATGGCGATTGCGTACAGAAGGGGAATCCACTGCGAGCTGACGATGGCATGCTGACCCAGGTGATAGGCAATGAGCGCAAAGTCGGCGTAACCGGCGGCGATCGCGGCCGAAGCCGCCAGATAGATCCAGAACGTGCGCGGAAACGACGCGCCGTCGCCCACAACGCCCGCTCTGCTCGTTGCGCGCTCGGCGTATCCGGGATCACGGCGCCATGCGACGCCGAGCGTTGCCAGTGCGAGGAGCGCGGGCACCAGCAGCACAGCGAAGCCGGCGCGATAACCTTGCCCTGTCGCCAGGACCGCCGCGATCACGAGCGGACCGAGCACCGCTCCGCACTGGTCGAGCGCCTCGTGCACGCCGAAGCCCCAGCCGTGGCCGACTTCGTCGGCGGCGTGCGCCAGCATGGCGTCGCGGGCCGGCGTGCGGATCGCCTTGCCGACGCGCTCAGCGACAATGAGCGCAGCCGCGGCCTTCCAGGTGCCCGCCATCGCCAGGAGCGGCACCGCCAGCAGGTTTACCGCGTAACCAACCCAGGTGATCAGCCAGTATCGGGTCGTCCGGTCGGCGACCGCGCCCGAGAGGAGCCGCAGACCATACCCGATCAACTCGCCGAAGCCGGCGACCAGCCCCACCGCCAGACCCGTCGCGCCCAGCGCGCCGAGAAACGGCCCGGTGATGCTCCGCGCGCCCTCGTAGGTTACGTCGGCGAGCAAGCTCACCAGTCCCAAGAGGACGATGAACCGGAAGGCCACGCGTCGAGTGTCAGCCGGCAGATTGGTTGGGTTGCTCACTTCACTTCATGTAGCGGGCGGCAAACGTCAAGAACACCGGCCAGTTGGGCCCAGGCGTGTGCCCGCCCTTGTGCTGACGGTAGGCGAGCTCGCCGTCGATCAAGGCGGTTTCGACCGGCGGATATTCAGTCGTTCCCAATCCTTTCTTGCCCAGGAGCTCGTATACCGGCCCGGCGGCCGAGGTAGCCAGGAACATGCCCTTGGGGTCGACCCAGCCGTCACCCGCCTGGGCCGAGCCGGTGCTGACAAATACGGGCGCGGCGCGCACAGGGCCACCAGCTCGTGCGAGTCGACCGGAAGATCTTTGGCCGAGAGCGGCCCGGCGTACTTGATGAAGTTGCCGGCCATCCAGTGGTATTCGCCCGAGCCGGCGACGTTCTCGACCAGCTCGCCGAAATTGCGCCGGTGCAGCTTGACGCCCCCTTCGCCCGAGGAGGTCACAAACGCGATCGCAAACCGCGGGTCGTAGGCCATGGTCACGATGGCGGCCTTGCCGAATCGCGAATGGCCCGTGATGCCGATGTGCTTGGCGTCGACCGCCTTGTCGGTCTCGAAATAATCGAGCGCGCGGCTGGCGCCCCAGGCCCACGCCCGCAGCGCGCCCCAGTCGTCGGGCTTGCGCGGCTGACCTTTATTGACCAGCCCAATGATCCCTGCGCGTCAGGCCGGCGCCGTTGTCGGCCTGAAAGCTGTTTGGGCTCAAGATCGCGTATCCCCAACTTTGGGCCAGGACCTGCTGTTGCCAGGTAGGCCCTCTGAATGCCCCACCCGGCCCGCCGCCGGGCGCCTTCACGGCTGCTTTCCCGTCCGGCGAGGCCGCGCCCGCCTTCTTAGCCAGAAAGCCTCCAGGGCCCCGCCCGCCGAACCCGCCGAACCCAAACTCCATCATCACCGGCACCGGGCCACTCGCCTGCGCGGGGGTCGTGAGCGTCAATTGAATGTCGACGGTGATTGACGAAAACGACGTGTTGTCGACGTGGCCCATGAGCGTTTTGGTGATGACCGGCGTCTCGCCGTTCTTTTCCTCGGCGGTCTTGGTGACCTCCCAGCGCACCTTGGGAGTGTCCTTGGGCACGCGGCCATAGATCTCCCGATCGAAATCCTCGACGATCTCAGGCCGCCGCAGGCTCCACCACATCTCAGGCGTCGTGACTTTTTGCCCGTTTTTCAGGACGAGCGGATCAGGCAGATCGGGATGAGGGTCTGCTTTGGACTCGTCGTAGTTTGCTGCGTACGGTGATTGCCGGTTGTTGCCATCGGCGCCTCGCCGGATCGAGCTGATCTGCAAGAGCTTCATCATGCGCTCGTGGTCTTCGCGGGTGCTCTGCTGGCACCGCCGCTTTGCTTGTCGCAGGCGAGTTCTGCGTCTGCGTCTGCTCGTTGCCGTGCGCCAGAATCACTACGGCCAGGGCCGGCACGACCGAGGCAGCAAACCATCGAATCAGTCGCGGTGCGCTCATGGGCTAGTCCTCTCTGCTGTTGTGGCGCGGATACTGCATTCGAGTCGCCATGAATCTTGGCACAGGTGCTCGACAACTGCCCGTATCGTAGGGGCTTTCAAACCGCGACGCAATCGGTTGCGGTTGGTGTCGTCGCGAAGAGAGGATACGATGCTCTGAACGAACGAGTTGACATGGTGCAGCCTCGGAAGCGACTGTCGAGCTCGCCGGGCGAGGAATCCTGCGGAGAACACCGATGCTGATCAGTGACAAACTCAATGCGGCGATCAACGAGCAGATCGGCCACGAGCTGGCCAATTCGAATCTGTACCTATCCATCGCCTCATACTTCGAGGGCGAGTGCCTGCTCGGGCTGGCCAAGATCTTCTTCAAGCAATCCGACGAAGAACGCCAGCACTGCGCTCAAGTTCGTCAAGTTCGTGCTTGAAGCGGGGGGCAAGGTCGCGATCCCGCATCTGCCCGCGCCGGCAAGCGAGTTCAAGTCAGCCGAGGCGGCGGCGCAAATCGCCCTCGATTCCGAGATCGCCACCACGCGCCAGATTTACGCGCTGGTCGAGCTGGCCGCGTCAGAAAAGAACTACATCGCGAGCAACTTCCTGCAGTGGTTCGTCAGCGAGCAGCTCGAGGAAGTCTCGAGCGCCGAGACGCGACTCTCGGTCATCCGGCGCGCCGGCCCGAGCGTGCTCATGGTCGAGGCGTACCTGGCCCACGGTGGGGGTTGATGGGCTATTCTGGTATAGTGGAGTCGTGTCGCGGTCGTCGGGGCGCAGTTTGCCGAGCAAACGACCGCGGAGTGATCGATCGGAGCGTCGGAATGCCAGTGCCCACTGACCATCTCGTCGATGACATACGAGAGCTGACCGCCAAGGTCACCGACGTCAAGGTTGGCTTTGGAAGATTTGAGGCGGCCACCGGAGCCCAGCTTCAGTTGATCAAGTGGGTCGGAGTATTCTTCGCCGGTCTTCTCGTGCCGCTTCTGGGTTTCGCTTTTAACGTTTCCTGGAACGCATCGACTCTCGTGTCTGAAGTAAGGCAGCAAGGAACCGCGCTCGAACAGGTCAGTCAGAAACTTGACCGCCTCGAGAACGTTGCGCCCGAGGTGAGACAGCTAGGGAACAAGCTCGAACGAGTCGAACAGCGGCTCGACCGTCTGGAGAAGATCGAGCAGCAGGTCGGCCAAATCCTGCAAAGGCTTGACCAGATCGCAGCGCCGAAACCGAAGTCATAGCCGACATCGATCCCCCCCAGCCGGATTGGCCAGCCGCATAATCGCTCCGTGATCGGAGTGTCGAACATGTCTGCGATCGCGCCGGCTGAGGCGACCACGGGGTGCACGATTTTCGATTGGCTGCCGTCGCGTATCTATCGCCTCAACGTCGACGAGTACGAGGCGATGGTGGTCGCGCGGGTGTTCGGCGATAAAAGCCGTGTTCATCTCATCAACGGGTTCCTGATGGAGAAGATTTCGCAGAATCCTCCTCACACCACGGCGGACGAGTTGTGCGGTCAGGCACTGGCACAGTCGCTGCCGCCGGGATGGCACATCCGGGCATCGAAGCCGGTCCGGCTCCCGCCGGGTAGCATGCCCGAGCCCGATCGGTGTGTCGTACGCGGCAGCATACGAGACTACGCCGCCGGCGACCCCGATCCGTCCGACGTTGGACTGGTGGTCGAAGTCGCCGACAGCAGCCTCGACGACGATCGCCTCCTCGCGGCGATCTATGCGGCTGCGAGCATCCCGGTCTACTGGATCGTCAACCTGGTCGATCGCCAGGTCGAGGTCTACACCGGCCCGACGGCGTCGGGCTACTCGGCGCACAGAATCTACCGCCCCGGCCAGGTCGTACCGCTGGTGCTCGATGGTGTCGAGGTCGGGATGATCCCTGCCGATTCGATTCTGCCGTGAATCGGTCGGCGCCGGCCGAAAAAAATCTCACGCATCTTGCCCAAGCCATATCGCCGGGTTATCATCTTGGGTTGTGCGGCGAGAGTATCGCGGCACAACCGCCCTAGCGGGCATTCTCAAATGGGCCAAACGGCCCGAAGGACAATCCGATGATCGACGAGCTGAGACAGCGCTTGGCCGGGCTGCGCGATCTGCGCCGCGGCTCAATCGCGCGACTGACGAAACCTCGGCCACGGTGGCCACGGTCGAGAGGCTCCTGACGGACGAGCTCCGCCTGGGAATCTCGGCCGAATCGTCCGAGTTCCATTCCTGGTCGGCCGGACGTGATGAGACCGGGAAGGAGCGAACGGTGCACCAGACGCTGGCCTTCGGCCGGGTCGGCGGCGCCTACCGCATTCACGTCGTCGATACCACCCAGATCGACCACGCCGATGGTCCCCCCACGGTCATCAATCGCCAGCAGACGTATTGGCCGTCATGTGGCCGCGAGACCAAGCTGCGGGCCGCCGAAAAGCTGCCCGAGCTTGTCGACCGCATCATCAAGGAGGCCGAACGGCTCGCCGATGCTGGCGACGAGACCGCCTCGCGGCTGCGTGAATTGATTGGCGAGGCCAAGGAAACCGCCGGCGCTCCCAGTGTCGCGCGCGACCGCCTCATCTGCCCAGACTGCGAAGAGCTGGGTAAACTGGTCTCGATCGGCAGCAGCCGCTGGGGCGAGTGTGACGACTGCGAGACCCGGTGGTTCATCGACACCAAAGGTCCCGTTGGCTCGCCCCAATTCGACCCGAGCATCACGACCTGCCCATCGTGCGAGGAACCTGGCCGCTGGCTTAACGTCGGCAGCAGCCACTGGGGTGCCTGCCGCGATTGCGAGGTCAAATGGCCGATCGGCGTCAACCTCACCGCGTCGTGGCGCGACGAGACCGAAGAAGACTGGGAGCGCAACGGCAAGCTCCTCGATAGCTACTCCGACGCCGATTGATCGCTGCGGGCGAACTCTCTGCGCGGAACTTGACTTGTCCCTGATCGCCCTGCTTGAGGATCACCATGAAGCTCCGCGCCTGGCTCGCCGCTTTGGCAATCACCGTTTCCACCGCCCATGCCGGCGACACGCGGCCGCTGGCACCGCTCGATCTATGGAAGGTCAAGCGCGTCGGCCCGCCGTCGGTCTCGCCCGACGGGCGGTGGTGCGTTGTCGAGGTGACCACGTGGGACCTCGACAAGGACGAGAGCTCGTCGAACCTCTGGCTGTTGTCGACCGACGGCACAGACCCAGAAACAGCTCACCAACAGCACGGGCAAGAACAGCGGGCCGAGGTGGTCGCCCGACGGGGCCTCGATCGCGTTTACGAGCAAGCGGGCCGGCGACGAGGTTCCGCAGATTTACGTGATCTCGCCCGCCGGCGGCGAGGCCCGCCGCGTCAGCAAGCTGGTCGCCGCCCCCAGCGGGCTGAAATGGTCCGAAGACTCGCGGACGATCTACTGCATCGGCTCGACCTGGCCCGACGCACCGCGATGACGCCGCCCACGAAGCGCGCGAGAAAGCGCTGAAGGAGGCGAAGATCGAAGGCAGTCGTCATCGACGACGCCCAGTTTCGCGTGTGGGACCACTGGATCAGCGACGGCAAGCGGCCGATGATCTTCGCGATCGACGTCGCGTCGGGCCGGCACCGCAACCTGCTGGCGAAATCGAAGCGATTTCTCCCGCCGACCGAGCCGCCTCCCTCGGCGACCGACTACGACGTCTCGCCCGACGGCAAGGAACTCTGCTTCACCAGCGACTCGGCGCCAGGACTACGGCACCGACTTCAACAGCGACCTCTACGTCCTCAGGCTCGACGCCGACACCGACGCCGAGCCGAAGAACATCACCAGCGACAACCTGGCTAACGACACGAGCCCAGTCTACAGTCCCGACGGCACACACATCGCCTTCCTTCGGCAGACGAACAAGAAGGTCCCTGCCGATCGCTCGCGACTCATGCTGCTCGATCGGGGCGGTACGGCCGTTAAAGAGCTGGCCGCCTCGTTCGACCGGTCGTGCCACAACCCGCGCTGGGTCGACAACCGGCGCCTGGTCTTCGAGGCCGAGAACGGCGGCGTCAAGGGCATCTATTTCACCGACCTGGACGGCAAGATCGCCTCGACCGACGCCGCCCAAGGTCTCGGAGCAGTCGGTCGACTTCGCGCGGGGCCGGCGCCTGGCCGTCTACCTGCAGAGCAGCTTCGACCGGCCGCCGGCCGTCTTTGCTCACGGGCCGGGCATGAAGGACCCGATCCCGCTCGACCATTTCAACGATGCGCTCGTAGAGCGAGTGGAAGCTCGGCAAGGTCGAGTCGACGACGTTTCAGGGTGCCGGCGACCGCGAGGTCCAGCAGTGGATCGTCTACCCGCCCGGGCTTCGACCCGGCGAAGAAATGGCCGCTCGTGCAGGTCGTGCACGGTGGCCCGTATAGCGCCATCTTGAACGACTGGAGCTTCCGCTGGAACCCGCAGCTCTGGGCCGCCCAGGGCTATGTCATCGCCTGTGTGAACTTCCACGGGTCGAGCGGCTACGGCCAGGAATTCACCGACTCGATCAACGGCGCGATGGGCGACAAGCCGCTCGTCGACGTGATGAAGTCGACCGACTGGTTCGCAGAGCAGCCCTGGATCGACACGCAGACGAATGGCCGCCGCCGGAGGCAGCTACGGCGGATACATGATGGCCTGGCTCAACGGCCACACCGACCGTTTCCGCGCGCTGGTGTGCCACGCCGGTGTATACGACTGGCACGCGATGCAGGCGTCCGACATCATCAAGTTCCGCGAATACGCCCTGGGCGCGACCGCCTGGGGCGACATGACCAAGGTCGACGAGCAGTCCGCCCAGCGCTTCGCCGCGAAATTCGAGACCCCGACCCTCATCCTCCACGGCGAAAAAGATTATCGGGTGCCGATCACTCAGGGACTTGCCTACTACAACACGCTCCGCCAGAAGGGCGTTCCCACGCGGCTCGTCTACTTCCCCGACGAGAACCACTGGATCTTGAAGCCGAACAACTCCCTGGTGTGGCACCGGGAGGTCTTTGCCTGGCTCGACAAATACATCGGCCATGGACCGACCATGTGAAGCGTGCAAGAGTCGCCGTTCGCTCCGCGAGAGGCGACAAACGCGAACGTCAGCGCCCCTTCCAGCCCGGCCCGCGCACCACGCGGCCGGGCTTGGCACCGGTGTGCTCGCCTCGGTCGAGCACGAGCGTTCCATTGACCAGCACGGTCTCGACGCCCGTCGCGTACTGGTGCGGGCGATCGATAGGTCGCGTGGTCGGCGATGTGCTCCGGGTCGAAGACCACGACGTCGGCGAAATATCCCTCCTTCAACCGGCCGCGGCGGTCGAGCTTCAGGTTCTCGGCGGGGAGCGAAGTGAGGCGCCTGACAGCTTCCTCGAGCGTGATGACCTTCTGCTCGCGGACGTAACGCCCGAGCACCCGCGCAAAGGCGCCATAAGCCCTGGGATGCGGGTTCGACTTGAGGAAGATCCCCTCGGGTGCATAGCGAGCCCTCGTCGGAGCCGATGCTCACCCACGGCCGCGCGAGCTCCTTGTGCAGGTTGGCCTCGTCCATCACGAAGTAGATCGTGCCGACCCGGCTGCCGTCTTCGATGACGAGGTCGACGATGGTTTCCTCGGGCGTCTTGCCGAAGAGCTTCGCGACCTCGGCGAGCGTCTTGCCCGTGAGCGGCTTGAGCTTGTCGTTCTTGAACATGACGAGCAAGACATTCTCGGCCGAGCCGGCGGCCTTGTACAGGTTCTCCCAGTCGCGGCCGGGCTGGGCGATCTCGCGGACCACCCGCGCGCGGTGGCCGGGTCCTTGAGCCGGGCGATCCAGGCATCGAGGCCGCCGGCCTGCACCCAGGTGGGCATCGCCGCGTCGAGACCGGTGGCGCCGGCCGTGTATGGGTACATGTTGGCCGTGATCCGCGAGCCCCGAGGCGCGGGCTGCCTCGATCCGCTCGAGCGCATCGTCGAGCTTGCCCCAGTTGGCGCGGCCGACCGCCTTGATGTGGTAGATCTCGGCGGGGATCTTGGCCCGGCGCGCGATCTCGATCAGCTCGTCGACCGCCTCCAAGAGCCGGTCTCCCTCGCTGCGGATGTGGCTGATGTACATCCCGCCGTGCCGCGCGGCGACCTCGCACAGGGCGACCAGCTCGTCGGTTCGGGCGTAGGAGCCGGGGGCGTAGATCAACGCCGAGCCGACTCCGAGCGCGCCCTCGGCCATGGCTCGGTCGACCAGGTCGCGCATCTTGTCCAGCTCCGCGGGCGACGGCGCGCGGTCGTCGAACCCGACGACGCACTCGCGCACGGTCGTCGCCCCGACGAACGACGCGACGTTGCACGAGACGCCCCGCCGCGTGAGCGTCTCGAGAAACCCGCCGAGCGAGTCCCAGGTGATCTCGTAGCGAATATCGCCCTGGCGCTTGGTCATCTCGACCTTGAGGGCCTCGGTGCACGGTCCATACGACTCTCCTTCGCCGAAGACCTCGAGGGTCACGCCCTGGCGAATGTCGCTCTGCGACCGGCCGTCGGCGATCAGCGAGTCGGGGGCCCAGCTCAGCATGTTGATGAACCCGGGCGCGACCGCCCGGCCGCGGGCATCGATCTCGCGGCGGCCCTTCGCCCCGCCCAGGTCGCCCACCGCCGCGATCGCGTCGCCGCGCACCGCGATGTCAGCGACGACCGCCGGCCCGCCCGAGCCGTCCTAGATCGTACCGCCGCGGACGACGATGTCGTGTTCCTGGGCCTGCGCGTTCGGCAGGGCAAGCAAACCGGCGAGCCAGGCGGCGATCAGCAAAATGCTGCCGCGATGGATCATCGAGGGATCATCGACAGCCCAGATCAGAGCATGGGCGTCGATGAGCCGCCTCATTCCATGTACTCCTTGAAGTCGTCTAGCGGGGCATCGAAATCAGGCGCGAGATGCAGAACCGTTCCTCGCCCTTACACCAGCGTCTCCTTGCGCAGCATCTGCAGCCAGGCGTGCAACGGCTTGGCCGTGTCGATCGGCGCGGAGCAGCCCGCGCGTGGGGATAGAGATGAGGCAAGGCGTCGCTGGCTTGCAGCCAGCTCACGGTGCGGACGAACGGCTTGGCGACGGCCAGCGCAATCCACTTCGACGCCCATGTCGCCTGGGTGGCCTCGCGAGGGCGGGCTCGGCCACTGCGCCGTCTCGACCCGCACCGATGGGCTCGGCGTTCGGGTCGGGCCCGTCGGCCGAGGGGATCGCCATCCAGACGTGGAGCGGAACGTTCAAGAGCGAGTAAAGATCGAGCAGCTTCGAGAACTCGAACAGGTCGCGCATGTAGCTGCCGGGCGAGGAATAGCCCGGCGCGATCTCGATCGCCACGCCCGAGAGCCCAAGATCGGCCCGCAAGCAGGTAGTCGCACAGGTGCAGCGGTCCGAGCTGAAAATGGCTCGAGCCCATCCACTCCGCCCACGGCCGGTCGATGCCGACCGTCAGTTGCGCCGACGGGTCGGCCTGGTGGGCGACCTGGACGGCCCGGGCGGTGATCCGGATCTGCTCTTCCTCGGTAAGCCCCAGGATCTCGCCGCTGGCCGCCCGGTGGACGACGTGCCAGAGCGGAACTCGGCCGCGATAGCGCTGCACCGTCTGGCGGACGAAGTCGGCAGCCAGGCCGCCGATCGTCTCGCAATCGCCCTCCCAGAGCCAGACCCAGTCGGGCAAAGCACCCTGGCGAAACTCGATCAACGGGCCCGACCTCGAACGTTATGCCCGCCGCGCCGGCACCAGGCCAGCTGGGCGTCAAGCAGGTCCCAGCGATACTGGCCCTCGGAGGGCGCCACCTGCCGCCACGAAACGCCCAGATGGCACGTGTTGAACGTGCTCGGCCAGTCCAGGACCGGCGGCAGCTTGAGCGGAGCACAATCCAGCACGCAGCCCAGATGCGTGGAAAGCTTCGACGTGACGGCCAGCCGGCTCTGGAGGATCTGGGCGGTGTAGGCGTCCATCAGCAGATCGCCGGCCTGCGACGCGAACCGAGCGAGGCCTGGGCGGCCTCGGTACATGCACTCGGGCTGATCGGTGCGACGTCGCCGCCCGGATGAACGCATGGTGCGCTTCGGCCAGCGCCTCTTCGAGCTCGGGCGTCGAGCGCAGGCCCATCTGCGCCCAGTCGGACAGCTGGTTGCGGATGTCGTTGAGCTTGCCTCGCGCCAGCTCGACGGGCAGTATGTACGGCAGCCGATCGCTCGGCGAGCGTCGCCGTTCCCACGACCGGCGTTCCATGCCCCTCGATCGGCCAGGGCACGAACAGCCGGCCGCTCTCGGTCGTGTCGCGCACGCAGGTCATCAGGCCGTTGCGCAGCTCGACGGCCAGCCGTCCCGGGGTCCGGTCAAGGCCCGTGATGTACGCCTTGCGATAATCGGGCGCCTGCCCGTCAGGCTTCGTTCGAGGGCAGCTGG
Organism: uncultured Isosphaeraceae bacterium; assembly: GCA_963830625.1. GTDB lineage: Bacteria > Planctomycetota > Planctomycetia > Isosphaerales > Isosphaeraceae > CAWHMZ01. Next base: position 438,596 of record CAWHMZ010000004.1, on the reverse strand, counting down.
AACTTCATGACCCCCATGGCACGCTTTCCGCGCTGCGGCCGTGCACCGCAAAGAATAAAACCAACCGCTCGCTTCCGTTGTCGAAAATAACGCCCTCGTTTTCATACAGCAATGTGCACGTAGTGCATGCCACAGCCGCAATCGCCGTGATTCCCCGCAACTGCCGGCATCACCTGCCTTGCAACTGGGCCCCCCGCAATCGATTCGGCCGACATCGACCCCTCAAATCAATTGTCTTCCGTCTTCGCTGTCGGACAAGACGGCGGCGGTCAAACAATTCGGCACAAGCGAATTCCCTGACGGATTCCACCGGATCGATCACGCCCGCGCTTCCGCCTGGACGAGCCGGGTAAGACGGCTCCTCCCGGCCCCTGGCGACCGCCTGCCGGCGCGACGCTCCACGGTGAAAGGTTGCCGAATGAGTCCGATGAGAATAAGTTGGGCGTCGGGACGACGCAAGCCCCGGAGGGCGAAATCGCCGGAAATCACCCGCCGCGCTTCGGCCCATAGTCTTACTCCCTGCAATGATAACCACAACCTCGTCGAGACTGACCATGCCTAGAGTCTTGATCGGTCCCTACCTGCTGCGCAATCAGCCCGGGCGATTCCGCGAGATCCTGACCGACGCCGGCTTCGAGCCGGTCGACCCGGTCGGGCGATTTCGCGCTGACCACCGACCAGCTCCGTCCCTCACCTGGGTCGGCATCGACGCCATGATCGCCGGCGGCGAACGCATGACCAACGACCTCTTCGCGCTGCGCCCCGAGGCTGCGGGTGATCGCGCGGACCGGCGTGGGCTACGACCTGATCGACGTGGCGGCCGCGACCGCGCACCGCGTCGCCGTGACGATCACGCCGGGCACCAACCAGGAAAGCGTCGCCGAGCAGACGATGGCGCTCCTGCTGGCCCTGGCGCGGCGGATCGTCCCCAACGATCGCGTGATTCACGCCGGCGGCTGGGACCGACGCCTGGTCACGCCGGTTCGCGGCATGACGCTCGGCTTGATCGGCATGGGCCGCATCGGCCGGGCGGTGGCCGTGCGCGCCCTGGCCGTTCCGCATGCGGGTCGTCGCCTTCGACACGGTCATTCATGCCGAATTCGACGAACGCCACGGCATCGACCGCCTGCCGCTCGACGACTTGCTGGCGGCCTCCGACGTCGTCAGCCTGCACCTCCCCTTGACCGACGCGACCCGCGGCATGGTCAACCGCGAATTCCTGGCGCAGATGCGCCCGGTTCGTACCTGATCAATACCTCGCGCGGCGGCCTCGTCGTCGAAGCCGACCTGCGCGCCGCGCTTGTCTCCGGTCATCTCGCCGGCGCCGGCCTCGATGTGCTCAACCACGAGCCGCCCGAGCCCGGCAACCCCCTCCTCGGCACTGCCGAACGTCATCCTGAGCCCCCACATCGCCGGCACCGACACCCAGTCGATGAGCGAAATGGCCGAGCTGGCGGCCCAGACGATCGTCGACCTTTACCGAGCACCGCTGGCCGCGAGACTGCGTCGTCAACGACGAGCTGCGCGACGGCTGGCGGTGGTGAGCCTCTCGCCGCGTGGCGAGGCTGGCCGAAGGCCAGGCGACGCGCGTGCCGCGACGGCGGCTCGTCCCGCGACCGAAGCTCCGTCCGTTCGCCAGGGGTCGATGCAGGCGTCCGGGCGACTGCCCGCTGCCGAGTGGCCGATGCCTCAGACCTGGAACGAGCTGCCGCACCCGCACGTCTTGACGACGTTCGGGTTGTTGAACACGAATCCGCGCTTCTCGAGGCCGTCGTAATAATCGACGACCGTGCCGTCGAGGTAGGGGTCGAACTTCTTGTCGACGGCCAGCTTGACTGCCGTGCACGTCGACCACGCGGTCGCGCTCGGAGGTCGGCGGTGTCAAATCCCAGGCTGTAGGAAAAACCGCTGCAACCGCCCCCCTGCACGCCGACCCGCAGCACGGTGCCGTCGGGGAGGTTCTGCTCGGTGATGATCTTCTTGACTTCGCTCGCGGCTTTTTCGGTCAAGGTCACACTCATCAGTTTCGTCTCCTGTTTCGAGTGGGAACTCCCAGATGTCGGTCGGCAAGTCTCCGATCCTGATACTCTATCATACCGTGAAGTCAAATCATGCGTCATCCCGAACCGTCCAGGCGACGCTTTGCCGGCGCAGCCGCGTCGACCGCCGCGGCGACCGCACTCGCGGCCAGATCGATCTCCTCCGGCGTCGTGAACCGGCCCAGGCCGAACCGCAGGCTGGCCCGGGCCATGTCTTCGTCGAGTCCCATCGCCAGGAGAACGTGGCTCGGCTCGGGGTTGGCCGACGAGCAGGCCGAGCCCGAGCTGACCGCGACGTCGCGCATCGCCATCATCAGCGCCTCGCCGTCCACGTCGGCGAAGCTCAGGTTCAGATTGCCCGGCAGCCGGCGCGCTCGGGTGGCCGTTGAGCCGGATCGCCGGGACTTCGACTGACAATGCCTGCATGGAGCCGTTCGCGCAGCTCCAGAAGCCGCGCCGCCTCCTCCGCGCGTGCTCGCGACCGCCAGCTCGATGGCCGCACCCAGGCCGACGACCAGCGGCACCGGGACCGTCCCGCTCCGCAGCCCGCGCTCGTGCCCGCCGCCGTCAAAGAGCGGCTCGAGCCGCACCTGCGGATCGCGGCGGCGGACGTAAAGCGCGCCGATCCCTTTGGGGCCATAGAACTTGTGTGCCGAAAGGCTCAGCAAATCGATCGCATCGGCCTGGACGTCGAGCGGCACCTTGCCGACGGCCTGGGCGGCATCGGTGTGGAAAACGACCCCGCGCTCGTGGCAGAGCCGGCCGATCTCGCCGATCGGGATTGAGCGTGCCGACCTCGTTGTTGGCCGCCATGATCGAGACCAGCACCGTCCGCTCGGTGATGGCGTCGGCGACCGCCTGCGGCCGAGACGCGACCCGTACTCATCGCACGGAACGACCGTGATCGTCCCATCCCTCGCGGGCCAGCCGCTTGATCGGGTCGAGAACCGCCCTGTGCTCGGTGGCGGCCGTCACCAGGTGGTTGCCCCGGCGCGAGCGACGCGTGCGCAAGTCCTTTGATGGCAAGGTTGTTCGATTCCGTCGCCCCGGACGTGAAGACGATCTCCCGGGCTTCGGCGCCGATGGCCCGGGCGACCTGCTCGCGCGCCTGCTCGACCGCCTCGGCCGCCTCCCAGCCGAACCGATGCGAAACGCTGGCCGCGTTGCCGTAAATCTCGGTGAAATACGGCAGCATCGCCGCGACGACCCGCGGATCGGTCCGGGTCGTCGCATGATTGTCGAGGTAGATCATGCTTTCATACTAGACCCCGCCTGCGCAGCATTCAACTTCGGGAGAGTCGTCTTTCGCTCCGCGAAAGAGCATTTCTCTATTCTTCAGATAAGATCCTTTCGCGGAGCGAAAGGCGACCATCTGGAAAGTCGTCTTTCGCTCCCGCGAAAGGAGCACTCACTCTCCCGGAGTTGCTTACTTGCGCAGCTTTGCCGACGGGGTGGTGGTCGTCGAGGGCGGGATGGTGATGGTGAAGGGCGCACCGCCGTTTAGCACCTCGCCATCGGCGGCGACGATCGCACCCGGCGTGATCACGACCTGGAAACCCTTGCCGATCTTCGTCTTGGCGAAACTGAACGTCAAGTTGCGTCCGGTGGAGTCAAGGGTGACATGCTTGATCTTGAGAGTCTTCCTCGGTTTCAGTCCCTTGAGCAAGTAGATCTTGATGTTGCTGGCCAAGGTCGGGTTAACGGCCGTGTTGAAGGTGATTGTCACGGCGGTGGCCGCAGCCTTGGTCCCGGTGCCCGTGCTGGTGATGGACGTCGAGGCGACAACCGGCGGCGGGGCTGTCGTGCGCACGACGCCATTGCTCGAGATGAACACAGCCTTGCCGTCGGCCTGGGCCAACAGCGGGCTGGGGTCGGGAAATTCGCTGAGCTGGTACGGCAAGACCGCGACGCCCCCCGTACCGTAGCTGGTGTTGAGAGCCCCAGCCGTGGTTACGTCCGCCAACAGGCCGCCTGACGGGCCATAGCTGTTCTGCTGGTTAGCAGAGCCCCCGATCAGCATCGAGCCATCGGGAAGAGTCGCGATGCCTTCGGCCGAACTGTTGAACGTGACCCCGCTCTGACTGAAGTTCAGTGTGAACTCGCCGTTCGGGCCGAATGCCGTGTCAGGCGCGCCAGTGGTGGAGTTCAGCAAGGTCAGCGTGGCGTAATTGATGCTCGGGACGTTGGTACTGGAAGTAGGGGTGGGGAAGATCTGCGACGCCTCGCCGGCAATCGCGATGAAGTTGCCGTTGATGGTCACGGCGTTAGGCGATTCACTGTCGGGGCTGCCGCCCAAATTGTAGTTGTAGGTGTATGTCCCCGTGCTGTTGAACGAAGTGTCCAGCGTGCCGTTGGCATTGAACACGGCCACCGCGCTATCCAAGGGTTCACCTTCCAGAGGGGTGACAGACGCCGGGAGATTGGATGTCCCGATGGTGACAACGTTGCCGTTCGACTCGACCACCAAATTGCTGAGAGAATCGTCAGCAATCGAGGAGCCGCTCGTGGTAAATGACGCGGTCGCGAACCCGTTGGTGTTGAACGAGGTGTCGGGTGAGCCGTTGGTATTGAACTGAGCAACCCCGAATACCGTGGCACCCGTGCTGTTGTTCGAGAAGGCGGTGCCGACGTCGATCTTGCCGCTAGGCCCGATCGCGATGTAGAGGGTCTGCTCGTCCAGCGAAAACGTCGTGCCTGGGATGGGGAACAACTCCACGCCCGCCGTGCCAAACGACGTGTCCAACGCGCCGCTCGAGGTCAACTGTGCGATCACGAGCTCATCGTTCCCGGTTCCGCTCGTAGGACTGACGCCTGTCACAACGTCAATCGACCCGTCTGATTGGACTGCGATGGGCACACCGTAATCCTCGGCGTCGAAGCTGAAACCCGATGGCGCCGGGATGGCCGTGGTACCGCTGGAGCCGAACGTCGTGTCGAGCGTGCCGCTGGTGGTGAGCCGCCAGACGTTCAAGGTGGTCGTTGACACGCTAGTGGCGGTCACGTCCGTGGTGACCGTGCCGTCCACCACGGTCTGAGTGCCCTGCAAAGCGATGTCATCGAAGGATTGGAAATACGTGTTCGCCGGGGTGTTCGCCGGCAGCGGAATCACCGCAACGCCGCCGAACCCGAAGTTCTGGTCAATCCCGACGGAAAGGAGCGTTCGCCCTTCCAGGTCCTCCGCCAGCGGCCGTAACACGCGCCGTTGCCGGCGCAACCGCGCCGAGGCACTCCGGACCGCGCGACTCCGCAACAGGCCCAGAAAGTCTGCGGATGCATTGTTCAGCGTTCTCATCGGTCACTTCTCCTGATGCTGTTAAACTCGAAGCGATTGGCAACCGAGGCCACCAAGGTCGCGACCTCGGCAGTCGGTGCAATTCACCCAACTCCGCCAAAACGTGAATCCTGCCACCGTGCCAATCAAGATTCGGCGGCGGTGCACGACAGGCCAAACCTGCAAAACGGAACCGTGAATTCGGCCAGTCTTCGGCCAATTCCCGCGCGCCCAGTCAATGAAATGCGCGCGGAAAATCCTTGCCGATGGTCGTACTCGAACCCGGCTGTTCATCCTCAGAGGCGGCCGTCGCAACCCCGCTTGAGAGCCCGCAGCCCCTCGTTCGCACATTTCGAGACGTTGGACCGATCGGCTTTTCCCCCCTTGCGAAGGGGGGACACAGAGGGCTGATCCCGCTTTGCCAACTCTCCCAAACCACGGCTTATCTGCCGGGACCTACCACCGGACCAACCGGCAATAGATCGCTTGCAGGCTAAGGAACGCTCCGCCGCTTGTCAAGCATATGGTCTGCACATTCTCTAGATTTTAGCTAAACGGCATAAAGTAAAAAAGACGCCGGCCTGGCATGGCTAACGGCTGGTCTCGAACTGGCGCGGTTCGCCCGCAAGAAAAATGCCACTGCCTTGTCCCGAACGGCCACCTGCGTGCAGTCTAAGTTATCATGGGAAACCTCGAGCCGGCCGAACTTGATGACGACGGCGAGGGCACCCGGCGGCTGGACGCGGCCGCGCGCGGTGACCGCGCGGCGTGGAGCGCGGTCTTGGCGCAGCACCGCGAGCGGCTGCGGCGGATGGTCGCACTGCGACTGGATCGCCGGCTCCAGGGGCGGGTCGACCCCTCCGACGTGATCCAGGACGCGTACCTGGAGGCCGCCCGCCGCCTGCCTGAATACATCCGCGAGCCGGCACCGATGCCGCTGTTCCTCTGGCTGCGGTATCTCACCGCCCAGGCCCTCCAGACGCTGCATCGGCGCCACCTGGGCGCCCAGGCCCGCGACGCCGGCCGGGAAATCTCGATCCACGGCGGCCGGATTGCTCAGGCGACCTCAGCGGCCTTGGCCGCCCAGCTCCTGGGCCACGACACCAAGGCCAGCGAAGCGGCCATCCGCGCCGAGCGCAAGCTCCGGCTCGAAGCCGCCTTGAACAGCATGGACCCGATCGACCGCGAAGTGCTGGCCTTGCGGCACTTCGAGCAACTTTCCAATGCCGAGTGCGCCCGGCTCCTGGAGCTAAGCGAGTCGGCCGCGACCAAACGCTACATCCGTTCCTTGAGACGCCTCAAGGAGATCCTGACCGGCCTGCCCGGCGGCGCCTCGGAGTCCTGGAGATGAGCACGAGCAAGACGGACGACCAGCAGGACAAAGAGCGAGAGCACGGCCAGGATCCGGCGCCGAGCTCGGGCCGCGACCCGCTGGGGCCGATCCTCGACTCCTTCCTGAGGCGGTTCCGCCAAGGGGAGCGGCCGTCGCTGACCGAATACATCGGCCGCTACCCGGCGCTGGCCGACGAGATCCGCGAGCTATTTCCCGCGCTGGTCGAGCTCGAGCAACTGGGCTCGGTGGGCGGCGCGGCCGATAGGGAGCTTGCCCCTCAGGTACCCGGACACCGCGCCGACGAAACCGGCAGACCCGCGCCAGCGCGGGGATCCGAGCGCGACCGAGGCTTTCGATCGTGCGACCGGGCCGGCCGCGATCGGCGCCCCACCACGAGCCCTTGGCCAGAGCGGCTGGGCGATTACCGCATCATCGGCTGCATCGGCGCAGGCGGCATGGGCGTCGTCTACGAGGCGGTCCGCGAATCACTCAGGAGCCGCGTGGCCTTGAAGGTCATGCACGCACGGTTCCGCGCCAGCGCCGGCTATTTACGGCGATTCCATAACGAAGCCCGCTCGGCGGCCCAGTTGCACCACACCAATATCGTCTCGGTCTTCGACTATGGCGAGCACGACGGCATTTGCTACTACGCCATGCAGTACATCGCCGGTCGCAGCCTGGAAGAGATCTTGGTCGACGTCCGCCGGCTCCGCTCGCACCAGGGTGAATTGCCGGGCGCGCCGGTCGAGGCAGGTCCAGACGCCAGCGCGAAGGGGCGAAGGGCAGTCGACGCCACGGCCCCGACCGAGGCCGCGGCCGATCCCCTCACGCGGACCGTCACTCGCGGGCTCATGACGGGGCAGTTCGCCCAGGGCGCGAGCACGGCTCCCGACCTCGAAGCAACGCCGCCGCCGGCCTCCGAGCTGGTCGAGCCCGCGACCGGTGCGCAGACCGAGGCAGCCGGCGACCTCGGCTTCGCCCTTGGACGAGTGCGAGCGCCGGTCGCGCCCGCAAGGCGAGACAACGACCGCGATCGCGTTGATTCCTCGTCCGGCCTCTCATCCTCGTCGCTCACCGGCCAGGGCGAGGACCGCTATCACCGCGAGGTCGCCCGCTTGGGCGCCCAGGTGGCCGAAGCCCTGGCGCACGCCCACGAGCGCGGCGTGTTGCACCGCGACATCAAGCCGTCGAACCTGCTCTTGGATCCAATCGGCAACATCTGGGTGACCGACTTCGGCCTGGCGAAGTTCGAGGAGGGCGAAGACCTGTCGCAGTCGCACGACGTGGTCGGGACGTTGCGGTACATGGCCCCCGAGCGGTTCCGGGGCGTCTCCGATCCGCGGTGCGACATCTACGCGCTGGGCGCGACCCTGTACGAGCTGTTGACGTTGCGCCCCGTGTTTGAAAGTGCCGACCGGCTGCGGTTGATCGATCAGGTCGTGCATGACCCGCCTGCGCCACTGCGGAAACTCGACCGCCGTATCCCGCGCGACCTCGAGACGATCGTGTTGAAGGCACTGGCCAAGGACCCCAAGGACCGGTTCGCCACGGCCGGCGAGCTGGCGGCCGAGCTGCGGCGGTTTCTGGAGAACCGGCCGATCCGCTCGCGCCCGATCCCGGCCTCCGAGCGGCTCTGGCGGTGGTGCAGGCGGAACCGCGCCGTGGCCGCGCTCCTCGCCCTGGCCGCGAGCCTGACGCTCTTCATCGCCATCGGCTCGAGCGTCCAGGCCTGGAGGTTTCGCCAGCAGAACGACGATCTTCAGTTCGAGCAACGCCGGACCAGGGCCAGCCTTTCTCTTGCCGAGCGCTCCGCGCACGAGGCCCGGCTGGCCGAGCACGAGGCTCAGCTCCGGCTCGGCGAGTCGCTGGTCTCTGAGGGAGCGGCACTCGAGCGCACCGGCCTGGTGGGCCAGCGGTTCGAGAGCCTGGACCGGCTTGGCAAGGCAGCACGCGTCCTGGCCGCCGATCCCGAGGGCCGAAAACGCCTGCCCGATATCCGCAACCATGCCATCACCGCTCTGACCCTGACGGACCTCCGCTTGCGCGGGGAGGCGCAACTGTGGCGATGTCTTTGGCATCCAGGTCGACGCCACTCTGGAACGGTACGCGGTCATGGAGAAATCGGGCACGGTAGTCGTGCGCCGGCTGGACGATGACCGCGAGCTGGTCCGACTGCCGGCACCGGACCGGCGCGATTACTGGCACGGCTGGCCTGGCTTCAGTCCGGACGGCGAGCTCCTGGTGGCCTACTACCTCGTGGGTGATGGGAACTGTCTACTGCGGATCTGGCACCTGGGACGACGCGAGCTGCTCGGCAGCCTGACGGTCCGCGGCGGATTCGGGAAATTCCACCCCGATAGCCGCAGCCTGCTGTTCCCCGCCATCGAGGGGGGCATCGCGATCTGGGACCGTGACGAGCGGCGGGTCGTCCGGCGGCTGCCGCTGGATTTCACGCCAAGCGACTTCTGTCTTGATCGCGAAGGCCGGCGACTCGCGGTCAACAGCGCCGACCCGGCGGCGCCGCGAGTGGTGATCATCCAGCTCGAAACCGGCCAGACGCTGGTGGACTGGAAGTCGCAGGTCGGCATAGGCTACCTGTCCTTTAGCGCAGACGGCCGATTGCTGGCAGTCGGCGGCGATGGAGATGATAACCGCGTCTACGTCTGGAACGTCCCTCGCGGGGTGCTGGCTTCGGTGCTTCCGGAGGCCGCTTCACCCTCCTTCGCGCACTCGGGCTACCTGCTGGCGACCAGCGGGGCCCGGCTCTGGGACGCAGCCTCGGGGGAGCCCCTGGCGATAGCGCCGGGTGGGTTCCTGGGCTTCTCACCGGACGACCACCGGCTGGCCTTGCAGAACGCCGGGAAGATCAGCGTGTGGGATGTCGCCCTCGCCCCGGAGTGCAGGACGCTCCACCCGGCGATGCTGGGCAACCGCACCGAAACACGAGACGCAACCGCCCTGCTCTCAGCCGATGTTAGCCCGGACGGCCGCCTTCTCGCGACTAGCGACGGCGACGGCGTCCGCCTCTGGGAGCTCGATACCGGCCGTGAATTGGCCGAGCTCAAGGCCAGTCCCTGCCATACCGTGCTGTTTCACCCGGACGGGCAAAGCTTGATCAGCTCGGGCAAGTGGGGCTTGTACCGTTGGCCGATCCGCGGCGATCAGCAGCTCGGGCCGGATGCCTTTCGCGTCGGTCCACCCGAGCTGCTGAGAGAACCTGTGGGCGCCTGGCGGACGGCGACCTGGCTGCCCGATCACCGGAGTCTGGCACTGGTCGACGACGGAATGGCTCGGGTCGCAATCATCGATTCGAGCCATCCGCACCCGGCCTGGAGCCGGGCCGTGGAGCTCGACAGCGGCGAGAATCGCCGCATGATGGCGGCCGCCGTCAGCCCGGATGGCCGCTGGCTCGCAGTCGGCGGCTGGTTCGAAGCGGGGGTGCTGGTTTGGGATTTGCACCGCCGCCAGCGCGAACGCGTCTTGAGACCGAACGATGCGATCGGCAACACGAGGTTCTACGTCGGCTTCAGCGCCGACGGTCGCTGGCTGATTTCGTCCACGCAACCCGACGCGGGGAGGAGTGCCTACCACTTCTGGCGCGTCGGTACGTGGGAACTCGACCACCAGATCAGTCCGGAGCGCACCGGGATACCCTGGAGGCCGCCGGTCTCGAGCAGCGACGGCCGGCTAATGGCGCTGGGAATCGGTGACCAGATCTTGCTGAGCGATGCCGCCACGGGTCGCGAGCTTACCCGGTTGACAACATTGCAGCCGCTGGGCCCTGCGCCATTCGCGTTCAGTCCCGACGGCACGAAGCTGATCGTCGGGACCGGACGAAAGACCGCGCTGGTCTGGGACCTGCGGCGGGTCCGCGAGCAGCTCGCCCCGCTCGGATTGGACTGGGACGCGCCGCCGTATCCGTCCGCAGGGGCTGCGGGCGCCGCCCTTGGTCCGCTCCCGCCGCCGCGGCCGGTAAGGGTCATCGGCGAGGTCATCGAGCCCCAAGCGCGGCGCGCCTCCGAATTGGTCGAGCTCAACCGCCGGCTCACCGCCAACCCCGACCTAGCCGAAGCCCTGATCCATCGCGGCTGGCTCTTCATCCAGCAGAAGAAGTGGCCAAGAGCGATCGCCGACCTGGAGCGGTTTCTCCGGCTGCGTCCGGGCGATTCCGATGCCGCCTGGCTCTTGGCCGAGGCGTACCAGGAAACGGGCAACCTGAAAGGCGCGCTGGGGCGCTGGGCCGGCTGCTCGAACGAACGCCCGACGATCGTGATGCCCGATTTCAACGTGGGTGGCTTGCCTTGGCCCTCGCCCAGCCGGACCTCGCGCTCGATGACTTCAGCCGTATCCTAGCCGCCGACCCGGACCTAGACCGTGCGCGCTTCCGCCGGCGCGGGCCCTGGTCCGCCTCGGTCGGCACCGCGAGGCGCTGGCCGACCTCGACATCCTCATCCCCAAAAACCCCGAGGACTACGCGCTGTACGACCTGCGCAGCACGGTACGCGACGCCTTGGGCGATCGCGAGCAAGCCCGCGCCGACCGCGACAAGGCGAGCTCGTTGCTGCCCAATGACCCGACGCCGCTCAACGGCGCGGCCTGGGAGTTCGCGACCGGACCGATAAGGAAGCGCGACCCCGAGCGGGCTGTCGCGCTGGCGCGGCGAGCCGTTGCCCTGGCTCCCGGCCAGCAGCTCACTCTCAATACACTGGGTGTGTCTCTCTATCGCGCGGGGCAGTACGCCGAGGCGATTGCGGTCCTGGAGCAGAGTCTCGTCGCCGGGAAAGGCGAGTTCGACGCCTTTGATCTGTTCTTCCTAACAATGGCCCACCAAAAGCTGGGCGATGCCGACCTTGCCCGCGCCTGCTTCGACCGCGCCGTCCGCTGGTGGGGCGAGCACAAGAACCTGCCGGCGCAGTACGTAAGGGAGCTCTTGAGTTTTCGCGCCGAAGCCGAGGGGGTATTAGCGGGTGCCCACGGTGAATTGCCCGCCGACGTGTTCGCGCCAGAATAGGGCCGTGACGGCTTGGCTTTGAATGCGCAGCTTCGCGAGTGCATAAGGGGGGCTGTCTGAAATCCCCTACATCCGTTCCTTGAGACGCCTCAAGGAGATCCTGACCGGCCTGCCCGGCGGCGCCTCGGAGTCCTGGAGATGAGCACGAGCAAGACGGACGACCAGCAGGACAAAGAGCAAGACCACACCCAGGATCCCGCGCCGAGCTCGGGCCGCGACCCGCTGGGCCCGATCCTTGACTCCTTCCTGAGGCGGTTCCGCAAAGGGGAAAGGCCGTCGCTGACCGAATACATCGGCCGCTACCCGGCGCTGGCCGACGAGATCCGCGAGCTATTTCCCGCGCTGGTCGAACTCGAGCAACTGGGCTCCCTGGGCGGCGTGGCCGATAGGGAGGCGACCCCTCGGGTGCCCGGAGACCCGCGCCCACGAAACCGGCAGACCCGCGCCCTGCGCAGCGGGATCCGAGCGCGACCGATGCCTGGGATCGTGCGACCGGGCCGGCCGCGATCGGCGACTACACCACCAGCCCTTGGCCCGAGCGGCTGGGCGACTACCGCATCATCGGCTGCATCGGCGCAGGCGGCATGGGCGTCGTCTACGAGGCGGTCCGCGAATCACTCAGGAGCCGGGTGGCCTTGAAGGTCATGCACGCACGGTTCCGAGCCAGCGCCGGCTACTTACGGCGATTCCATAACGAAGCCCGCTCGGCGGCCCAGTTGCACCACACCAATATCGTCTCGGTCTTCGACTATGGCGAGCACGACGGCGTTTGCTACTACGCCATGCAGTACATCGCCGGTCGCAGCCTGGAAGAGATCTTGGTCGATGTCCGCCGGCTCCGCTCGCACCAGGGTGATCGAGAGGGCGCGCCGGTCGAGGCAGGTCCAGACTCCAGCGCGAAGCAGCGCCCGGCGGTCGACGGCACGGCCCCGACCGAGGCCGCGGCCGATCCCCTCATGAGGACCGTCACTCGCGGGCTCATGACGGGGCAGTTCGCCGAGAGCGCGGGCACGGCTCCTGACCTCGAAGCAACGCCGCCGTCGGCCTCCGAGCTGGTCGAGCCCGCGACCGGTGCGCAGACCGAGGCAGGCAGCAACCTCGGCTTCGCCCTTGGACGAGTGCGAGCGCCGGTCGCGCCCGCAAGGCGAGACAACGACCGCGATCGCGTTGATTCCTCGTCCGGCCTCTCATCCTCGTCGCTCACCGGCCAGGGCGAGGACCGCTATCACCGCGAGGTCGCCCGCTTGGGCGCCCAGGTGGCCGAAGCCCTGGCGCACGCCCACGAGCGCGGCGTGTTGCACCGCGACATCAAGCCGTCGAACCTGCTCTTGGATCCAATCGGCAACATCTGGGTGACCGACTTCGGCCTGGCGAAGTTCGAGGAGGGCGAAGACCTGTCGCAGTCGCACGACGTGGTCGGGACGTTGCGGTACATGGCCCCCGAGCGGTTCCGGGGCGTCTCCGATCCGCGGTGCGACATCTACGCGCTGGGCGCGACCCTGTACGAGCTGTTGACCTTGCGCCCGGTGTTTGAAAGTGCCGACCGGCTGCGGTTGATCGACCAGGTCGTGCATGACCCGCCTGCGCCGCCGCGGAAACTCGACCGCCGCATCCCGCGCGACCTCGAGACGATCGTGTTGAAGGCACTGGCCAAGGACCCCAACGACCGGTTCGCCACGGCCGGCGAGCTGGCGGCCGAGCTGCGGCGGTTCCTGGAGAACCGGCCGATCCGCTCGCGCCCCATCCCGGCCTCCGAGCGGCTCTGGCGGTGGTGCAGGCGGAACCGCGCGGTGGCGCGCTCCTCGCCCTGGCCGCGAGCCTGACGCTCTTCATCGCCATCGGCTCGAGCGTCCAGGCCTGGAGGTTCCGCCAGCAGAACGACGATCTTCAGTTCGAGCAACGCCGGACCAGGGCCAGCCTTTCTCTTGCCGAGCGCCTCGCGCACGAGGCTCAGCTCGCGCTCGGCGAGTCGCTGGTCTCTGAGGGAGCGGCGCTCCAGCGCACCGGCCTGGTGGGCCAGCGGTTCGAGAGCCTGGACCGGCTCGGCAAGGCGGCACGCATCCTGGGCGCCGATCCCGAGGGCCGAAAACGTCTGCCCGATATCCGCAACCATGCCATCACCGCTCTGACCCTGACGGACCTCCGCTTGCGCGGGGAGCGCAACTGTGGCGATGTCTTTGGCATCCAGGTCGACGCCACTCTGGAACGGTACGCGGTCATGGAGAAATCGGGCACGGTAGTCGTGCGCCGGCTGAACGATGACCGCGAGCTGGTCCGACTGCCCGCACCGGACCGGCGCGATTACTGGTGGGGCGAGCCTCACTTCAGTCCGGACGGCGAGCTGCTGGTGGCCTACTACCAACTGGGTGGTGAAGGCTTTCTACTGCGGATATGGCACCTGGGACGACGCGAGCTGCTCGGCAGCGTGACGAGCGCCGGAGGCGTGAATTTCCACCCCGATGGCCGCAGGCTGCTGTTCCGGGCCATCGAGGGGGGCATCGCAATCTGGGACCGTGACCAGCGGCGGGTCGTCCGGCGGCTGCCGCTGGATTTCACGCCAAGCGGCTGCTGTCTTGATCGCGAAGGCCGGCGACTCGCGGTCAACAACGCCGACCCGGCGGCGCCGCGAGTGGTGATCATCCAGCTTGAAACCGGCCAGATGCTGGCGGACTGGAAGTCGCAGGTCGGCATCGGCTCACTGTCCTTTAGCACAGACGGCCGATTGCTGGCGGTCGGCGGCGGTGGAAACGATAACCGCGTCTACGTCTGGAACGTCCCTCGGGGGGCGCTCGCTTCAGTGCTTCCGGAGACCAACACACCCTTGTTCGCACACTCGGGCTACCTGCTGGCCGAAGGGGGCCGGCTCTGGGACGCAGCCTCGGGAGAGCCCCTGGTGACAGCGCCGGGTGCATTCCTGGCCTTCTCACGGGACGATCACCGGATGGCCTTGCAGAACGCCGGGAAGATCGGCGTCTGGGATGTTGCCCTCGCCCCAGAGTGCAGGACGCTCCACCCGGCGATGCTCGGCAACCGCACCGAAACACGAGACGCAATCAACCTGCAGTTCGCCGATGTCAGCCCGGACGGCCGGGTTCTCGCGACTAGCGACGGCGACGGCGTCCGCCTCTGGGAGCTCGACACCGGCCGTGAATTGGCCGAGCTCAAGGCCAGTCCCTGCGTGACCGTGCTGTTTCACCCGGACGGGCAAAGCTTGATCAGCTCGGGCGAATGGGGCTTGTACTCTTGGCCGATCCGCGGCGATTCCGAGCGCGGGCCGGATGCCTTTCGCGTCGGTCCACCCGAGCTGCTGAGAGAATCTGCGGCCGCCTGGCGGACAGCGACCTGGCTGCCCGATCACCGGAATCTGGCACTGGTCGACGACGGCATGGCTCGGGTCGAAATCATCGATTCGAGCCATCCGCACCCGGCCTGGAGCCGGGCCGTGGAGCTCGACAGCGGCGGGAACCGCCGCATGATAGCGCCCGCCGTCAGCCCGGATGGCCGCTGGCTCGCAGTCGGCGGCTGGTACGAACCGGGGGTCCTGGTTTGGGATTTGCACCGCCGCCAGCGGGAACGCGTCTTACGACCGAACGATGCGATCGGCGACACGAAGTTCTTCGTCGGCTTCAGCGCCGACGGTCACTGGCTGATTTCGTCGACGCATCCCGACTCGGGGAGGAGTGCCTACCACTTCTGGCGCGTCGGTACGTGGGAACTCGACCACCAGATCAGTTCGGAGCGCACCGGGATACCTTCGAGGCCGCCGGTCTCGAGCGGCGACGGCCGGCTGATGGCGCTGGGAATCGATGACGCGATCTTGCTGACAGATGCCGCCACGGGTCGCGAGCTTGCCCGGCTGACAACATTGCAGCCGCTCTCCCCTGCGCCACTCGCCTTTAGCCCCGACGGCACGAAGCTGATCGCCGCGACCCGACGAAAGACCGCGCTGGTCTGGGACCTGCGACTGGTCCGCGAGCAGCTTGCCCCGCTCGGATTGGACTGGGACGCGCCGCCGTATCCGAGCGCAAGTGCTCCGGGCGCCCCCCTTGGTCCCCTCCCGCCGCCGCGGCCGGTAAGGGTCATCGGCGAAGTCATCGAGCCCCAAGCGCGGCGCGCCTCCAAATTGGTCGAGCTCAACCGCCGGCTCACCGCCAACCACAACGATGCCGAAGCCTTGATCCATCGCGGCTCGCTCTTCGCCCAGCAGAAGCAGTGGCCAAGAGCGATCGCCGACTTGGAGCGGTTTCTTCGGCTGCGTCCGGGCGATTCCGACGGCTGCTGGCTCTTGGCCGAGGCGTACCAGGAAACGGGCAACCTGAAAGGCGCTGCGGGGCGCTGGACCGGCTGCTCGCACCAGCGCCCGACGATCGTGACGCCCGATTTCAACGTGGCTGCCTTGCCTTGGCACTCGCCCGGCCGGACCTCGCGCTCGAAGACTTCAGCCAAATCCTTGCCGCCGACCCGGATCTAGACCGTGCGCGCTTCCGCCGGGCGCGGGCCCTGGTCCGGCTGGGCCGGCAGCGCGAGGCACTGGCCGACCTCGACATCCTCATCCCCAAAAACCCCAAGGACTACGCGCTGTACGACCTGCGCAGCACGGTACGCGCGGCCCTGGGCGCAGACGAGCAAGCCCGCGCCGACCGCGAGAAGGCGAGCTCGTTGCTGCCCAAAGACCCGACGCCGCTCAACGAGGCGGCCTGGACTTTCGCGACCGGACCGATCATGAAGCGCGACCCCGAGCAGGCTGTCGCGCTGGCGCGGCGAGCCGTTGGCCTGGCTCCCGGCCAGCAGCTCACTCTCAATACGCTGGGTGTGTCTCTCTATCGCGCGGGGCAGTACGCCGAGGCGATTGCGGTGCTGGAGCAGAGTCTCGTTGCCGGGAAAGGCGAATTCGACGCCTTTGATCTATACTTCCTGGCAATGGCCCACCAAAAGCGGGGCGATGCCGACCTTGCCCGCGCCTGCTTCGATCGCGCCCTAGGGTGGTGGGGCGAGCACAAGAATCTGCCGGCGCAGTACGTAAGGGAGCTGACGAGATTTCGCGCCGAAGCCGAGAGGGTTTTAGCCGGTGCCCACGCTGAATTGCCAGCCGACGTGTTCGCGCCTGAATAAGGCCGTGACGGCTCGGCGTGAAATTGATCATCCCCCCGGCCCGGCCGCATGAAGGTCCGGCCACACGGAGCCCTGCTGATCCACATAAACCACCCGGTCTGGCGTGCGGACCTCCCAGACGGGATAGAACGGCGAGCGCGAGGCCGCGCTGGGCTGCCACACTAACTCGGTCTGCGCCGCATCCCCGAGGCCCGCGCGCTTGGCCGCTTCTTGCATGGACACGTTCAAATGAGGGCCATGTCCGGGGAGGCTGGCCGACGATCGAATTTCACCCTGGGCCGCACCAACTGCCGCGACCGCGACCGCAGCATCGTCTTCTCCGAAGACCACGAGGTAGTAACTGTCGTTGGTGCGATCGAGACGCCGCACGCGCCAGGCGCGCGCCGGGACTGCTTGTTGCACGCCGGTCGCGGCGCGAGCCCGTGTGATGGCCTCTTCAGGTGAAAGGTCCGACACACATGCCTCCGTTTGCCTCCTCCGCGCGTCAGAGGCCGCGGTCCTGGTCGTGCAGCGCTGTGAACACGGCGCCGTCAACGCGGATGTAAATCCGATGATCGCCGACTATCACCATGTGAAAGGGATAGAAAGGGGAAAAAGACTCGCGGCACGGCTTCCACACCAACGTCGGGTAAAAGACATGGGCCTCCTTGCGAACGAGCAGGTGCCCGAGAGGCTCTTCCAGCTCGATACTGCGCTCTAGTATCTTTTCGCGGGCCGATTTCGCGTCGAAGTTGAGCTCGGCAAGAGCGCTTCCGCTTCGTCCGGTCAAGTTGACCGCCTGTTTGTAATTCCCGAAGCGGGCATCAATGGAGGCGAGTACCGGCGCGGCCTTCCGGGCAGATAACATCGGCACGATGTAGTAGAGACTGTCGACGCGGTCCAATCGCTGGACGAGCACGGGGTCTCCGGGGTGTGTCTTGGCAAGGCTCTTCTTCCACGGGTCTCGCTCGAAGAGGCCGTGTTCCGTCAATCCTTTAACTGCGAGGTCCCGCGCCGCTTGGGGCGACAGCACCTCGTCGCCGACCAGTTGCGGCGCCGGCGCCGGCTCGCCGAGTTTGTCGGGCGGCGATTCTGGGTCGCATACAGCGACAAACTTCCCCTGCCAGTACCCCGAGGGCACCCCGGTCATATAGTCCGCGAGCCACGTCGCATACGAGACATGCTCGTCGGCAACCCCCCGCATGCCTCCCGTGCCGCAACCATCATGGGGGGAGTGTGGTGGTGGCGGCGGGAAGGGAGGAGTCGTCGGCACGGGCGGCCACGGATTGTTGACGATGAACGCGCTGATGCTGTACCCACTGTCCCCGGAGTGGGCCGGCGGGCCGCTCGCATCAAAGCCGCGGATCACAATCCAGTGAGCCGAACCGTAAACCAAAGCCACCGGGGCCACCCGGAAGTGATGAATCGTCCAGGCGATTTTCCGCGAGATGGCGTCGCTGCTCGCAAGGGCGAAAAGCCCGAACCAGCAATGCGATTTATGCGGCCGGCGGTGGTTCAATGTCCACTGCAGCCCGTCGGGGGCCGTGTACCAGCCGGGTTCGGTCGTGCTGTGGTTGTGGTTCTCGGTGTAGAGCCCTTCCTGGCCGAGGAGTCCGGCGCCCATCTCGGCAAGGACCATTTGAGCGCAAGCTGCGCCGCAATAGTAATCCGTATCCTGTTGATGGTAAGGAACCCGCAGATCTTTGGAGTGCGGCATGGTACAGACCTCTGCACACCGGTGCGGAAGGATTCTTCCCAGGAGCTGTGTCTCGACGTGTAACGCCGGAGTTTACATCAAGAAAACCGCTCACGCTACGAAATCCCGGCTGGAACTGGCGGAGGAGTTCGGCGTCGATGCCAACGACGACAGCCGGTGAGCGTGCCGCGCAGGCTGCCCGCCGCGCCCGCCGCGCCCGCCGCATCTGCCGCGTCCGATCCGTCTGATCCGTCCGATCCGTCCGATCGCTCGCGGCGGCCGGCCTGTCGAGCTCCGAAATCGCTCTTGTCGCATCGAAGCCAAATCGGTAGAAGCGCTCGAGTCGCTCGCGCCGGGACGCCATCGGATCGGTTCGTCAACACGGAGGTCGCAGCCATGGATTCGGTTCAATCCGCCCGCGTTAGTCGCACTCGCACTTCCCGCCCGCGCCGAACTTTTTCCCCGACGCGGCTCGAGGCGCTGGAGGACCGCACGCTCCTCTCCCTGAGCCTGATCAAAGACATCAACCCGGTGCCTCTCTACCCGGCCGAGATCACGGGCGCGGGCGGAAACGTCTACTTCGTGACGCGGTCGGCCGATGGCGGGTCCGACCTCGACGTGCAGACGGCCACGGGCACGACGCTCCTGAAGGAGTTCGCCGGCACGGACAAGGCTCGATCTCCGGCCTGTCGCCCGTCGGCTCGAAGCTCTTCTTCGTCGCCAACGTCACGACCAGCTCTGGGTGACGAACGGAACGCGCGCGGGGACCAAGCTCGTCTTGAACCCGATTCCCGACGGGGGCAGCGACCCGACGGTCGTTGGCAACGAGCTCTATTTCACCGGCTTCGTGACCCATGGCAGTAGCTCGAACGGCCTGGCTGTTGAAGAGCAACGGCACGGCCGCCGGCACCGTGCCGGTCGCGATGCCGGCGGGCTCCGCCAAATCGGGCTACGTCCCGGAGAGCCTGGTGAACTACGACGGCGTCCTCTATTTCGCCTTCGGTGACCGGTTGATGAAAATCAGCGGGTCCACTGCCAAGGTCGTCGACAACCTCGGTCCACCTAACTGGAACGCGACCCGCCGCGGCGTCCGTCAGCAATTTGACAGTTGCCGGTGGATTGCTCTACTTCACGTTCCCCGACGCATCCGGGCAGGGCGAGGACCTCTACGCGACCAACGGGACGGCCCGCGGCACCACGCTGCTGCTACGACTTCGTCAACGCGAACCCCGCTTATTCCGAAGACCTGCTCTCACAGTTCACCGCGGTGGGGTCCAAGCTCTTCTTCGGGGCCGACGTGGCCGGCCAGGGGCCGAGCCTCTGGGTTAGCGATGGGACCCCGGCGGGGACCACGTTCGTCAAGTCTTTCGGCGCGCCGCCGAGCGCCGGAGCCGGCCCCACGTCGATCGGCCCACCGATCCTCACGGCAACGGACGCCGGAAGCAGGCTCTTCTTCACGACCGAGTCGTCGGGCCCCGACACGCCGCGACCGAGCTCTGGGTCAGCGACGGCACGGCCTCCGGCACGACCCAGCTCGCCGACATCAACCCGGGGAATGCCAAGCCGTACGCGGACGACTCAAACGGCCAGTTCGCGGCGCTCGGCGGCATCCTCTACTTCGCCAACGACGACCCGACCCACGGGGTCCAGCTCTGGCAAAGCAACGGCACCGCCGCCGGCACCGGGTTGTTCCTCGACTTGATCCCGGGGCGGCCGGCTCGTTCCCCGGAAACATGGCCGTCATCGACAACACGCTCTACTTCTCGGCCCTCACCGCCGCCGGTTCGAGCTGCGCTCTGGTCGACGCAACGGCACCGCGACCGGCACGAACGTGGTCGCCAGCTTCGCTTCCCAGCCCCAAGGCGACGCGCTCTTCAACAACATACCCGACGCATTTGCCGTGCTCGGCAACACCATGGTCTTCGCCGCCGACGACGGGACGAACGCAACCGAGCTCTGGAAGACCGACGGCACGGCCGCGGGAACGACGATGATCAAGGTCCTTGCGCCGGACTCGCTCACGAATCCCCCGAGCGATTTCACGACGGTCGGCGGTAAGGTCTTCTTCGTCACCCAAGGCGCGACGGAAACGCTGTGGGTGACCGACGGCACGACCGCCGGCACGACCGAGGTCGAGACGTTCGACGGCACCCTCGCCGACCTGATGGCGTTCGACGGGAAGCTCGCATTCATCGAGTCCTCACCCGACGGCACGGAGTCTTCGCTGTGGGTGAGCGACGGGACCGCAAGCGGGACCACCGAGGTCACGAGCTTCCCGCTGCCGAACGCGAGCTACGGCGGCAACACGCCCACGATGGTGGCCCTTGACGGCAAGCTCTACATCTCGGCCCCTCCGCTCCCCAGTCCCTCGAACACCGTTCTTGACACGCTCTGGGTCAGTGACGGCACGGCAGCCGGGACCATGCCGATTCCGGGCCTCCCGGAGACCGAGAGCGTCGACACCCTGGCGGTCTTTCAAGGCAAGGTCTACTTCTCCGAGTACCTACCGTCGCCTGGCATCTTTCAGCACAGCTGCGCACCCAGCTTTGGGTCACCGACGGCACGGCCGCGGGGACCAAGATGGTCGCGAATGTGGGCGCCGACTACGCGGATATCGCTGCGTTGCTCGCCGCCGGTCCAAACCTCTACATCTTGATGTCCACAACCGGCCCGGGCTTCCAGCCGATGTCTGGGCCTCTACAAGTTAAACGGGACCGCCAAGGGAACCGTGCTGATCCGCAGCTTCGCGAACCGTATCTTGGATCGCAGACGCCAGTCTGCCCAACGGCGACCTCGCTCTCGAGCTGAGCAGTTGGTCCGGTTCGTCGACCACCAGCCCGCTTTGGCTGAGTAACGGCACGGCCGCGGGGACAAAGGAGTTGAAGGGCCTCGAGCGGCGGATTCGGCGACCTGAACAACAACGGCACCAGCGACGGCGTGATCACGCCGATCAACGGCGTTTTTTACCTGCAGGCATCCGAAAACCAGTACGGCACTCAGCTCTGGGAAAGCAACGGCACGGTCGCGGGCACGACCCTGGTCCAGGACATGAGCCCGGGCGCGGGCTCGTCCTACCACTACCTCATGGCCCTGACGGAGCTTAACGGGAAACTGATCGTGGCGGCCGAGGACGGCGTTTATGGTTTCGAGCTGCTGAGCGGGCCGATGCCTGCGGCGACTGGGGCTGTGAAGCCGCCGCAGGCGTCTCGAAAACAAAAATAGGCGTAAACGACCGCCGTTACACGTAGGTCAGGCTTTCGAGACTGACGGCGGGACACCGCGGCCAATACGCGTCAGGCTGGAAAGCCCGACCTACACAGTTTTCTCTGCGGTCTCAATTAACAATCGTGTTTTATCCGTTCACTTCTCGGAAAGGAACCGCAAGATCTCGCGCGTCACGCGCGGGCCCTGGTCCGTCGCGAAGAGAAACTGCGCGTGGGCCGAGCCTTCGACGACGATCAATTCCTTGGGGCCCGGGGTTTTCGCATAGTTGTCGCGAACCTTCGGTAGCCGCGGGATGTCGCCTGACCCGAGGTCGTCGCGCGCGATGATGAAGAGTTTTCGTCCCTTCATCTTCTCGGGGCTTTTATCGCTCCCCTCGCTCCCGAGGAAGACGATGCGATCGATTTCGCCGGGCTCGGCCTCGACCGAGGCGTCACCGGCCGCGCCGCCGCCCATGCTTCCTCCGACGATCGATACGGTTTTGACGCCCTCCTTGCGCAGGTACGCGCACGGCGCCGAGAACGTCGAGGTGGAGCGGGGCACCGAGCGGATCGGCCTGGCCCGGGCCCCGCGACCGGCCATACCCGCGAAAGTTGATCGCCAGCACCCGGAAGCCCGCCTTTTCCAGCTCCTCGGCCTGCTTCTTCCAGCTCTCCTTGTTAAATCGACCCCCGTGAGCCAGCACCACGCCCCGCTCACCCTTGCCGTACAGGTCGGCGTGAACAAGCCCGCCATCACTCGTGGGGAATGAAACGTGCTCCTGCGCGGTCGCGACACCGGTCAACAAGATGGTCAACACGATCACCCGAAGAGGTCGCATGCCAGCAGAATAACGCCCGCTGACCGGGTCAGCAATCTCCCGCAGCCGACCGATTTCAGTGTTCTCTCGCCTCGTACCAAGCATAGAGCCAGCCGCCAACCAAGGCGACAAGGAGTTGGGGCGCCAGACAGAGAAGCATGACCGACCATGGATACTGGGGTGAGCCGGGCGACATGAATCGCCTCAATCCGTCGCGAACGGCGGAGTGCAGCTCCTGGCTGAACATGGCGGTGGTCGCCAAATAGGCCAGCAAGGCAATCATTCCGCAGACGACGAAGCCAGCGAGGAACGGCCTGGGGCGGGCGCGGGCACGCGCGGCAAGCAGAGAAGCCACGCCAATTGCCAGGATGCTCGCCATGGGACGTGTCCCGGCGTGAACCAGGTCGGACCATTCCATTTCAGGTCGGTCGAACCAATAATCGCCGAGCACCAAATTGACGGCTACCACCAGCACCACGGCCATCAATGTTGCCAGCGAGAAGCGAAAATGTGCCATGACCAGGTTTCCCGTTGCGTTTTGATGAGCACGCGCACCGCAGCCCGCGCGCGGCGAAGTGGAACGGCCGCTCTTGCTGCTATGATTTGATTCGCCGCAATCGGAGATTCATTTCGAGACAAAATCGGTAAATCGGTCGAGGTTCTGCGCTCGACGCGCATCGTCCCCAGGGTGTTGCCCTGGACTGGCCCCCCGCCCCCGCTACGCTGTGGGCCCGGCCCCTTCGGGGCATTTCCGAAAACGCGCAAAATCAAAAGGCACGAGCGGGGAAACGCCCTTCAGTAGGAGTCGTAGCTCGGCGCGAAGCAGGACGTCTCCAGTCGCCCAGAGCTTTCGATCTCGGAGGGGGACCTCAATGCGGCCCATCAGTAAGCGTCCGAGATTCCCAGGGGTGTGCGCAGCGGTAAGCCCGCGCCGGCGGGCGACCCCGGATTTGTCTGCCAGAAGTGGTGCACCTATCGCGGCCTGCCCGCGCGAGCGACGCAGTGGGTCAGGCGATCGGGCAACGGCGCCTCGCGGCGCGCTACGTTGACCGCGGTCTGTTCACGCGCCGCTGGTCTCGGCGCTGCGCTTTTCGTCGCGACTCCTCGAGCCCGTGATTGAGAACGTGCTCGGGGTGCGCCAGAGCCCACCGATCCGGAAGCAAGCCGGCCAACAACTCGGGACCCGCGTCCACCGAGAGCTGCAGGATCACGTCGTGCAGGTAGGCCCACGGCTCGAGCCGATGCCGCTTCGCCCCCGCGATGATCGTGCAAAGCACCGCCGCTCGAGGGCCAGCCGCGTCGTTCCCCAAGAACATCCAGTTTTTTCGACCAATTGCCTGATCGCGAACCCGCCGCTCCGATACGTTATTGTCGATCGTCAGCCGGCCGTCCTCGGTGTACCGGCATAACGCCTGCCATTGATTTAACGCGTAGGTGATCGCTTGCGCCAGCGCCGACTTGGGCAGCAACCTCGATGACAGTCGATCCAGCTCGTTCCGCACCCGCTCCAAGATCGGCAGGGACTCGGTTTGACGCATCGCGCGGCGCACGGCGTCGTCCAGGGGCCGAGCCCGATCCTCAACTTCGTAGAGCCGCAGGATCATTTGCAGGATCAGCGATGCTTCCGCCGGAGACGACGACCGCGCCTCGAAAAACTTGCGACGCGCGTGGGCCCAGCAGGCCACCTCGATGATCCGGCCGCCGGAGCCTGCGTAAATGCCGTCGTATCCACTGAATGCATCGGCCTGGAGATAGCCCGCATAGTTTGCCAGGAACTGCGAGGGCCCACGCCGCTTGCGATCTTCCGTGAAGTCATACACGTCGTAAGGCAGCGCGGTCGGGCCAATGTACACCCAGAAACGCCCCTTGTGGCTGCCTGATTCCCCACCGCCCAACACCGTCACGTGCGTGTCGTCAGTCCAGATCACCGAGGCCGACTGCACCAGCTCCTTCTCGAGCTCATAGAGGGGCTTGAGCAACTCAGCGACGTTGCGGACCCAATCGCAAAGAGTGCTGCGGGGCAGATAGAGGCCGTAGCGGGTCGAGACGTCTTCGAACCGGTACAGCGGCATGTGTTCAGCAAATTTGGAGACAACCACCTCGGCAAGCACACCTGCCCCAGCAATGCAGCCGCTCAAGGGACGCGGCAGAGGTTCGGGGGCCGCCACTCCGTCACGGCAACGAGAGCAGGCGTACTTGGGCAAGACGTGCACCTGAAGCTCAAAGCGGGCAGGGATAAACTCGAGCACTCGCTGCTCGTCCTCGCCGATGCGCGCCTTGGGCTCCCCACACTGTGTGCAGACCTTCTCGGCCTCGGGCACATCGTGCTCGATGCGGACTTGAGGCAGGCGGTCGTAATCCGGCTTGCGCGATCGGCGGACCCGTGCCGGCGCCTGATCATCGCGGGCGGGCAGTTCGGGCAGTGCCGCGACGGTCTCGACCACGTCGAGCTCGAAGAGGTGACCCTGGCCGGGCGCTTCGACCAATCGTTCACGTCGTGGGCCAAAGACATAGCGCCGGTAGAGCTCCAGTTGCCGGCGCAATTCGTCGACGACTTGGTTGTGCTCTTGGGCGGCCTGATCGTGGAGCTTGGCGGCTTCTTCGAGCGCGGCCTGCAGGTCTTCGACCTGCTGAGCAAACCGGTTCAGCAAGTCGTGACATTCACCAGGATCAGTCGGCCATGACTCTGGAGTAATCATGGGCTGAATTATAGCGCGATCATACGATATTACAAGGGGGAACCGACCGATTTTTCGGCTTCCGGCATCGGACGCTGATACCGCTTGCGCTGCCGGGCGGAGCGTAAGTCGATCCCGGAGAGAATGAGCGCCAATTGGGTGGGCCCCATTTCGACTGACACAGCATCGCGGGCGACCGCAGGAATCTGGAACGAGCCGGTCTCGAGTCGCTTGTACCAGATCGCCAGGCCGTCGCGATCCCAGTAGAGAATCTTGAGTCGGTCGCGGCGTCGATTGACGAACAGAAAGAGGTGGCCGGACATCGGGTCCTGGGAAAAAGCAGTCGTGACCAAGCTGGAAAGTGCGTCGAAGCCCTTGCGGAGGTCAGTTGCCGGCGCGTGGAGGAACACTCGAACGGGATGAGGGAGGCTGATCATCTCGAGCCCCCGGAGTCAGTCCTGGCCCCTGCGATCGTGCGGACCAGGCGGCAAGCCAGCCAGGCGTTCCCGGTTGGGATACGAAGACGGATTCCATTGGGAAGGTCGGCCTCGATCGGCGGTCGTTCCTCGGGAGCGTGCTCAAGGGTGCGCACCGTGACAGGCAGAAAAGCCGATGGGGCGGGTAATATCGAACGCTGATCGGTCGCGTTTGCGAGCCGGAATCGGTGCCTCCAAGCATAGAATGCCGACGAGGCGCATCGTTCCTTGGCGCAGAATTGCGCGATTGTCAAACCGCTGGCCACCTGGCGGTTGACGCGGTTCAGCCAGAGCGAACGACGCCGGGGATTCACAGACCTTGCCACGGGTAGACTCCTGAGAAGGGACAAATTGGTCCGCTTCGCAGCCTACCACACCCGGCAAGAATGGTTATTTCGGACGCTTACCACGGAAGAGTAAAAGACCGATTATCGATCATCGCCCGAAAGTCGTCCCTCCGGTGCGACCGGCGAACCTGACGGAACCGCTCCAGGGTGTGCTCGTAACGCTCCCTTTCCGTGTCCTTCCGTGCTTTCCGTGGTTCAAGAATCTTCTGTCAACAAAGGGCAAAAGCGTTCAACCACGGAACCCACGGACCTACACGGAAGAAGAAAAAACCCGGTCTCGATCCCTGCCCTTCCGTGCCGTCTGGGGTTTAATCTTAGGCCACATTTACGGCTTCATCGTGCTGTAACACGCTCACAAGCAGTTCGGCCGCGACCCAGTTGCCCGCGTTCAGCTCCCCGCGGAAGACCACCACAACTGGGTACGGCTCCGTCTTCTCGGAGTCGGCGAGGTGAATCTAGCGGGTCGGATCATTCAACCTCCATCAAACGGGCTTTGGCGTTCTTGCTTAACTTTCAATGCTTCGCGCTCACACCACCCGTCTCCCCCCGCCCTCGCAACTCGAGGACGTGCTGCTGCAGCATCCCCAGGTGCAGTCGCAGGTGGTAAAACTCCTCCATGTACGAGAGCGGCACATCCACGTGAGCCACCTGGTGCTCGATCTCTTTTAAGCGTGCGAGCTCTTGATCAATCTCAGCGGCCGAGAGACCCGAAAGCAATCTCTGGTCGATGTCCCGCAGGTCGGAATACCACACGTAGATCTTCCGCCTGGTTCGCCACCGCATCAGCGGCGGAGCAGCCCGCACCAGCGGCATCATCAGCATCACAAGCGGGATGAGCATCACCTTGGCGCGATCGGCCAGCGACGCCAGCCAGAACGGGAGTAGTCGCTGCAGCACCGGCTGGCCGGATGTGTAGAAGCGCTTCGCGTCCTCGCTCACGGGGAAGTCGCAATACGATTCGGAAGGAAACTCGCCAGGGTCGGATAGCTCGTCGCCTTTGCCGTGAATGCGCGTGGCGGTCGCGAGCAAGAGCGGGACCAACGCGGGGTGGAAATCCTTGCGCACCGCCAGCATGGCGGTCGGCGCCAGGAGGGCGACATCCTGGCCGGGAACATTTTGGCCCAGGTTCATCATTCCCGCGGGCACGGTCACCGGGGCCAGGAATCGGAACCGGCGACGATAGGCCTCGCGCTGATCGAAGCTGAGTAATTTCACACCGGCGTCGACCAGCAGGCGCTGGATGTAATCGGCTTCGATGGCGGCGACGAAGAACGCGGCGTCCAGCTCTCCCTTTTGTAACGCCGTGGCGGCAGCGCCGACGTCCTCCTCGACCAGTACGGGCCGCGATTGACCCTGGGGAGATTCGCCTTCGCTCAGGCCGTTCGCGGCCAAGAGCCGCATGGCGACTGGATGGGTACCGCTGCCCGGCGGACCGACACCGATGCGTTTGCCCGCGAGCTGGCTGAGGCGCTCGAGCCGCTTGTCGCCGCGGTAGAAGACCCACAAGGGCTCGTGGTACAAGCTGCCCAGGGCATAAAAGCGCTTCACCTCCTCGGGGCTCGCGACGCCGCTCTGGACGATGGCGACTGCCACGCCCGAGTCTGGCTGCTCGAGCAGGCGCAGGTTCTCCACCGAGCCCGCGGTCTCGCGCACCTCCACCGAAATGCGCTCCTTCTTTAATTCCTCGGCGTACTGTTGGGCAAAGCGGAAGTATGCCCCGTTCCGGGCGCCACTCGCGATGACGAACTTGTGCGGCGGCGGCGGCTCGACGAACATCACATACGTCGCGACGAGCACGGCCAGGCAGATTCCGATGATCCAAGCCCAAACGCCGAGCGCACGCTTGCGCTGCGGGCGCAGCCTGGAAGGCGCGATATTCGACCCAGATGGGACAGCCACACACAATCTCCTGCACGCGACCCGAGCGCTCTCTAGATCGACAGGCCCCTGATTCTAACGCGGCGTAGCCGCAATTGTAGCAGGCACGGTCCCTTCGACGGAGCTCGGGGCAGGTCCCGTGCCGTTGCCCTATTTGCCGCCGGGTTGAATGAGGAGTCCAAGAAAGCAGGAAGGAAGAAAAATGGCCTTGGAACACCAAGTCTTGACCAAGCGAACAGAAAGACATCCACTTATCAGGAATCAGCGGTGATTCTTCCTGGGGGCGCAACCGATTTCGAAGCATACGCGTAAGCTGAAAATGTTAGTATTACGCCCAGTTTTCATCAGCCGTGTCTCGGCTTTGACCGCGTGTTTGAGTCACCGCTTATGCGAGCAAATCACACATCTTTGATGGCTGGCCCTTCCGCCGGCGGGCGCCCTTCGCCGACCGGCTCGAGCCAGGACGTCCCCATTTTGTGGGGCGAACTGAAGCCCGGGCCTTATTCCGTTGGGTTCAAGTCGGCCTGGGAACTCGACTACAGCCGCACGTACAACCGCGTGTTCGACGACAAGACGGTGTATGCCTCGGGAAAGTGCGCCCCGCCCCATCCTCGTCAATACCTGGTATCCCGTCCGCGAGATCGAGCACGTCGCGGCGATGCTCCAAAGCGAGTACCTGTCCATCGAGACCGACGACCCGCGCCTGGCCAGGTTCGCCAGCCAGCTCGCCAGTTACGAGCGGCTCGTGGTCTCTGACGAGGTCATGGACAAGCCCCCGGCAAAGCTGTCGGCCCTCCAGCGCGGGCTGCTCGATGGGTTCTGGGAAATGCCGACCGCCAGCAGGCGAGATGTCCCGCCCGCCGCCGGCACGTTTCCGATCGTCATCTACCACGCCGGAGCAGGCTCATCGTTCGAGGACAATTCGGTCCTATTCGAGTTCCTGGCCAGTCATGGCTACGTCGTGGTCTCGAGCTCGTTTCACGACGCGACCGGCAAGTCGTTCAATATCGACGCACGCGAGGGCTCGTTGCGCGATATCGAGTTCCTGATCGCTTTCGCAAGCCGGCTCTCATACGCTGATTGGAATCACATCGGTGTGGGCGGCCACAGCCGCGGTGCTCAGGCTGCTCTCGTGTTTTGCGCCCAGAATGACTGTGCCGTGGATGCTCTGGTAAGCCTCGATTCCGCCGACCCCTACCAGGGCATCGCCACGCTCGGGCCTGATTGTCTCACCGAGCCTGTGCTCAAAAAAAATGTGAAAAACGCCAGGTGCCCGATGCTCTTCGCGGCGCGGCCGGAAGCCGCATTCGAATTCACCGACGCGCTCGAGTACGCCGAGCGCTACTACCTGACCGTTAAATACCTTGAACACAACGACTTCATCAGCCAGGGAGTGTTACGACGATTCCTCGAATCGCGAGCCAAGCCTGACGATCCGACCATCCGCGAGAAACTTGAGCGCGTGCGCGCGGGCTATACAGCGGTCTGCGAGTACGTTCTAACTTTCTTGGATGCCTATCTCAAAGAGAATTCCCGGCAGCGAGCCCGCCTGAAAAAGGCATCCGCCGGGAACCGTCAGGGAGGTACAGAATCGCAGCTCGACCACGTGCGCAGGCGTATCAGCGCCGCCGGCATTTCGCGACCGGCCGGGCGCGGCACCAACGCCTCGGCAGATCCGTCGGTTCCTGGCAGACCACGGCACGGCTGCGACCGTGGCCCTCTTGAAACGCTGCCATAAGCAAGACCCCGGCGCACCCGTCCTGCACTCTGCCATCGGACGCGCCTTGATCGAGGAATTGCTGGAGGCGAACCGCGATCGTGTCGCGGCGGCGATTCATTGGCTTTATGGGTCGTTCGACGCCGCCATCTTGAACGATTACGTTCTCTGGGGCGATGAATGTCGGCGGCAACGCAGAATCGAGCTCGCTCGCGAAAATTACAGCAAGGCCCTTCGACTCGACCCCAAAAACAAGGAAGCGTCCGAGAGGCTCAGGGCGCTCAAGAATCGGCAGCAGAAATGACCCCGGCCGTCTTCAAAGGAGTGTGTCGCCGAAAACTCCTCACCGCTTCGCCCCTTGTACTCGCTCGAGCAGGCCATCGAAATCCGCCCAAAGTCTCTGCCAGTCCTTCCGCTCAGCCTCAGGGAGCCTGGCGATGCCATCGAGATCGCGAACGGAGGCGAGGGCAGAATTTGTCCTCCAATTCCAGACGTTCCAGAAAACCGTCACCCGATCCTTGGGCTGTCCCGACTCGATCAGCTTCGCCCAGGCTGCGAGCTCGGCCTGGAGCCAGCCGAGTGCCTGAGCGCGGAGCCTCGCTTTCCCATCGTCGTTGAGGGGCGGTTCGTCCACCCCCTTGCCCGCGGCCGCCTTGAGGGCGGCGCAGGCGGCATTGTAGAAGTTCTGTATCCTTCGGTCGTCGCCGAGCTTGGGATCAGCCCCGAATGCCTCGGCCCAGAACCGGGCGGCGGTGGCGAATCGCCGGGTGCCGTAACTCAACTGAGCCAGGGCGAGGCGGTCAGCATTGTCTTTGGGCCGGTCGTCGCCCTTCATGAGGGCTGGTATCCGGCCGGCCAAGGCCACGAGCCGTTCGGCATCGGCGACCGCCTGCTCCGAGGGCCGGCGCCAGACAGGCTGCTTGCTCCCGAGCTCGTGCCCCCGGCGATACGCGGCGAGCGAGCCGCTGTAGTCCACTTGAAGACGAAGGATGAGGCCGAGCTGTAGGAAGCCTATCGCAAAATCCGGTCTGAGCCGAAGCGCTTCGCGTTTCGACAAGCGCGTCGTCCAGCTTCCCTTGTTCCAGCAGTGTCGAGCCGAGGTAATAGTGGGCCAAGACATAGTCGGGGTTGAGCCGAAGCGATTGGAGGTATGCGGCCGCTGCCTCGTCGAACCTGCCCTGGACTTGAAGGAGTTCGCCGAGACTCAGGTAGACGACGGGCCTGACTTCTAGTTCGATGGCCTTGCGGTACTCGTTCGCCGACCCCTCTAACTCGCCCTTGCACTCTAACGCATGACCCAGGTAGTAGTGAGCGTTTGCAAGATCAGGGTCGAGCCGAAGCGCTTCGCGGTGTTCGGCGATCGCGTCGTCCAGCCTCGCGTTGAGTAGTAACATGTTGCCAAGGTCGGCGTGGGCCGCCGCGTCGTCGGGATCGAACCGAATCGCTTCGCGGCGAACGGCAAGGGCCTCGCCGGGCTTGTCCTGTGCGAAGAGGGCGATTGCGAGGCGGCTTCGTGCAATCAGACTCCTGGGTCGGACCGCCAATGCGGCCGTCAGATGTCGTACCGGTTCCTCAGGGTAGGGGAACCAGTCGGACGGGGGGCCTGGCATTCCCCCGACCACGCCCAGCTCGAAGTGGGCCCAGAAGTCGCCAGGGTATCGTAGAACGGCTCGCTGCAGGACGCGAGCGGCCCGCTCGCGATCGTTCAATCCTTCCTTGAGCTGACGGGCCAGAAGAATCAGGCTGGGCGCGGGCTGTACGGCGAGCGATTTGTCATCGTCGGCGAGACGACGAAACTCCGCCGCGGCGGCCGAATCGCGGGCTGCGATTCGGGCGCGGAGGGCGTCGCGCCAGGGGTCGGGATCGATGTTGCGGGCAACCGCGACCAGCCGGCGCCAGTCGGCTTCAGGGCGCTTGGCCTTGATCCGCGTGTACGTCCATTCGTCGATGTAGCCGGCCAATTCCACAGGCTCCGATCGCTTCGCCAGCCACTGGCCCGCCTCGACTGCGTCGGTTGCGTCAATGTCCAGCCCGGCCTTGCGAAACGCGTCATTGTACGCGGCGTCGGCCAGCGCCGGCCGATCGCGGTCGGCGCTTTTCCCCCTCGCTGTCTCCAGCTCGGCCAGCAAAATCCGATCGATCTCGAGCCGGTGTGCTTTCTCGAATGCAGCGGCCTTATCGGCCCGGAACTGCGCCAGCGCGGCATTGACCCGGGCCGCGAGTGCCGCATCCTCCTCACCCTGGACAAGCAAGCTTTCGGCGCGTTTTACCGCCGAGAGCACTTCGGCCCAGCGGCCCAAATCCCCCGGCGGAGCGGCCATGGCTTCCCCACGCAGTCTTGCCGCGTCGGCTAAGGCCTCATCAACCGCCCGAGCTGTCCCGGCCACCCGCTCGGCTCTCTGCCGCTCGTTCCAGACATACCCGCCGCCGCCGACAACTCCTCAGCGCGATCAAAGCTGCCGCCACAACCGTCGTCAAGCGGCGCCGGCCGCGCTCCTCAACGCTTT
Organism: uncultured Isosphaeraceae bacterium; assembly: GCA_963830625.1. Classification (GTDB taxonomy): domain Bacteria; phylum Planctomycetota; class Planctomycetia; order Isosphaerales; family Isosphaeraceae; genus CAWHMZ01. The sequence continues at coordinate 406,531 of CAWHMZ010000004.1, read as the reverse complement.
CCAGCTCAGCCCGCCGCAGCTTCTCCTGCACGCCGACCATGAATAAGGTCACCCGCTCGACAACCTCTCCCGCATCTCGCGGTCGATCCTCGGGCTCTCTCGCCAGGCAATCCCTGGCGATGGCGATCAGGTCGCGGTCGGCGCCGCTGGTATCGAGTCGTGACATCGCGTCGGCCAGGTCGCCCAGCGCCGCCTTGCGCTGGATCTCGCCGGAGTTGCGACCAACGAACGCCGGTTGACCCGTGAGCATCTCACAGAGGATCGAGCCGAGGGCGAAGACGTCGGCCCGTTCGTTGATCCGATCGATCTCGCCTCGGGCTTGCTCGGGGGCCATGTACGACGGCGTGCCCATCGCCGAGCCGGCGCGAGAGAGATCGGAGTCGTCGGAGCCGCTACGGGCGGTGGCGATCACGGTTTCTTGCCTGGTCACCTTTCCGGCCGTGGCGTCGTCGGAGACGCCGCCGCGCGGCAAGACCTTGGCCAGGCCCCAGTCCATCACCTGGACCTCGCCGAAGCTGCCGACCATGACGTTGCTCGGCTTCAAGTCGCGATGGATCACTCCTCGGGCATGGGCATAGGCGACGGTCTGGGCGATCGCCTCGAAGATTCCGAGGAATCGGGGCAACGCTTCGGCCGGGTTTTTGCGGCCATCGAGCAGTTTGGCGAGCGTGTCCCCTTTCACCAGCTTCATGGCGAAGAACGGCCGTCGGTCGCCGAAGAGACCCAGTTCATAGATCGGCACGATGCCGGGATGCTGCAACTGGCCGCCGATCTGCGCCTCTTCGACGAACCGGCGGACCATATCGAGGTCATCGCGAAAGTCTTCGCGCAGGACCTTGAGTGCGACGTCGCGGCCGATGTCGGGGTCGCGTCCCTTGAGCACCTGGCCCATGCCCCCGCGGGCGATCTCGCCGTCGATGCGGTAGCGCACGCCGCAGTCGCCGCCGCCATTCTTGTCGGGTCGGATGAGCGGCGGCTCGAAGCCGTTGTCGGTGTCGCGCAGGAGGACGCGAGGGACGGCACCGGTGGAGGCGGCAAGCGACTCGAGCACGCCGGGAGTTGTGGTTCCCTGATCGGCAGTCGACGGCCGTTGCTCATGCTCGGCGACGTTGCCGGGAGGGCCCGCCAATCCCGCACGCAGCAGACAACGCGGACAAAGGTTGCGCGGGCGCCAGGAGCCAGGGCTGCGCCGCAATCCGGGCACGTCGGGGAATCGGACATTAGAGGAGTCCTCAGTCAGGCTCGGACAGAGATCGTCGCCTCAGCCTCTTGTAGGGATTCTGAACCGAAAGCTGACATCTCCGGCGGGATTTTTTCCCGGTCAGCTTCCAAGAGCATCGAAGAGGTCGTGGATTTCCGATTCGATCGCGGCCTCGGTCGGTTCGTCGAGCGTGGCCGCGATCTCACCGCGAAGGGCTTCGCGATAACGCTTCCGCAGCCGACTGGCCGCCTGCTGAACGGCGGCCTCGGTCATGCCGAGCTCGGCGGCGATTGCCGCGAGAGGCTCGGTCCGGGTCCCGCCGGGCAACGTTCCCTGGAGCCGTTCGAATAGAGGGCGGCGGCCGCTGGCCGCGTAATCCGCGGCCAGCCGATCGAGGGCCCGCTCGAGAAGCGTCAGCGCCCAGGCGCGGTCGAAGAGTCGGTCAGGGCTCAGGTCGTCGAGCGGCTCGATGATGTAGCGCCCCTCGGCGTCGCGGGCGTCGATCGAGAGCGGCGGCCGGCAACCGCCCCGTTTCTGGGCCCCGGCCTTGTCCCGATGATCTTTCAAGAAGAACCCGCAGTCGGCCCGAAGAAATGCGCGGAAGCGGCCCCGCGATTGGTCGGCGGCGGCCAGGACCGGCTTTTCCAGGAGCCTGGCAAAGTACTCCTGGGTGACGTCGAGGGCGTCCGTCTGACCGTGCCCAAGCCGGCGGATTAGAGCGTAAATCGGATACCAGTAGGCCGCGCAAAGTTCCGCCAGGGCCTCGATCGCGTCGGCGCCGCCCGGTTCGCCGGCGCGGGCGACGCGGCTCCAGTGAGTCGTCGGAAAGCCGCCTGGCGAGCGTGACTCGTTCAACCGACGGGCTCCGTGCAAGGACGGCCACAGGGACGCGGCGAGTATCGACCTCGGTCCTAATCTTCTTCCTAATCGTAATCGTAATCGTACTCGTAATCTTGCTATTACTCTTAATCCCCGAGGTCTCTCTGTCGCCCTTCGCACCGGATTCCGTGTTGCCTGATTGGCCATCTTGGGTTAAAGACGTCATTTCGCCCAGGAATCGCCGAGCGATTCGGGCGACGCTCGACCCGACTGATGCGCGGTTGGCATGGAGGCCACGGCATGAGTTACGACAAGACGCAGGTCGCTCGCGAATTCACGAGCTGGAGCCGAAGCTACGATCGCTCCATCTTGCAGTGGCTTTTATTTGGGCCCTCGCATCGGGTCTTGATCTGGCGCATCGGTCAGTTGGCCGGCGGAGCGCCCCTGAAAATGCTGGATGTGGGCTGCGGCACAGGGATGTTTGCCGCCAAGGTTCGCGGCAAATTGCCGAACGTCAACGTTTGGGGCGTGGACCTGGTGTCGGAGATGCTTGTGAAAGGCGCGCCGCGGTGGCGCTTGCACCGGGGCCACGTTTTCCCCGTGAAGGGCGACAGCGAACGGCTGCCGTTTAGCTCGGGCACATTTGACGTGGTCACCTGCGCCAACAGCTTTCACCATTACCCGCACCAGGACCGCGCCGTCGCCGAAATGCGGCGCGTGCTGCGCCCCGGCGGCCGGCTGATGATCATCGACGGCTACCGCGACGGCCTCTGGGGTTGGTTCATCTACGACGTATGCGTGGCCAGTGTCGAAGGCGACGTCCACCACGCCTCGGCCAAGCGGTTTCGCGAGCTGATGATGCAGGCAGGCCTTCGTGCGATCGCCCAGCGCATCTACCACGGCCCGGCACCGTTCTTAATCACCGAAGGCGTTGCCGCCGAACCGGTTCCGATCATACCCCGTCCGCACTTCCACCTGCGCCACGCGTCCGCCGGTGAACATCCGATGGAATGACCCGGACCAAGCTCTGGCCGCCGTTCTTTCCGATCAGTCCTTAAATCCGGCATAATCGCTCGAGCGACACGTCAAAAACGGCTGTCTGCGATTGGCGTGAGTATTGCACATTTTGCCGGCGCATAACTCGTGTGCGGCCTTAGAGATCCGTCGATTCGAGCATCTGGAAAGTGCGCAGTGCCCCCCCTTTTCCAGTATATATAGAGGGAGAGGGGTTTAGTTGCTTCAGGTGCCTGATCCGGGGCGCGGTTGGCAGACAACGGTGGATTACTTGACGCATCACATTATCTTACAAGAGATTAGGTCGACGATCCATTCGGAAAACCTGCCATCCTCTGCCACTATCTGCCACATTCTCAGCCGAGAAACGGCAGAGATCTCACACAACCACCGTCCAGTAGTGCAAGACCACCGTGAAATACATCGATTGTCGACCCTGTCGCCCCAATCCCTCCTCCTCTATATAGTGGGATGACGCCGGAACGCCGATCACCCGGAATCAGGGACCTCCATCGTCTTGATCCTTCCTACCACGCTGGCATGACTGACTGAGTGCGGAGCAACGTTGTGGTTGTGGCCTCGATTGACGCCGAGAGTTTGGAACAAGCGCTCGCGCTGTTGGGTAAATCGATACTCGTGCGCGGCAGCCCTGGAAGGTACGAGGTTGTCGAGGATGCCGCAGACTGCCATGGGCCAAGCAACGGCGACTTTCAGGCGTGGGTACCGGCTTGCCGGCTCGAGGACCTGGGCGACGCGAGTTTCCGAGAAGACCATCGGCTGCGGTTCGCGTGCATGTCGGGCGCGATGGCCAACGGAATCGGGTCGGTTGAGGTCGTCGAGGCGATGGGCCGGCAGGGGCTTTTGGGGGTCTTCGGTTCAGCGGGGCTGGCTGTTGATGCGGTCGAGCTGCGCAATCGATCGGCTCGCGCGGAGCCTGGGTGAGTCAGTCGCCTTACGGCATGAATCTGATCCACAGCCCGAGCGAGCCGGCGCTGGAGGCGGCCGTGGTCGACCTGTATCTGCGGCGGCGGTGTGCGCCTGGTGGAGGCGTCGGCGTATTCTGAACCTGACGCTTGCCGGTGGTGCGGTACCGGGTGAGTGGCATTCGCCGCGAGCCGTCGGGTCGCATCGTGGCGCCGAACCGGATCATTGCCAAGGTGTCGCGGGTCGAGGTGGCGTCGCAGGTTCATGGCCCCGCCGCCCGAGAAATTCCTGCGAGAACTGGTCGCCGCGGGCGAGATTCCGACGAACAGGCGGAATGGGCCGCTCGCATGCCGATGGCCGACGACATCACGGCCGAGGCCGACTCGGGGGGCCACACCGACAATCAGCCGGCGATCGTGCTCTTGCCGACGATGCTGGCCTTGCGTGACCGAGATGCAAGCGCACTACGGCTACGACCGTCCGCTGCGGGTGGGAGCGGCAGGTGGCATCTCGACTCCGTGGGCAGCCGCCGCGGCGCTGGCGATGGGCGCGGCCTATATCGTGACCGGATCGGTGAACCAGTCGTGCGTGGAGGCCGGCACCTCGGACGCCGTGCGGCGCATGCTCGCGCAGGCGCAGCAGGCCGACATCGCGATGGCCCCCGCGGCCGACATGTTCGAGATGGGGGTCAAGGTTCAGGTCCTGAAGCGCGGCACGCTCTTCGCCATGCGAGCCGCCAAGCTTTATGAGCTCTATCGAGCGTATGACAGCCTCGACCAGATGCCGGCCAGTGAACGGGCGACTCTCGAAAAGACCATCTTCCGGGCGCCGCTCGAGACAATCTGGGACCAGACCAAGGCTTATTTCCGGGAGCGCGACCCGTCGCGAATCGAGCGCTCGGAGCGCGACCCCAAGCAAAAGATGGCGCTCGTGTTTCGCTGGTACCTGGGCATGTCGTCGCACTGGGCCAACACGGGCGAGCCGTCGCGCACGGTCGACTACCAGATCTGGTGCGGACCGGCGATGGCAGCGTTCAACGACTGGGTGAAGGGCTCGTTCCTCGAGCCGCCCGAGAACCGCCGCGTGGCGGTGGTCGCCTGGAACATTCTGTACGGCGCGGCAGTTCTGGCCCGCGCGCAGATGGCAAGCATGCAGGGGGTCAACCTGCCCGCCGGCGTACCCCGTCTGGGACCTCTGGACATCTCCGAGATTGAGAACCGCTTGTTCTTGTCCTAACATAACACGTCTGTCGCAAACTACCGGCGCTGCCCAGTCAGTCCCTCGCGCCGGCCTTCCACGACGTTCGAAAGGGCACAGTCTTGAATTCGTCCGATCCCTCGCCCCCGGTTCCGGTGGCCATCATCGGCATGGGATGCATGTTCCCTCAGGCGGAGAACCTCGCACGGTACTGGGCCAATATTCGCAACAAGGTCGATGCGATCGCCGAGGTTCCGGCGTCCCACTGGAGCGTGGCCGACTATTACGACCAGGACCCGAAAGCGCCCGATCGGACCTACGCCCACCGCGGCGGCTTTCTCACCCCGGTCGATTTTCCGCTCCTGGATTTCGGGATTGCGCCCCACTCAATCGAAGCGACCGACTCCACGCAACTGCTCGGGCTCATGGTGGCGCGCGCCGCCCTGGACGACGCGGGCTGCTTGGGTAACCCCGCGCTCGACCGCGACCGCGTGAGCGTCATCCTGGGCGTTACCGGCACACTGGAGCTCGTCATCCCCTTGGGCGCGCGGCTCGGGCACCCGATCTGGCGCCGCGCCTTGCAGGCATCGGGAGTCGACGAGCGCACCACCCTGGAGGTCATCGAGCGAATCGCCTCATCGTACGTCGGCTGGCAGGAAAACTCGTTTCCCGGCCTCCTGGGCAACGTGGCCGCCGGCCGGATCGCCAACCGGCTTGACCTTAAGCGGCACCAACTGCGTGGTCGACGCCGCCTGCGCCAGCTCGCTGGCGGCCGTCAACCTGGCCATGCTCGAGCTATCGCCGCCGGCCGCTGCGACCTCGCCGTCACCGGCGGCCTCGATACATTCAATGACATTTTTATGTATATGTGCTTTAGCAAGACCCCCGCGCTCTCGCCCACGGGCGACGCGCGGCCGTTTGACGCGGACGCCGACGGCACGATTCTGGGCGAGGGCCTGGGGGTGCTGGTACTGAAGCGGCTGGCCGACGCGCGCCGCGACGGCGACCGGATCTATGCGGTCATTCGCTCGATCGGGACCTCGAGCGACGGCATGGGGCAGGCGGTGTATGCTCCGTCGCCGGCGGGCCAGGCGAAGGCGCTCGGCTCGTGCCTACGAACTGGCGGGGATTTCGCCGGGGACGGTCGAGCTGGTCGAGGCCCACGGCACCGGCACGAAGGTCGGCGACGCGATCGAGCTAGCGGCGCTCGAGAGGTTTACCGCGGCGAGCGGGCGACAGCCGGGGCGTGGTGCGCCTTGGGTTCGGTCAAATCGCAGGTGGGGCATACCAAGGCCGCCGCCGGCGCGGCCGGGCTGATCAAGGCGGCGCTGGCGCTCTATCACAAGGTATTGCCGCCCACGGCGAAGGTGACCCGGCCGATCGAGCCGCCTGGCCGGCGGCGACTCGCCGTTTTACCTGAACATCGACGAGCGGCCCTGGCTGCCCGAGCCCCGACCATCCCGCGCCGCGCGGCCGTCAGTGCCTTCGGCTTCGGCGGCAGCAATTTCCACTGCGTGCTCGAAGAGGCCGAGGCCGAGGCGGCCCGCCCCGTCTTGGGATGGCGACGTGCAGATCGTCGCTTTTTCGGCCGACGAGCCCGCCGAGATTCAGCGCTCGCTCGATGCGCTCGAAAATATGGTCGATTGGGCCGACCTGCGTGCGGAAGCCGCGCAGCCGCGAGCAGTTTCGCTCGGACCAGCACTTTCGATTGCTGCTGGTCCTGGAACTCGCGAAGAGCGATCTGGCCGCGCTCTGCGCAGCGCAAAAACGCAGTTGGGCTCGCTCGCGGCCGGCCGTTGCCCCGAAGGGGCACCACAAGACAGCCCAGGGCAGCACCTGGGGGATCAGGGCAACGCCCTGGGGGATCAGGGCAGCCCAGGGGGAACAGGCCGTGTGTTTCTGGGCAGCGGTCCGCGTCATGGCCGCCTGGCGATGCTCTTTCCGGGGCAAGGATCGCAGTATGACGGCATGCTGCGCGGGCTGGCGTGCCAGTTCCCTGCAGATGCGCCGGTCGCTCGCGCTTTTGAATGACGTCGACCCGCGCCTGGATCGGCCGCTCACTGACTGGATCTATCCTCAAGCGGCATTCGACGACGAGGCGCGGCGCGCAGTCGAGCTGGGCTTGCGAGAAACCAGGATCGCGCAGCCGGCGATCGGCGGTGTCAGCCTGGGTCTGCTGCACATTCTCGCCGATTTCGGCGTGCGGCCCGACATGACCGGCGGCCACAGCTTCGGCGAGCTGACCGCGCTCTGCGCCGCCGGGCGCATTGACGCTCGCTCGCTCTTGAAGCTGGCGGTCACGCGCGGCGAAATCATGGCCGCGTGCGCTCTTGAGTCAGGAGAAGGCGCGATGCTCGCCGTGTTCGCGCCGGCCGACGCGGTTCGGCGCTGGTGCGTGCCGGTGCGCCCGACGTGGTCCTCGCCAACAAGAACGCGCCTCGGCAATGCGTGATCTCGGGCCCGGCCGCGGCGATCGAGCGCGCGAAGCAGGTCCTGGCGGACCGGAGGATCAACACGCACGCCGTGCCGGTATCGGCGGCGTTCCACAGCACGCTGGTCGCAGCCGCCGAGCAGCCTCTTCGCGCCGCGCTCGACGCGATCGCGATCTCGCACTCGGCGATCCCGGTCTTTTCCAACACCACCGCGGCGCCCTACCCCGACGATGCCGAGTCGGCCCGTGCCCTGCTGGCGGGCCAGCTTGCGCGCCCGGTGGAATTTGTGGCGCAGGTCGAGGCGATGTATGCCTCGGGCGCTCGCACGTTCCTCGAAGTCGGGCCAGACGCCAAGCTCACGGGATTGGTGCGCGCCATTCTGGAGGGGCGCGACCATGTTGCTCTCGCCGTCGATGCCTCGCGCGGCAGCGCCGGCAACCCTTACGATCTGGCCTGCGCGCTTGCAACGCTGGCGGCACTGGGCTATGCTGTCGATCTCAACCGGTGGGACGAAGGCGGCACCCCGCTCCGCCCTGCGGGCGACAAGAAAGCGGCACTCGCGGTCAAGATCAGCGGGGCCAACGCGCGGCCCAGGCTTGGCGTCGGCGCAGACACGCCTTCAAGAGCCGACGCGGTTGACGGGATGGCTGCCAGAGGGCCGCACCCGATAGCGGCTCCGTCGCCGCCTCGGTTCCGCACCGAGATCGACTCAATCATGAATTCCAAGGGCGCCATCACTGCGCATCACGCCAACGGCCAGGCATCGGCCGACAAGATCGTCGGGCGCGGGGTCGGCGAACAACACGTCGAGTCGGCGCCTGGTGCGGCCCATGCAGCGCCGGCGCACGACGACTTGGCCCGCGCGCTGGCACAGGCGCAAGAAAACCTGCTCGCGCTGCAAAAGCTCGCCGAGCAGACGGCCCGTCTGCATCAGCAGTTCTTGGGAGGCCAGGAAAAGACGCAGGAAGCGTTTCTCAAGTTGCTCGAGCACCAGGAGCGGTTGTCGCTGGCCCTGCTTGATCCAGAGTCTACGCTTGCGCCCGCGGGCGTGCTCGAGCTCGATGCGCGCGACCGCAACGGCCAGGACGAGCCGGCTGCGCGCCGCTCAAGAACACCGCCGCACCGGTTGCGACGTCCGAGACGTCGGCACAAGCGCCCCCTGCTCTGTCGTTGGAGTTTGCGGCGTCGACATTGATCGAAGTGGTCGCGCTCAAGACCGGCTATCCGGCGGAGGTGATCGATCTCGACATGCAGCTCGACGCCGATCTTGGCATCGACTCGATCAAGCGCGTCGAGATTCTTTCGGCGTGGCAGGAGCGCCTGCCCGAGCTCCCAGCGGTCAAGCCCGAACAACTGGGTTCGTTCCGAACTCTGCGAACCCTGGTCGAATTTGTGGCCCGCGCAGAAGAGAAGTCCGGTTCTGGTCCGGCGCGCCGGCACGAAGCCAACGGCAAGGCGCACGCCGCGGGCCCGAACGGCCAAGCCGGCACCGGCACCGGCGCGGCACGGGCGATCGAACAGGTGCTCATCACGGCTGTCGCCGAAAAGACCGGCTACCCGCCCGAGATGCTAGAGCTCGACATGCGGCTCGACGTCGACCTGGGCATCGACTCGATCAAGCGAGTGGAAATCTTATCGGCGGTGCAAGAGCGGCTGCCGAACGCACCGGCCATCGGGGCGGAGCAGCTCGGGACATTCAGCACGCTGCGCCAGGTCGTCGAGGCGTTAGACGCCGTCGCGCCGCAGCCGTCGGCAACCGCGGTTGCAGCCGACCGCCGCGCAAGCGCGATGCTGGACCACTCAAACGGCCTGGCCGCGCCGGCAAGAGCCCCGTTGCAAACGTCGATTCTCACCGCGCGGCAGCTCGGAGTGGCCGATGATCGTAGGGCTGTCGGCCTGCGAGCCGGCGCAGATATCTGGATTGCGGCCGACGGCTCCTCCTTGACCGAAGCCGTGCGGAGCGTGCTCGAGGAGCGTGGCTACCGCCCGCGGGTGTTCGGGTGTGGCGAGGTTCCGGCCGGCCTTGCGAATGAGGCGTTGGGCGGCCTGATCGTGATCGCACCGAGGCAACCGCGCGACGAAGCGTGCGTCAAAAGCGCGTTCCGCATCATTCGCGCAGCCGGTCCGGCACTGCACGAGGCCAGCCGCCACGGGGGCGCCTCCCTGTTGACGGTTGCGCGGCTCGATGGGAGCTTCGGCGCCTGCGGGCTGCCGGCGCACGTCGATCCCGCCCACGGCGCCTTGGCCGGCATGGTCAAGACGGCCGGGCACGAATGGCCGGGGGTGAGTTGCAAGGCTGCCGATCTCGATTGGGCCTTTGAATCCGACGCCGAGGCCGCGCGTTTGATCGTCGATGAATTCTTGAAGCGCGGACCGGCCGAAGTCGGTCTGACGGCGCGCGGCCGCTTCGCGCTCGAGCTGAAGCGCGCGGAACGCTCGAGCGCAGGTTGCGGCGGGCCGAATCAACTCGAGCGCGGCGATCTCGTGGTCATTAGCGGCGGCGCACGGGGAATCACGGCTGTCGTTGCCCGGGCGCTGGCGCGTGTTTCAACCCACGCTGGTCCTGCTCGGCCGCAGCCCGGCGCCTGGAGACGATCCGTCGTGGCGCGCGTTAGCTGACGATGAGGTCGAGCTCAGGCGGGCGATCCTGGCGCGGTCAGACCGCCGCCTGGGGCCGCGCGATCTGAACGAAGCAGTGGCCCGCGTGCAGAGCGAGCGCGAGATCCGCCGCAACCTCGCGCAGATCGAAGCCGCCGGGTCGACGGTCATTTATCGCTCGGTCGACGTGCGCGAAGAGAACGCCGTTCGAGACATTCTCGAAGAGACCCAGCGCGCGCATGGACCGGTTCGCGGCCTGATTCATGGCGCGGGGGCCCTGGCCGACCGCAAGATCATCGACCAGACCGACGAACAGTTTGACCTGGTGTACGACACCAAGGTGAAGGGCCTTTACCATCTCTTTCAGGCAGTCGATCCGGAAGAGCTGTCGTTCCTCATCTTGTTCTCGTCGTCGACGGCACGTTTCGGCCGTGCGGGCCAGATCGCCTATGCCGCCGCGAATGAATTCCTCAACAAGTGGGCGCAGCAGCAGGCGGCGTGCCTGCCGCGCTGCCGCGTGGTCTCGTATAACTGGGGCCCGTGGGCGGGAGGCATGGTGACCGATGGGCTCAAGGCGCTGTTCGAAAAAGAGGGCGTGGCTCTGATTGCGCCCGACGCAGGCGCCGAGCTGGTCGTCCACGACCTCCGCGGCGCCGGCACTGGCAGTGGTTCCGTCGAGGTGGTTGTGCTCGCTGAGGGATGTGCGCAGCTTGAGCCCAGTAGGGCGGCGACCGCGCCGCCGCAAGGGCGGCTCGAACCGGTCTTCGAGCGCACAGTCGACCTTGCTCTGTTGCCGATCCTGACGGCGCACGTGATCGACGCGCACGCCGTTTTGCCCATGGCGCTCGTCATGGAGTGGCTGGCCGAGGCGGCGGTCCACCGGAACCCGGGCATGGTGGTGCGCGGGCTCGACAACCTACGGTTGTTCAAGGGGGTGATCTTGAACGACCGGCCCAGCGTCGTAGTCGACGTTCGCGCGGGCAAGGCAGCTCGAACCGGCGCCGAGTTCGTCGTGCCGGTCGAGCTACTGGGAACTCTTGCCGGCGGGCGCGAGGTCACGCATGCTCGGGCCGACGTCGTCCTGGCCGACGGCTGGTCGACCGAAAAGCGCCGGCTGGCCGATCGCTCGCTTGCGCCCTATGCTGCCGCGCGTGACGAGATTTATGAGACGATTCTGTTTCACGGGCCGGAGCTCCAAGGCATCGAGCACGTTGAGGGCTGCGGCGACAACACGATTGCCGGCTGGGTCGCGACGGCGCCTGCGCCTCACGCCTGGATTGAAGGGCCCCTGCGGGCGACATGGCTGACCGAGCCTCTGGCGATCGACAGCGCGTTTCAGCTCGTGGTGCTCTGGTGCCGCGAGCGGCTGGGCGCGAACTCATTGCCGACGGCCATCGGAAGCTATCGCCAGTTCCTCCGCGCAGTTTCCGGCCGACGGGGTGCGGGTGGTGGCCGAGGTGCGGACTGCAAGCGACACTCGGGCCGTCGCCGACATCGAGTTCCTCGATGCCCGCGGCGAGCTGGTCGCGCGGCTCGACGGGTACGAATGCGTCGTCGACGCTTCGCTCAACCAGGCGTTTCGCCGCAATCAACTGGCTCCCCGTGTTCCCGTGCTGCCGAGCTGAGCAATGCCAGGCGAGGTAACGATGGCACCTGAGGGCGCGATCGCGATCGTGGGCATGGGAGTTCTATTTCCCGGCTCGGAGACGCTCGAACAGCTCTGGGCCAACGTGCGCGACGGCCTCGACGTGACGAGCGCGGTCCCGCCGGGCCGCTGGTTGCTCGACCCCTCGCAAGTGTTCGATTCCAGGATCGGCTGCGCTGACCGCGTCTATGCGACGCGCGGCGGTTTCGTCGTGGTGCCGCCGGCAGAGGATCTTCATCTCGATCTCGACCGTGCGCTCTGGGAGCGGCTCGATCCGCTCTATCATCTTGCACTGGCCGCCGCCTGGCGGGCCTGGCGCTCAGCCCAGACCGGCCGTGTCGATCGCACCCGTGCCGGCGTGGTGTTCGGCAACATCGTCCTGCCGACTGAAACGGCCTCGTCGTTTTCGCGCGAGGTGCTCGATGCGGCGTTTGCAGAGAAGCTGGGCCTGCCGCCGTTGGAGCAGGGCGCCGTCGAACCGTGCAACGCATTGCCGGCGGGGCTGCCGGCGGCGCTGGTGGCCCGGGCTTTGAAACTGGGGGGAGCTGCCTACACGCTCGACGCCGCGTGCAGTTCGTCGCTCTACGCGCTCAAGCTGGCTTGCGATGAGCTCCATGCGGGCCGCGCCGACCTCATGCTCACGGGCGGCGTTTCGCGCCCTGACCCGCTTTACACCCAGATGGGGTTCTCTCAACTTCGCGCTCTCTCCCGCGCGGCCGGGCCTCGCCGCTCGACCACCAGGCCGATGGACTGGTCGTCGGTGAAGGGGCCGGAATGTTCGTGCTCAAGCGGCTCGAAGACGCACTCGAGCATGGCGATCGGATTCATGGCCTCGTCGCCGGTATCGGCGTGTCGAACGACGTCGCCGGCGATTTGCTCGCGCCCAGCTCCGAAGGGCAGCTTCGTGCAATGCGTCAGGCTTACGAACGAGCCGGCTGGAGCCCCGCCGACGTCGACCTGATCGAATGCCACGCGACGGGCACGCCGAAAGGCGATGCCGTCGAAATCGAGAGCCTGAAGGCGCTCTGGGGCGCGCCCGGCTGGACTCGCGGCCAGTGCGCACTCGGGTCGATCAAGTCGAATATCGGCCACGCGCTCACCGCGGCCGGAGCGGCCGGTTTGCTCAAGGTGCTCTTGGCGCTTGAGCACGGCCAGTTGCCGCCCACGGCCAACTTCGAGCGGTCCGCGCCGCGGTCAGGGCTTAACGAGAGCCCGTTTCGCGTGTTGAGAGAGGCCGAGCCGTGGCGGGCACGCGCTCCTGGCCGGCCGCGCCGCGCGGCCGTCAGCGGCTTTGGCTTCGGCGGTATCAACGCCCATGTCTTGATCGAAGAATGGCTGCCGCGGGCCGGAATGGCTCACTCGATGCCGCGCGGCTCGCGGCGATCGGTCACACGTGACGGGCAGGAGCGCGCGCCCATCGCCGTCGTCGGCGTGGCCGCCCGTTTCGGGGCGCTCGGCGACACGCGAGCGTTTGAGTCGCTCCTGCTGACGGGCTCAGAGCGAGGCGATGCCGTTCAACCCGCGCGGTCGTGGGGGCTCGACGCGGCATCGTGGCTGCGCCAATGGGGCTGTGATGCCGGCTCGCTGCAGGGCCATTTCATTGACGGGCTCGAGCTGCGCATCGACGAGTTCCGGATTCCGCCCAACGAACTGCGCGAGATGCTGCCACAGCAGTCGCTCATGCTCAGCGTGGCCGCCCAGGCGATTCGCGACGCGCGCTGGGATGCGCGGCTGGCGCTGCGGACTGGAACACTGATCGGAATCGGGCTGGACCTCAACACCACCAATTACCACTGGCGCTGGGCACTAGCCAGCCGCGCTCGGGGATGGCTGCGTGCGCTCCGTCTGGCCCTGCTGCGCGAAGAGATCGAGCGCTGGATCGACGGGCTGAAGGATGCGGCCTCTCCGGCCTTGACGGCGAACCGCACGATGGGCTCCCTCGGTGGCTTGATCGCCAGCCGCATCGCGCGCGAGTTTGGGATCGGCGGGCCGAGCTTCACGATTTCGTGCGATGAGACGTCGGGCATTCAGGCCCTGGCGATCGCCGCCGACTGGCTGCGGCGCGGCGATCTCGATGCGGCCGTTGTCGGGGCTGTAGAGCTCACGGGCGACATCCGCGCACTCTGGGCGCGACGGTTACTCGCGCGGAACGCTGCCGAAGCGGTGGCCGGTCGCTACTGCGACGGCGCCGTGGCGCTGGTGTTGAAACGGCTGGAAGACGCGCGCCGCGATCAAGACCGGATTTACGCAGTCCTCGGAGCCATCGAAACCTATCGCGCCGGCGGGTCCCACGGCAGAGAGGCTGGCCGCGCTTCGGTGGTCGGCGACGAGCCCGTCGGCTTTCTCGAGCTGAATCACTTCGAGCCGCAGGCTGCCCGCTGCGATGGCAACTCACAACGGCTCGTGCGCGGTCGGGTCGATCGTGCCCGATCTCGGTCACGCGGGAGCGGCGTCGGGCTTGGCGTCGGTTGCCAAGGCGGTCCTTTGCCTCGACCGGCAGTTGATTCCGGCTGCTGCACACGATGGTCGGTGGGCCGAAGATGTTGCAGCAACTCTCGCGGGTGGGTTCGTGCCGCGCGAAGCCCAGTACTGGCTGCGAAATCGCGCCGAAGGCCCGCGCCGCGCGGGTGTGTCGATTGCGGGCTGCGGCGGCGCTTGCGCTCGTCTGGTGCTCGAGGAGTACGAACTCGACGCGAGCGGGCCCGCAGTCGATCTTTCGCCGTTGCAGCCCGTGCAGGCTCGAACGCAGGCCCTCTTCGCCGTCGAGGCCGACGACCAGCCTGGATTGATCGAGCGCCTGACGGCGCTGAAAGAGCTGGCCGGCTCGTGGTCGAGCGGCGACCTGGACGCGCTGGCTGCGCATCGTTGCGCAAGCGACATCACGACCGGCGGCTGCGCCGTGGACTGGCGATCGTTGCAGACCGCTGCGATGCGCTCGTGCGGCTGATCGCGCTCGCGGAAAAGCAAGTCGGCGGCGATGGATCCGCGGCAGAGCGGATGGCCGGCGATTTCGCCAGGGTCTATTACGACGCGCGCGAGGAGCCGTTTGCAGATCGCGTGGCGTTTGTCTACCCGGGACTGGGAAGCCATTATGCCGGCATGGGTCGCGAGCTGGCGACGTTGTGGCCGGGCGTAATGCGCGATCAGGATGCGCCACCGGCTTTCTGCGCGACCAGCTTGATCCCTCGATCTGGTGGAACGGCGCCGCCCCGATCATTTAGCGATCATCGCGACCCCATCCTGGGCAGCGTGTCTGTGTCGTGCCTGGTGACGGACGTCTTGCAGACGCTGGGCGTGACTCCGCAAGCCGCGATCGGATACAGCATGGGTGAGGCCGCGGCCTTGGTTGCGCTGCGAGCCTGGAACAACCGCGACGAGCTGCTGCACAAGTTGCGATCGTCGTCGCTGTTTCAAACAGATCTTGCCGGAGAGTGCGCTGCGGCACGACGAGCGTGGCAGCTCTCGCGGGACGAGTCGGTCGACTGGGTTGCCGGCGTCGTGCCCAGGGCGCCAGGTGCGGTGCGCGCGGCCATTGCGGGGCGAAAGCGGGTTTACGCGCTCATCGTCAACTCCGCTCTGGAGACGGTCATCGGCGGCCAGCGCCGGTGCGTGGAAGAGGTGGTGGAAGCGCTCGGGAGCACATTCATCGAGCTACCGACGGTGAGCACCGTTCATTGCGAGATCGGCCGCATGATCGAGGCCGATTATTACGCGCTTCACGATGTGGAGACCACGCCGCCGGCGGGGATCCGGTTTTACAGCGGAGTCTGGGCGCGTTCCTATGAACTCGACCGCAGGTCGGCTGCCGCCGCGATCACGGCCCAGGCGTGCCAGCCTGTCGACTTCCCGTCAGTCATTAACCGCGCCTACGACGACGGGATTCGGGTGTTCGTGGAGGTCGGTCCGGGTTCGTCGTGCACCCGGCTGATCGACCAGATCCTGGGGCAGCGGCCACACCTGGCGTGTGCAGCCTGCCGAGTCGAGCGCAGTGCACTCGCACAGATCTTCGATGTGCTCGGCCACTTGATTGCTCGCCGAGTGCCTGTCGACCTCGCCGGCCTCTACGGAACTTCGACACTTGAGGCAAGAGCGCCCTCGGCTGTTAACCGTGACCGCGCGCCGGCCACATTGAGGATCGACGTCCCCGGACGCAATTTGATCGTTCCGTCGCCGCCCTCGTCCACGGGCCCGCCGGCTGCACTCGATGCGCGCGAGGAAGGAAGGACCAACGGCGCCGCGCACGGGTTGGACACGACCGGTGAGGCGACGAAACGCGAGGCATCACCGCTTGCGCGCGCGCTCCGCGACGCCGGCAGCGCCACCGCCAGGGCTCACGAACAGTTTCTGCGAGTGTCGCAGGGGGCGACGGCGCTCCTGGGCCGGCAGATCGCTCTTCAGCTTAGATTGATCGAGCAACTGAACGGTGACACCCTTCTCCATGAACCTACCGCGGTGCCGGTCCCTGTGCCTGTGCCGGCGCCGGTCATGTTCGACCGCACGCAATGCCTGGAGTTTGCGGTGGGCTCGATCGAGGCCGTGCTGGGGAGCGACTACGCCGAGATCGACGAGTTTCCCACCCGGGTGCGCTTGCCGGACGAGCCGCTCATGCTGGTCGATCGCATCATCGCGGTCGAGGGCCGGCCGCGGTCGCTTCAGCCGGGGCGGGTCGTCACCGAGCATTCCATCGCGCGCGACGCGTGGTACCTGGATGGCGGCCGGATCGCACCCAGTATCGCCATCGAGGCCGGTCAGGCCGACCTCTTCCTGTGCGGCTATCTGGGAGTCGACCTTGAGACTCGCGGACTGGCCGTCTACCGGCTGCTCGACGCCACGGTCACGTTCCACCGCGGTCTCCCCGGCCCCGGCGCCGTGATTCGTTATGACATTCGCATCACCACGTTCTTCCGGCAGGGCGAGACAATTCTGTTTCGATTCGAATTTGGCGCGACGGTTGACGGCGAGCTGCTCTTGACGATGAAGAGCGGCTGCGCCGGCTTCTTCACGCCGGAGGAGCTGGCCGCGGGTCGAGGGATCGTCACGCACGCGGGCCTGGCACCGCCGGCTGCAGAGCCTTTCACGGGCGATGTGCCAAGACTGGTCCCGCTGTCACCGGGCAAGCTCGACAGCGACCAGTTAACCGCACTAAGGCGCGGCGATCTTGGTGCTGCCTTCGGAGCTCCATTCGACAGGCTGCCGATCGACGACGTGTTGCCATTGCCGGGGGGCCGAATGACGCTCGTGCACAGCGTTCTAGCCCTCGATCCGGCCGGCGGCCCTTATGGCCTGGGGAAGATCCGCGCGGCGAGCGAGATTCACCCCGGCGATTGGTTCATGGTGTGCCACTTCGTCGACGACCGCGTCATGCCGGGCACGCTCATGTACGAGGCCTGTTTACACGCGCTGCGCATCTTGCTCATGCGAATCGGCTGGATCGGCCGGCGCGGCCGGGCCGCCTATGAGCCCGTGCCGGGAATTGCCAATCGCCTCAAGTGTCGCGGCCAGATCGTGGAATCGACGTCGCGGGTGACCTACGAAGTCGTGATCAAGGAGCTCGGTTTTCGAAGTGAACCTTACGCGATTGCCGACGCGGTGATCTGCGCCGACGGCAGGGCGATCGTCGAGATCACCGACATGGCGCTCCAGTTGTCGGGCACGGACCAAATGGGCCTCGAGCGGCTCTGGGCGGATGCCGGCGCGGCCCTGGCGCCGCGAGCGCCCGTGCCGGCGGCCGACCGCGCCGTGCTGTTCGATCACCGGCAGATTCTCGCGTTTGCGATCGGTAACCCGTCGGAGGGGTTTGGCGAGCGCTACCGGCCGTTCGACTCGGGGCGGTTCATCGCGCGGCTGCCGGGGCCGCCGTATCAGTTCCTGCACCGGGTCATCGAGGTCGATGCCCAGCCGTGGGTCATGGCCGCGGGAGGCTCAGCGCTTGCCGAGTACGACATCACACCGGATACCTGGTATTTTGCCGCCGACCGCCAGGACCAGGTGCCGTTCGCCGTGCTGCTCGAGGTCGCGCTGCAGGCGTGCGGCTGGCTGGCGGCATACATGGGGTCGGCCCTGACGAGCGACGACGATCTCAAGTTCCGCAACCTGGGAGGTGAGGCGCGGCAGCATCGGCTCGTCACGCGCGCCAGCGGCACGCTCGCCACGCGCGTACGCGTGACCAGGATCTCGAGCACCGCCGGCATGATCCTTCAACATTACGATTACGCGATCAGCGATCGTGCGGGCTTGGTGTACGATGGGTCGTCCGAGTTTGGCTTTTTCCATCCGCGCGCGCTGGTGCAGCAAGTGGGAATTCGCGACAGCAGCCCCTATCGGATCGGAGCGGCGGAGCTGGGCCGGGCCGAGTCATTCGCCGTCCCGGAGGGTGCGCCGTTCCCCGACCGGGATTGGCGGATGGTCGACGAGATCGATACGTTAGTGAGCGACGGCGGGCCGCACGGCCTGGGTATGGTGCGCGGCGGCGCGGTCGTCGACCCCGACGCCTGGTTCTTCAAGGCCCATTTTCGGGACGACCCGGTCTGGCCGGGTTCGCTCGGGCTGGAGTCGCTCTTGCAGTTGCTCAAGATCATGGCCGCGCGGCGCTGGGGAGCCGGAGAGCATACGGTCTTCGAATCGCCGGCGCTCCTGGATAGCCATCGCTGGACGTACCGCGGTCAGATTGTTCCGGCCAACCGCCGGGTGACGGTTCAGGCTTTGGTCAAGGCGCGCGACGACCGAGAGCAACGGCTCGTGGCCGACGGACACCTCGAGGTCGACGGGCTCTTGATCTATCAGATGCACGATTTTTCGATGCGCATGCGCCAGGAATAACGCCGGCACTCTGGAAATGCGCGGCTGTCAATCGATCGGGTGGTGCGGAGGGTGATCGGGAGCTCAATGAAATACACGAGCGTTTACATTGATGCGATCGGCTACGAGCTGGCGCCGCTGGTTGTGACGTCGGCGGAACTGGAACGGCAGCTACACGAGCTCTACGTCGAGCTGCGGCTGGCGCCGGACCAGCTCGAGGCCTTGACGGGAATCTCGGAGCGGCGGTGGTGGCATGCCGGCCACCGCCTCTCCGATGGGGCCATCGCGGCGGCGCGACGGGCCTTGGGCAGCTCAAACGTTGCCCCGCGCGATCTGGGGGCCGTGGTCTACGGCGGCGTCTGCCGCGAGCTCTTCGAGCCCGCCACCGCTTGCCGAGTGGCGTGTGCGCTCGAGGTCGGCCCGGAGGCGCTGGTCTATGACGTGAGCAACGCCTGTCTGGGCGTGGTCAGCGGCATGGTCGAGATCGCCAACCAGATCGAGCTGGGCCAGATTCGTGCCGGGCTGGTGGTCGCCTGCGAGACCGCGCGCGAGATCAACGAAAGCGTGATCGCGCAGCTTCTCGAGCGGCGGAGCATGGCCTTTTTCAAGAAGTCTCTGGCGACGCTCACCGGCGGCTCGGGCGCCGTCGCCGTCGTGCTCACCGACGGCTCGTTCGCGCCGTCGCCGCGCCGCAAGCTGCTGGGAGGGGCCGGCCGATCGGCCCCGCAATTTCACGACCTCTGCCGCTGGGGGATCGAGGCGACCGAGCCGATCGCGCTCCATCAGTATCGTCAGTTCACGGCCACCGATGCGGCCGAGGTGCTCGTCCACGGCGTCGAGCTGGGCCAGGAGACCTATCGCACTTTCCTCGAGCGGCTCGGCTGGTCGGCGAACGGGGTCGACAAGGTGATCTGCCACCAGGTTGGCTCGGCACATCGCCAGGCCATTCTGCGGTCGCTCGCCATCCCGCAGTCGCGAGACTTCTCGACGTATCCCTTTCTGGGCAACATGGGGACGGTGTCATTGCCGCTCACCGCTGCCGTCGCCGAAGACCGGGGCTTTCTCGAGCCCGGCGACCGCGTTGCCTTCCTCGGGATCGGCAGCGGTCTCAATTGCTTGATGCTCGGCCTCGAGTGGTGATCCACACCAAGGAACAGCCCCACTCATGAGCGCGATACTCGAGCGGTTTCTGGCGGACCACCCCGGCCGTGATTTCGACCGGCACGGCCTTAAGCTGCATTACATCGACGAAGGGTCGGGCGAGCCGGTGGTCATGGTTCACGGCAATCCGACGTGGTCGTTTTTATTCCGGCACCTGATCGATGCACTCGCCGGCAACCATCGCGTGATCGTGCCCGACCAGATCGGGTGCGGGCTGTCGGACAAGCCCGATGATTGGCGCGATATCCTACACGCTGCAAAGCCGGGTCGACGACCTGGAACGACTCCTCGACCATCTGGGGTTAAAGGGCGAGTTGACGCTGGTGTTGCACGACTGGGGAGGAATGATCGGAATGACCTACGCGGCGCGATGGCCCGAACGCATCGCACGGCTGGTGGTCTGCAATACGGCGGGCTTCCACAAGCCGGCCGCCAAGCGCATGCCGCGGGCGCTTTCGCTCTGCCGACGTTCGTGGCTGGGAGCGTTCCTGGTGCGCGGCATGAATCTCTTCTGCCACGGGACGGCGCTCGTAGGTTGCCGGCGCGCTTCCATGACCCGCGACCTGTGCGCAGCCTATGTCGCCCCGTATGATTCGTGGGACCATCGCCGCGCGATCCTGCGGTTCGTGCAAGACATACCGCTCTCGCCGGGTGATACCAGCTACGATCTGGTCTTGTGGACGCAAGACCGGCTGGGACTGCTTCAGTCGGTTCCCATGCTGGTGCTCTGGGGAATGAAGGATTTTGTCTTCGACCGGCATTTCCTCGCCGAGTGGCAGCGGCGGTTTCCGGCGGCCGAAGTGCATTGTTTTCCCGGCGCAGGTCATTACGTGTTTGAGGATGAGGCGGAGGCCGTGAGCGATCTCGTGCCGGCATTTCTCGCGTCTCACCCCATCATTCGGGAGCACGTCGGTTGACGCGAATCAGTACAGTCCCGCTGCGAACCAACATCGCGATCCATCTGAGCTCGATGGCGGCGCGGCGGCCGAGTGCGCTGGCGGTCGTGGTTCCCGACGGTCGCGATCGGGCGGGCCGCGTGCGCTACACTCACCTGACGTATCGGCAGCTCGACCACGACAGCAACTGGATCGCGCACGGCTTGAGGACGAAGGGAATCAGCCGGGGAAGTCGTGCGCTGGTGATGATACCGCCGTCTCTCGATTTCTTCTCGGTCGTGTTCGCGCTGTTCAAGGCAGGCGTCGCGCCGGTATTGATCGACCCGGGGATCGGCCTGGCCAACCTGTGCGATGCTGCCGCGAGGCGGCCCCCGACGTCTTTATCGGGGTTCCCAAAGCCCTGCGGGCACAGCGGATTCTGGGCTGGGGGCGTGAGAGCTTGAAACAGCGGATCTTGGTCGCGCCCGGCCGGAAGCGCGCGCGGCTGAGCCTGCCGACTCTTGATGATTTGCGGCGCCTGGGCGCAGCGTGCGCGAGCGCGGGCTGGACTCCAATCCGTTCATCGCGCTTCTCTCGGCCGATGAGACTGCTGCGATCCTGTTCACGAGCGGCAGCACCGGGCCCCCGAAGGGGGCCGTCTACACCCACGCGATCTTTCAGGCGCAGTTGAGTGCGCTGCGCACGATATACTCGATCGAGCCCGGCGAGATCGATCTCTGCACGTTCCCGCTGTTCGCCCTGTTCGCGCCGGCCTTGGGGATGACGGCGGTGGTGCCCGAGATGGACGCCACGCGGCCGGCGCGGGTCGATCCCGCCAAGATCTTTCAGGCGATCGACGACTTCGGCGTCACGAACCTGTTTGGCTCGCCCGCCTTGTTGCGGCGGATCGCCCTTGGGGCTCGAGCGGCGTCGCCACCGCTCTCGACCTTGAACCGCGTCATTTCGGCAGGCGCACCGGTTTCGGCCAAGGTCATCGACGCAATGGCGCAATTACTCTCGGCCGGCGCCCAGGTCTATACGCCCTACGGCGCGACCGAGGCGCTGCCGGTCGCGTCAATCGGCAGCGACGAAATCCTGGCCCGGACCCGGGCCCTATCGGATCAGGGTATGGGAACGTGCGTAGGCCGGCCGGTCGAGGGCATCGACGTCCGCATCATCAAGATCGACGACCGCCCCATTGCCACCTGGTCTGACGACTTGATGGTCAAGGATGGCACAATCGGCGAGATCGTGGTCTCGGGGCCGGTGGTCACCCGCGAATATCTCGACCGGCCCGAAGCCACGCGGCTGGCGAAGATCGCCGACCCGCAGCGCGGCACCTTCTTTCACCGCATGGGCGACGTGGGCTACCGCGATCAAGAGGGAAGGCTGTGGTTCTGCGGCCGCAAGTCGCAGCGCGTGGTCGCTGCGGGCCACACGCTGTTCACCGTTCCCTGCGAAGCGATCTTCAATGCCCATCCGGCGGTCGCGCGGACCGCTCTCGTGGGAGTCAACAAGCGCGGCCGCGTGCGTCCCGCGATCTGTGTGGAACCGCTACGGTGGTCGTCGCGCAAAGCGCGGCGCCAGCTCAAGGACGAGCTGCTCGAGCGCGGCGCGATGTTTGCTCACACCCGCGCCATTCAATCGATCCTGTTTCATCGCTCGTTTCCGGTCGATGCGCGGCACAACTCGAAGATCTTTCGCGAGAAGCTGGCGGCGTGGGCCGCGAGGAAGCTCTCATGAATGGCGTCGATCTCGGCCGCGTCTTGGTAACCGGCGGCGGCGGCTTTCTTGGAACGGCGCTCGTCAGGCTGCTGTGCGCGCGCGGTGCGGCGGTGCGCAGCCTGGCGCGGCGTCATTACCCGCATCTGGAGACGTTCGGCGTCGAACAGATCCAGGGCGATGTCGCTGACCGGAGTGCTGTCGACAAGGCCGCCGCGGGGTGCGAGACGGTGTTTCACACGGCCGCCAAGGCCGGAATATGGGGCCCCGAAAGCGAGTACGTCCGGGCCAACGTCGCCGGGACGAAAAACGTCATTGAGGCCTGCTGCGCGTGCGGTGCGAAGCGCGTGATTTACACGAGCTCGCCGAGCGTCGTTTTCAACGGCCTGGATATGGAGGGGGTCGACGAGTCGGTGCCGTACTCAAGGCACTACGAGGCGGCCTATCCGCGCACCAAGGCGTGCGCCGAGCAAATGGTTCTGCAGGCTAACACGAGCCGCCTGGCGACGATTTCGCTGCGGCCGCATTTGATCTGGGGCCCGGGAGACAACAATTTGTTGCCGCGCGTGCTGCGCGCGGCCGCGCGGGCCAGTTGCGCAGGATCGGCCGGCGCGACCCGCTGATCGATCCGATTTACATCGACAATGCCGCGCTCGCGCATCTGCTGGCAGCGGAGCGCCTCGAGCCCGGCTCGCCCGTCGCGGGCCGGACCTATTTCGTCACGCAAGGAGAGACGATCCCGCTCTGGGACATGATCAACCATTTCCTCACGGCGGCTGGGCTGGCGCCGGTGCGCCGGTCGGTTTCACGGACCGTGGCGTTCGCGGCCGCCGGCATGCTCGAATTGACGTACGTTGTGACTCGCCGGCGCGACGAGCCGCCGATGACGCGGTTCCTGGCCAGACAGCTCACGACGACCCACTGGTTCAATATTAACGCGGCCCGCCGCGACCTTGGTTACCGGCCGCATGTCAGCATCCCCGAGGGACTGCGCCGGCTCAGGGCTTGGCTCGCGCAGCCCTCGCTGCCGTGAGACGACAAAGCCATCAATCGCGCGGCGCAAAGAGCGGCGCGGGCGTGTTTACGGCGGCGTCGGGGTCGGCTACCATGCGCGAAGATTTGCTTGAAAACGGAACCGGCCCTTCTCTCGGTCGGGGGCCAGAAGTGCGCGAGCGCGAGGTCATGACACAGTCGGTTTACGCCGTTGCGACCATGGATACCAAGGGCCACGAGCTGACATACGTGGCTGAAGTTCTGCGCGCCTCGGGCGTGAACGTGGTCACGCTCGACGTCGGCACGCTCGAGCCCCCCACCGTGGCACCCGACGTGGAGCGGTCGCGGGTGGCGGCGTTTCACCCGCGCCTCGGGCGGACCGTCGCCACGGCCATGGCCGGCGGCCGACCGCGGCGGCGCCGTGACGGCCATGGGCGAGGCCTTGACGGCGTTCCTGCTCTGTGAACACGCGGCGGGACGAGTCGGCGGCGTGATCGGCATCGGCGGCAGCGGCGGTACGGAAATCGTCACGCAGGCAATGCGAGCGCTTCCGGTGGGGCTGCCCAAGCTGATGGTCTCGACGCTGGCCAGCGGCAACACGGCCCCTTACGTCGGCGTGGCCGACATCCTGATGATGCACTCGGTCGTTGACATCGCCGGCTTGAACGCCGTATCGCGGCGCGTGCTCGCGAACGCGGCCGCGGCGATGGCAGGCATGGTGCAACAACATCCTGCGCCCGTTGGCGGCCAACCCACGCTGGCGATGACGATGTTCGGCGTCACGACGCCTTGCGTGACGTCGGTGCGGCGGATGCTCGAGGACCGCGGCTTTGACTGCCTGGTCTTTCACGCCACCGGCACCGGGGGCAAAGCCATGGAAAAGCTCGTCGAGGCCGGTCTGGTTGGCGGCGTGCTCGATATCACCACGACCGAGGTCGCCGACCATCTTGTCGGCGGAATCCTGGCTTGCGGGCCCGACCGCTTCGAGCCGACATTGCGTGCCCGCGTCCCGCTTGTGTTCATCGCTGGGCGCTCTCGATATGGTCAACTTCGGCGCGGTCGAAACGGTCCCCGAGCGGTTTCGCGGCCGGCGTTTCCATGCGCACAACGCCCATGTCACGCTGATGCGAACCACGCCCGAAGAGAATCGCCGCTGCGGCCGCTGGATCGCCGCCAAGCTCAATCGGGCGGAAGCGCCGTTTTGCGTCGTCATCCCCGAGAAGGGCGTCTCGGCGCTTGATACACCGGGCGGACCGTTTTTCGATCCAGAAGCCGACCTAGCCCTGTTCGAAGATCTGGAAAGGCACCTCGAGCCCGCCGGCCGGCTGGTTCGGCGCCTGCCGCTTCATATCAACGACCAGGAGTTCGCACGGGCGCTCGTCGATGAATTCCTGGCGCTCGCGATCAACGGCCGAGCAGCCGTTCTTGACGATCCGGTTCGACCCAGGTTTAGCAGAAGCGAGATTGCAAGATCATGCCCGAGAGTCGCGCGGCCATCATGGAGCGGTTTCGCCGAAAAGTCGTATCGGGACAGCCGATCATCGGCGGCGGGGCGGGTACGGGCATGAGCGCCAAGTGCGAGGAGGCCGGCGGCATCGATCTGATCGTGATCTACAACTCGGGCCGGTTCCGCATGGCCGGGCGCGGCTCACTTGCCGGCCTGATGCCCTACGGCAACGCCAACGCGATCGTCAAGGAGATGGCTCACGAGGTCTTGACGGCGGTGAGCTGCACTCCGGTGCTCGCCGGTGTCTGCGCCACCGACCCGTTCCTGATTCGCGACCTCTTCCTGCGCGAGCTCTTGGAGATGGGCTTCGCGGGAATCCAAAACTTCCCGACCGTCGGCCTGATCGACGGCGTGCTGCGCGTGAACCTGGAGGAGACGGGCATGGGCTTCGCCCACGAGATCGACTGCATCGCGGCTGCACACGAGCTCGACCTGCTGACCACGCCCTACGCGTTCGACCCCGAGCAGGCCCGGCAGTTCGCCGACGTGGGGGCCGACATCGTGGTCGCGCACATGGGACTGACCACCAAGGGGTCGATCGGCGCCAAGACGGCCAAGACGCTCGACGATTGCGTGCGCGAGGTCTCGGCGATCGCCGAGGCGGGCAAGTCGGTGCGCGCCGACCTTCTGGTGCTCTGTCACGGAGGACCGATCGCCATGCCGGCCGATGCGCAGTACGTGTCTGGACCGCGCACCGGCGGTCGACGGCTTCTATGGCGCCAGCTCGATGGAGCGGCTGCCGGCCGAGACCGCGATCGTCCAGCAAGTTCATGATTTTGTGGGCCTGCGGCTGGCCGAGCCCAAGCCGTGAACATCTATCGGGTCGAATGGGCCTGTGCCCGACCGCACTCTGACGCTCTCGTTGCGAGACGGCGCACGAAGACGGCGCTGATCGCCGGCCGGCTTCTTCGCGCGAGGGCGCATGAGGTGGCGTGGGGCCTTGAGTGAGGTGTCGACCCAGTAATGATGGAGCGTGGCGACCAGCTCGCGATAGCGCGGGTACTCGTCGGGCTTGGGAATGTAGCTATTCGCGCCGGCCAGATAAGTCTGAAGAATGTCTTCCTCGCGGCTCGACGTCGTGAGGATCACGACGGGGATCATCCGCAGGAACGGGTCGCTCTTGATCTGGGTCAGCACCTCGCAGCCGTCGATTCCCGGCAGGTTCAAGTCGAGCAAGATCAGATCCGGCTCGCGCTCGGCGGCGTTTCCCTCGTCGCGCAGGCTGAAGAGGTAGTCGAGTGCGTGGCGGCCGTCGGGGATGACCGTCAAGCGGTGGGCGACGTCTCCTTCGCGCAGGGCGCGCTCGATGATCTTGGCGTCGGCGCGGCTGTCTTCGATCAGCAGGATGTGAAAATCAGACTGGATGGCGTTCATCGGAGGGAACCTGAGAGACGGGGCTTTCGTAAGGAGCACCCGAAGCATTGGGGGAACTTACCGCGAGAGCGGGCACCGTCGTCGGGACAGCTCGCAGCCGAACGAAGAACGTCGCGCCGTGTCCAGGGTCGCTTTCGACCCAGATGCGCCCACCGTGCGCCTGGACGATCTTGTTACAGATCGCCAGACCGACTCCCGTCCCGTCGTACTCCTCCTGGGAGTGGAGCCGGCGAAACAACTGAAAAATCGTGTTGTGAAACTGGGCCTCGATTCCGATCCCATTATCTTTGATCGAGATCGTGACGCTGGCAGCACGGGCATTGTCTAGTGCGCCCGACGGATCACTGTCGGGTGAGCGGGTCGCTGCGACTTCGACCCACTTGTTCGGACTCTCATTGTATTTTATCCCGTTGGCGATCAAATTTGCCAGTAGCTGCCCGATTCGATCGCGATCGCCCCACACTCTGGGCAGTGGACCGTGGACACGCAGCTCGGCCCCCTTCGAGCGCATGAGCTCCGCCAGATCGGCCTTGATGACGACCAGCAATTCGTCGAGGTCGACCTCGGCGAAGTCGCCGATGACCCTTCCTGCTCGGGAGAGGTGCAAGAGGCCTTGAATCATCGCGCGCATCCGCCGCGACGCGTCGACGACGTAACGCACATACTCCTGCCCCTCGGCTTCGAGCCGGTCGGCGTATTCCTCGGACAGGAAACCCGAAAACGAGGTCAGCGTACGCAGCGGCTCCTGGAGGTCGTGCGAGACGACGTAGACAAATTCGTCGAGCTCGCGGTTTTTCAGCGAGAGCTCGTCGTTGGCTTCGGCGAGGCGCCGGTTCTTCTCTTGCAGCTCGGCCTCGAGGCGCCGTTTTGCAGTCACGTCCTGCGCCACCATGCGCGCGTGCAGAATCGCGCCTTTGGAGTTCTTGATCAAGGTCCCGTGGATCCACACGCCGATCGTTTCGCCCCCGGACTTGACCCAGGTCGACTCCTCTTCGATCGACCCGCTGTTGAGGAACGCTTGAAAGCGGGCGCGGAAGCGTTGCGAGAGGTGCTCCGGGAGGAGCGATTCGTAGCTTCGACCGATGATCTCTTCGCGGGGCCGGTTCAGGGTCGAGAGCATGGTCTGGTTGCACTCGATCAAGATCGCGGCCTGGTCGACGCTGAAATACATGGCCGGAGCGTTCTCGTACAGATCGGTGTAGCGGTCTTTCAGGTCTTCGAGCTCGCGGTTGATCCGCCGCAGTTGCTCGTTGAGCTGCGTCAGCTCGCGGGTGCGGAGCCTGAGCTCGCGCTCGGCATGCACCTTCTCGGTGACGTCGCTGAGATGGCAGCGCAGGTGGGTGATTCTCTGATTGGTCCCGTACCGCGCACCCACGTTGACCTCGATCGCGCGAGTCCTGCCGTCCGCGCGCCGGATGCGCACGATCAAGCCCAGTGCTTCACCGCGCACGATCGCCTGCGCAAAGGTTTCTTCGGCGCGGTCGCGGTCGTCGGGGTGCACGATCTCGAGAAACGACTTTTGTTGCAGCTCGGCGAGAGTCCAACCGAGGAAGTCTTGTTCGGCGGGGCTGGATTCGATCCAGTGAAACGCTTTGGGATCGATGCGGTTGACCATGTCGATGGTCGAATGTTCGCCAGAAATGCTCGCGTCGATTTGCTGGTCCGGGCGCGGGGCGGCGCATCGAAGAGACCGCTGCGGGTCAGCGACGCCTGCGAAGGGGGAAAGGGGGCGACCGCAGGCTCGTCGGGCTGGTGAACAGAGGGCCGCGCGGCCGCTTGACGGTGCGCGACGGCGCGGTGCGCGGAGCGCCGTCACGAGGACGCCGATTTCGAGCAACAGGGCCTGGAGCTCGGGCTCGGGGGCGGTGGTAAGTTGTACCCGGCCACGGTGCCTCAAGTCGTGGGTGAGGCGCGCCAGTTCCTCCACGGGTCGGCGCCACCGCGCTCGTTCAGACCAGCCGGCGACCGCGAACGTGATCGCGGCGGCTCCGAGGCCCATGAGTGCGACGATTACGCCGTCACCCTGCCGAAGCTTCCGCACGGCCATGGCGACAACGCAAAGCCACGCCAGGCTGATCAGGAACGCGGCAGTCCACCGACCTGGCCGTCCCAGAAGGGCTTGGCGGATGCTCTTGGCCATGATCGCGCTCTCACGAATTGTCGGCTCATTACCCCGGATCAGGATGGCAGCGGGCCGGCCGCCGCCCTTGGGCTCGGATCAGTCGCGCCCTCGCTTGCCGGCAGCCAGATCGTGAACGTGGCGCCGCCGTCTCGATTGTTCTGCACCGTCAGCCGCCCGGACTGCTCGCGCAAGATCTCCGAAGCCAGGTGCAAGCCGTAGCCCGTGCCGTCTTCCCGCGTGGTGAAGAAGGGCTCGAATATCCGGTCAAGGTACGGCTCAGGGATTCCCGGCCCATCGTCCACCACGTCGGCAAGAACCCAATCGCGGTCGTCCACGTGCGCCGGCCGGACGCGAATCACGATTCGCCCTCCTCGGCCCGAGCTTGACAGCGCCTGGTGCGCATTGGAGAGCAGGTTGAGCACCACCTGCATCAGCCGGCCGGGGTCCGCCCGCACCATCGGCACGAGCCCGGCGCATTCCGTCTCGACGTGGATTCGCCGATCGGCGGGAGACAGCCCCTTCACGAACAAGTCAGCCGACTCTCGCAGCAAGGGGGGCAGCTCGACCACTTGCGGCTCGCACGAGGTGTTACGAATCGTCGCCACGAGATGATCGAGGCGAAGCTGCAAGAGCTGTGAGTTTCTCAGAATCGATTCGACCCACTCCGGATCTTGCTTCTGGGCGTCGCGCCCGTTCAACATCAAGAGCTCGGCGCAGCCGCGGATCACCGACAAGGGACCACGGATCTCGTGGATGATGCCGGCGAGCAGGCGACCCACCTGAACGAGCTGCTGATTGAGCATCGCCAGGCTTGACATCTGCCGGAACTGGATCAACCGCCGCACGCGGCCCAGCACGATCTCAGCGGCCGAATCTTTGGCGACATAGTCGTCAGCCCCCGCCTCGAGCCCTGCTAATACGTCGGAATCGTCGTGGCGGACCGTCAACATCAAGACGGGCAAACCAGCGATGTCACGGTCGGCGCGGATGGCCCGGCAGACCGCCAGACCATTCAAGTCGGGCAGATTCACGTCGAGAATGATGATGTGGGGACGCACTTCGCGCGCCTTCTGAAGCGCCTCGCGCCCCTTGGCAACCTCGTAGACCGTGTACCCTGCCCGGCCCAGGATCGTGCGAAGCAAGGCGCGATCGGCCGCGCTATCATCGACGATCAAGACGGCGCCCATGCGCTTCGGCTCCCTGGTCCGCGTGTCTTTCTCTCAAGTGACCGCCATGAGTAAAGCCTGGTCGACCTGTGTTCATCGGCCCGTGATCGGTGCTGCGAGCATGCGATAGAGGATGGTCCGCGATGACCCTACACTCGCTACCGACCGTCTCAACGATATAATACAGGGAAAGTCCAGACTCGGGACACTGGAGCGTTTCAGTTACCACCGCGGTCGCGCCGCCGATCGGCCCCAAGGGGGGGCGCAGGCGCCACGCTCTTTATTCTGCTGATTGCCGTAACCATGACTTCCACGACAGTGCTTTCCGCTCTCTCGCCCCTCAAGTTCGAATCCTACCGAGAGCTCGCCGATTGGGAGCTGGAGGAAAGAATCGTCGCGGTCAAGCGCGAACTGGGCGATTCGCTCCTGATTCTTGGACACCATTATCAGCAAGACGAGGTGATTCGGTTCGCCGATCTGCGCGGTGACAGCTTCAGGCTGAGCAAGCTCGCGGCCGAGAACCATGCTTGCCGCGCGATCGTATTCTGCGGCGTACATTTCATGGCCGAAACGGCCGACATCCTATCTCGTGACGACGTTGAGGTTTACCTTCCCGATATGGCTGCCGGCTGCAGCATGGCCGACATGGCGGACCTCGACGCGGTGGAGGCCGCCTGGAGCGACTTAGGCGAGGTCATCGACACCGGCATGTTGATGCCCGTTACTTACATCAACTCGTCGGCTGAACTCAAGGCTTTTTGCGGACGCCACGGCGGAATCGTCTGCACCAGCTCGAACGCCCGTGCTGTGCTCGATTGGTCGCTTGCCAAACGCAGCCGTGTCCTTTTCTTTCCCGACCAGCACCTGGGACGCAACACGGCACGAAAGATGGACATTCCACTCGACGCGATGACCGTCTGGGACCCTCGCGAACCCATGGGAGGAATTCCGATTCCCTCGATCGTCTCCAGTCGAGTGCTGCTCTGGAAAGGCCATTGTTCCGTCCACCAGATGTTCAGACCCGAGCATGTCGACCAATTTCGGCGCCGATTTCCAGATGGCAAGGTGCTGGTCCACCCCGAATGCATGATGAATGTCGTCGACGCGGCCGACGTCGTTGGCTCGACCGAGTTCATCATCAAGACAATCGAGAATGCTCCCGCCGGCTCGACCTGGGGAATCGGCACCGAGCTGCATCTTGTCAATCGACTGGCGCACGAAAACCCCGACAAGACCATTCATTTCCTTTCCCCGATGATCTGCATGTGCGCGACCATGTACCGCATCGACCTGCCTCACCTGGCGTGGAGTCTAGAAAACCTCTCGCGCGGCACTCCCGTCAATCGCATCAAGGTGCCCGCCGAAACGGCCCACTGGGCGCGGATCGCGCTTGAGCGCATGCTGCAAGTCACCTGAGCCGGCGGCTCGCTTCCGGCGCCGAGTCAGGATTGTTTCCATCCCTCGCGTTCCGATCGTGTTATGCTTCACCGTTGCAGCGCTCCGCCTCCCAAGCTAACTATGAAGGCGGTCCAGGAGACCATTGAATCCAATCATCGTCAGACTGACGACATGCCAGCGAGTCAACAATCATGCCTGTGGAAATGAGTACGGGCGCGACGACGGCGCAATCAGAGATCGACTTGGTCGTCCATGCGGATCATTGGGACCCATCGCGGGTGCTCGGTCTGCACGAGTTGGGACCTACCGCGCGGGGCTTGACCACGTGGGTGGTCCGATCGTTCTTGCCCGAGGCCGAGCGCGCCTGGGTGGTCGACCTGGCGCATGGCGAGCCGGGCGAGCTGGTCGCCATGGAGAAGGTCCATCCCGACGGCTTTTTCGTCGCGGTGTTTCCGGACCGAACGGCTCGGTTCCCCTACCGGCTTCGCGTCGAGAACTACGAGGGTCACTCGTGGGAGTCTGTCGATGCCTATAGCTTCGGCCCGGTCCTCACCGACTTCGATTTACACCTGCTGGGCGAAGGGACCCACTACCGGAACTATGAACGGCTGGGTGCTCACTTCCGGACGCACCAGGGGTTTTCCGGCGTTCACTTCGCAGTCTGGGCGCCCAATGCGCAGCGGGTGAGCGTGATTGGCAACTTCAATCACTGGGACGGCCGGCGCCATCCGATGCAGAATCGGGCGCTACCGGAATCTGGGAAATCTTTATCCCCGATCTCTGCCAGGGCGAGGTCTACAAGTTCGAGATCAAGAGCCGCCACCAAGGCTACCTCATTCAGAAGTCGGACCCGTACGGCTTCGCGGCCGAGGTACGGCCGAAGACGGCGTTGGTCGTCTGGGATGTCATGCAATTTGCCTGGCACGACCAGGAGTGGATGTCGTCGCGCGGCGCCCGGCAAGCTCTGGACCAGCCGATCGCCGTTTACGAAGTGCACCTTGGTTCCTGGAGACGCGGCGGCGCATTCGGCGAGGAGTTTCTCAACTATCGAGAGCTCGCCGACGAGCTCGTGCGCCACCTCGATCAGACTCATTTCACTCACGTCGAGCTCTTGCCGATCACCGAGCATCCGTTCGATGGTAGCTGGGGATACCAGCCGGTGGGCTACTTCGCGCCGACGGCCCGGTACGGCACTCCCGACGACTTCGCCTATTTCGTCGACACCCTGCACCGGCACGGCTACGGCGTGATTCTCGATTGGGTGCCCGCGCACTTCCCGAACGACGCCCACGGACTGGGCTACTTCGACGGCACGCACCTGTACGAGCACTCCGACCCGCGCCTGGGCGAACACCGCGACTGGGGCACCAAGATCTTCAACTACGGCCGGGCCGAGGTCCGCAACTTCTTGTTCGGCAACGCGCTCTTCTGGCTTGATCGTTATCACCTCGACGGACTTCGGGTCGATGCCGTCGCGTCGATGATCTACCTCGACTATTCGCGCGAGCCGGGAGATTGGGTGCCCAACATCTACGGCGGCAACGAAAACCTTGAAGCGATCGACTTCCTCAAACGGCTCAACGAGCTTTGTCATGGCGAACACCCGGGTATCTTGACTGTCGCCGAGGAATCGACGAGCTGGTCGGGGGTGTCGCGGCCCACTTACCTGGGCGGACTGGGCTTCAGTCTCAAATGGAACATGGGCTGGATGAACGACACGCTGCGCTACATGTCCAAAGACCCGGTCTACCGCAAGTACGAACACGGCTCGCTGACCTTCAGCATGATCTACGCATTCAGCGAGAACTTCATCCTGCCCCTGTCGCACGACGAGGTCGTGCACGGCAAGGGCTCATTGCTCGACAAGATGCCGGGCGACCTGTGGCAAAAGAGCGCCAACCTGCGGCTCCTCTACGGCTACATGTTCGGCCATCCCGGCAAGAAACTGCTGTTCATGGGCGACGAGATCGCGCAGTGGCGCGAGTGGAACCATGACGAGAGCGTCGACTGGCACTTACTACAGTGGCGCGACCACCAGGGGATACTGCGGCTGGTCTGCGACTTGAACGCACTCTACCGCCAGCAACCCGCGCTGCACCAGGTCGATTTCGAGTGGCAGGGATACGAGTGGCTCGAGCTTCACGACTGGGAAAACAGCGTCATCGCGTTTCTGCGCCGGGCCAGAAACCCGGATGATTCGATCGTCCTGGTGTGCAACTTCACGCCCGTCGTGCGCGAGAACTACCGGATCGGAGTTCCCACCGGGGGATATTACCGAGAGATCCTCAACACCGATTCCGACATCTACGGAGGGTCAAACGTGGGCAATGAGGGAGGTGTATGGACCGCACAGGAGTCGCACGCGGGTCGGCCGTTCAGCCTTTGGCTGCGGCTTCCGCCTCTGGGAGTCTTGTACCTCAAGACGCCGTTGGTCTCGTAGCCTGCGCGAGTTCATCGTTTGTCCTTGAACCGTTCGTTGCCGGCCGGCGTGCGAACTTGCTGGGGAATGAGCTCGTCAATCGCGATATTCCAGGTTACATGCCCGACGGCGACGACCGCTGTCTTCTTCTGCGGATCGATCTTGACGACGCGCCCCGGTCGGTCATAGCCGAGCCGAGGGACGACAACGCGGTCGCCGACCTGCAGGCGGCTGCGCGCCTCGGAAAGCGACATCGACCGCTCGCTCTCTTGCTCGAGAGCAGCCAATCGCTCTTTTAACACCTCGCGGGTGCGCTCGGCCTCGGCCCGCGCTTCGAGTGCCTCCTGCCGCGCCCGCTCGGCCTCCTGCCGCAGCGTCTGCACGGACTCCCAATCAGGTGCGCCGCGGCTCGTGCGCTCGTCCAGGTAGGCCTCGGCACGCGACACCACCTGTTCGGGGAGCTGCAAGAGTCGCGCGATCTTCAGAGCGTTCGATTGACCGATGTCGCCGATGCGCAGGCGATATTTTGGCTGGAAGGTCTCGGCGTCGAACTCGACGGCCGCGTTTTCGGCGCCGGGGTTCGCCAGCGCGTAAGTCTTCAGGTCGCCGATGTGCGTCGTGACGATCGCTCGAGCCCCTTTTTGGCCAAGGTCGTCAAGGATCGCACGGCCGAGGGCTGCCCCGTCGGCGGGATCGGTGCCCGCGCCGAGCTCGTCCAGCAGCACGAGCGAGCGCTCCGTGGCCTTCCCCAGGATTGCAGCGATCCGCCGCATATGTGCCGAAAAGGTCGAGAGCGATTGCTCGAGGCTCTGCTCGTCGCCGATGTCTGCCAGAACGTCGTCGTATACCGGAAGCTGCGACCCAGGCGCAGCCGGTATGTGCAGCCCCGACTGGGCCATGGCCGCGAGCAAGCCGACTGTCTTCAAGGCCACCGTCTTGCCACCGGTGTTCGGCCCAGTGATGACCAGAAGGTGAAAACGCGCTCCCAAGTGCAAGTCGATCGGAACCACCGTCCGCGGCTCGGCCGCTGCCGGCGGCGCCGGCGCCGGCGCTTGCTCGCCGCGAAAGAGCGCCTCTAAGAGCGGGTGCCGAGCCTCCTTGAGTACGAGCGTGCCCGAATCGCTCAAGAGCGGCGGCGACATGCGATAGTCGCCGCTCAGGCGGGCTTGCGCGTGAATCAAGTCGAGCAGTCCGACCGTGTTAAGTGTCGCGAGCAGCGGCTCGGAAGCCATGCCGACCTGGGCACTCAATCCCCGCAGGATTCGGCGCACCTCCTTGGCTTCGCGCGCGCGCAGAAA
Source organism: uncultured Isosphaeraceae bacterium (assembly GCA_963830625.1). GTDB lineage: Bacteria > Planctomycetota > Planctomycetia > Isosphaerales > Isosphaeraceae > CAWHMZ01. Next base: position 371,868 of record CAWHMZ010000004.1, on the reverse strand, counting down.
CGACAGCTCTGCCGATTGCTCGCCGATCGCTGCCGGCTCGATGTAGACCGTTTCGTTGCTGGCGCTGGTGCGATGTACCGAGCCGGAGATCTCGCCTCGCTGGTCCTTGGCGACGGGCAAGACATAATGATGGCCCACCATCGTGAAGTTGGGAAACCGGAGGATGCGCCGGATCTCGGGCGAGCGGAGCATCGCTCGCAAGGTCTCCTGAATCTGTCCCTGCAGGCGCCCGATATCGCGGCGAAGAGCGGAGAGCCGGCGGCTCGCGGTATCCAAAACCTTGCCGCGGGCGTCGAGGCACCCGTCGATGGTGGCGGCCAGCCCCGAGAAGTCAAAGGTGCCTTGCCTCAGGCCGCCCAGCCGCGGAAACTGATCGCCCACACGAGCAAACCAGCGGTCGATGTCGCGGATTGCGCGCAGCGTGAGGGCCGTCTCGGCCAGTTCACCGGCTTCGAGCACGCTGCCGGTCTGCGCCCGCCTTACGAGCGGCCCGATGTCGAGCACGCCGCCGAAACTCGGCCGCAGGCCGGTAGCGAGTACCTCGACCATCTCGGTCACGAGCGCCTGGCGATGACGAATCTCGCCCAGATCGACACCTGGCTCGATGCGGTGGGCTGCCGTCCTGCCCAGCGAACAGCCCGCTCGAGCCGCCACCAGCGCGCGAACCTTGTCGAACTCCAACAGCTCGAGGGTGTGCGTGTCCATGTTGCCTCGCGATCGACCGCCGCCGCGGCGCACTCGCTGGCGCCACGTACTCGACACGGTTGGGCATGCTCGTGGTTCACCGCGCTCGACTGATTATCGCACGACGGCCCCTCGTGCAGCCATGGCGCCGGCTGCGACGGGCGCGCGACCACCCACCGGCCAACCCGCGCCGGACGATCGCCAAAGCGCTCAGGGTTGCGAGCCGGCGGCCTTTACGGCCGCCGCAGCGGCAGCGGAAGGCTGAGTGGCCGACGGCGCCTTTTCTGCGACGATGGGTTGGAGCTCGCGGCGCCAGGCAGCCGCCTCGATCCCGTAATCCTTGCCCGTTATCGACCGCAGTGCCTGCAGGCATTCGTAACGAATCGCGGGGTCGTCATTCTCCATCCCGTCGAGCAGCATTCGGTAGATCCTCGGCTCTTCTGGTTTCAGCAAGGCAATTCCTTCGATCGCCGCGATCCGGCAGTCTTCGAGCTTGTCGATGGTCATGATTCGAGCAAGGGTCGTGGCATCCTCGGCGATCCCGACCTTGCCTAGAGCGCGGCAGGCCTCGAGGCGGATTCCGGCCTCATCCGTATCGCTGATGGCCTTGAGGACGACGGGCCGCGCGCGGCGATCTCTCAGGTCGCCCAGGCTGCGGATGATGACAGGCGCACCGCAACGGGCTCGCGGCCCTCTTGGTACTTGGCGATCAGCGTGGTGACCGCCTCTGACTTCTGGGCGTCGTTCTCGTAAATGCTCGGGGAACCGAGCTTCGCATAGGCGACGTAGCGAATGTTGGGATCGGGGTTCTCGCGCACATTGCGCAGAAAGCTCTGGGACGTCGTGCCGATGTAGGTCGAGCAACCCGTGAGCGCCGCGGATGCAACGGTTGCCACCCAGACCACCATCCGGCCAAAGCACGGCTTCGAGTGAGACGTGCCATCCATGACCGTCTACTCCACAATTCATGCAAGTATCGGCTCAATATCCGGCCGCAGAACGGCGGCGGCCGGTTACAAGCATCGCAGGTTGCGCACGTGGCCAACACGAAGGGACCTTCGAGAAATGGCCAGACGGGTTCGGCGTCGCCATTGCTACGGGGGGGCATGTTAACGACAAATCGAAGATCCGCCAAGGGCAGGTGCACGCCGAGAGTAGCGTGGTGGATCGTTCGCTCGTTGGCGCACCGACCAGAAAAAAAGCGCCGGCCCGAGTGGCTCGAGCCGGCGCCGTTTTTTCAAACGTCTTGGGGACAAGAACACCGACCAGGGCACAAGGACCTGGTCGTGGCGCGGAGCGGTGTCGTCCATCATGACACCGCCGGACCTTCATGGTCGCCACCTCTCCACGCGGAGGTTGGCCGAAGGACGAGCATCTACACGATATTCATCGGCGGCTCGGGGAAGGGCGCCAAGGCGCTCGAGACCGATATCGCTTCTCGCCGACCGCAGTCACGACGAAGCCAGACTCAGTCTCGTTGTAACCCCGATTGATCGGCACATCATGAAGCCCGGAACCTGGGACCAAGACCTCGGTCTCGAGTCCGAGGGAACCCGGCTTCAAGGGGCCCGATCAACCGCTGTGAAGACTCGCAGTTGCACGTCAACAGGCTTGAGCGATGCCGAAGCGGCTCGGCATTGCTCCATGTGGCCCCTGGGCCTTTGCGCCTGTTACTTCTTCTTGGGGGCAGCCTTCTTGGGGGCAGCCTTCTTGGGGGCAGCCGGCTTCGACGAAGACTTCTTCGGTGCGCTCTTCTTCACCGCCATGGGTCTTTTCCTCGCTCCAAGACATACTTGCTTGAGTCCGACCGGCATGAATCGACCGGTCCCTGCGCCAATTCATACCAAATCTTTGAACTTTTGGAAGACGAACTTGAAGAGATTTCATCAATTTCTCGTGCCGAGTCGATCGAGATTGAGAACAGTGCATAGACTAAATCGTTATACTAGCGAATGTAAAAATCGGCACAAGCAAAATACACTCGATCACTTAACAGTTATGAGATGATGGTCCAAGCCACTGTTTTTTCAGGGCTTTGCGCAAACGCGGCTGACGAAGAACTCTCATAAGAAGATAGCGAAGCGCTCTCAAGAGACAAGTGGTAACATACAATTCGACGATGCGGTCTGGCCCGCACCGCGCGAGGAAAAAATTTTTTTGCGAGCGCTGTTTTTTTTCAATTTCGATCGACCTTGGTGGGTCGCGCGCTAGGGCGCGCCGCCATACCGCGGGCTCGCGCCGCGCTAGAGGTTCGGCTTGCAAGTGAGCGCGCCCTACGGCACAATTTCTGAACAAAGAGCCAGAGATTACCTGCGACCAGCTCACGAAAGGACGGCGTGCGCGGTGCTGAGTACGGTTCGCGGCATCCTCCAAAATGTCGCCGAAGAGTCCGTGACGCTTCGGGTCGATCCCTTCGACGTCGAGGTGCTGGTTCCTGACCACACACGCCGGATCGTCAGCTCCAAGCTGGGCGAGCCGATCGCGCTTTACACCATCTTCTATATAGAAGGCAGCGCGATGGTCGGCCGGCTGGTCCCGCGCTTGGTCGGCTTCCTGAGCACGATCGACCGCGAGTTCTTCGACATCTTCTGCTCGGTCGATGGTGTGGGCGTGAAGAAGGCGCTGCGGGCCATGGTACGGCCGGTCCGCGAGCTCGCCCGCGCCATCGAGGACCAGGATGTCAAGCTCCTCGCCACGTTCCCCGGAATCGGCGAAGCCACGGCCGAGCGCATCGTGGCCAAGTTGCGCCGCAAGGTCGGCAAGTTCGCCTTGATCGTCAGTGCCGAGCCCGCGGCGCCTGGCGCCGCACCCGGTAAGATCAACGGCGAACCCGCTGGCGAACAGCCCGACGTGATCCGCGACACCTACGCAGCTCTTCTCTCGGTCGGACACGGCGAGGCCCAGGCTCGCCAGGCCATCGACCGCGTCCTCGCCAGCAAGAAGAAATTCAAGTCCGTGGCCGACATGATCGAAGCGATCTATTTGCAAAGTCGGTAAAGAGAGGGCGACCGAGAAAATCAAAGCAAGAAAGCAGGATAGTGAGACGAGAGAAGGTAAGCAGCACGGATTTCCACAGGTCAGGAGGACAGAGCGATGCGCGAACCGACGATCAAAGGAGCGCAGCGGGGAGGTGAGCATGCCGCCCGGCGCGGCAGTAGCGAGCAGGGAGAACCGGCCGTGAGCCGAGGCGACGATCCGATCGACGAAAAACTACGGCCCAGGCGCCTGGCCGAAGTCATCGGCCAGCGCGCGGTCGCAGAGCGATTGGCGGTCAGCTTGGCCGCGGCGCGGAAGCGCGGCGAGCCGCTGCCGCACATCCTCTTCGATGGGCCGCCGGGAGTCGGCAAGACGACCTTCGCGACCGTCTTGCATAATGAGCTGGGCGTCGAGCTCAATATCACGAGCGGCGCCGCCCTCGACAAAAAGAAAGACGTCCTCCCGTTCTTGACCAATGCGGCCGAAGGCTCAATCCTCTTTATCGACGAGATCCACCGGCTGCCAAGCGTGGTCGAGGAGTTCATCTATCCGGTCATGGAAGACTTCCGGGTCGACATCGTGCTGGGCGAAGGAATGGCCGCGCGCACCGTCAACATGCCCTTGAGACGGTTCACGATCATCGGCGCCACCACCCGCAGCGGCATGCTCTCGGCGCCGTTGCGCGAGCGGTTCGGCGTGCACGAGCACCTCGAGTTTTACGCCGTCGAGGACCTGGCGCAGATTATCACGATCAATGCGGCCAAGCTGCGCTCGACGATCGTCGCCGACGCCGCGGAGGAACTCGCGGTGCGCAGCCGCGGCACGCCCCGCGTCGCCAACGCACGCCTGCGCTGGGTGCGCGACTACTCGCTGGCTCGCGCCGACGGCCACATCAGCCGTTCGGTGGTGCGCGACGCCCTCGACATGCAGGGAATTGACGCCGAGGGGCTCGACCAGCAAGATCGCCGCTACCTCGACACCCTGATTCGCGTCTTCCGCGGTGGGCCCACCGGCGTCGAAGCCCTGGCTGCAACCATGAACGTGGCGGTCGACACCTTGAAAGACGAGGTCGAGCCCTTCTTGCTCCGCCGCGAGTTCGTGGTACGCTCGCCTCGCGGACGGCAGGCCATGGCAGGGGCCTACCGGCATCTCGGTCTGCCCGAGCCGCCGTTGGAAACCGAGCTTCCCGTTTTTGAAGCGCAGCGCCGCTTGTTCGAGTGAATCGGCATTGCAGCCACCGGCTGTCAGCTCAATTCGCAGACGGGTCGGGTCGCCCGAGCCAGCCGGTCGCGCACCGCCTCCCACTCGGGCTCGTCGGGCGGCATCACCACCACGATCGCGCGATAGCCCCTCATGTCGCACTGGTGCAGGACCGCGTAGAGCGATTCGGCAGCCGCTGCGGGCGACTCGAATGCCAGGCACCGCGCCGGCGGGAAATTCGCCGCCAGCTCCCCTGCCCCGAATAGGATCACCGCCACGTCGTCGCGGTCGGCAAGCCTCTCGACTTCCTGACGTGTTCCGGCGCGATACGCGGGTGTTCGGGGGGAATAGTGCACCGGCATTTGACCAGGGCTTGAGGGTGGGCTCGACGCTTCGAGTGGCGCGTGACCGGCGATTAGCAGGCCGCCCAGGGCTTGGGAGATCAAGGTGCGCGAGATGGGCCCCGGCCGGAGCACACTGGGCGGATCGTTCGCGAGGTCAAGGACCGTCGATTCCAGTCCAAGCGCAGTCGCCCCGCTATCAAGCACGGCATCGATCCGGCCGTCCAGGTCGGCCAGCACGTGCTCGGCTCGGGTGGGTGACAGGGCGTTCGAGCGGTTTGCGCTGGGGGCTGCCAGCGGCTTGCCGACTCGCTCGATCAGGCCCATGGCCACTTTCCCGGCCGGTGCCCGCACCGCGACGGTGGGCCGGCCCGCGGTGACCTCGTCAGGGATGATGGCGGCCCTGGGCAGCACGAGCGTCAGCGGTCCCGGCCAGAAACGGCGCGCGAGGCGTTCAGCGGCCTCGGGCCATTCCGCGACGCAGAGCCTGGCCTGCTCGACCGATGCAACGTGCACGATCACGGGGTTAATGGCCGGCCGGCCCTTGGCCGCGAAGATCCGCTCCACGGCTACCGGATCAGTCGCGACGGCACCCAGCCCGTAAACGGTTTCGGTGGCGAAGGCGACGAGTCCCCCCTCGAGCAGTACCCCAGCCGCCCAGTCGAGCGCGGCGGGATCGGGGCTGTCGGGATCAATGGCCAGGACGCGAGTAGGTAGCCGGTGGCTCACGTGCGAAGGGGGCCTGAGTTGGCAAAAGGCGATCAGGGAGCGCCCGAGCGGGTTGCCACGCCAGCGGGTCGATCGCGGCGGGCGGCCTCGTAATCGGCACGCAGGGCGTCGTAGTCGGCTGCGCGTCGGTCATACAGCCGGCGCAGCGGTCGAGGAGCGTGCCGCGCCAGAGCATAAGCGGTGAGGAGTGGCAGCGCGATCGTCGAGTCGGTGTAACAAGTCACCGAGTCGGGCAAGGTGTCGGGGTCGACCTTGCCCCAGGTCATGGCCTCGCTGGCGGTTGCTCCCGAGAGGCCGCCGGTGTCGGGGCGGGCGTCGGTGATTTGCAGGAAGTAGTCGTGGCCGCTCTCGCTCAAGCCGAGCACTTCCTGGATCTGCGGCTCGGTCTGCAGAATGAAGTTCTTGGGGCTGCCGCCGCCCAGGATCAACACGCCCGACTTGCCGCCGTCGCGCTTGGCTGCATAGACGATGGCGGCCGTTTCGTTGACGTCGCGGAGTGTGTCGATCTGGAGCTTTCCCCCTTGCAGGCTCAGGGCGGCCAGGTTCATGCCGATGGAGCTGTCGCCGGGGCTGGAGGTGTAGATCGGCACGCCGGCCTCGAAGGCGGCGGCCAGCAGGCTGTTGACCGGCCGGCCGAGCTCTGCGGCGCGGCCAGCCAGGTAGCGCCCGACCTCGTGGTGGAACTCGGCCGTGCCCATCGGCCGCGCGAAGGCCGCGTCCGGCGATCAGCTCGCGGTAAAAGGCGTCGGTGTCGAGCAGCGTCTTGTAGTCGAAGACGATGTCGTAGATCCGAATGACATCGTTGCTGGCGCAGAGCGCAGGTCGTCGAGGTTGGGCCGGCTCTGGTGCAGCGGCAAGTCGAGGGCGAAGTGGGTGTCGTGGTAGAGATTGGCGCCGGTGGAGACGATCCAGTCGACGAAGCCGGCCTTGATCAGCGGGAATCAGGCAGCTGATGTCCGAGGCCCGCCGGCGTGAGCGCACCCGAGAGGGTCAGCCCGACGGTGCAGTCGGGTGCAAGCAGCTTGCGAGTGAAGACCCGGCAGAGCTCGCGCAGCCGCCCCGCGTTGTAGCTTAAAAAGACCGCGTTCGATCAGATCGGCGGCCGTCTCCCGGCCCGACACTTCCGGAGGCGCGATCCGATGCAGGCTGATGGTTTCGAGAAAGCCCATGGTAGGTCACTCTCGCCTCGCCGATCACCGTCGCCGGGTGCGAAGTGCGACACTTGCGAACCGATTATTCCCCAATCAAGGCAGCAGGATCGCCGCGGCGACGACGGTTGTCCACAACCCGTCCTTGTGGCCGACCGCCGTCTGGGTGATTTCCTTGGTCTTGTAGAAGACGTCGGCGATCTTCCAGATCTCGCGCTTCTCGTCCCATGAGCTGTCGGGGTTGAACTCGACGCCCAGCACCGTGGCGAGCATCTCAGCGGCAAGGTCCTCGGCGTAGTCGGCGGCGGTCTTGGCCGTCTGGCCGTAGGCATGATGCTCCGACAGGTAGCCGAACATGCTCGCGATCGCGCGGAATCGCCACGCCCACGCTGGCCGCCACCAGCCGGTTGGGCTCGGCCGTCGCGCTCTCGCTCATCACGACGTGGACGATCTGCCCGGGCTGAAGGTGCTTCAGCCCTTCGTCGATCGAGACTTCCTTGCAATTGGGCGGGAAGATGCTCGACACGCGTACGAGGTTGTAGCAGGCGATCCGGGCGTCGCGGAGTGCCAGCTCGAAGCTGGTCAACTTCTCGCGGTGGGTTCCCACACCTTTGGTGAAGAACAGTTTGGTGGGTACGTACATCTTTGGGTTCTGGTTCTCCCCGACCGGCCGGCCACGATTGCCGCGCCGGTGCTTACGCCCCTGGAGCCGAATTGTCGTGGCGTCGCCCCCGAGCGCCGCCTGATCACAGGTAGAATTATTATGGCATTGGGCGTCGAGCATCAAGGCCATACGTCAAGATTCCCGCGGTCCCAGGGGGTTGCCCTGGGCTGTTTTGCTCGGCCCCTTCGGGGCACTCCTGAAAACGCGCAAGATCAAAACGCTGCGCTCACTGGTGGGCGAGCGCGAGAACGGCGAAGGCCGTGGCGGCGTCCGACATGAACTTGCCCGTGTGAGTGTGGTGGTCGCGCTTCTTGTTCAGTGAGTTGCCCACCCAGCCGCCGTTCTCCTGCTGGTTGGCGCGCAACCACGCCAGGCCCTTGGCCACGCCGGCGTGATCCTTGGGAATTCCCGCGAGCTGAAGCACGTGCAGAGCAAGGCCCGTGGCGTAGCCGTCGGGAGCCGGGTCCTGGGCGGTTTTGTCGTGGCGCTTGCAATCGACGAGCGACGTCAGGCTCCAGCCGCCGTTGCCCTGCTGCTTCTCGAACACTCGGTTGACGATTTGGGCCTGTTCGCTCGGCGTCAATAGCCCGTCAACGGCCGTCGAGGCCCAGAGCGTCCAGATGAGGTTGTGCAGACTCTGGTTCGAGGAGTGGGATTTGACGTAGTGCCGGAGCCGCTCGACACCCTCGGCAACCTTCGGGTCGTCCTTCGCGCTGAGGTAGCCGGGAGCTGTGCCGACCGCGATGGCGGCGAGGGTCGCGCCGTAGTAGTGGCCCACCTCTTTTGACTCCCAGGGATTCAGCCCAAAATTAAGCCAGTCCCACGAGCCTTGCTCGGGCCCTTCGGTGAGCTGCTTGGCCCAGAAGTGCCGAAAGGCCTCTCGAGTCGAGTCGCTGGGAGTCTGCAAGCCGCGCCGGCGGTCGTCAAAGGCCAGCACGAGCGCGTTCAAGACCGCCTCGGTCCCCCACGACTCGACCTTCTTCTTTTCATCGAAGTCGTACGAGAGGGCGAAGGGCGGCGTGTCGAGGTTCTTCCAGTTGGCGACGCGACGCCGCACGTTCGCCAGCAGACGCTCTTCCTGGGCCGACGCCCGTTCCTCGCCCGCAGCGCGGCGAAGGGCCGGCCGGGCCAGGGCGTACGGCAACGACGTGTGGCAGCTCAAGCAAGAGACTTTGTTGGCGCCTTGCCCGCGATCGGCGCCCGCGAACGCCGCCCATTCGGCCGCACGCGCATCCAGGTACTTCGCCGCCGCCTTGGCATGTGAATCGGGCTGATCACCCGCACGAGTTGCCGCCGGATGCCATAAACCGGCAATCGCCAGCGTCGCGCTCAGCCCATATCCAAGCTTTGTGCCCATAGTCAGTCTCCTCGGTGCCGCCTTCGATAATTGCATGAGACAATGGAAGTCAACGTAGCGCAACTCGTCAAGGATTTGCAGCCCTCGGCCCTCGGGCGTTGGGGTAAGCGATCAGTGATGTAGCCGAGGGGCCAGCTCGGCGCGGGCCCACGCGCGCAGCCGGCGAGCCCAGGCTGACTCGTCGCTGGAGGCCTCATCAAGAATCCACCGCCGGATCTCACTGGCCCGGATCGGCAGGAACACGCTCTCCTCGGCGGGGTGATAGCGTCCATCAGGACCAAGCTGCTCGATGATGACCTCATCGGCGGCACCGTCGAAGCGCCACAGTTCTGTCACCTCGAGCGCCGAGTAGATGCCCGGTCGGTCGATCTTGCTCGGTGAAATGTCGATTTCGACTGCCAGATCGGGATTCGGGCAGCCCAAGACGCTCCTCGCCTTGCGGGCTCGCGCCAGGGCGACGGCTTGCAGCTTTTCGGCACGGAAAAAATAGCACTCGTCGGCCTCCAGGCCGCGAGACAATTCGGGCCGCTTCCAGGTCGTTTGACCCAGGCTGCTGTACGGGACCTCGAGTTCCTGTGCAACCGCGTCGATCAATTGGGCCATCAATCTTCTCTCGCCGTCGTGATACAGGGATGGTGCCATGATCTCGAGGTCCTTGCCGTCGTAATCAACGTGAATGCTGGACCGGTCGCCAAGAACGTCTATGATGCGTTCATAAAAGGCCCAGTTCGCGCCGCGGATGACGACGCGGTGGTCGGGCTCCCTCGTCCACTCGTAGAGTTGTTCAAGCGTGGGCACGGATGGCGGCGCAGGCGAGGCCGCCGACGGCACGAGCGACGGGTCGGTGGTAGCCTGGTTCATGGGAACTCCTGGGAGCTTGTAAGGCGGGTGCTAATTCCCGTCGTGCCCACTCGCGCAGCCGCCGCCCCCAGAGCGATCCGTCGCGGGCATCTTCGCTCAAGACCCAGCGTCCGACGTCATCGGCCCGCACCGGCAGGAACGCACTCTTCTCGACGTGATGGTAAGCCCCGTCGTCGGCCAGCCGCTCAATCACGATCTGTCGGCGTTCGCCATCGAACCACCAGACTTCGGCGACGCCCAAGGCGGCATAAATGCCCTGGCGGTCTATCTTCGAAGGAGAAATGTCGACCTCGTGGGCCAAATCCGGATTGGGGTACTGGGCCACGTCCCGTGACATTCGCGTCATGGCTTCGGCCACCGCGCTGAATTTCTCCGGTGCGAAGTAATAGCATTCATCTGCCTCGACGCCGCTGGCGATTTCCGGCCGTTTCCAGGTCGTCGAACCGAGGCCCGTGCAAGGGACACCAAGCTCCTCACTCGTGAGTTCCACGAAGCGGCCCAAACGTTTCTTGATGCCATCGTGAAACGGGCTGAGAGACACGATCTCCACGTCGTTTCCATCGTAATCGGCGTGGATGTTGACCCCCTCCGGGATCGAATCCACGAGCCGCTCGTAGAACGTCCAATCCACGTCGGGGATCACGACCCGTTCGTCGGGGATGGACGTCATCTCGTAGAGTTGCTCCAAGCTGGGGATGGGCCGAGGCGTGCCAGGGAATTGTGGCGAGGGGATTGCCGATGAATGGGTCGTCGCCGAGCTCATGCCGTCTCCCGTCTGTGTCGAGCCTGCGCTGAAGTGGCTGCTCTCTCGAGCATCCATGGTTAGCCGTCGGCTCTGTCGCCTCTCTCCTAGGATAGCGAACCCCGAAACAAACCACGAGACAATTGATGTTCGCGACGGATCGACAAGCGACGCTTCACGATCGAAATCGCCGCGGCGCTCAACGGTCGAGAGCCTCGCTGATGGGCCCGATCAGGTGCACGCGAATTCCCCTTGCGGAATTCGGGCTGGTCGTCATAATCACCGGCCGTTTTTTGCGAGTGAGCGGCGTGCGCTAAACGGCGGGGGAGCCAAACATGTCAAGACAGAGAGTGATGGGATATCTCGCTCTATCCGCTGTCTTAACGTCAGGTGGCTGTGGAACGATGGCAAATATCGAGGGCCGACGACTCCCACCGCCGAGCCCGACGGGGCAAGTGGTCTCAACGCCCTTCGGAGGCGTCCGCAGGGATATTGAATGGGTACAGTCGGTCAAGTCACCCGGAAACTTGGTTTACGTAGCCGATCTGCCGCTTTCTCTGGTCGGTGATCTTGTGACCTTGCCCAAGACCGTGACAGGTACACAATCAGACAGCCTGCTCCAAGCCTCCGATCCGGTTCCAGGTGCGCCTCAATTCGGGACTGAGCCTCGGCCGGCGGCCATTCAGTAGACTACGACCTTCCGGTCGCCCGGAGGCCTCGCCCGATGCGCGGCTCAAGGCCGACTCTCGCGAGGCAGCCGGGGCGCCAGCTCGGCGCGTGCCCGAACGCGCAGTCGCCGCGCCCAAGCCGACTCGTCGCTCGTGTCTTCCTCGACGACCCACCGCCGGATCTCGCCGGCAACAATCGGCAAGAACATGCTGTCCTCGACAGCGTGATAGGATCCATCCTCGCCCAATCGCTCGATGACGACCTGCTCGCGCTTGCCGTCCAATCGCCAGATCTCGGGCACTTTCAGCGCGGCGTAGATTCCGGGCCGGTCGATCTTGGAAGGCGAGATATCAACTTCGATCCCGAGGTCGGGATTAGGATAATCGGCGACGTCGTTGGATCTTCGCGCGTTCGCCTCGGCCACGGCCGCGAGCTTGTCGGCCGCGAAAAAATAAGATTCGTCGGCCTCCAGTCCGCGAGCGACCTCGGGCCGCTTCCAGGTCGTCTGACCGGCGCTTTTATAGCGGATCTCCAATTCTTGTGCGATTGCCTCGACGAGTTGGCCGCAGAGTTTCCTTTCCCCATCGTGGAACGGACCCTGGGCCATGATCTCCAAGTCCTTCCCATCATAATCGACGTGAATGTTGGCCCCTTCGGGGATCGAATCCGCGAGCTGCTCGTAGAACGCCCAGTCCACGTCCTTGATGACATGGCGCTCGTCAGGGACGGACGTCATCCGCTCCAGCTCGTCGAGCGTCGGGACCGGGCGTGTTGCACCATGAACGGGTGGTTCGGAGGGGATGGCGGGGCTAGTGGTTGTCGCCGAGCTCATTTGACCTCGATTCGTTGGGATCTCTTGCCGAACCGATTCCCGGAGGGCCGATCCGAGGGGAAACCCCCTGAGCGCACGCGGATAGCACCCCGCGACTTATATTATACGCTGTCTCCCTCCCGGCGCAGAGACGAACGTGGCCGAAGCGACCCGCTGGGCGTTGCCCCACTCTGGACGTTGCAATGACGGATCTTGTCATTACCGAAGATCGTGCGCGGGGGTCAACGCATCCGGAATTCCAGCGCAGGGAAATCGCCGTGACAGCCATCGCGAAATTCAGGGCAGACGGTTCTTCTTTGGCGCGGGATGGACGCGGATGAAATGGTCGGTGAAAAGGGTATGGGCCACCGGAGTTGCGAGCTTGGGCATGTGGCAGCCGATGCAGCCAGCGGCCGGTTGAACGGGGCATGATGTTCGGCGTCCGGCGTCCGCCGCGCTCGCAGGTGTGGCGGCACGATTTGCCGCGGCACCGGCCGAGGAATGGCATTGCAGGCAGCGCGACTCGTACCATTGCGCCCTTGTCTCTGCATTGCGATGGGGGTCGTGGCATCTCAGGCAGTCGAGCTGCTGATTGCTTTCGTTGTAGCAACGGCTCCAGGTCAGCGTGGTACCCTGAAAGCGGATCGCTTCGGGCGAGCCCGGCTTGAGCACGACTCCCGCCTTCTTCTGGCTATGGCATTCCGCGCATAGCCCGACGATGGCCGGGCCGGATGTCAGGGAAGGCCGCGCGATAGCGAGGTCTGCATCAGGATTCGAAGTGAAGTCGTTGGACGCTGTGGCTTTCAGGTGATTTCCGCCGGGTCCGTGGCAACGCTCGCAGCCAATCGCACGATCCGACGACTCGGGGCCCGTCGCGGTGAGGATCGCGCGCGGATTGGTAAAGTGGCAACCAATGCAATGGCGTAATTCATCGGCGGCGAGAGAACGGCCCTGGTAAAGAGCGTCCTGCTGGCCTGGCTGAACGGCTTGGCCCGTCGTCACGTCCCAGCCCACGCGGTCGGGATACAACGAGAGCCGGAACTCGAGAGGACGGCCCGCCGAATCGTGGCCGACCATGGTCAAGCCCCGGTCGCCCGAGCCGAAGGCGTAGTCAACGATGGTCTGATAGATGTGTCCATCTCCGCGAGTCTCCACTTCGAGGCCGTTGTCTCGCTTGTGGAAGGCATGAGAGACCCGGTCATTGCCAGGGTCGGTGATCGGCCGCGGGGGAAAAGCGATCGCCGACACTTGCTCCTTGTGAAAGAATGTGCGAGCGTGGCGACTCGCGTTCTGGTCCCGGAAGATCTGCTCGTGGCAGGCGGCGCAGCTCGCTGCGCCGACGAAGCGCGCCGGCTCGGGCTCCATCGGGCGTGACTCGCGATAGGAACGGGCCGCGGCCAAGACGGTTGATTCGGTGGGGACGGCTTCCTGGAGGTCGCAACGGGAAAGGAGCCAGCAGGTTTCCTGATCGCGGTCCTGGCCGGTCAACCGGCGCAACTGCTCGCGAGCCGCGGCGGGTTGGCCCGTCTGGAGCAGGCAGCGAGCCAGTTGCTTGCGAACATGGCTCGGTTCGACCATGAACTTCCATTGGTCGGGTCGTTCCAATGTGCGCTCAAAGGCTTTCGCGGCGCCGGCCGGGTCAGACTGCTGGGTGCGAATCAGGCCTCGCAAAAACTCGGCGAGAGCCTCCCGGCCAGGCTGAGCGAGCAGACTTTCGGCCTCTCTTTCTGCGTCGGAGAGCCTGTCCAGCCGAAAAAAAACTTGCTCGAGAGCGATTCGCGACTCAAAGTGATTCGGATCGAGCTCCACGGCCCTCTGCAAAACCTTGATCGCGAGATCAATATTCCGAGTGCGGACGCAGGCCTGACCGACCAGAAGATAGTCCTCGGCCGCCATTGAGTCTGCACCCAGGCGCTCGAATATCGCCGACGCCGCTTGATCGCGCGCCTGACGGTACAAGGCTCGCCCCAGCAAGCGAAGCGCGTGGGGATCATCGTGGCCTTTTCTGAGCTGCTCGCGGGCCTTTCTCTCCGCCGCCGGCCAGTCTCGGCGGCCATAAGCGCTCTGCGCCTGCTCGAGTGGACCAGCCCGGCGATCGCTCTTACTCCACCACAGCCCGCCGCCGGCCGCGCCCGCCAACATCATGGCGAAGGTGAGCGCCGGGACGAGCCATTGCTTTCTCACTCCCAAGCGCGGCATAAGCACCCTTGTCGCGTCGCTACGATTCGCCGCGTAAGGTGGATTTGATTCCCTCCATGCGCGGCCGGCGTGATCTCCCGCCGGATTCGGTCGTTACCGGCGGCGGTTGGGTTCGTCGATACACAGTATTCTACACAATAGTCCCGCGGCCGCTCGCGATCAACGACGGGGGAGAGGCAACCGGTGCGATGCTCGGGCCTTGCGGGGTAGGAGATCCGCGACGGCGATCGGAGGGAGTTTCCGGCCGCCGATCGTGACGGGAACTTGCTCGCCGACGGAGAAGGTCTTGTGAGACCTGTAACCATCCTTTCCCGGACGCGAGTACACCTCGACCTGGCGGGCTTTCAGCGTGATGATCCAGTAGACCGGAATGCCGGCACGGCCGTAAATATCGGCGATGGCCTGATCCTCATGAGGCTTGGAACCGGCTACCTCGACGACGAGAGCGATATCTTTCGCTCCGGGATGGTACACCGCATAGTCCTGATAGCTGCCGCGGGCGACGACCAGATCAGGTTCGGGCATGTTGACGGCCGGGATGTCGATCGGCTTGTCCGGACGGAGGTACCACCCAACCGGGAGGATCGCCCCGAGCATTGCGAGGGCCGCGTCGCACGCGGTCGCATGGGGAGGATTGTGCGGCGCCTTGGCCACCAGCACGCCGTTGATGAGATGGACCCTGTCCCGCTTGCCCAAGACCCCGGCTTCGACCATCGCCTCATACTGGTCCACAGTCAATCGGTAGACGGGCGAGGGGACCCATTCCGGGGCCGCCGGCAACTCCGTCGGCTCAGGGATCGCTACCGTGGACATGGGTTGCTCCGGATTTCCGTCCTCAGCCCTGCGGGCCACCGTCGGAAATGATAAGTTCACGAGCAGCGAGGATGACGGGGCTCGAACCCGCAACCTCCGGCGTGACAGGCCGGTGCTCTAACCAATTGAGCTACATCCCCAAACGCTATCTGGCAACGACTTGCGGCACAGCCCAGTGCATCAGCAATTCCACCATTTACGTGGCCGTCTGACCAAAATGCCCGGATTTCTCTGACAACCCTGACCAACCACGAGTTCGATTTTAGCCGCAGCCGGCGTGGGCATCAAGCGCCGGAGCCGGCTGCCTTCGGGAAGCGGCCGCTCAACCAGCCAGCGCACCGCGAGAGGCCAGGGCCCGCATGCGCCGCGCGGCTCATTTTCCCGCGTCGCATTCGGGCTCCAAATCGAGCGCTCTCGACGAACCGTCTCGAAGCCAGCTCGGTGAGGGGACCCCGCAGGCCCTTTGGCGGGTCGCGAACAAAAATTAAGCCCGGGGGTAGGAGATTCGGTGCGCGGCCCCCGTATTCTATTCGACGCATCCGCTCGACCGGCTGGACACAGTCGCCGTTGGAGGGTGCGGCGACGTTCGTTTTTGGGGGGGCTTTTTGTCCTGCTTGGCCCGGCGACCCCCCAACCGGAGCCGAGATCCGCTGCGTCTGCGCGCCTGGTTCTCCTTCGGCCCATGCGGGGGAACGGACTCGCGCTCGACCGCGATGCAACCCGGCGTCCTTGCCGATCACTTGCGCCGTCTCATCGCGCAGCCGGTCGAGCGCGCGCTCATTGTCCTTCGCCTTGATTCCACTCGACATAGGAGAATCGGACATGAACACCCCGACCGAGCGCGAGAGCCGGGAACCGCTGCTGCCGCCCTTGCGGAGCGTGCCCCCCACCCGTTTTCCCAAAGAAGCGATGTACCAAAGCACAGGAGACCATCAATGGACGCTCTGAAATCTCGGCTTGCGCTGGCGATGGCCGCGCTCTGTTTCAGCTTCGCCGTAGCTGGCCGCGCCAGGCCGGCGGGATCGTACTCAACACCCCGGCGGGTCTTACCCCCGGCGAATCGTTCCGTTTCGTCTTCGTCACCAACGGCTCCATGCCGGCGACCTCGGCGAACATCGCAGACTACAACAACTTCGTGAACGCCCAGGCGGGAGGCGCCACGTACAACGGGGCGCTCGTCACTTGGTACGCGATCGCCTCAACCAGTGCGGAGAGCGCGACTGACAATATTGGACAGGCGCCGATCACAGGCGTGTACTTGGCAAATGGCACGCTTGTCACCACGAGCACCACAACATCGGGCCTGTGGTCTGGATCCCTCATGAACCCAATCGACACGGATCTGTCGGGCGATATGTTTAACGTCTTTGTTTGGACCGGAACCCTCTTCGACGGCACGACGACCGGCGGAGTCGCCCTAGGCAACAGCAGCGGGTTCGCGGGGTTCGGCTCCGACAGCACGGCATCCAGCAGTTGGGTGTTCGAGGATCTCGTCGAGACCCCAACGTCCCTCGATCTGTACGGCATATCCCAGGTCCTGACCGTCGCGAGCGTCCCCGAACCATCGACTCTGTTCATGGCCGGAACGGTGATCATCGCTGGCTTGGCCTCCGTTTGGCTACGCATTCGTCGCTTGGGCTCGAACCCGCAACCTCCGGCGTGACAGGCCGGTGCTCTAACCAATTGAGCTACATCCCCTGGCGTTAACGGTTCTATCGGCCGCCGGATTTGTGTTCAAGCGATGCGCTCGACTCATCGCTCGCCAGCGTGCGCCGCGCGGAGCCGCGCGCGGGTGGAAAGGCATCCCAGAGCCGCACCGTCGAGTCGCCCGAGCCGGAGAAGAGGGTCTCACCATCCGGGGAAAACGCCAGCGAGAAGACGTACCACGTGTGACCGGGGAGTCGCAGCAGCTCTTCGCCGCTGGCGGTGTCCCAGATGCGGATGCTCCGGTCGTGGCCGCCGGAGGCGATCCGGGTGCCGTCGGGGTGGAAAACGGCCGACAAGACCTCCAGTCCGTGACCGACGAAGGTTCGCACCAGTCGGCCGGTGGCCGCGTCCCAGAGCCGGAGGATCGGGTCTTCGCCGGCCGTCAGGATTTGGCGGCCGTCGGGGCTGAAGGTGATCGACTGGATCCGACCCGCGAAGCCGGTCAGCTCGGCGATCAACTCGCCCGAAAAGGCGTCGACGATCACGACCTTCGACTGATCGCCCCCGGCCGCGAGCCGGCGACCGTCCGGGCTCAGTGCGACGACCCGGACACCCTGGACCGGCAGATGCAAGAGCCCCGCTTCCTCACGCGTCGCCAGGTTCCAGAAGCGAACGCCGCCGTTCGTGGCCGCGCCGAGTCGCTTGCCATCCGGACTGACCACCAAGCTGTAAACCGAGTCGCGTGCGCCCATGCCTTCGTGCGCCAGCGGAAGCTCGATCTCGAGGCCGGTGGTTGGATCCCAGATGCGGATTTTCGCGTCCTCACCCCAGGATGCCAGACGCTTGCCGTCGGGGGTGAAGGCGAGCGCGCCGACCGGTTGGCCATGACCCTTCAGCGTGTGGATCGGCCGGCCGCTGGCCGCGTCCCACAAGCGGACGCTGTTGTCCCACGACCCCGAGGCGATCAGGAGCCCATCCGGGCTGCGGGCCACGGGATACACGAAGCTCGTATGGCCTCGGAGCACGGAGGCTTCGTGCTGCGCCTGTCGCGTCCCAGAGCCGTGCCGTGCCATCCGACGCGGTGGAGGCGATCGTGCGGCCGTCGTCACTGAAGGCGACGCGGTTCACCGCCGCGGTGTGTCCGTGCAGAACGAGCACAGGCTCCCCGCCATCGGCACTCCAGACCCGGACAGTGCTGTCGCTGCCCCCCGAAACCAGTCGGCGGCCGTCAGCGTCGAATGCGACGCATTGGACGCCGCCGACGTGGCCGTGAAGCGTGTGGAGTATCTGCCAGGTCTCGGTGTCCCACACGCGGATCGTCTGGTCGTCTCCGCACGACGCCAGTCGCTTGCCGTCGGGGCTATAGGCAACGCCACGGAGTCCGGCGGCGTGACCTCTCAAGTCCATTTCGGGTTTTCCCGAGCGGAGATCAAAAATGTAGACAGAGGGGCTCTCGTGGTGGACGGCGGCGATCTGCGCTCCATCCGGGCTGAAATCCAGCGCTTGGAGGCTGGCCCAGATTCCGCCGAGCGCCGCGATCCGGCGCCCGGTGGACGTATCGAACACCTCGACCAGCGGTCTCTGGGTATAAGAAGAGACCTGGAAGGCGAGCCGACGTCCGTCCGGGCTCAGCGCCATCACACAGGGCCAACACGTTGGCCCCGTCCGGGGCTCAGGCTGCGTGATCCGGCCGAGCACGGCGCCGCCGGCGTCAGTGACGGTGAAAGACAAGAATTCCACCGATTGGTCGAGGACAAACCTTGGGCCGGCGTTGGTCTTGAAGGCGAACACCTGGCGGCATCGGGAATCAGTGGGGCGGACGGCCAGACAGTCGCCGGTCTCGGCGTCGAGCAAGCAATATTCCGATCGGTAGTCTGCGACGGCGAGCCGACGGCCTGGCGGACAAAAAGCGACTGGGGCCGGGCCGGGCAGCCCGGCGACGACGGCGAGGCTCTGGTCGAGCCGGCCCTGGAGGTGCCGCCACTCCCAGCCGCGGAGCTCCGGCGGGGCCGCCTCGAGCTGTCGGCCCGCCTCTCGGATATCGAACGACCCCATCGCCGCCATCGCCGCCGCCAGCCGCGCCTGGTAGGCTTCGCGGCGGGCGGCCGTCCTCGCGGCGTCCGCCTGGTGCGCATTCTGATCGGCGCGTTGCCGCGCTCGCCCCTCGCGCAGGGCCATGAGGCTGGTGCCCGCGATCCCCAGCGCGAGCGCGACGACGGTCCCGGCCACGCCTCCGACCAGCGTCCGGTTGCGCCGGGCGAACTTGATGCAGCGATCGAGACTCGAAGGCGCTCGGGCCACGATCGGCTCGCCGGCCAGGAACCGCGCCAGGTCATCGGCCAGAAGGGAGGCGGCGGCGTAACGCCTCTCCGGCTCTTTTTCCAGGCATTTCAGGCAGATTGTCTCCAGGTCGCGCGGGCAGCGGGGTTGAAGCCGTCGCGGCGCAATCGGCTCCTCGCGCCGCACTCTGTCGGTCAGCGCTTCCAGCGACGCGTCGAGAAACGGCGGCCGGCCGGTCAGCGCTTCGTAGAGGATGCAGCCCAACGCATAGATGTCGACGCCCGGCGCGGTCGACCCGCCCCGGCCTGCGAGCTGTTCGGGCGACATGTAGCTCGGGGTGCCGATCAACTGGCCGGTCTGCGTCCCCAGGGTGTCGCCGAGCCGCTTGGCCAGGCCGAAATCGGCGATCTTGGGAACCAAGCCCAGCCGCGCGAGCTCTGCGGAAGAACCCATCGTTGCGGCAGATTCCGTCTCCGTCGGGGTCGGCGGGTCGACGGCTTCGAGCAGGACGTTGGCCGGCTTCAAGTCACGGTGGACAATACCCTGCCCGTGGGCAAAGGCCACGGCGCGGGCCAGCGTCCCCAGGAGCATGGCCGCCGACCGCGCGGGCTTCGGCGTGCCGTGCAGCCACTGTTTGAGCGTCTCCCCTTCGACGTACTCCATCGAGAAGAACATGAGACCGCCGGCCTCGCCGGTCTCGTAGACCTGCACAATATTCGGGTGGCGCAGCGAGCCCGCCGCCTCGGCCTCCGCCCGGAACCGCGCGCGCTCGTTCAGGCCCGCGTGCTCGCCGGCCAGGATCATCTTCAAGGCCGTGATACGCCCCAGGCTGAGCTGGCGCGCCCTGTACACGACCCCCATGGCGCCTCGGCCCAGCTCATCGAGCAGCTCATATCCCGGGACCGAGCTGGGTGTTGAGCGGTGGGGCTGACAGTTGAGCCCGGCGGCTTGGCCGGCCCGCCGGCCCAACTCCGTCCAGGACGGAGGCCTCCAGTCGGGCTCGACCACCGCTTGTTGCAAGCGGATGAGGAACGGCGGGTCGTGATCGAGCCCGGCGTCGACCGCCAAGCCGGCCGCCAGCGGCTTCGGCGACGTGGCGTCGACTAAGAAATCGAGCTCACGCTGGCATGCGGAACACACTTCGACATGCGCAGAGGTCGTCTTCTTCACGCTGGTCGAGCCCACCGGCGAGGAATTGCTCCAGGCTCGCGCGGGGGACAGTCGGGCATGACCTCATTCCCTTTTAGAGCGTGTCTGCGAATTAGCTGCAATAGCGTGCAAGCCGCCGGAGCATTATGTGAGTCATTGCAATATAGATCATTGCTTCACTCGATGCGGTGCTGCGCTCGTAGTCCTTGCTGTGCCTCCGGTACCGGCCAAGCCAACCGAAGGTTCGCTCGACGATCCAGCGCTTCGGCAGCACCACAAACCCTTTGACCTTTATTGGTCTCAGCACGGTTTGCAACAACCAGCCAAAGGCGCTTTTGACGCGCTCGGGCAGGTCGTTTCGGCCGTAGGCACTGTCGGCAAAGATCACCTTCAGCCTGTGGAACCGCGTTTTGAGACGACCGAGGATTCCCAAGACCAGCACGGCTCCATCGTAGTCTTGGACATTGGCTGGATGGACAACGAGCGCCAGGACCAAGCCCAGCGTATCGACAACGATATGACGCTTGCGTCCGTTGACCTTCTTGCCAGCATCGTAACCCCGCAGTCCGCCGACCTCCGATGTCTTGACGGTTTGACTGTCGATAATTGCGGCGCTGGGCGACCTCTTGCGTCCCATGCGGTGCCGAAGCTTGTCCCGCAGTGCTTCGTGAATTCGCTGCCAAGTCCCGTCGTTGCGCCAGCGGAAGAAGAGCCCGTAAACAGTCTTCCAGTTGGGGAATTCGTGAGGCAAAAGTCGCCAGGGACAGCCGCTGCGCACAACATAGATGATCGCGTTGACGACAGCGCGGCGGCAAACCGTCTGGGGAGCCCCTCGACGCGAGGGCGGTGGCAGAAGTTTTCGAAGAATCTGCCATTGTTCGTCGGTGAGATCCGTGAGATATTTCGCTCGTTCCGTGTGGGACATCGGTACGACTCCTTTCGTTCCGTGGTGGGAAATCGAAGGGATTCGTACCGTTTTTTATTGATTTCGTGAATTCCAAGACGCCCTCTTAGAGGAGTTGCCTCCACCTGCCCAGCCGTCGTTACCGGGCGCCAATCACCTGGCTTCTTGCGCCGCCTCCAGCCGGCGGCACTCCTCTTGCAACCGCTGCTGAATGTTGCTGCGCACAGCGTATACTCGTGCAATCTTCACCCCCAGCCGGTGCGCCACCTCCAACGCGGGGATGCCTTCGAGAGCAGTCATCGAAAAGGCCCTCCACGTATGTGGCGCCATGCGCAGCCGCACCCTCTGCATGGCGTTCTCCAGGAGCTCCAGGTCAAACAGCCCCTCCAGTTCGCGGGATAGATCGTCGCGCGCCGCGACCGATTCCAGACGCTCCGCGAGGAAATCCCCCCCGGCCGCCAGGAGGGTCGTCTGCCGGCTGGCAACGAAATCCTGCCACGCGTGATGGGTCACCGTCTTGAGCCATGCGCGAAAGCTTTGTCCCGGGTCATACGTGAAGGCCTTCATCCGCCCCGCGAGCTTGAAGAGCACGATCTGGGTCACGTCTTCTGCATCGGCATCCTGCAACCTCCACCGCAGACACCAGCCGTAGATTTTGCGCCCGTAGCGGCTGACGAACTCCGACCAGGCAGCCTGGCTCTGACACCCGGACTGCGCCAATCGCGCAAGCAGCGTCTGATGTGTCCGAGAGTCGCAAAGGCTCGCCCTTGGATGACGGTCCAAACGGCCAATTTCTCCCGGGCGATCATCGATTCCCGCCTGCTCTTCAGGCTCCAAAGCTAACCCGACGTTCCCATCGATTGATTGCAGGCTCATCGCGCGCTCCTCGTAAGTCTCAGTCGCGATATCGCTTGTAATTCAAGCGGTACGTGGTTTCCCCTTGCCCGGCCACTCGGCCCCACTGGGTTCATTGCTGTTTGCACGACCGGCCGGTCACGGGATGAACGAATCTCGCCGGCGGGTTGGAGATTCGAGGAACCTCTCCCGTATTACTCTCAGAACCAACCGGCCCCGACCGGCTGAAACGAGCCTCGAATCGTCGGGACGGTCACGTTCGCTGGTCGCGGGCCAACGATCCTACCCCGCCCGGTTGACTGGTCGAACGGTCCATCCTCAGGACTCGGTTCGACTTAACACGGCGCACCCGAAGCACCCCCGCGCGACCCGATTTCGCGCGAAATGAAGGCCGCTGCCTGCGTTTTTCCGCCCGTTCCGCCTCGCCCCGACGGGGTGAGCGGAGTGGGGGCAGCGGCCAAATTGACGTGATTCTCAACCCTTTTCTGGTTCACAACAATTTCAAAAAAGGAGCCTCCCATGCGTCAGCGTCTTTGTGCCTCATGCCAGCGAGCTGGACTCGTCGTTCTGCTCGCCCTGGCCACCGTTGACTCTTCTGCTCACGCCGGCGACCTGTTCGTCAGCAACGCCTTCGACGGCACGATCAGCGAAGTCGGTCCGTCAGGCACCGTCACCACGTTCGCCAGCGGATTCGCCAATCCCCTCGGCCTGGCCTTCAACGCGGCGGGCGACCTTTTCGTCGCCAACGAGGGCCTCGGCACTGTCAACGAGATCACGCCGTCGGGCGTGGTCACCACCTTCGCCAGCGGCTTCGACTTTCCCTCGGGGCTTGCGTTCAATGCCGCGGGCGACCTGTTCGTCTCGAACCTGGTCACGAACGGGGTCGGCTCAATCAGCGAAGTCACACCGTCGGGCGTGGTGAGCACCTTCGCGACGTTTGGTGTCGACGCCCCCTACGCGCTCGCCTTCAACGCCGCAGGCAATCTCTTCGTCAGTAACAGCGATGGCAACACAGTCAACGAGTTCACGCCGTCGGGCGTTGTGTCTGGCTTTGCCAGCGGTTTTAGCGGCCCGACCGGCCTGGCCTTCAACTCCGCCGGTGACCTATTCGTCGCCAACATCAACAGCGGCACGATCTTGGAAGTCACGCCGGGAGCCGACACCGTTACGACCTTCGCCGAAGGTTTGAGCGCACCCAGCGGACTGACCTTCGACAGCGCGGGCGACCTGTTCGTTGCCAATTTCAACAGCAACTCGATCGTGGAGATCACGCCCGGCGGTGTCGAGAGCACGTACGCCAGCGGGTTGAACGGGCCTGTCTTCGAAGCCTTCGGTCCGACCATGTTATCGGTACCTGAGCCGTCCAGCCTGTCGATCGCGGTCATCGGCCTGGCCGGCGTGGCGTGCTACGCCGTGTGGCATCGCTTGCGCGTCGCGTCGAACGTCAGGGGTAAAGCAGGCGCATGCGTAGTCATTAATCCAAGCCCGTTACTGCGAGGGGAAATCTTCGATCGGAGAGATCCCGAGTCCGCCGAGTGAGAGGGCTCGCAAGACCCGGCTCGCCGAGATCGCCCTCCGCCCCGCCAGGGGCAGCCAGCGAACCAAAGGGCGGCGGATGAACGACGGCGCTTCGATCCCGCGATCCGATCATCTTCGCCGTCGCGGCCACGCAGTGGTCGAGCGGAGGTCGGTCGTCTTTCTCCCTGATTCCCACACAACAGAGAAAGGCCTTGATATGAGCACCCTCGCCGAGCCTGAGACCCAAGAGTCACCATTACCACCGCTTCGTAGCGTGCACACAGCGAGTTTCCCCTCGATCCTGAGCGAGTTGGGCGTTTCGATCCTCGTCACCACCTACCAGGCCGGCAAGCTGGTGATGCTTCGGCCCGATGGCGACGTTCTGAACACGCACTTCTGCCGCTTTCAGAAGCCGATGGGCCTGGCCCGCGCCGGCGACCGACTGGCCATCGGGGCGGCCCGAGCGATCCGCGAGTATCACAACGTGCCGGCGTTCGCCCGGCGACTTCCGCCCGAAGGCCGGCACGATGCCTGCTTCCTGCCGCGGCTAGCCCACTGCACGGGCGACATCCAGATTCACGAGATGGCCTGGGGAGCCGGCGACGAGCTCTGGTTTGTCAATACGCGGTTCTCATGCCTGTGCACGCTTGACCGAGTACACAGCTTCGTGCCGCGCTGGCGTCCGCCCTTTGTCACGGAGCTGGCGCCTGAGGACCGCTGCCACGTAAATGGCCTGTGCATGGTCGAGGGCCGGCCCTCGTTTGTCACCGCGCTCGGCGAATCGGACGCACCGGGCGGCTGGCGAGCAAATAAAAACGGCGGCGGCGTCCTGATCGAAGTCGAGACCGGCAGAATCTTGCTGCGCGGGCTGTCGATGCCCCACTCGCCCCGCTGGAACAACGGCCGACTCTGGCTGCTGGAATCAGGCACGGGCAGCCTCGGCTACGTCGACCCCTGGACGCTCCGTTACCGCCGCGTCGCCGAGCTGCCGGGCTTCACGCGCGGACTCGATCTTCTGGGCGACCTGGCCTTCGTCGGGCTCTCGCAGGTGCGAGAGAGCGCCGTCTTCAGCGGCATTCCCATCGCCGATCGGCCGATCGACGCGCGCCGTTGCGGCGTGTGGGTCGTCGACACCATAACCGGCGCGACGGTGGCATTCGTCCAATTCGAGGACGCCGTGCAAGAGATCTTCGCCGTGCAAACGCTTCCTGGCATCCGCTTCCCCGACCTGATTGACGATTCCAACCCCTTGATCGACGACTCGTTCGAATTGCCGACCGAGTCGCTCGACGCCGTGCCTGACTCGCTCCGGTTCCCAGCCCCGGGGCGCGAGCCATCGGCCGCGTAAACGCGCGGCCGGGATCATTCCTCAAAACCTTCCGAACGTCTCCATCACGCCAGATCCCCCGTCGTTCTGCGAGCGGGGCACTGAGGAGCTTTTTCCGTGGCTTCTGCATCCAGAATCCGTCAGTTGTTCGGCATGAAATCTCGTTCATCCGCCGCCGACCGCCGCGGCGCGGCGGTGGCGCAGCGGTCGCGGCGCCGCCGCGCGCTCTTGAGATTGGAATCGCTCGAAGACCGCGTGATGATGTCGACGACGTATCAGGTGAACACGAGCCAGGATGTCGCCCTCGGTCCGGGGTCGCCCGGTTCGGGCGTGGACGCAAACGGCAATGGACAGATCTCGCTCAGATCGGCGATCGAGGCGGTCAACTACGAGGAGGCGAGTTTTCCCGGGAATGGACCGTTCACGATTGATGTGCCCTCGGGCTCGTATTATCTCACTTTAGGAGAGCTCGCTCTTTACACGAACGGTTCGGCGGTGACGATTATTGGCCAGGGCGCGACGGCACCGATCGTGAGCGCGCAGAGCCAGTCTCGCGTCTTCGAGCTCGAGGCGGGCGCGGCGGCCGCGCCG
Source organism: uncultured Isosphaeraceae bacterium (assembly GCA_963830625.1). Classification (GTDB taxonomy): domain Bacteria; phylum Planctomycetota; class Planctomycetia; order Isosphaerales; family Isosphaeraceae; genus CAWHMZ01. The sequence continues at coordinate 346,403 of CAWHMZ010000004.1, read as the reverse complement.
GTTGAGATCGAGAATTTCACCATCGAGGCTGGTTTCACCCAGAATAGCGGAGCGATCGCGTCAAGCATTGCCGCCGGCGGCGGCATCCTCGACAACGCCAACCCGCTGACGCTCCAGAACGTGACCCTCACGGACGACGTTGCGAGCGCGGCGTTTGCAACTACCGTGCGCAGAGCGCGGACGGCGGTGCCGTTTACGCCGTCGGGGCGTCGGTATCGATCTCGAACAGCACGATCGACAAGAACGGCGTGGGGGGCTCGAGCAACAGCCCGAACGCGGCCGGCGGGGCGATCTACGTTTCGAGCGGCCCGCTCACGATCTCCGGCAGCACGATCGATGACAACCTCGTCACCTCGTATCTTGGCGGGACGGGCTTGGGCGGCGGTATCTACGATGATGGTGGTACCTTGACCGTCACGAGCTCCACCGTCGACGACAACAGCCTGGAAGGTGGCACGGAAGTGCGTGGGGCCGGCATTTATGCGTACGGGGCGAATGCGTCCGTCTCCCAAAGCAGCATCACGTACAACGTCGAAGTCGGCAGCGCGGCCGGGGCCAATGAACAGGGCGGATCCGTCGGCGGCGGGGGAATCTTCTTCGAAGATTCGTCCACGGGCACGTATCATTCGCTCTCCGTGAGCGGCAGCCACGTCGACTTTAACCAGCTCACGGGCGGAGCGAGCGGCAACGGCGTCGGCTTTTCTTACGAGTTCAACGGCGTCGGCATGGGTCCGGGCAACATCGGCCAGGCTGGGGGCAGCGCCAGTGGCGGCGGCATCTTCGTGGTCAACTACGCCTATGCAACGACATCGGTCAGCATCAGCGGCAGTACCGTGAGCAACAATGCGGCCACGTCCGGCGCCGGGGGTTCCGGTTACCAGGGCGGTGCCGGTCTGGGAGTCGGAAATCGAGTTGTGCAAGCGACCGGCGGCGCCGGAGGAGCCGGGGGGACGGTCAGCGGCGCCGGGGTCGATGTCTCGGTTCCCGACGCAAGCGTACAGATCTCCGGCACCACCATCGCAAACAACACCGGCATCGGTGGTCCTGGTGGCAATGGCGGCACGGGCGGCAATGCCGGGGCTTTGCCATTCGGCGGTGTCAACGGGTTCGCTGGTGGCGCCGGCGGCCAGGGAGGCACGGTCGAGGGCGCCGGTGCATCGATCAGCAGCACGACGATCACAATGTCGAACAGCACCTTCAGCGGCAACATCGGTACGGCAGGTGTCGGCGGAGCCGGTGGAACTGGCGGTGCTCCAGGTCAACAAGCCAGTGGCGGCACGGGCGGAACCGGGGGGGCCGGCGGCAATGTGTTCGGCGCCGCCGTTTATGTCCCCAACGTGAGTTACGCCGTCACCATGTCGACCGTCAGTGGAGTGACGATTCAGAACGACCAGGCGACCGGCGGCGCCGGCGGTCCTGGTGGCGCGGGGGCCGAAGGCGCCAACAACAGCGACGACAGCGCCCTGTCCTTGCTCGACGACCTCTCTTACATCCCCATTGCGGGCGTCGGCGCCGACCTCGGAATCATCGCGATCGATGCCGTTCTCTCGGCGACGACGACCTCGGGTTCCGCGGGCGGGGACGGCGGATTCGGTGGCAATGGCGGCGATGTCACCGCCGCTTTTGTGATCTCGGGCTACAGCTCGTCGATCAACGGGTCCGCCATCGTGCAGAACACGGGTCAGGCTGGCGTCGGCGGCAACGGCGGGTTCGGCGGCAACGGCGGCGAGAATGACTCGGGGCCGGGCGGCAACGCCGGCAACGGCGGCGGGGCTGGAACCGGCGGACTCGTCTACGGCGGCGGACTCGAGCCGATCGGCGTGACCCTCACCGTTGCCGACTCAACCATTGATGGCAATACGATCACGGCCGGAATGGGCGGCGCATTCGGCCTTCCCGGAACGCCAGGGTCGGAAGAGGTCGTTGACGCCTCCGACTTCTTCTACCCGGCGCTCAACATCCTCATGACTTTCGTGGGTGCTGCCGGTGCCGGCACTACCGCCGGCCACGTCGTGGAAGGGCTATTCTTGGTCACAAAGCTGGCCATCGACGGCGCCGACTACGCAAACACCGGGGTCTTCGCATTACCACAGTTCGCGGCGCTCACGCCCAGTATCAGCGGCGCCGATGGGCAGGTCGCGAGTGCGTCGGTCTCCGGCGTTTCGGGGGGAGGAGGAGTCTACGCCGAAAACGGCACCGTCAACCTCATCAACGACACGATCACGAACAACACCGCCGACATCGCGGGGGGAGTCTATGCCGGCGGCGACGCGAGCGTGAACGTCGGCAACTCCGTCATCGCGCAGAACACGGCCCGGATCGCCGAGCCCGACGTCTACGCCAGCATCGCCACCGACTTGAACGGCAACGTACTCGACCGCAGTACGTTGTCGAGCCTGGGCCACAACTTCATCGGCGCCGTCGCTGCCGACGCCAGCGTCTTCACGCAGCCCGGCGATCTGGCCGGCACCCCGGCCGCGCCGATCAACCCGCTCCTCGGCCCCTTGCAGTTAAACGGCGGCGCGACCCTCAACCAGGAGCCGTTGGCGGACAGTTTCTTGCTCGGCGCCGGTTCAACGGCGCTCGCCACTTCGTACAACCTCACCACCGACCAGACCGGCTTCGCGCGGTCGATCAACGGTGCCGTCGACATCGGCGCCGACGAAGCCGAGACCGGCCTGCGCGGAGCGACGCTGACCGTCAATAGCACAGACGGTACCGAAAGCCCAACCAATGCCCTGACGTTGGCCGAAGCGGTGGCACTCACCAACGGCAGCCTCACCTACGCGCAATTGACCGCGGCTCAGCAAGCAGAGGTCAGCCTGGGAACCGGCACGGGCAGCGACAGGATCCAGTTCGCATCGTCGCTGGCTGGTCAAACCATCAGCCTGTCCAGCGTGCAGGACACCTCGTTCGGTCCGTCGGCTTTGGCGATCGACCTGCCTGTCACCGTCGTCGGCCCGAGCGGTGGCGTGACGATCAGCCGCGCGCAGTCGGCGAGCAATCTGCGGCTGTTTGAGGTCGCCCAAACCGGTCAGCTCACTCTGGAAAACCTGACTCTGAGCCAGGGCCTAGCAGTTGGCGGCAACGGCGCGACCGGGATATCCGGCGGTGGAGGAGGCGGCGGCGGGGCGGGAGTGGGCGGCGCCATCTTGAATTTCGGGAGCCTGGCGATCCAGAATTCGACGCTTTCCGGCAACAGCGCACAGGGCGGAGCCGGCGGTGCCAACGGCGTATTAACCAACGGGCACTACCTCCTCGGTATGACCGGCGCACCAGGTGGCGGCCCGTTCGCGGGGCAGGCCAACCAGCAGGGCGGCCTGTTAAGCGGCGGAGGCGGGGCGTCATACACTCAGAACGGCGGCAACGGCGGCCTGGGCGGCGGTGGTGGCGGCAACGCCATCAAGCAGGCGGACGTCGCCACATTGACCGAACCAGGCGCTGGCGGCTTGGCGGGAGGGTCCGGATCGTATTCCCGCGGTGTCGGCGATGGCGGTGGTGGCGGCGGCGGTCTCGGTGGGGCGATCTTCAACGCGGGAACCGTCACGATCACCGGCAGCACCTTCACGGGTAATAGCGCCGTGGGTGGCAGCGGCGCCGGCGCAGCCGGTGCGGGCAGCGGCCTGGGAGGCGCCATCTTCAACTACGACGGGTCTCTCACCGTCAACAACACGACGCTCTCCGGCAATACGGCCAACCAGGGCGAAGGCATCGCCAACGTCGGCGATGGCCAGTCCAGTCCAGTCCCGGTCCGCACGGCCAGTGTCACGCTCACGAGCACGACCCTCGCCGACCCAGCCGGCTCGGCCCCCGACTACAAGGAAGCCGCCATCAACGGCGGCACCACGATCGACACCGGCTCCAACAACCTGATTCAGGGCGTCCCCAGCGGCGGCAGCGCCGCGGGGATAGCTCTCACACTTTCCCCTGGGTTCACCGCCACGGCGTCAACCGCTCCTACGACGAGCGCGAACGAGCTCTGGCAAGTCCGTAGCGCAACCGGCCAGACCGTGGTGGCCGACCAGAACTTGAACTTCAGTGGCGTCCCCAGCCCGGTCACTTTGCCCGCCGGCTTGATCCAGAACGCTACCAGCCTCACTATCGATCTGGCCTTCCAGACAGACACGGGAGGCGTACTTCTGGGCTACCAGGACCAACCGCTGGGCACATCGCCCGGAAATTACGTGCCCGCGTTGTATGTGGGCACCGACGGCTACCTCTACGCCGAGATCTACAACGGCATCATCGAGCCGATCAAGAGCAGCGTCCAGGTCAATGACGGCAGGGAGCACCAGGTGGTCTTGACCGTCTCGGACGACGAGGAGGTACTGACGCTCGACGGCACGACGGTGGGCGTGTTGAGTGGCGCGCTGGACCCGCTGGACATGTCGCACGATCAGCTCGGCACGGGATACACCAACTACTGGCCCGGCGGCAACGGCGGGATCGACCCGTTCGTCGGCACGATCAATCAGGTGCAAATCACGGCCAACGGGCAATCGGTGTATTCGGGCCAGCAGCTTGTGTTCGTGCCACCCAGCCCGGTCGCGCTGCCCAACGACCTGATCGGCAGCGCGACGGGCTTGACCATGAACGTGAGCTTCCAGACGACAGCCGACGGCGTGATCCTTGGCTACCAGAACGAACCAGACGGCACCACGCCGACCCAGTCGATCCCCCTTCTGTACGTGGGTACCGACGGCTTGCTGCACGCCGAGGCGATCGACGGATCCGGGCGGCAGTTGGTCAGCACCGAGGAAGTCGACGATGGTCACGTGCATCAAGTGTCGCTCATTGCGACGTCGAGCGGCGAGGCGATCGTCCTCGACGGCGAAGTGATCGGGACGTTGACCATCACCACCACGTTGCCCGCACTGGCGTACAGCCAGATCGGGACCGGCTTCACGACTGGTGCCGCGGCCGCACCCGCTGGCTATTTCCCGTTCACCGGCACGATCACCCAGGTGGCCATTGCCAACGGCACGCCCTCGGCCAGCTCGGTGACATTCCCCTCGACCGGCAACGATGAGATCGCCTTCACTCCGCCGGTTGCGGGAACGTACACGCTAACCCTCCAGGCTTCCGACCAGAGCGGCGATGTGGGAACGGCGAGCCAGACCCTGAGTGTCACCAGCGTGGCCCCCACGCCCTCGATCAATGGTCTGCCCGCGACGAGACCAGACGGAACTTCGCTCGCACTGACGGCGTCGGCCACTGACCCGAACCCGGCCAATCAGTCCGCCGGCTTCAGCTACTTCTGGCAGGCGACCAACTCTGTGGGTCAGTCAGCCACGGGCAGCCAGGCCTTGAGCTTCAATGGCACCAACCAGTTTGTTGACCTGGGCAATCCGACAGACCTGAACTTCAGCGGCCAGATTACCCTGGAAGCATGGATCAAGCCCGAGTCGACCACCGGGCTGCAGGATATCGTCGCCCATGGCTACCAGCTTTCGCCGACTTATGCCGAGGACTTCCTCCGGATCAACGACGGCTATTACCAGGTCGGCTCGTGGAATGGAAATAACGCGCTCGCCCAGGCCGCGATCCCGTCCGGTGACGTGGGACAATGGGTCTTTCTCGCCGGAGTCTATAACGGGACGCAGTGGGTGCTGTACCGCGACGGAGTACAGGTCGGCGCGTCGGGAGCGACGACGCAGGGGGCTTTACCGGTCAGCAACACCGACTGGGCGATCGGCGGCCGGGGCACTGGTATGGAACGATTCTTCGACGGTGAAATCGACGACGTGAGCATCTGGAACGTTGGTCGCTCGGCCGCCGGCGTTCAGTCCGACATGTCCACGGGTGTCAGTGCCACTCAAGCCGGGCTGGTCGCGTACTACCAGTTCGACAATATCAGCGGTGACACGGTGTACGACAGCACTGGCAACCAGAACACCGGCGCCCTAGGCGGATCCAACCCGTCGGCGAACGCGCCCTTGGTTGTCGCGGGGATTGTTCCGGGGCCGTCGCTGACCTTGACGCCGCCGGACTACGGCGTCTACACGATCACCCTTTCGGCCATCGACCAGCAGGGTTTCACGGGCAGCACGAGCCAGAACCTCATCGTCACGGCCGTGGCTCCAAACCCCAACATCAGCGGTCCGTTTCAGCCCGAAAATGGATCGGGCGCCCCTGCCCTTCTGGAGGGGTCAACGATCACCTTGACGGGCACGGCCGCCGACCCCAGCCCGTCGTTGACGGCCGACGGTTTCAACGAAGTCTGGCAAGTCAGCGGGGCCACGGGGCAAGGGGTCATCGCCGCGCAGAACCTAACGTTCAACGGCTCGAACCCGGTCCCCTTGCCGTCGGGCGTGTTCTCGGGCGCCACCTCCTTCACCATCACCGTGACCTTCGAGACGACCGGCAGCGGTGTCATCCTCGCCGCCCAGGATCAGCCGCTCGGCTCAACGCCGGCCAACTTCGCGCCGGTGCTCTACGTCGGCATCAACGGCTATCTCTATGCGCAGCTCTTTGACGGCATCATCGACCCGATCCCCAGCTTCGCGCCGGTCAACGACGGCCAGATGCACACAGCCGTCATCAACTGGTACGGCAGCAGGACGGTCACTTACAGCGTCGACGGCAACGAGTTCGGCGAGACCAAGCTTACCCCCGAAATGGCCGACATGCCGTACGCCGAGCTCGGCACGGGTTATACCACCTCGTGGCCGGGTACACCCGGCGGATACTTCGCGTTCACGGGCACGATCAACAGTATTACGATCACCCCGAACTTCGGCGCGGAAGCCCCGCTCACCCAGGCCGTCGCGCTCGCGGGTTCATCGGGCGTCAACCAGATCACTTTCACGCCTCCCGACACCGGACCGTACACGATCGGTCTGACGGCGACTGCTGCCAACGGGCTCATGGGCGTAACGACGCAGACGTTAAGTTTCAGCGACATATCCCCAAGCCTGAGCGTCCCCAGCACTGCCGTCGCGACGCAGGGCCAGAAGTTCTATATGAGCGGCACGTTCACCGACGCCGAAGGAGACGGGCCCTGGACCATCTTGGTGAATTTCGGCGACGGCTCGGCCAGCGAATTTGCGGGGTATGGCCTTCCAAGCCTGAACACCTTCGCCTTCTCGACGGGAGCCCACGAGTACCAGAACGCCGGTATCTTCGACGTCCAGGTGACGTTGACCAACGCCGACGGCCTTACCGCCAGCGCGACCGAGCAGGTCAGCGTATCCGGCTTCACTGTCAACGATGGCAGCCCGCAGGACTCGATGGTCAAGAGCCTGACCTACACGTTCGCCAACCCGACTCAGATTGAGCCGGGAGCGTTCGAGTTGCTCGAGAACGGCAAGCCCAGCAACATCAGCCTTGAGGTCACGCCGCTGGCCGACGGGATGACCTACCTGATTACCTTCAGCGGCCCGAGCGTGGTCGGCGGCTCGGTACCTGACGGCCACTACACCCTGATCACGTTGGCCGACGAGGTGAGGGTCCTCTCCGGCCCGCCGCTGACCGCCAGTGACGTGAACACGTTCGTCCGTCTCTTCGGCGACGTGAATGGTGACGGCGTGGTGAACGCAGCGGACAAGGCCCTCCTCAAGGAGGCCGAGGCCGATCCCAATTCGCCCTACGCGGCTGACTTCGAGTACGACGGCAAGCCCGTGATCGACAAGGAAGACATCGCGCAATTCAACAAGCGGTACAAGGGGCGGACGGATCCGCCGAAGAAGGCCCCGGCGAAATTCCCCGGACGGACGGTGCATCACAACGTCGCCGTCAGGCCGACGTTGTCGCTGCAACCGCCGGCGCGCACCCGCCCGGTCAAGACTGAGGACCACTTGGAATCGCTGGCGATCGGCCTGCTCGCGCCAAGGAAGCTGCATCATTCTTGATCTCCTGTTGGGGTGCCGCAAGCGTGACCGCAGGCGGCACTCCGGCGCCACTTGCGCGAATCGACGGTGCTCGATCGGATTGTTCCCAGTCGAAACCTCGTCGGAGTCGCCGCGAGAATGTGAGCTCGCTACGATATGGGGAGCGGATGCTGCGTTTTCCAGTTCGGGGCCTGTCTCCAGGGAGCGAGGCGATGCGAATCGGGTGGGGGGCCATCGCGACGATGGCCGTGCTTGTCTTTGCCGCGCACTGTTGGTCAGCCGAACCCATCAACCTGAAAGTGCTCTACGCGGGTGATCGCAAGAGCGATCGCACGGCAGACTCGTTCGAGTTCCGCAGCAAACTGCGAGTCGATCAAGCTGCGGCCCAGGGTTCAATCCGGGTCATGTGCGAGTTCAGCTATCAAGCCTGCGACCTGCGCTCCTGTCAGCCTCCTACCAAGGAGAACCTCGAGGCCGAGGGCATGATCACCGACTGAGCTTGGGTTCCGCCATCTCGAACTCACTCTTGGCCGGCGCCTTCGAGCTGCCGCGCACACTGGATGCAGTAACGAGCGTACGGCAGGGCATTCAAACGGTCCTTGGGGATTTCACGGCCGCAGTTCTCGCAACGGCCGAACGTCTTCCGCTCGATGCGGTAGAGCGCGTCGTTGATCTCCGCCAGGATATGCGTTTCGTTTTCCAGCAGCTCGAGGCCGAGCTCTGCGTCGAAGGTGTCGGTGCCGAGGTCAGCAAGATGGAGCGGCACATTGGACAGGCCGCCGGCGGCTTCGCCCCCGACGGGCCGCAGGGTCTCTTCCTCGAGCTCGGAGAGGTCGCCGCCCAAGCGCCTCTTAAGTTGCAACAGTCGCCGCCGATACGATTCAATTTCCGCTGTGGTCATCGTTCGTACTCCGCGACGGTCTCGGATGAGTTGTGCGATTTGGATCGAGGTGGTGGCCCGTAGCTCCGACAGGAATGCCGCAAGGCGCCTGTCAGAACGGCCCATCGCACCCAACGATATCATCGCCGGCCGGTACAAGCCACTCCTGGGTGAAATCGCCGTTGGCGCGAGACCGAATCTCGCCGCCGTGGAACCGGTGGCCCGTGCCCGGTCGCCGGACTATGGCTTCGAGTAGGCGCGCTCGGTATGCTGATCCGCAAGTACGATTCACGGCGAAAGGAGTCCAACGCCGGTGATCGCGCTGGCGAAATGATCGGCGATGATACCGATTCACGACACCATTCCCCGGCGCAACCCGCCGCTGGCCATCTACGGCTTGATCGGGCTCAACGTCCTGGTCTTTGGCCTCGAGTTGACGTTGCCTCACCGTGACCTCGAACGGCTCTTCTACATCCTGGGCATTGTCCCGGCGCGGTATACTCAGCCGCAATGGGCCGAGCAGGCCGGCTTTCAGTCCAATGACTACTGGCCGTTCTTGACCAGCATGTTCCTCCACGGCGGCTGGGCTCACATCATCGGCAACATGTGGACGCTCTGGATCTTCGGCGACAACGTCGAGGACCGCATGGGCCCGCTGCGGTTCACAATCTTTTATCTGATTTGCGGGCTCGTGGCGGCAGTCGTGCACTGCTTCACCAATGCCGGCTCCACTGTCCCGACCGTCGGGGCCTCGGGCGCCATCGCGGGAGTCTTGGGCGCGTATCTGGTGCTCTTCCCGCGGTCGCGGCTCGTCGTGATGTTTCCGATCCTGTTCTACCCGGTGTTCTTCGAGCTGCCGGCGGTGACCTATCTCTTGTTCTGGGCCTTGAGCCAGGTCTATGTCGGGTTCCTGGCGCTGGCGGGGCCGGCCGACGTCGGGGGCGTGGCCTGGTGGGCACACGTCGGCGGCTTCTCTGCCGGCCTGCTCTTGCACCAGCTATTCCTGCGTCCGCGGCGAACGATGCGCCGCTGGCAATCCGATGAGTACGGCGCCGAGGCGCCTGGATGTAAAGGGAAGGGAGCGAGCATCGTGCTGGACATACTGTGGCTCTTCTTCATCGTCTCGACTCTGCAGCCGGTGATCCAGCAGCGGTATCTCGAGGCGTCGCGGCAACGGCTCATCGGCAAAATAGAGCAGAAGCGCGGCTCGCGGGTCATTCTGCTGGTGCACCGGGAAGAGACGATGAGTCTTCTGGGCTTCCCGATCGCCCGCTACATCGACATCAACGACTCGGAGCAAGTGCTCCGCGCCATCCACATGACCGACGACGACGTGCCGCTTGACCTGATCCTCCACACTCCCGGCGGGCTCGTCCTGGCGGCGCTTCAGATCGCGCGGGCCATCGACCGGCACAAGGGCAAAGTGACCGTCTTCGTCCCCCACTATGCAATGTCGGGCGGAACGCTCATCGCGCTGGCGGCCGACGAGATCGTCATGAGCGACCATGCCGTGCTCGGCCCGGTGGACCCCCAGCTCGGGCAATACCCCGCCGCTTCGCTTCTCAAGGTCATCAAGGCCAAGCCGATTGCGGACGTCGATGACGAGACCCTGGTCCTGGCCGACCAGGCCGAGAAAGCGATCGTCCAGTTGCGCGAGGCCGTCCGGCCGATGCTGGCCCAAAAGGTCGGCGCCGACCGGGCGGACGAGCTGGCACGCGTCCTGACCGAGGGCACCTGGACGCACGACTACCCGATCACGTTCGACATGGCCCAGCAGTTGGGCTTGCCGGTTCGTTCGGACATGCCCGATGAGGTGATGCAGCTCATGGGGCTGTACCCCCAGCCGGTTCGGCGCCAGGCCAGCGTCGAATACCTGGCGCAGCCGCGCCGCCTCGAGCGGCCACAAGCCCGGTTTGTGGAAGGAAGTCGCTGACGTGCGGTCGGTCCCATGCCGGCGATTCGGAGACAGCCCTTTTTTCTCTGGGAGGCGAGCCATGGTATGCGAGCACATCGCTCAGGTCGAACCTGCGCCCCCGCGGACTCTCGGCTGCGAGGAATGCCTGCGAACGGGCACCCCGTGGGTTCATCTGCGACTTTGCCTGTCATGCGGTCACGTCGGCTGTTGCGACAGTTCGCCGGGCCGCCATGCCACGCGGCATTTCCACCAGACGAGCCACCCGGTGATCGCGTCGTTTGAGCCCGGCGAGCGCTGGGCCTGGTGTTACATCGACGAGCAGACGCTGAAAGTGCCGGAAAGGGCCATTCCCTACTTGCGGTGAGATCGAATTTCACGAATCGTGCGCGGCAAGACAGGGGTTGCCCTCCGGCGCCGCCAAGGGTTACGCTAACCGCGTGGCGCGCGAGGCACTTGCCTGCGCCCGGGACGCGTGGCTCGCGCCGGGCGGGATCGAGCGCTGCGATCGCGGAGAGGGTGCGGCGGTGCAGATTACCAAGGCGGTGATCACGGCGGCCGGCCGGGGCGCGCGGCAGTACCCGGCCTCCGACACCGTGCAGAAGGCGATGCTGCCGCTCGTCGACCGCGACGGGCTGACCAAGCCTGTCCTCCAGATCATCGCCGAAGAGGCGCTCGCCAGCGGAATCGAGGAAATTTGCGTCGTCACCGCGCCGGGTGACGAAGCCGTTTATCGCAACCACTTCCGCAACTACGCCGCCCATCTGCGTTCGACTTACAAGACCGCCGACTGGGCCGAGGAACAGGCGCGCCGGTTCGTCGCACTCGAGCAGCGGTTGCAATTCGCCGTGCAGCCCGAAGCCGAAGGGTACGGCCATGCGGTGTGGTGCGCCCGGTCGTTTGCCGGCGACGCGCCCTTTCTGTTGCTGCTGGGCGACCATCTTTACATCTCGGCTGAGCAAAGGCGCTGCGCGCGCCAGTTGATCGAGCTGGCGACTGCCGAACACTGCGCGGTCTCGGCGGTTCAGGCCACCCGCGAGCACTTGATTCACCAGTATGGCACGCTCGCCGGCCGTCGTCTGCCCGAGCGCCCCGATGTCTACGCGATCGACGAGATCATCGAGAAGCCCAACCCGACTTTGGCCGAGCTCCGGCTGCAGGTGCCGGGCCTGCGCGCGGGGCATTATCTCTGCTTCTTCGGCATGCACGTCCTGACCCCGACAGTCTTCGACCTCTTGGACGACCTGGTTCGCCGCAACGTGCGCGAGCTCGGCCAGATTCAGCTCACGACCGCGCTCAATACGCTGGCGCGCCGCGAACGCTACCTCGCGCTCGAGACCCGCGGCTCGCGGTACAACCTGGGGGTCAAGTACGGCGTCGTCGAAGCCCAGATCGCGCGGGCGCTCGCGGGCGTCGACCGCGAGCTCATCCTGGCGCTCCTGCTCGAATCAATCGTCCGGATCGAGCAAAACGTGGTCCGCGACGAGCGCCGCGCCCCGCAAATGCGGCCCCGTCGTCCCTGGATACGCCGTGATCTTGATCCATGTCGTCACTCGGCCAACTTCTGATTGAGACCATCACCCACTCTGACCCGCGGGTTCGCGACCGGTCTGTGCGCGCAGGCGGCCGCGGCTGGCTTGGACGCCAAGCTGGAAGCCTGCGCGGAGATCGAAGTCTTTCGCAGGGGCTGCCAGAATCTGTACGAGCGCGTACGCGCCTCGCTCTTTCTCCACGCCCTTTACCGCTACGAGATTCAAGACGACCCGGCGCTCCCCCAAGCGGGGCTTATCCCCTTTTCCGGGTTCATGGACCTGATGGAACGGCGCTACGAATCGGCGATCGCCGCCTTCTCCAGCGCGATGAAGACCGGCGGGCCGAACGGGGCGATATCGAGCGCGCTGGCGCAGGCCTACGAGCAGGTGGCCTTTCAAACCCTGGCCGATCAGGTGCGGCGCTCGGTGCGAAGCTGCCAGGGCAATCGCTGGATGTTTCGCGTCGGCAGCGCCGACGAACACCCGCTGCGAATTCACCCTCGTCTGCGCGCGCCGGCAGCCGGCGAATTGCTCTTTCCCATTCTGGAAGAGCGCACACCCGTGCGGCTCGACCTGTCGCACAGCGGGTGGTCCGACATCTTCTTCCTGGGCATGGACTTTCCCAAGGGCGCGCGGGTGGTGAACATCTCGGTCGACCTGGGGGTGCACGGCCGCGACAAGGACCCCGCGCCGCCGATCGAGTCGCGGCTGCGCGTGATCACCGAGCCTTTGATCCGGCTCACCAGCATCGACTTGGGCGCCTGCAAGGACATAGGTGCGCTCGATGAGCTCTTCAACTTCGGCAACGACTACCTTGGGCTGGTCAAGGCGGCCGTGGTCGCGTCGGGCCTGGTCCCCCCGTCCCTGGAAGGGACGAGCACCCGGCTGGCCGACGTGCTCGCCCGAGTCGTCCGGCCGGGACATGGAATCGAGATCGTCAGCAAGGTCAACGATATTCCCAAGGGCTCGCGTCTGGCGGTCTCGACCAATCTGCTGGCCTCGCTGATCACGCTCCTGATGCGGGCGACCGGCCAGGTGAAGAGCCTGACCGGCGCGATCGACGCCGACGAAGCTCGCGTCGTCGTCGCGCGCGCCATCCTGGGCGAATGGCTGGGCGGGTCGGGGGGCGGCTGGCAAGACTCGGGGGGCATCTTTCCGGGCATCAAGCTGATACAGGGCGTGGCCTCGGCCGAAGGCGACCCCGAGTGGGGCATCAGCCGTGGCCGGCTGCTGCCCGATCACCGGATCCTGGGCGCCGCGGCTGCGGAAGTGGCCGAAGAGAGCGCCGCGCGGCCGGCGAGGAGCGATCCTCTGTCCGACGCCCTGGCCCAAAGCCTGGTGCTCGTACACGGCGGCATGGCCCAGAACGTCGGCCCGATCTTGAACATGGTCACCGCCAAGTACCTGCTGCGTGGACACGACGAATGGCGCGCGCGTCTCGAGGCCCTCGACATCTTCGACCGGATCCTCGAGGCCGTCGGCTGCGCCGACATTCGCGCCTTGGGACGCTGGACGACCCAGAACTGGGATAGCCCGCTCAAGAGGATTATCCCGTGGGTCACAAACGCCTATACCGAGGCGATCATCAGCCAGGCGAAGGCCGAGCTGGGCGCCGACTTCTGGGGCTTCTTGATGCTGGGGGGCATGTCGGGCGGCGGCATGGCGTTTTTTGTCGCCCCCGAGCGCCACGACGAGTTCCAGGAGCGGATCGCGGCGATCATGGGCCGCACCAAGGCGGCGCTCGACGACGCCCTCCCGTTTGCGATCGAGCCGGTCGTCTACGACTTTCGCATCAACCCGCACGGCACCCATGCCACGCTCCACCGGGGCGCTCTGGCCATGATGCCCCCGCGGTATTACATGCTGCAGGCGCCCGGATGATCGCCGTCGGCCGCGACGCCTTGCCGTTCCATCGGCGCGCCGACTTTGACCACTTCGCTAACAAGTTTCCCCAGTCGGTCGAGCTGCTGCGCGTGTTTCGCACGATGGTCAATCATCTCTTCCCGGTTACCCACGGCGACGACAGCGCCTCGGGCGCCAGTGGGACCTAGCGGCGGCGCGGATCCGCCGCGAAAACGGCTTCGACCCGGTCTTGCACGAGCAGTTGCGCGAGGACCTGGTGCGCGGCCGCATCGGACTGGCGCGCAACCGCCTGCCGGTTGATCTCGACGTGCGCGACGTCGACGACGCCGAGCTGATCGGCGCCCACGGCCCGATCGCGACAAGCGCGACTTCACGCGGCGCGGCGGCCTTGAAAGCGGGTGAGGTCGCGGTCGTGACCCTGGCCGCCGGCGTGGGCAGTCGCTGGACAACTGGCGCCGGCGTCGTCAAGGCGGTGAACCCGTTCGTCGACATGGGCGGCTGCCATCGCAGCTTCCTGGAAATTCACCTCGCCAAGACCAGGAAAACCGCCCGCGCCGCGGCGCCCGAGTGCCTCACATCGTGACCACCAGCTACCTCACCCACGCCGCTGTCGAGCGCCACCTGCAGGCGACCGCCAACTACGGCTTCGACGGGCCCGTCTACCTTTCGCGCGGCCGCTCGATCGGACAGCGGCTCATCCCCATGACGCGCGATCTGACCTTCCTCTGGGAAGAGGCCAGCCACGAGACGCTCGACGAGAACAAGCAAAAAGTGCGCGACGCATCCCGCCGCGCGATACTCGAATGGGCGCGCGCCGCCGGCGAGGGGAGCGACTACACCGACAACGTACCGATTCAGCGCTTCAATCCGCCGGGCCATTTCTACGAAGTGCCCAACCTGCTCGGCAACGGTCTCTTGGGACAGCTCCTCGCCGAATATCCGCACTTGAGCTGGCTCATGGTCCACAATATCGACACTCTGGGCGCGACCATCGACCCCGGCATCCTGGGGCTGGCGATCGAATCGGGCGCGACCTTGGCCTTCGAGGTGATTCCCCGCCGGATTGACGACCGCGGCGGCGGGCTGGCCAAGGTCGCCGGCCGCCTCAGGCTCCTCGAGGGGCTGGCGCAGCCGCGCGAGGAGACCGAATTTGCCCTGCGTTACTACAACACGCTCACGACCTGGGTGCACTTGGACGGGCTGCTCGAAGCCCTGAAGCTCACGCGCGACGACCTGGCGCGCGCGCCGACAAGGTCGCCGCCGCGATCCGAGCCCTCGCCGCTCGCGTGCCCACCTACGTCACCATCAAAGACGTGAAGCGCCGCTGGGGCCACGGCCAGGAGGATGTCTATCCCATCGCGCAGTTCGAGAAGCTCTGGGGCGACTTGAGCTCGCTGCCCGACATGCCGTGTGCCTTCGTGGCTGTGGACCGACGCCGCGGCCAGCAGCTCAAGGACGCTGCCCAGCTCGACGGCTGGGCCAATGACGGCAGCATGGAGCACGTGCAATCGCTGTGTGAGTTCGCACGCTGACCGGCGGTTTTCGGCTGCCGTTGAGTTGTCGCAAAGGCAGGTCGACTACGGTTGCGCCTCGGCCGGCAGTCGCGGCGCGGTCGCTGTGATCTCGGACGGGCCGTTGGTTGTTCGGTCGTGTGCCTCGAGCAGGTCGCGCAAGGCCGGCACCAGCACGTCTTCCACTTCGGGAGCGACCAGCGACGCCGGCCCGGTCTCGTAACCACCTTGCGGGTAAGCGACCCGGGTGCCGATGTAGCCCGGTCCATAATCGCCGTACGCCGCCATCGCGACGAACAGATCGGGCCCGAGCCGCTGTGCAAAGAGCTGGTATTCAACGAACAGCTCGCCGGGCATGTGCACGATGCGCAGGCCCGAGCTTGAGCACGGCCAGGTCGATCGTTCGGCCCTCGCGGCGCAGCCGCGGCCAGACCAACTTGCGCGCCAGCGCGAATGTCGGCTTTTCCGTGAACGTCTTGGCCAGTGCGCTCTCATCGAGCCACTGCGCCGGCGGCAAGCCGACCGGAACGGTGCGCCAGCCCAGCTCGCCGGCTGAGATCGGCGTCTTGTGCGCCGCCGAATCCTTGAGGGCCGCCGCCATGCCGTCGGCAAGCCGGCGTGCCAGCGCCGGTCGGTTCTCGTGCGATCCGTCGTTGTATTTGCCCGCGGTCACGTTGCCGGAGGCACCGTTGAAATGAACCCAGAAGGCGCCGGGCTCTATTTCGGCGCAGATCCGCCGGGCGATCCCCACGAAATCGCAGCTCACGCTTCCCTGGCCGTAGTAGCTCTGCGGATGCGTCGCGTAGTAGCTGAGAATCGCGACCGGCTTGTCGCCGTTCCAGAAACTGATAACCCGCGCGCACGGGTCAATAATCCCTTCCGGCGCGGCCCGGACCCTGGGGTCGGCTGTTTTGCTCCAGCGTACGTATCGCACCTTGCCATCGGCGCCCAGCACCCGCCGGTTCGACGCTACGTCTGTAACCTTAGCCTTGCCCACGCCGAGATGAGTCACCGTTTTCGGCTGGCCGAGCCCGGTCGCGAGCGCCCGTGCCGCTCGGGCGATCGCCTCCTTGCCGAAAGCCGGATCAAAGCCCCGACCGGGCAGGCCGCGTTCCTTCATGAGCGCCTCGGCGCTCAGGTCGTAGACCGGCGCGTCGTGCTGGTGCAGGCAGTGCACGGCCACGCGGTCGCTGCGCGTGCTCGCTGCCTCGGCCAGGGCCGCGCGCCACGCGTCATGTCCTTGGTTGGCGATGCCCACCCAATCGACCGCACAGAGCACAATCGGCTGGGAATCGCCCAGGAGTACGATGCCCCGACACGAGAGCGGGTCGTCAACTCGCCGCACCGGAGCGACCGCCCCCTCGCAGAGCGCGCTGCCGATCGGCGGCGTCACGTCACATTCGAATGTGGCGATTTTGAGGGAGACGTCGTCGCCGCACGCCACGCTGACACCAACGCACGTAACCGCCGCCAGAACAGTCGCCGTGCGCCATATCATGAGTTGGTCCCCGTCAAGGCGCCGGGCACAGGCCGGCCAGGTCGCGGATGGCGGCCTGAGCAACCGGAGTCGGGCACGACCAGACCAGGAAGAACAGCGCCTGGCGCGCCCACCGCTGGGCGGGCTCGGTCCTGAGGAAGCCCGTCCCTTTCTTGGCGGTGAGATGGGCCTGTGTTGCCGCGAGCACAAGCGCATTGGCCTGAGTTCGAATCGAGCCTGCAGAGGGCGCGTCGGGCTCGCCGCGCGCCTGCGCGATGATCGCTCGCCACGACTCCTGCCACTTCTCGCAGAGCGCCTCCAGCGGCTCCGACAACTCAGTGCGGTCGGGCGCCAGCTCGATCAAAGCCGCCAGCGCCGCGCGCCTGCCCCAGCGCCAAGGCCGACGTCTCGAGCCCCGCAGTCCCGACGGCGCCCGGGTTGGACATGACGTCGTGCGCCGGTCCGGCCAGTAGGTCTGATTCCTCTATCGTCACGGCGTTCAAGACGACCTCGGTGGTGCACGACGCTTGCAGCGCCGCCAGCGGAAACGGCGTACCGACTTTCACTCCGGGCCGATCCACCGGCAGCGCACAGAGCATCTGCCGGCCATCGGCCAGAACGGCTCCCGTCACGAGAACATGGGCACGTTCCGCGGCCGTCACCCACGGTATCGTGCCGTCGAGCCGGTAACGCCCCGGCGCGGTCTCGACGGCCTTGACCGGCTGCGCCGAGCCGCCGTGAAGTCGTGAGGTGCGAGATGCCCACGGTTGTAAACGCCCGGCCCTCGCCGATCGCGCGGAGCCAAATAGCCGCGACGGCGCGATCGGACGACGCGACCAACCGCCTCACGCCGGCATCGTGCTGCGACAGGATGAACACGGCCGTGAGGCTACCTTCGGCAAGCTGGGCATACCGCTCTACCAAGAGCGGTCGCGGGCACGCAACCCCTCCATGTTCTTCCGGCAATGACCAGCGCGTGCGCACGGCGCCGTCGATCAAACCCCAAAGCGCATGCGGCCAGCCCAGGCTATCATCCGCCGGGCCGTCTTCTTCGGCCAGGCGCGCAACCAGCCCGGCGATCCGCTCGCTCTCCGGGTCGGGCTCTGACCAGGCCAGCTTCGCCGACAGACCGCCATTCATCGCCGCGCGCCCTGCATTCGTAATCGTGCGATCGCCGGTCAAGCGAGATCGGCCTCGCACAGGACCTCAAAGCCCATGTTGTGCAGGGTCACGCTCGCTTGTTCGACGTTGTCGATATGCATCGCGACCGCGCTGCGGTTTCGAGGGTGCACGATCAGCGGGTAGGCGTAGTGAATATTGATCTCCGCCTGCAAAAGCGCCATGCACAAGTCGGAAAGTGATTGCGGCCCCGCGGGAAGCTCGACCACGATCAGCTCGTTTTCCGCGAAAGCGAACTTGTTCAATACCAGGATTTCGCGGCCTTGTTCCGAGTGGGAGAGGATCAGCCGCAAGATCGAGCAATCGGCCGAATCGGAGATCGTCAGCCCCACGATCTTGACCCGCGAGCCCTGAAACGAGCGATAAACCTCGAGCAACTGGCCGACCCGGTTCTCGAGGAAGACCGAGTACTGAGTGACAGTCGGCCAGCTTCGACCCTGAAGGGTTTCGAGCTCGACTTCGCTGCCGCCATCATCCTCGCCGAATTTCATAAGACCCCTCGCGGTGCCCCGTCGGTCCCTGGGTGAGAGCGCTTTTCCTTTCGAAAGAGTTTAGTTTTTACAACACGTCCGGGTCAATGGCCTGTCATTTGCTGTCGGGAGCGACGCTTCCCTGACCGCCGCCGGGGGCATCGGCGATCTCTTGCTCGCAGCGCAGACGCACGGCTACGATCGGTCTTGGCTGTCGTCGAGACTATTTCGTGGCGACAGCGTTGCGCGCGGGCGGATCATCCGGATACACGGCGGAGGCGAACATGGCGAGCCGACTGCGCCGGCAGATCATCACGCTCGGTTTTCTGGTCGCACTGACGTCAGGCTGTTCTCCCTACGCGAGCTTCCGCGTGGAAACGGCCATTCATCCCGATGGCTCGTGCGACCGAACGATCTGGCAGCCCAAGAACGAGTTATTGCCGGAAGAAGCACTCAAACCGGACTGGAAGGCCCGCTGGCAGACCGTCGCCGACGCTGATGGTCCGAAGTCGGATATCCAGGCGGCGTCTCCGCCGGGTGTGACGATTCGCTTGGAGCAAAAGCAGCTTCCTTACTTCAGCGCTCGCGGCACATTCTCGTCGCCGCAGCAGATCCCCGCGCATTATCGCTACGCCGACGAAAAATGCCCCGAGGTCGGAACAAGCGAGTTGGTCCGGACCTACGAGCGCACCGACTACGGGTTTGTCGTCGAGCACCGCTGGCGCGAAAAGATCACCAACAGCGTTACGCTGGCCGGGTTCCTGAGCGGTCGCGACGAGCTGTTCGACCTGGTCATACCGATCTTCATCGACGCGCTCGAGAAGGGTTATGGCCAGGACTTCGACCTTGGGGCGCTGTCGAGCTTCCTGCGCAAGGATGGCCGTCGCGTGTTGGAAGACGTATCACTGGCGTTATACGACACGCGCAGCAGGGGACAATGGATCGCAGATGACAGCGCATCGGCCACCCAAGTCTACACGCAACTGGCGACCGCGGCCAAACGCGCCGGACTCGACTTCTTCGACGAGCACGGCAAGCTCATTTCAAACGCCGACGAGATCAACCGGCGGGCCAAGGCCTACGCGCGTCGCTTGTTTGTTCAATATGTCAAGCACCGCGACGGCCGTGCGCTTCTGCCTGCCGAAGCCGATGCCTTGATTCAATCTGCGCCCCAGGACCCTCGCAATCAAAGGGCGAGCGAAGTCTTCGGGAAAGCGATCCAGGAACGTATGAAGCAAGATAAGGTGTTCGAAAAGCGGATTCGCGCCGCCTTTCTGGGCGCCGCTGGCATCTACGGACCGTTCGAGTTCCCGTTTAGCCAGGCGCCGGTCTTCGAATTTGTGCTCCGCCTTCCGGGCGAGCTGGTCGAAACCAACGGTACCGGAACCGAGCATGGCACGACGCGCTGGAAGTTCACCAGCCAGGAGATCTACCCCGACGGCTATGCGATGAAGGCACGAAGCCTTCTGATCGATCGCAACGCCCAGAAAACGACGCTCGGCCGCGCGGTGATCGACGATGAAAAAAGTGCCTTCGAATTCATGGCACTGGTCGGCGCAGACGG
Source organism: uncultured Isosphaeraceae bacterium (assembly GCA_963830625.1). Taxonomy (GTDB): domain Bacteria; phylum Planctomycetota; class Planctomycetia; order Isosphaerales; family Isosphaeraceae; genus CAWHMZ01. Next base: position 326,186 of record CAWHMZ010000004.1, on the reverse strand, counting down.
ACCGCTCTTGGAAGCCGTCCGCGCGTTCAGTAAGATGGGCGACCGAAAGCTGCTCACCGACCTGAAAACGCGCAACCCCGACGAGGCCATTCGGGCGGACAAACTTCGAAAACTGCTCTCCGACCGCTAGGTGCGGCGCATTGAAGCCAGCCTCGGCCTCAACAAGCGTTTCGACCCGAAATCCGCCCTTATCAATTGGCGGCTCATCGGGTATAAACCTCGCTCGGCGGAAGAGTCGTCTTTCGCTCAGCGTAAGAACGGCCTTTCGCGGAGCGAAAGGCGACACTCATTCACGCGCGGCTCATCACGGAGGAGCAGCCGGGCAATGCTCGCGAAGGTGATACGCCTTACTTTGATCGTGCTGTCGGTTGCCTTTATGGCGAGCTGCAGCACGGTGAGGGTTTGGGAGGTCAGGCCCGAGGCGGCTGCACAAGGCGTGCGCAGCGCCCTGGGCGAACGCCCCAAAGGCGCCCCCGGCGCGCCGGTCCGCCTGGCGGCCGGCGACGAGCCTCCTCCTCCAGTCTCGAGGCCTGCGCTCCTCAATGCGGCCGCGCGGTTTGACGAGGCCCGCCGCCGCGAGCTCTTGTCACGGGATGAATCGATCCGCCGGTATGCCGACACGATCGCACTTGCGTCGGCGGCGATGGCCGATTCGCTTGCCGGCGCGAGCGCGGCGCGACTCCAACAGATCAGTCTTTGGCGCGCTCGCTCTACAACCAGGCGCTCGAGCGCTTCTTGCGCCACCGGCGGCCGCGTGTTCCGGCCTGACGAAGCGTGGCGTGCCGGGCTCGAAGAGCGCGGCGTCCACGTGACGGTCAGCCGCGACGGCACCCTCTGGCCACCCGGGCGATTCGATGAGCTGCGGTTCCCGGGCGATTATGTGGTGCGCGGGATGGACCATTATTTCGGCTCCGAAGGGATCGGCGTGCCCTTGATCGCGATCCGCAAGCCGAGCAAAGAGGAGCTGGACCGCCGCCAGGGCCCCGATCGCTTCTACCCGTTCTGGGAAGTCTTCCCGGTCACGGCCCTACTGCGTTTCGAAGGCCCCGAGGCCGGTCCGTTCTCGGCGGTTCTGGAATTGCACGACACGCTCCGGTTCACCCATGTTGATTTCGGCGGCGCACGCGTGCCGCTGGCGGCCGACCTCACCACGCCGACGGCTTACCACTTCGCCCGCGGCGGGCTGTCGCGCTACGAGAAGGTGTCGCTTTTTGCGCCTCAGAACCTGAGCCGCGAAGCGGGGCTGCACATGCTCCACCCCTACGAGCGCGGCAAGATTCCGGTCGTGTTGATCCACGGCTTGGGCTCGAGCCCCAAGGCCTGGGGCAAGGTCGTCAACGAGCTGCGCGGCGACCCAGGGCTGCGCGAGCGCTATCAGTTCTGGATCTACATGTACCCGACCGGCAATCCCTTCGTGCTCACGGCCGCCGAGTTCCGCCGCTTTCTCCAGGAGGCGCGGCCGACCGTCGACCCCGGCGCCAGCGACAAGGCATTCGACCAGATGGTCTTGATCGGCCACAGCATGGGCGGCCTGATCAGCCGGCTGGCGATCATGGACAGCGGCGACGAGATGTGGCGCGTCATCAGCAACCAGCCCTTCGATCGCCTGGTCGCCGAGCCCGAACACCGCGAGCTGCTCGGCCGCATCTTCTTTTTCAAGCCGCTGCCGTTCGTCAGGCGCGTCGTCTTCATCGCCACGCCACACCGGGGGAGCAAGCTCGGCGACCAGTTCTTGGGCAGGCTGGTCGACACCTTGATCCGGCTGCCCAGCCCGCTCGAAGAGGCGCACGACGCACTGGTCGCGCGCAACCCGCCCGAGTTCTTCACGCCGATGTTCCTGGCGGGAGTGCCCTCGAGCATCGACGAGCTCAAGGCCGACAACCCCTACTTGAAGACGATCGAGCGCTCGCCCGTCGCCCCGCGCGTCACCGCCCATTCCATCATTGGTCGAGTCGGCCGCGGCCCGCTCGAAAAGAGCACCGACGGCGTGGTGCCGTATAGTAGCTCACATCTCGACTGGGTAGCATCGGAACGGGTCCTGCCGGTCAGCCACTTCTGCCAGGACCACCCCGAGACCATCGCCGAGCTGCGCCGGCTGCTTTACTTGCACCTGAGCGAGTCGGCCGCGGAGACGCGCAATGCGCCCGCTATCGCGCCGGCCGAACAGCAAACTTCTCCTGGAGCTTCTTGATGGTGTAGGCGTTGCCCTTCTCGAAAAAGCCGCGCAGCTTCTGCGATTCGTCGTCATCGCCATAGCCCAAGCCCGTGACAATCAGCCTGGTGCGACCAGAACCGGCCTCTTCGAAGCGGATGACCGTCCAGACCTTCGTGATCGCGTCCTTGAACGGAAACTTCTCGGGCGGCTTGCCCACCTGGATCGAAAGCATGCGCTTGGGCTCGAAGCTGAGGATGATGTTCTCAATGGTGTTGGGATCGCCGATCTGGCCCTTGGGATCGTAGTGAGTGAGCATCTTGCCGCCGACCTTCAGCTCGATCTGGGCATGGGCCACGTTCCACGATTCCTGTCCTTCCTTGGTAGTGAAGGCCGCCCACACCGCGTCGATCGGCGCGTCGATAACGCCCACGCTAACAAGCTGGCCGGGCTCGGCCGTGGCTTGCCGGCGTTTCGAGGTTTGCTCGACGACCGGCGCCCATTTCCCGTCTTTTTCGCCAAAGATTGTGTACTTCATCGTGTCCGTGTCGGGAAACGTCGCGACCTCGCGCCAGCGGGCGGGCTTGCCCACGATGGTCGCAAACTCGAACACGACATTCTCGCCGTCAAGCGCCACGGTTCCCTTGAAAACCTGCTCACCGCCGTGGCAGTCGAGGTAATACACCGACTTGGCAACCGGGTCCCAGCCGAGAAAAACTTCGACCGGCGTTTCATGAGCACTGCCTTTGCCGATCAAGCCGTGCCCTCGGATGACCTTGTGGTCAAACGCCCACTCCCAGCGGAACTCGACCACCATCTGCGGGTTTTCCGTGACCCACGAGCCGCCGACGAGTTGCGAGAGCTTCGCCAGCGTCTTGTCGGCTTCCGGCCGGCCGGCGCTGGCGGGCGCATCGTCGTTCGCCCGGGCCCAGGGGGGCGCGCAGCATGCCGCCAGACACGAACTCAGCAACACGAGCTTCAGGTTCTTCATGACGACCTCTCTCCGAAGATAAAGAGCCAAAGTTCGGTCGATCCCGTGCGCGCTAGGCGCGCCAGGCACCCAGGATGAGACCCATCAAAACGAGGTAGACCACTTGACCCATTGCTTCCCAAACAAGGCCGTGTACCACACGCCTCCCACGAAGAAGGCTACAAGCGCGGCCACGATGACCGCGAGGATGTTGATGTCGGGGAGCTTGAACGGCATGAGAGTTCTCCTTTCATTTTGACGAGTTACGCTTGCGACCGGGCTTCAATTTGAGCTTGGATTTGTCAGGCGCGTGGCCCTGGGGTTTGGGCACCGACCAAAGGGTGCCGTCTTCGAGCAAGCGGTCGAAGTAGTCGCGAAGCTGGGTCACGGCCGCGTCGTACGGCTCGATGCTGCGGTACGCGCGGGCGAGCATCACCGCCCCTTCCATCGTGGTCAGCACGAAGAGCGCGAGCTGCTCCTTGTCGACCGAGTCGGGCAGTTTTCCGGCGGCCGCCTCCAGACACAATTCGATCGCCTTGCGCCAGCCCGTGAAGTTGGTGGCCAGTAACTCACGCGCGGCCGGGTGACTGTCGGCCAGCTCGAGCGCGAGGTTCCCGACCGGGCAGCCGCGCTGGCACTCGGTCGCAAGCAGGCCCTGGCGATAACCGTCGAGCACGCCAAAGACGCGGTCGATCGGGTCGGTCACCCGGTCGAAGACCGGCTGCACCACGGCCGGCCAGAGGTTTTCGCGGTACCACTCGAGCACCGCTAAAAGCAGGTCCTCCTTAGTTGGGAAAAAGTAGTACAGGCTACCGCTGCCCGCATCGGCCTCCTTGAGGATCTGCGCGATCCCCGTGGCGGCGTAGCCGTGTTTCCAGAACAGCGTGCGCAGCTTCGACCAGCCGCTCGCGGGTCGGGTTCTTCATGGGCGCTCCGTCTTTGTTGATCGATCAACTAAGATCGCACGCCGGGCGATCGCCGTCAAGCGTGTCGTGCCGAATCTTTGCCGCTTCGGCCTGCGCTTCGCTCAACCCTGAAGCGCGCTGAGCTCACCGGTGCTATCGCCAAAGCGCGCGGCGGCCACTCCCATTCGCCTGAGCATCGAGAGATACAGGTTTGTGACCGGAGTTTCGCTCTGGTAGCGGATGTGGCGTCCCGTCTTGATCGTGCCATTGGCCTTGCCCGCCAGCAGGATCGGCAGGTTGTCGTGCGAATGGGCGTTGCCGTCGCTGATGCCGCTGCCGAAGACGATCATGCAGTGATCGAGCAGGTTTCCATCCCCCTCCGGCACCGTTTTGAGCTTGTCGAGCAGATACGCCAGTTGGGCAACGTGAAACCGGTTGATCTTCTGGATCTTGGCTTCTTTGGCGGCGTCGCCGCCGTGATGCGAGAGGTCATGGTGGCCGTCGGCAACACCGATTTCGCGGTAGCTGCGATTGCTGCCGTCGTTGGCAAACACGAACGTGGCGATTCGGGTCAGGTCGCATTGAAACGCGAGCACGAGCAGGTCGCACATGAGCCGGAGGTGCTCCTGGTAATCGGCCGGGATTCCCAGCGGCCGCGTGTATTTTGCGCCGCCAAGATCGACCGGCCTCCGCGCGCCGGCAATCCGCCGCTCGACCTCGCGAACGCCCGTCAGGTATAGATCGAGCCTGTGGCGGTCGGAGGCGCCCAGATGACTCTCAAGCCGCCGCGCTTCGGCGCCGACGAAGTCGAGCACGCTCTTCTTCCGGCGATCGGCGCGGGCGGCGTCGGTCGAGTTGGCAACGTCGGCCGGCTTCCCAAACAAGCGATCGAACACCAGCCTGGGGTTCGTCTGCTTGGCGACCGGCGTTGACTCGTCTTGCCAGGAAAGATTCGACTGATACGCGCAGCTATAGCCATGGTCGCACTCGCCGCCGTTGCGGCCCCCCTCGCAGCCGATTTCCAGCGAAGCGAATCGGGTTGCGTGGCCGACGGCGCGAGCCGCCAGTTGATCGACCGAGATTCCCGCGCAAAGGTCGGCGCCGTCGGTCTTGCGCGGATGGCGGCCGGTCAGAAAGCTTGCCATGGCACGCGCGTGGTCGCCGCCGCCGTCTCCCAGAGCTCGCGCCGGGTTGAGCGTCAGATTGCTCAAGATGAGTATCTCGTCTTTGACCGCGCCCAGCGGTTCGAGAATCGGCGGCAGCGCAAAGCCCGCGCCGGCAGTCGGAGGCGTCCAGCTCGGCATGTGGGCCCCATTGGGCATGTAGACAAACGCCATCCGCAAGGGCGCACGCGCTCCGATCGGCCGCGCCGGCGTACAGCGAGCCGCTCCGCATGGCCTCGAGCATGGGCAGGGCGATCGAGACTCCCAGGCCTTTGAGCGCAGTCCTACGTGAAATCGGCGACGGACGACTCATGGTTGACCTCCGGTCTGTGCCGGCTGGCGAAACGGCTCACTCTCGACGATGGCGAATACCAGGGCCGAAAATCGGTAGCCGTCGGCGGCCAGCCGGTCCACGATTGACTCAAGTGCGCGGCGATCGGCCCCATCGAGCCCGCGGCCCAGCGCGTAGGTGAGCATCTTCTCTGCCAGACACCGCGCGAAAGCCCGCGGTCGAGACCGAAGGGCGGCCTTAAGCCCAGCCGGGCCTTCAAAATTCTTGCCCCCCGGCAGCTTGCCCGAGGAATCGATGCTTTGCCCGCCGTCGCGCGTCCGCCAGGCGCCGACCGCGTCGAAGTTCTCCAGTCCGAAGCCGAGCGGGTCCATGCGCCGATGGCACGATGCGCACGCGGGATTGGACCGGTGCTGTTCCATGCGCTGGCGGAGCGTGCCGGCCGTGAGAGTCCCCTGCCCTTCCTTGAGCGCCTCCACGCCCGAAGGCGGCGGCGCCGGGGCGTGCCCAAGATGTTGTCGAGTATCCACTTCCCCCGCTTCACCGGAGAGGTGCGCGTGGGGTTCGACGTCGCGGCCAGAACGCTCGCCTGAGTGAGCACGCCGCCCCGCGGCGTGCCGGCCACCGCAACGCGGCGAAACTGCTCGCCCTCGATGCCCGCAATGCCGTAGTGGCGCGCCAGCCGTTCGTTGACGAAGGTGAAATCGGCGTCCAAGAACTCGAGCACACTGCGATCCTCGTCGCTGGATCGTTTCGAAGAAGAGGCTCGTCTCTTCGAGCATGGCCGACCGCAGCGAATCGTCGAAGCCGGGAAAGAGCATGGGGTCGGGCGACGTGTCCTTGAGCTTGCGCGTCTGGAGCCACTGCGCGGCGAAATTCTCGCCGAGCGCCCTCGACCTGGGGTCGCGCAGCATCCGCGCGACCTGGGCTCGGAGGATTCCCGCCCTGCGGAGCGAGCCTGAAGCGGCTAATTGGAAGAGCTCACGGTCGGGCATGCTGCTCCAGAGAAAATAAGACAGCCGCGAGGCCAGGTCGAAATCACCGGCTGATCGGCTGTCGCGCACCTGCTCGAGCCGGATGACAGAATTGGGGCGACGGCCAGAACCGCAGATAGTCCCAGGCGCAGGGCCGTCTCGGGCTCTTCGCCGTCTTTCTCGGCCGAGAGAACGATTGCCGAGAAGTCGCGAAATCTCGTCGTGGGTCGCCGGCCGGCGAAATGCCCGGTCGGCGAACGCGCGCAGGATGTCGTAGATGTGCTGCTGCCGCGCCAGCTCCGGATCGACCGCAGCTCGCGACCGGCCGCAGCGGCTTGTTCTCGCGCGCGGTCCGCACCGGCGGCGTGTACTTGCGGTATGACAGCGGGAATGCCGTCGGCCGGCGGACTCATGATCGATCGCCGGGCCTCGGGGTCCCGAAACGCCGCGTCGATCACCGAAGCGGCGGCGGCCAACTCCATCTCAACCAGGATCGGCGGCGTGGCGAGCACGTCGGCGATATTGTCGAAGCCGTAACCGACGTCATCGGCCGGGAAAATCATCGGCCGGGCGCAGGTCCAACCCGATCAAGTCGCGAATCGTGTTGTTGTACTCGGCGCGATTGAGGCGGCGGATCGCTGACGCGCCGCCGTTCCTGGCCGCGATCCAAGGCGGCCAGCGCGTCATTGAGCCAGGCGTCGAGGATCGCGCGCTCCTCCGACCCCGGCTGCGGTTCCTTTTCCGGCGGCATGCTCTCCGAGCGCACGACGCCGGCGAATCTTGAGCAAGAGCGCTTCCGCCACTCTTGGCTCTGGCTCGTCGTCGACCGCGGCGAGGTCCACGCCGCCTTTGGATTCTTCACCCTCGTGACAGCGCAGGCAATAACGGTCAAGGAGCGGCGCGACGTCCCGGGCGTAGACCGGGCGCGGCCGCACCGCGATCGACTCGGGTGCGGCCGCTGGCGCCGAGTTCATTGTCCGTTGGCGTCGGAGCCGGCGCGGTCCGCGCGCAGCCGGCGCAGAGCACCAGCGACCAGGCGACGGCAAGCAATCGAAGCACGTTGATGTTCACGTTGCTCTGCAGCGCGACGGTATCTCGGCCCCCTCTCAGGCGAGAGGGGGCCGACGCGAATCAGTACTCGATACTGGTCGCGCTGATGATCTCGCCGCCGGCCCGGGTGACCAGGGCGGCGACGAGCTGCACCGACGCGATGTCCTTGATGAAATGGACCGAGCCGTCCACGAACAGGCAGTTGGCTCCGCCCGGATGAAACGAGTAGATCTCGTTGTTGCTCGTGCAGTTGACCATGCAAGTGCCGCCGCGGATGCCGTTCTGACGGCCCTGCGCGCCGGCCAGGCTCGAGTACGTGAAGTTGTCGGCCCAGGCCCCGCCGGCGCTGCTGACCGGCTCGATCACGCCGTCGACCGGCAGGCCGTCGACCTCTGACAAATAGATCTGCCGGAATCCGTTGTAGCCGATCGGCTTCGAGCCGCACTCCGAGACCATCATCGTGTTCGAGGTGCCGTCGGTGATCGACGCCATGCGGATCTTGTTCGTGATCGGCCAGCCGGTGATCGTGCCCGAGTCCTTGCCCTCGCCGACGGCCGCGATGTAGCCGGCGGGCATGCCGGCGGCCAGCAAGCACGTATTGTGCAGGCCGGGGATCGGGAAGTAGTCGGTCCGTCCCCAGATCTGGGTCGGGGGCGGGTTGAGGTTCGTGACGCCGCCGATCGGGGCCGGTGCGCCCGGCGTGCAGACGTCGCCGCCGCCATCGCCGTACGGTCCCCAGAACGCGTTGAAGTAGTTGATCGTCGGCGGGCCCGGCGACGACGGGCAGATGAAGCGTGTTGATCGCCGTCGAGTACACCGAGTTGAGGCCCGAGTGGATCGCCCCGGGCCCGGTGCACACCGGGATGTTCATCGTGTCGGACGCCGCGACGCCGACGGTCAGGTTGATCTGGTTGTAGATCACCGTCTGATCCATGTAGGGCAGGATCATCGTCAGGTACGACGCCGCGATGTTCGGCACCGCGGCCTGCGCGTCGACGTTCGGGTCGGTCGCGTTCCAGTTGGTCTGATTCACCGGCAGCGCCTTCGGCGGCAGGTACGTGTACGTGCTCTCGAAGTTCAGCGTCGCCAGGCCGATCTGCTTGAGGTTGTTGATGCACTGGGCGCGCCGGGCCGCCTCGCGGGCCGACTGCACCGCCGGCAGCAAGAGCGCGATCAGCACGGCGATGATCGCGATCACCACCAGCAGCTCGATCAGCGTGAAACCACGCGAGCGTCGCCCTGTGTTCGTAAATCGTTTCCATGTGGAATTCTCCATGAAAGTGAGTACCAGAAACTCTGCGCAGTGCTCGACCACAAAACGGGTCGGTCACCATCGTTCATCTTCGATCGTTCAATCAGTCAGCTCGAACGGCCGGCAGTGGATTCGACTCGCGGCTTGACCTCGGCGTGGAGCAGCGGCTTGATTGATGTTGAAGTAGCGGCCCTTGAGCCGGTCGGGCCCCGAGCGCAAGCGACTTCGCTTCACCAGCTTGGTCTTTCCCCGGGTCTTCACCGGCGTCACGCCGTCGCCCGTCTCATCCCGCCACTCGACCAGTACCGAATAGTTGCCCGGGCAGCGCACCCGCAGCCCAGGTCGTCAGAGTTGAGCTCGAAGCTGCCGTCCTCCTCGACGATCCCGTAGGGGATCGGCTGGTCCTTGGCGCCGCCGCCCCCTTCGCGATGGAAGTAGACGACCGCGCCGTTGCCGGCTCGCCCTTGTACAAGACCTTGCCCGACACCGGGAAAAGCCCCGCCGTGTTGCCGCATCCAGGCGCGATCACGGCCCCCATCAACAACACAACTACCACATACGATCTTGTGATCATGTGTGATATCTCCCTGTCAAATCCTGCTGCTCGTCCTAATGCAAACCGAAGCGCCAAGCACCCGACCAGCTCGTCGGGCGGCGGCACGATTCTTATGCATCGCCCATGCCGATATGCTGCATGTGAGCCGATATGAAAGCCTGAAAACGCTTTGCGTTAACGCAGCCTGCCCGGGCAGGCTCGCGGCCGACGTCTGCACCATGCAGTCCGCCGGCCCACTCGTGCAAATCGCACGGTCTTCGCCGCCCGAAGCCGCCGGAAGAACCTCCGTGGCGAGGCGGCCACGCGCAATCGGGCTGAGTCGGTGCGCGCTGGGCGAGCGCCTGAGAAATCAGCCAATCGCCGGCCGTTCGAGGCCGGGCCGCACAACACAACCGGGCAGCGAGCCCACGTGAGGTGGTAGAATCACCAGCCGCCGCCGCCGGTCAAGAAGAGGCGGATGAAGAGGTCATGCTCGGAGTGGGAATTGACGGTCTGGATCTTGAGCATGGACGTCTTGCCTCAAAGAATGGCCCCGTGGCCAGCCAGCGAATCTTATCGAGCAGGGAAGCCCTTCGTCAACGAAAATCGCCCCGCCCGGAACTCGGATTTCGATGGCGGCCGGCCAGGAGTCGCCCGTGTCCTCTCTCTCTCGCCTTGTGCCCATCGACGGAATCGACTATCTTCTCGCCCGAGCCCGGCTCCCGGAACGCCGTGGGCGAGCGACCGGCGCGATGCGCCTCATGTCTTGACCTCGACCAAAGTGCCGCCAACCCGCCGTGAATCCTCGCCGGGGCCGTCCGCGACGGCGCGTGTGCGCGCGGTGATCCGGGGGGTTCTCGACAGGAGGTTCGGGAGATGAGTCGATTGCGATGGATCGCGGCGAGTCGCGTGGGAATACGGCCGGCCGTGGTGCTGGCACTCGGTCTGGGCCTGACGGCGGTCGCGGCCGAAGCGGTCGATGATTCCAAGCCAAAGCCCGACGCCACGGCCGAGGCCAAGGCCACCGAACTGGCCGGCAAGCGGGTCGTGCCCAGGCGCGCCGAACTCGTGTTGCACGACCAGCCCGGAGGTCATGGTCCTGAACACCCCGCGCCGGCCGGGTTCTATTTGGTCGAGAAAGTCGAGGGTTCGTCAGTGCGCCTCCAGCCTGGTGAACGTCCCGGTGGCTGGGCGCCGTTCGACCAAGTTCGTGCCCGTCGACCGCGCCGTCGAGTACTTCAGCGACGCCATCGCGGCCAATCCTCGCGACGCGTATTCCTTCGCAATGCGGGCCAAGGTGCTGCTCTTCGAGCGCGACGACCCCGAACACGCGCTGGCCGACGCCGACGAGGCCGTCAAGCTCGCCCCCAACGACCCGCTGGCGCACGCCATCCGCGGCGAGGTCCACATCGCCCAGGAGGAGTACGACAAGGCCGTCGCCGACTTCTCGCAGGTGATCCGGCTCAGGCCCGGCGACGCCGAGGCGTATTACGAGCGTGCCGGGGCCTACGCGTCGCGACAGGAGCCCGACAAGGCCATCGCCGACTTCGGCGCAGCGATCCGCCTCGATCCCAAGGACCCCGAAAACTTCATGGGCCGGGCGACCGCCTATCTGATCGTGAAAAAGCCCGAGAAGGCCATCGCCGACTTCAATGAGGCCATCCGGCTCAATCCCCGGCACGTCGACGCCTATTTCGGCCTGGCGGCGGCGCGAGCGATGAAGGGGGACGTCGACGGCGCGATCGCCGCCCACTCGCAGATCATTCGGCAGGAGCCGAAGGCCGCAGTGCCGTACGCAGCCCGCGGCGCCGGCTGGCGCGATAAGAAAGAGTATGACAAGGCCATCGCCGACTTCAGCGAGGCCATCCGCCTCGATCCCAAGAACGACGAGTACTACATGGCCCGCGCCCTGAGCTGGCGCGATTGCCGCCAGCATGCCAAGGCCATCGCCGATTGCGACGCGGCGATCGCGCTCGATCCGGAGAAGCCGTTTGGCTACGCGCTCTGCGCCGGCCTTTGGCAAGAGCAGGGCGACCACGACAAGGCGATCGCCGATCTTTCACGGGTCATCCAGCTCGAACCGAAAAACGCCTGGGCGTATTGCAACCGCGGCCTGGCGTGGTTTGAGAAAAGGGACTACGACCGGGCGGTCGCCGACATCGATCGGGCGCGTGCAGCTCGACCCCGACAGCCCCGACGCGCAGAATGGCCGCGCCTGGGTCTGGGCGGTGTGCGAGAACTCGAAATACCGCGACGGCAAGAAGGCCGTCGAGACGGCGAAGCACGCGTGCGAGCTCTTGGAGTGGAAGGAGCCGGCCGCGATCGACACCCTGGCCGCGGCGTGCGCCGAATCTGGCGACTTCGACGCGGCCGTCAATTGGCAGACCAAGGCCAACGCGATGTTTCCCGATGGCAAGGACAAGACCGACGGCGAGGCGCGGCTCAAGCTCTACCAGGCCAAGACGCCGTATCGCCACACCACGATGTGAACCGGGTGGCTGTTGGGCGCGGGTCTCCCGACCCCGCCCACGCGCCGGACCGCAGGTCTCCGTCGGTTCGGCCGGAGCCTCGCCCTCCCGGGTTTCGCTGACACGATTTTGGGAGGGCGAGCCTCCTGGCGAGCCGCTTTTCCACGGGGCTCGGCGGGAGCCTCGCCCTCCCATTAAAATGTCGCCCGGCAACCGATCGAATGGCTGAGGACACTTAAGACAGTGAATAACCTCACAGCCTTCGGGCTATTTGCAGTCACGGCCATGGTCGTTTGTTACGCCCTGGAAAAGCGCAGCCGATGGTTTGTCTTGGCGTTTGCCGGCTCGTGCGTGCTGGCTTCGGCTTACGGTTTCCTCCAAGGTGCATGGCCGTTTGGTTTGGTCGAAGCGGTATGGTCGATCGTCGCGTTGCGGCGCTGGTGGCTCGCTCAGCGTTCAATCTGATCCACGCCTGAGGGCGAAATAACGCGACCCGGGCAACGCACCCGGGTCGCGAAGGATGGTCGGTCGGGTCGGTGATCGTTTACCGCAAGCGGGCTCGTTCGCTCAATCGGTCAGGATCTTGCGAATGTCGGTCACGATGGCGCGGACCTCCTTGTCGGTCAACTCGCCCTTGTAGGCGTGGTTGACCTTGACCTTGCCCTCTCGCCACATCAACACCGTGAAATCCGCCTCCCTCGCGACCTCGTAGTCGGGAGGTCCATCGGGGCTTTCGCCAATGGTCAGCGGCACGTGTTTGACGCCGGCGTCTTTGGCCAGCTTCTTGAGGTCATCGGCGGGCTTGTCGCCCTTTTTGGGAATGATGACCACGAAGCTCTTGAGCTTGCTGTTCTCGCCGATCTTCTCGTCGATCTGCTTGACCAAACTGGCCAAGGGTTCGGAGGTCTTGCGGGCGAAGACGCAGACCACCGGGCTTGCTCCGTACGCTCAACGGTAACAGAGCGTCGTGCCTTTGTTTGGGCCGGTGATATCGTCCACGTTAAATGGACTGACCGGCTCACCGACTTTCAATCCGGATTGGACGGCATCTCCCGCGATGCTGGCCCCCATCGTGATGATGGAGATCGCCAGCGCGAGGCTACCTGTCGCGACCGTTGTTCGCATAAGCTGCTCCTTGAGAATAGACCCGACCTAAAATCCAAAACCACTGTCCCCGCTTTTGTGTATCTGTCAAGGGGGCCGTCCTTCGCCGCGGCGTCGTTGAATTTGCTGGCCGCTTGTTGGCGCACGTGTTCCGGTGTATAGTATGCTTCCAGTGGTTGCGGAACGAACGCCTTTAGACCTCCAGCAAAAGGTCCTCGTGCGGCGGAGCCGGACCGATTTTCCCGCAGCTCAGGGCCGGCCGACCTTTTCGCATGAAGACCTCATGGTCATCTACTCTCGAAGGCAGCTCTCATCGGCAAGGTGAGCCGAAGTCTGAAGTTCGCAAGAGCGGAGAAAGGTGAGAAGGCCCCTCATTGGCTGGGTCGACGGTCATTGCTGATGCTTCGATAAAACCTTGAAACCTCCATCCGATCCAGCCTCGCCTGGGGTCTTTTCATGGACTTTCGCCCGCTCTGGGTGTACCTTCGGTTAACAAAGGAGGCGGCGAAACATGCACCGGACGTGCGCCAGCAAACCCGGCGCGAGGGAATTCCGCATCAGCATCCGCATTAAGCCGGCCCAGAAGGCGCTCATTGCCCGCGCCGCGCGGCTGCGGCGGACCACGCTTACCGACTTTGTTCTGGAGAATGCCCTCCGCGCGGCCGGCGAGCTCGTCGCGGAGGAGAAGCATTTCGAGATGACGCCGGAGCAATTCAAGCGCTTCTGCCGCGCCCTCGACGCCCCGCCGGCTAAGAACCTGAAAGCGATGCGACGGCTTCTGAGTGAGCCCAGCGTACTCGATCAGTCCCGATTCCCCTGTTGATCCTCGCTCGCTAGGGGGTCGATACGCGGGAAAAACGCCAGGGCCTCGGCACGGCGCCGCTCAAGGCAGATAAGCCCGAGAGCTGTCACGCTTGGCGACCACACGCCATGCGGAGTCCTTCGCACCTGGCGATCGAGCCGGACAATATTGATTTAAATGACGTCCACGCGGTGGGCCAATTGCTTCTGAGAACGGGGACGCTCGGCTCTGTGTGGCATCGTCATCGGTTCGGCAGCGGGGCTGGTCGGCGTTTGACGCGGAGAATTCCACATCCCGATCCTGCTGCAAGTCTTACGGCCTCCGGTCAAGGTGGCCGCCGGAGCGAACACAGTCATCGGCCTTTTTGTCGTGGTGTTGAGCGTCGCCCGGCGTTGGGGCCTGCAAAGATTGACTGACGACGACTTGACGCTAGGAGCGGTGACGGCCCTTGCGTCGATCCTCGGGGCAATGATCCGAGCAAGGCAGGCACACCGGCTATCGACGCCGATTCTCAAGCGGGTGGTCTGCGTCTACCTTCTTGCCGTGGGTATCTGGATGATCGCTGAGGGATTGGCTCAGGCCGAGCATACCCTGATCGAACCGAAGGGCTCGTTTCGCTGGACGCTCGCCGCTTTGGTCGACTTCGTCATCGCCGGCGCCAGCGGCGCCCTCGGCGTGGCCGGTGGCGAGATGCGAATCCCGGCCCTGATGTACCTATTCGCCATGCCGGTCAAGGCGGCCGGGACCATCACCCTGATCGCCTCGATACCGACCGTTGCGCCAGGAGCGTTCACTTACCGCAGGCTCGGGCATATCCCGAATCGCGTGCTCGCCCTTTCGCCGTTCATTGCAGCCGGCTCTCTCCTCGGGGTACTGATCGGAACACCGCTCCTCACACTTGTGGACAAGCACAAGTTGAAACCGTTGCTCGGCCTCATCCTGCTGCTGGCGACGGTCTGCCTTATGCGTCCCGGCTTCTTCAGCCGCCAAACGAGCGCCGCAGAGCAGGCCGCCGAAGACCGGTAGTCATCGAACACGGACACCGAACGCACGAGGATCGGAGACCTCGATGCAGGTCCAATATCGGATCAGAAGTCGGGAATCGCAGAGCAGCTTCGTGAAGGTGATCGGCATGGTTCCTCCCCGGAACAACCTACCGTCCACTTTCGACGGGATTGGACCATTTGTCCTAGGCGATCAGAGCTCGGGCGACGAGCTGAGCGTGCCGACGGAACGGTTACAAAATGGGATCGACCCGGACCGCAATCGGGATCGACGTCGTACCGACCGGCAGCCCGTGTTTTCTGGAGCAGTCGGAGGCGGAGCCTCGGCTTCCCCTTGCTTGACCATTCTCGATCGGATTAATATTGGAATCCAATATCGGAGGCCGAAAGTTGTGAGCGAGTTGCTGACCAAGATGTTCTTCGGCGGGTTCGTGCGGATGCACGTGCTTTACCACGCCGTGAAGGAGCCGATCTTCGGGGTGGAGATGATGGAGGAGCTGGGCCGCCACGGCTACGACGTCGGGGCGGGGACGCTCTACCCGATGCTCCACCAGCTCGAAGAGGCCGGCTACCTGTCCGTGCACACCGAAGTCGTGGCCGGCAAGCAACGGAAATACTACCGGGCGACCCCCGACGGGCGAGGCCGCCCTGGAAGAGGCCAAGGCGAAGCTGCGGGAGCTCGTTTCCGAGGTCCTGCACGACAAGCCGCCCAAACCGTCAATCCGGTCCGACCAGGCCACGGGGAATCGGCGCAAGCCCAAACCCCGATCGTAAACGAGGAGAAGTCGCGAACATGATCCGGGCTCGCGTGACGTTGGCCGTGTTATCTTTCGTCCTCGTGACAGCCTTGAGCGGCTGCGAGCAAACTTCGCCCGCCGCATCGTCGCAGACGCCGCCGGAGAACCTGGCCGCTCGCGTCAAGGCTCTCGAGGATCTGATCCCCTCCCAGTCGCACATGATGGCGGACGTCGGCGATCACTTCACGAACCTGTGGTTCGCCGGCCGGGCCGAGAACTGGCCGCTCGCCGACTTCTACCTCGGCGAGACCAAGTCGCACCTCCGCTGGGCCGTCCGCCGCATCCCGATCCGCAAAGACAATCAAGGTCGCGACATCAACCTGGGGAACATCCTCGAAGCCTTCGAGAACAGCCAGCTCACGCAGTTGAAGAAGACGATCGACGCGCAAGGACAAGGCCGCCTTCGAGAGGATCTACAAGGAAAGCCTGACCGTGTGCTACTCGTGCCACACGGCGGCTGACAAGCCATACCTGCGGCCTCAGATCCCGACCGAACCCGCGTCGCGCATCATCAATTTCGACCCCAAGGCCAAGTGGCCGCTCTGAGCTGACGGACCATCACCGCACCAGTCGGACGTGACACCGCCTCACTTTATCGCCTGAACGGATCGAGCCCATGAACCCGATCGTCTTCGCCCTGCGGCGGCCAATGACCGTGATGGTGCTCGTGGTTGCCGTCGCGCTGGGAAGCATCCTGGCCGTGACGCGGATGCCGATCGACATCTTCCCCAACCTGAATCTCCCCGTCGTCTACGTCTGCCAGCCGTTTGGCGGCATGGACCCGGCCCAGATGGAGGGACTCTTAACCAACTACTACGAGTACCACTTCCTCTACATCAACGGCATCCACCACGTCGAGAGCCGCAACATCCAGGGCATGGCCCTGATGAAGCTCTACTTCCACCCGGGCACGAACATGGCCCAGGCCATGGCCGAGGTGATCGGTTATGTGACCCGGTCGCGGGCCTTCATGCCGCCGGGGACAGTCTCGCCGTTCATCACCCGGTTCGACGCCGGCAGCGTCCCGGTGGGCTACCTGGTGCTCTCCAGCGAGACAAAGTCGATCGGCGAGATCCAGGACCAGGCGCTCTTCAAGGTCCGGCCGATGTTCGCCAGCCTGCCGGGTGTCTCGGCCCCGCCGCCGTTCGGCGGCAATCAGCGGACCGTCGTCGTCCGCGTCGATCCGGATCGGCTCCGGTCCTACCGGATGTCGCCCGACGAGGTGATCGGCGCACTCAATGCCGGGAACACGATCAGCCCCTCGGGCACGGTCCGTATCGGCAAAATGATGCCCATCGTGCCGATCAACTCCCTGGTCCGACAGGTCCAGGAGCTGGAGACGATCCCGATCCGCCCCGGGCAGGACCCGACCGTCTACCTGCGTGACGTCGCGACGGTGAAGGACGCCAGCGACATCCCCACGGGCTATGCCCTGGTCAACGGCCGACGCGCCGTCTACATCCTCGTGACCAAGCGGGCCGACGCCTCCACGCTCTCGGTCGTCAACAACGTCAAGAAGGCCCTGCCCAGCATGCAGGCGGTCCTGCCCGACGACATCAAGGTCAGTTTCGAGTTCGACCAGTCGCCCACGGTCACTAACGCCGTTCGTAGCCTGGTCACCGAGGGCGCCTTGGGCGCCGTCCTGACCGGGCTGATGGTGCTGCTCTTCCTCCGCGACTGGCGGAGCGTCATCGTCGTCGTCCTCAACATCCCCTTCGCACTCTGCGGAGCGCTGGTGGCCATGTGGCTCACCGGGCAGACGATCAACCTGATGACCCTGGGCGGGCTGGCGCTGGCCATCGGCATCCTGGTCGATGAATCCACCGTCGAGGTTGAGAACATCCACCACCAGATGGAAGGCACATCCTCGGTCGCCCGCGCGGTCCGGCGCGGCAACCAGCAGACGGCGATCCCCCGGCTGCTGGCGATGCTTTGTGTGCTGGCGGTCTTTATTCCATCGTTCTTCATGCAAGGAGCGGCCCAGGCGCTCTTCGTCCCGCTGTCGCTGGCCGTCGGCTTCGCCATGGTGACTTCGTATCTCCTCTCCAGCACCTTCGTGCCGGTCCTCTCGACCTGGCTGCTGCGCCACCATCACCATCTCCGGGCTGAGGGAGAACGGCGGCGACGCTCCCTGTTCGAGCGAGGACGCGATGCCTACGGCCGGGCCGTGGGCGCCGTCGTGCGCGGGCGCTGGGCGATCGTGCCGGCGTACCTCGCCGGCACGCTCGCGGTGATCGTGCTGGTGGGGCGATCGCTCGGCCTGGAGATCTTCCCCAAGGTCGACGCCGGACGGTTCCAGCTCCGGATGCGGGCGCCGGACGGCACCCGGTATGAGGAGACCGAGCGGCTGGCGATCGCTGCTCTGGAGTCGATCGGCAAGGAGGTCGGCCGCGACAAGGTGGCGATCTCGATTGGCTATGTGGGGCTGATCCCATCGAGCTACCCGATCAATGCCATCTACCAGTGGACCGGCGGCCCGGAGGAGGCCATCCTCCGCGTCGCCATGAAGGAGGGGGCGAAGGTCGACATCGAACGGCTCAAGGAGCGGCTGCGCCGGGAGCTTTCGGTGCAATTGCCCGGCGTGCGGCTCTCGTTCGAGCCTGCCGACATCGTCAGCGAAGTGATGAGCTTTGGCTCGCCGACGCCGGTCGACGTCGCGGTCACCGGGCCGAACCTCGCCGACGACCGCGCCTTCGCCGAGAAGCTGCGCAACGAGTTGAGTCAGATCCCGTCGCTGCGCGACCTCCACTACGGCCAGTCACTCGACTACCCCACGATCAGCATCGAGCTGGACCGCGAGCGCGCTGGCTTGAGTGGTGTGACCGCCGCGGACATCGCCCGCTCGGTCGTGGCGGCCACTTCCTCCAGTCGCTTCGTGGTCCCCAACTACTGGCCCGACCCCAAGACCGGCATCGGCTACCAGGTGCAGGTCGAGATCCCCTACCAGGTCATGGACACGCTCGAAAGCATCGAGACGGTGCCGATTCAGAGACCCGG
Source organism: uncultured Isosphaeraceae bacterium (assembly GCA_963830625.1). Classification (GTDB taxonomy): domain Bacteria; phylum Planctomycetota; class Planctomycetia; order Isosphaerales; family Isosphaeraceae; genus CAWHMZ01. The sequence goes on along the minus strand of CAWHMZ010000004.1, from coordinate 307,724 downwards.
CCTGGATCGGCAGATCCTTCTCCGCGATGTGGCGCAGGTCCGCCCGGGGACGATGCCGGGCGAGTACGACCGCTACAACATGAAGCGATCGGTGAGCCTGACCGCCAACATCGCCGGTGAGGATCTGGGAAGGATCGCCGGCCACGTCGAGCGGGCGATCGGGCGGGCGGGCGCGCCGCCCAAGGGGGCGACCGTCGACGTGCGGGGGCAGATCCGGCCGATGGAGGAGATCCTCCAGGGCCTCGGCATCGGCCTGGGGATGTCAATCGTCGTCATCCTGCTGCTGCTGACGGCGAACTTCCAGTCGGTCAAGCTCGCCCTGGTCGTCGTCTCGACCACGCCCGCGGTGGTCGCCGGCGTCGTGCTCATGCTGTGGCTCACGGGGACAACGGTCAACCTCCAGTCGTTCATGGGGTCGATCATGGCCATCGGCGTGGCGGTCGCCAACGCGATTCTGCTGGTGACGTTCGCCGAGCAGCACCGCCGCGAGGAGGGTGCGGAGGCAGGGCGGGCCGCTACGGAAGGCGCGAAGGGCCGGCTCCGGCCCATCCTGATGACCAGTTGCGCGATGACCGCCGGCATGGTTCCGATGGCGCTGGGATGGAGCGAGGGGAGCGAGCAGACCGCCCCGCTCGCCCGCGCGGTCATCGGCGGCCTGGTCGCCGCGACGATCGCGACCCTGACCGTGCTCCCGACCGTCTTCGCGCTGGTCCAGGGCTGGGCGGGTCGGGAGTCGGCCTCGCTCGATCCCGACGACCCCGCGAGCACGCACTACCACGAAGAGGAAGCCGAGGCGCGCGAGATGGCCCGGCCGTCGGCCAACGGCGAGTCGCAAGTTCTCCTGCCTCAAGGTCCGGCGGGTGAGCCGTCGGCCGCCGGCCACAACCCAAGAGGTTAATCCCGACGTAAGGAACGTCATGCCCCGCGCCCATCCCCGTGCATTATCCGCCTTTGCGACCGGAATCGTCCTCGTGACGCTCGCCACCGGATGCGAGCGACCCTCGGAAGGCAAGGCCGGTCCTGCGGCCCAGCCCGTGAGATCGGTCGAGATCGTCCACCCTGAGAGGCACACCATCCGCCGCAGCGTGGGCGAGCCGGGCGAGCTCGAGGCGTTCGAGACCACGGCGATCCACGCCAAGATCGCCGGCTACGTCAAGAATTGGACCGTCAACATCGGCGCCACGGTCAAGAAGGGCCAGGTCCTCGCGGAACTCTCGGTCCCCGAGCTGGAGGCTGAACTCAAGCAGAAGCAGGCGGCGGTCGAACAGGCGATCGCCAAGCACAAGCAGGCAGGGGCTGCGGTCAGGGTGGCCGAGGCCAACGTGGCGGGAGCCGAGGCGAAGCTCGTCGAAGTCCGGGCCGGCAAGAGGAGAGTCGAGGCCGACCTCGCCCGCTGGCAAGCCGAGTTTCGCCGCATTGAGGAATTGCATGCGGCACGGGCGCAGACAGGCAGCCTGCTCGACGAGACCCGGAGCAAGCTCCGCTCCTCCGAGGCCGCCTGCGAGGAGATCGCGGCCCAGATCAAGACGGCGGAAGTGGCCGTGACCCAGAGCCAAGCCGCACTCGATTCGGCCCGTTCCGATGTCGTCGCCGCGGCTTCCGCCATCGACGTCGCCAAGGCGGATGCCGGGACCGTCGAGGCGCGCCTCGCCTACACCAAGATCGAAGCGCCGTTCGACGGCATCGTCACCCAGCGGAACGTCAACACCGGCGACCTGACTCAGCCCGGGGCCGACAAGCCCCCGCTGTTCATCGTCGCCCGGTCCGACATCATGACGATCAGGGTCAACGTGCCCGAGGCGTTCGCCGCGGAGGTCAATCCTGGCGACCGCGCCATGGTGAGACTCCAGGAGATGAAGGGCAAGACCGTCGAGGGGAAGGTCACTCGGGTCTCCTGGGCGATCGACCCGAAGATGCGGACAATCCGCGTCGAGATCGATATCCCCAATCCGGGCGCCAAGCTTCTGCCCGGCCTCTACGCCTACGCCACCGTCATCGCCGAAGAGCACCCCGACGTCCTGACCCTACCCGTGACCGCCGTCGTGAGCGAACAGGGGAAGGATTACTGCGTCGCCATCGTCGCCGGCAAGGCGGCGCGCCGCCCGATCGAGGTCGGGCTCAGCGACGGCACACGGACCGAGGTCGTCTCGGGCCTGGACGGGCGCGAAGCGGTGGTGAAGGCCAACGCCGCCTCGCTCACGGACGGACAGCCCGTGGAAGTCGTTGATCCGGCCAATCCTTCGCCATCGAGCGCGAAACCTTGACGGTTACGCGGACTGTTCGGGTGGGCTTTCCGCGGCGGCTGGCGCACTCGGAACAACCCTTAATGTCGGTTCGCGATATCGACCGATACAACCGAAGACCGGCGAAGCCGGGTCAGGTGGGGGCGACGGTGCGAGCCCTCGCTCCCGTGGGGCCGCGGGCGTCTGCCGTGACCAGGGAGGGTCGGTTCCATCATGTCGGCAACGCTCGACCTGTGGCGGGCCCTCGCCGCGCCGCTTACGCTCGCCCTCCTGATTCTTCGCGGCCAATGCGCTGGGAACGGCCGCCGCCCAGCCGCCCGGTCCGCCTCGCAGCGGGATGGTCCCGCCACCGAACCCGTTTGCTCCAGCCCGGTCCGCTGACGCCGGCGTCCGATCTGGCTCGCCAGGATCGGCGGCGGCGGTCGTGCGACAGCCGCTGCCCCCACCGATCGAGGCAGCCGGCCCTCCGCCGCCCGCCGCCGGCGGCATGTTGGCCGCCAGACTTGCGGCGCCTCTGGTCCGCGGCCAGGTCATCCAGCCCATCGACCTGGCCAACGCCTTGCGTCTGGCGGGTGCGCGCGACGTGGACATCGCCACGGCGAGGCAGCAGGTCTTGCAGTCTTTCGGCGAACTGGATCAGGCCCGCGGGCTGTGGCTGCCCAGCCTGTTCACCGGCCCGACGTACTATCGGCTCGACGGGCAGGTCCAGGCGATCAACGGCCAAGTCCAGACGGTCGACCGCGGCTCGCTGTTCCTTGGTACAACGGCCAGCCTGGCCAACAGCTACCCCGCCGCGCCGCCGGGGTCCGGATTCCCCCCCTTAAACGGCCTGAGCGGGGTGCTGCGTTTCTCCGACGCGATCTACGGGGTTCAAGTCGTGCGGCGGGTCATCGCCGCAAACGAGGCCGGGGTCCAGGCCGCGACTAACGACGCGCTCTTGGCGGTATCCGAGGCGTATTTCGACCTGCAGTTCGCAGCCGGGACGCTTGCGATAGCACGTGAGGCTGGCGGCAACGCCGAGGTCATGGCGGACATCACGGGAACCTACGTCCGGACCGGCGCCGGGCTGGAGGCCGACCACCGTCGCCTCCTGACCGAACTCCGGAGTCGGCGGCGCTCCATCAGGCTTGCCGTCGGGCAGCTAGAAATCGCCTCGGCCAACCTGGTGCGACCCTTATTGCTCGACCCGCGCGTCGTGGTCGCCCCGGTCGAGCCGGCCGAGACGGTCATCCGCCTTGTCGACGACGACGTTCCGCTCGACGAGCTGATCTGCCAGGGCTGGATGCACCGGCCCGAGCTGGCGCGGGCCCGGGAGATGGTTCAGGCGGCCGTGCTGCGTTTCAAACAGGCCAAGCTCCGCCCGTTCGTCCCGTCGTTGGCCGTGACCTATTCGGGTGGCGGCTTCGGGGGAGGAGTGGGTTCGTCCTTCGGCAACTTCAACACCCGGGGCGACGCGGCGGTGAGCCTGTTCTGGGAGCTCAACGGCCTCGGCCTCGGCGATCGCGGCCACATCCGCATCGCGGAGGCCCAGTGGCACACAGCGGACATCGACTTGGTCCGAATCCAGGCGCAGATCGCGAATGACGTGGTCGCAGCGTACAAGGCCCGGCTCGCAGCGGCAGAGGCGATGGACGACGCTCGTCAATCCGTCAGCGAGGCGATCGAGTCGTTCGACCTCAACCTGACCAACATACGCCGCGGAGCCGGACTGCCCGGGGCGACCCGTCCCATCGAGGTGCTTCAGCCGATCCAGGCCCTCGCCCAGACGCGGACCGATTATCTCAACGCCGTGCTGGCGTACGACCGCGCCCAGTTCCGCCTCTATCGCGCCGTCGGGCTGGCCCCGCAAATGCCCGCCCGAGCGACTCCACCCGTCAGCGAGGCCGGTGTAACTCCCGTCCCGGCTCCCAACGGCCGGGCGAGGATCGCCACATCTTCCGCCGCCGACCCAATTGACGCGGAAGCTCAGACCGGATCGACAGTGACCAATTCCGGAGGAGCGGCACCGAAATACCGCCGCTGAAACTAGAAAGCCACGTTGAACAGGCTGATCATCATCAGCGTTTTGGCAATGCTCCGTCCATCGGGTCAGCGTGTCCTTTCCGCCGTCAATAGGCTTAGGCCTTGGATGCCAGGAATCTGATCAGGGCTCTCCCGGTCGCCAGAATGCCCAGCCGGATCTCTTCTGGAGGACTTCCTCGCGGTGGTCGGGCGGGGCCGAGAGCAGCTCGACCATCTCGAAGAAGCCCCTGCGCCAGAGTCTCGGATTCTTTTCCTGATCGAGTGACGCCAGCTCGGACTCGAAGATGGCTGCCGCCTTCGCGAGGTCGACCAGGGCCCAGGCGGTCAGCCAGGGCTCGCGGATGTCTGGCAGGCTAACCGGGTCGATCCCGCACAGCGATTCGATCCGCTCGAGCACGGTCCGGGCCGCGTCGGGGTCGACGAGAGCCAGCGCGACCCCCGAGACCGCCAGCGAGCCGATGAGGGCGTCACGGTCGTTGAGCGCGCGGAGCGTATGGCAGGGCCGGGCCGCCATCACCCGCATGATCGCACTGTCCATGTCCGGGTAGCCGATCTGCCGTGCGCAAGCGGCGATATGGGCGGCCGCCGCCAGCGCACCGCCGGACCGGGCCCATAGCCCTACCCAGCTCGGATCGTCGATCATCAAGGCCAGTGCGCGGTCGATCAGGGCGTTGGCCCGCGCCCGGTCGCGCGGCGCCTGAATCACGGCCAGCCAACCGAACGCCGCGGCATGCCGGGTGGAGTCCGGGACGTGCGAAAGTTCTTCGATGATCTGGATCGCCGCGTCGGGCCGGTCGCCGGCGATCTTGTACGCGATCGCCGTCCGGGCCCTATCGTGGTCGAACCCGGCGGCGTCCGTCGTGTCGATAATCAGCTCCATGGCGCCGGCGCGGGTCGGTCCTGGCGATCGCGATGGCGATGTTGAGGTGATTGACCTGCCACGAGCTCGGATCATTGGCCTTGAACGGCTCGACGAGCGCGAGCGCACGCTCCAGGTCGTAAGGTGCGAGGATCCGGGCGGCCTCGGAACGGCAGATGCCCGCCCATGATCGCGGCGGGGAGCTGGGCGGCGTCCCGCGCAGCGTCCTCGATCAGCTTGCGGCCGGCGTCGGCGCCGGCCCAGCTTGACCAGGACGGCGCCCGCCCTGGCCATCGCCAGGGTCCGGTCGGGCTGGTTCAACCCTCGGGATTGGACCGCCGCCTCGTCGGCGAATCGAAGCGCCTTCCGCGGGTCCGTCTCTACGAACCGATCGGCCAGCTCCTGCATAATGGTCTGGCTTCCCACATCAGGCTTCTGGTTCAGCAGCGCCAGGGCGGCCGTCGCGTCGGTCTCGGCCAGGTTCCGGGCCTCGGCGAGTCGGACTTCGTCGTCGTGGCGATGGCCCTTATCGGCCGACCACCGTCGGGCGAGTTCCGGATCGATCTCGGCCATGTCCTCGATGCAACGAAGCGCCCAGTTGTTGTCTGCGTCCGGGACCGTACTTCTCCCAGAGCCGGACCAGGACTCGCCGGGCGAAGGCCCGCTGCTCGTCGAAGCTCGGCCCTGTGCGCCGGCTTCCACGCCGGGGGCGGTTCATCCGTCCTGAGCAGCGTGATGGAGAGGTCATCGGCGTCGTCATCGGCCTTGACCCCGGTGAAGCGATATCCCTCCTTGCGAACGAAGACGTACTTGGTCCCCGGGAACAGGCCGTCGAGCAGGAATCGGCCCTGGGGATCGGTGGAGGTCGCGACCGGCGCGGGGCCGTCGCCGCGGTTGAACACGGCCGCGCCGGCGATCGGTCGGCCATCGGAGCCGACGACACGGCCGGCGAGGTGTCCACTCGTGCTGATCAGGACGATCTTGCCGACGTCACGCGTCTCGCCGGCCTTGCCGGTCACGTTCGGGTAACTTGGCCTTGTCGTATCCCCTGGCCTCGATCACGAGATCGTACGACAGCCCCGCCCAGAGGCCCCGAACACGAACCGAGCCATCGCCGGCAGTGGTTGCGATGTCGAGCAGGATTCCGAGCGACGCACGCGGTCCCTGCTGGTTGTCGCTAGGAAATGGTCGGATGCCACCCGAGCGTGACCTTCGCGCCGGCAATTCGCTTGCCCGCGATGTCGGCTCACCAGACCGCGGATCCGCAGCGCGTGCTTCGGCATCGATCGTGAGCCCGAGCTTCCGCTTGACCTCCCCGGGCCGGACGGTGATCGTCCCCTCGGTCGTGGCCGCGCCGGCGCGGGCCCACAGCGACACCGGGTGAACCGGGTCGAGCTGATCGAGGTGGAACGAGCCGTCAGGGCCGGTCCGGATCGGGTCGACGCCAGGGGGCCTGGATCGACCCGTCCCGCGCAGGTACACCTCGGCCCCGGCGACCGGCCGCCCCGATTCGTTCACGACGAGGCCGTCGAGCGCCGTCGCGGGGAGGAGCTTCAGGTCGGGCCACGCCTGGTCGGCCTTCACTTCCTGCACGGGAGCTTCGCCGTAGTCGAGCGCGAGATGCGTCTTCGGCACCTGCACCGGCTCGATCAAAGTCCTACCCGGTCGCGCCGCGATCTTGTACCGCCCTTCGGCGTCGGTCGTGGCCTCCCCCACGACCAGGTTGCTGCCCAGTTCGCGGCATGAGGATTGAAGGCGGATTCCGGCGACGCCCTGGCCGGTCCGGGCGTCGACGACCCGGCCGGTGATCATCGGCTGCCGCCGGAGTGAGATCTCGACCTGCGCGAGCGCCGCCAGGTTCAACCTCGATCTCTGTTTCGGGCCTGGTGGCGATGATCCCGTCCCGGTCAAGATAGGCATTGATCACATAACGGCCCGGCGGCAAGGCGTCGAACTGGAACGCGCCGTCCTTGTCCGCCACGGCGGACTTGAACATGTAAACCACCTCGAATGGGCGGGGAGCCGGGTTGTCGCGCCGCGGCCCTCGGTTTGGTGGCGTTCCCTGCCTGCTGGAATCGAACCATCTTGTTAGACCGAGCGAAAACGGCAGCGCAAGGCCCCGCGCGTCGGGCGGCTTGAGCCGGCCCTTGATCTGCCCGAGCCGGCTGTCGAGTGCGATAATCACCGGCTGGGTCGTATCCCAGGAAACCGTCGGCGAGCCGAACGCGGGGGCCGCGATCGCAGCAAAGATCCCGGCGCCCGGGGGATGCCCTTGAGCACGAACGAACCATCCGGTGCGGTCCGGGTTCGCAACAGAGCGGTCACCTCGGGGCTGAGCCGGATGTATGCGCCGAGCGACGCGTTGGCCGACGGCCTGAGGAGTACCGGCGCGACGTCAACGCCGGCGATCGGCTCTGCATTCTGGTCTGTCAGCCGGCCCGCGACGTCGCCGACTGCCCTGAGCTCGATCTCGACCGTCCTCTCGAGGGGACTGTCGCGCGAGACAGGACTCTGCCAGCCGATCGAGCCGTCCCGCCCGCGGGCAAACACGCTTAGGTTCGTCGAGCGCCCCGGCGGCCCGATGCGGTGCACAACCTGCGGTATGACGAACAGACCTTGGCCGTCGGTTCTCGAGATCGCTACCGTCTCGGCGTTCGGAGCGCCGTCCATCGCCCAGATCTGGACGTCCCGCACGCCGGCGCCGGACTCGCTGACGACCCGGCCGGGCAGGTCATCCGGACCCGCGTTGGGCGGATCGACCTTCGGGGATTGCGCGGCCATGGCGGTCAGACCGAGCGCGACGGCGCCCAGCACGGCCATGACGATCCAAAGCGTCGGATGACGGTCAAGGCGCGAGAGGCGTTCGGGCAATGATCCGTCCATTTGGTCAGCGCGTCCTTTCCGGCGTCTCGGCCACCGGCATGATACGCCGCGCGCCTGCATCATGACAGAGAGCATGAGCCGTCCGATGTCGTCGCGCCGCTCGGCGTACTTGGCAGTTTCGTAGGGACTGCCGTCGTAGATCTTGGGGTCGAGATACGGCATCGAGACGCGCAGAGCAGCCCCCTTGACGACGGGGCACGCTTCGTCAGCCTCCCCGCAGACCATCAGGGCCGCAAATCCCTGCTGGGGATTGGCCGGGTCGGTGTAATGCTTGGAAAACTCGATCGTCTCGAGCAAGGGAGCGCCGGTTTCGCCGGGCGTTCCCCAGCGAAGCCGATAAACCGGGTTGGCCGTCTGCGGCTCTCCCCTGTCCGCTTCCTTGCCGGTCGGTTCGATCTCGATGCCGATTCCGCCGAGAGCTCTCTTCGCGCGCGTGTTCAACGCCGTCGGGGCCGTGCCGCCACTGAAAAAGCGAACCTCGGGCAGTCCATAATAGGCTGCGGCCACGTTGCCCATCGTCGCCGCCATCATGCTTCGCCGGGAATTGCCGCTGCAGACGGCGACCACATCAAGCGACCGGCCGGGCTGGTAATTCTTGGCGATCCACTCCGCGAGTTTTCGACCGGCCAGTCGATGCGGTTCATCGATCATGTCGAACGACGTCGTCAAGAAATCGGCATGCTCCTTCACCTTGGGCAAAAGGCGTAGGCGAGTGGCGGGCGCTGCGGCTTCGGCGGCCGCTTTGATCTCCGCCCGGCCGATGCGACCGTCGCTGCCTGCCAGTTTCTGAAACGTGTCGGCGTCGATGAGCCCGCCGAGCTCGGCGAGGCTCAGCTCGCCGTCCTTGGCGAGTGCCTTGGCCAGAGTCCCTTTGACCTTTTGATCGTTGGCCGGATCGAGGGCCTCGGCGGTGCCATGATGCTGCACCAGCCACAAAGCCTGCACGAACGTCCCCGGGTCGTCACCCGGCGCGGGACCGGCGGCCAGAGCAAACGCGGCGATGAGTGGAAGATGCATGGCGAAACGTCCTCCCGGTTGGTGTTCATTTGGTGGCGGTGATGTTGACGCTCAGCAGGTGCTCGATGCCTGGCGGCGGCGCGATTCCCGAAACCTCGACCATCTTGCGCACCGCCTCGATGTGTTTCTCGACCTCAATGCGGGCGAAGCCTGCGCGCGTCAGCCGCGCTCGATAGTCGTCGAGCAACAGTGCGCCGCCGACGCACCCGACGATGGCCTCCATGTCCCTGCGTAGAGCCGCCGGCGGCTCGGCTTCCCACGCCATGTCCGAGACGGCCAGCCGTCCGCCGGGTTTGAGTACCCGATAGATCTCGCGAAACGCCTGGTCCTTGTCTGGCACCAGGTTCAGCACGCAATTACTGATCACGACGTCGACCGAGCCGCCGGTCACCGGCAGCGCTTCGATTTCACCTTTGCGAAATTCGACGTTGGCCAGTCCCGCCTTCGCGGCGTTGGCCCGGGCTTTGTCCAGCATGGCGTCGGTCATATCCACGCCGATCACTCGGCCAGACGAGCCGACCTTGCCCGCTGCCAGCAGGCAGTCAAATCCCGCCCCGCTGCCGAGATCGAGCACGGTTTCGCCCTCACGCAGCGCCGCCAGCGCCTGCGGGTTGCCGCAAGACAGGCCCAGGTTGGCACCTTCCGGCAGCGTGGCCAGGTCCGCCAGCGAGTAGCCGAACGTGATGGCCAGCTCCTGGGCATTGGCCGTGCAGCCGCACAGCGCTCCGCACGTGGCCGTACCCTCGGCCACCTTGCCGTATTGCTCCCTCACCGCAAGCTTGAGCGCGCTGTTTTCTTCCATCGTCCCCTCCCATTCTTATCCGCCAAAGCGAATATATCGAAACTCAAAAAAAGGAGTATCTACCCGTCGCAGCAGGTGCGCCGGTCGAGCTTTTGCCGGTCGACCTCGAGAGCCGGGACCTCCGCGCAGCAGGCGTCAAGGCAATGAATGAGCCCGCGGTGCAGTGTTCCGGCCGGCTTTGCGAGGCGGTAATAAACCCACTGTCCTTGCTTGCGGCCGAGCACGAGGCCGCGCTTCCTCAGGTACGCTAAGTGCCGCAACACGGTCGATTGCGGCAGGCCCAGTGCCTCGTGCAGGTGGCACACGCAAACCTCGCCCTCGGCCAGCAGGTTCAACAGCCGCAGCCGAACCGGGTCGGCGAACGCCTTGAAGAGCTCGACTGATTCCTCGAGCGCGTCAGCAGCTTGGTGTTTCATCCGCATAGCCGAATATAGTTTCGCCGCCCGCGGCGGTCAAGGGGGCGGCACCGGCCGCCGCGACTAATCTGACGCACTGGTCCGATCTGTCCGATCCGTCGGATCGGTCCGATCCGGCGCGGCGGCCGGCCTGCAGTGGGTATCGTGTAAATGCTCGTTTATAGTTCAGAGCTCGCGCGCCGGTCGGTCATTTTGGCCTGGCGTGGTCGGTGCTAGGGGTCGTCCCATCGCGGCCGCCGCGAGCCAGGCGGCGACACCCATCAGCGTGCCGACCGTGAGGCCGATGGCGGTCATGATGACCAGTTGAAGAGGCCAGTCCGCGATCGACGAGAGCCCAGCCGGCCCGGACCGTGTGGCCCGGTGACCAGCATGATCAGCCCGACGCCCGCATAAGCTGCCCCGCCCAGAGCTCCGCCGATGATGCCCCTGCCCCCGCGCCACCGGTCGGACAAGATACCTGTGAGCGGGCCGATGACGATCAGCATGGGCACGGCCCGACCGGGCGCGACCCACACGACCCAGCCTAAGCCCAGAGCGGCCGCCACGACGGCGGCCATCAGGTCGACCAATGCTAAATGGCGTCGGGACTGCGTCATATTGTGGCACCGGCGGGTCGAACTGTCCGAGCGGGTTCCAAGATACCCAATGTCGTGCGGTACTGTGCCATCCATGGATGGTTGACCTGCAATCTGATGGGTGTCCACCTTTTTTCTCTGAGGAGACGAGCGTCGTTTGGCGGTTGGGTATCAAGGCTGCTCGGGATTGATAACGGCCAGGCCCTCGAGCTGGGCGATGTCGCAAAGTTTTTGGTCAGCGCAAACGAACTGGTCGATGGGCGCGGGCTGCTGAATCGAGAGAGCGACCGCAAGTTGAAGGGAGTCGAGCGTGTGGATCTGCCGCGTCTTCCCGTGCCTCGTGATGAGATCACCGGCTGCTTGGAAGTGGGCGTTGAGGATGCGCACCGGCGTGACGATGCGATTCTTGACGTCGTCGAAAAAACGGAGGCGGAGTCGGTCGAAGTCGATGTCCGGAATCTCCCCGGTCCGGACCTTCTTCGCGAAAACGGAAGGCGCCTCGGCGAGCGTCAAGCGCGAGATCCAAAACTCCGACCCGACCTCTGCTAGGATCGCATTGACCTTGAGAGATCCCAGTTCCGCGTGGTAGCGCTTCACCAGGGCGCTCGTGTCGAAGAAGTAGCGCGGCATCTAGAATCGGTCTTCCCTCTCTTCGATGACGGCCTGGGCCATCGAGCCCGGGATCTTCGAGAGCAACCGGCGGACCTCTTCAATCGAGGGCACATCCTTGCCTTCGACCTCGCGGGCGCAAGACTCGATGGCCTCGTAATCAATCAGATCTTCCAAGGTAGGCGCCCCACCGTTGGCTACCTCAGCCGGTCCGCTGTCCAGCTCCGAGGTGCGGAGGTGTCCCCGGAGGATCTGGTGAATGTAGCTGGCCAAGTCGCTTCCGCTCACTCGGGCTCGCTCGAGGAGCGCTCGTTCTTCTTCGGGTCTAAGTTCGATGTTGATGGTCATGGACGGTCCTGGCTCCAGAGAGAGCTTACCCGTGAAATAGCATACCGCAAGTTGCCAGGTTCTGGCAAAACCGCGAACGGCTTCCAAGACACCCATGGTTGTGCATTATTCTGCCACCCATGGATGGTTGATTTGCAATTTGGTGCGCGTCTGCCTTTCGCTAATTCAATCGCGTGGCCGTAGAATCCCCATGGCATGGCGGCCGCCTGGTTAAAGGAAAAGTGTTAACCCAAGTGTGACCGCAGAAACGCTCGGCTCGGGGTCGGGGCTTCCAGTCCGGAGAACCGTCCCTGCCGCCGCATCTAATCAGGCGGATCGGTCAGATCCGTCCAATCGGTCCGATCGGTCGCGGCGGCCGGCCTGCAGAGCTGCCGCACTACACTACGAAGGCGTGATCGATGGACGAGAAAACCGTTCGGAAGCTGGAAAAGCGAATCGAGAGAGCCGTTCTCGAAGTCATCTCCGACATGGGACTCAAACGGCTTCCGCTCCTCCCGACGCAGCGGACCATGCACCTGATGGCAAAAGCGGCTGTCGCCGTCTACGAAGCCGCAGTCGAAAATGATGATCGTGGGTGACCCGCTGACGAGCCAGGCGGGAGCTAATCGCGGTTCTCGTTCCAGCAGCTTGCCCTGAGGCGCGAGTACTCTCGTCCGCGCCGCGGAAATGTCGTCTGCATGGCTGGAATGGCCGTCGTCAACACCGCCTCGCTCAAAATGGGTTTGCCACAGCCGAGTCTTCGCAATCGCTTCACTCGATCCGGCATCGGGTTCTCTTCGAACAATCGGGCGACCATGGCGTCCCGAACCCGATCGCCCGCGCGGGATCATCATCATCGACGCGGCCGGCCTGGGCCTGCGGACCGAGCGGCGTCACGCCGGCGTGACCGCGAGACTGCGCGGGCCGGTTCGAACCCTTTGCCATTCCGGATCGGGATGAGAGAATGGCAACGACCGGCTGAGAACGCCGACGCGGTCGTCTTGAGGAGTAGAGCGATGGAGGATCCCGAGAATCCGTCTTCAACTCAGGACTTACATTCCTGGAGCGAGGATTCGCAGGAATCGTTCTCACTTCTCCATCCCACGAAAATCGGGCGTTACAGCCTTCTGAAACGCCTTGGAAAAGGCGGCTTCGGGCAGGTGTTTCTCGCTTACGACGAAGACCTGGACCGCCCGGTTGCGATCAAAGTCCCGCGCCCCGAGCGAGTCTCTTGCCCGGAAGATGTCGAGGCTTATCTGACTGAAGCCCGCATCGTAGCGAACCTCGACCATCCCCATATCGTGCCGGTCTACGACGTGGGACGCACCGACGACGGTCTGTGCTTCGTCGTGTCCAAGTTCATTGAGGGGAACGATCTTGCTACCAGGATCAAGGTAGCACGCCCGAGCGTTCACGAGTCTGCGGGATTGGTGGCGACGATCGCCGAAGCCCTGCATTACGCCCATACCCATGGCTTGGTCCACCGAGACATCAAGCCAGCCAACATTCTGATCGATGGCTCAGGAAAGGCGTTCGTTGCTGACTTCGGTCTTGCACTTAAGGACGAGGACTTCGGCATTGGTGGCGGGATTGCCGGAACTCCTTCGTACATGAGTCCCGAGCAGGCTCGTGGCGAGGGCCATCGTGTCGATGGTCGATCCGACATCTTCAGTCTGGGCGTCGTTCTGTATGAGCTACTCACCGGCAGACGGCCTTTCATTGCCAGGGCGCAAGACAAAGACAAAGCCCGCGACGAACTGCTTGACCTGATCGCCACGACGGAAGCCCGCCCTCCCCGCCAGATCGATGACACGATCCCCAAGGAACTGGAACGGATCTGCCAGAAGGCACTCTCGAAGCGGGCATCGGAGCGGTACAGCACCGCCAAGGACATGGCTGGGGATCTGCGGGAGTTTCTCGAAACTGCAGGCGGGACGATAGCACCTCTGACCCTTGCTGTTCCGATTGACATCCCGCCCGGCCCCACGCTGGAAGTAACGCCGGTCCCACCGACCGCTAAGCAATCCGACTCAGATCAGAAAGCAATCAGAGTCGTCCCCAAAGGACTCCGATCCTTCGACGAACACGACGCCGACTTCTTCTTGGAACTGCTTCCCGGACCTCGGGACCGAGATGGTCTGCCCGACAGTCTCCGGTTCTGGAAGACCAGGATTGAGCAAACCGATCCTGATCAGACTTTTCGGGTCGGGTTGATTTATGGACCAAGCGGGTGTGGCAAGTCCTCGCTTGTCAGGGCGGGGCTGTTGCCCCGGCTGGCGAAGCACGTTCTTCCGGTTTACCTTGAGGCGACACCGGACGAGACGGAAGCCCGGCTGCTCAAGGGAATTTACAAAGCGTGTCCCGACCTGCCGTCCGCGCTGGGATTGGTGGGCTCACTAGCGGCGGTGCGGAAGGGGCGGATACTGCGTGGGGGGCAGAAGGTATTGCTTGTCCTGGATCAGTTCGAGCAGTGGCTCCATTCCAGACGCGGTGAGGAGAACACGGAACTGGTCGCTGCGCTGCGACACTGCGATGGTGAGCATGTGCAGGCGGTCGTGATGGTGAGGGACGATTTCTGGCTGGCGGTGACCCGTTTCATGGACGAGCTGGAGATTGAATTGCTCAAGGGGCAGAACACGTCTCTCGTCGATCTCTTCGACCTTCGTCATGCTCGCAAAGTACTAACAGCTTTCGGAAACGCCTATGGGAGTTTGCCAGAGGGGACGGATGACATTTCCAGGGACCAGCACGCCTTTCTGGATCAAGCGATCACCGAGCTTTCCCAGGACGGCAAGGTCGTCTCGGTGCGCCTCGCCTTGTTTGCCGAGATGATGAAGGGCAAGCCGTGGGCCCCAGCTACCCTGAGGCAGGTGGGGGGCACCGCGGGCGTGGGCGTCACCTTTTTGGAAGAGACGTTCAGCTCCCCTCAAGCCAATCCCAAGCATCGTCTACACCAGAAAGCGGCTCAGGCGGTTCTAAAAGCCCTCCTGCCCGAGATCGGCACGGATATCAAGGGGCAGATGCGGTCGGAGAGAGAATTGCAGGAGGCAGCCGCCTACGCCGACCGTCCCCGTGAGTTTGCCGACCTCCTGCACATCCTGGACAACGAGCTTCGCCTCATCACGCCTACTGACCCCACTGGATCTGACGATAACTCAGCGCCGGTTTCGTCGGGTGGACGTTATTATCAACTGACCCACGATTATCTGGTCCACTCACTGCGGGACTGGCTGACCCGCAAGCAAAGGGAAACCCGGCGAGGCCGAGCGGAATTACGGCTGGCAGAACGGTCGGTGTCGTGGAACGCCAAGCCGGAAAACCGCTTCCTGCAGTCGTGGTGGGAAAACCTCAGCATCCGCTCCCTCACCGACAAGAAGAAATGGACTCAACCGCAGCGCAAGATGATGGCCAAGGCGGGACGTGTGCATGGCCTCCGATCCGCGCTTGCCCTGGCTGGTCTCGTCGCATCGGTTTCCATCGGAGCCGTGGTTCGCGCTCAAGTTGCCAAACGGCAAGAGGTGACACGCATCGAAGGGCTCGTGGGGAGCCTACTCAGCGCCGAGCCGAATCAGTTGCCCGGCATTGCCAAGGAGCTCGATGCGAATCCCGAGGTGGCTGCGACCTTCCTTTCGCCGCTGGTCTCGTCCGATGCCACGACAATCGACGAAAAGCGTTCGAAACTGCATGCTCGACTGGCGATGGTCGCCCGCGACAAATCGCTGGTCGAGCCACTCATGGAAGAACTGCTTTCCAGCAAGGTCGTCTACATCGATCCGATTCGGCAGCAATTGCGCCCGTACGCCAGTGAGCTCACGGAAAAACTGTGGGTCGTCCTGCGGGACGAGAAAGCCGAGGCCGAGCGCCGCTTCCGTGCGGCGGTGGCCCTCGCCGATTACGTTCCGGACTCTGAAGCGGCGTCGTGGACCGACCAGGACCTGAAGTTCGTGGCCGACCAACTGGTCTTGTCCAATGCCGAGTTTCAACCGCTGCTGCGCGACGCGTTGCGACCGATCCGTGCTCGGTTGTTGGTGGAACTGGAACGGATCTTTGCTTATTCGAAAGCGTTAGACCAACGGCTGAGCGCCGCCAACGCGTTCGCTGATTACGCCGCCGGCGATATCCCGAAGTTGTCCCACCTACTCGCCGTCGCCACGCCGGAGCAATTCGCGGTGCTCTACCCGATCGTGGAGGCCAGCATCGCGGCAGTCACGATCGAGGATCTCGCCCAGATCGCCGCCACGCTTCCATCGGTGGAGCTGGGCTCCGTGGAGCGCATACCCTATGGCCAGCGCCGTGCGAACGCCGCAGTCACCTTGCTGCGGCTGGGCGAGCGCGACAAGGTGCTGCCGGTGTTTGAGACGACCGATGATCCGGAGGCGCTCACGCAATTCATCTTCCGCTGCCGCCCGCGCGGGGTCGCGGCGGATGCCCTTTTGGACTGTCTAGAGCGGGTCAGCGTCGCTTCGAAAGATCGTTATCCAAAAAACACTCGGTACGCCCTGCTGCTGGCGCTGGGGGAATTTTCCATCAAGGAGATTCCCGAATCGCGTCGGGTAGCACTCCAGAAGCAACTGGCCGACTGGTACCGCCATGATCCGAGCTCGGGAGTACACGGTGCCGCGGGTTGGCTGCTGCGGCAATGGGGGCAGGCGGAGGTCGTGCGCCAGGTGGATCAGACCGCGGTGCCGTATGCCCCTGACCGGGAGTGGTTTACGCTGGCGATTACGGTAACGCCGAAAGCGCCGCTGCCGACCAAGACGTTTTACTACACGTTCATTGTATTCCCGGCGGGCGCCTACGACATCGGATCGGTCAATGACGAACCGGACCGGCAAAAAAACGAACTCCGGCACCGTATCACGCTGACGCACCCCTTCGCGCTCTTGGATCGTGAGATCACCGTTCTTGAGCTGATCGCCTTTTCGCCACTCTACGCGCGATTCATGCAGCAATTCGATGCGAAACCCGCGGATGCGGGGTTTGGTGCGGACTGGTACGACGCGGTGGGCTTTTGCCGGTGGCTGGGCCAGCAGTCGGGCTTGTCGGAAGGAGACCAGTCGTATGCGGCTCCAGAGACCCTGGACAAGGCGACGTATCCGCGTGAACCGAATCCCGGTGCGAACTGGGCCCCGCGGAAATGGCCACTGGAGCTGGGTCGACGGGGATTTCGCTTGCCGACGGAATCGGAGTGGGAAGTGGCCAGCCGTGCCGGAGCGCGGACGACTTACGGCTTTGGCAGCGAGGTGAGCCTGCTGGTACGATTTGGCTGGTTCGCGGAGAACAGCGGCAAGCACGGCCATCCCCCGCGGGAATTGCGTCCGAGCATTCGAGGCTTGTTTGATCTGCATGGGAACCGATTTGAGTGGACGCACGATTGGTATGGTGACTTTGGGGAAACCGCCGCTGTTGATTCGCTCGGCGCCAAAGAGGGCTCGTCCCGCGTGATCCGTGGCGGCAGTTGGCCCCAAGGCGCGGCGGATTGCCGGTCGTCGGACCGCGGGATGTGCGTCCCGACGTACCGCACGATCTATCACGGCTTCCGCCTGGCCCTGAGTCTGTCTCGAGTCAGGCCGGAGGCGGTATCAGTCAAGGGAGCGGAGCCATCGGGCGCAGGCACGCAGGGAGCGTCAGCGGAGCAGCGACCGGAGAAGCCGTAGCCGGATGGCGTGCCCAGATTCTGTGCCACGCCGTTTTCTTGAAACCCTGAGCCCGCCGACATCCCACATTTTGTGCCAGGCATTATCTGGCTCCGTTCCAACCCGCTGAGGAGACCGCTCGCATTGCTTCAAGATTACACTCTGACTCCCCGTGCCACTGGTCAGATTGGTGTGAGGAACCGTGGGTCGGTAGGCGCACAATCCTCTTGCTGTCTCCCTTCATCCTGCTTGGATTCTGTTCTACACAGTGGTACGATTTGTATTGATACGGCAGCCGACCTCGGCCTGGGGAGGGCGGTAGATGGCGGCGCGGAACGCACACTTTGCTGGCGGTTCTTGCCCGTTCAACTGGGAACCGTCGGAATGGCCGACGTTCCTCCATCTCGACGTCTTTGACGCTGAATGGGCCGACCTCGGGTTGCGGGATGACGACCTGCGGGAGTTGCAGAGCGCGATCCTGGCATCGCCCGAGCGCTCTCCGGTCGTCCGAGGCACGGACGGGTTGCGGAAGATCCGGTTCGCCCCGTCTCGAGAGGCGCGAGGCAAGCGCGCGGCTTATCGCGTGGGTTATGTGCGGTTTCGCGAGTTCGGGTTTATTCTTCTGGTAACCGTCTGGGGCAAGAATGTGAAGTCGGACCTTTCCGCGGGGGACCGCAATGCCATCGCCGCGATGGTCCGCGACATTCGACTGAAACTGGGAGCGAGGAGGAAGAGATGAAGCGGGGATCGAAGCTCACACCGAAGGGTGCGAAGATCGTGGCGGCACTGGAGCGGTTTCGCGACGCGATTGAGGCCGGCATCCCGATCCAAGAGCGCTACACCGTCCGTCGTGTAAAGCTCGAGCTCACGCCGCGGACGTTCGGTCCCCATGAAGTGAAGGAAATCCGCGCGATGATGGGCGTCAGCCAGCCGCTCTTCGGCCAGTTCCTCGGAGTCGACGTCAAGACGGTCCGATCCTGGGAGCAGGGGCGCCGCGTGCCGTCAGGAATGGCCTGCCGCTTCCTCGAGGAAATCCAGGCTTCGCCGGAGCACTGGCGCGGCCGACTCGACGCCGTCCTGGGCGCTTCGGAGAGGTAGAGACGAGGTGCTGCTTCCAGTCCAGTTCAATCAACGCCGCTCTGTTCCCTCAGAGTGAGTCGCCGAGTCCATGCCGTGGGGTTCCGGGGACACCATACTCATTTGCCGCCAAGTATACCAAGAACCGCCAGCGGCTCCTGGAAGATGCCAACCTGGCACTTGAGGTCCTCCGCTTCCAGATGCGGCTGGCGAGAGACCTCCGATTCTTGAAGGTGTTCACAAGATGACCTCCGGTTCTTGCTTGTACGCCGACCCGATTCGGCACAGTTGATCCAGAACAGCGGCGAACAAGTCAAACAGAGCTTTCAGTCGCCGCGTGTCCTTGATCTCCCCAACGACCTGGAAATAAAGCTCGTCCACGTCCACGGGAAACTTGGGGCCGAACCACCCCTCACTGTCCCTCACCTCGAGCCGGATTTCGGGCTGAGTCTGGATCAACTCGCGGATCTTGGTGTCGGCGAACAAGCTCGCCACCTTTGACTCGTCGGTGCCCTTGATGATAAACGCTTCGTCGAACTCGGGGTTGCCTACCTCGATGTCCTGCATGCCCAGAGCCTTGCCGAGGTCGCTGAAGATACCCTTCCGGTAGATCGTGAACCGGAAGCCCTCGGGGTTGACGTAAGGCGCACGCATTCGGGTGTAGGTGACGTGTGAGTGCTGAGTGGTTACGGCGTACATGTCGAGGGTGATCGTCCAAGGTCCGACATGCACCTGAACCTTATTCCCCTTCCGGAACCCGCCCTCGACGAACTCAGCCCCAATTTCTTGGCTGAGTTGCCGCCATACCTCGTTTTTGCTCGGACCAAACCAGCCCATCGCTTTGTCTCCTGGAGTGACGTTCTGTCAAAGTGTATTCGCCCGAGTCGTGCCTTGCTTGACGCAAGCAGCGATTGTGCAAAGACAGGGAACTTACCAGAGCGAGCCCGCTGGAACGGAAATCGCGGCGGTGCATGGGCGAGCCTCCTGGGTCCGAGGGAAGCCGAGTGTGAGGTCGTTGTCGATCCGCGTGGCGCCCATCTCACCTAAGGGCGTAGCGAGGTTCAACGGCAATTCTAGTGGTGACGTTAGCAGAGCAGTCGCCACCAGCTCTTCCCAGCGACGCGCGGTATCGAGCCGTCGAGCGCCCAATCGACAAACCCGCGAATACGATCCTCGCCAATCGTGATGAGCGACCGCACGAAATCACGGTGATCGTCTAGGACGGTGGAATGAAGATCGAAGATGCTCATGGCCGGTGCTCAGCGACGAATCTGGGCGGGATCGTGAAGTAACTCCCGACGTTTCTCAACTTCGCTTGCGACATCCGACGCGCCTGTGGAGAGCGCTCGGAGAACGACGTGCTTCCGCTGGAGATCCAGATGAATGCCCTTTTCATCGCGTCGAGCTCGCGCGCTCTGGTTCGAAGCCAATGGAGCAAGCTCTCGAGCTTCTCCAGAACGACGCCGACCTCGCGCGGGTTCGCCGGGTGGACTTCGACCCAATACACGACTTCGACCTCGAGGTTTTCCGGCTGAAAGCCGACGGCGTAGTCCCATTGCCTGTCTTGGGGACGAATCGACCTGAGGCGCCTTTCGACGTCGACGCTGCCTTTGATCCGGCGCGTGTCTTCCGTGCCGAGACGTCTTCGATCAACTTCGCGCAGCGCGCCAACCCCTCCTGCCAGCCGTCTCGAACGTCGCCGCTGAGGTCGATGGCCTGCTTGAACGTCAAGGAACGTTTTACCGGTTCGCGTTGGCCGCCGCCATCGCGACGGCCTCGTTCGCGCGCCCGCTGAACTCGATGAGTCCGCCCCATCCGCCTTCTCCACTCTGCTCAGTCGTCGGATCCAGCTCCGAAATATCCGCGGTTCGACCCGTCTCCGAATCGAAGTAGTACACCTTTGTCCTCTTTCGCGCTACGGTGCGGGCCAGCCGTTGCATTTGCCCCGTGCGCGGGGCGTTAAACAGCCGAAGAAGCATGAGCGGAGACGCGCCGTTAGCGACGAGGTGGCGAAGGGTCCACACTGTTTCGAGCACTTGGGGTGAATGCGTTGACAGGCACACCCTATAGCCCCGCGTGACCAGTTCCAGCACGATCAGGAGCACGTCGCTGACGGCGCGCGGGTGGAGGCCGGCCTCGATCTCTTCGAGTACGACCCACTGGATCTCCTGGCGACGAGCCGACTTGGCGGGGGGCATCAGATGGTAAAGTCCGAGCAACAGAGGCACGAACTCGCGCTGGCCTGCCGACCAGACCATGAACGGCAGTGAATGGTCTCCGCGCTTGAGCACGAGCCGCTTCTGCATGAGCCGTGTGTCCAGCATCAATTGAAAACTCGCGAAGACATCTCGCTCGAGCATCTTCCTGAACTCCCTCTTCAGACGGCGGTCCTGTGGAAAAAGGACTCCGTTGCGTCCTGGCTCGTCCACGAGCTGCCGGAGTTTCTCGCTAAACTCCCGCACCACAAACGGCACGCCCGGGAGGTAGCTTGCAAAAGGCTGCGGCCAACCGTCCCGCAGAGCCAGAACCCGCTGAGCGGGGATGTAAAAGAGCGATTCGACCCTTCCGCTCTGGAGTCGCGCGATCCTGTCGGCCAGACCAAACGGTCTTCTGCGCCACCAGACGTCGCTCGCTGGTCGCCACAACCCGCGCATTCCTTCGCCAAAATACGCGTCGAAGAAGTCCGGCAGCCCTCCCGACCAATCAAGGCCGTACCGCTTCATCTCGTGCTGAACCTGGCCCATGTCGAGCATCAGCTTCAGGAACTGGAGCGTGATGCTTTTGCCTGTCGCCTGCGGCCCGACAAAGACGGTCAGGTCGCCAAACCGAATGTCCGCGTCGGCGATTGGGCCTACGTTCTTGATTTGGAGATGCATCATCCCCACCTGTTCTCTCGAGCCCGTGCACGCGCGCCGGGCTGCGGATCAAAAGGCGCCTGGTACGGTTGGCGGGTGCGCAGGGCGGCAAGCACGGCGCTCGTAGGTCGCGCGGCGCGCTCGCTTCCGCGATCCCAGTGAATATCATGCTGTACCTGAGAACAGAATCAATAGGCCGCATCGCCGATACCGGGTCACGCGACTGGGAGTTGCGCCACAACACGCGCCGTCACTTGCAACGGTCAGAACCTTCGTCCCTCGCCCGCGCCGCCCCACTTCGCCGAAGCCTAACGCGACCGGCCCCCATAGTTTCCCGCACCTGGTAATCCCACTTACGGGTTAGTCGTTGCGTATCCTTTCTATGATTCCCTGATACGACATGCTTCCGCGATCCTCGGCTCAAGCGACGCGAAACGGTCGTCGCGGCTTTCGCGATTCTAGCGATCGCCGATCATCAAAATAGCGAAAAAAGCCCGCATTCCTTCCGTCCATGTGCAATCTTATCTCTGAAGAGAGGCTGCCGCATCCGGCATCCCTTTCTTGCATTGTGCGGCGTCCGCAGACGCCCTGAATTGTGCAAACGAAACGGTTTATTGATCACGCGGGACAACGGGAAAGGAGGAACGCAAGCAGATGGGGGCGGAGTGGGGCATGAGAAGCTGGCTGGCCTCGGTACGGCTCTTCTCGCGGCGGGCGGCGCGGCTCCGGTCGGCGCGGGCGGCCGTACGAGGCGCGGGTGCAAGGGCGACCGGCCATTGGTCCGCCTTAGGCGCAGCGGTCCGGCCGCCTGGCCACGGGCTGCCGCGCGAGCCTCCGCGGTCGAACTCGCGCGTTCCACGTCCCTGCAGCTCGAGCACCCCGCGCCTCGCCGCCGCGTGGGTCGCCGGCGCGTTCAATGCGCCACCGGCCCAGACCGTCGCGAGGTGAGCCCCACAGCGTCAAACCCGCGCACTGGCCGCCCGCCGCGATCCATCGGACGGATCGGACCGAGCGGACGGATCGGACCGATTTCCGGTAGCCGGATCCGGATACGGCGGCCGGCCCTTGTGACGACTTACCATCACAGCTCCCCCCGAAATGAGGCCTGCAATGACTACCATGAACACTACCAACGGCTGCTTGAAAGCCGAAACCCACGGCCGGCCGGTCGACGCGCCAGCTCAACCTCGTGCGAGCGACGCCGCGCCCGCGAAGCGGGCTCGGCTGACCCGCGCCGAGAGCAACCGCCGCAATGCCCAGAAAAGCACCGGCCCGCGCACCGACGCGGGCAAGGCGCGCTCGCGCTATAACGCGCTCACGCACGGCATGACCGCCCGGTCGACCGTGCTGCCGGGCGAAGATGCCGCCGAATTCGATGCGCGGCGCCAGCGGCTGCACGACGGCCTGGAACCGCGCAATGTCCTGGAGGCGCTCCTGGTCGATCACATGGCCCGCGCCGAATGGCTGGCGATGCGCGCAACCGCGCTGCGGCCGCGCAGCTCGCCTACCGCCTCCGTCACGCGCCCCATGACGAAGCTAGGGCCGAGGGAGAAGAAACGATCGAGCTCGGCCAGCGGCTGCTCAAAAACCTCGACTCTGCCGACGGTGTCGACCTCGAGGCGCAACCTGGTGGTCCCCATCACCCGGCGCGCCTGCTGACGCGGCTGGAATCAACACTCACCGGCTGCTACTGGTTGCTTGATCGCGAACGCGAGCTCAAGGAACATCTCGAGGTCGCCGAGATGTGGGTAGAACGCGACGGCTACGAATTGGTCCGGCTGATGGGCCATTATGTGGGCGATCTGGCCAGCGAGTACAAAGTCGCATTCGTACTCTTGGCCAGCGAGTGCGTCGCCGCCGAGTTTCGCTCGAAGCACGATGGCGCCGCCATGAGACGTGCCATGCGCCTCGCGCTCAACATTCCGCAGCAAGAGGCAGACGAAGAGAATGTCGCTGCCGACTCCAAGCAAATGGAATCGCAGCGGCAGCCCACCGAGCGCGACCGGACCACGCGCCTGCTCGCGAGCCTGGTCCGCCTTTGCGAGCCCGGGACCGACCTGCTCGACGGCCTCCCGTTCGACATGCTGGTTCCCGTGAGCGCCATGGATGCGCGCCGGCGATTGGCGGTGGTCATCAATTCGCACATCGCGCACCTCGAAGAGATGTGCGCAAGGTACAGACAGACCATGGCCGAAGACGAAGCCGAAGCGCCCAGCCGGTTGGCGTTCGAGTCCGGCGACGAAGGACAGCTCCAGAGGCGCTACCTTCTGTCGCGCGAAAGGCTGTTTGTCACGACGATCAATACGTTCCTCAAAGTCCGCAAGGCGTCCGAAGCCGGTGAATTCGACGAGATCGGCCCAGGCCCGGACGAGACGCTCGATTCGACCACTGCATTCGATCATGAAAAAGCGATCACAACCGCCAAGGCCCTCGCATCGCCCGAAGAATTTCGATCGGCGGAACCCTCGCTGGCGCTTCGGCCCGTCCTGAGCGACCTGCCCCGAGCATCGTCGAGGGGAGTCGAAGGGGCTAGCATCGCGCCGCCTGCGACAGCCGACGGTGATGGCCGGGCTACGCCGGCAGACCACGGCGCGGTCGTTGCCGGGCCGCCGCGCCCGCAAGAGATCGCCGAAACGCCAGAAATCGCCGAGAAACCAGTCGATGGAACCGCCAACGGAGAAGTGTGTTACGTCGACACCATGATTTTGCGAAACGAACCCAACGCATCTTCCGAGACGCTGCGTGACGAGCAGGAGCGAGCGGTCGTAGCAGGCACGGTCCCCGTGCCGTCGGGCGCGACAGAAGAAGCCGCCAGCGCTCCGCTGTCGGCGCCCGTGCCTTGCATAGACGTCGTGTGGCCAGAGCTCGAACCCCGCCAGAGCGAGCGCGATAAAATCCTGGCCAAATGGGGCGCGAAGGCGTTTGAAGAGTTCCAGGAGAAATTCACGAACTGAGCGCGTGGAGTAGTCATTAGTCCTTAGTCATTAGTCCCCTTCTCCCCGTGGGGGAGAAGGTGGCCGGAACGGCCGGATGAGGGGGCGGGCACGGCCACCGCATTCGTGGAAAGACTGCGATTACGATTACGATTACGATTACGATTATGACTACGAAGAAGACCAAAGGTAGGACTCGGACCAAGAACGCACCCCCGATGACACCGAACCGACGGGACCGAGCCGTTCGGGTATGGTCGTAATCGTAATCGTAATCGTAATCTTGCTCATCTTCTTCATCCCGGTCATCCCCGCGGGCGCACTCTGGCAACCGCCTCTCGATAATGCTTAACGGCGTTGCCCCTCACCCCGGCATCCTGCCGGACCTCTCCCCGCGGGGGCGAGGAAACCAAGGACTATCCCACCGGGCGTTGGTCGGTGCCGGGTTGCCAGCCCGACCTGTACGAGAAATAATAGTTTAACAAGCGATTGCCGTGGGGCGGGCGTGCCGAAAGCCGTTCGAGACGGGTTTGCGTTGCGCCCTGACGGTCAGACCCGCCGCCCGCTCATCCCACCGACGGCCGAACCTCCCGACAACAAACCTGGCTCGCCTCAGCCTTGGAGCACGATGGCACACCGACCGCTCAAATCGACCGCGCACCTCGAAGCCGCGCCGTCACGCGCACGGCGGTCGGTCGCGGTCGGCGGCGCGGTCTTGAGCTTGTTCTTGGTGGTCGCGCACAACGGCTTTGCCGGCGACGTGAAGTCTTCCAGAGACGCGGCTGACAAATCATTTTCACGCGAGGCGATCGAGTTCTTCGAATCGCGGGTGCGGCCGATCCTCGCGGATCGGTGCCTCAAGTGCCACGGGCCCGAGAAGCAATCGTCGAGCCTGAGGCTGGACAGTCGCGAGGCGATCGTGAAGGGGGGCGAATCGGGACCGTCAATCGTGCCGGCCAAACCGGACGAGAGTCTGCTGATCAAGGCGGTGTCGCATACCGGGGAGGAGCTGAAGATGCCGCCCGGCGGCAAATTGCCCGAGCCGGCGCTCGCGGTCCTGCGCCAGTGGGTGGCAATGGGTGCGCCGTGGTCGCCCGACAGCTCAAAGGCAACACCGGCGGCGCGAGCGGCGAAATCGGGTTCCACAAACGCTTCCGAGCCGCACTGGGCGTTTCAGCCGGTCAAGCGGCTTGCTCTGCCGGCGGTCAAGAACCGCGACTGGATCAAAACGCCGGTCGATGCCTTCGTGCTGGCCGGCCTCGAGCGGGCCGGCATCAGCCCCTCGCCTGCCGCCGACCGGCGGACCTTGATCCGCCGGGCCACGATCGACCTCTGGGGCATTCCGCCGACGGCCGAGGAGGTCGACGCGTTCCTCGCCGACGACACGCCGGTCGCGTTCGTGCGGCTCGTGGACCGGCTGCTGGCCTCGCCGCGCTATGGCGAGCGCTGGGGCCGGCACTGGCTCGACGTCGCCCGCTACGCCGACACCAAGGGCTATGTCTTCACGCAGGACCGCCGCTATCCCTACGCCTACACCTATCGCGATTACGTGATCGCCGCCTTCAACGCCGACCTGGGCTACGACCAGTTCATCGTCGAGCAGCTCGCGGCCGATCAGCTCGCCAAAGGCGCCAACACGCCGGCCGCTGGCCGCGATGGGGTTCTTGACGGTCGGCCGGCGGTTCCTGCTCGATCAGAACGAGATCATCGACGACCGGATCGACGTGGTCTGTCGGGGGCTCTTGGGCTTGACCGTCACCTGTGCGCGCTGCCACGACCACAAGTTCGACCCGATTCCGACGGAAGACTACTACTCGCTCTACGGCGTCTTCGCCAGCTCGGTCGAGCCGGCCGAGCTGCCGACCTTGAGCCGGCCGGCAGCCGGACCCAGCTCGCGGCCGACTACGAGCGCAAGCTTGCGGCCGCGACGAAGAAGCGCGACGACTACCTGGCGGCATGTCGCGACGAGGTCGGTCGGTGAT
Organism: uncultured Isosphaeraceae bacterium; assembly: GCA_963830625.1. Lineage (GTDB taxonomy): Bacteria > Planctomycetota > Planctomycetia > Isosphaerales > Isosphaeraceae > CAWHMZ01. Next base: position 281,488 of record CAWHMZ010000004.1, on the reverse strand, counting down.
TACAAGGCGCGGTTCTCCGAGTACCTCAAGGCGGCGTCTGACCTGAACTTCGATGCGCGCAGCAGCCGGTTGGAGGAGCGCGGCCGTGGCCGACAAGCTTGAACCGGCGGCGGCTCGCGGCCGTGACGCGCGTGTGGAAGCGGCACCTGGACGCGACGGCCAAGGCCAACGACCCGGTGCTCGCCCCCTGGCATGCCTTCGCGGCGCTGCCCGCGACCAGTTCGCGGCCAGGGCCAGCGAACGTCCAGCAGCAAGTTGAGCCGGCCCAAGCGGCGGGCAAGTCGCCGGTGCCGCTCAACCGGCTGGTCGCCGAGGCGGTCCTGGCGAGTCCGCCGGCGAGCATGGACGAGGTCGTCGAGCGGTACGCCGGCCTTTTCGCGCAGCTCGAGGCGCGGTTGAAGGACCAGGTCGCCAAGTCGCGCTGCGCAAAGCACTCTGCCCGAGCCCGACTGGGAATCGCTCCGGCAATCGCTCTTCGGCGACAACGGGGCGCTGGCGCGTTCAGCCGACCCGAAGCGCGTTGTTCCTGGACCAGGGTCAGGGCCAACGCCTGGCGCAGTTCAACGGCGCGATCGTCCAGATTGAGGCGACGCATCCCGGCGCGCCGGCACGGGCGATGGTGATGAACGATGCACCAAACCCGGTCGACCCGCACGTCTTCATCCGCGGCAACCCCGGCCGGCCCGGCCCGGCCGTGCCGCGGCGGTTCCTCCGCGTGCTCGTCGGGCCCCGACCGGCCGCCGTTCCAGAAGGGAAGCGGCCGGCTCGAGCTGGCCCGGGCGATCGCCGACCCCAAAAACCCCCTGACCGCCCGGGTGCTGGTCAACCGCGTCTGGCACTGGCACTTCGGCAAGGGGCTGGTCGACACGCCCAGCGACTTCGGCCTGCGGAGCGATCCGCCCAGCCATCCCGAGCTGCTCGACTACCTGGCCGCCGAGTTCATCGCCTCGGGCTGGTCGATCAAGGCGCTGCACCGGCGGATCATGCTCTCGAGCACGTACCAGCAGCGGAGCGATCCCGCGGCCCGACGGCGCTGAGCGCGACCCCGAGAACCGGCTGTTCTGGCGGTTCAATCGCCAGCGGCTCGACTTCGAGTCGATGCGCGACTCGCTGCTGGCTGTCTCCGGGGCACTCGACACCAGGCATCGGCGGTCCGGCCGCGCCCGATCACCGAGCCGCCGTTCTCGACGCGGCGCACGCGTCTACGGCTTCATCGACCGCCAGAACCTCGACGGCCTCTACCGCACCTTCGACTTCGCCGTGCCCGACGCCACCAGTCCGCGGCGGTTCGTGACGACCGTGCCGCAGCAGGCCCTCTTCCTGATGAACAGCCCGTTCCTGCACGAGCAGGCGCGCCGGCTGGCCGGCTCGGTCGCGCACGATCGCCCGACGGCGGCGTCGCCGCCGGCTGCGACGCGAGCTGCGACCGCCGATCCGGCCGAGGGCGTTCGCCGGCTCTATCGCCGCGTGCTGGGCCGCTTGCCCGAGCCCGACGAGCTGAGCCTCGCTGTCGGAGTTCATTCGCCAGCGAAACCGCCCGATCGGCCCGCGACGTCGCAGAGCTGGCAACGTGCGGCGAGCACCCGAAGCCGACCAGCCGCTGTCGCCCTGGGAGCAGTTGAGCCAGGTGCTGCTCCTGACCAACGAGTTCATGTTTGTGGATTGATACCACGCGACGCGCTCGCCAAGCCCATGATGCTCACGCAATGCGCATAACGACCTCGATCATGACCCGGCGTGAGCTGCTCTGCCGGTCGGGCATGGGCATGGGGGCGCTGGCGCTCCGGGGACATTCTGGCCGAGTCAGGGCTGCTTGCGGGCTCAGCCCGCGCGGCGGCACTGGCGCGACGAGGCTTTGGGCCGCGCCTGCCCGTCCCGGCGCGACCGGCCGTCAATCCGCTCTTGCCCAAGGCTCCGCCGCTTGCGCGCGCGGGCCAAGCGAGTCGTCCATCTGTTCATGAACGGCGGACCGTCGCACGTCGACACGTTCGACCCCAAGCCGATGCTCGTCGCGTCACAATGGCAAGCCGGTGCCGACCAACCTGCCGACCGAGCGCAAGACCGGCGCGGCCATGGCCTCGCCGTTCCGCTTCCAGCAAGTACGGCCAGAGCGGAATCGAGGTCAGCGAGTCTGTTCGCCCACACCGCCGAGATGATCGACGACATCTGCGTGATCCGCTCGATGCACGCCGACGTCCCCAATCACGAGCCGTCGCTCATGCTGATGAACTGCGGCGAGGCTCGCCAGGCCCGGCCGTGCGTCGGCTCGTGGGTGCTCTACGGCCTGGGGACCGAGAACCAGAACTTGCCCGGCTTCATCGTGATGTGCCCTGGCGGCTTCCCGATCGCCGAGTCGCAGAACTGGCAGTCGGCCTTCCTGCCGGGCATCTACCAGGGGACGTACATCGACAGCAGGCACACCGACATCGAAAAACTGATCGCGCACATCCGGAACCGCGTCGGTCGGCCCGCGAGCCCAGCGCGCGCAGCTCGACCTGCTGGCCGAGCTCAATCGCCGGCACCTCGATCGCCGTCCCGGCGAGGCCGAGCTCGAGGCGCGCATCCAGTCGTTCGAGCTGGCGTACCGCATGCAGTCCGAAGCGGCCGACGCGTTCGACATCACCCAGGAGCCCGAGTCGATCCGCGAGATGTATGGCCCGGGCGTGCACGCCCGCCAGCTCCTGGCGACCCGGCGGCTGCTCGAGCGCGGCGTCCGCTTCGTTCAGCTCTGGCACGGCGACGGCCAGCCCTGGGACCATCACGACGACCTGGCGACCGGCCACCGCGAGCTGGCCAACCAGTGCGACCGGCCGATCGCGCGCGTTCCTCAAGGACCTGAAGCAGCGCGGCATGCTCGACGACACGCTGGTGATCTGGGGCGGCGAGTTCGGCCGCACGCCGACCGTCGAGCTCCCCACGCCCGGCTCCAACCAGGGCAAGATGAACGGCCGCGACCACAACCACTACGGCTTCACCATGTGGATGGCCGGCGGCGGCGTCAAAGGGGGCTACGTCCACGGCGCCACCGACGACCTCGGCTTCCAGGCCGTCGAGAACAAGGTCCACGTCCACGACCTGCACGCCACGATCCTGCTATCTCCTGGGCTTCGACCACGAACAATTCACCTACCGCTACGCCGGCCGCGACTTCCGCCTGACCGACGTGCACGGCACGGTCGTCAAGGAGCTCTGCGCGTAAAAAGGGGCTGCAGCGTGCGCCGACCGTCTAAGCAGGATGTTGGCGCGCCGGTGTTTCACCCTTACGATGTCACGTGGTAAGAGGGGTTGCTGGGAGTCATACCAGTGTGGCGCATGTCGCTCGCAGCGACGATCACCACAAGGAGCATCTCGGTGCGACCGTCAAGACCTGGTTCGAACACACGGCGAGGTAGCGCGCGGGGCAATGGTGCAGCCGCCTGGTCAAGTCGCTTGGGCTGGCTCGCGGTCTTCTGGGCAGGGCTCGTGGCCCCGGCTCGCGCTCAGGCCCCCGCCGGCGCCGCACCGCAGCCGAGCGGGAAGCAGGCATCCGCGGCCGCCGGCGTGCCGCTCTCGCGTTACGTTCCCAAAGACAACCTGATCGTCTACGTCGAGTTTGCCGGTATCGACGCCCATGCTGACGCCTGGCAGAAAACATCCGCCTACCGGATGCTGAACGAAACGCCGCTGGGCGTGATGCTCGAGGCGGTCAGCGGCCAGTTGCTGGACAAATGGCTCGCTTTCGTGCCGAATCATCCGGTGGGCGGCACCGACCTTGTAACGCTCTTCAAGCACGCGACGCGGTCGGGCTGGGTGGTGGCGATCGGCGCTGGCCCCAAGGGTTCAGGGGCCGCGAGCACCGGTTCGCTCCAGGGTGCGCTGGTTCTGCGCGGCGGTGCGGGCAAAGATGTCCGCTCGGTGACCAGCCGTCTTGTGGGGTGGTGCATGGGCAACCAGGCGAAGCCCACGATCAAACAAACCGCGGGGCGGACGATCGTGGTGCCGCCTGCCGCCGCGGCGGCCGCGGGCGCGAAGGCTGGGCCTGGTTGGGTTTGGTGGGCCGAGCAAACCGATCTGGTGGTGGCCTTGTTTTCGCCGGCAAGCGCCGACGCGATCATCGCATCCATTGATGGCAAGGTGCCCTGCGCGGCCGAGCACCCGGCGGTCGTTGAGCTCAAGAAGCCTGAGGGCAACCTGGCGGCGGTCTGCATCGCGTTTGCCGATCTGGCCAACTGCCCCAACGCGCAGATTTCGCTCACCGACCTGCTCCGAGGGCTTCATAGTGACGGGGGCATCCAACGAATCGATTATCGCTGGGGTTTTGACGACGACGCGCTCATGGCGGTCACGCGGCTGGTCGCGCCCAAGCCGAGAAAGCCCCTGCTGGCGATCTTCGACCAGCCGACCTTTGACAAAACCACGCTGATGCCGCGGCCGGAAGGCGTTGATTCATTCATCGAGTTGTCGACCAGTCCGAGCCAGATTGTGGACGTGATCTCAGCCCTTTGGCCCGAGAGCGAGGTCAAGTCGCGGATTGACGACCTCGCCGAGACGATCCGAGCCGCGGGCCAGATCGACTTGAACAAAGACCTGCTCGCGCACCTGGGTCCGCGGATGCTGGCCTACGTGGGGCCGGGGCGCTCGGCGATGGCCGACGACGATTCGCTCGAGTCGGCCATCAAGAACGGCTTGAGCCCGACCGCCGCCGTGGCGGCCTTGCAAGCGGCGTTCCCCAAGTTGACGCTGATCGCCGAGGTCAAGAAACCCGAGGCATTCAGCAAGGCGCTCGATGCGGCGGTCATTGCCATCAACAGCGAGCTCAAGGCGCAGGCGATCGAGAAGGCCAAGGAAGCGCAGGCGTCAACCGATCAGCCGGCGGCCGGCGGACGCGCGGGTGGGGGGCGAATGGGGGGCAGTGGCACAAAGCGCAAGCGATCTTTAAACGATACTCGGGCGCCGGCGTTCACTCTGACGCCGTCGACTGACCAGACCAAGACGTTCGTGCTCACGACTCCGATTGATTCGCCGATCAAGTTTGGCCCGTCGCATTTTCGGCCGACGATCCAGCTCGATGGCAAGTATTTCACGGTGGCGCTTTCGCCCGACGCCGCGCGGGCGGCGCTCGCGGCCGTGCGCAAAAAAGATTGGAAGCCGTCGGCCAATGTCCAGAAGGCCACCGAACACGCCGCATCGAACCTGGTGATGCTGGGCGTCGCCGACGTCGGTGAGACCCTACCTTCGCTCTTGGCAAGCCTGCCGGGCACGTTGCAAACGAGAATCAACACGGCGATCGCCGTCGCGAAAGCAGGGCTTCCCGGCAATCTGAACCAGGCAGGCGGCGGTGGGCGGCCCGCGCAAGGGGCTGCCTCGGCGGCCGCTCCCGGCGCCCGCATGGGGGGGCCACTGGGACGAGCACGCCCAGGCGTCGCTGCTGGGCTCGGCGCGCGGGCGCTGCCGGCCCCGACGGGCGCGGAGGCGGCGCCGATCAAGCCAAGCCCGACCCGGCCAAGGATCAGTCAATGATCATTTTTCAAATTGACTCCGACAAGCTCCCCAACTCTGCCGACTTGAAGGCGCTCGTTTTTCCCAGCACGTACTCGATCAGTGTGACTGACAACGATGTTCGGTTCGTTTCTCGGGAGGCGTTTCCGGACGTGAGTGTGCCGATCGGCCTGGTGCCGCTGGCGTTCGTGATGCCGGCCGTGCAGGCCGAGCTCGCCAAGCTGGGCGGAGCGCAGCAGCCGGCGGCGGCCGCCGCCGGCTCGCAACCCGGCGCGGCGACGCCCGGGCAACGTCCCGCCGGCGCCCAGCCCCCGGCAGGCGGAACACCCGGACGCGGCGGTTTCCGCGGCCGCCGCCCAGGCGGGTGAATCACTCTTGCCCCCGCTCGTCTTACGTTGGTCCGTTCCCCCTTCTCACTGCCATCTCGAAAATGCACAGTGGCGTCCCTCGCATCGTTCGCGCTTTAGAGCTCCGGAGATCAAGACGATGGAATTCATGTTCGAAGTCACCGCCTATCTCGAAAACAAGCCGGGGCGGCTCGCCAAGATCTGTTCGTCGCTTGCTCAGGAAAAGGTTGACATCATCGCCCTCTCGGTCATGGAGTCGGACGGGCTCAGCGTCTTGCGGTTGGTCACCTCCAACCTCGACGCGACCAAAAGCGTTCTGACCTCGCTCGGCACCGAGTTCCGCACGGCCGAGGTCTTGGCCGTACAGCTCGATAATCGCACCGGAGCGCTGGCCAAGGCGCTCGAGAAGCTCGCTGAGGAGCATATCAACATCGAGTACGCCTACGCCTCGGCTTCGGCGGCGCCGGGAAAGGCCCTGGGGATCTTGCACACATCAAACCCGAAACGCGCCCTCCAGATCTTGACCGAGGCGGCCGGCTCGGCGTCCCACAACCAGCGCGGAGCAGGCCGGAGGCCGTTCCACGCGCGCTGAAACTTCGCTCGCTTGGAAGTGGGTAGCATCAGGTTCACGCGGGCCGCGGGTTCTTTGGGGAGGGCATTCCAGCCGTGAAGAAACGCAAGGTCCGGGTCGCATTTCGCAAGAACCGGCAGAGCCGGACCCGCGCCAACGACCTGACGCGGCAGTTCCAGTCCGACGATCCGACGCCCGAGGCGGCGTCGGTCGATCGCGTGCGGCCGCGGGGAGACCTTTCACGGCACCGCACGATCATCGAGGAGATCGGCGGCGATACGGCGGAGCACTCCGCTTCAGCGGCTCCCGAGGCCGCTGCCCGCCGCGCCATCGACCCTTCGCTTTGCCGGCCGGGGCGCATGGTCCGCGTTCATGGACTGGTTTGCGTCGTTCGCGACGACGCCGGCGCGACCTTTTCGTGCCACGTGCGCCGCTTGCTCAAGAGCCTGGAGATCGAAGGCCGCAGCGTGGTCACCGTCGGCGACCGCGTCTGGTTCCGGCCGGGCTCACCCGCTGGCTCCGACGGAATGATCGAAAAGGTCGAAGCACGCCGCGGAGTCATCACGCGCGGATATCGCCATCGCCAGCACATCATCGCAGCCAATGTCGACCAGGTGCTCATCGTCTCGGCCTTCGAGGAACCGGGAATCAAGCTCGGCTTGATCGATCGGTACCTGGTCTCTGCGGAAATCGGCGGCGTGCGCGCCGTCGTCGTCCTCAACAAGGCCGATCTCGTCGACCTGGCCGCTCATCAGTGGGTGATCGGGCTGTATTCCGTGCTGGGCTATGAGACGCTCGTCACGTCGGCGGCCGACGGGCGGGGCCTCGGGCGCCTGAAAGAGCTCGTCTCGTCGGGCGTGACGGCCGTGACCGGCCAGAGCGGCGTCGGCAAGAGCTCGCTCTTGAACGCCATTCAGCCGGGGCTGAACCTCAAAGTGAGGGAGGTATCGGAATGGACCGCCAAGGGCAAGCACGCAACTACGACCGCCGAACTGATCGACCTGCAAGCCGGCGGCTTCGTGGTCGACACTCCGGGCCTGCGTCAGTTCGAGCTCTGGGGCACGGTACCGGGCGAGCTCGAGGGCCATTTTGTGGAGTTTCGCCCCTACATCCCTCACTGCCGTTTTCCCGACTGCTCGCACACGCACGAAACCGGCTGCGCGGTCAAGGAGGCGGTCCACTGGGGCTTCATCCAAGCCAGCCGGTACGACAGCTATCGCAAGCTCTACGAGCAACGGCCGCTGGACAGCGAATGATAAGGCAACGGGGACGCGATGCACATTCTGGCGATCAGCGACCTTCATGGCGACCTTGATTGCGTAAGACAAGCGTGCAAGCACGTTCGACCCGATATGATCCTCTCGTGTGGGGACTGGGGTGACGCTGACCAGATCGGCCAGGGGGACTTCTCGGCTGTGCTTGAGCCGGCGCCGGTCTATACAACGTTCGGCAATCACGACTCGCTTGAGGTCTTGAAACGGCTGCGCAACCGTGACGGGTCGCCGGTCCTATTGGATCAAGGCGCCGTCCGCCACGTGGGCGAACTGCGGCTGGCGGCGATCGGAGGAATCTGGGCCAAATCACACGAGAAGAAGCACTACGTGACCGATTCCGACGTCGCCCTTGCGGCCGTCCGCATCGCAGAAGCTGGTCCGGTGGACATACTGCTGACCCACGGCTGCGCGATCGGTCTGGCCGATCTGACCCCGACAGGGCGTCACGGCGGCCAGCGCTGTTTCCTTGATGCGTTCAAGACCATCGCGCCCAAGCTCATGCTCTGCGGCCATCTCCATCGTGCGCAAGAGCATCTTCTCAAGGATGGGCGCAAGGTCCTTAACATCGGCGCCACGCCGGAGGGTTCGATCGCCGTGGTGGATTTTGATCCCAACGACAAGACGCTTGACGCCCGCATCGACACCTTCAGGGCAAGTTAACCGGTAGGATTCCAGTTCCGGTCAATAATTCTACCCATGTCCATAACCGCGGTCGAACGCCTCGAGGTCGCGCATGTAGGCGGCGTAGGTCGTGCGGAAGGTGTCGTAGTCGACGGTCCAGCGCGGGGCATCTTCGGTATGCCGGTGGCAATGCTCTTCGATCAGCCGGTGCAGGAACTTGAAGAGATGCCGGGGCGTGCGCAAGGTTCCCGAGCGCGTCCTTGAGATAGTCGTCGCTGATCGCCTCGTCGATGAACCGCCGCAGGCGCGGCGCTTCGCCGTTGGCCGACGGTCGAGTCGGCAGGCCCTCAGCCGGTCGCTCGCCAGGTCGTAGAGCGACGGGCCGGTCCAGCGCAGCGGTTTGATCATGTTGAGCTTGTCGGGGCGGGCCCGGTCGTAGAACTCCTTGTTTTCCTTCTCGAGGTAATAGGCCAGCTCGATCGGCAAGAGCAGCTTGAAGCCGATGCCGGGGTGGCGGAGGAACTTGTGATCGAGCAGCGGCCAGATCAAGGCGCGCATCTTGCGCGGGTCGCCCTCGACCTGCTGCGGCTCGTCGACCCGGTCGATCAAGACGACGATGCCCGTGTAACCCAGGGTGTCGAGCACGCCCTGGAACTTGCGCAAGAGCTCGTAGCGTTCTTCGGCGCCGCCGCGCGACGCCGTCGGCAGCGGCTGGCCGCCCAGCTCGGTCGGCTTGAACCAGAGCAGCTCCCAGCGCAGGGCCGACGGATCGCGGCTCAAGCACCCGAAGGCCCTTGCGAATGTCGCGCGCAAACCACTCCGCGCGCGCCAGCCGCCAGCCCCAGTAAAGCCAGCCGGCCAGCATCGGGACCAGGAGCCAGGGCAGGATGCTCAGTCCGCGCAGGGTCGGAAACATGGCGATCGAGCGCGAGCACGACCAGACTCGTGCCGAAGCCGATCTGCAAGTCGCGGCGGGTCCAGAGCGGGCGGAACCCCGACCGGCGGCGCAGCCGGCTCCAGCGGCCTGCGATCGGCTCGCCCGGTCGAGGCGTCGTAAAGCGCGGCCAGGAGCAGGAGGTCGCGCCGCTGGTCGAGCCGAGAGCACGGTGAGGTCGATCTTTTCCGCCGTCAGCAAGTCGACCAGCTTCGTGACGCCCAGCGAAAGAATCGCGTCCATGTGGTCCTGGAGCTGCCAGGTCTCGAGGACACGATCCATGTCGCCGGCGCGCGATCGCCAGCCGGCAACTGTCGAGATACGGGTTGAAATCATCATACGAAATGACGAATACTCGTTCGCCTGGATTGGCCTGGTTGTACGATTCGAGCTCGGCGGCGGCCTGGAGCCGCAAGGCCGTCTTGCCGCTCCCCTTCTCGCCGAAAACCAGCGCCGTCGACGGATCGGCCGGACTGCCGAAGAACTTGTTCCACGCCGGATGGTGGATCGTCGCCAGACAAACGCCGTTTGAACACCGTGTCCGTCTGCGCATCCTCCTCGCTGAACGGATTGCCGGTGATCCCATGGTGCCGCAAGAACTGTTCCAGCTTCATTCTGGGCAGTTCCTTTCGTGTAGATGGTTCGCCAGAAGCGCTGGCGACTCCTCTTGTCCCGAAACGGTTGACCCTCGCCTCGAGAGCCGACTCGATGCTCTTCGTCTTACCCAATTCGGACATTGACCGCAATCTGAGGCGGTTGACGCCCGCGGCGCTCGGCTCGTACGATGCGGGCCTGGGAACTGCCCATGATGTGAGAGATTGCCTGATCGGAGCGTACCGAGCTATGGCGGCTGTTTCGCACACTACGACCCGTGCCTTGGTTCATGCCGGCATCGCGCTCGGGCGCTCGGGTGCTCCCACAATGGGCCGAGCTTACCCCTGGGCGAAGGCGGCGACACGGGCCGCGGCGGGCGAGCCGCGTTGCGAATCGCGGCGGCGAGCGACCTGCAGTCGGCTCTGCCCAAGCTGGCCGAGCGGTTCACGGCCAAGACTGGAATCGAGACCACGCTGATGTTTCGGCGCGTCGGGCCAACTGGCCGAGCAGATCAGGCGTGGCGCTCCGGTCGACGTGTTCCTGGCCGCCAACGAGAGCTTCGTGCGCGAGCTGGCCGCCGAGGGGATCATCAAGCCTGAATCGGTTCACGCCTACGCCCGGGGCACGCTCGTCCTGGCGGTCTATCACGAATTGGGCGATCGCGTTTTGTCGGCTCGACGATCTGACCAAGCCCGAGGTCAAGAAGATCGCGCTGGCCATCCGGCTGTCGCTCCCTACGGCAGGGCGGCAAGCAGGCTCTCGAGCGCGCCGGTCTGTGGGAAAAGCTCGAAACCAAGATCGTGTATGCCGAGTCGGTGCGACAGGCCCTGCTCTACGCCCAGAAGCGGCGACGCCGAGGCGGCGTTGGTCGGTCGCGCCATCGCCGGCGTTCCCGAGATCCGGTCGGTCGACGTCGACCCGAAGCTCTACGACCCGATCATCCAGGCGCTGGGCATCGTGGCGGCGACGCCCGCGGCCTGCCGATGCCGAACGGTTCGCGCAGTTCGTGCTCGATAACGACGGCCAGAGCGTCTTGAAAGAATTTGGATTCATGCCCCCGCAGACCGAGGAAAAGTCACACGCGGCATCTCCTCAGCAAGTACCCGCCAGGGCCTATTCACCGACACCGTGATGTCTCGACATGAGCGACCTTGGTCCCTTCTGGCTTTCGATCCGCGTGGCGTCGCTGGCGACGGTGCTGATCGTGGCCGTCGGCTTGCCGGCGGCGCTTGGGCTGGCACGGCTGCGTTTCCCGGGTAAAGGCTTGGTCGCCGGCATCCTGGTCCTCCCTCTCGTCTTGCCCCCGACGGTGCTGGGCTATTACCTCCTGCAGTTACTGGGTCGGCGCGCGCCGGTGGGGTACTGGCTCGAGCATGTGCTGGGAATCATGCTGGTCTTTCACTGGTCGGGCGCGGTCGTGGCCTCGGCGGTGGCGGCGTTTCCACTGTTCCTTCTGCCGGCGCGGGGCGCGTTCGAGGCGGTCGACCCGGCACTCGAAGACGTCGCGCGGCTGCTTGGGCCGGCGAGAGCTCTCGGTCTTCCTGGCGGTAACGCTTCCCCTGGCCTGGCGCGGGCTCGCCGCCGGGATCGTGCTGGCGTTTGCCCGAGCCCTGGGAGACTTCGGCGCGACCTTGATGGTCGCCGGCAACATTCCCGGCGTGACGCAGACGGCCGCGCTGGCGATCTACGACGCGGTGCAGGTCAACGACGCGGCTCGCGCCGGCTGGCTGACTCTGTGGATCTCGGCAGTGTCGATCGCGGCGCTCTTGGTCGTTCAGCGCACGCTGCCGGCGCGAGGGCTCACGCGGTGACCGGCTCCGACCGAGCGATTCTCGACGTCGCGCTGGTTCACCGCGTCCATCCCGGGCTGGCCCTCGATCTATCGCTCCGCCTGGGTCGCGAGATCGGCGTTGTGTTTGGACCGTCGGGCGCCGGCAAGACGACCTTGCTCCGACTGATCGCGGGACTGCGACGTGCCGACAAGGGGTACGTCCGGCTCGAAGACGAAGCGCTCTTCGATGCAGCGAGCAAGATCAATCGCCCGCTCCGCTGCCGCCGCATCGGCATGATCTTTCAGGACGACTGTCTGTTTCCTCATCTTGATGTTGCGGCCAACATTCGCTTCGGGCTCAAGGGCTGGCGCGCGAGCCGGCGGCGGCGCGGCTGGCCGAGGTGGCCGCGCTTTGCGGCGTGGAGCACCTGCTCGAACGCCGGCCCGCGACCCTCTCCGGCGGCGAGCGGCAGCGGGTCGGCCTGGCGCGCGCCTGGCGCCACGACCTCGGCTGTTGCTCTGCGACGAGCCGGTCTCCGCCCTCGACCTGGCCAACCGGCATGCGCTCCTGGAACGGCTTCGTGCCGTGCAGCGCGTCGAGAGAATTCCGATGCTTTACGTCACCCACAGCCCCGCCGAGGCCATCGCTCTGGGCTCGCGGCTGTTTCTGCTGGAAAAAGGCCGAATCGTCGCCGAAGGCCCGCCGCTGGACGTGCTGAGCGCGGCCCGAGGCCGCTCAGGTGATTCGATCGCCTGGGACAGGCGTCCGCAACGTCTTCCCGGGCCAGATCGTCAACCATTCCGTCCTGAGCAAAGCGCGACCCATCTTCAACTCGACGACGGCCCGGAGCTGATCGTCCCGTTCCTCGAGGCCCCGTGCGGCACGCGGCTGCTCGTCGAGGTCCGCGCCGACGACATCCTCCTTGCCCGCGGACCGATCACCGGCCTCTCGGCCCGCAACCAGATCGCCGGCACCGTCGAGCGCATCGTACCCCACGGGCCCGACGCCGAGGCCGTCGTCCGCACCGGCGCAATACGCTGGATCGTGAGCCTGGTCACGTCCGCAGTCGAGCAGCTCGCGCTCGGAGCCGGGTGCAACGGTCAATCTGATCATCAAGGCGCGAAGCTGCCATGTCCTCCGCGACGAAGCCGGCGGACGACCACTTTGACGCCACGGCGCCCACTGCGCCGGAGCGGGGCAAGATCTGACTGACAGCGAAGAAACGCCGAGCTCGCCAGGCCGGGCCGCTCCCTCTGTGAAGTGCGCCCGGCCCGCCGCGCTGCAGCAGGTGCACGCTCTGCCCAGACAGACACGTGGGTGATATAGTGGTATTGACCCCACGCCGCGCATGCGGGAGGCCCATGCATCTCATGTCTGACCCCACGGCGACGACCGACGACCGTCAACTGCCAGGCGGCGACGCCGAGGTCTCGGCCCGCCGCGACAGCTTCATGCCGGGCAAGCACGTGCTCTGTGGGCCCGTGGGCCAGCTTGCGAGTGAAACGAGGCCGCTGCTTCGACAGCGGCTTCGGGCTGCCGTGATTGTTCTGGTCGTCGGTTTCGGATTGTTCTTCATCCGATCGGTGATCTTGCATCGGCACCACGTCGAATCGCTGGCCGTTGCGTTTCAAGGGGCGATGCTGGGCCTCTTGGTCCTGGCGTTCGGCGTACTGTCGAGTCGCCGGGGCATGTCGCTGCGCCAGCTTCGAGGGATCGAAGCGGCCGTCTTTCTGTCGGTTGTCGCTTTCTTCATGGCAGCTCAATATGTCTTGATGCGGCGGGCGCTGCAGGCTCGACGACGTCATCTTGCTGAGAAGCGCGGTCAAGAGCAGCGTGCTCTGGATGCTGGCGATGATCTTCACCTATGCGATCTTCATCCCCAACACCTGGCGGCGGGCCGCCAAGCTGATCGTGCCGATGGCGCTGGCGCCGATGGCGGTGCCCTGGATCCTGGGCATGATCCATCCCGAGTTTTACCAGGTCGCGATTCGTGCCGCCAATTTCGAGCAGATCAGCGAGCACGGGCTGTTCTTGCTGCTGGGCGCCTTCACGGCGATCTTCGGCACGCACACGATCAACACGTTGCGGATCGAGGCCTACGAAGCACGGCTGTTGAACCAGTACCGCCTGGGCCGGCAAGCTCGGCGGCGGCGGCATGGGCGAGGTCTACCTGGCCGAGCATCAGTTGCTCAAGCGGCCCTGCGCGATCAAGCTGATTCGCCACGACCTGGTCGGCAATCCACGCGTCTTCGCCCGCTTCGAGCGCGAAGTGCGCGCGACGGCGCGGCTGTCGCACTGGAACACGATCGAGATCTTCGACTACGGCCGCAACGACGACGGCGCGTTCTACTACGTGATGGAATACCTGCCCGGCCTGAGCCTGGCCGACCTGGTCGGGCGATTCGGCCCGATGCCGCCGGCGCGGGTGATCTACCTGCTTCGCCAGGCGTGCGACGCGCTTGCGCGAGGCGCACGACGCGGGCCTGATCCACCGCGACATCAAGCCGGCCAACCTGATGGCGGCCTATCGCGGCGGCCAATACGACGTGACCAAGCTGCTCGATTTCGGCCTGGTCAAGACGCTTGAGCGAAGACGACTCGATTCATCTCTCCCAGGAAGGGACCGTCGCCGGCTCGCCGCTCTACATGGCCCCCGAGCAGGTCATGCACAACCAGCCTCCCGACCGGCCGACCGACATCTACGGACTGGGCGCCGTCGCCTACTTCATGCTGACCGGCCGTCCTCCGTTCCTGGGCGACACCGCCATGGAGGTCATGGTCGCGCATGCCCGCGACCCGGTCACTCCGCCGTCGCAGCTCCGGCCCGACGTTCCCGCCGACCTCGAAGCGGTCGTGCTTCGCTGCCTCGCCAAGAACCCGGAGATCGCTATCCCGACACGCCGAGCCTCGCCGAGGCACTCGATCGCTGCGCCGACGCCGCGAACTGGTCGCCCGAGCATCGCCGCCGAGTGGTGGCGCACCCACTTGCGTCAGAGTGCCGACCCCGCAGCCACCGCGACCGGACTTGGCGCGTCGAAGCAATGCCGTCCGGTGACGAACACGATGCGTCCGACGACGTACTGTCTTCGAGCGGCCGCAGTGCGCATCATGTGACGACGCATCCGACCGATTCGCGCCGCGCCTCTCGATGATCGCGAGTTGCGCCAATACCAGCCGTCCGCCTGGTCCACCGCAACGCGAATGCCATGAATCCAGACCCCGACGAGACAATCGACGACGACGATGACCGCGCCTGGTCTGACCGAGTCGCTCGTCGCCACGATTCACCTGGCGTTTGCCTTCGACATCGGCGACGAGATCGACCTCGACCGTGCCCGGTTGATCCTTCAGGGCGAGCCGGGCCAGTTGCCGCGGCGGCGGCGCACGCCCGAATCGATCGGCTATCGGCCCGCGCCGATTCGCGTCGAGCTCGAGCCGGCCGGCATCGACGCTGCCCGGCGAATGGTCCTTGACTCCGTCCGCCGCGCGGCGAGCTGACGCTCTTCGACTTCGGCGCGATCTCGCTGGCCGTTCGATTCCACGTGACGACGACGCCGGCGGCCTTGCTCGAGCTGGCCGGCCGCCTCGCCGAGCCGGCGCCGCTGACCGACGCCGCCCGCCGCCTGCTGGCGCCGTGGCTCGAGCAGATCCGGCCGGCGGTCTACGACTTCGCCGTCAGCGAGATGAGCGAGGAATACATCGTCTTTCAGCTCGGCAGAACGGCGCGAGCGACTGGCTGGAGCACCGCGCCGACTGGATCGCCGGGCTGGTGCGCCTCGAGTCGGAGCCGCTCAGTCCGGACCGAAGTTCGCGAGGCCACGCGGCTGGGCCTCTCGTACACGCCGAACGACCTGGTCGTCCTCGACTGGGCCGCCGGCGTCGTCGCCGACGTCGACTGCGCCGACACGCTTGCAGGTCATCGAGTTCGCCAACGTCCAGCTCCTGGAATTTCGCCACATCGACGATCGCCTCGACGACCGGCTCGAGGCCGCCTACCGCCTCATCCGCCCCGAGCCGACGCCGACGCTGGCTCCCGTTCCGCTGGCGGCTGCACGGCGACGCCGTGCGCCAGATCCGCGAGCTCGAAATCGAAGCCGACCAGCCTGTTCGAGCGGGTCGACAACGCGCTCAAGCTGATCGGCGACCACTACCTGGCCCGTGTCTTCGAGGTCGCCGGCGCGCGGTTCCACCTGCGCGGCTGGCAGCAGAGCATCCGCCGCAAGCTCGAGACCGTCGGCGACGTCTACGACCTGCTCGTCCAGCAGGCCGGCGGCCAGCGCATGGAAGCGCTCGAGATCACCGTCGTCGTGCTGATCGCGCTCGAGATCGTCCTGGCGATCCTGCGGCATTGAGTGCGGTTGCCGCCGGCTGATTCTAGTGGTGGAAGTGCCCGACCCCTTCGTCTTGCTCGCCGCCTGCCGCGCGGACTCTCTCTTCATCGTCGGGCAGGAAACGCGATCCGATCAGGAAGAAGACGCAGCCCAAGGCCAGAACCGGTGCGACCGCGAGCATCGCGACAGTCAGGTTCTCGCCCTCCGACCGGCACAGCCCCGAGCGACGCGAAGAACTGGCCGATCGGCGACGCGGCCACGGCTCGGTTTGCCGAACAACACCGAGATCCAGCCCAAGATAATCGGTGAGCTGATGTCGCCGAAGCAGGTGGATCAAGAGGATATACGTCGCGTACCCCGACGCCCGCTTGTTGGCCGGCACGACGTTGGCGATCACGGTATTGCACGGCCCGAGCACCATCGACAGCAGAATCATCGCGCCGAACAGAAGCGTTAGCGACAGCGTGTGATTTGGCTCGAGGATGCAGAAGAAACCGAGCGGAACTGCGGCAGCCACGACCACAACGGCCAGCAGGAGGTAGGCTCGCTTGGTGTACTTGCGCAGGCGGTCGGCAAGGAACGAGCCCAGCGAGATACCCAAGAGCCCGGCCACGGCCGTCAGGATGCCGATCGATGTGCCGGCCTTCGCCTCCGACATGCCGCGGACATCCTGATAGAAATTCGAGCCGTGAACCGCATACGCACCGGTGGCGAATGTGACGGCGGCCATGCCGGCCGTATTCCAGACGAAGGTCGGGATCTGGAACAGTCTGAAGACGTCTGCCAGACCTGGCCGATCGCCTTTGCCTGCGATGGCCTTTCCTTCCGATGCCCCACGTCCCGGATCGCGCATCACCAGGCCCGCCGCGGCCGCAAGCAGCACCTGGAACGCCGACGACCCAGAATGCCGCGCGCCATCCCAGTTCCTGCCCGATCCACCCGCCGAGCGTGTAGCCGAGCGCACCACCGAGCGGCAACGCGAGATAGTAGACACCCATCGCCTGGCCGCGTGTCTTGACGGGAAAGAGGTCTGCGATGAGCGTCGGCGCGATCACGCCGTAGCTCGCCTCGCCAATGCCCAAGATCGCTCGCCAGAAGAAAATGTGATAGAAGTCACTGGAAAATGCCGTGCCGACGGTCGCAAAGCTCCAAAGCCCAACCCCGCCCGCCAGGAGCACCTTGCGATTGTAGCGATCGCCCAGCCAGCCCATCACCGGCGATACCAGCGTGTAGACGATCATGAAGGAGACGCCCAGCACGCTGTACCAGAAACTGTTGATGTCAAAGTCACGTCTGATCTGGGTTCCGACGGCGAAGAACGCGTAGCGGTCGACGTAGTTAAGCAGGTTCATCGAGAACAGAACCGCGAGCGCGAAGTACGGGCCGCCGATCGTGTGCAAGAACGCAGCCTTGCCGAAGGACTCGCCGCCGAGTCAGAGGTTGCAGACGTCTTCACGAAAGTGCCTCGATCATTGCGAGAGGTGGACGTGTGAACTCAACAGTTATAACGTCCACGGCCCGCGCACCGCACCAAGGTCGCCATTGGGATCGGGCTGGTGCTTGCTTGCGTCACCGCGGTTGCGCGAGGCGTGAATCGCCGATTCCTGGCCGATCAAGCGCCGGCAAGCGCCGCGTGCTCTAGACGAGGAGCGTAATCGAACCGGCCGCTCTGCGCGAAGAACGTCAGGGGATTGTCGTACACGATCTTGCGGATGAGCGCCTCGTCGTGGCCGCGGCGGCGCATCTCGAAGATCAACTCGGGAACGGCCAGCGGGTCGCTGTGGCCCCAGTCGCCGGCCGAGTTGACCATGACCCGCTCGGTGCCGTAGATCTCGATCATGTCGGCGGCGCGGGCCGGCGTGCACTTGGTGATCGGGTAGAGCGTCATCCCCACCCAGTGGCCCGCCTCGAGGGCGTGGCGAATCGTGTGCTCCTCGACATGGTCGATGCAGACCCGCTCGGGATGAATCCGCGAATCGTCGCGCAGCATGTCGAGAATCATTCGCGTCCCCTGGTACTTGTCCGCCAGGTGGGGCGTGTGCACCAGGATCAGCTCATGCGTCCGGGCGGCCAGGTCGAGGTGCTCGAGGAATACCGTCGCCTCGTTGCGCGTGTTCTTGTTCAGGCCGATCTCGCCGATCCCCAGCACCCCGGGCCGGTTCGAGAAACTCGGGAATCATGGCGATGACCTCGCGCGACAGCGAGACGTTTTCGGCCTCCTTGGCGTTGATGCACAGCCAGGAGTAGTGCTCGATCCCGTAGGCCTCGGCCGCTTGGGCTCGTACTCGGTCAACTGGCGGAAATAGTCGCGAAAGCCCTCCACGCCCGACCGGTCGAACCCCGCCCAGAACGCCGGCTCGCTCACGAGCACGCAACCGGCCAGCGCCATCCGCTTGTAGTCGTCGGTCACGCGAGAAACCATGTGGATGTGCGGGATCGACGTATTGCATCGTCGGTTTGCCTTTCCGGATTCAGTTCGCATCCCGAACGAGACCGCGAAGCAATCAGTGCGAATTGGGCCGGGCTACGTTCATCCGCTCGCGCCAATGGGTGTCGTACTCGAGCGAAAAGATTCGCTGGACGGTCTCGGCCCGGCCCGGGCCGGGCTCCAGAAGCGCCTCGAGTGCCCGGCGCAGACTGGCCCAGCCTCGGGTCGGGCGGCTCACCGTGCCGCGCCGGGGCACGATCAATCCGGTCGAGGATCGCAGCGATTTCGAGGATCTTGCACCGGCATCTCGAGAAAATCGCGGTCCAGAACGTCGATCGCATCGCGCGTGTTCAACATGCCTTTGGCTCCCTGCGCCGCATTTATTCCCTTTTATCATGGCACAACCTGCCTCGACTTGCAAACCTTCGCGGCGGGCACAAAAGTGCTATTCGAGCGAGCGCGCAGGACGTGCCGAGACAAAAACCGGCGTGAACGCAAGCCTTGGCGCCGCAGAGATCGGACCGGCAGATTTTCCACGGGCCGGCCATGCCTGGCAGCGCACGCGGCTCGGTTACTTGGTTCACGCGCGGCGATCTGGTAAGGTGGATTCTGATGGACCCCTCGTAACCTACTCTCGATAACGAAAACCAAGCGGGCCATTAGCCGATCATGAAGGAGGCTAACCATGCGTTGCTTAGGTATCCGGATGCCGTTTCTCGCCGCGATCATGTCGCTCGGATTGAGCCTGTCAGCCTGGGCCATGGACCTCGGCTACCGAGAAACAGTGTACCTGTGGCCGACCACGACGATCACGACCATCCCGACCACATACGTTCCCCGCGCATATTACGTGCCGAGTGCTTATGTCGTGCCGTCGTCATACCTCACGACGACGTATTTGAGTGATTCGATCTTGGTCGAGCCGGCCGCGTACGTCGAGACAGCCTATCGAACGGGGCTTTTCCGCCGGCGCTGGGTCGTCGAGCGATCGCTGGTGGCAGCGTACGAGACAACGTACCTGCCGACGACGTACGTCGTGCCGACCTACTACACCACCACGCTTCGATCTCGAAGGTACGTGCCGACCGTGTACGAGGTTCCCGCGGTGTGGGAAACAGCGTACCTAGCACCCACGACGATTGACTGCGACGAAGTGGTGTGGTCGCAGGCTGCGCCGGCGTCACGGTCGTCTACGGCCAAGAGCCCCGGCTCGAGCACGAGCTCCAGGTCGGTGAAGAGCGAGCTCTCGGACGACGCGGGGATTTCTTCGAATGTCCCTCCTGCTCCGGCGGACGCGGCGGCGGCCCGTGCTATGGATCAAACAGCAACACCAAGATCCGCGGTCGGAACGGTCAAAGATACCAGTCCGCCGCCACCGGCAGTCGAACGTGAGCGTGTCACTGCCCCGCCCGCGAACACGCCGGCCAAGGCCGCGCACGCCCGGCGACGCGACCAAGGGCAAGGCGACCCCCGAGCCGCCAAACTTCGACGACGAACCGGTCTCTGCCCCGCGATTCGGCGACGAAGCAACGCAGAAGCGCGACTCGCTGAAGCCGACTTACTCGACCGCCACCCGGCCAGAGCTGCGCAACGTGCTCGTCGGCACAGTCCAAACCGAAGCGGGCGATCGCGCGAGGAAGTCGGGGTGACCGTCTCGAGCCGGGCGAACACCGCGATTCGCCGCGAGGGACTGACCGATGCGTTTGGGACCTTTGCCATTCGTTTGACTGACGGTGAATGGACAGTCAGCGTCCGAATGCCCAGCGGCCGCCTCTACCCGGTCCGAACCGTCACCGTGACCGACGGCAAAGTCGTCGACAACCGCGAGCGACGCGAGGTCGTCAACCTGGTCATCTCTTACTGATCGTCATTGAACCGGGCGCGGCTGCGGCCGGCTGGCTGATACGCCGGGCGAATGCGGGCGTTGCCCAAAGCCCGCTCGCCCCGGCCAGAGCCGCCGGATTGGAGTCATTCCGTGGACGAGGTTCCTGAAATCCTTCTGTGCGAAGTTGAGAACGAGCTCGAAGCCGCCCTGGTGGTCAACCTGCTCAATGAAGAGGGAATCCCCGCCCGAAGCGACGCCACGCCTGGTTCGAGCGTCTTCGGCGGTCTTCCGTTCGAGCCGGGACACACGATCTACGTCCCGTCGTCGATCGCCAGGAAGGCCGCGCGAACTCCTGGGCCATTACCCGCACTTCAAGAACTTGAAGAACGTCCACGAGCCCGAGTTTTGAACCGGCCGGGCCTCCGTTCCATTGCACGGGCCAAGCGGAGAAATGCCGGTGCGGGTCGGCTACGTCGTGAGCTTCTTCCATCCGTTCGCCAGCGGCGCCGAGCGGCAGGCGCTTGCCCAGGGGTCCGAGCTCGTTCGGCGCGGGCACACCGTCCACGTCATCACACGCGCGGTGCCGGGCTATCCGATTGACGACGAAGAGTATCAGGGAATCTTCATCCATCGCTGGATCAAGACGGCCTCGAGCGGCCCACTCTTCGGGCTGAGCTTCGTGGCCGGCGTGGTTCGCGGCCCTGCGCTCGCTCCAGCTCCGAGATTGATCGTCGTGCACACCCATCAGGCTCTCTGGGAGGCCGTCGCGACCGGGCTGGCGCGCCCCTGGCTTGCAGGCATGCCGACCTTGGTTCAGCCGGCGAGTGCGGGCTGATTACGGTGAGGCCGACGGGACTGGCCCGGACGCGGGGCGCCTTGCTGGCTGAAGCGCGCGATCCTGGCCAACACCGGCTTTGCGGCGATCTCGGCCGAGATCGAACGGCAATGGCTCGCGCTCGGAGTTCCCGACCGGCGAATCGTGCGGATGGCCAGCGGCGTCGATGCCGAGCTTTTCCGGCCCGGGCCCAGTCTCGGTCGAGGGCTCGCTGCTTCCCCGCCCGCGCGTGATCTTCACCGGCCGGCTGCATCCGCAGAAAAACCTCCCGCTCCTGCTCGAGGCCTGGAAGGAAGTGGCGGCCCACAGTCGCGGCCAACCTGATCTTGGTCGGGCCCGGCAACGACCGGTTGGAGCTGACCGAGCTGCCAGAGCGCTCTGGATCGCCGATCGCGTCCAGTTCGTCGGGGCCGTCGACAATCCGGCCGAGTACCTGCCGCGCGGCCGACGTCTTCGTCCTGCCCAGCGTCGCCGAGGGCATGAGCAACTCGCTCCTGGAGGCCATGGCGACCGGCCTGCCTTGCGTCGTCTCGGGGATCGGCGGCAACACCGACCTGATCGCTGACGGCCAGACCGGCCGATTGGTTTGCGACGGCACGGCCGCAGTCGTGGTCTCGGACCTTGCTCGAGCTGATCGAAGATTCCGAAACGGCACGTCGACTGGGCGCAGCCGCGCGACGGCGCATCGACACCGAATTTGCCCTTGCCGTCGTGGTCGACCGGTACCTGGATCTCTATCGCCGGCTGATCGCCGGCACATGGCCGGAGTGACTGCTCGGTCACTCATCCGGCGGTCGCAGGACGCGGCCGGAGGCGAATGCGATCTCGGCGACGAGCCAGCGGCCGGAGTCGTCCTCGCGACTTCGGCCTCGAAGCCTTTTCCCTGCACTTCCTCGGGGCCGAGCGTCTGGGTCGGCAAGCAAGAGCTTCGTAAGGAATCACCAGCGAACGGGGTTGCCCTGGCTGCACTCCCTGGACGCGCAAAGCCATCTTGATTCGGTCCGATCCGGGCGGATCCTCCTCCAATGTCGCGATTCGCACAATCCCTCGAATCCGCATGGCTGGACCCTCAAGTTAGACGTCAGTGGCTCTCCTTCTTCGCCGAGTGATACTCCTTGCGAATGTGCTCGAGATCTACCGAGGGCGGCGGGAACGTCATCTTCAGCCCTTCCAGGTGCTCCACGACGATTCGCGCCACGGCGAGGTTCCGGAACCATTTGTGGTCGGCAGGGATAATAAACCAAGGCGCAGCGCTCGGTGCTGCATCGAGAGAGTGCTTCCTCGTAAGCCGCCATGTAATCGTCCCAGTGGGCTCGCTCCTTGTAATCGGCCTCGCTGATCTTCCATTGCTTGGCAGGGTCGTCGAGCCGATCCTTGAATCGCTCGAGTTGTTCCCCTTTCGAGATGTGCAGATAGAACTTGAGGATCTGGGTGTCCTGCTCGACGAGGCCATTCTCGAAAGCCTTGATTCGATCGTAGCGGCGCGAACCAAGTCTCTTTGGGGACAAGGTTGTGAACGCGAGCGATCAAGACGTCCTCGTAGTGTGAACGGTTAAAGACGGTCACTTCGCCCCGGGCCGCGCGGCCCGATGGATCCGCCACAGAAAATCGTGCGCGAGCTCCAGGGCCGAAGGCTGCTTGAAGCTCACCACTTTGCAGCCTTGTGGATTCATCGAGCCCAGGATGTGATTGATAGTCCCGTCCTTGCCCCCCGCGTCCATCGCTTGCAGGCAGATCAGGAGCGATCGCCGCCCCTCGGCATAGAGCAACTCTTGCAGTTCTCTGAGCCGCTGCCGGTAGTGCTCGATCTCCTTGGCCGCCTCCGTGTCGCCTTCGTGATGGTTCTTGAAGCTTGGGTCGACGTCTTTCAGCTTGACCGTGGTGCCAGCCGGCACTCTGAACCGCTCTCTGTAGTTCACTGCGCTCCTCCTGCCAGCAACCGACGCATGGCCAGACATTTCTGAGGGCCAAGGCGCTGAGATCGTCATTATTGTCGAGATCGAAGCGATCGGCCAATTCGGGCGAAGGTATTTCGAAAACAAAGCAGTGGAACTTCGGTTCACCACCCGACCCGAGAAGTTCCGTTTGGTCCTTTGCCATCCCAGTTCAGGATGAGAGAATGGCATCGATCGGCTGACAGCAGAGACCCGTCGTAGGGGTTCAAGCGATGGATGATGTCGAAAACCTGCCTTCAACCCAGGGATCGTCCCCATCGGGTGAGGACTTCGAGGAGTCGTTCTCACTTCTCCATCCGCCGAAGATCGGGCGTTACGCGATCCTCAGACGCTTGGGCAGGGGCGGCTTCGGTGAGGTCTATCTAGCCTTTGATGACGATCTCGACCGCCCCGTTGCGATCAAAGTTCCCCGCCCCGAGCGAGTCTCTTGCCCGGAGGATATCGAGGCATACCTGACTGAAGCCCAAATCGTTGCGAATCTCGATCATCCCCATATCGTTCCGGTCTATGACCTGGGGCGCACTGACGACGGGCTCTGCTTCGTCGTGTCCAAGTTCATCGAGGGGCACGATCTTGCTACCAGGATCAAGAAAGCACGTCCGAGTGCTCACGAGTCTGCGGGATTGGTGGCGACGGTCGCCGAAACCCTGCACTACGCCCATACTCAGGGCTTGGTCCACCGAGACATCAAGCCGGCCAACATTCTGATCGATGCCACTGGAAAGGCGTTCGTCGCCGACTTCGGTCTGGCACTTAAGGACGAGGATTTCGGCAGGGGTGGAGGGATTGCTGGAACTCCTTCGTATATGAGTCCCGAGCAAGCTCGGGGCGAGGGGCATCGTGTCGATGGTCGATCCGACATCTTCAGTCTGGGCGTCGTTCTTTATGAGCTGCTCACCGCAAGACGACCCTTCATTGCCAAAGCGAAAGACAAAGACAAAGCCCGCGAAGAACTTCTTGACCTGATCGCCACGACCGAAGCCCGCCCTCCGCGCCAGATCGATGACTCGATCCCCAAGGAGCTGGAACGGATCTGCCAGAAGGCGCTCTCGAAGCGGGCGTCGGAGCGGTACAACACCGCCAAGGACATGGCTGAGGATCTGCGGGAGTTTCTCAAAACAGTCACGGCAACGATCCCGCCTGCGATTGCTCCTGCTGCTGTGAGCCCGCCTTCCGGCTCCACGCAGGAACTGACACCGGTCCCATCGACCTTTAACCAATCCGACTCCGAGAGGAAAGCGAGCAGAGTAGTCCCCAAGGGTCTCCGATCCTTCGACGAACACGACGCCGACTTCTTCTTGGAACTGCTTCCCGGACCTCGGGACCGAGATGGTCTGCCCGAGAGTCTCCGGTTCTGGAAGACGCGGATTGAGCAAACCGATCCTGATGAGACTTTTCGGGTGGGACTGATTTATGGACCGAGCGGGTGCGGCAAGTCCTCGCTTGTCAAGGCGGGGCTATTGCCCCGGCTGGCGAAGCACGTTCTTCCGGTTTATGTCGAGGCGACCCCGGAGGGGACCGAAGCTCGGTTGCAGAAGGGCATTCGCAAGGCGTGTCCCGGGCTGCCGGCCGGGCGAGGATTGGTGGACTCACTAGCATCGGTGCGCAGGGGACTGGTACTGCGTGGCGGGCAGAAGTTACTGCTTGTACTGGATCAGTTCGAGCAGTGGCTTCATTCCAGACGGGGCGAGGAGCACACCGAGCTGGTCACCGCTCTTCGGCACTGCGATGGCGAGCGTCTCCAGTGTGTAGTACTGGTGCGAGATGATTTCTGGATGGCGGCAACCCGACTGATGACGGAACTGGAGGTCGAACTCATTCAGGGACAGAATACCACCGCTTTTGATCTGTTCGACCCTCGCCATGCGCGAAAGGTCTTGACGGCATTCGGGGTCGCCTACGGGAGCCTGCCGGAGGCGACGGGAGAAATCTCCAAGGACCAGCACGCATTTCTCGATCACGCCATCTCCGGCTTGACTCAGGACGGCAAGGTCATCTCGGTGCGGCTCGCCTTGTTTGCCGAGATGATGAAGAGCAAGCCCTGGAGCCCGGCGACGCTGCGTGAGGTCGGTGGAACCGAGGGCGTGGGGGTCACCTTTCTGGAAGAGACGTTCAGTTCCCCTCAAGCCAATCCGAAGCATCGCTTCCACCAGAAGGCGGCTCAAGCCGTTCTGAAAGCCCTGCTGCCCGAAACCGGCACGGACATCAAGGGGCAGATAAGGTCGGAAGCGGAACTCCAGGCAGCATCCGGCTCCATCGAGCGCCCGCGAGTTTGCCGATCTGCTCCACATCCTGGACAACGAGCTTCGCCTGATCACACCTACCGACCCGGAAGGTTCGGGCGACGATCGAAATGCAGCCAAGTCTGGCGGGCGTTACTACCAACTCACCCACGACTATCTCGTTCACTCCCTGCGAGACTGGCTGACCCGCAAGCAACGGGAAACCCGCCGCGGTCGTGCAGAGTTGCGTCTGGGGGAGCGTTCGTCCCTGTGGAACGCAAAGTCCGAGAACCGGCATCTACCCTCCGTGCTGGAGTGGGCGAATATCCGTCTGCTGACCAGGAAAAAAGACTGGTCAGAACCGCAACGAAAGATGATGAGACGGGCGGGGAGAGTGCATGGCTCAAGGACGCTGGGATTAGTCATCTTGGTCTCCTTGATCACTTGGGCAGGGATCGAGGGCTATGGCACACTCCGGGCTTCGTACCTGGTGGAGTCGCTCCAGAAGGTAGGCACGCCAGACGTTCCAGCGATCGTCAAGCAACTCTCAAGCTACCGCCGCTGGGCCGATCGTCGGTTAGCGCGTGTAGTCCGAGGTACCGATGAACAAAGCCGCGAACATCTGCATGCCAGCCTTGCCCTCCTCTCCGTCGATCCATCGCAGGTTGAGTACCTCTTCAATCGCCTTGTCAAAGCCGCTCCCAGCGAACTTCCAGTGTTAATCGACGCCCTGAAAACTCATCGAATCACCGTGACACCAAAACTTTGGATCGAGCTGGAGTCAGCGAAGCTGGGTGATGCCAGTCTGCTTCCAGCCGCCAGCGCCCTGGCAAGTTACGACCGGGATGACGCCAGGTGGAACGCAGTGGGGGGCAGAGTTGCAGAAGCACTGGTGCTCGTCAATTCTCTCTTGCTCCGATCCTGGAGCGAAGCTCTGGATCCCGTGCGTGACAAGCTGACGTCCCCGCTCGCCAAGATCTTCCGGGAAACCCGGCCCTCCGCGAGCGCACACTCGCTCGCGATGGACATCTTAACCGACTACGCCAGTGACGATCCGGACGTTATCGCCAACCTGATCGTGCACGCCGACCCCAAGGCGTATGCCACCTTCTTCCCCATCGCTCAGCGGCACGAGGCGAGGACCTTGCCCTTGTTCCGGGCGGAGATATCGAAGAAAGCAACGAATTCGTGGGACGATCCTCCGCTTGATCCCTCCTGGACCAAGCCCGACGCCGGTCTCGCCGGCAAGATAGAGTTGGCTCAAGGGATACTTACCGAGCGGTTCGCCTTTTGTCAGACAATGCCGATCGGCGAATTCCGCACGACCGCCGAGGCTCTCCGCAATTCGGGATATCGTCCCGTGCGGTTCCGCCCCTTTGCCGCTGGGCAGACGTTGCGAGTCGCGGCGGTCTGGACCCGAGACGGCCGGAAATGGCGAATCTCTTCAGATTTGACTGCCGAAGAGGTCCGTCAACGGGATGACCAGAATAGGAATGACAGATTCACGCCCGTCGATGTCGCCGGGTACAACGCGACCGGGAAAGACGGTAAACCCACCGACCGTTATGCGGCCCTCTGGGTCGAGAGATCCGACGATGAAGACGCCCGGCTGTATGTTGGGCTGACCGCTGATGAGCAGGATGAACTTCAGGATAAACTCAAGGATGCCGGTCTAACTCCCCGCACTCAGAACGGCATGATCGAGTCCGAAGGTCGCACCAGATACTGCGGCGTTTGGCGGCGACTCCCAGGACCCTTCGTTAAGGGTCGGACGTATCGAGACCAGTTCGAGGGAGACTTTGAGCAGAACCAGCCGAACCTGAGCGACCGGTTGCTCATCGACGTGGCAGTCAGCGGGGCCAGTAAAGCCCAACCGACACGCGACCGAGCGCGGGCTGTCCTCGAGAACGCAGACAAGAAGCTCAAGACCAGGCCCGACGACTTGGACGCCCGGTTCATTCGGGCTGTGGCGAACTTCCGTCTGGGAGAGAATCAGAAGGCGCTTGATGACCTCCAGGTCGTGATCGGCAAGAACCCGGAAGCCGTCTCCGCCAAGCAGTACCGGGTTATCGTGCTGGCCCGTCTTCGGAATAAGCAAGACGCCCAGTCTGAACTGGAGAAGTTCCAGAAAGGAGGCGCCCCGGAGCATTCCAAGCTCTACCTCGCCGCCGCCGTAGCGGCGGAATTGGGCGAGGGCGCAGACAAGGCATTTGAGACCCTGGAAGCAGCCATCCAGAAACAACCCCACGATGCAGACCTGCGCTATGACGCGGCCTGTGCCTTCTCGCTGGCATCAAGTGCAGTCTCCCGCTCCGACAAGGCCAAATGTCGTCAACTTGCGGAGCGATCTCTCCAATTGCTCAGGGAGGCGGTCAAGAACGACGATGCCTATTTCGGGAAAATGGACGATGACGCCGACCTCGATCCGATTCGAGACGACCCAGCGTTCGCCGAGATCATGCAGGCTGGTCACCCCGACCGCCGCTACGCGGCTGTCTGGAGCAGCAATGCGAGCTTCGGGGCGACGTCGATCTACGGTCTCGATCCCGCCACGCATCTGCGAAAATGCCGGGAGGTCATCGCCCAAGATTACCGCCCCGTGTCGTGGTCGGTGAGCCAGACCGCAAGCGAAGGACCGCCGATTTCCGCCTCGGTCTGGCACCGCCCGGTGATCAGGGAAGAGGCCAGGGACCGACTCGCGGAACGTCAAGCTCGGGCAGCGGTCGCCCTCATTCGCCTGGGCAGAGCTGACGAAGTCTCGCCCTCGCTGCGGCACAGTACCGACCCATCGCTCCGGAGCTTCATCGTCAATTGGCTGCACGCGCTGGGTGCCGATCCGAAGCTGATCGCCGCTGAACTCGACCGAATCGACCAGAGCGCCAATCCAACGCCCGAAAAGCGGCCGCGGAAGATGGACGCCATCCTGTTCCACCCTGAGACCTCGACGCGTCGGGCGTTGATCCTGGCGCTCGGGACATACGGCGTGGAGGGATTGTCCGCCGACGAACGAGAAACCCTGACCAACAAACTACTCGACCTCTACCGCCACGACCCCGACGCAGGCATTCATGGCGCGGTGGAATGGACCCTGCGGCAATGGAAGCAGCAGGAGAAGCTGAAGGAACTGGATGCCGAGCTCATAAAAGTCAAGGATCGCAACGACCGTCGTTGGTTTGTGAATACCCAAGGGCAGACATACGCCGTAATTGAGGGTCCCGTCGAATTTCGTATGGGGTCGCCGTCGACGGAACTAGCGCGCATCGAGCCCATGGAAACTCCACGGCGCATGGTTATCCCCCGCCGGTTCGCCATCGCGACCAAGGAAGTCACTATCGAACAGTGGCAGAGGTTTGAGCGGACCCACACTCAACTCCGAGTGCTCCCGAGCATCGTGAATCAGTACAGTCCCGACCGGGAAGGCCCCATGATCGGTTACTCCTGGTACGTCGCCGCAAACTACTGCAACTGGTTAAGCGAGCAGGAGGGGTTACCCAAGGAGCAGTGGTGCTACCTCCCCAACGCAGCGGAGGCTTACGCCGAGGGGATGACGATCCCCGCCGACGTTCTACAGCGCGTTGGTTATCGCATGCCGACTGAGGCGGAATGGGAATACGCCTGCCGGGCAGGCGCGCTCACCAGCCGGTATTACGGTCGCTCGATACACCTGCTTGACGCTTATGCTCGGTCTCAAGCTAACAGCGGTGAGCACGCCTGGTCGTGCGGGAGCTTGCTGCCGAACGACCTGGGGATGTTCGACATGCTGGGGAACGAATGTGAATGGGTGCAAGATAGCGTGCGCGGTCCGGTGCCGGAAAGCATGGGCTTATTAAGTGATCTTGTTAACATTTATGAAGCTGTTACTGAGACAAACCAACGTCTCCTTCGCGGTGGGTCGTTCAAGTTTGCTCCGGCGAACGTCCGTTCGGCGTACCGTGGCTGGAACCCGCCGTCGAATCGTGTCACGGACTACGGCTTCCGCCCCTCCAGGACTTGCCGCTGAATTACTTTGGTGCTTTACCGCGGTGCGCACTCCACACTCAACTGCGACCGATGAAGTGGCGTAGGCGGACGAGCAGGTATCTGCTCGCTTGTCTTGATGGGCTGCCGCGGCAGGTGGGTCGGAATGAAACCGCCCTTGCCTCACTTCCGCCCCAACTCCCTGTCGCTCTGTTCTTGCATCGCCTTCTTTTTCTCGGGGTACTCGATGACGACGAGCTCCTTCTTATCGGTGTCGTAGGCGTATTCCTGGTAATAGGGCAACATCGGGAGCTGGATGCCGTCGGCCTTGCCCTTCTTGATGATCACTTCCATGAACTCTTCGTAGGTCTTGGGCTTCTCGCCGTTAGCTGCCTCGTACAGTTTGATGTCGTAATCAACTCGCATCTTGCCGATCTTGGCCACTTCGGTGCGGTAGGCATCGGCGGCCTGAGTGAGGGGGTCGGCGACCTGGATCTCGGTGTCGGCGAGGACCGCGCCCTTGGCGAGCTCGGCCTTGAGCTCGCGGACTTCCTGGGTGGTTTTGTGGAGGGTGTCTCGAGCTTGCAGCTTTGGCTTGGCCGGCTTCTCTTCCCCGCAGCCGGCGGCGAGGGCGAGCACGGGCAGGGCGAAGGCCAGGGCGACGGTGTGGCGGCGGAGGCGTAGCATGGGGTTAGTCCTGGTTGGCACGGGATGAGCGGGCGGGGCCTGGTCCTTGTTTCTGCTGACCGAATCCAATCTCTGTCGCAACCGCAAGAGAAGATTCACTCCGAATCCAATCGTGGTACGAACTATCCTCAAAGTAACGACATTGGTTTCGAGCAACAAGTTGCCGCCGGAACGTGTTTCGGCTCCAGGCACGCGGGGGTGCCTCATACGGTACAACCGGCACAACCTGGCCGACCAGCACGCGAAAGAGGGTCGACCAGTCTCGACATCGGCGCGTCGGCGTGCAAAATGATTTGAGCGCCTCGAGTCTAAGAAGCCAGTGGCTGGTCTCCTTGTTTCCCTTGGTCGTGTCGCCGACGGGGCCGGCATGAAGCGGAAAGTCACACGGTTGCTGCACCCTTGATGCTTCCTCAAACGAAGTTCGCGCGGCTGGACGCGCCGATTGTGCTGGCACATGGACTGTTCGGCTTCACGCGCATCGGCGTTGGGGGTCTGACGCTGACCGCGTATTTTCGCGGCATTCCAGCGGAGCTCGCCGCCGCGGGCAACCGCGTGCTCGTGACGAGAGTGCCATCGATTGCCGGCGTGGAGAAACGAGCCCGGCGGCTGGGCGATCAGATCGAGCGGGCGTTTGGCGACGAGCCCGTCCACGTGATCGGGCACAGCATGGGGGGCCTCGATGCGCGCCGGCTGCTGGCCGAAGAGGCCTGGCGAAAGCGGGTGCTCAGCCTGAGCACAATCGGAACGCCCCATCTGGGAACCTCGCTGGCCGACTTCGCCAAGCTCAGGGCCGGACGGATCTATCGCTTGCTGGCCGCCCTGGGGATCGATCCGCAAGGCTGCCTCGACGTGACCCGGCGGGCGGCTCGGCAGTTCCATCGCCGCTACCCTGCCCCGGCGAACATCCCCTGTTTCTGCGTGGCGGGCGATCCCGCGCCGGCAAACGTGTGCTGGCCGCTTCAGCGCACCCACGCCGCGCTCGCTGAGCTCGAGGGACCTAACGACGGCCTGGTGTCGGTTGAGTCGGCCTGCGGATTCGGCAATCAATTGCCCTGCTGGCCCGTCGATCACTTGCGGCAGCTCAACTGGCTGGCGAAAGGCGAATCTGCCGCCGCGCTTCCGCCGGTCGTCGACCTGTATGCCCAGGTGGTCGCCCATCTCGCGTCGCTTGGCTTCGGATCCGAGTCTGATACAGCGCTTGCCTGTGCGCCGGGATCGGTGGCGCCGTCAGTGGACGACGGCGCCGACTGAATCTTCACTTGCCGCGATCGTGCGCTCATCCGGTCGTGACGAGCGACAATGGCTCGAAGCGGCCGTCGGGGAGCCGGTCGATTTCCTGGTTGACACGGTACTGACCCTCGAAACGGCCTGGTTATCTATCTATACTAAGGGCTGCCGGCAATGGGCCCGCACGCAGACTTTCGAGCAACCTCGATTTCATTCCCCGGTCGAACGAGGAAGCCCGAGGCAATGACGCCGAAACACGACTGGACTCGGCGCGACTTGCTCGCGACCGCAGCCGCCCTGGGACTGGGCTCGACCTTGAGCCCGGTGCTTCCGCCGGCCGGCGAAGCGCCTCCGGCCGATACGGACCGAATTGCGCGCGAAAACCAGCACGCCGGCACCCGCGACTGGATGACGACGAACGTCCGCATCGATCCCAAGACCAGGTATCGCAGCCCCTGGATCGAGGGCTACGCGTCGCAAACCAGCGTGCGGCCCGGTGAGTCGATCAGCTTTCACGTGAGCACAAATCCACCATCGCCCTTCGTGCTGGAAATCTACCGCCTCGGTTACTACCAGGGACATGGCGGTTCACTGCGCATGAAGATCGGCCCGTTCAAGGGCGCCGTCCAGCCCGACCCGCCGGTTGGCCCGAAACGCCTGCGCGAGTGCGCCTGGGAGCCGTGCGTCACGATCACAGTCCCCGACGACTGGACCAGCGGAGTTTATCTGGGAAAGCTCACGGCGGAGCGCGAAAAGCTCCAGAGCTACGTGGTGTTCGTCGTGCGCGACGACCGCAAGGCTGACTTGCTCTTTCAGGTTTCAGACACGACCTGGAACGCCTATAACCGATGGCCGAGCCAGTATTCGCTGTACGACGACGGCAAGAAAGAGTGGTACTGGGGCCCGAACGTAGAGACCAGCTTCGACCGGCCGTATGGCAAGTACTGCCAGATTCTCGATGCACCGCTCTCGGTGGGCTCGGGCGAGTTTCTGCTCTGGGAGTTTCCCCTGGCGTACTGGATGGAGCAGCAGGGCTACGACGTGACCTACATCTCGAACCTCGACACTCACGCTGATCCACAGGGCCTGCGCCGGGCCAAGGGATGGTTGTCGGTGGGCCACGACGAGTACTGGTCGCTGGCCATGTTCGAGAACATGAAGCAAATGGTCGCGGAGGGCTTGAACCTGGCATTTCTGTCGGGCAACAGCATCTGCGGCGTGATCGACATCCGGCCCGCGCACGACGGCCGGCCGAACCGGGTTATCGAGCGTGTCGGCCGCTATGGCTCGCCGCAAAAGGAGGAGCTCGAGAATGGTTTTCCCGAGGAGGCGCTCTTTACCAAGAACGGCCCCAACGAAGCGACGCTCATGGGTGCGCGCAGCACCTATCCGGTGACCGGCGGCGGCGATTGGATCTGTCGCAAGCCCGCTCACTGGCTGTTCGCGGGCACGGGAATGAAGGAAGGCGACGGCATACCTGGTCTGGTGGGCTGGGAGTGGCACGGTGACCCCGCGCCGATCGCGGGCCTGGAGATCGTTGCCAGCGGCAAGACGCAGTGTCCCCGGCCGCACGGCGAGGGGACTTATTCCGCGACGATTTATCCCGGCCCCAAGGGGAACATCGTGTTCAACGCCGCCACGATCTGGTGGGCCGATGGGCTGGCGGCGCCTCCTGGCTACGTCCGCCCGGCGGTCTACACGCGCCCGCAAGGCCCCGACCAGCGCGTCCAGCAGATCACGCGGAACTTGCTCGAACGGATGCGGGGGGCATGAGCACGAGCGCCTGGCGCCGCTCATCCGCGCCGCCTTGCAAAAACGATCCAGCCGCCTGCGCGGAGACTGTGCGCTATCCAAGGCAAACGAATCGGCTCGGCCGAGACCTCGTCGAGCGGGATCACTTCGTCGATCAGGAAGCCCGCCCGGCGCAGCTCGCGTTTCAGCTCGCCCCAGCGGTAGAGATGGACCCACATTCCGGCAATCCCGCGATAAGTCATCCGGCGGTCTCCCAGGCTGCCGCGGTGGAACAAGATGTGCCGAAGGTGGCCCAGAAGCCAGAACCGGCCCTGGCGATCGCGCAGATTGAGCCAGAGGTTGTGCGCATGGAGCGCCAGCCGGCCGCCCGGATTGAGGATGCGCGCCGCCTCGGCCAGCGCCCGGCGCCGCGAGGGCTGGCCGCGAATCATGCCCAGCGTGCTGAACATGAGCAGGGCATAGTCGAAGGTGCCGTCAGGAAAACAGCCCAGGCGGCACAAGTTCGCCTGTACGCGCGCAACGCTGAGTTCTTCGGCCTGAGCCTTGGTTCCGACCAGTTCCAGCATCGCGTGCGACAGGTCGACCGCTGTGACCTGAAACCCGCGCCGGGCGAATCGAATCGCGTGGCGGCCGGTCCCGCAGCCGAGATCGACCAGCCGCCCGGGCTCGATGAAGCGCGCATCGAGCGCGCGAAGATCGGCCTCGAACAACGGGTGAAGCGCGAAGTAAGCATCTTCCTCGGCGGCCAGCCGCGGCGTGTGCGTGTATTCCCAAAGTGGTCCATCGACCCCATCGGGAAGACGCCAGGCCGGTGGCACGCGCGTGAAATCCATGTGCATTCAGCCGACCGCGGCCGTGATTCGCGACGAGCGCGGGGGTAGCAGAAGAGACCGCAGCATCCCCTGCTCGACCGAAACACAATCGCGGCTGCGGCAATCGGCGAACACGGTCGAGTCGGCGACGAGATTGGCAACCGGTAAGTCGAACCGGCGCGAAGCGTGGCTGGCGTTGAAGACCGCGACGATCGTTTCGCCCTCAAGCTGCCGGGCGACGGCGATGACGCCGTCGCCGGCCCAGAGAAACTGGAACGAGCCGCGCCGCAGGGCTGGCCGGCTCTTGCGCAGGGCGATCAGCCGTTGAAACTCGTGCAACAGATCGCGGTCCCAGCTTTCGGGCTGGTGCCAGGGGAATGCGCCGCGGTTGGCCGGGTCGTGGCCGCCCGTCATGCCGATCTCGTCGCCGTAATAGATCGAGGGCGCGCCGGGATAAATCATCTGGAACAACGTCGCCAGCCGGAGCGCCGACTTGTCGCCGTGCGCCAGGCTGAGGAACCGCGCCATGTCGTGGCTTCCCAGCAGGTTGAGCATCACGCTCGACACGTTGGGATGATACAGACCGAGCAGCCGCTCGATCTTGCGGCGGAACGCCTCGGCCGTCGACGGCCCGACCGGATAGAGGCTCGTCTTCTTGAGGTCGTCCTCGTCACAGTTCTCGCCGATGAAAAAGGCGATGCACGCCCGGGTGAACTGATAGTTCATCACGGCGTCCCACATGTCCCCTTGCAGCCAGCGCTCGGCAGTCGGTCCAGACCTCGCCGACGATGTACGCATCGGGGTTGGCCGAGCGGACGCGCAGGCGGAACTCACGCCAGAACGCGTCGTCGTCGATCTCGTTGGGGACGTCGAGCCGCCAGCCGTCGATGCCAAACTCGACCCACTTGCGGGCGATGCCCCAGAGAAACTCGCGAACCTCAGGGCAGGCGATGTTGAACTTGGGAAGCGCAGGCAGGCCCCACCAGGCTTGATAGTTGGGCGCCTTGCTCGGGGTCGTAGGCGTAGAGCGGAAAGTCCTCTGATGGTGAACCAGTCGAGATACGCCGAGTTTGGTCCGTTTTCCAGGATGTCGTGGAACGGGAAGAAGCCGCGGCTGGCGTGGTTGAACACGCCGTCGAGCACGACGCGGATGCCGCGGGCGTGCGCTTCGTCGATCAATCGAGCGCAGGGCGGGCGTGCCGCCCAGCATCGGGTCGACCTTTTCGTAGTCGTGGGTGTGATAACGATGGTTCGACGCCGACTGAAAGATCGGCGTGAAGTAAAGGCGTTCACGCCCAGGTCGGCGAGGTAATCAAGGTGTTCGACGACGCCGATCAAGTCGCCGCCCTGGTAGCCGTGATACGTCGGCGGCGCACCCCACTCGTCGAGATGCCGCGGCTTGGGCACCGTCATGCTGCCGGGCGAACCGATCGGGGAAGATCTGGTAGAAAATCGCGTCGCGAACCCAGTCGGGAACCTGCGGCTCTGGCACGAGAAGCTCCGTGATCCGAGATCAAAACCGATTGTTGCGCGGCATCGGCAAGAGCTTTCCCCCCTTGCGAAGGGGGGGAACGGGGGGTGGGGCGAGACGCAAGGCCATTTTGGTCACGGGGCGCTGATCCGGTGCCAGTAGAGCTGCTGGCGGTCGCCGCGGACGCGCAGGTCTTCGAGGATCGATTCGATCTCGAGCTTGACCATACCCTTGAAGTACGGCTTGTCCCTGTTCCCGATGCGAAACTCCAGTTTCCGCTTGAAGTCGACAATCTTGGGCGAGAGCCAGACATCGAGCCGGTTGATGCCGTCGACCTCGAGCTTGATCAGGTTGCGCGAGGCTGCTCGTCTTCATCTCGATCGAGGCGGGGTTCAGGTTCTTGCCGAGAATCTCGGCGGCTTCGGGCGCGGTCGTGTGACCGGGCTTGAATTCGCGGACGACCACCCCGAAGAAACGATCGTCGGAGGTGCGGGCGGTGACGGCCTTGAACGTCTTGGGATACGGCTCACGGCGATGGCGGTCCATCCAGTCGAAGGCGGGCCCGATTTCCTCGGGGATCTCTTCGAGCCCACGGCGGTAGTATTCGACGTAGGTCACGTCCCACGCCTTCCCGATCAGCGGTTTGACATACTTGTCGTAGATGAATTCATTGGCTGCCGGTGCCAGATCGCCGAGCACGATGAAAAGCGGCAGGTGCAGGTGGTGCGACAGGTAGCGCGGGACATACTTGGCCGGCAAGCCCGAGATCACGACCACGCCGGCGAAGAGGTCGGGATGAGCCAGCGCATAATCCCAGGCCATGTTACCGCCGGTCGACCTGGCCGGCGACGAAGACGCGGTCGCTGTCGATGGCGTAGCGCTTGCGCGCGTCGCGCAGTGCGAGCTCGACGGCGGCGTGCTCGCTGGGTGTGTAGTGGTAGTCGGGGCTCGCGCCGGCCACGCTGTATTCAGGCGCGATCAAGATATAGCCCCTGCGCGCGGCCTCAGCAGCCCATTCGTCGATCGCCGACTTGGGTCCGAGGCCCGAGTGGAGCACGACCAGCGCCGGATACGACGCAGCGGGTGGTATTCCGGCGGCAGCCGCACGGCGTATTCGGTGGGTTGTTCGTTATCGTCGTCGAGCACGCGGTGAATGACCGTTTTGTCCGGCACCGATTCGTCGTCGTGTCGCGGCGGCGGCATGAGCTGAATGATCCGGCTCAAGAGCTCGAGCCGGTGGATGATGTCGGGCGTGTCGGGAACCTTGGGCCAGACAAGCGTCTCGAAGTTTGCCGTCTGCTCGCTTCGGCTTGCCGGCTCGGCACCGGTCAAGTATTCGCGGACGATGCCGCGGGCTTTCCACAGCGCTTCCGCACCCTGGAGGTCGGGCACGGCCTGTTCATAGCCGGCCACATAGCCCGACATGGCCAGCGCGAAGAGTGATTTGTCGGTGACCCCTGGTCCCGGCTTGGTCTTGCGCCAGGCGGCGAACCGGTCGCGCACGGCCTCGGGGGCCGTGTCGAGCGCCGTCAGCACTTCGATCAGGGGCCCTTTCCAGAACCCGCGCTCGTCGCTTGGCAGCTTGTCGGCGAGCTTGCGCAGCTCGGCCGCGATGGCCCGGTCGGCGGCTCGCTGCTGGGTTTCCCGCCGCTCGAGCTCGCGAGCATCGATCTGAAGCGCCGTCGGCGTTCCTTTCTCGCTGAACGTCTTGAGCAGACTCGCCATCTTCTTGTATTGCTGCGCCTTCCGCGCGACATCGACCTCGCCCCTGCGTTCGACGGCCTCGGCCCCGAAGATGAATTGGCGGGCGCTCGAGGCGCGCTCCTTGAGGTCGGCCTTGTCGGGGAAATCCCGCACCAGGCGATCGAGTTCCTGGCGCCTCGGCGTGCCAGCCGACGTCCATCAAGAACCGCACGGCCCGCTCGCGCTCGTCGAAATTGGTCCGCTCGATTCGGCCGAGCAGGCCCGTCACGACCGGCCGCGGCACCTGGCTGGTTGCCAGCGAACTGAGCCAGAACCCGTCGACGCCCCTGAGCTTGACCGCGTGCGGCCCGATCTCGATGATCGCTTGCTCCATCTGGATCGGTTTGTTCGACTTCGCGCCGACGTAGCGAAATGAGCGCCGGCCGCGCTCATTCCATGGGCTGGCCTCGACGCTGATGACTTCTTTGGGCATCGCGCCGGCGTGCACGGTCATCGGCTGGACAAGCTGAAACTTCTCGCCGGTTCGAAACGCGTTATTGGCCTCGATCTTCTGAATCTTGGAATCGCGAACAACGATACGTTTCAATTCGTCGGAGATGTATACCAGCGTGTTGTCTCGGTCGGGCGCCCCGATCCCCCGGTAGACAATCCCGCTTTTCATGATCACGGAATCGGCTGGGCAAGGCCTGTCGGCGCAGAAAACCAAAGAGCCAAAGCCGGCGACGATGCTTTCGCGAAGGAACCGCCGGCGATCGCCATGCCGTGTCATGGTCGGTGTCCTCATTGGTTGGGCTCGTGTCCGTGATCATTCATTGTGACAGGCTGACTGGCCAGGTCAAGCCGCCCAGGTCTCGTTGAGGGTGGAACGAGGTGGCGAGTGGCCGTCTGACGGCGTACTCTGGAGAAAAGGCGAGACACTCACTTCCCTTTGAGATCGGGCGACACGGTTGGCGAAGGCGACTCGAAATGGCCGATGAGCTCCTGAAATTCCGCTGTTATCGTTGCAACCAGCTTCTGGCCGTGGCGCAGACCAGGGCGGGCAAGGTTGTGTCGTGTCCCAAGTGCAAGGCAGATCTTCAAATACCCGCCCTCGAGCCGGTGGCGACCGGCGAGGCCGGCCCTGGCGCAGGCGTCGCAGACGCAGAGCGCAGGCGGAGTGACGCCGGCCCGGGTGCCCCCGGTTTGCCGGCACCAGCGCAATCGCCCGCCCTTCCTGCATTTCTGGAAGGGGTTGCGGGTAACATTCCTCCCGAGGTCGCCGAGCTCAGGCCCGAGGACCTGAGAGTCGAAGCGGACGCACTGGAAAGCTTCCCGCGCCGGTCTCCGCCGGACGACGAGCCCCCAAGTTCGTCGGCCCAGCGCGAACCGCGCGGACTTTTCCCGGCGATCGAATCACCCGAGGGGCCAGCCGGCTGGCCGAGCGCCCAGGAGCTTGCAAACGCTTTCGCCGCGGCAGCCCCAGCGGTCGAGCCAGAGCGGACCGTTCCGCCGCCTCTTGCGCCGGTGACCTTGCCTCCGGTCGAGAAGGCCCCGGCTGTGGCCCCGCCGATCGAGATCGAGCCGCCGTCGGTGCTCAAGGACGATCGCCCCACGCGCCACGTGCGCGAGGTCGTTGTGCCCGCTTCGGTACTCATGCTCTGGTGGCTCTTTGGCTTGGCCGGCCTGGCCCTCTCATTCATCGCCGGCCTCATGATCGGGCACTTCATCTGGAAGCCGCCCTGAGCCGGGAATCTTGGTGTTGCGCTGTTGTGCTTTCACCGCCCCGCTGAGGCAGCCACAAATCAGCCCCGATCTGCTAGGATCAATTCACCAAACCCGACGCGGAGGACCTTATGCGTTCCGACACGATCAAGCGAGGCGACGCCCGCGCAGCCCATCGCAGCCTGTTGCGCGCGACCGGCGTCTCCGACCGCGACTGGGACAAGCCCTTCATCGCGATTTGCAACAGTCACGTCGACATCATCCCGGGGCACGTCCATCTGCAGGAGGTGGGCAACTACGTCAAGGAGTGCGTGCGCGAGGCCGGGGGCGTTCCATTCTTGTTCAACACCATCGGCGTCGACGACGGAATCGCCATGGGCCACGACGGCATGAAGTTCTCGCTTCCCTCGCGCGAGCTGATCGCCGACTGCGTCGAAACGATGATCCAGGCCCACTGCTTCGACGCCATGGTTTGCATACCCAATTGCGACAAGATCGTCCCCGGCATGTTCATGGGCGCGATGCGGGTCAATGTGCCGACGATTTTTGTCTCGGGCGGACCGATGGAGGCCGGTCGCACCGCTTCGGGAAAGACCGTCGACCTGATCGATGCCTTCGTGGCCGGCGTGCAGAAGCAAAACGGCCAGCTTTCGGCGGCCGAGCTCGACGAGATCGAGCAGGCCGCTTGCCCGACCTGCGGTAGCTGCTCGGGCATGTTCACGGCCAACAGCATGAACTGCCTTGCCGAGGCAATCGGCATGGCGCTTCCCGGCAATGGCACGATCCTGGCCACGTCGGCCGATCGCAAGGCCCTTTACCAGCGGGCGGCCGAGCGGATCGTGGCGATGGCGAAGGAATTTGCGTCCAAGGGTCCCGGCCATGGTCTCTTGGCGCGCGAGGTCGGCTCGCCGGCCGCATTCGACAACGCGATGATTCTGGATATGGCGATGGGCGGCAGCACCAATACGGTCTTGCACATCCTGGCGATTGCCCACGAAGCGCGCGTGCCGTTCACACTCGAGCGGATCGACGCCCTCAGCAAGAAAACGCCCAACATCTGCAAGGTAAGCCCGTCGAGTCGATACCACATCGAAGACGTCGCCCGCGCGGGCGGCATCCACACGATTTTGGGCGAGATCGTGCGGGGCTGCCCGGGACTGCTCGACCTCGCATGCAAGACCGTCACGGGCAAGACTCTGGGCGAGAACATCGCTGAATACGACATCCGCGGCGCATCAGCCGTCGCGCAAGCGCGCTCGGTTCAGCGCAGGTCCGCGCCGGTGGCAAGCGTCATCGCACGCCTGGACCGTTCCCAGCGTGGCGCAGGCCGCGCGCTCGCAGGCAGAAGGACTCGCCGTGCTCGATGCGGAAGGAGAAGTGGACGACGGCGCCGGCAACGGCGATCCGCCGTCTCGGCACGAGGATGGGTTCGACCCTTACGACGTGATCCGCACCGTCGACAACGCCTATTCGCCGACCGGGGGGCTCACGATGCTCACGGGCAACCTGGCGCCTCGCGGGGCCGTGGTGAAGACGGCTGGTGTCAGCCCCAAGATGCTCAAGTACAGTGGGCCCGCCGTGATCTTCGAGAGCGAAATCGACGCCTATAACGGCATCGTCTTCGGCAAGGTCAAGGCGGGCGACGTGGTGGTGATCCGGTACGAAGGGCCCAAGGGGGGGCCGGGCATGCAGGAGATGCTTGCGCCGACGACCGCGATCAAGGGTGTCGGGCTTGACGATCAGTGCGCCTTGGTCACCGACGGCCGGTTCTCAGGCGGGACCGCCGGCGCGTCGATCGGTCACGTCAGCCCCGAGGCGGCCGTCGGCGGGCCGATCGGCCTGCTCCAAGATGGAGACATCGTCGATATCGACATCCCGCGCGGAATCATCGCGGTGCGCCTCTCCGAGGATGAGCTGGCGCGCCGCCGCGCTCTGTGGTCGCCCCGCAAGCCCAAGGTTACTTCCAGCTACCTCGCCCGCTACGCCAAGATGGCCACCAGCGCCGACACCGGCGCGGTTTTGAAGTGGGATTGACGCGTGCGCACGGCGCTGCGTCCGTCGCGTCCTCTACGATTACGATTGGGATCAAGAGCACGATTTCGAAGGAGCGGCCAGGGTGAACCTCTTTGACCTCACGGGAAAAGTCGCGATTGTCACCGGCGGCAACGGCGGGATCGGCCTGGGTATCGCCCAGGGCTTGGCCGAGGCGGGGGCCAAGATCGTCATTCTCGGGCGAAATGCCGAGAAGTCTCAGCTCGCCGCGCAGTGGATCCAGGGGAAGGCCGGCGAGGAGGTGCTGGTCGTCACCGCCGACGTCGGCCGCGCCGCCGACGTCGAGCGCACCGCCGCCGAGACGCTCGGCCGCTTCGGCCGCATCGACATTCTTTTCAACAACGCAGGCATCAACATCCGCCGGCCGCCCCAGGAGCTCACGCTCGCCGAGTGGCAGGAAGTACTCAATACCAATTTGACGAGCGCGTTCTTGATGTCGAAGGCCGTCTACCCCGCCATGAAGAACGGCGGCGGGGGCAAGATCATCAATATCGGCAGCATGACGTCGATCTTCGGCGCGAGCTTTGCCGCGGCTTACGCGACCAGCAAGGGCGGAATCGTTCAGTTGACCAAGAGCCTGGCGCTTGCATGGGCCGCCGACAACATTCAGGTCAACGCCATCTTGCCCGGCTGGTTCGACACCGAGCTGACCGAAAAGGCCCGTGAGCAGATCCCGGGCCTACACGAGCGCGTGCTCGCGCGGATTGCGGTGGGACGGTGGGCCAAGCCGGCCGACATGGCCGGCACGGCCGTCTGGTTGGCGAGCCGGGGCAGCGATTACGTCACCGGCATCGCCATTCCGGTCGATGGCGGCTACACCGCAGCGCTCTGACGCCAACCTTCAATCCGCGGGCCTGGTGCAGTCAGCGGCGGGCTTCGCGATGACCGGTGCGTCCGTGTTGGGAACGACTCGGCCGTAGATTTCGATCTCGAGCTTCTGGCCCAGCGGCAGCCGGAACGACAGGGGTTTGATCGGCAGCAGGAACTGAAAGCCGACCGATGGGCTGGGCATGAACAAGCTTGGCAGGAACACGGTTGACGACCTGGGTTCTTTGTACTCCGCGATTCGCACCCGAATCAGTTGCGGGCT
Source organism: uncultured Isosphaeraceae bacterium (assembly GCA_963830625.1). Classification (GTDB taxonomy): domain Bacteria; phylum Planctomycetota; class Planctomycetia; order Isosphaerales; family Isosphaeraceae; genus CAWHMZ01. Next base: position 239,848 of record CAWHMZ010000004.1, on the reverse strand, counting down.
TTGCCTGCTGCGGCCTTTTCATTTGCGGACTGGGCCTTGGCTCTGATGACTCCGTCGATGGATCGTCCTCCATTTCGTCGGCGGGCAATGGCGGCAGCTCGGCGGCCGTGCCGTCGGCGTGCACGCCTTGAGGAATCGTACGGCTGGGGACGACCGGCATCGGCATCGCGGCCGCAGGCGGCACTGCCGGCGGCGGCTCGAGCGGAAGGCGTGGCATTGCACTGACGTTGGGAACCGGAACAGGAAGCATGGCGGCCGGGCGCGGCGGGAACGGCACGGCGAGCGCGGCCACCGCCTCGGCCTCAATCATCGCCAGGCGCTCTTTCACCACGGCCTTGCCGTCGGCGTTGGCCGCGGTGTACGCGCCAAAGCTCACGAGCAAAACTTCGCCAGGCTGAATCAACCACTCGCCGGCAACTTCCTGGGTGCCGATCTCGGGAACGTCGACTGCGACCTTTGCGACATCCTGATCTTTCGAGTCGTAACTCACCGTCACACAGCAATCGCCTGTCTTCGCGCAACCCTGGTCAGCACTCGCGGCCGCTGCGCCTGCACGCAAAGGCATGATGAACCGCCCGATGCCGGCCGCCTCGACCGGGCCAACCACTTCGGCTGCGGCCGCCGGCCCTTCGATCGCCGTCATTGCCGAGCATGTGCCTTCTCCGGGGCAGCTCATCTTCACGTGATGAACTGCGCGGATCGACGTGTCTTCGATCACGATTCGCGCGAGGATTCCTTGATCGAGCTTGCACCCGATCATTGTCGTATGCCAGCCTGTACGCACGACCTCGGGGGCGGCTTTGCCGCCGGGTTCGTCACCCTTCCATGCGACCTGGGTCACGAATTGCTGGTTGCGCAGAAAAAAAAGTGGCGGGAGCACCGTCAAACTGCACGACTTTGGGGGCCTCTGTGATAGCGCCGGCACGCTTTGCCACGATGTCATCGAGAACCTTGGCCATGGCATGGCGCGGGACCGTCCAGACCGTCGCGGCTCCTTGGCGGGTCACCGGCTTGAGACTCGGAAGCACCGACTCCCGCCAGCCGAGGCCATCGACTTCGGCCACTTTGACCACATACTCAATCTGTGCCGGCTCGCGATCCGGCTCAGGAGCGCTTGCGGCTCCGGCCAACGCGACGGCGATCCATCCCAGAGCCATCCCCATGTGACGACCTCCTTTCCGCCCACCGGTCGAGTCCGTTCAGCGTCCGTGCTGCCCGCGAGCCTGGAGCATTTCGAGCGGGATCATACGGTCGATGCCCAAAGTCGTCAATCGCGGCTGTCGGCAAGCCGATCGGAAAACTTGAGTCAATCGTCCGGGTAGTGGCGCAGCGATCCCTCGTCGAGCGTGCCTGCTACGCCTCCGGCCTCCCCGCGCTAGGATAAAAATCGCGCAAGCACATTCGCCGTGATCTGCGATACAGCATCGTCGACCAGGATCGAGCTTGCCCACGCAATCGACCCGGCCGAGAAAAGGGCGCCGCCGCTCGCCGTCTCGTAGTATGTCATCTCGGCGCCACCGTCGTCGACGTTCGTTCCCTTGGCCAGGCGAACGATGTTCTTGGGCGAATTCGGTGAAATCTTGTCCGTCTCATGACCGGACGCGCCGCCGGGACAGCGCATGTGCAAACTCGCCTGGCCGAAGAGGTCGCCGCGCAAAAGACCTGTGCCGGCGAAGGCCCAATGGTCGGCTGCCAGTACCCGATAAGGTGCGGCGGTCATGGCGCCGGCCTCGGTGAACGCGACGCCGAGCAGGTTTGCTTCCGATTCGACCCGGCTGTGAAAGCGACTCTCATAGCCCTCGCACTTGAGTGCCCGGCTGTCGCCATTCCTGTAGACGACGGTGGACGAATCGACGAGTTCGACTTCGCAGTTGAGCCCATTGCCGCCCAAGTACAAGAGCTTGCCGCCCCGGTCGTGTACCCACGACTTGACGGCGAAATACATCGCGCGCGACCAGTATTCCGGATGGGCGGAAAGGATCAACACCTTGTAAGCGTCGAGGTTGAGCGTGCCATCGTGGAGCTGGGTCTCGGCGTAATAGTCGTAGGCAAATTGTTCGCGTTCGAGCCATCCTAATAGCCGCCACTCGGCCGGCGCGACGTGGCAGGCGGCGCGGCCCTCGATCGGATCGGTGATCTCGGTTGCGAGATCGATGTGATTGATCGGCTCGGGTCGGTCGAACGAAAGCGGCGCGTGGTCTTCGGTGTCATACGTGATGCCTTCGGGATCGGTGTAGCGCTTGAGCTCGAGCCGCGCATTGACCGTTGGTCGTGCCGGCAGCTTGTCGGGATTGATGTAATTGCTTCGCCCGCCGAAGTTGTTGTAGGCGTTCCAGGTGATGTTCGAGGCCAGCACAGCCACCGCTGCTTTCGGCTCGCGCGGCGCCACGATCCAGGGAAAGGAAAACTCGGCCCCGCTGGCGGTGCGCGCGTGGAAATAATAGAGGCCCGAGCGCGCAGGCGCCTCGACATACTGGTGCAGAACGGGGTTGGCGTAGCCTTGCTGGTTCCAGGCGACACCGGTCACCGTATAGTCGCCGTCGGGCGTGATCTGCATGCTCGCGCGCGGGCCGTGCTCGTCAAACCAGCCGATCGGGCGTATGAGCTGCTTCCTGAAACCGTAGCGCCAAAGGCCCAGATGATACGGCTCGACCGAGTGCACGCGAAATTCTGACTGTTCTCCCGATCTGACCCACTTGGGCCAGGCGTAGCCCAAGAGACAATCTGACAGCAGCCGGATGTGATGGACAGGAGAATGCGGAGCGACCTCGAGATTCACGCGCTTGGCCCCGAAGCCCGGTTTTTGCACCGTCACTCTGTAGGTGCCCGGGGGCAGCTCGACGTGCACCGATCCGCTGGCTCGCGAGCGCGCTTCGAACGAGCCGGCGTCTCCCTCGAATTCGAGCAAGACGTTCGCCAAAGCGACGTACTGCTCGTCACTGACGTAGGCGACCAGCATCGGCGGCTCCGGTCACGATCCGTCACAAGCCCAGTTCGTCGCGCACCTTCGTGAATGCATCGATCGCGAACTCGAGGTCTTCGCGAGTATGAGCCGCCGAGACCTGCACGCGCACGCGGGCCTTGCCCTGAGGCACGACGGGGTAGGAAAAGCCGATCGCGTAAACGCCCTTTTCGAGCAAGCGCTCGGCCATTTTTCCGGCCACAGCGGCGTCGCCGATCATGATCGGCGTGATCGGGTGCTCGCCCGGCACGATGTTGAACTTGCGCTCGGTCATGGCGGCGCGGAAAAACCTGGTATTCTCCTCGAGGCGGTCGCGCAGCTCGGTCGAGCGCGTGCAGATCTCGATCGCCTTGAGCGAGGCGCCCAGAATCGGCGGCGCGACCGAGTTCGAGAACAGATACGGCCGCGACCGCTGGCGCAGCATGGCCACGATCTCAGTCCGGCTGCTGGTGTAACCGCCGCTGGCGCCGCCCAACGCCTTGCCCAGCGTGCCGGTGATGATGTCGACTCGGCCCATCACGCCGCGGTACTCGTGCGTTCCCTTGCCGTGCTTGCCCATGAACCCCACGGCGTGCGAGTCGTCGACCATCACCAGCGCGTCATACTTCTCAGCAAGGTCGCAAATCGATTTGAGGTCGGCGATGATCCCATCCATCGAAAAGACGCCGTCGGTGGCGATGAGCCGGAACCGTGCGGCGCGCGCTTCCTGAAGCTTGGCTTCGAGGTCGGCCATGTCGTTGTTCTTGTAGCGCAGCCGCTGCGCCTTGCACAGGCGGATTCCGTCGATGATCGACGCGTGGTTGAGCTCGTCGGAGATGACAGCGTCCTCGGGCCCCAGGATCGTCTCGAAGAGCCCACCGTTGGCGTCCCAGCACGATGAGTAGAGAATCGTGTCATCCATTCCCAGGAATTCAGAAATCGCCTTTTCCAGCGCCTTGTGCGGCTCTTGGGTTCCGCAGATGAAGCGCACCGACGCCAGGCCGTTGCCCCAGTGGTCGAGGGCGTCGTGCGCCGCCCTGACGACCTCGGGGTGGTTGGCCAGGCCGAGGTAGTTATTGGCGCACATATTCAAAACATCGGCCCTGCCGCGCACGCTCACGTGTGCCTGCTGGGGCGAGCTCAAGACCCGCTCTCCCTTGAACAGACCGGCCTTCTTGATCTCGTCGAGATGGCTCGACAGGCGTTGCTGGATTGCGCCGTACATGGGTCATCCCTCGTTCCACGTCAGGACCACTTTGCCGGACTGGCCCGACTTCATGGCCTCGAAGCCTTTCTCGAAGTCGCGGAAGTCGTACCGGTGCGTGATGACCGGGCTGATGTCGAGCCCCGACTGGAGCATGACGGTCATCTTGTACCAGGTTTCATACATTTCGCGGCCGTAGATGCCCTTGATCGTGATCATGTTGAAGATCACGGTGTTCCAGTCGATGGCCGTCTCGCGGGTAGGGATGCCGAGCATGGCGATCTTGCCGCCGTGGCACATGTTCTTGAGCATGTCGCGAAAGGCCTCGGGGTTGCCCGACATCTCGAGCCCGATGTCGAAACCCTCCCTCATCCCCAGCTTCTTCTGGACGCTCTCGATCGACTCGTGGCGCACGTCAACGGCGACGGTTGCCCCCATTTTCCTGGCGAGCTCGAGCCGGTAGGGGTTGACGTCGGTGATGACGACGTGGCGCGCCCCGGCGTGGCGCACAACCGGCACGGCCATGATGCCGATCGGGCCGGCGCCGGTGATGAGCACGTCTTCGCCCAGGGCGTCGAATTGAAGTGCCGTGTGGACCGCGTTGCCGAACGGATCGAAAATCGCCTGGACATCGCGCGGAATATTGGGGTCGTGCACCCAGACGTTGGTCATCGGCAGCGACGAGATACTCGGCGAAGGCCCCCGGCCGGTTGACGCCGATCCCCTTGGTGTCCTTGCACAGGTGCCGCCGGCCGGCCAGGCAGTTGCGGCACCGTCCGCACACGACGTGACCCTCGCCGCTGACGATCTCGCCGACCTTATAATCCTTGACGTTGGAGCCCGCCTCGACGATCTCGCCCACGAACTCGTGGCCCACGACCATCGGCACCGGGATCGTCTTCTGCGCCCAGGCGTCCCAGGTTTCGATGTGCACGTCGGTGCCGCAGATGCCGGTGCGCAGCACCTTGATGAGCACATCGTTGATTCCGATCCGCGGTATCGGCACCTCGTCGAGCCAGAGGCCGGGTTTGGCCTCTTTCTTGACGAGGGCCAGCATCGTCTCCATGGCGATCATCCTCAAGCGTAATTCGGACCTGCCGACGCCGAGCCCAGCGGCACGCCGTCGAGCGGAAATGCGACCCTTGAAGGCTAACTGCTTTGGGCTCGCGCCCGCAATGGCTTACACGCGGATGCGCGGCTGACGCCCCTTCTCCCCCACGGGGAGAAGGTGGCCCCTCGACTCCGCCGCAAGTAGAATGTCATGAGGCTTGCGGTGGCCGTTTGCGGGGGGGTGGGCGAATTGGAACAAATTGCAAGAGGATCCGAACGGCCTACCCAGGTACGCTTGGCTGAGCTGCGCCGTTCGGAAGCCTATTGTCGCCGGCTTCTTGCCGAGCAGCCCAATCGCCCCGATTTGCTGGGACAGCTAGCCGCGCTTCTCCATCAATCAGGCAGAACGGAGGAGGCGATCGCCGCCCTCCACCGCGCGATCGTTCTTGAACCTCGCTGCCCGGATCACCCGTACGCTCTGGGCATGCTCCACTCCGAGCACGGGAACGTTCGTGAGGCAGCGACTTCCTTCGAGCGGGCTCTGGCACTCGACCCAGTGCATGCCGCCGCCTGTTTGCATCTCGGCGATTCTCTAATGGATTTGCACGAATACGATCGCGCTTTGGCGGCGTACAGGCATGCGATCACCCTGCGGGTTCCTTTCCCCGAAGCCCATAACAACTTGGCGGGGGCTTTACTGCACCTCGGCGATACTCATGCGGCCATCGCCGAGTGCCGACAGGCCTTGGTTGAGCGCCCGGGCTACGCGCTGGCGCTGAACACATTGGGAGCCGCACTGGAGAAAGTAGGTCTGCTCGAGGAGGCAATAGCCAGCCTGCGGCAGGCTATCTCCCTGAGACATGATTATGCCAACGCTTATCACAACCTGGGCAACGTCCTGGATCGAGCCGGCCGCGTAGCGGAAGCCAAGCAAGCCTACCACTCCGCCCTGACGATCAACCCCAAACTGGAAGAAGCCCGGTACAACCTGGCGGCCCTGGGCGACATGCCGCCGCCCCCTTGTACGCCCTTGCCTTATTTGCTGCGGCTGTTTGATACTTATGCGCCCTCGTTCGATCAGCACCTGGTCGAAACACTCAACTACGTGGTTCCCGAAAAACTGTCTGAGGCGGTCCTGGCCGCCAGCCCTGGAGCGGCGGCATTGGACGTGATCGACCTGGGTTGTGGGACCGGCCTTGTTGGCCAGCACTTTCGGGGGGTGGCCGACCGACTTACCGGGGTTGACGCGTCGGCCCGCATGATCCACTGGGCCGAGCGCCGCAATATCTACGATCAGTTGGTACTGGACGACTATGTCCACTATCTGAGCGCACGCCAGGAGCCGTGCGACCTGGTCTTGGCAGCCGACGTATTCATCTATGCCGGAGACCTGGTTGCAGTCTTTCAGGCCGTTGCCCGGTTGCTGCATTCCGGTGGTCTGTTCGCCTTTTCCCTGGAAGCCGCCCCGCAAGCCGATTACGTCTTGCAGCCGAATCGACGCTACGCCCATTCTCTTGGGTATATTCATCGACTGGCCCATACGAACAGTTTCCACGAAGCGGCGGTCAATTCTGTCAAGCTCCGGCGCCAAGGCGAAGAACACGCCGCGGGCTTCATCGTCGTACTTCGAAGCGATGGCTCTTACGTCTGACTGGGCCCGTACGTCGCCGTCGCCCTGGACTGCGAACCGGGTTGCTCAACGATTCGGATAGCGTGCAGCGACCAATCGAGCCCTTGCGATTCCCGGAAGAAGGAGAGGAGGCCGCCATGCAACCGGGCTGCGCCGCACGGGCCGATCGCGGAAGACGAGCGACCGACGAGCGTCTCATGCGCCGGGCTCAAACCGCGACGGGGCGGGTTCCGGCGACAATTTCTTAATAGATCATTGCAATCGCACGGTCGGGCCACTACCATCAGCCCTCCGGGTCGTAGCGCCGCATCTGAGGCGGGTTATCACTGAGAACTCCGGTTTCGGAGAAGCGTCGAAGCATCGCTTCTCACGATCAATGCCGTCGCCGGTCTTCTAGCTTCGGTTCGTTCTGCAGATGGGCGCAATGAGGCGTTATCGCAATTCACATTCTGTTGCCGAAGTGCGCGCATGGTTTATTGCCGGATCGCCCGGATCTCCGGCTCGCACCGTGACGGGAATTCCTTGCATTCCCTCAAGATTATGTTCTCGATCCAAGGCTCAATGAACAATTCGCCGCGGATTCATTTTGAGGCGTGATGCATGTTGAAATCGAGATGGAGCCGTTCCAACAACCCCCCGTCCCAGCGCAAGCGATCGGCCTGTCGGCCTTTGCTGGAGCTGCTCGAGGTCCGTCGCCTGCTCGCGACGAATATCACGCAGTACCACGTTGATATCCAGTCGACCGGGGCCAATCTGACCGAGACGCAACTGACGTCGTCGAACGTCAACGCCACCGATTTCGGCCAGCTCTACAATACTCCGCTGGACGGCCAGGTGTATGCCGAACCGCTGGTTCTGACCAACGTCACCATCGCGGCCGGCCCAAACACTGTTGGCACGCCCGGCACCTACAATTCGGTCGTGTTTGTCGCCACGCAAAACGATTCGCTCTACGCGATCGACGCCGCCAACGGCGCAATCCTCTGGCAGCGCACGTTCCTGGATACCACCAATTCCAATGACTACCTCCCCGGCGCTACGTCCGTCACCACCATCCCGAGCGCGGACGTGGATTCGGATGACATCTACCCGCAGATCGGCATCACCAGTACCCCGGTCATCGACCCGTCCACCAACATCATCTATGTTTTGCCCAATACCAAGGAAATCGTTGGCGGCAATGCCTATTACGTCCAGCGTCTCCACGCCATCAACATCGCAGATGGCACCGACGCCGCTCCTTCTTTCGTGATTGGCACCACCACCAACGGCAACACCAATAACACACCGGTCTATGTCAACGGCACGGGCGACGGCAACGTCAACGGAGTGGTCCAGTTCAACGCCTTGCGCGAGAACAACCGACCCGCGCTGAGCCTGGTGAATGGCGAGGTCTACGCCGAATGGGCTTCGCACGGCGACAACGGCCCCTATCACGGCTGGGTCGTTGTATGGAACGTCACAAATCTGTCAACGCAGGGGATGGTTCTTGCGGGGGTGCTGTGCACCGATCCCAATGGCGGTGAGGGAGGGATCTGGGGGGGCGGTGGCGGGCTGACCTTCGATCCCGACGAATCCTTCAATGGGGAACCTGCCTTCTACTTTGAAACCGGCAACGGCGACCCTCGCGGCGGTCCTCCACCCCTCGATGCCAACGGTTTCCCCGCCGACGATGACTTTTACGAATCCCTGGTCAAGGTCGAGGCCGACCCGACCACCACCGCGACCAACCAGAATTCCAATGGCTGGGGCCTGCAAATCGTCGATTACTTCACACCCTACAACGTCAATGCGCTCGACGACGCCGACGAAGATTTCGGCTCCGGCTCGCCTCTGGTGCTACCCGACTCGGCCGGCATCCCCGGCTATCCTCACCTTATTGTGGCCGCCGGCAAGGAAGGTACGATCTACCTGCTCGACCGCGACAACCTGGGAAAGTTCAACGTCAATGACGACAACGTCCTGAACTCGGTTTACAACCCCAGTACCGGCATCACCACTCCGCCGGTGCTGATCAACGGGTCCTTGAGCACGCCCGCCTACTACGATGGCGTACTTTATTGGGTCGCGGGGTACGACAGCAATGCCTGGTCCTACGTTGTGGCACCCAACCCGGAGCCCGACCCTCCGACCGTCCCCATCGCCACGATCGAGCCGACCTCGGAAACAGCCAACAGCGACTTCGGCTATCTGCCGGGTTCCGTGATGATTTCGGCCGACGGCAGTGACAATCCGGACGGCGGCATTGTCTGGATCATGGACACCAATAACGACGAACTCCATGCCTACAGCTCCTTGTCACTCAGCACCGAATTGTGGAACAGTGGACCGGGCAGCATCGCAGCGGTCAAGTTCGCGGTGCCGACCGTGGCCAACGGTCAGGTTTTCGTCGGCACGCAGGACAGCTTGCAGAGCTTCGGGATCACCGGACCCGGTACGCCGGCCCAGGCCCCCAACGCTCCGGCCAACGTCGCCGCCCAAGCATTATCGGGTTCGGCCATCGAATTGAACTGGACCGACAGTACGGTCTCGCCGAACTTCGCCACCAACTACGCCATTCAGATATCCACGGATGGCGTGAATTTCACCACAGTGGCCAATGCCGGTCCGGAGTCGACGAGCTACACGGTTACCGGCTTGCAGCAGAACACGACGTACTATTTCCAGGTCGTGGGCAGCAATTCGGCCGGTTCCTCCCCACCCTCCAACATTGCCAACGCCACCACGACCGACCAGACGGGCCAGACGCCGACGGCTCCCCAGGGGCTCGGCGCCACGCCGGCCAGCGGTTCGGAAGTCTACCTGACTTGGACCAACACGGCCTCCAACGAGACCGGCTTCATCGTCACGCGCACGACGGACCCCTTGTTCACGCAGAACGTCATCACTGAGACCCTCGCCTCAGCGCCCTATTATTACACAGACGGGGCCGCTGGCCTGAGCCCCGGCAATACCTATTATTACAAGTTGCAGGCGACCAATTCTGCCGGTCTATCGAGCACTTCGAACACGGCCTCGGTGAACATCCCCAATGTGCCGCCGGCACCAACCGACGCGACGGCTGTTTTCAGCGACGGTCAAGTTGTGGTCACCTGGACCGACAACGCTGGGCCATTTGCGCTGGGGTACCAGATCTACCGATCCGTCGATGGGGGGCCCTTCGCGATCTATACCGATCGGCCCGAGACCAGCGATGCCCCTCCCTCAACGCAAACCTTCACGGATACCAACGTCCCCTTAGGCCACGTCTACGCCTACGCGATCATGGCGGAAAACGTGGCCGGTTTCAGCGCTCCCGCCTACACCAGCGTGAGCGTGCTGGGAGTAGCCACGCTGTCCCTCAGTAGCGCGGGCAAGCTAGCTCTTACCGTCGAACCGGGCGTTCCCGACCGACTAAGCGTCCAGCTCGCGGCGGGCATCTATACGCTGACAGACCCCGCAGACACCATTTCCGTAACCGGCGCGGGAGCGGGATTCGTCACTGGGGCCGGCGGCTCCGAGGTGACGATCCCGGCTGGCCATGTCTCGGCCATGACCTTGGACACCTCCGATGGCACGGACACCATCAGTATCATTTCCAACGCGGTCCCCATCACCATCACGGCCGATTCGGGAGGTGGCGACCCCACCATCAACCTGGGCGACCCGACGAATGATGAAACCATCAGCGGCACCATCACCAACGCCAGCAATGGCGCATTGTCGATCTCGGGCGCCGGCACGACCACCATCACGGGCAATCTCATTTGCCAGGGGAGCGGGGGGGTCAGTCTGGCCGGCACCGGCACCATCATAATCTCCGGCAAAATCGATCTGGGCCCGGCGGCCAACCTCGTCGATTCCAGTTCCGGCCCGGCCACGATCAGCGGTACCATCAGCGGCGAGGCCACCGCGGGACTCGCGCCGGCCCAGGGACTCACCGGCACCTATTTCAACCTTCCCGCGGCCCAGGACCTGATCCAGCCCGCTGACGCCAGCAATCCCGCCTGGTTGGGAAATCAAACCCCGGCCGTGACCGCGCAACTCGTCGGGCCGATCGACTTCCCGGATATCGCCGACAATGGGTTCGCCGATAGCGTGGGGGACCCTGCCTATTACAATCTTGGCGCCGGCAACAATATCAACGTCGAGGCCCGCTGGTATGGTGATATTATGATACCAGGCACCGGCACTGCCCCGGTACCGATTAACTTCGCCACCACCAGCGACGACGGCAGCATGCTTTATATTGATGGCAACGCGGTGGTTGACAACAACAACTTTCAGGCGGCCACCCAGGCAACAGGCTTGGTCGATTTGACCCCGGGCCTGCACACCATCGATGTCGAATACTACCAGGGCGGCGCCGCCGCCATCATGGACGCCCAGTGGGACCCCACCGGCGGCAACAACTTCGTCGATATTCCCAACTCCGCCTTTTCCAGTATCCAGGCTGTCAACGGCCTCATCAAGACGGGCACCGGCACGTTGACCCTGTCAAAGGCCAACACGTATTCCGGGTCAACCACGATCGACGCCGGCACCCTGGTTGTGACGGCGAACGGCGCCTTTGGACCGGCCACGGCCACGGGCATCGTTGTCAATGCCGGCGGCGCCCTGGCCTTTACCGGCGGGCTCTACTACACCACTGCCGAGCCGACCGCGATCAGCGGCTCGGGACCGGCCGGCGACGGCGCCATCGAGAACATCGGCGGCAACAATAGCTTTGTGATCCCCATCACGCTGTCCGGGTCGGCGTGGATCGGCTCCGACGGCGGCAACCTGACTCTGAGCGGCGATATCTTCACGGGCCCCAACACGCTCACGGTGGTCGGGGCGGGTACGACCACGATCGATGGCAACATCGTTTGCCAGGGCGGTAGCCTGACCCTGGCGGGCAGCGGCGGCATCGACATCGCCGGCGTGATCAACCTGGGCCTGACGGGCAACCTGATCGACGCCAGTTCCGGTCAGGACAAGATCACCGGTGTTATCACCGGCGCGGCCACTTCGGAATCGGTCCAGGTCCAAGGGCTCGTGGGTGACTATTTCAACCTTCCCGCGGCTCAGGACCTGATCCAGCCCGCTGATTTCGGCAACCCCGCCTGGCTGGGGAACCAGATCCCCGCCGTGACCGCGCAACTCGTCGGGCCTATCGACTTCCCCGATATCGCGGACTACGGGTTCGCCGACAGCGTGGGCGACCCTGCCTACTACAATCTTGGCGGCGGCAATAATAACAACGTCGAGGCCCGCTGGTATGGAGATATTATGATACCCGGCACCGGCGCTGCCCCGGTACCCATTAACTTCGCCACCACCAGCGACGACGGCAGCATGCTTTATATTGATGGCAACGCGGTGGTCGACAACAACAACTTTCAGGCGGCCACCCAGGCAACAGGCTTGGTCGATTTGACCCCGGGCCTGCACACGATCGACGTCGAATACTATCAGGGTTACGGCGGCGCCACCATAGACGTTCAGTGGGACCCCACGGGCGGCACCAACTTTGTGGATATTCCCAATTCCGCCTTTAGCGAGCCCGTCAATGGCCTGATCAAAACGGGCACCGGCACGTTGACCCTGTCGAAGAACAACACGTATTTCGGATCAACCACGATCGACGCCGGCACCTTGATCGTGACGGCGAATGGCGCGCTGGGACCCGCCACGGCCGCGGGCATCGTCGTCAATACCGGCGGCGCGCTGGCCTTCACCGGCGGCCTCGACTACACCACCGCCGAACCGACCACCATCAGCGGCTCCGGTCCGGCCGGCAACGGCGCCATTGAGAATATTCGCGGCAAGAACACCTTTGCCATCCCGATCACCCTGTCCGGCACGGCGGCGATTGGCTCCGATGCCGGCACCATGACTCTCGCCGACAATATCTCCGCGGGCCCCAACACGCTCACCGTGGTCGGAGCCGGTACAACCACGATCGATGGCAACATCACTTGCCAGGGCGGTAGCCTCACTCTGGCGGGCAGCGGCACCATCAACATCGCCGGCAATATCAACCTCGGCCTGCTCGGCAACCTCACCGATTCCAGTTCCGGTCACGACACGATTACCGGTGTGATCAGCGGCACCGCGACTTCCGGATTCCTCCAGGGACTTACCGGCACGTATTTCAACCTGCCGGCGTCTCAAGACCTGATCCAGCCCGCTAACGCCAGCAATTCCGCCTGGCTGGGAAATCAAACCCCGGCTGTGACCGCGCAACTCGTCGGGCCGATCGACTTCCCGGATATCGCGGACAATGGGTTCGCGGATAGCGTCGGCGACCCTGCCTATTACAATCTCGGCGCCGGCAATAATAATAACGTCGAGGCGCGCTGGTATGGCGATATCATGATTCCGGGCACCGGCACCTCGCCGGTACCGATCAACTTCGCCACCACCAGCGACGACGGCAGCATGCTTTATGTCGACGGCAACGCGGTTGTCGACAACAACAACTTTCAGCCGGCCACCCAGGCAACAGGCTTGGTCGATTTGACCCGGGCCTGCACACCATCGATGTCGAATACTACCAGGGGGGCGGTGGCGCCACCATGGACGCTCAGTGGGACCCCACGGGCGGCAACAACTTCGTGGATATTCCCAATTCAGCCTTCGGCGAACCCGTCAATGGCCTGATCAAGACGGGCGCCGGCACGTTGACGTTGTCGAATACCGACACCTATTTCGGGTCAACCACCGTCGACTTGGGCAAACTCGTGGTCAACGGCCAGTTGCTCGATACCGCCGTCACGGTTAATGGCGGCGGTACCCTGAGCGGCGATGGCAACGTCCCAGCCACAACCGTTCAAAGCGGCGGTGTCCTGTCGCCCGGTGATTCCCCCGGCACGCTCACGGTGGGAAGCTTGTCCCTGGTGACCGGTTCCACTTTCAACGAAGAATTGGGAGGCAAAACCGCTGGAACTCGCTACGACCAGACGGTCATACCGGCCGGCGGCAGCGTCGCCCTTGACAACTCTACACTGAACATCTCATTTCTGGGCGGCTTCCGACCGACGGTCGGCCAGCAATTCACCATCATCAAGAACCAAAGCGGCACTAGCGTCGTCGGGACATTCGCTCAGGGCAGCACGTATACTTTCGATGGCTACCTCTTCGGGATCAACTACGCCGGAGGCGCTGGTGACGATGTGGTCCTGACCGTGCTCTCCCGGCACGTCAGCAGTCAAGTCAGAGCTAGCAAGCCGGCGCTGGTCTATGACCGCGCTACGCAGTTGGTCGGCGGCACCATTACCGTCGCCAACACTGGCACGCCAAACCTCATCGGGACTCTGGAGTTTGAAGTGACGGGCTTGCCGGCCGGCGTCATTCTGGCCAACGCCAGCGGCATCGCACCGGATGGCAACCCTTACATATCCATCAACCTTGACAATGGCGTACCGGCCCCAGGCCAGTCCATCACCTTCACGGTCCTGTTCAAGAATCCGAAACGCTTGTCGTTCGCTTATGGGATCCTCCCCTTTGACGAAAATGCCGACTCCTAGCCTGATTCAAGGGAAGGAACTAGTCTGCTCAAACGCTAACTTGTCTGCGCCGTGGCCGTCGCGTTGTTGCGGTTGGGTGTTCTGTGACTTGGGTCCACGAGCGCCGGGCTAACTTGCGGCGAGGCTGGGCGCCGGCTCAGCCGGAGTCCCCGAGCCCGAAGCCGGTCAAGACGTCCCCTCCTCCGACCTCGACATGCCCGTCATCGGTGACAGTCGGCGTCTCGAAGTGAGAGTAACCGGAAATACTGGCCGACCACAATTCGTCACCCAGATCGAGGGCGTTGTACGCAACGAGCTCGCCGGCCGCGGAGACCAGCCAGACGATTCCGTTTGAAGAACCGTCCGACGAAACCACGGCATTCGCCCCCGGATATGGAAATGTCTGGGTCGACGCCCCAGTCTGGACCAACTGCCCGTTGGTCAGCGTAAAGGCCTTCACGGCGTCACCGGGCCCGACGTAATAGTAGGTGTTGCCGAAGGAAGCCGGGGTGTCGTACGACCCGCTTAGCGCGCCGCGCAGCTCCTGGACAATGTCGTCAGATCCCGAATGATATTTCCCCATGTTATTGCGATCGATCACATAGATCGTTCCTTGCTTGCCCGAGGCGAGTAGCAAATCGGGATGCGTTGGCCCGCCTGCGCCGTCGGGGAGGATCAGCACACCCGACGAGGCGGGGTCGAGATCGGACTTGTCGAGAATGAGCTGATCGTGGGGAGTGAAGTAATCGACGACTCGGAACCCAAACCCATTGGGCCCCTTGTACCCCGGGTCGAGCGCCAGCTTGATCACGGAATCGCCGTAGTCGCCGCCACTGGGGAAACCAGCCCGATTGAGTCTCGTGTCGAAGGTGCCGTTTCCCGTTTCGGTGTACAGATATTCTTGCGAGTCGACTTGAATCGGTGCGCCCGAATTCCAAATGCCACCGTCGCTCCCATTCGGCGTATCGTTGAACACCCCGTCGAGCTGAAGCGAGTTCTCGTCATACGCGAGTAGCCACCCATGGTAGGGCGGAGTGTCATGGTGCGACCCGAACGCGATCACGATCTGGTCGCCGTCAAGCGCCAGGCCCGGACGTTGCAACTGCCGCGGGACGTAAAATCGTACCAAGCCTCGCACGCTGCCGGCCCCCGTTCCGCGGACGCTCGGGCCAACAAAGCTGACTGGTTTGCCCCGCACATAACCCGTATCGGCGATGACGACCGGACTTCCCGGATTCTCCGCGCCGTCACTCATATTCAGTGCGTGGAGGCTTTCGGAATAGTAGGTGACCTTTCCAGTCCGGTAACTCTCCGTGGTGACGACGTAAATCGTGTCGGTTGACGGATCAATTAACGGCGTCGACGTGATGCCAATCTCGGGATAGATCGCCGTCGAATGAGTGATCGACGCGGGGAGTGTCGTTTCGCCCGGACCAAGCAGGTTGCTCTGCCAGAGAACCTGGCCCGACGAGCTGTTAATGGCGTAGACAGAGTTGCGCTCCGTTGCCACGAAAACGACCGTCTGCATTCCCTGGTGCGGTCCGGTCGTGATGTTGACAGTAGCGCAAAGAGGTTCGGCCAGAATCTGACCATCGAGCAGGTCGGAGTATTGTTCGGTCAAGCTCGAAATATTGGCCGGCGTGATCATGGAGCTCGTGTTTCCACCATTCCCGCCGCTCCAGCCGAGCACGGCCGAAGGCAGCGTCTTGACCTCGAGTCCCTCCGCTACCGGACGATACACCGTGGTTCGCAAGGTCCTCTTGAATAGACCGTGAAAACGCATGATTCGAGCCCCCCTTGACGTAGAACGGGTTGTGCGCGTTTGCGGAATTTGGTTACCGTCGCACAGATTGGATTGTCTGGGGTATGTGGTCAAAATACACATCATGGGTGACTGACAAAGAAGAAGCAAGTCTTTGCTGTCTCCTCGCGTGGATGCCGCGACTGCTGGCGGTGGGACAGTGTATGATTTTGTGATGGGATCACTCGATCGGAGCGAGAACCTCGCGCGGCTGCGAGACGGAGCAATTTGGGACATCGTCGTCATTGGCGGCGGGGCCACCGGACTGGGCGCGGCGGTCGACGCGGCAGCGCGTGGTTATCGCACCGCGCTACTCGAAGTGCGCGACTTTGCTCAGGGTACTTCGAGCCGGAGCACCAAACTGATCCACGGCGGAGTCCGCTACCTGGCTCAGGGCGATGTCCACCTGGTTCGCGAAGCACTGTGTGAGCGGGCAATCCTGTTGCGAAATGCGCCTCATCTGGTTCACGAGCGCAACTTTGTCGTGCCGGCGTACCGGTTCTATGACCTGCCCTACTATGGAATCGGGCTGAAGGTCTACGACGCGCTTTCGGGGCGCCATCGTTTGAAATCATCGCGGTGGATTGGCCGGGACGAGGTAGCTGGGCTGGTGCCGACAATTCGCTGCGCCGGACTGCGCGGGGGAGTGGTGTACACCGACGGCCAGTTCGACGATGCCCGGCTGGCGATCGCGCTGGCGCGGACTCTGGCCGATCAAGGCGGCACGGCGCTGAACTACGCGCCGGTGACAGGGCTGTTGAAGCAAGGCAGCCAAATCGCGGGGGTCGCCGTGCGCGACGCCGAAACCGGCGACGAGCTTGTGATCAAAGCCCGCGCAGTGATCAACGCGGCAGGCGTTTTCGCCGACGCAGTACGTCGGCTCGACGACGCTGGCGCAGGCCCGCTCTTGGCGCCAAGCCAGGCGCGCACCTGGTGCTGGCTCGCTCGTTCCTGCCAGGCGCGACGGCCCTTCTCGTACCGCGCACCGACGACGGCCGCGTGGTATTCGCGATTCCGTGGCACGATCGCGTCTTGGTCGGCACGACCGACACGCCGCGAAGCGAGGTCGCCATCGAGCCTAAGCCGCTCCATGAGGAAGTCGAGTATCTGCTCGAGCACGTTGGGCGCTATCTGGATCGAGGGCCGCAGGGCAATGACGTATTGAGCACCTTTGCCGGCCTGCGGCCCTTGATCGGCGGGCGCGCCGGGCGCACGACGGCCAAGCTGTCGCGCGAGCACGCGGTCATCGTCTCCGAGTCGGGGCTGGTGACGGTCTTGGGAGGAAAGTGGACGACCTACCGGCGCATGGCGATCGATGCGGTCGACCGGGCGGCGCCGGTCGCCAGCTTGCCGAGACGACCGTCCCCGACCGCAGACCTGAGGCTGCATGGCTGGTCCGAGGCGAAGAGCGCCGACGGGGTGCTTGCGGTGTATGGATCAGACGCCGCCAGCCTGCGTGCTCTCTGCGGCGAGCACAGTTCGTGGCTCGAGCCGTTGCATCCGGCCCTGCCGTATCGCGCCGGCGAAGTGGTCTGGGCAGCGCGGCACGAGGCGGCCAGATCTGTGCATGACGTCCTGGCGCGCCGAACCCGCGCGCTGTTCCTCGACGCCCGAGCCAGCCGCGATGCTGCCGGCAACGTGGCGGCGCTACTGGCGGGAGAGCTGGGCCGCGACCAGGCCTGGCAAGAACGCCAGGTCGCCGAGTTCAACGAGCTGGCGGCGGGCTATCTGCCGGCCGTGTGAACGGGCAACTGACAGCAACGCATTGTCGGTGGGGCGGTGCCCGGCTGGGGTGATGAAAAGGCGAAGATCAGCACGCTCGGCGCAGGCGGTCCGCCTCCGACGTTTTTGTTGCACGGCATTCACGAGACGTTTTCCCCCCCTTGCGAAGGGGGGGCACGGGGGGGGTGAGGCGCCGGGCTCCCCGTCTGTCGTCAGCTCTACGGCATGCGACCCGTCCTCCGCCGAACCAGCACCTCGCGCCCGATCGCCTCAAGCACACCGTCGAGGTTCTCCCGAATCTCGGAATTCACGAATCTGAGGACTTTGATCCCGAACGATTCGATAAACAGTTGTCGCTCGTCATCATACTCCTTGGCCCCTTCCTGAAAATGACTGTCGCCGTCGAGTTCAATACCCAGCTTGACCTCCGGTGAATAAAAGTCGAGCACGAAGTTGCCCACACCATACTGCCGGCGAAACTTGCAGCCTAGCACCTGGCGTGCTTTGAGGCGTGACCAGAGGATGACCTCCGTATCGGGCATAGAATGGCGGAGTTCACGGCGCTTGGGGGTTTGGTCCTCGCGGTTGAAGAACTCGTTCATGGCAATGCCCTCCTATCCCCACGCAGTCCACCGTCGCGACCACGCGCGTGTGCCTCGCCTTCGGTCGCACCCCCCCTGCCCCCCCTTCGCAAGGGGGGGAAAGGCGCACTGCGCATCACCAAGCGGCGTAACAGTTCCGGCAGGCACCACACGCGGTGCCGAGACCAGCCTTTCATCACCCCAGTGGCCGCCCGCTACGTCCAGAAGCAATCCATCGGGTCGGCGGCAATGTACTCGAGCGCGTCATCGAGAGGAAGGTACGTGCCGGGGTATGGACTGCCAGAGCGCCAGCGGCCGGTCTCGCGCGACCAGTAGAGGACCTCGTACCGGCACTTCGAGGCCCTGGGCCGTAGCCGTGCGAACGGTGCCCCGGTGTCATCGCGAAACAAGGTATAGCCGGTACGGTCCTGGCGCACCGTGGCGCCGCCGCCTTGCATGCGAATAAACGCGTCGATGCGGTAAAGCACGAAATCGAGAATGGCGGTTTGTTTGCCGCCGGCGGCAGCCCGCACCAACCGGCCGGCGTCGCTGGGCACGCGCGGTTTGGACCGGTTCTTCGGTTTCACGGGCGGCCCTCCCAACCGTCGCGGCTTCGATGTCGTGCCGGCCAACGCAAGCAGACGTCTGACCCGACAAACAGCGACATGATACCCGATCGCGGTGATGACAACGAGTGACAACCGCCGATGTCACTTTCATCATGACAGCCGCCGGCTCTTGCGACTGTTCGCTGGCTGTTACAATTCACCTGCGAAACTGGCTTCAGTCGGCTCGGCGGGAGCCTCGCCCTCCCGAGTGTGCGCTGACTGGTACAATTCACAGTGAAAGCGGGCATCCTGCATCCGGGCGCAGAGGTCCTCGAACTTGAAAAACGCCGCCGACGTACTGGTCGATGGGCTGGCCCTGTGGGGCGTGAGGCATCTCTTCGGGATGCCGGGCTCGCATTCGACGACGATCTACGACGCGCTGGCGCGCGCCGGCTCGATCGCGACCTACTTGGTCCGCAACGAGCAAGCCGGCGCGTTTGCAGCCGACGGTTACGCACGCGTGACCGGCCGGCCGGGCGTCGTGTGCACGACCGCCGGCCCCGGTGCGACCAACGCGCTATCGGGTGTGGCCGAATGCTGGGCCGACTCGGTGCCGATCTTGCTGCTGGCCGGGCAGGTCAACGCCGAGTCGCTCGAGCGCGAATGCGGCAACTATCACGAGATCGACCTTGAAGGCATCTTCCGGCCGGTCACCAAGTGGTGCGCGACCGTGCGCCGGGTCGAAGAGATTCCCGCGGTACTTGGCCGCGCGTTTCAGGCGATGACGTCGGATCGGCCGCGCCCGACGGCGCTGTTTCTGCCACAGGACCTGATGCGCGCGGCGTGCCCGGTACCCGCCGATCGCACGGCGTTTCCGCCACGCGGGCAGCCGGACGTGCCACAAGGTGCGATCAACCAGGCGGCCGAGTTCTTGGCCGCGGCCGAGCGGCCGATCATCCTGGCGGGCGGCGGCGCGCTCTGGTCGGGAGCGAGCGCGGATATCGAAGCCCTGGCCCGCGCGCTCGGCGCACCCGTCGTCACCACGCTCAACGGCAAGGGCTTGCTCGACGAGCGAAACCCCGTTTCACTCGGCCACGCGCGCTCCTGCCGCGGGCGGCTGGCGCTCGCACATGCCGACCTGATGCTGGCCGTCGGCTGCCGCTTCACCGAGGTCATGACCGACTGGCGGCGGATGACCGTTCCCAAGAACCTGATTCAAATCGATGTCGACCCCCAGCAGATCGGCATGAATCACCCGGTGACGGTCGGCATCGTCGCCGACGCCAAGGCGGCCGCCGGCGCGCTCTTGGCCGCGCTGCCGCCGGCTCGGCGCGAGAGCGGCTGGGGGTCGATCCTCGAGCAAGCGCGGGCGGCCCGTCCGGACCGTCCCGAATGGCTCATCGACGCCTTGCGCGAGGCGCTGCCGGGCGACGTACCCGTCTTCACCGACGCGTGCGAGATGGGCTATCGCATGCAGGCCGATTGGGTCGCGCACGGGCCGCGGCGGTTTTTCTACCCGTCTAACTACATCACGCTGGGCTGGGCCTTTCCCGCGGCCGTGGGGGCTGCGGTGGCGCGCGGCGATCAACCCGTCGTCTCGGTAAGCGGCGATGGCGGTTTCCTCATGACGGCCCAAGAGCTGGCCACGGCGGTGCGGTATCGCCTGAAGGTGATCGCGCTTGTGCACAACGACTCGGCATACGGCGCGATCAAGAACATCCAGGACCGCAATCACGACAAGCGCTACCTCGACGTCGACCTCAACAATCCCGACTTTCTGGCGCTCGCCGCGGCCTACGGCGTGCCCGCCGCCCGCGTGCGCACAGCCGACGGCCTCCGCGCAGCAGTCGGTGCGGCACTCGAGCGCGGCGGCCCGTCAATGATCGAGGTCCCCGACCAGTGGCGGTTTCTGCGCGACCTGGCAACACCATTTCGAAAGGAATGAAGAGTGACTTGGGACCAGAGCCTCAAAACGCATCGTCGCTGATCAGCTCGCCGTCGCTGCGGTTTCCCAGAAGCTGGTAGATCCGCCGGTTGACCGAGGTCCGCACGAACCGGACTGCCCCGTCGCACAGTAGGAAGTTGGCGCCGAAGGGGTGCTGGCTAAAGAACCCGCCAACGTAGTCGATCGGCAGGACCCCGTCCTCGACCATGGCGACCGCCTCGGCAAAATCTTCGTCGTCGTTCGGCGGCCCACCAAAGAAGGCTGTGCGCTGCGCATGGCCGGAAACAAAACGTCCGGCGTATTGAGGGCTTGACCCATGTTGCGCAGGGTGGCCCGCGTGCCCGATGTCCATCCAAGCGTGAGGCTCCCTTGAGCAGTCTCGCCAAGCAGCACCGTCGTGCCGAGCCCGTCCGAAATCTCATCGAGCCTGGTCCGGCTGTTCAAATACAAAACGCCATGATTGTCGGCGGCGATCGGTGCCTCGACGTCGTGGTGGCAGCCGGCATAGCTGATCGGCGCCCGGTACCCGTCGGAAGGACACATTAGTGTCGACATCCGATCGCGTCGGATTGTCTCGTTCGCGGGCGCATAGACGCTTGCGCTTTGATCGACGGCGCGGTAGAGGTTGTTCTGGCCCATGAACGGCAAGATCTGGATGATCCAGTTGTGATGATATCCAACCGGCAGGTTTCCGATCGGCCCTTTGTCGTTGACGACGCCCGGCGGCAGGACGGTGTGCGATGATGCATAGTTGGCCAGAGCGACGCCAAGCTGCAGCAGGTTGTTTGCGCACTGGCGCGGCGGGCCGTTTCGCGAGCCGATTGGACGGCCGGCAACAAGAGCGAAATCAATACGGCGATGATGCCAATCACGATCATCAGCTCGATCAGCGTGAATCCGCTAGGGCGGCGCATCGGGCGGCCTCCTTCATCTTGTCAGAACTTGTCTGAACTGATGATTTCACCGTCGGCGCGATTGGCGAGCAGCCGCAAGATGGCGGGGCCGACCGAGCTTTTGATGAACCGCACCGAACCATCACCGAACGCCGCATTGCATCCACCGGGATGGTGACTGCCAAACCCACCCACGGACAGGAGAACATCCATGGAGGTCACTGTCGCCTTCGCGGCGCCGGCGGCCGATGTGTCGTCATCTTCCGCGGCGGGAACCGAGGCGACGGCGGGCTTCGGCTGCGCCGTGTTGATCGGCACGCCCGTGTTTCGCAGACTGGCGCGCGTGCCGGAGGCCCAACCTAATTCGAGCGAGTCGTTGAGTTTCTCCGAAGCGTAGATTGTTTGCGATGTGCCATCGGGAACGTCCTCGATGCGGATCGCGCTATTCAAGAAAAGAACGCCGTTGTTGTTGGTATTGATCGGCGCTTCGACGTCGTTGTGGCAGCCGACGTAGTTCGATTCGGCAACGCCGCCGGCGCCGCGCTTCGGCCCGTGATCGGACGGGCAGAGGTAAAGCTGAATCAGGTTGGCGCGGGTGGTGATGTTGTGCGCCTCGTAAACCCCGACGTTGAAGTTCAAGTGGTTGTAGACATTCCGGAGCTCGCAATAGGGCAAGATCTCCGCCAGCCAACTGAAATGGTAGCCCTTGGGTTGGTCGAGGATCGGGCCGGTCGGGTTGATGACACCCGATGGGAGCACTTCGTGCGACGAGTCGTAGCTCACCAGTGCGATGCCGATCTGCATCATGTTGTTGCAGCATTGCGCGCGGCGCGCGGCTTCTCGCGCGGCCTGTACCGCGGGCAACAACAGTGCGATCAGCACGGCGATGATGGCGATCACGACCAAGAGCTCGATCAAGGTGAAGCCGCGCGGCCGGCGCGCGCACAAGTCGGCCGGCGCGGCCGCGCGAGAGTGACATCGAACGAAAGGGATCATGGCGCGTCTCCTGATTTCTGGGGTTCGAGATCAATGAGCATCTGTTTCGAGTGGCGGATATGCCGGGTTGGGTTCATGTGATAATCGGCCTGGATGCGGAGGTGGCGGCGGCTGGCGGCGCCGGCCGGCCGGTCCACCGCGATCACGACGTCGGCCACGGCGGGCGCCTCGAGCGATCCCGCAGGCTTGGCCAACCCGAGTTCCTCAGCCTTGACGGACCAGGTTTCGCCTTTGTACGCGGCGTCGGCCTCGAGCCGCGCGAGCGCGCCGAAGGGCCCCCGACTCGGCCAGCCACTCAGCCTGGAGCCGCTGCTCGTGGGCCCGGACGACCTCGCGCTGGACGAGTGCGACTCTGATCAATGCCGCGCCCAAAAGCGTGACGACAATCAGGCAGATCAACACCGCAATCACAGTCATGCCGCGCCTGGGTTTGCCTCTGTTCTTCCGGATCATGGCCGCGCGCCCTCCTGCTTGACGGATCTGGTGCGCGCGGTCTTTTCCTTGCAGGGCAATCACTTCCAGCGGCCGCGGCGGCTCGGCCTTGCTTATACCGACCTGCGTCATGACGAGCACCGCCCAGGGCCGGCGCGGCTCGGCACGAAGCTCGAACCGCGCCGCGTGCGAGTGGCCCAGGGCGTATGACTCGTGGGTTGTCCTCTTGCCCGCGCGCGATTCAGTGCGCACCACGGTTCCGGTGTGGTCATCGGCACTGTATGCGATCACCCGGTCGGGGTCGTAGGTCAGCCGCAGGTTTGCGGGCGTGCTGCGCGCCTGGGGGTCGCTCGCAAGCTCGGCACGATCGGAGCCGTGCACGTCGGTGCGGAATTGCCGGGCCAGGCGCTCAACGGCCAGCGACGACGTCACGCGCGACTGGCCGTCGACGTTCAAGCGCAAGAGCACCTGAATCGTCACCGCGCTTAGGCCGAGCATCGACGCCACCGCCGTGACGACGACCAGGAATTCAATCAGCGTGATCCCGCGGCGGCGGCTCGCGGGCAACACGACTCGCGGCCTATAGATCATGAGCGAGCCCTCACACGGTAAATCCACGACGTCAGGCGGACTGGGCCTGCCCATTCGCCGGACCGGTCCCGCCAGCGAAGCTGAACTGTGATGCGCTTCGCCGCGCCGCCCTTTGCCGCCGTTTCGGACGGGCTCAAGTCGACTTTGAGCTCGCAGCCGGGAAGCCCGTGGCGAGCCGCGTCGGAGAGCGTCATCCGTTGGGCGCGCTCGGGCGTGACCTCGTCGAACGGATCGGCCGCCAGGCGCTCCATCACGTTGGCGACCTCGAGCACGGCGCGCTGGCGGCGCTCGACCGCCACGCGCTCGTGCGCGGCGACGCCCAGGACCTTGAGTGCGACCGACATGATGACGATCAGAATAACCGTCGCCATGGTCACTTCGATGAGCATCGAGCCGCGGCGGAGCTTGATCGCTCGCGTGGTCATAGGTTCGACAACTCCGTGATGAGCTGTACCAGGGGCATGAAATACGCCACGGCCAGGGTGAATACGAGCGCTCCCAAGGCCGCGACGGCCAGCGGGAACAGGGTCTGTACAATTGCGTGCGCCCGGGTCGCCAGTCGCCGCTCGATCGTGTCGGCCAGCTCAGAGAGGGCCCACGCCAGGTTGCCGACGGCGGCCGCCGAGTGGAGCACCTCGGCGTCGGAAGCGCGAATCACGCGCCAGCGCCACAGGGCGTCGGTCCACTGGGCGCCGTGTTCGACCTCGGCGTGTGCTTCGTGCAAGCGCCGGCGCATCCATTGGGTCGGATAGTGGCTCGCCACGACCGACAGCCCACGCGCCAGCGGCTTTCCCCCCTCCACCACCAGCGATAGCGATCGCAAGACAAGCGCCGTGTGCCGTCGAGACAGCAGGCGATCAAACACCGGGATGTGGTAGTTCCCCCAGCCCAGGAATGACAGCGGCAGGAAGATCAGAAGTCCCAGCTCAAAAAGCGGCAGCCACGCAGTCAAGTAACCAAACTTGATCGCAAAGTGCGATGCCTCGATCGTCAAGATCGTCACGCGCGGCAGCGGTATGTTGAAGTCTTTGAAGATGGCTTCAAACTTCGGTATGATGTAATATAAAATAAATCCGCTGATCATCTGTGCGACCAAGAGGATTGCGATGACATAAGACAGCCGGGCGGTGATCGCCGTCCAGATCGGCAACTGGGCCGAACGCGTGCCTGTGGCCATTCTGAGGGCCTTGGGCAATGTGCCGCTTTCGTGGCCTACCCAGGCAAGCAAGACGGCGTTGCGCGACGCCAGCTTGGGCTGGCGCTCGAGCGCCGCCGCCAGCGCGGTCCCCTGGTTCAAGTCAGCGGCGAGGTTCATGATCCGCCAGCGCAACTGACCACGGAATTGATCGGCGAACGCAGCGACCGCGGGGGCAAGCGGTATGCCGCGCTCGGTGGCAATGGCCAGCACCGAGAGGAGCGAGTCTTGCCGGATCGCGCGGCGGCGGGCGAGGAATGATCCGAAGCCCATGGCGCTCGAAAAGAGCAGCACGATGCCGCCGAAGACGATGATCGCGCCGATTGCGGCCGCGTCGAACAAAAGCATTCCCACCCACATGAGGAGCGCCACGGCAGCCACCAGGTACATCATGTGAGCGAGTCGAAGCGGCCCGGCTCGACGGTGCGCGTGCCAATTCCTCGAGGTCCAGCTCGAAGTCGCGGTCCGGCTGCGGCTCTCGATTGGGGTCGACGGGCGCGCTGGCGGAGTTGGCTTCCTCCCGATCGCTTGCCCCGTTGGAACCAGGCTTGGCGGGTTCAGTCGTCACGGCATGCTCCAGAGAAGATCGATCTCAGCCGGAAAGGCGGCTGATCAGTGTGACGAGCGGCGCGAACAGGGCCGGAACGACAAAGACCGTGAGGAGCACCACAATCGCGCAGATGACGTTGAAAAGAGCGCCGACGCAGCGCGGTATGCGAGCGCGCGCGGGCCTCGAACATCGCGCCGGCCACGTGGAGCACCTCGGGCAAGCTCTTGTACCTCTCGGCCCACCTCAAGAGCTGCGCCAGCCCCAGCGGAAATGGCCGCCGATTCGAGATGGCCTTGGCAAGGGAGCCGCCGGCCTCGACGTCGCGGGCCATTAACTGGCACGCGGAGTCGATATCGGCGTCTTGTACCCCAGCGCCGGCCAGGCGGAGGGCTTCAGGCAGGGGGAGCTGGCTCTCGAGCAAGAGCGCCAGCAAATGACAGAACTCCGCCAGCGACGTGGTGCGCCAGATCGTCCCGAAAAGAGGCAGCCTTGCCGCCAGGCTGCGCCGTGTCGCCGCGCTCAACCAAAGCTGTGCGGCCAGCCAGCAGCCAAGGGCCACGCCCGCGACGACCAGAGCCGGCGGCGCCAGCTTGTACACCCCGCCGGCCACATTAACCAGTGCAATGGTCAGCCGGGGCAGCGGGATGTTGAAGTCTCGGTAGATCCTCTCGAACTGGCGGACCAGGAAAGTGCAAACGAACACGAAGAGGGCCACTGCCGCGGCCGAAGTGACGAGCGGATAGGCGAGGCTGAGCCAGAGCTCGCGCTTGAGCCCAATTCCGATGCTCGCGTATCGTGTGAACCGGTTAAGGACGTCGCCCAGCCGTCCCGACCGGACGCCGGCGATCACCAGGCCGCGGAGATGCGGAGGGATCCTGTTTTGCTGGTGCGAGATGGCCTTTTCGAGCGGAACGCCCGACTCGAGCGTGCGGGCCAGTTCATACACCGACCGGCGGAGCCGACCGCGCGGCAGCTCCTCACCCAGCGCGACCAGTCCGCTGGCCAGCGGCAGGCCCGCCCGCGTCAGACTCGCGATCTGATCGGAGAGCGCCGCAGCGTCGCCTGCCGTCAGCCGCCCCTCCGCTCCCAGGTAATCTGTAATCTCCGCCATGCCCGGCTCAGCGCCCCCTTTGATTCCCGACCAACTTCACCTCTGGACGGTCACGAGAACGATAGCCCCGAGAGCAAGTTCACCAGCGGCACAAAGAGCGCGAGGGCATAGAGAAATGTCACGCTGGCGCCGACAACGACGAGCAGGATTGTGGGCAGAAGCACACTGAGCTTCTGCGCTTGAAACTGGCCGCGCTGGCGATAAAGATCACCCAGGTTATGCAAGGCCGAGACCAGCGACCCCTGTCCCTGCCCCGTCGCGAGGACCCAGCGCAGCATGGGCAGAAAGGTCCGCCGGTCGACCGTTGCTAAAGCCCGCGCGGAGGGCTCGCCCCGCTCGAGCGCCGCGGCCAGCTCGCGCGCGCCCTGCGCCATCCGCTCGTTGCCTGTCGCGTCGGCGGCCAGGACAAGCGCCTGCGGATAGGCCACATCGTTTTCGAGCAATAGTGCTAAGAGCTCGGCGAAATTGGCCGCCTCGTATTGCGCCAAGAGCGAACTCATCCAGGGAAAAACCTTGAGCCACGACCACGATCGCGCCTGGAACTGCGCCGCCGTGCCCGATCGAAGCCAGCCGAAGGCAACCAGGACGAGGATGACCGGCCCGACGGGCCACCAGAGGTGGGCTTGTTCGCCGACCCAGGCCAGCCAGTGGAGCGGCGCGGCGACTTTCAAGCCAAGCGACTCAAACGCAATCAAGAACCTGGGTACGGCCACGCTCACCAGCGCGACGAACAGGCCATATGCCAAGGCGAACACAAGCAACGGGTACCAGAGCGCCAGCCCAACGGCGGTGCGGGCCTCGGAGTATCCACGGACGTAGCGCTCGAGCCCCTCGAGCGCAACCGCCAATCGCCCCGAGCGCGCACCGGCTACCACCACGGCACGGTAGAGCGGCGGAATCGACTGGCTCTCGCTCGCGAGCGCGTCGGCCAAGCTCTGGCCCTGGCTCAATCGCCCCGACAAGGTGCCCGTGATCTTTTTGAGCTTCCCCTTCAAATCACGCGCAGCCACCGCCAGCCCGCGCTCCAGCGGCACCCGCGCGCACCAAAGCGGTGATTTCTTGGTTGAGCGCCAGCAACTGGTCGATCGTGATCGAGCCCGCCGGTGCCGGCTTTTGCTCCCCAACTGACATGGAACCCCCTAACCCGCCCCGACGCGGCCGCCACCGCGCCGCCTACGACAAATGTGACACATCGCTCTTACCACATTTGTCAGAGGTTGTCAAGGAGGCTGTGTCTGCCGGCTCGCCCTCACCGCGCCGGCTCGGCGTGGCCACGCCGAGGATGCGGCGGATCTCAGCCGGCGACGTGAGCCCGGCTTCCACGGCGGCGCAGCCGCGCTCCCAGCGGCCGATCATGCCGGCTGAGGCGGCCACGCGCTCGAGCTGGCGCACGTCGCTCTTGGCCAGGATGGCGCGGGCCAGCAGGTCAGAGTCGGGAAGCATCTCGGCGAGAACGGTCCGGCCGTGGTAGCCGGTCCCACGGCAGGTGTCGCAGCCGCGGGGAAGCTTGGCGAGATTCACGGGCAGGCCCAGCAAGTCTTCGGGCTTGGTCGACGGCACGGCGCAGTCACAGAGGCGCCGCACCAGGCGCTGCGCGACGACTGCGCAGCCCGCTGCGCACCACGTAAGGCTCGATGCCCATGTCGAGCAAGCGGCCGATGACCTCGCAGGCGCTGCCCGCGTGCAACGTCGTCAGAATCAGGTGGCCGGTGAGCGCGGCCTGCAAGGCAATTTCGGCAGTGGCCTTGTCGCGAATCTCGCCGATCGCGATCACCTCGGGGTCTTGCCGCAACAGCGACTTCAAGCCCGATTCGAGGGTGAGCCCAGCCGCCAGGTTGACCTGCGACTGAGCAACGCCGGGCACGACCGCCTCGATCGGGTCCTCCAGGCTGGCGAGGCTGCGCTGGCCGCTCGACCGTTCTGAAAGCTCGCGCAGACAGGCGTAGATCGTGGTCGTCTTGCCGCTTCCCGCCGGCCCCGAAAGGATGACCGCTCCCGAAGTTTCGTTGAGCACGTGCGACAGCTCATCCTTGACCGCGGAGGGCAAGCCAAGGTCGTCGAGCCGCATGAACCGGCCCGGCGCCGCGAACATACGCACGACGGCCTTCTCGCCGAACAGGGTCGGAAACGTGCTCACGCGCATCTCGATTCCTCCCGCGCGCACCCGGTATCCGCCCCTCCTGGGGCACGTCGGTGCGATAGGTGAGCAGGTCGGCCAGGACCTTGAGCCGGGCGACGATGTTCGGCGCGAGCTTGGCGGGCAGCCGCGCCACCGTGTGCAGCACGCCGTCGATCCGCCACGAGATCTCGAGTCCGTCGGCACTGGGCTGCAGGTGAACGTCGCTGGCGCCTGCAGTGCGGGCCTCGCCCAAGGTGCGCTCGACCGCATCCGAGGCATATTTGGGGCTGGCGACGTCGAGCGAATTGAGCATTTCCGCCAACCGATGAGCCGGCATTCGCTTCGCGTCTCCTCTCGTACCGCGACGGGGCCGCTTTAGCCACGCCCCCCTTCGCAGCATGTCTCGCAGATGCTCCTGCACCGGCTGCACACCAGCTTGCCGCGCAGTTCGACGAGGTGCCCGCCGCAGACCGGACACGCAGCCTGGCCTGGCTGCCGCTCGTCGGAGCGGGCTTCACGATCCGTCTCTGGCTCGGGGCGACCTTCCATTGGTTTTGACGGCGCAGGAAGGGGCGAAAACGTGCCGGCGCGCCGATCCAACTCGAGTGCGACCAGCGCACCCGATCATAATCGCCGGCTCCGCACTGCGACAAGCCACCGCGCTCGAGTCACATCAGGGGCGCGAACGGCGGCCTGTAACCGGTCTCGGCCAGGCTGCTTCGGCTCACTTCAGCAAACGACGAACACCCTGCCAGGGCGAGCGTGAGGTCGACATCGGCAATCAGGTTTGAAAGCACGTCACGCACGCCCTGTTCGCCGCCGACGGCCAGGCCGTACGCATAGGGCCGGCCGAGGAGCACGCACCGCGCGCCGAGCGCCACAGCCTTGAAGACGTCGGCCCCGCGGCGGATGCCGCTGTCGAACAAGACGGTCGTGCGGTCGCCGACCGCATCGACCACTCGCGGCAACGCGTCGAGCGCCGCCACGGCGCCGTCGAGCTGGCGGCCGCCATGGTTTGAAACGATCACCCCGGCCGCCCAGTGGTCCAGCGCTCGCCGGGCGTCATCGGGATGGAGGACCCCCTTCACGAGCACCGGCAGTTGCGTCATCTGGCACAGCCGCTCGAGGTCTTTCCAGGTTCGCGTCGGATCGGAAAACACCTGAAGGAAGTACTCGATCGCCCGCGCCGGGTTTGAGCGCACGTCGCCGCCGACGGCCTTTTGAAAGGCGGGATCGCTCAAGTAATTGGCCAGCCCGTCGCCTTTCAAAAAGGGCAGGTAGGCGTTGCGCAGATCGCGCTCGCGCCAGCCGAGAAGCGCGGTGTCGAGCGTCACGACAATTGCGCTATAGCCGGATCGCTCGGCGCGTTGCAAGAAGCTGGCCGCGAGCTCGTCGTTTCGGGGCCAGTAAAGCTGAAACCAGCGCGGGGCGTCGCCCATCACGGCGGCAACCTCTTCCATGGTGGTCGACGAGGCGGTGCTCAAGACCAGCGGCACTTTGAGCGCCGGGCGGCCCGCGCCACGGCGAGCTCGGCGTCTTTGTGCAGGATCGACGGCACGCCGATCGGGGCCAGCATCACCGGCGCACCGATCCGCAGCCCGAGGATGTTGACGCCGAGATCGCGACGGCCCACGTCGCGCAGAAACCGCGGCACGATCCGCCAGCGGCGAAACGCCTCCTGGTTGGCGCGCACGGTATCTTCCGACCCGGCGCCGCCGGCTACGTAATCATAAGCCTCCGGGCTCAAGATCGACTTGGCCCAGGCTTCGAGGTCCTCGATCGCGACCGGCCGCTCGGGAAGCTGTCCCGCCAGCCCGGCCTGGTAAATCTCCATCTGCCGACGCAGGCCCGGAGCCATCGCTGGAGAAGAATCGGCCATCTGGGGCGCTCGTTTCGTGGCTGTTGACATGCTGGTAATGCTCGAGAAGGGATGATCTGCGGCACGCGTTCGTACGAGACTTTTGAGATTGTAACCGACCGGCCCCAGCGAGCGAAAGCAACCCGCGCCCGAGTCGACGCACGTGCCTTCGAGGTGGTAAAATGCCTCTTTAGATGATGACGTCGCCCCAGCGACTGAGTTCTCGTCACGAGGTGGACCGATGAGCACTGTGGTCGAGAAAACCTATACGCCAGCGGACCTGCTCGCGAAGCCGGATGCCGAAGGCTACGAGCTGGTCGACGGCCGGCTCGTGGAGCGGAACGTGGGTGTCTTGTCCAGTTGGGTTGGAGGTCGGCTGCATCGCTTCATCGACGTTTTTATCGACGAGCAGGATCTCGGCTGGGCATGGCCCGGCGATCAGGGTTACGAGTGTTATCTCGATTCTCCGGGCAAAGTCCGCAAGCCCGACGTCTCGTTTATCCGTCTCGAGCGCATGCCGCAAGGGCCGACGTCGGAGGGCTACATCACGATTCCTCCCGACCTGGCGGTTGAGGTGCTTTCGCCGAACGACCTGGCTTACGAAGTCGAAAACAAGGTCGTCGAATACCTGGCCGCTGGCGTGCTGCTCGTGTGGGTGATCAACCCCGAAACGCGGACGATTCACATCCACCGCCACGATGGCTCCGTCGGATGGCTCCGCGAGGAGGATGAGCTTTCCGGAGAGGACGTCCTGCCCGGTTTCCGCTGCCCAGTGTCGAGCCTCTTTCCTCCCAAGCCTGCCGGCCGATCGGCCCCCTCTTCCTGAAAAACGCGTCACCAGCCGAAAGTGCGCTCACGGTTCGGTTCGCGGCTTTTTTCGCAGGCAGGCTGCCAGTTTCTTGCGGCACGGTGGCGGGCACGATACTCTGTCGCGTCGGCGGCGAGTCGTTGCCCGTTCTGAGAACCGCCTTTCTGTAGGCGCGCCGGGAACGTCTCCAAATCGAGCGCGGGCCAAGGGGAAGGGAGACAGCGATGTGGCGTCTTACGGTTTCGTTGCGCAAGTTGGGCCGGCAGAGCGCTGCGTGCCGGCGGCTTGTGTCTCGCCGTGACCGTGGTGCTGGCGGCGTGGTCTGGTGCCGTTCGCGGTCAGGCACCGAGGGCCAAGAGTAAAGACAGCTCGAACGCGCCGCTCGCCCGGTATGTGCCGCGCCAGGATCTGTTCTTTTACCTGGAATTCGACGGGCTGGATGCACACGCCGACGCGTGGCAGAAGTCGGCCGCTTACAAGCTCCTCTCCGACACCAAGCTCGGCGTTCTCCTGGAGGATCTCGCCAAACAGGGAATTGAGCTCGCCCAGGAATCGGCACCGGCGGAGAAGAAGGTGAAGCCGGCCGAGGTCATTGACACGATCAAGTACGTCGCGCGGCAGGGGTTTGCGATCGGCCTCTGGGGCAAGGACCCGAAGAACCCAGGCGCCGTGGTCGTCGCGCGAGGCGGCGACCGGCCGGAGGTCCGCCGGTGGATCGAAGCACGAGCCCAGTCCGACCAGGCCCAGCGCGGCAAGGGCCAGGCCGGTTCGGCCTCGGTCCAGAAGGGGCGCCGCACGCTGCACGCCTTCGACAAGGACTCCTTCTGGTGGCTCGAGCAGAGCGACCTGGTCTTGACCAACAAGGCCGACGTCGTGCTGTCGGTGCTCGACGGCAAGGAGCGGAGCGCCTTGAATCATCCCGTCCGCACCGCGCTCGCGCAGAGCAAACCCGATTTCCAGACCGTCGCCCTGGGGTTCCTGGATTTGAAGAGCTTGCCGCCACTGCCTCCGGATGCCGTCGAGCTTGGTCTCGACGGCCTGGAGCGAATCGAACTGACGTGGGGCTTTCAGGACGATGCGATCTTGAGCGTGCTGCGGGCGGTGATCCCTGGCCGCCGCCGCGGCTTGCTCGCCGTGCTGGACCAACCGACCTTCGACATCCGTTCGCTGCCCCCCCTGCCCGCCGATCTGAGCAGTTTCACGGTCCTGTCAATCGCTCCCGACCAGACCTACGACCAGATTGTCGGGCTGGTGAAGACCGCGAACCCGCAAGGGGCGAACCAAGTCGCCCAGTTCGAGGCAGCGATTCGCCAGCAATTTGGAGTGAACCTCCGCGACGACCTGCTCGGCCATCTGGGCCCCAAGCTGGCGTTTTTTGACCAGCCGACGGGTGCTGCAGGAGGCGGAGACCCAGGCGCTGGCGCTCGCGGCCCAGTACACCGGGTTGACCCTGACGGTTTCTGTGCGCGACCAGGCGGCTGTCGCCAAGGTGCTGGGCCCGCTCATGGAGGCGGTGAACCAGATCATCAGGGCTCGGCAGGTCGGTGCTCGGCGCAACCAGCCGCCAGGCGCCGCCGGACCGTTCCCCGAGTTTCGAAACTTGCCCGCCGGGCGGCCGACTTACGTCTTGAATTTGCCACCGGGTTCGGTGCGGCCGCAGATCGCGGCCATGTTTCAGCCGACTTTGGTGCTCGACGAGGGCCAGCTCATCTTGAGCGCCTCGAGCGCCGCGGCCGAGCGCACCGCGGCTGCGATCGCAGGCGGCCGCCCCGGGCAGCGCTGGAGGCCGACCGGTGCGTTTGCCCCGATGGCGCAGCGGCTACCCTCGGGGTTGGTGCTCCTCAACGTGAGCGACCCCCGGGAAACCTTGCCCGGCTTGATCGAGAACCTCCCGGCCTTGGTTCCGCAGTTAGGCGCGATCTTGCTCCCGTCGATCCTGGCGGTGCGCGAGGCGGCCCACCGCTCCGAGTGTGTCAACAACCTCAAGCAGATCGGCTTGGCGATGAGCAACTACCACGCCGCCCACAACGATGCTTTTCCCAGGGCCGCCATCACCGACAAACAAGGCAAGCCACTCTTGAGCTGGCGGGTCGCCATCTTGCCGTACATCGAGCAACAAGCCCTCTACAACAAGTTCAAGCTGGACGAAGCATGGGACAGCCCGCACAACCGGGGGCTCTTGAAGGAGATGCCGCCGGCATACCTTTGCCCGAGCCGAGCCCGGGCCGAGCCGTTTACCACAGCGTATCGCGTCTTCAGCGGCAAAGGTGCGCTGTTCGAGAACGGCCGCGACGTGGGTGCGGTGCAAGTCACCGACGGGTTTGGAAACACGCTCATGGTCGTCGAAGCCAAGCAGGCGGTGCCCTGGAGCAAGCCCGACGAGCTGGCGTTCGACCCGGCCGCGCCTCCGTCGCTTTTCGGCGCTGGGTCGTCCCATCCCGATGGTTTCGACGCTCTCTTTGCAGACGGATCGGTCCGGTTCGTCGCTGACTCGACTGACCCCAGCATGTTCCGCGCCAAGATCACGCGCGGCGGAGGCGAACCCCTGAGCTTTGCGGAGCTGCCGCCGCCAACAATTCGTCGCCCGCGGCAAGCCCCGGTCGCCGGCGAATTCTTGCATGTCGATCCCGCACTGGTTCCCAGCGCCGGCGAGGTGAAGCGCCTGCTGTTCCCGGCGTCTGCCGCGCTGGTCGTCGATCAGCAGGGTGCGAGCCTGGTCACGCGCGAGCCGATCCCCAACCTCACCAACTCGCCGGCCACTGCCGGCGTGTTGGTCGCGCTCTTGCTCCCGGCGGTTCAGGCAGCGCGCGAAGCGGCTCGCCGTGCGCAATGCGTCAACAACCTCAAGCTGATCGGCCTGGGCATGCACAACTACCAGAGCGTTCAAGGCGCTCTTCCCGGTCCCTCAATCAACGACAAGCAAGGCAAGCCGCTTTTGAGCTGGCGGGTGGCCATCTTGCCATACGTCGAGCAAGCGGAGCTCTACAACAAGTTCAAGCTCGACGAGCCGTGGGACAGCCCGCACAACCGGGCGCTCTTGAAAGAGATGCCGCCGACCTACGTGTGCCCAAGTCGGGCCGTCACCGAGCCATATACCACGCACTACCGCGTTTTCACCGGCAAGGGCGCGCTCTTTGAACAGGGTAAGGCAACGACGATTGCCGAAATCACCGATGGCACGTCCAATACGCTCATGGTCGTGGAGGCCAATGAAGCCGTGCCGTGGACCAAGCCCGACGAGCTCGTCTTCAACCCGGCGGCACCCCCGTCGTTATTCGGTGCCGGCTCGGTGCATCCCGGCATATTCAACGTACTGTTCGCCGACGGCTCGGTAAGATTCATTAAGAACTCAATCGGCCTGGATGTCGTTCGTGCTCTGATTATGCGCGCCGGAGGAGAACGGATCAATCCGGGCGCGCTCTGACGCCGGGGCTTTGCTGCGAATCACTATCTTCGTAGAGCGCCGCGCAGTTGTCCGCGTGAGGAATGCGGATAAAATGGTCGTGGGGAGGGCCGGGTAGATGATCAGCACAGTTGAGAAACTTCTGGCCGGGCTTGGCTCAGGAATCGAGTCGACGCCCGAGGTCTGCGGCGGCGACGCGCGGATTGCGGGTTCGCGAATTCCGGTGTGGACTTTGGAACAGTACCGGCGGCTCGGTTTGACCGAGGCCCAAATCCTGGCTGCCTTCCCAACACTTCGCGCCACTGACCTGGTCAATGCCTGGTCCTATGTCGCGCTCCATCTCGACGAGATCGACAGGCAAATTCGCGAGAACGGCGAGGTCTAACGGTTGGCTCGGCTGTACGCTGACGAGAATTTCCCCTACCCGGCGGTCGAAGCTTTACGTCGCCTCGGTCACGATGTATTCACTGCGCGGGAGGCCGACCGGGCAGGTTTGGGGATTCCCGACGACGCCGTATTGGCATTTGCTCACGCGATGGACCGAGCCATATTGACGCACAATCGCAAGCATTTCCGCAACCTGCACGAGTTGGGTCGCATCCACAGCGGGATTGTCATCTGCACCGAAAACTCTGATTTCGTCTCGTTGGCAGAATGTATCGACGCAGCGCTCTCCCAGGCCGGCGAACTGCCCGGGCAATTAATCAGGGTGATCCGCCCGCAGTGCTGATGAGCTTGCGATCCGCGGCCTGCTCGGTTTCCGCGCGGATCGCGGCCGGCGTAACTTGTGAAAATCCCCGTCAACGCGCAGGTCATGATTGGCGTCGTGAATAGCCAATTCTCACGGCAACAGATCGTCAACGGCGATCTGGCCGATCGTGATGCCATCGAGGATCACGGGAATGAGTTGACCTGGCATCAGGATGCGGCTCGAGCGATAGCCGGTCGAGGCCGGGTCGGAGTAAACCTCGACCTGGCGGTCAACCAGATTAATGATCCAGTATTGAGCAACTCCACCGCGGGCGTACGCAATCTTTTTCTCCGCCTTGTCGCGGTCGAGGCTGGTCTCGGACACCTCGACCAAAAGCCCGAGATCACCAGGCTCTGGATGACGGCTGCGGAAATCATTGCGGTCGCCGCGAACGACGGAAATATCCGGCTCGGGCTCGTCGAACTGGGGAATGCGAACCGGCTTCTCTTCCTGTATGAACCAACCCGACGGCAGCATGTGCTCCAGCAGAGTGCGAGTCGTCCCGACCGCCCAGGCGTGGGGAGGTTTTTGAGTCATCTTTCGCACCAGATAGCCGTCAATGAGCTCGACCCGTGGATCGTTCAGGATGTTCGCCGAGGATAGGCGCTCGTATTCGTCAACAGTCATGCGATAGACTGCGGCTGAGGCCAAAGGCGGCAGTGACGAAAGGGTCGGCGAGGCTGTTACCGTGGACAAGACCGCGCTCCTCAAAATAGGGGCGGGGCAGAACCGCGCGACGGCAGCCTTGTGTCGCGACGAGAAACGCAACTCGATTCTAAAGTAAGATGGCCGCGCGGTCGAGTCGCGAATTCACGTCGAGGCGCGCGTGACGCTCCGCATCCTGGAGCCTTGATCGCTCCACGGTTATAATCGGCCCTCATGCACGTTGATTCGGCAACGCTTGATCGCCTCGAATCCCACGCAAACCGCCGGCGTTTGGTCGAAACCGCCTGGCGCTTGATCGAGGTTCCGAGCCGGACCGGGGAAGCCCGAGCCGCCTGCGACAAGCTGGCCGAGATCCTGACGGCTGAGGGATTTGAGGTGGACCGTCCGACGGGCGGGTATCCCGAGGCGCCGGCGGTCGTCGTCCGGCTCGACAGCGGCCGACCCGGTCGCACGCTTCAGTTTGACGGGCACCTCGACACGGTCCATCTGCCGTTTGTGCCGCCGGCCGTCGCGGAAGGCAGGCTTACCGGCAGCGGCGCCTCCGACATGAAAGCAGGCATCGCCGCCGCGGTCGAGGCAGTCCGCGTGCTGCGCGAGACACGAGCACTGCCGGCTGGATCGGTTCTTCTGACCGCTCACGACCTGCACGAGGCGCCCTGGGGCGACGGCCGCCAGCTCAACACCCTCATCGGCCAAGGCATCCACGGCGACGCCGTGCTGCTTCCCGAGCCCCTCCGCGATGTGCTGCCGATCGCCGGCAGAGGCTCGGCCACCTGGAAGGTCACGATCGCCCGCAGCGGGCCGCCCGTGCACGAAGTGATGCGCCCGCACGGCGAGCCGAGCGTGATCGCTGCCGCGGCCGAGTTGGTCCGCCGGTTGGGAGCGCTCGAAGAGCGGCTCGCGGGCGCACCCGACGCCGTCTGCGGCGCGGCCAGCGTCTTCATCGGCCAGATCCACTCCGGCGAGATCTACAACCAATATCCCCAAAGCGCCTGGCTCGAAGGAACGCGCCGCTGGCTGCCGGGCACTGATACAAACGGCGTCGAGCGCGAGTTTCGCTCGCTCATCGCGCAGCTTGCGGCCGACACCCAGACGACGATCACTTGCGAGTGGTTGCTGATACGCGATGGGTTCGCGATTGATCCCGCCGATCCACTGGTGAGCGCTTTCCAGAACGCGTACAAGGCCATCGCGGGCACGCGTCTGCCCACCGGGCCCAAGCCCTTCGTCGACGACGGCAACAGTTTCGGCGCGATCGCGGGCGTGCCGGCGATCACCCATGGCCCAAAGGCCGGTGGCCAGCACACCGTTTCGGAATGGGTCGAGATTGACGACCTCGTCCGCATTGCCTGGCTCTACGCCGCGACGGCCGTTGCCTACTGTGTCCCGGCAGAGTAAGCCGCGGCGACCGCGCAGAAAGTCCTCGAGCAAGAATATGACCACAACAACCGCCCAACTGCCCGACCTGATCGCCGAATCTCAAACGACGGAGGAAGCGTTCCTCCGGCAGATCTTCGTGCGCGACCAGATGGCTGAGTGGTCGAAACAGCCGCTGGTGATGGCCAAGGCCGACGGCGTCTATTACTGGGACGTTCACGGCAAGCGTTATCTCGACGCGATCTCGGGAATCTATGTCGTCTCGGTCGGCCACAACAATCGCCGGGTGATTGACGCGATCAAGGCCCAGCTTGACGTGCTGGCGTTCTCGCCGCCCATGCACGGCACCAACCCGCTGGCGGTGCAACTGGCCAATCTGCTGGCGGAGCTGGCGCCAGGCGATCTCTCGACCGTCAAGTTCCAGTGCGGCGGCGCCGAGGTGGTCGAGGCCGCGATCAAGATGGCGCGCCAGTACCACAAGCTCACCGGCTCGCCGGGAAAGTACAAGATCATCAGCCGGTACCAGTCGTGGCACGGCTCGACTTTAGGGGCGCTTTCGGCTGCGGGGCTCAAGTCGCGCAAGACCGTCAACGAGCCGCTCGCGCCGGGGTTCGTCCACGTCTTTCCGCCCACGTGCTACCGCTGCCCGTTCGGCAAGTCGTATCCGTCGTGCGAGCTCACGTGTGCGACCATCATCGACGACGTCATCGGAATGGAAGACCCCGCCACCGTGGCGGCCGTGCTGGTCGAGCCGATCGGACACACCGGCGGCGTGATCGACCCGCCCGATGAGTATTTGCCGATCCTGCGCCAGATCTGTGATCGGCACAACGTCCTTTTGATCTTCGACGAGATCATCACCGGCATCGGCCGGACGGGGCAGATGTTCGCGGCCGAGACCTTCGGCGTCACGCCGGATATTCTCTTGGTCGCCAAGGGCCTGAGCGGCGGCTACGCGCCGCTTTCTGCACTGATCTGCCGCCAGCCGATCGCCGATGCGTTCTGGGGCCCGATCGATAAGAACCCAGGCTTTGTCGAAGGGCACACGTTCGAGGGCAACCCGGTGTCGTGCGCGGCCGGGATCGCCGTCTTGCGTGAGATTCTCGAGCGCGACTTACTGGCCAATGCACGCCAGCAAGGCACGCGGCTGCGGCGCGGATTGGAATCACTGGCTGCAAAACACGCGATCATCGGCGACATTCGCGGCAAGGGGCTGTTTCAGGCCGTCGAGCTGGTGCGCGATCGGGCCACCAAGGCGCGTTTTGAGGGCGCGGCGGCCATCGGCGTGCAGGTCGGCCGGCGCGCCTTGGCGCACGGGCTGTTGTGCCGCTTCGACCCGCACTGGATCGCCTTCGGGCCGCCGTTGATCGTGACGGCCGAGCAGGTCGATGAAATGGTGGCGATCCTGGATGCGAGCCTCGGCGAGGTCGCGGAGGTGTAATCGCCATGAGACGACGCATCGTGCCTCACGTCCGCGCGCCGGTCCGTTTTCTGATTTATCTGAGGTTCGCGCGGTTCTTGCTCTGGGAGTTTCGCTGGCCGCTTGTGGTCTTCACGGCCCTCGTGCTCTTCGGGGGGCTGATACTCCACCGGTTTTATGACGACGGTAAATTGCCGTTTGCCCATGCCTGTCACGCCGTGTTCTTGATGATCTTTCTCGAATCGTCGCTCGCGTTTCCCAATGAATGGTATCTTCAGCCCTTGTTCTTTCTGCTGCCGATTATCGGCCTCGGGGCCGTCGCCGACTCGGTGGTACGTCTGGCCTATCTGGTCTTCACACGCAAGCAAAACCTGCCGGAGTGGAATCGCATGCTCGCTTCGCTGTGCCGCAACCATTTCGTCGTGATCGGGGTTGGCAAGGTCGGCTACCAGGTCATCAAGCAGTTGCTCGAGCTGCGGGAAACGGTAGTCGCCATCGAGATGGCGAGCGGCTCACCGCTTCTGGGCGAGCTCTTCGACAAAGGTGTGCCGGTCATTCAGGGGAACGCGCGGGTGGCATCGGTGCTCGAGCAGGCCGGGGTGCGCCAGGCTCGATCGGTGCTCGTCACCACCAGCGACGATCTCACGAACCTCGACGCCGCGATCACGGCGCGCGACCTGAACCCGAGTGCGCGGATCGTGATCCGGCTGTTTGACGAGACGCTGGCCACCAAGGTCGCGGGCGCGTTTTCCATGCCGACGATCTCGACGTCGCAGGTTGCGGCCCCGGCATTCATCGCGGCCGCGACCGGTCGCAAGGTTTATCAGGCTTTTCAGTTGGCAGGCAGGCAAGTGCATTTGACCGACATCACCATCAACGCCACCGGAAGCTTGGTCGGCCAGACCGTCGGCGACGTCCAGACCGATAAGCGGATCAATATCGTGATGCACCAGAGCGGAGCCGACGTTCACGTCAATCCCGATCCCGAGACCGCATTTGGGCCCGGCGACACGATTTTGGTGATTGCCCCCATGGACGCGCTCTTGTTGCTCGAGTCGTTGAATCGGCCGGGTTCCTCGCCGGTCGCTCACACGGCGAAGGCGGCAGCCGCGGGCGCTCACCCTGCCGAGCGACACGACGGCCAGGCTTCCGACGTGGCGGTTTTGAAGTGAACGGCAGCCAGTGCTCGCAAGTTCACGCGACTTGGCGTTGCCCGATCTCGGCCCTCCGGCTATGCTCGCCACGCTGGAATCGTGCTTGGCCGAGCGAACCGACGTGGGTTGTCGGGCGTAATGGTTGGTGCAAGTTCCCCTAATTCCCTTCTCGCTCTTTTCTGGATTCGCCGTCGCCCGGCACTTGGGTGGAAGACGGCGGTTGAACATGCAACGGACTTTTGCGCACTGGCAGCCCGTGTGGGCGCTGGCTTTGCTCGTCTTGGGGCCGGCGAGCGGCTGTACCAGCATCAAAATGACCGGCACGCCGCGCACCGGCACTGAGCAGCTCTTGCTCACGGGCACGTGGGACAGCGCGCTCTCGCACGTCGACTTCAGCCCGCTGGCCGGGGCGCGCGTTTATCTCGACGCGCAGTACGTCACCGTCGTCGACAAGGACTGGGTGATCTCGAGCATCCGCCGCACCATGGCCGAACAGGGACTGTTACTCGAAAGCAACAAAGACAAGGCCCAGGTGATTGTCGAAGCGGCGCTCGGCGCTTACGGGACCGACGAGCGCGACCGCAAGTTTGGCTTGCCCGGTTTCAGCCTTGCGCCGTCATTGACCACGGGCGCGACCGTCACCAGCTCGGGGTCGTCGACGTCGCTCACGTTCTCCGAGACCAACCAGCAAGACGCGGTTGTCAAAGCGTCGCTGTTCGCCTATGACGCCAAGAGCGGGCGCCTGGTGTGGGAGTCGCCGCACCTCTTGAACGCGCAAGGGGTGCGCGACCACTTCGTGTGCGGCTCGGGCCCGTATCGCCTGAGCTCGCGCCCCGACGTGGCCGATTACCCCACCGAATCGCAAGGCCAGACGCGCAAGCAGTTCTTCCACGACTGGCTCGGCGCACAGTGAGGAACCCGGCACGTTACTACGCGGCGTGGGTGCCACTCAGGGGCCGATTAGGGCCGGGCATGGACCGCGCATCTTCGGCGGGCGCGCGCTCTTTGGCTGCGTTGCAGTATCAGGGCTGAAGCGGTCAAAAAGAATTAGGAAAGCAAGAAGCCAGGAAAAGTTTCGATCAAAGCGCGATTAACCTGTTCGGTTCGACCAGGAGCCAATTGCTTGAAGTAGCTTTCTCCCGTTTCCTGCCTTCCTGCATTCCTCATTTAACTCTGCCACGACGCGCCATCTTCGGCCGGTTACGCAGAGTCGGTCGCTCGGCGGCGTGACTGTTGTCATGATCCGAGTGGCCGTTGCCCCCAGGGAATGTCCATAGTGGGCGGCGTGCGGTGGCGGTCGCGGCGTTTGTCCGTGGGCCGGTCCTTAAACCAGGTCACAAACCGCACGAGCTGCTTGACGGCTTCCTCGTAGGCAAGTCGCCCTTTCTCGGCGGTCGCCAGCTCGGCCTCGCCCAATACACCGGTCTCGGAATAGCTGCTGGTCCACGAGATCACAGTCGCGGGACCGGCGCCGAAGAGGTCGACCCACATGAACGGGCTACCCTCCTCATTGAACGAGATCGCGCCGTTCTTGATCTGGTCTTTGCGCACGTTGTCGCCGTCCAGATACAGATAAAGCGACGTTTCCAATTCGCAGGCATGCGCACAGCCGCCGGGAAACTTGCTCTGGCGCCACCGCGGCAGGAACTCCTTGTCAACCGTGAGCAAACTCCACCAGCATATTGGAACGCATTCGGCATCGGTCTCGAGGTTGGCGCGACGGGCGACCAGGTCGAGGTTGGGCCAGTTCGAGCCGTGGCCGTTCAAGAGAAGAATTTTCTTGAAGCCGTGGTAGGCCAGGCTCTTGGTGATATCGAGCACACCGTCGATGAAATGCTCGAAGTGGGTGTTGATCGTGCCCGGAAAGTCCATGACGTGCCCG
The DNA here is from genome assembly GCA_963830625.1 of uncultured Isosphaeraceae bacterium. Taxonomy (GTDB): domain Bacteria; phylum Planctomycetota; class Planctomycetia; order Isosphaerales; family Isosphaeraceae; genus CAWHMZ01. The sequence goes on along the minus strand of CAWHMZ010000004.1, from coordinate 197,751 downwards.
GTGTAGCCGTAACAATATGTGGGCAAGAGCAGCATCTTGTCGGGGATGAGCCGGCCGACGCCGCGGGCGATCTCGGTGGGACAGATGACGTCGACGTCCAGCGGCAGGTGTGGACCATGTTGTTCGACGGCGCTACAGGGAAGGATGCAGACCTTGCCCAGCTCGACTGCGTCGTTGATCTCGGGCCAGGTGAGTTTTTCGTAACGCCATTCGGTTGCGGCTCGGCTTGGCATAATCGGTTCTCCGGTCATCGAGGCTGAGCGCCTCACGTCGACTTCGGCCAAGAGCGGTCAGCTGGGAGGCTTACCACTCGTGGCAAAGGGATCGACGAATCGCACGCCCTCGATCTCGCGGCCGTTCTGAAAGTCTTCCGTATAGAGCAGCTCGGCCCCATTCTCCGCAGCAGCAGCCCAAATGAGGGCGTCCCAGAACGACAGACTGTGTTTTGGCATTGCGTCGAGTGCACGATAGGTCATCGCGGCAGTGACCGGTACGACGTCGCCCGTCGCCGCGAGCCGCCTGAGCAAGACAGCCAGCTCCGCTGTGGTCAACGGGCTCTTGCGGTTCGGCCGCATCATTACCGAGCAAAACTCGTTGAAGACCTGCGCCTGAAAACGAGTCGCCCGTCATTCGAGAGTCGCTTAAGCAGTTCGCTCGCCGTCGCATGTTTTGCGGCGTCGTCGAGGTCGTAGGCATACACCACAACATTCGTGTCGACCAAGGCACGCGGCTCAGCGATCGAAGCGGTCATGGAGATCCTCTCGCCTGGGGTAAGGAGGTCCACCCAGGTGAAGTCCTTCTTTCATCTGCGCGAATGCTTGCTGGCGCAAAGCTTCGCGGTCGAGCGCTTTCGCTCTAACTGCTTCGTCTTGCGAGTCGGCACGGGGCAAGAATGTGACCAGAACACGCGCGGCCTCACCAATCTGGGTTGGAGGCTCGACCAGCTCAACCTTGCCGTCTCGATAAATCCCTTCGACTGTCAGGAGAGGCATTGAAGTAACCCCCTTACGATTTCGACCGTTCAACGCCATGATACGTCGGATAGTGTGTCGCCAGCAATCTTGCAGGACAGCGCTTTCCTCGACTTGACGAATGGGTCGCGGATCTGTTGCTGGTGCGCCACTATTGCCCAAGTCAGGATCGGTCGCGACTCTTACGCGCCCGCTGGAACGCTTCGTCGAGATCGGGTCGCTTCGGCGGCGTCGTAAAATCGAGGCCGAGCTTTTGCTCCGTCGCATAGCGGACGAACGCCCAGTGATTGGCGAAACGCCGGCCATACCGGTTGCTGAGGTGCTTGAGAACGACTCTGCGCATGGCGCCGAAGCACGTGGGCATCTTGAGTAACTCGACCAGCCCTTGCGTGGTCAGCCGGCACGGAAACGGTTCGGCCGAAATGCGTGCCGCCGCTTCGATGGCTCCTTCGTGCCCGGCACCGGCCGCCGATGCCATTCGTGCCGCCCGCCGGGCTCTCTCGTGGCGGCTGCTGTCGGACAAAAGTGGCGCGACAGCTCCGGCGGCGTTACCAGGCTCGGAACACATCGTCGACACGAAATCCCACGCGAGCGCTCGGGCTCTTTCGGGATTGAGCTGCTCGAGCAACTCCGGCGCGACAGCTCCAAAAGAATCGCGATCGAGTGACCCAAGCAATTCCTCGCAAACCCGGATGGCTTCGGCTGCATCGAGTCGGTCCAGCGTAGCCGATAGAATCCGCGCCAACTCAACAAGATTGTCCGGATTCGAGCCTTGTTTCAGAGCGGTTGTGATGACACTCGCAGCGTCAGCAGGATCCATCCGAGAAGCGATCAACGAGAGAGCTGAGCCCCGACCGGTCCCGAATCCATCATTTGCATACAGCGTCATCGAGATTGCAAGCGAGCGAGCGGACTGACGGTAGGTCTGGGCGGCGCCGGCCCAATCTAACCGGACTGTCAGGGAACCCAGACTCAGCGCCAACCGGTATCGTGCGCCAGCATCCTTCTCGTGCTCCAGTGCCAGCGCGAGCACACGTGCGGCTCGGTCGCAGATCGGAGCTGCGTCGGCCGGGTCGAGCCGGCCTGCGAGTGACGTCAGACTGTTGCGGATCGCAGCGTCAGTTTCTCGGATCAGAGCGGTGACCAGAGGCGCTTGATATCTCAGAGTCGTCCGTCAATCTCGCCGGGGACACAAGCGCTTCCGCCAGAGAAAATCGGGCACTCTCATTGAACTCTCGTTCCAGTGCCTGGGCGAGCACGCGCGCGGCGCTGCCGCAGATGCGAGCGGCCTCTGTTCTATCGAACAGCAGCGACATCTTCGCGAGTGCGTCCGCAGCGGAACGCCGGGCGGCAGCGTCGGTCTCTCGAGAGAAAGTGGCGCCCAGCACCTGCGCGGCCTGGCTGCAGATTCGCCGCGTCGGGATCATCCAACCGAGCTGCTACCAAGACCAGACCCTGCGCCAGCGATGCCTGCGTTTCGACATCGGTCGCCGTTCCAAGAGCGGCGACTAGCGCGCCAGCCGCCGACCCGTAGCTTCTTGCAACTTCGGCGGTGTTCTCTCGTCTTGTAAGAGAATTGAGACCCAGTAACAATTCGTGCCGAACGTCAGGGTTCTCCGCTTTTGCGATCGCGGCGGCCAGCATCGGACCGGCCTCAGCCGGGTTCAGCCGAGCCGCTATAAGGGAAACCCATTTCGCGCTGGGCGCGTAATTCCCGTCAAACTTGGTTGTCGCGGGTACTCGCTCCAGGTATGGGATTAACCGACGTGCGGCCCGGCTGCAGACGTCGGCTGCCGACGCCGGCTCCATCCGGGTAGCCAACGATGCGAGGCCATACGCCAAGGGTTCCACGTCATCGCGATCCAACTGCCTCACCAGTGCGGCGGCAAGCGTACGTGCGGCCTCGCCACAGAGGCGCCCGGCTTCCGATGGGCTTGAAGCGCCCCGACACAGTTGCCAGAAAACTCGCCAAGGTGCGGGCGCGGCCAGCGTTTTTCTCTGCGCGCAACGCAGTGGCCAAGCTCTGAGCGAGTTCGTTCCAAAGTCGGGTGGCATGCGCTGGTTCCAGGCGCGCGACCAGATGTGACAGCGACTCGACGCCCTCGTCGATAAACCCGCGAGATGGGTCCACGCAGGCGTTCGAGATGGCCTGAGCGGCCTGGCCGCAGATGCGATCGGCCTGAGCCGGCTCCAAACGCGTCGAGATCCTCGATAGTCCATCCGCTAAGGTGCTGGTCTCCTCGTCAATCGGACGCTGCGCTAGGGCGTTTGCGATCGCCGGCGCGCCCTCCGCCGGCGCCAGCGCGCTGCCACTTTCACAAGAGGCGTTGCCAAGCTCATTTCGTCGATGTCCCTCGTTCCGCGCGCCAGCGCACTCGCCAGTGACTTGGCGAGCGCAGAATTGATGCGTGCGGCCGCTACGGGCTCCAGGCGGGTCGCCACAACCACCAAAGCCGATGACACCCGAGCGAGGTCGCTCAGGTTGGATTCGCGCTCCATTATGTTGGATTCACGTTCCATTAAGGAGGCGAGTAGGTTCGCGGCAACGGTCGTATCGAGTCGCGCCCAGCACGCAAGGAGGTGGTTGCGCCAAGCTGTCTTTAGGTTTTCGGGGCTGTCGCTCGTCAGGGCCTGGATGATGAAGCGCCGTGCACTCGTTTGCTGCAAGGTCCGTCTGATCGTCGAGCTCGACGGCGACGAGCGCCACATCAGCCTTGTTCCCGGGCGAACGTCCGCGGTCGCGAAGCCGCTCATTCAGCAGCCGGGCCGCTTGGTCCCGTCGACCGGAATCGAGTCCGACCGCGGCGATCAGCGCCTGTTCAGAGCGGCGCGAAGCTGGCGCACGGCAACCGGATCGCGAGCGGCTTCGTCCAGGAATCGGAGGCCGAGCGGCTCAGCTTGGTGGAGGGAAAGTTCCCAGAGCGCCGCGCTCTCCGGTTCCGACAGGTTCTCATGGTTTTCCTCGTCACCGTGAATATCGAGTGGCCGCGCCAGGCTCTGGGCGAAGGTGCGCTCGGTCAGGATTCGGCTTCGCCGTTCTGCCAACGCGAAGAAGCTAGAGACGACCGCGCACAGGAGCAGCGCCATAGCCACCGCCGCAGTGAGTCCAGACACCGCCGGATTGCGCTTGCACCAGCGCCACAACCGCTCAGCTTGCCCCACCGGCCGCGCCGCAATCACTTCACCCTTTAGCCACCGGACCAAATCATCTGCCAACGCCTCCGCCGACGCATACCGCCGGTCGGGTTCTTTCTCCAGGCACTTCAGGACGACCGTTTCCAGGTCTCGATCAAGCCCCGCCCGGATTGTCGACGGCCGCGGAGGCTCCGATTCGCGCGCTTGACGCAAAATCGTCAAGGCGTTCTCTCCACTGAACGGCGTCTGGCCGGTGAGTCGCTCATAGAGGATCACACCCAGGCTGTACACGTCGGCCGCGACAGTCAAATCCTTGCGCCCGGCGGCTTGCTCGGGCGGCATGTACTTGGGCGTGCCCAGCACCTGGCCGGTCTCGGTGAACGAGCCATCGCCGGTCGTCAATCGCTTCGCCAGGCCGAAGTCAGTCACCAACCGCGTTCCCTGCGAATCGACCAGCACGTTCGAGGGCTTCAAGTCGCGGTGCAACACCCCACGCTGGTGAGCATGGTGCACGGCCCGGATCACGCCGAGCATTGCCTCGACTTCCCCGCGCGGATCGCCCTGCGGGTGCTTCGTGAGGGAGGTGCCGTCGACAATCTTCATCGAGTAGTATTGCTGGCCTTCGTGTTCACCGACTTCGTAGATCGGCACAATGTGCGGATGGTCCAGATTGGCCGCCGCCTCGGCCTCCGTGCGAAACCTCTGCACGTCACGGCTGGAGGCAAAACTGCCGGCGAGGATCATCTTGAGTGCGACCAGCCGATTCAGTGATACCTGCCGCGCCTTGTAGACGATTCCCATTCCGCCCCGCGCGATCTCCTCCAAAAGCTCGTAGTCGCCGAAATACCGGATGCTCGGCAGCGCCGTGTGGCCGTTGGGCTCGCCACCGCCGGTTGCCTCCAGTCCGTCGGCGATGCGCAAAGGAGATGTCACGCGGTCCATGCGATCGACGTCGGCAAAAAACGCCTGCAGAGCTTCCGTATGCTCCGGGTGCTGGTCGATCAGTTCCTGCCGGTTGGGAACATCACCGGACTCGACGGCGAGCATGTAGGCGGCGATCACGGCGTCGAGCGAGTTGTGCGACATCGTGGGGTCATTGGGCGTCGTCATCGGTTGCTCCCAATCCGCACCTGGTTTTCCTCGCCGCGAGCCCGACTTCGGGCATGTGCGCACGGTCTATTTACGAAAAACGACGTCATCGAGAGAGTGAACCACGATTTTCATCAAGAATCGGAGCCGATACCAGAAACCTCGGCCCGAATCCCCAAAATCGACTTCTGGACGGGCGTTCGCCACCCGCACTGCGCATGGCTTCATCCGAGTCCCCGCCAGCGCACGTCTCGCGCGCGTGGCGGCGTCCGGGAGGGCGAGGTTCCGCCCCGAGCGCAGAGCGCAAGTCGCGGCTCAGCCGGAGCTTCGCCCTCCCGGGGACCGACCCGCAGGTGCGGGTTGTGTGGGAGGGCGAGGTTCCACCCCGAGCCCGGAGCGCCATTCGCGGCTCAGCGGGAGCTTCGCCCTCCCGGGGACCGACCCACAGATGCGGGTTGTGTGGGAGGGCGAGGTTCCACCCCGAGCCCGCGCCAATTCGTGGCTCGCGCGCTCGGCGACTGACGAAAATGATCTAGCAGCGCGGGCGCATCGACCGATTTCGGTTCACGTGTCACTGGAAGGCGCGGCCGGCCTCTCGCTACAACTGACTCCGATTGGCGCGTTCACAACCCGTTACCAAATTGCGCCGAACCACCTCAAACGTCGTGGAGATCATCTCAAGTGCGGCGCTTCCAACGAGCACAACTCCAACTCGTCTGCGCGGCGTTGACGCTGGTCGTATCCCCCACCTTCGCCCAGAACCAGCCAACCGACGCCCCGCTCGACGTCCTCATCAAAGGCGGCATCATCGTCGACGGCACGGGCAATCCGTGGTTCGAGGGCGACGTCGCGATTCGCGGCGATCGGATCGTCGCGGTGGGCCGGCTTGAAGGCGGCGCCACCGCCAGGCGCACGATCGACGCCAAGGGATTGATCGTTGCTCCGGGATTCATCGACATGCACTCGCACTCCGACATGGTTCTAGTGGAAGACGGCAGCGCTCTCTCCAAGGTCTACCAGGGCGTGACGACCGAGATCTTGGGCGAAGACACGTCGGCGGCGCCCGTCAAAGGAAAGCGCACTTCGCCCCCGTGCCCGGTACCGGCGGCCGGCGTACGTGGACGACCCTGCGCGGCTATTACGACGTACTCGAGAGCCAGGGCATCGCCGTCAACGTCGCGAGTTACGTCGGGCTGGGAAGCCTGCTGGAGTGCGTCCTGGGCGACTCGCTCGACCGCCCGAGCGCCGCCCAGCTCAAGGAGATGAGCCAGCTTTTGGAAGAGACCCTGCAACAAGGCGCGCTCGGTCTTTCGACAATGCTGGCCAGCCCGCGCGAACTGGCCCTCACGACCGACGACCTGGTGGTTCTTTGCCAGGTCGTCCGCCGCCACGGCGGCATTTATTCGTCGCACATTCGCAACGAGGGCACCGGTGTGATCGATGCGATCAACGAGGCGATCGCCATCGGTCGGCGCGCGGGCGTGCCGGTCGACGTCATTCATCTCAAGCTCGCCGATCAGGCACTGTGGGGCCACATGCGCGACGTGATCGCGCTCTTCGACGCCGCGCAGCGCGAGGGCGTGGACGTTCAGGCGAATGTCTATCCCTACACACGCGGCAACAACGACCTGGTCAGCATCGTGCCGCCCTGGGCCCACCATGGCGGCAAGACCGAATTGATCGCACGTCTCAAAGACCCGTCGCTCCGCGACCGACTGAAGCGCGAAATCCGCTCGGGCCTGCCGGGCTGGTACAACCATTACACGGCCGTCGGCGGCGACTGGAGCCGCATGCTCATAAGTGCGCAGCTCAGCCCAGCCAACCGCCGTTTCCAGGGCCTGACCATGGACGCGGTCATCGCCGCGAAATCGGCCGGGCGCACCCCCGCTCCCGACCCGCTTGACGTGCTCCTGGATCTCCTGGTCGAGGAAAACGGCTCGGTGAGCACGATATACGCACATCACACCGAGGACGACATGAATCTCGCGCTCACGCAACCATGGTGCTCGATCGGTTCCGACGGCTCCGCCCTCGCGATCGATGGTCTCCTCCGGCGCGGGCACCCCCATCCGCGCAACTTCGGCACGTTTCCCCGCGTCCTGGGCGAATACGTCCGCAAGCGCGGCGTGCTGCGGCTCGAAGACGCGGTGCGGAAGATGACGTCGCTTAACGCCGCCAAGGCCGGCCTCCGCGATCGTGGGCTATTGCGCCGGGCCAATTTGCCGACGTCACGGTGTTCGATCGGAATGCTGTGATCGACCGCTCGACCTACCTCGATCCGTTTCACTACAGCGAAGGAATCGCCTGGTTGATGGTGAACGGCCGGTTCGTGATCGAAAACGGCCACGTGGCGCAGCCCGCCCGGGGCGAGCGCTTCGGCGTGGCACGGCCACCGCGACCCGCTAAAGTACGCGAGATTCGAAAAAAAAACCGGCCAGAGAGCAGATTTCCAACGACTACCTCTCCCTTAGTCGTTAAAAACCCGATCGACTGGCCGGTTGGTCGCGAAATCCCAAGGCATCTCCGTATCACGCCTTGAGCTTGGCTTGAGAAAGGGCGAGCGGGGGGTCGTGCGAGGCAACCCGCTCGCCCTTCGGCGGCGAGCCGGTCCAAATTCATTGGACCGACTGTCGCCACTGGGGTGGATGCATCAAAGTGATTGCTGCTCTATTGATTCGCCGCCCGAATTTTGATGATCTTCTTCGCTTCACGATCACGAGTCGACACTAAGGCAAACCGAATGCCAGAACCGACCAGGCTCCGCCAAAACTGCCGCCAGCGGGCACTGCCGATTGACCCATTGCCAACACAAGTACGTCGTGCCGTTTGGAATTGCGTCATTGCATCGCGGAGTCGGTCCGAGCCGATTTCAATTCTGAGTGGATCGATTACCGATTTGAATTGGCGTCCATTTTGTGTGCATCGCAGCCCAAGAGAATCGCACCAACGATGGTGCAGGTCGATGAGATCATGATGACGGACAACAACACAGGGCGCATGCGTGTCCTTGACGAGCTTCGCCGTGCGATCGATGACTGGGAAAGTCGCGGAAATGAGCAGCCGCTGACGCGTTGGTTGCAGCGCGAGCTTGATGGCGATGGCGCGCCCTATCGTTTGGAGCTTTCCGACTGGCCACTCTGCGTCGAGGAAATCCTTCGAGCGCAGTCCACGGGAGGGATCGTGGCCGAGCGACTGGAAGTCCCCGATAGACAGGCTGATTCGTGCCACGCTCCAGTTCGCGCGGCCGGACGGCACGGTGGCGATGAACTTCGAGCCAGCCGGGCCCGCCCGACGGGTGATCGGCAGCGACGCGCGATCGAGCTTCTGGGCCTGCACTCAAGCGCATCGAGCGCCGAATCTCGTCGTGGCTTGAAGCCGGACGCAACGGACAAGCTGGCCCGGCGTCCGCACTTTGGTCGGAGTCTGCCCGCGTCTTAGGCGTTTTGAGGGCTGGCCGGCCTGCGTCGACCGAATTTGTGGCGATCGATCACCGGCAGTTGGCCAAATTCTGCCAGGTTGAGTTGTTCGCCGATGGTCAGTCGTGGCTTGGGCCGCACTGGGAGGCAAAAACCCAGGCCGAGGCGGCACGCGCTCTTCCTCGATTACATGTTACGAGTCCCGGCGGTGAGGTCTGCGAGTGGTCTTACCGCGCTGGTCCGATGCGCGTCGGTCACTCAGTCGTCTTGTTCCGTGGGCGCCGGATGGCGCTCTTGTCGATCTTGGTTGAGAGCCGCGCTCCGCTGCCTGCCGGCTTGGGCTTCCAGATCTCGCTTGCTCCGGGGGTGACGACGGCGCCTGCGGAGAACAGTCGAGCGCTCGTACTTGGCACGCCGGGCAAGCCAGGTGCGACGCAAGTCTTGCCTATCGGGCTCCCGTGTCTGCCCTATGTCACGGAGCGCGGAGCGTTTCGCGCTCGGGTGAAGCGCTCGTCCTCGAGCAAGCTCCCATGGGCAGGCGGTGCTGGCTTCCGCTCCTGGTCTCGTGGGATCGCAAGCGCCGGCGCAAGCGGCTGCACTGGAGGGTGCTGACCGTCTCGGAGCAATCGCGCGACGGTCACGGCTGACCGGGCGTTTGCCGTGCGGGTAAGCTGGGGGCGAGGCGAATCGTACGTCATTTATCGCAGCCTGGTGCCGCCCGCTCCCCGATCGTTCCTTGGCCACCACACCAAAGCGCGGTTCCTCTTTGGGTTGTTCACACCCGACGGGACGGTCACGCCGATTCTGAAGATCGATTAAGCGGGCCCGGACGGCCCAATTCGGCGCCGGACTGGGGCTTTTCACGGCGCGCCGGGCTTGGGGCGCGACGCAATCACGGCCAGCGACCAGCCGATGTAAATCAAGCTGACGGCCACCGTCAGATAGCCGGAATGCTGGTGGGCGGTTCGCATCGACTGTCTGGCCCTGTAGAATCAAGAGTCCCATCACGAGTTGAGCGACGATCAAGACCGCCGCCAGCAATCCCACGATCAAAAGAAAGGGTTTCATCGACTTGCGGTGTCCTTCAAAATAGAATGGCCTGGTTTCAGGCAATTGCTGTGACCGGTCGCTTGCGATCCCGACGAGCGCGCTCGGGGCCGGACCGTGGCGGCCGAGTAGGCTATAGCGCGATCGCGAGGGCACAGCGGTAATGAATGCGGAGCGAATCCGAGCAGAATCTTGAGGCGGTGCGGGCCGGATCGCGGCGGCCGCCGTGCGATCGGGCCGTTCCGCCAGGCGCCGTCCGGTTGGTCGCGGTGACCAAGAAGAGCCCTCTTGAGTGGATCAGGCCGCTCTTAGCCTGCGGGCAGCACGACCTCGGCGAAAACTACCCGCAGGAGCTCTGGCGCAAGAGTCGAGGCCCTTGCCGACCTCGAGCAGCTCGATCCGCTGGCACCTGATTGGACACCTTCAATCCAACAAGGTCAAGAAAACGCTCCCCTTGGTGAGGATGATCCACTCGGTCGACTCGCTCAAGCTGTTGCAGGCGCTCAACGAATACGCAGCCGAGCGCGGCGGTCCGCGCCGGCGTCTGCTTGCAGGTCAACACGTCAGGCGAAGCGACCAAGCATGGCTGGGCCCCCGAAGAGATCCTGAACGACGCCGAGGCCATCGCCGCCTGCCGCGCGATCCCGGTCGTGGGTTTGATGACGATGGCCGCCCTGGGAACGACGGCCGAAACGGCTCGCAAGTCGTTCGTGCGGCTGCGCGAGCTCCGCGACGCGCTTGCGCAGAAGACGGGCCTGCCGCTGAGCGAGCTGTCGATGGGGATGTCGAACGACTTCGAGACGGCCGTCGAAGAAGGCGCGACCTTGGTCCGCGTTGGCTCGGCGCTTTTCGAAGGGGTTGAATCTTGATCGAGCTAACCCCCCATGCCGACGGAGTGGTCCTGCCGGTGCTGGCCCACGCTCGGCGCAAAACGAAGCGCGGTCATGGGCGAGCGCGCCGGGGCGCTTCGTGTCGCCGTCACCGATCCGCCCGAGAAAGGCAAGGCCAACGCGGCCATCCAGGCGGTCCTTGCGGAGGTCTGTGCCTGTTCTGCCCAACAGATCGCTCTCTTGGCCGGGCAGACGTCGCGGCAGAAGCGATTCTTGATCGAAGGGGTCGCGCCCGAGGACCTGCACGACCGGCTAGCGCGAGTCATTGCGGCCGCCGCCTCGAAACGTTCGCACGCTTGAGCCGGGCAGCCGGCTTCTAGAGAGCCATTGCGACATGCTCAAGGTCGAGTACCCTCCGCTCTTGCCGATCGCTCCCTGGAACGGCCCGCCGCCGCGGGCGTCGGTGCGCGTTCCCGGTTCGAAGAGCCTGACCAATCGGGCCTTGCCGATCGCCGCGCTGGCCGACGGCGCCGAGTCGATCTGACAGGCGTGCTCGATTGCGAGGACACCCGGGTGATGGTCGCGGCGCTGCAGGCGCTCGGCATCGCGGTCGAGCACGATCGCGGACGCGGCGGCGATCAGGGTGCAGGGCTGCTCGGGCCGAATTCCGGCGCCGAACGCCGACGCTGTACCTGGCGAATTCGGGGACCAGCCTGCGGTTTCTGACCGCCATGCTGGCCACGGCAGCGGGAACTTTCCACCTCGACGGCAGCCCGCGGATGCGGCAGCGGCCGATCGCCGACCTGCTCGATGCGCTCAACGGCCTGGGCGCCGACGCACGTTCCGACCTGGGCACGGGCTGCCCGCCGGTGACGATCGAGGCCAGCGGTCTCGCCGGCGGCTACGCCTTCGTCAAGGGAGACGTCTCGAGCCAGTTCTTGAGCGGTCTCCTGATGGCATTGCCCTATGCCGAGGACGTGACCACGGTCGAGGTCCAGGGCACCCTCGTCTCGCAGCCGTACGTGGCCATGACTCTGGCGGTGATGGAAGCCTTCGGCGTGACGGTCGACAACCGCAAGTTCCGCCGCTTCGACGTCGACCCGCGCACTATCGCGGCCGCGACGTACGCCATCGAGCCCGACGCCTCGGCCGCCAGCTACTTCTTCGCCCTGGCGGCGCATCACGGGGGGCAGCGTCACCGTCGAGGGACTGGGCACGTCGAGCATTCAGGGCGACATGGCGTTCGTGGACGTGCTCGAACACATGGGCTGCACCGTCGTGCGCGAGCCGGACCGGACGACCGTCACCGGCGGACCGCTGCGCGCCGTCGACGTCGACATGAACGCGCTCTCCGACACGGTCATGACGCTGGCCGTGGTGGCCCTGTTCGCCGACGGCGTCTCGCGCATCCGCAACGTGGCCCACATCCGCCACAAGGAGAGCGACCGGATCGCCGCCCTGGCGACCGAGCTGCGCAAGCTCGGCGCGCAGGTCGACGAACATGCCGACGGCCTGGTCATCGATCCCCCCGCCGCGGACGAGCTTCGCGGAGCCCGAATCGCCACCTACGACGACCACCGCATGGCCATGTCGTTCGCCCTGGCCGGCCTGCGCATCCCGGGCGTCACCATCCTCGACCCGGGCTGCGTCGCCAAGACCTACCCCGGCTTCTGGAACGACCTGGAGCGGTTGCGGGTTTCTCGCCCTCACCCAGGGCCGTTAAGGATTTCGTCCCGAGAACGATTGCGATTACGATTACGATTATGATTATGATTAACTACGAAAAAGAGCGAGAGCACGACCAGGGCCAAGAGCGCAGCCCCGACGGCGACGCAGAACTGAGGGTCGGAGTCGTTCGGGTCTGGTTCTGTTCGTAATCGTAATCGCAATCGTAATCGTATTCTTAATCCTGCTGATTGGCCGCCGTCGGCACCTCCCTGAACCGAGACGACTCGAATGTCTTGATCCCGTCGGGCGTCGCGCGGACGAAGATAGCGGCGGCCCCCGGCGTGTCGTCGACGAGCTTCAGTCCGCGCTCGGGCCCAGGAGGTACACGGTCGTCTCGAGCGCATCGGCGGTCGCGCCGTCGCGGGCGACGACGGTGACGCTGGCGCGGTCTTCCACGCCCAGCCCGGTCGCCGGGTTGATGATGTGCGAGTAGCGATGGCCGTCGATGATCACGTAGCGCTCGGCGTCGCCCGCGGTCGAGACTGCCGCATTGGCGACCAGCAAGACGCGCGGCGCGCTCGGTCTGGGCGGGGTCGAGCGGTGCGATGGCGATTTTCCAGCCGTCGGCGTCGGGCGGCGGGTCGCCGACGACGATGTCGCCGGCCGCCGCGACCAGCGCCCGGGTGATTCCGGCTGCCTTGAGCACGTCGAGGGCGGCCTGGGCGGCGTAGCCCTTGGCGATGCCGCCGACGTCGAGCTTCATTCCCGGCTGCGTGAGCCTGACGGTCCGCGCCGACGGGTCCAGCAGCATCTTGTCGGAGCCGACGAGCGGCCGCGCAGCCGCCAGACGATCGTTGTCGGGCAGCTTGCGATCGCGCCGGGCTCGTCGCCACAGCCGGCCCACCGGTGCGATCGTGACATCGAAGGCGCCTCCCGAGCGATCGTACATCTCCTTCGATCGCTCGAGCACCTCGAAGAGATCGGCGCTGACCGGAACCGGCGGCCCACCCGCCGACTGCGCCAGTCGCGACAGCTCGCTGTCGGGGTCGTAATCGCTCAACACCCGGTTGAGATTGGCGATCCGATCGTAGGCCGCCCGGGAGGCACGTCTGGCGGCGGCCGCGTCGGTCGAGTATAAAACAATCTTGAAAGGGCTCGCCATGTGCGTTTCTTCGAACTCGAAACGCGACAGCTTTTCACCCGCCTGGCCGCACTGCCTGGGAAGCGCCGGCCGCGAGGCCCGCGAGCAGCCACAGGACAGCCACACCGACACTCATGGTTCTCTCCCAGGCCCGCCGAATCGCACCGAGGCCGATCTCTTTTGCGCCCGCCGTTTGACCACCAGTGGAGCATACCAAACGTGAGTCGTTTCTCGCATGCCGTTCGTCTGGCCGCGGCTGCCGCGGTTCTGGTCTTGGGAACCGTGCAGGTGGCGTGTTCCGCGCCGCAGGAACCGCCGCCGATCGGCCGAGCCTCGATGAAGTCGTACGTCGAAACGATCCCCGGAACCGAGCTCAAGTTCGAGATGGTGCCGATCCCGGGCGGCACCTTCGTGATGGGAAGCCCCGCCGGCGAGGCGCAAGCACGCCAAGGACGAAGAACCCCAGCACCCCGTCCAGATCGCCCCGTTCTGGATGGGCACCAAGGAGGTGACCTGGGACGAATACGAGCAATTCGCCTTCTCGCTCGACCTCAAGAAAAAGAAGCGGGAAAACGTCGACCCGGCAAAGCAGTCCGAATGGGAGAAGAAGGCCGACGCCGTGACCCGGCCCACCCCTCCCTACGCCGACGAGACCTTCGGCTTCGGCCGGAGCGGGCAGCCGGTCATCTGCATCACCCACCACGCCGCCATGGAGTACTGCCGCTGGCTCTCGGCCAAGACCGGCAAGATCTACCGGCTGCCGACCGAGGCCGAGTGGGAATATGCCTGCCGCGCCGGCACCAAGACCGCCTACTTCTGGGGCGACGACCCGTCGAAGATCGACGAATATCGCCTGGTACGTGAACAACACCGAAAAGCCGATGCCGATCGGCAAGAAGAAGCCCAATCCGTGGGGGCTCTACGACATTCACGGCAACGTCGCCGAGTGGTGCCTGGACCACTACGTCGCCGACGCTACAAGCAGTACCCGACCGACAAGCCGACCGCCGGACCGGTGGTCCTGCCCGACGCCAAGGAGTATTCCTACGTTGCGCGCGGCGGCTCGTGGGACGACGACGCCGGAACTCTTGCGCTCGGCGGCCCGGCGAGCCTCGAACCCGGAATGGAGCGTTCAAGATCCCCAGCGCCCCCAGAGCATCTGGTGGCACACCGATGCAACGTTTGTCGGGTTTCGAATCGTGCGCCCGCTTGCCGAGCAAGAGAACCTTGAAGGGCCTCAAGTCGCAGGTCGTGAAGGGCAAGACCACCCGTTAATTAATTGTGGTGCAGGCGTCCCGCCTGCACGCCTAAAGGACGCAGGCGGGCGCCTGCACCACAAAAGACTGAGCAACCTGTTCCTTAATCGGTGCTAAGATTCCAGCGAAACGTTGTGCGTCGTGATCAGCAACCAGCCCGGACAGCCGGATGTACGGCCGGTTTTTCGGGCCCAACCGAACTGCAGGAGAATGAACCATGACCGAGCCCAAACCCGCCAAGCCACTGGCTTCGCTCCGCGGCGTGATTTCCTGAAGACCTCGACCGCCGCCACGAGTCGGCCTGGGCATGCTGTCGAACGCCCACGCGGCCGGCAGCGACACGATCAAGGTCGGCCTGGTCGGCTGCGGCGGCCGCGGCACCGGCGCTGCCGAAAACATCTGCGAGGCCGCCGGCACGACCTACAACATCAAGCTCCACGCCCTGGGCGACGTCTTCGAAGATCACCTCAAGAACTGCCGCGACAACGTCGCGAAGATCACGAGTACACCAAGGACAAGTTCGACGTCGCCGACGAGCGCTGCTTCGTCGGCTTCGACGCCTATCAGAAGGTGATCGACTGCTGCGACCTGGTGATGCTGGCCACGCCGCCGGGCTTCCGCCCCCTGCACATCGAGGCCATCGATCAAGGCCGGCAAGCAACTCTTCACCGAGAAGCCCGTTGCCGTCGACGGGACCGGCATCCGCAAGGTGCTGGCCGCCTACGACGACGGCCAACAGAGAAGGGCCTGTCGGTCGTCGCCGGCACCCAGCGCCGTCACCAGGCCAGGCTACATCGAATGCATGAAGCGCATCCAGGACGGTGCAATCGGCGACCTCGTCGGCGGCCAGGTCTACTGGAACCAGGGCGCCGATCTGGGCGAACAAGCGCAAGGACGGCTGGAGCGACACCGAGTACCAGATTCGCAACTGGTACCACTTCCTCTGGCTCTGCGGCGACCACATCGTCGAGCAGCACGTTCACAACCTCGACGTGGCCTGCTGGGCATTCGGGGCGCATCCGATCAAGGCCGTCGGCATGGGCGGCCGCCAGGTGATCAGCGAGCCTGAACGCGGCCAGAGCTACGACCACTTCGCCATCGATTACGAGTTCCCGAATGGCGTGCACGTCCTGTCGATGTGCCGGCAGATCGCGGGCTGCGCCAACAACGTCTCCGAGACCTTCGTCGGCACCAAGGGCCAGTGGCACAGCGGCGGTTATCGCTTCAGCGGCTCGGACTCCAACCGCGTGCGCATCGAGCACGAGGTCAACCCCTACGTCCAGGAGCACATCGACCTGCTCGAGAGCATCGTCTCGCACAAGCCGGTCAACGAGCTGAAGCAAGTGGCCGAGAGCACGCTGACGGCCATCATGGGCCGCGATGTCGGCCTACACCGGCAAGGAAGTCACCTGGGAGAAGGCGCTGAACTCCAAGCGCGACACCTTCCCCAAGGACGCTGGCGTGGGGCCCGATGGAGGAGCCCGCGATTCCCCGCCCGGGGTCGTACTGAGCTGATCTGAACCAAAGCCGTCGGAACGGCTCGCCGATCGACAAAGCACGCGGATCGGTGGCGACCTCGTCCACGGTTCGATCTCGCTTGCCGGCGATGCCCTCATGCACGAGCGGATCGCCATGGCACTGCTTGCCACTTCTGGCCTGGCGGCGTTCCGCACGCTCCGACGCCGCCGATACCGCCAAGATCGTCTTGATCGCCGGCCGGCCCAGCCACGGCCGCGGGCGAGCACGAGTTCAACGCCGGCTGCAAGCTGCTCGCCAAATGCCTGGGCGCAGGTGCCGGGCGTCGAGCCGGTCGTCGTCCCGGCGGCTGGCCCAAGGACGAGTCGGTCTTCGACGGCGCCACGCACCCTCGTCTTCTTCATGGACGGCGGCGGCGGTCACCCGATGATCCAGAAGGACCACCTCGACACGATCCAGAAGCTGATGGACAAGGGCGTCGGGCTCGTCTGCCTGCACTACGCCGTCGAGGTGCCCAAGGGAAAGCCCGGCGACAAGTTCCTCGACTGGATCGGCGGCTACTACGAGGGCGGGTTCTCGACCAACCCGCACTGGGTCGCCGACGTCCAGAAACTGCCCGACCACCCGATCACGCGCGGCGTCAAGCCGTTCGCCGTGCGCGACGAGTGGTATTTCAACATCCGCTTTCGGCCCGAGATGAAAGACGTCACGCCGATCGTCGTCGCCAAGCCCGACGACAGACCCGCGAGGGCGCTCGCCTCGCCGCGCGGTCCGTATGCAGCACATTCGTCGACGCCAAGGGCCGCGACGAAGTGCTCGCCTGGGCGGTCGAGCGCCCCGACGGCGGCCGCGGCTTCGGCTTCACGGGGGCTCACTACCACAAAAACTGGGGCAACCCCAATTTTCGCAAGCTCGTCGTGAACGCCATCCTCTGGACGGCCAAGCTCGACGTTCCGCCCGACGGCGTTGAAACGAAAGTCACCGACAGCGAACTGACCGAGAATCTCGATCCCAAGTGAGCTCCTGGGAGGGCGAGGCTCCTGCCGAGCCGCGTTTGGGAGGGCGAGGCTCCTGCCGAGCCGCGTTTTGGGAGGGCGAGGCTCCTGCCGAGCCCATTGGAAAAGCGGCTCGCCGGGAGGCTCGCCCTCCCTGAATCGTGCAACCCGATTTGGCACGCCCTTTAGCTCGTCGGCTCGTCGTGCGTCTTCTGCACACCTAAGTCCAGGTCGGCTGCGCGGCTCTTCGCCGCCTGAAAGGCCTCGATCAGCCGCTCGCCGAGCACGTAGTAGATCGGGATCACGAACCGCCCGAGGACCGTGCTGATCAGCATGCCGAAGGCGATCACGATGCCCAGCGAGTTGCGGCTGTACGCGCCCGCGCCGGTGGCCCGGGCCATCGGCAGCACACCCATCACGAACGCGAACGACGTCATCAAGATCGGCCGCAGCCGCTGCCGCGCCGCCTCCTTGGCCGACTCGATGATGCTCATCCCGTGCTTCTCACTGCAGCTCGACCCCGAACTCGACGATCAAGATGGCGTTCTTGGTCTCGAGCCCGATCAGCATGACCAGCCCGATCTGTCCGAACACGTCGAGCGGCATGTCGAAGAGCCAGAGACCGACGATGGCGCCGAACATCGCCAGCGGCACCGTCAGGATGATCACCAGCGGCCGGATCCAGCTTTCGTAAAGTGCCGCCATGAACAGAAACACGCACACGATCGACAAGCCGAAAATGGCGAAGGCCACATTGCCGGTCTTCTGCTCCTGGAACGTGGTGCCCGTCCATTCGTACGCAAATCCCTCGGGAAGGACCTTGTCGGCGACCTGCTCCATCGCGGCGATCGCCTGGCCCGAGCTATACCCCGGCGCAGGCTGGCCGGTGATCTTGGCCGCGTTGTACATGTTGTAGTGCGGCACGTCGATCGCGCCCAGGTCGTATATTCCACGTCTGCCAAGCGCGCTCAAGGGAACCCTGTCCTTCTTGCGGTTGAGCACGTAAAGCGCCGTGATGTCGTCCTTGGACTGCGCCGGCGTGCTCTCGCGCCTGAATCATCACTTTCCAGACCTTGCCGTAGAGATTGAAGTCGTTGACGTAATAGCCGCCCAGGTTGGTCTGGAGGACGGTGAACACGTCGGCGACAGACGACGTCGAGCCGCTCGGCCTTGATGCGATCGAGCACGAAGCGAAGCTGCGGCACCTGCGCCGAGAACGGCGTGAAGACGGCCGCTAGCTCGGGGTACGCCGGCTTGGTGCCGTCGACCCTGCGCGCTTCGGCGAGGAATTGGTCGGTGACCTTGGCGAGCGCGTCGACCCCGCGGCCGTCGCGATCCTCGATCATGAACTCGAAGCCGCCGGTCTGGCTCAAACCGCGGATCGGCGGCGGCTGCAGCACCAGCGCGACGCCGCCGCGCACTTTCTCGAGAATTTTATCCTGAAGCTGATGGCTCAGTGCCAGGGCGCGCAGTTCGGGCGACGTGCGCTTCGTCCATTCCTTCAAGGTCACGAACGCCGTGGCCGCGTTGGTCTGGTTGGTCGAGTTCAATACGTTGAATCCTTCGAGGAGCACCACGTCTTGCACGCCCTTGATTTCAAGCGCGATATCGCTGACGCTCTGCGCGACCATGCGCCGTGGCTTCCCTGCCGGTGCCGTCGGGAGTCTGCATCGCCACGATCAGGTAACCCTGGTCCTCGGTCGGAATGAACGCCCTTGGGCCGCTCGACGAGCATCCAGTATGTGAGCGCGAGCAGCGCGATCGACGGCAGCACGATCGTCCACCAGTGCCGGGCGGTGAACTCGAGGAAGCTGTCATAAGAGTTCTCGAGCCAGCGCATGCCGTGCGTTGAACCAGCGGAAGAAGAAGAACTTGGTTTCGCCGTGCCTGGGCCGCAGGAACAGCCGCGCCATCGCCGGGCTGAAGGTCAGCGAGTTGACCGCCGAGAACACGAACGAAAAGACGATCGTCATGGCAAACTGGTTGTACAGCCGGCCGGTCAGACCCGGGATGAACGCCACCGGCACGAAGACCGCCGCCAGGACGAGCGTGATCGTGACGATCGGCGCGGTGATCTCGGCCATGGCGGAACGCACCGCCTCGAGCGGGGCCGTCGCCGCGCTCGAGGTACTTCTCGACGTTCTCGACCACGATGATCGCGTCGTCGACCACCAGTCCGATCGCCAGGATCAAGCCGCAGAGCGTGAGCGTATTGATCGAGAACCCGAAGGCGGCCATCATCGAAAACGTCGCAACCAGCGCGACGGGGATCGCCAGCATCGGAATGATCGTCGCGCGCACTCCCTGCAGGAACACGAAGATCACGACCAGCACCAGCATGAATGCTTCCAGCAGCGTGTGTTCGACCTCTTCGATGTTCTCGCGCACGTACTTGGTCGTGTCGTACGCGATTTTGTACTCGAGCCCCGGCGGGAAGCTCCTGGCCAGCCGGTCCATCTTTTCGCGCACCTGACGCACGATCTCGAGCGCATTGGCGTCGGAATACTGGTAAACCGGCAGCGTTCCGGCGGGCTTGCCGCTTAACCAGCCGGCCGTGTCGTAGTTCTCGGATTCGAGTTTGACATCCGCGACGTCGTCCAGCCGGAGGATCGAGCCGTCGTCGCGCCGGCGCACCACGATTTGCTCGAATTCCTTGGCGCTCGTGAGCCGTCCCTTGGTGAGAATCGGGAACTCCTTGTGCGCCAGCTCGGCCGGCATCGGCGAGCCGCCGATCCTGCCCGCGGCGGCCTGGCGGTTTTCCGACTGGATCGCCTGAATCACCTCGGCCGGAGAAATCTTCTCGGCAGCCATCTTGTCGGGGTCGAGCCAGACCCGCATGGCATACTTCCGCCCGAACGCGACGACGTCGCTGACGCCCGTCACGCGCTTGAGCTCATCCAGCACATAAATCTGCGCGTAGTTGTCGAGGAAGTTCGAATCGTACCGGCCGTCGGGCGAAACCAGGTTGACCACGCAGACCATGTCGGTCGAGGTCTTCTTGATCGTGACGCCGAACTGCTTGACTTCCGGGGGCAAGACCGCCTGCGCGGTCTCGACGCGGTTCTGGATGTCGACAGCGCCGATGTCCTGGGAGTAGCCGACGTCAAATGTCGCCACGATGGTTGAAACGCCGTTACTCGTGCTGTCGGAGTTGAAATAGATCATCCCCTTGACGCCGTTGATCTGCTGCTCGATCGGCGTCGTTACGGTCTCGGCGACAGTCGAGCGCGTCGGCGCCGGTGTAGGTCGTGGTAACCTGCACCTGCGGCGGCGTGACCTGCGGATACTGGGCGATCGGCAGGATGAAGACACAGATGCCGCCGACGAGCAACATGAGCACCGCGAGCACGGTGGCGAAGATCGGCCTGCCGATGAAGAAGTTGACCATGACGGCGGTCTAACCCCCCTTCTTTTCGGGCGCGGCTTGGCGCTCGCGGGCGCTTGCTTGGGGTTTGACTTCTCGTCGCGCGCGGCGGCGGCAGGCCCGGAACGCGCGAAATCTTGCTCGTGAACCGGCGGTCGGCGTTGTAGTCCATCGTGGCCGTCTTGCGATATTTCGCGAGCGGCTCTGTCGTTGTCTTGACGGTCTGCCCGGGTCGAACAAGTTGAATGCCCTCTACAATAACCTGCTCGCCGGCATCGAGGCCGGACTCGAGCACCCGCAGGCCCTGGTAGCCGTCGACCGCGCTGACTTCCTGCTCGCGCACTTTGCCGCCCGAGTCGACCACGAATACGCGGGCGCCGTCTTGTCTCTCGATCACCGCCTGCTCGGGCACGACAACGGCATCGACGTACTCGCCGACCTTGATCGTTGCCTGCACGTACTGGCCGGGCAGAATCGTGCCGTCGGGGTTCGGAACAGACGCCCGCGCCAGGAACGTCCCGGTTGAACTGTCAACCGTGTTATCGATGAACAGAGTTTTGCCGGTGTGGGGGTGTGGCCGCTCGCCCTCGACCACCACGTTCACCGCCTCTCCCGTGGGCACAAGCGCACTGGCGTAGGGCAAGTAGCGAGCCGGCGCTTTCAAATCCAGCCCCATCGGGTCGAGCTCCTGGATCGTGACCAGCTCGGTGGCGGTGCCGTCGCCGACCAAGTTGCCGACCTTGACCTTCAGCTCGCCGATCCGGCCGGCGAACGGCGCCCGCATGGTGCAGTACCCGAGGTTGAGCTCGGCGTCATCCACAGAGCTTTTGGCCCTGGCCACTTCAGCCTGCGCGTTTTCGATATCGATCGTGTAATCGGCTTCCGCCTGCTCGAGGCTCGCTTGATCGGCTTGAACCTGGGCAGCGCTCTTCTTGCGCTGGGCCTGGGACTTGTCAAGGTCCTCCTGCGAGACGGCTTTCCGCGCCAGCAGGTTGCGCTCGCGGCGCTCCTCGACCTCGTCGAGCCGAAGCTGAGCTTCATCAAGCGCCAGCCGCGCAGCCGACACCAGGTTTGCCTTCGAAGCCTTGGCCTTCTTGAGGGCCGCATCGGCCGCCGCCAGCTCAGCCTTGGCGAGTTCGAGCTTCACTTCGTATGGCCGTTTCTCGATCACCAGGAGCTCCTGGTGTTCCTTGACGTCCTTCCCTTCGTCGAAAAGTTTCTTTTCGAGGAAGCCCTTCACCCTGGCGCGGATCGTGACCTCGCGCAGCGCTCGCGTTGTGCCGATCGGTTTCGCCAAGATCGGCATCGTCGCCTTCTCCGAGACGACCACTGTCACTGTGGGTTGATTCGTTCCCTCGCGCGGCGGGGGGTTGCTCTGGCAGCCCGCGACGGCCAAGAGCGCCGCGGTTAAGCAGGTGCAGCCAGCGCGGATCAAGAACGTTTCGGGGGATGTCGCGATGGATCTGCTCATGAGTCACATACTGTAGCGGCCCACGCCCCAACGTTCCAGACGCCGGCCGAGCGCGAGCCAGTTGCGCTCTATGTGCCTTATGAAAAGAAGGTGAGCGTCCCTGCGATGCCGCCGCGTCGACACCGATCCTCTGGGAGTTACTCGGGCACGTTCTTCGATGGCCGGTTGACAGGAAATCCGATATGCGGGACTATGATGTTTAGCCCATCGGCCCCATCAAGTTCCATCACGGACGGGATATCGAGTCCGCCCCGGGGGCCGGACGACCCTCATCAAACGCTCGAATCGATGGGGCTGAACGGCGCGTATTGACGCCGCCGAGCCCTTTGGTGATCGGCGGCTTAGCGGCCACTTCCGGCCCGACCTCAGGCGGAAACGGCTGCGCCCGCTACCTGCGGCAACAGGCGCGCGATCGCGAGGACGCCCGCCTGCGCGAGCAGGCCCGCTGGAAAATCCAGCCGGCCACACCGAAATCGCCCGGCGCGCATTCCAGGAAGAGCGCCATTTGGCGATCGACCCGTCCGTGAGCGTCGCCTTCCACCTGTCCGGCGAGGCTCCGGGAGCCGCAGTCAGCTTGGCCGCGACCCCCCCCAGGTTAGAGATTTCCCGGCGTCACGGCGCTGCCCGCGACACCGTTGGGTCGCGCCGCTATCGATCCCGCCGAACGTGCTCCGCGACGGCCACAACGGCACCCGGAGTGGAGAGGACAAGACAGCGATGTTGAACACACACCGACACGACCGGCGGGTCCGCCGGCAGGCGGGGCTTCTCCTGGAATCCCTCGATGATCGACTCCTCTTATCGGGGGGCGCCGCGGGGGCGACGGCCGCGGCTGTAGTGCATGACCAACCGGCCAGCGACGCGCACCGCGACCACCGTATCAGCCCGCGCGAGGTTCTCAGCGACGGATCGCCGGCTGCGCTATCGGACTACTTTGCTCCAGCACTCCGGCTCCTCTACCGCGAGTACGAGAGCCTGGCCGGCCACAGCCGGCTCGTAACCAGCCCGCCCGCCGACGGGTTGTTGATCTCCGGCTCCAGAGTCGCCGTGACAATCAAGGTGGCGTTCCCCCCTGCGTTGGGTGGTTATTACATCAGCGATCTCCGGGCCGACGGGCTGCGAGTCTTTCGCACCGTGCCGGCCGACGGGGTGGCCGAAGGCATGCTGCCGATCGCCAAGTTGCCCGCCATAACGCCGCTCGTGGCACACGTATGGCCCTATGATGGGGTAATTCCATCGAGACACTCGTCGAAATAGTGTCCCGCCACCGCAGCTCAACGATTGACATACCCCGATCAGCGACCAGCCCTCGGGAGGGGTGGCCAGAGCCGGCGGAGAGAACAGCCAGGCGACGGGCAATCCCCGCACGAGGCCCGCGAGCATGGCGAGCCGGTGGGTGACGTACGACTCCCGTTTGGTGTCGCGGCCCGCGTCTGATAGAGTGAAGGCCAGGCAGGGTGCGTTCCGCGGAGCAGGATCACGTTTTGATGAACGGATACCAGGCAATTTGGCCGGTCTTGCGCCTGCTGCCGCCGGAAATCGCGCACGCCCTGGCATTGTCGGCCCTCAGGCGGCCCATTCTGGCGTTCGGTGAACCGGCCGATGATCCGTTTGAATGGCGAGGCCTACGTTTTCGCAACCGGGTCGGCATCGCGGCGGGCTTCGACAAGAACGGAGTGGCTCTGCCCGGCATCGAGGCACTCGGCGCCGGCTTTGTCGAGGTCGGAACGATCTTGGTCGAGCCGTGGAGCGGCAATGACGTCCACCCACGCGTCAAGCGCTTGATCGGGGTCGAGGGCATCTGGAACCGGCTCGGGTTTCCCAGCCATGGGCTCAAAGAGATCGCGGCGAACTTGCGCAGCTTTCGCCGCGCAAGCGGAGCGCGATGGTCATCGGCTGCAACATCGGCCCCCACCCGGGGCACGTGCGCTCCGCGGGCGACGCGGCCGAGTACCTGGCCATCGCCCGCGCCGAGCTGTTGCACTTGGCGCAGGAGCTCTTCGACCTCGCGGACTTCTTCGTGGTGAACTTGAGCTCGCCGAACACGCCGGGACTGCGCCAGCTTCTCCAGGGCGAAAACCTGAGCAGCGGGCTGCTCCAACCGCTTCGAGACCTGCTAAGGCGCCTGGAGGCTGCGGTACACCGACCTCATCCGACGCCGCTGTTCGTCAAGCTCCCGCCCGAGGATGCCGACCGCGTGCCCTGGACGCCGCCAACGCTCGAAGCCGTCGTTCGACCGCTCATCGACGACGATGCCTGCGACGGCTTCGTCGCCGTGAATACGTCGGCACACCTGGCCAGAGAGCTGGGAGAGGATTCGGGCGGGGTTTCGGGAGCACCCTTGCGCGCGCTGGCCTTGCGAACGGTCAGTATCCTCCGGCAGATTATCGGCGATCGCCTGTTGATCCTGGGCTCGGGCGGCATCATGGTGCCAAACGACGCGAGCGCATTCGTCGAGGCGGGCAGCGACCTGGTCGAGATTTACTCGGGGCTGGTTTACCGAGGCCCCGGCCTGCTCGGTGCGTGCGCGAGCGGTCAACGGGCTCGATCGAAGGCGGTCCCCCCCTTGCGAAGGGGGGGCCCGGGGGGGTGGGGACGCAGAGCCTCCGCGTGCGGTGCGAGAAGCACTTCGGACCCCCTGAGTCGGAGCCACCGCGTCCGGTGGACAAACCCGCGGAAGCCCGCTGACTCCGAGCCCCCGTCTTCACCCCCCTTAGCCCCCCCTTCGCAAGGGGGGGACCGCCGTTGAACAAGGCTTCCCCAGGGAACCGTCCGCGGCGGCCGGCGCTCTTTCTGGTCACCCCAGGCCGAGTTCTGTTCGAGCCCGGTGCTGAAAGGCATCGCTTCCAGAACGTCCCTTGGGTACGCTCGAACCTCGGGATGATCGGTGCGGGAGGTCTGGCAATGGACGAAACCAAGCGGCAGCGGCTCGTGACCCTGATCGACACGCACGCGGTCCAGCGCGGCGAGTTCGTGCTGGCGTCGGGCGCGCGATCGAGCTATTACATCGACTGCAAGCACGTCACCCTATCGGCGGAAGGGGCTGCCCTCATCGCCGACCTGATTCTCGATGCGATCAGCGGCGACCATGTCGACGCCGTCGGCGGTCCG
Source organism: uncultured Isosphaeraceae bacterium (assembly GCA_963830625.1). Classification (GTDB taxonomy): domain Bacteria; phylum Planctomycetota; class Planctomycetia; order Isosphaerales; family Isosphaeraceae; genus CAWHMZ01. The sequence goes on along the minus strand of CAWHMZ010000004.1, from coordinate 172,781 downwards.
ACCATCGGCGCCGATCCGATTGCCGGAGCGGTGGCGGCGACGTCCTATCCACCGAGGCCGGCCTGTTGCGGCATTCATGGTGCGCAAGAGCGTGAAGGACCACGGGACCCAGCGCTGGGTCGAAGGGCCGATCGAGCGCGGGTCGCGCGTGGTGATCGTCGAGGACGTGGTCACCACCGGCGGGTCGACTTGCTCGGCTGTCTCGAACATCTGGCCGCACTCGATTTCCGGGTCGTGCGCGCGATCGTCATCGTCGATCGCCTGGCGGGTGCCGCCCTTGCGTTTCGCCGAGCGCGGAATTCCCGTTCACCGCACTGTGCACGACTCGCGAGCTCGACCTGGGCCGAGCCCAGTAGACGCGCATACGAAATTGCTGGAAGGAGCCCGCTCATGGCTGAATCGCTCGATCTGGAGTCCGAGCTGGAGTTTGTCAAATCGCTGGCGACCGAGGCCGCCCTGGTGGCGAAGAGCCCGATGCCGGCAGCGTTTCGCCGCGTCGAAAAAGCCAACCGCACCTATGTCACCGACCTGGACCAGGACCTGGAACGACTGATTCGCGAGCGACTGGGACGAGCGATTCCCCGACGATTCGCTGACGGGCGAGGAATATGAGGCCGAGGGAGGGACGGGCCCGCGCCGCTGGTCGATCGACCCGATCGACGGCACCGGCAACATGGTCCACGGCCTGCCGCTCTGGGCCGTCAGCATCGGCCTCATGATCGCGGGCGAGCCGGTCCTGGGCGTGATCGCCGTTCCGCCGCTCGAGGAGCTGTTCTGGGCTGTGAAGGGTGGCGGCGCCTGGCTCGACGGCCGCCGGCTGGCTGTCAGCGACGCCGACGAGTTCCACAATCAAGACAACGTCTGCGTCGGCACCAATGCCCTGCGGGCCGTCGATCCGCGCACGCTTCCCGGCCGGCTGCGCGACCTGGGTAGCGCCTGTTGCGAACAGACGTTCGTGGCCGTCGAACCGGCTCCAGGCGACCACGCTCCTCGGCGAGGCGGCCCATGACATCGCCGCGGGCGTCGTCATCGCCAGCGAGGCCGGCTGCCGCTTCGGCACGCTCGCCGGCGAACGACTCTCGCCCACCGAAATGTTGCGCCGCACGCCGATCACGATCCCCACCTTTGTGGCTCCGCCCTTGCGCTTGGACGCGCTTATGGCCATGGCCAGGCCGCTTGGACCGCTCGCTGCGCAGCCGCAGGACCGATGAGCATGGGTTACTGGGGAGTCAAGAGCTACGAGTTCGACGAGGCCGCCGACGCCCTTGACGCCGGCTTCGACCAGGTGCACGGCAAACTCTACGAACAATTGATGGACGACCGCAATTCGCTCACCTTTGAGCAAGTCCAGCAGCGTCTGGCCGACGCGCGGACGCTCGAGGCGGCGATTGCGGCGCTGGTGCGTATGCTGCAACTCGAGAGTGAACCGGAGACGTGGCACGAGCTGGCGCGATCTGGCGCTGGCGGGAATCGTGGTGCGGCACGCAGAGCTGGGCGTGCCCATTCCCGAGCCCTGGCGCGGCGCGCCATCGACTGGCTCGAGGGCGAAGCGATCGACTGGGAAGAAGCCACGCTCCGTCGCCTTCGGCGCCAGCAAGAGATCGCCCTGCTCCGCCGCGCAGCCGGCCCCGCGGGGCAATAGCCCCCCAATTTGAGTCTTGACCATCAAAAGAGAGAACTCGGCTAAGGCTAATCGAGGGAAATCCCGTGAATTCTCAGGCCAGATCGCCGTGCAGAAGAATCCGATCGGTCCGCTGGACCGACCACGAAATCGACGAAACGACACGAAAGGGAAACACGGATCGAAGCTTGGAAGGAACACCAACGCGAGCACTTACAGGTTTTGATTTTTCGTGCGTTTCGTTTATTTCGTGGTTGAATGATCCGTCGGATCTGTTTCAGTACGAGCACATCGTCCTGTGAGGCCCTTCGGACCAGGTTCCGGCCACCTGTTGGGCCCGGTTCCTCCCGATCCCCAATTTTCGATTTTGGATTACTCCACAACGCGGCGCTCGCAGTCCAAATCCAAAATCCAAAATCGAAAATGGCGGAACTCGTGCCCGCGCCGGTACATTACTTATAGAGCTCACGAGAGGTTATGGGCTGGAGAAGCACGCTGATGGCGCAGAGCAAAAACCGCGCAGTCGTTCGCCAGCTTCGCACGCTCTACAGCGTGGGAGCCGTCCGCGAGCTGACCGACGGCCAGCTCCTGGAGCGATTCGCCACCGAGCCGGGCGAGGTCGCCGAGCTGGCGTTTGCGGTGCTGGTAGAAAGGCACGGACCGATGGTCCTGCGCGTATGCCGAGCCGTCTTGCCTGACGAGCACGATCGCCAAGACGCCTTCCAGGCCACGTTTGTAGTCTTGGTCCGGAAAGCACGGGGCCTCTGGGTGCGCGACTCACTCGGCCCGTGGCTCCATCAGGTGGCGCATCGGACCGCTTGCCACGCGCAGCGCGCCGCCCTTCGCCGCCGGCAGCACGAGCAGAACGCCGCTCGACTGCGGCCCGAACGCCGCGAAGACGTTTGCGACGACCTCGAGCGGCTGTTGCATGACGAGATCAATCGCCTTCCCGAGCGCTTCCGGGCGCCCCTTGTCCTTTGCGACCTCGAAGGGCGCACCCACGAGCAAGCCGCCCGGCACCTGGGCTGGCCGGTCGGCACCGTGAAGAGCCGGCAGGCGCGGGCGAGAACGCTTGCGCGACCGGCTGAGCCGCCGCGGCGTCGCGCCGAATGCAGGCGTGCTGGCGAGCGCCCTTCGGACCGGTGCGCTTGATGCGCCCTTCCCACAGTCTCTGGTCGATTCCACCGCACGAACCGTCTTGCAATCGACAACGAGTCGTGTCGCGGTTGCTACGTCGGCTCTATCGCTTGCCGAGGGGGTTATGAGAGCAACGTCACTCACGCGCTGGTTGAAGCTTGCTTCCGCAGCACTCGTCGTCGCCACGAGCGTGTCGGGCGCCGGCATCCTCGCTCAAAAAACCGCCCCCGCCGCTCCCTCTCGTCCCGAGCCGCAAGCCGGGGCGGCCCGTGCCGGGGACCTCGTCACCTTCCAAACCAAGCCAGGCAAGCTGGCCGTGACGGTCATCGAGCGCGGCTCGTTGGAGGCGGGCCGAGTGGCGGAAGTGTTTTGCGGAGTCGCCGGGCCGAGATCCGTCAGGATGCTCAAGCCCGACGGCTCCAAAGTCAAGAAAGGCGACGTCGTTTGCGAGCTCGAATCGGACTGGTTCAACCAAGAGCTTCCCAGGCAGCAAGTCAAGGAAGAAGCCGCCAAGACGTCGTGGGACAATGCGAGGGTTGCACGGGAATTGGCCGAGCAGGCCGTCACCGCATACGTCGAGGGAGACCTGAAACAAGCACGGATGGCGCTGGCGGCCGCGATCGCCGAATCCGAGTCGGCGATCAACAACTCGCAAGCCCGCCGGCTGCGGGCCGAAGCGGCACTCAAACGGCTGAGCGAGCTTGTGAGTGGCAAAGCAACCGGCGCGACTTCGGCCGATATTGTCGCCGAGCTCGACGTCAAAGACCGTCTCGAAGAATGCGAACAAACGGTCATGCGCGAGCGGCACGCGCTCGATCTGGCCAGGACCAAGCTCGACGCGCTCGAAAAGCTCACCATGCCGAAAACGATCGGCGAGCTGAAGGCTGCTATCGAGCAAAAGCGCCCCGCCGAGCTGGCGGCGCGGTCGAACTGGCAGCTCGAAGATAAAAAGACGCAAGAGCTCCGCCGGCAGATCGCCAACTGCGTGCTCACCGCCCCTGACGACGGTGTGGTCCTCTTGGCCTACAACCCTCAACACGCAGCCGACGGCCCGCCTCAGATCGGAGTCGGTGCATACGTTCAGAAAAATCAAAAAATCCTCAGCGTGCTCAACGACAGCATTGCGCTGCGCGTGAATGCCAAGATCGCCGAGCAGCGAATCAATAAAGTCAAGCACGGCATGAAGGCCAGGATCCGAGTCGATGCCTTCGCCGATCGTGTGTTCAATGGCTGGGTGAGCGAAGTCGCGCCGTTGCCCGATCCCAACTTTCGGCGCGGTGGCGCGATGTACTCGACGAAGGTCGACATCGACTCGGTCATTTCCGGTCTGCGGCCAGGCATGACGGCCGAGGTCGAGATCATGATCACCGAGCGCGACAACGTACTCAGCGTGCCCATGCAGGCCGTCGTTCGCTATGGCAACCAAGACTACTTGGCGGTGCGTAAGCCCGGAGGCGCGATCGAGTGGCGCGAGGTCACCAGGGGCATCGAAAACGACAAGTTCGTCGAAATCGTCCGCGGCATTGAAAGCGGCGAGACGGTCGTGCTTAATGCGCAATCGCTCGACCATCCCAAGTAACGCCGCCAGCGGGCGGCCATACCAGCCCGAAGCGCCAGCGAGGGAATACAGGCCTCGCATCCGGCTTGGCGGACCAGGGACGACGAATACCAGCCCGAAGCGCGAGCGAGGGGACACACGGTTCCCTCGCTGGCGCTTCGGGCTGGTATCAAAAAACTGCACTTGTATTACGAGGTGGCGCACTGTCAAATTCCGGTATCAACGCAGGAAGTGGCTCTCTCGGGAGGGAATCCGAACATGTCGCCAGCGCACCCCCGGCAGGTCGCGTCGCTCTTCTCGGCACTTCTTGCGCTGGGATTCATTCAGTCGTCGGCGAGGGCCGGTGAGTTTCACGCCGGCCAAGAGGTGCTGCAAAAGACGGCCGATTTTTCCCTTACGATCGGCGGCAAGCCGATCGTACGCACGGGAATGATCGCGCCCCTGCGCATCTGCAAGGTCGAGGGCGACCGACTTTACTTCCGCGATCGGGGAAAAAGCGGCTGGGCGCCGGCGAGCGCGGTCGTGCCGCTCAAGGGCGCCGCAGCCTATTTTTCAGAGCGCATCGCGGGCGACCCGCGCGATTCGTTCGCCTGCATGATGCGGGGGATCGCCCGGGCTTGCGCAGGCCTGCGACGACCCGCGCGACGACGACGCACTCGCCGACTTAAGCGAAGCGATCAAGCTCGATTCCAGGTGCGTCGTTGCCTACCTCTGCCGCGCCGGCATCTGGCTCGATCGGCAAAAGTGCGACCAAAGCCTGCGCGACTGCGACGCAGCGATCAAGCTCGAGCCCCGGAACCCTTACGCACTCGTGGCACGGGGCTCGTGCTGGTTTGCCAAGGGAGAAAGAGCCCGCGCCGCCGCCGACTTCGACGCGGCTTTGAAGCTCGACCCGCAGAACCCCGGCCTGTTCATGCACCGCGGCTGGCTGTGGCAGCGGCTCGGCCAGACCGAGCGGGCACTTGCCGACTTCGACCGGGCGATTCAGCTTGATGAGCGGCTGTCGGATGCTCATGCCGAGAAGGCCGCGATCCTGGTGCAGCACGAGCGGATCGATGCCGCGACCGCCGAGCTCGATGCCGCGATCGCGATCGATCCCGAGTATAGCGATTATCGAGCCCAGCTCGCGCACTGCCGCCTGCTCCAGAAAAACCCGCGCCAGGCCCGAGCCGAGCTCGATGCGGCGATCCGGCTCAATGGTGAAAATGCCGACGCAATTCGTCTACGCGCTTTCGTCGCGAGCGACCTGAGCGACCTGGAAGCGGCGATCGATGACCTGACCCGGGCCATCGAGCTCGACCCGGGAAAAAGCAGCGATCTCGACAGCCGCGGCGTCGCCTGGGAGCGCAAAGGCGCAATCGACCGGGCGCTTGGCGACTACGGTCAGGCCATCAAGCTCGACCGCGAGAACTCGACCGCTCTCTTCCATCGGGCGCTCGCCTTGCGCTACCGAAAGAATCTGCCCGGTCAGGCACTCGACGATTTCACCGAGGTCTTGCGCCTCGATCCGCGGCACGTGGGCGCGCTGGTCGAGCGGGGACGGTTGCAGCTTGAGAATCGCCAGTTCGACCAAGCCATCGCCGACCTTTCGCAGGCGATCAAGCACGCGCCTGATGATCCGCTCTTGTACTTCACGCGGGGTTCGGCCTGGCAAGCCAAGGGTTCGTTTCGCCAGGCCCTCGATGATTTCGACGAGTCAGTGCGCCTGTTGAAGGATGGCCAACCCGCACCTTTCGTTTTTGGGGCCCGCGCGTGGATTCGCGCCACCTGCCCGGATGCAACATTGCGCAACGGCGGCCAGGCCGTCGATTCGGCGCGTGCGCGTGTGCTCAGACGGAATGGAAAGACCCGGGCTGCCTGATCACGCTGGCTGCCGCGTGTGCCGAGAACGGCGATTTCGAAGCCGCCGTGAAGTGGGCCGAGCAAGCCATCGGGCTGCTCCCAAGCGGCCATCCTGCCCTGACGAGGTGGCGCGAGTCGCTCGAGCAGTACAAGCAAAAAAAGCCGATGCGCGATGCCGGGGCCCTTGATTGGCAGTGGGCGTACCGCAAGGCGTGAGTGAAAAACCGATGCCGCATTAGACAACTCCCGAATCGGGAAGTAGGGTTCATATAGATCGCCTTCCCCTGATGATTGCGCCGTGTCGAAGGCCCATTCGAACATGGTCGTGCCGTGACCCGAATCCCCCCGCCCGACGATGAACGACCCCGACGGCACTTGGGGCCCAGCCTTTTGCGGCGAAGACCGGCCCGACTTCGCCATGAACGTCTTCGACAGCCCTGACCGCCCGTTCCGGACCACATTGGCGAGGGCGGAAACCATGATTCCGCGAAACGATCACGGGTCGAGCCCCACGAACGCTCGGATGCCCGGTGCGCCTCCTGAGCGACGCCATTCGCTTCGCTATCGCTTGAGGGACGCGTCCGGTTCGATGTACTGGTCTCTAGCCGATGAGCCGATCTCCTGCAAAATCAGCATTATTGACCTTAGCGGGGCGGGTGCCGCGGTGCTTGCCGACCGCGGTCCACCCGCGGGTCAGCCGGTGTCGATTCGCCTCGATTCCGGCGCACTGGGCCCGCAGCCCCTTCCAGCCAAGGTCATTTCGACCTCCGTCGACTCCTGCGGAAAACTCGTCGTACGCATGCAGTTCACGACCTGGGCATCCGTGGGTAGCGTACTCGAGCAGCATGAAGAACATCGACTTTGGCGGCGCTTTCCCGTTCGGGACAAGAGCGCGGCATTGGCTTGGTCGGATCAAGATGGCGAGCATGCTGTGCCATGTGAACTATTGAACATAAGCGGTGGCGGCGCAGCGGTGTTTGCCGAGACGGAGCTTCCGGACGGCCACCGTCTGCGCCTGACGCTCAAAGCAGGGTCAACCGCACTCACGCCGGTCGAGTCGGTTCTCGTCGCGACGTCAATCGACGTATCGGGCTTGCGGATTGCTCGGCTCCGGTTTATCGAGCCGTGCCCGATCGAGGTGTTTGAGCTGGCGGTAAACGGCTCGTGAAGCAAATCGCGGCGATCTCGACAAGCTTCGCCAGTTTTTCGATCATAGCATGGATGAGGCTTGACTCTCTCGCCCAGGGAGACCCCGGCATGCAATGGCCGCGAGCGCACTATCGGACGTGGATCGCTGTTGCGATTCTCATCGCGTCAATCCTTCTGATCGTGCTCGCAGCGCACCGCGAATTCGTGCAGAGGCAGCTCGCGCGCTTCGGGCGCTTCGGGACCTTCGACTCGGCGCAGGTTGAGAAGATCATACTCGAGGCGCAGGTCCCGAAGTCCTTCAGCAGCAAGGAGGAAATGCTCCAGGCGGTCCTGGCGATAACGGTTCCCGGCTGTGGTCTGAGCGGGAACATTATCAGCCAACCGGACGGTTCAACCGTCTGGCTCGAAAGCATTGAAATCTTCGGGCGAAACAAGGACCGCTGCCTCGTCTTTCGGGAGTTAAACGGCAAACTGCTCAAGTGTGATGACTTCGTCTATGACACAAACCAATATGCGATCGTCGATGTGCAGCGCGATGGCGACCAGCTATCCTATCTGGATCGAACGGGGCAGCCTGTCCCGGTAATCCGGCTGGAACAGAGGGCGCCAAAGCCGTGACGGCCGCGAGTACGTCAAACGCCCCGGGCCTGAGCTCGGCGAGGACCCAGCGATGCCATTGCCCCCGGTGCGGTTCACAATCCGGATCGGAATGGTCGTCGTCGCCGTAACCGTCGGCCTCGCCGCCATCATCACGTCGTCCTATTGGATCTTGCTGCTGGTCCTTCCGGCGTTGTCATTCCTGCTCCAGCGACGAGCCCCCACGACGGAGTTTTTTTGTACGTTGATCGGAATTTTCATCGGCGCTCTACTTATGCCTATCCAGAACTATCGCCCCACGATGGACCTCAGAGATTTTGAGGGCCTGCTCTGGGTCATCGGCGGCGCCGGCATCGGGGCCTTGATCGGCGCGGCCGTCGCGTGGTTGGACAGGCGTATCGCCATGTGGGCGGAACGGCCTGGTGGGCCGTCAAACCCACGGTACGAGGTGCATTGCGACGACGGATTGCACTCTTCGGCCACGAACATGAGACGCGGGCGCGAAAACCGAGCAGCACCTTGACAAAAGGGCTGACGGATTGGATAGTTTGAGAAGTGAGTAAGTGTCTCATCGGCTTTCGAAGGGTCGATGGGGCCAGCCAAGGCGGCCCACGACGTGCGCGAGTGCGTCGGCGGGCTATTTTTGTTGCCCGAGCCCGCCCATCGCGGGCGTAAGGGCTCCGGCCCGCCGCACCATCCCGCTCACAACTCCACCTCCTCGCCGCGACCGATCGGGTCGAGGCGGGGGAACGGACCTCGTTCGTACTTCGGGTCTCCGGCCCGGAGGCCCGAGCTGGCCCCAGACTCAGGAGAGAACACCGATGTTGGGCACATCTCGGCCGCGTGCGAAGCCGGCTTCGCGCCGCAGGCGGTGCGGCCGTGGGATCTGGGCATTGGAGATACTCGAGGAGCGGGCGCTCCTGTCCGGCAACCCCACTCTTTACACCGTGACCGACACGAGCGATAGCGCCACCGACACGGGTTCGCTGCGGTTTGCGATCACGCAGGCCAACGCCAATTCGAACCCCGCCGGCAGTCTGATCCAATTTGATAGAGCGGTGTTCTCGTCTCCCCAGACGATCACACTGGCCAGCACGCTGGAGCTATCCGAGACGGCCGGTCCCGAGGTGATCGACGGCCCCGGAGCGGGCACGTTGACGATCAGCGGCAACATGGCCGTCCGCGTCTTCCAGGTGGACAGCGGCGTGACGGCCACGATCTCCGGCCTGATCATCTCGGGCGGCGCCGTCCAGCTAAGCGGCGGGGGCATCGCCAACGCCGGCACCCTCTCGGTCATCGACTCGACACTCAGCGGCAACACGGCCGGCAACTCCGCCACCGGAGGCGACGGCGCGGGCATCGCCAACTCCGGCAGCCTCTCGATCACCGATTCCACGCTCAGCGGCAACTCCGCCACCGGAGGCGACGGTGGGGGCATCGACAACTCCGGCAGCCTTTCGATCACCGATTCCACGCTCAGCGGCAACACCGCCGCCTTCGGCAACGGCGGGGGCATCGACAACTCCGGCGCCCTTTCGATCACCGATTCCACGCTCAGCAGCAACTCCGCCACCGAAGGCAACGGCGCGGGCATCGACAACTCCGGCAGCCTCTCAATCACCGATTCCACGATCAAAGGCAACACCGCCACCTTCGGCGACGGCGGGGGCATCGAAAACTCCGGCAACCTCTCGGTCGCCGGCTCCACAATCAGCAGCAACACTGCCACCTTCGGCGAATACTACACCTACTACGTCCCACAAGGGGGTAGCGGCGGGGGCATCGACAACTCCGGCACCCTGTCGATCACCGATTCCACGATCAGCGCCAACAACGCCAAGTCCGGCACTGTCCGGTCAGGCGGCGGGCTACTAGCTCCAGTATTCGTCTCTGGCGGCGGCGTCGCCGGGGGTCTCGACAACTCCGGCAACGTCTCGATCGCCGGCTCCACAATCAGCGGCAACGCCGGCGGGGGCATCGACAACTCCAGCACCCTCTCGATCACTGATTGCACGATCAGCGGCAACACCGCCGGCGCGGGTCTCGGCAACTCCGGCAGTCTCTCGATCACTGATTGCACGATCAGCGGCAACTCCGCCGCGGGCGGCGGCGGCATCGACAACTCCGGGCACCTCTCGATCACCGATTCCACGATCAACGGCAACACCGCCGGCGGGGGCATCGACAACTCCGGCACCCTCTCGATCACTGATTGCACCATCAGCGGCAACGCCGGCAGAGGTCTCGACAACTCCGGCAACGTCTCGATCGCCGGCTCCACAATCAGTGGCAACGCCGGCGGGGGCATTGCCAACACCGGCACCCTCTCGATCACCAGCTCTACAATCAGCGACAACACCGCCGCGGTCGGCGGCGGCATCTACAACTCCGGCAACCTCTCGATCACCAGCTCCACAATCAGCGGCAACACCGCCAGCAGCGTCAACCAGGACGGCGTCGGCGGGGGCATCTACAACTCCGGCTCCCTCTTGATCACTGATTGCACGATAAACGGCAACACTGCCAGTGGCGTTTACACCATCATTGTCGGCGGCGGCGTCGGCGGGGGCATCTACAACTCCGCCTCCCTCTCGATCACTGATTGCACGATCAGCGGCAACTTGGCCGGACCCGGTCCCATCGCGCCCTCGTTCTACGACGTCGGATTCGGCGGCATCGGCGGGGGCATCTACTGTACCGGCTCCCTTTTGAACGGCGGCATCTACCGTAACGGCTCCGTTTCGATCATCGGCTCCACGATCAGCGCTAACGCGGCCGCCAATGCCATTTACACGCCGTACGACCAGGACGCCCAACCCGACTACCCCACCCCCTCCGATGCCGGCGTCGGCGGGGGCATAGCGATCTCGGGGGCGGAAAGCCCCACGATCACCGCCATTGATTGTATCTTCCAGAACGCCCAGGGCGGGAACATTGCCGAACTCGCGGTTAGCCCGGGCGAGAACATCGTCGAACTCCCGGTTGCCGTCGCCTTCCGCTCGCTCGGACACAACCTGTTCTCCGACAACCCCGGCCTCACCCTCGATCCCACCGACCTGATCAACACCGACCCCCTCCTCGGCCCCCTCGCCGACAACGGCGGACCCACCATGACCATGGCCTTGCTCCCGGGCAGCCCGGCCATCGGCGCCGGTGTCGCCGTGCTCGGCGTCACTGCCGACCAGCGCGGCATCCCCCGGCCCCAGGGCGCCGCACCCGACATGGGCGCCTTCCAGTCCCGCGGCTTCACGATCGCGATCGCCTCCGGGGACAACCAGGTCGCGCTGCCCCTCTCGGCCTTCCCCGCGCCGGTGGTCGTCGCCGTCTCTAGCCCCTTCGGCGATCCGGTCGCTGGTGGCCGGATCACCTTCACCGCCTCGACGCCCGGCGCCTCCGCCTCCTTCGTCGGCAATCCCGCGACCATCGACGCCGATGGCCAGGCAAGCGTCGAGTCCGTGGCCAACGGGCTCGGCGGGACCTATATGGTCACCGCCGGGACGGCCGGCGCCGCGGCGCCGCCCTCGCCCTGACCAATGCCCTGCCGCCGACTGTCATGGGCCTGCGGCCGGTCTACGTCCGCCACTCGCCGACCACAATCGTCCTGGCCTTCAGCGAGCCGATGACGGCGGCCCGGGCCGAGGACACGGCCAACTATCGGCTCGTCGCGGCGGGGCGCGACCATCGGGTCATCGCGATCCGCCGCGCGCGGTATGACGCCGCCTCGCGGTCGGTGAGCCTGCGATTGGCTGGGCCGTTGCCGGCGGGTCGGACTTACTGGCTCACGGTCGCCGGCACCCCGGGCGCCCTGACGAGTGCCACTGGCCTGCCCCTGGATGGTGCCGGCACGGGCCAGCCGGGCAACGATTACCTCGTCCACTTCGGTCGCAAGGTGCTGCCGAATCCGGCGCGTATCGAGCTGTTGGGAAACGGCGACTTCGGGGCGCCGAAGGTCCTCCCGCCGAGCAAGGCCCGGACCGTCCGGCACGGGAAGAGCTCCCTGGCTCCCTGGCAGATCACCGCAGGCTCGGTGAATGTTCAGTCCTACTGGCCGGCCGCCTGGGGGACTTACAGCCTCGACCTGAACGGGACCTCGGCGGGGACGATCCAGCAGACCTTCGCAACCACCTCAGGGCAGACTTATCAGGTCTCGTTCTACTACGCCAACAACCCTGATCGCTCCGCCCGGACCGACACGGCCTCGGTCAGCCTCACCGGCGCCGGCACACTTCTCGAGTGGAAGCTCTCCCATGCCGGCTCGCTGCCGTCGGCGATGAATTACACGCGGTTCCTGGGGACGTTCGTCGCCGACTCGACGACGACAACGCTACGCTTCGCCGCGACCACACGGGGGGCCTATGGGATCATCCTCGATGCGGTGTCCTTGACAGCCGTCAACATGACTCAGGGCGGCTGACCCACACCGCCGGACCACACTCGGTTTCTCCGGACACGAGGACTCGCCCCGTGATCGGCGACAATTAACTTTCCCGATTAACGACAATGACTTGGCTGGTCGTTTGGCCGGACGGGCTCAATTCTCGCCACCAGAGTTGACACCCTCGCGACCAAGTGTTTGAGTGGATAAGTGGTTCCAAATAATGGCGAGACTTTCTCGCTCTGGTCCTAATGCGGCTATCGTTGTCGATTTTAGTCGAGAGCGCCCGCTGGCAATGACAAGGGATAACCGATGGCTGTTCGTCACGTATACACGCACCTTTGCGAGTACGCGATCGTCGACAAGGACGGTAAAACATCATTTATCAATATTATTCAAAATATCATTCTAGACGAATTCCCCGGCGCACTGATCTCTCTGTTTGTCGGCGTGGGTTTTACAGCCGCAGCGGGCCAATCCGCCAAAGTGTCAATCGAGGACCCGAACGGCAAGCCGATTTTCCAGACTTCAGAAGAAGTGGTTCCGAGCGCGACGGGGGGGCCGTTTCCGCGCGGGTTCAAGCATGTCAACCAAGTGCTGCTCTTGCTGAAACCGGCCGTCTTCCCGCTCGAAGGAACCTACAATGTGGTACTGAGGGTCGATGGCAAAGTGATCCACAGGGAGCCTTTCGCAGTGCTCAAACGCAACGCTCCAGACGGGAATGACGAAAATGCCGACGAGAATTAAACGAGCGCTAGGTGCATGGCAGTTGAAGACCGAGGGAAGACTGCTTAGCGCCCCAGGAAAGGCTCACGAACCCAGTCGAATTCGCCCGAAATTGCTATCGCCTACGCTAAGGCGTCTCAGATCTATGGTGCGTTGGGTTCGGCCACGGAACCCGAGCGCTCGCACGCGAAACGTCCTTTTGCGGAAGTGAAATCTGTTATGAACACTTCCAGTGCCGGGGGGTATGCACTCGAGGCCGAGCACACAGGTATTCTCTCGATGGTGCGCGGCCGAGATTGGGATGGAGAGGGCGCCCGCGCGATAACGAAGGAAACCTGCCAGGCGGCGCTTGTGTTTAGAAAGCTGATCGACCTTAGATCACTTCGCTCGCCTGACTCAATCGCGCCGTCCACCAGAGGGGGCGTCGGCTTTACGTGGAAAAACATCTCCGGCCAGATGAACATTCAAGTGACGTCCGGCGGGAAAAACGGCTCCGCCGTGCGTCGCGCAGGGGCAAGAGGCCGTTCTAACCAAGAATGTTCGCCGGACGCGGCACTCGAAGAGTTACGCTCATTCCTCGCCTTGGATTGAGGTAAATGAGCGTCGATGGCCATTCCTATCTCAGAGCGCACGCTTCGGCCAGGTGACAAACTCCTCCGAAAGCTGAACCCAGGGCATTGGAACCCGAGCACTTCCGAGATAAGCCCAGAAGCGTTTCAGGACAGTCACGCGAATCTCTCTCTATACGTCGCTCGCCTTGTACCTCCTCGCCAGCTTCTTGAAGGATTCGCAAAAATGAAGGGTCTACGGGAGTTCCTCTTTGGCGATCGCGATTCGCCGCGGACGCCCGAGGAACTGTGGGACAAAGGACTCGGTATTGGGGTTATTGGCTACGACGCTGTGGTACAGCTCGGTCTTCATTTCGTGAAAGACTCTAACGGCCTTGAGGTCGACAAGCACGGCCACGTGGACCTTGTCCAAGGCAGTGAGTGGATGCTCGAACTGTCGGCTCATGCCAGAGCCCTTTCAAGGAATGAAGTCTTCCCTACCGTCTAAGCGACATGCGCGGCTCTCAAAGCGCTTAGGCCGACTCGAATGCCAAATTCAAGCCGTGCACAGCGTCCTGACGCCTGGCAGCGGATGCCATAACCGCCAGTCGCGCGGTCATTGCGAGTGCGCGCCGGCCTTCAGTCACCGGGCATACTCGACCCCGAACGCCGCCTCGCAGCAGTTTCCCGATCGCGGGAACCGGGCTGCGAGTCCGCACGGCTCGAGCGACAACCACCGCTCACTTTGCCAGCGCAGCCCTCTCGTCCCCACTGACCGCGGTAACCGCTTGCTCCGACTATTCCGACCGCGCCGGTCATAGTGACTGCTCATCGCGAAATCCGCGTAATTCAGCCCGCACGGCCTCGTTTCGCGCGCCATCTTATTTCTGAAGAGAGGCCGCCGCATCCGGTAGCGCTTTCTCGCATCCCGCAGGGGCCGCAAGCAGAAAGAATTGTGCAAACGAAAAGGAGCCAGAACATGGCTGGCACCCACAGCGCTAACGGCGAGCCGAAAGCCAAGACCAAACGCCCGCCGGCCAAGACCCGAGCGGAACGCAAACGCGACCCCGGCACCTCTGCACCTCGCCCGAGCCGCGCCGAGAGCAACCGCCTCAATGCGAAAAAAGCACCGGCCCACGCACCGAGGCCGGCAAGGCAAAGAGCCGCTATAACGCGCTCACGCACGGCATGACCGCCCAGTCGAGCGTGCTGCCCGGCGAAGATGCCGCCGAGTTCGAGGCTCGGCGCCGCCGCCTGCACGAGGACCTCGCTGCCAAGAACGGCCTCGAGGCGATCGCGCTCGACCAGGTTGCCCAGAGCGACTGGCTGGCGCTCTGCGCCGACCGCGCCGCCGCGGAATGGAGTGCCCACCGCCTGAGGCACGAGCCGATCGAACAAGAACAGGCCGAGAGAGAACAAGCCGTCGCGCTGGGCCAGTGCCTGCTCGATGAGCTCGACAAGCCGCAGCCATTCCGGGTCGGTGCGGGCCCCGGCGAGCCCGCTCACCCCGCCCGCCTCGTGCTGAACCTGGAAAAGTCCATTCCCGGCTGCGACTGGCTGCTCGGCGCCTGCGCCACCTCGAAAGCCGCATCCGCTCCCCCGGCCTGTGGACGTTCAAAGACGGCTACGAGCTGGTCCGCCTGCTGGGCCACTATCTGGGCGAGGTGATCACGGAATACTCCATTGCCTATGTCCTTCTCGCGAGCAAGTACATCGCCGAGGAGTCCAAATCAAGGAGTAGCGCCGAGCTGATGGAAATCGCCACAAGTCATCCCCTGCCACGTTCGCGGCGTAAAGCCAAGATCCGCGCCGGGTTCGCACCCTCCGGGCGGTCGCAGCCGGATCCGAATGACGACGATGAGGACGACGCGCTCGAGGAGCAGGAACGGCAAGAGGCCGAAGCAGCCGGCGAGTGCGACCCGAGAGTGCAGGCGCTTACGTACGTGATCGGTGTCTGCGGGGTCGCTGAATATCGGCTGGAACATCTGCCGCTGGAACGCCTGCTTCCGGCAGGCGCCGAGGAGGCGCGCCTGAGGCTGGCTGCGGTGGTCAAACTGGAACAAACGCGAATCGAGCAAATCCGCGCGCGGCACGTGCAAGTCGCCGAGGCCGACGCCGCCGGCGCCGCGCTCCGGCTGGCGCTCGATCCCAGCCCGGATGCCGAGCGCCAGCGCCGCTATATCCTGGCACGTGACCGCCTTCGGATCCAATCGATCAACACGTTCCTCAAGGTCCGCAAAGCCACGCTCGACGGCACGCTTGAACAGATCGAGATCGAGCCCGGCGATCGGCCCGACGTCGAGAATCTCTGCCAATCGCCAGATCCCTCGCTTGAGCTTCGGGCTGGTATGACGCCGTCCGCCCCGGCCGGTGACGAGCGCCCCGGTGCGCTGCCAGCGCACGCCCCGTTCCATACCAGCCCGATGCGCCAGCGAGGGACCGATACCGGCTCGGCGTGCCAGCAGGAGATCGAAACCAGCCCGGCCTGTCCCGAGCCAGGTCGAGGGGCCTGCAAACCAACGATCGACGAAATGCCGCAAGCCATCGAGCAGGTCGTTGCTCGAACGTTGTGTGACAAATCCACTTACGTCGATGGCGAGATTTTACGAAACGAAGCCATCGCGGAGGGTCAGGCACCACCAGACGAGTCGCCGCCGCAGGTCGTAGCAGGCACGGTCCCCGTGCCGTCAAGCCCGATGCCGATCCCCACGCCGCAAATCGGTGCAGGCACGGTCCCTTCGACGCAACTCAGGGCAGGCCCTTCGGCACAACCTCCTGGCCCCGTACCGTCGAGCCCCTCACCGACCCCGCCGCCGCCCGCCGAAGCCGGTTCTCCAATCATCACACTGACGTACGTACCGGAGGACTTTCCGCGCACCGTCCCGCGCGAGCGCTGGCAGGCTCTCGCGCCCGACGTAATCAACCAGCTCCAGGGGATGCAGGAGGAGTTCCGGCTCAATTTCAAGAATAAGCATCTCGATGCCAACACCATTGAGCAATACCGCGAATACTTCAAAACGCACCTGGGATGACCCGACGACGGGACGGGGAGACAGGGGGTGGGCTGATGAAAAGCCGGGGGTAACACTGACATTCTCGGCTTGCGCGTACTGGCGGAATCTGTTGCGCTCTCGGTCAGAAGCCCCGCTCAAACGGCATGAGGAAGGCAGGAAAGCAGGAACAGCCCCGGAGACGCAACGGCCCGTTTGGAGCCCCGCTGAGATCTTCGTTTCCTTCGTGTGCTTCTGTTCCAGAATCAGGCCTTCACCATGCGCCCGCGATCCGCCGCTCTTTTCGAACGCACCTTGAACAGAAAACGAAGGTAACGAAGTGCGAGATACCAACCTCATGAAACAGTTAGACAAGGCACGGAAAGGAAAACCTGACTGTAGTGCACAATGCCCTGCGGGTCTCTCCCCGACGGCGATCACTGAAAAACTCCGAAATGTTACCCAACTTCCGGATTTTCTGGCCTCCTGCCTTCCTGGGTTCCTCATCCAATCCTCAACGCCCGAACTGTCTTACAAAGAAGGCGACCAAGTTCTCGGGAGACGTCTTCTCGACGATCGTCCCAGAACGGGTAGTCGGCCTCATTGCGAATGGTGCACTCGATTCCGAGCAAATCCATTCGATCTTTCAGCACTTGCCCAAAGCGGGGGTGGTGAATGCCGTCGCCCGGTTTGGCGTTTTTAGGAACCGGCGCGTTCGACTCGGCATAAAACAAGATCGCGGGTGGATCGTCGCGCGACAGGTGGTTGATGGGCGAGGCGTCTTCGTAGAGCTGGCGGACTTCGGCCGACGGCCAGTCGCGCTCCGCTTCGGACTCGATCCCGAAGAACGGCAAGAGCGCGGGGTGCTTGTGAACCGGGCCGCCCAACAGCGCCTTGATGAACCGCGGGTCGTAGGAGGACTGCGCGCCATCGACGCCCATGCAGGTGAGTCGCGACGACTGCCGCGCGATGGGGTCTTCGCTTTTGGGATCGGCCAGATCGTCGTGAAAACCAACCCAAAGAGAGATCCCCGCTCCGGCCGAGCTGCCCGAAGCGGCGATGCGGTGCGGGTCGATTCCGAACTCGGCGGCGTGAGCGCGCAAGTACTGGATCGCCCGCGCTCCATCGAGCATCGGCGCCGGGTAGGGCGCGTATTGCGAAAGGCGGTAGTTCGCCGACGCGACCGAGATACCCGCTTCCAGACAGCGCGCGATCAGCCGGGCGGAAACGCTTGCCTTGTCGCCCATCCGGAACCCGCCTCCGTGAAAGAACACAACCAGCGGCGCCGGCTTGCCCGATCCCGGCTCGGCTCGCGCCTGCCAGAGGTCCAGTACGTTCCGCTGGTGCGGCCCGTAGCGAATGTTCTTGAAGTCCGGCGGCGGCTTGGGCGGGTCCGGCGCCCGAAACGGGCGAGCCCAGGTCGTCCACGAGACCAGCGACAAGACCGCCACAAAAACCCAGAGCGACGCCCGCCTATTGGTCCTTGGTCCTTGGCCCGCCCTGAGCTTGCCGAAGGGGTCCTTGGTCCTTGGCCCGCCCTGAGCTTGTCGAAGGGGTCCTTGGTCGCCCTCCAAGATTTCTTGGCCGATCAATCTCACTTCGCGCCGCCTGTTCTATGTTCCTCTCAAAGGCCCCACGAGATTGTTGACTCAGGGACCAAGGATGATTGCATGAGTCTCGGGCCCTCGGGGACGCACGTCCTGGCGAGGAAAGGAGACAGTCCGCGCCGGGTTGACGACGAAGAGACGAGTGAGCTTATGTTTCCCGCAAACCGTCGCACCAACGAGCGGCCGGGGCGTGGCCGGGCGCGGTCGCATCGTCTTTGGCCGGCGCTCGAAGCACTCGAGTCCCGCCGGCTGCTGGCGTTCAATCCGATTGCTGTGACCAACAACGCCAATGCCGGCATGGGCAGCCTGAGCTACGCGATCACGCAAGTTAATATGGGTTTGTACAATGAGATCACCTTCAACCTCGGTCCCGGTGTGGCGACCATCACCCCGACGACTCCCCTGCCGGCGATCGAGTCTCAGGTATTGATCGACGGTTACTCAGATCCGGGCACGAGTCCGAACAGCGACGGTTCGACCAACAACGCGGTGATCGACGTACAGATCGACGGCACGGCCCTGGCGGCGGCCGGCAGCGACTTGCCCGCCCTGCAGGTCGAGGCCCTGAACACGACGATCGATGGCCTGTCGATCACGAATTTTTTGGGCCCGGCCATCTCGCTCCAGCCGCCCGCTGCTCCGACGGCACCCGGCGCGTCGGCGATCGGCGACGACATCTGGGGCAATTTTCTCGGCGTCTCGCCCCTGGGCGCGGTCGAGCCCAACCAGTCGGGCGTGATCGTCGACACAACAAACAACTTGATCGGCGGGACGACCTTGGGTGCCCGCAATGCGATCTACGGAAACGATCTGGCGGGGGTCATTCTTTACGGGCCAAACGGGTCGAGCGGGCTGGGAAACCTGGTCGAGGGCAACTGGATCGTCGATAACGGCGGCGACGGCGTGCTGGTGCTTTCGGCCAACAATGTCATCGGCGGCGAGATCAGCGGAGCGGGCAACCTGATCGCGGGGAACACCGGCGACGGCGTTGACATTTTGGGCCCGGCAGCCGTCGGCAACATCGTGGCAGCCAACACGATCGGCGGGGCCGAAAACACCCCGTTCACCCCCAACGGCGGCCAGGGCGTCTTGATCGAGAACGCACCGGGGAACCTCGTGGGAGGAACCACCAGCGGCTCGGGAAACGTGATCGCCGGCAATACGGGCGACGGCGTCAACATCAGCAACTTCGATAGCACCGTCTTCCCGCTTCCCACCGTGCCGACCGCCGTCGATTCGCCGGCGGCACTCTTGGCCTTGGTGGACGCTTCGGGCGACAACGCCACCGGCAACATGGTCGAGGGCAACACCATCGGTTACGACGATCAGGAGCCGACCGAATTTCCCACGCCCAACCTCGACGGCGTGTTCATCTCGTCGGGGGCCAACACCGTCGGCGGTCTGACCAGTCTCGACGCCAATTACATCGTGGGCAACGAGCGCAACGGCGTGACCATTTCGCTCGACCAGCTCGACGCATACGACAACCTGGCGGGCTCCCTCGACAACGCCGCGCCCATCAATAACGTCGTGGTGGGCAACCTGATCGGCACCGAGACCGGCAGTGACAACGCGGGCAATACGCTCGATGGTGTGCTGGTATACGACGCGACCGGCAACACGATCGGCGGCTCCGCCACGGGGTCGGCCAACGTCGTCTCGGGCAACAACAGCGGTGTCGTGCTCGATCTCGGCTCGGGTAACACGGTCCTCGGCAACCTGATTGGTACCGCGTCGACGGGCACCTCCCCGCTGGGCAACGCCACCGACGGGATCACGATCGATGATTCGGCGTCCAACACGATCGGCGGCACCACGAGCGGGTCGGGCAACGTGGTCTCGGGCAACCAGGGCGGCGTCGACCTTACGGGCTCGCTGTCCCTCACGACCGGCAACGTTCTGTGGGGAAACCTGATCGGCACCGACATCACCGGCACGCTGCCGATCGGCAACGCCGGCGCCGGCGTCATCGTCCAGGGCGACGCCACTCTAAACGCGATCGGCCCGACCACGGCCGGCATCGGCGCCGGCAACACGATCGGGTTCAACGCCGGTGCGGGGGTGCAGGTCGTCTCGAGCACCACCGGCAATTCGATCCTCGCCAACTCGATTTTCGGCAACGACCAAGGGGGCATTGTGCTTTATGCCGCCCTCCAGGCGTCTTACGGCGAGCCCCAGCTCACCAGTGTGATCCCCAATGCCGCTGACCAGATCACCGAGATGCAGGGAACATTCGACCCCGGGGCTAACCACGCCGGCGAGACGTTCCTGATCGACTTCTTCGGCAACTCGGCGACCGACCCGGCAGGCAACTACGAAGGCCAAAACTACCTGGGATCCAGCACGGTCACGACCGATGCAGCGGGGCACGCGACCTTCGATGTCAACCTCCCGACGGTCGTCGCGACGGGGACCTACGTCACAGCGACGGCCACCAGCACGAGCGCCATTCAATACCACAGAGTTCTCGGCGGCCGTCGAAGCGATCGACGTCTTTTTAGTCACGACTGTCGCCAGCTCGGGTTCCGGCAGCTTGAGCGCCGCCATCACTTATTCGAACACCTTTCCCAGCATCAACCCCGCGGTCCCCAACGAGATCGAATTTCAGCTTCCGAGCAATAACGACACGATCCAGACCATCACACTGACGGCGCCCCTGCCGACGATCACCGCCCCGGTCGTGATTGACGGGTATACGCAGCCCGGCTCGTCGCTCAATAATTCGCCGAGCACCGACGACGACATCGAAACCGACGTCGCCGTGATCACCGTTCGGATCGATGGATCGCAAATAAACCCGGCGGTCGACGCCAACGGGTTGACGATCGCGGCGTCGAACACCACGGTCGAGGGGCTCTCGATCACCGGCTTCCAGGATGGCGCCGGCATCGACATCGAGACGCCGGTCAATTCGCCCAGCAACGGCGCTCCGGGCGACCTCATCTGGGGCAACTGGATCGGCGTCGGCCAGTTCGACCCCTTCACGTTCGATCCGGTCGTGGCGAGCGGCAACCCCGAGGGCGATGAATTCGGGATCTGGGTCAACAGCGGCAGCAACGTGATCGGCGGGACCGCGCCCTCGACGCGCAACGTGATTCAAGGAAATTTGACCGACGGAATCGTCCTCTACGGCGACACGGCCGCCGCCGGCGAGAACCAGATCGAGTCAGACTTCATTCTCGACAACGGGGCCGACGGCGTACTGGTGACGTCGCCCGACAATCAGATCGGCCTGGCGACCGCGGCCCAACCGGCGGGCGCTGGCAACGTGATCTCGGGCAACCAGGGCGCGGGCATCCATATCTTGGGCCCGTCGGCCCAGGCCAACGTGGTCGTCAACAACCAGATCGGCACCCAGATCGGCGAGGCCGCCCTGCTGGTTCCAATCCGCGGAACGCTGCCGCGCCCCAACGTGGGCGCCGGCGTGTTGATCGAAAACGCGCCGCAGAACGTGATCGGCGGCTCGATCCCCAACGCCGGCAACACGATCGCGGCCAACGCCGGAGACGGAGTTGCGATCGAGAACTACGACGGCGGCACCGTACCAAGCTCACCGCTCTCTGCGGCGGCGATCAACCTCGTCGGCGATGGCGAAGACGGCACCGGAAACATCGTGCAAGGCAACGACATCGGGGCCTCCGAGCGCAGTTATATCGTCTACACGATGCCCAACCGCGATGGAGTCGACATCTCGTCGGCACAGAACACGGTCGGCGGCGCGACGGTTGCCGCGCAGAACGTCATCATCGCCAACGGCCGCAACGGCGTGACCATTACCAATTCGACGCTCGACCCCGATAACAACCCGATCGCGCCCCTGGCGAATGCGACGCCAACACAGAACGTGATCGCCGGCAACTACATCGGCACCGCGGCGGGCATCGACGATTACGGCAACATGCTCGACGGCGTGCTGCTCTTGGGCGCTACGGATAACACGATCGGCGGGGCCGGCTCGATCGACGCCAACGTGATCGCAGGCAATCACGGCTCGGGCGTCGTGATCGAGGGCGCGGCGTCGGCGGCCAATCTGGTCGCGAGCAACTTGATCGGCACGACGGCTGACGGCTCGGCCCCGATCGGCAACGTCGGCGCCGGCGTGGCGATCAATGGAGCAATCGACAATACGATCGGCGGCGCGGGCGGCACCTCGGGCAACCTGATCTCCGGCAACAGCGTCGGCGTCTTGATCAGCGGCGCGGCGCAACTGGCAACTCGGTCGCCGGCAACCTGATCGGCACCGATGTGACGGGCGAGCTGGCGATCGGCAACAGCCTGCAGGGCATTCGCATCGACGCGGCCGTCGGCAACACGATTGGCGGCTCGACCGCCGCGGCCGGCAACGTGATCTCGGCGAACCAGACGGGCATCCAGATTGACCAGGATGCAAGTGCCAACGTTGTCGAGGGGAACGAGATCGGCACCGATATCACCGGCGGCCTGCCGCTCGGCAACGAGCTCTTCGGCGTGCTGGTCTCGGGTGCACCCGCCGCGGGCCAGCCCGGCAACACGATCGGAGGAACGGCCGTCAGCCAGGGCAACTTGATCGCGTTCAATCTTCAGACCGGCGTCTCGATCCAGGCCGGGTCGGGCAACTCGATCCTTTCCGACCTGATCTACTCGAACGGTCAGAACGAGATCTCCTTGAGCGCGGGGGGCAACGACAATCAGAGTGCCCCCGAGGTCCTGGGAGTCAGCTCAGGCGGAACGCCGGGCACGGTCGCGGCGCTCTTGGTCAGTCAGCCCGACACGTATCTGATTCAGTTCTTCACGAGCACGACCTTGGACGCCTCGGGCATGGCCCAGGGTCAGGCATTGATCGGCTCGGTCGCCCTGACGATCACCGCCAACCCGGCCTCGGAGGCGTTCAGCTTCAATCTGCCAGCAGGCGTGCCCTATGGAGCCCTGGTGACGGCGATCGCGACCGACGAGCAAACGGGCAACTCGTCGGCGTTTGCACCGGCGGCGACAGCTCAGCCTGTGAGCGTCGCGTTTGAAGTGGCGCAGTACGCCGTCACGGTGAACGCCTCGGGGGACCTGGGCGGCACAGCCACGATCGACGTCGAGCGCACTGGCAACCTGAGCGTCACCGTCGCGGTGGATTACACAACCACCTACGGGTCGGCCGTCGCCGGCGAGGACTACACGCCCGCGAGCGGCACGCTCACGTTCGCCGGCGCGCCCACTGACGCGGCCGTCGAGAGCTTCACGGTCCCGATTCTCGTCAATCCCGCGCACGACCAGCCCGCTGACCCTTGGGCTTGCTCTCTACGACGCGACCGGGGGCGCGACCGTCGGTGCGCTCTCCACGGCCACGCTCTTGATCGTGGACACGGGCACGACCATCACCAGGTTCGACGTGGTGAACACCGCCAGCGCCGGCCCGGGCTCGCTGGCCGCCGCCATCGCCGCGGCCGACCTCGATCCGAACCCCGGCACGGCCGACGTCGTTTTTCACATCCCCACGTCGACGGCCCCCGACATCGACGTCCCGGTTCCGGGCTTTGACCCCGGGACAGAGACCTGGGAGATCGATCTTTCCAGCCCGCTGCCCGCGATCACGCGGCCGACGTCGATCGACGGCTACACCGAGGCCAACCTGGGCCTTTACTACAACTACCCCAGCCAGGTCAGCTCGGCCGTGCAGACGCTTTCGATCAGCGGCGAGCCGACGGGCGGCAGCTTCACGCTCACCACGTCGGCCCCCTTGCCTGCGGCGATCACCACGGCGATTCCCTACGATGCCGGTGTTTTTGAGGTGCAGGACGCCCTCGAGGCGATCGTGGGCGCCGGCAACGTCGCCGTCTCCGGCGGCCCGCTGCCCGATACGCCCTTGACGATTACATTTCAAGGCGCGTACGCCGACCTGGCGATCCCCAACTTGTACGTGAACAGCAGCCTGACCGGCGGGACGAGCCCCGCCGTCGACGTCGTGACGACCACTTTTGGCGGAGTTGAGCTGGGCACTCCGACGTCGTTTGCCTCAGCCACCAACACGACGGCCGCCCTCGACGGCGACAACGCCGAGTTGCGCGTTGTCTTGAACGGCAGCCAGCTCACGGGTGCGACCGGTCTGGTCGTGAACGCTTCCAACAGCGACATCCGGGGACTGGCGATTGAAGGGTTCAACGTCGGGATCTCGATCCCCAGCGACAGCGATGTGGGCGACCTGATTCAGGGAAACATGATCGGCGACTACCTCGCCTATCCGGTCGACCCGGCCACGGGCGTTCCGCTGCCGGCCCCCGACACGGTTCGAGCTCATCGGGCAGGGGAATACACAGGGGATGGTGCTGGCGGCGGCCAACGCGACCATTGGCGGCACCGACCCGCAAGATGCCAACGTGATTGACGACAACACCGAGCAAGGGGTCTTGATAAAGCCGGGCGGCTCAGGCAACCAGGTGCTGGGCAACCAGATCGGAATCGTGGGGCCGAGCAGCGCGGGCGTGTACTTCGACGCCGGCAACGGGGGCGACGGCGTCGACATCGAGTCGAGCGGGACGGCGGGCGATCAAATGAGCATCGTCTACGCATCGAGCAACATCATCGGCGGCGCCGCCGCGGGCGCGGGCAACCTGATCTCGCGCAACGGCGGCTACGGCGTGGTGATTGACGGCGTGGGCGCGACCGGCAACCTGGTCGAGGCCGACTTCATCGGCGTCGGGCCCGGCGGCGGCTACGGCTTCGGCAACGGCGACCCGGGAAACGCCAGCGGCGGAGTCTTGATCAACAACGCACCCGATAACGAAGTCGGCGGCCCGACGCCCGGCGACGGCAACGTGATCTCGTTCAACCAGGGCGACGGGGTCGACGTCTTCGGTGCCAGCGCAGTCGGCAACACGATCGAGAGCAACATAATCGGACTCACGTACGACGGCGCATCGGCGATCGGCAACGCTCAGGCCGGCGTCGACGACACCGCCCCGCAAACGGTCATCGGCCCGGGCAACGTGATCTCGGCCAACATGGTCGGCGTGCTGATCTCGGGGGCAGGCGCGAGCGGGGCCTTGGTCGAGAACAACCTGATCGGCACCGACATCACGGGGACGTCCGACCTGGGCAACGCGCGGCAGGGAGTCGAGATCGACGGCGCCAGCGACGTGGTCGTCGAAGGCAACGGTGACGGATCGCAAGTCATCTCGGGCAACCTGGTCGGCGTCGAGATCGACGGCCCCTCGTCGAGTGCGAACCTGATCGCGGGCAACTTCATCGGCACCGACAAGTCGGGCTCGGCCAACCGGGGCAATTCCGAGCAGGGAGTCTTGATCGAAGGCTCGGCGTCGAACACGATCGGCGGCACGATGGCTGGGGCGCGCAACCTGATCTCGGCCAACCAGTGGGGCATCCAGATTGACGGTGCCGGCGCGACCGATAATTTCGTCGAAGGCGACTTCATCGGCACCGACACCACGGGCTCACAGCCGCTCGGCAACGAGATCAACGGCATCCTGTTCAGCGGCGGCGCCTCGAACAACACCGTCGGCGGCGCGGCGGCCGGGCAGGGAAACACGATCGCGTTCAATGACGAGCAAGGAATTGACGTCCAGGCAGGGACAGGCGACTCGATCCTGTCCAACAGCATCTTCTCGAATGCTCAGCAAGGGATTGCTCTGGCGGCGACTGTCAGCATCCCGGTGATCACCGGCGCCGCCGGCGGCGGCACGGGCAGCAACGTCCAGGGCTCGATCGCCTCGGCCGTCGATACGACGTTCCTGATCCAGTTCTTCAGCAACCTGTCGGCCGACCCCGCGGGCTATTACGAGGGGCAGACGTTCCTGGGCTCGACAACGGTCACCACCGCCGGGGGCACGGGGACCATCAATTTCAACCTGGCCAGCGGGATATTAACCGGCATGGTGGTCACGGCCACGGCGACGGACCTGAGCACGGGCGTCACCTCGCCGTTTTCCGGCGGCTGCGTGGCCGGTGCGGTCAGTGTTGCCTTTACGATGCCCAGCTTCACTTACAACGCCGCCGCCGGCGCCGTGCAGATCGGCGTCGAGCGGTCGGGAGACATGGCCGTCGCGGTCTCGGTCGATTACGCGACCTCTAACGGGACCGCGGTCGCCGGTCAGGACTACACGGCCGTGAGTGGCACGCTCACGTTTCCCGTGAGCGCGGCCGACGAATTTTTCTCGGTTCCTCTTCTCGACAATCGCAGCCAGTCGAGTAGTTTCACCACGGTCAACCTGACGTTGAGCCAGCCGGTCGGCGGGGCGACGCTGGGCGCGATCAGCTCGGCCACGCTGATCATCATCAGCAACAGCAGTTTGACCAATGTGGCCTACGTGGT
The DNA here is from genome assembly GCA_963830625.1 of uncultured Isosphaeraceae bacterium. GTDB lineage: Bacteria > Planctomycetota > Planctomycetia > Isosphaerales > Isosphaeraceae > CAWHMZ01. Next base: position 146,335 of record CAWHMZ010000004.1, on the reverse strand, counting down.
GACCAACACGGCCGACTCGGGCCCCGGCTCGTTGCGGCAGGCGATCCTCGACGCCGACGCCGATCCGAATTCCGGGACCGTTTCCATTGCCTTCGACATTCCGGCGTCGACAGCGTTCGAACCTGAACGTGCCGGTGAGCGGCTTCGACCCCGGCAGCCAGACCTGGCAGATCACCTTGGATCGCCCGCTGCCGCCGATCACGCACTCGGTCGACATCGACGGCTACACGCAGGGAAACGTGGGCGTGCCCTACCGCTACCCCGTCCAGGTCAGTTCGGCCGTGCAGTCGCTGGCATTCATGGGCTCGCCTACTGGTGGCAGCTTCGCGCTCACGACGACCGTTCCGCTGCCGGCCGGCACGACGCCGCCGATCCCGTACACGGCGACGGCCGCGCAGGTGCAGACGGCCCTGGAGTCGGTCATTCCCGCCGGAGGCGTCAGTGTCACCGGCGGACCGCTGCCCGCTTTCCCCATTTATGTAACCTTCGAGGGGCCCTATGCCGACCTCGCCATCCCCAACATGATCGCGTCCAGCAGCCTTAACGGCGGCACGTTCCAGAGCGTCCAGATTGCGACCACCGTCGCGGGCGGAGTGGCGCTTACCCCTCCGATGTTGATCACGTCGGTTCCCAACTCGGCGGCTGCGCTCTCGGGTAACAATGCCCAGGTCCGCGTGATCATAAGCGGCACGCAAACCACCAGCGCAAGTGGTTTGGTTCTCGATGCCTCCGACAGCGACATTCGCGGCCTGGCGATCGATGGGTTTGCGATCGGGATCTCGATCCCGAATGCCGCCGACGTCGGCAACCTGATCCAGGGTGACTTCATTGGCGAGTATCTGGACTATCCGGTCAACCCAACCAATGGCGTTGCGCTGCCGGCCCCCGACACGGTCGAACTCGACGGCGTGGGTAATACGCAAGGGCTGGTGCTGGCATCGGCCAACACCACCATCGGCGGCACCGACTCGCAAGACGCCAACGTGATCAGCGGCAACGCCGAGCAAGGGGTGTTGATCGAGCCGGGCGCATCGGGCAACCAGGTCCTGGGTAACCAGATCGGCGTCGTGGGCCCGAGCAGCTCGAACCTTTACTTCGACGCCGGCAACGGGGGCGACGGCGTTGACATCGAGTCGAGCGGAACGGCGAGCAATCCGCTGAGCATTGTCTTCGCATCGAGCAACATCATCGGCGGCGCCTCTGCAAGTGCAGGCAATCTTATCTCCGACAACGGCGGCTACGGCGTGGTGTTGGGCGGTGCGGGCGCCACCCGCAACCTGGTCGAGGCCGACTACATCGGCGTCGGCCCCGGCGGCGGCTACACGTTCGGCGCTGGCGACCCCGGCAACCTCGCCGGCGGGATCTTGATCGACAACGCACCCGATAACCAGGTCGGCGGTCCCGCGGCCGGCGACGGCAATGTGATCTCGTTCAACCAGGGCGACGGGGTCGATGTCTTCGGCGCCAGTGCGGTCGGCAACTCGATCGCGAACAACGTGATCGGCCTGACAGCTTCCGGCACGGCCGCGCTGGGCAACGACCAGGACGGCGTTGACGACACCGCACCGCAAACGGTCATCGGTCCGGGCAATGTGATCTCGGCCAACTTGGTCGGCGTGCTGATCTCGGGGTCAGGTGCCAGCGGCGCTTTGGTCGAGGGCAATTTGATCGGCACCGACTCGTCGGGGACGGCCGGCCTGGGCAATGTGCGCCAGGGAGTCGAGATCGACGGCGCCGGCGGAGTGGTCGTCGAAGGCAACGGCCAGGGCTCGCAAGTGATTTCGGGTAACCTCGTCGGCGTCGAGATCGACGGCGCCGCTTCGAGCGCGAACCTCATCGAAGGCAACTTCATCGGCACCGACAAGTCGGGCTCGGCCGACCGCGGCAATGCCGAGCAGGGAGTTTTGATCGAAGGTAACTCGGCGAACACGATCGGCGGCACGACGGCCGCAGCGCGAAATGTGGTCTCGGCAAACCAGTGGGGCATCCAGGTCGACGGCGCGAGCGCAACCGACAACCTCATCACGGGGAACTTCGTCGGCACCGACTCCACCGGCGCGCTGCCGCTGGGCAATGAGATCAACGGCATTTTGTTTAGCGGAGGCGCGGCGAACAACACGGTGGGCGGCACGGCGACCGGGGCGGGCAACACGATCGCCTTCAATGCCGAGCAAGGCGTTGACGTTCAGTCAGGAACCGGCGACGCCGTGCTCTCCGACGACATCTTCTCGAACGTAGAGGGGATCGTGCTCAACCCCGCCACGAGTGCCAACGACCTGATTGCCTCGCCATCTCTCGTCACGGCGATTCCCAACACGACGACCATGCTGACCAACGTGCAAGGGTCGTACACCGGATTGGCCGGTGCGACGTTCCTGATTCAGTTCTTCAGCAATGCGGCGCCCGATTCGGCCGGGTACTACGAGGGGCAGACGTTCCTGGGCGCGACCATGGTGACCACCGATGCGGCCGGCTTGGCGACGTTCGCGGTGAACCTGGCGACCGTCGTGCCGGCGGGCGACTTCATCACGGCGACGGCGACCAGTCTGGCGACGATCGTGCCCGGCTTGAACGGTGGCGATACGTCGGAATTCTCGGCGGCAATCGCCGTGCAGCCGGTGAGCGTTGCGTTCGAGACGAGCGAGTTCACAGCCAACGCCAGCGACGGCCTCGCCACGATCTACGTGGTGCGCACCGGCAATGTGAGCGCCGCGGTCTCGGTCAATTTCGCCACGAGCAACGGAACCGGCAGCGCCGGCCGCGACTACACGGCGACGTCGGGCACGCTCTCTTTCCCGACCGGCCAGCTCACCGAGACCTTCAACGTGACGCTGCTCGACGACCCTGGCGCGAGTGGAAGCACGCGCACGGTCAACCTGGCTCTCAGCCAGCCCGGCGGGGCGCGACCTTGGGCGCGATCAGCACGGCCGTCTTGGAAATCAACGAAACGCCCAGCCCCTCGCCGGCTCCCGGCAACAACACGCCCCCGGTGATCACTGGCGAGCAGCTTGTACTGGGCGGCCGCTCGATCGTGGGCATCACGCTCTCGTTCAGCAAGCCCTTGAACCCGGACCGCGCGCAGGACCTGAGCAACTACGGCTATTACCTGATCGCGGCCGGCCCGAACGGCTCATTCGGCTCGGCGCTGACACCTACGCGACGTTGGTCTCGGCGGTTTACAACGCAGCCGCGCAAAGCGTGACCTTGAGCCCCAGCGCTTCGTTGCCGCCGAACCAGTTCTTCCGGATCACGATCGACGGACAGGCCAGCCCGCTCTTGCACAACGGCCTGACCGACCTGGCGGGCAATCAGCTTGCTGGCTCAAGTGGAGCGCCCGGCACGCCCGAGGTCGTGACGTTCGGTCTCGGGACCAAGCTGGTGTATACCGACAGCGGCGGCAACCTCGTGACGCTGCAACTGGCCAAGGGCGGCATGATGCAGATGTTCCTCGCGCCGACCGGCAGCGTTTTGGACTTTGCCCTCATCGGCACGGTGCCGGGCAAGAGCACGTTGACCGGCACGGTGAAGCGCCAGTCCCGTAGCTCCGGCCGAACCTATCTGCCGGCCATCGCCGGCGCGGCCGGCACGCGGATCAAGCTCAAGAGGCCGCCGTTCATTGTGGCGTCGTCCGCCGATGCGGCGACCACGGCCCACGCAGCCGCCGATCGGGCCCTTGTGCGGGTCAGCCACGGGATTTTCTCGGGCCGGCGGTGGCAACGCGATTCGCGAACCGGTGCGCGGGCCCATTCTTCGAGGCCATGATACGATTAGACGCATCGAGCGCCGAGCAAAGAAATGCGCGTTCCCCGCGGTTGCGCAGGACCGCTGTGCGGTTCGTCGTTCATCGCTTTTCGACTACTCTGTGGGGTCACCATCAATGGCGATTCGCTTATCGCCGCGCGGCCGAGACTCAGACTGTGCCGACCTCGGCGTCGTAGGCAAGGCCGACCGTCAAGGCAATCGGCTGAGTGTGACCGCACCCTGTGTGCGAACTTGGATCACCAGTTCGCTCCGGAGCGGTCTTGCCCCGAAGCGACGCACGTAAGGGGAACCGATTCGCTTGAGCCAGGTCTGCGCTGTGGGCACGCGGGCGAGTAAGCGGTCCGAGGCGGCAATCTCGTTCGCGTCGATCTCGTAAGCGCCGGTCTCGATATCGATCGCGACGAATTTTCCCTGATCCAAAGGACCGACGTGAGGCCGGATCTCTTGTTCGTAAATGCGATCGCCTCGCTCGGCGAATTCCTCTTTACTATAACGAAGGTAGATTCCTGGCATAGATGTCCTCGCGATCGCAAAAGGCCCGGAAATGACGCTTCCAATCTAACACAGCCGAGGCCATGGTGTCAGGGGCTGCTCACTGCCGCACGACGGGCCCAGCAATTGTCGGTCTGTTGGCGGCGCACAGATGAAAAACAGAACCGGCAGACACCTGCCGCGTTGACCGGGCTGCGAACCGCTGTACAGTCGAGCTGAAAGCATGATTCGCACGACTTCAAGGTTGTTCTGTAGCGCCCCGTGACAAATTGTGCAATGAGCGCAGCATTCCCTCGCCCCGGCTCCGACGAGCAGAAGCGCACGCTCCTGCGGCGGCTGAGCATGCTCGACCTCGGCCATGGGCCGATTGGGCTCGTGCCACTTGAGGGTGGCATCTCGAACCATAACTTCCAAGTAAATGTCGGCGGAATTTCATATGTTGCACGCCTGTGCCACGAGCGGCCGCTTCTGGGCATCGATCGGCGCAACGAAGTCGCATGCCAGCAGGCCGCCAGCCGGCGGGGCGTTGCGCCCGAGGTGATCCACCACGAAAATGGCCTCTTGGTCAGCCGTTTTGTAGCCGGCCAATCGCTCGCGCCGGCGCTGGTGCGCGAGCCAGAGCGACTGGCCCGGCTGGCTGCGGTACTTCGTGACCTTCACGGCGGGTCAGACGACTTGACCGGAGTCATGCTCTATTTCTGTCCGTTTCAGACGGTTCGTACGTATGCCCAGACTGCCCGAGAACTCGGCGCGCCGCTCCCCGGCGACATCGACGCGATCGTCGCCGACGCCGGCCGCCTCTCGCGCCAGATGGCGCCGTTTCGCCCAGTTCTTTGCCACAACGACCTGATGCCGGGCAACCTGATCGATGCCGGTTCGCGGATGTGGCTCGTCGACTGGGAATACAGCGGCATCGGACATCCGCTCTTTGACCTGGCGAGCGCAGCCGCCAACGCGGCGTTCGCTGACGACGACGACTGCGCCCTGCTGGCCGCATACGAGCCCGAGGCTTTCGAGCGATCGCTTGCCGAGCTGCGAATCTTCAAGGCCGTCTCGTGGCTGCGCGAGTCACTCTGGGGAACGATCCAGGCGGCGGCATCCGACATCGACTTCGATTACTATGGTTACGCCGCCGAAAACCTCGAGGCCTACAGGCAAGCCAGAGGCCGGCTCGAATTCTCGCGAACTGGAGGCCGTTCATGAGTCGCGCGGGGCGAGTGACCTTGGGAATCGTTCTTGTGCTCCTGGCGTGCGGGTTTCTGGCTGTCGCGTGGAGCATGCGCGGGTTACCGGAGATGCGTGCCGGCGCGATCGGGAGCTTGGTGTTCGCGGTCTTGTGCGCGATCGGTGCGGTCGCGTGCCTGTTCCGCGCCAGCGGCCCGGTTACTCTACGGGTGATCGGAGGAGCAATCTTCCTTGCCGACTGTTGGTATATCGTCTCGACCGTCATGGAGGGCAAGATCGTGAGCGGCTCGCGTGCCAAGCCGTCACTCTTGAACGCGATCATGCTGTTCCTGCTGGTGGGGTTACCGGCCGCTTATGTGATGATCACCGGCCGCTACCCGCGCTGGGGAGCCCACGCGGCAGCCTTCGGCGCTTCAGATACGCAAGATCAAAACAACGTGAAGAAGGGGTGAGCTCACTCATTACCCGAGAGGGCCGTCGGTCCTCTGGCAAAGCATCGCCCGGACCTCGGGTGCGTGGCGCGCCAATGTGTCGGGGCTCGGGTCTGGAGTCGGCTCATTCGCCAGCAAGAGCGGCGAATCGCGCCGAGAGAAGTTGCTGAAGATCGCCAGCCGGGCTTGATCGGACGCGTTGCGCACCGCCGCATGCGCGCAATGAGTGTTGAGAACGAAAACCGTGCCCGCTCTGCCGATGAGCTGCCGCTCTGCCGGGTGCGGTTTGAGCGAATTCCAGCGGCCCGCGCACCATCCAGGGGTCCCGATGCGACCCGGGTACGACGCGGGTTGCGCCGTTGTCGCGCGTGAAGTCGACGAGCGCGCAGATCGCGTGGCAGGCATACCACACCGGGGGCACCTCGTGGCTGCCCCAATCGACGTGCAGCCCCTGCTGGCCGTGCCCCGGCCGCAGGCCGCGCGACCCGACGCCCAACAGACGGCACCCAGCGCCCAAGACCTGTTCAACTGCCGCCAGCACGCGCGGGTGCAGCCACGCGGCGTCGAAGACTTCTTCATCGAGAAGTCCACCCACGATCAGCGTGCCGGCGTGGTCCTGCGGCGTTACCGCCAGTAACTCTTCCAATCGCTTGCGCATCGCGGCGACATGCGCGGCGCCACCAGGCCCTCGAATACGAGGTAGCCATCGGCGTCGAGTCGCTGCCGTTCAAGGCTCGTCAGCACATCCATAGATACTGGACCTAAAGCGCTGAGCGAAACGATCGGTCTCCGCTTCCTTTCGGTGAGACACCGATGGGACGCTTACGGTTCGTGGGCTCGGCCATACGACATTTGATCGCAAATGGAGGAATGCCGCGTCATAGCGCCATGTGTAACTAGTCGAGTGCCTCGCCTCGAAGAACAAATTAATGGGCAGCCTCCCCTTTTTCAACGCTCTGGGGCGAAAACATCGGCCGGCAGGTCGCGCATCCCGACCTTGGCCTTCCAGTCCAAGGCCTCTCGCGGCTTGCCCCACGCATCATACAATCGGACCACGCGCTCGGCCGCGTCGCGCAGCCGGCCTCGCCGTGGCACGGGGATCCGCGGCTCGCGTGCCTTCATCTCGGTGTAGCCGGCGACGACCGCCGGCTCGGCTTCGGCGTAGCGAACCTGGCCCAAAAGCGACGCTCCCAGCAGACTGAGCGCGTCGTACCGTTCCCAGTCGTCGGGTGCGGCCTTCACCAAGATCTCCAAGCTTTCGCGCAAGAGCGGCTCCGCCTCGCGCCATTTCTGCTGATGGATTAGGTTCCGGGCGAGCTGCGCCAAGATGTCACCGAGCCTGGGACTATCGGCCGTGACCGCCTTGCGATAGCGCGCGAGCGTTTCACGCTCGAGTTGTTCGGCTGCGGGAAACCGGCCGAATGACTCGTAGGCCCAGGCCAGGGTCCTGCCGCTGTCGAGTGTCGCGGGGTGGTCGGCGCCGAGCTTGGCCACCCATCGCTTGAGCGTTGCCTCGTGAATCGTGAGCGCCTCGCAGAGCCGGCCTGCGTCCTGGAAGGCGCGGCCCACATTGTCGTGGCTCATGAGAGTCAGGGGATGGTCGGCCCCTAGCTTGGCCTCGCGGGCCTTGAGGGTCTCCTGGTGCAGCGCAATCGCCTCGAACGACCGGCCGGCGTCCTGGTAGTCGATCGCCACATTGTTGCGGGCGATGAGCGTGTCGGGGTGCTTCGGCCCCAGTTTGGCCTCGCGCTGCTTGAGCGTCGCCTCATGCAGCGCCGTTGCCTCGGCCAGCCGACCGGCAGCCGCGCAGACGACGGCCAAATTGTTGCGGCTGCTTAGCGTGTCAGGGTGGTCCGGTCCCAGGTTGGCCTCGCGGCTCGTGAGCACCGACTGAAACAGCGGGATCGCCTCATGCGAGCGTCCTGCCGTCCACAACGCGGCCCCAAGGCTGTTGCGGCTGCTAAGCGTGTCGGGGTGATCCGGTCCCAGGTTGGTCTCCTGCCGCGTGAGCGTCGCCTGCTGCAGCGCGAGCGCCTCGCTCAAGCGGCCGGCGGTTGTGTAGGCGATGCCCAGGTTGTTGCGGCTCTTGTAGGTGTCGGGGTGGTCGGCGCCTAGCGTAGCCTCGCGCCGCTCGAGCGTCTGCTGGTGCAGCGCGATCGCCTCGGGAAAACGGCCCATGTACCAGAGGGCGACGCCCAGGTTGCTGGCGCTGGTGAGCGTGTCGGGGTGGTCGGCGCCCAGGGCAGCCTCACGCACGGAACGGGCCGTGGTAAAGAGCCTCACCGCCCGGTCGTACAGTCCCAGACCCACGTGTGTATTGCCCAGCGCGTCCAGAAGCGCCCCTTGGTCGCCTGCGAGCCGGCAAACCCCTCTAGAGCCTTCGCCTCGGCTTTGTCCAGCACGTCGACCACTTTCACCTGCAGGCCGTCCTGCGATGGGTCCGGGCGACGGAACGCGTCGACCAGAAACTTGCTTACCGCTTCGGCCTGTTGCCGCGACTCCTCGGATTGCGCAGCGCGCGTTGCGTCTCGGCCTGCGCATCCTGCGTTGCCCTCAAGGCTTGGCTCGTCGCGGCGTTGGCCTTCAAAAGCGCACTATTGGCTCGCGCCTGCACGCCCGCCACCACGCCCAGGCCGATCATCACGGCGACCAGGCCCACGAGCGCCGCCGCCACCTTCGTGCGATTTCGTCGCGCCCACCGCCGCACCCGCCGCGAGAGCGGCTCGCGCCACGCCGTCACGGGCTCGTCGGCCATCCAGCGCTCGACGTCATCGGCCAGCGCCTTGCACGAGCCATAGCGATTGTCGGGATTGAGCGCCATCGCCTTTAAGCAGATTGCCGCCAGGGCCCGATCGAGTGAACCGTCAACCTTCTGCGGCGGCCGGAAGTCACCTCGCTGCACGCGCGGAATCACGTCGTGCGCTTCACCGGAAAACGGAGGCTTGCCGGTCAAGAGCGAATACAACGTGGCGCCCAAGCTGTAGACATCGCTCCGCCGCGAGAGCGCCTCGAGGTTTCCTTCAGCCTGCTCGGGGCTCATGTACGCCGGAGTGCCCAGAGCGCTGCCGGGCAACGTATCAACACTTCCGCCGGCGGACAAAGGCAAGAGCGTAAGCTCGCCCGCGGATTGGTCGGACTTGCCGGTTGCCTTGGACACGCCCCAATCGACGACCAATGTCTCTCCATACTTGCCCACGATGATGTTGCCCGGCTTGATGTCGCGATGCAGCACGCCGCGCAAGTGCGCGTAACCGATCGCATTGCAAACGTCGATGAAGCGCCTGAGCAGCTTGCGCAGCTCCAGCGACGACCTGCCGGGGTGGTCCTTCTTAGACGCTTGAGCGTGAGAATGATCGATGGCGGTCTTGAGGCTGTCTCCCTTGATGAAGCGCATCGCGTAATACGGACGGCCGTCACCGTAAGTCCCCAGGCCATAGACCGGCACGATCCCCGGGTGCTCCAGCCCACCGGTCACTTCGGCTTCCACGAGGAACCGCTGCCGGCTAACGGGGTCATCGGCGTGTGAATCGAGAATCTGCTTGAGCGCCACCTCGCGATGCAGTTCCGTGTCAAACGCCACGAAAACGGCGCCCAAGCCGCCTCTGGCGTGCGGCCGCAGCACCCGGAACCGCTGGCCATCGGAGGTCGTCGCGCCGACCGAGTAGCTGGCGGTGTGGTCCGGGTCAGCGTCGGGTTCGGTCGATCCCGCCCCGACGTGGGCGAGGCTCGCGTCGATCTGCGGGTCGCCGACTCCGGCAAGTTTCTCGCGGGTGGAGCGGCCGGTCGAGATCGCGGCCAGGCTTTTCTCGACGTCGCCGCCGTGCTTCTCAAGGTAAAGGGTGGCCAGGGCCTCGATGGCGGCTCGCTGTGCTTTATTGAGGTCATCCCGCTCGACCATGTGATCAGCCAGCGATCGGGCGTTGTCGAGGCTCCAGGCCTGGAACGCCGCCACGAGCTGCACCTGGTTGATCAGCCCGTTCTGCAGTGCCAGGAGGCCGAAGAGCAGGTTTTGATCGCTTGTCGAAGCCATGGTGTGACTTGCCTTCATGAACGGTGGAGACCGCGCCCTTTGGCGGTTGTTTGCGATTGAGGGGCGAGCGATCGACGTCGATGACTTATCCCAACGGGATGCGATTGTACAATCTGGAGGGGAGCGAGGCGCGCAATCTTGCGGCGATGTCACCGGGCTGGTGCCGGTGCACGCCATGAGGGCACAGGCAGTGGCTTAATTTCTTCGAAGATATCTTGGAATCCCGCGCCAAGATCGGTGAGGATGGACGACGATCGCACGCGGGCTTGGCGGCCCGAGAAAGTAGATAGCGGGCGCGGCGATGCTACCGGCAACGCAGGCGGCGCCGGCGAGCGAGGGGAGCCAATCGGATGGCGTTTGCGCACGGTTCGCTCGGCAGCTTGTCCACACATATCGAAAAAAGCGGCTCAAAGCGTGCGATCGACGGCCTCGGCAATCCGCCGGCACTGGTCCATCAGTTGCTGGAAAGCCGCCGGCGTGATCGTCTGGGCGCCGTCGCTGACGGCATGCTCGGGGTCGTCGTGTACTTCGACCATGAGGCCGTCGGCCCCGGCGGCGACGGCGGCTCGCGCCATCGGCGTGACCAGGCGCGCTTTGCCCGTGCCGTGCGACGGATCGACGACGACCGGCAGATGGCTCTTATCGTGCAGGTAGGGAACCGTGGCCAGCGGCAGCGTGAACCGAGTGTGGTCCTCGTAGGTGCGAATGCCGCGCTCGCAGAGCATGACGTTGGGATTGCCCCGGTCGAGGATGTACTCGGCGGCCAGCAGGAACTCGTCGACGGTCGCACTCATGCCGCGCTTGAGCAAGGCGGGCTTGCCCGAGTCGCCGACGGCCTGGAGGAGTTGGTAGTTCTGCATGTTGCGCGCGCCGATCTGAAGCACGTCGGCGTAGTCGGCGACCACGTGGACGTGCTCGGGCGCCATCACCTCGGTGACGATGGCCAGCCCGGTTTCTTCGCGGGCGATGGCCAGCATCTTGAGGCCCAGCTCCTTGTGTCCCTGAAAGCTGTAGGGGCTGGTCCGCGGCTTGAACGCCCCGCCGCGCAGGCCGGTTGCGCCCAGCGCCTTGAGCTGGTGGGCCAGGCCGACGATCTGCTCTTCACTCTCGACCGAGCACGGGCCGGCGATCACGGCCACCCGCGTGCCGCCGACCTCCAGCCCGTGGCTGCCACGACGGTTCGCTCGCGCTTCAGCTCCGAACGAGGCGCGCTTGTAGGGCGACATGATCGGCAGCACCTTCTCCACGCCGTCGCCCGGCTCGAGGACCTCGGTCAGGCCCGGCACGTTCCTCGCCCAGGGCGGCGATGACCGTCTGGTGCGTTCCGTGAATCACCTGGGGCGTCAACCCCAGCGCGGTGATGTGATTTGCCATGTGCTCGATCTGAGCCGGCGTTGCGTCTGGTTTCATGACCACGATCACGGTCGTCCTCCCCTGCGTCCTCCAGGCTTGGCACGACATCACCGGCGCAACAAAAAAGCCCCGGGACCTGCTGACAGGTCCCGGGGCCAGTGTGAATTCCTGGAGAAGTCGAGTTGGGAGCTAAGAGGGTACTCCGTCCTCGGCCCGGCGACCTGTCGTGGACCTGGTAAACGCCCAGGACCACCACGCCGCGGTCGTAGTCAAGACCGGTAACCACCAGCGCCAACGAATCGGATCAACAGAGCCCACGCTCCCCGAAACAAGACCCAGAACCGAGCTTACGAGCGAAGGATCGACCAGGCCTGCAGACCGCTGCGGTCACGGGCCTGGTCGATCCTAACCGTAAGGTTATGGTCAAGAAGTTGCGGCTGCCCGACGGGCAACCCGTCGGCTGCCGTTAGGCGAGCCGCCCCTGGTTATCACTACACACGCGATCACCTCCTTTCGTTCTAGCCTCCCCGAGCCCGCCGGAGACCAGCCTCGAGCAGGCTCGGGCTCTAGTCCGTCGCGCCACGGTAGCACGACACGAAAGTCGGCCGAACGGTGTGTCGTGCCTCGACCGACACCGATACTTTATCCGACCGGCACGGTCACGATTCAACAGTCAAAACCGAAAAATCGGGTAAGTGGAAACGATTGCGGGTGATTGGGCTTTGGATCGGGCTTGCGGCGTGCGTTCGAGCCCGCCGCCGCGCACGATGACGGCGCCAAGCCAGGCAAGAACTTCGTGCTGGGTGGCCAGGTCGTCGACGACGAAACCAAGAAGCCGGTGCGCGGGCGCCTCGGTAATCATCGATCGCGTGTTGCCGGGTATCGATCCCAAAACGTGGCCCGCCTGGGCGGGCAAGACAACGTACACGACCGACGGCGGCGGCCGGTTCCAACTGGAGTTTCCTCCAGAGCAGCTCGCCGAACACCGCCTGGCCATCACGGTTCGCGTGGCCCATCCTGACTACGTCCCGCGCAAGACCAGCCAAGCCACGCTCGTCGAGCTCTTCTTCGCCCGGAAGGCGGGCGACCCGACACTCCTGGACAAGATCACGCTTGAGAAGGGCGTGGAATACACTGGACAGATCGTGACGCCCGAGGGGAAGCCGGTGGCTCTTGTACCCTATGAGCTCAGTGCGTGGCACCCGAACGTTAACAACGGCGGGGAGTACGCCAACGATTCCAAAGGCGTGACGGATCAAGAGGGCCGGTTCCGACACCGCGTGCCCAAGACCCAGGCTCTCTTCCTCTACCTCACGCCCCCCGATCACGCTCCGTTTCAGCATTACTGGGGCTCTGACGACGAGGGCAGCACTGCCCGAGCGAGAACCGCCCGCCAAGCTCGGCCGGCTGGTTGTCTCGCCGGGCATTCGGCTCACAGGCCGGCTGCTCGACCAGAAGGGGCGGCCGATTGCCGGCCAGGCGGTCACGGGTCAACAGCGATCTACAGCCAGCAGCGAGCGCACGGCGACGACCGACGCCATTGGACAGTTCGCGTTTGCCCCGCTTCGTCAGGGTAACTACATCGATCTCGGGCGCGGGACAACGACAGGGAGGCGGCGTCAATCAAGGTGAGGCGCGGGTCGGTGTGGTCGGCACGGTGTTCCGGCCGGCCAAGGTCTACCTGCAAGACGGGATCGTGCCGCAGCCGCTCGTCCTGCGCGAGATGCCGACCGTGACCATCGATGCGCGGTTCGTCGATTCCCTCGGTCGGCCGACAAGGGGACACTTTGTCGGGCTGTGGGGGGCCCTTCCCGGTGAACAGCCCGCACAGGCTCTGCCGATGCGCCAGTGGCAGCAGGCGTGCGGCTGCGACAAGTGCAGCAGCAACGGTCTTCGACGGCAAGGCTTTGCCGCGACGATCAACGGACCGGAGCACGAAGACGCGACGACGCAGATTCTCCAGTGGTCCGCACAGCTTACGCCCGACGCAGCGGGGCGTGTGACGTTCCGCGCGCCAAGGGCCTGACCGAACGTGCAGCTTCACACTTTGGTACCCAATGTCACTTTTGCGGTCAGGATCCGGCTGGGCAAGGACCAGCCGTTCATGTTATGGGAGCGGCACTCAACTGGCCGCGCTCGACTCCGACTTCCGCGACGTGACGTTCGTGGTCTTGCGGTCGCCCAGGGTCGAAGTCGACGTCAAGACCGAAGACGGCACCAGACCGATCTATGACACCAACGTGACCGCGAATTGCACGTACGAGCAGGGCGAGTACCAGTTTGGCCTGTTCAAGCACGCCGATGAACGGTTCCGCAGCCAGAACCTTCTGCCCGACACGGAGTATGCATTGACGGCCTGGTCACCCGGGCTCATGCCCAATCGCATCGAGCGCGTGAAGCTGCCTGAAGGAACCACTGCCCAGGTCACTTTGGTACTCAGGCGGCAGTCAAAACGGCCCGAAGTCGGCGACCCGGCGCCCCCTTTTTTCGTCAAGGCGCTCGACGGCCAAGCCATCAGTCTTTTTGACCTGCGCGGTAAGTTCGTGCTGCTGCATTTCTGGCACCCGCAATGGAACAACGCCATGGAGGAAGTCCCCCACTTGAAGGCGGTCCAGAAGCGATTCGGACCAGGGAACCGGCTCGCGATCGTGGAATTCTGCCTGCACAAAGACCGGCAAGAGGTCGAGAAGGTGGTCAAGGAAAAAGAGCTCACCTGGTCCGAGGTGATCGTCCGTGACGGTTGGATGGACGCGACCGTTATGGAGTACGGAGCGGGCGTCCCTAACTCAATCTTGATCGGACCCGACGGCCGGGTGATCGCGCGCGATTTGCAGGGAGACAAGATCGAGGAAGCTGTCGCCAAGGCGCTGGCAAGCGAGTGAGCGCAGCTTGCGGGTCGAAGCGAGTGTGTGGAGTCGGTACGGAGATGGCAAGTCGGTGCTTTCTTGGCTGGGTTGTGCCGGGCTTCTTGAGCGGGATGATCGGCGCTTTGTGCGCGTGTGTGACGCGCGCCAGCGACGAATCCCAGGCAAGCAAGGGCGTTTCGTTTGCCGGGCGTGTCGTCGATCTCGAAACCAAGAAGCCGGTGCACGGTGCGTCGGTGGCTGCAACACGCTCGTTGCCGGGCATCGATCCCAAAGCATGGCCCGCGTGGGCCGGCACAACGACTGTCATGACCGATGGCGACGGCCGGTTCCAGGTGGCATTTCCTCCCGAGCAAGTCGCCGAGAAGCGACTGGCCGTTGTGCTTGCGGTGTCGCATCGCGATTACATCGGGCGAAAATGACGTCGGCCGTTCCGCTCGTCAATCTCTTGATCGCCAAGAACGCGGGCGATCCGACGTTGTTCGACAAGATCCCGCTCCAGCAAGGCGTGGAATACACCGGTGAGGTCGTCACGCCCGCGGGAAGGCCGGTTGCTGGAGCGAGCGTCGAGCTGCTTCGGTGGGGCGACGATACGAATCCCTCACCGCCCTTCGGCGACCATGCCAACGGGGCGACCGGCCCCGATGGCCGGTTCCGGATGCGACTGCCCAAGGCGCACCAAATGGCGATCCTTGTCGCGACCGCCGACTATGCACGTTTTCAGCACGCCTGGGGGGACGACGATGCTGATGAGCATCCAGATCTCTGGGTCCCTCTGGACCTGGGACGGTTGGTGCTCGAAGACGGAATCCGGCTCACGGGCCGATTGGTCGACATCGAGGGGCGGCCGATCGCGGGACAGGCAATCACGGCCACGGCGCTCTATGCACGCTTCGCGCGCACGGCCACAACCGACGCCGACGGGCGATTCATGCTCGCTCCGCTCCGCCAGGGCAACTACGTCGTTCATGGCGCGGGGCAAAAGCCCCGAGAAGGCCTCGACGCCGACGAGCCTCCGGTCACCAAGCTCGGAACGGTGTTCAAGCCGGTCAAGGTGTACGTAAAAGACGGTGCTGTGCCCACGCCGCTGGTGCTGCGCGAGGTGCCCACGGTGGCCGTCGAGACGCAGTTCGTCGATTCGCAGGATCGCCCCACCCGCGGGTGCGTTGCCGCGCTGTTCGGGTCGTTCCCCGACGTGGCCGGGCAGCCGGCGCAGCAAGAGGCGGTTTTCGACGGTAGCGGGCTCATGGCGCTCATCAACCTTCCCGAGCGCGAGGACAAGAGCCCCCAACTCCAATGGGGCGAGCAGCTCGTGCCCGACGCCCTGGGACGTGTCGTCTTCCGGCGTGCCCAAGGGCCTCGAGCAAGTGCAGCTTCAAACGCTGCCACCGGACGAGACGCTGGCCATCAGGCTCCGCCCCAGCAAAGACAAGCCCCTTGAAATCGGGTCTAGCAGTGTGCTCGGCAATCTCAAGTCTGACGTGCGCGGAGTGAAGTTCGTGGTCTACGAATCGCCAAGGCTGCTGGTCCGCGTGCAGACTGACCATGGCGCGAGGCCGTTCTTGGACGCGAGCGTCACCGCAAGTTTCGCGATCGAGGAGGGCGGCTTCGCCGCAGGCTTTGTCGAGCAAGCCGACCTTCGGTATCGAAGTCAGAACCTGCTGCCCGAGCAGGAGTATGCCGCTGGTGGCCACTTCGGCGGGCTTCGTCCCTAACCGCGTCGAGCGGGTCAAGCTCCGCGAAGGGGCTGTCGCCGATCTGACCCTGGTTTTGCGTCGGCAGCTCAAGCGCCCCGAAGTTGGTGACCCGGCGCCTCCATTTTTCGTCAAGACCCTGAGCGGCGAGGCGATTGGCCTGCACGACCTCCGCGGCAAGTTCGTGCTGCTTCACTTCTGGCACCCGCAGGTCGACAACTGCGCGGCCGACTTCCCTCATCTCAAGGCCGTCCGGACTCGATTCGGCAGGCCCGAGCGCTTGGTGATCCTGGGTTTCTGTCTGGCCAACGATCCCAAGCAAATTCTCAGGCTCATCAAAGACAAGGGGCTTGTCTGGCCGCAAGTGTTCGCCCGTGACGGCTGGTCCGATGCGACGGTGCTGGAGTATGAGGTCGGCATTCCCGCCACGATCCTCATCGGGCCCGACGGCCGGGTGATCGTGCGCGACCTCCAGGGGCCGCAGATCGAGGAGGCCGTGGCCAAGGCACTGGGCGGCGATGTCCGGAAATAAAGGCGGCGGAACCGGAGGCCGTGCGGCAATGCACGAAGAAAGGCCAAGGGCCAGCGCCGCCCTAGCGCGGTCAAGCGAGCGCGACCACGCGGCCGAGGGCATCGCGGCAGGCGTGGGCGAGCCGATCAATTCTGGAGTCGGCATCGTCGCAGGCGGAGATGGCGGCCGTGTAATACCAGAGGACGTGCTCGCGCGCGGCGTGAAATGCCGCCCACACGTCGAAGCCGGCGCCAAATCGGCCTCGATCGAGATCAGATTGTGCAACTTGTCGGCCAGGATCACGGCTTTGGCGGCCAATGGGGCCTGGCGCATGGCGGCGAGGTGGTCGCGCTTGCGGTCGAGCCAAGGCCGCTTCTGGCCGTCGCGGTCAGTCTTGACCTCGGAGCAATGCCCGACGATCTCGGCCACGGCGGGCCCGAACCGAGCGGTGACCTCTTCGAGCATGGCGGGCGTGTCTTCGACGATGTCGTGCAAGACGCCCGCGATCACCACGTCCTCGTCAAAGCCCGCGCGCTCGAGCACCAGTGCCACGGCCGCCAGGTGCGCGAAATAGGGCACGCCGCTGGCGCGGCGACTTTGTCCCTCATGACTGACGGCGGCCCAGCGCAGGGCACTATCCAATCGCGCTGTCATGAGCTTGCCAGGCATGCGATCAGGAACCGCTTTATGAGTCCGCTTTGCCACGCCGTGCCGCGGGCCGAAGTAGCAGAGCATGCATCAAACGACCATCTGCACGCGCTCGATGTGCGTGCGCACGTGGCGCACGACCTCAGCCTGATGGGTGAGGAAGCCGATGTGGCCTGCATTCTCGAGCAAGGCAAACCGGCCACCGGCAATGTGCTCGGCGAGCGCGCGCTGGCGGCCGGCATGAACGATCACGTCGCGCGATCCCGCCAGGACCAAGGTCGGCGCCTCGATCTGCCAGAGCTTGTGCGAGATGTCAAACGATTCGAGCTCGGCCAAGCGCAGAGCCATCACGGTCTGGTCGGTCTCCCAGATCCGCTGGACCACGAAGTCGACCAGCGGGCCCGGCTCGGGCTTCGACCCATACAGGAGGTGAAAGAACTGGTTGACGAATCGATTGTCGTTGGGCAGCGGAAACCGTTCGAGCACGCTTCGGGCGATGGTCGAGCCGATCGTGGGCCGGAACTGGGCCTCGGCCCCCTGGACCACCAGCGCGCCTAAGCGATTCGGATGCTCGGCCGCCAGCTCCAGCGCGATCGCGCCGCCGAACGAAACACCAAAAACCGTCGGGCGATTCGAGCCCCAGATGATCGAGCAGGCTCGCCAAATCCTGGGCGTACTGACCAATGTCGCCGATCGACCGCAGATCGCTCTCGATGCCCCCTCCTTGGAACCGATCGCCGCGCAATCCGTAGACGATCACCTCGAAGTGGCGCGCCAGCCGCTGTGCCAAAGGCAACAGCAGCTTCCAGCTTCCCGCCAGGCCCGGCACCAGCACCAGCGGCGTTCCGCGGCCGAATCGGATCACGTCAACCGGTTCGGCCCCGATCAGCACCGTCTCGATCCGCCCCGGCGGTGTCTCAATAGAGAGCGTTGTCCACGAACTTCGCCAGTGGGCTGTAAGCCGCATGATGCTTCCTCGAAGGGGCAAATCTTGGGTGTCGAGCAGCCGCGTCGCAGCGATTTACCACGCTGGAAACTCGTCGATGCGGCCGTTTCAGCCAGAGCCGAATCGCCAGCGAAGGCGCGCCGGAGCATGGTGCTCGCACCAAGCTCTAATGCACGGCCCGTGCCCACCGAAAAATGCGGCCGAAAAGCAACCGGCGTGCCAAAACTCAAGCGATGGCCATCTCGTGAAGTCTGTCGACAGCGACGAAAACTCGGCGCCGAACCCTCGACCTGACGGTGATTGCCTGACACAACGCATCACGCATTCTACGTATTGCTTCTATTTTCTTGTTGACTGGCACGGTCACCTTGGCGAGTCCCGATCGCAGCCAAAATCTTGTAACGTTTGAGTAGTTGGGATAGTTTGAGTAGAGTGAATAAAAAATGACCAGAAAGCGGGTCTAACATCGCGTTGATGTCGAAATTTCGTTAACGAATTCCTTGCATCTCGGCGCCGAGTCACTACTGTGGAGGTATGGATCGGTCATCCAATTCACTGCCGAGTTCCCCGCGTCCGACGCCGAAAGGAGGTCCGGTTTCGTTCAGCCGAGGCCCGTGGTCGAGCGTTGGTCATCGGGGCGCCCGATTCACGACTCTGGGCTCGTCCCGGCGCCCGGCGGTACTGCTGCGCCCTGTGGATGGGGTTTTCGGTGTGCGTGCTGCTGTATTCGGTTGCTGTTCTGGCTCACGTCGCATGGATGGGCACGATCGGCGTGCGGTGTTTGTTCGGCACGAAGGTGGAAGAAAAGATCCCTGAGGACTACCAGTGGGAGCCGTCCCGGCCACAAGTCGGCGACACGCTGGAAGCGATCGGCGATCGCGAGATTCACGACGGCCGGTACGGCGACTACATTCGGGCGCTGCGGAGTTTCAGCGGGCAGGTCGGCCAGACGATCGAAGTGCGCTGGCGCGATCGAGACACGCTCGAGCCCCACACGGCGCATGCGCTTGTGCAATATCCGCCGTCGTGGACGTACTATCGCTCGTGCGTGTGGTTCCTGCAGGAGTTGTTGATCTTCGCCATCGGCGCACGGGTCTTCTGGAAGCGCCCGAATGATCAGTCGGCGGCGGTGTTCTTCGCCGTGTGCATCGTCACCGTGGGTGCGTTCATGGGGGGGTACCACTGGACGGAGATCGTCACCGAGCCCTGGCTCATCTATCCGTTCGCGGCCTTTGCGCTTTTCGTGCCGGTCGTGAACCTTCATTTCTTCCTGATCTTTCCCCGTCCCAATCCGATCCTGCGGGGCCGGCGCCGGCCGGTGGTCGTGGGGCTGTATGGCGTCACCGTGGCGTACCTGCTGGTCTTGTGGGGGAGCATGTATGCGGCGCGGTGGTTCACACTGCATCCCCGCCCCGAATTGTCGACGGAAGCGGCGTTTCAGCTCGTGGAATGGCTGGCCCTGGGCTACGTCGGGTGGGCGACGGTGCTCTTCGGGCTTTGCCTGTCGTCGCTCCTGGTCAGCTACTTGAAGGCGCCGACGCGCGGCGAGCGGAGCCAGGTTCAGTGGATCCTGCTTGCGACGGTGATCTCGCTGCTCCTTATCACGTACCTGCTGGCCCAGACGTGGAACGACCCGGCGACCTTGGGCCGGGGAACCGCGGCCTGGCCGATGTTCGCCGTATCGCTGCTCTACACGATGGCCTATGCATTCAGCATCACGCGTTACAAGCTGATGCAGGTCGACCAGATCATCAACCGCAGCGCGGTCTACTTCGCGCTGTCGCCTGCCGGCGCGGCTGATCTATTCCGGGGTGCTCTTGTTGATCGGCAAGTTGATCGGCGATCAGTTAGTCGGTCCCATTCGACCTCACGCGGGGCGGTGGCGGCGGCGCTTTCGGTCGTGCTTGTGCTGATCCTCTCGGAAATGCTGCGTGGGCGGTTTCAGCGGGTGATCGACCGGCAGTTTTTCCGCGAGAAATACAAGTTCGACCGGGCGATGCAGAAGATGCGTCTGGCCGTGGGGAGCTTGATCGACCGGGTGACGCTGGGCCGCCGGCTGCTCGAGGCCGCGGCCGAGGTCTTGCGGCTCGAGTGGGGAGCACTCTACCTGTGCGACGGTCCGGGGCGGTCGCTCGAGCTGGTGGCCGCCCACGGTCCGGCGCCCGACGAGCACATGCTCGCTGCCGATCATCCCCTGGTGATTCGCCTGCGGCAGACGCCGGCGGTGCGGCTCTCGCACGCCGCTGGCCGACGGGGCGTCCGACCCGGCCACCGACGCCATGATCGCGCTGGGAGGCGAAGCGGCCACCGCCGTGGGCGGCGACGGTCAGCTCGCGGGGCTGCTCGTCCTGGGGCCCAAGCGGAGCGGCATGCCGTACGAAGACGAGGAGATGGCGTTCCTGGGCGCGCTTGAGCTCGGTGGCGACGCTGGTGCTGCACTCGGCCGACATTCAGGAGACGCTCGAGAAGCTCAACCACGACCTGCGCGACAAGGTCGAAAAGATCGCCGAGCAGCAGCGACGGATCCTGATCCTGCAAGACCAGCTTCGCGGATCGCGCCGAGCGCGAACGCGAAGGGTCGGCGCACGCGCTGGCGGAGCCTGCCGTCCGACTCGTCGATCGAGCCGCTCGGCGACGGTCATCTCGAGCGTCTTCGCTTCGATCAAGGGTTCGAGCGCCGTGCTCAAGAAAACGATCGCCATGGCTCAGAAGGTGGCCGCCACCCATTCGGCCGTGCTTGATCCGCGGCGAGAGCGGCACCGGCAAGGAGCTGCTGGCCGCGGCGATCCATCAGGCGAGCCCGCGCGCGGCGGGCCGTTTGTCAAGCTCCACTGCGCGGCCTTGTCGCAGAGCCTGCTGGAGAGCGAGCTGTTCGGTCACGTCAAGAGCGCGTTCACCGGGGCCGACCGCGACCGCGTGGGGCGCTTCGAACAGGCCAACGGCGGCACGCTCTTCCTCGACGAGATCGGCGACATCAACCTCGAGGTCCAGACCAAGCTGCTGCGTGTGCTCCAGGAGATGTCGTTCGAGCGGGTGGGCAGCTCGCAGCCGATCACGGTCGACGTCCGCATCCTGGCCGCCACCCACCAAGACCTCGAGGCGCTGATCCGCGCCGGGCGATTTCGCGAAGACCTCTATTACCGGCTCAACGTGATCTGCCTGTACGTCCCGGCCCTGCGCGAGCGCCGCGAGGACATCTTCGAGCTGGCCGTTCACTTCCTGAACCTGCATGCCCAGCGAACCGGCAAGCTGGTGACTCACCTCGACCCCGAGGCGGTCGAGGCCCTGGTCGCCTACGACTGGCCGGGCAACATTCGCGAGCTGGAGAACGTGGTCGAGCGAGCCGTCGTGCTCGCCGACGGCCCGGCCGTGACGCTCGACCTTTTGCCGCTCGAGTTCAGAAGCCCGGCCGGCGCCGGCTTCGTCCCCGACTGCCGTTAGGTGCCGCGACTGCCGCGGCGCCGTCGGCCTTGGCTCTGCGGCCGGGCCCCCGCGGTCCTCGACGCGAAGCCCCCGCGGGCCGTCGCCGGCGAGCCCCCTGCCCCGGGAATCGCCGGCACCGAGCCCGAGCAGCTGGCGGGCGATGACTGGAACAGCGAATTCCTCGCCTACGAGCGCGAACGGCTTATCGACGCCCTCAAGGAAGCGGCCGGCAACAAGAGCGTCGCCGCTCGGCTCCTGGGGATGCCGCGCAGCACGTTCTTCAGCAAGATGAAGAAGCACGGCGCATGGTTTGGACGCGAGCGCCGGCTAGTCGAGCTCAGGCGAGGGTCATCGTCGAGGTCGTTTCGGTGGTCTGGTCGCCGTTTGTCCCATTCGTCGAGATCGACATGTCCATCTTCTGGGTTCCGCGGGTGCTGACGACGCGGCCTGCTCGGTGTCGAAGATCAGGCTCCCCTTTCCCTCTTGAGAGCGGATCTTGACCGTCGAGTTGTCGGCCGGCTCGAGCGACACCCGTGTGTCCATGTCGATGACGCAGCAGCTTCGGCGACTTGGGATCGGCGCCCTGAAACGTGAAGACCCGGTCCGTGACGAGCGGTCCCTGGCGGCGTGGCCATGCTTGGTGGGTTTGCTCGCCCAGTTCTTGCCCGGCTCGAGCGGGCCGTCGGGGAACGTCGGCGGAGTCGATTGCAGGAGCAGGTCCTTGAGCCCCTGCTCGGAGAAATTCGCCTGCCCGGCCGTCTTCAGCGGCAGAGCGTCGCGCAACGCCTTCAGTGTCTGTTCCGGGATCTTGATGTTGTTGATCTCGCCGGTGGGCTTCATCTGAAACGAGAACTCGGCGCCGATGGTCGCCTTCATTTGCTGGACTTCGGGCTCAAACGACCTCGGGTACCTCGGCCGGGGGGGCCTTCGAGTCACATCGAACGGCATCGAAGGGGGTGCGTCCACACGCATCGTCAGGCGGTCGATCTTCTGGGTGATCTCCGCGACGCCCTCGATCGGACACGCTGGTGACGGTCCAGTGGTAGTAGATGGTCTGGCTTCTGGCTTGTTTCCGTTCGCGGCCGCTCAACTTCACCGTCAGCCGCGATTCATGTTCGGTTTTATAGCTCAGAACCTCGCCCGCCTTGAGCTTCCAGCGCAGCGCTTGTTGCTGTGCGCCGAGTCGCTCGTGCCAACCAGAGAGCAAAGCCGACGTGGTGCAAGCGATCAATCCGATGTGGGCAGCCGACCGGACACGAGGCGGCCGGGCGCCGAGGTTGCCAATCAACGCGTTCCTCATGTTTTTTCCCTTCGAGGAAAACGTACCGCGTGAGTCTGCGTCGACCTGAATCCGATCAGGCCCGTTCGCAGGAGCCAGCATAGTGGCTCCCGCCACGAAAATCATCATGAGTTGACGGCCTACTGGCTCGCCTCGGAATCGAAGCCGTTGCCCGCGCGGATTCGCAGGACGTAACCCAAGGCCGCGAAATCGTAGAGCGCATGCGTGACCATGACAGTCAGGAGATTCTCGCCGAGATCCACACGGCGCCCAGGTAAAGGCCGAGAAACGTCGCGAGCACCATGTACGGTACGGAAATGGGATGCAACAGCCCGAAGAGCAGGCTTGCCAGCCCGAGGCCCCAGATGCGACCAAGCCAATCGCCGAGCGAGGCCTGGAGCACGGCGCGGAAGAACATTTCCTCGCCGACGCCCGCCGACAGAGCGATCAGGGCGATCTCCGACCACGTGCTGTCCTCCAGGAGCGGCACGACCTCTTGGTCGCAGAACTGCTTGACCCGAGCCAGCGGTCCGACCGGCCAGCGCAACATCGCCACGAACAAGACGACCAGCGGGACCGTCGCCACGACTCCCCACAGAGCCGGCTTCGACGCTCCAACTGAATCGCGCCAGTGGCGGGTGGCCCGAGCAGCCATCCCAGGAACAGCGACTAGAGGTGCGAGTCCGCATTCGAAGAACACGGCGAAGAGGATGACCGCCGCCCGTTTGGGATGATCATCCTCTGGTTCTGGGAAGGAGTTCCTCCTCCATCGGAGAGTCCTGTCCTCGCGTGGGCAGTCATCGCCGCGAGTTCCCGTCCCAGGGTCATTGACGAGATCCGCACCAATGCTCACCAGCGCGTTCAATCAAGCTAGCGGGTTCCGACGGTCGGTGTCGATGCCTTGCCGGCGACGTACCAGACGCCAGGCGTCGATCGCACTGACAGCGCCGACGCGACAACCGCGGTCCGACAGCCCTGGCGGAGCTCAAGCCCGCCGGGCTAAGCTGGCTGCCCGACAAGCGTTGTTTCGACCGCAATCGATCCAAGCTCGAACGACCGATTCAGCATCGATCGGAGGTCCCATTGATCAGTGCCCGCAACCAGTTCGAGGGGAAGGTCAAGTCGGTCAAGCTCGGCAATGTGATGGCCGAGGTCGTGGTCTCGGTCGGAGAGCTTGAGTTCGTGTCGGCGATCACGCCGCACTTCTGCCGAGTCGCTCGATCTCAAGGTTGGAGACGTCGTCACGGTGATCGTGAAGTCCACCGAGGTGATGATCGCGAAGAGCTGATCTGACCGCTTGGTCGGCTGGACCAGAGCCCGTCGAAGCTCGAGGTCGCCACGCGGCTGCGCTCGACTAGCGGCTCAAGATCGATTGCATCATCGAGTCGGCGATCGTGATGCGGCGCGGTTGGATGCCGTTGCGCCGGACGACGTAGAGCAGCGGCACTTTGTGTCTGGGCGGTCTCGGGCTGCCGGAGCACGTAGAGGATGTTGTCGGCTCGAATCGTTTCCCAGTGCCGTGAGCCGACATTCATGCCGACCAGGATGTCGCCTTTCTGGATGGAGGCCTGTTCGGCGAGGCTTCCGGGCGAGACGGCCTGGATGTAGAGCCCGCCGCGGAGCTTGGGCGAGACCGCGGCGACGTACTCGGTCGACACCGGCTGCGTTTTCAGTCCCAGGAGCTCTCCAGACCTGGTCGTCCGGGGTTGCCGACGGCATCCCGCAGAACGGTTTGACGTCGAGGGTCATCGCCGTCTCGATATTGCCGCGGCGAATGGTCACCTTGGCGGGACGGCCGGGACGGACGTCGAGCAAGCCGCGCTCGATGTCCAGGGTGTTGGCGACAGCCAGGTCTCCGACGCGGACCAGCTCGTCGCCCGGCTTGAAGCCGGACGGCCTCGGCCGGGCTTCCCGGCTGGACCTCGGCGACGACCACGCCGCGTCTGCGACCTCGGCGTTGCTCACTGGCGACGAGCCCATGCCAGGTCGACGCCAGCCGGCGCGTGCTCAGCATCTCGGTCGCAACCCGCTTGACCTCGTCGATCGGCAAGGCAAACCCGATCCCCTGAGCACCGGCGCGAACCGCCACGTTGATCCCGATCAGCTCTCCGTTGACGTTGATCAGCGGACCGCCCGAGTTGCCCGGGTTGATGCAGGCGTCGGTCTGGATCAGGTTGCGGTAAACCTGGTCGTCGGAAAGCGTCACGTCGCGATGCAGGGCACTGATGATCCCGACCGAAACCGTGTTCTCGTAGCCGAACGCATTGCCGATCGTGATCACCGTCTCGCCGACCATCAGGTCCGACGACGTCCCGATGCTCGACCGCCGCCAGCGAGTGGTCGGGATCGATCTTGAGCACGGCCAGGTCCATGACGGGATCGAACTGGAGCACGCGAGCCGCGATAACTCGTCCCGTCGGACAACTGCACGATGATTCCTTGAACTTTGTCGACCACGTGGTGGTTGGTCGAGAATATAACCGCGGCCGTCGATCAAGCACGCCGCTGCCCATCCCACTGACGCGCGGCCGCTGGTTCTCCTCCGGCGAGAACGGCCAGCGGCTGTGCGAGGCCGCCATCTTCTCGCTCGAGATGCTCACGACGCAGGGCTGGACCTTCTCGACGGCCTCGACGACCGCGGTCCGCCGCGATGCCGAGCCCGTACCAGCCGAACCACTCGCCGGTGGTCCCAGCGCGACCACGAGCACCGCTCAGAGACCAGCGTCCTTTTCCCAAGCAAGCCCTCGATCCGACTCGTCACGGGCGTTGGCACGGCGGTCGTCCCTTCAGCGATTGACAGAGGCAGCTCTCAGGTCAACCCCGATCGCAGTCGAGCCGGCTCCCTGCTGACCTCACCTGCGATTCGGCTCCCGGCTTGGTTTTGGATCGGTTACCCGTTTCCCAGCTTGAGCTTAGTCGCCACGATATTGCCCTAGTCTTCCCCTGCGCCGTAATTATCCAGCAATCCCGATCTCAGTTTTCTCAGATATCCCATCTTTACAAACGCTATGTCCCCTCCTCTGCCGGCGAGTGAGAGGCTAGTGCAGGCTGCATTGACATCGCTTGAGCAGTCCCGCTAGGCTGAGGTTCAAGGTCTGCAGAGGACGATGCTGTTGGGGTCTGACGCGACGAGCTGCCGAAACCGCGAACGGTGACTGCGATTCGACAGCTCGCGGTTCGGTGTTCAGACTCGAACGCTGATTGCCAGGATTCGATGGCCGAGAAATCACGCCGGCGATTGATGCTCGAAGCAGAGCTTGGCCGACGATCCGACCGATTCGTTTCTCCGTTATGGCCTGGCGGTCCAGTGCTTGCGCGAGGGGGATGTCGAGGAGGGTCGTGCGCGGCTGCTGGCTTTGATTGCCGATCATCCCTGACGATCAGATTGCGGCCTACCAGCAGCTCGGCCAGTCGTACGCCGAGAGCGGCGAGGTCGACGGCGGCGGCGGGGATTCTGCGCGCGGGTATCAACCGGGCACGGGATGCCGGCGATCGACACGCGGCCGCCGAGATGGAACAGTTGCTCGAGTTCCCTCGCGTGAGCGATCGCCGGCCACGACGACGTCGCCAGCCTTGTCACACGGACTACATTATGTGTAGAGGACTGTATAGCCAGGCGTAGCAGGCGAGCTCGCCGGCTGAACTGCGCGCACCGCGTGCGAGCGATCGAAGAAGGACCGTGCGCGAGGCCGAGCGGCATCGGACAGGCTCAGGCGTGAGGAGCGAGTCGCTTGACGCCGACTTCATCGATCACGATCGGCGCTCAGAGCGACACGAACCAGGCCGCGCCGATTCGGCGCCGCGGCAGACGCGCCGCGAACAGCGCGCGACGTCCGCAGCATCAGGCCGGTCGGCGACGTTCACCTTTCCGAATCGCATTCTTTTCGGCAGCGGGACCCACGGCTGCTGGCAGCGGAGCTGGCTCGGCTGGAGCATGCAGGCGGCCGCTTGTGGTGACCGACGCGGGCCTGATCGCGGCGGGGCTGGTCGCCCACGTCGTTGGTCGCGCTCGGGAAGCAAGCCGTCGTTTTCAGCGACATTCAATCGAACCCGACCGAGGCCGACGTGCTGGCTGGTCTGGATCGGTATCGCAGCGCGGACTGTGACGGATTGATCGGCGATCGGCGGCGGCAGTCCGATCGATGCCGCCAAGGCGATCCGGCTGCTGGTCACCCATCCGGGCCGCTCGCCGA
Organism: uncultured Isosphaeraceae bacterium; assembly: GCA_963830625.1. GTDB lineage: Bacteria > Planctomycetota > Planctomycetia > Isosphaerales > Isosphaeraceae > CAWHMZ01. The sequence goes on along the minus strand of CAWHMZ010000004.1, from coordinate 119,524 downwards.
CTACGACCTGACCCGGGGCGGGCAGGACAAGATCAGAGCGGCGATGCCTCCCTTGATCGCCATGCCGACGACGGCCGGGACCGGGAGCTGAAGCGGGCCGCGGAACGTTGATCCAGCTCCCGCGAGACGCGGTCGAAAGACGGCCGTTCTGAGCCCTTATCTCCTGCCGAGCACGGCGATCTGCGACCCCGACCTCACGCGCGGACTGCCGCCGGTCCTGACGGCGGGGACGGGCATGGACGCGTTCACGCATTGTGTCGAAAGCTATCTCTCGACCACGTTCCACCCGATGTGCGACGGGATCGCCGTGGAAGGACTGCGCTACATCTCCAAGGGGCTGGAGACGGCCGTGCGCGACGGCACCAGCGCCGAGGCGCGGTCCGCGATGATGATGGGCGCCCTGCTGGGTGGAATCAGCTTCCACAAGGGGCTGGGCGTTGTTCACTCGCTTTCGCACGCCCTGGGTTCGCGAGGGCCGCGTGCACCACGGCACGATCAACGCGATCCTGCTTCCGCATGCGCTTGCGATTCAACCGAGAGGCCGCGGCGCCTCGGATGGCCGACCTGGGTGGCGCGACTCGGCCTGGGCCGCGGCGGCGACGCGGCCGGGCACCTGATCACGCTGACCGAGCTCGTCCTGGCACGGCTGCCGCTGTCTCGACGGCTGGGACAGCTCGACGGGCTGCGCCGCGACCGGATCACCGAATTCGCCCGCTTCGCCATGCTCGACCATTGCCATCGCACCAACCCACGCCCGTGCACCCAGACCGACATGGAAGACCTGCTCGACCGCGCCTGGTGAAGGCACGGCAGCGGATTCGCCATCGACGGATGAGCTCATCGAATCGCTTCGGACGTAGTCCACGCCCGGATCCAGACAGGCGACGGCAGGCACGATGCAGTCCGAGCGGGCCGCCGGCTACGACGCGATCCTGATCGTCGGCTTCGGCGGTCCCGAGCGTCGAGAAGACGTCTTGCCGTTCCTGGAGAACGTGACGCGCGGTCGCAACGTTCCGCGCGACCGGCTGCTGGAGGTCGCCGAGCATTACGACCACTTCGGCGGCGTCAGCCCGATCAATGCTCAGGTCCGCGCGCTGATCGACGCTTTGCGGATCGAGCTCGACCGCGCGGGACTCGTCGCTGCCGATCTTCTGGGGCAATCGCAACTGGCACCCGATGCTGGCCGACACGGTCGCGGAGATGGCGCCCGCGGAGTCAAGAAGGCCCTCGCGCTCGTGCTGGCGGCGTACGGTTCCTATTCGAGCTGCCGCCAGTACCGCGAAGACATCGCCCGCGCCCAGGCAGCCGTCGGGCCAGCCGCTCCTCGGATCGACAAGGTGACGGCTCTTTTACAATCATCCCGATTTCGTGGCCGCCAACGCCGATCGCGTTCGCGACGCTCTCGACAGGCTTCCGCCGCGGACGCCCGGGACGCGGTTCGCGCTGGTCTTCACGGCCCACAGCATTCCGCGTCGCGATGGCGCGAAACTGCGACTACGAGCATCAGCTTCGGCGAAACCTGCCGGCTGGTCGCTGAGCAGGCTCGGCATCCGAGCGAGACCGTTGCGATCTGGTCTACCAGAGCCGGAGCGGGCGGCCGGGCGATCCCTGGCTCGAGCCGGACATCCTCGATCACCTGCGGAACCTCGAAGACGCGAGGGTGTCGCCACCGTCGTGATCCATCCGATCGGGTTCCTGTCCGATCACATGGAGGTGCTCTACGACCTGGACGAGGAGGCGAAGCAGCTTGTGCGAACAGCTCGGCGCTGACGATGGTTCGCGCCCAGACCGTCGGGATCGCATCCCGATTTGTGAGCATGCTCGGCGACTTGATCGCGGAGCGACTGGAGGAACGTGCTCGATCAAGCCGCCGCGGCGTCGGCGAGACGGGCCGAGCGGCGACAGGTGCCCGGATACGTGCTGTCTGGCTCCTTCGCCGCCAGCGCGTCCCGGCTGACCTTCGGGCGTTCGGCCAGTTCGCTGGGAGGGGGGGGCGTCGTGGGGTCGCCGGCGACGTCGGCGTCAACGCGGCTGGCCAACAGCGTCGGTAGGTGGGGCTGCTGATCGACCGGCCCTGGACAGTCCGGTCGATCGTGTTCTTATCGTGGTAACCAGCAGTTGCGATCGGACGGCGTGTCTGATCCGACCCGCGAGAAGGTCGTTGTAATCCGAGGTGTGGTGGAATGCGCAAGGAGAGAGGAGCCGATGGCTCGCGCCGCCTCTTGTTAGTCGAAGACAGCTCGACCATGCGCCGGATGCTCTCGACCATGCTCAAGGAGGAGGGGTTCGAGGTCGAAACGGCCAACGACGGCCTTCAGGGTCTGGCCAAGGCCCGCCTGGAGCCGCGGCCCGAGCTGATCCTGACCGACTACGAGATGCCCGAACTCGACGGCGCGGGGTTGTGCCAGGCGCTCAAGGCGGACAAAGAGCTGCGCTCGATTCCGGTGCTGATGCTGACCACCTTGGGCGAGACGCACAACAAGATCGCCGGCCTGACGGCCGGCGCCGACGACTACATCGAGAAGCCCAAGGGCCAGGACGACTTCCAGGTGCTGTTTGCGCGGATCCGCGCCCACCTGCGGATTGCCGACCTGAACCGTGAGATTGCCGAGCGCAACCGGCTGCTGGAAGCGGCGCACAAGAAACTGACGTTCGAGCTCGACCTGGCACGCAAAGTCCAGTTCGCGCTCATGCCGCGCCCGCCGAAGCCGCGGGGCGTGCTGCGGCTGGCGGTTCGGTACACGCCGGCCAATCAGCTCGGCGGCGACGTGTACGATTTCTACCGGCTCGACAACAATCGGCTGGGGATCCTGGTGGCCGACGTGTCGGGCCACGGGGTCAACTCGGCGATGCTCTCGGGAATGGTCAAGGCGCTGGCGGCGTCGTTGTCGATCGCGGTGCTCGAGCCGGGCGAGCTGCTGGCCGGGCTGGACGTCGCGACCGAGCAGTATTTTCCCGAGGGTTATTTCTGCACGGGGTTTTACTTGATCGCCGACGAGGAGACGGGCCTGGTTCGTTACGCGGGCGTCGGCCATCCGCCGGCGATTATCGTCGGGCCCAACGGGCCGCGGACGCTGCCGTCGAATCCGGGAATGCTGGGGATCGGCATGGTTGACGGCACGGCCGGCGACACCGATCGCATCGAGCCGGGCGAATCGCTGGTGATCTACACCGACGGCCTGACCGACGCCATGGATCCATCCGACGCGCTCTTCGGCGAAGACCGGCTCGAAGACGCTGCTCCAGTCGCACTACGGCGCCGATCCCGGCGAGATCTTGAGACAGGTCGACGAGGCCCTGAGCAACCATACCGCACCCGGCCGCCCGGCCGACGACATCAACATCATCGTTCTCCAGCATCTCGCCAAGTGAATGCTCCTCAAGTCCGAGCGAGCATGTTAAACTAAAGCGGGCGGGCGAGTTGACTCCGGTTCGGCGATCCGTCCGTCTCTGCTTCCACTGACGTCAGTTCCAGTGCGGTTTGGGGCCACGCAACGTCCCTGGCTCTTTGAGGGATAGGGTGGTGGCGCACCATGGCCGTCGAACCAACAGAGGTCAAGACGATCCTCCTCACCGGGCCGGTCACGCTCTACGAAGTCGCGGCGGTGCGAGAATCGCTGCGGACGGCGCTGGCGGAAGGAAAGCCGCTTCGGATCGATCTGGGCGATTCGGGACCGTGGGACTTGGCCGGCCTCCAGCTGCTGGTCTCGTGCGTGAAGACGGCGCGTCGCAGCGAGCAGGACGCTGCGCCTGGTCAATGTCCCGAAGGTCTGCGCGGACATCGCCGAGCGATCGGCATTGGCGGACTGGCTCGCGACCGTGCGGGAGTGATGACAGGATGAGCAAAACGGTCTTGCATGCCGATGACAGTCCGTCGGTGCGCCGCTGGGTGGCCGAGCACCTCGGCGACATGGACCTCAAGGTCATCTCGGTCGCCGACGGCGAGGCGGCGCTTCAGGTCTTGCGCGAGTCGCCGTGCGATCTGCTGCTGACCGACCTGGAGATGCCCAACCGCGACGGCCTGTCGCTGGTCGCGGCGGTCCGCGACTTGCCGATGCATCGATTCCTGCCGGTCCTGGTCCTGTCGTGCCGGCACCCCAGCGAGTTCCAGCCGGAGCATCGGCAGGGGGTGACCGGCTGGCTTGGTCAAGCCGATCGAGCCGGAGAGCCTGCGGCGGTGGGTGCGGCGGGTCTTGCCGCGTGACCGGACACGATTCGGCGGCGATCCGCGCAGGTTAGAGCACGGTGAAGTAATGGTCAGTCGCCAGCGATCAGGCAGCGTGATGGGCAAGGTGGTCGATCACTGTGGAGAGCGAGAGCGGCAGCGAGAGGGCCAAGGAGCTTGAACGGCAGTTCGGACGACCGATTCCGCGAGATGTTTTTCGAGGAAGCGCGCGAGCTCCTGATCGGTCTCGAAGAGGGGCTGATGGATCTCGAGCGGCGTCAGAGCGACCGTGCGCACCTCGATCAAGACGTTTCGGGCGGCCCACAGCCTCAAGGGGGCCGCGGCGATGGTCGGGCTGGCGGTCATCGCCGAGTTCACGCATGGGATCGAGGCGGTTCTCGATCGGATCCGCGGCGGTCTGCTGGCGGTCGACTCCGAGATCATCACGACTCTTGCTCGAAGCGCGCGACCATCTGGCGGCGATGGTCGAGGCCGAGGCCGCCAGGTCGCCGATCCCGCCGTCGGGCGAGCTGACGCAGCGGCTTGACTGCGCTTCTGCGCGGGCCGGGCCAGACGGGCCCCGGTGCCCGTGCGGCACCGCCGGCCAGTCGCACCCGGCGCTGCGCGGTCAGTCGCGGCGCCGCTGCCGCAGGCCGTCGCCGCAGCGCAGTGCCGCGACCGGCGGCCAGCAGCCGCACGGCGCTCTGCCTGCCTCCGAGGCGACCACGAAGCGCCCGGCCAGCGCCGCAAGCGGGCGCGAGCACGCCAGCCAGGCACCGGATGCCGCGCCGGGCGACTCGCCACGGCCGTCGCGGCGGCGGCGGAAGGCCGAGATGCCGCCAGCGCCGCCGGCCGACCGCCCGGCACGAGCCACGCCGGCGGTGAATCACGACCGGAACGTCTACCGGATCACGCTGACGCCCGGGCCGGACGTGCTGCGGCGCGGCATCAATCCCCTGGGCGTCCTCGACGAGCTCCGCGAGCTGGGCGAGACCACGATCGTCACCGACCCCGAGGCGGTCCCGCCGCTCGACCAGCTCGACCCGGAGCGCTGCTATCTGTCCTGGACGATCACGATCAAGACCGAAGCAGGACCTGGCGCGGCTCGAGGAAGCGTTTCTCTTCTTCGCCGAAGACAGCAGCGTGACGATCGAGCGGCGGCTGCCCGACGGCAAGTTCGCTGCGCGTTCCGAGCTCGCGCGGCGCCGGGCGCGGCTGCCGGCCGTGACCGCCGCCCGCCGGCGACGGGTCAGTCGCCACCGACGCGGCGGACTCGGCGGTCAGCCCGGCCGCGCCGACGACCCGCCGCGCCGGCCGCCGGCGGCCACGCCGCGTCGCCCGCCGCCGCGGCCGCGCCGGCCGCCCGCATCCAGCCGCGGCCGCCCGCGCTCCTGAGCCCGCGGCCGCACGCCCGAATTCGGGTCGACGCCGCGCAGCTTGATGATCTGGTGGGGCTGGCCGGCGAGCTGGTCGTGGTGTCGGACAACCTGATGGGCCTGCGCGAGATTCGCGGCGTCGAGACCTGGATTCATGCCCTTGAGGCCCTCCAGCGCGTCAGCCGGCAGATCCGGGACACGACGCTCGACCTGCGGATGGTTCCGGTCGACGAGCTCTTCTCGCGATTCCCGCGGGTGGTCCGCGACCTGGCCGACCGCTCGGGCAAGGAGATCGAGCTGCGGATCGTCGGTCAGGAAACGCGGCTCGACCGCACGATCGTCGAGCGGCTGAGCGACCCGATGATCCACCTGATCCGCAACGCCGTCGACCATGCGCTCGAGCATCCCGCGGAGCGGCTGGAGAAGGGCAAGCCGCGGGTCGGGCGGATCACGCTCTGCGGCCGGCCACGAGGGGGACCGGGTGGCGATCCGGGTCGAAGACGACGGCCGCGGGCTGGACCGCGAGAAGATCGTCAAGAAAGGGATCGCGCTGGGCATGGTGCCGACCGGGCACGCCGCCGGACGACCCGCGGGTCGTCGGCCTGATCTTCGAGCCGGGTTTCTCGACCCGCGACACGGTCAGCGAGCTGTCGGGCCGCGGCGTCGGGCTCGACGTCGTGCGCGACGCCGTGCGGGCGCTCCGCGGCAGCGTGGCGGTCGAAAGCACCCCGGGCAAGGGGACGGCCTTCATCTTCCGCCTGCCGCTGACGCTGGCCTTGATCGACGGGCTCCTGGTCGAAACCGGCGGCGGCCGCTACGTCGTTCCGCTGGCGCAGGTCGAAGAGTGCGTGGCCTTGAACGGCACCCGATCGGCCCTGGCCGAGGGGCGGCCGTGCGTCGCCGTGCGCGGCGAGCTCGTGCCCGATGGTTTCGCTCAGAAAGCTGTTTCGTGCCAACGGCTCCCTGCCGGCGCGGCAAGAATTGTTACTGACCCGCCACGCCGGCCAGCGGGTCGGCGTCGCCGTCGACCGGCTGGTGGGACGCGTCCAGGCGGTCATCCAGTCGCTGGGCGAGGGCTTGCACGGCCTCAACCGATTTTCCGGAGCCACCATCCTGGGTGACGGCTCCGTCTCCTTGATTCTTGATCTTTCAGCCCTGGTGTCCGAGTCACGATTTGCCGAGCACAGCGCTCGCATCGCGCCCTCGGCCGGCGTGAGGGCGGAGAGTTACCGATGAGAATCTCCCTACGTAAGACAAATCACGACCGCCTTCGTCCTCTTCGGGCTGGTTCCGGCGTCGATCGTCGCCTGGTTCGCCTACCAGGCCAACGACGACTTCAAGGAGAAGCAACGATCCTGCTGATCAAGCAGGCCGCGGCGTCGATCAGCGACCGCGTCGCTCGGCTGATCGCGCACGATCGAAGAGGCGCTCAAGGCCGTGACAAGACCGGTGAGCTGCCCGAGCGAAGATCAAGCAGGAGCTCGGCAGGCAGATCGAGATCGTCGTCAATCAATTCAGGCTCGACGACCGCGCAAGTCTATCATCGTCGACCCCGACGACAAGGTTCTCGTCAAGCGCAAGCCGATACGGCGGCATTCGACCCCAACCCGAGCGCACCGACTTGACGACGCGATACCGGAAGATCGGCCGAAGCCGCCATCGGCACACCGCGGGAGTCGAGCTCGCGAAGCCGCTGCCGCTCGGAGCCCGGCCGGCAAGGTCGAGCTCGTCGGCTACGCTCCCGTGCACTCGCAGAGCCTCGCCGCAGCGGCGACGAACGGCCGTGCACGGCTTCGTCGACGCTTGGTCATCGTGCCCGTACGACGACGCCTATCGCGACGATCTACAACAACCAGATCGTAGATCGCTGTGATCCTGGCGGCCGTCTTGTGCCTGACGCTGCTCCTGGGCTTGTCTGATCGGCCGCTGGTTCGTTCGGCCGCTGCTCGAGATCATCGAGGTCACGCGGCAGCTCCGCGAGGGGCATCTCTACGCCCACACGCAACGTCAAGCGCGGCGACGAGCTGGGCGAGCTGGCGACCCAGGTCAATTCGGTGGTCGACAAGCTCGTCCGAGGTGATCAGCCAGATCCGCGAGACGACGGCCTCGGTCTCGACCGCCAGCAACGAGCTCAATTCGAGCGCCCATCAGCTCGCGCAGGGCTCGCACGAGCAGGCCGCCACGCTCCAGGAGATCGCCGGCAGCCTGCAATCGGTCGACGCCTCGGTCGGGCGCAACGCCCAGCACGCCAAGGACACCGCCCGGATGGCCAACGACGCCAGCAGCCAGGCCGAGAAGGGAGGCGAAGCCGTCCGCGAGACGGTCGTGGCCATGCGCGAGATCACCCAGAAGATCCTGATCGTCGACGACATCGCCTACCAGACCAACCTGCTGGCCTTGAACGCGGCCATCGAGGCGGCCCGGGCCGGCACGCACGGCAAGGGGTTCGCGGTCGTTGCCGGCGAAGTCCGCAAGCTCGCCGAGCGCAGCCAGGCCGCCGCCCAGCAGATCAGCGACCTGGCCAAGAAAAGCGTCGCCGTGGCCGAAAACGCCGGCTCGACTGCTCGATCGGACGGTGCCGATGATCCGCGACACGTCGCACCTGATCCAGGAGATCGCCGCCGCCTCGCAGGAGCAGATGGACGCGATCCGCGAGATCAACGTCGGCGTCAGCCAGCTCGAGGAGGTCGTGCAGCAGAACGCGGCGGCCAGCCACGAGCTGTCGGCCACCGCCACCGGACTGGCGTCGCAATCCGACGAGCCTGCAGCGCGAGGTCGACTTCTTCCAGCTCGATACGTCCGGGAACGGCTACCTGGGCGGGACCGGGAGCTCAGGCGCGCTCGCACTCGGGGGCGGCGGTGCGAGCGCAGGCACGCCAGGTCAAGCCGCTTCCCGCGCCGCGGTCGGCGGCCGGCCGCGCGCGCACGGCCTCGACGGCCATCACGGGATGGGCCAGATTGCAGGCGCAGTCGGTCCACCAGGCCCCGCCGCCGGCGTTGCCCACCCATCCCGGTCGGCGATCGCACCGCCTCGCCATCACGCAATTCCGGCGCCTCCCCGCGGGGGGGAGTCGTGGTTAACCTTGACGACGACGACAATTTCGAGCGATTCTCATGAAGAGCGACGACGTTCTTAATTGAGCCGACTGTGGCCGAGGTCGAAATCGGCCGACGGCGCCAGCCGATGAACCGGTCGGGAGTTGATCGCGAGCTCGCTCGATGAGATGCGATCAGAGGGTGGGATGATGGTCGATGTCGTGATGGATGCCAGTGCCGATGCCGATCGCGACAGAGCGCAGTCCTACGTCGTCTTTCGACTGGGTGGCGAGGGCTATGCGCTCGAGGTGATGCGCGTCCAGGAAGTCCTCGACATGCAGTCGCTGACCGAAGTGCCCGGTGGCCCGAAGTTTCTGCTGGGGGTGATCAACCTGCGCGGTCACGTCGTGCCGGTTTACGATTTGCGGCTGCCGTTTGGGCTGACCAAGGAGACGCGAAGCCAGACCGGGCGCCGTGCGTGCTTGATCGTCGAGTCGACCGTGGGCAACGACGTGCAGATCACCGGCCTCTTGGTCGACCGGGTCTCCGACGTCCTGGAGTTCTCGCCCGAGGAAGTGCAAGCCGCACCGCAGCTTGGACTTGGGAAGGCGACCCCGTTCGTCCGCGGCCTGATCCGTCACCAAGACGCCTTCTTGCTCGTACTGGACGTAGATCGTATCTTCTCGACCCTCGGGTCGTTGAACGGTGAGGGAGTGTAACGTGGCGACATCGGGCATGCTGCCACCCTCGCCGGCGGAACCCGAGCCCTGGTCTGAGAAGGACTTCGCTCCGATCATGGCGTTCTTGCGCCATCAGATCGGGATCACGCTCGAAACCCACCGCATGGGGCTCTTGCAAGCCCGGCTGCGCTCGCGTCTTCAGGTCAAGGGCTTTCAGAGCTTCACCCAGTTTCACGAGCAGGTGCTCAAGCCCGATCCCGACCGGCTGGGGCGCGCAGCTCCTGATCGACCTGTCGACGGTCAACCACACCGCCTTCTTTCGCGAGCCGGCCCACTTCACCTTCATGGCCGAGAAGGTCGCGGCCTGGCTCAAGGAATCGCCGGGGATGACGATCCGGATCTGGTCGGCGGGTTGCTCCTCCGGCCAGGAACCGTACAGCATGGCGATGGTGCTGGCCGAGACGCTCGCGCAACCTTGACGCGCAACGTGCCGAGATCTGGGCCAGCGACCTGTCGCTCGAAATGCTCAAGATCGCCGCCGGCGCGATCTACACCACGCGCGACGTTCAGGGAGTTTCGCCGGCCCGGCTCCGGCGGTTCTTCCTGCTGGGCCGAGGCCCGCGCGAGGGCTCGTTCCGGGTCGTTCCCGAGATCCGCGACCTGGTCAAGTTCCGCCACATCGACCTGCGCAACCCAACTGGCCGGTTCCCAACGACTTTCCCATCATCTTCTGCCGGAACGTGTCGATCTACTTCGCCGAAGACGAGCGGTTGCACGCTCTTGAATCGCCTGGCCCAGCACCTGCGCCCGGGGGGCTGGCTGGCCATGGGCAACGGCGAAATCCTGCCGGAAGTGCCGCCGTCGCTGCGCAAGCATTCACCGTCGCTCTTTCAGAAGGAGGGGTGAGCCGGCATGGCTCGGCGCGATCGGCCCACGACGGCCATCGCCCCGGGCCGAACCGGAGCCCCTCGAGGTTCTGGTCGTCGACGACAGTGCGCTGGTGCGGCAGCGGCTCAAGTCGATCATCGAGTCCGACCCGCGGTTCCGGGTCGTGCTGGCCGCCGATCCCTACGAAGCGGTCGCGATGCTCTCGCAAGTCGGTGCCCGGCGTGATCGTGCTCGACGTCGAGATGCCGCGGATGGACGGGCTGACGTTCCTGCGCAAGCTGATGCGCCAGCATCCGCTGCCGGTCGTGCTCTGCACGGCCCAGGCCGAGCGGGCCGTGACCGCGCTCGAGATGGGAGCGATCGAGGTCATCGCCAAGCCCGACTGGAACAACGCCGAACCGCTTGGCGGAATGGTCGCAGAACCTGCTCGAAAGCATCCGCAACGCCGCGCGCGCGGGCCGGCTGCCGTTGCGCGAGGATCGTCCTGTCGAGCGCGACCGACCCGCGGCACACGGCCGACGTGATCCTGCCCAAGATCCCCTATTCGCCCCGCGGCGGGCCTAGCGAGCGGATCGTCGTCGTCGGAGTGAGCACCGGTGGCGTGCAAGCGCTCCAGCAACTGCTGGCGGGGTTTCCCGCCGACTGCGCCCGGGATCGTGATCGTCCAGCACATGCCGCCGGAGTTCACGACGGCGTTCGCCACAGCGGCTCAACAACGACCCGAGGATCGAGATCGAAGTCGCCGAGGCGCGGCAGCACGAGCCGATCCGGTCCGGGCGTGCGCTGATCATTCCCGGCGACATGCACGGCCTCATTCGCCGGTCGGGGACGGGTTATCGCGTCGAGCTGGTCGAGGGCCCGCCGGTCTGCCGCCACCGGCCCAGCGTCGAGGTCCTGTTCCGCTCGGCGGCCCAGGCGGCCGGTCCGTTCGCGGCCGGCGTGATCATGACCGGCATGGGCGACGACGGCGCCGGCGGGCTGCTCGAGATGCGCGAGGCCGGCGCGCTCACGATCGCCCAGAACGAGGCGACCTGCGTCGTCTTCGGCATGCCGCGCGAGGCCATTCGCCGCGGCGCGGCCAAGTTCGTCATGCCGCTCGATTCGATCGCCCCGACCATCATGGCCTGGCTTGCCAGCGCCGATTCCGGCACGTGGCACTGAGACCGGCGAAGCCAGGCGACCGCCGCCAGGGATGCGGCTTCGCGCCGAGTGCCGCAACGATACGAGCCCGCCGACCGCTCAATACTGGTCGGAGCTGATCACCTCGCCGTTGTTGATCGAGCCGAGGCTAGATCCAGGTCGGCGGATTGATCGAGCTCTTCATGAAGTGGACTGAGCCGTCGCCGAAGAGGGCGTTCGACGCCACCGGGATGGCGGCTCCGCGATCCGACGAACTCCGACCCCTCGCTCGGCTGCATCCAGCAGCCGAGCTGCTGAACCGGCTGGCTGTCGCACAACGAGCCGGGCGTCGCGGGGCTGGTGCCGAGGCCCGAGGGCCCGAACGACGCGACGTTGTCCAGTGGGGATGCCGGCGGTGGCGATCCCGGCCGTACTCCAGGGTAGAATGAGCGGCACATAGTCCTGGTAGCCATTGGGCGTGAACCGCGTCATGTAGGAACCCGCGCCGGGATTGTCAACCCAGATCGTGCCGCGGATGTCGTCGCTGGCCCCTTGCAGAATCTCGGCGCAGAAGTGCGTATTGCTCGTGCCGTCGGTGACCGACGCGACCCTGACCGTTAGCGGGCCTAGTCCCGGCTGGTGTGCACGCCGAACGGCGACTGCAAGATACAAGCGTCGCGAGTGAACGCTCCGCCGCCAAGCCCCTTGGCCGTAATCAGTATTGCCCCAGTTCACCCCGTAATTGCCCTTGGTGGGCTGACCACGGGAATGCGGGCACCGCTCCTCCGCGTTGCCGTCGACAAGGCCGAGAAGCTGAACGTCTGCGGCTGATCGCTCGGGCACTGGAACGACGCGATCCGCGTGGTGTGGACCGTGCTGTTGATCACGAAGCCCAAGAAGTCCCGGCCCCTCGATGCCGATCGAGGCGTTGAAGGCGTTGTACAGCGTCGCCTGCTCGATATACGGCAGCATCAAGACGAACCAGGGAGTGTTCTGGCAGTTGTTGCCGAAGCCCGGGCTCGTGCACAGCGCCAGGCATTCCGGCGTTGCCGTTCACGCCGAAGACCACGGCGATCGGGTAGCAGTTGTTGGCCGACTCGTAATTGGCGATGGCCAGCCCGAGCTGCTTGAGATTGTTGGTGCACTGAGCGCGCCGCGCGGCTTCGCGCGCGGCCTGCACGGCAGGCAAGAGTAAGGCGATCAAGACCGCGATGATCGCGATCACGACCAGAAGCTCGATCAACGTGAAACCACGACGCCGTTGTGACATGGCTTTTCCCCCGCCCCCGTAATCAGTTATTGCAAATTCGCTGGATCGGATCGGGCGCGCACTCGCCCGGAAATGAGGCCGACGGCAGTCGAAACGGTGCTTTCCGACCGACCAATTCCACGCCACATTCATAGTAACATGCTCGGTGCGCTCGTTTTCCAGTGGCTAATCTCCGAATCCGCTCGTTGGTTCGGAAGCCGTCGGGTCTGGTTCAATACCGGGCGACACTTGGTGGTGTAAAGTCTTTGGCCACTTTGTCGGCACCCTCCCGCTCAGCGAGAAGGTGCCGGGCGCAGTGGGCATGCTTGCAGTCAGTACTGATCAGAGCTGAGTACCTCACCGGCGCTGATCGAACCGAGCGCGACCCATATCGTCGGCGAGATCGAATTTTTCTCGAAGTGCACCGACCCATCTCCGAACAGAACGTTCACGCCCCCGGGGTGCCGGCTCCTTGCACCCACAAACGCGTTAGCCTCGGTGTTGTTGGTGCACGCTAGCTGCTGGCTCGGTTGGTTGTCGCAGAGTGTACCGGGAATTGCCGGGCTAGTGCCCGCAACCGGACCTGGGGCGCTCGCCAGGAACGTTGTCGACGTTGTTGAGACCGCCGCTTCCGCCCCAGACCCCGAGTACCTGCAAGATGTCCCTGTTTCCATTAGGCGTGAACCGCGTTGTGAAGGCGCCTGCGCCGACATTGTCGACCCAGATCGTGCCACGCAGGTCATCGGGCGCGCCCTGCAGCAGCTCGGAGTTGAACATCGTGTTGCTCAACCCGTCGGTCACTGATGCGAATCGTACCGTCTGGGGCCCGGTCAGGGTTTTGTTCCCGCCGAACGGCGACGCCAGGTAGACCGCCGGGAAGGCACCAGTGCTCGTCCACTGACCGTAGTCGGTGTTGCCCCAGTTCACGGCGTAATTTCCTTTCGAGGCTGAGAACTGGGTCAAGCCGGCCGGAACACCCAGCGCCACCAAGGAGCTCAGAGCGAAGACATTGGGCGAGTCGCTCGGGCACTGCATCGACGCGATCCTGGTGATGCCGACCGTGCTGTTTACCGCATAGCCCAGGAAGTTATAGCCCTCGGTTCCAATCGATGAGTTGAACGCGTTGAACAGTGTTACCTGCTCAATAAACGGCAGAGTCAGCGTGAACCATGGCGTGTTCTGGCAGTTATTGCCGTAAGCCGGGCTTGTGCACGGAGGAACGGACGTGTTGTACACGACGCCGATCGGAATGACGCTGCTGGACGTCTCGTAGTTGGCAATGGCCAGCCCGAGCTGTTTCAGGTTGTTGATGCACTGCGCCCGCCGCGCAGCTTCGCGCGCGGCCTGCACCGCGGGCAAGAGTAAAGCAATCAAGACCGAGATAATCGCGATCACCACCAGAAGCTCGATCAACGTGAAACCACGGCGCCGTTGAGACATGTCTGGAACTCCCCCTTCGGACTCAAGAATTAATGAGTCCTTGGCTCCAATCAGGCGCGCCCACCGGCAGAAATGACACGTTTGGACCGGAAAGGCGCTTCGTGCACGACTGATTCCGCAGCATAGTAGTATGCTTGCACTACAATTTTCCAGTGGCGAGCGCAGAATTTCAGTCGGCGGTCTTCGCGAGCAACCGTCGCCGAAGCAAAGGGACGGGATCGCCGGTCGATGCGATCCCACCTGCCGCGACGCTCGCGGGGGCGGCACCTCACGGCGAAGGCGCGAGTTGTTCAGCCATGACTTCGACGGGGTGCAGGGCGTCGATCCCGGCCAGGCCGTGGACCTGGCTGCGGCACGAGAAGCCGGGTGCGACCAGACGGGCGGCCGGATCGGCCGCGGCGGCGGGGATCAGCACCCGGTTGGCCAGGGCGACGCTCACCTCGTAATGGCCGTGCTCGTAGCCGAACGAGCCGGCCATGCCGCAGCAGCCCGAATCGAGCTCGTTGACCTCCAGCTCGGGCACGCGGCGCAGGGCGGCCAGAGTGCCGGCCGTCCCGAGCACGGCCTTTTGCTGGCAGTGGCCGTGCACCAGCACGCGGCCGCGGCGCGCGGCCAGCGGCAAGTCGGGCACGCGCGCCGGATCGGCGACGAAGGCGTCGACCAGGTACGCCGAGCCTGGCGACCGCGTTCGGCAGTCGGGGCCGAGGCGGAAGTCGCGATACTCGTCGACGAGCGTCACCAGGCAGCTTGGCTCGCAGCCGACGATCGGCATGCCGTCGCGCGCGTACGCGCGCGAGTTTCTCGACATTTGCGTGCGCCAGCTCGCGCGCCAGCGGCAAGAAGCCCCTTGGAGATCGCCGGCCGGCCGCAGCACGCCAGGCCGGCCAGCTCGACCCGATAGCCCGCGGCTTCCAGCACCCGCACCGCCGCGATGCCGACGGCCGGGTCGTTGTAGGTCGTGAAACAGTCATCGAGCAGGACGACCGCCCCGCGTGCCGGCGCGCGGATCGGCTCGATGCCGCCGGAACCACTTGCGGAAATGGTCGCGCGCGAACGTCGGCAGGGTTCGCCGGCGGTCGATGCCGGCGGTCTTCTCCAGCAGCCACTTGAACGCCGGGTTGCGCAGTGCCGCGTTGGCCAGCGGGGCCAGTGGCGGCGGCGATCGGGTTCAAGCGGAAGATCTGGCCCAGGAGCAGATGGCTCAGCGGGCGCGGGCCGGTCGTGGTAGTGCTGATACAGCACCTCGGCCTTGAGCTTGGCCATGTCGACCTGCGAGGGGCATTCGGTCTTGCAGGCCTTGCACTGCAGGCACAGGTCGAGCGCCTCGTGCAGGGTCTCGTTGTCGAGGCCGTCGTCGTCGCCGGTCGAGCTCGCCGGTCATCGCCAGGCGGAGCAGGTTGGCGCGGCCGCGCGTCGTGTGCATCTCGTCGCGCGTGACCATGTAGCTGGGGCACATCGTGCCGCGTGGTCTTGCGGCAGGCACCGACGCCCGAGCACATCTCGACCGCCCGTGCGAAGCCCCCCTGGTCCGAGAAGTCGAGCACGCGTGGGACGCGGGCTCGTGGGGATGGTAGTCGGGGCCGATCCGCAGGTTATCGGCCGGGATCGGAGTCGCCGACGACCTTGCCGGGATTGAGCCGGTTCTCGGGGTCGAATGCCGCGCTTGATCGGCCTGGAAGGCCGCGTAGACCTCGGGGCCGAAGAGCTTGCGGTTCCAGAGGCTGCGGGCCAGTCCGTCGCCGTGCTCGCCGCTCATCGCGCCGCCGAACTCGACCACCAGGTCGGAGACCTCGCGGGCGATCGACCGCAAGGTCGCCACGCCTTCTGCGGTCTTGACGTTGATGATCGGCCGGATGTGCAGGCAGCCGACGTCGGCATGCCCGTAGCAGGCCGCCGTGACGCCGTGCCGCTCGACGATCCGGCGAAAGCGGTCGTAAAACTCGGGAAGCCGGCCGGGGTCGACGGCCGTGTCCTCGACGAACGCGATCGGCTTGGCGTCGCCGACCATGCCCATCAGCAGCGAAAAGCCGGCCTTGCGCACCTTCCAGAAGTCGTCCTTGTCGGCGTCCGACAAGCCGCGTGCGCACGCCCAGGACGCCCGGCCGGCCCTCGAACTTCGCGGCCAGCGTTCGGCGCGCTCGGCCAGCTCGTCGGTGCGAATCGGCGTAGAACTGGGCGGCGAGAACGGCCGCCGGCCGGCCGTCGGCGAAGTCGAGATGCTGCGCGAACGACGGGTTCTGCGCGGCCAGGTCGAGGATCATCCGGTCGAGCATCTCGACGGCGACCGGACCGGTCTCGACGATCTCGGCCAGCCGGTCGAGCGCCGCCGGGATCGTGGCGAACGACAGCACGACCAGCCCCTGGGCCGGCCGGCAGCGGCACCAGCTTGCAGCACGGCGGCGGCGGCGACCGCCAGCGTCCCTTCCGAGCCGACGATCAGCTTGGCCAGGTTGAACTGCCAGGGCTCGTCGCGCCAGCCGGCCGGCCGCACCGGCAGGCCCGGGCACGAACTCGTCGAGGTTGTAGCCGCTCACCCGGCGCAGGATGTGCGGAAACCGGTCGCGGATCGCCTGCGCGATGCGCGGCGACCGTGTCGCGCACGACGCGATGAGCGCGCCCGACCGATCGGTCCGCGCGCAGATCGCCTCGAGCTCTTCGGCGGAGACCGGGCCCAAGTCGCGCCGTCGTGCCGTCGGCCAGGACCGCCTCGATCGACCGCACGTGATCGACCGTCTTGCCGTAGCGGAGCGAGCGAGCGCCGGCCGAGTTGTTGCCGATCATCCCGCCGATCGTGGCGCGGTCGCTGGTCGAGACGTCCGGCCCGAACATCAGTCCCAGCGGTTTCAGGTGCGCATTGAGCTGGTCGAGCACCACGCCCGGCTCGACCCGCACCGTCATCGCGTCGCGGTCGACGATGCCGATCCGATTCAGATATTTGGAAAAGTCGATCACGATCGCCGGCGCCGACGGTCTGGCCCGACAGGCTGGTGGCCGCGCCGCGCGGCACGATCGGCACGTGTTCCTCCGCGGCGATCGAGACGGTGGCGGCCACGTCGGCCGACGGTTCGGGGCACGACCACGCCGAGCGGCTCGATCTGGTAGAGGCTGGCGTCGGTCGCATACAGTCCGCGCGTGCCGCGGTCGAAATAGACCTCGGCGCGCGACTCGTTCGTGAGCCGTTCGGCGAGCAAGCTCAATGCCGGCGGCGTCATGGCGTCGGTTGGCGTTTGGGTGATCACGGGGCTGCGCACCAAGCTTGCGGCCCTACGGCGTCTTGGCGAGATCGATCTCTCCCTACTCTTCGACGTCGTCCTCAAATAATGCCGCCAGCGGCAGCCTGAAACCGGGGATCGGCTCGCCGCCGTCGAGCTCCTGGCCAAGCTGAAGGATCTGGACCTGCGCCGGCGACGAGTACACATCCGTCGGCCATCGTACAATAATCCGGCCTGCCACGCGAAATAATGAATATTATGGACTGTCGCGCCGAACGGCCGTCCGAATTCCGATCCGGTCCGTCGCGGGGAGCCTCCTTACATGGTGTTTTACTATCAGACGGAATGCAAAATCGGCGACCGTGGTCCACGGATCTGCCGCCGGTACACGGGCATCGAGGCGCTCGTGGCGATCACGCTCGAGCTGGCCTTGAGGCTTACGTTCGACCTCGTCATCCTGCTCGTGGGGTTGGCCGTGCGCCTGTGCCTGTTGGTTCTGAAGGCGGCCATGCTGATCGCGCGAAAATCGTGGCGGACGGCGGTCGCGGCCATGACCGTCGTCGTCTATGCCGTCACCTTACCGTTTGTGCTCTTGAACCGCGCGGTCGATTGGCATCGGCCGCGGATCGTAACTCATGCGCCGACTTACACAAGCGCAGATCCATGCCAAGCCCGATTGGGGCCGTTTCGCCGATTCGTTGTAAGCGAGAGCTGCGCACCCGGGAGGGGCCCAGCGCGGCCGGGCCCTAGAACCGCCCGGCCACCGGTCCGATCCGTCGGATCCGTCTGATCGGTCCGATCGGACGTGCCTGCTGGCCCACGTCGGCTGCCGCCGGCGATTTCTTGAGCCTAAATGGTCTTGCCGCATTCGCGATTCCAACTAAGATGTCGGCCGCAAGGAGAGGGTGCACGGTCTCTTCAGGTCGCCGCGACCGGCTTTACTGCGCCGGGCATCATGTGGTCTCGGGACAGGCAGCGGTGCGGCGGTATGGGGAACGGTATTCGAGTTGCAGGGAGGCAGCCATGCCGGAGCGACGTCGATCGGCCCGTGGTTTCACGGGAATTGTCGCGGGTGCCGCCGTCGTGGTGGTGCTCGTGATTGGCGTGAAGTTTGGGTTCTTGGGCAGGGGCGGTGGGCCGGCCCCGGCCGCCGACGCAGCGCGGCGCTTGACGCCAAGAGCCCGTTGCCGGCTTTGAGTGGCGCATTGCGGCAGGGCGACGCCGAGGCGCTGGCGCTCTTGAACGAGCGCGCAGCCTCCGAAAGATGGCGCGCGGCAGGCACTCGGCGATCAAGAGGCCGAAGAATGGCTCGAGTGTCTCTCGAGCGTGCGAACCGCGTTTCCGCGCAGGCGGCGCCGCGGCGCGCGCTGGCGACGGCGCTGGCCTGCCGGATTTTCGACATGTTTGTCGCGGAACCTGCCCCGGCCACATGGATCGGTGCGCTTCAGCCCTTGCACGACGTGCTGTCGGCGAGCCTTTCCGATTCAGACCCCGCTCCGCGCATCACGGCTCTGACGGAACTCGCCCGCTACTGGGTTTGGATGCCCGGCCGGACGCTCACGCCGATCGAAGAGAAAACCCTGGCGGAATGGAAGGGCGGAATGTACGCGCCTGTGGTGCGCTGCCTGGCCGCGCGCGACGAACAGACCCGGATCGGCGCCGTGGCCTGCTTGGGATCGCTGCCGATTGACGACGCCGCGCTGGTCGCCGTCGGCTACGTCGAAGATCAAAACGCCGACGTGCGGAAACAGACGCTTTCGTCGTTCGCCCGCCGCAACATGCTGCTCACCGACGAATTGGTGCTCAAGCGGCTGCATGACCAGGACCCCGTCGTCCGCGAAATGGCCAGCGTGGTTCTCAAGACTCGCGGACTGACGCAAGAGCTGATCGGTCTGGGCGGTTTGATGTTCAGTCCCAAGCCCGACCAGCGTGTCTCGGTGATTCCGCTCTTGAAGGACCGCAGCGATCTCGATCCGGTGGTTTGGCTGATCATGCTCTCTCGCGACCCCGATGAATTGGTTCGCATCAGCGCCATCGAGGCGCTGGCTGCGCACAAGTCGCCGACAGTGCAGCGCCGGCTGGCAGAGATGGCGCGTTCAGACAGCTCGGCGGCGGTGCGGCAGGCGGCCGGCAAGGTTGTGCCCACGATCGAAGAGACCACGGCGTCGCTGCCCCCCCTGCCCGGCTCGCCCAGCCTCAATCCGAAGGCAAACTGAACCGCGGATGGCGACGTGTCGGTCGTCTTCGCACCGGAGGCCTCGTCAGCAAACTTTCCGTCCCCGTCGCGGTCGTCGCCTGCGCCGGCATGGTTCACCGTTGCGCGACCTTGGAGTATACTAAGTCCCGGGGCAGGTTCACGCGGGGAGCTCGCCTTGGTCGTCGCCGCTGGTGCCCAATTGTTGTTTCTGACGGCCGGATTGAAGGGGCCTTGGCCATGTCCACTTTCATCACGACTCCACCACCGATCGCGTCGGAGGGCCCGTGGCCGCTTTACAGGATGTCCGTTGACCAGTATGAGGCGATGGTCGAGTCCGGTATATTTACCGAGCGCGATCGACTTCAACTGATCAACGGAATGCTGGTGGCCAAGGTGACTCAAGGCGACGATCACTGTGTGGCCGACGACCTTTGCAGGGTAGAGCTCTCGGCCGTCGTTGCCGCCAGGGTGGTTCGTCCGTCCTGGCAAGCCTGTCAAATTGCCCCCTGACGGTATGCCTGAACCTGACGAGGCGGTGGTGCGTGGTTCGATCCGGGACTACGCGCGCCGGAAACGCGGAACGCCTGGCGCGGAGGATGTCGGCTTGATCGTGGAAGTAGCCTATTCCAGCCTGGCCGAAGATCGGGCGATGGTCGCTGTCTACGGCCGAAGCGGCATCCCCATCTATTGGATCCTAAACCTGGTAGACCGTCAGGTCGAAGTCTACTCGTGCCCGCAGCCCGACGGCTATGCGACGCGCACCGACTATCAGTCTGGTCAGCACGTCCCCGTCGTCTTGGACGGGACGGTCATTGGCCAGATCGCCGTCGACAACCTTCTGCCCTGATGACCGTCCCGGCGACCGCGGACGCTCTCGGGGAACATCCGCGCCTGGTCGAGCGAGCCGTCGTCCAGAAATGGCATCGGCAGATACTCGGTCTCGCGCGGTCAGCTCGGCGCAGGTCGCGCACCTCGTCTTCCAGCGGCGGCGAGACCCACAGCGTCTTGAGCTCGAGCGTGTTGGGGATGACGACGATCCGTGCCTGCGCGGGTCGATGCGCCAGCAGGTCTCGAGCGCGGCCTCGATCACGTCGCGATCGGTCGGCAGGGTGATCGGGATCCGCGCGCGCTCCAGGCAGCACGAGGTCAGACGTTGATCCGGAACGACTCGGGGTCCATCTTGGCGACCAGCCGCTCGGTCGTCAGGTCGGCGAAGCCGACGCCGACGATGTTGCCGTGGCTCTCGTCCGAGACGTCGAGCACGACCAGCCGGGTGATCGACGGGCCGGTCGAAATCGGGCTGAGTCTCGACCATGAGCCGGCCGATGACGTTGGGGTCCATGCCGGCGCCCGAGTAGTTCTTGCCCAGCTCGCCGACGACCAGGACGTCGATCTGGTCGAACGGCAGCCGGCCCATCAGGCCGCGGGCTCGCTCGAGCAAGGCCGGCTCGACGTCGAAGATCGTCTCGGGCTCGAGGGCCACGATCTCGGCCGGCACGTCCTCGGCGTTTTCGATGATGGCCAGGCCCAGGGCGAACGGGGTGTTCTTGACCAGGAACCGCCCGACCGCCGGCAGGACCTCGTGCAGGCCGCGCACGCCCAGCTTGTGGACCTGGCTGGCCCCGTCGCGCTTGCCCAGGCCGATCACCAGCATCTTGAGCACGCCCGACTCGTGCGTGGCGTGGAAGTCGGTGTGCGGCTTGACCCGGTTGGCCAGCACGATCCCGTCGGCCTGATAGGCGTTCTTGTCGAAGTAGATCGGCAGACCGACGGGATTGGTGCCCAGAACGACCGTCTCCATGTCGGTCTTGACCGGCACGCCCATCGCCTCGGCCGTCACGCCGTAGCTGGCCAGCAGCTCGCGCTGGCCCTCGGCCGTCGCGCCGCCGTGGCTCCCCATCGCGGCGACGATGAACGGCTTGTAGCCCAGCTCGCGCAGCGTATCGACGATCGCCCGGGCCACGACGTCGATCTGGTTGACCCCGCGGCTGCCGATCCCGACGGCGATCGTCCCGCCGGGCTTGACCCGCTCGCGCAGGCGGCTCGCGAGGATCAAGCGGCGGATCGTGCCGGGCACGTCCTCCACCCGCGGCTGGGGATCGATCTGCCGCACGCGGGCCAGGGGCGGAAAGGTCATTCGCGGTCTCACCACCCGTAAAGCGTCGCGGGCCCGAGCGCAGGCGCGTAGACCCCGACCGGAGGCGGCGATGCGATCCGATAGCCTGTCACGCCGCCACGGTAGCCGTAGGGGACGAGAAGGTCCGGTAGGCGAGCGAGTCGGCGGGATAATAGTAGAGGCCCCGTAAACGTAGCCCGGCGCGACAAACCCGGGCGCCACAGGCCGACGCCGTACCGCCCCGGCAAGATGCCATAAGGCGGATAATTCGAGCCGTACGACGGCCCCGGGATACGCCGAAAATACCGAGTAAGTCTGCGGCATGCCGTAGCTGGCGAATCCGTAGCTCATGCCGTAAAGCCCCGGCGCTCCCAGGTAATCGCTCACGCGATACGTGGGCGCATACGTCCCGCTCGCAAAACCCTGGGCTTGCGCGCTCTCTGCACCCGCGCATAGCCCAATCCATGCGACAAGCCCGACAGCCGCAATCCGCCCTGTTGAAACCCCACGCATCGCGATTCTCCCGGGGCTCATAGCCTCGCCAGTAAGTCGCCTTTCGCTCCGCGAAAGGCCGTGCTTTCGCGGAGCGAAAGCCGACAACGACACCCCGCGGGCGTCGACCCCAGCCACAGTGAATTGTAACCTTCGCTTGAAACACGCCACCAATGTTACTGACAATTCATTCTACCGCCCTTTTTGCTTGCGAGTACCCGCCAGCCCGGGCGATCCGCGGAATCTTCGCGGCTGTCGAGGGCAGGTTGCGAAGAGTACAACGGACCCGGCACCTGCCGATTACCTCTCCCCGGACCCCCCTCACCTGGCCGTCGGCCATCCTCGCCCCACAGGGGAGAGCGTTTTTTGGTCTCCCAAAAAATTTTTTTAAACTACAAGAGGAACGTCTTGGCGAAAACCGAAAGATAGTCTATAAGAATTGGGTAGTTACCGCTTGAAGCGAATCAAACGCGAGGATTTTTCCGAAGCGCGGACAGTGCGCACCGGCACCTTGGGCGGTCGTGGGGCGCGGGCCGGGGTGATCGGCGCTGGTGAGGTTGATGATGGCGCTGGCCGAGGGGATTTCTTCGGAACGGCGTTCGCTGGAGGAGGTGCACGGCTCGGTCGACGGTGCCGCCGGCGGCACGGGCATGGGCAGCGGCTGCGGCGGGCGTTTGCCTTTCTGGGGCCGGCGTACCTGGTGAGCGTCGGCTACATGGACCCGGGCAACTGGGCGACGGACCTGGAGGGCGGCGCGCGGTTCGGCTACGCGCTGCATCTGGGTCCTGTTGATGTCGAACCTGATGGCCGTGCTGCTGCAGACCCTGGCGGCGCGGCTGGGGGTGGTGACGGGGCACGACCTGGCGCAGGCCTGTCGTGCGGAGTATTCGCGCGGGCTCAACGCGGTGCTCTGGGTCCTGGCCGAGGTCGCGATCGCCGCGACCGACCTGGCCGAGATCCTGGGCACGATCATCGCCCTCAAGCTGCTCTTCGGCCTGCCGCTGCTGTGGGGCTGCCTGATCACGGCGTTCGACACGTTCTGCTCCTGTACCTGCAGCGCTGGGGCATGCGGCAGATGGAGGCCGTGATCCTGGCGCTGGTGGCGACCATCGGCGGCTGCTTCCTGATCCAGATCTTCCTGGCCAAGCCCGATCTGGCGGGCGTCGTCTCGGGCCTTGCGGCCGAGCTTGCCGCCCGGCTCGTTGTACGTGGCGATCGGCATCCTGGGCGCGACGGTGATGCCGCACAACCTGTACTTGCACTCGGCCCTGGTGCAGACGCGCCGGATCGGCTCGGACGCCGCGCAGCAAGTCGGTCGGCGTGCCGCTATTACTTGATCGACGTCGACGATCGCGCTCAACGCGGCGTTCTTCGTCAACGCGGCGATCCTGGTCTTGAGCGCCGCGGTGTTTCACCGCCATGACATGCGAAGTCGCCAGCATCGAGGAGGCGCACAAGCTGCTGCCGGCGTTCCTCGGGCGGGTGCGCCGATCCTGTTCGGGATCGCGCTCTTGTGCGCCGGCCAGAGCTCGACCCTGACCGGCACGCTCGCCGGCCAGATCGTGATGGAGGGTTATCTCCACCTGCGGATGGCGCCCTGGCTGCGCCGGCTGATCACCCGGCTGATCGCCCTGGTCCCGGCGGTCGTGGTCATCTGCGCTGGCCGGCGAGGGCGCGACCCAGCGCCTCCTGGTCCTCAGCCAGGTGATCCTGAGCTTGCAACTTTCGTTCGCGGTGATTCCGCTGATTCACTTCACGTCGAACCGGCGGAACATGGGCGAGTTTGCGACGCCCTGGTGGGGCCAGGTCCTGGCCTGGACGGCGGCCGCGATCATCGTCGCGCTCAACGGCAAGCTGGTGCTGGACCAGGTCGGCGCAATGGGTGAGCTGGGCGGCCGAGTCAGCCGGCCATGGTCGGTCCGATCCCGTGTCAGTTGGCTGGTCGCGGGGCGGCCTCTACGGTGTGACCGCCGGTGCGGCCGTTGCTTCTGGCCTGGGTGACGATCAAGCCGCTCGTGCGTGAGCTCGCCGGCGTGGCTGCCGCAGCAGAGCGTGAAGCTCGACTGGGTCGAGGCGCTGCGGCCGCGGCCGCTGGCGCGGATCGGCGTCGCGCTCGAGCACAACCAGGCCGACGCCGAGATCCTGAACCGCGCCTTGGGCCTCGCCCAGTCGAGCAAAGAGCCGAGCGAGCTGGTCTTGCTCCACGTCGTCGATACACCCGATGACGACCGTTCTCGGCGCCGAGACCGCCGACCGCGAGTCGGACGCCGACGAGCGCTACCTGGCACGACCTGGTCGATTCGCTCTGACGACCGAGGATACAAGGCGCGGGCGGTCTTGCTGCACGGTCCCGACCCGGCCGGGCGCTGGTCAGCCAACCTGCGGCAAGATCCGGTCGACCTCCTGGTCGTCGGCTCGCACGGGCACGGCCTGGTCCGCGACCTGCTCCTGGGCCAGACCGTCGACCGCGTCCGGCACGGCCTGGATGTGCCGATGCTCATCGCCCGGCCTGATCGCGGGCTGGCGGGCGGTCAATCTACAACTGACGGTTGACTCTGCTCGGCAGCAGCGGAAAAAAGGCGCTTGCGACTCGTTGATCGGAGTTCTGACTGGTCCAGCCTCGATCCACAATCGGCTGGGCGCGCTGGCGAAGCCCAAGCCGAGCCGCCGCCAATGTGAACCGAAAAACACCAGGTGTGGCGACCCGCAATCGCCAGAGCGAAGCAGGGAGCGGATCGCGGCCGGGCTCATTCAGCTTGCCAGAGCAGAGCGGCGGAGTCGACATGGCGGCGCCTACGGCTCGCCGTCGGCGTCGCTGACTCGAAGAATGCGCAGCATGGTTGAAGGGCGCCCGGTCTCTAGAACGCCGCGGCTTCGAGATTGGCCTGATAAGCAATCGCCTACTCGTAGCTGGGGACGACTTTCCCCTTGATTTTGATCTGAAGCGGTGCGGTCCCCGGATTGAACTTCCTCAGCCTTCCGTCGTCGTCGAATTCAAGCGTCCCGGACGAGATGGTCAGAATCTGTGAGGCCTCGTCGTACCTGACATCACGAACGGTTTTGACCAGCACTGGTTCATTGGCTTGCTTGGCCATGCGTGCAACTCCTAGATCGGTAAGAGGACCGATTCCAGTAAAAGTTTTCTGTTCCGCTTCTGCTCTCGCCCGTCTCGGCGCAGCCTGGGCTGACATCAAACGAACCATTCCAGAGACTCCACGCCAGTCAATTGTATCAAGAAGTCGGTCAGGACCGCGGACTGATCGATGGGCTGGTCCAACAGGGGCTGTCCCAACCAGCGGGTGACGGCCCTGCTGAAATCAAGGACTTTTGTCGCCGGTCCAGTCAGCCGCACCACCTGCGCCGCCGCTTCGCGCGAGCCGCTTGCCCTGCGCATCTCTGCGCAAGGTTTAATAAAATTGCTAAATATATTTGTATTTTGAATAATAAATTCCTATAATGGGTGTTGGCTCAGTCGGAGAGGGGATGCAGAAGATGACACCGACCGCGATTCGAGGGAAGGAGTTGGCCATGAACACCGCATTGGGAGGAAAGATCGTGGCAGGCTGGGCATTGAGCGCTTTGAGCATGCCGACCTTCCGCCTGCATCAGACCGAGTACCCGGAGATCGAGGCCGAGGGCCAGACGCCCGTCGAAGCCTGCGGCCGTCTGGCCGCGCTTTTGGTCGAGGCAGGCGAAGCGTGGAAGAGGGATCCCCTCGGGCTGGCCCTCGCCGACGTCCGCCGGTTCTCCCGGCGCTTCACTGCCAGTACCTGGGTCGAGCCGAGGCTATCCGATCGACCGTCGATGTAGCCAGGGCGGCCGGCCCACTGTCAGGATGCGGAAACCTTCAATAAGTCGGTAGCCGGAAAGTAGGGCGTCGGGCGGCGACTCAACACGTACTCTGGTCACGGTGGGAGCCGATGCCCAAACCGAGGCGGCCGCATAGGGGGGTGAGCGATGTGGCAACATGAGGTGGGACGAATCGACTTCGACGAGCCGCTCTTTCAGCTTTTGCAGCGGGGGTGGAGGTTCCGGGAATACACCCCGATCAAGGTCGCCCCGGAGATTGGTTGCTGGGCCGTCGTCGGCGTTCACGGTGGGTCCCGGGTCCGGGTCGAGCGCTCCGATCGGAGGGAGGCGTGGGCCGAGGTCGTGCGGCTCGCCCTGAAGGCGGCGAACGAGCGCAGGTCCCTCCTGGCGGCTCCTCTCTCTCGGACCATAGGGGGCCAGCCGGTTGATCCGACGGCCTGCGACGAGGAGCGCGCCCGGCTGAGGGCGGTGGGATGGTCTTTCTCGGAGTACCCGACGGCCCAGGCGAGCGGCCGGGTGGGCTGGGTGGTCAGCGGGACTCTGGGTGGCCGTAGAATTCGAGCCGTGGACGACGACCCCTCGGACGCATGGGCGACTGCCCTGATACTCGCCGCCGTAACGGCGACGGCTGCGTCCATCCGATGAGCGGCAACCAGGCCGGCCACGCCATAGAGACCGGCATGAAGTCGTCCGGCGCCCGCAAGACCCCGATCAATGACGGATAGCGGTTGTACCGCGGCGGCCCCATGTCGGTCACGGGTTGCTTCCTGCGCAGTTCCCTTCGCCTTTCGCGCTCCTGAATTGAGTGCCCAGGCCCCGCCGCCGGCCACAAGAGCGCGAGGGCCACCGCTTATATGTATAAAGCAATCAATAAATTTATAATAAAAATTACTATTGACATTTCGTTGGGTTTCGCTGATACTCGAATCGTAAACCAGAGAGACAAGAGCGATGATGGCCCGGCCGGGCAACTCAATGCACGGTTGGGACCTTTTCTGGTGCTGCGTGCCAGAGGTCATCGCCAACTTGCACGTTCCCTGACAAAGAGGAGATGAGAGATGAGAATCGAACGATGGGACCCGTCCAGTGAGATGGTCAGCCTGCGGGATGCGATGAATTTCCTGTTTCAGGAGAGCTTCGTGCAACCCAGCGGTGCGCGGCCAGAACGAGGGGCCGCCACGTGTACGCTTCCCCTGGACGTGACAGAAGGGGAGAATGATTTCGTGGTCACGGCATCGCTGCCTGGCATCAAACCGGAAGATGTGCAGACCACAGTTCTCGGTGATACCTTGACGATCCGGGGCGAGAGCAAGGCCGATGGTGGAGCAGAAGGGCCAGAGTTGGCTCGTGCGAGAGCGGCGTGCCGGCTCATTCCAGCGTTCCGTAAACCTGGGCACGCCCATCAATGCCGACAAGGCCAGCGCTCAGTTCGAGCACGGTGTCCTGACTCTAACCTTGCCGAAGTCGGAGCAGGCCCGTCCCAAGCAGATCAAGCTCAATGTCCACTAGCTTCGAGTCAACCTGAACGCACGCCTCCTCGTCTATCACGTGTCCGGGCGTCCGGACGTGTTCCGGGTAGGGGTCGGAGTGGTCAAGCACTTGCATTCCCCGACCGAAAGCGTATCATGAGCCGTTGAAGAGGTCGGGCGACTAAGTGAAGAACAACCCGGTGCTGCCGGGAGGTTCGTTAAAGAGTAGGCCGACGTGGGGGAACATTCCAAAACGTTCCCCGACGTCGGCTTTTTTGTTGTTGGCGGCGGTGCCGCAGCGCCGTTAGAGGCCGGGGCGTTCACAATGCGCAACACCGACTCGACCATGGCGCAGGAGATCGCTCACGCGGCACGCACCTCTGCCCGCGGAGACGTGGAGTGGGATTGGACCAGACGATCATTGCCGTGGGGCGTGCGATCATCACGCGAAGCTGCTGTTACCGTGAAAGGCCGCGAGATACGCCCCAGCAGCACCGGTTCGAAACCATCGACGGCGAGCCCCCCTGCCCGCCCGTCCTCGCGGATCAGCCGGCACTTGCGACCGGGCATGATCGGGCTGCTTTCGGGGAGCCAGAACCGACCTCGCCACTCGGCGAGGCCCGGCCCATCGCCGATCGGGATGGAATCCGTCGATCTCGTCGAATAAGATCCGGTCGCCGGCCACCAACTGGCCTCGAAAACGTTCCATTGCAGTGTCCTTGCTGAAGATTTCTGCGTTCCGACCGTGAGCCAGCGGCGCGGGTGGGCTTACATCGAGAAATGAGGCAATAGTACAGGCTCGGTCCACGTACTCGCGCTGAACGGCGCCCGTAGGCGCGAGCGTCAGCGAGCGCCAGCCCGAGGGGCTGGCGCCTCCAGGCGTCGCTCGCAAAGTCCACGGCCTGAACCAGGAGCCCGATGAGACGCACGCAGGCTTCGGCGGGCGTTTTGCCCTCAGCCTCGATCTCCGGGTACTCGCTGTGATGGACGCGGAACATCGACATGCTGACAGCGTTGCACTCCCAGCGTCCCGCGATCTTTCCTCCCAATGCGGCGTTCATGGTCAACTCCTTGCGACCAATGGCGGTCGGTGCGTCTAACGCGATCCTGTCCGACCATCTCTCATTTATTATCATGATGAATCATTAAAACTGCAAGAACTTTAGAATTTTTATTTCACAATTTCGGAGGATCCGACCGCATCGTCGCGGGCGCTGTCGGGGACGGTTCGCGCTGCGACTTCCTGATCCATTGCGTCGAGGAGATGCACATGCCGATGCACGTCGGCGACAACAGGGACACGCGGATATAAGACACCCATCTTCTGCACGATGGAAGGCACCAGAGAGCGTGGTTCTCCACCGACCATCCCAGCCATAGATGAATGGCTGCTGGCGAACGACGCCGAACGATGGATGTCTCACGAGGGCAAACGATGGATTCTGAATTCACCCGGCCGGTTCGAGCGACTCCGGCGCGATCAAGCTGCGGCGACGTCACAACTCCGCGTTAGGATCGGAAGATTGGCTCGACACGCCCTTCTGTCGACTCCAATCTCATCCGGATTATGTCCAAGGCCTGGGCGGATGCTCGCGTGTTCTCCTCCATATCAATGAGCAGCCGAAACACGGTCCCCAAGGCGACGAGTTGCATACCTGAGACCAGAAGCGCGAACGACCAGAACAGAGCAAGAATCCCGCGCGGACCGGCGCCGAGAGACATGACACCGATTTGGCGGGCCGCGAACGGAGCGTCTCCTGGTGGCGGCTCGCCTGTCGTACCAGCCAGTAGCGCATAAAGGCCAAAGGCCAACAGCACGGTGCCGATCGCTAGCAGCACCGCCCCGATCGGGGTGAAGAAAGATCCAATGATTCGGAGGGACCCATACCGCACGCTGGATGAATTGAACGAGGTGATCCTGTCCATCCTACAGATTCCTTGCGCGTGGCTATGTGACTTTGCAGCCCCGCCCGTGCCCCTCGACGACTCCAGATACTCCTCCAGCGTCTCTGCGGTGAACCGCACGTTTCGCCCAGACCGCCAGCCGGACGCCGCCGCCTTGTCACGCGGCGGGGCTAGATTCAGTCTGACTCGGAAGCGAGGAGTGGGCAAGTGGCGGCCGGCATCAATACGCTTGGCAGTAAGGAGATGTCAGACACCCTGCTCCTGCACCGTGGAACCCACCATAGAGCGTGGTTTTCCACCGACCGTGTAAACCACGGATGAATGGCTGCGGGCAAACGACGTCAAACGATGAATGTCTGAAATCCCCTGGCCTGGGAGCGGTCTTGCGCGGTCTGATCCGACCGATCGGTCCCATAAGTCGCGGCGGCCAGCGCAACCGCGAAACGAGCTGTCAGCTACCCACCGTTTCGACGGCGGCACTGTGCCGAAACCCTGCACGCCGACACCCGACTCGTCGCATCACGGCTTGTACTTCGCCATGAACGAGCGGTAGTGCGTGAACAACGGGTCAACGGCCAGTCCTCGTTTCCTCAAGGATTCCTGCCGGCCGAGCCATTCTTCCAGCGAGAGGTAAGAGTTCGCCACCCGGAAGCGTGCATCGTATTCGCGCAACAAATCGGCCTCGCGCAGCCAGCGTTCGAAGGCGTCCCAGCGCTTCATCCTGGCGATTCGTTCCTCTTCCTTCGCGTGCTCGCGCCGCTCTCGAGCCGTCAGGTCTTTCTTCGCCGTGGTGGCTGGCTTCTTGGTCGCGGAGTTCTGCGTGACCAAGGCATCGCTTTGGGCATGTCCGGTCTTATTGCCTTGGCGGACCGGATGCTTGGCGGAATTTGCTTGCGGTCGCGCCGCGACTTTGCTGCCCCTTGGCTGCATTCTTTTGTTGCGCCGCCAGCGCCTTCTGCATCGACTTGACCTCTTGCTGAACTGCGCACTGTTGTGCCTTTTCCATCTGCTGCTGCTGTTTCAGCGCCTGCTGCTGCTGGCGAATCATCTGCTGTTGCTGATTCTGCGCGCCCGCAGCCTGGCCGCCTCGGACTGCGCCGTGCTGAGCCAACGCCGTCACCGGAAATGCCAAGACGACCGCCGTCACAAGCAACTGAGACCTCTTCATGCTCTGGCTCCTCGACGAGAGAAACAGAGGGTGTTCAACTGGGAGGGCTGACGCGCCGAGTCAGAAGCCCTGTCATTCCAGTCGGAAAAAGATTATACGATACGCGCCGGCCGCAATTCCAGTGCGATCGTCAGTGAGGGATGTCCGACACCCAGCTTGTGCGTTCTGGAAATTAACGGGGAGCGTGGTCTTCCACCGACCGCGCAGGCCGTGGGTGAACGGCTGCGTGGAAACGACGCCAAGCGATGGGTGTCTCACGAGGGCAAACGATGGATGTCTGAATTCCCCCCAATAGATTACAACGACCCAGTGACGCTCCAGTGCCGCGAGTGGCGCATGCGACGTGATCTTCATAATCGAGAAAAGACGCGATTGTCTTCCCGTCCGCGAAATGCTGCAGGGCCAACTTTTAATCAGCCGGGTGTCATGCTGGCTTGACCCTGGCCCAGGGCAAGAGGCCTGCACCCGCTGCCAGCGCGACCAACCCCAGGCCGACAGGGAGCGGGTACCAGTTTAAAAACGCGGCAACGTCGCTCGGCCCGTCGTCGGCAGCGATCTGGTGCACGGGTGCTCCGGCGAGCAATCGCTCGGGCGTGAACTCCTCTTCGGGCACGGGCCCGAAGTGGCGGTCGATCACGGCGAGCGTGCTCGTTGTCAGGCTTTTATCGTCTGCACGGCCCTCGTGTCGAGTGGACTGCAAAACCGGCACACCGACTGCCGAGTCATACACCACGACCGCATCGCCATGCCCCAATTTGCCTGTCTTGGTCGCGTTTTCTGCGTGCACCGGCGAGTAGTCGTCGCCTGAAAGCGTCAGGTCGATCTTGCGGTAGATCGGATGTCCGGGTGGGCAATCGTCGAGCTCAACCCGGATCAATCGCCGGCCTTTCTCAGTGAACCGCGCGAGCTTGGCTACCCTCAGACAAAAGGGTTCGCCCAGTCTCGTTGCAAAATCGGCCAGCTCGATCAAGGGGGCGGTGCTGCCGGTAACGGGCTCACTCGTGTCAATTTTCGAGAGCACCCAGCGGTACAGTTGCTCGCGCGACAAGTCCGGATGCGCGCGGATCTTCCACGCATTTCCCCCTGCCGGCCGCTCGGCCCGAAACGAGTGCGCCGGATTGGCCAGATAGACCTCCTCGCGATCGCGATCGATCACTCTGAACGCTTGGAGCGGGCCAGACCTCTTGAGCTCGTAGCGCCACGGGTAACGGGACGTCTTCCCGCCGGCCTCCGTGCTCGAGTAAACCCGTTCGGCGGTCAATCGAACATGATCATACGGTGCGAGCATTCGTTCGGACGCGGCGAAATAATCGGAGACGAACGCCTGCCAGTCACCCGGGTCAACGTCGGGACCCAGCGCGAGCGACGACAGCCAGTACCGCGCGTAACCTCCGGGGCCGGCTCGCTCGACTTCGGCCCAGTAGGTTAGGTCGAGCTGGTCGACGGTCATGCCCACGATGCCTGCAGTCGTCGTCAAAGGTTGCTTGGCGACAAGTCGTGTAGAGCGAGACGAACTTTTCGGGGCCGAACTTGCGCAGAAGGTAGTCGACCAGCGGCCCTCCTTGCTCGTAAGCGGGCCGCTCGTGGCGGGCGTACCATCGCGGCCCGACAAGTTCCCGGAGTGAATAAGCCTGACCCGTAAAGCGCACCGCGCATTGGAGGAAGACCAGAGATCTCCGGTCGATGCCCGACTGCGCCACAGCCCAGCCCTCCGACAGGACGGCGGGCGGATCGGTGTCCGCGGTGCAGAACTGGTTGATGACGACGTGGGCGACCTCGTGCCGGTCGAAGCCCGACAATTCTTCGGGATCGGCGGTCTGTTCGCCACACCGGCTTGCCAGGCACATCGAGTTCATGGCCCTGCCGTCAATTCCCAAGATCGGCCCGCGCACCCAGTAGACCCGTTGCTTGCCAGTTCGGCCCAGCCGCGATTCGAGCTCCTTGATGTGACGGTCCATCGCCGCGACTTGCTGCCGGGCGGTCTCAAGAGGCATCCGCGCCGAGATCATCACCACGCGCTCGCCTTGGGTGCGCATGGGATATATAAAGCGGGCGAGGAAGTCCAGGATTGACTCGCCGAGCGGCATGAGGGCTTTCAAGGGCAGGTTAAGGTCGAGCTGCCGGCTATGTGCGAGTCGGAAGCCGTACATCAGATGGCCCGCCAGAAACGACAAGGGCGCGAGTCCGATAAGCAAAAAGCAAAGTGCCCGGGTCCGCCCCGGTCCGCGGATCAATCGCCAGCCGCCCGCGACCAAGAGCGTCAGACCCGCCACTATGACGAGGGCGAACGTCGCCACCGGTAGAACGCTCGGGCCCCAAATTCGCAGCCACAGCATCCCGAAGATCAGCCCGACGAGCCCCACCCACAAAATCCAGACCAGAAACGCGAGTCGTGCCATTCCTTGATCCTTCGTCCTTAGTCCGTGGTCCTTGGTTTCGGCAGCCTCGGAATTTGGCCACCAAGCACGAAGGACCAATCACCGTCCTGTCCTTGGTTACGGCGCGCGCCTTGGCCTGTGCTGCAACCGACCGCCGACGATTGAATTAAGAGCCATCTTACACATGTCAAATCCAAGGGTAAAGTATGCCGGCGAACGCCGTTTCTTGCCCTCCAACCTGCAAGTCACACCCGCCGGCCTCGGTTTCAGTCAATCGTCCTGAGCACCCACTCGCCCACATCGCTGTGCAGGTCGAAGAGCCCATCGAGCATGTGGAGGAAAACCGGCATCGTCGCCAGCACAAATCCCAAGGTCGCGGCGATCGCAACCGCGCACGGCACACGACGGCCCGCGGCGGCGTGATACGCATGCCCAACGCCCGCACCGGCGACCGCGCTGCGCCGTGCAGCATGAAGAACAGAAGCTGCCAACCCAGAAGCTTGAGAGACCCCGGCACAATGAGATATTCGTGTAAGATTCCGCTGACCGCGAAGACCGCCAGTATG
Source organism: uncultured Isosphaeraceae bacterium (assembly GCA_963830625.1). Classification (GTDB taxonomy): domain Bacteria; phylum Planctomycetota; class Planctomycetia; order Isosphaerales; family Isosphaeraceae; genus CAWHMZ01. The sequence goes on along the minus strand of CAWHMZ010000004.1, from coordinate 86,258 downwards.
CCGGCCGCCGGCGACCAACCGCGATGGACCGCCGGTGCGAAAATGTTTCGCTTGAGCCAGCGGTGAATCCACACGTTGTAGCGGCGCCAGAAGTCGAGTACCGACCGCGCCAGGAGGGGGTAGCGGAAGCCGTCGCACACACGGTAGCCGGCCAGGCCGAACGTGGCGACCATCAGGTGGTTGGCGCCCGTAGCAAGCAGATAGATCTCGACCGTTTTGAACGAACTGTCATAGAGAAAACCACGATCCGCGACCTGGAGTTTTTGACCGAGGGCTGCCAGCGCCACACCGGTGGCGAAGCTCGCGAGCCCTACAGCAAAGCGCCTCGAGACCGCCCCGATCCGGTGCGCGAATGGCGGCAGGCGGATGCCAACGTCGCCGATCTCGAGCGCAGGCCAGAACGTGAGAGCGAGCACCACGCGCAGCCGGTCGTCGGCGTAGCGAGGGCGGGCCAGCCATTCGATTGCCCGCAGCATGACGACTCCACCCGCGATGGCGATCAGCCAGGTCACGACCGGGCTCGTCACTTTTACGCTGAACCACGGTGCAAGGGACGGGATGATGCAGACGATCGCAGCCGCCAGGAGCCATAGCTTGTAAGCCATTCTCGGCCGCGCTCGCACCAGGGCCGGTGCGCAGGCGCCGGCACGAGCAAGACCGCCACGATGCCCAGCATTCGCGGCAAGGTCATCTTGGCGCGCTCCGCGCCCAGGGCAAGAGGCCGGCGCCCGCCGCCAGCGCGACCAGCCCCAAGACGAGAACGAGCGGGTACCAGTTCAAAAACGCAAGAACTTCGCTCGGCCCGTCGTCGGCAGCGATCTGATGCACGGGTGCTCCCCCGAGCACGCGCTCGGGCGTGAACTCGTCTTCGGGCACGGGCCCGAAGTGGCGCTCGGTCACCGCGAGCGCGTTCGTTGTCGGGCTGTTATCGTCCGCACGGCCCTCGTATCGAAAGGACTGCAACACCGGCACGCCAACTTGCGAGTCATACACCACCACTGCGTCGCCATGCCCAGGTTTGCCTGTCTTGGGCGTCTCTTCTTCGTGCACCGGCGAGCAGTCATCGGCTGAAAGCGTCAGGTCGACCTTGCGGAAGATCGGATGTCCGGGTGGGCAAGATTCGAGCTCGACCCGGATCAATCGCCGGCCTTTCTCAGTGAACCGCGCGAGCCTGGCTACCTTCAGACAAAAGGGTTCGCCGAGTCCCGTTGCATAATCGGCCAGCTCGATCAAGGGGGCGGTGCTGCCGGTAACGGGCTCACGCGTGTCAATTTCCGAGAGCACCCAGCGATACAGTTGCTCGCGCGGCAAGTCGGGATGCGCAGGATTTTCCACGCATCCCCCCCTGCCTGCCGCTCGGCCCGAAAGGAGTGCTCCGGTGTGGCCAGATAGACCTCCTCGCCATTGCGATCGATCGCTCTGAGCGCTCGGAGCGGGCCAGAGCGCTTGAATTCGAGGCGCCGCGTGAAGCTGGACGTCTTTCCGCCGGCTTCCGTGCTCGAGTAAACCCGTTCGGCGGTCAATCGAACATGATCATACGGTGCGAGCATTCGTTCGGACGCGGCGAAATAATCGGAGACGAACGCCTGCCAGTCACCCGGGTCAACGTCGGGACCCAGCGCGAGCGACGACAACCAGTACCGCGCAACGACCACGGCCGGTGTCCCCCTCGATTTCCGCCCAGCAGTTCTGGTCGAGCTGGTCGACGGACATGCCCAAGATGCGCCGGCAATCATCGTCAACGGTCGCTCGGCGACAGGTCGTATAGAGCGACAGGAATCGATCGGGCCCAAGCGCCGGAGGATGTAGTCGACCAGGGGCCCTCCCTGGGCGTATGCGGGCCTCTCGTGGCGGCCGTACCATTGCGGCCCGACGAGTTCCGCGAGTGAATAGCTTCGACCCGTATAGGCGCAGGCGCAGCCGTTGAGAATCATAGCCTTCCGGTCGATGCCCGACTGCGCCATCGCCCAGCCCTCCGACAGAACGGCGGGCGGATCGGTATCCACCGTGCAGAACTGGTTGACCACGATGTGGGCGACCTCGTGGCGGTCCAAGTTCGATAGTCCGTCGGGATCAGTGGTCGGCTCGCCGGCCGGGCTTGCCAGGCACACCGCGTTTAAGGCCCTGGCGTGAATTTCCATGATCGGCCCGCGCACCCAGTAGACCCGTTGCTTGCCGGTTCGGCCCAGCCGCGACTCGAGTTGCTTGATGTGACGGTCCATTGCCGCGACCTGCTGCCGGGCGGTCTCAAGAGGCATCCGCGCCGAGATCATCACCACTCGCTCGCCTTGGGTGCGCATTGGATATGTAAAGCGGGTGAGGAAGTCCAGGATTGACTCGCCGAGCGGCATGAGTGTTTTCAAGGGCAGGTTAAGGTCAAGCTGCCGACTATGTGCGAGTCGGAAGCCGTACATCAGATGCCCGGCCAGGAACCAGGGCGGCGCAAGGCCTATAAGCAAGACGCAGATTGCTTGGACCCGCCCCGGGCCGCGAATCACTCGCCAGCCGCCCGCGGCCAAGAGCGTCAGACAGGCGACCAGCAACAGCGCGAATAGCGCCACCGGTAGAACGCTCGGGCCCCAAACCCGCAGCCGCAGCATCCCGAAGATCAGCCCGACGAGCCCCACCCACAAAATCCAGACCAGAAACGCGAGTCGTGCCATTCCTTGGTCCTTGGTCCTTGGTTTCCTCGCCCCCGCGGGGAGAGGTCCGGCAGGATGCCGGGGTGAGGGGGACGGCGCCGGACGGTAACCCCCTCGAGTGCGGTGGGCGTGCCCGCCCCCTCATCCGGCCGTCCCGGCCACCTTCTCCCCCACGGGGAGAAGGGAACGAAGGACCAATGACCAATGACCGCACAGTCCTTGGCTTCGGCCTGCGCCTTGGCGTGTGGTGCGATCGAACGCCGGCGATCGAATTAACGTTCATCTTACACATGTCAAATCCCAGGGTAAAGTGTGCCGGCGAACGTTGAGCGGCCAGCGCGATCGTGCAATATCCGGCGCGATTGACCGTGATCTGTCGTCCGACCTATAATGCCTCACGCCGGGGGGTTGGGACGAGTCTGCTCGATGCCGGCGGATGGAAAACGGGCATGGTTCGATCGTGGGATTGTTTGGGTGACACCTTCCGGACTCGTCTCGACGACCATACTAGCCCGAAGTCGCAAGCGAGGGGCTGCGTTACCCTCGCTTGCGCTTTGGGCTAGTATGCCCGGAGTGCCACACGGCGCTGAACCACACCGGAGAACGTGTTGGCGGTAATCGGCCAATGGCCATCACGTACTACAAACGGTTCCGCATGGAGATCGAGCTGGAAGGTGCCGGCGAGCCCTCCGCCCCTGCCGCGCAGCTTCGTGTGGGTTCCGTGGGACGAGCCGCTCCTCGATCAGCACGCCGAAGTGAAATATCAGAGCTTCATCGGCGAGGTCGATGCGTGTGTGTTCCCGTGTCTGGGCGACCGATACGGCTGTCGGCGGCTGATGGTCGAGATCCGGCGCAAGGCGGGCTTCTTGCCCGGCGCGACCTGGTTGATCGCTTGTCCCGAGGGGTACGTCGGCACGATCCAAGGAGTGATGGATTACGGGCCGATCGGTGCGATCCAGAACGTCGGCGTGATGCCGACGTTTCGAGGTATGGGACTGGGCCGGGCGCTCGTGCGTCGTGCGCTGGCCGGGTTTTTTCAGGCAGGATTGCGTCGAGCGTATCTCGAGGTCACAGCCGAGAATTCGGCCGCTGTCCGGCTCTACCGCGAGGTCGGCTTTCGACGAGCTCAAACCCTTTATAAGGCGGTCGATGAATAATCGAAGCGAGGGCCGGCCGGCTCGATCGGACGCCTCTGCGTGCGCGAGATCGCTTGTTCCGGCTGAGCGCAGCCGACGGAAAAACGGGCTGTGGCGTGAGCGCTCTTCAACGGTCGCTTGAAGATTCTGGTACGCTTTGGGTGGAGTGCGATGAATCTTCGGGCCGCTCGCGGTCCGGCGAGGACTGCAAGAACTCGAGGCGGTCGGCGTGCGCCAGGTCGTGCTCACGGCCGAAAGCGAAGCTGAAGTGCGTGAGGTGTCTGTGTCTGTGTCTTCGGTGTCGGCGATTCGATCGCAACAATTTGCCAACGGGCTTGTGCTGGTCGCCGAGACGATGCCGGCCGTCCAGTCGGCGGCGTTCACGCTGTTGCTGCCCGCCGGGGCGGCCTTCGAGGGGGCCGACGGGCTGAACCTGCGCGGCGGTGCCGCGACGATGATGGCCGAGTGGATCACGCGCGGCGCCGGCGAGCGCGACAGTCGCGCGCTGCTCGCGGCGCTCGACAACTGGGCGTCAGCCATGCCGAGAGCGCCCAGACGCTGCACACATCGCTGGCGGTCGCCACCTTGGACCGGAACTTGCTGCCCGCGCTCGAGATCTTCGCCGACGTCGTGCTTCGCCCCCACCTCGACGACGAGCGAGGTCGAGCCGATCCGCGCGCTGTGCCTGCAGAACCTTGCGCAGCCTGGAGGACGACCCGGCGAGCAAGGTGATCTACGAGCTGCGCCGCCGCCATTTCCCCGACCCGTGGGGGCGCCCTGCGCCGGGAACCACCGAGGGCGTCGCGTCGCTGACGGCCGGCCGACCTGCGCCAGTTTCTCAAGAAGACGTATCGCCCCAACGGCGCCATTCTGGGCGTCGCCGGCGCCATCGACTGGCCGACGCTCTGGCGACGCGGTCGGCCGGCTCTTTGGCGACTGGACGGCCCGAGCCCGAGCCACGGGTGCCCGAACGCCCGAGCGGACCGCACCGCGATCACATCGTGCGCGAGACCCAGCAAATTCAGATCGCGCTGGCCTACCCGGCGGTCACCGATCGCCAGCCCCGACTACTACAAGGCCCGGGCCACCGCCGCGATCCTCGGCGGCTATTCGTCGGCCCGGCTCTTCACCGAGGTGCGCGAGAAGCGCGGGCTCTGCTATTCGGTCTACGCCTCCTACGAAGGTCAGCGCGACCGCGCCGCCATGCTGTGCTACGCCGGCACGTCGGCCGACCGGGCCCAGCAGACCGCTCGACGTCATGCTGGCCGAGATCGAGCGCTTGAGCAAGGGCGGCGTCGCGCTTGAAGAGCTCGACATGATGCGAGCGGGCCTGAAGAGCTCGCTGATCATGGCGCAGGAGTCGAGCATGAGCCGTTCCGGCGCGCTGGCTTCGGACTGGTACTTCCTGGGCAGGGTCCGGCCGATCGAAGAGATCGCCGCGGCGCTCGACGCCCTGACGCCCGAATCGGTTTCGGAGTACGCCGCAACGCTCAGCAACGCGCGGGGAGACGACCATCCTCACGCTGGGGCCGACCGCGCTCAACGTGCCGCCGGAGCCCTGACCGGTCCGCCCAAGCGCACCGTGGTCGCGCCGCTCTAGCCGGACCGGACTCAGCCAGATCCTCAGAAACGGTCAACCACGATGCAATTTCATCACACGACGCTCGACAACGGACTGGAAGTCATCGCCGAGCTCAACGACCGCGCGCACTCGGTCGCCGCCGGCTTCTTCGTCAAGACGGGCAGCCGCGACGAGACGAGCGAGCTGGCCGGCGTCTCGCATTTTCTCGAGCACATGACCTTCAAGGGGACGCCGCGGCGCGACGCCGTGGCGGTCAACCGCGACTTCGACCGCGTCGGCGCCAAGCACAACGCACAGACCTCGGAGGAAGACACCTTCTACCACGTGACCTGCCTGCCCGAGTATCTTGCCGCCGGCCTTCGACGTGCTGGCCGACATCCTCCGCCCGAGCCTGCGCGACGACGACTTCGAGACCGAAAAGAAGGTCATCATCGAAGAGATCCGCATGTACCTCGACAATCCGATGTCGGTGGCCTACGAGGCGGCCAAGACGGCGCACTTCGGAGCGCATCCGCTGGGCAACAGCATCCTGGGCACGGTCGACTCGATCACGGCGCTCACGGCCGATCAGATGCGCGAGTACTTCGCGCGGCGCTACAGCCCGGCCAACATCGTGCTGGCCTTTGCCGGCAAGTCGCGAGTGGGACGCACTTGGTCGAGCTGGCCAATCGCGCGCTGCCGAGCACTGGCGCGGGCGGCCGGCCGACGGCAGGCCACCCCGGTCAAGGGAACGGTTCGTTCCAGGCGATCTTCCGCGCCGACGACCAGCAGCAAACGGTCGTCGGCGTTTGCGACGGACCTCCCCTCGAAAGCGAAGATCGTTACGCCGCCCACCTGCTCGGCGACGATTCTGGGCGACCACACCGGCTCGCGGCTTTACTGGACCTTGATCGATCCCGGCCTGGCCGACGGCGCCGAGCTTTCCTACCAGGACTACAACCAGGCCGGTGCCTTCTTCACCTTTCTGAGCTGCGAGCCCGACGAGACCCAGGCCAACCTCGAACGAATCGGCGACGTCTATCAGTCGGCCGTCACCGAACGGCTTCACCGAGGACGACCTCGTTCAGGCCAAGAACAAGGTGCTGGCGCGGCACCGTTCTGCGGAGCGAGCGGCCGATGGGCCGGCTCGGGTCGCTCGGGTTCCACTGGATGTACCGGCACGCCTACATTCCCGGTCGAACAGGAGCTCGAGGCGTTCAGCCGCGTCACGCTCGGCCGACCTGCGCCGGCTGCTCGCAGATTGGCCGCTCTGGCCGCTCACGATCGTCTCGGTCGGGCCGACGACTGACGTGCACGCGCCCCGCTGACGGGGCCTTTAGCCCCGGGTAACCCTGGGGTGATCAAAAGTCGCGCCGGGCGCCGCGGACGGTTCCGCGCGGAAGCCTTGTTCAACGGCTTTCCCCCCCTTGCGAAGGGGGGGTCAGGGGGGGTGGGGACGGGGGCTCGGACTCAGGGGTTCCGGAGGGCTTGCCCACCGGACGCAGAGGCTCTGCGCCGCCGGCGTCGGGGGCTGTGCGCCCCACCGCCCCCGGGCCCCCCCTTCGCAAGGGGGGGACCGTCTTCGTCCGAGCAGCCTTCTCACGCCTTCGTCCGAGTGTCGTATCAGGACAGGCACGGTTGCTCTTTGCGGGGCATGCGTGCGATGATCGGTTGCCTGCTTTTTCCGCAGCCATGTTGAGTTCCGCGATCGATGGGCTTCGTATCGCACCTGGCCTGCACGGTCTGCGGTGCCGAGTATCCCGCCGATCGGGTGATGAACCTGTGCGAGCGCGACGGCCGGCCGGTGCAGATGGTGCATCGACCTCGACCGGCTCAAGGCCGTCGCAGGACGCGACGGCTGGTGGAACCCGTCGCGCCGCGACCTGTGGCGATTCGGCGGCCTTCTGCCGCTCGACGCCGCTGATCCTGCTGATCGATCAAACGTCGTCACGCAGGGCGAGGGCTGCACGCCCTGCCTGCCCTACTCGCATCCGCTGGCCAGAGCGGCTGGGCTGCCGCCTCGAAGTCAAGGACGAGGGCAAGCACTACGCCGGGTTCGGCGCCAATCCGACGCTCTCGTTCAAGGACCGGGGCATGGCGCGTGACGGTCTCGATGGCTCGCTCGCTCGGTCTGACGAAGCTGGCCGTGCCGACCCAGGGCAACGCCGGCGATTCGTTGGCTCGAGTACGCGATCGCGGCCGGCATCGAGGCCGTCGTCGTCATGTCGCCCGACACCGACCTGCCCGTGCTCGGGCAGGTGGCCGCTGCTGCTGCTCTTCATCCCGGCGCACGTGAAGCTCGACATCGTTCCCGGCACGATCATCGATTGCGGCAAGCGCGTGCGCGAGCACTACGTCCCCCAGGGCTATTTCAACGTCGCCACGTTTCAGGAGCCGGGCTGGCGCACCGAGGGCAAGAAGACGCTCGGGCTCGAGATGGCCGAGCCGGCCGGCGACCGCCTGGCCGAACGGCGCTGGCAGCTTCCCGACGTGATCGTCTATCCGACCGGCGGCGGCACCGGCGTCGTCGGCATGGCCAAGGCGTTCGACGAGCTCGAGGCCCTGGGATTGGTCGGACCGGAACGGCCCAGAATGGTCTCGTGTCCAGAGCACGGCCAGCACGCCGATCGTGCGCGCCATCGAGGCGAACGCCGACGACATCGAGGCCAAACCGCCCGGTCGAACAATCGCCACGGGGCTGAACGTCGCGCAAAACGTCGGGCACATTAACGTGCTGCGCATCATTCGCGCGACCGGCGGCTGTGCACTCGCGGTCTAGCGACGAGGCGATCGCAGCGACCATTCGAACGGAATGGCGCGACCGCCGATTCGCCTGGTCGCCCGAAGGAGCGGCGACCCTGGCCGCGCTGCCGGAGCTGGCCGATCGCGGCCTGATCCGCCCGGGCGATCGCGTCGTGCTGGTCAACACCGCCTCGGCCGAAAAGTACCTTCCCTCGATCCGCATGCTCTTAACTTAGCTGTGCAACGGCCCAGGCGGGTGGTTGGCGGCGCGGGTCTTGGTGTGGTGGGCAATCTCGTGGCTCTCTGAGTCGTGGGCGATCCGGCGGGCCTCGGCGCCGGCATGGGCTTTCGCTCTGGCAGCCGCGCCCGGCTCCTGGCGGACGCTGCGGTCGTGCCGAAGACCGGGCTGCCGCCGCGCGGGACTGCCGGCGAGAAGACACCGCTGTGCACGAAGCCGACCGGCGTGCCGCCGACGCCGCCGTTGGCCGCGCTCGATGTCCCCACGATTGTCTGAGGCGCGAAGACCTTGTCGTGATAGGCGTCGAGCTCGGCCACGAAATCCGAGCCGTTGATGCCGTTGCCCGACGGGAAAGTCCCGTAGAATACGCCGTCAAGGTGGTTTTCCGCGTTGTCCTGCACGCTCGAGCTGCCGTTGGACGAGTCGCGGATCGTGAACAGGTAGAACCCGCCCTTGATCGGCTTGCCGCTATTGAACGTCACTGCGACGTCGTACGAGCCCGCGGCCGCGCCGGGCGTTGCGGTGACGTTGGTCACGATCCACTTGCCCGGATAGGCCTTGTTGGCGTGGACCTTCGTCAAGAGGTAATTGGACGAGTCGAGCAGGGTGTTCACCCAGACGCCCGATGGAGGCCCGGACGCCGGGCTCGGGTCCTGGATCGTGAAGTCAACCTGGCCGTTCAAGTGGTTGAAGAACGCCCCGGTGATCACCGGGCCGGTGGTGTCGATCAAGAGGGACGGCACGATGGTGGACGTCGTGGTCAAGTTGCCGAACTGGTCGGTCGCCGTCGCGGAGATGGCGTAGGTGCCGTCGGGCTGGAGCGGCACGGTCGAGGTGATGCTCCATGCGCCCTGGCTGTTGGTGGTGCCGGTGCCGATGGTGGTCGTCACGCCGTTGATCGTGGTCGTGAGGGTGACCCGCGCGTCGTGCTTCGGGCGTCGTCGCCCCGGAGGGGAGGGTGGATACGACGGTGCCGGTGAAGGTCGGCTGGACGACGTCGGTGACGTCGGCGTGGCCGGTGGACAGACCGCTGTCGCTGGACGGGTCGATCGCGCCGGTCACGCGAGAGCGGCAGGGCGGTGACCGTGGCCGTGTTGGTGACGGTCAGCCTCGAGCCGCCGGTATCCACAATGAATACCTCAACGGGATACGTTCCCTGTTCGGCATAGGTGTGCGAGCCGGAGACGGTATAGGTTCCGACCGGGCTGCCCGCCGGGCCGGCGCTGATCGTGCCTGCCGACAGTGCCGTGCCGTCGCCCCAGTCGATCGTCGCCGTGAAATCGGCGGCTGACCCAGTCGGCGCCGGCCGCGTCGGTGAAGTAAGCCACCGGCCCGCTGAATGCCGGCGTGCCGAACTGCGGAACCGGGAAGATCGTCGGCTGGACTTGAGTGACGGCCGGTTGGGGATTGAACGGCGACAGCGGGGCGTCGGCGATGATGGCCGACGACGAGATGGTCGTGGTGGCGCCATCGGTGTCGGTGACGGCGATGGTGACCGGCATAGAATCCCTCGTCGGGATAGGTATGTGAAGCGTCGATGCTGAACACGGTGTTGTCGACCGAGTTGTTGGCCGTGAGGTTCGCGGCCGTCAAGGTTTGCGAGGGCGCTGCCGTCACCCCAGTTGACCACGACGGAGCCGGTGCCGGTGGTGAAGTCGGCGACGGTGGCCGATGGGGTCGGCGTCGGTGAAGGTCCCGATCAGGGTCGTGGCGGGCGTGGCGATGCCCTCGGTCCCCTTGAAGGTGATTCCCGTGGAGCCGGTGAGCGTGGCGTCCACGACGGTGGCCGTGCCGGAAGTGAGCGGCGTGGGCCCGCTGTCCAGGGTGGAGACGTTGATGTTGACGGTGAACGTGCCTGTATCGGTGTAGGTGTGGGCGCCCAAGACCTCGAAGAGCGTTCCGGCCGAGGTGGCACCGATCGGCTGCACCGTGAGCGTCACGGCCGAGCTCGGCGTGCCGTCGCCCCAACCGCCGATCGGGAGCGTCGCCGTGACGTCGGCGGCTGTGGCCAGCGGGTTGGGATCGGTGAAGGTCCCGAGCACGATCGTGCCGGTGTTAATGCCCTCGGTGGCCTTGAATGAGCGTACGGCGCCGGTCACGGGAAGATCGGTGACGGTGGCCGTTCCTGTGAGCGTGACCGCCGCACCATTGACGTCGGTGACATTCACAGTCGTGGTGTAGGTGCCGAACTTGGTGTAGGCGTGCGTTCCCTCGACGCTGAAAGCGCCGGCTCCGGTGGAGACGATGGTCCCCAGGCTGGTTGCCGAGCCGTCGCCCCAGTCGATGACGGCGGTGAAATCAGACGCCGGCTCGGTCGTGTTGGCGTCGGTGAACTTGCCGACCAACGAATTGGTGAAGAGCACGCCCGTGTTGGCGGCCGGCGTCAGGGCAACGCCCGTGACGGCCGTGAGCGGGTTGGTGACGATCGTGGCCGGGCGTGCCGGCCGTGGGCCCGACCGGCGGGAAGATGACCGAAACCGTCGAGCTGCTGATCGTGTTGGAGATCGTTCCGCCGGTGAAGGCCACCGTGTTGCCCACGGTGTACGTCCCCGGGCTGCTGTAAGTATGCGTGCCGACGATGTCGTAGACGCTCGGATTGCTGGCGTCCTGGACGACCGTTGCCGGCGGTGGTCGGCGAGCCGTCGCCCCAGTTGATCGTGGCCGTGAAGTCGCTGGCGGGCAAGCCGGCGGGGGGCGTGATGATCGATCCTAGCGGCATCGTGAATGTGCCGACGATCGCGTTCGTATAAGTGAGGCCGCCGATATTGTTGATCGTGACGGCCGGACCGGGAGTGATCGTGGTTGGGGGAACGTCGCTGATGTTGATCGAGTTGAAATTCAGGGCGTACAAGGTGCCGGCCGCCGTCGTGGTGATCTGCACTCCGCCGGCAATGCTCGTGACGGTCGGTGTGACGCCTGCCGAATCGTAGTTGAGCGTGTTGCCGGCGCCATTGGCCTCGAGGGACGTCCCGCCGCCGAAGATGGTGGCGGACTCGGTGACGTTGATGCCGCTGGCAGGGCCGGTGATCGTGTGCGGTCGAGGTGTTGACGTAATAGGTGCCGCCCGACAGGGTGCTGGCGCCGTCGTTGATCGTCAGCGAGTCGTTGGCGTTGCCAGCGTCCGCCGACAGGTTGAAGTGAGCAAAGTTGCTACTGGCGGCAGACGTCGGGTTTCCCAGGATGATCGCCGAATTGTCGGCACCGAGGTTGATAAAGACCGACGTCAACGAGCTTGCGTTCACGACGTTGCCCGGGCCTCCCCAGTCGGCCGAGAACGCACCGCCATTGATGCTGTACTCGAGCTGGCCGCCCGATTGGATGACGTTGAACGAGTCGGAGCCCGCCGCTTTCGTTGACGGTCACGTCGTTGGGATTGCTGTAGGCGAACGTGTAGCTCAAAAGCGTGCGAGTCTCAAGGGCGTCGACGGCAAACGACCGCTTGGGTCGCTTGCGTGCGCGAGCTCGGCGTCGGTGCTTGAACAACACGGCGCGGTCGGTCGAGGATACGACCATGTCTCGAGTCTCCGATTTCGGGTTGAGGGATGCGTTCCCCGGGTGGCTCGCAACCTTTGGGCGGGCGCGCACTCGGGTCGCAGAGTGGGAGAGAAGGCGCGCGACCGGGCCCTGGACGTTCGGGCGTCCAGGAGTCACAGGTCACGTCAGCGACGCACGGGTCCGTTTGGCGTCGAACGGGAAGGAGTCCGATGGATGTCGCGGCGCACATGCGCGAGTCGCACCGAAACGGTTCCCTGCCTCGGTTCGTGCGAGGGCTGGATCAGCCATCGCGACTCGTTGAACGTGGTGCGTGCAGCGAACGAGGTGAATTCAATCTCCCGGCAGGACGCGCAACCTGCGGCGATCGGAGCTCCGGGAGCCATTCCACAAGCCTGATGTCCGGTCACTCGGCACGATCCGTGGCGATCCGAGTCGAAATCGACTCGTCTCGTCTCGAGACGCCAAGCTATGCAATTGACTCTATCATATATTTCAGTCGTCGGCCGGGTCGGGTTCGTCTTCGAAGTCGGCCGCCGCCGCCGTCGCGATCGGCCTGGGCAGGCAGGCGGCCGAGCTGCAGGGTCTGTGCCATGATCTCCTTGGCCCGGCGCGGCCACGGCATCTCCTCGATCCGGGCGATCGTTTCCTCGATGGGATACGCGACGCGCTTCATCTCGATCTTGTTGTCGTCGATGACGGCGTAGGCCGCGCGGGGTCGCCGTCGCGCGGCAGGCCGACGCTCCCGGGATTCAGACGACCACACCGTTGACCTGAATCTTGAACTGAATGTGGGTGTGGCCCACGCACACGACGTCGGCCTCGACGTTGTGCAGCCGCTTGGCCCAGGTCTGCGGGTCCTTGAGCAGGTACTCGTCGAGCGGGTCGCGTGGCGTGGCGTGCACCAGCAGAAACCGCTTGCCGCCCAGCGTGCACGCGCTGGGTCACCGGCAATTGCAGCAGGTAGCGCCGCTCCTCGGGGCCGAGCGCATCCCACATCGACGGCCGAGACGCCTGGGTCAGGTAGCGAAAACCGGTCTCGCCCGTGACCGGGATTCCCTGGGCCACCCCGTGGTCGTGGTTGCCGCGGATCGCATAAGTCGCATGCTTCATCGCCCAGCGCACGCAGGGGCCGGGTCGGGTCCGTAGTCGACCAGGTCGCCCAGACAGAGGCAGACGTCGAACGGCTGGTCGATCGCCGCGAGGGCGGCCCAGTTGGCGTGGATATCGGAAACGATCAAGATCCGCATGTCGGATCGCCGTGACGGGCCCTGGAGCGGCACTGAGTTTCCTCAACGGCGACGGAACGAATGTGGCGTACGGCGACGTCACCGAAACGCATACGTCGAGCATCTCTCGAGCGGGTCACTTCAGCCAGTGGTCGTACCAGAGCTGGAACATGAGCAGTGTCCAGAGCGGCTTGCGGTGGTCGCGACGTCCCGACTGGTGTTCGGCGATGCGCGCGGCCGACCTCCTCGGGGCTGGAAGAGCCCCTGCCGCTCCAGGCGCTCGCGGCCCAGGAAGCTGCGTCAGCAGCGGTGCCAGCGGCCCGCGCAGCCAGCGCGCCACCGGGATGCCGAAGCCTTTCTTGGGACGCGTCAGGATCGACGCCGGCAGCCGGCGGGCGGCCGCGCGCTTGAGCAGCCGCTTGGTCTGGCTTCGGCCGAGCTTGAACGACGGCGGCAGCGCCTGGATCGAGTCCACCAGCTCGGTGTCGAGAAACGGAGCCCGCACTTCGAGGCCGCAGGCCATGCTGGCGCGGTCGACCTTGGTCAGGATGTCCTCGGGCAAGTAGGTGTCCTGGTAGAGCGCCAGCGAGCGCGACAGCGGGTCGGGCGCACCGGCGAGCGCCTGCGCGCGGCCGAGGTGCTCGGCCTCGACGTCGATCGGGTCGCCGTCGACCAAGCAGCCGCGCGATCTCCGCGCCCGAGAACGAGCCGAGCCAGCGCTGATGCGCCAGGGGCAGCGGCTCGGCCGCGCCCCGAAGGAACTGCTTGAGCTTGAAGTCGAAGCTGAAATTGCGGTGATCGACCGGCAGCCGGCCGACCGCCGCGCCGGCCACCGCCTGCGCCGGCCGCGGCAGGCGGCGGAAGACGCCGGCCGCGCGCTCCGCCGCGAACGTCGGATAGCCGGCCAGCAGCTCGTCGGCGCCGTCGCCGCCCAGGACGACCTTCACCTCCTCGCGCGCAAACCGGCTGAGGAGGTGCGTCGGCAGGATCGACGCGTCGCCGAACGGCTCGTCGAGCCAGCACGGCGACCTCGGGCAACAGCTCATAAGCCGATCTCGATCGAAAACGTCCGCTCGTGGTGGTCGGTCCCCAGGTGGCGGGCGACCGCGCGGGCGTGGGCGCTCTCGTCGAAGCTCGGGTCCTCGAAGCCGATCGAAAAGGTGCGCACGTTCCGCGCGGGTCTCGAGCTCGCAGAACGCCGCCGCCACGCTCGACGAGTCGATTCCTCCCGAGAGGAAAACGCCGATCGGCACGTCCGACCGGCGATGCCGCGCCACCGAGTCGCGAAACACGCCCCAGAACCGCTCGGCCGCGGTCGCCAAATCGATGCGCGGCGACTCGACGGTTCGAACGACGGATCCCAGTACGGCCAAACGCGCACCTGGCCGTCCTCCCAGGTGAGCACGTGGCCGCGTGGCAGCTTCGAAAGCGATCGCCAGATCGAAAACGGGCGCCGGCACATATTCATAGAACAGGTAGCGTGCCAGGCTCGCGCGGTCGAGCTCGCGACCGATTTCCGGATGGGCCAGAACCGCCTTGGGCTCGGAGCCGAAGGCCAGGCCGCCGCCGGGCAACGTCGCCGTAATAGAGCGGTTTCTGTCCCATTCGATCGCGCGCCAGGACCAACCGCGAGTTTGTCTGGTCCCAGATCGCCAGAGCGAACATGCCATTGAGCCGGCACACGAAATCGGGGCCGTCTTCCTCGTAAAGGTGCACCAGGCTCTCGGTGTCGCTGGCTGTGCGGTAGCGATGGCCCTTTGCCTCGAGCTCGGCGCGGAGCTCGAGCTCGTTGTAAAGCTCGCCGTTGTAGCTCACCCACACCGAGTCGTCTTCGTTCGACATGGGCTGAGCGCCGCCGGCCACGTCGATGATCGAGAGCCGGCGATGCCCCAGCGCGGCGGGACCGTCGTGGTAAAGCCCGTCGCCGTCCGGCCCGCGGTGGGCGAGAGTCGCCGTCATGCGTGCGACAATTTCACGGTCCGCCGGCCGACCATTCGCATTCACGAATCCCGTGATCCCACACATACGTTCCGGTGTGTGCCTCTTAATCTTGATCTTAATCTTGATCGTAATCGTAATCGTAATCGCAATCGTAATCGCAATCGTGCCCGTGCTCGTGCCCGTCTCCGACAGAGCCTAATTCATGTCACTTCCCGCCAATGACACCGGCCCGCTCCGACTTCGCCCCGATTGGCGAGCGTGGCTCGCCCTCGCCAGGCGAGCGGTGCAGAAGGGAAACGGAAAGACTCAAGCGGCACGGGCTGGCCGTCGCGCCGGACGACGTTCAATGCACCGGCGCGCAACCGTCGCGCTCTCTCAATCACTCTACTGCCGGCGACGCTCAAGCGACCAGTGACAATTCGCGCGCTGCGGCGCACGGCGCGGACCCTGCCTCGGATTGTCCGAGTGGATGGCTGACCAGTTCGTCCTTCGTCAATTAATGCCAGGATCGAGGGCTTCCCCCACGGTCTGGCAAGCGATTCGACGCCCTGGAATCGCGCTGCCGAGCGTGGCTCGCGGCGGTTAGAATCGTCAACCACAAGGTTTTCCGCACCAGTGGTTTACGCCGGAACGTCCCGAGCCTGGAACGCCCGCCAAAGACCCGTTCGGCGTCGCCTTCGAGCACCGCGAATTGGCCGCGGAGGCCCCGCCGAAAATCTGCCAGCGACGGCCGCTTCCTGCCAAATCGCGCTGGCTCCGTTTTTGCTATTCTAGGCGGACAGCGGTATAAGTACGCCGTGTGAATGGCGTCCGCACCAAAGAGGGGTCACGACCGATCGATCCGCCCGTTGGTGTGCGGAGCGACAGCGATCGAGTCCCCTTCTTGCGCCGGAGCAGCCGCGGAGATTCCGTGATGGTCAGAACGTACCACTGGACTCTGCGTTACGGGATCGCCGTGGCGGCCGTCGTCTGGTCGACGGCCTCCCTGCTTCTTGTCCCGATCATCGGCAGGAGCGGGGCGGTCATACCGTTCTTCGCCGTGCTGATCAGTACCTGGTTCGGCGGTCTCGGGCCGGGGGTGTTCAGCATCGCCGCGGGCGTCGTCCTCTATGTGATCGTGCTGATCAATCGTGGAAGCAGTTTCCCGGCCTGGCAGATCCTTCAGC
Organism: uncultured Isosphaeraceae bacterium; assembly: GCA_963830625.1. Taxonomy (GTDB): domain Bacteria; phylum Planctomycetota; class Planctomycetia; order Isosphaerales; family Isosphaeraceae; genus CAWHMZ01. The sequence continues at coordinate 70,111 of CAWHMZ010000004.1, read as the reverse complement.
TCGCTTTTTTCGTCGCGGGCGGGGCAATGATCACGACACTCGTCGAAGTGCTGCACGCCGCGCGGCGGCGGGCCGAGGGGAACGAGCGCTGGCTGTGGGCCGTGCTCTCGAGCATCAGCGATGCCGTAATTGCGACCGACGGGCGAGGGCGCGTCGCCTTTACCAATCCGGTCGCCCGGGCGTTGACCGGGTGGGCTGAAGACGAGGCGAAGGGCAAGCCCCTCCAGGACGTTTTCGCGATCATTTCGGAAGCGGACCGCCAGCCGGTCGAGCCCCCCGTCGGCCGGGTGATCCGCGAGGGTGTCGTGGTCGGCCTGGACAACCACACTGCCTTGATCGCCCGCGACGGGACCGAGCGACCGATCGCCGACAGCGCCGCGCCGATCAAGGACGACGACGGCAAGATCGTCGGCGTGGTCCTGGTCTTCCATGATGTGACCGACGAGCGACGGCACGAACAGGAGCGGGAATGTCTGCTCGCTGCCGAACAGCTTGCCCGCTCGGAGGCCGAGTCGGCCAACCGGGCCAAGGACCGCTTCCTCGCGGTACTCAGCCACGAACTGCGAACCCCACTCACTCCCGTCCTGATCGCCGCATCGTCGCTCCTGGAGCAGGGCGATCGTGCTCTCGACCCAATTGTGCGCTCGGTCCTGGAAATGGTCCAGCGCAACGTCGAGCTTGAATCGCGCCTGATCGACGACCTCCTGGACGTGTCGCAGATCGCCCGTGGCCGATTGGTACTGGATTTGAAGACGGTCGACGTCCACCGGGCGATCCGCGATTGCGTGGAGATCTGCCGCGACGAGACGGCGGCGGCGGGACTCGACGTCATGCTCGATCTCGCCGCCCGCGACCACCACGTCAGGGGCGACTGCGCGCGGCTGATGCAGGTCGTCTGGAACCTGGTTAGAAATGCGGCCCGATTCACCCCGGGGGGCGGCACGCTCTCGATCCGCACGAGCAACACGCCCTGCGCCCGCGCGGAGCAAGGCTCCGACGGTCCCAGCCCGCCACGTGGTCTCTTTGTGGAGTTCACCGACACGGGCATCGGTATTGATCCCGCGTTCCACGACCGTATCTTTGAACCTTTTTTTCAGGGGGACGCCGACGTTCGCCGGCGGCCCGGGGGCCTAGGGCTCGGGCTCGCGATCAGCCGGTCGATCGCCGAGGCGCACGGCGGATGCCTGTCGCTGCAAGGACGCGGTCCCGGACAGGGGTCCACGTTCCGCCTCGAGCTCGGCACAGTGCCCGCCGACATCACCCCTGCGCCGAGCCGATCAGGCCACCGCCAAACGCGCCCGGCCATTGCGGACTGCACGTTCTCCTCGTCGAGGACAACCGGGACACTCTTCGTTATCTCACGTGGGTACTAGAGAAGCGGAACTGCAAAGTCGTGCCGGTCGACCGCCGTTCGGCCGCCCTGGCCGCCGCGCGCGAGGCCCAGTTCGACCTCCTGATCAGCGACATCGAACTTCCCGATGGGTCCGGCCTCGAGTTGATCCATGATCTCGGCGGCGGCCGGACACTCCCCGGCATCGCCATCAGCGGGTTTGGCTCCGAGGAGGACGTGCAACAAAGCGCCGGTGCCGGGTTCGCCGAGCACCTCACCAAGCCCATCGACCTGAACCGCCTGGAGTCCGCCATCCGGCGCGTGACGTCCTCTGTCGCGACGCGCCCCGGCCCAGGCGATTCGGTCTCGACTGCCGACGGACCAAGCTGAGCCCGTCGATGACGCGGGCGCCGCGACGTTTACGCGCGACATGCGTATCTCGTACCATGAGCGATTCGGACAGATACCTCTCAATCGCTCACCCGCAAGTAACAAAGACATGACGAGCTCCGCCGGTTCCGCGCCGCGTCCCTTCCGCGGTCGTCGCTCGCTGCTGCTGGGTGTCGCCCTTGCCGCTCTCGGCGTGTTCGCGTATGTGCTGCAGACCTTGCTCGGCCGCTTGACGGTACCGTGGTATATGCCCGTGCTGGCGTTGCTCGGCGTCATTCTCGTCGTCGTATCTCTGCTCGAAAGACGGACCCTCGGGCGCATGCTGTCGCTTCTGGCGGTTTTGTTTCTCTTGGGCGCCGAGCTCGCGATGTTCTACGCGGTGCGACTGCCACCGTACACTGGGCCAATCACGGTGGGACGGCCCTTCCCGGCGTTTGAAACATCGCGCGCCGACGGCACACGGTTTGGGCAGCGAGACCTGGTCGGCGAGCAGAACAACGTGCTCGTCTTCTTCCGCGGCAGGTGGTGACCCGTCTGCATGACCGAGCTGGTTCAGCTCGAACGACGGCACGACGCCCTGGCGAAGCGGAACACGCGAGTGCTCGTCGCTTCACTCGACGGACTCGACGACTCGAAAAAAACGCAGGCTGACTTCCCGCACCTGATCGTGCTCGCCGACCAGGGACGCAGCTTATCCGAGGCGGCAGGGCTCATCCATCCCGGGGTCGCGCCTGATGGCGGCGACGCCGACGCGCCCACCACGATCCTGGTGGACCGGCACGGCAGGGTGCGGTGGTTGTATCGTTCGCCGTCGGTGATTGAGCGGCTATCACCGGACGAAGTATTGCGGGAGGTTGACCGGAACTTCAACGTATCCGGAGGCACTCGAGCCGTGCCGTGACAGACCGACCGCCGAGCGAAGTCGGTCGTGCTCCGCCTCTCAGACTTGCTCGACCGCGGGCGGCGGCCGCGGCGGGGCTGATCGCCGGTTCAAGAGCCTGCCGTCGCTGATCCGGTTGATTTTCAATCGGCCAGCGGACCACAATGATTCTGCGTTTCAAACCGGGCCAGGGCGTTCCCGTGTGAAGGCTCCGGCAATGGGTGGCCTGCCGCCAGCGACGCGCGGCACGCGGGAGCAGGGCGATGGCTTCGTTCAATCCCCAGGATTTCGGCTTCGACGAGCCGCCGCCGCGTCCCACGACGCCGCCGGTCCGCCGCGGCTTCTTGGTCGTGCTTGTTCGTGCTCTGCCTGGCGGCGCTGGTCGTCTACGGCGTGCCCTACGTCGCCGAGCGCACCAGCTACGCCTGGGAGGCGGGGCGCGCTCGCGGCCGACGCCGAGGCGCTGGCGAAGCTCGACAAGGAAGGAATCGTCAATCGGGCCTCCGCTGCTGTTTCGGATGGCCACCGGGGCCGTCTCGCCGGCCGTCGTCAACGTGCAGGCGCTGCGGCTGCGGCAGCGGCGGCGAGGGCTTTCCCGGCCTGCCGCTGGCGGCGGCAACGTGCTGGCGCCGGGCGTTCCAGAGCGCCGAGCTGGGCTCGGGCGTCGTCATCGATAAGGACAAAGGCTACATCGTCACCAACAACCACGTCGTCAAGGACGCCGATCGAATCATGGTGCGGCTCGGGCCCGGGCGACGACGTGCCGGCGCGGCTGGTCGGCGCCGACCCCAAGTCCGACCTGGCCGTCCTGCAGGTCAAGGCCGATCTCAAGGTCCAGGCCGAGTGGGGAGATTCCGACCAGCTCGACATCGGCGAGTGGGTGCTGGCCATCGGCAGTCCGCTGGGGTTCGATCATTCGGTGACCGCCGGGATCGTGTCGGCGACCGAGCGAAACGACCTGAGGATCTCGGAATACGAGTCGTTCATCCAGACCGACGCGGCGATCAACCCCGGCAACTCCGGGGGACCACTGGTCAACCTGGCCGGCAAGGTCGTCGGGCATCAACACGGCGATCATCACCCAGACCGGCGGCTACGAGGGGATCGGCCTGGCCATTCCCTCGTCGCTGGCGCGCCGGGTCGTCGAGAGCCTGATCAAGCAGGGGAAGGTCGTGCGCGGCTACCTGGGCGTCAAGATTCAACCGCGGCCCCTCGACGCGACGCTGGCGCGCCAGCTCAAACTTCCCAACAACCACGGTGCTCTGATCATCGACATCCCGCCGGGTAGCCCCGCCGAGCAGTCGGGCTTGAAGCCCGGCGACGTGATCGTCAAGCTGGCCGACCACGACGTCGCCGACCCCGCCGCGCTGCGGAACCTGACCGCCGGGCTCGATGTCGGCGCCGAGGTCCCCGTGATCTTCTATCGCGAGGGAAAGCCCGAGATCGACGCACGGTCACCATCGCCGAGCTTCCGCCCGCCCCGGAAGTGCTCATGTCGCTCGGTTTCGACGTTCGCGAGCGCGCTCCGGCCAGGAAGAGCGGCGGCCAGGTCGCTCGAGATCGACCAGGTCGTCGCGCGGCAGCCCGGCGTTTCAGAGCGGTCTGCGGCCGGGCATGCGCATCGTGGCCGTCGGCGAGCCGCCTCAGCCGGTCAACTCGCTCGCCGAATTCGAGGTCGCCGTACGCAAGAGCGATCTCAGCCAGCGGTCCTGCCACTGATCGTGCAGATCGCCCGACGGCACGATGCGGCCGCGTGCGCCTGGGCGTCTCGGCGACGAGAACCCGCAGCCGTGAGTCGGTCACCCCGCTGAGTTCGATTCGTCCGTGTGCCGGCCCACAGATCGGCTCGGCAACGCGTGTCCGCACTCGCCGTGCCGCTCAAGCCTCGCCGTCTGACTACGCTGATCGGCGACCTCCGAAAGCCAGCACGCGACATGCGACCATACCATGGCGGCATGCGAACGCGCGACTGTCTTCCGGCTGTTCGGGACTTGACTTGGACACCTGGTTTGCGAGACATTACCCGATTGTCGGGTGCTGAGATTGTGAGGAAATGGATAAGGAGGCGCGTGCAGGTCGACGCGATCGATCGGTGGGTCGACCCGGCGGGATCGTGAGCGCGGTGGCGGCGGGTCACCTGCCGGACGCCGACTGGTACACAATACCTAACTGCTAAAATCATGCACGTCTTAGAAAGACGACCATCATGTCGGCAGAAGCTCGCGAAAACTTGACCCAAAATCGGGGCGGGTTATAATTTCGTTGAAGCCGCCATGAACTCTAGGGCACGGTGAGCGGCCTCTTGTGGAGTTCGGACATTTTGTTCGGCTCTGGGGACTGCGGACCATGGACCCGGGCCTGAGCCCTCGTGTCAGGAGCTCCCGGTGCCCCGTCATTCCGAAACGACTTAAATCCGCCATAAAAAACGCGGTCGATATCGTTGCCTTGGTGGGCGAGTATCGTGCGTTGCGCCGATCGGGTAGTCGGTACAAGGCACTCTGTCCGTTTCACGACGATCACAATCCGTCTCTCGAGTTGAACCCCGAACGCCAGTCGTACAAGTGCTGGAGTTGCGGTGCTGGGGGTGACGTGTTCGATTTCGTGATGAACATCGAACACGTTGATTTTCCCGAGGCGTTGCGCATGCTGGCCGATCGAGCAGGCGTCGTGCTGGAAAGCCCGCCGACGCGCCGCGGCGGCCGAGCGCCGGGGCCCGACCAAGAGCGACCTGTTCGAGGTCAACGCCTGGGCGGAAGAGCTTTTTGCCGAAGCGCTTGCGCGAGTCGATCGAGGCGGCTGACTATGTGGGGGGGCGGGGCCTGACGCGCCGAGAGCGTCGAGCGGTTTCGGCTGGGGTATGCGCCGGAGGAGCGCGGCTGGCTTCTGGCCCAGGCCCGGCGCAAGCGGATTCGCGCATGGAGCTCTGGAGCAGGCCGGGCTGGTCAGCCAGTCGCCCGAGGCGCCGGGGATCTGGCGGGAGCGATTTCGGGGTCGGCTGATCTTTCCGATTCACGACGATCGGGGCCGGACGCTGGGCTTCGGGGGCCGAATTCTGCCCGAGGTCGAGAGAGACGCTGGCCGACCAGGGCAAGCAGGTCGCTAAGTATATCAACAGCCCCGAGACGGTGCTGTTTCACAAGCGGACGGTCCTGTTTGCGGCCGACCTGGCGCAAGCAGCGCGCTCGCGAGGCCGGCTGGGTGGCCGTCGTCGAAGGATATACCGACGTGATCGCCGCTCATCAGGTAGGATTACGTAACGTCGTGGGCACGCTGGGGACGGCGCTGGGAGAAGATCATCTCCGGTCGCTGCGCCGGCTGGCCGACCGGTCGTGCTGGTCTTCGACGGCGATCAGGCCGGTCAGAACGGCGGCGGATCGGTCGCTGGAATTCTTCCTGGGAAGCGAACTGGACCTGCGAGTGCTGACCCTGCCCGGCGAACCTTGACCCGTGCGACTTCCTCCTGAAGGAGGGTGCCGCGGCGTTTCGCGCGCTTGCTCGAGCGGGCCGTCGATCCGCTGGCGTATCTGCTGGCGCGGGCCGCGGCGCGGTTCGATCTCGACTCGATCGAGGGCTCGCGGCGGGCGGCCGAGTGGGTCCTGGGCATCCTGAGCCGCGGTGCCCGACACGCACCGGCACGGCCTGGAATTCAAGAAGGCCAAGGTTCTCGACACGCTGTCGCACCGGCTGCGGGTGCCGCTCGAGACGCTGCAAGGGCTGCTGCGGCAGTTGCGCCGCCCGGCGCCGACGCCGCGGCAAGCCGGCGACGCCCGTGCCGGCCGGATCGGCCGCCATCGGCAGACGGCGGTGCGGCATCGCCCGCACGCAACCGCGGCGCCCCGATCCGCCAGGCCGACCTCGATCCGACCGACCTCGAACTGATCCGGATTGTCTTGAACGAGCCGGCCGCAGTTCGCACGGTTGATTCATCGGATCGCCGTTTCGACCTTGCAAGACGCTCCGCTGCGGGCGATCCTCCAGGCGTGCTACGACCTGCAGGGCGAGGGGCAGGCGCCGAGCTACGAAAACGTCATGCTCCGCCTCGACGACCCGGCGGTCCGCGGGCTGGCGACCGACCTGGTGTCTCAGGACGCGCCTGAGCACGCCCGATCCGGCCCCGTTGCCCGAGCGCGTCCGCCCGGCCCCCTGGCAGGATCGGCTCGAACAAGATGCTGGTCGTCCTCGACGAGCGCGAACGGCAGACGCGGCTGCGGGACCTGAAGAAGGCGCTTGACGAAACCGATCCGAATGCCGACACCCGATGCCCATCGTGCCATACAATTGGAATATCGTCGTCTCTTAACCAGCGGCCGGTCACGCAGAACCTAATGCGTCCCGATCCGTCGTTTCGTGCCGTGAGGGAGGATTTTGGATGGACAAGTTGGACGAGGGCCTCAAGACGCTGCTCGAGCTGGGCAAACGTCGCGGGTTTCTGACGTTCGACCAGGTCAACGACTATTTGCCCGACGAGGCGGCGAGCCCCGAGCGCATCCACGGCCTGCTCGAGACGCTCGACGAGATGGGCATCGAGCTGATCAACGAGGACGAGGCCGAGACCCGCCTGCTCGCCTCGGGCGATCTCGATGACGAGCCCGACGACGAGCTGGCCGACGAGCCGCTCGAGGACGAGGAGGCCGAGCTCACGCCCGAAGACCTCGACGAGATCTCGCGGCGCATCGACGACCCGGTCCGCATGTATCTGACCCAGATGGGCGAGATCCCGCTCTTGACCCGCGAGCAGGAAATCAACCTGGCCAAGCGGATCGAGATCACCCGCAAGAAGTTCCGCCGCAAGGTGCTCGAGTGCCACTTCGCCCTGGCCCTGGTCGTCGACGTGCTCAAGAAGGTCAACGAGGGCGAGCTGCCCTTCGACCGCACCGTCAAGGTGTCGGTCACCGAGAACCTCGAAAAAGACCAGATCCTCGGCCGCATGCCGCATAACCTGGTGACGCTCGTCCACCTGATGGAATGCAACGTCCGCGACTTCAAGGCGTTCGTCCGCGAGCGCGACCGGCCGGTCCGCGTGCAGCCTCATGGCCAACCTCAAGCGGCGGCGGTGCAAGGCGGTCAACCTGGTCGAGGAGCTGTCGATCCGCACCCAGAAGGTCCAGCCGCTGATGAAGCGGCTCGAGCAGATCGCCGGCCGCATGGGCGAGCTGGTCTTCCTGCTCAAGGAGTGCCGGGCCGGCCGCGGCGGCAAGGAAGACCGCGCCAACCTGGTCAAGGAGCTCAAGGACCTGATGCGGATCACGCTCGAGACGCCCGCGATCGCTGGCCAAGCGCGTCGAGTCGATGAACGTCCGCTTCCGGAGGTACGAGCAGGCCAAGCGCGAGCTCTCCGGCGGCAACCTCCGGCTGGTCGTCTCGATCGCCAAGAAGTACCGCAACCGCGGCCTGTCGTTCCTCGACCTGATCCAGGAGGGCAACACCGGCCTGATGCGGGCCGTCGACAAGTACGAGTATCGCCGCGGCTACAAGTTCAGCACCTATGCGACCTGGTGGATTCGCCAGGCGATCACCCGCGCCATCGCCGACCAGGCCCGCACCATCCGCATCCCGGTGCACATGATCGAGACGATGTCCAAGCTGCGCAACGTCTCCAAGAAGCTGCTCCAGGAGAAGGGCCGCGAGCCGACCATCGAGGAAACCGCCCGCGCCGCCAACATCTCGGTCGAAGAGACCCGGCGGGTGATGAAGATCTCCCGCCATCCGATCTCGCTCGATCGGCCGGTCGGCGAAAGCGAAGACAGCTACTTCGGCGACTTCATCGAAGACGAGGCCGCCGAGAGCCCGATCAACGCGGCCACTCAGGAAATGCTCAAGGAAAAGATCGACCAGGTCTTGAAGACGCTCACCTACCGCGAACGCGAGATCATCAAGCTGCGCTACGGCCTGGGCGACGGCTACACCTACACGCTCGAAGAGGTCGGCCGCATCTTCAAGGTGACCCGCGAGCGCGTCCGCCAGATCGAGGCCAAGGCCGTCCGAAAACTCCAGCACCCGGTGCGGAGCCGGCAGCTCGAGGGTTTCCTCGAAAGTACCGGTTGACCGGCCAAACAACCCCCGGACGCCAAGGGCCTCCGGGGGTTTTTTGTTTCGGCGAGCACGATTCCGCACCGAACGACCTGATCGAGAGAGGAGCCCGACTGATGCCCGCGACCGCCGAGATCCTCCGCGACCTTCATCTCCTGCATCAACGGGCCCAGGCGCTGCGCGACCGCCTCGCCTCGGGGCCCAAGACGCTGGCCGCTCGCCAGCTCGCCCTGGCCAACCGGCAGGCCGAGCTCGAACAGGCGAAGAAGACACTCCAGGACGCCAAGCTTCAGCTCAAGAAGCACGAGCACTCGATCCAAGGCATCGACACCAAGATCGACGACCTGAAGGTCAAGCTCAACCTGGTCAAGAAGAACGACGAATACAAGGCCCTCCAGAACCAGATCGCCCACGAACAAGCCACCAAGTCGAAGATCGAAGAAGAGATGCTGGTCGCGATGCGAGACGATCGAGACGTCAGACGGCCGAAGTCAGCCGCTCGAGGCCGACGTCAAGCGCTTCGCCGGCGAAGTCGACGGCGCTCGAGAAGCAGATCGACGAGCAGGCCGCTGCACACAAGGCGCAGCTCCGACGAGCTCGAAACGGCGATCATCGAGGCCGAGTCGGCGATCCCCGAGGAATTCCGCGTCACGTACCGCCGCATCGTCGAGCCGCTACGGCGCCGATGCGCTGGCGGCCTGCGAAGATGCGATCCTGCCGCGGGTGCTACACGTCGCTCACCCCGCAGATGATCAACGACCTGATCAACGGCGCCGGGCTTTCCTTCTGCCTGAGCTGCGGACGGCTCCTCTACATGACCGAGCCCGAGGTCGCCAACAGCCGGCGCACCGTCAAGAGCTGACCGCAGTGGATCCGTCGCGGTTGACGCAAACCATTGCCATATCATCGTTCTGGACGTCGCCGCACCGATTCTCCCGGCCGCCGTCCACGGTCGTCGGTGGTTGACTCGGCCCAGCCATCTCTTATAATGCAGCCGTGGAACGATTGAGCCGGTGACCGCTACGAGCGTGAAGTTTTGGTCGATTCTCGGCTCTTGCAGCTTGACGAGGCACTCTCCATGGCCGGTAGTACGTTAGGTGTTCACCGACGGCAACTGGAAGTCTGAGGTCTTGGATTCGTCGGTCCCCGTGATGGTCGATTTCTGGGCCCCCTGGTGTGGACCTTGCCGCAGGATCGCTCCGACGATCGAAAAGCTCGCCGACGAATACCAGGGCAAGGTCAAGGTCGGCAAGATGAACACCGACGAAAACCAAGACACACCCAGCAGCCTGCGCGTGCTGAGCATCCCGACCGTTGTCTTCTTTCTCGGCGGCCGAGAAGTCGACCGGGTGGTCGGAGTGGATAGCGAAAACAAATACCGCACGGCCCTGGATAAAGTCAGCGCATCTTGAGGCGGGGCCGGGCGGTCTGCCCACGGGGTACAAGCCGGTCTTCGGGTTGGTCGCGCCAGGGTCGCGGCCGCCTCTCTCGGAATACGGGGCACGTGTCCCATCGCGTTGTGCGGGTGAAGGTGTGCGGGTTGACGCGCGCGGATGATGCGATTGCGTGTGCGCGCTTGGGCGTCGACTGGATCGGTCTCAATTTTCACCCCGGCTCGCCGCGCTGCGTGGATGTTACCGCGGCGGCGGAAATCATCGCCGCACTGCCGGCTTCAACGCAGGCGGTCGGCGTATTTGTCGACCGGCCGCCGAGTGACATCGCGCAAATCGCTGAATCTCTTGGCCTCGAAATCGTTCAGCTCCACGGTCATGAGCCGGCGGAAGACCTGCTGGCGCTTGGCCGCCTGCGCGTGATTCGGGCGTTCGGCCTTGGCAGCCGATCGAGCTGGGACGGGGTGATGGAATACCTCCAGCGAGCTCGCGAGCTTGGCCGCCTTCCCGACGCCGTGCTCTTCGACGCATGGGTGGCCGGGTTGGCTGGAGGTACCGGCGCCACCATCGCCGACGAGATCCTGGCCGCTGTGCCGGCCGTGCCCCTGCCCAAGGTGATCCTCGCCGGCGGCCTTTACGCCGGCAACGTCGCCGACCGCGTCGCCCGCGTTCGTCCCTGGATGGTCGACGTCGCCAGCGGAGTCGAATCAGCCCCCGGTAAAAAGGCTGCCGATCAAATAGCAGCCTTCGTCGCGGCGGCGCGCAGTGTGGTCCTTCCCGACGGCGACTTGGCTTAGAGCTCCTGATCGGTGACCCGCATACCATCGGTCGTGGCTCGCCTGATACAATCGAACCACGGGGAGAGAGACTGGATGGGTGGCGGAGGTCCGAAGGAGCCGGAGCTATGTCCGCAGTCGATGACTTCAAGAGCAAGTTTGATGAGCAAGGCCGGTTCCGCGATGGCGACGGGACACTTAGCGTCGTGTTTGCGACGAAAGGTGGCGGCCGGTTTCGGGGTAACCTTCATTTCAGCAACGGGCTCTGCGTGCGCGCGGAGATGGAGGGAGGCGGCGATTGGGCGCACCCGGACAATTCACCGGTCCACGGTATTCGCTTCCTCTTGGATTTCGGCGACGAAAGATTGCATGGGGCCGCGATCGATCAGGGGCGCGTCGTTCAGCTCGACGAGGCGCAAAGGCCTCTAGCCAAGCGAGATTTTCTAGCCAACTTCAGGATCGCGAGGAATCTGTTCGTCCACTCCCGACCGGTCGAGGCAGATCGAGCGACCGCCGACTCAGCCGCCACAGCGGACATCCTCGCTCGCGCCGCAATCTGGCTGACCCCCAAATCGGCCGCCGGTTTCAATGCGGCCGATTTCCCGGAACTGGGTCTCGGCCGGCAAGCGGAATTGCAAACCGCGGTGCAGAATTTTCTGGCCGTCGCAACGCAGGTGCCTGCCGACAGGCCCGCCACCAAGGAGCAGTACGGCAATGCCAGTGTCGCGTTCGCAAGAATACTTGAAATTCTCGCACCATACCTGCCGGTGCCGGACGAAGCCGAGCAAGTGGAGACGGCGCTCCGAGGTGTCGAGTTTCCTTCCTGGGTCGTGAACTGGGATTACGAGCTGGCCAGCGATTCGGAGGGGACGTCGGCGGTCTGGGTTGATGTATTCGCAGATGAACAAGTCATTCCGAAAGCACAACTCGGACGAGCTGCCTCTGAGTTGACCTCAAAGGTCCGGCAGGCCTTGGATAGCCATCAAATCCATCGTTGGCCTTATATCCGATTGAGGACCGCGCTTGAGCACAAGGTCGGGTGAGGCTACCGCGAAATGCCGATCGATCCGAAGCAGCTTCTCGACCTCAGTAAACGCTTGGTGGGTCCAGCGCCCGGTGCCGTGGAGGCGGACCTGCGGCGCGGAATATCCACCGCCTATTACGCTCTATTCCATCTTCTCATAAAGGAGGCAATGACGAGTTTTGTATCGGACCCGGTTTTCCGAACGAAGGTAGGTCGGGCCTTTCAGCACGGACCCATGAGAAGCGTTTGTGACAAGTACAATCCGGAAAAGCGGGATAAGAACACCGGGCAGTATATCACTCAGGAAGGGCAAGGCTTTCCGTCGCAAGTCATTGCTCCAGATGTCCGGGCCATAGCGGCAACGTTTATCGCGCTGTACGATTCCCGAGAGAGAGCCGACTATGATGACGCAGCGACCGTGCAGCACACAGAGGCTCTGGCCGCAGTCCAGCAGGTCGAACTCGCATTTCAATCGTGGCTCACGGTGCAAACTGACGCATCCGCCATCACGTTTCTGCAGGAATTGCTCTGCCGTTGCATCATCAAGCGGAGAACCGGCGGGGTACTGGAGTAAGGGTTAGGCCAATCGAGTTCGGTTCACTCGATGCCGCGGCCCGTCAGTTCAGAGTCATCTCCCTCGACCTCAACTGTTGTATGATGGGCAGTCGGTGTCAATGCGCGCCCGGGCGCTCGATCGGGACCGTCTCAACGAGGCCGCAGTCGTTCATGGCCGCGACGATGAGAACTCGCCGGCGCTTGTGGTGGTCGATTGCCCTCGTGGGTGTCGCTGCAGGTGCGGGCGTGTGGGTTGCAGGTTGGCGTTCGATCGCGCTTCAGACCGACCAATTGGCCCACGCGCGCGGCGCCTACGAAGAACGGGATTGGGATCGTGCGGCGGCGGAAGCGCGGCGACGGCTGGAAACATCCGGTGATGATCTCGAGGCGTTGCGCCTCTACGCGCGAGCATCGATCCGGCGGAATCGCGACGACGTGGGCAATGCAATCTACAAGGATCGGTTGGGCCCCGAGCGCTTGCAGCCCGAAGATTACTTCCTGGTGGGCCTTTCGCTGGCGCGTCTGGGCCGCCACGAAAGCGCGCTCAAGGTGTGGGAACAAGGCGCGCTCCGAGGCGCAGACCATCCCGAGCTGCTCGAGAGCCTGGCGCGGCAGGCCCTTGCTTTGGGGGCCGCAGACACCGCCGACGATGCCGCAAGGCGGCTGGCGCGCCTGCCCGGCTGCGAGGCGCGCGGCTTGCTGCTGGTGGGCGAGGCACAATATCAGCTCGACGATCCCGTCGCTGCCGCCGCCGCCATCGACCGCGGCCTGCGCGACGACCGCGCGCTCTTGCTCTCTCTTGCCGAAGACCCTGACGCGCTGGCCCGCCGTCGGCGCCTGCTGGCGCGATGTTGGCTCAAGCTCGGCAAGCCCGCCCAGGCAGCCGCCCTGCTCGAGCAGGTGCTGCACGCGGGACCTGGCTCGCCCCCGAGCACCGACCGTGAAGCGGAGTGGCTCCTGAGTCGTGCCTGGCTCCAGCAGGGACGCTTAGCCGGGTGGCGATGACGGCGGCGGGCCCGTTGATGTATCCTAAACGGCTGCGGGTGGCACCGGCCGCGGCGGCGCGACATTCGATCGAGATTCTGGCGGAGGGTTACGAGCTGCCGGCCGAGACACCGGACGCCCCGCTCCCTTCGATCGGCGAGCTGACGCCATCGCCCATGGGGGCGGAGCGTGTGGCAGCGGAGAGCACTGCTGGCCCGGCAGAAGGAGTAATTGCTCTGAAGAGTCCGGCTGACATCCTTGCGCCGGGCGGCTCCCCCGTAGGTCGTCCAGGAGCGTCGGGTGGTATTCGACGCCTCACCGGCGGATTGGATGCGGCCCAAGAGATGTTTGAAGAGCTTGTGGCGGGCGGGAAAGACGTTACGCCTACTGGGTATCCAGGAAAGCTAGTTGAACTGCCCGGCGGCGGCAGGGTCGGCCTTCGCCCTGTGTCGTCATCGGGTGACAAATCGCCTTCAATCGACATCAACATACCTGGCATCGCGGTGAATAAGATTCACTTCGAGCCATAACACGATGAGGATATACAATGGCACCAAGTCAGGGCCTCATTCCGGAATTGATTACGGAGGCCAGAGCTGATGAGGTTGGTCTGTGGCTGATTATCGCCAAATTGCGGGGTGAGTGTGGCATCACTGACCCAACGCATCTCCGTGCGGCCACATTGGACTTCGTGCGTGAGTTTCTTGATTCCGGTGAGGTGGTCGCCGGGTATTACAAAGGTGATGGCAACGGGATCGCTGTCTGGGATATGCCGGCATCCGATGTCATTTCTCGGATTAGCGCAAAATGGGACGCACTCGGTCGTGAGCCGAACATCGGTGACATCGTTGTCTTCGTGGGGCGACCCCAGGCTTAGTCAAGCACCGGAGTCTCACGCTGTAACGGACAGGGTGGTGGGCTGCCGCCGCCGTGGAAGGACCTGGATGGAACCAACACTAGCGATTTAACAGCCTGTGTGCCAGCGGCAAACCGGCGCGGGCTGATGGCCGCGAAATGGGGTCTAGGGTCTAAACCGCTGCGGCGTCAGCGGGCCGCCAGTAAGCCGGTCAAGGAAAGCGCGCATCCGCTCGAGTGCCGGCCGCGCCGCCGGGTCGGCCGCGAGATTGTGCTGCTGAAGGGCGTCATCGTGCAGAGCGAACAGTTCTTCCCGACCGTCCTCCGGGCTGCGAACGTACGCCCAGTCGCCGTCGGTCAGTGCGGCCACCGGCCAGCGTGCTTCGCGCAGCCATTCCGACGGGTCCGCCTGCGCTTTTCCCAGAGGGACCACTTCGGCAAGCGCCGGGGCCGGCTCTCCGTCAGCCACTATGGCCGCGCGCTCATTCCAGAACCGGGCCAGCGACACACCTGGAAATGGCGAGCCGGCCCGAAAATCCAGCACGTCCACGATCGTCGCCGCCAGGTCGCGCAGGCTCACCGTCTCGTTCACGACGCGGGGCGCGGGGCCACCGTGCGGGGGCACGATCACCAGGGGAACATGCACCTGCGACTGGTAAAGGCTCGTCCCGTGCCAGAACACGGTCGGTTGTTCCCCGAAACTTTCGCCGTGGTCGGCCGTGATGATTACCCAGGTGTGCGCGAGCGTGCCCCGCCGCTCGAGCTCGTCGCACAGCCAGCCGATCTGCTCATCAAGGTCGGCAATGCAGTCGTCGTACGCGTCGCGCACGAAATCGATCTGCTGCCTTGTCGGCCGCTTGTGGATCACCCGCAGCCAATCGCGCAGCCAGGCCGCCTCTTCTGTATTCCGCGGTGTCGTCCCGAAACGGTGAATGTCGTCTTCTGAAAGCTGATAGGGGGCGTGGGCGTCATAGAAATTCAGGAACGCGAAGAACGGGCGCTCGGGCTGGGGGCGCGACGACAGCCAGGCGAGAAACTCGCGATTCACAAGGGCCGCATCTTTGCGGTTCGACTTGAACAGCCACCAGAGTCGTTCCACCGCCGGCCTCAAGAGGTCGAAGTTGAGCCGTTCCTCCAAGAATGAAGCGATTGCCTCGAGCCCTGCGATCGGGCGATCGACCAGGGTGGCCATGGAGCAAGCGGTGAGCCGGGGAAAGGTATAGTCGCGATAGGTACCAAAACCGCGCGCCAGCCCAGAGTCGACGCTGCAGTACCAAGAGTTGGCGATGAAGCCGGCCGTGGCATAGCCCTGTGAGCCCAGGAACTCGGCAAGCGTGGGACGGGCACCGTCGAGCGGGGTGAACCAGCCGGCCGATAACTCGTGAGGCCATCGCCCTGTGAAAAGGCTTGCGTGAGACGGGAGCGTCCAGCTTGAAGCGGCCTGGGCGCGTTCAAAGCGAATGCCGCGGTTCGCAAGCTCCACGAGTGCGGGACTGGTCGGGCGCTCGTAGCGGCAGAGGCTCAAGTGATCGGCAGCGACGGTGTTCGAGCACGATCAAAATGACGTTGGGCGCGCCCGCGGCCGGGAGCGGCAACGCCCCTTCGCGCCACGATCGCACCTTGTCGGCGCCGAGACTCGCCGCCGCCACAACCGGCACCAGCCCCGCCATCACGGGTAAAGTCGCCCACACGAACCGGCGAGCTCGGGCCGGCCGCGCCTCGAGGACCGGAACAATTCGCACGGCCAGTCCCAGCACCAGCAGGCAGCCCATGATCCCGTAGATCTGCGGCAAACCAGCCCACACGGCTGGAAGGAGCGCCGAGCGCGGCCAGAAGACGCACCGCGACCCAGCGCCCTCGCCGCCCGGCCCACCGCGCCGCCACCGCAAGTGCCAGACCCACGACCAGCAAGATCGCCAGGTTGACAAGCGGCACCACCCACACGAAGTGCCGGCTGAGCCACCAGAGCTGGTTGCCGTCGACAGTCAGCTTGCGCACGAAAAATGCGGCCACCTCGAGGAACCCGGCAAAGAGCCCACACCAGGCGGCGAGCACAAGGATGGGAAGCGGCCGTGACCCGCCGCCAATTTGTTCCCCAGGCGCGGCCGCAACGTTGGCCTCCTGCAAGGCGCCGGTCACAGACATCGTCAGAGTTGGTCCCATCCCAATTTGGCAAGCGAGCGGACTGTCAGCGTATGATGGCACGAGGGCGCGCGAGGCGTCAAGGCGACGGGTAAACGGCCGGGCCCGCCGGCCGAACAACCGCTGCGTGCAGCCGCTCAAGGGCCGGCCCCGCCGGGGTCGCACGCAGAGACACAAATGGCTATTGCTGGTCGGCGCTGGTTGTGGGTTTTATTTTTGTGCGCCGGGGCCGCGCCTCTGTTGGGCTGGAACGGGTGGGAGTACTGGCGCGATCGCAGTGCGATGGCCGACGTCCACGAAGAGATCGAGCACGGCCGACACAGCACGGCGGCCCTGAAGCTGACCGCGCTTTTGGCCCGCCAGCCCGACTGGGACGAGGCACTCTATCTCCTGGGCGCGTGCGAGCTGGAGCGGGGGCGCCCCGGCCAAGCCGATGCAGCCTGGGGGCGCGTTCCGCCCGCTTCGCCGTTCGCCGCTCGCGCCGTCATGGGCCGCATGGAGATTCGGATGGTGCGCGGCCAGTACGCCGCAGCCGAGCGGATGATCGGCGACATCAAAAACGACCCTCGCTTCGACGCGCCCGCACTGGCCGCCGTACTGCGCGGCCCTCTATCTCGAAGAAGGCCGCCTCGATGAGGTCCTGCGGTCGCTCGAGGCGCGGTGGGAAGCCCTCGACCGGGCTGGCGAAGGGGCTAGCGAGGAAGCCTATCTGCTCGTGCGGGAATACATCCGCCTGCGTCAAGACCCCGTCCCCGCCCTCGCGACCCGCTCCAAGCTCGATCTGGCCGCGGGACTGTCGCCCGACGATGATCGCGTCTGGTTGGCGAAGGCCAATCTGGCGATTCGCACCGGTGCTTTCGATGAGGCCGCGACGTTGCTCAACTCCTGCTTGCTCCGCCGACCCGACGATGTTCTCGGTCTGGCTCGCCCGGTTGGACTGGGCGATCGCAGCCCATCGCCCCCTCGAGGGACAGGACGCGCTTGCGCACCTGCCGCCGGCCCTCAAGACTTCGCCCCAGCGCACCGGCTGGAGGCATGGCTCGCCGCCCTTCACGGCGATCGCGCGGCCGAACGCCGCGCGCTCGAGCGCCTTCTTGACGCCGCTCCCGCCGACACGGCCGCGCTCGACCGACTCGCCGAACTGGCCCGGAAAGACGGCCGCGATGCCGCCGCCGCCGGACTGCGACAAAAGAGAGCCGAGGTCCCGCAGCTCGAAGCCCGTTATCGCCAGTTGTGCGAGCGCAACGAGCCCAGGCGCGACGCGGCCGAGCTGGCGCGGCTGGCGGAACAACTCGGCCATTGGTTCGAGGCCAAGGCCTTTCTGACCAAGGCGACGGCGCCTATCCCGACCGCGCCGACCTGCGCCGCGACCTCGCCCGCTTGAAGGGACTTCACGTGACGCCCTAGCGCGACGGTTGACAAGCCCCAAGTCTGGCTATAGTTTATCATTTCTGCACCGCAACTCGTTAATTGCCCTCCAGGTGCGACCATGCCTTCTACGTCCAGGCGGAACGACGTGCATTCGCTCGCCGGCATGTGAGGAGATCATCGACTACCGGTTTCGGAACCTGACGCTGCTCCAGGAGGCGCTGACGCACGCGTCGGGGGCCGATCACCGGCTGGTCTCGAACGAGCGGCTCGAGTTTCTGGGTGACGCGATCCTGGGTGCGATCGTCTGCGAGATGC
Organism: uncultured Isosphaeraceae bacterium; assembly: GCA_963830625.1. GTDB lineage: Bacteria > Planctomycetota > Planctomycetia > Isosphaerales > Isosphaeraceae > CAWHMZ01. The sequence goes on along the minus strand of CAWHMZ010000004.1, from coordinate 52,068 downwards.
TGTTTCGGAAGTTCCCCGATTATCTCGAGGGGGACCTGACGAAGATCAAGTCGATCGTCGTCTCGCGGCGGACCTGCGCCAAGATCTCGGCAGGAGCTGGGGATCGACGAGTTCCTGGTGATCGGCAAGGGGATGGGCTCGCACGCTCAGACGCCGCCGTCGGTGCTGGCCGACGTGTTCGAGAGCTTGATCGGCGCGATCTATCTCGACGGGGGCATGGAGGCCGCCCGGCAGTTCATCGTCCGCCACATCGGACCGGAGATCGACGCGGCGGTCGACGGCCAGGGGGGCGTGAACTACAAGAGCAATCTGCAGCAGGTCGCCCAGCGCGAGTTCGGCGAGACGCCGACCTATCTGCTGCTCGATGAGAAGGGGCCGGATCATTCCAAGTGCTTCAAGATCTCGGCGCGGATCGGCGAGCGGCGTTATGCCCCGGCCTGGGGCCGCAACAAGAAGGAAGCCGAGCAGCGCGCGGCCTTGAACGCGCTGTGCCAGCTCGCCGGCGAACCTCTTCCCTTCGAGTCGGACTGACCAGAGGCTGCCGTGAACGGGTCGCTCGTGACCGATCTTGGGCTGGGTCCGGAAGTCTGGCTCTTCCTGTCGCTGCTGGGCTCGTCACGCTGTTTTTCAAGTTCAGCCGCTTCTGGAGCGTGCGCAACCTCGACCTGCTGCTGCTCTTCGTGCTGGCGCCGGGGATGATGCTCTGATCTGCGCAAGCCGACCGATCATCCGTGGAGTGCGTATATCTGGCTCTTTGTCGGGTCGGGCCTGTGGCTGATCCGATGCTGTGCTCGACCTGGGTCTGGCGCGGCGGCCGCTCCTGGAGCCCAACCTGAACGCGTCGGGGCTGCTGTGCCTGTCGGTGGGGGTTCTCGGGCTTGCTGCTGGCCGAGACGGTCAGCCTGCCGGTCGAGGACGGGGCCGCACGCAACCCGGCCGAGCCGTCGGGACGCGAGGATCGATCGTCGGCCGTGCCCGGGCGATCGACGATCCGACGGTCCAGCAAGTCGATCCAAGATGATCGCCCCTGCCCCGCGTCGCTGAAGCAGCAGCTGCCGCAGGTGATCGTCTCGCGCGTGCTGGCCAGCCTGGCGCATCTGGCGTCTGGTCCTCGGCCTGCTGGCGATCGGCTGGCGGCTCTTCGAGCGGCCGATCACCGGCATGGCGATGGCGGCGTGCTACCTGTTGCTGCCGTACACGCGGATGGCGGTGGTCGATAGCGGTCAGCTCATCCCGGCGGCGCTGATCGTCGCCGCCGTGTTCTGGCATCCGCGGCCGGCCGTGGCCGGGTGCCTTGATCGGTCTGGCGGCCGGCTGGATCCCCGCCTGCCTGGGCCTGATCGCGCTTTGGTGCGGGCTTCTACAGGGGCGCGGGGCGTTGCAAGTTCGCGGCCGTGGCGCTCGGCGTCGTCATCGGCTGCGCGCTTGCTCGGTCACTGGTGCCCGATCTGGGCAGACTGGGCCAGCGCGCTGGGTGCCCGCAGCATCGCCGAGGTCGGGCTGCTGCCCCAGTTCGAGCCCCAGGTCGATCCAGCAGCTTCTGGGTGAGCATCGACTCCAGCTTTCGGCTGCCCGGTGCTGATCGCCTACCTGGCCCTGGTGATCATCACGATGTTCTGGCCCGCCGACAAGAACCTGGCCGAGCTGATCGCGCTGTCGGCGGCGCTCCTCGTCGCCAGCCAGTTCTGGTACCTCGACAAGGGGGGCACGCTGGTGATGCTCTACCTGCCGCTGGCGATCGCCATGATGTTTCGGCCGACGCTCGTCGATCCGCAGGCCGCCGTCGCCCGGCCTACCAGCGCCGGGCCAACCGGCCGTCGCTTTATCCGTCGTCCTGAACACCCCACTCGGTTCGAGCCGATCGATGACCTCGGGCCTCGTTCCAGACGGAATTCCGGAGCCATTCACCATGAGCTTTCGACTGACCTACGACGCGATCGCCAAGCGCATCGACCATTCGCTCCTGGGCCCGACGCTCGGCAGCGCCGAGCTCGAGGAAGGCTGCCGGCTGGCGGCGCGCTACGGCGTCGCCAGTGTCTGCATCAAGCCGTACGCCGTGGCGCTGGCCGCGCAGATCTTGAAAGGGTCGGGCGTGGAGGTGGGAACCACGATCGGGTTTCCGCACGGCGGTCATGCGACGGCGGTCAAGGTCTTCGAAGCCGAGCAGGCCATGGCCGACGGCGCGACCGAGCTCGACATGGTCATCAACATCGGCCAGGCGATCGGCGGCGAGTGGGATGCGGTCGCGTCCGACATCGCCGCGGTGACCAGGGCGGCTCACGACGGCGGAGCGATCGTGAAGGTGATCTTCGAGAACTGCTATCTGAACGACGAACAGAAAGTGCGGCTCTGCCAGATCTGCGGCGACGTCGGCGCCGATTACGTCAAGACGTCGACCGGCTACGGCACGGCGGTGCCACGCTCGACGACCTGCGCCTGATGCGGCGGGCCGCCCCGCCGCACGTCAAGCTCAAGGCGGCCGGCGGCATTCGCACGCTCGACGCTGGTGATCGAGGTCGCCGAGCTGGGCTGCGACCGCATCGGCGCTCGCGAACCGCCGAGATCCTCGACGAGCTCAAGGCGACGGCTCGGCTCGCTGAATGATGCCGGGCAACGGTCGTCGGCCAAATCGCGGCTGTGCGCGTCGTCTCGTTCAGTCGGCCGGCTTGACGTGCGCAGCTTCGTCGACACCTGCTCGACTCCGGTCGCCGAGCCGACGATCAAGGTGTCGCACAGGTCGAGAAACAGCCCGGTTTCGAGAACGCCGGCGATGCACTGGAGCTGGCGATCGAGGGCGCTGGGGTCGTCGATCGGCGGCGAACCGGCAGTCGATGATCTTGTTGCCGCCGTCGGTCAGATAGCGCAGTCCCGTCGGGACCGACGCGGATCGACGTCGTCGCGCCCAAGCGCTTGGAGCCAGCCGCTCGGTGTGCTTGACGCCGATCGGGCTGACCTCCACGGGTATCGGCATGTTCGTACCGAGCCGGTCGACGCGTTTGTCGGCCGTGATCATGGTGACGCGATGCAGCGCGGCCGTCGCGACGATCTTCTCGCGCAGCAACGCCCCGCCGCGCCCCTTGATCATCCGGAATTGCGGGTCGATCTCGTCGGCGCCGTCGAGGTTGATGTCGAGCTTGCCGACGTCGTCGAGCTCGCGGAGCGGGATCTTGAGCTCGCCGGCCAGATCGGCCGTCGCCACGCTGGTCGCGACGGCGACGATTTTCAGTCCTTCGCGCTCGACCCGCTCGCCGAGCCGGCGGACCATCAGGGCCGCCGTCGTCCCCGACCCGAGGCCGGCGATCATGCCGTGTTTCACCAGGTCGGCCGCGGCATGCGCGGCGTTGACTTTGGACGATTCGAGCGCTTCTGTCATGGCGGCGAATTCCCCGAGCATTTACCTGCAACGATTAAGCCACGATAGCCTGGATTTTCACGCTTGTCAGGTAGGGACCACCCCGACATCGCCCGCGTGTTCGACGCCGGGTCCACCGAATCGGGCCGGCCTTACTTCGTGATGGAGCTCGTCAAGGGAGTGCCCATCACCGAATTCTGCGACCGGAACCACTTCTCGCCCGAGCAGCGACTCCGGCTATTCATCGATGTCTGCCACCTCTCAGTTCTCCTGCTTTGTTGCTCGCTCGCCAACTTCGGCGTGCCGGCCGGTGTTCGACTTCATCGAGCAGCACCCTGACGGCCCTTCCAAGGGCCCGGAAGTGGTCGGTATCGTTGACTGGGTCGAGATAGAACATAAAACGTCAGGCGAACCCGAGGGCATCTGTCGATGGGGGTGCCGACGTCTTCGATGCCCATGCTGCGGTGATAGACTACGGCAGCAACTCGCTGTTCCTGTTACCGTGAGCTTGAGGGGCGCCTGACAGCGTTATGGTATTGCTAAGGGGAAAGGTGTCTTCCGCGAGCTCAATTCCAGGCCGGATGTTTGGAAACGGGCGCCAGTATTAATCCCTTCGGATTTTTTCTTGCGTCCATCAATTGGAGGGCGTAGAGTAAGTATTACGTGGAGGGCGATCGGGGTTTGCTCCCTTACGGAATTGCCGGCGAGGTGGCAATTCGAGTGGGACCATGAGTTTGCCCGCTGCATTCGACCGGTATGGCGGTTGGCCGTCCGTTCGAGAAAAAACGCTGATACAGAGACAGTGAGTTGTGTCGAGGTCTGTCTTCCTTGCCGACCGGCGGTAAGGCTGCAGCCGCGGTCTCTGATGACCAGACCGATCCCCGTGATTGGTTTTGGCTATTCGAGCCACTGCGCACGAGACTGCGAAGTGGTCGGTACTTTTCGGTACGTTTCATCGGCATCGCGGTTGATTAGCGCGGCGATCTCTCCACGCACTGGCACTCGTTCGATCTTCATCCTCATCAATTTCCTACTTTGACCTTTCCCAAGAAAGGGTCGCTCATCATGAACGCGATTCGAGTTCGGAGGTTTCGGTTAGTCCGATCCCACCCGGCGCATGCGTCTTCGCGCGGATTCACGCTCATTGAACTGCTGGTGGTGATCGCAATTATCGCGGTCTTGATCGCACTTTTACTGCCGGCGGTGCAGGCGGCTCGCGAGGCGGCCCGACGCGCCCAGTGCACCAATAATCTCAAGCAGTTGGGGCTGGCCATCCAGAACTACCTTTCTCAGACCAACGCGTTCCCGCCGCTGTGTGCGAGCTTTAACTATGGGAACACCGTTGCCGGACCGACGGGCGGGTGGCCTTTCGCCTGGACGGTGGCGCTGCTGCCATTCATCGAACAGACTCCGCTCTACAACAGCGCCAACTACACCTCCGACATGTCAGGCCAGCCCAATAACACGATTACCTCGACGAGGGTCGCCACGCTGGTCTGTCCTTCGGAGAACCTGAAGATTGGCCCGTGGATCAGCACCAACATGGCCAACTACCGGAACAATGTCGGCGGCCCCGGTTGTTTCCTTTCATGGAGCGGTGCGATTGTACCCATGTACCCGGCCTCGAATGGCTCGAGCGGGCCGGCCATCAATTCAAACTCGAATATGACGACGTTCGGCATGGAGGGAATAACCGACGGAAGCTCCAACACAGCGGCCGTCAGCGAGCGGCTGATCGGGACCGGCGATTACGGCAACTCGTCGGGGAACGCCACGATCGGGCCCGGCAGCACGAATTTGGCGTTGCGCGGGCTGTTTTCGACGAACGTGACCATCAATCTCGACACAGGGGGGCCGCAGGGCACTGTAATGGCCATGGCACTCTACTCGGCTTGCAACGCCATTCCGGGATCCCAGTTACTCACAGTGGCGCAAGGCACGACGAGCGGCTGGTGGTGTGGTTTTAGCTGGGACGGCAACACCGGCTGGAACCTTGATTTCAATTCCTATAACCATTGGAACACGCCCAACAAGTTGGGCTGCACGGCCGCGAATTCGTGGGACGTCTTGACCGGCGGCCCCATGGACGCCCTCCCCCCGACGAGCAACCACCCTGGAGGGGTCAATGTCGTCTTCTGCGACGGTTCGGTCCACTTCATCAAGAACTCGATCAGCGTGCAGACCTGGTGGGCACTCGGAACCCGCAACTTGGGCGAAGTCGTCAGCGCAGATCAATACTGATTCAAGGGGGGGTCGATGCAAAGTGCGCGTATTATAGTGGGCCTGCTCGCAGTTTCGTGTCTGCTCGCGGGTTGTGAGGGCGGCAGCGGTACGACGACGGCACCGCCCGATGAAACGAAAGCAAGCATTCAGGCGGCCTTGGAGAAGGCACGCCCCGGGCCGGCGGTGAAAGGTAAAGTGCCAGCTTCCGCTAGGACCAAGTAGGGCACGTTAGCCGCGGCGCCGGACGTATGGTGAATCGTTCCTCGGGAAACTCGCGAATGCGTCCGCGCCGGTTTTTTTGGTTTTGCGGGGCTGGTGGCTTGCTCGTGCTGGGCTGGGGGGCCATGTGGGCCGTCCCGGAGTGGCAATTCCAGGCCGGGCTGAAAAAGGCCAGGGAGGAAATTGCGTCCAAGCGGTTCGAGGCGGCGGGCCGTTGGCTTGCCGCGCAATCGGCCGGGCGGCGAAATCACGCCGAGACTGCCCTTCTACTGGGCATCTGCGAAGACGCGGCGGGACGCCACGAGGCGGCCGTGAGCGCCTGGGCGCGTGTACCGCTGGATTCTCCGCGAGGACTGAACGCCGCGATCGCCCGCGCCAGGACGCTGGCCAGCGACCTGGGACGGTTCGCCGATGCCGAGGACGTCCTTGCCGCAGTCGTAGCCCACGGCGGCCCGCGCGCGTTTCAACATCGCTACCTGCTCAATCAGCTTTTTTACTGGGAGGGCCGTCTCGACGAAATGCGCCGGCTCGTCCAGGAACGGTGGAGTAGCTCACCTAACCACGTCGGCGAACTACGCAGCCTGTGGCAAATGGATAGCGCGGTCGTGCAGATCGATCTCATTGGAGCGGAGGTCGAGCGAGCGGCGCAGAAGGCGCCAGAGGACGACCGCGTCTGGCTGGCGCGTGCCAACCTCGCCATGCTTCGGGGACGTTTTCCCGAGGCGGCGCGGTGGCTTGATGCCTGTCTGCAAGCGGCGCCCTGACGATCCCGTCGTTTGGCGCGCCCGGCTCAGGTGGGCGCGTGCCGCCGATTCGCTCGTCGAGGCACGCCGTGCAGTTGCGCATCTGCCCGCCGAACGGTTTTCGCGCGGCGAACTGCTCGCACTTCGTGCCTGGTTTGCCGCCCGCGAAGGTCGAGCCGACCAGGAGCGAATCGCGCTTGAGCAGGTGATCGACCACACGCCTGCCGATACGCAGGCGTTAGAACGCCTGGCGGTACTGACCGCCGAGTTGGGGCAAGCCGATCGTGCCACTGAGCTGCGCCGTCGCAAGGCCGGCATCGATCGGGCCAAAGAGCAGTACACTGACCTGCTACTTGCTTCCGACAAGCCAATCACGCGGTTTGCTGAATTAGCCAGTCTGGCCGAGGCATTAGGACGTGACTTCGAGGCGCGTGGCTGGTGGTTTTTGGCGTCGCGATATCAACCCAATGCGCTTGCGACCGCCGCGGTCGACCGGCTCGGGCCGCCGCGTCCCGATGTACGGCTCCCTTCCGGCAAAACATTGGCCTTCCATCTTGGCGACATCGCCGGATTGCCAGTTGACGAATCTGCTCCACCACACGGCGCTCCGGCACCCGCGCTGGTTTCTAACCGGCCCTCCGCGAATAGGGCCGACGCTGTCGGCTTGCCTGAGTTCCGCGATGACGCGGCATCCGCTGGGTTTACGGTTCGTATTCGACAACGGGCAATCGCCGCTCCGCCAACTTCCCGAGACCACATCCGGTGGAGTCGGCCTGCTGGACTACGACGGCGACGGTTGGCTCGACGTTTACGTCGTCCAGGGATGTGGGTTTCCCCCCGATCCCCGACAAACTCCCACCGGCGACCGTTTGTTCCACAACCGTGGCGATGGCACCTTTGAAGACGCCACCGAGTGCTCGGGCATTTCCCGGATGAAGAGAGGATACGGTCATGGTGTCGCCGTCGGCGATTTCGATAACGACGGTCGCCCCGACCTCTTCGTCACCCGCTGGCGGTCGTATAGCCTTTACCGCAATCGAGGGGACGGGACGTTCGAGGATGTCACGGATCGTGCCGGCTTCGGCGGTGATCGCGACTGGCCTACTTCGGCCGCCTGGGCCGATCTGGACAACGACGGCGACCTCGATCTCTACGTCTGCCACTACCTCGTCTGGGACGCCGAGCACCCGAATCTGTGCAAGCCTGCGCCCAGGCCCGGTAAGCCGATCGACCGCAACCACTACGAGTACTGCCTGCCCAGCCCATTCCCGTCCCGGCCCGATCATCTCTTTCGGAACGATGGGGGCCGGTTTATTGATGTCACTGCCGAGGCGGGCATTGTCGACCCCAACGGGAGGGGCATGGGAGTTGTGGCCGCAGATGTCGACGAGGATGGCTTGATCGACCTTTTCGTCGCCAACGACACCACGGCCAACTATCTCTGGCACAACCTGGGCGGGATGAAGTTCGAGGAGGTCGGTCTCTCGAGCGGCGTCGCCTGCAATGCCCAGGGGTCTTTCCAGGCCGGCATGGGAACGGCTGTCGGCGACGTTGACGGGGACGGTTTACCCGATCTTCTTGTCACAAACTTCTATGGCGAGTCGACGTCCTTCTTCCAGAACACGGGAAAAGGCCTGTTTGCCGACCGGACTTCAATGATCGGGCTGGCCGGTCCCAGTCGCTACCTGGTCGGTTTCGGCATCGTGCTGCTCGACGCCAACAACGATGGCCGGCTTGACCTGGCTCAAACCAACGGCCATGTGATCGACCATCGTCCCGAATTCCCGCTTGCCATGCCGGGCCTTCTCATGATTGGCGGGAATAACGGACGCCTGATCGAGGTCATCACCAAAGGGGGCGCAGCCTGGAGTGTGCCGCGGATTGGCCGCGCGCTCGTGGCCGGCGATCTCGACAATGACGGCGGCGTCGACCTGATATCTGTAGCCGCAGAATGTCCCGCTCGCCTTTTTCCACAACCAGACCGCACCCGCTGGCCACGCCGTATCGTTCCTCCTCGAGGGGACAAGGTCCAACCGTGACGGCGTGGGCGCGGTCGTTAGCCTTACGGCCGGGGGGCGGTGCCGTCGCGTCTGGCGTCATGGGGGTGGTAGCTATCAGTCGGCCTCAGACCCGCGTATCCATTTCGGCCTCGGCCAAGACCGACTCGAAGAAGTCGAGGTCCGCTGGCCCTCAGGGCAGGTCGATCGCTTCGGGCACCTGGAGGTCGATCACTGCTACCGTTTGAAAGAGGGGACCAGAGCGCCCGTCGCGATGCGAAGTCTCGGCCGACCGCGACCCGCGCCAGCAGTGCGCCCCGCCGAGTGATGACGGCCGGTGACAGCAATGGTGGCCGCCAGGCAGATTGCCCTCAACAAGTGGTACGGAACGCCCGCAGGAGAGCAGTCGACGGTCTGGGCAAAGAAAGTAGAAAGGAGTGAGTAGACCGCAGGAGAGCAGTCAACGGTTTTCTTCGTCTCCTCACTACTTTCTCTGCTCTCCTGCTCTGATTTTTTCGGCCCGCGGCCGAAAAAATCGGGGCGACCAGATTCGAACTGGTGACCTCCTGCTCCCAAGGCAGGCGCGCTAACCAGGCTGCGCTACGCCCCGTCGCCTAAGGCACGGCCAGGCGCATGGTAAGTGGCCGCCGCAGATTCAGTCAAGGGCGGGGCCAAGGCCGAAATCATCAAATTCGTGCGCCTGATTCAAGTCGGTGCTTGTTCTTCGCACGCTCATGCGTCCACAGCGCACCCCTGGAAGCGCGGCCAATGCATGCGGATCGTAATCGCATGGTCGCCGGTCCGCTCGAGACGGCCACCATGCGCTGCCACAATCCGCACCAGGAGCGACAGCGCCAGCGAGTCGTAGGGAATGGTCGCCCGACCGCCGGCGCAACCGTTGGGGTGGCTGCCGCTCCCATTTCCGGACTGCTCGTGGGCTTCTTCCCAGTTGACGTAAAACCTGTCGTCGGTCACGCTCCACGAAAGCCGCGGTCGCGACAACGCAAAGCCCGCCTCGGCGCGCCACGCCACAAACGCGTCCAGCCCCAAGCCCAGGTAAATCGGGTCGAAATCGCCCGCCGGATCGTGGTCGGGCGGCTCGACGTCGAGGCAACGTCCGCGCTCGCCGAACCACTCGCGCCACGAGGGCACCCGCTCGGTAATCAAGCGCCCCAGCGGATGTCGAATCACGGTTACCGACAGCGGGCGATATATCACCCGGAACTGGTCGAACGATCGCTCGATATCGCGATAAAGGCGATCGAGGCCATTCAAACACTCTGGTGCCTGGCCATCGAGCCCGCGTTTGAAGAGGTAAAGGCTCATCTTGATGCCGTTCAATGAGTTTCGGCATCGGTGGCTGAAGCAGGTGAGCACCTCTCGAAGGCGCTCCCATCGTTCCGCGTCATCGTCGACTGGGCCATTCGGCGACGAAAACTTTTCTGCCGCATCCCCGTCGAGCGGGTCTGAACGCATTGGGAATACCTGATTCGCTCAAGACGGCCAAGAAACTGCGCAAAAAAACTAGCCGAATGACTCCGCGCGTTGCTCTTAGGCAAACCTGGTGCCGGGATCCCGACCCACTTTTGTGGTCCACTTCTGAACTCATTTTCCTATAGTATGTTACGATTTGGAACCGACGTCCACCGGTCGGACAGATTCAGCCAGGACCGTGACGTTTGGTTCTCTAACGGAGCACGTGCACCTGGAAATGGGAAGCCAACTGAGTGCGCGCGGCCGGACGCGCGAGCCGCCCTGCCGGCCGATTCGTGGCTCCTCGCTACAGCCAACGGGAAACACCGCCGTCGCGGTTGCCCGTCAATTCGCAGGCGTGCCGGCGCTTTGGAAGAGCGCCGTCAGCCGCTCGAATTCATCGCGCGACTGGTAATCGATGATGATCTGACCCTGATCGGCCGACCGTTGCTTGATGATCACACTTGCACCCAGGCATCGATGGAGCCGTTGCTCGATTTCAGCGAGGTGGAGATGCCTTGGCTCTTGGGTGTGACTGCGATCTTGGCGGATTCTCGGGCGGGAGGGGGTGGGCTCGCCCGTGGCGACGAGGGCCTCGGTCTGGCGTACCGAGAGGTGTTCGGTGGTGATCCGCCGGTATGCAACGAGCCGGGTTTCCGAGTCGGCAAGGGACAAGAGAGCGCGGGCGTGGCCCTGGCTGATCTTGCTCGAGCGAACCGCCTCGAGCACAGGCTCGGGAAGCTCGAGCAGGCGCACCAGGTTGGAGATGGTGGAGCGATCGAGCCCGAGCCGAACGGCGAGCTCTTCGTGTGTTCCCCCGTAGCGCGCCAGATACTCGCGAAACGCCGTGGCCTTGTCGACGGCGTTGAGGTCTTCACGCTGCAGGTTTTCGACCATGGCCAACTCGAAAACGCGCTGGTCATCGAGGGCCATTACTCGTGCCGGCACCTCGTGAAGCTGGGCTTCGATGCTGGCGCGAAGACGGCGCTCGCCGGCGATGAGCTGGAAGCGGTCGCCGATTGCACGCACCAGAACGGGCTGAAGCATACCGTGCTGCCTGAGCGAATCGGCCAGGGCCGTGATTTCGGCCAGGTCGAACTGGCGCCGGGGCTGAAATGGGTTTGCGTCGATCTGATCGACGGAAATGTGGACTAGCTCGCCGGTTTCGTTCGAGCCACCGTCAAAGCCCCCTTCATCGCGGCCCAGGAGCGCCTCTAACCCTCGACCGAGTCGTCGCTTATTCACGATCGATGACCTCCATGACGAGTTCCGTATAAGCTCGCGTCCCGCGCGCCCGGGGAGCATAGTCGAGCACGCTCAACCCGTGACTGGGGGCCTCACTAATGGCCACGTCGCGCGGAATGAGCGACTCGAATACGGTGTCGGCAAAGTACTCCTTGACTTCATCGGCGACTTCGTTGGCCAGCTCAAGCTCTGGGTCGTACATCGTCAGGACGATCCCACCGATTGCAAGGCGTGGGTTGTCGGACGCTTTGGTCTGACGTGCGAGCTCGATGATCTGGGAGAGTCCCTCCATGGCGAAATATTCGCATTGGATCGGAATATACACCTGCGCCGACGCGGCCAGCGCCGCCCGGGTGAGCTGGCCCAGCGACGGTGGGCAATCGAAGAACACATAATCGAAACGGGCGAGATCGCCCCCGAGCTGCTGGCGCAGATTGGCCGCTTTTTGCCGGTTCGTCGCCGAAAGGGCGTCGGCATCGGCGAGGCTCTGCGAGCCGGGTAGGACGAACAATTTGGGCACGGAGGTTTTGACGATCGCGTCGGCGATAGGTTGGCCGGCCACGAGTGGGTGACGCACCGCCGGTGCAACGCCGAGCCCGCTCGTGGCGTTGCATTGCGGATCGACGTCCACCACCAGCGTGGCCCGCCCAGACTTGGCCAGCCCGGCTGCGAGGTTGATGGCCGTGGTTGTCTTCCCCACGCCCCCCTTCTGGTTGGCCACGCTGATGATTTTGGCCATCGCTGTCGGCTCCGCGCCGGGGCGCTTAACAAAGCTCGGTGAACAAGTGGCGCGCGCGACACCGCGCTGCCGACCGGATGTATGCGATTCCTACCGGCGGATAAATGGTGTGATGAGTGCTTGACTTGGTTGATTTCCACCGGCCGACGGCGCGGGATCGTACCGGCTGCGGTGGCCAGTGTAAAGTTCACTTGGCGGCGTGCGGCATGGCGTCGGGATGGGGCGGGAAGCGCCGACCTTCCATTCTCCAAGAGCCATGCCTCGCACCGTGTCACGGCGCCATGAGCCTGCGCGCGTCGTCCTCGAGCAGGTCGCTGTACGTAACTGGGTAATCGGGTTTTGCGTCGAGGGCACGAAGAGCCGGCGGCAAGGCCGCGCGCTCGAGCGCGCAATGGCCGCGAATGGATTCAAGCGAGGGCAGCTCACACACCAGGCGTCCGGACCGCATGACTGGAACCAACAGGGGCTCGCCGAGGGCGGTTTCGTCGGCTCGCGTGACGTGGTCGCCGGCGAAGCGGCCCGACGGATCGCGCCGACGGAAGACCTGTTTGCTCATGGGGTAGGTCTTCTTGCCCGGGCTGAGCTTGAACGTGCCGCGCCCGTCGAGCTCGACGAGTTTGTAGACCATCGCCAGGGTGGGGGCGTCGCGCGAGGTGACCAGCTCGCTCCCCACGCCGAAACCGTCGATGGGCGCGCCCGAGGCCACGAGCCGTTCGATCGCGTATTCATCGAGGTCGCCTGAAGCGATGATCTTGACCTGAGCCCTTCCGTGTGCATCAAGGATTGCGCGTGCTTGAAATGCGAGGCTTTCGACGTCGCCGCTGTCGATACGAATGGCCTGCACGGGTGGCTCGATGGCGGCCGCGAGGCGCACGCCTTGCGGTGTGTCGTAGGTATCGACCAACAGCGTCGTATGGCGCGGGAAGACGCGCGCATAGGCTGCGAAGGCGTCCGATTCGCTTGGAAACGCTTCGACCCACGAATGAGCCATGGTCCCGCTGGCGGGAATACCCAGCCGCCGCGCGGCCTCGACCTGGCTGGTGCCGTCGAAGCCGGTCAGGTAGGCGGCGCGCGCCGCCAACATTCCGGAAAGCGGCCCGTGGCCGCGCCGCGCTCCAAATTCATGGAGCGCTTTGCCGCCCGCAGCCGCGACGATGCGCGCAGCCTTAGATGCCACCAGCGTCGGATACGACAACGACGCCAGGAGGTGCGTCTCGACCCATTGTGCCTGCGGCAGCGGCGCACTGATCCTGAGAAGTGTTTCGCCGGCGAAGACCACGGTTCCCTCCGGCACCGAATCGACGTCGCCCTCGAACCGCAGCGCCGCCAACTGGTCGATCGTGGATCGATCGAGATCCTGAAACGCCGGCCATCGCTTCAGGGCGTCGATTTGCTCGTCGGAGAACGAAAGCTTGAGAAGGTCGCCGATCGCCTGCTCGAGCCCTGCGAAGACCAGGTATGCCCGCCCTTGGGGAATCCTCCGTACGAAGACTTCGAACGACGCCATCCGCTCTGCCATGCCGCTGGCGAAATAGCCCGCGATCATCGTGAGCTCATAAAGGTCGGTCATCGGCCCGAGCGCATCGGGATCGGGCCAGAGCGACACCGGCGGCATGGGATTCATCGATCGTTCCTCCCGCCCGAGCGACGCAGCAGCCTCAGTTGGGCGGTGGCGCTCGGCGCAGCGCCCGTGGCGGCTTCCGGGGCCAGATCCAGGAGCGTGGGCAGGTTGAGATTCATGGTCTCGTCGCGTACCACCGACCAGCCGGCGAGCAATCGATTGAGCTCGGTTTCCGGCATGTTCTCTTGGCGGACCATTGCTGTGTCGAGCACCGCCCACGCTGCGCCGGCGCCGGGCTCGAGGCAGTGCGCCAGGTCGGGCTGTCGCAACACATCTCCTCGCCCGGCCAGCCCTAAATAGAATAACACCGGCGGCCGCGCGAGGACGCGCGGGCGCGGCGTCTCGCGCGGAATTTCTGCCGCGATTAACCAGGTTGGCGCCTGAGCGAATCGCTGGGCCGGAGGATCTCTCGGCCCGGTGCGCTCCAGGAAGGATCGGGGAGCACTCGCTGCAGGGCGCCGAGTACGACGATGAGCGCGAACCAGCGCGCCGGGCGCGGATCGGGCCTGCGCCAAGGCGCGCGACACGGGCCGAGACCTCCGCGAACAAGCCTCCTAAAATGAGCCACTCGAGCGCAAGGGCAGGCAGCCAGAGCCGCGCATAAGGGCGATAGAACGGCGTGACGACCACCAGTAAGATCCAGCCCACACCGACGACCGAGATCGCCCGCCTCCACGGCCGCGCCCATCGTGCGGCGGCGAAGCAGAGCCACGCCAGCACGCAGGCCGCGCCCAGGGGCGGCATGAGCCAGATCGCTGCCAGCGTGAGGATCACAGCCAACCCGGCCGCACGCAGCCGGCCCGCGCGGGCGTCGCCGCCATGGAGCAGCAAGGCCGCTCCCGCCAGAATGCCCGCGCCGGCTGCCCAGACCGGCCCACCGCAGAGCATCTTCGCCTGTGCGAGCTGCATGCGCAGGTGCCCCGGCCAGTCCGCCGCTCCTCCTGCGTAGCCGCGCTGATGCGCCAGTAGCGCTCCGTAGCCGCCGTGGTTCTCGACAAACCAGCACCAGGGGCCATATACGGCCGCAGCGATCACGATGGCCAAGAGCCCCCATCCCCAGGTGGCCGCGACCGCCGGCCGCTGCCTGCCCTCCGGCCGCAAGAGCCAGAGGGCCGCGGCAGCCGCCACGATCACGCCCGACGTAAAACCATTATATTTAAATAGCTGCGCGAGTCCCACGGAAAGACCAAGCGCCGTGCGCGCGCCGGGCTCGGCCGTTCAAGGAACCGCTGGCCCTGCCCCAAAGCCACCAGCCACGCGAGCAGAAATGACGTGTCGACAAGCGCCATGCGCGAAAACGCGACGTGCGGCGCCGACAACGCTGCGAGCGCCGCCGCAGCGCCCCCTGCCCCCTTGCCGAATGTGCGCTCGGCCAGCCAGGCGACCACCGGGATCGTGAGCGTTCCCGCAGCCACCGAGACCAGGATCGCCGAAATATCGGCGACGCCCAGGCCCAGGTACGCCAGCCCGACCAGCACTGGAAACCCGGGCGGCGCGTAAGCGATGATCGACGGATCAAGGTCAGAGAGCCCGCGCGGCGACAGTGCCCAAAGCCCGGCCAGCGCGTACACTCCTTCGTCAAAGTGATTGAGCCCGACGCGGCCCAACGACCACAGGCGCACGAGGCCGCCGATCACCGTCAATGCAACGACAACCAAGGCTTCGCGGTAGCGCGGCGGATCGGCCTGGGCGCAAGTTGAGGTCATGACCGCCGATTCTAATGCCCGGCGCCACGAGGCGAAATGCCGCCGGCACTGCTCGCCGCCGCCTCCCCGTGAGCTGGATGGTTTCACGTGAAACATCGCGCCGCGCCGGCTAACTCGGCGGCCGAGCCCCACGCGTTTCACGTGAAACCAGCGTGTCGGCGACGAACACAGGTGGCGCCCTTGTCCCTGCCGTCGGTCGGATCTGCTATGATCCGAGAAGCTGGAATGCGCTTCGCGGCCCAGCCGGCCGCGCGTCACGGGGATGCACGATGGACGTCCGTCTTTTCACCGATCGGCGCATGCTCGAGCATCGCGTTCCCGCCGGCCATCCCGAGCGCCCGGAGCGTCTCCAGGCGATTCTGCGGCACCTCGAGCGGACCGGTTTCTGGCAACCGGCCGGCGCAGGAGGTGCCGTGCGCGAGGCAACCGACCAAGAGCTCGCGCGGGTTCATTCAGCCGAGTACCTGCGCCGCGTGGCCGTGCTCGACGCCGATGGCGGCGGCATGCTCGACCCCGATACGTTCCTGGCGCCGGGTTCGGCCCACGCCGCTCGGCTCGCCGCCGGCGCGGCCATCGGTGCCGTCGGTGCGGTGCTCGCAGGGCCCCTCAAGCGCGCCCTCTGCCTGGTCCGCCCGCCGGGACACCACGCCCTGCCCGCGGCCGGCATGGGCTTCTGCATCTACTCCAACGTCGCACTCGCCGCCCTGGAAGCCCTGCGCAGCTTCGAGCTCAACCGCGTCTTGATTGCCGACTTCGACGTGCATCACGGCAACGGCACTCAGGATGTCTTCTACGATTCACCGCAGGCCGGCTTCCTGTCGATCCATCGCTACCCGTTCTATCCCGGCACCGGCGCGGAACGAAACCGGCACCGGTGCGGGGCTCGGAGCCACGGTGAACGTTCCCCTGCCTTACGGCACGGCACGGGCCGATTATCGCGCCGCTTTTCGTGCAGGCCTCGAATCGCTGGCCGACCGCATGCGCCCCGAGCTGGTGTTCATCAGCGCGGGTTTCGACGCGCACGCCGCAGACCCGATCGGCGATCTCGGGCTGGACGTCGAAGACTTCGATACCTTGACCCGGGCGATCGTCGACGTGGCCGAAACGCACGCCGGCGGCCGGATTGTGAGTGTGCTCGAAGGCGGCTACAACGTCCCCATTCTCGCCGCTTCGGTGCAGGCCCATCTCGAGGCCTTGG
Organism: uncultured Isosphaeraceae bacterium; assembly: GCA_963830625.1. Classification (GTDB taxonomy): domain Bacteria; phylum Planctomycetota; class Planctomycetia; order Isosphaerales; family Isosphaeraceae; genus CAWHMZ01. The sequence continues at coordinate 35,552 of CAWHMZ010000004.1, read as the reverse complement.
GCGGCCGGCCAGAGCCAGCCAACGCGTCCTCGAGCGACGCTTGATGACCCCGACGGGATTTGAACCCGTGTTGCATGCGTGAAAGGCATGTGTCCTAGACCGGGCTAGACGACGGGGCCGCTGCCAGCAGGCTGACTCACTGTAAACGGCGCGCGCCGCGGGGTCAAGGGAACCGGCCGCCTTCATGGGACGCGGCGATTTGCAGCGTGCACCGACACGTCGGTCAGGCTTCAGCCTGGAGGTTTTGGCCTGCCTTCAGAGCGCGCCGCCTTTCGCCCGTTACGCTGGCCCCGCCGGTGCGAGCATGCCTGCCCGGTCGCGGGAAAAAACGAGCGCTCGCTCGCCAGTTGCATCGCGCCGGCCGACGCGTTAGCTTAACGTGCGCCACCCCGGTTCTTCACCAACCGGCCGCGCGGTCGCTAGCCCAGGGAGCCTATTCATGGTCAGTATCTTGGTATTAACCGGCGACGCCGGCGAGGCCCAGGAGATCTACTACGCCAAGTTCCGGCTCGAGGAGGAAGGCTGGAAGGTCGACATCGCGGCGCCCGAGAAGCGTGTCTTTCTGTCGGTGGTGCACGACTTCGAGCCGGGTTTCGATACCTACACCGAGAAGCCGGGCTACCGCGTGCAGGCCGACGTCGGCATCGACGACGCCGACCCGGCCGCGTACGACGGCTTGGTCTTGCCCGGCGGGCGGGCGCCCGAGTACCTCCGAAACCGGCCCAAGGCCGTCGCGATCGTGCGCCACTTTGTCGAAGCGGGCAAGCCGATCGCGGCCAATTGTCACGGGCCGCTCTTGGTTCTGGCTGCGGGGGGCGCCCAGGGAAGAACGATGACGTGTTACCCTGACCTTGAGCCCGATATCCGAAGTGCCGGAGCCAGGTTTGTCAACCGCGAGGTGGTAGTCGATGGCCCCCTGGTCACGGTGCGAGGCTGGCCCGATAACGGGCACTGGATGAAGGAATTCGTAAGACTCGTGAAAGCCATCAAGAAGTAGGCAGCCGGTCAGGGACGGACAGGCGGCAGATGTGCCCCGTCGAAACCCCGACGGACCGACTTCTTTAAGCCTCAGGTCGCACGGCTTTCGCTTCCTGTTCGAGTGACCGAGCTTGGTTCTGGATCGCTTCGTACACCTCACGACGATGGACGGTGACGTGCTTGGGTGCGTCGATACCGAGGCGAACCTTGTCGCCGCGGATCTCAATGACTGTCACCGTGATATTGTCGTTGATGATAATACACTCGTTCTTCTTGCGGGAGAGTACCAGCATTGCCACTCCTCTCTGGTGCTCATCGCGCTGGCGCGGACCGTCCGTCGCTGAATGCTGAAATTGGTCCCACTCAAGGACGTATGCGCACCACCAGCGTCCGGCGCTGCGCACACCGCCTTTATTGAACTGTACATGCTGAAACGAGAGGGTCAAGGGGACGAGGGAATTTTCATCGACGGCGAATGAACCGTAACTGGTGGAGTTCTCGTAAGGGGGGCACCACGCCTATAGTGCACATCTGAGAGTGAAGTGCACGGTCAGCTCTGGGCGGCACTTCGGTAGCGCTGATACAATCGCCCGAAGCCAAGGTCGCGGATTTCCTCTTCGATGTCTTCGTCGCGGCCGGGATGGATCGTGTCGCGCAGTTCCTGTACCAAGAGCTCCACGAACTTGGCGCGGCGCGCTGGAGGTTCTTTCGGAAATGCCTCCGGCGTCACCCGTGTCTGGGTGATCTCGCCCAGCTTAAGCGCGATCTGATCGATCGACGCCTTGGGATGGTCGCGGCGCAGTTGCAAGACGGTGGCATACCGATTCTTGGGAGTGAGTGCCTGATAGGTTTCCAGCCGCGACCACACGCGGTGCAGGACGGCTTCGCGCCAAACGCGGTCGAAGTCGGCATCGGGCCGCGATGAGTCGAGCACGTCGCCCGGGGGCAGGGGCTGCAGCTTGCGCGACCGAAAGTGGTCGATGATCAGGCGGTGGAGCACGGTGCGCAGATAGTCGCGAAACCGCCCTTTGTTCTTGTCGGCGCCCGCGAGCTTGCCGGTCAGCAGCTTGGTCCAGAATTCCTGGAGCACTTCGTCGGCCAGATGCTTGTCGCGCACCTTCAAGTGAATGTACCGCGTCACCGCGTCGTGGTATCGATCGACCAGGCGCTCCATCGCCATGTGACTCTTGGGTCCGGCCAGGTGGGCGCTGATGATGGTCGTCCAATTGGTCTGGATTTCCGTCAGCCGCTCTTCAGCCATCGCAATCGTCCGTGCCTAAAAAGGGCAGGTGGTCGAACGTGTCCGGCACAATCACAGCGGCGAGAGCGCTCACGGCTGCCGGTCATACCTGGTGTTTCACGTGAAACACGCGCAGCCCATACCTCAAAAGAACGCGCCGCCCCTCAACTATTTCATAACACATTCAAGCACGATTGTCACGCCATGCCCATGACACCGTACGGCAAGCCGGATTCGAGCGTGCTGCTTCGCTGTCACCACACGTGCATGATCGAGCGAACGTCACGGCGCCGTCGCGCACTTGCCGACGGGGAGCGAACCGTAAGCTCCCAGAAGTACGCCCGGCAGGACTCGAACCTGCGACCGACGGTTTAGAAAACCGTTGCTCTATCCACCTGAGCTACGGGCGCACTGCGCCGGGCATCCGCCCGGCTCCAGAGAGCAAAGATCGAGCGCCCCCCACGGCCGGACGAGCTGCGCCCGGCAGGATTCGAACCTGCGACCTGCGGTTTAGGAAACCGCCGCTCTATCCTCCTGAGCTACGAGCGCGCTACCACTTTGAGCTAAATTCTGGTGCACACAGCGGCGCTGTCAACGCGCTCGACAACGGCTCGCGCTCGATCGCGCTGGTCTCGGCCGCGAGAAACACTGTCCTAAGATTCTGGGTGAGGAGTACAATTAACAAGTTGGCAAGACGCGCGTCGCCGCCCCGGGAGCACGCGCCATCGAGGGCAGCGAGCACACGCCTGCCGGAATGACGGCGTAACCGTCCAGATGCAGAAAGGGCCCAGGCGACGCGAGATATGGATGATCCGAGTGCGAAAGTTGGAGAAATCCCAGGCGCCGGCCCGAACCAGCGGATCGGCAGCTATCGAATTCTCCACCCGCTCGGAACAGGGGGCATGAGCTCCGTCTTTCGTGCCGTGCACGTCGAGACCGGCCACGAGGTCGCGCTCAAAGTCCTCACGCGTACACTGGCGCGGCACGCGACCCTGCTGCAGCGGTTCCTGCGCCAAGCGCAGAGCGCCGAGCAGCTTGAGCATCCCAACATCGTGGTCATCTATGATCGAGGGATCGACCAGGGGCGCCACTACCTGGCGCTTGAGTACATACAGGGCGGCGATCTCCACGAATACGTGCAGCGGCGCGGGCCGCTGTCGGCAGCCGAAGCCGTTTCGGTCGTCAAGAGCGTCGCCGGCGGGCTCAAATTCGCCGCCGGCCGCGGGTTGATCCATCGCGACGTCAAGCCGTCGAACCTGCTGCGCACCGAATCCGGCCTGATCAAGATCATCGATCTAGGGCTGGCACTGCACAACGAAGCCGAGGATGAGCGGGTCACCCGCGAGGGAACGACGGTCGGCACGGTCGACTACATGGCCCCCGAGCAAGCACGCGACAGCCGCGCCACCAGCATCCTGAGCGATATTTATTCACTTGGATGCACATTTTATTACTTGCTTACTGGAGTTCCGCCTTTTCCCGGCGGCGACATCACCGACAAGCTCACGCGCCACGCCAAGACGCCGCAGCCGAACGTGTGCGAGCTGCGCCCCGACGTGCCCGCCGCGGTCGGGCCCTTGATCATGCGGATGATGGCCAAGCGGCCCGACGATCGGTTTGCAAGCTACGACGACCTTCTGGCGGCTCTCGATGCGGTGCCGCTCGAGGGGGCCGACTCCACGCCGGGAATCGCGCTGGCGCCGCTGTCGGAGTCAGCCGACTTTGCCGACGGAGAGCAGGATGGTTGGGGGCACGACGAGCCGGCCGCGCCGAGTGAAAACGGCTCTCATGACTCGCCGCTCCTGTTTGCCCCGCTGGCCGAGTTGATCGACGAGCGCCCGCCCGAGCGCGCGACCAGCCGCGTGCAGAGCGTCGTGGGGCCGCGCGTCCCGGCCGACGACTCGGCTTTGACCGACCTGGGGGCGCCTGGCCTCCCCGAGATCGAACGATCTGCGCGACCACACGGAGCGAGCTCGGCGACCGCGTGGATGATCGCAGGCGCATTGATCGGTTTCGCGTTCGTCATCATGGTGCTGGGCCTCTTTCAATACATGGAGAGCGGCGGAGTGACCGCTGCAATCCCCGGGCAAAGCGCCGACCCCGGCCCCGAGGAAGCGCCGCCGCGGGTGTCGCCCGCGCCGATCCCATCCGCTCGCCCGGCTGCTGCGGCCGGGTCCGGCGTGGCGTCAAGCGGCGGGCGCGGCCCCTCGACCGCACGAGTAGAGCAGCCCCTTCAGGTCGAAGCCCCGTGGGTCGAGCCCGCCAACACCGACCCTGTCCCAACCGCCGGCGCGCTGCGCCCTGACCGCGGCGGCCAGCTTGAAAGATTTCCCGGCGTGGGCGCGCTCGGCGGTCCCCGCGCGCGTCGACGGCCCGTTTGTGGTCGTGCGCCGCGTTGCCGACTCGGCCGATCCGGCGGCCGTGCCGTCGCTGCACGGCGCGCTCGATGGTTACATCGGCGGAACGGTCGAGCTTGCCGACGAGGGCCCGCACTCGATCGACGACTTGCGCGTTCCCGGCGAATCGCGGCTCATCCGCGCGCCCCCGGCTGCCGCCCGATCCTGCACATCGAGCGGACCACCCAGGACGCCGTGCGGGAACAGCCTGCGGTTTTTGTGCTCGAACGCAAGAACCTGACGCTCGATGGAATTGACATCGTGGTCGACGTGAGCGAGCTCTCCAAGCGGCAATCGGCGCTCTTTGCCTGCTGGGGAGCGAACCTCACCTTGCGGAACTGCACGATCACCGTTTTGAATCCGGGCGCCGCGCCGTTTCACGTTATTTCGGTGAATCCGTCGGCGGCGCGTGCCAGCCGGGTGCGACTCGAGCGAACCCTGGTGCGCGGTCATTTCACCGCCGCCGTCGCCATGGCGGGGGGCTCGACCGATCTGGTCGTCGAGCAGTCGCTCGTTCTGGGTAGCAGCGGGCCGCTCGTCACGGTGCGCGACGCCGGACGGGCCGTCGAGCGGCGCCTGTTCTTCAGCCGGAGTGTGCTTGCCGGCCCGGGCCCGATCATCGAACGAACCAGCTCGTCTGGCGCGGGTTCAACGACCAGGCCGCTCGTGTGCCGCGCTCGCGGCTCGGCATTCGGCCGCCTGCACGGCACGGGGTGGATCGCGAGCGTGATCGCGTCGTCCGACTCAAAGGATGACGCGTCCAAGCAAGTCGACTGGGCCGGCGACAACAACGTCTTCGCGGGCTGGAAGGGTTTCTTCGCGTGCGGCAGCGACCCCGTTCGTGACCGTGCGCGACCTCGAGGCGGTTCGCTCCACGTGGCGCGCGGCCGAGGAGCACAGCGAAGAAGCAGAGGCTTCCTGGCCGCGGCCCCTCGAGCTGGTTGCGGCCGTCGCGATCGATCTGGTCCCGTCGCTGCCGCGCAAGGCCGACATCTTGCAGCAGGTCGCCTCGCCGCGCGCCGGTCTCTTTGAGAAGACGATCGGTGCTTACGTGCCCCCTTCGGTTCCCGAACCGGCCGGCTTGACGGCGCAGCCGGCGGCTTCTTCTCGCGTCGTCGCGCCTCGCGCTTCCAAGCAGGTGTTTTCAGTCATATCGCCTCAAGGCGAGCCGGGGCTGGTGTCCAGTGGGGCTGCGGCCGCCAAGGCCAAGGCCACGTCCACGCCCACGGTCGCCGCCGACGCGGGTGTGCTCTATTTCCGCACCGATGCCCAACCCTGGAACGGCGACTTGGGCGCGTTTTTGCGCGATCGCTTGCCCGCGAACGAAAAGCGTGCGCGCGGCGCGTGGTGGGATCAGGGCCGCATGTCTTCACGCCTGTCCGGCTCGCGCCCGGCCTTTGCCTGGAGATTCGGGTCGACTCCGTGCCGGGCACCGAGCGCGTGACCTGGTCGCCGCCCCCGCAGTGCGCCCGGCCCGGCCTTGATCGAGCTCGACGGCGGTGCGCTCTTCTTGGCCAACGTGGTCTTGCGCCACGACCCGACCGCGCGGCTCGAGCATTTGATCGTGGTCGAGAACGGGCACCTTGTCCTCGATCACTGTGAGATCACGGCGCCGGCGGCCTCGGGCGACTTTACAGGCGACCTGGTCGGGTTTTGCGCTTTCCACCAACCCGCGCACCGGCGAAAGGGCGCCGCCAATCTTCTCGGTTGCAGTTGATCGTCCGGTCTGCCGGCTGGTCGACTCGATCTTGATCACCGGCGGAACGGCTATCAGGGCCGAGCTCGGCCGGGGCTTGGTCGCGCTCTCACAATGCGCGATCGCGACGGGCGGAGCCGCACTTGAGCTCGTGCCGTCGAAGGTCGTGCGCAACCGCTTCGAGGCCGACCTTGTGCTCGACCATTGCACGCTGACCTCCGAGCGCTCGCTGGTGCGGTTTGGGCCCTGGCTGGGACACGCCCCGGGGCCCGACCGCCCGTGGCTCGTGACCTCGCGCAATTGCGCGTTTCTGGCGATGTACGACGGCCGCGCCCGCGAGACGGTGCTCTTGCGCAGCGACGCCGATGCTCTGGCGCACGGCGCCGTCTTCTGGCAAGCCGACGATGACGCCGCCGACGTCGACTATTTTCTGGCCGCGGGTGAGGGACCGCCGCCGCAGAGTCGGCTGCGCGACGTGCGCAGCCAGTGGGCGCACTTCTGGGGATATTCCCACATTCACGACGTGACCGGACCCCGCGGTTCCGGCAGCGCACCCAGCGTCCGATTCTGTGAACGGCTTCGCCCCGGCCGCGTCGAGGCTGCCGATCTGGTGCTTGACCCCGACTACCATCCCGACCGTACGCAGCTCACAGTCGGCGCCGACCTCGCCCGCCAGGGGATCGCGCCCCCGCCCGCACGGTCTGCGCGACGACGCAACGAGCGGTAGAACTTCCACCGCCGGGCGCACGACAGGGTTTGGGCCAGCGGGCGTCCATGAAGCCGGGCCCTACGCCCATCGGTTGCCGCACCTCCTAGGCGCCCCGGCACAAAGCGTTGTGATAGGCAATGCACCGAGATAAACGATCATGTCCGATCTCCGGTTCAGTTGTGCGCGCTGTACGTACGAAGACGCACGGATTTCGAGGTAACGCCGATCAGTCCGACAATCGCCGTCCAAGATCACCTCTCGGAAATCCTGCTTCGGCCGATCAGACCGACGCGCGCTGCCCAGAGCAGATCGTGCGGCTAAGAGCGTCTACGATTTCCCTCTTGCCTCGTTGTCAGCCACGGGCGAAGGGCTCTTGCCAATGGCACAAATCCAACCTTTGTCGTATTCCTCAATCACTTGAACATCCGTAAAGCCAGCGCACAGAAGAGCTCACGATGCTCATCGACACTCAGGTTCGCGTATGGAAAATCCATTTTTTGCATCATGTCTGCAAATCTTTGAACACGCCGGTCGTATTTCCCACCCTTGTAGACTTCCGCGACGATGACCAGCGCTCCGCCAGGTTTTAGGACGCGTGAGACTTCGCGCATATCCGCCGGCAAGTCGGGCCAGTAGAAGTGAGTTTCGACAGCGGTGGCGAGAGCAAACATCTGGTCGGGGAACGGCAGATGCGAAACCGAACCGTGGAGAATTTCGACTCGTCGCGACTTGATGCACTCCTCGTTCGTCTTCCGGGATGCAGCAACACTTGTTTCCGAGGAATCCACACCGTAAACCTTGCCCTTCGTGGCAATGGCAGCCAGTTTGTGAATGGTCCTGCCTCCGCCGCAACCGATATCGAGAATCGCGGCGTCGCTGTCGATCGAAACATGCTTTAGTCCCCAGTCCGTCAATTCGGAATGCCGCCGGTTCATACCCCGCAGATTCCATCGTCCTAGCCAGCCTGCTGGGTTCCGTAGCTGGTTCAGCAACTTGCTCGCAAGGCTCATGATGATGCTCTCTTCTATCGATACGAAGCGTGGGGCGCGCCAAGGTCACGTCGGCGTTTCCAGCGATCGTCGGGCATCTGGGTTCTGTGCTGCGAGTGACTGTCAAAAACTCCACGGGTTCGCTCGTCGGTCGCGCCTGACTAACTGGTGAATTACGCAGCGCGAGCCGGTCACGATACTACAGCCACCTGGTAGCCTCCAGTGGCCAGTCCCATTCGACAGCGGACACACCTCGTCCCGTTTTGAACCCGTCAGGGCACTTCCCTTTGCGATCAACTCCCATTTACCACGCCGTTGTTGTTGGCGCGTCGGTCCGACGACACCGAAGCATCGAGCGCGCGATATCGCGCTTCGGCCGATCAGACCGAAGCGTGCAAAGTATGGTCCTTCCAAAGCCTAACGCGGCGAAGCCGCAGCCGAAGAGGATGGGCAAGTACGGCGTTCTCTGATCAAAATGGGGTTTGCACAAAACCTACTTCGCAGGAACAGGTCCTGGAAGGTTGGAGGATCGTAAGACACCCAGTGTTCCGCGACATTATGCCATGCGTGAATGGTCGGCTGACAGTTGATGGGTGTCTGGCTCGCCCGAGTTGTGAACGACTACCGTAGGAGGACCCTCACTCCGATCACTGAGGGGCTCACTGGGCAGTGGCGAAGGGGTCTGCCGGGAAGTCCAGGTCGAGCATCAGCAGTTGGAAATCCAGGCGGCCACGGAGCGGATCGAGATCGGGCTCGGTTCTCATCTTGGCATTGCGGTAGCCATCAGCGACGACCCGCTTGAGCAACTCGATCGCCTTGTCGGCCTGGGCGCGGGTCTCCCCAGGCGCGAGGCCGGAGCCGTCCTCCGCGGCCAGGCCCGCCAGCAGGGCGTGGTTGCACGACAGGTCGTAGCGTGCCTCGAAGTCGAGCCCGGCCAGTCTCTCCCGGAGCGCGATCGCCCGGCGCAGGTCCGCCACGGCGGCGGTGCGGTCCCCCGCGCGCCGGTGGGCACGAGCCAGGCCCGAGAGGCTGAAAGCCAGGCCATTGCGGAAGTCTTCGATGGATTTGTTGTCCTCGACGAGGGCTTCCAGGATGTTGCGCGATCGCATGAAAAACTCGATCGCCTCAGTCGCGCGGCCGGCGTCGGTGAGAAGGTCTCCGATGTTGTTCAGGCACCGAGTCATGCCTCGGCGGTAGTCGGGGATTCTGGGATTGTCGTCGGCCAGCTTCTGCTGGATCGCAAGGGCCTTGCGGTGCTCGGCCTCTGCCTCCGCCGGCCTACCCGTGTTCGAAAGCAGGACGCCAAGATTGTAGTGGTTATTCCCCAGGCTCCCGCGGAAGCCGGTGACGGCGGGATGGTCGTCGGCCAGCTTCTGATAGATCGCCAGCGCTTGGCGGTACTCGGCCTCCGCCTCGGCCGGCTTGCCCGTATGCGAGAGCACCATGCCGAGGCCCTGGTGGCTAGCTCCCAAGCTGCTGCGGAAGTCGGTGACGGCGGGATGACCGTCGGCCAGCTTCTGCTCGATCGCCAGGGCCTTGCGGTATTCGGCCTCCGCCTCCGCTGGCTTGCCTGTTTGCGAGAGCAGGACGCCGAAGTTGACGTGACTGTTCGCCAGGCGGTTGCGAAAGTCGGTGACGGCAGGATGGTCGTCAGCCAGCTTCCGCTGGATCTCGATGGCCTTGCGGTATTCGGCCTCCGCCGCCGCTGAATTACCTGTCGCCGCCAGCAGGTGGCCCATCAATTGGATCGTGCGAGCGAGGTCGTGCCGGGCCTCCTTTGAGGCTCCTGACGCCCCGGCGAGCACCTCCTGCTCGGACCGGGCCAATCGGTAGGCCGCCAGCGCCTCGGCACTCTTTCCCGTGCTGGAGAGGAGCCCGGCCATCTGCGATCGGCAATTCGCCAGGGCAGCCCGCGCGGCGGGGTCGGCAGTCGCCAGCCGAGCCAGCAGTGCCTCTGATTCGCGGTACCCCGCCAGCGCCTCGGCCGTCTGGCCCATCGACTGCAGCAGCCCTGCCACGGCCACCAAGCTGCGCCCGACCTCAACGGACGCCCCAATGTCGGCCCCAGGCTCCGCCGCGAGCGCCTGTCGCGCCGTCAGCACCGACTGATGCGCCGCCCGCGCGTCCTCCCGCCGCCCGACCTTTCTGGTCAACTCGGCGACCTCGAAGTTCGCCTGCAACAACGCACGCCGCGAGGCCGAATCTTTTTCCCGGCTCAGTAACGCTCCCAGCTTGTCGTAGAAGTCGGAGGCCGACGTCAACAGCCGGTTGCGCAGGTCCTTGAACGGCTCTTGCTTGAGCAGGAAGTCTTCGCTGACGCCGGTATGGAAGGTACCGATAGCCTCGACGGCCAGATCATAGCGCGCTTGCACCGCGGCCTTGGAGCGGGTGAGCTCTTGGTTGGCGTCGGCCAGCTCGAGCTTGGCCTGGGTCTCGCGGACCAGCGACGAGGCGAGCTCGGCCTTGGATCGCGTTTGCAGAGCCAGCACCAGTGCCAGACCGGCGATCCCGGCCAGCAGCGCGACGGCGGCAGCGGTCACGGCGATCTGGTTTCGCCTGGCCCACCTCCGCGCCCGCCGGACGAGCGGCTCGTGCCAGGCCGTCACAGGTTCATCGGCCATCCACTTCTCCACTTCCTCGGCCAGTGCCCGCGGCGAGCCGTACCGGTCCGCCGGGTTCAGCGCCATCGCCTTCAGGCACACCGCCTCCAGCGCAGGGTCGATCGTCGGGTCGATGGTCGCGGGGGCCGGAACTGCCCGCTCTGCACGGCCCGCAGAATCGCACCGGCATCATCCCCGGTATACGGCGGCTGACCGATCAAGAGGCAGTAGAGCATCCCGCCCAGGCTGTACACATCCGACCGCGGACCCAGCCGGTCCAGGTCCCCTTCAGACTGTTCAGGGCTCATGTACGACGGCGTCCCCAGCGCGCTGCCAGGTAAGGTCTCGTTCAACCCGCTGGCCGAACTGGGTAGCAGCGTCCGCTCGCCCGAGCCCGGGGCTGATTGTCCCAGCAGCTTGGCCAGGCCCCAGTCCACCACCAGGGTCTCGCCGTACTTGCCCAGGATCACGTTGGCCGGCTTGATGTCCCGGTGCAACACCCCGCGGCTGTGGGCGTAGTCGATGGCATTGCAGACGTCCAGAAACCGCCGCAATAACTTGCGCAGCTCCAGTGACCGCCGGCCCGGATCGGCTTGGAGCGCAGCATCGGCATGGAATTGCTCCACAGCCTCCTTGGCCGAGTCGCCCCGGATGAACCGCATGGCGTAATAGGGCCGGCCATCGCCATAGGTGCCAAGGCCGTAGACGGGCACGATTCCCGGGTGCTCGAGCCCGCCGGTGATCTCGGCCTCGATGAGGAACCGCTGGCGGCTGACGGGATCGTCGGCGTGGTGGTCGAGGATCTGCTTCAGCGCCACCTCGCGATGGAGGTCGGTGTCGAGGGCGACGAAGACCGCGCCCAGCCCCCCTCTGGCGTGGGGCCGCAGGACGCGGAACCGCTGCCCATCGCTGGTGGCCGAGCCGACGGAGTAACTCGCCGTGCGGTCGGCGTCGTCGCCGTGGTGGGTCGAGACCGAGCCGAGGCGGGCCAAGGTGCCGCCGACATCAGGATCGTCGATGCTAGCCAGGCTCTCGCGGGTTGAACGGCCCGCCGGGATCGCGGCCAGACTCTTCTCCACGTCCCCGCCGTGCTTCGTGAGATGTCGCGCCGCCAGGGCCTCGACCGCGACGCGATCGGCTTCGTCCAGGTCACCGCGAGCCGCCAGATGGTCGGCCAGCGGCCGGGACTTGTCGCGAGCCCAGGCCTGGAAGGCGGCGACGAGCTGGGCCTGGTCGATGAGCCCGACTTGCAGCGCGATCAAGCCAAAGAGGAGGTGGCGGTCCGCGGCGGCGGCCATGGCGTGGCTCCAATCTACGAGAGTGGCTCGGCCTGAGCCGCCAAATTCGGGATCCGGCTCGAGCATCCCGTCATGCGCCCGGTATTATCGCAGACGCCGAGGGGATTTCTATCCAGGGCGGAGGGCGCAGGGCTCCGACGGGCAGGATGAGCTCAGGCGGCTGATCGGCAATGGTCTTGCGGCGGGTCCGGCCTCGTGCAACACGTGGAAGATGGCGTCGATCATGCTGAACTGGCCGCGAGTGATGGCGAAAAGGCTCATATCCTTCTCGATGGGGCCAATGCAATTGCCGGCGCTCTCGAAGGATTCCACGACACGTTCGCGTCGCATGGGGGTTCGCTAAGAGGACGATGCACGTATCATTATAGACCGCGGATGATGTCGGTCAGTTCTTCTGGAAGCGCTGCGTCTCCGCGGTGCATTGTTTCGGTCGCGGCGCCTGGCTAGGATGAGGGAGAAGTCCGCACGTCTTGGCCGGAGGACACTCCAATGTCCCGTGCCGCGCTGGCCGTCTCGCTTTTGCTTCTCGTGCCGCTGATCAGCCATGAGCAAAATGAATCCGGTTGGCTCGGCAAGCGGGTTGTTCTTCGGCACGGATCGGTGCTTCGTGTTGGTAAAGATGTCGTTCACGATCAACAAGTGTTCCGTATCTACAAGGTCGAGCGGGTCAGCGGCCCGTGGCTCTGGGTCCGTGCCGCACAGGTGGGTGTCGAGGGCTGGGTACGGGCCGCCGAGGCTGTTCCGTTCGATCAGGCGATCGAAGAATTCACGAATCAAATACGAGCCAATCCGGCTGATGGCTCCGCCTACGTGGCTCGCGGGTACATCTGGATTGAAAGGGCTGAATACAACCTCGCTGTCGCTGATTTCAGCGAGGCCATCCGACTCGACCCGACCGATCCGGCATGCTGGACGGTCCGCGGCGGCGCGTGGGCCCACAAAAAGGACTACGACAAGGCGATCGCAGACTACAACGAGGCGATCAGAGTCGACGCGACGCACGCCCATGCCTACTACGACCGCGCTGTCGTATGGAAATACAAAAAGGACTACGGCAAGGCGATCGCTGATTACAATGAAGCGATCAGACTCGACCCGAAGGACCGTGATTCGCACAACAACCTCGCGTGGCTTTGGGCGACTTGCCCAATTGCCAAATACCGCGACGGAAAGAAGGCGGTCGAATCTGCCTTGCACGCATGCGAGGCAAGCGGGTGGAAGGCGGCATATTATGTTGGCACGCTCGCTGGCGCCTACGCCGAAGCCGGTGACTTCGCGAAAGCTGTTGAGTATCAGGAAAAGGCCAACGGGCTTTACGCTGATACACTGGACAAGGAAAGGGGCGAGGAGCGGCTCAAGCTCTACAAGGCCAAGAAGCCGTACCGCGTGGAATAGGGTGCGCGGCGGCCACCGCGGGCGAACGTGATGTGCGAGGTCCGAAGAACGAGCATCGAAAGATGGCACTGCTGTCTCGAGGTCGCTGGGCCAGCTCGATCATTTCCATAGATCCGGCTCAATCGCGACCGGCCTCGGCCCTCTTGATGCCGACACCCCAACGTCACGACGTGTGCCGACTCGGCAATAGATCGGCGGCGATCTCATCAATGTGGAAACGGCCGGGCGGGCTCGAGCGGATCGTGGGAGCGATATAATCGACAGCCGGGACGTCGATGACCTCGCCATCGGGAGCGCTGATGCGAGACGTGCGAGTCTCGTTCCGAAAGTGCCGGGGCTTCACCACAGTCTAGGATCGGCGTCCCAGTACTCCGGTTGCGGCTGAGCCCTACTATTGATTCGTCTGACCAACTTCACATCATACTCATGTTGAATTTTCATCATTTCATCGAATTGTCTCTGCTTGACGAATACCGGCCACGACTGGGCCAGGTTGGCTCGGAGTTCGGCCTCGCGGCGAGAGGCTCGGTCTTGCTGAACGAACAGCGCGACGCAAAGAGCCGCGATCACGATCAGGAGCACGAGGGTGCTCAGCCGCAATTGCTTCATGACATCGCCTCGCTTGTGTCGTACTGCACGATCGAGCCGTTCCAAATCCAGTCGGCAGTCTATCACAGATCGACTCGGGATGATTACGCCGGGGCCGGACGATTGGGGCAATCAGACACCCATTGGGTGCCCTTACTTCTGAACGCACGCCCGGACCCCGGAACACCCACCCATGGATAGCAAGGGGCCGCTCGAAGACGAGTGCCCACCAAGCCGGGACCGGCGGACACCCATCCACGGCTAGCCAATGGGGGCTCGAACTTGGGTGTCTGGCAAGCCGTCCCTCCTAACCCTACAGTTACTTGTGAAAAGGACCACTTAGCTCGAGGAGCATCGTGATGAAGACGGGAATCAGTCTCGCCCTGGCGCTGGTCATCGGGTGGAGCGCCCTCGGGCACGCTCCGACACCATCGGAGTGGGCGACCCGGCGCCCAAGATTGAGGTCAAGTCGTTCGTGAAGGGAGAGCCGGTCAGCGAATTTGAGCCCGGCAAGATCTACGTCGTGGAGTTCTGGGCGACCTGGTGCGGGCCGTGCAGGGCCAGCGTTCCGCACTTGACCGAGCTCCAGAAGAAAAATTCGGACGTGACCTTTATCGGCGTGAGCGTGTGGGAACAGGATCAGGACAAGGTCAAGCCGTTTGTCGAAGAGATGGGCGACAAGATGGCATACCGTGTCGCGATGGACTCGGTCCCCGAAAAGGAAAAGGGCAACAAAGGCGCGATGGCCGAGTCATGGATGACCGCTGCCGGACAGAACGGCATCCCGACGGCGTTTGTCATCAACAAAGACGGCAAGATCGCATGGATCGGCCACCCGATGGACTTGGACGAGCCGCTGACGAAGATCCAAAGCGGCAATTGGGACCTCGCCGCGGCGCGCACGGCGCACAAAAAGCAGGTGGCAGATCAGGCCAAGATTCAGAAAGCCCAGTCCAAGATCATCACGGCGCTCGACTCGGGCGATCCCAAGAAGGTTGTGGACATGGTCGACGAAATCGTCGCCAAGGTTCCCGCGGCCGAAGAGGCGTTTGGGCCGGCCAAGCTGGCAGCCCTGGTGAAGCTCGCCGACGACGACAAGGCGCTGGAGTATGCCCAGAAGCTTTCCAAGGGTCGCATCGGTCAGGACGCCCACGGGTTAATTGCCATTGCCTGCTCGATCGTCGCCCCGGATAACAATCGCGAGCCCGGACAGAAGCTGGCGCAACTCGCCGTCGAGATCGGACAGCGCGCTGACAAGAAGGCCGACAGCAAGGATCCGGCGATCGCCGACGCGCTCGCACGGTGCTATTTCGTCGCCGGCCACATCGCGAAGGCGGTCGAGACCCAGGAGCGGGCCCTCAAGTTGGCCAAGGGCACGGAATGGGAAAAGGATCCCGAGCTGAAGAATCGCCTTGAACAGTACAAGAAAGCCGGTGCCAAGTAATGGCCGGCGATCCTCGCCAACCTCGAAGTTCCTGGCGCCCGCTCGGCGCTCCGGCGCTGGAGCGGGCGCCGGCGTTTGCAGTTGCGGGGAAGTCAGACACCCATTGGCTGAAGTTACTTCTGGATGCACGCGCGGACACAGGCACACCCATCCATGGACAGCCGGAAGCCGCCCAAACGCCGTGCCCGCCAAGCCGCCCGTGGGCGTCTGGCAAGCCAGGGATGAACCAAGCCACAGCGACCTGCACTGCACCCATTCAATCGTCGGTCTCAATCGGTCCGGGCGATGCGCGCCAAGCTGGGCATAGCCGACAACGCCGCCCCATGATGATTACCCGGCAGCTTGAGGTATTGGAGCGAGCCGGCACCATCACCCCAGCACAACGCGGATGTGATCGGCAAATTCTGGCACCGACGACAAAGGGGCCACGGGCTTGAACACTACCTAAGTCACTACCTGGCGGCGAGCGGCGAGACGGAACATTAAGACATGAGTAGCATTGCCGCAATCGAGCAACGGATGGCATGAACGTTGAAGATGCCGACACCATGAAAACGATAACGGATTTCTGCAATCGATGCGGCTGCCCCGCGTTCGCGACTCTTACAGTCGAGGCACGGATCGGAGACACCCGGCTTGCGGTAAGCGAGCACGCACGGCCGACGCCTATCTGCGCGGCGTGCATGACCGAGTTGGCGGAGTGGTTCAAGCCGAGCAACCAAAGCGGCGCAGCAGCGACGCCCTGTCTGGGAGATTGTGTGCGATCGAGCGTTGAGGCGCCAAAAGCGCCCGGGGCTCGAAAGGATTTTATTTGTTGAAAGTCACCCAAAGGGAGAATAGTGAGATCAAGGCGGCAACGGTCGAGATCCCAATCGCGACGCAAGAAAGCTCGTAGCTTTTTTTCTGGTAACGAGCACTCTCAATCGTGGCCTGCGAATGAAGAAAGTTGTATCTGCACGGCCGGCACGGCCTGCGCATGAGTCAACGCGCACGCCGGCCGTGCAGATACAACTTTCTTCATTGTCTCGCCTTTTCTTATCTCAAGCCACGACGAGCTGCCGTCCGCCGGCGCGAGAATCGCTCCGACGATCTGCGCGACCAAATTCGCCCCAAGATGTTGATTCATGGTAGGCTGTATTTTGACCAGCCGATCCCGGCTCCCGAATGATCGACGGGACTTTGTCGGATGATCTCAAGTTCGGCAAGTAGAGGAATATCATGGTGAAGTCGGCGTCTGCTGCCTTTGTCTTGTTGCTCCTCGGGGCCCACGGCGTGGGTGAGTTCAGCCGGCGCCTGGCCGAGCCGCTGAGCATGTTTCGTGACGGCGAGCAGGCGTGGCTAGGCTACGTGCTGTTTGCGACGCTGCTGCTGGTAAGCATTTGGTATACGCGTGATGTGATCAGGGCCGGGGAAAAGGAAGAGGCGGTGATAGCGGGGCTGGCCGCGTTGCTGCTGTTCATCGTGGCCGTGACGCCGTCGTTAGAGAGTTTCCACATCTTGAGTTCCTTCCTCCTGATGCTGCTCTTGTTCGGGCATTACTGGCGGTTGCTCCACGACTCGGGAAGCCCCTGGAACATCTTCCATGTGTTGATGCCCTTCGCCTTGGTGTTTCTGAGCGGATGCCATAGCTACGGCTTGTGGCAGAAGTGCCTGATCCTCTATCTCGTAGCCCTCGCCAACCTCCGCCACCATCGACTCTGTCGAATGAGTGAAAGCGAGCCGGTGTCGGAGTCCACCTCTGAGTTGTTAGGCGGTGGCGGAGTCAATGGGCGGCGAAAGGTGTATCGGCTGGAAGCGGGGCAAGAGTGGGCGCGTTTGAAAACCCGGTAAGGCGGTGCCGAAGAAGTCGCTGCGATTGATCGGGCGACGCGAAGGACAGGCAGCGCACCGGCGGGAAAGGTCCGCCGCGGAGCGTCAACCTACTCCCGTCAAGATCGCGCCTCCCGGTTTTCTCCGGATTTCGACACGCCTGCCGAAACGCAATTGCTCACGATAATGACGCCCGCGACAATGCCTGTCCTTCGCGTCCCAAACGTGAATGCGCGGTTGTTCGTCAAGCGCCCGAGGGAGGCTCATCGATCCAAATGGTCAGCTTGTGGGGACGCCGTTCCGGGTCTTCGGATGCCTCGAGCTCGGCTCGTATTCTTCCTCGAGCATTCTTCTCTTGATACTCGACCGTGAAGCCACTCAGTCCGGGCACCTTTGTGGATTCGTCTGCGATCGATGGCTCTCCGCCCTGCGCGAATCGCTTTGCGCAATTCGTCCTTGAGGCGTTGCAACATTGTGTCAATCGATCCCGGCGGGATCTTAAAGTCCATTGAGCACTGCTTATGAAAACCTTCTCCCGTACCGGAGCCAGCCCCGTAGACAAATTGCCGATATGGCAGGTCCGGGCCGGCGGCAGCCTTCGTGAGCTCCTCGAGGTTGACCGTGGAATAAAAAACGCTCGCCGGCTGCGGCTTGCTCGGCGCCGACAATGGCTTGCTCTGCGCCGCGCAGGATCGCGCGAACAGCCGGAAAGCCCAGCAATGGGTGCCAGAGTCAAGACGAGAGTGGCCCGGAACCCCAACATGGATTGCCTTTGAGAGGTGCCGTGCGAACGCGGCGGCTGAAGTTGTTCTTTAGTTTACTGAGACGAGGCCGCAGCAACAAGTGCTACGTATGGATACTGGTTCGCCGTGTCGGACTTAGTTGTTAGTTTTCATTCGCCGGATTTCGGTACACGAGGTGCTGGCTGGGCAGATCATGACCGCGCCGTCGACGGCCAGCTAAGCGGGATCGTTGCGGAAAAGGGCGAGATGGCCAAGGAGATTGCTGCATTCGGCAAGTCGCTGGTGGTCAACGAGCAACAGACGAAGGACTTCGGGGTTGAAAGGAGGGCTTCGGGACGATCGATCAGCTAAAGATCGACCTGGCGCTCTTGCCGAAAGAACGCGAAGGACAGGCAGCGTACCGGCAACGCGAACGACAGGCAGCGCACCGGCGGGACAGGTCCGCCGCGGAGCTTCAGCCCGTTCGCGCCGCAAGCTCACGTATCTCGAGTTGGCAGCTCGCTTGACGCTCTCGGCACAGGAAAAGCCCGGCGTCGCGGCGCAGCTCAGGTCCGCCGCGGAGCGTCAATGTACTCCTGCTGAATTCAATGAGAAATGATCGGCGAACGGTAGTCGGATCCGGCCACCGGAAAGACCCGCTCGGCCCCCGCGCGCGATCGATCGGAACGGCGGCTCCCTCCGGTTTTCTCGGGATTCCGACAGCGCCGTCGAGATCGCAATTGCTCACGATAATGACGCCCGCGACAATGCCTGTCCTTCGCGTTTGCCGCGGCTCCGCCGGGTCAGGCGCAAATCTTTCCCCCCAAGAACCGATTCAGCTCCTGGATTCATTGCGTTCTGCGTGTTACTGTCGAACTTGCCCTCACGGGGATCATGGGTGTTGATGTCATCAATTTGCAACCGCAACATTCGGAAAGCGAGCAAGACGATGAGGAAGATGAGGCAATGGCGCCCCGAATTTGAGGCACTGGAGTCGATGACATTACTGTCGGCGGGCATGACGGCGGTGGCGCAACAGGTCGAGGTGCTTGCGAGGAAACCCAAGTTCTCGAATCCATTGAAGCTTTTGGGAACACTCCACGGCACCG
The DNA here is from genome assembly GCA_963830625.1 of uncultured Isosphaeraceae bacterium. Classification (GTDB taxonomy): domain Bacteria; phylum Planctomycetota; class Planctomycetia; order Isosphaerales; family Isosphaeraceae; genus CAWHMZ01. The sequence continues at coordinate 16,579 of CAWHMZ010000004.1, read as the reverse complement.
TGAAGGCGAGTAATCATACGCATTTCTCGCTCTGGATGGCATCCGGCAATCTCAGCCCGGTCGGCCATATGTCGTTCTCAGAGCTTGTGCCTCCGGGACAAGGACTCACCATGCTGAAGCTTTCAAGTGATGTAGGGAGACTGTTCGTAACAATCGGCGTCGAAAGTTACACGATTACCGGCGGCAACGGGACACTGCGGGGTGAGACGGGCTCGGGCGGCCTCATCTTTGCGGAGGGCGCCGGGGTGCATCCGCTCCGCTTCAGTTTCAAGTTCGTCCATTCACTCTAACCTGGCAGGCCACCAACCGCGCTGGCGTCTTGTTGATCGAAATTGACTCCATTCCGCTGATCGGTCCCAACGGCGTTGAGATTCGGAATTCCGAGTATCTCAAGCCGGGCTACTTCGCATTGCTGGCGAGTCACAACGTGGCCCACGTGCTTAATGCCTGGACGCGGATGCCCGACCTCGCGACTCAGGCGGGGCTCGACGGCGTGTTCACCGCAGACTTCACAGCGGTCCGTGCGTTGCTCAGCCGGGGACGGACGTACGAGAAGGCGGTCGGGACCTTCGCGCATTACAAGCTCGTCCAGGAGCCCGACGAGACCGCCAGGGATGCGATGCGGCAGATCGCCGAGCGGTCGATCGCTTTGAAGAAGTTGGCGTTTCTGTTCGTGAATAACCAGCTCGAGGGCAAAGCGCCATCGACGATTGAGGCGGCGGTGGAGCGGCTCGAATCTGGTCACACTGGTTGAGTCCCTGTGCCGGGACACTCGGCAGTTGGATTCGCCGCATTCGCGGCTCGCGGCTAAGCTCGATTGTCCGTGGAGGTCGCTACGATGTTCCCTGTCACTTTCGGAATGTGGATCAAGTGCAAGGATGGCGAGCTGGTCTACGAACGACACGGGCAACTTCCCTTTGCTCCATATCCTGGGCTGGACATTGAGGACGACGCGTTGGGGGAATTTGAGCTTCTCCAGGTTCGGTGGAGCGAGTCTGAGCAAAGATTCGAGTGCTACTCGAACTTTGACCTTTTCGAGGTTCGCTCAATGCGCTGGATGAAGCGTCGCTTAAAGGAAGCCGGTTGGACGAAGGTGAAGCATTACGACGAAACCGAGGTCGAGCCGACGAAACGCGGACGCCACTGACCAGGTCGCGCGACTTGTTCCTTCCCCACGGGCTCAGTCAGCTGACACATGTGATCTGCCGCAACGCCTGCACGACACCCGAAGGCGACAGGATGCGGCGATGCCGCGGCATCGTAGGTGGCTCTGGTGACCCCCGAAGAACTTGCTCGCCAAGACATTGACCGTCAGCTCGCTCAATGGAACGCGAAGGACAGGCAGCGCACCGGCGGGTCAGGTGCGCCGCGGTGCTTCAGCCCGTTCGCGCCGCGAGCTCACGTATCTCGAGTTGGCTGCTCGCGTGACGCGCTCGGCACAGGAAAAACTTGGCGTCGCGGCGCAGCTCAGGTCCGCCGCGGAGCGTCAATCTACTCCCGTCAAGATCGCGCCTCCCGGTTTTCTCGGGATTCCAACAGAGCCGCCGAAATCGCAATTGCTCACCATAATGACGCCCGCGACAATGCCTGTCCTTCGCGTTACTTAGCGCTGTAGTACTAGCTGCGCGCGTGTTTCCTGCCCACGCTCTACGACAATGGCAGGGGACGACCTTATATTAGGGACCCACTTCCGAGTATAGGGATCAGACCGGGCCGAAGCAGATGAGCGTCATGTCATCACCCAGCGCTCTCCGCGAGGAGAACTCGCGGATGTCCTCGAGAATTGCGCCGCCCAGGTCTTGGGGAGGTCCCGGGGTTTCGGCGACCTTGCTGAGCAGCCGGCGATATTCCCGCGACTCGGAGAGTTCTTCGCGGGGGTTGCGGGCGTAGGTCACGCCGTCGGATAAGAGGACCACGACGTCGCCGCGGTTGAGCGTCACCACGGTCTGCTTGTAGTCCGGCTGGGCGACGATTCCCAGAGGGAATCCGGCGATCTCTTTGCCTATCTCATCGACGGTGCCGTCGGCGCGGCGGATCATCACTGGGAGATTGCCGGCCGAGGTCAAGCTGAGGGTTCGCCCTGGCACGTCGAGCACACTGAGGCTCAAATTGATCAAGTTCTCCTCGACGCCCGCGGAGTACATCAGGTTGCTCAGCTCGTTGGCGGCACTGGCCGGGGAGTTCTCGGTGAAGATGCAGTAGCGCGTATTGCACCAGAGCTTGGCGATCATGAGCGCGGCGCCCACCCCCATACCCGAGACATCGCCGACTGCCACGGCGAACCGATCGCGGGAGAGCCTTACGAAGTCGTAGTAGCTGCCGCGGACCTCATACGCCGGGTTGTAATGTGCGAAAAACTCGAAGCCTGGGACAACGGGCACCGATCGAAGTAGCAGCCGACGAATTTGCTCGGCCAGTTTCAGGTCGCATTGGAGCGGGTCGCGCTCCAGCAACGACTCGTGTATCGCGGCGTTCTGGACCGCGATTGCAGCCTGGCTCGCCGCGGTCTCCAGCACGTGCAGGTCATGCTTCTGGAATTGCTGGCGATCGCTGGTATCAACCTGGATGACCCCTAAAGCCTCACCATTCGGCGTCAGGAGCGGTACACACATGACCGATCGGATTTTCGGACCGGCGATCGAGGCGCTGGTCGAAGGGTCCTGATCGGAGATGGCCTCCCGGTGTAGGACCGGCTGGTGTCGCCGGAGCACGTCTTTGACGGTCCACCGGCTATTCATCGGGAGTTCGTCGCCCGGAGCGACCGTCGAGACGGAGGGTCTGCGGGTAGGCCGATACTTGAAAGCCCTGCGTGCCAGCGTCCCGGTCTCGGGATCGACGAGGATCAGGAAGCAGCATTCGGCCTGGGGGAAGAGCTCCGTCAGTGACCCGAGGATCTTGGGCGCAACAGCGTCAACCTTCAGTTCGCTTGACAGGTTGCGGGCGATTTTCAGGATGGCCCGTCGCTCAACCTCAGGATCCACATGTTCGGCAATTGGGTCCGACTCCATCTCGAATTCGAGGTCGTCTGTTCGATTGAGACTCACGAAAGGATCGTCTCTGCGGATCGGGAAATTGTACAGCAATTGGATCCCGCAGATGCTGATCCGGTCGCCCGGTGCCAGCCGGTGCTCGATCCCGGGGATGACCTTGGCATTGTTGACGTGGGTCCCGCCGCGGGAATTGAGGTCGGCGAGGTAGAACTCATCCCCTTTACGAGAGATCTCGGCGTGCTTGCGCCCAACCGTGATGGGATCGAGCAAGATGTGGCAATGTATGCGAGATCGGCCGATGACGAGGCGCTCGCGCTTTAGCTCGATGACTTGCCCGGCGGCTTTGCCGTTCACTCGCACGAGAACAGGGAACCGTGTTCCTGACTGCATCCCTACGTTTCCGAGCGGATGATTGCCGAGAGTTTTCCTGAGTTCTGATGTGTTATCTTGATTCGATGGCGATCGACCTAGCTGGCCAGTAGTCAGAGGAATCGCACACAAAAGCACACGGTGGTGGGTCTGCGTGAAGATCCGGAGCCGTTGGATCTCGGGCCCTGGGATATACTGGGCGTCGAGGAAGCACAATAGTGAACGAGGCTCGTCCTTTGCTACCTGGGCAATTTGCTCCGGATGGAAGTCGTCCGTCGATTCGATCCCGAAAGAGTTGTAGAGAACGTCCCGGAGGTACGGTAGGAAGAGTCCGTCATGGTCGAACCTTCCATGACTGTCCAGACCGCGTGAGACCTCGATCGTGAGCAGCTCGTAAAAACCAGTTACTAGAACAGCCCGCACAGTCCCTTGTCGGGCCCGGAGAGCTTGGCAAAGTTCTCTGGCTCTTACCTCGGGGCAAATAACATGATTGGTCTTCAGCTTCTCCCGCATTCGAAGGGCCAATCCGGTCAAAGGCTCTTGCTCGTTCGCGTCGATGCGGACCAGCCTCGCTTCTGACGAGAGGCCGTCGATAGGGAACAGGTCCTGCTTCAGGATCTCCTCATGCTGGCTCACGCTGCCACCGCCTCGGGTCAATCGAGGAATAGTTCCGGCCTTCTCCGCAGTAGAATTTGGTGCGCATCGACCACGTGTCGCTCCTCAACGCGCCCGGCGCCCTCGACGCAGGCGCAGGCGAAGCACTCATTGGCAAGATGCTGTATCAGGTAGGGAACGCCGTGCGAAAGCTCCCACATGCGGAGGATTCCCTCCCTCGCCACCGGAAGGTCATCGCGTAAAGTTACGGCACCGAAGTAATATCGCGCAAGCAATCGCAGCATATCTTCGACTTTTATGAACGCGCCAATTTGGATCTCTCGGTCCGACCAATCTCGAAATCTGTCGACCAACTCCGGGCTGGCAGCGTAGATGCTCACGACTTCTGCTCTATTTAGGGCCTCGACATTCCATCGCAAGAACCGTTCGGAGAGATCCAAGGGTAGGCGGTTGGCCTCGTCATAGAAGACGAACACATCGGACCAGCCCTTCTTGCGTACAATCTCCATGATGTCGGCGATAAACCGTTCGAACTCGTCGGTGCGAAGCTTGGGTGGGACATTTGGACCGCGACTGTGCGTGCGTGCCACGACCGCACGATTGAGTGCCAAGAGATTCTTGAACGCAACGTCGTGCTCGAGCGAAGGATGCTCGCTGTAGGGGTTCTTGCTCATCAGTGTCGTTGACTTGCAAGCGAACGCTTTCCTGGCTACGTCCCCGATGACGTTCAACAGCGTATTTGCAAGGAAGCTGGCTTCGTCGAGAGCCGTGTATTGCTGGAGGTCGATGGAGCAACCGAGGACTTTTCCCCTGCAGGTCGCGCCGTCAGCTCTCAGGGCTTCCAACAGCTTCTGGCCGAAGCTGGTCTTTCCAGCTCGTCGCCGCCCGACGAGGAGGAAGCTCTGTCGCGATTCGATAAACGCTCTGGCCAGCTCTAGCTCCCGTTCGCGATCGATGAAAAAGTCCAGGGGGACGATGCTGCCGCAGTGGAACGACGGCGCCCGCAAACCGGTCGCGTTTCCTGAATGAGTCCGCGTTACCTCGGTTTGATTTGGCGAGGAAGGCGCCCGGAGCGGAGCGCTGCCTTGGGTCTGCAGCGTCTGTGTGTGTTGAGCCTCGCGAAAGACCGGAGGTGAGATCAAGACCAGTTTCGAGGCATCGACGCCAGCGCGCACGAGCAGCTCCGGAGTGTCGGCTTCGGCGAGCCCCTCGGCACCCAGCCGCGCCACTCCCTGGTCGAACGCCTTCCGCACGGACCTCCCGAAGGCCAAGGCGCCGTAGAAAGAGGCGGCGAACTTGATCGCGGCCAGGTCGCTGATCGTTCGATTCATGCTGACGACGAAATCGACGACCTCGGTCAGCACCTCGGCCTGCGACCTGCTGTGGCAGGCGTTCAGGACAACGAGGCGGAGGTTGCCCTCGTCGCAGGAGCGCAGCACGTTCACGAGGGCCGGCTTGCCGATCCCTTGAGGTGGACCCAGTCCGGAGCTGCCGCTACCCAGGGCGCCTGGCCGTGCTGACTTCATGTCGCGCTCATCCGTCGATCGCACAGCGTCACCCGAGACGCCGGACGCACTGGCCTCTTCGTCCCCAGACTCGATGACGATCTCATCGGGGGTGCCGTGGCTGCTGAAATGGACGACCTGTGGCTGATTCTCGTTGAGCTTGCGCAGCAGGTCGACCGGCCGCGTACCCGGGACCCAGATCAGATCCAGCGCTTGACCGAATGTGCTCAGGCGAACTTCCTCGTCGATCTCCCGAAACTCGCGCTGGAGGTCAAGCGGTACTTTCCCGCTCGGGTTGGCGGCGAAGAAGAGGACCTTGACCTTTTCCATGCGAGCCTCGGACACGGCGCATCGGCCTCAGAACCGAAGTGGAGCCGTGCGATTAGAAATGGCGATGCGGAGCCCCAGCTCTATCGCGACGGAGTGGCGGATGGACGAGCACGATCCAGCAGCTTCATCCGGGTACCGACGAGTAGGACCGGAGGCATCGTGTCGCTCCCCTGTCACCGGCTCGGTGCCAGGACCGCGTCGCGCACCTGCATGTCCTTCAACCGGGTCGTCTTTCATCGTAGGGCCCGTCGATGACCGACGCAAGGATCGTTCGGATCAGGTGGATCGCCGGGTCAACTCACGGGGCCCGCCTCCGCACTCACGCAATGCCATTTTGCTGGGCCTAAGGGCTCCGGGGACACCATGAAAGCGCCGGGATAAACCGCCATGGAGTAGCGGATGCGATAGCCGTACAAGGAAGGTTTAGCGAACCACCTTGGCCCCGAGTCATGAGGGGGTAAGTCAGACACCCATGGCGCGCAGAGACCTACACGATTAATGGATCCTGTGGCCGATCTCAGCAGCCGTCGTTCGTAGCCAAGTTCAAGGGGATAGGCCCCAATGCCCAACACCCAACCGAGCCAGGGGAGTGATCGTCGCATCGTGCTCGCGTCGCTCGTTCGAGCCGGTCGACTCGACAATTTGGGAATTGGCGCGGTTGCGGCGCGCTGCCCCGACGGGTTGACGGGCAGAAGGGGGCGCCCCGATTAGCAGGCCTGACCGCCTCCATCCATTCCGGCTCACCACCGAGCCGGGCGTCTACATAAGTCAGAAACTGCAAGGCCACTGTGCCTACTATGGAATCACCGGCAACTCCAGTTTGCTGGGCCGATTCCGCAGCGACCTCGCCTGGCTCTGGCAGCACTGGCTGTCGCGTCGCGGACGGGGCCGTCAGATGACATGGGGTCAATTCGTCCGCTTTCTGAAGCGTAACCCGCTTCCGGCGCCGATTGCGATCCACTCGGTGTGCCGTCCCGTAGTGAACGGGTGACATGACGAGCCGGGTGCCCGAAATGGGCAAGCCCGGATCTGTGGGAGCCTTGGGGGAGCGATCCCCCAAGGCGACCCGGCGCTTTCGCGGGCAGCGAATCCGATCATGTATCAAATCGCCTCGAAAATTGGACCGAGAAGCGTATGAAGGATGTCGGACAGGTCGAACGAGACCGCGAGGAGCGCGGCGAGTAGAGGGACGATCGTCGTCAGCATTTGGGCGACGAATCCGCTGTCGAACGTGAGCCTGCCGGGCACAGTGCCGGACACCCGGCTGATGAGCTCGTTGCGGTTGACGCCGATCAAGACTTTTCCCACGACTGACGCTACGAGTAGGAGCAGCAACACCATGACGGTCATCAGCCAGCCCTGCTGGTCGAACGGATAGGATGACACCGCCAGAAACAAGGATAGCGACCCTACGACCAGGAACGTGATGATCGGCAGGAGCTGTGAGAGCGCTCGCGCGAACCAGCGGACGATCTGGAGCGCAATCAAGTCTTCGGCCGTGCGTACCCAGTCGCGGATGAGCTTGTGCTCTTCAGGGGTAACCGTCTTCGCTCTGTCGGTAAGATTTTCGTGGTGCTCGCCTGCACCCGAATCCTCGGGCGGCGCCTCAGGTTCCGGTGCCACGACGTTCGCGGTCAAGAGCGGCCGAGACAGCTTCGAGTCGGCGGACACTCCCGTCGTTTCGTGGTCGCGCCGGACGCCACTGCCGTTGTCTTCCACGGACAACGAACCCCATAGCGGCCTCAGGAAGCCATACACCGACCGCGAGGCGTCAAGCGAGTCGTCGAGGTTGCCGAGGTCCTGCTCTAGTTCCGCGAAGTCATCACGCCAGCGGGGCGCGCCAGACGTCTCATACAATTTCTCATATACCTTAATCAACCGATCATTAATGCGGTGTCGGAGAGCGCTCATCTGCTGAAGGACCAGTTGCTTACGAACCGCGAAGTCCTCCGCTCCGAAAAACCAATACTTGTAGCTTGTTGGTAGCCGGTTGAATGCTTCTGTCATGGGAAGATCGACCGCCAGCTTCAACATCTCGCTGGTATTGCGCCACAGCCCCAAGAGCTGGAGGCTGTGCGCGAGGATCATGCAGAACACGGCCAAGGCCAAGCCCCAGAACACGCGATCGAACACGATCCCCTCGAAAGATCGCGGCGGTCCGCGGAAGGCTACGCGAATCACGACGATGGCGAAAAAGAGCAGCAGCACGCAGTTCAAGCTTCGGTTGGTATGTTCCAAGCCCTTGTGCAATTTTGTGATCAATATATTAAGTGTCTCCCGCTTCTTTCGCATCGCGAAAAGTAACTCATCAAAGGGGAGTTTCTCTGAATAGATCTTTTTCGCCAGCATATCTGCCTGCGTGGTGTTTAGATAGGAATGCCGATAGAGCCGGCGCTGCGAAAGCTGGGCGTAAACCCAAGCGCCGAGCGCGACGGCAAGGAACAACACGGAGAAGTACGGCGAGACTCCGCTGGGGATGTTAACGACCCTTTCGAATTCGAGCCTTCGTCCTAGCGCGGAATTGTCCCGGAAAAATCGAGTGGCAAAGCAGGCAACAACAAGAGTCAGCAATAACAGATATACAATACGTCTACTGCTGTAGAACGCCTTCAGCGAAATCCAGAGTTGGTTCCAGAGAGTCGCTCGTTCCCGTAGTTCCTCGATCCGAGCTTCGGACTCACGCAGCTTGTCATTGATCGCTCCGAGTTCGTGCTCGTTCATGGCCGGGAACGTGCTCGCCAACAGGCGGCGCTCGCTCGCGAGCTTCAAGAAGTCGGTCTTTAGATCGACACGCTCTTCGCCTCTACGGAGGCGTTTTTCGTCTCTGGCGAGGCGAGTTTTCTCTTTGGCGAGGCGAGTTTTCTCTTTGGCGAGGCGAATTTTCTCTTTGGCGAGGCGTTTTTCCTCTTGGGCCAGACGTTCTTGCTCTTCGGCGAGCCGTTTTTTCTCTTCGCTCACGACTTGGGTGTCCTGCGCTACCGCCTGCGCCGGGCGATCGCCATTTCGGTTCATGCGGACGGTGTCCCGCGTGGCGCGCTTGGCTTCTAGCTCGCTGCGATCGTCCGAATACTTCTTCTGGTCGCCCGATAGCGTCCGTCGATCGCGCGATAGCGCCTCGCGGCGCAGGGTTAAGTTCTCGCGGGCGACTTTCAGGTTCTCGCGAGCGACTTTCAGGTTCTCGCGGTCCAGCTTGAGCGCTTCACACTCGAACTCCTGGCCAATCCCGTCCGGTTTCGGAACAGCGCAGTCCAGCCCCTTAAGTACGAGATCGAACCTGCGTTGCGCATGCTGGCTGAGCCTCAGGCGTTCCCTGTCAACGACGCTAACGAGCGCAGTGTCCAATTGCTGCGTTGCCTTGTCGAACTTGTCCACGGGGTCATCCGGGAGACCGTTGCGCGATCGCTCAAGCCGATCCTTCAGGCTTGGAAGCATGCCCTCCTTCAACACGTGGAGTCGCTTGCGCAGTTCGTCGAGTTCTTCTCTCAACGGTTTGGATGTAACGGGACGACTTTTCGCAGCCGAGGTCGGCAGCCAAGGCCAAAAGGAGCAAACCGCGCTCAGGAGGAACGAGCTTGTCGCTGCGATGACGGAAGCGACGGCCAGAACGAGGAAGAACTTTTGTCCATTGGTCAGGATGAGCGGAGCCGTCACGTCGACGCACAGCAGAAACACGTACCAGGACGGGACGACGACGAGAAGGTTGACGAACGGCACGTACAAGCGAGCACCAACGCGGGGCGGATTGGGATCTGTGCCGAACCGTTCTTGTGCGCGGAATTCTCCGTCGGCGGCGAGGTCCTCTTGAACGTCTTCAGCCACCTCGGCATTGAAAAACTTGAGTGGGTGCGCGAACCGAATGCCGCGCCCGCCGAAGCGGATGAGGTAGGGCTTCCGAACAGCCTTTTTCTTGTCAAATTCCCACCGCCAATAGCACCAGGTGAAACCAGCGACCCAAAAGCATGCCGTGATCAGAAAAAGAAAGAGCAACCCAAAGAGGGGGTGGGCGTGAGGGAGGACGTCGTGAGACGCTGCGCTGTTCACGCCGCTTGTGGAGGAGACCGCGCGCTTCTCTGGGTTGTCGGAGGGTGAGTAGAGGTAGTCTCTCGGCTCGCGACCCTCATCCGCCGACGAAGCGTTACTGTCCGCCGAGTCTTGCGGATACTTGTTCGGCTCGTCCGGAAAGCACTCGATCGGATAGAGCCCGCGCGTGCCGACGGCGCTGATCCAGATCGGTGGTCGCGGATCCTTGGCTTGCTTCGTGTCGTAAGGAGCGCCGAACTCTAGTAAGGCTGGTGCGCTTGGAATGCAGTGACCAACTAATGATGTGACAGAGGCTATGATTTGGCGCGTCTCGCTCGCACTCGGCTGCTGGCGCGGCCAGCGGCTGGCCAGCTTCGTGAGTGGGCCGGTCTCGTTTTTCGCTGCAACCGGCTTCTTCTCATTCAGTTCCATCACCTTGTGCCCGGGACGGTCGAAAACGCGAAGGCGCACGCTGCCTGTTAGGTCGGCTAGAGCAAAGACTGGTTCGCGGACTTTCGGACGGGCAGTCACGTTTACCCCCTCGAGGGGCTCGACCTTCCACTCCGAACCCGATGCAGCACTGACACCCATCTCCCAGAGATGGGCCACTGTGGCGTTGTATAGACCCTGCGAGCCTTGGTCGCTGAAAAACACGTGGGACTGCGCGCGACCGGAGGCGCTCAGCCACTGGTTCGGTGGGTACAGCGGGTAGGTGGAGGCGACAAGCATCCCGCGGAGGTAGGAAATCTCCTGCGGTCGAGTCAGGAGCAAGTCGGGCTGAATGGCAAAGAGTCGAACATTGGGGCAAAAAAGCCGGACCTGCCGCGCTAGGAATACAACGTCGAACGGATTGGACGCGACGATCCCGACGGCGCGGTATCTGCGATGACCGATCATGGTCAATAACTGCGTCAGCGACATCTCGTCCAACGCGGCGGAACTGGCCGGCGTGTAGGAGCGCGGGAGGTCACGCGGTGGCCCCGCCTCGTCCGGCGGGATGCTCAACCGCTCGGCCGCGCCCGTCATCGATAGCTTGCCGCCTCCCAGCAGGCCGTCTCTTTGGTAGGCCTTGCGCATCTCCGAAATCTGCAGCGGAAAGATGAACTCCTCGGGAAGTTCGGCGCCGGGGTTTGCGCTCAAATCGTTGCCGTCCGCGCCGAGTCGACCCCGGTTGATCGGTTATCGAGTTTTCGCTGAAAAAGGGCCTGACTTAACCCTGTATTCGATTCAATCAGAATTGCCAGATCGCTCCTCTTATAATCGAGGTTTGAGCTGAGGTATTCGATCAATTTGTCGCTCACCGTCATCGCCTGGTGGACCATCGAGTGGAAGCTCAACTCATGTTGGAAGCGAGAGACGATTGATTCGACCGTCGCGATGATCGGGGCCTTCTCGTCGGGGGAAAGCTCTCGATCACGAGGCCGTTTCGCAAGTTGCCTCCTGAGTTCTTCAACCTTCTCCCGTTGTGCCTTCAGGGCGTCCGCCGCGGTGTCCACGTCCACGAGCTTCTGGCCGTCAGCGCCGAAGACGCGAAAGTGCAGCTCGCGCCCCACGGTCGTCACGATGATCTGGGGTAGGGTCGTCGGCAGTGTAATCTCAGCCACGCCCTTCGCCTCAAGCACTCGCAGGTCAAACCCAACGAACCTGAACAGCCGTTTCAGCCGTTTCGCATCGATCTGGTTAGCGCCGTTGGAGATGACGCGGAAATGGTAAATCTGGTTGCGGCTCGGGCTCGTAGCCCACGCGCGAATGGCGATCTCGAGCGAGCTCTGAGACCCGTTGAAGCAAGGGGTAAGCAGATGCAAAACCTTCCGCCCCGTCGGCCGCCGTATCGTCTCGCTCTGGCTCTGCTTCCGTTCTTCGGTCAAGTCCCCGCGAAAATAGCGATCGATGAGATCGAGACTGCGGACTAACGCCGATTTGTTGAGGCCCGATACGGGGCTCTCCGGTACGATAAACACAAGCATGAGAGCCACGCGCTTGGTCGGGTTGTCTCTGGGTGGAAAAGCGTCGCGGAAAACAATGAGTCCGGGCCGGTCGTCGGGCGGCTGCGCAGGTGACTCGGTTTCGACCTTGATATCGAGTCCGAGTTTCAACTCAAGACCCGCCCGAAGCTTGCCCGCGCTGTTTGGTATCTTGGGGGCCTCGGCTTCGCCGGACGCCGCCTTCCAAGGAAGTGCGATACGATCCAGCACGAACCCCTGCTGCTCGATCGCACGCTGAAGGACGTCGAGATATTCGTCGAACCGGCCGCTTGCGGCACTTTCGACCGGATTGGGAAGTGAGACCACGAGACAGTGGACGGACGGATCGCTCGCGAGCGCCTGATCGTTTCCTGGGATCGAGTGCTGGTTCAAATAGCTACTCAGCTTTTCGTCCGACGAGCAGGCGGTCATGCCGTCAGCCAAGTATTCCAAAAGCGGCTTGAGGTCGCGGCAGTGCGGGTTCTGGCCGGGAGGTTCGTCTGCGTCGGCGGGCGTCCTGGGAGCTTTGGCAGCGTTTTTTTCCGCCGCGGCCGTCTGGGTAGCCCCCTGTTGCATCTTGACCGCCTGCGGCAAGGACAATAAACCCATCGCGGCTAGCAGCGCGATCAGGTACGGCGGTCGCTTTCGCTGGTCGTCCATTATTCTTTCTCTCGCCTATCTTGGCGGCGTGCACCGTTGAGATCGCGCTCGCCGCGACCCGCAAAAAAAGTCTCATTCGACGTCGGCGGATATGGAAGCACATCACGAACAGCATGGTCGACCGTTGATCCCAATGAGTACAAAGCAACGCTGGGATGGATGCAAGAAAAAAAAAGAAAAAATGCTGCCGCTGATCAGGATTGCAACGACAACTCCATTGTCGATGGCAGCGCGCGATTCGCCGCAAATGCCATGGAAAGCGGGCTAACTTGAGCACAACCTGCCGGGCCGGGGCTTCCGCCTGATCGAGCGAAACACTGGCAAAGCGCCGCGCAACTCGAGTCCAAGATTACGAGCCATTGCGCCGTTGGTCGCCACCCATGTGACGCGCTGGATACGTTCGGCTCGCCCAACGGGATGGGGCGTGCTGGAAATGACAGTGCTTTCGGCGTCGGCGGGCACCAGCCGCTCTGGGTTCAAACAACCGGCGGGCATGACGAAGGAAGGCAGACACCACGTCAACCAGGAGGGGACCGCGTAGAGTCGAGATGTGGCGCGGTGGTTTAGGTTTGCATAGCGGTTGCTGGCTCTTTCGATTGCCAGTGCCTTAATATCAAACCATGCTCCGTTTCCACATCCCGCTCATCGAACCGGACGTGCCCGATTAAGGCATCCGGCTCTCGGACAGAGGCTATTGGTCGAGCACCTCTCACACGGTCGCATTTGGAAGAGTCCGGCGTGGACGCACGAGCTGGTAGAGACCCAGCTCTTGGTGCAGGTATCGGTCCGAGTATCGTGAGTATCCCGGACCCCTCACCTTGTGCTTCCGGCAGAGCCATCGGCGGAGCCGGCTCGTTACGTGGTAGTTCACCGCGTGATACGCTCGGCTCACTGCTCCCAAGTCGAAGTAGTTCGCCCAGCCTCGCAGTTTCCTGTTCAGCCGGCCGATCATCTCCTCCTCGTCCAGTTGGAGCCACCGGCGAGACGTCTGCTCACCGATCGCGTCGCAAAGCTTGGCGATCTTCTTCTTCGCCGGCGAGGCCGCCAGGTAGGCGGCTCCCGTGCGATGATTGTAGCAGCGTCCGAAAGTGTACCCCAAGAAGTCGAACGCACCGTCGGGGAGCACGCAGAGTCGCGTCTTCGTCTCGTTGACCGTCAATTTCAACTTTGACATCAGTGATCGCATCCGAGCCATCGCCTCGTCGGCGCCGGCGCGACAGCAGATCACAAAGTCGTCCGCATAATTGACGATCTGAGCTCGCAGCCGCTTCTCATGTCCTCCCGTCTTCCAGCCCCGTATGAATCGTCTCATGTAGATGTTTGACAATAGCGGTGAGATCGGGGCCCCTTGCGGAGTCCCTTTACCCTCGTCCTTGTTGCGGGTCGTTCGCTGTTTCCGGCCACGTTCGTCGCGTGTTTCCACCGGTACTTCGAGCCACATCTTGATCAGGCGTAGTACACGCCCGTCGCTGATCCGCCTCGACACCGATTTCATCAGCTCCGCGTGAGGGATGCTGTCGAACGATAAGCGATGTTGATACCCCCTTCAACGACCCATACTGTACGACCACTCAGGTCACGGTGACGGATCCTTTTCACGCCCTTTATGGCCGGCAATTCGAGTTAGTCTCCTCTGCACGCGACCCGGACGGTCACGTTCTCGTCCGGTATCGCGACGGCATTGTGCTTCGCATTCCTCGTACCGCGACCAGCCTGTTGGCCTTCAGGCAACACACTCCGTGCGACAGACTCTGCCGGCCGGCAGTAGACGAATTGCTATCTCTCGTAAAGGAGTACGGGGTGTGGCCAACTCTCAAGATGTGCCCGCATGCCAAGTGTGGGACTTGTGCTCGGCCGAAGACCAGCGGCAAGTCATCCAAGAACTGAACCGAGTTTTTCAGGAGGTGTTCGATGCCTGCTTTCGATTTGATTCAGCCGCGTCACTTGACGCGCCGCGCTGTGATCTATGTCCGCCAGTCGAGTCCGCACCAGGTGCTCAACAACACCGAGAGCCAACGCCTCCAATACGCCATGACGAAACGCGCTTGCGAGCTCGGGTGGCATGAGCAAGACGTGTTGATTGTTGACGACGACACTGGCCACACCGCCGCGACCACTGCCGGTCGGGTTGGTTTTCAGCAACTGACCGCCCAGGTGGCGTTGGGGGAGATCGGCATGATCGTGGCTTACGAGGCGACACGATTGGCACGCAACTGCACGCACTGGTACCAACTGCTTGACTTGTGCGGCCACGCGGCGTGCCTGATCGCCGATCGCGACGGCGTCTACGACCCTAGCTCCGTCAATGGCAGGTTGCTGCTGGGGCTCAAAGGCGCGATCTCGGAACTGGAACTCCACACGCTTCGTGGTCGACTCACTGCTGGAATCCTCAGCAAGGCCGAGCGTGGCGAGCTGGCTCTTGCACTACCGACAGGACTCGTGCGACACGATGACGGTCGCGTTGAAAAGCATCCGGATCAAGAGGTTAGGGACCGGATTTCACTCGTCTTCGACACGTTGTTGGAGAAGAGGTCACTGGCGAGGGTCGTTCGCCATTTTCGTCACCACGACTTGGCGGTCCCACGTCGCAACCAGCACGGCGACATCCGATGGAGGCGTCCTACTATTGCCAGCCTCGGTTCGATCGTGAAAAATCCAGCATACGCCGGGGCGTTTGTCTATGGCCGCACTCGGTCGATCCGAGCCAAAAACACCGGGAAAAACCAGCAGCGTCATCTGCCACCGAACCAGTGGCGGATCATCGTTCACAATCGGTATCCCGCATACATCTCGTGGGAGACGTACCAGGGGATTCATGCGATGCTACGCGACAACTACGCGGAGTATGACCGCAACAAAACCCGCGGTGTGCCGCGCGACGGGCAGGCGCTGCTCCACGGCATCATCTACTGCGGCGAATGCGGACACAAGCTGTGCGTCCAGTACAAAGGGGGCACGCAGTATCTCTGCAACCACCTTCGACAACAACACGGCGAACCGGTCTGTCAACGGCTGCCCGCCCTACCAATCGACGAACAAGTCGTGCGATGGTTCTTTGAAGCGCTGTCACCAGCCGCGATTGACCTGTCCGCGCGGACGCTTACCGAGGCTGACTCGCAACGCACCGCCGTACTTGCGGCGCAGCGTCAGCAGGTGCAGCGACTGCGCTATGCAGCGAACCGAGCGGAGCGGCAATACCAACACGTCGATCCGGAAAACCGACTAATCGCTGCGGAACTTGAGCGGCGCTGGGAGGCAGCGCTCCGCGAGCTGCGGGAGGCGGAAGAGCGACTGGCGCATGACGAGCGCCACGCACCGGTCTGGGCCATCCCCACCGAACTCCTCGAAGCGCTGCAGAACGTTGGACCCCGGCTACCCGAGCTGTGGGAAGAACAGCGATTGTTTTCCTCGGCACAGAAAAAGTCGCTGCTGCGATCGTTAATTGAAAAGGTCGTTGCCCATCGCCTCGGCGGTCGTCGCGGCGACCGTGTTTGCCTGCGCGTCGTGTGGCGCGGCGGAGCGACGACGACCGTCGAGCTACCAGTGCCGGTAGGCCGTTTTGCCGATCGTCAGGGTGCGGCGGAGATGGAAAAGACGATCCTCTGTATGGCTCGTCAAGGGCGAAACGACGCCGAGATCGCGGCCAGGCTCACATCGGAGGGCTACCGCTCGCCCCATGCTGCAACGGTACTGCCAAGCACCGTGCGAACGATCCGCCTACAACACCGTGTGCTGAACCGCCAAAGTCAATCCCATCCCCGGCGCATCCCTGGATATTTGACGATTCCACAGTTGGCCGAAAAATTAAGCGTCCCGAGGCACTGGATTAGCGATCGAATCAACAATGGCACAATCGTTGTTGAAAAAGATTCCGCCACTCGGTGCTATCTATTTCCCGATAATCCGGAAACGCTGCGGCAATTTAGGGAACTGCGTGAAGGCAAAATCACCACAGTGGGTCGTCGAACGGAGCATCAAGATGCGTGATCCAAGTAACCGCTCAAGTCCGCGTCAACCACTTCCATGAAACCCGCACGCAGCAGCGACTCGACATGCCTCACGGCGTCTTTGGCGCTCCGCTCCGGACGGTACGCGTATTGCTCGGGCTCCAGGTCTGCCTCGAAGA
>CAWHMZ010000003.1:0-128696 GCA_963830625.1 uncultured Isosphaeraceae bacterium | reverse complement strand
AAGAGAGCCCGGCTTCCTGTGGCGTTACTTTCGCCGGGGACTGGCCGTGGGTAGTGAGGGTAAGCAGCGCGGGCAGGCAGAGAACCAGTAGCCAGCGTGTCTTAGGGAAAGTCGGCATGGAAGGCTTCCTTTGATGTTCCGTCTTCACTTGTGCGCAAGATACGCTCCCCTTTGGGACTTGCTCAGCAAACTGATTTGCCGAGCGCTCACTCCATGGTCGAACGGGCCAGGACGAAATCGACACACGGAGCAGAATATCTCAAAAGAATTGCTAAGAAGTCAATGTCTCGACCTTGCCGATCAACGCTTGCGACAAGGCCTCGGTCTTGAGCACGTAGCCTGCCGCCTGGATCTTGAACAGTCGCGCGTAAATCTTGCCGAGACGCATCAGATCGTCGTGCGTCCCCTGTTCTGCCACGATCCCATCCTTGAGCACGCAAATCCGGTCCGCCTTCCTGACCGTTGAGAAACGGTGCGAGATGAGGATCACGGTCTTGTCCCTGGGCAGCGCTTCCAGCTCCTCGAAGATGCGCACTTCGGCCTCCGCGTCGATGGACGCCGTGGGCTCATCGAGGATCAGCAGCCGGGGATCGCGGTAGAACGACCGGGCCAGAGCTAGCTTCTGGAGCTGGCCCTTGGAGGGGTCGATGCCTTCGGGAAATTCGCGCCCCACCATCTGCTCGTACTGCCCCGCCCATTCCGCGATGAATCCCTCCGCGCCGCTCTGCCGGGCGGCCTGACGAACTCTGTCCATGTCCGCCGCCGGACTGCCGTTGCGCCGGCCCATGGCGATCACATCCTTGACGAGAAAGTGGTAGTCGGCGTAGTCCTGAAACAGCACACTCATCTGGTGGTGCCAGCTATCCAGGTTCAGGTCGCGGAGGTCGTGCCCATTTACCAGGATTCTGCCCTCGGTTGGGTCGTAAATGCGGCAAATGAGCTTTACGAGTGTCGTCTTTCCGGAGCCGTTCACGCCCACGAGCGCGACCTTCGCTCCCGAGGGGATGGCCAGCGACAGGTTCTTCAGGACCAGCTTGTCGGTTCCGGGATAAGCAAACGACACATTGTCCAGGACAATCTCTGGAGCTGCGTCCGCAGACAGCACGCGCGCATTTTGCACGCGGGGGATGGCGGGCGGAGTGTCCATGACCTCAAACAGGTTCATGCAAAACAGGCTGTGCTGGTACTGATGGCCCAGGCTCAGGAAAAAGCCCGAGAGGGCGTCTTGCAGCTCACGGATGGCTCCAATGACGAAGGTCATGGTGCCTACCGCCAAGGCGCCGGTCGCGACGGCACCGATGATCGACACGACGGCCACCGCGATGGCGATACCGGCGGCCGAAAAGCGCACCCATTTGGTAGATCAGTTTCCTCCGCTCGTTCGCGCGGTGTTCCTCGTTGAAGGCATGCAGCAGGTCGCGCATCGCGGACAGGAAGTACCGGACGTTCTGGAACAGCTTCAGCTCAATGAGATTGGAGAGACTGTGGAAATGGCGATGAAAGTCGGCATACCGCCGCTGCTTCTCGGCGTTGGCATCGTGAATGCTCCAGACGCCATAGCCGTATTTCGCTTCCAGAACGAACTTGGGAATCGCCGCCACCACGACGAGGCCGAAGATCCGCCAATCATAGAGAGCGAGCACGGTCGCCGCCAGGCTGACGCCCAGCAGGCTTTGAAGGTTGTAGAACTGTTGCTCCAGCAGGGCGACCATCGGGTAGATCCCTTGACCTTCCGCCTTGGTGACGAGGTCCTGGAACTTGGGGTTCTCGTAGGTGGCGACGTCGATTTCGCCCTTTTGTTCGACCAGCTTCAACTCGAAGTGCTCCTGCATCAACAGGTGCATTTTGCGATCGAGGAAGCCTTTCCAGGCGTAGAGAGCATCGGGAAGGACGGTGGCGCCGACCGCGAGGGTAGCGAGCACTGACACCCTGCCGGTCAGCCCCTGGCCCGCGGTCCGAACCAGTTCATTGATCAGCAAGGCGATGATGCCCGACTGCACGAACGGAACGCCGGCGCTCAGCAGAGACAGGAGAGTCTCGGCAATGACGATGCCCGGTTGTTGCCGCCAGGTTGCCGCCAGCAGTCGGCCGGCGTTCACCAGCACAAGCTTCACAGCAGACAGAGGCAGTCTCATGAATTCCTTCAGAGTCGTCTCCTTTAGAAGGGAAGCGTGTTGGTCCGACGACATGTTGCTGCCAGCCGCCTACCACCAGAAACTCCAGGCCACCACGGTGCCGAAACGATGACACTGAGGCCACTAGTTGGAGTTCGCGAACTTGGTCAGAGGATTTTCGCCTCGCGGGCGCAAAATCATTGCTGCCCAGTGAAATCCCGTGAGGATCGCGACAGGTATGATGTCTGCGATCAGCAATCCGTGCTACCGGTGGGCTGCTAGCTCTTGACGCAAGTAGAGCGGAGCTGCTCGATTGCTGATGTGGCTGTTCAAGGGCTCGGCCGTTCGTCGGCAGATCGCGGCAGGCATCGCGCACACGTCTTCTACATATACATCATACAATATGCGGCCTTTTCCGATTTTCTCTAACGCGTCTCAGCCGAAAACCGTGCAATGCTATGCTGGATGTGATTGGCCGCTCTCGGGATACTTTTTTTGAATAAAAATAGTGGAGGACCATTTTGCACTCGAACTGTGGGGGCGCAAGCGAACAGCGAATCCCTGCGCATTGACCGTCCATGAATGCTATGCCGTCGCCGAATATGGGTGTCTTGAATGCCAATTGTTACCAGATGCGGAAGTTCCGACCGGTTCCCCGGGGAGTTGAAGTCCGCCAAAACGATCCTGACCTGGCGATTGTGTGCTGTCACGTCGCGTGTCGCCCGATTCGCATTCCGCCCGCCCTCGCGGGCCGGTAGAATGCCGCCCGGAGGGATCCGCCATGCAGCCTGTGACACTGTCCGCCAACGCGGTAGCCGTGCTCCGGTTCGAGATCAGGGGGCGGAAAGCGAGAAACCCGGCCGGTCGGCTGCCGGCATATCGCGAGCTGGCGGACGCCGGGATCATGGAGCTCGTGCCAGGATCGGACGGGGAATACCGCTTCACAGAGGAAGGGTCTGCGCGGCGAGAGGCGATCCTTCGTGAGCAGGAGGAGCGGATCGAGCGCGAGCGGCATGAGCCGCCGGATGCGCGCAACTTGTCAGACGCGGCGCGAGAGTTGCTGCGGCGGATCGCGGCTGGGGACCGGGTCGAGGTGACCGTGGAGAACAGGCCAGTCTTCCGCGAGCTGGCGGCGGCGCACATCATCTACTTAATGCATACCTTCGCGAAGGGTGATGAATCGGGCTATCGCTTCACGTATTGGGGCTGGAAGCAGCGGTTCGAGATGCTGGGTTGCTGCGAGGGGGAAGCAGAGCGGCAGGGCAGCGGCGATCGGAATCTGGAGCTGCGTGTGAGCAGGTCGGGGTCGAGTGAGCCGGAATCGAGGTTGATGCGGCCGCCCGGAGAAATGCCTCCGCCATCACGTTCGTGGGCGTGGAACGCGCTTCCAGCCAGGCCGTGCGCGTGGTCGGCCGAGCCGATCCGCTCGCTCTGGATGCCCATTGCCTCCATGTGAATCGCCGCCTGCCAGTCGAGTCGCTCGGCATAGCGCCGACCGAAATCGGCGGCATGCTTGGCCGGGTCGACTGGCACATTGATGCCGAGCGCGATGCCGGCTGGCCTGCGGAAATAATCGCGAACGCGTCGAAACGGGTTCATCGGCGGACTATTCCACAGTTGTCCAGAGACGGCAAGGGACATCGCGCCTCCGGCTTCTTCGCCGGATGCGAACCGTCCTGTACGGTAACCCAACCCTCAAGGAGATCACGCCGATGACAATCGCTCGCTCGCAACTCGTCGATACTTCGGTCGCGCACTGGTACCACTGCGTTTCGGCTCGGCGGCGGACTTGAGCTGCGCCGTGACGCCGGGCTCTTCCTGTGCCGAGAGCATCTCGCGAGCTGCCAACTCGAGAATACGTGAGCTCGCGGCGCGAACGGGCTGAAGCAGCGCGGCGGACCTGACCCGCCGGCGCTGGCTGTCCTTCGCGTTCATGGCCGAGGCAAACGGTGTGTCAGTTTCACACAGTTAGTGTCGCAACGGGGAGTACAGAGAGCGCGAAATTCTGAAAAGCTGCGGTAGCAAATGAAAAGCTTGATCGCGACTCACACTTTCGATTGAAATGGGTACTGCGCTCGCGTTCTAGCTCCGCCGAGTCGGGCGGATGAAATTGACTTCCGCTCTACGAGTTGCCTCCTGACCGCGATTCGCAGCGGAAGATCGCCATGAATGACGAGCATCGCCCGTCAGAGCAACCGTTCGAGGTCCTCGGCACGACCACGGACGGACCGTCGGCGCCCGACATCGAGCGTGCATGCCGGAGCGCCACGGCAGCGTCATTGGCCCCTACAAGCTGTTGCAACAGATCGGCGAGGGGGGGTTTGGCGCGGTCTACATGGCCGAGCAAGAGAAACCGGTTCGGCGCCGGGTCGCCCTGAAAATCATCAAGCCGGGCATGGATACGTCCCAGGTCATTGCCCGTTTCGAGTCCGAGCGGCAAGCGTTGGCGCTGATGGATCACCCCAACATCGCTCGCGTGCTCGATGCCGGCGCCACCGAGTCCGGCCATCCCTACTTCGTGATGGAGCTGGTCAAGGGGATACCAATCACGGAGTTTTGCGACAAGAACCACCTAGTCCCCGAAGCCCGCCTGAAACTGTTTCTCGACGTGTGTCATGCCATCCAGCACGCGCACCATAAAGGGATCATCCACCGCGACATCAAGCCGTCCAACGTGCTGGCGACGTTGCAGGATGGCGTTCCAGTCGTGAAGGTGATCGACTTCGGCGTGGCCAAGGCAACAGTGCAGAAGCTGACCGAAATGACGCTGTTCACCGCCTACGGCCAGATGATCGGCACGCCTGCGTACATGAGCCCCGAGCAAGCGGAGATGAGCGGTCTGGACATCGACACCCGGAGCGACATCTACTCGCTGGGGGTGTTGCTCTACGAGCTATTGACCGGCACGACGCCGCTCGATGCCAGGCGGTTACGTCAGGCGGGGTATGTCGAAGTGCAGCGGCTGATCCGCGAAGATGAGCCGCCGCGACCGAGCACGCGTTTGTCATCGTTGGGCGACTCGGCGACGGCGCTGGCGGGAAACCGTGGCCTGGACTTGAAGGGGCTGGTGCAAGTCTTGGCAGGCGACATCGACTGCGTGGTAATGAAGGCGCTCGAGAAAGACCGCAACCGCCGCTACCCCACCCCGGACAGCTTCGCGGATGACGTCGATCGTTTTCTCCGCAATGAGATGGTCTTGGCCCGACCGCCATCCACGGTCTACCGGCTCACGAAGCTCGCCAAGCGGAACCGGGCCGCGGTGCTGACGGCGGCGGTCGTGGCGGCGGCTCTCCTGGCTGGCACAGCAGCCGCCACCTGGCAGGCCGTCCGGGCGACGCGCGCGAAAAGGCGGCGTTGATTGCCGCGTCCGCCGAGATGGCGGCGAAAGAAGACGCCCTGGCTCGCGAGGCAGAGACCAAGGCGGTACTCGGATTCGTGGAGGACCGGATCTTCTCGGCGGCGCCGCCCCGAGGGGCAGGCGGGAGGCCTCGGCCGCGCCGTCACGTTGGGAAAGGCGATCGAGTCGGCCCTGCCGTATGTCGACAAGGCGTTCGCTGACCAGCCACTGATTGCGGCCCGACTGCGACTGACGCTCGGACGTTCCTTCTTTTTCCTCGGCGACGTCCGGACCGCGTCCGAACAAGAAGAAGCGGCTCGCGCTTTATTTACCCGGCACCGTGGACTTGACCATCCAGATACGCTCAAGTCCATGCATCAGCTCGCTTCGAGCTACCGCGACCTTGGCCGATTGGACGACGCCCTCAAGCTAGACGAGCAGACGCTCGCGCTGCGCAAGGCGCAAGCTCGGCCCCGACCACCCCGACACGATATCGAGCATGAACAACCTTGGCCTCGACTACGGAAACGTGGGCCGGCATCGCGATGCACTCAAACTGCGAGAACAGACGCTGGCGCTTTTCAAGGCCAAACACGGCGACGATCACCCAGACACGCTCATGGCAATGAACAATCTCGCCAACGCCTACTTCGCGCTCGGCCGCTACGCTGACGCGCTCAAACTGCGCGAGGAGACACTCGTATCGTTACAAGGCGAAGGTCGGTCCTGATCACCCAGACACCCTGAGGAGTATGGGCAATCTGGCCAGTAGCTACGACATGGTCGGCCGGCATGCTGACGCCCTCAAGCTCCGCGAGGAGACCTTGGCCTTACGCCAGACCAAGCTCGGCGCCGACCATCCCTCCACGCTGTTGAGCATGAACGCCCTGGGCGACAGCTACTCTTCCCTCGGCCGCCACAACGATGCTCTCAAGCTGCGTGAGCAAACCCTGGCACTACGAAAGACCAAGTTCGGTGCCGATCACCCCGAAACTCTGATGTGCATGAATAATCTGGCCGCGAGCTATTCTGCCGTCGGCCGCCATTCCGACGCCCTCAAGGTGAGCGAGGAGACGCTGGCGCTGCGCAAGGCCAAGCTCGGCCCCGATCATCCCGACACGCTGATGAGTATGCTGGGGGTTGCTCGCAACCTGGTCGCGGTCGAGCGCAGCGCCGCGGCCATCCCGGTCATTGACGAGTGCTTGCGACTGGCGGCCGGAAAGGATGTCGATACCAATTTGTGCGCTGAGGCGGTAGATGTTCGTCTGCGCTGTTTCGTCAAGACGAAAGATGTCGCAGGTTGTCGCCAGACCGTTGCCATGGCTGATGCGCTTAAGCCCACGGATGGCGACGGCTTGTATACAGTCGCCTGTTTGCACGCGGTCTACGCCGACATGCTCCGCGCGGCCGACAAATCCGCCGCTGGCGCACATCAGGCCGACGCCGAGGCTGACCGCGCCATGGCCGGTTTGAAGGAAGCGGTCGCTGCCGGTTTCAAGAACGGGGCCCACATGAGGAAGGACAAAGACCTCGATTCTCTGCGCACCCGCGAAGACTTCAAGCAACTCATCGCCAAGCTGGAATGATCGCCGAAGTGCTCCCAAATTGGGTTCAGTTCGCCGAACCGAGCCGACGTTCACCAACAGTGAGTCCCCGTGCCTGCTCCGTTGTGGGTCTTCTCGATGGGAAAAAAGTTGCAACTGAATCCGCAGCGCTACCGATCAGGCCGCGCCAGGAAAAAAGCAAGGCCAGACGAATCGCCGCGACGGTCCATGGCACCCAGACTTCGTTCGGGTCGTATCGGCGCGCTCGACCACGTCCATGACCGTCATCGAAGGCCTCTGCCGTTACAACTCGGCGACGGCCGGGCGAAGGAGGAAGCCGCCCGCCTCATGCTTCCTCCGGGCAGGGGATTCCGTAGAGTCGAGATGTGGCGCGGTGGTTTAGGTCTGCATAGCAGGTGCTGGCTCTTTCGATTGCCAGTGCCTTAATAGCAGTCCATGCTCCGTTTCCACATCCCGCTCAGCGAACCGGACGTGCCCAATTAAGGCATCCGGCTCTCGGACAGAGGCTCTTTGGTCCCTTAAGTTCTCACACGGGTGCGCTCGGAACGCTCTGACGTCGGCGCCTGAGCTGGTACATTTGAGTAGTGCCGACCGATGCAAAATCGGGTAAATAGAATGCACCACAGCGTTCTCTCCAGAGCCGTCACGGGCGCTCGCCAAAAGAAGAAACGACGAGGGATTTCATGTTCAAGCCGCAAATGGCGCTTTTGATCACAGCTCTCGCATGCTCCAGCTTGTTGGCCGCACCGCCGGTGCGCAAGTTCGATGACCCGGGTGCCCCGCCGTTCAAGGTGCTGAAAGCAGGCGAGAACCCTCCGCTCGATGCCAACGATAATTTCGTGATCGGCCCGAAGTACGTGCCCGCGCCGGAACGCAAGAAGGTCGATGGCGTTCCCGAGGGGAAGGTGAAGCAATTCGTCATCGACTCGAAGGAGACCAAGCTCTTCAATCCAGGCATCGCCCGCAAGGAGTTCGGGAAGGTGGACCCGAACAATCCGAAGACGCTGATCGTCGAGACCCACAACATCGACTACAAGCGCAAGATCACGGTCTACATTCCAGCGCAATACAAAGCGGGCAGCGAGTCGCCGTTCCAGGTCATCCACGACGGTCCGGGCGGGAAGCCCAATGCCGAGTTGCTGCACATCTTCGACAACCTGATCGCCCAGAAGCGAATTCCTCCGATCATCGTCATCTGGATTGCCAACGGCGGCGGCGACGCCCAGGGGCACGAGCGCGGCAAAGAATACGACAACATGAACGGCGACTATGCCGAGTACATCGAAACCGAGGTGCTGCCGCGCGTGGAGAAGAACTGCGACGTGAAGCTGACCAAAGACCCCGACGGCCGCGCGGCGATGGGCAACAGTTCCGGCGGTTCGGCCGCGCTCATCATGGCCTGGTTCCGCACCGATCTCTACCACCGCGTGCTGACGACTTCGGGCACGTTCGTGAACCAGGCGTGGCCGTTCGATCCGAAGTATCCCGACGGGGCCTGGGGCTTCCACGAAACGCTCATTCCCAACAGCCCCAAGAAGCCCATCCGGCTGTTCATCTCCGTCGGCGACGCGGACTTGCTCAACCCCAACGTCATGCGGGACGACATGCACGACTGGGTGGAGGCCAATCACCGCATGGCCAAGGTGCTGAAGGCCAAGGGCTATGAGTACCAGTACCTGTTCTGCCGCGGCGTCTGGCCACGGCGTCGGCAATGCCCAGGCGCAGTTCCTACCGCACGCCATCGAATGGGTGTGGAAGGGCTATGCCCCGAAGAAGGACAAGTAGTCGTCGCGGCCCATAGTCGCTCACGGCAGGCCGGGAAATGAGGCTCCGCAGTAGCGGTTACAAGGTCAGCGTACGATGCGGGGCGGCGGTCCCCGCGGTGCGAGTGATCATAAATTCCAGGCCATAGTTGGAGGCAATTCGTGCAAGAGGACCAAATTCGTGATGTTCTCAATGCGCACTGGCACGCTTCGGCGATCGGAGATGAGGTCGCGGAACACGATATCTACGCAGACGATGCCGTCTGTGAATACCCTCAGTCGGGTGAACGAATCGTCGGACGAGTTAATTTACAGGCGTTACGGAGCCATCATCCAGGCAAGCCTTCAGGTTTTAATGTCAGGAGAATCATCGGAAAAGGTGATTTCTGGATTACCGAATATATCATCACCTACCAAGGGCGACCGACATACACGGTGAGCATCATGGAGTTTCGCGACGGCAAGGTCATGCACGAGACCCAGTATTTCGCGGACCCTTTCGAGGCTCCGGACTGGCGGAGCCAATGGGTCCAGCGGATCTCCTGACACCTCACCGCCGGCGCTCATGCGGTTTAATGCTCGTTCCGGGCGTCAGCCCTCTTCTTAGTGACGCGAAGGACAGGCATTGTCGCGGGCGTCATTATGGTGAGCAATTGCGATTTCGGCGGCTCTATCGGAATCCCGAGAAAACCGGGAGGGGCGATCTTTGCGGGAGTAGATTGACGCTCCGCGGCGGACCTGAGCTGCGCCGCGACACCAAGTTTTTCCTGAGCCCAGAGCGTCACGCGAGCAGCCAACTCGAGAGACGTGAGCTCGCGGCGCGAACGGGCTGAAGCACCGCGGCGGACCTGACCCGCCGGTGCGCTGCCTGTCGTTCGCATTCCTTCGCGTTCCGCGAGGCGATCGAGCCGTCGCCGGCCGCGACGGCGGCGGCGGCGAAGAGGGCGGCGAGTAGCAAGGGGTGAGGGAAATGCCGGCGCCCGCGAAGCTGTGCGTCCCCACCCCCTCGGGCTCCCCCTTCGCAAGGGGGAGGCTGACTGCGATGGGGGGTTTTCTGTGTCAATGTCCCCGATCGCAACAGTGGTCTTCGCCCGAAGATCGACCTCGGCATCAACTTCTCTCCCCCTTGCGAAGGGGGAGACGGAGGGGGTGGGGACGCAGAGCCTGGCCATCGTGCTGTCTGCGCATTCGACAGCGCAACCATCTGCTCGCAGGAGATGCCAGACACGAGATGCCGTAGAGTCGAGATGTCGCGCGGTGGTTTAGGTTTGCATAGCGGTTGCTGGCTCTTTCGATTGCCAGTGCGCAACTCGACGACACGTCGGTCGCCCGGTACCACTGCGTGTCAGCTCCGCGGCGCAACCGAGCTCGCGCCGTGACGCCGGGCTTTTCCTGTGCCGAGAGCGTCACGCGAGCTGCCAAATCGAGATACGTGAGCTCGCGGCGCGAGCGGGCTGAAGCACCGCGGCGGACCTGACCCGCCGGTGCGCTGTCTGTCCTTCGCGTTTTTCGCGTTGCCGGTACGCTGCCTGTCCTTCGCGTTACGCGGCGGACCTGACCCGCCGGTGCGCTACCTTCGCATTCGCTCGGCTTGGAGCACCGTGGCAGCCGGGGCTGCTGCCCCGCGCACTGACTGGGGCATCGCCGTCGCCCCTCACGAAACCACAATCTGCAGCCCGTAGCACTCTAGCGGGCCCGGCACGGTGCCAGGCGGATCGATATAAGCCAGGACATTTGACTGGGTGCTGATGGCCGCGAGGGCCACTGCGAGGATTTGGTTTTTCGCAGTCTCCGTCGCGAAGAACGCCAGGTCCGAGAATTCCCCGCCGGCCCCCGTAAGTGCTAACTGTATCACCGGGTCCGGAGTCGGAGGGGTTGCAAAGACGCCGGTCGCGGCCGTGACGGGACCAGCCAGGTTGACGATGCACCGCAAACTCAACGTAGTCACGCGGAACTACCTTTCATGACTGTGGGGACGCCAGCCGGCTATGCTTTTTGCCCCGTTGCGGCCTCCTAGGCGAAATGGTTTTCGCTCAGAGAGCGCACGAGCAACGTGTCAATATCCGTATGAGCCGGGATTCGCCGGATGGTGCCCGGTCAGGATGTATCCTGCTCCCGTTCGGTGTTCTTCACAAGGGCGCTCGGTCGCCGAGAACGCGGCCAGTCCGCGGCGGACCTGAGCTGCGCCGTGACGCCGGGCTTTTCCTGCGCCGAGTGCGTCACGCGAGCTGCCAACTCGAGATGCGTGAGCTCGGGGCGCGAACGGGCTGAAGCAGCGCAGCCGAGCTGACCCGCCGTTGCGCTGCCTGTCCTTCGCGTTGAAATGTGAGGCAGCTCCCCACCGACATTCTCACGCCGCGCCGGGTTGGTATCCAGTCTCTTGCTCTCGGGTCTACGGAGACGCTGTCCGACGACACCCCGCGGCACGGATGCAAAGGCATGGCTGAGTTGCAATAATCGGCCCGATGCGACGTGATCCCTGGGCCGGCCCCGAGGCTGGGGCCGGCGCCCGATCGACCGCCGCTGTTCGGAGCCGTGCCATGACTGCCGCCGCCGACCGCCATCTCCTCTTCGGATTGCTCGCGCTCCAGAACGGCCTGATCGACCAGGGCCAGCTCGTGGCCGCCTTCCAGGCATGGACCCGCGACAAGGCCCGGAGCCTGGCCGACCATCTGAAGGCACGCGGCGACCTGGACGACGAAGACCGCGCCGCCGTCGAGGCGCTGGCGGCGCGGCATCTCACACGGCACGGCGGCGACGTCGAGAAGAGCCTGGCCGTCGTGCCCGCCAACCGCTCCACCCGCGCCAGCCTGGCGGAGCTGGGCGAGCCCGAGATCGAGGCGACGCTCGCCCGGGCCACGCGGGGCAAGGACGGCCACGCCACCGAGGCTGACGATGACAACGACGCCGACCGCACCGCTGGGCTATCGGTCGGCGCGGCCACCAGCGATGGCCAGCGGTTCCGCTTGCTGCGGCCGCACGCGCGGGGCGGGCTGGGCGAGGTGTTCGTGGCGCTGGATGTCGAGCTGCACCGCGAGGTGGCGCTCAAGCAAATCCTCGAGAAGCACGCCGACGACCCGTTCAGCCGCCAGCGGTTCGTCGCCGAGGCCGAGATCACCGGAGGACTGGAGCACCCCGGGATCGTACCGGTTTACGGTGTGGGCACCACCGCCGGCGGACGCCCGTACTACGCCATGCGGTTCATCAAGGGCGACAGCCTCAAGGAGGCGATCGAGGCGTTCCACCGAGGCGCGGACGGGAATCACCACCTCGCCCCTCGGGGGAGAGGTCCCCACAGAATGTGGGGGGTGAGGGGGCGACGCTCGCCCAGGTCAGGCTCGCCCCCTCACCCGCCCTTCGGGCACCCTCTCCCCGTGGGGGCGAGGGGGACGAGTCCGCCGA
The DNA here is from genome assembly GCA_963830625.1 of uncultured Isosphaeraceae bacterium. Taxonomy (GTDB): domain Bacteria; phylum Planctomycetota; class Planctomycetia; order Isosphaerales; family Isosphaeraceae; genus CAWHMZ01. Next base: position 116,515 of record CAWHMZ010000003.1, on the reverse strand, counting down.
CCAAGCTCAGCGTACAGCCAAGGCACCAACCCAATCCCGCGACCTCGAGCTGCGCAAACTCCTCCACCGCTTCCTCGACGTGTGCAACGCCGTCGATTACGCCCACTCCCGCGGCGTGGTCCATCGCGACATCAAGCCCGCCAACATCATCCTCCCCAAGCACGGCGAGACGCTGGTGGTCGACTGGGGGCTGGCCAAGGCCGTGGGCCGGGCCGATCCGTCGGTTGGCGAGCAGACCATCGCTCCGTCGTCGAGCGGGTCATCAGAGACCATGCCCGGCAGTGCCATGGGCACGCCGGCCTACATGAGCCCCGAGCAGGCGTGTGGCGATCTCGATCGGCTGGGCCCTCGATCCGACGTCTACTCGCTGGGCGCCACCCTGTACTGCCTTCTGACCGGCAAGCCGCCGTTCGAGGGCGAGGATGTCGGCGAGATCCTCCGCAAGGTTCAGCGGGGTGACTTCGTCCCGCCCCGGCAGCTCGAATCGTCGCTGGATGCGGCCCTGGAAGCCGTCTGCCTGAAGGCGATGGCCAACCAGCCGGGTGACCGCTACCCCTCGTGCCGGACCCTGGCCGACGACGTGGAGCGGTGGATGGCCGACGAGCCGGTCTCGGCCTGGGCCGAGCCCTGGACGCGGAAACTGTCGCGCTGGCCGACGCGGCACCGCACCGGGGTGACCGGCGCGGCGGCGGCCGTGCTGGCCGGCGTGGTCGGTCTGTCGGCGGTGCTGGCCGTGCAGGCCCGGGCCAACGCTTCCCTGGCGGACAAGAACAGCGAGCTTCTGGCCGCAAACGCCAAGATCGAGGCCCGCTACAACCTCGCCGTTGATGCCATCAAGACGTTTCACACCGGCGTCAGCGAAGACTTCCTGCTCAAGGAGGACAAGTTCAAGGAGCTGCGCGACCGGCTCCTGAAATCGGCCTCGGACTTCTACGGCAAGCTCGGCGCTCTGCTCGGCAAGGAGACCGACGTCGCTTCGCGGCAGGCCCTGGCGCAGTCCAACTTCGAGCTGGCCGACCTGACGGGCAAGGTCGGCCGCACCGAGGACGCCCTGGCGGTGCATCGTGCGGTCCTGGCGGCGCGCGAGGCGCTGGCGGCCGAGCCGGGAGCCGGCGTCGTGGCCAAGGTCGACGTCGGGCCGCAGCTTGATCGCGGTCGCCGGGCTGCTCGCAGCGACGGGCAAGACGGACGAGGCGCTGGCGGCCTACCGGCGGTCGGAGTCGCTGCTGGCCGGCCCGGCCGGGCACGCGGCGCGGGCCGCGCTGGCGGACTGTCGACGCGGATGGGGGCTCCTCTTCGCGACCGGCAAGACCGCCGACGCGCTGGCGGCCTACCGGCTGGCGCGGGCCGACCAGGAGGCGCTGGCCGACGTCCCCGGGGCCTCGAACGACGCCCGCCGCGACCTGGCGGCCACGATCTTCCGCATCGGCATCCTGATGTGGTACACGGGCAAGCCGGCGGAGGCGTGAGGCCGAGTCCCGCAAGGCGCTGGCGATCCAGCAAAAGCTGGTCGACGACAACCCCGCCGTCACCGAATTCCGCAGCAGCCTGGCGGGCAGCCACGGCAGCCTCGGCTGCGCTGCTGGCGAGCACGGGCAAGCCGGCGGAGGCGGAGGCCGAGTTCCGCAAAGCGCTGGCGCTCCGACAGAAGCTGGCCGACGACAACCCCGCCGTCACCGAATTCCGCAGCGGCCTGGCATACAGCCACAACGACCTCGGCGGGTTGCTGTCGGAACAGGGGCAAGCCGGCGGAGGCGGAGGCCGAGTTCCGCAAGGCGCTGGCGATCCGGCAGAAGCTGGCCGACGACAACCCCGCCGTCACCGAATTCCGCAGCGGCCTGGCGGCCAGCCACTTCGACCTCGGCATCCTGCTGTCGAACACGGGCAAGCCAGCGGAGGCGGAGGCCGAGTTCCGCAAGGCGCTGGCGATCCGGCAGAAGCTGGTCGACGACAACCCCGCCGACACCGGCTTCCGCGGTGGCCTGGCCTGGGACTATCTGAGGGTAGCTGTCCTCCAGGCGTGGTTTGGGCAGGATAAGGAGCTTTCCTCCACTTGTGAGAAACTTCTTTCGCTCGCGAAAGATACGGAAGATGCGGAGCTCGCCGACAAGGCGGCGAAGTGTTGCAGCCTGCGCCAGGCCGACCCCAAGCGGTGCGAGGCCGCGCTGGTTCTCGCCCGTCGCGCGGTGGAACATGGAAAGGGTTCCAGGTGGCTGGTTAATTTCGAGATGGCCCTCGGCATGGCGGAATACCGCAGCGGACACTTCGCGGAAGCCGACGCTGCCTTGACCGCGGCGATGAATGAAGCAGGTAAGAATAACCCTGTATCAAGCACTTCAGCGTTCTACCGCGCGATGGGCCTGTTTCGACAGGGCAAGACCGACCTTGCCCGCAAGCTCGCGACCGAAGCGGCCGCGAAGATGAAACCGCTGCCCGTCGACGAGCAGAAACCGCTTCTCGGCGGTGCCGACGCGGACGACCTGATCATGTGGCTGGCCTGCAAGGAAGCGAAGGCCATGATGCAGTTCGACCGTTCGCATGCTCCTCATTGACCCACGGTCCAGGTGTACCGAAGGCAATACCGTGGCCGAAGACCTGATACACACTTCCGGACCCCCCGGCGCCAAGCCGACTGTCGCTCCTCTGAGCCCGCCGGGCTACGAGCTGCTGGACGAGATCGGCCGCGGCGGCATGGGCGTCGTCTACCGCGCCCGCGACACCGGCCTCGATCGCGATGTCGCCGTCAAGCTGCTCCCCGAGCGCTACGCACCCGATTCGGTACCTGCCCATCGCTTCCTCGGTGAGGCGCGGATCACCGGCCAGTTGCAGCACCCCGGCATCCCGGCCGTCCACCAGGTCGGCACCCTCGCCGATGGCCGGCCGTTCCTGGCGATGAAGCTCATCAAGGGAAACACGCTCGAGACGATCCTGAAATACCCGCTCGACCCATCGGCCGACCGCGGCCCCGCCGCGGCGGGCTGGCCATCTTCGAGCAGGTCTGCCAGGCCGTCGGCTACGCCCACGCCCACCGGGTTATCCACCGCGATCTCAAGCCCGCCAACGTGATGGTCGGCGCCTTCGGCGAGGTCCAGGTGATGGACTGGGGGCTGGCCAAGGTCCTCGGCGAGGGAAGCTCGGGCACGGCGGATGCGCCGTCAGCGGACGAGACGCGGCGTGGACGCGGCTCAGCCCGGCGCCGGCGTCCGGCTCGCACACCCAGGCCGGCAGCGTGGTCGGCACACCGGCGTACATCCCACCGGAGCAGGCAGTAGGGGAGATCGAGAAGGTGGACGAGCGCACCGACGTGTTCGGCCTGGGGGCAATCCTGGCGGTGATCCTGACGGGCCAGCCGCCGTACGTCGGCGAGTCCTTCGAATCGGTGCGGGTGCTGGCGGTTCGCGGCAAGCTCGAGGACTGCTTCGCCCGGCTGGACGCCTGCGGGGCGGAGCCGGAGCTGGTGGTGTTGTGCAAGCAGTGCCTGGCGTTCGAGCCGGCGGATCGGCCGGCGGACGCGGGGGCGGTAGCGGCGGCGGTCGCCGGGTTGCGGGCGGCGGCCGATGAGCGGGCGCGGCGGGCGGAGCTGGAGCGGGTCCAGGCGGAAGGAGAGACGCGCGAGGCCCTGGCGCGGGCCGCCGAGCAGCGCCGGCGGCGGCGGATCCTGCTGACTGCAGGCGGGGTCATCGCCCTGGTTTTCCTGGCGGGCTTTGCGGGGGTGTTCTGGCAGTGGCGCGTCGCCGAGACGGTGCGCGGACGCCCAAGACAACCTGACCAAAGCGGAAAAGGCCGAGAAGGAAGCGACTGAGCAGCGGAACCGGGCCGACGACGCGGCCGAAAGAGCACGGGAGAATCTCTATTACGCGCAGATGCACCTGGCCCAGCAGGCGTGGCGGCAACACCGCGGCTTGCCGCACATGCGCGAGGTGCTCGCCAACTGGCTTCCCAAGGGTAAGTCACCCGACCTCCGCGGCTGGGAGTGGTTCTACCTCAACTCGCTCCCTTACCAAAACCTGCGAACCTTGGCGGAGAGTGAGAGCGGTCAGTTTGTGGACCTGATGAGCCAGATGGGCAGGGCCAGGCCTTGTACCGTGGCGTGGCACATTGCCAGTAAGCGACTCGCCGAGGGCACTGTCGACGGCTTGATCCGCATCTGGGACGTCGATCGCGAACAGACGATCATGAGTGTGAAAGGACCTGCGCCTGTGGACTGGTGGGACTGGGGCAGGTGGTTAGGCTGGAGCCCGGACGGCGCTAAGCTGGCCGGGGGTGGCAAGGACGGAACGGTTCATGTCTGGGAGACAGTCTCCGGACGGGAGCTCCTTGTTCTCCGGGGGCACAAATCCCCAATCTGGTCAGTGGCTTTTAGTGCCGGCGGTACGCGCGTAGCTGCCTGGGGAGAGGATGGCACGGTCAAGATCTGGGATGCCGACACAGGCCGGTTGACTGCGGAGGTAGCCCATCCGGGCGATGTTCACGCAGGGGCATGGAGCCCGGACGACAAACGCCTCGCCTCCGGGCATGGCGACGGGACGGTGACTGTCTCAAGCACTCGTGCCGGCGACAAGATGGTTACGCTGCGGGGGCATGTCCAAGGGATCAACCGTGTCGTGTGGGGCCCCGATGGCACGCGACTGGCCTCGGCAAGTCAAGATTTCACCGCCCGGATCTGGAACGTCGACTTGGGAAAAATGGTGCTCGGCCCGCTCCGGCACTCCCACGTGATCACCTCGCTCGCGTGGGAGCCAGACGGGCAGAGACTTGCGACCGGAAGCGCCGACGAAACGGTCAAGATCTGGAACGCAACCACGGGCAGCGAGGCCGTCACCCTGCGTGGACATTTCCAGACCGTCATTTCACTCTCTTGGGGCCCGGACGGCCGCCTGGCGTCGGGGTGCCTTGGCGGCAGCCTGAGAATCTGGAACTCCATCCGCGATCAGGAGTCAAGCGTGTTGCCGGGACGGGATGTAGGGGTGAGGTCGGTGTCCTGGAGCCCGGACGGCACGCGGCTGGCGTCGGGTAGCGACGACGGCACGGTCCGAGTCTGGGACCCGGTCACCCGCGAAGAGGTTCTGACTCGCAAAGGACATGAGGAACGGTGGGTCAACCAGGATGAAATGCTAGGGTTGCAATGTCGCCTGGCCTGGAGCCCGGATGGTAGGCACCTGGCATCGGTCGGCCTCGACGGCACGGCCAAGGTCTGGGAGATCGCCAGCGGCCGGGAAGTCTTCGCATTTCCCGCCGACCAGGGGATGATCTGTTCGGTAGGCTGGAGCCCGGACGGAACCCATCTGGCCGTAGGCGCCCTCGATGGGACGATTCGTGTGGTCGAAGGGCTCAAGCAGACTCCGAAGGTCCATCTTTTCAAGGCCAACCCCGGAGGACTTGTCCGCTGTGTGGCTTGGAGCCCGCAGGGGGATCGGCTGGCTTCCGGTGGGAAGGGCGACGCGCTCGTGAAGGTCTGGGACCCGCTTCGTGGTGTCGAGGTGGCTCGCATGCGAGGACATCAATATCCGTGGGTCTTGGGTGTAGCGTGGAGCCCGGACGGCAAGCGGCTGGCGTCCGCCGCCGGAGACCGCTCCGTCATGGTATGGGATGCGGAGACAGGTCAGAACATCTGGACCATGCGCGGCCATACCGCCTACGTGGACGCCGTCGTCTGGAGCCCGGACGGTACGCGGCTGGCATCGGCGGGCTACGATAACTCGGTGCGCATCTGGGACCCGCGTACAGGCGAGGAGGCCCTCGTGCTCCGAGGCGACTCCGCGAGGTTCTTGGACGTCTCGTGGCACCCCGACGGGGCGCAACTGGCCGCGGCGAGCGACGACGGTCAGATTTGGATCTGGGACGCGACGCGCGGTTTCGAGCGCGACACGACGCCGCGGGCCTTGCCCTACATCGACCGCAAGGTCGCCTCGGGGACCGCCCGCGGCGAGGACCTCCTCTGGTACGCGGAGTCCTACCTCCGCGCCGGGAAGCCGACGCAAGCCCTGGCGGCCCTGAAAGACGATCCCTACCGCTTGCGCAAGTTTGCCCGACTCCTTGCCGAACAAGGTCAGGCGCCTTTGGCGGCCGACGTAGCTCGCACCCAGGCGCACCTGCTCGAACGCCAACTGGCGGCCAAACCTGACGACCTGACGTCGGCGTACGAAATCGCCGATCTGCTGCTGCTGGATCGGCCGCCGACGGGTGCGGCCGCCTGGACCGCGGCAATGAACCTCGTCGATCCCTGGGCGAAACTGGCCGCAGCGTATCACGTTATCGGCGACCAGCAGGCGCTCGACGAGCTGCTCGAGCATCGCCCGGAAGCGGCTGCCGGCGTCGGCGATCTGTACGCGGCCTTGGGGGATTGGGAGCGAGCCATAGCCGAATATCGCAAGCGGCTTACCGACCAGCGGGCCGACGTCGCCTTCTTGACCAAGCTCGCCACCGCCTGCCAGTCGGGCGGCCGCACCCGCGAGGCGGTTCCGTATCTAGCGAAGACGTCCGCCGCCGATCCGAGCGACACGTTACTCTTCGTGAGGGTCGCCGCTCTCCAGGCGTGGTTCGGACAGGAGAAGGAACTCGCCGATACCTGTCGCCGAGGACTTCAATTGGCCGAGAACACGACCGTTCCCGAAACGGCCGACCGCGTGGCCAAAGCGTGCTGCCTCCTCCCCTCGACCGAGAAAGCGCGGCTCGAAGCCGTGCTCGCGCTGGCCCGCCAAGCGGTTCGGCTCGGGAAAGACAGCCTCTATCTACCGTGGTTCCAAATGGCCCTCGGCATGGCCGAATTCCGCAGCGGCCATTTTGAGGAGGCCGACGCCGCCCTCATCGCTGCGGCGAAGGGCGTCACGGACAACCCGTACGTGACCGGCACGTCGGCGTTCTACCGCGCGATGAGTCTGTTCCGGCAGGGTCAGGAGGACGGGGCGCGAAAGCTGGCGACCGCGGCCGCGGCCACGATAAAGCCGCTTCCCAAGGACGCGAACAACCCGCTGGCCGGCGATGCCAGCTTCGACGACCTGATCATGTGGCTGGCCTACAAGGAAGCGAAGGCCATGATCCCGTTCGACGCGACCCGCGCCGCGCCGGCGCAGCCCCGCACGAAATGACCGCGTGCACGGTATGAGCTGCCCCGTGGTCTGCTGCAGCTTGGTTAGGCGGATTCCCACGGGCGGCGCGCCAGCCGGTCCTCGCGGGCCGGTCCGGCGACCAACCGCATCACCCCGTGGCCCACGAGCACGAGCACGACGTAGCTCACGGAGATCGCCAAGACCGGAGCGATCCCCGGCCCGAAGTTGCCCAATTCCGGGTACCGCCTCATGATCCACTGGTCCCGTAGCGGTCCGATGACCGCCAAGACAACCAGGACCACGGCCAGCCCCCGCCAGCCGAACCGGCGGGCGATCCGCCAGGTGATGAGAAAAATGAACGCGCACAGAGTCAAGGCAATCAGCATCAGCGTCAGGAAATAGGGCTCCCAGGTGAAAAGCCCCGGCATCACCATGTGCCACCACCCCAGGCGCTCCCAGAGGGCGATGAGACTCAGCGTCACGACACCGCTCGCCGCCCCGCCGGCCAGGGCGCCCGCGATGCGCCGGGGCGTCGCGCGGGTGAGGATGGCGACCACAACTGAGAGGACCAGGTAGAGGAAGATAACCAGGTAGAACAGGTAGAGCTGCGTCGTGGTCATGCCTCCCTCCACTTCGCCTAAATCCTGCTGGTTCGGACACTCTGTGTATAAGTCGGCTTATACGTCGAGTTCGGGCGGAAATCGAGGCAAACCAGCCTGATTTTGAGTGAAAGGACACGCATCGCATACCGACGGTCATCGTCGCTCGGACATCTGGCTCATCGCTCTTTGTGGCGTCTGATCCTTGGGTTACGATACCGTTGAGTCGGGCGTTCCGGGACTGCGCAGTGCATGTCCTTCGGTTCGATGCGCGAGCTATTCAGAAACGCTCCGCTCGAGATCTGCCTCAAGATCCCGGATTGTGACGGCACGCTCGGGATAGCGCGCGAAGGAGGCGCAGACACGACCGGCCGGCGCCAACGATTGATCGCGAGCGAGCGCCCTCTTACAATTATCGGAATCATGTCGATCTGTGCGTCCGAAGGAGTTGCGGCCATGGAATCTCCAGAGTCGTCGGTCGAGGTCTCGGTCAAGCCCCGACCACAAAAACGGCCGCGGTGGCGGCTGCGCGTTTTAGTCGTCCTCGCCGCGCTGGCACTCACTCTGTTCGTGATCTCCCGGCTCGAACCGGAGCAGGCCAAGAAATGCGGCCCGATCATCGAATCGGTGTACTTGGTCTTCAACCCGCCTATTGAAATCGAGTTGACCGAAGCCGGCAAGCAGTTCATTGCTGAAATGGCCACGATGGGCGGAACAGCAAGCCGAATCGCGCCGGATCGCCGGTTTTTGGGAGTTTTCGGCACGCGAGAGAGATTCATGGTCAACTTCTCGGGCGAAATCTCGACGACGCGAAGCTCGACTGGCTGGCGAGCAATCACGCTGATCGCATTGAGGCACTGTACTTGATGGGTACGGCCGTGACGGATAATGGACTCCGCCACCTGGAACGGTTCAAGAATCTGCGCACCCTCTTTCTGTTCGACGTTCCCGCGTGGCAGAGAGCCAAGCAAGCGCCGTCGACTACCGGTGCCGGCCTGGCTCATCTCGATCTTCCAGACCTCGTGTCCCTGGCTATCGATGGGTTTCCGATCACCGATGCGACCCTCAACGCCATGCCAGACTTGCCCTCGCTACACACGCTGCAATTGACCGGAACGAACGTTGAGGGTGCCGGCCTGGCGCGATTTGTGGCATCGAAGAGTCTGTCTTCTCTCATGCTCAACGGAAGCGCCATCACAGACGAAGGACTTGGCCATCTCCGTGGCGCAAAGGGACTGGTCAGCCTCACCCTCTATGGCATGCCCCAGTTGACCGGCGCCGGTTTGAAGAATGTGGCCGCCGTGCCGAGCCTGCGCTACCTTTCGCTTCAAGGGTGCCAGGTCTCCAGTGAGGACATGGTCCAGCTCAAGGCCAGCGCGCCGGAACTTCGGATCGAACGATAGATCGACCGGTGCCCCGCAGGGGGTGACAGGACATGCACTGTAGGCGGGACTGAGTCAGGCCTGCGGTAACTCTTTCATTCGCCGCCGCAATGGGTGTGGCCTTCGGAGAGACGGATGAGCCGCGATGCTCACGACACCTGGGGATCGTACCGCCCCTATCTGGAGATGCTGGCTCATTCGAGGGTACCAGCCGAGCGTCGCGAAGCGATCGATCCCTCCACTGCGGTCCAGGAGACCCTCGCCCACTTCGAGCGGCACGGCGACACGCCGGCCCTCGAGACCGACGACCAGAAGCGAGCATACTTGCGGCAGACCCTATTCGACGTTCTCGACGGCCGGATGTTGGCCGACTCGCCGACGGCGCCGTCGCGCGGCGGCCCCGTCGACATGGCGGCCCCAACGGTCACCGATCAGCACGCCGGCGAAAGCCGTTTCTTGCCCTCGAAAGTGAGGATTGGCCGCTACGAACTGCAGGGCGTGCTGGGCGGAGGAGGTCAGGGCGTTGTGTACCGGGCGCTTCAGCGGGGAGCCGTCGAACGGACGGTCGCCGTGAAGACGCTCCGGGCCGAGGGACTGGCGGCGGAAGGCGACGTCGCCAAGTTCCTGCAGGAGATGCGGCTGATGACGGAGCTCGACCACCCTGGGCTCGTGTCGATTCTCGACTCGGGAATTGAGGATGGCCGGCCGTTTCTGGCAATGCCGCTGATGGTCGGGGGTAGCTTGACCGGCCGCCTCAAGGACGGAGGCCTGCCCGACCCGCAAACCGCCGCCCAGTGGATGGCGGATATCGCCCGGGCAGTCCAGTACCTGCATGAAAAAAACATGATTCACCGTGATCTCAAGCCCTCGAATGTCTTGTTCGACGCGCAGGGGCAGCCGCGCGTCGCCGACTTTGGGCTGGTGCGCCTGGTGGAACAGGCGGGCGGGACGGCCCAGGCCTCGTCGGTCGTCGTCGAAGGCACGGCGTCTTACATGGCTCCCGAGCAGGCGCGGGGGCAGATCAAGAACGTGGGGCGCTGGACCGACGTGTACGGAATGGGTGCGATTCTCTACGAGATCTTGACCAGTCGCCCCCCCTTTCGATCTGAATCGTTCATGAGCACGCTCGCGCGGGTGCTGGACGACGAGCCCGAATCCCCGCGCCGACTGCGGCCCGAGGTTCCGGTTGAGCTGGAGGCGATCTGCCTGAAGTGCCTGGCGAAGGACCCTGCCGATCGCTACGACTCGGCCGGCAAGCTGGCCGACGAGCTCGACCGCTTTCGCCACGGCCTTCCTCTGGAGTTGACCCACCCGCCGGGAACTCTTGCCCGTCTGGGGCGGTGGGCAAGGCGTGAACCGGGCCTCGCCACGCGACTCACCGTCGTCATCGGCTGCACAGCCGTGATCGCGGCGAACTGGCTGTCGTCGGTCGCGGGACTCTACCAGCCTCGAACCATCGGCTGGTCGATCGGGCCAATCGCCGGCGGCCCGGCCTCTCTGCGGTGGGTTAACCTGGCTCTCCTGCTTTCCTGGGGGCTGGCCGCGGTCGGCTTCCAGGCAGCCTTGCGGCACGCGCAGCGGGTGGAAGCCGTCGCCCGCGCCTGGCTCGGCACCGACGTCCTGTTCGCGACCCTCCTCTTGATCATCGACGGTCAGCCCATGACTCCGCTCACCGCCGTATACCCCGTGCTGATCGCCGCGTCGGGGCTCTGGTCCAGACCGCGGGTCGTGGCCTTCACGACGGTGCTGGCGATGATCGGATACGCAGTGCTGATCGCCGAGGGATGGGCCAGCGGCAAGCCGATTGGACCTCGCTACGGGCACCTCGATTTCCTCGCCGGCCTTGCGCTCATGGGTTTCATCGCGGCCTTCCAGGCAAGGCGCGTCCGCGCCCTCGGGAGATTGATCGACGACGCGGCCGAGGCGTGACCTTACGATCCGAGACGCCCAGAGAGGCGTTTCCAGCCGCTCCGCCCAGCACTGCAGCCAGGCGGCTGCGCCAGTGCTCCGGCGAGGTTTGAAGTTCCTCGAGAAACCGGCAGGCCATGCCCGACGGCACGCGGCGCCCCTGCTCCCAGGATCGCACGGTCTTGACGTCGACTCCCAGGAACTGGCCGAAGATGGGTTGGCTCACGCCCATCAATGCGCGCATTCCCTTGACTTCATCGGGGCCGAACATTCGAGGTGTCAGGTCGAGCTTTACCCGACGGACGGTATAACGCTGCTCGATCGGCGTGCCGGCCTCGATCGTGTCGCGAAACCGCTCCAGCGCCGCCACAATCTTCGCACCCTTCGGCGTGAGCTTCGATCTCCGTTTCATCGGGCCCGTCTCCCTCTCAACGCCCTTCTGATCTCGCGGACCAGCGCGGCGATGGCGTTACGGTCACGCGCGGATAGGTCCGACTTGTCGTTCTTTCCCCAGACGGTCAGCCGGAAGAGCGTCCGTTCCCCACGCCCATTGGTCGCCCTCCCTGTTCCGATTGCGATCGTCACTTCAAACGAAATCGTACCACTATGTAGAACGGAATTCAACCGGGGGTGCCTAGCAAGGGCCAGGGCTTCACGCCGAACAGTCACGGGCAAGGTTCAGCCACGGAGAGGAAGACTTCCCACGCGTTTCGTGGAGGCGGTTCAAGCCCTCACGGTCGGCCAAGTCGCGGTGTGTGCGATGAGGAAGACTTCCAACGCAGGCCACTCCGACAATGCGACGGGAACAATGAACTCGCTGTCGCGGTCGTAATACGGCCAAGTGACCAGCCGGAAAGGGCGGACTGCCAGACAGAGATCGAACCCGTATTCGCGGGTTTGCCAGCCTCGTACGGAGACCCGCGACCACGGGAACCCCGTGGAAAACATTTCGATTCCGCGCTTGCGCACCTGCGTGCCTGAGGCGTATTCCTGCAGTGCCCCAGCGCCGATCGCGAAAAAAATGAGCGAGAAGAGGAATACCCACAGTCCAGCAAGATGATCTTGCGCGTTGTTGCCTGCTCGGTACGCCCAAACGGCAAATCCCAGAACCACCGCCCCCATCAACACGCTGAGCAAACCTGCGGCGAGCACCAGCCAGCGTTTTGCGTGACGCCGGCGGGAGGCGAGCGAGAGCGTGTAGGCGAACGTCCAGAGCACCCAGATCGTCCCGAGTAGCAGTTTGCCCGCGAGAGTCAGGGGCGCTGTACCGGCGAGTAGGAAGGGCGAGAAAACGATCACGAAGAGCGGATACGCCGGTGTTTGCACCCAACCCACCGCCTGCGACGCCAGCGCGAGCTGGAACCGGACCGGTCCAGCCGTCAGCCGGAAGACCGCGTTGCGAACGGTCATCGCGAGCGGGAGCAGGGCGAGCAGCAAGAAAAGCGCTACCAGAGCATTGAGGGGGCTGGCCGGCATGAGCACTCCTTGTCCAGTTGAGCTGAGCCTAGCCGAATGAAGTGCCCAAGAGAAGTCTGAGGGGTTGCCGGGAGCTGGAAGTGTACCACCGCGTGTATCCATCGTAGGCTAATGGAGAGCCGGGCTGCGTGCGGCGGTTTCATCGTGCGAGCGGCTTCTGTGTCTCGAGGCAGAGTCCGAAGTGCGGCCTCATGACTTCCAGGGGGTGACGACATGCCTCTTCTCAATCGAGTGCGCCTCACCGCGGCGGCGGTCTTCGTTGCCCTCGTCACGGCCGCGCCGGCTCACGCGGCGGATCGGCAGCCGCAGATCCCCGAGTTGAAGGTTGAGAAATACGCGCTCAATAACGGTCTGGAAGTCCTCTTGCTCGAGGACCACACCACGCCCATGGTCGGCGTGAATATCTGGTACAAGGTGGGCTCGAAGAATGAAAAACGCGGGCGCACCGGCTTCGCCCACCTGTTCGAGCACCTGATGTTCGAGGGCTCGCAACACCACGATCGCGACTACCACGCCACGCTCGAAAAGCTCGGCGCTCAGATTAACGGCAGCACAAACATCGACCGCACCAACTACTTCGAGACCCTTCCGTCGCGGGGCCTCGAGCTGGCCCTATGGCTCGAGTCCGAACGCATGGGCTTCCTGCTGCCGGCATTGACGCAGCACAAGCTCGACAACGTACGCGACGTGGTCAAAAACGAGCGCCGGCAGCGGATTGACGACGTGCCTTACGGCCAGTCGACGGAGGACATGATCGCGGTCTTGTCCTCGCCGACTCGGCCCGAAGAGCACAGCGTCATCGGCTCGATGACCGACCTCTCGGCCGCCAGCCTTGCTGACGTATCGGGATTCTTTCGCGCCTACTATGCGCCGAACAATGCCAGCCTGGCGATCGCCGGCGACTTCAAGCCCCGCGAGGCCAAGCGGCTGGTCGAGAAGTACTTCGGCCCGCTCGCCGCGGGGCCGAGGGTGCCAACGCTGCGACCCAATCGACTGATGGCCGAGCTCTCAAGGTACGTCGCGAGGACCGAGCCAGTCTCTCAGGCGCGGACGCAGCTCGTCTGGCCCACCGTCGAGCGCGGCCACCCCGACGAGCAGGCGCTCGAGATCCTGGCTGCCGTGCTCGGTCAGCTCCCCCGGGAAAACCGGCTCTATCGCAGGCTGGTCGTCGACGAGGAAGTGGCCGTCCAGGCAAACGCCGTCAGCCGCCCCATCGAGCTGAGGGGTTCGTTCGTCGTGACAATGACCGCGCGTCCGGGCCAGAGTCTCGACCTGCTGGTCAAGATCGCCGAAGCGCAGATCGAGCGCCTCAAGGAAGAAGGGCCGACTGAGGGCGAGGTGACCAGAGCCCAGAACTTTCTCGAGGCGTCGCTGATCTTCAGTTTGCAGTCAATGACGCGGCTGGCGGATTTCTTGAACGCCAACAATGTCGAGTTCGGCGACCCGAGGGCCTATGCCGGCCGCTTGAGGAAGCTGTTTGCGGTCACGCCCTCGGGAGTCAAGTCGGTGGCGAGAAAGTATCTCGCGGGCGGCCGCGCGCGGCTCGACATCAACCCCGGCCCTGTCACTCCGAGGGCGGCCAAGGCGACCGTCGACCGCCGCAAGAACCCGGCGTCTCGCCAGTCTGCCCGGCCCACCACTCCGAACGCGGCCGACGCGCTCGTTGACCGCAAAGGGCAAAGCGATACCGGGACCGCCGCGGCGGCGGCGCTGGCGACCAACGGCACGTTCGACCGGAGCAAGATGCCGGAAGTCGGTCCGAACCCCGAATTCACACCGCCGCCGGTGGTGCGCCGCAAGCTCGCAAACGGTCTGGAGGTCCTGATCGCCGAACGGCACCAGTTGCCGATCTTGACCCTGCGACTGATCTGCCGAGGCGGCGAAAACATCGCACCTCCCGGCAAGGAGGGCCTCTCAGCGTTGACGGCGCACCTTCTGAGGGAGGCGACCGAGTCGCGAGATGCCATGAAGCTCGCCGGCGAGCTGTCGGAGATCGGCGCCTCGCTCACCTCGAACGGGGCCCTCGAGTCGACTGGCCTCTCGCTCTCGACCCTGAGCAGGCACGAGGCAAAGGCGATCGAGCTCTTTGCCGATGTGCTGTTGCACCCGTCGTTCCCGAAGCGGGACCTGGCGCGGATCCGCACGCAACGGCTCGCCGCACTCTTGCGGCGGCGCGACGATGCGGTGGGCATTGCCGGCCTCGTTTTTCCCAAGCTGCTCTACGGATCGAGTCACCCCTACGGCCGCACCGAAACGATCTCGTCGGTCGAGGGACTGACCCGCGACGACGCGGTTCATTTTTACAACAAGGTCTTCCTACCCAACAACTCGGCGCTGATCGTCGCCGGTGATACGACGCCAGATGCGATCACGGCGGAGCTGGAGCAGGCGCTTCACGGCTGGAAGCCCGGAGAGCCGCCTCACGCGACGTATCCCGATCCGCCGCCGCCGAAACCGCTCTCTGTCTATCTGGTCGACAAGCCGGCGGCGGCGCTGTCGGTCCTCGCCGTAGGGCACGTCGGAGCCCGCCGCAATACGCCTGATTACTTCGCGCTTGTGGTCATGAACGGCGCGCTCGGCGGCCAGTTCTCGAGCCGGATCAACCTCAACCTGCGCGAAGACAAGGGCTACACCTACGGCGCTCAGTCGAGATTCACCTTCCGCCAGGGCCCCGGCCCGTTCGAGGCCAGCGCAAGGGTCCAGACAGCCAAGACGACCGAGGCGCTCGTCGAGCTGCTCAAGGAGATCAAGGGCATCACTGGTCCCCGGCCGGTCACCGACCCAGAGCTGGCCTTTGCCAAGAACCGGCTCATCGAGAGTCTGCCGGCGCGGTTCGGGACAACTCTCGGACAGGCCGGCACATTATCCGAACTGGCCGTGTTCGGCCTGGCCGACGATTACTTCACAAAATACCAGTCGAAGATCGAGGCGGTTACCAAGGAGGATGTGGCCCGCGTGGCGAGTAAATACATCGATTTTGAACACCTGACGATCCTGGTCGTCGGCGACCGCAAGGTGATCGAGCCCAAGCTGAAGGAAATGCCTGAGGCACGAGTCGTCCACGTGCTCGACGCCGAGGGCAACCCACAGACCGAGGCCGGCTCGGACTCAGCCGGCCGTGGCGGGGCACACCAATGATCGCGAAGCAACCGGGTCCAGCGACGGTTCCAGCGGTTGAATAGTGGCATTCTTAGCTATGCCCGGATGGCACTTCGAGCTAATATGAAGCGCCGTACGCTCGGCCACCGCGCGGCCCGAAAGCTGAGCATAGTGCCGGCCGCGTTCGGCGAGTGGAGCCGATCTCATCACAAGATTGGGTTGAGCGAGATGAATCCATTGGCGCCGGCCGCCAGGTCTGCTCCCAGCGACACAGATCCTGCTGTAGAAGCGATTCTCATCGAGGGCTATCGCAGGATGTCGCCTGCTCAAAAGATCGAGCGCGTCCGCGCGCTCACTCAGGCTGTACAAAAGCTCGCGCTTGCCGACATCCGGCGTCGGCACCCGCATGCGGACGAGCGAGAGCAGGCAATCCGCCTGGCATCGCGCTGGATCGAGCCGTGCGCTCATGATCCGCGCGTTTGGGTGGGATGTTCGAGAGACCGGCTACTGATGCTTTCTGAGCCGCTACTCGTCATCGCGAGGCTCGTGCGAGCGTTCGACAATCTCGCCATCCGCTACGTGGTCGGAGGGTCATTCGCCAGCTCGCTCTATGGTATTCCACGCGCCACGCAGGACGTCGACCTTGTTGCCGAAATTGAACTGTCACACGTGGACGCGCTCGCCAGCGCGCTGGCGGGTGAGTTTTATATCGATGCCGGCATGATCAGCGACGCGATCCGACGGCAGGCGTCGTTCAATGTCATTCACCTCGCCACGATGTTCAAGGCCGACGTCTTCGTCGCGCGAGACGACCCGTGGTCACGCGAAGAGTTTTCGCGAGCACGGACCGAAGAGCTCGACACACCTGAAGGAAAGGTGGCCATTCGCTTTGCGAGCGCCGAGGATACCCTGCTCCACAAGTTGGTTTGGTTCAAACTGGGCAACCAGGTCTCAGAGCGGCAGTGGGGCGATGCTCTCGGCGTGCTCAAGGTACAGGCTGCCGCGCTGGATCGGGTGTATCTCGAGATCTGGGCCCGTCGGCTTGACGTCCTCGATCTGCTTGCTCGCGCCCTAGAGGAGCAACCGCCGCGAGGAGCCCCCTCGTAGCGACGATCTCGGTGCCGATGTAATCCTCGAACGCATCCCGCCGCGATTGCTTGATCGCCCCGCGAATGCATGCTTACAATGACGCTGGCGACCGATTCTCGGGGCCCGCGGTCGGAGAGGACGGACGGGCACGTCAACAAGACCTCGCGGGACCGAGGTGGGGGACGATGATGTCGGCTGAGGATCCCGGCTCGATCACGCGCTGGCTCGAAGGCCTGAAGGCGGGTCGTCCCGAAGCGTTCGAGGCGATCTGGGCGCGCTACTACTCCCGCGTCCTGGACGTCGTGCGGCGCCGCCTGCTTCGGACGCCGCACCAGGCCGTCGAAGACGGCGAGGACGTGGCCATAAGCGCCCTGCACGGCCTCTTCGCGGGCTCGGTCCAGGGGCGGTTCGACGACCTTGGCGATCGGTCCGACCTGTGGCAGCTCCTCGCCGCCATCACGCTCAAGAAAGTCCTTGTCAGGCGCCAGTGGTACAGCCGCTGGAAACGCGCCGGCCGACCACCCTCTCGCGATCCGACCGCTCCCAGGGCGCCCGAGGGCCACGACCGCGACCCGGCCGACTTCCTGGCCCAGGCCGTCAGCAATGAGCCCACGCCCGAGCTCGCCGCCATGTTCCGCGAGCAACTCCAGCGATTTCTCGACGCTCTGACCGACCCCACCCACCGCCAAATCGCCGAGTGGCGAGTTGAGGGCCTGACAAACGCCGAAATCGCCGGCAAACTCGGCCGCGGCACCCGCACAGTCGAACGGAAGATCGAGCTCATCCGCTTGATCTGGGAGAAGATCGGCGACGAGTCGGACCGCTGACTGACCATCCGCTATCGGCAGGGCACTGGGCACGAACCCATGTATGCTGTCGTCACGTTTCAAGAATCCCCGGAAACTTTCCCTCGATATGTCGGGCTGTCGGATCAAACGCAAATAAGATCGGTAGAGACGCCATGCCGCGCCTCGCCAAAAGTCCGTGCCGAGTCGTGGAACGCCTTCGATTCACGGGACGGTTCGGCCTCTCGGAGGAACATGCTCAAATGGCTGCAGACGACCATCGAGATGTGCCCTCGTCTCCCGAGGAGCGGCTCTGGCAGATCGATCAGCGTTGCGACCGGTACGAAGAGGAGTGGCGGGCGGGTCGATGCGCCGCGAATCGCGGACTACCTGGATGGCATCGAGGGAGAGCCTCGCACCGCGCTGTGGCTGGAGCTGGTGATGCTCGACCAGGAGCTGCGCCGGGACACGGGCGACGAGCCGACGCTGGCCGACTACCACGAGAGCTGCCCCGACGGGATGATCCTCCTGGACGCTTCCACGGCCGAGCTGGACTCGATCGGGAGGTGCGGCCAGCGGTCGGTGAGACGATCGGCATGCGCGGTGAGCTCGACCCGGACCGGACCCTGGACCGGTCCGAGCCGATCGTCGATCCGTCGCGGACCACGGTCGGCTCGATCGGCGACGGCCGCCGGCCCGACCTGTCTGCCCAGCACCGCCGGACCGCCGCCGGAGGCCGGCGCCGCCGGCCTCGAGGGGCTGGCGCTGGCGCGGCCGGGCTTCACCCTGGGCGATTACGTCCTGCTCGAGAAGCTCGGCGCCGGCGGCATGGGCGTCGTCTTCAAGGCCCGGCAGAAGGGCCTCAACCGCGTCGTCGCGCTCAAGATGATCAAGGCCGGCATCCTGGCCGACGAGCGGCACATCCGGCTGTTCCGCAGCGAGGCCGAGGCCGTCGCCGCGCTGGACCACCCCAACATCGTGCCGGTCCTGGACAACGGCGAGCACGAGGGGATGCTTTATTACAGCATGAAGCTGGTCGACGGCCAGGACCTGGGTCAGGGCCTGGGCCGGTACCGCGACCAACCGGCGGCGATCGCCCGGCTGGTGGCGCGGGTGGCCGAGGCGATCGCCCACGCACATCAGCGCGGCGTCCTGCACCGCGATCTCAAGCCGTCGAACATCCTGGTTGACGAACACGGCGAGCCGCACGTCATCGACTTCGGCCTGGCCAAGCGGCTGGACGCGGCGCCTGGAGACGACGACCGGCAGCCCGGTGGGCACGCCCGGCTACATGTCGCCCGAGCAGGCCCGCGGCAGTCGGGACGGGATCACCACCGCGACCGACGTCTACGGCCTGGGGACGTTGCTGTACGCGCTGTTGACGGGCCGGCCGCCGTTCTCGGGCAGCTCGGCCGTCGAGATCCTCCGCCAGGTCGTCGACCGTGAGCCGCCGCGCCCCCGCGACCGGAATCCCGGGGTGGACCGCGACCTGGAGATCATCTGCCTGAAGTGCCTGAGCAAGGAGCCACGGGACCGATACTCCGTCGGCCCGCGAGCTGGCCGACGATCTGAACCGATGGCTCGACGGCCGGCCGATCCTCGCCCGGCCCGCCTCGCGGGTCGAGCGCGCGGTGAAGTGGGTGCGGCGGCGCAAGCTGGTCGCCGCGCTCTCCGGCGCGGCGGTGATCGGCGCGATCCTCGGGGTCTCCGGCCTGGCCTGGGGATGGACGGCGGCCGTCGCGGCGCGGGACGAGGCCCTCGAAGGCGAGGACATCGCCCGGCACCTGGCCTACGCGGCGACACTCAACCTGGCCGAGCGCGACTGGCGCGACGCCAATGTCACCCAGGTGCTGCGCCAGCTCGAAGAGACCAGCCCGCCGCCGGGCAAGTCCGACCTCCGCGGCTTCGAGTGGTACTATCTCGACCGCCTGTGCCACACCAAGGCAGTCACGCTGAACGGGCATAGCCATTCCATCGTCAGCGTGGCTTACAGCCCCGACGGCAAGACCATCGCGTCGGCCGGTTACGATCGCACCATCAAGCTCTGGGACGCCGGCACCGGAGCGGCCCATCCGCACTCTCGTCGCAACCAAGGTAGTCTTGCAGGTCGCTTTCCACCCCGACGGCTCCCGACTGGCGTCGTTCGGTCCCGGTCAGCCGGTCACCCTGTGGGACGTCGGGACCGGCCAGGTCATTCGCACCTTTCCGCAGATCGGGGCGATCGACCGGCTGAGGTATTCCCCTGACGGCAAGACCCTGGCCACCGCCAGCAAGGATGGGACCGTCAAGCTCTGGAATTCCGCCGACGGTTCACTGATTCGCACGATCAAGGACCACCAAGCCGACCGGGCTGGTACGATCGATTTCACCCCCGATGGCAAGACCTTGATCGCAGTCAGCTCCGATCAACCCACGATCCGGTTGTGGAACGTTCTCGCCGGACAGGACCCCGTCACGCTCAAAACCGGCCATGGGGCACTGGCGATCTCTCCCGCCGGCAAGACTCTCGCGATGGGCTCCCACGACGGAACGATCAAGTTCTGGGATATTGCCACCGGCTCGGTGGTTAGCACTTTCCGTGACCACTCCAACGTCCAGGCGATCCGGGAATTAGCGTTTTCTCCCGACGGCCAGATCCTCGCCTCTATTGGCCTGACCGGTCAGGCGGTGACCCTCTGGGACATTGCGAATGGTCACATGATACGGACCATCAAGGGGCATACCGCCACGATCTTGGATCTCGCCTTCAGCCCCGATGGCGTGCACCTGGCCTCTGCCGCTAACGACCTGACCGTCCGGATCTGGGACACGACGCGGGACCAGGAGTTTCGCACGTTGCCGGACAACGATGACATCGTTGACGTTGCCTTCGGCCCCGACGGTTCGTACCTGGCCGCCGTCTGCGCGGACCGAACCGTCAAGCTCTGGGATGTGACCAAAGGTCACGTGATCCGTACGTTTCAGAGCCACACGGACAAGGTTGCGTGCGTCGCCATCAGCCGCGACGGCCGGCTCGCGGCGTCCTCGGGACGTGACCTGAAGGTCCGGATATGGGAGGTTGCCACCGGCCGGGAAGTCAACGCCTTCGAAGGCCACACGGCCCCTATCTGGTCCGTGGCATTTAGCCCGGACGGAAAGACCGTCGCCTCCGGCAGTGATGATTTGGTCAAGGTTTGGGATCTGGCCGCTGGCCGCGAGATTCATAACCTCAAGGGCCACGCCAGCCATGTCAACGCCGTGGCGTTCAGCCCGGATGGCAAGACGCTTGCTTGCGGAGACTTCGAGGGATTCATCATGTTCTGGGATCCTGATTCAGGCCGCCGAGTCAGAACTTTCAAGGCCGATCCAGATGGCATTTGCACGATCGCGTTCAGTCCCGATGGGCGGTGGCTCGCCTCAGGAGGCACTGACAGGTCGATCAAGATCTGGGACGCCGCCACTGGCCGAGAGGCAGAGACCCTGAGGGGACACGCCGCAATGGTCCAGCGCGTCGCGTTTTCCCCCGATAACCGGCGGCTGGTTTCGACAAGCTCTGACCGCACGGTCCGGATCTGGGATCCGGCCTTCGGCCAAGAGTTACTGGTCCTGCGCGGTCACGCTGGGCCTGTTTGGGGCGTGGCCGTTTCGCCCGACGGCTCGCGGATAGCCTCCGTGAGCAACGATCATACCGTCAAACTTTGGGAAGCGAATACCGGCCAATTGCTCCCCAAGATCCCCTGACGCAGAGTACGCCGCACTGCCCGTGAACAACTCGGCCGTGCGGCCGAAGCGCGTGCTCACGCCGTCAGAGAGGGACCAGCCGGATATAACAAGACAGGAAACAGGATTATCATACTCCTGGCTTCGCGTCCTCAGATTGCATGGCTCGAGGAGGCTCGAGCGGCATCACCGCCCTGGGCTAACTGTGCCCGAAGATTCGCCTGGATTCCTGGAAGCGTTGGTCGGCGACGGTCGACCCTTGGTTTCCCTGACCGGGGTCTGCCTGGCGCTGGCGGGCGCATTTGCGCTGTTTCAATCGGCGACCGGTCATTTTCTGCCGCATGACACCGAATTCCTCCAGATGGCGGCGCAGGATCTGTGCAGTATAAACGAGTGTCGGATCGTTCATTTTATGTTCCACGATCGCGTGAGCTTCGGTGGCTCGTTGATCGCGATTGCCGTACTTTACTTGTGGATGGCGGCGTTTCCGCTCAAAGCCGGAGATGCGTGGGCGTGGTGGGCGCTCTGTGTGAGCGGCGTGATGGGTTTCGGCAGCTTTCTCACGCATCTCGGTTATGGGTATCTCGACACGTGGCACGGCGCCGCGACGCTCGTCCTGCTGCCGTGCTTTGTTGCCGGAGTATGGATGTCGCGTCGCTTGGTGCGAGCAAAGGCAGCATCCAGCGGCAGTGACGCCTCGTGGCGAAGTTTACTGCGTGCCAGTGCCAAAACGCATTGGCGGTCGGCTGCAGGTGTCGGTCGCATGTGCCTGCTCATGACCGCTATCGGCTTGCTTGGCGCAGGGTTTACGATCCAGGCCATCGGCACAACGTATGTGTTCGTGCCGACCGACTTGACATTCATGGGGCTTGACCGGGGGCAACTCGACTCGATCAATCCGCGCTTGATCCCGCTCATTGCCCACGACCGCGCAGGATTCGGCGGCGCCGTCGCCACGGCAGGCTTCCTGCTGCTCGCCTGTGTCTGGTGCGCCGCGCCTTCTCGCTCGCTATGGCAAGCCTTGTTGATCGGCGGGATCGCCGGCTGGAGCACGGCAATCGGAGTTCATCCGTTGATCGGGTATACGGATCCCGGCCATCTGGCACCGGCAGTCGCCGGCGCTCTCCTCTTTTTTGTCGGGCTCGCGCTCACGCGGTCGTCCATGTATCGCGCGGTCCACGCGGCGACAGCAATTGACTGGCCATGAATCGCATCGAAGTTCATCTGTGGGTCGCCGCCGTCCTGCAGTGGCTGGTTGCCTTGAGCAACCTCTTCGCCGCGCGAATTTTCGCCTACCGTGCGGAGATTGCCAAGTTGTCGCCGTTCGTCCGCGAAGTCTTCATCGTTCAAAACATCTACATCATGACCACTGTCGCGATGTTCGGCGTCGTGAGCGTCGTATTCGCGCCGGAGCTGGCCGGCGGTTCTGCTTTGGGCCGGTTCTTGAGCGGTTTTCTGGCGATATTCTGGGGTGGCCGGGTCATCATCCAGCTTTTCTTCTACGATCGAGAGGTCAAGCGCAGCCGGCCGATCGCGAACGTCGTATTCCTGGCCGCCTTCATCTACCTCTGTGGCGTTTTCACCGTGGCCTGCCTGCGTCACAATCGATGAAAAGGGGCGTTTGATGCCGGCAGCCATTCCCTGGCATGGGCTCTTGGTCGGCGCCGGCGCGGCTCAACTGATCTTGGTCGCCGCCAGCCTGGCCATCCCGCGCTTGCTGAACTGGAAGAGCGATCTCGCCAAGCTCAGGCCGCTGACCCGCCAGGTGTTCTGGACTTACGCTGCCTACATCTGGGTCACGAATCTGAGCTTCGGGCTAGTCTCGACGTTGACACCAGACCTCCTCTTGGATCGTTCGCCCCTGGCGGGATTCGTCTGCAGTTTCATCGCGGTCTACTGGGCAGCGCGGGTGGTGATCCAGTTTGCTTACTTCGACCGGACTGATGTGCCCAAGGGTCGGTTCTTCCTCCTGGGAGAAACGGCTCTGGTCACCTTGTTCGTCGGATTGACGATCATCTACGGCAGCCTGGCTGCCCGGACCTTCGGGGCCCTGGGACGATGAGCGCCTACTGGCCGCTCTACGCGCTGGACGTCGTCGGCACGATCGCTCTTCTGGCGACCATCATCGTCCTTGGTTTTGTGGTCGCGCGGGTGAGACCGCTCTGGTTGGCACGTCTTTGTTCATGGGCTCTGGTCCTGGCCGGCGTGGTGGGGTCGGAGCGCTTGAATACACGCGAGCCCGCGGGGTTCCGCATGCTGGCGATCATCGGCGCGTTACTTTACGCGATGAAGGCCGTTGTCGCGGTGGAGGTTCAAACTCACGGAGCCCGGCCGCTCTCGATCGGCCGCTGGCTCGGGTTCGCCGCGCTTTGGCCTGGAATGCGGCCAGGTCCGTTTGCTCGCCGCGGCGCGGTCTCCTTGCCGCAAGCCGGCGAACTCTTGCTTTGCGGGTTTACGCGGTTGTTGATGGGGCTGGCGCTGCTTCGTCGTGGCGCGATTGGCCTGGGTCTTCTCTTCGTCGAGGCTGCTGGCAACGCCGCCGCTCTTGGTGGGGTTCAGCCTGATCGTCCACTTCGGCGCGTTCGACGTAATTGCTGCGGCGTGGCAGTGGGCGGGCGTCGATTGTCAGCGGCTCTTCCGCTCTCCCCTTCGATCGACCAGCCTGCGCGAGTTCTGGGGTCGTAGGTGGAACCTGGCATTCTCGGAGATGACGGCGATTGCGATTTATCAACCCCTGGTCCGCGTCGCCGGCCGGGGGCCCGCGCTCGCGGCGTCGTTCGTGGGCTCCGGCCTGCTGCACGAACTGGCGATCAGCGTGCCCGTTCGGGCCGGCTACGGTCTCCCGATGACCTACTTCCTACTCCACGGCATCTTGATAACCGTCGAGGCTCGGCTGGCGAAGGCAAACCGGCCGATCGACCGCGTCCCCTGGATCGGCCGCATCTGGACGCTGGCCTGGCTGGTGGTTCCTCTCCCGATCCTCTTTCATCGGCCCTTCCTGGCCGGTGTCGTCTGGCCGCTGATCGGGCTGAAAGCGTGAACCTTGGTCCTTGGTCATTAGTCCTTGGTCATTAGTCCTTGGTCATTAGTTCACGTGTCGGGGTCGTGCGGGTTGCAGTTGTCGGCACGCTGGCACCTCGCCTTCCCGGCTCCCCCGGAAGTTTGGAAAGAGCTACGAAGGACCAAGGACTAATGACTAATGACTGTATCCGGTGGGGGCAACGCCTCGAGTTTGGCCTGCAAGAGCGCCATCTCGCGGGGCAGGTATCGCGCCCCGACCAACAGGACGATCCCCGAGATCAAGAGCGCCGGCACGACCACGAGCAAGCCAGCGACAATGTTCTCGGGCGGATGACCCGCTATCTGCGTCGGTACGGCGCCGATCGAGCTCAAGGTCCTGCCGAAACTGCCGGCCATCATCTCCGGGTCACCGAAGAGGTCGGACGCCTTGCCGATCAACGAGGGCGACCAGATGTCACCGAGGAAGTGAACCGCGAAGATCGCGATGGCGTACGCCGCCGCGCGGAGGTTTGGCTGCACAACGTTGGCGATGATCGCGTTGCAAGGCCCCGTGTTGACGAACATCAGTGCCTCGGCCAAGAAGATCGCGGCGAAGATCGCCGGCCCAGAGCTCGTGAACAGCGCCAGCAGCACGAACGGGATCGAGGCGATCATCGCCACGCCGGGTACGAGGAACAGCGCCTGGGGCTTCGATTTCGCCAGGCGGTCGGCGATCCAGCCGCCGGCCGACA
This sequence comes from uncultured Isosphaeraceae bacterium, assembly GCA_963830625.1. Classification (GTDB taxonomy): domain Bacteria; phylum Planctomycetota; class Planctomycetia; order Isosphaerales; family Isosphaeraceae; genus CAWHMZ01. The sequence continues at coordinate 91,677 of CAWHMZ010000003.1, read as the reverse complement.
TGCCCAGCACGGCCGCCGCGAGTGTGACGACGCCGAGGATCGTCCCCGACCGCGCCTGGTCAAAGCCGCGGGTGCTGAACAGGTAATTCGGCACCCAGACGAGCATCCCCCCGATGGCGAACGTGTAGGTGGCCATGCCCAAGACAGAGTAGATGTACGACGAGTTGAACAAGAGTCCGAGGTAGTCCTCGCGCCGGGCCCCGGCCCGCTCGTTTGCCTTGAGCCGCTCGGTATCGACCCCCTCGCTCGCACCCCGGACCGGTTCGGGAAGGGCAATGGCCACAAGCGCCGCGGCCAACCCTGGTGCACCGACCAAGAAGAACGCCAGGTGCCAGCTCAGCTTCGAAGCGATGATCGAGCCCAAGCTAATGCCCAAGGCGCTGCCGATCGGCATCGCCAGGTAGTAGGCCGACATCAGCCGGGCCCGCTGGTCGCGGGCGAACAAGTCGAGCAGGATCGTCGGAGCGATGACGCCGTAGGTCGCCTCGCCGATCCCCAGCACGCTTCGCGCCAGGGCCAGTTGCGCCGTAGCTTTTCGCCAGTCCGCTGCCGATCGTCGCCAGGCTCCAGACGCCGACCCCCAGGCCGAGCAGCCAGGTCCGCCGGTATCGATCGCCTAGCCAGCCCATGAACGGGCCGAACAGCGAGTAGCTCACCAGGAAGATACTGGTCAGCAAGCCCCACTTGAAATTCGTTATCCCCAGCTCGCCCTTGATCTGTGGCTGCATCGACATCAGCAGGTTGCGGTCGAGGTAGTCGAGCATGTTCATGGCGAACAGGGCGACGAACGTCGTCATTGCCCAGCGCAGGCGGTGCGGAACCGTGCTTGGGCTCGATCTCATTGTCCGCGGTCGTCACGCCGTGCACCGCACTCTCCCGTTGCGCTTGAAAAGGAATCAACCCCGCGAGTGTACAGCCCAGATTGGTTTACGAATACGCTCAAGCATTGGCCATCAGAAATGCGCAGCGTGCCCGAGGACGCTTCGGGGGATCTTGACACTTTGCGGGGACGCAAAGTAGCGGACGATTAGTTGTTCTCTGCAGTCAAGTGCCCGCCGCGTTGAAAACGCGGTGCGTCCGGGTTTATTTCCCTCGACGAATCCATCTGGGGCGTTTTTCGCCGGCAGCCTCGTCGCTTCGTGCCGCGTGTGATATACAAACAGCGAGCCGACGGATTGCATGAGCAGGTCGCCACCGCTCCGTTCGCACGGAGAAATCAACCATGCCCGAAGAAAATGACTCGCAGGGCCTCAAGATCGCTGTGGCGGCGCTCATCGCGCTCACGGTCATCCTGGCGGTCACCTCGTATTTTCTTTATTCCAGCGTTTCAGCCACTCAAGCGAGGCTCGATTACGAGCGAGAGGCTCACGTGACGGCCAAGAGGGCGGTCACCCTGGCTTTGAGGCAGTACGACGAGATGAGGGCCCGGGTCGGCAACAAGGCCGAGGAATTCGATGCCGCGAAAGCAGAGATCTCCGCCAACTTCAAAAAGGTCGAACAGCGACTCGAAATTCTCAGCAATGCGGTCAATGCCGCAGTCCAGACCGCCAGGCAAAACGGAGCGCAGGGGCCGGAGCTGGAAGATGCCAGGCTCAATGTGCAGAAGGCGATCGCATCGTATCGCAACCAGCCGCACAAGAACTATATCTCCTCGCTTGACCGGCTGACCGAGCTTATGGAAAACCTGGCGATCTTGACGACCCAGCTCTCGCGCAAGTACGTCGGCGTGACGAAGAGCCTCGACGGGGCCGCCAGCGCCGGCAAGGGGCAAAAAGACCAAGGACCAAGGACCAAGGACTAGGCGGGGACCTGACCTGTTCCCAATGCTGTTGATTCAGGCGGTGGTGAGCTGATCAGGTGCGCCAGCCAGCCTGGCTGCCACGAGACGAATCGCTCATGGGCAGCACCGGAAGCCTCGCGAAATGTCGTCACGGGACGTCAGGACCGCGGCTCTTCGCCGCCCGTGTAGGAAACGCTCGCGCGTAGCGGCCAAGCCCGAATGACCGCCGGTGCGGCCGCCTACGGGACCGTTCGAACGGGTCGAAAGCCCAGGTCGCCGCCCCGGTCCTTGGGCAGAATCTCGGTACCACCTATCGACGACATGGTCAGCGGTCCGTGCCCGAATGCCCCGCCGCGTGCGAGCCGGCGATGGGAGCTGGTGACCACATTCTTGTCCGCGACCGACCCGCCGGCGGCCTTTGTTTCATCACGGTCATGGCACCACTCCCAGGCGTTACCGAGCATATCGAAAAGCCCCAGGTCGTTGGGCCGCAGAGTCGCCACCGGGTGCAGCCGGCTCGCCGCATTGGTGACACCCCAGGCGTACTTCGTCAGCAGGTCTTCGCACTTCCCCATGTACCAGCGCGTCGCGGTGCCGGCGCGGCAGGCGTATTCCCACTCCAACACTGTCGGCAGCCTGTAGCCCGACCGGCTCAAGAAATCGGGGTGGATTTTCATCCCTTCGCCGTTATGCCCTTGCTCGTTGGGAGCGTAACACCACTGCTCCTTGGGGATGCCATCTTGCTCGCTCAGCCAATTGCAATAGGCCACGGCGTCATACCACGAGACGTCATTGGCCGGGCAGTCGTCGCTTTCGGCAAATTGTGCACCCATAGCGTAGTTCGGGCGGAAGCGGCGGAATTCGGCGCCGGTCACCTCTCGCGCCGCGACGGCGATCCTGTGATCGACGCGATCCTGAATTCGCCCCGTCCCCGGTCCGCGCCGAACATCGCCCGGCGGAATGACGACCATCGTCTGGCCCAGGGAGTTTATATACCAGCGTCGCAAACCAACCGGTTTCCCCGCCGAGAGAGCGCGGTCCACGGCCGCCACGCGTTCCTCTTGGCCCCATTGGCGCAAGAGCCAGCCGGCCGCACCGTGAATTCCCGGGTCGATATCGTCGCGGTACAGGTCGGCGACGCGGGTCGCCAATCGCGCCCGCTCGGGGAGCGGCAGTCGGTCCTCATCGAACTCTCCGAGTGCCAAGAGTGCGGCCCGGCGCACCGAGACGTCGGCGTCTGGGCGCAGCAGCGCCTCGAGCGGGCCGGGCTCGGCACCGCCCGGACCCAGGTGGTCGATCAGATAGCTGCGCACCGTTGGGTCTGGGCTCTGTGCGAGCAACCGAATCGTGATCGCCCATTGACCCAGGGAGGCCAGCGCCGCCGCCGCGATCGCCTGACGGCGCGGCCGCGTCAGCAGCGAGTCGAAGTCGGCTGCCGATTCGTGCGCTGGTGCGGCCTCGTTTTCGAGGGGGGCCAGCGCATCCGGCAGGCCCAGTGCATAGTCGCCATAAAGGCCGGTGATCATGCGGCGGCTGGCCGCGTCGCGGCCGTCCTCCACGAGGAGGGCGGCCAGCGGTCCCAGCAAGTGCCGGCGGACCGGCCGCAGGGCCTCCGCCCAGCGCGCCAGGATCAAACCGTTCTCCGCAACCAGCCGCGCTGCCACGTCAGCGCTCGACTCCCGCCCACCGCGCGTCGTCCGGCGTGTAGGCCGCCAGTGCGCAGGCTGCCCGCAAGCGCTCGCCGGGCAGCGTGTTCTTGTCCTCGACACCCGCCACAGCCGCGGGCCTACAAGGGCTGCGTGGGGCAGCAGCGCGTCGCGGATCACGACCACCTCGTCCGGGCCGACGGTGAGCAACCCGTCGGAGAGATAGCCCACCTGCGCCGGGTCCACTGGCAACAAGCCCAGGCTGGCATGCAATTGACGGCGAGTTTGGTGTTTGGCCGCGGCTTCTGCGTAGGCGTTGCGCAGTGGCCCGTCGAGCCAGCGCCGGTATGGGCCCATGCCGCGCACGATGGCGGGCACGTCTTCGGTCGACGCCTCGAGCAGTCGATCCTGCAAGCCCTGCGCACGCTGCCGGCCGTAGCCCTCGCGTCCGGCCAGCACCAGCAGAATCGCCGCGGCCGAGAGCAACACGCCTCGCGTGAGGTGGTGGCGGGCCGCGCGGCGCATCATGGTCCGCTCCGGTGCGGTCCAGTCGTGCGGACGCGTGTGCAGGCGCAGGGCCAGCCACTCCCACCACGGAGGGAGAAAGCGATCCATCGGCCGGCCGTTCCACAGCGCGGCCCGCTCCGCCAGCCGGAGCTCGGCACGCCCCCGCCTTGTCTCACGCTGCTTGCGGGTAAGCCAGTCGCGCAAGGGCGGCACCAGGTAGTCGTGCGTGAGCTGGTAGTACCTCGGCGCGGTCGCGCGGCCGACTCGGCTGGAACTGGCGGACCATCCGCTGGCTGGCCTTTTTCCGCGGTGCCTTCTCTTTGGTCCGCCGTGCCTTCGGGGTCGGTCGGCGTGATCAGGCGCACGTCGCTGTCCAGGATGTGAATCACCGCCTGGAAGTCGCGCGGTCGGCCGGCGTAGCCTGAAAGCGCCAAGAGCTCGGTCTCGGAGCGCATCTGCCCCTTGATGTCGGTTCCGGATTCCGGCAGCAGCGCTTTGAGGATGGCGCGGGCCGCTTTCTGGTGATACCGGTGCTCGGGCAGCGCGCCGAGGCGCTGAAAGTCTCTTCCAGAAAGGTGGCGCCGACCCCGAGAGCGCCGCCCACCCCGCGCAGCGACGCGGGCGTCCAGGGCCGGTCCTTCATCATCTGGGCAAACAGAGCCAGCCGCACGCAGATGACCTTGCCGTCCTGAGCCAAACCCGAAACCGCCTGTTGCACGAAATGCCGCTCATCCCTCGCCAGCGCGGCGGGAGCATCGGGCAGCGCGCCGAAGGCGCGGCCGAACGCGGCCAGCACTTTTTCGGCGTGTCGCACCGGGAAGAGGTCGACGGCCGCGGAGTTGTGCCCCTCGACCAGCGGCACCTCGAGCTCGCCCATGAACCGCGTGGCCGCCATCCAGAAATCGTCGCGCACCAAGAGCAGGCATTGCACGCGCCCGCCGTCGCACTGCCGCAGCGCATCGACCAGCTCGCCCTCGGGCGTTTCGTTCCGCGCGTGCAGCCACTGCTCGAACTGGTCGACCACGATCAAGACCTTCTTACCCGCCGGCAGCGCGTGCCCGCGGCGCAGGCTTGCCAGCGACGCCCGCAGCCCCTCGGCCTGGGCCAGTTGCGGGCAGTTCTTGCCGAGCGCGGCCATGATCCGGGCCTCAGTCCGGTCGCCCGTGGCCTCGACGTAGACGGGCAGCACGTGCGCGGCCAAGAGGGGTACGATGCCGGCCTTGACCAGCGACGACTTGCCGCAGCCGGACGGCCCGTAGACCAGCCCCACAGGGAACGTTACCTCGGGGTCGGTCTGGTCGATGCGAGCCTTCCAGAAGCGCACGCATTGGGGCAGCCCTTCGCGATCGCGCGGGCCGGGCAAGAGGCTCAGGAAGAAATCGGCGTCGGTGGCGTCGAACGACCGTAAGCCGCGCGGGACGACTCGCAGCGGCGGGCCTTGCGATGGCGGAAATGTCGTCGCGCTCGTCGCGGCTGGGCCGCGGGCGGACGGTCCCGCGGACGCGGCGACGGGTGCCATCGTCACGGTCGCTGGCGAATCTGCGGCGTGGGCGCCGGAGGTGAGGAAGTGTTCCAGGTCATCGGCCAGGTCGTGGGCCGTGGCGTGCCGGTCGCAAGCCCGGTGGGCGAGGGCCTTCAAGCAAATGCGCTCCAGCTCGCGGGCGATGCCGGCGTCGACCTGCCGCGGCGAGCGGGGCTCGGCCTCTGCCACCAGGCGGAGCATCTCTTCAACGGACTTGGCCTCAAACGGACGTTGCCTGGTCAGCAGCTCGTAAAGGACGACGCCCAGGCTGAAGACGTCGGATCGCCCGTCGACCCGGTGCCCTTCGCCGCGGGCTTGTTCCGGGCTCATGTAGGCCGGGGTCCCAGCAAACGACGGCCCGGTGCCGAAGTTCGCCTCGCGCAGGGCCAGGCCAAAGTCGGCGATGTAGGGCCGGCCGGCCGTGTCGAGCAGGATGTTGCCGGGCTTGACGTCGCGGTGAACTACGCCCCGCAGGTGAGCGTGGTGCAACGCCTCGGCGACCGCCGCCACCAGCCGCGCCGCCTCGGCAAGCGACGGCCATTGCACCTTGATCTTCTGGGCCAGGGTTTGCCCCTCGATGAACTTCGAGACGATGAAACAGGGGCAGTCGGGCGAGCTGCCGACGTCGTAAACCGGCACGATGTTGGCGTGGTCAAGGTGAGCGGCGGCACGCGCTTCGGCGAGGTAGCATTCGGCGGCCTCCGAGTCAGGCACCAGCTTGCGGTGCGGCACCTTCACCGCGGCCAGGCGCTCCAACTGCTCGTCGAAGACCACGTAGACCCGGCCGAAGCCCCCTTCACCCAGAAGCGAGAGGACGCGATACCGGCCTATGTGCGCAGGAACGGCGCCATTGCTTTCGACCGCGGCGCCGGGCTCGTCTGTTTTGGCCGTCGTGGCCAGGCCGGGTTCCACACTTCGTTCCATGGGCGCCTCGATAGAGCGCAGGCGGCACAACCTCGTACCCCGTAAACATAGCAGACCGATGGGCTCGCCGCCAGGCGCGCCGGAATGCTTCCGATCTCACAGCCACTGCCCAGAGCACGGCGTTGGTGGCGATTGTTACGGCCGCACGTCAATGGTAAAGCTCTGAGTGGCGCTGCCGGCGATTTCGGTGCCGGAGGAAACGACTTTCTCGACGCCCCACTTGAGGGCCCCCTCGTCGAGGCGGCGTGCATCGCGCTCGAGCGTCGCCGAGACGACCACCTCGGCCGCGCCCGTTTGATCGGGCGTTCCCGACAAGACGCCGGTCGCCCCGTCGATCGCAAGCCAGCTTGGCCCGCGCTCGATGTCGAATCGCAGCCGTTCGACATCCCAGAATCCCATCGTTTCCTTGCCGCCTATCACTCTGGTCCTGAGATCGCCCAGCGATCGGATGGCCGCGACGGGATAGCGATACGCCACACCTTTGGTGGCTTTTGCCGCGGGCGTACTCACGATCACCGGGCGCGGGGCAGCCGCGTAGTCGGACGGACCGCTGCGATTTCCCGACGCGTCGACGGCAACCACCCGATAGAAGGCCTTGTTCGCCCCACGGAGTTTCACCTGAGGTCCGAGCACTTCCAGCTCGGAGGCCGAGGTTTCGACCACGAAGTTGGCGGGGAACTCCGAGGGAACGCTTCGGGAATCGCCCACCGTGACTTCGTAGGGCTGGTCGTACACGGAGAAGCCCTTTTCATCGCTGGCATAGACACGGTATGCGAACGGCTTCTGGCCCGACCGATTGGGCGCCCAGCGCAGTACGCCGCGATTGTGTTCGCGGTCGAATTCGACGCTGACATCGTGAGGAGGCGCAGGTCCTCGCGGCGTGAAGCTCCAGGTAGCGCTCCAGGGCCCCCACACGCCCTTGTCATCCTTTGCCCGGACGCGCCAGAAATACGTCGTGCCGGGATTCAAGAGGCCGGGCCCGGGCAGCGTGTACCGAGCCTTGCCCGCGTCGGCGGTGCGCGAGATGAGCTTCGCGAAGCTCATGGAGAGGGGCCAATTCATGTCGCGGTGCGCCGAGAGCTCGAAGTGATAGTCGGCAATCGCGTCGCCGTCGGGATCGTTCGCGGGCCGCCATCGGAACGTGATACCGGTCCCCTCGGTTACTCCTCCGGAGGGTGGAAAGACCGGTTCGGCGAGGTGCATCCGGCGGCCGGGTCGCCGACCGCTCGACCCACTCGTGAGTGATCCGCACGCTGCGCGCTTTGGCCGACTCGTCGCTGTAGGTGAACGTGTTCGAGCCCACACCCATACCGGGCAGTGTGAGTGGGGCCATCTGCAGGTCGTTCTTGATCAAGAGCCGCCGCAGCCGTGCCTCACCTGACAGCTCACATCTCAGATAATACCGGTACCGAGCGTGACCCCCAGGCGGGAAGAGTGGGTCAAGATTGCGATCGATCTCGTGCCAGGAATTGCCATCCCACGAGAGCTTGAATCTCGCACCGGTCCCGTCGACATCGAGTGATCCCCCGACAAACACATAAGGGCTCGACATCGTCCAGACGACGACGCCGGTCTTGCCATCCTCCGCCGCGATTGCGCCCTCCGTCTCGCGGATCGACTCGATCGTGCTGGCGCCGGCGCCATGACGACGGGCGGAAGTCAGGGTGATATTCCCACAAACCATTGCAGATCCGTTCGGGAAATTGGGGCTTCTGGCCGTGGTACTTAATCGGCTCCAAATGGCCGAACCGCCAGACGATCGCCTCGCCCGGGACGCAGCGTCATGCTCAGTGACCGTGTTCGCCGAGTTGCGGTCGCCATTGACCTTGCCCTCGAACACGTAAATCGACGACTCCCACTCATCGCCGGCACGCCGGTCCGGTTGCAAGATTCCCTGAGTGTGCGTGCGGCGGATCAGATCGTGATCACGCACCAGGTCTTGCTCGCCGGCGATGGTCTCGTTGTCGCGCAAGAGGTACACGCTGTGCATGTCGCCGTCGAAGAGGTGCCACGAGCCGTCGTAAAACACCTGCGTGACGCAATGACCGACCAGACGCGCCGGTGCAACCTTGAAGCCCGCCGCTCGCCACAAGCCGGCCAGGCAAATCGAATCGTTGCCGCACGTGTTGTGACCGTAGATATTGAACACCTTTACGGGATCGAGCAACTCGTCATTGTCTCCCTCGAAGTGGATAGCGATGCTGGATCTCCTGCCACCAAATGGCCATGGCCTTCTCACGGTCGCTCATTCCCGGCCGAGCGGTCCGCAGCACAATTTGATCGAGGCTGCGGAAATCGTTATGGCCGTTTGAGAGCCAGGGATTGATCACATCGGTTCCGCTCAAGTTTTCCATGCGGACCGACCGATTCGACTCCCAGATCTGTTCGAACGGTTGCCAGACCCCCTGCGGCGAGCGGCAGTTGCGGCCGTCCATCGTGCCGCCCTGCAGCCACGACGTACTCGACGCGTCCGTCGGTGATTTCTTGGACGTGTCGCCTGGCCACGTCAGTCGGATGATGGTGTATCGACCACGGGGCCAGCGAGTCGTCGCCGTTTGCCCCAGAGTACAGCGGCCCAAGTCAAGAGTGCTGTGCCCACGTTCTTGGCCTCCCCGGCACGCCGACGGTCAACTCGCCCATATGGCGGACGTGGCCCACGAAAGGCTCATTATATCGTCGGTGTCGGCGCGAAGTCGCCCGGGTTCATCTCTCGAGAGAAATCTCACAGGGAATGTGCCGGCGCGCCGGCCAGGTGGCCAGGCTGTGCGCCCGCTTGCCATCTTCTAGCCAAGGCGAGTATACTGACCCCGTGTTTCGTTCTGCGCTCGAGATGAGGTTGCGGTGCAAACAATTCGATGGTGATTTGCGCGAGCGAAGCACGAATTCACTGGGACCGGGTGTCTCCCGGCGCATCGATGGAACGGGAGTTCTCCCCGTAACGGCTACTGAAGGACGACTGGTGGTATCCACCGGCAGGGAAGCATTGCTCGGTAGGGGAGTGACCAACGTGCGGCCCATACAGATCATGGTCTGTGTGCGCCCGCGAAGCCAAAAAACGATTCAGCGGCGCCGAGCCGCGTTGCGTGAGTATGCGCTCGAAGGGCTCGAAGTGCGGGGGCTGCTGAGCCTGATCACTCCAGTCGTCTCTGCGCACGATCGTTCACCAGATCTCCACGCAGTCGCCACCCTGGTTGGTTCGACCTTGACCGACATGCCGGCGGGGCAGCGATTCGACGGATGCTTCGCAGAGCGGGGCCGGCGCGATCAAACGGTCGAGTTCTCAGAGCACTGCAGCGCGAGAACTCGAGGAGCTGGTCTCGATCAGGCCGCGGAGCGTCGATCCTGAGTTAGCGACCTCGTTGGCCGACGAAGAAGAGCACACGGGGCCCGAGGCCACGTCTGGTGTTGATGGTGGCCCGGCGCCTGAGCACGATGGGGCGGCCTCGGTGATCGGGTGGGCGAACGGTTCGGTGACACAGGGTTTGAACTCACTCGCCAATTCAATCAACCTGATCGGCGGGCTCGATGGTCGACCGGGGGCTGGGCTGGATGCACTCCTTCTGGTGAGCGCGCCCGCGGGCTCGGCCTCCGACGTTGCCAACCCGGAAGGCCCCGGGGCGAGAGCCGGCGCTGTTGAAATGGCGGCGGCTTTCGTCGGTGACGATGCGTCGCGATTCGTGCTGCCGCTGGCGGCCTCGGCTAGCGAGCCCCGAGAACGGACCTGGGGCGACGTGCTGCAAGTCGCCCTCCACCCCGACTGGGAGGCCGTCGACGGGGAATTGCTGCAGTTCCTCGCCCGGCTCGGCGGCCTGGCAGACGCCCACGATGGACATGCGGAGGGGCCGCCATGGTTATTCTTGATGGGCGCTGCCGCCGCCCTGATCCTCGGCCAGCGCGCCGCGCAACCGTCGCCGATTGTTCCGTCAACCGATCGCGGCGGTGCTGTGGGCGCCAGGCCGCTACACCGCGCCGGCAGGGCCTTGGCCCTTGGGCCCACCATGACCGACCCAACTGATCGCCGAGGCTGGGCAATGAGGGCGGGGACGTGATTCTCCAAGAGCCACGACAGTCCGACTCGACGACAGATGACGGGTGGTCGCCCGTTTCGCGCAGAGCTCCCCTCTCGTCCGATTCTCAGACCGGCCCGGTGACCCGGCTCATCGACGAGTTCGCCGCGGCGTGGCGGCGGGGCGAGCGGCAGCCCGCCGAGGCGTTCCTCGAAGCCAATCCCCGGCTGGCCAGCCAGCCCGACGCGGCAATCAGGTTGATTTACGAGGAGGTCAGCCTCCGGCGCGGTGAAGGCCAGGAAGTGACCCTGCTCGAGCTGCTGCGTCGCTTTCCGCAATGGCAGACCCAGCTCGAGGTGCTGCTCGACTGCGACCGACTCCTCACGGGAGTTCTGGGCCCGCCCGCCTTTCCCATGGTCGGCGAGACGCTCGGCGGCTTTCTCTTGCTGGCCGAGCTGGGCCGCGGTGCGCGGAGCCGATGCTTCCTGGCGGCCCAACCCTCGCTTTCGCACCGGCACGTCGTCCTCAAGGTCACGGCCGACGACCTGATCGAGCACCTCTCGCTGGCGCGATTGCAGCACACGCACATCATGCCGCTTTACAGCGAACATGAGTTCCCGGCCCGAAGGCTGCGCGCCCTGTGCATGCCGTATCTGGGCGGAGCGACCCTGTCACGAATCATGGCCGAACTTGCCCCCTTGCCGCCCGAACAAGTCTGCGGGCAGTCGCTCCTGGATGTCCTCGACCAGGAGCAGCATCTTAACCCGTGGCCGCAGGCCGCGACCAGCCCGCCGCGCAGGTTCCTTGCCCAGGCTTCGCACGTTCGCGTCGATCTGCTTTATCGGCGCCTGCCTCGCCGATGCGCTCCAGTACGCCCACGATCAGGGCTTGGTGCACATGGACGTCAAACCGTCCAATATCATCTTGACGGCCGACGGCCAACCCATGCTGCTTGACTTCCACCTCGCCCGCGAGCCCATCGCGGCGGGCGTGCGCCCCGCCGAGGGCGTTGGCGGCACGCCCGGCTACATGTCGCCCGAGCAAGAGGCCCGAGTAGGGCGTGCCAGTCGGGCGAGGCGCGCCTGCCGGCGATCGATGCGCGATCGGACATTTACTCGCTCGGCTGTGTTCTCGCCGAGATGCTCGCCGCCGAACCCCGCGTCAGCCGACAGCACATGATCGCGCAACTCAATCGTGGCGCTTCATGCCCGAGGTCTCGGCGGGTCTTGCCGACCTGATCCACAAGTGCCTCGCGACCGATCCGAGCGATCGATATCCCGACGCGGCCGCGTTGGCCGATGACCTCAAGCGCCACATGGCCGACCAGCCGCTCCGCGGCGTGCGCGAATCGGAGCGTTCGGGAGCGATGGCGCAAGTGGTGCCGCCGCCAGCCCTATGCCTTGTTCCGCGTGAAGATCCTGGTCGCGGCAGCGTGCGCGGTCGTGACGATCGCCGCCGTGTTCTGGTCGGCCTTCCTTGGCCCACGCTTCCGCGCGGCCGAGAACGCGCTGCGGGAGGGGAGGGCCCTGCTCTATCGCGGCGACTATCCCCAGGCGGCGCGAACGCTCACGTCGCGGCGCGGCGTCCATCGAAGGGCTGCCGGGCGGCAGGCGGCTGTGCGCGAGAGCTCGCCGCGGCACTCCACCTGGCCGACCGGCTCGAGGACGCCGACGTTCTCCACCGACTCGTCGATCGCCTGCGGTTTGCCGAATCGGCGGCAAATACTCCTGTTCCATTGGCACGGGACGTCGAACGCCATTGCTGGGCCCTCTGGGAATCGCGGCGCTCGTTGCTGGAACGCCCCGGCGCACCGCTCGACCCCGCCCTCGAGCAGCGGCTGCGCGACGACCTCCTTGACCTGGCCGTGGTCGGCGCGAACCTGCGCGTGCCGACTGGCGACCGGCCCGAAAGCGGCCGGCGAGGCGCACAAGGCCGGGCTGGCGCTGATCGAGCAAGCCGAGTCGTTATTTGGGCCCAGCCACGTTCTCTACCGGGCGCGGCAGCGCGCACGCCGCGGCTCTCTTCGATTCGAGTATGGCCGACGCTGCCGGTCGCGACGCGTTGCGAGTACCGCCCCGAACGGCCTGGGAGCATGATGCCGCGGGCCGGGTCCTGCTGGCGGCAGGCGACCTCGATCTGGCCCAGGCCGCTTTCGAGCGAGCGCTCTTGCTTCGGCCCCAGGACTTCTGGCCCAATTTCCACCAGGGCGTCTGCGCGTACCGTCTCGGCCGCTACAGTGACGCCGCCAATGCCTTCCGCGTGTGCATCGCGCTGGCCCCCGGGCGCGCCGAATGTTTCTACAACCGCGCACTGGCCCAGGCGGCCCTCGGCCGTACGATTGAGGCGTCGAGCGACTACGAGCGCGCCGTGTCGCTCGATCCCGCGCTCGCCGCGTTCCCCCTCGATCGCGGTCGACCCCTGCATCAGAGAGGAAACTAGGTCGCCAGGCCGAGCCGCGCCGTCACGCCTCGAGCGGGACCGCGAGGTCTCCACACGCCCCACTGACGGCTAGAAAGTGATTGACAGCCCGCCGGGCGGCACCGACGGCCAAGTTGACCGCCGAAGCCCCGTCTCCGATAATTCTAGAACGGTGCGCGTCGGCATCCGCAGGGCCGGACTGCCTGTTCCGACATTCGGAGGGCCGATCTTTCCGATCGAGCGATGCAGCCACGGTGAGGTGATCCTTGAAGTTCCTGGGCCGGGCAAGAAGATTCCTGCAAGACCTTGCGTCGGAGCCCGAGCCCAAAGTCCAGTACTTCAACGTGAAATGCGGGTCCGGCCACCGGGTCCGCGGCGAGCGGACCGAGGGCTACCAGGCCTTGCGCTGCCCGGCCTGCGGCGACGGTGTGTTCGTTCTGCCGCGAAGCCCTCTGCCCGAGCCTGTCGCCCCGGCCCGGCCGACAATGCAGAAATCGGCGGCGGTCGGTCAGCAATGGATCGAGGAAGGCCCGGTCGAGCTGACCGAGGCGCGCGGGTCGCGGTCGAACTGGGCGGAAGCGACCTACCCAACGCCGACGCTGAGATCATCTGGGAAGATGAGCCGCCCGAATTCGGCCGCGGCACCGACGGGCCAGAAGACCGTACGCAGCCGGCGGCCGTGCGCGCACACCGGCGGTTCGACCCGTCGCAAGCAGAAACCGACATCACCTGACGGGGCGGGATCCCCGGCGCCTCAAGCACCCGCTCCCGCAGATGAAGATGCGGCGCGCATCCCGGAGCTGCGGCCGCTGCCGCAGTCGGCGGCGCCGTTCGTCGGCCGGCGCCTTGGAAGGTCAACGCCAACCCGTCGCCGCAGAGGCCGGTGTTCTGATCGCGCCGCGGCCGGGTTCGCGCACGCACGCCTACCATCGCTTGATCTTTGTTCTTGTGCCCCTCCTGGTGGTGATGACCGTGAGCTGGCGGTACTGGAGACAGCGGCGCCAGGAATACCCGCTGATCGCCGAGCGCGGCAAGGTCGAAGGCATTCCCGCACTCGAGGAAGGAAACTTCGACAAGGCCTATCAGCTCCTGTCGGCGGCCAAGGCCGCCGTCAACGCGCTCGGCGGGGCCGTCGACGACGCCGATACCATCCGCAACGCCGCCGACGAAGCCGCGATTTTCGTCGACCAGGCGCCGATCAGCCTGGAAGAGATGCTCGAACAGGCGGGACGCACCGATCCGCAGTCGTGGGCCACCAAGTTCGACGCCGTTTACAAGGGACGAGCCGTGTCGTTCGACACGTGGATCATCGGCGGCGCCGGGCAGCGACGGCGCGACGAGCTACGAAATCCTCTACAAGGTCTTGCCGGCCGGCGGTACCACGTCCTTCAATCCCAGCGACGCCGCCGGCGCGCGCCCGCCTCGGATCGGTTGGATCGACCTCAGCGGATTTCAACTGTTCGAGCAGTCCGGCCCCAAGGTCGGCGCCCGAGTCACGTTTGGGGCCCGGTTGCAGTCCTTCGAGTACGACGCCGAGAAGGAGGTTTGGGTGATCCGCCTGGAACCCAAGAGCGGCGTTTTCATCCAGCACACCAAGGCCCTCGAGGCGCTCGGTTGGCCCGCCACCGGCACCACCGTCGACATCCCCAAGGAGGATCAGCCGTGATGCGCCCGATCTTGCCGCTAGCGCTCACGATTTTGATCTTCGCGCCGATGAGCGAAGCGGCGTTCTCATTCTCAGCCGACCAACCCGTCGTCGTCGAGCCGGCGGATCTCGGCCAAAGGCAAGACCTGATCGGGAAGGACGTGGTCATCGATGACCATGTTGAGTTTTATGTGAAGCGAGCCGAAAACGAGCCCGACGAGCTCCAGCTCAAGCGCACGCCGATGACCTTCCTGGTACCGCGCGACCTTCGGCCAGCGTCGACGCGCATGACCTCCGCCCTCGTTCGAGGCGTGCTCCGCCGCGATGGCAACCGACTGGTCTGTGACGTGTCGGAGCTCAAGCCGCTGCCCAAAGATCTCGATCGTCTTGAGCGCGGTCTGGCAGGCTTGCCTGCCAAGGATTACGAGACGCGCAAAGCATGGGTACGCTGGGCCGAACGCCGTGCCAAAGATTTTAACGACAAGGCGTTGCGCGACCGCGCTCGGCTGGTTGAAGCCGACGTGCTGCGGATCGAGTCGGAGATGAAGCGGCTGAGTGTCGACGCGCCGTCCGAGTGGCTGGCGATGGCTCTCGACGCACGCCGCCGCGAAGTTCCCGAGCCTGAGCCCTCGGCTTTGGGGCACCGGGCGTTCCGCGCCAAGCTCGCGGCCGCAGAAGCCGCCGCCGAACTGAAGGCCCTGATCCAAGAAATCGAATCGTTCTTCCCGCGAGCGTCAACCGATCGCGATCGCAGTCGGCGTTGATCTATCACGATGGGAGGATGCCTACGCCGACGATCCGACCGGGACCTATCGCGCGGCCGCTCCCCACGTACGCGCGGCGCTCGATCGCCGGCTGTGGGCCGACGCCATGCAGCGACTTCTTGTGCTGCAGGCAGGCGCCGACCTGCAGACGGCCCTTTCAGCCGCAGAGCGGGCCCAGACGAGCCTCCCCGAACGGCCCGATCTGCCGACCGGATTGCTCGACCTAGCGGCCCGCCGCGCTCGCCGAAATCTGGGCGCGCTCCGGCTCGCCGAGGCGAAATCGCTCGGCGATCTCTACCGCGAGAAACTGCACCAGCCGGACGAGGCGCTGACAGCTCTGCGCGATTGGCTCAAAATCCAGCAAGATCGTCTCAGCTCTACCGACGCCGAAGGCACGCTGCAGCTGGCCAACCTCTATGAAGAACTGCTCCACGATCGTGTCACATGCGTGGAGTTATTGCGTAATGCATGGAAGATTGATCCCAGCTCGCAAGGAACCGCCGAGGCCTTCCGGACCCGGGGATTCCGCAAGGTCAAGGACGAATGGATCGAAGCGTCGCCCGATCGAGACGCAGGTCATGCGGGCGAACCAGCCCGTGCCGCCGACGGAGCCAAAGGACTTACGGAACCTCACCCCCGACGAGGTTCGCCTGACTCTCGGTGAACCGAAGTACGTCAGCTTTGTCGGTTCGAAGGGTCAATTGGTCGAGCAGTGGATTTTTGTTGACACACGCAGTGTGCGTTTTGTAAACATTGTCCGCACTCCTGGAGAATTGAAACCCAGGGTCATCGCCGATTACAGCTTGCCGCCCACGATTCTGAAGGGAGGGACTTCGGTCGAGCAGGTAGTGCTGCGAAGCCTTCTTTCGGGCTAGCACTGGCCATAACCACTGACGGCGCTGCAATTTCCTTCCTGCCCCCTGCCGGCTTGATCACGCCCGTGATCACGCCGACTCGAGCGGCACACCTTCTGACCACCGTATCACCGAATTGCTTCGTCGTCCCGAAATCCCTGACTGGCTGAGGACTATCACGATTTTTTTTGATTTTTTGGCAACTCCTTGGCTGATCACGACGTAATATTCCTGTTGGATCGGGCAAAATGCCGGTCGGTCACCTTGTCAATGGCGCATAATGTGCTAGACAGCTAGAGGGGGGGCGTTAGTGTTTCGCCCCCGTCAGTTCCGTGTCGAGACGACGCACTCGTGAGAGATTCAGCCTGGCCCAGTTCGAGTCATTATTATCATTGAATTGACGATCTTTCTCGATCGGATGCTTCGACTGGGAAACGCTGGCGCTGCGGGTCTGTCGGCCCGATTCCGACCACCTAACGTTTTGCGAAGATGTACACCAGGAGGTGTTATATGGCCCGCAAAGATGCCTTACTTAGACTGACTTCCCGCCTGATCGCGCGGCGAGATGCCCTGCGTAAAGCCTTGAACGGTGATCTCGAGAGCTTCCGAAAGTTTTCGGAGCTGAATGGGGTTGGCGATAACGTTGACGCGGCGGTTGACTCCGCCAACGACGAGATTTGCTCTCAGCTCGTCGAGATCGAGAGCCGCGAGCTTGGCCAGATCGAGCATGCCCTTCAGCGGATCGCGGCCGGCGTGTACGGCCGTTGCGAGTTCTGCGGCGGCAAGATCGCCGAGCCCCGGCTGAATGCTCTGCCCTACACCAATAGCTGCATCGACTGTCAGCGGGAGAACGAGCGTGCCGGTCAGGCCCGCGGTCTCGAGCCCGACTCGAAGCGGTGGGCGAAGATCTATGAAAAGCCGATCCGAAGAGGGTGAGAGCGACTCCAAGGTCAATCTCAACGATCTTGAGATGGACTTTAGCGAGACCGGCCGCTAAGCGCTCGGCCGTGTCTGACCGTTCGATCATACGCGAATCAAAGCCGCCGGAGACGATCCGGCGGCTTTTTTCGTCATCAGCCCGAGCGCTTCTCGCACTCTTGTCTCGGCTTAACCTAATGACGCCTTGCATTTTCAGGAGTACCCCGACGGGGCCGGGCCCACGCGCGCTGGGGCGGCGGGCCAGCCCAGGACAACGCCCTGGGGCCGCCGGCGGCATCAGCCGATGCGTGGTTCGGCGCTGCACGCTTTCCACTTGGGCCTCATGCCGCCGACGCCTGACCGCGGCGACCGGGTGTGGGCTCCGTCGGATGTCGACGGTGGCGCCGGACGTTTCGGCCTTCCGCAGGCGGGCCATCGTCATTCCGATTCCGGAGAGAAGTGCCGCACGGTGAGCCAGCTTGCAAGGCAAACAGCCGTCCCCAATAACGGCGGTTGGAGCTGTGCCACGCGTCGAAGAGCGTCCCAGGTCGGTGCGCCCCCGGAGTACGTGCGAAGCATTTGCGTCCAGAGCATGCTCTGCTCGGTCGCAACATAGCAACCGACGAGCAGTGCAGACACCGCTCGTCCCAGCCGCCACGGCCAGGACAGAGCTCCGGCGATCGCAACCAACTGGAACCAGGGAAAGGCCGGCGCAGCGTACCAGGCGCCTGTCGTTGAATTGCCCCAAGCCAGCATCGATTGGATCGCGTGGTACCCTAGACCGGCCGTAACGCTGGCACAAGCCAACACGCACAGGGTCGGTGTCCACACGGAATCAAAGACCGGATCCCCCGTCGCGACGAATCTGGCGCCATCCGAGCCCGAAGACGACCCGCGGCAATATCGCCTCATGGCGCCGACCAGCCACCAGCCCCAGCCGAAGATCGCGGCGATTCCGTGCCACCAGTAGTAAGTGCTGGCAAGCCATGACGGCTCGAACAAACTCCAACCGCCCCTGATTAGACTGCCCTGGAGCCAGAGCCAGCGGGCCAATCCAAACCACGGCAATATGAGTGGCTGTCTGCAGCACCGATCGCGCAGGCCCCGGCCTTGCTGATGATTGACGATGGCCTCCTGCAGGAAGTCGGTACGCCGTAAGTCGCCAGGTTGAACCGAACCTCGGGGCCGACGATGCCGCGACAGACAGCATCATGGCAATGCCCGCCGATAAGAGCGCGATGAATCGGTGTTCGATTTCGGATCGTCGTAAACGCCAATGCCAAGGTGATGATCGGCACCAGGCTCCAGTTGGTCCCTTTGATCAGGATTGCGAATCCGGTCACGACCCCCATCGCGGCGAACCGCCATGTGATGCGGCGATCGTCCCGCACCATCGACTGTGCAATGATCACGGTCGTCGCCAACAGACGCCCAACGAGTCGCTCGACACTCGAACCGGCGTTCATCAGAAATAGAGGCTGAGTAACAACCGCCAATCCGATCCAGGCCGCGACGAGCCGCGATCGCACACGCTGCCCGATCACCCCGAGCGCGATCCAAGCCGCAGCAGCAGCGAACAGCACGTTTAATAGGCGCAGTCCCCCGATCGAACTTCGCAAGTCCTGCACGCCGCCCAGGGCTCGAAGAGGGGGACAACCAGTCGGTAATACCACCACGAATGCTGGGCTTCGTAAAGCTTGAGTTGCACACCTGCCGCGACCGGATCGCACCCGGCACAATCTGCGCATCGCCACCGTTTCGAGACCAAAAGGTCGCATAATTGAAGAGCACCCAGGCGGCTGTCGAGGTGCTCCAAAGCGCACTTGCACTGGGGAAAAGCCGGTACCGCTGCCAGAACCGCCGTCGGCATGTCGGTCTTCCCGAAAATCGCGGGCTTCCCCGTTTCAAGAATGTGCTCGATGTAGCCGACGTGTTGGTATTCGTCCCAGCCCTCGAACGGCGGAATGATGCACAGATCGATCAGACCTCGGGCGACGATCAAGCCGACGAACAGCAGCCGCAGCCGCCAACCGAGCGATCCGGTGGCGCACTCGCCTCGCGGAGATTGGACTCGCGAATTCACTGATAGCATCCATGCCTGTACGGTGATTTGATCGCCGGTGACGTCCGATGTCGCCGGTATCCGTACGGCATCCTTGTATTGAGCTCCGGATCTTTGCCTTGAGGCTTTACACCTGCCGAAGCGCAGCAAGGAAGTTCTTGCAGGCGCGTGAAGCGCATGCCGCACAGAGAGGCGTGGCTTCGCGACGGATCTGCGCAGCTCGTCTGCACGATCTTTGACTTGCGCGCGCGTCACGCAGTATATTAAGTTAACGCCGAACGCTGGTTCGAGACAGATCTAGACCGCCGAGCGGCGGCGGTCTCGACAAAGAAAGTAGCAAGGAGTGAGTAGACCGCAGGCGAGCGGGCAGCGGTTCGTTCCGTTCTCCTTACTACTTCTCCGCTCTCCTGCTCTTTTTTTCGGCCCGTGGCCGAAAAATGCTCCCCCCTTTCCCGCCCACGGCGCGGAGTCAGGCTGATGCTCTCCCGATCGTCCGCGATCATAATCTCGCTAACCTCGCTCGGCGTGGGAATCATTCTGGGATTCAGCTCTCCCGCGGCGGATCGCCGGTTCTCGCCCAGGTTCCACCAGCGGAGCGAGACGCGTATCGCAACGCTCCGAACGAGTGCGGACGCTACGGTTTCCGATCATGATCAATCCGTCGATTCGCTTTATGACGCTCTGGCCAAGCAGTACGAACAATTCGAGCATGTCAACCGGACCTTTGAGCTCGTCGCCAAGGCGGTCTCGCCCGCGCTCGTTCACATCGTCGCGCACAAGACGTCGCGCCGCGAAGACGAGCAGCCGTCGCGTGCGTCATTTTGAAGAAACCGGATCGGGCGTAATTGTCCGAAGTGATTCTGCACCTGGACTTTATGTTTTGACCAATCATCATGTCGTCGAAGGTGCCAGGGCCGACAAAGTCAAGGTTTACCTGCGCGATGGGCGGACGCTCTTTCCGGTGCAGATCTGGTCCGACGCCAAGGCCGACATCGCCGTGCTCAAGCTCGATCGCGACGATCTTGCCGGCCGCACGGTATGGGCGACAGCGACGAGGCGGCCGTCGGTACGCTGGGTCATGGCGCTGGGCAGCCCATTCGGGCTGACGCACTCGGTCAGCCAGGGGATCATCAGCGCCCGCGGCCGCCATGTGAAGAGCTGGCCGACGTCGAGAACCAGGACTTCCTGCAGACCGACGCCGCCATCAATCCTGGCAACTCGGGCGGGCCGCTCGTCAACATGAAGGGCGAGGTCATCGGCATCAACAATTCCATTGCCTCCAGCGGTGGCGGCAATGAAGGGGTGGGATTCAGCATACCCGATCAACCTGGCACGCTGGATCATGAACCAGTTGATCGCCAATGGCCGGGTGACGCGGGGCGCTTTGGGCGTCGAATCTGCACCGCGAGTTCCGCGCAGAAGATGCGATCGCCCTGGGCATGGAACGGCCGAGAGGAGCCTGGATCGACGGCGTACACGAATCGTCGCCGGCCGCGAAGGCCGGGCTGCGCGACGGCGACGTCGTCGTCCGCTTCAGGGGCGTCGACATCACCGACTTGAACCACCTGATCAACCTGGTCTCGATGGCCAGGGTCGGACAGCCGGCCGAGGTCGTCGTCTGGCGCGACCGGCGCGAGCACGCGTTCCAGGTGACGGTCGGCTGATCGCGACACGAACCTTGGCCGAGCTGCCGCCCGCACCCGAGGGCGATGCCGATCCGAAGGCCCTGATCCGCCGACCACACCGACCGGCGCCGACGTCAAGCTTCGCCCTGGGACTGGAGCTGGCCACCCTCACCGCACAGCTTGCCCAGAGAATCGAGTTGCCCGAGACGCGCCAGGGAGCGATCGTGTTGAACGTCGACGCCGAGAGCCCGCTGGCCGGCCAGATCGTTGCCCAACGACCTGATCTCGGCGATCGACAACCAGGCGATCCAATCGGCCGAACAAGTCGCCAAGCTCTTGAACCAGCGGACCGATCACGCCCAGTCCGTCATCAGTGTCGACCGGCTCGTCAACGGCAGGATGGAGCGGCGCACGATACGGGTGCCGTGATGGGCCCTGTCGCTTGCGCGGTCGAGAAACTCGCGGCCGACCAGTCGCTATCGTCTTCAGAATGCCAAGTTGCCGTCGGCGCCATGCTCGACGGCGAGGCTGCCGAAGAGTCGGTGGCGGCGTTCTTGACAGCCTTGAGCACCAAGGGTGAATCGCCCGACGAGCTCGATGGCGCGGTGCAGGCGATCCGCCAGCGCATGACCCGGTGGGAACGTGGGCCTGCGGCCGGCGATTTGCTCGATACATGCGGCACGGGAGGCGACCGAGCCAACACCGTCAACCTCTCGACCGCGGCGGCGCTGGTCGTCGCGGCGTGCGGCGTGCCAGTCGTCAAACACGGCAACCGAGCAGCTTCGAGTGCGTCCGGCAGCGCCGACGTTTTGACCGCGCTGGGAGTCGCCATCGATCCGGCACCTGAGATTCTCAACCGCTGTCTCGACGAGCTCAACATCACCTTCTTGTTTGCTCCCAGGTTTCATCCCGGGTTGGCGCGTGTCGCTGCGATTCGGCGGCAACTTGCCTGTCGAACGGTGTTTAACCTCGTGGGGCCCGCTCTGCAATCCTGCAGGGCCGGCGTACCAGCTTATTGGCGTGCCGCGCGATGACTTGGCGGAGCTCATGGCCGAGGTGCTTTCGCGCCAAGCGAACGTGAGGCGCGCCGTCGTGGTGACGGGCTCGGACGGGTTGGACGAGGTCACGCTCGCGGGGCCGACGAGGGTGCGCGTCGTTGAACGCGGGGTGATCGAGCGCGAAACCTGGAACCCGGAAGACTTTGGATTGGCCCGCCAGAGCGTCGCGGCGATCGGTGTCAGCAATCCGCAGGAAAGCGCCGCTTTGATCAAGCGCGTGTTAGAGGGCGAGCGCGGTCCGGCACGCGACTTTGTGCTCGCCAACAGCGCCGGCGCGCTGTACGCGACGGGTAAGCACTCTGTCGGCGCGGGGGCCGCTCTGGCTGCCCGCGCCATCGACTCGGGCGCGGCGAAACGGCTGCTGCGCGCTGGGCCGAAATCGCGCCGGCCGGTTAGTCGTCTTTCGCCGAGCGAAAGGCGACCCCGGATCGAGGTCGGTCGCGACCATTACCGAGTTGTGACACGCTGGATCGGTTGGCATGATGGTTCGCAACGAGTGAGACAGACCGTCGTGATGTTCCACGACGACGGGCGAACGATACCCGAGGTCTCTCGCTCGAACAGCAGATCCGGAGCCGAACCGATGGTTCCCAGCGATCCCGAATCCTCTCCATTGGAACCCACATCCTTCGCGCCGGAGCGTAACGTCACACAATCGGGCCAGAATGAGGCCACGGTAACTCTGGGCGGGATGGGACGACTCTTGGTGTTCGCTTCCGCCGCAGGACTCATTGCCGGCGTGGTCTCGTTGCTCGCCGGCGAGGTGGTCCTCTCGCGCTATCGGACGGACCTACTCGCTCCGCTCACGATCAGTCCAAGTCCCGCAGAGATGCGCCGTTGGAAAGACGCCCGTCTTTACAGCGCGACGCTGACATTCGCCGCGATGGGGGCCTGTTTCGGGTTGGCCATGGGCTTGGCCGGGGGAGCGGTGCGGCGTTCCGTAGCAGCGAGCGCGAGAGCGGCGATTCTTGGGTTCGCACTGGGAACCGCAGGTGCGGCTGGCGCGGCGGTCCTCCTCGTTTCGATCTTCTTCAAGAGGCACGACCCGCAATCAGGCGACCTGGTCCTTCCCTTGCTGACGCACGGTGCGATCTGGTCGGCCGTGGGCGCCTTGGGTGGCCTGGCCTTCGGCGTGGGGCTCGGCGGCCGGGGCCGCTGGAAATCAACTCTGGTTGGCGGGTTGGTCGGTGCAGCCGCGGCGACGATCGTTTACGAGATCGTCGGGGCGCTCGCCTTCGCAACCGACAACACAGATCTCCCCGCTGTCAACCTCGATCGCCACACGAGCGATGGCACAATTGCTCGTCGCGACCTTTGCGGCCGTCGGGGCGGCCGTGGCCCTGCATCAATCGGCCAAGAGCAAGGCCACAAGCTCGGTGCCCTCGCCCGCGCTCAATAGGAATCGGAGCTGACGACCTCTCCACCGGAGCGTGTGCCAAGGGACTCATACGTGAGCATATTAACCGAGTCCTTGATGAACCTGACGCTCCCGTCGGCGATGGCGAAATTGCACCCTCCAGGATGATTGCTGCTGGCATTGGCGAAACTCATACCATCGAATGCACAACCAGGGCACCCAGCCCCAAGCCGGCAGGCCTTCCACGGGAATTGCTTCGAGTTGGGGGGCACGATCGTGATGAACAACGTAATACCGCGTTCACCCTGGGCCCAGGTCTTACCGCCGTATTGCTTCAAACCGACGCCGTCACATGCATAATACCCTTGGCAAGTGGCCAGAGCGGCGCTGCTCCAGAACGTGTTGCAGTTCTGCAGGGCTTGCAATACGGCCGCGGGATTGCTCTCTGCGTTGTTGCCGGCGATGACTGGGGTTCCATTTCCGCTGACGGTCGGAACGTCGGCCGCGCCCGACATGCCATTGCCCCGGTAGTTGTTGTTCTGACTGTAATCACCCACCAGACCCTCACCGAAGGCGATCGTATTGGACGTTCCGTCGGTGATCGCTGCGATCGGGACGGAAGCCGAGAGAAAATTGCTGTTGTACACGCGGAATAGGCCGGTCGTGTTGCCGTCGACGGGGTATGACACGGTCGACGGCCCGACGCTGCCTAGATAGTTATTAATGTTCTGCTGGCCCGCAAGAGCATCGGACGGGCAGAGAAAGCTGGCGATCCGCGTGCGGTAGACCGTGCTGTTGGTCGCGTCGCCCTGGTTGCTGGCGAAACAGCAATTCCAGTAAAAGTTCGCCGCGTTGTAGATCGGCCCTTGCTCAACGAACGGCAAGAGCAAGGCTTGTGGGCTCCAAGCTGTCCATTGCGCAAGATCGTACGGCGGAGCCGTCCCTGGGTAAGTCACCGTCGTATCGATGCCCGGCGGCGCGGCCCCGCTCGCGGTGAGGTAGTTGTGTAGCGCCAGGGCCAACTGCTTGATGTTGTTGACACACTGGATGCGCCGTGCTGCCTCGCGGGCCGACTGGACCGCCGGCAGCAAGAGCGCGATCAAACGCGCAATGATGGAGATGACCACCAGAAGTTCGATCAATGTGAAACCGCGACGTGCCTTCATAACAATGAGCTCCTTCGAGAAGTGAAGGTGATCAAAGCTTGGAAGTGATCCACCCGAAATCCAGACCTCGTGCTGCAATCACGGATTGCATCATCGAGACGATCGGCCTGGGGCAACGCATCCGAACGTCGCGAGGAGCACCGGCTACCGCTTCTTGCTGACCTCGACCTTTTCCTTGCGAGGCTGCGCCTTGGACTTGTAAATCTCTCTTCTGCCGCCGATATGTTTCTTCGCCTGCTCGCTCACCTCGACCATCGTGCCCGAGGTTTTCGAGTCATCGCCGCAACCGCTCAAGGAGAGGTGTGAACCAAGGAATATCGTCAGTAGTAGGAAGCGCCCGCGAGGAGAACGCGTGGTCCTCATGCCAAGTCCTCCGAGCCACAGATCAAGCGAAAATGATTAACCGAGGGGGGCTCGGGTCGAATGCTTCCATTCAACCCGGCGATTGATAGTGCTTAAGATAACTGAAGCGTTACGCTCGCGGAAGTGGTAAGAAGCGATTTTCGCGTTTTGGGTTTTCGATTTGATGCCTCCACTTCGTGGACTGCCGATGTATCTGCGTTCTTGCACGGTGACCGCCCTAGCGGCGTGAACCCGCAGCCGGCGAGCCCGGTGCAGAGTGGGCGTCGCTGCGCAGCGGCCCGGCGACCATTTTGCTGGTGGCGACCTGGATCGGCCTGATCGCAGGCTTTCTCGACCTCGGTCTCCTGTTCCTCAAGAAACGCTTGACCGGCGACATGTTCTATCACGTTGGTCACCAGTTTCGCTGGATCATCCCGGCAGCGGTGACTGTCATCGTGATGCTGCCAGGGCTCGCGCTGGCTCTCTTTGCCTTGGTGCGCCGCCGAATGGTCTCCCTCGCGACGGCCGTTGGATTGCTCGTCTTTCATCGGGTACCTCGATGCGTGCTCGCGGCTGCCGCTGGAACTGTGGTCGTCGCTACTCCTGTCGGGGGGCCTTGCCGTGCAATCCGCCCGGTTTGTCGGCCGCCGCCGTGAGCGATTCCTCGCGCTCGTGCGCCGTACGCTGCCGCTTTTCGCCGGCGTCCTGCTGGCGATCATGGCTGGTGAGCTCGGGCGCCGCGCTTGGTCTGGAGTACCGAGCTGCGCCACACCTTGCCGCCTTCCCCTGACGATGCCCGGAATGTGCTCCTGATCGTCTGGGATACGGTGCGGGCCGAGAATCTGAGCCTGCACGGCTACGGCTCGACGGACGTCGCCTAACCTCGAGCGGCTGGCCGCCCGAGGCGTGCGCTTCGACCAGGCGTTTGCGACCGCCCCCTGGACCCTGCCGTCGCACAGCAGCATGTTCACCGGGCGGTGGCCCCATGAGCTCACGGCCGACTGGCGAGTGCCGCTCGACGATGCTTACCCCACGCTCGGTCGAGTACCTGGCCGCGCACGGCTACGATACCGCCGGATTCGTCGCCAACCTTGACTACTGCAGCCGGGAAACCGGCTTGAGCCGGGGCTTCGCTCACTACGACGATTACCCGATCGAACTCTTGGACGTCGTCACTCGTTACGTCGGCATCGGCACCAGGCTCGACCTGCTCACGCCGGCCTCGGTCCTGAACCGGCTCTTGAAGAAGTACTGGGGCGACAGGTTCGACGTGATTCCGCGCTCGAAGGAGCACGCGAAGGATGCCGCGACCGTGAATCGCTCGTTCCTCGCCTGGCTCTCCTGGCAGCAAACTCGGCCCGCCCGTTCTTCGCGTTCCTGAACTACAACGACGCACACTCGCCCTACGAGGTCCCCGATCGATCGATACCCGGCTTTTGGCCTGAGGCCCATCTCCTACGTCGACCGCGTGACCCTGAAGAGCTGGGACACGCTTGACAAGTTCAAAGTGTCAATCGCTCATGTACAGATGGCACACGATGTTTATGACGATAGCATCTATTATCTCGATCAACGATTGGGTGACCTGCTCGATGAACTGGAAGCGCGCGGCGTGCTCGACCGAACGCTCTGTGATCGTCGCTTCCGATCACGGCGAGCATCTGGGCGATCACCGGTCTGTTCTTCCACGGCTGTAGCTTGTACCGGCAGCTAGTCGGCGTACCGCTTTTGATTGTCGATAAGAAGTGCGTGCCGGCCGGGCGGGCGGTGGTTGAGCCGGTAAGCTTGCGTGACATTCCGGCGACCGTCGTTGACCTGCTCGGGCTCGCGCGCGCCGCCCCGTTCCCGGGCCGGTCGCTCGCTCGGTTCTGGAGTCGGAACGAACCAGCGAAAGCCGGCGTTGGCGAGCCGATACTTGATGGAGACGGGCAAGCCGCCGAGTCTTACCAACCAGGGGCGCGAGCCGGTCGCCAAAGGGCCGATGAAGTCGCTGGTTGCCGAAGGCATGCACTACATCCGCTCGGCCGACGGGCTCGAGGAACTGTACCTGCTCGACTCCGATCCACACGAACGGTCCGACCTGGCAGCGTATCCGTTCGCGGCGGAGTCTCTCGGGCGATTCCGCCGCAGCCTGTCGGCGATCTTCAAGAAGGCCCCGCAGTGAGGTGGTCGAGCGCCGCACGCATCTGCTCGAGGGTCGACTTCTTGGCCGGCTCGGCCGCCAGGTTGTGTTGCTCCCTGGGGTCTCTTTGCAAATCGAACAACTCCTCGCGGACATCGCGTTCCCGGCGGATGTACGACCAGTCTCTTTCCTTGACGGCTCCCAGTGGCAGAGAGTTGTTGGGGAACTCCCCTGGAATCGCGCTTGAGCGGGTCGATGGGCACCACCTCGGCGAGCGCGGGTAAAGCGGCTGCTTGCCCCGCCGGGCGCCGACTGCGCGGGCTGCTTCCAGAACCGGGCCAGCGATTGCCCCGGAAACGGCGCGCCGTCCT
Source organism: uncultured Isosphaeraceae bacterium (assembly GCA_963830625.1). Taxonomy (GTDB): domain Bacteria; phylum Planctomycetota; class Planctomycetia; order Isosphaerales; family Isosphaeraceae; genus CAWHMZ01. Next base: position 64,589 of record CAWHMZ010000003.1, on the reverse strand, counting down.
CTGAGTCCGGCCACGTCGACGATCGTCGCCGCCAGGTCACGCAGACTGACCGGCTCGTCGACGACCTGCTGGTCGCCGCACTCCGCCTGGCGGAATGATGAGGAGTGGAACGTGCAGCTCGGTGTCGTAGAGACTCTGACCGTGGCAAAAAATGCCGGCGTGCTCACCGAAACTTTCGCCGTGGTCCGACGGTGATGATGAGCCAGGTTTGCTCCAGAATCCCGCGCCGCTCCAGCTCGTCGACCAGCCTCCCGAGCTGCTCATCGAGGTCGGCGATGCAATCGTCATAGAGGTCGGCGGCAAACGCCACGTCCTCGGGCGAGACAGTCGTCTTGTCGAGCTCCCACCAATGCTGGATCAGGATGCGATGATAATTGTCGGTCGGCTCGACCCCGAAACGATGAAGCCTTCCCGGCGGCAATTGATAGGGATAATGAGCATCGAAGTAGTTCAAGAATGCGAAGAACGGCCGCTCCGGCTGCGCTGCGGTCGCGACAGCCAGTCGAGGAGCTCGCGATTGACCACCGCCGCCCCCTTGCGATCGGTGTCGAGCGCCCGCCAGAGGCGTTCGAACGTAGGGCAAGAGCCCGGCGGATTCCAGCCAGTTCTCCGTGAAATAGACGATGCGCCTGGAAGCCGTTCCAGGCTCGATTGACCAGCACGGCCATCTTGAGCGCGGTGAGCTCGGGGAAGATGAAATCCTGGTAACGTGTAAAGCCGCGGGCCAGTCCCGAATCGGTGGCACAGTAAGTCGTGTTGGCGACGAAACCGGCCGTCGCATAGCCCGCGGTCGCCGAGGAACTCGGCCAGCGTGGGATGTGTTCGGTCGAGCGGAGTGAGCCAGCCGACCGAGAGCTCGTGCAACCATCGTCCTGTAAACATGGTCGCATGAGACGGCAGCGTCCATGACGAGGCCGCGCGAGCGGAATCGAATCGGATCCCGCGCTCGGCGAGCTCGACCAGGGTCGTGCTGGTGGCCCGGTCGTAGCCATGCAGGCTCAGGTGGCCCGCCGCGACGGTGTCCAGCACGATCAAGAGGACGTTCGGCGACCCCGGCGGCGGCAAGGGCCGCGCACTCTCGCGCGCTTGCTTGATCCGGTCGCCGACCCAGAGCGATGCCCCCAGGATCGACCACGATCGCGATGGCCGCCGGGAAACTGACCACGACGAATCGCCGGAGAACGCGGCCGCGGCGCTCGAAGAGCGGCACGAGCCGCGCGGCGACCCCCAGCGCCACGACCAACCAGGCCAGGCTGTAGATCCGGGGAAAGGCGACCAGGATGGCGGGTAAGAGGGTCAAAGCGCACAGGCTGCGCGTGAACAGCCAGCGACCGCGGCGCGGCCAGACCAGACGACGCCGCACCCGAACAATCCCAGCGTCAGGAAAACGCACGAGGTTCGAGAGCGGGATCAGCCAGACGAAGTGGCGGCTCATCTTGTAGAGATGATCCGGATCGAACACCTGCTTGCGGAGCACGATCGTGCCCACTTCGAGCAAGCCTGCGACCAGCCCGCACCAAGCCGACAGGAGCAACAGGGAAATCAACCGCAGCCCGTTCGGCGGACACGTCCGGGGTCGACGAGCCGACCATTCCCGTCTCCTTTTCCAGTGTCAATTCCTGAACTTAGCACGGCACCGGTCTGGCAGCAAGGCACTGCGCTTGCCGGCCAGGTCGGGCCGCGGGAGGGTTCGTGCAGTTCAGGCTTTGGCCTCGCGCGTATTGTCCGCCGCAACGTACCCTGTCAGGCTAAAGCCGGAGCTACGTCGGCGCAGAAGTCTTTGCGGTTCGATTTGGGAGTACAGGGTTCTCGATGTCACGCGCTAAGGCGGGCGAATCCGGCGGTATCGCCAGGAGCCGGCGACGATGGAAGCTGCTTACTCGCCGTGCTCGTGCGGAGTGGGACTCGTCTCATGTGGCTTGGCTTGGCTGGTGGACAGATCGACGCTACAAAAGTGCGATCGGAGGAGATCGAGATCGGAGGTCGTTGCCGGTCGTTACGCGATCGCGTGTCGAGACCTGGAGAAGCTGCTCGTCTGGAGGTCGGACCCGAACGGCGGAATCACTTACCTCCTGGGATCCTGCGAGCTGGCGCGGGAGAACCGATGCGGCCGGCGAGGCCTGGGCGCGGGTCGTGCCGGGTTCCGCGTTCTCGGAGCGAGCGATTCGGGGGCGCATGCGTCTCGTACTATCAGTCCGGAGAATTTGCAGCGGCCGAGGAGCTCATTGACGCGGCGCGTCCTCGATCGCCGCAACGATCCAACAGCCTTGCGGGTGTTGCTCGTGCCGAAGTTCGTCGAGCTGGGCCGCATCGATGAAGCCGAGCGGCTGGTCGAGGATCGGTGGGAGCACTTGAACGCTCGGGGTGAAGGGGCGCTCGAGCCCGCGATCAACCTGCTGCTCGACGCACATCGGGCTTACCCGGAAGGCGACCCCGGTCGAGAAGGTGAAAGCCTCGCTCGAGCAGGCAGCCCGGCTGGCGCCCGGTGACGATCGAGTGTGGCTGGGCCGGGCGAACCTGGCGATCCGAACCGGCGCTTATGTCGAGGCCGGGCGGTGGCTGGATGAGTGCCAGCGGCAGCGGCCTGATGATGTTCCGGTCTGGCGCGCCCGCTTGAATTGGGGCATGGCCACCAACCGAACCGCCGTGGTGGAAACAGCCCTGCAGCCACCTGCCGGCGGCCGAGGCGACGGCGGCCGAGGTCGGTCGGTTCGAGGTCTGGCTCGCCGCCAATCGCGGTGATGCCGGCACCGAACGGCGGGAACTGGAGCTCCTGCTCACAATTGATCCGGCCGATCAGAAGGCATTGGACCGGCTGGCGGAAGTGGCGGACGGAGACGGCGCAGCTCGTTCAGGCCGCCGCAGCTTCGCCGCAGGAAGAACGAAATCGAGGGGCTCCGTGTCCGCTACGACAAGCTCTACGAGCGGAAACAACCGATCCGCCACGCGGTGGAGATGGCCAATCTGGCCGAGCGGCTCGGCCGCCGGTTCGAGGCCCGCGTTTTACTTACGCTGGCGATCGCGGCAGCCCCCGATCGCGACGACCTGCGGCGCGAGCTGGCACGACTCGGCAAGAGTCTGGTTGAGATCGTTCCTCACGGGCGTACGCTGGCCGAAGTCGTCGCGATCGATCGGGACGACGAAAAAACGATCGGTGAGACACCAAGAGAACTCCAGAATCGATGACACAAACTGCAATTCGAGCGGCGTCATCGGATCGTTGGGTCTCTGCTTCGCGGCCTCGATCCTCAATCAATCGTGTTGCCGACGAAGTACCAGGCGACCGGCTTGCCGCGGTCGTACACCGGGAAGCAGACGCACTCGCCGCGGTGCAACTCCTCGTTGATCTTCCCGACCGCCTCGGTGGCCTGGGCTAGAGTTGGCTGAACGGCCGCGACCAGGCGCACGGTTTCTTGCTCACTCAGCTTCTGCGCCTTTCCAACGTCCCGCTGCTGGGCGACGCCGGTCACGTCGAGAATGTTTCCGATGCCTTGCCCGCTGTCGGCGTAGATGCGGCGCACGATCTCAATCTGCTCCTGCGGGCTTTCGGGGATCGGTCGGTCGCAGAGCTCTTCCAGCAACCTAACCTTCTCGCGGTAGATTTCCAACAGCCCATACGGATCGTCCTCGGCTTCCGTGAGCGCAACTGATTCGCGGGCCCAGGCAAGGTGCTGGGGCAGGAGCGCGCGCAGATCGTAGTTCTCGGCCAAGAAGCGAGCTTGGATTGCGTTGAGCGCCTCGTCTGCGTCAGGTTGCCAGGGCGCCTCGTGGTACCAAAGTTCCGCTCCCATCCTGGAGACTCCGTGTGGGCAAACGATGATTCGACCGAAACACCCGCTATCGTAACGCGCCACGTGCGATTCTCAACCGACGACGCCATGATTGTAGAGCGCAGGCCCTACGAAGTTGGTATCGGCGAGAATGTCCTGCGAGTCTCGCCCCTAAGGGCGATGACTGTAAACGGCCGAAATGTCACCCACCGTCCCGATTTTCTGGCCTCCTGCTTTCTTGGGTTCCTCATGCAGCCCTGAATGAGAGTGCATTCCCGCAACAAACCTGAAAACGGTGGGAAGCGGGTTTAGCGTCGGGGCTTTCATGACGAATAACCGCCCCGGCCGCCGCGTCTGATCAGAGCGATCGGTCGGATCCGTCGCATCAGTCCGATCGGACGCTGCGGGATCCAAGACGCCCATTGTTCGGCGGGCTTGCTGGATCTAAGGAACGAACTGGTCCGCTTCGCAGGCACCCGGCCCCGCGAGAATGGTTTTCTACGACGTTTACTGATCGCGTCGGGGCTTCGGTCCCGCCGCCGCGACGTTCACCTTGTTTTTCAATAAACGCACACGCCGCGCCGGTGGGGCGAAACCCAACGCGTGCATACGGCCGGACGGCTACGGCACGCAATGGCTCGACCGAGGGCTCGCTAGCGCATGTGTGTACGCGATCGGCTTATCCACCCATTACTTCCTTGCGACCCTGGGTATGGGCGGGCGCTTTGGACAGCCTGATCTGAACGTCATACCCCAAGAGGGTAATAAAGCGAAGCAGCCTGTCGGTGTGAAACCCATCTAGGCGGCCTCTCAGCAGATCAGACACCTTCGGCTGCCGGAGACCAAGCAGTTTGCCAGCTTGGGCCTGGGTAAGACTCCGGCGCTGGATGATCCTTAGAATCTCAGCAGCAAGTTCGGATTTCGCCAGGTATTCCTCGGGGTTTTCGATCTCGAGATCGGCAAACACGTTGCCGGTGCTGTCGTGGACGGTGATGTCGTCGCTCATTAAGTAAGTCCTCTTTGGACGAAGCGATCCACTTCAGCGGTTTCGGTGCTGGCTTGGCCGGTTGATCACCCATAAGCCAATATCCCTTGTTTGGGATAAGACATCAAGAACCGCACGCAGATCGCGCACCTCATACGACGCAAGGGCACGCAATGAGCCTAGATCGACGTCGGCACGGTCCGTTGGATGCGACGACCGAGCCCGCGTCGCACGCCCTTGCTCCAGAATGACGTCGACCCGACGAGGCTCGCGCTAGACCGTAACGCATTCGCCACCGCGATGCACGTCGTTTCGCTCCTTTGCCGACCTGGACCGTGCTTTCCAGATCGAATCTTGAAGCGCAGGCCCATGCGCGAAGTCAAACTGACAGCGACACAGTGCCCGTCAACATGTGCCCGCAAGGGACGAAGCCGGCCTTCTGGAGGGTCTGGCGGCTGGCGGTATTCTTCGGATTGCACCGCGCTGCCGGGACACTCCCGCCTTCGTAACAGATGCGCTTTAATTCCTGAACCAGGTACGTGCCAACGCCCCGTCTTCGGAACGACTCGCCTACCTTCATGTAGATGTCGCCGTAGGGCCGATTGTAATGGAACAAAATATCCCCAGTTGCGGCGACGACACCTCCGACCGCGACCAGCCATGTCGCGTCTGAGTGCAATTCTTGCTGAGCGATCTGCGCAGCATCCTCAGGGCTTGCTCTCCGAAAAAGAGCGTCGGCTGGCGCGTGCGCAGTTGTCACGTGGTCGTGAAACAGAATCGACTCGCTCGTTACCGTGGGCGCGAACGTGTGCAACATGACTGTAAGCAGCCGATCATTGCTCTGGGTCTCGATCACGGTCGCCCCGCTCGACGAAAGCAACTCGATGAACAAATCAAAGATGCGCTGCCGATGCTGGGGCAGAACGAAATACTCGTACACAGTCGGCTTCGCTTGCCATGGCCCGGCCACGGCAACGGAGCCATAGCCAACCTTGGCGCCGTTCACAATAAGCAAGTACTCGTGAGTCCAGCCAGATCGCGAGTGGATCGAATCGTGGATTATCTGGCAATTCATCTCCTGCCGATACATGTCGCGCATTCCCTCAATTTCGCGCGCCTCCACGCGATGCGCTATCATTGGCATTGTCTCCTCCTCGATGCCCGGGAATCAGCGTTGGATAACTGGCTCGGCGAAGCCGCTTGATCTGAACCGTTAAAGCGGACGCCGTTGTTCTTCCAATCCGCGTGGATTGATCTTCATGACCGCGGGCTCTGTGGTCTGATCACGGCTCGCTGTTTGGACAAGGGAACAAATCGCCCTCGCCGGCCCTTTATTACAATGAATCAAGCTGACCGCGGTTGCTTCAAACTGCCTCTTTTCGATGGCGGGTCGCCGTCGCGGCACGTGGGAGTTTGCCTAAGGTGCTCCAGTATATCCAGGCCCTTCACGAGAATGGCAGCCTGATCGGCCAGAGCGACCGCCAGGTCCTCGATCGATTCTGGGACGCGAACTCGAAGGGCGATCGCGTCGGCTCGGAGCTGGCGTTTGCCACGTTGCTCGAGCGCCATGCCCCCATGGTCTGGCAAGTCTGCCGGGCACTCGTCCACGGCGCTCACGATGCCGAGGACGCATTCCAGGCCACGTTTCTGATCCTGGTGCGCAAGGCCGCCTCTGTCCAGATTGACGACACACTCGGCCCATGGCTCTACGTTGTCGCCTACCGCACGGCGCTCAGCACGCGTTCGGCAGCAGCGCGGCAGCGAGCCCTCGAGCGCACCCTCGCCGCACTGCGGCAGCGGGACGTCGACCGTGCACAACCGGAAGCGGGCGATCGCTCCGGCGCAGAACTGGAGCCCGACTCGGTTGTCCACACCGAGATCATGCGCTTGTCCGATCGGCTCCGATGTGTGGTCGTGCTCTGCGATCTCGAGGGCGTGAGCTATCTCGAAGCGGCAAGACGCTTGAACCTGCCGCTGGGCACGATCCAGAGCCGGCTGGCTCGAGCTCGCCGACAGCTCCGCCGCCGCTTGACCCATCAGGGGATCTCGTTGCCACGCGGCTGCCGTTCCCAGCGGCGGGATTCGGCCCTCGGCGCCTTATTTAGCCCGGCGAGAGGAAGCGGGTTTCCTCGCGGAAGCGACAGCGGGTTATGCCGTCTCACCGCATCGGTTGCAAGCGACCCGAGCAGCGTGGGGACAATGGCAACGGGATCGGTTCAGAGGTTGATCAAGGGAGGTTTGCGATCCATGCTCCTGGCCAAGTTGAGCCCCGCGGCTGTCTGCCTGTTTGGCGTTTTGATCGCCGGCGGCGCGTTGTTCTTTCAAACCGCGAAATCCAGTCCATCGGGCCAGGATGCAACGCCTTCCCGATCTCAGCCTGGGCAGAGCCCGGCCGAACAACCCGGCGTGGACGGGCGAAGAATGGTCATTCCAGCTCCACGCGAACTGCGAGCGACGGCCGGTGAGGGGAAAGTCGCCGCTTTATGCGCTCGACGAACGAGGTGAACGGATATCGGGCGAGGTTCCTAACCAGGGTTTCCGCGAAGTGGATCGCGACCTGCGATGGGCCGTGCTGACGGGTGTCGTCGATCATCGCCGGATCCAGGAGGAGCTCGGCATTCGCGGTCGAGCCGGTGGAGATCCGCCGCCCCGCAGGGGCCCGGATCGGGACGAGGTGCCTCCGGGTCGAGTCGTGTATCGGCGTGTCGATCTTGAAAGACAGACCCTACGGAAAGACGGCTCTTGGACTGCGTGGGAGCGCGTGGATATTGAGGCCAATATGAACGTACTCGACAACCTGCCGGAGGAGGATGAGGAACGGACGCCACCGGAGGTGCGGGACCCCCATCTCGTCGATCCTCTGCCTTTTCTCAAAACCGGGCGCTGGGTCGGAGTCGATGTGGAACGGTTTATCCCAGCTCGGCACGAAGAGGACCCGCCCGAGGAACGCGGCCTACCGGCCCCGGTCCCGAGGGGTGTTAAAGCGAAGTCGCGGGACGCGGGGGGGATGATGATGGGGGGCATGATGGGTGGCCGCCGACGGCGAAGAGCGAACGCGACGGGGATGGGCGCGGGGGGGATGATGATGGGGGGCATGATGGGTGGCGATCGAGAGCCGGGAGCGGCGGACCGCCCCGTAGCGGATCCGCCGGTCTTGATGCTCCGTACATTCGATTTCACCGTCGAGCCTGGTCGGACGTATCGCTACCGCGCCCGCGTCGTGCTCTTGTACAAACACGACAGAACGTCTGATCTGAAAGGCGAATGGAGCGCGGCCGCCGACATCGTGACCATCCCATGAGCGCCTGCCGCGAAGAGGCGGACCAGCGGCAACTCTCCGCGCCGCGCCAGTGAGTCGTCAGCGATCTGGTCGTGGCGCAGGCGTTCGCGCCGGTCCTCGAAATTGCCCGAGCGGTACGAGGCTCCGCCCAGGAGCGGAACCATCCCGCCCTTGATCAGAGCGAATCTCCCGATCGGCTGCGCTTCAAGGCACGAATGACTCATGGGCGCCTCCAAGAAAGCAGGAAGCGCTGCGGCCAATGACGGGTGATCGTCGCTTGCTCGAGGCCCGCCCGCCGCGCCAGGGCCCGGGCTTCTTCGATGCTGAAGGCCGCCGCCACCGAGGCCGGTCCGTCGGCGTGCACGACTCTCGACCGCGAAAGGACGCGGCAGCCGACCGATGCCAGGAGATAGCCGGCCCGGCTGCGCACCAGATCGTCGACCAACACCAGGCGCGTCGCCGTGCCCGCCAATTGCTTGAACAAAGTGACGGCAAGGTCTTCGCCGAGATGAACGCCCTCATGAGTTCATTCGATTTCAATTGAGCGAAGCCGGCGACGGCCCCGGGGTTTTTCTCACGACGGTGACCGCACTACAATGCACTGAGCCGCGCGCGAGTCGATAGGCCCTGAGCGACGGGAGCGGACTCAAGCGCCGTTTGTCGTTCGTGGAACCGGTCGGTCGATTTAGCACAGGAGGGGGCTCGATCCCCGCAGCGGAATCGCTGCACGGAACGGGTTAGAAGAGCAGGGGGCAAACGCCGTGGCGACCACCGACGCGATTGCCTTTGACCCGGCCGACGTGGCGGCGCATTACGATGAGCTGGACGGGTTTTACCGAGAGTTCTGGGGCGAGCATGTCCATCACGGTGTCTGGATCACGGGCCGAGAAACCCCCCAGGAAGCCACGCGCCGGCTGGTTTCGCTGGTTGCCGAGCAGGCCGTCGTCAGGGATGGTTCTGACGTCTGCGACGTCGGCTGCGGCTACGGCGCCACGGCGCGGATGCTCGTCGCCGACTACGGGGCGAGGGTGACCGCGCTGACGATTTCGGGGCGCAGCATGCCTATGCGATCTCGCGCGATCCCGGCGCCCTTAACCCCACGTACCTGGTGTGCGACTGGCTCAAGAACGACTTGCCGGCCGAGTCGTTTGAGGCCGTGATTGCGATCGAGAGCACCGAGCATATGCCTGACCTGGCGGCTTTCTTCCGAGAGGCGAGCGGCGTACTTCGGCCCGGCGGCCGGCTCATCGTCTGTGCGTGGCTTGCGCGCGACAAGCCCCGAGCGCGTGCAGTCGCGCTGGCTGATCGGGCCAATCTGCCGCGAAGGCCGGCTGCGCGGGTTGGAGACCGCCGCAGAATACGACCGGCTCGGCCGGCTGGCCGGGCTGCGGCCGGAGGGGCTTCGGGACCTCAGCCGGCAGGTCAAGAAAACCTGGCCGATCTGCGCTTCACGCGTGCTGAGGGCCTTTTTCCGCGAGCCCGCAAGTCGCCGCTATCTGCTGCGCGACGGCGGCCCGAACCGTGTCTTTGCCCTGACGATCTTTCGGATCTGGCTCGCGTACGAACTGGCGCAATGCGCTATGGGCTACTCACCTATTCGAGGAGCACCGAGTGCAGCAGTTCGTTCAGGCCACAGGACCCCGCCGCGCAACGGCCGGCCGCAGCCGACGCGCCATGAATGGACCGGCTCAGATCAGGCAAACGGTGATCTCTCGCTTGACGGCACCCGAAAAGTGCGTCGGCGTGTTGCACCGATACGCGCTAGATCGCAGCGTCCCAGGGATGTCAATTCACTCACCCGGCGACGATCCCTCAGGCAGAGTCCGCCGTGTACGCCACATCACCCGCGAGTCGTGTCGGCCCGTGCTTCGGTCGACTATGATGGTTCTCGGAATGATAGCCGGCTCCGACGCAGTGCGCAACCTTCGATGAAGGCGACGCATTCTTCTGCCTGGGCGGACGCCGCGACTGGGAGGCCCCTGGATGAATGCGCGCGACGCCGCCAACCGCGACTTGCTCGTCGGTCTGCTTGCTTTGCAGAACGGATTGGTCGACCAGGACGTTTTGGTGACGGCCTTCCGCACCTGGACACGCGACAAATCCAGGCCGATCGCTCTAATTCTCGCCGCTCAAGGTGCCATCGATGAAGACGAGCGCAGCCTGCTCGAAGGGCTCGCCGCCAAACACATCGAGCGGAGCGGCGGCAACTCGGAGAAAAGCCTCACGGCAATCAATTCCGGGCCCTCGATCCGCCAGCAGCTCGCGGGGATCGGCGATCCCGACATCGGGACCACCATCGGCCACATCTCCGGACGCTCGATCCCGACCGAGCCCGACTCCGATCTCACGACCACGTTTCGGCACGCGGCTGGCGCACCCGACTCGGCGCGATTCCGCATCCTTCGACCGCACGCGCAGGGGGGCTTGGGCGCCGTCTTCGTCGCCCTGGACGGCGAATTGAACCGCGAAGTGGCCCTCAAGCAGATTCTCGACAAGCACGCCGACGATCCGGTCAGCCGCGGGCGATTTGTACTCGAGGCGGAGATCACCGGCGGGCTCGAGCATCCGGGCATCGTCCCGGTTTATGGACTCGGGACGTACAGCGACGGTCGGCCGTACTACGCGATGCGCTTCATCGAGGGCGACAGCCTGAAGGAAGCGATCGACCGCTTCCACGCCGGAAAAAGCAAGACAGGCGGTCCCGGCCCACGCTTGCTCGAATTGCGCAAGCTCCTACGCCGGTTTACCGACGTTTGCAACGCAATTGAGTACGCGCATTCGCGCGGCGTGCTGCATCGCGACATCAAACCCCGCAACATCATCGTCGGGCGGCACGGCGAGACGCTCGTGGTCGATTGGGGCCTGGCGAAGGCGACGGGCAAGTCTGATCCGGCGACCGAGGAGCGAACGCTCTTGCCTTCCTCGGCGAGCGGGTCGTCCGAGACGTTGCCCGGCTCGGCCCTGGGTACCCCGGCGTATATGAGCCCCGAGCAGGCCGCGGGCCAGCTCGATCGGCTGGGACCGCGGTCGGATGTCTACAGCCTCGGTGCCACGCTCTACTGTCTGCTGACGGGCCAGCCGCCGTTCGCGGGCGAGGTGGTCGACGTGATCGGCGCCGTGCGGCGGGGCGAGTTCCCTCGTCCGCGCCAGCTCGTCCCCAGCATCGACCCGGCGCTCGAGACAATCTGCCTCAAGGCCATGGCCCAGCAGATTGAAGACCGGTATCCCACGTGCCGCGCGCTGGCCGACGACCTGGATCGCTGGATGGCCGACGAGCCGGTCTCAGCCTGGCGCGAGCCATTTTCGCGCCGGGCCAGGCGGTGGTCGCGGCGCAACCGCACGGCGGTGACAGCCGCCGGCGTGGCGCTCGTGGCCGGGGTGGCCGGGCTGGTCGCGCTGGCGGGCGTGCAGGCCCAGGCCAACGGCAGCTTGCGCGCCGCCAACACGCAGGTGAAGCGAGCCAACACCGAGCTGGCCGCCGAGAAGGCCCGCGTGCAAGAGCGCTACGACCTGGCGATGGAAGCGATCAAGACGTTCCACACCGGCGTCAGCGAGGACTTCCTGCTCAAGGAGGCCAAGTTCAAGGACCTGCGCGACCGGCTGCTCAACTCGGCAAGCGACTTCTACGGCAAGCTCGGGGCGCTCCTGAAGAACCGCTCGGACATGGCTTCGCGGAAGGCGATGTTGCAGGCGAACTTCGAGCTGGCCGAGCTGACGGACAAGGTCGGCAAGCCGGATGACGCGCTGGCGGCACACCGGCAGGTCCTCGCCGCCCGGGAGGCGCTCGCGGCCGAAACGCCGGCCGACCCGGAGATCAAGGCCGATGTGGGGCGCAGCCTGACGGCCGTCGCCTTCTTGCTGGACACCACCGGACGAACCGGGGAGTCGGAGGCGATGTACCGCAAGGCCGAGGCACTGCTTGTCACGCTGGGCCCGACGATCGCCAAGGCCGCGGCGGCGCGGGCCGTCCTGGCTAAATGCCGGTCGAATCTGGGCTGGCTACTCCACACCACCGGCCGCAACGACGAAGCCCTGTCAGTCTACCGCCTGGCGCGTGCCGACCAGGAGGCGCTGGCCGCCGCCCCCGGGGCGACGGCCGAGTCGCGGCGGCACCTCGCCGACACCATCAACAGGATCGCCATTCTGCTGAAGACGACGGGCAATTCCTCGGAGGCCGAGGCCGAGTACCGCAAGGCACTGGCGATCTTCCAGAAACTGGCCGACGACAACCTCGACGTCACCGACTTCCGCGGCAGCCTGGCGCGGAGCCACAACAACCTCGGTGTCGTGCTGTCGGAAATGGGCAAGTCATCCGAAGCGGAGGCCGAATTCCGCACCGCACTGGCCCAGTACCAGAAGCTGGCCGACGACAATCCCGCCGTCACCGACTTCCGCAGCAGCCTGGCGCGAAGCCACAGCAATCTCGGCAGCCTGCTGTCGCAATGGGCAAGTCATCGGAAGCGGAGGCCGAGCTCCGCGCGGCGCTCTCGCTGCAACAGAAGCTGGCCGACGACAATCCCGCCGTCACCGACTTCCGCAGCAGCCTGGCGCGAAGCCACAACAACCTCGGCAACCTGCTGTCGGATATGGGCAAGTCATCGGAAGCGGAGGCCGAGCACCGCGAGGCGCTGGCGATCCGACAGAAGCTGGCCGACGACAATCCCGCCGTCACCGAATTCCGCAGCAACCTGGCGCAAAGTCACTACAACCTCGGCCTCCTGCTGTGGAAGACGGGCAAATCGTCGGAAGCGGAGGCCGAGTCCCGCAAGGCACTGACGATTCGCCAGAAGCTGGCCGACGAGAACCCCGCCGTCACCGAATTCCGCGACCACCTGGCGGCTAGCCACTACTACCTCGCCTGGGTGTTCCAGCAGGCGGGCAAGGCAAGGAAGCGGAGACCGAGTTCCGCAAGGCGCTGGCGATCCGCCAGAAGCTGGCCGACGACGACCCCGCCGTCACCGAATTCCGCCGCCTGCTGGCGCAAACTCACAAGAACCTCGGCATCCTGCTCGCGGATACGGGCAACTTACCGGAAGCGGAGGCCGAGCACCTGAAGGCACTGACGATCCGACAGAAGCTCGCCGATGACAACCCCGGCATCTTCCAATTTCAGAGGGAACTGGCGCGCGGCCTGGACGAAATCGGTAGCAAGCTCGCGCAGGCCGGACGAATGGGCGATGCGATCGGTTACTACACGCGGGAAGAGGCGATCTGGCAGAAGCTCGCCGAAGGAAGCTCGGCAACCGTCGCAGATAGGGATTCCCTGGCGAAGTGCGAGGCTACCACGGCGAACGCACTCCGTCGGTCGGGGAGGCTTGACGAGGCGCTCGCCGCCTGCCAGCGCGCCCTGGCGGTGCGTGAGCTTCTGGTCAAGGCGCATCCCGAGGTCCCGGACTACCGCGCGGGCCTCTGCGATACATACTTGCGACTCGGGCAGTTGCGGCGCGACCTGGAAAACCTGGCCGGCGCTGCCGACGCCTGGAAGCATGCGGCTGAGCAATATCGAGTCGAACCAGTCGCTGGATGGAGCGAACACTTTCTTGATCGCGTGCTGCCACGCCGGCCTGGCCGGGCTCGCGGGCCGACGGGGCTCGGGCGTTTCGAACGAGGAGGGGGCAGAGTGGGCCGAGAAGGCGATGACTGGATTGCGCCAGGCCGTCGCGATGGGCTATCGCAATCCGGATGCTTACCGGACCGAATCGGTCCTCGACCCGCTGCGCAACCGGGACGACTTCCGGCTGCTCACGCTCGACCTGGCCTTCCCGTCCGAGCCGTTCGCGCGGCGACTGAAGCTCTCGACCGCGGCCCCAAGCTCGTGTCCTGTGGCTCCCGATGTTCTTGCCTTCTGACTGAAGTCGGCCGGCGCGCGTCGTCACTTCGACCGGTGGGTCGAACCGGCGCAGCTTGAGCACATCATACGACGCAAAGGACACGCAATGAGCCTAGATCGACGTCGGCACCGTCGCTCGGATGCGACGACCGAGCCTGGCCTCACAAGCCCTTGCTCCATAATGACGTCAACCTGACGAGGCTCGCGTTAGACCGTAACGCACTCGCCACTGCTTTGCATCTCCGTTCGCTCCGCCTCGGATTTTTCCGCCCGGGCGCCATCCGCCCTGGTTATTTCCGCGGCGGATCGTATCATTACGCCTAGAAAAGCACAAAGGGGGCAAGCCGATGGCAGTTTCGGCGGAGGCTAGCCAGTCGATCACCCGTCTGATTCGGGCTGTGCAGGACGGCAGCAGCTCGGCGGTCCGTCCGCTGTTGTCGGCGTACTTTGACCGGCTCGTGCGTCTGGCCAGCAAGCGGCTCCGGAACCTGCCGGGTTTGGGCGGCTACGATGAGGATCTGGCCTTGCGCTCGTTCCACAGCGTGTACCAGCGGCTTCGCGACCCGGCGCGGCCGCTGGACCTGGCCGGCCGCGACGACCTGTGGCGGCTGCTGGCCACACGGACCATCTCGAGGGCCATCGATCTGATCCGGCGGCATCGGCCGGCGGAGGTGCCGGGCGACGTCGATGTCGCGCAACTCTTGAGCCGCGAGCCCACACCCGACGAGGCCGCCGAGCTGGCCGACGAGTGTCGGCGCCTGCTCGACGCGCTCGCCGAGCCCGAACTGCGGCAAATCGCCTTGTGGAAGGTCGAAGGCTACACCCACGAAGAGATCGCAGCCCGGCTGGATTGCGTGCCGCGCACCGTCGAGCGCAAGGTGAGCCGCATTCGGCTGCTCTGGAAGCACGAGCTGGAGGAGCGCCTGACATGACGTCCGAGCGGCCAAGCGCCTACGAACAGCTCTCGCTCGAAGCGGCGGCGCGCGTCGATGCGGTCTGCGATGGCTTCGAGCAGGCGTGGAAGGCGGCGCGGTCCGGGGCCGCTGCGCCACTGGTCTCGACCTATCTCGACAGTTGCGAAGGGCCCGAGCGAACCGTTCTCGCCGGTGAGTTGCTCGCGCTCGACCGAGCCTGGCGGGAGCGCTGCGGCCTCGCTGCTCGGCTCGAGCACTTCGAGGAACTCGAAGCGGCGGCCGATGCGAGCGCGAGCTCCGCCGTCGCCCCATCGCCGCCACAGCGAGCCACCCGCGGGCCGGCTGCCTGAACGGCCAGATGTTCCTGGACTCGAGCTGGTGGAGGTCCTGGGCTCCGGTGGGATGGGGGTGGTCTTCAAGGCCCGGCAAACGGCGCTGGGCCGCGACGTGGCGGTCAAGTTCCTGCGCGACGCCCAACGGGCTGAGCCGGGACGACGCGAGCGCTTTATCCAGGAAGCCCGGGCCATCGCCAGGCTCCGGCACCCGCACCTGGTTCAGCTCTACGAATTCGGCGAGGTGCCCGCCGCGAGCGGGGCCAGCGTCTCAGCCCTACCTGGTGCTCGAATACGTGTCGGGGGGAAGCCTGGCGGACCTCCTGCGCGGCTCGCCACAGCCCCCCGCCGAGGCCGCGCGGCTCGTGGCAACGCTGGCCGACGCCATCCATTACGCCCACCAGCAGGGGGTCATCCATCGCGACCTGAAGCCGGCGAACGTCTTGTTGCAGCGGGCGGAAGTCAACGGGGAGGGGCAGTCTGAAGGGGTGCGCGGCCGGCGATTTTCTGCGCCGCGTCCACTGACCGCCGACCTCTGCGCCAAGGTCACCGACTTCGGCCTGGCCAAGTTCGTGGCCGGCGGCGACCTGACGCACAGCGGCGACGTGCTCGGCACGCCCAGTTACATGGCCCCGGAGCAGGCGGCGGGCAAGTCCGCGCCCATCACCGCGGCGGTGGATGTTTACGGCCTGGGGGCGATCCTCTACGAAGCCCTGACCGGTCGCCCGCCGTTTGCGGCGGCGACGGTTGATGCGACGCTGGGGTTGGTGCGGCAGGACGAGCCGGTACCGCCCCGGCGCCTCCAGCCGACGGTGCCGCGCGACCTCGAAACCATTTGCCTGAAGTGCCTGCGCAAGGAAGCCGGCCGCCGTTATGCCACCGCCCAGGACCTGGCTCTTGACCTCCGGCGCTTCCAGGCCGGCGAGCCGATCCGGGCCCGCCCGGTGGGGACGCCGAGCGGGTCATCGTCTGGTGCCGCCGCAAGCCGGCTTTCGCGGGCGCTGCTAGCCGCGCTCGTGCTCGTCTTCCTTGCCGGCAGCTCCGGCGTTCTCTGGCAGTGGCAGCGCCGCGCAGCCGACGCAACGCCGCCGCCTTCCGGCGGGAACGGGACACGGCGCGTCAGGAGAAGGCGCGGGCCGAGCGCCATCTGCAAATCGTCCGCGATCGAGTGGACCGGCTGAACCGATTGGGAAGCGACCTGTTGCAGCGACCGGGGATGTACCGCACCGGGCAGGCCGTGCTGGAGGAAGCCCTCGCTTTCTACCAGGAGCTGCTTCCCGAGGAGGGCAATGACCCGGGGGTGCGCCGAGAGGCCGCGCAGCTTTTCGACCAAGTCGCCGAGATTCACCACACACTCGGTCAAGCGGCCAAGGCGGCCGAAGCCTGGGGTCGCCAGGCGAGCCTCTTGACCAGCTTGCTGGAAGAAGAGCCGGCCAACAAGTGACTTCCGCATCGCTTTGTCGCACAGCCATCGGTGGCGGGGCAACGCGCTGCGCGACCTGGGCAAGGTGCGCGAAGCACGGGAGGCCTACGACCAGGCGGCCAGGCTTCAGGAACGGTTGCTGCGCGAGTCACCCGACGAGCCCGGCTACCAGTTGGCTCTCGCCAACACCCTGCTCAACACGGCCGGCCTGCTCTCGCCCTGGGCCCAGGCCGACGAGCTGGAACCGCTTTACCGCCGCATTCTGCGAGCTCGACCGGGCCGCCGTCCGCACGGCACCGAACAACCCGGGGTTCAATGCGGAATTGGCGCTCGCGCTGGGAGAACAGGGGATGTTCTTCCTCGCGACGGGGCGAGGCTCCGAGGCCGAGGCCGCCGTCCGCGAAGCCGTGGAGATCCACCAGAGGGTGCTCGCCAGCGGGAAACTGAAGGGCTCTGTCGAACGCTACGCGGCGCGCAATTTCGTCAATCTCGGACGAATTCTCGCCGCGGCGGGCCAGGCGCGCGAGGCGGAGCAATCCTACCGGAAAGCCGTCAATCTGCTGGATCGATTGGTCGAGGAATTGCCCGCAGTCGGTGTACCCCCGGTTGGACCTGGCGCAGACGTTGCCCTATCTGGCGGATTTGCTCAAGCACCTTGGCCGCCGGCAAGAGGCTGAAGATATCCGCCGTCGCGTGATCCAGCTTTACGAAACGCTAAAGGCCAACTTTGCGGACGACCCGGAACACCGGCGCAACCTGGTCATGAGCTACCTGGAACTGGCGTGCTCTGCTTTGCGAGCTCGGCCGGCAGACCGAAGCGGCCGAGCCTTATCGCAAGGCTCTCGAACTGGAGGAGGACGACCCTGCCGTTAACAATGATCTGGCGTGGTTCCTGGCGACCAGTCCGGAGCCCAGCTTGCGCGACGCCGCCCGGGCCGTGCGGCTGGCGCAGAAGGTCGTCACCGCCCGGCCCGAGTCCGCCAATTACCGGAATACGCTCGGTGTGGCCTACTACCGCAACGGCGACGATCAGGCCGCCGTCGCCGAGCTGGAGACGGCGATGAGCATGCAGGCGGGCGGCGACAGCTTCGACTGGTTCTTCCTGGCCATGGCTCACTGGCGACTGGGGGACCGCGACGAGGCGCGGATGTGGTTCGACCGGGCCGTGCAGTGGATGGACAGGCACAAGCCGCACGACGACGAACTCTGCCGCTTTCGCGCGGAGGCGGAAGCTCTGCTGTTGCGCGATTGCGCTCCTTCCGCCCCGAAGGGGCAGCCACAAAACAGCCCAGGGCAACGCCCTGGGGAATGATCGCGTCCCGCAGGAGTTCCGTAACCGCGCGCGGCATCGCCCTGTAAAGGCGAAACAATCGGCGGCTTGTGGTGCCCCTTCAGGGCTCGGTTTCTGCCGGGATTGACGCGGCCCCAGGGCGTTGCCCTGGGCTAGTTTGTTCGGCCCCTTCGGGGCATTCCTCAAGATGCGCACGCGGCCTTCCCGTGTCGGTCTTTGCGGCGTGGAGCGGCCGGCCACGCGCGGAACGGAGATCACGTCGAGCTGGGTCGTGCCCAAAAGCGAGGGTGCGCCGGATAGGCGGCGCCTTCGATAATCATGCGGGTTTCCCTCGCCTGTGAGCAGCCAAAGAGGATTCACCCGCGCGACCTGAATCAGTTTCAAGACAACATGGGCCGGCACTTTGACCCCGCTCTCGTAATTCAGCCAGGTCTCGACCCTGACGTCCAGGGCATCGGCCAGGAACTGGGCGCCGTGCTCCCCGTACAGGTCTTCGCGAATTTCTTGGAGGCGTGCGGCCAACTCCGGTCGCTTCTGACGGTTCGAGTCATCGCTTTTCATGCGTTCTCCTCCGTTTTGACCGGCCGGCAGAAGGCCGGCCCGCTACACGACATGCGTTCTACGGGACGGTGATGCGGAGTCATTTCCTCGCCGAAGGCCGGTCCTTATTTCATCATCAAGGCGCGCAGGCGCACCGCGCAGCGGGCCGCTCGAAGGCGAGCGCCCGGTTCGTTGCCTTCACCCTGTCAACCGAGTCGAGCGGCCTCGAACCCGACAGCGATTTTTTCGGATTCAGGCCGGGAACGGGCAACCAAGCCATCCATCGTTCGACGGATCCTCTGCATCCGTGGATTGTTGACTTACGAACATTGGGTGGCTGCTTCGCGCTTGTAGACGCTCCCCTTCCGTGTCCTTCCGTGCCGTCGGTGGTTCGAGAAGCTTCTGAAACCAGAGAGCACAAGAGTTCAACCACGGAACCCACGGACCTACACGGAAGAATAAAAGACCCATTGCCGATCCATGCCCTTCCGTTCCGTCTGCGGTTGAATCTTAGCGGGATTCCACTCGGGCGGACGGTTACTCTGCTGCGGCGCTATCGACCTTGGCGCGAGATCGTCGCCAAGGTCGTGACAGTACCGTCGCGTCCGAGTCTCCTGACCCGCGGCAGCCAACCCTCATCGGGCCCCCCGTTCGCGTTGGTGTATTCCAGGACGTAAACAGCGCCGTCGTGCACCGCAACACCGGTGGGCGACCACGGCCGCTCCGCATTCAAGACCGACTCGACCTTGCCGTCCGGCGCGATCTTCAAAAGGCGATGACAGCTTGTGGCGGCGGCATAGACCGTCCCCCGCGCATCGACCGCCAAGCCTCGCAGGTACGGCAAGCGGTTCGTGGGCTTGTGGTCGGCACGATCCTCGTCGCAATCGCTGACGACGACGGGATGAACGACCGTCGTCACCGTGCCGTCCTGATTCACTCTCAAGACTGCGTCCCAGGTCGAGACATAAACCGAGCCATTCGGCCCGCTGGCCAGCCCGAACACGCCGTCGTCGGTTTTCTCCAAGCTCTTCGTCAGGTCGGGTGAGAACGGCGTCTGCCGCCCGTCGGGCGAGATCCGGGTGAGTCCGATCGAAGCCTGGCCTCCATCCCGGAAAGCGTGGCCGTAATAGAGGTTTCCATCAGGGTTCACGACGATGGGGGCGCCTCCCTCCGCAACGAGAAGCGTGGGCCTGGCACCCAATGGCGTGATCCTCTTGACCAGCTTCAAGTCCGCGCAGAGAAACTTCCGTTGCCGTCCAGGGCCATCCAGTGACCCCCCAACTTGTCGTAGTATTTCGTCAGCTTGCCCTGCGCGTCGATTTTCCAGATCGCACTACCGACGAAGTCCTGGAAGAAAACCTGGCCTTCTTGATCAACAACGATGCCCGAACTGGGATGCGCAGACGCGGTTCGCGCGGGTAGTGCGAATGAGGCGATCACGAGGATCGCCGTGGGGACGCGGCGGTTCATCAACATTGGGTCGCCTCGCTTCATCTCGCGGAGTGATCGTATCAGTTCCGGACGCTCTCCATCATACGGCAACAAGAAGGAAGAGGTTACCGACGGCAGCAAGCACCTGGTCGCGATCGGCGACTATCTCTTAAGCGGTAGCGGGCGAGCCTTTGCTGGGTTCCTGAACACAAAGCGTAAGCAGGTTGGCGAGCTTTCCTATGAGGTCGACCACGTCACTCTCAAGCAGCCGGCGCCACTCGTGGGCGACCTGGCTGCCCTGTTCGTCGACGGCCTGAACAAGGTCCGTCTGGGACAGCTTATCATCGAGCCTTCCACCGACGTTGCCGACCCACCTCCTGAGGAATTGTCTCAAAAAGAAGTTGTCATTCGTTGCTGGCCCCGCCGCGAGGATTCGCCTGCAGCCGACGATCCCTGATTCAGGCGCGACGATGACTTGGCCAGGAAAAGGGGGACATCACTCGTTTTCTTGGTTGAACGGGTAAATTGGGATGAATTCCAACCGTTCTCGTCCCCCCGATCAGGATGGCATCCGTTAGCGCGTGTCCAGCGTCGTCGATCGCAAGTCGCGCAGCCACGGAATCACCGGAACGACCCGATCCTGCTGCGAATGCTGTCAAGTCGGCAAATCCGTTAATGTACCGCGTCGCACCGTGACGCACCATGACGCATCAGGACGCGTCGTCAGTTCACGCGCGATTGTCGTAAACACTTGTTCGGAAATTGCTTACAATTTGCGCGTGACGCACGTGACGCGAGTGACGCATCTGATGGGACCTTCACAATTCTCGGTCCTTGGTCCTTGGTTTCGCCGCGAGCCTTGGCCTGTCGGCGCTAAGGACTAATGACTAAGGACTAAGGACCAATGACAGGGTTCCTCAGGCTGAAAGCCTGACCTACCGGGGCCCGAATCGCTCCAGCCACAGCTCTTGATAGACAGAGTAGTTGCCCGGGCTCATGCCGAGCGCTTGATAGGTTCGCTGGGCCGGGCGATTGGAATCTTCGACGTACAGCCGCAACCCGATCACGTCGCGCTCGGCGCGGGCCTCGTGGCGTATCTGTTGATAGATTGCGCGAAAGATGCCTTGCCCGCGAACCGGGGGCGAGACATAGACGCTCTGCAGCCACCAGATCCAGCCGTTTCGCCAGTCGCTCCATTCGCGGGTGATGGCAGCTTGACCGACGGGCACTGCGGCCTGCATCAACCTCGGCGATCCAGTAGCGAATTCGCTCGGGATCGGCGAGGGCCGCCGTCACACCTGGTTCGAGGACCGCCGGATCGAGCACTTTCGCTTCCGTCTCGAGAGCAAGGCACCGATTGAATTCGACAATCGCGGCGCAGGTCGTGCAGCGCGTGCCTCGCGGATTTCGACGAGGCGCGGCGTGGGGTCGCTCAAAGTCGGTCGCTCCGTCGGATACGGGCGCGGCGGCTGGCCTCTTGAAGGACCCGCAGCTCTTCTTCGGTCAGCCCTCCGCGCCCTTCGCGCGCGATCTTGGCAAGCACCTCGTCGAGCCGAGCGTCGAGCTGTTCCTCAGGAATGACCGATGACCGGCGCCGATTTGCCTGAGCCCCCCACGCTGGCTGTCGTCCTCGAAGGATTCGGCGCTGCGCGTGCGGGTCTGCTCGCGAGGCAGCGGCGAGAAAATGCGCAGCCTCGGTCGGACCAGTCGGCCCGAAAGCAGCCGCGACCACCGCAGGTCGAAGTGTTTGAAAAGAAAGCCGAAGCCCGCCCCCGCCAGATGCGCTTCGACGGCGACCCGCGACGAACCGCCATTCATGCCCGGCACCAAATCGCTAGCGAAACAGAATGCCACAGAGCGCCCACATGGGCATGGGGATGAAGAACAACAAGATTTCGCGCTTGGGGTAATAGAGCGTGTAAAGCATCTACCACCGCCATGACCGCGCCCGATGCACCGATCATGGTGCTCGGATTCGAACGCGATCGAATCGATCAAGACCCAGCACAGCGTGCTGAACACGGCCGCGGAGAGATAAAAGGCCAGGAAGTCTCTGCTGCCGTACATCGACTCCATTTCGCGGCCGACAATCCACAAGAACATCATGTTCCCCAAGCAGGTGCATGATGTGCCCGTGCAGGAACGTCGCGGTCAGCAGCTCCCAGATTCGGAAGTGGCGCAGCACGCCGTTCGGCCGACGCGGCGAGATAATTGTTAATGAACTCGGGTACGTCGGGGTTTTTGTCACCGGTGAGCTGGATCAACAAATAGACCGCCGACGTTGATCAGAATAATCGTCTTCCAGACGGGCGTATACCCCGCCGAACCAGCCGGAGCGGCCTGCCTCGCCACGATAATACTCGCGGTCATAAATGCCCATGTCGGCACCGCTCTAGCGGAAAAGAATCTCCGCCGTCGAAAGACGCCCCACCGCCATCGGGTTGTCTAGCTCATCCCCGTCTGTTCATCATCGGACTCGGCGTCGAACCTGTCAACGGCGCGCGCACGCGGCACGACGACTGGTGCCTCGACCTAGAAGAACAGGTTGCACGTCGATCAGGCCGCACACGGAGAGGCCCTGACCGCCGCCGGTTGGCACGCCGGTGCAACGATCGGCCCGGTTACTCCAGCAGCAACGCGTCCATCGCTTCCCGCTTGGATTCATAGATCGGCCAAACGATATCCAGAGCCGTTACCCGCAGTAATTCCCGTGTGCGATCGGTCACCCCCGAGAGGGCCATGGTCCCCCCTCTGCGACATCGCCAGCTTCCAGCAGCGGATCAAGAGCGCGAGAAACATCGAGCCGAAGTTGTCGACCTGGCTCAAATCAAAAACGATCAGCGGGTTCTCTTGGCGCTGCAACGGCTTCAAAATC
This sequence comes from uncultured Isosphaeraceae bacterium, assembly GCA_963830625.1. Taxonomy (GTDB): domain Bacteria; phylum Planctomycetota; class Planctomycetia; order Isosphaerales; family Isosphaeraceae; genus CAWHMZ01. The sequence goes on along the minus strand of CAWHMZ010000003.1, from coordinate 41,918 downwards.
ATATCGGCGACCTGCTCTTCCAGGCCGAATTCGATTTGTTCGAGCGCACGCGTCGCGGTGATGACCGTCAAGTCGCCATGACGCTCGATCGTGAACGCTTCGTCGGAAGAAGAGGGATTGCCGCTGGACATGGAAGCAGCTCGAAACGGTTCGGCAGCGCATTGCGCGATCGCGCACTCCAGCCGCACCAGACCTCTCCCATACACTAGAGCCTGCCGGCCGAACGTACAAGACGGTAGCCGCGGGCCGACGCGCCCGAGGCTGGTTGCTCGCTCAAGCCGATGGCCGGCAATTGGCGAATGCCCGGACGACCTCATACAGGTCGTTGCTCACCAAGAGCTCGTCGTTCTCGAAATCGCGCAGCCACACATAGTTGTCGCGGTAGGCTTGAGCCAGCAGTGGATACAGCTCGCTCAGCCTGATCGCGATGGAGGGGTTGCTCGAATCCTCTTGGTCTTCCTCGGGATGAGGGAAGACGCGCAGTCGCGCGGTCGCCATGGGCTTTCCTCCTCCACGCGTTCCTGTGCTGTTCCAGCACCTTCTCGCAGGCGCTTTTCCTGCGGTCCGCTCGATCAGTGACCCGAGACGAGGGGCGACGCATTCTCAAACGGCGAGGGACAACACTCCTGATCCCTGGTCCAGCTTGGCTAACAATCGGCCGAAACGGGCCGCCGAGATCAGCGAATCCCTGAATACATCGCAGCGAGCACCTTTCTGATCGTCACAACCAGACTTGCCGGCACGCCAGCACACCGCCTGGGACCTTCACCTTGCCGCCGAAAAAGACACGGCGACAAGAAAGTCGCCTTTTGGTAAGGTTCCGCATCTCGAAGGAACGAAAGCCAGTTGCCTGAAGGAGCTAAAGAGCATGGATGCTCGTTGTGGCCTCGCTCGGCGGCGTTTCAATGCGCTGCGCTGGTCGTTTCGATTGCAGCCCCGTTGCTTGCGGGCGCAGGCCCATCGGCTCGCACCGCGAATTTCACCGTCGAGGCGCCGAGCCGCGAAGTCGCCGAGCGGGTGGCCGAGCACGCCGAAGTCTGTCGCACGTACATCGCCAAAGCGTGGCTCGGTCACGAGCTCGAAAACTGGCCGCGCCCTTGTCCCATTCGCGTGCGTCTGACGGACGGCGAAGCCGGCGGCATCACGTCATTTGGTTTCAACCAAGGCCGGGTAACCGATCAGCAGATGACGGTCGAAGGCCGACTTGACCGGATACTCGCGTCGGCGACTCCCGCACGAGGTGACGCATACGATTTTCGCGAACTATTTCGGCGGTCCGATGCCGCGCTGGGCCGATGAAGGGGCGTCGCTCTTGAGCGAAGACCTGCGCGAACGACGCCGCCACGACCAGATTGCCGCCGACCTGCTCGCGCGCAGCGGCGAGGTTCCGTTGACCCGCCTGTTCGAGATCGAAGCTTATCCCAAGGACTTGATGAGCTTTTACGGGCAGGGCTATTACGATCTCGCGATTTCTGGTCGAGATGGGTGGGCGGCCGCGGTTTCTCCAGTTCATTCGTGACGGCCTGAAAAACGGCTGGGATTCTTCGACGAGGGCCCACTATCAGCTCGCAAGCGTTCGCGAGCTTGACCGCGCGTGGCGATCGTGGCATCGGGTCGCTCCGCTGGCCGCCGGCGTGGCTCCGGCGAGCGACCTGGTTGCTGCCGGTCCATAATGGCGGCTCGACCGCGCAGACCCACCTAGTGGGCCTCCCGTCGGGATGGCAGCGCCAATACAGCTCGATTACCTAACTTAAGTCGGCACGTGAAGTTAGCATCGAAAGCCTTCCCGAAAACCTGCCACTCTGTGCCATTTCCTGCCAATACGCGGCAAGCCGAGCCTTTTGGCGGAGGCTTGAGCCCTCTGCGGCTTCAATCGCGCAGCTCGAGCGTGGGCCAGAGGCTCGGGTTTTCACCCAGCGGGAAGTCGCGCCCGACCCCGAAAAACTGGTCCTCGCGCACGAAGTCGGAAATCTGGTAAGCGAAGCCGAGGCGGCGGTTGGTCTCGGGATCAAACCCATGCACGGCCTTCGCCGGCAAGAAAACCTCCAGGGCCCAGGAATTTGCCTTCAGCTCCGTGCGGGACGCTATCAACTCGGGGTTGCACCGCGGTGAGTCGGCGACGGCGCGCACAACCGGCTGCTGGGCTGCCTTGACGACGAGCTTGCGGTTCGAGCTGGCCGTCTCGAGACGCAGGACGTAGCGGCTGCAATACCGGGTCGCCCGGCTCACCGTGCGCGTATCGCGCGTGTCCACCCAGAACTGAGCATTCGCAAACCCTTGAGGCCGACTGGGAGCGAGCTGCTGGGCTGAAACCCCTCGCGCCAGCACGGCGATCGCGAGCCCCCCGGGGTTCCACGCGACGCGAACCTCGGCCCAGCGTTCTGTACCCTCGAGCTGACTCAAGTCCGATAGCGCGCACGATTCTGGCAGGTCGAGCAATCGTCGCGCATCGCGCTCCCCGGGGATGCCGTCGATGCGCGGGCACGCCGAGGCGACCCGAAACCAGAAGACCTGGGGTATCAGTGACTCGCTCGCCATGGCGCACTCCTTGCCCGCGGGCTGCGCCGCGGTTTTCGTTGGGCCCTGTCCCCGGCCAATGCAACAACTGTCAGGCTGAAAAGCCTGACCTACCCCGTCATTTGGGTTCGAGTCGGGCGAGCAGGTTGACCATCTCGATCGCGGCCAGGGCGGCGTCGGCGCCCTTGTTGCCCGCCTTGAGGCCGGCGCGGTTGAGCGCTTGCTCGACCGAGTCGGTGGTCAGGATGCCGAAGATCACCGGCACGCCCGTCGCCAGCGACGGCCTGCATCACTCCCGCGGCAGCCTGGCCGGCGACGTGATCGAAGTGCGCGGTCTCGCCGCGAATCACGCAGCCCAGGCAGATGACCGCCGCGTACCGGCCGCTCGCCGCCAGCTTGCGGGCCACAAGCGGGATCTCGAACGAGCCGGGCACCCAGGCGACGTCGACGCGGTCGTCGGGCACGCCATGGCGCGCCAGCGCGTCGCGGCAGCCGGCCAGAAGCGACTCGGTCACAAGCGCATTGAACCGCGCCGCCACGATCGCGAACCGGCCCGGCGGGGTGCTGAAATCACCGATGTATTCGGGCATGCCAGTTCATTTCAGTTCGACTGTTCGCCACCTCCGGCGGCGGTGCTCACGACAGGTTCATGCTCATCAGGAACTCGGCATTGAGCTTGGTCTTGCGCATTCGGCCGGTCAAGAGCTCCATGGCCTCGACCGGGTTCATGTCGTTCAAGACGCGGCGGAGGATCCAGACGCGGCGCAGCTCCTCGGCGTCCATGAGCAGCTCTTCGCGGCGGGTGCCGGAGCGGTTGACGTCGATGGCCGGCCAGACGCGCTTGTCGACCAGGCGGCGGTCGAGGTGCAGCTCCATGTTGCCGGTGCCCTTGAATTCCTCGAAGATCACGTCGTCCATGCGGCTGCCGGTGTCGACCAGGGCGGTGGCCAGGATCGTCAGGCTGCCGGCTTCCTCGATCTTGCGGGCGGCGCCGAAGAACCGCTTGGGCTTCTGCAGGGCGGAGGCGTCGATGCCGCCGGTCAGGATCTTGCCCGAGTGCGGCGCCTCGGTGTTGTAGGCGCGGGCCAGCCGGGTGATCGAATCGAGCAGGATCACCACGTCCTTGCCGTACTCGACCATTCGCTTGGCCTTCTCGATGACCATCTCGGCGACCTGGATGTGCCGCGAGGCGGGCTCGTCGAAGGTCGAGCTGATCACCTCGGCCGTCGGCCCCTTGACCGACCGCTCCATGTCGGTGACTTCCTCGGGGCGCTCGTCGATCAAGAGCACCATGACGTAGGAGTCGGGGTGGTTGGTCAGGATGCTGTTGGCGATCTTCTGCAGCAGGATCGTCTTGCCGGTTCGCGGCGGCGCGACGATCAGGCCGCGCTGGCCGAAGCCGATCGGCGTGACCAGGTCGACGACCCGCATGTTGATCTCGTCGCTGGTGGTCTCGAGCCGGATGCGGCCTTGCGGGTGCAGCGGCGTCAGGTCGTCGAAGCCGACCTTCTCGCTCAGCTTGTCGGGGTCTTCGAAGTTGATCGCCTCGACGCGCAGCAGGGCGAAGTAGCGCTCGTTCTCCTTGGGGGGCCGGATCTGGCCCGAGACGATGGCGCCGGTCTTCAGGCCGAAGCGGCGGATCTGGCTGGGCGAGACGTAGATGTCGTCGGGGCAGGGGAGATAGTTGTAGTCGGGGCTGCGCAGGAAGCCGAAGCCGTCGGGCAGGACCTCGAGCGTGCCCTCGCCGTACATCAGGCCGTTCTGCTTGACCCGTTCCTTGAGGATCTTGAAGATCAGGTCCTGCTTCTTGAGCCCCATGTAGTCGGCGATGCCCTCGGTCTTGGCCGTGCGGATCAACTGGGGCATCGTCATCTTCTGGAGCTCGGTGAGGTGGATCTCGCCGCGCTTGATGTCTTCGTAGCGGTCGTGGAGCGCGGCGTCGCCGAAGATGTCTTCGTCGTCGTCGGGATATTCGGCGGGCAGACCGGTGTAGCTCGCCGGCGCCGGGCGTTCGGTGCGGACCGGTGGCGTGTAATCGCGGTCGCGTTCCCTGGGAGCCGTAGGGGGCCTCGCGCTCGGGCCGCTCGCGGTAATTCGGGCCCGGCGTCAGGCTCGCTGGCCTCGGTCGCGCGCCACGGGCGCAGGCGGCGCGTCGCGGTCGCGATCGCGGTCGCGGGCGATCGGGATTCCCTCGTGGTGGATCGGGCCGCCGTCGCGGTCGGCGCGGTCGCGCGCCAGCCGCTCGCGCACCGACAGGCCTGGCTCGCGCTCGGGCCGCTCGCGGACAGGCTCGCGGACACGGCTCGCGGTCGCGGTCGCGTTCGCGGATGAAGCGGATCGGCTCGCGATCGGCCGGGCCCTTCCTCGCGGTACGGCTCGCGATCCTGGCGGTCGCGCTGGCGTCTCGGCGGCGCCGGCGGCGGCTCGCCCGGCTCGGCATACGGCGGCGCAGCGCCCGGCAGCCGACCCAGCGGCCTCGTCAGCCGGGGCAGGCGGCGGCGCGACTGTCTTGCGGATGCGGGAAGTGCCTGCTGACTCCCGGCGGGGGCGAGTCTCGTTGGCCATGGGGATCCATGCTCCTGTTCAAACGGAAACGGTGCGTTCTCGATCAGGCTGCCAGATCTATCGGACTGTCTCATGCAATCGACCGCGGATCGAGGGATCGTCAACGTCAGCGCCGACCAGGCCATCGACCTCGTGCGCAGCAACCGATCGCGATCGCCGTCGTTGGTGATGACCAGATCGGCGCGGTCGGCGCTTCTGTTCGCACGGCCACTGGGCTCGCTCGCGAGACTCGAAACGTCTCGCATGATCCCAGCCCACGCTGGCGGGCGACCCGCGCGCTCGGCGCTCGGCGCGCGGCGCGTCGACGAACACGACGAGGTCGCACAGATCGTCCCAGCCCGCTTCGAGCAGGATCGCGGCATCGAGCACGACGACGCGCGGGCGCGTCGCCGCCGTGTCGGGCCGGCGTCGATCGCCGCCACGAACCGCTGGCGCATTCGCGGGTGAAGAATCGCCTCGAGATCGCGCCGCGCCCCGGGATCGGCGAAGACGATCGACGCCAGCGCTCGCCGATCGATCCGCGTGCTCGGCTCCTCGCGGCGCCGATGCTTCGACCGCCAGCACGCTCGGCCCGAACCGGTCGACGATCTGCGCGCGGACCTCGGGATCGTCGAGAGACTGGTGTCCGACGACATCGGCATCGATCACGATGGCTCCGCGCTCTGCGAGCAGCGGCGGCGACCTCACTCTTGCCGCTGCCAATTCCGCCGATCAGCCCGATCACCGGCACGAGCGCCGCGCTCGAACGGCTCGCCGGTGCGCGGTCCGTCGATCGGTTGGCAAGATGTCATCGACAGGTGCTCCCAGTGCACCGACGACCGGCCGGAGGATCGCAACGGATGCGAATCAAGATCGATCGTGCTCGGCCCGCGCTTCGTCACCCCGAGACCCAACGGGATGATCACGCACCTGACGACGAGAGCCTGATCACAGGGAGCGCCGCCCAGCCAATCACCGATGGAGATAACGGCTGAGAGTCGTGGGCAGGAAGATGGTCGCGGCGGCACGAAACGTGATCAACGCAACGCGATAAGTTGGTTAAACCAGGTGGGTTCCCTGAAGGTGTAACCGCCGTCGTCGCTCATCCAGGGCTTCTCGAAGATCAGAGGTGCCGCGGGAGAGGAGGACAGGCGTGATGAAGGGTAATCGTCATTTGGAGCGGATCGGTGACGATCGATGATGGATTTTATACGACATCGCGCCGCCTCCTGCAATGGGTCTCCGGTCGTTTCATCGAAAATGGAACCAGCAGACACTGCGAGCGAAGCGCGACGATCCGCCTATCGCATTCGGGGCGAGACCAGTTCATTGACTGACCCGGCAGGCAGCGGCTCGACGTCGAGCCAGTTGTGCCCCGCGGCGATGTCGACCTTCAGAGGAACCTTCAAGTCGAGGGCCGACGTCATCTCGTGGCTGACCAGCTCGGCCAGTCTCGGAATCTCGCCGGCGGGTGCCTCGAACACCAGCTCGTCGTGGATCTGGAGCAGCATCCGGGCCTGCGAATCCCTGCTCGCGCAGGCTTCGGTCGAGCAGGATCATGGCCCGCTTGATCAGGTCGGCGGCCGAGCCCTGGATGACCGTGTTGATCGCCGTGCGCTCGGCGAGGTTGCGCGACCGGCCGGTCGTCGACTTGATTCCGCTGATCGGCCGGCGTCGGCCCAGAATCGTCTCGACGCGCCCGGCCGCCTGAGCGGTCTCGAGCGTCGCGGTGATGAATCGGTCGACGCCGGCGTATTCCTGGAAATAGGCGTCGATGAACGCGGCGGCCTCGGTCTGGGAGATCCCCAGCCGGCTCGACAGGCCGTAGGCGCTCTGGCCGTAGACCACGCCGAAATTCACCGTCTTGGCCACGCCGCGCATCCGGTCGTCGACCTCCGACTCGTCGACGTGGAAGATCCGCGCCGCGACGGCCCGGTGGATGTCGTGGTCCTGGGCGAAGGCCCGGCACAGGGCCGGATCGTCGGAATAATGCGCCAGGATTCGCAGCTCGATCTGCGAGTAGTCGGCCGTCAAGAGCTGCCAGCCGGGCTCGCCCGGGATGAACGCCTGGCGGATCTGGCGTCCGTCCTCGGTGCGCACCGGAATATTCTGCAGGTTGGGGTCGCTCGAGCTCAGCCGCCCGGTCGCGGCGACGCTCTGGTTGAACGAGGCGTGAATGCGGCCGTCCTCGGGATGCACCAGCGCCGGCAGCGCGTCCAGGTAGGTGCTCTTGAGCTTGGCGAGCTGGCGATGCTGGATCAAGAGCGCCGGCAGCGGGTGCTTGAGCGCCAGCTCCTCGAGCACGTCCTGCGCCGTGCTCTGCTCGCCGCCGGGGGTCTTCTGGAGCGACGGCAGCTTCAGCTCGTCGAAGAGCACCTGGCGGAGCTGGGGGCCGGAGTTGATGTTGAAGGTCCGGCCGGCCAGCGCGTAGACCTCGCGTCTCGATCGCCGTCATCCGCTCGGCGAACTCGCGCGAGAGTTGCTGTGAGCCGCGTCGACGTCGACCTTCACTCCGGCCGCTTCCATCCGCGCCAGCACCGAAATCAGCGGCCGCTCCAGCTCGGCATACAGCGTCCAGAGCCCTTCTGCGCGCACCTTCGCCGCCAGAATCTGCTCGATCCGCCAGGTCGCGTCGGCATCCTCGCCGGCGTACTCGGTGATCCGGTCGAGCGGCGACCTCGTCCATGCGTCGCCTGGTTCTTCCCTTTGCCGATCAGGTCGGTGATCGGGATCATCGTGTGATCGAGCAGCCGCTGCGACAGCTGGTCGAGGTTGTGGTTGCGCTCGCCGCTTTCGAGCAGGTAGCTCAGGATCATGGTGTCGGTGATCGGCCCGGCCAGCTCGACGCCCGCCCGCTCGAGCGCCAGCATGTCGTACTTGATGTTCTGGCCGACCTTCTCGACCGCGGGATCGCGCAGGATCGGGCGGAGCGCCTCGAGAGTCGGTTCCTGGTCGAGGACGCCGCGATCCGGCCGGCCCGCGCACCGGCAAGTAATAGGCCTCGCCGGCCCTGCCAGCTGAACGAGATGCCCGACCAGGTCGGCCCGCAGCGGGTCGATGCGCGGTCGTCTCGGTGTCGATGCAGAACCTGGGCTGCCGCTTGAGCTCGGCGAGGAACGCTGGCGAACGCCTCGGGCGTGTCGACGGTGTGGTACTCGGCCTGCCCAGCTGATTTGCTCGGCTCTGAGCGGCTCGCATCGACTGGGCCTCGAGCTCGTCGCGGAACCGATGGAAGCCGCATTCGGTGCACAGGGCCTTGAGAGCGGCTCGACGTCGGGGGCTTGGGTCTTGAGGGCGTCCCAATCGAGCGCCAGCGGCAGGTCGTCGCGCAGGCGCGACCAGCGGCGGGCGAGCCGGGCCGTCTCGGCGTGCTCGCGCAGGCTCTGCTGTTTCTTCGGTCCCTTGACCTGGCGCACGTTGGCCAGGAGCTGGTCGAGCGTGCCGAACTCCTTGAGGAACGTCGCGGCGAAGCCCTCGCCGATCCCGGGCACGCCGGGCACGTTGTCGACCGAGTCGCCGGTGAGCGCCAGGAAGTCGACGACCTGGTCGGGGCGGATGCCCCATTCCTTCTCGAGCTCGGCGGCGTCGATGAACTTGTTCTTGCGCAGGTTGAGGATCCGGACGTGGTCGCTGATCAACTGGCGGGCGTCCTTGTCGGCGGTGACGATGAAGACGTCGAGCCCGCGTTCCTCGGCCCGGCGGGCGAGGGTCGCGATCACGTCGTCGGCCTCCATCCCCGGCTCGATCGAGCACCGGCACGCGGAAGCCCTCGAAGATGCGGCGGATCACCGGGATCTGCGGCACGAGGTCGTCGGGCATCTCCTTGCGATTGGCCTTGTATTCGGCATAGATCTCCGAGCGAAACACCGGGCCCGGGCCGTCGAAGGCCGCGGCCAGATAGTCGGGCTTGCGGTCGCGCTTCAGGTTGAGCAGGTCCCGAAAGATCCCGAAGACCGCCTGGGTCGGCTGCCCGGCGGGACCGGTCATCTCGGGAATCGCGTGGAAGACCTGAAAGATCAGGGAAAAGGCGTCCAGAATGTAGAATGTTGGGCGTGAGGCCATCGCGCTGGATTTCATTTCCCGGCTTCCGATTTGACCGGGCCGCTCGCCGTCGTCTTACAATCGAAGCGTTATCTAGGTATTCTCCCGATGAAGCGAGCCTGCGGCGGATCTGCCGTGGTGAATTTTTCGTCGGCACCTTTCGCTCGTCCCTGTCGCATGTGACATATTATCAGCAAACCGGCGGATTGCATGAGCAGGTCGCAACCGCTCCGCTCTGGGGGGAGTAACCATCCATGGCCGCAGCCAACGAGTCGCAAGGTCTCAAGATCGCCGTCGCGGCGTTCATCGCGCTGACGGTCATCTTGACCGTCACGTCGTATTTCCTGTACTCGGCCTACTCGACGGCCGAGGCCAGGCTGCAGTCGGCCAATGAACAATGTCGCGACAAGAGCAAGACCGCCAACCTCGCGCTCACGCAATTACGAAGAAATGCGAAGCAAGATCGGCACCAAGGCCAGGAAGCCGACGCGGCGCCAAGGAAGAGATCAACGCCCATCTCAAGAAGATCGACGAGCGGATCGGCAAGCTGACCGACTTGGTCAACGCGGCCGTCGCCAAGGCCCAGGCGGCAGGCGCGCAGGGGCCCGAGCTCGAAGAAGCCAAGCAGAACATCCAGAAGATCATCGCGTTCGTACCGCAGCGAGCCCAACAAGACCTACATCTCCTCGCTCGACCGGCTCACCGAGCTGATGGAAAACCTGTCGCTGCTGACGACCGAGCTGTCGGTCAACTACCTGGACCTGCGGCAGATCGCTCGAGTCGGCCACGGCGTCGCCAAGACGCAGGTCGACGTTCAGACCAAGGCCGCCGAGCCGACGCCCATGCCGACGTGCTGGCCGAACAGAAGAAGCACGAGGAAGAGCGGCAGATCGCTGCTCGAGCGGGTCGACAAGCTGCAAGCCGACAACGACGCCAAGACAACCGAGATCGCCAACCTGACCACCAAGACTCAAGCAGCAGGAAGAAGACTTCGGTCGCCAGCGCGAGACGCTCACGACCATCATCCGCGAGCTGCGCGACCAGCTCGAGAAGCAGGAGCTGATCCTCGACCGACCCGACGGCTACGTCACCTACGTCGATTACGAACGCGGCGAGGTCCTGGTCAACCTCACGCGCCGTCAGGGTGCTCGCCCGCAGATGAAGATGACGATCTTCGACGCGCGCTCGCCGGGCATTCCCACCGAGAAGCCCAAGGGGAACATCGAGCTGACCGCGATCGGCGATCAGTTCAGCACCGCCCGCATCATCAAGACCGACAACCCGATCGATCCGATCCGCGTCGGCGACATCGTCTACTCGGCGGCCTGGTCGCCCAACCAGCCGATGCGGTTCGCCCTGGTCGGCAAGATCGACGTCAACCGCGACGGCAAGGACGATCGCGAGGAGCTCAAGCGGATGATCCAGGAGGCCGGCGGCGTCGTCGACTTCGACCTGCCGCCGCCCGGACGTCGGCAAGGAGACGGGCACGCTGTCGCCGCGGATCGACTGGTACGTCACCGACGATCGGCTGCCGCTCCGCGAGATGTTACAAGTCGACAGACCGAGCAGCGTCGATGTCGCGGCAAGTCGAAGCTTGAGAAGCGAATGGGCGAGGTCATCAAGGAAGCCCGGCTGAACGGCATCCGCCCGATGCCGATCGAGCGTCTGCTCGCGTTCCTCGGCTACGACATGAACGCCCCGGTCGTCGGCCGGGCCGAGGCGGTCGACACCAACGCCATGCGGCGGATCACGTGCTCCTCGCCGCACCTGTCGAACAGCCTGCCGCCAAGCGCAGCCGGCGGCGCTGACAAGGCCGACACCAAGGCGCGCCGAGCCCAAGGCCGAGCGAGATGCAAGACGACGACGCCAAGGACGAGCCGAAGCCGCAAGACGGGCACCGCCAAGAAGAAGCCCGCAGCCGAAGAAGAGCGACGACGACGCCGACCCGCAGTGATCGGCCCGGTCGCTCACCGTTCGGCCGAGCGGCTTGACCTCGCGGTGCGGTGGGCCGATGTAGCGCGCCCGGGGCGCATCAACCGATTGTGGTCGAGCTGCTCGATCACGTGCGCCGCCCAGCCGGCAACGCGGGCCATCGCAAAGATCGGCGTGTAAAGATCGGTATCCAGCCCCATGTAGTGATAGAACCGTGCGCTTGGCCAATCGACGTTCGGCGGCAGTTGCTTCTGGGCGGTCACGACCCGCTCGATCGGCTCGGCGATTCGTTCCCAGCGATCGTCGCCGACTTCTCGCGCCAGCTCGACGCAGTACGCGTTTGAGAATCGCGGTGCGGGGATCGCCGGTCTTGTAGACGCGGTGGCCAAAGCCCATGATCCGCTCCTTGCGGGCCAGGGCCTCGTTCGATCCAGCGCTCGGCGTTGTCGGGAGAGCCGACGCGTTCCAGGAGCTTCCACGCCTCTTCGTTGGCGCCGCCGTGAAGCGGGCCCTTGAGCGTGCCGATCGCCGCCACGATCCCCGAGTAAATGTCCGACAGCGTCGAGACCGTCACGCGGGCCGAGAACGTCGAGGCGTTGAGCTCGTGCTCGGTGTAGAGCACCAGCGAAATGTCGAACGCCTCGCGCATCGTCGGCGAGGGGACCTTGCCGTTGACCATGTTGCAGGAAATTGGCGGCATGATCGAGATCGTCGCGGGGAGGAATGACCGGCAGACCCTTGGCGATTCGCTCGCGAAAGGCGACCGCCGTCGCCATCTGGGCAACCATCCGCTCGGCCTTGCGCACGTTGGCGGCGTGGTCGGTCGGGGGCGCGTTGACGTCGGGGTCGAAGTGGGCCAGCACGCTGACCGAGCTGCGCAGAACGTCCATGGGATGGACGTGGCGCGGGAATTCGCCCGAACAGCTCGATCAGCGGCTCGGGAATGGCGCGCGACTGCCGCAGTCGCGCGTCGAACTCGCGGAGCTGCTCGCGAGTCGGGCAAGTCGCCGTGCAAGAGCAGAAACGCCGTTTCCTCGTAGGATACGTGGCCCGCCAGGTCCTCGATCCGGTAACCCCGGTACTCCAGACCCCCTGCCCCGTCTTTTCCCTCGATGTTGGCGATCGCCGTCTCGCTGGCGATCACCCCTTCCAGGCCGGGATGATACTCTTCCGTCGGCAAACCGCTCATATCGGGACTCCGCACGTTGACGACCCGATTGCCCAAGGGCGCGACCGCCATGACGACGGGCGATCGCCTGCTCGTTCGAATCTTGGCTAGCCGCGGTGCGGTTGCCGACACCTGCCGCCACGAGGAGCCTGCGCTGGAAGCCGAACCGACACGCTTGTAGTCTAGACGAATCGTGCCGCCTGTTCCATCATTCTTCGCCGCCTCGATCGGCCGTTAAGTCGGTCTCGGGCCAACTGCCAGCGATTGTGGAATCGCGACCCCATTCTGGACGAAAGCTATCCCCGTCGAGTATCCAGGTTGGGGTATCCGAGAAACTTGGGTCGGCGAAGTCGCCCGAGTTCGCGTGGCAGTATGAACACAGTAATCGACGATAATCTGGAAAACACATCGGCCAGATCGCCTGCGCCGCCGACCGTTGCGTTGACACCGTTCCCCAGGGCGAAGAGTCCCACGGGGGTTACGTCGGCCGTCGCGCGCCGGGCGACACGGAAATGCTGTTGCCTTGGACTGTTCACGTTGACAGGTCGTCCCGTCGGCGTTGAGCGCCACGCCGACGAAGTTGTTCTGGAACACGTTATCAAGGACTTGAACGACCTCAGGTGCGCTGCCGATGTACAAACCGTCGCCGGTATTGCCCAGAAAGCTGTTCCCCTCGATCAGGGCGGTGCCGGTGAAGTCGTTGTTGAGCTCCACCCCGTCGAGGCCCGTCGTGGGACCGGCAACCTCGCCGTTGGACGAGAACGTATTGTTCTGGAGATTCGACGGTTGTCTGGTTGAAGAAGAGCGCTCCATCGCCTGCGTCGATTGCCGCTGAACGTGCATCCTTGGGCCGTCACCTGCGACGTCTGCAAGGCGACCAAGCCGGACGTTGGTGTTGCCGTTGAACTGCGAGTTGACGACGTTAACCTGTGCATTGCCGGTCAATACCATGCCATTGCTGAGCGTTGTGACGTTGGGAGCGGTTCCGTCGTTGTCGAACGTGCAGCCGTTGATCGAGGCCGCTTGAGCCTCCTCGCAGGAACAAGCCGACTCCGGTCTGGACCGAATCGAAGTGGCTTGCCGTTTGCGACCAACGACGCGGTGACGCCCTGGTACTCGGCGACGCCCGACCCCATTCGAGTTGCACTGGTCCGTCTCGATTCGATTCACGGTCACCGACGAGCCAGCACCGCCAGTCCCGACGCCCCCGCTCCCTTCCGCGCGAAGCCACAGGTTGTCGAGGGTGATGCCGGTCGAGTGGTTGACATCGATCGCGGTCGCCGCTCGGCGGTGCGATGATGCTTTGCGCCGTTCGTCGGCCCCGATGATCGTCAAATTCGTGGTGCTGCAAGATCCCGACGCTTTGGGTGTAAGTACTCCTGCCGCGAGGTAGATCGTCGCCCCGGGTTTCGCTTTCTTGATCGCGGTGTCGATGTTCTCGCAGTGGATGGGCCTTCGTGCCTGCTGCTCGGCTTGTTGCTTCCGCCGGGTGCGACGTAGATCGCCGCAGCCCTTGACCTTGGAGCTCGGTTTCCTGCGCATGCACGAATGAGCGTCGCGACGTGCTTCGGCTCGTGATCCAACCCGGGAGGCGGTGCGAGAACCGAAGGGCAGTCGCGAGATTCCAGAAGCTCGGTACCTGGCGATGACACGACGCCGCTGCCCGGCTGGTGTGCAACAATCGATCCCCTCGCTCGACTCACTTGTGTCTGACGATGCATGTGCCCTTGCCTCGGAGCCTCGCCGGCTGGAGTTTGCACGCCCACGTCAACTTCCGCGATCGTCCCGTCGCGATCGCGTCATACGACGGCAATTAGCCCTCGCTCCCATCAATCGTAGCTCGCGTGCTCGGACATGCAAGCGACGGCGTGCGCTTCGGGGATTGACGCAGCATGACGCTCGCCCCGGTCGGCACGTCCGATGGCCGTGCTCCGCGATCGTCTGCAAGCACACGATCGAGCGCGGACAGATCATCCGGAGGTGTCGAAATCAACCGAACAGCCAAGCCGTCGATCATGCGGAAGAATCGGCGGAGCGGCTCGATTCGGGCTCGGACGTCTCTCGAGCGCCGGGTCTTCTTCGACCAGTCGCGACGCGCGATCGAGCACCGACAGGCTGGGGTCGAGCTCTCGGCGTTTTCGTTCGGTCAAGATTTTGCGAAACAGCGTCCAGACGTCGGCTTCGGCTCGGAACAGCTCGCGGCGTTCGCCCGCGCGGTGGACCTTGTGAACGACGCCCCAGGCGAGCAGCTCCCTCAGGTTCATGCTGACGTTTCCCCGCGAAACGCCCAGCCAATGACGTAAGTCGTCGGCCGTCCAGTCGCGGCCGGTGATGTACAACAAGGCAAAGAGCTCGCCCATTGTCGAATTGATACCCCAGGCACGGGCCATCAGTCCCCAGTGTGCGACGAACTCCTTGATCAGACTGGTGAGATTCCGGCTGTGAGATCCGACGCTGCGCTGCCACCACTGACTCGGCGATTTCTCCATAAGTATACTCGGGACAGCAAGGATAGGGCGTTATCACGTTGCGTCGGCAGATCGCGGCCGAGGGTATCGGACGCTTGCGGCGAGTCGTGCACGCGCGGCAGAATGCTTGCGTGACCGCGAGCCCGCTTCGTGATTGCCCGAAACGGCGAGCGGCCGAGCGTGGTAGCGAGTCGTGTCGTCGGAAAGGCTGTCGACGGCCGGGCTTTTCGTCGGTGTGCGCTCTATAAACAAAACAACACGGCCCACCCCCAATAAAACCATATCATTTCAGAGAAAATAATGAAAGTTCACGCGAAATTTCGGGTACAATACCCATGCATGCCCCGATTCGCCGTCTCATGACGGGATGGGGGCTTGGTACCCGCAGACTGATTGCGTGGTCCGGGTCCCTTTCTGAGAATTGAGGAGATGTTTCCATGCCTGAAACCGTGGTCCATTTTCAGATTCGCATGCCTCCCGTGCTGCACGAGCAACTGGCGAGTTGGGCCAAGGAAGACAAAGCCTCGCTCAATGCCTTGATCGTGGGCATCCTCGAGAAAGCGATCGAGGTCGCACGAGAAGTCGGGCCGCACAAGGACTGAGCCGGCGCACTCATGCCGGCGCGGCCGTATCGTGGCTGGCGAGGCTCGGCGAGGCCTGCTGTGCCGAGCTCGGCGAGGCGAGTCTCTCGACTCGCGCGAGCCGGCGTCTCGCGCATGGCTCCTGCGCATCCGAGTGCCCTTGAGTCGCACCCGATCGTACCGGTATCCTCGAAGGGCTGTTTCCCCGATAGCTCAATCGGTAGAGCGAGCGGCTGTTAACCGCTAGGTTCAAGGTTCGAGTCCTTGTCGGGGAGCTGCTCACGCTTCGGAACATCAGCACGATCATGCGAGTGGGCCTGCGACAGCGATAGGATCTGCAGCGACGCCGGACTCTGGGGCCCGTCGGTCTTCCTCAACGATGTCGTCGGGCGATGCGAGTGACGTGTCGACGGCGCGACGCCAGGCGCGGCCCGTGGGTGCGGCCGGGATCGTGAAATCCGAGCGGCTCGACATAGGCATTCATCGCGACGTAAATGTCGCGGTCGAGCAAGTTGGGGCGATCGGATCGTCGGCCATCGAGGGCGAAGGCCAGTGAGCGGCTGTCGAACGAAAAGTCGGGTTTCGCCGGTTCGACGCCGTGCCAGACGATCTCGGGCGGCTGCCCGCCCCGCTCTCCGGTGAAAAACGTCCGGCGCCGCAGGACGGGATGGGCGCGCCGCAGGCGATCATCATCCGCACGAAGCGGAGGAAGTCGGCGTTGCGCTCGCAGAGCGTCCAGTCGACCCAGCTGATCGGCGTTGTCCTGGCACCAGGCGTTGTTGTTGCCCTGCTGGGTGCGCAGGAACTCGTCTCCGCCCAGGATCATCGGCACTCCCTGCGAGAGCATCAGGGTCGCCATCAGGTTGCGGACCTGTCGGCGGCGGACCTGGAGGACGGCGCGATCGTCGGTCGGCCCCTCGACGCCGCAGTTCCAGCTCCAGTTGGCGTCGCTGCCGTCGCGGTTGCCCTCGCCGTTGGCCTCGTTGTGCTTGTGGTTGTACGAGACCAGGTCGCTGAGCGTGAAGCCGTCGTGACAGCAGATGTAGTTGATCGAATGGAGCGGCCCGCGGTCGCGGTAAAGGTCGTCGCTGCCGCAAAGCCGCGTGGCCAGGGCCGAGGTCATGCCCGGGTCGCCGCGCCAGAACCGCCGGACGTCGTCGCGATACCGGCCGTTCCAGTCGGACCAGCGGCCCTCGCCAGGAAACGTGCCGACCTGGTAGAGCCCGGCGGCGTCCCAGGGCTCGGCGATCAGCTTGGTGTCGCGCAGCAGCGAGTCCTCCGAGATCCGCTTGATGACCGGCGGCTCGACCAGCACGTTGCCGTGCCGGTCGCGGCCCAGGACCGAGGCCAGGTCGAACCGGAAGCCGTCGACTGCCCCCTCGACGACCCAGTTGCGCAAGCAGTCGAGCAGGAAGTTCCGCACCACCGGATGATCGCTGCTGAACGTGTTGCCGCAGCCGCTGTAGTTGAGGTAGCGCCCGTGCTCGTCGAGCATGTAAAAGAGCGCGTTGTCGACGCCGCGGAAGTTGTAAGTCGGTCCGCCTTCGCCCCCTTCGGCGGTGTGGTTGAAGACGACGTCGAGGTAGACCTCGATGCCCGCCTCGTGAAAGGCGTCGACCATCGCCCCGAGATCCTCCCACGGCGCCTGGCCCTCGGGGTTGTGCGCATAAGCCGCCTTGGGTGCGCAGAAGGCGATCGGGTTGTAGCCCCAGAAGTTCCGGAGCTTTTCGCCGGTAAACGGATTGACGAAGTGACAGTCGTTCTCGTCGAACTCGTCGATCGGCAGAAGCTCGACGGCCGTGATCCCCAGCGTTTTCAGGTAGCCGATCTTCTCGGTGAGACCCGCATAAGTGCCGGGATGTCTCACGCCGGAGCTGGCATCGACTGTGTAGCCGCGGACGTGCAGCTCGTAGATGATCGGTATCTTCGAGCGGCGTCCGCGGGTGGTCGAGCCGCGGCCGATCGATCATCGATTCGATCATCAGGCTACGGCGCGGCAGGCTTCCCCCCTGCCCCCACGGCCGGCCGCACGAGAGCGCCGTGTGTGCGGGTCGTGCAAGATAATTTGGGGATCGTAGCGATGGCCGTGGCCTTTGGGACCGTCAACGCGGTAGCCATAGCAGAATTCTGTCGGCAGCCCGTCGACCCGAACGTGCCAGTGGTCGCCGGTACGGTTCAAGCGCGGGTCGAGCGGAATCTCGGCATAGATCGCCCCGTCGCACGGTTCCGAGAGAACCAGCCACACCGCAGTTCCGTGCCGGCATACCAAAACGAAGTTGATTCCGCTGGGAGTCGGCGTTGCGCCGATCGGCAGCGGGCAGCCCGGCGTCACGCGCAGCGTCCGGTCACGATAAGAATATTCCCTGATCGAAGACGACTTGGCGCGCAGCGTTGCGGTTGTCATGACGGCCTTCAAGCAATCTTTGGTGAACGAACAATCCGGCAAGCTTCGCGCAATCGTCGGCGCGTTTCTCGGCTCGCCGGCGCTTTAAACCAACGGGTGGTTTCAGCATGCGCCCGTCAGCCTTTTTTCTGTGCGAGCATCCAGTCGATCACCTCCGGGTCGTTGTACACGCGGTCCCAGCTCTGGTGGCCGACGCCGCGGTACTCGGTGATCTTCGCGGTTGCCCCCAAGCTGCCTGAGTGCCTCGACCATCTGCCGCATGTTGAGGACGGTCCGGTCGCGGTCGGCATCGCCGCAGAACGACCAGACCGGGAGCGCCTTGAGCTTCTCGGCATCTGCGGGATTGCCGGGCCCGCAGATCGGCGCGACGGCCGCGAACCGCTCGGGATACTTGGCGGCGAGGTCCCAGCTTCCGCGCCCGCCCATTGACAGACCGGTCAAGATCACGTGCTTGCGGTTCGGTCTTGTAGGCGGCCATCACATCGTCAAGTGCCTTGACGGCCGCTTCAGCGTCTGGCGAGCCGGCGGCCCATGTCTCGCGCGCTTGCGGAATCACGACGATGGCGGGCACGCCGCCCGGCGCGATTTAAAAGTGCCGGCCCGATTCCCACGCGAGACGGAGCGATTCCATCCGTGCCGCGCTCACCCGCGCCGTGCAGGAACAAGATCACTGGAAACGCCTTCGAGCCGTCGTAGCCCTCGGGCACGTAAACGACATATTTGCGTTCGCCTTGATCGGTCTTGAGCGTCCGCACGTGAAATCCCGGCTTGTCAGGGTCCGACGGCGGTTGGCCTGGGCAGCGGCTGAATCATCACGTCCTTGAACTGCACCTCCATCGGCCCGCCCGCGTGGATTTGCACCGCCAGACAGCCCGTCGCGCGCGACCGAGGGATCGGTCTCGTGGTACCGCACCGACTCCTTGCCGTTCAACGAGAGCGCGATCTCGTCGCCCCGCGCACGCACGACGTAACGGTTCCAGTCGGTCTTGTTGAGTGCTTTGAGGGCGTCGGCCGAGGCGGCCACCAGCACCTTGTTGCGCCTCGATTCGTCGTAGAGCGAGCCCCAGTAGCCCTCGCCGATGTCGGCCTGATAACCCGACATCTCGTGCGGCGGCACGCGCACGCTCCGGAACTGCACGCCGCTGTTGCCCTTGCCCTCGAGCAGCCGGAAGCTGAGCCGCAAGATGAAGTCGCCGTAGGACTGTGTCGTAGACAGGAACTCGTTGTGATCGAGGCCCGGCGAGTGGCCGACGAGCATGCCGTCGCGCACGGCCCAGAGCTGGCTGTCTCCTTCCCAGCCGGCCAGGCCGTTGCCGTTGATCGAGCGGCGTGTAGCCTGCGGTCTCGACCACTGTCGGCATGCCGCGTGAGGAGCCGCAGCCAGTAGATCACGATCGTGGCGGTGTAGGTCGCCCCCAGCTCGCCGTGACCGCCGGGCGTGCTCGCGTAGCTGCCGTCGGACTGCCGGCAGCGCGCGATGAAGCCCAGCAGCCGCTCGACGTCGGGCTTTTCCTGGAGCATGTAGAGGCGCCGCATGATGCGGTAGGTTGCACCCAGGTCGGGCGGCCCGGCGTCCTTGGACCAGCCACCCTCGGGCCGCTGGCCGGCCTTGATCGCCGCGATGACGGCGTCGCGGCGGTCGAGCTCGAGCCCCATCCGCAAGATGGCCGCGGCCGCGCCTCCGGTCGCATAAGCCTGTCCTGGCCCCTCGCCAAATGTGCCGTCGGGGCTGCGCATCGCCTGCAGCCGGTCGAGCCACGCGGGGAAATCAGGCGACTTGGCCTTGACGGCCTCCAGTCCGGCGATCGCCATCCGCGTCTCCTCGAAGCTCTTGGCGTTCTTGCCGAAGTAAACGGTGGCGGCCTTGATCGTGGCTTCGTCGGCGATCTTGAGCTCCGAGGCCGCCATCAGGCCGATGGCCGTCGTGATCACGTCGGGTTTTCCTGCCGGCGCGGGCGCGAAGCCACCGCTGCCATCGCGGCACGACTTGACGTATGCGATGCAGCCCAGGATATCGGGCACCGAACCGCCCACGTGCTTGAGCACGCGCAGGGCCGAATTGGTCGCGCCCAGGCTCGAGGATTCACCGACCTTCGAGGCAAACCCGCCGTCCTTGTTCTGATGGGCCGCCGCGAACGCCGCCGTCTGCGCATACTCGGCGGGGCTCTGCCCATGGCTCGACGACTCCAATCCCAGCAGGCCGAACCATACCAATAGCGCCCAACGCAATGTGCATCGCCACATCGATTGCTCCTCCCCGATGGCTGGTCGAAACAAAACGCCCCTGTTTCGTCCCTCAGTCTGCCAGGCGCGAACCGCCGAGGCAACCGGCTAACCACCCCAGCGAGAAAGGGCATGCTCACATGACCCGCGCCGTTCTCCGCTTTACGGCTCTACTTTCCGGCGCCTACCGAAAATTCCTCGGGCATTCTTCCCTTCTTGAATCCACCGAAGCCGAAGGGGAGCGGGTGGTACTCGCCGACCAAGGTCACGTCGGCCCGCTCGGAGATCTTGTCCTCGAGTCCGATTGCCCAATAGGCTGCGTTCACGAGCAGGCGGCGCAGGCCTTCGCTCTCAAGGTCGGTGGCCGCGCCCATGGTTGTCGTGAAGACGCGCGCCGGTTTGCCCGCCCCGCCGGTGTAGCTCTTCCACCAGGCGACGGGCATCATCGGGTCGTTCTTTTTCCCCTCGACCGGTTCGTCGGCCGGCTTCATCCCTTTGAGCACCTGGCCCAAGACCAGCGGAGTGCAGTCGGGCGTCGGATGCGCTTCATACACGTCGGTCGGGCCCCAGATGTCGCCGTCCTTGATTCCGCGGACGATCGGGTGGTCCCGTGCCCCGGGTGCGATGATTCCGCGCGTGCTCTCCTTGCCGTGCTGGCCGTGGTGATTGACCCATGTCTCGCCCAGAACCTGGCGCCCGAAGCCGCCGGGCCATTCCTTGCTGTTCCACGAGTACTTCGCGTACGTCTTGCTCTTCAAGTTGAACGCGTGCGTCGCCGTGCGCATGCCGATGATCGGGCCGACCCGACTCGACGTAATCGACCACTTCCTTCATCTGCTCGTCGGGCAGGTTGCGGAAGCGCGTGGCGATGATCATCAGGTCGGCCGAGCGCAGTGCTTCGAGGCCGGGAATGTTGTCGGATCGCTTCGGGTCGATCGTCCCGTCGGTGCCGATGGCGAACAAGACCGTGCACTTGAACCCATGGCGCTGCGCCAGGATCTTGGCCAGTTGCGGCAGCCCTTCCTCGGAGCGGTACTCTTCGTCACCGCTCACCAGCACGATGTGCTGTCCCTTCGCCGGACCATCGGAACCCTCGTAGACAACCCACGGGTCACCGGCGACTGCCCAGGCGGCCGGCGCCAGCAAAACCAGCATGCTCAGTGCAACTCCCTGTGCGAGTCGCTGGCCGATGCGCCCTTGTCTCTGTCGAATCTCGAGCACGGCGTTGCCTTTCTGTTCTCAAACGGATGATCGAGCGGCTGCCTCGCATTACGCACCGCCGCCGTCATGGCATGACGCGACAGCCCTCATGGTAGGGAGGCGCACGGCGAGGCTCAAGTGGGCATGCTTGAGTTCCGGCCGCCAGACGAGTAGCATCTTCGTCACGTACCGGGACCCGATGCAGCACGTGGCGGCGATGGACTCACAGATGACAAACCCAACGCCCGTGGTCATGTCGTGGAGCGGCGGCAAGGACTGCGCGCTGGCGCTCCATGTACTTCAGGGAGATCCCGGCTATCGGGTCGTCGGGCTAATGACGTCGATCTCCGACGAGTTCAAGCGCGTCAGCCATCACGGCGTGCGTGAAGAACTGCTCGAGGCCCAGTCCGACGCGATCGGGCTGCCGCTCTTTAAGATTTACCTCCCGTCGGGCAACACCACGCCATGCACGAACGAGGTGTACGAAGAAATCATGCGGCGGGCGATGAACGACCTCAAATTGCGCGGGGTGGATACCGTTGGCTTTGGCGATCTCTTCCTCGAAGACCTGCGCGCCTGGCGCGAAAACAACATGGCCAAGGCCGGCATGAGTGGCGTCTTTCCGATCTGGAAGCGCGACACCAGACGGCTCTCGCGTGAAATCATCGCACTCGGTTTCAGGGCGATTCTCTCCTGCGTCGAAGGAAAAGTGGGGCCGGGGTTCGTCGGGCCGAGAATTCGATGAGCGGCTGCTCGATGACCTGCCCGCCGGCATCGATCCCTGCGGCGAAAACGGCGAGTTTCATTCGTTCGTCTACGACGGCCCCGTTTTCCAGAGGCCCGTGGCTGTCACCGTGGGCGAGACCGTCATTCGGGACGGACGTTATTACGCCGATCTGCTGCTGGCGGGGTCGCCGCTGGCGGTTTGCGCCGCCGGCGATATCCCGCCGGTATGAGCAGGCCCGGCTTTCTAGGGCACCGAAAGGCAAGAGCGAAATGAGCAAGCGATCCCTGGTGATCTTGTGGGCGATCATTGTGGCCGCGCTCGCGCGGTTGTTGCCGCATCCGCCCAACGTCACGCCCATCGCCGCGATGGCCCTCTTCGGCGGAGCGTGTTTTGCAAACCGGAAGCTCGCTTACCTGGTCCCGCTCGCGGCCATGCTTCTGAGCGATCTCGTGCTCGCGGTCATTCGGTACGACCTGCGCATCATGCTGGTCAGTCAGCCGATCGTCTATGCCTGCATCGTGGCCACCACGATGCTCGGCCAGACGATCACCAATCGTCGTTCGGTATGGCAGGTGGCGACCACATCGCTCGCGAGCTCGGTTCTGTTCTTCCTGGTGACGAACTTGGCCGTGTGGGCCATGACCGATCTGTACCCGCGGACGGCCGAGGGACTGGCGACGTGTTACACGGCAGCACTGCCGTTCTTCCGCAACAGCCTCGCGGGCGACGCGTTCTTTGTTGTCGTTTTGTTCGGCGGACTTGCGCTTCTGGAGAATCGCGTGGCGTGGATGCGCCCCGAACCGGAGGTTGCGTCGCACTAGGTCGGGGAGCGCCGATGCGGATCGTTTCCTTGCTGGCCAGCGGCACCGAGATCGTGTGCGGCCTGGGCGCGGGACAGTGGCTGGTCGGGCGGTCGCACGAATGCGACAACCCGTCGTGGGTCACCCGACTGCCGCAGTGCACAGAGCCGGCGTTCGACGTCTCGGTCTCCAGCGGCCAGATCGACGCTGAAGTTCGCCGCCGGCTGAAATCCGGCGAGCCGCTCTATCACGTCGATACCGCGCTGATCGACTCGCTTGAGCCCGATGTGCTGATCACCCAGGAGCATTGCCACGTCTGCGCCGTCACGCCATCCGACGTCAAGCAGGCCGGCTGCGTCGTGGCAAGCCAGGTAGTCGCACTCCAGGCCGGAAGCGTCCGGGGAATTCATGAGGGTATCTTCGCGATCGGCCGTGCTCTGGGCCGAGAACGCCAGGCGGCGAGCCTCGTGAGCGAGATGACGCAGTCGCATCAAGGCGGTTCACGAAGCGGTGCGCGACAGAATGACCCCATCGGTGGTTGCTCTCGAGTGGACCGATCCCATCTTCGCCATGGGCAACTGGGGGCCTGAGCTGGTCGAGGCCGCCAACGGCCGGCTCCTGCTCAGTGAAAAAGGCGAATTCTCGCGGGCGATCGACTGGTTGCGCGTGCGCGAGGCCGACCCCGAATGCTTGATCGTCGCGCCATGCGGCTTCAACCTCGAGCGCACGCTGCACGAGGTGCCGTTCCTGGAGTCGCTGCCGGGTTGGTTTGACTTGCGCTCAGTCCGTGAGGAAAAGGTCGCGATGGCCGACGGCAACAAGTACTTCAACCGGTCGGGGACGACGATCGTCGAAACCGTCGAGATCCTGGCGGAAATCCTCCATGGCTATCAAGCAGGGCACATCGGCACCGCGTGGGTGCGCTATGCCGAAGCGCATCGGTAACACGAAGCTTGGCTCAAAGGATTCGCCGTGAGCCAAATAGCCGGAGCACACTTGACCACTTGAACGAGCCACTCTTGGCCCGCATTGACCTGGCCGCTCGCAAGCTGGAACCAAAGCCACAGAAGCCGGCCACGGCGCGCTGGCTTGCCGCACAGGAGTCGATAAAACGCGAAATCAGTGTTCGTCAGGAAGCGCTACCGCGGCGACGATGGCGCGGCAGTGCGCAGGCCGTCGACGGCGGCGCTGACGATCCCGCCGGCGTAGCCGGCGCCTTCGCCGCAGGGGTAAAGCCCGGCGACCGCGGGGCTCTGCCGCGTCTGCGGGTCGCGGACGATGCGGACCGGCGAGCTGCCGCGGGCTTCGGGGCCGGTGAGGTCGCGTCGCGCAGGAACTGGCCGCCGAATCGCCGGTCCAGGAGCGGCAGACCGCTGTGCAGCGCCTCGACGACCGGTTCGGGCAGAGTCAAATGAAGATCGGTCGCCGTGGCGCCGCGGCGATAACTCGAGGGAAGCGTGCCGCGGCTCGGCCGGCCGGCGAGGAAGTCGCGGGCCCACTGGATCGGCGCGTGGTACGAGCGACCGCCCGCGATGTACGCCAGGCGCTCGAACCGCTGCTGGTAATGGACGCCGGCCAGGGGATGCGTGCTGCCGGTTTCGCGCGGATCGATGGTGACGACCAGGCCGCTGTTGGCAAACGGCGAGTCGTGCCGGCTCTCGCTCATGCCGTTGGTGCAGAAGTAGCCGGGCTCGCTGACGCTGGGCATCACGTAGCCGCCGGCGCACATGCAGAACGTGAAGAGGTCGCGGCCGGCGGCGCGCACCGACGCGGTGTACTCGGCGGCGCCCAGGACCGGGATGGCCGGCGCTGGGACCGTACCGCGCCCGGTCGATCGCTGCTTGCGGCTGCTCGATCCGCACGCCGAGCTGAAACGGCTTGGCCTCGATCGGCACGCCGCGGCGGAGCAGCATGCCGTAGGTGTCGCGGGCGCTGTGGCCGATCGCCAGGATCGCGAGCTCGGCGGCGATGTAGCCCGACGAGGTCGCCAGCCCGCGGAGCCGGCCGTCGGCGATATCGAGGTCCTCGACCCGGCAGGAAAAGCGGACCTCGCCGCCCAGCTCCTCGAACTTGCGCCGCAGGGTGCGCACGACCAGCGGCAGCCGGTTGGAGCCCGAGATGCGGCCGGTGCTCGTAGACGATCGACGGCTTGCCGTGGCAGTCGGCCAGGATCTCGAGCGACGCGGGTCACGTCGGGCCCGGTGCCGCGCGAGGTGAGCTTGCCGTCGCTGAACGTGCCGGCCCCTCCCTCGCCGAAGAGGTAGTTGCTCTCGGGGTCGAGCGGCCCTTCGTCGATCGAACCGGCGGACGTCGGCGACCCGGTCCTTGACGGCCCGGCCGCGTTCGAGGATCAACGGGCGATAGCCCGACTGGGCGAGCAGATAGCCGGCGAAGAGCCCGGCCGGGCCCGGCGCCGACGATCACCGGGCCGGTGCCGCGAGCGGCGCTGGCCCGGGTTCGGGCCAGTCGAAGCGCTCGGGGACATAGGGCGTGAGGTCCGCGGCGACGCCGCGGCGACGCGCTCGAGGCTCGTGCTCGGTCGAGGTCGACGACGGCGGCATAGCTGAAGTGGATGTCGTCGTGCGACCGGGCGTCGAGGCTCTTGCGGAGGATCCGCCAGTGGCCGATCGGCGTCGGCGAGGCAGGCCCAGCCGGCTCGCGAGCTTTCGCGGCAAGCGCTTCCTCGGGCTCGTCGAGCTCCAGGCGGATGTTGGCGACTTTGATCGGCATCGGTGAGTCTGAGCGAGGCAGACGGGCCGAAGCAGATCAGCGTGATGTCGTCGACCTGGGTGTGGCCGGCCGAGAACTCGCGGATGTCCTGCAGGAGTGCGCGGCCGACCGCCTCGGGCCCGCCGGTGGTCTCGGCGAGCTCTGCGCATCAGCCGGCGCTTGTCGCGCGAGTCGTAAAGCTCCTCGCGCAGGTTGCGGGCGTCGGTCACGCCGTCGGAGAAGACGGCGACGACGTCGCCCGGGTAGAGCTTGACCTCGGTCTGCTTGTAATCGGCCTCGGGGATGATTCCCAGGGGAAAGCCGGCGATCTCCTCGCCGATCTCGTCGACCGTGCCGTTGGCGCGGCGGATCATCACGGGAAGGTGGCCGGCCGACGTGATCGCCAGGGTGCGCTTGCTCGATGTCGAGGACGCTCAGGCTCAGGGTGATGAACTTCTCGTCGATGCCGGCGGAGAAGAGCAGCGAGTTGAGCTCGTTGGCGGCCGCGGCCGGCGAGTTTTCGGTGAGGATGCAGTAGCGCGTGTCGCCCGAGAACTTGGCCATCATGAGCGCGGCCGCGACGCCCTTGCCGGAGACGTCGCCCACGGCGATCGCCAGCCGGTTGCCCGGCAGCGGGACGAAGTCGTAATAGTCGCCGCCGACCTCGTAGGCCGGGTCGTAGTGGGCGAAGAACTCGAAGCCCGGGAATCGCCGGCACCGACTGGGGCAGGAACCGCTTCTGAACCTGCTCGGCGAGCTTCAGGTCGCGGTTGATCCGCTCGCGTTCCAGCAGCGACTCGTGCATCTGGGCGTTCTGGATCGCGATGGCGGCCTGGCTGGCCACCGCGGCCAGGACGTCGAGGTCTTCCTGGGCGAACTGCTTGCGGTCGCTGGTATCGAGCTGAATGATCCCCAGCGCCTCGCGGTCGGGGGTCAAGAGCGGCACGCACATCACCGAGCGGATCTTGAGGTCGGCGATCGACGCGCTGGTCGGCAGGTTCTTGTCGGCGCCGGCGTCCTGGCTCAAGACCGCCTTCTTCTGGCCCAGCACGTGGTTGACGATCGACCGGCTGATGCTCATCGGGACCTCGTCGGCCGGGATCGTCGACGAGAAGACCGACTTCTTGGCGGGCCGGTACTTGAAGGCCTTGCGGATCAGCCGCTTGGTCTCGGGATCGACGAGCACCAGGAAGAGCCGCTCGGCCTGCGGGAAGAGCTCCATGAGCGAGTCGAGGATCTTGGGGGCGACGATGTCGATCTTGAGCTCGCTCGACAGGTTGCGGGTGATCTCGAGGATCGCCTTGAGCTTGACCTCCGGCTTGACCATGCTCGCCATGGCGCTCGAGCGCGAGGCGTCGAGCATGTGGAGATGGGGCGATCCTCGGCGTTTCGCCCTCGGTGACGATCATGATGTCGCCGGGTTCCTTGCGGCCGGCTCTCCGGCGGAAGCTGGGGGTAGAAGAGGAACTCGACGTCGCAGATATTGATCCGGTCACCCGGGGCCAGGCGGTGATCGATTCCCGGAATGACCTTCATGTTGTTGACCTTGGTCATGTTCCGCGAGTTGAGATCGGCCAGGAAGAAATCCTCGCCCTTGCGATAGATCTCGGCATGCCGGCGGCTGACGCCGTTGGGGTCGAGGACGACGTGGCAATGCTCGGGCGACCGGCCGATGATGATTCGATCCGGCTTCAGCTCGATGATCTGCCCGGCGGTCTCGCCGTTGGCTCGTTTCAAGAATGCCATTCCCGCGACTCCCTACCCACCGGCCCGGCCGCCGGCCGCCGCCTCGAGCTCAGCGTCCGTTCAGCACGTATCACCGTCTGACCACAGTCTCTCGAATGCTGATTTCCTTCGACTTCGATTGTTGCTGTTCTACGACTGCTCTTGGCGGCGGCCTTCGACGGCGGTCGCGCCGCGCGGCACCTCGATCCTGAAAAGTCTGTCGGACCAGCTTGCAGCTGAGCACGCTCGGAGCGGCTCGTGCAGAATCGTTTCGGCCCCGGCGCGGGACGCCGCGACATCGCATCGGCGCAGACTTCGAGGCTCAGTTCCACCAGCGCCGGATCGTAGATCTCGGACACGTCGTCCTTGGTCAGTGCTTTCATTCCCTCGACGACCCCGTCGAAGTCGCCGTTCTTGCAGCTTGATCGGCGATGCGGACGAGCTCGGCGAGCTCCTGGTCGTGTTTCTGGGCGTGCTTCCAGTGGCCGAGGTCGGCGTCGAGCGCCTCGAGCGCCTCGACGTCGCGACCGGCGGTGCCAGATCCGCGCGAGCTGGGTGTATGCCTTGGAGATCGTCTCGTGCGAGTGTGGGAAATACCCGGGACGGCCAGAAACGCCGCGACCCACTCGTCGCGCGGGGCCTGGAAGAGTGCGTACCGCAACTGCTCGTCGGCGCTGGTCTGCTTGGGGACGTCGACCCAGCCCGGGTCCAGCCAGAGACCGGCGGAGGCGGCGCCGGCGTCGGCCGGCGATGGCCATGACGTCCGGGTTGCGGGCGCTCCAGCCGGCGATGGCGCCCACGAGCAACAGCGGACGAAGCATCGCCGCGATCATCAAGCCGCCAGCTCAGCCGCCCAGGAGCCCGCCACGGCGTCGTCCCGGCGAGCGGCGGCCTCACCCGACGGCGCCTCGGCCAGCTGCGCCGCCCGAGGCCGTGTTCGCGACCGGCTCGCGCTGCCCGCGCCGGGCGAAAGCGACGTCGGCCGCCCGCGCGGCTGAGCCGGCGGCGGCGTCGGCAATCGTCGCCGTCGCGCCCGTCTGAAGCGAGTCGCGAATCTTCGCCAGGTCGGCCAGCATCACCGCCGCCGACTGGTACCGATCCGCCGGCGATTTGGCCATCAGCTTGAGGACCAGCCGATCGAGCTCCGGCGGCAGGTCCGGCCGGTGGATCAACATGCTGCGCGGCGCTTCCCGCACCTGCTTGAGCGCCAGCGCCAGCGCCGTCTCGGCCTGAAACGGCGGCACCCCCGCCAGCATGTGGTAAAACGTCACTCCCAGCGAATAGAGATCGCTGCGATGATCGACCGCGTGGCCCTGCGCCTGTTCGGGACTCATGTACAGCGGCGTACCCATCGTCACGCCGGACTGCGTCAGGTGAACGTGCCGGCTGATCCTGGTCGCGGCACAGCCCGAAATCCGCGACCTTCACTCGTCCCTTTCTTGGTCATCAAGATGTTCTCGGGCTTGACGTCGCGATGAATCAGCCCGACCTCGCCGGCCGCGCCGATGGCCTGCCCGGTCTGCCTCATGATCGACAGCGCCAGCGGGAGGTCGAGAGCGCCCTTCTTGCAGATGTAGTCCCGCAGGTTCGTCCCCTGGACGTACTCCATCGCGATGAAATTGATCTTGTCGATGCAACCAAGCGTGTAAACGTGGACGATGTTGGGATGATTGAGCTTGGCGACCGCGGTCGCTTCCGACTTCAGTCGGCCGAGATAAGTTGGGTTGGCGGCGAAGTTGGGCGGAGCACCTTGAGGGCGACGGGGCGATTCAGGCTGAGCTGGGTGGCCAGGTAAACTTCGCCCATTCCTCCGCGACCGAGCAGTTTCTCGACCTGGAAATCGCCCAGGGTCACGCCCGTCAGATCGACGTCCGGAGCCGGCTCTCGCCGAGCTGGGACAAGGCTGTGTCGTCGGAAGATCGCCGGTCGGTCGTGCTCATGTCACGGTCGACCTTCGCGTGGAGAAGAATAGCACTTCGTCGTCGGACCAGGGTCGAAAGGCTCGATAGCGAATATAGTCTACGGAATTCCCGAAATTGTCGGCAAAGGGCAAAGTGCCAGCCGTCGGAAGAATGTGTTCGGTGACAGTCCGTCTGTGCGAGCAAGGTGTATTCTTGATGTATGAGTCGTCGAACACTCGCAAGGGCTGCGCGCACAATGGCGGAGGTGAGGTCGATGCGGAATCGGGAAGAACTCTGCTCAGGATTGCTCCTGTTCTGCCTTGCCTGCGCTTTCGTCTTGCGGGATGCCGTCGGCGGCCCAAGACCCGGAGCTGGCGTTCGACCAGATCGTCGGCCACCCGCGCGGCCTTCCGCAGCTTCCGCCCGAGGGGGCGTGGGGCGAGGTCATCAACGTGACGACGCGATGGATCGTGATTCAAAATCACTCCGGGCAGCAATTTCCGATCTCGAGTCGACAATGTCGGTGATTTCCTGGTCCGCTGGCCGATCACGCTCGATCGCCTGACCGCACAGTCGGTGGTCGAAGCGGTCGGCCGGGACGTCCGGCTCCAACGTGTTGCAAGCACCCCACGTCGATGTGTTCGAGGGGGGCGATCGAACGCTGGTCTCGCCGACCTTCAACAGCATGCTCCCCAATAACCGGTGTCGTGACAGCCGTCGACCCCAATTTCGCTGTATGGCTCATGAGGCTGGGGCTTACGCGGGCAGAGCTTGCTTCTATGGCTGGGCCTATCCGCTCGACACCGGGATCGCGGGGGGATCCTTCGGTGCGCCACGTGGTGGGCACGGTCTCGTCGCGCGTGCCCGCTGCAGTTGAGCGTGCCCGGCAACAACATCGCGACGATCGTGCCGCCCGACGAGGGCCAGTTCACGATGAGCCAGGTCACGCGCGGGCGCTGTCACCTATGTGCGGAAAGGGGACTACGCGTTCCTGATGCCTGCCCAGATCAACCCCAAGGGGCTGGTGCTTTCGCAGCTCGTTCTCTACAAGACCATTCCCTTGCGCGAATTCAACGCGGCCAGACGTTAGAGCATTCGTTTTCTGCAGGCGACGCCATTTCGCGGCGACCTCTCGGGCGATCACTTCGGGTCGTCGTCAGCCTTCATCGCGCGCTTCGGGTTGGCTTGGTCTTCGTCGTACGAGCGATACATGCGGCAGGTAGCGATAATAGACCTCGAGGGTGAGGATCGAGAGCGAAGTCAAGTAGAGCCGGCCGGCGGTTGCGACCAGGTGTCGGGCATGCGGCTGGAACGGGTCCCAGCTTCCGCGAGCGCAGGTCGCTTCCCTGGTCCTGCATGCTGATCAGCCCTTCACGGATCTTGGCGTTCCATCGCTCCCAGGCCGGGCCCTTCATGTTGTGCAGGAGCTGGGTGGCGTAATACCAGTAGTAGATGTTCCGCTCGCCCGACTCCTGGAGATGGGCCGAGATCATTCCGACCCCCTTGACGAGCGGAGGGAAATCGCGCGGCCAGCCCAGGAGCTGGCGGCTCAGCAGGGCCTCGGCCGTCATCACCGGGTCGAAGCTCGCCGCCGCGCGAGACGCCCGGCTGATAGGGGTACGTCACCCGCGTCTTGTCGGTGGCCGCCTGGTCGAGATATGCCGAGCACTGTCTTGAGGACCTTGCACGCGGAATCTTGATGCCCGCCGAGATGGGCGCTGCGGAGGGCGAAGATGTTCCAGCCGAAGACCGAAGTGTCGCCGGGCTGCCCGGGGAATAGCGCCAGCCGCCGCCCACGGGGTCCTGAGCTGCGACGATGAACTCGATGGCGCGCTGGGCGGCCGCTGGAGCGCTGGGTCGCGCGACAGATCCGTAAGCCTCGCAAAGGGCCATCGTGGCGATCGCGTGACTGTAGAGATAGGCCATGCCCGGCGGGCCGGTGAACAGGTCGCCGTTCGCCTGCTGGTGCGCCGTCAGCCATTCGAGCCCGCGCCGCACGGTCTCCTGGTAGCTTGCACTTCACCGTGTGGATGTGGCCGGCGCCCATGAGCGGCAACAGGGCCAACCCGGTCGCCGCGGTGTCCGACGACCAAGCGGAGCGGCATGGTGCGGGCACGGCTCGGCCTGACACTGGTCGGAAACGTCGAGGCTCCACGAACCGTCGGCGCGCTGGTGGCGGACGATCCAGTCCAGACCGTCGTCGACCGCCTTCTCCGAACGCGCCGTCCCCCCTTCGCGGCGCAGCAGCTTGGCCTTGGTCAGCCCCTGCCGGCCCGAGAAAGGGGCCGAGACGCTCTCGGCAAACTGCGGCAGCCGGATCGAACTCTCGAACGAGCCCGCTCTGCCCCTGGCGGCCGGCGTCACTGAGAGGGGCGTCGCCTTGCGTCTGCTGTTGTCGCAGGAGGGGACTGGCCATGACCGGTGCAAACTGGGCGAGGCCCGGGATCTCCGGCTGGCCGACGAGCCTGAGCTCGGGGTCGTCGGGTCGAGAGCCCCAGCGAAGGCGGGTCGGGGCTGTCGTTGGTCGTGAACGGATCGCCCGCGCGGTTCGCCGTCACGAGCGACATGACGTCGCCGAGCTGGGTATCGACGACCGCCGGCTGGATCATCCGATCGGCACGCTGGCCCCCGCGACCGCATCTGAATGACCAAGGCCAGAACCAAGAGCAGCAAGCGCATGCAGGAGCACGCTCATTCCCCAAGACGGCACCGATCGAAGTGTGTCGGGGTCATACTCTCCCTGCAGCATCCGGGCCCAACCGCTCGCGAGCCTGGCCCGCAGCGCGATGCCCAGGCGCAAGCGCCGCTCCAGGACGCCCTAGCACCACTTGAGCCGGCCTGCTGCCGGCGCCGCGCGCCTGATGCACAGATGACGGTGAAGACATGAGAGCGCCCTCTCTCCCGGGCGAGCAGCTTCGTGCCTGCGTTCGACGAGTGACGATCTAATCTTATAGGAGTCGAGTTCGCAACGCCAGCGGCGGCAGGGGCAAATTGTCAGGTTTCGTCAACGCCGGGCAACCGCGCGGTCGGCCCGTCACAATCGTATTGCGCCTCAAGTAGTAATCAATGCGAATCACCGGGGCTTGATCTTTGACGAGTGTGCCAAGCCGGCAGAATGCCGGTCCGGGCAGGTATTTAGACGCTATCGGCACGCTCTCACTGAGCCCGGCTTGGTCCCGTCATCCGGTCGAACCGTCGGTTTTGGGCGCCCTTTCTTCGCGCGAGCGGCGCCTGGGTTGCGTGAGCTGTGATGAAAGAATCCGGAGTCGGTCCTTCTATTGGCGGTCGCGAACGCTACAATCCCATGGTCAACTTGTGGTCGTGGCTGAGCGTGGAAGCGGGCCGGACGCAGGACCTTTCGAGGCGGTTCACCCCGACGCGGGGCGCCTTACAGAAACTCGACTAGCATGAACGGATGCTCAGAAACGGTTGCAAAACCGGTGCGTACGGATTGCTGCTGGAGACAAGTGTTCCTGCGCAGACCGATTTTCAAGGTCGAGGGTTCGTTCGAGCGGGCGAGCGGGGCCTCGCCGGGCGTTGGTTCGTCGCTCTAGCGGGACACGGGATAAAGGTCAGGCTGTGAACTGGGACGACATCATTATCGACGCGGCCGCGACGGACACGGGCATGCGTCGGTCGAACAACCAAGATAGCTACGCGACCGTCCGGGCGTCGCACGAGGAGACTTGGCGGCAGCCGAGGTCACGTCTTCCTGGTCGCCGACGGCATGGGTGCGCATGCCGTCGGCGAGCTCGCCAGCAAGATGGCGTGCGACCTGATTCCTCACAACTACATGAAGAGCAAGACCGGCACGCCGGCCGAGGCGATCGCCAAGGCGTTTCGGGAAGTCAGCTCGCTGATCTACAGCCGCGCATCGGCCAATCGCGACTTCCAGGGGATGGGGACGACGTGCTCGGCCCTGCTCGTGCTTGCCCGAAGGCGCGCTGATCGCCCACGTCGGCGATTCTCGGGTCTACCGCGTCCGCAACCAGCGGATCGACCAGCTTTCGTTCGATCACAGCCTGGTCTGGGAGCTGGTGCGGCGCAACCACCTCACGCCCGAGCAGGCGCGAGTCTCGGTCCCCAAGAACGTGATCACGCGAAGCCTGGGCCCGGAGCTCGAGATCGAGGTCGACATCGAAGGCCCGCTGGCCGTCGAGCTTGGCGACGTCTATCTCCTCTGCTCTGACGGCCTCTCCGGACCGGTCGAGGACCACGAGATCGGGCGTCTTCGCCGGCGAACTTCCACCCCCGAGACGCCTGCCGCTACCTGGTCAATCTGGCCAATCTGCGCGGCGGCCTCGACAACATCACGGTCGTGATCGTCCGGATCGGCCCGTGGATCGATCCCGACTCGGGCGAGGTCCAGAGCCAGCCAGCCGCCGAAGGAGCGATCGCGAGAACCATCGCCGCAAGAGCGGCTGGACGTTCACGGCTCGCGCGACCTCTTCAAGTCGCGTCGACGCAGCGCCGCGCTGTCCCGGTCGCCGAAGAACACACTTATCGAACGGCAGAGTGCTCAATCGACGACGCCTTGCTCGATCGGCTCGACGAGCTGACGCGGCACGTCCAGGAGCAGGCGATCGCCCAGGCCTGGTCGATCGACTGGGCGACCCTGGCGACCCTGCGCCGACAGGTCGCCGACGCACGCGCCGCCGGCAATCGCTGGGTCTCGCTCCGCAAGATCGGCGAGATCATCTCGCTTGCTCGGGCCAGGGCCGCGCGTTTCTTTCGCAAAACGTCCGGAGCGACGCCGTTCCATCATTGATCGTCGCGTCACTCAGGGCGGCGTGATGGTCGCACCTCGGCACCGGAGGAAGATGCCATGTCAGCCGCTTCCGCCGGACCGCACGACTCGACGGTCTGCGCTCGCGGACCGCTCGTGAGTCAAACCGTCAGCCCGGCCGCTCGTCCCCCCATCGAGATCAGCTCGGTGTACTGCCTCGCCGATCTCGACCAGGTCGATGCGCTCTATCGACGGAGAAGCCGCGGGATTCATCTACGCGCGCGACGGGCATCCCAACGCGGCGCAGCTCGCCGACAAGCTCGCCGAGCTCGAGGGGGCCGAGGCCGGGCTGGTCTGCGCCTCGGGCATGGGAGCGATCGCCGCGACGTTGCTCTCGCTGCTCGAGCCAGAACGACCACGTGCTGATCTCCGACGGAGTCTACGGCAAGACGAGCTCCCTGGTGACGAAGCTGCTTGCCGCGATGGGGGATCGATCACGACGTCTTCGATCCCGGCCGCGACCGAGCGGACTCTCCGGTCGCTGTTCGCGCCCGCCGACCCGGCTTGATCTTCACCGAGACGATCTCGAACCCGCTGCTGCGTGTCCCCGACTTCGGCGCGCTGGCGGCGGTCGCGCGCGAGGCCGGCATTCCGCTTGATCGTCGACAACACGTTCGCCCCGCTCTTGTGCCGGCCGATCGAGCTACGGTGCCAGCCTGGTGGTGCACTCGGCGACCAAGATGATCGGCGGCCACAGCGACCTGACGCTCGGGCGTCCTGGTCGGTGCCGCGCCGTCTGATCGAGCAGGTGCGCGTGGTGGCGTCGACCTTGGGCCAGACCGGCAACCCGTTCGAGAGCTGGCTGGCGCTGCGCGGGCCTTGCGACGCTCGAGCCTGCGCGTCGACCGCGCAGCGGCGACGGCCCTCGAGCTGGCGCGACGGCTGGAGGGCCATCCTCAGGTCGCGCGGGTGCTATTATCCGGGCTTGCCGTTCTCATCCCGACTTTCGACCGCCGCGACGCGGCTCCTCGACGGCGAGCGGCGGCACGATGGTGACGATCGACCTGGCGACCCGCGGCAGGGCCGACGCGTTCATCAGGGGACTGCCGATCGATTCCGTTCGCTCCCAGCCTGGGCGACGTTCAGACGACGCTGAGCCATCCGGCCACCACCAGCCACCGCGGCCAGGACGATGCCCGGCTCGGCCCGCCAGGGCATCACGCGCCGGAATGGTGCGGATCTCGGTCGGGCTGGAGCACCCCGACGACCTGTGGCGCGAGCTGCGCGAGGCGCTCGACGGGCTGCCGCCGACGTGAGCTCAGCGCCGCGCAGTTGATCGCTACGGCCGACCGCGGCACCAGCTCGTGGATCCGGCCGTCGAACGCCAGGATGTAGAGCTCGCCCTGCGGCATCCTCGCCGAACGACGCGATGTTCAGCTTGGGGCTGCGCCGGAGGTCGATCAGCTCGCCGTTGGCGAGCAGCTTGCCGTTCTCGTAGCGCAGGCCCCAGATCCGGCCGCTGTCGAAGTCGCCGTAGACATAGACGCCGACCAGCTCGGGGATCTTCTTGCCGCGATAGACGTATCCGCCGGTGATGCTCAGTCCGGTGTCGGGCCGGTCGCGGGTGGGCGCGTGGGGATACTCGACGATCGGCGGCTGGATCTTGGCGGCGGAGTCGGGCCGCTGCCGCCGCTGGGGCTGGAAGGGGTGGAAGCCTTCGCGGATGCTCCAGCCGTAGTTGCCGCCGTTCTCGATGCGGTGGACCATCTCCCAGAGGTTCTGGCCGACGTCGCCGGCCCACAGCTCGCCGGTCTGGCGGTCGAAGCTGAACTTCCAGACGTTCCGCAGGCCGATGCAATAAACCTCGGGGGCCCAGTGCGCGAACTTTCGTCGACCGGCGCGCCGGGTTGTCGGCCGGGAATTCCGTACGGCTTGCCGTCCGACGGATGATCGACGTCGATCCGCAGGATCGAGGCGAACCAGTCGCGCGGGTTCTGGCCGCTCGACATCGGGATCGTCGGCGGCGCCGCCGTCGCCCAGCGTGATGTAGAGGTAGCCGTCCGGGCCGAAGAGCGATCGTGCCGCCGTTGTGGTTCTCGAACGGGTCTTCGGCCGAGACCCAGATCCGTTCCTCGCTCGCCGGGTCGGCGACGCGCGGATCGGTCGCTCGAGGCGCGGAACCGCGAGACGACCGAATGCCGGCGGCCGCTGTCATTGGCCGAATAGTAGACGAAGAACTGCTTGTTTTCCTTGTACTTGGGATGAAACGCCAGGCCGAGCAAGCCCTTCTTCGTTGCCGCGGTTGATCGGGTCGGGAAGCTTGAGAAACAGCTTCTTGTCGCGCGTCGCGCGGTCGTTGGGGAACGACCAGATCGTGGCCGTGTGCTGCTCGACCACGAAGAACAGATTGCTGCCGTCGGCGGGATCGGCGAACGCGACCGGCCGGTCGAATCGGAGGTTCGGGAACGCGACCTTGGTCGTCAGCTGCCGGCAGTCCGACCTTCGGAGGCCGTTGCTCGGTCTTGATCTGCGGGGCTTCGGGCCTGCTCGGCGCCCAGGCTTCCGACGCCGGCGCAAGGGCCGAACGGCCGATGCCGCGAGCGCGGCAAGCTGATTGCATCGTCTGGCATTCGCAGCATTCCTTCAAAGTCGGGGAACAGGTGCGCGGGTCGCGGTTCGCAAGGCCAGGTCGATCGACTCGTGGTCGTGACCATTGTAAGGCAGTCGCCTTCGTTCCCGGTGTCGGTCGGCTCACGCGACGATCCGCCCGTCCTGGATCTCGACGACGTGGTCGTCGCGGTCGAATGAACCGGCGGTCGTGGGTGACGACGACGAGAGTGCAGCCGCGCTTCTCTTGCTGCTCGCGCAGCAGGGCGAAGATCTCGTCGCCCCCTTTGTGATCGAGGTTGCCGGTCGGCTCATCGGCCAGCAGCACGGCCGGGTCCTTGATCGAGGGCGCGCGCGATCGCCACCCGCTGCTGCTGGCCGCCCGAGAGCTTCGACGGCTTGTGCTTGAGCCGGTGGCCCAGGCCGACCTGGCGGAGCAGGTCTTCGGCCTTGGTGCGGCACTCGGGCGTCAGCGCCACGGGGATGAACGGCAAGCAGCACGTTGTCGACGGCCGTCAGGTTGTGGATCAAGTTGAACTGCTGGAAGACGAAGCCGATCTTCCGGCGGCGGAAGACGTCTTGCTCGACCTCGTTCATGCGCGTGAGGTCTTCGCCGTCGATCTCGATCGTTCCCGACGTCGGTCGATCAAGGCCGCCCAGCAGGTAAAGCAGCGTGCTCTTGCCCGATCCCGACGGACCGACGAAGAACGAGCAGGTCGCCGCGGGTACCTCGAACGAAACGCCGCGCAGCGCCTCGATCAGCTCGTCGCCGGTCTGAAACGTCTTCCTGACGTCGGAAACCCGGATCGAGCCGGTTTCCACATCGGGCCCAGCTTGCATGACGTTGGTTTCAAGAGGCTTCATTGCGGATCGCATCCATCGGGGTCATACGGGAGGCGCGCCAGGCCGGGTACAAGCCGGCCACGCGTTGCGATCACGATCGCGGTCACGTTGCTCGCGGCCACCAGCTCGGGCGTGAGTCGAGCCTGAGCTCGAACCGCGTTAAGCAGATAGTTGAGGAACGCGATTCCGCCGAACGGCCAGGACGCTGGCAACCAGCCCGGAAAGCAGGCCCAGCAAGGAACTCTCCGCCGTCACCAGGCCCAGGATGTTCCTCCGGGTCCAGCCGTTGGCCCGCATCACGCCGAAGTCGACGATCCGCTCCATGGCGCTCATGAGCATCGTGTTGGCGATGCCCACGCCACCGACCAGGAGCGCCAGGCCCACCGTCAAGAGCAGGAACAGGTCGAGCTTGCCCATGATGTTGCCGACCTGAATGTTGAACTGCGACATGCTGCGCACCTGGACGTCGGGGATGGCCGCTCGTGATGCGATCGCTCAGATCATCGAGATCGACTCAGCGGCTGCGGGCTCGACGTAATACACCGAAACATAGTGCTTGTCGAGCTTGAAAAGCTCGCGGGCCGTCGGTGATCTCCATCACGATGGTCGTGTCGATCAAGAGCGAGCCGGTCTCATAGATGCCGACGATCTCAAACGGCTTGCCGCCGATCAGCAGCTTGTCGCCCACCTTCTTGGGCGATGCCGTCGCTGTTGGGGTAATCGCGGGCGATCTTGGTGCTGATCAAGATGTTGGGCTTGCCCACGTCGTCCATGCTCGAGATATCGCCCGCCCCCCTCTTCCGGCTTGAGCAGGCCCTGCTGAAAGACGGCGCTCTTCAGATGGAGATGCTCGGGAAGCTGCATTCCCTCGATCATGATCGTCTCGGCGAATCGAGCTGAACCGCTCGTCGCCCTTGCCGGTGAAAAGCTTGGTGGCCGCCCGTGCGCAGCAGATTGCGCCCTTCGATCGGGGGCGAGATCTTCCAGACCTCCGGCGCCACGATCCGCGTGCCCGGGATCTTGCGCAGGTCGTCGGCCATGGTCTCCGGCAGGTCGCTGAAGACCGGGGCCGGCGAATTGGCGCGCATCACCATCAGCCCGTTCATCTTGCGCGAGCGTGTTGCCCATCAAGCGTCCGGATGCCGTTGGTCAGGCTGAACAGCCCCAGGATCGCGATGATGGGAATCGTCAGCCCCAGCACCGCCAGCAAGGTGCGCGTCGGCCGAGTGATCAGGTTTTGCCAGGCAAATCGCCACATGAGAAAGGTCCTGAAGGTCAACCAAAAAGCCGCAAGAGCTTCGTTCGAGGACGTTCAAGCAGCGATTGGCGTTGAGTCGTCAGCCCGCGAATCGTTCCGTCTTCAGTTGACCCGAATGTTCCTTTATAGCCGCGCGGCAATCGCTCTCAAAGATCAATCGCCGCACGAAGGCGCGGCTTCGTTAACATGGTTCGTCGCCTGCGCGTGCACCTTGTTCCATCGCTTGGAAAACGCTAAAGATAAAATGATACCCCAAAGCTCGGTGGAGGTGCATCCGGATGAGGCAACA
Source organism: uncultured Isosphaeraceae bacterium (assembly GCA_963830625.1). Classification (GTDB taxonomy): domain Bacteria; phylum Planctomycetota; class Planctomycetia; order Isosphaerales; family Isosphaeraceae; genus CAWHMZ01. Next base: position 3,255 of record CAWHMZ010000003.1, on the reverse strand, counting down.
CCGGTATCTGCTCGGTCTTAGATTGTGTTCTTCTTCTGCGACGCGATCGCAACGTCGCGACGGCCCAGGATATCCCGCTTTTTGCGCTGCACGACTGGCAATGGCACAACGACGAGGGCTGGAAGGCCTTGAACAACAAGGCCTACGCCAAGGCCGAGGAGCGGTTCAAACTGGCGATCAAGGAGGTCCGGCCCTATCTCCCCACGCGTCCCAGCGCTGCTGGCCCGAAGCTATTGCGAGCTGGCCCGCGTGCTCTATCACCAGAAACGATATGCCGACGCCGAGCCCCTGGCGAAATGGGCCCTCTCGGTCCGCGAGGCCGACACAAGGCCAGCGACGATGTACTTTTCAGTGCGTCTACGCTCGCGGGTTTGATCCAGTCGGCCAGCACCATTCGGCGAGGCCGAGCCGCTCCTGAAGCGAGCGCTCGCACTTCCAGGAAAAAAACCTCGGCGCGAGCCACGTCAACAGCTTCACGACGCTCAACCAACTCGCCAGGCCTACCGTCGAACAGGCCAAATATGCCGACGCAGAGCCGCTCTACCTCGAGCGCGATCGCGATCCACGAGCGCAAGACGCCCGACGAAAACCTCGACCTGGCCGAGACGGCCGAACAGTATGCGATTCTGCTCGCGAAGCTCAACCGCCTGACGATGCCGACCAGTGGCATGCACGGGCACTGACGATTCGCGACGCCGTCGCCACCAAGGCGGCCCGCGCCAAGGCTGATCAGTCGAACGAAGTTTCAAGGGTTCAAGTAGCCCGCCCGCGGGCGGGTTGAGCTGGCATGCCTGATTGGCTCGATCGGCTGCCTGCCTTCCCCTCGCGCTGTGCTCCGAGCTTTCATTCGCCGCCGGTTGACTCCGCACGACCGGCGGGGTTGCCGACTCGTTGACCACCAGCCGGAAGACGTCAGGCCGGGCGATAATGGCCCACGACGTCGAAGTCGAACTTGCCGCGCGCAATCTCATCAAGGTCGAGATCGGCGACCAGGATCGCCGGACCATCGAAGTCGGGGCCGGCCAGCACCCGCCCCAGCGGATCGATCGATGCAACTCCCGCCGCGCGACATGATCGTGTCGGATCATTTCCCTGGATCGCCGGGTAATAGGCGGGATAATCGCCCCGCCGCGCGAACTGATTGCACGCCAGGACGAAGCACCGCCCCTCGAGCGCGATGTGCCGCAAGGTGGCCAGCCAGGTATCGCGGTCGTCGGCGGTCGGAGCGCAGTAGATCTGAATTCCTTGCGCATACATATGCATCCGCAACAGCGGCATGTAGTTTTCCCAGCAGATCACGGCGCCGAGTCGGCCCAGTCGGCGTGTCGAAGACCGGGCAAGGTCGAGCCATCGCCAAAGCCCCACACCAGCCGCTCGGCGGCCGTCGGCATGAGCTTGCGGTGCTTGCCCAGCAGCGTGCCGTCTGGCGCGAAGAACAGTACCGAGCAGTAAAGCGTCCCGCCGTCGCGCTCGACCACGCCGATGACGAGGTGAACGCCCGCTGCGCCAGCGGCCGAGCCCAAGCTGGCCGTCGCCGGCCCGGGAACCTCGACCGAGCTTTCCCAGTATCGCCGATAGAGCTCGCGGCCCTCGGGGTCCGCGATCCGACGCGGGCGCTCGAAGTCGAGCCCGCGGGGATAACCCGATACGAACGCTTCGGGAAAGACGACGAGCTGCGAGCCGGTGGCCTTCGCCTCCGAGACCAGCGGCCGCGTCTTTTCCAGTGTTCTCTCGCGATCAAACCCAACCGGGGCCGCCTGTACGACGGCGACGCGGACGCTGCTCATCGATGCTTTCTCCCGACTTTGACGTCACGCGCGGTGACTGACCGAAGCCCGCGAGAGGCTAGCCTATCGCACCGACCTGAGGGGAATCCAGTAAAACGACTTGGGCAGCCATAGCGCCGTGAAAAGTGGCGGAAAGTGGCAGATTCTTGGAAGGCATTTCTGCCAGATCGGGGTGGCCGAGACGGGACGCTGAACCGGCATTGCGACGTCGCGTGAACTCAAGCGACCTGCGGCAAACCGAAAGCTTGCCACCTTTTCTGTTGAGCTATCCTCGACCGACGTGAACGCCGGCACCATCGCGCACTCGACGCGACGTTTTCCACTTTCAGCGGTGCGATCTGCCACTTCTCGTATCGTGGTTGTGCTCGAGTGCGCGGCGGTCGGCGCGTGCAGCGCGCAATCTCGCGCTACATATATTCATTATGCGACGTTTTCGCCGATCTCTTAACAGGTCGCAGCCCAAAACCGTGCAAAACGGTGTGACAAGTGGCCAGCCCACTTCGGGATAGAAATCTTTGAACAATTTTAGTGGAGCACCATTTTTCGACAACGCTGACGGCCTGCGCGAGCCAAAGCGGATGGAGTTGTGACCGTGGAGCATGAGGATTACGTCACCGTGGTCGTTGGCTTGCCCCCCACCCCCTCGGGCTCCCCCTTCGCAAGGGGGAGACCGACTGCGACTGGGAGCCTCTGGGGTGCTCGCCGCAAGGACCCGATCGCTTCCGGCGTCGTTGCGCCCGTTGGCCTTTCCCTAGCAGGCGGACAAAAAACGTCGCTGAGCTGGGGATCGCCCCGGGGGTTCCCAGACACCCAGTATTCCGCGGGATCATCCCATGCATGATCGGCGGAAATATCTTTGATGGGTGTCTGGTTCGCCGCAAGTCCCTGGCCCAAGTCGTTCGAGGTGGAATCGGGCGGCCGCGCCTACAGGATCTCTTGCCGACCTCATGATCTCGGCCGACCCTGCGGCGGAAGGCGAGTTCAGCTTCTTCCGCCAATCCGCCGCCTTCTCTGGCCTGTCCCACGCCTCATAGAACGGGACGATCCGACGCGCCCTCGGCCAGGTGCTTCCTCCGCGACGCCGGCATGTTTGCCTCGCGGACCTTCATCCCCTCATAGCCGCGGAGCAGAAATGGCTCTGCCTCGGCATGACGCCCCTGGCCGACCAGGGCGGCGCCGAGTTGGCTCATCGTGTGGAATCGCCACCAGCCTTCTGGATGACTCCTTTGCGCGTTGCTGCAGGCATTCGTGCGCGGCCACCCGTTCGGCATCGGCCCCTCGTTTGATACGCCTGGACGAGGTTCCTCACCAGCGAGGCCGGCTGCTCCAGCGGGCCTTCCAAGAGCCGTGCATTCTCCAGCAGCGCTGTCGCTTCTCCCGTCCGACCGACGGCCAAGAGGGCAAAGGCGAGGTTGTTCATGACGGTGAGCGTCTTGGGGTCGTGAGGGCCGAGCTCCGCCTTCAGGAG
>CAWHMZ010000002.1:0-33010 GCA_963830625.1 uncultured Isosphaeraceae bacterium | reverse complement strand
CAAGATCGGTCCGGGGAAGGGCGTTGACGGCGGCCCGCCGGGAGGTCCTGATCCTCCTCCGCCGGCGGGGCACTGGGGGGCGATGGGCAACTGCCGCCGCCACCGCCTTGACCACCCGTTCCACCGCCGCCTGGCGGAGCGCCGCCGCCAGGGCCGTGCCGTGATTGCCGACGGGGAGCAGCGGTTTGAAAAGGGACACTGTTCTCGGGCCGCCGCCACCGACACTGGAGGCGACAGGACTGTTCAAGATCGGCCCGAAACCTGGGCCGGACGGAGCGCCGCCGGTTGCTCCCCCGCCGCCGCCCGCTCCCCCGCCACCACCGCCAGCGCTGCACGGAGCAGCCCCCGCCGCCGCCGGCGCCGCCGCCAGGGCCACCGACCGGGTTCCCAATGGGAATGATGGGCTTGAAGGCTGCGTGGATGGTCAACTGGCCGCCCGCCCCCGGTAACGCCGCCGCCCCGGATCGCCAGCGGGCCACGATTGGTAATCGGGCTGCCCCCGGCAGGGCCAGTACCGCCGCCACCCATCGTGCCGCCCGTGCCGGTCGTGCCACCGCCGCCCGTCGTTCCCCCGCCACCCGTGGTCCCCCCGCCGCCGCCTCCGCAGCAGAAATCGCCCCCGGTCGGGGTGGCGGCGGCGACGGCCAAAGCCGCGCCGCGATCGGCGGCGTTCCGCCGCCTCGGTCAACTCGCCGGTGCTGCCCAGGGGCATTGGCGTTGGTTTCCGGATGTCCGGCATGTAGGCGTTGGCCACGGCTTGTCTCCGTTTTGCATGCTCCCCGTCTGGAACCGATCGCCGCGCGAACGCGGCCACAATGCGTCAGGCTAAAAGCCTGACTTACGCGCGGCTCACCATCCGACAACATCTACTCCGTAAGCTGCCGCGCGATCTCCTCGGCTTTTTCCGCTCCGACGAACCGGGCCGCTTCGAGTTTGAAGGCCGTGGGTGTCATCGACCGCGGCCGAATCGGACGAGGTGGCGGCAGCGTGCCCCAGATGCCGGTTACGCCCGCGATCCCCGTCTTGCGTTCTCGGGTGTCCGTGAACGTCACGCGGCCGCTGCGGTCGCGATTGACCCGGAACCGAACCCGCTCGTCGGCGGACCTGACGAAATCGACAACGCGATACCAAACGGTCATGAGCTCGATCTCGTCGCTTGCCTCTTTCACTCCTTGCTGGTCGCTTGCGCCGGACTCGGCAGGCTTTGCTTTCTCGTCGCGTTTCACCGCCACCTCCACGAAGTGGCGCTCCCAACGGATCTTGGCCTCCCACGCGAGTTTCGAGCTGGGCTTACCGAGTGGTGCCGGCATGCGGAGCTCTGCCTTGTCTTATATACTCGCATTTTTGCGCGGAATCCTGCTCGACGCCGGCTTCCGTAACGTGTTGCCATACCTCGCAGCGCGCACGACCGCAAACGATCAACCTGCGGCCGACCCGCGCACCCGCAAGGTCGTCTCGCGGTTTCGTGCTACTGGCTGTCTGCTACGCCTCGAGTGAAGTCCCCGTGGCGGCGGGCTGCTTCGTCCATAAATAGCTCGCCGTGAACCTCGGCGCGACCCATCACACCAGGACCGGTCACGCATCAGCGCATCGAGATCATCTTCATAGTATATATATGCGCCGAGCCCCTGAGTTGACGCGCAGATTTTACCGGTTTTTTTTGTCCACATCGATCTGACCCTAACGAATTCGGAACCGGGGGAGGATGAGCAAGACAAGCGTGAATCAGGGGTCCAAGGTGGATCGCCGGAGGGTGATTCTCCCGACGTTTTTTTTGGCGGCTCAACCCATTGACCTCGACGTCGCACACATCAAGAATCAAACGCAAGTGTCCATGTCTGTGCTAGGTGCCGACGCTTCTGCATCGTGCAGCCCTCGGGCCCGAGTCACGGATACGGCCAGCGGCTCACTTGCCGGTTGTCTTCGCGGGGTTGCGACGATGGCGAGGCTTCAACGGGCGCCGATGCGGTACCGAGAGCTCGCTCGTGCCGAGGAGGTCGATGGTGAAACAGTGCGCTTGGTCCAGGAATCCCGCCGGTGCGGTGGCGGCTCCGGGCTGCCAGGGGCTGCGCTCGCCGAGGCTTGGGATCGCATGTACCGGGCCTGCGACCCCATGATCCGTGCGCTCGTGCGTCACGGGCCCGTTCCCGTTTCCAGCCGGGACGACCGAGTTCAAGATATCTGGAAAGCGGTCCTCACTGGCCTCCGCCAATATGATCCGGCACGGGGCCCTTTCGCCCCGTGGCTCGCCGCGGTGGCTGTTCACGTGATGTACGAGCATGCTCGCGCCCACCGACAGCCCGCCAGCTTGGACGCGGGCAGGGCGCTGCAGTTCCCCGGACGCGAGGACGACCCCGTCGACCAGTGTGAAGTGTGCCTCGTGCGCGAAAGGATCGCCGCGGCGTTGCGTAGGCTTCAATCGCGCGTCTCGGAGACAAACTACCGGATCGTCCGTGAACATTGGATCGGCGGCGCGAGCTTCCGACAGATTGCGGCGACGGTGGGTCTATCGGAAAAACAGGTCCGAGATCGTCATCACCGCGCGATGAAGGAGCTGCGCCAGCTTTGCTCGGGGCGCGGGTGAAGGTTGAGCGGCTGAATTAACTGCGTCTGTCGGCTTGCGGTGAGCTCGGTCGAAACGCGTCATCTGCGGAAATCTCACCCGCGGAGCGACGTGACAACGCATCGCGACGCGCCGCGATGGCCAGAGCCGGGCAATGCAATTTATCCGGCGGCACGCCATCCAGCGCCAGGATCACTTGTTCGCTCGTCAGCTCCCGACACTCGGCGATCGTCTTCCCCACGATCATCTCCGTGAGCATCGAACCCGAAGCAATCGTCGGCCCGCAGCCGACCGTATGATGTTTGGCCTCGGCGATGCGATCGCGATTCAGCCGAACGTAGAGAATCATGAACGCCCCGCGCCCCGGCACACCCGAGTGGCCGACCAAATCGGCATTCTCGATGGCCCCGGCGTTTCGCGGTGCCATCACGTGTTCAGTTAGCGTATCGGAATACTTTGCCATGGCGCTCCCATTCACTTACTTTCCCGTACCTCACGGCAAAGATGCAGGAATCCCGGCCGGCCGTATCTCAGAACCGGCCGCACCGCCCCGTTTTCATGTTTCTCCACGCAGAGATACCGAGCGGGGCCGTCACGAATGGCCTCGGTCATGCACCCGGGCCAGGTTAAGCGGATCACGCGCTGCTCGGCGGCCTCTTCACCGGCTGGCTCAGGTTCACACTCGCTCGGCGGCGCAACCGGGCTGCCGTCCTGTCCTACTTTGTACCCGGAGTGTCGCCTGTACCAAGACCTGGGCTTTTACCAGCTTAGTCGCTAACGCCGGGGTCTTCCGTATGCGATCGTGCGAGAATTGAATCCGGCGGGCCTCTGTCCGAGCGCTGGATGCCTTAGCTGGGCACGTCCGGTTCGACGAGCGGGATGTGGAAACGGAGCACGGTTTGTTGTTGAGGCACTGGCAATCGAAAGAGCCAGCAACCGCTATGCAAACCTAAACCACCGCACCACATCCCGACTCTACTGAATCCCGCCCATCCATCAATCGCGTAAGTCTATGCCTACCGTGGACGTCTGCCTTCCCCTCGTCGCTATCCGACAGTCAGCCGCCCGACGAAACGCCAAACGGCTAACGCCCGCCGCGAAGCCGGTCAGTTCGACGAGATTTTATCCGGCACGCCGACAAGGGCTTGTGTGACGGGCTGGGTGCGAATCGACCCGTCCGATATAAGTTTCTTCATATTACGTCCCCCAACTAGCGGCCAGAGCTGTCCTCCACGGCCTGTCCATTACCTCGCATTTTCTTCTGCTCGGCCACCGCTTCAATGACTCCGCCGACCGTAATCGTGCGTTCCGTTGCGTAATCCGTCGCGTTTCCGCCAAAAACTCGCTGAATGCGCAGCGGCAGGAGAAGCAGTCCGTCGTCAAACTCCCATCCCCGCACCGGCGACAACTCGACGGCAAAGCGGTCGCTCGGTCGAAGCTTACCGAGGGGGATGTCGGTTGCGAGCGACACTTCTCGAAGCACGGCAAGGACCTCGGACCGCGATAAGAGTGACTCGGAAAAAAAAATGCGGCAGAGATCGGACGGGTTATATTCTTTGCGTCCGCTAAATCGTTTGCGCTTTGCCCTGATCATCGCCCCGGTTGCCGCGACGACGATCCCGCATATGACGACAAAAGCGGTGAGTGCGTTCATCCTCCTCGCCTCGTTGTGTGTACTGCAACGTCTCCGGGTCAAACAGCAGAACGCCAAGGCAGAACTTCGTCAGGCTTTAGCCGAGTGGAGGGGAGCCAACAATCCTGCGGCCAGAGATTCCGACTCGGCAACAGAGCACGAGAACGACAATCAGCATACCGTCTGTTCAGCGCGCGCGTCCACGCGCCGGCGCACTAGAACGGAATGGGAGCCCCGACTGGAGGCTCCTGCGGGGGTGCATAACCTGGATCGACGCCGGGATAGAGGTTACTACAAATTGCCGCGCACGCCGCCTCAGCACCAAGGTCGTAGAAGCCCTCCCAAACGGTGTACGCAACGCAGCAGCGCCCACCGATCTTGCCGATCCACCTGCACTTCGATCCCAGCATGATCCTGTGTTGCCAGGTCGTCGGTGCGCCGCGTTGTCCAATCCCCCCGCCAGGGCGCGGCCCCCCGATACCAGACCTCGGGTAGCGGCCCCAGCACCAATTCCCGAAAGCGTTTCCGACGCAGGGGACTCCGGTGACGGGTCCACCCCAACGGCGGTCTTCGATACAATGGGCCCAACACTCAAACCAATCGTTTGGTGGTGGGCGGTCTTCAAGCCCGCTCGGGTCGGTGAGGTACGTAGGACGGCTGTTTACATACGCATACACGTTTACGATGGCTACGCGAAGGCGTCCGCTTGTGGGGTGTGGAAGCCAGTCGAGCAGGCGACTGGTCGTGGGCGATGCTAGCGGGTCACGCGACAACAGACGGCCTCGCGACGCGTCGTATGGTCTTGCTCGCAGAAGGTAGCTAACCGGGTCAGCGTCAAAGTAGTATCCAAGCTCGCCGACGAAGCGGAAGCAATTAGTCGTCGCGCCGCTGGTCAATACAATGTTCCCGAACGCGTCGTAGAGGTAACTGTCGGTCACCGACCCCGCGAGGGATGCCAACTGCCTCGTGGAGCCCAGCGCGTCGAAGAGGAAGAACGAGTCCACCCCGCTTCGCGACTGCGAGATGAGATTGCCATAGAGCAACGGCTCAAGAGTATATACGACCTGAATGATATTACTGGAATTGGTCTCCAGCATGATATTCTGGCCGTCCCAAATGTGATTGGTTGTGCCGGTCGAGTCCTGCTTCTGCACGCGCTGACCATCGCCGTTGTATGTGAAGGAATCCACGATTGCGGACGGCAGCGCCACCTGCGTGAGCCGGTTTTCGCCGTCCCATGTGTTCGTCGTCAACTGGTTGCCCGGGGCGAGCGTCGTCAATAGATTCCCATCGCCGTCGAACGCGTATGTCGTCACGCCGGCGCTCGTTTGGCTGGTTGCCATTTGGTTTGCTGCGTTGTACGTGTACGTTGTGGGTGCTCCGCTATTGACCAGCAGGGTGCGGTTGCCTACCGGGTCGTAGACATACGTGATGTTATAGCTGTTCGCCCCGCTGCGCTGCTCGTTGGTGAGCTGGTATGTCGGGTCATAGCTCCAGGTGACGACGGAGCCGTCGACCTCGACCACCTGCGTGCGGTTGCCGACGGGATTGTAGGTCTAGTTGAAGCTCGACAGCGTCGTACCAGCGGAATTGACATTGGCCAGCAAAAGCGTCTGGCCGACGTTGTCATACGAGAAAGAGGCAGTCACCCCATTGGCCAGGAAATTGGCCGTGACGCGGCTGTTGGCATCGTACGAGGTCTGTGCCGTCCATGGATGTCTGCCTTCTCCTCGAAAGGCCTCGGTCTTGGTGCCTGGCGACATCAACCGGAACAAGCATTGCGCGGTGTCGTGCAGAAACGAGAAACCTGTTCGCACTGGTTCCTCGGGCGCGGCAGTCCCGGCGCCGGGGTTGTCATGCGTGGTTTGCACGGGGTCGATGTGGCCGGTTGCCGGGTAACGTAGTGGGTAACGCATGGGTGAAGCGGTCTCGCTCGGCCCTTACTCGCGGCGGGTCTGTCGAAAAAAGGCGGTCGAGTGGACACCCACAGGTTACGGTGTAGTGTCCCGGGACTCCGTTTTTTCCACCATGTCACACATCCCATTGGCCGCGGAAAACCCCGTTCATTTTTCACCGCTACTATCTTGTCGTCGCTCCAACAGCTCGCGGTCGTCCCGGTCAGAGAACCGAGCACAACGCCCCGCGTGCTCTCCCTTGTGTTCACAACTCGAGGTTCTGGCTTGCACGCGTCCGTGGGGACCGACATCTGCGTTCATGGCGTCTGACGACTGCGAAAAGCGCCGCGATGGTCACCGGTAGAAGGAGCACAGCGTTCGTCAGAACGAGCAGAGCGATCCACGGTGCAGCCAGAATGACGGCGAGGCTCAGCCCGGAAATTGCGACCAGCAGCATCAGCCGAGCTATTGTTAAACGGCGACGACGCTTGAACGCGAACGGCCAAATCGCGCCGACAAGCGCCCCCTCCAGGCCCCCCAAAAAAGCGCCAAAGATCGGAGAGGCGAAGAACACCAAAGCGGGCGGCCACCCCCCGTAGAAGTAATGATCCAGCACCGCGAGCGCGAACATCGCAATCGGGCCGGAGACGACACCGACGAGCTCGCCTACCATGCCCCCGATCAGAGCGAGCGTCCACCAGGGAGGCTGTCGGCGTTCGTCGGCCACTGGCATGGCTTGCGATCCGCAGAGTGACCGCAATCGATTTGAGCGTCAGGAAAGCCTAACGCGCAAAGCAGCGGGTGGCTTTCGGTTGCAGTGTTCCACCCAGTTTTCCTAACGTTTGTCACTGGTCTTTGGGTCCCGGAGTGCGGACCACTATGACGATTGTGGGCTCCAGGTCTGTGCCAAGTCCAGTCAGGTTGCAATACAACGACGCCATGTCCTTCGCCGCCTGGAGGCACTCCAAAAGCCATGGGAGGTCGTCAGAACTGTATGTTTGAAGGCAGCCACTTCTGTTCCAAGATCGGAGCTTTGCCATGCACCCGCTACTCGCCAAAGCTGACAGACTCTCCTGTGAAGTCATCGGCGCCGCCATCGAAGTGCACCGGATCATGGGGCCGGGATTGTTGGAGAGCATCGACGAGCGCTGCTTGATGCACGAGCTCGAGCTACGAGGCATTCCCGTTGTCAACCAGAAGGAAGTCATCATCGACTACAAGGGCAACGTGTTCACGGAGAAGCTGAGGTTCGATTTGCTCGTCGACGGGTGCCTTCTCGTTGAGCTAAAGGCCATCCAAGACGTCTTGCCGATCCACAAGGCACAGTTGCTGAGCTACATGAAACTGCTCGACTTGCCGCTGGGGCTGTTGTTCAACTTCCATGAGATGATACGGGTTGACGGAATGTCGAGGCTTGTACTGCCCGGGGCAAACATACCTTGAACAGAAGGACACGAAGGTAACGAAGTAAAAGAGAGCCGCGCCTCAAGCGGCCACCAGACGAGGCACGGAAGAGTGAGGAGCGCCTCGGCGGCGGCTCTCTTGCGGCTCGACCGATGGACCCAAACGCACTAAACATCAACAATCAAACGTGAGTCTTCTTCCCTGAGCGTACCGCCGCCCCCTGATCTTCCGGCAAATCGCGGCGGCCCTGGGACTGTCGGAAAAACAGGTCCGAGATCGTCATCACCGCGCGATGAAGGAGCTGCGCCAGCTTTACCCGCGGCTCGCCAGCGGACTTTGAGCCCCGGGAACGCCACGAGGGCGTGCAGTTTGATCGCCACGACGAGCTCACCGATCTCCGAGGATCGGGGACCTGCGCTCGAGCGCTGCCGGATTCTCCCGCGGGCGCGGCTCTCTTCCTTACCGCTCATTGCGTTGCCGCGGTGTCTTCATCGCTGCGCCCGCACGGCTTTCCAGTCGTCGTAGAGCGTCTTCAGCTCGTCGAGCGTAACGGCTCCATGGTCCTCGCCTGAATTCCAGCGCGTCATCAGGGCTTTGTGGCGATCGCGCAAGGGCCCGCGGGGCAAAAACTTGCCGTAGAACTTCTTGAGCACTTTGAGCCGAGGATCGGCCGGCGGCCGCGGTGCTGCCTTGGGCTTCTCTTTTTCCTTGGCGGCCTCTTTGTCCTTTTCGGCCGCGGCTTCGGCCTTGGCCTTGGCCTTTTCTTTGTCTTTTTCCTTGGGCTCTTTCGCCTTGCCCGCGGCGTCCCCGGATGGGGCGGGCTTGGCCGGCTTCGCCGGCTTCTCGGCCTTGTCGCTGTCACCCGATTGCTTGCCCATCGACCTCACCTGGCTCTTGCTTGTTTCGAGACCGGCCCCCGCGCGGCGTCGTAATGCGCAGCGATCGGGCGATCTCGCGTAGACCCTGTCCGAACTCGGCGGCTCGCTGCCGCGCAGAACCTCACAATTTAATCGACGCCCAGGCCCACTGACAAGGATACGGCAAACCGACGCCGCGGTTATTCGCCGGGACGCGACACCTTGAATTCGAATGCGGAATCTGGACCCGGGAACCGGGAATCCGCAACATGAAACGTGGAACGTCGGAATTGGACCAGGGAATCGGCTATCCTGGTTTGGAATGCGCGACGTGCGATTTGCCACGTGTGATCGGCGATCTGGAAATTAGCATCGCCCATGTTTTGTTAGGAGTAATCATGTCTCCCGCAATCAGACGCCGGTTGACCCTGAAGGACACGACGGTCCTGATCGCGGCGACCGCCGTGGGGATTGCCTGGGCTCGGGGCGGCTGGGATTGGATGTACATCGGCGCGTTCCCCATAATCAGGCTGTCGCGCCGGCTTGGCAGCCGTACGACCGAGTCGTGCGTGCTCTTCCGGCGGCGCTGCCGGTTCTGGCGACGTGGACGGTGGCTTTGCTCGCCCTCCGCCTGATCCGGCCGCGTCCGCGCGTGCACCGCCTGGTGCTCCAGCCGGGCGCGGCAACCACCATCACGGCCACCCTCGGGCTTCTCATCGGAACTGCTGACTTCGGCCTGAACACGCTCTGGTGGTGGCTGCTCAAAGGCGAAGCCACTCCCTGGCGACGCGTCGCCTTTCACTCCATGGAATATCTGTTCGAGGCGTCGTCGCGCATTGCCGTCGGCCTGGCCGCGGTCGGTACGATCATGCTGCTCTGCCGGCGCTTCCGCCCGGAGCGAAGCTGGATCGACCGTACCGGTCGAGTCCTCGGCTTCTTGTGGTTGGCGCTGGCCGTCTGCCGCGGCTGGTCAGAGCTGGCAAACCTGATGAACGACACGTCGAGCACCGGTCTCTTGCCAATCCTCCTGCGCAGCCTGGTCCGCGGCCGGTTCTACCCGCTCTCGCAATAGCGAGTTCGCCGATCGCACAGAACAAGCATCTACCTCGCGAATGCGACTGAGGCAGTTTGCCGATGGACCTCGGACAGATCATTGCGGCCCTCTCGGACCCGTCGGCGTACCCGGGCGGGGCCGACTCTGTCGAGGTGCACCAGACGCACATCTCGGTCGTGTTCGTGGCAGGTGAGCACGCCTACAAGATCAAGAAGCCTGTCGCTCTGGGCTTCGTCGACTACAGTACCGCGGAGCGAAGGCACCACTTCTGTGAAGAAGAGGTTCGTTTGAACCGGAGGCTCGCACCTGACGTTTACCTTGGCGTGGTGCCGGTGACGCGCGGTTCCAGCGCGATCCGGATGGAGGGCGCGGGCGAGGTCATCGACTGGGCGGTGAAGATGCGTCGGCTGCCCGATTCGGGCACGTTGCGGGCGCGCCTGGCCGGCGGCATTGGGGCTATTCAGCTCGAGGAATGGTGCGCCGGCTCGCGAGGTTTCACGCCTCGGCCGAGTCGGGCCCTCGGGTTGCCGCGCGATGCTCGCTCGAATCGGTTGGCGCAATGCCCGCGACAACCTTGCCGAGTCGCGCAACAGGTCGGCGTGACGGTGAGCCGTGTGACTCTCGATCGCCTGGCCGCAAGAACCGAATGGGCGCTGTCGCGCTGGGCGGCTTGATCGATGAGCGCGCCCGCCGCGGAATCGCCCGCGACGGCCACGGCGACCTGCGTCTCGACCACGTTTACTGGTTCCCAGATCGCCGGCCGCCCGGCGATTGGATTGCGGTCGACTGCATCGAATTCGACGACCGGTTTCGTTGTGCCGATCCCATCGCCGACATTGCCTTCCTGGCAATGGAGCTTGCGCTCGAGGGTCGCGCCGATCTCGCCGGCTCGTTTGTGGAGGGATACCTGCGCGCCTCCGCCGACGAAGACGGCCGCGCGCTCTTGCCCTTCTATCGGACCTACCGCGCCGCCGTCCGCGGCAAGGTCGAGGGCATCAAGCAGGCAGAGCCCGAAATCACCGAGTCAGAGCGGAATGCCGCCCGGTTGCGCGCCGCGCTCTCTGGCTTTTTGCTCTCTGTGAGCTCGAAGAGCCCGGCCAGAAGCCCTGCCTGGTTTTGGTCGCCGGGCTTCCCGGTGCGGGCAAATCGACACTGAGCCGAGAGCTCGCCGCGACGGCCGGATTTACCGTGATCCGCTCGGACGAGGTGCGCAAGGAGCTCGCCGCCGCCAGCGCGACCACTCCGCCGAGCGACACGTTTGACCAAGGCCTTTATTCGGGCGAATGGAACGACCGGACGTACGCCGAGTGCCTGCGCCGCGCCGAGGGACTTCTGTTCGACGGACGCCGCGTGCTGGTCGACGCGAGCTTCCGCGAAGATGCGCGGCGCCGGCTCTTCCTGGCGCGGCCCGCGGCTTTGGCGTTACCGGCTGTCTGCTGATCTGCCAGGCGCGACCCGATATCATCCGCCAGCGCTTGGACCGTCGCCGCGGTGATGTATCGGACGCCGACTGGGCCGTCTACCAAGCCGCCGCCGCGCTCTGGGAGCCGCCCGGACCGCAGACACGCGCGGCCGCGCGGCCGATCGACACCGGAGGCAGCGTGCCGCAAGCGCTCGCCCACGCGCTCGTGGCGCTGCGAGCATTCGGCCTGGCTTGCGACTCGTAGTAGGCACGCTCCATCGTGCCGTAACTCGTCGCCTCGGCGATGGCTCACGGAGCGTGCCTGCTACGGGTCACGTCACCCGCAGCACCTTGGCGCCTCGGATCTTCTTCGCCTTGAGCTCGATGAGCGCCTGGTTCGGCATCCTCGAGCGCGTATTCCTGGACCTCGGGCTTGAGCGGGATCTCGGCCGCGAGCTCGAAGGAACTCGCGCACGTCGGCCGGGTGACGTTGGCGACGCTCTTGATCTCCTTCTCGCAGCCAGAGGTGCGTCGGATAGTCGAGGCGCAACAGCGCATCCTTGTCGCGATCTTCCTTGCGGATCGCGTTGATGACCAGCCGCCCGCCGCGCTCGAGGTTCTCGAGTGCCTCGACGACCGGTGTCCAGGCCGGGGTCGTGTCGATGATCGCATCGAGTCGCCGCGGGGCACGCTCGGCGGTGTCGCCGGCCCAGGCCGCGCCCAGCTCGCGGGCGAAGGCGCGCTCCGCGTCGGAGCGAGCGAACACGAAGACCCTTGTCGCCGGGGAACCGATGCCGGACCAGCTTCAGGACCAGGTGCGCCGACGCCCCGAAGCCGGTGAGGCCCAGGCTCTGGCCGTCCTCCAGTTCGGCCAGGCGGAGCGAGCGGTACCCGATCGCCCCCGCGCAGAGCAGGGGTGCGGCCTCGGCGTCGGTAAGCGCGTCGGGAATCGCGTGGGCGAATGCCTGGGGCACGGTCATCGCTCGGCGTAACCGCCGTTGGCGTCGCGGCCCGTGGCCCGGAACTGGTCGCACAGGTTCTCCTCGCCGCTGCGGCAGAAACGCGCAGTGCCCGCACGCCGAGTAGATCCAGGCGACCCCCACCCGGTCGCCGCGCTCGGAATGCGCCGGCTCCTTCGCCCGAGGCCTCGACCCGGCCGATGACCTGATGGCCGAGGATGACCGGCAGCCTGGGCGGCGGCGTCCGCCCTTCGATCTCGTCGAGCTCGGTGTGGCAGACGCCGCAGACGCTCACCCGGATCACGATTTCGCCCGCGGCCTGGCGTCGGGTCGGGCCAGTCGGCCAATTCGAGCGGCGGCCTTTGGTCGCTCACCGGGCCGATGTCCTTGAGCAACATCGCACGCATCGTTGGACAGCCTCGCTATCTCGATTTCGTCGTGAATTTGCGGACGACTCCCAGGACCATCGCCACGGCAAACAGCCCGAAAAAGATCAACCACAGGTCAGGGACGCTCGCGACAAAGATCAGGTAGATCCCGATCACGAGGGTGATTCCCAACATCCCGAGCTCGACCGTTCTGAGCAGGTTTCTGGTTCGGGAGGGTGGGGGCAGCTCGCGCGGAGTCGAGCGAACAATCTTCTCGTACTCGAGCTCGGTGATCGGCACGTACAGACCGCGCTCGATGGTCCGATCGAAGTAGGCTCGCGTGCGCGCCAGGATCCTGGCTTCCACGCTCGCTTCGGGGAGGCGCACGACCGTCCAGGCGCTGGCCCCAAGCCAGTCGGCGTGGCGCCTGACCAATTCTTCCAGGGGGCGGCCCGGCAAAACCTGCGCAACGATGTCCCATTGGAATTCTACCGCACGCCCGTTGTCGGTCGTCACCGGCGCCGATCGTCTTGCAGCAGCGAGGCGATACTGCCTGTCACGCTCGTCTGCTCTCTACCGCGCCAAAGCACTCGCTCGTAAGTGAGACTCACCACCCATTGGCCGTCGTCGCGCACCAGCACCATCGAGAAGGCCTCGGCGTTGCCGAGCGTGGGCATGCGCTGGCACAGTTTCATCCGCAGGCCCAGGTCGGGGCAGGCATCAAGCGCGGGCTGCCACCGCTTTAGCACGTGGGCGGGGATCTCGTCGAAGTCGACCAGGTCAAGCCGATCGGGGTAAACCACGGCCATTTGGAACTGAGGATCAATCCCCAGCGCCTTGTACACAACCGTCACCAGGAACGAAAGAACGCTCGGCGCGAGCCGCCAGCACTCTCCGTACGTGAGCCCCGAGTAAACAAAGCGATAGTAGCGCGTTGGCTCGCTGCCGTCGGCTTGAGGCGACGCATACGGATTGCATTCCGGATCATCGCGCATTTCGAAGCTCGACATCGTCTCTGTCCCTTGGTCCTCCCACACCCCGCCCCGTTAGCGGTACCGCGATCGACACGGTCGTTGACAATTGTAACACCCAGGATCCACACTGGATGCATTGCAACAATGGCTTGAGCGGAAAGCAAGGAGTAGAGAGGCGAGATCACGTGGTTGCACCAACCGTGACCGGATATTCGTTTCATGCACGGGGCGTGTTAGCGTTTTGCCGCAGCGTCTTGAGCCTCCAGGCGTGGGGGCCTTGCAGGACGGCGCCGGCTTCAGCAGACGCCGACTGCGCAGGCGCGGTCGGTTCGGAGTCCCACTTGTGGGCTTCGAGGCTGCGGATCACCTGATCGGCCAGGCGCACGGCGCGCAGGGCGTCTTCGCCACTGACGCGGGGAGATGATAGCCCCTGGGCCGCCATCACGAAGTTTTCGAGCTCGAGCGCGAGCGGCTCGCGGCTTTCGGGTTGGACGCGATCGACGCGGAGGATCTTGCCGAAAAGATGCTCGCGGACGGCAGACGGCTGGCTCAGGTCGACTCCCTCGAGGTCGATCCGTCCCCTCTCAAATTGTTCCGACGCGCGAATCAGGGTGGCCTGCTTGGCGGCGAAGTCGAGCGAGGCGTATCCCTCGCCGCCCCAAATGCGCATCTTGCGCACCGGCACATAACTTGCCCGGCTGGCGGTCAAATTGGCGACGCTGCCGTCGGCAAACTCGATGCGCGCGTTGGCCACGTCTTCGTGCTCGCCGAAAAGGCTCACGCCCACCGCCGCAACCGACTTGACCGGAGCGGTCACGAGCGACAGTACGAGGTCGAGGTCATGGATCATCAGGTCGAGCACCACCCCGATGTCGGTCGAGCGAAACGTGTAGGTTGAGAGCCGCTCGGCATTGATGTACTTGGGGCGGATCGCCAGCGTCTCCAGGGCCAAGAGCGCCGGGTTGAACCGCTCGATGTGGCCCACTTGCAAGATCGCCCCCGAGGCGCGCGCCAGCTCGACGAGCGCTGCCGATTCGGCCGCAGTGGCCGCCATCGGCTTTTCGACCAGTGTGGCAATGCCGCGCCGAAGAACGCGCCGGCCACCTCGAGATGCGCCGATGTCGGCACGGCGACGGTGACGGCGTCGACCAATCCCAAGAGGGGCTGGTAGTCTTCAAGCGCGACCGTACCGCACCGAGCCGCGACCGCAAAAGCCTGCTCACACCGCGAGTCGACAACCGCGACTAACTCAACCTGGGGCATCGCGGCCAAGATGCGGGCGTGGTGCTGGCCGAGGTGCCCGACGCCCACCACGCCGACGCGCAGCTTCGTCATGCCGTTCTCCCCAGTTCCCGCGCCCGGCCGTGCTTGCCGACGTGCTGTTTTTCGATGAACTCGAGCAGGCTCTTCACCTCAGAGCAGAGGTGGCCGTGCGACTCGAGGATCTCGGCGGCATGTCCGGCGGCCATGCGCCTCGATAGATCAGTCGGTGCGCCTCGTGCAGGGCCGAGATCGCCTCGCCGCTGATGCCGCGGCGGCGCAGGCCGACCACGTTGATGCAGCGCACTTTCGAGGGATTGCCGTCGGTGATCATGAAGGGGGGCACGTCGTGGTAGATGCGCGAAAGCGCACCGACGTAACTGTAGGAGCCGATCGATACAAAGGGATGCACGCCCACGCCGCCGGAAATCGTGGCATACGACTCGATATGGCCGTGGCCGCCCAGGATCGTGTTGTTGGCAATGATCACGTGGTCACCGATCGCGCAATCGTGTGCCACGTGGACATGCACCATCAGCAAGTTGTGCGAGCCGACCCGCGTCACGCCGCGCTCTTTCTCGCTGGCGCGGTGAATCGTCACCCCTTCGCGGATGACGTTATGGTCGCCGATCTCGACGCGCGTCGGGCTGCCGCGATAAGAAACGTCCTGCGGCTCGCTGCCGATGGTCACGAAGGGATGAACCACGTTTCCCTCACCGAGCGCGGTGAGCCCGAAGATGCAGGCGTGCGCGATCAAGCGCGTACCGCGCCCGATGGTCACATCGGGTCCGATCACGCAGTAGGGCCCGATCTCGACGTCGTCGGCGATCTCGGCTCGAGGGTCGATCGAGGCGGTGTCGGCGATGAGCGTGGCCATGGCGACGTCCTGTGAATCGAGGAACCACTGAGCTGGGCCTGCCGTCAAGCCCGCGAGAACTTTGGCAGTGTATCTTGCCCGCAAGGCATCAGTCGGGAGCGAAACCCTCGGGGCCCAGGGCGGCGTGCGCCGACTCGATCAGCACGAATCGGAGCTTGGCCTCGGCGGCCAGTGACTCGCCAACCTTGGCCACGCCCACGACGCAAGCTGAGTTTGCCTTGATCCGCTGACCGACGACCTCCAGCCGGAGCTGATCGCCCGGCACGACCTGGCGGCGCAGCTTTACCCCGTCGATCGACGTGATCACTGCGAATCGGCCCGGAACGTGGTCAACCGAGACTCCGATCAAGATCCCCGCCGCCTGTGCCAGCGCTTCGACGATGAGCACGCCCGGCATGATCGGCCGTCCCGGCCAGTGGCCGCGGAAGAACGGCTCATTGGCGCTGACGTTCTTGATGGCTACCGCCCGCCGGCCAGGTTTCAGCTCGATCACGCGGTCGACCAGGAGGAAGGGATAGCGGTGGGGCAGGAGTTGCATGATCGACTGGATTTCGAGCACTCCGTCGGCCCCGCTCGAGATGGGCTCGGCATCGCTGCTCGCCGAACAGGCGGCATGCTCGAGCAGCCGGCGCACCAGCGCGTGGTTGGTCTGATGGCCCGAGCGATGTGCGACCACCGCGCCGCGAAGATCGTAGCCTAAGAGCGACAGGTCGCCCATCATGTCCAGCACCTTGTGCCGCGCACACTCGTCGGGAAAGCGCAGGGTGTTGCCGACGACCCCTTCGGGCCCGAAAATCAACAGGTCCGCCGGTGTCGCGCGGCGGCCGATTCCACTGGCGCACAGCGCGTTGGCTTCCGACTCGAGCAGGAAAGTCCGAGAGGGCGCCACTTCGGTGCGAAAGGACTCGCGCGACACGCCCAGGCAAAAGCTCTGAGGGGGAATCGGCGCATCGCGGCCGTAATCGAGGTGATACGTCAAGGTCAGGCCCGGCGGGTTCGGCAGTGCGGTCAAAACGGCGTCGCCCTCCCGCACGTTGATCGGCTCTTTGATCACGATCGCCTGACGCATGCGCCCTTGCTCGACGGCGCCGGCGCGATCGAGGGCCTCGACGAAAGCGCGGCTGCTACCGTCGCAGCCCGGGCACTCGCCGGCGTCGATGTGTACCAAACAGTTGTCGATCTGCAAGCCAGCGAGCGCGGCCGTGACGTGCTCGATCATCTCCACCGAGGCAGCCCCGTCACGGATTGCCGTCCTGCGCTCTGAGGGAGCAACATTGGCGACAGAGGCACGCACCGTCGGCTGACCCGGCAAATCTTGGCGCACGAAGACGACTCCGGTCCCCTCCTCGGCAGGATGAAACCGCAGCGTGACATCGGCGCCGTGAAAAAGACCGACTCCGCGCACCTCGGCGGCTCGGGCGAGCGTGCGCTCCTGACGCGTGGCTCTGAGCATTCCCTGCCTCGTCACTGACCGCTCAGTTTCCGTCGGCTTGCGGCACTTGCGCGGGTCTCGCGGTGGGTGCGGCGGCGCCGGCCGCGTCCTTCGCTGCCGGAGCGGCGGCTCCCCTGGTGGCCTGGTACACCCGATTGAGGTTGTAGATCACGTCATTGGTGATGTCGTTGTGCGGGTCGGCGTAAACCACCGTCGCAGAAATCGCATTCATCACCGAGTTCGGCTCGGTGCCCGTGATCGCCTGGCTCGAAACCTTCATAACATAATTCAACTTGCGCCATTTGGCCACACGCGCCACCATGGTCTGGATTTCCTTGTAGAGCGTCGCCATCGACTCGGCCGAGCGCAGCTCGAACTCGCGCTGGGCCTGCTCGCGCTCTGCTTCCCACTTCGCCTTCAGCTCGGTCGCCCGGTTTTCGTGCTTCTTGTAGTCTGCCGCCCCAGGGGTCAGCTTGCTCAACATCTGAGCCTCTTCCTGGGCCTCCGACGCGACCTTCATCAGCTCGTTCTTGCGCCAGCATCGCGGCGCTGTATTCCTTTTGAGAGACTTTCACCTTCTCGTAGTTCTTGAAAACCATCTCGATGTCGATCGTGCCGAAGTACGGCGCAGTCGGGGCCGGCGGGGTAGCGGCCCCGTTCGGATTGGCTGTCTTGCGAACGGCTGCATCCTGCGCCTGTCCTTGACCGAGCGAGGGGCCGACCAAAAACATCAGTCCCGTCAGGCCAAGCCCAATCGCCGAGATCCCGCGAGACGAAACAACCATCGGTACAACTCCTTTTCTACCGTGGCCTTCCATATCGATCGATGAGTTTTACGCCGTCGCGGGCCATCGGCTCATGGGACGGCCAGGCGCGGGCGAACCCCGGCGCTCTACCGGGTTCAATTCCCGCGCTGGATCGCAACGGGCGGCATTGTGCGCCGAACCCGTACTCGGGTCAAGGCGAACCCGAAGATCCGCAACCCGGTTGGGCTAACGCTGGCCGGTCATTCGCCCGAATAGCTCAGCACGAAGTCGTGGAAACGATACTTCTTGTTGCGCGGAACTTCGCCGGCCGCCGAGAAGAGCGAGAGCAGCAGCTCGCCGAAATGATCGGTTCGCACGCAGTAAAAATTGTGTTTCCCCTCGCGCCGCGACTCGATCAAACCCGACACCCGCAGCAAGGCAAGATGATGACTCACAGCCGGCTGGCTCTGGCCCAAGCGCCTGCACAGGTCGGTGACGTGCAGCTCACCGTCGGGCGAGAGCGCCAGGTAAAAGAGAATCCGCAGCCGGGTCTCGTCGGAGAGGAGCTTGAAGACCTGAGCAAGCTCCCGAACCGACTGGTCCGACACCCCCGGTGCCGACCGAGTAGCCTGCCCGTTGGATTCGAACGTACGCTTCGACTGGTTGCGTGCCATGGGAATGATTCCTCACAATTCCAGGAAAAGAAGCACCGAACCCGGCTCCAAGCCGGATTCACTCTTGTGGCTTGCCCTCACCGTGAAGTGGGGGCGCCAGGACTACCGAGATTGCCAACAAGCGGCATTCTCGCCGTGGAAGACGACCCTAAGATTGATCAAACGCGCTGTGGATATCGGCGAGTGAGGTTCGCTGTCGATCAAAGGATTTACCGATGCTTAAGGTTCGAATACAAATATCGTGCCGGTGCGGAAGCGATCAGACGTTCAATCGGGACCGGCGGGGTTGAAACGCGGGGAACCGAGTCTGAAAAAAGCTCTTCGTATCAGTGCTCCATGGGAAAAAGGCGGTTCAACGAGGCAACACGCTCATTTGTCTGTCTTCTTACGGGTATACTCATTATCCGCCGTTGGTCAAGAGGCCGTAGCGTGCCAGGGCCGAGCGCAACAGACCACTCGAGCGGTCGTCGAGCGGGCACAGTGGCAACCGTAATTCACCGTTGCCGCGGCCCAAAACGGCGAGGGCCGTCTTGACCGGAATCGGGTTCGGCGCAAGGCCCAGAAGGTCGCGACACAGCGGGAACAAGCGGGCATGCCGCTCTCTGGCCTCGTCGATGCGACCGCTCTCGTACGCTTCGACCAGCGCCATCACGTCCCGTGGTATCAGGTTGCCGACCACCGAGACCACTCCCTCGGCACCGACGGCCAGCATGGGCAAGGTCAGGCTGTCGTCTCCCGAGAGGATGGTCAGATCGGTGCGCACGACAAGCTCGCTGACCTGGTCCAATGAGCCGGCCGCTTCCTTCACCGCCACGATCGGCCCGATCTTGGCGAGGCGCTCGATGGTTTCGGGCTCAACGTTGCGGCCGGTGCGCACCGGTATGTTGTAAAGCACCAGCGGCAGATCGACGCTTTCGGCGATGGCCGCAAAGTGGCGGTACAGCCCTTCTTGATTGGGCCGATTGTAATAAGGCGCTACCAAGAGCGCTGCGTCGGCGCCGGCGCGCGCCGCAAAACGCGTCAGCCGAATCGCCTCGGCGGTCGAGTTCGAGCCCGTCCCCGGCATGATCTTGGCCCTGCCGGACGCCGCCTCGACCACCAGCGCAATGACCCTTTCGTGTTCGTCGTGCGACAGCGTTGGCGCTTCGCCGGTCGTCCCAACCGGGCTCAGAATCGGCGTCCCCTGCGCGATCTGCCACTCGACTACCCGCCGCAACTGCGGCTCATCGACCGCCCCGTCCTTGAACGGGGTCACCAGGGCCACCGTGCATCCTGCGAACTTCCGGCCTTTGGTTGCCATACTCGATCTCAGTCGATTCCGCGCCTGCTGCCAAGTCTCGCACGACCCAGCGATCGAACCACCATGGGTTGAACCAAGACGAATCTTATAGTAGTCAATTCGGAAAGTGAAGCGTGCAGTGGTCAAGATCGCTGGCGATTCGTCGAAATTGTCCGGCTCGCGACACTTGAAGCGCTGGCGGCACGGATCGCCATCTCGCGACGGTCACGCACGATTGCGCACATGGTTCATCGCCCGGTTTCGTCGCAGTGCGTCTCATTCATGCCGTTCCGATCGCGTCGCGGCCAGGTCAATGCATGCCTTCATTTCGCGCACGGCCTCCTTCAGGCCGACGAACACGGCGCGGCTCACGATGCTATGGCCGATATTGAGTTCCTTCATCGCATGCAATCGGGCGACCGGCGCGACGTTCTGATAATTCAGCCCGTGGCCGGCGTGCAGCTCCAAGCTGGAATCGACCACGGCCGAGGCCGCGCGTTTGAGTGCTGCAAGCTCGCAGTCTCTAAGGGCGCCGGCGGCGGCATTGGCATAGCGGCCGGTGTGCAGCTCCACCGCCGCCGCGCCCAGCTCGATGGCTGCCTGCACTTGCTTGGGTTCGGGGTCAATGAACAGAGCGACTTCCATTCCCGCGTCGCGGCACCGCGCTAGCGCGACGGCAACCCGGTCGCGCTGGCCGGCCACGTCGAGGCCGCCTTCGGTTGTGAGCTCCTCGCGGCGCTCGGGGACGAAGGTCACCTGATCGGGCCTTACATCGAGTGCCACGGCCACCACCGCTGGCTCGACGGCCAGCTCCAGATTGAGCCGGACCTGCACGGTCTGGCGAAGCTGGCGCAGGTCGCGATCCTGAATGTGACGGCGGTCTTCGCGCAGGTGAATGGTGATAACGTCGGCGCCGCCGAGTTCGGCAAGCACGGCCGCCCAGAACCGGGTCGGGCTCCCGGCCGCCGCGCACCTGCCTGAGCGTGGCGACGTGATCGATGTTGACTCCCAGTCTCGGCATGGGTCGGTTTCTCCTCTGCCGCGAGACGATGCAGTTGCTTCGGGTCGGCTCACGAAGGACGTTCGCGCTGGCCCCGGCGCCCGCCGTGGTCGGAAGCGCCGGCCGCGTTCACCGGCTTGAGCGGCGATTTGGCCAGCACGAACGTGCGCTGCGGCCCGAATGCAAACGCGACGCGGCCCTTTCGGCCGGAGCCTTCGCCCTCGAGCGCTACCAGTCGACCCAGGCCATACTCGGGATGAAGCACGGCGACCCCCACGCGGAAGGCCTCGGCGTCGACCGGCCCGCCGGGGCGCTGCGCGCCGCTCTCGCGCTCGAGAGCTCGGCGGCCGTCGTCACCCGGAATTCCCGCTGCGGCCCGGTCGATCGCGCTAGGGCCCGATACCGCTCGCGGTCGCTCGCGGCCTGGTACGAAGGCATGCCGGCACCGCCTAGCCCGGTGAGGTCGCGGACGTCGAGGGGGCCTACCGGAAGCTCCGAGAGAAAGATCGACGGCTCGGTCGCCTGCTGCACGCCCCGGAGCGTGCGCACGGCGGTGCGGCTCAAGTAAAGCTCGCGGCGCGCGCGGGTAATGCCCACGAAGAACAGCCGTCGCTCTTCCTCGGTCTCGGCGTCGCTGTCGCGGGCGCGCGAGTGCGGCAAGAGCCCCTGTTCCAAGCCGACGATGAACACTACCGGAAACTCGAGTCCCTTGGCGGCGTGGACCGTCATCAGCGTGACCGTGCCCGAGTCCTCCTCCCAGCGATCGATCGGCGAGGCAAGCGTGATCTCGGCCAGGAAGTCTTGAATCGAAGCGCCGGATGGTCCTGATCGAACTCGCGGGCCGCTGTGATCAGCTCGTCGAGGTTCTCCAGCCGGTCCTGTCCGTTGTCCTTGGCCGCGGCCCGCAAGTGCTCGCGGTAACCGGTCTTGCTCAAGAGCTCGGTCACGACCTGCTCGGCCGATAACTTCGAGAGCACCGCCAGACTGTCGATCAGGCGCGCGAATTCGGCCAGCGCGGCCGCAGCTTTGCCCTTCACCGCAGGAATCGACCCGGCATGTCGCGCCATTTCCAAGAGCGGCACGCCGCGGTCGCGCGCCGCCGCGACCAAGTGCTCGATCGATGTCTTGCCCAGCCCGCGCGGCGGAACGTTCACCACCCGCGCAAACGCCACGTCGTCCTTGGGGTTGGCCATCAGGTTCAAGTAGGCAAGCACGTCCTTGACCTCTTGCCGCTCGTAAAATCCCACGCCTCCCACCACCTGGTAGGGAATGCGCGCCGCGCGGCACGCCTGCTCAAATCCGCGCGTGAGCGCACTGACGCGGCAGAACACCGCAATGTCGGCAAAGCGGTATTCGCCGTCGCGCACCAGCGCCGCGATCTTGCTTGCGACCCCTTCGGCCTCATCAACGTCGCGGTGGTAGATCGAAAGCGTCACCGGCTCGCCGACCGGGTTTTCGGTGCAAAGCGCCTTGGGCTTGCGCATCCGATTGAACCGGATCAAGTGGTCGGCGACGCTGATGATGTTCTTGGTGCTGCGGTAATTGCGCTCAAGGGTCACGACCCGGCAGCCCGGAAAGTCTTTCTCGAATTCGAGAATGTTCGACAGGTTCGCCCCGCGCCACCCATAGATCGACTGGTCGGGGTCGCCGGTGACGCAGATGTTGGTGTAATCAACCGATAGCCCGCGCACGATCGCATACTGTGCGAGGTTGGTATCTTGATATTCATCAACGAGCACGTAACGATATCGCCGGTCGAGCAGGCGCGAACGTCCCGGTGCTCCTTGAGGATCGCGACCACGTGCACGAGCAGGTCGTCGAAATCGACTGCCGAGGCCATGCGCAGCCGCTTTTCGTAAATTTCGTACACGTCGGCGACCTTCCTGCGGTCTTGGTCGGCAGCCCTGCGGCGCATGATCTCGGGGCTTACGAGGTCGTTCTTGGCCCGGCTGATCACCGCGTCGATGCGGTCGGCCGTCCAGCCCGGTTCGTTCCACTCGAGCTCTTCCATCACGGCCTTTATCAGCCGCAGCCGGTCGTTCTGGTCGTAAATCGAAAACCCGGGATCGATCCCCACGAGCGGCGCGTATCGCCGCAGCGTGCGCACAGAAGCCGTGGAAGGTGCCGACCCATACTTGCGACTGGGGCGCGAGCGCCTCGATCCGCTGGCGCATCTCGCCGGCCGCCTTGTTGGTGAACGTCAGGGCCAGGACCTGATCGGAGGGAATTCCCGAGGCAAGCAAATGCGCGACCCGGCGAGTGATCACCCGGGTCTTGCCCGAGCCCGCTCCGGCCAACACTAGCAGCGGACCGCTCGTGTGCGTGACCGCGTCGCGCTGGGCATCCGTGAGGTCGGCAAGCAAATCCATAGAGTCGTATCTACTCTCGATCGTCGGCCTGCCGGCCAAGAGATCCGCACGCCGGCAATTCGCCTCGAGTGCACGTCACTGTTTCCAGAGCCGATTATAGCCGGCCCGGCGATGCACCGCGATGCGTCTTCGTTCGATCGCGAGCCGGCGGCCCCGTGTGGCGGGCAAGGCCGCGGTGCCTTGATCCTTGGATGCCCGGCCCGGCGGCATTAAACTCAAGTTAGCGGTGGTCGATCAGGGCGGCGAGGCGCTGCCGGAATCGACCGTGCCGCGACCGCGCCGGAGTGCTGGTATGGAGATCTTGGGAATCGGGACCGACATCATCGAATGCCCGCGTATCGGCAAGATGATCGAGCATCACGGCGAATTGTTCCTGCGCCGCGTTTACACCGAGCGTGAGATCCGCCACTGCCAGGCGCGCAAGCACGCCATCGAACACTTCGCCGGCCGCTGGGCGGCCAAGGAAGCAATCTTGAAGGCGCTCGGCACGGGACACAGCCGGGGCATCACCTGGACCAACATCGAGGTGCGCAACGGCACCGACGGGCGGCCCGTGGTCATGGTCTGCGGCCGCGCCCGCGAAACGGCACTCGAGCGCGGCATTGCCGACATCCTGGTTTCGATCTCGCATTGCCGCACCTACGCGACCGCCTATGCCATGGCGATCGGCCGGCCCACAACGGCCCCAAAGCCCCCGGCCTCTGCGCCGCCGAACTGAACAAAAGGCGCGATCAAGCCCCGACGGCCTCGTTGATCTTGGCGAGCGTCGATTCGTCGGGCTGGCGCGTGCCCTTGCATTGCGGGTACTGCGCAGCCCAGGAAGAAGCCGCGGCGGCTGCGGCGAACGACCATGGGCCCGCCGCACTGCTCGCATGTTACTTCGATGGCAATCGACTTCAAATCGGCGGCCGGCTGCGCGGGCGCCGCGGCAGCGGCTGAGGCAAGCTGCTCTTTGAGGTCGTCGGGCACCGGCGCCGTGCCGCGGCACTTGGGATAATTGGTGCAGCCCAAAAACGGACCGCGCCGCCCGCGGCGCACGGCCATGGGCGCACCGCACTTCCCACATTTGACCTCTACCTTGACGGCCGCCACCGGTTGGCCCTGATCATCCACCGGCACCAGGTTGCGGCACTTGGGATAGCCGGTGCAGCCCAGGAACGGTCCGCGCTTTCCCTGCCGCAGGGCCATCGGCTTGCCGCACTTTTCGCAGGTGTGCCCGGTCGCCACCGCGGCCGGGACTGGCTTTCCCTCGGCGTCGATGTTGAACGACTCTTTGCATTCGGGAAAGCCCGAGCAAGAGAGGAACCGCTCACCGCGTTTGTTCTCGCGAATCAAGAGCGTCTTGCCGCACTTGGGGCAGGGATGCTCGCTCTCGACGGCCTGGGCGCGCGGCTGGCCGCCCAGCGGCCGCGTCGCCTTGCACTCGGGGTACTTCGAGCAACCGAGAAACTGGCCCGTCTTGCCAAACTTGAGCAGCATCGGCGCGCCGCAGACGTGACAAGTCTCGTTCGTAGGGATCGAAACCCGTTCCATCTGCGATTCGGCGAGCTTCAGCTCGTCCTGGAACGGATAGTAGAAGTCGTTCAAGACCTTGGTCATCTCTTCCTTGGCCGAGGCGATATCGTCGAGCTCGTCCTCCATGCGGGCCGTGAATTTCAGGTCGAGGATCTTGGGGAAATGCTTGACCAGAAGGTCGGTGACGGCCATTCCCAGGTCGGTCGCATTGAACCGGCGTTCCTTCTGCTCGACGTAGCCGCGGTCCTGGATCGTCTGGATGATCGGTGCGTAGGTGCTGGGGCGGCCGATCGCCTCTTTTTCGAGCGCCTTGATCAGGGTGGCTTCGCTGTACCGGGGCGGCGGCTGTGTGAAATGCTGGGTTGCGTCGAGCCGGTGCAGGTCGAGCGCGTCTCCGGCAGCAAGCGGCGGCAAGAGCGCGTCTTCCTTCTTGCCGGTCGCGTGCCACACGCGGCGGTGCCCGTCGAATTTTTGCACTTTGCCCTGCGCCTTGAACAGGCCCGCGCCGGCCGCGATCGACACATCAGTGACCATGAAAACGGCGGGCGCCATCTGACTGGCGACGAACCGCGAGTAGATGAGCTGATAGAGCCGGAACTGGTCGTGCGACAGCGAAGCTTTCAACTTTTCGGGCGTAAGCGCCAGGTCGGTTGGCCGGATCGCTTCGTGCGCCTCCTGCGCCAGCTTGCCGGCTGCGTAGCTGATCGGTTTGGCGGGAAGGTAGCGCTCGCCGAATTCCTGGAGGATCCGCTGGCGAACGGCCGTGAGCGCTTCGTCTGAGACCCGGAGGCTGTCGGTGCGCATGTAGGTGATCAAACCGACCGGCCCGCTGCCGTCGACATCGATCCCTTCGTAGAGCTCCTGGGCGACTCTCATGGTCTTGTGGCCCGAGAACCGCAACCGGATGACGGCTTGTTGTTGAAGCGTGCTGGTCTTGAAGGGCGCCTCGGCCTTGTCGAGCTTCTCGGTCTGGGCGACGCTGGCCACCACGTAGGAGGCTGCCTGAAGAGCGTCGCGAACGGCGTGTGCGTCGTCGGCGGTCTTGGCTTCGAATTTGGCCCCGTTGTATTCGGCCAGGCTGGCCTCGAACCGCTCGGCTTCGCCCGCCGCGCCTGCCGGGCCCACGAGCGCGGTAATTTTCCAGTATTCCTCGGACGTGAATCCGCGGATCTCGCGCTCGCGGTCGGCGATTAACCGAACGGCCACCGACTGGACCCGCCCCGCACTCAAGTTACGGGCGACCTTCTTCCACAAGAGCGGGCTCAATTGATATCCCACAAATCGGTCGAGGAACCGCCGCGCCTGCTGGGCGTTGACCAGGTCCATGTTGATCGGCCCCGACCGGCCGAACGCCTCGTTGACGGCGCGCTCGGTGATCTCGTGAAACGTCACGCGCCGCACCCGGTCGTCGGGCAGATCGAGCGCCTCCTGCAAATGCCAGGCAATCGCTTCGCCTTCGCGATCGGGGTCGGTCGCCAGGTAGACCAGGTTGGCCTTGGCGGCGGCTCGCTTCAACTCACCGATGGTGTCCTTCTTGGCGGGGACGATCTCGTATGAGGGCTTGAAGCCATGCTCGACGTCGAGCCCGAGCTTGCGCTTGGGCAAGTCGCGCACATGTCCCATGCTCGCCTTGACGACATACCGCGAGCCCAGGAACTTGGTGATCGACCGTGCCTTCTTGGGGCTCTCGACAATCACCAGCCCCGGCCCGTCGCCGTTTGGCAAAGGCTCGGCGTTCTTGCCTCGTTTTCGCCGAGCCGCGGTAGCCGACGAAGCTTTGCGAGGGGCCGGCGACCGCTTCGCCGGCGCGGGTTTCGCCGCTGGTTCGGAATTCTGAGAGAGCGCCTGCTTGGTCTTGCGAGCCACAGTGCTATCCTACCTATCCTTCGCTCAGCCACCCGTTTGCGTCGATCCTGCACGGTTCGTGCCGACGGGGCGCCACGCGTCTTTGAGATTGCTGTCGAGTCAAATCCTGCTACCATATTACTGGCGGTTGTCAGAGCGTCGGGCGCCGCAACCTTTCCCTAAGCGACATAGCTAGCATAGCGGGGCCTGTCAAGGGGTGGTGCTCAAAAGATTAGCTGTTTGAACGTTTACGGCGATGCTCCTCAACCGCGACTCACGACGATTGAAAAACCGAGGAACTCCATGCCTTTTGAGGTATTTCGCCGCCATCAGCGCAAGCTGCTCGCAATCTTCGCGATCCTGGCTATGTTCGGCTTCGTGGTCTCTGACAGCTTGCCCAAGCTCTTGAACCCGAGCTACGGCGGGCGCGATCAACCGATCGTGAAGCTTTACGGCAAGACGATCTATCGCAGCACGCTCAACGGAATGTACGAGCAGCGGACGCTCGCCAATACGTTTATCTTCGAGTTGATCCAGGCGATGACCGGCAACGCCGCGCCGGCATTCGCCCGCAATTTCTTCGGTGGCACCAAGGACCGAGAGCTGGTCGACGCCCTGATTCTCCAGCACGAGGCCGACCGGCTGGGCATGCCGGTTAGCCCCGACCTGGGCAAGGAGTACTTGAAGAACTTCACCAACAACAGGATGACTGGCGGGCTGTTTGATCACCTCATGGCGCGGCTGAACAACCGCGTCGACGGCGAGCAGCTCTTGACCGACATCGCCAACCAGGTGCGCATCAACAACGTGCGGCAGCTTCTCCGCGATCCGCTCGTGACGCCCTACGATGTCTTTCGCGCCTATCGCGACCAGTATGAGCGCGTTTCGGCCAAGGTCGTCGACATTCCCGTCGCGAAATTCCTGGCCGCGGTGCCCGAGCCGTCGGAAAGCGACCTTCAAGCGTTCTTCGATCAATACAAGGATGTTCTCCCCGACCCGGCGCGCGAGACGCCGGGGTTCAAGGTGCCGCGTCAGATCCAGTTTGAAGTCCTCTCGATCGACGGCAATGCGCTGGCCAGGGCGATCAAGGACAAGCTGACCCAGACCGAGCTTGTAACCGCATACGAGAATCACAAAACGGAGTATCCGCGGCGGCCGCTGGCCGGCGACCTGCCCACCGACCTCTTCGCCGGCAGCACCGAGCTGACGCCTGCCCCCTTGCGCAGCTTCGACGAGGTCCGAAACGAACTCGCGATCGCCTTGGCCGAAGAGCGCGCTCAGGCCGAGATCGTCGAAAAGTTCGCCAAGATCAAGGACGAGGTCATGCTGCCATTCGCCGACCTGTACGCCGCAGCCCTCGACGAGATTGAAGACGCCAAGAAGCAAGGGGCCAAGGTCACCCGCGAGCTCCCCGCTGCGTCTGACTTGAAAGAGTTGGCCCAGCGCGAGCATTTGAACTACGAAGTCACGCCGCTGCTGTCGCGCGAGCAAGCCGACGGCTACGGGTTGATCTCCAGCGCCGAAGTCGGCGTGTCGAAATTCAGCGGCGGACGCAAGTTCACCGAGGAGTTTTTCGACCCCAAGAAAGGCCTGCACGAGCCTGAAGAGCTGACCGAATCGCTGGGAACCCGGTTTCTTGTGCGCAAGATCAAAGACCTCCCCGCGCACGTGCCGCCGCTCGACGACGTGCGCACCGACGTGAGTCTTGCATGGAAGATGTCCAGGGCCCGCGTGCAGGCCGAAGAGGCCGCCCGCGACCTCGCCCTAGACCTCAAGAAGAAAGCGGCTGTCCCCAAGGAGACCACCGTCGCGGGCTATCGCGCGTTTTCGATCGGCCCGATCACGCGCCGCCAGTCGGGCCTCCTGGCGAGCCGACGCGAACCCGGGCTCCCCGAAGAAACCGAGATCCCCGACGTCCCGTACGCGGGCGACGAATTCCGCGACGCACTTTTCGAGCTTCAGCCGGGCTCGCCGGCCGTCGCCCCCAACGAGCCCAAGACCGATTACTACGTCCTGGCGCTCGACAAGCGCGAGCCGGCCACTTTCGCGGCACTTTATGCCCCAAATGGCGATGCCTTCCGCATCCGCGGCCTGCTTACTCGAGAGGTCGCCCCACGGCAGCTTGACGAACAATGGATGGGCTGGCTGCGCCAGCAGGCGGGCCTCGACCCTCTTTGGCGACCGATCGACGAAGGCAAGGGGAAGGCGATGCCCGACGAGGCCTGATTTTCGTCGTCTCGCGCCGGCCGACCCGTTCGCTCTCACGCGTGTGGGCTGAGGGCATGTGCCGCTGCGCGGCGAAATCGACGGCTCACCACAGGGCCTCGCCCAGAACAATCAAGCTGATCCACGCGATCGGCCACGAGAGTAAGAGCGCGACGCCCATGCGGTGCGTCCAGCGCGGCGCCGGCGGGCGGTCGGGCGCCGACTTGGGCCCGAACAGGCGAAATCCCAACCCCACCACCAGCGGGACCAGCCCGAAGAGCGCCATGTCGCCCGCACGGAACTCGTGGAGTCGAAAGGGGATCACGACGACGCCCAGCACGATCCAGTATAGCCCGATCAGCGACCACGCGAGCTCGGCCCAGGTGTTCGATTCGTTGCGCTCGCCCACCGGGTGCGGCTCAGGCGCTTCTCGCCTGGCTGGACCGCGCCGCACGACGATGATTGGCCCGGTCATCGCCAGCCCCAGCCAGAGGTACAAGCCGGCCGCCGGCACCAAGAGCGCACTCGATGGCGGGTTCGCCGGCCAGAACGCGCGAAACAACAGCGCCGCCATCCCGTAGCCGATCACTGCCGCCAGAATGTCCTGGAGCTGGATCTGAAAACGCGGCCCTGTGGTCGACTGACCCACGTTCGATGCCATTCGATCAGCTCAGCACCACCATGCCCAGCCCGCATTGCAGTGGCCAGGCAATCGAGAGAAAAAGTCCGACGCGATTGGTCCAGGGAGCAGCATCGACCCGTGCGGCCTGCTCCGGCGGTACGATCACCCACGTTCCCCACACCACGGCGAGCGCGACCAGGTTTGCGACCGCCAGGCCCACGGAAAGCGCGGTCGCAAACAGGGGACTGTGCCGCGGCTCGGTGCCCGGCGTCGCTGATTGCAAGAGGGCGGTCGCCAGCCAGGGCAAGCCAAGCAGCGCCCAGAGTCTGTCGCCGATCTTGGGATAGCCCGGCACGCGCCTCACATACCGTCGCGCCAGGTAGACGAACGGGCCCGCGGCTGTCACCGCAACGAGGGCGAACGTCACCCCGATCATGATCCAACCCATACCTGAGAGCTCCGGCCGGCGCACGCCCAGCATCAATATCGACGAAAGGGCCGAGCCCATTACCAGCGCCGCCCCATCGAGGACGTTGAATCCGCCCGCAGGATCAGTTCGCTCCATTCCCTTTCGCCCTCAAGGGTTGCCCTCCTTCACAAGCCGTTATAGACACAGCTATTCTAATCGGCATAATCAAGCCTATCATTCCCGGGCCAGCCGGTGTTGATTTGCCGCAGGCGTATCGGGGGCCCTATAATAGGAAAGCGATCGTGCGCTGATTTATTTCCCCGGCCATCGGGGCGTATTGGGGGCAGGGCTGCCTCCGGGCTCGCGGGTTGTCATTATTGCAGTCATTCCTGAAGTCACCGGCGTGCCGGTCGCTTGCGATCGCGCGGCGGTAGTGGGTGAAGTCATGGCTCTACCGAAAGTCGTCATCGTAGGCCGGCCCAATGTCGGCAAGTCTTCTTTGTTCAACTGGTTATCGGGACGGCGGATCGCGATTGTCGACGCGATGGCGGGAGTGACCCGCGACCGCGTCGGCTCGCTGGTCCAGCTTGGCGACGACGTCAACCCGCGGTTCATCGAGCTTTTCGACACTGGCGGAGTCGGCATGGTCGATCGCGACGACTTGAGCGAGGACGTCGAGCGCCAGATCGACACGGCGATGAACGAAGCCGAGTTGATCCTCTTCGTGGTCGACATCCGCGACGAGCTCATGCCTCTGGACGTCGAGGTCGCGCAGCGGCTGCGCTACTTGAAGACCCCGGTCATTCTCGTGATGAACAAGGCCGACGTTCCCCAGCTTGACGCCCGTGGCGCCGAGTTCTACAAGCTCGGGCGCGGCAAGCCCATCGCCGTCTCGGTGCACCAGAACCGCAACAAAGACCAGCTCCTGCAGTTGATCGAAGAGATGCTCCCGCCCGCAACCGCCGACCGGCCGGTCGCGGCCGAGATGAAGATCGCCGTGGTGGGCCGGCCCAACACCGGCAAGTCGACGTTCATCAACACCCTCGCGCATGCCGAGCGCATGATCGTGTCGGAACGGCCGGGAACCACCCGCGACTCGGTCGACGTCCACTTCGAGCTCGACGGCGTGCCGTTCCTGGCGATTGATACCGCGGGCGTCAAGCGCAGCGCCCGCATCCGCGACAACCTCGACTTTTACTCGGTTCACCGCGCCCAGCGCTCGATCCGCCGGGCCGACGTCGTGCTCCTGTTCATCGACCCCATTCAGGGGATCACCCGGCTCGACAAGCAGCTTGCCGACTACATCAGCCAGGAGCACAAGCCGTGCATCTTCACGATCAATAAATGGGACCTCATGCTGAGCGATCCCGCCGACCCCAGTCTCGGGCACATGGGCCGCTATGCCAATCTCGTGCACCACGCCTTTCGCAACATGAGCTACATGCCGATGGCCTTCATCACGGCCAAGACGGGCAAGAACGTCAAGGCCCTGATCAACCTGGCGCAGACCTTATTCAAGCAATCCCAGTTGCGCGTGAGCACCGGCACCTTGAATCGGATCGTCCGCGAGGCCGTCGAGGCGCACCCCCCGGCCTCGCGTGAGAACCGCACGCCGCGCATTTACTACGCCACTCAGGTGGGCGTCGCCCCGCCGACCGTCGTGCTTTTCGTCAACAGCACGCGCCTCTTCGACGCAACGTACCAGCGTTATCTCTTGAACGTATTCCGCGAAAAGCTGCCGTTTCGCGACATTCCGATCAAGCTCTACATGCGCTCGAAGAAGCAAGAGGAGCCTGGCACGCGCTCGGCCGCCGACCGATCCGACGAACCCAGCGGCCTCGGCGAGTCGAATCCGGGTGCTCGCGTCGACCTGCCCTCCCAAGGCCCTCACGGCGGCCACCTCGACGTCGCGGCCCGCTTCCTGCATCGCGAGGTCAATGAACTACTCGCCGACCTTGATCGTTAACACCCGGAACCACGCCATGGTTCAGCTCACCAGACGCGACGTCCTCTTGCGGGCGATCGGCACCGCGGCGGCAAGCTGCGGGCGCTTGCGACTTCGAGCCCGGCCCATGCAATTTCCCCGATCGGCCGCACCCGGCCCAGCCATCTCAAGCTCAGCATCGCCGCCTATTCGTACCGCGATCACCTGACGGGCAAGCAAAGCCCCAAGCTCGACCTTTTCGACTTCGTCAATCTGGCCGCCGACTTGGCCCTCGATGGCGTCGAGCCCACGTCGTACTACTTTCCCGCTCAAGTGACTCCGGAGTATCTCAATCGGCTCAAGCTCCATGCTTTCACTCTGGGGTTGGACATCAGCGGCACGGCGATTCGGAAACGACTTCTGCCTGCCGCCGGGTCCCAAACGCGATCAGGAAATCGCGCACGTCGAGCGCTGGATTGACTATGCTGCCGAGCTCGACGGCGCCGGTGATTCGGATCTTCGCGGGCAACGTGCCCAGGGGATCGACTGAAGACCAGGCCGTCGCGTGGACCATCGAGGGGATCAACGCCGTTTTGCCCCAAGCCGCCAAGAAGGGCGTCATACTGGCACTGGAAAACCATGGCGGGATTACGGCGACGCCTCGCAAAATTCTCCGAATCGTGCGGGCCATCGAATCACCCAACTTTGCGGTTAACCTCGACACCGGCAACTTCCGCGGGGCGGACCCGTACGCCGAGATCGCCGAGATCGCGCCGTACGCGCAAAACGTCCAGGTGAAAACCGAAATCGAGCGCGGCGGCTCGCGTGCCAAAGACGAAGCGGATCTCGCGCGCATTCTCGCCATTCTGCGCGAGGTGCGCTACTCGGGCTACGTCGTCCTGGAATACGAGGGTGCCGAAGACCCGATCGCAGCAATCCCGCGCCATATCAAAGCCTTGCGGAAGTTGATCAGTTGATCGGGGGACGTTGCACGAGCGGTGCAGGCGACCCGCTCGGCCCGGCCTGCCGGGCTCATTGACGAGAGCGCCGGGCGTTTGGTACGTTCCGATGTTGGCTCGTGAATCGGGGAATTCGCCCGACCAAGGTTCCCCGACCGGAGAGGTGGCTGAGTGGTCGATAGCGACGGTTTGCTAAACCGTTAGACTGGGAAACTGGTCTCGGGGGTTCGAATCCCCCCCTCTCCGCTCTAGAGACGCATGGAAGCGCACAGAACCCTTGTATGCAAGGGTGCCCCCCGTCGTCGCCGAAGGAACAGGCTATCACGACATCGCGTCTCGAAGCAGCTGAGGGCGGACAGGAACGTCCCCCGACTGCTACCGAAAATGCTACCGCCCTACTGCCTGGCAACTCCGACCCCGACCTGGCCGCCGTGGTGGGTGCATGGCCGACGCTGCCCGAGGCCCTCAAAGCCGCCGTCATGGCGATTGTCCGATCCGCCTCGGGAGGGGGATAGGGGTTTTTCTTCTAGCCCGTCGACCAGCCTCACGGCGTCCCGGATGGTCCCGACTGTGCAGACAGGTCGGCACCCGAAAATAGCGAATCGATGGTCGCGCTATGATCGTCGTCGATCACTCGTACCAGTCGCTCTCGCGCCCCGGCTTCGCACTTTCGGTAGTACACCCAGTTTCGCCACCAATAGAGAGCGCGTTCGATGGGACTAGGGAGTTGTGCTCTGCGTGGCCACCGGCCGCACGCTCAGTTGTTGGGCGTGCGTACTAAGCAA
>CAWHMZ010000001.1:0-100226 GCA_963830625.1 uncultured Isosphaeraceae bacterium | reverse complement strand
CGATGGCCTCGATCGTGACTCCCTGGTCAGATAGCAGAAGCTGCACGCGCTCGGTCAGCCGTTTCTGGCAATTGCGCACGACTTCCGGGCCGCGCCCGGCAATCTGTTCGAGCAGGTCTCGCACCGAGCGGCCCAGGGCGAGCAGCTCGGCGGCCATCGCCCGGCCCTCGACCGAGCGCCGCCAGTTCCAGCTTCGATAAGGCAAGGGCGACCACTTGTGCGATCGCGGGCCAATCGTCAGCCTGGGCCTCTTCGACCGAGTGGACGTCTTCGACGACGCCCGGCAAGGCGAGCAGCCGCGACACGTCGATCACCCGTTCGTCGAAGCCCGCGCAGGCCCGCAAGCTGGTCGCGATAACTTGAAAGAGCAACAAGGTTCACACGATAGTCCTCAGGTCTGCGCGGCCGATCGATCAAAAGGCTAAGCTGCACGGTCCCACGCCTGACCTTTTCGCGCAACGAGCTGCTCGAGCGCCGGCTCGAACACACCGTAGGGCTCGCTGATCTTGGCGTTGACCTTGAGATGGCGATTATTGACGGTCCGGACCTCGACTGTGATCGTCCAGCGCTGGTTTTGGGTCCGGGCCTCGCCATAACCGGTCATGCTCAAGAGCAAGGCAGCCTCGATCTAACACGGGGGAAACGATTGACAAAAAACCTCGTCCGTTGCCCTCTTGCCCTTTCGGTTTTGGGTGAAAGCCGGCCGGTTCAGCTTGGCCGACCTCGCCGGGTCCCACGCGCGGGCGTGGCGTGGAGCTTGCCCGGCCGGTCACTTCGGCGCGGGCACCTCGGGGAGCGCCGGCATGTCGCTGGGGAGCACGGCGTCGGGAGAAGCCGGCACGGTTTTCTCGTCCGCATCGACCTCCTTGGCCTTGGATTTCGCTCTGTCGGCGGACCTGTCGAGTTCTCTTGTAATCGACGTCGGCGGCTCGTCGCCAAAGGCCGACCGGCTGTTCTTGTTGTTGGTGATAATCACCATCAGCATCGACAGCACGATCCAGATGCCCGCGACAATGACGGTGATCTTGGTGAAGACGTCGCCCGTCTTGGTGCCGAAGGCGCTCGACCCGCCCATGCCGCCGAATGCGCCGGCGAGGCCGCCGCCCTTGCCGCGCTGAATCAAGATGATGGCGATCAGGAACAGCGTCAAGATCACGATGACGACGTTGAGAATGCCGAGGATACGATGAATCCACGTGATTGACCCCTCAGGTGTTGATGGTCAAGCCGTCTTGCTGGGTGTGACGTCGAGCCCGGCCCGGAAGATCGCCAGGAAGTCATTGGCCTTCAGGCTGGCGCCGCCGACCAAGGCGCCGTCGATGTCGGGGCAGGCCAGCAGAGCTCGGCGGCGTTGTCCGGTTTGACGCTCCCTCCATACTGGACGACGACGCGGGCGGCCGTCGCCTCGCCGAACTGCTCGGCCAGCCAGCCGCGGATGAACCGATGGGCCGCCTGGGCCTGCTCGGGCGTCGCGGTCAGGCCCGTGCCGATCGCCCAGACCGGCTCGTAAGCGAGCACCGTACCGGCCATCTGCTCCGGCGAGAGCCCTGCCAGCGAGCCGGTCAACTGCTCGAGCAAGCACCGGTCTCGGTCTGGTCGGCCAGCCGCTCTTCCTTGGTCTCGCCCATGCAGACGATCGGGATCAGCCCGGCGGCGAGCGCGGCCGTGAGCTTGGCGTTCACCTGCGGCGTCGGTCTCGCCCAGGCCGTGCCGGCGCTCGCTGTGCCCCAGAATCACGTGGGTGCAGCCGGCGTCGACCAGCATGGCGCCGAGATCTCGCCGGTGTACGCCCCGAGCGGCTCCCAGTGCATGTTCTGACCGCCCAGGCCGATCGGCGTCCCCGCCAGGACCGGTCGACCTCCGCGAGGAACACGTAGCCGGCGGGCAGAGCGCCACCCGCACGTTGGTCGCCGTGCCCACGCCCGCCTTGACCGCCTCGGCCAGCGCGACGGCCTCGGCGCGGGTCGCCGGGTTCATCTTCCAGTTGCCCGCGATCAGCAAGGTGCGCATGCGAGCCGGCTCTCCCTTGCAAGCATCGATCGACTTGCCCAGCAGCTCGGCGAGCGGCCGGATCTCGTCCATCAGCCGGTCGAACTGTGCCGGCAACAGCGCCTGCGGACCGTCGGAAAGCGCTTGCTCGGGACACGAATGAACCTCGACGTGAACGCCGTCGGCGCCCGCCGCGACGGCCGCCCTGGCCATCGCCGGAATCAGGTCGGGCCGCCCGGTCGCGTGGCTGGGGTCGACGATGATCGGCAGGTGGCTCTGCCCCTGGACGTTGGGCACGATCGACAGGTCGAGCGTGTTGCGGGTCGAATCCTCGAACGTCCGGATGCCCCGCTCGCAGAGGATCACCTGGCGGTTGCCCTCGGAGAGCACGTACTCGGCCGACATCGAGCAGGTCCTTGACCGTCGCGCTCATGCCCCGCTTGAGCAGGATCGGGATCCGGGTCCGGCCGCATTCCTTCAGGAGGTCGAAGTTCTGCATGTTGCGGGCGCCGATCTGGAGGATGTCGGCGTAGCGCTCGACCACCTCGACCTGGCGCGGGTCCATGACCTCGGTGACGACCGGCATGCCGAAGCGATCGCCGGCGGCCTTGAGGATCTTGAGCCCGTCGCGGCCCAGCCCCTGGAAGCTGTACGGGCTGGTCCGGGGCTTGAACGCCCCGCCGCGCAGGATATTGGCCCCGGCGTCGCGCACCCGCCCGGCGATCTCGAAGAGCAGCGGCTCGCTCTCGATCGCGCACGGGCCGGCGATCATCGCCAGGTGGCCGCCGCCGATCTTGCACGCCCTTGATCTCGAAGACCGATCCCTCGGGGTGAAACTCGCGGCTGGCGAGCTTGAACGGCTTCAAGATCGGCACGACCTGCTCGACGCCCGGGATCGCCTGCAAGCGGCTCGACCTGCAGCTTGGCCTCGTCGCCGATCACGCCGATGATCGTCCGCGCCACCCCCTGGCTCAAGTGCGGCGTGAACCCCAATGCCGTGATCCGCTCGAGCACGTGCTCCACGACCTCGGGCGTCGCGTGCGGCTTCAATACAATGATCATCTTCGATCCTCGGGAGGGTACGATCAGCAGCGACCTCGCGGGCCCACGGTCAAGAACGCCGGGTGCCAGCCGTTCATTCCATGCGGAACAACTGTATCTCTAGCGGAAGAATACATCAGTTTAGCGTTTTCGCTTGCCGGCGCGAAGGACTTCTTCCGCGCGCCTGGTGGACTATGTGCGCGGGCGACCGTCGCATCCGCCGTGGAATCTTTTCGCCACCATGCCGGCTGATCGCTATACTGCATGCTTGGGAGGCTCCGCCCCGCGCCGCCGGTGTCCGCGAGAGGCCTGGCTTCGCTAATGGAACCGACCGCCGCCTATTCGGCTTCAGTTCACCGGTACTTCGGCGATCGCGAAAGACA
The DNA here is from genome assembly GCA_963830625.1 of uncultured Isosphaeraceae bacterium. Lineage (GTDB taxonomy): Bacteria > Planctomycetota > Planctomycetia > Isosphaerales > Isosphaeraceae > CAWHMZ01. Next base: position 96,813 of record CAWHMZ010000001.1, on the reverse strand, counting down.
CCGCGATCCATATACCTGACGCTCCCGACGCGATCCTCTGGTCGCGACACTTTGACACGCCACGAAGAGGTTCAATTATGACCATTAATCTTGCGCTCGACCTCGCGCGCTTTGTCGAAGACGCGGTACGGGCTGGCCGATACGAGAGCGCAGACGATGTCGTGCGTGATGCCCTCACTCGGCTCCAGCACATCTTAGAACTCACGAGCGCTGCCACCGATGAAAGCGGGGAGCCAGTTCTCCAGGAGAAGCCGCTGACCAAGCACGCACTCCAACACCATCTTGCGGAACTCGGCCTGGTCGATGAGCCGCCCGAAACCAGCACCAGCCCGCCGCCCATCGAAGACGAAGACGAGATTATCTCAGAACATCGTCATCCGCGAGCGTCTGATCGAGTGGCTGGTGGGCTTCCTCCCAAGGGGATGAGTGCAAGAGACCTCACAATTGAGGGCCCCATGCCACAACCATACCTCTGGAAACCGACGCCCGCAGTCGTCGAGCACGCCAACATCAGCCGGTTCATGAAGCGGCATCGAATCGCCGATTACCGCGAGCTGATCGCCCGCTCGACGGCCGACATCGAGTGGTTCTGGAACGCGGTGATCGAAGACCTCGAGCATCGAGTTCTTCCGTCCGTTTGACACGATCTCGACGCCAGCCGGGGGATCGCCTGGTCGCGCTGGTTTCTGGGAGGCGCGATCAACCTGGCCCACCACTGCCTCGACCGCCACGCGCGGTCGGCGGCGCGCGACCGCGCGGCCGTGATCTGGGAGGGCGAAGACGGCTCGGTGCGCCGGCTTTCCTATCGCGAGCTTCACGCCGAGACCTGCCGCCTCGCGAGCGCGCTCGACGCGGCTGGGAATCGGCCAGGGCGACGCGGTCGGGCTGTTCCTGCCGCATGATTCCCGAGGCGGTGGCCGCCTTGCTGGCGTGCGCCAAGATCGGTGCGATCGCGGTGCCGATCTTTTCGGGCTTCGGTGCACAGGCCGTCGCGGCGCGGCTGAGCGACGCGCAGGCCAAGGTCGCTTTTGACGGCGCAGTCGAGTTCGCGTCGGGGCCGGCCGTCCCGATGGAGGAAGTCGCCGCCGAGGCGGCTTGCGGCCTGCCCGAGCGTGCGGCATGTGATCGTCACCCGCGCGTGCGGCGACGAGCGCCCTTCCGGCGCCCTTGGCGAACGGCGTCAACCTCGACTGGGACGAGCTCATCGGCAGCGAGCCGGCCGAATACCCGTCGGCCGCACCTCGACCCGGAGACCCCGTTCATGATCGCCTACACCTCGGGCACGACGGGCCGGCCCAAGGGAGCGGTCCACGTGCACGGCGGTTTCCTGGTCAAGATCGCGCAGGAGGTCGCCACCAGGTCGACATGCACGCCGACGACACGCTGCTCTGGGTCACCGACCTGGGCTGGATCATGGGCCCGTGGGAGCTGGTCGGCGGCCTGGCCGCGGGCGGCACGGTCGTCCTCGTCGAGGGAGTGCCCGACTATCCGGCGCCCGACCGGCTCTGGTCGATCGTCGAGCGGCAGCAGGTGACGATCCTGGGCGTCTCGCCGACCTTGGTCCGCGCCCTGATGAAGCACGGCGACGAGCCGGTGCGCTCGCACGACCTGAGCAGCCTGCGCATCCTCGCCTCGACGGGCGAGCCGTGGGACCCGGAATCGTGGCGCTGGCTGTTCGAGCACGCCGGTGGCGGGCCGCTGTCCGATCATCAACATTTCGGGCGGCACGGAGGTCGGCGCTTGCCTGCTGTCGGCCCTGCCGATCACTCCGCTCAAGCCGTGCTCGCTGGTCGGGCCCGCGCTGGGGATGGCCGTCGACGTCTTCGACGCCGCGGGCAAGCCGCTCCGCGCGGGGCGTCGGCGAGCTCGTCTGCACCAAGCCCTGGCCGGCGATGACCCGCGGAATCTGGGGCGACCCCGAGCGCTACCTGGCGACCTACTGGTCGCGCTGGCCCGACGTCTGGGTCCACGGCGACTGGGCGTCGATCGACGCCGACGGCGACTGGTTCCTGCACGGCCGCAGCGACGACACCTTGAACGTCGCCGGCAAGCGGCTGGGCCCGGCCGAAGTCGAGTCGATCCTCGCCGAGCACCCCGCCGTCGCCGAGTCGGCCGCGGTCGGCGTTCCCCGACGACCTCAAGGGCGAAGTCATCCTCTGCTTCGCCGTCTTGAGGCCCGGCCATGACGCCGGCGAGTCGCTGCGCGCACGAGCTCCGCGAGCGCGTCGCCCACGCGCTGGGCAAGTCGTTCGCGCCCGAGGACGTCCGGTTCGTGGCCGAGCTGCCCAAGACCCGCAGCGGCAAGATCCTCCGCCGCGTGATCCGCAAAGTGGCGATCGGCGAAGACCCCGGCGACCTGTCGAGCATCGAAAACCTGGGTGCGATCGAGGCCATCCGGCAGGGATCGTGACCCTAGAGTCGCTCGTAGCGATCAAGCCGCGTGAAGAACAGCCCGAGCTCGCAAACCTTTTTATTGTGAGGCGTCTTTTCGAGCAGGGTCTGCCATGCGTCGGCATAACTCTGGACTTGCGGACGATAATGGTCGACCAGTTTGGCGATCGACCCGGGCTGCACGAGGTCTGTCTTGTAATCGACGATGACCCATCCCTGCGGCTCGAGAAACACCAGGTCGATGACACCGCGGCGCACTCGAAGCGATGGGTCGCCCGCCTCGTCCGCGGCATCCTGAAAGATCAGCGGGACCTCCACGAGCACGCGCTCGCTGGCTCTCGCGCGATTCCAGATCGCCGATTGCGTAACGGCCTTGGCGCTGGCAACCAGGGCATCGACCCGTTCGGGATCGCCGTCGCGCTCACGGGTCACCGAGCGCGCCAGGCTCGTGAGGTCGGCGTCGGGGAATTTCATCGCGGCTTCAAGCAGAGCGTGGAGGTCTTCGCCCCACTCGACGCCATGCTCGCCGGCGTGCGCGGCGTCTTCTTCGACGATTGACGGTTCGGGAGAGACGATTCCGGCGGCGTCGCTGGGTATTCCGCCGGCCGGGCGCGACCGCGCCAGTGCCAGTTCTTTCAGGGCCTCGCTTTCATAGGTTTTCCGGCGCATCGCTTGCCACCGCTCGTCGATGCCCTGTCGCGCGGCAACCACGTGTTCCGGGGTGACGACGAGCTGCGGACGGGTTGGCGGGGCTTGCGGGCCGGGATCCTCGTGCGCGCGGTCTTCACCCAGCTCTTCCGCCAAGCGCTGCCACGGGTTTCCCTGGGCGCGGCCGCGCGCTGCGTGACCATCAGGCACGCGCCGGCGCGTGTGGCTGCAACATAGAGCAGCCGGTCGTTTTCGGCAGCCTGGAACTCCCGCTCCCGTCTTTCCAGGTCTTCCCAGCCGAGGGGACAAGCCAGCAGCGGGCGCGAGCCGTGTCGTGTTTCCGCCCCGTAAACTCCGACGTACCCGCGCACCAGAGGGCCCGAGCGGTCGACATGAAGCTCGATGGGATGATCGCCCTGACCGGTGGGATCGGCCAGAAAGACGACCGGCGCCTCGAGGCCCTTGGCCTTGTGCAAGTTCATCACGCGCACAGCCGGCGCGTCGTGCCAGCGCGCTGCGATGCCATCGTGCTTCTCGTCGGTCGTGATCAACCGCTCGAGGTACTCGACCAGTCCCAAGAGCGAGTGCTCTTCGTATTGAGCGTGCCGGACCAGCTCGAGCACTTTCCCCAGGCTGCCGGCACGAACGTCGGCCCCGGGCAGGGTGCACGCCCGCGCCGCCAGGCCGAGCTCGGCGGCGATCTTCTCGATGCCCGCGACCAGCGGTAGAACCGAGAGCCACTTGTAATAACCATTCAGCCGCGCGAAAGCATCGGTAAGTGCGGCCGCGTCGTCGCGCGCCAGGCCGCCTTGGGGGACGGCGCTACGAAACGAGAACCTGCCCCCGGCCCGCTTGAAGTCGTAGAGCGCCCGATCGCTGATGCCGAAGAGTGGGCTGCGCAAGACAGCCACAAGCGCCACGGGATCATCGGGTCGGGCGAGCGCACGCAGGCAGATCGTCAGCAGGAAGAGCTCTTCCAGCTCATTCAAGGCCGTGCCGCCGGTCACCTGGTGCGGCACGCCGAGCGCGCCCAGCTCGCGGGCGTAGCGGCTCAGATTGGCGGTGTTCCGGGCGATCACCAGAAAGTCACTCGGCTGCGCGGCCGGCGGCTGCTCGGTTTCGCGCGCCGACCGCGGAACGAGGCGCGGACGGTCGAGCGCATGGCGAATCGTCCGCGCCACCAGGCCCGGTTCGTGTTCCAGCAGCTCGGCTTTATTCGAACCAAGGGCCCGGACCTGATACAACCCGGCGAGGTCGCCGGAGCGTTCATCCACCCGACCGACTTCCAGCGGCGAATGCCGCGGTGCCACCTCGGTGGCCTCGGGGGGGAACCACTGCGCGAAAATGTCGTTGACCCAATCGACCAAGGGCCCCGTCGTGCGAAAATTGGCCGACAACGACACCACGCGGCCGCCGCTTGCCACAATGATCTCTTTGACCTCGTTGTAGGTGACGATGTCAGCGCGGCGAAAACGGTAGATCGACTGCTTCGGGTCGCCCACGACAAACAGAGAGCCGCTCACCGGCCGGCAGCGCCTCCAGTCGGTCTGTTCCGGATCATCGGCCGTCAAGAGCAGCATCACCTCGGCCTGGATCGGATCGGTGTCTTGAAACTCGTCGATCAACAGGTGGGTGAACCGGCGGCGAAAATACCTGCGGATCGACGGATTGGCGCGGACCAGCTTGGCCGCGGTCAACAGCAAGTCCTGAAAGTTAAGTGTGCCTGCGCCCTTGCGCATGCGGTCGTAGGTGTCGAGGGCAGGCAGCACCACCTTGAGTACGGCACCGTAGCGGGTCGCGCGCAAGGCTTGGACGTAAGGAACCGCGTGGTTCTCGGCGAACTGCGTCCACGCTTCCTTTTCGGCGAGCGCTTGTGCCTTGCCGCCTGGCCAGCGCTTCTGCACGACCTCGGGTGTTTTTTTGCCGGCAAACTCCTGCAGCAGCTCGAAGAGCTCGCCGGGCCGGCTGAGGTCCGCCTGGCGCGCGACCCGCACTAACCACTGGTATTTCGCCATCAGCTTGTCATTTCCCGGGTCGACCGGCAACGTGGGCAACAGCGACTCGATCCGAGCAATGTAGGCCGAAAGCGCCGCCGCCACGGGAGCGGGATCGGGAGCCGGAGCCAGAGGCGCGGGCCATTCGTCAACGTCGGGGTAGCGTGCGATCTGGTCAAACGTCGGCGCCAACTGGCCGATTTCCAGCCCGAGCTGGTCGAGGTCGTCGATCATGGGGTCGTCGCCGTCGATCAACCTGCCTACGTATTCCGACCAGGCGCGATGCCGCAGCGCTTCGTCATCGGTGTCGTCGAGCTCTTTGAACTGAGCGTCGACACCGGCCTCAACGGGCCGCTCGCGCAACAGGCGCGCGCAGAACGAGTGGATGGTTCCCAGAAAAGCCCGCTCAATCTGGGCCACGGCCGCCTCGAGGCGTGTGCCGCTCGATGCCCGACGCCTGCCGCGCCGCCTGCTCGAGCCCGACCTGAAACCGCCCCCGCAGCTCGGCGGCGGCCTTGCGGGTGAACGTCACGGCCGCCAGCTTCTCGACGGGGCACTTGCCGGCACGAATCAAGTTGATCATCCGCGCGACCAAGCTGCTGGTCTTGCCGGTACCGGCGTCGCTTCCACGAGGATGTTCGTGTCGAGCTCGTGGGCGATGAAATCGCGCTCCGCCTGGTCGGCCGGCTCGGCGCTACCGCCTATGCGCGAAGTTGCGGGCTCAATCTTCTTTGTCTGCTTCGCCATTGCCGCGCAGCTCCCTGTAGGGCGCCAGGCCCGGTTCTTCCGAAGCCGCCAGCTTGCGCCGGCTGGCGGCCGCGACGGCTTCGACGTCGCCGCAGATTTCCTTGTATTCACAAAATGAACAATCGTCGGCATTGGTCGTTGCCAGGAACGCTCCGCTTGACCCAATTCGTGCCAACTGGTCGAGCACGATTCCTCCCTCCTGGAGATCTTCAAGCGTGTACTCGATCCGTTCGCCAAATGCCTTCTCGCTGGGGAAGAAAAAGCCGAAGCGATCTACCCGCGCGCCTTCGAATTCCTTTCCCAGTGCTGCCAGACGCGCATCCAAAAGCGCCACGTAGAGCGCGTGCTGCACGACGCGCCCCTCCCAGAACGGCCGGGGCTCGTGGCGGTATTTCCACGTGCTGCCGGTCTTGTAGTCCCAGATGGCAAAGCGGTTGACTTCCCGTCCTGCGACCTGGTCAACACGATCGAGCCGCCCGCGAGCGCGGAGCGATCTACCTGCGGGCAGCTTGATCTGGACCGGCACGGCCGTATCGAGCGGTGTGCCCGGCCCGTCGGTCGCCAGACCGATCGAAGCCTCCAAATAGCGAGGCCGATTGCCCGTTTCGCGGTAGTATTCTTCGTCTTGCCGCAGGAAAATCCGGGCCGTGCGCTTCAGCCAGACGACTTCCCGGCGAGATGCGGCTTCGTTCGGCGGCGGGATCAGATGCCGATAGTGCTGCACACGCTCGTCCAGAATCGCCATCAAACGTTCCCGATCGCGGGCAAATGCCGGCAGCTCGCCGCGCTCGATCACTTCCCTCATGAAGCTCTCGAACGCTTCGTGCACGAGCGAGCCCTTCTTGAGCGGGTCGAGCCAGACATTGGGGTCGACGACCATCTCCTCAGGGGGCTCGATCCCGAGTACGTAGCAGAAGAAGTATTTGAGCGGGCACTGGCCCAGCATTTCCAGCCGCCGGGCGGAGACCGCCGGACCTTCCGGCGCGGTCATGTCGAGCTCTTTGCCGGGCTCGGGAATCCAGCCGTCGAAGATGGTGAACTCGTCCGATTGCCGCTGCCGCGCCAGCTCGAAGCCCCGGCCGAGGTGCGGGTAACAAGCACCCACGAGCGCAGCCGGCTCGGCCACCGCTTGATCCGCGGTCATGCGCCAGAGCCACCACTCGTTCTGGGTGAGTGCCTTCTCGGCCCGATCGGGGGCAAACGACGCCGCCGGCTCGAGCCAGCGGCCGAGAGCAGCCTGATCGCCGTCATGCTGGCCCGAAAGGACACGGAACGCCGACAGGATGACCGGGCTGGGAAAGACCTCGCGGTCGTCGGCCAGGTCGTGGCACGAATACGACAAGGTGACGTGCCCGCGCAGGCGGGCCAGCACGTGCGCGAAGCGATCGAGCCGTTTGGCGAGCTCGGCGGCGGCGGTGGGAAGCTCGGGGGAAAGACGCCGGCGTTCGTCATCAAGCACGATCGGGTCCTGCAAGCCCGTGCCTGGGAAACGGCCGTCGTCGAGCCCGACCACGAAGGTGTGCCAGCGCCCGCTGTGGCCGCCGGCCAGCACGTGGGCCACGTGCATGCGCCCGCCGCGCGCCCTGGCCACCCACAGACGCCGCGCGCGGAAGGTCCGCCAGCCACGCCCACGCGTCCAGGCTGCCCGGTTCTTCGTCAGTACCGAGGGCTGCGAGCATGTCCTCGATGTCTTTGACCAACTTGTCTGCAGCGTAATTGTCCAACTGACTCGTGCGGCGGGTACGCTCCTTGATGAATCGCCGGGCGCACTCCAGCACGAGCGCGGGAGCGTCGCCCGGCAGCGGAGCCATTTCGAGCAGCGTGTCGACCAGCCCGCGCAGCAGCCGATTTGTGTTCAATCGTTTTTCTAACTGCGACGAGCCCGGCAGCCCTTCGCCGTCTTCGTCGCGCTCTTTGCCGGCACCGGCCTGGCGCAGCCTCAGGGCCTCGATCTGCTCAATCAGCGCGGGTCGGTACCGCTCGCGGCCAAAGCCGATGCGCAGGCTGCGCAGGTCGTTGGCGAGCAGGCTGAAGCTCACGGTCTCGGGATCGTGGTCCGGAATCTCGAGCAGTCCCTCCTGGATCATCTCGACAAGCCCGCGCTGGGGAAAGCCGTCGCTGGCCCAGGCGAGCCAGGCCACGACGCACGCCCCGGACGGAACTTGCGCACCGGTATTCCCTCTTGGAAAGTAACCGGCATCGCGTCGAGGCTGGCGCCGTCGGGCAGCATGGCGGCGAAGATCTCATAGAAGAGAGGGACGTAGGTCTCGGCGTCGGTGCAGAGCACCTCGACCTCGTTCGAGCGGAATACCATCGACCAAACAGCGCCTGAGCACCTCGCGAACTTCATTGACCTCGCCGATGGCGCGGAAAATCGACGCCGAGCCGTCGCGAATCGGCGGCGGCGCATCGGCAGGCGCCGGCAGCCAGCGCAACAGCTTCGCGTCGGTGAGCGGCTCGCCGTCGCCCGCAGGTGCTCGTCCGGGCTGGTCGACGGGCAAATCAACGCGTCGACCGGACGGAAGCAATCCGAGCAACTGGTGCCCGAGGCCCGAAACATCGATATCGGCCGGAACGAGAATGAGCACGTCAGCACTGATCGCGGCGGGGTCGGACCGCAGTCGTTCGATCGCCAGCCGGTAAACCTCGGCGTGATCGATCCAGTTGTGGCGGCGCAGCTCCTCGACGTATTCGTCATGGATCTGCCGCAGCTCGTGCGCCTTGATGTCGACCTCGAACAGCTCGCCGCGCATGTCGCTGCCGTCAAGTCCCGCCCGGCGCATCGCGTCGATCGCCCGCTGGACCGACTCGGCGAGCGACACGCTGGGAGCCAGGCCCGCGAGGTATCCGCCCTCGGGTTTCCGCAGGCGGTGCATGATGCGATCGACCAAAAGAGCTGCGCCGCCGCTCCGAGGCCAGTTCCAGCCGCGCGGCCGCCATCGCGGGCCCGGCGAGATCGAGCGCCACGTCGAAAAGAGTTTTGACGCGCCCGTTGATCACCGGCTGGCCACTCCGCACAACGACCGTGAGCCATTCATGCCCGGCCCGCAGTGACGGCGCGATCAGCCACTTCTCGTGGAGGAAGTGCTCGAAGCAGATCCGGCAGAGTTCGGTCGTCAAGACATTCAGATTCATGCCGGCCCATCCGTGCAATACGAGCGTTTTGTTCAGTATAGTGTGAGTCGTCGATCAAAGTCGAGAGGACAGTCTCGGCGGTGTCGAGAAAAAACTCGGTCGCTTCAAATTGGCGGCGACTTTGGTCCTCGCCGAATGCCCTCGGATTTGGCATTCAGCACGATGAGACAGTAAACTACGTAGAAGCATCGGAAGGAGGGTTTGTTCATGGACATCGCGCTGACGAAAGAGTTTGAGCAATACGTGGAGCAAAAGGTCGCGAGTGGCCGATATCGGTCGGCAAGCGAGGTGGTGTGTGACGGCTTGCGACTTATGAAGGAACGGGACGAGCTGCATCAAAGCGAGCTCGCCGCGCTTCGCGATGAAATTTCAGTCGGTATGGACCAGGCCGAGCGTGGCAAAGTGAAGCCCTTCAACGAGGAAACCACGGCGCGAGTCAAAGCACGCGGCCGAAGCGCTTTTGCCGCCTGGATGGCACGTTCGTAGCGACCGACCGTTCAAGATCCCCGGCTATCAGAGCATGCCAGAGCCTGATCTGGTCGCCGTGCGCGGGGGGGCGCACGATTTACGCACGTCGTTATCCGGAACCACCCGACGCCGCGCTCGTTGTCGAGGTATCGGTTTCGAGCCTCGCCGAAGACCGCGCAATGGCCGGGATCTACGGCGCCGGCGTAGTGCCGATCTATTGGACCGTGAATCTGGCCGACAGGCAGATCGAGGTCTACAGCGGGAACGACCCCGCGCGGCTACCGATCGCGCCTCGGGCCGCCAGTGAACGAATTCGCCGATGATCGTCGGCTCCCTGGCACCGCGCTATGTTATGGACGTATCATCGCTTTGTACCATTGCTGCTGGGATTGCCAGACTTCGATGCGCAGGGGAGAGACCATGCTCTTGGCTCAGTTTGCTGTTCCCGAGAACTTCTGGGCGGCCGTGATCGGCTCGGTCGTATTTGGGTTGATCGGCATCGTGCTCTTGATCTTGGGGTATCGGCTCTTTGATTTGCTGACGCCGGCCCTCCATTTTCAGGAAGAGCTCAAGAAGGGCAACATCGCCGTCGCGATCGTCGTCTCCGTGCTGCTGGCGGCCATCGCCTATATTGCGGCCAACGCGATTCGTTGACGGCAAAACGCTGGCGACGGCGCGGCCGCGTCGGGCAGGAATGAAGCCATGGAACCGCTTCGACCCAACAAAATGACGAGAGAGCTCGGCCTGGTTTTGGTCTCTTCGTCGCTCATCCTGGGCGGGTGCCACCGCCAAACCGAGGATGAGAAAAAAAGGGATGAGCAAGCGGGCCAGGCCTCGCCAGGAGCGTATCCGCATAGCGGATACGCTGGTCCGGTTCACGTGTTTATTCCGGGCCGTAGCACCGTCGCCAGTGGTGGCGGCCCGCGGGGCACGGCCCCGCACAGCGTCGGATCGGTGCGCGGCGGGTTCGGCTCATCGGCCCACGCGGCGACGGCGGGCACCTAACATGCAACGGCACACGACTGAAATTCGACCCAACTGGCAAGAAGCCGTCGAATCCAAGGGAATGTATTACCACTCGGTCGACGGCATCCCGTACTGGGACGAGAGCGCTATTACGAATTCACACCGGGCGAAGTCGACACGATCGAGGCGGCCACCTACGAGCTCGATCGCATCTGTCTTGAAGCGGTTCAGCACGTCATTGACGAGGACCGCTTCGATGAATTCCTCATTCCTGAGGAATTCCGGCCGTATATCCGGCGGAGCTGGCAGCGCGACAAGCACACCATCTATGGTCGATTCGACCTAGCGTGCGACGGCACGCATCCTCCCAAGATGCTCGAGTACAACGCTGACACGCCGACCGGCCTGCTGGAAGCAGCCGTCACGCAATGGTTCTGGCTCCAGGACAAGTTTCCGACCCGAAACCAGTTCAACAGCATCCACGAGCGTCTGATCGAGGCGTGGCAGGCAGTCAAGCAAAGCTGCTCGGGCAGCTTCTACTTTGCCGCGCTCGCCGGGGAGCTCGAGGACTACATGAACGTCAACTACCTCCGGGACACGGCAATCCAGGCCGGATGGCTGACGCACTACATCGACGTGGAACAGATCGGCTGGCACCCGACCCGTCAGGTTTTCACCGACGTGCAGGAAAACGAAATCACCAACTGTTTCAAGTTGTATCCCTGGGAATGGATGCAACGGGAGGCATTTGGTCCGATGGTTTTGAAAGGTACCGCGAACTGGCTCGAGCCGCCGTGGAAAGCGATCTTGTCCAATAAAGCCATTTTGCCGATCTTATGGGAACTGTTTCCCGGACACCCAAACCTGCTCTGCTCGCAGTTCGATCGGCCCGTCGGCGGCGACTATGTTCAGAAACCGATATTCAGCCGTGAGGGGGCGAACATCCAGGTTTTCAAGTCAGGCCGGCTCCGGCTGACCACCGACGGCCCGTATGCCGGCCGGTCCGTGTATCAACAGCTCTGCGAACTGCCCGGGTTCGACGGCAGACACCCGTGCATCGGGAGTTGGATGGTCAACGGCTGGGCTTGCGGCATGGGCATCCGGGAAGACGATACGATCGTCACCGGCAATCTTTCTCGATTCGTGCCGCACGTCTTCGGCACACGGTGACAAATGTGATTTCTCAAACACCGTACCCGTCAACCGCGCATCGAGAATGCTGACATCCTGGGCCGCCCAGGTTCACGACTCAATGCACGCGCTGCGCGGATACGAGCCGATGATGTCGATCCGCTCGCATCGCTTGCGAATCGTCTCGATGGCCTGCTGGACCGGCGGGTCGTTCTGGTGCCCTTCGACGTCGATGAAGAAGAGGTACGACGGGTTGGTGTCGTCGCCCTTGACGATCGGGCCGGGAATGGGGAACGACTCGATCCAGGTCATGTTCACGCCGAATTTCTCGAAGGGGAGATCGTCCTGGCCAGCGAGCCGGCCTGGTTGGGAAGGCGAATCATGAGCGCGGTCTTGTCGCGGCCGGTGCGCTCTTCGGCACGGTCGCCGATGACGGCGAACCGGGTCACGTTGTGGGGTTGGTCTTCGATGTTTTCGGCCAGCACGTTCAAGTGGTACGGCGAGGCGGCGGCCCGGCTGGCGACGGCGGCGGCGAACTCCTCGCGCTGGGCGAGCTCGGCGGCGGCGGCCGTGGAAACGACCTCGACCTTGGTCGCTTGCGGCAGGTTCTTGCCCAGCCAGTTGCGACACTGCGACAGCGCCTGCGACTTGGAATAGACCCGCCGGATCTGGCTCCAGTCGCGATCGCCCCAGCAAGCAGTGATGAATTCGCAGCCGCACCTCGGCCCGGATCATGATGTTGGGCAGCTTGACGAACATGTCGAGCGTGTCGGCCACCCGGCCGTCGGTCGAGTTTTCCAGCGGCACCAGGCCGAACTCGACGTGACGGCGATTGACGTCTTCAAAGACGGCCGCGATCGAGCCGACCGGGACGTGGACCACGGCCTCACCAAACTTGGCCACCGCAGCCAGATGGCTGTAGCTGTATTTGGGGCCCAGGTAAGCCACGTGGATGGTGCGCTGCAGCGAGCGCGAGCCGCTCATCAGCTCGCGGAAAATGATTCGCAGCGTCTCCGGCGGGCAGCGGGCCCGTGGCTGGCGGCCAAGGCGCTGCGAGATGACCTCGTCCTCGCGCGCCGCCGACCAGACCTCGATACCCTGATCGTGCTTGATCTGGCCGATCAGCGTCGCGATCTCGGCGCGGCGATTGAGCAGGCCGACCAGGTTTTGATCGAGCTGGTCGATCTCCCCCCGCAGAGCACCCAGCGTGGGAGCGCGCTTCGAGTCCGATGATGGAGCGCGCTTGGTGTCGACGTTTAGACGGCACCCCCGATCTTTCCGGCCGCGGGCCGGCTGGACTGCGTGGCGGAGGCTTACGGTTCATGGGTCGACTCGGTGAGAAACCGTGCGGAAAGACCGCGACGCACATCTCGAGCCGGAACGCCAGCAGCCGCGGAGAGCCTTTGAGCCAGGTGAGCCCGCTCAACGGTGGTCAGACGCAAGCTTTTCTCAGATAAGTAATTAAAAGAAAAGATTCGCTGATGTCAAGCGCATTCTGCCCGTTCTCTGCACCAGCCGATTCCCCGCCCGGCGCCATACGGGTATCATAATGCTCAACGTGTCGGTGCGCGCGTCGTTCGAGACCGCACAAGACGGTGGTCGGGTGCCATTTTTGCAGTCGAGTTGACCGGCCCGGTCAGATCACTGTCGATTTGGCAGTAGCCCAGCGAGATTCGCCGTCAGTGCGCCGATCTGTAATAGTATTCATCCAAACATCTACTGACGATTTGACTTACTACGTATCTTCTGAGATCTCGCATAGACCTGGCACGGGCCTTGCTATGCCTTCTGATGGCGGCCAGATGCGACGCAGTTCGGCGAGCGAACCTCGCGACGTCCTTGGATTGAACGGCCGCATCGCGAAGCGTGTGGCCAGGGAGGTAAGATCAAGCTTCTTCGATCGGGATTGGGACTCGGTTGATCGTCTGCTCACCGTCGGAAAGGAGACGCGTCGTGTCTGAAGGCGAAAAGATCATTGGGATCGACCTGGGAACGACCAACAGTGTCGTCGCGGTGATGGAGGGGGGCGATGTGACGGTCATCCCCAATCAGGAGGGGAGTCGTCTCACGCCGTCGGTGGTGGCCTTCACGCCCAAGGGAGACGTGCTGGTCGGCGACCCGGCGAAGCGCCAGGCGATCACCAACCCCACCGAGACGATCTACTCGATCAAGCGGTTCATGGGCCGCCGCCATGACGAGGTCAAGACCGAAGAGAAGATGGTCCCCTACCAGGTCGTCGGGGGGCCGAACGAGTTCGTCAAGGTCCACACCAACAAGAAAGACTACACGCCTCCCGAGATCTCGGCGCTGATCCTGCGAAAGCTCAAGGAAGCGGCCGAAAGCTACCTGGGCCACAAGGTCCGCAAGGCCGTGATCACGGTGCCGGCCTATTTTAACGACAGTCAGCGGCAGGCGACCAAGGACGCCGGCCAGATCGCCGGGCTGGAGGTTGCGCGGATCATCAACGAGCCGACGGCGGCGGCGCTTGGCCTATGGGCTCGACAAGAAGAAGAACGAGAAGATCGCGGTCTTCGACCTGGGCGGCGGCACGTTCGACATCTCGATCCTCGACGTCGCCGACGGCGTCTTCGAGGTCCTTTCCACCAACGGCGACACTCATCTGGGCGGCGACGACTGGGACGAGGCCCTGATGAACCACATCGCCGACCAGTTCAAGAAAGAGCAGGGGATCGACCTCCGCAAGGACCAGATGGCCCTCCAGCGCCTGAAAGAGGCCGCCGAGAAGGCCAAGAAAGACCTGTCGTTCCAGGCCCAGGCCGACATCAACCTGCCGTTCATCACGGCCGATGCCTCGGGGCCCAAGCACCTGACGATGACCATCACCCGGGCCCAGTTCGAGAAGCTGACCGACAGCCTCTTCGAGCGGTGCCGCGGGCCGGTCTTGAAGGCGCTCGACGACGCCAAGCTCAAGCCGGCCAATATCGACGAGGTCGTCCTGGTCGGCGGCTCGACCCGCATGCCGCGGGTCCAGCAGATCGTCAAGGACATCTTCGGCAAGGAACCGCACAAGGGGGTCAACCCCGACGAAGTCGTCGCCGTCGGCGCCGCCATTCAGGGGGCCGTCTTGACCGGCGAGGTCAAGGAGGTCCTGCTCCTCGACGTCACGCCGCTGTCGCTGGGCCTGGAGACCAAGGGGAACGTGATGACGGTCCTCGTGCCCAGGAACACCACGATCCCGACCGAGAAGAAGGAAGTCTTCACCACGGCCGACGACAACCAGACCGCCGTCACGATCAAGGTCTTACCAGGGCGAGCGGCCGATGGCCCCCGACAACCGGCTTCTTGGGCGAATTCAACCTCGAGGGCATTCCGCCGGCCCGCATGGGCGTGCCCAAGATCGAAGTCGCGTTCAACATCGACGCCAACGGCATCTTGAACGTCACGGCCCGCGACCAGGGAACCGGCAAGGAAACAGACGATCCACATCCAGTCGTCCGGCGGCCTCGACAAGGACGAGATCGAGCGGATGAAGCGCGACGCCGAGTCGCACGCCGCCGAAGACAAGAAGCGGCGCGAGCTGGCCGAGGCGCAGCAACACCGCCGAACAGCGCGTCTATCAGCTCGAGAAACTGATCGAGGAGAGCAAGGACAAGCTCAGCGAATCCGATCAGTCGGCCGCTCGCGCGGCCATCGACAAGGTCAACGAGGCGAAGAAGCGACGACGACGTGGCGGCCATCAACCGCGCGCTCGACGAGCTCCAGCGGGCCAGCCAGGCGATGGCCGAGCATCTCTACGGCCGGCGCCAGGGCGGCGGCTCCGGTAAGGCCGGCACCGGGCGCCGGACCCGCGGCCGAGGCGGCTTCGCCCAACGGGCCCGGCGGCAAGCCCGAAGACGTCATCGACGTCGAGTTCGAAGAGAAGAAAAAGTAGAGCCATGGCATTTCGCTTCGACCAACTCACCCTCAAGAGCCAGGAAGCGGTCCAGCAAGCCCAGTCGCTGGCCCGCGATCGCGGACATCAGCGGCTCGAGCCGATGCACCTGCTGGCCGCCCTCTTGCACCCCGACCAGCAGGTTGTCCGCTCGCTCCTGACACAGCTCGGCGTCAACCCCGCCCAGATCCTGAAGGCCGCCGAGGAAGGGCTGACCGTCCTTCCCAAGGTCTCCGGCGGCGAGACGACCATCAGTCCCGAGCTGAACCAGGTTCTCGAAACCGCTCAGACCGAAGCCGAGCGGATGAAAGACCAGTACGTCTCGGTCGAGCACCTGCTGCTGGCCCTCTTGAAGGTCAAGAGCCGGGCTCAGACGCTGCTCGAGGCGCTGGGGATCACCGAGAAGGATGTCCTCCAGGCGCTGCAAAAGGTGCGCGGCGGCCAGCGCGTCACCGACCAGAACCCCGAAGACAAGTACCAGGCGCTCGAGCGCTACGGCCGAGACCTGGTCGAGCTGGCGCGAAACGGCAAGATGGACCCGGTCATCGGCCGCGATGCCGAGATCCGCCGCGTCGTGCAGGTCCTCAGCCGCCGCACCAAGAACAACCCGGTCTTGATCGGCGAGCCCGGCGTGGGCAAGACCGCCATCGTCGAGGGGCTGGCCCAGCGCATCGTCTCGGGCGACGTGCCCGAAAGCCTGCAAAACCGCCGGTTGATCGCGCTCGACATGGGCGCGCTGGTCGCCGGAACCAAGTTCCGCGGCGAGTTTGAAGAGCGGCTCAAGGCCGTCCTCAAAGAGGTCACCCAGTCGGAAGGCCGGATCATCCTCTTCATCGACGAGCTGCACCTGGTCGTCGGCGCCGGCAAGGCCGAAGGCGCGATGGACGCCGCCAACCTGCTTAAGCCGGCCCTGGCGCGCGGCGAGCTGCGCTGCATCGGCGCGACCACGCTCGACGAATTTCGCGAGCACATCGAGAAAGACCCGGCGCTCGAGCGGCGGTTCCAGCCGGTCTTCGTCGGCGAGCCGTCGATCGACGACACGATCGCGATCCTCCGCGGGCTCAAAGAGCGCTACGAGATCCACCACAAGGTCAAGATCAAGGACTCGGCGCTGGTGACGGCGGCCAAGCTGTCGGCGCGGTACATCACCGACCGATTCCTGCCCGACAAGGCGATCGACCTGGTCGACGAGGCGGCCAGCCGGCTGTCGATGGAGCTCCAGTCGGTGCCGACCGAGATCGACGTCCTCCAGCGCCGGCTGCTCCAGCTTCAGCTCGCCGAGCGGATGCTCGGGCACGAAGAAGAAGAGCACGCGCTCGAGCGGCTGGCCGAGGTCCAGGACGAGATCCGCCAGGTCGAAAAGCAGCTTCAGGACCTGCGCCGCCAGTGGGAGATGGAAAAGTCGGGCCTGGGCGACATCCAGAAAGTCCGCGAGCGCCTCGATGCCGTCAAGATCGAGTACAGCCGCGCCTGGGACGAGATCCGCCACATGCAGCAGCGCGGCGAGCGGCCCGACGAGAGCGCAGTTCCAGGCCCTGGCCGCGCTCGACGCCGAGCGAAAGGCCCTCGAAAAACGGATCGCCGAGGCCGAGGCGCTCGGGCGACGGCCAGCCCAAGGAGGCCAGCCGGCTGCTCAAGAAAGAGGTCGATTCCGAAGAGATCGCCGAGGTCGTCAGCCAGTGGACCGGCATTCCGGTCGCCCGCATGCTCACGACCGAGCGCGAAAAGCTGCTTGAAGCTGGAAGACCAGATCCACCTGCGGATGGTCAACCAGGACGCCGCGGTCCACGCCGTCGCCGACGCCGTTCGGCGCAGCCGGGCCGGCTTGCAAGACCCCAACCGGCCGATCGGCTCGTTCCTGTTCCTGGGACCGACCGGCGTCGGCAAGACCGAGCTGGCCAAGGCCCTGGCCGAGTTCCTCTTCGACAGCGAGACGGCCATGGTCCGCCTCGACATGAGCGAATTCGGCGAGCGGCACAACGTCGCCCGCTTGATCGGCGCCCCGCCCGGCTACGTCGGCTACGAGGAAGGGGGCCGGCTCACCGAGGCGATCCGCCGCCGGCCCTATTCGGTCGTCCTGCTCGACGAGATCGAGAAGGCCCACCGCGACGTCTTCAACGTCCTGCTCCAGGTCCTCGACGACGGCCGGCTGACCGACGGCCAGGGACGAACCGTCGACTTCCGCAACACCGTCATCATCATGACGTCCAACCTGGGCAGCCAGATCATCGCCGAGCTGGCCGGCAGCGGCGACGAGTCGCGGATGCGCCGCGAGATCCAGAACGTTCTGCAAGACCGCGTTTCTGCCCGAGTTCCTCAACCGGATCGACGAGACGATCATCTTCCATCCGCTCGGGATGAAGGAGCTCGACCAAGATCGTCGATATTCAGTTCAAGCGGCTCGAGCGCCAGCTCGCCGAAGCCGGGTTGACCCTCCGCATCACCGAGCGCGGCCAAGCGCAGGCCGTTGCCGAAGAAGGATTTGACCCGGCCTACGGCGCCCGACCGCTCAAGCGGGTGCATCCAGCAGCGGCTGGCCAATCCGCTGGCGACCGCGCTCCTGGAGCAGACGATCGAAGAGGGTGACATCGTCGAGATCGACTGGAACGGCAGCGACTTTGTCTTCCGACCTGTCGGCGCCGCCGCCCCGGTGCGATGATCCGCGGCTCTGCCTCGGGCGCTTGATCGGGCCGCACGCACGGTTCGAGCGTGGGGCGTGTCACAGTTGCGTCACGGGCCTACCTGATTCGCGCCCTTTCCTTTGGGCGTGCCCATGAGCTTTTGCGGACGATTCGCCGAAGCGTGCGCGGTCGAGCTCGTTGTGACCTGCCGCGTCGACGGATAGAAGGCCACGCCTCTTCCCGACTCATCGTGCCGGCCGGCCGTATCGGTGTGCGGAATCGTCGCTGCCTCGACTGCCGCCTGCGCACCGGCCCTCGATCGTGGAGTCCGGTGCACGTACTTGGGCGGCGGCGGTGCAGGCGGAATCTTGATCCTGGCGCGAGCCGCTGCGGACCCTCTCACTCTCGCCCGCGCCTGCGCTGCGCTGGCTCGGCGATTGGGCCTTGGCTGGCGGGGCGAGCCCCACCGCCAAAAAGACCACGCTGGCCAACAGCACCACTCCGCATCTCGTGCTGGGAATTTTCATGGTCGCAACCACCAAGGTTTAGGATTGCGCAACAGCAAGGATTGTCGCCGAGAGCCGCTCGAATTTCAAGATGTCTGTCCCGCGCGAGACTTTCTGCAACGCGGCGGCCAGCTCCGCCGTCTGGTATGCACTGGCCCAGACGTAGGTCAGGCTTCAGCCTGACGGTTTTGGCCCACAGGGCTCACACACGCGTTGGCCGAAAGGCCCAATCGTCCCATCCGCCGCCAAGACGCCCGGGTTGGGCCTTACAGCGGTTCACTCGCGAGCGCCAGTGACCTGCGCCTCTGGACGTGCGGCTTGTAGTCGCGCTTATCGATCTTGTACCGCCTGAGCTTCTCGCTAATGCTGCGGCGCGATAAGCCGCAATGTCGCGCGCAGAGCTCGATACACCCCTTGTATTTTTCCAGTACGCGCTTGAGGTAGGCGCGCTCGATCCGCGAGGTGAACTCGGCGGTGAGCTCGGGCAACGGGCGGCGCTGATCGAAGTCGAGGCAAAACGGCTCCTCGTGGCGCGCGATGATCTGCGGGGGCAGGTTCTCGAGCTCGATCATCGGTCCCGGCGTCGTGACGGTCGCTTGCTCGATGACGTGTTCGAGCTCGCGCACGTTTCCCGGCCAGTCATAGCGCATGAGCCGCGAGAGTGCCGGTCGAGACACAGATTTTACCGCGATGTTGCGCTCGGCCAGCTTGTCGCGGAAGTGGCAGACGAGGAGCGGGATATCTTCAAGCCGCTCGCGCAAGGGGGGCATCTCGATCGAGAACACGTTGAGGCGATAAAACAGGTCCTCGCGAAACCGGCCGGCGGCGACGGCCTGGGCGAGGTTGGTGTTGGTGGCGGCGACGACCCGGCAATCGGTCGAAATCGCCTCGGTTCCTCCGACGCGCTCGAAACGCCCGTCCTGGAGCACGCGCAACAACTTGGCCTGCATCCCCGAGGGCATCTCGCCGATCTCGTCGAGGAACAGGGTTCCGCCGCGGCGCGCTCGAACCGCCCTTGTTTCTCGCGATCAGCCCCGGTGAACGACCCGCGCTCGTGGCCGAACAACTCGCTCTCGAGCAGCGGCTCGGGCAGGGCCGCGCAATTGACCGCCACGAGCGGTCCGCTCCGGCCGACGTCGCTCGAATGAATTGCCTGGGCGACCAGCTCCTTGCCCGTGCCCGTCTCGCCGGTAATCAGGACGTTGCATGACGATGACGCCACGCGGGCGACCCGCTCGAATACCGTCGCCATCGCCGCGCTCTTTCCCACGAGGTTATGATAGGCGTGCTTCTTTTGGAGCCGCCGGCGCAGATCGGCCACCTCGTCGATGAGCCGGCGGTCTTCGAGTGCTTGATTCACCAAGACTTCGAGCCGTACGTTATCGATCGGCTTTTCGATCAGGTCATACGCGCCCAGTTTCATCGCCTCGACCGCCGACTCAACCGTCGCGAAACCGGTCATCACGATGACGGTAACTGGCAGCTCCTTGAGGTGGATCGACCGGATCAGGTCCAGCCCGGTCATCCCGGGCAGTTTCAGGTCGGTGATCACGAGGGAGCAGGCGTTTTCGACCAGCCATTCCATGGCGGCGGTGCCATCGGTCGCAATCGCAATCTGCCGGTCCGGCTGGGCGAGCAGTTGAGAGAGGTGTTGGCAGACTAATTCGCTATCGTCCACCACGAGGATGCGTCGATCCATGGCGCCCTCATCCCAGTTGAGGCGGGTGGCTCAACTCCTAGTCGGTCGTTCGGTCGCTCAGCCCGTCGATCTGCCGGCAGGTACAGACGTCCTAAGCCGGCGCTCCTCTGGCGTAAATGGTAGCCTACGCTCAAATCCTGAATTGTCAAGCCGCCTGCGCCGGTGACCAAGTGCGCGTCAGCACATACGCACCGAGGCAGTCAAAGCCTTCACCAAACTGTGTATTCGACCAAAAAAACGAGGGATGTCCCCTTCCGTCTTGCTCGGACGGACGAGAAGGCCGGTTCGAGGGGGACATTACTAATTTTTAACGTAATTTGCATAATCTGGGCTGATTCGTTTCTTGGCGAGCAGGGTGGGTGGACGATCGGAATGCGGAACGCGAGGCTCCGCGACGGAATGTTGCGATCAGACGCGCCGGCGGTTCGCGGTGTCGCAATTTGCCAGGCGTATGGGTACTAATTCTTGCGCCCCGCGTTCAGGGCGCGATCGAGGAAGTCGTACGATTGACGGCGGATGGCACCGGGAAACGAGTGGCCGGCGTCCGGGTACACCGCAACCAGGCGGTTGGACACTCCTAGCAGCTCGTAGACCGGGTGCGCGGCGGCAACGCAAATTCGGACCCCTTGCACCTCGAAATTGGCATCTTTGAGCGGCGAATTGGTGAAAAACGCGCGAGGAGCCAGTGCAGCAAGCAGCTCCGGAAAATCGAACGGAACTTGCTTGCGATCGAGCCCATATTGGCTCTTGAGGCGTGGCATGTAGCCGGCGTGCGACCAGCCGGTGATGTTGCCCTGCGCGTAATGCGCGAAGGCATTGAAGCCGCACGACGAGACCACGGCTTTGATTCGATCGTCGAACACGGCCGTGAAGATCGCGTTGTGCCCACCTAGCGAATGGCCGATCACGCCAATACGTTCCGGGTCAACTTCCGGCAAACTCGCCAGCAGGTCGACCGTGCGCATGTTATTCCAGATCGCCTTCATTGTGGCACTGGCGTATTTCAAGTCGTAAGCGTTGACCTTGTACTCGCCGAAGTTGGGATAATCGGGAGCGAGCGCCACGTAGCCCCGCTCGGCCAGTTCGCGGCAATGGCCAGCTCGCGGTTGCCGCCCAGCCCGGCCGGTTCATCCTTGCCCACGGCGATCGTTTGATGAAGGCATAACATCGCGGGCCGCGCCACGGATGCGGCCCCGGCCGAATCGGGAACGAGCAGCCAGGCGGGAACCCGGTCGCCGGGTTCGCTCGCAAACGAGACCTTCCGGCGCGCATAGCCAGGCTCGCGCGTCTCCGAAATGACCTTCATTTGCAAGGGAACTCGCCGCTCGCCACCCGGCAGCGCCCCGGCAACTTCCTGAAAGTGAGCCAAGATGTGGGCGCGGCGAACGTTCCACTCCGCCGGGCGCGCCACAGGCAAGAACTTGCCTTGCGCATCAGCGACAACCAAAAGCTGCGAGTGATCGGCATACTCCGGCGCCGCGCCGCTGCCGGCCCGTTGGCCCCCTGGCCCAAAATCATCGGCCCCGGCGCAGTCACCAAGGCAATCACACCCAACACCCAGCGAATTCGACGCGCGTGCATGGCAGGCCCTCTCCGGATAGTCATTGGTCATTAGTCCTTAGTCCTTAGTGACCACAGGCCGAGGCGCGCGCCGAAACCACGCACGAAGGACAAAGGACCAAGGACGGCATATTACTTGCACAATTCTTGCCGTTTTCCCAGTCGTCAGGGTCCAATCATTCCGCGTCAGCCACTCAGTCGCCGGCGCGACCGTAATCCGGCGGCAAACGATTTGAGCCGAATGACCAGATTGCCGATGACAACGAACAAGCCGATTGGTTTGATGTGGGTGAACGAACCGTTCATGACGCCTCGGCGACGGTCCCGTAGGGTTGTCGGAAGGCCAAGGGCAGGATGGGTCCGGGTGAATGGCCCGGTTGGGAAAGGAGACGCCGATGCGCAGGCTCTGGTACCTTGTTTCCGCGTTCACGGTGGCTGCGCTCTTGGGGCCTTCAGTCACAGCCCAGCAGGCGGCGAAGAACACGCCGTCGCCGGCCGCCCTCCTTGAGTTGCGCCCCGTGCTCGAAGGCGTGGAATATGACATGCCGCCGGACAAGGCCGCGATCGACGCCTGCAAGGTTGAGAGCGTCTTCAATGACCAAAAGCGGGCCATCGGCTACGCGCTGCGCGACGGTCAAGGGAAGCTGCTGCGCCGCTTTGTGATCGCCCACGGCGGGAGCCGGCTCGATCAGTGGAGCTACTTCCAGGACGGCTTTGAGGTCTACCGTGAAGATGACCTCGACGGCGACCGCAGTCTCGATGAATGCCGCTGGCTCAACGCCGGCGGCACGCGGATCGCACAGGTCAACAAGGGGAAAATCCGCGGCTGGCGGCAGATCACGGCTGAGGAGGCGTCGAAGGTATTGGTCCAGGCCTTGGTGAGCGGCGACCTGGCGCTCTTCGAGACCGTCATGGCAACGCCCGACGAGCTGACCAAGGCCGGCGTAATCAAGGAAGTCGTCGACAAGGTCGCCGCTGCCGCGAGCCGGCGCGCCGACGCGGTGGCCGCCCTGCGCAAACAACTCGTAGGCTGGAACGAGCAGACGGTCTGGAACCGTTTCGATGGGACGTTTCCGCACGTCATTCCCGCCGAGGCCGCCGCCGGGGTTGATAAGGACCTGACGCTCTACGAAAACGCCATGATCATTCCCAGCGCAGGGGCGCCCAGGCAGGTAACGCCAAGCTCGCGTTCTTGCAGGTTCCTGACCTGATCCAGCTCGGTGCGACCTGGAAATTCATCGAAGTGCCGCGGGCCATCGATCCCGAAAAACCAATCGTGGCCGCGGCGGGCGGCCTGCGCTCTCTGCTGTTCGATAAGGCCAACGCGATCGGGCCGCGCGACGAGGCGGTCGACGCCGCTTTGAAGGAACTGGCCGATTACGACGTCAAGAACGCAGCCTTGCTCCAGTCCGGCCAGCCGGCGAAAGTCGCGCGCTATCACGTGGACCGGATTCCGCTCCTGCGCGCGGTCGTCAAGGCGCTCAAGAACCCCGAAGATCAGCTCGGCTACAACAAGCAAAACGTCGACAGCCTTGTTGCCGCCCTGCGCACCGGTGCCTATCCGCAGGGCAAGAACGTGCTCGAGACCATCATCGCCGAGGGCGGCAAGCTCGCCTCCTATGCGGCCCAGAGTCTGATCGACGCCGAGTTCGCCGTGAAAAACGAAGAGCCCGGCGCCAACTTCCTGGCGAACCAGAAGAAGTGGATGGCCGACCTGGAAGCGTTCCTCGCCAAATACCCCGATTCCGACGAGGTCCCGGTCGTTCTCCTTCGGCTCGCGGGGGCGAACGAATTCGACGGCGACGAAGACAAAGCCCGCAAGCAATACGCCAAGCTGGTGGAAGGTTACGCGGCCACCGACCCCGGCAAGAAGGCAGCCGGCGCGCTCAAGCGGCTCGACCTGGTGGGCAAGTCGCTGGTCATCAAGGGCGCGGGGCTCAAAGGTGGACCGATCGACACGGCGCTCTACCACGGCAAGCCGGTCCTTGTCGTGTTCTGGGCGTCCTGGGCCGCGCCGGCGTGCGCCGACCTGCCTCAATTGAGCAAGGTCTACGAGAAATACCACGCCCGAGGCCTGGAAGTCGTCGGCATCAATCTCGACAACGATCGTGCCGAGCTCGAGCAATTCCTGGTGAAGAACCCCGTCGGATGGCCGCAGATCTTCGAGCCCGGTGCCACCGACAGCCGCCTGGCCGTCGACTACGGCATCATTTCCGTGCCGACCATGTTCCTTGCCGACGACAAAGGCCTGGTCGTCAACCGCAGCCTGCGAAGCTCAGCGGAAATCGAGCCCCTGCTCGAGAAGATACTGCCCGCCAAGCAGGCCGGCGTCGCCCTCGACCGCAAGGACTAACCGCCTGTCTTCGGCTGCGCCTGCTCGAGCCAGTCGATTCCTTGGCGGATTTCGCCGTAAACGTCGCCGCGCCAGCCGTGACCGCCGGCGTAAGTCTGAAACTTGACCTTGGCGCCTCGCGCAAAAGCTCATCGCGCGCCGACTCCGCCATGGCCAGCGGTATAAAATCTTCGGGTGAGTGCAGGATGTAATAGGGGCGGTTGCGCGCGTTTTTCAAAAGCGGATCGCCCTCGCGTCGGAAAATCGACATGGCGACGAACGAACCGGTTACTTGCGTTCGACCTTGCAGCCCCGCCGCATAAACCGGCGGACCGCCCGACGACCAGCCCAATGTGAACACAAACCGCGGGTCGACCTTTTTGGTCCGCGCGACGTCGGTGATGACGGCTTCGACGAACTCCTCGGTGGTGAAGCCGGCGCCCTTGAAATCAACGCCTGACGTCGGCCACACCACTGACTCGAACTGGTTGGGCGTCCATGCGACGGCCAGCAACTGCGCGACCAGGTAGCCGCGCGGCAGGGCATATTTGGCGATCCGTTTCGCGAACGGCTGAAAGTCCGCGCCTCCGGCCCCGCCGGGTAGCAGAATGACGAGCCCGTGGCCTTCGGCGGGTGCTTCCTGCGCCAGGCCGCCGGTCGGTCCGATCAGGAAGTACTGCTTGCGGGCGTCTCCGCCGGCAAGGCGCTCGTCGGCCGGTACGTCGGCGACGTCGGCGACAGACGGTTTGGCGCGGCCGCAGCGCTGGAACCCGCGGTGGCGTCGGTCGCTGCTTCGTCGGTGTATTCGGCCTCGACGTCGTTCGAACCACACGTCGCCGGGACCGTAAATCTGCACCGCAATGTTGATCGTCTTGGTCCCGGCCGGGATGTCGACCACGCCATCGTACTTTTTCCAGTCATGCGTGACTGGGGGGTCGCCGTCGTCCTTTGCGCCAATATACGCGGCCCACTTGTGAGAGAATTGCTCGCCTTGATCAAGGAATTGAACGTCGACGATCGCCTTGGTGGTTTTCCGGGCCTTCACGAAGGCCGACACTTTCAGGCGGGGCGCTGTGCCTGCGCGCTTCACGTCTTGAAACCACTGGGCGATGGGGAAATAGCGCTGTTCTGTCTTTCTGAAATGTAGGCTGGCGCGGCCTTCGTGCGCAACGGTGCGATCCCAAAGGAAAAAGACTCCCCGGACGCCAGGGCCTTTCTTCCATGATTCGATAGAATTGGCCTCCGCCTCGCCGCGCTCGAATCCGCCGTTCGTCAGAATCGACTTGGAAGCGACTTTGCTGCTGCCGCTCTTCTGGCTCGCACCGGCCGCTCCCGCGGTTTTGGACCGGTTCGCTGGAACCTGAAACGCCAGGGCTACCGATCCGGCAGCAACAAGTCCGCAAATGACCAAAGCTGCGATCCCGATCGCCGCGCGCTTGATGGCCAAGCTCGCGAGCACGCCGCGTGCAACCGACAAAACTGCGGGCGCGATCGTCCCGATTGCGGCAGCGCCGCGCCGCGAAAGCCGCGGCCGACTTGGCGGTATCGATTGCGAGCGTTGCCGGCAGCGCTTCAGGAGCTCTTCCAAGCGGCGACAGTAACGCCATGCCAGACGCCAGTCCGCGGCGGCTCAAGCGGGCATGGAGCCGCTCGCGAGCGCGCATCAGGCGCACGCCGACGGTTCCGGCCGGCAAGCCGAGCTGCGCCGACGCTTGATCGTGAGTGAGCCCTTCGAGATAGCAAAGTACCACCGGCGCGCGATATCGTTCCGGCAGGCGGTCGATTTCATCGTGCAACATCTGGGTCTCCTCTTGGCGGTCAACTTCGTGCGCGGGATTTGCAGACGGATCGTACCCTCGCCGGCCATTCGCGCGCTCGATCAATCGCCGCTGCCGCAGCCCGTAAACCTTGAACTTGCGCGCCGTCCGCAGCGCCACCCCATGAAGCCAGGGGCCCAGCCGCGACGACTGCGCCAGCGAGCCGGCCCGCCGCGCCAGCACGAGGAACGTTGCCTGGAATGCGTCCTCGGCGTCGTGCATGTCGTACAAAACGCCGTGACACACCGCAAGCACCATTGGCCCGTGCCGTTTCACGAGCATCTCGAACGCATGCTCGGCGACCGCGCCGCGCTCGGAAACGAACTTGCTGATAAGCTCTTCGTCCGCGAGCCCTGTCGCCGACCCTTCATGAAACAGGACATCGATGAGCGCGGCCGGCGGATTGGCGTGAGTCGTCATCATGATGCCCTTTCGTCGAGTTCGCGCATCTCACCCTGATACTGCCCGCCGCGGCCCGTCGTATTTCAACTTTCTCAATGTACGATAGAATTCGTGGAGTGGAACAACAACCGGACACGTCCCACGAGCGAGGCGCGCATGAATCAGATGCGTTTCACGATCGGCGGCCTGATTTTGGTTGTCGGCGTCGTGGCAGTCGCTCTGGCTGCGATTCGCAGTGGATCGCCGACCTGGTTGGGGGCGATGCTCTCGATCACGTTCTTCGCAATGATCTGCTCGTTTCTCGGTATCGCCCTGGGCCGGGCGATGCGGCGCGTGTACTGGTCGGGGTTCGCGCTACTTGGCTGGAGCTACTTGCTGCTGGTGTTCACACCCTGGATCGACGAGCACGTCGGTCAGTTTGTGCTCGCTCCGCATCTCTTTGACTACATCGAAGAAGTTATTCAGAGTAGCACTCCCCCGCCCGCGCCCGTGCCGGCGACCCCTGGTGGTATCGGAGGCGGCATGCGAAGCGTACCTGTCGAACCCGGGGGATTCGATCCCGGGCCGACCAATGCCGCAACGTCGTCGGAGTACCATCGCATCGGCACGGCGCTCGAGGCACTGCTCTGGGCCTACCTGGGCGGCTGGGTCGCCTGCTACTTCGCGTCGGGACGTGCAGAAGAACGTGGTTCGCGAGCGAACGCACCGACGCGAGCGGCCGGCGAGGGGGCGCAGACCAGTCAAGGCGTGGATCGCGCGCGCGAGCCCACCAGTGCCTGAGCCGGACCACGCCTCTCCAAGTTCTTGCCTCGAGCCGATGCGCCAGTTTAATCTCACACAGAGACCGACCCGCCCGCCCGATCACAACTGGAGCGAAAGGACATGCCCTCGATGGTAGGTGCTGGCCTGTCTCAATGGCGAGACCATGCCCGTCGAGCAGGCTCGCGTGCCGGTGTGGGACCGCGGGTTTCTGTTCGGCGATTCGGTCTACGAAGTCTTCCGAATGTACCGGGGGCGGTGCTGGCTGTGGGACGATCATCTGGCCCGGCTGCGAGCGGAGCCTGAAAGAGCTCGGACTTTCCGAGCCATCGACCTCGAACGCTTGACCGAGCGAATCGATCAGACGATCGCGGCGAGTGGAATCCGGGAGGGGACGGTCTACGTGCAGATCACGCGCGGCGTGGCCCCGCGCGCCCATGCGTTTCCCGACCCGCCGGTGCCCCCGACCGAGCTGATCGTGGTTCGTCCTTACGACGACGCAGCCACCGCCCGGCTGCGCGAGACCGGGCGCCAAGCGATCTAGCTCAGCCCGACCTGCGCTGGAAGCGCTGCGACATCAAGTCGACCAACTTGCTGGCCAACGTCCTGGCGATCGAGGCCGCCCGCCGCGCCGGCTGCCAGGAAGCGGTCCTGATCGACTCGGCGGGCGTCGTCACCGAGGCGACTCACTCGTCGCTGCTCTGGGTGCGAGACGGCCGGCTCGAGGGAACGCCGGAAGGGCCACGAGATCCTGCCCGGCATGACCCGCAGACTCGTCCTGCGGCTGGCCCGATCGCTCGACATCCCGTTCGCCGCAGTCGCATGTGACGCTCCCCGAACTGGTGCAGCTGCGACGAGGTGATCCTGTTCGGCACGACGATCGAGGTGCCTCCCGTCGTTGCAGTCGACGACCACCAGATCGGGTCGGGCCGGCCTGGTGCCGATCGCCGAGCGGCTTGGCAGCCGCGTATCGGCACGAGGTCGAGCACTGGCTGGCTCGGTCAGCCCGCAACCGATTAGATCCTGATCTACTCGGCCTGCCGCGGTGAGAGCTCGAATGTCCACGAATCGAGACGAGCGACGACCCTTTTGCCGAGCACATCAGGCGCGAGCCACTGCCGGACGCGGGAATTCGAATCATCCTGCTCACCGAGCAGCCGCCTCGACCGAGCCCTCGTGCGATCATCGGGCCGCTCGTGCGAAGCGCATCAGCGCGACCTGGGCGCCCCGTGGAAGAGCGCGTCGTTTCGGTCGAAGGACGGGGCTTGGCCGAGGCGCTCGAGCTGGGCCTGCGCGGGGCAACGCTTGCCCCTCGTGCTGGTTACGACCGCCACCGAGCCCTGGACAGAGGCCCACCTTGAGCCCGCTCTTGACAGCGATCGATTTCGCCGATCACGTCGTGGGCCGTCGGCCGGCGCTCGGCACGGCGGTCGATGGTAGTCGCTGGTTGGGAATCGCTTCCTCGGCGGGTGGTGTTGGCCGTTCCGCTGGTCGACGTCCATTCCCCCTGCCGCCTGCACCGGCTCGAGAAGCTGGCGGCCATCCCGCTTGCAGTCGACGTCGTCGTTCCTCGACACCGAGATCCTCGCCAAGGCGACCTTCCTCGGGCACCTGATCGATGAAGTCGACATCCCGTTCGCTGGACGGCTTCACCTGCGCCGAGGGCACGTGGTCGGATTGCCGGGCAGTGCTCATGCATCCGCGGTTCGTCCGATCATCAAGTCCAGCGGAAGAACCGCAGGGCCAGGACGAAGGTGACGACTGCCCAGCAGGCGAGGATCAAGAGCGACGAGCTGACATCGAACAGGCCGGCCCCCTCGAGAATCACCCGGCGCAGGGCGCTGACCAGCTGGGTGAGCGGCAGGGCCTGGATCAAGGGCTGGGCGGCCTGCGGGGAACCGGTCGGACGAGAAGAAGACGCCCGAGAAGAGCCACATCGGCAGCATGACCAGGTTCATGAGCCCGCTGACGGTTTCGGTGGTACTGGCGCGGCAGGCGACCAGCAGGCCGATCCCGGCGAACGCGAGCGCGCCCAAGATGTCGATCGCGATCACGAGGAGCCAGGTTGCCGCGGATCGGCATCTGGAACATGAGCGTTCCCGAGCAGCAAGAGGACGGCGAGGTCGGGGATGACGAAGGTGAAGCGCGCGCCGAGGAGCGCCAGCAGGAAATCGCGACGGGGCATGGGCGTGGCGACGAACCGCTTGAGCAGCTTGGCGATCCGGAAGTTGACCAGCAAGAAAGCCGATGCCCCAGAGTCCGCCCCCCATGGCGTTCAGGCCGATCAGGCCGGGGATCAGGAAGTCGATGTAGCGCGAGCCGGGCTCGCTGACGTAGACGTCGTGAGTCGGGCGAGGGTTCTTGCGGTGCGCGGCCTCTTGCAAGATGTCGTCGATCACCTGTCGCGCCGCGCCGCCTCGGGTCGTGTCGGGTCGTAGCGATAGGTCCACCGCCGGAGCCGTCGGCTCGATCACCAGGGGCGTCTTGCCGGTGTTCAGCCGTTTGATGGCCTCTTCTGGCGGGTGCCTCGTGAACCTCGACCGCGGGGAGATCGAGCCGCGGCGAGCCGGCGGTTTTCGCCCGCTCGAGGGCGGCATTGTGGGCCTCGAGCGCGGCCTTGATCTCGGCCGCCCCGGAGCTGCGAGACCAGATCGACCGGGACGGGTGCGGGTGGGCGATTCCGGAAGGCGAATCCCAGCGCGATCGCCAGGAGCGTCGGGAACCCGTAAACCCAGAAGACACGCGCGGGCTGCCGGTAGAAATCGCGGAGCCGGACCAGGTAGAGCTGAAAGAGCGGTGACGATTTCAGCATGAGGGCAGTTCCCAACTCCAGATTCGACGTGTCAGCGTTTCGCGCGGCCTCTGACGCCCCTGGGGCCCGCGCGGCCGCGCTCGTCGGTCTCGTCGTCGCGGAGGTGGCGGCCGGTGAGCGAGACGAACACGTCTTCCAGGCTGACGTGCCGGGTCGTGAGGCGGGCCAGCGGGCGCTCCTGGCGCTCGAGCTCGTCGAGCAAGGCGGGGATCGCGCGATGCGGATGGGCCACGGTCAGCGAGTATCCGTCGTTCTCGCACCGCGCCGACAGGACCGAGTCGAGCCCGAGCAGCGATTCCGCGGGTGGAGCCGGACCGTTGCCCGTCCCCTCGAGCGCGAACTCGACGATATGGTCGCCGCCCAGCCGGGCGATCAGCTCGGTGGGCGATCCCTGGGCGATGATCTTGCCCTGGTCGATGATCGCGACCCGGTCGCACAGCCGCTCGGCCTCGTCCATGTAGTGGGTCGTCAGCACGATCGTGCGGCCGCGGTCGCGGAAGTCGCGAATCACGTCCCAGAGCTGCCGGCGCGATTGCGGGTCGAGCCCCGTCGTCGGCTCGTCCAGAAACAGACCTCGGGATCGCCGACCAGGGCGACCGCCACGGCCAGCCGCTGCTGCTGGCCGCCGGAGAGCTGCTCGATGAAGGAGTTGGCCTTGCTCTCGAGCGAGACGCGCTGCGATCACGTCGTCGGGGTTGGCACCGCTCTTGTAGAAGCTCCGGAACAGCGACGACGATCTCGCGCACCGTCTCCTTGTCGGGGAACCGGGTTTCCTGGAGCGTGACGCCGATCCGCTCGCGGATCGCCTGCGTCGCTCGAGCGCCACTCCAGGCCCAGGACTTCGACCTCGCCGGACGTGGGCTCGCTTCAGGCCCTCCAGGATCTCGACGGTGGTCGTCTTGCCCGCGCCGTTGGGGCCGAGCAAGCCGAAGCACTCGCCGTGGTTGATCTCCAGGTCGATGCCGTTGACCGCATGAACCGGTCCGCTTCGGCCCGGGTACTCCTTGCGCAGGTCCTTGACGCGAATCGCCCATTGCCCCATGCCGAAAACGCCTCCGAGGCCCTCGAACCGAAACGATGGCGGCCGATGATGGCCGCGCGCCAGAGTCGCCACTCCTAGATCACGGTCCCGTCGGCCAGGATCGCCGATTTGGGAATCACGACCACGCCGTCGCGGATCACGTGCGTGAGCTTGTTCTTCCGAATCGACGGTTCCGCGGCTCGTTCGATCACGCGGACGTGCTTACCGATTCGAGCATTCTTGTCGATGATCGCCCGTTCGATGACCGAGTTGGCCCCGACGCCGATCGAGGGGCGGCCGAGCCGCTGGTTCTCGGCGAGCTGCGGCTCGTGCTCGAGGACGTCGATGCCCATGATGTAGGTATCGCGGATCGTGACGTTCTCGGCGATGCGCGCCCGCACGCCGATGACCGAGTTTTCGATCACCGAGCCGCGGCCGATGACGGTGCCGTCGCAGATCAGGCTGTTCTTGACCGTCGCGCCGGCGATCCGCGAGCAGGCGAGGAACCGCGGCCGGGTGAAGATCGGCCCGGCTCTCCGAGGCGAAATCGAACGGCGGGTTCTCGCGCGGTCAGCTCGATGTTGGCCTGGTGAAACGCCCCCACCGTTCCGATGTCTTCCCAGTAGCCGTCGAAGAGGTGGGCCTGCACGCGATGACCGGCGATCGTCTGCGGCAGGAGCTCGTGGCCGAAATCGGTGGCGTCGCTCGATTTCAAGAGCTCGACCAAGAGCGGTCGGTTGAACAGGTAGATTCCCATGCTGGCCAGATAGGGCCGGCCGGCCGCCTCAAGCCCAGCCGCTCCAGCCACGCCGGGTCGGTCCGGACCCGCTCGAGCTTCTCGGCGCGTCTTGGGCTTCTCTTCAAAGTCGACCACCCGGCCGTCGGCCTGGATCTTCATGATGCCGCACGACCGCGCCTGCTGCTACGGCCACCGGCAGGGCGGCGATCGTCACGGCCGCCTTGTTCTCGAGGTGGGTGCGGATCATGTCCTGGAAATCCATCCGGTAGAGCTGGTCGCCCGAGAGGATCAGCACCAGATCGTACTGCCTCTCGGTGAAATAGGGAATGTTGCGCCGCACGGCGTCGGCGGTCCCCTGATACCACGACTCGTGCTCCATCGTCTGCTGGGCCGCCAGGATCTCGACGAAGCCGCCGCTAAACGGATCGAACTTGTAAGTGTTGTAGATGTGCCGGTGCAGGCTCACCGAGTTGAACTGCGTCAGCACGAAGATCCGCGATCAAACCGGAGTGGATGCAGTTGGAAACCGGGATATCGATCAGTCGATACTTGCCGGCGATCGGCACGGCCGGCTTGCTCCGCGACTTCGTCAGCGGATACAGCCGAGTGCCGCGACCTCCGCCCAGGATCAACGAGATGACCCGAGGCATGACACCGCTCCTTGAGTTCCTGGGAAATGGCCGCGCCAGACGTTGGCGCGGGTCAAGGGAATATCCTAACACCTTAGGGCCGCGCGCGGCGAGGAGCTAACTGCGACCGCAGAGAAAATTGTGTAGGTCAGGCTTTCCAGCCTGACGCGTGTTGGCCACGGTGCCGTGCCGTCAGGCTGGAAAGCCTGACCTACACCGTGCGCGGCGAGGAGCTAGTCTTTCCCGCCGGCCGGCAGCGGGCGAGAAAGCCCCTTTTGTGATCTTGAGCTCAAAGCAGCGTCTGCATGCCGAGGCCGAGCCTTGGCCTCACAGCAAAGCGCACCGCCGCACTCACCAGCCCCGCACCATGTTCGATTCGATAACCTTGCGCGCGCCGTCCAGGTCGCTTCCCGTTGTCTGCATGTATAGCCGCAGGGCATGCAGCTTGTCCCCCTGCGTTTGGCCAGGCAATCGCGTGCCACCGAGCACGGGTCGCCTTCGACGTTGATGCCCAGCAGCTTCTTCGATATGACCCACGCATCGCGCGGACGATGGCTCACCCGCAGGATTTCCTCGGACGGGTAATGCGCGAGCGCGAACTCCCGCGCCGCATGATCATCCGCGACGCACGCAATCATGATATGTGACGTCGTTTCAACCTCGAACAGGGGCATGGCTTTTACCCTTTCCGGAATTGAGGAATTCAACGAGAAGGGACCGACTCGCGAACGATCGGTCAGAGCAGCCCGACCGATAAGCGCGATCGTACCTTGCGCGCCGCGCGGGTCAAAGGTGCGCTGGCTCAGTTCTTTTTTGGGCGTCTTCAAGCTTATCGGCGCGGCGAGCCCGGCGACGCTTCCCTGTTTCGGCTTCGAGCGGGCACCTTGTGATTGATTTGACTGGCATGCCGGTGTGGCGACCTTGTGGCGCCCTTCGGGTCGAGCCCGGCAAGGACGCAACGCCGCGAAGTAGGGCCCGACCGGCTGAATGCGTATCGGCCGCAGGCTCGTGAGCGATGAAGCGTCTCCGGGCGCACGATCAATGAGCTAGCAACAACAAGATTAAAACCCCGTACGTCAACACCAACGCTACAAGTGCCGAGCAACCGGTGGCGATACCGGAGATCGCCCAGCCTCCGCTTTTGCGCGCCCTTACGCCAAGGATCAGCGCCAGCAGGCCGCACACGAACATGAGCAAGCTCGCCAGGCCCCAAGTGAACAGTGCGACAAATTCGTTTTGCAGCGCGAACGTGCCACCATAACCGAGCGGAAAGAGCACGATGGCGGCCAGAGCCACAATGCCCAGGATTGCGCTTGCGGAAGCAAGCTTGGACCGATCGCGAGGGCCGCGCGCGACGATTGAGACCGGAGCAGCCCCCCGCGCCGGCGTCCGCGCGAATCCTTCATCATCGGTTAGGTACGCCTCGGGCGGGTCGAGCCGCGCCAGTACCGCCAGCACGTCCTCGCGCGTGGGCTCTTCGCCCGCTCTCTCCTGCAAGAGTTCGTGAATCTGCGACTCGACATCTCGCGCAATCGCCAGCCGCTCCTGGCGCGCACTCGCCCCACGAGTATGCGGTCGATCGTGTCGAGGCGGCTGTCAACCAGGGTCTGGAGCGCCTCCGAAAGTTGCACCGTGGCGACCATCATGTCCGTACTCCTTCAAGCAATCCTGAAAGGGAACCCGAAATCGTTTTCCAGCTATCCGCCATCTGCCGGAACCGCCGCTGGCCGTGCGCGGTGAGCCGATAATACCGCCGCGTCGGCCCGGCCGGCGACTCCTCGGTGCGCACTGCCAAGAAACCATCGCGCGCCAGCCGGGCCAGTACCGGGTACACCGTGCTCTCCGTCAGGCGCGAGACCCGAGAGCCCGTGCAGTCGCTCGACGATTCCGTAGCCGTACGCCTCGCCGTCGCCAATCGAGGCCAGCACTGCCAGTTCGACCACTCCCTTGCGCAATTGCGTTTCCCACTGGTTCATGCCTGGCCCCCCAAACAGATGGCTACTACGCGACGCATAGTAGTGAGCGGCCGCGGAATTGTCAAGCTATGGATTCGTGGGCTCCGAGTTCGTCGACTTTGCAGGCTGCGCGTCAGCGAGCCGTTTCGCGGCTGCGGCCGTATTTCACGTAGAATTCGTTCTGAAATAGCTCACCGGGGTCATACTGGCGCTTGAGGTCGAAGAAGGCCGTCGCCTGTGGATACGCTCTGGAGAACTGTTCCTGGGTCGCATGCAGTCGATACGGCAGGTAATAGCGCCCGCCGCAGGCGAGGGCGGCGTCGATCAGGTCCTTCGTCATGGCTTCCATATGGCGATCGCCCTCGGGGGTGCGCGGTTGGCTGAAGAGCATGACCAAGCCGAAGACGTCTCGGCTGGCATAGCGCAGGAAGCTGTCATTGTCTAAGAGCACGTTGCGTATGGTCACGTTCAGCAGGTCGCCGTCATGCCTGGGGATGATCGAGCGCGCCCGGATCGCGAACGTGCTCACCCCGTCGGGCGGCACGAAGTACTCGTGCAGGATATCCGTGCGGTCGGCGTTGCGTTCGCGGAACGCCTCGACCTTTTCGTTCAAAAGCTGGTTGCGCGAGACGTAGCTGTGCGCCATGTGCTCGCCCAGGAGCTTCTCTGCCTGCCAGCGGGCTGCTTTGCCGGCGTCGCTGCCGATCTGGGCGCGAAACACCTCGCGGACCAGGGTGCTCGTTTCGAGGGCGCTCAAGGCCGGAATTTCCTCCGGCTTGCACGGAGCGCGCCGGAACACGGTCAAGATCGACTCGCGCAGAAAGTTCTCGCCCGGCACGATGCACAACCGCCCGTAAACCATGCCGATGTCGCTCGCTCCATCGACCTTCTCGGCAAACCGTGCGGCGTATTGCGCCACCGGCAACACCTCGACTTCGGGCTCGTAACGCTCGTTGGGCACGACGCGCAGGCTCGCATCGAGGATCACGCCGAAGAGCCCGTAGCCGCCCACCACCAGCGAGAAGAGCTCGGGGTTGGCGTCCCTGCTGCATTCCACGACCGATCCGTCGGCCTTCAAGAGCCGTAGCGATTCCACCGTGGACCCGATGGGCGGCTGGTTGTGCTGCCAGCCGTGGCAGTTCACGCTGATCGAGCCGCCAACCGTGAAATCGTTGCTCGCTTGCATCACACTGACGGACCATCCCCGGGCGTCCAGGTATGGCACGACCTCCGACCAGCGCGCGCCGGCGCCAACCCGCAGATGCGCCCTCCGACCAGCGCCGCCGGCGCCAACCCGCAGCATGCTCCCCTGAGTGTCCAGATCCATCTTTTTGAATGGGAGCATGTCGAGCACGATGCCGCCGGGATAGATGGTGTGTCCGCCCATGCTGTGCCGTGCCGGCGATGGAGACCTTCAGCCCGTTCTTGCGAGCGCGCTCGAGGAGCTCTCGGAGCTGAGCGACCGCCTGCATACCGTCAGCCGGAACGGGCCACACTTCGGCCACGCGGGTCGCGTTCAAGCGGCTGGCGTCGTCGACGAAACCGGCGGGCAAGGTATCGGCAGCGGGCCGATCTCGCCACCAGGCGTAGAGCCACATGGACGCGGGGATGCTCGCGACGATCGCAGCACAGCCCAGCGGCAGCGCGATCAGGAAAACGACCCAGAGACGCCGCTTCGTCCAACTCATGATTGATCACGGAGTTCTTGTTCTCCTCAGAGGAGAAGTCGCCTCCGATCATTATACGCGCCGCGCATACGCCCAACAGGGCAGGTCAGCTTTTGCGCATGGTTACGCTAAACGGGACCGGCGAGTTTGCGAAGGACCAGCCTGGCCCCGGTGTCGCCGGTCATCACTCGAGCCGGCTTACGAGCTCACGGCCTACATTCTTCTGCGGCTCCAACCAAGCCGCTGTTCGTGGCGACGCGTGGTTCGAATCGGCGCCAGTCCAGCGTGCGCGCCTCAGGATCGCACTACTCAATAAAGCGATCAAAACCAGTTGCAGAGCATGCGCAGTGAGCCGCGGCATCCCCACTGGGTCAAGCGAATTGACCGCATCGACGAAACTCGCGGCGACCAACCCGCAGAGAAGCGCGATCGAGGTCGTGATCGTCGCCAGCCATTCCGTCCAAGCTCGCCTATTCGCGCAACCGCTTCCGACTTGCGAAATCACGGCGACAATCGGCAGGCCGTACAAAAGGCCAACGGGGAGCGTCGCAACGGCAACGGCGATCTGGCTGATCATGCCACGAACAAAGCTCGACGAGACGCCGATCCACTCCGCGACTGCGCGCGTGGTGGCGTAAACGGTGGGTTGGAAGCAGTCCGTCGCAATCATCCACGTGAACGCCGCCGCCGAAATCAGCACTGTTTTCGCCCAGTCGGGTATCCTCCGCCATCCGTAGAACAAGGCGAAGCCAATCGCCAAAGCGAGAACCGTGGCCAACCAGCCAAAGAGCGCATACGCATCGCCAGATGTGAAGTTTGTGGGAAAGTCGTCGTAGCCACGAATGGGACCGTAGGCGCGCCCGTGGCAGGGAAACGTTGTAGGCCGGAAACCGTCGATCCGAGCCCGCCGCGCGCGTCAACGAGGTACCACCTCGCCAGCCACTTCACCCATCCTGACCGGTCCGCGAACTCGTGCAACAGCGTCAGTCCGGCGACGATCGCCAACCAGTCGGCGGCACTCGGCAGGCCGCTGTATCGCACGCGTCGACCCACAATAACCGGAATCAGCGCCAGGCTTGCCTTCATGCCAACTTCGCCAATCGCAAATAGCCACTTGGTCCAGTCGGGCATCCAAATGTTGCCTATGACGATCTGAGCAGTCGGGTAATGCATTACCGGCAGCGAGAAGGCCAGAGCCGAGCCGATCGTCAACACGCAAAGGTCCGCAGGCGTCAGCCAGAAAGGCTCGCGCCGTCCCCTTTCGTCGCTCGGCGAGCTTGCTCGGTCTCGTTGTGTGTGTTCCATTTAAGCGAGCCAGTTTAAGGGGTCTGGTCCGCTCTCGCGCCGGCCGCCGCGTGCGTGGTGAGCTGGTGGCTATGGTAAGCGTGCGGGCCGCTGCTTGGCCAGGTCCCCCGCGCTGCGTGACCCGCGATACTCATTTTGCAATCAAGTGCTCAAGTCCGTTTCGTCCCAGGTCACTTGGGGGGCGATGCACCAAGACAGCGAGTGACGCCGCTCGTGAACGACACCACCATGTACGAACGGATCGAACCCATCCGGCACGGTCTGGCGGCCGAGCTGAGCGCTTCGGACCGCATTGTGTGCACAGTAAAACCGATGCTCAAGCGCGATGACCTCATCGGCCCCGCGCGGAGTCGCTTTGGCCAGCAGCTCGGCGACCGAGGCAGCAGGGCCGCCCGGAACGAACTCGGACATCATTCGCCGCGTGACATCGTTCTCGGATCTGAGAAGCCTCCAGATCCGGCTCAGGGTCGAACCCGAGCACCCAGGCCAGCGCCCACATGTTCTCGAGCTTCCAGCCGATGCGATTGACGTGAGATTCGTGAGCCGCGTCCCTCGGTAGAGCGATCATCTCCCGCTCGTCACTCGCCAGCCACGCACGCAGCCCATTGCGGTCAAGGTACTCCTCGATTTGCTCGCTGGGGGCGGCTTGCTCCGGCAAAGCCACCCAGATGAAGAGCGCCTTGAGCGCCATCAGCCGCGACGCGACGTCGGCCGGGGCACGGATCGGCTGGTTTACTTCGGGAGGAGGAAGCCACTTGGCCGCATGAAAACCGAGTGCTTCGAGGTCCGCCAAAACTTTGGCTCGTAATTCTTCGGCGGTCATCTTCGGCCCTCCTCCACGTGAACGTCGAGCGGGAAGCACCAGGTTCAGCGACCCGCAAGCCGGGACGGCTTCAACCGCGGGTTGGGCGTGGTTTCGGGGTCCAATGCGGCTCGAGCGAGGGCGGTCCGCGCCTCTGAGACTCGCTTGCTCCACGCTTCTTGAGACCAGGGCCAGGTCGGAGACTCGACCGGCGGCGGGCCAAGGCCCGCCTCCTCTTGGTCGACCGCGTCGGGAATCGAGGCGGCGATGAGTACCGCGACGTCGGCAGGGATCGCCTTGTGCTGGATCTGTAGGCGTTTGGCCGGGCCGGGCCCATCCTGGTAATGTGCCTCGTCATAAATCCAATGACGCAGGAACAGCTCCTCGTCAGGGGACAATCTCATCAGCGGCGGCTTCTTCGGCATAGGTATAACCGCTCAAGGGTAAGTGCGTGCCGGGACGTGTGAAACGATGCCGCAGGGCCCAGTCCGCGAGCGAGACGTCGGACGGCTCTCCGTCCGCCTGTCGCTTGATCTCCAGTTCTGCCCGCCCATAACGGAACACGGGCCATCCAGACTGGGGGACCTGAGGTTGCCAGGCATCATCGAAGCCCATGAGCCGGTCGCAATACGGACACGCGAGCGCGGCCCCGGCCTGAGCCAGGAAAAGCAGGCGGTATTCCGGGCTCGCTCGCTTCGGTGCGGGTACACATTCGAGAAGGGCGTCCGCGATGTACCCACGGCAGTGCAGGCAAAAGAGACTCCAGTACGGCATGACATGGATCGCCCCTTGACGGCTTGAGCCCGGCAGCTTGTCCCTCGTTCACCGTCCGCGGCCCATGTCGCGTTATTCTACCGCGCGCGGTCCTCCAACTGAAATTGATCTCAGCCCACCTTTGAAACTTCAGCAATGGCCCGGATGCCAGTTGCCACATCTGTCCACGCCGCGTCGCGGTCCTTCCACGCAGTGACCGGCACCAGGTCTTTGGGAAGACCCTGCAGCTTGCCAAACGGTGCGCCTTTCCAGTCGCATGACCGCAACAGCACGGGGATTACTTTCGCGTCTCCCGATGCGTGGCGCTCCAGCGCGCGTGTCACCTCTTTTTCCCAGCAATACTTCGACGCGATGAAGTCGGCGCTGACGAGCAAAAGAATGATTTTCGCCCTCTCGAGATGACTATCGATTTCGCGATCCCACTCATCGCCAGCGAGAATCTTCCGGTCATGCCAGGTAGAAATCACACCTTGGCGCTGGAGCAGCTTCAAGTGTGTTTCGAGCTCGTCACGGAGCGCCTCATCTTTATGTGAGAAGCTGAAGAACACCGCAGTCGCCTGAATCATCGCCCCAAGCGGCTCTTCACGCTGCTTCTCAAGATCGATTCCGTTCAAGAGCTCGCTCACATGCACAGTGACGACTCGCTGGCCGATAAACTCCGGGAACTGGGCAACCCCCTGTTTCTCGAACGCAACCAACTTTTTGTAGTCCACCGAGAATTCGGGGAATTCAATTAACGGGACCTTCGGCTGTGCCTCCAGACGATCTTTGAATTCCCAGTTAATTCGATCGAGGTCGTAGCGAACGATCGCCAAGAGCCGTCGCCTCGATCCCGCGTCTCCCCCCTGACGCGAACGATCACTCGGCGATCAGCTGCTTGGGCTGTGACCAGCGCCTTGCAATCCTCATGGGCCAGTACCACTCCCGATCGCCAGCGTTCCTGGCCGCGGCTCAATGTGTGTGAGCGCACGATGAACCGTGGTATCAAACCCTCAGGAAGAACTCCGTAATGGTATTCGAAGTTCAGGCAATCACGTGGCGGAAACTCACGTGTTTCTTCCGGCTCTTCCTTGCCCAGGAGCTCGGGGACCAGGTATCGATCTGGCTCTTCTGGAAATGGGAAACACAAGCTGAACTTCCGCATCAACTCCAGAAGAAAGAGGTGTTTATCAACAGGATAGCGATTCGTAGGCAGGAGCTCTAGAAGATCACGCAAATGCAGCTCACCCTGGCGACTCGCGAGCTCTTTTGCATTGAGAATACGATAGATCCCCTGTGTGACCCACTCTGGCTTGAGAACGCTCGTTTCACGCAGTCGTGAGTCGTCGCGGTAGTTTAGTGCGATTCCGAGGCAATGCAGCACCCAGCGTAACGTGTCTCGGTCGGCTTCGTCGTCGATTCCTTCCGCGGAGCACAATTCGCGAAAGCCGTCGTACCCCATGTACTCGCTTTCCATCGACTCCAGTCGTTCTTTCACGGCGAACCAGTCCGCCGGAAACTGCATGCGAACTTCGGGCATTTCCCCGACGACTTGTTGAATCAGCTCCCGAAGACTGTCTATTCCAGTCGCATCCTTGCAATCCGTTTTCACGAAACCCCGAATCTGCGGATAACGCGCCTGTAGTCCGCGATAATTCAGCTCGAACGGGTGCTGCGCGATTTTATTCTGGACGACAATCACCGGCGAATCGACGCCAAATGTCTCGATATGCTTGAGCCAATATTCCGCGTCGACATCTTCTCCCCCTTCGCACCCGTTCAAGACCAGAAGATAAAGGCTTCGTTCCGTGAGGAAGAACTGGTGCGTGGCGTGCATGATTTCCTGCCCGCCGAAGTCCCAAATGTTCAGCCGGAAAGTGCCGGAGGGGCAACGGAGAGACCATTGTCTTATATTGATACCCTGAGTCTTCGATTCATCGCCTCGAAATCCGTTGTCAACAAGTCTTCTGACGAGGGATGTTTTGCCGACCTCGCCTCTTCCGACCAGAATCAGTTTTCCTTCGTTCAGCGGACGCTTTTCTTTTGCTCGCGCTCGTGGCGACTTGATTGCTGGGGTCAAAGGAGCGGATTCTCCGATCTCTTCGATCACCCTCAGCAGTAACGCCTTAACCTGGTCGCTTGGCCCCTGAGCGAACGCGGAATCGGGTTCCAGCATCCAGTTGATGTCATGCAAAAATGGGACGTCGCGAGAAAAGTTCGTGAGGTCACCAAAGAAAATCGGAATGATTCTCCGGTCGAATCGCTGGCGAGTTGAACGGCGTCTGTGGTCGAGAAGTTCTTCGAAGAGCCGAACCGCAAAGGATACCGCTTCCGAGCAAAGCGCAGTCGGCGTTCCTATTACGATCAGCATGTCGGCAGCCTGCACGAGCCTGCCGACTATGTCGAGCAGCTCGCGCTCGGTATGAAACACCGCACCAGAGCTGGTGTTGATTACATCCGCACCATGCTCCGCTAGGAAGTTTCTGATTGCGTCGGCGTATTCCTCACCATCGTGAGGACTATAGCTGACGTAGCAGGTGATTCTGGAGGGCGGTCCCGTAACTCGCTTCCGAGATGAATGTTTCTTAGCCGCCATGATTAATCCGCCTTTGATCGAATCGGCGCGGTCCGGACTGCGCCGCCTTCGCTACCACGGTCGGTTCCCGCGAACAGCCCGTCGTGACGGGACACGCGTAACGCCATGCATCGCCCCCGAAGGGCCGCGTTCGCCGACGCCCGCGCAGCTTCTCGTCCACGGAGTTGCCAGCGGCGTCATTCTACCGCGTTCCGCGGATTACTGTGGAGTGGCGATCCGCGGATGACTGACTACGGGACAGTCCGTTGTCCCCGCAACGGCACGTCCCACGCGCTCGCACCGCGTCGTCGGGCCCGCCTTTTCCCCACTTTTTCGGATCGTATGCACCGTGCTCGTCCACGAGGTTGGGACCGACCGAATAGATGAAGAGCTGCCCTTGGCGGTGCTCCATGCGGAACGACTGCCCCGAGAACGGGTCGACTGGCGCGGTTTGCAGCAAGCTCCGATCGATCGCCGCGATGGACGCCGGCCAGTTGCCCGCCTTGCGGCGGTGGCGCTCGGCGGCCAGCAAGATGGCCGTCGCGCCTAGCTCGCAATGGTATCGAGAGATCACCGAGCTAGTGAAAGACAGCGATTGCATCAGCAAGAGCGGGAGCGTCGCGGTATAAGCCCCCAGCCGGCTCCGCTTAACCCGGTCGACGTTGGCCTGCCAGGCATCCCATTGGGCCGGCCGGTCAACGATCGGCCGGCGCGCGATTGCCACGGCGTCGTTCATCCATTCCAGTGCGACCGCTCGTTGCTGGTCGAACCAGAGCTTGCCCCAGAGGGCAATCGCGTCGCGCGGGCCACTGGGATCGAACGGCTGGCCGCCCTCGCTCAGCGCAGCGATCGGCACCTCGCCGGTCCTCAGCCGCCGGATCAGCTCGGTCAGCGTGGCCCGCTCTCCCCTCACGGCGTAGAGCAGCACGGGCTCGTTCAGCTCGTCGAGGATCAGGGATTGGAGTCGCAAGAGCGCCGCATCGGACGGCTCGCCCTGGCCAAGAACTCTGCGCGTGGAAGTCACCGCGGTCGATCCGATCGCGGCGCGCACGATCTGCGAGATCACGAACGGCTCGTCACCGATCGAGCGGGCGGTCCCGAGGATCGCGCGGCACGAGTCGAGCGCGCCGTCGAAATCGCCGTCATGGGCCCGAAACGCCGCGTCGGCCGCCAGCAGACGCGCCACCGGGCGAGCCAACTGGGTCTCCGACAAGAGTGTGTCGATCAGCGTCGGTCCGAGCGCAAGCTCGTGCCGGCCACGGCGATAGTCCGCAACCGTCCGGGCGATCACGACCGCTTCGTCGTACGTCTTCAGCGCGCCGCGGAGTGCCTCGGCCGTCGCATCGTCCAGACGGCTGTTGGCGGCCAGCGCGATCAATCGTTCGACTGCCTGCTCCGCGTCCGAAGGAGGCGACTTCGGCTCCCCGGGCGGCGGGCTTGGGCCCGCGGGCCATTTCGCGGGTAACAGCTCGTTGACCTTGGCCACCACCCGCGCCGAGTTCTCTCGATCGGGCACGGCCTCGCGATGGGCCATGAGGCCATCCAGGCGCCAGAAGGGATCGTCGCGGTCGGCCGCGGCGATCGCCGCGGCGAGACGGCGGCCGACGACAATGTTCAGGTAAATCCCGGCTCCCAAGCTGGCCATGAGTGCCAGCAAGATCGGTACTCCAACCAGCCAGCGCCGTCGCAGGAGCCCCGGCGGCGCCGGCACGGCCGATGCCGCGCCGGCTCGCTGCCGGCGAGGCAGCCGGATCGGCCGGTCGAACGCCGACGACCCGGATGAACGGAAACGTGCCGGCAAGACCCTGCCGAACAAGCCGGCGACGAGCCCGACGGCCGCGCCGGTGATGGCCCCCCAAACGACGCACACGAGGAAGAAGCCCAGCGCGGAGAGTGCAATCGTCGGCACGCCCCAACCGCGGCCCGTTGCGACGCCGAATGCGGTCACGGCCAAGCTCGGGACAACCACTACCGCGGCGACCGCACCGGCGATGTAGGCGGTAAATCGGAACCCCGTCTTCGCTCCCCGCCACGACGCTTGCAGCAGGCTCGGCCGTGGGGCGTCAAACGGCGGCTGTGGCGCGGCGCCGGCCGCGACGGGCGGAGCCTCGCTGGGTCCGGGAGCGACTTCGTTCGTGTCCATCGATGTTTCCTGCTGCATCAATGTTGTG
Source organism: uncultured Isosphaeraceae bacterium (assembly GCA_963830625.1). Classification (GTDB taxonomy): domain Bacteria; phylum Planctomycetota; class Planctomycetia; order Isosphaerales; family Isosphaeraceae; genus CAWHMZ01. Next base: position 53,316 of record CAWHMZ010000001.1, on the reverse strand, counting down.
CAGGCTGCCGTCGCCGCGCCGCCAACTTCCGGACCGAATCGGCGCTCTACCCGCGTCGCACGTGAGAGGACTTCCAGAAGCTACTCCAGGAAGTGGAGAAGCCATCGCCCGCCAAGGCGGAGAAGTAGCCAATTCGTCGGTTTGATAAGGAACCCAGGAAAGCAGGAAGCCGGAAAATCCGGAAGTCGGGTAACACGTCGGCCGTTTTCGGTGATCGCCCTTAGGGGCAAGACCCGCGGGCAGCTCGAAGGTCATCTTTCGCTCTGCGAAAGAACATTTATCTGCTTTTATCAAAAGCATCCTTTCGCGGAGCGAAAGGCGACAATGAGTGAGCGCGAACTTGTGCCCGAGGGCGCAACAGATTCAACGAATTCGCGGGGTAGAGAATCCCCGGAACCGGGGTTTCCCGGCCGACGGACCTTCGGGTTAGCCGGCGAAGTTGGCTGTAATCGGCGACCATCTACTTTGGGATTGCTTTCTCGGTACTGGCTGCCCCAGCGTCACCTGCGGGCACCTGGGTGCGACGCGGCGGCGCGGTCGTCGTGCGAGCGATGCTTGGAGCAAGAAAAGTTGCCGGGCTCGCCGCAGGCAAGCTCAACACCAAATTCCACCCACTCTGACCCTCCGATCGGACGACAGCCTGTTCGAGAGGCCGTTCCTTGATAGGGTGAGGTCTTCCATTCTTGAAAAACGCCCCACTGTAAAACTCAATATTCACTGAACTCACGCGCCATCCCGGTTGCCCCTGCTGCAACAACGCCGCAAACGAAGGCCAGAGCTGGGCAACCTTCGGCTGCTGCTCGTCGTTCGTCACACGAGCGTGGAGATTTCCGCAGATCGCCAGAACCTTGTTCGGCGCCTCGAGCGATTTGAGTTCTCTTAGCATGTTTGATGCCATTGTGGCATCACGCTCCCGCCAGATGGCAATGCCGTCGTCAACTGTCAATTCGACATCTGCGGTCCCGGACCGTCTCTTTTCAATCAGAGCCCGGCGCTGTCTTTCCAGAAGCGACTCCGAGCCGTCGAAGCAGATAATCCGCCACCGAAATCGCGGAGAAACGGCGATGCGGATCAGTGCCAAGAGCTCGGCATTTCCTCGACCATCTCCGTTTGGCGCGCAAAGAAATCGGGGATTCTCTCAGTTCTTCCCCGTGCCCACGCCAGCAGCGAGGCTTGTTCTTTCTTGGGAACTTCAAGCGCTAATATGTTATAACCCCGTTCAGTTAGGGGCGCGAGGAGGCTTGCGACGAGTCTCGGCACTTCCCGAGTACCCTGGACCTCACCAAGAATCAGTAAGTCGCTGCTCGCAGCCAGATCTAGAATGGGGGCTCTTACCGCAGGCGGCAATGGATACGGTTTGAGACCAGCGGCGTATGAGCCGCTCTGGATTGCGAGGCAGCCACTTAAGCATCCGAGAACGATTGCTGAATGATGTAGGCGCACCTCGATGGCCCCCCATAGTGCCAACAGTCCCGTCTGAAGCGATCCATTTGATTCCCCCGTTGAGAAAGGGGGGAAGGGCGGGGGGTGGACCTCTACCGCCCCACCGCAGAAGTGTCGACGCAGTAACGCGCTCAACAGATGCGCGAGCCGTACGGACCGTGCCGCGATCGGAGGCAGCGACAACTATTGAAAAACCGGCCGTTCGTGCAATAGCGATTTCAACAGGAGGGACGAAGAAGTCGCTTATTCCATCTGCAATGGCTCTGGGAGCCGCCCGCACACCGGTCGGCGGCTTCCTGAGTATTGCACAATTCTGCGCCGCGTAACGCATTAGCCGGCTTGAACATCCACCAATATCGGCCTGCGAGAAGTGCGCAGTACCCCCCCTCTTCCAGTATATATAGAGAGAGGAGCGCTTTTCTCGATTGCCGCGCGTCGAGCCCGCAAAGTGGCAGGTTCTTTCGATTTCGGACCGGTCAAGCCCGTGACCATGACTCTCGTTTGGTCGGTCCGAGCACGATCGGAGCCGAGCGCAATGAATCGACACAAGCCATTTCAAACTAGCATCTTACGCGCCCGCGACTTCGAACAGCAGTGCCCAGCAAACCCGGTTGCACGTCGCCCTCGAGCCCGGGCGAAATGGCGGTCGTGCCTTTGCGAAAACCTGCCATTGTGTGCCATTTCCTGCCAGCCATTACCGAATATAGAGCGCTACCACGAGTCGGACCCGAAATCGTGAAGCCTGAACGAGATCATTCGTTCTTTTCACGGTGGGAAGCCGTATAATAGACGAGTTGTCACAGCCTTGAGATCCGTCTGTCGCGCGCGAGGAGCAGCGTCATGACTCTGGGGACGCAGACGAAGCCATACGGAAAGCTGCTCGACTACGAACAATTCATCGACCACCAGATCAACCGCACCCGCAAGCGCATCAAGCTCAACGACATCCAGACGGCCGTGCCTGACGCTCATGGTCGCGTTCCTCGGGTATCTTGTTCCTCGAAGTCGTGCTCGATCACGTGATCGGACTTGCCGCTCCTGGCTGCGGCGCGTCGTGTTTCTTGACCGGGCTCGCTGGCGCCGCCGCGTTCGTCGCGATTCAGGATCGCGATCCCGTCATTCGGCGCGTCAACGGGATCTACGCGGCCCGCACCATCGAAGACGCCGATCCCAGCGTTCAAGAACAGCCTGATCAACTATCTCGAGCTGCGGCGGTATCGCGACCAGTTGTCCAAGGCGATCATGGCCACGCTCGAGGCACGGGCGGTCAACGACCTGGCACACGTCGAAGTCGACACCGTCGTCAACCAGCAACGCCTGCAGCGGATGTTCTACGCACTTGACGGCCGTGATCGTGATCTTCTGCATCTACACGCGTGTTCGCCCCCAAGAGCATCGTCGACTCGGCGCGCCGCGCGTTCCTGGCCGACGTGCCGCGGCCCACCAACACCGTCCTGCTCAACATCAAGCCGGGAGACGATCCCGCAGCTATCCAAGGTCGTCGCCGGCGAGCAAGTCACGTTTCTCGGTCGATGTCAGCGGCGTGCGTCCGCCCAAGGTCTTGCTCCATTACAGCGTCGACGGCGGCAAGTTTTTCGCCGTCAAAGAGCTTGCTGCCCGGACAGGCACTCGGCCGACCCGTGGCAGATCACGCTCACCGAACGTCCAGCAGAGCATGGAGTATTACCTGACCGGCGGCGACGCCGAGTCGAAGCACTACCAGCTCGATGTCCTGCCCGCGCCGACGATCACATCGATTGCGGTCGACCTTGCGTTCCCGCGCGTACACCAAGGTCCCGCCCCGGCTCAACGTCGACGGCGGCAACGTCGAGGCGATCGAAGGGACCGAGGTGACCGTGCACGCCAAGACCAACATGCCGGCGCAGTTGGCGAACATCAACCTGGCCAGCACGACGCCCGCTCATGGAGATCGACCCGAGCGACCCCATCAGCTTGACCGGCAAGTTCAAGGTGACCAAGCGGGCACCTACTCGATCAGCTTCCGCACGACCGGCAACCAGCTCAATCCCAGCCCGGTCATTTACGACATCATCGCCATCCCCGACCGCCCGCCCGACGCGCGGTTCGTGCTGCCCGAGCCAACCGACGGTCACGGTCCCGGCCAACGTCAAGGTCGACCTGGTGATGACCGGCAACGACGACTTACGCCGTCAAGGACGCCACCCTGCACGTCATGCTGGGCAACGACAAGCTCGTCTCGAAGAACATGCTCGAGGGGCAGCAGCCTCGTCCCGAATTCCGGGCCATCGAGACGCTCGACCTGGAAAAGCTCCACGTCAAGGCCGGCTCCAAGCTCAACTACTGGCTCGTCGTGCGCGACAACAAGGACCCATTCTCCAACCGATTCGAGACCGCACACCAGGTCATCGAGGTGGTCGCGCCGGTCGCCGCCGAAGAAAAGAAGAAGATCGAGGAAACCCAGAGTAACAGTATCCCGCCGGAAACTCCGACCGCGCCGCCTGCCGAAGATGAGGCAGACAAAGAAAAGGCGGCCAAGGGAGCCGGCGACGACGAGCAGCCGAGCAACAAGAACGCCGGCACCCCGACCGGCGATGCCGACAACACCAATCCAGCCGGGCAGAACCCGCCGCCTCCGGGACAGGATCGCGGAGAAATTGACGAAACCAACAAGACACCGCAAAACGGCGGCGCCGGCAGTGACACGCAACAGATCTCGGCCGAGGACCAGAAGATCGAGCAGCGCCTCAAGGATTTCCTCAACAAAAACCAGCAGACGTCCGGGAGCAATTCCGGCAATGCTCCTCCCAAAGACGGTAACTCGGGTGCCAATCCACCGGCGCCTGCAAATCGCCCAAATGCCGGGGCCGGCCCCAATCAGCCGAACAATCCGCCGGGCACGGGCGGCAACCCGCTCTCACGCCGACAGACGGAAAGCACGCCGGCCGGCCCGCCCGGCTCTAACCTTCAGCCACCCGGTACCCGCGGGTCAAGCGAAGCGTCGCCGACCGTCGAGCGCACCGACCGCATGAACAACCCGGCGTCCGGGACCCAGGGCCCAGGTAATGGGAAGACCGGCACCAACGGCGTCAGCGACCAGAACAAGGCGAGCGACCCGAGCGCAAACGCTGCCGATAATCCCGCCGCGAAGAACATGTCCGGCCAGAATCAGGCTGATTCAGACGCCAATCGCGGCAAGGCCGCCCCGACTGATGGCGCGGCTCAGAAAGGCGGCGATCGCTCGGGAAGCTCGGCGGCCGGTGACACCGCCAAGAAGCCACCCGGTAGCCCCACCGGCGAACCAATGGACAAACCGGCTGGCGGCGACTCGAGCAAGGGCGACGCCGGCGATCGCTCCACGAAACCACAGGCCGGCGACGCCACCAAGAACCAGACCGGCGAACCCAAGGGCAAGACCGCTGGCGGCGACACGAACAAGGGCGACGCCGGCGATCGCGCCACGAAACCGCAGGCCGGCGACGCGACCAAGAGCAACACCGGCGAGCCCAAGGACAAGACCGCTGGCGGCGACCAGAACAAGGGCGAGTCGGGCGACCACGCCGCGCACCGACAGGCCGGCGATGCGACCAAGAGCAACACCGGCGAACCCAAGGACAAGACCACTGGCGGCGACCAGAACAAGGGCGAGGCGGGCGATCGCGCCATGAAGCCGCAGGCCGGCGACGCGACCAAGAGCAACACCGGCGAACCCAAGGACAACACCACTGGCGGCGACCAGAACAAGGGCGAATCGGGCGATCGCGCCACGAAGCCGCAGGCCGGCGACGCGACCAAGAGCAACACCGGCGAGCCCAAGGACAAGACCGCTGGCGGCGACCAGAACAAGGGCGAGTCGGGCGATCACGCCACGAAGCCGCAGGCCGGCGACGCGACCAAGAGCAACACCGGCGAACCCAAGGACAAGACCGCCGGCGACGACCAGAACAAGGGCGAGCCGGGCGATCACGCCACGAACCGACAGGCCGGCGATGCGACCAAGAGCAACACCGGCGAGCCCAAGGACAAGACCGCTGGCGGCGACCAGAACAAGGGCGAGTCGGGCGATCACGCCACGAAGCCGCAGGCCGGCGACGCAACCAAGAGCAACACCGGCGAACCCAAGGACAAGACCGCCGGCGACGACCAGAACAAGGGCGAGTCGGGCGATCACGCCACGAAGCCGCAGGCCGGCGACGCGACCAAGAGCAACAGCGGCGAACCCAAGGACAAGACCGCCGGCGGCGACCAGAACAAGGGCGAGCCGGGCGATCACGCCGCGCACCGACAGGCCGGCGACGCGACCAAGAGCAACAGCGGCGAACCCGAGGACAAGACTGGTGGCGGCGACCAGAACAAAGGCGAGGCGGGCGATCGCGCCACCAAGCCGCAGGCCGGTGACGCGACCAAGAGCAACACCGGCGAACCCAAAGACAAGCCCGCTGGCGAACCGGCCAACGGAAACCCACCGACGCCCGGCACCGGCGGAGACGCTCAGAACGCGGCCAAGCCCGACTCAGCCAACACTCCCAAGGCCGGGCAGCCCGGCGAAAAAGGGACGTCACCTGCCGGCAAGCCCGATGAGAAGCAGGCCGACGGCGCCATGGCCGGCGATCACGCCAGCGCAAGAACAGCCAGGGCAGCAGCCAGAAACAAGGCTCCGACGCCGCGAAAAATGCCCCGCCATCGTCCCCGACGGGCGCAAGCCGGCGACGGATTCTGCCAAGACTGAGTCGCCCAATTCGGCGTCGGCCGACGAACACAAATCGCGTGGTTCGCACCCGGGCGACGACAACGCCGCGTCCCAGCGAGAAGACGGCAAGCCCGAAAGCGTCTGCCCGCGAGCCCGGCGCCGCCAAGTCCATGAACCGCACCCCACGGCCGCGCACGTCGGACCTCAATAAAGAAACGAGCAAGAAGGCGCAGTCGAAGAACAGCGAAACGGATGCCGCGACCAAGGCAGAAGACCAGGCACCACCGCCAGACGCCAAGACTCCAGACGAGAAGAAGGATGCCGGGTCGGACGACAAGAACAAGACCGCTGAACGCGGCGGCGACGCCGCCGATAAGCAGGCCGAAAAGTCCAAGAACGAGAGCGACCGGCCTCCGGGGGCCGTGCCGCCTCAAGCCAACACCGGTCAACAGCCCCGTCCGAATCAAGCCGATGAGACGCAGCCAGAAAAGCCGGCCGCCGACGCCGCGCGCCTCGCAGGATAACCCGCCTGCGAACCGCGACCAGCCACAGCCGCGCATGCCGCGCCAACCGAACACGCCGCCCTCGGAGCCCAGCACGAATCCGCCGCAAGAAGCCGCGCCGATCAGCAACCGAATGCCGCCGACAACACGCAGCAGAAGCCTCCGACGCCGCCGAACGAGATGAACCCCGACCAGCCGCCTCCGAGCGCCAGTCAGAAACAGCAAAGCCGGCCCGCCGGCGGCAACGACGCGCAGCAAAAACCCCAGAGCAAGTCGGCGCCGAATGCTCCGTCGTCTCGGCAGCCACAATCGGGTCAGCCCAAGTCGAGCCAGCAGCCCCAGGACGACCAGGCCTCGACCCCCAAGTCCGGCCAACCCATGGCCGATTCCAAGCGCGAAAAGACCGACTCTGACCAGGCCAGTCCGACCGACCGCTCGCCTCAACCCGATGACGGGACCCAGCAGTCAAAGAACCAGCGCATGAAGACCCAGCAATCCAAGAACCAGCGGAATTCGGACCAGCAAGCAAAAGACGAGCAAACCGAGAGCGAGCAGGCGCAGACCAAAAAGTCACAGACCCAGAAAAAGCAGAGCCAGAGTCCGACGCAGAGCCAGTCGCCGCAGGAGTCGAGCGAACACGCCGGCAACGAACAATCCGACCACGCGGGCAAGGGCCCGGGGCAATCGGGCACGCAGAGCGGCGGCTCGCACGAGTCGCAGGTCTCGGGTCAAGGCTCGCACTCTGGCGCCGCCAGCTCCAAGAGCGGTGCCGCGCAGACGTCGAAGTCAGAGAGCAGTGAAACCGCCGAGTCCAAGACCAGCGAATCGGGCGGATCACATCCCGGCGGCTCGGAGTCCAGCGAATCGGGCGGATCACATCCCGGCGGCTCGAAGTCCAGCGAATCGGGCAGCTCGAAATCGAGTGAATCAGGCGGATCGCATCCCGGCGGAGCGCAGCCTGGTGGCTCGCATCCGGGCGCTCCGCATCCGGGCGGTTCGGGCGGCCAAGGAGGTCAGAGCCAACCCGGGGGCGGAGGCGAGCGCCAAGGTGTACCCGGCGGCACGCAAGAGGGCTCACAACCGGGAGGCACCCCGACTGCTGGAGGCGACGCGTCCGGTAAGCGGCACGGTGGCGGCGGTCCGAGCGAGAAGGGCGCTGGCCCTGCCGATGGGCCTGCTGGGCCCAAAGCCGGGTCGCAACCCGGCGACAAGCCATCGCCCACGGCCGCCGAGCCCGAAAACCAGTCAGCCGGCACCGTCGCGCCACACAATCAGCCCCAAGGCGACCTCAACCTGCGCACGATCCAGGACATGCTCAAGGACCGCAAGTCTGCCAAGGACCTCGAGGACGCCACCGGCCTGTCGAAGCACGAGGTCGAGCAGTTCATCAAGAAGTACCAAAAAACGCAGTCCGCGCCGGCCGGGCCGGGGCGCGACCTCGACGTGAAGCTAAAAGACCAGGAAGCCGCCAAGCCGTCGGCCAACTTGCCGACGCTCGACCCCACAACGCGCTTCAGCAGCAAGAACCAGCTCAAGCGAGGCGATATGGCGCAAGACGCCGTACGCGACAACCTGGAAGGCGCTCGCTTGAACGCACCGCCCGAATGGCGCACCAAGTACGAGGCATACACGAGGAAGCTTGCCAAAGTGGTCGTCCCCAAGAGCACGGCCGCACCCAGCACGAAGACCGGTCAATAAAGTTCGCCCAGCACCCGCTGCCGGAACCCGAGATGGCCGCGCTTCGATTTAACTGAGACAACACAAACCGGGCACTGATCCCGGCGCTTGCGCCGGCGCGCCCGACTGCTATCCTACTGCCGACCATGCCGACCGAGCCTCCACTCGCCGCGCCGTTATCTCGTGGGCTTCGACCCGAGAGAACTGCCGCATCATTTCACCGACGTGCTGATCATCGGCGGCGGCATCGCCGGCTTCCGGGCCGCGCTGGGCATTCCCGAGCCGTACCGCGTGCTGGTCGTGACCAAGGACGAGGTGCGCGAAAGCAACAGCCACTACGCCCAGGGGGGCATTGCCGGCGTGCTCGACCCCGAAGACCGGTTCGACAACCACATCGCCGACACGCTGGCGGCCGGCAAGGGCCTGTGCGACCCCGAGGTCGTCGAGATGGTCGTGCGCGAAGCACCCGACGCGGATCGGCGAGCTGATCGACTGGGGAACGCACTTCGACCAGGTCAACGGCCACGTCGCGCTCGGCCGCGAAGGGGGCCACTCGCACGCCCGGATCGCCCACGCGCTGGGCGACGAGACCGGCCGCGAGATCATGCGGGCGATCATCTCAGCAGGTCCGCACCAGGCCGCAACATCCGCATCTGGCAGAACAGCTTCACGATCGACCTGGTGACCCACGAAGGACGGTGCCGCGGCGTCCTGGTCTGGGATCGCCGGCGCGGGCCTGGCCCTGGTGTGGGCGCGGGCCGTCGTGCTGGCGACCGGCGGCGCCGGCCAGCTCTTTCGCGAGACGACCAACCCGCCGATCGCCACCGCCGACGGCCATGCCATGGCCTATCGCGCCGGCGCCGAGCTGCGCGACATGGAGTTCATGCAGTTTCACCCGACCGTGCTCTACATCGCCGGCTCGACCCGCCATCTCCTGACCGAAGCCCTGCGCGGCGAGGGCGCCTACCTGCGCGACCGATTCGGCGAGCGCTTCATGCCCGATTATCATCCGCCTGGCCGAGCTGGCCCCGCGCGACGACGTCTCGCTGGCCATCGCCGCCCAGATGGCCAAGACCCAGCATCCCAACGTCTATCTCGACCTTTCGCACCTCGATCCCGACTCATATCCGGCAGCGCTTTCCGGGCATCGACCGGCTCTGCCGCACGTTCGATCTCGACATCACGCGCGACCCGATCCCGGTGTGCCCGGGCGCTCATTACATGATCGGCGGCGTGACGGTCGACTTGCGCGGCCGCACGACGCTGCCGGGCCTGTGGGCGGCCGGCGAAGTCACCAGCTCGGGGCTGCACGGGGCCAATCGCCTGGCGTCGAACAGCCTGCTCGAGGGCCTGGTCTACGGCGCGCGGGTCGCCGAAGACATCGTCGCCGAGCTCGACGAGCGAGGGACCCGTGGCCGCTCGAAGTGCCGCCCGTTCGCGCGCCCGAAGTCGCGCGACGGCCATGCCCGAATCGACCTGGACGACCTGCGCGAATCGCTGCGCGCCCTCATGTGGCGCCGGGTGGGCATCACCCGCGACGCGGCCGGGCTCAAAGAGGCCGCCGAGCAGGTCGACCACTGGGGCCGCTACATCCTGCCGCTCGAGTTCGACGACATCGCCGGCTGGACCATGCAGAACATGCTGATCGTCGCCCGGCTCATGATCGCCGCCGCCGCCAGCCGCGAGGAATCGCGCGGGGTCCATTATCCGCCGCGACTTTCCCGAAGCCAGCCCGGCACTCTTGCACCATCTAAGCTGGAGCTCCGGGAGCGCAGAAGAGATGACGGTCGCCAGCGCAGTTGGCGATGGCTGAGGCCGCGCGACTGGCTTGCATCTGGGGTTAGAGTAAAGTCGCCTTTCGCTCCGCGAAAGGGCGTTTTTTCGCGGAGCGAAGGACGACAAGGAGACCCCGTGGGTATTGACCCCGCCCGTACCGAAATGTAACCTTCGCTCGAACCACGCCAGGAAACCGATCTTCGAAGCCGATATGGAGAAAGTTCGATATCACGGAGGATTTCCCGATGAGCACTCGCGACTTGCCCGCGCGACGCCCCGGCCGATTCGGGCTCAGACCAGCGTGGGTTGCCCTCCTGGGCGCGGCGAGCCTTGGGCTTTTGATCGTTTGGGCCGGCTCGAGCACCGCCCGCGCCCAGGCCGACAGCAGTTGGATCGGCAAGCGGGTCGTGCAGAAGTATTACCGCGATGGGTTCCGGCTTCGGATCGGCCGCCAGATCGTCGATCGGAACAACACGTTTTTCTTCTACCGCGTGGAGCAGACGAGCGGACGCTGGCTATGGCTTAAGGCCGAAGGCCGCGCTCTCGCCGGCTGGGCCCGGTTCGATCAAGTGGTTCCCGTGGAAAGAGCGATCGACTACTTCACCGACCGAATCCGCTCGAATCCGCAGAACACAGTCGCCTATGTCACGCGCGCCCGAGTCTGGAAAGACATGGGCCAATACGACGCCGCCCTGCGTGACTACAACGAGGCGATCGCCCTTGATCGTGATCCGGCATGGTTCATTGACCGCGGCAACCTGCACCTCCGAATCAAGGACTACGACAGGTCGATCGCAGAGTACAGCGAAGCCATCAAGCTGGAACCCACAAGCGCAGGAGCCTTCAGGGGTCGTGGGTTGGCGTGGCGATACAAGAAAGACTACGACAGGGCCATCGCCGACTATAGCGAGGCCATCAGGCTCGATCCGCAATCCGCCCTCGCCTGCGGCGAACGCGGCAATGCCCGGCTGGAAAAGAAGCAATACGACCTGGCCATCTCCGATTGCAACGAGGCGATTCGACTCGATCCTGGCTACGCAAGCGCCTACGCCGGCCGCGGGTTCGTGTGGTATGAAATGAAGGACTACGACAAGGCCATGGCCGATTTCGACGAGGCCGTCCGGCTCGCTCCGCGGTATGCTAACGGCTTCGCCGGCAGAGGCGACATCTGGACGGTGAAAAAGGACTACGACAAGGCCGTCGCCGATTACGGTGAGGCGGTCCGGCTGTATCCGGAGTACGCATATGCCTTCGCGAGCCGCGGCTACGTCTGGACGTTGAAAAAGGAATATGACAAGGCCATTGCCGATTTCGACGCCGCAGTCCGCATCGATCCCAAGTACAGAGACGCCTACGACAGCCGGGGAAATGCCTGGTTCGAGAAGAAGGACTACGACAAGGCCATCGCCGATTACAGCGAGGCAATACGGCTCGATCCGAAGGACGCCTACGCCTATGCGGAGCGCGGTCGCGCATGGTTCGAGAAGAAGGAATATGAGAAGGCGATCGCCGATTGCGGCGACGCGATCCGCATCGATCCTCGGGACGCTTACGCCCACCACCGCCGTGGGATCGCGTGGCACGAGAAGAAGGACTACGACAAGGCCGTCGCCGACTTCGACGCCGCAATCCGCATCGATCCCAAGTACGCATACGCCTACTACAACCGCGGTGATCTCTGGTTCGACAGGAAAGAATACGGCAAGGCCGCGGCCGATTACACCGAGGCCATTCGACGCGACCCGGAATTCAGTGATGCCTACAACGACCTTGCGTGGATCTGGGCGACTTGCCCCGATCCCAAACTACGCGACGCCAAGAAGGCCGTCGAGTCGGCGACCAAAGCCTGCGAGCTCATCGGCTGGAAGTGCGCCTACGAGCTAGGCACCCTCGCCGCAGCTTACGCCGAGGCCGGCAATTTCGAGGCGGCCGTGAACTGGCAGACCAAGGCTAACGCACTTTACACCAGCGCCGATGACACCAAGAAAGGCGAGGCGAGACTCAGGCTCTATCAAGAAAAGAAGCCCTACCGTGACACCGGCCCGTAAGAAACCACCGCGCCTCTCGTCGGCACACGGCGTGGCGCCAAAAGCACGGAGAGTTCTTCGATGGACAATCGCGAGCTTCCCGCGCGACGTCCCGGGCGGACCTGTTTCATGAAACGAACGGCCATCAGCTTCTTCGGCATCGCCATCCTTGGGCTCACGGTCGTCTGCGCGAGCCCAAGTTCCGCCCGCGCCCAGGCCGACAACAGTTGGATCGGCAAGCGGGTCGTCCAGAAGTCCTACGGCGATGAGTTCCAGCTTCGGAACGGCCGCCAGATCGTTGACACCAAGAACAGGTCGTACTTCTATCGCGTCGAGCAGAAGAACGGCCGCTGGCTCTGGCTCCAAGCCGAAGGAACCGCCGTCGCCGGCTGGGCCAGGATCCGCGAGGTTGTCCCCGTGGAACAAGCCGTCGACTACTTCACTCGCCGGATCCAGTCGGGCCCGCAAGACACGGTCGCCTATGCCATGCGTGCCTGGATTTGGAAGGACATGGGACAGTGGGACGCCGCGCTGCGCGACTACGACGCGGCCATTCCCCTTGATCCTGAACCGGCATGGCTCTTCGGCCAACGCGGCGATCTGTGGCGCCGCATGAAGGACTACGACAGGGCGATCGCCGATTACAGCGAAGCCATCAGGCTAGAACCTGGAAGCGCGCTCGCCTTCGGAATGCGCGGCAGGGCCTGGCATTCCAAGCGAGACTACGACAAAGCCATCGCCGACTATAGCGAGGCCACCAGGCTCGACCCGCAATTCATTCTTGTCTATTGCGACCGCAGCCGCGCGTGGCGCGACAAGAAGCAATACGGCCGAGCCATCGCCGACGCCAGCGAGGCCATGCGACTCGATCCTGCCTGCGCACCGGCTTACGCCGCCCTAGGGGCTGTCTGGAATGCAACCAAGGAATACGACCGAGCCATCGCTCAGTTCACAGAGGCGATCCGGCTCGATCCGCACTACGCCGAGGCTCTCGCAGGCCGAGCCGACGCGTGGACGAAGATGAAGGAATACGACAAGGCGCTCGCCGACTGCGACGCGGCGCTCCGGCTTGATGGGCAATGCTCTTTCGCTTACGGCATGCGTGGCTATGCCCGCGAAAAGAAGAAGGACTACGAGAACGCGATCGCCGATTACAGCGAGGCGATCCGGCTCGCTTCGAACTACGACTTTGCCTACGCGAGTCGCGGAAACGTGTGGTTCGTGAAGAAGGAATACGACAAGGCGACTGGTGATTTCGACGCGGCGCTGCGGCTCGATCCTGAATATGCTTTCGCCTACCGCATGCGCGCAGCCATCTGGATCAAGAAGCGGCAATACGACAAGGCAATAGCTGATCTCAACGAGGCGATTCGGTTCGATCCCAAAGATGCCTCCGCCTTCGAAAACCGGGGAGGCATCTGGCTCGAGAAGAAGGAGTACGACAGGGCCATCGCCGACCTCGCCGAGGCAATCCGGCTCGATTCCCACTGTGCATTCGCTTACGCGAACCGCGCTCGCGCGTGGGTCGCGAAGAAGGAATACGACAAGGCCCTGGCCGACTGCACGGAGGCGGTCCGGATCGATGCCCAGAAAGCTTATTTCCATCGCGTGCACGGGCTCGTCTCATATGCAACGAAAGACTACGAGAAGGCCACGGCCGATTACAACAAGGCGATATCGCTGGATCCGGAGGATGCTTTCGCTTACTACTTTCGCGCGCTTGTCTGGTCCGAAAAGAAGGAATACGGCAGGGCGATTGCAGATTTCAACGAGGCGATTCGGCTCGATCCAGACTTGGGCTATGCCTACGCCGAACGCGCCTGGATCTGGGCGACTTGCTCGGATGCCAATTTCCGCGACGCCACGAAGGCAATTGAGTCGGCGACCAAAGCCTGCGACCTCGTCGGCTGGACGTCTCCTTGCGAGCTGGGCACCCTCGCCGCAGCTTACGCCGAGGCCGGCAATTTCGAGGCGGCCGTGAACTGGCAGACCAAGGCCAATAAGCTTTATGCCGACGCCGAAGGCAAGAAGAAGGGCGAGGCCAGGCTCAAGTTATATCAAGAGAAAAAGCCCTACCGCGATACCAGTGCGTGACGACGCGCCGCCGCGGCACGAAATCGCATGACGACGAGGCAATTGGGCGGTTCGCACCGTCACTCTTCATCGCGGTTGGGCCGTAACGTCGAGAGAAGCTGCACCGAGCCGTTGACGTGCACCGGTGGGTCGAGCCAGCGTTCCTTGGGGATGATCCTCGGCAGTGTAGCCCCGAGCCGATTCCGGGCGAAACTGCCGGATCGTCGTCCAGCTTCTGTGCGATCAACGGGCTTGCCGATCTTTCGAGTGCCTCGAGCACGGCTTTGTCTTCGGTCATCAGGTCGTCGAGCTGCGATCACGCCCAGCCGCAGGCCCTCGCGCAGGGCGTCGGCGAACTCGTTGTAGATAAACGCCTCGTCGGGCTGGCCCACCACTGGCGGTTCATCGTCTCGTAGAGCGTCACCGCCTGGCGCGCGACCTCGACATCGCGTGAGCACGATCCGCGCGTCGACGATCGTCGAGGCAGCTCAAGATCCGCTGCACAAAGTCGGCGATGCACGACGCCGCACGCCAATCCGTCGCGCAAAAAGTAGTCGAGGCGATCGGCGCACAGAAGCGGAATCGGCTGTTCGAGGAGCGGATAGATCGAATCGTCGAAGAACTGGCTGCGGCGCATAGCCCAGCCGCTCGAGCGCCTCGTCGATATCGGGCCGCTCGAGCATCAGCGGCTTGAGTGCTCGTGATGGTCCTGCTCCTCGGACGGTGACGATGAAGTCGACGGCATGCGAAAATGCGGTGTGCGAGATGTCGTGCAGCAGACCCGCGACCTGTTCTTGCCGCGGCGCCCCGAGCGTGCGCAAGCAAGATGAAGACGCCCAGGCTGTGCTCGTAGCGCGTGACGTCCTTGAACGGAAACGCGAGCGCCGAAGGGCCGGCCTGATATACTCCTTCTAGACGCTTGAAACGTCGCGCAGCCAATCAGATCGAGGATTGCCGGGTCCTCGATCGACACGTCGCCGTAGACCCGATCCTGCCACTTCATTAACGCCAGTCTCCCGGCCGGGCCATCGAAATCGACAACTCACCGGTCTGTACTCTGTCACGCTCATTGTACGCTCGTTGCCGCCGTGAATCGTCGCGTCGCGCCGGCGCGATTTTCCCAACGACCCGCATGCAGCCGAGACGTTTCTCCTGAATTCTCCTATCGGTTATGATAGGGCTCGACCATATCAAATTCGGTAAGACAGCCTGGGAGAACCAACCGTGTCTATGCAGAACAACGGGCCGATGCGCTGTCGCGCGCGTGCTTTGTCATGGCCCTCATCTCGGCCGGCTGCGGCGACGAGCGGCACCGATCCTGCGGCGGGACGGCCGACGGCGAGCGCCGCGGGCGTCGACAGGCAGTTCGGGCCGCGGCTGATCTTCATCACCAACGGCAGCTCCGACTGGTGGAACGCCGTCGAAAAGGGCATGAACGACGGTGCGCAGCGAGTTCGGGGCCCAGGTCGAGATGCGCCGGCCTGAATCAGAGTCGGCGCAGCAGATTCAGCGCATCGAAGACGTGCTCAGCCTGCCCGACGTCCAGGGCGTGGCGATCTCGGTCCTCGAGGCCGACTCGCCGGGCATCGCCGACAAGATGAGGGACCTTCAGAAGGCGGGCAAGGTCGTGATCGCGATCGACTCCGACGGGCAGCAGGACGCGCGACGGGCCTATATCGGCACCAACAATCGCAAGGCCGGCGAAGTCGCGGGCAAGGTCGCCAAGACGCTGCGGCCGCAAGGAGGCAAGACGGTCGTCTTCGTCGGCACGGCCGCCGCGGCCAATGCCCGCGAGCGCCGCGAGGGGTTCTTCGCCGGGGCAGGGCGCATTCGTTTCGAGCAGGTCGAGGTCTTCGAAGATCGAGCCGACAAGGCCAAGGCTCAGACCAACGTTCAGACCGCGATCAGCAAGTATCCCGACGTCGGGCGTGTTCCTCGGCCTCTGGTCGTATAACGCTCACCTGATCGCCGAGGAAGTCGCCAAGTTCCCCGAGCTGCGCAAGAAGGCGACCGTCGTCACCTTCGACATGGACGAGCTCGGCCGTCGACGACCTGGCCGAGGGCACGATCGACGCGACCGTCTGCCAGAACCCCTACCAGATGGGCTACCTGGGCGTGAAGCTGCTCAAGAGCCTACATCGACAAGGACCAGAAGACGATCGACGAGATGCTCCCCGGCGGCACCGACACGATCGACACCGGCGTGCGCGTGATCGTGCCGACCAAGGACTCGCCGGTCAAAGGCGACAACGTGATCGACATCGACGAGATGAAGAAGTGGCTGGCGAGCAAGGGGCTGAAGTCGTCGTGAGCAAGCGTTCACCCCTTGATCACCCCGACCGGCCGCAGCCGCGCGACCTTCTTGGAGATGCCCGACCTTGTCGACGACGTCGACGACATGATCGACGTCCTTGTACGCGGCCGGCTGTTCTTCGGCCAGGCCCTTGTGGCCGCGGGCGCGCGCGACGATGCCGATCGCGTTCAGCTCCTTGTCGATCCGCCGGCCGGCGGCCAGCTTGACCGCCGCGGTGCGGCTCATCTTTCGGCCGGCGCCGTGGCAGGTCGTGCCGAACGAGCATGTCCATGCTGCCGGGCTGTCCGGCCAGGACCCAACTGGCCGTCCCCATGCTCCCCGGAATGATCACCGGCTGGCCGATCGCCGCGTAGACCGCGGGAATTTCGGGATGGCCCGGCGGAAAGGCACGCGTCGCCCCCTTGCGATGGACGCAGACCTGTTTGGTCCCTGCCGCCGTCGACCGAGTGCTCCTCGAACTTGGCGATGTTGTGAGCGACGTCGTAGACCAGCTCCATGCCGAGCTCTTCCCACGTCTTGCCGAAGACCCGCGCAAAGACCTCGCGGGCCTGGTGGGCCAGGAGCTGGCGGTTGCACCAGGCGAAGTTGGCGGCCGCGCGCATCGCACCCAGGTAGGCCTGTCCCTCGGGGCTCCGCACCGGCGCACAGGCGAGCTGCGCAGTCGGGCAGCTCGAAGCCGTAGCGCTTCGGGGCGTTCTTGAACGTCGCCAGGTAGTCGTCGCAGACCTGGTAGCCCAGCCCGCGCGAGCCGGAGTGAATCAGCACGGTGATCTGGCCTTCGTGCAGGCCCATCACCGCGGCCGCGGCCGGGTCGATGATCCGGTCGACGACCTGGACCTCGAGGAAATGGTTGCCCGAGCCGAGCGTGCCGCACTGGTCGAGCCCGCGCGTGATCGCGCGGTCGCTCACGCGACCGGGGTCGGCGCCCTCCAGCCGGCCGCCCGCCTCGGTGACCTCAGGTCGTGCTCGGTCCCGTAGCCCTAGTCCGCACGACGTACGACGCCCCCTCCGCCATCAGCCTGGTCAGCTTGCGGCTTGTCGAACAGATACTGCCCGCTCTGGCCCACGCCGGTGGGAATAGTCGCGAAAGAGTTGATCCACCAGCGGCCTGATCCGATCCTTCACGTCGCTCCAGGCCAGGTTGGTGCGCAACAGCCGCACGCCGCAGTTGATGTCGTAGCCGACGCCGCCCGGCGAGATCACGCCCCCTTCCTCGGGGTCGGTGGCGGCCACGCCGCCGATGCAGAAGCCATAGCCCCAGTGAATGTCGGGCATGGCCAGGCTCGCCTTCTGGATGCCGGGCAGCGTCGCCACGTTGACGACCTGCTCGGGCCCCTGGTCCTTCTTGATCTGCTCGATCAGCGTCTCGTCGGCGAAGATGATGCCGTCGACCCGCATGTCGGCGCGATAGCTCTTGGGAATCCGCCACTGGCACGGCCCGGCCGGCTCGAGCGGTCCCGATAGCCTCCGCTCTGGCTCATCGTCGTTCTCTCCTTGCTCGCCCATCGATGCGGATACACGCCGAACGACCACGAGAAATCTGCACGACGCAGTCCAGTGATCACCCTGTCAGACAGTCAGCCGATGGCCCAGCGAAGGTTCGCGCCAGCGACCTCGCCGGTGGGCGAGCTCGACTGCGCGACCTCCTCCGGCGTGCCCGCGGCAACGACCTGGCCGCCCTGCGCGCCGGCGCCGGGGCCGAGGTCGATGATCCAGTCGGCGGCATCATGACCTCGGGGCTGTGCTCGATGACGATGACCGAATGGCCGCGATCGACCAGGGCGTTCAGCGCCTCGAGCAGCTTGAGGATGTCGACGGGATGGAGTCCGGCCGTCGGCTCGTCGAGCAGGAAGATCGTGTGCGCGGGCGCCGCCTGGCGGCGCAGGGCCGGCCAGCGACTCGGCGCAGAAAGCCGGCCAGCTTCAGCCGCTGCGCCTCGCCGCCGGAAAGCGTGCACACCGGCTGGCCGAGCCGCAGGTAGTCGAGCCCGATGTCGAGCAGCGGCCGCAGCCGCGCCTGAACTCGGGGCCGATTGCGAAAGAACGAAAACGCCTCGCGCGCCGTCAGGTCGAGCACCTCGGCGATGTTCTTGCCGCGGTAGGTGACCTCGAGGATCTCCGGCCGATAGCGCGTGCCCTGGCATTCGGGGCAGCGGATCATCACGTCGGGCAGGAACTGCATGTCGATCGTGAGAAAGCCGTGTCCCTGGCAGGTATTGCAGCGCCCGCCGTCGACGTTGAAGCTGAACCGGCCGGCGTCGTAGTTCCGCAGCTTGGCCTCGTGAGTCGCGGCGAACGTCTTGCGGATCTCGTCGAACGCCTTCAAGTGCGTGGCCGGGTTCGACCGCGCCGACCGCGGCAGCGGCGACTGGTCGAGGAACACGACGTCGGCGATCTGCGCCCGTGATGCTCAGCTCGGCGTAGGGCGCGGCGACGACCGGCTCGCGCCAGATCTGGCTGCCGCAGCGCGGGGTAGAGCGTCTCCTCGACCAGCGTGCTCTTGCCCGCACCGCTGACGCCGGTCACCACGCAGAGCACGCCGAGGGGAAACGTCACGTCGATCGATTTCAGGTTGTTGCCGCGCGCGCCGTCAAGCTGGATGGATCCCTTGGTCGGTCGGGCGCCGCGAGGCCGGGATCGGCACGACTCGGCGGCCGCTCGGGTAATCGCTGGTCGCCGATGCTCGAGCCTTGCAGAAGCCCGCGAGCGGACCGCTGTAGAGCACCTGGCCGCCGGCCGCGCCGGCGCCTGGGCCGAGATCGACGACGTGGTCCGCGGCCCGGATCGACGTCGTGGTCGTGCTCGACGACCACGAGCGTGTTGCCCTGGTCGCGCAGCCGGTGCAAGACCGCGATCAGGCGGCCGGTTTCCGAGGGATGAAGGCCGGTCGTCGGCTCGTCGAGCACGTAGAGCGTGTTGACCAGCCCCGAGCCGAGGGTCTTGGTCAGGGCGACCCGCTTGAGCTCGCCGGCCGAGAGGGTCGCCGCCGGGCGGTCGAGCGTCAGGTAGTCGAGCCCGATCTCGCTCAAGAAGCCGAGCCGGCCGCTCGATCTGCGCCAGGATGGCGGGCACGCCGCTCGGGCGCCCGTGGCCGGAAGCCCGGCGAGAAACGCCCGTGCGTCGCGGATCGTCAGGGCCGACAGCGCGGCGATGTTGTGCCCGTCGATCTTGACGGCCAGCGCCTCGGGCCGCAGCCGCGCGCCCGCTGCAGGCCGGGCACGCGTGCAGCCGGCGCACGCGGCTCAAGAACAGCCGCACCCGCGGCTGGTGCGCTCGGCGCTCGAGGCGCTTCGAAGAAGCCCTTGAGTCCCGTGAACCCGCTTTCCGGCACGCCCTCGAGCAGCTTGGCCAGCGCGTCCGGGCTCAAGCGACCGAACGGGACGTCGAGCGGGATCGAGAGCGCCGTCGCGGCCGCCAAAAGCTCGGCGTGGAACCGCTGCAAGAGCGGCTCGCTCGCCAGAGACGACAGAGCGCCTCCTCGGATCGTCTTGGCCGGGTCGGGAACGATCTGGCCGAGGTCGAGCTCCATCGTCTGCCCGAGCCCGTCGCAGACCGGGCAGGCCCCTTCCGCGCTGTTGTAGCGGAACAGGCTCGGGCTGCGGCTCGAGGTGCTCGGTGCCGCAGTTGCGGCAGCGCCAGCCGCGCACGTAGGTCTGCGCGTGTCGCCGGCGATGACGACGCACCGCCCCAGTCCCGTTGTCAAACGCGGTTTCGATCGAATCGAGCCGGCGCTTTGGAGGATCCTTGCCCCGGACCAGCCGGTCGACGACCACGATCAGACCGCGGTCGTGTGGCGCAGGCTGCGCCGCGTCGCCGGTAGTCGGGTTCTGACCACGGTTGCGAACCCGTGTGAAACCGCGGCGCGGAGTGCGTTCCTGAATGCGTCTTCGTCGTGCCCGGCCGGCGACTCGAGCGGAAAAGCGATCTCGTACGACGTGCCGTCGGGCAACGCGTCGATCGCTCGCGAGACGGCGGCCGGACGTGGCCGGCGCGACCTCTTGGCCGCAGCGATGCAGAACACCCGGCCGGCCCGCGCAAACAGACAGGCCGAGCGCGTCGTGGATCTCGGTGATCGTGCCGACCGTGCTGCGGCTCGAAACGCCGGCCATGCGGCCGGCCGGCGGCGATCGCCGGCGGAATTCCCGCGATCCGGTCGGCGGTGGTTTGTCCAGCCTGGCGAGGAACTGCCGCGAGTAGGGCGAGAAGGTCTCGACGTAGCGCCTCTGGCCCTCGGCGTAAAGCGGTGTCGAATGCCAGCGAGCTCTTGCCCGCACCGCTGACGCCGGTGACCACGATCAAGCCGGTAGAGCGGCAGGTCGAGGTCGATGCCCTTGAGGTTGTGCGTCGTCACACCGCGCAGGGTGATCGAGCGCGGCCTTTGGGCCGAGATTGGAAGTCGACACGGTCGTGGTCCTTCGGCGAAGCGCGGCGCACCGTGCTGGCGCACGGCCGCCCCAGAGCGTAAAAAGAAGGCGGCGAGCCGGGATTTCCGGTCTCGCCGCCCTGCGTCTCTGGGCTTGCCGGCTCGAGTGCCCGCCGGTCCCTCGCTTGCGCTCGGGCTGTATGGGCTGCCGGCGCACGCCTTGAACTGGTCGAGGGCGCCTCGATCACGGATTGGAGCGGCGCAGCGTGAAGCCGGTCATGGTGAAGCCGTCGTCGTCCATGATGCTCGAGCCGCCGCCAAGCGACAGGTACTTGGCGAAGACCGAGAAGTCGGGCAGCTTGTCGCCGGGGATGACTTTCGCCAGGTCGGGCACATCGCGACCGCCGCGGCCCTGGGCGGCCGCTTGCTGGATGGCCTTCTCGAACTGGCCGCTCTTGATCATGTCGTAGGAGAGCCGGGCCGACTCGTCGGGGCGGACGTAGGTCATGCCGCTCGACCTTCTCGGGAAACTCCTTGGCGACCGATCTGATACGCGGCGCTGTCGGCCAGGGCGGCGTTGCCCGGCCGGAGCACTTGCTCGAGCAAGGTCGTGTCGGTGGTCACGAAGAGCGTGTCCTTGGCGATGGCCAGGCTGATCGGACCTTGAGCGCCGGGCGCCGCGTTGCCGGCGGGCGCGTTGGGCAGGTTCGACGGTGAAGTCGTAGATCGTCGTGCCCTGAAACTCGCGTTTCTGCGGGAGCGGCGCCGGTCAGTCTCGAAGCAGCCGCGTGAGCGTGTCCTGAAAGGCCTTGGTGTTCTCGAGGGCGATGCGCCAGCAGCATGCGCTGGCTGTCTTCCTTGATCGGCTTCTTGAAGTCGCTGATCAAGGTGATCCGATCGCCGAGCGGGCCGAAGACGTCGTTCTGGAAGCTGAGCGGCTGGCCGCCGTTGGGGCCGACCAGCTGCTGCTCGACCAGGTTGATCATGCCGGGCTGGAACTTGTTCGACCACGATCGTTGATGGCGGTGTAGGCGTTGTCGAGATCGAAGCTCAGCGTCTGGTAGGTGGCCACGGTGGCCGGCACCCACGACTCGGGCCGCAGGGTGACCGGCGGGAACGAGAAGACCTTGAGCAGGCCCTGCACCGGCTTGGGGGCGTGGAAGAACGTCTTGGTCAGGCTGTCGTAGCTGCCGGCTGCCGAGCGTGAAACAGCCGCCGACCGACTTGAGGCCGTAGACCCCCAGCTCCTGGACGAGGACCTCGGTTTGCTGGGCCTGGGCTGCGTCGCCCTTGGCGTTGGCCTTGAGCACGCAGCTTGACGAGCTTGGGGACGTCGAGAAACCAGACGACCTGGGCGCTGGCTCGAGTCGGTCTTGGCCTGGGTCTTGGTGAACGACTCGGTCGCGGCCAGCGAGTTCTCGCGGCCGTCGCGATGGGCGGCCAGGTCCTTGATGGCGTCGACGTCGGTGCCGATGATAGAACACGACTGCCCGCGTTGGTCCAGACCAGCGGCGGAGGGGGCGTGTCTTTGTCTTTGTCCTTGTCCTTGTCCTTGTCGTCCTTGTCGCCCTTCTCCTTCGGGGGCTGGGCGATGTGGAGCGTCAGGCCGTTGAACGACTCGGTGGAGACCTTGGCGCCGGCCTCCTCGGCCTGCTTGCTCGCTCGCTCCAGAACCTCGAGCGTTTTCTTCTCGTTCTCGCCCGTGTCGGCGATGAGCACGACCGGCGACGGGCAGGTTGGGATCGTCGCGAGCGATCGCGGCGATCGCCAGGGCGCCTTGGGGAAGATCGAGCAGCTCTTTTAGAGCTGACGCCGATCTTTTCCTTGAGCGGCCTTGGATCGTATCCTCGAGCTTCTGGCCGAGCTCCTCGCGGAAGTCTTTGAGGCCGGGGTCATTCCAGAGCTGGCCGTACTGGCTCTTGCGGAACGCGTCGCGAAACGATTTGACATCGTTGATCTTCAGGAAGAAGAGCGTCGATGTCGGGAAGGACCCGTTCCGGGGGCGCCGCGGCCTCTGCCGTGGGTGCGGGCAGACCCGTCAAAGCCACCAAGTCCCAGCCAGCCGATGAGGGCCAAGCGACGAATCGCCCGCTGCGCCGTTTGCATCAGAGAAAACTCCGTTTTTAGGCACCCCTCGGCTCACCGGCGGAGGGAACTGATCTGGCCGCCGGCGAACGCGCCGGGGCCTCGAAACCTCGTCGTAAACCAAGCACCAAGCCTGGCGCCGCCGGCGGTGACCGGCGAGCCTTTCGATCCGCAAACCAACATGAACTCGTTCCATCCGTGACTGATCGATCGCTAGCGAGTCGCCTCTTTCGTGCCGGGGCGCCTGGAGGCGTCTTCGCGCAGGTTTCGCCGGCGGCTTGGCGCCGCTTGGGTCGATCCTTCAATCCCTCGGGCTGGCCGGCAATCAGCCGGCGCGGCGGGTCGACATACCGATAGCCGCTGTTGGGGTTGGCCTTGTCGAATGCAAATGCTTCGCGGTGATGGATGAATTCCTTGACGTAGGAGACCGGGATCGCGAACCCCAGATTGTCGGCGAAGGCGGCGTGGAAACCGCGGCAGGTCACGCCGATCACCTCGCCGCGCTGATTGAAGAGCGGCCCGCCCGAGTTGCCGGGGTTGATCGCCGTGTCGGTCTGCAGGAAGAGCTGGCCCTCGAGGCTCCGGCTCCGATTGGAGATCCGATCCCCTGCGTCACCGACCGCTCCAAGCCCAGCGGATTGCCGACGGCGAAGACCGAGTCGCCGGCGTTGACGTCATCGGCATTACCCAGGATCACGTGGCTCGGTTTCAAGTCGGCGGGGAGCGGCAGCTTGAGCAAGGCCAGGTCGAAGAACGGGTTCAAGGCGATGATCTCGACGTCGTCGATCCGCCGGCGGTTGAACCCGCCCGGCGCGTTCATGTACAAGATCGCCGAGACCCGCGTCTCGCCCTGGATGACGTGGGCGTTGGTGATCGCATAGCCGTCTTTGTTGATGATGAAACCCGAACCCTTGCCCGACGGCGTCTCGATCGAGATCACCGCCTCGCCGAACTTGCCGACCAGCTCCTTGACCGGCGACGGTTTCAAGCATCCCAGTCGTGAAGAAGCCCGACGCGTCGAGCTCGGTCCCTCCGCGCGACGATCCGCCTTGGCGACCGGCGCCGACGTCGTCGATCTTGGTGCGCCGGACAACCTGGTCGCGCGGAATCCGCAGAATGTCGAAACCCAGGTCGACGTAGAGCGCCGTCGGCTTCTCCGCGACGACCTCGCCCGTCACCCGCTGACCGTCCTTGAGAATGACCGTCTCAAATTCGGCCGCTCTCCGAGCGGCGAAACCGCCAGCGAGCAATAACAAGCGCAATCGCCACCGATGTCTGAAGTCGCACGCACGAGATTCGATACCCCTTCCCTTGAGCGCGGCACCTAACTCCCTCATGCTTCGTCACATTAAGCTCCATTGTAATTAATCATTTCAATCCTTTCAACCCTGGCTGCCCAGTTACGCGATCTCAGTCTCGCCACGATAGAACCGCTTTGTGTCGTCTTACCCGCTTTTTGCTACATTCTGCTAATAACGCGCTGAGAAATCGGCTTGACGGACCTGGGGCCGTTCGGACTACTAATGAGTGGCCCTCGACGAGCTGCTCACTTCAAGCCTACGGCAGCAATCCGATCCACTCGATCGTGCAGACCCATCGCTCACCCAAGCATGGGGAGACGTTTCCGTGTCCATTCGCTTCCTGGAGCGAATGCTCGGTGCGCAGGCGTTCGTTGGTGGCTGCCGCTCCTGGTGACGCTGGCGACTTTCGCTGCGCTGGTGCCGGATTGTCCGGCGCAGGATCAGCGCAGAAGCCGGCTGCGCAGCAACCGGCGAGACGATGCAAGACCCGCGGCTCGCCGCGGGCCAACTGCCGCCGAGCGTCCCGCCCGATCAATCCCGTTCGACGGCTTTCCGCTCTTGCGCACGATCCCGGTCCCGCACGACCGGCCGCAGTTCAACGTTCAGATGGTGAACGCCGCGGTACTTCCGCGCGACAAGGAGGGGATCTGGGTACTCGATTTCGCGTTCAAGCCGCTGCGGATCAAGACGGTCGAGATTCCCGGCAAGGGGCGCATCCAGGTTCATTACCTTTACTACAAGGTCGTCAACCACACGGGCAAGCCGCGCATGTTCGTGCCCCAGTTCATCATGGTCAACGAGGCGGGTCAGAAGATTCGACGATGCAGTCATTCCCGCAGGCGATTCCCGTCATCCAGATGCGCGAGGACAACACGATTCCCGCTCCTGGGGGCGGTCAACGTCATGGGGGTGATCCCGCCGAGCACCAAGCCGGACGTCGACGACGCGGTCTTCGGCGTCGCCACCTGGGACAAGTGGGACCCCAAGTCCGACCGATTCAGCATCTACGTCCGCGGGCTTTCCGACGGCTACAAGGAGTTCCCGCAGGACGAGCGGCAAGCCGCCGGTCATCAAGTACAAGACGCTTGCGGATCGACTTCATCCGCCGCGGCGACGAGCACAATCTGAACGAGAAGGAAATCCAGCTCGCCGACCCGCCGTACGAGTGGGTCTACTGGTGAGGCTGCTCGCGCGAGGTTTCGCGTCGCTGCGAGGCCGGGACGATCGGCTTGGTCATCTCGAGCAGGCGGACCGAGATCAGCCCGAGCGCGTCACGCTGAGGACGTCTTACCGCTCAGGGATGCCTCGAGCTGCTCGAGCACGCACTGTCGCTGGGCAGCGAACCGGCGGGCATAGCGGATCGACCGCTCCAACAGGCAGACGCCGAACTGTCCCTTGATCGAGATAATCGGCCGCCCCGGCTTCCATCGCCTCGACGTCGGTGTTCGCGGTCGTCGTTGCCCGTGAGCAGAATGACCGGCGTCGTGCAGCCGCACGACGTCGGTCTCGCGGAGCAGCTCGAGCCCGGTCCGCGATCCGAGGTGGTAGTCCAGAAGGCACAACTCGTGGCGGCCGCTCATGAGCGCCTCTTTGGCTCAGCTCGTAGGACGAAGCCCACTCCACGTCGATCTGGTCGCCGTAGAACTCGTTCAAGACCGCGTACGTCAGGATGTAATCGTCCTCGTCGTCATCGACGAGCAGTATGCGCAGCCGATCTTCGTTCATGAGTGCCGTCCTCGCGGCTCGATCCGCGTCCGGCAGCTGGACGATCCCGATCCAGTACGCGCCCATGGCACGCATGACGGCCACCGAGCCGTCGAAGGTGACCGGCTTGGTGATGAATGAGTTGACGCCCAGATCGTAGGTCCGGTAAATGTCCTCCTCGGCCTTCGAGGTGGTCATCACCACGACCGGGATTCGACGCAGTACCGGGTCGGCCTTGATCTCTCCAAGTGCTTCGCGACCGTCCATCTTGGGCATGTTGAGGTCAAGAATGATTATGCCCGGCCGCCGCCTGGGCGAATCGGCGTAGCGGCCCTGGCCGCGCAGATAGGCCAGCAAATCGACCCCGTCCTCGACGAAGTCGACCGGGTTGGCCAGCCGGCACTCGTCGAAGGCCTCCTTGGCCATCATGCAATCGTCGGCGTCGTCATCGGCGATCAAAATCGTGACCAAGCTCGGTATCCTCATTCATTCTCCGCCTTCCCTTTCAGTTTGACGGATGGGCAGTGAGACCAAGAAAGTTGATCCTTGGCCGGGCGTACTCCGTGCCGTGATCGTGCCGCCATGCCGCTCGACGATCTTGCGGCAGACGGCCAGGCCGACACCGGTTCCTTCGTATTCGTTGCGGCCGTGCAGCCGCTGGAAGATCGTGAAGATGCGCTCGGTGTACACCTCGTCGAAGCCGATGCCGTTATCCTCGACCACGATCTGGCAGAATGGCCGGGGCGAGGGCGACGGCGTACCGGCCGGGTCATGGGCACAGATGCTTGCTCCAGACCTTCACCACGGGCGGAACCTCGGGCCGCCGGTATTTCAGCGAGTTGCCGATCAAGTTCTGCATGAGCTGGCGGAGCTGCAGCGGGTCGGCGTCGACAGTCGGCAGTTCGCCGACCTCGACGCTGCCGCTCACCTGCTCGATTCGCGCCTCGAGATCCGACACGACCTCGCGGGTGATCGAGACCAGGTCGGTGGGCACGAACGGCTGTGCGTTGGTCGCGACTCGCGAATAGGTCAAGAGGTCGTTGATCAGGGTTTGCATCCGGGCCGCCGCGTGTTGCACCCGATCGAGGTAGTCGCGCCCCTGGTCGTCAAGCGCGGCGGCGCATCTTGACCTCAAGCGGTCGCTGAAGGCCTGCACCTTGCGCAGCGGCTCTTGAAGGTCGTGTGACGCCACCGATGCAAAATCCTGGAGCTCGCCGTTGCTCCGCTCCAGCTTCGCCGAGTAGGCCTTCAACTCGGCGTGCGACCGCCCCAGGTCGGCCACGAATCGCTTGATTCTGAGAACCGCCGGATTGATCACGAACAGGGCTTCCAGCATGAGCACAAGCAGCACCAGTGCGAACAGCCCGAACTCGAACGAGTCGAGCTGGGTCGAGCTGATCGGCCGCCGCGGATACCGAAGTCTGCGCGGCTTCACCCACGGCGCGGGCTGCGGCCTCTTCGTGGTCGATGATGAGCCGAATGTGCGGCTTCGCATCCGCATGACGCGGTGGCGCCGAGTGGTTCTGTTCGAACAACGCAAGCAGGTCCTCCGCTGAACGGATCGCGACAAGACTGTGCATCTCTGCCTGCGCCAGAAGGCGCGCGGGCTCGGCTTTCAAGCCTCCGCGCGTGTGTGCGGGGCCGCCGCCGTCTGCGGTCGTTTCCAAAGCCTTCTGCTTGATCTCGGCGATCGCATTCCGAAGTGATTTCTCGAGCTCGCCGCGCTCTTCGGGGCTGTCGGCAGCCAGCAGCGCCAGGGCAGACACACTTAATGGGCGATCGAGTGAGCGGTCGCTTGCCATGTGGCCGACCGCGAACGTCGCGCGCCGCTGCCACGAAAGTTCTCCGAGGATCAGGGCTTGGCTCACGGCCGAAATCAGCACGATCGCGCAGAACGAGGTGACGTAGAGAATCCCCAGCCGGAGCGCGGGAAACTCCTCGAGTCCGGAACTCTTGCTTTCTTGCGTCATGGTCATCTTGTAAAAATAGGCAACTTCGCACAGCCCGCTCGTCTTCGCGAACTTGACGCCAGCATTCAAGCGAATCGAGCCCAACTCAAGAATAGATCACTTCCGGCCGGCTCTTCTGGGAATTGCCAAGAGCGCAGTCCAAGGAAGGGGCCGAGATGGCAAAGCAGCGTGCAGGGCGCCTGATCCTTTGCCTTACGCGACGTAGGAGATCGGGTCGCGAAGCTTGAGCCGTTCGAATGCAGAGCGGCGGATGCGGCAGGCGTCGCACCGCCCGCAGGCCAGGCCATCGGGCGTCGGATCGTAGCAACTATGCGTCGAGCGCGTAATCGACGCCGAGCGCCCGACCGCGTTCGATGATCTGTTCCTTGTTCAGGTGCAAGAGCGGGGCATGAATGCGGAAGCGTGCCGCGCCCCTCCACGCCGGCGCGAGTGGCCAGGTTGGCGAGCGTCTCGAACGACCGCAGATACTCGGGCCGGCAGTCAGGGTATCCCGAATAATCGACGCAGTTCACGCCGATCCAGATGTCGAAGGCCGACAGGGTCTCGGCCCATGCCAGGGCAAGAGCCAGGAAAACCGTGTTTCGGGCCGGCACGTAGGTGATCGGGATCTCGCGTGACATGGTCCTCGTCCGTGCGATCCTTGGGCACTTCCTGGCTCGATGTCAGTGCGCTGCCGCCGAAAGCGCGCAGGTCGATCTCGAGCTCGACGTGCCGGGTCACCGCCAGTGGCCCGGGCGACCCGCCGCGCGGCATCGAGCTCGACGGCATGACGCTGGCCGTAGCGAACGGTCAGCGCGATAGAGCTCAAAGCCCGCTGCCTTGGCTTCTGCCAGCGTCGTGGCCGAGTCGAGTCCGCCGCTCAAGAGCACAACCGCGCGCGGCGTCTGGTTCATTCGCTCGATCCTCCGGACCTCAAGTCAACGTTGGCCCAGCTTACGAGCTGCGCCCGACTGGTCAAGCCGAGGCGCTTGGCCGGCGCGACGACTCTTGCCGCGACCGCGTATGGACTTCGCTACACTAACGGTTGGCAGTCTTCACGATCTCAGGTTCCAGGAAATCGCACGATGGCTCACAAAAAAGGACAGGGCTCGAGCCGCAACGGCCGCGACTCGAACCCCAAGATGCTGGGCATCAAGCTGTTTGGCGGCCAGCTCGCCAAGCCGGGCAGCATTCTCTGCCGTCAGAACGGCACGAAGTGGCGCCCGGGCAAGAACGTGGGCGTCGGCCGCGACTGGACGATCTACTCGCTGATCGAGGGAAGGTCCACGTTCGACCAGGAAGGACGCCGGATCAACGTCCTTCCGGTCGCAGGCGACTGCGGACAACCGCATCGCCGAGCGTAACTCGACGGTGCTGGTCCGGGATCACCATGTTCGTCGATCGCGTGACTCTATTTGTGCAAGGGGGAGCGGGTGGCAACGGCTGCCTGAGCTTCCGGCGCGAGAAATATGCGCCGCGCGGCGGCCCCAACGGCGGCGACGGCGGCCACGGCGGCAGCGTCGTCGTGCGCGCGTCGGCGAGCCACTCAAACCTCGCCCACCTCTCGCACCAGCGGCACTGGAGGGCAGCGCGCGGCGAGCACGGCGAGGGCTCCGATTGCTTCGGCCGCGGCGGGCGACGACCTGATCATCGAAGTCCCGCCGGGCACCCTGGTCCGCGACCGCGACCGCGGCCACCTGCTCGCCGACCTGAAGGCGCCGGACGAGCAGGTGGTCGTGGCCCGGGGCGGACGCGGCGGCCACGGCAATGCCCACTTCAAGTCGTCGACCAACCGGGCCCCGCGGCAGGTCGAGAAGGGACATCCCGGCGAAGAGCGCTGGATCACCCTGGAGCTCAAGGTGATCGCCGACGTCGGCCTGATCGGACTGCCCAACGCCGGCAAGTCGACCCTGCTGTCGCGGATCTCGCGGGCCCATCCCGAGATCGCCGACTACCCGTTCACGACCAAGTACCCCAACCTGGGCAGCGTCGTGGCCGGCGAGAAGACGTTCGTCGTCGCCGACATTCCCGGGTTGATCGAGGGGGCACACGTCGGGCATGGGCTCGGTCATGAGTTCCTCCGCCACGTCGAGCGGACCTCGCTCCTGGTCCATCTGGTCGAGGCCGTGCCGCTCGACGGATCGGACCCGGTCGAGAACTACCGGACGATTCGCAACGAGCTCCCGCAGTACAGTCCCGCGCTGGCCGAGCGGCCCGAGCTCGTGGTCGTCACCAAGATGGACGTCACCGGCGCGAGCGAAGCCCGCGACCGAATCGCGAGCGAGCTGGGCCGCGACGTGCTGGCGATCTCGGCCGTCACCGGGCAGGGCATTCCCGAGCTGATCCACCGGATCGTCGCGATGCTCGCAGCACAGAGTCGAGTCGCAGACGGCCGAGCCGGTAGCCGCTGCCCGCCGGACGCCGGCCGTGTCGGCGGCCGGTGCCTGAGCCATGCTCCGCATCGTGGCCGACCTGGGCAACACCCGGCTCAAATGGGCGAGAGTGAGCCGAGTCGGGCCGCTTGCTCGACAAGGTCGCCCTGCCGCTTGATCCAGCAGCCTGGGACCAGGCCTGGTCCACTTACCCGGATCTCGCCGGCACGGTTTCGTCCTGGGCGATCTCGACGGTCAACCCGCCCGTTGCGCCAGCAGCTCGCCGTGTTTCTCGAGTCGAAGGGGGTGCGTGAACTGACCTGGTTCGATACCGCCGCACAGGTGCCGCTGCGTTTCGACGTCGAAGGAGCCGACACCGGCGGCGCCGACCGGGCGCTGGCGGTCGCCGCCGCAATCCGGCTCATGCCGCCGGGCCGGCCGGGGCTGGTCGTTTCTTGCGGAACCGCCATCACGGTGGAACGAATCACGGCCGAGGGAGTCTGGCAAGGGGGCGCGATCGCACCCGGACTCGGCATGAGCGCGCAGGCGCTGCATCTCCTGCACCGCCCAGCTCCCGGTGATCGATGTCCGTCACTTCGACCCCGAGCAGCCACCCGCGCCATGGGGCCGGTCGACCCAATCGTCGCTCGAAGCGGGCGTCTTCTGGGGAACCGTCGGCGCAGTCCGCGAGATCATCGCCCGCCAAGCCGACGATCTGGCTTCTGAGCCCTGGGTGATCTGGACCGGCGGCGATGCGGCCCTCCTGGCCCGATTCGCCGCCGGCGCCGACGCCCGAGTCGAGCCCAATCTCGTCCTGATCGGCTTGGCACAAGTCGCTTTCCGCGTCGCGCTAGCCGGGCCGCTGGGGCGTAATCGGATTTGGCAAACCCTGCGGCGTCCTTGAAACTTTCAAGGTCGGGCAGACCCTGACGGATTTTCCACAAGTTCCGCCGCGATGGTGCCGATGTAAGGCTGAGTACCGCATTTCTCTTCTTGCCGCCGTCACGTCGCAACGGCAGGAGGTTGGGTCAGCATGGATCATCGCGTTAAAGCAGCGCGCGCATGCGACAATCTCGGGTAGTAGGCGGCGGCGTTGGCGATCCTCACCCTTGTGGTACCGGCCGCCTTGGCCCAGGGGCCGCAGTTCGACGTCGGCGCTCCACCAGGATCCGCTGGGGGCGCCAGTACCGTCGGGCAGCCCATCGGCGCCGCCGCCTTCCCCGATTTCGGTACACCCGCCAGCGCCCCGGTCAGCGGCGGCGCGGGCCGGGGGCGCAGCCACATCCCCGTCGCCAGCCAAACTGTACCCGGGGTACCCGTCTTCACCGTTCGGGGCGCTCAGCTTCACGATTGCCCAACCAACCCAGGCTGCACAAGGGCCCCAATATGGTGAACTTGACCTTCCCGCTGACTTCATCGATTACGGCACGCCCGACGGTATGTCGCTCGACGCCGCCATCGACGTGCTCGTCAGTAAGAACCTGGATATTCTGGCGGCGAAGCTCGAGGTTCCGATGTCGGAAGCCGACGTGCTGACCGCCAACCTGCGAGCGAACCCTATCTTCTACGCCGACACGCAGCTCGTCCCCTACGGCCACTTTTCGTTCTTGCGGCCGGGCGGGCCGCAACAAACCGACATCAACTTGAACCTTCCCATTGATGTGAGTTTTAAGAGAATAGCGCGCACCGCGTCGGCACGCGCGGCCAAGAGCGTCACCGAGGCCCAGCTCCAAGACTTCGGTCCGCAACCAGATCGATAACCTCTACACGGTCTATGAAGCCGTCGTCTCGGCGGGAATGACCCTGAAGTTCAGCGAGGTCTACTTGACCGGGATCAAGAAGCTGCTGGTTCTCACCGAGGACTTGTTCCGCACCGGTCAAATCCAGGAGTCCGATCTGGACGCGGTCAAGGTCAACGTCTACAAGGCCGAGCTCGAGGTCCTGGAGGCACGGAAAGCCAAGATCGACGCCAATCGAGCCCTTGCGGTGGTGTTGAACATGCCGCTTGACGACGTGGAACAGATCGATGCTTTCGATCCGGTCGGCAAGCTGCAGCAACTCCCCGTAGCCCGGGACGAACTGGTCAAGCGGGCGGTCGCCGCGCGACCGGACCTGATGGCGATGAAGTTCGGCCTCAGGCGTGCAAACGCCGATCTCCGTTTGGCGCGGGCCAATGGCTACCCCGACGTCTACGTCCTTTGGCAGCCCTATACGCTCCAGAACAACACGTACCTGGGCGTGCCCAGCGCCTACTCCTGGACCCTGGGCGTGACTGCGACGATCCCCCTTTACAACCGCAACCAGGGAAACGTCACGCGGGCGAAGATCAACATCACTCAGACCGAGATCCAGCTCGCCGCCGCGGAACGCAATCGTCATGAACGACGTCTTGAGCGCGGCCCTCGAGCTCGAACAGAGCTTGGTCGCGGTCAAGCAGTTCAGAGCAGAGATCATCCCGGCGTCCAGGAAGGTCCGCGATGCGGCCTACAAGCGTTTCACGGGCGGTCAGACCAGCGCGCTCGAGTATCTCCAGCGCCCAGCAAGATTACAACGACGTCGTGCGGGCGTATCGCGACGCCATGGTGCGACATCGCCAGGCGATCCTCAACCTGAACACGGCCGTCGGCGAGCGAGTCTTGCCATGAGGCGGTGTCCCTCCAGACCGCGGTCGAGCTGGTCCTTCAAGGATGACAGAGGAGAGTCGGTCGCATGTTAGCCCAGGCTCGGCAACACGGCGCAGCTCTCCGGCGATTCAGCCCGGGGGTCGAGGGACTCGAGTCCCGAGAACTGCTGTCGGCACGTACCGCGCCGGCGACTGCTACGAGCCGGCACGCCCAGACGACCGTTCATTTGAACCTGGTGGTGGCGCCCGATGTCAAGCCGCACGCGACCAAGGCAGCCGCGACTCGCGACGCTGCCAAAAGCGTACCCCCCACTCGCGGCCAGCAGGTGCCCACTCCGCGGTGGGTTAGCGCGAGCTTCCTCCAAAGCCTGGTGAGCCAGCTTCACGGATCGGTGACGACCACACAATCGCTCGACATCGGCGGCCAGGTCTTCCCGCCGGGCACGTACGAGACTCCACAGCCGACCCCCGCCGAGATCCACCGCGAGACGTACTGGGCGACCTTTTCCGGCACGTACACTGTCGGACCGCCAAGGTTCTCCAACCAGTCGAAAACCATCCACATCTTCAGCGACGGCAAGAATACGGTTTCAAACCAGGCTCTCAGGGGTAGAAGCCAGCTCATCTTGTTCCCGCCGGCCGACCCGACGGCTCAGCCCACAACGGCCGATCCCGTCGCAGGCCAGAGTGTCGGTCTTCTGAGCCTTTTCACCGCCGATTTCTTCCAGACGAGCGACAACCTCTTTCTTGATCTCACCACTTCACCCAACTACAAGGGCGGACCCAGCTTCTCTGGGCTGCCCAACATTCCCGCGGACGACCCGTCGGCCCTCAATCACGGCTTGCCGTCGAAGCTCTACTTCTTGCTCGACTCCGACGGAGGAGGCGGTTACACCCAGCCGGCCTACGCGA
Organism: uncultured Isosphaeraceae bacterium; assembly: GCA_963830625.1. Lineage (GTDB taxonomy): Bacteria > Planctomycetota > Planctomycetia > Isosphaerales > Isosphaeraceae > CAWHMZ01. The sequence continues at coordinate 19,526 of CAWHMZ010000001.1, read as the reverse complement.
CGACGCCCGCGGTCCAAACAAGCTACGACCCGTCAACGGGCCAGTTCAGTGTACCCGTTGCCGTGCCGGCGAGCGCGGCCGGGGCGGTTGGATTTACGACCGGTTCACTCGTGGGCCAAGGAGTGGGGATGGTCCAGATCAAGTACTTCCCATCGAAGATACCCCAGCCAGGCGCGGAACAGTCGGGAACGGTCGTCGTCAGGATTCAGGGCTTGATCAACATGCCCGGTGGGATCCTCAACGCGACCGCCAGATCGATTAATTGAAAGCGGCACCCGCCGCGAGGCGAGCCCTCGGCTCACCTCGGCGGGAAGGAGTAGTTGCCCGATGCGTGCGGACGACGGTTGCGATGACCTCCCTCGGCGGCGCCCCTGGCCTTGTGGCCGCGCGAATTCCGCCGGCGGGCGCGCGAACGCGCCAGGCAACGGTTGCGACCCGGCGTCGAAAGCCTCGAGGAGCGCGACTTGCCGTCGCCAAACGGCTTGATCGGCAAGAAAGCACCTGGGCCCTTCCTGAACCCCAAAATCATCCAGCAATCCGTCGAGCTGCTCTATACCGGTCCGCGCCAACCACACCCATGACCCCCACGCCACGCGAGGTCAAACGACAAACCTTTACCGCAACCTGGGAAGGCGAGTACATCGTGGGACCTCCCACGTTCTCCGACCGCGCCAGCAGGATCTACTTCCATGCCGTTTCCGGCGGTTCCAACGCGTTCCTGAAGGGGAAGTTCCAGATGCTCGTCTTCCCCCCGGCGAACCCTGATGCCACACCGACTCCCGGCGATCCCTACGCCAACCAGGTGACCGGGCTGGCCGCCTTGTTCCCGCAGAATTGGCTCCAGTCCGGAGCGGAACTGCTTCTTGACCTCAACAGCACTCCCGGCCTGGTGTCGAATCCGTCAAACGCACTTCCAACCCACATGACCTGGACGTACGACACCGCGAGCGGCGGTCCCTTTGCCGCCCCAGCCGGTTTCACCCAGGGCACGGGGACCATGAACATCAAATACATGCCCGATGCCCATCCGCAGCCACACACGCTCGGCTCGGGTCGCTTTATCGTGCAGTTTCAGGGCCTCATCAATTACAGCCAGATCCTTAGCGCAACCTCGAAGGCTTACTCTTAGGCCAACGGGAAGGAGGGCGTAGCCGATGGAAGCACACCACCACTCCCACAACGGCCGGCGGCGGCAACGGCGCCCTAGCTTTGATGGTCTCGAGGTGCGCGTGCTTATGGATCGGGAAGGACCCGACCTCCCCGGTGGACATTTCCCGGCGGCTGATGTCCAGCAGTTTGTGCCGCTGCTCTATCCCGCCGGCATGCCCCAGCCGACGCCCGCCGAGGTGCGCCGCGAGTCGTTCGTCGCCAAGGGCTACGGGGAGTACACCGTCGGCTCCGGTCGTTTCAACACACAGTCGATTGTGATCCACGGCTTCGGCAAACCGGCCTCCAGCAACTTTTCGTCCACGAGCCACTTTCAGTTTGTGATCGCTGAGCCCTCTAACCCGTCTTTGGCAGTAACCGGAGTGGCGCAGTTTCTGGTAGAGGATTACCCCTCCACCGGCGGCAACTTGATCCTCGACCTCGTGGGGCCGACTGGCACCGAGGTCAACGGCTTGCCCACGCGTCTCAACTGGGTGCACGACCCCGCCAGCGGCACCATCTTTACCGGCACGGGCTCAGCTCTTCCCGATTACTCCAAGTTTCCGGCGAACTACTTCAATGCTTCCGGCGACCTCACCAACCCCTTCGATCTCAGCGGTCCGACGAGCGTCGACAACTGGAATACAGGCCTGGGCGACGCGACCTTCAGGTATTTTCCCAGTAAGCATCCCATCAAGGGGACGCTCGGTTCGGGCACGGTGGTCATCGTCTTTCGGGGCCTGATCAACAGCTCCGGCGCTCAGTCGGCGAACGATCAGAACTATAACTGATGTGGCGCCAGAAGCGAGTGAAATGAGCACGACACGAACGCGGCTACTCGGCGTCAGTCCACCGCGACTGACCCCGTTGGACGAGTCAGCCCGCCATCGTCCGCGAATGAAGCACCCGCCGTCGAGCCCGCACCGAACGGCTCTTGCGTCGTCGCACCGTGGCCGCCTTGCGCGGCGCGCTTGGCATACGCAGCCTCGGAAAGGTCCTTCAGCTTATTGATTTCCTGCTCGACGAGCGCGCGAGTGAACGGACCGAACGCCCTGGCGATCACCGCCTCGATGCGGTTTGAGTAAGTGAGCGTGGCGGAATACTCGAGGCTGCTGCGCAGAATCAACGGCCTCACTCGGTAATCGATTTCGAGTGTCACTTGCTCGTTAAAAAGTTTGACACCCAGGTGATGTGGCCGCTCGATGGCGGTGATCTCGCCCTCGTAGACCCTCGCCCGGCCGCGCTCACTGACCGACCGTCTAAATCGAGTGCCCAAAACGCACTCCGTGGCGGCATCAAGCTCGAAGGTCGAGCAGGGGACGCCCGGTATCCAGAGCTTATTGGTTCTGCGGTCGTGGATCTGTGAAAAGACGATGCCGACCGGGGCGTCAATTTCCAAACTGTAGTGGAACTTCATCGCCGATCCGACAAAATAGCGTGTGTGCGCGCTACGGCATCGAAAGCCGGGCGAGGGGTGCGCAGCACACACAACTGTTAAACGCTGTTGCTGTCACTGTGTCGCGGAAGTTGTCCGCGCTGTGCCGCTTCTTACTTACGGATACATTAACGAAAACCGCCCCGTGATGGCGACACGGTTCCGCATTTTCAACGCGAATGGCTCTCAGGACGGCAATCGTGGCTGCACGCAACGACCAAGGACCGGCTGCTGGTGAGGCGTTCATGTGCCGGTTGACGGCCGCCGGCCGGGCGCGATCGCGGTGGTCCGCGTGTGGGGGCCACGGGCCCTCGAAGTCGTCGACGCTGCGATCCGCCCGAGTCGCGGCGGCCCGCTGGCCGAAACTCGGGCCGGCGCCGTTCGGCTCGCACGAATCGGTCGCGGGCACGGCGACGAGGTTGTCGCCGTCGTGTGTTCGGGCAGCCCTCCGTCAGTCGAGATTCAGTGTCACGGGGGAACCGCGGCCGTCGAGCTGGTCGCCGAGGCACTCGCGGAAGCCGGCGCGACGCGGTGCGACACCCCCTCTTTTGACGAGCCGGCCGCAGCCGATCCCCTGGCAGCGTGCGCCTTCTTGACCTGGCGCTCGCGCCCACCACACGCACCGCCGAGATCTTCCTCGATCAGTTCCATGGGGCCTTGCGCCGCGAAACTGTCGAGCTCATCCACGCGATCGACCACGACTCTGGGCTTGCCTGCGCGAAGCTCGACGCTCTGATCGCTAGGGCGGGCGTTGGGCTCCGACTCATCGCAGGATGGAGAGTGGTCATCGCCGGCCGACCCAATGTGGGTAAGAGCCGCCTCTTGAACACGCTCGCCGGCTTCGCCCGCGCGATCGTCGACAGCGCGCCGGGTACAACTCGCGACGCGGTAGCGATTCGTACGTCGCTGGGCGGCTGGCCGGTCGAAATCGTTGACACCGCCGGCCTTCGTCCGACCACCGACCCCATCGAGGCTCTGGGCGTTCATCGCGCGGTGCGCGAGCAACTCGCGGCTGACTTGGTGCTGCTCGTACTCGATCGCTCAGCGCCCCTTGACGCGGCCGATGTGCAGCTTTGTCGCAGCGAGCCCGGCGGCGCTTGTCGTCGCCAACAAGTCGGACCTCGTTCCCGCGTGGGACGACCTGGAGGGTTGCGAATTCACATGCGTATCTGCCGAGCGCGGTGACGGCGTCGCGGACTTGATCGCCGCGATCGAAAAGCGGCTGGTCCCAGACGCCCCGCCGCCGGCAACCGCCGTTCCATTTCGCGCACAACAACGTGATCAACTTGTCGAGTCGCGCGACCGATTACTCGCGGGTGATCGCGGTGCGGCGACGGCGCGCGACTCGAGCGACTACTCGAGGTGCAGCCGCCGAATTCAGAGGCCGCTGGCGGCGGGTGCCTGGGGAACGCGGCGCAGATCGGGGCCGATATCGCCATGCGCGCCGTTGGGGACGAGGCGAAGATCGTCGCGATCGACGCGCCAGGCGGTCTGCGAGTCGTCGGGCTCTCTGGCGAACTTCACCCCTTCCAGGATCGGCGACTCGTCCTTGGGCTGGAAGGCACTCGTCCAGTTGTCGCGGTCGTAGATCCGCGGTGAGACGCCCGCCGCGCGACTTCATCGCGGCGATAGGTCTTGATTCGATCATAGGCGACTGCGATTGCCGTCCCAGCGAATCTTGTCGGCGAGCTCGTCGAATTGCGTCCTGGCCGTCGAGTCGAAACAGCGGGTCTTCGCGGTTGGCCTCGCTCAAGATCGAGTTTTCCACGACAAACGCGCCGAATCGGCAGCTCGGGCTCGTCGGGCGTGCTCTCCAGGTGCACAAGCCCTCGCTTGACGCGCGCCGTCACCTGCTCGAGGCGAATCTTGACCGTCGGCGCAGTCGGATCGACCGGGCCGAAGCGGCGCCCGAAGCGTGCAGCAAGCTGCCCTCGGTGCACACCAGGGTGTTAGAGAGCTCGAGGTCGAGCGCGCGTCCCGCCGCGACGGCGACCGCCTCGCCGCCGGATCGCAAGAAGCAGTCGCGAACGCGACTCGCGCGAGCGGCCGGCGAGTCGCTCGACGACCTGTGAGTTCGCCGGCGGCGGCCGACGGGCAGTGCGACGACCAGAGCGCGGTACGGGCGCTGATCCGCGGCGGGTTTGGCCGGACGAGGTCGCCAGCGTGAGCGTGCAATCAGTCATCGAAAGCTCGGTGCCGGGCAGAACACCGATGGCCGCCAAGACGACCGGTCGGGTAGCTCGTCTTGGTCGATTACGATCAGGTCAACGCCCTCGAGGTGCAGAGAGCCGCGACCGCAGGTTGAGCATGACCGTCCAGTCCGCCGGAGAGTGCGGCGCGGCCGGCGCCGGCCGGAAGCGCAGCCGCGGCCGCCGCGGGCCTGGTTCGGCCTGGATCTGCACGCGACCGGTTCCTTCGACGACGATCGACGGCAGCTCGAGGTCGGCCCCGCGGCGATGCGCAATGATCGCCTCCCTGGCCACCGAGCTTCGCGAGCAGTGCCTTGAGCTGCTCGGCGCTGCGAATCACGTCGTCGTCGCCGGCCGCGCGGCGATCGACGAGGCGACCGCGATGAGTTCGCCGATCGCGCGGCCGATGGCGGTTGGGTCGACGACGCTTCGGCGGATCGGGTAGCCGGCACGGTCGCGGTTTCGCCCGCTGCGGCCTTGTCGCTCGCCGGCGCGCGACTCGCTCCGGCGATCCGCGGGGCGGCATCGGCGGGCAGGTTCATCGGATCATCTGCCGCCGCCGGCTCGCTCGCTGGGCGGCGAAGCGACCGGCATGGGATAGAGCACGGCCACGTTGGCGTCGCCGACGACTCGGCGGTCTGCGCTGATCGCCGCGGCCGCGCAGGCTTCGGTCCGCCGCGCGCCGCTGCGGCCAGCCGCCGTCTCGTCGCTGGCAGCCTGGACCGCTTCTCCGGCCGTGCGTTCTTGAGGACCGAACCGAACGGCCCTTGCCGCGCACCGACGTCGCCGTTGGCCGCGACGCTGGCGCTCAAGAGGAAGACGCGCGTGGGGTTGTCTCGTCTCGGCCGCCAGTGCCTGCGAGCGGGTCGGCCGCGTCCCAGACCGAGCGCCGTCGCGACCGTGGTGCCCGTTTCGCGCAGCTCGGTCGGCGTCTCGCGCCAGCGCGCGAACTCGGTGATCGGCTCGGGCAGCTCTCCCTTGCCCGAGATACGCCAGGTACGTGCCGACGCCGCCATAGAGGTTGGACCGGCCGCGCCAGGACAGGTTGCGCGGGTCGTCGACCATGACCAGCGTCGACGTGCGCGACGCCGGCCGGCGCGATCGACGCTGTCGTCGACCCAGACGCGGACCGAGCCGCCGTCGAAGCGAAAGACCGGTTCGGCACCGCTCAGGATGCTGGTGTGGGTGAGCCGGAGGTCTCCGCCGAGCGGCGACTGGGAACGCGTGTTGTCGAACCAGATCGACGGCTCGCCCGGGCCCAGGGTGCAATCGCGCAGGACGATGTCGGCTTGCCCTTCGGCGAGGACGGCGATCTGACCGCCGTCGAAATGGCAGGCGTCGGCGAACACCGCCGGCGGGCGATCGGACGGCGATCGCGCGGCGCGGCGGCCGCTGCCGATCCGCAAGGCGGCCGCACCTCGGCCGTGCTTTGGCCGCGACCTCGCCGAAACGAGCAGCCTCGGACCGTCAGCTCGGTGCCCTCGGTCCGGATCGCCGCCACGACCAGTCGATCGGCGACCGGTCGGCGTCGAGCTCGAACTCGAGTCCCTCGATCGTCACGTGGCCGCCGATGAAGTGAAGCAGCGAGGCCCTGGCGGAATTCTCGAGGCTGAGGTCGGCCTCGAACATGAGCGACCGGACGAACTCCGGGCTCGGCCCTGATCGTCAGATCGCGGTTGACGAGCGGCGCCGGCGCGCGGTGCGACCAGGTGCGGCCGCCGATGAGGTAGGGGCCGTCGTCGGCCAGCACGATCACCGACTGCGCCGCTGGGCGCCGGCCAGGACCTCGAGCAGGTCTTCACTGGAATCGACCGGGATGTTGCGCGGATAGGCGGGTCCGGCGGCGGGCTTGCTCGCCGCCGGCGTCGTCGGTCGATGCCGACGAGGCCGGTGGCCGCCGCGACGGGCTCGGCCGCCGACGTTGCCGTCGTTCGCCCGCCGCACGCGACGGCGCACGACGCTCGGACGGTCGGCCGGCGGGCGAACGCCGCGACAGCTCGCTTGCCCCACCAGGCCAGACGCGACACCACCAGCGACCAAGCCGAGGGCCGGCACCATCCACACCAGGTGCCGCTCCCAGCTCGGTCGCCGCGCCGTCGCTCGGCCAGCCGGCCACGGCACCGGCTGACGCCAGGCCCAGCGCGCCGGCGACCCCCAGCAAGTCGCGAACCAGGTGCTCGGGCGTCTGATAGCGCCGGTCGCGGTCCTTGGCCATCAGCCTGGCGATGATGCCGGCCAGCTCGGCCGGCACCGCCGGATTCAAGGTCCGCACGTCCGCCGGCGTTTCTTCCTGGTGCTGGATCAGCTTCTGAAGGACCGTCCCGCCCGGAAACGGCGGCCGTGCCGGTGAGCATGTGAAAAAGCGTGCAGCCCAGCGAATAGAGATCGCTGCGGCACGTCGACGTCGCGCGGGTCGCGCGCCTGTTCGGGACTGATGTAGTCAAACGTGCCCAGCGTCATGCCGCTCTGGGTCAGCCCGTGGTCGCCGCCGCGCTCGAAGCGCCGCGCCAGCCCCATGTCGACCAGCTTGGCCCGGCCGCCGGGCGTGATGATGATGTTCGACGGCTTGATGTCGCGGTGGACCACCCCGCGCATCGGCAGCGTGCACGAGCGCATAGGCGATCTGCAGCGCGATGTTGACCGCCTCGCCGACCGGCACGGCGCCGGCCCGTCTCGACCCGCTGCCGCACCGTCTCGCCCTCGATGTACTCGAAGGCGATGTAGTGAAACGGCCCGTCCTGCCCGATGCTGAACACCCGCGCGATGTTCTCGTGGTCGAGCCGCGCCGCCGACCGCCCCTCCTGGTAAAACCGCGGGACGACCTCGGGGTCGCTGGCCTGATCGGGCGGCAAGAGCTTGAGCGCGACCTGGCGGTCGAGCTTGGTGTCGAGGGCGCGAAAGACCGCCCCCATCCCGCCCACGCCGATCGCTTCCTCGAGCAGAAACGTGTCGACGAGGTCGCCGGCGCCGGCAGGACGGCCGGTCAGACCGGCCGGCAGGCGAACCGTCGCCTGACGCTCGCCGCGCCGAGCTGCTCGACCCGCGCAAGAACCGTCGGTGGGTCGGCCGCGACCGCGCCTCGCCGGCAGCTCCGGCCGACGGCTCCTCGTTCGAGCCGGACCGGCGGCGCGATGCGGATCCTCGCGTGATCTCGGCGGATCGGGGATCGGCATCGACTCGTGCTCAACAGTTCGGGGTTCATCCCCTGGCGACACTTCCATGCCCAGCGTGCACGAGACATCGACTGCGAGATGAAACAAGAAAGGGAAGTGCATGCACTCGAATATTCCGACGATAACTATAGAAAGCGAACGGCGTTCTGTCAACCGCAAATGCGTCGGCGGCATGCTCACAAGTTCAATCGGCGCAACAACCTGTGATGAGCCGAGCATCGCTGGCGCGTTCCGCTGGCACGCGATCCGCTGTTCGGAGTCGCGCTGCGGCATGTCGTGATCGCTGCGGCATTTCGTCTAGACTGGATCAAGCGAGACAACCATCACAACCGATACAGAAGGAGTCACGCTCGGGGCTCCGCGCCGTTCGGACCGATGCGCCTTCCCGTCCCGAGAGCCGGGTGCAACGAGCCGCAGGAGGTCAGGTATGTGGGACCGCATTCGCGGAGGACGCTCCCTGGTGGCACGGGACACCGAGGGACGATCTGCGCAAGCCGCTGCGCAAGGCCACCGGCAGCCGCTGGTGGAAATCCTCGAAGACCGGCAATTGCTCAGACCGCGTCGCTCCAGCCGATCTCCAATCTCACGGTCCCGGCACAGCAGGGCTACACCCAGCCCCTGCTTGGCCAACACCGGCGCGACCGACCGCGCAAACCTTCACCGTCACGTCGAGTAACCCCGACATCGCCGCCTCGATCGCACAGGGACCGTTCTGGTCCGTCGGCGTCTCGTACACCGACCCCAGCAACTCGTCCGACGACTTCACCGGAACCTTGACCTTCCAGTTGTTCCAGAACCTGACGCCGAACACGGTCACGAAGATCGAGCGAGTTCACCAACGACGGCTACTACGTCAACACCGGCAAGTATTTTCCTCGAATCGTGACCGACTTCGGCGGGACGACCAACTTCGTCGTTCAGGGTGGTGCGATGCAACGCAGGAGGGCACCGGCTCGAGCGGTCAGCCCGGCACGCCCTTCGCCAATGAAAACGTCCAGCAACTTGCCGCTCTCGGGCGTCAATCAGCTCGCGATGGCCAACTCGGGCGGGACCGACAGCAACGACACTCAGTTCTTCATCAACACCGGCTCGCTCAACTCGCAGCTCGGCTACGGCTACACGGTCTTCGGCCAGATGCTCACCGGCACGAACACCCTGGCCCAGATGACGCAGGTGCCGGTCATGGACAACACGGTCGACCGGCGAAGACTCGCAGCCGGTGAATCCGCTCACGATCACCTCGGCGTCGCTGTCCTCGACCAATCCCAACGGCGTGCTCGTCGATCGACACGACCCAGGCGATGGCGGGCGAGACGGCGACGATCACGGTCACGGCGACCGACGCCGACGGCACCACGGCGACCGAATCGTTCACGGTCACGGTCGGGCGCCTACGGCGGGCCGACCGACCCCGACGATCAATTTCCGGCCGTTTGCCAGTCCCGTCTCGGCGACGGCGCAGGAGGCGCCGGGCACGCAGATCACGCTCGCCGGCACGAGCGGGTACCCCGACACGACCATGCCGTCGACGCTGTCGTACTCGCTCGTCTCGCAGCCCGCCCATGGAACCATCACCAACTTCGACGCGTCGACCGGCACGTTCACCTACACCCCCGACAAGAATTACCTCGGCACCGACAGCTTTCAATACGAGGTGAACGCGACCGGGCCCGCAGACGACCCCGGCGATCACGACCAGCAACCCGGCCACCGTCACGATCACGGTCGGGGCCGTCAACACCGGGGCGGTGTCGCTGATCGGCCCCGACCTGGTGATCCAGCCGCTGCCCAAGCAGCACGGCGGGACCAACTACGATCATCGTGAGCCAGGTCGCCAATCGCGTCGGCCTCGGGCGGGGCCGATCCTGGAGGTGTTCGTCAACGGCGAGCTCGACGCGACGGCGCCCGGCATCGGCACCGATCAGCCAGATCATCGTCTACGGCGGCAGGCGGCACCAAGAACAACATCACGCTCGAGCCCAGCGTGACGGTGCCGGCGACGATCAACGGCGGCCACGGCCTGCGAGAATGTCGCTCAAGGCGGCGGCGGCCGAGACCCGCGAGCACGGCTGGTTCGGCTACACGACCTTGATCGGCGGCACCGGCCCCAACCAGCTCATCGGCCTGGCAGGCCACGTCAAGTTCAAGCCGACCAAGTCGACCACGGTGATCTTCGCCGGCGAGCCGAAGCGCCGCACGCACGATGCTCAACCCGGTTCCGCCCGGCGGAACGTTCTACAAGTTCGTCCACGGCCGGCTCGTGCCGGTTCCGATCAGGCGTATCTCGAAGACGTCGACGACAGCCACGAAGAGCCGCAAGAAGAAGTGAGCCGATCCTGAGCCGGCGGCGTTCTGCGAAACACGCAACCATGACCGAGCTTCCGATCGACAGACGCATTCGCCGGCATCATCGAGGCGCTTGAGCGGCGCTCGCTGGTCGTGGTGGCGCCTCCCGGCTCGGGCAAGACGACGCGCGTGCCGCCGGCGATCCTCGACGCGGGCCTGCTCGCGCCCGAGCATCCCGACGTGATCGTGCTCCAGCCCCGCCGCGTGGCGGCGCGTGCCGCCGCGGCGCGGATCGCCGACGAGCGCGGCTGGCGCTTGGGCGACCAGGTCGGCTACCACGTCCGATTCGAGCGCCGGTTTTCGGCACGAACGCGCCTGCGCTTCCTGACCGAGGGCGTCCTGACCCGCCAGCTCCTGGCCGATCCCTTCCTCGAGGGCGTGGGCGCCGTCGTCCTCGACGAGTTCCACGAGCGCAGCCTCGACGGCGACCTTGCGCTGGCACTCCTCTGCGAGGTCAGGCGCGAGGTTCGGCCCGACCTGATCGTGGTCGTGATGTCGGCGACCCTCGACGCCGAGCCGGTCGCGCAGTTTCTCGACGACTGCCCGATCGTGCGGGTCGAAGGGCGGTCGTACCCGGTCGTCGGTCGAGTACTGCCCCGCCGACCGCCCCGCGAGCCCCGAGGCGATCGTTCCGCGTGATCGAGCAGGTGATCGCCGATCGGCACCGCCGCGGCCATGTGCTGGTCTTCCTGCCGGGTTTCGCCGAGATTCGCCGGGTCGAGCGCCGGCTCGCGCCGCGGGCCGAACAGGCCGGTCACGTGGTCTTGCCGCTGCACGGCTCGCTCACGGCCGAGGAGCAAGACCGCGCGCTCATGCCGAGCGACCGCCCCAAGATCATCCTGAGCACCAACGTCGCGGAGACCTCGTTGACGATCGACGGAGTCGACACGGTCATCGACAGCGGGCTGGCGCGGATCGTCCGCTACGACGCCGGCCGGGGCATCGACCGCTGGGAGCTGGCGCGGATCAGTCGGGCGTCGGCCGACCAGCGAGCCGGCCGGGCCGGCCGCACCGGGCCCGGCCGATGCATTCGCCTCTGGTCCGAGCGCGCCCAGCGCGGACTGGCCGAATTCGAGCAACCGGAAATCGAGCGAACCGACCTTTGCGCGACGATCCTGGCTCTTTATGCGTGGGGCTCATCTGGGCCCAGTGGCTTCCCATGGTACGAGGCACCAGAGCCCGAGCGGATCGATGCTGCCAAGCGGCTCCTCGTTCGCCTTGGCGCTCTCTGCCGGCGACCCGGCCGGCATCACGCCGCTAGGCCGTGAAATGCTCCAGTTGCCGGTGCATCCGCGGCTTGCCCGGTTGCTGATTGCGGCGCGTGACGCCGGCCATGCTCGCACCGGTGCTTCCATTGCCGCGATTCTCTCGGAAAAGGACCTCGCCATTCGCGCGGGTGCACCCGATTCGGGGCTCCGTCCCGACCGTGACCGCCGCCGCACCCAGAGCGGTCGCTCCGACGTTCTTGCTCGCCTCGACCTTCTGACCGAGGCCGAAGACGCGCGATTCGCTCATTCGTTGCGGCATCGCGGCATCGACCCGCAGGACCGCGCGCCAGGCTGCGCAGGTGCGGGACCAGTTGCTCCGTGACTTACGTTGCGCGGTCGAGCGGCACCGCGACGTCGAGATCGATGAGGACGTGATCTTGAAGTGGCTGCTTTTGGCCTATCCCGACCGGTTGGTTAAATGCCGGGGCACCGCGGGCACGGGCGTGATGGTCGGCGGCGGCGGCGCGCGGCTCGGCCCCGATTCAGTCGTTCGCGACTCGGAGCTCTACGTGGCAATTGACGCACGCACCGATCGCCGCGCCGGCGCGCTGGAGGCTCAAGTGAATGTCGCCAGCTCGGTGCGCGCGAGTGGATCGAGGAGCTGTATCCTGCAAGCCTCCGCCGCGAGCGCGTCACGCACTTCGACGAGTCGCGCGGGCGGGTCGTCGCCGCGCTACGGCTCTGGTACGAAGACCTCTTGCTCCGCGAAGACGTGGCTGCGCTCGCATCACCCGACGAGCCCTGGCGCGTGCTGGCCGCAGCGTTGCGGCCCGATGCGCCGAGCTTGGTCCGCGCCAACCCGCAAGCGGCCCAGTGGCTTGCCCGGTTGGATTTCGCCAGGATTCATCTTCCAGAGCTCAACTGGCCCGACTTCGACGACGAGGCCCTCGCAGACTTGGTTGAACTGGTTTGTCAGGGGAAGTCCACACGAGCCGCGGTTGAAGAAGCCGACCTCGTGCCCTACTTGCAGAGCCGGCTCTCTCCCGCCCAAGCCCGTGAGCTGACCGAAAGCGCGCCGATGGCCCTCACAGTGCCGAGTGGCCGGTCCGTTCGCCTCGTTTACGAGCCGGGCCGGCCGCCCGTGCTCGCGGTCCGTCTTCAAGAACTGTTTGGCTGGACCGACACTCCGCGCATCGCTCGGGGCCGAATGCCGGTACTTCTGCACTTGCTGGCCCCGAATCATCGCCCGGTCCAGATTACCAACGATCTCCGCAGCTTCTGGACAACGACGTACCACCAGGTGAGAAAAGACCTCCGCGCCCGCTACCCCGAAACACGCCTGGCCGGAAGATCCCCTTCAAGCCACCGCACGCCCGCATCGGCGGTGAGGCCACTCGCGTAAGAGCCGAATCGGCCCGGCACACTTACGACTGCTTTGGGCTGACAGCGCGGTCCGCGTCTCGCGGCCAACACGGCTGCCCGCAGCGCCTGCTGGCCGACATGCCAGCTATCGGGACGATTTCGTGCGGGCGGTTTATGCCACCGGCAATGGCACCCTCTGGCACTATCTGGCACTTTCTGGGTTCCTTTCACCGAAGCTTGGAACAGGCGCAAGTCACTGCGATTTCTTGGTTTGAGTTCGGAAATCCCTTCTCTGCAGTGCCCAAGTGGGTGCACGCGGGCGAATGTGCTGGTTGGTCAGGAAAAGCGCGCACTCGTGCTGGGGCCCAAAATAGTGTTACAAGCGCCACAGCCTTTCGGCACAAGGGTTTACGTGTGACGCTCCGATTGTAGGAGCGTCACACATGCCGACGGGCCGGCGGCCGGTCTCGCGGGAGGTGACTCATTAGTGTTGGGCCAGTCCGAGTCAGACAAAGCGGGAGTTGCGCGTGTGCCGCGAATGTAACACTGAGCGCGTTCATACGGAGTTGAGGGACAATTCCGACAGCTCGTGCAGACCGCCGACGATCGCATCGAAGAGCCCGCTAAGGACTTGCGCGACAATAACTTGCGCAGTTGTGGTGCAGGCCTCTGGCCTGCACGCGAGACATATGCAGGCGAGACGCCTGCACCACAAAGGCGAATTGATCAACAGGTCGCCGACGGAACCGCGTGACTTCAATGCTTCCGCGCGGGCTCGGGACCAAGGACCGCTTCGACAAGCTCAGGGCCGGCCCCTTCGACGAGCTCAGGGCCGGGCAAGGACCAAAGAATTATGAAGGCCGCATCAGATGCGTTGCATGCGTTGCGTGCGCAGCGGGAAATCGCAAGTATTTTGACCGCTTATACTTGTCGTCTGTGGCGCGCATCGGCGATCAGCCCGGATGCGCAGCAGTGCGGTTCCGGTGGGGTTTGATTGGCGGCGTTCGCGAAAAGTCGCCGGTCGGGCCGGCAATTGGGGCAGGGCGGGGTTCCATTTGGGCGAGCCCGCGTGGGCATTCCGCCCAGTCTCGCGAAAGTAATTGTGCCGGTCCTAATGCGTTTGAGCGCGGTACGGACCTTGCGACTTGTCGCGGCTGCTAGACGGCTCGTTGGAGGCTGTAACGTGCGAAGCGAAATGAAGACCGTCGCGAGGCGGAGCCATCTCGGGCTGTAGTCAACTAGATGAATCGTGTCTCGGTCATTTCGGATTCCTCAGTGCGTCGCGGCCTTGGCCAGCGGCAACGCGTCGGTGCGCACACCCTTTTCGAACTTACGATCTCACAAGCCATGCCTCCAGGCTGGCGGATGGCCTCCAAAACAAACCGCAATTATCCGGAGACGCCGAGCATTCAGGCCCGAAGACTGGCAGTGCCCTCGATGTTGCGCCAGGTGCCTTCGTCGCGGCCGTGAAATGGTCGAGCGCGTAAGTTGTCGCTTCACGTGCGCCGACCAAAGACAAGGGACCAAGGACCCCTTCGACAAGCTCACGGCCGGCCAAGGACCGAGAAGCACGAATGCGGTTTCCGATGCGTTGCAAGCGTAGGCGGAAATCGCAACAATTTGCAGTATAGTGCTTTGCGGTGCGTGGCCGACGATCAAGCGGAAGCGTTGATGCGCAGCAGTGCGCAGAAGTGTGGTTCCGGTGGGGTTGGCGGCGTTCGTGAAAGGTTGCAGGTCGGATCGGCAGTTCGCGCACGGGCGTGTTTTCAGCCTGGTGAGTCCGGGCGCTTATTCCGCCCGTTCTCGCGAAAGGACTTGTGCGGATCGCACCGCGTTCGAGCGCGGTACGGACCGTGCAGCGCGTGGCGGCTGCTCCCGGCTCGTTTTGGGCTTTCCTCCGCGCGCCGCACCGTGAACGACGGTCTTGCCGGGGGGTAAGTTCCCGGCGCGACGCGTGCCTCGCGCCGCGTGGTTCATTAGCAAGCGGGAGCGTCATGAGAACCGGATCACGAACGCAAACGACCCCGTGGTCGCGGTCCACCTCGATCGCGGATGCTGTCCCAGTTTCTGGCGGCCCTCCTCGTCCTCGCCTCATCCTCGGTCGCGGTAGCCGGAGAGACCAAGCGGGTGCTCGTCGTCTATCCGACGAGCGATGGGCAACCGGGGATTCTACGGTTCCAGGAAAGTTTGCGGATTGGTCTGATGGACGGCACGTCATCACGTATCGAAATTTATAACGAGTACTTGGATTCCGCGAGATTTCCGGACGAGCGATATCAGAGCCATTTGGCCGATTTCCTTCGGACGAAGTATTTGGGGAGGGAGCCCGATGTGATCATCCCGGCGCTCGCCCCGTCGCTCGACTTCGTATTGAAGTACCGCGACAAGCTATTTCCCGGCGTGCCCGTGGTCTTTGGCGCGATCGATAAGCATGAAGCGGAAGCCCGGACCTTGGGTACAGGCGTCCTGGGAGTTCCCATGACTGTGGACCTGGAACCAACGCTGGACCTCGCCCTTCGGCTTCACCCGGAGACCCGGCGCGTGGTCGTCGTCTCGGGCAAATCGCGTACAGACGCTTACTGGGCCGAGGAGGCAAGGCGAGCGTTCCGCCGCTACGAAAGCAAGTTGGATTTTGTTTACCTGACTGGCTTGCCTCTGAACGATCTCTTGCGCGAGGTCGCCAACCTGCCAGACCGCAGCGTCGTCTACTATCTCCACGTCTTCGAAGACGGTCTCGGGACACGCCTACATTCCGGCGGACGTGGCCCGTCGAATCTCGGCCGCGGCGAACGCACCGGTCTACGGCCATTACAGCACGTACGTCGGAGGCGGGATCGTCGGCGGCTGTATGGTCCGCTTCGAGACCGAGGGCGCGAACGCGGCGGGCGTAGCGTTGCGCGTCTTGGCCGGCCAAAAACCCGAGAGCATCGGGCCATCCGAAGCGACCAAGAACCCGACCGTGGTCGACTGGTCTCAGACTGAAGCGCTGGGGCATCGGAGAGGAGAGGCTACCACCCGATACCATCATCTTGAATAAGCCGCCGAACTTCTGGGATCTCTACAAATGGCAAGTGATGAGTGCCATCGCCGTTTGCGCCGCCGAGGCTCTGCTGATTGCCGGCCTGCTTTTGGAACGTGCGAATCGGAGACGGGCGGAGGAGGGCTTGCGCGAGGGTCAACTCGAGTTGCGGAGGTTGACAGGCCGGCTGCTGCTGGCCCAAGAAACGGAACGCCGACGCATCGCCCTTGAGTTGCACGACGACCTGAACCAGAGCCTGGCACTCCTGGCCGTCGACCTGGACCTGCTCGGCCAGAACCCGCCAGTGTCCGGTGCCTTGCTCGGCGAGCGGATGCACGAGCTGTCAGGTCGAGTCAAGCAACTGTCCTCCGAAGTGCATGAACTCTCACACCAGTTGCACCCCACGAAAGTCGAGCAACTTGGGCTCGTGGTCGCCGTCCGCGGCCTGTGCGGCGAGTTGAGCCAAGCCCATGGCGTGGATATCGATTTTACCGCCGAGCAGGTGGCGTCCACGATATCGGCTGACACATCCTTGTGTCTCTACCGCATCACCCAGGAAGCCCTGCGGAACGTCATCAAGCATAGTGGTGCCCGGCACGCCCGGGTCGAACTGCGTGGAAGCCCAGACGCGATCTCCCTCCGGATCTCCGACGACGGGTGCGGTTTCGACACCGGCTGGGCTGATGGCAAGGGGGGGCTCGGCTTGGTCAGCATGAGGGAGCGGCTGCGCTTGGTCGGCGGTGACATCGCGATCCTCTCGCGGCCCCCTGGCGGCGTACAGATCGACGTCCGCATCCCAATAGATACGTCCTCGATCAACCGGCGGGAAGATCGCTTCTCACGGGCCGCCGACAGGTGTATCATGCGACGGGTGATGCTTCGATCCTTGGGAGACGGCCATGCGGCGACCGCGTGTCATGCTGGCGGACGACCACCGACTGGTCCGGGAAGCCTTCGCGCGTCTGCTCGAGGTGTCCTGTGACGTGGTGGGTGCCGTGGGCGATGGACGTGCTCTGCTCGAGGCCGCGTCCGAACTCCGACCGGACATCGTCGTGCTCGACGTCTCAATGCCCCTGTTGAACGGGCTGGACGCCGGCCGACAACTCAAACGCCTCATGCCCGAGGTCAAGCTGATCTTTCTGACGGTCAGCGAGGATCCCGATCTCGCCGCCGAGGCATTCCGTGCCGGAGCATCCGGATACCTCCTCAAGAACTCGGCCGCCTCGGAGCTGCTCAAGGCGATCCAGGAAGTCTTCGAGGGGCGCTCCTACGTGACGCCTCTGTCCACGCAGGGCCTCGTCGGGTCCTTCCTCCGCGATCCTGGGCCGACGAGTCCAACCGGCCAGTTGAGCACCCGTCAGCGCGAAGTGTTGCAACTGCTGGCTGAGGGGCGCACGATGAAGGAAATCGCCCAGATCATGAAGATCACGCCGCGGACCGTCGCGTTCCACAAGTACAGCATGATGCACGAACTCGGGATCAAGAGCAGCGCTGGGCTGGTGCAGTACGCCGTCAAGCTCGGCGTGGTCGCCGTCTAGCCAAGCACCATCTCGATGAAGCATGATTTGGGTCCGCTCTATGCAATGGCCGCGGCCTTGGTGTGCGCCGCGGCGAGTTGGTACCTCCTCAAGGAACTGGGCCCGCTGCTCCGCCCTCTGACCCTCGCGGTGTTCCTGGCTTACACCGTCCTTCCGGTCCAACGCAGCTTGCGCCGGAGGGTCCCCGCGATCGTCGCCGGACCGCTACTGGCCCTGCTCGTTGCGGCGGCGATACTCGGGCTGGCCTTCCTCCTCTACGGCAACCTCGTCGACCTCAAGGCCGAGTTGCCTCGCCTCATCGAGCGATCCCGGGAACTGATCACTCAGCTTCGTACCTGGGGCCGAGACCGCTTGCCCGCCTGGGTGCTCGCCCCGGCCCCGGACGGGGCCCGGACCGAGGCGGAGACCTCCGCGAGGTTCAAGGCCCTGGCTTCCATTCTGGTCAACACGGCGGCCGGCTTCCTGACCGAGGCCCTGATCGTCGTGTTGTATTTGCTGTTCCTGCTGCCCGTGGCTCGTCGTTTTCCCGAGCTGGTCCGGGCGAGCGTTCAGCCGGTACAGGCTGACCGCGTTCTCAGAATCTTCGATTCGATCAACCGGGCAATGGACTCATACCTGAGGGCCAAGGTACTCTCCAGCCTGGTGACGGCGCTACCCGTCGTGGTCATCTTGTGGGCCTTCGGCGTGTCATTCCCGGGCATGTGGGGTATCCTGGCCTTCGTCGGCAATTTCATCCCTTATGTGGGCAGCCTGGTTGCCTTCGTGCTCCCGGTCTTGCTGGCGTTCCTCGAACTGGAGCCGCCCTGGCGGCCGGTTGCGGTACTGGCGCTTCTGATCTTGGTGCACGTCGTGACCAACAACTTCGTCGAGCCACGACTGACCGCTCACGCCGTGGGCCTCAACCCGCTAATGGTGTTGGTCGCACTGGCGTTCTGGGGCCTGTGCTGGGGCCTTGTCGGGATGGTGCTGGCCGTGCCATTGACGGTGATGCTCAAGATCGTGTTCGAGAACATCGGGCTCACACTCCCCCTGGCCCGGACCATGGTCGAGGAATGAATTGTCCCGCCGCACACCTATCGATATTACCTCGAAGAACCTGTCACTTCTGCCAGTAGACCTCGCCCCACGTGAACTCATATTCTTAGGCATGGACCCACGCCGTGGGCCTTCTCGCTCGGGCCATCCCGGGGGAGTGATCAAGGCCGTTCACGCCCCCAAAGAAGACGGGAGGGACCTGTGAGCCGGGCCAGTGTATTGTTGGCCGACGATCACGAGGCGTTCCTCGAGGTCGAAACTCGACTCCTCGAACCGGAGTTCGAAGTGGTCGAGACTGTCCGCGACGGGCGGGCGGCGGTAGAGGCAGCCGCCCGGCTCGCGCCCGACGTCTTGGTGCTCGACATTTCGATGCCTATCCTGGACGGGATCGAGGCGATGCGGTCGCTGCGGGCGGCCGGATCGCGGTCGAAGTTCGTGTTCCTGACTGTCCACGGCGATGAGGATTATGTTCGCGCAGCGCTCGCGGCCGGCGCAGTCGGATACGTCATCAAGTCCCGGCTCGCATCGGACCTCCTTCCCGCCTTGAGGGAAGCACTGGCCGGTCGTCGGTTCATTTCCCCGTCCCTCAGCCAGGGATGAGCGATTTCTGTAGGCTCGCCTGCGGCCGCGATGTACCTCCGGGGGACATGAGGTGGCTCCGCCCTAGCGATGCTGCGTCCAGGGCGAGTTCGTAGAGGATTGCCGCCAGCCCTGCAACTTTTTCCCCCCACCGACTGTCAGTCTTGACAGGTGCGCCCCCGCAGATTCCTAGCTACCGTAAACCGTCTCGAATTCGATGTGACGCCGGTTACAGCTTCATCTGCGACGAGACGCGCCGGTAGTTCGAGAAGCGACAAGGATTAACCCCATGAGCGACGTCTGTTACGGAGCGACCGGATGCGACGCCAATGATTCAATCACGCCACGAGACCGCGAAGTCGTCGGGCGATTCTCAAGGCGAGCAGGTACCGCTGTCGACGGACGAGCTCCGCAAGCTCGACGCCTACTGGCGGGCCTCGAATTATCTCTCGGTCGGGCAGATCTACCTGCTTGCGAACCCTCTCCTGCGGGAGCC